>CAWDSC010000001.1:0-271171 GCA_963804925.1 uncultured Chloroflexia bacterium
TCTGGTCGGTGAAAGCGGCGCCGTCGCGCACCCAGCGCACCGTCGCCCGGTATTCGTGGCTCATCGGCGAGCCCTCAGCTGATCGACTGCACGTAATCGCGATACTCGTCCTCGCCCATGAGGCCGTCGAGCTCGGCGGCGTTCGCAAGCTTCAGCTTGAAGAACCAGCCGCGCTCGACCGGACTTTCGTTCACCGTGCCCGGCGCCCCCTCGAGCGCGGAATTGACGGCCGTCACCTCGCCGGAGACCGGGGCATAGACCTCGCTTGCCGCCTTGACGCTCTCGACGACCGCCGCCTCGCCGCCCTTGGCGACGCTTTTGCCGACGGCGGGAAGCTCGACGTAGACGACGTCGCCGAGCTGGCTCTGGGCGTAGTCGGTGATGCCGACGATGCCGGTGTCGCCTTCGATCCGGATGTATTCGTGGTCCTTGGTGTAGCGCGTGGTCATCGGCGTCCCTCACCCTCTCTTGTAGCGATGCGGCGCGAACGGCATCGGCACGACCTGCGCCGGCAGCGGCTTGCCGCGCACGACGAGATGCAATTTTGTCCCCGGCGTCGCGAACTCCCGCGCGACGTAGCCCATGGCGACCGGCCCGTTGACGCTCGGGCCGAAGCCGCCCGAGGTGACCTTGCCGACCTCCCGTCCGTCCGGCGTCGCGACGACGGTGCCTTCGCGGGCGGGCGCGCGGCCCTCGGGCTTGAGGCCGACCCGCAGGCGCGCCGGGCCGTCCCGGAGCTCGCGCTGGATGCGCGCCGCGCCCGGGAACCCGCCTTCCTCGCGGCGGCGCTTCTGGATCGACCAGGTCAGGCCCGCCTCGACCGGCGAGGTCGTGGTGTCGATGTCATGGCCATAGAGGCACAGCCCGGCCTCGAGCCGGAGCGAATCGCGCGCGCCGAGGCCGATCGGCCTTGCCTGCTCGTCCGTCATGAGGAGCCGCCACAGCTCCGCTGCGCGGCTCGCCGGCACCGAGATCTCGAAGCCGTCCTCGCCGGTGTAGCCGGAGCGCGAGACATGGGCCGGGATGCCGCCGATCATCGTCTCCGCCGCCTGCATGAAGGCGAGCGATGCGATGTCCGGCGCCTGGCCGCCGAGCACGGCCTCGGCCTGCGGCCCTTGCAGGGCGAGAAGCGCGCGGTCGTCGAAGCGGCGAAGCTCGACGCCGGCCGGAAGCCGCGCCGCCATGTGGGCGTAGTCGGCCTCCTTCGTCGCGGCGTTGACGACGAGGAGGAGCTCGCCGTCCTGGAGCGGATTGGCGGGCCGCGTCACCATGAGGTCGTCGCGGATGCCGCCGTTCTCGTCGAGGAGCTGGGTGTAGCGCTGCCGGCCGGGCTTGAGGTTGAGGATGTCGGCCGGAACGAGCGCCTCGAGCGCCCGCGCCGTCGTCGCGTGGTCCGGCCCGATCAGCGCCGCCTGGCCCATATGCGAGACGTCGAAGAGCCCGGCGTGCTCGCGCGTCCAGAGATGCTCGGCCAGGATGCCGGTCGCGTATTGCACCGGCATGGCGTAGCCGGCGAAGGGCACGAGGCGAGCGCCGGCGGCGGCATGCTCGCCGTGGAGCGGCGTCTCGAGAAGGCTTTCGGCGGCTGCCGGCTCGGCCATGGGGCCCTCGACGATCGGAGTCACGCGCCCGGCCGGGCCTTTTCGGCCCGCGAGCGCCCCCTCTGTCCTGAGGACCTGAGAGATTTCCCCCGGCGAGAAGCCGGAGTTACCCCCGTCGGTGGGCGAAGCTCGACGAGCCGCGCCGCTTTCCAGAGTGCCAGCTCCCCGCGGCCCTTCGGCCTGAGCGTTTCCGGGGCGGTTGCGCCTTCGGCGCCGGCTCGTCTTGCGACGTGCCGGTCTCTCCCGCGGGGATCAGAAGCAGGCTTTGGTGTGGCCGAGGCCCAGGACGATGTCAACGCCGCGCCCGTCGCCGCGGGCGTCGGCCTCAGCCGCGCTTGCGCTTTGCCGCGCGCTCGGGCTTCGCGCCGCCGGCGCCGGCGACGAGCCCGACGTCGATCTCGTACTCGCCGGCCTTTGCCGGCACGACGAGGCCGTCCTGCACCGTGACGAAGCTCGCCTGGGTGTCGCCTGCCGGGACCGCGATCGAGACCCTCTGGGTCCGGGTCGCGAGGATGCTGTCGCCGCGCTTGATGACGAAGGTCACCGGCGCGTCGAAGCGCCCGGCGGCGCCGGCCGGCCCAAGCAGCACGCGGCCCTCGACGCCGACCTTCACGAGAATCGAGCCGTCGGGCTGCTCGTCGCATTCGCGCGCGAACTGGTTGAGCGAGATCTGGTGGCGGAGCGCCGCCGGGTCGCCGACGCGGTTGTTGTTGTAGGCCCGGATGGCGGCGCTGCCCTCGATCAGGCCGACGCTCGGGCAATACGCGTCCCCGGTCTGGCGCGGCGCCTCTTGCGGAACCGTGGTGCCGCCGAACTTGAAGAGATTGCTCAGCGTGTCGCCGATCCCCTGCGCCGCGGCCGGGCCCGCCAGCACGAGACCCGCGGCGCCAAGAACGGCCGGGCGGAGGCGCTGTCGCGCGGTGTTGAAAACGATCATGAGTCCTCCCCCTTGCGCGCCGCGCGGCCTTTGCACCGCTTACGGCAGGCCGTCGAACCCGGCCCCGAAGCCGTTCAGCGAGACCGGCACGCCGACGCCTTCCTCCGGCGTCTGGAACACGATGAAGGTCGCGGTCTGGCCGCCCTTGAGCTGGTTCAAGAGCGTGTCGTCGAGGACCGCCTCGGCGATGCAGCCGGTGGTCAGGCAGCGGACGTAGCCGGCGCGGCCGATGTCGGCCTGGTCGATCCGGAGCCCGATCCCGGCCGGGATCAGGATGCCGAGCGGCGCGACCATCCGCAGCAGCCGCGACTTGCCGTCGGCGGTCTTGAGCGCGATGACGAGCAGCGTCAGGTTCGGCCGGTCCTCGGCCATGACGTTCTGGACGAGCGCGCATTGCTCGCTCTTCGCGCCGGGCGGCGTCTCGCAGCGCATCTGCCAATCGCCGAACGTGTTCTTCACGACGCCTTGCGCGCTCGGCCGCGCCGGCCGCGCCCGTCAGCGCCGCCGCCAAGGCCGTGCAAACCCATCGTGAGCGGAACGACGTCATATCCTTCCTCGAGGCCCGACTCCCGGGCGGTGCGGCCGCGCGGCGGCGGCCCGAGCGGGCCGTTCCGAACACGGGCCAGCCGGGCTGTCAAGCAAGCTGCGCGACGGGTGGGGAAATGCAGTGCTTTTCGGGCCGTTATGACGCATGAGATTGCGGCGCCCGAGCCGTTGCGCTCAAATGCGCATTGTGGTCTTTGGCGCCGCCCGCAGGCGGCGGGCCGGACAGGAGCTTCAAACGCGGATGCGGACGAGCAGCATTGGCCATCGGACGGCGATCCGGCTTGCGGCTGCCGGCATCGCCCTGGCGTTCGTCGCGCCCGCCGCGCTCGCGGCCGGGACCGGCCAGCCCGAGCCGTGGCAGATCGCCATGCAGAACGCCGGTCACTCCGGTCGCCCACGACGTGCACCTCTTCCATACCTGGCTCGTCTGGATCATCACCGCGATCTCGCTGTTCGTGCTCGCGCTCCTGATCGCGGTCGCGGTGAAGTTCAACGAGCAGGCGAACCCGGTGCCGTCGCGCACGACGCACAACACCCTGCTCGAGGTCGCCTGGACGATCCTGCCGGTGCTGATCCTCGTCGCGATCGCGATCCCGTCCTTCCGGCTCCTGCGCGAGCAGCTCATCATCCCGAAGCCGGACGTGATCGTGAAGACGACGGGCACTCCTGGTACTGGTCCTACGAGTACCCGGCCGACCAGGGCGGCGGCTTCAGCTTCGATTCGAACATGATCGACGCCAAGGATCTGAAGCCGGGCCAGCCGCGCCTGCTTGCCGCCGACAACGAGATGGTCGTGCCGATCAACAAGGTGGTCAAGGTGCAGGTGACCGCGGCGGACGTGCTGCACTCCTTCGCCATGCCGTCCTTCGGCATCAAGATCGACGCCGTGCCGGGGCGGCTCAACGAGACCTGGTTCAAGGCCGAGCGCGAGGGCGTCTACTACGGCCAGTGCTCGGAGCTGTGCGGCAACGGCCACCCCTACATGCCGATCGCAGATCCGGGTGGTGAGCGACGCCGACTACGCCGCCTGGCTCGCCGACGCCAAGAAGAAGTACGCCGGAGGCGGCTCTGGCGGCGTCAGGCTCGCCGCCGACGGACTGAACGGGTCGAATACAAAGGACGTCGAATTTCGTCATGGCCTACGCAACCGACGCCGATCACGCCGACCACCACACCCCGAGCGGGTGGCGGCGGTGGATGTATTCCACCAACCACAAGGACATCGGCACGCTCTACCTGCTGTTCTCGTTCTGCGCCGGCCTCGTCGGCGCCGCCTTCTCGATCCTGATGCGCATGGAGCTGCAGGAGCCGGGGCTGCAGATCTTCTCCAACCCGCAGGCCTACAACGTGTTCGTCACCGGCCACGGCCTGATCATGGTGTTCTTCCTCGTCATGCCGGCCCTCATCGGCGGCTTCGGCAACTGGTTCGTGCCGCTGATGATCGGGGCGCCCGACATGGCGTTCCCGCGCATGAACAACATCTCGTTCTGGCTCACCGTCGCCGGCTTCTTCCTGCTCTGCACCTCGCTGTTCGTCGAGGGCGCGCCGGGCTCGCTCGGCTTCGGCGGCGGCTGGACGGTCTATCCGCCGCTCTCGACCGCCGGCCATCCCGGGCCGGCGCTCGATTTCGGCATCCTGTCGCTGCACCTCGCCGGCGCCGCCTCGATCCTCGGCGCGATCAACTTCATCACCACGATCCTCAACATGCGCGCGCCCGGCATGACGCTGCACAAGATGCCGCTGTTCGCCTGGTCGATGCTGGTCACCGCCTTCCTGCTGCTGCTGGCGCTGCCGGTGCTCGCCGGCGCGATCACCATGCTGCTCACCGACCGCAACTTCGGCACGACCTTCTTCGACCCGGCCGGCGGCGGCGACCCGATCCTCTACCAGCACCTGTTCTGGTTCTTCGGCCACCCCGAAGTCTACATCATGATCCTGCCGGCCTTCGGCATCGTCCGCCACATCGTCTCGACCTTCTCGAAGAAGCCGATCTTCGGCTATCTCGGCATGGCCTATGCGATGGTCGCGATCGGCGTCGTCGGCTTCGTGGTGTGGGCGCACCACATGTACACGGTCGGCCTGTCGCTCCAGACGCCAGGCCTATTTCGTCTTCGCCACCATGGTGATCGCGGTGCCGACCGGCATCAAGATCTTCTCCTGGATCGCGACCATGTGGGGCGGCTCGATCCGCTTCACCGCGCGCGATGCTCTGGGCGATCGGCTTCATCTTCCTGTTCACGGTCGGCGGCGTCACCGGCGTCGTGCTCGCGAACGCCCGCGTCGACCGCTACATGCACGACACCTATTACGTCGTGGCGCACTTCCATTACGTGCTGTCGCTCGGCGCCGTGTTCATGATCTTCGCGGCGATGTACTACTGGTTCCCGAAGATGATCCGGCTACGTCATCCCGGAGTGGATCGGCAAGCTGCATTTCTGGCTCGCCTTCGTCGGCGCGAACATCCTGTTCTTCCCGATGCATTTCCTCGGGCTCGCCGGCATGCCGCGCCGCTACGCCGACTATCCGGACGCCTTCGCCGGCTGGAACTTCGTGTCGTCGATCGGCGTCCTACATCTTCGCGGTCGGCATCTTCGTCTTCATGTACGGCGTCTTCATCGCCTTCCGGAACAAGGAGCGGGCCGGCGACGAATCCGTGGGGCGAGGGCGCGACGACGCTCGAATGGACGCTGCCGTCGCCGCCGCCCTTCCACCAATACGAGACGCTGCCGCGCATCGCCGACACGGACCACTGATCGGGCTCGGGCGCCCACGTCGGCGCGCCCGATCCAGCCCGCGCTTTCAGGCACGGGAGAGGCTTTCCAGGCATCTGGCCGTTTCGGGCCGGCCATGCCAACATCCCGGAACCTGACCTTGCGATGAGCGCCGCGACCAGCTTGACCCACACCGTACCCGGCGAAACCCTCGCGGCGTCCGCGGCCATGTCCGGCGGCGAGGTCTCCGACTACATCGCGCTGCTGAAGCCGCGGGTGATGTCGCTCGTCGTGTTCACGGCGCTCGTCGGCATGGCCGTCGCGCACGCGCCGGCAACCCCGTCATCGCCTTCGCCTCGCTCGTCATGATCGCGGTCGGCGCCGGGGCTTCCGGCTGCCTCAACATGTGGTGGGACGCCGATATCGACGCGCTGATGACGCGCACCGCGCAAGCGGCCGATCCCGGCCGGGCGCATCCGGCCGGAGGAGGCGCTGTCCTTCGGCCTGACGCTTGCCGTCGGCTCGGTGCTGGCGCTCGGGCTTGTCGCCAACTGGCTCGCCGCCGCCTTCCTCGCCTTCACGATCTTCTTCTACGTCGTCGTCTACTCGATGGGGCTGAAGCGCTGGACGGCGCAGAACATCGTCATCGGCGGCGCGGCCGGCGCCTTCCCGCCGATGATCGGCGAGGCGGCGGTCTCGGGCACGGTGTCGCTCGAGACCTTCATCCTCTTCGCCATCATCTTCCTGTGGACGCCGCCGCACTTCTGGGCGCTCGCGCTCGTGAAGTCCGACGGACTACGCGCGCGCCGGCATCCCGATGCTGCCGAACGTCGCCGGCCCGGCCGCGACGCGGCGGCAGATCCTGCTCTACACGCTGGTGCTCGCGCCGGTCGGGGTGCGTCCCGGTCGCTGCTGGGCTTCGGCGGCTTGCCTACGCGGTCGTCTCGGTCGCTCGGCGGGCTCGCCATGCTGGCGCTGCGCCCTGCAGGTGTTCCGGCGCCGCGAGGGCGAGCCGGCGATGCGGGCGGCGCAGCAGCTGTTCGGCTTCTCGATCCTGTACCTGTTCCTGCTGTTCGCCGCTCTCCTCGCCGAGCATGGGCTCGGCTCCTGCGCCCGCTCGGATTGCCGGCGTGAGCGCCGACGAGCGAAGACCGCGGCCGCTGACGCCCGGAGGCGGCGAAACGCCGCCGCTCGCGCTCGATCGCGATCGCGCTGGCGCTCGCCGCCCTGGCCGTCCTCTTCTACGTCGTGACGATCGCCAAGATCGGGCCCGCAGGTCTTGAACCGCCCGCTATGAGACCCGCCGCCCGCTCGCGCGACCTCACGGCCCGCACGCGCCGCACGGCGGCGCTCTGCGCCGGCCTTGCCGCTCGGCATGGTCGGCCTCGCCTACGCGTCGGTGCCGCTCTACGACCTGTTCTGCCGCATCACCGGCTATGACGGGACGCCGCTCGTCGGCGGCGCGCCTGCGGCCGAGATCCTCGAGCGCACGATCACGGTGCGCTTCGACGCCAACGTCGCGGCCGGGCTCGACTGGCGCTTCACGCCCGAGGCGCCGCAGGTCGAGGTCAAGCTCGGCGAGACGCAGACGGTCTTCTACAAGGTCCGCAACGCCGGCCGGACGGCGACCGCCGGCATCGCGACCTTCAACGTGCAGCCGGGGCAGGCGGGCGCGTTCTTCGTCAAGCTGCAGTGCTTCTGCTTCACCGAGCAGACGCTCAAGCCCGGCGAGGAGATCGAGGCCGCCGTCGTCTTCTACATCGATCCGGCGCTTGCCCGCGACCCGAACGTCAGCGCCATGCCGGGCATCACGCTGTCCTACACCTTCTTCCCATCCCGGAACGGCGAGCCGGTTGCGACATCGAGTGCCGCCGCGGCCGCGCCGAAACTGTGACCGGCGGCGTGACAACCGCCGCGCTCGCGCTTAAAGCGACGCACGACCGAGGCGACGGAGAGCCCTGACCATGGCCGAGGCGCACGCCAAGCCAGCACGACTACCATCTCGTCGATCCGAGCCCCTGGCCGCTCGTCGGCGTCGATCGCGGCCTTCGTCATGGCGGTCGGCCTCGTCCTGACGATGAAGAGCCTGACGCTCGCCGGCCTGCAGGATCGGCCCTTACGTCTTCGGCGCCGGCGTGCTCGGCGTCCTCTACACCATGCTGAACTGGTGGCGGACGTGATCCGCGAGGCGAGCTACGAGGGCCACCACACCCGCGTCGTGCAGATCAGCCATCGCTACGGCATGATCATGTTCATCGCCTCGGAGGTGATGTTCTTCGTCGCCTGGTTCTGGGCCTTCTTCGACGCCTCGCTCTATCCCGAACGACCCGATCCAGTTCTCCGCGCACCGAGCTCACCGGCGGGCACTGGCCGCCGAAGGGCATCGAGACCTTCGACCCCTGGCACCTGCCGCTCCTCAACACGCTCATCCTGCTGACCTCGGGCACGACGGTGACCTGGGCGCATCACGCGCTGCTGCACGACGACCGCAAGGGCCTGAAGTGGGGCCTGTGGCTGACGATCGTCCTCGGCATGCTGTTCACCTGCGTCCAGGCCTACGAGTACGGCCACGCCGCCTTCGGCTTCAAGGGCAACATCTACGGCGCCACCTTCTTCATGGCGACGGGCTTCCACGGCGCCCACGTCATCATCGGCACGATCTTCCTCGCCGTCTGCCTGTGGCGGGCCTATCAGGGCCAGTTCACGCCGCGCCAGCATCTCGGCTTCGAGTTCGCCGCCTGGTACTGGCACTTCGTCGACGTGGTGTGGCTGTTCCTGTTCTCCTGCATCTATGTCTGGGCGGCGGGCGCCCATGCGGCCGCCGGCGGGCACTGACGAAAGCCCGGCCGAGAGCCTATGATGAGGGGCGGCGCGAGCCGCCCTTCGCTTTTCCGGAGCGAGCCATGCCCGACTTTCCCCCGAGCCCTGCCGTCGAGGAGCGCAACAGCAGCCCGCAATGGATCCTGTCCGTCGCGGTGCGGTCGGCCTGCCCGCGCTGCGGCAAGGGGAAGCTGTTCGAAGGGTTCCTGACGCTCGCCAAGCGCTGCAACGTCTGCGGCCTCGACTATTCCTTCGCCGACCCGGCGGACGGCCCGGCGTTCTTCGTCATGATGCTGATGGGCATTCCGGCGACCGCCATCGGCCTTTGGATCGAGCTCACCTATGAGCCGCCGCTCTGGGTCCACGCCGTCACGACCCTCCCCGCTGATCCTGATCCTGTGCATCCTGCCCCTGCGCTTCGTCAAAGGCGGGCTCGTCGCCAGCCAGTACGTCAACAAGGCGGAAGAGACGCGGTTCACGATCGAGCCGAAGAATCCCGGCTAAATCTCGATCGAGTCCTCCATCGTGCTCGGGAATGGCGCTTCAGGCCGGCTGCGACGGCGCAATCCTTGCGGCGGCTGATCGTGCCGGCGCTTGCGGCGACGATGGGGGTCGCCGTGCTCGTCTCGCTCGGCACCTGGCAGCTGCAGCGCCGGGCCTGGAAGCTCGACCTGATCGAGAGGATCGAGGCGCGCGCCTACGGCACGCCGGGCGCGCTGCCGCCCGAGGCCGAATGGCCGCGCTGGTCGCCGACGAGCGAGGAATACCGGCGCGTGCGCGTGACCGGGCGCTTCCTGCACGAGCAATGAGGTTGCCGTGCACGGCCTCGACTGCCGGGCGGCCAACGCGGCCAGCCGGTCCAGGGCTTCTACCTCTTGACGCCGCTTGCGGCTCGCGGACGGCTCGATCGTCATCGTCAACCGCGGCTTCGTGCCGACCGAGCTGCGCGACCCGGCGACGCCGGCCCGAGTCGCAGCCGCAGGCCGAGGCGACCGTGACGGGGCTCGCTGCGCAGCCCGGAGAAGCGCGACCTCGTTCAGGCCCGAGAACGACCCGGCCGCGAACGCCTGGTTCACGCGCGACCCGGCGAGATCGCGCAGGCCAAGGGCCTCGCCCGCGTCGCGCCCTTCCTCATCGACGCCGGCGACACGCCCCGATGCCGGCGGCTGGCCGAAGGGCGGCCAGACGCGGCTCACGATCCCGAACAACCACCTCAATATGCGCTGACCTGGTTCGGGCTCGCGCTGCTCTCGCCGGCGGTCTTCGCCTGCCTGCGTCTGGCGCCATGTTCCGGCCGGGGCCGCGCCGAGCTTGTTCCCTCGCCGCCCGGACGCCTAAGGTCCGCGCCCGATCACCCCCCAAGGCCTTCCGTGCTGCACGTCTCCACCCGCGGCGAGGCGCCCGCGATCAGCTTCACCGACGCGCTCCTTGCCGGCCTCGCCCGCGACGGCGGCCTCTACGTGCCGGAGCGCTGGCCGGCGCTCTCGCCGCGACGCGATCGCGGCCTTCGCCGGCCAGCCGCTACGCCGAGGTCGCGAAGGCCGTCATCGGCGCGCTCGTCGACGGCGAGATCGCCGCGCCCGATCTTGGCCGCATGATCGCGGCGGCCTACGCCCCGTTCCGCCACCCGTCGGTCGCGCCGCTCGTCCAGATCGGCGACAACCTCTTCGTCCTCGAGCTGTTCCACGGCCCGACGCTCGCCTTCAAGGACGTGGCGATGCGTCTGCTTGGCGCAGCTGATGGATCACGTCCTGAAGGCGCGCGGCGGCCGCGCCACCATCGTCGGCGCGACCTCGGGCGACACCGGCAGCGCGGCCGTCGACGCCTTCACCGGGCTCGACCAGGTCGACGTCTTCATCCTGTTCCCGCACGGGCGCGTCTCCGACGTGCAGCGGCGGCAGATGACGACCGTCGACGCCGCCAACGTGCAGGCCATCGCCGTCGACGGCACCTTCGACGATTGCCAGGCGCTCGTGAAGGCGATGTTCAACCACGCAGGCCTTCCGCGACGAGCTGCAGCTCTCCGGCGTGAACTCGATCAACTGGGCCCGCATCGCCGCGCAGACGGTCTATTACTTCACCGCCGCGGTGGCGCTCGGGGCGCCGCATCGTCCGGTGTCGTTCTCGGTGCCGACCGGCAATTTCGGCGACGTGCTCGCCGGCTTCGTCGCCAAGCGCATGGGGCTGCCGATCGAGCGGCTGATGGTCGCGACCAACGCCAACGACATCCTCGACCGCGCGCTCACCAGCGGCCGCTACGAGATCCGCGGCGTGACGCCGACGACCTCGCCATCGATGGACATCCAGGTGTCGTCGAACTTCGAGCGCCTGCTGTTCGAGGCCCATGACCGCGACGCCGCCGCGGTGCGCGCGCTCATGGCGGGCCTGTCGCAGTCGCGCTCCTTCGCGATCGCGCCCGAGCCGCTCGCCCGCATCCGCCGGGATTTCGCCTCCGCGGCGGTCGACGAGGAGACGGTCGCGCAGGAGATGCGGCGCACCTACGGCGCCGCCGGCTACCTCCTCGACCCGCACACGGCGGTCGGCGTCCACGCCGGCCGGGCGCTCCTCGACGACGACCCGCGCACGCCGGTCATCGCGCTGTCGACCGCCCATCCGGCGAAATTCCCCGACGCCGTCTAGCGCGCGACGGGCGTGCGGCCGGAGCTGCCGCCGCATCTCGCCGAGCTGATGGAGCGGCCCGAGCGCTTCGCGCGCCTCGCGAACGACCAAGCCGCAGTCGAGCGCTTCATCCGCGAGCGCGCCCGGGTGGTGACGGAAAGGGCCGCATGAACCAGCACTTCGTCCGCGAGGCCGACCTCGAGCTCGAGGTCACGACGCTCCCGAACGGCCTGACGGTCGTGACCGAGCGCATGCCGTACATCAAGACGGCGACGCTCGGCGTCTGGGTCGGGGCGGGGTCGCGCAACGAGCGCGAGGCCGAGCACGGCCTCTCGCACCTCATCGAGCACATGGCCTTCAAGGGCACGCGCCGCCGCTCCGCGCGCCGGATCGCCGAGGACATCGAGAACGTCGGCGGCGAGATCAACGCCGCGACCTCGGTCGAGTTCACGAACTACACGGCGCGCGTCCTCGGCGAGACCATCGACGTCGCGCTCGACGTGCTCGGCGATATTCTCACCGAGTTCGAGCTTCGAGGAGAGCGAGCTCGCGCGCGAGAAGGGCGTCATCCTGCAGGAATACGCGGCCGTCGAGGACGACCCCGACGATCTCGTCTTCGACGCCTTCATGGAGACGGCCTTCGCCGGCCAGGCGATCGGGCGTCCGATCCTCGGCCGGCCCGAGACCATCAAGTCCTTCGACGGCGGGACCATCCGGGCCTTCATGGCGCGCGAATACGCGCCCGGAGCGCATGGTGCTCGCCGCCGCCGGCGACGTGCGCCACGACGGCGTCCTCGCCGCCGCCGAGCGCCATTTCGGGGCCCTGCCCGAGCCGCGCCCCGCGACGGCGCCGCGCCGGCGTCCTACACCGGCGGCGAGCGGCGCATGCAGCGCCGGCTCGAGCAGGCGAGCCTCGTCCTCGGCCTGCCCGGCTGCTCCTTCAAGGACCCGGTCTATTACGCCACCCACATGTTCGCCCATGTGCTCGGCGGCGGGCTGACCTCGCGGCTGTGGCACGAGGTCCGCGAGCAGCGCGGCCTCGCCTACGAGATCGGCGCCTTCCACTGGCCGTTCTCCGACACCGGGCTCTTCGGCATCAGCGCCGGAACCGCCGCCTCCGACCTCGTCGAGCTCGTCGAGGTGACGCTCGACTGCGCCCGCGCCGCCGTCGCCGACATCGACGAGACCGAGGTCGCGCGGGCGAAGACGCAGCTCAAGGTGGCGCTGCTCGCGGCGCTCGAGAGCCCGGCCGGCCGGATCGAGCGCAACGCCCGCCAGCTCCTCGCCTGGGGCCGCGTCATCCCGAGCGAGGAGATCGTCGCCAAGGTCGACGCCGTCACCGTCGACGAGGTCAGGGCCGCCGGCGCGCGCCTTCTCTCCGGGGCGCCGACCGTCGCGGCGATCGGGCCGGTCCGCAAGCTGCCGCCGCTGCCGCAGATCGCGGCGCGGCTGCGCGGCTGACGCGACGCGTCGCGATTTGGCCTCAAAGCGCGACCAAGCAGGACGGCGCGGCAGCACGCTCCAGGCAAACGCCGGGCCCGGTTTCCTCGGCGGACAGCCGAGGGCCTCGGGGCTCCTCGCCTTGCCCTCAAGCTTGACCACCGATACCACTTGGCTCGAACCGTTTTGATGTGCGGACGAGAGAACCACGCGTTGCGCATCGTCCATCTCGCCGTCGCACTCCTCGCCGGGAGTCTCGCGCTCTTCGCGTCCGCGCCGCCGGCGCGGGCGGTCGAGGCGGTTCGGGTCTCGCCCGACGTCCAGGCGATCGACCTCACCCCGGCGATCGAGCGCTACCGCTCGGACGGCGACGAGATCCGCATCTCGACGGCGCCGGGGCGCGACGGCATCGTGCGCCGCATCGCGGTCAAGGCGCGCGAAACCGGAACCCGGCCGGACTGGATCGTCTTCGCGCTGACGAACGACACCGACGAGCAGCTCGATCGTCTGCTCGTCGCGCCGCATTTCAGGCTCGTCGGCTCGGGCGTGATCTGGCCCGATCTCGGCGGCTCGCGCATCGCCGCGATCACCGCGAGCCAGGGCATCCGGCCCGAGCGCGAGGACTCGACCGAGGCCGACGTGTTCCTGATGACCCTCGATCCCGGCACGACCGTCACCTTCGTCGCCGAGCTCAACAGCCCGAACGTGCCGCAGATCTACCTCTGGGACACCGACAGCTACCGCAAGAAGACCACCGGGCTCACCCTCTACAAGGGCATCATCATCGGCATCGCCGGGCTGCTCGCGCTGTTCCTGACCATCGTCTTCGTCGTCAAAGGGGCGCTGATCTTCCCGGCGGCGGCGGCGCTCGCCTGGGCGGTCCTTGCCTATGCCTGCATCGATTTCGGCTTCTTCCAGCGCGTCTTCCCGGTGACCGAGGCGGCGGAGCGGATCTACCGCGCCGCCGCCGAGGCGGTGCTCGCGGCGACGCTCCTCGTGTTCCTGTTCGCCTATCTCAACCTCAACCGCTGGCACGTGCGCTACGGCCACGTCACCTTCTTCTGGCTCATCTTCCTGGCGGCGCTCGTCGGCCTCGCGGTCGTCGATCCGCCGGTCGCCTCCGGCGTCGCGCGCATCTCGATCGCGGCGGTCGCCGGCGTCGGCTTCCTCCTCGTCGTGCATCTCGCGACCCACGGCTACGATCGCGCCGTGATGCTGGTGCCGACCTGGGTTCTCCTCGTCGCCTGGGTCGCCGCCGGCGCCTTCACCGTGACGGGGTCGCTCGCCTCCGACCTCGTGCAGCCGGCGCTGATCGGCGGCCCTCGTGCTGATCGTGATGCTGATCGGCTTCACGGTCATGCAGCACGCCTTCGCCGGCGGCGTCCTGGCGCAGGGGCTGATGAGCGACACCGAGCGCCGGGCGCTGGCGCTCGCCGGCGCCGGCGACATCGTCTTCGACTGGGACGTCACCGGCGACAAGGTCTTCGTCGGCCCCGAGGTCGAGCAGCAGCTCGGGCTCAAGCGCGGCGCCCTCGAGGGCTCGGCCGCGGGCTGGCTCGAGCTGCTTCATCCGTTCGACGTCGACCGCTACCGCACCTCGCTCGACGCCGTGATCGAGGAGCGGCGCGGCCGCGTCGTCCAGGATTTCCGCCTGCGCGCCGCGAGCGGCCCCTACCATTGGTTTCGCCTCAAGGCCCGGCCGATGGTCGGGACCGACGGCGAGGTCATCCGCATCGTCGGCACGATCGCCGACGTGACCGAGGGCAAGACCGCCGAGGAGCGCCTGCTCCACGACGCCGTGCACGACAGCCTGACCGGACTTCCGAACCGCGAGCTCTTCAACGACCGGCTCGACGCGGCGCTCACCCTTGCGGCGCAGGACGAGGGCATCCGGCCGACCGTGCTCTTGCCTCGATCTCGACCGCTTCAAGCAGGTGAACGACTCGGTCGGCCTCTCCGCCGGCGACTCGATCCTCCTGACGCTGTCGCGTCGCCTCGGCCGGCTCTTGAAGCCGCACGACACGCTCGCCCGCATCAACGGCGACGAGTTCGGGATCATCCTGATGTCGGAGCACGATCCCGACCGGATCATCGGCTTCGCCGACATGGTTCGGCGCGCGACGACGACGCCGATCACCTTCGAGGAGCGCGAGATCTTCCTGACCGCCTCGGTCGGGCTGATGCTCTACGAGCGCCAGACCGCGGGACGGCGCGAGGAGGTGCTCAAGAACGCCGAGATCGCGATGGTGCATGCGAAGCGCCATGGCGGCGACCGCGTCGAGGTGTTCCGGCCGACGATGCGGACCGAGACCGGCGATCGGCTCACCCTCGAGAGCGACCTGAGGCGCGCCATCGACCGCGGCGAGATCAAGGTCCTGTTCCAGCCGATCGTGCGGCTCGAGGACCGCACCATCGCCGGCTTCGAGGCGCTGTTGCGCTGGGACCATCCGCGGCTCGGCCGCCTCTCGCCCGCGACCTTCATCCCGATCGCCGAGGAGACCGGGCTGATCGTCAACCTCGGCGTCTTCGCGCTCGAGCGCACCGGGCGCGAGCTCGCGGCCTGGCAGCGCGCGCTCGAGGTCGAGCCGCCGATCTTCGCGAGCGTCAACGTGTCGAGCCGGCAGCTCCTGCGCCACGACCTCCTGCACGACGTCAAGACGGTGCTGGCCCGCACCGGCGTGCCACCCGGGCTCGCTCAAGCTCGAGCTGACCGAGAGCCTCGTCATGGAGAACCCGGAATACGCGGCGCAGATGCTGCAGCGCATCCGGCACCTCGGCGCCGGCCTGTCGCTCGACGATTTCGGCACCGGCTACTCGGCGCTGTCCTACCTCCAGCGCTTCCCCTTCGACACCATCAAGATCGACCAGTCCTTCGTGCGCCCGGGCGCCAACGGGCAGCGCTCGGTGCTCCTGCGCTCGATCGTCAAGATGGCGCACGAGCTCGGGATGGAGGTCGTCGCCGAGGGCGCCGAGACCGAGTCGGACGCGATCGAGCTCTATCAGATCGGCTGCGAATACGCCCAGGGCTGGGCCTTCGGCGAGCCGATGTCGGCGCTGCAGGCGCGCCAGCTCGTCGGCGCCGCGCCCGAGGCGGCCTGAGTCGCCTAGACCGGGATGACGTCTCGTCGAGTCGTCATCCCGCTCTACATCTTTGTTCGAGCATGATCTTTTCCGAAAACCGGTCGCCACTTTTCGGGATCATGCTTCAGCGCCGCTCGGGCCGCGGCGGCGAGAACAGGGTCGTGCTGCCGGTCTCGGCGTCGGAGCCGCGCCCGCGCTCCGCCGGTCTGGCGCTCCGGGCTGGCTTGCCGCTGCCGATCGCGGTGCGCACCTCGTCCGCCCAGGAGCGGCTCACGGCCTTTCTCTGCGAGCGTTCCGGGTCGGCGCTTTGAGCGAGCGCCGGTCCCGACAGGATGACGATCGCGAGAGCGACGAGAAATCCCGATCCGGCACGCTGCGGCATGGCACTCCAAACGCGTCTGCAGGGCAGAGAACCGAGGGGCGTCCGAAACGTTCCGGCCGGCGGCGAAGCGCCGCGACCCCCTCGTCAGGCGTGGCCGGCGTCCATCGACAGCATCGCCGGATCGACGCCGATCCGGCGCAGCGCCATCTCGTATTTGTGGTCGAAGGCCGAGTGGAAGATGAGCTCGGGGTCGGCCGGGCAGTTCAGCCAGCCATTCGCCTGGACCTCGCTCTCGAGCTGACCCGCCGACCAGCCGGCATAGCCGAGCGCCAGCACGGCGCTCTGCGGGCCCTCGCCCTTGGCGATCGCGCGCAGGATGTCGACCGTCGCGGTCAGACAGACGCCCTCGTCGATCGGCAGCGTCGACTGATCGATGAAGAAGTCGGGCGAATGGAGCACGAAGCCGCGGCTGGTTTCGACCGGACCGCCCATCAGCACCTGCATGCGGCCGACCCGGTTCGGCAGCCGGATCAGCTCGGCCTCGGGGATGATCTCGAGCTGGACCAGGAGGTCCGGCATGCTGAGATCGGCCGCCGGCTTGTTGACGACGATGCCCATCGCCCCTTCCGGCGAGTGGGCACAGACATAGATGACGGTGCGCGAGAAGCGCTCGTCGCCCATGCCCGGCATGGCGACGAGGAGCTGCCCGTCGAAATAGCCGGGTGTGCCTGGTGTTTCCTTGTTGCGAACCGGAGCCATGACCCATGCTACGCCGAGGTGGATGTGCCGTGCCACCCCCAACCGGCCGTGCCTCACGGGATCGTGGATGGCTCGGCGGCGCGGCAGGGTTATCGTGGCCCACGTAAGATGAAGCCGAAACCTCGGGCCCTGGTTCCACGCGCAATCGCACCGCGCCGCCCCGCGGCCGTCCTCAGCGCGATGGTCGGCCTTGTGCTTGCGGCCGCCGCCCTCGCGGGCGAGGCTTCGCCCTGGTTCCAGGGCCATCATTCCCGGGCGCGGCTCGTTGCCGGCGGCGCCGACGGGGCGGCGCGTCTTGCCGCGATCGAGATCGCCCTCGACAGAGGCTTCAAGACCTATTGGCGCCACCCCGGCGAATCCGGCTTGCCGCCGGCATTCGACTGGTCGGCGTCGGAGAACGTCGCGATGGCCGAGGTGCTCTGGCCCGCGCCCACGCGCTTCGAGGATGCCGGTGGGGTCTCGTACGGTTATGCGAATGGCGTCGTCTTCCCGGTACGGTTCACGCGGGGCGACCCCGGCAAGCCCGTTCGCCTCGTGCTCAAGCTCGACTACGGCGTCTGCAAGGACATCTGCATCCCGGCCCATGCCGAGCTCGCGCTCGCGCCGTCGGACCGCGACGCTGCTCCGGAGCGCGCGCTCATCGAGGAGGCGATGGCGCGGGTGCCCAAACCAACGCCCCTTCGAGCCAATCAGGTTTTTGCCATCAACAACGTGGAACCGAACCAAGGCATTCGAGACCAGCTCGTACTTACCGCCTACACGCCCAAGGGAGCCGCGCCACGGCTTTTCGTGGAAGCACCGGAGGGCTGGTATTTTGGGGACGCCGAGCCGATGAAACTTATCAATGGAGCAGACTACGCATTCGGCACCTACATCGTGAGAATCCTGGAGCGCCCCCGCGAGCTGCCCGCGAAAATAGAATTGCGTCTCACGTTGGTCGCCGACCACGCCGCGATCGAGACTACAGCTCTCCTCGACACCGCGGCGCTCGCGCGCTAACTCCACCGCCACGCTTTTCCTCACACCCATTGAATGGAGACGAGCATGACGATCAAGGTCGGCGACCAGCTGCCGCAATCCACCTTCCGGGTGATGACGCTGGACGGCCCGAAGCCGAAGACCACCGACGATGTCTTCAAGGGCCGGAAAGTGGTGCTCGTCGCCGTGCCCGGCGCCTTCACCCCGACCTGCCACCGCAACCACCTGCCCGGCTATGTCGCGCAGGCCGACGCCATCAAGGCGAAGGGCGTCGACGCCATCGTGGTGACGGCGGTGAACGACGTCTTCGTCATGACCGAGTGGGGCAAGCAGAGCGGCTGCGGCGACAAGATCGAGCTGATCTCCGACGGCAACGGCGATTTCGCCAAGGCCCTCGGCCTGACCATGGACGGCTCGGGCTTCGGCCTCGGCACCCGCTCGCAGCGCTATTCGATGGTGGTCGAGGACGGCGTCGTGCGCTCGCTCAACATCGAGGACGCGCCCGGCAAGGCCGACGTCTCCGGCGCCGACAATCTTTTGAAGTCGCTTTGACATAACCTCTCCCGAACGGAGACCTCTGCGAATACCGGGCGCGCGGAATCCACCCCGGGCGCACGTCCGAGGCGGACCCCGGCCAAAAAAAGGCGAGGAGGGGACGCCGAAATGGATCTTAGGGTCGGCCGGCCTGTGGCGTCCCCGCGGTTCTCTCGCCCCGGCCTCATCGGACGGGACGCTTCCACCCGCCTCGACCACCGCTCTTCGGGACCTCTGCGGGGCCGCCCCTTGCGGAGCGGCCTTCGGGGTGCCTTTAGCGCCCTATGGGCGCGCCCGGCTCGTAGTGGCCGGGGGGCGGATGTCTTCGGGCCCTCCCGTCCGGCGCCTCACGGAGCCTTTCGGGAAGGAGCCCTGCAGTCGCGGCGGCCGCCCGAGTCGGACGCCACCGAGCGCCCGCCGCGGGACCGCCTCCCCTCCGCCTGCATGACCCGGTGCGCACGCGGCTCCTCGCCGGAGGTTCTCGGTGCAGGATCGTCGTTGCTGATGAAACAGTGTAGTAGCAACGACTTACAGGCGGGTTGGAATGCTGTGAAAATCGTAGAGAGCATATAGGTAGATGTGCTGACGCCTCAGAGAGGGGCATAAACGACCTTCCTGCCGTGGCCAGCGGTCGCGACCTGCGGAAAGGTAGCCTATGACTTGACGTTGGATCAACCATGCTCGTCGCTGGTCTCGATCTCGCCCGCCGGCGTGATCACAGTGCGCTCGTGCTCCTTGACGTCGAGCCCGACCGGCTCACCGTCACGGCTGCACTACGCCTGCCGCAAGGGCCGTTGCGCCAGCAGTTCGCCCTGATCGCACCACACCTCACGGGGCTCGATCTCCTCGTCTTCGATCAGAGCGGCCTCGGCGACGCCGCTGCGGAAATGCTGCCGAAGACACCGCCGCACATGGGCGTCTGTCTCGTCGGCGGTGATCGCTCGCCCACCCGCTCGGTGCAAGGAGACCGCCTGGTCGTCGGGAAATCGTGGCTGATCCAGCGGCTCGGTGCCGCTATGCGGAGCGGCGCCCTAACTGTCGCGGAGCATGCGCCCGGCCGCGATTTGTTGCGCCGGGAGCTTGCTCAGTTCGTCTTCAAGCCGGGCGCACGTGGCCGGCTCCGCTTGGAGGCGACTCGCGGCCATGACGATCTCGTCATCGCGGCGGCGCTCGCAGTCATAGCTGCGGATCTCGTGATGTGAGGCACCGTCGTAGAGCAAAGCCACCGGCCCTCTCAGGGCCTGGCAACAACTTGAGGCAACTCGCCCGGCCGGCGATCCCGGCCGGGCACAGGAACGCGCGCGCGGCCTATGGTTCCGCGGTGCGGATGCCGGCGGCGCCGCCGTTCGTCTTGATCGAGCCGATCTTCTGCAGGTTCTTGCCGCCGTCGAACGAGAAGGCGAAGATCTCCTTCTCGACCATGCACTGGACGAGGATCTGCTTGCCGTCCTTCGACCAGGCGGCGCCCTGGCACCAATGCCCGACCGGCGCTTCCGCGACCTGCGTCAGGTTGTGGCCGGAGAGGCGGAAGATCTTCACCAAGCCGAAATCGTTGAAGAACGGCGATTCCTTCGGCTTGTTCGAGCCGTTCATCACCGTGACGGCGACGTGCTGGCCGTCCGGCGACATCTTCAGCCCCTCGGGCGTCTGCCCGACCGTGACGGTGTTGACGACCCGCGACGGCTTCGCCTTGAGATCGATGACGCTGATCGTGTCGGCGTCGCCCTGGCCGATGCCGATATTGGCGACGATCGCGACGTCGCCGTTGCCGGTGGTGTCGATCTGGTAGGGGCGCAGCCCGGCGTTGATGTCGCGCTTGCCATACTCGACCTTGTCGCCGGCAACCGTCAGCACCGAGATCTTGTGATCGTTGTCCCGCGTCACGAGCGCCATCGCGCCGTCGCGGGTGAAGACCGGGTGGCTTGGGCCGGAGTTTGCCTCGCCGAGCTTGATCTTCTCCTTCTCCTCGACCTTGCCGCCGGAGATCGTCAGCACCGAGACGGTGCCCTCGCTGCGGTTGGCGACGAGCGCGAGGGTGCCGGCCTTGTTGATCGACACGCCGGCGGCGCCTTTTCCGACCGTCACGGTCTGCGTCACCTTGGGCGGCGAGGCTTTGAGGTCGATGACCGAGAGCCTGTCGTCCGGGACCTGCTTTGTCGGATCGGCGGGGTCGACCTTCATGGCGGCAGTGACGAGGGCGAAGCTCTCGTCGGCCGCGACCGCGACGCTGCCGGGCGGGCCGGCGACACTCGCCGGCGCCTGGATCTCGGCCAGGAGCTTCGGCGGGTTCGCCGAAAGGTCGATGATCGCGACCGTGTCCGGCGGCGCGTTCGGCACCGTCTTCGCAACGCCGTTGTCGAGATACGCCTTGTTGTCGTTCGCCGACACTGCAATCTGCGCCTGCGCCGCCAGAGGCGCGAGCGCGATGCCTGCCGCCAGCGCCATCGCCAGGCGCGCCGATCCGATCGTCATGATGCCTTCCTCCCTGCCGCCGTTCGCCGGCGCGCAGGGGAGCTTAGCCCGAAACGCGGGAACCGGGAGTCAAAACCGCGGCAACAGGTGAGAGCGCCGGCCGCGAGGCTCAAACGCCGAACGGGAAGGTCTCGGGCACGCCCGCGGCGTGGCTCGCCGGCAGGTGGGTGACGGCCACCGTCTCTTCGAACCAGACGTCGTTTCTCCGGCAACGAACCAGGCTAAAAGTGTCTTAACCGCTTTCCCCTAACTATCACGGCATGTTGCTCGAACCTGTCGATTATCTTGTGCTCTTGATCGCGACGTTGGCCAGTACCGGGTGGGGCTTTGTCCTGCTCGGGCTCTCGTAGACCCTGGCGAAGGATGCCGCCGACCAGGCTATGCGCGCCTACTCGTTCCTCTTCCCAAGCTCCAGGCCCCAGGACCGCTCACAGAATAGAACAGCAGTCCGCCCAGAATTGCGAGGTTGCGGTACAGCTCCACGTTCCGCCGCGGCAGGAATACCGCTCCCCACAGTCCTGAGCGATGGGTTGTCGCAATTTTCAGGAGGGTGAGCACAGCCAAGACCAATGCGGTCCAGCGCGGCCATAAGCCAATGATAGGCGTTCCGGGGATTCAACTACGGCATCTTCTTCTCCGGGTCTCAATCGGAACGGCTCACCTGCATCGCCGACGCGCAAAACTTCATGATCCAGCAGAACTTCCCCGACACCGGCACGATCGGTCGCTACTGCGATCACGCGACGGCGTTGCTCAAAGCCTTCGCCCTCGCCAGCGCCACCAAAGAGGCGCAGGCGATCAAAACCGAAGTCGCCTTTTTCCAGACGGTGAAATCATCATTGATGAAAATCACCGGGCGTGCCGGAACCGGTTCGGACGAAAATCTCGATCACGCCATCCGGCAGCTTGTCGATCAGGCGATCGCCCCGGAAGGGGTGGTCGACATCTTCGCCGCCGCCGGACTGGAAAAGCCCGATATCTCGATCATTTCCGACGCATTTCTGGCCGAGCTCAAGGACATGCCGCAGAAGAATCTGGCGCTCGAACTGCTCAAGAAGCTGCTCAATGACGAGATCAAAGCGAGCAAGCGCACGAGCGTCGTCCAATCACGGCGCTTCTCCGAAAAGCTGGTCGAGTCGATCAATCGTTACCACAACCGGGCGCTCGAAACCGCCCAGGTGATTGAAGCGCTGATCGAGCTGGCGAAGGAGATGCGCGAGGCGACCAGCCGAGGCGATGAGCTCGGACTGACCAGCGACGAGGTCGCCTTTTACGACGCGCTCTCCGACAACGAGAGCGCGGTCGACGTGCTTGGCGACGACCAACTCCGGGTGATCGCGCGCGAAGTCGCTGAGACCGTCCGCAGCAACTCAACGATCGACTGGCAGTTCCGCGAGCAAGCCCGCGCCAAACTCCGTGCCTACGTCAGGCGCGTGCTCCGGCGTCATGGTTATCCGCCCGACAAAACCGACTCCGCCACCCAGCTCGTGATCGAGCAAGCCGAAGAGTGGGCGCGCGAAAAAACCGACCTCACCCCTCTCCAACGCGGCTGACATCGCAACCAATCGTAGGGGAGGGTCTTGTGCCCTCCCGCGGTGATAACACCAATGTGATGCCCGGAAACCCAGTGCGACGTAAGATCGGTCCCTACGGAACACTGTTAACAATCAATTGACATCCGACAACAAACAAGTCAACATAAGCTAACCCCGCATCTGATTTCCGCTCGGTCGCCCGGCCGGTTGGCTGGGGTGTGTCGTGAAGGGAAACGTGGCATGGATGATGTCTGGCAATGGATAGGTTCGCTCATCGGTGCTTGCGATCAGCATTGGCATCGCTTACTGGATCTTCAATGATGCCAGACAGCGCGGAAAAAGCGGCATTATCTGGGGAATCCTCGGCTTTTTCTTCTCGCTCATCACACTGATCGTCTGGCTGATCGTGCGCCCGAAGACGATGTCAGCACGGTGTAAGACGCTGAAGCGAGCTCCGTTGGTTCATAATCGTGATGTCGAGCACCGCGAACCGTTCGCGGTGCTCGTGTAGGTTGATGCGCGATGCGGTGAGATGTCTTCGTGGCGGGTGCGGTCGGGAGTCAGTGTCCGCATCGTGATCAGGCGTGCCCCGCGCCCGTGGGTGAGTAGGTCCATGCCCACTGGAGCATCACCAGCAGGCGGCGGCGGAAGCCGATCAGCCAGACGAGGTGGATGAAGAGCCAGCCGCTCCAGCCGAGGAATCCGGTCAGCTTGAGCGGGCCGATTTCGGCGACGGCGGCGTTGCGGCCGATCGTCGCCATCTCGCCGTAGTTGCGGTAGTGGAAGGGGCGAGTCGGTTCGCCGCGGATGATGCGTTTGATGTTGGCGCCGGTCGTTTTGCCCCCCTGGATCGCCACCTGCGCCACACCTGGCAGCGACTCGCCCTTCGATCCGGCCAGGTTGGCGAGGTCGCCGATGACGAAGACATTCGGGTGACCCGGAATCGAGAGATCGGGATTCACCAGCACCCGCCCCGCCGTATCGAGCGGCGCGCCGAGCGTTTTGCCGAGCGGGGAGGCGATCACGCCGGCCGCCCACAACACCGTGTGCGCGGCGATGAAGGTGCCATCCTGCAGCCGGACGCCGTCGCCGTCGATCGCAACGACCCGGTGCTCGGTCATCACCTCCACGCCGCGCCGGGCGAGCTGATCGGCGGCGCTTTGCGAAAGCTGCGGCACGTAGCTGCGCAGCACCCGGTCGCCGGAATCGACCAGGATGATCCGGGTCTGGCCCGGATCGATGGTGCGGAAGTCGCGGGTCAGTGTTTCGCGGGCAATCTCGCCGAGCGCTCCCGCCAGCTCCACGCCGGTCGCGCCGCCGCCGACAACGACGAAGGTGAGCAGCGCCGCCCGCTTTCCGGGTCGGTTTCCCGTTCGGCGGCTTCGAAGGCGAGAAGATCTGGCGGCGCATCTTCAGCGCATCGTCGATATCTTTCAGCCCCGGCGCGAATGGCGCCCACTCTTCGTGTCCGAAGTAGGAATGGCTGGCCCCGGTGGCGAGAATCAGGTAGTCAAACGACACATCGCCATCCGTGAGCAGCACCTGCTGGTTGGGGAGATCGATGCCGGTCACTTCGGCTAGCTGGGTGGTCGTGTTCGCCTGCTTGCGGAGAATCGAGCGGATCGGGTAGGCGACATCAGCCGGCGAAAGCGCCGCCGTCGCCACCTGGTAGAGCAGCGGTTGAAAGAGATGATAGTTCTGGCGATCGATGATGGTGACCTGCACCGGCGCATCACCAAGCGCTTTGGCGGCGTACAGCCCGCCGAATCCACCGCCGATAATCACGACGCGTGGGAGTGAAGAGACAGAGGTCGCCGTTGACATGGCCAGCACACTCCTTGGAGTAGTCTCGAATTGTCATTGTGAAATTATTCACATAATCTCACATGCACATTATGGACAGCATGATGGTGGAATCAAGCGTCTAGACAACCAAGCGCGCCGGTTGCCAGGAAAGGGTGAAGCGCCCGGCGCAATCTGCGCCGGGGCTTCGTTCATGGACGTGTTGCGACGGTTTGGGAATCTACATACTGAGACCGCCGAGTTTCGATTTGAGATCGTTCGACGCCGCTGAACTGGCTGATGTCGAGGTTCTTCAGCTTGTCGGTCACCTGGCTCGGGCGCTCCCTTTTGCTGGAGCTGGCTCACGATCTGATCTTTGCTGGCCGGGAACTTGATATTCCCGATCAGGTTCTGCACGTTGCCCATGTTGGCATCGAGCTGGCTTTATTCGTGACATTTTCCATGGTCTTGGTTCCGTTTCAGCAATCCCGTCCGGCGATCGCTCTACGAACTTACGCGGATTTGCGCGTTGGCGGATCCGACGACTGGCTCGTCTTGTCGTCTACGCGTACCTTTTCGCGTCGGACGTTACCGCTCACCTGCTCGTTGCGCTGAACGGCTTCCTTCTCCTCGATACGAACACCTTCACCGGTCTTGTGGGCCGTTTTTTCGGTTCGACCTCCTCGACCGCGCAACGGCACCTCAATCACGCCTTCCTCGAAGACGTCGCCGGCGTTGGCTGTCACGGTTTCATCGGTGTTGACCCGGGTTACCCGCACCCGCCTTCCGTCACCGGCACGGTGATGGTCCGGTTTTCGGTGACGACCTCTTTTTCGATGCGGACCTTGCCGCGGTTGACCGCTCGCTTGACTGGGGTGATCTCCTCTTCATAGACCGGCACCCGGGTCGCATCGGCGCCCGATGCAGGTTTGTCGGTGGCGGCGACGTAGTTCGGATCAATCACTTCGCTTGACTGCCTGCGCGCCTCGCCGCCCTCTGAGAGTCGGCTGCGGCTGCCGTCGACCCGGCTTCGCTTCCCTGCCGACCAGACGTTGCCTGGTCGGTCGCCGGATAAGCGCCGGTCGTATCCAGAATCCTCCGGCTCTATATCCCACCCCTGGTTGAGCGCCACATCCTTGGTCACATTGAGGAACACGCGGTCATTGGCGTCCACGCCTGCAACCGCGCTGACCGGGATGTAGTAGTCCTTCGGGAAAAAGAAGCCCTTTTCGATCACAAAGTAGGTGTCGCGTACGTCATGGATCGAGCCGAGCTTCGCATCGTCGGCTCCGTAAACATCCATGCCGTTTTGCAGCGTAATCTGTTTGTTCATGTTCTCTCCTGATACCGATCCTCTGCCCTGTCTCATCGCTGAACCGTGGGCCGATCGAGGACGGCTACCGGGCGCCGATATGGTCGCCCGCTTTCAGTTCCTACACGTTTCGTGCCAGATTCTCCGGCTGTTCTGAACCGGCCCCGCATGAGATGGGCGATCGGAAACCAGCTGGAAGGGGATGGCAGATGTCCGGAATTCAACGAAGCATGCGGGCTATTCCGGCAGCTTTCAGGGGTCTATGCTTGAGCGATTCGCGTAAAGCTGAGCTGGTGGAATGGGGTTGAACGCGATGGTGTCGCACCCTACAGTCACTGCGCGGGCAATGCGGCTCGCCGGTCATGCAACGACGGAGACGATGCCCAGATGACGATCTACGATCTCTATCTCGAATCGGGACCGAAGAAAAAGAAAACGATGGTCCACGCGATCGACCTGCTCGGTTGCGTGGCCACCGGGCCGACGACGGACGACGCCCTCGCGGCGACCCCCACGGCGATCGCGCAGTTTCGCCGGTTTTTGCACCGTCACGGCGACGAGATTGATCTCGACGCGCCGATCGAAACGCGGGTGGTGGCGCACATCACCGAGGGGCAGTGGCTCGGCAACGGCTCTCCCTACATGATCCTGGAAACCGATTACGTCCACCTCAGCGACAAGGACGCGGATCGCTACGTCACCCGGCTCGAATGGATGAGCGACGAGCTGGCCGCCTGGGCCGAAACCCAAACTGATGCCGATCTCGATGCCAAACCAGATGGACGCACCGCCCGGGCGATCTTGCTGCATTTGATCGGCGCGCAGGGCGCGTTCCTCTCGGCGGCCCTCAGCGGCGCTCCCGGTTTCGGCAAGATCCATGGCGCTGCCGAGCGGGGAGAGTTGCCGCTGCCTGCAGCGATCCAGGAAAGCGCCGCGCTGTATCGCGAGCGGATCGCGCTCACCACCCCCGAGCAGCGCAACGCGATCCGCGAGCTTTCCTCCCGCCAGTACAACCTGCGCAAAGCCCTCCGCCGCACCCTCGAACACGCCTGGGAACATCTGGCGGAATTGTCACGCCGTTCGGGTGGACCTGAGCTTTAGCTGCGCACTCGCTGTTACGCGGAGCAAGTTGCTGGCGCCTCGAATCCCGCATATGAAACAGGCCCATTCCCGATATCAACCGAGATCAGCGCTCCGAGGCCGACCCCGCCATCGGGGCCGAAGGCCGGCAAGGCGATCATCATGCGGCCATCCGCTTCGAAGCCGATGTGGACGGGGTAGGGAAGATCGGTCACGACCGGTTCGAGCGAGTCTGGTCCCGTTTGGCGGACAATTCGACCCGAATTGGGATTGAGGAACGGCTCCGAGCCGGTATTCCCGGTCGCCATTTCGGTCGCATAAAGCGCGCCGTCTGGCCCAAACTCGACATCAGTCACCGCCGTGAGTCCGGTCCAGAAATCGCTCGCGGTTCCATCGGGGGTGGCCTTAACCACTTTGGATGAGCCATCGGTATAGGGCGGTGTCGTTTCGAATCCGACGTAGGCATTCCTATCAGGACGATACCAAGATTGGTATTTAGTAGAGAAAGGAGTGGACGATGGCGTGCAATACCTCAATTCTCGGCGAATCTACTTTCTCCTCGCCTGATCCGGCAATCACGAATGGCTCGGAGGACCAGCAGGTTCCGGCGCGTAAGGCCCGTGGCGAAGCACGCCGATTCCGGAGGATTACGAACTCGACGACGGCACAGACATTGAGACCAGCGCCACTTCGGCGCGCGCCTCGCCCGACATGGCGTGGATGCCCACATGCCCGCTGCGGCGTGCGCCACTTAGCGTGGCAATGAGCAGATCTCCGTCAAGCGAGAATTCGATGTACTCCCCAACCGATAGAAGCTGGAACGTATGGGGCTGGTGGAGGTCGAACGGCTGAGCGAGTTGCGCCTCCTGCAGGGTGACGACATTGAACCAGGGCCGATCGTCGAACGGATCATGCTTCGGAAGCCACTTCTCAAGCGTCACCTTCGTCCGGCCCGGCTGGACGGAGACGAAGTAGCCGCCTCCTTCTTCGTCGAGTCGAAACCCGATCCCGCCTGTCGCCGCATCGATCGTCAGCGTGCCTTCGAAGAGGAAATCGCTAAATTCGCCAGATGTCGCAACGATCTCCATTGCACCGGAAGGTGGCTGCGCCAGCCAGTTGTTGTCTGGCTGGTCGAAAAACAGCGATCGCGGTTTGAGCGCATCAGCCGGAACAGCGTCGCCCCGAAAGGCGCTCCAGCCGTGAAAGCTTCGGCGCGCGAGCGAGCCATCAGGGCGCGGCTCCAGTGTGATCGGCGGTACGATAAATTTGCCATGGGGGTTGCGGAGATTGACCCAATCGATCCGCTCGATCGTATTGGCATTCCGGTCGCGCGGCTGCGGCTGGTGCCAGCAGGCATAGATTGTCTGCTCCTGCCATTCGCAGACGCGACCGGCATAGTGGCCGATCGGCGCCAGGATGCCGCCATCAGCTGGAATCCGATACGGCCCCTCAACCTGCTCGGCGACCCAGTAACGCTGCGTGCGGTCTTCCATGATTCCGGCGGTGAGGTAGAAACGCCCGCCTGCGGTGAATATTTGCGGACATTCGAGATCCCAGTAGCTTCGTGGGGCGAAGAGTGGCGGGCGCACCTCCCATCGTTCCAAATCGGCTGAAACCATGAGACCAACTGCGCCTCGTCGCATGAAAGGACCGTGCTTTTCCCGAGCGCAGACAGCGGCGTAATAGGTGTCGCCCACTCGAATCGGTTTGGGATCGCGCCAGGACACCATCCCTTTCGTGTCGAAAGCAGTTTCATACCAGCGTGCATCGGCCTCGCCGCAGGGATTGCGCTCCGACTTTGTCCAGCGAATTAAATCGTCGGACGTCGCGAGCGCGGTCCGCTGGACGCGCCCATCCTCCGCCAGCGAGAGCGCGGTATAGAGCATGAAAAAGCGGCCATCATGCTCGGTCACGCTCATCGTCCAGATCTGGTCGTCGTCGCACGCACCCGGATCGCCCGTTCTGATTGCATTCGGCAGTCGCTGCCAGGAGAGTCCATCGCGGCTGATGAGATGCTGGACGACGTCGTGGTTCGGCAGCGTGAGGTGGAACAGATGCAGTTCACCACCATGCGGGAAGATCTCAATATCGCCAATGTCCGAAAGACTCACCCCACGTGACGAATACATTGCCACAACCTCTCGCGATCGTTATTGCCCCGGCAGATACGATGCATGCCCACCATCAATAAGCAACGTCTGACCGGTTGTGAACTCCGATTCCGGCAGGCAGAAGAAGAGCACGGCGGCGGCGATGTCGGTGGATTTGCCGACTCGGCCGAAGGGGATGTGCTTTTTGCCGTAGGCGGCATGCTCGGGACGGGGCGGCGTGCCCGGCTTGTCGGAGATCGCGCCAGGTGCGATGCAGTTGACGGTGATCCCGTAAGGGCCTAATTCAAAGGCCATATTCCGGGTCATCACTTCAACGCCGCCTTTGGCGAGATTGTAGATGGCGGCGTCTTTGTGGCACGACTGCGCGCCGATGGTGCTGATATTGACGATCCGCCCGCGAATCTCCTTCTCGATGAACTGTTTGGCGATCTCCTGGGCGAGAATAAACGGGGAGC
Source organism: uncultured Chloroflexia bacterium (assembly GCA_963804925.1). Taxonomy (GTDB): domain Bacteria; phylum Chloroflexota; class Chloroflexia; order Thermomicrobiales; family UBA6265; genus JADLGF01. Next base: position 29,096 of record CAWDSC010000001.1, read on the forward strand.
GGACATTGACATTGACCTGATACTCCCAATCAGCGTCGGTGTACTCCCAGAAGTTCTTGCGCGTGCTCATGCCGGCGTTGTTGACGAGAATGTCGATCTGGCCGGTGGCGGCAAGCGCCGCATCCGCGAGCCGGTGCGCTTCTTCATAGATGGAAAGATCGGCGGGAATGCCGATCGCATCGACGCCATACGCTTTGATGGCGTCGACCGATGCCTGCACCGGCTCAGCGTCACGCCCGGAAACGATGATCGACGCTCCTTCGTTCGCCAGCCACTCGGCCATCGTGCGGCCAAGCCCGCGCGTGCTGCCGGTGACGAGTGCCGTTTTTCCTGCGAGTTTTCCAGCGGTCATTTAAAACTCCGGCAAATAGCTGTCGTGGGCTCCATCGACGAGCAGCGTCTGCCCGGTCGTGAACTCCGTTTCAGGCAGACAGAAAAAGAGCACGGCGGCGGCGATGTCGTCTGCGGTGCCGACGCGCCCAAAGGGAATCTTTTTCGCGGCGGCATCCCACCAATCGGCTCGTTCCGAACCAGGACGGTCGGCCATATTGCCCGGGCGCCACGCAGTTGACGGTGACACCGTATGGACCAAGCTCGAACGCCATATTGCGCGTCATCACTTCAACGCCTCCCTTGGCGAGGTTGTAGATGGCCGCGTCTTTGTGGCAGGCGTGAACGCCGATCGTGCTGATGTTGACGATCCGGCCCTTGATCTCGTTGGCGATATAGTGCTTCGCTGCATACTGCGCCAGCACGAACGGCGAGCGCACATTGACGTTGACCTGGTAATCCCAGTCGTCGTCCGTGTAGTCCCAGAAATTCTTGCGAATGCTCATCCCGGCGTTATTGACGAGGATGTCGACCCGCTCAAGCGTCTCGAACGTTTCCTTCGCCAGCCGGTGCGCGTCTTCATTGATCGAGAGATCAGCCATGATGCCGATGGCGTCCGCACCGAGCGCCTTGATCGCCGCCACTGAAGCCTCAACATCGACCGCCTCACGCCCGGAAACGATGATCGACGCGCCCTCTTTCGCCAGCCACTCGGCGGTCGTCCGCCCGAGTCCCCGGGTGCTCCCCGTCACCAGCGCCCATTTACCATCCAATCGACCCATTGCCTGAACTGCTCCCTTACAAGACGAAGACCGCCATCACGGCGGTCATTATCGCGAACCTTGAACTGGAGTGTGCAATTCGAATCGTTTTCAGATGCCTACAGCGAACAACTCGACAAGATTTATCGCATATTCAGGAACGACAGAAGACACAATAATTCCTGAAGTCACGATTTTCGGCATTGAGGTGTATTCAGCTGCCGTGTGAACGAGGATCCGTTTCTTGTCTGGATCGACAATCCAATATTCCTCAACTCCCCATTGGATATAGAGTGCTGCTTTCCGTCCACGATCGTAGCTTCCCGTCGACGGCGAGATAACTTCGATCACGAATGCTGGCGCTCCATTGAAGCCTTTATTGGAAAATTGTTGCGTTTGCTCGTTACGGAAGAAGATCAAATCAGGTTGAACCAAATCATTGGGAGATAGCCGGACGTCACAAGGAGCGACGACTGCTCGTCCGACCGCATGCTTTTTGAGCAAGACAAAGAATTGGCCATAAAGCTCGCCGAGAACAAGTTGATGGTTCCCTCCGGGAGCAGGCGACACAAATAGCTCTCCTTGCAATAATTCATACCGCTGACCGTCGTCTGGCATATCGGCGAGATCTTCAATTTTCCAAGGTCGATCAATTGGAAATGGCAGAGCAACCATTTATGTTTGTCTCCGTCCGAATACGTTCGTTGGGTGCATTTTAGTCTGACCTGATTGGCCTTGCTATGATAGAGAAGCCGGGACCATTGAAATCAGTTCACAGCGATTGGGTGCGGGCCATGGACATTGATCGCGAACAGGCGGCATTCGCGTGGCAAACGGGTATCTGGGACCGGATGTCGGATGTCTACCTGCGGGAGATCGACCGTCGATTCGAAACGGTTGTCACGGGAGTCCTCGCCCGAGCAGGCCTGAGACCCGGGCAACGCGTTCTGGATCTCGGCACGGGAACAGGGGCGGTTGCGGCTCGCGCGTCGGAGATCGTTGGTCCATCCGGGCACATCGTTGGCGTGGACATCAGCCGGGAGATGCTTGCTCAAGCCCGTCGTCGCTTCCTTGAATCAAACCTCGCGAATGTCACGCTTCAAGAAGGCCGTGCTGAGGAGATTCCGGCGGATGACGCGGCGTTCGATGTGGTGCTGGCGTCGCTGAGCCTGATGTTTGCCATCGATCGCCTTGCGGCTGCCCAGGAGATTGCGAGGGTGTTGCGTCCAGGCGGGCGATTCGTCGCTGCGGTCTGGGGCGGACCAGATCAGTGCGATCTTGTTCGGTTTCAGCAAATCGCCGGAAGTTTTGCTCCGGCTCCGCCGGCGTCCGGGGTAGGTCCCGGCGCGCTTGGAGATCCCATGCCGTTTATGACGCAGCTTGAGGCGGCCGGTGTGCGAGTCTGGGTGGAAATCGAGGAGCTTGGGTTCGATTTTGACAGCTTCGAATCGGCCTGGGATGTGTTTGCGGGAGTAACCACGGCGCAACTCGCGCCGGAGCGCCAACAGGAGGCGAAAGACGCTGTTCTGGCCGCGTTTTACCCTGAAGGGGACGGCCCGCGTCATTTCCGCAACGTCGCGCTGTTCGTCATCGGAGAACGTGACCGCTCAAGCCGATAACCGGTCAATCCTCGTACATCGGCAGGTATGAATCCGCGCCGACGCTGGCGTCGCCCTCGCGGATAGCCAGTTCCTCGATTTGACTCCAGATATTCCGCATGTGCTCCTGCATCTTCGCCGCTGCCAGGTGGGGATCGCCCGATTCGATGGCGTCGTAGATCCACTCATGCTGGTGGACGACGACATCGTGCATCCCCTGGGCGGTCGGAGTGACGTACTGGCGGCGGTGCTCGCGCAGCAATCCGGAGATTGAGCCGAGCAGTTGCACCATCATCTCATTGTGGGTCGCCTCGACGACGCTGCGGTGGAAATCGAGATCGGCGGTGATCAGCACCTCGGAATCAGTCGGCTCATTGTGAACGCGATAGCGCTCGATCGTTTCCCGCATCGCGGCGAGATCGTCGTCCGTTCTCCGCGCCGCCGCCAGCCGGGCCGAGGTGATCTCGATCATCGCCCGCACTTCGTGGACATGAAGCGCCGCGCCATATTCGAGCCGCACCGCGCCGTCGACCATCCGCACCAGATCGTTGAGCGACATCCGGCTCACGTAGGCCCCGCGACCGGGCCTCATTTCGATGATGCCAAGCCCAATCAACGATTGCACCGCTTCTCGGATCGACGATCTCCCAACGCCGAACATGGCGGAAAGCTGCTGCTCGGTCGGCAGCTTTTCGCCATCCTTCAGCTCGCCGGTCCGGATCAGCGCGATCAGGCTATCGCGCACCTGATCGGCGCGCTTGCGCGCATCGATCGGGATCAGACCATAGGGCGGTTTGGATGAGATTGGTGATTCACTCATGCTTGCTCTCAACGATCGCGTTGCCCCATACCGGGGTGAACGTCAGGCATCCACCGGAACCGGTGCAATGCTCGGGATAGGAAGACTGCCACTCCAGGTCGCCGGGTCCCAGATATCCAGCGCTCGCATCATGGAACGGGCAAATGCCCGATGACCGTATTCATTGGGATGAAATCCATCGGCAAGCCAATGGTGCATCGTGCCGGTCGCCTCATAGGAGGTCCACTCAGCATAGTGATCGATGCAGGGTACACATGTTTTGGCGGATACCGCCAGAATTGCCTCGCGATACGACGCCAGATGCGACAATCGCGGCTCGCCGGTGGATGAGCAGATCGCGTTCGGCGTGTGCAGCAGGATCGCCGCTCCCGTTTCCGCTTTGATCCGGTCGATCACGCGCAATGTACTGGCGCTCGAACTCAGCGAGTCCTTCCGTCCCCCTCGTGCAGTCGTTCATGCCGAACATCAGCGAAACGCAGTCGGGCCGGAACTGCAGCACGTTCCAGTCAAGATCGTCCGCGAGATTGGTGATCTGCCAACCGCTGATGCCGGTTTTGATCACCATATCGCGAGTGCGCCGCAACTCCCAGCGCACCCGCTCGCTGAAGAGCTCCGTATAGTCACGCCAACCGATCGTATGCGCAGCGCCATGGGTGATGCTGTCGCCGGCGAACACCCAGCGCACCGGTTCCTCGCGGTTGAGCAACGCTTTGATCTCGTTCATACAGCGCTCGTTTCCGACGACCGGGCCACCGCAACCCGCTGTGCCGCTCGCCGACGATGCCTCTGCCGCGTCGAGCACATCGAGCACCCGCAGCAGATCAGCAGTCGTGAACGGAGGAGGGGCGCCATCGCGGAAGGAGGCGATGAACTGGCGAATACCATTCATTCCCATCTCACCGCCGTAACCGGGCGCATCGTCCGCTTCAAACCGGAGCGTCCTGGTTGGCGCGCTCGACCAGGAGGGATGGGTGCTGCGAACCGAGAGTTCCGGTCCGACTCCATCCCATTGCATCCAGCCTTGCGTGCCACGAACGCCAATCGAGATTTGATCCGATCCTTTGTCGAGCCCATAGACGCAGTGAATCGAGCCGATCATGTTGTTGTCATAGCGGATCGTCACCGCGGCGACATCCTCGACGTCGATTGCCTCGCCCGAAAGGGTGTCGAGGATCGCGCTTACCTCGGTCGCCTCGGCGCCGGTGACGAAATTGATCAGGTCGATCCAGTGGCAGCCAAGCCAGTGCAGCACACCGCCGCCGGTCATGTCGCGCCGGAAAAACCAGTGCGCCGGATTGCGCCGTTGCACGCTGGCCGTCACCATGCTGATTTCGGCCGACATCAGATCGCCGAGCAGCCCCTCGGCGATGATGCGGCGCATCTCGATCGCGACCGGATAAAAGTGGCGCAGGAATCCGGTCGAAAAGGTGACGCCGGCTGACGCAATCGCCTCTGCAGCCGGTAGGAACTCTGCCGCAGACCGCGCGCACGGTTTCTCCGCGATGATGTGAATGCCGCGCGAAGCGGCAAGCTCGATGAGCGCCGGGGTTTGCGACGGCGGCATGCAGATGACGACCGCCTCCGGCCGCTCGCGGTCGAGCAACGTGGCAACATCATCGTAAAGCGACATCCCGGTCAATTGCTCGGGCAGCTTCTCACGGACGAGATCGAGATCGATCCAGTCGTACCCGGCGATGATCTCCGCTTCCGGCATGTGCAACAGCGTTTCCGCGTACCCCGCCGCATGCGGTTGCGTCACGCCGATAATCGCAAATTTCACTGGATTTGCTGTCACTTGCTGTCCTCGCGCTCAATGCACCGGTCTGAAGTCCAGCGGCCTCACAACTCACTACTCGGCCGGGCAAAGCATCGTGTTCGTCACCGTCAGCTCGTGATAGTCGGAGTAATGGAATGCCGAAGCGACCTCCTGGCCATCTTTGTTGTAGACCGGAGTTGGTTGCTTGCAAACGAATTCGGCGTAGGTGAAATTGTTGTAGACGGTGTGCGCCAGTTTGCAGCGGTCGATCAAGAGAGCATCGTCGAGATCGAGATCCGGGAAGATCAATGGTCCGGTGTCGACCTGGAACCGCTGTCGTTCCTCATGGAAATTCATCGTCCGGATCGGGTATTCGAGCATCGCTCGCAGCCCCTTTTCGGCGTTGACGATTTCCGTCTTCGCGACGATCGGCACGCGCTTTATCGTCGCCTCAACCACGGCTTCATTGGTCTCCAACACCTTCGCCGGCACCAGATCGATGTCGAAAACGAGCGTGTTGAACCATTCTGTCGAGATCGATTTTTCGCGCTCGGTGTCCTCGGAAATCTTTTTGCCAACCGAAAGCTGCCGATCCTGGCTGAAGATAACCCGGTACTCGCCGCTCGGGTTCTGGATCATCTCCGTTTCACGGTACATCCACTCCGTGCGGCAGGGCGCGACCAGGAAAAGCTCCTCAACCGTGCCGTTGTTCTCGTCGATGATCGTGCAGCGCGCATCGATCAAAATCCGCGCGCTGTTGCCCCACGGCATATGCCCCGGCTTGCGCGTGTCATTCAGATTCGCCGGCGCATTCCAGGTCATGTACGAATTCGAGAAATCGGTGATCTCCACGGACACTCGTTGCTCCTTTCGTCGCGAGTTGAGCGTTATCAGTTCTGAGTTGTCAGTACGAAAATCGTGAATTTCCAAAGTGATGTCGTGAATAGGCGTTCTCCGTTCTTCCTCACAACTCATAACGCTCAACTCGCGGTTCAATCCAACCGCATGCGCGGATCGAGCGCGTCGCGCAATCCATCCCCTACGAAATTGATCGCCAGGACAGTCAGGGCGATCGCCAGACCTGGCGGCAACCAGAGCCACCAGTTGTTCTCGATGAGCGAAATAGTCGTGGCGCCGAACAGCATGTTGCCCCAGGTCGGGGTCGGCACCTGCACGCTCAGTCCCAGGAAGCTCAATCCGGCTTCCGTCAAAATTGCTCCCGCTAAACCGAGCGTGATCGCCACCGATACCGGGGCCACCACATTGGGCAGCAAGTGTTTGGTGATGATCGTCCGGTTCGACGCCCCGATCGACCTTGCCGCCAGCACGTAATCAAGCTCGCGCAGCGAGAGAAATTGCGCCCGCACCAGGCGGCACATACCGGGCCAGGTGAACGCGCCGATGATGATCATGACGTTCAACGCCGATGGGCCAACGATCGTGACGACCGAGAGAATCACCAGCAGCGTCGGGAAGCAGAGAATGATGTCGGTAAAGCGCATGATCGCGCTGTCGATCTTGCCGCCGCAATACCCGGCGATGCTCCCGAGCAGCAAGCCAATGACGGTGGCGACCGTGACCGCGACGATGCCGACCGTAAGCGACACCCGAGAGGCATAGGCCAGGCGCGCCCAGACATCGCGCCCCGCGCCATCGGTACCGAGCCAATGCCCTGCCTGCGGAGCCTTGCGGATCATGCGCAGATTGCCATGATAGGGATCGCTCGAGATAAGCGGCGCGAAAATGGCGATGAAGACCATCACCACCAGGATGCCGAGCCCGATCAGCGCAAGTCTGTGCCGAAAAAAACGGCGCGCCGCCCGGCTTTGCCACCAATGCTTCGGCTTCGTCGCCTGCAGATCGTCGCGCGCAAGCGTTTTCAATTCAGCTGATCGAACCGCCGATTTTGCGTCTGCCATGCCGTTCCTCACTCGTACCGGATGCGGGGATCGGCGACGGCGTAGGCCACGTCTGCCAGGAGATTGCTGGCGAGCACAACGACAGCGGCCACGAAATTAATGCCCATGATCACCGGGTAATCGCGCTGCGTGACCGCGGTGATGCTGTACGTCCCGAGTCCTGGCCAGCCAAAGATCGACTCGATCACGACCGAACCGCCGATCAGCGATGGCAAGCTCAACCCGATCACGGTGATCAATGGCAGCAATGCGTTTCGAAAGGCATGATTGAGAATCACACTTCGTCCCGACAAGCCCTTGGAGCGGGCGACGGTCACGTAATCCTGACGTAAAACTTCAAGCATGCTGGCCCGCGCGTAACGCATGAAGGTCGCTACCCGCTCGAGTCCAAGAATCGCTGCAGGCAGCGCCAGGTAATAGAATTGCTGCGGAATCGATGGATTGGCGATACCGGCCGGCCCTGTCCCGGCAACCGGAAAGATCGGGATCTTGATGCTAAAGAAATAGAGCGAAATGATCGCCGCGAAAAAGCTGGGAACCGATATCCAAACAAACCCGGAAAGTGTCAGGAAATAATCGAGAAACGAATAGGGCTTGAGCGCGCTGATGATGCCAAGGGTGATTCCCACCACGACTGCGAACGCCAACGCGGTAAACGTCAACTTGAGCGTAGGGATTAAGCGGCGCATCAGCTCATTGGTCACTGGTTTTCGCGAGCTCAATGAATACCCGAGATTGCCCTTGCCAAGCTCTTTCATCCAGAGCGCATATTGCACCGGCGCAGGCTTGTTCAGCCCGAGCTGCTCTTCGAGCGCCGCCATATCCTCGCGCGTGGCCGGCGATTTTTCCGGATTGACCAACGTGTCGATGTAGTCACCCGGCACCAACTGAATAAAGATGAAGGTGATGACCGTCACGCCGATTAATATCGGAATTGAGACGACGAACCGCCTCAGAATATATCTCAGCATCGTTTGGTTTCCCGTTCGAGAGCGCCCTCACCCGGCGCGACGCGCCACCCTCTCCCAATGCTGGGAGAGGGTGTGAATACGCGTCGTGCTCCCCGCTCTCCAGGATTGGAAGAGGGGCTGGGGTGAGAGAAATAAACTACTTCCCGTCCGTCGTGGTGACCTTTTCGATGTTCCACTGGTACGGTCGGTTCCAGACATTGACGATCGCATCGCCGTTCTGAATCCGGGTGTTCATGCCGGCGACGAGCTTCAGGTTGTAGAAGGGGATCCAGGGAAGATCGTCGGACAGGATCACCTGCACCTCGTCATAGGCGGTCTTGCGCGCGGCTTCGTCGATCGTTTGGCGCCCGGCGAGGAAGAGCTCATCGACCTTGTGGGTTGACGTACTTCATCGCGTTCTGTCCGGCCGGCCAGAAGGCGTCCGACATGAAGCAGCGGCTGAATTCGTCCATATCGGGCGAAACGCCGAACCCGGCGAGCATCACGTCGAACTCGGCATCGTCGTAGTAGTAGGTCTGAACGGCGGAGCGATCGAGTTGCAGCACTTCGGCATTGATGCCGACATCGGTGAGCTGCTGCTGCACAGTCGCGATCGAGTCGGCGTGCGCTTGATCCTGGTAATAGAGCGAGACGACCAGCTTCTGGCTCGCGTCCCAAGCCGCTTCGGCGAGCAGCGACTTCGCCTTCTCTGGATCGAACGGATACTTCGTCACATTCTCGTTGCGCCATTTCGTCGACGGCGTCAGATTGTCGGTTGGCTCGCCACCATAGGTGAGAATGCCCTCGACAGATGCCGACGCGATCGATCGCATAGGCGATCGCCTGGCGAACGCGCACGTCCGAGAGGTATGGCTTCGAGACGTTCACGCTCAGGAAGCGGATGTTGTAGACCGGTTTCGAGAACATCGTCAGCGAGGTGTTGGTGCTGAGCCGATCGTATTCGCTGGCTGGAACACCAGCGTAATCGAGATCGCCTTTTTCGAGCGCCGCCGCCTGCGCTTCCGGCGTCGTGCCGACCATCACGAAGAGAATGCCGTCAAGCAACGGAGCGCCGCGCCAGGCATCTGGATTCGGCTCCAGCTTCAGGAACTGGTCAGGCTGGTACTCGACGAACTTGAACGGTCCGGTGCCAATCTGCCCCTTTTCCCACGTCGCCGGTTTCGTCATCTCCTCGGCGGGCACGTCTTTCCAGACATGCTCGGGAATGATGCTGTGCTGGGTCAGAATCGAGAAGGCGAACGGAGCGTTCGGCGCGGAGAGCTTGAAGACGACGGTATTGTCGTCCGGTGCGGTCATGCCGCTTACTTCGGTGGCTGTGCCGTTGAAGAAATCTTCGGCTCCCTCGATCGAGAAGAGGGTGCTCGCCATGTAGGAGCCGATCGCCTTGGTCAGGATCGTGTTGTATGTGAAGATGCACATCGGCGGAGGTGAACGCCTCGCCATCGTGCCACTTCACACCCTGGCGCAGGTGGAAGGTGTACGTGAGCCCATCCTCCGAAACGTCCCACGTTTCGGCAAGCGCCGGCTCGACCTCGTCCCAGGAAGGCGAGCTGAGAATGAGACCGTCGTAGATGCAGCTCTGCAGGTAAAACGCGCCGAGTGGTGCGGATGCCGATCGGGTTGAGATCGACATTCGCCGATGCCGCCGAGCGGCAGCTTGATGGTGCCGCCGGTCGCCTGCGCCAGAGCCTGCTGTACGCCGAAACTGGGCACGGTGGCGACGACTGCCGCCGCGCCAAGTCCCGCGGCTCCACCGGCGAGCTGACGCCGGGTGAGACGGGCTTGAGCGACCTTTGATCCGAGATCCGTCATGCTCGACTCCTTTGTTCTCGCCTGGAAGGCGACGGTTCGAACGCCAAAAAAGCTTCCCGCGCTATACAGCGACGGCGTTCGCCAAATTGATGCGGGCTCCGCCCCGGTCGGCAGATTCAAGGATGCCGAGGAGCACGGTAAGCGTGGTTCGGGCTGCCCGGAGCGCCGCCACGCCGTCACCATCGTTTTCAACGAGATCGATCAACGCTTCGATCGCCACGACCATCCCCGCCCGTGAATCGGCCTGGAGCGGCAGCGGCTGCGTCGAAAGACCGCCAAATGAGCTTTCCAGCGACAGCAGGGCGATCTGGTTGCCGATCTGAATCCGGCCCCTGGAACCCTGCACATCGATTTCGAAGTTGGTTACCGTTCGTTTGGAACCGTTATAGAACGCGCGCGCGCCATTCGTAAAGCCGATCAGCGCGCTTGCGGCGGGATCGGTGTCGGGATTGCGGCCGCCATCTCCCTTGTACACCGGACCATATCCGGCCTCGACGTCATCCAGCGTGGCGAAAAGCCAGGTTGGCTGGGCGTCCAGGAAATAGAGCATCGTGTCGACGACATGGGTGCCGTTGCGAAAGAGCATCGCCCGTTCGCCGCCCATGGTGCCGATCACGCTGGTGATCTCCCCGATTGTTCCCTGCTCGACCAGCCATTTAGCGTGGCGGAAGAAGGGATCGAACCGGCGGGTGTGGTTGACGACGACCTTGACCCCGCTCCGCTCGGCGGCTTCGATCATCCTGTCGGCGTCGGCCAGCACGGTTGAGATAGGTTTCTCGCAGAAAATGCCCTTGACTCCCGCATCGCACGCCGCCACGAAGACATCGGCGTGGAGATGATCGGGTGTGACGATGCTGACGAGATCGAGCTGTTCCTTTTCGAACATCTCACGGTAATCGGTGTAGGTGTTGGCGGCTCCCCAGGTGCTAAGGTAATTGGAGAGCGCCGATTCGAAGATATCGCACACCGCGACCACATCCGCGTTCGGTGTTGCATCGAACGCCGCCGCGTGGGAATGAGGCACCGGAGAGCGATACGGCCCGGCGGAACGTGCGCCACGGGCGATAGCAATTCCAGAACAGCCGACAATACCGGCACGATATGAGACGGACATACCTTCTCCCGCGCTACATGCGTGGCGCATCACGTTCCGATCGTACGATTCAGCCTCATCCAGCACAAAGCTAGTGACCCGTCGTTCGTGATCGGACATCCGATGTCTGCTTGAAAATACGATAAAGAGTTGTTGGAATAATGTCAATCCAGCAACTGGGCAATTCGTTCATGCAGTCTGGACAACGCTCGAATGCGAATTCTGGGTTCGTGGATGTGAGGAGCAATGGGACACCAGAGCGAATATCGCAAAGCTCCTGCCGCGTCCGGAGCCCGGCTTGATTGGCTGTTCGTGCCGAACCGGGTGCGCTCGGCGCTCGAAACCTGGATCGGAAGCCCCATCATTGCCGCGCAGTCGCAGCTGAGCGGCTTCTCTCCCGGCGCGGCTTCCCGGTTGCAAACTGCGGATGGCCGCCGCTTTTTCGCCAAAGCGGTCGGACCGGAATTGAATCCTGACTCGCCCCGGTTTCACCGGCGGGAAGCCCGCGTGCTCGCCGCCTTTCCCGGAGACCTTCCCGTCGCAACGCTGCTCTGGACGTATGACGAAGGTGACGATGGGTGGGTCTTGCTGTTGTTCGAGGATATCGAAGGCTGGCATCCGGCGGAGCCGTGGCAGGAGGAGGAGCTGAGCCAGATCCTTGATGCGATTGCGACACTGTCGAGTTCGTTGACGCCGGTTCCCGATTCGCTGGCCCATCTGGAGCGTTCGGAATCAGACAAACTGTTCACGCAGCAGTGGTGGCAAATGGTCGCGCTCGATCCTCCTCCGCTGCTTGACGACTGGTCGCGCCGCCACCTCCGTCACTTGATCGAGCTGGAGTCGCACGCACCCGAAGCAGTCGCTGGTGAATCGCTCGTGCATAGTGATATCCGGGCCGACAACGTATTGCTCACCCCGGATCGGGTGGTGATCGTCGATTGGGCGCACGCCCGCATCGGGGCAGGATGGATCGATCTGCTCTGCTTTTTCCCGAGTGTGGCGATGCAGGGCGGTCCCGACCTCGAACGGCTTTTCGTTCAGCATCCCCTGGGGAAGAGCGCCGATCCAGCGGCCGTCAATGCCGCGCTCGCGGCGATCGCCGGCTATTTGACATTCGGCGAGCATCAACCCGAGCCGCCGGGGATTCCCGGTCTTCGGGCATTCCAGGCGGCGCAAGGGGTGGAAGCGCGCCGCTGGCTGGCGGCGCGCCTGGGATTGGTGTGATAGGTAGCCGCGATGTCGCTCAGGCAGCAGGAATGAGCAGGATCGGGTGTAAGGCGAACGCTTCATCAGTCGCCATGCCGCAGATGACGCCGTCGTTGCTGATGCCTTGTACGGAAGACAGCTCAAGCCCACTTGAGGCGGGAACCTGAGCACGTAAGTCCTCGGGCTGATCGCCGCTCCAGATGGCCGGGGTACTGCGTTCGGTGGCGTGCTGCTGCCAGGAGCCGATGACTTCGTTCTTGTCGTTGAATCCAAGGGGATTAAATGATCCCCCTGATTCACGAAGGTCAAGGAGTGTCGCTTTGTCGCCATCATAGAGAACAGCGAGAGAGACATCAGCGGCGTAAATGCTGGCGAGAATCACATTCTTGCCGTTGATGGCCACCGCAGTGTGGCTGAATTGCTCCGTGCCTGCCGGGGGATTAATGACGGTGAAGGTCGTGCCGTCGAATCGTGCCACCTTCGAGAGCGGCTTTGCGTCCTGATAGTTATAGAGCGATGTCGCCATCGACCCACTGGCATTGATATACATGGTCGAGAGGCTCGTTTGATCTGGCGCAACGATGATCTCAGGTGAGCCGTTGACCCAGCGGAGCTGGTACCCATTCCCGCTGCCCACGATGACGCCGTCATCACTGATGCCATTTGCCACCCCGTTGCTTTCTCCACCGGCATAGGCGGGGTCAGGCATCGGAAGCTCCGTCAAATCTCCACCGATCCAAACCGCAGGTTTGTTGACCGTGTTGTAATCGCCACCATTGATTGCGGCGAAAAGCTGTCCTGCGGCGTCACCATTTGCATTCAGCGCATTGACGACGCCCCCATACGTGCTTGATTTCAACTTCTTGAGCTTGCCCTCGAGATTCCAAAGAGCGGGCGAAAATCGTTCTTCCGATACGCCGATTTTTCCAAACGATGTGCCGTCGCTGGCGATGTCGGTGAAGCCGCCGTAGAGCAGACGCGAGCCGTCCGGAATCCGGACTCCTTGGGTAAGCGCTCCGAAATCGACGATGTCGTATTTCGTGGACCCCTGAGCCCGAACAAGTTGTGCCCCCGGCAGATGACCGACCGTCGCCAGTGCCGCGAACGCCGATGAACCAGCCAGCAAGGATCGACGTGTCATTCCGTTCATAGCCCAAACCTCCTCCTTTGCCCGAAAGAAAGTTTGCAAACTCTCTTTCGGGCTCATCGCAAAAATCGCGGCGCAACAAGATCAAGCGGCGGCGCCATTCGGCTCCCCGTACTGTTGCCCATGCTCATTTTTCTTTCGGCCTAGCACATACCGGCTAGTTATATCGGATTAGACCGGATCATACATTATGTACTGAGAAATGCAAGGGGTTAAGAGTAAGTCGAGCTGAAATGGAGGCGGCTTATGCGGAAGGCGTTGTCAGGACCGACAAGCGCGCAATTGCGTGACTGCATTGCTATGCTAGCTGTGGCTGCAATGATATTGGAGACAACGAAGGAGTGTCACACGCCATGAGCAGCGATCCACAACGACAAATTTCTCCCGTCGTCAATGTCTCAGTGCAGCCGAACAGAACCCCGTTTCTGATCCGGGCGTTCTGGTTCGTGCTGATCGGCTGGTGGCTTTCGGGCATCGTGATTGCCATTGGGTTTGTGCTTTGCGTGCTGATCGTGACATTGCCGATCGGGCTCTATCTGCTCCATCGCGTGCCGCAGATACAAACGCTGCGCGACCGTTCCACTGAATTCACGTACAAGGAAGTTGACGGCCGCGTCGTCGTCAGCACGGGGCGGGTGAGGCAAGTCCCGGTTTTGTTCCGGGCAATGTGGTTCCTCCTCGTCGGATTCTGGCTAACGTGCGTCTGGCTATCGGTCGCCTATGCCCTCAGTCTCACGATCATTCTGTTGCCGTTTTCGATCGTGATGATCGACCGGGTTCCCGCCGTCCTGACGCTCCAACGGAATTAGCCGGAACGCGAATCCCGTCTGGAGATGGCCAATGCGGTTCCGTCAGATCGAGATCGTTGTCGGTGATATCACGCTCCAGCGGGTCGATGCGATCGTCAATGCGGCGAATTCGAGCCTGCTTGGTGGCGGAGGTGTCGATGGTGCAATCCACCGCGCGGCGGGTCCCGAGCTGCTTGAGGAATGCCGGCAAATCGGCGGCTGCCCAACCGGGGAGGCGCGGATCACGAAGGGATATCGTCTGCCGGCGCGCTGGGTGATCCACACGGTCGGGCCAATCTGGCGTGGTGGCGGGCATGATGAGGATCTGTTGCTCTCCTCCTGCTATCGCAATTCGCTTACGTTGGCGGCACGCCCAGAATATGGCATCCGCACGATCGCGTTTCCTTCAATCAGCACCGGCGCGTACGGCTACCCGATCAGACAGGCGGCCCTGATCGCCCTCGATGAGGTCGATCGTTTTCTGGCCGAGACGAGCTGGAAGGCGAGCGTTCGCATTATCTGCTTCAGTCAAGCTGCCTTCGACGCCTACGATCAGGCGGCGACCGGGATGCTGGAATGAATGGTCTATGCGGCGATCCTTCAAGTGGACAGTGAAGAGCTTTTTTACCGAGATGCATGCTTCAATTCGATCCCAACATTGAGCAATGCACTCAAACCGCATCAGAGGTTGCTTCATGTGGGCCGGAAACTGAGAGCTTCCCTGCCGAGTATCCGCCATCCACGCAAAGAACTTGACCGGTGATGAAGCGCGCGTGGTCCGAGGCGAAAAACAGGACCGCGTCCGCAATCTCATCCGGAATCGCCAATCTTCCCAACGGCACCTGGTTTATGAATATTCGCTGATACTCAGGCGTTTGATAGGAGCGAGAGATGCCTGAGATATCGGTAAGCCCTGGAGAAACGACGTTGGCCGTAATTTGATAGCGCCCGAGTTCCTGTGCCATCACTCGGGCCAGTTGGATCTCGCCTGCCTTGGAGGCAGCGTGGGGGCCCGATTTCGGACGTGCGTTGTTTCCTGACGTTGAGCCCAGGAAAATGATGCGTCCGCCTTCCGCCTGCCCGATCAGACGCTGCGCGACAGCACGGCCAAGCAAGAATGCTCCGCGCAGCTGCACGTCGATTTGGAGGTCCCATTCTTCGTCGGAAAGATCGACGATCTCCTTGTGAACTCCAACTCCGGCGCCATGAACCAGGATATCGACTCGACCGAATCGCTCCACCGCTCGATCTACCATGCTATTGACCTGGGCGCTCTTCCGGATGTCGGTTTTGCAGAAGAGAGCGTCGTGGCCGTTCTCGGTTAGCCGTTCCTCGCTTTTCGCTCCCCATTCCTCGTCGATGTCAACCAACACAACTTTGGCGCCGGACTCGGCGAAGCGCCTCACAATGACGCTGCTGATACCTGACGCCGCTCCGGAGACGATCGCTACCTTGCCGCTGAACTCATTGGCCATTCTTGCCCTCCCTTACCTTCCAATCATCCAAAGGAAACTGGTTTGCTCACGCTTCCGGCGCATTCCGCAATCGATCGACGCAGACAGTTCCGTTCTTCATCACCAATACGATGTGCTCCTTCCGATCAAGAATGCCAATGTCGCGGAGAGGATCGCCGTCAACAACAAGGAGATCGGCCAACTTGCCTGGTTCGAGCGTGCCGAGTTCCGATTCCAGACCGAGGCAGGCTGCTGCTGTTTTCGTGCTCGCGACAATCGCCTGCATTGGAGTCATCCCTGCCTCGGTCATGAGTTGCAGCTCGATGGCATTATGACCATGTCCATAGGCTCCGGCATCCGTCCCCATCGCGACGGGGATCCCTGCCTCCATCGCCATCTCAAGCGAGCGTCGATGCTCATCGACCAATTCCGTCGCCTTCTTTCTTGCGAATGGCGAGCCTTTCTCTCGATGGAGCGCAAGAACCATGAACGTTGGGACGAAATACGTATTCTGAGCCGCCATACGCTTGATCGTTTCCGGCAAACGACAGAGGTATGCGCCATGTTCGACGGAATCGATCCCGGCCAGCACCGCATTCTCCAGTCCGGGACCGCCATAGGCATGGACAGATGTTCGTTTTCCAAACGTATGAGCCTCATCGACAATGACTTGAAGCTCCTGGAGCGTGAGCGTTGGCACCAGGGCGGTCAACGTCTGGGAACTCACGCCGCCGGTGCTCGCGCATTTGATCACATCCGCACCAGCATGAAGAATCTCCCTCACTCGTTTCCGGCATTCCTCTACGCCATCGCAGACTGCCGAGGGGAGACCGGGCAGGTTTCGCCAACTCAAATCGACCCCGGATCGCAGGCGAGGATCATCGATGCCGCCGGTTCGAGAGAGGATCGTTAGCGCGACTAACAGGCGAGGTCCGGGTATCAGTCCCTGTTCAACAGCCATCTGGAAACCAATATCCAGACCACCCATATCGCGAAGCGTCGTGATGCCGGCTTCCAGCGTGACACGCAGGTTATCGGCGATTCGCATCATCGTAAGGCTAAGCGGAGCCGATGCGCGCTCCATGAGGTCAAAACCAGTAGCGGAGAGGTGATCGTGACAGTCGATGAGCCCGGGCATAATAGCTTTCCCGGCAACATCGATCACGGACGCTCCAGGCGGAGCAACTATTTCAGCAGCATCTCCAATCGAACGTATTTTCTTTCCTTCAATCAAGATTGCGGTATTGGGGCGCGGTTCGGCACCAGTGCCATCGATTAACGTTGCCCCCTTTAAAAGCAATGACATCGGCTTTCCCTCCTTTTGATTTCGCATGATCCAGCTTGAGCTGACCTCGTTATTCCGAGTGAACGCCTGAGACCTGACCACGACCAACGCTAACTCGTCATCGTCGCCGGGGTATACGTCTTCGAACATGATCGGTTGCAGAAAACCAACTGTCGGGTACTCTACCGCCAGTTCGACATCGGTGACTTTGCGGGTGGTTCGCTTCCTGGAGCTCAGCCCGATGGTTTTGTCATCTGGCCCGTTAGCTGAATCGGGAACTGTGCATCAGTTGTTGGCCGGTGTGACGTTTTCTCACGAAAAGAGGAATCAACAACAACGCTGATTCAGTATTGACTTCAGGCAATTTGCTCGTTAGTCTGCGATGCAGTGACCGCAAAGAAGCGGGCATGAACTGGCGGAATCACTCGCCATAGAAAAGGGCGCCTCTGTATGTACTCAACGCTTGTCCGATCCACGCTTTCCGTCCGGCTGATCTCTGAGCTGGGCTGCTAGAGCAGGGCGCCGCGTTTCACGCACCCAATTCGTCACAACGTCACACGGTCGGGCGAATGCCTGACGGTATTGTTGTATCCCCAATGTATTTACGGCGTCGCTCACTGCGCTAGTCGCGCAGCTCACCTGCCACCCGGCAGGGCGAGCGCATTCGCACGCCATGCTCTCCGCGAGATCAGTCAATCCGGCGTCGCATTGTTTGCATTTGCCAATTGGTGGCGATGCGCACGCATCGTGCGTGTTTTGCGAAGCCCGGCGCAATGGTGCGCCGCAGGCCGAATGGAGAGGAACAGTCCATGAATGCGTTTGTCCAGGTTTCCGCGTTGCAACCGATCTTTTTGCAGCCGCATTCGTTTCCTGGAGTCACAAAGCCGTGCCACGCATTTCATTCGAAGCAACCGATTCATACGATTACGAACTGACCGAACGCCGATCGCCGCGCGCGCGATCGCATTATGAATCGCAAGAGCGTCGCCGCAAGCCTTCGCCGCATCACGACATGCGGAAGGTGGTGGAGGGACGCGAGTCGTTCAAATGCGGCTATTGCCGCGCCTTTGTCGGCCCGACCGTTTCAGGCGGGCGGCATCGCAATCACTGCCCGCTCTGCCTGCATTCGCGACATGTCGATCGCGGACATCCCGGCGATCGCCTCTGCGAGTGCCGGTCGCTGATGGAGCCGGTCGGACTCTGCTCGCGCCGGAATGGCGAGCAGGTGATCGTCCACCGCTGTCTCGGATGCGACGCCGAACGCGTCTGCCGCGTCGCCGCCGATGACAACCCACTCGTCGTCATGCGTCTGCCGCTGATCCAGCATCCCGGCACGCAGGACGCCGGCTCGATCTTCGAATTCGACGAAGAAACGGCCTGACGATCGGTACAAAAAATCCCCGCTCCCAATTCTGGGAGCGGGGATTTTTTGTTCGTTGGCCGTTGAAGCCCGGGACGTGAAGTCCCGGGCTTAGATGCTATTTAGTCTTCGGTTCGGCGGACTTCTTCAGCGCGCGGGCCCTTGGCGCTGGAGACGACCTTGAATTCGACTTTGTCACCAGGCTGGATCGTCGCGCCGTTAAGGGCGGAGTGGTGGACGAAGATATCGTCACCCGTATCCTGGCCGATGAAGCCGAAGCCGCGCTCGCTGTCATAGCGCTTAACAGTGCCCTGACCGGCGGGTGCGTTGGCGAGCTCTTCAGGAGTCACCGACGCGCGGCTCGATGGACGAGGCGTGCCGTACGATGACGAAGATGAGGAGCCATAACCGCCGCCGCTCGAAGAGCGCGAGCCGTAGGAGCTGGATCCACCGGATCCATAGGAGCTTGAGCCGTAGCTGTCGTCTCCGTAGGAGGAGGATGAGCGTTCCGATCGCTGTCGCGCCGGGATGCCACTCCGCTCGATAATGACGACATTCACCGCCACCGGACCGCGATCCGAGGTTCCTTCGTCGAACGTCACCTTGTCGCCCTCGGCGGGATCACCGTCGATAGTGCTGGCAAGTGAAGAGCGATGAACGAAAAGGTCGGAGGCAGAGCCCTCCGGGGCTACGAAGCCGAATCCCTTGGTGGGGTCGTACCATTTGATTGTTCCGGTTGTCATAACTGGGTGTGTCCTGAGTCTGTGTGTGCCGCAGGGAGCGGCGAGCAAAGTTCTATCGATCTTCTACGAGCGTGGCCAAAGCTCTTGATGCGATAGTGAGACTATATCTCAAAAATGGCCAGATTGCAAGGGCATTGTCTCCTTACGCAGTAGTCCCGGCACAGGCGTGCAGCGCACGCTGGATCAAGCTATTGGCAAGAGGAATTTTGTAGCCGTTTTGGGCGAGCGGTTCAACGCTTGAAAGCGCTTCTGCGGCCGCCGCTGCGAAGAGTTGTGCGCTCGGCGTTTGGCCGGTCAGCAACGCTTCTGCCGTCTGGGTGCGCCAGGGAATCGGCGCGACCCCGCTCAACACCAATCGCGCTGCATTGATGACGCCATCCTTCATATGAAGTGACGCCGCGACGCCAACCACGGCAAACGCCCAGACTTTACGATCCATCGCTTTCAAATAGACGCTCTGCGTCTGGATAGGGGGAAGATGGATTGCCTGGATGATTTCGTCTCTCGCGAGCACGTGCTCGGTTCGCCGCCCCTGTTCAGGCGGGGCAAAGAGCTGCTCGACCGCAACGCGCCGTTCACCAGCAGAACTTCGCAGCGTCACCTCAGCATCGAGCGCGATCAAGGCCGTAGCCGGGTCAGATGGATGGACTGCCACGCAGGGACTGACATCGAACAGCGCGTGCAGCGCGTTTTCTCCCTCTCGCGCATAGCAGGTGTCGCCGCCTTTGAGCCAGCATGTGAGATGGGGTGAGCGGTAATACATGCAGCGAGGCCGCTGCAGGAGATTGCCCCCAATGGTGGCGCGATTGCGAATCTGCGGAGAAGCCGCAAGCTCGGCAGCATCCGCCAGGGCTGAATGGCGTTCGCGGATTCCCTGATTGCGCTCGATCGCTGCGAGCGTAGTCAGGGCGCCGATGGTCGTTTCCTGCCCTTCGAAGGTGATGCCACCAGCGAGATCGTCGATGCGCTTGATATCGATCAACGCAGCGGGCGAGGTGATGTCGGCTTTCATCAGCGTCAGGAGATCGGTTCCCCCGGCGAGCATGACCGGCGCCTGAACGCCTGCTCCAAGCCGGGAGAGCGCGTCGTCAAGATTCGCGGCGCGGTCGTAGGTGAAAGCTTTCATCCTGCCACCTCCGTGAGCGCCTGCAACAACCGCGCGCGAGAAAATGGCGTATCGAACAGACGGATGCCCGTGGCGTCGAAGATGGCGTTGGCAATAGCGGGTGTGGTTGGAATCAGTGGCGGCTCGCCAACACCTTTAGCCCCGATCGGATTCGCGATGAGATCGGGAAGATCGATTGGCGCGTGCTCAATCCGGGGAATATCCGCGACCGTTGGAACTTTGTATTCTTCGAGGTTTGGATTCAAAACGAGTCCAAGTTTGGTGTCGATAAGTCGTCCTTCAGTGGTGGCGAACCCGACGCCCTGGGTGATCGCACCGGAGATCTGGTTCTCGACCATGGTCGGATTGATGATCCGTCCACAGTCATGTGACGCCGCGAGGCGGACAATTGTGAGATCACCCGTTTCAAGATCGATCTCAATTTCGACGCACTGCGCGCCGAAGGTGCGCACGGCGTAATCTTCTGTGTTCGGCTCACGGGAGCCGCGACCCTGGATCATGTTGGGTGCGATTGCCGCGCATAGCTCCTGAACGGAAACCGCCCGCTCTTCAGGAGCGCCGCTGACCGTGATCATTCCATCTTCAACGCTCAGATCATCTGGTGAGGCATCGAGCAACTGTGAGGCGAGATCGAGCAGTTGCGTCCGCACATCGGCCGCCGCTGCCCGGATCGCCGGTCCAATCGTCGCCTGGGTCGCGCTGCCGGAGCTGACCGGCGCGTAGGGGCCGTTAGCGGTATCGCCGAGATGCAATCTGATAGCGTCGAACGGGAGACCAAGTTCCTCGGCGGCGACCTGGCTAAGCCCCGTACGGGTGCCGGTGCCGATATCCTGCGTGCCGGTGACGACATCCGCCGTACCGTCGGCGTTGAGCTTGATCCAGGCGTAGCCGGGCGGATGCCCCGCGCCGCCAACCCAATCGTGCGCCGCCATTCCGATACCCCGGCGTTTCGGTCCGGTGGCTGGGCGATTTGGCTCTCTGTCCCAACCGAATCGTTCCCGAACTTGCTCAAGGCAGAGACGCAGCGCTTCCGGACGAGAGTAGGGTTTATCCGATTGCTGGTCGCGCTCGGCGTAATTCCGCAGACGGAGCGCAAACGGATCCAGCTTCAATGCTCGGGCCAGTTCATCCATCGCCGATTCGAGGGCGAACGCGCCTTCGAAATAACCTGGGCCCCGAAATGCCACCGCCGGGCCGGTGTTCAGATAGACCCCGGTTTGCTTCGTCTGGACATTGGCGCACCAGTACAGGGTTTGAAAAATTCCGGCGGTATCGCTCGCTTCGCCGCCTGCCTGATGCGCGCCGATGCCCTGGATGATATCGGCGGAGATCGCGGTCAACGTGCCATCCCGTTTTGCGCCCAACCGCACGTGCTGACGGGTGACATTCCGGTGCCCGACCGCCAGATTTTCAGCCTCCCGGTCGAGCATCAGCTGCACCGGTTTTCCGGCTCGCTTCGCCAGCAGGGCGGCGATGACATCGGACTTCCAGGAAATCTGCTTGCTCCCGAACCCGCCGCCCATGAACTGCTTGATCACCCGAACATTGCCCTCGGGGATTTGCAGTTTCTTCGCGACCTCTTCCCGGATGGTGAAAATCGACTGCGTGGAATCCCAGAGTGTCAGCTGATCTCCATCCCAGTCCGCCGTGCAGCCGTGCGGTTCCAGGCAGTTATGCAATGCGGCGTGGGTGGTGTAGATCTGATCGATGATCACGTCGGCGGCCGCAAATCCCGCCGCGATATCCCCTCGTTCGTAGCTTTTCGGATCGCCGGCGATATTCCCTGCAGAACGCAATGTCGGCGCATCGTCGCGAAGCGCGGTTTCGAGATCGATGACAAACGGCAACTGCTCGTATTCAACAGTGATCAGGCGAAGCGCGTCGTCGGCAATCTCTTCGGAAATCGCGGCGACGGCTGCCACCTCGTCGCCGAAAAAGCGCACCGTCGGATCAAAGAGAAAACTGTCTTCATACCAGGCAATGTTCGGTTCGCTGGCTGAGCTGAGCACCGCCCCGACACCCGGCAACTGCTCGGCGTGGGAGGTATCGATCCGTGTGATCCGGGCGTGCGGAAACGGACTGCGCAGCACCCGGGCGTACAACTGCCCCGGCAATCGCACATCGTAGGTATACCGGGCGTGGCCGGTGACTTTGGCTGTTCCCTCCACCCTGGGATGGCGCTGACCGACGATCTTCAACGCGCTCGAATCGGACCAGGTGGGGAGCGGATCATGCTCGACGATCTCGACCTTGCCGTCGCGAAGATCGCCTTTGGCGATGCTGAGGCGGCTCATCGCGCGCCTCCTGCCTGAAGCGAAGCCTGCTGGAGATCGGCTGCCCGTCGACCGGCTTTGAGGATATTGACGTAGGCGCCACACCGGCAAAGATTGCCGGTGACCGCCCGTTGAATCTCGTCGTCTGACGGATTGGAGGTTTCATTGAGCAGCGCCCGCAGGCTCATGATCTGACCGGGCGTGCAGAAACCACACTGGAACGCGTCATCATCAATGAATGCCTGCTGAACCGGATCGAGCCGATCGCCATAGGCGAGTCCCTCAATCGTCGTGATCGATTGGCCATCGCAATCGACCGCGAGCAAAAGACAGGAGTAACAGGCGACGCCATCAAGATGGATGGTGCAGGCGCCGCAATTCCCCTGGTCGCAAACTTTCTTGGTTCCGGTAAGCTGTAAATCGTGACGAAGCATATCAAGCAATGTCCGGCGCGGCTCGACGGCAAGCGTTCGCTCCACGCCGTTCACGATTAAGCGCACCTGCTGATGGTGTGTCACAAGCTCCCTCAATTCGATGTGCGATGAATCGATTAAGCGGGAGATTCCGCGGGCTGCGAATGATCGTGAATGTGCGCCTCGCGGTCGTGGTGCTTGACCTCGTCGTCGGTGTCGTAATCGTGGCTGTGGGTCAATTCGGTGTGGTTATGCTCGTGGGTGTGCCAGTAGGCGCGATGCTCAAACTTCCCATCATCGCCGCCATCGTGATGGTGCGACACATGCCAGTGGTCGTGCGAATGCGTCACCGCTGGGTGCGTATGGGTGGGAGTTTTGCCATCGCCTTCCGTTTGCTGGACCGTCATCTGAGCGCCTCCTGATTGAATGTTGCGCCAAGTGATCGCGCAATATTCATGACGGAGACGCAAGATTCATGCCGCCGGGGTCGTGAATGTGGACTAGGGAAGCGTAACCGGTCGCGAGTGTCGGGAGCTGAAGCACCCGGCTCACAGGTGACAAGTCCTACGGACTACGGCCCTCACCCGGCCCTACGAGCCACCCTCTCCCGCCTCGGGAGAGGGTATGACGCATCCCAAAGGCTCCTCGCCCGGAGCGGGAGAGGGGCTGGGGGTGAGGGCCGTCGGGCTCACAACTTACGAGATCACGGTCACATCACTGCTGAGGCAGGGCAATGGCACTCCGTGCAAATCCGGGCCGCCTTCGGGGACGATCCAGGGAAGCGTACAAAGCGTCTGCGCCATCGCGGGATCGGTGAGCTGATCGAGGATGCCGCCATAGTAGAGCACTGGTCTGGGATCGTTTGGATCCGGCTGCTGCCCGGTAGCGAGATTGACGAACTGGTACTGCGAATAGGCTTCGATCTCGGCCGTCGCCAGATTGACCGCCTCGATTTCCGATTGGCTCCGGTCACCGAAAACCCAGACTGCGCCTCCCGCCGCCCTAAGGCGTTCCTGGTTCGCTTCGAGATATTGGCCGACGCGATGCTCGCGTGGCTCAGCCACAGCGATATCGTAATCCTGCCAGGCATACCAGCTGGTGGCGGCGATCAGCAGCGCTGAAAGACCCCAGGCCCAGACGGAAACGGTGGTGGGAACGGGGCGCTCGCCATTTCTGGCCGCCTCGATCAGTTTCGTGCCGAGCCAGATCGCCCCGATCCCGATGAAGATGCAGATAAAGGGAACGGCGAAGACGAGCCGCCCGATATGCACTTTCGAGGTGGCGATCATCGGCAGCGTGAATCCCCAGAAGCAAAGATGGAGCAGCCGCATTTCCGGAACCTTGAACACCCAACGGAGCGAAAGGCCTATGCCCAGCAGCATGAACGGCACGAGAAACCAGGGCAGCAGCCGTCCCTGGTTGTTCCAGTAATCGGTCAATGCCGGTTTCGTATCGACATCGAACAGGAGTTTGACCAGATCGCCGGTATTCTGCTTGAGCAATGCCCGCTCGAGTTCTTTCGGCGTCGCGTCGGCCGGTTGCGGCTCGCGGGTGTAGACACGAAAGCTTTCGGGCTGCTTGCGCATATTGACCAGTTGCTCGCCTCTGGCCTGGTAGAACGAGCGGACTGCCGTCACCGGCTGCCATCCGGGCCGCTCATCGACCAGTCCCAGGAAAGCAGGCAGGCTGACGAGCGTGACGATCGCCGCGATCCCGAGCGGCCGCCACTTTTTGCGGTCGAACGCGATCTCAACGAGGAAATAGATGATCGCGAAAAAGTAGAGAAAGCGAATCGGCGCATACGCCCAGATGTTGAGAAAGAGCATCCCCTGCAGCGCGATCAGCCAGATCCACCAGCGCGACGTGAGCCGCCGAACGCGCAGTACGAGCAACACCGTCAGCACCGCCGGAGCAACCGACAATCCGACCAGCGTCGCCGTGCGCGCATAGAGCAGCCAGGAAGGGAGGAGCGGCAGCAGGATCGCCGCCAGCAAGCCAACACGCATTCCGAACCGGCGCTGCTCGTCGCCATTCGTCACCGGCATCGCCCCGGCGATATCGCGCCCGAGCAACCAGGTGAAGGGCACGGCGAGCGCCGCCACCACTCCAGTCGCCACGCGGAGATTGGTGAGATTCAGATCGCCGATCTTGAACGCCACCCAGGCCGGCGCGATCACCCACCAGGAGCGGCCACTATCGGTCATCAACCCATCGGTCAGATCGAACGCATTCCAGGAGGGCGTCTTCCACCAGGGAAATCCCTTCCAAAGGGTGTACGTTTCCCAGTTGTACGCGAATGCGGGATGCCCGCCGATGTCTGCCAGAATCAGGATCGCTGCGAAAATAAAGAGCGCAATGCCTGTTCCCACCGCAATCAGCAACGAGCGCGACCGCCAGACTGATTGCGAAGACGGCAAAGCAGGCTGTTCCAGATCACTCACCACTGCAACGCGCGTTCCCACGACTCGCCCCCGCCCCCGATCAATCCGACGCGAGAATCATACCTACTGCACCCCATGAGTGGTGAAAGAAGCACGATCAGCGAATATAATTAACCACTACGGTGACGAGGTACGAGGTATAGAAGTCGGGCAGACCGCTCATTAAACGTGAATCGCCATGGTGAGCCAGATTGGACTAAAGACAACTTCCAACCGATTCGCTGGGAAGAGTCCTCGAACGCTGTACGAGTGGGTGGGATTTTCGATCACGAGATCGTTTGCGCTCGGGTGCAGATTCCACTGGCGCAATCCCTCAAAGGTTGTCTCCCCTGGATCGCGATAGTGCTCTACGAGCACCACTCCGCCCGGTCTTGATACCCGCGCCATCTGTCGCAACGCCTCGGCCGGATCGTAGCAATGATCCAGGGCCAGCCGCATATAGACCAGATCAAATGAGGCGGGGGCAAAGAGGCGATCGAGATGCTCGATCTCGCCGGGTTGCGATGGTACGGGAGCTTTGAGATGTCGCGTGGCGAGGAGTTCGCCATACCGCTCAGCCAGGGCATCCACTGCAACGAGGTCGATGCGCTGCTGGTGATGCCATTTCCCCAACGTCGTCGCCGGTCCTGCCGCACAGTCGAGAATCTGATACGTTTCGCCAGTTGCACGCGAGGGGAGATAGCGGGCGACGTCGTCCTGAAGCTGGCTGGCTGGATCAAAGCGAAATGTGAATTCTTCTGGAAGGCTCAAGCCTCGACCATCAAGATAGCGACCCCACCAGTCCAGCTCACGGTCGATCCCGGCCTCCCATGCATGCTTTCGTCGTCAACGCTGTTCCCTTCAATCAATGCCCTATCGCTCGGAATTCCCCGCGAACCGATCAGTCGCGGCGACCACATACCCCTCCACGCCATGGCCGTGCCCCGCGTCCGAAACCAGGATGCGCTCGGCGTCCGGCCAGTTTCGGGAAACGCTCCAGGCGATGTCGGGCGGGCCGCTAACGTCGAGCCGGCCATCAACCATCAACCCGGGAATGCCGGCGAGGCGGGTGGCGTTGCGGACCAGCTCGCCCTCTTCAAGCCAGGCAGCGTTGCTCCAGTAGTGAGTGACCAGCCGGGCGAACGTCATTTGAAACTCGATCTCTTTCAGTTCGAGATGGTGCTGATTGCCGGATGGGAGCGACACGTGCACATCCTCCCACGCGCACCAATCGCGGGCGGCGCGCTCGTGCACCTCCCGGTCGGGGTCGGCGAGGAGCCGGGCATAGGCGGCGGAGAGATCGCCATCGCGCTCCGCCGCGGGAACCCCGGCCCGGAAGCGGTCCCACTCTTCGGGAAAGAGCCGGCCCATCTGGCGGGTGATCCAGTCAACCTCGCGGCGCGAGGTGTTCGTGGTGGCGAACAGCACGAGTTCAGTGACAAGCTCTGGATAACGCTCGGCGTAGGCGAGGGCGAGCGTCGATCCCCAGGAGCCGCCGAGCACGAGCCAGCGGTCGATGCCGAGCAGTGCGCGCAACTGCTCGATGTCGGCGATCAGGTGATGGGTCGTGTTGGTGCTGAGATCGGTGGCGACGTCACCGGCGTTCGGTGTGCTGCGGCCACAGCCGCGCTGATCGAAGGCCACGATCCGGTAGCGCTCGGGATCGAACAGTCGCCGCCAGAATGGCGTGGTTCCCGATCCCGGCCCGCCATGGAGCGCAACGGCAGGCTTCCCGTGAGGATTGCCCGAGGTTTCCCAGTAGATGGAATGACCGTCGCCCACGTCGAGAAAGCCGGTTTCATACGGTTCAATCGCTGGATAAAGATCGCGGGTCATCGCGCAACTCTTTCACGACCATGACGCGGCATTGCGGCACGGCCCGTGATTGTAGGGTTTTCACCTGTGGGATGCGAATACCTGGAGTGACGTGATTCCGAGCGCGTCAGGCGTGACGGACGATAGCCTGCAAAAGCTGGATGCGCCCTTCTAAAAAGTTCTGCCCCAGATTGGCGACCATCTGCCGAAAGTCCGGCCCCATCACGACCTGAATGCCAAGCGGTGGTGGCGGTGCGCCGGCGTCACGCGCCCGCCGCTGCTCGCTGATCCAGGCCAGCGCTGTGCCAGTCAAATCCACCCAGGACAGCTCGGTGAACCCCGCCTTCGCGAGCGCTGCCCGCGTCTCCTCGGCCGTGATGACGTGGCTGATCTCCGCCGTTCTGGCCCAGGGCGCCGGGAAGATGATCGGCCCGCCATCGCCTTTGACGATATCGAGGATCGCCAGCCGTCCTCCCGGTTTGAGCACACGGCCGATCTCTCCATAGAATCGGACTCGATCCTCAATATTCATGGCGACATGCTGCGTCCAGGCATCGTCGAATGTGGCGGCGGGAAAAGGCAAATCCAGCGCGTCGGCCTGCAGAAACGTCGTCTGCTCAGCCATCCCGGCCCGCTCCGAGAGCATGGTGGCGACATCGACAAATGGCTGGCTCAGATCGATGCCGGTGACCTGGCAGCCGTAGGTCGCGGCCAGAAACCGCGCGGAGCCGCCGAGTCCGCTGCCAACATCAAGCAGCGTGCTGCCCCGTTCAATTTCCAGAGCTTTGGCGAGCCCCGTCGTCGCCGCAAGCCCGCCGGTATGGAATTGATCCAGCGGCGCAAGCGCGTGCCAATCGATCGGCCCCTCACCGAGCCCCGCCTGCTTGAGCGCGTCATTGACGCTTGTGAGCAGTGGATCAGTTCCGTAATGGTCAATCACGGTAATAGGCTCGGTCATGCTCGTTGCCCCATGTTTCACGAGTTCATACAGCGCCAGGATGCACTCGATATCCAGGCAATCGGTCGTTCCCTGGAGAATAGCAGCCGAACAATCAGGATCAGTGGTAAGGCATACGACGCAGAGGGCGCAGAGCTCAATTCGCGAGATTGGGCTTCGGCGTGCCCGGCACTGAAGTACGGGGCCGACAAAACGAAGTCTCTCCGAGAATGAGGCCGGAAACGTCCGGACGTAGCAGGCATTTCGCCCACCCAGCTCAGTCCTGGAAGGGACTTCGTTTTGCTTAGCTCGGGGTTTCAACCCCGGGAAACGACACGTCGAAATCTAGTGCCGCAACCTCGGAAAATGACGCCACAACCCGCTTACACAACTCACACCGGCAGCCGCGCGCTCGGACCATGGGCAATCAGGTCGCGGTACGCCTCTTCTGGCATAGGGCGGGCGAAGAAGTAGCCCTGCCCCCGATTACAGCCGAGCGCCGCCAGGCGGTCAGCCTGGTCAGAGGTTTCGATTCCTTCAGCGGTCACGTTCATGCCGAGATCGCGGCCCAGCGCGACGAGCGAGCGGGTGATCGCCACCATGCCGGGGTCGGTTTCCATCCCCGCCGCGAATGAGCGGTCGATTTTGAGCGATTGCACCGGCAGGCGGTTGAGCAGGCCGAGATTTGAATACCCGGCTCCGAAATCATCGATCGCCAGACGGACGCCGGTGTCGCGCAGCGATTGCAGCTGGCGGATCGCCTGCTCGGCGTCAACCATCGTCGTGCTTTCGGTGACCTCGAGCGTGATCCGGTCCGGCGCGACGCCATGCTCGGCCAGGATCGACATCACCAGCCCGGCGAAATTGGGTTGGCGGAACTGAGCGGCGGAGATGTTGACATGGACGCTGGGGATGTGGCGGTGTTTGATCGCCTGATCGAACCGGTTGATCGCCCGGCACGCTTCTTCAAGCACCCACTGGCCGAGCGGGATGATCAACCCGGTTTCCTCAGCCAGCGAAATAAATTCGCCGGGAGCGATCAGCGTTCCATCATCTCGCTGCCAGCGGATCAGCGCTTCACCGCCGACGATGGTGCGGGCGCTGAGCGAAACGATCGGCTGGTAATGCAGCACGAACTGACCGGTGGAAACCGCCAGCCGCAAATCGGTTTCCAGATCGAGCCGCCGTTGCGCCCGCGCCGCCATCGCCGGCTCGAACATCACCGGCCGGTTCGGCGTGCTCAAGCGGGCCTCGCGCTGGGCGGTGTCCGCCTCACGCAACACGGAGGAAATATCGCGCCGCGAGGTGGCGACCGTGTACCCGATGCTGGAGGTGAGCAGCCGCTTGCGTCCCTTGATCTCGTATGGCAATTGCAGCGCGTCATGTATTGACTGCGCCAGGATCGCCGCCTGTTCTTGCGTGTAGGGATAGACGACCACCGAAAAACTGTCGCCGGAAAAGCGGGCGACATGCCCCCGATTCCCCACCGCTTCGACCAGCCGTTGCGCGGTGAGACGCAGCGCTTCGTCACCATGCTCGTGCCCGAGACTTTCATTGAGCGCGCGAAACTGATCGATATTGATGAAAAAGATTGCGGCGGTCTCATCCTTGTCGAGCGCCGAAAGCGATGTGCGCAAGCGGTCGACGAACCGATTGCGGTTGGCCAATCCAGTCAGCTTGTCGGTATGAGCCAGGAGGTCGAGTTGTTCCTCCGCTCGCTTGCGATCCGAAACATCGACAATCACCGCAACCATTCCCGGCCCACGGCCACCAAGATCGTTGAGCGGAATCGAAGATGCCTGGATATCGATCTCCGCTCCGTTCCGGTCCAGCAATTGCGCTTCACCTTCCCAGCGCTGGCCGCTTCTGGCGCGATCGAGCATGGTGCGGGCAAGAACATGAAATGAGCCGTGATCCGCCAGGTGGCTCAAGCTGACGCCGATCGTTTCGTCGCGCGACCAGCCCAAAAGTGTTTCGGCCTGCCGGTTCCAGCGCCGGATCACCCCATCCTGCGTGATCGCAATGATGGCGGCCGGCGCTTCATCAAGCAGGAAGCCGCGCATCCGCAGCTCGTCATCGGCGGCGTGGCGCTCGCTCATATCGTGGATCGAAAAGAGCGCGCCGTTGATCGACGGTTCGTGGGTTAGATTGGTCAGCGTCGTTTCCACCCACTGCCACTCGCCATTCCCGCGCCGCATCCGGTGCTCGACTCTCCTGGTCAGATTCGATGTCGCCAGCACGGTCTGTAGCGTTTCGAGCACCTTTGGGAGATCATCGGGATGGTGGAACGCTTCAACCATGATCTCTTGGGCAGCAAGCCGCTCGTAGCCGAGAAATTGAGCGGCATTCTCCGATACAAGTTCGATGCGCATTTCCCGGTCGATGATGCCGATGACATCCCGGGAAAGCGTCAGAATCGAGCTGAGCCGTTGCTCGCCTTTTTGCAGTTCCGCCCGGACCAGCTCCAGATCGGAAAGATCCTGGATGTGGATCAGGGAGCGGGCGGCCCCGCCGGTTTCGATCACGTCGAAGGTGAAAATGCCGGGGAAGAGTTCTCCATTGAGCCGCCGGAACGACGTAAGTCCCGATGTATAACGCTCCCCGCGCCGGATCGCGTCATAGGCGCGGCTCCGCTCCCGGCGGTCTCCCCAGAGGTTGAGCCGAGAGCCGCTGCTGCCGACGATCGTTTCCAGGTTGCCGCGAAACATCGCCAGGAATCGCTCATTCACGTCCGATATCGTGCTGTCGTCAAGACCGGCGATCGCAATCGCCACCGGACTGGCGTTGAATGCCTTCTGGAACCGTTCTTCGCTGCTCGCGAGCTCCGCTTCGATCTGCGAGCGCTGGGTAACATCGATGATCAGGCTGAGGATCGCCGTTTCGCCATCGATCGCCACCTTCTCGCTTGAAACGAGCACATCGCGGAAGTCACCATCCTTGCGGATGATCTGGGAAGGCTGCGCCTGAATGCGGCCGTCCCGCTCAAATTGCTCCAGCCGGTCGCTGCGGAGCAACCCGGCGGCTTCGTAGTTCCAGATGCCAAGATCGAGCGTGCTGTGACCGATCAGCTCGGAACGTGTGTAACCGGTCAACGCTTCCGTTTCGAGATTGATGTCGATCAACTGACCATCGTAGCGCCCGAGCAGCATCGCGACCGGTGCGGTGCGGAACGCCTTCGAAAAACGATCCTCTGATTGCTGCAGCGCGTGTTCCGTGGCGTGGTGATCGGTGATGTCGAGGATGAAGCAGAGCATCCCATCCTCGCCATCCATCCTGAACGGATCGATCCGTTTGATGATTTCCCGGATTTCACCATCGGAGCGGGTGAGCCGCATCGGCACATCGCCCATCGATTGCGATCCCTGCCAGGCCCGCACGAAGGCGTCGCGCAGCCCGTTTTTGATTTCGTATTGCTCGAATTCGAGCGCATTGTGAAGAATGAGCTCTTCACGCGTCCGGCCAAGCAACAATTCCGCCGCGCGATTTGCCCTGAGAATCGTGCCGTCCTTGCGATAAAAGAAAATCGCCATTGGCGCGTGCTGAAAAAGCGTTTCAAACCGCTGCTCTGATTCCGCCGACGCGGCGCGAAGCGCATCGATGGTGGAGAGATCGGTTGCGGTGCAGATGAAACGGTCCCCAGCGTTGTGCAGTGAGATCTCGATGAGGCGTCTGGTGGCGGGAACGTCGACCTCAACCTGCCAGCGGAGCGATTGCGCTTCGTCCGGCAGATCGGCGCCGTAGCCGTCGAGCAGCCCAAGATCCGCCAGATGCTGCCCGATCGCCAGATTGAGCGGTACACCCACAACCGAGCAAAAGGCGGGATTGGCGTCATGAATCTTGCCATCAAGCGCAACGAAGGCAATGCCGATGCTGGCATCAGGCATCGCGCTCACCCAGTTGATGGGAGAGGCAGTTGCTGGACGCGTGATGGTTGCTTCGGCGATTCCATCTCGTGCGCCCGGTCCCTCACCAGACGCCTCGCTCGCCTTCTTAATACGGGCTGCTCCGTTCATGCCAGTGCGGCGTTCCGTTTCCGGTCGGCGCGATGCACCCTTTGCAACGCGCCCGCCTGGTGAGTCGCAATCGGCGACGGTCGTCCAAGATCCCCCTGGTTCTCGAAGTGCGTCGTTGTAGTCCTATGCTACACGATGCTGTCCAGCCGCTAGGACCAATGGGGGTTACCCATGTGGTCAGAGCGTCGAAAAGAGATCGTCTCTTCCGAAACATTATGACAATTTCGAATCGTTTGATGTATGTAGCCATAAGTACGGTCCAGTGAAAACCAACGCCTTATGCTGCATTTGGGTCCTGGGAATGATGGGCTAGCTCGATGCAGCCCAATGTGTTTCTCTACAGAAAGGCGACAGCAATGGCAGTCGGCGCCGTTTTCCTGGGGAAAGGCGTAACTCAAGAGCAATACGAGCAGGTTCTCCAACGTGTCGCGCCCGACAATCAGGCTCACTCCCGGTTTGCTCTATCACGCTGCGGGAATGACCGAAGAAGGACTCTGCGTGACCGAGATCTGGGAGTCGCAAGAAGCCATCAATCAATTCTTCAGCAATGAGGAGGTTGGCCAGGCATTTCAAGATGCGAAGGTCGACATCAAGCCCATCGTCTTCCAGGTTGTCAACATCATCGATAAGTAGCAGGCAGAAGACCGCAACGTAGCCGAAAGCCGTAGGAAATACGCCGTAAACAACGTGAAACCTGGGCGCCGTCGCGCGCCGGGCTGAAGCCCAGCGCTCACAAGCCGAAGTCTCTACGAGACTGAGCCGGGGAACAGCGCGACATACCGTACCAACCCGTGCTCAGTCCGGAGGACTTGTCGCGTGTCAGCCGGGTGCTTCAGCTCCCGGCCATCACAACCTGTCTACGCTTCCTTAAGAATTCACAACTCGTCACGCATGCTTCGCGACGGAAATCACGAAACTTGCTTCCCAGAGCTCGACGAAGGCGATGCCGAGCGAGAGGAAGAGCAGTAGTTGTGATTCCCACCCCCATGCGGCGCTCAAGCCGATCAGCGTCAGCCCGACCAGCAGCCGTCGCCATCCTTCCATCCGGCGCAGCGATCCAGCTTTGGTGCGAAGCAGTCCTCGCTTCGTTGCGGGCGTCCCGCGCAAACCATGCCAGGCAATCAGCAATCCAAGC
Source organism: uncultured Chloroflexia bacterium (assembly GCA_963804925.1). Lineage (GTDB taxonomy): Bacteria > Chloroflexota > Chloroflexia > Thermomicrobiales > UBA6265 > JADLGF01. The sequence goes on from CAWDSC010000001.1 coordinate 62,271, forward strand.
ACCGCGAGTGACGCGGCGGGAATGTATCGCCAGGTTGTATCGAGCAAGAGCAGCGTTTCCATGACCGGGTCTCCTTTCCGAAATCACCGGATCATCCCGGCATTTCGTATCGATCATGGATCAACGATAGATCGCTGCTTGCATCGTGGCGATTACCTGCGAGGTTATCGTTTCTCACAACTCACAACTCACAACTCACAACCGCGGAAGCGGCGTAGCCTGGTCTCCTCCCTGAAGCGGCTCAACGTTAAGCCAGGCGTCTAAAACGTCATTGACGACGTATGTGGGCATAAGGACAGGCAGCTCAATCCTCCACTGAGCAAGCGCAGGTCGCAGGGGACGGAAGGGATTTTCAATGACGCAACAGGAAACGAACCTGAGCAATTCCACGCCTGAGGATGTTTCCGCCGAATGGATGGAAGACCATCTTCCCGGCGTCTTCATCAAATACCATCCCTACATGATCCAATCCGAGCGGAAAACTGCCGAGGCGATTATTGAGGCGGCCGGCGTGAAGCCTGGATTTAACGTCATCGACATCGGTTCGGGCTCAGGCATCCCCTCACTCACGATCGCGGAGGTGGTTGGTCCATCGGGTCATGTCACCGCAACCGATCCTTCGCCGCAGTTCATAAAAGCGCTCAAAGCGAATGCCAGCGCGCTCGGGTTAACCAACTTTGACGTTGTGCAGACCAGCGCCGCCCAGCTGCCGTTCCCCCCGGAGAGCTTCGACGCCGCCACCTGTCATTTCGGCGCGATGTTCTTCCCGGATGTGCGAGTAGGGCTCAGCCGGATCAAGCAGGTGCTTCGTCCAGGGCGCGAAAGCCGGTTTTGTCGCCTGGGGACCGGTCGAGAAGAACGCGCTCTTCGGCCCAGGGTTCGGCGTCACTTCTCGCTATATGCCGCCTGCGCCGCCACCCGATCAGCCGATTTCCGAATTCCCGAATCCCATGCGGTTTTCCGAACCGGGCACGCTGGAAGCTCACCTCCGCGCAGTGGGCTTCAAGGACGTGCGCGAAGAATCAAAAATGGTCGACTTGCAATGGCCAACCCGATCCGATCAACTGGCGCAAATGTGGTTCGAAATGAGAAACATCAAGGAATCAGTCGATCCATCCCGGTGGGATGCCCTCAACGCCGACCTTCAATCCGCCTATAACCGCTTCGCCGAAGGCGACACCCTGCGCCTGCCCGTCCCCATCGTCATCGCCTCGGGCGTGGCGTAGGAGAGATGGAGGAGAGACGTTCAGACTTATGGGATGGAAAATACCCGATTCGTCCGATCAACCCCGTCAATCACCAACAGTCCCGGAGGGACTTCGTCATGCTTAGCCCGGGACTTGAAAGTCCCGGGTGTTTCGTGGAGCGATGCCTCATTGCAACGATCCCGTAACGCCAATGCCCTTCAAACATTCACCAATGAGATGAACTCGGGATAATCCTCAAGACCATCAATAAAGGGCGTCGGGTCTGGTTTTCCTGTGGTGGCGTCGAAGCGCAGGATTTGCTTTGTCTCGCGGCTGCAGATGTAGAGCTTGCCGTCTACGCCGAAGGCCATGCCGGCCGGGGCTTCGAGCCCGCCCACGCCCGATGCGATCAATGACGATACATCACCGGTGTCCGTATTGATGGCGAAGACCGCGTTGTCGTCTCGGCTGCCAGCGAGTAAGACGCGCTCATTCGATCGGAACGCCAGGTGCACCGGTTTTGTCAGACGGTGGTGCCGGTATTCCCGTTCATATGCGCCACTCTCGCCGTTGTATTTCTTGATGCTATCGGTGTCGCGGTCGGCGACGTAGAGGTTCCCTTCAGGTCCGAAGATCGCGCGACGAACGGTGCGGACACCGCGCGGCGCATGCTTCTCCGACGGAACGAATGTTCCCGGCAGGAGCTTTTTGAGATCACCTTTGCTGAGCGCCAGGGGAAATGGCATCGGCCGCCCCGGTTGCCCCTCCGTTGCGCTCGGACCGTAATAGCGCCCGACGAGGTTCGTATCCTGGCTGGGGACATAGAGATGATTGTCCGGACCGAAGGCGACATCGAATGGATGGTCCAGCCCCGGATTGGCGCGATGCTGCTCAACGTAGATCTCGCGGAAGGGATGCTTCCCGTCGCTGCCGGGGGCGCCGCCAAACCGGAGCACCTGCGACGCATCTTTGTAGGCATTGGCGACGTAGAGGTCGCCGTCCGGCCCGAACGCGAATCCACGCAGCTCGCGGAGTTGCAAATTGTCCGGGAACGAGTGGGTTGCGAGCGCCTTGCCAAGCGGCTTTCCATCGAGATCGTAGATGTGGATGTTGTTCCATTCGTGCGAATGCTCGCCGCCGTGGAACGAGATGTACCAGCGATGCACAGATCCGCCTTATTCCGCGACCTACTTGCCGAACAATCGAATGAACGGTACCAGAAGTTGGGCTTTGCTGATTCCAGGTGTCCGCGAGTAATGCGTTCTCCTGGCAGGTCGGTCCGCGATACCATGTGCAACGTTGGGATGAAGCGTTGAGGGGGCGAATCGTGGACGGATGGAGTGATTTCTATGTCGCCCAGGCAGGCGCAAGCGCGGCTCTGGCTGGTCTCCTCTTTGTCGCCATATCGATCAGCCTCGGCGACATGCTCGCCTTCCCCCACCTTCCGATGCGGGCGGCGAGCGCGTTGGCCCTGCTTACCACCGTGCTGTTCGCGTCCGCGCTGATGCTCATTCCTGACCAGTCGATCGAGCGAGCCGGGGTCGAATTGATTGCACTCGCAGTGATTGCGATGAGCGTGATTTTTGCGATGGGAAGAGAGAGTCTTCTCAAGGCGCCGCCCGAATTCCGGAAGAACGTCCGGCTTTCGGCGGCCGTCAAGGCTGCTGCCATGCTCCTTTTCATCGCGAGCGGTATCTTGATGGTTGCGACCGGCGAGCATGGGCCGGGATTGCTCGTTGCAGCCTGCTTCGCTTCCTATATTTGTGCGCTGAGCGACGCCTGGATTTTGCTGGTCGAGGTTCACCGCTAATCAGAAACGCGAAAGGACGACTACATGGCAACGCCAACGACATTGACCTGGGATGTGCCAACACTTGATGAGATTCGCGCCGCGCAGAAGCGGACCGCTGGAACTGTGGTGCGGACGCCGCTCGTTCGCTTCCAATGGGAAGATAGCCCGGCCGAGATCTATCTCAAGCTCGAATGCCTGCAGCCGATCGGCTCGTTCAAGTTGCGCGGCGCGAACAACGCCATGGAGGCCGCCGGAAAGGACGCGCTCGCCGGTGGCGTCTGGACCGCCAGCGCCGGCAACATGGCGCAGGGTGTCGCCTGGTCGGCACGCAAGCTGGGCGTCGAATGCATCGTCATCATGCCCGACACCGCGCCGGTCACCAAGATCAACGCGGTCAAGCGCTTCGGCGGCAAGGTCGAGTTGGTGCCGATTCAGGACTGGCTCGATATCTTCCGCACCCGCCATCGCGACGGCATGACCGGTGTCTTCGTCCATCCCTACAGCGATCCGCTTGTGATGGCCGGGAACGCGGTGATCGGGCTGGAGATTCTCGAAGATCTGCCTGATGTCGATACGGTGCTGGTGCCGTGGGGCGGGGGAGGGCTCTGCAGCGGCATCGCCTCCGCGATCAAAGCGCTGAAGCCTTCGACCAAAGTCATCGCGATCGAGATCAGCACCGGCGCGCCGCTCAAGCCGTCGATGGATGCCGGTCGCCTCGAAGAAGCCGATTTCACCCCCAACTTCGTCGACGGCATCGGCAACGCCTTCATCAATGATGAGATGTTCAAACTCGCGCAGCAGCTCGTGGACGACGTGATCATCGTCACGCCCGACGAAACTGCCGAAGCGCTCCGCCGCATCATCGAGCGGAACCACGTCGTTCCCGAAGGCGCGGGCGCGGTGGGAACTGCCGCCGCCATGACCGGTAAAGCGGGAACGGGCAAGATCGCCGCGATTGTTTCGGGCGGCAATATCGACCCGGCCCGGCTGATCACGATTCTCCAGGGCCACACGCCCTCGTGACGGTGACGGAGCAGACAGCAGACAGCAGGCCGCAGACCGCGAAGAGCGCGTCGGATCGAAAGAGCGGCGCGCTCTTTGCCGGGAGCGCGCAGGCGATCATTGGCAGCTTCGTCGCCGTTTCGGCGCTGATGACCAACTTTCCCTGGTTGGGCGGTCAGGCGTTGCGCTATTCGTCCGGCGCGCTGCTGCTGTTCGGGCTCGCCAAACTGCGGGGCGTCGTCTGGCCGCGCTATGAGCGCTTCGATATCGGTATGCTGCTTCTGCTCTCGATGACCGGGATGGTGGGGTTCAATCTCTGCATCCTCGCCGCACTTGAGCGCGCTGATCCAGGTACGGTCGGCGCAATCGTCGGCTGCGTGCCATTGGTGCTGGCGATCGTGGGGCCACTCCTCGCCGGGCGGAGACCCAGCCGCCGCATCATCATGGCGGCGGGCATCGTCGTGCTCGGCGCGGCGATTGTCGAAGGCATCGGCTCGGCGCAGTTCAGCGGCGTGCTTTTCGCGCTCGGCGCGCTCGCGGGCGAGGCCTGTTTTTCGCTGCTGGCGGTGCCGCTGCTGCCCCGGCTTGGTCCGCTCGTGCTGTCGGCGTCATCCGCCGCACTGGCCGGACTCATTTCGCTCGTGCTGGGACTGGTGATCTCCGGCACGGAATTGCTGCAGCGGCCAACGACGAAAGAGGGAATGGCGCTGGTCTATCTGACCATTGTCGTGACCGCCGGAGCCTTCGTCGCCTGGTATGCCGGAGTCGCCCGTCTGGGCGTGGAGTACGCCGGCCTTTTCGCCGGACTGATTCCGATCAGCGCGCTCGTCACCAGCTGGCTCGTCGGTTCGGGCGATCCGAGCCTGCTGCAGCTGCTCGGATCGCTCATCGTCGGCGCGGGAGTGGTGATTGGACTCCGGCAATCACCCCGGACGGCGGTTATCCTCGAGCCGTTAGCACCGCCTCTTTAAGCAGGTCGATGTCGGCCGGGCCGGTGGCCCAGTGGTCGAACGCGGCGCGAATCGCCGCGTGACCATTCCAGACGGTCGGGCTGACAAAGACCTTGCCGCCTGCCTGAATCTCGCGGACGACGGCGCGGTTTCGCGCATCCCGCGCTTCTTCGGACGTTCCTTCATTGGCGATGCGGAAGCAGACGATATTGAGCGGCGCCTCGTTCATCAGCTCAATCCCCGGCGTTGCATCGACCCAGCTCGCGAACGACGCCGCGTTGTCGATGCAGCGCTCGATCATCGCCTGGTATCCGGCGCGGCCATCCGCTCGCAGCGCGCACCAGATCGACAGAGCCCGGAATCTCCGCGACATCTCTGGAACCAGCTGCATCGGATCGGGACCATCACCGCTTGCCGGAACGAGATATGCGCCCGTCGCCGAGAAGGCGGAGCGGAGCATCGACTCGTCGCGAACGAAGGCGAAGCCGCTATCGTACGGCACGTTCAACCATTTATGCGCGTCCGACGCCACCGAATCAGCTCGCTCGATCCCGGCGGTCAGATGCCGGAAGCGGGGAGACGCCGCCGCGAACAATCCGAACGCGGCGTCGACGTGGTGCCAGGCATTGCCACGCGCTTCGAGCAGATCGGCGATCGCGTTGAGATCGTCGAACTGCCCGGTGTTCACCTCTGCCGCATTGCCGACAACGATCACCGGTCCATCAATGGCAGCCAGCGCCGTTCGAAACGCCGCGATATCCAAGCGTCCACCCGGCGCCGCCACCGTCCTCACCGCATTCCGGCCCAATCCGAGCGTGCCGAGCGCTTTACGGGCGCTGGCGTGGATCTCGGTGCTGGAGATGACCGGGATCACCGGATTTCCGCCCAGGCCATCCTCAGCCGCATTGAAGCCAAGTTGCTGGCTCGCCCACTGCCGCCCGGCGGCGAGCCCGACCAGATTCGACATCGTCGCGCCGGAGGTGACCGTTCCCGCCCAACTCGAAGGAAGATGAAACAGCTCTTTCAACCAGCGAATGACGACCTGCTCAGTTTGCGCGGCAGCGGGACTCGCGCCCCAGAGTCCGGCGTTTTGATCGAGCGTTGAGGCGATCCAATCCCCACCAAGCGCCGCCGGAGTGACTCCCCCAATCACCCAGCCGAAAAAGCGGGGACCGGTGGAGCCGACGATGCCCGGCGCGGCTTTGGTCATCCACTCGCTGAGCGCCGCGTCAGGCGCAATCCCCTCATCCGGCAATGGCTCATCGAGCGCGGTCCGCATCGTTTCCCACGATGCCAGCTCGCTCACCGGGCGGTCTTCAATGGAACGGAGATGTTCGAGCGCGATCGACTTCGCCTTTTCGAGCGCGGCTTCATAGCTCGAAATCGCATCCGTGAAACTCACGGCAGTTGATGCCTGTGTCATGGAATCTTCCCTTTCGAGGAGCAACTCAGCCAGAATGATGCTTAGATGAAACCACGTATCGAGTTCCCGCGTTTGACGAGATGAAGCGCATGAGCGCTCGCACTCCCTTTTCACCACCGGTGAGAAAACGTTCAGTCTCAAAGAGGAGGATGATCGTGTCACTTTCCAGGAAATTGTCTCGACGTCGAGCTGTCTTCACCGCCGCCGGAGCCGCCGCAACCGGGCTTGCGCTCTCCACCCGTTCATCGTTTGCATCGGCCCAAACGGCGCCCGGCGTGTCGAGCGGTCTCACCCAGGTAAGCGACGGCATGCAGGGCATCGTCGTCACCGGCACGGCCACTGCATCGACCCCGGCCACGAGCGCCGTCATTCAGTACATTCTTCGCTACGATCCCAGCCTGCCCATCCCAGAGGATCAGGCAAGCCCCGCTGCAAATGGCGGCATGGGAGGCGGGTATACCAGCAGCACTCCCGCGCCAGACGAGACCGATCTGGCGGGAGTCGCGGAAGCGCTCGTGAACGCCGGCGTGCCGGAAGCGAGCGTCAAAGTCTTCCCTGGCAGCGATATCGCCTCCGGTCCATTTGGTCCCGGCACGGCGGTCGTGGCGGCGTCGATCGAAGATGCCGCGCTGCTCGGCGATCTCACCGCCATCATCGAGGCGGGAGCCGTCGCCGCGCGCGAGGCTGGACTCTCCATCGATCAGGTCGGCGCGATCTACAACACCTCGACCTGCGGCGCGACCAGCGACGAAGCGCTCGCCTCCGCGATCGCCAACGCCAAAGACCAGGCCGCCGTCCTTGCCAAGGCGCTCCAGGTTGAGCTGGGTGATCTCGTCGGCGCGTCCATGCAACCGACCTACAGCGCCTACAGCGGCTATCTCGCCGGGTCATCCGGCTGCGACGGCATCCCGGGACTCGATGACGCGGACACCACGTACTTCCCGATGTACACCGCGAACACGGATCCGCAATTCACGATCACCGCGTCGGTAACGCTCAGCTTCGGGTTGGGCGAGCCGGCGGCCTGAGCACGATCTCCGGTCACGAAAACAAACACGTTTCGATCACACGAGCGCCCTTCCGAGTAATCGGAGGGCGCTCGCTCATACGTCGTCATGAATCGTAAACTTGACTACAGTGACTCAACTTTACTCCTTGACTGTTGTAAGATATCGGGTAAATTAAACCCGTAATGACGAGATGCGGTTGGTTCCACATTGAGGCATCGATCGTATCTCCAGGCAGCAGGTTTAGGCACGGAGGTGTTGACAATGGTTAGCACGATTGCGCCCCTGACGGGAAGCTGGATTGATCTGGATCGCGTTTTCGATCGACTGCTCACGGAAACTATCGGTGGGTCGCGAAGTCAGACGTCACGCGCAAATGGCGTGATGTCGCAGCCAATGCCCGTTGATCTCTACACGACGGATGACGAGGCGGTGCTCATTGCGGCTTTGCCGGGAGTCCGTTCCGAAGATCTCAATCTTTCGATCCATGAGAACACGGTCACGATCAGCGGCAAAATTTTCGATGCCGCCAAATCGCAGGAGGCGAAGGGTGCAACCTGGTATCTCAGGGAGCTTTGGAGCGGTCAATTCCAGCGCTCGGTGACCTTGCCCTTCCCTGTTGATTCCGATCGCGTCAACGCGGACTTCGAGGACGGCATCCTGAAGGTGACGTTGCCAAAGATCGAGCAAGCCAAGCCGAAGAAGATCTTGATTCGAGGAAGTGAGAACCCGAAAGAGGCGATCAGCGATCGGTCCAATTCGAAATCGTAATTCGCAATTGGGAAGGGGCCCCGCTCACAGCGTGAAACCGGCCCGGTGGACAACTCCACCGGGCCGGTTTGCGTTGTATCTCAACAGCTCCAGACACCGCCGCGCATGAGCTCTCGATCCTCAAGCTCGTTGGCTTCACGCCATGCCTGAAGCCGGTGTGGCTGAATGCGGAAGTAGAGATAAGGGCTGTCGAGCTGGCGCGGGTCGAACCCGGTTTTGACCGCAAAGGCGTCGCCAAGCTCGTCTGAAACATCACTCGCCGCCAGCGTTTGCACCGTTCCCTCGATCAAAATCAGATCGCGGGTAGGGCCGATGCCGAGACGAACTTTCTCTGTTGCCTGCAAATTCCGGCTGGTCGGGCTGTTGGCCGGTGTGGAGATCAACAGGGTGGAGCCATCCCAAAGAAATGACAACGGCACCAGATAGGGCGTTCCACTTGCTTGATCGGCGGTCGCCACCCAGGCGTCGACCTCCCGCTCAAGCAGGCTTCAGCGAATCCTCTTTGCGTTGTTTCGGGGTTCGAGCGGCTGGCGTCATATGGAGCGTTTTCCTTACGCGCTTCGTGTCACAACAGTCTCGATCTGGCTGTCAGTTTACTGACGAAACCAAGCGAGAGCATGTGACCGATGGCCAACAAGGTCTGCCCGCACCGCAATAATACTGATTCCGCCGATTCCGTATTGACGCAAGATCAAATGACGGCGAATATTAACCTCGATACCGATTTCACCGTTGATATTCGCGCAGGGCAGCGATGACGCTGGAGATCCGGGCGGCACGTATGGATACCGCATCGGGCCCCCCCGTATATGGTCGCTCGCTGCCCTGCAACGCATCATTAGGACAATGAATGCCGTGCGACGACACCAGTTGTCCCCGCTTGGCGCGGCACAAGGAGATGTTCTGTGAGACGGCGCTGGTCGTTCCGAACCAGATTCGTCCTCACGGCGACTCTGTGCTTGCTTCCTCTGCTGGTGGCGTTGGGTTATGTGATCCAACAAAGCCTCGAAGAGAGCCGTAGCCAAACAATCAAAAATGAAGTTGTCATCGGGGACGTTATAGCCAAAGGCGTTTCTGAAACGCTGCAAGAAACCGAGGCTGTGCTGACTGACACGGCCGCGAATGCTGACGTGCGCTCGCTCGACTCGGCAAAATCGGCCGATATCCTCAATCAGGTGAGCCGGCTCCGCCCCAGTTTGTACGGAACGACCTTATTTGCCGCCGATCGCTCGATCGTCGCGTCGAGCGATCTCGTCGTCGATCCAGATACGCTGTCCCTGCTCCTGGCCGACGGAGATCGATCAGGTGATGACCGCCGGGGAGCCAAGAATCTCCTCGCCGATTCCCGTTTCGCTCGCCGACGGCAGCAGTGAAGATAACCGGGCGGTCGCGGTCATCATTCCTGTCCGCGCAGATGTGGCCGAAAACACCAGCGGCACGCCGGTTGGAGTGCTGGTGGGTCTGCTCAGCATCGACCGGCTCGACCGCCAGTTCGTCTCGCCGCTCAGCTTTGCCGAGAACGACACCGTCGCCGCGGTCGTTTCCAATGGGCAGGTCATCACCACCCAGGGCCGCACCGGGCAATCAGATCAGGTCATCACCGAAGATTTGATGAAGCCGATCGAGGCGGCGGTCGCTGGAAAACGCTCGAATCTCACCTATATGTCGCCAAACGGACAGGAGCGTATCGCCGTTTTTGCGCCGGTCGATTACGCCGGAGCCGATTGGGCGGTCGTCGTTTCCAATCCCGCTCCCACGGCCACGGGAGACAGTCGCGGCTATGTGACGCGGTCGATGATCGCGCTCGGCATCGCCGTGCTCTTTACGCTGGTGCTGGCGGTGATTCTGGCCGAGTTCGCCTCACGGCCGGTGCGAGATCTCACCGTCCAGGCGGAAGCGATCGCCCATGGCGACTATTCCCGGGGCGTGAATCCCGTTGGATCGGGCGAGTTGATCGAGCTCAGCGAAGCCGTCGGCGACATGGCCGACCGGCTCACGACCCAGGTGCGCGATCTCGAAACGGCGCGCGCCGAAGTCGCCACGCAGGCGGAGCGCCTGCGTGATCTCCTGCGTCGCACGGTCCGGCTGCAGGAAGATGAACGCCGCCGCATCGCGTCCGACATGCACGACGCCGTTTCCCCATTGATCACCGGCGCGCTCTATCAAACCCGGGCGCTGCAGCTCGGCGGCGAGGCGCAACATGATGGCGTCGAGCTACAGCAGGCAGACGATCTCGCCGAGATCAACAGTCTGCTCGAACGGGCGATGGACGAAATTCACTCCGTCATCTTCGCGCTCCGTCCCCCCGATCTGGACGATCTCGGCGTCGAAGCCGCCATCGAGCGCTACGTCAATCAGATCAATCGCACCGGGCTGCCAACCACCTTCGAGGTGATCGGCGAAGCTCGCCGGCTTTCTCCGGAAGCGCGGCTGGCGATCTACCGCATCGTCCAGGAAGCGCTCCACAACTCCCTGCGCCACGCCCAGGCGGATGAGGCCGTCGTCAAGATGGAATGGACCGACGACGTGCTCCGCGTCTCAATCCGCGATAATGGCTCTGGCTTCGATCCTGAACATGCCACGAACGCCACATCGCTCGGATTGCTGAGCATGCGGGAGCGTGCATCCTCGATCGGGGCGACGTTCATCATCGCCTCTCAACCAGGTGATGGCGCCCTCGTGGTGATTGAGCGCCCGTACGGACCGACGGTGACGATCGAAGGATCGGAACCGGCGGTGGAGCAGATCAGCGGCAGTGGTTGGAGCGTCGCGATCCCCGTGGGAGCTGAAGGCCGTTGATCTCCGTATTGCTTGTCGACGATCACCCGGTTGTGATCGAGGGTCTTCGTAAAGTGCTCGCCATTTCTGGCGATATCGATGTCACCGGCGAGGCACATGACGCCGCCGGGGCGATCGAGCAGGCGCGTTTGCTCAATCCCGATGTCGTCTTGCTCGATCTCCGCATGCCCGGCGCCAGCGGCGTCCAGGCCGTGCGCCGGATGCGCGAGCAATCTGTCCGGTCCGCCGTGATCATCCTGACGTCGTACGGCGACCAGGCCTATGTCCGGCAGGCGCTGGAAGCAGGGGCGGATGGCTATCTCCTCAAGAGCACCCGCCCTGAGGATCTCGTCTCCGCCATTCGCAACGCCGCCCGCGGCCGCCGTGCGCTCAGCCCGGAGCTGATCGATGGCGTGCTGGCCGATCTGGGCGGACTCGCCCGCGAGCAAACCCGCAGTTCGACCGGTCTGAGCGAGGAAGATCTGGACGTCTTGCGGCTGATGGCGAAGGGGGCGACGAACCGCGAAATCGGCGAGTCGCTGAACAAAAGCGAGATCGCCATCAAGAAGCGATTGCAGATTATTTTCGCAAAACTCGACGTGGTCGACCGCGCCCATGCCGTCGCCGAATCGATCCGCCGCGGATTGATTTAAATGTCTCCAAAGTTACAGACCGAGAAAGCTTGTTTCGTGCGAAACCTCCGCACATTTGCCGTTGAATCGCATGAACGATCCGTGCGTCGATAGCGCGGTATCAAACGGCCCAAATTCGGTATCCGAATCGTCCCTTGCGAACGATTATCCGCAGACTATGCTTGTATCAAGCTCGGGACGCGGGACGAAGCCACCAGCCAGGCTGACATCCAGAAACGCAAGCCCGATGCGGGTTCCCCAATGTCATGCGGTGTCAGCCACATCGCCTGGCAAAGTCCCCCTCCCTCAACTGGCCTGGCCGCGCGGATTAGCCACCTGCGCGGCCTTACGGCTTTAAATGAGCCCCTCGAAAATGCGGTTTCAAGAAGAGTAAAACGGCTATGTGCCGCCAGGCGTATGTTCGAAGCGAGAAGTATTCCAGGTCAGCGCCAGAACGCCCTAAATCGAATCCCCCGATTGTTGAAGCATCATCTGCGGGCAATCTGCCTTAATCATAAACGGCGAGCGATGTCGGTTCATGAGTAAGATTCCTGGTGCGATTGGCACGTTGCGAAAGGCGCGGAGAATGTCCGAGATTCCAGCCGTTACATTGGAGTCCGCCAGCGATCGCGCACGGCAGGTCCGTGCCCTGTACGAGATTCTGGAACAGCGACTGAACGGTCGGGTGTGGTCGCTTCACGAACTCATGATCGGGTTCTCGCACGATGTCGGCTACGTCGGACGGCTTATCCTCGCGAACGATGGAACGTGGGAGATCGGCGCAGATCCGAAAGGCGAGCTTGAATACAAACTCGCCGAATCGCTCTGGTGGATTTTCGTCCTTGCCGATCGCCTCGACATCGACATCACAGCGGCGTTCAACCAGACCATGGATCGCATGCACGCCAGCCTCCAGGCGGAAGTAGATACGTAACGTCGTGTGATAGGACCGTCCGTACCAGCACTAGCGTCGGCTTTACCATCTCGAAAACGACCGTGAATGTATCCGGCTTCGGCCCACTCCTCGCCGTGTGATAGGAGATCCGGACTCCAGAACTGTCCGCATACGGTATGGTGCCCTCCTCTCCCGACCGGCCGATCCCGCCGCGATCCGATCAGCGCAGACGTCTTCCGTCGCAGAGCCGTTACCCGGGTCACAGCGTTTCAGGAACGTCCGTTTGCGGGGCGGACCGGTTATCGGGGTCAAGATCACCGGCTGCGCCGCCCCTCGGGCCGCCCACATCGTTATGATCGGACAAGAGAAATTCTTCACTCTTGAGCCAACATTCCCGATTCACTTAATGGGTGTTATCGGCAATACGACAGAACGAAGCGCCACGTCCGCGACAAGAGCGGGATGAGCAAGCCGTCGATGATCTTCGGTGTCGATCTACAAGCGCCGATGCGTCCACGATCCAGGCGACCAGTCCAACCTAGTCGAGCGGGCCGTACGGCGGTCGGTCCGACTCCGACGGGAGGTGCTCGCTGATGCCGAGCCGCTCCGAGAGCGCGGTCACCGCCTCGAGTGACGCCTCGCCGCCCTCCGCCCGCAGCGCTCCGAGCGCCTCGAAAACGTCCTCGATCCCGGATGGTGTGAAGAAGGTCAGTTGCCGGGCCGGCTCGAGCCCCGCGTTCCAGAAGGTGTGAACCACCCCGTGCGGCACGAAGACGAACGAGCCGGCCGGGAGGATGTGGGTCTCCTCGCCGACCAGGAAGGTCATTTCGCCCGCGAGGACGTAGAAGGACTCGTCAGCGGTCCGGTGGACATGGACGGCCGGACCGGCCATGCGGGGTCCCAGGGTCGCTTCGTAGACGGTCAGGGTGCCGCCGCTGTGCCGCCCCTCCGCTTTCAGCACGACGCTTGTCCGCGGAATCTGGCGCCCCTCGCCGGGCCTGCGGACGACCGCCGCAAGGGGGGTTGGGTCGACGTCGCTCGAGCTGTTCACCATGGAGTCTCCTCCTACGCCTGGTGGTGCGCCCATCGAGCCGATGGGCATCTCGGCCAGCGTGCCGATCAGGATATGCCGTTGCCCGAACGCCGAAGGACCGTCGTTTTCAAGACAGTTCGGCGAGCGAGGCGGTTCCGCGCGGCGCAGGGGTGGCTAGTTGCCGATCCGTTCAAAGAGCTCGCCGTCCGCCTCTCGGCCAGGTGATCGGCGTCCAGTCCGGGTCGAAGATCAGATAGCCGGCGTCGCCGAACATCTCGACCCGGTTGCCGCCGGGCTCGAAGACGTAGAGGAACGAGGCCTGGGAGAGGCCGTGTTTGCCCGGCCCCGACTCGATCGGGATGCCCCGCTCGACGAAGATGTCCGCGAGATCGGACAGATGTTGCGGGTAGCCCCACCAGTAGCAGAGGTGGTCGAGCAACCCCGGGCGTCCCGTCTCCTCCCGCATCACCGCGATCTCGTGCACGAGCGGACTCACACTCAGCCAGGCGCCATCCTCGACGCCGTTATCGCGGACGAGGTGCTCGCGCAGCCGGAAGCCGAGCACCTCCATCAGGAAATCCCGCGTGGCCGTGACGTCGGTGGCCAGCACATTGACGTGGTCGAGGCGCCGCGCCGGCACCCCGACCAGGGGGCGCTTTTGCGGCCGGTTGCGCACCGGCGACTGCTCGTCCGGCGGCGCCTGGTAGTACGCAACCTCCCACAGGACCTCCATGGGGTGCCCGGCGGGCGTCGTGAAGCGGTACGCCCGACCGTGGCCGCAGTCGCCGGCGATCCAGCCCTGGCCCCACCCGCTGGCCTCGAGCGCGGCGACGCCGCCGGTCGAGCGCCTGCGGCGAGGTCGTGCGCCAGGCGATGTGACCGAGCCCGTGTTCGGGCGCCTCGGTGACCTTGAGCGTGTGGTGATAGAAGTCCTCGTACGCGCGGAGGTAGACCGAGCCGTGCTCCCGACCGGATTCCTGCAGCCCGAGCAGGTCCTTGAAGAACCAGAGCGTCCCCTCGGGATTTGGCGTCAAGATCTCGACGTGGGCAAGCTGCGCGATGTCGAACATGGGCTCTGGTGCCATTCGATCCCTCCTCAGTGCCGGCGAGATCTTCGGGGCTTCGGTGCGGCCGTCACACGGTGCCCGGCCCAGCGGCGAGACGCCGTCGGAACGATGGTTCGGTTGGGCCGTACGCGCCGCACTCAACCCGGTGCTGCGCAAAGTCATGCGCAAGCGTCGCGAACCGAAAACCCTCCGGTTTGAGACGCGTGACTGAATCTAGGCCGACGTAGGGGGTAGTGGGAGGCCCGCGCGGTCGGCGATGGCGGCGGTCTGCCGGAGCAGGTCCGCGTCCGATGCGGCAAAGATCGAGGGCATCACCGTACGGTTGCCGGTTCTGCAGGCCGGTGGACCAGTAGATCTCAATCATATTCCCTTCCGGGTCGTCGAAGTAGAAGGCAAACGAACACCCGTGGTTGACCGTCCGGCTTGATCGGGATCCCCCGCTGCCACGACCTGGCGATGAAGCGCACGCAGATCGCCAAGCGCGTCGACCTTGAAGGCGAGGTGCCGGTACATCGGGGTGGCGAAGATCGCCAGTTCGTGGTTTTCGTCCTCCGGTCGACTGCTCAGGAACGCCGTTTCCCCCAGACTGGCTGTCGTACCTCGCTGCCGCCGGTAATTCGTCATCCCCAAGCACGTCGCGGTAGAACTCGGCAAGGGCGAGCGGATCGTGTGCCGCGATCCCGACGTGATAGAAGCCCGCGAATTGTTGCCATGCGTTCGGCATCCTCTGGTGCCATTGGGCATAGCCAGAACGTCGGCCGGCCCTCGGCTGTTGGGTCAGGCTAGGCCAATCTGCCTGCTGGAGCGCTGTCTGTGATGGCTCAAGTATGCGGCGAATGGTGAAAGCTGCTAAGCTGTCTGGAGGAGACAGGGGTGTCCCAAGAGTCCAGTTGCACACGAGCGAGAACGCGGCTTGTCCTTCTCGGGGTGAGCAGCCAGGGCAGATTGGGGTTATCTCAGGAAATGACGGCGGAGCTAGGCGCCGTTATTGCAGTCGCAATCCAGTCGCTTCAACAGGACGATTGGGATTGTCGTTTGCCCCGGCTGACGTTCAGTGGGCGGGCGGTCAGCGACCTGGAGCGGGGCTGCGCAAGCACGTGCAGCCGGAAACGCTCCGACGATTAGCGGAAGACTTGGCGCGTTCCGCTGTTCTCCTCCACATCCGGCGTCCTCTGAAGCCATTCGCCGCAATGGACCACCGCGTGGCCAATCGTTCGTCGGAGCGAATGCCCAGCCTTGGCTTCGCCTCGTGGTCGGCTGGCTTGGGATGACTTCGCCGCCTCCAGGAGCCAGCCATCGCGATTGACGCGGGCGATGCGTGCCTGATGATTCCGATGACGTTGTTCAATATCCGCCAGGTTGATCATCACCGTCTCCGTTCGCTGGGCTTCGGTTCCAATCCACGTGATTGGAACAACCACAGCATGGCGGAGCGGTCGGTCCATCGGACATCGTACGGTTTACGCATTGCAGGGGTCGTATTTGCGGGAGCGCCTGCAGGTAGCGCGGGGACGTACGCTACGGACGAGATCGCCATACGTATCTCCCTGTCAATGCGGATCAGATCAATCCCGTGCGCAGCGCCAGTGCGACCGCCTCGGCCCGGCTCTCGACGCCGAGTTTGGCGAAGATATGGGTCAGGTGGGTGGTGACGGTGCGCAGGCTGATGAAGAGCTCATCGGCGATCTCCGCATTCGATCGCCCAGCCGCCACGAGTTGCAACACCTCGATCTCGCGGATCGAAAGTCGTGAGCTCGTGTCGGCGTGAGATGCCTGCGCGGCGAGCTGGGTCGATGAGCGCGGCGGCGCGGGTGAGGAGCGGGACGGCCCGAGCGGCTCGGCGATCGTCCGGACTTCGGCCAGCATACTCGAGTTGCATCCGCATAGTTATCCTTCGGCGGCACGCAGCTCGGCCAGCGCCATCAGCGTCAACGCTCGTTCGAACGGCGCAGCGCAGGCATCGGCGATCTCCAGCGAGATCGCCAGGTGCGGTTGCGCCTCCGGGAAGCACCGAGTTTCGGTCATCAGCTCTCCGAGGAACCGATGGGCGGCGAGCAACACGAGCGGCTGACGAGGATCAGTCGCTTCGGCGATGGCGTCGTTCACCATCTGCTCGGCGCTGGTTCAGGACTCCAGCGACACGGTGATAGCGTGCCCACAGGAGCTTCCCCTCGGCCTGGCCGCGCACGGTGCCACTCCAGGCCAGCCAGCGGTCGTGCGCTTCCAGCCAGGCAGCGGCGGTCGGAAGCTCCCCGGCATCCAGCGCGAGGTCGACGGCCAGGCGCTGGATGGCGGTCGCGTCCCGGAACTGATGGCTGCCGGGCGCGGCGGCGGGTCCCTGGGGCAGGCCAGCCTTGAGGTGATCCCACGCTTCCGCCGGCTCACCCCGCCAGCGGGCGAGACTTGCGAGGCCGATCACCGCCTGCTGCAGGAAGAAGGGGCGGACGGATCCAAGGGCCGAGCGCGCCAGCTGTTCCGCCTCGGCCCACGCACCCTCCAGCACGAGAACATCCAACTCGAGCGGGTGTCGGTCCGATGTGGCCCTGACTGCACCGCTGGCACGCGCCGAAGCGGCCGCGGCTGCGGCGACGATCTCCCGCCGTGCAGTGATATCGGCTGTGCAGTAGGGCAAGACGACTAGGGTCAGCTCGAAGCCGAGAGCAAGGGCGACCAGGACGTGGTGGTCGATCGCGCGAAATGCTTCTTGGGACTGCCGCCACGCCGCCCGCGACGCATCCGGGTGTCCCAGCGCGGCCTCGCCAATCGCGACCGCGAAGGCCGAAGCGCCGATCCCCCCGAGCACCAGCGCGTCGGGGTGATCAATCTCCGCCGCCTGAGCCAGGTATGCCCGTCCCATGCTTCGCGCTTCGGCGAAGCGCCCGCTGTGCCCCAGCCATATGGCCAGCGTGCCCCGCCGCGCGGCCAGCGGAGCCGTTGCGGAGCAGGCGACGCTCACCGGTCGCATGTTGACCCAGCGGTGCGGCGACGCCGGCCGGAATGATGACGACCTCGCCGCCGCCGAGCCTCGGCGGTGACGTCGCCGACGGTGTAGGTCCCGCGTCCGGTATGCACAATGACGAGTTCGTCGCAGTCGTGGCTGATGGAGGGGCACGCCCTGGCCAGGAGGTCGAGACCCCCACGGCCAGGGTGAGCTGGGTCAGCCCGAAGGCCGCGCCCTCGAGGAGGTGGCGCCCGACGATCAGGCCCTAGGCGGGACGTGGCCAGGAGCGGGAGATCGGCGAACGGGATCGACGATACGGGGCCTGGGAGTCTCCTTTGCGATCACGCTGAACGGCGAGTGGGTTGGGATGACGCGCTCCAGCCGGAAGCCCGCCGCCTGGAGGAGAGCCCGATACTCCTCCTCGGTGCGCTCCCGTCCCCCGAGCAGGACCAGCATGTTCAGGTCCATCGCCTGCGCCGGGCTCGGCTGGTTGTCCGCCGGGACCACCATCTCGACCAGCAGCAGCGTGCCACCTGGGGCAAGGGCGCGATGGCAGTTGGGCAGCAGCCGCGTCGCCCGCTCGTCGTCCCAGTCGTGGACGATCTGCTTGAGCAGATGCAGGTCGGCGCCCGCCGGGACCGCCTCGAAGAAGTCGCCGCTCACCAGTTCGCACCGCGCCGCGAGTCCCTGCGCCGCGATGGCGTCCCCGGCCGTCGCGATGACGTGGGGCAGATCGAACAGGATCCCGCGCGCGGCCGGGTTGGCGTGCAGCACCGCGGCCAGCAGCACCCCGTGCGCGCCCCCGACGTCGGCCACCGTCCGCACCGCCGGAGACATCGTAGACCCGCACCAGCTCGTTGGCGGCCAGGGCCGACAGGTTGCCCATCGCCGCGTTGAAGTAGCCCGCTTCCTCAGGGTTTTGGGCGTACCAGTCGAAGAGCTCCATCCCGAGCGCTTCGCGCGCCATCGGCTGACCGGAGCGGACGCTCTCGTCCAGACGCCCCCACGGCAGCCAGTGCCCGGGCGCGGTTTCGGTGATCGCAAAGTTGCGGACCGAGTCGGGCGCATCGGAGGCAACGTCGTCGCCGAGCGGGGTCAGCCCGAAGGAACCCGGCGCGACCTCCGCGAAGACGCCGAGGCTGGCGAGCAGCCGCAGCACTCGGTACAGCGCCTGCGGATCTGCCCCGACTGCCTGGGCGAGCTCGTCGCTGTGCGCGGGCCGTCCTCGAGCTGGTCGGCGACCCCGAGCAGGGCGACCACGCCGACGGCCTGGCTGATCCAGTAGCCGGTGATCAAGCCCATCATCGCGGCGGACGGGGGAACCTCGTGGACAGGTGTGGCAGTCATTCCGGTCTCCTGGCGACCACCAAACGGCGTCGTGACCGGCCAGCGACTGCGGCAAAGTCTGCGACGTGGGGTTGGCGTGTCTGCGCATGCTACGCCGATCGGTGCGAATGTCTTAGGCGTTTTCATTCTCGTGACCGTCCGATCATTTGTCAACAGGACGATTAGGATTGCCGTTGGCCCCGGCTGACGTTCAGTGGGCGCACAGGCGGTCAGCGACATGGAGCGGGCGCTGTGCAAGCATGTGCAGCCGGAAACACTCCGACGATCAGCCGGAAGACCTGGCGCTTTCCGATGCCGCGCGTTCGGACCTGATAGTCAGTGTGGGGACGCCCAGGTGGCGCACGAGCGACACATCAACCCCCGTTCCGCCGGCGCGTCGTCCACCTCCAAGGCCACTGGATGAACTCACGATTCCCCACCAGGTTCTCGGATGCCAGGGCGAGGCGTCCTTGATACGATTGGTGACAGCTTGTCCCGGAGCGCGTGGTTCACGCAGAACAATCCATGCTCGGTATCGGCCACCAATGCGGCTGCTCTGCGTCAACCACGCTCTGATGAGGTTCGTGAGATTGAGCGTGTGTTGTGGAACAGGAGGCGCGCATGTCGGCCGAGCAAGGCAATATGGGGATCGTTCGCCGCTACTTCGAGGAATGGTCCAACCGCGGTGACGCGCGGGTCGTCGAGGAGGTGATCCATCCAGACTGGATCACCCACGGAACGCAATCGGCATTCCTCGACCGTCCAGGCTTGCCGCGCGGCATCGCGGGAGCGAAGCAGCTCCATGAGGAAGTACGGTCGATCTGGCCGGATCACCGATGGACGATTGAGGACATGTTCGCCGCTGGCGACAAGGTTTGTGTCCGGCTGACCAACCGGGCCACGCACCAGGGGAACTACCGCGGCATCCCGGCTACCGGCAAGTCGGTCGTCTTCTCCTCGATCTGGATTCTGCGGCTGGTGGACGGCCAGATCGCCGAGGTCTGGCGGAGCGCTGATGACCTTGGCCGCGTCATGCAGATCGGCGGCAGCATCGTCCCGCCTACCGGTTGAGGTTCCTCACGGGCGGGGAGCTCAGGCTATCGGCAACGGCGCTTAGAAACCTCCCGGCCCGGCGAAAAAGGGGCGTCACCGCGGTCGCGGCGCTGAGATGCAGAGCGTATCCGACGTGGTGAGGACCACCCGGTCCCCGCCCGTAAGCAACTCAGAAACGATCGTTATTGAGACAGTTCCATGAAGTCGGATGGCACGCTGTGGGGCGACGGCGTGCCATCCGATCATCCATCGCTGTCACAGCTGGCAACGGTCCAGCGTGTAAGATGCGTGAACATCGGCAGAGGTCGTACCTGATGCTACCCATTAAGCCAGAGCGAGTGGCGCCACGCTAGGCGCTCACCCCTTCAATGACCGAGTAATCCCCGGCCGAAATGACGCGGCTCAGAGTCAGGCCAGCCGCCGTGAATAAAGCGCGAAACTCATTTTCGGTCCGCTCCCGACCCGTCACTAACACCAGCATCATAAGATCAGAAGCAGGAGACTTCTCATCGTCCTGGACGATCTGCTCGACAAGCAGAATCCTGCCGTGATTCGCCATTGCCTGCCGACAATTACGGAGAATCGTGATAGCTTCGGGGTCATTCCAGTCGTGGATGATCCGCTTGAGGATATAGGCATCACCGCCAGTGGGGATCGACTGAAACATGTCACCACCAACGAGTGCGCACCGACTGGAGACCGCGGAGTCCTTGAGGTCAAGGGCTGCATCGACCACGAATGGCAAGTCATAGAGCACGCCCCGGGCCTGCGGATTGCGTTCGAGGATCGCCTGAAGCAACACGCCCTGACCACCAGCGACATCGACGATCTGCGTACACCCCGAGAAGTCATAGGCTTCGAGGATGGGCAACGACGGATCATCACTCATGGCCGCATTGAAGAGCGCCGCGTCATCTGGGCTGTGCTCGAGATACCGGAAGTAGGCTTCGCCATAGATGCGATCAAAGGCCGGTTGTCCCGTCATGACCGTCTGATAAAGTTCACCCCACGGCAACCAGATGATGGGGGCGCCAAGCAGTGCAGCCCAAGGGTGGATGGAATGCGGATGATCCGAACGGAGCAACGCGCCCATCGCGGTGGTGGCAAAGGCTCCCCGGTCGTCCTCGGTCAGGATGTCCTGGGCAGCCAGGAATCGCAGAAAGCGCACCAGCGACGGCTCATCGGCCCCGACGCTCATAGCGATTTCGGTTGAGGTTTTCGGCCCGTCGCGCAGCACATCGCCAAGGCCAAGTTTTGCTGCGACGTGTAGGGCCTGGCTGACCTGATAGCCAACCAACAGCCTGAACAGTTCGTCCTGAAGCATCGCGTCTGGATCAGGGTGCGCGGTCATGTTGGAGACCCCTTGGCCGACAGCGTTATGAGTAATGAAGGTGGGTGATCCGTCCGAAGAGTAGCAGGGAAAGAATCAACTCATGCGAATACATCAATTTTGTCCGCAATCTGCAAGTGGCGGCAAATGGAATCTCGACGATCTGTGAGTGGTCAATTGACTTAGGGCCAACGTACACAACCTAGTTGACTACGGAAAATGGTCGCTCCAGCCCTCGAACCCGCCGCGGGTCAGTACCGATCGTGATGGCGGATGGGGTCCGGCTCGCGGCCGAACGGCGTGAGGTCGAGTCGCGCATAGATGCCGCTCAGCACATCGCCGTCGCCCGTGTAGGTCGTGTAGGTGTGAAAGACGCGGTCGCCGTCGCGCACGAACACGTGACTACCGCCCTGCTCGCGTTCGTGAAATAGAACTCGCCGTTCGCGTCGAGATCGGCTTTGCTCCGATACATGTAGAGCGCCGGATCGGCCGTGCCGTCGAGCGTCGCGTAGAAATCCTGGTTGAAGTCGGACCCATGCGATGAAACCCACGGGACGGCCCACCCCATCCGCTCCTTGAATGGAGCGATGTTGCTCATCGGCGCACGGGAAACGAGGACGAGTGAGACATCCCGCGCATGAAAATGGGCGAGATGGGGAATGCTGTCAACATTGAACGAGCAATACCGGCATCCCTCGTCCCATGATGGATCGAACATGAAGGAGTAAACAAGCAGCGTCCGGCGACCGTCGAACAGGTCAAGCAGCGTCAGTTCGCCGTCCGGCCCTTCGAATCGATAGGGCTTGTGGATCTCGACCATCGGAAGGGCACGCCGCTCCTCGCTCACCCGGGCGAGCGTTCTCACGGCTTCATCCTCTTGCACTTGCAACGCCCGGCGGGCGACGATCCATTCCTCACGGCTGCTGATCGGCGGCAGCGACATCGACGGACCCCTTCCTGTGCGACGCGGCCGCTCCCCATGAGCGCCCTTCACGTGAGTTGTCGAACGTGCGTCTCCAAAATCGACATGGCGACGGGCGAAGTCGTTCCGAGTCGCATGTCGCAAACGTTCGCTTACGAGACTCCATATTCTCCTCTCTGAAAACGCTCAATGCTCCCGAAATCTCAGTATCTCAACTCATGTCATATTCAATCTCGCGATACGTACGCGCCACGCTCGTTTTTGGGATAGGAGTTGTTATGCAAAGCTGCATGTTCGATCCTCCCATTTTAGATCGCTTCTAGCGCCGGGATTCAAGGGTTGGATCCCGATTTGAAAATCTATTTTCTGTATGTTCCCTGATGGTCTTGCGCCTCGCGAATATCAAAAGCGGTGGCAGTCTCAACCAATCAACTCACTACTAGTTGGTGTCGGGCGTAGCCAGGAGGCAGTGTCGTCTTGCTGGATCGCGCGGCAGCCGGTGGAAGGGTGACGCCGAAGGATTCCGCGATCTCCGACTGAGGGACCGGTTTGCGGGCTACTTGACCTCATCTCCGATCGTGCCTTAGCCTGCCGGTATGACATCAATCGAGTTCGACCACGGCACCGACGTGGTCCAGCCCATGACCTGGAAGCAACTGCCCAGTTCTTAGTCGATCTAGGATTTGACCGCGAAGCTCCGATCGAGGTCAGCGGGTCGTGGGTGGATTGCATCATTGTGCTGGAATGCGGGCAGGTCGAGATGGTCATGGTGGCCGCACCGCACAGAATCATTTAGTTCGCGTTATCCGGGTTCTGTGCGTAAACCACCCGAGGATGGCAGCCGACCAGCAGCACGAGCTTCCCGCGCACGTGACCGTCCTCGCTGACGCGGTGCGCCTCCGCGATCTCGGCGAGCGGGAAGGTCTGCGCGACCGGGAGCGAGAAGCGCCCGGACTCGATCAGCTCGCCGATCTCGGCGAGCGCGTGGACCGCGCGGCCGGCGTCCCCGCTGCTGAACGTCACCCCGTGCTCCTGCGCGCCACCGAAGTCGGCGATCGTCACGACGTGCTCCGGGCCGCCCGCGAGCTCGATGAGCTCGGGCAGGACGCCGCTCCCGGCGACGTCGAGCGCGACGTCGACGCCGTCAGGCGCGAGCGCGCGAACCCGCTCGACGAGGCCCTCGCCGTAGGCGACGGGCTCGGCGCCCAGCGAGCGAAGGTACTCGTGGTTTGCCGGACTGGCGGTGCCGATCACGCGCGCACCGCGCACCACGGCGAGCTGGACGGCGGCGCTGCCGACGCTTCCGGAGGCGCCGTTGATGAGCAGCGTGCTGCCGCTCCCGACGCCGAGCTGGTCGAGCGCGCGCGTGGCCGTCTCGACGGCGGCTGGCAGCGCGGCAGCGCCGGGGAAGTCGAGCGACGGCGGGATCGGCGCATAGGAGGACAGCACCGCCAGCTCGGCCTGGGCCGCCCCCTCGGCGGAGAAGCCGAACACGCGATCGCCGACGGCCACGTCCGCAACGCCCTCGCCGAGTTCGTCGACGACGCCCGCCGCCTCGTGGCCCATGGTCTGCGGGAGCTCCCCGTCCATCAGGCCCTTGCGCTTCTTCCAGTCGCTCGGGTTGACGCCGGCCGCGCGCACCGCAATCCGGACCTGGCCGGGACCCGGATGCGGATCGGGGAGATCCACGATCTCCAGGACCTCCGGGCCCCCGAACTGGTTGAAACGGACTGCCTTCATCATTCGCTCCGATCTGAACTCCGGCGAGTTGCGCTTGCGGTACGCTCGACAGGGTACGCTGATTGTCCAGAACATCGAACGTCACGGACCTTCCCGTCAAGGAGGTGCGCTGCGTCGCGCTTTCGTCGCAATGCGCACTATTTTGATACGCATAGGTTGGCACGGTTAGGATAGTGTTCCATATAGCCGTTTTGAGACAGTGTGCGAAGCACGGTTTGATAGGAGCAACATGACGACCTCAGTCACGATTATCGGAGCGGGCCTCGGCGGCCTCACCCTCGCGCGCGTCCTCCACGTTCACGGCATCTCCGCAACGATCTACGAGTCGGAGCCTTCTGCGGAAGCCCGCACGCAGGGTGGCCAGATCGACATTCACGAGGAGAATGGGCAACTCGCGCTCGAAGCTGCTGGCCTCACCGACGAGTTCCGCGCGATCATCCACGAGGGAGGCGAAGCCACGCTCATGCTGGACCAGCACGGAGCAGTGCTGTTCGAAGAGTCCGACGACGGCACCAGTGGACGCCCCGAAGTGCTTCGAGGTGATCTGCGGCGAATCCTCATTGAATCTCTGCCTGCGGAGACGATCCAGTGGGGCAAGAAACTTACCCGCGTCGCGGGTATTGGTGATGGTCGGCATGACCTGACGTTTGCGGACGGATCGACCGTGATCACCGAACTCCTTGTGGGTGCGGACGGCGCCTGGTCGAAAGTCCGGCCGCTTCTCTCCGACGCCAAGCCCGAGTACTCCGGCACGGTGTTCATCGAGACCTACCTTTACGACGTCGACAAGCGGCACTCCGCGACAGCAAACGCGGTCGGCGGAGGCGCGATGTACGCGCTCACCCCGCAGAAGGGGATCGTCGCGCACCGTGAAGCAGGAAACATCATTCACACATACGTCGAGCTAAACCGCCCCGCGGAGTGGGTCGACAGCATTGACTTCACCGCCGCCGACGCGATCGCTCAAATTGCGGCCGAGTTCGACGGGTGGGCCCCGGAGCTCACCGCGCTGATTAACGACAGTGAGACCGCCCCGGTTCCGCGCATGATCTACGCACTCCCGGATGACCACCGGTGGGACCGCGTGCCCGGAGTGACGCTTGTCGGTGATGCCGCGCACCTGATGCGGCCGTCCGGAGAGGGCGCGAACCTGGCGATGTACGACGGAGCCGAGCTCGGAAAGGCAATTGCCGCGCACCCCGACAACATCGAAGCGGCGTTCAGCGTCTACGAATCGGCGCTGTTCCCCCGTAGCGAGTCGGAAGCCGCAGACGCGCGTTTGATCCTGGATCTCTGCCTCGGCGACCAAGCCCCCTTCGGGCTCATCGACTTCTTCACCGGCGCCCTCTAATCACCTGGGCAGTTCTGATCCACCAAGAACGCCACTACCTGTTTCCTCCAACCGGTCATCATTCCGTGGGCGCTGCATTCAAGGATTGATACCGCCAGGAGTTTTGTGACCTTGAAGGCCCATAAGAGTCCTTTGAATTGGCATGGATCAGGTGGATATACGCCGCCGCCATCGACCGCGCGCTTTTGATCGATGCAAACGCCGAGATTCAATATTAAATTCCCGATTCGACAACGTATTTTCTGTAACTTTCCTGATGATCTCTTGTCCTCGCCAATACTAAAAAGCAATGGTGGTCTCAACCAGGCGACACTTCACCAGCTGGCGTCGGTCGTAATCAGGGAGGCCGTTTGTTCACCGAACCACTCCGGACTGTCGCGTCGAACGGCCTGCTTGCTGGCCGCCTGACCTCATCTCCGAACGTGCGTTAACCTGCCGGAATGGCAACTTTTGAGTTCGTCCACGCTGGCGTCGTGGTGAATAACCTGAAAACAACGGCACAGTTCTTCGTTGATCGGGGCGATCCGTTCGAGGTCGGCGGGTCGTGGATGGATCGAATCATCGGGCTGGAGGGCACGCGTGTCGAGGGGATCATGGTGACCACGCGGGATGGAGGCGGCAAACTCGAGCTCATCAAGTTCCATGAGCCCACACGCGTCCATGACCAGACCGACCTTCCCGCGGACGCGCATGGCTATGGCCGCATGGCGTTTCAAGTAACGGACATCGATGCCGTCGTGGCGCAAGCCCGCACGGCGGGGTACGACACCGTCGGCGAGGTCGTCGACTTTTAGAATGTCTTCCGGCTCGCTTACATTCGCGGTCCCGAAGGGCTGATCATTGAAGTGGCGCAACCCCTGGGTCGCTCAGCTCGAGTTCGTTACGCCAGTCCCGCTTCTCCTCGCAGGAGACTGATGAGTATCTTCTGGCTGTTCACCAGGTCCACGATGGGCGCGCCTTCATTGATTCCGTGGAAGTTGATGGGATCGCCGAGGAAAGTGGTGAACAACGCACCCGCCGCCACGAGTTCCGGCTGCCCCTTGGCGTCTGTCCCACCGCCGACCGCGAGCATCGGCGAATCGACGCCAAGGGCGTCGCGATAGGCGGCGTTCACTTTTGCCAGGGACGCATTGTCCGGATTCCGGATGTCGGGCGCGTCGACGGTGGTTGTCTTGACGGTGATCGCGGAGCCGCGCTCCGTCGCGGCGTACTGGGCCACGAACTCGTCGAAGATCCCGCCGAAGAGGCTGTCGCCCGGGATCAGCCCATCCGTTCCATCCCATGACTGGCTGTGATGTCCGATGGCGTACCGGATGTCGATCCCGAGCTGGACGGCCTGAGCCTCCTTATCCGTCGAGAGCCGGGTCAAGGCATAGGTTGTTCCGTTGCCCTCCTCGAACACCTCGTCGAAGCGGTAGAGCAATCCGGGATGCTTTTCGCCGAAGACCATCGTTCCCCAGGCCCAGGCGATGAAATCGGAGATCCTCGTGTAGTGGTTCTCTCCAATTGCGCCATCTGCTGCCTGTCCGGCGATGAAGTTGGCCAGGGAGACGAGCGGATTCGCCCCCATGGCGCGATTCTCTTCGGGAGCGGAGCCGTGCTGGGCCCCCGACACCCGGGTCGTGAGCAGGACATCCGCGCCATCGCGGGAAACCGCGAACGTTGCCGCGCGATATTTGGGGTCATCGAAACCGTACGCCGTATACGCCGATTCCACCGCATCGGCGTAGGCGTCGAGCGCGGCGGGGTCACTCCCCGTGATGCGCGCTTCGGCGGAATCGGCGATCTGGTTGACCGGGCCGGCGGCCGTCTCCAATGAACTTACCCACAGCCCTGCGTCTGGATCGCCAGTGATCGCAGCCGAGAAGACCGGCCGCTCGATCCCTTTCTCGGCCCGCACGCTCCAGAACGCGTCGAACACGATCCCGAAGGATGGCTTGGCGTCGGGATTGGCGGCCAGATAGTGCGGGGTCGACATGTCCGTCTCTTCGGACGTGTCGAAGAGCACCTCCAGGGTCACGTTCTGAAGAAGGGCGGGGTTCTTTTCGAGATCGGGCAGCACGTCCAGCAACGCGTGGAGAGCCGCGACCGCAGGGCCTTTATCATCGATTGAGCCGCGACCGACGAGGAAATCGGTCTCCGCTCCCTGGTACTTTCGCTGCTCGATTCGCGGCTCGAAAGGACGCCAATCCACGTCACCGGGCGGAACTGTGTCCAGGTGCGAGATGATCGTCATCTTGTTAGCGCCCGAGCCGACGCGCCAACCAAACACCCAGTACGGTTTCTCCGCATCGCGCCACTCGAAGGCTTCCGGGACTGTCTTTGTCAGACTGTTGCTCTTGACCGACGCGTCGATGTCCTCGGCGAGCCGCTTCTTTATCGACTCGATATTTTTGACGACATCGGTCTCGTTGCTATTGTCGGTTTCGCGCCAGGTCTCGATGCGGACGAGGTCTTCGACCGTTGTGAGCCACGCAGGTATTTCGGCGGACTCCACCGCCCCGGCATCGGAGTTCATCATTCCGCGGGCAAGCATCGCGAGACCGGGAGCAAGGACGAAAGTCCGGCGATTGAACAGATGCCAGTTCGCGGTCGATTCCAGCAGATCACGATTCATGAGATGGAAGCTCCCCAACGAGCGCATCGCTCGCCGTCACGGTCGATATTCCCGTTTCCACGCGTCGCTTCCCCGCCGCGATGCATCATCTCGGGTGC
This sequence comes from uncultured Chloroflexia bacterium, assembly GCA_963804925.1. GTDB lineage: Bacteria > Chloroflexota > Chloroflexia > Thermomicrobiales > UBA6265 > JADLGF01. Next base: position 90,186 of record CAWDSC010000001.1, read on the forward strand.
GCATCGTGCGTGTAGGGAAGCAAAACTCCATTGTGCTCATAAACGCAGTATGAGCCATCGACAACGCGAAGCAAAGAGGCTCGAATTACCGGTGCGGCCGCACACGCATTCGCTTCACTGGCAGCTTCTCACACGCGAAACGCCACTGCGCGTCGCCTCTCTGCGAATCTATTCGGTAGCCGAGTTATGTGATGTTGGTTGGGGAATGGCACTGATCGGTCATGCGGGATAACCGATGCAAACAAAAAAGAAAGGAAGCTGCACGCTCCCTTCCCTCTTTAGTTTACACGGTGACGGGGGGCTTGCCGCAAGCCCCAGGTCATGCGGCATAATCGCCGGCCGGGGTAAGCAACTACGGGACTGAGGAGGGCTTTGAGACGCGGCGACATTCACGAGAGAACGCACCAGGGAGGGAACGGATGAGCCGTTATGTGTTGGATTTCCAGGAGATCGACCAGACGCAGATCGCAATCGTCGGCGGCAAGGGCGCGAACCTGGGGGAGCTTTCCCGGATCGAAGGTGTCCGCGTGCCGACTGGCTTCTGCGTGACGACGGATGCCTTCCAGCGGATCATGGCAGAGGCGCCCTCGATCGACGATCGGCTCGATCGGCTGTCGCGCCTGACGCCGGATGACCGGGAGGCGATCCGCGAACTCAGCGCGGAGATCCGCCAGACCGTCGAAGAGATAACCATCCCCGACGATCTGGCGGCGGCGATCATCCGCCCGCTCGCCCAACTTGGCGAGCAAGCCGCCTACGCTGTCCGATCCAGTGCGACCGCGGAAGACTTGCCGACAGCCTCGTTCGCGGGTCAGCAGGACACCTACCTGAATGTCGTGGGACCGGCGGCGATCCTCCAGCACGTTAGCCGGTGCTGGGCCTCGCTCTTCACCGAGCGGGCTGTCACCTACCGCCTGCGGAACGGTATCGACCACCGGAAGGTCCAGATGGCCGTGGTCGTGCAGCAGATGGTCTTCCCGCAGGCGGCCGGCATCCTTTTCACAGCCGACCCCGTCACGGGCAACCGGAAAATCTCCTCCATAGAAGCCAGCTTCGGTCTCGGCGAGGCCCTGGTCTCCGGCCTGGTGAACCCGGACGTCTACAAGGTGCGGGACGGCGAGGTCATTGCCAGAGTGGTTGGCGCCAAGCAGCTTGCCATCCTCGCCTCGCCGGAAGGCGGGACGCAGGAACAGGCGATCGAGCCGGAGCGGCAGGAGCAGCCAGCGCTGACCGATGCGCAGGTCGTGCGGATCGCGCAGCTGGGCCGGCGGATCGAAGCGCACTTCGGCCGCCCCCAGGACATCGAATGGTGTCTGGTCGACGATGACGTGCAGATCGTCCAGAGCCGGCCGATCACCACGCTCTTCCCGATCCCTGTGGCCGGCGACCATGAGAACCACGTCTACCTCTCCGTTGGGCATCAGCAGATGATGACCGACGCCACGCGGCCGCTCGGGATTTCCATCCGGCAATTGACGGGAGGCCCTCCCTTTCACGAGGCGGGCGGGAGGCTGTTCGTCGATGTCACCCGGAGGCTGGCAGTCACCGGCGAGCCGCGCGGGACTCCTGGCGGATATGGAGAAACACGATCCGCTGATGGGTGACGCATTGCAAACCATCCTCGATCGCGGCGACTTCATTCCGTTCCTTCCCGATGAAGGATCCGGCGCACCGCCCCCGGCCAGCGCGCCAACCCTGATCGATGCCGATCCGACCATCGTCACCGAGCTAATTGAGCGCAACGAGGCTTCCGTCGCCGCCTTGAAGCGTGATATCCGGACAAAATCCGGGTCGGCGCTCTTTGACTTCCTCCTGACGGAATTCCAGGAGCTGAAGCGGATCTTGTTCGATCCCCAAAGCCGCCCGGTGTACATGACGGCGATGGAAGCCACATGGTGGCTCAACGATCATCTTCAGGAGTGGCTCGGAGAGAAGAATGCGGCGGACACGCTGACGCAGTCCGTCCCGAACAACATCACGTCCGAGATGGGATTGGAACTCCTGGACGTCGCGGACGTGATCCGTCCGTATCCGGAGGTGGTGGCATTTCTGCAGGATGTCAAGAACGAAGACTTCCTGGACGAACTACCCCGACTCGCGGGCGGGCGGGAAGCGCGAGACGCCATGCTGACCTGGCTGGACAGGTACGGTATGCGCTGCGTTGGCGAGATCGACATCACGCGGCCGCGTTGGAGCGAACGTCCCACCACGCTCGTGCCCCTGATCCTCGGCAACATCAAGAACTTCGCGCCGGGCGACGGCGAGCGGCGATTCGAGCAAGGACGGCAGGAGGCGCTGCAGAAAGAGCAGGAACTGCTGGAGCGATTGCGAGCCTTGCCGGACGGAGAGCGGAAGGCCGAAGAGACGAAGCGGATGATCGACCGGGTCCGCACCTTCATCGGCTACCGGGAGTATCCGAAGTACGGCATGATCAGCCGCTACTTTGTCTACAAACAGGCCTTGATGGAAGAAGCAGACCGCCTCGTGCAAGCCCGCGTGATTCGTGAGCGGGAAGACATCTTCTATCTGACGTTCCAGGAGCTTCACGACGTCGTGCGCACGCACCAGGTGGACGACCGGCTCATTCGCCAGCGCAAGGATGCATTCAAATCGTATGAAACACTGACGCCTCCCCGGGTGCTCACATCGGATGGCGAGGCTGTCACCGGGGCGTATCGGCGCGACGATTTCCCTGCTGGAGCGCTGGTCGGCTTACCGGTTTCCGCCGGGACTATCGAAGGGCGGGCCCGCGTCATCCTGGACATGGCGGAGGCCGATCTCGAAGCGGGAGACATCCTGGTCACCGCCTTTACGGATCCCAGCTGGACACCCCTGTTTGTCGCGATCAAGGGCCTGGTGACTGAAGTGGGTGGCCTGATGACCCATGGCTCGGTGATCGCACGGGAGTACGGCCTGCCGGCCGTCGTAGGGGTGGAGCACGCCACCCGGCTAATCCGGGATGGCCAGCGCATCCGCGTGAATGGAACGGACGGATACGTCGAGATCCTGCTCTAGTGGGTCCGCCCGACAGGCAGACCGGAGGCGAGAAAGGCCAACCGGGTCCTGGTCGATCTGCTCAGCAGCATCGCGCTTATTCCCCGGGTGCTGTTCTTCTACGATGTCTCACAGTTCTACCAGCAACTCCTGCAGGGCCTGGTCTTGCTTGGCGCAGTTGGGCTTGGCGCCGTCGGCGTGCTACGGGCTCGCAACCGCCTGGACACTCTTTAACCATGAGCACGCCGCCACAGCCAGCCGGAGACGCCAACAATTTCGGAGCATTCCAACGCCTCTGGAGTGGCGACGACTCCCTGTTTGCTCGCAACCGGACGCTCGTGATCGCCTTTGCCTTGATCCTCGTGCTGCTGATCGTTTCCGGTATTCGGCAGCCTGGATTCTTGAGCGTCAACAATCTGCGGCAGCAATTCGTGCTGGCGACATTTCTAGGGACCGTCGCCGCCGGTCAGACCCTCGTCATTCTTACCGGTGGTATCGATCTCTCAGTCGCCTGGAATCTCAATTTCGCCGCGATTCTTTTCACCCAAACTATCAACAGCCGCCAGGATGCGGTTCCGATTATCTGGGCAACCATCCTGGCGCTTTTGGTCAGCACTGGCGTGGGCGTCATCAGCGGCCTGGGTATCGCAATCCTGCGCATTCCCTCGCTGGTCATGACCCTGGGCGTCAATACCGTCATGCTCGGTGTGACGCTGGTGTACACCAATGGTTCTCCGCAGGGACTCGCGCCCCGGTTTGCCCGCAAGCTCGCGACCGGGCGTATTGGCGGTCAGATACCGTGGGCACTGGTGTTCTGGACAGGACTGTCGATTGTCGTGATTGGTCTGCTCACCTACAGCGTTTTCGGCCGTCGCATCTACGCCGTTGGTAATAACCGCCGTGCGGCCTATCTCTCGGGCGCGCCGGTGCGGCTGACGCTCATTTGCGTCTACGCCTTCTCTGGCTTGACCGCTGGACTCGCCGGTATCCTGCTCGCCGGTTATTCCAACAACACCTATCTGGGTATGGGAGATACCTACGTGCTTCAGAGCATCGCGGCGGTCGTCATCGGCGGCACATCGATCCTCGGCGGTTCGGGAGGATACGGTGGAACGATCGCCGGAGCCATGATGATCGTGCTCCTCCAGAATTCACTGCAGGTCGCGGGCATCCGACCCGCCGGGCAGCAAATTCTCTATGGGGTCATCATCCTGCTGATGCTCTTCATCTATGGCCGCGCCGCCCAGGTGAGGGAATAACTTGCGCGGGGACGGGAACTGTCTACGCTGTCCTGAGTTCACGTCATGAGATCATGCTCGGAAACAGAACATTCGGAAGAGATCCGTCGGGGCGGCGAACACCTCTTCAACCGAGCTGAACCCCGCATCTGTCCCGAGTGCATGCCATCCTGCGATTGATTCCGGAAAGTCTGCGGCATGGACGTGGGCTGCCATTGTCTCCCATTCCTCTGCCGTGTATCCCGTCCAGGACGGCCGCTGACCGTCCCAGCGGTGCAGCCACTCCGCCCGTTCCTCTCCCTCTGGACTCGTCGGCTCGTAGAGCACCAGGAGTCCGCCTTCATTAAGGAAATTCCGGATGTCATGCATCACGGTCAGTTTTTCCGGGGTATGGAGGTGGTGCAGCGACAGGCCGATCCACGCCACGTCTACGGGAGTGGAGTGGTCGCTCAGCGCCTCGATAAAATCACGCTGCTCCAGGGTCACCGGGCAGGGAAGTGCGGCTAGCTCCTCGCGCGCCAGATCGAGCGCCGCCGCCGACTGATCGATCCCGTGGTAGTGGGCGATGCGCGTGCCTGCAAGCGCAGCGACGGATGGCCCGGCATCGCCGCATGCGATATCGAGGAATTGGAATGGTTGAGCGGCGTCCTCGCGCAGAATCTGATGGAGTCGGGCATACACCTCGCGATGGAAAAGGTAATTGTGATCGATCATCTTGCGGTATATCTGCCATTGCATGTGGAAAATCGCCTGCGCCGATGCATCCATCTTGCTTTGACTCCTCCGTTCAGGCTGCCGTTCCCCAGATCATGTCGCAACAGTCGGACATCTGTTTCGGAATCAAGCGAGTTCCCCGAACAGGTGGCGATCGAGGAACGCGTTGCGGAACGCTCCACGCCGGTCCAGACGCTCGGCCAGCCGGCGGAAATCGGACATCCGCTCGTAACGTGGCTCAAGCTCACCGGCAGTGGCGAAGAAGAGCTTGCCCCAATGCGGCCGCGCATTGAACGGCGCCAGCGTCGCCTCGATGATCGGCAGCAAGCCGTCCACCGCCTCCGGCTCGAGCCGAAACGAAAAGTGGATGCAGACGGTATCGGTTCCGTAGGCCGTGCTCATCCAGAGATCGTCGGCGGCGACGGTGCGAATCTCGGAGGTCCAGAGATGCGGGCGTATCGCCGGGGCGAGTTCTCGAATGGCGCGAATCGCCGCAACGGCAGAGTGACGCGGAACCATGTATTCGGACTGAATCTCCGCGCCGCTTGCCGGAATCGCGTCCATGCGGAAATGTGGCAGGCGATCCATCCACGATCCCGGCACGCCGAGCTGGTCTGTGCAGGCCTCGGGCGAGATCGTGGGCACGGGATGAAGCATCTGCGTGGCCGCCATAGCGCCGAGGAAATCGTCCAGAACAGGTTGTGGGTGTTCAGGATCGACGCGCGATTTGCGCCAGAGCTGCCCGACATCGTCGCCGTAGTCGGTGAAGATGCTGACGCTGTCCGTGCTCGACATCACCTCATCGAACCGGTCGAACAGCAGATCCCAGGGCAGATGCTCGAAGACCTGTTGCTGCACCAGATAGCTGGGCTGCACGTCAAGGGTCAGGCGGGTCACCACCCCCAGCGCGCCAAGTCCCACCACCACTCCGGCGAAGTCGTCGTCGCCCCGGGAAAACTGCAGAAGGTCGCCGTCGCTGGTCACCAGCTCGACTGCCGACACCGCCGTGGCGAGATTGCCGTTCGCATCGCCCGAGCCATGCGTGGCCGTCGCGACCGCGCCGCCGACCGAGATGTGGGGAAGGGAGGCCATGTTATGCAGCGCCAGTTGCTCGCGCTCGAGCGCGACGGCCAGGGTGCCGTAGAGAACCCCCGCGCCGACGGTCACGGTGCGCGCCGTTTTGTCGATCTCGATAGGCTGATCGAGCCCTTCCAGGGTGATCAGCTCGGCGGAGTCCGCGATGTCATTGAAGCAGTGGCGCGAGCCGAGCGCATGGATCTTCGGAGCGTGCGCCACGATCGCGCGCAATTCGTCAAGCGAGGCTGGATGATGGATCTGTGTCGCCCGGTACGTGTAGTTTCCCGCCCAGTTCGTCACCGCGGTCGCCATGCCGTTCTCCTCTGTATTCGACGCTTGAAACTTCAGCGCTCATCGTAAGGTATACGCAAGCTCGTTGCTGAGAACAAGATGACGATCAATCGGCTCGCAACCGGTGAATCAGCAGCAATCGGTGTTCATTCCTGGTTCAGACGGGCGCACCTGCTCGTTCGGTATTCAGCGCAGCGCTTCGTCCTTCATACTGAACCGCATGATGGCGTTGACTCGTCAACGCGGGGCGAAACGCGCTGAAAGGCACATCGACGTGAGACGAAGCACGCGACAGAGTAAGAGATGGACGCCGGGCGCGCTCGTGCTCCTGATGATGATGCTGAGCGGGGCGCTCTTGCTTCCCGCTGCATCCGCGCAGGAGACCACCAGCCGCAACGCCGAGATGTCGGCCGTCGATGTGATCGAAGCGGTCGCGCCAGCCGTGGTCACGGTCATTAATGAAGGAACGTACCAACCAGGCAGCGACGGCGCCGCCGCTCAACCTGTTGGCTCCGGCACCGGCTTCATCATCGATGAAGATGGGCACATCATCACGAATCAGCACGTTGTCGCGGGAGGAAATGCGTTTCGGGTGATCTTTGCCGATGGAGAGGAGCGGGAGGCGCAGCTCGTCGCCGCAGACAACGTCAGCGATCTCGCGGTCGTGAAAGTCGATGGAGCGGTTCCCGCCACCGTGGCGTTTGGCGATTCCGACGCCCTCAAACCGGGACAGACCGTGCTCGCGATCGGCTCACCGCTGGGAGCCTTCACGAACACCGTCACCGAAGGCATCGTCAGCGCCATTGGCCGCGATTTCCCCGGGGCCGGTCAATACTCCAATTTGATCCAGCATGACGCCGCGATCAATCCCGGCAATTCCGGCGGACCACTCTTCAACTTGCGGGGAGAGGTCGTCGGCGTGAACACCCTTGGTATTCCTGAGGACGATTCGGGCCCGATTCAGGGCATCTTCTTCGCGATTCCCTCCAACACGGTCGCCCAGATCACGCAAACGCTGATCTCTGATGGCCGGGTGATCTACCCCTATATCGGTATTCGCTACGATCCCGTCCTGCTGACCAATCCCGACGGCACGACGATCACCGGCGTCTATATCCAGGAAGTCACCGCCAGCAGCCCGGCCGATGAGGCCGGTATTCAGGTCGACGACGTCATCATCAGCATCGACGGCGATTCCTTCACCCAGACCGACTCGTTCTCGGAAGTGCTTTTTCGCCACAAACCGGGCGACACCGTCGAAATCGAACTCGTTCGCGACAATCGCCTCCGCACCGTCGAACTCACCCTCACGGAACGCCCCGACGGACTGTAGTTGAAGCAGAGAGCAAAGAGCTCGGGAAACCTATGCCGCCCGACGCCCCTCTCCCGATTCGGGAGAGGGGCAGGGGTGAAGGCCGTAGTCCGGAGGACTTGTCGCGTGTCAGCCGGGTGCTTCAGCTCCTGGCAATGCTCGCGATCCTGGCTCTCCCGCGCACCGGATTGAAATCCAGTGCTGACAAGCCGAAGTCTCTACGAGACTGAACGGGATTGAGCGACAGCCGTGCTCAGCCCTTCAGGGCTTCCGCCTGAGAGCCGGGGGCTTCAGCCCTCGGCAATGACGATCACGGATCGATTACCTTCGCACTTCTCACTTCTCACTTCTCACTTCTCACTTCTCACAACTCGTCAGTACGTTCGCGCCGTTTCCAGTATCCAATCAGTCCTCACCTGTGCCACGCTGTCACGGTATTCTCATAAGAGATCGGAATAGGGACATACGTACGCGTATTTATTGGCTTGCCGGTAAGGACCTGATGTGATTGAGCATGTAGATCCCTGGGCAATCACCATCGCCGTTGTCTGTGCGCCGCTCGCGACGGTGGCGATCAGCGGCATGCTCGATATGTTCGGCCACCGGTCGCATCGAACCGATCTTCGCCCGCGCTACGGTGATGCACATCGCTCCGCAAGCTCGTTACAAAACCCGGAAGCGATCTCGCAATCCGAGATCCCCGCCTCTCCACCACTGATCTCCGACAATCAATCCTGAACCAGCCGCAGTCGTACGTCCAAGAACACGCCCGATTTCTCCGAGCAACCCGTCTCATCATCACCAGTTCTGGAAGGACTTCGTCGTGTTCAGCACGGCACTGTTAGTGATTTCGCTCGTCACGAAAGCGAAGCATGCGATTCGGCGTAGTGTTCGAGCTTGTCGAGATCGATCTCAATCCCAAGCCCCGGCGCATCCGGGAGATTGATCCGATTGCGCTCGTACGAGCGCTTGAGATCGCCGATATCGTCGGAGAGCATGTTCGGCCCGCCCATTTCGATCGTGCGGACATTGTCGAGCGCCATGGCGAGATGCAAACCGGCGGCTGAGGCGATCGAGCTTTCGACCATCGTGCCGACCTGGGCGCGAATGCCGGCGGTTTCGGCAATGGCGTTCAGTTGCAGCGCCCGGAAGAGTCCTCCCGTTTTCATCAGCTTGATATTGACCAGATCGGCGGCGCGAAGCTGGGCGATGCGCAGCATTTCCCTCGGGCCATGGCACGCTTCGTCGGCCATGATGATCGCGCCGGTTTGCCGGCGCACCTCGGCGAGTCCTTCGATATCCCATTGCGCGACCGGTTGCTCGATGTAATCGGGAGCGCTCGGCATCGACGCCCGGATTGCTGCAATCGCCACCCCCGGCGTGCGCCATCCTTGATTGACATCGACTTTGAGCCCGATATCCGGACCGATCGCCTCCCGCACGGCGGCGATCCGGGCGGCGTCGAGCAGGGGACGCAGCGGGTCGCCCACTTTCGCTTTGACGGTCGTGAAGCCGTTCGCGACGTGGCGGCGCGCATCCTCGGCCATCGCTTCCGGTGCTTTCATGCTGATCACGCGCGAGATTTCGAGCTGCGCCTTGCTGCGGCCACCGAGCAGCGCCCAGACCGGCAACCCTGATGCCCGGCCGATCAGATCGTGCAGCGCGATATCGATCGATGCCTTCGCGGCGGGGACGTTTTCCGACGATCGCGTCGAGCGCCATCATCGACGCTTCCCGGTCTCGGCCATCGCGCCCCAGCATCGCCGGAAGCAGATCGCGCCGCAGCGTCTCGAACGTGCCGCCATACGTTTCGCCGGTCACATTCGGATCGGGCGTCGATTCGCCCCAGCCGGTCAATCCGTCCGCTGTTCGCAGGCGAATGATGATCGTCGGCACGTCGTTTTGGGAAACATAGGAGATGACGAAGGGTTCATGCAGCGGCAACCGCACCGCCCAGAGATCAATCTTCGCAATTACCAACGGTCCGATCGCATTCGTCATTCCTGAGAAGCCCTTCCTCTTAATACTACTCGCCGTCATTTCTTACTGAGTGCAATCATATTCGGGGTTCATTCCATGGCGCGATCGAGATCTGGATGTCCGCGTTCGTCGCGCGGCGGTTGGGTAAGCACAAGCGCAGCGTCGCCGCCGGTTGTGCCGGCTGAGGCAAAGCCCGTGATCACCCATCCGGCGGCGAACAGCGGCTCAAGCTCGCCGCGAACGCGCATCCGCCAGGCGAGCGCGTCCGCCCGGGAACGTGACAGCACGGCATCGATATCGTCAGGAATGGCCACTCGACGCGTCGTTGATGGGGAGTCGTTTGGCATTGCGGACGACGATGGGGCCTCGATCAACGCGTCGATCACGCGCTGGCTCGTCAGCGGCCAGGTGATGTGCAGGCGATCGCTCGGCAATCCACCGTAGTGGGATTGGCCCATCGCTTCGCCGTACCGGTTGCGTTCGTAATGATCGCAGTAGGCGCGGAGCTTGCCGAAATTCAACCGGGCATTGGCGGCTCGGAGCGGATCGACCGTCCAGACGATCTCTTCGAATCCGGCGGTCGATGCGACCGCCGCTTGCAGCCGCTTCATCGCCGAGCCGACGCCGATCGAGCGAGCGGACTGGGTAACTCCCAGAAAATCGGAAATGATCCGTGGCCTGCCGGTCGACAAAACCGCCCCAGCCGATACCGGCCGCAATCATCTGCTCCTCGCCTGCGAGCGTCGGGCAAAAAGGCGGCGATCACCTCGCCGCCCGTTTCCGGCACCGTCATCAGGGCGCTGGCGGAGAGGAGATCGACATCGTCGAACCCCAGCGTGTCGCGCTCGATCGCTTCGACCGGCGCGAATTCCTCCAGCGTCCGCAATAAGCGGAAGATCACCCGCGAGCCGTTGAGCGTCTGCTCCCAGGCAATCTGATCGCGCGACATCCGCTGCTGGATCGAGCGGGATAAACCCTAACTGACCTGGAACGATCGGCACCAAACCACTCCTTGCCACGCTGCCTGAGCCTACGAAACCGGTGTCGCTTCCGGCGCGACGATCGTGATCTCTTCATTAAAGGTATAGGTCTCAAGCGCGCCCTGGCCGAGCCCGATCGTTTCGATCGTGCAGGGCAGGCGATTCGCATCAAGCGAGATGATCACATCGTAGCTCTGGCCCGGTCGACGTCGTGGCTGGAATGCGGTAGGCGTCGCACGCTCGCCCGTCGATCGTCGACGTTCCGAGTGGCTCCACTGCTCGCTGGCGCTGAGCGTCGCTCAGGCCGCTGTAGAGTGGAAGCGAAGGCGCCAGCATACTGTCGATGAGCGGCCCGGCGACTTGATCGTTCGTGGTCGCGGCCGGATCGATCGTATACCACCCGGAAGCGGTCGGCGTTCCCACCGCCGCAGGCGGAAATGGCCAGGCGCCGTTCGCCCAGATCATGCCGTTGACGGCCAGCAGCTCGCTCGTCGACCCGTCGGCGTTATGGATGACCAGCCGCTTGTTTCCTGCCGGATCGATTTCCGTGATCGTCTGCACGCTGTCCGGCCTCCGGAGTGCCCTCCAGGAGCGCGCCGCGAATGACACGCATCGACGTCACGCCGTTCCAGGCTGCGCTCATCCAATCGGCCAGATCACCGGCTGTCAATGAAGTCGCGCTTCCGACGGCGATGCTGTCGTTGATGTGGTTGCGGTCGCAACCGGCGTGGGATCGGCCGATTTGCCGCCACCGCAGGCGGTCAGCAGCAGCGCCGCACAGGCGATCGCGAGGCTTGAGACGAGACCGCGGCGGCGCAAGGATTGGGTGTGTACGTTCATCATGGCGGCAAGCCTAACATGCGCGATTTCATCTCACAGAGCGAGTGGAAGCGCGTCCTATATACGAACCGCCAGCGGGCCTCGATCAACGGCGATCGATGCTCGGGCGGGGAACGGATTCGATTGCCTGGGGTGCGATCGAGACGAGTGCGGCGCAAAGCAGCGCCGCCGGAACGCAAGGAGTGCTTTCAATGAAACTTTCACTTGGACCACGGCAATTGGTGATCTCGCTGACGCCCAATGCAATCAACGGCTCGAAGCTTGCGCTTGATGTGCGGTCGCGCGGCGCGGAGACCGACACTGATTATGCGAAGCTCGCCAATCGAAATCAGGTCAAGCTGGAGCGAGCGCAGAATGAGCTTTCGGGCTTCTTTTCGGGATCGCGCCAGGGCTAGTCACATCAACAACAGACAAACGGCATGCGCCGCGATGTGTCACATCGCGGCGCATGCCGTTTGTCTGGCCCATTCGTCCCATAGCGACCGCGATGGAAACCTCAGATCGGTGCGCAGCGCATAATTCTTGGGAACACGAAATGCCGGGAAGGCTGGATATTAATGGGGATTTAACCGATGCAACGCCTCGAAAAATGCCTGAAATGGTCCTGGGAGGCTGTATTTGACCCGAATGTCCCGAAAATCGGTCCAAAAGGTATTGTAGTGGACTCATTGCGCTGCTAGGATGCAAGGTGAAGCGGGAAAAAATTCCCGGCCTGAGGCGTTCGCGTGACATCACTGGCTCCCGCGCTAGCGATGCCGCTCGAGGGTCTCAATGCCGGAAACGGTTTTCGGCTGCGGGATATCGGTCGATTCACCGACGCCGGATGGAGGGGCCATCCGGGCGGGAAGGGGATCAGAAATGCAAAGTACGACGCGCCAGAGGGCATTGCGCGTTTTCGGAGTGGCGGCGATCACAGTTTCGATGATCTCCTATGCTCCAGGCGTGAGTGCATCAAGTGGCAACGGTAACGTCGCCGCAAGTCTCACCGCGGTTTCAGGACACATCCAGCACAAGCACTGGAACTGATGGCGGCGATGGGTCGAGCGGCGGCGCAACCGGCGGTAATGGTGGAGATGGCGCAACGGGCGGCGACGGTGCAGAGGGCACCGGCGGCGACGCCAATGCGAATGGTGGAGACTCCACCGGCGGCGATGCTGTCGGTGGCGAAGCTACCGGTGGAGACGGTGGCGAAGCCTCCGGCGATACCACCGGCGGCGACACCTATGGTGGCACGGTCACCGGCGGCGGCGCTGAAGGCGGCGACTCCTTTGGCGGAGACGCGGCGGCAGGCGGCAATGCGACAGGCGGCGCCGGCACTGGTGGCGTGGCGAGCGGCACGACGACCGGTGGCATAGCCACTGGCGGCGCCGCAGTTGGATCACATCGTCAGTGGTGGCACGGTAACGGCCACCGGCACACCGGGCGGCTCGGCCACCGGTGGCAATGGCGGGGCCGGTATTCTCGGCGCCGGCGGTGACGGCGGCGCAGCTACGTCTGGCGGATTCGCCGTCGGCGCGAGCGCTGGAAATGTGACGATCGGCGCGATAACGGGCGGCACGGTTTCAACGACCACTGTCGGCACTGCGAACACTGGCGGCACGGGCACTGGTGGAAACGCCCTGGCCGGTGACTCGGTCGGCGGCGTCGCCATTGGCGGCGTGGCCACGGCTGGCGTGGCCATCGGTGGCGCGACGACCGGCGGTGCGACTCTTGGCGGCGGCAATCTCGCCGGCCAGGGTGGCCAGGCGACCGCGGGCCCGGCGACGGGCGGTAGCGCAGTCGGCGGTTCGGGTGGCACAGCAGCTGCCGGCGACGGGGTCGGCGGCGACGGCGGAGCCGGCGGCTCCGGCGGAACTGGCGGCATCGCGGTCACCGGAAATGCTGAAGGCGGTAAGGGCGGCTGGGCGCAGACAACGGCGGTTAACGTCGGTGGTTCGCTCGTCGTTTCAGCGGAAGCTGAGGGCGGCCAGGCCGGCACCGGAACCTCCGGCGAAGCCTATGGCGGGTACGGTGGCGATGGCGCGGCAGGCGCGAATGGCGGCGAAGGCTTTGGCGGCAACGCCTCGGCTGACGGCGGCTCCGCGACTGCTGGCGACGGCACCTCAGGCAATGCCCTCGCCGGTGACGGTGGTGACGCAAGCGGCGACACCTTCGGCGGCGACACCTTCGGCGGCAATGTCACAAGTGGCACGGCAGTTGCCGGCACAGCGAACGCTGGTGACGGCGGCGCGGTCGGCGCGGCCACGGGCGGCGCGGGCACAGGCGGCGCGGCAACCGGCAACACGACCGGTGCGAACGTCGTTGGCGGCGCAGGCTCTGGGCGGCATTTACACGATTGGAAATGCAACCTCGACTGCTGCCGGCCCAGTTGCTACTGGCGGTAACGGTGGCGTTGGTGGCGCCGGCGCCGGCGGCGACGGCGGTGACGCTTCAGCTGGCCGGTTGACGGTTACAGGAAATACTTCGGGCGCGATCACCGCAGGCGCGGTTACCGGTGGCGGTGCGACAAGCACGACCACCGGCGGCAGCAATACCGGTGGATCGGCGCTTGGTGGAGCTGGAACCTCGGGCAACTCGACTGGCGGCAACGCGACCAGTGGTGCGGCGAATGGCGGCAACGCCACCGGCGGTGCAACCACGGGCGGGTCGACAACCGGTGGCGCGAATGTCGGCGGCGACGGCGGGGCGGCAACCAGCGGCGCGGGCACAGGTGGCTCGTCGGCCGGTGGTGATGGCGGCTCGGCAATCGGCGGCAATGGCAACGGCGGCAACGGCGGAGCCAGTGGCAACGGCGGCAACGGCGGCAACGCTGCGACCGGCGATGCCAGCGGCGGCTGGGGCGGCAACGCCAATGCCGCTGCCGGTGCCTTTAGCGTGATCGATCCACAGGCCTCGGCCCTCGGCGGTGATGGTGGCAATGGCACGTCTGGCGTTGCGATCGGCTCCGACGGTGGCACTGGTGGCGCTGGCGGCGAAGGCGGCTTCGGCTTCGGCGGCAACGCGACCGCTGACGGCGGCGACGGTGTCGCGGCTGACGGGTTCGGCGGCTGGGCATCCGCCGGTAACGGTGGCAATGCCTCTGGCGACACGACCGGTGGCCTCACGGTAGCCGGCGACGTTATTGCGGGTGACGGGCTCTCCGGCACAGCGAACGGCGCAAACGGTGGCGCGAGTGGCGCGGGCACCGGCGGCGCGGCGACCGGCGGCGCGGCGACCGGCAACATCACTCCTGGTGGAGCGGTGACTGGCGGCGCAGCGATCGGCCCGGTTCAGTCCAGCGGCGCGGTGACTGCATCGGCAACGCCTTCGAACGCCACAGGCGGACCTGGCGGAGCTGGTGCTGTTGGCGCAGGTGGTGATGGCGGCAACGCGACCACGGGCCCGACGAATGTCACCGGTAATATTGGCGGATCCTCGACGACCGGCTCGACCATTGGCGGTACCGCCACGTCCACCGTTCGCGGTGGAACGAATGTCGGCGGCTTAGCTGGCGGCGGTAGTGCAATCGGCGGTAATTCGACCGGCGGCTCGGCGCAATCCGGCGTCGGCACCGGTGGAAACGCTGCAAGCGGCGCAACCGCTGGCGGTGCGACTGTCGGCGGTGGAAACAGCGCCGGCTCGGGCGGCGACGCAACTGGCGGAGACGGCACCGGTGGTGACGGCAACGGCGGCAGCGGCGGCGCGGCATCCGGCGGCAATGGCAATCGCAGGCAACGGCGGCAACGGCGGAAACGCTGGTGACGGCGGCAGCGCGCTGACCGGCTCCGCGGATGGCGGCAACGGCGGCAACGCCAACGCGATCGCGGAAGTCCAGGGTCTTGGCCCTGAGGCGGCGGCGGCGGCGTTTGGCGGCAGACGGCGGTAACGCCACCTCCGGTTTCGCAATTGGCGGCATTGCTTCTGACGGTGGCACCGGCGGCGAAGGCGGCTGGGGCTTCGGCGGAGACGGCGTGTCCAATGGCGGCAACGGCACCGGGGCCACGGGCACCGGCGGCGATGCCTTCGGCGGGCTCGGCGGCGATGCTTCAGGTGACACCGTGGGCGGCGACACCTTCGGTGGCTTCGCCTGGGCAGCTGACGGCGTCAGTGGTCTGGCGCAGGCCGGCACGGCCGGACCTGGCGGCAATGCATCTGGTGGCGTGGCCACCGGCGGCGCCGCAACTGGCAATACGACAAGCGGTGTCACCACCGCGGGTTCCGGCGTTGGCGCAGTCGCAACCGGCGGCGCTGTTACGGTGACCGGCACCGGCGCTCCGGCGACGGGCGGAGCCGGCGGAGCTGGCGTTCTCGGAGCCGGTGGCGATGGCGGCGACGCGACGGGTGGTGGCATCACCATCTCCGGCACGATCGGCACCAACGTCAGCGCAGGCACGGTGACTGGCGGCAACGCCACCAACACGGCAGTCCGGCAGCAATAACACTGGCGGCGACGCCCTCGGCGGCAATGCCATTGCAGGTAATTCGGTGAGCGGCACCGCGAGTCAGCGGCACCGCCACAGGCACATCGTCGACTGCCGGTGCAACCGCCGGTGGAGCGACGGCAGGCGGACTCAATGTCGCCGGTGACGGCGGTGACGCCACGGGCGGCTCGGCAATCGGCGGCACCGGCACTGGCGGCAACGGCGTTGCGGCTGACGGTGGCGCTGGCAACGGCGGAAATGGCGGCAATGGTGGGAACGGCGGCGACGCCGGAAGCGCCATCACCGGCAATGCCACTGGCGGCCATGGCGGCGGCGCGAACGCGAAAGCGCTCGGCGCGGCTCCTGTTCCTGCAACTGGTGATCCCTACGCGATCGCCTTCGGCGGCAACGCCGGCACGGCAACAACTGGCGATGCGACCGGCGGCAACGGCTGGAATCGCCGGCAACGGCGGCAACGGCGCGGATGGCTTCGGCGGCTACGCTGAAGGCATCGCCGGTGACGGCTTCGGCGGCATTGCGACCGGCGGAGTTGGCTTCGGCGGCGACGGCGGCGATAGCACCGGTCTCACGACCGGCGGCCTGACCGTCGGCGGAAATGCCGGCAATGCTGAGATGCCTGCGACGACGAGCGGCACGGCAACCGGTGGCAATAGCGCCGGCGGCGGCGGGGCGATCGGCGGCGCGGCAACCGGCGGCGCGGCGACCGGCGCAGTGACCGGCGGAAACGCTGGTGGTGCTAGTGGAACCGGTGGCGTCTACACCGGTGGCGCAACGACGGTCGCTGTGACCGCCTGCACCGCAGTCGGTGGTGACGGCGGAGTTGGCGGCGCTCGGAGCTGGCGGCGACGGCGGCAACGCGATCTGCTCCGGGCCGAACAGCGCAACCGGCATCACCGGCGGATCGATCGCTGCCGGCGCGGTTACCGGTGGCAGCGCGACGAATTCGACCATCGGTGCGCACGAACTCCGGTGGCGACGCCTTCGGTGGTGGCTCGGTTGCCGCGCCCGTCACGGGTGGTAATTCGACTGCCGGCAACGCGACTAGCGGCGATGCCGCTGGCGGCAGCCTGACCAGCGGTGCAACCACGGGCGGCGCGACCTCAGGCGGACTCAACATCGCCGGTAGCGGCGGTAATGCGGATCGGTGGATCGGCGACAGCCGGCACGGGAACCGGCGGCGATGGTGGCGATGTCTCCGGCGGCGTTGGCTCCGGCGGATCG
The DNA here is from genome assembly GCA_963804925.1 of uncultured Chloroflexia bacterium. Classification (GTDB taxonomy): domain Bacteria; phylum Chloroflexota; class Chloroflexia; order Thermomicrobiales; family UBA6265; genus JADLGF01. Next base: position 107,254 of record CAWDSC010000001.1, read on the forward strand.
GGTGGCGATGGTGGCAATGCCGGCAACGGCGGATCTGCCTGGACCGGCGACTCCTGGAGCGGCGACGGTGGCGAGGCGGAAGCGATTGCGATCTCGACACTGAGCGACGCGCACGATGCCATCGGCGATCGCGATTGGCGGCAACGGCGGCAATGGCCCGAGCGGCTGGGCGATCGGCGGCAACGGTGGCAATGGCGCTGACGGCGGCCAGGGTGCATCCGGCGAAGGCGGCGACGGCATCGGTAACGGTGGCGACGGCACTTCGGGTGCTGCAACCGGCGGTCCTGCAACCGGCGGCCTCGGCGGATCGGTGACCGGCGACACGATCGGCGGCGACACGACCGGCGGTCGACGCGGTTCTCGGTGGCGTTGTTGCCTCGGGTGACGCACTCGGTGGAAACGCGGCGATTGGTGGCACAGGCACAGGCGGTATCGCGACTGGCGGCGCAGCCACTGGCACGGTTACTGGCGTGGCGGCCACGGCTGGCACAGCTACCGGCGAGATCATCACCCACGCCCCAACCACAGTGACGGTTGCTGGATGCACCGCGACCGGTGGTATTGGCGCACCCGGTGGTGTTGGCGCAGGTGGTGACGGTGGTACTGGCACCTGCGTGGCTAACACGGCTGGACCGGCTGCTGGCAGCGCGATCACGACTGGAGCGCAGACTGGCGGCAACGCCACCAGTTCGACGACTGGGGCCAACCAGACTGGTGGCCCGGCGGTCGGCGGCGTTGCCCTCGGCGGCGATTCAATCGCCGGCGATTCGACCACCGGCGCAGGCAACTGGCCCGACGGTCACGAGCGGCCCAACCACTGGCGGCTCGACGACTGGCGGCGGCAACGTCAGCGGTAACGGTGGCGATGCTACCGGCGCAAGTGCGGTGACCGGCGATACAACCGGCGGTTCCGGCGGTGTTGCGGACGGTGGAGACGGCACAGGCGGCTCAGGCGCAGACGGTGGCAACGGCGGTAACGGCGGCGGCGCTGCTTCCGGCGACGTCATCGGCGGCGATGGTGGCTCGGCATTCGCCTACACCTACGCACTCGTCGATAACGAAGTGCCTGAATTCATCATCACCGGCAGTGCCGATGATTGGGGATTCAATGGCGACGGCCCGTATTGTGTCGGTGACTGCGAAGGCACCACCGATCCGACCCCGCCGCTGCCAGGGAAGGGCCACGATGGTCACGACCATCACGGTCATCACCACGGACACCATCACGGTGGCAAAGCCGCCTCGAGCAGCAGCTCGGCCAGCAGCAATGCTGCCGCGGTTGCCTCGGTGAAGGCGCTTCCATCGACCGGTGCTGGCGGAGCGCAGGATTCCAATGAGGCTGGCATGATCGCCGCCGGTGGACTCCTGGCACTCATGGGCGCGGCCTTCGCGACCATGCGACGCCGCTTCCGCTAGAACGACACGACCCCGGGCCGGAGTGATCCGGCCCGGGCACACACCCTCTGATTGAACGCAACGCGGCCAGGATTTCCTGGCCGCGTTGTTGTGTGTGACGAGCGGGCAGCAGACCGCAGGCGGCAGGCAGAGACGAAAATCCTTACCCGGTCCTAAAGGACCATCCACTCCCAGCCTTGATGAGGTATTTGGTGTGGTTTTTGTTCCATAAAGCTTTGAACTACGGCACGAGACGGTTGAGGTCGCGCGGGAAGAGGGTGACTTCGCGGACATTTTCGATGCCGGCGATGCGGGAGACGAAGCGTTCGAGTCCGATGGCGAAGCCGCCGTGCGGCGGCATGCCATGCTTGAAGGCTTCGAGATACCAGCCGAGCGGCTCGGGATCGAAGCCGCGTTCAGTGAGCGCATCCAGGTAGTCAGCGTAGCGATGCAGGCGCTGGCCGCCGGTCACCAGCTCAAGCCCACGGAAGAGAAGATCGAATCCGTTGGTGAAGTCTGGCCGCGACGGATCGGGATGTGTATAGAACGGGCGCTTGACGCGCGGATAGCCCGTGACGAAAAGAAAGTCGGAATCGTATTCGGTGCGCGCCCATTCGCCGAGCCAACGCTCGTGCGACGGGGCCAGATCGAACTCGCCTTCAAGATTCTCGCCAGTTGCGGCCGAGATCATTCGCTGAGCATCGGCGAAGTGAACGGCGGGAATCGAAGCTGAAAGCTCCGGGAGCGCGATCTTGAATTGCTCAAGTGTCGCTCCGAGCGAATCTCCTGCCTGCGCGAGCATGCCGCGAATCACCGTTGTGAGCAATTCCATGATCGTCGTGTGATCGACGATGAATCCCATTTCGGCATCAAGCGAAACATATTCGTTGAGGTGACGCGGCGTATCGTGCGGCTCGGCCCGGAAGACAGGGCCAACTTCGAAAACGCGCTCGAACACGCCGACCATGATCTGCTTGTAGAGCTGCGGGCTCTGGGCGAGAAACGCCGGGCGGCCGAAATAGTCGATCGCGAAGACGTTTGCGCCGCTCTCGGTGGCAGCAGCGACGATCTTCGGGGTGTGGATTTCGGTGAAGTCGAGCCCGGTCAGCGTGGCGCGAAATCCGGACACCAAGGCTGCTGAAAGCCGGGTGAGCGCACGAGCGCGAAGATGCCGCAGGGAAAGCGGGGCGTGATCGAGCTGGGTCGGCAGCAACGCCTGGATCTTTGGTCGAAAGAGATCGAACGGTGGCGGCTCGACTGCTTCAGAGATGATCGTGATGCGCGGATCGTGGATCTCCACGCCGTTTGGAGCCTGCTCGACCGCGACGACCCGGCCAGTCACCGAAACGACGGACTCGAGGGGCAGGCGGGCAATCTCCGAGACCAGACCGGGGTCTTCGATGACGATTTGCGCAAGGCCTTTGGCGTCACGAAGAATGAGAAAACTGACGCCGCTAAGCTGGCGAAAGCGGTGAATCCAACCGGCAAGCACGACGTCTTCGCCGATGTGGCCATCAATATCGATCGACCAGATACGTTCCATTGCAGCACACCTCGAACAGGTTAACGAGCAAGCCCCCTCGTCATGCGGACGAGGGGGCCCCGTGGTGCCACCGCAATTTGCCGTGAGGGATCACGGCCTTGATGGAGCCTGGTAACGGAGGCAGCCGGCGAGGATCGGCGCGCAATGATGCGCGGTTCGTCTCGCACTCAGGAGGGTCTTCGCGGGGAAGGTGGAGACCGCCATTCCACCACCGGCGGTTCGCTCTGCTCCAGACGACATATCCCCACTACTCGGCTCCGTCGTCGTGTTGGGCGCGAGGATAGCATGTTTGGAGAAGGGAGAAGGGAGAAGGGAGAAGGGAGAAGGGAGAAGGGGAGAAGGGAGAAGGGAAAGAGTTCAGCGCTGCCGGGTATTCATAGACACGAGGGGCTCGACGTGCCCGGCACTGAAGTACCGGGCTGACAAGACGAAGTCCCGCTGGGACTGAGCTCGGTGGGCGACAGAACGGCAGAATGAATTCACCCGTGCTCAGTGCGCTTTAGCTTACTTCCGCCTGTCAGCTGGGTGCTTCAGCTCCCGTCACGGTCATCGCAGCCAAATTACGCTTTCCTACAACTCACAACTCACAACTCACAACTCACTGCTCGTCCAGCAGCGCATTGAGGGCGTCGCGGAGGGATTCGAGGAGGGGGCGGGCGGATTCGCGCTCGTGGTGGGGGGCGGTGTGGAGGCGGGTGAGGATGCCGGCGAGGGCGAGGCTTTCAGCGTTGAGTTTGCGGTAGGCGCGGGGGGGGACCCGGCGCGCGGTGACGAAGGCGGCGAGGTCGCTGACGCTTTCTGAGTCTCCCCGGGCGACCTTTGTGAGGGCGACGAGTGCGGATTGCGCTTCTTCGCGTGTGACGGCGTGCGATGTCGGCGCGGAGGATGTCGCCGATGATTCGGCGCTGTTGGCGAGTTCGATGCGTGCGTTGGTGAACATGATCTGAGCGCGTTGCTCGTCTTGCGGTGCTTCGATGGTGCGCAGCTGGCGAGCAATGGCGATCGCTTCGGTTTGAGGAAGCTCTCGCTCGACCAGTTCGTCTCGCAGCACGGTCTGAAAGACGGGCGCGAGTCCTTGCAGGACACGGCTCTGCTTTTCGCTGAGACGGCCGGCGCGGATGTCGTCCTGGATCGGTTCGGGTAGTTTTTCCGTATCAAGCAACTGGAAGAGGCGCGAGCGTTTGATGCCGACCGCTTCGGCGACCGTTTCCCACGAGGAGTCGCCGAGTTGCCGTTTGAGTGTGCGCAGCGCGGCGGCGCGATCGACTGGGTTGAGATCGTCGCGGACGATATTTTCCATCAATTGCTGCACGAGCCGCCGTTCTTCCGGCACGTCGCGGACGAGAGCGGGGATCGCGCCGAGTCCGGCGGCGTTGGCGGCGCGCCAGCGACGTTCGCCGTGGACGATGATGTAGAGATCACGCTCTTCGTGATAGCGGACGACGATCGGCTGCAAGATCCCTTCGATCTGGATGCTTGCGGTCAACTCTTCCAGGCGAACTTCGTCAAACGTGCGCCGGGGTTGATCCGGGTCGGGCTCGATCCGGGTCAGTGCGATTTCCTTGGCGTTGGTGAGATCGCTGACCCCGGCTGCCTGCGGGCGCGTGTCGGTGAAGAGGGCATCAACGCTGAACCGCCGCTTTGCCTTGGTGGTTTTGGCATGTGCCCCGTCTGGATTCACTGGTTCAGGCATGATCGGTCTCCTGAAGCGTCAGGATCTGCTCACGGCTGTTCGCGGAATCGTCACGCGGCGACTCCACACCTGGCGGGTGCTCTTCGATCCAGCGAGCGACCTCGCGATAGGCGACCGCGACGGTTGAGCGAGGCATGTAATCAAGAATACTGGTCCGCTCGGCGGCCGATTCGGCGCTTTTGACGGAAAGCGGAATCGATGGCAGCAGCGCGAGATCGGGGAATTGCTCAGTCAGCGTTTCGATCATATCGGTGGCGAGCCGCGAGGTCGAATGGACTTTCGTCGGCAGAAAGCCATGCAGTATGAGCCGGGGATTGAGCCGTTTCACCCGCTCGATCGTTTCAAAGAGCCGTTTCAGCACCATCAGCGAGAGCGGATGAGGCTCGATTGGAATGATCAGCTCGCCGGTGGCAACCAGGATATTGACCGAGATGATATTGAGCGCGGGTGGAGCATCGATCAGCACATAGTCATAGCGGGAAAGATCGGCGTCGCGCAGGCGATAGTCGAGCTGCCGCTCGCGTTCGAGCACGTTCAACAGCTCAAGCTCGGCGGCGGCGAGATCGGGGTGACTCGGCGCCAGTTCGACATTGGCGATGGTGGTTGCGCAGACGACGTCGGCAATCGCGACATCCTCATCAAGCAGGAGATCGTAGACCGAGCCATCGAGCGCGGCGATATCGACGCCGACGGCCATCGTCAGGCTCGCCTGCGGATCGAGATCGATCGTCAGAACGCGACGTCCAAGTTGGGCGAGTGCGGCGGCGACGTTGAGGGTGGTCGTCGTTTTGGCGGTGCCGCCCTTCTGATTGAAGAACGCGATCACCCGGGTCATGGAAATCCTTGCGTGGGGAACAGCGCGAAACGCCTGGGAAGGCTCCCGGCACTGTACGAGCGAGCAGTTCGAGGATACAGCGCCGCGCCTATCTGGCACAACCGCATCAGGAGAAAGCGCCAGTTTCCAGATGCAATCGGCGTGCGAATTGCGTAGGATGACCGTGTGGCACGATTGAGGCCAGCTGGCGCTTGAACATCATGCATGACCGCCACGCAAAGATCGCCATCAGCGGTCCTTTTGCGGCATTATGACACCTATGTGAAAGGCGCGGTCTCCTTCCTCACCATCGAGCAGGAATCACACAAGAGCGCGCGGGGAGTGGGGTAGTGAACGAGCAGCAAGTGCGAAATCCCAGGATCGACCGATGGTTGAAGCCGCTGGCCATTGCCGCCGCCGTCGGTATGTTCATCGTGCTCCTGATGGGAGCGACGGTGACGAATACCGGCTCCAGCGAGGGGTGCGGCCGATCGTGGCCGATGTGCGGCGGCGATATGTGGTCGCGGGAAATGCTGATTGAGGCGAGCCATCGATTGGTCACCGGGATCGAAGGATTCCTGGTGCTCGGTGTTGGCATCGGTCTCTGGCGCTCGCGTGGCGACCGCCGGGAAGCGCGGTTGCTGATCGCCGGCATGTGGGGCGCGATTCTGGTGCAGTCGGGCATGGGCGCGTGGGCGGTGCGCTCGCCGCAGAATTCCTGGGTGATGGCGCTCCATTTCGGTTTCTCCGTTATCGCCTTTGCTTCCTGCGTGCTCACGGTCGAGATGATCTATCGCGATGAGCGGGGCAGCGCCAGGCATCTGCAGTGGAGCGTGCCGGCGGGTTTCAAATATTTGATGTGGTTCACGTTGATTGCGAGCTACGGCATCGCCTATCTCGGCGCGTATGTCCGCCATTCCGATGCGGTGATCGCCTGCGCGACCTGGCCCGATTGCAATGGCAAGGTGATCCCCGAGCTGTCGGGGCCGGTCGGCATCCATTTCGCGCATCGCGTCGCCGCGCTCGGAGGGATGCTGCTGGTGTTCAGCCTTGCTGGCATGGTCCCACCGGTTCCGCGCCGAGCGGCCCGATATTTACCGGATCTGCCAGGCGGCGTCGGTGGTGATTCTGGCCCAGGCGTTCGCCGGGGCGATCGTGATCTGGACCACGCTTTCCTATGTTTCCACGCTGCTCCACGCCGGATTGATGGCGATGCTTTTTGTGCTTCTTTGTGTCGGTTGCCGGCTCGTTCTGCCTGTTCGAGAACCGGCGCGATCGGAAGCGCTCCCCAATCGTGGCGCAACCGCTGCGCCGGCGAGGTCATAACAGATGTCATCGAAGGATACGGACATGGGACAGCTCCGCGAATTCTGGCGGTCAATCACCGGGGCAAATGAGAAATCGGTCGTACCGCCTCAATATGGAACGGATGCAGACTCCAAAACGCAGCTGTACATCATTGTCGGCTTCGCGATTTTCATGGTGCTGTTTGGAGTGATCGTCGCGTTTATCGGGTTCTTTTAATTCGAAAACCCTCACCCCCGGCCCCTCTCCCACTGTTGGAGAGAGGTGAGTACGCTCTTCAGCCTGGATGGCGCATGGAATCGACGAATCGCGCGTTTGAGACCGAGCGGTTGATTGTCCGGCGGTTGCGGCGGGACGATCTCGACGATTTTGTCCGGCTCTGCAGCGATCCTGACATCATCCGATATATGGATGATGGGGTGCCGTTGACCCGCGAGCAAACGAGTGACTGGCTTGAGATTTCCCTGAAGAATTACGAGTTGCGCGGGTGGGGATGCTTTGGCGTCACCGATCGAACGAGCGACCACCTGATCGGGTTTGCCGGGTATGCGCGCCCTTCTGATCGGCCCGGGATTGTTGAGATCATCTACGCGTTTCTTCCAGGACGAGTGGGGCAAAGGGTACGCGACGGAAGTTGCCGGCGGCTTGATTTCGTACGGATTTAGCTCGTGTGGGCTTGAACGGATCGAGGCGACGGTCGATCCCGAGAATCGCGTTTCGCGCCGTGTGCTTGAGAAGATTGGCATGCGCTACGACGGGCGAAACGAGAGCAGCGATGGGGAGCTGGTCGATTATTTCTCGATTGAGCGGGTGGATGAAAACCCTCACCCCCAAACCCTCTCCCAATTCTAGGAGAGGGGAGCACGACCCTGGTTTTGGATCATGCGAGCGATATGGCCACCAAATTTGGTGGCCATTTTTGTTGTGGTGGGCGCGGGTTTCTGGTGGAGCGGGTACCATCGTCGGTGATGAACGCGTCGTTCGAGATCTGATGAGATGGGACTACCACTACCAGCCAGGAGAGACGCATGACGGCGACGACCGAGCCAAAGCGAACGCTCTATGACAAATTTCTCGATCAGGCGCGGGAGACCCAGAAGTATCCGATTCTTGAGATCGGCATCCCGATGCGCGATGGCGTTGAGCTCGCCGCGACGATTCACTTGCCTCATGCCAGCGAACAACCAGCCCCGGCCATTGTGACGATCACGCCGTATGACAAATCGAGCGCGATGTCCCAGCACAGCGAGGCTGAGTTCTTCCAGCGTCATGGTTACGCATTCGTCACGGTCGATTGCCGGGGTCGAGGCAAATCGGAAGGGGAGTGGCGAGCGTTCGTCAATGATCCCGAGGATGGGCACGACGTGGTCGAGTGGGTGGCGAAGCAGTCGTGGTGCACCGGCAAGGTGGGGACGACCGGGCTTTCGTATATGGGGTGGACGCAGTGGGCGCTCGCATCGGAGCGGCCCGAGCATCTTGCGTGCATGGTCTCCTGTTCGGCGGCTGGTCGCTGGCAGCAGGAAATCCCCTACACCAATGGCTGCTTCCAGCTCTTTTTCGGCTGGTGGGTCTACGCCGTGCGTCGCCGGATTGCCGAACGGGCGTCCATGAAAGCGATTGATTGGGATGAGGTGCTGATGCGCCTGCCGCTCGATTCGATCGGTGAAGTGATCAATCAGCCAGGGGAAACCTGGCGCGACATGATGGATCACGACACGCTCGACGACTTCTGGAAAGCGATCCGCTATGACGATCTCTACGCCAAACTGGATGTTCCCTGCCTGCATGTGACCGGTTGGTACGATCTGGAGGACCTGCTGGGGGCGTTCCATCACTACGAAGGGATGATGGCGCAATCGCCGGCGAAAGCGCACCAGCGGCTGATTGCCGGTCCCTGGAGCCATGTGATGACGCGGTTGCCGCATCATACCTACGGCGGGGTCTATTTCGGCGATGACGCCGCACCCGATATGAATCACGTCCATCTCCGCTGGTTCGATTACTGGCTCAAGGGGGAAGAAAACGGCACGCTCGAAGAAGCGCCGGTGCAACTCTTTGAGCCGGGAACCAATGTCTGGCGCGATGCCGATCACTGGCCGCTGGCGACGGCTGAGTTGCCGCTCCATCTCCACGCCGCTGATGGCGGCACGCTGACAATCGGTGCGGCGAACGACGACGAAGCGACTCGATCCTATCGCTACGATCCGCGCGATCCCGCGCCGACGCAGACGGGTGTCGGCCGTTATCCGATCGAGGATGTGCCGCTCGATCAAACAGCGGTTGAAGCCCGCGCCGATGTGCTCACCTACACGAGCGAGCCGCTGACCCAGGAGCTGGCGATTTCAGGCTGGCCAGTGCTGGAGTTGCTGGCGTCGAGCGACTGCGACGATACCGAATGGCATGTGAAGATCACCGATGTCGACCCGGATGGGCGATCGCTGAAAGTGTGCCAGGGCTGTTTGCGCGCGTCGTATCGCGATTCGCTGGAAACGCCAACTCCGTTGACTCTCGGGGAGATTCACCGATTCCTGGTCGAGCTGTGGCCGATCCAGCACTGCTTCCTGCCGGGACACCGGGTGCGGGTTTCAATCACGAGCAGTGACTTCCCCTGGTTCGCGAGGAGCATGAATCAGTTCGGCCCGTTGAAAGATCAGGCCGAGCCGAAGATCGCCACGAATACGATCCACCCTGGCAGCAAGCTGCTGCTGCCAGTGGAGCGAGGCGGGCTTTGACCCTTGATTTGAAAGCCCTCATCCCAGCCCCGCTCCCGCTCCGGGAGAGGGGAGCAAGAGGATTGAATGACTGACCAAGCGAAGCGGGCCGAGCCGGTGATCATGACGGAGATCGTTTTTCCGCAGGATACGAATCCGATGGGAACGATGTTCGGCGGTGCGGCGTATGCGTTGATGGACAAGGCTGCATTTGTTGCGGCGAGCAGGTTTTCCGGATCGATCGTAGTGACGGCATCGAGCGAAAGCGTCGATTTCCGAACGCCGATCCGGCACGGGATGATCATTGAGGTGATCGCGACGGTGATTCACGCGGGGTCGACCTCGATGGTGGTGCGGACGGAGCTTTATTGCCAGGACCCGGTTGAAACCGCGCGAATCCGGGCAACGGTCGGCTATTTCACGATGGTGGCGGTCGACGGAGAGGGGACGCCGAAGCCGATTCCCGCGCTGCTGGTTGAAGATGATGTGGCGCGTGCCGAGTGGGTGCTTGGCGAAGAGATACGCCGGGCGGCTCGCATTCGCAGAGAGCGGAATCGGTGATTGACCCTCACCCGGTCCTAAAGGACCACCCTCTCCCAATGCTGGGAGAGGGTACAAATCCCTCGATATCTCCGCACATTTCTGTAGTGGTGATGAATGCTTCGTGAGGGCCGTCGTGCTCAGTGATTTCGGGCGTTTTCGATGGTGTTCCAGAGGGTGAGTGCTTTGTCGGTGGAGGCGATGCCAGCGGGGGCGCCGACGACGACGGAAATGATGTCCGCGCCGAACCGCGCCATGACGATCGTGGCGGACGTTTCGTTGGTTGTGTAGGTTCCGGTGAAGGCCACGATCTCGTCCGCGTTGGCGGAGTTGGGTGGATCGAGCGGCTCGGTTGAGTCGTACGATGCCAGCGCGGGTGCATAGACGAGTTCGAGCGCCGAGTGCGCGGCGTCTGAGCTTTCGAATCGGTCGACGCTGATGACACCGAAAACGCCGGGACCAGGGCTGTCGATCGGGGCATAGATTTTGACGACGCCGGAGAGCCACGCCTGAATGACCGGCAGGTCGTTGACGCCGTTGAAGATGGAGTCGTTGAAGGATTTCATTTCCTCGGTCGACATCATCAGGAAGCCGACGCCGAACACATCGGCATCGGCCGGGAAGTAGGACGCGATCGATTCGGGTGGAGCGCCGCCGGCGGCTTCGCGCGGGAGGAGCGCTGGCGGTGCGGCGTTCTCTCCTGCGCTGGATGCGCTGGCGGACATTGTGGTGGCGACTCGGCTCTGGCGGGGGCGATGCCTGCCACGAGCAGGGTCGTTGGCGTGTCGCTTTGATTTGACACGACCGCTGCAGTTCCCGTTGGCCAGAGAATCTGCTCGAACGCGTCGAGATGCGTCAGGGCATGGTTTCCCCCGAGGATCGTCAGCGGCTGATCGCCGGCGATTAGCACCGTGGGGCCGGTGAAGAGCTGGTTCCCGATCGAGCCTCCGGGGGCGATATCGATCTTCACCAGGAAGAAACTGGCGCCAGCCGACGAGGCAAGCTCGATACGCCGGTCGAAGAGGGTAGCGGTTTGGGGAACCGTTGCGGTTTGTGTGACGGTCGAGGCTTCTTGCGGATCGCTGATCAACAAGGTCACCAGGTTGATCGGGTTGTAGTCGTCGATATGCACGCCGCAGCTGACGATCCAGGTTCCGGAACCAAGCGTAGCGGCAGGAATCGTGGTCCAGGCTCCCGGTTCAAGTTGCTCGTGGATGTTGAAGGCGCGAATCGTGAAAGGTTGGACGCGGTCCGTGCGGTTGACGACGGTGAGCGGTTCACCAGTCGGGAGCTGCAGGGTTGATGGACCGCAGGCATCTTCCGTGATCGTCACCATGCCGTTGCCTTCCGCCGATGCGTCGATATGCGCGCGCAAGACGCGTGACGAGGTTGTGGCAGTGAGATTGGTGAACGATCCGGGAGGCGCGTAAATCTCCTGATCTGCTTCGAAACTGGCTGTCAGTCCGAGTCCATCAGTCAGTTGGAGCGATCCTGATTCGTTGACCAGAATCTGCGTCTCGTCGAGATGTTGCAACTGGTCACCCGGGTTGAGCTCCGTGCGGTCGACGATCAGACGGACGACCGGCGGGAGATCGACGGGCAGGATCCCGGACGATTCGAAGGCAATAGTGGCATTCGCCGTTAAGACCCCGAGTTCCAACGCTGGCCCCGGAGCGGCGGACGCGTCTCGCGCAAAGATGAGCGAGACGATGATCGCGAGAATTGAGATTTTGGTGCGTGCTGAACGTTGCATGAGAAGCCCCTTTGCTCCTGTCGCGCATCACTACAGTAGCGAAAGGGGTCGAACAGGTGAATTGGTAAAAGTACCTATTCCGATATGAGTGGCTTTCCGGTGGGCGCCCTGGTCTTCTGAGACTCATCTTCGCAAACCGTCGTCGAGTGGTCCCCGACTTATGGCGGCATGTGCTTCCGCGTCCGACCGATACATTTGCCTGGCCTACGGCCTACGGCTTATCGCTGCGGTACCATTGCGACCAGAACTGACGAACCCCTCCTGAGGAGGATTTCACGACTGATGTCAACGACCACGACCCCACCGGCGGCCAGCAGCGCCACCGGAGCGAGCGAGCTTTCCCGGGAAGCCCGCGCCGCACTCGAAACCGCACGTGTGCTTGAGGCCGAGCTGAAGGCAAGGATCGACGGCGAAGTTCGCTTCGACCGCGTTTCGCGGATGCTCTATTCGACGGACGCGTCCAACTATCAAATCGAGCCGATTGGGGTTGTTGTGCCCAAATCGCTTGATGACGCCCAGGCGACGGTCGAGATGGCGTCGTCCCACGGTGTGCCGATCTTGCCGCGCGGCGCGGGTTCAGGATTGGCGGGGCAGGCGATCGGCGCCGGGTTGGTGATCGACTTTTCCAAGTATCTGAACCGCATTCTCGATATCGACGCCGAGGCGAAGCGGGTGACGGTTGAGCCGGGGATCAATCTCGATCTGCTCAACCGGCAGCTCAAAGCCAGCGGGTTGATGTTCGGTCCCGATCCATCGTCGGGCAACCGCGCCACGATCGGCGGGGTGATCGCGAACAATTCCTCCGGCGCTCACTCGATTTTGTACGGCATGACCTCGGATCACATCGTCAGCACGCGTTTGGCGCTGGTTGAAGGGGGATCGGTCGATCTGGGTCCCGCCTCGTTCGAGGAACTGGAGGCGCTGGCGAAGCTGGACGATCCACGAGGCCGGTTGCTGACGAGTCTGCTCGCCTATCGGGCAGAAAACTACGATCTGATTGCCCGCGATTTTCCGCCGCATTGGCGGCGTGCCACCGGCTATTCGCTCAATGAGTTCTTGAAACCAGACGGCGTGTTCAATCCAGCGCGGTTGCTGGCCTCGTCCGAAGGAACGCTCGCCGCGGTGCTCAGCGCCACGCTTGGATTGGTGCCAACGCCGAAGCAGACCGCGCTGGTGTTGCTGCAGTTTGACGAGTTGGTTCCGGCGATGGCGGCGACGTCGCTGATTCTCGAAACCGAGCCTTCGGCGATCGAGCTAATGGACCGAATGTTGATCAGTCTCACTCGCGAACAGCCCGGCTACGCCAGCCAGATCGCATTCATTAAGGGCGATCCGGCGGCGCTCCTGGCGGTTGAGTTCTATGGCAATAGTGAGGCCGAGCTGACGAAAAAGTGCCAGCATCTTGAGGATCATCTGGCGAAACATGGCGTGCGAACGAGTGCTCCGCCCCAGCGCGTGCTCGATGCGAAGCAGCAGGCGGATGTCTGGTCGGTGCGCAAAGCAGGACTCGGGCTCTTGATGAGCATCAAGGGCGATTACAAGCCGATTCCGGTGATCGAAGATGTGTCAGTGCCGGTCGAGCACCTGGCGGAATATGTCGGCGCGATCGAGGAAATGGTCGCGGGATATGGCACCCGCGCCGCCTATTACGCGCATGCCTCCGCCGGATGCCTGCATATCCGGCCGCTGATCAATCTCAAAGAAGAACGCGGCATCGAGATCATGCGCGAAATGGCTTATGCCTGCGCCGAGATGGCGCGCCGCTTCGGCGGGGTGATGAGCGGCGAGCATGGCGATGGATTGCAGCGTTCCGAGTTGAACGAAGTGATCTTCGGAACCGAGCTGTACCAGGCGATGCGCTCGTTCAAGCACCTGTTCGATCCGCGTGGCTTGATGAATCCGGGCAAGAAGGTCGACGCGCCGCCGCTGACCGACAATCTTCGCTACGGTGTCGCCTATCAGCCCATCCAGATCAAAACGCATCTCGATTTCACCCGCGAGGGTGGCTTCATGGGCGCGTTGGAGATGTGTAATGGCGCGGCGGTTTGCCGGAAGCTGAAGGCGGGGACAATGTGCCCCTCCTACATGGCGACCAAAGACGAGAAAGACACCACGCGCGGACGCGCCAATGCGCTGCGGAATGCGTTGGCAGGCCGCAGCTTCTCCCCGGAAGAGTTCACCTCGAAAGAAACGTATGAGGTGATGGATCTCTGTCTTTCCTGCAAGGCGTGCAAGACCGAGTGCCCGTCGAGTGTCGATATGGCGAAGATCAAAACGGAGTTCCTGGCGCAATATCAGGAGAAGCACGGCGTTTCGTGGCGATCGCGGGCGATGGGGAATATCCACCTGATCTCGAAGATCAGCGCGCCAATCGCGCCGCTCGCCAATTTCGCGATGCGGACGCCGCTGGCGCGTCCGGCGATGAGATCGCTCGGCATCCACCCTGACCGGCGATTGTCTTCATTCCAGCGAAAGACCTTTGTCTCGTACTGGCACGCGATGCAAAAGGACGCGCCGCCACGGCAGACGCGCGGCAAAGTCGTCTATTTCCACGACACCTTTGCCACCTACAACTATCCCGAAATTGGCGTGGCGGCTGTGGAGCTGCTCGAAGCCGCCGGGTTCGAAGTGATCGTGGAGGAACGGCGAGCCTGTTGCGGCCGGCCGATGCTGTCGAAGGGATTGGTGGCCGATGCCCGGAAGCTGGCGCGACGGAATGTGGCGGTGCTGGCCCCGCACGTGAACATGGGGATTCCAATCATCGGCACGGAGCCTTCCTGCATTCTCACCTTCCGCGACGAGTATGTCGATTTGCTGCCGGGAGATGCCGACGCGCAGGCGGTGGCGAAGAACTCCTTCATGATCGATGAGTTCCTGGCGAAGCTCGACAAAGAGGGAACGCTTGGCATCACCTGGTCGGCGCGACAGGGTCCGGAGGTGCTGTTTCACGGGCACTGCCATCAGAAAGCGCTGATCGGGATGGGACCTTCAATGGCGATCCTGAAAGCGGCCGGTTGCTCGGCGCAGGAAAGCGGCGCCGGGTGCTGCGGCATGGCCGGTTCGTTCGGCTACGAGACGGAGCATTACGACGTTTCGCGCAAGATCGGCGAAGAGCGGCTTGTTCCCGAAGGTGAACGATGTCAGCGCGCAGACGATCGTCGACGGTGGCCGGGGTGTCGTGCCACCAGCAGATCGAGCACTTCACCGAGCGCAAAACGCAGCACATCGCCGAAGTGCTGGCGAGTCGAATCCGCCCGGGATGGGTATGGAGCCCGCCTGTGACGGCGAATACGGGGGATTGAGGCGAGAATCGGGAGCATCCGTGGGAACTACGGTTGACTAACAAACTTTCCAAGGGACGACGGTCGTCAGATGGCATTTCAAAGCGATGAACCGGGTGCACGTATCGTGCACCCGGTTCATCGTTTGAGATTCAGGAAGTGGGTGCTACGTCAGGACGTTTTGTGGTCGAGGTTGGCCCGCATCGATCGGCGAGACGGCCGATGCCGGGTGGGCGCTGCGTGTGCGGAAGAGTTGCAGGCTGATGCAGAGAACCCAGACATGAATCAACGGTGTGGCCAACCCGCCCACCTGGAGAACGATGGCCGCCAGGCTCAGCGCGGAGACTCCGACTCCAACCCAGCCGACCCAGCGCATCAAGGCGCCGGTGCGGAGAATCAAGATCGAAGCCGTGGCGATGACAATCGTCGCAAAGAGCACCGCCCCGAATGCATACGCTGCCTGGGAGATCTCGGTGGCATAGCGTAGCGTATCGACACCAGGAACAGGCTCATCGTTAAAGCGAACCGCCTGGGCAATAACGCCTCGCGTCACTGCGCTGACGCTGAGCAGCGCGACGAAGACGATTCCGGCGCCCTGCACGAGCGCATTCCAGGAATCCTCAACATCTACCTTGCGGAGACGAGCGCAAAGCCGCGTTAGAAACACGAGAAAACAGGGTGCGGCAAGCAACATCAGATACATCGAGACAATCGAGGCGCGACGGAGACCTTCGTCGGCCCACCACGTTTGAAGCTCCTGGTCGGGCTTCCCCCTTGGGAGGTCAAGGGAAGCAACGCTGAGGAAAAGCAGCAGGACGAATGCGGCTCCTGCGATTGCACCGATCAGATCTGACCTCTTCTCATTCCGTAACATGGCGCTTCTCCTTACAAGAAATCGTGCCGTAAACCCGATTCCTACTGTGCGCCTCCCCAGGTTCGACCGCATCAGAGCGGACACGCAGATCGTTCCCGGTGCTGGCCCTGAGTTGTTTCGATGCTTGAGGTGAGACAATCGAGGCATGAACAGTCAGGCTCAGCTGTCGTGGAATCGAGGGGCGTTTCCCTTGTTCGCCGTCATCGCGGGATGGCTGGCGATTCTCGCCTGCCTGACGGCTGCTTTCCTGCTTGATCGCCAGATATCCAGCGTGGGGCGCGACGATCTCTTCGAGCTGACCGGGATCGGATTGGTATTCCTGGCGCCGCTGCTGAGCTCTTCGATCGTCGGCTCTGCGCTGGCGCTTCGGCATCCTGGGCATCCGGTCGGATGGCTCTTTCTGGCGTTCGGCTTTTCGCTGGCGGTATCGGGCGCAATCGATGCATACGCCGCCTATGGTGCGGTTGCCCGGCCGGGATCGTTGCCGGCCGCCACATTCGTGGCGGTGATCGGTGACGCAACCTTTATTCCCTGGCTGATGCTGCTTGGTCTGATCATGCTTTTCACTCCAGGCGGAATGATCACGGAACGGATCTGGCGGATTGCTGCCTGGACGGTGGTCATTGGCGGAGGAGTGAGTTTTGTTTGCAAGTTTTTTCGTCCTTATCAAGGGGACTATGCCAATCTCGGCATCATAAAGAACCCCCTCGAATTCACGCGTCTGGCCCCAGTTCTTAACGCTGTCGGCGTTTCCGCGCTTCTGGTGATGCATGTCGGTGTGATCATGGGCGCCGTGTCGCTGGTGGTCAGGTACCGTGTAGCGCATGGCAAAGAACGGGTGCAGCTTCGCTGGCTTGCATGGTCGGCGTTGCCATTCGCGCTCTTCATCGTTGGCGCATTCATTGCCGCCACGCTCGACAGGCAAACCCTCCTGGGATGGATGGCGGGGTGCTTTGTGTCGATCATTCCCATTTCCGCCGCGCTGGCGATCGAGCAGTATCACCTCTACGATGTCGAGCGACTTGTCAGCCGGGCGCTCTCGTGGGTGTTGCTCTCGGCGGTGCTGGTGAGTTGCTACGTGCTTGTCGTGGTGTTCGTTGGCGAGTCGCTCGGGAGTCGCGGTGGCGGGTCATCGATCCCAGCGGTGGTCGCGACGCTCGTCACCATCAGTTTCTTGAGCCCGGCGCGCCGATTCCTGCAGGATTGGCTGGACCGCCGGTTCAATCGCCGGCGCTTTGACGCCATCGCCACGATTCGCCGATATCTCCGCGAACCATCGCCGGGCGTCACCATCGAGCAAGGGTTGCGCGAGGCATTGGGCGACGAGACGCTCAACGTCGCCTACTGGATCGATGAGCGAGAGCTGTGGGTACTTGCCGAAGGACTCCCGGCTGAACCTGGCTCAATGGCGCTCACGCTGGAACGGGATAACCTACCGGCTTACGCACTGACTTTTGATGAAGCTCGCGTGAACCGGGAAACCGTCGAGGCAGTCGTCAGCGAAGCGCTCTCCGAGTTGGAGAACGCGCGGCTGCGGGCGGCGATCACCCTCCAGCTCGTTGAAGTCCGCGAATCGCGCGCTCGCATCGTGACGGCGCAGCTGGCCGAGCGGAGGAAGATCGAGCGGAATCTGCACGATGGGGCACAACAGCGCCTGCTCGCGCTGGCGATGCAACTGCGCGCTGCTGAGGTCAGCCAGAATTCCGAACGGATGCGCGATGCAATCACATCCGCGGCCGATCAATTGCAGATCGCCGTTCAGGAACTGCGCGATCTTGCCAACGGTCTGGCGCCTACGGCGCTGAGTGATGGAGGACTCGCCGCGGCGTTCGATGATCTCGTCTCGCGCTCACCCGTTCCGGTGCGGCTTCAGGCTATTGACCGGCGCTACCCGGCGTCAGTCGAGGAGACCGCCTGGTTTATCGGCTGCGAGGCTGTCGCCAACGCGGTGAAGCACGCGTCGCCGCAATTCGTGGCGATCGTTGCCGAGCATGAAGGGAACTATCTGCGGCTCATCATCGAGGACGACGGCATCGGGGGGGCTGACCGCAACGGAAGCGGGCTGCGCGGTATCAGCGACCGCGCGGAAGCGGTCGGTGGGCGGGTCACGGTCGATGAGCGGCCCGGGCACGGCACCATCATTATCGCGGAACTTCCATGCGCGTCGTAATCGCTGACGATTCAGGGCTTTTGCGTGAGGGATTGAGCCGGACTGCTAACCGAGGCCGGAATTGAAGTCGTGGCCAGTGTTGGCGACGGCGATCTCCTTCAGACGGCCGTGACGGAACACGAGCCCGATATCGCGATCGTCGATATTCGGATGCCGCCGACCTTCACCCATGAAGGAGCTCAGGCCGCGCTCCAATTGCGGAAAGACTGGCCGGCGCTGGGCATTCTGCTCCTGTCGCAAGCCGTTGAAAGTCGATACGCGTTGGATCTCGCTCGCTCACATCCGACGCATTTCGGCTATTTGCTGAAGGATCGTGTCGTGAACATCGGCACGCTGATTGATGCGCTTGAGCGTATCGCGCAGGGCGGCACCGTGCTCGATCCAGGCATCGTCGCTCATTTTCTTGGTCGGCAACCTGCGCAGAACCGATTGGCGGACCTGACGGAGCGGGAACGGCAAGTGCTGGCGCTGATGGCGGAGGGACGCTCAAACCGGGCGATAGGCCGTGAGCTGTTCGTCACCGAGAAAACGGTGGAAACGCATATCGCCAGCGTTTTCGCCAAGCTCGAACTCCTCCCGGAGCCGGATGACCATCGCCGGGTGCTGGCGGTCCGCGCCTGGATGGAACCTTAGGTTTACCCTCACCTCCAGCCCCTCTCCCGCTCCGGGAGAGGGGATTTTTCTTTGTCCGGCAGGAGAAGGCGAGTCCAGGCATCGGTGAGGAATGATTCGAACTGGTCGGGAGACCAGCCGCGCTGGTCGACGAGGAGTAGGTAGAACTCGGAGGCGTTCATTGACCAGATGATGTCGGCGGCTTGCTCGATCGTGAGGTCGGCGCGGAGGCCACCGGCTGCGGCCAGCTCGGCGGCGAAGAGGCGCATGTTGGCGGCCCGGCGCTGGGAGATGTCGGCCCAAAGCTGACGGAGGTCGTCGTCTGATTGGGCGGCGTCGCGCAGTACGGCGAAGAGCGGGGCCAGCCTTGGCTGGATCAAGCGAACCGCGTGGGCGTAGATCGCGATTTTGCGGACGGGATCGGGTTCGGCTTGAATCTCGCGCACGTAGTCGCGCTGCAGCGCCGGTATGGGATCTTCTGCCCCGGAAATCGCGGTTTCGATCAGATGGCGGAAGAGCGACCGGCTTGGCCCCGGCGCTCGCATAGACCGTGTCGAGCGAGACTCCGGCGGCTTTGGCGATCGCCGGCATCGTGGTGCCGACATACCCTCTTTCGAGAAAGAGTTGGCGCGCGGCGGAGACGATCGCGCGCCGCGTTTCAGCGGCGGCTTCCTGGCGCCGGGAGGCATCGTATTGTCGGCTGCGCTCGCGCTTGACAGAAGGTTCCATGCGGAATAGTGTATCAATGAATTCATCCGAATATCAATCGGATGAAATATGGAGGCCACGATGAACGTCGAGCAGCAGAAAGTTCTTGTCCGGCGGGTTTTCGACGAAGCGTTCAATCAGGGCGAACTGGCATGTGATCGATGAGGCGGTGGCGCCAGATGGCGTCGACCATCAACATCCGGACGAGCCGAGCTTCAGGGAGCATCTCAAAGATGTCGTGCGGGCGATGCGCGAGGCATTCCCCGATCTTCATTTCGAGATCGTGCAGATGATGGGTGAAGGAGAATGGGTGGCGTCCTATTCAGTCATGACCGGGACGCAAACCGGTGCGTTGCGTCCGCCGTTGTTGCCCGCTGGTGGTCCGATGATGATCCCGCCGACTGGACGGCCGGTGCGCGTGCCGCATATGCACATGATCCGGTTCGAGGGTGGGCAGAACACGGAACTGTGGCACGTGATGGACACGATCGCGATGCTCGGTCAACTCGGTTTGCTGCCGACGCCGGATGCCGCGGTCGGGCGAGGGTGATGCCGTCTGCCCTCACCCGGTCCTAAAGGACCACCCTCTCCCAATGCTGGGAGAGGGTATCAAAATGCCCGATATATCCGCGTATTCCCGTAGTGGCCGTCCTCATGTTGGCCATGGTCAATCACACGCTTAATGAGGTTTCGGCGAGCATAGCCGATCTTGTATCGGCCACTTCGCTGGTGTAGATGAGCGCTATTCCGTCTCCTCGGTCACACTCCCGTTTTCACATTTCGCCAACATCGTGGTAAAAGAGGTGCTGGTCCTTGGCACGGGATTTGCAGATGTCGTTGCCAAGGATACGGAAGGGAACGATATGTTGGCAGCAAATACGCGTTCTGCGCGAGTGGCGGAGTCGGCGGGACGACTCACGAAGCTGATCTTTGAAGTCGTCGCGAATATTGCGGCGATCCTCATTTTATTCCAGGTCTACAAACTGGTGCGCCGCGTTTTTATTGCCCGGGGTGAGACGCTCGGGTATGAGCATGCCTACAATGTGGTCGATTTCGAGCGCAAGCTTCATCTTTTCTTCGAACTCGACCTGCAGCAATGGGTGACACAGTCGACCGCGGCGATCCGAACATTCAACTACATCTATTCCTACAACATGTGGATTTTTCTTGCCTGTCTTTCACTGATGATCGTATTTGCCCATGATAAGTACCGGTTTTGGCGGCGAGTCTTCTTGTTCTCGATGCTGGTCGCCCTGCCATGGTTTGCGATTTACCCGCTGGCGCCCCCTCGGTTCATGGGCGACATTGGATTCGTCGATACCCTGGCGGTCTACGGTCCAAGCTATTTCAAGAGCAACAGCCTGGTCACATCGAACCAATTCGCGGCGATGCCGAGCATGCATTGTGGATGGACTCTGATCGGGGCCTGCATGTTGACCGTGACTCTGAAGCAGTACATCGGCCGACTCGCCTATGTCTTTGGCGCCCTGCTGGCGCTGACAATGTTCGCGACCGTGATGGTGACCGGTAATCACTGGTGGATCGACGGAGTCGTTGGCTGGATGGTGGTCGGAGTATCGATCTTACTGGCGCAGCGAGCCCCGGCCTGGTGGGCAGCGTTCCGAACCCGGCACCAGCCCGCATCGGTTTCCGGGAAGAATGTTGAACCACGTCAACAGGTGGTGGTGAAACCTGGCGCCGGCCGTTAGATCGTTCCGGCATTGTTTCTGAATCGCTGAAAAGCGACCGACCCACCTAGGTGGGTCGGTCGCTTTTCGATTGTTCCGATAAGGCTGATATGATCGCGTAATGGTGGTCTGGTGATGTTTCAACGACTCTGGGAGGTAAATGTGGGCGGATCGAAATCGACGAACTACGCGGAGATCACGGATGTGCTTCGCGCCGAGCAGGCGAAGTGGGGTGTGCCGGGGATCACGGTCGGTATCTTGCAGGATGGCAAGAAGCGCTTCTACGCGAGTGGAACGCTGAATGTGACGAACGGATTGCCGATCGCGACCGGCTCGATCTTGCAGATCGGCTCGATTTCCAAGGTCTTTCTGGCGACGATGATCATGCGGTTGGTCGAGGCGGGGAAGGTGACGCTCGATGAGCCGATCGCGACCTATCTTCCCGATCTGAAGCTGATCGATCCGACATTGCCGTCGCGGTTGACGCTGCGCCACATGCTCGATCACATGAGCGGCATTCTGGGCGATCACTTTCCGGATCAAGGGCGTGGAGACGATGCGCTGGAGGTTTCGATCGGCAAGCTCGGCGAACTGCCGCAGATCTCGGAGCCAGACTTCGCCTGGTCCTACTGCAATCTCGGGTTCATGATCGCCGGACGGGTGGCCGAGGTTGTCACCGGCAAGATCTTCGAGCAGATCATGGAGGATGAGGTCTTCGGGCCGCTGAAGCTCGATCCGATTACCTATTTCCCTGACGAGGCGATTCTGCATTCGGCCGCCGCCGGGCACCAGATGAACAGTGAAACCGACCGCCCGGAAGTCGCGCGGCCCTATGCGATCTCGCGCTGCTCGAATCCGGCCGGCGGGATCGTCACCTCGACGGAAAATCTGCTTCGGTTCGCTGAGTTCCACATCGGCGACGGCACGGTCGATGGCGAAACGGTGCTGAGCCAGGATTCGCTCACGCAGATGCAGAGCGTGCAGGCGACGGTCAACGATCAGTCGCGCTGGGGTATCGGCTGGGCGCTTTCGACGATCGACGGCGTGCCGGCGATTGGCCATGGCGGATCCACCAATGGACAGCAGGCCCTGCTGAGCATCGTCCCGGAAAAGGGCTATGCGATCGCGATCCTGACCAACAACAATAAGGGGAGCTACGCGGCGGCAGCGATCGCGAAGTGGGCGATCGCGAACGATCTCGGGTTGTCGCAGCCCGATCCCGAGCAGATCACCCTGGCTGATTCGCAGCTGGCGCGCTTCGCCGGCGAGTACCGGCAACCGTTGGCGAAGATCAGCATCAAGACATCGGAATCGGGATTGACGGCGACCGTGACCTCATCCAATCCGTTCACGAACGAGGATGGCGAACCCTACGATGTGCATCTGGCGCCCATTTCCTGCTGCTCATTCGTCGTGACCGATGAGGCGGCGAAGGGAAGCCGGGTTGATTTCATCGACGGTGCGTCGGTCGAGGAAGCCCCGGCCTATGTCCGGTTCGGAGGGCGGTTGTCGAAGCGGCAGGCGTGACTGACGACCCGGGACTTCGAGTGCCGGGTTCGCTGCCGGTCCCCGAGCGCGTGCCATCTCCCAATGCTGGAGATGGAGGCTGGGGATGAGAGCTGGAAATCAGGCGATGTGGACGGTGCGGGTGATCTGGCCGTTGCTCTCCCAGTACGTCGTCTTGCCGGCGAGGAATGGGTCGTCCGGCGCGGGTTGGATGTCGCCATTGACGGCGGTCGCGCGCGAGGTGACCGTGTGGTCGCCCGGAGTCGGCGCATCCCAATCGTAGGTCCAGAAGGTCCAGGCGAACTCTTCCCCCGCGCCCTCGGTGAGTTCAGCAGGTTCCCACGGCCCATCGTCGACGCGCACGTCGACGCTCGCGATCGGCGCTCCCCACGCCGCACCCATGATGCTGTAGCCAGCTGGTCCTTTGATTACCTTCGCCGGCGCGGATTTGAGCCGGTCGTGGGAGACGGAGGTAAAGGTCCAGACCGTTTCCCCGTCATGCTCGGTTTCGCGGATGGTCACGTAGTCCTGCGCCATTAACCACCCTTGATATCGCGTGTCCATAACCTCGATGCGCGTGAGCCACTTCACGTTCGCCACTCCGTACCAGCCGGGAGCGATCAACCGCAACGGATATCCATGAAGGGGTGGAAGCTCTTCACCGTTCATTTCGTAGACGAGCAGGTTATCGGGGTTCATGGCATCAGTGACCGACATGCTTCGCGCGAACTGCTCGGTGATTTTCATTTCCCGCCAGGTGCGCTCGCCCGCGTCGGCGCCCCAGAAGACCACTTCAACACCTTGCTCCAGCACGCCTGCTTCTTCCAGGATCGGCGCGAGCGGTGTTCCCGCCCAGGTCGCGTTGCCGATGCCGCCATTGAGGAAGGGCAATCCGGTGTTGCCAGAGCATTCGATCGTGAAGATCACTTCGCTGCGCTCTCGCGCTTTGATGTCCTCCAGGGTCAGCGTCGCGGGAGTGGTCACCAGACCGCTGACCTCCAATTTCCAGTCCTGTTCGGTCAGCTCGGGCAGGTTGTAATGCTTGACAGCAAAAAACTGATCGTTCGGAGTTGTCCAGGAATCGAGCTTCTCCCAATCGAGTTGCTGAACGAGCACCTCCGGTACGGGATTCGGTTCGAGTTGGTCCAGCCAGGGGATCACCTCGCCGCCCGCGGGGGTGCTCTGGAAAGCGCTGGCCGGTCCGGCTAGACGAAGCACGCTCAGTCCGGCCAGCGCCACGCCGCCGCCTTTCATCATGGTTCGCCGGGAAATCGCCGATTGCGTCATCGCGTTTCTCCTTGCATCGGAGCAAATATCACCCAAGTGGGATGGGAAGATCATCTGCCCTGCCAGGCCGGTAGCGCATCGAACTCAGGGTCGTATTTCCGGGATGGACGGAGCGCGAGCAGCTACGACCCTGAGTTACGCTGGAATGCTGGAAAACGCAGCAATGAAGCTGGGATTAGGCGAGAAGGTGCGTGCGTGCGTAGTCGGCCGCGGCCGCACGCGAGGCGACGCCAAGTTTGCCGAAGATATTCGTGAGGTGGCGTTTTACGGTCGGGACGCTGATGAAGAGGGCATCTGCGATTTCGTGGTTCGTTTTGCCATCCGCCACGAGTTGCAGCACTTCGAGTTCGCGCGAGGTGATGCCATGGCGGATGGTGTGCTCGCTCAGACTTTTATCGGCCCATTCGGAAATCGCATCGGCCAAGCGTAACGCTTCGGCTCGCGCCTCAGCGGACGAAAGCTGGCGTCCCTCTCTCCACACATTGTCATAGGAACCTTCTCCGAGTTCCGCGCGTACAGCGGCGACAGTTCGCTCGTAGCGGCGGATGTGACTCGGTCGAACGACGACGCCCATGCGCTCACGCAGCGCTTCCGCTGCGCCGAGCAGGAGCGAGGCGGCAGCGAACTCCCGGCACACCACGGCGATTTCCGCCAGCCCTTCAAGTCCCAGGTGCAGGCCCGCCTCATCCCAAACCAGCTCCAGGCGCTCGTGGGCGAATCGTGCGGCACGCGCATATTCTCCCCGCTCCAGGGCGATGATTGACAGGCTCGCCTGCGCCTCGACGACGCCGTAGCGATATCCGCCTTCGCGGAAGAGGAGCAGCGATTCCGCCAGCAATTGTTCCGCGGTTGCATAGTCACTGAGCAGCAGCGCCTGCCGGCCGATGTTTTGGGTCGACCAGGCGATCCATGCCGGATCACTCACCTGGTGTCCAATGGCAAGCGCTTCCACGTGCAGCACTCGCGAACGAGCGTGGTCCCCAAGATCCTCGAAGACAAACCCGAGTCCGGTGAGGGCGTGGAGAATGGCGAATGGATCTCCGAGTTGACGCGAAAGCATGAGCCCAAGCTCGCCAAGTGATCGGGCTCGCTCGTAATCACAGGCATTGCGCGCGAGCCAGGCGGCGGCTCGCACGACGGTGGCCCGTTGTTCAAGAGACGCTCGATTACATACTGAAAGCGCGCAATCGAGCCAGGCATGTCCTTCCTGCAACCGGCCGCGGATCGCCCAATACGATTGCATCGCTGGCGCAAGCTGGAGGAAGAGCGTGAGGGGATCATGCTCGAACGACCACGTCAAAGCTGCCCGGATGTTGTCCTGATCGTCATCCAGGGATGCGATGGACTTTTCCGGTTCACGCTGCCACTGAAGAAAGGGAGCGATTGTTCCGGCGCGACCGGCAAAATAGCTGGCGTGACGCTCGAGTATGCGCTCCTCTTCTCCGCTGGCGCTGAGGCGTTCCCGAGCATATTCCCGCACAGTTTCCAGCATCAGATAACGTGGCTCAGGGCGCGCCGCGGGATCGAGGCTCAAGAGACTCTTTTCGACGAGCGAGGAGATGCCGTCAAGCACCCCGAAAGCCGGGGCAGGATTTCCCAAGATGTCGGATCTGGCGACGTTCTCCGCAGCGTCCAGGGTAAACCCGCCGACGAAAACGGCCAGCCGTTGGAAAAGCGCTTGCTCGAAAGGCGTTAGCAGGTCAAAGCTCCAACCGATGGCGGATCGCATCGTTTGTTGGCGTGCGGGCAAATCCCGTCCACCGCCGGTCAACAGCGGCAGCCGCTGGTCAAGGCGGTCAAGCAGCGATGGGAGCGGCAGGGCTTTGACCCGAGCGGCGGCTAACTCGATCGCCAGCGGCAGCCCATCGAGGCGTCCACAAATGGCCGAGACCATTCCGGCGTTTTCATCGCTCAGCACAAAGTCATCTCGCACAGATTGCACTCGTTCGGCAAAGAGGCGAACCGCGGCTGGTTGCTTGTTGAGAGATTCCGCTTCGAGCGCGGTTACATTGAGCGGCTGAACGACATGCTCATGTTCTCCGGAAACGCGGAGGCGCATCCGGCTGGTGACGAAGATCGTCAGGTCAGGACAGCGCATCAGCAGACTGGTCACGAACCAGGCGGATTCAACGACTTGCTCGTAGTTGTCGAGGAGGAGCAGTGATTGCTTCCGGTTGAGGATCGCCGCGATCCGCTCTTCCAGGCGTTTGCCATCTGTTTCACGCACTCCGAGGACCCGAGCGATGGTCGGAGCGACGAGGACAGGATCCAGGATCTGCGCGAGTGAGACAAACGCCATCCCGCCGGGAAAGTGCTCGCCGCACGCTTCAGCTGCGCTGATCGCGAGGCGAGTCTTGCCGACACCGCCCGGCCCAGTCAGTGTGACGAGCCTCACATCATGGCGCCGCAGGAGACAGGAAAGAGTGTCAACATCGGATTCCCTGCCAATAAGCGGCGTCAGCGGCCGCGGAAGACCAGGCAGGGAATCGTCGATTGGTCTGGGTAGCGAGACAAGTCGGAGTGGAGAAGCGGGTAATGCCGGCTCGCGTGGAGATCCTGCGCGGCGGCACAAGCGGTAGTCCGCAAGATCGTCCCTGGTGATTCGATAGACCCCGGCGTGCATCACCGCGCGCAATTCGCCACGGGCGATTGCGCGGCGGATCGTTCGATCGCTGACATCGAGCAGAACGGCGGCATCACGAGCAGACAGCGGCCAATTGTCCGCACCTGCGGACACGTCGATACTCGCCGTCCTGTCCATTGTGCCTGCGTCCATAGCCCATTTAGCATCCCTCATCTGGACATAATGTGCAATATCTAAATGAACGTTACGGGAGAAATGAGCTGCAGGTGATCACATCGCACAACGATGAAGTGAGCGCGAATGTTCCACCCTTTATCGCGATTCGGCGATCGATTTGGGCGCAACCTCTTGACGGGGACGATTTCGTTTGGTACAAGTGTTGAGTGCGCAACGAGCGTACGCCCAAATGAGAACTCCACCGCTCCTGCGGTAAGAGGGTTGCAGATGGTTCGGCAAGCAGAAATCGGGAAAGGAGGTAACACGATGGCCAATCAATATTGCGCAACGATTCGTGTTGCTGTTTTCCAGATCGCCGATCCAGGAGTGCCCCGCGCGAAACGCGTCTAGCGACGTCAACTGCGCTGAGCCCCCGGGTCGTCTGAAGCGGCCCGGGGGCTTTCTTTATCCAGTTTCTCCCGCAATGCTTCCGTAAAAAAAGAACGTTGACCGCACTGGACTCTCGCGATGTCCGGTGATTCGAACGAGCCGTGCGCCACAAAGGCGCGAATGCGGACCGTTATTTCCTGGAGCAACGCGTGCTCCAAGCGACACGCCGGCGCTGTTGCCGGTGACACGAGAGGAGAGGACCCTCAATGTTGACGAAAGAACCTCGACTCGTGCCCGAAGCGCCGCGTGGCGCCCTTACCATCAAGTTCGATTCGGCGCGTGCGAAGCAGCACGTGGACCGAACAGGAGTGTCGAAGATGAACTCGCTGGCCCCACATATCACGAATACCGTCGTTGAGAGTCGTATGAACGATCACCTCGCTCGCGCTGAGCGGGCCAGGTTGATCCGCAGTCTCGGAACGCAGCGCGGCTTCATTGTCTCGATGCGTGAGACTACCGGCAGGGTTCTCGTTCGCTTCGGCGAATGGGTAATCCCACCGATGCGGAAGACTGCTGATTCAGAGGATCATGTGGTTGTTCGACTCGCCCGGTGATGCCGGGTCGAGCGAACCCGAGCAGAACGGAGCGGCGATGACGTCGCTCCAGCCTCCAACAGACCGGCGGTGATGCCGGACGGAGGCGGGGACACGAAGGAAGCAGGCAATGGGTTTGCTTCAAACCGAAGCCGGACGCAACGACGCGATCGGCGAGGCGGGCAAGGACGCCCGGGAAGGTGATGAAACCATGAACGGATATACACCGATGATTACGGTGGCAGCGCAGCAGGCGCACGCCGAAAATCTCAAGCGGTCAGAGTACGCGCGCCTCGTTGAAGAGGCCAGCCAGACGACTGAATTGACCAATGGCGGACTCCGCCAGCGTCTCGGCGAAGTCCTGGTGCGAACCGGAATGCGGTTGCGTACGAACGCAGACTTTCCCAAGGCAGCCTAAGAGCTGAAGGACCCGACTACGCATGCGTAGTCGGGTCCTTTTAAACACAAACGGCATTCATGACACTAGATGACATGTTTGTCTGAGATGATATAGGTGACGCGGGAGGCGTCGCAGGCGAGCGGGCAATGGAGCCCGGAAAGGTGATGAAACCCATGCACGGCGCAGTACCGATGCTCGAGCTGGTCGTAGCGCAGCGACGACGTGAAGAATTCGAGCGAGCCGCCGAAATGCGGCTGATCAAGGATGCGCAGGAGCGACAGCGTATGTCGGCCACTCAGGCGCTTCGCCAGCGGGTCGGATTGAGTCTGGTGCGAACAGGCTCGCGAATGATCGCAAACGACGACCACGCGGAAGCAGCCTGAGCACAGGCGGGGCCGGTCGCCAACCGGCCCCGGAACGTTGGGAACTTCTCCTCTTCAGCTTGCTAGATAGCCTGCTGAACCATCTCCAGAACTGTTGCGTGCGTCACCGAATCGAGTATTCTGTGCGTTCACAAATCCACTGACTGAGTGTTCAATCAGTGGATCGGAGCGTCTCCACTCCGGGCGGGGAACGGAGACGCTCGCACAGAAGGGGAGGATTCGGGGCGCATGACGCGCGAGTTCACACAGAAATAAAGCTTGTCGGCCGGTTCATGAGGCGCCGGCACAGGACAATGGGGTACGCGGCAATGGCGCCGCCAGAAGGGAAAAAGCATTGGCGCAAGGGTTTCTTTCAGGTCGGGTCAATAACGAGAACGCGAAGTGGTTCACCTTGGCCGCTTCCTGTTTCGCGCTTTTCATGGCAATGCTCGACAATCTGGTCGTCAACGTGGCGCTGCCGACCATGCAGCGCGATCTCGACGCAAGCACGAGCCAGTTGCAGTGGATCGTTTCGGCATACACGCTCGTTTTTGCTTCATTACAAATCACCGGTGGTGGATTAGGTGACCGATTTGGCCGCAAAAAGTGGTTCATGATCGGTATCACGCTCTTCACGGCGACCTCGTTTGCGGCGGCATTCGTCAACTCAACTGAGGCGCTGATCCTGATGAGGGCCTTACAGGGCCTCGGCGCAGCCTTGATCATGCCGCTTTCTCTCTCACTGATTTCGGCTGCATTTCCCCCGGAAGAGCGTGGAAAAGCGCTCGGTCTCTGGAGTGCCATCTCGGTTTCGAGCATCGCGCTTGGACCGGTGATCGGGGGCGCCATCGTCGAGTATTTCACCTGGCACTGGATCTTCCTGATTAACGTGCCGATCGGCATTGTCGCATTGCTGGTCACCCAGGCCGTCGTGCGGGAATCGCGCGATACCTCGGGCGAAGTGGCGACCGACATTCCAGGAACGGTACTCATTACCGCTGCGATTGCTTCACTGACCTGGGCTTTGATCCAGGCAGGCGAGCGCGGCTGGACGGATTCGATGATCCTCCTGGCGTTCGCCGCTTCGGCGATTCTCACCACCGCGTTCATTGTGGTTGAATCGAAGACCGAACGACCAATGGTGCCGCTCCGCTTCTTCAAGTCGCGGACTTTCACCGGGGCGAATCTTGATTCGTTCATGATCTCCTTCCTGATTACCGGTGTGGCGTTCTTCATGACGCTTTACCAGCAAAACATCAACGGCTTCTCGCCAATCAAGACTGGTTTGGCGCTGTTGCCGATGGTGATCACGATGATGATCCTCTCGCCGATTTCGGGATCGATGACCACCAGGGTCGGCCCGCGCCGGTTGATCTCATTCGGAATGACCGTCACCGGCATCGGCATGCTCATGCTGCTGATTCTCGATGTGGGATCGCCCTACTGGAAGGTGCTGCCTGGATTCATTCTGATGGGCTTCGGGATGTCCTTCATCTGGGCTCCGATGACGACGGCAGTGCTCAACAGCGTCGAACCGGAAAAGAGCGGCATTGCCTCAGCTGTGAATGGCGCGATCCGGGAAATCGGCACAGCCTTCGGCATTGCCCTGCTTGGAACACTCGCTAATCGTGCCTATATCTCGACCTACCGGGATGATGCGTCAATCCAGGCGATCAAAGCCGATTCGAGTCTTGCGCCGATTCACTCCATCGTCGATAAAATCGGTGAAGGGGTCTCATATGCCGGGTATGCGGCGATCAGCCAGCTCCCAGACGATGTGGCAAGCGCCTTCAGTAATACCTGGAGCACGGTGCAGCAGGCGTCGTCAGAAGCATTCATGGCCGGGATGGATTTGGCGATCATCGTCGGCGGTGTCGGCATCATTGTCGCCGCGGTTATCTCATACGTCCTGATTAACGACGCGGTTGTGCTTCGCCCGGCGCCTTCGACCGAATCGGAATTCGACACCGGTGGAAACATCGTGCCGGAAGCTGCTGGAGCGGACTAGCTTCTTCGTCGACCCGAAACACGCGATTTCGCAAGCAGCCCCGTCCCTGCAGGGACGGAGCTGCTTTTTTTGCTTGACAGGGCGGATTGACCTGAAAATCTCGGTGTTCTTCGTGCGCCCGTACCGATGCCGGGCTAGTGGAAATGGGCTACCTTGTTGCAGGCTTGGAAGGTCTTCGTTACCATCCCGACATCGCACCGGCGCGTCCAGGCATGGAACATGGCCATATTCGTGCAGAGTGGACGAATTTCGCGCGTGCGACGTACCCTCGCGGAGCAATCTGCGGCAGCGAACCCGGAGGAATGAGCGCAATGCCAACACCCGAGAAGCAAGACGCATCAATGGATCGGACTGCACTTGATCTCGCGCAGTGGAGCGAGTGGAAAGCTACCCGCCGCCGGCTTCTCAAGGCCGGTCTTTTTACGTCCAGCGCGATGGCTTTCGCCGGTTTCGGCGGAGCGCGTTATCTCGCTCCGTCCGCTTCGGCGCAGGGTGCTGAGCCGAAACCGGGCGGCACGCTTTCGATGACGCTTTCGGACGACGATATCCAGAGCTTCGATCCGATTGTTCCGACCGATAACATGAGCATCTGGACGATCTTGCTAATCTACGATCAGCTGATCCGCGTTGCTGCCGATGGCGTCTCGCTTGAGCCAGGACTGGCCGAGAGCTGGGAAAAGAGCGACGACGGCCTTACCTACACCTTCCATCTGCGCGACGCCGCATTCCACGATGGCACACCCGCCACGTCGGACGATGTCGTCTATTCACTCAATCGCTGCGTGTCGGATGAGACGTCCCAGTGGGGCTTCCTCTTCTCCGCGGTCGATTCGATCACGAATCCCGATCCAAAGACGGTGGTGATCGCCCTCAAATCGATTTGGGCGCCATTCGAATCGGATCTCGCGCTCTTTGGCGCCTCGATCATTCCGAAAGCGGCGCACGAAGCGCAGGGAGCGGCGCTTTTCGACAAGCCGATCGGCACCGGCCCATTCATCTTCGAATCGTGGGAAAAGGGCGCCAGCTGCATTCTCAAAAAGAACCCGAGCTTCTGGGAGGCCGGAAAGCCCTATCTCGATGAGCTCGATTTCTACGTGCTGACCGATGCGAACGCCCGCATGCTGCAATTTCAGGCCGGCGATCTCGATATCGCCACTGATGTGCCATTCAGCCAGCTCGAATCGCTGCGCAATAACCCAGATGTGACCCTGCTCACCGATGCGGTCGCCCGGATCGACTACATGGGAATCAACTGCAGTCGCGCGCCCTGGGACGATATCCCGCTTCGCCAGGCAATCAACTACGCGATCGATAAGGATTCGATCATCCAGAACGTGCTCTTCGGCGGCGGTGTGCTTGCGAATACCTATCTGCCATTGATGGCCGGGCATGACGATTCGATCCCTGGCTACCCGTTCGATCTCGACAAGGCGAAAGAGCTTGTCGCGACCTCCGCAGGCAAGGATGGCTTCAAGGGTGAAATCCTGACCGATCCGGGCGATCCGGTCGGCAACCAGGTGGCGCAGCTCGTCGCCGCAAACCTCAAGGAGATCGGCGGCGATATCACCATCACCCAACTGGAGCCGGGCATCCGCCGCCAGCGGACGCGCGTCGACAAGGACTACGACTTCTCCAAGGGGTACTACACCACCGACATCATCGATCCGGACGAGCTGACCAGTTTTGCCGTGCAGAGCGATGGTGGCACCGACTCCGTCTGGACCTACTACGTCAACCCGCAGGTTGATGAGTGGTGCAAGGCGGCGCAGGTGGAAGCTGATCCGGCCAAGCGGCTTGATATCTACAAGCAGATTCAGGCCCAGCAATCGGCCGATGCTCCGTTCATCTTCCTGTTCTATCCGACCGGCCGCACGGCGCTGCAGAAGTCGATCCAGAATTTCCGCATCCTGCCGACCGGCAACTACCGGCTATGGGAGACCTGGCGCGACGATCAATAGACCGTTCGCCACCCTGCGGGCGCGTTGAGCGCCCGCATCGCCGGACTGCGGCGAGCATCGTGATGCTCGCCGCAGTCCGGCATGCTTCCTTCATTGTGAGGCAGGTATGATCGCGTACATCATTCGCCGGCTCGTGCAAATGGTGCCGGTGCTTTTGCTTATCACCCTCTTTATCTTTTTCATGGTGCGGCTCGTGCCGGGGAGTCCGGCGGACGCATTGCTTGGATTCCGCGCCACGCCGGAGGCGGTGGCACGGATCGAAAAGCAGCTCAATCTCGACAAGCCGATCTACGTGCAGTACGGCACCTTCATGAAGCATCTCCTCTCGGGAGATCTCGGTGAATCGGCCAAACGGCACGAGCCGGTGACGACGATCCTGAAAGATCGCCTGCCGAAAACGCTGTTCCTGGTGATTTACTCGATGGTGCTGGCGACGCTGATCAGCGTGCCGCTGGCGTCGTGGGGCGCAACCCATCGCGGACGATTTCCCGACTACGTTTCTCGCATCTATGTGCTCATCGCCATCGCCATGCCTTCGTACTGGATCGGGATGATGCTCTTACAAGGGCTGGCGGTGAAAGAGAAGATCTTTCCGGTGGCAGGATACGGCGATGGCTTTTTCGGTCATCTCGAACATCTCTTCCTGCCGGCGCTCTCGCTGGCGATTGCCAGCTCGTCGCTGATCGTGCGGAGCCTGCGCAACTCACTGCTGGAGACGATGGACTCCGACTATGTGCGAACGGCGCGGGCGAAAGGGCTTTCCTCCCGGAGGGTCTTTATCTGGCACGTGCTGCGGAATTCGTCGATGGCGGCCGTGACCGTGCTCGGCATTCAGCTTTCATTTCTCGTCGGCGGCACGGCCATTGTCGAAACGATCTTCAGCGTCCCGGGCATCGGCCAGCTGATTATCCGGGCGATATTCGACCGCGACTATGCCGTGATCCAGGGGGCGACGCTCGTGTTCGGCATTCTGGTGCTGGTGATCAATCTGGTGGTTGACCTGATCTATGTCGCACTTGACCCACGGGTGAGCTACGAATGAGCGTAAACGCAACCAACGCAGCCAATACCCTTGAGCTCGCGGCTGATGTCATCGTCAACGAGCATGCCCGAAAGGGAATTCTGCAGCAAGCGATGGATCAATTCGTCGCTGGTCATCGGTGGCGATCATCTTGCTGATACTCATGGCGATCATCGTCTTCTATCCGATGATCTCTCCCTGGAATCCGACCGAGCCTGATTTTTCGCAGCCGACGTTCGCCGACCCGAGCCGCGAGCATCTGCTCGGCACCGACAACTTTGGCCGGGACACCCTGACCCGGCTGG
The DNA here is from genome assembly GCA_963804925.1 of uncultured Chloroflexia bacterium. Lineage (GTDB taxonomy): Bacteria > Chloroflexota > Chloroflexia > Thermomicrobiales > UBA6265 > JADLGF01. The sequence continues at coordinate 140,911 of CAWDSC010000001.1, forward strand.
CGGTTGGCGGCCGCATCGATCTGGCGATCGCGGTGATCGCGACCTGGGTCACGGTCGTGGTCGGCGGCATTATCGGGCTGATGTCGGCCTATTTCGGCGGCTGGTTCGATACGGCGATGATGCGCTTCGTCGATTTCACGGTCACGATGCCCTATCTGATTCTCGTGATCGCGATGATGGCGATTCTTGGTCCCGGCACCAATCAGATCGTCTATGCGATCTGGCTGATCGGCTGGGTGGCCTATGCCCGGATTATCCGGGCGGAAACGCTCGTTCACCGGCGACTGGAGTATGTGGAGGCGGCCCGGGTCGTCGGCATGAGCGATGCCCGCATCATGCTGCGGCAAATTTTGCCGAATGTGGTGTCAGCGGCGATCGTCTTCGCGATGGCGGATATGGTGCTCAATATCCTGACGGCGGCGTCACTCTCGTTCCTCGGTCTGGGCGTGCAGCCGCCGAATCCAGAATGGGGATTGATGGTCGCCGAAGCGCGCGACTTCTTCCTGAAAGATTGGCGCTTGATGACCTACCCGGGCATCGCCGTGCTAATTGCCGGAGCCGGATTCGGCCTGATCGGAGATGGACTCTCCCAGGCCTTGCGACCGAAACGGTAGGGGAAAAGCGAGACGAAAATCGCGGGCCGAACCGCCCTCACCCCCACTCCCGCGCCGGGAGTGGGGCGCACGTCGTCCCTCCTCGCCCGAGGCAGAAGAGGCTGGTGCTTCAGCGCCGGATGAGTGCTGATCGTAGGCAACCCGATTACGCTTCCTCACGACTCATTCACCCCCGAGCGCCGAAGATAAGCGTGGCGACGTCTTCGAGGAGGGCGGTGGCATCGAGATCGGCGCCGGTGGTGTAGAGGGTGATGACGTTCTCACCGGATTGAATCACCATGAAACCGATATCAACTTTTTTGTCCGAGTCGTAGAACGTGCCGTTATAGACCAGATCGACGCCTGGCAGCGCCGTGACGATCTCGGAATGCTCGGCGTTGTCGGCGAAGACATCCTTATTGATGTAATCCATAAAATTGGCGGCGCCATCGGCGTTGGCGAAGGTATCGACATTGAGGATGAGCGCGTCGACAGCGCCGTAATCGGTGCCGTCCGCCTGGCTCGCGTATTGCTGGAGCAACGAGCCTTGCCAATTCCACTCGGGGAGAAGCGTTGATGCCTCATCGGGAGTCGTGAACCAGAAGGCGTTTTGCGCGGGCTCGGAGTTTTCCTGCGGGGCGCCGCCGGATGCGAAGAGCCCGAGATTTTCCATTTCGGAATCGGTTGGGAAGAACTGATTCGCGCCCGTCATATCGACTGGTTGATCGGCGGTCGTGCCTGGAGTTGCGCTGCCCGGGCGAGTGTCTGTTTCCGAATCGCTGCCATTTGTCGCAGTGCCGGTCGCATCACCGCTGGATGCGCCGCCAAACGATGTTCCGACCCCGGCGACCTGGAGGGTGACAGGAGCATCGCCGTCGTTGCGAATATCGGCGATGGTGCCGCTTGGCAGCACGACCGAGAGGCCGTCTCGCAGCTTGCTTGGCGGGTGGCCCTCGCGGGCGACGGTGATATCACCGCCGGTTGCGATCAGCGCGACAGGCCCGTTAGCGCCAGTTAGCGGGAGGATCGCACCCGAATTCATCACGACCTGGGCAGAGAAGAGGAGTTGGTCCGCCGGCGGCAGATCAGCCAGCTCCTGCTCAATCAGCATTCCTGATTCCCCTCCCGTTGCCGGCGTCGCCGACGCCGGAGTTTCGGGTGTCGCCTGTGGGGATGATGCCGGCGTTTTGCTTGGTTCGGCGGTTGGCGTCGGCGTGGTGGAGACCCGGACCATGTGCAGCGTGCCGGTGGCGATCGGATCGCCGCCTTCGGTGGCGCTGCAGGTGAAATCGTGCGCTCCGGCAGGACCGTCGACGACCACCGGCGTGATCTCGTCCGGATCGATGGTCGCCGTGATAGAAAGATCAGCAATGGCGAACGCGCATGGGCCGTTGGTCGTATTCTCGATCACGAGCGAGCCGCCTTGCGCCAGGCTCAACTCGTTCGGATCGAAGCCATTGTCGCCATATTCAACGACCACTTCGGTCGGAGCTTCGGCGCTTTGGGTGGCGAGTAGCGCGAATGCGGCGAGTTCACCGCCGCCGCTGTCGTTCGCGGGGCGTGTGCCGGTGGCGTCGCCTCCCTGTGTGCTGCCAACTTCCCGAGTCGCTCCGGCAATGCTTGTGCGCACGACGATCGCGGGACTGTCGCCGCTATTGGCGATCGCCGTGGCTGCGCCGGCGGCGAAGAACTGGCTGGTTCCGGCGTCGATTTCCGCTTCGAGCCCGAGATCATCTTCAAATGAGAGCGTGCCCTGCTCTACCTGGAGAATCTGGGCATCGTCGATCTCTGGCATGGATGCGCCAGGATCAATGGAGAGGCGCTCGACCGAGAGCTTCGCGCCATCTGCCAGCGGAGGATCGATTGGGCCGGATGCGGAGGTCACGACGGTGACTTCGCTCGACGGCTCGCCGAATCCAGGGAGCGCGAGTGTCGCCCCGTTGGTTTCCTGCGCGGCAGGTGCCGCCTGCGCCAGTGGCGCGGTGCGCGTCGCCACACCAAGTAGGGGCGCAAGCACGAGGAGAAGCACGCTCAAGCGGGCGATCAGATTCCAGCGTCGCGTCTGCATTGACGTAACCTCCTATTGCGGCGCACCGGTTGCCGAACCAGTCGGGACCTGACCATGCGATCCATGCTCAATGCCGCGTTTGCCGCATACAGTACCCGATACCGTGTCCATGCGATCAAGTTTAGCGAACAGTACGTCACAAGATGAGGCGATGCGAGAGAAGGGCGGATATTGATGACACGCTGGCAAGGAAGCCCGGTCAGGAGCGCCTTCATATAGGACTATATAGACATGTGAGCTAGCCCGAAGGGGGTGTATAGTACTAGGAGTAACGGCATTTCCGTGAGGATGCGGATCTCCATGCGCCCGCCACCCGGCCTTGAATGAACTGCATCTGGAGTCCGCTACGCCCGCACGAATGACGTGATGGTCCGCTGGACTGATTGGTCGTGACACGACATATATATTAGGAGCCGTGGTGAGTCTCATAGGACAACCGCCGCATGACGTTGACGCCGAGGCGCCTCCATCTCCGCAATTGCTCGATCCACTTACTGGACTTTTGACGCGAGACGGGTTGATTGCCGCGGCCAGCCAACAAGCTGAGCCGGGCGCTGCGGTGATATTTCTCGATTTCGATCATTTTCGCCGCATCAATGCCGCGCATGGGCGATCAGCGGGAGATGAGGTGCTGGCCGAGCTCGCACAGCGGTTCCGCGATATATCACCCGCTGATGCGTTGATTGCGCGAACTGGGGGCGACGAGTTCATCGTTCTTCTCCCTGGCGGCGGCGCGACGCATGCGCAGGTCGTTGCTCAGGAACTCCTTGAGCATATCGGCGGTCCGGTACAGGTCGGCCGGCAGGCGATACGCCTGACCGCGGCAATTGGGATCGCTGAGATCAATGCCAACAGCGATTTGGAAGCAGCCCTGCTGCAATCCGATGTCGCGATGTCCCATGCCAAGCACCGCCATAATCAACGCCAGATCAAAGTCTATTCGCCGTACATGAGTGATCTGGCGGTCGAGCGAGTAACCATCGAAGCCGAGCTGCGCGACGCGCTCGCCCTCCAACAAATGCGGGTGTTCTATCAACCAGTCGTCGATCTGGCGACGAGTCACACGTATGAAGTTGAGGCGCTGCTGCGCTGGCAGCACCCCGAACGAGGCTTGCTGGAACCGGGCGAGTTTCTTCCCATGGCCGAGCAGCTTGGCTTCATGAGCGACATCGGACGATGGGTGCTGCTGGTCGCCTGCCGGCAGGGCCGCGAATGGCAGGATGCACATCCCGGCGCGCGGCAGGTGATCGTGGCGGTCAATCTCTCCCCGGCGCAGGTGCGCGATCCGAGATTGCCAGGCGATGTGCGGTCTGTGCTTGAAGAAACGGGATTTCGTCCGTCGCTGCTCCGCCTGGAAATCAGCGAATCGGTGACGCATGAGGATGTTGAACCCGCCATCCACGCTATCAACGCGCTCCGAAAGCTCGGTGTGCTCATTTCGCTCGATGATTTTGGTGCGGGATACGCCGGGTGGAGCTTTCTCCAGCATTGCCCGATTGATGGCATTAAAATCGACCGTTCGTTGCTGACGGCGAGAGATGAAGTGACATTGGGCCGACCTGGCATGGTTGAGGCCGTGATGGCGTTTGCCTTTCAGCTGGGCATCCCGGTTGGGGTCGAAGGGATCGAGCGGGTTGAGCAGGCCGAGGCGATGCGCGAGCTCGGCATTCTCACCGCTCAGGGCTACTACTACGCTCGCCCCGAACCGGCTGAGATCGTCGCTCAATCGCTTGCGCCTGCCCAGGAATCCCGGTGCGTTACGTGAGATGGGCAGGTAGCGACGGAGCCGTAAGCAGCTGGCCGTAAGCAAGGGCGATTTGGCGGTGACGTGCGCCGGGCAGAAGCCCAGCACTCACAGGCTGACGTATCTTTCCAGCACTGAGCACGAAACCCTCACCCGGCGCTCAAGCGCCACCCTCTCCCAATGCTGGAAGAGAGTACGAAATGCCAGCAATATCCGCATGTTTCTGTAGTGGTGATTGGAAGTGAGGGTGAGAGCCGTCGTGCTCAGGTCCCCGCTGCGTCGATCTGCCCGACGAGCTTTTTGGGCGCAATCAGCCGGTAGCTTTCCTCAATAAAGTCTGCGACTTCACCCCAATCGACCTCTCCACTCAGATGAATGCCCACCCAGCCGCGCCGTCCCAGGTAGGGTGGGATGAAGAAGCGGGTTTGATCGGCGGAGACGAGCATTTCCTGCACGCCGGGCCGTGCCTTGCACCAGATCGTTTGCTCACGCTGATCGCCGCCGACTTTGACAAAGATCTTCTCACGGACGCGAAACGTTGGCGCGTCCCATGTTTCCTGCTCAACGGATTCGGGAAAACTGAGGCAGATCTCACGCAATCGCGAGAGCGAATCATTCGACACGGGATGATGCTCCTTGAATTCAATGATTCAGGATGGCTCGGCTTCGTTGAGATACCGATAGCGCGGCTCCCACTCGCCGACGCCTCCGCCCAAGAGATCGAAAAGTCTCCAGGGTGCGGAATAGTCATCACCGGGTCCGAAGTTGTCCCTGCCCGTGCGGACGATGGAGCCGTCCGGTTGGCGGCGAAACGCGGAAACTCCCGGCATATACCCTCCCTCGTGCTCATAGCCGAGCGCACTTGTGAAATCGCTTCCTGCGGCCGAAGCCATCTGAAAGGTCCAGCCTCGGCTTGCGGCAAAGTTCGTCTGCACTTCGGGGGCGTCAGGAGAGACGACGACGAAGGCGGCGCGGTTTTCCAGATGGGGAACCAGACTGTTGAATCCGTCAGCCCAGAGCGTGCAATAGACGCAACCGCGCCCCATGTTGTGAACGACGATCAGATCGTCACGGTCTCCGAAGAGCGCGGAAAGCGTGGTTGGCGATCCGTCTGGATTGCGCAGCGGGAAGTCCTGCACCGGCTCAACCGGTCGCCGCCGGCGCGCCTCGGAAAGTTGCTGTTTGAGCGATTCGATCTGCTGGCTGAGTTGCTGAATTTCCGTGTCAATCTCGGTTGCCATCGGCGCACTCCTTGAACATATGTACGGAACGGGGCAGCGCGATTGTAGCAGAAGGGCCGCGAACGATTTAATCCTTGACGAGAGAACCGGGGCCGAAAAATGATGCTATTGACCGTGTACGTTCGTAGGCTTATAAAGAACGACGAGGGAAACATTATGCATAGTGCCATCAATCGGCGATCTCGCGTCGATTCCTGCACGCATCCGGGATTTCGCCGGGGAATGGTCCGAATCGGGAACATTGCGGTGTAGACTCGAAGAGTGCAAATGAATCAGGACCGGTCGAGGTTGGGAATTTTCGCTCAGGCAAAGGAGGCGGGAGATGGAAGTCGACGACATGGGCACCAAGGCGCAATCCCTGGCTACGCAACACGCTCCGTGGCGAAAGGGATTGGGCTGGCCGATACTGGCAATCGAGGGCGCGGTAGCGCTTGGGATCGGAATTTACATCCTCGTGGCGACGGATGATGCGCGAGATATCATCCGGCAATTGATCGCGGTTGTGCTTCTCGTCCAGGCGTTTTTGCACACAGTGGCAGGTTTCAGGAACCGGCAGTTGCCGGTTGCGCCATTCCATGTGCTGCGTGGCGGCATCGGCATGACCGTCGGCGTCATCGTGCTGCTCGAAAACTTTTCAGACTATCTCAATGTGGATGCGGCGCGATTCATTCTCGGACTTGGTCTCATCGCCTATGGCGGGATCGGCATCGTCACGATCTGGGTCGAGCGGGGGGATCGAGGGCTGCGCCTGGGTGGTCTTGCGGCCGGTATCGTCAATATCGTGCTCGGGCTGATGTTCGTCTTCAGCGACAGCGAAGGCAAAGATAGTTGGCTTCGCGCGCTGGGTGGCATTGCGCTCGTCGGCGGCATCATTCTGCTCGGCTATGCCTTTATGGTCTATCGCTCGGCCAGCGAGACCTCGGACGCGCCGCCCGCCGCTCCGCCTGCTCCGCCCGCCGAGGTGGCGCCAAGCTAATCGGCGAGCGTGGTTGATCCCCGGCACCAAATGGCCAGACTGAATACAATGGTGTATGGAGACCGGGGGCTCCGGACGGTCATTGTTGGTTGCGAACAAGGAGAAAGCGCATGGCATCGTATGGACCCGTAAGTCTCGTCGTCATCTCGTTCCCTGGGAACGAGTTTCGTGGCGAAATTGCCCCGGCTCTGGGCAATCTGATCGAGAGCGGCACGATTCGGGTTATTGACATCGTCTTCGTTGCCAAAGACGTGGATGGAACTGTGCTGTCGCTCGAGATCAATGATCTTGGCGATGAGATTAGTAGTCAGATCGACCCGGTCGTTTCTGAGAAGTCAAACCTCCTCGGAGAAGATGACATCGCCCGAATCGCCGAAATGCTTGAACCGAATTCCTCGGCGGCGTTGCTCCTCTTCGAGAATGCATGGGCGAGCACCTTTACGACGGCAGTTCAGAATGCGAACGGCGAAGTATTGATGCATGAGCTGATTCCGGCCGCCATTGTCAACGCTGTGGCCGAAGGCGAATTGGACGTTTAGAGAAAGGAGTCTTCCCATGATGAGACGCAGAAGAGGCGGATTGCTTCGTGTCGCGGCGACGACTGCTGTCGTGGCTGGTACAGCAGGCGCGGTGTCCCACCACCAGCAATCGAAGTATGCTGCGAACGATCAAGCGGCCTATGATGAACAGCAGGCTGCGGCCCAAAGCGATCAGCAGGCTGCTGATATGCAGGCGATGCAGGCTCAGCTTGATGCTATGCAGGCCCAGCAACCGGCCGCTGCGGCTGCTCCAGCAGCAGCTCCGGCGGGCAACGACATGATGGCGCAGATTGAGCAGCTCTCGCAGCTCAAGAATGCAGGCGTTCTGAATGACGCCGAGTTCGCGGCCGCGAAAGCGAAGCTTCTCGGAATCTAGTCTGGACGACGATCCTGCACACATGGCGCTTCTTCGGGAGCGTTTGACCGGTGAGACCCATCTGATCGAATAAGACAAACGCGGCGGCAACGCCGCGTTTGTCGTTGATGAGGGGAAGCACGTATCGATGTCGAGTCTGACGCTGTGGAACGCTTCGGCGGGAACGCACGCGCTGCTGGCCGCGATCGACCGGCAGACTGATCCTGAGCAGGCCCAGTTCGTTCCGGTTGCGGAACGGATTGCCGCCATCGACAACGACGGCACGCTCTGGTGCGAGAAGCCGATGTATGTCCAGATCGACTTTGTCGTGCGGCGCTGGAAAGAGATGTTGCTCGCCGATCCCGGATTGGCGGCCGCGCAACCCTATAAAGCGCTGGCGGAGCGGGATCTCGCCTGGTTCAGCCAGATTCAGGAGCAGATGCCCGTTGTGCTTGAGGCGATCGGCGACGCCTTTTCCGGGATCAGCCCCGAGCAGTATGCGGAGCAGGTCGCGGCGTTCTTCGCGCAGGCGTTGCATCCGATCCGGAAAGTTCCCTACCAGAAGATGATCTATCCGCCGATGCGCGAGCTGCTCGATTATCTTCGCGCCAGGCAGTATCGAGTCTATGTCACGACCGGAGGCGAGCGCGATTTCGTGCGGGTGATCAGCGTTGCCTTTTATGGCATTCCACCTGAAGATGTGATCGGCACCGCCGGTGATCTGGAATACGCAAACGGAGAGCTGATTCGGGTCGCGCGCATGTCACTGCCAGCCAATGAAAACGCGGGCAAGCCGGTGCATTTCCACAATCGCACCGGCCAACGCCCGGCGCTGGCGATCGGAAACTCCGACGGCGATTTCGAGATGCTCGAATATGCCAGGATTGGCGTCGTCCTGCGTCACGATGATGCAGAGCGTGAATTCGCTTATAACGAAGGGGCCGAACGCGTGCTCCAGGCAACAGTTGAACAGAAGTGGATCACGCTCAGCATGAAACAGGACTTCGCTACGGTCTTTGGCGCGTAAAGCGCCCGAGGAGATCTGAGTGGTTGCAACGGTGGGGCCATATCTGCGCGTGCCGCATCTTTCCGGTCTGGGCAGTCTACGGATAAGATATTGTCGCAGGTGCCGGCCGAGGGGAAACTCTCAGATAGAATCGGTCGGAGTGGAGAGCCAGCGGATTGAAGGCTGACTTAAGGGCCGCTGCACAGCGAGCCACGAGCAGCATTGCGTACTGGAATGAAGGCGATATCGATTCCCGAAGGAGTTTGCGTTGACTGATGCAACTTCAGCCAAATCGCCGGATCCCGCTCCCGCCCCTACCTACGGCGAAGTCCTGAAGCACCCGCCGGTACGGACTCTGTCGATTTCGCGATTCGCGTCGAAGATGGCGAATTCGACGCTGTCCTATGGCGTCATGGTCTTTCTGGCGACCGTTGGTGCGACACAGTTCGAGGTGTCGCTCGCAAGTTCAGCCGGTTATCTTGCGGCTCTCTTGTTCGGTCTGCAGGGAGGAATGCTGGCCGATTCGGCGCCCAAACGCCAGGTCCTATACCTCTCGCTCTTGATTCAAGCGGGAGCGTGTTTTGTTATTCCCAGCCTGTTTGGCACGTCCGTTGCAACGCTTCTCGTAATCATCTTCCTTACCAGCGCATTTACCCAGATTGTATCCCCCGGACTGAAATCGGTGGTCGCCATCGTCGCAACGCCAGCGGAAGTTGCGACCACCGGCGCGTTGGTCAATGTCCTGGGGTCAGTGGGCTCCGCGATTGGATCGTCGTTCCTGGCACCGATTCTGATCAAGACCTCCGGAATTCACGCCGTGCTCTATGTCACCGGCTTTCTGTTTTTGGTGGCAGGTATCCGCATTCGCAAACTGCCGGCGGCCGAAGCCGCGGGCGGAATGACCCTCCGGGAAAACATTCGGTCCATGGATTGGAAACCGAAAGCCTTATCGCTTCGCTATAACGCCCGATGGATTACTGCCCATTCCGCGGTCTCCTCGATGATTCTGGCCGGAATCTTCTGCACAGCGTTATTCGAAGGATTCAATTCATTAATGCCAATCTATGTCCGAGAGGTGCTCAACGAAGACCCTGCAAACAGCGTGTATATCTTCGCTCCGGCCGCCATCGGTTACCTGATCGGCGCCGTCGGTGGACCCAGGTTGATCCACTGGCTGGGAGAGCGAAAACTGGTGATCGTGTCGATCGGTCTCATGTCCGCAGGAACGATTTTGCTCGGTGCAATCAATTCGGTCGACACCTTTTTTGCCATCTTCAGTCCATTGCGGCTTCTCGAGCCCATATTCGACGTCCAACTGAGCGATGCGGTTTTGGCGGCGGGAGTGATTGCCATTCCAACGAACCTTGGGTCGACCGCAGCCGGCCAGGCGGTCCAGGTGTTTATCAACAAAAACGTGCCGGTCATGAGACAGGGCGGGATGTTCGGGCTGCAAAGCGTTCAGCAAAATGCGTTCAATCTCGCTTCCGTGTTTTTGCTCGGCGTGCTTGCCTCGTTCGTTGGACCGCAATACATCTTTGTCCTGGCGCCGTTTGTCGTTGGAGCGATCGTCCTGGCGCTGGTTCGGTACAGCCTCAAGCTGCTCTCAGGACAGCGGGCAAGATTCGGCTCTGGAGTTGAGTTCCTCGAGGGAGAGGGGGAGCTGGATGAGGACGAGACAGACGCGAGCCTATAGCTGGCGTTGCCAAAGATTGTCGGCGGCACCGGTGCCCAGATGCAGTTTTTGAGGCGTTCAGTGGCAGTGTCCATGGTCAATTCGAAGTCGAAGTGGGCTCTACCGCCGATGTTGCACACATCCGGTGCCCGTTTCGATTGGGAGCCGGCAGCTACGTTCGCCGCGAAACCGAGCCGCAGTCCATAGTCACGAGCGCGGGGACGCCCATCTCTCCAACTTCGGCGGCTACGCGTCACCGGAGCGCAATCTCGTCTTCGATCTCAACGACTTCGACGAAACACTGCCGGCACCGTGGAAATGGGATCTCAAGCGCTTGGTCGCCAGCATCGTCGTGGCCGGGCGTTCGAATGGATATCATGCGGCCGATTGTGCGGAGCACGCGCACACCGCCGTTCGCGCCTACCGGGAGCGGATGGCGCAGTTCGCGGAGATGACTAACCTGGCCGTCTGGTACACGCATATCAGTGCGACGGGCATCATTGCCGGACTGACCGGAGCCATCAAAAAGGAGTTGAGCGGGGGGTCGAGCGCGCCTTCCATCGCGATCACCTCCAGGTGCTCGCCTAGATGACGACGAATGCTAATGGCGAGATGCGGATTGTCGACGACCCACCACTGATCATCCATCACAGCGATGAACTGGTGGGCGATCAACTGCCGACGATGAACATGACTACCGCTCCTCGGTCCGCGATGATCTGCGGGAGCTGCTGGACCGGTACCAGTTTGTCGACTTCGCCCAGAAGGTTGTCGGGGTCGGCAGCGTCGGCACCCATTGCTATGTCACACTTCTGCGCGGGAACAGCGACCAGGATCCGCTCTTTTTGCAGATCAAGGAAGCGTCCGCGTTGGTGCTCGAACCCTACGCCGGCAAGAGCAAATATCGCAATCATGGCGAACGCATCGTGCAAGGGCAGCACGTTACCCAGGCGTCGAGCGACATTTTTCTCGGCTGGGGACGCCTGGAGAAGGTCGACTCCTACGTCCGCCAGCTCCGGGATATGAAGGTCTCAGTGGAAGTCTCGCTGCTGAACCGCACGCGCATGAATGTCTACGCCGAGCTCTGCGGAGGGGTCCTGGCCCGAGCCCATGCCCGCTCTGGGGATGCGGCCAGGATTTTAGGTTATCTTGGCAACGGGGATTCATTCGACAAGGCGGTGGTCGCCTTCGGCGTGGCCTACGCGGATCAGACCGAGCGTGACCATTCCGCGCTGCTCGCCGCAATCAAGAGCGGCAAGATCATCGCCCACGCAGGGGTGTAAGCAGGCTGATCGGAGTTGCGTCGCCAATATCTGGATGTGGTGGCAGTGGGGAATCGACGTGGCTGAGTGGCCGCTCACCCCTCTCTGTGTGGGGGTGCTCGAACATCGACGTGTCCTCCCTTTGCTCGGAGACCAGGCGACGTTTGCGACGAGGCTCGTGGACGGCCGATAAGTTGAATGTGTTGTGCGAATGAGATCGGATGGGACAATTCGGCCCACCGTGATCCGGGTAAGGATGTGGACTGCGGATCGCGAGCGGTGATTAGCTGAGTGCGGTTCAGTTGCGGGTGGTCTGTCCCCAACAGGCAAGGATGAAAGGTGGATGTGCTATGGCCACAGAGGTGACCACGGACTCGACGAAAGAAGGGGGGGCGAATCCCCGGCTGGCGCTGTTGCTGGCGATGGCGATGTTCGTGCTGGTGGTCGACACCTCGATCATGAACGTGTCGATCTCGGCGGTGGTGAAAGATCTCGGCACCACGGCGAGCGGGGTCCAGGCGACGATCGCCCTCGAGGCGCTAGTCTCGGCCGCGTTCATCCTGATCGGTAGCAAAATCGGGGATCTCTTCGGGCGCAAACGGGCCTACGTGCTGGGGCTGCTCGGCTATGCCATCGGCGCCCTGGCAATGACGCTCACCCAGGGCCTGACCACCATGATCATCTTCTGGGCGATCTGCGGCGGCATCGGGGCGGCCCTGCTGTTGCCCGCCATGCAGTCGCTGATCCACGGCAACTTCGCGGGGAAGGAGCAGGCCAAGGTCTACGCCCTGGTCGGCGCCTCCGCCGCCATTGCCGCCGCGGTCGGCCCGCTCATCGGCGGCTTCATCACGACCTACCTCTCCTGGCGGATCGGCTTCTTGCTGGAGCTGATCATCATCGGGGTGGTGCTCTCGGGGGTCGGGCTGGTCAAGGATGTGCCCTACACCGGGCCCCGCGGCTTCGACTCGGTCGGGGCGGTGCTCTCCGTGCTCGGCATGGGCGGCATCGTCGGCAGCATCCTGCTCTGGCAGGAGGGGGCTGAATCGGTGGGCGTGGTGCTCCTCATCGGCCTGCTCGCGATGGCCGCCCTGGCCTGGTGGCTGGTCCGACGCAAGCGCGCAGAGAAGCTGACGCTGCTCGACCCGGATCTGTTCCGGTCCGCCCATTTCCGGACCGGGATTTCCGGGCAGATGCTCCAGCAGATCGCCCTGGGCGGGGCGATGATCGCGCTGCCGATGTTCCTGCAGATGGTGCTCGAATACAATGCCATGCAGGCCGGTCTGGCGCTGGCGCCGCTCTCCCTGACGATGTTTGGCACGGCGCTGCTGGTCGGCAAGAAAGCCGGCACGCGACCGCCGAGCACGATCATCCGGGTCGGGTTCGCGCTGCTGGCCGTCGGGCTGGCGCTGGTGATCCTGGTGGTGCCGCGCGCCGATTCCGGCTGGTATTTCACGATTCCGCTGATCATCGCCGGCGCGGGTCTGGGGCTGCTGGTCTCGCAGCTCAACAACTTCACGCTGGCGCCGATCTCCGAGGAGCGGGTCAGCGAGGCGGCCGGGGTGAACTCCGCCTCGGGGAGCTTCGGGCTCTCCTTCGGGCTGGCCTTTGCCGGGGCGATCATGCTGGCCAGCCTCTCCTTCATTTTCACCAGCATGGCCGAGGACAGCACGGTGCTCTCGCCCACCGAGCAGCAGCAGGTGGCTGATGTGCTGGACGAGGATGCGGAGATCATGAGCAATACCAATCTCGAGGGGTTGCTGGTCGGGCAGCCGCCGGCGACCCAGGCGGAAATTCTGCGGATCAACACGGATGCCCGACCGCGGGCGCTCCAGATCGCCTTGCTGGTGCCCTTGATTGCCAGTCTGCTCGGGCTGGCCGTCTCGTTCAAGATGGTCCGCCTGCCCGTGATCCAACCCTCGGCCGCCCTCGAGGGGCTGGTCGGCGGCTGATCCAGCGCTCCGAACGCGGTAGTCTCGGCAATGTGTTCCAAATCGACGCGCATGCGCGTTCACCCACACTCGAACCATCGGGTGTGGGTGATCATGCTGGCCCCGACTTTTCGCCGGACAGGTGCATACTTTCCGCACAAAAGGTATAACCAAACCAGATATAGTGGGGGAATGCCAGCGCGACCGCGACGGCATTCCCAGGAGAAGGAGGATTCCAATGGCAACACTTTTGGCGATTACGTATCCCGAGTCAGATCGGGCCGAGCAGGCAATGGAGTCAATCGACTGGTCCGCCTTCGACAAGTTGATCAATCTCAAAGCGGCGTGCTGGATAACCAAAGAAGATGGCAAACTTAAGGTTCACGAGCACGGACACCCGATCGCGGGAAAGGCGACCCTCGGAGGAGCGCTGGGTTTGCTGGTCGGCGGGCTCTTCGCCATTCCCGTCGTTGGAATCGCTGCAGGTGCCGCAGTTGGCATTCACAAAGCCAGAGAAAAAGAGGTTGGCGTTGATAACGCGTTTGTCGAGTCGATCGGCGCGCAACTCGATTCGGGCTCCTCGGCGATCTTCGTGCTCGTGGATGGAGGCGCCGACACCATGAAAGCAGCCGGTGACCTGGCGAAGTTCGGAGGTACGGTCCACAGTTCAGACCTCTCAGAGGACCAGCTCAGTCGTTTCCAAGCAATGCTCGACAAGGACGCCGCGTCTTCTGGTGATGCGCCAGCATAGGGAGTATCAGGAACACGTTGCTACGAAGGCGAAGAAAGCGCGTTGCGAATTGGTCGTGTGGGGTCATGGAGTTCAACTCCATGGACCCCGGATGATGACCCCTGTACAGGCCGGAGCATCTCAACGGTAGAAGGAAAATAGCGAAAAGCAGAGGAATGTTGCACCCCCCGATGATTCGTGGCACGGTCAGTGCGATGCAGTCAGGCACTGGAGTTTCCTGCCGCAAACCATTTCAACAAGGGGTTCAATGATGTTCCATGAAATCTGGAACAACATGTTCAGCGTGCCGGTTCCGCTGCTTGAGAAGATCATCCGGCCGATCATTGTGTATCTCTTCTTAATTCTGATGTTCCGGTTATTTGGACGGCGCGAGCTGGCCCAAATTAATCCGCTTGATCTGACTGTTCTGCTCATGCTTTCCAATACCGTGCAAAACGCGATCATCGGTCAGGATGATTCGCTCCTCGGCGGTTTGATCGGAGCTGTGGCGCTCCTTTCGGCCAATAAGGCGCTGAACTATTTCGCATACCGGCGGGAGCGCGTCGCCAGCATTCTGGAAGGGAATCCACGCGTGCTGATCGAGCATGGCGAGGTCAACCAGGCAGCCGTCAAAGCGGAAGAAATATCTCCGCAGGATCTCGACGAAGCTATACATCGTACCGGCGTCGAACATGTCAATCGGGTGAAATGGGCGCATCTTGAGCCGTCCGGCACGATCACCGTCATTCCGATGGACGATGCCAGAATCGAACTGGTGCTTGAGCGGCTGGCGCGGCTCGAAACGATGCTGCTCGAACGCAGACCGGATGGTGGAGCGACACGCGAGCAGCCCGGTTATCGAACCTGGTGGGTGATCGCTCCTTCGCCGTCGATGACCAGCGTATCGGTGGCGATGCCGCAAAAGAGCCCATGATCGACCACACCGGTTAGATCGCTTGATGGCGAGGCTAAGCGTACGCGGCGTCGGCAATTGGATGTGGCGCGCAATCGAGCGAGATAGTGGCCGCCATCCGTGACGACGGGCGATCCGTCGTCTTTTACGCGCAACGCGGGATTCAACCCGAGACCGGCAGATCTGGTCGGCGGTGTGCTTCCAGCCGTAGGGCACGACTTCGATCGGAAGCGGCAGTCGCATACCCAACTGACCGACGAGCTTGTCATCAACTGAGATGATCACGTACCGGCGGCATCGCTCGGCGACGATTTTCTCGTAGAGCAGCGCGCCGCCCCGGCCTTTGATCAGGTCGAGCGAGGGATCGATCTCATCGGCGCCGTCGATGCCGATATCGACCGTGTCGATTTCATCAAGCGGGAGAGCGGAATGCCGACACGCGTCGCCAGCGCCTCGGTTTGCGACGAGGTCACCACGCCGGAAATGCGTAATCCGTTCGCTACTCGCGCTCCGAGCGCTTCGATCATGGCGGAGGCGGTCGATCCGGTGCCCAGCCCGACAATTTGACCATTCTCCACCAGCGCCGCGGCTGCTTCTCCGAGCCGGGCGAGTCGCGTTGTGAGATCCATCGGGTGAGCCGTTATCCTCGATTCGCCGCGAGGTGCGCCGCAGCCGCCTCATCGATCAGCCAGATGAGACGGCCATTTTGCGGCCGAATCCGCTGTGATGGCAAGCGGTCGAAATCGTCTGGGCCGTCAATGACTTCGGCGAGGCGATCGGCCTTGCCGGCGCCGGCGATCAGGAAGACCACCATCCGAGCATTGTTGATGACCGGGGCGGTGATGGTCAGGCGGGTCGTGTCGAGTTGAGGGACGACATTGGCGATCGCCCATTGCTCGGTTTCGGCGAGCCCGGCGGTGTGCGGAAAGAGCGATGCGGTGTGCCCATCGTCGCCCATGCCGAGCAGCACCAGATCGAACCGAGGATAGCCGTTTTCGACCGGCAGGCGCTCGCCGAGCAATGCCTGGTAGTTCGCGGCTGATTCGGCTGGCGTCGTTTCTTCAGTCTGCCAGGGATGAACGCGCCCGGGCGCGACCGGGACCTGATCGAGAAAGGTGCGCATGGCGACGCCGGCGTTGCTCTCGTCGCTGGAGAGCGGAACAAAGCGCTCGTCGCCCCAAAAAATCTCCAGGGAGGGCCAGGTCATTTGCGAAAGATAGGGCTCCTCCGCGAAAAGCTGTCCCATGCGCTTGGGGGTTGAGCCGCCGGAAAGGGCGATCGTTCCCGTGCCGTAGGTGGTGACGGCGACGTGCAGGGTTGAATTCACCAGCGATGCCGCTTCCCGCGCCAGCGCATCGGCGTCCGCCACAACCCAGGCTTCGCCTTTCGATCCAAGATTCAACCGGCGATTGACCGCCATTATTAGGTACCCTCCGGCATGAGGCGCACCGCGAATCGGAGCGCGTTCTCGTAGTTGCTGTCGCGGCCAAGTGACGCGAGTTCCCGGCTGAGCAGAACTTCGTTCGTGAAGACCGCCGCCGGAACGCTGCGGGTTGTCGGCATGGCGCCTTCCGGTTCGCTATGCGTGCGCACGAATCCTTCGCTTAGCCGCTCGATCGAGAAGATCGAAGGAGTGGTTTCCCCCTCGGCGCGTAGGGTGACACTGAGAATCCGGCCCCGCATCTGCACCTGCGTGCGATGGCGGAGGCGGAGCAGAATTTCCCGTTCTTCTGCCCCAGTTCCGCCGCGCAGGGTGACGCGCCAACCGTCGCTGGTGCGGACGAGCGGGCCCGGAATGCGCCAGTCGAGACTCGACGCGAGCCACCCCGCCAGCAGCAGCGATCCCGTTTCGCCGGATGGCCCGTCGCCATCGGCCGCCCGGGAGACCAGCTCGATTTCCTCGATCCGGTCGAGCGCGGGCAGGGTATCGGGATGATCGAAAAATTGGGCGAGCAACGAGCGCCAGGGATTCAAGCGCCGCCAGGCGAAATCGCTCACGATCGGCGCGCGCGGCGATCCCAGCGTGCTGGCGACGGTGCGCATGCTCGCATCGGGGGCGCTCAAGATCGATGAATCAATAATCAGGCGATCGGAGATCGCCGAAAGCTCGGAAAAGAGATGATTTCCCGCCAGCGAGCTGCTTGACCAGAATAGAAATGTCGGCAACTCCGGGCACAAGCAGCGGGCTGGCGATGCTGGCGAGCGACGTGGCGCCTTCGGGACCGGCGGTGACGCGGACGATCTCGAAGCGGATTGGGGCGCGTCCCCGCTCGGTGGCGATTTCTCGCACGGACGCTTCGACATCGATCCCGGACTGGGTCCGTGTTCGGATCGATCAACAAAACGACGGCCCGGGTCGGGGCGAAATCACGAAGCTGCCGGACCGTTTCTTCGAGACGCGCCGCGTCGATCGATTGCTCGGCGACGGCGATCAGATTCACCGTGCTGGTGCGAAGCTCGGCAACATCGTTGCCCGGTCCTTTTCGTCTTGGACCGCTCTTCCTGCGTTCGCCCAGAGCTTGGCGAATTCACGCTCGATCGTGCGTGGATCGAGCGTGTTCGCATGCCAGTTGGCGGACTTCGATTCGGTCACTCCGTCGGAGGATGACCTGGCTTTCGTCGCCATCCGTTCCTCCTACGGCCGCCGCCAGGTGCGGCCATCTTTGGCCAGCAGCATTTCGGCTTCGTAGGGACCCCAGGTTCCGGCATCATACGGAGCGGGATCGCTTGAGTCGTGACGCCCAGGCATCGAGCATCGGCTGGACAATGCTCCAGGCGACCTCGACCTCGTCGCGGCGGGCGAAGAGCGCGGGGTCGCCGATCATGGCGTCGAGGAGCAGGCGCTCGTAGGCGTCCGGTCCGGCCTGGCCGAATGAGGTGCCGTACTGGAAATCCATGCGCACCGCCCGCAGGTGATTGGCGGCGCCCGGCACCTTGGCGGCGAAGCGGAGCGTGATGCCTTCGTCCGGCTGGATGCGCATCGTCAGCACATTCGGCGTCAGGTCGCTGGCGCCATGCTCCTTGAAGATGAGGTGCGGCACCTTCTTGAATTCGATCGCGATCTCGGTGACGCGCCGCGGCATCCGCTTGCCGGTGCGCAGGTAAAAGGGCACGCCATCCCAGCGCCAGTTGTCGATCTCGAGCTTGAGCGCGATGAAGGTCTCGGTTTTGGAGCCGGGATTGACGTTCTTTTCCTCGCGGTATCCGGGCACGAGCTGCCGGCTACGTAGCCGGCGGTGTATTGACCGCGCACCGTCCGCTCGGCGATGTCCTTCACGGCCACCGGCGGCACGACCGAGCGCAGCACCTTGACCTTTTCGTCGCGGAGCGCGTTGCCGTCGAAGTGCGCAGGCGGCTCCATCGCGCAGACGGAAAGCAGCTGCAGCATGTGGCTCTGCACCATGTCGCGCAGCGCGCCGGACTCCTCGTAGTAGGCGCCGCGGCCCTCGACGCCGAGCGATTCGGCCACCGTGATCTGGACGTGATCGACGTAGTGACGGTTCCAGACCGGCTCGAACAGGATGTTGGCGAAGCGGAAGGCGAGCATGTTCTGCACGGTTTCTTTGCCGAGGTAGTGATCGATCCGATAGACCTGCCGCTCGGAAAAGACGGTGGCGATCTCGGCGTTCAGCGCGCGGGCGCTTTGCAGATCGTGGCCGAATGGTTTTTCGACGACGATGCGGTGCCAACCCGCCGCTCGGTGCTGTAGATCTCCTGCCGGGTGGCAGCTCCCACCGCGCCGAGATTTTCGATGATCGGCTCGTAGTAGCTTGGCGGCGTGGCCAGGTAGAAGAGGCGGTTGCCGCCGGTGCGCCGCTCCTGATCGACCGTGTCGATGCGGTCGCGCAATCCCTCAAAGGCTTCCACCGAGCGGAAATCGGCCTTGACGTAGAAGAGACCACTGGCGAACGCATCCCACGATTCATTCGTCACCGGTTGACGAGCGTTCTCTTCGACCGCTTTCCGCATCTCGTCACGGAGCGTCTCGTCGGTCCAGTCGCGGTGCGAGACCCCGACGATCGAGAACCCCTCCGGCAAGGGCTGCAGGGCGTAGAGTCGTAGAGCGCCGGCATCAGCTTGCGGGCGGTGAGATCGCCGGTCACGCCGAAGATGACCATGATGCATGGCTGCGGGGTGCGCTGGTCGGCGAGACCGCGCCGCAACGGATTCGCATGCAGCGTTTGATCGTCGTCCTGAATGAATTGATGCTGGACGTGATCGTCGAGGATCGGAGTTTCCGTCCGGCGTCCGCGCATGATTTCGGTCATAGCGTTACTCCTACGGGGCGGTGAAGTTGCTTGTTCTGATTGATGTGCATTGTTGGACCCAATCTCTGCGCCCCGACGGAACTCGCGTTTCCGCGCAAACCGCGTGTTTCGTGCCTACGCCGTCGGAACCGTTGCTGCCCACTCGGTATGAAAGATTCCCTCGCGGTCGATGCGGCGATAGGTGTGCGCGCCGAAGTAGTCGCGTTGCCCCTGCATGAGATTCGCCGGGAGACTCGCGGTGCGATACGATCGAAGTAGTCGAGCGCTGCGCTGTGCGCCGGAACCGGCACGCCATGGCGCGGGCCAGCGACACGACGTGGCGGCAGGCGCCCGCGCCGGCATTGACCCCATCAACGAGATCGGGCGCGAGCAGCAGATTGTCGAGCTCGGGGTTCTCGCTGAACGCGTGCCGAATCGGATCGAGCAGCTTGGCGCGGATGATGCAGCCGCCCTTCCAGATGCGCGCGATCTCGGCGAGGTTGAGTCCCCATTCATAGGTTTCCGACGCCGCCCGAAGAAGCGCCATTCCCTGCGCGTAGGACGAAATCTTGGCGAAGAGAGCGCCGCTTCGAGTTCGGCGAGAATGCCATCGCGGTCAAGATTTTCCGTGACACGAGCGATGGTCTCATCATCGGGACCGTGCAGCACTTCGCTGGCCGCGACGCGCTTCGCTTTCATCGACGAGATCGAGCGCGCGAAGACCGCGGCGTCGATCGTCGGAATCGGGGAGCCGAGCTCGAGCGCGTTCTGGCTCGTCCAGCGCCCGGTGCCCTTTTGCTCGGCGGCGTCGAGAATCAGATCGACGAGCGGCTGGCCGGTGTCCGGGTCGTCGTAGGCGAGCACCTCGGCGGTGATCTCGATCAGGTAGGAGGCGAGCTTGCCCTCATTCCAGTCGGCGAAGACCTCGGCCATCTCGGCGCGGTCAGCCGAGCGCCCGGCGCATGATGTCGTAGGTCTCGGCGATCAGCTGCATGTCGCCGTACTCGATGCCGTTGTGGACCATCTTGACGTAGTGACCGGCGCCGCCCGGGCCGATATGGGTGACGCAGGCGCCGACCTCGGTCTTGGCGGCGATCGCGGTCAGCATCGGCTCGAGAATGTCGTAGGCCTCGGTCGGTCCGCCCGGCATCAGGCTCGGACCCCAGAGCGCGCCTTCTTCGCCGCCGGAGACGCCCATGCCGACGAAGCGGAATCCGTTTCGCCTCGATCTCTTTCGAGCGGCGCTCGGTGTCGAGGAAGAAGGAGTTGCCGCCGTCGATGATGATGTCGCCTTCGTCGAGCAACGGCGCGAGCTCGGCGATCACCGCGTCGACCGGCGCGCCGGCTTTGACCATGATGATGATCCGGCGCGGCCGCTCGAGCGAGCCGACGAACTCCTGGAGCGTCTGGCCGGTGCGACGTTCAGCCCCTGCGCCTTGTTCTGCCATGAATTCATCGGTGCGCTCGTACGGTGCGGTTGTAGACGGCGATCGGGAAGCCATTGCGCTCGATATTGAGGGCGAGATTCTCGCCCATCACCGCCAGCCCAATGACTCCGACGTGCCGCGACGCCTGCCGTCGCTCATTTGGTGGTCCTTTCTGATGACGAGTCGTAAGCCGTAGCCGTAAGCGGTGAGCAGAGATGAGCGTTGCTTACGGCTGACCGCTAGCGGCTTACGGCCAGCGCGGCTCGCTTCGATTCGACACCGGCGAGCAGGGTTTCGAACGATTTGACGAACGAGGCGATGCCTTCTTCTTCGAGCTGCTCGGTGACCGCGTCGATGTCGATACCGGCCGCCGCCAGATCGCGGCGATCTTGTTCGCAGGCGCCTTCGAAATCCTCGTCGACCGTGCGCGCGACCGTGCCGTGATCGAGGAAGGCGTCGATCGTTTTGCCCGGCATGGTGTTGACCGTGTCCGGGCCGATCAGCGTGTCGACGTAGAGCGTGTCGGAGTAGGCCGGGTTCTTGGTGCCGGTGCTGGCCCAGAGCGGGCGCTGCACGCGCGCGCCTGCCGCGGCGAGCTTCGTCCCAGCGCGGCGCCGGAGAAGAGTCTCCTGGAATGCGGCATAGGCGAGCTTGGCGTTGGCGACGGCGATCTTCCCCTTGAGCGCGGCCAGCCCGGCTTCGTCGGCATCGCCGGCGGCCGCGATCTTCTCGTCGAGCAGCTTGTCGACCAGCGTGTCGACCCGGCTGACGAAGAACGAGGCGACCGAGGCGATGCGGTCGATCGGCTGCCCGCCGCCAGGCGCTTCTCCAGCGCCTCGATGTAGGCGCGGGCGACGCGCTCGTAGGCGGCGATCGAGAAGAGGAGGGTGATGTTGATGTTGCTCCCCTCGGCCAGCATCTCCTCGATGACCGGCGACGCCTTCGTCCGTGCCGGGGATCTTGACCATCAGATTCGGCCGGTCGACCGCGTCCCAGAGCCGGCGGACCTGCTCGCGGGTCGAATCGGCGTCGCGCGCGGCGTCCGGCGAGACTTCGATCGAGACGAAGCCATCAGCCGCCATCGGACTGCGTCGTAGAGCGGGCGGAAGAGATCGCAGGCGTTGCGGATGTCGTCGACCTCGACCGCTTCGAAGATCTCCAGGGCCGCTTTGCCCTCGGCAAGCAGCTCGGCGATCTGCTCGTCGTAGTCGGTGCCGGCCGCAATCGCCTTCTCGAAGATGGTCGGATTCGAGGTCAACGCCGCGAATGCCGGTCTCCTCGATCGTCTGCTCCAGAATGCCGCTGGTCAAGCATGCCGCGGGCGATATCGTCCTGCCAGACGCTCTGGCCCTCGGCCAGCAGCGCGGCAATTTTTGCATGTGCCATGATTCTGGTTGCCTCCAATCTAGTAGAGAGTTGAGAGTGGAGAGTACGATGTCCTCCGCTCGACTCTCAACTCTACTCGTAACTCCGTCTACGAATGCCCGTCTTCGGACCGGGCTGCTCGCCGACCGTTTCGCCATCGGTGACCGGCTCGTATTTCGCCGCAGCTTCATCCTTGCCGAGGAGCCGAAGCGCGGTCGCCGCGACGCGCTCCTTGGTGAACCCGAATGCTTCGAGCACCTTCTTGCCGGGACCAGATGCGCCAAAGGTGTCGATCCCGACCGTGGCGCCATTCGCGCCGGTATAGCGCTCCCAGCCGATGGTGACGCCGGCCTCGACCGCGACGCGCGCGGTTCCGCTTCGGGCCGAGCACGCATTCTCGATAGGCGTCTGCTCTGCGCGTCGAAGAGCTCCCAGACGGCATGGAGACGACACGCGCCTGGACGCCGTCGTTCGCGAGCGCGTCACGCGCTTCGACGGCGAGCTCGACTTCCGAGCCGGTGCCGATCAGCACGACGTCCGGCTCGCCGTTTTCCGCGTCGACCAGGATGTAGCCACCCTGCGTCGCATCGCCCTGCGCGCCGCGATCGGTCGAGCATCGGCAGATCCTGGCGGCGAGGACGATCGAGGTCGGTCCGTCATTGCGCTCAAGCGCGAGCCGCCAGGCGATCGCCGTTTCATTGGCGTCCGCCGGGCCGGATCACGGTGAGCTTCGGGATCAGCCGCAGCGACATCATCTGCTCGACCGGCTCGTGCGTCGGGCCATCCTCGCCGACGGCGATGCTGTCGTGGGTGAAGACGAAGATCGTCTTGCAGGTGCGAAAGCGCGGCGAGGCGAACGGGCGGGCGCATGTAGTCGGAGAAGACGAGGAAGGTCGCCGTGAACGGGATGACGCCGCCATGGGCGGCCATGCCGTTGACGGCGCTGCCCATCGCGTGCTCGCGGATGCCGAAGTGGATGTTGCGCCCGGCGTAGCCCCAGTCGCCGCCGGCGAGCCCTGGAGCGAACTCCGGTTCGGTGGAAGGCGGCTCGAAATCGCCGGCGCCCTTCATCGCGGTGTTGGTCGAGGGATTGAGATCGGCGGAGCCGCCGATGAAGGTCGGCACCTTCGGGAAGAAGGCCTGGATGACCGCTCCGACGCCTTGCGGGTCGCGACCGGTTTGTCGCCGGCGTCCCAGTTCGGCAGATCGGCGTCCCAGCCGTCGGAGCAAGCTCTCCGGCGATCGCGCGCTTCAGCTCGGCGGCGACTTCGGGATATGCTGCCTCGTAGGCGCCGAAGCGCTTGCTTCCAGGCGGCTTGCTCGTCCGCGCCCGTTGTCGATGGCGTTGCGGAAGTCGGCGACGGCTTCCTCCGGCAGGTAGAAGGCCGGCTCGCTCGGCCAGCCGAGATTGCCTCTTGGTCGCGAGCACTTCGTCCGGACCGAGCGGCGAGCCGTGGACGCCGAAGGTGTCCTGCTTGTTCGGCGAGCCGAAGCCGATGATGCGTGCGGCAGCAGATCAGCGATGGCCTGTCGGTTTCGGCCTGGGCCGCGTCGATGGCGGCGCGGACCTGCGTCGGTGTCCATGCCGTCGATCGTCTGCACGTGCCAGCCCATGCCCTCGAAGCGGAGCGGCGACATCCTCGGTGAAGGAGACGTTGGCGGTGCCGGCGAGGGTGATCTGGTTCTGGTCGTAGAGATAGATCAGCTTGCCGAGCTCGAGGTGACCGGCCAGCGAGGCGGCCTCCATCGCGACGCCTTCCATCACGTCGCCGTCGGAGACGATGCCGTAGGTGTAGTGGTCGATGATCTCGTGACCCGGCCGGTTGTAGCGCGCGGCCAGGAACGCCTCGGCGATCGCCATGCCGACGCCATTGGCGAAGCCCTGACCGAGCGGACCGGTGGTGACTTCGACGCCGGCGGTGTGCCCGCGCTCCGGGTGACCAGGCGTCTTCGAGCCAAGCTGGCGGAAGGCTTTGATCTCCTCGAGCGACAGATCGTAGCCGGTCAGGTGGAGGAGGCTGTAGAGCAGCATCGAGCCGTGACCGGCGGAGAGCACGAAGCGGTCGCGATCGAACCAGTGGGGATCGCGGGGATTGTGTTTGAGGTAGTCGGTGCCAGAGGACATAGGCCATGGCGGCGGCGCCCATCGGCAGACCGGGGTGCCCGGAATTGGCCTGTTGGACAGCATCAATGGAGAGCATGCGGATCGTATTGATCGCAAGCGTCTCGAGTCGTCGATCGGTGGCGACTGCCAAGAGAAACCTCCTCGATTGGGATATGAGCCGCCTTTTGCGGTCAAATGGCGATCTCCGCCAGAATGATTCTGGAAGCGATTGCTGTGACCGGGAAAAAGCCCTCATGTAAGCGTGTTCCGCCAACTCCAGATGTTGGACAGACGCAAACCATACCGATTGATTATGCCAGAGAGTGCCCGTCGAGCAGCGTTCATCAGGACACATCCGGGACCATTCGCACAATGTTGCGTTGGTATTGTTGGCGCCTAGGTTGGTCATTGCTGACATGCGCCCATTGCTCGTGCATATCGCGATGATCCACCAACTGCTTGAGCAACCCCGAGGAGGCTTCCCAGGCGATGGTCCAACGACGCAAGGATCAAGGGGAGTAGCTTTTTACGATTGATGGATTCGATGAAACGCTATTCCCCGGTCGATTTATGGGGAGCCGCGACTGGCTTCGATTCTGGCGATCCCCGTTGACGCAAGAAAATGGAAAGTGCTGCCAGTGAGGCGACGGCCAGGAATTCGCTTTGCCAGTTCTGAAACGATTGAAACCAGAATGTCGACGTGCCGAGAAAGTGAATGGTCGAGACTGGCGATCCGCCGTGACTCAGCTGCTCCTGGCTGTATTCGCGCGCGCCGCCCCATGCATGGAGCACAAAGCTGATGATAAAAAGCAGGAACAACGCCAGCGTCAATGAATGCTCATAGATTGCCAGCGCGATTCCGCCCCGGCGTACCGGCCATGGGGCCTCAGGATCGGGAGCGGCGTTCCTGGGATCTTCATCGACCGCTTCTTCGCCATCCGGATCTTTTGATTCCGATGAACCGCGTTGAAAGAGAAATGCGGTCAAAAGGACATAGAATCCCATCTGGAGAAATTCACTCTCCCAGTTTTCGAAGGTTGCCTCGACAAAATGGGCACTGCGCAGATATTCCCCATATCCGATGGTCGATTCTTCGTGGTCACGCTGGTCATGGTTATACGTCCGAAACCCCGTCAGACTCTGGAAGACGAGAAAGAATGCAAAGAGCGTAAACATGGTGAGCGTGAGCCCTTGATCTCGCAAGATGCGACGCATTGCAGCAGCCTCCGGTGTTTGGCCCCGGGCCATTTCGAACATCCCACCGTTCTCTATGCACACTCCATGCCGAACTCGTTCGATGTCCTGGCACGCGCTTTGCACCGCCGGCAGCGTTGGGCCGGCCGGTCATTCGCGGGGTCGCCCAGTCTTCAATCAGATGAGCGCACAAATGCATGTCTGTTACTGACATTCGTGCGGCGAGCCCGGCGCATCGAGCAATCGAGGGTACAGCCATGAACCAGGACATCCTCGCTGGAGTGATCGTGCTTGCATTGATCGGACTCGGGCTGATCCGGCGATGGAAGCAGTAAAAGAGGAATCAATGAAGCAAAAGGAAGACCAACCCGGACAGTTGACGCCATTGCACGCCATCCGACGCTTCGATGTGTTTGCTGAGTTCACCCGGCAGGAACGCCTGGACGAAGGCTATCCCGCCGACGAGGCAAAGGGCTATGGCATCTGGCTCGCCAAAGTCGTTGCGGCCCGTCGATTTGGTAAATCCTCGGACGCTGGTGAGCGGGACCGCCAACAGGCGCATAGAAGTGAGAAAGCATTGGAAAAAGAGTCGAAGTTTCGCTCACTCAGTGACGAACTTCAGACGGACGAGACGTTCGATCATGACATCATCGAACGCATGGGTGGCACGTTCTATCGCAATGTGTTTGTGCCGTCAATTGAGCAATCCCGGTCGAAGGGCGAATCATATGAGGCAATCCGCGACAGCATCCGCAAGGCGTGGAAGCCGGCGAGCGCCAGGTCGCGGTGAGCTACGCACAGGCAAACTACCAGAATCAAAGGTTGAGCCGTGCTGTTATGGCAGCAGACGTACCTCGCGGCTGTCGATGAGGAGCCTCATACCCAATGGAACAACCGGTGCGGACCCGGCCATTGGTCTTTGTGACCAACGGCGATCCGATCTTCCTGCTCACGCTGAAGAAACTGCTGATCGACGAGGGATTTGATGCGCCGACCATGCCGCTGATTGATCGTCCCTTTGAGGATATCGTGCGCATCCAGCCCCATCTCCTTGTCATCGACTTCCCTTATCATGAGACGCTCGCCTGGCAATTGCTCGATCGCCTCGACGCTGAGCCCGCGACGCAGACGATCGCCATCGTCGCGACCTCAACCGATCCTGGCAGCCTCTCGACATTCGAGACACGCGTGACGGGCCGTCTAGCTGCAGCAGTACTACTCAAAACCGTATGAGCTGGAGCCACTCCTTGATCTGGTTTCCTCAATGATGCCGACGCGGAAGTAACTCGACACACTCACCCGATACGTGGATGTTGAAGAAACAGCGGTCTCCACCTGGGAGAGGCGGATGTTGTAAATGGTTCCGATTTCCATGATGAACAATCCGCGGCCCAACATGAGCTTCTCACGCTGCTGGCGGTGTGGGATTTTACCTGTGCCTGCTCAAAAATCGGCTGCTCCAGGACTGATCAAGCTGGTCATGCTGATCTGCTGAGTGTTATTGAGCGGATAAAGCGGGCGCGACATATTATAGCCGAACTCCTGCTCAGGACGATTACGGCTGACTGTTACATCGCGGAATGATCCCTCTGCTGAGAGCCGGTTTTACGTTCTTCCAGCGTACCGAAGTCGTGCGAGCCGTTGCCTCCGCCTATCAATGCTGTGCCTGGCAAGACGACAGCTCATTGCAGAACCGTCGGGTTCAGAGCCGATCCGCTTAATGGATTTCCCGTCACGATAAGCTCACAAAAAAGCAGTCCAGCACTTGCCTTCCCTTTATGCTCATCTCGTCGCGAACCGTGCTCCCCGATGGACCAACTTCCAGCATCTTTGGTACGCCATGTGCATATGCGTCATGAGTAGGTCCGTCGTATTGGTACATGAAAACGGGATATGAGAAATCAATGGTATCTTCGGTTTCGCGTTTCGCTCCAAACGAGACGATGCCGCCGCTAGATGTGCGTGAGGCGCTCGGAAAGACGCTTCGTCAGCGCGTACCGCGATCGAGCCATGCGGACTGGCGCCCTCGATCGGCCAAACGCGATCCTGTTGCGCTTTTGCACGCAGCCGACCGGCATCGGTTACCAAGCCTCTTGCCTGTTCGCTACGGCCGCATGCTTCACAGTCCTGCCGAGTTTCTGCGTGGCTCCGCCGCAATCATGGCTTTTGATCTCAATTCAACTCCCATAACGGGATTGCGCGTTCAACTCTGTGGTGACGCGCATCTTGCGAATTTTGGTGGGTTTGCGACACCTGAACGCAACCTCATTTTCGATCTCAACGACTTTGATGAGACGCTGCTTGGTCCCTGGGAGTGGGATGTGAAACGCTTGGCAGCGAGCATCGTTGTCGTCGGTCGCACAAACGGGCTTCGTGAATCGCAGTGTCACGAAGCAGTGCTTCGAGCGGTTGGTGTGTATCGCAGCCAGATGCGTCGTTTCGGCGAAATGCGCTTTCTCGATATCTGGTACACCGCGATCGATGCCGAAGAGGTCGTCGCCCGGCTCAGTGCGTCTGGGGTCAGCGACGGACTCCAGCGAGAGGCGCGTCAAAAAACCAATCTTGGCGCGCTAGACAAGTTCGCGGAGGTCGTGGGTGACGGTTACCGAATTACGAACCATCCGCCATTGATCACGCATCAGACCTATCCGCTTCCCCAGCGCATGCATGAGGTCTGGTCTCTGTATCGGGATTCGTTGTCACCGGAACAACGCTTGCTTCTTGATCGTTACCGGCTTGTCGACATGGCGAGAGAGGTGGTTGGCGTTGGCAGCGTTGGACTTCGCTGCTTCATCGCGTTACTCCTGGGATCGAATGACCAGGATCCATTGTTCCTGCAGATCAAGGAAGCACGCGGCTCCGCGCTTGAGACATATGCAGGCCGATCTGCTTACGCAAATCACGGCAAGCGAGTCGCCACCGGCCAACGGATCATGCAAGCTGCCAGCGATCTTTTCCTCGGCTGGACCCACTGCGGTTCCGTCGACTATTACGTGCGGCAGCTGCGGGACAAGAAGTATCACGTTCCAATTGAGAAGTTGAACGCGGCGGACCTGGCAGAATACGGAGTACTTTGCGCCCGGGTGCTCGCGCGTGCGCATGCTTGCTCTGGCGACCCTTCGCAGATCGGAGGTTACCTTGGATCGGGCGATGCTTTTGACCAGGCGATCGTCAAATTCGCAGTGGCGTATGCGGATCAGACTGAGCAGGACCACGCCGCCCTGGTGAAGGCAGTGCGGAGTGGTCGTATCACGGCGATCGAAGGAATCTAATTCCTTGCACAAAAGCGTCTTCTTGCGCCCCATTGCCGAGGATCGTCCGACTGCACACATTCTGCGAGCGTTCAAGCGCTCTAGGTCAACTCCAAGAAGTAGGGGCGTATCTTCATGAAGTGCGCCACTCATCGCTCCGTAATCGAGAATCGCTGGATGAGGAAGAGGTGATGACGATCGGATCGAGTTGTATCGGACCATCATCGATCGATCCCATTCGCTGGACTCGCTCCGGCCCCGCACTCCACCAACCGGAGTTTCCGCATTTCGCGAATGAGGGCCACGATCCAGTCGACGTGGATCGTGCCTATTGTGGGGCTGCTCCCCGTTCTGACGTTTCGGCAATGGCTTGCTAGCGTCGCTCCAACGCACGTCCGGCGTAATCCGCAGTCGGAACGCCGCCGCTTCGTTGTGCCTGTGACGCAGCATGAAGGCCAGTGAGAAGCTTTGCATCACGCTCTGACAGTTCATACGGTGTTCGTCCATACTGATTCACTCGGCCACGAAGCAAACGATCCAGCACAATGATCGCCTCAGAAAGTCCATGCCATTGCAGGCCGTACCGAGTCTCCGATCCCTTTATCGTCACACACGCAGCGAGAGCAAGTTCCCGCATCTCGACAAGCTCGTCCACACTCCAATCAGTGATCATAGGGGAGCATTACTCCTTTCCGATGTAACAGCTCGGATGGTCATCTCCGGGCTGCTGCCGTGAGCGTGTCATATGTCGATCGATCATCATTTAGCACACCATTGCAGGAGGTGTGCCGTTACACAAACGAACAGTCTGGGATGAAGGGTCCGGGCTGTTCGGAGAAAAGGGCCGGTGTGCAGCGTCACACGTTCGGACGCTGCATACGACTTATGCAGACTCTCGCAGGAAACGTGCCAGCGATGGCAAACGAACAGCCCGTCGGTTGCACGCCCGGGCTGTTCTGAGCACGAGCACAGCCTGGAGGATTATGTTCCACACGGCAGCTCACCTCAATCAATGCACGATTAATGCCAGTGACGAAGAGAGACCGCCCGGGCGGTTAAGACCCGGGCGGTTTGGAGTGAGCGCATCACGGAAAGATCCTTTTTCCGCGTCTGGCCCACGTGGAGTGAGGCAGGATCGATGCCAGCGATCCGTATCCTCTATCATGCGCCGACCGCTCGTCCCATTAGCCAGGTTGCGAGCGTGGCGTCGTCGGTGCGATCGGTTCGCTACCCAAGCGCCTCCCGGCCGGCGACGCCCTTCCTCCGCTCGATCGTCCCCTCTTTGTCCTCCTGGTGTTCCCCCGAGCAGCCAACAAGTTCGGCACCAGAGCACAAATAGCGTACGGTTGCCTCCGCAGAGGCAAAACGCCTCTGCAGATGAGGAGACCTCCCCCAACAATGGACCCGCTCGCACGCACCCAGCCCCTGGTCTTCGTGACCAATGGGGATCTGGACTTTCTGTTCACCGTCAAAACCCTGCTCGAAGATGAAGGCTATGCGGCCACCACCATGCCGCTCGTGGAAAAGCCGTATACCGAGATCGTCCGGCTGCTGCCCGATCTGCTGATCATTGACTTTCCCCATCATGAACAGCTTCCCTGGGACCTGGTCGAGCAGCTCGATGCGACGCCGGCCACCTGTCTGATCCCGATCATCGCCACCTCGACCGATTCCGCCAATCTGGCGCAGTTTGCCGCCCGTCCAATGGTCCGCGCCTCGGCGGAAGTGCTGCTCAAACCGTTCGACCTGGAGCCGCTGCTGAACCTGGTGATTGCCCTGGCGCCGGTCCGGTTATAACGGAATCCGCCTGGTGGGGTGCTTCGTGCATGAGGAAGGGAACTGCGTCCTGATCTACGGAAGGGCCCTTTCGCCGATGCCCGAACAGAACCCCGAGGACACCACACCCGATGAGGCCCAGGCACATCGGCTCCTGACGCTCCTCACGGTGACGAGCCTGAATCTTGGGATGCTGCAGCGGACGTTGGACAAGGACGGAGCGGACACGTCGGCAAGAACGCGGGTGCTCGTGGAGCGCATCGCGCAGACGCACCGGGACATGATTGCCGAACGCCGCCCTCCGCGCGGTGGTGCGCGACCAGGGACTCGTTCGTCTGCTACTCCCTCATGATTCCTGTACCCGTAGACGAATACAAGGATTCGACGAGGAAACCGGGACACTGGGTGTCCCGGTTTCCGATCCTCAAGCAGCCCATTTCCTTTGCGCCGAAGTTTGGATAGGCCAAGTTCTCGCGTGCTGCGTCGATCCGGGAATCGGTGATCGCGCTGCTTGCCTCACCGCGCATCCATGGATGCGCGGTGACGATGCTTCCTGGCTCACCTGGTCCCCTTGGCGCTCATGATCTTGATCAGGGTGCTTTTCCGCGTGTGGACGTTTCGATTGACCGATGATGGTCTGCTCGCGGCCATGGCGATCACACTAGCCCGGACCGGACGCACCGCGGCCCCCGTTGGCCTGCAATGTGCATACGTGTTATCAGGAGGAGATGACCATCCGCATGGAAACATCACACGACCGTCGTCCGACGCGGCTCGCACTTCTGCCAACCCAGGTGCCGGGACTGGACCGGGTGCTGCGCGGCGGTATCCCCCGTGGCACGGTCCTGCTGGTGGCCGGTGCCCCCGGCACCGGGAAAACGACGCTGGGGATCCAGCTCGCCTTCCGGCATGCCGCGGCCGGTGCCACGGCGCTGATCGTCACCCTCATGGCAGAAACGCACGATCGCATGCTCACGCACATGGCGGATTTCTCGTTTTTCGATCCGGCCTTGATGCCAAACCGCGTGCGCGTGCTCAACGCGCTGTCTGCCCCCGACGACAGCCCCCAGGCCCTCCCTGAGAGGCTGCGCCACATGGTGCGGGAGGCGTCCGCCACGCTGCTGATCGTGGACGGCACCGCGGTGATCGACGACCTGACCACGTCGCGCCTCGATTTCCGCCAGCTCACGAACCAGCTCCAGGCCCAATCGGCGCTGCTCGGCTGCACGACCGTGTTCCTCCTCAATCGGGATCCCGACGAGCTCGGCCACATCGCCACGCACGCGGACGGGTTGATCGACCTCCGCCAGGAGACCAGCGGTTCCCGGCGCGTGCGCACCCTCGAAGTCGTCAAGTTGCGGGGGGTGGACCACCTGGGCGGGCGCCACGAGTTTGCCATTGGCGAAGACGGGATCGAGGTGTATCCCCGGCTGGAAGCTGCACTGGCCGGCTCGCCCCCGGCCGTCGAGTCCATGTCGGACCGCCTGGGCTTTGGGGTGCCGGGGCTCGATGCCATGCTCGGCGGCGGGTTGCTCCCCGGTTCAGCGACCCTGTTGATGGGAAGCCCCGGTGCCGGGAAAACGCTCACCAGCCTGCACTTTCTCCTGGAGGGCGCGCAGCGCGGGGAACCGGGCCTGATGGCCAGCTTTCAGGAGAGCCCGGAGCGCCTGATCCGCACCGCGGCCGGCATCGGGCTCGATCTGGCGACGCCGGTCCGAGACGGAATGGTGCGCCTGCTCTGGCGCCAGCCGCTGGAGGTGTCCCCCGACGCTTGGGCATGGGATCTGCTCACGGCGGTGACGGACCACCGGCCGCGCCGGGTGGTGGTGGATGCCCTGACCGATCTGGAACGCCGCCTGCCCGGCCCCGATCGCCCGCCCGATTACGTCGCCGCTCTGGTCCATGCATTGCGGGAGGCGGGGGCGACCGGGTTGCTCACCGCCGAATTGGGCACGCTGGTCGGTCCTGAGTTGCGGGTGCCGCTGCCGGCGGTTTCGGCGGCGCTCGACAATCTGCTGCTGCTTCGTTACGCCGAGGTCAGTGGCCACCTGACCCGGTTTGTGTCGGTTTTCAAGATGCGCGAAACCGCCTTCGACCCGGCAATCCGTCGCTTCGCCATGAGCGACGAGGGCATTACGGTGGGGGATGTGTTCAGTCGCGCGGTGGGGCTGCTGACCGGGATACCCATCCCCGAGTCCGGATGGAGCGAGCGGTGACGACGGTGCTGGTCGTGGACGATGAGCCCACGCTGCGGAGCATCCTCGTCGATGTCCTGGTCGATGAGGGGTACGCCGTGGTGACGGCGCGGGACGGGCAGGAGGCGCTCGAGATCTTTGCCCGCGACGCCCCGGACCTGGTCCTCATGGACGTGATGATGCCGCGCATGGATGGGCCGACCGCGGTCCGGGCCCTCCGCGCTCTGCCGAACGGCACGACTGTCCCGATCGTGCTGGCCAGCGCGGTCATGTCAAGCGATGGGCTGGACCTGGGGATCGATGGCTTCCTCCGCAAGCCGTTCGAGCTCGACGACCTTCTCCAGCTCATTGGTCGCCTGGTCGACGTGCCAGGATCGGTCTGAGCCACAGTTAACCGCGACGCCATAGGGCTCCACGTGATCACTGCAATATGCGGCGGGGATACATCACTGCCAAGATATGTCGCGCCACAAGTTTGCCCGCTCGTCGACCGCTGCATCGTCGGCATGATTCTGGCGAGTTCGACGAGACGATCAGCCCGGTCGCCGGTCCAGCATACTGATGCAGCGTACGGCATTGTGCGAAGCCTGGGAACGGGATGATGACAGAATCGACGATCTTGGTGGATGATGAGGCCGATTCGCGAATCGGCCTGGCGCAGTTCCTCCAAGAGGAGGGATTTCACGTTCTCACGGCCGCCAACGGACATCAAGCACTTCACCTACTGGAGCAGTTAGGCGTTGATCTTCTGCTGATCGATGTCATGATGCCTAATCTTACCGGTCCCCAAGCGGTCGAAGTCATGCGGACCCGACGCATCGCACGACGAACCGCCATCGTCTATATGAGCGCGCATGGCAATATCGAGACGCACGGCGTGGTCATGCTGCGTAAACCATTTGATCTCGACGATCTGCACGCCATTGTTGAGTCGCGGTTGCGATAATTGCCCGAATGCCAGCTTCGCTCTCGAGTGCAATCCCTCTCTGAAGCCAGCCCAACGGCCCCGGACATAACCCGTCACCACTTGAGTAATCTGTCGTAGTCGATCAGCGCAATTTACACCTGACTTCATAGATCGGCTGATCAACGAATCTGAAGAGAGGTCACGACTTGGACTGCCGATCAAAGATGCCGTCAAGCCTTAGATTGATTGGTGTCCTGGAAGCAGCCGACGACGTACGACAAAGAGTGCAGTAGAGATTGGACGTGTGGGGCAAGGCGACGCAAGACAGATATGCCGCACGATTTAGTCGGGCATTCGAACGGCGTCTGTTGTTTCCAGAGCGTGGTGCCAGGCGAGAAGAAGTAGAGCAACGGATTCGCAGTATTTATTACCTCGGGCCAGCAACTCATCAGCTATCAAGTCGACGAAGACGTCATTTCCATTCGACGTGTCATCCAACATCGAATGGGAGAAGTCCTGTTCATCGACGATTGAATCTCACGCGCTCGATCCGAATTCAGACTGCTCCTTCCTCTCGCAATATCTCAATCTCTCCCGCCGAATAGCCAATCTCCGACAGAATCTCCTCTGTCTGCTCGCCGACGGAAGGAATGGGGTCCATGCGTGGTTCGTAGCCTTCCATGATGAAGGGGGGCAGGATCGCTTTGAGGGGACCGGCGGGGGAGCCGACTTCGCGCCAGCGGTCGCGGGCGGTGAGTTGCGGGTGCTCCAGGAACTGGCTGATTTCGTTGAGGTCGCCGTAGGGAATGTCGGCGGCTTCGAGGCGTTCGGTGATCTGGGCGCGGTTGAAGGACGCGAAGGCATCTTCGATCATCTGCTCCAGTACGTCGCGGTTGATGCGGCGGTTGGCGGAGGTGTCGAAGCGAGAGTCGCGCTCCCATTCGGGATGCTCGCAGACGATCCGGCAAAAGGCGCTCCATTGTGGTCGGTCTGCACGGCGAAGAGCACAAGCTGGCCATCGCCACAGCGATAGGAGCCATACGGAACGACCGTTGCGTGGCGCGTGCCGGCGCGGGCAGGGAGGCTTGCCGCCGTACATGGTGTAGTAGGCGGGGAATCCCATCCACTCAGCCAGTGCGTCAAAGAGCGAGGTCTCGACGACCTTCCCATCGCCGGTGCTGTTCCGCTCGAAGAGGGCGGCGAGCACGCTCATCGCGCCGTAGACGCCCGCTCCGATATCGCCGACGGAGATGCCGAGCTTGGCGAGTTGATCGCCGGAGCCGGTGGTGGAGATGACGCCAGTTTCCCCCTGAAGCAAGAGATCGAAAGCTTTCTTTGTTTCGTAGGGTCCGCCGGTTCCGTATCCCGAGATATTACAGACGACGAGACGCGGGTAACGCTGTCGCAGTTCGGCTGAGCCGAGTCCGAGCCGATCGACTGCACCCGGTCCAAAATTCTGGACAAAGACGTCAGCGTGCTCAAGTAAGCGATCCAGAATTTCGGGCGCTGATTCGTGTTTGACGTTCAGCGTCAGCGAGCGCTTGTTGCGATTGAGCCAGACAAAATAGGATGATTGACCCTTGACGGAAGTATCGTAACGGCGTGCAAAGTCGCCGCCATCCGGGCGTTCGATCTTGATGACATCGGCGCCGAGATCGGCAAGATGGCGGGTGCAGAGTGGTCCGGCCACGGCCTGTTCGAGCGCGACAACTCGAATGCCCGCCAGCGGTCCATTGTTCGGTGTTAGTGATGATTCCGATGCCACGCAAATACTCCCTCGAAATACAACCTTCGACCACTGCAGCACTTGTCAGACGATGCTACCATCCTGAACACAAATAGCATCCCGCTTCCTATTTGGAGGAACCTATGGCCATCTCCGCGGTCAGCCCGGTCGCACTGTTTGAACGTCGGTCTCCCGGCATCGTCGTCGTGACCCTCAACCGTCCGGAAGCGCGGAATGCTCTCAACAGCGCGTTGATTGATCGCCTGCACGATCTGTTCTCGGCGCTTTCGGAAGACCGCGATTTGCGCGTCGTGATCGTGACCGGCGCGGGTGGGCATGCCTTTTCGGCAGGCGCTGACCTGCGTGAGCGGCAGAAGCTCTCTCCCGAGCAACGAATCCTGCACACTGAGTCCATCAATGGACTGGCGGAGGCCGTCGCCGCCTTCCCGATGCCGGTGATCGCCTCGATCAATGGCTATGCGCTCGCGGGGGGATTGGAGTTGGCGCTCGCCTGCGATATACGTGTGGCGGCTGACGACGCCGTGCTGGGTCTTCCCGAAGTGAAAATCGGCATTTTCCCGGGGGCGGGTGGACTGGTGCGCCTGCCGCGATTGGTGGGGCCGAGCGTCGCCAAGGATTTGATCTTCACCGGCCGGCATGTGCCCGCCGAAGAAGCGTTCGAGTTCGGCCTTATCGACAGGATTGTCGCTGCGGAAGAAACGATGGCGACCTCCATTCATCTTGCCGAGATGATCGCCCAGAATGCGCCGCTCGCCGTGCGTGCCGCCAAGCAGGCGCTCTGGGAGAGCGAGGGCTTACCGGAGCGCTCAGCGCACCGGATTGTCCAGCGCCGGCGCCGCTCGCTCGATACGACCCGCGACTACTCCGAAGGGTTGGCCGCATTCACCGAGCGCCGCGTGCCCCGCTTTACGGGGAAGTAGGCTGTGAGTAGAGGTGAGTAGAGAGTGAGACGAGTGGCCGGTGATGCTTTTGCACAGGGTGCTTTCGCATGTCAGCCCTCGACATTGACGATCACCGCCCGACTACGCTTCGTCACAACTCACAACTCACAACTCACAACTCACAACTGCTCACAACTCACAACTCTCCACCCACCCATTGGTGAAATCACCCAATTGAGCCACTGGGTGTTGCCTTTTTGATGCCTTGCTTGTAGATTCAATTCAGCGCCTCAATGGTGCGGCGCGACGGTACACACAACCAACAAGGAGTCGATGATGACCCCGGTGCTTGCGTCCACGATGGATGTTCTTTCTCCTGTTTCCTTCGACAAATCGGCGATTTCCCGCCTGCAGGAATCGATGCGCGGCTCGGTGCTTCTGCCCGGTCACGAGCAGTTCGATGCCGCCTGGCAGACCTGGATCGTCGGATTCCAGCATGCCCCGGCTGTAATCGTACTGCCGGAATCCGCGGACGATGTGGTCGCTGCGGTTTCGTTCGCGAATGAATATGACCTCAACGTTTCCATCCAGGGTGCAGCGCACGGACCGACTGTGCCGAACATCGGCGGCATGCTGATCAACACCAGCCGGATGCAGGGCGTAATGGTCGACCCGGTGGCTCGCACTGCGCGTGTTGAGGCGGGCGTCAAGTGGCTGCCGGTGGTGAAGGAAGCGCACAAGTACGGGTCTGGCCCCGCTCAATGGCTCCTCGTCCGATGTCGGCGTGGTTGGCTACTCGCTCGGCGGCGGCACCGGCTGGCTCGCCCGTAAATATGGTTTTGCGGCCGATGCCATCCGCTCGGCTGATGTGGTGACGGCTGAGGGATACCTGATTCACGTAAGTCCCGAGAGCCACGCCGATCTGTTCTGGGCGCTGCGCGGCGGCGGCGGCAACTTTGGCGTCGTGGTTGCGCTTGAGTTCGATCTCTTCCCGGTGCCGAGCTTCTTCGGCGGCGCGATCTTCTACCCGATGGCGGAAGCGCCGGAGGTGCTCAACAAGTACGCTCGCTGGACCGAAACCGCGCCCGAAGAGATCACCTCCAGCATCGCCCTTTTCCGCTTCCCGCCGCTGCCGTTCCTGCCGGAGCCGTTGCAGGGCAAAGAGGTCATCTCAATCCGGGCGACCGCGCTCGGTCCCAACGGTGAAGAGCTGGTTGCGCCGTTGCGGATGATGGGCACGCCGATCATGGACCTCTTCGAGGAGCGTCCTTACGATCAGATCGATATCGTCAGCTCCGATCCGGTCGATCCGATGCCGCATATCGCCACCTCGGCGATGCTGAACGAGCTGTCACCGGAAGCCATCGCGTCGTTGATGCGTGTCGCGGGACCGGAAAGCCAGACCCCGCTCATGATGATCGAGATTCGCCACATCGCCGGTGCGGCGACGCGAAAGGCGATCGACAGCAGCGTCGCCAATCGTCATGATGTCCCGTTCTTGATGTTCGCGGCTGGCGTGCCAATGGGCCCCGAGTCGACCCAGGCGCTTTTCTCCGCCTGCGACGAATTGGATGACGCCATGAAGCCGTTCGCTTCGGAGAAGGTCTTCCTGAACTTCCAGGGCGACACGAGTGAGGAAGGCGCACGGAACGCCTATCGCCCGGAGCACTACACCCGCCTGCAGGCGATCAAGGCGAAATACGACCCGGCGAACCGCTTCCGCTTCAACATCAACATTGCGCCTGCAGCGAAGTAGATACGAAGCAGGCAGCGGGCGCAGACAGTGGCCCGCTCGATCGATAGGCCTTTCCTGGCCGGATGGAACCTCCCTCCCAGACGGCCAGCGATGGTGAACAAAAGCCCCATTCCCGATTCAGGGAATGGGGCTTTTGGCTTCCATTCAGACCCTCAGCGGACAACGAGTTCGCAGGTTCCTTCCGACCCCTTGGGTGCCACTTGGATGTTGTTAGTAAATTATGATTTACTAATCTAATACTCTAGCGATTGAGGGGGCCGGATGACGACAGAACGATTGGACGGGAAGGTGGCGCTGGTTGCCGGGGCGACCCGGGGATGCGGACGAGCAATTGCGGTCGAGCTCGCCCGGGCAGGGGCGTATGTTTATGCAACCGGACGCAGCAGCAGGCACGAGGGCCGTTCCGAGATCGGTCGCCCAGAAACCATTGAAGACACCGGAGAGTTGATAGAGGCCGCAGGAGGAAGCGGGACGGCGTTGCGAGTCGATCACCTGGATGTGGCTCAGGTCGAAGCGCTGATTGAGCGAATCCGCACCAAACAGGGTCGGCTCGATATCCTGGTCAATGACATTTTCGGCGGGGACCGCTATGCGGAATGGAACAAGCCGATCTGGCAGCACGACCTCGCAGGCGGGCTGCGCATGCTGGAGATGGGCGTTCACACGCACCTGATCACGCTGGCCCGGGCGATGCCGCTGATGCTTGAAACCGGCCGCGGTCTCGTCGTGGAGATGACCGATGGAACCCACGAATACAATCTGAACTACCGGCAGATGGTCGGCCCGTACTACGATCTCGTAAAGGCCAATGTCGAGCGGATCATGATGGGCATGAGCGTCGAGCTCGCCGGCTCTGACACGATCTGTGTCGCCGTCACGCCCGGTTGGATACGGTCAGAGGCCATGCTCGATATCTTCCGAGTCACGGAGCAGAACTGGCGCGATGCGCTCGTCGACGAGCCTGGCTTTGCGATCTCCGAGTCTCCCATCTTCGTTGCGCGAGGTGTTGCCGCGCTCGCCGCCGATCACGATCGTCAACGATTCGCTGGGCAGGTGCTTACCTCGAAAGGTCTGGCGGTCACCTACGGCCATACCGATGCCGATGGCAGCCGGCCGGATTGCTGGGGATACCTGGCGGCCGGAAGCCCCGATTCCGTCGACGGCTGGCGCTGAGCGATGGCGAGACCACGAGCGCTCAATGGGGATCGCCTCCTTGATGCCGCCGCCCAGGAGCTGGCGGAGGTCGGACCAGCAGCGTTCACGCTCGCCGCCGCAGCCGATCGGGCCGGCGCCTCGGCGGCGACCTACATCAAGCGGTTCGGCTCCAGGCACGGCGTCTTCATAGCATTGAACCGTCGCTGGGCCGACAGCGTCAGCGCCGGAATCGACTCTGCGGTGGCAACACGCCAGGACATCGACAGGGTGCGAGAGGCGGTGCTCTGGGGCGTGCCTGAAATGGACGTGGCCGCGCACGCGGTCAATAACCTCGCCGTCTTCGCCCTCGATCTCACCCATTCCGATCTGCGAGCCATTTTGCACGAAGGCTGGATGGTGCAACACCAGAAGGTCACCGAGTTGCTGACGGAGGTCATGGCCGATGGTCTGCTCGCCAACGCGCCGGAACCAGATCGGGCCGCGCGCATGCTCATCGCCCTGGTCGAAGGCACGCGGATTGCGTGGTGCGTACAACCTGAAGGGTCGCTGGAAAGTCTGATCAGGAGCCACGTCGATGCGCTCCTTGACGCCTGGACGTAAGCTAACACCGCCACACCCTACAGGGGAGGCCGTCGCTCGCTAGTTTGCTCCAACAGCCTCGTCAATTGCCGCTCGAAGCGCTTTCACCCGGTTCAAGTCGACCGGGTTGCGGACGTCGCCGTCGATTTTGGCGGCGGTGCCGATGATGGCGCCGTCGGCGTGGGCGAAGATGGCGGGGATGGTGTCGACGTTTGCGCCGCTGCCGACGTAGACCGGAGTGTGATGGCACAGCGCGTTTGGCGGTGGCGATGTCCTCGGGATTCGTGGGCTTGCCGGTGCCGCTGCCGGTGAGGATGACGGCTCCGGCGAGTCCACGCAGCACGACGTCTTCAGCCATCTCGGCAAGCGGGCGCGGGGCGAGCGGGGCGGCGTGCTTCACTTCAATATCCGCCCAGACGGTGACCGGCGCGCCGAGGCGCTTGAT
Organism: uncultured Chloroflexia bacterium; assembly: GCA_963804925.1. GTDB lineage: Bacteria > Chloroflexota > Chloroflexia > Thermomicrobiales > UBA6265 > JADLGF01. Next base: position 180,967 of record CAWDSC010000001.1, read on the forward strand.
CAGCAACTGCGCCTCGACGGCGTTGCCTTCGATGATCCCCTGATCTGTCACCGCTGCCCCGGCGTAGACATTGGCGCGGACAAAGGAACCTCCTGCGATGGCGGCAATCGCGATGGCGCTGAGCACGTCATTGCGCAGCACGTTGACGCCGATCGGCAGACCGGTTTCGGCTTTCAGTGCGCTGACTGCCAGCGCCATTGCCGCGACGGTGTGCTGCTCGACCCGGTCTTTGCGAAAGGGGATGTCGCCGAAATTCTCGATGATCAAGGCTTCCGCGCCTCCCTCGGCCCAGGCTCCCGCGTCGCGCAGGGCATGATCGAGCAGCGTTGGAAATGCGGCGGCGTCGCCGCCAAGCACCGAGCCGGGCAGGGGAGGAAGATGAATGACGCCGACAAGCCGGGGTATGCCGGGAATGTTCGGCATCAGAGCACCGAAACCAATCCCACCGCAATGGCGAAAATCGAGAATAGGATAAGACAGAGGGCGAAAAGCGTCGTGCCGCCGCGCGATTGGACAGCTGACGCTTGCTTTGAAATGTAGCGTTGATAAAGCAGGCGAATCGCCATCCCGGCGGCAATCGCCGCGATGACGAACCAGACGACGCCCTGGGCATCCATGTTTTCACTCATTGGCTAGCCGCGCTTCGGGCGGTCGCGATGCTGCAGTCAGCAATTGCACGAACGTACCACGAAGCGCGGTCAGCTGTGTACGGGTCAGGCAGTGATGCGACGCTGAACGAGGGTTGTTGAAAGCGCTAGCGAAACGGCCAGGAATTCGATGCGCCAGGTGACCGCGATCCAGCAATTCCATTCAACTGGTTGCTTGAATGCGGCGAATTGCTGGTGCGATCTCGTTCCTGAGTGCTGAGCGTTTCCTTGGGCGCGGGCGATGACGAACGGCGGCGGAGATCAGCTTCGATCTCCGCCGCCCATTTATTCGACTACTGGTACTTGGCAGCTTTTTCACGGAGGCGGGCATCTTGCTCCTGCAGCTCAGGGGTAAATTCGGCGCCGAAATCTTCCGCCTCGAAGATCTGGCGGATTTCGATTTCCGAGTCCTCGTTCATTGGATTTGGGCAGCGCTTCACCCATTCGATGGCCTCGGCGAGATCTTTGACCTGCCAGATCCAGAACCCGGCGATTAACTCCTTGGTTTCGGCAAAGGGCCCATCGACCACGGTGCGATTTTTGCCGGAGAACTTGACTCGCGCGCCTTTGGAACTCGCCTGTATTCCTTCACCGGCGAGCATGACTCCCGCATCGATCAGTTCTTCGTTGAATTTGCCCATGGCGGCGAGCATCTCCTGGCTCGGCATCACGCCGGCTTCGGATTCGGGGGTGGCTTTGACAATCACCATGAATCGCATTATGAACACTCCTTTTCTATCCTGCTCTTGCGAGCGGAGCGATTGCCGGTTCCTTCCCGGCGCCACTTATTCGTCGAACATTAACGCTTGAATTCGACATGATGATCTTGCCAGGAGTTTCCTCGTTTCAAACCGTGGCTTGCGATGCGAATGAACCGCTCGCCAGTCATTGATCTTCGGGTGCCTATGTTTTGACAGTTGCCGGGATGAGCGATACTATCCCTTTCCAAGTAATGAACCAATAAGCGCGTCGTGGAAGTGATCGGCAGTCTGAGGCGACTCATGTCGCTCGAGGTGCTAGGAGTTTCAGCGATGGCAATAACCAACGAACCGTTCAGCTCCCTTCTTTTCAGCGCGATGAACCGGCGCGATCTGTTGCGGCGAGCGGCCGTGGCAGGTATCGCTGCGCCGGCCCTCTCTACGTTTTTGAGCGGAACCGCGGAAGCGGCGTCCAACGTCAAATTTGTGGCGATGGATTACGACGCCAACATGCAGGATGACACGCAGAAGCTGGTCGACGCATTCAACGACTCGCAACAGGATGTGAAGACCGACCTCCAGGTGGTGAGCTGGTCCGAAGGACACGATCGCCTCGTGACCTGGATTAGCGGCAACCAGGCGCCTGATCTGGCCAATCTCTCGGCTGGCTGGATGGTGGAATTCAATGCGATCGATGTGCTCCAACCGCTTGACGATCTGCTGCCCGCAGATTTCCTGGCGGCGTTCGCCCCCTCGGCGCTTGAAGCGATGACAATCGACGGCAAGCTGATGGGCTTGCCCTACTTCCTCGATCCACGCGCGCTTTATTATCGGAAAGATCTCTTCGATGCCGCAGGACTTCAGGCGCCGGTCACCTGGGACGATGTTCGCGCGGCCGCGAAAGCGCTCCACAACCCGCCCGATGTCTATGGCATCGGCATCAGCAGCGGTGAGCCGTCGGGAGGCTTCGATTATTACGACTATGCCTACATCGGCGCCGGCGGGGTTTCGCGATTCGATGAGAATGGCAAGAGCCTGATGGCCAGCGAGATCGGGATAAAGGCGGCTCAGTTTCTGATCGACATCGCGATCACGGACCAGACATCTCAGCCGAACCCCGTCAACGCCAGCCGGGATAACGATCTCCAGCCGCTCTTCATTGCAGGCAAGCTGGCCATTCTCGAAACCGGTCCCTGGTTCCCGACCATGCTCAAAGCGCAGGCGCCGGATATCCAGTACGGCATCGCCAAGCTGCCGATTGCTGACGCATCGATCCCACAGCGTTCCGCGTTCTGGCCCGATTGCGTCTCCATGTTCAAGCAGACCAAAGACGCAGCAGCGGCAGCGACCTTCCTTCAATATCAGTTCAACAAGCAGAACCGGCTTGATTTCGCGCTGCAGCGCGGCGTGATTCCCGAGCGGACCGATGTTGGCCAGGATCCAGCATATGCGACGGATGAGACCGCGAAATTCTTCGTCGGCGAGCTGGCAAACTCAATCAACGTCTATGCGTCGCCCTGGCCGAAGCAGGAGCAGGAGTTCGAAATCCGCTCGGCCGAGCTCGCAAAGGCGTTTCTCGGAGAGCAGTCAGCCGAAGACGCCATGAAGAACGCTGCTGAGCAGATCGATCAGGTGAACGCGGGCGGCTAAGTAAATGGCCCTCACGATACTCCAGGGGCAGCGCCGCCGCACGGTTACGTGACGGCAGTCGTTCTCTGCCGGAATGAGGCTAATGGTTTCGATCGAGACATCCAATACTCCCATCCCGGACACGATTGCATCTGAGCCCGAGCGGCGTCGCCGCTCGGGCCTCCTGGCAAAGATGCGATGGGAATTCGCTGAGTACTGGTTCGCCTACCTGCTCATATTCCCAAGTTTGCTGCTGCTCGCGGCTCTGATCGCCTATCCCGTCGCCAATACGTTCATTTCGTCCTTTTCTCATGTTGACCCGATCGGACGAGTGATTTCGTTCGGTACGCTCGACAATTTCCGAAAACTTCGCGCCGACCCGGTATTGGGGCAGGTACTGCGTCAGACGGCGATCTACACGTTCACCAGTGTAGGCATCACGACGGTAGTGAGCTTCATCCTCGCCCTCCTCCTGAACCAGGATTTTCCGGGTAGGACACTGGCGAAAGTGCTCCTTCTGCTTTCCTGGGCCGCACCGTTGAGCGTGACGGCGATCTTGTGGCGTTGGATCTTCCACGGCCAATTGGGGGCGTTCAACTATGTGCTCAGCCGTCTCGGCCTGATAACCGATTACCGGGTCTGGCTCGCGGAACCGAGAACGGCCATGGCCGCCGCGATCTACGTGGAGATCTGGTCATCAATTCCGTTCGTCACGATTACGCTACTCGCCGGAATCCAATCGGTGCCGCGGGAGGTTTACGACGCGGCGAAGATGGATGGCGCAAATGCCTGGCGAGAATTCTGGGACATGACATTGCCACTGATGAAAGCGGTGACATTCATCGCCACCTTGCTCTCGGTGATATACGCCTTCAATTCGTTCACCATTATCTGGATTTTCACGAAGGGGAATCCCGCCAACCGGACCGACATTATCGTCACCTATCTCTACAAGCTCGCTTTTGTCAATCTCGATTTTGGCGCTGCTTCCGCGCTGGCAGTGTTGACCTTTGGCCTGCTCATGGTCTTCAGTCTTACCTATAGCCGGATCTATCTTGGCCGGAGAACCGGCTAGAGGCTACCCATGGTGACCGAATCACTCAACCCGGAAACGAAGGCGCTGAAACAGCTCGGGATCGGAGCGATTCTGATTCCGTTCTTCGTCATTTTTCTCTTCCCATTCTTCGTGATGATCTCGACCTCACTCAAGAGCGACCAGGAAGTCTTTCAACAGCCGCCAACGTTGATCCCCAGGCAAGCCGAATTCAGCAATTACCGGGCGATATGGAGTCAGGTGTCGCTGACAACCTATTTCCGCAACAGTCTCTTCATCGGGCTCGGCACCGCCATTCTCGCGCTCGTTCTGGCTGTGCCCGCCGCCTATGCGCTGGCGCGGTTTCCGTTCAAACTTCGCCAGTTTTATCTCTTCATGCTCCTTGTCGTTCAGATGTTCTCGCCAATCGTCATCATTCTGGCGCTCTTTCGCGTCGTGGCGACCTATCACCTGCTCGATAACCTCTGGACGTTGGTCGTGATCAATGCCGCGTTTGGTCTGAGCTACGCGGTTTGGCTCCTGACTGGCTATTTTCAGACGATTCCAGCTGAAATCGAGGAAGCGGCGATGATGGATGGTGTCTCCAGGCTGCACGCCATTCTGGCCATCACGATTCCCCTTTCGTGGCCGGGCATCGTCGCCGCAGCCATCTTCACCTTTATGAACGCCTGGAACGAGTTCCTCTTTGCGCTCACCTTTATCTCCGATGAAAACAAAGCACCGATCACGGTCGGCCTTTTTCATTTCATCGGGCACTATCAGGTTCAGTGGAACTATTTGATGGCGGCTTCGCTGGTGACGACGGCGATCGTGCTCATTCTGTTCCTGATGGTGCAGAAACAGCTGACCAGAGGATTGCTGGGTGGTGCGCTGAAGTAGCGAATCGATCGATCCGCATTCCGTCGATGCCCGCACCATTTATGGGTAGCTGAGGATTGAGAACTGATGAGCACGGTAGTTTGCAAGAAATTAACTAAAATGTTCGGCGATTCCTATGCCGTGAAGGAACTCGATCTCGAGATCAACGACGGCGAATTCCTGGTGCTGGTTGGCCCATCCGGGTGCGGGAAGACGACAACCCTGCGAATGCTGGCGGGGTTGGAGCGGGTCAGCAGCGGCGAGATCTTTCTCGACGGTCAACTCATCAACCGGGTGCCGCCCAGGCATCGCGACATGGCCGTGGTCTTTCAGAACTATGCGCTCTACCCGCACAAAAGCGTTGCTGGAAATCTTTCCTATGCCCTCAAATTGAGGAAAACGCCGAAGAGCGAGATCGAGGCCAAAGTGCGGCAGATCTCGGACATGCTGGCGATCGGCCATCTGCTCGAACGGATGCCCCACGAGCTCTCGGGCGGGCAACGACAGCGAGTCGCGCTCGGCCGGGCCATCATTCGCGAGCCGAAACTCTTCCTCATGGACGAACCGCTTTCAAATCTTGATGCGAAGTTGCGTCTGCAAACGCGCGGAGAGATCGTTCGCCTGCAGCATCGCCTGGGCACCACCACGGTCTACGTCACCCACGATCAGATTGAGGCAATGACGATGGGGGATCGCATCGTCGTCATGCACAACGGGGTCGTGCAGCAAATTGGCTCGCCGAGCGATCTCTACATCCACCCCATGAATCTCTTTGTCGCTGGATTTCTCGGAAGTCCCCCGATGAACTTCTTTGATGCCAGGGTGGTCGCAGACGGCGGCGATCCTGCCGTAGTTGCGGGGTTCGGGGCTATACCGATCGCGCCGAAAACAGCGGCGATGCTGAAAGATCTGCTGGTTGAAGAATCGGAGATCATTTGCGGCGTTCGACCGGAAGACGTCATCGTTCATACCTCTGAGGATGCTGCCGGTTCGCATGCACTTCCGATGACGATTGAACTGGTGGAGATGGTCGGCGCGGATAGCTATATCAGCGGCATGCTCGATGATCGGCTGATGCTGGCGCGCGTCCCGACCGAGGCCGGGTGGCGTGGAGGGCAACCGATCTGGATCACATTCGATCCAGCCCGGCTGCATCTCTTTTCCAAACAATCCGAAACGCGCATCGCGTTTGGCAGTTGACGCAACCAGATTGTGGAAAGGGCGAATATTGTGACGACCATACCTGGCGAAATGGATGCCGCTGTGATCGAGCAGCCGGGCCAAATGGTGATGCGGAAAACGGCTATCCCAACTGCGTCCGGCGACGATGTGCTTGTCCGGATCGAGGCGTGCGGTGTGTGCGGGACCGATTTTCACATTTTTGGCGGGCATGTCCCGAATGTGACCTTTCCCATTATTGCCGGACACGAAGCCGTTGGCCGCGTTGTTGATACTGGCGAGTTGGGGGATGAGGCCCTGCGAGGACTGCGCGTCCTGGTCGAGGGGAAAGCCGGAACGGGCTTTACGCGAGATGGGGCATACGCGGAGTATCTGACGGTTCCTCGCTCCCAGGTCACTCCGATTCCCGACACGCTCGATGCGGTTGAAGCTACGCTGATCGATCCGCTGGCGTGCGCGATCCACGCCGTTCATCGGGCGAACGTCCCCGATGGGGCGAGCGTCGTTGTGGTCGGGCAGGGATCGAGTGGGCTTTGCGTACTCCAGGCTCTGAAGGCGTTGACGACAGCGCGCGTGGCGGTGATCGACCGCCACGATGACCGGCTCGATCTTGCGCGGCAATTCGGGGCGGAGATTGCCCTGCATAGCGTTCGAGACAATGTGGAAGCGAGTATTCGCGACTGGAATGACGGAGCGCTGGCGGACTGCGCGATCGAGGTCACCGGCAAGGAAGGTGGGGCGCAGGTAGCACTGAGCGCCGTGCGGCCGCGTGGGCGGCTGGTCGTGTACGGCGTGTTTGATGGTCTCGTTTCAATCGACCTCACCGCGGTTACCCTCAATGAAATCGAGATCGTTGGCGCGGTCGGAAGCCCGGGGACCTATCCGCTGGCGCTCGAGCTTGCAGCCGCACGACGCGTCAATCTCATCCCGATCGTCAGCCGCATCATTTCCCTTGGCGAGCTGCCAGCACTCTTTGCTCCATCCGGTCAGGGGTCGGCGGAACGCAAAACGGTTATGACCTTCGCTTGATCGAAGCACATGCGAAATCCAACGCGAACGGGACCGGGGCATTTGCCCCGATCCCGTCTGGTTCGTGCGACTGTTTGGAAATTCGGCGCAAATACCAGAAGCCGATGGCTTACGACACCGGTGTTGCTTCGTGGTGGAGGAAGTCGGTGAACCCGGCCTGGAAACCGCCAGTCTCGGGCAGGTAGGTGATGGTGAAGCTCGTCGGCCAGTCGATTTCGTTCGCGAATGCGGTCGGTTGCTGATACGGGTAGGTGATGGTTTGTCCAGGAGCGTTGACGACATCCTGAAGGGTGAGGAGCGTTACTGAAGTCTCGGCGAAGATGAGATTGCCATCGAAGCTTCCGTAGAGCATCGTCGGAGTGTGGTTGACGTTGTCGAGCGTGTAGTCGAAGCTCGCGTCGAGCAGGTGCAATCCCATTTCCGGGATGGCGGAGCCGACATCGGCGCGATAGGCCGCCGGAACGTAGATCGATTCCGGCATTTCCTGGAAGAGCCGCATCTGATCGTAGCTGGTTTCGAACTGATCGCAGGTCCTGCCGTTCGTCGAGACGCACTGCATGGTGTGGTCAACGTCCGATTGCGGCTGCATGTAGAAGTGGAAATCGAAGTGGGCCGAGGAGAATGTCCCGTTTGGACCTCGGGGCTCGCCCTCAGTGTTCCAGTCGACTTCAACATACTGGAACGGAAGCGCCGCTCCCGCATCGGCGGAGACGTTGTTGTAGGCGAACCGGTAGATGGTCTGGCACGGTCCGACCGGCATGGTTGCGGATTGGCCGGGGCCGGTGAAGTCGATTTTCGGAATTTCCACCGTAATCGAGGCGATGGAGTCGGCGCTCTGCGTCTGCACGACCGGATAGGTTCCGGCCGCTTTGTAGGCGTCCATTTGCTGGGTATACGCTTCGGTCGTGCCGTCGGCGCACGCGATAGGATGTGGTTGGAATCGGGGTGCTTTGCGCCTGAGTGCGGGCGGCGGCCGGTATGGCCAGAGCGGAGAAGGCGATCATCGCCACAAAAAACAGCGAGCGCAATGAGAGTATGCGCGCAGCAGGAAATCGACGGTGCATTACCGAAGGTCCTTTCAACAGATTCGACCGTGATTCCCAATCGCAGATTAGCATGGCGCATTCGCAAGGGCAATACCCCGGGAGCCGCAATATTTCATCAGTTTATGGTGAGGGAAAGGGCCTCTAAAATCTCGACCTGCCGTCCGGGATCGAGACCCGCGATGGTCAGATCGAAATGCACTTCATCGACTCCAGCCGAGCTGGCGCGGGCAAGCATATCCAGCAGCTTGGAGGCGATGGACGTTGCCGATGATGCCGAATCGAACTCCGGATTTCCCCGGAGCAGAACGGGTCCGGTTCCTCCGGCATTCCGGTAGATTTCGATTTCGGCGGCGCATGCTTGCCAATCTCTCAGCGCAGTGATGAAGCCGTCGCCCAGGCAGGCGGCTCGCTTCACGGCTTCCGGAGCCAGACCGCCGATGTAAATTGGAAGATATCCATTGAATGGTTTTGGTCCAATCCTGGCGCGGGCGATCGGGTAATGCGGACCGTCATGTTCGACGGGATCGGGACCCCAGCAGGCGCGCATGGCGGCGATGTGCTCTTCAAAACCGGCGCCTCGCCGGGAGAGGGGAACGCCGACCGCCGCGAACTCTTGCGGCAACCAGCCCTGACCAATCGCGATTTCCGCTCTCCCCGACGAAAGCTGATCAAGGGTGGCCAGCCGGCGCGCGAGCACCACCGGTGGCTGGAAGAGCGAGAGCAAAACTCCGGTGCCCAACTTGATCCGGCTCGTCCTGGGCGGCGACCCAGGTGAGCGTTTCGATGGCGTCGTAGACCGGATACTCGGGCAATCCGAAATCGTTTTTCCAGCCGGGCGTCGCCGGCAGAAGCAAGCGCTCAGAAGTCGAGACGCTGTGAAACCCAAGTGCTTCGACAGCAGTAGCCACCATCAATATCGCGTCGGGGCTCGCATAAGGGCCGTAATTCGGAAGTCCGACACCGATGCGCGGAAACTCCATGCCATTGTCCTCCTTGGGCAAGGTTCGTGCGTCGCGCAATGGCCCTCTCGATTTCCGAGAGGGCTAAGACGTAGGGGAAACAAGTTCTGGAAACGCTCAATCGTCGATCGATTGGTAAGCTGAAGTCCAGAAATCGAGAAACAGATTCGGGGCGAGTGGAGAAGTCCAGGCGGCCGGGGTGAGCAGGATCGTCGTCATCTCCTCGCGCGGATCGGCGTACCAGGACGTGCCCATGCCGCCATCCCAGCCATACGTGCCGAGGGAATGCGCGACCTGGTCGCGGCGGGTGACGACCGACATGCCAAATCCCCAGCCATGGTTCGCGAAGAACTGGTTCATCATGCCCGGAGTCGTTTTTTGCTCGGGCGAGAGCTGGTCGGTCGTCATCAACTCGACGGAGGGACGCGAAAGGATCCGCTCGTTGCCGAGCTTGCCGTTGTTCAGGAGCATCTGGCTGAAGGCGAGGTAATCGTCGATGGTGGAAACCAACCCCGCGGAGCCGTCCGGGAATGCAGGCGGGCGGCTCCACTCGCTGTCTGCAGCGGCGTCGTTAAGGATCAGCTCGCCATTCTCAGGATTGGTCCAGTAGGAGGCAGTGAGCCGATCTAACTTGTCGGCGGGAACGACGAAGCCGGTGTCCTTCATGCCGAGTGGACCGAAAATGCGTTCCTGGAAGAATGACTCCAGTGATTGACCCGTGGCGCGCGGAATCAGGATGCTGAGCAGCTCCGAGCCGGTGTTGTACATCCATTGCTCGCCCGGCTGATGCAGCAGCGGCATCTTCGAAAGATTTGCGATCCATTGATCAGTGGCGACATGTTTGGCGGGACTTGGCGGACCAACCGCCACCCCTTGCTCGTTCATCGCCGCCGCGATCGGGTAGTAGTGGGGATCAACCATAAGCAGGCCGAAGCCCGGGGTAAAGGTGAGGAGATCGCGAACGGTGATCGGGCGGTTGGCGGGAACGGTGTCGTCGATCGGTCCGTCGAGCCGCTTCAACACCTGGCGGTTGGCAAGCTCGGGGAGAAGGCGATCGACCGGCTCATCGAGGCGGAGCTTGCATTCCTCGACCAGGATCATCGTGGCGGCGGCAGTGATCGGTTTGGTCATCGAGGAGATGCGAAAGATCGAGTCGCGCGTCATCGGCTCGCCTTCGATCGCTCGCCGGCCAATCACATCAACTTCGGTTTGGCCGCGCCGGCTGACGAGCGTGATCAAGCCGGGGGCTGTCCCGCGCTCGACGTAGCTCGCCATCAGATCGTGCATGCGATTCAGCCGGGTTGAGGAAAGAGCGCCTTTGCTCATGAGATGCATCCTTGCCTGAGTCCCAACGACGTTAGAAATCCCAGCGGGTCTGACTGAACGGCTCGCCTTTGCCGAATCCGAACGCCTTCACCAGATCGATCTCGAAGACGAGCGTGTCTCCGCCTTCACCGAGCAAGACACCGTCGCCAACGGTGAGCCCCCATCCTGCATATTTCGCACCGTAGGCGTCGGCCACACGCTGCAGCTTTTCCGCATCGAGCACGCGTACGGCGTCGCCTTCAATGACCACATCGAACCCTTCGTTCATGGCATTGCAACCGGTCGTGATCGCGCATTGCCGGTTGCTCGCGATATTCAGGGCTTTGCGCTCGTATTCGCCGGTGCAAAAATGGAGTGCGCCGTCGAGCCAAATGGCGGCGAGTGGGGAAACATTCGGACGTCCATCCGCGCGAACGGTGGTGAGCCAGAAGATTTCCGCTTTTTCGAGCAGCGCGCGCCCTTCTTCCCAGGCGCGAGCCGTTGCGGTTTCGCTGCTATATCGCTTATCGAGCGTCGCTGTGGGCTGGGGGTTCGTCACGGTTCTACTCCTTTGCATGCCGGCACCAGCGCCGCGCAATTCCTCAGTCTTTTTCGGCGACAGGGTGGTATGAGGCCACGGTGACTCCATTCGGCAGCGTGGTCGTTTTGCTGAGATCGAGCGTGAGCTTCGATCGTCCCTCTTTAAACACGCGCTTGCCTGAACCAACTACGACCGGGAAGGTCATCAGCCGATACTCATCGATGAGACCTTGATCAGCCAGCGAGTCAACCAGCTCTGCGCTGCCGAAGATGAGGATGTCCTGGCCGGCCTCTTCTTTGAGCCTGGCGACTTCCGCAGCGACATCGCTGCTGATGATCGAGGTGTTGTTCCAATCAGCCGACTGCAAGGTGGACGACACGACATATTTGGGCATGCTGTTTATCCGGTCCGCGTAGCCCGCCTCGTCAGCTTGCGATGGCCAGGAGGCGGCGAATCCTTCGTAGGTGACGCGGCCAAGCAGCAGCGCATCGACCGCGAAGAGTTCGTCCTGCTTGAATTTCCCCGCTTCGTCGCTCCTGAAGGGAACGCTCCAGTCGTGCGGCGATTCCATGACGCCATCCACGGTGACAAACTCGGTGGCAATGATCTTTCGCATCGTCGTTCTCCTTTGAACTCCAGCGAAGTCGCGAGCAACGCGGTATCCGCGTTCATCACTTCGTCGTTCGGTGTCGTCGCCAATCGACATTTGCGATTTGCGTCGGAGCTTCCGCACTTCATCGGACGGTTATCCCATAACATTGAAGTCCTTGAGCGGACGAATTTCGATGCACCCAATCCGGGCCGGCGGCATCTTCGACGCCAGTCTTATCGCGTCGTTGAGATCGACGGCTTCGATCAGATAGAAACCGCCTAATTGCTCGCGGGTTTCGGCGAATGGACCATCGGTAACGGAGACCTTTCCATTTCTTACCCGGATCGTCATTGCTTCGCGCACCGGCTGGAGTGGAGACGATGTGATGTAGTGACCACTTTCACGGAGCTCTTCGCGATAGTAGAGAACCTCATCGACGATCGCCTCGTACTCAGCTTTCCGGCATCGCATCGATGTCTGATTCGACCTGATAGACAAGACAGAGATATTTCATCGCTTTCCCCCGGCGGTTGCGTTCTTGATTTACGGAATAGTCGAGTCATCCTGCGTGAAATCGACAAATTCGGTGAAACATGAAACAGACCTGCCCGGTTGTAGCGGCGGCAGGTCTGCTAGAAGATGCATTTTGGAAGCTTTGAACCCTCACCCGGTCCTAAAGGACCACCCTCTTCCAGCATTGGATGAGGGTGTGAGTACGGACTATTCCGTTGGAAGGTTTGGAAGCTCGACGAGGGGGCGGACTTCGACGGTGCCCCAGCGCGCGCCGGGAATCTGACCGGCGATGTCGACGGCTTCGTCCATGTCTTTGGCGTCGATCAGGAAATAGCCGCCGAGTTGCTCGCGGGTTTCGGCGAATGGGCCGTCGGTGAGCAGGCGCTTGCCCTCGCGGACGCGGACACTCGTTGCCGTGGTGATTGATTGAAGCGGGCTGGCGGCGAGATAATTACCGGTGGTGTTGATCTTGTGGGCCAGTTCGGACGATTCCTGGAAACAGGCCTCGCGCTCTTCCTGGTTGAGCACTGTCTCCGCCCCGTAGATCAGCAGCATATATTTCAAAACCAGTCCTCCCTCAATTCCATCATCGACGACACGTTTTATCCAAGTCTAGACGCGAACGACCCTCACTCCCAACCTCAATCACCACCTGTCCGTAGGAGAGGATCTTGTGCCGGCCCGGGTTTACGAAAACAACTTTGGTTTCGATCACCACGGGACGAAAAAAGATCCTCTCCTACGACATGGTGGTAGGTGAGAGATTCTCTACCCGCCGGCGATTGCGCCGAGCACGACAAACGGTTGACTGCCTGAGACCACGGCCTCGGGTAGCGGGGTATCGGGTGAGTCGTGGGAGAGATCCTGCTCGCAGGCGAAGAAGCGCAAGAACGGTCGCCGTTGTTTCGAAACGTGATCGCGAATCGTGCCGCGCAGAACCGGATAGGTCGCCTCAAGCGCATCGAGCACGGCCGCCTGGGTGACGGGACCATCGATATCGATGGTCACCTCGCGGCCGACCTTGGCCATATTCTGCAGGTGGGCTGGAAGGATGACTCTGATCATGCCAATGTCTGCACTTCGACGGAAACCACGGCCGGCAAATCGCGAACGATCGGCGCCCAGGTGTCGCCCGAATCAGGCGAGGCGTAGACCTGCCCGCCGGTGGTGCCGAAGTAGATGCCGCATGAATCGAGCCGGTCGACCGCCATTGAGTCGCGCAGCACATTCACGTAGCAATCGCTCTGCGGCAACCCGTTCGTCAGCGCTTCCCACTCATTGCCGCCGGTGCGGCTGCGGTAGACGCGCAGCTTGCCCTCGGGCGGGAAATGCTCGGAATCGCTCTTGATCGGCACGACATAGACCGTTTCGGGCTCATGCGCGTGAACGGAGATCGGAAACCCAAAGTCGGATGGCAGATTCCCACTCACTTCATGCCACTTTTCGCCGGCGTTGTCGGTGCGCATGATATCCCAGTGCTTCTGCATGAAGACGGTATCGGGCCGCGACGGATGGATGGAGAGATTGTGAACGCAGTGCCCGACTTCGGCGCTGGGATCAGGAATATATTCCGATTGCAGACCCTGGTTGATCGGTTTCCAGGTTTCGCCGCCGTCATCAGTGCGGAACGCGCCTGCTGCCGAAATGGCGACGTAGATGCGATCGGGATTCGCGGGATCCTGAATGATTGTGTGCAGACACATGCCGCCTGCGCCTGGCTGCCAGAGATGCCCGGTGGAGTGCTGGCGAAGCCCGGAGAGCTCATGCCAGGACTCGCCGCCATCCGTCGAGCGGAAGAGAGCCGCGTCCTCCGCGCCCGCATAAACGGTATCTACATCGACAACGGACGGCTCAAGGTGCCAGATCCGCTTGAATTCCCAGGGATGCTGCGTGCCGTCGTACCACTGGTGGGTTCCAGGAACGCCATCATAGACAAACTCATTGCCGACCGGATTCCAGGTCTTGCCGCCGTCGTCCGAGCGCTGCATCGTCTGCCCGAACCAGCCGCTCGATTGCGAGGCGTAGATGCGGTCGGGGTTAACGGGAGATCCCTTGAGATGATAGATCTCCCAGCCGCCAAAATGCGGGCCACAGACCTCCCATTTCTGGCGCTTTTCATCCGAAGTCAAAATAAACGCACCTTTGCGCGTTCCAACGAGCACACGGACTCCGCTCATGATGGCTTCCTTTCTGAGTTGAGTTGCGGGAACAAGTTGGTCTGCGGGGTGACCACTATAACGTAGTCGAAACTGCGGCGTTCAATTCGACACACGGATCAGGACGATGGTCGATCTCCGGCGAACGAGCGTCCGGTTTTGCTGAGCGCCTGGCGAAGCTTTTCGATCGCATTTGGCCCGACGCCGTGGAGCTGCTTGATCTCTTTTTCACTCAGTTTCGCGACATCTTCGAGCCGCGTGCATCCTGCCCCGGTCAACGCTCGCCGCGCTGGGGCCGAAAGCGTGGATGGAAGATCGCTTTCCCGCTCCTGTTCTGATGGAATGGCCATCCTGGTTTGATCCTCCCGCAAGATCAACGGTATCGACGTCGATTCCCTGGCTCGTCTTTGAGCACTCATCACCCTGCGCTGGATGTTGTTTTCTCGCGACATCGCGTGGTGTTGCCTGCATTGGCGAAATCGCTTGAGATGCTCCGGTGAACGCTACTCTTCGACGAGGAAGAATTCGTTCTCATCGATGTCATAAAACCAGGCCGCCTTCTGGCCCCATGGCATCATCTCGACTGGTTGCTTGAAGGTGACGCCGCGAGATGTCAACGTTTCGTAGGTAGCGTCAATATCCGGGGTGGTGAGGCTGATGCCAATCTTTGCCGGGGGCAGGACATCCTGAAACCAGCTCGTATGCCCGAGCACGAGCGATGTCTCCGCTCCAGATGGAATAACGGTCAGGAAGCGCATATCCGGCCCCATCTGATTGTCCATCCCTTTTTCCCAACCGAGGGTGTTGACGTAGAAGTCGAGCGCTTTGTCCTGATCGGCGACAACGATCGTCACTGAGTAAATTTTTCCAAACACGTGCCGTTCCTCCATCTGAGCTCGCCTGTTAGTCCAAATGTTTTTGTCTGGAGCTGCCCTTCCCCAGGAGTCACATCAATTCCCTGTGACATCACGTTGTCGAACGGGAAAGACCAAAATCGACAGTTGCGCGTTGCATTGCGTCAGATTCGTCCTTCTGCCAGCATGGCAACTGCTTTCTCAATTCTCCTCCGGCGCGTCTCAGCCGTTTTTGCGTCCTCGATCGAGAGGACGATGCGCCGCTTGTTGCTGTAGGAGAGTTCTGCGAAAAACTGTTTCGCCTCGCCGTTCTGGTCGAGCGCTTCGATCAAATCCGGTGGCACGGTCACCTCACGGGGCTCGGTGTCGAGTTCGACGTCAACGTTGATGTCGTCCCCGGCCGCGACTCTCGCGTTTGCGCGAACCTCCGCGCTTACTGGCAACATGAAGACTCCGCCCATCGGCGCGACCGTGCTTCGGTAGGTGTACCCGTTGATCGTCACGATGACGGCAGGGCGCTTGCCCGAGCCAAGCGCAGTCACGATCTCTTCCGGTACTTGAATACCAGTCGCGGTTTTGCCGCCAAGCTCGATGACAGTGCGAAATCTCATGCCGCCTCCCCGCCAATCACGTTGAAATGATCAGGACATCTGACCGCGAAGGACCCGCTCAACTTCAAATGCTCCAGGCGCTTCCGCAACCAATTCAGCCGGGAAATCGGCCATATCGAAGACCTGGCGGATTTCGCAACGGTTCTCGACGCCCGGCTCAAAGGGACCACCGACCTCGAGGAAATCCCAGCCCATGGCGATCGCCGCTTCCAACGACTCCGCCTGGATTATTGCGAAGCCGCCAACGATCTCCTTGGTTTCGAGGAAGGGGCCATCGGTGACCGTGCGGATGCCGTTCTGGAAGTAGACCTTGGCGCCCTCCGCGGTGCGGCGAAGTCCTTCACCCGAGAGCAGCACGCCTTCTTCAATCTGCTTGCCCATGTATTCACCCATGGCCGCCAGGAGCTTCTCCTCTGGCATCTTGCCCGCCTCGTAATCGGCATCACCCATGGCCATGCAGAAAAAGCGCTTGAGCGCGGGGTTCCGGGGCGACAGCGTCGATTGTGGTGGAGCATCGCGCCAGGCGGCTTCCTGTTCACGCCAACCTGAATCTTCTTCATTTTCATCGAGCGGGAAATCGTCGAGGTCGTTCATCTGGCGAATCTCGATCTCAGCGCGGGCGCCGCTTGCGCATCCCTCTACATCAGCTTCGAAGGGGACTCGCTTCGCCCAGGCGATGGCTTCATCCTTCGA
The DNA here is from genome assembly GCA_963804925.1 of uncultured Chloroflexia bacterium. GTDB lineage: Bacteria > Chloroflexota > Chloroflexia > Thermomicrobiales > UBA6265 > JADLGF01. The sequence continues at coordinate 197,331 of CAWDSC010000001.1, forward strand.
AGCGACTTCAATGATCCAGTAGCCGGCGATGACCTCTTTCGCTTCAGCGAACGGGCCGTCCGTGCGAGTGCGCTTGCCGCCGACCAGCTTCAAGCGAGCTCCCAACTTGCTCGGATGAAGTCCTTCAGCTCCGACCAGCGCGCCTGCCTTGATCAACTCCTCGTTGTATTTCCCCATGGCCGTGAGGAGTTCCGCGCTCGGCAATTGCCCGGCTTCCGCCCGTTCGTCGCTCTTGATGATCATCATGAATCTCATCGATCAAACTCCTCCAACATCGAGTACCGAATGCGCTGTTCGCCAATGAACGGCGTGGTTCATCCTTGCTCGTTGCAGATTGTCGAGCGGGGCAATGTGAATTCGACATCGAATTCGTGCGATGCGGGGATGAATCGATCAGTGCGGGAGTTCGCTCATGCGCCGCTCCAGAAAGCGGCGTTCGGGATCGAGCTGGGTGAGACCGAGCGCGCGCTCGTAGGACGCTCGCGCCTCATCTGGCCGCCCGGCGCGGCGGCAAAGATCGGCACGCGCAGCATGCGCAAGATGGTAATCGGCGAGATCGCCGCGCTCCAGAATGACGTCAATCTGGACAAGCCCAGCTTCCGGACCATCGCGCATGGCGAGCGCGACGGCGCGATTCAGCTCCACGACCGGCGAGGAAACAACCCCAAGCAGCACATCGTAAAGACTGACGATCTCATCCCAATCGGTCGCATCGGCGTCCGGGGCGCCGGCATGAACGGCCGCGATCGCGGCCTGGATCGTATAGGGGCCAAAGCGCTGCGTTCGCAGCGCCTGCTCAACCAACGCGGTGCCTTCGATGATGTGATTCCGGTTCCAGAGGGAGCGGTCCTGATCTTCAAGCAGGATGATATCCCCCGCGACCGTCGAGCGCGCTTCTCGCCGCGATTCCTGGATCAGCATCAGGCCGAGCAGTCCGGCCACCTCGGGCTCCGGCAGCAGCTCAACCAGCAGCCGTCCCAACCGGATCGCTTCGCCGGAAATGTCTGCGCGGGTGAGCGATTCTCCCGATGAGGCGGAGTACCCTTCATTGAAAACGAGATAGATGACATGCAGCACCGCGTCGATGCGGTCCGGCAGCTCTGCCGGACCCGGCACTTGATAGGGAATGCGGGCGTCGCGGATTTTCGCCTTGGCGCGGACGATTCGCTGGGCGAGTGTGGGTGGAGTGGTGAGAAACGCTCGGGCAATTTCTTCCGTGGTGAGCCCGCAGACCTCGCGCAGCGTCAACGCCACACGTGCGTCAGGAGAGAGGGCGGGATGGCAGCAAGTGAAGATCAGGCGCAGGCGGTCGTCTTCGATCGTCTCGCCGTCGCTTACCTGGTCGGCGACGTCGGGCTCGTCTTCGAGTTGCTCGGCGAGTGTCGCCAGCGAGGCGTCGAAACGGACTCGCCGCCGGATGCCGTCGATCGCCTTGAACCGGCCGGCCGAAACAAGCCAGGCGCGAGGATTGGCGGGGACGCCATCGCGCGACCATTGAATCAGCGCGGCGGCGAAGGCATCGTGCAGCGCGTCTTCCGCGAGATCGAAATCGCCAAGCAGGCGGATGAGCGTGGCGAACACCCGGCGCGACTCGGTACGGTACACCTCGTCGACCGTTTCACGCATCGAATCCATGGCGACATCGTTCATCAGCATTGATCCCTCAAATCCCATCTCGTTCGCCGTCGAACGCGCAAAGTCTCATCAGTTGGCAAACCGTTGAGCGGAGCGGGCTTTTGCCCGCGCGGCTTCTTCCTCGCGATTTTTGGGTGCGGCGGTTGACTCCAGCGAAATCGAGGAGTTGGTTGGAGATGCGGGCGATCGCGGCGACTGCCTCGTCAAACGCAGCTTCATTCGCTTTGGAAGGTTTGGTGAAGCCGCTGATCTTGCGCACGAATTGCAAGGACGCGGCCTGGATCTCGTCATCCGTTGCCGGCGGCTCGAAGTTGAATAACGTTCTGATGTTTCTGCACATTCAGCGTCGTCTCCGAAACGAATGGTACTGACACGGCAGCAGGCAATCGAAGTTCGTGCGAGCGAAATGTGACTCCTTGTCATGCCCGCTTGCCACATTAGAATATCCGTTCTCATTTTGCAATAGCCTGAGTTGGGGAGACCGGTCAAGACATTGGTTTCCCGGGAGAAGGACCATTGCAGCCAATGAGTGACGGCTCGGTTTAGTTGCGCGTCTTCTCTATCAAATGGATCAAGGACATATCATTATCTGAAGATCGCGATTCGCGGCTGTGCGCGACGGAACGGGCGGAGGATGTCTCAGCAAAACCATAAGGGGATCGGCGAGGAGCTTTCGCCGCCGCCACGCGCGAGCGGAGCGCGGCTGCCCGCTGCGCCGGAACCATACCGCTATAACATCGCCGATCTGGAACGCGAAACCGGCATTACCGCGCGGACGATCCGCTATTACATCACTGAGGGAATGCTGCCACCCGCTTATGGGCGCGGTCCGAGCGCGACCTACGATCTCGGTCACCTGCTCCGATTGCAGATGATCGGCCGGTTGAAGCGGGAAGGAATGCCGCTCCAGGATATTAAAGAGCGGCTCGGCGCGATGGAAGACCAACAGATTGCGTCGCTGCTCCGCATCCAAATGCGGCCGGCGGAAGACCGCTGGCGGCGCGTGGCGCTCCATCCAAATCTGGAATTGCATGTGCGTGAGCCGGGTGGCGAGCCCGATCTCGCGCTCGAAGAAGCGGTCGAGCTTTTGATCAAGCTGGCGCAGCCAGTGGTCGACCGGCTGGGGGATCAATAATGACAGCGATTCCATCGCAAAATCGAAGTCATGGGCGGATCTCCAGTGGATCGAGCGAGCGGTCGCGTCCCCGACTGGTTGGTTCGCCGAGCGAAGGACTGCCCGCAGACGCCAACGCCATGCGGGCCGTCCGGCGGCGCTGGGCGAGCGGGGTGGCGGTGCTGACGACCCGGCGGTTGGTGAATGGCGAACCGCGCTATCGCGGCACGACGATCACCGGATTTCAAGTCGTTTCGCTCGATCCGCCGTTGATCGCGCTCTTTATGGATAAGCAGGGCACGACATCGCGGCTCATCCAGGAAACGGGCGTCTGCGCGGTTTCCGTGCTTGATCGCGGACACGAGTTCGAAGCCGACAGGTTCGCCGGGATGGCGCCGGTGCCGAATCCAACCTTCGACGGCATTCCGTTCGAGGTTGCGGCAACCGGCAGCCCGATCCTGACCGGCGCGCTGGCCTGGTTCGACTGCCGCTTTCAAGAAGTGATCCCGGCAGGTGACCACCTGATCATGCTCTGTGCGGTCGAGCGGGTCGGACTCGGTCCTGATACCGATGATCCACTCATGAACTATGAAGGAAGCTACCGCCGGATTGAAGGAGCGCTCTGACGAAGTTGTGAGTCGTGAGTTATGAGTTGTGAGGACGGGGTGCCCAGATTCATGACGGCCCTCACCCGCAGCCCCTCACCCGAAGCGGGAGAGGGGAGCACGCACGTAGTCCCAACGGGACTTTGTTTTGTTTAGCCCGGCACTTCAGTGCCGGGGAATGAGCGGCTCCAGGTATCACTATGAGCAATCCAGATCATCCAAAAATTGGACCGGTAGAACGCGTCGATCGATTCTGGACGCCCGACAATCCAGATGGGAGCGGGTGGGCCGATGTCGATTGGGTCAGCGCGATTCGCGGCAGCAAGTATCACTATCAGCATGGCGCGCCATTCGATGAAGCGATGGCGGCGCTGCCCCCGTTTTACCGGGTCGTGACCCGACTTGAATCGGACATCCTGATTCCCCACGAAAACAGCTATTACATTCCCCGGGAACATCTCGCCGATTTCCTGAGCGAGCTGTCGTTGGCGGGCGGCATCGAAACGATCTGGCACGTTGAAGCCTGTCCCAAATCCTCCTGCCGAGAGCCAGGTGCGGCCGCGCGACTAGATCAACCCGTGCTTGAAGGCAATGGCGCTCGCGCCAGCCATCGAATCGATCCCTAACTTGCTGTAGAGCGTGGCGACGGTGGCAGCAGCGACCGCGTTCGTCATGGCGAGAGAATCGGCGATCTCCTGATAGGACGCTCCGGCGGCGAAGAGGCGTAGCACCTCGATCTCGCGCCGGGTCAGGCCGAGCGTCTCGGTAGCATCGGCGTAGGCGCGATCTTCCTTGCCGCTGGTGAGCGTGCCGACCGCGTGCGCCTGCTCGATCGCCGTTTCGATCGACAGTGACTGCCCCAATTCCCAGGCCGCGGTGAAGTCAGCTGGCGTCAGCATCGAGCGCGTCTGATCGAGTGCGTGAGCAAAGCTTTCCGCTTCATCAGGCAGCATTTCCGCGCCCATCGCATGCCGGAGCGCATCAGCGCTACCAAGCAGGCGAGCGCCCAGATCTGGATCGCCGAGTGCGGACGCCTCGCCTCCGATCGCGGTCAGGCACGTTGCGACGGAATTACGATCCTGGCACGCCCAGAGCTCATCGAGTGACGCAAGGTGGATCTCCACGGCCTGGGAGATATCTCCTTCGGCGCGCGTGACCTCACCAAGATGGAAACGGGTGACCGCGACATGACGTTGCGCGCCGAGTTTCGCGAAGATCTCGAGCGCGGTTTCGTACTGCTGCCGCGCTTGCTCGTTATCGCCTAGCTGCCGGTTGACCTCGCCGAGGTTGATCAAGCGCGAATCGCGGAGCCGTAGTCGTCGCCAATCGCTTGCATTATGGCGAGACTTTCTTCATGCAGTTGACGTGACCGATCGAAGTCGTTCCGGGAAAAGGCGGTCACCCCAAGACTTCCGAGGATTGGTTCCGATCGAGCGCTCGTCGCCGAGTGTGCGGAGGATGGCGAGTGATTGAAGATAATGCGTCTCAGCAAGATCGAGATCGCCCTGATGGAGATGTGCGGTGCCGACATTGTGCAGTGCACCCGCCTGACCGCGCCGGTCGCCGATTGCCTCAAATAGCTGCTGCGCCTCTAGATGAAATGCCATCGAATCGTCGTATCGTCCCTGATCGAGCGCGACGTTTCCGAGCGAGTTCAGCACGCGGGCGATCAGCTTGCGGTCGCCATGCGAGCGAGCGAGGGCAAGCGATTGGTTATAGAAGGCGAGGAAGGACGTGGTGTCGCTCTGGGATTGCAGCCAGCTCCCCGGCAGCGTGCAGCGCTCTTGCCCGTTCGATCGTCTCCTGGCCAGGATCGAGCGCCAGCGCCTGATCGAGCCAACGCCGCCCCTCTGAAACGTGCTCGCGCAATCCCCAGAATCGCCAGAGTCCAGCCGCGATCGTTTGCGCTTGTGCGGCATCCTCCCGCTCGATCGCCCAGGTAAGCGCGGCGCGCAGGTTTCCCTGCTCAGTTTCGAGCTGCTGGAACCATCGGCGCTGCTCGGGACCGATCATGCCGTCGACGGCCGCGGTGACGAGTTCCGCGACCCATTCCGCATGCGCCTGCCGGGCGCGTTCCCATTCGTCTTCTGCCACGAGCATTTCGTAGGCGAATTCCTGAATGGTTTGAAACAGATCGAAGCGCGGCTCTCCGGAGGATCCCGATTCCTGTCGGAGCAGGTTGACATCAACGAGTTGGGCGAGCTTGATCGAGAAGATCGGGAGAGACTGCATCCGAGAAGCGCATCGCAACGGTCTCCGCTGCCTCGATCGTGAAGCCGCCGGAAAAGACCCCGAGCATGCGAAATAGCTGTTGCTGTTCGCTGCCGAGCAGGTCATAACTCCAGGCAATCGCCTGGCGCATCGTTTGCTGGCGCCCCGGCGCATCATGACGGCTTGAGGTCAGCAGATGCAGCCGATGGGTGAGACGTTGCAATAACGCGGAGGGAGAGAGAAGCTTGATTCGGGCGGCGGCCAACTCGATCGCCAGCGGAATACCATCGAGCTTGCGGCAGATTTCGACCACCGTACCGGCGTTTTCCTTGACAAGCCGGAAGGCCGGATTGACCTCGATTGCCCGCTCAATGAAGAGGCGGATTGCCGCGAAGTCGGGCAACCGGTGCAGCTCGGGCGTCTCGCGGTCGGGTAGGGGAAGTGGGCCGACCGGAAACTCACGCTCACCATAGAGTCCGAGCGGTGAGCGGCTGGTGACCAGCATCGTCAGGGAGGGAGCGGCGATCAACAGCTCGCCGAGGATCGACGCGGCTCCCTGAACCTGCTCGGCATTGTCGAGCAGCAGCAACGCATTGGAGTCGCGCATCCGCTGCACGATCAGCTGGAAGACATCATCGCTCTCGGATTTTGGCAACTCGATCGCCTGGGCGATCGCGGGAAGGACGAAGTCAGGATCGCGAATCGCATCGAGAGGCACGAAAGTAATGTCCGAAAAGACGTTTCGCGCCTGATCGGCCGCATGCAGGGCCAGTCTGGTCTTGCCCGCTCCGCCTGGCCCCGTCAGCGTGATGAGCCTGACGCCCGGTCGCCGCAGCAACCCGCCGAGAGCGGCAAGCTCTTCCTCCCGGCCGATGATCGGCGAGATTGGCAATGGCAGTGAGATGCGTTCAGATGCGGCTGGTGAATGCGCCATAGGGTCAACCGGAGATGTACTTGCGCGAATCGGATGGTGAACTCGCCGATGATACAGTACGACGGCGTCGTTTGATTCCACCGCGTTGCAGGAGTGTATGAGCAATTCCGCGTTTCGCACATTTTCCAATCTCCTCGCCCGCCCGCTTGACGCGCAGGCGATCGGTGATGCGTTGAAATCGGTCGCCGGGCAATTGCTGCCGGGTTCCAGTTTCTGGCTCTGGAAGTTGGATGCTCCTGCAGCATTTCCGCCTTTTCCGACCGGGGATCCGCTGCGCTTTCGCGAACATCGTGTCATCGACCTCAATCAGAGGGTGATCGATGCGCCCTGGATCGATATGATGCGATCCTCCGGTATCACCTCGATGGTGCCGCTCGTTTTCCTGGGGCAGATGGTCGATTGTCTGCTCGTCGCTGGGCCGCGCGAACTGACCATGAACGACGCGCTGGTCGACATTGCGACACTTGCCGCGGCCGCCTTGCTGGCCGCGTCGCCGCCAGGGGATGACGAAGCCGAGGAGATGCGGATCGCGCAGTCGATCCAGCGTAGGCTGCTGCCACAGGAGCTTCCCGCGCTGTCAGGATGGCAATTTGGCGCGCACTATCAGCCGGCGCGCGTCGTTGGCGGTGATCTGTACGACTTCATCGCGTTGCCCGGTGACCTGATCGGCATTGTGGTCGGCGACGCCAGCGACAAAGGGATTCCCGCTGCGTTGATGATGGCGACCGCGCGAACCCTGCTGCGGGCAGCGGCGCAGCGGCTGCTGATGCCGGGGCGTGTGCTCGCATGGGTGAACGACGCGCTGGCCGAGCAATCTCTGCCCGGTGTCTTTGTCACCTGCTTTTTTGCCATTCTCGATCCCGTCACCGCCCGGCTACGCTACGCCAACGCCGGGCAATCTCCGCCGATCGTGTCTTCTGACAATGGATCGTTCGAACTCCGTTTGCGTGGCTGGCCGCTCGGGCTGATGCCGGGGGCGATCTATGACGAAGCGGAGACGACGCTCGCCCAGGGCGCGACGTTGCTCTGCTTCAGCGATGGGCTGCTCGAAGCGCGCAATGCTGAGGGCGAGTTGCTTGGCACTACGCGGCTGCTGGAAATGGTCGCTGCAGCGGCGGCGGATCCGGATGTGATCGGATCGGTCCTGAACCGGTTAGAGGCGTTCACTGGTCCCGACCGCGAGGCCGAGGACGACCTGACCATCATCCTGCTGAAACGCGACGCCGAGCAAATCGCTTCGATCAGCGAGCCGGAGCCGCAAGCTCGCCTTGCTTTCAACGTGCCGAGCGAAGAGGGAGTCGAGCGCATGGCCGCCGAACGGATCGATGCGGCGGTTGAAGGGGTCGGCCTGAGCGATCGGCAGCGGGCGCGGCTGAAAACGGCAGTCGCCGAAACGGTGATGAACGCTGCTGAACACGGCAATCGGTACCGCCCCGACCTCATGGTGCAGGTGCAGCTCGAGATCACTAAAGGCGACGCTGTCGTTCGCATCATCGATCACGGCCAGGGAATGGATGCGCTCGACGCAACCGAGCCCGATCTGGAGGCAAAGCTAAGCGGAGCTGAGCCGTCGCGCGGGTGGGGGCGTTACCTGATCGAGCAACTGGTCGATCGAGTCGAAAGCGTCCGGGATGAGCGCGGGCATGTCGTCGAGCTGGTCGTCCATCTGCCGGAATCACCCATTCACAATGGGTGATCGAATGGGTGATTTGCCGTATATCGCATTTCGCCAGGATCGGCGTTAATCGAGCCACGGAGCTGCAGCAATGACGCTGCAACTCGCAAGGAGGGAGGCGCGCCGATGTCTGATGTCACAGTCGCGGTCGATGTGCGTGTTATTGATGCCGGTATCAGTGTGATCGATATCGGTGGATCAGTGACACGAGCAGCCGAACAGCCGTTGACGGAGGCGTATCGCTCCGCCAGCGGCCCGCAGACCGCCACGATTGTGCTGAACTTTGCCCGGCTCGACTACATGAACAGCAGCGGAATCGGCTTGCTGGTGACGCTCTTCGTGCGGGCGAAACGGCAGGGACAACGATTCTTCGTCTGCGAGCTGAACGAGCACTACCAGGACATTTTCAGTCTGACCCGCCTCGATGAGGCAATGCAGATCTTCCCGAACGAAGAGCAGGCGCTGACGGCTGCTCGGGATCAGTAACTGGCGAGTTCACATGCAGCGGCAATGACGCCGCAAAGGAGAACACAATGGAGCGTGTTGATTCGACGTTGGAGTCGAGCAAACGAGTTGATGATTTCCCGCGCCTGAGCGATGTCGCAAACTGGGCGCGCCCGGTCGACCGGCTGGTCGGCGGTGCAACGCCCGATGGCGCGATCAATCTCAATGTCGATGGGCGGCATCTCACCAGCCCGATCCAGGGCTTCGGCCGGATGTGGCACAAGCGCCACCGGATCTCGCTCGGGGCCGAACTGGCGCCGGATGACGTCATCGGTGTCTGGAAATCGCACTTCGGTGACTTCTGGCCGCGCGGAAATTATTTCTACGGACCGATCACCGCATTGGAACCGGGAGATGTGGCCGTTCTCAATCTCGACATGCCGGGCGGCACCCGGCTTTCGACCGGCGTGATGGTGCTCTACGCTGACGCCGAATCGTTCACCTTGATGACCCCGGAAGGGCACCTTTTCGCTGGCTGGATTACCTTCTCTTCATTCGTCGAAAATGGAATAACGGTAGCCCAGGCCGAAATTCTGATGCGCGCGAGCGACCCGGTCTTTGAGATCGGCATGGAGCTGATGGGACACCGGCGCGAGAATCGGTTCTGGGAAAAGACGCTCATGCTGCTCGCCGCCTACTTTGGAATCAATGCCACCGCGCATACCGAGGTCGAGTGCATCGACAACAACTACCAATGGGAACGGGCGCTCAACGTCTGGCAAAATTCCGCGATTCGCACCGGACTTTTCCAGATGACGAAACCGGTAAGGCGTGGCGTCAATTTCGCCCGGAAATCGCTGGACGAACACTGGAGCGTCGACGCCCGGTAGGATGTTACGGCCCTCTCTCCCAGTCCTTCTGCCAATGTGGCAGAAGGACTGGGCCGCTCGTTAGCCCGCCTGCCAATCAGGGAACTGCGCGTCAGGTCCGATGCCGTCGAAGCGACGGAGATCGAAGGCGTCGAGCGGGATTGATGGCGCGCCGTCGACGATCTGCTCCGACAGGAGCTGGCCGATGATCGGACTGAGCGCGAAGCCGTGACCCGAAAAACCAGTGGCGAGGGTGAGATTGTCAAATCCCGGCGCGGGACCGAGAATCGGCACTTCGTCGAGCGCTAGAGCTTCGATGCCGATCCAGGTACGCGCAAGCGGGAGCTTCGCCAGCGCGGGGAATACTCGCCGATGAATGCTCGATGCTGCCCTGGATGCTTTCCATCCGCGTCGTGCCGATACCGGTGGCGAGATCGGCATCTCCGGGCCACCCGCCGCCGATGACGAAGCTGCCATTTGGTACCTGCTTGAGACTCAACCGGCGATTCAGCGCTCCCACGGTTTGCTTGAGTATCGGCTCGGCGGGACCAGTCGCCATCATCTGCAACGCCATCGTCTGAATTGGCAGCTTGATGTCGAGCTGAGTTGCCAGCCCGGGACTCCAGGCGCCCGCCGCCAGCACCAGCCAGTCGCAAGCAATCAGCCCCGCGGTCGTCTCCAGGCCGGTGACACGGCCGCCTGATTGCGTGATCGCCGTGACGGTCACACCAGTCAGGATGCGGGCGCCGAGTCGCTCGGCGGCGGCATCCGAATGCGCGAGTGGTCATTGGTGCGCTGGCCTGGCCGTCATCGTCCGTGTGGATGCCGGCGGTGATGGAGGGGGCGAGACCGGGCGCCAGATCGCGGAGCATCACTTTATCAACGAAGTGGATATCGAGACCGAGCGCTTGCTGGTCTGCGACCATCTGCTCGAAGCCGGGGAATGAGCGACGCGATCTTCCGTCACCACCAACTGACCGCCCATCCGGAATTCGACATCAGCTTCGAGTTCATCTTCGAGCGTGTGCCAGCGGGCGATGCTGGCGATCGCCAGCGGCATTTCGCGCGGATCGCGTCCGTTCTGACGCACTCCCCCGGCGCTGGCGCCCGACGCCTGCGCGGCGAGCTGATCCCGCTCGATCAGCACCACCTTCGCGCCCCGCCTGGCGAGGTGATACGCGATCGAGCACCCAATCACGCCACCGCCGATGATCGCGATTTCCTGTCCCGCTACTGGCATCAAATCGTTCCTTGAGAGCAGACCGCGGACAGCAGACCGCAGGCTACGACGAATGGTTCCATGTCATTGATTGTATGAAGGATCGGGAGATTCGGCCTGCGGATGAAAAGGAATCGGTAGAATGGGGATAGATATCTGTCGTGCGCCTTGTTCGCACCATCAAAGGAGCGCCCGCGTGACTGCAACCGCAACCACCACGTTTGGAAATTACATCGCCGGGGAATGGCGACCTGCCGCCTCGGGCGAGGTGTTCGAAAATCGCAATCCCGCGAATCGCGACGATCTCGTCGGGCTGTTCGCGAAATCGGGAGCAGAGGACGTCGACGCCGCACTGGCGGCGGCACACGGCGCGGCTGCTAGCTGGCGGCGGACGTCGCCGATCCAGCGCGCGGCGATTCTGTTCAAGGCAGCCGAGATCCTGGCGTCGCGTGCGAACGATGTCGGCCGCGATCTGACCCGCGAAGAAGGCAAGACCCTTAAAGAAGGTATTGGTGAAACCAACCGGGCAGTGCAGATTCTTCGCTATTACGCGGGGGAGGCACAGCAGCCGGACGGCGAGCACTATCCATCCGCCAACAATCAGACCTTGCTTTATACGGTGCGGGAGCCGCTCGGCGTCTGCGCGATCGTCACCCCCTGGAACTTCCCGATTGCGATTCCGACCTGGAAGATCGCCCCGGCGCTCGCCTTTGGCAACACGGTCGTCATCAAGCCGGCCAGCGACACGCCGCTCTGCGCGGTGCGATTGGTTGAAGCGCTGCATGATGCCGGATTGCCGGCAGGCGTGCTCAATCTTGTCACCGGCAGCGCGGGTGATGTCGGCGAGCCACTTTTGAAAGATCAGCGTGTGGTGGCGATCTCCTTCACCGGCTCGAACGCCGTTGGCCAGGAACTGCGTCGCATCGCGGCGGAACATGGAACCAAGCTCCAGCTCGAGCTCGGCGGCAAGAATCCGGCGATTGTGCTGGGCGACGCCGATGTCGATCACGCGCTGACGCATGTGATCAACGGCGCGATGATGTCGACCGGCCAGAAATGCACGGCGACCAGCCGGGCGATCATCGAGCGCAGCCGGGTCGATGAGTTCACGACCAAACTTTCGGACCGGATCGCCAAACTGACCGTCGGCGACCCGCTTGCTCCCGAGACGCATCTCGGCCCGGTAATCAACGCCAAAGCGGCGGAACGTATCATCGCCGACATCGGCAAGGGTTCAGCGGACGGGGCGCAGTTGATCGCCGGTGGCGGGGCATTGACCGATAACGGGCGAGGGAAGGGGAACTTCATCGCGCCGACCCTCTTCGCCAATGTCACCTCCGATTCGTTCCTGGGTCAGGAAGAGCTATTCGGGCCGGTGCTGGGGGTGATCGCGGTCGACAATATGGACGACGCGATGACGATTGCCAATAGCATTCGCTTTGGCCTGTCGGCGTCGCTCTTTACCCGCGATCTCGGCAAAGCGATGACCTTCGCCCGCGAAATCCAGGCGGGGATCGTGCACGTTAACAGCGAAACGGCCGGCGCCGAGCCGCAGGTTCCATTCGGCGGCTACAAGGGCTCCAGCTCCTACTCCCGCGAGCAGGGCAAATCGGCCCGCGAGTTCTTCACGCAGGTGAAGACGGTGTATATGGACGAGCCGCCGACGAGCTAGAGCCTGTTACGCACGATGGCCGCAATGACCCGGCACTGAAGTGACCGGGCTACGAAAAACGAAGTCTTTCCGAGACTGAGCCGGGAAATGCCCCGATATATCGGACGTATTTCTCATTCAGCTCAGCCCTGGAAAGGCTTCGTCGTTGTATAGCCCGGGGTTTCAATCCCGGGAACTGCGGGCAACGTTTCTGCAACTTGTATTAGGGCCTGTTACGCGCGTTGGCTGAACGTCCCTAACGCTCCAGCAAACTCAGGGCCGGGTCAGATCGTAGACGGCGGATTTGGAGGCGCGATTGAAGAGATCGGCCCATTCCGGGGTGCCATCGTCGAATGTAACCTCCATGCGCACGCCCGGTTCCTGGACCGGCAGGTGCCCTTTCCGGAACTCCTCCCAGACCTTCCAGATCTCCGTCAGGTGGACGTTGCGCCCGGAGGCGAACTTGACTGAGAGAATCCGGCGCGGCTCAGGGAGCTCGTATGGCGGCTCCATCCTGTATTTCGCAATTGCCGACTCGTCGAATTCGACTCCGAGACCGGGTGCGTCCGGCACTTTGATGTACCCGCCAGCGATCGTATGCGGCGCAACGATCAGATCATCGGCGTAGATGTTCAGGCAGCTGATGGCCGGCCACTGAGCGTGCGTCAGCACCGAGCCGAGATGAGCAGAAAGGGCGGTCGTGAGTCCGGGCCCGACCATTTGCAGCCAGAATGGCTTGTTGAAGGCCGCGGCGAGCGCTCCCTTGCGCAGGATGTCGGAGACACCGTTGTGCACCACAAAGCCATCGCACATTTGCGATTCGAGCGTGGTGGAAAAGCTCGGCGCTCCGCCGAAGTGGATCGCCAGCGGATTCCTGATCTGCCGGCGGATTTTCTGATACCCCTCGATGTCCTCGTGCGGGATCGGCGATTCGTAGATCGCAATCTTCGGATTCTGGTCGAGTTCGGCCAGCACGCGGATCGCGTTGCCGGCGTTGACGAGCAAGCCGTTCCAATCGATGTCGATCTTGTAGTCGGGAGGCGTCGCCTCGCTCACCAGGCGGGCCGCTTCGAAGACATCGAACCAGGGCCTCGCCTTGAACTTGTGGGCCAGGTAGCCTTCCTTGACGGCGTCGACCGCTTCGGCGGCGGCGATCTCCGGCGGCGCCTTGGTTGTCCACCAGGCGATCGGCGCCCAGTCGCGCACTTTCGGATTGCCGAGCAGCGCGTGCACCGGCACATCAAGCGCTTTGCCGACAACATCCCATAGCGCCATCTGCAGCCCGGCGCCGAGACTATCGTCGCTCAGAAACTCGGCCGGGTTCTTGCCCTTGACCCGTTCGACCGCCTCGTCAGACACACGTCCCCAGGTGTAGTGGGGCAGGGTTTCGCCGTATCCCACGTACCCGGCGTCAGTGACGACGCGCGTGATCTCGACGATGCCCCATTGCCAGTTCAGCAAGTTGAGCCATGGCTCGACGCGCGACCGGAACGGAACCAGCAACGTGATGCGCTCAACTTCGGTGATTCTCAACCCTGCGGTCATCTGCGAATGTCACTCCTCGCGTGGTACTCAGCCTGTGACGTTGCGCGGCATTGTCGCATCGCGCGTGGGCGCCTGCTCGCCGTCTCGATGTTCCCGGCCGTAGCCCGCGTGCCGTGCCACTGATCAGATCGGTGAATCCCTGTCGCCCGTCGTTCGACTGCGCAGTTGCGCGTTGAGCCGCGCGGCCTGTCGCGTGAGATGGTCGCGTTCGGGGAGGTTGGACGCCGATCGGGCGGCTTCGGCGTAGAGCCGTGCGGCGGTGACTGGATCGCCGTTACGCTCGTGCAGGTACGCCGAGACGGCGGTGTAGCGGGGCAGGGCGGGGTCGAGCTCCGCCAGGGCGGCCAGGCCGGTCCGCGGGCCGTCGGCCTCGCCGACCGCGACGGCCCGGTTGAGGCGGGCCACCGGGCTATCGGTGAGGCGCACCAGTTCGTCGTACCACTCGACGATCTGCACCCAGTCGGTCTCCTCGGCCCTTTGGGCGTCGGCGTGGAGCGCGGCGATGGCGGCCTGGGCCTGGAACTCGCCCAGACGGTCGCGGGCGAGGGCTGCCTGGAGCACGTCGACGCCCTCGGCGATCAGGCGGGTGTTCCACAGGCTGCGGTCCTGCTCGGCAAGCGGCACGAGCCTGCCGTCGGGGCCGGTCCGTGCCGGGCGCCGTGCATGGTGGAGCAACATGAGCGCGAGCAGGCCCGCGACCTCCTCATGGTTGGTCCTGGCCGCCAGCTGGCGAGTGAGCCGGATCGCCTCGGCGGCGAGGTCGACGTCGCCGGAGTAGCCCTCATTGAAGACCAGGTAGAGCACACGCAGCACCGTGGCGACGTCACCGGGCTGGTTGAACCGGACGCCCGAGACGGTCCGCTTGGCCCGGCTGATCCGCTGGGCCATGGTCGCCTCCGGCACCAGGTAGGCCTGCGCGATCTGCCGCGTGGTCAGGCCGCCGACCGCGCGCAGCGTGAGCGCGACTGCCGAGGCCGGTGTCAGGGACGGGTGCGCGCACAGGAAGTAGAGCTGGAGCGTGTCGTCCACCACTTCGCCCAGGTCGGGCATAGGCTCGGAATCGACGCAGTTCCTCGCGCCGCCGCCGGGAGGTATCGGCGCGGGCGGCGTCGAGGAACTTCCGCCAGGCCACGGTGACCAGCCAGCCTTTGGGGTCTCGCGGCGGGTCGTCCGGCCAGACGCGCACGGCCTCGACCAGGGCGTCCTGCACGGCATCCTCGGCCGTCGCGAAGTCAGCTCCGCGACGGACGAGGATGCCAATCACACTTGGGGTGAGGGTCCGCAGCAGCGCCTCATCCACCGTGCATTACTCCGTGATGGTCGGGGACACGCCGTAGAAGGGACGAAGTTCGAGCCACTCGTGGATCGGCTTTCCACCCGCACCCGGAGCCGCGGACAGCTCGCCGGCCAGCTCGAGCGCCCGCTCGTAGGTTTCGACGTCGATAATCATCCAGCCGGCGATCAGGTCCTTGGTCTCCGCGAACGGGCCGTCGGTCACCGGTGGCCGCCCCTCGCCGTCGTAGCGGACGAACGTGCCCTCCGGGGAGAGCGCTTGATCGTCGACGTACTCGCCGGTGCCTTCGAGCCGAACGGCGAAGTCCTTCATGTACTGAATGTGGGCCGACCACTCCTCCGGCGTCCACTGGTCTCCCGGCACGTCGTTGATCGGTGCCGGCGCGCCCCGGTAGTGCTTGAGCAACAGATACTTGGCCATCATTGTCTCCTTCGAGTCGTGCGATACAGCCCATTGTGGCTGCGTTCGCTCCTGGGACGGAACCGCGTCCGATTCTCGACATCCTACGCGACGTTTCCTGGTGGCTTCAAAAACCTCAGTCGCCGGCGCTCTTACGCTGCTGATCAGTTCCTCGACCGCGCTTGGCAGCGTCGTCTCGAAGTCAATCGCTTCGCCAGGTCGGCCGCGACGGGCCGTTAGCTGAGCTGCTCGGCCAACGCGACGATGATCCCCTCGGGGCCACGGACGTAGCAGAGCCGGTAGCTATCCTCGTACTGCACCACCTCTCCTACGAGTTCCGCGCCGCGGGCTCGCAGGCCGGCGACGGTGGCGTCGATGTCGTCGATGGTGAACATGATGCTGCGTAGGCCAAGCGTGTTCCCCAGTGCGTTCGCCGGCTCAGGGCTGATGGCCGTCGGGGAATGAAACTTCGTCAGCTCAAGCCGGCCGTGGCCGTCCGGGGTCCGCATCATCGCGATGTTGACCCGAACGCCATCGAGCCCATTGAGGCGGTCCACTGACGGTCCCTCGATCGGCGCCTCACCCTCCAGCTCCATCCCAAGTTCGACAAAGAACGCAATCGCAGCCTCGAGGTCGTCGACGACGACGCTCACGTGGTCCATCCGCTGAATCGTCATAGTGCTTCTCCTTCTTCATCGCGGCCCGTCGTGGCCGCTCGTATCCCTGGGACGGAGCCAGCATTGCATTCTCGACATCCGGACTCGTTCGCCATCGGCCACCGCTCGATCAGCTCGTCCGGATTCAACTCTCACGCCATCGGCGAAGGCACCTTAGCATCCAGCTCCAGCACCTCAGGACAGCAGGCAGCAGCGGCAATCCCCTCTCGCAGCCGCTCGGGCATCATGCTGAAGGGCCACCTCCTTTTCGCCACCGATTGAAGCGAATGGAAATGAACGCCTAAGTGGCGTGTCACCACTTACGCTGATGCAGGCTACTACGATGGGAAGAGCCGACGTGAAGCGAGCCGAAAGACGATAGTATTGGGCGACGGTATCTTGACGGAGTTATCGCCAAAAAGGGGAGTCGAATCAATGGCAGAGAAAAAGGCAACCGCAATCTGGCAGGGGACGCTCACTGAGGGGAGCGGGGTTGTTTCGAGCGAGTCAGGCGTGCTGACCGATACGCCGATGACCTGGAAGGTGCGCACCGGCGGATCGGAAAAGGGCAAGACGAGCCCGGAGGAATTGATCGCGGCGGCGCATGCCACCTGCTACTCGATGGCGCTCAGCTTCGAACTGCAGAACGCTGGATTTACGGCGGAAAAGCTCGAAGTGACCTCGATCGTCACCTTCGGTCCGAAACCGGGCGGCGGCATGAAGATTGAGTCATCGGCGCTCACCCTGGTCGGGACCGTGCCGGGCATCTCGGCTGAGCAGTTCGATCAGTTTGCGCAGGGCGCCAAAACCGGCTGCCCAGTTTCAGGCGCACTCGCGGGAAATGTGGAGATCACACTCAACGCTTCGCTGCAGTAAACCGTAAGCCGTAAGCCGTTGGCCGTAAGCAAGAAGGAATGAGGCGTGCGCTCCTCTCTGCTTATGGCTAACGGCTCCGTTACGAAATGCACAAAGTTCCTTTCTGTGGTATGATGTTTCATGTTGCCGCAGGAACGCCCCAACGGCGGGGTTCCCCGGTCCTCTGGTCCCGGCTTTTTTCATGCGGAAACAATTTGGATTGAGCGCCGCGTGACGGCGCCGAAATGAACGCTGCGCGTTGCCTCAAGTTCCTCCTGGGCAGGGTTGGCCACGCCGCGACGTGCAGCGCACGACAAAGGTGAGGTTCTAATTCATGCCCGTTCTCGAACGGCGCGGCTCTAGCCGTGCTGCGTCTCCGCGTGGTACGCGAGACGTTTCTGATTCCATTTCCATGATGGAAAGTATTCCCGCTCCTGATGTTGCGCTCGCCGAAGGCGAAGAAGCAGCACCAGCGTTTGGCTTTGCCGATTTTGGGCTGAGCACCGAACTGCTGGAGGACGTCACGGCGATCGGCTATGAAGTGCCGACGCCGATTCAGATCAAAACCATTCCGGTCATGATGGCCGGTCAGGATGTTATCGCTCAGGCGCAAACTGGATCAGGGAAGACCGCTGCCTTCGGTCTCCCGATTATTGACGGTATCGATCCTCTGGTTCGTGCCCCGCAAGCGCTCATTCTCTGCCCGACGCGTGAGCTTGCGATTCAGGTTGCCGAGGCGCTGCACGGTTTCGGCCGTCATCGCCATGTCGACACGGTCGCGATCTACGGCGGACAGCCGTATGAGCGACAGTTTCGCAGTCTTGAGCGCGGTCCGCAGATCGTGGTCGGTACACCCGGCCGCGTCATGGACCACATGCGCCGCAATACCCTGAAGCTTGATAACCTCAAGTACTTCATTCTCGATGAAGCCGACGAAATGCTCGACATGGGCTTCGTTGATGACATCGAGTGGGTGCTTCAGCAGGCTCCTTCTGAACGACAGACGGCCCTTTTCTCGGCCACCATGCCGCCACGCATTGCTGATCTGGCCGGGCGCTACATGCGCACCCCGGAGCGGATCTCGGTCGTCGGCAAGGACATGACCGCGGAAAACACTCGTCAGTATGCGTACGAGATTCCGCGCAACCGGAAGATCGACGGACTGACCCGCATCCTCGACGCCGAAATGCCGACGTCGGCGATGATCTTCTGCCGCACCAAGATGGGTGTCGATGAGCTGGGCGAATCGCTCTTGCAGCGTGGCTACCCGGTCGAAACCCTGCATGGTGATCTCTCTCAGGCGCAGCGCGACCGCGTCATGCGCCGGTTCCGTTCCGGTCAGGCCGAAATCCTGATCGCGACTGATGTCGCCGCCCGTGGTCTTGACATCAAGGACGTGAGCCACGTCTTCAACTTCGACATTCCGGAAACTCCGGAGGCATATGTCCACCGCATCGGCCGCACTGGCCGGGCCGGACAGGCCGGTATCGCCATCACCCTGGTGACGCCGCGCGAAATTCGCTGGTTGCGCCAGATCGAGCGGATCATTCACTCCCGGATCGAGAGCCGGCGTTTGCCATCGCTGGCCGATGTCGCCGAGAAGCGACGTGGCCAGATGCTCGATCAGGTGAACGTGTTGCTTGCCGACGAATCGACCTATGCGTCGTACGTCGAAACGGTTGATGAGCTCGCCGCCGAGCATGGCGCGACGTCAGTCGCTGCCGCACTGCTCAAGCTGTGGGCTGAGGAAACCGGCCGGGCAACCAACATCGAGGATCAGCACGACGATCTGGCGATGATCTCGATGCCGCCGCAGCGTCAGCAGAACATGCAGACGCCGCCGCGCAACATGCCGGTTGGCGACGGCACGGCTGTTCGTCTCTTCATCAACGTCGGCCGATTCCAGGGCATCCGCCCGCAGGATATCGTCGGCGCGATTGCGAACGAAGCGAACATCCCGGGCCGGGCGATCGGCGCGATCGACATCTTCGATAGCTACAGCTTCGTCGATGTGCCTTCGAACGCGGCGGATATCGTGATCGCCGCGATCACCAATAGCGGCATCAAGGGCCGCCCGGTGAACGCGGAAGTCGCATCCGGCGCTTCGCCACGCGGCGCGAACGAGCCTCGCCCCTTCCGGGGTGGCGGTGGCCCTCCGCGCGGTGACTTCAACCGCGGCCCCCGCCCAGGCGGCGGTGGCGGCTACCGTGGTGGTCCGCCACGCGGTAACGACCGACGGTCGAACGACTAAGAGTTCTTCCATCGAAAACAAAGATGAAGGAGGGAGCGCGGATTTCCGCGCTCCCTCTCCTTGTTTAAGCACCGGACGACAACGTCCTCGCACGACCCATGACTTTCGGGTAATCTGCACCTTACCAATGAACATAAACTGGCTCGAGTGAGCCAGGGTGGAAAAACGGCTCAGATGGGAAGTGGACCGCGCGAGGGCGGGTACGCAAAAGGGAGAGCTACTGTGTGCGAAACGTGCGAGAACGAGGGAATCGGGCGGAGAAATTTGCTGAAGTTCGGGGCGGCGGGAATGGTCGCACTGGGGCTCGGCGGGGTGACGTGGCAGGCGCGCGCGGCGGACGGCACGCCAACCCCTTCCGGGTTTACCCCTGACGAGGCGCTTGAAGCGCTGAAAGCGGGCAATGCGGACTTCGTCAGCCATCCGGAGCTCTGCTCGATCGAGCTGGAGGATCAGCGGAACGCGACCTTCGAGGGCCAGGCGCCCTGGGCGACGATCATCAGCTGCGCCGACAGCCGGGTGCCACCGGAGCTGATCTTCGGTGGTCACGGTCTCGGCGAGCTCTTCGTCGCGCGGAATGCCGGCAATCTCGTCGACACCGCGACGCTCGGCACGGTCGAATACGGTTCCGTGGTGCTCGGCTCGCCCCTGATCGTGGTGCTGGCCCACACCAGCTGCGGCGCGGTGAAAGCGGCCTGCGACGTCGTCACCAAAAACGCGACCTATCCCGGCGCGATCGGCCCGATGATCGATCCGATTTTGCCGTCGGCGCTGGCGGTGCGGGACGATTCCGGCGACTACGTCAACAACACCGCGGTGGAGAGCGCCAGGCGGACTGCCGCTCGGCTGACTTCCACCAGCACGCTCCTTGCCGATCTCGTCGACGAAGGAAGGCTGAAAATCCACGCCGCGATCTACGATCTGCAAACGGGCGTCGTCACCTATCTCGACTGAGTCGTCGCTGCGATCAACGTGGCGAGCCGATCCAGGTCGGCTCGCTCCGGCGCTCCGACGTGGTCGCTATTCCAGAGACCCGATTCGCGGATGCGGGCGCTGACTGCGTACTGACCGAGCCATTCCGGGGTCATTTCGGGTGTCGCGCTGAGCGTGGCGATCAGGTCACGCTCCAGCGAGAGGCGTTCGTCGAGCGAGTCGACCTGCAATGCGCGAAAGGTGAAGGTGGTGAGGAGTTGGTCGGTGACCATCGCTTCTACCTCCGGCATTCGCTCGCCCTGGCGGTCAGCCCATTCCTGGATGCGGGGATCTTGATCGCGGACAAGCAGTGCCCCGCCGATTGCAAGACGGAGATCGGACGTTCGGCGCCAGGCACGAGACGAGTTTCGGGTGCCGAAATGCTTGCGAAGCCGGGTGTAAAGCCCGGCTTCAGCTTTATGGATATCGACATAGACAATGCGTGAGCCTTCGCTCTGCTCGTAGAAAAAAGCCAGACCGTTTCTGGGCAAATCTTTCGCCGTAAAGCTATTCGGATCGATCAACGGTAATTGCGCAATCAAGTGATTCGATTTCGGAATTGGTCGTCAACGGCCCTCACCCCCAGCTCCTCTCCCGGCGCGGGAGAGGAGAGCACGTACGCAGTCCCAACGGGACTTTGTTTTGCTTAGCCCGGCACTTCAGTGCCGGGGAAACTTGAGCCTAGTCTACCCAGGCCGGAAACGACTGCGGCGAGAGCTGATCCACGCTGCGACCAGAATGATCGACCTCAGCCATCCGCTTCCACATCCGCTCGGAGGCGGCTTGCAGGTCGGCGGCGAGCTTCGCTACATCGACGCCGGGGATGTCGCGGTTGCGCATCCGGTAGTCGCCGTCGATGACGACATCGTGCAGATCTTCGGCCTGGGCGGAGTAGACGATGTTTTTGATCGGATCGCGCAGCGGCGTGAGGAAGATGCTTTCGCCGTTCCAGACCAGGAAATCGGCTTTCGCGCCGGGGGCGATGCGGCCGAGATCGTCGCGGTTGAGCGCTTTCGCGCCGTTCAGCGTGGCGGCGTTGAAGACATCGGCGGCGGTGGCGATCTCGGAGCGGCGATCGACGATCTTGCTGACGACCGCCGTGTAGCGCAGCCCTTCGATCATGCTCTGCGGGCAGGTGTCGGTGCCGAGCGTCATGTTGACGCCGCGCGCGGTATAGCGGGCGAACGATTCCATGGCGATGCCGCGCCGCGCGAAGACCCAGACGCAGTGAGCGACGTTCGAGCCCGATGTCGGCCAGGATCTTGATATCGTCGCCGTGATAATTCGCCCAGCTTCCGCCGGCCAGAATGATGCAGTGGCCGAGAATGACATCGGGTCCGAGAAAGCCGATCGACTCAAGCCATTCGAGCGGCGTTTTGCCGTGGCGGCGGGTCATTTCCTGGAACTCGTTGACCGATTGCGAGGTGTGCAGCGCCATCGGCACGCCCAGACTCGTCGCCGCCTCGCGCGATCGCTTCAGCAAATCCTCGGTGCAGGTGTCGACCTGGGAGGGTGAGAGAAAGCCCTTGATCCGGCCGTTTTGCTGGCCGTCGTATTGCTCGATGAAGCGGACGGCGCGGTCCATCGCCGCGAGTCCGGCGGCTTCGTCCCACTCGTACTGCACCGTTTTGCCGTCGCCGGTGAACCAGCGGCCGGAGCGGTAGCCGGGTCCCATGTAGAGCCGCATCCCCACCTTGCCCGCTTCCTCGACCGCCCATTCCGGTTTCGAGCCGATCTCCATCACCGTCGTCGTGCCGGTGCGGAGCAGCTCGGCCATCGAGTAGGCGAGACAGGCGCGGGAGGCCTCCTCATCAGCAGCGGCGCTGCGGGTCGGCAAGAACTCGAACAGCCCGGAGAGGTAGAACTGACGCGATCCCCGATCCTCGACGAACGATTTGTCGAGCGGCGATTCGTAGAGATGGGCGTGGGTGTTGATGAAGCCGGGGGTGACGATCTTGCCCGTGCCATCAATCGTTTCATCGACCTGGCCGTCAAACGATTTGCCGACATGGATGATCTGGTCGTTTTCCCAGACGACGACGCCATCCCGCAGATGACGATGCCCACCATCCTGGTGCGCAATGATGTGCGATGCCTTTAGCATCCGGCGCATGGTTCATCCTCCTTCAACCGGTAGATTGAGGAATCATCGCACGGCGGAATGCCGCCTTGACATCGCCCGGTCAAGAATGGATAGTCCTATTTTCAGTAGGGAACTCCAGTTCAAGCTCAGTGGATGGCGCATATGACGACGATCAGTGACGAAACACGAGCAGCGACAGTCAACGATCTTCTCTCAAAGGTCGCAGTTGTCCGCGCCATCGGGAATACGCCATTGCTACGGTTGTCGCGCCTGGCTGAGCGCTGGGGGATTTCGCCATCGGTCGAAATCTGGCTCAAAGCAGAATGGGTGAATCCGGGCGGGTCGGTCAAGGACCGGCCTGCGCTCTGGATCATTCGCGCCGCGCTGGAAAGCGGTCAGCTCGGGGATGGGAAGGCGCTGCTCGATTCAACATCGGGGAACACCGGCATTGCCTACGCCATGCTGGGCGCGGCGATCGGCATTCCGATCGAGCTGGTGGTGCCGGGGAGCGCCTCGGTCGAGCGCAAGCAAATTCTCGCCGCCTACGGGGCGAAGATCGTGGAAAGCGATCCCTACGACGGTTCGGACGGCGCGATCCGGCTCGTGCGGGAGATGGTGGCAGCTGATCCTGATCGCTACTACTTCGCCGACCAATACAGCAATCCGGCCAATCCCGCCGCGCATGTCGCCACGACCGGCCCGGAGATCTGGAGCCAGACCGACAACCGGGTCACCCACTTCGTCGCCGGGCTTGGCACGACGGGCACATTGATGGGAACTGGCAGATACCTGAAGCAGCAGAATCAATTCGTGGAGTTGGTTGGCGTGCAGCCCGCGGATTCCTTCCATGGACTCGAAGGACTGAAACATCTGCCGACAGCGATCGTGCCGGCGATCTACGACGCCGAGCTGCCGGATCGCCTGGTCGAAGTCGATACCGGCGAGGCGTATGCCGCCGCGCGGGAGCTGGCGAGACTCGAAGGACTCTTCGTCGGCGCGTCGACCGGCGGAGCGCTCGTTGCCGCGCTACGGATAGGGGCGGAAGCGACTGCCGCCGGACAACCGGCGGTGATCGTGGCGATCGCGCCCGACAACGGTAGCAAATACCTATCAACCGGACTTTGGGGCAACGCATAGCCGGTTAAACCGGCAATCATGAGGAGTCATTTCAATGGCAGAGAATGGAACGGTACAAGTGCTGATCCCGACACCGCTGCGGCGCTATACGGGCGGCTCGGCCAAGGTAGAGGGTTCCGGGAGCTCGATCGCGGATGTCCTGGACGATCTGAACGTGAACTATCCAGGATCTAAAAGACAAGGTCTGCGAAGAGGATGGCGAGATTCGCCGCTTCGTCAATGTCTTCGTCAACGGCGAAAACGTCCGGAAGCTGGACGGCGCAGCGACACCGGTCAAACAGGGTGACGAGATCGGCATCATCCCGGCGATGGCGGGCGGTCGATGACCCAGGACAGCGAGCGGTTGATCGTGCCCGGTCCGATCCGGGACGAGATCATCGCGCACGCCCTGGATCATTTCCCCCGCGAATGCTGCGGCGTTCTCGCCGGCACGCAAGGCGATATCACGCAACTCCACCGTTTGACGAATCTGGAGCAGGGTGTCGACCGCTATCTGTTCGATGATGAGGAGTTCTACAAGGTTTACTGGGAAATCGAAAACGGCGGGGAAGAACTGCTGGCGGTCTACCACTCGCATCCCGTAACCGTCGCCTACCCATCGAAAACCGATGTCGCATTCGCCTTCTGGCCGGAGGCGGTCTACCTCATCTGCTCGCTGGAGCATCCCGACGACCCGGTCATCCGCGGATTCCGGATCGTCGATGAGGTGATTACGGAGATTGAGCTGGGGTAGCGACGACCCTCACCCGGCGCAAAAGCGCCACCCTCTCCCAGCATTGGGAGAGGGTACAGGAGTTCGTCGTGCTCCCCTCTCTCCACCAATGGGAAGGGGCTGGGGGCGTCCTTCTAGTTACGCACGCGCCAGTGCGGGCACGGCGCAGCCGGTGTCGGTGTAGTCGATGTCGTCGAGCGAGTCCGGCGCGTTGGCGCCGCACATCGGGCAGGCGGGATCTTTCGCCAGACGCATTTCGCGGAACGAGACGTCGAGCGCATCGTAGAGCAGGAGGCGTCCGGTGAGGGGCGTCCCGATGCCAGTGATCAGCTTGATCGTCTCGGTCGCCTGGAGCAAACCGATGGTCCCCGGCAGCACGCCGAGCACGCCGGCTTCGGCGCAGTTCGGCGCGAACTCGGGTGGGGGAGGATCGGGGAAGAGGCAGCGGTAGCAGGGACCATTCGCCGCATCGAACACCGTCACCTGTCCATCGAAGCGGAAGATGCTGCCATGGATATTCGGTTTGTTCAGCAGCACGCAGGCGTCGTTGATCAGATAGCGGGTGGCAAAGTTATCGGTGCCGTCGAAAATGATGTCGTAGTCCTTGAAGATGTCCAGCACGTTCTCTTTCGAGAGCCGGACCTCGTGGGCGATGACGTTGACATCGGGATTGAGCGCGGTCAATGGTCTGCCGGGCCGATTCGACCTTCGGAATGCCGATCCGATCGGTCGAGTGCAGCACCTGTCGCTGGAGATTCGATTCGTCGACGACATCGTCATCAACAATGCCGAGCGTGCCAACGCCTGCCGCCGCCAGATACAGCCCGGCCGGAGAGCCGAGCCCACCCGCGCCGATCAGCAGCACCTTCGCATCGAGCAGTTTGCGCTGACCCTCTTCGCCGATCTCCGGAACGAGGAAATGGCGGGAGTAGCGGCGTCGCTGCTCGGGCGTGAACTGAATCGGCGTCGACCAGGGAAGCCCGGCTGATTTCCAGGCGCCGAACCCACCGGCGAGCGACACGACATTGGTGTACCCCAGATCGTGCAGCGATTGCGTCGCGAACGCCGAACGCGCTCCACCCGCGCAGTAGACCACGACCGGCTCGTCGCGGTCGCGCACGGCATCTTCAATTTTCGATTCGAGAAAGCCGCGCGGAATCGCCGTCGCTCCGGGGATCAACCCCTGCTCGACTTCGTCCTGCTCGCGGACATCGATGGCGTGCGCGCCTTCGGCGATCATCGCCTGCGCCTGCCGGGCATCGACCTCTCTGATCTGTGATTTAACCTGAGCAAGAAGATCGCGATAGGTAAGAGACATGACCCCTGCTCCTTGTGCCGAGGAGAGCATGAACACCGTTGCGGGGACCGGTGCACTGCATTATCGAGTTATGGGTCGAGAATAAGGGATGGTGCACCATCGCGCAACGTGACCGCTCGCTCCGAAAAAAGCCCGCATCAGGGTAATACGTACTCACCGATTCCATTGACACACGATTGACGCGTTTTTCATATTCTCGTTATCATCATTACACTTTATCGCCTGAGTGCTAATACGTGATGCGGACAGCAACTTCGCTGATTGTGGAGTGCGCACCTCTGCACTTATTGCATGCGTGTGCGCACTCGTGTTGAGACACCTATGTGGCCATGGGTCGAGGAAGGGAGTCAGCATGTCACGTCGCCGAGTGGTTACAGGCCATGACGCTGAAGGGCGATCGATTATCATCAGCGACGGCCCTTCGCCGGGCAGGTTCGCGACTGGAAACTGGGAAGAGCTTTGGGCGTTCGACAGCCTTCCGGCTGTTCTGGGTGACACTTCGGACCCCGCCGCCGTCGAAACCTTCCGTCTCACGCCGCTATCCGGCCAGATCGCCTGCCGTCTCTTCACTATCCGACCTCCAGAATCGGAGGGTGACGATGAATTTGAGACTCTGATGGACTATACGGAAACCAAAGTGGGCGATCCTGATTCCGACACCTGGATGCACCAAACACCTACCATCGACGTTATCGTCGTCATCTCAGGCGCCGTGAAATTG
Source organism: uncultured Chloroflexia bacterium (assembly GCA_963804925.1). GTDB lineage: Bacteria > Chloroflexota > Chloroflexia > Thermomicrobiales > UBA6265 > JADLGF01. The sequence goes on from CAWDSC010000001.1 coordinate 223,628, forward strand.
GTGCTTGAAGGTGGCGAAGAGGTTCAACTCCGGCAAGGGGATTCAGTTATCCAGCGGGGGACAATGCACGGGTGGCGCAACTCCGGCGCCGAACCATGTGTTGCTGTGGCCTTCATGGTCCGTGCCGACTGACGGTTGTCAGAAAGGCAGGATGTCTTTGGTTGGGGTTGGGCCGTTTCCTTCCAATGGCTTGCTTGGAGATCGTCCGACAGGATTCGAACCTGTGATCTATCGGTCCGGAGGCTTCAGAGCATGTACCATTCGAGACTTACGCAAGATGGAGATCCGCGACGGTATCAACGGTCACGTCAGTGAGCGCTTCTTCGGTGAGGCCGACTGGTTTGCCGGTGCGGACCAGTATGGTGGTGAGACCGAGGCGATGGGCGGGGACGAGGTCGTTGCGAGCGTCGTCGCCGATCATTGCCAGGGATGAGGAGGGGAGATTGAGCTCGCGGATCGCCTGGCGGAAGTAGGGAAGCGCCGGTTTGCCGATGACGGTGGCCCGGACTCCAGCTGCCAATTCGAGCGCGCGGACGAATGGGCCGCTGTCGAGTTGCATCCCTTTGGCTGTTTTCCAGGCGATGTTGCGGTGCATGGTGATCAGCTTTGCGCCGTTCAGCAACAGGCGATAGATATGATCGAGGCGGGCGTAGGTCAGCTCGTCCTCCGCGCCGCCGATCACGACTACACCGGCATTCGGCTCGCCATCGGGTCCGACGACTTGCACACCAGCGGCAAGAAAATCGTCTGCGCCGTCTCCTTTTACCAGGAGATAACATGGAACCCCAGGAAAACGGCGTCGCACGTAGGCGGCGGTCGCGACGGGAGTCGTGATCAGATGATCGTCGGTAATCGGCATGCCGATCGCGCGGAGATTCGCGGCAAGCGTCGCCCGGCTGGCGGTCGTGGTGTTCGTCAGGAGCCGATAGGGGAATTGCCGCTCGTTGAGTTCAGCGAGTAGTTCCGCCGCGCCCGGAATCGCCGTCATGCTGACATGCAACACGCCGTCGACGTCAAGGATCGCTCCACGAAGACCGGTTAAATCCATGATGGGTCCTGCCGAAAAGCCATCACCCGGCGCTAAAGCGCCACCCTCTCCTGCCTCGGGAGAGGGACGACCGAACCAACGTGCTCCCCTCTCCTGAAGCGGGAGAGGGGCTGGGGGTGAGGGCTATCGTCGCTACGCCGGTGGGTTGGCGCGGGTTTCCATTTCTTTCAGGTCGGTTTGTAGATCCTCGGCGCGGGCTTGCTTTTCACGAACTCGCATCATCACTTCGATCACCCGGTTTTCGAGCTCGGTGCTGATCTGCTCGGCGCGGGCGCCTCCCCCGAGCGTCGAGATCGTGTCACGCCAGCGGTTGATGTTCGCCTGGTCGTGGGCGATCGATTCGTTCAAGCGCTGGTACTGCTCGCGCTTGCGGGTGATGGCGTCTTTGAAGCCCTGCTCGCGCGATTGACTGCGTTCCTGGCGCTCCGCGTCGACATGACTGAAGACCCGGTCGCTGGCCGCTTTGAACCGCTGCCAGAGCTCGTCCGATTTATCGCGCGGGATGAAGCCAACTTTCTTCCACTCCGCCTGCAGCGCGATCACTTCCTGAATGGCGCCGCGCATATCTTCGCGGTCGGCGATTGCTTCCGCCTGGGCGCACAACTCTTCTTTGCGGGCGATGTTTTCCTTGTTCGAAGAATCGCGCTCGGCAAATGCCGACGACCGGGCTTCGTAGAAGACCTGCTGAGCGCCACGGAAACGCTCCCAGAGCGGATCGTCATGCTCCCGACCGGCAGAACCGAGTGTTTTCCACTCTTCCATCAGGCGGCGCATCGCTTCGCCGGTAGCGCGCCAGTCGGTCGAGCCAGAGATTTCCTCAGCCTTGACCGCCAGCTCTTCCTTCTTGACCTTGTTCTCTTCGTAGAAGGCGCTGCGGCGTTCGTAAAAACGGTCGAGCGCGCCCCGGAATTTCGGCCAGAGCTCATCTTCGGCTTCGCGACCGGCGAAACCGGACGCTTTCCACTCTTCCATCAGGGCGCGAGCGCGAGCGCTTTTGTCCTTGAAATCCTCAACCTCGGCCAGAGCCTCAGCTTCGGCGGCGAGCGCTTCCTTGCGGACTTTGCTCTCTTCCCAGAGTTTCTGGCGCTCCGCGAAGAAGGCGGTGCGATGCTCGTGGAATCCGGAACGAGCTGCGCGGAAACGCTCCCAGATCGGATCATCAAGCTCTTTGCCGGCGGAGCCGATCCCGCGCAGCTCTTCCTGCATTTCGCGGAAGGCTTCGCTGGTCGCTTTCCATTCCTGCGAGTCAACGAGCGATTCCGCCCGGGCGACGATCACCTCTTTCGCCTGGGCGCGCTTCTGCCGTTTGTACGGCAATCGCTGCCTGCACCGAGGCCAGGCGGGCGTCGATCTCGGCCCGCTCTTCGGATGCTTCGAGCCCGTTGAGACCTTCCTGCAGCACAGTCAGTCGCCCGATCAGCGACGCCTTGTGCTCGGCGGTTTCAAGCTCGGCCTCAAGCGCGGTCGTCCTGGTTGCAATGGTGGCAAGATCAAGCGGTTCTGGCTCAGGAGCGGCTTGTTCTTCAGGTTTCTCGGTTGCGTCACCGTCAACCGGCTCGGCCGCTGACTCGACAACGAGTATCGCGATTTCCTCAACCTGGATTGTCTCGGCCGATTCGTCGACGATGACCACCACGGTTTCTTCGATCTGCACGGTTTCGACGATCTCTTCGGTGGCGGGAGCAGGTGCTTCCGCTTCGATCTGAACGTCTTCGGCCGTTTCATCCATCACCGGCGCTGGATTCGTCATCGATTTCGTCAGGTTCAGTCACCGGTTCTGATACATCGATCGCCGATGAATCAAGTGAGACTGCCGCGTCGGTTTGTGTAGCGACGTCAAATGCTTCGACGGTTTCCTCGTTCGCGTCGAATGCCGATTCTTCAAGCGAGATTGATGGCTCGGTGGTTTTCTCGTCAGGGTGTGCCGTTTCGTGTGTCATTGTGCTGTTCTCCGCTTCAGACATGGTGCTGAAAGATAAGCGTTGCCGTCGCGTTCATCACGGGTAAATGGCCTGGCTCTAATTGCCCGCGGAACTGTAAACCAGATCGTTGCATCTTTTTTCGATGTCGCGTGGATCGACGGTGATCCGGGCCATGCCCGTTTCCATGGCGGCCCGGGCGACTGCCGCCGCCACCAGCGGCGGCACGCGCAGATCGAGCGCGCCCGGAATCACATTGTGCGCCGAGAGCTGATCCTCTTCGACAAGCCCCGCAATCGCATAGGCGGCGGCAAGTTTCATCTCATCGTTGAAGCCACGCGCCCGGACATCGAGCGCGCCCCGGAAGACGCCGGGGAAGGCAAGCGAGTTGTTGACTTGATTCGGAAAATCGCTGCGTCCCGTCGCCACCACGAGCGCGCCCGCGCCATAGGCTTCGGTCGGGGTGATTTCCGGAGTCGGGTTAGCGAGGGCAAAGACAATTGGATTCGGCGCCATCGAGCGGACCATGTCCTGCGTCAGCGTGCCGGGTGCTGAGAGCCCGATGAAGACATCCGAACCAACAATGACATCGGCGAGCGAGCCGCTTCGCTTTTCGCAATTGGTCACGGCGGCGATCTCGACCTTGCTGCTGTCCATCCGGTCGGCGCGCGCCATCGTCACCGCGCCAGACCGGTCGCAAAGCACGATATCGCCGACACCGAGCGCGAGCAGGAGTTTGGTGACGGCGATTCCCGCCGCTCCCGCGCCGTTGATCGTGATCCGCAATTCGCTCAGCTCGTTGCCGCGCAGTTTGGCGGCGTTGATCAGCGCCGCCAGCACGACGATGGCGGTGCCATGCTGATCGTCATGGAAGACAGGCAGATCGAGCCGCTGTCGCAGCTTTGCTTCGATCTCGAAACAGCGCGGGGCGCTGATGTCTTCGAGGTTGATGCCGCCGAAGCTCGGCGAGATCGCTTCGACGATGCTGACGATCTCGTCGACGTCGTGCGCGGCGAGACAGATCGGGAAGGCTTCCACCCCGGCGAGCGATTGGAAGAGGACGGCTTTGCCTTCCATCACCGGCAACGCGGCCTGCGCGCCGATGTTGCCCAGTCCGAGCACCGCCGAGCCATCGGTGACGATGGCGACGAGGTTGCCCTTGCTGGTCAGCTCGGTCACCTGGGACGGATCGTCGCGAATGACCTGGGCCGGAATCAACGCCGCCGGCGGCAGGCAGAGCGCGTTCAGGATGTGATGATCGCGAATCGGGATCTTGTTCCGGATCTCGAGCACGCCGCCATTGCGCATGCGCAATTCAAGCGCCCGCTCCTTGAGTGTGCCCTCGGTTAGATTGGCGGGCACGGACGACCGGCGTCCTTCGTAGACAAGGGCGCGCGTCTTGCGGGCGACTTCGGCTGGATCGACGATCCGTCCCGCTTCTTGCGCCTCGACAGCGCCACGAACGACCGCTGCCGCAATAGCCGGGGCGACCCGGAAATCGAAAATACGGGGAATGATGTAATCGGCGTGCAGCTCGTCGGGCTTGACCATATCGGCCAGCGCTTGGGCGGCGTAAATCAGCGTGCGAAGCCGGATGTTCCGGGCTCGACTATCGAGCAATCCCCGGAACACACCCGGGAAGACAAGCGAGATATCCATCGTATTCGGATAATCGGAGCGACCGGTGGCGATCACCTTCGCTCCACCGGCGCGGGCGGCGGCCGGCTCGATTTCGGGATGGGGAATCGAAAGGGCAAAAACGATCGGGTCGGGATTCATCTCGCGGATCATGTCGTCGGTGACGACATTACCGGTTGAAAGCCCGACGAAGACGTCGGCCCCGCGCAGCATGGCGCGCAGCGAACCTTTGCGTCCTTCGAGATTCGTTTCTTTGGCGATATACGACTTCGCCCAGTTCATCCGCTCCTGGCGGTAGCGATAAATCGCCCCGGCTCGGTCGCAGACGACGACATGCTTGACCCCGGCGCGGACGAGCAACCGGCCAACACCGATGCCGGCGATGCCGGCGCCGCTGATGACGACGCTGATGTCGCGCATCTCTTTGCCGACGATTTTGAGCGAGTTGATCAAGCCGCCGAGCACCAGAATTGCGGTGCCATGGTGCTGATTCGAAAAGACCGGGATGTCGGCCGCTTTTTCGAGATGATCGGCAATCGTGAACGCGTGTGGCGCGGCGATATCATCGATGCAGATGGCGCCGAAGGTCGGCGCAATCGCGCAGCCGACATCGATGATCCTGGCTGGATCATGGGTGTTCAGACAGATCGGAAACGCATCAATCCCGGCGAACGTTTTGAAGATGACGCTCTTGCCCTCAGCCACTGGCAGCGCGGCTTCCGGCGGGCCGCCGTCGCGGCCAAAGAGATCGGAGCCATCAGTGAGAATGGCGACGGTGTTGCCGCGACAGGTGAGGTCGAACGACAGCAGCGGATCGCGCTCGATTTCGAGACAGGCTTCGGCCACACCGGGGGTGTAGACGAGGGAGAGCATGTCCCGGTCGCGGATCGGCACTTTGCTGCTGACGCCGATCAGCCCTTGAAAGCGGCGGCGATAGTCGAGACCTTCATCATCTAAGGAATAGGGGGTGGCGCTCAACGTTTTGCTCCACGATATGCTTTGCCGCACCGGTGCCGGTATCCACGAGCATCTGCCCTGGCATCCTCTGAAGAAGAAGCCGCACCCGGCGCAAGGGACCGTGACGAATGTACCATGCGTTCCTCATATGTGTGCCGCGAGCACGACTGGAAGTCATGCTTCTTGGCGTTGTTATCATGATGCAACACGAGAGTTCGGCGCGGGAGCCGGAACTCCCAGCGACGAAGGAGCACGCCGATGATCTTTTGCCCCGCCTGCGGCACTGAAAATGACGACGATTCCCAGTTTTGCAAGAAATGCGGGCGCTCACTCGATGACGCCAAACAGGCGCGTATCGCGGCGACTCCGTCAACGGGGAATGCGATCGCCGATTCCGAAGGACGCCTGATCGCCGATGACGGGTTGCCGGTCGGCGAAGATGTCGACGGCGTCCCCGGCGGAGAGCGCCGCATCTGGAGCGGCCGGCCAAGCAAGCTGCTTTCACCTATCCGGGCCATCACCCGCCGCTACAAACTGACCAACGAGCGACTGCAGATTGATTCAGGCTTCATCGGCCGCCAGCATCAAGAAATCGATCTCTACCGCGTTCAGGATGTGGAAGTGCGACAGGGCGTGCTGCAACGCTCATTCGATAAGGGTGATATCTGGGTCTTTTCCAGCGACCGGTCGGACGATTTCATCAAGCTGGCGAATGTCAGCGATCCAATGCGCGCCAAGGATCTCATCCGCCATGCATCCCGGCTCGAACGGCAACGACGGCGCGTGCTGTTGCGGGATGAGGTCTAGCGAGCAGACAGCAGGCCGCAGGCAGCAGACCACAAGAAAAACGCGCAATCACCGCACATGCTGTAGGGGAGGGTCTTGTGCCCTCCCGTGGTGATAACGCCAACATGGTTCTCGGAATCCCGGGCCGGCACAAGACCGGCCCCTACAAGGTTGGTTGCATATGAGATACCGGATTGCGCTCAGTTTTGCGGCATTGATGATGTTGACTCGGCAGCGGTTCGGCGGTTGCGCAGGATGCGACCGGCACACCGACGTGGAACTGGTTTCGCCAAAACTGTGCACGGTCGCGCCGCGGACGATTGAATCGTTGAATGCGATCGTTGAGGCGTTGCCTTCGGATGGGACCGATGTGCGGGTTCCCGTCCGGTTTGGACCGGGCGAGGGCGATCCTGCCGATGAGCTGACAGCGCAGGATGTGACAAAGGTCGCGGTCGAAATGGCCGCCTGCCTGAACGCAGGCGATGTTCTGCGCCTGTATGCCCTCTTCAGTGACGATGGGCTGATACCCGCGCTCGTTCCCGACGATCTGTTCCAGGCCGAGGCAGCCACGCCAACAGCGCTGGCCGAAGACGATCAATTCGCGATGCCGGTGGTGTGGGACGTGCGCGTGCAGGAAGATGGTCGCGTGACGGCGCTGGTCGATCTCGACGGCGAGGTGGCGCTGATCACGTTTGTCTGGGACGGCGAGCGCTATCTGATTGATCTCTTCGACGATCAAATCGCCTCCGATGCCACCCCTCCCGCCGGAGCCTGACCGCTTGCCGCGATCGGTGTTGGGTAGAGGTGGCAGGCGACTCGGTGTCCCGGTTCGATGTCGATCAAGGGCGGGCGCAGGACATCGCATGTGCCGGGAATCCGCCGCACGCAACGAGAGAAGAAGGGGCAGCCGACCGGGCGGTTGCCGGGATTCGGCGGCTCGCCGGTGGCGACTGACCGCCGGATAAAGCGATTGCGGGGATCGGGTTCGGGAATCGCCGCCAGCAGCGCTTCCGTGTAGGGATGAAGCGGATGATCGATGATCGCCCCTGAGACGCCCTCTTCCACGATCTCACCGAGATACATGACCGCGATCCGGTTCGAGAAATGCCGGGCGCTGGCGATGTCGTGGGTAATGTAGAGAAACCCGACGCCCCGGTTTTCCTGCAATCCTCGCAACAGATCGAGAATCGAAATCCGGCTCGATGCGTCGATCATCGATACGGGTTCGTCGGCGACGATGTATTTCGGATCGCGAACGAGCGCTCTGGCGATGCCGACCCGCTGACGCTGTCCACCCGACAGCATGGTGGGATAGCGGGCGGCGAAGCGCTGGGCAGGCACGAGATCAACCGCCTCAAGCGCCCGCTCGATTCGCTCCGTTCGTTCTTTGGCGTTGCGAACCCCATCAATCACGAGTGGTTCTTCAACGAGATCAAAAATTCGCATGTAGGGATTGAGACTCGAAAAGGGATCCTGAAAAACGATCTGCGCTTCTTTTCGAAATCCATGCAATTTGGTGTCGGAAAGATGGGTAATGTCGCGCCCCTCAAAGTGGATCGTCCCCGACGTCGGCTCAAGCAATCGGATCGAAACGCGACCGAGCGTGGTTTTGCCGCTGCCCGATTCGCCGACGACCGCCACCGTTTCACCGGGAGCAATCGAGAGCGTGACATCATTGAGCGCGTACACCGCCCCTCGTCTGAACAGACCTTTGTGGGTTTCAAACACCATCTCCAGATGCTCGATCTGGATCAGCGGCGTTTCTTGAATGACGCCGGTTGGCGCAGCGGCAGTGGCTTCGGCAGTCATGCCGTTTGCTCCGAATGTGTCTGCCCGCGCGTGCTGATTGCGTTTACCGACCGCTCTCCGGCCACGGCAGGATCGGCCAACCAGCAGCGGGTGAAGCCGCCGTCCGGGAGCACGATCTCGGGAGGCATCTCCGTCGCGCAGGGATCAAACGCCAGCGGACAGCGGGGGTGAAAGCGGCAGCCGGCCGGCAGATCCGTGGGATCGGGCGGCTCGCCCGGCATCGGCAATGGCCGCTCGATTTCATGCAGCCGGGGCAAACTCGCGAGCAGGAGCCGCGAATAGGGATGCTCCGGTTCGACCAGCACCCGCTCCGCAGGTCCGAATTCGACATGCTGTCCGGCGTAGACGACCGCCATGCTGTCGCAGAGATCGCTGGCGAGACCAATATCGTGGGTGATGAAGATCATCGAAATGCCGGGATCCTCTTTGAGATCTTTGAGCAGATTCATGATCTGCGCCTGCACGCTGACATCGAGCGCCGAGGTCGGCTCATCGAGAATGAGCAGATCGGGATGCTCGATCAGAGCGGTTGCGATGACGACGCGCTGCTTCTGCCCACCGCTCAGTTCGTGGGGGTAGCGTCCGAGCATGTCGGCCGGCAGGCCCACGCGCTCCATCAGCGCCTCGGCTCGCTTATAAGCGGCTTTTTTGTCGGCGCCTCGCTGAACGAGGAGCGGTTCCGCCACCTGCATGCCGATCTTCAGCACCGGATTGAGCACGTTCATCGCTCCCTGAAAGACCATCGCGATCTTTTTCCAGCGGATATCACGGCGATAAACGTTGTCGGAAAGGGCCAGGATATCCTGACCGTGCAGTCGAATCGACCCATCGAACCGCGCCACATTCGTCGGCATCATCCGCATCAATGCCGTGGCGAGACTCGTTTTGCCGCTGCCCGATTCCCCAACCACGCCAACTGCCTGGCCACGATCGGCAATCGTGAACGACACGCCATCCACCGCACGGATGATCCGCTCACCCGATCTGTAGTGGAGATAGAGATCGTTGACTTCGAGCAATGGCGTCATAGGCCTTGTTCCGAGTGCGCGTAATCCCTGGCGCTGGAAGTGCCGGGCTGACCGGACGAAGCCCTTCCAGGGCTAGTGGTGATTACCGGGGACGATCGATTGAATTGGGTATCTCTCCCCCAAGGTCAGCCCTGGAAGGGCTTCGGCGTGTTAGCCCTGGGTTTCAACCCCGGGAAATGGATACTGATTCCCGCATATTTCGTTCAATCGTATTCGTTTCAACCGCCGGTCGGACATGGACCAAGTTGCTATGGAACGTTGCGTGGATGCCCGTGTCGCCCAGGTCGTCCGAGGTTGTCCAGTTGATGCCGCGTCCTCCCGGTGATCGTTGCGCCCAGCGGCCTTTCGGGGCGACCGCGACGCCGCGCGGGACATCGTCGGTGACGATCGCCCGGAGGAGACACCAGCCGCGCCCGTTTTCGATCAGCACGTCCGCACCGTCATCAATCATGCGTCGTTTGGCGTCAAATGGATTGATTTCGAGATAGGGCGTCCCTTCTTTCCGCTCAAGCTTCGGTTGATTCGCCATGCTGCTGGAAACGAAATGATGCGCTGCTCCGGAGAGCAGCACCAGGCGGTCATCATCCCTATCGAGATTGGCGAATTCGGCGGGCAGTTCATAGGCTGGCAGCGGGTCAAGCCCCTTTTCGGCATAGAAGGAGCTGTACAGCTCGACCTTGCCTGAGGGTGTCGGGAAGACACCGTCGGCAAACGGAATCCAATTGGCGTCGTTGAAGTTCAGCTCGGCGACACCGTCCCGCTTCAGACGTTCGAGGGTGATTCCCTCCAGGTAGGGATTGGTGCGCGCGGAGACCGTGAGCAACTCGTCGATGATCTCGTCCGGTTCCTCGTGCAGCCAGGACTCGGTGAAGCCCATGGCGGTCGAAAGCCGACGCATCAAATCCCAGTTGCTGACCGATTCCTCGTGCGGCGCGATCGCGGCGGCGTTGTAGTGCAAAAAGCGGTGTCCATACGCCCGATGCAGATCGACTTGTTCGAGCTGGGTGGTGGCTGGAAGGACGATATCGGCATAGAGCGCGGTGTCGGTCATGAATTGCTCGTGAACGACGGTGAAGAGATCGTCCCGTAGCAGTCCCTTCACGATGAGACCGGCATTGGGAGTCGAGGTAACCGGGTTGGCGTTGAAGACGAGCAGGGATTTGATCGGCGGTCCTTCGAGATCGCCATTCAAGACCGCGCCGAGGCGGTTCATATTGACGACGCGTGGCGGCGGCGGGCATTGGCTCGCCTTTGTCATCACTTCGGCATCGAACGTGGCGTACCCACTCGTGCCGTACCAGAGTCCGCCCCCTTTGACGCCGATTTTGCCGGCGATCGCAGGGATCGAGATGACCGCGCGAAACGTCTGACCGGCGTTGCCGTGACGCTGAAGTCCATCCGCCGTTTTCAGCAGCGCCGGGCTGGTGGTGGCGAATCCACGAGCAACCAGGGCGATGGTTTCGGCGGGAACGCCGGTGATCGCTTCCACCCGGTCGAGCGGATATTCAGCGGCGCGGTCGCGCAGCTCGCGCCAGCCGATGCTGTGCGCTTCGAGCCAGGGTTCATCATGAAGCTGCTCGGAGAAGATGACGTTCATCATGCCGAGCGCAAGCGCTCCGTCGGTGGCTGGTTTCGGTTGAATGTGCAGATCGGCCGATCGCGCGGTCAACGTGCGGCGGGGATCGATAACGACGATCGTGCAGCCGTTGCGCTGCGCCTGCCGGATAAAGGGAACGACGTGCGGGCTGGTGCTGGCGGGATTGTGTCCCCAGAGAATCATGTAGCGGCAATCGGGAAGATCGCGCATGTCGGGGCCGAGGCTTTTGCCATAGGTAGCATTGAGCGCGAAATAAGCGGCGGCGTCGCAGATCGTGCGGTCGAGCGCAGTCGCGCCGAGCCGGTTCCAGAAGCGGTCGGCGGCGACGCTTCCCTGAATCGTGCCGATGGTGCCGCTGTAGGAATAGGGAAGAATCGATTGCGCGCCATCTTCGGCAATAATGCGATGCCAGCGATCCGCGATCTCGGCGAGGGCGTCGTCCCAGCTGATCCGCTCCCACATGCCGCTTCCCTTTGGTCCAGTTCGGCGTAGCGGGTGGGAAAGACGCTCGGGATGATAGACGCGGTCGAGATAGGGCCGCACTTTGGCGCAGAGCCAGCCGTTGGTGATGGGATGATCAGGATCGGCGTCGAAGGCGATCGCCCGCCCGTTTTCGACGGTGGTGATCACGGCGCAGGTATCGGGACAGTCGTGAGGGCAAGCGCCGCGAATCTGATGCAAAACGGGTAAGGTGGTCAACGGCGTCTCCTTTCGTCGAGTATGCGGATGATTATACGGAGAAATCCGGCAGCAGATTGCTAGATCCACGATGGTCAGGGGAAATGCCCGTTTCTACCTGCAATCTGCGGTCTGCTGCCTGCTCAAAGTGGTCGTGCATGTCGATTGCGTGGAATGAAGCGGAAACGCCATATGTGCTGTCGATCGATATTGGCACGTCGAGTGCGAGGGCATTGATCTTCGACCGGCTGGGCCGAGCGATCGAGGACTGGGAAGCCCAGCATGGCTATGACGTCGTCACCACGCCTGACGGCGGTGTTGAAATTGATCCCGCCATGCTGCTCCATCTCGCGTCCCGTTGTGTTGATACAGCGCTGCGGCTTGCTGGTGATCACCAATCTGAGATTGGGCTGGTCGCGTTTTCCTGCTTCTGGCACTCGCTGCTCGGAATCGACGCCGATGGCGAACCGGTCACGCCAATCTACATGTGGGGCGACACGCGCTCGCGGGACGAAGTGGCTGCGTTGCGAGCTGCTGTCGACCACGAAGACTACCGGCAGCATACGGGGGTGGTGATCCACTCAAGCTACTGGCCGGCGAAACTACGCTGGCTCCACGACACCCAGCCATCGCTCTGGAGCCAGGTGGTGCGATGGACCTCTGCCGCTGATTACTTCGTGCAGGTCTGGCAGGGTGCGGACCGGATGTCGATGCCGATGGCGAGCGGGACTGGCTTGCTCGATATCTCCACGGGCACCTGGAGCGCGGTGGCCTGCGAAATCGCCGGGGTCGAAATCGATAAACTGCCGCCGATTGTTGACCGCGACAACCCGGTCACCGGACTCGAACCGGACTGGATCGAGCGCTGGCCGTTCCTTGCTACGGTTCCCTGGTATCCGGCGATTGGTGATGGGGCTTGCGCCAATGCGGGCAGTGGCGCGATAGGTCCAGGGCGGATCGCGCTCACGCTCGGCACGTCGGGAGCGGTGCGCGCGATTCTCGAATGCGCCGATTGGAGCGCCGCTCGCCGTGCCGAAAGATCTCTGGGTATACCGGCTCGATGCGCGCCGGATCGTGCTCGGTGCGGCGATCAGCAACGGCGGCCATGTCGTCGCCTGGTTTGCCGATCTCCTGGGCGCGACAGATCGATGACGCCGCGTTGGGCGCATTTCGCGATGCCGAAGCCGACTCGCATGGTCTGACGGTGCTGCCGTTCCTGAGTGGGGAGCGCTCTCCACTTTGGAGTGACACCGTCACCGGAATCGTCGCTGGTTTGACGCTTTCAACCGATCGCGCCCGGATTCAGCGGGCCGTGATGGAATCGGTGTCGCTGCGGATGGCGTTGCTCGCTGTCCGCACTTCTGCCGCATATGGACCGCGATCCGTTGATCATTGCGAATGGCGGGGCGTTGCTCGGATCCCCGGTCTGGCAGCGGATCACTTGCGATGCGATCGGGTCGCCGCTGACGATCCTCTCGCCGACCGAAGAAACCGGCGCGAGAGGCGCGGCGGTGCTGGCGCTGGAGGCGCACGGCGCGATCAGCGATTTTGCCGAAGCCGCCGATCCGGTCACAGGCCGGCCCACTCTGGAGCCAGACGCCAGGGCGCATGCGCGATATCTCGAAGCAGGCGAACGCCAATCACGATTGATGACCGCGATTGAGCAATGCCGGGCTCTGGAGCTCGTCATAAGTTGGCATTTCTGCCAACGTGAGCGGTCTTGAACTGTGCCGATCGTCCCTCCCGCTCTGCACCACGGATCACTAGGCTTGAACATGGGAGTTCACGCTTCCCGCGTATTCGGCGATCGATCCGGAGTTCAGTGGTGGAAACAAGCCGATCACACCTCAATCCCCAATCCGATGAGACGGCGCCCCTTTTCCTGTACGGAGTGGGTCGGGTGGTGCTTGTCGGCTACACCAAGGGGAGTGATTGGGTGCTGGCGCGCGGCTGGCGCTCACGTGACCGCTTCAGTGATGTGCGCCTCTGGCGTTTTACCGATGCCGATGCGTTTGCGAAACAGGTTTTCCGACTTTCTCAAGAAGAGGATGTCGATCTTTCCACCGCTCGCGATGCCGCGCAGGAAGCTTCGCTTTGGGCAGCGACGCTCGGCGCTCGCTAAATTCTTCTCGGCGTTTCTTATCCCCCTAAATCGCCTATTATCTGTGCACGCAGGCCCACGCCTTCCGCGCGATTGACTGGTCCCGGCTGGGCGCGACGAGGCAATGGTGGCCAGACGCGCGTGCATCGACAATTTCAACCGAAAACGTCCAGGACGACACTCCGGCGGCTCCGCGTTATGTCGAAGGGGAGGTCGTGCACTCGTCCCGGTTGCTTGAGTTGCTCACCGCGCTCGTTTCGGCGCGATCGATCCAGACTGCCGGACAGGCGATTCTCAGCTTTGCCGAGCAACACCTCGGCAGCGATGTCGGCGTGGTCGGTCTGCGCGAGCGCATGTCGCCGATGTATGAGGAAACGGTCTGGCTCGGCGTGACCGCTGCCGAGATCGGATCGATTCGCGACATCACGCGCGCGAGCGAATCAGGTCTCAATCCGGTTGAGGTTCGTGTCCGAGCATCGAGTGAGAACGCGATTCACGTCACCGAGGAATCGATCCAGCTTCTCGGCAGGTCGCTCGTTGATAGTCTCGCGATTCGGCTTGCCCCGGATGGTGTGTCGATCGGAACGGTGCTGATTGCCCGATCCCAGGGAACGCCATTTCAGCAACACGAGATCGATTTGATGTTGCTGGCAAGCGAGCACCTTGGGCATACGATGGCCAGACTCCGGATGATCGAGGACCAGCAGCGCGAGCATGCCCGGCTGAGCGCGATGCTGGAGGCAGTTAAAGCGCAATCGGACGAAGAAGAGCTTTCTGACTATCTGGTCCATCTGGCAGAAATCGCCGGCAATACCGTGCATGCCGATACGGTTGATCTCTACGCCTACGACGAAGCGCGATCGAAAACGATTGCAACCGGGCATTTTGGGCGGCACAAGGAGCGGTCCGACGCGGTTTTCGTGACTCGTGAGACGCTGCCGCCAATGGAGATTCTGGCTGAGCGGAGGATGCTTGAAGATGCTCGGCCGCGGTTCCGCTCGCAGCGAGACCTCGCTGACGGGGATTACAGCTCTGAAGATCCGCTATGGGCAGGGGATCTGCTGATTCCCTTTCTCTCCCGTCGAGGGGTTGAGGGAATGGCCTACGTCGGGCGATCGGGGATGCTGCCGTCGTTCACCGATGACGAGGTTGCCTTCCTGCTCAGTCTTGGGCAGCAGGCTGGCACGAGCATCGAGCGCCAACGGGCGAGGGAAGAAGCGCGGCTGCGGGGACATCATCTGGAGGCGCTCAACCGTCTCGGCGCATCGTTCGCCCGCAGTCTTGATCTGGAAACTGTCTGCCAGGGGATCTACGACGAGATACTGACCTTCACCCGGCTCGATCACTTCGCCGTCGCACTCACCGAGGATGATGACGGCCGCGTTTCCATGCCGTTTGCGATGGAAGGCGGAGGGCGGGTGTCAGGAGATCAGTCAGTGCTCTTGCCGCCGGCGCTTGTGCGCCACGCTTTACGCGAAGGTGAGGCGGTGGTTTCGCGGCTCGATTCCGATTCCGATCCCGAAATCGCGCAGACCGAGCAAACAGGCGCGAGGCATTGCCTGATCGCGCCGATGATGCGCGACAACCGCGCGTTCGGCGTTCTGTCTCTGCAACGAAAATCGGCCGAAGGATTTACACCGGATGAGCTACAGACGATCGAAACCATTGCCTTGCAATCAGCTGCCGCAGTGGAAAACGCCCGTCTCTACGGGCGTGTGAGCGCCGCATTGCTCCAGGCTGGCACGCGGGAAGAATCGCTGCGGGCAATCGTTCGGCTCGCATCGGTGGTATCAACGGAACCCGATCAAGACGCCATGATGGCTTCATTTGCGCGCGAGCTGAACCAGCTGATGCCAAGCTACTACGTCGCAATTCTCCGGCACGAGCCGTCTCGCCAGACGTTTCGCTGGATATACCGGTTTGTCGGCGGCGAACTCATGGATCCTGGCAAAACGTTTGATGAGATGCCGGAGGAAAGTGGGATTGCGGGAGCCGTTTTCCGGTCAGGAATTCCCGAGCGAGTGAACTATGCGAATTTTGATCCTCGCTGGTGGGGTCGGCCGTTGGAGGAGGATGGCGCACGCATCGAACACATGATGGCGTCGCCGCTGATCATTGAAGGTGAAGCGCTTGGCGTTTTTGCCGTGATTCGCCGCGATTCTGATCCATATACCGATGAAGAGTTCGCAGTGTTTCAGGTTGTGGCGGAGCTAGTCGCGGGTATGTTGCGGGGCATTTCGCTCCTGGGACAGCTCTCTATCGAACGCGATGCGGCCAAGGAAACCGCCGGAGAACTGGCCGATGCCCTGGCAATTGTGAACGCCGAACGAGCCAAAGCCGAAAAACAATCGGCAGCGGTTCGCCGCGTGCTCGACGCCTCCTTCATCCTCTCGTCGCTCCACGATCCAGAAAACCTCGTACGCACCGCCGCGCGCACGGCGATCGAGATCGTGCCGAGTTCTCGTGTCGCCATCATGCTCCCCTGGTGGGGCTATACCGATTCGCTTTCGATTGTGAGATTTGATGCTGAAAATCAGAGCTCCATTTCTCCCAACGACGATTGGGACATCGAGTTTCTGCGCGAAACCGTGCTGAGCCGGCAGCCGACCATGTTCAATCGGGTTGAGCAGGATCGCCGCATTGCCTTCAGTCGCCGCTCGGAGCAGCTCCGGGCGGAACAGGGCATCCATCTCATCTGCGTGCCATTGGACGCCGGCAAGGCGTTCGCCGGCGCTCTGGCGATGACGCGAACCGGCGGCGATCCCTTCAACGACGATGAATTCGCGACCGTGCAGATCTTCGCTGCGCAGCTTTCGGCGGCGTTGGCGAACGCCAATCTCATGGCCCGCAATCACGATCTGCTCGTCTCTGGAATCAGGGCGCTGGTTTCGGCGGTCGATGCCAAGGATCCCCACACCGGTGGGCATTCGGAGCGCGTCGCTGCGGTTTGCCGCTTGATCGCGACAGAGATGGCTCTGCCCCAGAGCGACATCGAAACGATCGAATTGGCGGCCTTGCTGCACGATATCGGCAAAATCGGGGTGCCTGACGCAATTTTGCACAAGCCCGGCCGGTTGACCGAAGCCGAGCGAGTGATCATGATGCGCCACGCGGCCAACGGTGCGGATATGCTCATCCGAGCGGGAAGCGACACGATGATTCCGCTGGCGCCGCTGGTCCGTCATCACCATGAATGGGTCAACGGTCAGGGTTATCCAGATGGGTTGAGCGATGACGACATCCCGATCGGAGCCGCCATTATTGCCGTCGCGGATGCGTATGACACCATGATCAGCGATCGCCCGTATCGACAGCGCGGCACTTCAGACGAAGCGCTGGCTGAAATTCGCCGGGGCGCCGGGAGCCAGTTTCACGCGCAGGTTGTCGATGTCATTGGAAACCTCCTGGCTGCGGATCGACTGCAATCGGTCATCGACGCGCCTTCGGATCAGATGCTAAATGGATTGTGGGAGCCGATGGCGTCACTCGCCGCGCGATCGGCTCCGCTCGGCGATGCGATGGCGCTGCGGTTGCTGGTCGATATGGTGCCGATGACCAGGCTCATCGTTGACACGGAAGCGTTTTTCCAGCAGGTGACCGATCTCGTTCAGCGAACGCTCAACTATCCGCGAGTGGCGCTCTATCTCGCCGATCAGCCGACGAAGAAGCTCGCTCGAGCGGCGCTCAGTGGCACGGAGCCGGTGGCTGGCGGTATTGTCCAGCCACTTGCAGGTGGCATTCGCGGCGCGGCGCTGCTTGAACGGCAACCGCGCCGGACGCCGGTGGTTGCAGATGATCCCGCATATGACCCCGCCTTCGATCCATCCGGGGGATCGATGCTCGTGGCTCCGCTCAACGCCGATGAGCAGGTGATCGGTTTGCTGGCGGTCGAATCAGACGATGACCATGCCTTCAGCCATGGGGACATGGATGTGCTGGCCGCTGTGGCAAGTCAGGTCGCTTCGGCGATTAATGTGGCGCGGCTCCATGCAGAAGCGAAGCGCGCCTCGCTGACAGATGAGCTGACCGGCGTTGGCAATCACCGGGCCTTCTGGTCAACGCTGGAAGGCTATCTCGAAAGCGCTACGCCGTTCGCCATAGTGATGATGGACGTCGAAGGGTTGAAACGAGTCAATGATACGGAGGGGCATCTCGCCGGCGACGCGCTCTTGCGGCTCGTCGCAAGGGTCATCCGCGAAGTCGTCCGGCCCGGGGACACGGTCGCCAGACTTGGCGGCGATGAGTTTGCCACGATCATGCCGGGAATCGACGCGGGAGCGGCCACGCGCATGGGCGCGAGCATCCGGCGGCGCGTCGGGTTGGAATGCGAACGGGTCAAGTGGCCTTCGACCGTGCGCTATGGCGTTGCGGTGACCGGCGAAGATGGAGCAACCGCGAACCAGATCGTTTCGATGGCCGATCAACGGCTTTACGCCATGCGAGCAAGCACCATGAACGTTTCCCGGATTGACGATCGCTAGCAGTACGCAAAAGACCCGGCTGGAGATGCAGCCGGGTCTTTTGGCAAGAAGTGGTTGGAAACCTGAAATTACTTGGCGGGAGCGGCTTCGACTTCGAGGTGAATCTTCACCTTGTCGCCGACCAGCACGCCGCCGGACTCAAGTGCGACGTTCCATCCGAGACCAAAATCCTTGCGGCTGATCTCGGTGTCACCGGAAAAACCGACGACGCGGTTGCCCCATGGGCTGTTATTGAAGCCGTTGAACTCTGCCTTGATATCGACCGACCGGGTTACGCCGTGGATCGTGAGATCGCCTGTCACGACGAGATCGGTGTCGTTCTTGACCTTGATGGAGGTGCTGTTGAAGGTGATGGTCGGGAAATTCGCAGCATCAAAGAAATCAGCGCTGCGGAGGTGCTCATCACGCTTTTCGTCGCGGGTCGTGATGCTCTCCACCGCAATGACGGCGTTGACGGACGAATTGGCGAGATTCGCCTCGTCGATCGTCAACGAACCACTGACGTTGGTGAATTGGCCGCGAGTTGTGCTCACCATCATATGGCGCACCGAAAACTCGGCGAGTGAGTGCGATTGATCGATGGACCAGGTGGTGACGGCGGTCGAAGTTGCAGACATGAATAAAATCTCCTCAAAGCGATGTGTGGTCTAGCAATCCATAATCAATTGCTACCCGCTTACTAATTGTGAGATACTATAGATCAGTGAGGAGTTGATTGTCAACCCCCTCTAATTCAGGGATACTTTGGTCATGGATACTCCTAGCAACGCAGCACAACCGAATGTCACCGTCTGCCCGCGTTATCACCATGCCGTCGAGCTGATCGGCCGCAAGTGGACCGGAGCGATTCTGAGTTCAATGCAGATGGGGCGCACCCGCTTTACAGAGATCGCGGCGATGGTGCCGGGTCTGAGTGACCGCCTCCTTTCCGAGCGCTTGAAGGAACTGGAATCGGAAGGAATCGTGCAACGGATCGTCACCCCCGATACCCCGGTCAAGATCGAGTACCGCCTCACCGAGAAAGGGGAGGCGCTTGAAGGTGTAACCGCCGCCATTAGCGACTGGGCCGAAAATTGGATCGAGCTCGTCCCGCTCTGCGATGAGGACAATGCGGCCATTGAGGCCACTGTTTCGTCGTAGCAACCTGCATGCAAACCGCACAAATAAAGAGCCTGGCGCTTCGCCAGGCTCTTTGCCTTTAAGAAGTGCAAGCGCGAATCGATCTAGGCAAGTGGTGGGCTTGAAGAAAAGTAGTTACTTCTACCAATAGACTAACGATGCGTCCAACTCGATGATGTGTGTGAAGTAGTGGGACTATGCGTGAGCGATGCAAGATCATCAGGGAATTGTTTGAAATACGCATCGAAGCGCATTTCAGCCTCGTGTCGGGTGACGCGAACCAGTTGAGCTCCACTGCCATCACGTCGATCGGATCAAACCGGTTGACGATGGGAGCAATCGCGCATGAGCCAGTTGACGACCCCCAGAATGGAAACAGTCTGCGGGCGATGCCCTGTCGCAGGCGTTGCGTGATCGCCAGTTCCAGGGGAAACTCCTTTCTCCGGGGAGCACGGCATATGAGACGGCGCGACGGGTCTGGAATGTGATGATCGATCACCATCCCGCCCTGATCGCCCAATGCCTCACTGACGAAGATGTAGTTGCTGCGGTGAATGTCGCGCGCGAGCAGGGCGCGCTCCTCTCAATCAAGGCGGGAGGACATGGCGTATCCGGCAAAGCGGTCTGTGACGATGGGCTGGTGATCGACCTCTCGCTGATGAAGAGGATCACGGTCGATCCTGAGGCGCGACAGGCCCGCGCGCAGCCGGGTGTGCTCTGGGGTGAGTTCGATGCGGCGACGCTTGAGCATGGACTGGCGATCACCGGCGGTACCGATAGCACCACAGGCATCGCCGGACTGACGCTCGGCGGCGGCCATGGTTGGCTCGAAGGGACGCTCGGACTCTCGATCGACAGCCTGCTCTCCGTCGACGTTGTGACGGCGGATGGGGTGCTGCGCCATGCAAGCGAGACAGAGGAGCCCGATCTCTTCTGGGCGATGCGCGGCGCCGGGGCGAATTTTGGGGTCGTCACCTCGTTCGAGTTCAAGCTCCATCCCTTCTCCGGGACCGTGCTTGGCGGGATGATCATTTACCCACGGGCGATGCTCCGCGACGTATTGAAACTCTACCGGGAGTTCAAAAAGACGGAGCCGGACGAACTGATCACCTATGCTGCCATGCTTACGCTGCCTGGCGGCCCGCCGGTTGTCGCCTTCATCCCGTGCTACAACGGCGATCTGCAAGCGGGGGAGGAAGCGATCGCGCCGTTGCGCGCGCTCGGCGAGCCGATGATCGATACGGTTGCGCCGATGCCCTACAGCGCGATGCAGCAACTGCTCGAAGCGGGGATTCTACCGAACCTGCAAAATTACTGGAAGTCAGGACTGGGCATCGAGATCAGCGACGGAGCAATTGAGGTGCTTGCTGATTTTCTGCCGCGCGTGCCATCGCCGATGACCGTGATCGCTTTCGTTGATTTCCACGGAGCTTCCCGCCGGGTCAGCTCGACCGCCACCGCGAACCCGTTCCGCGATGCGTCCTACGAGCTGGTGATGCTTGGCATGTGGGAAGATCCCGCTGATGCTGACCAGAACATCACCTGGCTGCGGGAACTCTTCTCGGCCGTTGAGCCCCATTTGCTCGATGCGACCTACGTCAATTCGCTCGACGGTGACGAGGGGATTTCCGGCGTGCGGCGCGCCTATGGGGAAAATTATCCGCGGCTTGCCGCGCTGAAAAAGCGCTATGACCCGGCGAATCTCTTCCGGATGAACCAGAACATTCCGCCCGCCGGCTGAAGCACGAAGGGGGTGGCCGCACTAGTGCGGCCACCCCCTTTTACGACCTGAAGTTAGAGCTCCAAAATCACCGGCAGAATGAGCGGGCGACTTTTGCTGCGGCGGAGGAGGCTGCGGCCGACGATTTCTTTCGAGCGTTGCACGAGGTAGCCATATTGCGGCTCACCTTTGGCAGACCGTTCCATCGCCAGCACAAGCTCCTTGGCGGCGGCTTTCAAGGCGCCGTCGTTGAGATCGCCTTTAAGTCCCTGGCCGACGATTTCCGGTCCGGCGATCAGCGCGCCATTGGCGCGGTTCACCACGACAGTGACAATCACGACGCCATCCTCAGTGAGGTGCTCGGGATCACGCAGGGCAACGGGGCCACGTCCTTGCTCGCCGATGCGGTCGACCAGGATCGCGCCTGATTTCACCCGGCCACGCGCGCGCATGGTGTCTTTGGTGAATTCGATGACGCCGCCGATTTCGGGCAGCAGGACATGATCGAAGGGAATGCCGGCTTCGGCGCAGAGATCGCGATAGAGCGACATATGCCGGTACTCACCATGGATCGGCACGGTGAATTTCGGCTTGAGCAGATCGATCATCTTGCGCAGTTCATCGCGTCCCGCGTGTCCCGACACATGGACGCCTTTGTCTTTGCCGCTGTAAATGACGGTCGCGCCACGGCGGAAAAGATTGTCGATGGTGCGGGTGACCGTTTCCTCATTACCGGGAACCGGGCGTGGCGGAAACGAGCACGATGTCGCCCTGGCCGACGCGGATGCGCGGATGCTCGGCGGCGGCGATGCGCGACAGCGCGGCGGCGGCTTCGCCCTGGCTGCCGGTAAGCACGATCACCCGGCGCTCTTTGGGGAGACGGAGCATTTCATCCAGCGGGATCAGCATCCCTTCGGATGGCGCGAGGTAGCCGAGCTGGACGGCGACGCGGGAGTTCTGCTCCATGCTGCGCCCGGCGACCGCCACTTTGCGGTTGTATTTTTCGGCGGCGGCAAGCGCCATGTGAATCCGGCTGATGTTCGAGGCGAAGGTGGCGATGATGACCTGACCCTTCGCCCCTTTGATAATCCGGTCCATCGTTTCCTGAACGACCTGCTCGGACGGGGTGCTGCCTTCGACCTCGACCCGGACGGTGTCGGAGAAAAGGGCGAGAACGCCGTTCTGCCCGAGCCGTTGCAGTCGCCGCTCATCGGTCGGCCCACCCATCACCGGGGTTGGATCGAACTTGAAGTCGGCGGTGTCGACAATTGTGCCGACGGGAGAGTGGACCGCAATCGCGTTCGTGTCAGGAATCGAGTGGGTGACATGAATGAATTCAGCGGTGAGCTGGCCGAGACGGACGCGCTCTCCGGCGGACACCGGGCGGAGATCGACGAACTCCATCAAATGGTGCTCATTGAGCTTGTTTTCGATAAAGCCGAGCGCGAGCGCGGGGCCATAGATGGGAATCGGTGTGCGCCCTTTGATCTGCGGAATGATATAGGGCAGACCGCCGATGTGATCTTCATGGCCATGCGTGATCAGAATACCGCGCAGATTTTGCAGCCGTTCCTTCACGTAGGAGACATCGGGAATGATCAGCTCGATGCCGCGTTGCTCCTCTTCCGGGAATTTGCCGCCGCAATCGAGCACGATCAGATCGCGGTCGAATTCGACGACGGTCATATTCTTGCCGACTTCACCGACACCACCGAGCGGAATCACGCGGAGTGTCCCGGCGGTCGCCTGAGGGCTGCGCTGATCGCGTCCAGCCCCACTGGGATTCCGGCTGCGGCGAGGATCGGGACGAGAGGATGATTCTTCTTCGCGTTGAGGTCGGCGCGTACCGGCTGCGGCTTCAGCAGTAGGCTGACCGACCGGCGCGACAGCTGGATGTGTTTGCGGTTGCTGGGTAGATTGGCGGGACCGGCGGCGACGCGATGGTTTTTTCTTTTGCTCGGTCGTGTCGGTTGCAGCCTGGGGAGTTTCAGCGTTGGGTTGCGGTTGAGACTGAGACGGCGATGAAGCTGTTTGTTCGGGGGATGTTGGTTTCGGTCCGGAGGGACGGCGCCGCCGTCGACGGCGGTGATGTTGCTGACCGCTCTTCGCGGCATCGTCACGTGAAGGGTCCGTGCCAGCGGCACGACCCTGTTCTGACTGATTGTCAGACATTGGCATGATCCTTACAGGGCGATCTCCATCGCTCCCAGGCGTGGAACATCGCATGCGTCAAACGATTTCAAATGGGAAGGCGCGTGGCTCAAGCGGCGACGGGCGAGATAAACCCGTACAGATAGGCATCAATCAACCGCGAACACACGTGCACCAGCGCTCAGCGCGCTGGAATCGTCAGAACCAGTGTACTCGACCGGAGATATTTGCCACGAAAATGGAATACGCGTAACGAACATTGAGTGCTGCTTGAAACTGTGTGACGCCGATCGCTGCGCCTCAGCCCAGCGCTCACAGGCCGAAGTCTCTCCGAGACTGGACCCGGAAACGCCTGGAAATATCGGGATTATTTCCCACCCAGCTCAGCCCTGGAAGGGCTTCGGCGTGTTCGCCCGGGGTTTCAACGCCGAAAAATGAAAACACATTCCCCTGTTCGACCTCTATGAAACGATCGTCAAGACGATGATGGCGATCAGCGTGACGATGATGACGAGCGCGACGCAGCCGATGGCGACAATGGTGCCGGTGCCGGTGGTTTCCTCGGGCTGCGGCTCGGGTGGGGGAGCGACGGCGGCTTGCGGCTGAAGATCTTCCGGGAGTTGCTCATGGATGGCTGCTTCGACTTCTGGCGTGGAAGGCAGGTCTGGAGCGTTGGGCGTGCTATCGGAATCAGACATTGGTTGGCTAATTACTCCTCGAAAACCGGCCTGCAATCGCAGGCCGGTTTCATCACCATGATATCAACTCGATGTCAGGCTGGGCCGGCCCAGAGCCAGCCACCATCAACCTGCACGAATTTGAAGCGGGCAAAGCTTTCCTGCCCGGCCAGCGAGGTTTTGACGATGCAGGTCGCTTCGCCGTCTCGCACCTGGCGAACCGTGCCGGCACGCTCGAATGTTAGCGGCGCACCCATGGCGGAGGCGAGCGCGCGGGATTGCTGGGATGGATTTGACCCCTCAACGCCTGAGCTCAGGAACGACGCCTGGAATTCCGGCGTCAGCAGCGGCAGGAAGCGCGAGACATCACCGGTCAGACCAACAGGAGGTAAGACTCGCCAGCAGCTGGTCGATTTGCGCTTCGACATCGCCGGAGGATGATTGGGGATCGGTGATCGGTGTGGCGGCTTCAGCGACAACCGGAGTTCCGGGTGTCATTGGCGTTGCGAGCGCGCCGAGTCCTGCCGGAGCGACCGGGCACGGGGTATACGGTCCGAGCTCGCTGCTGGAGAGCAGGATGACGCGCAGTGCGCAGCCGTCAGTCTGCGGTGTCAGCGTGAGTCCCTTGTCGTCGCGCTTGAAGGTGTAGACCCCGACGGCGACATCGAGCGTCGCATCGCCGCTGGTGCTTGGCTGGGTGCAGGAAAGGGTGCCGCTTTCATCGGTGATCGTGACCGTGTCGCCATCGACCGTGTAGCTGCCCTGGACCATCGGGCCGATATCGATCCGCTCAGCCGCATAGGTTCCATCTTCGTTGAAGCGCGATATGCCAGGTCGCGACGAGCATGGGGCTGTTGGCGACGGAGGGCAGCGCGGCATCTTTCGTGATGGTGACCGAGTAATCACCGACAATGCCTTCACCGGAATCCTGCGCCGATACGACCCCGGAGAGAAAGGGGATCGAAACGAAACAGAGCACCAGCACCCCGGTGATAAATCGAATCAGCCGCGCGCGGTGTGAACCAGTTTCTTTCATCGAGTTTGTCCTCCCGATCTGGATTCCTGGTTTTCGTGTCCGGCAACTGCCATACCGGGGCAGCGGTCGTGTATCAGGTCGTAGAACCTAAGTCTGCCAGTCAACGTAACTGGGTACAAGAGTTAATTGCTCGAATATGTGTGGCGTCAACTCGATTTGACATTGACGGCAGGGACGTAGCGTCCTAGGATCGGCAATAGTCAGTGTTCCCGGAAATGTGGCGTGCTCATACGAGCGTTCGAACGATGTCTGGTGTCTCCCAAACGAGAAGCCGCGCATTTGATGACGATCTCGTGAAGTACGCACATCCGGTTGGTGATGACGACGGGACAAGCGCGATCCGCGGGATCGCGGTCTGAGCCCGGTGATCCTGGAGCGACCCCGATGCGAACAAGCAATCGCGCGAAGCGCGCCGGTTTCCTTCGAAGCTCGAGCCGTTCGGCTCATCTGATCGCTGTCTTTATGATGGTCTCTGCCTTGCTGATGCCACTATCAGCGCGAGCAGCGGAATCCGGGGGCGGAGAAGCAGACCAGGTTTCGATCTCCCAGTTGTTGCAACCATTGAGTGGCCGGGTATCCGCCGCCTCCTGGGCGATGATGAATGGCTACGACCCGCGAGTTGGCAGTCTCGGCGAGGGCCGCGCAGCCGATATTGGCTGGGGCGCGGCAGCGGTAGGCGGTGGAGCGAGCGGCAGCGGCGCTTCCAGCTCGAACCAGCAGGCTCCGTTCCGCAGTCCATCGCCCGCGTTCAGCCGCAATCTGCTGGTGACGCAGCAGCTCGGGCTGTTCCCGATCCAGACCGAGCCGCATCTCGCGGTCGATCCGAACGATCCCGAGCACCTCGTGCTCGGCGTGATCGACTACAACTTCCCGTCGATGTCGACCTACGTCAGCTTCGATGGCGGGGAGAACTGGCAAGGGCCGAATCAGGTCCGGTATTTCCGGAACGATTTCCAGGCTGCCGGTGATCCGGTGCTCACGATCGACGATGTCGGCACCGTCTACATGACTTCGATCTCGATGGGTTTCCAGGATTTCCGGTTGGGACAAATCTCATCTGCCGGTGAGAGTTTCCAGCATGGTGATCTCCCGCTCGTACGATGGCGGCATCACCTGGACCGATCCCGTTTCCGCCGCGCGCAGCACCATCACCACGGTCAGCAACACCGAGCTGGACGGTAAAGAGCGGGGAACGGTGACGATCGGCTTTCTCGACAAGCCGTGGATCGCATCCGGTCCCAATCCCTCTGATCCGTCCAGCTACAGCGTTTACATGACCTACACCGATTTCGAAACGACCTACGGCATCGAGTACATCGGCGAAGTGCCGACCTTTACCGCGCCGTTCGCGCAATCAACGATTCGGATGGTGCGCTCTGACGATGGCGGCGTGACCTGGTCCGAACCGGTCGACATCAGCCCGACCTTCCTCTCCGGCGCGGTTGAAGGCGGAGACGAGGGAGAAGGCGGACTTGGGCGTGCCACTGAAGAAGTTCTCAAGCCGGCAGGAACTGTTTCCGAGGGGAAGATCGATACCGGCGAAAGCAAATATGGCGAAGACGGGCGCCAGATCCCGAGTGCATACACCGTTGAAGGCGTCGCCAATCTGCTCTGGCCGAATGCGACCCCGCTGACGAACAGGAGATCAATCAGGCGAAGGACATTCCTCGGTGAACCGGAGGGCGATTTCAACGCCGGTGCCGGTTCAAGCGAATCGAAACCTGATGCTGACTCCACCAGCTCACAGCCTGATGCCGATGCTGGCGGAAATCTCACGGAAAGTCAGCAAGAAGCACTTCAGGAAGAGCAGGAGCAGCAAACCGAGAATGTTCTGGAAGCGGATCGCACCGTGCAGGGATCCCAGCCGGAAGTGATGCCGGATGGCACGCTGGTCGTGGCGTATCTTGATTCCACGAATGATGGCGTTCAAAAAGGTCTGGCGACGATCCAGATCGTGGTTTCCAAGGATGGTGGCGAAACCCTCTCCAATCCCGTGCAGGCCGGACTTTTCCGCGAGTTGCACCAGAACCCGCGAAATGCCTTTTTCCGGTACTGGGGCGCAAACTTTCCCCAGCTTGCCGTCGGTCCGAACAACGACATCTATGTCGCGGTGACGGCCCTCCCGGACGACAAGCCGACCGATGACGGCGACATCATGCTGATGCGCTCGACCAACGGCGGCGCAAACTGGGAGACGCCGGAACGAATCAATCAGGACCAAACCGATCACCTGCAGTTCTTCCCATCGATGGACGTCTCGCCGAATGGCACCCTGCACGTCATGTGGGGCGACATGCGCGACGATCCCGAGGAAGCCCGGTACAACATCTATTACACGAAATCTGAGGATCAGGGCGCGAGTTTCGGCTTCAAGATCGAAGGGCAAGATTTCGTCGCGCCGGACACCGTCGTTTCCGACTTCCAGTCGAACTCCCTGAAGGGATTCCCGCAAGGACTCTTCCTCGGCGACTATTTCTCGCTGCAGGGAACCGATGACGATGTCTATATGGTCTGGGCCGATACCCGCCTGGGCGAATATAACGGGCCAAACCAGCAGGTCGCGTTCGCCCGGCAAAAGGCGATCACCGCGCCATCCCTGTTCCTCAGCCCGCCCTCTGGCGCGGCCGGTCGCACGGTTGACGTGCAGGGGTTCGGCTTCCAGCCGAAAGCGAACCTCGTCCTTCAGGTAGGCGGCATCACCATTTCGAATTTGCTTACGGACGACCAGGGGCAATTCACGACGACGATCGCGATGCCCATTACTGGGGAAGGCGCAACCGAATACCGCGCCTATGACGATACCGGTAACCAGGCGACCGCGTCGTTCTTCACCGATTTCGGCTTCGATTCGGTGCAAACCTCGCTGAATCAGATCGACGCCCAGCTCGGAGTCACCGCGGCGACGCCAGTCGCGGCGGGAGCCAATGATTCGATGGCGCCGCCGGCGGTTTCCCCGGCAAGCACGAACTCGAACCGGGTCATTTGGTACGGATTGGGCGCGCTCGTCGCGGCGATGGTTGCAGGCGGCGTCGGCTTTCTGATCGGGCATCGCCGAACCTGACACAGCGTATTGCGGAATTGCTGAGACCTGGCGTGTCGAAGCGTCAGGTCCCAGTGGTGCGAATCGCGTTCGCACGTCTGTTGAATTGCGGGGCATCCTTTCGGATGAATGAAACGTATCATTGACGAACATGGACGACGGACCGGTTCGGCGCTTCTCGTCACGATCGCCGGTTCGAGACACGTGATCTGATCGCCGGAGACGCGGTCGCGGCGACCGGCAAGGAGCGGCACGATGAGTGCATGGCAGCGACTGTGGCACGACTACGCCACGAGGCGGATTGACCGCCGGTCATTTACGATCCGGGCAGCGGCATTAGGAATCTCGGCGCCGTTGATTTCGATTATGGCGGCGAATCCACGGGTTTTCGCCCAGGATGCGACTCCGGCCGCATCTCCGGAAAGCAATCTTCCCGCAGGTGGAGCGGCGGACACGATCTCCTTCGGTGCGTTTAACGTCGATCAAGCGCCGCTGAATATTCAAAATGGAGACATGGATGTCTATGTCTTCGGCTTGAAGACCGCCGGCGCCAACAGCCTGGAGGGAGATCAAAACGTTCGGCTTGATCGAGGCTCCGGCCTCGACGATCTCGCTGCTGCTCAATCCCGCCCCCGCGCAAGAAGGATCGCTCAATCCCTTCTCGCTGCCGGAGGTGCGGCGGGCGATGCAATATCTGGTTGACCGGGATTTCATCGCCAGCGATATCTACCAGGGCCGCGCCCTGCCGATGCTGACGAACATCACGCCCCTCGAATACGATCAGCTCACCCTGTTCCCGGTGTTGACATCGCTCGACATTCGCCACGACCCGGAATATGCCAAACAACTGATCAGCGATGCGATGACGGCGGCAGGCGCGACACTCGACAACAATATCTGGTCGTTCGGCGGTCATGCCGATCACGATCACCTTCATCATCCGGGTTGAGGATGAGCGCCGCGACACTGGCGATCTGATCCGGGCGGCGCTGGAGCAGGTTGGTTTCCAGGTTCAGCCGCAATACCAGCAATTCGCGCCGGCCATTCTCACCGTGCAGACGACCGATCCGCAGACCTTCCAATGGCATCTCTACACCGAGGGGTGGTCGGGCGGCTCGCCGGTCCGCTACGACGATGGCGGAATCAACGCCTACTACGCGCCCTGGCTCGGTAACATGCCGGGATGGCAGATTGTCGGCTACTGGCAATATGAGAACAAAACGCTCGACGATCTCGGCCAGAAGATCTTTCGCGGCCAGTTCACCAGCCAGGATGAACGCGACGACATCTACCGGCAGATGGCCCAGCTCGGACTCGAAGAGTCGGTGCGAGTCTGGCTCGCCACCGCGATGCAGAGCTTCCCGGTCCGCAAAGAGGTCGAGAATCTTTCCCTCGATCTCACCTCCGGTCCGAAGGGATTCTTCGCCTTGCGCGGGGCCGATATTCCAGGGAAAGACATCATCCGCGCCGGCAATCTCTGGGTCTGGACCGAGCGAACCACCTGGAACCCGGTCGGCGGGTACACAGATACCTATTCAGCCGAGATCGCTCAGTTTCTCAACGATCCACCATTGGTGAATCATCCCTTCACCGGTCTGCCGGAGGCGTTCCGGGCGTCCTTCACCCTCGAAACGTCGGGACCGACCGGTACGCAGGCGGTTCCGGCCGACGCCGTCGTCTGGGATGTGAAGTCGAAAACCTGGACTCCGGTCGGCGACGGCGTTACTGCCGTGACGAAGGTGACCTACGACTACAGCAAGTACCTTAGCTCAACCTGGCATCACGGTCCGTCGATTACGATGGCCGATGTCGTCTATTCCATCCAACAGCAATTCGAGCTTGCCTACGACGACGCCAAGATTCAGATCGAAACCGCGATCGGCATCACCTCACGGCCGGTGCTCGAGACCTTCAAGGGTTATAAGCTGGTCGACGATCATACACTTGAGGTCTACGTCGACTACTGGCATTTTGACGACAGCTACATGGCGAATTATGCCTCACCGTCAAGCGTCAGCTCGCCGTGGGAATTGCTGGCGTCGATGGATGATGTCGTTTTCAAGAAACGGCAAGGCGCCTATTCCGATTCAGCCGCAGCTCGTTTTAGCGTGCCCTGGCTGAGTCTGGTGCTGGAGCGAGACGCCCGCACCGTACTTCGCTCAACCCAGGAGTTCTTGCGCACCAAAGTTGTGCCAAAGAACGTGTTCGAGATTGGCGGGCAATCCTTGGTCAGCCCGGACGACGCCGTCGCCCGCTACAAAGCACTTGAAGCCTGGTTCAAAGCGACCAACATGCTTGTTATCGGCAACGGCCCCTATCAGTTGACGAAATACGATCCACCGGCGCAATATGCGGAAATCTCGGCATTCCGCCCTGACGGTTATCCCTTCACTGCCGCCGATTTCCGCTACGGCGAACCGCCCTCCCTGACGATCGATCCGATCACGCCGCCATCGGTCAATCTCGGCGATCCCATCGATCTGCCGGTGACTGTGAAGGGACCGGGCACGATCGCCGTCCAGTACGCGCTCATCGATCCAACGACCGCGACAACACTCGCAGCCACTCCCGATGCATCGGCGACGCCGGGTGGCAGTCTGGCAAGTGGCGCGGCAACGGGAGACAGCGGTTCATTCACCGTTTCGATCGATGCATCGGTCACCTCAACTCTGTTCCCGGGACTCTATAACCTCTACTTGCTCGCGTCGTCTGATGCCATCGCCGAAGTCGCGGAAACGCGCCTTGACCTGCAGATTGGTGTGTGACGCGCCGTGAGCGGTGAGTTGTGTGGCGAAAAACCCTCACCCCCATCCCCTCTCCCAATGCTGGAGGGGGGAGCACGAGGGCCATTCGCGCTACAGTGCCGGAGTAGTGGCCGACCTCGTGTCGGCCATGGTCGTTACACGCGAAATTGGGGACTAACGAGCATAGTCGATACAAGATCGGCCACTACAACAGAACGAATCGATACATCGAGCACCTCGTACCCACTCCCAGCATTGGGAGAGGGTGGCGCTTTTGCGCCGGGTGAGGGCTGTCACGCCAAGCCTTCCTTCGAAGGTGCAGCAACCATGCTCTCGGTCGTAAAAACCCTCGCCGTTCGACTCGTCACGCTGATCGGCGTGCTTGTGGTGGTGCTGTTGCTGCTCGTCGTTTCGCTGGGTGCGACCGGTTTTTCCGACGATCTGCTCAACGCGCAGGTGAATCAGGAACTGCTTGTCTATCGCATTGCGCAGGCGAACGCGATCAAAGATCCACAGGCGTTGCAATTCGCAGTTGAGGAAAAGCAGAAAGAGCTCGAGAGTTTCTATGGACTCGATCAAGCCTGGTACCGGCGGCTCTTACCCCAGGTCGGCCGGGTGCTGCGACTCGATCTCGGCAATGCGCGATCACTGCGAACGGCGGACGGCAGCAATAAAATATCGGACATCGTGCTGGAACGGCTGCCCTATACGCTCATGTTGTTGTTAACAACATCAATAATCACGGCCGTCATTGGTCTCACCATCGGCGTGCGGATGGCGACAAAGGTCGGCAGTCGCGTCGATCGTTCTACGGCCTATTTCTCGGCGATCAGTACCGCGATTCCTGGCTGGTGGCTCGGGATTCTGTTTATCCTGGTCTTTGCGTTCAAGCTGCAATGGCTGCCGGCGGGGGGAATGTATAGCACCCCTCCGCCCACAACGCAGCCCGAACGATTTTTCGATCTCGCGAAACATGCCATTTTGCCAATTTTCACGCTCGTGCTGGTCAGTGTGGGACCGTACATCTATGGTGTCCGGACACTGACGGTTTCCGTTGCCCAGGAGGATCATGTCGTGCTGGCGCGCGCGAAGGGGCTGCCTGACAAAGTCGTGACGCGGCGGCATATTCTCCGGGTAGCTGCGCCGCCGATCGTCACCGGACTCGTGCTCGGGTTGGCGGGAACCATATCCGGCGCGATTCTCATCGAAACCGTGTTCAACTGGCGCGGCATGGGTAGGCTCTATTACGACTCGATCCAGGGAACACCAGATGAAGGGGTAGTTGTCGCGCTCACGTTTCTTTTCACGCTGATCTATGTCGTGGCCCGCTTCATTCTCGACATCCTCTACGTCTTGCTTGATCCCCGCGTGCGGATATAGGAGCTGGCGATGGCGCAAGAGCAGGCGAGCGTCAAACCGAATGCGGTGAAGCCGCCGAAGATTGAAGAGCAATCTCCGGCGACGGCATCACTGCGAGGCGCGATACGCGTGCTCTGGGCGAGCGGCAGCGGCAAGGCAGGGTTGATCTTCTTCGCGCTCCTGACCATTGTTTCCATCTACGTGTTGCTCACTTATCCGATCGATTTTGGCAAGACCGAATGGAGCAACCCCGGCTACTGGTCAGATAACCCCAAGACCGCGCCGCCAGCCTGGACCACCTGGCTGGGACATGATGCGATCGAGCAGCAGAGCGCCAACCTGACCACTCCAACCGACGTGACGCAGCGCGGCGCGGCGGAGGTGCGCTCCTTCCCATTCACCATTGCGGTTCCAGGCGACATATCCCCCACATTTCTGACGATGACGTTGACGGGGATCGAGTTCAACCAACGGCCGCCGGTGATCATCGTATCAATGAAGCGGCCCGATGGAACCGAGGTTCGGCTGGCGAATATTTCCGTGCAGGGCCCGCGCCCGGGTGAGACGGCACCTTACCAACGCTACTACGATTCACCGGAACGGGTGTTGCTTTCACAGGAGCAAACGGCGGCCGACTCGATCACCCAGGTGTACCAGCAGACCTATCCAACGACCCCAGCCAACGACATTGGCAACAATCTCACCGCCGCGCTGTTCGGAAAACCGAGCTCCGACGGCTCGGGCGGCATCGAGACGCTCTCGGGCGACTACGTCGTCACGGCGCAGGTGCTGGTCGCCGATCCAAAAGATCGCGTGGCGGGGATCGACTTTGTTTCCGGCGGCAATGTCTACGGGGTGATGGGCACTGATTCGATAGGCCGCGATCTCTGGCGAGGATTGCTGTACGGCTTCCCGGTGGCGCTGCTGATTTCAGTCGTGACGGCGCTCGCAACTACCTTTATCGGCACCACCTTTGGCTTGATCAGCGGCTATCGCGCCGGCAAGACGGATGCGGTGATCCAGCGTTCGGTGGATGTCTTGCTCAATGTGCCGACGCTGCCGCTCATGATTTTCCTCGTCTTCATTTTTGGCGCGCATCTCTGGCTGATAATGCTGATGCTGGTGGCATTTACCTGGCCCGGTTTGACGATCATCGTGCGGACGATGGTGCTGCAAATCCGGTCGGGACAGCTTGTCGAGGCAGCGCAGGCGCTTGGCGCGTCACGGACCCGGATCATGACCCGGCATCTTTTCCCGCTGTCAGCGCAATGCCGACTGGACCATCCCGGGTCGCGCTTCCTGCACGCGCCGCACCCCGAAAACACGGGCGGCAAGGGCAAGTTCTTCCCGGTCGAGTACCAACCGCCGATCGAGCAGCCCGACTCGGATATCTCCTTGTCCTCTCGACCGGACGGACGCTGTACCACTACAACTCGGCGGGGATGACCATGCGCGAGCCCGGGGTGACCGACAAGCAGCAGAAGCCCTTCTTCGAGATCTCGGCGGGAGGACGCGTACGCGCTGGGCTTGCCGACGGTGAGCTCTCGCGGCTCGTCTCGCGCCGCGGGTCGCTCGAGGCGCATGCGCGCGTGACCGACCGCGTCTATCCGGGGCTCGTGTGGATGGCGCTCCACTTCGCCCAGGCGAAGGTGAACTGGCTGACGCACGACGTCGGCGACTCGCTGATCGGGACCCCGGAGTACAAGGTGTCGGCGGTTCGCATCGAGCGCGCCGGATCGGCGAGCCATTCATCCACGTGGAGGAGTGCGAGTCGACGCAGCTCCTCATCGCCGCCGACGCGACCGAGGGCACCGTCGCGCTCGCGGACTTCCAGTCGGCGGGACGCGGGCGGCTCGGCCGGACGGGGAGGCCCCGCGAGGCACGGCGATCCACGTGTCGATCGGGCTGCGCCCGCAGGCCGGCCACCGCAGGAGCTGACCCTCGTCGGCGCGCTCGCCGCCGCCGACGCCGTGGAGGTGACGAGACCTCTTCGTCCAGGTCAAGTGGCCGAACGACGTCATGCTGAACCGGCGCAAGGTGGCGGGAGTGCTCTGCGGGCTCCGGGACGGCCTCGTCATCCTCGGGGTCGGAATCAACGTCAACCAGACGCGCGAGCAGCTCCCGCCCGACGCACGCCGGCCGGCCGGATCCCTCCGCACGATCACAGGACGCGAGCACGATCGCGAGGAGATGCTTGCGACGCTTCTCTCTCGGCTCGAGCGCCACTACGACGTGTGGCTCGAGTCCGGCCTCGACGGCCTCTACCCAGACATCGGGGCGCGCGACTTCCTGCGGCTGCCGTATCACGGTGGACGGACTGGAGGGGATCGCCGTGGGCATCGACCGCATGGGTCGGCTCGAGCTTGACGTGGACGGCGAGCGGCGGCTGGTCGAGAGCGGCGAAGTCGCCTACTGAGGCTGGGCCTGCTCCTCCGGCCAGTCCCAGGCGCGGGCCGGCTCCTCCGCTGATCGCCGCCGCGGAGGCGACGTCTCGCGGGTAGGTGCGTAGCGCCCGGAAGAGCAGGTAGGCGCTCGCGAGCAGCGGGACGAGCATGACCACGAACGTCCACTGCAGGCCGGAGCGGCCCCCGCCGAACACGTGGTCGGAGACGGCGCCGAAGAGCAGCGGCGCGAGCGCCTGCGCCATCCCGCGCAGGAACTCTACGCACCGCCTCGGCGTGCCCCCACAGGTACGGCGGCATGATGTCGAGGCGCGCGGCGTCGAGCGGCGGATTCTGTGCCGAGGAGCAACACCGCGAAGAGCAGCCAGAGAACGGCGTGCGAGGCCGAGCGCGAGAAGAGCGCCGGCACGAACACGACGACGCACAGCGCGGCTGAGATCGCGCTCACGAGGATGCGGCCGTTGAGGATCCCGCGGCGCAGGAGCCGGTCGCCGAGCGCGCCCCCCATGAGCACGCCGCCGATCGCGCCGAGGCCGACCAACAGCAGCAGCAGGTTCGCGACGGCCTGGTTGATGTCGTACTGCTGCTTCGCAAACTGCGAGCCGAACGTCTGGACGCCGGCGAGGAAGTAGTAGCCGCACGCGCTCGACACGATCAGGATCACGTTCGTGCGCACCGCGAGCACGTGCTTCACCGCTTCCCACAGGTTCATCCGCTGTGGATTCGGGTGAGCCGTCAGCTCCGGGTCGGGAGTGATGCCGCGCTCCTCGGCCAGGCGCTGGGCGTCGGTGCGGCCAGGCTCCGCCTCCTGTGAGCCGTCGATTGCGTCTGCCCCTGGCGCGTCCCCGGCTCGGCAAAGAGGTATCCCCGCCCCCCGCGCTCGGGCTCCGGCAGCCGGAAGACGAGGAAGGCGAGCGCGAACGCCGGCAGCGCGAGGATGACGAACGCCGCGCGCCAGGAAAGGGTCGCGATGTCACCCGTCACCGCGAATCCGAACCCGGCGCCGAGCAGCTCCCCCGCGAGGATGAAGCCGTAGATCCGGCCGCGCTCGGAGGGCAGGAAGTAATCGCCGATCAGCGACGCGACGAGCGGGCCGGCGGCGGCGGTCACCGCCCCGAGGAAGACGCGCGCGAGGAGGAGCTCTCCGAAGTCGCCGACGCTCGCGCTCCACAGCATCGCCGCGCCCCACATCACGATCACTGCGCCCAGCACCCAGGTCCGGCGGACGCGGTCGGCAAGGACGCCGAAGGGCAGCGTGGCCAGCGCCGCGACCAGAGACGTGACCGCCACGAGCAGGCCGATGTCCGTGTTCGTGATGTGGAGGCCGTTCCGCAGCTCGGTGGCCGAGGCGCCGACGGTCGAGGCATCCGCGGCGCTGAGCCCGAGGATGCACGCCAGCAGGATGACGACGCGATGCGCTGCGCTCCGCCGAGCTGGTGGGAAAGGTGGCGCTTGGTGAAGCGCCCTACGCCGCGCGCCGAGCGCCGGACCACGCCCGGCCGGCTTTGCTCTTCGGTCACGGCGTACTTAAGGCACTCGGCTCGACGTTGGAGTTACACCGGCGCCGTCGTCGCTTCTGTCGTCGCTAAGTCGTGCTCATGAACAGACGCTGCGGTATCGGCGGCGCCCGAGGAACTGCGTCCATTCGGCGCGGGCGAGGTTGCGGCGGGCGACACTGCAGGCCTTCGCCGCCCACGCACCGGGGTCGACGTTCCACACGATCGCTTCCCCGGACTGAAAGACGCCGAGAATCTTCTTTCCGTCCGGGAAGAAATGGACGGATCCGCCGATGGTCGATCCCGGGAGCGGCCGACCGATCAGTCTTCGGGTGGCGAGGTCCCAGAGGCGGAGGTTGCCGTCCTTGCTGACGGTCACCAGTCGAGTCCCGTCCGGGTCGAAGTCCACGGAGGTGACGCTGTCGCCGTGGCCGACGATCGGTAGCCCATCATGCCCGCCCGTGGCGAGGTCCCAGAGAACGACCTTCCCGGAACTGTCGCCGACAGCGAGGAGCTTCCCGTCCGGCGAGAACCGAACGGCGAACGCGGCGGCGCCGGCCAACGCACCGACGCGTCGTCGTCTCGCAACGTCCCAGATGCTCGCAGTGCCGGCCGGCTTGCCCGGAGGCGAGCCGCTTTCCGTCCGGGCTGAAGTCGAGGTCCGTGGCGTTCCATGAGCCGAAAACTCGGCTGTGTGCCTCCCTGTCCTGATGTCGTAAAGAGTCTCTGTCCCGTTGGTGTCCCCGATCGCCACGGTGTGACCGTCTGCGCTGAACGCAACCCCTTGCGGGCCGCGACCGACCGGCAAGACCCTGGCGATCCGAGTCTTCGTATTCCAGAGAACGGCGTGCCGACTTCCGGCCGCTGCGAGAAACCGCCCGTCTGGGCTGAACGCGAGCCGGTTCACCTCTCCTGTCGGGGCATGTAATTCTGGGGCGATCGGCGTACGGTTGAGGTTATGCCACAGCGTGACGCGATTCGGCCCGGGCGAGACTGCGAAGAGCGTCCCGTCCGGGCTCAGCGCCGACCCGGCGGACCGGACCTTGTCGGCGTAGCGAAACGGCTGCCCGAGCCGCTGGGAGCCGCTCAGGTCCCAGGCAATGACACTGCCGTCGTAGCTGGCGGTATAGAGGGTGCGTCCGTCAGGGCTGAACACCGCCGCACGGACAGACGGGCGCGGAGTGACCGTCCAGCGTCTCGCTCAGTCCCGTGCGCACGCGCCAGAGGCCGACGCCGCCGTCCGCCGCTCCGCTTGCGAGCATCTTGCCGTCGCGGCTGAAGCTGATCGTCTCGATTGGCGCAGTCGACTGCCCGGAGAGCTGCTTCCTCTTACCGGAGCCGAGCTCGAGGAGTGTGACAGTGCCGTCAGCGTGGCCGAATGCGGCCTCGTCCGCTGACGGCGATAGCGCCGCCGCTCCGCCGACCGGAAACGTCCGAAAACGCTTCAGTGTGCGTCCGTCCAAGAGCAGCGATCTCCTCTCACCTGAAACGACCAGGAGAAAACGACCGTCGCGCGTGTAGCCCGTGAGCCGGCCGCCCGCGATTGGTCCGGTCTGGCCAGTGCGTTGGCGGTGGAGCGTCCCTGGAAACGATCATCGCGGGAGGCGGGTGGCCTGTCCCGTTGACCGGCTCGCCGGTAGCGAACGTGCGACCGTCCGGGGCGAAAGCGACGTCGGCGGTAAGCGATGCGTCGGAGGCGATCACCGCATAGGGTCCAAGAGGCGCGTGTGTGCGGCTGTCGACAAGCTGGGTGGTTGCGCTGTCCGAGCTCGTGGCGCCCACAGCCAGCGTTGGCCATCGCGGCTGAAGGAAGGGCGCGGGCGGATCGTGTACCGCATCGAACAGGGCCAGATCATCGTCGGACTCCAGCGGCCGCCCGATTCGGCGCAGGGTCCGCGCGTCGAGAGATGACGTTGCCGTCGTCGCCGCGGACGACGAGTGTGCGGCCGTCGGGGCTGAGCGCTTCGTCGAGCAGGCGGTCGCTTCCTTCGTGCGCCACGCCGATCGCCGCCGGGCTGCGCAGGAGCGCGGCGAGCATGCTGCTGCGCGTCGCAGCCGAGTCGTCGAGGCTTACGCCAGCGGCTGCGAGCAGGAGGGAGCGGTCGAGGCTTGGGTCGGAGAGCGCCTGCGCTCCGAGGCGCTGTGCGTCGGCGACGCGTGCCGTGCTCGGCGCCTGGCTCCTTTGCTGCAGCGTGACCACGGCGGCAGCTATTGACAGCGCCAGGAGCGTGAGAGCTAGGACTAGCAAGAGCCGTAGCCGCCGGTTCACTCGTTGTTGTCGGGCAGTCGCGCGCTCGGAGACCCTGCGGCTCTCGTCCAGGAACTCGCTCTCCAGCCGATTCAACTCCGGCGCGTGGGCATCCGCCCACTCTAGCGCCCCGGTGAGGCGTGCGCCCCGGTAGAGCTCGCTTTCGTCGCGTCCGGTGCCGTCCCACTCCATTGCAGCCTGCGCCAGGTGCCGATGTAACACGCGGCCCTGAGCGTCTTCGGCGAGCTCAGCCGGCGAGCCGCGGCCACCGCTCGAGCAGCGCCTCGTGAACGAGCTCGACGGTTCCGTTGTCGGCGACGAGAAGTCGGCGCTCGACGAGTGCCGCCAGCACCCGGGCGACGCGTTCGTCGTCGTCGGCGTCCAGTTCCGAACGAGTGACCCGCCGTCGCGTAAGCGCCTCGCTGTCGCCGCTTGCGACGAGCCTGAGCAGGATGCGGCGGGCGACATCCCGCTCGTCTTGGCCGAGGGATCGGGAAAGCCGCCTCCGCGTAGCGACCCACAGCGCCGCGATGACTCCGCCCTGTTTGCGCCCGTAGGCGGCGAGGGTGAGCGACCCGTCCTCGCGCTCGCGCCAGAGGTCGAGCAGCGCCGTCGAGAGGAGTGGAAGGCCGCCCGGCTCTCCCGCTACTTCATCCACGAGCGTGTCCACGAGCGCCGGTTCGACCACGAGGGCGGCTCGCGCCGCCGGCCCCTCGATAGAGCGCCGCAGCTCGCTCGCGCTCATCGGCCCGAGCAACACGTGGTTCTGCCCGACGAGGTCGGTGAGTTCGACATATGGGGCGAGACGGCCGAAAAAGTCGGCCCGCAACGCGAGCACGATCAGCGCACGCCGCTCGGGGTTCCACGCCTCGTCGACGAGCACGTCGATGAAGGCGCGCCGCTCGTCTTCGGAGATGGCCGGGGCGAACAGCTCTTCGAATTGGTCGACGGCGAGCACAAGGCGTTCTCCAGCCGCTAGTTGCCCGAGCGCCTTAGCCAGTTCCGCCGCGGACCAGGCGCTCGGCCTGATCAGCAGGGCCTCGCGCTCGAGCGCCGGCAGGAGGCCTGCTCGTAGGAGCGACGACTTGCCGCTACCGGATGGCCCTACGATCGCGAGCAGCGGGCGCGTCGGCGAGCCGCGGAACGAGCTCTTCGACCAGCCGCTCGCGGCCGAAGAAGATCTCGGCGTCGCCGGTCTCGAATGGCTCGAGACCCTTGAAGGGGCAGATGCCGTGCTGCGGCTCGATCGTGTCCCTCCGACTGTCCACGCCCACGTTCAACGCCGGGTCTTGCACGAGAATCGCGCGTTCGAGCTGCTGGAGCTCTACCCCAGGCTCGAGCCCGAGCTCATCCATCAGGAGCTGCCTCGTCTGGCGATAGACCTCGAGCCCTTCCGCCTGCCGACCAGACCGATACAGCGCGAGCATGAGCTGCTCGCGGAAACGCTCGCGAAACGGATACTCCACCACGAGCGCCTCCAGCTCGGGGACCAGCCCCGGCTGAAAGCCGAGCGCGAGCTCGGCATCGTTCCGGCTCTGTACCGCCGCTAGCCGCAGTTCCTCCAGCATTTCCACGTCGACCTGTGTGAACGCCTCGAACTCGACGTCGGCGAGCGGCTGTCCGCTCCAGATCGCTTCGGCGCGGCACGCAGCGACTCGGCGGCGACCGCAGCATCACCGGCCGCCAGCGCTTCGCGCCCCTCCGCAACAAGCAACTCGAACCGTTCGAGGTCCAGCTCTCCCGGCTCGACCCGCAAGAGGTAGCCGGGAGCACGCGCCATCGGTCGTGGCGCATCGATCGAAACCGGCCCGAGCACCTTACGCAGCCGGGAAACGTGGTTCCGGAGCGCATGGTCGGCCGAATTGACGCTCTGACCGACGAACAGTTCCTCGATCAGATCCTTGCGTGGAACGACGCGGTTCGCGCGGAGCAGAAGGAGCGCGAGGAGCGCACGCTGCTTTGGACCACCGACCGGGACCGGCGCGCCATCCACGCAAACCGCGAGTGGACCCAGGATCCGGAATCAAGACGAGATGCCGCCATCGCTCTCCGGAGAGTGTCTCTCTCCCGATCTGCGAGCACAAGCCGGCGGGATGGCTTTGGGACAGCTTTGGGACACGCCTGGAGGACGATCGAAAGGTCATCAAAGGGAGGATCCATGCGAACACTGAAAACCGTGCTGCTCGGCGGCCTCGCGCCCATCGCGGCGATCGTGATGCTTGCCGCCGCCTCAGGGGCGGCAGCGCAGTCCCTCGCCGGGATCGCACCGGCAGACCGCGGGAACCGGCCGGTCGAGCCGGCCGGCACCTACATGACGGCGATCGTGGAACAGAAGCTCGCGAGCGAGTACGGCCTCGCCTGGCAGTCGCTCTATCCGCCGCATCAGCGGGTCGCGACGCTCGAGGCTTATGTCGGCTGCGAGAGCCTCGTACTAGGACCGGGAACGCTGGTCGCAGTCAAGGTGCTGCGCGTGTTCAACGAGCGGATCCGCGTCGCCGGCGAGCCTGGCAAGCTGAAGACGCGCGCGGTGCGCGTCCGCATCGCCGTCGCTTCGCCGGAATTCCCGCTCTTCCCGGTCACCATCGTGAACACGTTCCATGCGATCGCAGTCGACGGACAATGGACGTGGATCCTCAGCCGTGACCAGTACGCGTACTACAGCGCCGGCACTTGCCCGTACAGCTGAGGGTCGCGCAGGCAATGAGCTAGCCGGACAGCTTTCAGACCTTCCCAAGGCCCTACCGGAGTTGTTGGCCCGCGTCGGTTTCTACGGACACTGGTCGCCATGCCGAGCCACTTAGCCAAACCGCCGGCCGGGCTTCGCCCTGCGGATCGCCCACCTGCTACTCGCGCTGACGCTCGGGATCATGCTCGATTACCTTGAGCGGCCGCCCCGGCCGGCTCTCGCCGCGTTTGACGGCCGCTAAATCACATCGAGCCTCTAGCCCGCTTTACGATCACGCTAAAGCTTCCCGTCTGCGCGTTAGCGCTGGTGTCCGTCGCCGAGCACTTCACGAAGGTGCGACCGATTTTGAAGCGACTGCCCGACCTCGGCTGGCAGGACACCGGGACCGAACCGTCGACGGCGTCGCTGGCGATGACTCTGTAGATGACGCGCACGCGCTTCGACGCCTTCGGGGCCCGAACTGTCTTGTTGACGGCGCCTCTGAGCGTGGGCGGCGTCACATCGAATTCCAGCCCAGGCACATTCAGCGTGCCGGTCCACGTGTCCGTCCCGGCTGAGCCGCTCGTTGTTGAAGAGGCCCGATGATTCACGGCGCCCCCTCCCGAGGCTCCTGCATAGATACCCGAGCCGCCGGTGATTGTGAACCCGCGGCTCAGGTTCAACGACGACGAGATGCACTCCCCCCGGTACCGTTCGACCGCAAGTTGGAGCTCGCCCTTGCCGGGGACCTCGAGACGAACTGTTGTCTCGAATACGCGGTCACAGTCTCCTTCTTGCACGAAGAACGTGTACGTCTCCGAGACTCGGCCGAGGCCGCGGACGGCCCCCCCGCCCGTGCGCGCGGCGCAAAAGTCAGCGTCCGGTGGCGAGCCGGGCGGGCACGGGCCGGGCGTCGAAGTCATCCCAAGCACGGCCTCGAAGGTGAGCGACCCCATGGCCGTACCCGTCTGGAGCATGAACGCTCCCGTGGACGACACACGCGCCCCGTTCGACGACCCTCGCAGTTCGTGCTTCAGCGTACGGCCGCGATCGAGAGCGACCTTTCCCCCTACAACCGCACCGCCGTCGACGGTCGCGAACCCAGCAACGCTGATCGAGGACTTCGCAGCCGTCGCGCTGGCCGCCACGACCATCAGCGCCGCGGCGACGAAAAGAGCGGCGCCGAGCCCGCGCATGCGCCGCGGGAAGAATCGAGAGGCTCGGCGCTCGTCTGCCGATGCAGCTGTCGGGTAGGTCATCGAGGGACCTTTCCTTCGCAGCCACAAGCAGCTGAGAAATGAGTAGGTACTTAAAGGAGAAAGAAACCGCAGCGGTCTTCTTATAACAGATTCTCAGCCGAAAGTGTGACACTTGCCACGAGATTCCAACCCTCTCCTACCTTCCGCCCGCTCCGAACCGGTAGCCGAAGATCTGGATCCTCCGCTACGGCGACTTCGAGTCGGGCGCCGCCGTCGACTTGATCACGAAGATGTCGGAGTAGATGAACAGGACGATCAGCGCCGTGCCCGCCTTCTCGCCGCCGCCGAACGGCAGGCCTCTCGCCGGCGCACCCAGCCAAGCGCGAGGAGTCCCACGACCAGCGCGAAACCGGCCCAGGCGACCGCCAGCATGATCCAGAAAAGCTCGGAGATCTCCCGCTCCTGGTGGCTCGTAGGCGATAGCGTGCTCTGCCCGCCGCCGCCCACGAGCCCGAGCACGGCGAGCACGACCAGGCGACGTACACCCGGCG
This sequence comes from uncultured Chloroflexia bacterium, assembly GCA_963804925.1. GTDB lineage: Bacteria > Chloroflexota > Chloroflexia > Thermomicrobiales > UBA6265 > JADLGF01. The sequence continues at coordinate 266,077 of CAWDSC010000001.1, forward strand.
GACCCGACCCATCCAGCCCCTCAGGGAATGTGGTTAGGACCGGATTCGGCCGGACTTCGAGTAAACGTTGAAAGTGGCGCCACGAACGAATCCGCAGAGGGTGATCCCGCGGTCTCGGGCGAGCTCCACGGCGAGCGTCGAGGGCGCGCCGACGGCCGCCATGACGGGGCAGCCGGCGACCGCCGCCTTCTGCACGAGCTCGAATGAGAGGCGCCCGCTGACGCAGAGAATCGAGCTCGCGAGCGGGAGCATTTCCAGGCCGAGCGCCCAGCCGACGACCTTGTCCATCGCGTTGTGTCGGCCGACGTCCTCGCGCAGGCAGAGAAGCTGCCCGTCGACGTCGAAGAGGCCGGTGGCATGGAGGCCGCCCGTCGCCTCGAAGGCGGCCTGCGCCTCACGTAACCGCTCCGGGAGACCCTGGATCAGGGCCGCCGGGACGCGGAGGTCGCTCTTCACGCGCGGCGCATCGACCGCGACCGCCGCGAGCGCACCCTTGCCGCAGACGCCGCAGGAAGACGAGGTGTAGAAGCTGCGCCGCAGCACGCTCGCGTCGAAGCCCGGTGCGTCCACCTCGACCGTGTTCGCGGCCAGATCGTCGGGGGGGCGCGCAGCGGTGGCCGGGATCCCCTCGGAGAGGCAGAAGCCGAGCGCGAGCTCCTCGTCGTGTCCCGGCGTCCGCATCGTGACCGCGATCGCGTCGCCGTTGACGCGGATCTCGAGCGGCTCCTCGACCGCGAGGCGGTCGGGGCCGGAGGTACCGCCGGGCAGCCGCACGACGTCGAGCTCCGACGTCGACTGGGCGGGAGCGCCGGCTGGCTCATCCCGATGTTGTAGCCGAGCTAACCGGATACTGGCTTCGAGCGTAACCTTCCGCGCGCGTGTCCCTGGCTCTCCAGATTCTGATCAGCGGCCTCGCCGCCGGTGGCGTCTACGGCGTCGTCGCCATCGCCTACACGCTGATCTACCGTCTGACCGGCGTCGTCCACTTCGCGCTCGGCGAGTTGATCGCGCTGGCGGTCTTCGTCACGCTGCTGGTCGCGGCGGGGACGGGGCCTGTCACGCAGACCAGCGTCGGCGGCGGCCGCTTTGCGCTCGCCCTCGTCGTCGGGCTCGGCGTCTGCGTGCTCGCCGGGACGGCGACGTACTCGCTTGCGATCAAGCCGTACCTCGACCGCGGTTCGACCATCGGCTGGGTCGCGGTTACGGTCGCGATCGCATTCGCGATCCGCGCCATCCTGGGCGCCGCGTTCGACCGTCCGAGCTACGTCTTCCCCGATTCGTTTCCGTTCCGCGACATCGGCCGCGGCGGCGTGGTCGGCATCGCGGGCGCGTCGATCCAGGTTCGCGCGTTCTTCGTGCTCGCGCTCGCGATCGTGCTGGCGATCGTCGCAACCTGGATTCTCGAGCGGACGCGCACGGGACGCGGCCTGCAGGCGATCGCGTCCGACCAGGAAGGCGCGCACGTAGTCGGGATCCCGGTCGAGCGGCTGGTCGCCGGGGCGTTCGGAGCAGTGGGAGGGCTCGCCGCGATCGCCGCGATCGCATCGGCGCCGAGCGCGCCGTTCGACGTCGACACCGGGACGCTGCTTGGGCTCAAGGGCCTCGTCGCCGCAGTCGTCGTCCGCTTCGCGTCGCCCTGGCGCGCCTTCGCCGCGGGGCTCGCGCTTGGCGTGGTCGAGGCGGCGATCGCGAGCGCCGATATCTCCGGTTATCACCTCGGGCCCGAGTACCGCGAGGTGCTACCGATCGCGGTCGCCTTGATCGTCGTCGCGCTGCAGGGGCGGCGACGCGAGCCGGAGCTCGAATGACCGACGCCGTCGCCCAGACCCGCCGCGCGTTCGCCGGCGCCGCCGCGGACCTCCGCAGTGCCTGGCGTCTCCCGGCGACCATCGCCGCCATCGGGATCGCGCTCGCGTTCGTCGTCCCACCGCTCGCGTTCGGCTCGCTCGCCCTCCAGGACCTGGCCGGCTGGCTCTATCTCGCGCTGGCCGCGACGGGGCTCGCCTTCGCGGTCGGCCTGGCGGGGATGCCTTCCCTCTGCCAGGGCGCGTTCATGGCGATCGGCGCCTTTACCGCCGCCCTGCTGCGGGCGCGCACCGGAGCCGGGCCAATGGAGGCCGCGCTCGCCGGGTTGGCGTTGACGACACTGGCCGGAGTCGGCCTCGGGGTGGGGTTCGTCCGGCTCGGCCGCGTCCCCTTCGCGGTCGCGACCTGGCTCTTCGCCTGGCTCGTCGCCCTTGGGCTCGCCGCCTTCCCCTCGATCGGAGGTGGCGCGGGCGGGATCGCGATCGCGGACTCCAGCCTCGGCGACACCGGTCACTACGTGCTCGCCCTCGCGCTGGTCGTGCTCGCCTGCCTGGCCTTCTTCGCAATCGCCCGCGGGGCGCCTGGGCTCGCACTCTCGGCGCTGCGGCAACGTACGTGCGGCCGCGCTCGCCCTGGGCGTCAGGGGACGCGGCTCCGCCTCGGCGCCTTCGTCGTCTCGGCCGCCCTGGGAGGGCTCGCCGGCTCGCTCGGCGTCCAGCTCCAGGGGATCGCCGACCCGGGCGCCTACGACCCGTTCCTGTCGTTCAAGCTGCTCGCCGCGGTGCTGATCGGCGGGATGACGGCCGCGCTGGGCGCCGTGGCCGGATTGGCGGCGCTGAGTGGGCTGACGCAGCTCTCGCACTGGATCGCCGGGCTCGAAGGCCTGTCTGCGGCGCGCTTCGATCCGATGCTGTTCGCGATCCTCGTCCTCGTCGTGCTCGGCCTCGGCGGGGCTGGAATCGTGCCGTGGCTTCGCCGCGTCCTTCCAAAGCTGACCGCGCGGCCACCCGAGCGCGTCCGTGTTCGTACGTGGGCGGGCGCGAGGGAGCAACCATGGAGGCGCGGGACCTCGGCAAGCGGTTCGGTGGGGTCGTCGCACTCGACGGACTCGAGCTCGAGGTGCGACCCGGTGAGATCGTCGCCCTGATCGGACCGAACGGATCTGGGAAGACGACGGCTCTTCGGATCTTCTCGGGGCTGCTCATGCCGGACGGCGGCCGGCTCGAGCTCGACGGGGCGAAGCTGAACGGCGACGGGATGGCGAGCCGGGTCGAGCAGGGAATCGTCAGGACGTTGCAGCGGACGGCGGTCTTCGAGGAGATGTCGGCGCTCGACAATGTCCTGGTCGGCACCGGCGTCCGCCGACGCTACGGAGGGGCAGTCCGCACCGTGGCGGCGACCCCGAAAGCCCGGGACGAGGACCGCAGCCAGCAGGCGAAAGCTGTCGACACTTTGGAGCTCGTCGGCCTCGAAGGAAAGTTCACGCAGATCGCAGGCACGCTCAGCGCCTCCGAACAGCGTCGCCTCATGCTTGCGTCCGCACTCGCGACGAATCCACGGCTGCTGCTGCTCGACGAGATCTCGGCCGGCGGGACGGCGGAGGATGTCCGAGACCTGGCCACGATCCTCGAGCGGCTCCGTGACGAAGGCCTCTCGATCGTGCTCGTCGAGCACAACCTGCGGCTCGTCCGGAACGTCGCCTCGACCGTCGTCGTGCTCGCCGGAGGGCGCACGATCGGCGCTGGAACGCCGAGCGAGGTGGCCGAGCTCCCACAGGTGCAAGCGGCCTATCTGGGCACGCACCGTCTCGTGGACCTTCCTCCGTGCGGGCGCCCTGATACCGTCGTGCTCGCCGCCTTCGCCGCCGGGTGCGGCGGCTCCGGCCCCAAGAACAGCAAGACACTGACGATCGTCGTCAACGCGTCGTTCTCGAAGACGCCCTACGTCGCGAACACGATCGCGAACGGCGCCAGGCTCGGCGTGCTGAGCTTCCCGCAAGCAGCACGCTGACCGCCGGCGACAACAACTACACGATCAAGGTCGTCGAGTACGACACCGGCGGCTCGCCGGTGACGTCGGTCGCCAACGTACGGCGCGCCGTCGCGGAGGACGCGATCGCGATCGTCGACGAGGGAACGGGCGTCGACGCATCGTGGCCGCTCGCGAACAAGGCGCACATTCCGATCGGCATCGCCTACCAGGGTGGAGTCGGACTGGTCGACCCGGCGAAGCGGCCGAACGTCTTTCGCATCGCACCCACCGACCACGGCGTCGCCTTCCGCCTGGCCGAATATCTGATCCCGAAGGGCCTGAAGGTCGCGCTCCTGCACGACGACTCGGCGACGGCCAGCAGGGCGCGGAGGCGCTCGACCAGGCGTTCGGCTCCAACCCGGAGTCCGTGGCTACCCGGCTGGCCCTCCCCTCGGCGGCGACGGATCTCGCGCCGCAGCTCCTCGCGGCGAAGCGCTCGGGGGCGACGGCCGTCCTCGTCTGGCGCAGGGACCCGTGATTGCGAAGGCGCTGATCGCTGCCCGCAGCGCGGGTTGGAACGTCCCCTTCTTCACGCCCGGCGCGGGCTCAGATCCGGTGGTCCGGCAAAGCCTCGCCGACCATCCCGACTGGGTCGACGGCCTCACGTTCGCGTCCGGCCGGTTGACCGCCGAGGAGGGGCCGGCGCCGTTCTACGCGTTCTCGAGCAAGTACCGCAACGCATTCGGGGTCGAGGAGGTGGGAGTGAAGACGCACGCGGGCTACGAGGTCATCCAACCTCCCGAATACGGCATGTATGCCTACGACTTCGTCCGTGTCCTGTTCGCGGCCATCCAGGCAGCCGGCGGCGCGGATGACCGGGCCAAGATCCTGCAGCAGATGAACGAGGTGACAATCCAAGGCGCGAACGGCGACGAGCGCGGCTTCAACGAGAAGAGCCACGAAGGCGTGGTCGACGACGACGTCTACTTCGCGCGCTTCCACGACATGACCTACGCGCCCGTGAAGGACGACCCGCTCTCGAAGACGCTCCCGCCGATCTTCCAGACGCAGTGAAACGGGCCCTCCTCGCGGGCCTGGTCGCGAGCTGTCTCTTTCCGGCCTCCGCCGAGGCGGCGCCCCGGCTCGCCCTCTTCCCCACGCCGCTGACGCCGATCACGTCGTACGCCCCTGTTCCCGCCCCCTGGACACCGCCTTGCCGAACGTCTTCAAGCCGCCGATCCAGGGCAGTGCTCGGGTCGCCGTCGGGATCGACAGGAGGGGTCAGGTCATCTCGGTCGAGGCGACGCAACGACTGGTC
>CAWDSC010000002.1:0-413888 GCA_963804925.1 uncultured Chloroflexia bacterium
CGCAGGAATTTCATCATCATCATCGGTGGACTGTCCGGCGTCATTGGTGGAGGCGTTTAGGCCACCGGAGCTCTCGAGGTGCATCTGCGGGGCCGTCGATCCGCCCGCCGTGGTGGGCAAGTCGATACCGGCGTCGGGGGTGAGCCCGGCGCATTCGACGGGCCCGGCGGCGGCGCGTCGGCGGGCGGCGCGGTCGCGGTCCCGGTGGCCCCGCCAGCGCCGGCGGCTGGGGAACCATCCGCCGAAGGCGCACTCGAGGAATCGGTGCCGGTGTCCGCGCGGGCGATGCTGAGTCCCTGCCCGGTCGTCACCAGCACGCCGACGCCGAGCGCGACCGCCAGTGCCCCGACGCGGCCGATGTACTTGCTGGAACCCCTGGGCAACGTGCCCGGCGACGGCACAGTGACGAAGTGTTGCGGTGCGATGCTGACCGTCGGACACGTGGGCTGCGCTGGACGGGCGCCTCGCGGGTTGCGGTGGTGAGCGTTACCTCGTCTTACACGGCGGTTCGCGGCAGCGGCCATCGCACGTACCTCACTGCTCGAGGCTTCTGGTGAACCTCACCGGTATCGCACGCCCCGAACCGAGCGCAAAACCGCGGGCGTACCGGCAGGGATCTCATTGCCGGGTTAACGCACACATGAAAATTACGCCCACGATCAACAATGATGAACAATTTGAACAAATTGCTAACAATGGTCCCACCAGTAATAAGCCGTGTTAAGTGCTTGCTGACGGTATTCGGCACATCCGCGGATAGGTGGGGGTAAGTCAGTTCACCCCCACCAATAAGGATGCAGGCGGTGAAATCGTCATCGCCCGCCGAACCAAAGGAGCAGATCCGGTGTCGAAATTCCGGTCCTTACAGCGCGGCTGCCCGATGCCCGGTTGGTCACCCTGCTGCCGCTCCGCGCCGACACCGCGGAAGCGATATCTGCAGTATCCGCACGGGGTGATCCCGCACATTCAACGCGCCGAGGGAGCCCTGCATCTCGAGGACATCCTGGCGCGGCGGATGAGGATCTCGATCGAATACCCGCGCCGCGGTTTGGCGCGCGTTGAGGCCGAAGTGCGGTCGCAGCAGGAGCCCGACGACGAGTCCGCCGACGCGTTGCGTGCCGCGGCACCCGAGGCGCGGGCGGAGATCCTCGAACCGGTACCGCTCAATTGAGGCGTGTCGCACCCCTGCCGGTGCGTGACGGGTTGGGCCCAGCGCGGGTACGGTTGCGCGGCGGGGCGGTGCTCGTCGAGTTGGCTGACCGATTCGGTGAGACCGCGGCAGCCAAGGTGCTTGCGGGGGAGGTTGTTTGCGCGGACGGCACGGTCGTCACTCCAGCCACGGTGATGCGTCCGGGTTCGCACGTGTACCTGTACCGCGAGCTGCGCGAAGAGGTTCCGGTGCCGTTCGATATGCCGATCCTGTACCGCGACGACGAGATCGTCGTTGTGGACAAACCACACTTCCTGGCGACGATGCCGCGCGGCCGACACGTCGTGCAGACGGCGACAGTGCGGCTGCGGCGGGAGCTCGACCTGCCGGAGCTTTCCCCGGCGCACAGGCTGGACCGGCTGACGGCGGGCGTGCTGCTGTTCACGGTGCGGCGTGAGGTGCGTGGCGCGTATCAGAGCTTGTTCGCGCGCGGGATGGTGCGCAAGACGTATCTGGCACGGGCGGGCGTCAATCCGTCGCTGGTGTTTCCGGTGGTCCTGCAGAGCCGGATCGTCAAGCGGCGAGGGCACCTACAGGCGGTGGAGGAACCGGGTGAGGCCAATGCCGAAACATTGGTGGAATACGTTGGTGACGGGCAGTATCGGTTGACGCCACGTACTGGACGTACCCATCAGCTGCGGGTACACATGGCCTCGCTTGGCTTGTCGATCACTGGGGACCCGTTGTATCCCAATGTGATCGAAGTTGCGCCGGATGACTTTCACAGCCGTTGCAGCTGCTGGCGCACAGCCTCGAGTTCGAGGATCCGCTGAGCGGGCGTCGACGGGAGTTCATCACGGGGACGCACGTTGTGACGCCCTGACGCAACCCTTTTCAAGCGGGGCTTCTCAGGGTATTGACGATGCTGTTGATCACGTCGGGTTTGGTGAGACGTTCGCGCCCTCCCTTAAAGAGATGAGGAAGGCAACAGACCCTTCGACTTTGGGTTCCGTGGTGACGACCATGGTGAGAAAGCCGACGGGCCGTTGCAGGCGTCCGTCGCGATGTCGGTCACGGTCGCCACCACCTCCACGGCCGGATGAGAGCCGATATTGAACTCGCGCAACGCCGTTGAGCGGGTCCCTCCGAGCGTTAGGCCGCCGAAGCGGCTGCACATGCGCCGTCAACGTGTATGTCGGACGGCACAAGAACACATACGAGGACGAGCGCTCGCCGTTGGTGATCCTGGTGACTACGTCGGCCGCGTGCGTTCCTCGTTGAAGTCGTAGTCCCGCTGGGCAGTGTCGTCGAAGGTCATCGGAGGGTCGATCACCGTTCCGGAAACTTCTACGACCCTCGTCATCGCCGGATGTCTGGTGGCGCCACGTCGGCGCCGGCGGCGATCACCGCGCGATTTCGCGCCGCCACCGTTCGAGGTCGGGCTTCATCATCTTTCGGTCATAGGTCATGTAGCCGTTGACCTCGTTCTCGACATCGGTCGTCTGGGTGTAGATGGCGCCTGACAAGCCGACCTCGCGACGGCTCCGAGGTCGAGGCTGACCTCGACGTACCGCTGCGTCAGTCGTTCCTTGCTGTCGGTCATCTCGTAGGCCATGGGCGGTCCCGGCCACCGGTTGCCCTCTTGTACCAGACCGAGTCCGCCGTGCACTCGCCGTCGACAGTCACCCGCCCGTCACGCACGACGGGACGGCCGGGGCCGACGTAGGTGTGGTCGTCGACGATGTCGCCGGCCCTGCTGTCGCCGCGCGACTTGCAGCAGTTCGCCCCGCTGTTGGGGACAACCATCCGCGTGGTCTTCGCCTTCACCGCTCTGGCGATCCTGGCCGTGTCGTATTCGCCCCAGCCCTCGTCGAACGGCACCCAGCCGACAATCGATGTGACGCTGCGCAACTGATGGACCACCTCGGACAACTCGTTCTCGAAATGCGCCTGAGCCGCGGGTCGAGGTGTCGGGGCAGGACCGGTCGGGATATCGAGCGACACCTCCAACGACGGCATGTCCTGCCACACCATCAGACCGAGCTTGTCCGTCCAGTAATACCAGCGCGCCGGTTCGACCTTGGCGTGCTTGCGCACGAAGTTCATCCCCAGCGCCTTGATCTGCTCGAGGTCGAACTTCAGTGCCGCGTCAGTGGGCGCGGTGTAGATCCCGTCCGGCCAGTACCCCTGGTCCAGCGGGCCGTGCAAGAACGTGATCTCGCCGTTCAACGCGATACGTGGCCTCCCCTGCGCATCTTTCACCGTGCCGATCGTGCGCAGCCCGCCATAGCTGGCGACCTCGTCGATGACCTCGCCGGGACGGCTCACCAGCCGGGCCTGGATGTCGTAGAGATACGGGTCGTCGGGCGTCCACAGGTGCGGGACGGCACCATCAGGCGCAGCATGCCGCCCGGCTTGCCCGATGCGCGCGCCGACCACTGGGCCGCCGCCCGGTTTGGTGACGACCACCTCGGCTCGCTGGTCGGTCACACCCATGCGCGTTGGCACTGCAACTGGTCAGATCCGGCGCGACGTCGCTTTGTCGATGCGCGCGGCACCGGGTGCTCCGCCACACGGTCTGCCATATGCCGGCTTCGGCGAAGAGCCGCGACACCGTTGCGTTGCTTGCCGACGGCGAAGGGACCTCCTTCGTTGCGGTCCTCCACGCGGACAGTCAGTTCCTGCGGACCCATCGTCCGCAGCGCGCTGGTGATGTCCGCACTGAATTCGGTGTAGCCACCTTCGTGGCGCGCCACCTGTTTGTTGTTCACCCAGACCGTGGCGATCTGGTCGACCGCGCCGAAATGAAGCACCACGCTCTGGTCGTCCCAGTCGCCTGGAACCTGAAACACCTTGCGGTACCACATCTGATCGTCGTGGCGCTGGATGCCCGACAGCGCCGATTCCGTCGGGTAGGGGACCAGGATCTCCCGCTTCAGAGAAGAGTCGCTCTGTTTGCGCCGTGGCCGCTCCATGCACTGCCGACTGCACCTGCTCGTTAATCCTCGCCGAGAGATCGCTCGCTTTCGACTCGAATTCAGCCAGGAGCTGATCGGTTACCGTTCGAACGATATCGGTCACCTGGGTTTGGAGCGCATCGGGACTCAGGCGCGTTTCAAGTTGTTCGAGCGTACGCCCCATGGCATCACGATTTTGCTCAATGTCATCACGGATTTCTCCGATGTCACGGTCATCGCTCACGGCATCTGCCCTTTCACCCATGCTCGATCGTCTTTAATGGAGCTGATCGTTTCCGTCGGTGTGAGGTTCGCACTCTTGAGCTGTGATTTCGCCCAGAGCGTCAGAATAAGCCCGACGAAAAGCGCCGCGCCGCCGACAATCAACGCCGAGGCCCACCAGGAAAGATCAGCCTCACGTAATCCGAAGACCGCAGCCCAGAGCAGCATGAGGAAACCAGCGTAAAGAATAAGCGCCCCGGCGGCAATCTTGACTACCGCCGACACCATCTGCTTCGCTGACTGGCTCATCTCCGCCTTCACCAGCGCGACTTCGTTTCGCAAGAGCTCCTGCGTATCGCGTGCAAGCCCGGAAAAGAGTTCACCTACCGAGGGATCGTCTGGTGAACGACCTGTGTTGTTGGCTCCTCCAGTCGTCGTTGATTGTTCCTTCATGACATGGTCTCCCTGGAGCGAGACGTTGCTGCGCCGGTGCTAGCCGTTGACTCATCGAGCCCAAGAAAGGCATCAGGGCGACCGGTTTCATCTTCGGAGGGAGGCGTGGCAAACGACTCCTGATTTTGCGTGCCGAATCCTTGATCAAAGCGTTGCGACATCTGATCGGATGAACCCGATTTCCCACCTTCCGTCAGATTCGCAGGCGTTGGCTGGCTCGACTCACCTTGTGGATTGCTGGAATCGCCGCCGTCATTCATCCCCTTGAACATCCTGGCGCCAGCTATACCAACACCAAACATCGCTCCGAGAAAGAGCAGCGGCTGCTTGCGAGCCATCGTCTGCGCATCATGCATCAGACTGCTCATATCCTTATTACGGAGAAAATCCGCTGACTGCGAAAGGCGCTCAGCGGCTTCTGTGACAAAAGGTCCAAGAGCCTTGGCGGCTTGAGCATTTTGCGCGCTGCCTGACGCATCACTGGCGAGGCTCTGGCCCGTTGTTTTCAGCGCCTCGGCAAGTTCGGCGAGCATTTCAACCGCGCGATCACGCTGGGCGATAAATGTAGACGTCGCCTGCTCTTTTACATCACTGATTGCCTGAGATGCCTGATTGACCGTTTCGGAAACAACATCGCCAACCTGCTCTTGCGTTTGGGTTGCGATGTTCTGAGCGGTTTCCTTCGCGCTATCAAGCGTCTGATGCGCGGTTTCCATGAGCGTATCCTGCGCATCGCGGACTACATCGGACATACCTTGATGCTCGGATTCGCTTGAGCCCGAAGGCTTTTCCTGGCCCATAACGGAGCGTTGTGAACTCTGCTGGCCGCTCCCTGCTTGATTCCCTGTGCTCATGGAGTCTCTCCTTCTGTCTTCATCATCTTTACGACGCAAATCTTCGAATCCATCTGATCGAAGCGACCTTGCGAGGGCATCAATTGCAATTGCGAACTCGAATCAGGCGCTACCTCCTCCAAAACTCAAAGCAGAGGCCGACCGGTGTCCAACCTCCCTATTGCATCGATCAAGAAGTTGTCCCTGCGACAGGTGAATGCACTCGTTGTGCCACCGTGGAACGCAACAATGTGGGAGCCAACCAGAATCCGTCGTCCGTGTAGCGAGAGACACCTCTGGAGGGAGGAGCGATAGGCATTGGGTTTGACTGAATGTCCAGGTCCGCCGGGGCGGGTCATGATCGCATCGAAGCGTGGAAATACCAACGCCTCTTGGCCGGGGATCCCCTACAGGCGACATCTCCGCCTGATCAGTCCGCGTTGGGAACCGTTCACAACAGAAACCTGCCCATCTGGAATCGCAACGAGTCGGCACGGATTTTGCATAACCAGCAAACGAGTGGCCGTTCTGGCGCTCAATGGAGATCCTGAAGCAACCTTCCAATGCACCAGCAGGACAGGGCAAGGGATGAACCAGTCACAGGAGAAAACCACGATGGAAGGTCAGATCATGTTGCAAAACGGCATGGATGTCTACGGCGCTGACGGCGAAAAGCTTGGGACGATCCATGAGGTCCGCGACAACTACTTTGTTATAGAAAAGGGCTTCTTCTTCCCGAAGGACTATTACATTCCCCTGAGTGCGGCCGAGGGAGTCGATCCTGATAACCGCGTCTACCTCAATGTGACAAAGGATGTCGCGCTCAATCAGGACTGGGACGTGCAGCCGCAGGATCAATACGCTACCGGCAATGCCAATCTGGCGACCGGCGGCACGTATGAATCCGTTTCGAATGCTCAGAGCGAAGTGATCGATTCCAACTTCGTTGCGGCAAGCGACACGCCTGCCTCTGGTTCCGAAGCAACACGGGTTCCGGTCTACGAAGAAGAAATTACACCGATCAAGCGGTCGGTCGACCGTGGCGCTGTTCGCATCGAGAAGGAACTCGTGACCGAAGAGCGGACGATTACCGTGCCGGTGACTGAAGAGCGGGTGCGCATCACCCAGGTCGACACGAACGAATCGGTCCCGACCGGTTCGGGAGATGTGTTCCAGGGCGACGTGATCGAAGTGCCGCTCCGCGGCGAAGAGGTCGATATGCAGAAATCGACCCGCAAAACGGGCGAAGTCATTGTCGAGAAGGAAGCCGTCCAGCATGACGAGCAGGTGAGCGGCTCGGTTCGACGCGAAGAAGTTCGTGTCGATGACACGACGACCGGTTCTTCCGGCGCGTCGAACCGCAAACCCTCCTAGTCCAAAGAATCGATCTCGGCGGTCTCAGTATGTAGGCTCTCAAACCGATCGCAATACGATCCATGAACGAAGCCCCGGCGCAGATTGCGCCGGGGCTTCACCCTTTCCTGATAACCAGCGCGCTTGGTTGTCTAGACGCTTGATTCCATCATCACTGCTGTCCATAATGTGCATGTGAGGTTATGTGAATAATTTCACAATGACAATCCGTGGTTTCTCCAAGGAGTGTGCTGGCCATGTCAACGGCGACCTCTGTCTCTTCACTCCCACGCGTCGTGATTATCGGCGGTGGATTCGGCGGGCTTTACGCCGCCAAAGCGCTCGGTGATGCGCCGGTGCAGGTCACCATCATCGATCGCCAGAACTATCATCTCTTTCAACCGCTGCTGTACCAGGTGGCGACGGCGGCGCTTTCGCCGGCTGATGTCGCCTACCCGATCCGCTCGATCCTCCGCAAGCAGGCGAACACGACCACCCAGCTGGCCGAAGTGACCGGCATCGATCTCCCCAACCAGCAAGTGATCCTCACGGATGGCGTCGTACCGTTCGACTATCTGATTCTCGCCACCGGGGCCAGTCATTCCTACTTCGGACATGACGAGTGGGCGCCATTCGCGCCGGGGCTGAAAGATATCGACGATGCGCTGAAGATGCGCCGCCAGATCTTTCTCGCCTTCGAAGCCGCCGAACGGGAAACTGACCCGGAAAAGCGGGCGGCGCTGCTCACCTTCGTCGTTGTCGGCGGCGGCGCGACCGGCGTGGAGCTGGCGGGAGCGCTCGGCGAGATCGCCCGCGAAACGCTCAGCCGCGATTTCCGCACCATTGATCCGGGCCAGACCCGGATCATCCTGGTCGATTCCGGCGACCGGGTGCTGCGCAGCTACGTGCCGCAACTTTCGCGAAGCGCCGCCGATCAACTCGCCCGGCGCGGCGTGGAGGTGATGACCGAGCACCGGGTCGTTGCCGATCGACGGCGACGGCGTCCGGTTGCAGGATGGAACCTTCATCGCCGCGCACACGGTGTTGTGGGCGGCCGGCGTGATCGCCTCCCCGCTCGGCAAAACGCTCGGCGCGCCGCTCGATGCGGCGGGGCGGGTGCTGGTGAATCCCGATCTCTCGATCCCGGGTCACCCGAATGTCTTCGTCATCGGCGACCTCGCCAATCTGGCCGGATCGAACGGCGAGCCCCTTCCAGGTGTGGCCCAGGTGGCGATCCAGGGGGGCAAAACGACCGGCGCCAACATCAAACGCCTCGTCCGCGGCGAACCCACTCGCCCCTTCCACTACCGCAACTACGGCGAGATGGCGACGATCGGCCGCAACGCCGCCGTCGCCGAGATCGGCCCGCTCAAGCTGACCGGATTCCTCGGCTGGAGCAGCTGGCTCTTCATCCACCTCGTCTGGCTGATCGGCTTCCGCCGCCGGCTGCTGGTGATGCGTCCAATGGGCGTGGACCTACTTCACCCACGGCCGCGGGGCGCGCCTGATCACGATGCGGAAACCGCATTGAGCGTCCACTGATCCAGCCCGACCGTGATGTTACCGGTTCTTGGTAGGGGAGGGTCTTGTGCCCTCCCATAGTTACCGGGAGCGACTTTGGCGTTATCAACGCGAGAGGGCACAAGACCCTCCCCTACCGGTCGGTGGTGGCGTTGGCTGGATTGTTTTCGATACAGAGGCGGGCAGCATCTAGCTCGCGCTGGATGCGAATGATTCGGTCATGATAACTGCGTTGCCAGAGCACGCGGTCATATGGCGGGTAGATTCCTGAGCGCACGCCTGTTGCGAATTCCAGTGTCGTCAATGATTTGAATGATCCGATGATCGTGTTGAGTGATTCAGTTGCTGTTTCCGTTCTTGCATCGGTACCGAGGAAAAGAATGGCGTGCAGGTGATCGGGCATCACCACAAACTGATCAGGGCGACGTCTGCGTATCGCTCGGCGTTCGACGCCCATGTCTCCGCCACCACTGATCCGGCCTGATTCAGCCGGACCTCCTCATCCACGATTTCGCCAAATCGCGCTCCCGATGCTGAGTGCAGATCGTTACAAAGTAGATACCGCAATTCGCATAATCAAAATGCTGCCAGTCGTGTCGGCTTTCGCACCGGATGAATACCAGGTTGCATCGCCTCCTCCAATGCGAAACACCGCGTAGGTAGGTAGGGGAGGGTCATGTGCCCTCCCTGGTTACCGGGATCATTTGGCGTTATCAACGCGGGAGGGCACAAGACCCTCCCCTACGATTTGGTTACGTGATCGGTCAGGCGAGCGAGCGTTCCTGCACGATCTCGCGGATGGCGCGGGAGGCGGCATCGACCGTCAGGTCGAGGTCGGAGCGGGAGATGGTGTAGGGAGGCGCCAGCTCGAGGGCGGTGCCGACGGCGTTGGCGATGACGCCGTTGTCGTACATCCGTTTGACGATGGCGGCGACGGTGTCGTCGGTGAAGGCTTCCTTTGTCTTCTTGTCTTTGGTGAAATCGACGGCGATCCACATGCCGGCGCCGCGCACCTGGCCGACGATCGGGCTCGATGCCAGCTCCTGCTGCAGCGCGTCGAGCAGGTAGGCGCCGTCGACGCGCGATTTCTCGATCAGGTTGTCGCGCTCCATGATCTCGATCACTTTGAGCGCGCAGGCCGCCACCCCGGCGTGACCGCCGAAGGTGTGCAGGTGGCGGAAGCTCGCCATGCCGTCGGCGATTTCGGAGCGCACCGCCACCGCGCCCATCGGCAGGTAGCCGGCCGTCATCGCTTTCGCCATCGTCATCAGATCGGGGATCACCCCGGCCCGCTCGATCGCGAACCAACTGCCGGTGCGGCCAAACCCGGTGATCACCTCGTCGTTGATCCAGAGCACGCCGTAGCGGTCGCAAATCTCCCGCACCCGCTGGAAATAGCTGGGCGGCGCGATCTGGACACCGTTCGCCTGCATGATCGGCTCGGCGATGAAGGCGGCGACGTAATCCGGCCCCTCATGCTCGATCTGCCGCTCGAGATAGGTGGCGCAAAAATCGGCGTAGGCTTCGTCTTCCATGCCAAACGGGTTGCGGTAGTTCATCGGACCGGGAATGAAGGAATGACCGGGCACGCCCGGTTCCGAAATGTGGCGAATGCCGAGCCAGTCGCTCGCGCCGATCGCGCCCATCGTCGAGCCGTGGTAGGCATTCCAGCGCGAAATGATCTTCTGGGCGCGCGGCTTGCCGTTCGCCTGCTGGTATTGCCTGGCGATCTTGAGGGCAGATTCGACCGCCTCCGAGCCGCCGCTGACGAAGAAAAGCCGGTCAAGCGTGCCGGGCGTGTGCCGGGCGATGTTCGTGGCAAGATGAATCGTCGGCTCGGCGATGTTAGCGCGAGTGCCGACGTAGTGGAGCGTCGCCAGCTGCTCATAGACGGCGCGGGCGATCTCGTGATTGCCGTAGCCGAGCGAATTGGCCCGGGTCTGTCCCGACATCAGATCGAGATACGATTTGCCGTCGACGTCGAACAGCCGGGCGCCCTCCCCTTCCAGGTAGATCCGCGGACCGCTCTGCCGCAGCTCCTCCTGCGAAACGATCGGAAAGAAGCTGTGCGCCAGCGCCTCCGCCTTCAGCTGATCGGCTTCCGATACCGGTGAATCGACAGGTGCGCTCATTGCGGATCTCCTCCATGCTGCCTCGGCCAGGGTTCGCGTCTGCGTCTATTGTCGAATGAAATCGGCCCGCGTGGATGCGAATCGATGAGGGATCACGTAATCTAGGAGCGGGATCGTCAAGAATCGCTGCAATATTGAGAACGTCATGATCACCGAAGTTGAAGAAAAGCGAAAAGACATACAGGATCTCTGCGAGCGCTATGGCGTGATTCGTCTGGCGATATTCGGCTCGGCGGCACGTGGCGAATTCGATCCCGCAACCAGCGATCTCGATTTTCTGGTCCTCTTTGACGGCGGGATCAGCCCGACTACGTCGAACGCTATCTCGTATCGCGGATTCGCTTGGAAGCGTTGTTCGAGCGAAAGGTTGATCTCGTGACCGAGCTGGCCGGCAAGATCCCCTGAATTTCGAGCAATCAATTGAGCGAGATCTGGAATCAATCTATGTCCGACCAAACTACGAAACGGCTGCGTGACGCACTCGCTGCGTGCGAGGCCGTTGAAACGTTTCTCGCGGGCTGCTCTCTCAGCGTCTATCGCGAGGAGTATGGGCTGCGTCTCCAGATCGAGCGACTACTGGAAATCATCGGCGAAGCGCTGAATCAAGCAAGCTTGACTGACGATGACGATTCAAGATCAGATACCGCCGACTCCGTGCAATCGTCGGAATGCGAAATCGCATCATTCATGGCTACAGTGAAGTTGATGATCAGTTGATCTGGCTCACTGCAACGATATCGCGTGCCCGAGCTTCGAGCGCAATTGGCTACTCTGCTCAACGATCGTTGGAATAGCCAGGCAATCCATCTCCGCTCCGTACCTACATCTGCAAATCATCATCCCGCCACGAACACATTCGCCATGCACGCGTCGAGCTGGTCCTGGGGCAAATCTCCATTTCCGGAATTGATCGCGACTAGCAACGCCCATCTGCACAACGTCTTGTGGCACATGATCCAGAATTTCGCTTGCGAAAATGCGTGACCAGGCGTAGTATTTTGACGTTCTCAACGATCCCTGCTTGCGAAAGCAGTCGTTTTGTTCTCCAGCGACCGATGCTGGCGGCACGATCAGGAGGTATTTCCGTGGTTGAGTCAACGCGCGAAGCGCGACTCCGCGTTTCGCGGCGTGGATTTCTGAAGGCAGGCGGCGCTGGCGCTGCCCTCGCGACCGGTATGGTCGGCGCGGTTCCCTTCCGCGCGTCCCGGGCCTTCGCCCAGCAAGCCTGGGATGAAGAGCACGATATCGTCGTCGTCGGCAGCGGCGGCGCCGGGTTCGCCGCCGCCATCACCGGCCGGGCGCTCGGCAGCGATGTCGTCATCCTCGAAAAGGGCGGCTACGTCGGCGGCACCACCCTCGCCTCCGGCGGCGGCATGTTCATTCCGAACAGCAAGCAGATGCAGGAAGCGGGCGTCGATGACCCCCGCGATGAAGCGCTCAAGTACATGGCGCGCTACTCCTGGCCGCATCTCTACAATCCGGAGGATGAGACGCTCGGTCTCCCGGCTGACGATTACGAAAAGGTCGCCACTTACTACGACACCGCCGCCGAAGCGATGAACTTCATTGAAGATGCAGGCGCGGTCAAGTGGACCATCCAGACGATCGGCGGCAGCGTTCCCGCCGATCTGCCGAACGTCGACTACATGGACCACTTCGTGGAAGACATTCCGAAGCACTCCCGCACCCTTGCCGCTCTTGGCGAAGGTGACGTCGCCACCGGTGGCGCCGGACTGATCAAGCAGTACCAGACATGGGCCGAAGCGAACGGCGTCAACGTGCTGCTCGGGCACCGCGTCGAGCGCGTCGTGCTCAACGACGCCGGTGAGGTGATCGGCGTCGAAGTAACGGTCACCGATCCCGCCGCTGCCGCCGCATCTGAATCAGGCACGCCATCGGCAACGCCGGTAGCCGCCGTGGTCAAAACATTCCGAGCCAAGAAGGGCGTCATCTTCGGTTCCGGTGGATTCTCGAAAAACGCCGACATGATGCATCACCTGATGCCGGCCCCTTACTATGGCGGCTGCGGCGCACCGACCAACGAAGGCGACTTCCTCCGCATCTCCGCCGCACTCGGCGCGAAGCTCGGCAATCTCCACAATGTCTGGCGCAACGAGGGCATTTACGAAAATGCCATTGCCAGCCCGGCCGGCTACAACTGCATCTGGTTCCACAAGGGCGACTCGATGGTGATCGTCAATGGTTCCGGCAAGCGGTTCCACAACGAGCGCCGCAACTACCAGGACCGCCCGATGGCGCACCTTGGCTGGGATCCGAATCAGGCGACCTGGCCGAATCTGCTCGGCTATCTCATCTACGATCAGCGCGTCGCCGAGAACTGGTCGGGCAACTTCCCCTACCCGCTCCTTGGCAACGAAGCGCCGTACGTCGTCACGGCTGACACCCTCGAAGAACTCGGCGCGGCGATCCGCGAGCGCGTCGCCAGCCTGCCGTCGATCAAGGTCGGCATGCAGCTTGAGGACGATTTCGAGGAGAATCTCGTCGTCGAAGTCGCCAAGTTCAACGGCTACGCTGCTGCCGGCAACGATGAAGATTTCCAGCGTGGATCGTTCGGCTACGACGAAGGCTGGGCGACCAAGCCGAGCGCCGAGGACGCGCCGCTCACCGAGTGGCCGTCGGCCGATCAGCCGCTGAAGTCGATGTACCCGCTCGCCGAAACCGGCCCCTACTACGCGATGATTCTCGCCGCCGCCGCCGTCGACACCAATGGCGGACCGGTGATCAATCACCACGCGCAGATCGTCACCAACGAGGGAACCCCGATTGAGGGACTCTATGGCGCCGGCAACTGCATCGCCAATCCAAGCGTGAACGCCTACTGGGCGGGCGGAGCCACCCTTGGCAACGCACACGTCTGGGGGTATAACGCCGCCAAGCACGCACACGAATCGGCTGAAAAAGCCAATTAGGTGATACTCGGGATCCCGGGGCCTCGGCCCCGGGATCCGTCACACAGGACAGTTGCCCCCATGCAGCGCCCGCTCAGCCAACTTGTCTATGCTCCAGTCCAGACGGGAAACGGCACGCCAACGATCATCACCTTGCATCGGCACGACGCGTTCGCCGACGAGATGCGCGACATCGGTATGGCGATGAACCCATCCGGACGGGTGCTCGGACTGCAATCGGGCAAGGGCGTCTACGTCGGCCGCGATATCACCGGCTACACCTGGTTCCTGGGACCCCTCGACCAGCCCTCCCCGATCCATTTCGGAGATGCGCTGGCCGAGATCGAGCGCTTTCTCTGGGATGAGATCGATCGGAGTTCCGCCAGCGAGCCTGAACTCCCCTTTCTCGTGGGTGATGAGCAGGGGGCGATCATGGCCCTCGCCGCTGCCGCTGCCGTTCCCGACCTGCTCTCAGGAGTGGTCGCCATCAACGGCGCGCTCCCGGTCGTGCCGGGATGGGAACCGCCCCTGGCTCCCCTCGATGGGCTGCCGATCCTGCTCGTCAATCCAGTCTCCAGGTGACGATGCATTGACGGCCACCTTCACCGGATGGGGCGGCGTCGTGACCATTCTGAACGGCGAATCCGGCCAGATTCCCAACGGTCAGATTGCTGAGTGGATCAGCCGGCAACCTCCCCGCAAGCTCCGCTCCGTAACAATCAGCCTCTTCGCGCAAAACCGTCTATCCCCACGCCGTTGTCTGCTGCTATAGTTACGCGTCGTATGGACAGACGCATTCAGGCAAGGCGATTCATCGGTGAACAGCGATACATCACATCATGAGTTCGACGATCCGGCGCGAACAGCTTGCGCAACGGATGGTGCTCGTGCTTCCCGGCTTCGGGCGCTGGGCGAGCGCGATGCGGGATTTCGAAACGCCCTATGGCAAAGCCGGCATCCGGCAGTTGGAAGTGCTCTACATTCTCCGCCACGATTTCGTCGATCCCTCGCAGCAGACCGCGACCATGCTGGCGGACTATTTTCAAATCCAGCGCAGCGTCGTCACCCGGGTGCTCGCCAAGCTGGAGCACGGCGGGCATATCACCCGCGAAACCGATCCCCACGACCACCGGTCGCAGCAGATCTCGATTACCGATCGGGGCAAGCAGCTGAGCGACTATGTCGAGCAGAAATACTTCGAAGAAATGAACGCCGCCCTCGGCGACATCACGGAAGACGACCTCGTCAGCCTGGAACACTCAATCAAGATCCTGACAAACGTCTCCGCCAATCTCGGTCTCGGCGACCCTCCGCCCCGCGTCCACGATGGAGAAATCCTCGCCGGGTCCTGAGGAACCACTCGCTCCCAATGCCGGGAGATGGTTCGAACACCCTCGCTATCTCCGCACGTCTGTGTAGGAATAAAGCAAAGCGCGGACGCGTCATCTCACTTCTTTCAGAAAGAGCGGTTTCTCCGGCGTACTCAAATCGGGAAGGTAGCGATAGCCGTGCTCGGTGAATTCTGGAAAATCGGCAGGGTCGGTGAGGCGGCTGGTGATCAGCCAGCGGGCGAAGGCGCCGCGGGCGACTTTGGCGTAGACGGCGGCGAAGGTAATCTCGGCCCCCGGCGTCATTCGCACCATGAATTGTGGCTCGACCACCCGGCGGGAATCGACATACGGCGCGATCGTCCGGAAATATTCCTGCGAGGCGAGATTGACGATCGCGCCCTTCCTGGAGATTTTCGCGGCGATCGCCTTGCCCCAGAACTGGTAGAGATTGCCGAAGCCTTCGCCGGAAACTGGATACATCAGCTCAAGCCGGTAGGGCATGATCGCATCGAACGGCCGAAGAATGCCGTAGAGTCCTGAGAGAATCCGCAGCACATCGCGGGAATAGCAGCGATCGTCATCCGAGAGCGTTTGCGCGACCAGACCGCGATAGATATCACCGCGAAAGGCGTCGATCGCAGCCGACTGTCTGAGCGGCCGGGTGTTCCATCGCTTGATCAGCGCGTGTGTCTCTTCGGCAAGCGCGGGCGAGAGATGCATCAATTTCGCCAACTCCGCCACGGAATAGGCCTTGAGGATCGCGTCCAGATCCTTCGCCTGTTTCAGGAGCGCTGGTTTCTGCAGACCGGCCGCATGTGCTGAGATCATCGTTTTCGACGAATTGATGAAGATTTCCATCGTTGTGCCGTGTTGCCTTTTCCGTTGAACGAAAACCGCATCGATGCATTGAGCCCGGTGCATTCTGCCCGAACGACAGTGTATCCGGCGGTCGAGGCATGCGAAATGCATCATGATTGGCGATGTTGGAGCAGGTAGTCAAAGGCGATGCATGTGAATCAACGACCGGATCACCTGACTGGCGATCAGCAAGCGACTCTGAGCGCGATTGGAGAAACACTCCTCCCCGGCGCGGCTGCAGCCGGACTCGTCGCGTTTATCGAGCAAAACCTCAGCCTGGCAAATCCCCAGCTCTTTGTGAAATACCGGGACCTGCCACTGGCGCCGGTCGCGTTTTATCGAAGCGCGCTTGATGCCATCGATCGACTGGCGATTCATCGTTATCAATCCGGCTTCACGATGCTCAACCAGCAGCAACAATGCGCCATCGTCGATTTGTTGATCGCGGGTAATCCGCCGGACTGGCACGGCCCACCGGCGAATGAGGTGTTCACGGTGCTGCGCATGGATGCGTTTGATGTGGTCTATGGTGTTCCGGCCGGCTATGACCGTCTCGATCTTCAGATGCACCTGCATATCGCTCCGGAGCGTCCCTGGTGATGAAACCTGTAGAAGCGGAGCGGGTAGATGTCGTCATCGTGGGCGCTGGAGCAACCGGGTGTCTGTTCGCCCAACGCTTCGCCCGCGCGGGTAAGCGCGTCGTGCTTCTCGAATCCGGGTCTCTCTGGCAACCCGGCGAGCTCTTTAGCTCGGGTATCTGGAACCGGCGGTTGAAACCATCTGATGGTGGGGCCGAATCGACCGGAGCGGATCGCGTCTTCGCCGCCTACCACCAGGGAATCGGAACCGGCGGGGCCGCGATGCATCATGGCGCGGTCTGGATCCGGATGCGAGAAGAAGATTTCGAAACCCGCAGCCGTTTCGGGTGGGCGATTGACTGGCCGATCAGCTACGACGATCTGCGTCCATTCTACGACCGGTTTCAGCTGGAAGCTGGAATCTCAGGCGATGCCGACCGCGAGATCTGGCGTCCGCCCGGCGAGCCCTATCCACTACCAGCACTCCCCTGGACAAGGCAAGCTGACCTTCTCTCAACTGGTTTCGCCGCGCACGGTCTTCCGGTTGCGCCGATTCCGCTCGGGATCATCAGCCAGCCATATCATGGGCGGATGGCCTGCCTGAGCGATGGCTGGTGCGAATCTGGTTGCCCAACCGGGGCGCTCGCCAATCCGCACACGCTTCATCTTGCCGATGCGCTTCGCCAGGGCGCCGAGCTGCGCACGAACGCGACGGTCACACGGGTCATTGCTCATCAAGATGGCTCACGCATCGACGCCGTCGAGTATGTCGATGAACGGGGCGAAGTGCATCGACAGCATGCTGATCTGGTTATGCTGGCCGCGTCAACGGTGCAGACTGCGCGGCTTCTGCTTGCCTCAGCCGATCGCCATCATCCGGACGGACTGGCGAATCGGAGCGGATATGTTGGCAAAGGCATCATGGTTCACCCGGTGCAGACAATCTTCGGGCTGCATGATGAAATCACCGATCCAACCCTCGGATACAACGGTGGTTGCGTGCTCAATCAAAGCGACTATTCCAAAGCCGAGCGCGGCTCGAGCTATCAATGGCTCGGCGCGCCGTCGATGAAGCTGAACGATATGCTTGGCATCGCCCCCGCCAAACCCCAGCTTTACGGGGAGCCACTCCACCGCTTTATGCGCGACGCCGCGCATCATCTCATTTCGCTGACTGCGCTCGGCGAAGATCGCGCCCGCGACGAAAACAGGCTCACCCTGCTCACGCATCGCGATCGTTTCGGCACACCCATCGCCGCCATCGAGCACGCTCTGGACGAGGCGGACCGGTCATCGATGGAGATTGCCGCCGAGCAGGGGATGCGCATCATGCAAGCGACCGGTGCTCGTGAAGTCTGGAGGGGTGAACCCTGGCATTTTCATATATTGGGCGGCACCCGGATGGGCGAACGATCCGGCGGACATCGGTGACCGATGCTTACGGCCGCTGCCACGATCTACGGAATCTCATCATCGCCGGCGGCAGTCTCTTCCCCACCGTCGGCGCGATCAATCCCACGCTCACCCTTTACGCGCTGGCCGATCGCACCGCCGAGCATCTGCTCGGGATGACGCCAACGGACAGTTGAGCAACGCTAGCTTCGCATTCCTTTTCCGTGGTTCAACCATTATGGGGGCGGTTTCACGCCTTTGTTCGTCATCTTCAAGATTGCCGGTCCGACCTGGCCCATCACCTGGCGGGCGAGTGGGCTGCGGGCAAGCGCGACCATATCCTGCAATTGCGCCAGCCCCAGCGGCTTCGCGATGCGGCCGTCGCGACGCCCGGATTCGTCCCGCGCGAGGTGACCGAGTTGAAGAGATCGGTGACACCCTTGCGCGCAGCGGCCATGCCGGGAGTTGATGGCTGACCTGTCGCCATATTGCGGGCGTGATTGGTGAAGGAACTCCCGGCCAGGATCATCAGCAACGAGGCGATGCCGCCGATCCGTCCCTTCATGATGGTGGAGGCCAGCACGGCCAGCGTGGCGGGATCGGTCCGCTTGCTTCCTGGCACGGCCGCGCCGCTGGCGGCGAACTTCTCGGCCATTTGACTCAGCGTGGCGGGATCGAGATTGGCGAAAGCTTTGGTCAGCACACCCTGCAGTTGGGTGGGCGTCAGCTTGCCAGCCGCCTTTTCGATCTGGGCAAGTTGCTCGGGGGTTAACCCGGCCAGCCGGTCAGCGGCGGTTTTCCCCAGTTTGCTGCGACCATCTTTCACCGATTCCGTGTTGAGGAGTTGTTTTACCCGGTCCATAGCGTCAATGATCCTCCCCAGCCGATGACTGGCCGACGGATGCGATTCTGGCTCAATACCCTAGCCGAAACGCGCGTTCAATGCGAGCCGGAAATGCACAATCGCGGCGCGCGCCATACCTGGTTGGCAGCGCATTTCATCGCCAGCGCCTATTATTTACCGGGCGGACGATCATCTCACGTCGTTCCGCCGCTTCCAGCACCTCGCGCAACCGATTCCTTCCAGCCGAGATACGCACCTGCCAACCAAGGAAGTCGCGAGGTTCCGGGAAACTCCAGACGCATTCAATCACGCGGTGCTTGAGTTCTTCCTCCGGCAATCCGCGATAGGCGGCGAATGAGACAGCAGGCTGTTCGAAAGAAGGCTCGACGGGGAGCGACGATGGCGCAGTTCGCACTCGTGCTCTGCTGTTTCGTTCTTACGGTCGTCATCGCCAGAGTCGCGTTCGCGAGTCCCGATAACGATGAAGCCGAAACGCTTGCGCCAACACCCGCTCCAGCTATTGTCTACCCCGAAACGAGCCTGACGCTGCCGTTGCCCGCACACTTTCCGCAGCGAGTCTTCCGTCTTTACGGCGGCATCGATGTGCCCGTTCCGGCGGGATGGCGCATTACCGCGCTCGATGCATACGGTTTGACGATGACCAAAGGGGAGATGACGATCCGGGTCGCCTCGATCAAGAACAGCAAAGCGACCGCTGAGCAGCAGTTTTCCAACAGCTACCCCAGCGGCGGCTCCTACTCGCTTGTCTTCGACGAGAATCACCCGCGCCTGTACAAGGTCAATGACAAGCGAGCCGAGGGGCTCTTCACCTACACCCCTGGCGGTGGCCGCGAACTCCGCACCGCCTACGCCTATTACCAGGTGTTCAACGATGCACGTAGCGGATTCTGGTTCGAAGCCACCATGCCCACAACCGACAACGTCGATGAGCTGCGCGAAGCGATCATGATGCTCCACGCCATCGACATCCCGTCGGATTAGTGGCGAGTTGCAGTCCATTACGGAGTGAACACGAGATGCTGATTGGAAACGAGATCGCGTTGCGGCCGGTGTGCCGGGACGATGCGAAATGCTGACCGGATGGTGCAACGAGCCGGAGTTCATGGGCGAGTTACAACCACTGGCTGCCCTATCTTCAGGAATGGTTCTGAACGGATCGACCGTCGCGCGGTCCGGAACAGGCGCTCTACACTGGTCACCCGGCGAGCGGTCGGGGTCGATGGAAATCCGACGAATCCTCAATCCCCTACCGCCACACGACCACGCGGTGAAATCGATCGCTCGAGATTAGGCGGTCAAGCATGACCATTGCAGGAGGCGGTATCCAGCGCCCTCGCATCTGGCGACCACATCAATGGGCGCTTGAGCTGGCCGATCTACTGCTGACACTCGATCCCGAGAATGCGGAAATCCGCCGCGCCAAGGCAAGCGGACTCATGACGCTGGCCCGTCAGGAAACCAGCGCCAATGGCCGCCACTACTACCTCGCCTACGCTAAAGAGCTGCTCGCAGAAACCGAGTAGCAGACGACCGGCATGACGCCCTCACCCCCAGCCCTAGCTAGCACCACTACGCGGTAGGGGCCGGTCTTGTGCCGGCCCGGGATTTCAGAAACCAATTTGGCGTGGATGACCGCGGGAGGACACAAGGTCCTCCCCTACGATGTGGTGTCGTTTCGTGCTGCCTGCTGCCTGCTGCCTGCTGCCTGCTGCCTGCTCGTAAAACCTAATCGCTGAAGTCGTCTTTTCGGCGATCTTCTGACCAGTTCAGGAACCAGAGGAATGCGCCGATGCCGCCGACTCCAGCGCCGACCAGCGCGACCGCGCTGCCGATCAACTCGAATCCAAGCTTCCAAAGTACGTACCCGGCAAGGAATCCGACGATGGCGCCGACCACCACACAGACAACCCAGGCGACGACGAGACCCGCGTTACTCATTGCGAACTCTCCTTACCGAATGCGCGCGAATCGCTTGATCCGTTTTGTTCCGCTGCCGAGCGGAAAACTACGCGTTGTTCTGCTTCCGGTCACTCGCTCCCGGCGCATATCCGTAATGCTCGTAGACTTCATAGAGAAAGGGCTGCGCCATTTCGAGATGCGGATCATACACCGGCGCGGCGGCAATGTGCTCGCGCACATGCTCGATGGTGACTCGGTTCTCGTCGACGCCGCTCACCGCTTCGATCGGAATAAGCGTGGTATGCACGCCGATTCCTAAAAAGCCTCCCGAGGCGACGATGAGAAACCGCGCCTTGACCGTTTGCGGATCGACCAGCAGATCATCGACGTGTCCAATCTTTTCGCCTTCCAGCGAATAGACCTCACGCCCGCGCACATCCTCGCTCGCATACTCGAAGAGGATGAGATCATCCGCGCCGCTTATCTTGACCAAACCCGACGTTTCATCGTCCGTCACGCGCTGCTCCTTGATGGGGACGGGATACCTACTTGGACATCTCGTCGATACAGGCGGTGCTGGCGAGGATCACGATATCCGGCGCGCCCGGCTGCATCTCAATGCCATAGGTGTCGCGCACGCGGAACCATTTCTTAGAAACGATCGCAATCGGCCAGTCTCCCCGCTTGATCTCATATTCGTGTTCGAGAATATTCCCCTGCGCGACAAGTTCGTCTCCATTAGCCAAATGGATTTCGAATCTTGGCCGCACGGGATCGACGATCGCCTTTTTGACCGTCGCGAGGGTGTCGTCCCCCTTTTCGATCTTCATCGTGTCTTTGACCCGGAGCAGCTTTTCCTGGATCTTGGCCAGCTCAACGCCATTGAGATCTTCGAAAATGATGGTGTCGCGAATGCGCAACATCTTTCCGTTGACCTTGAAGACCCGCTCTCCTTTGGCATTTTCGATATATGAATCACCGCCAAACGAGACGAGCTTGTTCTTCATCTTGTACCGGATCGGATCCGGCGCGCCCGCGGCGGCTGCGGCTGCCTTCTTGTCTCGCCCGCGTCTTCTGCCAAAGAGCCCCATGTCGTTTCCCCCTTCGCATCGCTCCTACGTGGCGGTGCACTTCACTTTAGCGTTTGACCTTGCTCGAAGTGTACGGAGTAACGCGCCTGAAGTCATCCGCCCAAAGGTGTATCGCTTCCGCCAATTCGTCCATACGACCACTTGACATGCAACCATTTGATTGCCTATCATTGGAATACGCAACCATTGAGTTGCATGTCGTGGTGGTGGAGATGGACGCCGTTTTCAAAGCATTGGCCGATCCGAGCCGCCGGATGCTGCTCGACCGACTGAACGCCCGCAATGGCCAGAGCCTGCAGGAACTCTCCGCGGAGCTGGAGATGAGCCGGCAGGCCGTAAGCAAGCACCTGGCGGTGCTGGAAGCGGCCAATCTGGTCGTGCCGGTCCGGCGCGGTCGCGACAAGCTGCACTATCTCAACGCCGCGCCGATCAACGAGATCGCCGCGCGCTGGATTGGCCGGTATGACCGTGGCCGGTTGCAGGCGCTGGCCAATTTGAAACTCGCTCTGGAGGGAAATCGGATGTCTCAACCCGTGTTCGTCTATGTCACCTATATCGAGACGACGCCCGAAAAGCTCTGGCAGGCGCTGACCGAAGCCGCATTCACGCTGCAATACTGGGGCATGGGGTTGAAGTCGGATTGGCAGGTCGGCTCGCCGGTGCTGGCGCAATGGGGTCCCGGCCAGAAGTTCGTCGATATCGGTCAGGTCGTGCTCGAAGCCGAGCCTTACCGCCGCCTCTCCTATCGCTGGCACTCGTATCAACCGGAGCACAAAGAGCTGTTCGGCTGGAGCGACGAGCGCTTCGCCGAGCTGATCAAGGAGCCGCAGTCGAAAGTCACCTTCGAGATCGAACCGACAGGCAGCTACGTCAAGCTCACCCTCACCCACGACGATTTCGTGCCCGACAGCGAGATGTATCGCGGCACGCGCGATGGCTGGCCGGCGATCCTCTCCAATCTGAAAACGCTGCTCGAAACCGGCAAGCCGATGACGCCACCGGAGCAGTAGATCAAGACAACCGTCGGTGGTGTCCAGAGCGATGGGTTGAGCCGCCTGGAGCCTGGACATCATCCAGTCGGTCTGCCTCAGTTGATTGGAAGATAATGTGCGAGATCGGTCATGTGTCGCCGGGGAAGAAAACGACCGCTGGTCGCGACGGAGCAACGCTCAGACGAAGTGCCTTGCCTGGCAATCTACCACGACCGGAGGCCACATCAAACTCTGCCGCCGTTCCCCGGTGTTTGAGGAATGACGATCCTCTAGCCTACTTTGCCCGTTCCGTGACACTTCTTGCACTCTTCGTATCCGCTGCCACGGCAATCTTTGCAGTCTTGTGGTTTATCGCCCCATATCGTGCCGGCAAGCGATTGAAGTTTTCCTGTGCCGTTGCAAGTCTTGCACCGGGTACTTTTAT
The DNA here is from genome assembly GCA_963804925.1 of uncultured Chloroflexia bacterium. Lineage (GTDB taxonomy): Bacteria > Chloroflexota > Chloroflexia > Thermomicrobiales > UBA6265 > JADLGF01. Next base: position 22,961 of record CAWDSC010000002.1, read on the forward strand.
CGAGACCATTTCCCTTGCAATCGCTGCACGTGTACGCCATCTAGAGAACCCTTTCTCTGTGCGCGTGTCTGCTGTTGCGAATGTTGCAACGCACGCATTCGGATTCCGCTGTCAAAACACGATACTTTTATCGCGTAATCTATCATGTGCCGTAATGATTCGGCAAACATCAGCGGAGGGGGCGTGCGGGGTGGTGCGTTCATGCCCGCAAGGGCACGAACGCACCGCGTTCAAGTGCGTAACAGGCGCTAGATAACTTCGAGATCGTTGAGTGGGCCGATCGCCGGGAATGACGCATGCGGTTCGGATTGGTACCAGAAGGCGGTGGAGGCGATATCGTCCTGCAGGGGAAGGTAGCGCATCTTGTCATCCAGTTTGGAGCGCCAGCCGAGCGCCTGGATGGTGACGCGCAAATCCTTGGTGAAGCGGATCGGGTCCATGACGTGCCAGCGATAGAGACCGAAGCGCTGCTGGGCGCGATAGAGCCCGTTCGGCTTGATCACCTGCGGCATGCCGGAAAAAGGTGACGAGAACTCGCCATATTCCCCGATCGGGTGCTCGAAATTCCAGGCGCCGCCAAAATAGTCCTCGGTGCCGGTGCCGCAGATCGTCGGCCACTGGCTGTCGCCGTCCATGTAAAACTTGATCTCGCCTTCACCCCACCAGCCGTTGTTGTTGACGCCCCAGGCGATATAGGTGCCGATGTACTGGCCCTGTCCTTCGACGCCATCGAGCAACACGTGATCAGTTTGATAGGGCAGCGGATTGCTGCGCCGCCATTGGGCGTGGAAATAGGCGCAATCGTCGGGCACATCGGTGAGGGTGTAGTTGATCTGGTAGTAGAGTGCCGGCCAGACCGGATCAGGCGAGATATTTTCGACGGTGATCCGTGCCGATTTCCGGAACGGCATTTCCCAGTAGCAGTTGAAGCCCCCGGCAGGATTGACCGCCACCGGCAGCGACGTGATATTGCAGCGCTCTCCCCAGCCGCTGGCGAAGAAATCACCGATCGGCGTTTCGACCGACGGCGATTCCTCGCCATCCCAGTAAAACCGGATGATGAGACTCCGCCAATGCTTCGGATGCACGGTCAGCCAGATCTGCTGGATCGCACCCGGCCCCTCGATCTCGGCGATCGTCACCAGTTCGCCGCCGGCGATCGCGATGCTGGGGGAGACTTTCCACCCCTGCCCCAGTTCGCGCGCGGCGATCGCGCCGGTTCCCTCCGTCGCCATTCCCCCGGCGCCCTTCGCCCCGTCAAAATTCTCCGGGCTGATCGAACGCGTTACCGCCGCCGAAAGCCGCGAGAGATTACCAAGATGCATCCCCAGCCCGTTGAACGATCCGTTGCTCACATTTGCCTCCCGCTCCGAATTACCCGGGGTTGAAATCCCGTGCGACCTAGTAACACGCCGAAGCCCTTCCAGGGCTGAGCACGAATCTCATCAATCCCGTGCTCTCACTCTCTGCTCTCTACTCTTTGCTCCGTACCGATTCACGAATGCGCAATTCTCCGCCATAGACGACGCATTTTGTTTGCGTGCGCGTGCCATCGATTCGGTCAAAGAGCAGATCGACCGCAGCCTCGGCCATGCGCCGGATGGGAAAGGCGAAGGCGGTCAATGGCGGTTCGAGCAACTCCGTCCACCAGGGATCGTTGATGACGATCACCGACAGTTCATCCGGCACACGCACCTTGTGATCGCGGATCGCCCGCAAGGCGCCAATCGTCATCATGTTGTTCGAAACGATGACGGCGCTCATCTCCCGCTCACATTCAAGCAGCGATGTCATCGCCGCTCGTCCTCCTTCCGTTTTGAATCCACCTGAAACGACATTTGGCGTCAACCTATGTTTGCGCATCGCCGCTTCATAACCCGCCAGGCGATCCGCTCCCGGTTTGATTTCAACAATGCCGCTGATAAACGCGATTTCCCGATGTCCCATTTCGATCAAGTACTCGGTCGCCCGGCGACAGGTATCGAGATCATCACCAAGCACCGCGTCCGCGCGAGGATCGGCAACCGGCCGATCGAAGGCGACGAGGGGCACGCCCCGGTCAATGACCGCGCTGACATCACTGCCGTCGGAAATGAAGGGAACCAGAATGATCCCTTCCACCCGTTCGTCGACCAATGTTTCGAGATAGGCCTGCTGCTTCTCCGGCTGATCCTCGCTATTGCAGAGGAGCACCCGGTAGCCCTCCCGGTAGGCCACATCCTCGATGACGCGAATCGCCTCCGAAAAGGTCGGATTTTCGATATCGGGGACGATCACTCCGATCTTGTGCGTCTTTTGACGGCGCAGATGACTCGCCACGCGGTTCGGCCGGTAGCCGAGCGCGGCGATTGCTTCATTCACCCGGCGGCGGTTTTCCTCGCTCACCATCGCCGATCCCGTTAGCACCCGGGAGACGGTCGAAGGCGAGACTCCCGCCTGTTTCGCCACGTCTTTCATCTGCGTCATCGAAGCACATCCCTGCAATCGATTTCAGAAATAGCACCCAATCGTCTATTCGTCAACGGATATGGTGGGCTATTGACCTTGGAGTATTGAGTTGCTATCGTTGAAATCGATTTCACATTTTGCCTAACTCGCTCGGCCCCCATTGGCCAATGCGCATGGTCAATCGGCGATCCGGGTGACGTGGCTCCGTTCGTTCCGTCATGCGGTTGGAATCGAGAAGGAGTGCAACATGGCGTTTCCTCGCAATGGATCCAACATCATTCAGCCGACCGGCACGTACGACACTACCGCGCTCGTCAACCGGCGCATCTCTCGGCGGCGCGCGCTGCAAATCGCCGGCGCAACGGCCGGCGCGCTCACCATGCCATATGTCTTCGTGCGCCGGAGTGGGGCGCAGGCCGCGAAGCTGCAATTCTGGAATTTCTATGGTCCAGGCGGCACCGTCAAGACCCAGTCCGACTGGTTCGAGGCGATGGTGAAGAGCTGGAACGACCAGAACGAAACGCAGGTCGAGCTCGTCTACGTACCTGGCTCCGATTACATCAACGGCACCAAGCTGCAAACGGCATTCGCCTCGGGTGAAGGGCCGGACATCTTCCTGATCAGCCCTGGCGACTTCCTCCGCTACTACAACGGCGGCGTGCTCGCCGAGCTCACCCCCTATCATGGATCAGGCGGCAATCGACGATTTCTTCCCCGATGTGCTTGCGTCGCGCCAGGTCGACAGCAAGATTTATGGCCTGCCGATGGAAGTCGAGCCGATGGCGTTCTACTACGACAAAACGGCGTTCAGCGATGCGGGGCTTACCGAGAGCGATGTGCCACAAACCTGGACCCAGCTGCTCGACGTCGCCCAGAAGCTGACGACCGACGAGCGCTTCGGCGTTTCGTTTGAAACCGGCCCTGGCTACTACCAGAACTTCACCTGGTATCCCTTCATGTGGGAGGGTGGCGCCGAGTTGGTCAACGCCGACGGCAAAACGTCCGGTATGCGCGACGCCGGCGCGGTGCAGGCGCTCAAGCTCTGGCAGGATGCGATCAACAACGGGTCGGCGCCGCGCAAATTCCTCGGCACCGGCGGCGGTGATGTCGCCGCCAATCTCGGCGCCGGCTACACCGCAATTCAAAACTGCGGCATCTGGGGCATCTCCGCGATGGAGAATAACGCGCCCGATGTCGACTACGGCATTTTCAAGCTGCCGACGCCGGACGGCGGAACGAACAGCACCGTCGCCGGCGGCTGGGCGTTCGTCGCCAACGCCAAGGGCAAGGATCCTGAAACGTCGTCGAAATTTGCAGTTTGGGCGCTCGGCTCGATGGCGGAGGACTCGGTGCAGCGCGTCGTCGATTGGTGCATCAAGGCGAAGAGCGATATGTCGCCGCGCAAGTCGGCCAGCGATGCAGCCGTCGAGCAGGGCGGCTACAGCGAAGGCGGTCTGAAATTCTTCCACGATGAGGTTGCGCCGAGCGCGCGGGCCGAGCCGCGCGTCGTGCCTGAGGTCTACAAGGCCGTTTCCGACGCGATTCAGTCGACGCAGCTCGACGGCGCTGATCCGCAGCAGGCGGGCGAGCAAGCGGCCCAGGCAATTGAGGCGTTTCTGGCGACCTACACCGGCGCGCCAATCCTATGAGCGAGCGATCCACCGAACAAACGGTGGATCTGACGGCGCGGCTCCGCGAATATGCGGAGCCGCGCCGTACCGGTCTGTCCCGCAAGCATCGCGAATGGGTGGCCGGGTATCTTTTCGTCCTCCCTGATTTGATCGGGCTAATGCTCTTTCTCGGTATTCCCATGCTGCTGGCGCTCAGCCTTGGCTTTTTCGAGGTCGACGGCTTCGGGCATTACACCTGGATCGGGCTCGACAACTACCGGGCGATGGTCCACGACGATCTCTTCATCAAAAGTCTCCGCGTCACCCTCACCTATGTCGTGTTGCTCGTGCCCGGGCTCTTCATCACCGGCATGGGGTTGGCGCTGCTCGTCAAGCTGCCGCTGCCGCTGACGACGATTTTTCGCGGCATGATCTTTCTTCCCTACGTCATCAGTCTGGTCGTGGTCGGGCTGGTCTGGCAGTTCATGCTGGTCGACCGGTTGGGGATGGTGAACCGGTCGCTGGTCCGGCTCGGATTCACGGGGCGATCGTGGCTCGGCGAGCCTGATCTGGCGCTTTACACCGTGATCGCGATCTTGATCTGGTTTTCCATGGGGTACTACATGATCATTTTTCTCGCGGGTTTGCAGGAAATTCCCCGCGAATATTACGAAGCGGCCCGGATCGACGGCGCCAGCGCCTGGCGATCGTTCCGCGATATCACCCTCCCCTTGCTCAAACCAACCAGTTTTTTCGTGCTGCTCACGTCGCTCGTCAGCGCCGTCGCCGGCGCGCAGGGATTTGACCTCGTCTACGTGATGACGCAGGGCGGACCAGCCAATTCGACCAGTCTCGTCATCTACTACATCTATCAGCAGGCCTTCGCCTTCAGCCATTACGGCTACGCAGCGGCGATGGCCTCTGTCCTCGTGCTGATCCTGATTACGCTGACCGGCGTCCTGTTCGCGGTGACGAAAGGAGGGCGTTTTGACTTCGATTGACGCTCCCCGCCACGATCGCCGCCAGGCCGACCGCGCCCGCCAGATGGCCAACCGGGTATTGCTCTGGCTGATTCTGGCGACGATCGCCATTCTGGCGGTGATTCCGGTGCTCTGGATGATTTCCGGGGCCGTGCGCACACGCCGTGAAACCTATGCTTTAAGACTCATCCCCGAGCATCCCACGTTTGAGAACTTCCGCTATGTGTTCACCGAGGTGCCGTTCGCCCGCTATATGCTCAACAGTTTCTTCGTATCGGTGACAGTGACGGTCATCGCCCTCTTTTTCCATTCGATGGCTGGCTATGCGCTGGCGCGGCTCAGCTTTCCGGGTCGGGGCCTGATCTTTTCATTCATCTTTTCGACGCTGTTGGTATCGCTGCCGGTGATCTTGGTGCCGCTCTTTATTCTGGTACGTGAGCTGCATATGCTGAACAGCTACGCCGGGTTGATCATCCCCTCGATCTTTCACGCCTTCGGCATCTTTTTATTGCGGCAGTTCTATCTCGGACTGCCCCGGGAGCTGGAGGAAGCGGCTATCGTCGACGGCGCGGGATACTGGCGCGTCTATCTCAACATCATCCTGCCGCTGAGCCGTCCCATCCTGGCTGCACTGGCCGTCTTCTTTTTTCTCGCCAACTGGAATTCATTCCTCTGGCCGCTGACGATCACCACCGATCAGGATCTCTACGTCGTCCAGATCGGCATCGCCAGCTTCCGCCAGCAATACGCCTCGTCGCAGCAATACATCATGGCCGCATCTACGGTCGTCGCCATCCCCACGATGGCGCTCTTCATCCTGTTCCAACGGCAACTGGTGGAATCGATCAAGACATCGGGGTTCAAATAAACTGCCCTCACCCCCAGCCCCTCTCCCAGCATTGGGAGAGGGTGGCCATTTATGGCCGGGTGAAGGCGTCATGCTCAGTCCGGAAGCTGCACCGCGACGGCCAGCGCGTCGATGTCACCGGCCGTCCATGAACGATGTCCGTTGCCCGCTATGTCTTCGAGCAACACCACGCTTCCAGACCCGAATCGCCGTCGTTCGCCATCACCAACTTCCGCTTCGACTTCTCCTGCAAGAAAAAGGAACCACTGTTTCCGTGGTGATGGATGCCACTCTCCCATCCATCCGACAGGAAAGGAAATGAAGAGACAGCCGGCCGCCGGCATCATCTTGGAGCGCAACAAGGGCGGAGCAGGAGGCGCGAATTCGGCGAGCGTCAATCCAACCTCGGCATCGTCGAAATGAGTTTCGCCAGACTGATCCGCGTAAATGCGCACATAGTTCATGCCGGCGCTCCCATTTCATGCAGACCTTCAGCGCCCGGGCGTTGAGATTGCGTGCGCATGGCTATCTCCCAGCCGGGCCGTGCGACATCGGTTGCTGCGATTGCGATGCGCCGGGGATGCACATCGGATCAGCTGGATCGCACTCCAGCGATCCTTGCGGCGCCGTCTGGCGCTGCCCGAAACCACGGTAGCTGAGCACGATTCCGGCGGTAATCGCCCCGAAGCTGTCGCAGATGAGATCGTAGGTTGTATCCAGGCGTCCACCGCTGCGCGCGGTTGCGAAGACATCGTCGCCGAACACCTCGTAGATCTCCCAGAGCACGCCAATCGAGATGCTCAACCCAACCGCGACCCAGGCCATCGCTGTCAGTGACCATGAAAGGTTGCGGTGGCGCTTCACCCCCGCCAGCAGATCGAACATCACGGCTGCCACCGCAGCTGATCCAACGTAATGCACGATCTTGTCATAGAAACTGTAATGGTCGTAGAGGTGTCCTGCCGTGCCGAGCACATCGACGGTCATCGCCATGACGATGATGGTGTAGGTCTGCCAGCTCAGCAGCCCTTCCGTCCCACCACGATAGGTTTCCAGCAATACGACCGCGACGCCGAGAATGATGACCTGAAACGCGAGATACCCCCAGTACGAGGTGAACACCGGATCGACCAGCCTGCCCATGAAGATGTAGGTCAGCAATGCGCCCATCGCCAACGCCGTCCGGCGGACGCGTGGCCGCGCGGCGAAGGTTGCGCCGATCGATTGCGCGCCGGATTGAATCGCCACTCCGGCCCGCGCGGGAGCGCCCTTGAAGGAACGCGTTTCCGCCGTTTGCGGCCACCAGCGCTGGACCAGCACCATGGCGCTGGCGCAGAGCAATGCGCCGATCACGCCATCGATCCAGAAGTGATTCCCCGTCGCCACGACCGCAATCATCATGATCGCCGGCGGGGTCGCGCCGATCAGCAATCCGCGCCAACCGCGCAGGGTCATCCAGACACCCCACCCCATCAGCGTCAGCCAACCGATATGGAGACTTGGCATCGCGGCGAACTGATTGACGAAGCCATGATGTGATCCCACCCGGGCATGACTGTCGATCAGCCCGCTCGCGGGCATCAGGCGAGGGGGCGCCATGGGGTAGAGCGCGAAAACGCCGATTGCAAAGAGCGAGGAAAGCCCGAGCGCATTGCGGACATGCCGATACGCCTCCGCGTTGTTGAGATAGAGCCAGATCAATACGCTGATGACGGTCGACAGGAAGAGAAACGAATAGGTCTTGTTCAGAAGGCGAAGCAGGGAATCGTGCTTGAGAATCGCATCCTGAAATCGTGATTCCGATGGCAAGTGCAGCACGCGTTCCAGCGAAATGACGCGATGCGCGTTCCCGAACGCGCGCGATTCGCCGCCATTCGTGGCGATGCGACCGAGCTCATAGAGGAAAAATCCGAAACTCGCCACCAGAAGATCAGCCGATAAGGCGGCGGCGCTCCGGGTATAGGTTTGCCCAGGAGCATGCCGCTGACGCCGCCAACTGAGGTAAGTGACGAAGGTTGCGATAAAAAGCGCGACTGGAATATAGATGTGAGCGTCAAATATAAAACCGGCAAAACCGATAACTGCACAGACGAAGCCGACCGAAAGCCCGGTCACTGGCTTCACCGTGAGAACGATTCCAAGTAAAACGACAAATAAGATGACCGATTCCGTCGTGGAAATCGGCCAATGATGACTGCGATCGTACAGCAGATCGGTCATCGTGCCCCTCCCATGCTGGCTCACGAAAAGACATTTCACGCGTCGGCTCGGGCGGAGCCTGATTCATTGACGTGCAAACACCCTCATATGTGAGGACCAGCTGGTGCATGCGCCACATTGCGCACTGTCGCAAACAACCACGAGGTTGTTAACGCACAATCTCCAGGCCGTGAACTGCGCGGCCTCAATGTGCCGGCAGTACCCGAACGGAGATTGAAATGAAGCCAGGACGATGCGGTGAAGGATCAATCGAACGTCACTGCTCGAAGAACGGATGATCCCCTCGATCACCGATATGTGGATTCACCATACATTAATTGAACGTTCATATCTATAGGTGCTGGCAGGAATGCTGCACGGAGGATACCCTACGTCCTGAACTTCCAACTAGGCCGTAGATGACACAAACCAGGCTGCCCCGTCTCCTGCAATCCTTCTTGGCTCCAGGAGAGAAGGGCGTTACGACGTGCGCAGCTTGAGCGAGCCAACGGCGGAACTCGCTTCAATCGTCAGGACGGGGCCGGAGCCGTTGATTGCGGCGGCGGTCCAGAAGCCACCTTCGCGCGTGGTGAAACCGTCGCCAATATTGAGATCACCGAGCGAGGTGTGGGTGGTGATCTTTGCGGCGACACTCACGGGAATGTGAATTTCGACGGCAGCGACACCGGCGGATACCTTGGCGCTGCAATCGCGTTGCAGCGCACCGCCGAAGTCGATCCGGATCATCGCCGCGCCGCCGTTAATCTCGATCTGGTCGGCATTGGCGTTGGCGAGATTGACCAGCGTGAGATCGGTCGCGCCCGTTTCGAGCTTGAAGCGCTGCATCGATGTGGTCACCGCTTCGCTGAAATCGATCCGGATCTTGCCTGCGCCGAAGCCACCGTCAAATCCGCTCACTGGCAACCCGCCGAAATCGCAATCGATCTCTTCGTTCGCGCCCGCTTCGATCTTGACGCGATACGGTTTCGCATCGCCCAGCTGCAGATCGAACTTCGGCATCAATTTGAATGATTTCGGCACTTTCCGCTCTTGCGCAATTTCAGCCGTGCCGCCTTCGACCTTGAACTTACAGGGCAGACTCCGACTCGGATCGCGATACGTCCCCACGACCCAGGGACCATCGCTCCCCTTCCGTAGCTTGAGCGAGCCTGGCCCAACCTGGAATTTCAACTGATAGTCAGAAGCCTCGGGGAAATCAATCTTGATCTCTTGAACCGCCGCGTCATCCATCGTCGTCTCCTCAATTGCCTTCATCTGGCAATGAGCCGTATCGTACCGCGACTCATTTGGGGACGAGGTAGCGCGGCTTCGTGAGCAGGCCGCGGGCAGCAGACCGCAGGCAGTACGAAAGATGATATGTCCTATCTCCTGGATTGAGAGGCGGAAGGCAGCATTTCGTTCGGCATGCTGCCTGCGGTCTGCTCGTCGTCAGTCCGTCGCGTGCTTGCCGAGACCGGCTGGCGGGCGGAGATTGCGCACGACGCCGGTGAGCGCGATCAATGTCACCAAATAAGGCAAGGCGCTCAGCAGATCCTTGGAGAAGATGCCCTGGGCCTGAGCCTGGAGATTGAACGCCTGGGTGAAGCCGAAGAGGAGCGCGGCGAGGAGCGTGCCGAACGGGGTCCAGTTGCCGAAGATGACCGCGGCCAGCGCGATGAAGCCGCGCCCCTGCGTCATACCGTTCGTGAACAATGACAGCTCGCCAATTGAGAGATATGCGCCGCCCATCCCGGCAAACATCCCACTCACGATCACCGCGACGTAGCGATAGAGCGAGACGGAAATGCCGACGCTTTCGGCGGCTTTAGGACTTTCACCACCCGCCATAATCCGCAATCCTGGTTTCGTCATGAACAACAGGTAGTGCATGATCGGCACGAGCAAAAAGGCAACAGGGGTGAGGACGTTCATCTGTCCGCCGAGGGAAGGCAATCGCTCGACCGAGGGGGTGCCACCCGATTGTTCAAAAATCCGCGTAATCAGAAAAGCAGGAATCCCCGCTCCGAGCAGATTGATCGCGGTGCCCGTCACAATTTGGTCAGATTTGAGCGTGATCGTCCAGAAGGCGTGAATCGCCGCGCCCGCGCCTCCTGACGCAATGGCGCAGAGCAAACCGATCCAGGGACTGCCGGTGTAGTAGGTACCGAGAACCGCGGTAAAGGCGCCGATGAGCATGAAGCCTTCGAGCGCGATATTCATGATCCCGGCACGTTCGGAAAGCAACCCGCCCATCGCCGCGAAGAGGAGCGGAGCCGTCATCCGCAAGGTTGCCGTGACGAGCGCCCAGGTGAGGAGATCGCTCATGATTCAGCCCCTGCTGTTGCTGCGGCGGCCGGAGGAGCGGGCGGAGTTGGGGCAATCCGCTTCGCTGCCGCCCGCTTTTCGCGGGCCATCGCCACATACGCCGAAGCAGCCACCGCCAGAATCACAATTCCCTGCAACACCAGCACAATGTCTTTGGAAATGCCGGCAGTAATCTGCATCTGAGATGCCCCCGATTTCAGCACACCGAAGAGCAGTCCGGCTGCAATCACGCCAATCGGGTTATTTCGACCTACCAGACCAACCGCGATCGAGGTGTAGCCGAAACCGGGTGAGACATTGTAAAAGCGTCCCTGCAAACCGATCGTTTCGCTGGTGCCGACGAGCCCTGCCAAGCCGCCTGAGATCGCCATCGCGATGATGATCGTTTTCTTCCAGCTAATGCCGCCGTATGCCGCCGCTCCAGGACTGAGGCCAACCGTGCGAACTTTGTACCCATATGAACTGCGAAAGAGGAGCCACCAGAGAAAAAGTGCCGCGACGACCGCCAGGATGATGCCGGCATGAAGCCGGGTGCCACTTAAGAGAATCGGCAGCTCGTTTTCCGGGCGGACAGGATTGGTTGCCTGCAGATTTGGGTTGACCGGCAGGTAATCAGCCGCGCTGTTGACCGCATAGGAGGCGACGCGCAAGGCCAGGTAATTAAGCATGATCGTCGTGATCACCTCATGCGCGCCCGAAAGGCCTTTCAACAACCCGGGAATCACACCCCAAACCGCCCCGGCGGTGATACCGGCGACGATCGCGACAATGATGCCGATCGGACGCGGTCCGAAGTTGTAGGTTCCTACCAGCCCGGCGGCGAGCGCGCCCATGATCAACTGACCCTCGATGCCGATATTGAACATCCCGGCCCGGGCCGCGATCGCGAACGAGAGACCGCCAATGATCAGCGGCGTCGAGGCGATCAGCGTTTCCGCGATCTGACGCTTTCCAACGAACGCTCCGTCGAACATCGCCTTATATGCGGTAAAGGGATCGTCGCCGGTGAGCGCGATCACAACGCCGCCAATAATCAGGGCGACGATGACCGCCACGGCCGACGAGACGATCGCCGGGAGCGCCGCGCGGAACCGGGAGGGCTTATCCATGTGCGACGGCAACTGGCTCATCGTCGCTCCGACCTCCCATGCGCAATCCGAGCTCGGCCCGGCTCACCGTTCCGCTCATGAACTCCCCGGTGATCTTGCCTTCCCAGATCACGAGAATCCGGTCGGAGAGATCGAGAATTTCATCGAGATCGAAGGAAATGAGCAACACGCCCTTGCCTTCATCGCGCGCTTTGACGAGTTGCTTGTGGACGAATTCGATCGCGCCGACATCGAGCCCGCGCGTCGGCTGCGTCGCCAGCAGCGCATCGGGTTGTCGGTGCAATTCCCGGGCGATGATCAGCTTTTGCTGGTTGCCGCCCGAAAGCGTTTTCGCGGGCACGTCATCACCCGGCGCGCGAACATCGAACTCCTGCATCAATTCGCGGGTGATGGTGGAGGTGGCGCTGTAATCGATCACCCCTCGTTTGGAGAACGGCTCTTGTTCAAGATTGCCGAGCAGCATATTTTCGGTGAGGGTGAATGGCAGCACCAGACCACGCTCATGCCGGTCTTCGGGAATGTATGAGAGTCCTTTGGCGCGGCGCTCGTTCGGGCCGTCGCCGGTGACATCCTCGCCTTTCAGAAGCACGCGGCCCATATCGGGTGGGCGCAATCCGGCGAGCACTTCGATCAACTCCGCCTGGCCGTTGCCTTCGACGCCGCAGATGCCGACGATCTCGCCCCGGCGAAGCGCCAGCGAGCAGCCATCGAGCGCGGGTCTGGCTCCGCGCCCGGCCAGCGTCAACTCCTCGGCCACCAGCACCGGCTCGCCCGGATGCGCGGGAGGGCGATTGACGCGCAGCGACACCTCGCGCCCAACCATCAGCGCCGCCAGCTCGGCGGAGGTGGAATCCTTGGTTTCGCGCACACCAACGGTTTTGCCCCGGCGAATGACCGTGACGTTGTCACTGATCGCTGCCACCTCGCGCAGTTTGTGGGTGATGAAGACGATGGTGTCGCCATTTTCGCGCAATCGTTGCAGCACGCCGTAGAGATCTTCAATCTCCTGCGGCGTCAGCAACGCGGTCGGCTCATCGAGAATCAAGGTGCGGCTACCCTGGTAGAGGGCGCGCAGAATTTCGACCCGCTGCTGCATGCCGACCGGCAGATCGCGCAACAGCGCTTTCGGATCGACGCGCAGCCCGTACGCTTCGGAAAGCTCCCCCACCCGCGCTTCAGCGGCGCGGCGATCGAGCGTAATTCCGAGTGGCCCTTCAGAGCCGAGGATGATGTTTTCGGTGACGGTGAACACCGGGATCAGCATGAAGTGCTGATGCACCATGCCCAACCCGGCGGAAACGGCATCGCGCGGGCTATGAAAATGAACCGGCTCGCCATTGACGAGAATCGTCCCTTCGTCCTGATGCGTCAGCCCGAAAAGCACATTCATCAGGGTCGATTTGCCGGCGCCATTTTCCCCGAGGAGCGCGTGAATCTCCCCCTTGCGGACACGCAAATCGACGCCGTCATTGGCGACGACGCCCGGAAATCGCTTGACGATGCCGAGCATCTCGATCGCCATCTTAGGCTCTGCGATCAGCGCTCGTTCTGGCTCAGTCATCCACGTTGATTTTCTGCTGCAAGCGATCGTTCAAGGCAAACATGGTGAACCAGCCCGCGTCATCGAGCCCATCGAAACGTTCTACCTGTACCGTGGAGCAATGGTACGCGACAGATGATGAACTTGCCGAGAGCGAGTGGTCATGGTTGACCACTCAGTGCGTCAATGTTCGATTGTTCGCAAGATCTCTTTTGCAATGAATACCCGGTTCCGTTTTCGGCCAGTTGCTTCTGCCAGGAGTTGATCATCGACCAGCTTTTTAATGACCTTTGCTGCACCCGCGTAACTGATGTTAAGCAAAGCAGCTGTCTCACTGATCGTAATAGATGGTCGCTCGAACAGCGCATCAATGGTTATGAGCACGGCGTTTGAGCTTTTTCCACGCTGATACTCACTTCGATATTCCTCTCGCAACTTGAGCAACGACTGTCCGCGCTTGGCGCCGTCGTCAGCTTGCGTTTCGATGGCCGTAAGGAAGAAGAGCATCCAGCTTTGCCAATCTCCCTGCTTGCTCACGGCTGTCAATCGTTGCTGATACTCGTCACGATGAGCTTCGATGTAGGTACTAATGTAGAGCAGTGGTTGTTCAAGGATGCTCCACGCTCCTAGGAGCAAGGTGATGAGCAACCGTCCAAGCCTGCCGTTTCCATCAAAAAATGGATGGATGGCTTCGAACTGGTAGTGGATCAACGCGAGGCGAAAAAGAGATAGACGCGTCGAATCTGCAGTGTATTGTTCCAGATCCTGCATGAGCGATTCGACGAGCGACGGAGGTGGAGGAACAAAGCGCGCGGTCGCTGCCGTATCTCCAGGTGTGCCAATGTAATTTTGGTCGTCCCTAAATTCACCAGGTTTAAGATGAAACCCGCGTACGCCTTCCATGAGTATCGCGTGCATTTCGCGGATAAGGCCCATCGAAATCGGCCGATAGGTGATCTGACTCCAACCATGTTCCAGCGCACGGATGTAATTGGAAACCTCTCGGACATCTGGTGTCAAATCTCCATCGTCTTGCGATGCTTCGAAAAGCACCAGCTGCCCGAGATCAGCGCGGGTGCCTTCGATCCGGCTTGAGGCCAACGCCTCTCGACGAATGAATGGGCGGATTAACAGATATGGATTCGGCAGATTTGCTCCAAGTCCACCGATCCTTCCAAGTGAAAGCATCGCGAGTTCAGATTGCTCGTAAAGCTCTTCGGAATAGGTGATATCAGGTGGCAGTGGATCAGGTATGAACGCCCATGCGCGCTCGCTTCTCGGAGTTTGGAATTCAAAGAGTGCCCCGGGAAATCCCGGCGAAAACTCGTCGGGCTTCATTCCGTCCTCCAGTTGCATTAGGGTCAGCAAGATTCGCGAACATGCCGCCAAGTTGAATAATCGGGATTCTATTATACTTTTCGACTATTAAGTTGAATATCTATCAGATTATTCAACTATCGTGAAGACTTCTCAGCCGCTGCTGCATCACTGGTTCAGTTCCGGGAGCCCGTAAGGAAGCGTAGCTCGGTTGTGACGGTCGGGAGCTGAAGCACTCGCCTCACAGGCGAAAGTACGCTAAAGCGCACTGAGCACGGCCTGTGCCAGATCGCGCGTTGGCGCCCACCGAGTTCAGTCTCGTAGAGACTTCGGCTTGTGAGCGCTGGGATTCAGTCCGGCCTACGACGACGCCCAGGTCTCTAACTGCTTACCGCCTACGGCTTCGTCGCTGCCTGCTTACAAGCACGAAAAACCCCCCGCGCCCATTACTGGACGCGGGGGGTTCGAACGAGGGCGAAAACCCTTACGCGGCGGGAGAAGCGACCGGCGATGCAACGGCAGGGAGAGTCGAAGCATCGACCGGCACGAAGGCGGCCAGCTCTTCTTCGGTGGTCGGGGGCACAACGGTGCCGTCCTTGATCGCCTGGCGATACTGGGCGACAACCGCCATCACATCGGCGGGAACCACGCCATAGGGATCGAGATAGTCAACGCCATCCTCGTTCAGCCCAAGCACCTGCTGTCCCGGAGTGAACGTGCCGTTGACGACATCGCCAATCGTGTCATACACTGCGGTATCGACCCCCTTACGAGAATATCCGAACTGAAATCCTGGAGCGAGGTGATCCTGGTCGGCATCTGCGCCAATCGCCCAGAAGCCGGCGCCTTTCTCTTTGGCCGCTTCGAACGCGCCGATGCCGGTGCGCCCGGCGACCGGGAAGGAGATGTCGGCGCCCGCGTTGTACTGGGCGAGCGTCAGCTCTTTGCCGAGTCCGGGATCGTCGAATGTATCGGCATATCCGACCTGGACCTCAGCGTCAGGATTGACCGATTTCACGCCAGCCTCAAAGCCGACGATGTATTTGACGACGGCGGGAATCTTCTGCGCCGCCGACGGTGCCGACTTTATTGGTCTTAGTCGAAAGCCCGGCGGCGACTCCGGCAAGGAACGCGCCTTCCTGCTCTTTGAAGGTGACGGATTCCACATTGGGCGCTTCCGAAACAGAGTCGATCAGCAGGAATTTCTTGTCGGGATACTGATTGCCGACTTCGGTGATCGCATCGGTCAGTAAGAAACCAATGGCCAGAACGGTCAGCTCACCCTGCTCCGCGCCTGCCGTCAGATTGGGCAGGTAGGAGGTAACGTCAGTCGATTCAATCACGCGGAAATCGACACCGAAATCGGTGGCGCCCTTGGTGCCGCCGGCATTGGCGAGGTCATTGAAATTCTGATCGCCAAGACCCGCGGTGTCGGTGACCATCGTCACCACGACCTGATCCTGAGCGGCGGCGCCCGGTGCGAACCGGGCCGCGAGCCCAAGCGCAGGCACGGCTGCGGCGAGCGCTGCCGCGCGGGTCGTGAATGCTCGTCGAGTGATTGTCTGCTTCAACACGCTGGATTCCTCCATGAAGAGCGGCCTGACGGGAACCTCCCCGTTCGTTTTCGTGAAACCGGCTTAAGCGTACTCTCCCGGACCCTGAGGCGACGAGTCATAACGATGGATCAGAAGCACGAATCGGCGGCAAAACCTTCGTGCTCACCGCTAAGCGCGCCCAGACCGCGGGCAGTTGTCACTTGCGTTTCTGCGCGCGGTCAGCAAGACTGCGTACATTCGTGATGATTCGACTACGAGAGGAGTCGCAATGGCGCGGTTCGTAAATCAGACGTTCGATAACAAGACGATTTTGATCGATGGCAATCGCTATGAAGGATGCACCTTCAACAGTTGCACGATCGAGTTCCGGGCAGTTGAGCTGCCGACGCTGGGGAATTGCCACTTCGCGGGCTGCCGCTGGTCGTTCGACGGCCCGGCCGCGAATACGATTCGCTTCCTCACCGCGCTCTACGGCAACGGCGATCCAACCTTGCAGGCGGTCGTCCAGCAAACGCTCGACAACATCCGCCTGAACGCCCTCCCCGACCTCGACCCCGAAGAACGGCGGCCGAAAGCGTAGGACTAGTGTGAGTTGTGAGTTGTGAGAAGCGTAGCAAGTTCAATTCGGGCGTTGCTTAGCCCGGGACTTGAAATCCCGGGCTAAGCAAGCCGAAGCCCTTCCAGGGCTAAGTTCGGTGGGAGAAATGTCCGCAATATTCGGACGCTTCCAGGTTCAGTGCCCGTAGGGTACTTCCGCCTGTGAGCCGGGTGCTTCAGCTCCCGGCAGGAGGGAACGCCCCAGTTGCTTACGGTTTACGGCTTACGGCCAATCGAAGCTGCTCCGCCGTTTCCGCGTTGGCGGGGAAGAACGACTCGATCGCCAGCTCGGAGAGGGTGATGTCGACCGGGGTGCCGAAGATGGTGGTGGTGCTGAAGAGATCGAGCGTCGTCTCGCCCAACCGCAGGCTGAGCGGTACGACGACGGCGCTGTTCACCTGATATGCGAGGCGCGGGTTGCTCCTCCTCAACGGGATAGCTGCTGAGCTCGTGCAACAGGTCCGCCAGCACCGGATCGCCGCTCACCTCGATCTGGCGGCGCAATCGCTCCAGCAAATGCGCCCGCCATTGCCCGAGATTGATGATGCTCGGCGCAAGCCCGTCCGGATGCAGGCTGAGCCGTAAGACATTCACCGGCGGTTTCAGCTGCTCGGGATCGACGGCCGTGAGCAGCCGCGGAATCGCGGTGTTGAAGGCGATCAGTGTCCAGTGTCGATCGATGGCGATGGCGGGATAGGGTTCATGTCCGGCCAGGACGAGATCGACGGCTTCCCGGGCGGCAATCAGCGCCGGATCGTCGAGCGGGCGCTCTGCATAGACCGGCGCGAATCCTCCCGCAATCAAGAGTCCATTCCGCTCGCGTAGAGGAATCTCCAACCGATCCGCCAGCCGCAGCAGCATCTCCCGGCTCGGCTGAGCCCGGCCTGTTTCCAGAAAGCTGACATGCCGGGCGGAAACATCCGCTTCAGTGGCGAGCGCTAATTGACTGAGCCGGCGGCGTTGTCGCCAATCCCGCAGGAGATCGCCGACCGGGCGTGGAGCAGTGTTCATGCTCGGAACAATAGGACGGCGTGGTCATCGCGGCAATTACCTGGTGGGTAATCGACGCCGGTCGCAATCGGGTCGATGCTGTTGCCATGCCGGTCGAAGGGCGATCGGCGAGATTGCAAGGAGGCAACGAGATGACCGATACGACGACGCTGGTCGATCAATACGTCGCGATCTGGAACGAGCGGGAGCCGGGGCAACGCGCGGCGCTGATCGCGGAAACCTGGTCGGAGGACGCGACCTACCTCGATCCCTTGATGAGCGGCAACAGCGCAGCGGAAATCGACGCGATGATCGCAGGTGCGCAACTGCAATTTCCGCAACATGAAATCCGCAAGCTGGGCGCGGTCGACGCCCACAACGACCGGGTGCGCTTTTCCTGGGAGTTGGTCAACGTCGACGACGGAACGCGCTTGCTCGCCGGCACCGACTTCGCCACCATCGCCGAAGATGGCCGGTTGAAGGCTGTGACGGGGTTTCTCGACGTGTAAAGAGTAGAGAAGTTAAGAGTGGAGCGTAAAGTCCGTGCGCTGCGACGGACTTACGCTCCACTCTTAACTGACCACGCTCAACTCTCTACTCCGTCCTCGTCCAATCCCCACTGCGGCCGCCGTGCTTTTCGAGGAGGCGGATGGCTTCGATCGACATGCCGCGGTCGATCGCTTTCACCATGTCGTAGATAGTGAGCGCGGTGACGGAGACCGCGGTCAGCGCTTCCATCTCTACCCCGGTTTTTCCATATGTTTCGACCTGCGCTTCGATATCGATGACATCGTCGCCAACGGTGTACCCAATCTCGATTTTGGTCAGCAGCAGGGGATGGCACATCGGCACCAGCTCCCAAGTCCGCTTGGCGGCCATGATGCCGGCGACGCGCGCCACTCCGAGCACGTCGCCCTTGGCGGCGGTTCCGGCGCGGATGACCACCACCGTTTCGGGGTTCAGGCGGACTCGCCCTCCGGCGATGGCGATGCGCTTCGTTTCGGCCTTATCCCCTACATCGACCATCCGGGCGTTGCCGGATTCGTCAAAATGGGTCAGGTCGGCTTGCGATGCTCGCGTTGATTTTTTCGCGTTGTGCACGGTCAGCGTTCTCCACGAAATATGTGACGGACTCAGCGTTACTGAATGCCGCCGTCATTCACTCGATCGTCGCATTCGGCGGGATCGATGTAAAGGCACGGGGGAAATGTTGACGTTGGCATCGGAGTTGCGGATGATCTGCGGTATGGCCCGTTTTTGGGCTGTATCGGGGCACTATGCACTATGTCTATACGCCTCCTGAGCTCAACGCATACGTCGGGGTTGCCAAATCCACTGTCGTCATTGATCGGACGCCACCAGGAGGTTGAGCGCGCCCTCTATTTTTTACGTGATCCTGATATCCGCCTGCTGACCTTGACCGGTCCGGGTGGCGTCGGGAAAACTCGTCTGGCGATCAGGATCGCGGCGGATTGCAGCGATGATTTCGCTGATGGCGTGCTCTTCGTGTCGGTGGCAGCGATCCGCGATCCCGATCTCGTGCTCCCCGCCATTGCCCATGCGGCCGGACTTACGGACCGCGCCGACGCGGGCGCCGAAACCGTATTGACCGAGGCGCTTTCCAACCAGCATCTCCTGCTCGTGCTCGATAATTTCGAGCACGTGACGCAGGCTGCTCCTCTTCTCGCTCGCATCTTGCAACAGTGTCCGGCGATCAAGGCGCTCGTCACCAGCCGCCGTCCGCTCCACCTAGTTGGCGAGCAGCGCTTCCAGGTGCCGCCGCTCGCGCTCCCGCCAGCAGAGACGTCCATCACCAGCGCCAACGCCGCAGAAGCGGTTTCCTTATTTATGCAACGAGCTAAGGAGATCAGACCCGACCTTACGATAACGGAGCAAAATGCGCCGGTTATCGTCGACATCTGTCGACGGCTTGATGGATTGCCGCTCGCACTTGAGCTGGCCGCCGCCCGGATTAATGTGCTTTCACCGGCGGCGCTGCTGGCGCGGCTGAGCGACCGCCTACAATTGCTGGTCGGCACGCAGCAGGATGTGCCTGAGCGATTGCGCACCATCCAGTTTGCGATCGATTGGAGCTACGAGCTCCTCTCTGCCACCGAGCAAACGATGTTCCGCCGCGCATCGATCTTTGCAGGCAGCTGCTCCGTCGCGGCATTGGAGCAGGGCTGTAGTGACCTTGACATTGCACCGGGCGAGTTCCTCGATCATCTCAGTCAGTTGATCGATCATAGTCTGCTTTCTCGTATTGACGGCGCTGACGGCGAGTCGAGACTGGCGATGCTCGAAACGCTCCGGGAATACGGCGTCGAGCAACTGCGCACGCGCGGTGAGGAAGCAGCTGCCCGATGCGCCCATGCGATATTCGTGCTTCAGATGGTCGAAGCAGGCGAGCCGCAACTCATCGGCCCTGGGCAAGATACGTGGCTGCAGCACCTCGATCTCGAGCATGACAATATCCGGGCCGCCATCGAATGGTCATTGCTGGAAGGCAACGTCGAAACGGCGCTGCGGATCGGTTCTGCTGTCTGGCGCTTCTGGTCAACCCGTGGTTACTCTAACCGAGGGTCGCACCTGGCTAACGCGCGCACTCGCCAAAGGGGGCACCGTCTCCGAACCGGTCCGGCTCGCCGCCTTGATCGCCCTCGCCCATCTCTCCGAGGATCAGCACGACCTGACCGTGGCCGGAGTCCATTTTTCGGAAGCACTCAATCTGGCCACCTCTATCGGCGATGAGTGGGCAACCATGCGGGCGCTGGGAGGTCTTGGACTGGTCGCACAGGACCGTGGCGACTACGGCGAAGCATCGGCGTTTCACGACCGGGCGGCTCAACTCGCACGCAGCCTGAACGATCAACGGCAACTCGGCGTGGCGCTCGGAAATCTTGGCGCCGTGGCGTATTACCAGGGTGATTATCCACGCGCGGAACTCCGCTGGAAGGAATGCCGGTCAATCGTGCATACCCAGGGCGACGCCCAGGGTGAAGCAGTGATGGTTGGGAATCTGGGCTCGCTCGCCGTCATGCGCGGGGATCTGGGCGAAGGGGAATCTCTCCTTGCCGAAGCGCTGACGCTGCAACGTCGTCTTGGAAATCCTCGACTCATCGCGAACGCATTTGTGAACCTCGGCGAGATCCGGCAAGCGCAAGGAAATTACCCGCAAGCGCAGGAATATTACGAAGAAGCCACAGCGCTATTCCATCAGATCGACGAGCCGAGGGATGAAGCGCTCGCACAGGTCAGAATCGCCGAACTTGCCCAACTCCAGCATGATACGCCTCGCGCAATCCTGATGCTGACAGCGAGCATCAAAGTGCTGATCGACGCAGGCGATCAGTTTAGTGCGATGGAAACGCTGGAGGAGCTGGCCGAGATCGCCGCGCACAATAATGATCCCCGGGTAGCAGTCGAGCTCCTGGCGGTGGTCGAGACGATGCGTCAGGAGCTGGGTACGCCCCGCCAGGCCGAAGGTGAGAGCAAGATAGGACCTGCTGCTCGGCAGGCTTCGGCGCGGCATCGGGCGCGCCGGGTACGAAGAGGCCTGGTCCAGAGGCTCGGCCCACGAGGTGAACGACACGCTTGCCGTCGTGAACGAGCTTTCGCGCCGGGCGCAGCGGTCGGCCGTTCGGCAGCCATCGCGTACGGAAGCGTCCCGCCCACGCCTGACCGAGCGGGAACGCGATGTGCTCCGGCTCGTCGCGGCTGGGTGCTCCAGTCGCGACATCGCCGATGCCCTCTTCATCAGTCCGCGCACGGCCTCCACCCACGTCGAGCACATTCTTTCCAAACTCGGGGTCAACACCCGCTCAGCGGCAGTCGCCGTCGCGCTGCGTGAGCGCCTCGTCTAACCGCTCATCCCCTTAAAGTTGGAAATATCCTGCGGCATATACGTCATTTGCCCGATGTGAAATCGATCCAGGCGGCGCAAGCTAGGAACATCCTCGCGCGGCTGGCCGGCGCCGGTCGGTCTCGCGAGGTTGGATTTCATCGTCAACATCCAAAAGGAGTTTCACGATGCAACAAGCGGTCTCCAGACGTACCGTTGTCGCCGGCATGCTTGCAAGCGCGGCGATGCTCTGTCTGAAAGCGCCAGGAATTCGTGCGCAGGAGGCAACGCCAGCCGCCAGCCCCTCGGCGTCCATGTTCACCGGATATCCGCAGCTCGACGTGACGATCACCGATAGCGCTGCTGAAGTGTCAATGGATCAGATCCCGGCGGGGAATATTATTCTCAATGTCATCAACAAGACTTCGTCTGAAAACAGCGCCGGCATTCTTGGCCCCGGCGAGGGACAGACCATAGACGACCTCAAGAACGCGGCCGCCACACCTGTAGCCGATCCCGATGCGTTCCCGCCGTTCCTATACGATGCAGCGATTCTTGGCGGGCCAGGCACCGTAGCACCCGGCGGATCCAGCCAGGTGCTCGTCACGGTTCCCGCGGGAGACTGGGTCATCTTCACTCAAGGCGATCTACCGCCCACGTTCTTCACGGCCGTTGAAAGCGCTGATTCGAATACCACCAACCCGACCGCAGCGGTAACGGTGGCGATGGGAGATTTCTACTTCGGCGGATTTGACAATGTGGCAGCCGGCCCACAGGTCTGGGAGGTTACAAACGAAGGCGTTCAACCGCATATGCTCGTCATGGGCAAGGTTCCGGACGGCACCACCTTCGATCAATTTATGGCGACCCTGCAAACCGAAATGACGGGCACGCCTGTCGCGGGAGGATTGGATTCAGATCAAGTTCAGTTCCTCAATGATGGAGTGTTTCTGCTTTCAAAGGGCCAGACCATGTGGTTGCCGCTCGATATCGCGGACGGAACCTACGTGGTGATGTGCTTCGTGACCGATCCCAACACCGGTCAACCACACGTCATGGAAGGCATGGTCAACATGTTCACGACCGGCGGAGCAGCAGCGACGCCGACCTCGTAACTTATTGATGCCAGATGCCAATCGTAACGGGAGCGATGGGCGCCCATCACTCCCGTTCTCGTTGCTTCAACGTCCATCTCCAGTGTCGCAATCGCTTCGCCTGCGGATAGTCATGATGCCGGACTATTGCGCAGCAAATACGTTATTTACCCGATGTCAGATCATGCGCGCATGGGCGCAAGCTTGAGAACCATTGTCGCGCTCAGCGGGCGCATCGACTGGCAGCGCAGGGTTGGATTTCAGCGTCGATATCCAGAAGGAGCAGATGATGGACCAGAAGATCACCAGACGAACCGCAGTCGGCGGAATGCTTGCAGGTACGGCGCTGCTTTGCCTCCACAAACCGGGAGCGTTCGCCCAGGAGGCGACTCCCGCCGCGCCCTCCGTCCCCGCCACACCAGCGGTTCCCGGCTATCCCACGCTCAATATCTTCGTGACGGATAGCGCGATCGAGATATCAGTCAATCCGATTCCATCCGGATATGTGCTGCTCAACGTCACCAACAACTCAAAGGATGAAACGGGCGCCGGAATCCTCGGTCCAGGTGAAGGACAGACGATGGATGAACTCATAGCCACCGCCGCGACTCCACCAGCTGATCCTGGGGGATTTCCGCCATTCCTCTACGACGCCACCATTCTCGGTGGTCCCGGCACATTGCAGCCCGGGCAATCAGCGCAGGCGTTGGTGAATATTCCCGCCGGCGATTGGGCCGTTTTCTCTGAAGGGAGTCAGCCGCCAGCGTTTATCAAAGCGGTCGAAAGCCCAGACGCCAACACCACGGCACCGGCTGCCGCGCTCACCCTGACGCTTGGCGACTTTTACTTCGGTGGCCTGGATGCTGTTGCCTCCGGTTCCCAGATCTGGGAAGTCACAAACGAGGGGGCCCAGCCGCACATGGTGGACATCGCCAAAGTTCCTGACGGAACGACTGTCGATCAACTCATAGCCACCATCTTGACGATCGACGCCGGAACGCCGACCGCCGGCGCTCTGACGATGGATCAAATTCAGGATCTTTCCTACGGCGTGTTTTTGCTGTCGAAGGGACAAACGATGTATCTGCCGCTTACCCTGGAAGCAGGAACCTACGCGGTTCTCTGCTTCGTGACCGATCCAGCCACCGGAAAGCCGCATGCTATGGAAGGGATGATCAACGTCTTCACCACCGGCGGCGCAGCGGCAACCCCAACCTCATAGTCGGAATGGCGAAGCGGGAACGAGGAACATCCCTCGTTCCCGCTTCATATGTTTCTGCCTGCTGCCCGCAGTTTACTTCGTCTCACCACATCCGCATCGGGATGTCCGCCGTGATGACTTCGGGTGGACCATCGGCCTGGATGATCACTTCCTGTTCGATGGCCGCGCCCGCCCAACCGGGAAAGAAGAGTCCCGGCTCGATACAGAGGGACATGCCTGCTTCCAGGCTCATTTCCTCGCTCGCCATCACGTAGGGTAGCTCGACGGTTTCGAGTCCGATGCCGTGGCCCATCGATGCGCCGAGTCCATCACCAAACGGACTCGCCAGGATCACCTCGCGCGCCGCCGCCGCAACATCAGAGATCTTGTTTCCGACGACACAGGCATTCACCGCCGCCGTCGTCGCTTCCAGCACGGTTTCGCACAACGCCCGCTCACGCTCGTCGAGATCGCCGCTGGCGATGGTGCGGTTCACGTCGAATCCATACCCCTGGAACGCGCCGATCGCATCGACGACGACGATCTCGCCCCGGCTGATCACCCGGTCCATCGCCTGCGGCCAGCGCGATCCCGCCGCTGACCAGGGTCCGGAATGCACCCGGAAATAGCGGACGAAATCAGCACCGTCGCGCATTGCTGCCGCGATGGCGACCGCGCAGACCTCGCGCTCGGTGACTTTCCCGAGCTGAATGGCTTCAGCCGCGGCGGTAATGGCGCTATCGGCGCACGCCGCCGCGCGGCGCAGCAACGCCTGCTCGGCGGGGCTCTTGATCGCCCGCATGCTCGCCACGATCCGCCCTTCCGGGGTGATCGTCGCGTCGGACAATTCCTCGCGGATGCGGCGATCGAACGGCGCCGGGAGGATATCGTCGCCCACCATGCCGATGCGCTTATCAGCAAGCCCGATTTCGCGGATTCGCTCGATCACCGCGGTGGCGAGATCGCTGGCGGCGCGGGCTTCATCGGCCACGATCAGATCCTCGCGCCAGCGGCGCGGATCAGTGATCAGCGTCGTTTCACCCTCAACCGGCAACAGGAAAAAGGCGTGCCCCATCCCCTGATTGACATCGGAGAAGACCGCCGTGGGAAAGGGCGGCAGGTGATTGCTGAGGTAGGCGAGATCGCCCGGGCGATCGTAAAACGAGCGGCCAATGACCAGCAGCGCGTCGTAACCGGCGCCTTGCGCGGCGGCGCGCGCCGCTTCTTGCCGGGCGAGAATTTCGCTCCGATCAATCGCAGGGGGATCGAGCGGGTGTCCCATGCGGGGCAGACTCCTTTGTGGGTGAAAAGCATTCGTAGCTGAAATGAGTATCCGACACCCAGGCGCATTCTGCGAGCCGCAATCATGCTCATGGACGGTCCGGCGGAATCCGGGAAATATCCGTATATTCTGCTGATGTGCGTTGCCGCTGCTTTCTCTAGTCTTGGACCCGAAGACACGCACCATCAACCGGACGGATGGATCGCCTCGGGACCCGGTGCGAACAGAGAAAGGACACGACAATGACGTCGCAACCCCAACTCCTTCTTTCCCGTCGGACGTTTCTCACCGCAATTGGTCTTGGCATTGCCGGCAGCGCGGTTTCGTTGCGGGGGGCGAGCGCACTCGTTCCAGAGGCAAACGCTCGCTCGCAACCCTCCTCAATCAGCGTCGTGATCTACGACGACAAGACCGATGTCGACAAGCGACTCTTCCCCTTGCAGCAAAACGTCGACTACTCAATTGCGATCAAGAGCGAATGCAAGACGGGATTCCATGCCTTCCACATCGTCAACGCTAAGAAAGAGCGGCTCCTCACGATCCCCAATGTCGGACCCGGCCAGACCGTTCCGTTGAAATGGAAGTTCACCGAAGCGGGAGACTACACCCTGATCAACGAGCACCTCTCCGGATACCTTATGCCAGGCCGGCTCGTTGAGACCAAGGTGACCGTGGAAAAATCCACCGCATAAGCCTCTATGTGCTAAACGACAAAAATAATGGACGGAAACCAGATGAATGATCTGGTTTCCGTCCATGCGCCACGTCGCGCCTAGCAAGCTATTGCTCGATCTCCATCATCGCGCGGATCTGCTCGTCGGTGAGCGTGAGGTTGTGGGCTGAGGTCGCGTGCTCTTTGACGCGGGCGATCAGCTCGTTCTCATCGGTGCTGCGCAATTCGGCGCCACAGCTGCAACGTACGACTTTGGTCATTGCCGCCTCCAGTTGAGCAATTCCTGCAGATCACCTCGACTGCAACTTCACCGTAGGCGTCGATCCTTGCAGTTTCATTGCACTATGCTTGCACGTATGATTTATGTCGACATGCCGCTCCGAATCTACATCTGCGGCCGGCTTGCCCTGGCAAAGGGCGATATTGTCATCCCGGAAACGGCCTTTCCCGCCCGGCAGGGACGACGGTTGTGGGCGTATCTCGTCTTGCATCGCGCGCAGCCAATCGGGCGCGGCGATCTGGCGCAAGCCATCTGGGGAGATGATGTTCCCGACGCCTGGGATGCGGCGCTCAATGCGCTCGCGAGCCGATTGCGCCGCTGCCTGAAGCCCATTGCATCGCCGGAGGGACCATTCATCCTCGGTGAAACCAGCCGCTATGAACTGCGCCTGCCGCCGGAGAGCGTGGTCGATTTCGAACGCGCCCGGGCGGCGCTGCACCGCACCGATGTCCTGATGCGGGAGGGCAATGCCACATCAGCGCTCGCCGAAGCGCGAGTCGCCACCGAAATCGCTGCGCGTCCTTTTCTCCCCGGCGAGGATGGTGCCTGGATCGAAGGACAGCGTCGTTTGCTGCACTCAGTTCGCCTGCATGCGCTCGAATATACCGTTCATGCCGAATTGCTGCGCGGCCACGCCGATACCGCTGAGCGGGAAGCCGAACAGTTGCTGTCGCTCGACCCACTCCATGAAGGAAGTCACCGCTTGCTGATGGAAGCGCTTGCCGCGCGCGGCAACGGCAGCGGCGTCTGGCGCGCTCTGCTCGAATGCCGCCGCCTGCTGGCAGCCGAAGGGTTACAACCTTCCGCGCGGACCGAGGAACTTGCCCGAAGATTGACGTCGCAATAGGCTGGCAAGGAGATGAATGAAAGGGAGGAGATCGATGCGAGACGATTTCTTGAATGCGTGGGAGACGCTTGAACTGCCCTGGCGCGAATCACTGGAACTCGCCTGGCAATCGTGCGCTGCCGGTACGGTCGGTGTTGGCTCGGTCATTACCGATTCAAATGGCGCGATCGTCGCGCGGGGGCGCAATCGCGTTTACGACGGTCGTTCGGGCACGGAGATTCTGCGGGACACGCCCATTGCGCACGCAGAAATGAATGCCTTCGCCACCCTTTCCTCTTCGATCGATCTCACGCAAGCACACCCTCTGGTCGAGCCAGCAACCCTGCCCGCTCTGCGCGGCCGCATCTGTTTTCATGCATGTCGGGATCTGTCCGCTTTCTCGCCGCCGATCCTTTCTTTCAAGGCGTCGAGCGGCTTCCCGAATTGAATCCGTTTCTTGCCGAGCGCTGGCCACGCTATGACGGGCCGACGAATGAAGATCGCTGGGCCGTCACCGCGATGCTGCTGCAATTAAGTGCGGCGGCATCGCGCAATCCGGGCGGTTCGGTTGTGATCGAAAATCGCAAGATCGAACCGGAAACGACCGGGCTGATCGAAGATATTGTCGCTCGCAGGCTTTGGAGCGACGCCGCAAATAAGCGGGCCACAGTCACCGGGGCGCTGGAGATTGTTTGGCCGCAAATCCTCGATGTGGCGTATCGACGCAAACACCGTCGACATTCATCATAGCGGTCATGCCAGGTGTACAAATTAGCCGAAGGTGCATGCTCCACTGAGGCCGAGTTCAATGGGAACTATTCACCATATCTACGGACATTCCCAGGATCAATGCCCGAAAGGGACTTCGGCTTGTCAGGCCAGTACTTCACTCCAGGGCGCGGGACAATCCTCTTGTTCCCTGTTCCGACACCAACCGATCAATCCGCTTCGAGCGTTCTTCTGCCGCTGCCGACAGTTGCGCTTCGGCGGCATTGACGGCGCCTTCGTCGGTCGCCAGGCGCGAGCGGGCAGCGGCGATTGACTTCTCGACTGCTGAATGAGCGGGACCGCCGGGGATCGCGCGCATTTCCACAAAGCGACGAGGATCAAGCTGCTCGGCGAGCCATGACGACTCAATGGTGAGGGGATGTCCGAGCACGCTGGCGGCGATTGCGCTCACCGATTCAACCGTGATCGCTCCTCCACCAGCCGATTTCACCGTCTGGGAGGTGATGTGGTGGGCGATCCGGAAGGGCAGCCCGAATTCGCGGACGAGTCCATCCGCGAGCGCCGTCGTGGTCGTGTAGCCGTCGGCGGCGCGATTGGCGAGCAATTCAACGTTGAACTCGGCCGTTTCGAGCACATCAGTCAACAACGTCAGCACCATTTCGGCGGCGTCGAAGGCGCGGGTAATCGGCACGTAGATTGGATCCTCGACATCATTTGTATCGCCGAAGGCCGCGCCGTGGACCATCGTGGCGACGGTGTTGGCGTCGCCGTAGACGTAACCGATCCGGGTGCGGATATGCTCCAGCACGACCGGGTTTCGCTTTTGCGGCATGATCGAGCTAATCTGGATGAACTCGTCCCCGACCCGTAAGATCCCGACTTCGCTCCTGGCCCAGATCAGCAGATCGTTGACGAAGCGCGACAGGCTGGCGGTCATCGTCACCAGCGCCTGCGTCGCTTCGAGCATATGATCGGCGCCCCCAACCGCGTCGTAGCCATTTTCGATATAGCCATCAAATCCGAGCAGCCGGGCGGTGAGATCGCGGTCAATTGGAAAGCTGGTCGTGGTGAACGCAGCGACGCCGAGTGACGATTGGTTGGTTCGCTTCCATGCCTGGCGCAGGCGATCGCTGTCCCGCTCGAGCGGGCCGAGTACGCCAAGCAGATAGTGGGCGAGTGTCGTCGGCTGGGCGGGCTGGGTGTGGGTGACGCCCGGCATCAGGGTGTCGATGTGGCGCTCGATCAGCTCGATGAGCCGCCCGCGTAACCGCAGCGTCGTCTGCTCGATCTCGCTCAAACGCTGCCGGATCAGCATCCGGCACATAACGGCGGCGAGATCATTGCGCGAACGGGCGATCTGGAGATTGCCCCCAGCGTCAGGGCCAGCTAGCTCGATCAGCTTCGCCTCGACCAGAAAAAAGAGATCCTCCACTTCGGGGGTATAGATGAACGCTTCCGGGCCGGCCGCAATCACATCGCGCTGGGCCGAAAGCAACGCGGCCGCATCAGTTTTGGAGACGATCCCCTGCTCGGCGAGCATCAGCGTATGGGCCTCGTTCGCCGCCATCATGTGCGGCCAGAGCATCGCCTGGGCATGGTGAAACCCGGGCGCCAGCACATACCTGGCATAGTCAGGGTGCGGGAATTGCCCGCCAGTCGATGGCATTGGTTGTTATCCCTTGAGTCCGGTCAGCACCACGCCCTTGATGATCTGGCGTTGGAAGATGACGAAAATGACAAGCACCGGGATCGTGGCCAGCGCCGCGGCGGCCATGACAAGGTGAAACGCGTTGTTCGCCTCGCTCGAAAAGAAGGCGATGCCGACCGGCAGCGTGCGCATCTCTTCCGAGCGGGTGACGATCAACGGCCAGATATAGGCGTTCCAGTTTCCCAGGAAGGTGAAAATGCAGAGCGCCGCCACGGCCGGTTTCACCAGCGGCAGGGCGATCTTCCAGAATATGCGGAACTCGGAAAAACCGTCCAGCCGGGCCGCGTCGATCAGATCGTTCGGCACGCCGGTGAAAAACTGCCGCATCAGGAAGACGCCGAAGGCGCTCATCACCCCTGGAAACATGATGCCCCAGTAGGAATCGGTCCAGTGCAGATCGATCGCCACCACGTACCAGGGAATCACGAGCATCTCGGTCGGCACCATCAGCGTGCTGAGGATGGCAATGAAAATGACCGATTTTCCCGGAAAGTTGAACTTCGCCAGCGTATAGCCGGCCAGGGAATCGAAAAAGGCGACGCTCGCGGTGGTGATCGTGGCGACGATCAGGCTGTTGACGAACCAGCGGACGTACTTCGTTTTGTCGAGCACTTCCCGGTAGTTGTCGAGCGTCGGCGAGCTTGGAATGATCGAAAGGGTGTAGATATCCTGGGCGTGCTTGATCGAAGAAGCCGCCATCCAGATGAAGGGAAAGATCATGCCCAATCCCCCGATCAGGAGGATGAGGTAGAGCAGAAATTTCGCGCCGGTTTTCTTTCGGTCGCGGACGCGCGCCTCCGCCCGTGCCGGAGCGGCGGCGACTGGTTTGGTGGCGGCTTCAGTAGTCATTGTTATCCCGCGTGAGCACTTTCAACTGGACGATGGTGATCAGGAGAATCATCAAAAAGAGCACTACCGTCATCGCCGAGGCGTATCCCATCTTGGACGGCAAGGAGGCGAACGCCTGCTGGTAGACATAGAGCACCAGGCTGATCGTGCTGTTCAGCGGACCGCCCGTGCCACCGGAGCTCATCGTCCGGATTTGCGTAAAGACCTGCAAATAGCTGATCACCCCGGTTACGGTGAGAAAGACGAGCGTTGGGTTCAAAAGCGGAAAGGTGATGCCGCGAAAACGCTGCCAGCTGCTGGCGCCATCGACCTGCGCCGCTTCATGGTAGACGGTCGGAATGCTTTCCAATCCGGCCAGGAAAATCACGACCTGAAACCCGAGTCCCTGCCAGATCGTCATGATCAGAATCGAATAGAGGGCGATATCGGGATCGGTGAGAAATCCGTATGGTCCCAACCCGACCATGTCGAGCAGATCGTTGAACAACCCGTTCGGCATATACATCCAGCGCCAGACCCAGCCGACCGCCACCAGCGAGGTCACATAGGGCGCGAAATAGAGCACGCGGTAAAACCCCACGTACCGCGCCAGCCGCTGCAATCCGAGCGCAATCACCAGGCTCAAGGCCATGCTGACCGGCACCCCGATCAGCACGTAGAGCCAGGTGTTGCGCATCGATTTCCAGAAGACATCGTCGTGCTGGAGATTGCGGAAGTTATCGAGTCCGACGAAGGGATGAGTGATCGCAATCGGATCCCACTTGTGCAGGCTCATCCAGAAGGCATAGAACGCTGGCCCGATCCTGATCGCCAGAAAAAAGACGATCGGGAGGATCAAGAAGGCATAAGCCCAAATCCACCGGCGTTGTTCGAGCGTGAGCCGCAACGGGAACTCCTTACGACGAGTAGAGAGTAGAGAGTAGAGAGTAGAGAGTAGAGAAAGCGTAATCGAACGGTAGTCACCAGTGCCGGGAGCTGAAGCACCGGCTGACACGCGACAAGTCCTGCGGACTGAGCACACACATCATCAAAACCAGCGCTGTGGTTAGCCCGGGGGTTTCAATCCCGGGAAATAAGACGTGACATCCGAACCGAATACCCTCACCCGGGCCTCACCAACCCCTCTCCCAGCATTGGGAGAGGGATTGGTGAGGGTTTTCAATCTACCCCAACGATGACCAGTATTCGTCGAGCTCGGCCTGGATCTTGTCCTGCGCTTCCTGGATCGCGGTGGCCGGATCGGAGCCGTTGAGCGTCACCTGGTCGAAAGCGTCCATCACCGATTGGCGGAGATCGGCCTCGTTAACCATGAAGGTTGCATAGGAGAAGGGCAGCGACTCGATGAAGGGAGCGACCTTCTCATCGGCAAGCAGGTCCGGATCGGCGGCGAGGGCGGTGCGGGCCGGAAGCTCGCCGACGGCAGGAGTCCAGCGCTTCTGCACGTCGACCGAGGCGAGGAAGTCGATCCACTTCGCGGCGGCGATCGCTTTGTCCCCTTCAGCCGCGTTGCGGGTGATCGTGTTCGCCCAGAATGAGGCGAAGCTCGCCTGCGATTTGTGCTGCGGCAGCGGCACGATGCCGTAATCGAGTTCGGGGTTGCTGATCTTGTAGCTGCCGACGCGATACGAACCGTCGACGTGCAGCGCCGCGAAGCCGCTGCCGAAAGCGGTCGGGCCATCGGTGTAGAAGGCGTTCTGCGTCACCCCGTATTCGGTCAGGAACGCAGTCAGGTAGTTGAACGCCTCAACCCCCTCCGGCGTGTTCCAGCTGAGCGTCTTGTTGTCATCCGACATCGGTGACCCGCCGTTCTGGCGGATCAGCGCCTCGCGCCACCAGTTGTGGCCCTGGCCTCCGATATCCCAGGTGATGCCGACCTGCTCGAACTTGTCGCCATCTTTCTTCACCGTCGCCTTGGCGACGTCGACGATCTCTTCCCAGTTGGTCGGCGGGTTCTTGCCGGCAGCGGAGAGGATCGCCTTGTTGTAGAAGAGCGCGAGAGTCCGCACAGCGGTCGGCAACGCGTAATAGCTGTCACCGATCTTCGCGGTCTGCACCATTGGGAAGAATTCCGACTCAATCTGTGCGGCGGGAAAGATGTCGGCCGGCAGCGGCTGCAGGAACTGCTGCTGCACGTAGGATGGGATCCAGCCGTAGTAGACGTTGAGCACGTCCGGCCCCTCGCCTGCCTGCACCGCGGACGACACCTGCTGGCGGAAATCGTCGTAGGGGAAGTTGACATGCTTGATCGTGATCAACGGGTTCGCCGCCTGGAACTCGGGGATCAGCTCGTCGACGATCTTCGTTTTCGCATCGAGCGCATACTGCCAGTACTCGATCTCGACCGCGGCGCTCGGCTGGTAATCGGCCGATGTGAAGCCGTTCGCGGCCGGAGTCGCATCCTGGGCCGAAACGCGCGCCGAGGCGCGACGCCGCCAGCAGACCGGCAGAGGCGACGCCCGGCCTTCACCACCGAACGACGGGAAAGATGCGCATCGAGCGCTGGTTTCATGATCTTGCGAATGGTCACGGTCATCCTTCTTTCTCTATCACCTGCTGCGCACAACAGAGCGCACCATCGAACAGCTGACGGCAAAGCCTCCTGTTCTGTCGCGACCGGCGGTAATGATTCGACATGCGAACGATACCGCAGGAACCAACGCCTCTGCTCTCACGCTTCGATTGCGAACGCCAGAGCGGTATAATATAACTGGATCAACAATACATCATTACGCGGTTTCGGCCCTTTTCGCATCGATATCGCCGAGCGGGATATCGAGCAACCGCGCCGCATTGCCGCCGAAAACCAGTTGCAGCTCGTCGTGGCTCATGCCCATGAAGCGGCAGATGCGGATCTGATCCTGGAGATAGCGCAGGGCGAACCCGCGTGGGAACCAGGAGGAATCGCTGCCGAAGAGCATCCGCTCGGGGCCGATCGTTTCGTAAAAGCGCTGGAAGAGATCGTCGAGCGTCAGCTTGTAGGGCATCCAGCGCACCCACTGGTTCGAGCCGGAGCTGTCGACATGCACGTTCGGGCAGGACCAGCAGAGGAAGAGCAGATCGGTGACGTGCTGGATGCCGAAGTGCGGGATGATGAAATCGACGGTCGGGAAATCGCGCGCCACCGGCTCCAGGATCGCCGGGGAGATGTTCGGGTGATAGGAAACGCCCCCCGCCGCGCCGAGCATGCCGAAGTGGATCAGCGCCGGAATGCCGAGCCGCTCGCACACTTCCCAGACCGGGTAGAGGGAGCGGTCGTTGATCGGCAACGGCATGGCAGGGGCGAGTTGCTTGAGCGCTTTCAGCCCGAGTTGCTTCACCGCTCGCTCCAGCTCCTGGGCCGCATCGGGACGGGTGATGTCGTGATGGGCGAAGCCGACGAAACGGTCGGGATACATCTTGACGACGCGCGACAGCTCATCGTTGTCGCGGCCGGTAACGAAGCCGATCCGCTCGATCCCATATTTATCGAGCTCGGCCACCCAGCGTTCGGCCTGCTCTTCGCTGGAACGCGGCTCTTTTTCCGGTTCGGGAAAATCAAAGGCGAGCCGCCACTGCTTGCGGGTGCGGGCAAGCTGCTCATCGCGGAAGGTGAGCCGTGCTTTCGCCGCTTCGTTCTCGATCGGGCCCGTTTCCCGGGTCCGCAGACTTCGACCGCCGCCTTGGGTCAAATCGCCCTTGATCGGGAAATGGGCGTGAACATCGATGATGTGCAGATCCTGAAACACGCGTGGGACCCCTTTCACCGCAGGATTGTCATCTGCCGCGAGCGCCTGTCGCTTCATGAGCAACGTACGTGCCACGGTGACCGTGAGATACCAAGCATATCAAATCATTCGACACTCAAATCACGGCGCGCCACAATCGCGGCGTTTGGAACCAGTTCCATCTTCCCATTGTTGGCAGGTGCGTTAGCGTAGCGACCGCGCTCTTCCAGTTGGAAGGGCGCGGTCGCTCGATTTCCATGAATCGCAGTTTCAGTCGCCGGCGACGACGGGTGCCTCCACCATCGAAGGAGCTTCCGATGGCTGCGTTGCGCCGCTGCGCAGGAAGAGCGCCGAGGCGCCTGCCGCGAACGATGCGCCGGCCATCACCAACCAGCCTTGATGGAACGCGCCGATGATGTCGCTGCCGGCGCTGTCGAGGATCACGATCAGCACCGAAATACCGAGCACCGTACCGATCTGGCGGGCCATCGTCACGACAGCGCTGCCCGTCGCGAATCTCTGCACCGGCAGCGAGCTGACGGCGGTCGTCAGCAAGATCGGCAGGGTCAAGCCGAAGCCGATTCCCGCGACGATCAACCCGGGCAGGATATCGACGGCATAGTTCTGATCGGTTCCGGTCAGGAAGTACCAGGAGAGTCCTGCTGAGCCAAAGAGGATGGTTCCAAAGATGGCCACCGGTGTCGCGCCGAAGCGGCGGGCCAGGAAACGGCCACGGGTGGCGACGAATGGAACCATCAGCGGACCGGGGCTGATCGCCAGACCCGTTTGCAGCGCTGAATAGCCCCAGACATCAGTCATGAACTGGACGAGACCGAGCAACATCACCGAAAAGGAAGCGTTGAAGAGCAGCGCGGAGAGGGTCGAAACAGAGAAAGAACGCACTTTGAGCAGGGCCGGTTCAACAATCGGGCTGGGGTGATGCGTGGAACGATAGGCAAATCCGGCCGCCATGGCGATCGCAACAATGAACGAGCCGATCACCTTCGGTGATTGCCAGCCCCAGGCGGGACCTTCGACAATGCCGAGGGAAAGCGCCGCCACGCCGATCGTCAAAAAGAGCGCGCCGAGCAGATCGGGGCGTGGGCCAGATTCGTCATTCCGGTGCTCTTGCAGCACGCGCGACGCAACCAGAATGGCGATGATGCCAATGGGAAGATTGACCAGAAAGACCCAGCGCCAGCTGAGCGATACGAGCAGACCGCCGATCGTCGGACCCGCCGCCGCGCCCATGCCGCCGACTGCCGTCCAGATGCCGAGCGCCCAGGTTCGCTTCGCCGCCGGCATCGCCGTCAGCAAGAGCGCGAGGGACGTAGGTGTGATTGCGGCCGCGCCGGCGGCCTGAATCAAGCGCGCGACGATCAGGAAGGTTGTGCCGGTTGCCACTGCGCAGAGCGCGGAGGCAATGGTAAACAGCGCTAATCCGATGATGAAAACGCGCTTCTGGCCGACGCGGTCGGCGATGCGCCCGGCGGGAACGAGCAGCGCCGCAAAGACAATCGCATAGCCATTGAGAATCCAGGAAAGCGAAGAGAGATCGCTTCCGGCAAAATCATGTTGGATGTTGGGGAACGCGATATTCACAATGAAGAGATCGAGCACCGTCATGAAGATTCCGAGCGAAACGATCGCCAGAACCAGGTTTTCCGCGGGGGCCGGGCGAGTCGTTGCCCCGGATGATGCGTTCCGTCGAATCACGTTGTTGACTCCGTTCGAGATCACCACTGATCTGCTGTTGTTCCGGCATCGAACCCGGGCTGCATGCAGTGCCAGTCCCGTCGTATAATACTATCTCAAAGAGAGTATCTTTGAGATAGTATTCTGTCAAGGGGGTCGCCATGGCCAAAACAAAAACCTACGGACATTACTGCGCCGCGGCTCGAGCACTGGAAGTCGTTGGCGAAAAGTGGTCGTTGCTGATCGTGCGCGATCTGCTGCAGGGACCGCAGCGCTTCAGCGATCTTGCCCGCACCCTCGGCGGCATCACGCCGAAGTTGCTGACGGTGCGCCTGCGCGAGCTTGAAGCATCGGGCGTTATCGACCGGGATGAAGAAGCAGGACGGCGTGAGGTTTGGTACCGGCTCGCTCCAGCCGGTGAAGCGCTGCGACCGGTCATCGAGGAACTCCTCGTCTGGGGGGTCGAACATGCGCCGCTGCCTGGTCCCGGCGACACCGTCAACCCACGCCGAGGCGCGAATTCGACCGTCACTATTCTCAACCGCCGAAAAGTGAAACCGGCGCAGCCAACAACCTGGTCATTGCGTCTCTCGAACGAAGGCGCGCCCGCCATCCATTTCAACGGCGAGCGCTGGAGCCGCGTTCCCGAGAGCGATCCTTCTCTCATCGACCTGACGATCGAAACTGATCCCCCGACCTGGATCAGTCTTCTTCGGTCGCAAGGTGACGATCGAGAGACCTATCTGCGCGAGGTCCGCCTCACGGGTGACGCAGCCCACACGGAAGAGTTCATGCGGCTTCTTTCGGCGCCTGGACAACAGAGATCGATGTAATCACCGCATGAAATGCGTCGAATATGTTTGCCGATGCGGAGATTAGGAAGCATAATCACCGCAAAGGATGCGGTGATTATGAGCACGTACCTCTACGAACTTCCAAGCTGGCCCCAATTTTCCTGGGAGAGCGATGCGCTGGAATTGCTTCTCGCTGATGTCCGCTTCCGTCAGGGTCAATTGATTGGGCGGATGGGCTCACTCGGATTTCGACTGCCGGAACAGGCCGCGTTTCTCACCCTCACCGAGGACGTGCTCAAAACCAGCGCGATCGAAGGCGAGCATCTCGATCAGATAGAAGTGCGATCCTCCATCGCCCGGCGGCTCGGCATCGATATAGGCGAAAGTCGACCGGCAAACCGCGAGGTCGATGGCATTGTCGAGATGATGCTCGACGCCGTGCTCAACCACGATCAGCCCTTGACTGATGAGCGGCTCTTCGGTTGGCATGCCGCGCTCTTCCCAACTGGCCGAAGCGGCTTCACGAAGATCACGACTGGAGCCTGGAGATCCGGGCCAATGCAGGTTGTTTCCAACCCCTACGGGCGGGAGCAGGTGCATTTCGAGGCTCCCCCACCCGACCGCCTTGATGCCGAAATGTTTGCCTTTCTCGACTGGTTCAATACCAGCTCGGCGCTCGATCTCGTGCTGAAGTCCGCGATTGCGCATTTCTGGTTTGTGACGATCCATCCATTCGATGACGGCAACGGCCGCATCGCCCGGGCAGTCGCCGATCTCACCCTTGCCCAGTCCGAGCAAAGCTCACTGCGCTTTTACAGCATGTCGTCGCAAATTCAGCGCGAACGCGCCGCCTATTACTCGATGCTCGAACAGACCCAACAAGGAACGCTCGATATTACGGAATGGCTACGCTGGTTTCTCGAATGTCTGGGTCGTGCCATCGATGCCGCCGCTACGACGCTCGAAGCCGTGCTGTCGAAAAGCAAGTTCTGGGACGCCCTGCGCAATGTCCCGCTCAACGACCGCCAACGCCTGATGCTGAACAAGCTGATCGACGGTTTCGAGGGAAAGTTGACGTCTTCCAAATGGGCGAAGATCGCGAAAACGTCACCGGATACCGCCCTGCGCGACATCACTGATCTCGTCGAACGCGGCATCCTGACCCGCGACGAATCCGGCGGCCGCAGCACGAGTTATTCGCTCACGCTCACCTGAGGTTCCGTATTGTGGATTGAGCGATGCTCGCCTAAGGCAAGGGCGGCGGTGACGAGGGTGAGGTGACTGAAGGCCTGCGGGAAGTTGCCGAGCTGGTTGCCTGAAACAGGATCGTATTCCTCTGCCAGCAGACCGACATCGTTGCGCAGCGCGAGCAGTCGCTCGAATAGCTCGCGAGCTTCTTCCCCTTTGCCCTGCCGCGCCAGCACTTCAACCAGCCAGAACGAGCAGGCGAGAAAGACGCCCTCGCCGGGCGGCAGCCCATCGACCTGCGGTTCGTCGCTCCGGTAACGCAGGAGGAACCCGTCGACCATCAACTCACGTTGAATCGCGGCGACCGTCGAGATCATGCGGGGGTCGTCGTCAGGCAAAAAGCCGACGATCGGCATCGTCAGCACGCTCGCGTCGAGCAGGTCGGAGCCGTACGACTGGGCGAACGCCTGCTGCTTTTCGCTCCAGGCGTTAGCGAGAATCTGTTCTTTGATCTCATCGCGCAATTCACTCCAGCGCTCGACATTTCCCTCTTGCCCGAATTCGCCGCACATGCGCACCGCGCGATCGAAAGCGACCCAGGCCATCACCTTCGAATGCGTAAAGTGGCGAAGTGGGCCCCGCACTTCCCAGATTCCGGCGTCGGGCTGACGCCAACACTCTTCGAGCCATTCGAGAAGATGCGTCAGGAGCGACCAGCCAAATGGGGAGTTTTCGATGCCGTGAGCCGTCGTCTGGTAGGCCGCGTCCATCAATTCGCCGAAGACATCGAGCTGGAGCTGGATTCGACGCGGCATTGCCGATGCGAACCGGTCTCGATTCGGCGAATCCAGGCAACCAGGGCAGCTCCAGTTCGGTGAGCCGCCGCTCCCCGGCGATGCCATACATGATCTGGATATCGGCGGGATCACCGGCGACGGCACGTATCAGCCACTCGCGCCAGGCTTTCGCCTCTGTTCGATAACCGGAGTTAAGCATCGCCACCAGCGTCAGCGCGGCGTCCCGCAACCAGCAATAGCGATAGTCCCAGTTGCGCACGCCGCCCAGCCATTCCGGCAGCGAGGTCGTCGGCGCGGCGACGATGCCGCCCGTCGGCTCATATGTCAGCGCCTTCAGGACGAGCAGCGATTGCTGGATTTCGTCGTGGTATGCCTCAAAGCGGCGACTGCTCCCCGACCAGGCGCCCCAGTATGACGAGGTGTCGCTCAGAGCCTGCTCCGGATCGATCGCTTTCGGCGGCGATTCATGGGAGGGGAACCAGGTCAGCACGAACGGGATGCGTTCGCCCGGTTTCACCACGAATTCGGAAACGGTTGTCATATCTTCGCCATGAATTTCGGAGGCTGTGCGCAGGCAAAGACCGTCCGCTCCGGCGATGGCGATTCTGGTGTGATCGAACCGCCGCACCCAGGGCACGATGTGCCCGTAATCGAAGCGAATAATCAACTCGGAGCGGATCGTCATTTCGCCGCGAATCCCCTCGACGATGCGGACGATATCAGGGTCGCGACCACGCGGCGGCATGAAATCGATCACCCGCACTGCGCCATCTGCCGTTTCATGGATCGTTTCGAGAATCAGCGTGCCGGGACGATAGCGCCGTTCGGACCGAATCACCTCGTCCGTAGGCGACATCAACCAGCGGCCATTTTCCGGCGTGCCAAGGAGCGCCGCAAAGCAGGCGCCCGAATCGAAGCGAGGAAAGCAGCACCAATCGATTGAGCCCGCCATGCTCACCAACGCCGCCGTCTGCAAATCCCCGATCAGCGCGTAATCCTCGATCCGGACCATGACTTCTCCCGCGACTACGTTTCCGTGCAATTGATTCAAGCGTACTGAATATCGATCGGTCGAAAAACGCAAAGCCCCGCACATGCTACGTGCGGGGCTTGCTGATTGGATGCGAGAACCCTCACCCGGTCCTGAAGGACCACCCTCTCCCAATGCTGGGAGAGGGTATGAATACGCCTCGTGCTCCCCTCTCCCGGCGCGGGAGAGGGGCTGGGGGTGAGGGCCGTCGTTACCCGATCGGCGAAACGCTCACAGCATCGCAGCCGAGGGTGCCTTCCTCGATCACCAGGCCGACGCCGCCGGCGGTCAGGCGGCTGCCGGGGTCGCTGGCGGCGAGCAGAGTTGAACCATTGACCGAGCCGGTGATGCGGTCACCTTCGACTTCGATCGCCAGGGTGTAGGGAACGAACACATCCCGTTGGAACGAGGTTTCGGCCAGCACTGTTTCGGTGTCGTCCATTTTCACCAACCGGGCGATGTTGTCCGCGCCGAGCAGGAGCGCGTAGTAACGGCGCAAGCCCTGCACTCTGGCTGCCAGACCGATCTGTTTAGCGAGATAGGGAGTGAGCGTCGCTTCGGCGCGGAAGTCATCCCAATCGCGGGTGCCCTGCGAGATGATGCCGCGGCCCTCATTTTTGGAAAGCCGGAACGCCTCGAACCAGCGTGCTTCGAAATGGTCGACGCCGTCGATCCAGGCTCGCCGCCAGAGCTCGCCGGCAGCGCCTTCCGGCCGGGCGAAGGTGACGGTCGGCACGCCGTCCCAGGTCAGGCTGTCGATCGCCACCGCACCCTCGCCGGTGACATCGAAGCCAATCGCTTCGACCGGCAGACCGTTGAGATCTGGGGATTCGCCAGCGCAGCGTGGCGCGCTCACCCGGCTTCACCGTCTCGGCGGGTCCAGCGAGCAGATCGAGCTGGTCGTCGGCGTTGTACGAGCGGATCACCAGGCGCGCCTCGACTGGAGCGCTGTTTGCCGGCAAGCCGGCGATGGTGGCGACGACTTCCTGCCCCTGATAGAGCGATGGCGACGCGAAGAGCATGTAGCCCGGCATCTTCACCGCTTCGGCTGGGATGAAAGTCGGGGTCATCGCGCGGCCAGGTTGCGCCGGGCTGGCATCCTTCGGCGCCCGGATCACCAACCAGCGCTCACCCTCGGCGTCGAGCTCATTGGAGACAGCTGTGGGCGCGGCATCAGGATCGGACTGGAATCCCTGCACCGAGCCGGGGAGAGAAAAGTGGAACTTCGCGCCATTCTTCGGCGCGATCGGATCCATCCCCTGCAGCGCCCGTCCGGCGTTGACGATGCGAACCGATTCGGTGACCGCGTCGGTGATGGCGCGGCTTCCGTCGGCAGTCGAGAGATACATCCGGTCCGCCACCGGTCCACGCCAGTCATAGCCGCCCTCAAGCGCGGCGAGCCCGTCCCGGATCCCGAGCAGGCAGCCGACATTGGCGGCGTTGCAGTCGGTATCCCAGCCGCTGGTGTTGACGATCATCTGGCTGCGGTCGAAGTCGCCATCGCCGTAGAGCAGCGCGTGGATGATGAGGGCGTGGTTCGGCACCATGTGGCAGGCGCCGCCCCATTTGTCGTAGCCATATTTCGCGGCGATCAGTTCGCGTCCCTTGCGCCAATCAGGTTCGGCGGCGTGCCAGGCGCGGATGTCGTGGATCACCGCTGCGATCACAGAATCGGCGGGGATGACGCTGAGCCCGGTGTCGATCAGCTTGTTGATGTCATATTCGACAAAGGCCTGCGCCTCCATCGCCGCGATCACCTGGGCGCCGTAGATCGCTTCGCCGTCGTGGCTGACGCTGGCGGCGCGGCGGGCGAAATCGGCCGCCATTTCCGGATCGCCGGGGGCGATCATCGCCCAGCCGTCGATGAAGATCTGCGATCCGATCTGCTCGGAAATGATCTTGCCGTTGAGTGGCGACGCTGCCGCTGACCGGGGCCGGAATTCCGGCTTTGAGCCGGGCATAGGCCGTGTGCTCGGTCGAGTTGCCGACGCCTCCCCACCAGAAGATCGTTTTGCGCTCGATCGTGTAGTTGAGCCAGTTGTTGCCGATCTGCTCCGGCGTGAGATCGGGCGAGTAGCCTTCATCCTCAAGCGCTCGCAAGAACGTGAACGTGCCGGTGACGTCGTCATCGGTCACCACCAACGGCGCGCCCTCGCGTCCCGGCAGGTAGCGATCGACCTCGCCATAGGTTTCAACGATCTTTTCGTGGGTCCACTGCTCGATCGGGCGGCCAAGATAGACCCCGATCAGCTTGCCGAGCACCCCGGCATAGACACGTTCCAGATAATCGTTCGGAATCGTCACGAATAGTCCTTTCTGTTTATAAAACCCTCACTCCCAACTCCTCTCCCAATCCTGGAGAGAGGGTGGCCCTTTAGGGCCGGTTGAGGGTATTCGGTTCGGGTGGTGCGTCTCATTTCCCGGCACTGAAGTGCCGGGCTAAGCAAAACAAAGTCCCTCCGGGACTGGCCCCGGTGACATTCGCGCTCAGCCCTTTAGGGCGTCCGCCTGTGAGCCGGGTGCTTCAGCTCCCGGCACGCAGCGCCCCACCCCCACTCACTTCTCACTTCTCACTTCTCACAACTATCCCTTCAACCCTCCCTGGGTAAGACCGTCGATGAAGCGGCGTTGCAGCAGCAGGAAGATGGCGATGATCGGGAAGATCATCATCATTGCCCCGGCGCTGGTCAGCGCCCAGTTGCGGCTGAACTGGGTGGTGAAGTTGTAGTAGCTGGTGACGACGGTGAAGAGCTTCTGATCGGTCAGGAAGACGGTCGCCAGCAGGAATTCGTTCCAGACCGATAGGGCCACCACCAGACCGACGGTCAGAAATCCGGGCCAGGCGAGCGGCACGACGATGCTGGTGAAGATGCGGATTTCCCCCGCTCCGTCAACGCGCGCCGCATCTTCGAAATCGCGCGGCAACTGGATCATGTAGGAGCGGAGCAGGAAGATCGCCAGCGGCGCGTTGACCGCGATGTAGATGAGCGCCAATCCCGGCAGGTTGTTCGTCAGGCTCAGCCGCTGCCAGAGAAAAAAGAGCGGCACCAGAAATAGTTGCAGCGGCAAGCTGGATCCGACGAGCAGGTAGAGCATCACCCCACCTTGCCCCGGCAGATCGAGCTTCGCCAGGCTGTAGGCCGCCATGCCGCCGAGAACGATGACCCCGGTGACCGTGATCGCCACCAGAATGCCGCTGTTCCGCATCGTTGTGCCGAAGTTGCCGACATCCCAGGCTTTGCCGAAGTTGCTCCAGACGAAGGTTTGCGGCCAGCCAAGCGGGTTCTTGCCGATCTCCTCCTGCGACTTCAACGAGTTGAAGAGGAGCACGACCAGTGGCCCGAGGGCGAAGATGACCAGACCGATCAAAACGATGTGGTTCAGCAAATAGTTGGTCGCGCGCTTCGAGCGGCGTCGCGCCGGTACAGGAGCCGTGGCTGTGGCGCTCAAATCTCCCACCCCCGTTTGCGCAAGATAATGAAGATGCTGATGACGCCGCCGACGAGGATGCTCATCGTCAATCCGATCGCCGAGGCGTATCCCGCCTCAAACTTCATCAACGCGTTCTTCACCACCAGCGTCGCCAGCACCTCCGAGGCGCCGGCCGGACCACCCTGGGTCAGAATCCAGATGTAATCGAAGGTCAGGAACGACCAGATCGCGGTCATCAGAATCATGAAAACGAGGGTTGGCCGGATACCTGGAATCGTCACATCCCGGAATTCCTGCCAACGATTGGCGCCGTCGAGCCGAGCAGCCTCATACAGATCGCTGGGAATGTTTTGCATCGCCGCCAGAAGCAGCACCATCAAGAATCCCCACCAGTGCCAGTTATCGACGAAGGCGATGGCGGCGAGCACGGTGTTCGGATCGCCGAGAAATGCGCGGTCCAATCCACCGATGCCCCAATCGGCAAGCTGTGCGCCGAGACCGCGATCGGGGTTCATCAGAATTCGCCAGATGCTGGCGGTGATCACGCTCGGCAGCACGTAGGGCAGAAAGAGCGAGAGCCGGTAGAAAAGCGCGCCCCGCCTGATCGGCGCCAGCAAGCGACGCGCAGAACAGGGCCATCGCGATCGGCACGGTCAGGAACATCGCCATCCAGAGCACGTTGTTCTTGAAGGCGATGCCGGAACGATTCGTCGTGGAAAAAGAGCTGGCGGAAGTTATCGAGCCCGATGAATTTCGCGCTGCCGATCGCCGCTCCAGTCGGTCATCGAGTAGTAGACCGCCGAAATCGCCGGACCGAGCACCACCGCCATGTTGATGAGCAAGATCGGGAGCACGAACAGCCAGGGCACGATCTTCTTCCGCCAGAACGGCGTCTGCCAGAAGTGAAGCTGCGGGGCGGCAATCGTAATCTCGATGGGGACGGACTTCGTCGCCTGCATGAATCTGCGACTCCAAACAGTTGCCGGGAGCGGAGACGTTGTCTCCGCTCCCGGGCTGACTTCTTAGGCGCGCGTCGGAACCGGCAAACCGGCTCCAGCCGCAATTTCAGCGTCAAATGTCTCCTGCAAGCCCTGAAGGAATTCTTCGACCGTCATATCGCCGGCCCAGACCTTTTCAATCTGTTCGATGATGAAGGTCTCCGTTTTCGGCGGGAAGAAAGTCCAGGTGGTGTAGCCGTAATCGCCGCTCTGGGACGCGGTGGTGAGCGCGTCGATCATGCGGGCCTGGCGCGGATCGATATCGGCGAGCAGATCGGTCGGAATATCGACCGGCGCCGGGGCCATGCCGCACTGGGCAACAGCGGTCGCCTGCGTTTCGGGCGAGAAGTAGTAGTTCAGGAAATCCGCCGCCGCTTCGGGGGACTTCGTGTTCTTGTTGATCGAATAGGTGGAGCCGACGCCGATATCGTAGACCGGCGTGCCATCCTTCGACGGCACCGGCGTCCAATCCCAATCGGAACCGGCCTCAGCGGTGTAGGAAATGGCGTCGCTGAGGAACCAGGTTCCCTCGATCTTCATCGCGGCATCGCCGTAGGCGAAGGCGGACGCGGTGTCGGCGGAGCCGGAGGTGTAGTAGCGGTCGAGACCGCCCATGAACCAGCCGTTTTGCTGCATTTCATTGAGCTTGGTCAGCGCATCGACGAATTCAGGATCGGTCCACTTTTGCATCCCGGTCAGCGCGGCATAGACGCTGCCCGGACCAGCCACCTGATTCATGAACTCGCCGACGAACCACTCGTTCGTCGGCCGCCAATCCTGGTTGCCATGGGCGAAGGGAACGACGCCTGCGTCTGCGATGGTTTGCGAGAGCGTGATCAGCTCATCCATCGTTTTGGGAACTTCCCAGCCATTTTCTTCGAAGAGCGGTTTGTTGTAATAGAGGACCAGCGTTTCGATTTCATCCGGAATGCTGTAGAGCACGCCGCCGGTTTTGCCAAGTTCATACGCCCAGGGGAGAAGCGCCTTGTCCCAGCCATATTGCGTCGCGGCATCATCAAGCGGGAGGATCAGACCGGCTTTCGCCAGCTCAACGACGTAGGACGGACCGGGGGTGACGACGATATCGGGACCCGCGCCGCCGGAAAGGGCGGTTTGTGTCGCCGTCCAGCCATTGGGCTGCATCGTCGCTTCGATCTGGGTGCCGCCTTTGTCATTGAACGGCGTGATGATGTTATCGATCAGGCACTGGGCGGTTTCCGCGCCGCCGGTGGTGTCGAACCAGAATGAAAGCTTGGCGGCATCCTGCGCGGCGGCGCCTGATGGACGCACGCCAATGGCCATGGCCGCGACGCCGGTCGCGGCGACGGCAGCACTTCCCTTGAGAACGGTACGGCGATTG
Source organism: uncultured Chloroflexia bacterium (assembly GCA_963804925.1). Classification (GTDB taxonomy): domain Bacteria; phylum Chloroflexota; class Chloroflexia; order Thermomicrobiales; family UBA6265; genus JADLGF01. The sequence continues at coordinate 67,960 of CAWDSC010000002.1, forward strand.
CTGCGGGACGCCAGCGCTCGCGCGATTGCATCAAGATTGAGTCGAGTCGTCATTGCGATTACAAACCTTTCTCTTCTCACGCCGCGTTGGGTATTCGAATGACGGGTATGCATGCGGCACGGTTAACGTCATGTAGGGAACGACGGAATGTTGTCTTTCGCCACCTCCTTCGCGCCGGGTCGATCGAGCATCAGGCGGAATCCCGCACGATCAGCTCACATGCCTGGTAAAGCGCTCGCCCGGTCGCCGGGGCCGCGCCATTCAAGCGGGAAAAGAGCAGTTCAGCCGCCACCAGCCCGAGCCGCTCGGGAAACTGGGCGACGGTCGTCAATGGCGGATGGACAAGTTTGGCGGCGGGAATATCGTCGAGTCCGACGATCGCGATGTCCTCCGGAATGCGGAACCCCGCTTCCCGGACCGCCATCATCGCGCCGAGCGCCATCAGATCATTGGCGGCGAAAACGGCAGTCGGCCTATGGTCGAGTCTTAAAAGCTCGACCATCGCTTCATGCCCGCCGGCCTCCTGGTAATCAGCGCCGCGAATGAGCAGGTCATCGGTCGGCAATCCGTGTGCTTTCAGCGCTTTGCGATAGCCCGCCAGGCGCATCTCCCGCGGGGGCGTATTGGCAATACCCGCAATCATGCCGATCCGGCTGTGTCCGCGCTTGATCAGGTAGTCGACCGCAAGCCGGGCGCCATCCCCCGTATCGATCTCGATGAAGTCCACGCCAAGCTCCTGTAGTTCGGCGTCGGCCCAATGCAGCATGGTCAGGGCGATTCCAGCGGCAAGCGCATCACGAATGCGACCGCGGTCGAGCGAAAAGGGCACCATCACCGCGCCGTCGGCTCGCCCGCGCAGGAGACCATGCAGCGCGCGTGATTCCTTTTCCGCGACGCCATCGGTGTTGGAAACGATCAGGTCGTATCCCTGCGTCTCGGCAACCTGCTGGATGCCCCGCTCCAGGGCGGGATAAAAGGGATTGGTGATATCGGGAATGATGCAGGCGATCGTCTGGGTTTTGCGAGTGCGCAGCGATCGCGCCGCGCCATCCGGCACGTAGCCAAGCTCGTCGATCGCCGCCAGAATCCGGTCGCGCGTTTCGACGGAGACCTCGTCCGCCTTGTCGTTGAGGACATAGGAAACCATCGCCTGCGACACTCCGGCGCGTTGGGCGACATCGGACTGAGTTGGGCGTTTTCGCCGGTCGGATCGAGCAGTGGACACAGTTCTCCTCGAAACCCATGAGCTTATACGAATTTCTTATGCGTATAAGGAACCACATTGTGCATCCTGTGTCAATAATTGGATGTCCACCTGGCAACATGCCCAACGGCCGTCAGCATCCTTCGCGGCCATTTCCCGAGAACTGATCTCAAGCAGGATGAGCACGGTGATTGCCTCGAAACTCTTCTGACTAGCTGCTTGCGTAGCTCGACGCCGCTCATCAGGATCGAATTGAAACTGCCGATACCGGCCTCTTGCATGGCGTCGATTGTTGTCGAGGCAAACTCATTGATTTGATCGTTCGGGCACCGAAGCGTTCTACTTGGAGAACCACGGCCGATGGATTCTCGCCAGATGGGACGAGGAAGGAACGTACACATGTCGCAACGATTGGTCGCTCGCCATCACAGTCCGGAGTCGTATCAGGCACTGGTCGATTTCAGCTCCACGGTTACCAAAGGCGGATTGGAACATTCGCTTGTGGAACTGGTGAAGATCAGAGCGTCACAGATCAACGGCTGCGCGTTTTGCCTGGCGATGCACACGGCAGACGCCCGCAAGCTCGGCGAAACCGACGAGCGGATGCTGATGTTGAACGCCTGGCGCGAAACGCCCATCTACAGCGCTCGCGAGCGCGCCGCCCTCGCCATGACCGAAGCGCTCACGCTGATCGCCGCCACGCAGAACATCTCTGACGAGCTCTACGCCGAAGCCGCGCAGCATTTCAATGAGAAAGAGCTGGTCGATCTGGTGCTGGCGATCGCCGCGATCAACAGCTTCAACCGCCTCCAGATCACCTTCCGCGTGCCGCCGGTGACGGAAGCGGCGAAAGTGACGACGTAATCCGCCATTGCCGTCTGCACGAGACCCGGCCCTGACTTGTCCGTCGCGGCTGGGTTTCGCTCTTTCAAGAATTACGTCTCAGCAGTGTCTTCCGGCGAGGGATTCCGGTATGATCGTAGTCTCAGCCAACCGGAACGAACGCATCCTGTCTCTGGAGGACATTGCATGGGACATCAACTGGACGATCTCTTCAACCACAATGCCTGGGCGACCGCGCAGGTCATCGCGTATTGCCGGGGGTTGGACGAAACCACGCTGAACACCGCGGAGCCAGGCGTGTACGGCACGATTCTCGCAACGCTGCGGCACATCATAGATTCCGAGGCGGGATATCTCTTTCGGGTCAGCGGCGCATGGCCGGAATATCCGTGGGACGGAGAGCAAGTAGTTGGGCTCGACGTGCTGTCGGAGCGGGCAGACCTGCTGGCGGCGACATGGAAACTCTATCTTGCAGGCGGCGTCGATGATGCGTGGCTGGGTGAGGCGCGTGGCGACAATGGTGACGTTTTCGCCGTACCGGCGGGCATCTTCATCACGCAATCAATCCACCATGGCAGCGAGCATCGCGCCCAGATTTGCACCATCCTGGGATCACTGGGGCTCGAACCGCCCGATGTATCGGCGTGGGGCTACTCCGACGAGTCCGGCCGGTCATGGCTGAAGACGGCTGGCGGGTAACGGGCCAGAGCTTATCTTCCCATGCAATTTCCCATAAACGCATTGGCCAGGGCCGCGCTTTAGGGCGCGGCCCTGGCTCGATCATGTCTTGGCGGAGAAGTTCTAGTTCCCGAGATCGCAGTTCGTTGGCTGGGCGGTGATTTCCTCTTTGCTGAGGCCGAAGAACCAGCGAAACTGCCCATCGCCCTGGTCGGAAACCATGTGCGCGACGGAGGTCACGGGGGACGATTTCGACATGGTTCCGATCTCCTGCTCGTAGGTGACCTCGGCGGCGTTTCCGTACTCCTGCCATTGACGTCCCAGGTCCAGAGTCCGAGCGAAACATCGAGCACCTGCGTGGAAAAGACGCCCTGCTTCCAGGTGGTGGGAATCCCGAACTGGCCGGCGTACCAGCACGCGACTTTCCGAAACGAAATCGCCGCCTGCGCGTCCGGATGGAGCAGCGCGTAGAGGGCGGGATAGGCGCGCCATGTTTCCAGCACGCCGATCGTTTCGGCGGCGATTGTCGCCAGTTCCGTCACCGCCTCCTGGCCGTTGGTTGGTTTCGGCCCGAGCGGCTGCTCCAGCCCTGCCTTGCTGCCATCACAGATCGGCATCAGCACACCTGCGGTGGTGACGACGATCGCCATGCCGATATCACCCTCATGCCGGCGCAGATCGTCCCATGGCGCCTGGACGACGAGGGTGTCGCCGTCCTGGATGCTCTGCGACACTGTCTCGCCGGGATCGCGCATCAGGAAGGTCGGGTTCAATGCCTCGCCGGTCGTCCAGCCATGCAGATAGCTAAGCGAGATCGGCAATCCCGAGTTGTTGGTGAGGGCAACCTCAACATGTGCCGGGGCTGATTTCGACCATTCGACGCAACGCGCGGTCGCCGTCACCGTTCTCCCGGAGGTCTGGGCGAGCGCCGGACTGCCGGCAAGAGGCAGGATGATGAGCAGGCAAACAAGCAGGCCCAACAGTCGCATCGATCTCATTGCTCGTTCCTTTCACGATGCCAGTTTTGGCGACTCGTCGCCCTATTGCTGGTCCCATTTCACGAGGGTTCGACCAGGTAAGAAGGGAAGCGCCTCGCCGGGTCGCCGGAGACGATCCCGCGATCCGGCGATCAACGCCTCCCTTGACCAGACTAGGGTTTGGCCATGAGCACCGCATCGGGGAGTCCCGCCATTCCCGGCGGCAACGTAGGGTGAAATCGATTCAGGAATTAACAACCGGGTTGTTTCGTTAAAGTTGGCGGGTATGGAGGAGGCCGCGGCTGACTGCGGTTGATACAGCGGCGGAGCGGCGGTCGACGCCAAGCAGGTCGTAAATCGTGGTCAGATGCCGCTCGACGGTGCGCTCGCTGATGGCGAGATCGCGGGCAATTTCGCGGTTGCTCCGGCCCAGGGCCACGAGCCGCAGCACATCAATCTGGCGCTCGGTCAGTTGCCCGTCATTTTTCGGTTGACGGGGTGGTTTTGCCTGCGTGTAGAGCAGGCTGGGCGTTCCATCGACAAGCTCGCCAAGATGCAATGCCTCGGTGAGCAATCCCGCCAGCGAAAGCTGACGCCCCATCTCCCAGGACTGAGCAAAGCGTTCTTCGCCGAGCGCCGCTCGCGTGCGGGAGATCGCTTCGGAGCGGTCGAATGGCGCGTAGTCAACCGCCGATTCCTGCTCGCGCAGAATTTCCGCGCCGCCCAGCAATCGCGCCGCCAGCAGCGCGTTGCCGCCATCCGCCTGGAGCCGGGCGATCGCTTCGATGTGGTAGGCGATATTCGTTCGGTTCTTGAGCGCCTCGTCGAGCCGGATCGCGTCGCGGAACGACACCAGCGCCCGCTTGACCGCGCCGATCGAGGCGAGCGCCACGCCAAGCACATAGAGAAAATTGGCGAGCGACGCCTGATTGCCCGACGCCCGTAGCCGCGTCACCGCCTGCTCGGCCAGCACAACGGCTTCGTCGAACTCGCCCAGCAGCACCTTCAGCTCGGCGCTGTTTCCCGTGGTGATGGCGACCCGGTCGGTGTCTCCGAGCAGGCGATGGATCTCCCTTGCTCGATTGTTGAAATCAAGCCCCTGGGAATAGTTGCCGGTGTGGGCGGCGAGTTCGCCCAGATTCGCCAGGATCGATGATTCCGCCGGAAGATCCCCGGCTTTGCGGGCGAGATCCCAGGCCTGGTGATACGCGCGTTCCGACCCGGCGAAGTCGCTTCGGAGACCGGCGATATTGCCGCGCCGCAGCCAGCACCCCGCCAGACCACCGGGATTGGACACTTCTTCCCAGATCGCCAACGATGCGTCGTTGGCGGCTTCCGCTTTGCCGAGTTCGTTTTGCCTGGTCAGCATCATCGCCATTTGACCGAGCGCTTCCGCTTCGACGACTCGGTCGCCCGTTTCGCGGGCGAGCGCGATCGCCTCCGTCAGCGCCAAGGCGCCGTCATTGGCGCGGCCCGACGGCCAGATCAGCAATCCAAACGCCGCCAGACCTCGCGCCCGTTCCTTGGACCGATCGTTCGGATCAAGATCAAGCGCGCGCTGCAGCCACCCGCCTCCTTCGTGAAAGGCGGAAGAGCGATGCCAGTAGGGCGCAAGCGATGCGGCGAGCGCCAGCGCGTCGGCTGATAATCGCGAAGCAATGAACCACTCGAGCGCGGCGACGATGTTGTCATAGGCGCGATCGAGTGTGTGCAACGCGTCGAGATGGACGGGCGCTCCGCAGATCGCCGGTGGCCGCGCTCGCCAGTGCGGCGAAGTAGCTGGCATGGCTCCGGAACAGCGCTTCAGCATCGTCCGATTCCGCCAGCCAGCGCCGGGCATAGGCGGCCAGACTTTCGAGCAGCCGGTAGCGAACCGATCGCTGCCCCGGCTCATGCTCGGCCACGATCATCGACTGCCGGATCAAGCGGTCGAGCAGATCGAGCGCATCATCAACCCCGCAGATCGCTTCCACTGCCGGAAGATCGAACCAGCCGGTGAAGACCCCGAGCCGACGAAAAAGCCGCGCTTCCTCCGGTTCCAGCAGATCGCAGCTCCAGGCAATCGTGGCGTCGAGCGTGCGCTGCCGCGCCGCGCCGGGATTGTTGGAGCGCAGCAGCTCGAACCGCCGGTCGATGCGCTGCGCGATCTGCTCCACCGTCAGCAGGTGGCTCCGCGCCGCTGCCAGCTCGATCGCCAGCGGCAACCGATCGAGCCGTTCGCAGAGCCGGGAGATGATCGCGATGGCGTCATCGTCGAGTGGGAGTTCAATCTGATTTTCCCTGGCCCGCTGGATAAAGAGCGCCCCGGCATCGGCGGGAGCAAGTGGTTTGAGCGGGTGGATCACCTCGCCCGGCACCCCGAGCGGGGTGCGGCTCGTGGCGAGCAGCCGGGATGGTCCCGCTTCGCGCGTCAGCGCCAGCGCGATCTCCCTGCACGCCGGCAGAAGATGCTCGCAGTTATCGAGAATCAGCAGCATCGGCTGAGCCGCAAAGGCGTCGATCAACCGCTCGATCAGCGGCTTGCGACCCGACGCCCGCAGATCCAGCACCTGCGCGATTGTATGAACAACCTGACTACCATCGGTGAGCACCGCCAGATCGACGACCCAGACGCAATCGGCAAAGCGTCCGGAAGCGGCGTTTCCGGTTTCCAGCGCCAGCCGGGTTTTGCCGATTCCGCCGGGACCGGTGATCGTCACCAGCGGCGAAACCACCAGTTGCGCAAGCACCTTCTGGAGATCTGCTTCACGCCCCAGCATGGTGGGCAGGGAGTGCGGGAGATTGCCGCGCGGCGGTGGATCGACTTCGCGCAGCGCGTCCAGCCCATCCTGCCCGGCGCGTTCGAGCCGCACCAGCATGGCAGGCTGCGGCAAAGCCCGGTCATGTTCCCAGCGGTTGACGGTGACATTGCTCACACCGAGCAGCGCGGCGAACTCGATCTGCGAGAGACCGAGCTGCTTGCGCAACGCCCTGATGCGTTGTCCAGGCATCGAGCCGTTCACCCGTCGCGCACCTCAAACCGGGTTCGCTGTCCGCTTCCCGGGGAATGAACCTTGCCCAGATCGAAGGGACCGTTTGTAAGCCCAATGTGACGGGTGGTCAGGCAGCAGCCGCAACTCGGCTCGGTCGCAGCGTGTTGATGATCATCGGTGTCACCAGGCAGGCGGCGAGAATCGTCAGCAATCCATACGAGCCAAGTCCGACGATGACGCCAGCAATCAGCCCGGCCGCTGCGCCCGACATGCCCATCATCAGATCAGCGGTGCCCTGCACGCTCGGCCGGATTTCCGCCGGAATCGCCTCGGAGAGCAGCGTCGATCCTGCGATCATCGTACAGGACCAGCCGAGACCGAGCAGCATCAGACCGAGCGAGAGCTGCGCGGTGTTGTCGCCGGGAGCCGTGCCCGCAATGATGAATGACGCCAGCAAAATCGCGCCGCCCAGCACAATTACCGGCCGGCGGCCAAAGCGATCGGCAGCCATTCCGACGAATGGGGAGAACGCATACATCCCGGCGATGTGAATGCTGATGACGAGCCCGACGATCTGGATCGAGGCCCCGGAGTTCTTGAGATGGACGGGCGTCATCGACATCACCGAGGTCATCACGGCCTGTCCAACCATCATCGCCGCCAGACCGATTCGCGCCTCAGGACGGACCAGGATGATATCGAGCGCATCGGGAACCGACATCCGCTTTCTCACCACCGTTGGCCCATGTCCATCCCGAATCTGCCGCGCCAGGATGAGGGGATCAGGGCGGAGAAAGGTGGAAACGAGCAACATGCAGGCAACGAAAACGAATCCGGACAGCATGTAGGGACCGGCGAGCTTAGGAACATTGACCTGCTCGGCTAACCGTCCCATCGGACCCGCGAGATTCGGTCCGAGCACCGATCCAATGGTCGTCGCCCAGACCACCATCGCCAGCGCCCGGCCCCGGCGATCGGGCGCGGCGAGATCGGTGGCGGCGTAGCGCGATTGCAGGGTGGCGGCGTTGCCGCCGCCGAAGGCGAGCATGCCGAGCAACGCCAGCGGGAAGAACGAGATGATCGCGCCCGTCACGACGAAGGCCGCGCCGATCAATCCGACCAGATAGGCGAAGATCAAGCCGGGACGGCGACCGCGCGCATCCATGATCCGGGAGACGGGAATGGCGATGAAGGCCGCTCCAACCGCCGACGCGGAGGCGGCGACGCCGCTGAACGTATCTGAGGAAAGTTCGGCCGCAAGCAACGCCCCGACCGCTGCTCCCGACGCCACTCCGATGCCGCCCAGCACCTGGGCCGAGGCCAGCACCTTGACGACACGCTTTTGCGCAGCCGAATCATGGACTTCGACGGGCATCGTCGGCTCGGAAGCGATCGTCGTCGCCAGCTCCGGATTCTTTATTTGTTCCGTGGCAGCCGTAGTGGAACCCTCTGTTTCTGGAAGATCAGTGCAAGCTGACCATATTCCGATGTTTTACACGTCGAAATCGTCTAAAAACCTATTCTCTCTGAAACAAGAACGCGTTACAAGTTGTCATTATTAGGATAGAAAAGTGAAGAACTATCACGGGTATTACTTCCTACCCAAATGCGGCGAATCCGTCGACCTGAGCTGTCCAGAGCAACCGGATTGTCCGACGCGCGGTTTCCGGGAAGGTGTAGGGAAGTTCAAGGAGCTTCGCCTCAAGCGCATCGGGAGATGCAGCCTGGTTGATGGCGTTTGCGATGGTCTGGATATCAGGGTACTCAGGATTGAGGCACCAGCCGAGCACTTTGGTGATCGGTCCTTCGAGCCTGGCACGTGAGCCGTGAAACTTCGGCAGCACTTTCATCAGCACGGCAGCGTCGAAGGTCATCACGAGCGCATCGGCGTTTTCATTTAACGCACTGAAGAGCTCGTTGTTCATGCCGAGATCGACAAAGGCCATGATCTCCGCGAAAACGCGATAGCCGAAATGCATGTGGTGCGGTCGAAGCTGCCGGTTGAGCGATTCGAGCCAATCGCGCGGCCGCCCATCTTCAAGGAGGCGTGCGGAGATCGCCGCCTGATCGATACGAGGAAATGTTCCTTCCACCGAGAACGCGTCAAGCAACGCGTCACGTTCGTCGTCTGAAAGCGAGTCGCCGGTGGCGATCGCGAACGGAAACCCGGCGAAGGAGACATCGCTCAATTCCATCGCAAACGCCCGGTCGAGCACTTTGGGGCTGAAGGCATGGGTTGTTTCGTCGAGATTCACTGTGCCGATGATATAGAGACTCGGCGGCAATTTGAGACTCGCCGGGGGCGATCCCTCCGCGCCGGATGACGGGAGGTGAATCGCTTCCCGCGTCCAGCCCTCTTCATCTCGTCCCGATTCGAGCACACTGAGCAACTCCGCGAAATAGTGCTCGACGTGGGCCAGATTCATTTCATCGAGAATGACAAACCAGGCGAGTCCATCCCGCGCCTCCCAGCTTTCACTTGCTCGCAGGAGAAAGCGGAGAAACGGCGTCCACTCATAGCGATCGGTGATCGGATTGTGATACCCGAGCAGGCTCTTGCTATCGCGCCAATCGGGCCGCACCGTCAGAAACTCAACATTGCGCCCATCATCCGGCTGCGGCAACGCCGCCGAAAACGCCTGCGCGATCTTCGTCTTCCCCGTCCCGCTGATCCCCGAAAGAATCACAAACCCCTTCGTCTGCAACGCCGTGAAGAAGACGGCTTGCTGCCATGGGGTGTAGTGCAGTCCTTCGTTGGTGAAGAGCTTGCGATAGGCGGCTCGCCAACAACAGGATCGCCAGCTCGGCGACGTGTTGTCGCGCGGCTTTAGGACTCAAGCGCCATACGCTTCTCGAGCATCGCAGTTGCCGAGTCATTCGATCGAACGACTCGTGAGAAGTCTTCGTCGAGACCGAATCCTGCTGCAAGCCTCATAGTGATGTCGCCGCACATCCGAATCGAGCTTGCGGTGATAACGTCTCGAGCTTTGCTCGAGAGAAGTGCCTGAGCGGACTTCCATGATTCGGCACAGGATCCCAGATCTCGTTTTCAGAGCGTGCGGAAACGCCCTGTCGCTGGATGGTCTCACTGAATCAAATCGATGTTCAAACTCAAGCGCTGATTTGTTGTCAGCATGCTTCAGATTGAATGTACGTCGATCGAAAGCTCCAGCATGCGTGCCTGAGCGGGAAAACGCGGTATCACGCTGGATTGGAGTCTCGCCGTTACTTCGATGCTCGAAGCCCTCGAGAAGTCGTGACTCTTTCAATCGAAGCTGTCATGGATGAGCAGGGAGGAAGTGCGGCAAGAGATCGTCCATCTGGTTAACTGGGATTCCGACGGAAATGGCGTCAGATGGATCTTTTGAATTGATACGATTTGTAGATTGCTCCGCAAGTCGGAAGATTCGTCGGAGAGTGTGCCCAGTGCGGTTGATATCGTCAGGGAAAAATGCGACTCCATCGTTTGCGCTCATCGAGGTTGGTCGAATCGATCTTGGGTAGATCTTCTCGCCTCATGCCAACCGACACGGAAGCAGGCAATGGATCCAACGGTTAACCGAATGGTGCTTCCTGTTCAGAATAGTGAGCGACCAGCATCCTTCAACTCCTTCATCAGCAAGTTCAATTGAATCGGCCATGATGTTGAATATCTTCTTACGCACCTCTGGATCGGGATACGCTCGTTCCATCGCTAATTGAATCTGCCCATCAACCGTCATGTAGCATCTCCGTTCTTTCCTGGATGCACCGCGATCGCACCGATCCCTGCGAAATTCGCCGCAGATCAATTCGTCGAGGTTCGATACTGATTCGCTCGGGAATGCAGGCCAGAACTCAGTCAGGTCGCCTGGATAGATCACGACCGCAGCCCGGATATTGAGCGCGTCGCGATAGGCGTGCATTTTCACCAGGTCGTCTTCTTTCCATTTGTCGACGCTGTCGTTCACTGGCTGGAGCCGGAACTTCGCGTCGAGCGCGACCGGGCGGCCAATCGTCGGTTCCCAGAGCATGTCGGGACGCAAGGAGATTTTCGAGTAGGCCGTGCGCGTTGCGTTATAGCGCAACACGCCGTGCGCTCCGAAATTTGCCGAGGCGTTCCAGCCGACGGCATCTTCTCCCGACGACGTGAGTGAAAGCACAGGGGTTTCGTCGAGCAATCTGGCAATATCATCGATGAGTCGAAAATAGACCCATTGCTCATAGAGCGTGGCGACATCCCGCACGGCCATCGCGGCTTCGAGCGCGCCGAAGAGTGGACGTCGCGAGCGCTGGAACAATCCCCAGAGCGCGAAGAGATCGCGGTACCCCTCTTTGCGGAGCAACACGCGCGACGACGCGGGTGGCCGCGTGAATGGGCCAACTTCAACAAAGCGCGGATCGTGCAGGAAGATTCCCATCGTCGACGCGAGGGCATCCAGCACTTGTCGGTCTTGCCTCGGAATCTTGAGCCACCAGCTTTGCCGCTTCAGATCATGCAATGCCTGGGCAAACTGCCGGATCGCCCCGAGCACGAATCGGTTTTCCGGAGTGTCGAGCGTTTCCACCGAAACGCGCTGCCAGACCGATTCAGGCAGATTGCCATTGAGACGACGGGCAAGCGGCGATGTCGAAGTCGCCGCCTCACGCCAGCGATGCGGGGCACTGGCGATTTCGAGCAGCGAATCAGCGTCGATCGTGCTGACGGCGTGCAATGGCAGCAGTGATTCTTCGCTCGTCAACCGGCGATGGGGAGACGCCTGGATGATGCGGATCGCGGTCGCGATGCGTTCTGCTTCCTGCGTCAGAAAATGCAGCGCGAAAAGGGGTCCTGGCGGGCGCATCGCCTCCTGCACCTGCTGCCCGGTAGGCGCGGCGAAGGTAAAGGGGAGATGGGCAATGCGGATGAAGAGGTCGTCGAGCAATGGCTCGTAAAACGCGGACATGCTCCTTGATCGTCGGGAATTTCTTCGAAAGCACCAGCAACCAGCGAGGACGGAGAAATCAAGCGGCCATCCCGGTCAAATGCCCGCAACTCCGCCAATCCGAGCTGGTTTTCGAACTTGAGCATGAACCAGTCAGCAGCGAAATGCTTGAGAGAAATGCCGCCAACGGTGATCTCGGTTGCGCCTGGAAACGAAACGCCATACTCGATCCATTCGAGCACGGTATGGGTCGCCGGGGCAAACTGCGCCGCAAGTTCCTCCGGAATCGGCGAAAGCAGCGCCGATTCTCCCGCCGCCGTGAACTGCCACTCGGCGACAGCTTCTTCCGGAAGCACCTCAATGATCAGATGCGCGTCATCCATCTCCATGATCGGATTATGCGATACAGATCAATTAAATGGTGACACCCGAACTCATTCGACTGAATGAGTTCGGGTGTCTTACCTCGAAGCCAATCTCTCTGAGCCTACCGCATCAGCCACGATGTTGGATGCTCGATCGTTCGCGACAACGTTTGCAGGAAGCGGGCGGCAGGGGCGCCGTCGACGATGCGGTGGTCGAAGGTGAGGCTGAGGGTGAGCATTTTGCGGACGGCGATTTCCTCGGTGTCTTCGTCAATCACCACCGGTTTGGCGACGATCCGGCCGACGCCGAGAATCGCCGCTTCAGGCAGATTCAGGATTGGAGTGAATGCATCCACACCGAACATGCCGAGATTGGTGATGGTGAAGGTGCTGCCGCTCATCAGATCGGGCGCGAGCGATCCGGCCCTGGCCGAGGCGATCAAACCGGCTGATTCTTCCGCGATCGTGAAGAGCGATTTGCGATCGGCGTTGCGGATGACGGGGGCGAAGAGCCCTCGCTCGGCGTCGACCGCGATGCCGATATGAATTGACGCGTGCTGAACGATCGTTTCGCCATCGAGCGCGCAATTCATCTCCGGGTGCTTCGTCAACGCCAGCGCGGTCAGTTTCGCGAGCATGTCGGTCAGCGTCGGCACTGGTTTCGCCGTCGGCGGCCAGATCGGCTTTCAATCTGGCACGGGTGGCGACCAACTCCGTCGCGTCAATTTCGGTGGTGAGCGTGACCGGCGCGACGGTGTGCGCCGCTTCGGCCATCCGCAACGCGGTGATCCGGCGGACGGCGCTGATCGGCGTCACCTGATCGTCCGGCTCGATGACGAGATGACTCGCCGCCGGGAGATAGTTCTCCCCTCGCCCATTCCGGGCAGCGGAAGCGATGTCACCTCTGGTCACTCGCCCACCCGGCGCGCTTCCGGCGACGACGGCCAGGTCGATGCCATGCTCTTCGGCGAGCCGTTTCACCGAAGGGGTGGCGCGACCGCGCGCGACGCGTTTCGGCCGTTGCGGGCAACAGTTCGGCGGCAGCGCGGATATCGCGCTCGACGATCCGTCCGGTCGATCCGCTCCCTGCCAGCACGACCCAATCGACGCCCAGCTCAGCCGCGACACGTTTTGCGCGCGGGCTGATCGCCGGAGTTCCGCCTTGCGCGGACGCGGCGACCGCTTCCGCCGCCGTCACGATCGGAACGGCAGGTGCAGCCGCTTTCACCGAGACCAGTTCTGGCGCAGCAGCCCCACTTCCAGCCGGAGCTGCTTCACCCGGCGCGAGGATATAGCCAAGCAGCGCACCGACCGGCGCTTCCTCACCCAGCGGTGAGTCGCTCGGGATATGGAGCACACCGCTATCGAGCGCCTCGACCTCCTGAATCGCTTTATCCGTTTCGACCGCGAAGAGCAATTCGCCTGCCGCGACCTCCTCGCCATCCTGTTTGAACCACTCAACCAGCCGGCCCGATTCCATCGTCCAGCCAAGCCGGGGCATGACTATGTCGTTTGCCATGTCGTCCTCCGGACGGAGCAGAGAGCAGGGAGCAGTCAGCAGAGAGCAAAGCGACGGATCGTCTCGCGGCCTGCTGCGTGCGGTCTACTGCCTGCCTTACTCAGCGACCAACGCCTTGATCGCGTCGATGATCTGGTTGCGGTTCGGGGTGACGGCGGCCTCCAGCGAGGGGCTGTAGGGAACGGGGCTGTGCAGCCCGTTCAGCCGCCGCACCGGCGCGTCGAGATCGTCGAAGGCGCGCTCCATCACCTGGGCGGCGATCTCCGCGCCCATGCCGCAGGGAGCGAAATCTTCGTCGACGACGAGCAATCGCCCCGTTTTGTGGACCGATTCGAGAATCGTGTCGATGTCGAGCGGGGCGACGGTGCGCGGGTCGATCACCTCGACCGAGATGCCCTCTTTTTCGAGCGCGGCCGCTGCTTCAAGCGATCGCTGGACCATGATCGTCATCGCGACGACGGTGATATCGGTTCCCGCTCGCCGCACGGCCGCGACGCCGAACGGCAGCGCTTCATCCGCCTCGACCTCCGGCACCTCGCCTTTGATGTTGAAGAGCATCTTGTGCTCCAGGAAGAGGACGGGATCGTTGCCGCGCAGCGCGGTTTTCATGAATCCCTTGGCGTCGCGCGGGGTCGTCGGCATCACGACGCGCCAGCCGGGAATATGCGCGAAGAAGGGATAGTAGTTGCCGGAATGGTGCGTCGCCGCCGATCCGCCGACGCCGATCGCGCCGCGCATCACCAGCGGCATCTTCAGCCGTCCGCTCGACATGTACTGCATCTTGGCGGTCTGGTTGATCATCTCGCCGACGGCGTCGAGCACAAAGTCGAAAAACATGAAATCGACCACCGGACGCGAGCCGGTCATCGCCGCGCCGGTGCACATGCCGACGAAGCCGCGCTCGACGATCGGAGTGTCGCGCAACCGCTCCGGTCCATACTTCTCATACAGCCCAAGCGTGGTGTTGAAATTGCCGCCCCGCTCGCCGATTCCTTCGCCGACCACGAAGATCGAGGGATCGCGGCCCATCTCCTCATCAAGCGCCTCGCGCGCCGCAACGGTATAGCTCAGCTCTCGCATCTAGGAAACTCCTCCATTCCAGATCAAATCAGGGAATTGCGCTTCAACCAGACGGCGGAACTCGTCCACCGTCGCTTCAGGAACCGGGAGATAGGGTTTGCGGGTGCGATTGGCCGGCACGAGAAATGAGGATGCCGCGCTGACCGCTTTGCCCATGATGGCGTGGAGATTGCCGTCGCCTTTCAGCAGATCGGTCGCCCGGATGAAGGCGTGCATCCGCGCCTGCCGGTGGCGAGCCTCGTCCCAGCGCTCGGCCACGATCGCGTCGTACCAGGCCATCATGTAGGGCGCGTTGAAATTGACGAACCAGGAATAAACGCCCCGCGCGCCGAGAAACATGTAGGGCGTCATCGCGTGCTCGCCGGTGAAATGACTCAGCTCCGGCGCATCGGCCATCAGCGTCAGAAAATCGGTCACATCCGAGCCGACATGCTTGGTTCCGATCAGATTCGGAATCCGTTTCAGCAATTCCGCGTAGTCGGGACCATGCTGCACCGTGTGCGCACGCGGGGTGTTGTAGTGAATCAGCCCGAACCAGTCAGGAACAGCCGCCTGCACGTCGTCCCAGAAGACGCGGTACGATGTCGGCGTCATCGGCAGGTAGATCGGATGGGCGACGTGCGCGCCGAGAATGCCCCGCTCGGCGGCGATCCGCAGCCGGTCGACGATCCCCTTCGTGCTGCTCCAGGTGACGCCCATCTGCGTAGGCACCCCGAGCCGCTGCGTCTCATCGGCAAAGACATCGGCGATCCGGCGAAACTCATCGAGCTCGATCGCGTAGAACTCGCCGTCGGCATCGGTCGTGTAGATGCCATGCACGCCAGCCGCATGTAACCGCCGCAGATTTTCGCGAAAGATCGCCTCATCGAAGCGGTCGCGCTCATCGAACGGCGTCGCGATCGCCGCCCAGACTCCATGCAGATTCTCCCGGGTCAGGCGTTCGATCATCGGCGGATTGTGTTCTTTAATTTGCGTCACCTGGTTACCCGTCCCTGGGGTTGAAGCCCCAGGCTATCCAGACAAAGCGCCTCTGGCGCTAAGCATTCGTACTCCCCAATCCCTACTCGTCACTTCCTGCTCCGTAGACAAACAATGTCGCAGTTGATGGATCGGGGAACGGGCTATCCTGGGCGAATTTCAGAGCGTCAGCGACGATGCTGGTGATGTCGGCGTCGATTGCGTCGAAGTCGGCTTCGGCTGCGATCCCCTCGGCCAGCATGTGGGCTTTGAGCGAGGTGATCGGATCGCGCGTTTTCCAGTCCTCGATCTCGTCCTGGGTGCGATAGCCGGCGTCGCGCATCCCTTCCGCGTGCGGGCGGGTGCGATAGGTGCGAGCCTCGATCAGGGTCGGACCGTTGCCGGCGCGAGCGCGGGCTGAGGCGTCTCGCGCCGCTTCCCAGACCGCGATCACATCGTTGCCATCAACGGCGACCGCTTCGATCCCGTAGGAACGGGCACGTTCGGCGACGTTCTGGTTGCGCGTTGAATAGGTGAACGGCACTTCGGTGGCGTACATGTTGTTTTCGCAGACGTAGATCACCGGCAAGTCCCAGATCGCGCCCATATTGACGCCTTCATGGAAAGAGCCGTTGTTCATCGCCCCATCGCCGAAGAAGGCGACGCTGACATTCCCGGTTTTCAGCAATTTGAATGAATAGCCTGCGCCCGTCGCCTGCAGGATGTTCGGACCGACGATGCCGGTCGTTCCCATCAACCCGACGTCGGGTGAGAAGAGATGCATCGAGCCGCCGCGACCGCGCGAAACACCGGTCGCCTTGCCGAAGAGCTCGGCGATCACTTCTCTGGGTGGCACGCCCTTGGCGAGCGCATGGCCGTGCCCGCGGTGGGTGCTGAAAACGACATCCTGATGGCTGAGATGCGCGCAAACACCGACCGCGACCGCCTCCTGGCCGATGTAGGTGTGGCAGGCGCCGGGGATGTTCCCCTGTTGGTAGGAACGGGCAAGCTGCTCCTCCGTTTTACGGACATTCAGCATCTCGCGGTAAAGCCTGAGCATTTGATCCCGGTCAAGCGTGGCCGGAGCGTCGATCGTGGTCGACATCGCTATGCAATCCCCCATTCAAACTGTGAAAGAATTTCCGGACCCGATTCGGTGACAAGCACCATTTTCTCGGCGCGCGCACCGAAGTTGCCGTCTGGCCCCTGATACGCGCCCGGCTCGACCGAAAAGACCATGCCTGGCTCGATCGTCCGGTGATCGTAGGGAACGAGACGAGGAAACTCATTGACGGTCGCGCCGATCTGGTGGCCGGCGTAATGCGCCATCGGCAATCCGAACGACGCGAATGCGGCTTCGGCTGCGTTGGCGGCGTCGGATGCTTTCGCTCCCGGTTTCAGCGCCGCCATCGCCGCTTCGCATGCGGCGACTGCCGCCCGTCCATAGCGGCGCTGTTCGGCGGTCGGCTCGGCCCCGATGACGTGGGTGTTGGTGCAATCGAACCAGTAGCCATTGACGCGACCGCTCAAATCCATCAGTGCGGCGTCGCCCGCTTCGGTCGTTCGTGTGTGTGGACCATTCGGATAGAGCACGGTGGTTGAGCGTGGCCCGGTGACCAGCTCGCCGGAGAGGGATATGTCGCGTCCCGCTTCGGCGAAGGCTCGCCGCGAAATCTCGGCGAACATCGCGAATTCGGTCTTTCCGGCCTGCTTCGCTTCATCCGCCAGCGCGGTCTGGGCGGCATCGCTGACGGCGGATGCCTTCCTCAGAAGCGCGATCTCGCGGCTCCGTCTTGATCCAGCGAGCGCGTTGCAGCGGTTCGTCGGCCTCGGTGATCGACCAATCGGGCAGCGCATCCTGCAAATAGCGGGCGACGAAGAAGGGAAGCGTTCGCGCTTCGACGGCGATCGTACCGCTGCCGCCATTGATTCCGGCATCGCGAAGCGCCGATTCGAGCGCTCCTTCGAGGCTGCCGGCCGGATCGGTCGGGTTGAACGAATCGAGCGTCGCTGTCGTGTAGAAAGCGGAAACCCGTGCCGCTTCCGTTGCTGATCGCAACTGCCCATCCGGCAGGATCAGCCAGGCGCCATCATCCTTGGCTGCGACGAGCAGCAGCGGCCAGGTGTAGGCGTTCGCATCCATCGCGCCGAATTTGATCGGCACTTCCCAGTTCGAGGCGTAGGTGACGTTATGGATGGAAGAAAGCAGCCCGAAATCCGCTCCAGCCGCGCGAAGCTCAGCTCTGGTTTTGGCGAGTTCTTCATTGCCGGATGTGCCGAGGGGGGTCATGAGAAACCCTCACCCGGCGTAAAGCGCCTCTCAACGGGAGACAGTGCCACCCAATTCGTATGGCCGACCTTGTGTCGCATGGTCATCGCGAGTGGGTTCAGCGAGCATGGCGATACGAGATCGGCCACTACGATGTGGGAGGTGCATTGAACGTCGTGCTGCCTGCTGCCGGTCTGCTGCCTGCTCACCTCACCCCTCCCCTGCCAGCGCATCCGGCATGGCGATGCCTGCGAAATCACACAGCGCCTCCAGTTCGAGAATGGTCGGGTCGGCGACCGGAATGCCGTCGCGTTCGCGTTCGATTTTGGCCCGGCGTTCCGGTTCGCCGGGGAGCAAGATTTCGTCGACTTCGGCGGCGGTTGGCGAGGCCAGCACCGCCGCGCATTGGCTTTCGACGTGGGCGATGTAGTCGTCCATCGGACCGAAGCATTCAGGATCGATCGCCAGAATCACCGGACCGTTGACGCTGCGCGGTCCGTCGTAGCTCGATGGATCCATGCCCGCGAGTCCGCGTCCCATGATCTGCGCCAGCAGGCTGATTCCCGATCCCTTGTGCCCGCCGAAGGCGAGAATCGCGCCGCCATCGTAAAAATCGCTCGGGTCGATGCTCGGTGTTCCTTCGCGATCGACGATCAAGCCAGACGGGATGGGCACCCCCTTCGCCCGGGCGACTTTCAGCTTTCCTTCGGCGACGGCGGCGGTGGCGATATCGTGACTGAGCGGTTCATGTCCCTCCGCGCGAGGAGATGCCCAGGCAAAGGGATTCGTGCCAAAGACACGTCCGCGTGCGCCAAACGGGGCAACCGCCGGCGCGCAATTCGCCATCGCGATGCCGATCAATCCCGCCCGGGCGATCGCTTCCACGTAGGGCGCAACGCGGCCAATGTGATAGCAGCGCTGCACAGCGGCGCAGGCGACGCCCAAGCTCTTTCGCGATCTCGATCGCCGTTTCCGTCGCCAGCCACATGGCAGGTTGGCCGTAGCCACGATTGGCGTCGATCGTCGCCGTCGCGCCCTTTCGTCGCACGAGCGATGCGCGCGCCGGGGCCGTCACCTGGCCGCTGCGTCCTGCTTCGATATAGATAGGAAGACGAATCACGCCGTGCGAATCGTGCCCGGTCAAATTCCCATCGATCAGCGAATCTGCAACCAACGCGGCATCGTCAGGATGCGTGTCGATCGCCAGTAATGAGCCGAGCGCTATGGATCTGTAGAGTCGTCTGCCGCGAATCGGCGCATGTTCGCCTCCTGGCGAGTAGAGAGTAGAAAGTGGAGAAAGCGTAGTTTGGTTTCGATTGCCGGTAGCTAAGCGTTCATCCGGCCGCCATTTCCCGGGGTTGAAACCCCGGGCTAACCAAAACGAAGTCCCGCTGGGACTGAGCCGGATGGCGCGTCTACGCGCTTCCGCGTACGCTCAACTCCCTACTCCTAACGCTTTACTCACAACCTCGTTTATCGGCGTGCGGGGGCGCTCGCCCCGGAGCACGCGGACGACATCTTCCGCGCCGCGACGGCGCATATCGACGGCCGCTTCGTTCGACGCCCAGGCGATGTGCGGGGTGACGATGATGCGCGGCTCGTGCAGAATCGGCAGATCGGGCGGTGGCGGCTCGACCGGCAGCACATCGATCCCAGCCCCGGCGATGACGCCGTTCCGCACGGCGTCGACCAGCGCATCGATATCGACGATTTCCCCGCGGGCGGTGTTGATCAGAAATGCGGTCGGTTTCATCTGCTTCAGGGCGTCCGCGTTGATGATGCTGGCGCGTTTCCGGGCTGAGCGGGAATGTGCAGCGAGATCGCATCGCTTTCCCGCAGCAGCGTGGCAAAATCGACCGGTTCGGCTCCGCGTTCGCGGATCTGATCGTCGCTGAGCCAGGGATCGTGGGCGATGACCTGAAATCCGACCCCCTTTCCCTTGCTTCCCATCTCGCTGCCGATGCGGCCATAGCCAAGCACGCCGAGCGTTTGCCCTTTCAGGCGGCGGATGGGGTGCTTCGCCTGCAGATACTTCCAGTCGCCGCCATCAATGAGATTGAAATGCTCCTTGAGATTGCGCTCAAGCGCGAGCAGCAGGGCCAGCGCGTGGGTGGAAACTTCATCAACTCCATAGTCGGGCACATTGGTGACCCAGATGCCCGCCGCTCGGCGGCGGCCTCGAAGTCGATCGCGTCGTATCCCGTGCCGAGCCGGCTGACGATCTTGCAACGCTGCATCGTTGCGATCATCTCGGCGGTCACCGGCTGCAATGCCACCATCAGCGCATCGCAGGTCGCCACCGCCGCACGCCCTTCCGGCGAATCGAGATCGGGCACGCTGACTGCGTCAATGCCCCCTGCTTCCGCGAACACGGCCAGCTCAATCGCCGCCTGCTCCAGGCTCGCATGCGCGAGCACTACCATCGCCATCCCAACTCCCCTCGTTTCGGGTTGAGTTTCGCCCTCATCCCTCGTCATACCGATATAGGGACCGGTCTTGTGCCGGCCTGGATCGTCTGGAAATCAGCCGGGTTTCAATCACCCTGGGAGGGCACAAGACCCTCCCCTACTGATTGCTGCCTGCTGCACTTGCTCTGATCTAGCCTTTCACCGCTCCTGCGCTGATTCCGGCCACGATGTAGCGTTGCATGAAGATGTAGAAAATGACCGGGGGAATCGCGAAGATCAGCCCGGCTGCGAGCAATCGTTCGATCGGCGTGTCGAGCATCGTGATCATCGAAGCGAGACCAGCCGAGGCCGGTTTCAGATTGTTTTTGGTGATCATCGTCTGGGCAAAGAGAAATTCGTTCCAGGCGTAGAAGAAGGCGACGACGCCGACCGCGACCAATCCCGGCAGGGTCATCGGCAGCACGATCTGGATCAGCACCCGGATCGGCCCGGCTCCATCGACCAGCGCCGCTTCCCGCACTTCATGCGGCACGGTATCGAAAAGATTCTTCAGGACCCAGACCCCAATCGGCAGGATGAAGGCGGCGTCGATCGCGGCGACTGCGATCAGATTTTCCCGCAAGCCGAGATCGGTGAAGAGCCGGAAGACCGGCACGATGATCAGCGTTTCGGGCAGCATCTGGGTCACGAGCAAGAAGGCCGCGAAAAGCGTGCGTCCTTTCCAGCGCAACATCGAGATCGTATACGCCCCGAGCACGGAAAGCACCAGGCAGATGACGGTGGCGATCGAGGAGACGATGGCCGAGTTGATCAACCAGCGACCGATATCGTAGCCGGTAAAGATCTGTCGAAATGGAGCCAGCGAAATCGATTGCGGGTAGAACTTCGGCGGATAGACCGTGCTGTATTCGGTCGGACGAATCACGCTCAGGATCATCCAGTAGATCGGGAAAAAGGTGATCGCCACCACCAGAATCACGAGTCCGTAATAGAGCACCTTGCCGGCGATCTTGCGCGGGTTCGTTTTCCGCCGTCGCACCGGTTCAATAAATGGTTCAGACGAGTAGGCTGGCGCGGTCATCAGGCCATCTCCATTTCCTGGTGACGCTGAATCATGATGAAGACGAGGGCGATGGTCAGCGCCATCACGAACCCGGCGACACCGAGCGCAGCCGCGTAGTTGAAGTCATAGAATCGGAAGGCGGTGTTGTAGACGCGGATCACGATCGTTTCGGTCGCGCCGGCCGGACCGCCGCCCGTCAACAGGAAGATGATCGTGAATTGCTTGAACGAAAAGATCAGCGCCAGCACGACCAGGAGCAGCAGCGTCGGCGAGATCGCGGGCAGGGTAACCGAGCGAAAGACCTGCAACTTGTTCGCGCCATCGACCCGGGCTGCGTCCATCAAATCCTGCGACACCGTTTGCAGCGCCGCCAGAATGACCAGGCTGTAGAACGGAAAGCCTTTCCAGGCGGTGATGAGAATGACTGAGACCATCGCCATTCGCTGATCGAGCAGCCAGGTTGGATTCGTATGGACCCAGGGCAGCGCCCGGGCGAAAACATTCATCACACCGAAATTCGGGTTGAGCATCCAGATGAAGGTGAGGACCGCCGGAACGTCGGGAAAGGCCCAGGGAATCGTCATCATCGCCCGGGCCATTGTCCTGCCTGGAAAATGGCGATTCAACAGCAACGCCGAGCCGAGTCCGAATCCGACGGCGATGATGATCACCCCGATCGTGAAGACCGCAGTGTTTTGCATCACGTTCCAGAAGGTGTCGCTGCGGAGCATGCGGCTGTAGTTATCGAGCCCGACCCACTTCATTGGTTTGCCGCCGCGCGGCTGCCGGTAGAGACTGAGCTTCATCCCCTCGTAAATCGGATAGACGATGAAAAAGATCTCATAGACGAGGATCGGCAAAATCAGCGCATACGGAAGCCACCCCTTTCCGAGTCGCCTTCGCTGCTGCTGTAACGGCTTTCCGACCGCTATTGCCTGCGCCTCTGCTGCCACCCTGGACTCCCTGTTTACCCTCACTCCAACCCCCTCTCCCGAATCCAGGAGAGGGGGCTTTTCGTATCCTCTTCCAACGCTGGAAGAGGGTGGCGCTTGAGCGCCGGGTAAGGGTATCGACTACTCCGAGATGCCGAGATCTTCGCCGAGCTGCTCGAGCTCGGTTTGCGCCTTCGCCATGGCGTCCTCAACCGACTGGTTGCCAGTGAGCACGTTCTGGAAGTTGGTGATGACGACGTTACCGAATTCCTGATTGTTGAAGATCCAGTCGCCCATCACATCTGGTGGAGTGATCGGGTCGATGTCCTTGTAACCGGTCAGCCATGGCAGTCCGGCGAAGTACTCGTCGAGACCTCCAACGTCGTACGAAGGAATCACATCCAATTGACGGGTCAGCAGGTTGCGGTAGTTATCCGGCGTGTAGAGGAACTTGACGAACTCGGTCGCCGCCTCTTTGTTCGCGCCGTTCGCATTGACCGTGATCGGGTGAATGCGGGTGATGGTCCGCTTGCTCGGCCAGGGGAGAATGGCGCTGCGGAGGTCAGGGTAGACCTCAGGGCCGGTGTCCTTGATCGAGTTCACTGCCGCCGATACGATCATCTCCGATGCGATCTGCTGCTCGGCGAACATGCGTGTCGCCGTGGCGTCGTTGGTGCCCTGCGGGATAGCCGCATCGTACATCTGCTTGAAGAGCTTGAGCCCGCTGATCACGGCATCGCTGGTGACGACCGGCTTTGTGCCTTCCGCCCAGACGCCATCGTACGGCTGCGCCCACTGCTGGAGCTGGAACCAGAACGATTCCTTTTCCGCTTCGAGGTGTGGCGCCCAGATGCCGAACTTGTTGTTCGGCGCGATCGGTCAGCTGCGTGGAGATGCCCACCCAGTCTTCGACCGAAGTTGGCTCGCCGACGCCGGCCGCATCGAAGAGCGCCTTGTTGTAGAGCAGTCCGAACGCGACAGTGACGACATCAAGACCATAAAGATTGTCGTCAACCGTGATGTAGTCGTGCGCCGAGCTCAGCGTGGTGATGCCGAGATCACTGATCACGCTCTGAATCGGCTCAAGCTGCTGGGCATCGAGCAAACGAAGCACCAGGTCTGGGGTCGTCTGCACGAGATCGTCTTCGATGCCACCGGCCTGCAGCTGAACGACGATGTTGTTGGTGAAATCATTGAAGGCCGCGCCCGATTCTTCGATGCGGATTTCGCCCTGGCTGGCGTGGAAGTCTTCGATCATCGCCCGCCAGGCCTCGGCGCGACCCGGCTCATACCAGAACCAGGTGCCGTACTTGAGATTGATCGTCGCGCCCTGCAGGAATGCAGGAGCGGCGAAGGCGCTGGTCGATTTCATCAGCGGGACTGCCGCCGCACCGGCGGCTGCCGCGCCGGTGTAACGCAGCACATCCCGGCGCGAATAGCCCCGGCCAAAGACGATTTTCTTCGCAGTTTGATCCATGCCCATTACGTTTTCCTCCAGAGAAGGCGATGGAGGGCGCCCTCTCGCTGTAAGATGTCGTTACGCGTACTGGACCCAGGTAATTCGCGGCCTAAGCGCCGCAATCACACATGACCTCCTCTCACGTTCTCGCTGTTGGTTATCACCATTTCCCGGGCTTGAAACTCCGGGCTAAGGACGAAGTGGCACTTTACGTTTCGCAGCCTGCTGCCTGCGGTCTGCTTCTTCGTCACCACGTATGGCTCCCCCCGGCGTTGAGGGCGAGATTGCCGCCGTCGACGCCGAGCAATGTGCCGGTGACCATCGCCGCCGCATTCGAGGCGAGGAACACGGCCGGTCCGGCGATTTCTTCCGGCGTCGCCATCCGGTTCATGGGAATGCCGCCGAGCATGCGTTCGTGCAGGGCGTCGTCGAAGGTGTCGGACGCCATCCACTTCTTGAATCCCTCGGTCAGCACCTGACAGGGAAGAATGGCGTTGACGCGAATCCCGTAATGCGCCCATTCGACCGCGAGTTCTTTGGTCATCTGATTGACGGCGCCCTTGTTGGCGCTGTGGGTGAGATTGCCACGGCCGAGCGCGGTCACACCGGCGATTGACGAGATATTGATGATGCTGCCGCCCTGCCCGGTCGCGATCATCCGCCGGGCTGCTTCCTGAGCGCAGGAAAATGAGGCGAGCACGCCGGTGCGCAGGGTGAAATCGAGATCGGCGTAGGCAAGTTCTTCCGGCCGTCCCCGCACGACGTGCCCCACGTTGTTGACGAGAATGTCGATGCGGCCATAGCGGGCATCCAGCTCGGCAAAGAGCGCGGCGCGTTCTTCAGCCACCGAGACATCGCAGTGAATGCCGAAGGCTTTGCGGCCTCGCGCCTCGATCATCGCGATCGTTTCGGCCATGCCGGCGTCATCGATATCGCAGATCAGCAGATCGGCCCCCTGCGCGGCGAACGCGTCGGCGATCGCCCGGCCGATGCCGGCTCCGGCGCCGGTCACGAGCGCCACCTTGCCCGAAAGATCGAAGAGCCCCGAGGTCATGCCTGCTCCTTTTGCTCAGATGCATCGAGCGTTGCCGGACCGCCACGATCGCGGCGTTGATAGCTGAGAAGGACGCGCTGGTAAGAACCGTGAAGATGATCTTCGAGAATGGAGACGGCCAGGGCTTCATCCCGGTCGCGCATCGCATCGAGCAGTTGCTGATGCCCTTCAACGACCATGTCACGAAAGTCTTTGTGGGCGACATTGCGGCTGAGCAGAATGACATGAATCTGGGGACGAATGGTCGACCAGGCATCGTGGAGCCGCCGGTGCTTCGCCGCCACATAGATGAGATCGTGGAACCGGAGATCGAGATCGGCGGCGACCTGCTCGCTGATGCCGAACTGATGGTGAACGGCCATCTCATCGACCAATTGCTGCATCGCCAGAAAATCGCGCTCGTCGGCCCGCTCGACCGCCCGTTGCAATGCCAGCGGCTCGAGCGCGCGCCGGAGCGTGTAGAGCTCGTCGAGATCCTCGCGGGTGAGCTGGGCCACGAACGCGCCGCGATTGCGCCGGGTGACGACGAGCCCCTCGCGTTCCAGGCGGGCGAAAGCTTCGCGAATTGGACCGCGGCTGACATTCATCTTCTGGGCGAGCTTTTCCTCGCCCAAACGCTCGCCGGGGTCAAAATGCCCGGCCAGAATGGCGGCGCGAAGCCGCTCGGCAATATCGTCCGCCAGCGAGCGGCTTTCGGGAGGCGCAAGCAGATCGTCGATGTCACTCGCGGTCATGCCACCCTTCCAGTCCCAGCAGAAACAGCATCGTGCCCAAGGTGGACCGATAACCGAGCGAAACGTCCAATTATGGTTTCGTCAACTGTCGATTGTAAACAATATGCACTTGGCTATCTCCATTGTCAAGGCTTGCATCCAGGGGGACTCGTCGCCATTCGTCCGGTCCATGACGCGAACCAGCGAAGAAACACCAGATGTCACTCTGGCTGCAGGAACTCATGTAACCAGATGACTGATCGTGCGTTAAGGCAAACAAGGGTTGGCATATCGTCAAGGAGGACACCCATGCAACTCTCACCAATCGGCGCGATGGTGCGCCAAACCTTCCCCTTCGTTTCTGCACGACGCACCGGGGCCGCCCGGCTCGTGCGGGGCGCACTGATCGCCATGATGGCGGTCGTGTTCGGCATCACCAACGCGCCAGATCCAGCAGCGGCCCAAAGCGGTTTCCCAAATCCAGGCGACCGGCTGATGGTCAATACTGACGCGCTCAATCTCCGGGACGGCCAGGGGCTCGATTCCGATGTGATCGACGTGCTCCCTTACGGAACCGGGTTGACCTTCGTCAGTCTGCCGGCCTCCGGCAGCGATGACGGTCACGACTGGTATCAGGTTCGCACCGATGACGGGGCGACAGGCTGGGTCGCCGGCGACTACATCAGCTTCGGCGCCACGCCTGGCGGCATCCAGATCGATGACCTGGTCATGGTCGACACCGACGCCCTCAATATCCGCGACGGCGCCGGGCTCGACGCCAATGTGATCGATCAACTGACCTACGGGTTCACCGCCTCAGTCATCGATGGCCCCATTTCCACCGATGGCTACACCTGGTACAAAATCTCGACCTCGGCCATCACCGGCTGGGTTGCCGGCGAATATCTCGTGGTGGACTAGGCAAGCTCTTCAGAAAGTCATGGCAAGATCGAACTGCCTGGAGACTGATCTCCGGGCAGTCCGATCGTTTACGTCGGGAAGACGCTTCCGCTTGCCAATTGCCGAAAGAACGGCGAATATCGATGCAGCATCCACAGCTTCCCCGACCAATGTGCAAGTTGACAGGGTGTGCGAGATTCCGATCGGCGCGGCAATGTTGGAGTGTGCCCAATGAGATTCGCGAACCAGCGCGTGGAGCAGTTCGTTCAGGATCGCTATCGTCACCATCCGGACGAGCTGACCCATGTATCCGATGTCGCGGCAATGGCGAGAAGTGCCGATGATTTCGTTGCAGCGTTGTTGCACGATCTGGTCGAAGATGCATTCGCATCATGGGAAGAGATCGAGGCTCTCCTCGGCGACGATGCAGACCGCATTGTGCCTGCCTTACGATTGCTGACTCGTGTAGATGAAACCTACTCGGCATACATTGAGTCCATTGCGACGTCAGGCAACATCATCGCGCTCAACGTCAAAACGCTCGACTTATTCGACCACCTTTCACCGTACAAGCGGGCGACGCTTTCCATCATGAAAGTCGGTCGTTATTTCAGTGCGCTTGAACGCCTGACGGCGGTGCCAATCGAATCAGCGAGTGATTGATTGCAGGAGCGCCGGAAGCTGAAGCACCCAGATCACACGCCAAAACCCGCTTGGGGTGAAATAGTGGTAGGACGCGGCGCCGACTGACTAATCCACCTGAATAATCAGGTCAAAGGAAGCTCGAGGACAAAGCGAGGTGAAATAAGCATCCTCCGCCTCATCCCAAAGCGCGTGCCAGGAGTTCATGAAACGCTCGCCTTCCCGGTCGAGAAGACGCCGGCGGCGAGCCTGGTCATCAGGCAACTCAACCAGCACGGCGAGATCGATGAGATCCCGCAGTTCTGGTCTTGCTGAGTAGACGCCGTCGATGATGACGATCGATGCGGGATCGCGATGTTCCGATGAGGGCGCCACTCCCACTCCGGTCGCGAAATTGAAGGGATGCCAGGTAGCCGCATGCCCTGCTCGCAAGGGGATCAGCGCCTCATCTCTGAGCCGTTGCCAATCGATGCACTCGTCGACTTTTTCTCTTGCCGTTCGCTGCGCCCACCAGGCATCTGTACCCCCAGCGAAGAAATCATCACCCGGCACAATCGTTGCCCCGAACCGGGGAGCAATCAGTGCGGCCAGCGTTGATTTCCCAACGCCGCTCCGCCCATCCAGAGCGATGACGAGCGGCGATTGGCGGTTGTTTTGTAGTTTGCGAACAGCGGCAACCACGGTGTCAATTGGTAGTCGGGATTTGATAGGCCGTACTCCACGCGCTGGTAAAGGCTCGATTATGGCGATTGCGTCGCCCGGCACTGAAGTATCGAGCTGATAAGCGAAAGCACCCTGCGGGCACTGAGCCAGGAGACGGACCGACAACACGCTCCAATCCACACCAGGTGCGCTTCAGTGTACGTCCGCATGTGAACTGAGCGTTTCAACGCCCGGCATGTTGCGATAGACCGTATCGCCTTGATCCACAATGCGATGCACCATCCATCATTGCCGCAATTGCGCCTCACCAAAAGTCCTGAGCCTGCTGATCGCGCATCAAATCGATCAATATTGGGCGTTTTCACGCATTCCATATATGGGAATTATTGGCTATGATCTTTACAGTTGCCTGGCAATGGAGCCAGGGGATGCACGCAAAGGAGCGTATCGTGACACGGCATATCCGCCTCTGGTCATTCCTCGGGCTGTTCGCCCTTTTTATCGGCATCGCCGGCAGCAATCCTGCGATTGCGCAACAGGCGCATGCAGACCCCGATTCCCAGACCGCCCTGCGCGGCAGCATCAGCAACCGTCTCTGTCCCGTTGCGGGGCCGGTCGGTGAGGTCGAAGGGGAAACCTACTATTGCGGGCTGCTCTATGTGCCCGAGAATTATGACGAGCCAGATGGCCGTCAGATTCAAATCACCTACGCAGTACTGAAGAGCGCCAGTCTCTCTCCCCTTCCCGATCCCATCATCTATTTGGATGGCGGTCCCGGCGGGAGCGCCATTGACCGGTTGTCGTTCTGGGCGAAAACCTTCGCCGATCAGCGCCAAACGCGCGATGTGATCCTCTTCGATCAACGCGGCACGAAATACTCGACGCGGCTCGATTGCGATCCCTTTCATCTGATGCTCAATTACCTGATCGACACCGACCCGGAAACGCAGCAGATCTTCTCGGAAATCTCGCAATCGACCGAAGGAACGGCGCTGAGCGGGCTGATGGCGCAGATCTACATGCAGGGGTGCGCTGAGGGACTGACCGAAGCAGGCTACGATCTCACCCAGTACAACAGCCGCAACAGCGTCAAAGACATTTTTGAGCTGACCGATCTGCTCGGCTACGACCAGGTCAATCTCTACGGCATTTCCTATGGCACGCGGCTGGCGCTGACAGCGATGCGCGATCACCCCGATCAGATCAGGAGCGTGGTGCTCGATTCCACCTACCCGCCTCAGATCAACAATCTGGAAAACATGTCGAATCTGATCGACGAGGTGCTGGCAAAGCTCGTCGCCACCTGCGAGAACGACGCCAAATGCAACGCGGCCTATCCCAATTTCGGCGAACAGCTCGCCGGATTGATCGAACGCTCGGCCCGTGATCCGAAGTTGCTCAACGACGTGACAACCCTGCTAGGCGTCATCAACCAGGTACCGGCGATCGCCGAATATTTCCCGTTGATGGTCGACGAGCTCGATCATGGCGTCACAACCACGCTGATGGCGCTCGTCAATGGGGAGCTGCCAAAGGAAGAGCAGCCGGAGGATTTGCCGGGCGATCAGGATGATCTGCTCCTTGAAGCGCAGCAATTGCAGCAAACGGCTGAGGAGCTGTTCAAGTCCGCCTCCGAGGCCGCAATGGCCGATCGCCCGGGCGCCCACTGGATTCAGAGTGTCTACACCGCGATGGCTCCGCTTTCACGAGATGACACCAACCTCGCCGCGATCGCGCTGCTGACCGCGTTCCTCCAATCACCGACGCCTTCGAGCGACATGCTGACGGGATTTGTGCGCGGATTCCTGCCAAGGGAATCGCAAGACGATCTCATCGCTGACTTGGACGATCTTTCGCCGATCGAGTTGCAGTATGTCTACGATCTGATCGCCGGTATTTCGGACACCGTGTCGGGCGGCGGCAGCGTGACCGACGGCATGTACTACTCGGTCGAATGCAACGAAGAGGTGCCGTTCAACGATCTTGCCGTTGGCGAGGAGATCGCCGCCAATCTGCACTTCCCGGAGCTCGGCGCGCGCGGACTGGCGACGGCCGAGCAAATCGCCGCGATCTGCTCGATCTGGCCGTCCGGTAAGGGCGAAGCGATCGAAACCAGACCGGTTGAGAGCGACATCCCGACCCTCATTCTCGCAGGCGATTACGACACGCAGACACCGCTTTCCTGGAACGAGATGGCGCTTGAAGGCCTGACCAACGCCCAACTCGTCGAGTTCCCGGCCAGCGGGCATGGCGTGATTGTCTTCTCCGATTGCGCCAAAGATGTGGCAACCTCGTTCCTGTCCCAACCGGGCAATGATCTGGCGACTGGCTGCACGGCGGATCTGGCTCCCGATTTCGTCCTGCCGAACGACACTGATCGCCAGGCAACCCCGGCAACACCCGAAGCAGACTGATACCCTCTCCCTGCATCATCTACGTCGCGCTCGCTCCCGTAACGGGAGCGAGCAGCGCGTCAGCACCAGGTAGGGACCAATATGACCGACACGTTTTGCGCCTTGACCTTCTTTTCCCAGCAGGAGTGTGGCGAGACGAATCGCGTTCGCCAGTGGCTTAATGCGGAGCGGATCGCCTACCGCGAAGTTGACGCCTCGGCCAGCGAGGAAAACGCCCTGGCTCTGCTCGCCACCGGCTCATTCATCGCCCCGCTGTGCATTTGCGGCCCCGTCCGTGTGGTCGGCTTCCGCCCGAACGCGCTCACCGCATTCCACGAGCGATGCAGTCATTTGGAGTAGAGATCAGTAATCGATCTTCAGCAATCGCGTCGCCGAGAACATGCCGGCGTGTTCGAGCGTTTTCTTGGAGAGATGGTTGTAATACCAGCAACCGGCGATGGGGCGGAGGCCCTGATCGCGACATGCCCGGGCTAGCAGGGAAATGGTGGCTGAGCCGACGCCACTGCCGCGAAACTGCTCAATTGTGAACATGCCGATACTGGCGACATCATCAAAGAAGGCGCTCTTCACGATGATGCCGAATCCAACGGTGTCCTCGCCGCGCAGCGTCAGGAAGATCTCTCCTGCTCCGAGATGCTTTTCGAGCGGCTCGAAGAAATCGCCCGTTTGCTGACGGATGAACTCGGCATCGGTCGCATCGGCCGGGCGCAATGTGCAGGAGCGAGCGGAATCGGGAGCGACCGCGCCGGAATTCGCGGCGAAGAAATAGGCCTGTTTCGCGAGCTGGCGGTAATCATCGAGCGCGTGCGCCAGGTAGAAACCGTCGCAGGTTGGCACATAAGCGGATTGGACTTCTTCCATCCGGCGCAATTGGAGAAAGACCGGCTGTCCATATCGCTTGTAGGCATCGATCAGCGCAAACTGCGTGATCAGCTTCCCTTTATGGATCGACGCAAATCCGGCCGGCGCACCTCCAACAGCGATCCGATAGTGATTGGACGCGAGGATGTGATCTTCGAGGTACGAATCGATCGCCGCAGGGAGCGAGGTGAGATGATCGATGATCTCATTTCGAATCTCAGAAAACTCGACAGGTGCAAATCGCAGATCCATTGATCCTCACTTTGGGAATTACTAGCCGAGATGCACAGCGACAGTCCTCACCGGCTCTGAAGGTCCACCCTCTCCCAATGCTGGGAGAGGGTACGAATTCCTCGATATATCCGCCCATTCTGTAGGGGAGGGTCTTGTGCCCTCCCGGGATTCCGGACATCAATCTGGCGTTATCACCGCGGGAGGGCACAAGACCCTCCCCTACGATTTGGTGGTGATTTGCATGGGGTTTTTACGCCCGCATTCCCACCTTCAATCCCCTGCTCCAGGCGTAGGCAAGTTCTGGAACGGCGAGCGCTTTTTCGATCAGCGCTTCATCCGTTCCGATCATCCGGGCGTGGTTTGCTTCCCAGACGGTGAGTCCGACGGGGTGTCGCTCGACCAGCGTGATCGGTCCGCCAACCGGCGCTTCGCCCGGCTCCAGCACCCGCAGATACCAGCCGGTGCGACCACTGTGTGCGAAGACCGGGATCAAGCCGGGACGATCGAGCGCGATTTCCTGCTTGTAGCAGGGTCCGCGCGGCTGGCTGATCTGAACCAGCGCACTTCCCCATTTCCAGACATCACCGATGCAGGCGTCCGTTTCGACGATTCCCGCAATCGTCAGATTTTCACCGAAAGCGTTCGGGCCAAGAGGAGCGTCAAAGCCAAGCTCTGCGGTCCATACGGGCAGGTGCTCGCTCGGGTAGACGTAGATCGCTTTGTCGGGTCCGCCATGGACCCGGGGATCGGCCTGCTTATCTCCGGCGAGATTCGTTTTGCCGACCACGATCGTTTCGCCGGTCACGCGCTCCTTGCGGATGCCGCTGCGGACCGGTTTGCCGTTCGACAGGAGCGCCAATCACTTTGGGCTTGCCGACGCTGACGGCCAGCAGGTCAATCGTGCGTGGTTGTGGTTCGTTCATGCATAGCTTTCCTCGGGAATCGGTCCTTCGTATCCAGCCGCCGCGTTCGCATCGAGCACGTAATTGACGAGGGCGTCGAAGTCACGCATCACCGGCACATCGTGCGCTGCCTGGTCGTGGCGGGCGTAGCGGTCGATCAGCGCCGCCCGCATCCCGGCATTGAGCGCGCCCACGACATCGGAACGGGGCTGATCACCGATATGCAGCGTCTCGGCGGCGTCGATGCCAAGCGGCTCGAACGCAGCCTGGAAACAGCGGATATCTGGTTTCTCATATCCGACCACTGCCGAGGTGACGATCAGATCCATTTCATCCGCAAGCGCGAGGTGGGTGACAAATTCGGTGACATCGGCATCGGCGTTGGAAATAATCGCGCGCTTGACCCCTGCTTCCCGCAACCGCTGCGCCGATTCAACCACATCGTCATACGCTCGATAGCTATCGTAGCGAGGGGTCGCGTCAAGCTCTCCCTGATAGCCATAACGCGCCTGCGTCGCCAGTGTGTCATCCGCCTCGATTCCGGCGGCTTCCAACCAGCGCCGCATGTACTCGATCCGGAAGGCGTTCTGATCCGCTTTCGAGAGATCGCGAATCGGCGTTTTCGCGTTTGCTTCCGTGTAGAAATCCTCGGCGAGCACATCAGCCGCGCAGAGCGCCTGCAGATCGTAAGCGACGCCGAGCTTGTCGAGCGCAAACCCGAGACGCTCCCACCGCGATGGCGCAATTTCGATGAGCGTGTCGTAGAGATCGAAGGTGACAAGACGAATCGGGCGCGGTGAAACGGAGGTCACGGTGAAAAGATCCTTTCGTTCGGTTACTCGGCAAACTCGGCGCGAAGCGACGGAATCAGATCACGGGCGATGCCAAGCGCAATGTCAATGCCCTCAGCTGTGATCGGAAAATCAAAGAGAAACTGGCGCACGCCAACGGCGTGGTAATCGCGCACGGCTCGCTCGAACCCAGCCGCATCGGCGATCCGGTCGGCACCGAGCGAGACACCGCGAATCACCGAGCCGGGCGCTCGCCCGATCTCCGCGCAATGCCGGTCGATCTGGTCACCGGCGATGGCGACCTCTTCCGGGGTGCCGCCGGCATCCCAGATATCGGCGTGACGGGCGATCACCTGCAGCATTTTCGGACGCTTGCCGCCGATCAGCACCGGGAGCTTCGCCTGAACTGGTTTCGGGGAAAAGGGCGCATCGTTAAACGTGTAGTACTTGCCTTCGAAGGTGGTGCGCGGTTTGGTGAAAAACGACTCCATCGCCGTCAGCGCTTCATCGAGCATGCCAACGCGATCGCCCGGAGTTGGAAAGGGAATGTCATACATCTTGTGTTCCGGCTCGTTCCAACCCGCGCCGATGCCGAGAATCGCCCGGCCGCCGCTGATGTGGTCGACCGTCGCGATCTCTTTGGCGAGCAAGGCGGGATTGCGGTGCGTGTTGCCATAGACGAGCACGCTGACCCGCGCCCGCCGGGTCTTCGCCGCCAACCCCGCGAGCAACGTCGATGCTTCGAGGGTATCCCCTTCGGGATCGTCATAGAGCGCGAGAAAGTGATCGAAAAGCCAGAGCGAATCGAATCCAGCTTCCTCAGAGAGTTGCCACTGCTCGACAAGAGCTTCCCAG
Source organism: uncultured Chloroflexia bacterium (assembly GCA_963804925.1). Lineage (GTDB taxonomy): Bacteria > Chloroflexota > Chloroflexia > Thermomicrobiales > UBA6265 > JADLGF01. Next base: position 101,619 of record CAWDSC010000002.1, read on the forward strand.
GAAAGATGATGCTGCCCGGTCACGATCCCGAAGGTGACGACCTTCTCGGAAGGCAGCGGCGCAATCGATGGGGTTTCGGACATTTGCGAGCTTCTCCTGCATAGGCGCCGAATCACCGCCCGTTTGGGCAGCAGCGATGTCATTCAGGATAGCGCACCTGTGCGCCCGACCCTCGACTTTGCACGAGACCATGACGAAGCGCGAGATTGAGCAATCCGATGCTTACACCTACCAGAGCAACAAAGTCATAGGACCCGGTCGGTGATAATGGGTCAGGTTGTATTTCTTGATCGAGTTACGAGAAAGGACTTCGGCGCGTGGAACAACGGCGACTCGGCACCAGTGGGCTTCAGGTTTCGGCGATCGGTCTCGGCGGCAACACCTTCGGCGCGACGGTCGATGGGGACGACGCGGTCAAAACGATTCAGCACGCGATCGATCAGGGCATCACCTTCATCGATACTGCGGACGTCTATTCGATGGGCCGCTCGGAAGAGCTGGTCGGGCAAGCCGTCAAGGGCCGGCGCGAGCAGGTGGTGATCGCCACCAAAACGGGCATCCAGCTCAACAGTGGACCGCACGCCGGTGGGCTTTCGCGCCGCTGGATCATGCAGGCAGCTGAGGATTCATTGCGGCGACTCGGCACCGACTATATCGATCTCTTTTACGCGCACCGTCCCGATCCGTCCGTCTCGATCGAAGAATCGCTGCGGGCGATGGACGATCTCGTCCATCAGGGCAAAGTGCGCTATATCGGCTGCTCGAACTACGCCGCCTGGGAAGTCGCCTACGGGCTGGGCCAGAGCCAGCGGCTTGGTCTCGATCGCTGGGTGGCGGCGCAAAACCGCTGGAACATCATCGACGGTCTGAGCGATCCCGAGTTGATCAACGCCGGCGAAGCGCTCGGCGTCGGCATCATCCCGTACACGCCGCTGGCGTCCGGCATTCTCACCGGCAAGTACAAGAAGGGCGAAGAGCCGAAGGCCGGCACCCGCTTCGCCGATCTGCCCGGCATCCGCGAGCGCCTGACCGACGAAAAACTGGCCAAGGTTGAGAAAGTCCGCGCCTGGGCTGAGGAGCGCGGCCACACCGCCCCCGAAGCGGCGGTTGCCTGGCTACTGGCGCACCCGGTCGTTTCCTCGGTGATCGTCGGAGCCCGCACGGCGGCGCAGGTAAAGGAAAACGTCAAAATCGCCGACTGGACCATCTCCGCAGAAGAGCGCGATGAACTGTCGGCACTGGTGAACGGGTAGTTCTTGCCCTCACCCCGGCCCCTCTCCCAACTCGGGAGATGGAGCAGCTAGCCTCGGCCTCATGATATGAGGCTGAGGCTTCTCACCATCAGGGGAACGCTGAATCACTATTCACGCACGACGGTTATTCAGCCGTGACATCCATGATGCCTTCAATATCCTGGCGCTGATGGAGAATGCGAGCGATGACGATCCGGTCGCCCATAGGTTTGTAGATCACGATGTAGGCGTCAACTTTTTGACTTCGTGCACCTTCACCGTAATTCGGGGCGCATTCGACCAATCAACGGAAATGCTGCTATATCGTTAATCCGTCATTGAGTCGCTTGCGATATCGCTCTCGTTGCGCACCTCCCCATTGCTGACCCGAGTAGTTCAGAATATTTCGGAGGTCGCTTCTGGCACTTGGAGAGAGTTCAATCCGCAGTCTATGGGCAGACATCAGGATCCGGAGCAATGCCTCGCCGTGCGTTCTCGTCAGCCTCTTCGATCAGGATGTCCCAGAGTTCGTTTGTCAACTCCACGCCCTCGCCTCGATCGACAGCAGCGAAGCTCTCCAGAACGGACGCCTGAAGGCGCTGGCGTCGATACTCGCGAAGTTCGAGCAAATGCATGGCCTCGCGTACCACCTCGTTCTCGTTTCGAAAGTTGCCGTTTTCAAGTCGCTGCCGAATGCTTGCTTCGATATCAGGTGCAAGTTGAATTGCCATGTGCATGCCTCCATTGCATGTTTGAGCGTAGCAAATCGATCGTCAATGCGATAGTTCAATCTTCTTCGCGCCAAGCAATGACCCGATTCCCGCGAACGATTCTTCGTTCAACGCATCGGGCAATGGGCCGGGTTCGAATGGCGATATCGTCACCTGCATTCTGTCGCCGGTGAAGCGGTGGCTCCAGCTGGCGATGGCGCGGCCACCTTGAAGCACGAGCGGATAGCCGTCACCTGGAGGACCGCCGCCGGATGCTTTGGTGGTGTAGGCGAGCGGACGATGCTCGTCGTTAAGAAAACGCTGGCGACCATCTCCGGCCAGTCCCATCGTGTAGGCATCCCATTTTGGCAAGAGGTCGATCACCTCAGGGTCGATCGATTCGACATTGTTGAAGTCATTGACTAGATCGGCAGGGAGCAGAAGACCTTCGCCAAGATCGTCGAGATCGGCGTTCGCGAGCGCCGCTTTGGCGCGGCCCTTAGGGATGCCGATCCACCAGGCGACGTCGGTGATACTGGCCGGACCAAACGCCCGCAGATAGGCTTCCGCCAGCCAGCTCAGCGAAGCTTCAGGATCAACCACTTCGAGCGGGTGCCCGAGCCAGGCTTCAGTTGAAACGTAGCGGAGATTGTCGCTACGCAAACTGCCGCCGATGCGCAGCATCAGCCCCTCAACACACATGATCCGGGCTATTGTCGGCAGCTTCCCATCGATCGGCACGCGCTCCTGCAGTTCTTTTGCCGATACTGGTTCTTGCACGGCATCGAGCAAGCGTGGTTTCAACGATTCGTATTCCTCCATCGAAATGCCGGCGACCTTGAAGCGAAAGGCATGCTTTTCCATTGGCAGCAGCGTCGCCGCGAACACGCGTGGGGCCATTTCGATGGGAACGAGAAAGTTGGAGCCGCGCATACCCGGCACTCGGATCGCCCGGCGCGCTTGTTCCAGGTCCGTGAACTCGTCAGCCGTTATTGCGGCGCTACGGCAGGCAAGCGAGAGGGGCGCCGTGGGGTGACTGCTGTAAACCCCGATCACCCGTCGCAATGCCTCAAGCGCGCTGCCGCCGCTTCGTCCAAGCAACTGGCGCCGGTATGTCCAGGAACGAAGCTGATCGATGACGTTATGTTGACCGTGCATCGCCTGTCCCACCTTTCGTTCCTTCAGGTGACAATGGTGACAATATGGTTATCGATTGATGATTCACACGAGGAGGAGCACAGTATGGAGTACACAAGCCGCACACAGGTCAAACTCGCCATTCAGACTGGTCTCCTGCCGGGCCGCGATCTTCAGGAGCAATTTGCCAACGCCGCCCGGTATGGCTACGATGGGATTGAGGTCAATATCAACCCGGCGTTTCATCTCGACGACTGGCTGAACGATCTGCTCGCCGCCAGCCAATCATCCGGCCTGCCGATTTCGTCGATCTGCACCCATCCAATCCACGATCCGCTCCGGATGGAGCCAGTCGAGCGCGAAGCTCGTTTTCAGCGCCTGACGCAACTACTCGAATTGAGCGATACGCTCGGTGCATCAGGCATCGTTTCCGTACCGGTGCGGCCACCTGCCACTTTCCCTGGCGAACAGAGCGTCAACGTCGACCCCTATTCGATAGCAGCAGAGTTGTACGGCGAGTGGGCGGCCACGCTGCCCGCGGGCAAGAGCCAGCTCTTTCTCGAGCCGCTCAATCGCTACGAGGCGTCATTCATGAACCGGGTCGAGCAAGCAGCTGATCTGGCCCGGCGCGTTAACCATCCCCGGGTGGTGGCGCTCGCCGATCTCTTCCATATGAACATCGAAGAATCGAGCATGGCCGCGCCAATCATCGAAGCTGGTCCGCTGCTGCAGCATGTCCATATCGCTGACAACAACCGCCACGTTCCAGGGGATGGCTGCCTCGCCTTCGCCATTCCGTTTTCTGCGCTCAACCAGATCAATTATCAAGGGTGGTTGGCGCTCGAATGCAACGCCCCCGGCGGCTCCCGCACCTCACCCGAGGCCGAAGCCGCCTACATCCAATCGGCGAAGTTCGTCCGCAACGCCTGGGCGGGGTTGTGACGGAGCCGTGAGCCGTAGTCGAACGGTAATCGTCCTGCCGAGGGTTGAAACCCCGGCTGACAGGCGAAGCGCTAAAGCACACTGAGCACGGGTTTGGATACTTGTCGTGCTGTCGCACGGCTCAGTGCCCAAGGACTTCGGCCTGTCAGGCCGGGCTTCAGCTCCGGGGTCGAACCCATCGCGAATGACCGTCTCCCTACTGCTCTCTACTCAAATCGTATTCAAACGTATACGCCGTGCTGTCTTCGCCGTGGATCGAGACGAACCGGCCGTTGCCGCTCAGGCCGGCCAAATCGCCTGCACCGGAACCGGGGACGACTTTCCATTCCGCGATGACCTTTGGGCCGTCGAATGTGCCGCTGTGCTGGAGGACAAAGCTCCCCTGGCGGTCACCAATGCTGCCCACCAGTTGCTCGTATCCGAAGAACTCTCCCGTCATTTCTGAGGTATAGGCCATGAGGTAGGTAAGCGTGCCCTTGCCTTCGATGACGCCGGTGAAGTCGTTGGTCACTTTCGCAGACGTCAGCTTCGTTCCATCTTCGGGTTCGCTGTATGGTGTTTCGTCCCAGCTTGCGAACTTGAAATTGCCGGTTCCGCTCTTGCTCACGATCGTCATCCCCTTCGTTATGCGTATCGCTGGCGCTGGCATCATCGCCCGCGCTCGCAGATCATAGGCGCTGAACCTGACACCATCTGTCAGGATTACGTCCGGGAGTTCCGCATGCGCGCCAGCCGGCTTGTCTCCATTTTGCTCTTGCTGCAAACACGTGGCCGCATGAGCGGGCAGGAACTGGCGCGCGAGCTGGAAGTGTCGGTGCGGACGATTTACCGCGATGTCGAATCGCTCAGCACCTCCGGCGTGCCGATCTACGCCGATCGCGGCCCCACCGGCGGCTTTCAGCTGCTCGATGGCTACCGCACTCGCCTGACCGGAATGACGCCACAGGAAGCGGAATCGCTCTTTCTGGCCGGTATCCCTGGCCCCGCCGCCGATCTCGGACTCGGGACAGGTGCTCGCTGCCGCCCAGCTAAAGCTGAAAGCCGCGCTGCCGGAAGAACTGCGTGAACGAGCCGGACGTATCGGCGAGCGGTTCCATCTCGACGCGCCTGGTTGGTGGCAAGATGAAGAACGCCCGCCCTTTCTGGCGATCGTCGCCGATGCTGTCTGGAACGAGCGGATGATCGAGATTCGCTATCAGCGTTGGGGAGGCGAGGTCACGCGCAAACTGGCTCCTCTCGGCATTGTGCTGAAGGGAGGCGCCTGGTATCTCGTCGCCAGCGCCGAGGGGCAGATCCGCACCTATCGCACCATCCGGATCCTCACGCTTGAATCACTCAACGAAACGTTTGAGCGACCGCCCGATTTCGATCTCGCCAGTTACTGGCAGGAATGGGGAGACGGGTTTCAACAGCGGCTTTACCAGCAGGAGGCGCTCGTCCGTTTTTCTCCTGCGGGAATCGAGATCGTTTCGTATCTGATGGAGCCTTACCTGGAGCGCGTCGTTCTCGGGCGCGTCGTCTCTTCTGATCCTGACGGCTGGTTCACGGTCGTCCTGCCCGTCCAATCGAATCGCCATGCGCTTCGCGTGCTGCTCCCTTTCGGGGCCGAGATCGAAGTGCTCTCGCCTCTGGAGCTACGAGAGATGATCCGTGAGAACGCCGAGGCGCTCCTCAGCCATCATCAAAGGATTTCTGCAGAATCGACGCCGTAGACCCTCACCCGGTCCAAAAGGACCACCCTCTCCCAATGCTGGGAGAGGGTACGACGATGCCTGGTATACCCATCACATCGTAGGGGAGGATCTTGTGTCCCCCCGCGGTGATAACGCCAAAATGGTTCCCGGAAAACTCGATTGCCCTCTACATGATTTGGGTAGAGAACACGCATTCGGTGATTCTTTGCGCAAAACCAATGCTGAGAAAGTTTTATGCGCCAGTTCGTTCGTCTAAATCACCGGTGAAAAGGTTTTTAGGCCCTGGATTCGCAGCGAGCCAGGTTGAGGCGACGACGGCTTCAACGCGAATCGGCATCCCGATCACCCTGGCGGCGGCGTCCTCGATCGACTGGTGGAAGCGCGTTTCGATCCGCCGCTGGGCGAGCGTGTGTGGCGCGCCGAGGATCAGTGCGCCGTTGGCGTTGCGACCGATCAGCCGCGCCGGACGCAACCAGGCAGAGACATTCGCCGGCGGGATCTCGCCATTCGTCGAAAGCTCGGCGAGCATCGCAGTCCAGACCTGATCGCTCGTCATCCCGCATTCCGGAATCAGGAACGACTCCTGCTCCTCCGGCTCGGTCCGAGTTGGGACTTCCTCGATCTCTGGCAAGCTCGGCTGCTCATCGTCGGATGTTGCCGCTGAGTCCGGCTCGATGATGGACAGCCGGATTGGTCGGCGCATTGCCTCGCCCAGCGCTCGCTCGATCATTGTCCGGTAGCCGCCCGTCATCATTTCGGCCTGGCGACGATTGACAACGGCGACCGTCACCTCGCCCTCACGATAGCCAACGATCGCAGTTCCATTGACCAGATCACGCAGGACCATTTTATCAATGGAACCGCCCAACCGGGAAACCGCGAACGCCCAGGTGCGGATACTGCCATAGCCGTGCGACAACTCGATATCGGGCGCGTTGCCGAGGATCGCCTCGATTCCCTGCTCGGATTGAATGGCGGCTGTCGGCTGGCGATCCTCAGGTGATTGCAGCGAACGGGGCGCCCCATCCCGCGCCCATCGCAAGATGATCTCACGCAATCGTCGTGGAGCGACGAACGAGCTTCCTGCTTCGACCGCTTCGTACGTGGCCGCCGACACCCAGCTCCATCCCGACGACTGCGCGCCTCCCTGTTTGATCGCGTCCGGCTCCGCCTGCGCCGCGAGTCCCCGCAGCAGGTGTCGTTCCGCCGGAGTGGAGGGTCTGCCATTTGCATCTTCGAATGCCTGAATCGCCGTTGTCTCTCCCGGGGCATCGCCCGGCGCAATCTTCCCACCCGGTCCAGAACTCGCCGGAAACGGTGTGGTGGCGCTACTCGCTGTCATTTCGACAGTTCCATTATCCCCCATTCCTGCGGCGTTTTCTTCGTCAAGTCGCTCGGTCCTCGAAACTTGATCCTCTCGATTTGTTGTCGTCGTAGTAAGTAATGAATATTGGTTCTTTGTCGTGTTGGCTGGTGCAACAGTGGTTGGCCGAGCTTGGTTGCCCGGCTCGACACTGCTCGCCGATTTCGCCTTCGAACCTTTGTTGCCCGCATCAACATCGACCGGTGAACCATTGTTGGTCTTTGCAACAGAGGTTGCTTTCTCTGTCTGGCGCTTTGACAGTAGTGCTGTCGGAGTTGCTGTCGCCGGGTGTCGGGTTGTCACCGCCGGAAGGCAAAAAAGAACGCCCCTTGCGAGCCTCGTGGCCAGCCCTCGTTCTGGCCGACGCCCGGTTTTCTTCGGTCAGCGCCCGGGCCGCCAATCGCGTCCAGGCATCCTCGTCACGGATCGTTTCGAGGATCGCCCACCAGACATTCTGGCTGTCGATCGGTGCGAAGCGGTCGGAGAAGATGTGGCGGATGGTGCGGTAGATGGCGCGGTCCTTTTCGGCCAGCTCAACCACTTTCAGCACATCCTGGCTGTTCAGGTTGAACCCGTCACCATGGTCTTTCACTCGGTAGAGGTTATGGGGAACACGCCAGCGTCGTCCTTGCTCATCGACCCGCGTCACCATCTCTTTACGGATCTCGATCAGATCGAGCGCCACCAGGATCTTGTTGAGGGCGATCAGCTCGGCGCGGTCCTCGCCATAAAAGGAGGCCTCGCTCTGTTGCGACGGGAAAGCGTAACCACGGTAGGCCGACTCCTCGCGCCGGTCCGTCCAGACCGTATAGGAGTTGAGCAGCCCGACTCCCTTGAGTCCGATCAACGGCGCGTACTGGGTGACGATGTTGTTCCAGTGCCAGAACCACCCTCGCCGCCGCGTGTCCTCGCCACCCCGCACCGGCTCGATCTCGCGACCGACCACGTCCGGGTTGTGAGTTGTGAGTTGTGAGTTGTGAGAAGGAGTTGCCGAAGACTTCGACGCGCCCTTGCGGGTACGCCGCGACGGTGGCGCTGACTGCTCTCCACTCTCAACTCTTAACTCGTCGTCTTGACACTCCTCGAAAGGCATGTCACGATGATCACCGTCGCCTGGGTACACGAAACCCTCCCTTGGCGGGGTCAATGGCGGCGAACCGAATTACCGGGGTTCGATCAGAACAGCTTGTTTGAGACTGACTGTTCGCATCGATCCGGTGAAACGCTCAACACATCAACAATCGCGAAGAACGGAGAAACGATCGGCGTTGGCGCGCCGGTCGTTTTTTGTTTGCTCATCTCCTGATTGGCGTCAGAGGATGAAACCGCCTGCTCGCGATCTTGTCGCACGCTACGTCCTGCTTTCCATTGCTTACTCCTTCCGCCGGACCGCCCGGCGTTTGACCTGCTGCGAATCATTCGATCCGGCGCAGGCAGATGCTCCCCACCATGTTCGGTCTGGAGCATCTGCGCGTGCCCGATCATCGTTTGCCGCTTCCCGGCATGGAAATCCCGGTTCCTCGCTCGCCCGCATCACGAGCGCGATCTCCCGGCATCAGCTGTTGCGCGACGGCGACCACCATCTCCCGGTCGATCGTTCCCTTCCGGGTCGCCGCGCCCTGGTCGATCGCTCCGGCGGCGAGCGCGATCAGCGCGCCCGGATTGCCGCCTGATCGCTCGATGAGCTGAACGATGGCGTCTCCTGAAAACAGTCCCGATCCTTCTTCCAGCCCGGCCAGCCTGAGCCGGAACGCAAGCAAACCGGCGGCATCAAGGGCATTGAGCGGATTCAGCGTGTGCCGCATCGCCAGGTGCCGGGTGAGCGCCTGCCGTCTGCCGATCCGCTCTTCAACCTCCGGCGCCCCGAAGAGCATGACGCTCAGTCGCGGCGCTCGTTCATCCGGGACCAAGCAGGCTGCGCACGAGATCGATCTGCGAACTGGTCAGCCGGTGCGCGTCGTCGACGATCAGCAACGGCCAGACATCGTCTTCGATCACCGCCCCGAGTCCTTTTTGCAGATCGGTCGTGAGATCGAGCGTCGTCCGGCCGGCCACATCGATGCCGAAGGCTGAAGCGACGGCGCGGAGGAAGGTGACATCAGTGCGCCATTCGGCAGGCTCGGTCAGCTCGGCGAGCATGATCGACGGCTCAATGCGAAGATCGCGGGCAACGGCGAGCCGCACCATCGACTTGCCGATCCCGTGCTCGCCGGCGACGAGCGCCAGCCCGGCCCGGCCGATCGCCGCCTGCCGCAAGCGAGCCAGCGCATCAGTCTGCCCGAGAGCAGGAGCCATCATGGCAAGCTCGGGTTCGGGAGCGAAAGGCTCGCGGTTGAGGCCGAAGGCGCGGTACCGGCTCATGACTCGCGTCCGATCTCGAGCCGGATATCGCGCAGGCTCGCTCCCGCCTGACGGCGGGCGATGACGTGACGCAGCGTGTCGAGCTCGCGGTCGTCGAAAAGGAGATAGCCGCTCTCGGTTCGCGCGGCGGGGCGAATCAACCCCTCTCGAAGGTAATAATCGAGGTGCGTCCGGCTCAATCCGGTGGCCGCGCGAAGATCGCTCGTCATGTAGAGCCGAGGCAAGGCATTGCTGCCTGAATTCGATTGTTGGGAACCATTGAGCTCCACGCGAATGCGCTCCATTGGTGAAAAGCGGTCACATGCGCAGCATACACGCTCTGCAACTGCATAGTGCGATGGTAGGCCCGAAAGCATCGTTTGTAAACCGTTTGTCCAATTGTCACAGCGATGTTCTGTACGTACGAATCTTTTCCGCAAAGGGAGATTCGGTGAAATCGTGACTTTGCCTACCGTTGTTGGCCGCTATTCCGCGCCTGATCGGGGCGCTCAGGTTGCGACGCCCTTGATTATTCGCGTATCGTGCCTCTACGCAGTGCGCAAAAGCGATCGCTGCTGCGCCGCGTTGGCACAGTTCGTTGCCCTCCCCGCATGGCCCCCGCGCCCGCGGAGCCTTCTATACTTATTGCTATGCGATCGACTTGATGGGGAAAGTGGGATCCCCCCAAGCACGGGCGCGCCGCCCCGGCCTGGCGCAATGCGCCGTTTTCTAGGAGCGCTATACCGGCATGGAGCCTCGTCCACCGAAAACGCCGCGGACCCCATCGCAGCGGCAACCGCAACCGAATCCTTCCCAGCCGTCGTGGGATCAGCCGGGTCAGCAGCCCGGGGGATCGCCGCCGGTTGATCCGCGTTATCCAAATCAGCAGCAACCGGCCTACCCGCCCTACGATCAACCGCCCGCGACGGGCTACGGCCAGCCTGGCTACGGGCGCTCGCAACCGGCACCCGGTTATGTCCAGCCACCCCAGCAACCGCAATCGAATTACCCGCCGCCCGCCTATGGCAACCAACCACCTGCGCCCGGCTACGGGCAGCAACCGGCTGATCCCTATGCGGGATACGGTCAGGGCCAACAGGGCTACGGTCAGCCGCCGCCCCAGGGCGGATATCCAGGGAACTATCCACCCGCTAACGATCCCTATGCCGGGTATGGGCAGCCAGGGTATGGCCAGACGCCGCCGCAGGGCGGCTATCCGCCTGCAGGTGGCGGCCAGCCTCCCGTGCAGCCTCCTGCCGCCACACGCGCAAGCAGCGGCGGTTGGATCGCGCCATTACCCGATGAGCAGCTGAGCGCCAATTCGCAGCCTGGCTATGCCGGCTATGGTGTCGGCGGCGCATCGTCCGGCAAGCCGGTCGTCAATCGCCGCACGCAGATCATCGCCGCGCTCGCCATCGGCGGGCTGGCGCTGATGATCCTGGCGATCGTCATCGGGTTCATCGTCTTCGGCGGTGACGACAATAAAGATAAGAACAATCAGGCAGCGCTTTCCGCCACCCAGACTTCTGAGGCGATCGCCGCGCCTGCCACCGTTCCGGCGACATCGACGACAGTGCTCGGGCAGCCGACCACCGCGCCAACCACCGATCCGAATGCGGTGGTCGATCCCAACGCCACGCAAACCGCCGGTGCCGCGACAACCGAGGCATCAGGCGGCGATCAGGGGAGCACGACTGACAGCGCTGGTCCGGCGCTCTTTACCGAATCGGTGGAAACATTGCTGCCGACGGTCGACGAATTGCCGGCTGGTTTCGTGCAGACGAATCAGGATCAGTTGCAGCGGGCTGATGTCGCGACCGCGCTCGGTGACGAGGTGACTATTGATGCGGAGCTGCGCGACATGGCCTGGCGGGAAAACTGGTTCCGCGAGTTCGCGGTGGCGCCCGATCAGTCCGATCCGGCGAAAACCATCGTGCTCTATGTCAGCATTCATCGCTTCCGGACGATCGACGGCGCTCAGCAAGCGCTCCCCTTCTTCGTGCAAAAGGGTGAAGAGCTGAATGGGTATACGCAGGTCGACGGAACGTCGCATGGCGATAGCTCGGTCACGATGACCGGCACCGCCACCGATGGCGGCAACGTCGTGGTCATCTACGCCCTGAAGAACAACATTCTGGTGCGGGTCTATGGTCTTTCGCCGACCGGCGATCCGACAGCCGACGTTGAAGCGTTAGTGGAAGCAGAACTGGCCAAGATCCCCTAAGATCAAGGGGACCCGCCAGGCAGAATGACCGTTGTCTCTATTGGAATGCTTCGTCATCAGACGAAGCAGCGTTGAGTGAACTGGGGAACGACCATGCAGGGCGGCACCGATCCATCGATCACGCCGTTCGAGGGGCCAGGACAACCGTCGCCGTCGGGTGAGCCACCTGATCGGATGCGGGACTATCTCGACCGCCGTATTGGCGGCCGGCCGCTTATGGTTTATCTCGTCCTCTTCGCCGGTGCGGCGACGCTGCTCCTATTGCTCATCATTGTCTGGATTTCCGCGACCGGCGGCGGCGAGAGCGAGCAACCGATCTGTCTCGATATCGCCAAGCAGGATGCGATTTCCCAGGTCTATTCCGGCTCGGTCAAACGAGTCAACGTGCTGATCGACGAAGCGAACCCGACCCTCGGCCCCTTCGCGCTGCAGCTCGATATGTCTGACGGCAGTTGCCGCAAGTTGCCGCAGGGCGCGGATAACCAGAGCGGCATGCTCGAAGTGCTCGGCGCGGTGGAGTTTTCGAACACGATCGGCGATCAGCGCGTGCGGACGAATTACCAGCGCAAACAGGTTCCTCCTGAGTTGATGCAAACTTCGACCCCGACCCCCGAGCCGACCGTGCCGGGCGCGATCGTGGTGACGGAAGCGCCGGCGGCGCCGACGACCGAAGCCTCTCCTACATCAATGCCCGCCGATCAACCAGCTGAGCAACCGACAGGCACCCCGGCTCAGTAGGATGAGACTCGGCGTTGTCTGATGAACCCTTCGTCGCGGAGGGGACATGGCTGCACACGGTGCACAGTTCACCGGACGTCAGGTTGAGCTCGCGACGCTTGAACGCGAGTTCGCTTCGGCGTTGGCGGGAACACTCGGCATCACGCTGCGGGCGAGCCGGGCATCGGCAAGAGCCGCTTGCTTGAGGCGTTCGCCAGCATCGCCGGGGCGCGTGGTGTGCGGTGCGGCACGGATTAACCTAGAGACTGAAGCGGACCACGGCAGCGAACTTCCCTTTCACCACCTCTACTCGGCGATCAGGGATGACTCTCTCTAAGCTGCGACGTATTCAATTTTTCTAAGCAAAACCAAATGTAGGCGCGATAGATTCAGGATGAGCCCTCGTCCTGGCGTGCTGGCTCATGGATATCGATGGAGTAGGAACTGGAATATGAGCCAGCGACATGCATTTCTCATCTCGGCGCTTCTTACGTTTGTCTTTCTCATAGGGTTCACCCTCTTGCGCGGATCACTCGTCCCTGCTTGAGCCATTCGGCCATGTCGCTTCCTCAGCACAGAAAAGGATCATTCAGATGGCAAACGACGATCGCGATCAATTGACCTCATCGTCCAGCCCGGAGGAACGGGCGCGAAAACAGGCCCGAATGCGGCAGATGACTGATCCTCTTGGCGCGATGGGTTTCCGTGACACGCGCCAGCGCTATCGCCGGGAAGCGCGGGCGCGCCGGGCGCTCTTCGGTGGTGCTGCTGCTTCTTTGGTGGTCGGTACCGCCTTGATCGTGGCCGCAGGCCATAACGGGACCAACAGTGCATCGGTCGTTCCGCAGGCAACATCGGCGGTCCAGCAATCAACGGTTCAACAAACAACATCCCAGATTTCTACGCAGGAATCCGAGCTCCCGGTGAACCAGGTGCAAAAGGCGAAGATCGTACTCGGACTCGTGCCCGGTGGCGGAACCAGCGGGGTTACGCCCACTGCAACGCAGACGCCCACGCACAAGGCGGTCACGGTTTCCGGCGACGATGGTGAGTCGGATGACGGTGAGGAGGAATACTCGCCCTCGTCTATTCAGTCGAACGCCGCACCAAGCTCTAACGCGACCTCGAGTACCAGCGATATTTCCATTTCGCAGCAACCGCCGCATACGCGCACGAATTCGAGCGGATCATGACCTCGATCGTTTCGAGTTGCCGGCACCGGGCCGCGACCTTTCGGGCGATGGCCACCCCGATCACATTGACGGCGGTTGGGCACGATCAGGCTCGATTCATCGCTGACGTGCAGGAGATCGAGGTGCTTGCTGAGGAATGGGAGGAGCGATTCAGCCGCTTCCGACCCGAAAGCGGCTTGAGCCGTCTCAATGCCGGCGCCGGTCAGGGCGCGCAGACGGTCGACCCGCCACTCTTCGATCTGATCGAGCGGGCGCTGGCCGCTTCCCATCAGACGGGCGGGTTATTCAATCCACTTGTCCTGCCCGCGATGCTGCGAAATGGCTACGACCGTACCTTTCGCGATGTCCGGGCGCGGGGCGAATGGCAATCCACTCCAGGCATACCGGTTCCCGGCGCTGATCGGATCGTGCTCGATCGGATTGCGCGGACGATCGATCTTCCGACCGGCGCACAGATTGATCTCGGCGGCATCGCTAAGGGCGCGTTCGTCGACGCCGCTTTCGAGCGGCTGGCCGGTCGCTGGGATGGCGGCTGCATTAACGCCGGCGGCGATCTTCGCCTTTGGGGTGTGCCGCCGGACGGCGATTGCTGGCGAACCGGAATCGAGGATCCATTGCATCCCGATCGCGATCTCGCTATCGCAAAAGTCCTGAATCCAGCCACCACGGGGGCGATCGCCACCTCCGGCCGGAACCGGCGGCGCTGGCGAACGAGCAATGGGATCGCGCATCACCTCATCGACCCCGCCTCCGGCGAGCCGAGCCAGGGAGGGGTCGAAACGGCGACGGCTTTCGCTGCTGATGCCATAAGCGCCGATGTCGCGGCAAAAGTTCTCTTTCTTTCGACTGCTCGTGACGGTGCGGGCGAGCTTTTCGGAGCGGCGCTCGGCATCACGATTGATCGTCGCGGCCATGGGTCGCGATGGGAGGGCGAGCACGCTCATGATCTCGAGATCGTCCCCGTCGTCGTTTGGACGGGTGAACCCGCCTGAACCGGGAAATCGCTACCGCATCTTTGCCTCGCTCGGGGTCCTATCGGTCGGATTCGGACTCCTTTTCTACGCGAGACTCACAGGGAGTTCGCTCAGTCCGGCAACCTGGTATATCGCCCGCTCCTCGGGAATCACGCTTTACCTGCTCCTCTGGCTCACCGTGCTCTTCGGACTTGGGATGACGACGAGCGCGCTCGATCGTCTTGGCGGTCGGGCGATGGTCTTTAGCATTCACCGGTTCGTCACGGATCTGGCCTATGCCGCGCTGGCGCTGCATCTGATATCGCTGGCGCTCGATCACTACGCACCGTTTCAGCTCGCCGATCTGATCGTGCCGTTCTACGCTATGCATGGCGACGTCTGGATCGGGTTCGGCGTGATCGCCGCCTGGGGAATGGTCATCGTCGGCGCCAGTTTCAGCGTTCGCCGCTGGATCGGCCAGCGCGGCTGGCGCCTGCTCCACTTCGCCGCGTTTCCGCTCTATATCATTGCGTTGTTTCACGGCATCGGCGCCGGTACGGATACCGCTTCAAGCTGGGTCTTTGCCATGTATTCGAGTACGCTCGGCGCGGTGTTTTTCTTGACGAGTTATCGCCTGTTGCGCGGCAGGAAGCGCGGCGGCGCGCCGATCATGCCGCAGCGGCAAGCTGTGCCGGCGAGCATGACGCCGAACGACCGGATTGCATTGCGAGAGATCGATGCGAATTCTGCTTATTGAAGATGAAGCGCGGTTGGCGAACATCATCCAGCGGCTGCTCCGCTCGGAACGATTCGACGTCGATCTGGCCCTGACCGGCGATGACGGGCTCGATCTGGCCCTAACCGGCAACTACGATGTACTCATCGTTGACCGGATGCTGCCCGGCATCGAAGGACTGGAGATCATCCGTCAGTTGCGTGAGGGCGGGGTCGCGACTCCGGCGCTCGTGCTCACGGCGCGCGCCGATTTACCCGAGCGGGTCGAAGGGCTGAATGCCGGCGCCGACGATTACCTCGGCAAACCGTTTGCTTTCGAGGAACTGCTGGCCAGATTGCGGGCACTGCTCCGGCGAATCGACCGGCCAATCGCGCCGGCAACGCTCAATGCTGGGGAGATCACCCTGAATCTCGATCAGCATACGGTCACCAGGCATGGGGAGCCGGTCGACTTGACGCAACGGGAGTATCTGCTGTTGGAGACATTGATGCGCAATCAGAAACGGGTGTTAACTCGTGACGAGCTGCTGGAGCGGGTGTGGGGCTACGACGCCGATCCGCAGGGCAATGTCGTCGAGCTCTACATTCACTACTTGAGGCGCAAGCTCGATGCCCCAGCGACGGCGGCGGCATCGTCACTGATCCGGACAGTGCGCGGCGTTGGTTATCAGATGATGTCGAGTTAGGTTGGTGTTCGCCTCGGTCGGTCGCCGGCTTGCAGCGCTAAATGCCGTGATGGTGATCGTGGTGATCGCCCTCGTTGGTCTCGGTACGGTGCTGATCCTGGGCGTCGAGCTTAATCGGGAGGAATCAAACCTCCTCCAGCGGCGCGCCGAGAGTGCCGCCAGCGCCTGGGCGAGCCGACTGAACGGACCACCGGGCGTGGGTGTTCCCCCCTCGTCAACTCCGCAAAATGAGCAAGAGGATGACGCCGGAGAAACAGACGAGCATGACAGCGGCCGCGAGGCGCTGGCTGGCGGCGATGTCGTGCTTTACGGCGTCAATACCGATGGTGATGTGATCATCAACGATCGGGGATTCACCTTTCCCGGCCTGCCGAACCGCGACAGCATAGAGATCGCGCTGAGTGGACAAAGCGACGAGCGGCTGGTGACGGTCAATGGCGAATCGGTGCGTATTCGCTCGGTACCCGTGTATGACGCCAGCGGGACGATCGCAGGCGCGGTGCAGGCCGCCCGCGGCCAGAATCAGTATCAGAACCAGCGTACCGCCGCGCTCTACGCGACGTTGGCCGGTGTGATCATCGGGGCAATCGTCGCTCCACTCGCCGGGCTCTTCCTTGCCCGGCGCGCCATGCGGCCGATCGACGCCTCATTTTCGGCCCAGAAGGCATTCGTTGCAGATGCCTCACATGAGTTGCGCACGCCGCTGGCGGTGCTCCGCGCGAATGCGGAACTGATCGAGCGCATGCCCGATGCAACGCCGTCCGAGATTCGCGTCGAAGCGGAGCAGATGATCGCCGAGATCGATGAGATGACGCGGCTTGTCAACGACCTGCTCTTTCTTGCCCGCTCGGACGAGGGGGGACCAGCGCTTTTCCGCCACGAGGACGTCGAGCTCGGTGCAATTCTGGAAGCTGAAGAAACCGCTCACCAGCCGCGCGCCGCGAGCGCGGGGTTGACGCTGCAGCTGCAGATCGACGCACCGGTTACCGTATTGGGCGATCCCGATCGTCTGCGGCAGGTGCTGCGCATTCTGCTCGACAACGCGGTGGCCTATACCCCTGCCGGCGGCACGATCACCATGCATCTCTCCACCCGGGGAAGTGATGCCCTGATCGACGTGCGGGATTCCGGCATTGGTATTCCCGAGGCCGACCAATCGCGGGTTTTTGATCGCTTCTACCGGGCCGATCGCGCCCGCGCTCGCCAGAGCGGCGGTACTGGACTGGGCCTCACCATCGCGAAAACGATTGTCGAAGCGCATCGCGGCACGCTCAGTCTTCGCAGCGAGCTGGGACAGGGCACGCAGGTGTCGATCCGGCTACCGCGCGGAAACGTTCTCCCCGAACCGCGCTGATCGCCGTAAACTCTGCCCATTCGCCAGCAGATATGCGCATCGCCTGAGTCCATCGGCTACGGCGATCGCGCTGACCGAGTAGGCGTTGCATCTCGCGTGACGGGGGTGGAGTGATGGCGGACGAGCAGGCATCGGCGATGGCGGCGCTGGCGCTGCAGCTAATCTTCGCCGCGTCATACATCGGCGCGCTCCACGACCCGACACCAAAGGATGTGCCGATCGGCATCGTCGCGCCGGAACCGGTCGCACCGGGACTCGTTGACCAGATTTCAACGCTCTCCAACCACGCGCTCAAACCGCGGATCGAACCAGCGTCGATGATTTGCAGCAGGCAATCGATCAGGTCGAGGACTACAGTGGCATTGTGCTGCCCCTGGACGGCGCGACGCTGATCGTCGCCGACGCGGTCAGACTGACCGCCTCCCAAACGCTGAATGTCTTCGCCCAGGGCTTTGCGGCGGGGCAGAACATCAACCTGACAATCGAACATGTCCACCCGTTGTCACCCGGCGATCCGCGCGGGCTTTCGACGACCTATCTCGTCATCTCCTGGGTGTTCGGCGGCTACTTCTGCGCGACGGTGCTTTCCACGCTGCGCGGCACAGGCTATGCCAGCCGCAAGCATGCCCTGCTCCGGATCGGCCTGCTGGCGGGCTACGCGCTGCTTTCGGGTCTGCTCGGCGCGTTGGTGGCCGATACCTGGCTTGGCGCCATCACCGGGCACTTCTGGGAAATCGCGCTGGTGGGCGCGATCGTCGTGTTCGCCGTCGCGGTCGCCACGATGGGATTGCAACTGGTGCTGGGCATCGCAGGAACGGCGATCGTGTTGATCGCTTTCGTCCTGATCGGGAACCCTGCATCCGGCGGCATCGTGCCCGAGCAATTTCTGCCCGGCTTCTGGCGCTCGGTTGGTCCGTGGCTGCCGAACGGCGCTGGATTCACGTTGCTGCGGAACGTGCTCTATTTCGATGGCAACGACATCGCACGCGCCCTGATCGTGCTCGCCGCCTACACGCTGATCGGTATTGCCTTGCTGCTTGCCTTCGCCGAGCGAAAGCGCCCGGTGACGCTCGGCGACGATCCCGAATCACAAATGGGCGCCGCTGCAGCGGCAGGCATCTAGCAGAGTGCTTGACCGCGACCGGCATCAATCGCTATTGTGGTGTGCAAGAGCGGGGGCTATTCGATGACGCATCATGTGAACGCCAATCAGCAACAGCGGCAGCAGACCCGGGGGTCTGGTTAATCGCGTTGCCCTGCATGATCCGCGCGCATGGCAACCCGCCAGACCGATCCGGTCTGGCGGGTTTTGTTGTGCCCCGGGTCGTGCGGCTCGGGGCGTGTCTGAATGGAGCGAATCGAGCCAATGGACATCTCGTTTTTGGGGAGAGGGATCATCATCGGACTGGCGATCGCCGCTCCGGTGGGGCCGATCGGCATTCTCTGCATTCGCCGCACGCTTGCCGAGGGCCGGAAGATCGGGTTCGTTTCTGGTCTGGGCGCAGCCAGTGCCGACGCCTGTTACGGCGCGGTCGCCGCGCTCGGCCTGACGGCGGTCTCATCGCGATTGGTCAGCCACCAGGATCAGATCAAGCTAATCGGCGGGCTCTTTCTCTGCTACCTCGGCATCAGAATCGCGCGGACAATTCCGGCTGCAAACAACGCGAATGCGTACACCCCAAGCATGGCGAAAGCCTACGGCTCGACGTTCGCTCTGACGCTGACCAACCCGACCACGATTCTCTCCTTCGTCGCCGTCTTCGCCGGGCTCGGACTCGCCGAGATGGAGGGAGACCGTGCCCCTGCCCTGCTGCTCGTGATCGGCGTTTTCCTCGGATCGTCACTCTGGTGGCTGGTACTGAGCGGGACGGTCAGCCTCCTGCGCAGCAAGCTCACCCCAGGCAGATTGCGCTGGGTGAACTGGATTTCGGGGACGATTCTGGTTGGATTTGGACTGCTGGCCTGGGGGAGCGTTTGGAGTTAGTCCTAGATTGACTCCAGACGTCGTTGCAAATCCTTGACAAGCACATAGAGGTGCAGTGAATCAGACGGTGAGGGAGTCAGATCGAATTGCATGTACCAATCGCGTACCTGCTCGTTTTTGGCATGGACGATGAACGCACGGATACCGGCGATGTCGGCTGCCTGGACCGTGCGGCGCATCGCATCCTTGAGCAGACCCGAGCCAATGCGTTGTCCCTGCCAGGAAAGATCGACCCCCATCCGGGCGAGGACCATGACTGGAATCGGGTGCCGGACGAGTCCCTTTTTCAACCGATCTGCCGCATCTTCGAAAGCCACGTCGCCCACGACCAGGGTATAGAAGCCGATCACTCGATCATCGGCAAGGGCGAGATAAGTTTGCGAAGCATTCGCTTGTTGATTGGACAATGCGTATCGAGACAGAAAGCGATTGAGTGCTTCGTCACCGCAATCGAAGGTATCGAGATGATGCCCTCGACCAAGCTTTTCAATGCGAAACGCCATCAAGGCTTTTCCGGCTCTTCGAAGACGCTTGGTTCGCTCAAAAGCCGTTGCAGCCGAGGCATCTCGCGCGGTGGTGCATCCAGTGCCGCGAGAAATTGCTCCCACTGCTCGGCATTCAAGCCAAAATGACGACGCTCGGCCAGCGCTTCTTCAGCTTGAGCGAGCGCGCTCTCCACCACGAATTCGCTCACCGAGCGATGAGTAGCGGCAGCAGCGGCATAGATCGTTTCTTTTGCATCTGCTGAGAGTCGAACATCGAGTTTTTCGGTGCGATTTCCACGTGGCGAGACCATAATCATTCCTTACCTTGGAACGATCATACCAGTGCTGTCCGACAATGTCATGACAGAGCTGGTCAAACAGTGATCGCTGTTTGACCAGCTCTATTCGGCGATTTACTCCTCAGTCTCGATTTCGCCGTTGCCGTCGAAGTAGGTCCAGGGTTGGGAGGGTCGGCTGGCCAGGTAGCCCTCCTGCCAGGCCCATTGCGGGTGCTGGGCGAGAAAGTCGTCGGCGTCGAAGCCGACGCCATCGGCCCGGCCGAAGCGGCCCCACATGCTGACGGTTCCGACATCATCGGCGGTCGCGACTTTGCCGTCGACCGACCCGGCCGGGTAGAAGGGAACGTTCCAGATGGCGTTCGGATCGCTGACGTAGTACATCGGGTCGACATCGTAGTGGGAGCAGATCGTCCGTGACGACGGGTTGATGTAGCCGAGATAGGGATCGAAGGTGTCGCCGAGCATGGTCTGCCCGATTTCGGCGTCGATCGAGCCGTTGTGCTGCTCCAGCATCTGCGGCCACCGGACGCGGCGCGCGCCGGTTTGCTGCCGGACATCGCTGTAGCCGGTGTCGGTGCTTTCCAGGTTGCGAATGCGGGGATCGGTCGAGGCGTTGTCGCCGAAGAAGTAGCCGTCCGTTTTCTTCTCCAGCGATTGATAGACCAGTCCCATCTCGATAGTTGGCGATTTCGTTCGTGTTGGTGTCGCCGATCAGCCACATGTTGGCGTAGCCGCCGTTGTTCTGGGCGTCCATCAGCTCCACCCAGTGATCGATGCTTTTGGCATATTGGGCGGCGTTGCGGGACCGGACGTATTCGGGGACCTTCGTCACGTCATAGCCTTCGTAGCCGACGATCGTCGTTTCGACCACGACCAGACCGCCGCCGGTCACCCAGAAGTCGGTCATGCTGGCGATCCAGCCGGGGCTGGTTTGCATCACCATCCGATAGCCGTCGTCGGGAGTGATGTCGAGAATGACGTTCATGTACTGGCCGTTCCAGAACTCGGTGAACGACTCATGCCCGATCACGATCTTGCCGGTTGTCGTGGCGGAACCGGTGGCGATGAAGGCGCTGCAATGACTCTTGCGGTTGCCGTTGGGAGCGCTGTTGGCGTACTTCGTGGCGACGGTCGGCCACCAGTAGCCGGTCATCTCCATGTAGGCGTTCCAGCCGATGATGTCGTCGAGCGTCGTCGGCACGCCCGCTGCGGTATACCCGGCGGCGAGTACCCTCCATTTCCTCAGTCAACTCCGGCGTGATCTTGCTTTTGTGATATTCGGCGGCCTTCTCGACGAAGAAGGAATAGTCCATGCCGGTCGTCTGGTAGGTCATCGCGGTGTAGACGCGAATCGCCTCGGCATATTCGGCGGCAGTCAGATAGCCATATTGAAATCCCCGGGCGAAGGGCGCGCCCTGAATGCGCACGTGCAACCAGCCGTTGACCATGCCCCGGCTCGCCTGCTCGACCCAGCCGCGCTGCTCGTCCGTCAGCTCTCCGGCGACCGGCGAGGCGGCTGGCTCCGGGGTGGCGTCACTCTGCGCCGCCGCCTGGAGCGCGGTCAGTCCGTTGGCCGCAATGAAGGTGGCGGCCGCTCCACCCGCGACGGTCTGCCCCAGCCGCCGGCGCGTGAGACGCGTGGCATCGATCATCGAACGAAATTCACGTTTCATTTCAGACATCAATTGGAACCTCCCGCTCATTGGTCGTCGTCAAACGATGGTCTGCTGTCGATGATCGCGTCTTGATTCGGGCACGAAAATAGTGGGGAGAAAGGATATCGACCTCGCCAGAGGCCGTTCAATTGCGACTGATCATCGTGAGCTAACCATAATCATCATCGCAAAGCACAGGGAGGAACACAAGCGGAAGGAATCTCGTCCGGGTGAGCGCGGTTGGGGCTCATCACAATATTTGATGCGGAAAACAACGAGCCTGCCCGGAATTCCGGGCAGGCTCGTTGTTGGTCGAAGAAATGAACGGGAAGGGTTAGTCGCCGTCTGCGCCGACGCTGAGTGGGACGGGAGCGCCGATGGGTTGCAGGGCGGGTCGGCCCTGCGGATGATCGGCGCCGCCTTCGATGTCGAGGCGGGGGAGGATGCGGTCGAGCCAGGCCGGGAACCACCAGTTTGCGTTGCCGGCGATCGTCATGATCGCGGGCACCAGGATCAGGCGGACGATGGCGACATCGACGAAGATCGCCGCCGAGAGGCCGATGCCGAATTCCTTGATCGTGCGCGAATCACCGAGCACGAAGGAGGCGAAGACGGCGACCATGATCGCGCCGGCGGCGATGATCACGCGGCTCGTTTTGCCGATGCCGTGCGAAAGCGCCCAGTTCGTGTTCTTGCTTTCCAGATACGACTCCCGAATCCGGCTGACCAGGAAGACCTCGTAGTCCATCGAGAGTCCGAAGAGGATGCCGAAGAGAATCAGCGGCAGGAACGATTCGATCGGTCCTGTCCGGTCGACGCCGAAGAGACTCGCGCCGTATCCCTTCTGGAACACCGCCACCAGCACACCGTAGGCCGCGGCGAACGACAGCAGGTTGAGCACGGCCGCTTTGATCGGAATGAACACGGAGCGGAAGACGGCCATCAGCACGATGATGCTCAACCCGGCGACGATCAGGATGTAGATCGGCAACCCGGTGGCGATTTTCTCGCTGATGTCGACGAAGGCCGCGGTGCCGCCGCCGACATAGGCGTGGGTCGTGGTTCCTTCCAGGGCAGTCGGAATGACGTTCTCGCGCAAGTTGGCGATCAGATCCTCGGTGCCTTTGTCCTGCGGCGAGGTGCCGGGGATGACCGTCACGATCGCGGTATCGCCATCGGCGTTGATGGTCGGCTGGGTGACGGCGACGACATTCGCCGCGCCGCTCATCGCCTGGTCCAGATTGTCGAGCGCGGTCTGGTCGATGCCGCCTTCCTGATTGACGACGACCAGCAGCGGACCGTTGAAGCCGGGGCCGAAGCCCTCGGCGAGCAGATCGTAGGACCGGCGCGTGTGCATCGATTCAGGATTGTTGCCAGCGTCCGCCGAGCCGACTCGGGCGCTGAGCATCGGTGAAGCGATGGTGAGGACGACCGCAAGCGCGCCGATCAGCCAGAGCACCGGAGCGCGCTGGATGCGGGTCGTCAGGCGATAGCCGAACGTTTTCTCAACCGGAGTCGGTTTGGCGGTCGGGATCGTCCATTTATCGATGTGTGGGCCGACCCAGGCCAGAATCGCCGGAAGCAGACCATTGGCGACCAGCATGCTGGTGAAGACGACGAGCGCTCCCCCCAGACCCATGAAGCCGACGAATGGGATGCCGACAATGAAGAGCCCGAGCAACGCGATAATGACGATCGTGCCGGCGAAGAGCACGGCGCGACCGGCCGTATTGACAGCCGTGACGACCGAATCATGCACAGTCAGCCCGTCATGGCGGCTTTCGCGGAAACGGGTGACGATAAAGAGCGAGTAATCGATGCCGACGCCGAGTCCGATCATCGAGATGAAAGCAGTCGAGATCGTACTCATATCAAAGAAATAGGCGGCAATCAGGGCGGTGAGAAAGCCGAAGGCGACGCCCACCAGGGCGCTGATGATCGGTAGGCCCATCGCGATCACTGACCCGAAGGTGATCAACAGAATGATGATCGCTGCACCGATGCCGATTAGCTCCGAAGTGCCGGTTTCTGGAACCTCTTGAGCGCTGACGACTCCGCCGCCGATCTCGACGGTGAGTTGGTCCGAATCGGTGCGCTCCGTCAACGATTCGAGCGCTTTAAAGCTTGCCTCATCAACATCGTTGCCCGGTTTGTCGTATTGGATCGAGGCGTAGGCGATGGTGCCATCTTCCGAGATCGTGTTCGCATCAAAAGGGGAAGTCACGCCGACCACTTCCGGCAAGGCCGCCGCCTCGGTCAGCGCGGCGTCTATTTGTGCTTTAACGGCGGGATCGTTGATGCCGTTAGGCGCGTGGAACACCATCTGCGCGCTGTCGCCGGCCTGGCTGGGGAAGCGCTCCTGCAGGAGATCGACCGCTTGTTGCGACTCCGATCCAGGAATTTTGAAGGTATCGACGAATGCCCCGCCGAGCGAGGTGGCGATGCCGGCGACCAGGATCAGGGCGACGATCCAACCAAGAACGACCCTTTTTGGATGGTGAGCGGCAAAGCTCGCCCATTTGCTCAGCAGACCGCTGGGGGCGGTCGATGATTGACTCATATGCGTATTGGCCTCCGCCATGCGTGGGAATGGTCCCGAAGATGCGCCATTGTGGTGGCGACCACGACATACTAAACGGTCACTCAGTAAAATGCAATGAGCAAAGCGTCGTATGATGTCAATGCGATACAGGCCATCGAACCAGAGATCAGAAGATGAAGCGCTTCTTGTCTCCTCAACTATCGAGGACGAGCAGAATATGACGGTCAAAGCGGAAATTTCCGGGCGTGAGACGCTTTTAGAAGCAGCCTGCCAGCTTTTTCTGGAAGATGGCTATGATGCCGTGTCGATGCAGCAGATCGCGGAAGCCGCCGGCATGACCAAGGGCGCACCCTACTATCACTTTCGCAATAAAGACGATCTCTTCATGCAGGTCTTCGTGCTCTCGATCGAGCGTCTCAAGGCCGGCTTCGCCTCGCAACTCGAGATCGAGGGAACACTCGACGAGCGCTTGAAACGCGCGATGGTCTACATCTTCCGGACAACGCAAGGCGATCTTTCGCGGCTCTTTTCCGATTTCGAGCGTTATCTGAGCGTCTCCTGCAAAGCCGATCTGAAGATGAACGCGCTCGACCATGGCAACATGGTGACCGGGCTTATCCCCTTCTTCGAAGAAGCCGCCGCGCGTGGCGAGTTCTCCCGCGTCACTCCCGCCCGCGCCGCCTACCTCTTCATCCTGCTCACGATGGGGCAGCTGCAGTGGATCCGCTTCCAGCAGTTCACTCCCGGCCAGATCGAAACCCCCGAAACCATGGCCGATGAGCTGGTTGGCGTGCTTCTGAACGGGATCAGATAAATATCGGCGTGGATTGCCCGCCGCTTTGATCATTCAGAACATGATCGATGACTGACGAGCGAGTGTTTGGCCGATTCACCCCGGCGTGGTACTTGCCGGTTTGCCCAATGCGCCTGAAGACCAATGGCTCGGACCAGCGCTTCTGCCTTGAGCATCGCGGCAGCCGAGCGGTGGTGTACGCTGTGACCGATGGACCGAGTCGTGGCGTTGGATCAGGAGAGCGAACCGCGTGCGTGCGCTTGGCCGGCATGGTCCCGGCATCTTTCCGAGGAAATTCAGACCCTTGCTCGACGACGAGGAGACCAGGCTGTGGCCGAGCTTCCGCACCTGGGTCGAACGCGCCTCGGCCGGGGATATCGTCGCCGCCTACGAGGCCAGCCGTAGCCCGGGGACGCGCGAATACTTGTGCTACCGGGTGGGTCGGCGCGGTCTGCACGCGGCGCTGCCGATGTTGGTGCATGCGCTCAACGATCCAGAGTCGGGTGTGCGCGTTGAGGCGGCCGACGCCCTCGGGAGAATTGGTGACCCGAGCACGGGCTACGATCTCTTCAAACGCTACGCGGTCGAGGACGACCTGTACGTGCGCCGGTCGCTCACCTGGGGCCTGGGCATACACGAGCTACCGCCCGGCTGTCCCGTTGCTGATCGACGCGCTCGCCGAGGCCGACCCGTGTAGGCGCGCCTGGGCGGCGGGGCACTGGCGGCCCTGGGCGCGACGGAGGCGCTCCCCGCGCTGCGGCAGGCGCTTGCGCGGGAAGAAGCCAGCGACTGGGTCAAAGGGCATATGCGCTGCGCGATCGATGAGCTCGAGGGCGGCTGAGGGGCGACCCAGCCCCATCGGAGGCGGCCAGGCGAGCCGGCGGAACGCCCGTACGCGGCGGGGCAAGCGACGCCTCCATGGGTATGTCCGCTGTTCGTCGTATGCCGTCGCTGGCCTACGCTCCGCGGCATTGCCGCCTGGCGCGTCAAGCTCTCGCATCGCAGCGTCCACATCTCTCACTGCGTCATCTGACATGTACTCAGCGATTTGCGCAGCGCTTTGGGCAGCATTGACTTTGTGCTGCCACTCTTGGTGCGCGCCATTGACCTGAGAGACATCGGCGCTGGCCCCTGCACCACGCCCTTGCCATCAATAAAGCTCCTCGTTCGTCAATTCGGACAAAAGCTCCATTCAAAGCCAGGGAGTGCTAATCTGGCCGCATACGTGTCTGGTGGCTGCCGCAGCATTCGCGGAATGATCGACAGAGGTGAGGACCAAGTGGCAGGTCTGACCGATGACGCCGAAGCGGCAAGGTTGATAGGCAAACACCTACTGGTCGGACTGTCCTACCTCAATGCGGATGGCACCGTCCTCAGGAAGTCCCAGATACACGGGCGCATCACGTCCGTTGATAAAGGTATTTTAACGATGCGCCTGCATGGGTCTAACAAAGATTTCACGCTGCCTCTCGACTTGAACTCGATTGAACCGGCTGAGCCGGGTGAGTACCGCCTGCGAAGCACGGGAGAGGTCGTGGTAAATCCCGATCTGCTGTCCAGTTGGACTATCACGGCTGCAGCCGAAGATGCGGACGAGCAAGACTGACCAGCGAACGGCAATCATTATTGCTATTCCCCCTCGCGCCCGTGGAGTGGTCAAAGTCAATCAACTCAAGCAGCCTCAGGCGCCTCAATTTTGTCGTTAGTCAGTTCATCTGCCTCGCTTCGGCCAGGAACCGATCGTCAGGCTCACGTATGGCGTGCAAGCGCGCTTCCTTCTTCTATTATGAAAGCGGCATGGACCATGTGCCTGGTTCGGCCAATGCGCGACGCGTAGCCGGGCTGGCGGTTATGTTTGTACGTGGCAGGGGTGGATGCTACCATCGCGGGCGCAACCTGCTCTGGCGATCCATCCGCCGCGTTGGACGGATCGCTCTCTTCGCGGCTGCTGATATCGAGGGTCGCCCGCACCGTTCATACGGCTATTTCGTTGCCCCTGGCAGCGATTGACGAGGACACAGAAACGCATGACCGATCGCGTCTCCCAGCTTGATGACCCGGCCGTGAAGCCGGAAGAAGCCGAGGCGACGACGCTCGTTGCCGAAGGCCAGGAACCAGCGCTCGACGCCTCTGAAGAAGAAGTGCCTGCGGAACCGGTGATTCCGGTCGAGCCCGAACCCGACGAGCGTGCGCCGCTCGACGATCCGCTGATGCCAGGATCGGTTTCAATCAACGCCGAGGGTACGCGCGCCGCGTTCATCCAGCGTGATTCATCCGGCATGCCCTGGCTCTGGTCGCTCGATATCGAAGCGGGCGAATTTTCGCCGATCCCGCTGACCACCCTTTCCGATTCATTCACCCTGGTGGAAGAAGCGCCTGCCGGACCGCAATGGTCGCCAGATGGCAACTATCTGGCTGTCACCGCGCAATCGACCGGCAGCGATCTCACCCACATTCGTATCGTCGATGTGGCAACGGGTGAGTCTGCGCCGCTCGTCCGGCACAACGCCTCCGATTCGTGGCCGCGCTGGTCGCCGGATGGTGACTGGATCGCCTTCGTTTCGGTGCGCGATGGCCATCAGGTCATTGCCGTCGCTTCCTCTGAGGGGGATGGTCCCGCCACGCAGCTGACGCTGCCCGATCCCGGTCAGCTCGACCGCGAGCCGACCTGGGATGTCAAAGGCGGACGGCTTGCATTCCTGCGCACCCAGGCCGCGACCGATACGACGGCAGCCGGCGATCATATCTGGGCAGTTGAGCTGGCCGGCGGCGTGCAGAAGCAACTCACGAAGAAGGTGCTCGGCCGGCAGTCCCTCCGCTGGGGGCCGACCCGCCCGTTGATCCTCCATGTCGTCAAGGAATCGGATTGGGATCATATCGCCGTCGTCAATGCCGACAACCAGGCATCCTGGACGATTTCGAGCGAACAGGGCGACAAATCGGATCCGCAGTGGTCGTCGGATGGCAACCGGGTCGTCTTCCTGCGCGCGAAGGGCGGGCTCGTCAGTTGCTGCGACCGCGCGACGAGCGCGGCCAGCTCGGAAGCGATCGAATCGGAGCCGGGCCGGGCCTGGTCGCCGCGTTGGCTCCCATCTCCGGCTGAGAACCGCCAGGCGTTCTATCTCTTTTCTCCGGCAACTGGCGGACCGCGCGTCGTCATTCAGCAGAATAAGAAGGAAACCGAACGTCGCGAATTGCCGGTTCCGGGTGGTTGGGATACCGGCGAGCGCTCGCTTGTTTCGCCGCAGTCGCTTGAATTGACGCTGGTCGAGAAGAAATCGGCCGGGCTGTTCTATCGCCGATCCGAAGGCTCCGGTCCTGCTCCGGCGGTGATTCTGCTCGGGGCGCGGCCCGATGTCTCGGCTGACGCTGGATATAGCCCGGCGGCGCAGGCGTTGACCGCTTCCGGCTTCGCCGTTTTCACGCCGGTGCTTCCGGGCGCGCGCGGCGCTGGGCGCAAGCTCGCCGAATCGCGTCGCGACCGGGCTGACGTCGAGTCGGAAGTCGAGGATCTGCTCGACATCATCGCCGCGATTGAGGAGAACGAAGGCGTCGCCACCGGGCGCGTCGCGATCGTCGGTGAGGGATATGGCGGCGCGCTGGCCCTGGTGCTGGCGGGCAGCCGTCCCGACGCGGTGCAAGGCGTGGTCGCGATCGACCCGATCGTCGATTGGGACATCACCCTCGACCAGTGCGACGGCGCCATGCGCGATTGGTTCATGACCAACTACGGGCTGCCGCTGGCAAATGCTGGCCGGTACGCGCTTCGCTCTCCGGCCACCTTCGCCGGTGTGATCGAAGCGCCGACGCTGCTGATCGAGCGCACGCCGGACGAGTTGCATCTCCCCTACCTCCGCTCGGTGCTGGATGAGTTGGGCCGCAGCTACTGGACGGAAACGTCGACCGGCGAATCAACCTGGGCGACGTATGCGCGCGCCGCCACCTTCCTGGCGAAAGCGTTCCGGGGCACGCTCGAACCGCCCGTGAGCGACGAGCCGGACGCTGCTTGCCGACGCGGAGCCGGTAACGCCCGAAGTGGCAGCGGCGATGGCCGACGCACCTGCCCCTGACGCGGAAACGCTCGAAGCTGCAGGCGCGCCGGTTGAGGAAACCGAGCCGATTGTTGAAGAACAATTGGCTGAGGTTCCGCTCACCGATCTGCTCGTGCCGGATGAAGCGGTCGCCGAACCCGTCGTTGCGGACGCGGCCCTTGCTCCCAATCCTAAACCGGTCAATGCCCCGCCGGCGCCCTCGAAACCGCTGGTCCGGCTTGAGGATATCTAGCGAGACGGTCGTTTCAAACGTGCAATTGATGAAAGGAGGAGGCAATCGATTGCCTCCTCCTTTTTCGTTTCAGGTGTACAAGGAAACAGGGATTGCGCCTTGCACCGGACTGAAGTCCAGTGCTGACAAGCCGAAGTCTCTCCGAGACTGAAGCGAGAAACGCTCGGATATATTGACCATTTCTCCCACCGAACTCAGCCCTGGAAGGGCTTCGGCGTGTTTGCCCGGGGTTTCAACCCCGGGCACGACAGCGCACGAATTCGTTCAAGAATCGATCTACGCAGCGGATGATGGTGAAGTCCGGCCGACGGCTTCGGCGACCGCGCGCATCTTGGGGGTGAGGGCGGCGAACTCCTCCAGCGAGAGCGATTGGGCGCCGTCGGAGAGGGCGTGATCGGGATTGGGATGCGCTTCGATCATCAACCCGTCCGCCCCCGCCGCGATCCCCGCCAGCGCCAACGCCCCCACATACGCCCGCTTCCCGGCCGCATGCGACGGATCGACAAAGACCGGCAGATGACTCATCTTCTGCACCACCGGCACCGCGCTGACATCGAAGGTGTTGCGGGTGGCCTGCTCGAAGGTGCGGATCCCCCGCTCGCACAGGATCACGTCCGGATTCCCCTGCGCCATCACATACTCCGCCGCCAGAATCCACTCCTCGATCAGCATCGAGAGGCCCCGTTTGAGCATGACGGGTTTGCCCATCTTGCCCACTTCTTCGAGCAGGAGGTAGTTCTGGGCGTTGCGGGCGCCGATCTGGAAGACATCGGTGTACTGGCCGACCAGTTCCACGTCCGAGGGGGTCATCACCTCGGTGATGATGGCGAGGCCGGTTTCGGCTCTTGCCTGGGCCAGCAGCTCCAGGCCCCGCTCGCCCAGTCCCCGGAACTCGTAGGGGGAGGTGCGGGGTTTGTAGGCGCCGCCGCGCAGAATGGTCGCCCCGGCGGCGTGGACGCCGCGGGCGGAGGCGAGCAGTTGTTCTTCACTCTCCACCGAGCAGGGACCGGCGATGACGGTGACCGCCTCACCGCCGATGATCACCGGCGGGGTGCCAGCGGGGGCATCCTGCACCTGGATGGTGATCACCGTTTTCTGGGGATGGAAATCCCACCCCGCCAGCTTGTACTTCGTGGAGACTCGCACCACTTGATCGACGCCTGTGAGCGGTTCAAGTGTTTCCTGCAGCGTGGGTGGCAAGGGAGCGCCGACGACGCCAATGATGGTTCGCTCTTCCCCTTCTGAGAGATGGGCGCCGAGCCCGAGACCGCGAATCCGCTGCACGATATCGTTGACCTGTTCACGACTCGCGCCGGGCGACATGACGACGATCATGAGAGTTCCTCCAATGAGCTAGGCGCGACTCACAACCGCATTTCGGGCAGAGAGCGCCGAATGCGGCGAACGCTATGGTAGCAATCATAAAGGGAGGCGCGACATTGTCGCTTTGTATCCAAATGGAACCCGTTTCAGGGCAGCATCTGGCACGGTCTTGTGCCTGAAAGGAGGGTATAGTCACAGGAGATCAGCAAAGGCGCTGACTGCAAGGAGGATATGTTGACAACGCATGCCGAGCGGGTGCAAACAACGCAGGTCGAGGAACTCCTCTCAAACATGAATTGGGCGCGCGGAGAACTGGAAGCGCTCATTGCAAGCACTCCCCCCGAGCTTCTGATTGGTCCCCGCAAAGATGGCTGGAGCGCCAAGGATCATCTCTACCACCTGGCCACCTGGGATCTCTATCTGATTGCCGTTCTGGAACGCGAGCCGCGCTTGCCGGCAATCGGCGTCGACGCCGATCCAAGCGCTCCATTCGATGAAGCCAATGCGATCTTCTTCGAGCGCGGCAAGGATTTGCCCCTGCGGCAGGTGCTGAGCATATTTCGCGGCAACCGATCGAACATCATGGAACTCGTGCGCGGATTGCGAGATGACGATCTCGATCGCCCTGTTTCCGAATGCCAACCCGCCATTCCCCCGCCCCCGGCGGGAGATGTGCGCCGCTGGATCGAAGCGATCACCTTCGAGCACGACCGCGAGCATGGCGAATGGATGCGGGAATTGCTGACCGAAGCAACAGCAGAAATGGCGATGGCCAAGCGGTAGATGACTCTACCCCCAGGTCACTAGCCAGCATGCCGTAGTGGTCGATCTCGTATCGGCCATGATGATTACACGCGAAATCAGGTTCCTGTGAGCATGGCCGACACAAGGTCGGCCACTACAGAATGTCTGGATATACCGGGCTATTCGTGCCCTCTCCCAGCATTGGGAGAGGGTGGCGCTTGAGCGCCGGGTGAGGGTTTCAACGAAAAACGCCGGGGCAACATCGCCCCGGCGTTTTTCGTTGTCCATGCCACGCGACAACGCGTGAACCAGTTATGCCCCCAGGCGCGTCATTGCTCCCTGGGATCCCGGCTTCCCGAGCGGGTGGCGAAGTGTCGGGCCATCGGGAAGATCAGGCGTGTGAAAGGTGAGTGTGTGAAGATGGGTGTCGATCAGCGCGCCGGAGAGACCGAGCGGCTCGATCGACGCGGTCATCGCGCCATCGGTCAACGCGGTGAAGAGCTCGTCGGCGAGACTCAGTGCTGCTTCCTCAAGTGACCGGGCGTGAGTGGTGCATTCGAGATAAAAACGATATCCCCCGGCAGGGGAGCCGGACGACTCCAGCGCTATCAGATTGACGCGCTCAATCTCGACCGTCGCCGTTGACCGTTCTGGCCAGCGCAACCAGTAATGCGGCAGATATTCGCCTTCGTCCGCTCGCCGGATCGTTTCAATGCGGGTGCGATCGTGCCAGCGTAGATCGAGCAGATTTTCGACCCGTTGCGCCTCGGCGTGCTCGCGCAAAATCGAGCGGCTGATATCGAGCAAGTGATCGCGGCGATGCGCCAGCAACGATCCTCGCGCCAGCAGCGCCTGCCGCAACAGTCCGTCCAGCGCCCAATCGATTTCATGCAAGCAAGCTTGCGCCAGATCGCCGAGTAATGCATCTCCGGTCAGCTCGGCCGTGAGCCAGTTTTGCGCGGAGCCGATCGCTCGAAAGGTGAGCTGCCAGGGAGATTCGGACGAGAGCGGCTGCAAAACGATGACGCCAAGATCGCTCGATGCCAGCAGTTCGAGATCATGTTCCACGCTCAGGAACCAGGCGGTGCAATCGTCCCCCGGCAGACGCTGCGCGTCACCCTGCGCCATCGAGAAATAGTCGATGAGCCGCCCGACGACCATCTCGCTCAACGTTCCTGAAGCGCTCATCATTTTCCGCCACCCCGCAGACTGTCCGTACATCAGTGAAAAGAACACATGTTCTATTTTCGTGGAGAGGTGACCGTTTGTCAAGCGCCGGGAAAACATTCCAAATAGATACGATTGTTCGTTTCCGAATTCAGCGATACACTCGCTCGCGGATTATGAACGATGGCTTAACAGACGATCCTCCAGTCGAAGACGAACGCGCTCCACGGCGGATCTTTCGGCGTCTTGATACGCGCGGGCGAGAGATTGATTGGCGGCGAAATCTCTGGGCAATCTGGCTGGCGGAAATGCTGGCAATCCTTGGCTTCAGTCTTCGTACTCCTTTTCTCCCCTTCTACCTTCAAGATCTTGGCGCTGATTCCGATTCCGCCGCCGCGCTCTGGTCGGGGTCTGATCAACGCCGGGGGCGCCGGGGTGATGGCGATCACCGCGCCGTTCTGGGGCGCGATCGCCGATCGCCATGGCCGGCGTCCGATGTTGATCCGGGCGATGTTTGCGTCGACGATTACGGTCGGTTTGATGGGTTTCGCGACCGCCCCCTGGCAATTGCTTGGACTTCGCTTTATGGAAGGAGCGTTTTCCGGAACCGTCACCGCCGCGACCGCGCTTGTCGCCGTCAGCATGCCGAAGGACCGGCTCGGCTACGGGCTCGGCATCATCCAGATGGCGGTCTTTTCCGGCGCATCGCTTGGACCGCTTTTTGGCGGGGTGCTTGCCGACCAGATCGGCTATCGGGCCACCTTCATGGTCGCTGCCGGGATGCTGTTCCTGGGTGGTTTGATCGTCACCTTCGTGGTGCGCGAGCAGTTCACGCCGATGCCGAGAAAGGCAGGACGCGCGCGAGGCTTCACCGCCTTGCGTGCGGCCAATTCCTGGATGTTCGCCGGGGTGATGGGATCGATGATCCTGATCTTGTTCGCGTCGCGCTTCGCCTCGTCGTCGGTGCAACCGATCATCCCGCTGTTCATCGAGCAGCTCGGCGATGCGAACTCGTTGTTCAATCTTTCCGCTTCGACTGTTTCCGGACTGGCGCTCGGCATGTTGGGGCTGACGAGCGCGATCTCTTCGATCTTTCTCGGGCGCATCGGCGATAAGCGGGGACACCAACCGGTGCTGCTCTGGTGCGCGTTGGGAGCGGGATTGCTCTACCTACCGATGGCGCTCGCGAATGCCTCCTGGCAACTCGTCGTGCTGCAGGGACTGTTCGGCGTCGCGGCGGGCGGGCTCGTGCCGGCGGCGAACGCGATCGTGGCGCATCAATCGCCGCCGGAACAGCGCGGCACGATCTACGGTGTTGTTGCGGCGGCTGCGTCACTGGGCGGCTTCTTCGGTCCGCTGGTAGGGGCAGGCATCGCGGCCACGCTCGGCTTCAGCGCCGCCTTTTTCGTTACCGGTGTCTTCCTGCTCATCGTCACGGCCATGGTCTGGAAAGCATTTCAGCGGCAGGGAACATCGTCCCCCACCGCTGAAACTGGAGTCGCCTCCTGACGCGTCGTTACGGCGTTGGCGTGCCGACCGTTCTCTATTCGTCCGGGGTAATGACCTCAAGCTCAATCAGCCGGCCGAGGTGGTTAGCTTCGGTCCAGCCCTCGGCGATCAGCCCGCACTCGATCCGGAATTCGGTGAAGCCGCGGTTGGACGCCAGAACGCTTACCTTGAATCAGGCGCTTCGCGGAGATTCTTCCCGTTGGTCAGCATGACGGGGAGTGGCGCAGGCACATTGAAACGCGCGGTATAGGACCATTCGAGGTGGATTCCTGAGATCGCGCAGCGTCGCGGGATGGGCGGCGATCGCGTCCTCATCAAGCTCGATGCCGAGGGGGATCAGCATGTGTCCGTCGACGATCTTGAGCGCCGCGGCATTCCGGAGCTTTCGTAACATGTCGAAGATGTCGAAGGATCGCCGTAACCCTCTGCCGTCCTAGACGTCGCCGATCGCGATGCTCAGTGTGGCGATCACGTCTGAATCGGCGATCAGGTTTATTGCGATGATCGCATCGTCCTCGATGGTGAACTGGAACACCAGGCGCGACTTGCCGCCCGGCGCCCAGACCGCGCCGTACTGTCCATCGATTCTTGCCAGGCGATGAGCGCGGGCGCGTCCGGAGAAGGTCTCTACGACCGGCTGCGCGCCGACTATTTCCGGCTCGTCCCCATGCGCAGTGTCGCGGCGTCTGCCCGGAGCACGACGCCGGGGGCGAGCAGCTAGATCAGGGCTTCGAGACGTCCTTCCCGTGCGGCAGCGAAAAATGCTGCGACGATCTCGCGCTGCGGGTTCGACGCTCGTCCGGATGCGGGGTCGCAGCCCGCACCCTCCGCCGCGCGCGGCTCGTCATCGCTGAGGTCCGCCATCTCGAATTCAACCAGCTCTTGACTCGGTGACGAGCGTGTCCGCAAGTGATCGAGGCAGATGCGGCCGACCACGGTCGTCAGCCAGCCGCCAAAGTTCTCGATGCCGTCGTCACCGGCGCGGTCGAGGCGAAGCCACGCCTCCTGCACCGCATCCTCCGCCTCAGTGGCCGATCCCAGCAATCGGGTTGCGACTGCGAGAAGATGCGGGCGATGCGTCTCGAACCGTGTTGCACGGGCGTGAGAATCCGGCACCTGTCACATTTCTGCTTTACGATCCGTCAGGGAGATGACGGGCGACTCGCAAACGTCACGGCCATTATCAGTGCAAGGATTGAAATATGTCAGACGCGAACAAGACCATGACCGGCTCTTC
Source organism: uncultured Chloroflexia bacterium (assembly GCA_963804925.1). Classification (GTDB taxonomy): domain Bacteria; phylum Chloroflexota; class Chloroflexia; order Thermomicrobiales; family UBA6265; genus JADLGF01. The sequence continues at coordinate 136,921 of CAWDSC010000002.1, forward strand.
CACCCAGGGAATCCAAACCGTGCTGCATCCCGTGACCGACCTGGCGGCCGCCAAGGCGGTGTACACCGCCCTGCTCGGCATATCGCCGCAATCTGACGCGCCCTACTATGTCGGCTACGAGGTGGCGGGCCAGCAGATCGGGCTGGTGCCGGGCGGGGCGTCGCAGGGCATGAGCGCACCGGTCGCCTACTGGCACGTGTCGGACATCGAGGCGAAGCTCGCCGAGGTGACCGCCGCGGGCGCCACCGTGAAGGAGCCCGCGCACGATGTCGGGGGCGGCCGCCTGGTGGCCACCTTCACCGACCCCGATGGCAACGTGCTCGGATTGCTTCAGGACCGCTGAGCGCCGGCCCCCGCTTCCGCACTTTGCGTCGTCGCGGCATCGACTATTGGCTCACCAATGACAAAGTTGTCTGAGTGGCCAATGCCAGGCGGAAGATGCGCCTTATTTCGTGCTACTGTCATTCAAATGAGACGGCGATGCGCTGAAGGCACATGCCGGTGGACAGATCGACCGTCTATGGCTGGATTGCAACCGCGACGTGGCCATGGTGGAAGGCGAAGTCGAGTCCCTCGACGCTCGATGCGGCTTCGACTTGCATACGTTGGCCACCTGAATGCGCCGCTACACGTACGAGGAGGTCCGCCGCATCGAGCGGCTGGCCTCCTTCGTTCAGGACAGTCACGAATGGGAGGAACTCCAATGACCAGGGAAAAACCGGCCGCGACCAATTCCAAGGAGATGGCCGGCGATGGCACGCAATCTGACGTAAACCAAAGCAAGGGTCGTCCGTCGACCGCGACACCGGTCCTTCTTTCAGGCGGCAACCCGCAGATCGCGAAGGCCGATGGCGATGTCCCGGTGCAGGCCTACATCGCGGCCATGCCAGGATGGAAAAGCGACGTCGGACGCCGACTCGACGAGCTCATCGTGCGCACCGTGCCTGACGTACAGAAGGCCGTGAAGTGGAACTCACCCTTCTATGGCATCGAGGGCCAGGGCTGGTTCCTCAATTTCCATTGCCTTACGAAGTACGTCAAAGTGGCATTCTTCCGTGGCGCATCACTGAGTCCACTCCCCCCCGGTGAGTCTAAGAACAAAGACACGCGGTATCTCGACATCCACGAAAATGATGAGCTCGATCAGGAACTCCTGGCGAATTGGATTAAGCAGGCATCGGAACTGCCCGGTTGGACCCCATAGCGTCGGGCGATTCCTGTTCAAGGTTCTCTGGATGGTGGTTGCGTTCGAGCGGGATCTGATCCGGACGAAAACACGCGAGAGTCACAGAGTCCGTAGGAGACGACACGAATCGTCTCCTACGGAATCTGTGGATAGATCAGCGGTTTTCAAGCCCTCTCCTCATTCGGGGAGAGGGCAGCGCTTCAGCGCCGGATGAGGTCTATCCCACCGCCACCGGCGTGAAATCGAACTCCTGGTCGAGTGGAAAGAGGGGGCGCTGGACTCGTTTGAAGTCGTATTGCTCCAGGTGATCGCTGCTCATGCCGGGACTGTCGAGCAGCATGATTCCCTTCTCGATGCCGACGAAGCCGGAGCGAAACTGGATCGCCGATTTGACGACGACGATCTGCGCTTCGGTTGCTTCCAATCCGACGGCGCGGTAAATCTCCGGGTCGATCGAAAAGCAGGAATTGCTGGTAATCAGCAGATGCAGCTCCTCATGCTTCACCACCGCGCAAAGTCCCATATCGACGCCCATGCCGGTATAACCGCCTCCGCCGAAGCGATACGATGCGGGGCCGGCGAATTCGACGACGCCGGTGAAGCGGATCGGCTGGTTGTAGACATTGTCGAGCTTGCCGCCGATCTTTAGATCGACCACCGCGCCGATCCCGGCGTCGATGCACGCCCGGGCAGCTTCCGGATCGCGGATATTGGCGAACGACGTTTTCGGCGGACCCGCTTTGAGCAGTGCCGCGATCACTGCGGTCGCGTCACCGGGCGAGCCTGCGCCATTCCCATCGGCGAGATCGGAAAGAATCACCGGTCCTTCGGCTTGCGCCAGCGCCTTCGCGATTGCCTCGTCGACCGGCACGAGCTTCGTTTCGAAAAAGGCGTGACGCTCGCTCCAGGCGTTGTTCGCGAGATCGATGGCGACTTCGGACGCTTTATCCGGATCGTCGTCCGTGACAACGACGGTCGCGAATCCCATCTCCGTGATATCAAGCCAGGGCTGGACGTAGAACACCGTGCTTGAAAGCACAGCTCCCGTTTCGGAGGCGATCGCCGCTTCCATCAAGCGCTTGAATGGTCCAGGCGTTTCATGCCGATGCGTCGATGCCGGGGTATCCATGGGAATCTTGACCATGCGCATCACCGGTTTCACGTCGCCCCGCAACTGGCGAACCAGAATCTGGGCGGCGCGGCGTCCGGTGTCGGCATGATCGATATGCGGTGAGGTGCGGAAGCCGACGATCGCATCGGCGTGCTCGACGCATTTGCGCGTGAGGTTGCCGTGGAGGTCCATCGAAACGGCGAGTGGCACGTCCGGACCGATCAGCTCACGTACAGCGGCGATGATCTCCCCATCCGGATCGTCCAACTCCTCGGTCACCATCGCTCCGTGCAGCGACAGCAACACGCCATCAAACGGGCGCGCCGCCTCGATCAGATGGAGTAGGCGTCCGAGCAGCGCCTCGAAGGTCGCCTGCTCGACCGGTCCGCCCGACATCGCCATGGCGGCAATCGTCGGGACCGGCTCGATCCCCGCCGCTTCGAGCACCTCGATAAACCCGGCCACTTCCGCATTGTTGCCACGGAAGTTCGGGATCATCTCTTCCTGCTCCCAGAGATGCCAGGCCCGGAACTGCTCCATCTTCGTCAGATACGGCACAAACGTATTCGTTTCCTGCTTGAACTCGGCGATCACGACCCGCATCTTCGCTCCTCCCCCTACTCCACTCGTGTTGCGCTGCCGGGATCATCGCCGAGAAGCGAGCAAGCTGCTATCGCCTGCTCGCTTCTCCGTTTTCACTCGCTCAGTGATTGAGTTTCTTGCAAACGTCGTCGACGACATTGAGCGTGAAGGCGAAATCTTCAGGGGTGTGGGCGGTGGAGAAACCGGCGTGCCCTGGCGCGCCCTGGCGGGTGTAGCCATGGATGTAGACGCCGCGATCGACGCAGCCGCGCACGAAGGACCGGTGCATGACGTGATCGTGCGCGAGCGCGTCGGACCAGGTGCGCACTGGTTCAGTGATGCCGAAATAGAAGCCGAAGCGCGAGCCCATACCCTGCACGCGGGCAGGTAGCCCGTGGCGGTCGAAGATACCCTGCAAATCGCCGTAGAACTTCGCGCCCGTTTCATTGATCGAATCGAATGTGCCTGGCTGGCCGAGGATTTCCAGCGTGGTGATCGCCGCCAGAATGCTGGGAAGAAAACCGGAATAGGTGCCGCTGTGAACGACCGTGCCATTCGGGGCGAGCAGTTCCATCAGATCGGTGCGGCCCGAAACGGATGAGAGCGGCATCCCGTTCGCCAGCGCTTTCGCGTGCGTGGTGAGATCGGGTGTGATGCCATATTGGGCCTGCACGCCGCCCAGGGCAGTGCGGAACCCGGAAAGCACTTCATCGAAGATCAGGATAATTCCATGTTCGCGGGTGCGCTCGCGCAGCAGCTCGAGATAGCCCGGATCGGGAGCAATGCAGCCAGCGTTGAAATGGATCGGCTCGCAGATCACTGCCGCCAGCTCGGAACCGTAGGCGGCAATCGCCCGCTCGAAGGCCGCGACATCGTTGAATGGAATCATCACGACGTCGTTGCCGCCCGATTCGGGCACGCCGCCCGAAGAGGGAACGACGTCGTTGGCGTCGCCCAGCGGATCGGCGCGACGATAGAGCCAGGGCTCGGTCAGCCCATGGAAATGACCGTCGAATTTCAGATACTTCGTGCGGCCGGTTGCCTGGCGGGCGATGCGCAGGGCGACGAGGGTCACCTCGCTGCCGACGGTCGAAAAGCGGACCTTTTCGGCGGCGGGGATGATCTCGCACATCGTCGCCGCCAGTTGCTCGTGATAGGGCGTTTCGGCGGCAGTGATGATGCCGACTTCAACTCCGGCTAAGACCGCCTCTTTGATTCGTGGGTGATTGTGCCCGAGCAGCGCCGCCCCATTCGACATGTTGAAATCGATGAAGCGCTTGCCTTCGAGATCGTAGACATACGCCCCTTCCCCCCGCTGAATGTAGAGCGGGAGATCGAGATAGGGATTGAGGCGCATCGATGCTGAAACACCACCGGCCAGCACGGTTTGCGCTTCCGCGAAAAGCTCGTTGAGCCGGGGATTCGAGCGTTGTCATCAATTCCTCCGTAATGGATGTAGAGACGATGCTTTCCTGACTCGCCGGATGTCGAGCAAACATGAAGCCATACTTACTATTCGTGAAGTTATACTATTCTCGTGTACGAAGACTCTATGAATCTCTCGCGTTCTTGTCAAGCGCGTTCAGTTCAGGAGCGGATCATGGCGAATGTAGCAACAGCGGTCACGCCGGAACGTGCTGAGAGCACCGATGAGCGTGATGCCCGGCTCGATGGGTTGGGAGCCGAGATCAGGCGCCTGCGCGGGGAGCGCGGCTTGAGCGCGGCGGCGCTGGCGCGTGAAGTAGGAGTGTCGCCCAGCCTGATCAGCCAGATCGAGCGGAGTGTGACCACCCCATCGATCGAAGTGCTCTGGGCGATCGCGCGGGCGCTCAATGTGTCGATGGGCGCGTTCTTTCAGCAAGAACCGCTCAACCCGGAATCCGCGCCCGCCACGTCGAAAAAAGCGATCGTCGTGAAGTCGAACGCCCGCAAGCGGATCGCGCTGCCGAACTCCGTTTCATACGATCTCCTCTCGCCCGATCTCAAACATCAGATCGAGTTCACCTGGGCCGAGTTCGAGCCGGGCGAGGCGTCGCCCCATCAGCCGTACAGTCACGAAGGCGAGGAGCAGATGGTGGTGATCGAGGGGGAGATTCACTTCTGGGTCGATGGCGATGAGTTCATTCTCTCCGAGGGCGACTCGATCACGATCGATAGTGGTCTCCCTCATCGCGCCGCCAACCTTTCTCAAAAACGGGCGGTGGTCGTCGCCGCGATGACGCCGCCATCGTTCTAGATGGGAAACCCTCACCTCCAGCCCCTCTCCCGATTCCAGGAGAGGGAGTTCTTTAGGACCAGGTGAGGGGCGTCGTCGGCCCGGAAGGATTTCAGGTGATGACATTGGCAGGGAAAACGGCGTTGGTGACGGGAGGATCGCGCGGGATTGGCCGGGCGATCTGTCTTGGTCTGGCGCGTGAGGGGGCGAAGGTCGCGGTCAATTGCGTTCGGCCTGCCGAAACCTGCATTCTACCAAGAAGCGATCAACGTCGATCAGGAGAGCGACCGATCGGAGCCGCCGACGAAGATGTCCGCGAGATCGGACAGATGCTGCGGGTAACCCCACCAGTAGCAGACATGGTCAAGCAAGCCCGGGCGTCCCGTCTCCTCCCGCATCACCGCGATCTCGTGCACGAGCGGACTCACACTCAGCCAGGCGCCATCCTCGACGCCGTCATCGCGGACGATGTGCTCGCGCAGCCGGAAGCCGAGCACCTCCATCAGGAAATCCCGCGTGGCCGTGACGTCGGTGGCCAGCACATTGACGTGGTCGAGGCGCCGCGCCGGCACCCCGACCAGGGGGCGCTTTTGCGGCCGGTTGCGCACCGGCGACTGCTCATCCGGCGGCGCCTGGTAGTGCGCAACCTCCCACAGGACCTCCATGGGGTGCCCGCGGGCGTCGTGAAGCGGTACGCCGACCGTGGCCGCAGTCGCCGGCGATCCAGCCTGGCCCCACCCGCTGGCCTCGAGCGCGCGCCGCGGGCTCCGTCGTGTTGACCATTCCGATCGTCATCGCCACGACGATATTGGAATAGCTCTCGCCGAGCACCTTCATCTTCGACGGCGGCTGGGCGAAGCAGAGTGCCTCACGTTGGCGCAGATGACGGCGACCCGAGGGCGCCGCGCGAGCAGTTGCTTTACTAGCCAGGGCAAGCCCTGGCAGCGACCTGGTTCGGGCCGAAGCCCTCGTGACCGCGGCCGCCGAGCGCCGGCGGGCGCTGGGGCCGAGTGTCTTGTGGGGGGAGTGCCTCCTGATGCAAGGACACGTGGCCTGGGCGCAAGGGGCGCTTGACCTGGCTGCCGCATACGTCGAGGAAGCCCTGACGATGGCCCGCGCCTACGGGTTCGGGTGGAGCATCGCCTTGGCCCAAAATTTCCTGGGCAGTGTGGCGTTCAAGCGGGGCAACTATCGGGACGCGGCCGTCCAGTACGCCGCGTCCCTCGAGTTCATGTGGCACCGAGGGGACACGGCTCAGGTGCACGATGACGTCGCCCGTCTCGCGATCGTTGCTGTCGCGCTCGGGCATCCCGTGCGGACCGCGCGGCTGGCCGGGGCCATGAGGCCGCAGCGTGAGCTTTTGCTCTGAGCAAATCTACGTACTGCGATCCCCGAAGCGCCGCACGGCGATTGCGCAGTTCTCGCGATGTCGCGAAGCCTCGGGTTCCCTAGAGTGAATGGCAGCGATGCGAGCCGATTCGCATTCGTCCAGAGCGGTCACGATGGTGTGGCCCTAAACGCAAGGGAGCAACAAGTGAGCGATGCGTATCTCTCGCATATCGTCTATCTCAAGCATGTCGCGCAACGGGAAGCTGAGCGCCAGCGAGCGGAAGTGGTCGCCAGGACGAACGCGGGACTTGGCTCGTTGCCGATCGAATCGGGGCGAGCGCGCCTGATCGCGCGGCTGAACGCATTGCGCCGATCCGACATGGCCCAGCGAAATCAAGTTGAGCAAGCGCCGATCCCGTCGTTTGACCTCGATCTCGCCTAAGCCGCCTGCATTCATTGCATGCGGCTTCAATTCATATGGTCACACTGCTGTGACCTCAAGCACGGGAGCTTTCAATGTACGACTACACGGTCATCCACGTTGCACGCCAGGAAGAAGAACGGCGGCGACAGCAAGCAGAGATCATCGCCACCGTCTACGGCGGCTACGCGCCGATGCCGAAGAAACCGGTTCGCACCTGGCTCATGGCGCGCTTCAACATGCTGCGAGGACGAGCGGTTCCATCGGTGCGAATCGACGCTCAGACCCCCTTCACGCAAGCGGAAATGGACGCCGCGAATGTGGCCGGCGATTGAAACGTTCCTGCCAGCATCACTACAATTCCTCCCAACCCCGCCATTCGATCTCGCATTCGTTGTTGGGAGCATCAGATGCCAACCCCGTTGCCGCCGCGCGTTGCCGATCCGGGCATGAGCGACGAGGCGATCAAAAAGGGATCAGGCAAAACCTGGGATGAGTGGTTCGCGCTGCTCGATGCCTGGGGCGCGATGGAGAAAACGCACACGGAAATTGCCCGGTACATTAGCAACGATCTCGGAGTCGACGGTTGGTGGGCGCAGGGCGTGACCGTCGGCTACGAGCGGGCGCGCGGACGCCGGGTCGTCAATCAAACCAGCGACGGCTTTGTCGTAAACATCAGCAAAACGTTCAATATGCCCGTTGATGATCTTTATGCGGCGTTCGCATTCAGTACGATTCGAGACGCATGGATCGAACCAGGATCGCTTCACCTGCGGACGTCGCAAAAGAACCGCTCGGCACGTTTCGATGTTCTGATCGAACCCGACACTCGCCTCGAAGTCTGGCTAACCGACAAAGGCCCAGAGAAATCGAGCGCCGCCTTGCAGCACGTCAAACTCGAAGTCAGCGGACGATCTTGCTCCCTGGAAGCATTTCTGGAAAGTGCGTCTGGAACGATTGGCGAAACTGGCGCAGGAGTGACTATTGCTTTTCGGCGTCTGGAGACGATGTCGTTTCGCCAGCCGGCAGGTCGTTTGTCGTCGTTGACGTTTGCGATTGAGAACGAAACGTGCGCCCGGGCAAATCGTTTTGCGGCCAGGAGGGACCGCCGCGCGGGGCGCCGGGGCCACCGTGACGGCCGAATCGCCGCTTGAGCGCGCCGAAGCTCATGACCAGCACGAGGCCGGTTCCACCAAGCGCGATGATCCGGGCGAGCCACTGCGGACCCGAGTATTGAAATGAGTAGTCGGTGAAGATCACGATCAGCAGGGCGACCGCCGAGACTCCGCAGAGCCCGAGCAGAACGATCCCGACCAGATTATCTCGACTGAACATGAACGCATCCTCTCTGTCCGATATTGCCGGACGTGCGGACGCCTCCATGGTACCCCGGAGCGGGGTTACTCGATGTTGCCGGTGATCGGCGGATTGCCGTGCAGGGTTTCCTGCTCGATGCGTTTGGAACGCTTCTCAGCGGGAGTTTCGGTGCGAATATCGTTGTCCGGCCAGGTTGGTCCATCCGGGTTTTGCCCCGAACCTTGCGATTCCCGGTGAATAAACACCATGATCGTGCTGCCTACGGCAAAAATGATCAGCACCACGTTGCCTGACAGGGTAAAGACGTAATCAGTAAATATTTCGCGCAGCAGGATGGCGGCCGAGATTCCGCATAGCCCGACGAGAAGGATGCCTGGGAGGTTGTCGCGATTGAACATGCTCGCTACCCCTACCTAGGTGCCGAGTTGTAAAGACCCAATTCCAAGCATACCTGATCGCACTCGCGGCTGTTGCCTGATCCTGGATCTCCGGAACTCACTCCTTCGACGGCGACGCAGGTTCGCCAAGCGTCAGCATCAGCCGGTTCGCCCAGCCGAACATGGCGGCGGCGTGGGTGACATCGAGGATTTCGAGATCGCTGAGTCCGGCATCGCGCAGAGGTTTCAGGTCAGCGGCGGAGAGGTTGGCGTGGTCGTCGGTCAATTTTGCTGAGAAAGCGACGATGGCGGCCAGGCGCGGATCAGCGAGCGGCGCGTCGACGCCTTCCTCATAGATCGCATCGATCACTTCGGGCTTGTTGCTGAGGGAGTTGAAGGCGCGGGCGTGGACCGAGGCGCAGTAGACGCAGCCGTTGACGCGCGACGCCGCGACGGCGGCCAACTCGCGCTCGGCGCTGGTGGCGCCGCCTTCGCTTCGCAGCGAGGCATTGAAGATCAGCATCCGTTGCTCAAGCACCGGCAAATCGTGGGCGAGGGTTGCGAAATAGATGCTCTTTTTAGCGACCGGTGTCCGCTCTTCGACCTCGGCGATGAACTCAGGAGAATAGTTCGATTCGTAGACGGTCGGAACCCAGGGGATCCAGTCGAGCTGCGCGACGGTCCAGCCGATGCGCTCTTCCGTGGTGGTCATGCGTCCTCCGAAAGCGCGCGGAGCGCGGCGAGCAAGCGAATCTGAAAACTCGAAAAGGCGATCAGCTCGGAAATGGTGATGATATCGGGCGTCGTCAGCCCTGCTTCTTGCAGCTTGTCGAGATCGGCTTTCGTCGCATTGCGCGGTTCAATCGTCAGCAGATCGGTGTGGGTCAGAATCGCCGCCAGCCGCGGTGATAGCGTGCCTCCGTCCGGGAACTGCTCGATCGCCGCGAGATCGGCGTCGGTCAACCCGAGCGCCTGCAACCGCGAGCGATGCAGCTCAATCACCGGCGCGCTTTTTTCGAGAATCGCGATCCGGTAGGCGGTCGCATCCCGCTCCTGCCGGCTCACCCCTTTCGGATCAGCCGGCTCGAAACAGCTCATCGAAGCTTCCCTGCGCCGCGTTGAACGCAACCTCTCGTGAAGCACGGAGTTGGCCAAGCGCGAGAATCGGCGCTGATTCCGGCGAGTTGGTTGATGACGTCTGTTGGCATTGGAATCCTTTCGATGTTGCGGAAATGGGGAAGGGCGCTCACCCGTGCACCGGACTGAAGTCCGTGCTGACAGGACGAAGCCTCCCGAGGCGAAGCTGAGGAATAGTCGGATCATGGACTCCGCCAGCTCAGTCCCGGAGGGACTTCGTTCGCAGTCCGGGGTCATCTCGGGTGAAGCCGAGTGCTTCAGCTCCCGGTCGCTACACCCGAACTACAACTCACCTCACAACTCACAACCCCAGCGCATGCTTCCCGATCAGCGTCAGCGCGACATCGTCCATCGGCGGGTTGCCGAGACCGGCGCGGGCGTCGCGGAAGTAGCGCTCGAGCGGGTATTTCTTGAGGAGACCGGGGGAGCCGGTGACGCGCAGCGCCAGATCGGTGATCTGGATGGCGTTGTTGGTGACCGTGTATTTCGTCGCCGCGAACTGCCAGGCGATGGCGGCGCGATGCTCCGGATATTGCTCGAACGTTTCGATCGTGCTGTAGAGCATCGACCGCGCCTGCAGCAGCAGGATCTCGATCTGGGCGATCCGGTGCTGGATGTTTTGCAGCTCGGCGATCGGTTTGCCGAGTCCACTTGGCACCCGCTCCTGCGCGTACTGAACGGCGAAATCGCGCGCCGCCGTGGCGATGCCGAGATAGACCGCGCTGGTGATCAGACTCCAGCCGCTCGCGTTCGCCTGCGCCAGCGCCGGTGCGCCGGGGAGACGGTTTTCGAGCGGGATCAGCACATCCTCGAAGATGACGTCGTTGCTGCCGCTGGCCCTCATGCTCAGGTTGTCCCAGGTGCCAAAATCGACCGTTACACCCGGCGAGTCGAGAATGGCACGAGCATGTGTCCACGCCCGACCGAACCGTCTTCCTCTTCGGTCGTCAGCTGGGTGATCGCGTAGCTGAGCCGGGGCGAGAGGGTTGTCCAGCTTTTGCGGCCATTGATCAGCCAGCCGTCCGGCGTCCACTCTCGCCCGGGTGGAGAACGCTCCTCCCCGGCTGGGACTGCCGAGATCGGGCTCGCTGGCCGCGGAGTTGATCAACGCTCCCTTTGCCACGACTTCTCGACTGAAACGGGCGAACAGATCGGACGGCCAGAGCCGGTTTTCGGCCAACCCGCCGACGATGCTGAGGTGCATCGTCGCGCCCAGCGCCACTCCTCCACTGCCGCGCGCCAGGCGCTCCTGCGCCAGCATCAGCTCGAGCGGGGTTGCTCCGCGTCCGCCGAACTCTTCGGGAACCGTTAGCGCGAGGTAGCCGGCATCGCGCAGGGCATCGAAGGTGTCGTGCGGAAAGGAGTTTTCCCGGTCGTGAGCGTCTGCCTGGGCGGCGGCGACTTCCGCCATCCGGTCGCCAAGGGCGATGAACTCAGCCTGGCGATCGGTCTTCGGATAAGGAGGGTTGGCGGCGGACGCCGGAAGCGTCCGCCCGTTCAGTGAGATGGTCATCAATGCTCCGCGATATAGACCGTATCGAATGTGGGCGCGTAGGCGATGTGCTGGGTCAGTCCCTTGACGTAACTGGCTGCCGCCGTGATCGTCTGCTGATCGTAAAGCGGCGCGAACACCGCGTCGTTCGCCGTGATTACCTGAATCTGATTGTACAGGTCCTTCTGCTTCGCCGGGTCGATTTCGACCGCCGCCTGGGCGAGAAGTTGATCGACTTCCGGATTATTGTAGCCTCCATGCTGGGTCGCCTGGATCGCGGAGGTCGAGCTGAAGAGGCGGCCAAGCTGGTAATTCGGGTCAGGAGAGGCCCAGCAACTGTTGGCGAGGATCAGATCAAATTCGCCATTGTTGCGAGCTTCAGTGAGCGCAGCCGTTTCCATTTGCTTCAACTCGATATTGAACCCGAGCGGCTGCAGCGTCGCCTGGAGATATTGGGCGATCAACGGGAAGGGCCACTGGCCGATGCCCTCGGAAGGCGGGGTGAAGGCGAGCACGATATTGGCTGTTTGCCCGCCGAGCGCTTCCTGGGCGAGCGCAATCCCCTGATCGAGATCGTAGACTGCGGCGGCTTCCGGCGCCGGATTGAAGAATGGCGTGTTGAACTGGCTGACGATCCCCTTCCCGGTCGCGACGTAACCGCTCAGGATGTCATTGACGATCGTTTCGCGGTCGGTGGCGAGACTGACCGCCTTGCGAACGCGGGGATCGTTGAACGGCGCCTTGGTGCCGTTGAACCCAAGGTAGGTCTGGCAGGCCGAGGCGTGGGCGGCGACGGTGTAGTTCGAATCCTGGGCAAGCTCAGCGGCCTGGGCCGGGAGCAGCGCACCGAGCTCGACCAGCGCATCGACCTCACCCGACTTCAGCGCTGAAACGCGGGCGTTCGGATCGGTGTAGATCTTGAGCGTGATTTTGGTCAGCGCCGGTTTTTCGCCCCAGTAGTTTTCGTTGCGGGCAAGCACGGCATATTGATCGCGCTGCCAATCGACGAGCGTGAAGCGGCCGGTGCCGATCGGTTTGTCGAGGAAGTTTCCCGTTTCAGGATCCCAGCTGGTGGGATCGAATTGGGCGCTGTAGTGGTTCGCAATCGAGTACGGCAGCAGCGGACGCGGTGTGGTGTAGGCGATCTGCACCTCATAGGGGCCGGTCGCGGTGATGCTCGTCGGCGCGCCGTAGATCTCGGGGTAATTGATGCCACCGAGGAAGATCGAAGGGCGGCCGCTGAACTGCTCGGCGCGGTGGATATTCGCCACGACGGTGTCAGCGTTGAACTTGTTGCCGTTCGAGAAGGTGACATCCTCTCGCAGCTTGAAGGTCCAGGTCAGACCGTCCGGGCTGAGCGTCCAGGACTCGGCCAGCCCCGGTTGCAGCTGCCAGGTGTCGTCATACTTGATCAGCGGTTCCCAGACCTGGAGGCTGGCATGGGCGTACCAGAAATCTTCTGATCCGTTGACGAGATTGCGCGAGATGCCGGCCGTCAGTTCCTGATTGGCGGCGTGCGGCTCATCCTGTGCTGAGGCGACGAGCGCTGATCCGCTCACAAAGATCAGGAAGGCGAGCATCGCCGAGAGATACCAGTAGGCTGGGCGGTTCCTGGTGAACCGGTCAGTTCTGGATCGGTGAAAGCGCTTCATTTAACAGTTCCTACCCTTCGTTACAACAACCCGACGGCAACTCCTGCCGCCGGCAATCAATCTATGAACCAGCGATCTCCGGACGATCGCGACTCATCGTGGTTGGTGGCCGATATCGGCCAGATCGCGGATCGCGTCACCAAGCAAATTCCCGCAGAGCACGAGTACGGCGATGGTGACGCCTGGAACGATGACGAGAAGTGGCACCGCAGTGAAATACGGTCGAGCATCGTTGAGCATCGTGCCCCAGTCGGGCGTTGGCGGCTGCACCCCGAGTCCGAGAAAACTGAGACTGGTGATCGTCAGCACCAGCGCGCCGATATCGAGGGTGGCGAGGATGATGATCGTGGTCAGCAGATTCGGCAGGAGATGGCGGAAGAGCACGCGCCGCGTGCTGGAACCGATGCTGACCGCCGCTTCGATATAGAGCTGCTCGCGGAGCGACAGCACGGACGAGCGAATGATGCGGGCGTGCCCCACCCATCCCGCGCCGATCAAAGCCACGAAGAGACTGCTGATGCTCGGACCCAGGATGCCGAGAATTGCCAGGGTCAGCAGCAAGCTTGGCAGCGAGAGAAGCATCGTCAAAATCGCTGAAACGAAGAGGTCGATCTTGCCGGCGAAGTAGCCAATCGTAATGCCGACCGCCGCGCCGATCAGCGAGATCGTCAGCATGGCCATGAAGGAGAGCATCAATGTGGTGCGGCCGCCGTAGAGCAACCGGGTGAACTGATCGCGACCGAGCTGATCGGTGCCGAGCCAGTGCTCGCGCGTTGGTCCTGAAAGCGCGTTTTTCATATCGATCGCGTTCGGCTCATAGGGAGCGATCAGCGGCGCGAGCAGTGTCAGGAGGACGATCAGCGCCAGCACGCTACCGGGAACGAGCAGGGCCAGATATTTGCGAATCGGCAGTGAGCGTCGTTTTTCCCACGTTTGCTCGCGGGGAAGTCTCGCTTCGGCGGATCCGGCGAGCGCGGTTGTGGGCGGTGCGGCAGCGCTCATCAGCGGCTCCTTCCGTTGCCGTCCAGGCGGACACGGGGATCAAGCAAGGCGTAACTGACATCGGTGAGCAGATTGACGATGATGAAGAGGGTGCCGGCGAGCAGCACGTAGGCGCCGATCACCGGCAGATCGCGGCCCGAAATCGCGGTGACGATCGCGCTCCCCATCCCGGGCCAGGAGAAAATGATTTCTATGATGATCGTCCCGGCCAGAATCTGTCCGAAGCGCAGTCCGAGCAGCGTCAGGATCGGCAGCATCGCGTTCGGGAGAGCGTGCCGCAGCGCGACCATGCTCTGCTTCAGTCCTTTGGCGCGGGCGGTGCGGACGTAGTCGAGCCGCCACACTTCCATCACCGAGCTGCGGGTAAAGCGCATCAGACTGGCCGACGCGCCACAGGCGAGCGCGATCACCGGCAGCACCATGTATCGGATGCCGCCATACCCGCCGACCGGCAGCCAGGCAACCCGCTCCGCCACCACCGAAACGAGCAGGAGCGCCAGCCAGAACGACGGAATCGCCGCCAGACCCTGGCTGATCACCCGCCCGATGAGATCGAACTTCGAATTTGGAAAGAGCCCGAAGAGCGTGCCGAAGCCGATGCCGATGATTGTCGTTACGATGAAGGCCGCCGTGCCGAGCTTGAGCGTCGGGATCAGCCGCTCGCCGATCTTGTCGCTGACATCGCGCTGATCGAGAAACGACTTGCCGAGATCGCCATGGACGATGCCATTCATCCAGTGGACGTAGCGGACGGCGAGCGGATCATCGAGTCCCATCTTGTCGCGATAGGCCTCGATCGCCTCGCGAGTCGGCTCCACCCCACCCTGCCGAAGGGCGGCTTCGGCAGGGTCACCGCGCGCCCAGGTATTGAGTGCGAATGCGGCCAGGGTCAGGAGGATGAGCGTTGGAATTGCCGCCGCCAACCTGCCGAGAAGATAACGTCCCAAGATGTGCCTCCAGCATCGACTGCATGAACGGAAAAAAGCGAAAGATTTGTAAACGGGGCGAGCATCTCGTTGACGAGATGGCCGCGAATCAAGAAATGTCTGGCTGTTGAGGAGTGTTGGGAGGATCGGCCCTGGGAGGGCCTAGCGACAGCAGGAGGTGTCGTCACCGGCGCAGGCTCCGCCGGCATTGCGATAGATATGCTCGTAGCCGAAGAGGTTAACCGCGCGCCACGAGGATCTGATTGGTGGGAACTGTGACCGTTGACTCGACATGAACAAAGCCCCTCATCTTCAAGGCTGACCTACCGGACTTAGCACCGATCCACCGCTGGACGGTTGCTGGGGCTTCATCGGGCCGGTCCCTCTGCCCCTCGTGATGAGGTCATCAATCAGTTGTTGATCGGTATTCTACAGTAGTTCATATAAATGTCAATAACTCCTTTGCACGTGTTCCAAAACGAGATGGACGCGTTCGTCAAATATGCCAAGCTGGACACATGGAGAGGGAACTTCAGTACATTGACTAAAGGGGGGATGAGATCCTGCGATGCGCCTAGCGCACCGACAATGCAGAACTGGGGACAGGGATGGGATACCCCGCTTCGCGATTTTCGTACAGCCAATCAGCGATAACCTCGATCGCCTTTTCAGCGGCCCTGGCAATCGTCGTTCCGTGTGTTTGTAAGGCGTCCAGATCTGGAATGGTTGCGATATAAATCTGGTCGCTATCCGACCATACAATGACAATCGGATAACGCCGCGCTTCTTCGAGTTCAGCCTGGATGATGGGATTGCGCTCCATGAATAGGTGCCTTTCGCTTGGCCATTCTCATGTTTGACTCGTCCATGATTTTGGCATGGAGCCAACGTGCGTGCCGGTAATTTGAAGTTCTCGATTTGTCGCTTTTGGATCAGTGAACAGCAACAACCGCTCCCCTTCTGCCTCGATTTCCGCACGATCGGCAAGGGAAAGCGTTTCGAACGGATCGATGTGCAACGTGGCGGTTTTCTTTGCTTGCTTGATCGACCACGTTCCGGCCACGTAGCCGTCGATCAGGATGGTGCCGGGGACGATGCCGTTGACGGACCAGATCTGTTTGCGGTGATCTTCGGCGATGACGCGGGTGCGGTCGGCGTGGGAGAGAAGCAGGTTGTCCCAGGAGGGGAGGAAGCGGAGCGGCGCGGGGGTTTCGGGGTCGGGGCGGGGCGCGTCCGGAAGATCGAAGAGCTCGCGGCCGCGTTCGTCGCGGAAGGTGATGAGTTGAGGACGCAGGCGCTCGAAGACGTCGCTCAGTTTTTTCAGTCCTGACCAGGTCTGGGCGTCGGCAATCGTCGCCGGGCCGAAACCTGCCAGATAGCGCACAACGAGTTCGTCAGTGGACGCATCGTCCCGCATCGGTTGACCGAGCCATGATTCAGCGGTGGTGCATTTCGCCAGCCCGCCCTTGCCCCAGATGCCGCGCGGCGGCGTCTGCACCAGCGGGGCAAGGGCGCGAATCGCCTGGCCAAGCGAGTCGGCATTGCGATCGGGCCACTGCGTTTGCAGTTGCTTGCCGAGATCGGCGAGGGTGACGCGGTTGCTCTTCAACCAGGATGTCGACCGGCTGCTTCAACTTCAGCGAGGTCGAGCCCGGCCAAATCCTTCCCGTAGGTTGCGTTGTTCAGCAGCCATTGCTTCAGCGCCGGTTGCAGGAGTGGTCGAATAAAGCGGCAATCGCGGGCGGTGACGAGGTGGACCGTGCCGCGCATCAGCACGATCCGCACCGCCTCGCGATCGAGCAAAAGCTGGCTGAGCGATTCGGGTTGAAAGTCGATGAGCCGGGTCCAGAGTCCGTAATAGGGCGGCATCGGCGCCTGCGCCTGCATGCCGACCAATCGCTCAAGCGCCTCGGAAGCGGACATCGGCGACCGCTCCAGTAGCAGTTGCCGGGCGAGCAGCGACCGGTTGAGCGCTCGTTGACTCAGAACTTCGCTCATGCTTGCTCCCTGGTTTCGCGTAACGTGCGGAAAAAGGCGCGGATATCGCCAACGAGCAACTCGGGTTCCTCCATGGCGGCGAAGTGCCCGCCGCTGGAAAGTGACCGCCGAGCTCGAAATCGCTCCAGTGGGGCACCGTGCGCCCGGAATCGACGAAATCGCGAACATCGTCACCGGCATCGAATGCGGCGAACCCCATCGGGCCGGAAGGCTGCGCTCCCCAGTCAAGCTCGGCGTGGGCTGCTTCATAGATGAAGCGAGCCGCCGAAGCGCCGCTGCGGGTAAACCAGTAGATACTGATGTTCGTCAACAACCGGTCTCGATCGATCGCCTCCTCAGGTAGGCGCGCCGCGGGATTATCCTACTCCTGGAACTTCTAGATGATCCAGCCGAGCTGATCGGCGGTGGAGTCGGTGAGCGCATGGGTGAGCGTTTGCGGTTTGGTCGCCTGATCAGATTGACCCCGATTCCCTCGTCCATGAACCACGTCTGCCCCCACTGCGCCATTTCCAATTCGGCCGGGGAAAGGGTCGAGAAATCGGTGTTCTGGTCGGGGTAGCCGACGTCGGTGAGATGCATGCCGATCAACAGTTCAAGGTGTCGCCGCGCCAGCGCCTGGGAGACATGCACTCCAGCGTCGCCATCGGCGGAGATGAACGATGAGTAGCCAAGAACCTCGCACATCAGTTTGGCGAAGAGATCGGCGTTGGCGTCAATATCGAGCGTGATGCGGTCGGAAAAGCCGGTTCCGGGCAGCGACGGAACGATGACATCGAACGAATTGTTCGGATCGCCGCCATTTTTCGCGGGATCGGTGAGCCGGTCGATCACCTCGTGATAGCGATAGAAGGAGTCGGGAAAGCCGTGACTGAGCAGAAGCGGCGTCGGATTTGGTCCCTTGCCCCGCTCGTGGATGAAATGGATGTCGACGCCATCGACCGTCGCTTTGAACTGCGCGAGGGCATTGAGGGCTGACTCCTGTTTGCGCCAGTCGTAGGTCCTCTGCCAGTAGTCCGCCAGTTCCTTCATATAGTCCAGGGAAATGCCGTGCTGCCAGCCCGATCCCTCGGCTTCGTCCGTCCAGCGGGTGCGTTCGAGCCGCAGCTTGAGATCATCCAGCTGGTCCTGCGGGATCTCGATCGTAAACGGTCGAATCTCGGTGTTGGTCATGCGTGATGGTTCCCCTTCGCGGAAATGCGCGATCGACTGCACATCGGCTCTCAAGGGTACGTAGGGGGCATACCTGTCAAAGAATGTCATGTATACATCAACGAGCCACCAAGCGGTTCCGGCTATGCGCACCAGGCAGACAGAACCGCGACCTCGTCGCCGGAGTGCCGGTGATCGGCGTCACGCGGGAGCAGCCGCCATTGCGCTGATGCAATCTCCAATTTGATCTCAGCCATGCCACGGTCACCGAAGGTGTCAGCGTCGGCATCGCTTATATCGCCGGACACGCCATCACCGAAGCCGCACTCTAATTGCGCCAAACGCAGCGAAATTTTTTGGGAGGATGGGGAATGGTTTCACGGCAGGTTGAAGAGCCGTGCTAAGCGCGGCGAAACCCCTCCAGGGCCAGTGGCCAAAACGCGGTCTTCTCAATGAAACCGGGAGTTCCCATGCTTAGTGCCCGCAGGGTAATTCAGATGTAAGCGTGGGACTCGAGTGCCGGCGCAGGGCGAAATGCTCTCGATCCTTTCCAGTTCTACGTGCCAGTACGGACCAAAGTATGGCGGAATGGCTGCATTGCTCGAAACGGCATTGCAAATGCTGGCGACGTACAGAAGACCTCGCCAATCAAGATACGACGCGCACTGCACCTAGTTCTCGTCGTTCCCCTGGTGCAAGGCGCGGATGTGATTGATCTCGCCTGCGTGATAAAGATCATGCTCGATCATCGTCTGGATGATCCAGCGGGTCTCCATTGGAGTGCCCGAATGATGTGGTCGCAATCGCAGCAACTCGTCATCTTCCAGCGCCGCGATACTTCGGTGCAGCCGCTTGTGGCCCTCACGCAACCACGCGATTGCCGACGGGACGGTTGCGAGCGCATCGCCGCTCGCAATGGTGGGATCGTCCCAGGCGAGCTGGCCATCTCCGAAGGCCTGGTTGTGATAGATGATCTTACAGACGCCGATGTGCGCCACGATATCGCGAATGGTCCGATGTCCGCCTGGAGTGACCCAGCGCCAATCGGTTGGCGCGACCGACTCCAGGTTTGTCAGCAGCGAATGCCAGCGCGTTCCTTGAAACGCCTCGTTCATCAAATCCAACAATTCTGAAACGCGTTGCCCCGCCATGACGCTCCCCAATTCTCAAATCCGGGCCGCGGTGGCCGCGAACCGGGTGCCGCATGCGAGCACCTCAGATTTAGTTCAGATGATGCGCCGGTGGATTGCAAGTGCCTACTTCCAAATCGTTTCGGAACGTTTCGGAACGTTTCGGAAATCGTACGTGAGCATTCCATCTTGTCACCATCCCGATGCACAACTGCAACTGGTATTGTCACGCGTTCATTTCGGATGATTTCAAATTCCGGGCGCCGATTTGGTCGTCACGACTGGAATGATATGGAGTCTCCGGTAAAACCCGGATTCTTTGTCTCGCCGAATTCCCCTGCGTCGAATAGGTAATTCTATGGATGGATTCAAAGACGTTCGGACAGTAGGATCAAGGTGTTCCCGTCTGGCGGTGTGGCCGATGCGGAATTGCTGCGAGCGTCATTGGGTTGACTTGAATCACTTGCTTGCATCGTCGCGCGGAAGTGAGTTTGCAGCAGTTTCGCCCCCGGCCATTCCCCAGACGACGTGGGAGGATTTGGAATGTACAGTGATCCTGCATTCGGAGCACGCTCGCCGCCTCGATTCCCCAGCACCTCTTCACCAAACGATTCGGTCTACCGATGCTCCACCGCGCCGCATCCCAAGCGAGGCGCGGTCCTCATGTTTAACTGAGATGATCTACAGCCTCAGCCAGAGCGCGACCGTCGCCATCCACGCCTCAGAGAGTCACTTCGGCCGGATGAGGATCAGCGCCAACGTCACCGCGACCGTGAGTAAAATGATCAGTTGATCGAGTGACATGTTTCTCAACTAGGCGTCGTAAGGTGTTGCGAGTTCCATTAATCTGGTTGGTCGAGCATCAGACCGACGATTGAAATTGCCTGTTGAATGACCTCCTCGGAGACACGTCCACGGAAGCGTTTCAGGCGATCGTGGGAGACGGAGCGCAATTGATCGCAAAGAATGACCGATTGATTGCGCAGCCCCCCTTCTGGCGGGGAAATAGGGATATGCAGGAGGATGTCACGATCTCGCGAGGTGATCGGAATCACGATGCAGAGTTGGCTCGGCAGCGAGTTGAGCTCGGCGTTGGAAAGGACGAGCGCCGGTCGACGCCCGCCCTGTTCCCGGCCAACGACTGGATCGAAATAGACGTCCCAGACATCGCCCTGTTGTGGAATCAGCGCCTCACTCATCCTCATCGCCATAGTCGTAGGGATTTTCTTCAAGCCCATCCATCAAGGTGCTGTCCCATAGATGGATTTCAGCCTGGTATTCAGACCATGCCTCAGGATCAGCTTTGAGCCGCGCATAGCCTTCGTTGACGTTTTTCCAGAATCTCTCGCGATCAAGTTTCTTCGCGGCCCTCGCGGCAACTTCACCAATTGAGGTGTGGTCTTGCTCAGCCATCTTCGCGAGCAGATCGCGCGTCTTGGTATCCACGCGGATCAATGCCGTTGACGCCATGGCATCCTCCTTTCAACGGATCTGTTTACGTATCCGTTTACAAGAAGTATGCCAGATCATGTGAACGATTGACGAAGCAGTGAGCGGGAGCGAAAGTATACGCTTTTCGTGCTGACAGCTAACTGCTCACCTGCTCAACTCCCTGCTCCGTCACAAACGCCATCATGTTGATCAGCCCCTGCATGTAGCCGATGGCGTGGGCGCGGCCACGGTGGTTCCAGTCGGTGTCGTCGTCCATGTGGGGAACGTGGTCGTCGAGGAGGAAGCCGGTGAAGCCGCTCTTCTTGAGCAAAAGCATGATCTCGGCGGGATCGTAGTTGCCTTCGCCGATGAAGCACTCCTGGAAGTTCGGGACAACGCCCTGGACGTCGCGGAAGTGGATGTAGTGAATCTTCCCCTTCGGACCGAAGAACTCGATCATCTCTTTCACGTTCGCCTTGCCGCCCGGCATTTCGGAGCAGCAGCCGAGGCAGAGATCGAGCCCCCAGGACGGGCTATCAGGATTGAGCTCGTAGGCGCGTTTGAAACCAGCCGGCTCGCGGAAGATGCGGCCGACTCCACCGAGCATCGGCACCGGCGGATCGTCCGGGTGCAGCGCCAGCTTGACGCCCGCCTCCTCAGCGACCGGAAGCACGGCGTTGATGAAGTAGACGTAGTTCTCCCACATCTGCTCCTCGCTGACGATATCTTCCTCTTTCTCCAGTACGGCGATCGCTTCTTTGCGCTCGTCCGCCTTAGCGACGAAGCCGCGAATGCCATCAGCCCCCGCCGCCTTGTCGACTTCGGCCATATCGAACTTGGTGCAACCGGCGCCACCGCGTCCCGGCGCGAATCGCTCGGTGCGCCAGACGGAATTCGGCATGAAGTGGAAGCCGAGCGTCGGGATACCAGCTTTGCCGACATTTCGGATCGTCGTCTGGTAGTTGGCGATCTGCTCGTCACGGCCCGGCAGCCCGAGCATCGCATTTTGATAGAAGTGGATCGGCACATTCTCGATCGCTTCGAGGGTGAGATCGTACTCCTGGCACTTGAGCACCAGCGCGCGCAGATCCTTTTCTTCCCAGTGGGTTTCGCCCGGGAGATTCGGGGTGTTCATCTGCACGCCCTTCACTCCGATCTGCGTGGCGAAGCGCAGTTTTTCGTCGGCAAGCTCATTGAACTGGCCAACTGCGATCCGGATGCCTGTTTCCGCCATGTTCTCTCCCCTGCCGTTCTGAATGCGCCGGTTGTCGCCCAGGACGCCCCTGTGCGAAATCGCCATCACGTAAGGCCGCATTCTACACAGGTTAGGTGATGAGACCAATAGGTCCATTTGCCCTTGACAGGGCACGCATCGGTTGGTAGGTTGCCCGTATGTGCTCAGAGGAAAAATGGTTTCACGTTGGATTGGAGCGCCAGGCACGCATGGGCGTGCTTGCGTGACATCGATCCGTGTAAAGGAGCGTTTCGGATGACATCGCAAACTCGGTGGACACGACGTCGCGTACTTGGCGCCTCGGCGGCAAGCGCGGCAGCAATCGCACTCAATGGCGGCCGCCTGCAGGATGCTCTCGCCGCCCGCAAAGCACCTGCATTCCTTCAAGCCAGCGGCAAGATCACCTACTGGGGTGGGCTGATCTTCTCTGACGAGGCCAACGCGCTGCTCGAAGACACCATCAATCAGTGGGGCAAGGACAACGGCGTCGAAACCGAAGTCGTCATGATCAATCAGAACGAGACGAACCAGAAAATGTCGGCAGCCGTCGAATCAAAGACGATGCCTGACGCATTCGATCTCGGTCTCGATCTTCTCCTCTTGCTTGCCACGCAGAAATTGCTGGCGCCGGTCGACGACCTCTACAAGAAACTGGGCGATGCGCAAGGCGGTTGGTATGAATCGATTGACACATCGTCCGATACGACGGCGATCTCTGGCGCGCGAAATGGCATCCCGTTCGGCGCGTCGGGCAACCTGCTGCTCCGCCGGAATGATGCGCTGACGGAAAAAGGCTTTGCCGACGCACCTAAAACCTGGGAAGAATTGGTGACGCAAGGTGCTGCGGTGCAGGCGCCGCCCCTTTACGGCCTTGGACTCGCGCTCTCGAATGTAGGCGATGCGAATGTCCAGGTGAGCGTGCTCCAGTCCTACGGCGGACGCATTGCGGATGATGCCGGCACCACGGTGACAATTGATTCACCGGAAACGCGCACCTATCTCGAATGGGTGAAGGGCGCCTGGGATCAAGGGCTCTTCCCGCCAGGCAACACGACCTGGGATGGCGCTGGAGATAACCAGGCATACCTGTCAGGACAGGCGGCCTTTATTGCCAATACCGGCTCCGTCGCAATTGCCGCGAAGAAAGATGACCCCGATCTCTACGCAGCGACCGCCTATTCTCCGCTTCCAGCTGGGCCAAAGGGAGTCATTTCCCCGATTGGCCCGAATATGCGTTCGATTTCGGCCAGTAGCGAGAATATCGACACCGCGAAGGCCCTGCTCGAGTTCCTGGCCAACCCTGATTTCATGCAGAAGTACTTCGCCGTCGCCATCTACGCGCCGGTGCTGAAGAGTCAGGCCGACCTCGCCGCGTTCGACGGCAGCAATCTGATTCTGTCCGGTTTACAGGATCTCGTTGAAAGCGGTACATCTCCGGCATACCCGGATGTCTCCAATACCGCTTACAACGAAGTGAACTCGAACTTCCTGATCCCGAAGATGGTGCAGCGCGTCGTCATTGACGGCTATGATTTCGACAAGGCGATCAAGGAAACCCAGGACGCCGCCCAGGCGATTTACGACAAGTACAAGTAGCGACAACGTAGGGAGTGAGGGTAAAGAACGGATCTCACTTCGTTCTCCTTACTCCCTACTCGCTCAAGGGACGAATATGGCAACAACCACGGCGGAGGCGCCGGCGGTACGAAAATCACGGCTCAGCTTTTCCCGGCGACAGGCGATCTGGGGGTACGCGCTTGCGCTCCCGGCAGTGTTGCTGGTGCTCGGGCTTGTTGCGTATCCTTTTTTCTATGCGATTTACATTTCGTTCACGGACCGCGTCGTCGGGAATACCGGCAGCTGGGTTGGGCTAGACAACTATCGCTATCTTTTTCACACGCCCAGTTTCACGCGGTCGATCCGAAACACGATCACGCTGGTGCTCGTCACGGATGGGATGAAGCTGTGCATTGGGCTTGGGCTGGCGCTGCTCGTGAATCAGCAATTCGCCGGCCGTGGCATATTCCGGGCGTTCATCATGCTGCCCTGGGCGATGCCGGGGTTTGTCGCGTTTCTCACCTGGCGAGTGCTGTACCAGCCAATTGGCGGAGGCATCAACCTCCTCTTATCGGAACTCGGAATATACACCGACGTCATTGACTGGCTCGGCCAGAAATCGACAGCGATGCCAGCCGTCATCGTCGCAACGGTTTGGCGCGGCTTCCCCTTCTGGTTCATCTCCATTCTGGCGGCACTCCAGAGCGTTCGGCCTGATCTGTATGAAGCGGCTCGGGTCGATGGCGCAAATGCCTGGCAGCGGTTCTGGGCGGTCACCTTTCCCTCAATTCGCCCGGTTATTCTCGTTACGACGCTTCTCTCGTCGATCTGGACCGCAAATTCCTTTGAAAACATCTGGCTGCTTACGGCGGGCGGACCGTCTGATGCGACAATGGTCTTTCCCGTGTTGGCCTACTTTGGCATGCAAACGCAACGGTTAGGAGAGGCTGCCGCCGTCTCGGTGGCAATGGTGCCGGTGCTGGCAATTCTTGTCATCGTGGTCACCAGCATCATGCAGGAGGATGACTGATGGCCGCCACGGCTCCGACCGGATCGAACCGCCGCATGAGCAGCATGCGCCGGACAAAACTGATCACCCTGATCTTCACCTACCTGGCGCTTTTAGTCGTCGTGGCAGTCGTTATCTTTCCAATGTACTGGATGGTCATCACCTCGCTGAAGCTGCCTCGCGAGATCTATCGCGTGCCCTCGCTCTGGCCAAAAGAATTCACTTCCTCGAACTACCACACATTGATCTACGACAAGGATTTCCTGGTCAATATCAAAAATAGTTTCATCGTCGCCAGTACCGTGACAGTGATCTCGCTCTTTATTTCATCGTTTGCCGCCTATTCGCTCGTGCGCTTCAAATACAATTTCAAGGGGCTCGTAGGCCGGGTGATTCTCTTTGCCTATCTCACGCCAACGTCGCTCCTGTTTATCCCGCTCTCGATCATCATCGCCAACCTGGGGCTGGGGAATTCGCTCAACGGTCTGATCCTTGTCTATTTGACCTTTTCGTTGCCGCTCAGCACCTGGTTGCTTCAGGGCTATTTCCGGGGCGTTCCCCGGGAGTTGGAAGAGCAGGCGATGGTTGATGGATCAACACGCATTGGCGCATTGTTTCGGATTCTGATTCCACTCTCAGCACCCGGTCTGGCTGCCGTGGCGATTTTCACGTTTACCGGCGCCTGGAATGAGCTGCTGCTCGCCCTGATTTTCATCACGTCGGAATCAAAACGGACTGTGCCGCTTGGTATTAACTATCTGATCACCAGCGATGTTCTCCCCTGGGGCACGCTCATGGCCGGAGCAGTGATTTCGTCGCTGCCGGTGATGTTGCTCTATTTCGTAGCGCAACGCTTCATGGTGCAAGGCATGACGTCAGGATCAGTGAAGGGGTGAACGGAGTTCTGAGAAGTGAGTTGTGAGTTAAGAGTGGAGAGGAAGCGTAGTCGAGCGGCTGTCACCAATTCCCGGGGTTTCAACTCCGGGCTAACACGCTGAAGCCCCTCCAGGGCTAAGCTGGACAGGTGACATTTCGAGATATCCAAACGCCGCCGTAGTCCCAGCGGGACTTTGTTTTGCTTAGCCCGACACTTCAGTGCCAGGAAACACTGAATCGAAAAACGCCCGATACATCAAGCATTTCCCCATAGGGTTCAGTCTCGGAGAGATTTCGTCTTGTCAGCACTGGACTTCAGTCCGGTGTGATGCCGGAACTACGCTCCCTCACAATTCGTACTCTTAACTCTCTACTCTTACCTCCGTCTTCATCGCTCGTTTCGCCACATACATTCCCGCGTCGGCAACGTGGAGAAGCGCCTGGGTTGAGTCGCCGTCGCGTGGGTAGAGGGCGAGACCGGTGCTGAATCCGAGTGAGCGGTCGATCGGATCGATGCAGGCGCCTGTGGCGCGATAGAGCCGGTCGACAACATCGTGCGCATCCCGCTCGCTGCTGTTCGGCAGCACGATGATGAACTCATCTCCTCCGTAGCGGCCGATCGATCCTCTGCCCCGGACAATATCTTGAAAGCGCTGGGTCGTTGTGCGAAGCACGGCATCTCCGGCGGCATGACCCAGCGAGTCGTTGACCTGCTTGAAGTTATCGAGATCGATCATGATCGTGACGAAATGCGTCCGTTTCCGCTGCGCTTCGAGCAGGCAGCGATCCATTTCGGCAAGAATCGCCCGCCGCGTCAGCACGCCGGTCAGGCTGTCGATCGTCGCCTGCATCCGCAGCGCATCCTGGAGCCGGATGCGCTCGATCAGTTGCGCGATGAGCACCGCGACCTCCGCGCCAATGCGGGTGATCGCCGCCGGAAACAGCTCGCACTGGCGGTTCAAGAAGGTCACCATTCCGATCGCCTGTCCGTTTACCACGATCGGGATCAGCGCAATGCTCTTGATGCCCTCACACTGATACGCCGCGCGCTCCACCTCGCCGAGAAGCGGCGACGATGCGTTGGTGATCAGCGGCTCCTTGGTGGCGAGCAGTCGCACGGTCGATGGCCAATCGGTGAGAGGAAAGAGATCTCCAGTCCGGATTCGCGGAATCCACGTGTTCCGCCGCGCCAGCGAAACGATTTCCGTTTCCAATCCTGATTCGGCAACCAACTCAATGTCGGTGCCATCGACCCCGTCCAGACCGAGACTGGCGAGCGTGACATCATCCAGCGCATGCGGGAGATCGGTGGCGCCGCTGATCACCCGGCTGATGGCGAGCAATGTCGCCCGGTCGTCTGACTGGGTGCGTAGCGTTTTCACCAGATGCGCGTTCTCAATGGCGAGCGTTGTGGCGTGCGCGATCTCGCCGGCGTTTCGCATTGCGTCGTCATCGAACGGCTCCGTTTTCGATGTGGCGCAAAAGAGCAAACCGAGCAATACCTGGCCGGCAAGGAGCGGAGCGATGATCATCTGGGTGATTCCCATCTGCTCCATAATCGCCTGATGACCCGCGCTGATTCGGCCGTCATCCGGACGCAAGATCACCATCTGCCGTTGCCGGAGTGCAGCTGGCCAGGCATCCAGGTGATAAGACCGGCCGCCGTAATACGCGACTCGCTCCGGCCGGCCGGAGATTGCCGTGATCGTCAATGCGTCTGTATCAACGTCATAAAGCCCGATTGCCGCGGAATCGAAATCGGACAGACCGATGGTGCGTTCGGCAATGGCGTGCAGCGCAGAATTGAGATGCGGTCCGGTGGTCGCGGCGCCGGTGACGCGCAGGAGCTGCGCGCGGTCGAGCGCCCGGCGGCGCTCGACTTCGAGGAGGCGTGCGTTCTGGATGGCCAGTCCTGTCTGGCGTGCGATCAAGACCAGAGCGCGATCGTCGAGCCGGTCAATCGCGGAATCGTTCTTCGTCGTCCAAACCGCAATCATGCCAAGTTGCCCGGCGTCGAGCGGAATTCGGGCAAGTGCCATCTGATCGATGTCGAGCGCGTGATAGCGCTCGACAAGCTCAGCTGGCATCCCGAGTGATTTGACGGCGGTCCTGACCAGATTCGCACTGTCGAGCGATTGAATGGCATGCTCCCAGGCAAACGGACTGATCGTGGTTTGGTGGCAAAGCTCGTCGAAATCAGCCGGCTCAAGCCCCGCGAACGCGGAGATGATGCGCGTCCCTTCGGCATCCCACACCAGAAGCACCGCGCCGCCGGTTTTGGTGACGCGATGAATTTCAGTGGCGAGACTGAACGCAAGCGCCTGGGGCGTTTTCAGTCCGATCGGATGTTGCGCGATCACCAGCACGGAGGCGAGCGCATCGCGCTCGCGGGTTCGCTCTTCCAACCGCTCGGCGACCACATTGGAATAAATGATGAGCACCAGGAGAAAGATGGCGATGGCAACGAAAACGACAAGCCCATCCCGAAGCGTGATCGTTGCGGGGCCACGATCGACACGATAGATGAGCCATGCGCCGATCATCACGGCGAAAAGCGCGATCACCGCACTGTAGGCGGCGAAGTGACGACGATCGTTCAAACAACGGCTCCGTCAACGATTGATGACGGTCGTGCGGGGCGGGTTGCCAGCCGCGTTAAGGTGCGCCTCAAACGCTACACCGCCCATCGTCTTATGGAAACGCCCTTAAGAGCATCCCCCATTCGTCCTGAAACTGCAGATTATTCCCGGACGAATGGCGGTTTTTGCCGCCGATCCAATTCGATTCCGGCTCCTAAGCCGATTGACCTTTGAGAAAGGCGATGACATCGCGCTCAAGGTCATCAAGCTCAATTGCGCCTGCCAAATCCTCACCGAGATTTTGGCGGAGATACCGGCCGGTTTCGGTCTCCGCGAGATTGGCCAGGCAGAGCTTCACAGCGGCGGGGTCGGCTCCGCCCTGCTCGGCAACGGTGGTGGCGAGCGCGCGCAACCGCAATTGGGTCATGGTCAGTTGCGCGGCGAGGTGGGCGATGGTGGTCGCGAACAGCTCTGCCCACTGGGCGAGATCGGCGGGCGGCGCGCTCGCGGCCCTCTCAGGTGAGACGCTTTCGTCAGGTGATGACCATTGATGGACCATGCGTTGCTCCAGATCATGGAAGGGAGAGGCCGAACATCCGGCGATATGGTTAGCGTACCCAACTCGCATCACCGGCGCGACTGCGCCATTCCGACAGATGTTCGCCATGTCGGAGCGGATGATGCAGGCTACAATCAAAAGAACTGCCTGTGACGGATCGTCACGGCTTTAAGACAAGTCGCCGTGGTGTGGAGATACTACGGACGCGCAGCCCCGGAAGCGCCAGGCATGCCGGTGCGCAGTGGTGTCTCACACGGTATTTGACGCGCAATGATGTGCGGAATGGTGGGGAAAAGGTGCAGGAATCACAGAATGTCTCGATGACGCGCCCGCGTCACCGGGCCGTGCGCGGTGCAATGGTCATGGGGTTGGCCATCGCCTTGACCGGCGGCATGATTGCCCAGGTGGAACTGATCCCGGCCGCGCAGGCCGCGATGCAGGCGACTCCAGCGGCAACCGGCGTAGATTGCCGCACCGGAATGCTCGGCGATCAAACCACCTCATCGCTCGTTGACATTTCGGCCTTTATTCCCGTGACTGATCTCATCACCGGCGCAGCCGCCTCCTCGGCCACCAACGCCGCCGGAACCTCACCGAGCCCGGCAGCGGCCACACCGCAATCGACCGCTCCATCAGTGGCCACGCCGTTGGCAAGCCCGGTTGCGAGCGCCACGACGACGAGCCCGGCATCGACGGCCACGACATCGACCGTCGATCAGGCGACCGCCGACGATCTCCAGGGACTGGCCTTCGCGATCGTGAATTGCACGTCGCAGTCGCAGATTTCAACGCTCGAAACATTGGTGACCGACACCCTCCTGAGCCAGGTCTATGCCGGCGGCGACGCGCTCAGCCACGAGGATCTGATCGCGATCGCCTCGGTGACCGTGGTGCCGCAGCAACAGCTGCTTGCCTTCGACAACCTGCAGCAGAATGGTGATTCGGTTTCAGCGGAAGTGATCTATACCTCCGGCAACCAGCTACTGCATGAGCGATGGACCTTCGTGAAAGACGCGAGCGGTTCCGGTTGGGTGCTTGATACGGAAGAAACCCTGCCTGCACTGACCCAGGCGGGAGCTTCGGTCACCACGGTCACGATTCGAGACAATGGGCTGAAAGCCAACCCACGCGAGGTCAAGGGACCGAATGTGGTGATTCACAGCACGAATGGTGACAAAGTGGCGCACGAGGTGTTGGTGCTCCGATTGCCGGCCGGGGCGACGACCGACCTGCTGCTGGAAGAGCCAGGACCAAATTTGCCGGATGGAGTTGATTTCATCGGCCAGGTCACCGTTCCGGCGGGCGGCGAAGCGCTGCTGCCGCTGATCGATCTGCCTGCCGGCAACTATGTCGTGGTCGACATGCTGCTCGACGGCAACGGCACGCCATACCTGGCAAATGGGTATAAGGCTCGGCTGATCGTCCAGTAAATGTGAAAGAGTCGCCAAAATAGAAGCGATTCTCCGAACTTTTTGCTACGCTATAAGGAATGTTGCCGCTGACACGACTCGACCGCCTTGGAGAACAACGGCGGATCGAAGAGTGTCCCTACCGGAAATGCCGGTGTGGAACGGTGGAGGAAGATGCATCAAGGCTGATGCATCGGAGGAGGAACGAAACGATATGGCGATTTCGTACCGCGTGGGATTGCGAACGGCGCTTGCCGCTGTTGCGCTTTCCGCTTCGATGGGCTTCATGGCGGTAGGAGCTCCAGTGGCGACAGCCCAGGACGCAACCCCGGCTGCCTCACCGACCGCTGAGTGTGTGGCCCCGGAGCTTCCTCCTGGAACGCCAACGCCGCCTGAGGCTTCTCCTGAAGCGGCGATGGAAGGCATGGACATGGGAACTCCGGCAGCTGATGCCGCCTCCCCTGTCGCTGAAGCTTCTCCAGTCGCTGAAGAAGTCGGCACGGCGCTGTCCGGTGCTGACGCCGAAGAGGCCACGGCAGCTGTGAACAACCTCGTTGCCTGCGTCGCCGCTGATCCTGCCAAGGTGCTGGCGCTGATGACGCCTGAGTTCCTGCTGGAGCAATTCGGTACAGAGAATCCGTACGATGTTCTGGCGATGGGCGGGCTCGAAGGACTGGCCTTCCCAGAACTCACAATCGGTAATTCCTACTCCTATCCTGACGGCCGTGTCGGTGTTGACGTGCAGTACAAACAGGGTGACTATCAGGTTGTCCGCTGAGCGCTGGTTCATCGTGAATGATGGCGGTGTCTGGAAACTGACGGCGATTGCCCCGATCACCCCGACCGTCGAGGGTGACACCACCGTTGTTGGCGTCAACCTGGTGGACTACGGCTTTGAGTTCAACGTCTCCTCGATTGTCGAGACCGAAGTGCTCATGCTGCACGCGATCAATGCCGGCGCTGAGTCACATGAGATCGTCGTTCTTCGCGAGCCGGAAGGTATGACGTTGGATCAGATCACAGCTGATCCGGAGAGCGTGCTCTCAACCGCTGAGTTCATCGGCGTGCTCTACCTCGGCGAGCCGGGTGAGCAGGGCGACCTCGCATTGGTCGGACTTGAGCCAGGCAAGTACATCGCGGTTTGCGGCGTTCCGCTCGGCTGACGGCACCCCGCACTACATGCTGGGCATGATCGCCGAGTTCGAGATCGTCGGAGTCTAAGCTTCCGATCATCTTCGCGCGAACGCGATGCGAGAACCCCGGAGCGGCACCGCCGCTCCGGGGTTCTTTTGCTCTCGACGATATCCCTTCATCGCGCCGCCTCCGATGGTCCCAATCAGGCGCGAACTCCCGGTAGCGGCTGTACGTTCTGCGGCGGATCCCACCACGGCGAGCGCCGCATATTGGCACGACGCCGGGCCGCGTGGTATCTGTTAGCCACACATCGTTGGAAGTTGGCTCATTCGCTCAATCGGCGTAGTTGACCAAAAACTGCCCTTGGGCGCTCTCAATGAGGCGATTGTCGATGCGTGACCTGCGCATCGCGAATCTCAGGGAGAGATTGGAAACCGGTTCCAATGGGTGGTCACATCTGGATGCGCGATCGGCGCTTGTTCCGGTTCGACGATAGTGCGGGCCGGTCATGGAAACCGTGTCAAGGGGGAACATCGAAATGATCGAGCAAGGTCCCTTTTCCGGGTTGTTCAATGCCTTCAAGGCAGGGCAGCTCTCCCGCCGTCAGTTCATTGCCCGGGCGACTGCCCTTGGCATGAGCGCATCGGTGGCGGGTTTCATCGTCAATTCCGCCAAACCAACCGGCGCCCTGGCCCAGGATGCAACCCCGGCCGTCGCCGCCTCAGCTCGCCCATCGGCTGGAACAGAAAACATCACCCGCGGCGCGGGCGGAGAGGTGAAGATTCTTCTCTGGCAGG
Source organism: uncultured Chloroflexia bacterium (assembly GCA_963804925.1). Classification (GTDB taxonomy): domain Bacteria; phylum Chloroflexota; class Chloroflexia; order Thermomicrobiales; family UBA6265; genus JADLGF01. Next base: position 168,530 of record CAWDSC010000002.1, read on the forward strand.
CCGTGACGAGTTTGAGCCCACACACCGGCACCGGCACCAAAGACTACCTCGGCGCCTCATTCGTGCTTGAATCACTCATGAACTACATGCCGGATGCGACCGTGATCCCGAACCTCGTCACCGAGGTTCCTTCGGTGGAGAATGGCGGGCTTTCCGAGGATCTCACCACTGTTACCTATAAGTTGCTTCCCGGCGTGGTCTGGAGCGACGGCGAGCCCTTCACGGCGAAGGATGTCGAGTTCACCTGGAAATGGATCATCGATCCGGAGAACTGCGTCGGTCTCGATTGGTCAATATACGCCGATTACGAGCGTCGAGGTTGTCGATGATCTCACGGTGAAGCTCACGTTCAATAAGCCGACGCTGGCCTGGTATGTCCCGTTCACCGGCTCGTTCGGTGGGCAGGTCTATCCCGGCCATCTCTGGAATTTCGATCCCACCAATCGCGACGTGATCAACAGCTTCCGTTCCGCCGCGATCGGCACCGGCCCGTACAAGGTGGATACGTTCCGCGAGAACGACCAGGTCATCTACTCGGCCAATGAGAACTACCGCGAGCCGAACAAGCCGTTCTTCGCGACCGTGAATCTCAAGGGCGGTGGCGATGCGGCATCCGCGGCGCGCGCCGTCCTGCAAACTGGCGACTACGACTACGCCTGGAACCTCCAGGTCGAGCAGACCATCATCGATGATCTCCTGAAAGGCGGGAAGGGCCAGTTCGTCGTCGTACCGGGCACCTCGCTCGAACGGCTGATGATCAACTTCGCCGATCCGCACAAAGAAGTCGACGGCGAGCGCGCCAATCCGAACGTGCCGCACCCGGTCTTCTCCGACAAGACCGTGCGCCAGGCGCTTTCCATGGCCATCGACCGGGACACGATCGCCAAGCAGTTCTACTCCGAGGGCGAAGACGCGACATCGAATCTCTTCGTCGGCATCCCGCAATATGAGTCGCCGAACACGTCCTTCGTGTTTGATACGGATGGCGCGAACAAGGTGCTTGACGACGCTGGCTGGGTCCTGGACGGAAGCACCCGCAAGAAGGGTGATCTGGAGCTTTCGTTCACCTACTCGACGTCGATCAACCCGGTTCGTCAGAAGACGCAGGCGGTGGTGAAGGACAACCTCTCCAAGATCGGCGTCGACGTTCAGCTCAAGCAGGTTGACGCCGGCATCTTCTTCGACTCGGGAGCGGGCAACGACCAGTCGTACACCCACTTCTTCGAAGATCTGGAAATGTACACCTCCAGCCCAGGCTTCTCCTTCCCGAGTGACTACGCTGAGGCGTTTTACACGGGGAAGGACGGCTCAAACTTGAGCCGGAAATCCAACCAGTGGGCCGGCCAGAACCTTTGCCGCTACCAGAATCCCGATTACGACGTTGCCTATGACGAAGTGGCGGCGACGACCGATCCCGAACGAGCCGCAGAGCTCTTCATCACGATGAACGACCTCGTGATCAACGATTACGCCTGCATCCCGCTGGTCCATCGCGCAACTGACAAGTACGCGATTTCGAATCGCCTCAACAATGACAATGTTGCGCTTGGTCCGTTCGAGTCCAACTTCTGGAATGTCCAGAACTGGGTCACGGTCGAGTAAGCTTGTAACCGTTCAGGGGCAATGCGCCAGGCCGCCGGGATTTCCCGGCGGCCTGGTCAGTTAACAGCATGATTCCTGAGGCGCCGTCATGTTGAGCAAAGCGAATCATCTCCGGCGAAGCCGCTTCTGGACCGCTGAGCGAGCATTCCCCGAGCGCGGGGGATGCTTCCTACGTCAGCATGACGAGGCGAGACTCAGGACTCATGCAGGTGATGCGTGTCCTGGCGCCTATCGATCTCATGCGCATATGTTGAATTGGTGATGCGAGTTGGTCTGACACCTGTGCATTCCGCCGTCTGAGTTATGCAATCATGGCGAAACGCTTGATTCACCTTGAAAAACTGGTCAAATACGTCGAATCACGATAGAGTACGCGTGATACCGAAACGTGCAACACGCAATTGATCACGAGGCTTATCGGTCCGCTGCCGGAGCGTGCCTGTCTGTCGCTGTATCGACCCGTTCGATCGTCAAAACGACACGCAGATCTGTGCCTTGCCCGGTTACTTAACCTGTTCGCCCCGTCGGTGGCCGGCTGGCTACCTCGTGATCGCGTTGGTGTTGCCGTGCGGATCAGGGCAGGCGCGGATTCTGTATGGAGGATTCTCGCAATGGATCGTGGAAAGCCCTTTTCTCAGTTGTTCGATGCGCTGAAGGCGGGGAAGATCAACCGCCGGCAATTCGTGCAACAGGCGACGGCGTTCGGCATGAGCGCCGCGGTCGCCGGATTCGTGGTCAAATCGTTCGATATGAAGAGCGCATCGGCGCAAGATGCACCGGCGACCAGACCATCAGCAGGATTCGAGAACGCGACACGTGGCGAAGGCGATGAGCTGAAGATTCTGGTCTGGCAGGCCCCGACCGTGCTCAGCCCGCACACCGCCACTGGCACCAAAGATTTTCTCGCTTCCATGCTCGTGCTCGAATCACTGATGAATCTGAATAAGGATTCACTGCTGGTTCCCTCGCTGATCACCGAAGTCCCAACAATCGAGAACGGGATGCTGGCGGAGGATCTCACCAACGTCACCTATAGTCTCCTGCCTGATGTGGTCTGGAGCGACGGCGAGCCCTTCACGGCGAAGGATGTCGAGTTCACCTGGAAGTGGATCATGGAGCCGGCGAACGCCTCGGTGTCGCAGGATCTCTATGCCAACATTAAAACGATCGATGTGATCGACGACCTGACCGTGAAACTGACGTTCAACGATGCGACGCTTGCCTGGTACATTCCCTTCACCACGTCGTTCGGCGGGCAGGTCTATCCGGGCCACCTCTGGAACTTTGATCCGAAAAATACCGACTACATCAATACATTCCGCTCGAATCCAACCGGAACCGGGCCGTACAAGGTCAACACCTTCGCCGAAAATGACCAGGTCACCTATGTGATCAACGAAAGCTATCGTGAGCCGAACAAGCCGTACTTCAAGACGGTCAATATGAAGGGCGGCGGCGATGCGGCATCCGCGGCCCGCGCCGTGCTGCAGACCGGTGACTACGATTATGCCTGGAATCTTCAGGTCGAGCCCGATATTCTCGCCGACCTCCTTAAGGCGGGCCAGGGCATTCTCGTAGTCGAACCGGGAACCAATACTGAGACGATCTACCTCAACCACACTGATCCGGACGTGGAGGTCGAGGGCCAGCGCGCGGAATTGAATACGCCGCATCCCGCCCTGTCCGATCCGAAAGTCCGCCAGGCGCTGGCGATGGCGATCGACCGAGACACCATCTCGACCCAGTTCTATGGCGATGGTCAGCCGGCGGCGACCGACTATCTGGTCGGCATTCCGGCCTTCGATTCGCCGATCTCACCTTTCACCTACGACGCCGCAGCGGCGAACGCGCTGCTCGATGAAGCAGGATGGGTGAAGGAAGGCGATGTTCGCGCGAAGGATGGGTATGAGCTGAAGTTCGTCTATCAAACGTCGATCAACGCTGTGCGGCAGAAGACGCAGGCCGTCGTGAAGTCGAACTTCGAGGATATCGGCGTCGAAGTACAGCTCAAATCGGTCGACGCCGGCATCTACTTCGACTCGGCGGAAGGAAACGACCAGAACATCGGCCATTTCTACGCCGACCTGGAGATGTACACCACCGGTCCGAGCTACACCTTCCCGACCGACTATATGGCGAACTTCTACACCGGGAAGGACGCCTATAACGTCGCGCAGAAATCGAATGGCTGGAATGGAAGCAACGCCTCGCGGTACCAGAATCCCGATTACGATGCGCTCTACGATGAAGTGCTGAAGACGACCGATCTCGAGAAGGCAGCCGAGCTCTTCATCCAGATGAACGACATTCTCGTAACCGATGCCGCGACGATTCCATTGGTGCAGCGCGCCGCCAGCGTGGCGGCGGTCTCAAACCGACTTCTGGCCGAAAACATCGCCCGTGGCCCATGGGAAGGCGACTTCTGGAACGTCGCCAACTGGATCGTCAAACCGGCGTAACGCGTCGCGTTTTTGCAATTTATCGGACACCCCGCCCAGCATAAGGCGGGCGGGGTGTTTCCCGTGCGCCCGAGGATAGTGCTCTAAAATCGTGAACTCATCCACCAATCAATCAGCAATGTGACTCTTGCAATTGCGCTTTCATTACCATATTGTACGAAAGATCGATCCGCGATATGCGGCAGTTTTCACGCTTTGCTGGTTGTTGATTATCGAGAAGGAGCGCAGCAACATGACGCTTGAGTTCTTGTCGCAGCAGATCACTCGACGCCAACTCGCCCTCGGTGCGGCCGGCGTCGCGGCCTTGACGTTCCTCCCGGCGGGCGCTCTGACGGCTTCCGCCCAGGAGTCCAGCGATCTCTCCGCCATGGGCTATCCCGAGCTGGATGTCACGGTCACCGACGCCGGCTTCGAAGGAGTCCCGGAATCCACGGCGGCGGGCCGTTACCTGCTCAAGGTCACGAATGCGAACAGTGATAAAACCGGGAATGTCGGCGCCGTGGCCTTCCTTTCGCCAACTCCGGCTGGCATGAGCGCCGCCGATTTCATGGTTCTCTTAGGAGGCTCCGGAGGTGGACCTGCGGAGGCTACCCCCGACGGCGGTGACGAGTCAGCGGCGGCCACCCCCGAGGACGGCGGCGAACAGAGCCAGGCGCTGCCGTTGGTTCTCTATCAGATGTACTTCGCCGGCGGTGTCTTCGCCCCTCCGGGCCAGAACGCTGAGGCGGTGATCGATCTGAAGCCTGGCGAATATGTCGTCTGGGCCGACGATCCCGAAGTGCCGCTCCCGCCGGTGGTCTTGACGGTAACCGGCGACTTCCCGTCGGACGTCCAGGATCCTGAGGCCGAGATCACCGTGACGTTGATCGACTTCGCCATCATGATCGAGGGAATCCCGACCGCTGGAAAGCACGTCTGGAAGATTCAACACGAAGGCGCCCAACCGCATTTCCTCGATCTGGAAAAAGGCCCGGACACCATGACCAAGGAACAGGTCCAGGCGGTGCTGATGGCCGATGAGTCCGCCACGCCCGCACCGGGCGGGCTCGATCCGAATACGCTTGAGGGAACCTTCTATAGCCCCACCCAATCAATCGGCACCGTGACCTATCAATGGGTCGATCTCACGGAAGGAACCTACCTCGCCGCCTGTTTCTTCCCGACAGCGGGCACGGGCGTTCCGCATGCGATGAACGGCATGATCGATGTCTTTACCGTTGGCGCTTCCGAATCCCCGGAGGCCACTCCGACAACTTGAGTTGTGAGCGCTGACCCATCGAACGCAGACAGGGAGGCATTGCGAACGGCCTCCGGGAAATCAGGAGCCGTTCGCGTTTATTTTGGAACGGTCAGAGAAAGGGATCAGGAGCCTCGCAGTTGCCGGAGATTCCGGCAACTGCGAGGCTCCTCTATTGTGCTCAGTCAGCTTCCATCAATTCATCGCTCATGCGCACCGTACCCACGGGGAAGAAATTTGCCACTGCCGGGGCGGGCCAGCATCATCGGCTCGCCGCCGCCGGTTTCGTCGTAGATCGTTTCGCCCCGGCGGAAGGTGCGGCGCACCCGGCCGGTGATCTCTTTTCCTTCCCAGGGGGACCATTGTTGCTTGTGACGAAGATCCTCCGCCTGGACAACCCACGACTCATCGGGATCGAACAGCACGACGTCGGCATCGGAGCCGATGGCGAGCGTGCCTTTGCGCGGATAGAGTCCGAACATCTGAGCAGCGTTCGTCGCCATTTGCCGGACGAATTGCGTCCGTTCCATGCCGCGGCCATTGACGGCGGCATTGTAGAAGACCGGAAAAAGCGTCTGAATGCCGGTGATGCCGTTGGGAGCGTTGAAGATGTTGGCGTCGCCTGCCTGCTTTTGCTCGGCGGTGAAGCCGCAATGATCGGAGCAGATATAATCGATCGTTTCATCGAGCACATAGGGCCAGATTGCGTCGACTTCGTGCTGCTCGCGCAGCGGTGGCTCGCAGCGGGCGAACCCCTTGCGGGCAATCAGATCGTCCGTATTGAGCGTCAGGTATTGGGGGCAGGTTTCCACCGTCACCATGATCCCTCGCGCCCGCGCTTCGGCGATCAGGCGCAGGGCGACTGATGAGGCGCAATGGCAGATATGGACCCAGCAGCTCGTTTCCTGGGCGAACAGCAATGCGGTGTTGACGGCGGCCGCTTCGACAATGGGCGGTACCGAATCGGCGTGCGCCAGCGGTTCGGTGCGTCCTTGCTTGCGGACGCGCTCGATCCCGGCGCGGACCATGCCGTCGTTTTCAGCGTGCAGTCCGTAGGGCAGCCCGGTTTCGGCGACGGCTCGCATCGCGCTCAGCAATTGATCGTCGGATACCGCCGGGAACGAGGGAGAGGTCGACGCAAGAAATGATTTGAAGGCGACCGCCCCCGCCTCCGCCATTGCCGCGATCTCGTCGGGATTTTGCAATGGCTCGCCGACGATGCCGCCCCAGAGCGCCATGTCGACGATGGACGACTTGCCGATCTGCTCGATCTTGGCGCGAAGCTGCTCGGCGGTGACGGTGGTCGGATCGGCCTGGGGCATCTCGACAACGGTCGTGATGCCGCCCGCCGCTGCCCCGGCCCCGCCGGTGGCGAATCCCTCTTTGGTGAATTCTTCCGGCTCGCGAAAGTGCGTGTGCGGATCGATACCGCCCGGCATCACCAGCAACCCGGTCGCATCGATCTGGTCGGCATGGTCGATGTCGCTCGCGTCCGAGACGATGCCGGCGATCTCCTCCCCTTTCATAATGAGATCGGCGCGAAATTCGCCATAGTCGGTCACGATCGTTCCGCCGGTGATGACGGTCGTTTTGGGCATCGAACGCTCCTCATCGATATCGGAGGTTCACGGCGTCCGGCCGAAGACGGTTTCACCATGAACCGGTGGTATCAGGTCATTATTCACTATTGATCCCGCATTGCGGGGCACGAGCAGCCGATGGGCCGCGTCGTCGCGTTGCTGAGGATGGTATCTGATTGCGCGAATCGAGCGGCATAGCTGCGCGGGATGAGCTTCAAACGCATCAACGTGGCATCATACCCACCCGGGGTGGCTGATCATCAGCCCGCCCGGTTTTTGTGCGGTTCAGCAAACGCGGGAGGGGCTCAATGGACGCAATCGACACGTTGCAAGAACAAGCCCGACTCCTTCTCGCGGAAAACCGGCTTGATGAGCTGGCGGAGCTGCTGAAAGATCTGAGGCCATCCGACTTCGTCGATCTTACCGCCTCGTTCGATCAGCAAGATATCGGACGTTTGCTCGAAGCGATTCCCGAGGAATGGCGGCACGACTATGTCGCCGAGCTGGAGCCGGAAGAAGCCGCCGACTATCTCCGCACGCTGACCAAAGACGAAGCGGCCGATCTCCTCGAAGAGATGGATCCGGACGATGCCGCGGACATCGTCGGCGAGCTGCCGCACGGTGATGCTGAGGGCATTCTGTTCGAGATGGAGCCGGACGAGCAGGCCGAGCTCCGCGAGCTGATCGCCTACCCGTCCGACACTGCCGGTGGTTTGATGACCCCGGCGTTCGTCGCAATCGCGCCCACGCTGCGCGCCGATCAGGCGGTGACCGCGCTCCGCAAGGTCGCGCAGGAAGCGGAAACGATCTACTACGTCTACGTGATCGACGAGGACGAGCGACTGCTCGGGGTGCTTTCCCTGCACAATCTCGTGCTTTCTCCGCCGGAAACGCCGGTGCGGGATTTGATGGTCAAATCAGCGGTGCAGGTGCTCGTCACCGACGACCAGGAAAAAGTGGCGCGGATCATCACCGACTACAACCTGCTGGCCGTGCCGGTGGTCGAGCTTGATGGCCGTCTGGTCGGCATCGTCACCCAGGACGATATCGCCGATGTGCTTGAAGAGGAAGTGACGGAAGACATCGAGCGCCTCGGTGGTTCGTCCCCGCTGGAAATTTCCTACCGGCGCGCGACCGTTCCCTTGCTCTTTCGCCGCCGCATCGTCTGGCTGTTGATGCTCTTCATCGCTGAGGCGTACACCGGAACGGTGCTCCGGCATTACGAAGATATTACGGCCCAGGTGATCGCACTCTCGTTCTTCATGCCGCTGCTGATCGGCACCGGCGGCAACGTCGGCAGCCAGACCGTCACGACGCTGGTGCGTGCGATGGCGGTTGGTGAAGTGCAATTACGCGACGTGCGCTGGGTCTTCCTCAAAGAAGTCTCGGTCGCGTTCGCGATGGGCGCGGTGATGGCGGTCATCGCGTTTGGCCGCGCCGAAATTCTGCATGTCGGGACCGATGTCGCGCTCGTGGTGGCGCTGACGATCTTTGTCATCTGCGTCTGGGCCGCGACGGTGGCGGCTGTGCTGCCGCTGATCTTGAAGCGGCTCAGGGTTGACCCGGCCGTCGTCTCCGCGCCATTGATCACCACCCTGGTCGACGGCACCGGGCTGGTCATCTACTTCACGATCGCCAAAGCGGTGCTGGGCATTTGACCGGCGCGCAAGACGATCAAAATCGCGTTTTCGACGTATAGCAAGAGGAGAGGTCGTTCCACGCTCGCTTTTTGCCACCTGCTCTCCCGAATTGAATACGTCTTGTCCGGTTGTGGCGACACGGTGTAGGGTACAGAATCATGTACCGGGAGCCAGATCGTTCCGAGGGCTGGCTTAAATCGAAGCAGCGTTACCGGGCGTGAAGCGCTCCGTTCATGACGCTGGGGAGGATTTGTCTATGATCGGCGCCTCGCGCCCTCGCCGGACCTACCGGTATCTCGCGGTGATGTCCGTGGCGGCAATGCTGTTTGCCGGATTCATCGCACTCTGGATGCCCGGCGCGGTTGCGCAAGATCAAACAGGCGTCGAAGGAACGGCGGTCGCTCCCTACACTCCTACCCCTGTGCCGACATCGTCGATAACGCCCACCCCCGAACCGGTCGTCTACGCGGCGCCAGTGTTTCTCGATGGCCAGTTTCGCATCGTGGTGCAGCGCGCCGAATGGGCCGCCGAAATTCCCGAGCTGGAACTGAACGCTCGCGCCGGGCGCGAGTGGATTGCCGTGGTCGCGGATGTAATCAACTTCAGCGACAACCCCGCCGGCGTGACCCCGGAAACATTCAAGATTCGTACGAACGGCAACCCCCTCGGCGGCTTTGCCCGTAAAACGACGGAAGAGACCGCCGCCCTCAAAGGAATGCAGCCCTCCGACGCCACCCAGGAAATGACACTGCAGCCAGGCAACTCGGTGCGGTTGATGTTGGTGTTCCAGCTTGATGCCGGCGTTCAGCAACCGGCGCTCGTGTATCAAGCTAACGCAGTTCCCCTGGCGACGCTGTTCAAGCAAAATCTTGGCTTTGACAATCTTCCGGGCGTGGCGCAAAACCCGACGCTGGTGACCGCTACGATCTCCGGCGCGACGAATGGCGAAACCGTGCAGGTCACCGGCGACGCGACCGGTGATCAGACGATGGCCGGCGTCGATGCTCCTGACGGCAACGACTGCTATGCCAAGGAAGCGAAGGGCGTGCTCGATACGGTTGTCGGCACGACGGTGCTGATCGAGCAACCTGGCGGCGATCAGTCCGGAGTGCTGCTCTGGTTGCCGCACGCGGACGGCTCACGGGAGCTGATCAATCAGAGCCTGATCATTCTTGGCTATGCGGCGACGGACGCCAAACCAGGTGGCTCAGTGACTCCCTGGTTTGATGATAGTGAAGACGTTGCGACATTTCGGCGGGCAGGTCTCTGGGGGCTTTGCACCAATCAGCATGGCGTCAGCCGCCCGAGCACGATCGAGCGTCAGGCCTTTGAAACCGCGGTCGATGGCAAGGTGACCGGTCCCTATACCCCCTGGGTGGATTGGACCCCGCTGATCCTGTCACTGCCGGATGGCGGCGCGATCGCCTTCTTCAGCGCGGAAGCGCAATCGGCCAATCCCGCCACCCCGACTCCCTCGGAGCAACTTGAACGGCGGCTCTACTTCGCGCTCTACGATCCAAAAACCGGGACGTGGAGTGTGGCTCAGCCGTTGCCGAATGGCGGGAAGCTGCAATTCGGCGTGTCTGGCGTCGTCGATTCCACCGGGCGAGTCCATATCGTCTTCTCGGATCGAAAAGCCGATACGCCCTCTTCGGTGAGCGTGCTGAAATATATGGTCCGCGACACGAACGGCACCTGGTCAGAAGCGCAGGATATCGCGCCGAGCGCACAGGCGGGCCACCAGCTTTCGCCATCGCTCGCGATCGACGCGAACGACACCCTCTACGTCGCCTGGCAGGACCAGCGCGGATTCAGCGACGATGAGCGCCGCGCCAGTCCATCGAACTCCGATGTCTACTCAGCCGAAAAGCCAGCAAACGGCGTCTGGTCGACTCCTCTCCCTATCAACGCACACACGGCCAATGAGATCGCCAGCCGCCCTTTGCTGGCAGTTGATGGCAAACGGGTTGTCGCGGTCTGGTCGGTGTATGACACAACACTGGGCACAGGTTCTGCCGCCCGGATCGACTGGTCGCAGCGAGGTATTGGTGGAGACGGGCAGGCATGGCAGAAGCCGGTAACGATGATTGTTGGTCGCGGTGAGTCATTTGGCGGACGGTTACTCGATTTGAAGGCAAATCCCACCGGCGGCGTGATCTTTGTCTTCGGTCGACAGAGTACCGACACCTTCCTGTTCATGGAGCGCCTGCCGGCTGGTTCGGATCAGTGGTCGACCGATATCTTGATCACCTACGGCGATCGCGGCACCTTCCCGGTGCTGACGGTGGCGAAAGACGGCACGGCATACGTTGTCTACAACATCGGCACGGGCGACCGGGTCGATGTCGGCGCGGTCGCGGTGGCGCCGAATTCGATCACCCCCGGTCCGGAAGTGATTTTGACTGTGGACCAGGCTGGCGCTCATGGCCGCCCCGGCGTCACGACGGACATTACCTCGCTGCCCTGGGTGGTCTACATCTCGCAACCTGAAAAGGGCACGCCGAACGCGATCGAAGCAATGCGCAACTTCATCGTGCCGCGCTCAAACGAAGAGCTTGCAGGCGATCATCGACGCGGGGAAGACGCCAACTCCGGCGCCATCTCCAACAGCGGCTCCGTAACGCGCGGTCTACGCCGGGGTCTGGCGAATCCAGTCCATGGTACGTTCCAGACCTTCGGCGAGGCTTACCTGCGGAGCCCAGCCGAGTGCGCGGTCGGCCAGGGCGATATCGAGATAAATGCGGAATGTTTCACCAGCTTTGGCCGGGCCGTATGCAGCTTCGCCGGAGAATCCGGTGGTTTCCTTGAGCTGAGTGAAAATATGATTGACCGACGTGCCAACGCATGACGCGATGTTGATCGCCATGCCGTCGCCGCGTTCCAATGCAGCGACATTGGCGCGTGCCACATCCGTGACAAAGACGAAGTCGCGTTCCTGTTCGCCTGAGCCATTGATGACCGGTTGCTCGCCTGCCAGCATCTTCGCCGCGAAAATGGCGATCACCCCTGCTTCGCCAAAGGGATCTTGCCGGGGACCGTAGACATTGCCATAGCGCAAGGTCGTGTAGTTCAGTCCATACAGACGCTGGTAGATATCGAGATAGTGCTCAGGCGTGTGCTTGGACGCTCCATAGGGGGAATCTGGGCGAATTGGATGCTCTTCCGGACAGGGCAGCTGCTGCGGCTCGCCGTAGATCGCCCCGCCGCTCGAAACATAAATCACCTTGCCAACTTCGGCCTGCCGCGCCGCCTCGATCACGTTGATTGAGCCGATGATATTGCGGGTGGCGTCGTTGATCGGATCTGAAACCGAATGGCGGGGGCTCACCTGCGCGGCGTGGTGATTGATGACCTCAGGGCGCTCTTGCAAGATCAGACTGGTGAAATCGGGGGATGCGACATTCAGATCGATAGCTCGCGCCCGGGAATTGATGTTCGCCCCTTTGCCGGCGGAGAGATCATCGACGACGATCACCTCATGTCCGAGCTCGATGTAGGCGTCGACGACATGCGAGGCAATGAACCCGGCTCCACCCGTTACCACGATCTTCATACGGCACAACCTTTCAGGCGCTTCAGACTCCATGGCGAGAACGGCATCGTCATCACCGTGTAGCTGACGCGAGCGCCGGGTCTATGGTTACAGACTGGGGGTCGATCCGGCCATGAGACATTTCGGGGGCATTGCGCGGCCTGATACGATCAGGAGGACAATTGGCGGCAGGATTTGGGCGAAGGAGCAGCGCGATGGATGCCAGCACAGCGGAGTCCCAGGCGGTCGTAGAACGGTTCAACGACGCCCTCAACGCGCACGACATCGACGCGGTGATGGCGCTGATGACGGACGATTGCCTGTTCGAGAATACCTACCCATCCCCCGACGGTGAACGCTACGAGGGACAGGCGCCGATCCGGCGCTTCTGGGAAAAGCTGATCGAAGGCTCCCCGCACGCCCACTTCGAAGCCGAAGAGCTGTTCGCCACCGGCGACCGCGTCGTCGTCCGCTGGCGCTATACCTGGAAAGGCGACGACGGCATCGAAGGCCACGTCCGCGGTGTCGACCTCTTCCGCATCCGCGACGGCAAAGTCGCCGAAAAGCTGGCGTATGTGAAGGGCTAGCCTCGTCATCCCCCAACCTGAAGCACCACCATGTCGTAGTGGCCGATCTCGTATCGGCCATGGTGATCGCACGCGAAATTGAGTTCTGGCGAACATTGCCGACACAAGATCGGCCACTACAAAATGTGCGGATATACCATGGCAGATCAGGCAATCTCGTACCCTCTCCCAGCATTGGGAGAGGGTGGTCCTTTGGACCGAGTGAGAGTTACCCCGCCAGTTCCATCGTCGCGAGCAGCAGCACATTCGCGCCGGCAATCAGGTCTTCGTCGCTGCTCTGTTCGGTTTCGCAATGGGAGAGGCCGCCCTGGCTGCGGATGAAGATCATGCCGGCCGGGGAGACATCGGCGACGTATTTGGCGTCGTGACCGGCGCCGGACCAGAGTTCGTGCTCGGGCAGACCGAGCGCCTGGCAAGCTGAGCGGATCGCGCCCACGACGGTGGGATCGAATGGCGTCGGCTCGCTGGTCCAGAAGCGGTTCACCTGGCCATCGACGCCGCGCTCCTGGCTGATCTGATTGACGAGGTTTCGCAGCCGGTCGACCTGCAGATCGAGCACGGCGGGATCGCGGTGCCGGAAATCGACGCTGAAGACCGCCGTGCCCGGAATCGTGTTGATGATGTTCGGCGCGATTGCCAGTCGCCCGACCGTGGCGACGGCGGTGTCATCCTGCTCGATCGCCAGCCGCTCCACACCGGCGATGACATGGGCGGCAGCGGTGAGCGCATCGTGACGGAGGTGCATCGGGCTCGGTCCGGCATGATCGGCCTGACCTTGGATCGTCACCTCGCTCCAGGTGATGCCGACAATGCCGCCCACGATTCCCACCGGCTGTTCGGCCGCTTCCAATACCGGCCCCTGCTCGATGTGCAATTCGATGTAGGCGGCAGCCGGGAGCGGTCGGTTCGCCGCGTCTCCGAGGTAGCCGATCCGGCGCAGCTCATCGTCAAAGCGAAGTCCGTCGCGATCCGTTTTGGCGTAAATCTCTTCGAACAGTGAATCGTCCGGCCGCGACGCCCGAACAGGTCATCGCCGGTTCGAAGCGAACGCCTTCCTCGTTGGTCCAGTTGACCAGCGCCACCGGGCGCTCGGTTTCGATGCCGAGATCGTTGAGCGTTTCGATCGCTTCCAGCGCGCCGAGCACGCCATACGCGCCGTCGTACTTGCCGCCGCGAAGAACCGTATCGGCGTGCGAGCCGATCAGCACCGGCGGTCCGTCGGTTCTGCCCTGTGCGATAGCCGGTCATGTTCCCCACATCGTCGATGCGCAGCTCGAGCCCGGCTGCGGACATCCACGATCGCAAGCAGATCGCGTCCGGCGCGATCCTCATCGGAAAGCGCCAGCCGGGTGACACCGCCACCCGGCGTCGCGCCGATCTGGGCGAGATCGTGCAACCGCTGGAGCAACCGTTCTCCATTGATGCGTGGGATCGTGCCGGATCGCATGCGGACTCCTCGGCAATGGCCGTTGTCGGAAGACGTTCATTTCATGCTGATGATAGCGAATCGACTCGCATTGCCGTCAGCGCTTCCCGGATGAACTGGATCTGCTGGCATCGGTCTTGCGTACATTCAAGTGCCCCGAAACAATCAGATCAGTCCGGGGAGCGAGGAGCAACTTCTATGACCGTGCCGAAACAGGGCCGCGTCGCCCAGGCGAGCGGAGTTTCCGATCTCGCCTTTGATCTGTTGACGCTGTTGCAGAACAAGCTGCAGGCGATTGCCGCCATCGAGGTGTACAAGCAGGATGCCCGGGCGGCAGATCATCATCATGTGCTCGATTTTCTGGAGCGGTGTGAGGAGATCCGACCGTAGGGCAGTCGAAGAACTGCGAGCGATGGTGGCGCACCAGCTTGTGGTCGGGCTTGAGGACCAGCATGGTTTTCCGCTCGAATCGAGCGAAACGCTGAGGCAGCGATCGGTGCAGCGTCCCGACGATTCGGATGTGACAAAGGTCTAAATCGAATCGTTTCCGCCAGCGATCGCGCCGGGCGACGCGAGCGGACCAAGGCATATCACGCAGTCACGATCGAACATGTCTGTTTCCCCTGATCTCGATCGGGCATGATTGACGAATTTTGCGGTCAGATTGCCATTGACACGTTAAGCTTTTGTTAACGAGCGGCGTGTTCAGTTTGGTCGCATCGCTGCCCTCTTCGCAGCGGTATGTGATTGCAACAATCTGGGGAGTGACAACGTGGTGCTAGCGCGATTCTTGCCGCGCGACGAACAGTTCTTCACGCATTTCGCCGACGCCGCCAAAAACGCGGTCGAAATTGCGGAGTTGCTGGCCGAAATTGTCAACAGCGGCGCCGATGATGATCGAGCGCAGTGCGCCGGTTGGCCGATCTCGAAACGCAGGGCGATGATGTGACGCACCGCATTTTCGCGGCGCTCAATTCAACCTTCGTCACACCGCTTGATCGCGATGATATTCACTCGCTGGCGTCCGAGGTTGACGATTTCGTCGACGATATCGAGGAGATCGGGCAGCGGCTCGGTCTCTATAAACTCGGCCCGCCGACCGAAACCGCTCAATTGCTGGCGAAGATCATCGTCGAACAGGCCGGATATCTCGAACGCAGTCTGAGCTCAGCTCGAACAGATGGGGAAAAAAGCCGTCGAACTGCGCCGTTGCGTGGTTGAGCTGCATCGGTTGGAAAACGAGGCCGACGATGTTCACAGCAACGCGTTGGCCAGGCTGTACGACGGAGTCACCGAGGTTCCGGCGCTGATCGTGGCGATGCGATGGGGAGAGCTGTACGGGTTGCTGGAAGATGCGACCGACCGGGCGGAGCGCGTGGCTAACACGCTTGAAGGCATGTTGATCAAGTATGCCTAGTCAAGAGTTGATGGTTCTTCTCATCATCATCACGCTCGGTCTCGGTTTCGATTTCATCAACGGGTTTCACGACACTGCCAATTCGATCGCCACGACCGTTGCAACACGGGCGCTGACACCGCTGCAGGCGGTGCTGATGGCGGCCGTGTTTAACGTCATCGGCGCGCTCAGCGGCACGGCGGTGGCGACGACGATCGCCGAAGGCATCGTCTCCCTGCAATATGCGACGCAGGAACTGATCATCGCGTCGCTGATTTCCGCAATCATCTGGAATCTCATCACCTGGTGGCTTGCCATTCCCATCAAGCTCCAGTCATGCGCTGGTCTTTTCCATGGTTGGCGCTGGACTGGCCACCGCCGGCACTCAGGCAATCGAAACCGACGGGGTCGTTAAGGTGCTGAAGGGGATGGTCTATTCCCCGGTGCTTGGCTTCATCGGCGCGTTTGCGCTGCTCTTCATCTTGCTCTGGTGCGTCGCGAAAAAGCGGCCGAGCAAAGTCAACCGGATCTTCGGAAAGCTGCAGATCGGTTCGGCCGCATTCATGGCGTTCAGCCATGGCAGCAACGATGCCCAGAAAACGATGGGCATCATTACTCTGGCGCTGGCGACCTATCATGGCTGGAGCGGCAGCAATTTCGAGGTTCCGCTCTGGGTGGTGCTGGCCGCCGCGACCGCGATGGGACTCGGCACCGCGCTCGGCGGATGGCGCATCATCCGCACGATGGGACTGAAGGTCGTCGAGTTGCGGTCGATTGATGGCTTCGCTGCTGAAACCGCTGCGGCGTCGATCATCGAATTCGCCAGCCGGCTCGGCATTCCTGTATCCACAACACATGTTATTTCCTCCGCCATCCTGGGCGTCGGGGCAACCAGGAGAGCGTCGGCAGTGCGCTGGGGTATTGCAGGGCGCATCGTCACCGCCTGGGTGGTCACCATCCCGGCCTGCATCACTTTCGGCTGGCTGATCTTTTCAGGAATTGATCTCTTCGTCTGATCTCGGGTCAGAGACTCAGCGAATCGATTCGCGAACATATTTCTATATAGATAGTCATCTATATGATCTGATATGCTGCGCCTATGACAACGCGAAACCGCCCGCCTGATTGCTGTGACATTCCCATCACCTACGCGCCGATTGGCGATGAACGCCAGCGGGAGCTCGTGGCGTTGTTCAAAGCGCTCGGTGATGGCACCCGGCTCGAAATCTTCCGGCTGATCGCTTCCCAGTCAGCGCCAATATGCGTCTGCGACATCACCGAGCGTTTTTCCGTCAGCCAACCAACGATCTCGCACCATCTCAAAGTCTTGCGCGAGGCCGGGCTGATCGATGTCTCACGCCGGGGAAACTGGGCGTATTACGCGCCGAATCGTCGTGGACTTGACCTCCTGTCCGGTTTGGCCGGCCAGATGGAAATTCCTGAAATGGCGGCAATCTGACTCGTTTTTTGCGTTGAAGCATAGATGGACGTCTATATGATTCAGGGGAGATCAATGCATCGTCTCGCCGCGGAGGCCATGGGGACTTTCGCGCTTGTGTTCGCTGGCACCGGCGCGGTCATCATCGATACGAAAACGGGCGGCGGGGTGACGCATGTCGGCGTCGCGCTCACATTTGGGCTCATCATCATGGTGATGATCTACGCGGTGGGACATGTCAGCGGCGCTCATTTCAATCCGGCGGTGACGCTCGCGTTCGCGGTGGGACGTCATTTCCCATGGCGCATGGCGCCGCAATACTGGGGAGCGCAATTCGCGGGAGCCATTCTGGCGAGTCTGATTCTCCGCGTGCTTTTCGGTGATATCGCCCACCTTGGCGCGACCCTGCCGCTTGGGTCCGCCAGCCAATCGTTCGTGCTGGAGATCATTCTCACCCTCTTTTTGATGTTCGTGATTACCTCGGTGGCGACCGATGTTCGCGCGGTGGGGCAATCGGCGGCGATCGCGATCGGCGGCACAGTGGGATTGGAAGCCCTTTTCGCCGGACCGATCTCGGGAGCGTCGATGAATCCGGCC
Source organism: uncultured Chloroflexia bacterium (assembly GCA_963804925.1). Lineage (GTDB taxonomy): Bacteria > Chloroflexota > Chloroflexia > Thermomicrobiales > UBA6265 > JADLGF01. The sequence goes on from CAWDSC010000002.1 coordinate 186,024, forward strand.
CGGTCGCTTGCTCCGGCGCTCGTTTCCTGGACCTGGACCGACCAGTGGATCTACGTTCTGGCGCCGTTGATCGGCGCCGTGGCGGGCGTGCTTATCTACCAGTTCGTGCGTGGCGTAGACGCCGCGCAGGAAGCGGCTTCATAAAATGACGACGCGCCTCGCGATACTGGCCGATCTCCATGGCAATCTGGCTGCCACTCGAAGCGGTGCTGCAGGCGATCGACGCGGAAGCGCCGGACGCCATCTACTGCCTGGGCGATCTCGTCGGGTACGGAGCGCTTCCAAATGAAACGATTTCGCTGATCCGCGAGCGGGCGATTCCAACGATCATGGGGAACTATGACGATGGAGTCGGATTCGATCGTGACGATTGCGGCTGCGCCTACAAGAACGCAGAAGAAGCGGAGCGCGGCCAGCAATCGCTTGTCTGGACGCGTGCGACGACGACGGACGTCAATAAGGCGTATCTTCGTTCGCTTGCGCCGGAGATTCGACTCGAGATTGAAGGAGTGCGCATTCGACTTGTCCACGGCAGTCCGCGCCGGATGAATGAATATCTCTTCGAAGACCGCGATCCGCAATCGCTGGCGCGGATCGCGCGAATGGCTGATTGCGACGTGCTCGTTTTCGGGCACACGCATAAACCATGGGTGAAGGAGATCGCAGGAGTGCTGATGGTGAACGCGGGCAGCGTCGGCAAGCCAAAAGATGGCGATCCCCGCGCCGCCTGGGCGCTGCTGACGATTGGCGCTAAGCAAGCGATTGACGTTGAGATCAGACGGGTCACGTACGACGTGGCGGCCATGGCGGAAGCGATTCGCGCGGCCAGAGGGACTGCCCGATCAATTTGCGGATGACATCGAAACCGGAGGAACAGGATGACGGCAGTGACCGCCAGCGGCAAACCGAAGCGAACGCGCGAGGCCATGGAGATCGAACGGCGCTTTCGCAATGTGATCCGGCTCTTTCTGGCCGGGGAAATGCCGAACTTCAACCACCAACGGCACGTTCATGTCGCCAACATCATGTGGCATCTTCCGTACGGGAAAGAGCTCATGCACCTCGGATTGCAGACCATGGCCTACCGAAACTTCGTGCCCGATAAATACAGCGCCGAGATCACGAACATCTGGTGGGAAAAGCTCGACGGCACACTCCCGACCGAAGCCGACTTCGCCGATATTCCAGGCGGGGCGAGCTGAGCTTGAAAGCACCGCCCTCGCCCGAAGCGGCGAGATGCGAGTAAGTCATCGACAATGTATCACATCGATCAATCTATTGACAAACGTCGATATAAGAGATATTCTGCTGCCAATGACCAGGGAGCGACTATGAAGACCATCACGATTGAACCTGAAACAGATTGAAGCCGCCAGCGATGCGAGTTGCTGCCCGCCGATTGCGACGGGCGGGCTGATCAGCGACGAAGAAGCGGAAACCTATGCGTCCTGGATGAAGGCGATCGCCGATCCGACCCGGATTCGCATTCTCAATCTGCTCGCGCAGAGCGCCGAGCCGGTGTGCGTCTGCGAGATCGTCGACGTCTTCCCGCTTGGACAATCGACCATCTCGCACCACCTCAAGATCCTGCGCGATGTCCGCTTCATCTTTGCCGAGCGGCGCGGCACCTTCATGTATTACCAGCTCAATCAATCGTGCCTGCAGGCGTTTCCACTCGCCGCGCAGCGCATTCTCAACGTGTAGGAGGTCTTTACAAAAAGCACGAGACCGTTTGTGCGTCCTATCTATCGAATATCGTCGATGTTCGATGTATGCTGTGCCGTCTGCCCTCTGAAGCGCGTGACGGCGTCGTTCGAAGGAGAGCCGAAGATGACGATGTCGCAATTGCCGGTCGTGGTGATCGGCGCCGGTCCGGTTGGGATGGCCGCCGCCGTTCACCTCCATTCTCGTGGGGAATCGCCGCTGGTCATCGAGCAGGGCGCGTCGGTTGGCGCGGGTGTGCGCAGCTGGGGGCATGTGCGCCTCTTCACCCCCTGGCGCTACGCGGTCGATGCGAAAGCCGTTGAGCTGCTCGCGGCTTCCGGCTGGACAATGCCCGAGCCCGAAACGCATCCAACCGGAAACGAGCTTGTCGAGGCATATCTCGAGCCGCTCGCGCAACTGCCTGAACTGACCGGCAGCATTCGTCTCAACAGCCGGGTCGTTGCGGTCACCCGGGATGGTTTCGACAAGATGAAGAGCATTGGGCGCGATGAAGCTCCCTATGCGGTCATGGTCGAATCCAATGGCGCGCACGATGTGGTGCTCGCGAAAGCCGTGATCGATGCCTCGGGCACCACCTCGCGTCCGAATCCGCTCGGCGCGTCGGGCAGTTCCCGCGATTGGCGAGGATGTCGTTCGCGATCGCATCTTCGCCGGCATTCCTGATGTCCTTGGCGTCGATCGCGCGCGCTATGCCGGCAAGCGGGTGCTGGTTGTTGGAAGCGGCCACTCCGCGTTCAATGTGCTGCTCGATCTGGTCGATCTTTCCGAAAGCGCCCCTGGAACGAGCATCATCTGGGCGGTGCGGAAAGCGGGCGCCCGGCTGGGCCAGCTCTTCGGCGGCGGCATCAACGATGCCCTCCCCGCTCGCGGTGAGCTTGGCGAGCGGGTAAAAGCGCTCGTCGAGCAGAACCGGTTGCGTCTGGTCACCGGTTTCAAGATCAGCCGCCTGACCGATACCGACAACGGCATCCTCGTGACCGGACTCGATGAAGTGCTGCCGCCGGTGGATGAGATCGTCGCCGCAACCGGCTTCCGCCCTGATCTCTCGATGCTCTCCGAAGTTGCGGCTCAATCTCGATTCCGCTGTTGAGAGCCCATCGGCGCTGGCGCCTCTGATCGACCCCAACCTGCACAGTTGCGGCAGCGTTCCTCCCCATGGCGCGGAAGAGCTTCGCCACCCCGACGCCAACTTCTACATCGCCGGGATGAAGAGCTATGGCCGCGCCCCGACCTTCCTGATGCTGACCGGGTACGAGCAGGTCCGCTCGATCGCCGCCGCCATCGCCGGTGATTGGGATTCGGCCCGCGATGTCCAGCTCGTCCTGCCGGAAACGGGCGTCTGCACCACGTCGATTCTCGAAGATCGCGGCGTCGCCTGTTGCGCTCCCGCCGCAACTGCGGAAAATAGTTGCTGTTCCGAATCGGTCGCGAGCGAGTCCGGCGGTTGCTGCAGCACGGCAGCCCCGCAGGTGATCCAGCTGACCGGCGCGATCAAGGGTGGGTGTTGTTCGGAGTGACCGGGCTTTCCTCCCGGCACTAAGTGCCGGGCTAACCAGACGAAGTGCGTCCAGCACTGGCGAGCGACGAGATTCATATCGAATCGGACGTTCATTACCACCAGTCCTGGAAGGACTTCGTCGCGCTGAGCCCGGGACTCAGTCCCGGGATGGCGGCACGAAAATCAAGGAGCTGCTCGTGATCAGCGAAACAGTTTCGGTGCGGGAGGAGACCGGGCGGGCGCGGTACTACGGTTGGAAGATCGTCGGAACGCTCTCGCTGACCGAAACTGTTTCCTGGGGGGTGCTCTTTTACGCCTTTTCGATCTTTCTCACGCCGATGCGGAACGAGCTTGGCTGGTCCTCTTCGACGTTGACCGGCGCATACTCGCTGGCCCTGCTCGTGTCGGGGCTGTCGGCGCCGCTGGTCGGCGTCTGGCTCGACCGGCACGGCCCCCGCGCGATCATGACCGATCGGCTCGATTCTCGGCATGTTGATGGTGCTGGCCTGGTCTCGGGTCGATTCCACCCTTGCCTTCTACGCGATCTGGTTCGGCATCGGACTGGCGATGGCGACCACCCTGTACGAGCCGGCCTTTACGACGCTGGCGGCCTGGTTCGATCGCGACCGCCCGAGGGCGATGCTGATCGTCACCGTCGCCGCTGGTTTCGCCAGCACGATCTTTCTCCCCCTTTCCGGTTGGCTGGAATCGTCGCTCGGGTGGCGGGATGCGCTGCTGGCGCTGGCGATCTTGCTCGGCGCGGTGACGATCGTGCCGCACGCGCTGGTGCTGCGGCGGCGTCCTGAAGATCTCGGTCTCCATCCTGATGGACAGGTGATCAAGCGGCACGACGACGCGAAGGCGCCACCAACGATCAGCGGAGTGACCCTCAGCACGGCGATGCATACGCCGGTCTTCTGGTGGATCACCGCCGCCTTTTTCTGCGAAACCTTTTCCACGTCGCAGTCGGCGTTCACCTCATTTCCTATCTGGAGGAGCGGGGCGAAAGCGCCGCCTTCGCCGCAACGGCGGTCGGCTTGATCGGGGCGGCCCAGGTCGGCGCGCGGATTCTCGCGACCGCGCTTGGTCCGAGGGTGTCGCAGGTGACGCTGACCGCGATCGTGTTCGCCCTGCAGGCGGTGGCGCTGATCGTGCTGATGGAGTGGCAGACCCGACCGGGATTGATCATTTCCGTCTTGCTGCTCGGCGCGGGTCGCGGTGTGGTCACGCTGATGCGGGCCGGACTGGTCGCAGATTTCTTTGGGCGAGCCTATTTCGGCTCGATCAGCGGCACGATGGCCTTCTTTCTGACAGGCGCGCGGGCGCTCGCCCCGGTCGCCGCCGGCATCGCCTACGGCTACTGGGGCGGTTATGGTCCTGTTCTCTGGATCCTGGCGGGAATTTCGCTACTCGGCGCGGTGGCGATGCTCGGCGCCAGGCGGCAGCGAATGCATCAGCCAGCGTATGATTTCGCGCGAAGAACGTAATGTGAGCTGATCCCGAAGGGACCGACTTCTCGTGCAATCGACCCAAACCTTGCCGGAACATGTGCGAAAGCGAGGTCTGGCCGTAATCCTGGCGGCAACCTTCCTCTCCTGGGGAGGGTTTTTTATTGTCGTGCCGCTGATCTCGGTGCACTTTGTCGACGGATTGGGGTGGACGGCCGCATCGGTCGGCTTGATCCTGGCCGTTCGCCAGTTCGTGCAACAGGGAACCAGCTCGCTGACCGGCGTGCTGGCAGACCGTTTCGGGCCAAAACCGCTTATCTGCGTCGGTCTGCTGATCAGAATCGCCGGGTTTCTCCTGCTCGCCGCTGCCGGCAGCTACCTGATGGTGATGCTCTCCGCCTTGCTGATGGCGATCGGCGGCGGCTTTTTCGAATCACCCCAGGCGGCCGCGACTGCCGCCCTGACCACACCTGAAGACCGTCAGCGCTTTTTCTCCCTCAGCGGTGTTGTCGCGGGACTGGGAGTCAGCCTCGGCACGCAGGCCGGCGCGCTGTTGCTGAACGTCGACTTTGCGCTGGTGGCGTTGACCGCCGCTGCCTCCTTCGCGATCATTTTTTTCTGCGTGCTTGTGTTCTTTCCAGCAATCTCGGTCAGCAGCAGCCAGGAAAATGCCTGGCGAGGATTGGAGCGCGCGCTCAAGGATCGCACCTTCGTCACCTTCAACGTGATCCTGATGGGCTACTGGTTCATGTGGACGCAGTTCTCGATTTCGCTGCCGCTGGCGGCGACGGCGATTGGCGGAAGCACCTCGGCGGTGGCCTGGGTCTACGCCGTGAATTCGGGCGTGACCGTGTTGCTCGGATATCTCCTGCCGCGAGCGCTCGAAAAGCGGCTGGCGAGCTTGCCGATGTTGATCGCGGGCGTCGTGCTGATGGCGATTGGCTTCTACACCATTAGCGGCGTGGGTTCGCTGGCCTGGTTGCTGCTCGCCGTCTTCGTCATCTCAATCGGCATGGTGCTGACCCGACCAAGCCAGCAAACGATCACCGCCGGGCTGGCGAACCCCGACGCACTCGGCGCGTTTCTGGGCGCGGCATCGCTGTCGCTGGCGATCGGCGGCGGCATCGGCACCTACGCCGGCGGCGCGATCTACGACATCGGAGAACAGTCGGGCATGACCTGGTTGCCCTGGATCATTTTCGGCTCGATCGGAATGCTCACCGCTTTTGGGCTTTCCCGGATGCGTGTCCGCCTTGAAGCAGAGAGCATGAGTTGAGAGTTGGAGTGGAGAGTTGGGCGCAAACGAAGCTTCTGCTCAACTCATAACGCTCACACTCCGTCCCAATACGTTGACCATATGCCTCGCCCGGTAAGTTGAAGATGGGCCGGAAGGGTTGATCCGGTTTCAGCTTCATTCAATGCCATCAAGGAGGCGACCATGTGGCAGCCAGATACGACCAACGATCTTGAATCCTTTGCTCCAGACCGATCGGTTCGGCTCCTGCTTGGCTCGATTGGAGCGACGGCGGCGGCAATGACGGGTGTGATCGCCGCCGCATCGGGCGCGGTCAGCATCGATGCTTCGCCGCCGGTTTCCGCCTGGCCAATGGCTGCCGCTGGAGCAGTGCTGGCGGCGATCGCGATCGGCGTTGCCGCGCGAAAGCCGATCGTCAGCCGGCGCGCGATCGATGAACGGTCAGAGCGTGCTGGCGATGAGTGGCGTTGCGGTGGCGCTGCTGCTCAGTTTCGTCTTCGTCAATCGGGTCACCGAGGCGCTTTCGCCGACACCGGTGGAGACGGAAACGGCCACGTCCGCTTATCAGAATAACGAGCACCCAATGAAGAGCAGCACGAACTCCCGGGCGGAGTTGCTCTCCTGCGAAGACGATGGAACGGGCAAGAACATCACGGCTGTCCGGGTGAGCCATCCCCACGATATCTAAGTCACAAAGAGCCTGAGACAGGACTCCCGCCGGCATTGCCCCGGCCGGGAGTCTTTTGTTGTCTGTTGGGATATCGCGCTGGTCGTCATCGCTGGGAATCTCAGCGATTGCGCTCGATTGACGAGTTCACCGGCGGACGAGCCTGATATGATCGTGAACGTTGACGCGCCGTCTGCGTTCGATCGTCATTCCCACCTGATTCGCAATCAGCCAAAGGAAGATCCGTTGCTCAAGAGGCATAACCGGTTTCAATGGCGCTGGGCCATCACCATGCTGTTTGTCCTCTTCGGGGTGCTGCTGCCTGCTGTCCGGCAGCCGGTTGCCGCACAGGCGGCGCAAACGGACTCCGGCAGTCTGGAGCAGCAACTCGCCGACAAATATTCGCCGATTGTCTACCTCCGGCAGCAGGCCTACCAGTGTGCGTCGCCGCCGGATGGCGGCGAGCCCTATCTGCCGCTACCCGTTGAGATCGTGCTCGACAATCCCGAGGTGCTGATTCGGGATCGCGCTAACGACGACCATGTCGTCGGCACGGGCGTGACCGCCGCCGAGCTGGCGACCTTTGGGCCTGATACTTATATGGATTTTCCCGGCGATCCGCGCCGTCCGGGCTGCACCTATGAAACGCACGAGCGGTTCCGCATTGAAGAACTCGGGCTTGAGCCGACGGTCTACGCCCGGGTGGTTTTCGATGCCGAGAACAACCGGCTCGCGCTGCAATACTGGTTCTTCTATTACTTCAATGACTGGAACAATACGCATGAGGCCGATTGGGAAGGCATCGTGCTCTTCTGGGATGACGTAAACGGCGTTGACGCTGCCCTCGCGCAAACCCCGGACCGGATCGCGCTCGCCCAGCATGGCGGCGGCGAGCTGGCTGATTGGGGCGACGACAAAGACGACAAGCTCGCCGTTGAGGATGACACCCATCCGGTCGTCTATCCGGCAGCAGGCGCGCACGCCACCTTCTATGGCAACAAAACCTATCTCGGCTGGGGGGAGAACGGCTCCGGGTTCGGCTGCGACGTTTCCTCGCCGCCATCGGTGCGGATACCGGTCAAAGCGGTGCTGATCCCGGATGAGATCGATCCGAACGGCCCGTTCGCCTGGGCGCTCTACGAAGGACGCTGGGGCGAGCGTGGACCGGCCATGTTCAACGGCGTGCATGGTCCGAATCGGAACAGCCGCTGGGCGGACACCTGGGGGGCGACCGACAACTGGCGGCACTATTCGCTCGTCGTTTCGGGGAATGGCAACACGCTCGGTCCAACGATGACGGATGCCTTTTGTGGATTGACCTCAGCGGGTTCGAGGCTCCTGATTCATGCCCTGGTCAATCCCTGGCTGGCGCTTGGGGCGGTCGCGCTTGTTGTCGCCGTCTTCGTCTACTTCTATCGCCGGACAAGCGTGTTCATTCGCGGCGCGTTCGCGCTCTATTTCCGCAACTGGCGGCTCTTTACCGGGATCGGCCTGGTGGCGCTGCCGATCGGCATCATCTTCAATGTGATCTACGCATTCCTCGTCACGCACGAGCCGATCGAGTGGTTGGTGGACTGGTTCAACAACACTGCCGGCGCACGGCTGCCGATCGTGGCGGCAGTCGGCGGCGCGCAGCAACTGGTGATGTTCCTGATCATCGGTCCGGCCGTCATTCAAGCGATTGTCGATTTGCGCCGGGGCGACAAACCGAGCGTGCTCCGTTCCTACCGGATGGCGCTGCGCGACATTACGTCCGCTCGCCGGCGGAGCCTTGCTCTTCCTGCTCTTCGCCGGCATTCCGCTGCTGCTTGGTCGATCGGCCTGCCGATGACGATCTACCTGGTGATCCGCTGGCAGTTCTTCGGGCAGGCGGTGATGTTTGGCCACGCGAAAACGGGACGTGCGGCGCTGCAAGACAGCGCGAACGCCGTCAAGGGCCGCTGGTGGAAAACCCTCTTCGCCGCCGCGATCTTCGATCTGATCGCCGTGCTGCCCGGCATCCTGGTCGGCCTGGGATTGCTCGTGCTCGGCCGCACCGCCGTCAGCTTCGCCAACGGCGCGAGCAGCCTGCTCTTCTCCCTCTCCATCCCGATCTCCGTGATCGCAATGACGCTGCTCTACCTGGACCGGTACAAGGAAGATGAAGAAGCCGCGGAGGCTGCGGCCGGGGATTGAATTCGTTCAATCGAGCAAAGCACCGGACTGAAGTCCAGTGCTGACGAGACGAAGTCTCTTCGAGACTGAGCCCGGGAACGAGGGGTTTCAGCCCCGGGAAATGGTGGAGCCATTCTCGCTCTCATTCCCCGATCCCCGGCATCGTCACCGTCACCGACAACCCACCCTCCGGCAAGGCAATCGCCGTCACTTCGCCGCCATGCGCGGCGGCGACGGAGCGGACGATGGTTAGGCCCAGGCCGTGGCCGCTGGTGCGGGAGCGGGGGCCGGCTGGCACCGCGCTGGAAGGGTTCGAAGAGGGAGTCGACCATTTCCGGGGCGATGATTGGGCCGCTGTTTTCGACTTTGAGCAGCGACGTTCGGCCCTTCGGTGGTGACGGTCAACCGCGCCCAACCGCCGGGACGGTTGTAGCGGATTGCGTTTTCAACCAGATTGCCGATCAGCCGCCAGAGGAGCGTGCGGTCGCCCATCACGACGCCTTCTCCAAGATCGAGATCGAGCTCCACCCCGGCGGCATCGGCGGCAGCGGTTTGCTCGCCGACGACATCCCCGGCCAGTTCGGCCAGATCGACCCGGCGGCTGTCACGCAGCGTGCTTTCTGAGCGAGCGAGCGCCAGCAGACCGTCGACCAGCCGCTCGCTGCGATCGGCGGCGTCGCGAATCGAGGTCGCATATTCAACTTCCCGCGCGGTGACATCAGGCGCGGCGAGGGCGACATCCGATTCGGCCCGGATGATCGCCAGCGGCGTGCGCAATTCGTGCGATGCCTGGGCGGCAAAGCGGCGCTGACTTTCGAACGCAGCCTGAAGCCGGTCGAGCATGCTGTCGAAGGTGTCGGCGAGCTCCTTCAATTCGTCGGGTGGACCGCGCAGATCAATCCGCTCGTCGAGCGTTTCCTCCGAGGCGTGCTGGGCGTGGGCGGTGATCTCGCGGATCGGCGCCAGCGTTTGCCCGGCGATCAGCCAGCCGAGCAGCAACGCTCCGGCGCTGGTGACGACGAGCGCGATCCAGGCCTGGATACGCACCTGCCGGAGGGCCGATTGCCGCTCTTCTTTGCGCAGCGCATCGATTTGTGCGGGCGTGTACTGGCGCTCGATCGCGGATTCGGATTGGTGATCGCCCCGGCGTGGCTGATCCGGCTGCCGCAGCGCCCGGTTGAGCAGGACATAGGTGAGCGCCAGCAAAAAGGCGCCGGCCAGCAGAAACAGCACCCCATAGGTGAGCGTGAGGCGGAGCCGGATTGTCGGGCGGATCAGCCGGTTGAACATAGCCGGTAGCCAACCCCGATCACGGTATCAATCAATGGAGGATCGCCGAGTTTGCGGCGCAGCGTCATCATCGTAATCCGCACGGCATTTGTGAAGGGGTCGGCTTCTTCGTCCCAGACGCGCTCCAGCAATTCCTCGGCGCTGACGACCTTTCCCTCGGCAGACGCGAGCACTTCGAGCACACCGAACTCCTTGCGGGTCAGCGGCAAATCCTTGCCGGCTCGTGTCGCCAAATGGCGCGACGCATCGACCACGAGATCGCCAAAGATGAGCTGGGGCGGGGTCACGGCGCTGGGACGGCGGCCAAGGGCGCGGACGCGGGCGATGAGCTCGGCCATGACGAACGGCTTCGGCAGATAGTCGTCGGCGCCGATGGCGAGTCCTTCGATGCGAGCGTCCACGTTTCCGGCGGCCGTGAGCATGATGATCCGGGGCGGCGACGGCAATTCGATCAGGCGGCGGCAGACGACATCACCATGAATGCCGGGAAGCTGGCGATCGAGCACCACGACTTCATAGGAGGTCGTTTCGGCTTTTTCGAGCGCTTCCTCCCCATCATAGGCAAGATCGACGGCGAAGCCGGCCTGGCGCAATCCGCGCCCGACCACATCCGCCAGCGCCACTTCATCTTCCGTCACCAGCACGCGCATTACCTGAATATCTCCCGCTCACCACGCCACCCGGCGTTCTCCTGACCACGATAGCGAATGGCGTGTATGGAGAGAGTATGCCGCAGTGAATCGTTCACTACCGCTCGGAGGGTAGCGTTTTTGGAAATGTGCGCGTACGATCGGGGGTGTACGCGGTGCAATGGGACGCACCGAGCTGGTCGCGCAGAAGCACCAGGGAAAGGAATCGAACGTGGCGACAGATATTGCGCAAACGGCCCTTCCGCCGATCGTCTCCCGTGAAGAGTGGCAAGCGGCGCGGGATGCCCTGCTGGTGAAGGAGAAGGCGCATACCCGCGCCAAAGACGCGCTCAGCGCGGAGCGCCGCCGCCTGCCGATGGTCGAGGTTGACGGCAACTATCCGTTCGACGGACCGGAGGGCGAGCGAACGCTGCGTCGAGTTGTTCGACGGCCGGCGGCAACTGATCGTCCAGCACTTCATGTTCCATCCAGACTGGGACAAGGGCTGCCCGGGTTGCACTGCCTCGGTGAATGACATCGGCACGGTGGCGCCGCTGCATGACAAAGACACGTCATTCGTGCTGGTGTCACGCGCGCCGCTCGAGAAGCTACTGGCTTACCGGGAGCAAATGGGATGGGACTTTCCCTGGTACTCCTCGGGCCGCAGCACCTTCAATCAAGATTTCCACGTCACCGCGGAAGATGGCGGCGAATCCCCCGGATTGAGCGTGTTCCTGCGCGACGGCGAGCAGGTGTACCACACCTATCAGACGGGAGGCCGTGGGGTTGAGCCGGTCATCGTCACCTACGGATTCCTTGATATGACGCCCTATGGGCGCCAGGAAGATTGGGAGGATTCCCCGGCGGGTTGGCCGCAGCAGCCGACGTACGGGTAATTGTCCGTCAGGAATCAACCCCGCACATCGAACAACGACCCGCTCGGTTTCCCGGACGGGTCGTTGTGTTGTCGAAACCTGCCTGCCCATCACCTTACACAGACCATATGCCCCATTTCGTACGGTGTGGATGCTGGAGCGTGGGGCCCACTCTCCACAATCCAGCTGGAGTTCCCAATTGGGACAGAGCTTTATCAGGAGAGTGACGAATGATCATGGACGATGATTCGACGGAGAACACCCCAGCCTCGGCATTGAATCGCCGCCGGGTGCTCGCGGGCACAGCCGGTCTCGGCGCAGCGGCGTTGCTGGGCGCGAAGCTGGTGCAGGCGCAAACGGCAACCGGCACCCCGGAAGCAGGCACGACCGAAACGGACGAGCAAACCTACTACGACAATTTCGTCGGCAAGCTGGCGGCGAATCTCAACATCAGCGACGCGGCGACGGTCGATACGGCGATTCGCGCTTCGCTGACGGAGATCGTTGACGAAGAGCTCGCCGGCGGACACATCTCCCAGGATACGGCTACCAAGCTGAAGGAGAACATCGCCTCGGGCGACGTGCCGTTCCTTTTCCCAGGTCGTCGTGGCATGGGTCGCCGAGGCGGTGAATCGCATGGCGGTAAGCCTGACGACAAGAACGACGATAGTGGCGAATCGACTGACGATGATTCGGTCGACGCTACGCCAACATCCGCCTAACTGCCCGGAATGAGCCGGGACGTAGGCGAGGTTAGCTCCTCAGCCAGCCTGCGATCCGTACCGGCTCCTTCCATCTTGAGGCAGGGCAGCCTGGCCGACTGCTCATGCCAATCATTGAACGCTTCATGGCCACCTCATGGCGGACCTGGACCGGTTGCGCACAACCCCTCCGTTCCGATCCGGGTCCGCCCCCGCTTATCCCCCCTTCCGTACCCGGGCAAAACCAGGTTTGCAAACCTGGTTTTGCCCGGGATCCCTCCCTTTCCGACATCGACCCCCCTCAATTGATGAACGCCACCGATTGGCGGCGTAACCGATCTACGCGCTAGCATGCGATCAGTGTTTCATGAACGGTGAGCAGGACGAGGTCGATTAGAGATAGCGTGAACGCCCTGCGTCATGCGGCGCCATGCGACGAGGTCACGTCTGACCCTGTTTCGGCCCGCAACCAGTTGTCGGGGGTGGCTCAAATGCCTGATCCATTGCTTCCGATGCGTGTGCATGTCGTGCTGGGCGTGCGTCGATGACGACACAAACGGCTTCACCGCTGATTTCCGTTGACGGCCGAACCCTCAAGTTACAGGATGTCGAGGCGATCGGCTCGGCATGGCGCGTCCGCCCGGCTCGATGACGGCGCCCTCGCGAGGATGGCGGCGAGCCGGCGCATCGTCGAGGAGATCGTCGATCAGCATCGCGTTGTGTACGGCGTCACCACCGGATTCGGATCGCTGAGCAACCGCACCGTACCGCAGGAGCTGGCGGCGATTTTGCAAGCGAACCTGTTGCGATCCCATGCGGCAGGAGCGGGCGATCCGCTGCCAACCGAGGTGGTGCGCTCGGCGCTGCTGCTGCGGGCCAATTCGCTGGCGGCGGGATATTCCGGGGTTCGGGCCGAGCTGGTCGAGTTGCTGATCGCCTGTTTGAATGCCGGGATTCACCCGGTCGTGCCGTGTCAGGGATCGCTCGGGGCCAGCGGCGATCTGGCCCCGTTGGCCCATCTTGCGCTGCCGTTGATCGGCGAAGGCCGGGTTGAGCTTGATGGCGTGGTGCTCCCTGCCGCCGAGGCGCTGGCGAAGCGCGGACTGACGCCGCTGACTTTGGAACCGAAAGAAGCGCTGGCGCTGATCAACGGCACCCAGATCATCGCCTCACTGGGCACGCTGGCGCTGCTCGATTCGGAGCGCCTCACCGCATCGGCAACCTCGATCGGGGCGCTGTCGCTGGCAGTGCTCGGCGCGCGTCATGCCCCGTTCGACGAGCGGATTCATCAGGCCAGACCGCATCCCGGACAGCTGGCTGTGGCGAGCGTGATTCGCGATTTGCTCGAAGGCGCGCCGGAGCTGCCGCTCACCTCGGGACGGATTCAGGATCCCTACTCGTTGCGTTGCATTCCGCAAATTCACGGCGGCGTGTTCGATGCCTTGAAGCCAACCCGGGCGACGCTCGAAATCGAAATCAACGCCGCCACCGATAATCCACTGATCTTTTCGGGCGATGTCGATGAGGAAGCGGTGCTCTCGGGCGGCAATTTTCATGGGCATCCACTGGCGCTCGCTTGCGACGCGGCCAAGATCGCGGTGGCATCCCTGGGAACGATCTCCGAACGGCGGATCAATATCCTCGTCGATGGTGAAGATCGTGGATTGCCTCCCTGTCTGGTTGCTGAGCCTGGCGTCAATTCCGGTTACATGATCGCCCACTATATGAGCGCCGGACTCGTCACCGAGAATCGCGTGCTGGCGCATCCATCGAGCGTCGATTCGATTCCGGTGTCAGGAGGCATAGAAGATGTCAACACCATGGGTGCGACGGCAGCACGCCACTACCGGCAGATCGTCGCCAATGTCGAAACGGTGCTGGCGGTCGAGGCACTCTGTGCGGCGCAGGCGGCTGATCTGACCGCCCGGGTTCCAAAAGGAGCGCTCGGTGGAATCTACGCGACGATCCGCGAGCGTGTGCCGTTCCTGGAGCGTGACGACCGGGTGGCGAGCGACGACATCGCGGCAGTGCTGGCGCTGCTGCGCGAAGGCAAACTGATCGCCGCGCCGATTGGGGAGGATGCCCATCATGGTTGATGCTGCACCGAGCGGACCGCGCCCTGTGCGTGCGCCGCGCGGAACCGAGATCAGCTGCAAGGGATGGGGGCAGGAAGCCGCTCTGCGGATGCTGATGAACAATCTCGATCCCGAGGTGGCGGAACGCCCGGATGATCTGGTCGTTTACGGTGGCACCGGAAAAGCCGCCCGCTCCTGGGAAGCCTTCGACGCCATCGTTGACTGCCTGCGGGATCTCGAAAACGATGAATCGCTGCTCGTCCAATCGGGCAAACCAGTAGCGGTGCTTCGCACGCACGCTGATGCGCCAAGAGTGCTGATTTCCAATTCGATGCTGGTGCCGCACTGGGCCAACTGGGACGAGTTCCGCCGGTTGGAAGCGCTTGGGCTGACGATGTATGGCCAGATGACGGCCGGTTCCTGGATCTACATCGGCACCCAGGGGATTCTCCAGGGCACCTATGAAACGTTCGCCGAGCTGGCTCGCCAGCACTACGGCGGCACACTCGCCGGCAAGATCGTGCTGACCGCTGGTCTGGGCGGCATGGGGGGCGCCCAGCCGCTAGCCGTGACGATGAACGAGGGTGTCTGTCTGGTGATCGAAGTCGATCCAATCCGGATCGGCCGCCGCATCGAAACCGGCTATTGCGACGAGGTGGCGGAATCGCTCGACGCCGCAATCGTGCGCGCGAAAGACGCCGCCGATCGCAATGAAGCCGTTTCGATCGCGTTGCTTGGCAATGCGGCGGAGGTGCTGCCGGAGTTGCTTAAGCGGGGTTTTCAACCCGATGTCGTTACCGATCAAACGTCGGCGCACGACGCGCTCAACGGCTACATGGTTCCCGAGATATCGCTCGAAGATGCGGAAATGCTGCGACAGAGCTCCCCTGCTCTCTACACCCGGCGCTCGCTCGACGCGATGGGCGAGCATGTCAAGGCGATGATCGAGTTCCAGCGTCGCGGCGCGATTGTGTTTGATTACGGCAACAATCTCCGCGGACAGGCGAAGCTGGCGGGCGTGGAGAACGCCTTCGATTTTCCGGGATTCGTGCCCGCGTTTATCCGACCGCTCTTCTGTGATGGCAAGGGGCCGTTTCGCTGGGTGGCGCTTTCGGGCGATCCGGAGGATATTCGCGTCACCGATCGCGCGTTGATGGAGCTTTTTCCGGAGAATGAATCGCTGATTCGCTGGCTGAAGATGGCGGAAGAACAGGTTCAGTTTCAGGGATTACCGGCGCGCATCTGCTGGCTCGGGCATGGCGAGCGGCATCTGGCCGGGTTGCGCTTCAACGAGCTGGTCGCCAGCGGTGAGGTGAAAGCGCCGATCGTGATCGGCCGCGATCATCTCGACGCCGGATCGGTCGCATCTCCCTACCGGGAAACGGAAGCGATGCGCGATGGCTCCGACGCGATCGGCGACTGGCCGATTCTTGAACGCACTGACGAATGTCGCGTCGGGCGCGACCTGGGTGTCGGTTCACCACGGCGGGGGCGTCGGCATCGGCTATTCCTTACATGCGGGAATGGTGGTCGTCGCCGATGGCACGCCGGATGCGGCGAAGCGCCTGGAGCGGGTGCTGACCAACGATCCCGGCATGGGCGTGGTTCGGCATGTCGATGCCGGATATGAGCGCGCCGTCGCCCACGCGAAAGAACTCGGCCCCAAAATCCCGATCTGGCCAACGGAGACAGGCGAATGAGCGAAGCTGCGGTCGATCTCGTCATCACCAATATCGGCGAATTGCTCACCTGCGCGCCCGGTGCGCTCGATCTACTCGGGCGAATCGAGCATTGCGCGGTCGCGATTGCCGATGGGGAGATCGTGGCGATTGGATCGATCGACGAGATCGATGCGACCGGCGCGACGACGATCGACGCCAGTGGCCGGGTGGTGATGCCCGGTTTCGTCGATTGCCACACGCATGTGATCTTCGGAGGCTCGCGGGTCGATGAATACGCAGCGAAGCTGACCGGCGCCGATCTCGCGTCATTGCGGAAAAAGGGTGTGCCGGTCGGCATCACCGGCACGATGCGGGAAACAGCGGAGCTTTCGGTCGAGCAACTTGCCGCCGAAACGCTGCCGCGCCTGCGTGAAATGCTTGAGCATGGCACGACGACGGTTGAAAGCAAAAGCGGCTACGCGCTGACCGTCGAAGGCGAGTTGCGGATGCTCGAAGCCAACGGGTTGCTTGCCCAGCAGCAACCGGCCGAGATCGTGTCTACCTTTCTCGGCGCGCATGCCCTGCCGGATGATCGCACGCGCGAGCATTACATCGCCGAAATCATCGAGGAGATGATTCCCGAAGTGGCGGAGCGGCATTTCGCCCGCTTCTGCGACGTCTACTGTGAAGAAGGCTATTTTACGCTGGAGGAAACGGAGCAAATCCTGCGGGCCGGAGCCGATTCTGGTTTGCTGCCGAAGCTCCATCTCGACCAGTATTCGCATACCGGTGCGGCCGCATTCGCAGCGGAGATCGGTTGCACCTCGGTCGATCATCTCAACTACACCACCACGGAAGAAATCTTGATGCTGGCGAAAGCGGGCGTCGTTGGCGTGCCGCTGCCGGCGCTTGATTTCGCAGTTGGTCATTCACGTCCGGTCGATGCGAAGACGCTGATCGATGGCGGGATGGAAATTGCCCTGGCGACCGATATCTGTCCCGGCTGCTGGTTGCCGAGTATGCAACTGACGATCGCGCTGGCCGGACGTTTGGCGCGGTTGAGTCCGGCCCAGGCGATCCGCGCCGCCACGATCGGCGCGGCGAAGGCGGTTGGCATGGCAGAGCGGATCGGCTCGATCGAGATCGGCAAGCAGGCCGATCTGCTCCTGCTCGACACGGATCGTCACGAAGATCTCGTCTACAAGCTCGGGCATAACGCGGTCGACGTCGTGATCAAAAAGGGCGCGATCGTCGTTGACCGGAGGCGCTAATGGAACGCCGTCTCGTCTGCCGGCACCTGTTGACGCCGGAAGGTTGGCTTTCGCCGGGATATCTCCAGATCGCGTCCGACGGATTGATCATTTCTGTTTCGCCTGAGCCGCCTGCCACCTGGGATGGCTGGGTGGCGGAAACGATCGATGGATTCGTGCTGCCGGGACTCGCCAATCTCCACTCGCACACGCATCAGCGCGGGCTGTCGGGACACGCCGAGGGGTGGGAGCAGGGCGAGGACCATGTCACCTTCTGGGATTGGCGGGCGAAAATGTACGCCTTCGTCAATCTCCTTTCCCCCGATGATTTCGAAGCGCTCTCCGCTCAGGCCTACCTGGAAATGCTGCAAAGCGGCTTCACCTCGGTCGCGGAGTTTCACTACCTGCACAACGCGCCTGATGGCCTCCCATATGACGATCCCGCCGAGCTTTCCCAGCGCGTGCGAGCCGCCGCGAACCAGACCGGTATCGGGCTGACGCTGCTGCCGTCGCTGTATATGAACGGCGGCATCGGCAAGCCGCCATTCACCGAGCAACGGCGATTTCTCCTGGATGTCGAATCGTTCATGTTGCTGGTGGAGCGGCTTAAGCAGGATGAAGTCGTCGATTCACGGTATCGCGTTGGCATCGCGCCACACAGTCTCCGCGCCGTCGGCGAAGGCGACTTACGGCGAGTCGTCGAATACGCGAATGCGCTTGATGCAACGATGCCGGTGCATATCCACGTCGCCGAGCAGCAGCGCGAGGTCGACGAATCACTCGCCGCGCTGGGCGCCAGACCGATTGAATGGCTACTCGGTAATCTCCCGGTCGATGATCGCTGGGTATTGATCCACGCCACGCACTGTACTCCTGAAGAGCGAATCAGCATGGCGAATCGGGGTGTCACGGTTGGACTTTGCCCCACGACCGAGGCGAATCTCGGCGATGGCTTCTTCCCGCTTCCTGAGTACGACCGGGAAGGTGGGCGCTGGGGAATCGGAACCGACGCCGATCTCCGACCCAGCGTCGCCGATGAGCTGCGCCAGGTCGAATACGCCCAGCGCCTGCTCCATCAGCGCCGCGACGTGATCCACGACCCGTCGAATCCGCACGCGTTGCATCCCGGCCAATTGCTGGTTGAACGCGCCACCCGAGGCGGAGCGCAGGCGCTCGCCCAACCGATCGGCGCGCTCGCGCCGGGACTGCGCGCTGACCTGATCGTGCTCGACCCCGACCATCTCGCCTTGATCGGCCACCGCCCCGAAACCGCCTGCGACGGCTGGATTTTCACGGGTGGCGACAGCGTCATTCGCGACGTCATGGTTGGGGGAAACTGGCTGATCCGCGACCGCCATCACGTTCGTGGAGACGAGATCACGGCTCGGTTTCGGCGGGTGATGAAACGGTTGTGGGAGAGGTGATTGTTGGAACGTGATTGGAGTTTCGGCGCGCCCCGGACTGACAAGCCGAAGTACCCTTCGGCCACTGAGCCGGGGCATGTCCGGATATATCGGGCATATTTCCAACCGGGGTTAGCCCCGGAAGAGCTTTATCGTGTTAGCCCGGGAAGAATTCCCAAGTGTTTGGCGATGTTGCTTCCAGCTTATAGGTCGACCCCTACGTCAGGAGAAACGCCAGGTCGCCCGCGATGACGCTGGCGGTTTCGCGGCGGAGCATGAGGATGCCGGAGGATGGGGCGCGGATTTCGGCGAGCGTTTCGCCGGCGAGGTCTTCGATCACGCCGAGCAGATCGCCGGCTTCCACCTCGGTCAGGATGTCGACGGTTGGCACGAGAAAGCCGCTGACAGGAGCGACGAGACTCTTGTCGGTATCGCCTTCGCCGACGAGTTCGAGCAGTCGGCGTGATGGCTGGCGCCTCACCGGGCAGGATGCCGAGATAACGCATGACGTTGAAGACGCCGTCTGCGTATTGCGCGGCGACGTCGGAGTGAAGCCAGCCGCCGCTTGGCGATTCGGTGTAGAGCCAGGGCACGCCCCACTTGTGCGGCTCGCTGAGGGTGCGGCCCTCGCTCGTGCCTTCATGTCCCCAGACCACGGGCAGTCCGAAGCGCAGTGCTGCCTCATGTGAAACACGGCCTGCTTCGGTGTCGCCATGAAAATAGCCAATCAGCAAGGGCATCGACATGTAGCTGCCCGAGCTATGCAGATCGATCAGGAAATCGGCCTGCTTCAGCACCTGGGTGAGGAGCTGGTGCGCAATCTGCTCGCTGATCGTGCCATCGGCGCGACCGGGAAAAACGCGAGCCATGTTCTGCCCGTCGAGCGGGCTGGTGCGGGTATGCGTGGCGAAGGCAGGTGGATTGACGACCGGCACGCCGATGAAGGTGCCCCGCATCTCCTGCGGATCGAGCTCGCGGTAGACCTCGCGCGTCGCGGCCATTCCCTCGTACTCATCGCCATGCACGCCGCCGAGCACGACGACGGTCTTGCCCGGTTCGCGGCCCCGGGCGACGAGCACTGGCAGCTGGAGCATCGGGCCAGTCGGCAATGGCGCGATGTCCAGCATCACGGTCGTCTTGCTGGCGATGGGAAACTCGTTCGGGTCGAACCGGGCAGGCACGGGTTGGTCGTCCTTGCGTGTGAGCGGCGATGCGCAGACCGCCGCGATCGAATCGCAGCAATGGCGGCATCATACCCGGAGAATGCACGAAGCCGGATCAGGCGATCCGGCTCCATCGTTGGGCAAATGGATGAATGCTATTGCTGTGAATTCGAGTTGCCGAGGATATGGCTGTTCGGCGGCGGCATCACAGGAAGAAAGATTTGTGATTGGAGAGTGTGCCGTATCGAGTCCTCACCCAGCGCTAGTCACCAACCGGAGTGAGCGCAACGACGCCGCTCAACCAGGCGACGACTTCCTTCACGGCAAAATCCGCTGTTTCCCGTTTGAGATCGGTTTCGGCGAAGAGGCGAGCGTCAAGCTGCTCTTTTGGCATTTCGCGCAGATTCACGTCGTAGCCGCCGAATTCGGGATGAGCCGCGTGAAAGACCTTTCGTTTTTCGTTGCGGGCTTCGGTGACGCTATCGGGCCGCTCGATCACGTGTCCGATTTCGTTGAGATCGGCGTCGAGAAAGATGAAGGTCGGGATCTTGTTGTGTTCGCCCTTCCAGAGGAACTGATCGGCCAGATCGCGGTTGGCGTCGCGCGGGAGAATCCGCACGTTGAGCTTGCCAGTTTGCTCGGCGATCTGATTGATGATCGGCAGCCCATCGGTGCAATCGGGGCACCAATCCTCGGAAAGCACGAGCACGTTCAGCGGCTGATCGAGTGAGGAAAACGCGCTGTAGTCGGCCTCGACGTTCTGCGCGGCCCATTCGCCATAGTCGAGCGCGTACGCCTGGCGGCCGCCCCCGGCAATGATCCGCTCGCGGACCTGGGCATAGGTTTCAGCCTGATCGAATCGTTCCTGCGACAGGAGCGCCATGATCGTTTGTCCCTCATATGATGAGCGCTCCCGGCTAATGGGCCGGGAGCGCAATGGTGAATCAGGAAACTGCGACGCTCTGGATCGGCGTCGAAAGCCACTTCGCGATTTCAGGAACCGAGAAGGCATAGCTCTCGGCCTTGACCGCGGCTTCGGCTTTCAGCCGGGCTTCGCGCACATCGTCGGTCAGCTCATCGGGCCGGGCATCGAACCCGCCAAACTCAGGATGCGCTTCGTGCAGTGCCTGGCGTTTCTGCTTGCGATAGTCGGTGACGCTGTCCGGCCGCTCGCTGACGAAACCGATGGCATCATAGTTGTCGTCAAGGAAGATGACGGTCGGTACCGAACGAAACTCGCCCTTGTTCAGGAATTGATCGGCGAGATCGAGGTTCTGATCGCGAGGGAAAATGCGCACATCGAGCTTGCCCGATTCTTCCGCGACGCGATTGATGATCGGCAGTCCATCGGTGCAATCAGGACACCACTCTTCAGATAGCACAAGCACCTTGACCGGAGCTTCCAACTCTTTGAATGGGGTGAAATCGATATCGGCTTGCTGAGCGGCGCGCTCGCCAACCGCCAGCATATCTTTGCTCCTGCCGCCTTCGGCATTCACACGATCGCGAACCTGCGCATAGGTCTGGCCACTCTGGAAACGCTCTTTAGAAACGACTGGCATCTCGCCAACTCCTTGCAAAGAAACCACACGACATGTGTGCGATCATGCACTCATTGATCAAGAAATGCAAATAACGATCGCGGTCAGTCTGTTGCCCTGACGACCTCAATAATGCCACTCGCTACGAGATCGGCGTCGTCAGGTCCAAGCAGGTGTGGATTAAGCGCAACAGCGTCCTCTTCATAGGGAAGGACGGAAATGCGCGGATCGCGCTCCCATAGCTGATCTATGAGAATGTCGCGGGGAATCGTGGCTTCCGGTGTGAAATGCAGCACAAGCCGGGGAATCGGCTGTCCGATGTGACTCGTTTCGACCCGTTCGCTGATGACGCCGGGGAGACCCTGGAACTCGTCTTGCCACTGGTCGACAGTCTGCGCGAACTGTGCCGACTCTGCCGCTTCGTCCTTCGAGATGGCCAGTTCAACAGCTGCGAGCAGTCCGGCGAACTCTTCTTTGCCGACTTTCGCGGGTCGGCCGATGCTGTGATACGGTCCGCTGTTCGCTCGGCAGGCGCGGATCAGATCGGCGCGGCCGAGAATGATCCCGCTCGCCTGGGGGCCGCGCAGTCCTTTGCCGCCGCTGAAGATGACGAGATCGGCGCCGTCCTCATTGGTGAATTTCCAGAGATTCGCCGCCGGGGGAACCTGGTCGGCGGCGTCGACGATCACCGGCACATCATGCGCTTTGGCGATGCGAATCACCTCCGGCAATGGCAACGCGCCATCGACAAAGACACTCCCGGCGAACCAGATGATGCCGGCAGTTCGTTCGTTGATCGCGGCTTCGAGATCCTCAGCGCTCGGGCCGATTTCGACCAGCGTCGCGCCGACCTCGAGCACACCGGAGAGAAAGCCGTTGTACTGGCTTTTCCAGGAAATGATCTCGGTGCGGGGAAAGTTGGAGACGTCGGGGAGCTCGGTGACGCGGTCGAGTTGATCGCGAACGACGCAGGCGGCGGCAGTCAGCAAGACGCCATGCGCCGCTCCGCACGTGACGCAGGCCGCCTCGTTCTTCGTCAGCAGGGCGATGCGTTCCGCCACCCGGTCGTGTAGCTCGGGCAGGCTGATGAATGATTGAGCGGCGTCATGCATCGCCGCGAGCACTGGCTCCGGCATCAGCGAGCCGCCAAGCACGGTTTGCGCGGCAGCCGCGTTGATCACCCGGCGCACACCGAGATCGTCGTAAATCCCCATTGATCGTCCCCTACTCTTATCGTGTCGCCCGCGGATCGAGCGCATCGCGCAACCCATCGCCAATGAAATTGACTGAAAGCACGGTGATCGCGATCATGATGCCTGGCGGCAGCCAGAGCCAGGGCATGTTGCGCAGCACCAGCACCGATTGGGCGTCACTGAGCATGTTGCCCCAGCTCGGGGTGGGCGGTTGCACGCCCAGTCCGAGAAAGCTCAACCCGGCTTCGAGCAGAATCGCCTGCGCCATGCCGAAACTCGCCGCGACGATCACCGGCGCCAGCGCATTTGGCAGTACATGTCGGAAGATGATGCGGCGATTCTTTGCCCCGCCTGCTTGCGCTGCGACGACGAATTCCTGCTGGCGCAGCGACAGGAAATTCCCCCGCACCAACCGGGCGATTGGAGGCCAGCCAAGACCGCCGATCACGAGCATCACGTTGTAGATGCTCGGTCCCAGCAGGGACACCATGACGATGATGATGATCAATGAGGGAAAGGAAAGCACCATGTCGGCGACCCGCATGATCACCGAATCGACCCAGCCGCCGTAGTACCCCGCGAGTCCGCCTAGCACGATGCCGATCGAGACATAGATCGACACAGCGACCAGACCGACTGACAGCGACACCCGTCCCGCGTAGAGCAGGCGGCTGAGCACGTCGCGACCGGCGGAATCGGTGCCGAGCAGATGCTCGCTGGACGGCGGTTTCCGGTAGGCGCGCAGATCGGTCGTGTAGGGATCGTGACGCACGATCAGCGGCGCCGCGATCGATGCGATCGCCACGATCAGCAGGAGTGTCGTGCCGATCAGCGCCAGCCGGTGACGAATGAAGCGCTGCCAGACGCTGACACGCCGGCGCGTCGGGCCGATCGAAGAGTTGTCCATCAGCAGTGCGGAGCGCGGATCGGTTGAGGCCGCGGATTCGGTCATTGCGTCGCTCCCGCTCATCATGAGTATTTGATGCGCGGATCGATCAGCGCATAGATGACATCGGCCAGCAGATTGCAGAAGACGACCATGACCGCGCCGAGCATGGTGATGCCCATGATCGTCGGGTAGTCGCGTCCGAAAACAGAGCCGATCGCCAGCGTGCCCATGCCCGGCCAGGCGAACACCTGCTCGATGATGACCGTGCCGCCAACGAGCGCCGGCAGATCGAGCGTAATGATGGTCACCAGGGGAATCAGCACATTGCGCAGCGCGTGCCGAAGGATGACGTTCCGTTCAGACAACCCTTTGGCGCGGGCGACGGTGATGTAATCCTGATTGATGCTTTCGAGCATGCTCGCCCGCGAATAGCGGATCAACGGAGCGGCCTGCGCCAGCCCGAGCGTGATGGCAGGCAGGATGATGTGCGACAGCGAATCGCGAAAGGTGGGGATCTTGCCGACGCTGTTCATCCCGGCGGTTGGGAGCCAGGCAAGCTGAACCGAAAAGAGATAGATCAACCCGAGTCCAAGAAAAAATGACGGAATCGAAACAGCCGCGAAACCGAGAATATTCGCCAGGTAATCAAAGACCGAATATTGCTTGACCGCCGCCAGAATGCCGAGCGGCACGCCCAGGAGAATCGATATCAGCAGCACGACCGACATCAGCTTCAGCGTCGGCCAGACCCGCTCGCTGATCTTCTTGGTGACCGGCTGCCCATCCTGATAGGAATAGCCGAGATTGCCCTTCGCGATTTCCTTTAGCCAGAGCCCGTAGCGAACCGGGACCGGTTTGTTCAGCCCCAGCGCCTCTTTGCGATGCTCGATCCACTCGGGACCGAAATTCGCCATCTGCCCCGGACTGAGCAGCGCCGTCACCGGATCGCCCGGCGCCATGGCGCCCATGGCGTAGGTCGCCACGCTGATCCCGAACAACACCGGGATCGCAATCAGCAGCCGCCGTAAAATAAATCGACCCATGTGTCGAAGCCCTCACCCCCAGCCCCTCTCCCGCCTCGGGAGAGGGGCTGGGGGCTTTCGTGCGGCCTACTGCCTTCTGTCTGCTCGTCGGCTAACTCGTCACCCACCACTCCTCGGCGTTCCAGAGCTTGTTGTCGACATAGCCCGGGCCTTTGAAGTTCTGGACGCGGTTGTTGACGGCGAACAGGGAGTTCGGCGACCACTGGAAGATGTTCGGCACATCCTCATTCAGGATCTTGGCCGCTTCGGTGTAGATTCGCTTGCGCTCTGCCAGATCGGTGGTGCCGCGGCTCCCTGCACGTAGAGATCGTCCAGGGTTGGATTCGAATAGCGCGAGAAGTTCGTGCCTGCCGGGGCGAGATTCGCCGTGTCGTAGAAGAGCGCGGAGATGTTCGGATCGGCGCGATAGGTGTCGCCGCCGTTGAAGAAGACATCGAA
This sequence comes from uncultured Chloroflexia bacterium, assembly GCA_963804925.1. Lineage (GTDB taxonomy): Bacteria > Chloroflexota > Chloroflexia > Thermomicrobiales > UBA6265 > JADLGF01. Next base: position 210,922 of record CAWDSC010000002.1, read on the forward strand.
GTCGGGCGGTTCGGCGCTGATGCGGCGAATCAGCTCAGTGATCTCCACCTCCAGCAGTTCGAAATCGATCCCGGCCGCCTTGAACTGGTCTTGCACGATGGGAGAAGTCGGCTCATTGGCGATGCCGACGACCAGGGCGGTGATCTTCTGGTTGGGATCCCAGCCGAGATCGGCCAGCACTTCCTTCGCCTTGTCGGTGCTGTAGTCGTAGGTGTTGAGCCCCTCCGGAATCCCCATCCACTCGGGTCCGAAGATCGGAGAGTTCACGACCTCGCCTTCGCCCTGGAGGATCGACTCGACGATGCCCTGACGGTCCATCGCATACATCATCGCCTGCCGGATTCGCTTGTCCGACAGATAGGGAGCGGTATTGTTGACGACGAGGTGCGTCATGCTCGGGCTCTGGACCGACTGAACGGTGATGTTGGTGAGTGCCTTGGCGCCCTCGGCCTCCTCGATCGGCAGCCCCATGATGTCCAGCTCGCCACGTTCGATTTCAGCCAGGGCGACATCAGGCGTGCGGATCGAGAGCAGGATGCGGTCGAGCAGCCCCTTCGTGCCACCATACGTTTCGCTGCGAGTCAGCTCGATGTACTGATCGACTTCATATTTGGTGAAGTTGTAGGCGCCCGCGCCGACCGACGGCTCCAGGAAGAGAATGTTGGCCCAATCTTCAGGCACGACATCCTTGTGGATATGCTCCGGCAGAATGGCGAAGCCGGAGTAGTCGCCGAGGGTGATCAGGAAGGATGCATCTGGTTTGTCGAGGGTGAGGCTGATCGTCCGCTCGTCTGGCGTCGCGAGTCCGCTGATCGTTTCAGCCTGCTGATCGCCGTAGGCCGCAGCGCCGGTGATGGCGAGCAGGCGTCCGCGCCAGAGACTGCCGGTCCGCTTATCGACCGCGGTTTCGATCGAGAAGGCGACATCGCGCGAGGTCAGCGGCACGCCGTCGTTGAACACCAACCCCTCACGCAGCGTGAAGGTATAGGTCGATGCATCAGGGGTGACGTCGATCTTTTCAGCGAGATCGAGCACCGGCTCAAGCTTGTCGTTCATCTTGATGAGCGCGCCGAAGATGAGGCGCTCGATCTGCTGCTCGTTGCCGGAGGTCGAGAAATTGGGGTTGAGGGTAACCGGCTTGCGAATCAGCATCTTGACTTCGCCGCCGGGCGTGCCGGTCGGCGTCGAATCCTGCTTCGCGAACGAGGACGCCGCCGCCAACGGCGCGAGGATTGTGGCTCCCGCGCCGGCGGCAATCAACTGAATGAGATTTCGCCGGCTGAGACCGCGAGCAATCGGATACCCCGATGACGGATCGAGTTCTGCTGGATCGCGCATCTTTCGCTCCTTTACGCCGCTCACTGAAATAGAGATGTGACCGGGTAACATCCTATCATGAGAAAATGAAAAGGAGTGCAACCATCTTTCGAACTTATTTGAAAAGATATGGATGTTGAGACCAATGGGGTTTCAACCCCTGAAAATCGTCACGACGTTTCGCGATCCAGAATCAGCTCCGCCATCGCCACCGATTCGTCGTCGCCAGATTGCTGCAACGCGTTTGCCGCTCCGATCCGGTCAGCCTCGACCCGGTTCTGGCTCGTTTTCCATTTGCCGATCAGGCGGGTGATGGGGATTTCGATGCCGACGATGTTGCCGAGCATCATTGTCAGATAGTCAGCCGGGGCGTCGGCCATTTTCCAGGGAACGGGCTGACTCGCTTCCATCGCTTTCGTCAACTTGCCGACGATGCCGCGCAGCCACTTCTCATCCTCATGAATGATGATGTTGCCGTAGGCGTGAACCACTGCGTAGTTGTAGGTGGGCACGACCTCGTGCGTTTCCTGCTTGGTGGCATACCAGTTCGGCGAGATGTAGGCGCTCGGTCCCTGAAAGACGACGAGCGCTTCGACCGCTGCATCGAAGTTATGCCAGACCTCGTTGTTCCGGGCGACATGACCGATCAGCGTGCCGCGATCTCCGGAGCGCTCGTCGAGCAAAAAGGGCGTGTGATTCGCGCTGCAGTCCATCCGCACCAAGAGTGATCAGCGTGCCAAGTGGGCGATGCGCGATCAACCCGGCAAGCGCGGCCGGATCGGTTTCTTCGAAATGCGGCGGTAAGTACAACATGTCGCCATTCTTCTGCCATCAGGCGTTCCGGTCAAGTCGCCAGATTGAGCTGGCTCGATTACGACGCCGAAAGTTGCGCTCGCACCGCGTCGATGACCGTCTCGTTTTTGGGGAAGCCGCCGTCGCGTTCCATGGCGTGAACGAGCACATCGCCCACTCGCACATCGAACGCGCCGTCGTGCCACGGAATCAGCACGATCGAGGAAAGGTTGTAGCTGAACGCTTTCATCAGCGCTCCGGCCAGGTCAAGCGTTTGCGGCTCGTACCGGCACTCGGCGCAATAGGTGATGGTGACTTTGACTGATGTTGCCATGATGGTGATTCGACTCCTGTTTGATTTGATAACCCTCACCGCCAACCCCTCTCCCGATTTCAGCAGAGGGGAGCACGTTGGCTCCGTCGTAGCCTCGTCCAGCATTGGGAGAGGGTGGTCCTTCAGGACCGGGTGAGGGCTTAATTCCCGGAAACGATAGCACTGAAACGAGCGGCGAACCGCGCTGGTGGTAGATACTGCTATTCTGGATCGAGATGCGATGATCTCGTTTGTGAACAATACCGGAGGTCACAATGGCGGTTCCGCTTCAACATGCCCGGCTCGATGCACAAGCAATTGCGGCAGCGGCAAATGCCGTCGAGCAACCGGCGGCGATCGTCTGTAACTCCCACATCACCGGGCTTGCCGTGGCTCGTTCACTGGCGAAGCGGGGTGTGCCGGTGATCGGGCTCGATCGCGAGCCGAACGGAGTGGCGCTGGCTTCGAATGCGCTGGTTTCTGCCGGGATTTGCGCGAATCCGATCGAGCATGAAGAGGAGTTCGTGCTCGATTTGCTCGCGATCGGCGCGGAGCTTAAGCAACCTGCCGTGCTCTTCGGTTGCATGGACGAGTGGGTGCTGGCGATGAACGCCCACCGCGAACGGCTGGAGCAGTTCTTCCTGTTCCCATTCGCCGACGATGCGACGGTGCGCCGGATTCTCGATAAATCGGAGTTGTATCGCGAAGCTGCTGCGCTGGGAGTGCCGATTCCCCGCTCGCTCGATGCGCGCGAAACCTCGACTGAGGAGATCCTGGCGAAGATCGGCGTGCCCTCGATTCTCAAACCCGCCGCCAAGCGTCCGTTTTATGACGCTTTCGGCGTCAATCTCTTCACCCCGAAAACGGAGGATGAGTTCCGGCAAAGGTTGGCTGAAGGCGCGTCCTTCGGCATGATCGCGCAGGAAATTTTGCCAGCGACCGCAAACGATTACGTCACGGTGGCGGTAGCGATTGCTCCCGATGGCGCGCTGCTCGGCTCGTTCGCAGGGCAGCGGTTGGAAATCTACCCGGCCGGGTTTGGCACGACCTGCCTGGCGCAGGCGATCGCCGAACCGGAGCTGGAGGCGCATGCGATCTCGGTGCTGCAACGGCTTGGCTATTACGGCATCGCCGAAGTCGAGTTCCTGCGCGATCCGCGTGACGGCGAGTTCAAGCTGCTCGATATCAACACTCGTCCCTGGAAATGGGTCGGGCTGCCGATCGCCTCGGGAGTCGAGCTGCCCTGGCTTGTCTATGCGACCAGACTCGGATTGCCGATCGAACCGGCAGCGCGCGTCGATGGACTGATCTGGGTGTCGGTCAAGGACTACATTCCGCTGCGCGCTCGCGGCGATTCCATGCAGCCGGGCGACCCCATTGGCAAAGAACGCTGGCTGGCGTTGATCTCGGGCAAGATCGGCGAGGGCATCATCGACGCGATCTACGATCCCGCCGATCCCGAGCCGTTCCACCGCGCCTTGCTCAGCGCCTTTGGCGAGCAGCGATACTCGTGCCCTTGCTGATCCCCATGCTAGCCTGATCCCTGAAAAAGGGGGACGGCGATGGATCTTCAAGCAGCAAACCTCAAGCTTTTTGAGACTGCTTTCTCGGGCAGAAACGGCGACTGCTGATCAGGGATGGGCGCTGGCGGCCGATCTCTGGAACGAGGTTGTTTCGATCAATCCCGTCGAAGGCTATTTCTGGACCCGGCTTGCGGAAGCTCGCTATGAAAACAAAACGTATGACGATGCGATCGCCGCGTCCGAAAAAGCGCTGGAATTGTGCGATTGGTTTCCGGCGGAAGCGGCGTACCGGATTGCCTGTTGCCAGGCACAGATTGGTGACCGGGAAGCGGCCATCACCGCGTTTCAACGCGCGCTCGATCTCGGTTTTCGCTCGCTGGAGCGGGCGCGAACCGATGATGCGCTCGCATCGCTGCGTGATGATCACCGTTTTCGCGACCAGGCCGGGATGATCGACGTGAGCCAACTTTCTCGCGACGAGGGGTGGCGCGTTGATCTCCAATTTCTCTGGCGCGAGGTGCAGCGTCTTGCCTACGAGCCCTTCCGGTATCACCCGGAGGCGACATTCGCGGCAAAGATTGCCGACATCGACCGGGCGATTCCGGATCTCAGCGATCTCCAGATATTGCTTGAGTTTCAGCGGCTGATTGTGCTGCTCGGGGATGGCCATGCCGGGGTTTACCCTGACCCCGAGTTGGATACGAGCCGGCGCGGACTGCCGGTGCAGTTCTATCTCTTTGAGGAAGGACTCTTCATCATCGCCGGCGCTCCCGTGCATCGCGATCTGCTCGGGGCGCGGGTGCTCGCGTTTGATGGAACTGATGTCGATACGGTGCTGGCGGCAGTGGAGCCGCTGATCTGCCGTGACAACGAGATCTGGCTGAAGCAATCGGCGCCGCACCGTCTGCGCGAAGTCCAGGTGCTGCACGCGCTCGGCCTTACCGGATCGCCCGAAACGGCGACGCTGACGTTGCTCGATCTCAAGGGAGCGACGCGGGAAGTCCAATTGACGACCGACCCCCGCTATTCGCGAGCGAATCTGCAACGGCACTTCTTCCGCCCTGCGGAATGGATCACGCTTGAATCGACGATTGCAGCGCCGGTTCCACTCTATCTGAAGACAACCGGAGCCTCCCCCACTGGTATGAAGTTCTGCCAGAGGAGCGAACGGTCTACGCGCAGATCAACGCGGTCCGTAACGCGCCGGGATCGAGCCTGCCCGATTTTGGCAATCGCATGGTCGATGCTGCCGAGGCGCCCGGGATTGACCGGCTCGTGCTCGATCTGCGCTGGAATCCAGGTGGAAATACGTTTCTCGAAATGCACCTGCTCAACCGCTTGATCGGGAGCAAAAAGCTGAACCGGCAGGGGCATCTCTTCGTGATTATCGGCCGCGCCACCTTCTCTGCGGCTCAGAATTTTTCGACGCTGCTCGATCGTCATACCGAGGCGATCTTCGTCGGCGAGCCGACTGGCTCAAGTCCTACCTTTGTCGGCGAAACGATGGAGTTCCGGCTTCCGTACAGCAAGGCGTACGCCAATGTGTCCGATCTGCTCTGGCAAAGCGGCTGGGCGATGGACTATCGCACCTGGCTTGCGCCGCTGCTCTACGCTCCGCCGACCTTTGCCGCCTACCTCAGCAATCTCGATCCCGCGATGGAGGCGATCCGCGGATTTCGAGAAGTGTTGCCAGGAACAAAACTCTCGCCACGCATCAATGTCGAGTGGTAATTGATACTCGCTCTAGTAGGGTTTCGAGCAGCGAATAGTCGATTTACTGAAGGAGAGAGCACGTGGCGATCGACACCATGCACGCCTCCCACTTTCACGTTCTACCGGCAAAATCGCGATCCGGCCATGGAGGCGATTCGCACCGTTCGTCAGCATCTGCCGGGACCTGGCATGCGTGACCGTTACAACCCAAGCTGGTAGCGGAACGTTATCGTAGCGTGACACTCGCCAGAGCCTGATCAACCATGGCATGAATGATTGGATCAGCGCCCAACGCGCGAATCTCGTCGGGATGGAGCGCTGCCGCAGCCCCACCGACGAGCATTTTCGGCATGCCGGCTTTCGCGGTAGCATCCTTAATTTCGATAACCGTCGGGGCGAGCGCTGAAAGGTGTTCCTCGAGTGTGACTGAAAGCAGCACGACGTCAGGTTGTCTTAACCTGATTGCCTCTCCGATAAAGCGTGGGGCCACATCCGCTCCAAGAAAATGGATGTTCCATCCCTGTGCTGCAAGGAGTGCCAGCACCATCCTGATTCCCAATTCATGGCGCTCTCCTTCCAGACAGGCAGCGAGTACGACCGGTCCATGCTCACGAACGACGAGATGACGCTGGGTCAATTCGGCCAGAATCGTGCGTGCCAGTTCAGAAACCTCTTTTTCTTGAGCCACGGAGATGCTTCCTTCCGCCCAGCCGTCGCCAACGGCGACGAGTGCTGGCCGGAGCACATCGTTCAGCAATCTCGCGAGGGAAACGCCAAGTGCGTCCGCTTCGAGCAACCCCGACACTGCGGCGCTGCCCTGTCCATCAAGCGCCTGAATGAGGAAGCGTGAGCTGAGATCGCCCAGCTGCTCGAACCGATCGCGATGCTGCAGCCGCTCGTGAATTTCATTGAGCGAAAGACGATCCTGTTGCCATCGCTTGATGTCCTGAATCCGCTCGATATCAGCAGCCGAATAGAGGCGATGCCCTCCGGCAGTTCGGGCGGGGATCACCAGTCCCTCGCGCTCAAAAAAGCGGAGTGTCGAATGGCTGAGGGTTGGGTAGACGCCTCGCAACGATTCGATAACTGCTCCGATTGAGCGTAATTTCTGGTTTGTATGGGAACTACTCATGTTTTTCATAATGGCAAGCATTCTGCAAGCTGATGAGCGTTATCGCAACGGTCATAGTCAGTGATTCATGGGTCATCGTCATTCTTGATCGCTGCATTTGCTCGTTTCCAGCACCGACACGTACAAGCGGTGTTCTGCTACTAAATCATCTTGTCACAAATAAATCTATACTATAGGTTCATCTTTGAGAGAATGCATCAGTTTGACGCGCATGCAGTCATTCCCGTTTTGATGTGTTCGGATTCGACGGCGTGCTACCTCGGCTTGCCGTACCGCCTGGAGCAAATGAGCGTGGCAATTCAGCTCAAGAAACCGTCAGCGTTCGGCGCTTCAGCCAGCCAGTGATTGGGAAACGTGCCGGCTCGTTGCGCGCACGCACGGGAAATCATTTTACGTCGCGAGTCTCTGCCTTCCCGCCGAGCGTCGCCGCGCGATTCATGCCGTCTATGCGTTTTGCCGGATGGCGGATGATATCGTCGACCGCGCGACCTGTCTCGATTCGGCGCGCCGTGATATTGATGCCTGGGAACGCGAGCTTGATGATCCGGTGGGCCCGGTGGCACGGGCATTTGCCCTCGCGCGAATGCACTACGGTGTACCGGAAGCTGCCGCTCGCGAGTTGCTGGCAGGCGTCCGGATGGATCTGGTTCCGCGCCGGTATGCGACCTGGGGTGAGCTTCGCGGCTACTGCCATGCGGTCGCCGGAACGGTCGGCCTGATGGTTGCGCCGATTCTCGGTTGCCGGGATGCGAACGCGCTGACCTATGCGGCCGAGCTTGGCATCGCCATGCAACTTACGAATATCTTGCGGGATATCTGTGAAGACGCGGTACAGGGACGGCTCTATCTGCCAGTTGAAGAGTTGGCCGATTTTGGCGTTGACGCCGAATCAGTGCTGACCGGCCGGCCAAACGGCGCATTTAACGAGTTCATGGCATTCCAGATCGACCGGGCTCGCGAGCTCTATGCCATCGCGGAACAGGGATTTTCGGCGCTTGATTCGAGCGGTCGTTTGGCGACGCTGGCTGCGAAGCAGTTTTATTCGGAAATCTTGACTGAAATCGAAAAGCTCGATTACGACGTCTTTCGCACTCGAGCTCATCTCACGACCAGCCAGAAAATCCGCGCTCTTCCCGGTGTGCTTGTGGGCTTTACCCAGCTGTCACTTTCCTCGGCCCGCGCCCATGTCTGAGCCATGCCTAATCTGCCATGTCCGCCGCGATCAGCGCGTCGGCGATTTTTGCCGAGGTGAGCACTCCGGGAAGACCGGCTCCCGGATGCGTCCCGGCTCCCACGAAGTAGAGATTGGGAACCGATTGTGCGCGATTGTGCGGGCGAAAGTAGGCCGACTGCATCAACGTCGGCTCAACGGAAAACGCGGCTCCGGCATAGCTGTTCAGGGTGTCATGAAAATAGCGCGGGTCAATCACATGCTCGGTGACCAGGTGATTCGAAAGATCGGGGAGATAATGCTCCTCAAGAAACGCCATGATGCGATCGCGATACGGCGTCGACGCTCTGTCCCAATCGGTCGACCCCTTGAGGTTCGGCACCGGGGCGAGCACATAAAAGGCCTCACAACCGTCCGGAGCGAGCGAGGGATCGCTCAATGTCGGCATATGCAGGTAGAGCGAGAAATCGTCCGCCAGAATCTTTCGATCGAAGATATCCGCGAGCAGTTCCCGGTACCTCGGTCCCAGAATGATCGAGTGATGGCCAAGCGCCGGGTTTGTCTGATCGCGATAGAGGCGGTTGGTTCCGAAGTAAATCACCATCAGCGACATCGAGTGGTTCATGCGCGCCAGCTTGCGATCGGTATACGGTTTGCGTCTCTGCGCCGGCATCAGCCGCTGGTAGGTCGTCGCGACATCGGCATTGCAGACGACGACGTCAGCCGGAATCATGCGACCATCAGTCAAGCGCACACCGGTGGCGCGATCTCCCGAGGTGATGATTTCGGTCACCTCCGATTGAAGCAGCAGCGTGCCGCCAAGCTCGGTGAACAACCGAACGAAGGCATCGACGACCGAACCAGTGCCCCCTTCGGCGAACCAGACGCCCCATTCCCGTTCAAGGTAATGAATCAGCGCGTAAATGCTTGGCGCATGGAACGGACTCCCTCCGACCAGAAGCGGATGAAACGAAAGCACCTGTCGCAATCGCTCATCTTTGATGTAGCTGGAGACAAATCCATAGACCGTCCGGTAGGCATCGAGGCGTATCAGATCGGGCGCAATTTTGATCATGTCCCAGGCGGAGAGAAAGGGTTGCTCAGCGAGTTCAGTAAACCCCTTGTCGAAGATCCGCTGGCTCTGCGCGAGGAATCGCTTGTAACCGTCGACATCTTCGGGATACCGGCTCAACTTCGCGATTTGCTGCTGCATCCGGGCGGGATCGCCGCTGTAGTCGAACGAATCTCCGTCGTCGAAAAAGATCCGGTAAAAGGGATCGACCGGCATGAGGCGCAGATAATCCTCGGAATTCTTGCCGGCCAACCCAAAGAGTTCGGTGATCAGCCAGGGAGCGGTGATCACCGTCGGGCCGCCGTCAAAAACGAAGCCGTCCTGGCGAAAGACGTAGGCGCGCCCGCCGGGTTGATCGAGTTTCTCGACCAGCGTGACATCCAGTCCGCGCGCCGCCAGTCGAATAGCTGCGGCAAGTCCGCCAAATCCAGCTCCAATAACGACGGCCCGGTTGCGCATGCGTTGATATTCCCCAATTCTCATCTCGCCCTGCTGGCGTATGAAGCATCTCGCGGGAGTTGTAGTACTCCGGCTGCGGCTGAGGCGTCGATGGTCGCCGTAGCAATTGCAACTGAATTCATTGGATACAGATCATGAGGATATTTGCCACGCAACAATCCAATAAAGAGGCGAAATCTGGCGACAGGATGTCGATGGTTCTCCTGATCGTTCAGAGCATCTTCGCGTTTCGCGTGATCGCACGCATGATTCGCACACGGAACGGGCTTCGCATCCAACCAGTCGCCGATCAGACGTCGGGCACGCCGTCTGTGACCATTCTGGTTCCCGTGCTCGATGAGGAAAAGCGGCTCTTGCCCTGTCTTGAGGGGCTCATCCAGCAAGGGGACAGCGTTGCCCGGATCATCGTCATTGATGGTGGCTCTCGCGACGGCACGCAGGAACTCGTCGATACGGTCATGGAGCGTGACGACCGTGTTCGGCTTGTCAGCGCCCCGGCGGCTCCTCCAGGACTCAACGGCAAAGCCTGGCAGCTCGCTTACGGCGCGGCGCAGATTGATGAACAGATCGGGTGGGTGCTTACCATCGATGCGGATGTCCGCCCATCGCCGCATCTGGTCGACTCTCTCCTGGCGCACGCGGCTGAATGCGACGTGCAGGCGTTGAGCGTGGCGACGCGGCAGCGGCTGCAGGGGGCTGCGGAGGGCCTGATCCACCCGTCGATGCTGACGACGCTGGTCTATCGCTTCGGGATTCCCGGACACGCGACGAACCGAGTCGGTCAGGTGCAAGCGAATGGCCAGTGCTTTCTCATTCGACAGGAGCTGCTGCATGCGGTCGGCGGCTTCGGTGCCGTGACCGAATCGCTGAATGAAGATGTGACGCTGGCTCGGCTGATCGCGCGCCACGGTGAACCGGTCGGATTTTACGAAGCGGGAGATCTGGTATCGGTCATGATGTACGACAGCGCGCGGGAAACGTGGCAAAACTGGCCACGCTCGCTTCCACTCCGCGATGCTTTAACCCGCTGGTCGAGCCTGATTGGACTGGCTGAAGTCAGTCTCGTGCAGGCTTTGCCGCTTCTGGCGGCGCCCATCAGCGGCGTCCGGCGCGGCTGGAATGACCCGCTGACAACACTCAATCTCGGACTTATGGCCACCCGGTTCGGCGTGCTTGCCGGCACTGCCCGGGCGTACGAATCCCGTCCCTGGACCTACTGGTTATCACCCTTATGCGATCTCGCCGTCGCTGGCCGTCTCTTGCAAAGCGCATTTACCCGAACACAGCAATGGCGTGGGCGTCTCGTCACGCGAGGAGAACGATCATGACGCGGCTCGATCGCCATTGGCTCACCGCTGGACTCTTTATCGCGCATATCGCCGCTCTCATCTTCGGGTTGATCGGCCTGTTGATCATGCTGCCGCATCCCAATCTGTGGGCGAGCGATCCAAACGCGGTCAAGGTGTTCGACTTTTCCATTAAGTACGCTGGCTCGATCCACATTCTGTTCGGCGCGGCAGCGATGTATGTCTTCGGCGTGTATGCGATCGGCTGGCAAAAAACAACCATCTTCGCGGTGGTGTCGTCGGGGCTTTCGCTATCGTCGGAGCTGATCGGCACCGGCACTGGCTGGCCGTTTGGCAATTATGCCTACACCGATTTCCTGGGTTGGAAAGTGATGGGCCGCGTTCCCTATACGATTCCGCTCTCCTGGTTCTATATGGGATTTGCGTCCTATCTGCTCGGAGCCGTCGTGGTGACCCGGTTGGCGCCGCGTCATCGGAGCATCTGGAACTGCCTGCTCGGCGCCTTCTTTCTCACCGTCTGGGATCTGGTGCTTGATCCCGCGATGGCGCACCACTCGCTGCGGATCCGCTTCTGGGAGTGGAGCGACACCGGCGCCTATTTCGGCATGCCCGTCAAAAATCTGATCGGCTGGTCCGTAACTGGACTCTGTTTCATGGTGATCAGCAGGCTGCTCTGGCGTGAGGATGTCGAGTTCCGCGCGATCCCGATCGTCCCGCTTGGGGTCTATCTTGCAAACTTGATCTTTGCGATGGTGATCAGCGCCAGCGTCGGGCTCTGGCTGCCGATCCTCTTTTCGGTGCTGCTTGGGGTCATTCCCGCGATCATGATGTCGCAGTGGGCGCCATTATCGAAATCGCGTCCGATTACGCAACGAACTGCTGATGCCTAGCATGTCCTGGCGCTCGCTACGGGCAATGAGCGGCCTGGTGATGCGGCGCGTCGATCTTAAGGTCGAGGGGCTTGAGCACATCCCTGTATCCGGCCCCGTGATGATCGCCGCGCGCCACTACCATCATCTGTATGACGGCCCCGCTTTGATCACCGCGATTCCCCGGCACGTTCACATCGTGGTTGCGCTTGATTGGATCCGGCAGCGGCCGTTGCGTGGATTGATGCAGCGACTCTGCAATCAGGTCGAATGGCCGACAGTGATCCGGACCGATGCCCACGGCGTAAAACCGTCGGCGGAATCGCGCGCGTTGCTGCGCCGCGCGACCACGCAGACCGTGCAGTTGCTGCGGCAGGGCGAGATCGTCGTGATGTTCCCGGAGGGATATCCCAACATCGATCCGAGTTTCACGCCGAAGCCGGACGACGAGGCATTTTTGCCCTTTCAAGCGGGAGTCGTCCGTCTGGCTGCGTTAGCGGCAACTCCTGAGCGGCCAGTCTTGATTGTGCCTACGGGCTTTTGCTATCGGCAGGGAACTCGCACGTCGATCACGCTGCGATTCGGTACGCCCATTGACATTCAGCGGGGCGATGACCTTCCGCAAAAACTGCGGCAGCTTGAAGAGGCCGTCGCTCGTCTTTCCACGTCTGACGCGTGAGCACTTCGTTCGTCTGGTAAGGTTTTGGCAGATTATCTGCTTCTGTTACCGGAGGGACATTTATGGCGACCGATACGTTGCACGCCGACATTGACGAGATTATGCCTGCCGTGATCGCCGACCGGCGTTATCTGCACACCATCCCTGAACTCGGCCTGCAGGAGTTCAAAACTTCCGCTTACGTGCTGGAGCGATTGCGTTCACTGCCAGTGGAGAGCATTCGCACCGGCATTGCCGTCACCGGCATCACGGCGATGATTCACGGCACGAAACCATCGGACAAGCCGGGCAAGGTGGCACTGTTGCGCGCCGACATGGACGCGCTGCCGATCCTCGAAGAAAACGATGTCGAGTACAAGTCGCAGACGCCCGGCGTGATGCATGCCTGCGGGCACGATGCCCACACCGCCATGCTGCTCGGCATTGCGCAGTTGCTGACCGATCGCCGCGACCAGTTTTCCGGTTCGGTCAAGCTGCTCTTCCAGCCGGCTGAAGAGGGACCGGGCGGCGGCGAGCCGATGATCAAGGAAGGCGTACTCGAGAATCCGCATGTCGATGCTGTCTTCGGCATGCACGTCGGCCAGGATACGCCGGTAGGCCAGATCAAAACCCGCTCGGGCCCGGCGATGGCTTCGGTTGATTCAGCCACGATCGTGATCCAGGGCAAAGGCGGGCATGGCGCTTCGCCCCATCTCGCCATCGATCCGATTGTCGTCTCGGCGCATGTGATCGTTGCCTTGCAGACGATTGTTTCCCGCAATGTCGATCCGATTGATTCCGCCGTCGTCACCGTCGGCATGATCGGCGCCGGGGTGGCGAGCAACGTGATTCCGGACACCGCTGAAATGCGGCTGACGATCCGCTCCTTCAAGCCTGAAGTCCGCGAGCTGCTGGCGAAGCGAATTCCGGAGATCGTCACCGGCGTGGCGACTGCGCTCGGCGCGACGGTCAATATCGACTACGAGCGCGGCTACCCGGCCACCGTCAACGATCCCGAAATGACCGAAATGGTGCTCGATGTCGCCCGCAGCGTCGTTGGGGAAGAGAACGTCCATGTCGCCTCTCCGAAGATGGGCGCCGAGGACTTCAGCTTCTTCCTTCAAGAGCGTCCCGGCTGCTTCTTCTTCGTCGGCACCCGCAACGAAGAGCGCGGCCTCACCTGGGGACATCACCACCCCCGCTTCGACATCGATGAAGAAGGCCTCGCCACCGGCATCGAAACGATGACGCGAGTGGTGACGGCGTATTTGAACGATTAGTTGAGAGTAGAGAGCAGGGGCGGTAAGTACGGGGGACCTGGGCTTCGTCGTGCGCCGGGCTGAAGCCCAGCGTTCACAAGCCGAAGTCTCTACGAGACTGAACTGGGTGGGAGACTTTCTCATATATCCGAGATGCCACCCACCGTGCTCAGTCCCGGAGGGACTTCGTTTTGCTTAGCCCGGGGTTTCAACCCCGGGAAACGACACGCCGTGACCCAACTACGTTTGCTCACAACTCATATCTCACTGCTCCGTCAGAAAGGAATCCTTAAATGGCAACAGATACCCTGAATACTGACATCGACGAGATTATGCCGGGGGTGATTGCAGACCGGCGCTATCTGCATACCATTCCTGAGTTGGGGTTGCAGGAGTTCAAGACGTCGGCGTATGTGCTGGAGCGTTTGCGCTCGCTGCCGGTGGAAAGTATTCGCACGGGTATTGCTGTGACCGGCATCACGGCGCTTCTTCATGGAACCAAACCATCGAGCAAGCCGGGCAAAGTCGTGATGCTCCGGGCGGACATGGATGGATTGCCGATTCTCGAAGAGAACGATGTCGAGTACAAATCGCAATCTGACGGAGCGATGCACGCCTGCGGGCACGATGGGCACACGGCGATGCTGCTCGGCATCGCCCGCTTGCTGACCGATCGTCGCGATCAGTTCTCCGGCACGGTGAAGCTGCTGTTCCAACCCGCCGAGGAAGGACCGGGCGGCGCGAAGCCGATGATCGAGCAGGGCGTGCTCGAAAATCCGCATGTCGATGCCGTGTTCGGGATGCATGTCGATCAGCACGCGCAGGTCGGCTCGGTGCATACCGCCGGAGGGCCGGTTGCCGCGTCCGCCGATAGCTGCACGATCACGATCAAGGGCAAGGGAGGCCACGGCGCCTATCCGCACACGACGGTCGATCCGATCGTCGTCGCGGCCCAGATCATATTGGGATTGCAAACGGTCGTCTCGCGTAATGTCGATCCGATCCAGTCGGCCGTCATCACGGTTGGCATGATTGGAGCGGGTGAGGCGAGCAACGTCATTCCTGATACGGCCGAGATGCGCCTGACGATTCGGAGTTTCGATCCAGAGGTGCGGACATCGTTGCACCAACGGATCGGCGAGATCGCCACGGGCATTGCCGGGGCGATGGGGGCGACCGCGCAGGTCAACTACACGCTTGGCTACCCTTCATTGATCAATGACCCGGCGATGGCCGAACTGGTGCTCGACGTAGCGACCGAGGCGCTCGGGCCGGATCGCGTCTGGACGAGCGTTCCAATGATGGGCGCCGAGGACTTCAGCTATTTCCTGGAACAGCGCCCTGGCTGTTTCTTCAACGTCGGCACGATGAATGAGGAAAAAGGCTTCGTCTGGGGGCATCACCATCCCCGCTTCGATATGGACGAAGAAGGTTTCGCCGCCGGCATCGAAGTCATGACTCGGGTCGTGCTCCGCTATCTGAACGGCTGACGTTTCTCGTTCCCGATCTCTGCCTTTTAAACGCCTAAGCCCTTTCAGGGCTGAGCCGGGCGACGAAACTCCGGAGAATCACCGCGTTTTTTGTACAACACCCTTCATTCGAACAGGTTCTGCCGGCCGCATCGGTACTTGCCGATCTCCTGGATGCATGTTCGGGGCTGAAACTGCTGGTCACCAGCCGTACGGTGCTCGGGATTCCTGGCGAGCATGTGGTGGATATCCGCCCGTTTGCACTGCCTCCCCTGCAGGGGCCGGCGCCCGAAGTGCAAGCGGCCGGTTTCGATGGCTGCCGCCTGTTTGTGGATCGCGCCCAGGCGCTCGATCCCGATTTTGCCCTCACAAGCGCGAATGCCCGTGATGTTGTGAGCATCTGCCAGCGTCTGGATGGGTTGCCGCTGGCGATTGAATTGGCGGCTGCGTGGGTCTCCGTGCTTTCGCCGCCAGCGTTACGTGCGCAGCTGGAAACGGGCCTGGCGCTCCCTCGCTGCGATGCCCTGGGCGTTCCCCAGCGGCATCGAACCATGCGGGACACGATCGCCTGGAGCTACGGTCTGCTCAGTCCTCCATCGCAGGCGCTGTTTCGGAGACTCGCGGTCTTCATGGGCGGATGTACGCTTGATGCCGCGAAGGACGTCTGCAGTGATGGCAGGCTGGATATTTTGCAAGAACTCCGCGTGCTGGTCGCGAACAGCCTGGTCCGGCGGGTGGACATCCCCGGCGACGCGTCGCGATACACGATGCTGGAAACCGTTCGTGAATACGGCGTCGAGCGTCTCGATTCCAGCGGCGAGGCGGGCGCTATCCGCCAGCGGTATGCCGACTTTGTGCTTGCGCTCGCCAGGCAGGTCGAGTCCAAGCTGAACACCATCGAACGGAAACCGTTGCTCGATCATCTTGAACTGGAACAGGGAAATCTCTCCAGTGTGCTCGCCTGGGCGCTCGAACGAGAGGACGCGGAATTTGCCCTGGATCTTTCCGGATCGCTCTTGCCCTTCTGGCAGTTCCATTTTCACTCGAGCGCCGGCCGGGATTGGATTCGAAAATCGCTGGCAATTGATAAAGAGGTTTCTGCTCCCGTCATGCGGAAGGCGCTGTATTGCGCCGGGATGCTGGCCTGTTTGCATGGAGAAGATGCCGAAGCGGAAGCCTTTCTGACCGATGCGCTGGCGCGCTATCAGGAAGCGGATGATTCGCTGATGATGGGCCGCGTCGAACTCTCCCTCGGCCGCCTTGCCTGGGACAAGGGCGACATGGTCACAGCGCAATGCTGGTTCGAGCGCGCGAAGGAGCGGTTCGATCGATACGGTGACGATGCCGGGCTGGCGCAGATTCTTCATTATATGGGACTGGTGGCGCTCACGAATGGCGATTACCGTCTGGCCGAAACCTCCTTGCGCGACGCGCTGACGTTGTGGCAGTCCCTCGGTTTCACCTGGGAGCTCGCCAGCTGCATTCCAGGCCATCTCGCGGACGTGGCGCGGGCCGAAGGAAACCTCACCAAAGCGATGACGCTCTACCAGGAGTGCCTCTCGTTGAACTGGGAACGGCAGGATCGGGAGAATATTGCCTGGAGCCTCGCCGGATTGGCGGTCATCGCATCCACAGATGGTCGGCTGGAAGAGGCGGCACGCCTGATGGCGCTGGCCGATCAGTTTCGCGAGCTGACGGGATCGCCATTGACGCCGCACATCGATCGTGACCACCATCTTGCCGCCGGAATCGTCACCGACCGCGTAGGAGCTGAGCGCTACGCATCGATTCGAGCAGAGGTCAGGAATGGCGAACCCGCCGTTGGGATCGCCGCGGCGCTGGAGATGACCAGGAGTGAAGCGCCACCGCCGGAAACGCCGGGCGCAGGCATCGACCTGACGCAGCGCGAGCGCGAGGTTTTGCGCCTGATCGCCGCGGGTAAGTCGAACCAGAACATTGCCGAGATGCTGTTCGTCAGTCCTGGCACCGTCAAAGTGCATGTGACACATATCCTGAACAAACTCGGCGTGCGCTCGCGATCGGCCGCGACAGACTACGCGCACCGGCACCTCCTGGTCTGATTCCTCTTCACCACTCCCCTAGCCCGACAACCGCCTATGACCTTAGTCATAGGCGGATTTTAGGTTTCTGACACGCGAAGTATTACTTTTGGGTGGCGGAATGGCGGCGGACCTGACCTATACTCAGAGAGACGCCATCCAATCTGGTGGGAGCGCTTGTGGCGATATCCATCGCCTGGGGCGATCGCGATGCACGGAAACTGGGCGACTTCGATCCACCCGTGGGTGTTCAGTGTGCGGTTGTTCGTATGTTGGAAAGAGGAGGAGTCAAGTGGATCCGAAACGCTTTGATGAAATCAGCAAAGGTCTCGCCGCCGCGACATCGCGGCGGAACCTCGTTAAGGGCCTCGGCGGGGGGATCCTCGGCGGGGCGCTCGCATTGGTTGGACGTAGCCATGCCGGCGCGAAACCGGCCAGGGTCGGTATCTGCCACCATACCGGTAACAGGAATATTCCAGTCGTCTACGAGGAGGTAAGCGCGAGCACGGCCGCCGTGCTTCTGTCGCGTGGAGACACCCTCCCGGGAACAGTCACTGACTGCAGCTTCTGCGGGGACGCCTGCACATCGAACGATGCCTGCTTCACCGCTGTCTGCGAAGGCGGCAGCTGCGGGCTTGCCCCGGTCTGTGCGGAGGGAGCGGCATGCCTTGATGGAGAATGCTTCACCCAGTACCCCAACTGTACAAGCAGCTACGGTGTCGTCTCGAACGGCGGAGGCGTGAACGCCTGTATTTGCGAGAGCGGCACCTTTGATGTCTGTGAAACGTCGGGTCAATGCCCGGATGGACAGGTGTGCATCCTCATTCCCAACGGTGATGATTCGTACACCGGCCACTGCTACACCGGCTGCCCGGCCTAGTCCTGAAGCAAACGATTCGGAGTAACAGGTAGAAATGACATGGGGCAGGCAATAAGGCCTGCCCCATTCGAGTGGACTATCTGAGGGCGGCCAAAAATCCCTCTGGATCTTCGAGGCTGATGTAGAGCTCGTGCGGATTGATTGGAAAGATCAGGGTGCGAACGGTGGTCGCCGGGGAAAGCTCGATTTTGACGATGCCGCTGTCGGAGCCGTTGATGACCCACTTCCCGTTCCAGCCATGCACGCCCCAGCCATATCCGCGTGGCTTCGTCGATTCCTCAGCTGAGCTGATGCGGCTGCGAGGGATCGTGCCGGAGAAGGACCAGCCCATCTTGATGATCAAATCGTCGGGGGTGACGATCACATAGCCTCGTCCCGGACCCACGCCAAGCACCTTCATCAGTGGGCCGTTGATGCCGGTGTATGAAATTTCAAATCGTTTCGATTCGACTGAAGACATCGCGTACCGTCCTTCTCTACTCGCGAGAGATCCAGAAGAACGATACGCGATGCCCGCTTGATTACGCCTGAGTTTCCGCATCGTTGCGGCGTTGGATCAGCGAATAGAGCGCCAGCGCGCCGATGACGACGACGGAAACTCCCACCATGCCCCAGGCGAGCATCGGCGATTCCTGCATCAGATACGAATAGAGAAAGGCCTGCGGCGCGGAGCCGATGAAGGTGGCGATGATGAAGCGGCGGAACGGCATCGCCGTCAGTCCGGCGCCGTAGGAGATGAGATCGAACGAGAAACCGGGAATGAGTCTGGTGGCGACGATGCCGGCCGCGCCCCATTGCGCGATCCAACGGCCGGCCTTGCCGTTGTTGACGTCGCCGGCGAAGCGCTCAACGATGCCGCGCCCGAAGCGGCGGGCGATCACGAAGCAGAGCGCCGCGGCCAGTGTTTGCCCGGTGAGCGTCAGCGCGCCACCCCAGAAGATGCCGTAGGCGAGCCCATTGGCCATCGCGATCAGCACGCCGGGAATCGGCGCGACGATAGCCTGGATCAGCATCAATGAGAGCGAAACGACCGGTCCCCAGATGCCGAGTGAGCGGAGGTAGTCGCGGATCTGATCGCCATCGCCGCTGCTCAACGCTGAGCTGGCGGCGGCGACCTGATGCTGGACACTCCCTGAGGTGAAGTAAAGCAGCGCCGCGATCGCGCCGAGGGTGGGAATCGCGAGCAGCAACATCGAGTTCAACGAACGTGGAGCCGCGATCCGGCGAACACCCGAGATGGCGCGATCGGGCGTCCATCGGATCGGTTCAGGTTGGCTCCTGGTCACCGCGTGGTGAGTCGATCGGCATCGATCTGTGGATTGGATTCCCCGCAATTCGGTGCGGAGCGGACGATCAACAGCGATCTCCATTGCTCTCCCCTTTGTCCGGCCTTGCGTCGCCGGTCGTGAATCCTGCCACCATCATGGTTTATCGAGTGCGATCCGCCTATTCCAGCAGGCGGGAAAAAGTTCGGTGGTTTTGATACCTGCTAGCCGGTATTGCCAATCTCGTTCGTTGCAGTCATCTTCATCTCCTCACCACGCATCACTTGCGTATGTTACACGTGTCAGAATAAACTGACATATAATAGATGTCAATGAGTGGAGGCGATTCGACCCTCACGTGATTGACTCCTAAGTAGTCGTTTTGAAAGAGCAAAATCGACAGGCGGTGTAGCCCAGAACCGATTGAGCGATCAATCGAAAAAGCTCGATCCTGGCCACATACGGAGGAAAGTCTTCCTGGAACGCAAGAGAATTTATGAGACAGCGCGTCGATAGGCATTGTCGCAGCGAGAACACGTTGAGCGCTTGATATCAGTCAATTCCGGGGAGCAAGAAATGCTCCGAACTCGAAAGTTTGCAGCAGCGAACGCGCGCTCAGCATGGCGTCGTCGCTTGTCACAGAGGGTGATTTCGATCCGCATGATGTCGGCCCGTATCGCGCTGAGATCATGGCATGGAAGCGCAAAGGCATTTCCGCCCAGGAAAATGAGGTGTTCAAGGAGATCGGCGATCTCCTGTCCGCTACCCTGGCAGATCCCTACTCCCGAACGGCCGGCCGCTTCACGCCGACCACCACGGAGATTGAACGGTTCAACCGCGATATCTACCTCAGCGTTGACGATGCGTGCGAATTGCGATGAGGTCGATGGCAGGGCGCTCCACCCGCGAACGGTGCGTGGGGTGGAGCGCCGAGTTCCTAGGTTGTGCGGCTGACGTTGATGGGGGCGCCGACGGCGATGGTGTTGGAGACAGTGCAGCGCTTTTCGGCGAGTTCGAGCAGCTCGGCGAGTTCTTCGTCCGAGGCGTTGCCTTCGACGATGGCCTGAACATCGATCGAGGCGAAGCGAGAGGGATTACTGGCGCTCTCGCCGGTGATTGTGAATTCGATCTTCGTCATCTCGATCTTTTTGTTGCGGGCTGCACCGACCAGCGTCGTCAGCAGGCAGGTGCCGATCGAGGCGAAGAGCACTTCGCCGCCGGTGAAGCCGAGATCGGCGCCGCCGAGCTCCGGGCTTCGGTCAACAACGATGGCGTGAGAGCGCGCGCTGGCGACGCCGACCGTTCCTTCGAGCAACTTGACGCGAACTTCTGAAGCCAATGGGAATTCCTCTCGACGTAACAGGACAATGCCAATAGCCCTCATGATGGCATGTCCGTATCTTGATTCGCAAATCAAGAATTACGCGATAGGATGAATGGAAGCCGTTTCCCAGGCATTCGACGATCGCGCGGGCGTAGTCGCCGGTCGGGTCGAGACTCGGATCGAAGATGGTGATATCGGCGCCGATGCAGCGTTCTGATTCGCGCACCAGGCGCAAGAGCTGCGCAAGCTGGGCGAAGTCCAGACCGGGGCTGCCGGGTGAGTCGACCGCGGGCATCACCCGCTGATCGAGCACGTCGAGATCGAGATGGAGCCAGAACGCGTCGAGTCCCCGGCGATCGAACAGCGCTTCGGCCTGCCGCCAGGTTTCGGCAATGCCAAGCTCGTTGACGCCGAAGATGTCGATCTGGCTGATGCCGGTGGCGGTGAGATCGGCGAAGGCGAAATCGGAATCGCGCGATTCCCGCTCGCCGATCTGGATGACATCGTGCGGATCGATCAGCGGCTGCGCGTCGTCGTCCCATCTCGTCAGCAGCGATTCGCCGAGGCCGACCGCAAGGGCGAGATCCATCCCCGCCACCGTCCCTGGCCGCTTGGTGACATCGTAATTGCCGGGGTGGAAGAAATCGCTGTGGCCATCCAGGTGAACGAGCCCGAAGCGCCCATGCCTGCGCGCCGCCAGCAGCCCACCCAGAAGAACCGAGCAATCCCCGCCGATCACGAGCGGGAAATCGCCGCTAGCGAAGACCTCGCCGATTTCCGCTGCCAGGTCAAGGGTGAAGCGATAGATCCCATAGGCGTTGCGAATCGTGGAAAAAGGCGGAGGATCGGGGTGATACACCGGGCGCGGCAGGGCGCGGTGCGCGCTGCTGCCGAGCGCGGAACCCAGGCCGGCGGCTCGCAGAGCCTGCGGCCCTTCCCACGCGCCCGGCTCAACACCAGGGCGCGGTGGCCGCAAGCCAAGATTTGTCGGCGCTTCGATGAGCACGATCGGCCGCTGCAGAGTTTGAACAGGAATCAGGGTAACCATTTCACACGTCCTTGTGTGCAACCGTGAGGCATCGGTCGTTGGCCTCGGCACTGTTAAGACGTGTGATCGGAGGTTATGTAAGAGCGCGATCGGACGCGATCAGACTTGAAACTGCCCAATCCGCCGGCAACCCGGTGAGGTCGGGATACTCGCTGCGAGTGATGCCTTCTTCGATCAAACCGCTGCGAGCCGCGAGGAGGCGGCTGGCGAGATTGCCGGCATGACACCATGCCTCCGCCCGGTCAACCTTCCATTCATTGAAGACGAAGTCGATCAACCCGCGCACGATTTCCTGACCGTAGCCGCGTCCGGTGAAGCCGGAATCGAGCCACCAGCCGAGCTCCACGCTCGGCAATCGCCAGTTCATGTTGTGGAAGGTGCCACCCCCGACGAATGCGCCGGTGTCGCGCTCGAACGCGTGAAGGTCGAATCGGCGCCGCTCCGCCGCGCTACTCATCGATTGACGGCAGAAACGCTCGGCATCTTCGAGCGTGTGGATAGCGCGGGAAAAGCGAATCCAGGGAGTGAGCTCCGGACGCGATTCCTCAATGGCGGCGAGCAGCGCCGGGGCGTCTTCGACGATGGCTGGCCGCACAATCAGGCGCGGGGTTTCGATGCGGTCCGGCAGCGCAAACGCGAGCGCAATCTCTGGCATGGGGCCGTCTGATTCGATTTGTGGTTCGAATGGGCGTGGCGCTTGATCGACCGGCAGGATGAGCTTGCATCGCTCCGGTCCCCAGCTCGCGATCAATTGCTCGGCTTCATCCGGGAGCAAGCTGAAAAAGAGCGTGTCCCGAATGGAACTGTCGGTGGCGATTGATTCGTGGCGGGCGCGGCGGTCGAGCTGGAAGCCGATTGACTCGGCGACATGGCGCGAAGCGTCGTTTCGGGAGTCGCAGCGCAAGGCAAGCTTGTTGGCGTTGAAGTGCTGAAAGACCAGGCGAACGATGGCGCGAACGGCTTCGCGCATGTACCCCTTCCCTTCCGCGCCTTCGCGCAACCAGTAGCCCGTTTCGAAAATCCGCCAGTCCCAGCGGATCGGATACCCAAGCCGGGTGGCATGCACGGCGATGCCGCCCAAAAACCGCCCGTTCTCACGATCAAAGATGGCGAATGGGAGCTCAGTCGCGTCACGCCAATGCTGACGGCATCGCTCGATAAATGCGTCTGCTGCTGATCGATCTGTATAGAACGGAACCCAGGGCAGCCAACGCCCCACTCGCTCCCGCGATTGATCGACCGCCTCGTACAGTGCCGGAGCGTCATCAGGCGCGAAGGGACGAATGATCAGGCGGTCGGTTTCGATCGCCACCGGCAATGGTGGAATGGTCGTCATGCTGGCGTGTCCTCGTACGAGTCCGCGAGACGGACCTCATCTCCGTCCCACTATTGTAGTAACTGACTTCGTGCCGACCATGGTCGCTTGCTCCCAATTTTGGCTGCGATCACCCCGGGAGGGCACAAGACTCTCCCCTATAGAATGTGCGGAGTATATCGGGGTATTCGCGCCGGGTGAAGGGTTTCAATCGACCTCAATCCGGATCACCGGTAGACGGTCGGCAAGCAATCGAAACTCATCAGGAATGACGCTCGAAATGGCCCAGTTCGCCGGGTGGCCATCGGCGTCCGGATGATCGTAGCCGGACGATGCCTTCCTCGGTGAATCCAATGCGCTTGCCGACCGCGCGGCTGGCGGCGTTGATGTCCTGCACCCAGATTTCGGCGCGGTTCGCCTGCCACGTCTCCATCACGAAACGAAGCAACGCGCCGCCGATTTCAGTGGCGAGTCCCTTGCCGGTTTGGGCGGCATCGAGCCACCAATCGATTTCGACTGCCGGGACTTCCCAGCGAAAGGCGTGGACGTTGCCGCCGCCAACCATGGCGCCGGTTACCCGGTCGAACGCGAGCAGTTCGTAGGCGCTGCGCTCGCGCCAACGCTCATCCGTCAGCGCGCAAATTATTTCGGCGTCGGCGATGGTTTGCAATCGGCGCGTCCAGCGGAACCAGGGTTGGAAATGTGCGCGGCTCCGTTCGACCAGTGCGTGGAGCTCCGGGGCGTCCGTGATTTCAGGCCGGCGGAGGAGCAGCCGCGGTGATTCGATGATCAGTGGACGTGGGAAATCCACGCCCTGTTCGGACGCGGTATCTTCGTCGTTGGTCTCGGACCCAGTTGGAACTTCAGTCCCCGAAAGGGTGAGATCGAACCGCTCGACTGGCCATGTTCGGAAGGCAGCGGCGAATTCATCGGCCATCATCCCGTACACCAGTGTGTCGCGGAGTGAGCCATCGGTCGCCCGGGAATCGTTCCGGCAGCATGCCTCCTGGCGAAAGCCAAGCGCCTCCGGAATCTGGCGTGAGCGATCGTTGCGGCTGTCGCATGTGATCCAGATGCGTGTTCCCTGGAAACGCTCGAAGACGAGCCGGGTCAGCGCCCGCGTGGTTTCCCGGGCAATCCCCTGCCCGATCGCTGACGTTCGCACCCAATAGCCCGTGGCGAAGGTTCCGCGATCCCAGTGGATATGATGAAAGCCGCTGCCGCCGAGAATCTCGCCACTGATACGGTCGGTGATCAGCAGCGGCAGCTCGTCGCCGTTGCGCCAGCTCGCCTGCGCGGTTTCGATGTAGACCGACGCCGCGGCGGGATCATCATAGAAGCGGGACCAGGGCATCCATGGATCGAGCTGGCCGCGTGATTCGGAGACAGCTTTCGTCAACCCTTCCGCGTCTTCGGATTTGCAGGGTCTGAGCAGCAGACGATCGGTGCTGATGGACTGGGGGAGCAGGAGTTTCGCCATCAGATCCGGCCTATCTTCTTGGTGAGAGAAACGGTGATTGCCGCTAAATGCATGGCGAAAACCGCTTCTATGGAATGATCATAAGTGTGTCAAAAACTCTTGGTTGTTTATGTCCATTTTTGTTTGACGATCGTGCTAGGCATATGTGATCATCGTCCCACAATCACACGAAAGCCGCCACGCTTGTTTGAGATGGTGCGAAAAAGCAGACCAAACTTGATGACACCCGGGCGGACGGTTTGCGCTCATTCGAGCGCATGTTGAACCAAATGGTGATTGAAGGATGTGGTCGTATTCGACCTAGGAGGCGTTACGTCAATGCGTGACGAACGATTGAACGAAGCTCTGTTGCACCCGTTGGTGCGAAGCCGATCGAACCGGCGCACCTTGCTTGCGCGCGCGGTCGCCCTCGGCGCCGCGCCTGTTGCGATGACGATCGGAGGCGCGCTGGGACCAATCGGCGCGTTCGCCCAGGAGGCATCTCCAGCCGCGTCCGGCGCGACAAATCCCCTTGGCGTTGATCCCGCTGCCCCGCTCGACGTCTTCATCTTCAAGGGCGGCTATGGCGATGACTACGCCATCAATGTCAACACGATGTACAACAAGCTCTTCCCGGATGCGAAGATCACCTACACCGGCACTCAGAAGCTCGGAGCGCAGCTGCAGCCGCGCTTCATCGATGGCAGCCCGCCGGATGTGATCGACAACTCGGGCGCCGACAATCTCGACAACACGGCGCTGGTCGCAGAAGGCCAGCTTGCTGATCTTTCCGACTTGATGGCCGCCGTTTCCTACGACACCGAAGGCTCCACCTTCGCGGACACCCTCGTTCCTGGTTCCCAGGATTCAGGCGTCTACGATGGCAAGCAGCAGGTGCTCAACTACGCGCTTTCCGTCTACGGTATCTGGTATTCGTCGTCTTTCATGGAGACGAACGGCTATACCTATCCGAAGACGTGGACTGATTTCATCGCTCTTTGCGAGCAGATCAAAGCCAGCGGCACCGCGCCGTTCATCACGACCGGCGTGTATCCGCAGTATCTGCAGCTGTTCATGTTCGATTCCATGCTCTGGAAGCATGGCGGCGTGGATGTCATCAACAAGATCGACAACCTTGAGGACGATGCCTGGCGTCAGCCGGAAGTCAAAACCGTGCTTGAGGCGCTTTACCAGCTCGCCGACGGTGGATATTTCGCCGAGGGCTGGGAAGGTCTGACGCACACTGAGTCTCAGGGCGAGTGGCTCCAGGGCAAGGCCGATCTTCCTTCCCTGCGGTTCCTGGCTCGAAAATGAGATGAAGGGGCTGATTCCGGACGGCTTCGATATGGTCGTCGCGCCAACCCCGTCGCTTGATGAGGACAAGGTGCCGTTCGAAGGCATCTCCTCGGATGCCGGTGAAGGCTTCATCGTTCCGACCGATGGCAAGAACGTGCAGGGCGGCAAGGAATGGGCCCGTCTCCTCTTCTCGAAGGAAGGCGCCCGCTTCTTCTCGGAGAACACCAAGTCGCTCACGGTCGTCAATGGCGCCGCTGAGGGGCTCGATCTTGGTTCGGCCTTCAAGTCGACCCAGGATGCGATCACCGCATCGGCCGGTCAGACCTATGTTGCTCGCTATGGCGGGTGGTACAAGGATCTGATGGATGAGGCCAAGCAGGCGATGGCGGATCTGATGCAGAAGAAGATCTCCGTCGATGACTACATCGACACCGTCCAGGATGCGGCCGATACCGTCAAGGGCGATGATTCGATTCCGAAATTCACTCGCGGCTAGTCCGCTTCTTCCCAGAAGTGGATTGGCTGGCGCGACCGGCGGGGAGCATTGCTCCCCGCCGATTTCGCCCGATTTCCCTCGTTGTCAGAAGGATTTCGACGTGAAGCATCAACAGTACCGGCTCATTATTCCGTTTCTCGCTCCGGCGCTCGGGCTCTACGCGCTCTTTGTTCTTTATCCCTACGTTCAGGCGATTTATCTTTCACTGACGGGCTGGCGCGGAACATCGAAAAACAAGCCGTGGGTTGGACTCGACAACTATCACCGGCTCTGGAACGATGATCGCTTTACTGAGGCGCTGAGCCGGAACGGCCAGTTGCTGGTCGTTTTGCCAATCGTCACCATTTTGATTTCCCTCACCTTCGCGGCGCTCTTCACGCAGGGTGGCGACGGCGTGCGCGGAGCCGGTTTTTATCGAGTTGTTTTCTTCTTTCCTCAAATCATTTCGACCGTTATCGTCGGCATTCTCTGGTCCTATGTCTATAGCCCCAATATCGGAATGCTGAATGGCATTCTGCGGGCAATTGGTCTCGATTCGCTCGACGCGAACCTGGCTGGCGGATGAGACAGACGGTGCTCTGGGCGATCGCGGCTGTCTCAGTCTGGTCGAGCGTCGGTTTCTATATGGTCATTTTTCTTGCCGCGATGCAGGCGATTCCCACGTCGTTTTATGAGGCCGCCCGTCTCGACGGCGCCGGCAGATTCCGTTCGTTCAGAGACATCACGTTTCCACTGATCTGGGAAACGATGCGCACCGCCATGATTTATCTGGCTATTTCCGCGCTCGATTTCTTCGTGCTGGTGGTGGTGATGTCACAGGGAGCCACCACGGCGACCGCGCGCAGGACCGAGGTCGTGTCGGTCTATCTCTACAATCAGGCATTCGATAAAAGCCGGTGGGGGTATGCCTCAGCGATCGGCGTGGTGCTGCTGTTGCTCACCCTGCTGCTCTCGGTGGTCATCATGCGGCTGACGAGGCGCGAAGTTTATGAGTACTAGCATCCAATCGATGGACAATTGTCCCCAGGTCACACGATCGAAGGTACGAACATGAGCGCTGAAGTCACAGACACCACGGTTGTCGCAACGCCAACGCAGGTGATAACGAAGCCCCACCGTCGAAACTGGTTCGGGATCACCACCACCCATCTCCTCCTCGGGCTCTGGGCGGTCATGGTTATTTTTCCGTTTGTCTGGATGGTGATGACATCGTTCAAGACCGATGCGGAAATCATCTTCAGCCCATGGAAATGGCCGGAAGCGATTCAGTGGAGCAACTACTCGCGGGCCTGGAACAAGGCGCATCTTGGCCGCTATTTTCTCAACACGATCATCGTCATCGCTGGGTCGCTTTCCGGAACACTGCTTATTTCCGCGATGGCTGCATATGTGTTGACGCGATTCGATTTCCCGGGCCGAACCTTCATTTTTTATCTCTTCATCGCCGGCATGATGTTCCCGGTGTTTCTCGCGCTTGTGCCGCTCTTCTTCCTGGTGCGTGATCTGCACATGATCGCGACGTATCAAGGATTGATCCTGGTCTATATCGCGTACTCGCTTCCATTCACGATCTTCTTCCTGACCGGATTCTTCAAAACGCTGCCAAACGAGGTTGCTGAAGCGGCAATCGTCGATGGCGCCGGGCAGTACCGCGTCTTCTTCGACATCATGCTGCCAATGGCGAAACCGGGTCTGATCGCGATGGGAATCTTCAACTTCCTCGGGCAGTGGAATCAGTATCTGTTGCCGACGATTCTGATGCCGGACGAGCACAAGTACGTGATCTCCCAGGGGCTGGCCGTGCTGGCGATCCAGCAAGGCTATCAGAACGACTACAGCGCCCTCTTCGCCGCGATGACCATCACGATGATCCCAACCTTGCTGATCTACATCATCTTCCAGCGGCGTCTGGAATCTGGCTTAACCGCCGGCGCGCTCAAGGGCTGACCCTCACCCGGTCCTGAAGGACCACCCTCTCCCAATGCTGGGAGAGGGTACGAAACCCCCGACATCTCCGCCCATTCTGTAGTGGCCTCGTGTCGGCCACGAGAAGCTTGGGTGGAGAGCCGTCGAACCAAACGATTTACATCTTATGGAAACTGTGCTAAGGGATAATCCTAGTCCGCTTGCGATGGAAGCCGGAAGTTCAGGGGGATCGCGGCACGGCGCGAGCGGTTGTCTCGTTCTCTGAAATGAAGGACCGGGCATGCCAACTCATCTCACGCTCACCGTGATTGGAAACGCGCCAGTAACGGGCTTAAGCGATGCCCTTGGCATCAACGAATCCGGACAGGTCGTTGGCCAGGAGGACAGCACCTTTCCAATCGTCTGGACCCCGACGACACCGAATGGCACAGTCGGCGCATCGCTGCGCCTGGCGCTGCCGCAAATCGGAGGCGGCCCCGGAAACGGGACCGCCACGGCGATCAACAATCTTGGCGATGCCGTGGGATTTGTCGATACGCTTGATCCTTCCGGCGCTCCCGTCACGCGCGCCGCATTCTGGTTGGCAGGGGCGGGAACGGTGGCGGAACTGGGGACGCTGATCCCGAGCTTTTCCCCATCTGGCTTTTTTCTGGGGAATAGCAAGGCGCTTGGGATCAATGATTCCAGAGTGATCATCGGCGTCTCGGACAGCCCAACGGGAAGTGAACACGCCTTCGTGTTCGATCCAGCAATCGGGTTCATGCGCGATCTTGGCTCGCTTGTTCCGCTCTCGATGCTTCCCGGCACACCCGATCCCAGTCAGGCGCAAGGAATCAACAATCAGGGGGATATCGTCGGGGAAGCGACCGCGGTCGATGCGAGCGGGAATCTGGTGGCGCACGCCTTTTTGCTGGCCGCAGGCTCGTTTTTCATGCAAGATCTCGGCACGCTCCTGCCAGATCCCAATAATCCAGGGTCGTTTCTCGGAGACAGCTCGGCCTTCGCGATCACGGGAGCTGGACTGGTCGTTGGCGATTCGGATGCCGGATTGCCAGTGGGGACCAATAGCACACCCACGTTTTTCCAGAGCGGCAGCCTGCCTGGTGGGTTGATGCCGGCGATCGGGGCCGCGACGGCGGTGAATCAAAACAACACCATCGTCGGGAATCTCGGCGCTCCCCCGTCATCGGCGTTTCGGTTCGATAGCAGCACCGGCGCGGCGTTCGATCTGACATCAGCGCTCGGCGTTCCCGGCACCAATATCGTGCGCGCCGCCGGGATTAACAACGCGAATCAGATCGCGGCAGTCGCCATGATTGGAGGCGTTTCCACTGGCGTGCTGCTGACTCCGTAGTTCAACATTGCTCGCGCGTAGAATGGAGTCTGTAGGCGAGCTACACGATTCGTCGCGTGGCTGGTTGTCTTTTCAGCGCCGGTAACGCACGATTTCTTCAGGAGGTATTGAAAATGACCGATCACAACACAAACGATTTCGAGGGACGAGAAGGCGTGAGCGGCGAGGCCCCGCCAACTCAGCCGGCGGGAGACGCCGGAGACCGGACCACGGGCGAGCGCCCGGACGGAGATGGTAAAGAGCAAACAACTGGCCAATCGAAGCCTGGCTCAGCCGATGATTTTCGAGAGTCGCTCTCGAATCTTTCGTCGGCGCTCGATCGCTTTGGCCATGCTGCCGAAGCTCGCGCGCGTCAGGAATGGGCCCAGGGCAAACCGGAGATTAATCGGGCGACCGATGAAATCCGTAAGGGTGTCGACAGCCTCGTGCGCAAGAGCAGCGAGGCCGTCGATGCGCTGTCACGCAAACTCGCCCGCGACGACAAAGCATCATCCACCAGCGAGGCCACGGTGAGCGAAGCTCCGACTCCAGGTGATGTACCCCCCGCAGCGGAGGAACCCGAGCACCATTCAACGAATGGCAAGGCGCCTCAGTAGGCCGAAAAACGCCGGAGGCCGCATACGGCTTCCGGCGTTTTTCGTTTATCGACGATCAAGGATGCAACACGATGACCCAAAAACAGGACGAACTCCTGCTCCCCGTTCCCGCCAGCGAGGATGAATGGAAAGCCCGGCTGTCGCCGGAGGAGTACACCGTGCTCAGGCGGGCCGGCACCGAGCGAGCCTTTACCGGCAAGTACGTTGATACGGATGTCGACGGCATCTATCGCTGCGCCGCCTGCGGGAATCAGCTTTTCGCCAGCGATACCAAGTTCCACTCCGGCTGTGGTTGGCCCAGCTTCACCGAAGCGCTGCCCGGTTCGGTCGAGCTGCTGGAGGATCGCTCCCACGGCATGGTCCGCACCGAAGCGCGCTGCGCTCGTTGCCATTCCCACCTCGGACACGTCTTCGACGACGGTCCGATCGAGGCCGGCGGCCAGCGCTGGTGCATCAACAGCATCTCGGTCAATCTGGACGAGAAACGGTAGTTTCACGACGACGGCCCTCACCCCCAGCCCCTCTCCCAATTCTGGAGAGAGGGGAGCCTGTATCCATCGTTGTACCCTCTGGGAGAGGGTGGCGCTTTGGCGCCGGGTGAGGGTTCGGTGCTGGACGGGTCCCGGCATATAAAAACCCCGGGTCCTCATCACGACACACGCTGACAAAAACGCCCCCCGGCTCGTTGCGAGCCGGGGGGCGTTTTAATCTGACTACGAGCGAACTGCCGACGCGGCGACGAGGTCGTCGAATTCGGCGGCGATGAAGGTTTTGATCTCCGCCGAACCGCGCAATCGCAGCCAACGCGGACCGTCATGCGGCTCGAAGATCAACTCGAAGGTGAAGAAGGGGCAGCATTCGCGCTCCGCTTCGATGAATTCGAGCAGCTTCGCTCCCGTGATTGAGCCGTCGCTGAATCCAAAAGCGTATCCATCCTCGAGCTCGTTGACTTCCTGCACGTGCGCCAGCAAGGTTGCTCGGATCGCCTCCTTGCGGGCGATGAACGCGGCATCAACCAACTTGCACGCAATCATCTCCTGAGACATCATCGTTCCTCATAACTCATAATTCACAACTCGCTACGCATCCCCATTGACTGAAAAATGCGTGAACTTGTGTGTCGTGAGATCGTAGATCACCTGCCAGTAGCAATCGCCGCCGTCCATGACGATGACGACGCCGTTGGCGGTGTCGAAGCCGGGATCGCAGATCGCGTTGATGACCAGCACCGGACCGGCATTCGTTTCGAAGCCAAGGTACTGGCGCTCGAAGCCGGCGAGATCATCGATGATGCGGGAAGTTACGCGCGGCGCGGTCGCGATGTAGGCGGGAAGCGCGGCTTCGGCTTCGGCGACCATCGCCTCGGTTGGCACGAACGGAGTCGCGTCCGCATTGCTCGTATCGAGGAAATAGGCGGCGGTGTCTTCCATCAGCTCGGCCGAGAGAATGTACCCGTGATAGCCGTCTTCAGTGATGTAGGTTCCGCTTTCCGGAGGCAAGCAACCATCAGCGCCGTTGGAGCCACCGCAGTCGGGCTGCTCTACTTCTTGATAAAAGCGGAGATCGTCGATCTTCCATTCACTGCCCTGTTCGACGGCAACAATCTGGAAATACGAATCGGTCACATATTCATTTGGATCTTCGGGATAGACGTAGCCAATTCCCATTGAGTAGACAAGCCGTCCATCGTCGAGGCGGGTGACATCGCTCGTTTTGGTGATGGCGTTCCGATCCTCCTCGTCGACCGGTTCGGGCGTTCCTTCATCGAGATCCTGGATCGATCCTGCGATGTCGTAGGCGGCCCGCTTGAGCAGGTCGTCGGAAAGCAGCGTGGTGGCGCGGAGCAGATCGTTGGCGTTGAGGCAGGCGATGAATTGGTATCCCAACGCGATAACGGCGTCCGCATCGTCGCCGGTGACCTCATCTGTTCCGGCGGGAACCGGGGTGGCGTCGTTATCGAGCACGGCGGATGGATCATCAACCGCATCGCCGACAATTTCGCGGACGCGGTCCGGGTTGGCCGGGTCAACATCGCACGCGTCGATCGGCACAGCCTGAATGCTGGACACCGGCGTCATTCCCGGTGGGACCAGATCGCTCTCCTGGGCCGAGATCGAAATTGCCACCGGCAGCACGAGCATGACCGCCATGCCGGCGGTGGCGATGGCACGTTTCAACGGATGCAACATTGAATCCTCCTTTGCGCTGCCGACCGGCTTCGCTGCCGGTTTCTCAGCCGATGCGCAATAGACGCTATCTTGCCTGACGCGGCAAAAAGTTCCTAGCCCCCTGCCTCGCCTGTAGATTCAGACGTTTCAACCGGCGTTGGCGTTTCGGTCGGCTCCTCGGTTGGTATTTCTGTCGGTTCCAGCGTGGGTTCAATCGTTGGCTCGATGGTTGGTTCCAGCGTCGCGGTTTCTGTCGGCAGCGCCGTCTCCGTCTCAGTCGGAGGTGGCGTCACCGTCACGCCTGGTGAGGCGACCGCTGTTGTCGTGGGGGTTGGGCTGGGCGAAGGCGTGGCGGTTGGTGAGCCGCTCTCAGCGGCGGCCACGAACGTGCCGCCGCTGATCGTCAGCCCGTTCGTCTGGGCGCGGAACACCGGTCCGTCACCGCGAACACTGGTCAAACCATCCGGGACCCAGGCAGGCACGAACACCGTCAGATTGGCGCTGCCGGTGTTGGAGGTCGTGACCGTGGCGACGGTGACCCAGCTACTTCCCTGCTTCCAGCGAATGCGGACCACTTCTTTCTTCGCATAACCTCGCAATGAGATGCCTACACTCTGGCCACGCTGAGCCGTTGCCGGGGTGATCTTGATGCGCGGCACGACCTCGAACGGGACAGACACGTTGATGCCCGACGTGCTGAACCGCACTTCCTGAAAGCCGCCGGTTGTGGCGGGAACGGCAAGCGAGCCGGACATCGAGCCGAAGAAGTCGGTAGTGATTGTTCCGAGATCGATGGTTCCACCCGAAACGCGGACCCAGGTGATCTGCACCGTGCTGGCCGGTGGGAAATCGATGAGCGTGTAGCTCATCGATGCGCCGACCGTGCTGCGCGATGTCGAGGTTTGCACCGCCGCGTCGCCTACCGGCGAACCTCCTTGAATCTCGATCGAGGAGTAGGCCTTTCCGTTCGCACCATCTTCAGCTAGAAGGGTCAGATAGGCGCCATCGGGGAAGTTGGGAATTGGAATAGCAATCGTCGCCATGCCCTGCGCATCGGTCGTGCCTGATCCAAGCACGAGCGGGTCATTTTCACGGGGCCAGGAAATGGTGATCGGGCTATTTGGCGTAAAGCCAAACGCCGAAACATCGACCGTTGCGCCACGCTCGGCGGGACTTTGCGACGGATAGATCGCGGCGGCGATGGTGACCGGGAAATGCGCCGAAACGCCACCCGATTGCGCCATAAAATCCCAGGAGCCGAAGAGCAACGATGGCATGGTGAAGTTTCCAGCAGCGTTGCCCGACGCATTGGCCGTCGCAACGGTCAATGGAACGGCCGTTCCCCCGCCGGCAGGGCTGATCGACAGCGCGACATCACTGCCGGCCGGGAAGCGAGCAATGCCGAAAGAGACTTCGTCTCCGGCTCGAACGGTGTTGGAGTCGAGCCAGACGGTCGGTCCATTGACCAGACGAAGATCGTCGAAGGCGTAGTCGTAGCCAACATTGGCCTCGACGTTGCCAGGACCGGGCGCAAGGCCAGACGGGATAGTGAATTTGGCGCTGCCTCCGCCGGTATTGCTGGTCGTGATCGTGCCGAGCTTCGTTCGCGTGTAGGTTTTTGCGTCGACATAGGTGATGTCGATGGCGGCTTTCTTGCCGAATCCCTGAATGTTGACCGTGACCGGTTCGCCGATCCCGGCCAGATCGGGCGTGACCGAGAGGGTCGGATCGATCTCGAATGGAGAGGAGCGCACGATTGAACCAGCGGTGAAGCGGATCGTGTTGTCGGGGCCGATCGTCGTCGGCGGTACGATCAGGCTGCTCGATGCCGATCCATCCGCGCCCGTGGTTATGGGCGGCAGGTCGACAATACTGCCGCCTGGCCGCCGCCAGCTTATGGCGACGCTCGAATTGGCGGGAAAGCCAGACAACGTGTATGGAATCGCATCGCCGACTGATCCATAGAGCACGCCGAGTGTGGCCACCGCGCCGCTCTGGCCGCTGCCGATTTCGCTGTCATTGACGACAAAGTTGGTGCCATCGGCCGTACAGCGATGAACCGTGCCTTTGACCAGGCAGCCATCGTAGGGATTTGGACCGGCTTCAACCGTCCAGCCGCCGATGTCGCGGCCGGCGATTGCGACCGACTGACCTCGGAACTCGATCCAGATATGAACGTGGGGGCCGTTCGCAAACCCGCCGCAGATATGCTCGGCGGAGGTGCCGCCCAGTTGCTGGCCGCGCTGCACGACCTGCCCGTTTTGCACGGCGATGTTGATGACGTGGTAGTAACCGGTGGTCCAGCCATCGCCATGGTCGATCAGGATCATGTTGTCGCAGGGGCGATAGACCACACCGCCGCGCATTGCCAGCACCGGCGCGTTTTGCGCGTTGTCATAGTAGGGATAGAAGTCGAGGGCGTCTCTGGTCGTCGCGCCTTCAGCCGGGTGCGGGCCGAGAAACCCCCAGGTTTCGTTGGCGGGGAAGGGAAAGCTGAGTTGCGATGAGCCTTCACCGGCGGGGCTGAAGCCTTCGAGCGTTGACCTGATCGTCGGAGATGGAAATTCGGGCGGCGCCGATTGCAGCAGCTGATCGAATTCGGTAGTGAAACGGAGCGCTACGTTCCAGGCGCCATTCACATTGTTGGCGAGGAAAAAGCGGGTTTGGGGATTGCCGTCATCAGTTGAGCCAGGAGA
This sequence comes from uncultured Chloroflexia bacterium, assembly GCA_963804925.1. Lineage (GTDB taxonomy): Bacteria > Chloroflexota > Chloroflexia > Thermomicrobiales > UBA6265 > JADLGF01. Next base: position 245,859 of record CAWDSC010000002.1, read on the forward strand.
GACCGCGGTGCCATAGGCCCAGTTGCCCTGCTGCTCAACGACCGTCACCACAATCGAGTCGGCGGATACGCCGAGATCGGCTGAAACGGCGTTTTGCACTGAGGTCGTGAGATCGGCGCTTTCCTGGGCCAGACTGAAGCTGCCCGACGCAATCGGCCAGGATGCCAGCGTCAGCATCAGCAGCGTGAAAACTCCGGCGACACGCAGATATCCCCAGCGCATGGCGGTCTCTTTTCTCCTCGACCCGGTGTCAGATCATGCAATGCAAACGACGATATGTGATCTTGATGCGATGCGCATCATAGCCGCTTGATGACCACTGGGACGATCGCGTGATACAGACGCCATCAGGCAGTGGTCACGGTGGATTCAACAGCAAATGACCGGGGTCGTGCTCCGGCTGACCATGATTGCGCGATCTCCGAACAATCGGCATCATTCATGCCAAGGGAGGACACGATGACGAAAACGGTCTTTATTACCGGGGCAAGTTCAGGGTTTGGCGCGGCGTCGGCGCGGCGGTTCGCGGAAGATGGCTGGAATATCGTGGCGACGGGTCGCCGGGAGGACCGGCTGCAGGCGCTCGCCGACGAGATCGGACCGGAGCGAATCGCCGTTGCGGTGTTCGATATGCGTGACACAGACGCGATGGACGCGGCGCTCGCGGCATTGCCTGAAGCGTTTCGTGGCGTCGATGTGCTGATCAACAACGCCGGGTTGGCGCTCGGCACGAAACCGGCCCAGCAGTCGGATCTCGACCAGTGGCGGACGATGATCGACACCAATATCACCAGTCTGGTGACGATGACCAACCGGCTCCTGCCGGTGCTGATCGAGCGGAAGGGCGTCATCGTCAACATCAGCTCGACCGCCGCTACCTATCCCTATCCCGGCGGCAATGTCTATGGCGGCACCAAGGCGTTCGTCCGCCAGTTTTCGCTCGGATTGCGCTCCGATCTGCATGGCACAGGCGTTCGGGTGACGTCAATCGAGCCGGGCATGGTCGAAACGGAGTTCACTCTGATTCGCACCGGCGGCAATCAAGCGGCCTCTGACGCCCTCTACAAAGGCGTCAATCCGATCACTGCCGAGGATGTCGCGGACACGATCTTCTGGGTATCAACGCTGCCCGCGCACATGAACATCAACCGGCTCGAAATGATGCCGGTCAATCAATCCTGGGCGCCGTTTCAGGTGTATCGGGACGAAGCGGAAAGCAGTGAGCGGTAAGCTGTAAGGCCCTGGCCCCACGCCCAATAACCACTTGTGGATATATCAGACGTTTTTGTGCCCTCGTCCAGTGATGGACGAGGGCGTTCTTGTGGCGACCGATGAGTTTGGCGATCCCGGCGAGTTGTATGTGTAAGCGCTGGATTGGCGCTGAGATCAAACACAGCCGGGAGGTTTGTTATGCGACAGGTGATGGTGCGTTATAAGGTGAAGCTGGAACAGGCGGCGCGAAACGAAGAACTGGTGCGAGCGGTGTATGAAGAGCTTGGCCAAAAGCAGCCGGATGGAATCCACTACGCCACGTTTGTGCTTGAAGATGGCGTCAGCTTCGTGCATATCGCGTCCATCGACAGCAACGATGGGCGAAACCGGCTGATGGACTTTGCCGCGTTTCGCGCGTTCCAGGAGGACATCGCCGAACGCTGCGAGATTCAGCCCGAACCGGCGATGATTCGCGAGGTTGGGTCGTATCAATTCTGGGATGTCGAGCATTCGACGGCCAGCAGCGTCCGCGAGCCGGCGAGATAGGCGAACCATGCTTCACCACGAACTTCCATCCAGCAACCAGGCGGAAATCGATCTGCTTGCCGCCGCGCGCTCGGGCGATGAATCGGCGTTTGCCGCGCTGACCGAACCGGTCCGTCGCGAGCTGCACATCCATTGCTACCGGATGCTCGGCTCGCTCGATGATGCCGACGATGCGCTGCAGGAGACGATGCTCCGGGCGTGGCGGCAGATCGACCGGTTCGAGCCGCGCGCCCCCTTTCGGGCCTGGCTTTACCGGATCGCCACGAATGTTTGCCTGTCGGCGCTGACCCGCCGGGACCGGCGCGGCGAGATCGCGCTCTCGGTGCTGGAGGAAGCTCGCGGTGACGTCCGGAAGGAGGGCGAACCCGTGCGCCTCGATCCCTATCCCGATCGATTGCTTGACGAGATATTCCCATCGATCCGCGGTCCAGAGGCGACGATTGAGGCGGAGGAGAGCATCGAGCTCGCCTTCGTGGCTGCTGTCCAGATGCTTCCACCCCGGCAGCGCGCCACGCTGTTGCTCCGCGACGTAATTGGCTACACCGCGGCTGAAGTGGCAGCGATGCTCGAAACAAGCGTCGCCGGGGTGAACAGCGTGCTTCAACGCGCCCGGGCGGCCATTGAGCGCGAGCAGGGGGCCGGGCAAGTTGCCCGCAAACACGTTCGGGCAAACGATGCAACTGAGCAAGCGCTCGTTCGTCGGCTTGTCGATGCCTGGAATTCGGCCGATATCGCCTCGATCGTCTCGCTCCTGACCGAGGACGCGCTTTTTGCCATGCCGCCACAGCCGGAGCAATACGTTGGAAGAGATTTGATCAGAACGTTCCTCGCCACCGTGCCTGCTAATGGCCGGCTCGATCGAATTCGGCTTATTCCAACGCGCGCCAACTGCCAGCCCGCGGTCGCGGGCTACATCCGCAGTGACGATAGCGGTCCTTTCCGGGCCGAAGGAATCCTGGTGCTTGCCTTTGAGGGAGACGCTATTGCCTCTCTCACACGTTTCGCCGGCCCCGATCTTTGCGCGCGCTTTGGCCTTCCGTTGACCCTCGACGACTCCGAAGATCTGCCCGGATAACGCAAAATTCCTGGAGGAAAGATGAATAGCACCGGTACGAGGAAGAGCCTGATCCTGGCTCTGGCCTGCCTCGCTCAATTTATGGTTGTTCTCGATATTGCGATCGTCAACGTCGCATTACCTGCCATTCAGCAGGAGTTCGATCTTCGCCAGAGCACCCTGCAATGGGTGGTGATCGCCTATGGGCTCATGCTGGGTGGGTTCCTGCTCCTGGGTGGACGCCTCGGCGACATGCTGGGACGGCGCAGGATTCTCCTGGTCGGACTCGCGATCTTCTCCAGCGCTTCGTTGCTCGCTGGATTGGCACAGTCAGCCGAGATCCTGATCGGCGCCCGCGCGCTCCAGGGCTTCGGCGCGGCACTGATCGCACCTTCCGCACTGGCGATCGTCGCCGTCACCTTCAGCGAAGGGAAAGAGCGCAACTCAGCGCTTGGCATTTTCGGCGCGGTCGGTGGAACGTCGGCATCGGTCGGCGTGATTGCGAGTGGTTTGCTGACGGACGGACCCGGATGGCGATGGATCTTCTTCATCAACGTCCCGATCGGCGTGTTCCTGATCGCGTTGGCGGCGAAGTTTTTGCCATCCGATCGAATCGAATCGGGCGCGCGCCGCTACGACGCGTTCGGCGCGAGCGCCATCACCGGCAGTATCGTTCTGCTCATCTACGGATTGAACCGGGGCGTCGATCATGGCTGGGGAGCGGCGGCGACAATCTCGCTTTTCGCGCTTTCGGCAATGCTCATGCTGCTCTTCGTGCGCATCGAATCGCGCGCTGCTGATCCGCTTGTGCCGGGCGTCGCGCTCAAGAACCGGATGATGGTCGCGGCCGATCTGGCGGCATTTCTGCTCTTCGGCGCCTTCTTCGCCTTCATCTTCCTCGGCTCGCTCTTGATGCAGGAGCTTCTTGGCTATTCGCCGACGAAGACCGGCGTTGCCTGGTTGGCGACTTCTGTGATGGCGTTCGTGGTGGCGGGTGTGACCGGCGCGCGGCTCGTTCCCCGCTTCGGCATCCGGCGTCTCGTCATCGCCGGCACGGTGCTGATCGCCATTGGTGGCGCCTGGCTGACCCGCGTTTCGCCCGGCGCGGACTACCTGACGGCGCTGCTTCCGGCGTTTCTGGTGATGGGCGTGGCCATCGGATTGCTCGGACCATCGCTGCAGATCGGCGCGCTTTCGGGCGTCGCCGACCGGCAGGCGGGTTTGGCATCGGGACTCGTGGAAACGATGCGCGAGATTGGCGGCGCGGTAGGGATCGCCGCGGTTTCGACGGTGCTCGCCTCGCATGCGAGAAGCGCGAGCGACCTCGCGAACCCGGCTGCACGGCAGGCGGCAGTCTCCCAGGGATTTCAATCGGCGTTCGTCGTCATTGTGGTGCTGGCGGTGCTTGGGGCGATTACATCGACAATCGCGTTCCCGCGACAGCCCCAATCGCAGCGCGCTACCGAGTCTTCGGACGAGCAACACGACGTGTTGTCTGAAGCCGGCATGTCGGGTTGAATGTCGCAGGCAATGCACCGGACGGTGGGGCGAGCGCCTGATCGGTCTCGCCCTACCGCCTGTTTCCTGTTTATTGAACGGCAATCAGCGTTCGCGTTTCGTGCTCCGCCAATTCATCAGCCAGCGCGAAATATCGCTCATAGCACGCTCTGGCTTGCGCATATTTCTCGTCACGAGCCGTCGGCTCGTCGAAATTCAGGAGCTGCAGAAACTGCGATTGGGTATCGGCAATGTCCTGTTTGCGATCGGCAGAGCCGTCGACCAGCAGGATGTCGGTCGTCGCTTCGATAAACGGGATAATCCACCACATGGCTTCGCGGTGATGTCCCTCGTCAAACATTCGCTGGCACGAATCGACAAAGTGCGGGCGAAGATGTGGGTAGAGCTTATGCTGGAATGGATGCGGCGTCGTTCGCGCCGCGACCGCTTCATCGAAGAGCACACTGCCCCGCTCCAACCAACTTGCAACCGTAGTGATTGAGACATCCTCGATGCCAAGGAACCCCAGCGTTTCATTGAAGAGATCCGAGCGTCCGAGCGATTCGAGTCTGGCGCCGAGATTGACGCCCAGACGGCTGCCAATGCGAGGCGCGTGCAGCGCTCCGACATCCAGCACCGCTTTGGCGAAGGTCGTCGTATAGCCGAGGATGGTCATTTCCCCGGCTGGCCCAAACATCTCGCCGGCCGGCGAGCGACGCTCGAACGCGGCGTCCAGCCCCCGTCGCTCGTAGCTGATTCGCTCCTTGATCCAGAAGGGATCGCGATACCCGGCGCGAACGCCGATCTGCAGGGTGGAGAGATAGTCGAATGGATCGTCGACGATCGAGTCAAGCGTCAAATGGTGGGCAATTTCCGGATTCCCCAGGATTTTTTCAACCGACGCGTATTCCGCCATCGATCGCACGCCGGCCTCGATCGCAACCCCCTCGTACCGCTCCTCCAGGATATTCATGAACGGCCCTTTGGCCTGAAGCATCGGGCTCGACTCCTCGAAGATCAGGTGGAGATCGAGGTCCTTGGTCGGGGGGAAATACTCGTCATCGGCCATCGTCGTGATGCCCCCGACGAAGTGCGCCGCCACCAATCCGGGCCAATGTGGTTGATTGGAGTTGATCCAATGGAGTGCACTTCGCCGTGCCTGCTTCGCATTCATCTGCGTCTACGCTCCCAGTGTTGTGCGGACCAGTGCGATCGTTGCGCCGGTCAGCTATCGCCCGCCACATCATCGTGGCGTTTCAACATGGTAGGTGCGCAGGCATGCTCGCGCGTCAGTAGAATCACCGATTCGGAAAATGAAACGCTGCAAGAGGGCGGATAACGCGGAGTCAATGAGCCTGCATCTCCTGTGATCGTCATTCTGAGCCGCTGCGAAAATGGCTGCGCAACGTCATTGGCAGGTGCTTTAGCTCAGCGACGATGGTTGGATCTGCCGGTTCAGGAGCGGAATGCGGGCGACCCCTGATGGCCGGAACGCGATCGGTTCGGGAAATGGCTGATCGCAGATGCCTGCCTGAACGAGATTGCGCACCGTTGTTTCGGCGATCGCGCGCGCGATCACCTGCCCCGGACAGGCATGCGGCCCAGATCCGCCCGAGAAGGAATCCGGCATTCCGGCCAGATGTGGACACCGATTCGCATCGCCGAGCATCAGGACGATGACGTCGCCTGCGCTGAGGTTTTGCCCGGCGATCACCGTTTCTTCGGCAACAAAACGGCGCGCGGCCGGAACCGGCGGATCTTCGCGCAATCGTTCGGCGATGATGTCGCCTATGGCCCGAACGTCATCACGCGTCTCTGAAGGCTCGTTCGCCGCGATGGCGATGAGTGCGCTGGCGACGAGTCCAGCGGTTCCTTCATAGGCCTGAAAGAAAAATCCGATCGTGTTTGCGATCGTCGTATCGGGATCGGTTTCGCCGACGTTGCGCATTTCGCGATGGAGCGAGGCAAGAAAGCCTCCGGACGGCGCGATTGGCAAAAGCCGCTGAAAGAGCCGCAGGAGATATCCGGCCGCCAGAATGCCCTGCCCGAGCTGGTCTGCGCTGGCTCCGCCGGGAATGCTGAGTGCGAAGTCTCTGACCTGAGGAAGCAATTCCGGCACATCGGCGTCGGGCACGCCGAGCACGCTCGCAAGCGTTGCGGTGGGGAGATCGAAGAGCAAATGGTCGACATCGACCGGGTGAGTCGCCTCGTTCATCATGCGAATCGCCCAGCGATCGCACTCCGCGCGGACATGATCCAGGTTGACCCCGCCCAGCGCTCGTTCAAGCGCCGGTTTTCGCGCCGCGTGAAACGCACCGTCGTTCATGCGAACCAATCGCCGGTAGATCTCTCCTGCCGGTGTGCCAAGAAACGCGCTCGGCACCGGTTCGGCGGTTGGCCGGACGTGACAGGCGCTGCTCGTGAAAACCGCTTGAACGGTCGACGCATCTTTGGCAATCCAGGAGTTGCGGGAATCATCGCGAATCAATCGAGGGGTGGCAGAATCTGGCATGGTGGTTTGTCGTCCTTTCTGCGACATCCAGCTCAACCTGGAGGCAGCGCGACTTTTGCTGGAGCCTTCGCCTGAGTCCTCATGCATTCAGATCTAAAGCACGGTGATCCAGTGGTGATCGGGGTCGAACAGGCTCAGGGCCTCGCGGAGCCACGTTCGCGCCCGGGAATCGAGCAGCGGCAGGACTGTCGCGAAGTCATCCTCGTCTTTCGGTCGCGATGCCTTGGCTTTGAAAAGGAGAATGACTTCTGGTCTGCCGTACGGAATCCCATCGGGCGTACGCGCGATGAGCTGGGTATAGGGGAGCCGGATGCGCTCGTCGCGACGGCTGACCCAGGTGTCACCTTCCGCCGGCTCGCGAAAGATATCGAGCCGCCAGCGGCCGTTGCTCCGGTCTCGCGCCCACGTTTGATGGTGGGCATCGAACATCTCGCCCGCCTGGTTCAGCGGCCAGGCGAGACCGTCGCCAACGACAAAGAAATCGAGATCGGGAAGCGCCGCGACGATCTCGTCAAAACGGGATTGTGGTATCGCAATTTCGAGATCATCATGTTCGCGATGCTCTTTGCCGAGGAACAGGTCGATCGCCCAACCGCCTGCGATATACCAGGGCGCCCGCACGCCGACGAGCCGGCGCGCGACCTCCTCCGGACGCCATGCTTCCCAGGCGGTGACATCCGGCTCGAATGGGATGACGCCTTGCGCTTCCACATCATTACCTCGCGTGCCTCTTCCGGATGCTCGGGTTCGTTCGGCATCATCACTTGTCAGCCAAAACAGGCGTCGTAGGCAGCTTTGGCGATGCCGGCGATGGCGGCCTCGCCGGTGTCTTCCTCGACGCCTTCCAGATAGCAGGCGATGACCAGGGTGCCGGCGTCGGTCGTGATGAAGCCGACGTCGTTGACGAAGCCCGGCAGCGAGCCGGTTTTCGAGCCCCAACGGGTGCCCTCGGGAAGATGGCGGGAGATGCGGCGGGTGTTTTGCTGCTTCGCGAGCAGATCGCGCATGAGCGCGCACGATTCCGGCGCGGCAGCCGTGTCCTTAACGATCGCGAGCATGGCGGCGGCGTAGTCATCCGGCGTGGCCCAGTTTTCCGGCTCGTCCTCGCGGGGGGTGCGGCCGAGCATTCGCCGGTTCATCGAGCTTGCCGCCATGCCGAGATCCACCATCGTCGCATTGATCCCTTCCAGACTGGCGAGATCGACGAGCATGTTGGTGGCGCTATTGTCGGAAATGCTGATCATCAGGTAGAGAAGATCGTCGAGCGTGATCTGCAACCCCTCGTGCATGTGGGTGAGCACGCCGCTGCCGGGGGTGCGGTCTTCATCCGTGAGCACGATGATGTCGGAGTGATCGAGTTCGTCGCGCTCGATCTGACGGAAAATCTCGACCATGACCGGAATTTTGACGGTGCTCGCCGAATGAAATGCGCGCGAACCGTTGTGCGAAAAGCGCTCGCCGGTCGGCGTGATCAGTGAAACCCCGGCGGTCCCGCCCTGCTGCTCGACGGCGCTGATCGCGTCAACAATTCCTGTTTTCGATGTGACGGCCATGTTGCTCCCAGATTCGTTCAATGCGTTGACGATTGCCTGACTTACGAGCCGATCAACGCATGGTTGTGCGCAACACGCCCTTCGTTCGCATCGAAATCCCGGGTCGTTTTGAACCGCTCGTCGTTGCCGGATCCTGCCGCTGCCGCGGTTCTGCTCAGCAATGCGGTCCGCTCAGCATCGGTCATCGGGGTGAACCCGCGGGCGATGGCAAGATTCTGCTCGAGGACATCGAATGAATCGATGCCGCTGACGACGGTCGCCACCGGCAGGCTCATCGCGTAGCGGAGCGCTTCCGCCGGGGTCACATCGGTGCTGTCGAAGATATTGCCGGCGGCGAAGCTCTTCATGCCGATGACGGCGATGCCCTGCTCCTGGCAGAGTGGGAGGATTTCCTGCTCGAAACTGGCGTAGTGGGCGTCAAGGGCATTGAGCGGCATCTGGACTGCATCCCAGGGGAATCCCTGCGAGAGCATACGGCGATGAATGTCGGGATGCTTGTGCCCGGTGAAGCCGATGTAGCGGACTTTTCCTTCTTCCTTCGCTTTGAGCATCGCTTCGGCCGATCCGCCTGGCGCAAAGATCCAGTCGGGATCGTCTTCCCAGACTACCTCATGGATTTGCCAGAGATCGAGCTCATCGACCTGAAGGCGGCGTAGGCTCTGCTCCAGTTTCACCATTGAGTTGCGGCGCTTTACGATCGTGGGCGCAATCCTTCGTCATCACGAAGAGCTCGTCGCGGCGGCCCCACTCCTTGATCGCATTGCCCATCCGGAACTCGGAGATGCCGGCGTTGTACTCCCAGGCGTTGTCGAGAAAGGTGACGCCGGCGTCGAACGCCATGTGCATCAACCGAATCGAATCCTTTTCCGGAAGTTTGTTGCCGATGTGCGCGCCGCCGAGTCCGAGAAGCGACACCTCCTCGCCTGTTGTTCCAAAGGGCCGGGTGGGAATTGCAGCACTGTTCGCGTTGGTCATGCCTGCTCTCCTCGCGATGCTCAGGATCAGAGCCTCATTATCGACGATGCGACGACAAACGCGCGACAGCCTGCCATCCGCTGACGGTGAACCGCATACAGCCGATTTGCTTGCCCGAAATGCTTGAGCATGTTGGATGAGCGGGGTATATGGATTTCGCGGGTACTCTTCCCGCTTTCCCCCATGTCGAAACGGGGGGTATCCCGCGTACGAATGCCCCCCTGACCGCCTTCCGTTTTTGCAACGCATCGTATAGAGTACAAGGGAACGCAACGGAGCGTTCGCACCGGCGTGTACGCCGAACTCGATGTCGAGCTGCGTGAACGACGTATCTCTTCACGCCTGGAGGAAACCTTTGAACGGTCCCGATCTTTCCCATCCACGCTTGAAATATGACGTGCCTTACCCGGAAGAGCTTTCCCGATGGCTCATTTTCGTCAAATGGCTGCTGGCTATCCCGCAGTTCATCATTCTCGCGTTTCTCGGATTCGTATTGGCGATTACCACCTTCATCGCCTGGTTTGGCATTCTCATCACCGGCAACTATCCCGAGGGACTCTGGTCGTTCGCGAAGATGGTGCTCACCTGGCAGGCACGCGTCAGCGCCTACACGGGGCTGATGCGTGACGAGTATCCGCCATTCTCGACTTCCGAATCCTATCCGGTCACATTCGATCTCGATTATCCCCAGCATCTCTCGCGCCTGATGATTTTCATCAAGTGGCTGCTGGTGATCCCGCATCTGATCGTGCTCTATTTCCTCGGTATCGTCGCGAGTTTCATCACCTTCATCGCCTTCTTCGCGATTCTCTTCACCAAACGCTATCCCGAAAGCCTGTTCAATTTCACCGTCGGCTACCAGCGCTGGTCGTATCGCGTGCAGACCTACTACATGCTGATGACCGATGACTACCCGCCCTTCACCCTGAACGATGAGCTGATGGGTCCCACCGGTCCAGCTCTCGGCTCCTCGCCACAACCGCCCGCTATCGGCGAAGCACGCTTCTAAAACACATTCGCAAGAGACCAAAGCCTGGAACCATCCATTGACGGTTCCAGGCTTTTGCGTTCCTAGTTGCTCGATCCCGATTGCGCACAGCAATGTTCGTGGTAGGCGTTCTCCCCGCTATCCCAGAAAGTCGCGTCACACAGTGCATCGACGGGCTGAAAATCGCGTGCGCATTGCTGAAACTCACTCAAATGCCCTTGTAATGTAAGAACAATCCAGCATTCCGCCACAACTAAATGATTTTTTCATGACGATTGTGTTAACAGCGCCTTGACATCGGACAAATGAATGCCTATGCTGTGCGCATCCAATGGGAGCGCTCCCACAACCGCTGCAATGCCGCAACGCGGGTCTATTGTCTGCTGTCTTTTTATTCGGAGGCCGCATGAATCTGGAAGAGATTGCCCGGCTCGCAGGCGTCTCCCGCTCCACGGTGTCACGCGTCATCAATGGCGACGCCCGTGTGAGCGATGCGTCTCGCGCCCGTGTGCAAGAAGTCATCCAGACACATGATTACCACCCGAATGCGGCGGCCCGCTCGCTCGCGTCGCGCCGGTCCGGCATCATCGGCCTGCTGATCCCGCGAGAGATCGAGTGGATCTTTACAGATCTCTTTTTCCCACAGGTCATCAAGAGCATCTCCTCCGCCTGCAACGCCGCTGATCTCAATCTCATGCTGCTGATGGAATCATCAGAGAGCGACGAAGCCGCCCAGCGTCTGTTCAACCGGGTTGTCGGCGGGCGCTATCTCGATGGCATCATCGTTGTTTCGAATGTGATCGAAGAGCCGCTGGTCGAGATGCTCGATCGCCATCATTTCCCGTTCGTGCTCGTTGGCCGCCATCCGAGTCGCGATCTCAGCTGGGTCGATGTCGACAATCGCACCGCGTCGCGAGCGGCAGTTGAGCATCTGCTTGGGCATGGACATCACCGGATCGGCATGATCGCCGGTTCACCGAATCTGATCGCGACGCTCGATCGGCGTGACGGCTATCACGATGCGTTGCTTAACGCCGGTCTTTCGCTTGATCCAGAACTCGATGTTTCCGGAAATTTTACCGAAATGGGTGGTTATGCCGCTATGCGCCGCCTACTCACGCTGCCGGGGGAACGCCCAACGGCTGTTTTTTCGGCCAGCGACCTGATGGCCTTCGGCGCGATGCGTGCGATTGAGGAAGCCGGTCTCCGGATTCCCGAAGATATCGCAATCGTCGGGTTCGATGGCGTCGCTCGTGGCGCCAAAATACTCCCTTCGCTCACAACCGTTTCTCAGCCGGTCGCGGGGCTCGGCGTGGAAGCCGTGGCAATGGTTCAACAGCGTGTCGAGTTGCCTGGCCAACCGCCGATGCACCGCTATCTGCCGACTGAACTCACCCTACGTGAATCGTGCGGATGCGGGATCGCAACTGGCGGTCTGCTTCGCGTCGAGGAGGTGGCAGCGCGCGCTTGACGCCGAACGGGCTCGCTCCCCCATTGCATGCGCGGATAAACCGGTTTCATGGGACGACGCGACTGTCGCGCGGCCCGGGGACCACAAACGGCGATCGGCAACGATCGCAACGACACCAGCTCGAATGGTTTGGCTGGTGCGCTCATGGAGAGGTTGAAACATGACAGCCGATTCGAAGCGTGATCCGATGACTGAAATGACCGGCCGCCGCGTCGACCGCCGCCGATTGCTGCAAGGCGCCGCCGCGCTGGGAATGTCCATTCCCGCCCTGTCCGGGGCCTTCGCGATCCCGGGCCGCGCCTATTTTGCCTCCGCTCAGGATGCGAATGATGGCATTCTGACCATCTCGCAAGAGCAGCAGCAGACCTGGGTGCGGAACTTCAACCCGTTCCTCCCGGAGAGCCAGGGGTCCCGCTGGCCAACAAACGCCGGCATTCACGAGCCGATGATCATCTACAACACGGCCACACAAGAAACCGTGCCCTGGCTCGCGACTGAGTGGGCGTTCAACACCGACAACACCGTCCTCACCTTTACGCTCCGTGACGGCGTAACCTGGTCGGATGGCGAGCCATTCACCGCGGACGATGTCGCGTTCACCTTCAATCTGATCAAAGACACCCCTGGTCTCACCTCCCCTTCCGGTACCACGGCGGCGTTCGGCGATGCCGGCTATCTGAAATCGGTCGAAGCGACTGATCCCAAAACCGTCACCTTCACCTTCGCCCGAGTCTACACACCGGCGCTCTACGACCTCGGGATGCAACCGATCGTTCCGAAGCACATCTGGGAAAAGGTTGCCGATCCCGTCACCGAAACGAACGAGAATCCGGTCGGCACCGGACCATTCACGAATGTGACCCGGTTCGAGGCGCAGGTCTGGCAACTCGAGAAAAACGACACCTACTGGCAGGAAGGACTTCCCCTTTTCCAGGGCATTCGCTTCCCGGCCTATGCGACGAATGACGCCGCCAACCTGGCGACCGTCAATGGCGAGAATGACTGGGCAGGCAACTTCATCCCGGACATTCAGAAGACATACGTCGACAAAGACCCGAACAACCACTACTGGTTCCCGGCCACCGGCGCGACGGTCCATCTCTACACCCAGACGACCAAAGCTCCCTGGGACGATGTGAACGTCCGCAAGGCCGTGAGCATGGCGCTCGACCGCGAGCAGATCGTGCAGATCGCCATGTTCGATTACACCAATCCCGCCGATGCCACCGGCATGTCCGATGCATTCGCGAGCTGGAAAGACCAGGCGGTCATCGATGCCGGTACGTGGACGACGCGGGATGTCGATGCGGCCAACAAGCTGCTCGACGACGGCGGCTACGTCAAGGATGGCGATGTCCGCAAGACCAAAGACGGCACGCCGATGGAATACGACCTCAACGTCGTCACCGGTTGGTCTGACTGGGTGTCATCGTGCGAGATCATGGCGCAGAACCTGGCCGAGATTGGCATCAAAGCGACGGTTAAGCCGTATGACGTCGCCGCCTGGCAGGAGCGCGTGCAGCTCGGCAACTTCGATCTCTCGATTGGTTGGAGCAGCCAGGGCGCCACGGCCCTCAACTTCTATCGTGGTGTGATGTCGTCCGAAGTGCTGAAGCCAGTTGGTGAAGTCGGCACTGAGAACTGGCAGCGCTTCTCCACCCCTGAGGCGGATGATCTGCTCGCCAAGTTCGCTGCGACCTCTGATGAGGCGGAGCAGAAGGACATCGTCAATCAGCTGCAGAAGGTCTACAGCGACAACGCCCCGGCGATCCCGCTCTTCCCTGGTCCGCAGTGGGGTGAATTCAACACTGCGCGCTTCACCGGATTCCCGGATGAGAACGATCCCTACGCGTTGCTTTCAACTTATCAGTTCCCCGATCGCCTGCTGGTGATGGCGAAGATCAAGCCGGTCTAAAGCCGGATTCACCCAGAAATGCGGTTGACAAGCCTCTTTTCAACCGCATTTCTGGAATTGGCGTGTATCGGGGTCGTATGATCCTGGTACACGCCAGTGAATGAAAAAAGGAGCGCGGGGATGCATTACATTCTGAGGCGGATCGGCTTTTATCTCATTGCGGCCTGGGCGTCGATCACCCTCAATTTCTTCCTGCCCCGTTTGATGCCGGGCGATCCGGCGACGGTGCTGTTCGCGCGGTTTCAGGGCCGCATGCGCCCCGAAGAAATCGACGCGATGAAGAAGGCATATGGATTGAGTGATGATCCTCTCCTTGTTCAATATTTCACCTATTTGAAACACCTCTTTCAGGGGGATCTCGGCACGTCGGTTTCTGCTTTTCCCGCACCGGTCACGGAAATCATCCGGTCAAGTCTTGGGTGGACCTTGCTGCTGGGAACGACGGCGTTGTTGCTAAGCTTTGGCATCGGCAGCTTGCTTGGCATCTTTGGCGCCTGGAAAAGGGGAGGTTTCCTCGATTCATTGATGCCACCGGTCTTTACCTTTGTCGGGGCATTCCCATACTTTTTCCTGGCAACACTCGCCCTCTATTTTCTGGCGTTCAAAGCAGGTTGGTTCCCGTTGCGCCACGCCTATAGCGATGATCTTTCACCGGCATGGACGTTGGAATTTGCCGGGAGTGTGGCCTACCACCTGGCTCTGCCGGCAATGACGATTGTGGTCGTGTCGATCGGCGGTTGGCTGCTCGCGATGCGCAACACGATGATCGGCACCATTGCCGAGGATTACATCACGATGGCGGAGGCGAAGGGCTTGCCGCAGCGAAGGATCATGTTCCGTTACGCTGCTCGCAACGCCCTGCTACCGAACATCACTGCTTTCGGCATGGCATTCGGCTTCATCCTCAGCGGCGCGCTGCTGACGGAAACGGTCTTCTCGTATCCTGGACTCGGCAACCAGTTGCTCATTGCGGTGCGAAGTCTCGATTATCCGCTGATGCAGGGGATCTTTTTGATGATCACGTTCGCGGTGCTCTTCGCGAACCTGATGATTGACATCGTCTACGTGCGGCTCGATCCGCGCGTCCGGTACTAGGTCGGAAGGAGGTCACCGATGGATCGTGATCCTATGACACAGGTCGCCGACCAGAAAGCGCATGACACGTTCATCACTCCCGGGCTTGGTCCGTCTCCGGTGCTCGATACGACCACTCCGGAGACACCGGGCGGTGGATCGCGCCCGAGGCGGTACGATTGGATTCAGCCGCTGCTGCGAAACCCGAAGGCCCTGCTCGGACTGGGGATCATTCTCTTCTTCGTCCTGGCGGCGGTTTTTGCCCCGCAGATCGCTGACTATCCTCCGAAGAAAATTGTGGCGCGGCCCAATCAGCCACCATCGAGCCTGCACTGGGTCGGTACTGACGGACAGGGACGCGATGTGCTGTCCCAGCTGGTCTGGGGCGCTCGCACGACGCTGCGAAATGGGTTCGCCATCGGCATTCTGACGACGATCGTCGGGTGCGTGGTCGGGATGACCGCCGGGTACTTCCGTGGAAAGGTAGACGAGCTTCTTTCGCTGGTGATGAACGTTTTCCTCATCATTCCGGCGCTGCCGTTGCTCGTCGTGCTCTCCGCGTTTCTCGCGGACGGGTTCTGGATTATTCCTGATGAACTCACCGTTGTCCTCGTGCTGGTCTTCGTCGGATGGGCCTGGCCGGCGCGCGTGCTGCGGTCGCAAATGCTTTCGCTGCGGGAGAAGGATTTTGTCTCCGCGGCCGTCGTCAGTGGGGAAAGCAAAACGCGGATCATTTTCCGGGAAATCTTCCCGAATATGAGTTCGATCGTCGTCGCCAGTTTGCTCGGATCCACCGTATTTGCGATTGGCGCCGAGGCGGGACTGGAGTTCCTTGGTCTCGGCAATATCAGCAACACGACCTGGGGCACCATCCTCTACTGGGCGCAAAACAACTCCGGATTGCTCCTCGGCGCCTGGTGGACCTTTATTCCAGCCGGTTTGGCGATCGCGCTGGTGGCGTTTGGGCTGGTCTTGATGAACTACGCAATGGATGAAATGACGAATCCGCGACTTCGGGCGCAGCGAGACGCGAAGCAAGCGCTGAAGCATGCATCTGTGGTCAAGGGGGCCGGCCGTGCCACTCCAGTTCTCTCGAATGCAAACTAGCGGTGCGGTCAACACGGCCGCCCCGCTGCTCGAAGTACAACAGCTCAAAGTCGATTACATGACCGAGCGTGGACCCGTTCGCGCGGTTGACAACGTCAGCTTTTCGATTGCTCCGGGTGAGGTGCTCGGGCTGGCCGGTGAATCGGGCAGCGGCAAATCAACGATCGCGCACGCGATCATGCGGGTGCTGCACGAACCGGCAATCATCGCTGGAGGTGGCGTCAGGTTCCGTGATCGAGATGTGCTGGCGATGCACGAGGAAGAACTCGAATCCTTTCGCTGGCGTGATATTTCGATGGTCTTCCAGAGCGCCATGAACGCGCTCAATCCCGTGATGACGATCGGCGATCAAATCATCGATACGATCCAGGCGCACGTGCCGGCGACGAAAAAGGAAGCGCGCGACCGCGCCGCGCATCTGCTCACGCTCGTCGGCATCGATACGATCCGGCTCGATTCATATCCGCACCAGCTCTCGGGCGGCATGCGGCAACGCGCCGTGATCGCCATCGCGCTGGCGCTCGATCCGCCGCTGATGATCATGGATGAACCGACGACCGCGCTCGATGTGGTGGTGCAAAAAGAGATCATGCAGCAGATCGAAGAACTGAAGGAAAAACTCGGTTTTTCGATTCTCTTTATCACCCACGATCTCTCATTGCTGGTCGAGTTCTCCGACCGTATCGCGATCATGTACGCCGGTGAAATCGTTGAGCATGGGGTGGCCGAAGATCTCTTCGACGATCCGCTTCACCCCTACACGCAGGGGCTGATGCAGTCGTTCCCGTCGCTCACCGGTCCGAAACGGCGGTTGGTCGGTATCCCGGGATCGCCGCCGAATATGCTGAAACCACCGACGGGCTGCCGGTTCCACCAGCGTTGCGCGCTGGCGAAACCGATGCATGCGCAAGTCGTGCCACGGTTGCGAGAAGCGAAACCTGGGCACTTTGTGGCGTGCCATCTTTACACCGGCATGGAGGAACGAGCATGAATCAGATCCCGCTCGATACCGCGCCGGTTGCCGGTGATCCCGCACTGCTGCAAGACGCGCCGATTCTTGAAGCGCGCAATTTGACCAAATATTTTCCGATCGGCGGCATGTTCCGGACCAAGCAAATCCATGCGTTGGAAGATGTTTCGGTGACGCTCCGGCGCGGCCATGTCGTGGCGCTGGTGGGCGAATCGGGCAGCGGCAAGAGCACGACCGCCCGCCTGATCGCACGGCTGATGCCGCCGACCAGCGGCGAGATCATCTTTCGCGGGCAAGGATGTGCTGAAATCGGAGCCGCGCAGCGCTTCGATGAAATACCGCGAAGATGTGCAGATGGTGTTCCAGGATCCGTTCGGCTCGCTCAATCCCGCGCACACGGTCCAGCATCAGCTGGAGCGCCCGCTGCTGCTGCATGGCAAAGCCAAGGGACGCAAAGACGCCACCCAGAAAGTTGAAGAGCTGCTGGCAACGGTAGGGCTCAACCCGCCATCGGAAATGGCGCGCAAATACCCGCACGAACTCTCGGGCGGGCAGCGGCAGCGCGTTTCCTTTGCTCGGGCGCTGGCGGTGGAACCGGAGATCGTGCTGGCGGACGAGCCGATCTCGATGCTCGATGTTTCGATCCGGATGGGCGTGCTCAATATGATGGAGCGACTGAAGGAAGAGCGCGGCATCTCCTATCTCTACATCACGCACGATATCGCTTCAGCCCGCTATATCGGCGACGAAATTACCGTCATGTATGCCGGACAGGATGGTCGAAGGCGCTGAATCGGAAGAACTGGTTTCCAATCCGTCGCATCCCTACACCAGACTGCTCTTTTCGGCGGTGCCGAATCCGAGAGCATAAAGGAAAGCTGCGAACGATCGTCGCGAGAAGCGAGCCGCCGGTGCTGGTCAATCCCCCGCCCGGTTGCCCATTTGCGCCACGCTGCCCGAATGTGATGGATGTCTGCCGGAAGATCATGCCCGGCGTGACAAACTTGAGCTCGAACCACTGGGTTCGCTGCCATCTCTATGGCGAAGGTGATCGCAGCAGACGACGATCAAGTTCCATACCGTGATGAGTGGAGCATGCACTTGACGGTATCGGTTTCGAGAGGAGAGGGAACCCGTGATTCAGTTGGGAGTTATCGGGTGTGGGGATGTTGCGTTCCGCACCTATTTCCCGTCGATCGAGGAACTGGCTGGACGGGCGAAGGTGGTCGCCGTCTTCGATGTGGCGCCGGAGCGGGCGAACCGCGCGGCGGAGCGCTTTGGCGCGACGGCATACACCACGCTGGCGGAGTTTTTGGCGCATCCAGGGCTGGATGGCACGTTCAATCTCACGCCGGCGCCCTTCCACCGCGAAACGACCTCAGCCGCGCTCGATGCTGGTCTGCATGTGTTGAGCGAAAAGCCGATCGCCGGAACGGTTGAGGATGCGCAGGCGCTGATCGCCCATGCCAAGGCTCGCGGCAAACATCTGCTGGTGGCTCCAGCGGTGATGGCCTCAAACCGCTTCCGTTGGCTGACGGATGTGCTTGGCAATGGGCGAATCGGCCGCCTGACTGTGGCGACGGGGCAGTATTCGACGATGGGGCCGGCCGGGTGGCGGCAATACACCGGCGATCCCGGCGTGTTTTACAGCGAGAACGTTGGACCGGTGCTCGACCTCGGTGTCTACCCGCTGCATGGCATCACCGGATTGATGGGACCGGCCAAGCGAGTGCAGGCGTTTGGCGGCATCGTCATTCCCGAGCGCAAGGTGCAAATCCGGCGGCTGGCCGGCAGCGACGACATCAAGGTCGGCTCGAACGACGTGATGATGATCAGTCTCGATTTCGGCGGATCATACGCCCAGGTTTTCGCCGGGTATTCGACTCCTGGCTCCCGCGTACCGCTGATGGAAATTCATGGCACCGAGGGAACGATGAGCCTGTCCGTTCCTCGCTTTTACGATGCCAAGGGACCGGTCGAGTTCTACTTCCGCGACGATTCGCTGCTCGGCGTCGATGGCTGGTTGAACGATGTGCGCAATCCTGAACAGGAAGGCGCGACTGAACTGATCGGCGCAGGCGCGGATCACTTCGTCAATGTGATCGAAGGCAAAGAGGAACCGATTCTGACCGCCGAGCATGCGACCCACATTTTGGAGATCATGCTCAAGGCGAAGCAATCGGCCGCCGAAGGCCGCGCCTTCGAGCTGGAAACGACCTTCGTGCCACCGGCGCCCAAGCCGGCCGGCTAACGCCGGAGCAGGCCGCGGACAGCAGGCCGCAGGCCGCGAAGAACGACGACGACCACTGATAATTGTGAGCATTCGTGCGGTCTGCTGCCTGCGGCCTGCTCAACAAGGAGATCGATTGTGGGAACGATTCAAACCGGGCTCCAACTCTATACACTGCGTAATTTGATGAAGGATGACTTTTACGGAACGCTGCAGAAGGTGGCGGAGGCGGGATACAAGGCGGTCGAGTTTGCCGGATATGGCGGCAATTCGGCGGACGATCTGAAGGCGAAGCTCGATGGCTTCGGGCTGAAGACGATGGGCGCGCATGTCCCATATCAGCGCTTTGCCGATGAGTTCGACACAGTGGTGAATGAGCTCCTCACGCTCGAAGCCGAGTTTGCGCTCGTACCGTGGCTTGCGCCCGAAGCGCGGCCCACCAGCCGGGAAACGACGCTTGGACTCGCCCAGACCTTCAACCGCTGGGGCGAAGCGTGCAAGGCGGCCGGACTCCGCTTTGGATATCACAACCACGATTTCGAGCTGCTGGTGATTGACGGCGAGAAAACCGTGCTCGACGTATTGCTCGAGGAAACCAATCCCGCGCTGGTCAATCTCGAACTCGATATCTACTGGGCGCAATACGCGGGCGGCGACGCGGTCACCATGATCAACCAGTACGCAGCCCGTTTGCCGATTCTTCACGCGAAGGATTTGCAGTCGCAGGATTCTCCACGCGACGCCGTGATCGGCGAGGGAATCATCGACTGGCCGGGCGTGATCGCGGCAGCGCGAGCAGCAGGAACTGAATGGTTCATCGTCGAGCAGGACACGCCCGACGATCCACTGGGCGATGTCGCTCGCGGCTTGAAGAATCTTGAGAAGTTCCTGGGATAGCTCGATCGCCCGATCATCGAAACGGAGCGCCGGGATTGTCCCCGGTCGCTCCGTTTTCATGTATCGTTGACGGCTCATTCGATCTGCGGATGAACCAGATTCCTGTCAATGGCGACAAACAGATCGTTTCAATCCGGGGTGCGCAGGTGACGAGAAGCATTGAAGATTTGCGCGCTGATCGCGTCAAGACCTACGTGGCGCCGATCATCCCGATCGCGTTTCTGGGGATTTGCGTCGCGTTCGTGCTGGCTGGGTTCGTAAGCTGGCTCCGCGATCGCCCGAATCTTGGCATGATCCTGCTCAGCCTGACCATTTCGATTGTGGTCTTGCTCTCGCTTGCCGTTGCATTGCGACGGGTCGCTTTGCAGGGTCGAGTCGATGTCACGGGCTGGCTTGGCATCACCGGGGTGACCGTGGTGGCGACGACACTTTCCATCACCGGGCATTACAACGGTAACGGCGTGATTCAGGCGATGCCTTATTGCTCGATTCTGGCGGTTTCCTCCGTTTTCTTCTGGCCCCGGGATTGGCAGTTCGCGGTCGCGATGGTCGGGATGATGGGACCGCCGATCATGTTGCTCTACGCGGGGGATGAAAGCAGGGACATCCGCTTCGTGTTCGCGCAGCTGGCCATCTATACCGTCATCACTTGCATCGCGCTTTACTTCTTGATGCGCTATGCCAATCACAAGAATTTCGCGCTTGCGCTGGAGGTCGAGTTTCGGGCAACGCACGACGGACTGACCGGTCTCTCCAATCGCGCCCATTGGGTCGATCGAGCGACCGAGCGGCTTGCCGCGCAAGAAAAAGGCTGCCAACCCTGCGCACTCCTGTTTATCGACGTCGATGGGTTTAAGCGGTTCAACGACGGCTCCGGGCATGTGGCAGGCGATCGCTATCTCATCGAGCTCGCGAACGTGCTTAAAGGAGCGCTCGATGATGCCGAACTGATTGGGCGGTTTGGCGGTGATGAATTCGTCGCCCTCCTAGCAAATCCAGCGTCAGGACAGGCTGAAGCGATCGCCGCCAATATCCACAAGGCGCTCAAACACACCGAGGGCGAAGAGGCAGGGCTTACCGTCAGCATCGGCATCGCCTACCGGAGCCCCGCGGAAACCCTCGATCACCTCATCCTCCGCGCCGACGCCGCCATGTTCGCCGCGAAGGCGTCGGATATGAACGCTGTATCGATGTAGGGAACACCCTCAGTCCCGTTCTCCCATCATGTACGGATATATCGGACTCTCGCGCGGCCCGCTGCCTACTCATCCAGTACGCGAAACTCGCAGCACGCTCGTTCCCCGTGTGTCGATCCAGTAGCCGCTGCTGAGATGAGACACGCGGATGAGGGCGTTGTCGCAGCCGGGGCAGCGGAGAATGACTCCCATCGTCATGCCGTAGGCGACGAGATTGCCGACCGGGCCGGTTGCGTTGCAGCCGCCGCAGACGCATTCGGCGGTGGTGATATCGAACGCGAAAATCTCGGCCAGCAATCCAGCGGCGGCGTTGGCGTCGAGACGAAGATCGGTGTCGCTCATCGTGATCCTCCCGTGGGTCCGAATCTCTCGGTTTTGACGCGCGCGGGATCGTGTCCGAGCCCGACCAGCGCCGTCGCGACTGATTCCACCAGCCGGGTCGGTCCGCAGACGAAGATGTGCGGCGCCGACTCTGGCGGCCAGGCGGTCTCAGCCAACATCATTGGGTCGATCCGGCGGCTGAGCCCACTCCAGCCGGGCGGCTGGGATCGCGTCAGGGTGTGGATGACCTGAAGGTTGGCGTCGTTCGCGATGAGACGGTCGAGCTCTTCCCGGTAGATGATGTCGTCATAGGCTCGCGATGAATAGAGCAGGCGCACGGGTATCTCGCTGTCGGTCGCAGCGCGGTGGCGAAGCATCGCCATCAACGGCACGATGCCCGAGCCTCCCGGCAACGAGAAAAAGCGGACCGCCGCGCGAGACATCCCAGGCGAAATAGCCGCCGATCGGACCGCGCAGCTCCAGCTTATCGCCGGCCGCAATTCCTCGGTCAGATAGGGAGAAACCTCCCCATCTTCCAGTTCCTCGATGGTCAATTCGATCCGCTCGCCAGATGGGGCGGAGGCGATCGAATAGCTGCGCTCGACCCGGTAGCCGTCATCGGCCGTGAGCCGCACATCGACATGCTGGCCGGGGAGATGTCCTTCCCAGCCGGGAACGGACAGGATCAGCGTCTTCGCGCGTGGGGTTTCGACGATCGTTTCGGCGACCTCCGCGAGCCGCCAGCTCAGTCGCCCCAATATCGCTGCTCCTGCCAGGGATCACCGTAGTTGTGATATCCGAGCGATTCCCAGAAACCGGGCCGGTCATCATCGGTCAGTTCGAGCTTGCGCACCCACTTGGCGCTTTTCCAGAAGTAGAGATGCGGAACCAGCAACCGGGCAGGACCGCCATGCTCCGGTTCGAGCGAATCACCGTCGTAGCCGAAGGCGATCCAGGCTTTGCCGCCGGTGACATCTTCAAGCGGCAGATTGGTGGTGTACCCGCCGTCGCAATGCGCGATCAGGTAACTCGCGCTTTGGTCGATCCCTTCAAGCAGGGTATCGATCGACACGCCTTCCCATTCGGTGTCGAGTTTCGACCATTTGGTGACGCAGTGGATATCGACGGTGAACGTTTCCCTGGGCAGCGCCTGGAACTCCTGCCAGCTCCAGCGCTTCGGAGCGTCGACATCGCCGAACACTTCAAGATCCCATTTATCCAGATTGGTTCGTGGCGTCGGCCCCGCTGAAAGCACCGGAAAATCTCTGGTCAGATACTGTCCGGGCGGAGTGCGGTCCGCCAGATCGGGATCCTGCTTTCTCCCCCGGAATCCTCGTGAAATGAAACTCAATGCCCTACCCTCCCTGCCACTACGGACTGGCGCAAACCGCTGTGTGCACTCTATCGCTCAGATGTCGCCGGGCGATAGTGCGAATGCACCAATAATGGGAGATCTCCGGGATTTTTGCATGTCAATCGGAGCTACGAGAACGAACAGCGCGGCTTCCTACATCGGGATGGATGCCGATTGATCCTCATGGAAGCATGATTGAAGAAAGCCAGTTGAATAAAGATTCGTTCAGGACGTTCCGTGTTTCAAGGCCCTGAAGATGGGGCCGGATTATACGGCACGGCATGAAAATCGATCATGTAATTTCCGTCGGACGAATGAAGTATTGCGAAACGGGCTCGGGCGTCCACTGAGCATCCCAACGATCCGGGATGAACATAGCGAGCGCGGCCCGAGATATCGACCTCGGATGATGATGTCCATACCAAATAAGATTACCGGGTATCGTAGCGAAAAGTTCATCGAGCTGCGCGACGGTTGGAACACGGATGATGTTTACGAATCCATGATCCTCCGCGTGCTGGGGATAGTGAACCAGGGTTCAGCGCAGCGAACCGATCTCAAGATTCATGGAATAGGGCCACGCGGAAATCGCCCGTCGAAACTCCGGCGATAGCTGAGCATGAACCCAGCGATGATGATCGGCTTCTCCCGAGCTCATATAGGCAGGGGGTTCGTCCGGAATTCCATTTACAAACCAGGCGTCGTGGTTCCCCATCACACTTTGAAATAATTGAAGCGCTAGAAGTCGTTCAAGGCACTCTGCGGGGAACGGGCCAATTCCAATCGCATCACAAATTCGAAGAACGAGATCGAGTTCGTCTCGCTGGGATTGAATCCACCCCGCATAGTATCTGTGACGACGCTCCGATGATCAGACGAATCGGTTCCGCTCATTCGCGCGAATTGCCTTCCTACGATCCGAATGTGATCGTGATCGTGCCGTCCTGGATGGCGACGTTGCTCACCGGGCGGCCGATCGCTTGAATCCAGGTGCGGAGTTCAGTTTCGATCGTTTTGGCGATCTGATCGGCATCGATGAGGCGGCCGGCGGTGCCGCTTGCATGGGGGCTGACCAACCGGATCAGTCCGTCCTGCACGGTCATGCCGGCGGCAAAGGTTCCGCTCATGCCGTAGAGTCCAAAATCGACGCTGGCCTGATTGTCGTTGAGACTGATCTTCATATCGTGCAATGGATCGAACCAGGCTTCGTCGGCGGCGAGATATTCGTTGATCGTCGTTTCGTCGAGCGTGATCGCATTAGTGGCTGGATCGGGTTTGGCGAGGGAGAGCTCGCGGGCGATGCCATCGCGCACGCCGCTGTTCGCCGCGTCGGAAATGGCGGGGCGGATAATGAAAAAGGTGATGAGCGCCAGCGCGATCAGCACGCCGAGCCCGATGCCGATCAGGGCGGTGCAACCCAGCGAGCCCGTGCGAACTTTCGAAAGCGCACTCTGATTCGCCCGCTTCGGCGCGAGCGGATCGTTCAGCGTCGGACGGTCGCCGGCAGCACGAATCGGACCACCGATTGGAGTGCCGGTCGCTGGCCGGGGAGAATCTTCATTTTCCTGGTCAAACCCGGTGGCAACCATCGGTTGGCCACAAAAGCGACAGTAAAGATCGTCCTCATTAAGCATTTCGCCGCAGCGCGGGCATTGAACGGGCGCGGGCCCCGGTTTGCTTACAGACATCCATTCGCTCCGGCGCAGGCGGTAACGATCGCAGGCATGATGGGCAGACGCATCCTAGGCCGTTTCTTCCAACACGTTGGGATCGACAGCAAAGGCGTCGCGCACGCCCAGGCGTTCCATTACCGCGATATTCAAGGCGTCGGTCAGGGTGCGGGTTTGATGCCCTGGGTCGCTGACCAGGCGATCGCGGGCGCGGGTGTGATCGGTTTCATCGACGTAGTAGACCGGCAGGCGGAAATCGCGCAGCCATTGCCGCGCCAGCGCCGGTCCCAATCCGACAGAGATCAATTCGAATGCCTCATCGACGGCGCAGTTCGTGGTGAAGAGCCGGTATCCGGCGCCGCACAGCTCGCTATAGGCGGCGACCGCCCCTTCGTGGGCGCGATCGTCTCGATCGGCCAGCGCGATCAACGCCGAAGCGTCGACAAATGCGACACGCGTCCGGTCGGTCATCCGTTTCTTCTCCAGCGAAATGCTTCGCGATAGGCAGCCGTACCCTTGGTGATGTCGCTGCCGCCGCCGCCGCCGATGGCGATCACCGCGCCAAGCGGATCGAGTTCGGCGGCGGGAGGGAGTTGCTGAAGAAACGAGCGTTGCTCGCGGAGATTGCGCTCGAATGCCGATAGCGCGCCGCGATCGATGAACCACTGGCCCCCGATGCGGGTTCCACTGAGCCGGCCCTCGCGCAAATATCGCCGCACCTGCTCGGTTGAGCGGTCGAGCGTGCGCGCTGCTTCGCTGACACTGACATGGGCTTCCTTGCTCATGGCTCCTCGCGGTGGGCGTGGGCTGGATAGCCCCGGATCGATCTCCAGCCCCATTATAGATTTGCCAGGCAGGCACGGGAGAGCATTCTTTGTCGAGTATGCTGCCAAATGTGAAGAATTGCGGGCGGGACAAAACCGCCGAGCAGGTATGGGGCACGAAATGCACGATTCTCAGCGAGCAAAACCGGTTCCCCTGGCAGCAACTCCAGGTGGAGCGATCGCGATCGGCGGGGAAAGTTATCTCATCGATCTCAAATTTCAGGGCGAGCCGAATGTCATCGCCGCCTATCTGGTGCGCGGTCGGGATGGATTGGCGCTGATTGAAAGCGGTCCTGGCTCGACGATTGATGCGCTGGTATCCGGCATCAACGCGGCGGGATTCGATGTCACGGATCTCACCGCGCTCTATGTGACGCACATCCATCTCGATCATGCCGGGGCAGCCGGGCTGCTGGCGAAGATGAATCCGCGCCTGAAGGTCTACGCGCATCCTTTCGGTGTGCCGCACATGGTCGATCCGAGCAAGTTGATCGCCAGCGCCGGCCGCATTTACGGCGACCAGATGCAGACGCTCTGGGGCGATTGGGCGCCGATCGACGCGGAGCGGGTGATTCCGTTCGAAGATGGGCAGCAGATTGATCTTGGTTGGCGGTCGCTCTCGGTTCATTTCACGCCGGGGCACGCACGTCATCATGTCGCCATCTTCGAGCAGGAGTCGGGCGATCTTTATTCGGGCGATGTCGCCGGCATTCATATCCCCGGCGCGGGGTATATCTGCCCGCCTACCCCACCGCCTGAGTTTGATCCTGAAGCCTGGAGTGCGAGCATCGCGTTGATGCGCGGTTTGCGTCCTGCCCGGTTGATCCCAACTCATTTCGGGCCGGTCGGCAATCCGGGGGCGCAGCTCGATCAACTCGAAGAACACCTGGCGCGGTTTGTCGCCATTGGCGAGGCATCGTTCAACGCCGGCGAGGATCAGGAAACGTTGACCCGGCGCTTGCATGAGGAAGTCGTCGCGCAGTTGCCGGGAGTCGATCCCGAGATCGTGGCGCAATTCGAGCTGGCGACGCCGTCGTATATGGCCGCGATGGGGTTGACGCGATACTTCACCAAACGGGCCACATAGTCAGCAGAGAGTGGGAGGGGACGATGACGAAGACGCCAGTGGTCGATAGTCACCATCATTTCTGGAATCCTGCCGATCGGGCGTATCCCTGGATGGAGGGATTGACAGAGCTTCAGCGTCCGTTTGACGCTGGGGATATGCGCCCGCTGCTACAAGCAGCCGGGGTTGATTACACCGTGCTCGTGCAGACGGTTTCCGATGTGCAGGAAACGCGCGAGTTCATGGATATCGCGGCGAACACCGATTTCGTCGCTGGTGTCGTGGGTTGGGTCGATCTGGCGAATCCCGATATCGACCAGACGCTGCGCTCGTTGAAAGACCGGCCCGACGGCAAGTATCTCGTCGGGATCAGGCATCAAGTGCATGACGAGCAGGATCGCGCCTATCTCCTGCGGGGATTCGTGCAGCGGGGCATCGCGGCAATTGGGTCCGCCGATCTCGTTTACGATCTTCTGCTCAAGCCGCCCTACATCGATGCGGCGGTTTCGTGCGTTTCCGCACTGCCGCATGTCCGCTTCGTGATCGATCACATCGGCAAGCCGGAGATCGCCAACGACGGCTTCGCTGCCTGGGCCCGCAAGATGACGCCATTCGCCGAGATGCCCAATGTCTACTGCAAACTCTCGGGCATGGTGACGGAGGCCAATTGGTCGAACTGGACACCGGAAACGCTGAAGCCGTACATCCAGCAGGTGATGGAATGGTTCGGCGAAGACCGGGTGATGTTCGGTTCCGATTGGCCTGTGTGCACGCTTGCCGGGTCGTATCAACAGGTGATCGACGCCTTGCGCTTCGGTCTCGGGCCGATCTCAGCGGAAACCGAAGCCAAGATTTTTGGCGGCAACGCGATTCGCTGGTACCAGTTGCCGATCGCTGAGTGAAACGTGCATAAGGCGGTTCCGGCGAATCGTATTGACCTTCATTTGATCCTGACCGAACAATCGTAGGTCATCGCTTGCGATGCGTTATCTCAACGGGTAGGATCGAAGGGAAACTCCGGTGTTTCCTCGCTCGCGATACGGCGAGATTGTTCGATGCTGAACGATTTCGGAAGGATAAATGTGTGTCGAATCGCAAGGTGCTCCTGATCATCGGCGGCGCGCTTCTCGTCTGTCTCCTCATCTGCGGCTCGGTGGTCTTCTTCGGCGGACGTAGTCTGCGATCGGGATTGAGCATCAACATCGAGGATGGCATCGGCACCGTGGTTGCCGAGCGGCTTTCCGTCAATGGCGTCGCAGCGCCTGGCACCTATGTCATCACTCAGGACGAGTTGCTTGACCGGATCACGACATCGCTCAATGACTCGAACACGGATGTTAATGACCTGGTTGTGCAGATCAACCCTGGCAATCAAATAGAGATCGGATTCAAATCGCAAAGCCAGGATCTCACCTACAAGGGAACGGTCGCTGCGGTTGACGGCAAGTTCGATGTCCAGAAAATGGAGTTGAACGGAGCAGGATCGCTCGGCAGCGTGATCAACGTCGTCTTACCGGGCGGGAAGATTGCCGGCGCAATCGAAAAGGGCGTCAATGGCTATCTTGCTCAGAACAACCTCAAGCTCGACTCAGTGACGTCTGAGGCGGGCAAGCTGACGCTGGTCGTCGTACCTGCCTAGAGCAGACGGCGAATCAATTCCGGCGCGAGACGAAGCCCGGGCTTCGTCTCGCGCCTTTCTTATTCTGTACGCATTGAAAATCCGATCAGCTCATCAGCCGGTTGTATTTCGTCAGTGCGTCGCGAAGGCGATCGTGCGGCAGGGCGTAGACGGTATTGTTGTCGATGCCAGTCATCGTCTCGGCCGCGACCATGGCGTTGACGATTGCTTCGTCCGTGGCGGCGACGACCTGATGGAAAAAAGGAGTCATTGTAAAGTTTGGGAGCATGGAGATGCTCGTGGCGACTGGCTCGGTCAGCTCTCCGATTGGCGCGGTCGAGAAGGCAAGGAACAGATCGCCAGAGGAATCTTCTCCTCGCCCACCCCCAATCCCGATTCCTAATCCCGCTCGCTGCGCGAGCCGCCGCAGTTGATGAGGCAGAAATGGCGCGTCCGTGGCCACAATGACGATGATCGAGCTCGTCTTGGAAGGGCCCCGCGCGCTTTGCTTGATCACCGGCATCAAATCTCGTATTTCCTGCCCGACCGGGACACCGGCGATTGTCAACGCTTCCCGGACGCCATGGTTCGCTTGAACCAGCACGCCGACGGTGTAGGCGACGCCATCGGGAAATGGGATGACCCGGGAAGCCGAGCCGATGCCTCCCTTGAAATCGAAGCACGACATCGGCGTGCCGCCGCCGACATTCCCCTCGCGACGGGCCCACTCGCTACCCTGGTATAGGCCTGGAAGACCTGTTCGGCGGTGATATGGTGGCCATGAGCGTCGTTCAAGAGACCGTCATACGTTTCGGCGACGACGGCCACACCGAACTCGGTTTGAAAATTGTCAAATGCAATGTCTTGAATGGCGTCTTTGACGGTGCCGACGCTGTAGGTGCCGGTCAGCAGGATTGGCCCGTAGAACATCCCCATTTCGTCGATCCAGAGACTCCCGGTCATTTCTCCATTGCCGTTGAGAACGTGACGGCCAGCGAAGACGGGATCAAGCGCCTTGTCCAAACGAGGCACGATGGCGGTCACCCCCGCGCGAACCGGTCCATTGCCGACACTGAGCGGACCATCTCCCGAGATGATGGTGACCTGTCCAACTCCGACGCCCGGCACATCCGTGATCGCATTGAGGGGACCAGGGTCACCGCCGAGGAACGGCACACCAAGATCACGGGCTCGTGGGCGGCTGTCTGGGGTTGGAGTGCCTGCGGCTGGAGTGGCTTCCTGGGCGGACAATGGGGGTGAATCGAGGAGGGTGGCGCCAATCGCAACGCCGGACGACTGCAGAAACGAGCGGCGGGAAAGCGAGGCGGTCGGAGCGCGCATATGTGCTACCCCCTTGAATCGTTCCGCTTCCGGACTCACGCCAACCGCAGCCGGCAAGAAGAGTTAGGCCATTCTCTCATATGGGCAATGTGCCAATGCGACATAAGAATTCCACCATGCGAAACGTCGATCGGCAGGTTTATGCATTGGTGAGATGCAACATGGCGAGCCAACTGGCTCGCCATGTTGCATACGATTCTGAATTGCTCCGGATCAGGAAACCGGGGTAGCTTCTGCCGCCGGCGGTGAAAGGGTGAAGCCGAGGCCGAGCACGAGCGTGAGACCATCACTCACTGTTCGGGCCGATGCGATCTCGCCGCACTCAACCGTGATGATGGAGATCGAGTTGACGTTGATCGCCGCAGCGAGAGTGGTCGGCGTGCCATCGGCAGCCGCGACATCGGTGATGTTGATGGTCACATCAGCAATAACCCGATCGTCGTCGAGCGGGGCAATCTCGTTGATGATGTACGTCGAGTTTGGATAGGATGCTTCCAGTGCCGCCGCGAGCGCGGCTTCGTCGTCATTGGTCGTTGCATCACTTGGCTGGCTGCCGCGGTCGATATTGTCAGCATACGTATCCGCGAGTGTGAGATCGATGCCCGCTGCATCAGCCGCGTCGTATGACTGAATGTACGACGTGACCAACGCGACATTTTCCTCAGGCGTCGTTGCGACGCACTCAGTCGCCGCGGGTGTCGCATCCTGCGCGCTAACTCCCGGCGCCGACACCAGGGCGACAAAACTTCCGGCCAAAGGCGCTGCTGTAAACGAAAGACGATAGACGAGCTTCACATTCCCCTGTACCTGTAACTGCTCCGCTATTCACCGTTTGAAGAGCGGTCACCACCGCCGTGCGGGTGGAGCCATGTGGTGAAATAGGAGACCGGACGGATCCGGTCTCCCACCAGAATGCAAGAGAAAGACGAGTTAGGACGTTGGAGTCGCCGCTGCCGGTGGAACGACGGTGAAGCCGAGGGCAAGCAGCAGCCCGAGTTGATCGCTGACGCCACGCGCGGAGACGATCTCACCGCATTCAACCGTGGCGAGCATCAGGGAGTTGAATTCGATCGGGGCGGCGAGCACGGTGGGGTCGACACTCGGATCGGGCGCGAACGCGGTGATCGTGAGCGTGATGTCCGCCACGACCTGATTGTCGCCGACGGCCGAGACCTGATTGATCGTGTAGACCGATCCGGGATAGAGCGACTCGAGCATTGCGGCAAGATTCGCCTCGTCGGCGTTGGTGGCCGTGTCAACGGGGAGACCGTAGCGGTCCTGATTGTCACTGTAATTGTCCGCGAGGGCGGCATCGATCGCCGCCGCGTTTGCCGAGTCGGTCACATGAATGTAATCGGTGACGAGCTGGACATTATCCTCGGGAGTGGTCGCAGCGCAAGGGCTTGCTGCCGGTGTTGCATCCTGTGCGCTGATCGTTGGCGCCGAAACGATGGCGATAAAGCTGCCCGCCAGCAATGCGGCGGCCATGGAAACACGGTGTGCGAGACGCATCGTTCTCTCCTTTGGTCCTGTGACGCACGACATCAGTCGATATCGTGAACCTATTACTCAGACTACCGAACTTTTTTGCAAATGTAAATGGACGTATCGATAAGAATTCTCCGGATTTCTCCGCGATTTTCCGGTTACGCAGCACAACTCCTCCCGCTTGTTTTGTCGTTTGCTGACTGGTTAAGAACTCGAAATGCCTCCTGGAGGGCTTTTGGCCCACCCGCATGCGCTCCTGGGTACAGGCTGGATTTCAATTGTGCATATGAACTCAATTTATAGTCAGTGTGCCGTTATATCGGCGTAATGCGATAATGAGATGGAATGAATTGGCGGAAAACACGAAATCAGGGACTAATAGTGCTTGATATTCCCGTCAAGCTGGGTACACTCAGGTCACGTGCGCACGAATCCATCAGGCATGGCCCGGAAGTGACTCTTGCCGGCTTCATGCAATCCCGCCTTGGGGGTGGTGTGCGCGCAAGGCGTTTAGTGCCGCTCCTTATTGCGCACTGCGCACAAGAGCGGCTCCCCTCGACGAATGGTCGCGAGGGGCGCAAGGTTGGGTATACGTCGGAGGATTGACGACGATGACCAGTACCTCGGGAGATGGCAAGCTCGCGCAACTTTACGGCCTCTTGAAAACAGGACAGCTCAGCCGCCGTGAGTTCATGGAGCGCGCATTGGCGCTCGGCGTGGCGTTGCCAGTTTTGACCTTTGTGGTCAACTCGCTTGATATGAAGGGTGCGAGCGCCGCACCAGGCAGTATCGGAAAATCGGTAACCAGCCGTTTTCAGGACGCTTCAACGCGGCCAATGGCGCCGGCCGATCAGGTTCGCGGCGCCGGCGGCGAGCTGAAGATTCTCCAGTGGCAGGGCGTCACGACGCTCTCTCTGCACCAGTCGCAGGGCACCAAGGATCAGCTCGGCGCCTCGCTCATCACCGAACCACTGATGTCCTTTCTCCCGGACGGATCGCTCTCGGCGACGCTTGGTCAAGGAAGTGCCGAGCCTGGAGAACGGTGGGCTTTCAGAGGACCTGAAAACGGTCACGTACATCTGCTCGAAGGAGTGCTCTGGAGCGACGGCACGCCATTTACGTCAGCGGACGTCGTTGCGACCTACAACTGGATCATTGATCCGGCGAACGGAGCAGTGTCTCTTGCGACCTATCAGCCAATCGACAAGGTGGAAGCTCCCGACGATTTGACCGTCGTCATCACCTTCAAGGAAGCCAGTCTCGGCTGGTACGGCCCATTCACGGGGACCTACTGGGGAGCGGTCTACGCCAAGCACATCATCGATATGGGCGCGGATGCGAACGATATCTTCCGTTCGGCCCAGATCGGCACCGGCCCGTACAAGGTCGACACCTTCGCGGAGAATGACCAGGTCATCTACACGATCAACGAGAACTACCGCGAGCCCAACAAGCCGTACTTCGCCAGCATCAACGTCAAGGGCGGCGGCGATGCGGTGTCGGCGGCGCGCGCGGTGCTGGAAACAGGCGACTGGAATGTCGCCTGGAACCTGCAGGTCGAGCCGAACATCATCAACGATATGGTCGCCAAGGGGAAGGGCCAGCACTATGTCATTCCTGGCACCTCGGTCGAGCGTGTGCTGATCAACTTCTCCGATCCGAACAAGGAGGTGGACGGTCAGCGCTCGGAGAAGAACACGCCGCATCCGTTCTTGACCGATCCGGCGGTGCGCCAGGCGCTGAGCTCGCGCGGATCGCGACACGATGTCGACGCAGTTCTACGCGGGCCCTCCAGGCGAGCCGCCGGCCACGCAATATTCTGATCGGTATTCCCGCGTATGAGTCGCCGAACACCTCGTTCGAGTTCAATCTCGACAAGGCGAATGCGACGCTCGACGCAGCCGGCTGGGTGCTGGATGGCGATGTCCGCAAGAAGGACGGCATCGAGCTCAGCGTCACCTATAGCACCACCATCAACGCGGTGCGCCAGAAGAACCAGGCGGTCAACAAGGACAACTGGGAGAAGATCGGGCTTCAAGGTGCAACTGAAGCAGGTCGACGCCGGCATCTTCTTCGACTCGGCCGAAGGCAACGACCAGAACGCCTCCCACTTCTACAACGACCTGGAGATGTACACCAATAACGCATCGACGCCGTTCCCGACGTCGTATATGCTGTCCTGGTACGGCGGCAAGGATGGCGCGAATATCGCCCAGAAGTCGAACCAGTGGCGCGGCCAAAATGAATCGCGCTGGCAGAATGCCGAGTACGATGCCGCCTTCGAAACCGCTCGCCTGCTGAGACCGATCCCGAAGTGGCGGCGCAGACGTTCATTACAGTTGAACGATCTGGTGATCTCAACAACGTCGTGATCCCGCTCGTTCAGCGTGCGGCGGAGAACGTACGCGATCACTCAACAACATCAACAACGGACATGATTGTCGGCTCCGCCTGGGAGACGCTCTACTGGAATATGGCGAACTGGAACGAGGTCGCCCAGTAGCGAGCGTCAATCACAATTGAACATACCCTGAACAAGGGGACCAAGAATCAGACCGGGCCTTCCAAAGAGAGGAAGGTCCGGCTGGTTTGCGGTTCTCGCCCCATGCCTCTTCCGCCGAGAGGGAGCTTTGTGCGCCCGCCACGGTTCTGCCGCTTCAGAGTCTGGATGAGTGTTTCGCGAGTACCTCCTGGCATGGGCCGTTTGGCGATGGACTTAATTTTGCGAAACAGGATCGAAGGCGTACACTCCTCTTCTGCATCATCCGACGTGATCAAGGAGTGGTACGGTCTACGCAATTGTATTCCAAACGGATATGAGCGCATCAATTCACCGAAAACCCTCTTGCATCGCTGAGTAGTTCGTGGTGTGCCGTTCGGCATGGGCAGAACGGCTTTCTGGGTCCATGGGTCATGGAGGATCTATGACAACGTCGAACAGTGCTGGTGAAAGCAAGCTCGGGCGGCTTTACGACCTGCTCCGCGAAGGGCAGATCACACGCCGTAATTTCATGCAGCGTGCGATCGCGCTTGGAGTTGCTGCACCGGTCGCAACCTTTCTCGTGAACTCGATCGACATGAAGGGCGCATCGGCTGCCCCTGCCGGCGCGCGCTCCTCGATCGCCGCGTTGAAGCAGGATGCATCCTCGCGACCGCAAGCGCCTGCCGATCAGCAGCGCGGCGCTGGCGGCGAGTTGAAGATGCTGCAGTGGCAGGGCGCCACCACGCTTTCCATTCATAACGCGCAGGGCACCAAGGATCAGCTTGCCGGGTCGCTTATCTCGGAGCCGCTTCTTTCCTTCCTTCAGGATGGCTCCCTTTCCCCAACCCTGGTGAAAGAAGTTCCTTCGGTTGAGAATGGCGGGCTTTCCGAAGACCTCAGCGTGGTGACCTATCACCTGCTGGAAGGGGTGCTCTGGAGCGACGGCACGCCGTTCACCTCGGCGGACGTGGTCGCGAGCTACAACTGGATCATCGATCCGGCAAGCGCGACGGTTTCGGCCGCCAACTTCGAGCCGATCGCGAAGATCGAAGCACCCGATGACCTGACGGTCGTCATCACGCTCAAGGCGGGCACGCTCGCCTGGTACACCCCCTTCTCGGGTTCGTACTATGGTGTCGTCTACGCGAAGCACATCATCGACCAGGGCGATGCCGCCAAAGAAATTTTCCGCACTGCCCAGATCGGCACTGGTCCCTACAAGGTCGACACCTTCACGGAAAATGACCAGGTCATCTACTCGATCAACGAGAATTACCGCGAGGCCAACAAACCCTACTTCGCCAGCATCAACCTCAAGGGTGGCGGCGACGCGGTGTCAGCTGCGCGCGGCGTACTGGAAACGGCTGACTGGAACGTCGCCTGGAATCTGCAGGTCGAGCCGAACATTCTCAACGATATGGTTGCCAAGGGCAAGGGGCAACACATTATCGCCGCCGGCACCAACACCGAGCGGGTTGCGATCAACTTCTCCGATCCAAATAAGGAAGTGGACGGCCAGCGTTCGGAAAAGAACACGCCGCACCCCTTCTTCAGCGACCCGGCCGTCCGCCAGGCGCTCAGCCTCGCCACCGATCGTGAAACGATCTCAACCCAGTTCTACGCGGGCCCTCCAGGTGAGCCGCCGACCGCCAACGTCCAGGTCGGCATTCCTGCCTACGAGTCGCCAAACACCTCGTTCGAGTTCAATCTCGACAAAGCAAACTCGACGCTCGATGCAGCGGGCTGGGTGCTGGATGGCGATGTTCGCAAAAAGGGCGACATCGAGCTGAAGCTCTCCTACTCCACCACGATCAACTCCGTGCGCCAGAAGACGCAGGCCGTCAACAAGGACAACTGGGAAAAGGCCGGATTCAAAGTCGAGCTGAAGCAGGTTGACGCCGGCATCTTCTTCGACTCGGCCGAAGGCAACGATCAGAACCTCGCGCACTTCTACAACGACGTGCAGATGTACACGAACGGCTCGTCGAGCCCGTATCCGTTGCTCTACATGTCGAACTGGTACAGCAAGAACATCAACCAGAAGTCGAACAAGTGGTCGCCGGGTGGCGACTCCCGCTGGTCGAATGCTGAGTACGACCAGATCTTCGAGACGCTCAATAATGAGACCGATCCGGAGAAGGCGGCGGCGAGCTTCATTCGCCTCAATGACATCATGGTTGAGAATACCGTGATCATTCCGCTGGTGCAGCGCGCGGCGGAAACGTTCGCGATCACCAACAACATCAACGCGGATCCCATCGCCGCCTCGGCCTGGGAAACGCTCTACTGGAACATGGCAAACTGGAACGAAGTCGCCCAGTAAGACGGCCCTCAACCCCCAACCCCTCTCCCGCCTCGGGAGAGGGTGGCCCTTTAGGGCCGGGTGAAAGAAATTGAACCGGTCCGCTTGCAATCCGGCAGGCGGGCCGGTTTTTCTTCGCACAAGCTTTGGGCTCCGTCCTATCATGACCTTTGTATTTCGCGATGGGACGATCCGTCGCGAGGCAACTGGCGATGGAGCAAGGGCGACATGACAGCACAGGCGGAGAATCGGATTGAAACCGGAACCGGGACACCGATCATCGAGGTGCGCGGGCTCGTCAAACGCTACGGCGATCTGATCGCGGTCAATGGCATCGACCTTTCGGTCGATCAGGGCGAGATTTTCGGCATCCTCGGCCCCAACGGCGCCGGAAAAACCACCACGCTCGAAATGATTGAGGGACTGCGCGCACCTGACGCCGGCACGATTCAAGTGGCCGGTATCGACGCCGTCGCCGATCCGGCTCGCTTGCGCCGGTCGATCGGCGCGCAATTGCAGACGACCGCGCTGTTTGACTATCTCAACGCTGCCGAACTGATCAAGCTGTTTTGTGGGCTCTACGGGGTCGACGACTCACCGGCCCGGGTCGATGAGCTGCTCGAGATGGTCAATCTCAAGGAAAAGCGGTCTGCCAAGGTCAATGAGCTTTCCGGCGGTCAGCGTCAGCGGCTCGCCATCACCCTATCGCTGGTTAACCGCCCCATCGTCGTCTTTCTGGATGAGCCGACAACCGGGTTGGACCCGGCTGCCCGCCGCTCGCTCTGGGATACGATCCGCGACGTACGAAATTCGGGAACGACGGTCGTGCTGACTACCCACTACATGGAAGAAGCCGAAGTGCTTTGCGATCGCATTGCGCTGTTCGATCAGGGGCGCCTGATCGCTTGCGACACCGTGCAAGCGCTGATCCGCAGTCTCGATATGGCGGCCACGATCAAGGCGACGCTGCTGCAAGGATCGATGACGCAAGAGGAACTGGCGGGATTGCCGAACGCAACCGGTGCGGCGGTCAAGCACGTATCGGGCAGTCCCCCGGAGGTGACGATCGAGACCACCGACGTGCAGCGCTCGCTGATCGGCTTGCTGGAGCTCTCGAGCGCGCGCGGCATCGAGCTTGGCGATCTCCGCAGCACCCAGGCGAGCCTCGAGGATGTCTTCCTCAGTCTCACCGGTCGCAGTTATGTCCATGAGAATGAAAAACCAGCCGAGACTGAGGAGAAAAAGGGCCGTCGTGGTAGAGGACGGCGGGCGGCATAATCGATGAACGCTCGTACTTCTCCTGGGGTCGAAACCCCGGGCGAACACGACGAAGTCCTTCCAGGGCTGAGCACGAGCGTCATCCAGGACAGTCCCGGAGGGACTTCGTCGTGCTTAGCCCGGCACTTCCAGTGCCGGGAAATGTTCAAAAGCGAGAGGTTTTCTTGATGCACGCGATGCTCGCGATGATCACGGCAAATTTGAAAATGACGGTGCGGAATCGCTCGGCGCTGTTCTGGAACCTGCTGTTTCCTGCCCTCTTTATCGTCATCTTTGGCGCGCTGCTGAGCAATACCGATTCGATCACGATCGATGTCGGCATCACCGGCGATCAGTCGAGTTACGAACA
Source organism: uncultured Chloroflexia bacterium (assembly GCA_963804925.1). GTDB lineage: Bacteria > Chloroflexota > Chloroflexia > Thermomicrobiales > UBA6265 > JADLGF01. Next base: position 283,149 of record CAWDSC010000002.1, read on the forward strand.
AGCCGTCACCACAACCATGCAGGGTGATGACACGTTCAATGTGACCACCGATGCCGATAAGGATCAGCAGGCGCAGCTTGACGATCTCAAGGATGGCGATCTCGACGCGGTGCTGGTCTTCGGCGAATCGACGGATGGCGGCACGCCGCCGGTCACCGTCTATTACGACGATTCCAACGGGCCGACGGCGAATGTGACGTTGTCCGTGGTGAATCAAACGTTGATGGGCGTCGCGCAGGCGGAAAATCCGGTCGCGATCGTCGAGCAACCGGTGAGCGGTCAGGATATTTCGTACATCGACTTCCTGGTGCCGGGCATTATCGCCATGAGTCTGATGAACTCCGGGGTGATCGGGCTTTCGACCGCCTTCGTCACCTATCGTGAGCGCGGCATCCTGCGGCGGATTCGGATGACACCGTTCCCTTTGCCGAATTTCATTCTGGCCCGCGTGTTTTCACAGGTGGTCGTCGCCTTCACGCAAGCGGCGATTTTGCTCTTGCTCGGGTATCTGCTCTACGGCGTTACGATCGCGGGAAATATTGCACTGGTGGCGTTCGTCGTGCTCATCGGCGCGCTCGCCTTTCTGTCGATCGGGTTCCTGGTGTCGTCCGTCGCCCGCACCACCGAAGAGGCTGCCGGACTCTCGAATCTGATCACCTTCCCGATGCTCTTTCTTTCCGGGGTCTTTTTCGATACCGACAATGCACCCGCCTGGCTGAAGCCGATCACCAAAGTCATGCCGTTGCATTACCTGGTTGATGCGTTGCGCCAACCGATGACATTCGGCAAAGGGATTGAGCGCGATCTGGATCGACCTGCTGGTGCTGGTCGCGACCTTCGTGATCGCGGTCGCGCTGGCCGTCCGCTTCTTCAAATGGGACTCACGGGCCACCTGACCCGGACACGCCAACCCCGCGCTCAATCATTGGGCGCGGGGTTCGCGTGCGTCTTGCGATGTATCGATCAGTCGCCGCAGGCGGTCGAGGGTTTCGGTTGCCGGGACGGGATGATCAGCGCGATCACTCGCGTGAAACGAGAAGGTTGCTCCGTCTGCTTTTGGACCGGATATCCCTCCGCTGCGCGTTGCCTCGCCCGGTCGTCATGCAACTGCGCGAGATCGCGCTCGACCACGCGAATCACATCAAAAACGGGAAATGGCTGCATCGTTCATCGTGCTCCATGGTAGGAAAGAGAAAGATCAGCTGGGAATCGCTTCGCCGGGGCGGAACCACCATTCCACCACCGCGCGCATTGCGGCGAGCGGAGATCGACGGCTCTTGCGGACCGGTGTTGCTGGATTCCCTCTGCTTCGCGCAGACGGGCCCGTTCGGCATGCTCGCGATCGAGATCGCGCTCGACAGCCCGGACCATTTCGTAACGTTGGGAGTGATTGCATGTGCGTCCTCCTCATTGAGGTGTGATGCGCGCCCCCACCAGTCAGGGTGTCAGGGACGCTTCTCTGCATCATGAAAACAAACAGGTGCTTACTGGCGAGATTCCGGAGGAACGGGGCGATCGTTGCCCGGTTCCTCCCGTTGAAGACTTGCCGGTTCGCCGTTGAACCAGCTACACCGTCATCAGTGACGGCGGATTAGAAAACGCCGGCAATCGATTTGAGAGTGCTTTGCACCTGGCAACGGGCCGTGCCTAACGCGGTGCGGAGTCGCGGGCGGGCCGCGCGGTCGATCGAGGTATCGCCACCGCTGTTGATCATCCGTCGTTGAACCGCCATGTATTCCGACGCAAGCTCTTGCTGACGGGCGACCGCGTATTCGTACTCGATCTCATTCAGTCCTGGACCCATCTCGGTCCTCCTTTGCTCTCCGCCCTCTCGCCGGCTCCATCGCCGGAGAGCATCTCCAGGGCTTCGTGTATGTAAGACGTTTGAGGAGAGGATATGTGACATGGATTCGAACAAATGAACGTATCGATGTTCTTCAGCAAGATATGAAAAACACCGGTAATCTCGCGAGATTCCTGGTGTTTTTCTGGAGGACGTTTGAGAGATGTAGCGGGCGTTACAGTTCGGTCGACCGTCCGTTCTGGCCCACGCCGACCAGTTCAGGCTGGGCGGTCTGACCGGGATGCTCCGCCTCGAATTCCTCGTCCGGAGGACCTTCGATGCTGATGTGCGGCAGGATCCGATCAAGCCACTTCGGCATGTACCAGGCCTTGTCGCCGAGCAGCTCCATGACGGCAGGGAAGAGGAAGAGCCTGATCAGGGTTGCTTCGATCAGAATGGCGACGCCGAGTCCGAGTCCGAATTCCTTGATGACGCGGGTGTCTTCCATCACGAAGGAGAAGAAGACCGCCATCATGATTGCCGCCGCTGCGAAGATCACCCGCGATGTGAGACCCAGCCCCATGGTGATCGACTTGTGGGCGTCTTTGGTATGGAGATATTCCTCATGGATCCGGCTCAGGAGGAACACTTCGTAGTCCATGGCCAGACCGAAGAGAATCGCGAAGAGCATCATCGGCAGGAACGACTCAATCGGTCCCTCTTTTTCCACCTGGAAGAAGCTGCCGGCCCATCCCCATTGGAACACCGCGACGACGATGCCATACGCAGCGCCAATCGAGAGCAAATTGAGCAACGCTGCTTTGACCGGGATCACGACCGAGCGGAACACCGTCATCAGAATCAGGAAGCTCAGCCCGATCACGATCAGGAAGAAGTAGGGCATCCGCTCCGTGATCTTTTCATCGACATCGGTAAAGGCCGCCGTGGCGCCGCCCACGTAGACATTCGTTCCCTCCGTCACTGGCACGGTAGGAATGACATCGTCACGGAGGGTATTGACGAGATCGGTCGTTTTCGCATCCTGCGGTGCGGTGCTCGGAGTGACCTGGATAATCGCCGTGTCACCCGCCTCATTGGTGATTGGAGGTGAGACGGCGGCGACGCCATCAGTAGATTGCATCGCCGATGCAAGTTGATCGAGATCGGCCTGCGCCAGTCCGCCGTCATGCTCGACGACGATCAGCAGCGGACCATTGAAGCCAGGGCCAAACCCTTCCGCCAGGAGGTCATAGGCGCGGCGCGTATGCAGCTCGGTTGGATTGTTGCCGTCGTCCGATGATCCGAGACGGATACTCAGGAAGGGAATCGCCAGGATGAGCAGGATTGCGGCAGACGCGATCGCAAACGCCCAGGGCCGGCGCTGAACGGTCCGCGCCCAGCGGAACCAGACACCTTCATGTTTCGTGTCATATCCAGAGCTCAGGAAGGGGACTTTCCATTTGTCGATGCGCTTGCCGACGAGTCCCAACACTGCCGGAACCAGGCCGATTGCGATGAAGACCGAAGTGATAACCACGATGGCGGCTGCGATGCCGAGGGCGCCAACGAACGGAATGCCGATCGCGATCAAGCCGAGCAAGGCGATAGCGACCACGGTTCCGGCGAAGATGACAGCCCGCCCGGCGGTATCGACGGCACGCGCGATCGAATCCTCAATCGTGTGCCCGCTGTGCAGCCCTTCGCGATAGCGGGTGACGATGAAGAGCGAATAATCAATGCCAACGCCGATGCCGATCATCGCGATGAATGAGAGCGTGAAGGTGCTCATATCCCAGAAATTGGCGGCCAGAACCGTTAGCATGATGCCAATCACGAGACCCAACAGCGCGGTCACGATCGGCACACCCATCGCCACGACTGAGCCGAACGCGATGAGCAGGATGAGCATGGCGGCGATAATGCCAATGATTTCCGATTTGCCGCCGAACGCCTGTTCCTGGGCGCTGACAACCTGCCCGCCGACTTCGACCCGGAGGCCATCGCCACCGGCATCGTCAACTAATGCCAGTAACTGGTCGACGCTTGCCTTATCGATTTCGTTGGCGACCTTGTCGTATTGCACCTGGATATAGGCCAGTTGACCGTTTTCGGAGATGGCCCCTGGATTGTCGTACGGGAGAAGTCACGCCCGCGACCTCGGGAAGCTGCGACGCATCGGCGACGAGCTGGTCGATGCGGGCTTTGACCGCCGGATCGTTAACTCCTGCATCAGCTTTGACGACGATACGGGCGCTGTCGCCGGCCTGGCTGGGGAATCGCTCATTCAGGAGATCGACTGCTTTTTGGGATTCGGCCCCTGGGATCTTGAAGGAATCGACAAACGTTCCGCCAGCGGCGGAAACGAGCCCGATGATGAAGATGATCGCGACCAACCAGCCACCGAGCACTCGCCAGTGATGCCGGGATGCGTATCGCGCCCATCGTGCTAATGCGCTCTCTTTACGATGCACTGGAAATGACATGTGCGTTACTCCCCCACGTTGCATGGATCGACGGTGATCCACTGAATGATCGTTCATTCAGTGCGCTATAGTCATGCTAGCAGGCATGTCAAGATCGGGAATTGACCATATGCGGAGCTAGCTGTCAACTTGTCGAACGTGTAGGCGAGAAATCGACATCGTCTGTTTCAAGGAACTGGGCCGATGCTGAACGAACAGGTGCAGGACGAAACCAGCGAGGGACGAGAGCGGCTGATGGAAGCCGCGCTCGAACTCTTCACGGAGCGATCCTTTGTCGACGTGCCGATCCACGAGATCGCGGAAGCCGCCGGCATGACCCGCTCGGCGCCCTATTACCACTTTCGCAATAAGGAAGATCTCTACGCCGCCGTCATGAAGCGGCAATTCACGAATATCTACAATGGCATTTCCGAGCGGCTCGCCGAGGCGGAAACGTTTCGCGACTCGCTTGTTTCCATCATCGATGTCGTCGCCGAAATGAGCCGCACCCCGTTCGGGCGCTTCATGAACGATTTCCAGCAGCATATGTCGGCGGATATCCAACGTTCAATCATGGGTGAAACACATCGTCCGGCTGATTTCTTTCTCCCGGTGTTCCAGCGCGCCTACGAGGCCGGAGAGTTTCACCGGGTGACCCCCGAATTCGCCGTTCGCCTCTTCTTCATGCTGCTGGTCGGATACCGCGAGGTGAGCACGAAGGAAGCAGAGCTTTTCCAGGGAGACCTGGAGACGAAGATGCCAAACCCCATCGAGCTTGTCGACTTTTTTCTCCAGGGCGTCTGAGATAACCCTCACCCGGCGCAAAAGCGCCACCCTCTCCCAATGCTGGGAGAGGGCACGAAAGCTCGGAGCAATCCGCATATTCTGTACTGGCCGATCTTATATCGGCCATGGCGATCACACGCCAGATTGAGTTCTCGCGAGCATGCCCAACACGAGGTCGGCCACTACGCCGTGGCGGTGATTGCAAGACGAGAGTATGGGGATTTCGCTATGATTTCGCCGTCTTGTTGATTCCTGCGTCGGTCGTTACCGGTTCAATATCCCCATCGCCGCTGGTGGCGATGGGATCAAGAGGCTGCATTCCGGTTGGCGGAAGAATCCGCAGGCGCGCAACGCGCAGGCCATCGACCTCTTCAACCTTAAGCCGGGCGCCGCCGGGGAGCGTCACTTCGTCGCCGACGATCGCGACGCGGCCGAGCCGGTGGAAGACGTAGCCGCCGACGGTGTCGACATCGAGATCATCTTCGTCGCCGAAATCGAGCCCGTAATCTTCCATCGCGTCGAGAATCGTGGTCAGACCATCGATGACCGTGGGATCGGCGACAGTTCTCGCGTCGTGCTGCTCATCCGATTCTTCGTCATCGACGTCGCCGATCAGTTCTTCGATCAGATCCTGGAGACTGACGATGCCCGCCGTGCCGCCGTATTCATCAATGACGACCGCCAGCTGAATGCGTTGCTCTTTCATCAGACGCAGCATCTGCGGCGCCGGCAGCGATTCCGGCACGTAGAGCGGCTCGCTCATATGCTCGGCGACGGTGAACTCGGGCGGTTTCGAGCCATTTCCCAGTGTCTTCTGGAGAAACGGCATCAGCCGTTTGATATTCAACATGCCGATGATGTGATCGGTGTCGCCGTCATAAACCGGCAGCCGGGTATGTCCTTCGGTGGCAGCGACTTCCATCACGTCTGAGAGCGTGGCGGTGATCGGAATTGCGGTCATCTCCGTGCGCGGCACCATCACCTGCCGCGCGGCGAGATCGGGAAACTCAAAGGCGCGGTTGACGAGATCATGCGCTGTTTCATCAACGAGCCCGGCTTCCCGACTCGCCTCGATCGCGAACTGCAGCTCTTCAGCTGATTGCACCCGCTCATGACCGGCGGCAGGTTCAATGCCGATCAGGCGAACGACCCAATTCCCAACCGAGTTGAGCATATTGATGATCGGTCGGAACACCGCCAGGAAGATATGGATCGGCCGGGCAGTCCAGAGCGTTGTTTTCTCTGGACGCTGCAACGCCATGCTTTTCGGGGCCAGCTCGCCAAGTACGATGTGCAGCGTCGTGATGAATGAGAAGGCGATGACGAACGAAAGTGTCTTGCTAATGGCATCGAGCCGGCGTTCCGGCAGGAAAGGAATTTCACGAATCAGCGGTTCAATGAGATGGCCAACGGCAGGCTCGCCGATCCAACCGAGCGCGAGACTCGAGATCGTGATGCCAAGCTGGGTTGCGGCGATGTAGGTGTCGAGGTGGTTAAGGAGATCGAGAACCGCTCCTGCCCGCTTGTCACCCTCTTCCTGCAACTGCTGCATTCGTGTCCGGCGCACCGCAACAAGCGAGAACTCCGTGGCGACGAAAAAACCATTTGCGAGGACGAAAAAGGCGACGGCGAAGAGCGATAACGCGGTACTAATGGGGTCCTCCGGACCTGAATCAATGCGAAAACGACATCGCGGGTTGAGCGCCCGTTGAATTGATGACGATCGCCGGAAAAATAATAGCGGATTTTGGGATCGAAGATAGGGGAATCTCTTCGCGTATGGCGACGCGTGTATGCGCTTTCCCCGATTGCGGAGCGACCATGAAGGCATTGTTGACGTCGCTCTCCCGACATACCTACAATGGGTAGCTAATGGCGTACTGATGCGCCAGAACGTGATTCGCCAGCGAGGAGGCTCTTCGCAATGACCGCAACGACATCCCCACGCGCGTTCCGGACGAGCATAACGCTGGCAGCTGCACCCCGATAGGTCATTCACTTCCGACTCACGTCGAATAGCCCGACCCTGATTCCGCGGCAGAGCATCCAGCAAGAGATGTCTTCCGGTTTCGCGCACCCCTCGTGACCAGCCAGTCACGAGGTTTTGATTTCCCCGTGCGCAAACTGGAGATGTCTCTTCGTGACTGAAACCCTCGTCTTTTTCCGGCGGTACCTCCGCCCGCATCGCCGATCACTTCTGCTCCTGGCGGCGATCATCGCCGCGACGATCGCGCTGCAGATCGCGACGCCCGTGCTCGCCGGGCGCTTCATCGATCGCGCCATCGACGGCGCGCCGCTGCGCGCGCTCGTGCGCATCGCCGTCATCGCGATGCTCTTCGCCCTGCTCGTCCAGTTGCTGTCCGTGGCCGAGTCATGGATCGCCGAACGCCTGAGCTGGGCGGCCACCAATGCGTTGCGCCTCGATCTGGCGGCGCACGTGCTGCGCCTCGATTACGCATTTCATAGCGCGCATACGCAAGGCGAGCTGATCGAGCGCGTCGATGGCGATGTCGGCAACCTGTCCCGATTCTTTTCGCGCTTCGTCATCAACGTCGTCGGCAACGGGGTGCTCATTCTCGGCATTCTCGCCTTGCTGATTGCGCATCGACTGGCGCATCGGACTCGCCATGACGATCCTCACCGTTGTCGCTTTCGGCGGCATGTTGCTCATCCGATCGCGCGCGACGCCCGGCTGGATGCGTGAGCGGCAGGCCAGCGCCGGCGTCTACGGATTCCTCGGAGAATATCTGGACGGGCTCGAAGATGTGCGGTCGAGCGGCGCGCCGGCGGAATCGTTCGTGCTGCGGCGGTTCACCGGTCTGATGCGCGGGTGGCTGGCGATCACCACCCGTGCGCAGATGTGGGGCTACGGGCTGATGTCCGCAAGCAACGGCATCTTCACGCTTGGTCTGGCGCTTGCGCTCGGATTGAGCGGTGCGCTTTATCAATCCGGCTCGCTCACGCTTGGCGCGGTCTTCCTCGTTTTTCGGCTCGCCGATATGCTCCGCGAGCCGACCAACCAGCTTCGCGACGAGGTGCAGGATTTCCAGCAAGCCGCCGCCAGTTTGAGCCGGGTTCAGGCCCTCCTGGCGGAACAGCCCCGCATCACCGACGGCGTCGGAACGCCATTGCCGGCCGGTCCGCTGGCCGTGGAGCTTGACCGCGTCTCCTTCACCTATGAGGCAGACGCGCCAGTGCTGCGCGACATCAGCCTGCTGATCGAACCGGGCCGCGTGCTCGGACTCGTTGGCCGCACGGGGAGCGGCAAGAGCACGCTGACGCGGTTGATTCCGCGCTTCCTCGATGCGACATCCGGGGTGGTGCGCGTCGGGGGCATCGATGTGCGTGAGATGAAACTGGCCGAGCTCCGGGCGCGGATCGGCGTCGTTTCGCAGGATGTGCGTCTCTTCGATGCCAGCCTGCGTGACAATCTGACGCTCTTCGCCGAGGACGATATCGCGCAGGACGACCGGCTCCGCGCCGTGATCGAGACGCTTGGTCTCGGCGACTGGCTGCGCTCCCTGCCGGAAGGACTCAACACGCGCCTCGGCGCAGATGGCGTTGGGCTTTCGGCCGGTCAGATGCAGCTGATCAGTTGCGCGCGCGTGCTGCTGCGCGATCCCGATATCGTGATTCTCGACGAGGCGTCGGCTCGCCTCGACCCCGCCACCGAGCAATTGCTGCACGACGCGCTCGGCAAGTTGCTCTCCGGCCGGACCGGCGTTATCGTCGCGCATCGCCTCGACACGCTTAACTTCGCCGACGACATCGCTGTCATCGCCGACGGTGAGCTGCGCGAGCATGGCCCGCGCGCAGCGCTGGCGGCCGATCCCACTTCCCGTTTCGCGGCGCTCCTGCGTCTCGACACCCTGGAGCATGCCCGATGACCGTCGCTGCACCCTCCCATCGACGACGGCTCTCCCTTCCCGCTTATATGGGACGCATGTGGCGTTATGCGCCTGGTCTTTGCCTGGCTCATGGATTGTTGTGGGATGCCGTCAATCTTCTCGGTCTGGCGCCGGGTCTGCTCGTCGCGCGCTATCTCAACACGCTCTCCGGCGATATCGATCCTACCGGTGGCCGGTCGCTCGTCATCGCGCTGATGGCCCTGCTCGGCGTCGTCATCGCCGTGCTCATTCTGCTCGCCGGGTACAGCGAGATTCAGATGCGCTTCCGTATGAGCGGTCTGGTGCGCATCAATCTGCTGCGGAATCTGCTCAGGCGACCCGGGGCGCTGCCGCTCCCCTACCCGCTCGGCCAGACGATCAGCCGCCTCCGCGACGACGCCTATGCTGCCGAAGACGTCATGGATTGGACCGACGAGATCGTCATCCATGTGCTGATCGGCGTTGCCGCGCTGATCGCGCTATCGCGGATCGATCTCCTGATCACCGTGGCGGTCACGATTCCGCTCATCCTCGTGATCGTGTTGACCCAGGCGGGAAGCAGGCGGTTGATCCGATATCGCGAGGCAAGCAGCCAGGCAACGAGCGATCTGGCCCATGCCATCGGCAGCATACTTGCCGCCGTGCAGCCGATTCAGGCGGCCGGGGCCGAGCAACGCGCCATCGAGCGCATCGCGGCGATAAACGGCCAGCGACGGCAGGCTATGACCGTCGACGCGGTCGCTTCACGTCTGGTCGACGCCGTTTCAGGCAGCCTGTCGGGTCTGGCGACGGGACTGGTCATGTTGCTCGCTGCCGACGAACTGCGCTCAGGCGGTCTGTCGGTCGGCGATTTCGCCCTCTTCCTCCTCTGGATTGGCTTTGTGTCCGATCTGACGGTCGATCTCGGCAAGTACCTGGCGTTCAACCGGCAGGCGGCCGTCGCCTTTCGGCGCATGGACGCCATGCTCGGCGACGCACCGCCCGAATCGCTGGTCGCGCACACGCCGCTGATCGGGCGAGAGCCACTCGCGCCGGTGGCGCAACCCAGCCGTGACTCGAAAGACCGCCTCGATGTCCTGGAAGTGACGGGATTGACCTATCGGCATCCGAACGCGTCTGACGCCTCTGGCAGCATCGAAGGGATCGATCTGCGCCTCGAACGCGGCACCCTCACCGTCGTTACCGGCAAGGTCGGCGCGGGTAAAACGACGTTGCTGCGCGCCATGCTCGGGCTCTTGCCAGCCCAGGAAGGGGATGTTCGCTGGAATGGCGAGGCGATCGGCGACCTGGCGACGACCATGACGCCGCCGCGGGTCGCCTACACGCCGCAGGTTCCACGGCTCTTCAGCGAAACGTTGCGGGACAACATTCTCCTCGGCGCACCGGACGACCCGGAGGCGTTGGAGGCGGCCATTCATGGCGCCGCGTTCGACATCGATATCTCCGGATTTCCGCAGGGACTGGACACCCAGGTCGGCACGCGCGGGGTCCGACTCTCGGGAGGGCAAATGCAGCGCGCCGCTGCGGCGAGAATGCTTGTCCGTCAACCCGAGCTGTTGGTGATCGACGATCTCTCCAGTGCGCTCGATGTGGAAACCGAGCGCCTCCTCTGGGACCGGATTTTCGAGCGTGAAGGTGTGACCTGCCTCGCCGCATCGCATCGCCGGGTCGCGCTGCAACGCGCCGACCAGATCATCCTTTTGAAAGACGGTCGCGTGGCGGCACGGGGCACGCTGACAGAGCTGCTGGAAACCAGCGCTGAGATGCGGCAACTCTGGAATGTGGCGGACATGCCGGACGAATTAGAGTTGAGTTGATGGAGGGTCGGTAGCAATTCCTGGGGTTTCAACCCCGGGAACATCAATGCAATCACCGCGCTTCGATTCACTCGGATGTTTCGTCCGTCGATTCGAGGTCATAGGGCGGGAAGCGGAAGGCCATGTCGCGGTCGAGAAGACCGCCGTAGCCGATGCCGGCCATGTCGGCTTTGGTGACCCGCTCTCCCGCCAGAATCCAGGGCAGCACGAGGTCGGCGACGGTCGCTTTCGAATACATCGAGCAGGACGCCAGATTGACGATCGGGATCTCCCCCATTTCGGCCAGCCAGAACATGCTGCCCGGGTGCGCCGCCGCACCGAAGCTGATCAGCTCCGCGCCGAGATCCGGCAGCGCGCTCAATGTCGGATCGAGCGGATCGATCGTGTTGCCGCCCGCCGCCAGAATCAGCGTCGCTCCCTGCGCGACGAAGTCCCGCACTGCCTCCGAGATCGCGCTGGAATCGGCGGGAATATCGACAAAGCCGATCGGCTCGCTGCCATACCAGGCGAGTTTGCGGCGGACCGTTTCCTGAAATCGCGCCTGCATCGCTTCTTTCAATCCATCGGTGGCGATGATGCCGACTTTGTGCGGGATAAAGGCTTTCACCTGCACGACCGGCGAACCGGACGCAAGCACTTCCGCCGCCGCCAGCAGCCGTTCGGGAATGGCGACCGGGGTGATCTTGGCCCCGGCGATGATCTTGCCGGGAATCACCGGAATCCGGTCGATCAGCGAAAAAACGGCGATGCCCATCAAGACGTTCATTGCCTGGATTTTGCTGGCGTCGACGCGCAACAACCCCTTGCGGGCTGCGCGGAGATTGACCCGGCTCTGCACCGGCGGACGCCGCTCGATGCCCTCCCCGGCGATCGCGAGACCCAGCCGGATGGCAGCGTCGTTTTCGTGCACATCGTCCGGCTCAAGCCGCACCGCATGGAATGTGCGATCAATCGTCGCCAGCGTGTCCAGATCGGATGAGGTGACTTGATACCCCTTGTCGAAGATGCGTTTCCCGTTTTGACGGATGACCTCGGTGATCACCATCCCCGGAGCAGCAGCGCGGGCATGAGCATCGGCAGGGTCAAACACAAACGGTTTCATGGAGGGAGTCCTTCTTTCTCTGGATCGGCGGCATCATACGCCCGTTCAACGATTGTCTCATGGTCGTGGAGTGAATCGCGCTCTTGACCCGGCAAACAATGTGCGTCATTTCGCGATATGCTGCCCGCATTTGTCGCGCAGGCTGTCGTTGGGGGAAGTCATCGCAATGTCGAGCAGTGTCACCGTTGAACGCCATCTCTCGATTCCGATGCGGGATGGTGTGCTCCTATCGGCCGATCTCTACCGGCCCTCCGGCTCTGGAGCGCTGCCCACGCTGTTGCAGCGAACGCCCTACAACAAGTCGGGTCCGAACGGTGTTTTTCAGGCGTACGCCTTGCGTGCAGCCGAAGCCGGATTCGCGGTGATCGTGCAGGACGTGCGCGGCCGCTTCAATTCGAGCGGCAACTTCACGGCGTTCGACCAGGAGCAGCTCGACGGGTATCGACACCTGTGAATGGATCACCGGGCAAACATGGTCGAATGGCCGCATCGGCATGTTCGGCGGGTCCTATGTGGGGCTGACGCAGTGGCAGGCAGTGCTTGCCGGCGCTCCCGGCTTGCAGGCGATTGCCCCGGGGGTGACTGCTTCCGACTATCACGACGGCTGGACCTACCAGGGCGGCGCCTTCAACTATTACTTCAATTACTCCTGGGGCACGGGATTGGCGACGGAAACGGCATCTCGCCGCCTGGCCGTAGATCCCAGCTCAACCGGCTTTGGCGAGATGATCCTCCGCGCCGATGGCATGGACACCTACATCACGCAAACGCCGCTCAACCACGATCAATCCCTGCTCGACAATGCCGCCTATTACCAGACCTGGCTCGACCATCCCTCGCTCGACAGCTACTGGGACGGCATCAATGTCGCCGGCCGCTACGGTGAGATCGATGTCGCCACGCTCAACATGGGCGGCTGGCACGATATTTTTCTCGGCGGCACGCTGGCGAACTACCTCGGCATGCACTGGCATGGCAAAACGGAACGGGCCCGTTCCGCCTCGCGCTTGATCGTCGGGCCATGGTCGCACGCGACCTTCACCTCCGGCGGCGCGGTCGGCGATTACTGGCCGGGCGTGCTCTCGTCGAGCGACGCCATCGATCTCCCGGGCATCCAGCTGCGCTTTTTCGATCGCTGGCTGCGTGACGCTGATAACGGCTATGAAAAAGAATCGCCCGTTTCGATTTTCGTCATGGGTGAGAACCGCTGGCGAAATGAAGATTCCTGGCCGCTGGAACGGGCGACGGCGACGGAGCTGTTCCTCGGCAGCGGCGGACGGGCAAACAGCCTCAACGGCGACGGCGCGTTGCTGCGCGATCTGCCCTCTCGCGAGCAATCCGTGCCCGATCACTATCTGAGCGATCCCCGCGATCCCGTGCCGACCGGCGGCGGACAGCTCTGCTGCCCCATGCACTGGTCGCCATCCGGCGTCTACGATCAGCGCAAGATCGAGTCCCGCGCCGATGTGCTGGTCTACACCATGGATCCGGTCGACGAGCCGACCGAGATCACCGGACCGGTGACGCTGATTCTCTACGCGGCGTCCTCGGCGCTTGATTGCGACTGGACGGCGAAGCTCGTCGATGTTTGCCCCTGCGGCTGCGCCTACAATCTGACCGATGGCATTCTCCGCGCCCGCTATCGCGATTCAATGCGCGAGCCAACGCTGCTCACCCCCGGCGAAGCCACGCGCTTCGAAGTCGATCTCTGGGCCACGAGCGTGCTGCTCGCTCCCGGTCACGCGCTTCGTCTGGAAATTGCCAGCAGCAACTTCCCACGCTTCGACCGCAACCTGCAAACCGGCGGCGATCAGGCGACCACACCGCTTTGCGAGGCCATCGTCGCTCACCAAACAGTGCTCCACGACAGCGACCACCCGAGCCGGTTAGTGGTACAGACGGTGGCCCGCCGCTAGACCTACCTGCGCAAAGCGACGCGGTGCATCGTTGCACCGCGTCGCTCTGCTGCGGGGCGAGAAGGAGAGGTGACTTATCCCTGCGGGCTTGTGGCGGTTGGCTGGGTTGGCGCGGTGTTGACGCCTGGCTGTGATGGCGCGGTATTCGCTCCGGGCTGGGTGGTGGTTGAGTTGCTGTTGCCTGATTCAGGCGCGGCGGGGATGCCGCTCGCGTCGCAGGCGACGACCTGGCCGGTGACGATCTGGCCCACCTGGGGAACGACTGATCCGTCGGCGATGACGACCGAGCAAACCGCACCGGCTGCTCCGGTGAGGCCGGGACTTGTTCGATGACGCCCTGATCATCGCTGTTTTCGGTGATCGCGCAGAAGACGCCGCTACCCTGATCCAATGTTGCCGATTGCAGAGCGCTCCCCGTGTTTGGCTGCTGCTGCGTCGTCGGCTGATTCGGATCGTTTTGCGTCATCGTGCCGCCCTGCTGGGTATTACCCTGGTTAGGAACACCCTGACCGTCGTCCTGCTGACTGTTGCTCTGACCTGGTGGAATAACTTGCAGTTCACCCTGTTGGATATTCCCCTGGCTCGGGCCTGCCTGCGCCGATCCCTGAATCATGCCGTCAGGCAGGGCCGTAATTGAAATGACGACGCACGACTCCGGGTCGATCTCGACCGAATAGGCGTCGCCCGGTCCGCCCGATGTGCAGAACGTTGCCGATCCTGACGTATTCGAGACGTTCGCATCGGGCGTTTGCCCGTTTGGCGCAGCGGGGATCGTTTGCGTCGCCCCATTCGTGGTAGGAGCGTCGCCGGTCGAGGAGCCTTGCCCCTGTCCAACCGACGGAACAGTCGTGCAGGTTGGCGGGTTCTCGGCCGCGCTGGCGTGCCCGCCCATCACTCCTGCGAGGGTGAACGCCAGCATTCCGGCGGTCGCTACGCCGGCGAATCGTTTCGCGCTTGTGGAAAGCATTCCCATTTCCATCTCGATCGAGTCTCCTCTTCTGGTCGTTTTGACGTCGCCGGACGTATGCGATGCGAGCGAATCCGGGCCCAGATACCCCTCTCACCGAACCGGCTATGACACCCTAGAGGAAACGATGTTCAGGACTGATGAAGACTTTCCGCGGATATGGCGATGGGCAACGTAAAGGTGAAAGTCGTGCCTGCGCCGGACTGGCTGGTGACGCTGATGCGCCCGCCATGAGCTTCCACAAGATGTTTGACAATCGCAAGCCCGAGTCCGGACCCGCCCGTCGAACGAGTCCGCGATGGATCGACCCGGTAAAAGCGCTCGAATACGAACGGCAGATGCTCGGCGGGAATGCCTTTTCCTGAATCGTGTACGGAAACGGCAACTTCTCCCGGTAAGGCACACTCAGCGCGTACTTCGATCGAGCCTCCGGCCGGCGTGTGGGCAAGCGCGTTGCGCAGGAGATTGCGCAGGACCTGGCTCAGCCGGGCATCATCAACCAGAACCTCCGGAAGGGAATCGGGCGTCGATTCGATGAGGGTGAGCTGATTTGCTTCGGCCTGCGGGCGAATGGCGTCGATGGCAAAGGCGATCGACGTATCGATCGATCGGGGCTCGCGGTTCAGCGGCAATTCTCCCGCTTCGGCCAGTGCCAGCTCTTGCAAGTCGGCGACCAGGCGGTTGAGTAGCAGTGATTCGTCATGAAGAATGGCGATTACTTCAGGCGTGGCCGGGGTCAATCCATCCCGCAGTACTTCCAGGTATCCCTGCAAATTCGCCAGCGGCGCACGCAGCTCGTGGGCGACATCATTGACGAGGTTCTGGCGCAACTCATCGAGATGCGACCGGCTATCCGCCATCACGTTGAATGCGGTCGCCAGGTCGCCAATTTCATCTCGCGCAGACACAATCACTCGTTGCTGGAGATCACCGGCCGCCATGCCCCTCGCCGCTGAGGTCAGGCGCTCAACCGGTTGGACGATATGGCGAGCGAGCAACCAGGCCAGGAGCAGCGCTGCAATGACGGCGCCGGCTGCCGCGATAAGCAGCGATTGGCTGACGCTTTTCGAGAATGCATCTCCAGGCAAACCAGGGAGCGACACGGTGAGCCCGGCCTCGGAACTGGCCGTTCCCGCTCCCGACTCCGGGACGGAGCGTGCTTGTGCTCGACGAGCCAGAGGCGCTGCCAGCGCCGAATGATCCACTGGATCCAACGACGGCAACCGAGCTGACCGGCTCGGTGCTGGAATTGTCATTGCCGAATGTCGAGGTCTGCATTGTCGTTGGCGCTTGGTCTTCCACCATCGGGAACGATTCCGCCAGCACCGTTTGCCCTGAGCCGGTGACGACCACGCTCTGACCGGTGATCTCGCCCATTTGATCCGCGACGCTTTGCGCGTCGACACTCGCGCGCGCATCGGTATAGGAACGGAAGGCGTCGGAGGTGGCGCCATAGATCAGCACCGTGACGATGCCAACCGGGATCACCGCCACCAGCATCAACGCCAGGAGCAACCGCAGCCGGAGACTATGAAGAGATGACATCGAGGTGCTCCCGTTCCGCGAATCGATACCCAACCCCGTACACCGTCAGGATATAGACCGGTTGCGATGGCGACGGTTCCAGCTTTCGGCGGAGATTGGTGATATGCACATCGACGGTCCGTTCCATCCCCTCGTAGCTGTACCCAAAGACGCGGGTGAGCAGCTGCAGGCGGGTAAACGCGCGTTCCGGTTCGGAGATAAGCGCCGCCAGGATCGAGAACTCGGTCGGCGTGAGCGAAACAGGCTCACCCCGAAGCGTCACTTGAATACGCGGGAGGTCGACCACGAGATCGCCGTGCGTGATGATCGATGGGCGTTCGGCATCGATTGGCGCGGCTCGGCGCAGCACGGCGCTGATTCTGGCCGAGAGCTCTCTGGGGCTGAACGGTTTGGTCAGGTAATCGTCGGCGCCGCTTTCGAGCCCGGTGAGTTTGTCTTCTTCGGTGGAACGGGCCGTCACCATGATGATCGGCACGTTGGATCCGGTTTCCGCGCGCAGGATGTGGCAGACATCGAGACCGTCGAGCACCGGCATCATCAGATCGAGCACGACCAGATCGGGTTGCTCGACGCGGATGGCATCGAGCGCCAGCTGGCCGTTGGCCGCCGCCAGCACGCGAAATCCGTCACGTTCCAAACGAAGGCGAATCACTTCGATCGTTCGGGGATCGTCATCGACGACGAGAATGGTACTGATTGACATCGTTTCCTCGCCTGGGTCTTGATCGGCGCATTTCTACACCTTAACATCCTCTTCCATCTGGCATGAAGAATGTGTGAAGATGATGCGCAATCTTCAGGAAACGGAACGCAATAAGTTGTTGGCACGCAATGTGCGTCTAAGCCAGCGAGGTGGATGTTCGTTCAGGACAGGTGTCATGGGCCGGTGCGGGGCCAGGGACAAGCGAGCGAACGTCGCCCGATCAACGAATGGCGTTGATCAATGAACTGACTGGAGGACATGTTATGGGGCTGATTGGATGGCTCATTTTGGGAGCGCTTGCCGGCTGGCTTGCAAGTCTCATAAACAAGACGAACCGTGAGCAAGGCTGGATCGGGAACATTGTTTTAGGAGTTATCGGCGCACTCGTTGGCGGCTTCGTATGGAATCTGCTTTTTGGCAAAGATGGCGATAGCATCATCGACTTCTCGATCGGAAGCTTGATTCTCGCCGTCGTTGGAGCGTTGATCGTCTCGTATCATCTACACCATGCTCACGGGCAAGCGCGGGGTTTAGGCGCGATCTAAACCTCGTAACGATACAAAGCCAAAGTCAATGAACGGACCGTTCCTGAACCAGGAACGGTCCGTTTGTTCTATGACGACGATGTATGAACCGGTTACGAGACGTTGAAGGTCGTCGCCATGCCTTCCATTGCGTGGGGTGCGCCGGTCGCGGGGTCGGTGACGAAGCAGAGGGCGAGATACGTGCCGGGGGTGAGATTCATCGGCATGTACATCGTTTCGGCGGACGAAATGAGCGTGACGCCGGGAACGAATGTGAGGTCCGAGAAGCTCAGTCCGCCAGGGGCAGGAGTGGCGTTTTCTGGCTGTGAGAAGATGGCCATTACCTGATCCATCGTCATATCGTCTGGACCTTTGCCCATCACGATCATGTGGGGTTGCTTGCCGCTGTTCGTGATCTTGACGAGTTGCGGGCCGGCGGGAAATCCGGAATCGAGTCCACCGAAGTAGAAATCGCCGGTGTCGATGGTCGCCGTGGCTGTTGGCTCCGTGGTGACGGAATCTGGGCCGTCCACCGATGTGAAGCGTGAGGCTTGCTGATTCCCTTCGCCAAACACCGCCCAATCTCCGGCAGGCACATTAATGATCGCTTCCAGCGTTTCGCCTGGTTGGATGCCGCTCGGGCCGCCAGCGACGACCGCCTGATAAAGGAATTGCGGAAATCCGTCGTTCGGTTCAGGGGTTGAGGCCATTTGCTCGAGCTGATCTCCTGTCATCCCTGGTGGTGGGCCGAGCACGGCAGCTCCAGTTTCCTCTTCCGTGCCGTTCTTCACGCTAAGAATGATCCAGCCTGCCGGAACGGTCGTGCTGTCGAGTTCGTAGGTCGCATCAGTGATCGTGACGGAAAGCTTGGGATAGCCGGTGAGCGCGCCGCCCATCGGTGTGGCCTCTTGCGCCCGGGCAGGAGCGAAGATGCCGGCAGCAAGGGAGAGGAAGAGCAGGAACGCCGCGGGGAAAGCGATACGTCGCATGGGTGCTCCCTTCAATGATGGCCTACATTTTCATTCAAACGCGTCCGCAGCGTAGCACTTTAAGTATTGAGAATGATAGATGTCCAATAGGTCATGATTTAGCCATTTAGTACGTCAATACCATCACGAATGCCATCATCGGATATTGCCAATGAACGAATCCTCCGATTCGGTATCTTGGCAGAGGGAACGATAATGAAGATTGACTCTGTTTGGAACGTGTGTGAAAGGGAAGAACGTGTCGAGCGTGTCAGAATCTGTCATTCGACTGACAAATGACTGGTGGGACGTTGAGATCGGAATTTCGGAAAACCCCGGTCCGCGCCGTGTCGTCGATCTGCGGAATGGCCTGGTCGTCGCGGATGAAAACTACTGTTATGCCGTCAATGCCGAAACATATGGGTATCATCACAAGTCGCTTGGTGTTATCGACACCTCGGCCAGACGTGAAGACGATAGCTCCGGGCAAACCGTCGTGCTGTCAGGGCGGTTTGACTTTGGCAAGAATGGGCCGACCGATATCGGGTTTCGGCATCGCATCACGCTTCCCGCCGATGGCGCCTGGCTCGAAGAGCAAATCACCCTGGTTCATCTCTATGGGCCGGATCGACACGAACTGTCGGGACTCCGATTCGGGTTCAGAAAAATTCTGTTCGATCGTGACCGCTATGACTGGCGCGATGGGGCCGATCAGTTCCGGCTCATTCCCGTTCCCCATCGCCGCCGGTTCGGGCACAGCGTTGATCGTCTGCTCGGCGAGTATTCGGCGGCTGATCTCTTTCCGCAATCATGGGATCCCGCGAAGAATCTCCCCGGTTATGGCAGTGAGGCCTGGCTCTGGACCGATAGCAATCGTGGCGTTCTCGTCGCCAAATACAACCAGCAGGGGATGGAATTTTCGCTCTTTGACGGCGAATTCGTCGTTTCCGAAGGCGCCAGCCTCAATGTGATGGACGCCGTCTCGTCACACACGCCCATTCCGGTGCATCTCTGCGCGCGATTCGGCGGCGTCGGTCTGTATCGGGGTGATCCCGAATGCGGCCAGAGTCTCGATGGGCGGGTCGAGCACGTTTTTGGGGCGACCCGGCTTTATGCATTCACCGGGAACTGGGAGGCTGGCTATACCGAATACCGAAATCATCTCCGAGGTCTTGGACACGGAGTTCCCGCCGGGTTTGATCCGCCAATGCACTGGAACGAGCTTTATAACCTTGGGTGGCGGCTTGGCGACAACGCGCCGTTTCAAACTCGGGCCGAGCTTGAGACCGAAGCGGGAATCGCCGCTGATATTGGGGCGGAAGCGCTCTACCTCGATCCGACCTGGGATATCGCCGAAGGCTCAACAATCTGGGATAGCGAGCGGCTTGGCTCCCAGGCGGCATTTGTTGAGCAGCTTGCGAACGAGCACGGGCTGAAGCTCTCGCTGCACCTCATGATGCACACCACGAAGCTGGACGAAGATCCACGTTTCTACCATCACAATCAAGATGGCTCAACGATTTCATTTATGAATCACCGGGAAGTGATTTATCCGAATGTCTGCGTTTGCTGCGCATCGGATATCTGGAAAGAAACGAAAATCGCCCGGTTGCGCGCACTCGCCGACGCCGGGGCCACCTTTTTCATGTTCGACTTTCTTTTCTATGCCCGAGCCGGTGACCGGATTTCCACGCAATGTTACGATCCGACGCATGGGCATCCTGTCCCACTGACCCGGCAACAGCATGTCGACAGCGTATTCGAGGTGATTCAGGCGGTGAAGGAAACGCATCCGCACGTACTGATCGAAGCCCACGATCGCATCAATGGCGGAATGCAGGATTATCACCCGCTCTACTTCCAGCACGGTCGCCCCAACTCGTTCGATGAGAATTGGGGATTCGAGTACATGTGGGATCCCTATTACGATCTGATCTCCGGTCAGGCGCTGAGTCTCTACGAATACAATCTCGCTTATGACATTCCGCTCTATCTCCACATCCATGAGGGCCGGGATTCGGAATCGATGCTCGCCTTCTGGTGGTACGCCTCCACCTGCCGTCATCTTGGCATCGGTGGTGTGAGCGATCCGTCCAACCCGCTCTACGTCGCCCTGAAGCGTGCGGTCGGAACGTATCAACGGTTGAAGCGGTTTTTTACGCAGGCGGAATTCATTGGCATCGATCAATTCGCCCATTTCCATGTCATCGCGAACGAAAACGCGGCGGTCGGCGTGCTCTTCAATATGAGTGGATCGACCGAAGCGCGAGAGATAACGCTTTCCACTTCGCGCCTGGGATTGACATCAATTGACCGCGTGAGCACCGGGACCATCTCACGCGGTGAGGGTGGTGAGGTGACAATCCACGTTGAGATTCCGCCGATGAGTCCGCTGCTGATGGAAATCAATCTCTGAATGCAATGAACGAAATGCCCGGCCATCAAGATCGATGGCCGGGCTTTCGCCAGTTCGTCACCAGTTGGTAAACGCGCCGTCCGGCCGTTGCCAGTGCGGGGCTTCCCACATGTCGAAGGGGTTGTCGGCGATGGCGTCTTCATTGAATTCGACGCCGAGACCGGGCGCGGTCGGCAGCGGATAGCGATCGACATCGAGTTCGAGCATGGTGGGGAACATCTCGCGAGGATAGGATGCGCCGACCTTGTGCTGGAATTCGAGCATGGCGAAGTTGTTGGTGGCGATGCCGAGATGCACGCTGGCGGCGGTGGTGATCGGGCCGAGCGGGTTGTGCGGCATCAGATCGATGTAATGCGTTTCGCACCAACCGGCGATCTTTTTCGCTTCGGTCAATCCACCCACATTTGATACGTCGATGCGGCAGAAGTTGAGAATGCCCTCTTCGATATAAGGTGCGAAGGCCCACTTGCTCGAAAACTCCTCGCCAATGGCGAAGGGCACATTCGTCATGGTGCGAAGCTGCTGATAGGCTTTCGGATCCTCGCAGCGGATCGGCTCCTCGACGAAGTGCAGGTGGAGATCTTCGATCTGCTGGCAGAAATGCGCTGCTTCCGCCACCGAAAGCCGGTGGTGAAAGTCGATGGAAAGCAGGATGCGCGAGCCGACGGCTTTGCGAACCTCGCGCAGCCAGTGCACCGCCAGATCGATTGATTCATACGGCTCGAAAATCGCCCCATCTTCACCGGTCCAGCCGGGCGTGCCCATGCCCGGCCCGAACCGGAGCGCTTTCCAGCCTTCATCGACGTGCTTACGCGCTTCCTCAACCACCTCGGGTCCAGTCAATTGACCCGGCGAGGAAAATGCCTGGACGGCGGTACGCGCTGCCCCGCCCAGCAGCTGGTACACCGGAACGCCGAGCGACTTTCCGAGAATGTCGTAGAGGGCAATATCGATCGCGGAGATCACCGCGCCGGAAATCTTCCCCCCTTCAAAGTACGCGCCGCGATAGAGCGTTTGCCAGATATGCTCGATTCGAGCGGGGTCCATGCCAATGAGAATCTGCTCGTAATGCTGAACCATTCCCTGCATGGCAAGCTCGCGACCTGAGATGCCACCCTCCCCCAGCCCGTAAATGCCGGAATCGGTTTCGACTTTGACGACGAACAGATTGCGGAATCCAGATCGAACGGGAAACGCTTTGACGGCGGTGATCTTCATCAACAGCTCCTCGCGATTGAGATCGTCGGTTTGAAAAGCCGCGTCATGGTACGACAAATCGGCAAGGTGCCCCGGCACTTCAAGTGCCGGGCTGAGCGTGACGAAGTGCTTACCGCACTTGCTTCAGTCTTCGGTCGATTCACGCGGCAAGCTGTGGCATCGACACGATTGAAGATTTGCCGCGTAGCATTAGCGTATGAATATGAAGATCACCACATCGCACATGAATGACGGCTTTGATGTAAGTCCGCCGAATCCTGAACTGATTGCAGAAAGCTCGCCGTTGATCGTTGCGCGGTTGCGGGATGAGATTGCCGCCAGTGGCTCGATCACCTTTGCCCGGTTTATGGATGTCGCGCTGTATGATTCTGAGGATGGGTATTACCGTGCTGCCGAGCGGCGGCCGGGGCGTGGCGGCGACTTTCTGACTGCGCCTGAGGCGACGCCGCTGTTCGGCATCACGATCGCCCGGCAGATCGCCGAGTGCTGGGAGCGGCTTGGCTCACCGGCGCGGTTTGTGGTGCGCGAGTATGGCGCCGGGGTTGGCGGGTTCGCCTATGACATTCTGGCCGGGTTGAGCGAGGCGTCGCCGGGCGCATTCGCGGCGATTGAGTATCGGCTCGTTGATGTCAATGAAGCCGTGCTTGGTGAAGCGCTGGCCGCGATGGCGCAGGTGGGATTGTCGGAGAAGGTCGAAGCCGAGCTGGCGGAACCGGGTGTTGCGCTGGAACCGATCGAAGGCGTGGTGCTGGCGAACGAAGTCGCCGATGCGCTGCCGGTGCATCGGCTCGTCTGGCGTGATGGTGCGCCGCACGAACTCCTGGTTGGTTGGCGAAATGGCTGGTTTGTCGAGTTCGAGGGCGCCTGCTCAGCGGAGGCGCTTGCAAAGCGTTGATCTTCTGCTCGGCAGCGATGGGATCGTCTTCCATGAAGGTGATCACTTCGAGGTTTCCCCCGCTGCCGCCGATTGGTTTCGGCAATCGGCCGAGGCTCTCCGGCGCGGCTACACCCTCACCATTGATTATGGCTACCCGGCCGCCGAGCTCTATCGCGCTCATCGATTGGAAGGAACTGTGCGCGGGTACGCCGGGCATACGGTCACCGATGATCCCTTTTTGCGTGTTGGCCGGCAGGATCTCACCGCCCATGTCGATTTCAGCGCGCTGATTTGGGCGGGAGAGGCTGCCGGGCTGCAGCTGGCCGGTTTGACGACGCAGGGCGATTTCCTTGCCGCGCTCGGGTTGGGTCAGCAGCTGGTCGCCATGCAGCAGGAACCCGGCATCACGATGGAGCAGTACCTCGCGGCGCAGGCGTCGGTGCTTCGTCTGATCGATCCGGCGGGACTCGGCCGGTTCCGGGTGCTGGCGATGGCGAAAGACGCTCCGATCGAACCACCGTTGCGCGGATTCAAAGCGTTAAGCGGGCTTTTCTAGAGCCAAGCTTCCTGACCCGGACACCATGCACAAGATCGCCCGAAAGATATCATGCACAAATGATGATTCCGGCATTTAACGGTCTGACAACTTGCAGGAGATGTGCGACGATGCAGCCCCCCACGATTGGGGGATGTTTCGACTTGTCTGTTATGCGACCGCATTGTTAGAATAGCCAACTGACTTTTCTGGCAGGCGTGTCACAGCGGTCGCAAGCAGGAGGCGCGGAGCTTGAAAGTCACACTGCGCATCTTCAGCTATTTGCGCCCATATTGGCGGCGGACGATCGCGCTCTATGTCGCACTGTTTACCGCGCTTGGAATCCAGCTGACGATTCCGATCGTGATTGGCCGCGCCATCGATCGCGGCATTGAGGGCGGCGACAAATCGTATCTCCTGCGTGCCGCGCTGATCATCGTGGTGCTCACGATGGTGCAGGGCATATTCACCTTCGGCCGGACCTTCCTTTCCCAGCAACTCGCGGAAAAGGTCGCCTTTGACCTCCGCAACGAGCTTTACGGTCACCTGCAATCGCTCAACTTCAGCTTTTACGATCGCGCCCAGTCAGGTCAGTTGATGGCACGTGCGACCGACGACATCAACAACATCCGGGCGATGCTGGTGATGACGATGCGCCCGCTCGTGCTGGCGATCGGCACCCTCATCGCGGTCTCGGTGATCCTGTTCCGCATCGATCCCCTGCTGGCGGCGGTCGCGCTTTCGACGATGCCATTCCTCTGCTGGTATTCGATTCGCTACGGCGTCGCGCTGCGGCCGATGTTTCTCAAGGTGCAGCAGCAGTTCGGCGTGATGACCTCCGCCCTGCAGGAAAATGTTTCCGGGAACCGGGTCGTGCGCGCCTTCGCGCAGGAGCAGGCCGAAAACGCCCGCTTCGAGGCTGAGCTGGAAGAGCTGTTCGACACCAATCTGATCGCCGCCCGGCGCTGGGCGTTCGCCTACCCCTTCACCCTGTTTCTCTCCGGGTTGAGCCTGGCGGCGGTGCTCTGGCTCGGCGGCCACCAGGTGCTCACCGGGGCGATGACGGTCGGCACGCTCGTCGCGTTCAACCGGTACGTGATGCTGGTCGGCGATCCGGTGCGCTGGCTCGGCATGGTGGTGAACCGGATCGCCCGCGCGGTCGCCTCCGGCGAGCGGGTGTTCGACACGCTCGATACGAGACCGGCGATCAAGAGCAAGCGAGATGCGATCAAGCTCGATCCATTGCAGGGCGAGGTCGAGTTCCAGAACGTCTCCTTCGCCTTCCGGAGCGCAAAGCGCACTGCGATCGAAGATGTTTCGTTCCATGTGCAAGCCGGGTTCGATGATCGCATTGGTTGGTCCGACTGGATCGGGGAAAACGACCATTGTCAATCTGATTCCCCGCTTCTACGATCCAGATAAAGGGAATGTGCTCATCGATGGGCACAACGTGCGCGATCTCTCGCTGTCGACTCTTCGAAGCCAGATCGGCATCGTGCTCCAGGAGACGTTCCTCTTTTCCATCACGATCGGCGAAAACATTGCCTTTGGCCGGCCCGGCGCCAGCAGGGATGAGGTCATCGCGGCGGCAAAGGCCGCAAAAGCGCACGACTTCATCGCGAATCTGCCGGAGGGCTACGACACCGAAGTCGGTGAGCGCGGCGTTACGCTTTCCGGCGGACAGAAGCAGCGGATCGCGATTGCCCGCGCGCTTCTGCACGATCCGCGCATTTTGATCCTCGACGATGCCACTTCGGCGGTCGACACCGAAACCGAGCACGAAATTCAGGAAGCCCTGAACACCTTGATGGAAGGGCGGACCTCATTTGTCATCGCGCAGCGAATCGTAACCGTGCAACGAGCGACGGAAATTCTCGTCTTTGAGGGTGGGAGCATCGTCGAGCGGGGTTCCCATGACGAGCTGATCAAGAGAGCACGGGTTCTATCGCGAACTCTATGATCTGCAGAAGAGCGATGCAGAGACCAGACTCACAACAACGACCAGCGCTCGGCGTGCGGGAAGGGGTGGAAGCGTAATGCAACATCTTGATCCCGACGATCTGCTTGGCAAAGCCTACGACTCGACCATTGTCCGGCGGCTCTTCGGTTTCGTCGTCCCCTACCGGGCTCGGGCAGCCCTGACCTTGCTTGCGATCGTCGTTGTGACGATCAGCGATCTCTTGCTTCCGATACTGTTTAGCCGGGGCATCGACGAAGTGTCGGGCGATCAACGCACCCGAGTCATCAATATGCTCGGCGCACTGTTCGTGGTCACGCTGGGCATTCGCTTTGCGGCCTCCTGGTCGCAGTTTTATCTCATTTCCTGGCTCGGCAACCGGGTCGTCTTCGACATTCGCAACAAGATGTTTCGTCATCTGCAGACGCTCAGTGTCAGCTACATCGACCGGCGCGGCGTCGGCTCAATCATGAGCCGGCTGCAGAATGATGTCGGCGTCATCAATGAGTTTTTCGCCGATGGTCTCACCGGCATCTTCAGCAATGTGCTGATTCTGGTCGGCATTGTCGTGCTGATGTTCATGACCAACTGGGAGCTGGCGCTCATCACCTTCGTCGTGCTGCCGATCATGATCGTGCTGATGCGGGTCTGGCGACGCCATGCGGTGCAGACCTACCGGGCGACACGACGAACAATGGCGATCGTCAACGGAAATCTGGCGGAAAGTATCGCCGGTGTGCGGGTATCCCAGGCGTTCGCGCAGGAGCCTCGCAACATCAGTCATTTTCGCGAGATCAACGGCAACAACCTGACCGCCTCCGTCGACGCTGCACGATTGTCGTCGCTGCTCTTTCCCGTCGTCTCGCTGTTGGCTGCGATTGCGACGGCAGTCATTGTCTATGTCGGTGGTCGGTTGGCGCTCAATCAGACGATGACGATCGGCGAAGTTGTGCTCTTCATCGCGCTGATCGACCGGTTTTTCGACCCGATTCGCGATCTCAGCCAGCAGTACAACATCCTGCAGGCGGCGATGGTGGCGGGCGAGCGCATCTTCGAAGTGCTCGATGTCGAACCGGAAGTGCAGGATAAACCCGACGCCTACGAGCTGCCGCCGATCACCGGCAAGGTCGATTTCAACGATGTCCGCTTCGGCTACGGCAAAACCGAGATTCTGCACGACATCGATCTGCATGTCGCACCGGGCGAGACGGTTGCGTTTGTCGGCGAAACCGGCGCCGGCAAGACGTCGATGGTCAATCTCCTGTTGCGCTTCGTCGATGTCTGGTCAGGCAGCGTTCAAGATCGATGGGCATGACGTCCGCGATGTCACCCAGATGTCGCTGCGATCGCAGCTCGGCATGGTGCTGCAGGACACGTTCCTTTTCGCCGGGTCGGTGAAAGCGAATATCGCCTTTGCCCGGCCCGAAGCGTCGTTGGAAGAGATCGAGCGGGTCGCACGCGATGTCGGCGCCCATGACTTCATCGCGGAATTGCCGGGCGGATACGAAACTGAAATCCAGGAGCGTGGCGCCGGACTCTCGGTCGGTCAGCGCCAGCTGGTTTCATTCGCCCGAGCGTTGCTCGCCGATCCGCAAATCCTGATTCTCGACGAGGCGACAAGCAGCGTCGACACCCAGACCGAGCGGCTGATTCAGAAGGCGCTGTTGCGGTTGCTCGAAGGGCGAACCTCGTTCGTGATCGCCCACCGCCTCTCCACCATTCGCGAGGCCGACAAGGTCGTGGTGATGCACGAAGGCGAAGATCGTCGAGCAGGGCACGCACGACGAATTGATGGCTCACGGCGGCTATTACTTCAAGCTTTACTCAATGCAATGGAAAGTTGCGCCGGAGGTATGATCCTCGCGCCGTTGGTCCAATTCAGACGCTGCTAACGCCCCGTCGATCTTGAAATCGCATTGATTGTCGATCGAAACATAGATGTCAACGTCATTGTCGTGGTGCTGCGTCACTTCTTGATCTCAACCGTTATTCATCGGACCTCGAATCGTGCGTGATCACGACGACCGGATTGACCGACTGTCCGCCGCAGAAGATTGAGATCTTCCTTACTGGTGCTGGTATCGAGCGCGCCGGTCGGCCCGTCGGCGAAAGCGATGAGAGCCCGCGCAATTGGCTACTTTGCCACCTGCTGCTACCATGCTCCGGCATCGTCATCGAGAACTACTGCGCAGCATCGCCCTGACTCAATTCTCCCGCTGGAACCGGGAAGAACCAATGACGGACCTGCAAGTCCCAACAGGGGAATGCCTCTAAACTCCGATTCAGGATGACGGACTTAAGAGGGACGAAATCGCCGGCGACAAACTGGAGATATCGTCTATCGAACTGTCGGGATACTGAATGTGGCATAAAAATCCACCGCCCGACGTTGAGGGCGCCGGGCGATGGGATGATCCTTGGGTTGGGTCCTCAGATCTCACTTACTATGCTAGGGAGAGGGGAACTTCAGGGCAATTGGAAAGCACTCTGTATTTTCTGTATTTATTTGCTCCATCCCTGCCGGGATGGCTTGTCTTGCTTCGGAGTTGGCGTCAAGTAGCCGCGCGAGACGGCGAGTGGGGCAAGTTCTTCCCAGGTTGAGAGATTCCATCGATCGCAAATCCGGCCCAGGAGTTGGTACATCGCTCCTTCGCTCCGGTCCAGCTTGCCAGCCAGCGTCTGCGGGTCGAATCCGTCGACCAGACCCTGCACTGCTCGCTTCTGGATTGCGGTCAGCTTGGGAAGCGGTTCGGATGATCCACTCGCCATTTGTGCGAGCCGCAGGCGCAAGGCATCGATCGCCTGTTGGATTTCTGCCGGAGCATCCGCTACCTCAATCGTCATTCCCGCATTGAAGTTTGAGACAAAACGCTCGTCCCCCATCTGCTCCCGCAGGTGATTTGCGATCGCCTGGTAAAACTCAAGATTGGCGGGCGGCAGAAATGCGCCAACAACGCCGAGCAGCGCGGTCGAAAGCCCGAACAGGCGAGCGGCAGTTTCCTGATCGCCGAGATAGACGGCAGCCGTCGCGACGCCGCCGGTCACTCCGCCGGTGCCCCACCAATCCCCATGTTCGACATACCCGTTCAGCGCCTTCTCGAAAAGGTCCAGCGCCTCGGGGAACCTGGCGGGATCCTGAGTCGCCAATTCGAGTGTCGCATCGGCGGCGTAATATGTTGACGATGCTACGCCCCACTCGAAATTGCATGCTGTCGCGAGAAAGAGCGATTTCTCGAAACGCTCAAGCGCTCGCAGGGGTTCGCCGGTAAGGCGATCGATGATGCCTAAGACAAGGGTGCAAGTACTGATCCCGGCGAGATCCTGAACGGATTGATAGAGTTCCATGGCATGGTTGATGCGGTCAATCATCCGGGGGAGGTGATCCGCACCTCGGCGCCATTCCACAAGCGCCAGGTAGAGATAACCGCTCGCTTCAGCAGCGACGTAACTCGCCTTCCCGGCGCGTTCGACCCCTTCCAGCAGCACTTCTTCGGCGCGCGCATCATCTCCCTGGATCCAGCAAAGAAATCCCAGCGCGGACATCTTCATATCCTGGCTCCAGGTGGACGTCTCGAAGCTATAGGAAGCTTCGGTCCAGCGCCGCCCCTCGGCGATGAGCCCTCGATACTGCCAGAACATCCAGGTTGAGCCGGTGAGCCGCTGTGAGAGATCGACGCCCATTTCCCCCCGCCCGATCGACCAGGTCAGCGCCTGACGCAGATTCGGCAACTCCTGGTTCATGCGGGCGTGGCTCCAAGGCTGCAATGCTGGCACAAAAATCCCCTCATGCCAGATCTCGACCATTGCGAGAGTGATGGCGGTCTGAAGATGGAAGGCGGGATCAAGCTCACCATTGGAAGCAAGTTGATTTTGGCCGAATTCGCGGATGACTTC
The DNA here is from genome assembly GCA_963804925.1 of uncultured Chloroflexia bacterium. GTDB lineage: Bacteria > Chloroflexota > Chloroflexia > Thermomicrobiales > UBA6265 > JADLGF01. The sequence continues at coordinate 312,506 of CAWDSC010000002.1, forward strand.
GAGCAGGTCATAACGTGAATCGCCGTCCGAACTCTCGACGCGCTGAATCAATCCAACCTCATCAAGTGATTGCAAACCATCAATCACATCGAACTCGATCGGTGACAGCGCAAGCTCGGGAAATTCTGGAAAGTCGCCGGTGATGGTTGGATCTTCGCCGTGATAACCCGGATGCTCGAATTTGCGGTTAAAGCCATCTGCAAATGGATAGCAGGCGACGCCTGAGTGTCCGGCGGCCATTCTCTCAGCCATGTAGATCGTGAATCCACCAGCGAAGGCCGATAGCCGGCGAAAGAAGCGCTGCTCATCAGGCGTGAGCAGGTCGTAACTCCACTTGATCGTGCTCGCCATGGTCTGGTGGCGCTCATCGTCGTCGGCAACGACTCCGCGCAATCGGGGAAGCACCTGATCCAGATATGCCAGGAGTTCTTCCGGCGTCAGGAGACGCATCCAACCAACGGCCAGCTCGATTGCGAGTGGCAGCCCATCGACCCGGCGACAAATCTCGGCAACCTCCGGAAGTTGCCGGTCGTGAATGAGCACAGGTCGCGGCGACTCACCCGCCCGACGGCAAAAGAGCTCAATGGCCGGCTCATTGCGGAGCGTGCCTTCGTCATCTGAAAAAGATCGATCAATGCGAAACGGATCGAGTTTCAAGACCCATTCGCCTCCAATATGCAGCGGGCGTCGGCTGGTCACCAGAATCGAGAGCTGAGGGCAATCTGCGAGTAACGAAGCAATCACGTTCCCGAGATCGAGATGTTCCAGGTTGTCGAGGAGCAGCAGGTGGCGGCCACGCGAGAGCGCGTGCCGGATATCGCGATCGAGCAATTCGGCTGAACCACTGATATGCAGCGCCTGGGCGATTTCTTGAACGGCGCCCGCCTCGTCGCGAATCGCCGCCAGCCGGACGATATGCACCCCATCGGGAAAGCCTGGCGCGGATTGGCTGATAAGTTCCATCGCAAGGCGCGTTTTGCCGACGCCGCCAGTGCCGGTGATCGTCACCAGACGGTGCGACTGCAATGCCGTGGCGAGATCATTCAGCTCGCGTTCGCGGCCGATGAAGGCGTTGGGCGGCGGCGATGACGGCGGCTGGTCGGCGGTCGAAGATGAGCGCATGGAGGCCATCTGCACGTTCCCTCAATAAACGAGCAAATTTGGGACACCTTGCTATTAGGTCATGGAAAGCAAGTAGGGTCAGTATAGGAGATTCGAGTCTTTTGTGGAGAGTTTGGGGGGCCAAAGTGGATGCACACGCAATGTGCAATTGCGATCAATTTCCCTCATGAATGCAGTCCGACGCGGTATCCTGAATGCTGTGAGGGAGATTCGTGAGGAGAGCGGCCATGAGCAAACGGATCGTGTTCTTTTCCGGAGCGGCAATGGATCCTCAGCTGATCCTCGCCGGACGTCCTTCTGCGCGTTTCATTGCTCGAGCAAGGGTTACGGCCTCGGCGGCGGATATCTCATCCTCCTTCTCCAGAGCGCTCGTTGGCCGGGGCGAAGCGGCAACAGTCTGGGGAATCGCATTCGAAACCGATGATGCTGAAGCCGCGGAAACGCACCCCGCGTTCACCGATGAAGGCACGCCGCTCGACGTGGCCTGGGGGGAGCATCCGCTGGTGGGTGGAAATCCCGAAGCCGCGCTCGATGCCGCACTCTACTGGGAGTTGCCGCCAGCCTACACCGGGTTGCTGCGCGAAGCCGCCGGGATCGCGCCTCCTGAAGCCGAAGGCGGTTGGGAAACAATGAATCTCCAGCCTGAAAACGACGCTTCGCCCGGCAGTTAGTGGATCTCACCGTGCGTATTCGACTCCTGGCATTCCTGTTTCTGTTCATCGCGATGATCGCCGTGGTTCCACGGCCCGTATCGGCGCATCCCGCCGACCGCTTGCTCCAGCAAATCCAGGTGTCGCTCTACGGCGACCGGATCGAGACGAGCTATTCGATCACCGGCGGATTGCTGGCGACCGGCGCGCTCGCCGAGAAGATCGATCAGAACGGAGACGGCGCTTTTTCGGTTGACGAAGCGCAAATCTGGTTGCAGCAGTACCTCTCGCAGCTCAACGTCACGAGGGATGGCGCGCCGGTTGCGATCGAACCATCGATGGTGTCGTTCGCCGTGCCGCCGATGAACGAGTTCTCGCTCGGGTTGACCCCGCTCGTCGTCAACCTGACGATTCCCACCGGTCTCACCCAGAAGGGCGAGCAGAAGTACGACTTCACTAACGACTACCGGCTCGATCTGTCCGACTTCAAGCTCAACGTCACGGAGTCGACCAGCGCGGTGCTGGCCTCACCGGCTTATCCGGGCAAGATCGTCAAACTGCTGGTCGACGCCGATCCCACCATCGTCTCCAAGCCGGTATCTCCGGCCAGCGATGCCTCGCAATGGGGCGGTTCCGGGGTCATCTCGCACGCGCGTGATCTGCTGGAACGGCCGAAAACGCCCCTCTTCGTGCTGGTGATGTTGCTCATCTTCGCCAGCATGGGCGCGCTGCACGCGCTGCAACCGGGGCATGGCAAAACGCTGGTCGCTGCCTACATCGTGGCAACCGGCGGCACACCACGCGACGCGATGACACTGGCCGGGATCGTGACCGCCACGCATACCCTCAGCGTCTACCTGCTCGGCGGTGCGACGTTGATTGCCAGCCAATGGTTTCTTCCGGCCAAAGTGATTCCGGCACTGACCGTTTTTTCAGGATTGCTCGTTGCCGGGATGGGATTGCAAATGCTCTGGCGCTCAACCCGGCGTTGGCGGCCAGGTGCAACCGCAGCAGTTGCGCATCATCACCATGACGAGATGACGGATGAGGAACATGCCCACTTTCATGCCATGGAGCACGAGCATCACCAACACGATCACGCCACGCTTTCCGATGATGAGCACGCCAAACTCCATGCCACCGAGCTTGACTCGGTCTTTGTCGAGCGGAACGGCAAGCGGCGTGTTTCGCCAAAGCAGTTGCTGGTGCTTGGCATCTCGGGCGGGATCGCCCCCTGTCCTGATGCGCTGGCGATTCTGCTGCTCGCGATTGGCATCGGTCAGGCGGCCTTTGGCATGGTCGCGATCATGGCCTTCAGTGTTGGCTTGGCGCTGGTGCTGATTGCGTTCGGGATGAGTGTCGCTTTGCTGCGGCCCGCCTGGAACCGGATCACCGCCGAACGCGACGCCGGGGTTGGCTGGACCGCATGGGCCAGCGCCTCGCTCAACCGCGCGGCGATCATCAGCCCCGTCATTAGCGCGGTGATCGTGCTGGCCCTCGGCGTGGTGATGCTCGCTCGCGCGTCGATCATCTGAGAACGGCGCGTTTCTGAACCGAAAGCGGTCTCATTGACCGCTCGCACCGGCATACTATCTGGTCGACCAAATAGTTGGCTCACCGGTATTTTGGTCGGACAATTGGCATTACGAAAGGAGCAGTCACGATGTCTGCGATGGTTAAACTCAAACCCGCCACGCACGCCAAGTTGCAGGAAATTGCGAAGGAACAACATCGCCCGATGGGTGATGTCATCACCGAACTCATTGAGCGCTATGAGCGTGAGCAGTATTGGAAGGGTGTGCATGAGGATTATGAGCGATTGAGATCCGATCCGGTCGCATGGCAAGACTATATGGACGAGGTTCGGTTTTTTGAAGGCGGATCAATGGACGGCCTCAAGGATGAGGAGCCGTACTTCACCGCAGAGGAGGCGGCAGCTATCCGTGCCGAACACGCGCGAACCCAAGGCGGGTGAGGTCTGGTACGTCAAATTCGATCCTCAGGTTGGACGAAAGCAGGGCGGAATTCGTCCCGCTCTTGTCATCTCGAATGACTACTTCAATCGAGTCCCGAATGGGCTTCACTTTATTGTTCCGATAACCGGCACGGATCGAAACATTCGTCACCATGTGCGCGTGGCTCCCCCTGAGGGGAATCTGACGAAACCATCGGTCATCATGTGCGACCAAGCCCGATCGCAAAGCATTGAGCGTTTTTTACATCTACGCGGTGTGATCTCACCCGAAACTCTGCAATTGGTGCAACGGAAAGTTGCGGAGATTATCGATGCCTATGAGCTTCATGGACTTGCCTGACATAGCGATTTAACGGGGAGCCGAACACGGGATAATTTCATGTCCCATCTGCACGACGGTTACAAGCAGTCTTCCTCGTTCTCCCGATCGATAAAGATCATGAAGTCGAGCCAGCCGGGTGAGTGGCCGTACGCAGTTAACATCGTGGCCAGCTCGCTGCGGTGCTGGGTGGCGTGGTTCGCCTGGTGCAACAGCATTTGCCAGATCTGATATTCCCAGGTTTCGTCGAGCGAGTTGACGTAGGAAACGTAGCGATCCAGATCGTAAAATGTGAGTTGATTGACGAACCGGACCAATCGCCGAGTCGACCTCTTCCCACCGGGAACGGACCGCTGCGAGATCGGGAAAATCGCCGGGATCGGGATGATCCGGAGAGATGGCTTCCCGCATCCGCGCCAGCCAGAGATCCTCACCCCAGATGAGATGAACCAGCGTATCGCGCACCGATTCGGACCCACCGGGGGCGATCTGCGTGAATTCGGCAGCGGAGAGGTGGGTTGCTTCTTCGAAAATGCGGCCCGTCGCCCAGGTTCCATAGCGATAGAGTGTTTGGATCATCGTCAGACTGCCCATGGATCAATCCTTTCTCGGCGTAGGCACATGGTACAGAATGAACTGCTTTGCCGTACCATCCATTGCAGATTGGGAACTGCCAAATGCTTCTTCATTGAAAGGATCATCGCAATGCCGCTTTGCCGGTTTCGAACGCTTGAGAGTGATTTGCCCCGGCTCGGGTTGATCATCGGCGATGAAGTACATGATCTCGCCTCCCTTGGAGGTCCCGCCACCTTGCGGGAAGCGCTGAGCGGAACTGTCTCCACGCTGAAAGCGGAGATCGAGCGCGTGTATGCGGTTGCCCGTCAAGGGCTGGCGCTCTCTGAGGCGACCATCCTCGCCCCGATCGATCAGCAGGAAGTCTGGGCGGCAGGCGTCACCTACCTGCGCAGCCGCGACGCCCGCATGGAAGAGTCGCAGGAAAAGACGGTTTACGACCGCGTCTATGACGCCGAGCGGCCCGAGATCTTTTTCAAAGCGAATGCGGCGCGGGTGGTCGATCCCGGTGACGCCGTCGCCGTGCGCAGCGATTCCACCTGGGATGTGCCGGAACCGGAACTGGTGTTGGTGCTGACGAGCGCGGGTGAAATCGCGGGGTATAGCGTCGGCAACGATGTTTCGTCGCGCAGCGTCGAAGGAGAAAATCCCCTCTACCTGCCGCAGGCGAAGGTCTACCGGCGCTGTGCTGCCGTGGGGCCGGTGATCGCGCTCGCCTGGGAGCTCGACGCCCCGCGCGACAAGGAGGTGCGCCTGGTCATCAGCCGCGATGGCGGCGTCATTTTTGAAGGGGAGACGAGCACCAATCAACTGCACCGGACCTTCGAGGATCTGATCGCCTATCTCTTCCGCGATAATGATTTCCCGGACGGCGTGCTGCTGATGACCGGCACCGGCATCATCCCGCCGTCGGAGTTCACCCTGCAGGATGGCGACGTCGTCGCGATCACGATCGAGGGGATCGGCACGCTGGTCAATCCGGTCGTTCGTCTTTCGTCGTAGTCGTAGTGGAGCGGTCGATGCGCGAGATTCGCTACGGGTTCTATCTCCGGCCTTCGGCGGCGATGAGCCGGGCCCAGGCGGAGGTTCATGATCTGCTCAAGCGGCAATATGGATTGAAGGTTGGCGGCGTCTTCATGCCGCACGCGACGATCAAGGGGTTCTTCAAATCGAGCGCATCGATTGAGGAGATGATCGCCTTGATCGATCCGGTCATGGCGGACCGTGATCCCTTCCCGGTCTACAGCTCCGGACCGGTTCCATTTGGCAACGTGGGCATCGCGCTCTCGATTCAAACCATGCCCGATGGCCGCATCAATCAGGCGCTGCAGGATGTGCATGAAGCGGTGCTCGATGTGCTGCTACCGATCGTGGCCGAGGATTGCAACTTCACCTGGGATGATTGGGTGCGCGAGCGATTTCACGCGCACCTCACCCTGGCGATGGCCGACATCCCCGAAGAACTCTTCGACGAAATCCTCGCCTTCATCCGTGATCTGGAACCGATCGGCCCAGCCGTCTTCACCGCCGAAGCGTTCCATCTCTTCTCATTCGAAAGCGATGATTGGAATGGGTCTTGGGGTGAAACGCTCACCTGGAACTTGCTGCATTCCTGGTGGCTACGGTAGGCAATCGCCGTCCCTGCTGTCAACTTGCTTGACAGCAGGGACGGCGATTTTGGAAGGGCCGACGTTCATTCCTCTGGGCGGAGGATCTCCCCCAGAAAGGCGAGCGTCATCGGGCCACTGTGTGCCCAGTCCCAGACGAAATGGTCGTAATCGGGGTATTGGGCGTAGACGACCTGAACTCCTGCGTCGAGAAGAGCGGCCTGCATTCCCTGAGATTCCTGAATTCGAGTTGGAGCATCAAGACCTCCTTGAAGAATAAGAAATGGCGCAGATGTTTCATCAACGAACGCGATCGGCGAGAAATCGAGCAGGCTCGCTTCATTCGGTGGAACTTCGTCTGTGCCGCCGATCATTGTGTAGACCTCTTCAGCTAATTCGGGATCGGCGATGCTGAGCTTCGCGTCCACTGAACCCGCCAAGTCGACGACGGCTGCCGTCCGGCTGGAAAAGTTCGCGAGACTCGCGTCGGAGTTGTCACGGGTGTCGCGCGTGCCAAGGAACGCTGCCAGCACTCCCCCGGCAGAATGTCCATAGGATGCGATTCGATCCGGATCCACGTTGTACTTCGCCGCATTCGACCGCACCCAGCGTACCGCCCGTTGCGCGTCATCCAGCTGAGCGGGCCAGGTGTTTACATCTCCTCCGACGAGCCGATAATCTACGGAGAACGCTGCGTAACCAACCTCGGCAAGTCCTTGCGCTGCATCGCTCATCCAGGTCCGATCGCCAACCCCGAAGCCGCCCGGATGGAACAACAAAACGGCTGGACGCAAGACGTCTCCCGGAGCTGGGAAATAGGCATCGAGCATGAGGCGTTCACCGTCGATCTCCCCATATACGACGTTAAGTTCCGACGACCAGCTCGCGGCGGGAGTCGCATCTTGGGCAGAGACGCTATGCCTTGAATGTACCAGGGCGAGACCGAGCGCTCCAGCGCTGAGGCTGGCGAGTGCGGAGCGACGGGAGATCACAGACGCGAGTTGTTTGGACGTTTCGTTCATTGCGCCAAAGCCTCCTTGCGCCAGACAGGACTGCCAACCAACTGCGCCAGGCTGCCGAGCGGACGTGCAAAATGATCTATCGCCACCTTACCGCGCTCATTCGGGCCGTCTATGGGTAGTCTTAGGGAATCAGACGTGAGTACTCAACAATGGCGCGTTTGTCTATCCTCGTCGTGCGGGATCTTATTTTGAAAGGTCAATACCTATGGCGGAACTGGTGATGCGGCAGGTGACTGAGGCGGATGTGCCGGCGATTGTGGCGTTACTGGCGGACGATGAACTGGGCGCGAAGCGTGAATCTCTCGACGACATCAAACCATATCTGGCCGCATTCACCGCAATTGATGCCGATCCGCACCAATTGCTTGTCGCTGCCGAGCTCGATGGCGAGATCGCTGGCACGTTGCAGCTCACCTTCATTCGTGGGTTGTCGCATCGTGGCGCGATCAGGGCGCAGATCGAAGCGGTGCGCATCGCCGCCTCGTTGCGCGGGCAGGGATACGGCACGACCTTGATCGAATGGGCGATCGAGGAAGCGCGCCGGCGCAATTGCTACCTGGTGCAACTGACGTCGAACAACAGCCGGCTCGATGCGCACCGTTTCTATACGCGGCTCGGATTCACCCAATCACACGCGGGATTCAAGCTCCAGCTGCACTAGCCTCGCATGTGCGACATGATCTCCGTAACATTGCAGGATGTGGGCTTCCTCTCGTATTGTCCTGGAGTCAACGCTTATCTGTGGATGACGGGCATCATGCCATGTCGTCTGATGCCTCACGTTGAGGAGACTGCCAGATGCAGGAAGGAGTTCCAGTGGTTCGTTCGGAGAACGTCATCAATACCGGTAATGGAGCTGATGCTCCCACATCCGTGAATGAACTCGTGCAGGCGCGAATCCAGGGAAGACTCTCGCGCCGCCAGATGCTGGCGCGGGCGGCTCAGCTCGGCATCGCCGCGCCGGTCATCGGCGTCATGCTTCATGCCACCAGCGATATGGCCTTCGGCGCGCCGGTCGCCAACAAACCGAATCTTCGCCTTTCCGCGCAGGATGCCGTCCCACTCGAGATCACCGGTCCGACCGCTCCTGAAGGCACACCGAAGCAGGGTGGTCAGATCATCGCTGGTACGACTGAAGAGCCGGACACGCTGCATCCGCTCCTGACCCAGCTCGTGACCGGGTCCGATATGTACCAGGGCATCGTCGAGCCGATGTTCAAGTACGACAGCACCCAGACGCTCGTTCCTGCGCTCGCCGAGTCGGTTGATATCGGCGACGATGGTCTCACCTACACCTTCCATCTCCGCCAGGGTGTGACCTTCCACGACGGCTCGACCTTCACCTCCGCCGATATCAAAGCCAATGCCGATATCATTATGAATCCCGATTTCGGCGCGTATGACCAGACCGGCTGGCGCGAGATCACCTCCGTTGAGACACCAGACGATTACACCGTCGTGATGGTGACCGGCCGTCCCTATGCCCCGTTCCTCTCGTATGTCGGCAACGGTCCGATCTGTCCAAAGTCGGCGATCGACAAGGGTATCGATTCGTTCAAGCAGGAATATGGCCGTGCGCCATATGGCAGCGGTCCGTTTCAATTCGGGGAATGGAAAGCAAAGCAGTCGATCACGCTCAATAAGTACGATGGATACTGGGCGGGGGCACCGTTCCTCGACACCATCGTCTATTCGATCATTCCTGATTCCAATACCTTCATGGTGCAATTGAAAACGGGCGAGATCGACCTTGCCGCCAGCGCCGGCGCGCTTGGTCCGCTGCAGGTGGATGAGGCGCTCGGCATCGACGGCATCACCGTGTTTCAGCAGGGCACACTGGCCTGGAGCCACCTCGATCTCAAGTTCGTCGGCCACCTGCGCCAGACCAAGGTGCGCCAGGCCATCGACTTCGCCACGCCGAGCGCCCAGATCATCACCCAGTTGCTGAAGGATCGCGTGAAACCGTCCGTCGCGGAGCAGGCGCCCGGAACCTGGGCGTATGACGAGACGATTCAGCCGCGCCCGTTCGATCAGGATCAGGCTGCCGCGCTGTTGACCGAAGCCGGTCTTACGAAGAATGGCGACGGCATCTGGGAAGGTCCAACCCCCGCCGGAGAGCCAAGCTACCCCGGCAGGCGCTATGTCGAGGCGGCATCGACTCCGGAAGCCGCTCCATTTGTCGCCACGGACGACACCGATTCAACCAATCTGACCGGACCGGTGATGCCGCTCGAAGTCGAGCTCTGGGGTGTTGCCGGCGACGATCAGACTCAGCAGGTGATGCAGATCATCGCCGCCGCCTGGACGCAGATCGGCATTAAGACGAGCGTCAATGTCCAGGATGTGTCGACGCTCTGGGGCCCTGATGGCTACCAGTGGAACGATAAGATGACCGCCTGCCTCTACTCCTGGTTCAACAGTAACGATCCGGATGATGTTTTCTACTGGAACTCGAACAGCATTCCCGACAGCCCGACCGGCAGCGGCGGCAACGCCCTCGCCTACTTCTTTCCCTTCTCGTTCCAGACCAAGATCGACGATCTGACGACCGCTGGCGCAACTGAAGTCGATCAAGCCAAGCGGACCGAGATCTACCATCAAATCCAGGCCCTGCTGCATGAGGAAGTGCCCTGCATCTTCCTCTGGTGGAGCGCCCAGTTCCCGGTCGTCAAACCGACCATCGGCGGCATCTGGCCGAGCGCCTATAACCGCCTCCTCTGGAACGCGGAGAAGTGGTATCTCGTGTAGTTCGTAAGACCGAGGACCGAGTGCCGGGGATCGGGTAGAGCAGAACGCAGGCAGCAGACCGCAGGCCGAACGAATATTGCATCTACCCGGCTCCTGGAACTCGGCTCTTCGGAGTGCGGAGAAGCCCCGTGGGACGTTTCATTATCCGGCGAGTGCTTTCGTCCATTCCCTTGCTGTTGGGTGTGGCGATTCTCTCCTTCATCTTTGCGCAGCTTTTGCCGGGCGGACCAGATGCGCTGTTCGGACGCGGCGGGCGGATGACGCAGGCCCAGCTCGACGCGATTCGCCACAACATGGGGCTGGATCAGCCAGTAACGGTGCAGCTCTGGAAATGGCTGGCGAATCTGGCCCAGGGCGATCTGGGCATGTCCTACACCCAGTTCCGCCCGGTGAGCAGCGTTATCTGGGATGTCTTTCCAAACACCCTTTTATTGATGGGGTGCGGGCTTTTAGTCGCGCTCGTTTTTGCCCTGATCTTTGGCATTGTGGCGGCGCTGCGCCCCTATGGTCCGTTTGATGCGACGTCATCGTTTGTTTCCTATTTCGGACTGGCGATGCCGGTCTTCTGGTTCGGATTGATGCTGCAAATGCTCTTTGCGGTGAAGCTTGGTTGGCTGCCATCGTCCGGCATGCATAGCGCCGGACAGACCGGATTCTGGGATCTGATCCAGCATTTGATCCTGCCGAGCATCACCATCGCCATCGGCAGCATCGCCGGTTGGAGCCGCTATCTCCGATCTTCCACCATCGAGGCATTGGGACAGGATTACGTTCGTACCGCCCGCGCCAAAGGCGTCAAAGAGCGCTCGGTCGTGGTGCGGCACGTTTTGAAGAACGCGCTCATCCCGTTCGTCACGGTGGCGGCGATTGATATTCCGCTCTATTTGACCGGCGCAGTATTGGTGGAAACCGTCTTTTCATGGCCCGGCATGGGGCGATTGTTTTACGACTCGCTGACGGTGCGCGACTACCCGGTGTTGATGGGCATTGTCGTCCTGGGCGCGGTCATGATCGTGATCGGCAATCTCGTGGCGGATATCCTGTACGTGGTGCTCGATCCACGGATCAAGTACTGAGGAGAGCGGGAATGGAAACCGAATCAACCGGCCCGCGCGAACTGCTGCCAACCGCCGCCGCGCCGAAGCAACTCCCCGCAGCCAGCTTGAGCTGTATACCCGGCCACCGCGCGGACCCTGGCAGCTGGCCTGGGAACGCTTCAGCCGCGCCAAACTGGCGATCGCCGGAGCGATCGTCTTGCTGCTGATCGTGATCGGCGCGGTGTTCGCGCCCCAGATTGCTCCATATGGTCCCAACGACATCGATCTCTTCAGCATCAAGGTGCCGCCCGGTACGGGTAACCACATCCTCGGCACCGACGAGCTGGGCCGGGATGTCTTCAGCCGCCTCCTCTATGGCGCTCGGTTATCGCTCTGGATCGGCATCGCCGCCGCACTGATCTCAACCGTCATCGGCGTAACCCTCGGAGCGATTTCCGGGTTCTACGGCGGTTGGACGGATGGATTGCTGATGCGGTTCGTCGATCTGATGCTCGCCTTTCCGAGCATCTTTCTTCTGCTTGTCTTTTTCTCAGTGCAGGGTTCGAGCTCGGTCACCTGGGTGATCGTGTTGCTCGGCATCTTCGGCTGGATGTGGCTGACCCGGATCATTCGCGGCGAATTCTTTTCGCTCAAGGAGCGTGATTTCGTGGAAGCGGCGCGGATGATCGGCGCGCCAAGCTGGCGGATCATCGCCCGTCATCTCCTGCCGAATGTCACCGCCGCGATCATTGTTTCGACCACGCTCAATATCGCCTACTACATGCTTTCCGAAGCCGCGCTTTCCTTTCTGGGGTTCGGCGTGCCGAGCGGCACCCCGACCTGGGGCAACATGCTGAACGGTTCCAAGTCGAGCTACGTCACCTCACCCTGGCTGGCGATCGCCCCCGGACTGGCGCTGACAATCGCCGTGCTGGCGATCAATTTCATCGGCGATGGTCTGCGCGATGCCTTCGATCCGAAAGGTGGCCACCGATAGCCCGCAACCCATTGCGACCTGCTTACCCGTGTTCACGCGATCCTCATCATGCTGGTGGTTTTCGCCGGATTTGCTCCGGTGGCGGCAGCCGCGCAACAACACGCCAGCCAACCGACAGGTGAGCCGGATTACGCCATTCAGCTCATCTATGCCGTGCCTAGGCATGGCGTCGACCGCAATCTCGACAACGACGGCACGATCGAGAATCTCGTGGCGTCGGCACAGGAATGGCTCAAAGGGGAAACCGGCGGCCGGTCGCTCAATGTGGTGGGAGGCGCGGAGTCGCCGACGATTGAGTTTTTCGAGCTATCGCGCACCGAGCAGGAACTCGAAAACCTGCCGGACGAGGAAATTTCCTACCAGATCGAATACGAAGCTCGCGCCGAAGGATATGACGCTCCCGGCGTGATCAACGCCATCTTCTTCGAGGGAACCGAACCGGATGGTATGACCTGCGGCGCCGCGCCGTCGCCCGATGACGCGCCAGCCAACTCCGCGACGCTCTTTCTCCAAAGCGATTGCCAGGTGTTTCCCTTCGCCGATCCCGGGGATCCAGCTGATTTCTGGGAACTGACCTTCATGCACGAGATCTTTCATGCATTGGGGGCGGTACTCGATTGCGCGCCGAATGCGGACGCAGGGCATGTCGATGATCCCCACGATCTCATGTATGGCGGTGAAACCGATTGGGATTACCCGGTTCGTCTCGACGTCGATCATGATGACTACTACGGTACGGGCCGCAACGCCTGTTACGACACCGCCCGCAGCCCCTACCTGATCCCAAACGAGGCGGAGACCGAGCCCTTCCCCACTGCGTTCCAGGATCTCGAAACGGGAAGCTGCGCGCTTTCCGCCGATCCTCAGGACACAGCTCCCGCCAATGCAGAAGTCTGGATGATCAACATCACGGAAAACCCGGTGGACATCTACTGGCAGGGAGGCGATTCTGCCTCTGATCGCGAGTTGATCGACACCATCGATCCATGGTCAGGCATCGTCTACACCAGCGTCCCCGGCGACACCTTCTTTCTCTACGGCGACGATGGAACCTGCCTCGGATCGTTCGTCTTTCCCGATTTCATCGACATCGGCGTCGTCTGGATTTCCCCTTAGATTTGTGCATTGGCCCTCACCCAAGCCCAACTTGCCTACAACTCACTCAGCAGGTTAAGGATGACCAAGGAAGCCGAGTGCGCTCGCATTCGGCTTCCCTGGGGCCTGATCTCAGGTCCGATCCGGCAACTTCGCTTATCTTTGGAAAGCAAAAAGGTGGGCAGCACTTGATGCCGCAATCAAAACGAAAAACGAAAGAGGAAGACGGAATGAGTATCGAATCACCGGAGAAACCGCTCAAACTGATGATCATCATTGCCAGCACCCGACCGGGACGGGTGGGCCTGCCAGTTGGTCAGTGGTTCAACAGCCGCGCCGAGGAACTGGGAGGGTTCGACATCGATCTGGTCGATCTGGCGGAACTCGGGCTGCCGTTCATGGACGAGCCGAATCATCCCCGGTTGCACCAGTACACGAAAGCGCACACCAAAGCATGGAGCGCCCGGGTCGAAGCCGCTGAAGCGTTCGTTTTCGTGATGCCGGAGTACAACTACGGATTTACCGCCCCATTGAAGAACGCCATCGATTTTCTCTCGCAGGAGTGGCAGTACAAACCGGTCGGCTTCGTTACCTATGGCGGCATCGCCGCCGGCACCCGGGCATTGCAGTTGCTCAAACCGGTGCTGTCCGCACTGAAACTGGTGGCGGTCAATGAAGCGGTCAATATCCCGTTCGTTGCCCAGTACATCAATGAAGAGGACACATTCGTGCCGAACGACTCCGTCGAGCGCGCCGTGCCGCTCATGCTCAACGAGCTTCGACGCTGGACGAAGACGCTTGGTCAGATGAGCGTATCGAAATAGGCGACTCTATGGCGAATGGATTGTAGCTGGATCACCGACGGAGGGATTTCGTGACGATTCGCGTCATTCTCGATACTGATATCGGCACCGATGTCGATGATTGCCTGGCCTTGAGTGTGCTGTTCGGTTCGCCAGAACTCACGATTGAAGGCATCACCTGCGTTTATGGCGACGTAGAGTTGCGGTCGCGGATGGTGCGGAAGCTGCTCAAACTGCGTGGTCGGACGGAGATCCCCGTCTATGAGGGTGTGCGGGAACCGCTCCTCCGGTTGAGGCCGGTCTACTGGCCCGGTCACGAAGGCATCGGCTTGCTCGAAGTGGGCGAGGAATTGCCGCCAGTTCAACCAGAGCACGCTGTCGACTATCTCGTTCGGACGATCAATGAAAACCCGGGCGAAATCCATCTGCTTGCGATCGGTCCCCTGACGAATGTGGCGGCTGCGTTCATTCGTGATCCTGGCATCCCCCGAAAGTTGCAGCACCTGACGATCATGGGCGGCGCGCTGCGTGGTCCTGACGATACCCACCTTGCACTGGCCGAGCACAACATCATTTGCGATCCGGAAGCCGCCCACATCGTGGCGTCGTCGGGCGCGCCGATGACCTGGATTCCGCTCGACGTGACGACGAAAGTCGCAATTCGGCAGGAAGGCATCGACCGCATCCGGGCGATCGGCACGCCGTATCACGACGCTGTCGCCACCCAGATTGCGCTTTATCCTGGCTTCACGGATAAGGGGTATACCTGGCTGCACGATCCACTGGCGGCTGCAGTGATCGTCAACCCGGAGCTGGTCGAATTCGCCGATCTCCACATCGACGTCGAAACCGAGGGCCGCCTGGCGAAAGGCGTCACCTTCATGCGCACCCCAACCGAATCGCTCCCCGCGAACGCCCGGGTCGCACTACGCGTCGATACGGCTGTTGCAGAGGAATTTGTCGTGAGTCGAATCGCCTCGAAGTAGCTCTCTCGCCCACGTGCAATGACCACAACAGAATATGCGTATATCGAGGAGGTTTTCGCGCACGCTCCCAGCATTGGAAAGGTTTTACCAACTCGGCAAATAGACATCCACTCCTGGCAACCGCTGCTGGATTTCTTCGACGAGGGATTTTTTCCAGAGACCGGGGCGGAGGGCGGCGCTGGGCCGGATGACGAGCATGGTGGCGCGTTCTTCTCGGGCGAGCTGGGCGATGCTTTCGGCGTCTCTTAGCTTGAGGGGAACGACTGCGGCGGCGAGATCTTCGGCGAGCTGGGCGGAGGCGGCGTCCGGGCGTTCGCCATCCAGTGCGATGAGCGCGATCAGATCGCCTCGCATCGCGCTGGAGATGCGCCATGCGGACCGGAGCAGATCACCGGCAACGGTGAGATCGTCCAGGACGACAACAACTCGCTCGTTCGCCGGCCAGACATCGTCGATGCCATGCTCGTCCATGTAGGCGGTGAGGCTTTCATCGACGCCTTCCGCCGTTCGCCGCAACGCCATCTCACGCAGCGCGGTCAGATTGCCGGTCTGAAAGAATCGTTGCAACGCCCGTTCGGCCTGAGCCTGTGGATAAATCTTGCCTTTGCTGAGGCGGTCGCGCAGCTGGCTCGGCGGCAGATCGATCAGCCGGATCTCAGCGGCCTCATCTAGCACGGAATCGGGCAGCGTTTCCCGCACCCGTACCCCGGCGATGCTCGACACAACATCGTTCAATGATTCGAGATGCTGGATATTCAGCGTCGTGATCACATCGATGCCAGCATCGAGAATTAGCTCTACGTCGAGATACCGCTTTGACCGGATCGAACCGGGCGCGTTCGTGTGCGCGAGCTCATCAACGAGCACGATCTCCGGCTCACGGCTGATGACGGCATTGACATCCATTTCCTGAATCGCAACGCCTTTGTGCACTGTGGTGATGCGCGGAACGATCTCAAGATCGCCGATCGCCGTCTGGGTGTCGACGCGTCCATGCGTCTCGATGAGTCCAATCACGACATCGCGCCCCTCAATCCGGAGCCGATGCGCCTCATTCAGCATGGCGACGGTTTTTCCGACGCCGGGCGCAGCGCCGAGAAATACCGTAAGTGTTCCTCGGTTGGATAGGGGACGCGACGCCGGCTTCATCATGCACCCGCCATTGGATAGCGCTCATCGAGCAACTGATTAAGCTTCAGCACGTCGACACGGTCAGCGCCGAGAAAACCGAGTGTCATGCCGGCAGTTGACTGATTGACAAGATCCGTAACCTGATCAACAGAAATGCCGCGCTCGTTCGCGACTCGCGCCACTTGAATGGATGCCGACGCGGGGCTGATGGCGGGATCGAGACCGCTTCCGGATGCGGTCACGAGATCGACCGGGATCATGGCAGTCGCTTCGAGCCCGTTTTCGGTGCGGATGATACCGACCAGCTCGTTGACGCGTACAACGAGATCTGGGTTCGTCGGCCCGAAGTTCGAGCCGCCCGACGCCATCGCATCATAGTTTGAAGCCGAAGGACGCCCGCGGAAATAGCCCGGAATCACCTGGTTCGTATCGGCGTCGATAAACGATTGCCCGATCAACGATGATCCCGTAACCGTCCCATTTGTCTCGATCAGCGAGCCGTCTGCTTTATCGTTGAACAGCACCTGCGCAAGCCCGGTCGTCGCCAGCGGATAAATGATCCCCAGCAAGACGGTAAATACAACCACCATCATGATCGCCGGTCTCAGAGACGCACGTAGGTTCATGGATAACTCCTTTTTGAGATGTGAGAAGTGAGCGAATGTCTGTCTCTTTCGCACCGGACTGCAGTCCAGTGCTGACAAGACGAAGCCTCTACGAGACTGAGCCGGGGAATCGTCTCGATATATCGGAACTATCTCCCACTCAGGCTCAGTCCCAGCGGGACTTCGTTTTGCTTAGCCCGGGGTTTCAACCCCGGGATACGCGACGTCGCAACCCGATAGCGTTTCCAAACATGGCGGCTACCCTTCCTCAAAACTCACAACTCTCTGCTCCGTCACGACAACCCGACCGCCGTCAGGATGACGTCGATCAGCTTGATGCCGATGAAGGGGGCAATCAGGCCGCCAAGTCCGTAGATCAGCAGGTTGCGGCGTAGCAAGGCCGCTGCGCCGACGGGGCGATAAGCGACGCCGCGTAGCGCCAGCGGGATCAGGGCGATGATGATCAGTGCGTTGAAGATGACCGCCGAAAGAATCGCGCTTTCAGGCGATGTCAGATGCATCACATTCAGCGAGCCGAGAAGATCACCACCGGTAGCGGGATACGCGGCGATAAAGATCGCCGGCAAGATCGCGAAATACTTGGCGACGTCGTTGGCGATGCTGAAGGTCGTCAGCGAGCCGCGGGTCATCAACAGCTGCTTTCCGATGGCGACGATCTCGATCAGCTTGGTGGGGTCGGAATCGAGATCAACCATATTGCCAGCTTCTTTGGCGGCGGCCGTACCCGTGTTCATCGCCACTCCAACATCGGCCTGCGCAAGCGCGGGAGCGTCGTTGGTGCCGTCACCGGTCATGGCGACCAGGCGACCCTCGGCCTGGTGATCGCGGATAAGACGCATTTTGTCTTCCGGTTTCGCCTCGGCGACGAAATCGTCCACACCCGCTTCGGCGGCGATGGTTTTGGCGGTAAGTGGATTGTCGCCGGTGATCATCACCGTTTTAATCCCCATTTGCCGCAATTCATCGAAGCGGTCTTTCATGCCTGGTTTGACGGTGTCTTTCAGATAGATCACGCCGAGCGCGCGGCCGTTTTCAGCGACGGCGAGCGGGGTGCCTCCCTCAGAAGCGATACCGTGGGTAATCGTCTGGAGATCGGTGGCATGCTCGTTCGTCACGCGGGCGACGATGGCGTCGACCGCGCCTTTAATCGTTTCGTTGTTGCCGAACTTGATGCCGCTGATGCGAGTCTCGGCGGTGAAGGGAATCGGTTCGGCATTCACGGGAAGTTCGGCTTTGTATCCGCGCTCTTCCGCGAGGGCGACGATCGACTTTCCTTCCGGCGTCTCATCGGCGAGCGATGCCCGAAGCGCTGCTTCAGTGAGAACCTGCTCGGTGACGCCTGGCAGCGGGAAAAAGGCAGATGCCATCCGGTTGCCATAGGTGATGGTGCCGGTCTTATCCAGCAACAGCACATCGACGTCGCCAGCCGCTTCGACCGCGCGTCCGCTCATGGCCAGGACGTTGCGCTGGACCAGGCGATCCATGCCGGCGATGCCGATCGCCGAGAGCAGTGCGCCGATCGTCGTCGGGATCAACGTCACCAGCAGCGCGATCAGCACCGGCATTGAGATCGCGACCCCGGCGTAGCTTGCCAGTGGCCGCAGGGTAATGACGACGACCAGGAAGATGATTGTCAATCCGGCCAGCAGAATCGTCAGTGCGATCTCATTCGGCGTTTTTTGACGCGACGCGCCTTCGACGAGCGCGATCATCCTGTCGAGAAAGGTCTTGCCCGGCTCGGCAGTGATCCTCACCACCAGCCAGTCGGACACGACCTGGGTGCCGCCGGTCACGGAAGACGCGGTGTCGGTGCCTGGCTCCTTGAGCACCGGCGCCGATTCGCCGGTGATCGCGGCTTCGGATACGTAGGCGATCCCCTTAATCACCTCGCCGTCGCTGGGGACGACATCGCCTGCTTCGATCAAGACGAGCGTGCCCGGCAGCAACGCGCTCGATGGCTGCTCAGTCCAGACATGGTTGTCAGCCGACTGAAGCACTTTCGCGTTCGTTTCGGTGCGCGTTTTGCGCAGGGCGTCGGCCTGGGCTTTGCCGCGACCTTCGGCCAGCGCCTCGGCGGCATTGGCGAAGAGCACGGTGAACCAGAGCCAGGCGGCGAGCCAGGCGATGAACCAGGTTTGCTCGTCGTTGCGCCCGGCAATTGTCTGGACGAGCACACCGGTCGTGACAACCGCGCCGATCTCCACGATCAGCATCACCGGATTGGCGGCCAGCGTGCGCGGATCGAGCTTCTTGAACGCGGCGATCAGCGCATCTTTCAGCAGCGATCGATCGAACGCCGTTTTCTTCTGCCGCTTCGGCGGCTTGTTGCTCGTGATATCGGTTACTTGCGGCGCTGTCGCGACCATTGATGTTCCTTTCGGAGAAGGGAGAAGGGAGAAGGGAGAAGGGAGCGAACGTCGTGTGCCATCGCACCGGGCTGAAGCCAGTGACACCTAGTGACAAGCCGAAGCCGCTACAAGGTTGAGCCTGGAATCGCCCTGATATATCGGCTATTGCTCCCACCCAGCTCGGTCCCGGAGGGACTTCGTCTTGTTAGCCCGGGGTTTCAACCCCGGGAGGTGGGACGCCGCATCCAGGTTGCACTTCAACCCTGAGGATTGACACCGTCACCCACTCGACGAGGCTTCCTCACAACTCACAACTCACAACTCACAACTCACAACTCAGCGAAGCTGCATCTGCTCAGTAATTGGGCCAAGCATGTAGGCGGGGAGATAGGTGAGCGCGCCGACGATGATGACCACGCCGACCAATAGACCGACCCAGAGGCCTCCGGTTGTCGGGAATGTTCCCGCCGAAACGGTTGCCCGCTTCTTGATGGCCAGTGAGCCCGCGAGCCCAAGCACCGCCAGAATCGGAATGAAGCGGCCGACGAACATCGCGATCGCCAATGTCACGTTGTAAAAGGGCGTGTTTGCTGACAATCCCGCGAAGGCGCTGCCGTTGTTGCCTGCACCCGATGTGAAGGCGTAGAGCGCCTCTGAAAGACCGTGCGGACCCGAACTGAGCAGACTTTGCAATCCATCCTGGGTCACAAGCGCCGTTGCAGAGAAGCCGAGAATGACAATCGGCATGGCGAGCAGGGCAAGCATCGCCATCTTCATCTCTCTCGGCTCGATTTTCTTGCCGAGATATTCAGGCGTGCGGCCGACCATCAGCCCGGCGATGAAGATTGCGGTGACCGCAAAGATCAACATGCCGTAGAGTCCCGACCCGACTCCTCCGAAGATCACCTCGCCCAGGCCGATGTTCGCGAGTGGAATCAATCCTCCCAACGGCATGAAGGACGAGAGCATCCCGTTCACCGCTCCGCACGAGGCCGCGGTCGTGACGACGGCGAAGAGCGTGGACGAGCCGATGCCGAAGCGAAGCTCTTTTCCTTCCATATTGCCGCCAGGAGCGTTTTCGCCATTGACGGTTTGCGCTGAGGTTGCGCCCTCGTTGGTGAGTAGCGGGTTGCCATCACGCTCGGCGAGGGTGGTCACGGTGACGCCAACAAGGAAGAGCAGCCCCATGGCCGCGAAAATCGCCCAGCCCTGGCGGGTATTGCCCGCTCTCCGCCCGAAGGTGTAGGTCAATCCGGCCGGAATCGCGAAGATCAGGACCATCTGCACGAAGTTGGTGAACGGTGTTGGATTCTCATAGGGATGAGCGCTGTTTGCATTGAAAAAGCCACCCCCGTTCGTGCCGAACATCTTGATCGCTTCTTGCGACGCCACCGGACCTTGCGGAATCGTCTGAATGACGCCGGTCAGGTTGGTGGCGGTGATATCGGCGTGAAAATTTTGCGGCACTCCCCGCGCCACGAAGAAGAGCGCGACGACGAAACTGATCGGCAACAGCACGTAGAGCGCGATACGGGTGATGTCGGCCCAGAAGTTGCCGATTTCTTTCGTGGTGCGCCGCGTGAATCCGCGGATGATGGCAATCGCGATGGCAATGCCGACCGCTGCCGAAATGAAGTTCTGAACCGCGAGTCCCGCCATTTGGGTGAACTGCGACATCGTCGACTCGCCCGAATAGCTCTGCCAGTTGGTGTTCGTGACGAACGACACCGCAGTATTGAGCGCCAGGCGCGGCTCGACCCCGGACATGCTATCCGGATTCCCCGGCAGCGATCCCTGGAATCGTTGCAATGCATAGAGGAATACGACCCCAGCGAGACTGAAGAGCATCACGCCGGCCGCATACGCTTTCCAGGTCATTTCCTGGGCTGGATTCACCCCGCACACGCGATAGATGCCGCGCTCAACTGGCCGCAACCAACGCAGCAGCCGGGGAGGGCTCCCTTCGACGGAATCGTCGATCAGTATTCCCATCGGTTTCGTGAGCAAAATAATGACCGCCACAAATGCGGCGATCGTCAGGAAATCTCCCACCGTTCGCCTCCCCTAAAAACGCTCCGGGCGCACAAGGACGTAAAAAAGATACGCAAGCACGATCACGCCCAAAATAAGCCCAAACAGGTCACCGCCTGACATCTTCGATCCTCCAGATCCCGGTCATTTAGAGATGATGAATGAGGGCGATGAACCCGATCGCCGCCCAGAAACCAATGACGATGCCAACCAACACGACGATGTCCCACATCAGATCATCCTTCTCGCTCATCGACTCCCACCAATCGCAACTCCCCGCCCAGCGGTTCATTCCCTTCCCTGGCTCGCTCCACCAGTGAGAGCAACGCGCTGATCGGAAAGGGCTTGTGCAGCACGCCGAAAGGAGCAAATTCGGCGATCCGGCTTCGCGTCGGGGGAACCGCCGAGAAAACGACGGTGCGAAGCGTCGTTCCTCGCTCCTTCAGCGTGCGCAGCACATCCCAACCAGTGGCATCGGGCAGGTTGATGTCGAGCACGAGCAGATCGACGTTTCCGGGATCGGCAAGTGAGAGCGCGATCGCGGCGTTCTCCGCTTCGGTCACGTGGTATCCACGCACCGTCAGCGAACGGGCAATCGACTGTCTCAGGTGTGGTTCATCATCAACGAGCAGAATTCGCATACCACTGGCTCCTCCGGCACGCACCGGTCCCGCGTGCCAAAGAAAAGCCTAGAGATATCGCTGTTTTCGCCGCATGAGAGACAGGGGGTTTGGCGTGTGAATGTTGTAAGAATTGGGGCGGAGCAGGCAGCGACGGAGCCGTAAGCACGGGGAGACCTGGGTGCCGACGAACGCCGGGCTGAAGCCAAGCGCTCACAGGCCGAAGTCTCTACGAGACTGAGCTCGGTGGTTCACATGGGTGCTCAGTCCGGAAAACTTGTCGTGTGTCAGCCGGGTGCTTCAGCTCCCGACAATGGTGACGACCGGATTACGCTTTCACTGCCTGCTGCCTGCTGCCTGCTGCCTGCTGCCTGCTGCCTGCTGCCTGCTGCCTGCTGCCTGCTGCCTGCTGCCTGCTGCCTGCTATTCGCCGGATCGCAGCCGATACCCGATGCCAGGTTCGGTGAGAATGAATTGAGGGGCAGCGGGGTCGTCTTCGAGCTTGCGGCGGAGGTAGCCAATGTAGACGCGGAGTTGCTGGGCGTTGTCGGCGGCGTAGCCTCCCCAGACACGTTCGAGCAGATGGCGGTGCGTGAGCACACGGTCCGGTTCGGCGCAAAACGTCGCCAGAAGCGAGAATTCGGTCGGTGTGAGATGGACCTCTTCTCCAGCCTTGGTGACGATCCGCCTGCTCAGATCGATGACGACATCGCCGAAGCGATGGGTCGTCTCTCCCGCATCTCCCGAACCCTGCCGCCGGAGCAGAGCCCGGACGCGCGCCAGCAATTCGTCCATGCCGAAAGGTTTCGTCAGGTAATCGTCGGCGCCCAGATCGAGCGCGCGAACTTTGTCCCGCTCCTGGCCGCGCGCTGAAAGCACAAGCACCGGCACGTCGGTCCAGCCACGCAAATCCTGAAGTACCTGCAAGCCGTCGATTTTCGGCATCATCAGATCAAGCACGATCAATCGGGGCGACCACGACGCAGCGCGAACCAACCCATCTTCACCGTCGTCGGCGGTTTCGACGTTGTAGCCATGACCGGCGAGCGCGATGCGCAGAGCGCGACGAATCGGGGCCTCGTCGTCGATGACCAGAATGCGCTCACCGCTCATGCGATTGTTGCTCCGTTCGCGGGATGGAAAAGAAGACGACGGTTCCTTCGCCGGGCAGGCTTTCGATCCAGATCCTGCCGCCATGCGCTTCGACCAGCCCCTTGCTGATCGTGAGACCGATGCCGGAGCCAGCCGCCGATTTGGAAGACTCACCGCGCACGAACTTTTCAAAGACGCGATTCCGATCACGGCGAGACATGCCCGGACCATTGTCCGACACGTCGAAGATCGCTTCACGATCGTTCACGCGCAATCCGAACCGGACAATTGAGCCATTCGGCGTGTATTTCATCGCATTGTCGCCGAGATTCAAAAGCACCTCAGCGATTTCCACATAGTCGAGCCAGAGAATCGGTGGCTCGATCGGCAAATCGGTCTCAATGGGATGCGTCGCCGCCAGCGCCCTCGTTCGTAATCGGCGCACCACATCGTAGATGAGATCGGCGCTGTCGACCCAATCGCGGTCTGGTCTGAGTGCGCCCCCTTCAATCCGCGAGAGATCGAGCAGATTGCTCACCATCAGGGTGAGGCGATCCGTTTCTTCATCGATGCCGGCCAGGAATTCGTGGCGCGCACTATCGTCCCACGAGACTGAATCGTCCATGAGCGATGTGGTCGACGCTTTGATCGTCGCCAGTGGCGTGCGCAAGTCATGGGAAACCGCCGCGAGAAGCGCCGATTTGAGCTCATCCGATTGCGCCAGCGCGGCTGATCGAGCGGCTTCCTCGGTCAGGCGAGCGCGGTCGACTGCGAGTGCTGCCTGGGTGGCGAACGTCGCCAGCACCATTTCGTCATCAGGCGAGAACGCCCGCGATCCTTCAGCCTGCTCGATGGCGAGCACGCCGATCGGGCGTTCCGTCGTCGCGATGGGCAGCATAAGCAATGCCCTGCTGCGGGTGTCTCCAGGTTTGCGCCAGCGCCCGAATGGTGTTCCCGCCATCGCTTTGCGGCCAGACGGCTGGCGGTTTTCCAACACCCACGTTGCTACGGCGAGATCCTGGCGATCGAGTGGCGAAAGCGACGGGGCTGAAGCACGCGTCGTGAGCCCAGCTTCCGGATCGGGGGTCAGAATCTGCGCGGTCTCGGCGTTGGTGAGTTGAACCACGCGCTGCACGATCGCGGAAAGAATCGCGTCCAGGGTCACTCCGGCAATCAGCGCGGAGTTGAGTTCCGCCAGCAGCGTGGCGCGGCGCTCGGCACGCTCAGCTGCGGCGGTGCGGCTGCGAAGCCGGGAAACGAGCTGCCCCGTCACGATCGCCACACCCAGATAGACGAAGAGCGCCAGCACATGATCGCGGCTCGCGACTGAAAACGTATGGAGTGGAGGAAAGAAAAAGACATCGAGCAGCGCGAATGAGAGGAGCGCGGCAATCGCGGCGGCGCGTGATCCGGCCCGAAGCGCAATGGCGAACACCACGACGAGATAGATCAGCGCTGGATTCAGTGCGCCGAGCGCATCGCGGATCGGAATCATCAACATGGTGACGAGACTGACCGCTCCAATAGCCAGCAGCACATGTTTGCGCTCCAACGGCGGCCAGAAGCGAAGATGCCGAATAGCATCTCGCCCCGCCCTGCTCGCGGACTCTTTGATTGCATGCCAGTTGACCACGCGCATTTCGACCCCGATCCCAATGCGCGCAAAGGGTACCAGTCCCGTTGCCAGGTGTTACGTGGCGACCGTTTTTCGAGTGGATTGACCGAATTGCCAGGAATCTGTGACGCGAGCGCTCCATGCCTGATCAGAGCAACGTGCTATAGGACTCATCGGAGTCGTACTTCGGCTTCCGAACGAAAGAAGGTGGATCTTGAAATGCATTCGCTTCGTGGGGTTCCTGGGACTTTTCGCATTGATCGCCATCGCCGGCCGCGGCACGGTCGCGGCGCAGAGTGCTCCTTCAATTGATCTTGCAGGAATTGACGGACTTCAGCACGCCGTTTCCCGGGCGTATGGCCCTGATATGACGGCGATGATGAACAGCTTCGCGACTCCAGCTGCTCCAGGTGCGGCAACCCCTTCAGTCGAAGATATGATGAAAAACGCGAGCTACGTATCGGCAACCATTCTCCAATATGACAATGGTGACCACGCGTCAAGCGGCCTCGACAAAGTCAATAGCAGTGCCGTGCCGGCATTGCAAAGCGGCTTTGGCACAACGTTTCAGGAAAGCGATCTGAGTGGCTTCGGCGACGCAGCGAAGGAGATCAAAGGGAGCGAGGGGCAGCAAGGCGCCATGATGACCTTCGAGGCGATCTTGCTTCGCACGGGAAACTTCAACTACTTCGTCACCATCATTTCCCAAAATGACCAGGCCGATCACATGGCTCGCGAGATCGCAACCGCGATGCTCAACAACCATGCCGGCGATGGTGACGGGACTTTCAATGCGGATGGTACATCGAGTGGCGGAATCTGGGACTATCCTGCCCGTCCATGACGATCGCCGCAGCTCGGCACGCTGGTTGTGTTTGGGGACGAAATCTGTGTTCCCTGTTCCCGAAGGAACACCTTCGCCATAGTCTAGGATCATCGACACAACACGAATGACCGAGACGACGATTGTCGCCGGTCACCGCTTAATCGCACTGAATCTGGAAGGCGCTAACCCGCTCGTGACGCCTTCCAGAGACGGGATCGAATGTGCCATTGCGTGTAGATGGAGCAACCAACGCAAAAACCGGCGAGCGCCACAGCCGCCGCAGCCACGACAGCAAGCGCGAGCACCCAACCCAGAATCGAAGCTCCGAGCAGAAACGCGATCTGCGCTCCGCCGAGCATGATCGCGGCCACGACGTTGTTGAAGCGCATCACCCGGCGATCATCATACTGTTCCGCCGCCAGCGCCGCGGCATTTTGCCGTTTGAAGAGCCGTGAACCGAGCGGCAAAGATCAAGCTACCTCGCCGGCCAAACAGCGCTGCGCTCGCCACAATGAGAAACAGCAGCGTGGTGATCAACGGTTGCTGAAGCACGAAGGCCGCCAGAAATCCCGATCACCAGTGTCCAGCGATTGAGCTTCACAATCGGCGCCGGAATACCCGGAAGGATCGCAACTGCGTGGAAGGAGAGAATGTGGCCATAGCAAAACCTCTGGAAGGACGATGCAGGCAGATTTCAATTAGAATTATACCTTCATGATCAAGTTATGGATATAGCAGGCGGCAGAGCGTAGGCTGAAGCAGCAATGGAGCGGTAGGCCGTAAGTGCGGGGAGACTTGGGTCGCCGTCGTGCGCCGGGCTGAAGCCCAGCGCTCACAAGCCGAAGTACTTTTCAGGCACTGAGCTGGGTGGGCGATCAGACGTGCGCAGTCCGTAGGACTTTCGCGTGTCAGCCGGGTGCTTCAGCTCCCGGCAATCGGGACAACCTTGGTTCGATTACTCCATTCCCAACTCCCAACTTCTCCGTCCCGGCTTGCGAGGATTGGCACAAAGGGTCATGATGCCCGGTTAGGAGGCGGTTGCGATCCGCCGGCACGCGTTCGGGACGAAGGGCGGTCATCGTTTCATGGAAACCCTTATCATCGGCGCGGGTTCGCTGGGGTCATTGCTCGCCGCGCGGCTCTCCGCTGCCGGGGTGCCGGTCACCCTGTTCGGGCGGCCATCCCCGCATTTGAGCCGGATCGCCGGCAAGTGGCTCACCGTTGAGGAACCAGCAGGATCGCGTCTCACGGTGCGCTTGCGCACAGGAAGTTACGAGCACCCGGTCCGGCTGCCGGCGCTCGCTATCGTCGCGGTGAAAACCTGGGCGACTGAGGATGCGCTGCGCCGGATTATTCCCTCGCTCGATCAGGTCGAAGCGGTTTTAACGCTTCAGAATGGCCTCGGCAACGCCCAGCGAATCAAGGCGATTCTTCCCGCCAGAACCCGGGTTTTGACGGGAGTGACGACTCAGGGTGCATTGCGCACCGAACCTGGGGTCGTTCGCGATACCGGCCCCGGCGACACCTGGATCGGCAGTGAATTTCTGGATGAAGATCCGGGGGCGCTCGACATCGCCAAAAGGGTGGCCGCCACGCTCGACGGCGCCGGGTGGAAGGCGAGCGCGGTGGACGACATCCTCCCGCACCTCTGGATGAAGCTCGCCACTAATGCCGCCCTCAATCCGCTGACCGCGTTGACCAGGGTTTCGAACGGCGAGATCGCCAACGACCCGAATCTCGCCCAGCTTGCCGCCTACCTCGCAACGGAAGCGGCGGCGGTCGCCGCCGCCCTCGGCATTCAGATCGACGATCCGGTCGGGCAGGCGCTTGAGGTCGCTCGCGCCACAGGAGAAAATCGCTCCTCAATGCTGCGCGACATTGAGCAGCGACGCCGCACGGAAACCGAAGCGATCACCGGGGCCATTCACGAGCTTGGCGAAGCGTACGGCGTCAATACGCCGATCACGACGATGATGACGATCATGATGTACGCGTTGGAGCGTGGGATATCGGCCTCGGCAGTCGAAGCCGACCCCATTTCCACCCCGGCGGAGGAATAAGCTCCCAATGTCGAAAACGGTTGAATCACCTGATCGATCGAAGCTGACCGCAGTCGACATCGCCAGCGCTAAGGGATCGCGTCCGCTCTCGATGCTGGCGCTCTACGATGCCCAGATGGCGAGACTGGCCGAAGAATCCGGGATCGATCTCCTGCTCGTTGGCGATTCGATGGGCATGGTCGTGCTCGGGCTCGAATCAACAGCGCAGGTCACTATCGACGAAATCCTCCACCACACTCAGGCCGTACGCCGCGGCGCTCCTCATACGCATATCGTGGCTGATCTTCCGTTCATGACCTACCAGGTCAGCGACGAGCAGGCCGTGGCGAGCGCTGGCCGATTGGTCAAAGAAGGGCGCGCGGATAGCGTCAAGCTGGAGGGCGGCGAGGCGATGGCCAGCCGGATCGCGGCGATCGCCCGGATCGGGATTCCGGTGATCGCCCATATCGGCTTGTTGCCGCAAACCGCCGCTGGCCAAAGCGGGTTCAAGGTGCAGGGGCGAGAGATCGCTGCGGCGAAGCAGCTCCTGCGCGATGCGAAGGCGGTGGCGGAAGCAGGGGCAATTGCGATCGTCGTCGAACTGGTTCCATCTGAGCTGGCCGAACGGATCACGAAGCTGGTCTCCATACCGACGATCGGCATTGGCGCCGGGGTTCACTGCGATGGGCAGGTGCTGGTCGCGAACGACATGCTCGGCGCCGACGACCGCTTCAAACCGCGCTTTCTCAAAACCTACGCCGATCTCGCCGGTACGATTCGCGGCGCGTTCAGCGCCTATGCCGAGGACGTCCGAACCCGCGCCTACCCGACACCGAAGCATTCATTCGGATTGCCGGAGGAGACCGCCGTCGCGCTCGATGCCGGGGATGATTCCGAATGAACCTGCCGCGCATCGTCGAGACGCCGCGCGCACTGCGTGAAGCGCTGGGCGACATTCGACCCGGTCTTGTGCCGACAATGGGTGCGTTGCATGCAGGTCATTTTTCGCTGATCGAGCGCTCGGCGCAGGAAAATCCGGCAACGGTGGTCAGCATTTTCGTCAATCCAACACAGTTTCAGAATCAGAGCGATCTCTCAAGATATCCCCGTAGACTGGAGCGAGACGCGCTCTCCGCAACCGAGGCCGGCGCCGATCTAATCTATGCGCCGTCGGTGCATGCGATCTATCCGGACGGGTTCGCATCGACGGTTTCGGTCACAGGTCTCACCGATCGTTGGGAAGGAGCGTCTCGTCCTGGACACTTCGCCGGCGTCGCCACGGTCGTCTCGATCTTGCTCAACACGGTGCGTCCGGCTCGCGCCTACTTCGGGGAAAAGGATTATCAGCAACTGCAAATTGTGCGGCGGATGCAGGGAGATCTGCAATTGCCGGGTGAGATCGTCAGCTGCCCCACCCTGCGCGAAGACGATGGATTGGCGCTCAGTTCGCGCAATATCCGGTTGAATGGAATTGAGCGGACAGCTGCCGCTATCCTGTCGGAGGCACTCTTCGCTATGCGCGACGCCGCGAACACCGGCGAGCGGAAAAGCGCTGACATTCTGAAGATTGGAACAGCAATAATCTCAGCCGAGCCAATGATCGATCTCGACTATTTGGCGATCGTTGACCCCGAAAACCTTGAACCGATCGATGACCTCATGCCGGGGGCACGCGCATTAATCGCCGCCACTGTGGGCGAAACCCGATTGATCGACAATCTCGCGCTCTGGGAACTGGAAGGTTAAGCGCTCCCGCTCCGCTTTCCGGGAATCTGTGCCGGGGTTTTTGCGTTCCGCATCTTCCAGAAATGCTCGTGGAGAACGAAATCCCGGTCCAACTGACGTCCGTTCTACTCCAGCCCAATCCGCAATTGTGTGGCCTGGATGCTAGCTGTTTTGAGCAGATCTCACGGCCTGAATAATCCGTTCATGCAGCGCAGGAACTGCCGCATAGTGCTCAGGTTTCATCAGGACGCTGCGGAGGCCGACCATCGTTGGCGCGTCCCAGATGAGGTCGGTGTGCTCGGTCAGTCGATCGGGGGAGATGTGGACTTTCGCCAGGAAGAAGGCATCTGGGACCGTCGATCATCCCTGCCTCGAACACCTTGTGCGACAGGGTGGAGATTTCGGAAACGCGCTGCTCGCCGCTTGCCAAAACCGGGTAGTAGACCAGGATGTCGAGACCGGGCGGCATCAGCAGGCGAAGCTCGGTTGACTTGTCGATGAGCGCCGCCCAGCGGGTCGCCGCACGCCGCGCCTGTTGCAACACGAGCCCGAGACCTTGCTCGGCTTCGAGCGGAAAGCATTGCAGCGTTGCCCAGAGCGCCGCTGCCGCCGCGCCTGCCCGGGAACACTCCAGACTGATCTCACCGAGATGCAGCTCATCCGATGTGAAATAGGTGTAGGGCGAATCGTGGACGTAAAACCGCCCGACGCTGGCATCACGAAAGAGCACCGAGCCGCAGCCGTAGGGTTGCATCCCATGCTTGTGCGGATCGATCACCACCGAATCGCAGGCGGAAATAGCCTGGAATGACGCGGCGTCCTCAGGGGCGAGCGCAGCCTCATGACCCTGAGGCAATTGCGCCAGAAGCGTGAAGAACCCTCCGTAGGCGGCATCGACATGAATGCGGAAGTGATGTTCCTTCGCCAGCTTAAGCAGTTTCGGAACGGGATCGATTGAACCGAGCGCGGTAGTGCCGGTCGTTGCGACGACGGTGCCGATCCGCTCGGTCGCCAGCTTTGCTTTGAGATCGGCGAGATCCATTCGCCCGTCTGCGGTTGCGGCGATCTTGACGCCGCGAATCCCGAGCACTTCGCACATCCGGCCATGCGTGTAATGCGCTTCGGCGGAAAAAGCGATCGCTCTGTCGGGATGCAGTTCGCGCGCAACCCAGAGCGCTTCCAGATTGGCGATCGTGCCGCTCGACGTGAGATGCCCGAGCGTACTTGCCGGATCGTATCCAACCATTGTGGCCAGGCTGGCGATGGTTTCGCGTTCCAGGGCGGCGGTTGCGGGTCCGCCATCGAGCGCGTGATTGTTCGGGTTAATCTGCTGGGTGAGGAAATAGGCGATCGACGCGATGGGATGGGGTGGTTTGAGCATCTGCCCGGCATAAGCGGGATGGAAAAAGGGGTAATTGTCCTGAAGCCGGCTGGTTAATTCGGCGATCACTGCGCGCGCTTTGTCCGGATCAACGGCCAGTGAAGCATCGGTGGCAACGGCTGGCCAGCGCGCTTCCCAATCGGCCAACGCCTGGAGACCAAGATCGAGCAGATCGCGATCGACGCCCATCTCCTGTCGTGTCGTCATGCCGGAGCCCTTTCAGGTTGATTGATGATTTCCGTCATGCGTTTCTCGCTCGGCAGCATGACGGCGAGAATGATCGCGCCGGAGGAAATGACCGCCTGCACGCGGAACGCGGCCTGGATGCCGATATGATCGGCGATCGCGCCGACAATCGGCACGCCAATTGCGCCCATGACGAAGCCCAACCCAAGAATCAGCCCGGATGCGACTCCCGCTCGCCCGTGCATCAATTGCTGCGCCATGACGAGCAATAGCGGGCCGGTCGACGCGGCCAGCAATCCGATCATCGCCGCGGAGACAAAGCCGAACCAACCAGGAAACTGCGCGAACAGGAAAACGGCAGGAACGGTCGCCACTGAAGAGACGATCATGAGTATTTTGCGGCCATGCTTGTCGGCGAGCGATCCAGAACCGATCGTGCCGACAACGCTCGATAGCAGCAACGTCGTGGTGAGCAGCCCGTAAAAGCCTGCCCCGTACCCCAGTTCCTCATACCAGGTGGGGATGTAGGCCTGCAACGACGACATCGTCCAGGAACGCATCATCATCAATCCAATAATGATCAACATCGGCCGTATCGGGATCGGCGGCAGATTGGTGTCGATCGCCCGCCGGTGCACCGTCACTTTCGTGATGTTGCGCATCTCGATGAGCATCCAGATCGAGATGCCGACACCCGGGATGAACATCGCAGCGGTGCCATGCAGCCCGAAGAAATGGAAGAGCGTGGCGCCGATGAGCGGACCGCAGGCGACGCCGAGCGTGCCGCCGGTGACGTAGAGCGACATCGCGACATTGCGCTGGCCGGCGCCAATCGCCGCATTCGCGCCGAGCGCGCCCATGGGGTGATACGCTCCCGAGCCTAGCCCGGCACATGCGGCCAGCAAAAGCAGCATCGGAAACGTCGTCGCGAATCCAAGAATGGAAAACATGAATCCGGTCCACATGAGTGCGAGACCGATGAAGCGGATGCCCTTGCGATCGGCGACCATGCCGAAGAGGGGCTGCGAGATCGATGATGCGCCGCTGTAGGCGAGCGAGACGAACCCGACGGTGCCGAGACTGAGATCAAACTTGTCCGTCAAAAGCGGGTAGAGAAATGGGATGATGCCGCTGTACATATCGACCGTGTAATGACCGAGCATCAGGGTCATCAAGGGCCGGTTGCGAAGGAGATCGAGCCGGGTGGTAGGGTGTGGATCCTGTTCAGATTGCGTCGAAGCGGTGGACGCGTTGGCGGTCACGAGGACTCCTCACCCGGCAAAAGCGATCGCAACGGAGACAAAGATGGTGCAATCCGCACCGTCCAGGCGGCCTTGTTAGGGCAGGCCCAATAGTCCGGCATCCTAACAGCCTGACGATGCCGAGGGCAATTGCCCGATTCAGGAAAGGGAGCAGATCGTGACGCGAGTTGTGGTGATTGGCGCGGGAGTGATTGGACTCTGCACGGCATTTTCACTTCATCAGCGTGGCGCTGATGTGGTGATCCTTGAAAAGGAAGCCGCGGCGCACGGCGCATCTGTTGTCAACGCCGGATGGGTCACCCCGTCGCTTTCCGATCCCGTGCCGTCCGCCGGATTGGTGAAAACGTCGCTGAAATGGATGCTGCACGGCGACAGCCCGCTCTACATTCGCCCGCTCTCCGCCCCGAGGATGCTCCCCTGGTTGACGTCATTCTGGCGGCACTGCAACGAGCAAGACTTTGTTGCCGGAATGCAGGCGACCGCCGAGTTGAACCGGACGACGATGGCGCTCTACGACGCGCTCAAACAGGCCGGTGTGCAGTTTGAGGAGCACCGCGACGGTCTGCTCTTCGCCTACAAGGATGCGGCGACGATGGAGCATGATCTCCGCTCGCTTGAGCCGCTGAACGCGTATGGCTACCCCACTCCGGTTTCTTTGGATGGGAATGGGGTTCGGGCATTCGAGCCATCGCTCGGCCCGTCCGTCAATGCTGGTTACTGGCTGGAACAGGAACGCAGCGTCCGCCCGGACTCCCTGACAACCGGGTTGCGAACCTGGCTCGAACAGCAGGGGGTTGAGTTCCAGACAAAGACCGCGGTGACCGGTTTTTCCGCCACCGAGGAATCAATCCAGCGCGTCGTCACGTCAACGGGCGCGGTGGTGTGCGACGCGGCGGTGATTTGCGCCGGCGCCTGGAGCGGCCAGCTTGCGGCAATGGCCGGAGTGAAACTGCCGGTGCAGGGAGGCAAGGGGTACTGTCTCGATTACGGTCCTCCACCAGTGGCGGTCGGGCGGCCGATCTACCTGCACGAAGCGCGGGTGGCGGTGACACCGTTCGACGGCGCCGTTCGTCTGGCGGGCACGATGGAGTTCTCCGGCATCAACGATATCCAGCGGCCAAAACGAATCGCCGCGATCAGCCACACCGCCTCAACCATGCTGCGCGACTGGCCAGGCGATCCCGCCGCCGCCACTCGAACGGGAAGTGGACTACGGCCAATGACACCGGATGGGATTCCCGTGCTTGGCTTTCTGCCCGGCTACCGCAATCTTGCGGTGGCGACCGGCCACGCGATGCTCGGTGTGACGCTCGGGCCCGCGACCGGCGACGCTATCGCCGAAACCGTGCTGTCGGGCCGGACGCCCGATGTGCTGGACGCGTTTTCTCCAGCCCGTTTCGGCTGACCCCACCCTATCCCGGCAAGCCTGCTAGGATCAACGTCAGACACGTCGAGACATGAGGGGATATAACCATGAGAGCGAGATTTTCCCGAAGCTGGGCGCTGGCCAAGGCAAGCTGGGCGGTGCTGATGTCGGATCGGTCGCTGCTGGTCTACCCGATCATTTCATCGATCGCGGTCGTCATCCTCGGCGCATTGATTCTGGGACCGTTGTTCGCATTCGGGGTGCTCGACAACCTCGACACAAACGCGTCCGGACCGGCGCAGATTGCCGGGCTGTTCGTGCTCTACCTCGTCTGCTACACGGCGATCTTCTTTTGCAACACCGCACTCGTATCGGTGGTGATGCAGCGGCTCGAAGGTGTCACCACGCCGGTTTCCGGTTGGAGCTTCGCCCGCTCGCGTATCGGCGCGATTCTCGGATACGCGGCGATCGCGGCTTCGGTCGGCGTGGCGCTGCGGGTGCTCTCCGACCGCTCGGAAATCGCGGGACGCATT
Source organism: uncultured Chloroflexia bacterium (assembly GCA_963804925.1). Taxonomy (GTDB): domain Bacteria; phylum Chloroflexota; class Chloroflexia; order Thermomicrobiales; family UBA6265; genus JADLGF01. The sequence continues at coordinate 346,221 of CAWDSC010000002.1, forward strand.
GTCGCCGCGATCGGCGGCGCGGTCTGGGCGATCTCGACCTTCCTGGTTGTGCCGGTGTTGGTGGTTGAGAAAGCTGGGCCGATCGATGCGATCAAGCGAAGCGCCGGGTTGCTGAAGAAAACCTGGGGCGAGCAGATCATCGGCAATGCCGGTATCGGTCTGGCGACGGGTTTGATGATGCTCGGAGTCGGACTGGTTGGCGGAGCGCTGATCTTGCTCGCCGTCGCTTCCGGGTTCCTGGCGCTGATCGTCATTGCAATTGCGATCACCCTGGTGGCGCTGGCGATCGTGATGGTGGTGTCATCGGCGCTTGATTCGATCTATCGGGCGGCGCTTTATCGCTACGCCACCGATCATGCGACGAATGGCTTCCCCGCCGCGGAGCTTTTGCCCGAGGCGTTTTCACCAAAGAAGTAACCAGCTGCCGTCTGGATGCCCAGGATATTCCGTGCAGCGGGGCAGTGATTCTCGGCAAGAGAGAATCTACTGCCCCGCGCCTGGTTGATTGCCGATGTCGTCGCGGTGATGGTGGTTGGTGGCCCACTGGATGATCCAGAAACCGAGCAGGACGGTCAGCACCAGAGCGGCGATGTAGGCGATCGGCCGAAAGCCGCTCGTTTCGTCAGCGCTGAAGGTGGCGACGAAGACGATCAAGGCAATGCCGAAGACCTGAACGGTGGTGGATGAGAGAATTCGAATCAGTCGCGAGTTGTCCAATGGGCACCTCCCGATCAAGGGATCTGGTACGGCTCACCATGATGTACGTCATATTCAACCGTGTAACGCAAGATGTACAGGACAACTTTGGGGGGACCCGTTTAGGTGGTAACGATTGCATAAATCGTGCATTCGTACGGAAGGTTTTCCGGATTCTCCTTACGATATTCACTCTACACGATATATGCCAGAGAATCGATATTGCGAAGCGCACGTAGCATCGCCTTCGGCGCTGGATATGTTGAACAGACGGATTCGGTGACGATGAGGCAACGAAAGGCTACGCCAGCACCTGATCGCGTTGCTTGAGCAGATGGATCCAGTCGGCGAAGGCGGTGAGCATTGTGTTGATCTGGTCACGCACTGCGGCGTCGGTGAACTGCCCGTCTTCCATCGCGTTGCCGGCAAAGGGAAGCACGAATTCCGGCTTCGGCATCGCGTGCATTTCCAGATTGCCGAGAATCGAGCGAAGGTGGATTTGCGCCCGCATGGTTCCGGAGCGGCCACCGGCGGCTCCGAAGATCATGACCGGTTTCTTGCTCAATGAACCGTGACCGGATGGGCGAGATCCCCAATCGATCGCGTTCTTCAAGACGCCTGGAATCGAATAGTTGTACTCAGGGGTAAAGAAGAGCACACCATCGGCTGGCCGGATCAAGGCGTGAAACGCTTCAACGGCGTCGGGCAGCGGCGGCGTTTCAAGATCCTGATTGAAGTGCGGCAGATTCCCGATTGGAGCCTCAGTGATCGTGATGCCGGCGGGAGCGACCTCAACAGCCGCTTCAAAGAGGGCGCGATTGATTGATTTGGCGCGAAGGCTGCCGACGATGGCGACGAGATTGAGATCGGGGTGGATGAAATTCGACACGAACACTCCTGATATGGCGAGAAACGATGCATTGCCCGGTGGCAACTTACGAAATACTAGTTGGTTATGCAAAACTCGTCTATCGTGCTACTACGCTTACGAACTCGGGAGCACGTCGCAACCTTCAAATCCATCAACAAATCCATGCATGAAACCGACGATGCGATCATCGCCGGTGCCGTGGGTTGGATCGCCGATCGCGCTCATGAAAGCGACCGCATCCGAAACATCTCCCTCTTGAAGCTCATCGTCATACCAGAGCTCGCCGATGTAGACGCCTGAGAAGCAGTCGGCCAGAACCTCGATTTCCCAATTCTTATCGACCCAATCGAGATCAACGCCTTTGCCCTCATAGGGCTGCAAGAGCATGGTCAGATGATGGCCCCACTCATGCGCGAGCAGAACGGCCGGCAGCAGCTCGCCGGCCTGTTGCGAGACGAGATCGATCTGGCGGGCATCGAGGTAAATGGTTTCGTCCTGACCGCAGTAGGCGGCAAACTCCGCTTCTCCCTTGCAGGGAGCATCGAACTCACCTTGCTCGAAGGAGAGATCTGGCGCGAAATAGTCGAAATCGTACGAGGCGAAAACCGACTGCCAGTAGGCATCGATGCTTGCGGCGGCATCATTCAGTTCCTGACGCGTCGATTGCGTGCTCGCCTGGGCGTGATCGACCGGCAGGGAAAGACTCAGCAATCCGAGAACCGTGCTCAAGAGGGCGGCGAAGCGGAGTTTGGACATTTGAGCAGCTTCCTTACAGTACAGTCAGTTCGGAAATACGCATTCGATCATGTGAGATACGCGGCAATCCGCTCGCCGACAACGATCGCGGGAATATTGGTGTTGGCGCGGGGCACGACCGGCATGATCGAGCAATCAGCCACGTATCCGCCTTCAAGCCCATGAATCGCGCCAGTGTGATCGACCACCGCGTCAGCATCTGAGGCTGGTCCCATCTTGCAGGTGCCGACCGGGTGATAGTAGTTGCCGACATTATTGGAGATGAACTCGTCGAGCGATTGACTTCCCGGGGTGATTTCTTCTCCAAGCAATGAGCGCAGGGGCTCCTGCGCGGTGATCTGCCGCGTCAGCTGCACGCCTTCCACGAGCACCGCGAGATCGTGTCCCTCGGGATCACCAAGATAATTGTGATCGATCAGTGGCATCGTCTCGGGATCGCTTGTCGAAAGCCGGAGCACTCCGCGCGCCTTCGGCGTCATACAGGCGACCGGGAAGACGAACGACCATTCCGATCCCTCATCGCCGCCCAAACCGCTGAACGGAAGCATGTGGAGATCGAATCCAGCATCAGCGCACCGCGATGAGCGCAGCTTCGCAATCGTCTGCTCATCGGGAGCCCAATGGTGTTGCGCGTACGAATGCATTTCCGCAATCAGCTCAGGCGTTCCGGGGAATCGCACATGCGTCATCGGATGGTCGTGCAAATTGCGGCCAACCCCCGGGAGATCGTGAACGGGCTTAATACCGATCGCTCGCAGCTCGTCGGGATTGCCGACGCCGGAGCGCAGAAGAATTGCCGGTGAGCCATACACGCCGGCGCTGATAATCGTTCGACCGGCGCGAACCTCAACCGGCCCTTCCGGGCCGATCAGCCAGGCGCCGGTCACCCGGCCTCCTTCGATCACCAATCGATCGGCCAGATGGTTTCCGGCGATCATCAGAGTCGATTTGTTCCGGTGCGATTCGAGATAGGCCAGGGCACTGTTCCAGCGAACGCCATCCGCGATGTTGACCGGACTGAGTCCCATCCCGATCGGCTCGTCGAGATCATTGAGATCGGTGACCAGCGGAATGCCAGCCGCCTCGGCTGCGCGGAGCGAGGCCCGCTGAAAGGGAGTTGCTTCCTCCATCGTCGGATAGCGCACCCGCATCCGCTCGTTCGCCATCGCGAAAAAAGGCAGCAGCTCATTCGTCGACCAACCAGGATTGCCTGCCTCGGCCCAGGCATCGTAGTCGCTGCGATATCCCCAGATTGCCGCGCAGCCGTTGTGCGACGAGCAGCCGCCAATCACGCGCGCCCGGTCAAAAGGCACGACGCGATCGACGTAGCTGCTACCGCTGCTATATCCCCAGTCGTGCGAAAAGGCCATCACCCTGGCATCGAGCAAATCAGACGGCCAGCGGCCTCCGTCAAGGGCTCCATAGTCAGGTCCCGCTTCGGCGACCAGGATCGTCTCGCTAGAGCGTTCAGCTATTCTCCCGGCGATCACCAATCCAGATGTGCCTCCGCCGAGGATGAGCGTATCAACGTTGCGCGGCACTCCACTCATGATTTGGGTACTCCCGTGATTTATACGGGTCCGGTGACGAACCCCTGGACGTTCAGCACTGGATCCTGACTCTCACCAAGGCAGGGAGGATAGGTGATTCCGTTCGTGCTCGTGTCGATTGTGCCCTGCGCAGTATCGCCTGCGACTTCAACCGCGAGCGATATCTGATTCTTCTCGCTTACGCACCAATTCGAAAACTGGAATGGCGCGTGAGCCGTCGAGCCTGGATTGAGCGTGATGCCAACCGGTGCGGATCCGGCAACTGATACCGAGTTCAGCGAACTCCCATCGGTGGCGTCATTGATGATAATGCGTGGCGAGCCGCCGACGACGCAGGATGCATTGCTGGTATTCGACGCTTCGACGCTGCTGAAGCGGCTGCCGGCGCCGGCATTCCATGGTCCGAGTGAGAAACTGAGTTGATTGATATCGCAAAGCGGCGAAGTGCCGCCTGGATCACTTCCTTGCGTGATGTTGGCGCCGGTAATCAGTTGGTTCACCACCGTGTACGTGCCGCTATACGCGTGGATTCCGCCATTGTTGAGCCAGGAGATGAGATTGACGCTGACATCTGTGCCGCCGTTGCTATTTTGCTTCGAGCCGCTTGTCGTCATCTGCACAAAGGCGGTGCCGACATAGCCCTTTTCAAACTCCGCGGCTGTCTGTTGGGATTGCATGCTGGTTCCGTAGAGCGCGTACGCGGCATTGTAATCGTAGGCGTCGATTGCCTCGTAAAATTGCTGAACGACCGAAACGGCGTCACTTGCCTGCGCCGACGCACGTTGGAATTGCATCGGGACCATTGCCGCAGCGCCTATCGCAGCCGTTGCGCCGAGCAAGCGGCGTCGCGTTGTTTGCCGGGCAAGAATACGGGTCAGAGAATCGAAATTCGCACCGTCCATTGTCGAAGATGCTCCGATACTCGTTATGCTTTCCGTGCGAGCCGGTTAGGCAACCAGCGCGCGCAGTTCGCCCCCATGGGCATGCTCAACTCCCTAAACGCATGAATCATCCAAAAGGTGTGACGAGGCTACCTGATTTGAGCGACATTCGGTCTATTGGGCGAGAGGTGCATCAATGAATGCGAAGGAGTTGATCGAACTGATCGGTAGCGAATTCGGCAAGTTGTTCGATATCGATTTGTTCGATATTGATATTGAGGACGATACCATCCAACTTGCAATGGATGACTGGACGCTCGTGATCGAATCGTGGCCGGATGGTCACGCATTCGTTGCGCTCGACGATGAGCCGGCATCGGACGACCCGGTCGTGTTGACCGCGCTGCTTTCGAAGGTCTTTGCCGCATCGCTCGATCCGCTGGCGGCGGTCAATGACGAAACTGATGGCCGCATCGCCACGCTGCTGCTGCGCAGTGGCGACCCGTTGTCTGAGGTGTTCGCGGGGATGCTGCGACAAGGCGGTTAGGGCGAGTCTGACAACGTTCCGGTTCTTGAGTTGGCGGCATCGAACGAGGCGAGTCGTGTTCGTCGTGTGTTGATGCGCGCGAGCGACAGTGGAGCCCACTAACTACGACCTGTCGACCAGCCCGGCCGCGTTAGCTGTCGGATTCAGCTCTCGGGGTCGTACTGGAACTCCCGCACCTCTTGCGCACACCGGCACGCGACGGCGAGCTTCGCGGCCCACGCGACGGCCGCCTCCCGCGCCGGCAGTTCAAGGACGGTATAGCCGCCGTTGGGTACCTGGGCCTGCGCGTAGAGCTTGTCGGAGACAGTGCCCTCACGCGTGACGAGCACGGGCGCGACGGCTTCGTTGATCCCGCCGCCGAAGACGTACACCCCGGCATCCTTCGCCTCCTGGATCACGGCATGGGCCTCCGCGGCGACGGTCGGACGGTCTTCCGCCGGGAGCACCATCGCAAAGCTCGGGAACGAAATCAGGTACTTGGTCATCGGTGGCCTCATGTCCGGCGGCTCCGTCGCGGCCGCGTCGGTTTGATGATCGCGCTCGAATGGCGCGGCGGCTGGCGTTCATTACCACAGACGCTCAGCACGGCGTCCACACCTTTGTCAGTAACGCCACAAGCGTAGGTTATCAGCGGAGAGCCACTGCGTCTTTTGCGAAGGGCATTCGTGATGAACAGGTGCGATCGCGACGCCACCGCATGACGATAAGAACCATCGCTCGTGCATGAGGACTGAATCAGCACACCCGAAAGGGAAGGAAACCTTTCATTCCACTTCGTCCCCCTGTCTTAGATGGGGTGAGCGGCTGAGAAACACTAACGAGACTGATATATAGGAATCGGAGGATGTCGTTCCTTGTCATAGTGGACATGAGTAGTGGAAAGTGAGAACATTCTATCTATCGAAGTGCTTATAGCGTCATCCGTCGGGAGCAATGCCTATGGTGCATTACTGAGTTTCATCAGAAAAACATATCGATGGCTCTCGTGATGGAGGGGGAAAATGCACGGGACACGATTTAGAGCACTCGTGGCGATGGCAGTCGTGATAGCTTTCGTTTCAGCAATGTTCGCTGGAACCTCTGGTATCCGTGCGGAGGATGCACCGACAGAAACCGCAACGCCGACGGAGGTCGTAACAGAGACGCCAACTCCGGAGGAACCAACAGAAATCCCGACGATCGAGCCAACAGAGACGTTAGTTCCTGAAGAACCAACGGAAACTCGCTACGACGGAGCCAGCAGAGACGGCGACCGTAACGGAGGAACTCGCAACGGAGACCGCAACGGAGGCTGCATCCCCGACGGTAACCGCTACAGCGACCTTCTCGCCTGCAAGCGTAAACGCGTGCAGCGGGCTGAGCTCGGTGGTGACGACGGATCTCGCGACCTGGGATCTCAGTGAAACGCGCTCCCAGGGGCACAACGAGCTGGTGGAGGGCGGCCTGCATGTGTGGACCGACAGGCAGCACTTCGCGAAGCTAAGGCCGCCGGTTACTACGCCACGGACTTTGCTCTGCAGGATGCGGGTACTCCGAACATCGAGTTCGCCGGCACCCCCACGGGCATTCTTCCGAGTCTTCAGCTGGACGTGTCGACAAGGACGGAAACGGTATTTCGGATGGGTAACCTCGTCTACGAGCCGTGGGCGTACGGTGACGGCAACTACTGGTCGAACGGGGACTTCGGGATTGACCCTGGGATGGGGTACCCGAGCTTCGGCACCCTCGATGACTACCTCACGGCGAACCCGAATGCGCGGGTGATTGCGATCGGCTACTCGCTGGGATCTGGCGTGCAGGGCGATGCCGTCATCGCCAAGCTCACCGCCGGCTGTGTGGAGTACACCTTCACCGCGCTGTTCCGACGACCGTGAATGACTGCACCGGGCTGAGCTCGGTGGTGACGACGGATCTCTCGACCTGGGATCTCAGTGAAACGCGCGCCCAGGGGCACAACGAACTGGTGGAGGGCGGCCTGCATGTGTGGACCGAAGGCAACACCTCGCTAGATAAGGCCGCCGGCTACTACGCCACGGACTTTGCTCTGCAGGATGCGGGTATTCCGAGCATCGAGTTCGCCGGCACCCCCACGGGCATCCGTCCGAGTCTTCAGCTGGATGTCGACAAGGACGGAAACGGTTTTTCGGATGGCATCCTCGTCTACGAGCCGTGGTCGTACGGTGACGGCAACTACTGGTCGAACGGGGACTTCGGCATTGACCCTGGGATGGGGTACCCGAGCTTCGGCACCCTCGATGACTACCTCACGGCGAACCCGAATGCGCGGGTGATTGCGATCGGCTACTCGCTGGGATCTGGCGTGCAGGGCGATGCCATCATCGCCAAGCTCACCGCCGGCTGTGTGGAGTACACCTTCACCACGCCTCCGCCCAAGCCGAGGATCTACGTTACGCCGAACTCAGTGGTGCCGGGTCAGATCGTGACCGTGAGCGTCACGAACTTCGATCCATCGGACGCGGCGGTCCGCATTCGCTGGAAGGTAGGCTCGTCCTGGGTCGATGTTGGCACGCTTGCGACTGATGTGTCTGGAGCCGGGGAGACTACGGTAACGGTTCCGCTGAACGCGGCGGCGGGCCCGAATTCGGTTCGCGCCGATGGTTTGACGAAGGCGCAGCAGACGAACGCCGTTACGGTCACCATTCCGGCATCGCCAACGGTCACGCTTTCGACGACGCGAGGAACGGTCGGCCAGACGGTCAGCTTCAATGCGGCGAACTTTACCCCGGGTTCGTCGATTGCCATCACCTGGAAACGACCAGGCGGCAGCATCGTCGATCTCGGCACGGCGCCCGTTGCCAGTGATGGCACGGCGACCGGCTCCTTCGCCGTTCCGGCGACCGAGGGTGGCCCCGACAGCCGCATCAGCTTCACCGGCAGCCCGGGCGTGGTTACGCTCAGCTTCGAGGTCGCTCCGAAAATTAAGGTGACACCGAGCACCGTATCCCCTGGGGATTCGGTGAGCGTGACCCTGAGCGGTTACGGCAAGCAGGAAGTGGTGCAAATTCGCTGGTTGGTCAATGGCACGTGGGTCACCGTTGGGACGGTGACGACGAACAACACCGGCGGCGCCACGGTCACCGTGCAGGTTCCGGCCAACGCGAATGCGGGGCCAAACTCCGTTCGTGGTGACGGCACGGTCTTCCGGCAGCAGACGAACGCCGTCACGGTCACCATTCCGGCATCGCCAACGGTCACGCTTTCGACGACGCGAGGAACGGTCGGCCAGACGGTCAGCTTCAATGCGGCGAACTTTACCCCGAGTTCGTCGATTGCCATCACCTGGAAACGACCAGGCGGCAGCATCGTCGATCTCGGCACGGCGCCCGTTGCCAGTGATGGCACGGCGACCGGCTCCTTCGCCGTTCCGGCGACCGAGGGTGGCCCCGACAGCCGCATCAGCTTCACCGGCAACCCGGGCGTGGTTACGCTCAGCTTCGAGGTCGCTCCGAAAATTAAGGTGACACCGAGCACCGTATCCCCTGGGGATTCGGTGAGCGTGACCCTGAGCGGTTACGGCAAGCAGGAAGTGGTGCAAATTCGCTGGTTGGTCAATGGCGCGTGGGTCACCGTCGGGACGGTGACGACGAACAACACCGGCGGCGCCACGGTCACCGTGCAGGTTCCGGCCAACGCGAATGCGGGACCAAACTCCGTTCGTGGTGACGGCACGGTCTTCCGGCAGCAGACGAACGCAGTCACCGTCGTACCGTAAGGAGGCGAACTCCATAGTCTGTGAACAGAGCCTGGCAATTTGCCAGGCTCTGTTGCTTCGTCTAGAGCGGTTGGTCCCGATTTTGAGCGTACGAGGCCGCTTCATCGTTGCGGCGGACTGCTCGCTCGACGGATCTCCATGAGAGCTCTGCGGCCTGGACAAGGATCCTCGCCGCTTGCTCCACCACCCGTCATCTGAGCCGCGCGAAGCGCCTGCTCGCAGCGAATCGAGCATGCCGCTCGGTTCCCAGCAGGCGCTTCGCGCGGGGATTCTTCGCGGCGGCCTCAGATGACGGGTGGTGGAGCAAGCGGCTGCGCAGGATCATTGGAACAGCGCCGTAGAGCGCGTTTCATGGAGAATAATTTTCGAGCGGCCGCGCGTTCTCAGCAGTAGCTTCGCCGAAGGAAGCAGTGCGGCATCCCTGCAGATGGGCGTTGACGGATAATTCGTGATACCTGGAATGCGGCAAGCGCCATAAGTGGACTACGGACGATGCGTCTGCGATCCGAGCTACCCCAGGATCAGGACGTCGGCGACCATGGCGGCGAAGAGGAGAAAGATGTACCACATTGAGTAGAAGAAGGTTTGCCGCGCCAGCGCCTTATTCGGCTTTCGGAGAAGCTCGAAAGCGTAGAAGAGGAATACCGCGTCCAGCACAAGCGCCGAGCCGAAGTAGATGTAGCTGAATCCAAATGGCACGAGCAGAATCGACACCGCCGAGAGAAGCACGGTGTAGAGCATCATCTGGCGGCGGGTTTCGTCCTCGCCGGCGACATTCGGCAGCATCGGCACATCGGCCCGCCCGTACTCGCCCTGCTTGAGGAGCGCGAGCGCCCAGAAGTGCGGCGGGGTCCAGTAATACACGATTGCAAACATGATGAACGCGGCGACCGAGAGGTTGCCGGTGACGGCCGCCCAACCAACCAGTGGCGGGAACGCGCCGGCCGCGCCGCCGATGACAATGTTCTGCGGGGTGCGGCGCTTCAGGTAATAGGTGTAGATGACGACGTAAAAGATATTCCCGGCCAGCGCCAGTCCGGCTGCCAGCCAGTTCGCGCCAAAGCCAAGCATCAGGAACGCGGTAATCGTCAGGGTCAGGCCGAAGATCAGCGCGTTAACGGCAGGAATCTCACCGCTGGCGGTGCCTCGCTTTTTGGTGCGGTGCATTTTTCGGTCGATATCGCGGTCGATGTAGCAGTTGAGCACATTGGCGCCGCCAGCGATGAGCGTGCCGCCAAGCATGGTGATAACCACCAGCGAAAGTTCAGGCACGCCATTCTGGGCGACGAACATGGCGCCAAGGGTGGTGACCAGGAGCAGGGTGAGAATACCCGGTTTCATCAGGGCAACGTAGAGCGAGATTGTTCTGCTCAGGCTCTGCGCCTGCGTCTCAGGAACCGCCGCTTCGACGACAGCGGCAGAGGATGGGATTGGTTGCGCCACAGAATCTTCACTCACGTGTGTCGCCATCTTAAGTGGTTGTCCCGAGGAGAATGCGCCTGTTCATAGCAGCTCTCGTTGGTAATTGAGCGAGCGACGCTCCCGGCAATCGGTGAGCCGAGGCCGACTGCACCACCCCTTCCCAGGGCACGCTCTGTATTCTAGCCTGTTCATCGCTGAAGAAAAGCCGGATCAGGATGTTCCGGTGCAGGCAATCACATTGCGGACTACGACTCGCCCCTAAAATTGTTGAAGATGGATCGCGCTGTTCGGCCATTGAAAGGACCACCTCTTATGCCAAATCGATTTGCGGGCACGGTCCGCTCCCCGGAGTTCCCGCCCGATCTGGAATGGGTCGGCGGCGAGCGAATGACGCTCGCCGGGTTGCGCGGCAAGATGGTGATCCTCGATTTCTGGACTTACTGCTGCATTAACTGCATGCACATCACGCCGCTGCTGCACGATCTGGAACAGCGCTTCGCCCGCGATCTGGTGGTGATCGGCGTGCATTCGGCCAAGTTCACGGCAGAGCGGGAGCAGCGCAATCTAGAGGCCGCCGTCGCCAGGCTCGGCATCGAGCATCCCGTCGTCAATGACCGCGATCATGTCGTCTGGGATGGCTTCGCGGTGCGGGCCTGGCCGACGCTGATGCTGATTGACCCGCGTGGACTCGTGATCGGCAAGCATGAGGGTGAGTTCGATCCGGAGACGATGGCGGAGTTCGTCGGCTCCGCGCTTGCTGAGTTCGAGGAAGCCGGGCTGCTCTCGCACGAGCCGGTTTCCCGCTTACCCCGGCCAGTTCCGGCGCAAACGCCACTGAGATTCCCCGGCAAGATTGAGACTGATCTTGAAAACGACCGACTGTTCATTGCGGACACCGGGCATCATCGCGTGGTCATCACCGATCGATCAGGCAAGATTCGCCAGACTATTGGTTCAGGCATCGCCGGATTCATTGATGGCGACGCTGGGTCGGCGAGCTTCCGCTTCCCACAGGGAATGGCGCTTTCTCCAGACGGGAAAACCCTGATGGTCGCAGATACCGGCAATCACGCCGTTCGTGCGATCGACCTCGCATCGGGGGCGGTTTCCACCATCGCTGGAACTGGCATGCAGGGCTACGATCGCGAAGGCGGGGTCGCGCCTGATGTGGCGCTCGCCTCGCCCTGGGATCTCGTCTGGCGCGGAGATGAGCTCTGGATTGCGATGGCTGGCTCGCATCAGGTCTGGGCGTATCGCCCGGCCACCAATCGCATCGACCCGGTTGCAGGGACGAGCGCCGAATCGATTCACGACGGCCCCCTGCTCGAAGCGACCTTCGCTCAGCCAAGCGGTATCACCACGGTCGATGGCATCGTCTACGTCGCCGACAGTGAGTCGAGCGCGATCCGGATGCTCGATCCAGACGCCGATCGCGTGCGGCGGCTGGTTGGGCGCGGACTCTTCGAGTTCGGCGATATGGATGCGCGCGGCGACAGCGTCCGGCTGCAGCATCCGCTTGGCGTGGCGGCAGTCGCCGAAGGCGAGGGCCATGCCATCTACCTCGCGGACTCCTACAACAACAAGATCAAGCGCCTGGAGCGATCGACCAGGGCGGTGACCACAATCTTCGGCTCCGGCGACGCCGATCTGGTGGACGGCCCTGCTGACACCGCGAGTTTCTGGGAACCGGGCGGACTGTGCGTGGTTGGAACGACCGTCTACATCGCTGACACGAACAATCACGCGATCCGCATCGGCGATCTGACGACAGGAGAGGTGCGGACGCTCGAAATCAGCTGAAGTGGACATGACCACACAACGTTACACTGGCTCTCCGAAATACTGCGTGCCTGGCCGCACATATCTCCGGGCGACTTCGTCGTTGACCTCGATGCCGATGCCTGGCTTGTCGGTCAGGACGACGTGACCGTTCTGGATCACCGGCTGGTCCTGGATCGTCAGGTCGTCCCATCCCTCATAGTCGATCCAGTGCCACTCCAGCACCAGGAAGTTGGGAATTGAGGCGCAGACGTGGGCGGAGGCCATCGTTCCCAGCGGCCCGCAGACGTTGTGCGGCGCGAGCGGGACGTAGTAGACCTCGGCCATGTTGGCGATCTTGCGGCACTCGGAGAGACCACCGCACTTCGGGATGTCCGGCATGATGTAGTCGACCGCCTGCTGCTCCAGCAGATCGCGGAAGCCCCAGCGCAGGTAGAGATTCTCGCCGGCGCAGAGCGGCACCGGCGAGACGCGCTTCACCTCACGCATCGCCGCCACGTTTTCGGGCGGCACCGGCTCCTCCAGCCAGAGCAATCCGAACGGCTCCATCGCCCGCGCGACGGCGATCCCGCTCGCGATGTCGTAGCGCCCGTGCATGTCGATCGCCAGATCGATCGTTCGGGCCGACGGCTTCCCGCACCGCCGCCACCCGCTCGACCATCCAGTCGAGCTCGGCATTGGAGGCGTGCCAGTTCCAGCGGTCGGTGCGGAACCCGGCTTGCGTCTCGTCGACGTCGAATTTGATCGCGTCGAATCCGAGCGCGACGACTTCCTGCGCCCGCTCAGCGTAGGCCGCGGGTGCAAAGCTCTTGCCGGCGTGGCTGTCGCAGTAGAGGCGGACCGTGTCGCGGAACTTGCCGCCAAGCAGTTGGTAGACCGGCACGCCGAGTGCCTTCCCGGCCAGATCCCAGAGCGCGATCTCGATCCCGGTCATGGCGGTGACCGTCGCCCCCGCCATCGCGCCGTCGAACAGGCGAGCGCGGCGCATCTTCTCGAAGAGCACGATCGACGTTGAGCGGATCTTCGCCGATGATGTATTGCGCCAGCGCGTGGACCATCGCCGGACAGCCCTCGCCGCCATGAATGCACTCACCGTTGCCGATCAATCCTTCGTCGGTGTAGATGCGGACGTAGGTGGAGTAGCCGTGCCCCTTGATCTCAGCGGTGCGGATTTCCGTGATCTTCACCAGGCATCCTCCATGCGTTGCGCGACCCATCTGAAACAGGATGACTGCCGGCGCCTAGAGATGCGGCTCGCGACCGGTTTCGCGACGATATTCGTCCAGTTTGTCCGCACTCGGCGGGTAGTAGTCGTGAATCGAGCCGCCGGCAGCGATCTTCTCCCGGATCCACACTTCCAGCATGCTCTTTCGCGGGTCCTTCGGCGGCGATCATCTCCGCCAGCTCCAGCGGCATCGCCAGCGCCGCCTCGTCGTCGGCCAGTATCACGTCGCCGGGCAAAACGGTCGCTCCGGCCATGTTGATTGGGCAATCGAAATCGACGGGGACGAGATCGCGACCACTGTGCGAGGGGTGGGTCGTCGCCGAAAAGACGGGAAACCCGAGTTCGGCGATATACGGCGCATCACGAACGGCTCCATGGATGATGGCCGCAGCTGCGCCGCGCGCTTGCAGCCGCGCCGCCAGGATGTCGCCGATGATGCCGGCGGTCGGCACGCCAAGGGCGTCGACGCAGAATATGTCGCCGGGGTCGATTGATTCGATCAGCACGATCTCAGGAGAGCGACGCCGCTTCTCCGGATCCGCCGGTCCTTCGGATTCCCGGCGCATCAAATAGCGACAGGTCCGCGCCAGCCCCACGATGCGTTCGCCACGAGGCATGGAGACGAGTGGACGCAATCCAACCATGGTCGCGTTTCGCCAGCCGTGCTTAATTAAGAGTTGCGTCGCTGAAGCAGTACTGACCTTCGCCAGTTCCCCTTTGATCGCTGCAAACCGCTCCTGCTCAATTCGAGTCGAATCGCTTGCCTGCATCAACCCCGCCCCTGAACTGCTCGCCTACGCTGCCTCACAACTCACTCACAACTCCGTCTACGGCTTACTCGTCTTGTCCGTGGGATCGGTGCCGTAGAGGAACCATTCGTCGCCGTCGGAGGTGCCGTCGCCATCGGTGTCGGCTTTGGTGGGATCAGTTTTGGATTTGGTGATCTCGTCGCCGTCTTTGAGACCGTCGCCGTCAGTGTCTTTTTTGGTCGGGTCCGATTTGTAGCGCTGGACCTCGTCACCATCCTTCAGGCCGTCACCATCGGTGTCGGCATTGAGCGGATCGGTGCCGAGTGTTTTCTCCTGCCCGTTCAGCAATCCGTCGCGGTCTTCGTCGGCTGAAGGGGCGAGCGGTTTCGCCGTTGGTTCGACGACCGGCGTCGCTGACGTTTTCGCGGCAACTGGCGTCGCGTTCTTGCTGGCTTCTGGCGTCGCTGCAGGTTCCGTTGGCTCGGGAGTCGCAGCAGATTCCGTTGGCTCCGGAGTCGCAGCAGCTTCGGTCGCTGGTGGCTCCTCGCCTGGATCGAGCACGCGATCGCCAAAGGCGGCGACGATGTAGATTGCGCCGTCCTTGCCGGCGGTAATGTTGGCTTCGCCCTCGACGATCAGCCCGTTGTTGGCGGCAAGCGAACTGGCGCTGCCTCCGTTTGGTGTGATCTCGATGCTACCTTCAATCACGAAAATCAACGCGGGACCGCTGTGCGCAGGGAATGCGGTTTTTTGCGCGCCATCCAGACGGGCGCGATAGAGCTCGTAGTCGTAGGTTCCGGCGGGGAAGCTTTCGATCGCGTCGCTGTCGAATTGAATCTGCCCGTCGACATCGGTGCTGGCGTCTGTTGCAACGAATTCGATGATGAGCGTTTTGCTGGGATCGCTGCCATCGCGAAAACGGGTGTACTCATCGTCGGCGGAAAAGTAATAGGCCTCGCCCGGCTCGATGCGCGTGCGCTTGCCCGTCACTTCATTGCGGATGATCGTCGCCCCGGAGCGTTGATAGGCGAAGGAAAAATCGGGAGTGAGTGGTCCCGCTTCATCGGCGGAAAGCGGTTCGATTTCGCGAACCCGCCAGCGCGACGCCGATTCCGGGGGAACGGCGAGACCCTGCGCAATGACGATGTTGGGACTGTCCGGCTCGCTTTGCTGAGCCAGCACCACGATGCCCAGCCCGCTTAACGCCATAATGGCGACAAGCACCGCCGAAAATCCAACCACGAGTTTCATTCGGACTGAACGCACCCGCGCTTCCACCACCCGCATTCCTGCTCCTCCGGAACCTAGGATCAAGCCCTATCCATATCGATGACGTGTTGCGGCGAAGCGCAATGATCCGACACATGAGTGCGGGAACTCGGGATCGTTCGAAGCATACCCGAATCGGGCAGGCAGCAGGCAGCGACGGAGCCGTAAGCAGTAAGATGTAAGCCGTAGGTATGGGGAGACCTGGGTGGCGGCGCTGTTGCCGAGGGTTGAAACCCATGGCTCACAGGCGGAAGTACGTTGCAGGCACTGAACTAGGTGGGAAATATGCTTTATACATCGGCATTTCTCCCACCGAGCTCAGTCCCAGCGGGACTTCGTTTTGCTTAGCCCGGGGTTTCAACCCCGGGAAATGGCACGACCCAATCTGATTACGCTCTCACAACTCACAACTCTAGTATCGAACCGTTTCCTTACCTGCCGTCGATGTCACGGCGTCGCGCGGGGTGGCAGACCAGTTCAATTGGCCGAGAGCTTCGCCAAGTCCGCCGAGGAGGTACTTCAGCTCGCTGGCCAGGGCGAGGAACTGGAAGCCTTCTTCGATGCGCTGGTTGAGCCCTGCCGAGCCGGACGTGTGGATGCCGGGTGCTACGCCACAGCGTTTAGCGGAGGCGCAAATTTCGGCGATCGCTTCGATCATGCGCGGATCGTCGCTTTCCAGCGGCACGCCGATCCCGATGCCCATGGATGCCGCGAGATCGTTCGGGCCGATGAAGCAGCCATCGATGCCGGGCACGCTCAGAATCTCATCGCAATGCTCGACGGCGTGAATATGCTCGATCTGGACAATCAGCGCGATCTCATCGTCCGCATGATCCAGATATTCTCGTCCATTCGCACCGAAGCGGAGCGCCGTCGCGCTGCCTCCAACGCTGCGGTTGCCCTTGGGTGGGTATCGGGTTGCCTGAACGGCCATCTCGGCCTCTTCACGGCTATTCACCATCGGCACGACGATGCCCCAGGCTCCGGCGTCGAGCACGCGCTTGAAGTTCTCGGGATCGTTCCAGGGAATGCGCACCATTGGAGCGGGGCCATGCGCGGTAATCATGCCGAACATCTGCGAAAGGGTGCGAATATCGACGGCGCTATGCTCGGTATCGACCACCAGCCAGTCGAAGCCGAGCGTCGAAACGAACTCCGCCGCTTCCGGGCTTGGCAGCGCCAGCCAGGTTCCGATCGACGGCTCGCCCGCCCGCAATCGCCGCAACGCATGATTCGCTCGCATGATATGTGTCCTCCGGACAAGCCGTAGAGCGGTAAGCCGATAGCCGTAAGCAATATTCAGCTTATCGCCAAACGTTGCTCTTCGCTTACCGCCTACGGCTTACTGCTTACGGCCTGCAATCTCGTTGCAAGTGATACGGCACGCTTGTCACAACCGTTCCTGGGCGGAAGAGGAGCGCCGCTTTGATGCGGAAGGCCGATTGGTTGTGCAGGATTTGCTCCCACCAGTGACGCGCCACGAATTCCGGCAGCACGACGGTGATCGTGTCGTCGGGGCGCTGCTTGTCGATCTCGTCGATGTACGACAGCAGCGGACCGATCAGCGATCGATAGGGTGATTCGATGATCACGAGCGGGATATCGGTGCCGAGTTCGGTCCAGCGGATGCGCATCGCGTCGATTTCGGCTTCGTCGTCCGTGATATGAATCGCTGTGACGTTGTCGGAAATCGAGCGGGCATAGGCGAGCGTCTGCCGCGCCACCCGATTGACCGCTGCGATCGGGACCAGCACGGTGTGCTTGATTTCGCTCGGATCAAGGGGCGTTTGTGCCTGTAACTCGGTCTGGGCGCGCTCGTAGTGCCGGTGAATAGCCGTGAACCCCAGCACCATGAATGGGAATAAGCACGATCACGATCCAGGCGCCATGGGTGAACTTCGTCACGGCGACGACGATCGTGACGATGAATGTCGCCACGGCCCCGAAGCCGTTGATGATCATGCCATGCTTCCAGCCCTCTTCCCGCAGGCGACGCCAGCGTTGAACCATGCCGGTCTGGGAGAGGGTGAAGGAGAGGAAGACGCCGAAGGCGTAGAGCGGGATCAGCTTTTCGGTTTCACCCTTGAAGACAATCAGCAGGAGCGCGGAAAAAATGCCAAGGGTCAGAATGCCGGTTGAATAGGCGAGCCGGTCGCCGCGATAGGTATATTGCCGCGGCATGTAGCTATCGCGGGCCAGGAAGTAGGCAAGCCTCGGGAAGTCCGAGTAGGCGGTGTTCGCCGCCAGTACCAGGATTGCCATCGTAGCGAACTGGATGTAGTAATAGGCCGCGTTCGTGCCGCCGAACACGCTTGTTGCGATCTGGGAAACGATTGTCTGGTAGCCGGGATCGTTGGCTTCCATTGGCACGCTGCCATATTGATGCGCCAGGAACGAAATACCGGCAAACAGCACGACGAGGAGGCTGACCATCACGGTCAGTGTAGTGCGGGCGTTTTTCCATTCCGGTTTCTCGAACGCAGGAACGCCATCGGAGATCGCCTCGATGCCGGTCATCGCCGAACAACCGGAGGCAAATGCGCGCAGCACCAGGAAAATGGTCACCGATTGGGCTGCTTCCGTTGCCGCTTTCCGCTGGACTTCGTGAACGGCGAACCCATCGACGGCATTTCGCCCGATCCCGATGGCGATCATGACGAGAATGCCGATCAAAAAGAGATAGGTCGGAACGGCAAAAATCGTGCCTGATTCTCGAATTCCGCGCAAATTGACGATAGTCACGAGCGCGATGAAGCCGACGCCAAGCCAGACCCGGTTACTATGGAGCTCGGGAAACGCCGAAACCATCGCCGCCACGGCGGAGGAAACACTCACTGCGACTGTGAGGGTGTAGTCAATCAGGAGCGCCGCGCCGGCGGTCAATGCCGGCAAGACGCCGAGATTGTCCTTCGACACAAGATATGCGCCGCCGCCATGCGGATAGGCCTTGATCGTCTGCCGGTAGGAAAAACCAACAACTGCTATCAGAACGATGATCGCGCCGGTGATAGGCAGGCTCAGCGTGAGCGCCGACAACCCGGCCAGCAGCAGAATCCGCAGCATTTCTTCGGTGGCGTAGGCCACGGATGAAAGCGCGTCGGATGAGAGCACGGCGAGCGCTTTGACTTTGGTCAACCGCTCGTGCGCCGCCATGGCAGTGCTGAGCGGAACGCCAATTACCCGACGCTTGACCTTGCCGAAGAGACGCCCGACCCCGCTCCGGGATTCCAGCGTGTCCTGAGTCGCCACCAGGTGACCTGGACCGACGCGCTGAAAATCATCGCTTTGCTGGCGCACGACGCGCACATAGCGATCGCCGGGGTGAGTTCCCTGCAACTGCTGGAATCCCACCAGATCGGGCTGCGCTTTCGGTCCGGTTTTACGGGGCGGCTTCACCACTTTTGGCGGCGACGTGGCCCATGACTTACCGATCGGCTTGGTGGAGCCGCCCTCCGCTCCCAACCAGTTCAATCCAAGCTCTGGATCGACCGTCGGGCGTTCTGGCTCATCGCCGAGTTTGACCGGTCCCTGCACCTCTCCGCCGGATCGAGTGAAGGGAGGCTTCTTCCCTTCCGGAGCTGGCGGTGGTGTGGGAGGCGTTTGCCTGGGCGGGCGCACAATCCGTCCAGAAGGTGGCTTGATACGAACTCGATCCCCCGTTGCGCTGCCATCGGCGGCGTCCGCCGCGGCACGGGTATCCTGATCGGCCTTATCTCGATCAGGGAACCCCATAGCTGGCTCCTCGATTGCTGTCTGGCGAATCAGCAACGGCGCGATTCACCGGTAAGCGCCCCCCGGGGACCGGCCGGGTGCAGGGCAAGCTCACATGCAGACGCGGAATGATAATGCTTGTGATGAAAGCCTGCCGCTTCTGCGCATCGGTGTTCTTGCCCACGCCGAAAAAGATCGCCCGGGGGTCGTATTTCCGGCTGGGATTGCGCAAACTAGCGGCACTTCACCGGGTGGTCGATTGAAAAGGGCATGGACCCGATTCTGGAGAGGACAGCATGGAAGATCGCCAGTTCGATGCATGGTCGAAAACGCTCGCCCGGCGCGGTTCGCGGCGCCAGGCGCTGAAGGCCGGCGGGGCGGGGGCCGCATTGCTTGGAGCGTTAGGACTGCGTGGCGCTCGCATCGCTGAGGCGCAGGATGACGATGTCCCGGGCGAGTCAACTCAAACCGCCACTGCTGCCGAAGGCGTCTGTCAGTTGCAGTTCGAAGCCGATGTCCGGGTGGGGCCGAGCGCCGCGAGCAACAACACGAATCGTCTGGTGGGAGTGCTTGCGTTCAAGCTTGGCGACAATGGCGGTATCACGGACGGAACGCTGAAGCTTGGTGATGGTACGAGTTATCCGGTGGGTGGGCAGGCATCAGGCCGCTCAATCGCTTTGCGCATCCATGTCGGGAACAGAACGCTGGTCGCAGTGGGTGTTGGCGATCATAACGTTCGTTCGTGCGACGGGGAATATGGCGGTCCGGCGACGGGCCCGGTTCGCGGAGATCTCGGTGATTGGATTGCGACAGCCGGAGCTGCTGCCCCGGCGACTCCAACCGCTGGAGCCAGCGCGACGACGCAAGCGCAGTCGCAACCAACGTCGCAACCAACGTCGGCATCGGGCGGTGACACGCCTGCGAATCCAACCACGACGCCTTGCGATCTCAGCTGCACCGATCCGTTGGTCGTTGATCCCGGCAGTTGCACCTGCGTCTGCCCGGGCGGGTTGCTCGTTTGCGGCGCGGTCTGCTGTCCGATCGGATCGGTCTGCAATGACGCGGCGTCCGGGAATTGTTCCTGCCCGAGCGGATCGGAACTGTGCGGCGACACCTGCGTGTCATGCCCCGCTGGTCAGATGCTCGATTTCAATGATTGCAGCTGTACCGACGATCCCTGCCCCGGCGGCGCGCTGTGCGGCACGGTGTGCGTCGACACCGTCAATGACCGGAATAACTGCGGTTCCTGCGGCAATGTCTGTTCGGATGGTGTTCCATGCATCGCCGGCAGCTGCACCTGCCCGCCAGGTTTCAGCGCTTGCCCGACCGGCTGCGAAGATCTCGCCTCCGATGCGTCGAACTGCGGCGCGTGCGGCACGGTTTGCAGATTCGGGACATCGTGCGTCGCCGGAACGTGCGCCTGAACCGGCTTCGCGATCGGAATTCGAGCAACGGGCCGCCTCGATTGAGGCGGCCCGTTTTGGGCGCTTCAGGCATCGATTTCGCCTGAAATCCCTGTTGCACACAGGGATGTTCCGACGATTAGTACTCCAGAACCTCGCAACCTGGAACGGAAAGGTCTACTATCCGCGATTGTGGACGGCACGCGGGGATCCACTCCACGAGGGTCAATACCTGCCCAACCACGAAGAGAAACTCGCTTGCCTTCGGCAGCGCTGACGACGAGGCAATTGCGGTCTTGAGCCGTGCCCGTCTGGGCCGCGATCGGATGAGCCGAGCAGATCGCTCATCCGCCGGACCCACCCGGGTGTTGGCAAAGGCGCGCCTACTTCGCCCGCAAACCAGGCGTTTTTGTGGAGAAGAGCGGATGAAATCGGTTCTGCACGACGAGACGGACGAACGGTTAATGTTGATGCTGCGCGCGCTGGCGAATCCCGCGCGGTTGCAGTTGTTCCACCAGTTACGAGGCTCCGAAGATATCCACTGTCACACCCTGGTCGAAACCCTGCCCCTCTCGCAATCAACCGTCTCCGAGCATTTGCAACGCCTGCGCGAAGCGGGCCTCGTCCGCGGCGAACCCCACGGCGCCAGCCGCACCTACATCATCGACGAAGACGCCTTGAGCTGGCTGAAAGAAGCCGTTTCAACGTTGTAAATACAGAAAGTATCCACAGCAAATGTGATCGGAGGAGGGTGAATGCCCTCCTCCTTTTCGACGTTAATTTCTGAATTGTTGTTGGCAACATCTCTGGGGCTTTGCATTCCGTATCTCATCCCGTTTCCTGAACGGATTCACGACTACGTCATTGCGAGAGTTCTCAAGGTTCCTGGCGCTGGCCGCCGACCAGCTAGGGCAATACCGGAGGAAGCGTTGCACCATGCGCCGGGCTGAAGCCCAGCGCTCACAAGACGAAGTCTCTCCGAGACTGAGCCCTTACCCGGCCATAAATGGCCACCCGCTCCCAATGCTGGGAGCGGGTACGAATCGCTCGCAATATCCAGACATTCTGTAGTGGCCGACCTCGTGTCGGCCTTGCTCAATGAAACCCAATCTCGATTGTGATCACCAAGGTCGATACAAGATCGGCCACTACAAAATTGGTGGTGGCTATGCCCGGGTGGGGCCGTCGTCGAACAGAGTCCGGAGGACTTGTCGCGTGTCAGCCGGGTGCTTCAGCTCCCGGTACTGGTCTCCGTGACCACGTGCAACGATTGCGCTCACCCGACCTTAATCGTCGCCGTCATCTGCGGGTGAAATGAACAGACGTAATCGATCGATCCGCGGTTGTCGAAGGTGAACGAGAACGTAGAGCCCGGCATGATCGTGCCGGAGTCGAGGCCGGGGCCGTTGACTGTGTGCGGAGCCTGGCCTTCGTTTGTCCAGGTGACGGTTGTGCCGCTGGCGATGTTTAGCGCCGGGGGGTCGAAGGCGAAATCGACGATCTTGACGGCGGATGGTCCCGCTGCTGGTGTGGCGGAAACAGGTGACGCCACGGGCGTTGCGTCGCCCCGGACAATCACCTCCCCTTTCATTTCGGGATGCACTACGCACTGGTAGGGATAGGCGCCCGGTTGCGTGAAGGTTACGTTGCCTGACTGTCCGGGACTGAGGATGCCAGTGTCGAAGATGGCGCTGGTGGCGGAGTGCGCGTCGTGATCCTGGTTGGTCCAGGTGAGCGTCTGACCGGGGTCGATGATGACGCTGGGCGGATCGAAGCGCTCGTCGACGATGGCGATGTTCGTGACGCCAGAAACCGGCGTCGTTCCTGGCGGAATGCCGTGCTCGTGCTCATCGTCGTCATGGTCATCGCCGCTATGCCCCGAGTCGTCGCTCCCTTCGCCTTCATGGTCATCGTCATTGTCGTCATGTGCGGTTGCCTGGCGCACGCCGAGCGCGCCAACCAGTGAAAGGGCGATGGCAGAGCGCAAGACAATTCTCCGCGACGGAAGCGTCTGCTCGTCGGATTGGTCGCGCGGAAGGTCGTCGGTCATCGTTGTTCCTTTCCGCATTACAGAGACGGATCGATCGCCCGCACCCGTTCCGCCAGCACCTCGGCGATGTGCTTGACGTTGAGGTCGCGGTTGCCGGCGTCGCAGCCGCCGCGCAGGTGCATGATGCAGCCCTGGTTATCGGTGACGATCGTATGAGCGCCGGTGGTTTCGGCGTTGTTGAGCTTGCGGTTCATCAGGCGCTCGGCGATTTCCGGGTACTCGAAGCTGAACGATCCGCCGAACCCACAGCAAAGCGTGTTTTCGGGGAGTTCCTTGATTTCGATGCCCATCACATCCTGAATCAGGCGGCGCGGTTCTTCTTTCAAGCCGAGCGCGTTCGAGCCCTGGCAGGAATCGTGGTATGTGACCGACTCTCCCGCTTTGCCGAGCAGGCTGCCGGCGGGCATTTCGGCGACCTTGTCGAGGAAGGTCGTGAAATCGACGACGCGCGGCGAAAGTGCTTCGGCGCGTGGGAGCCATTCAGGATCGTTGCGGAAGAGGTGGATGTAATCCTGCACGATCGTCGCCACGCAGGAAGCGCTGCCGGAGACGATCAGGTCCACCTTGGTTCGCTCCAGCGCTTTGATCGTCTGTTTCGCCATCATCTTCGCGTTGTCATCGTCGCCCGAGTTATTGGCGGGAAGCCCGCAGCAATGCAGCCCGTCCGGGAACACGACGTTGACGCCGAGCGCCCGCAGCGTCGTCACCACCGCTTCGCCCTGCTCGGGGAAGATGCGGTCGGTCATGCAGCCGGGGAAGAGGGCGACGGTCATTCCGGCGGCTTTATTCGGGATCAGGGCGGTCGGCGTGTCGACTTCACCGTGATAGCGCTTGACGCGGTCGCGCAGCGGAGATTTCGGCACTGCCGGCAACGACCGCCAGCGGGTTTGCTTGTTCAGCACGGGAATGTTCGTGCCGCGAACGAAGTTGCCTTTTCTCAGCGGTTTATCGGCAATCGCACTGATCCGGGTCGCCAGCGCGAAGGTGCTGCGGCGAGCGTAGACATCGAGCACGACCCGCTTGGCGAGCGGCAAGCCGTTTTTCTCGGCGACCATTTTGCGGACATCGAGAATCTGGCGCGGCAGCGGAATCCCGACCGGGCAAACGGTTTCACAGGCATTGCAGGAAAGACAGAGACTTTGCGGTTTGGCGATGTGCTCCAGCCCATTCAGGAACGGGGTGACGACAAGCCCGATCGCGCCGGTGTAGATGTATCCGAATACGTGCCCGCCGACTTCGCTATAGGGAGGGCAGACATTGGCGCAGGCGCCGCAGCGGATGCAGTAGAGCGCCTCCTCGAACTCGGGACGGGCGCGCATGGCGCGGCGGCCATTGTCGAGCAGGATGATGTGCATCTCATGCCCGGGAGTTGGACCTGAGATGAAGGTGGTGTAGACGGTCATCCGCTGACCGGTGCCGGAGCGGCCGAGCAATCGCATCTGGGTGACGGCGTCATCGAACGTGGGGATCAGCTTTTCGATCCCGGCCATGACGACGTGGCAGGCGGGGGCCGATGAGGAAAGCCGCCCATTGCCCTCGTTCGTCGCCATCATCACCGTGCCGGTTTCAGCGATCAGCGCGTTGGCTCCGGTCATCCCCATCCCGGCTTCGAAAAACTTGGGGCGGATCAGATCGCGGATGGTGTGCACCTGGTTCGGGATGTCCTCGCGGGATGCCTTGATGCCGAGCTTGTCGTTGAGCAGATCGCCGACATCCTCGCGTCCCATGTGCAGCGCCGGTCCGACGATATGGCTCGGGCGCTCGCCCGCTTTTTGCACGATCCATTCGCCGAGATCGGTTTCCACGGCTTCGATGTCGAACTTCTCAAGGTAGTGGTTGAGCTCGATCTCCTCGGTCACCATCGATTTCGATTTGACGATCAAATCGATATCGCGCTCCTGGGCGAGGCGACGAACGATATCGTTCGCTTCTTTGGCGTTGGTCGCCATGTGAACGGTCGCGCCGTTGCGCATCGCCGCCGAGGTGAATTGCTCGATGTAGCTGTCGAGATCGTCGAGCACCTGCTTTTTCGCCGCCCGCAAGCTCTCTTTGAGCTCTTCGAACGAGACGTCGGCCATTGCTGCGTTCCGGCTGACGCGCCAGTTCGTCTGATAACGGGTGACATTGCGCGCCAGGCGTTGATTGCCGAGCGCGGTATCGTATCGCTCGGCAAACGTCGGCTCGTCGTGCGTAGCAGTTGCGGGCATCTCTCACTCCGTTCGAAGTGGAGAGTAGAGAGTTAAGAGTGGAGAGGAAACGTATTGCCGTCACTCTCCACTCTTAACTCTCTACTCTTAACTCACCGTAGCGACTCAACAAACAAATAATGCACGCGGCCTGGGCCCTGGACGCCGACCGTGAGGGACATTTCGATATCGGCGGTGCGACTGGGGCCGGTGACGAGGGTGGCGTAACCACCCTTGAGGGCGACTTCGCGGATGATCGCGGCGGCTTCCGTCAAGCTGGGCACGACATCGTCAACTGGGATCAGCATGATATTGACCAGCGACAGCAAACCGACGCCGCGATCGCCCAGCGTTTTCTCGGCCAGCACAACCGAGCCGGTTTCAACGACTGCCGCTTCAACCAGCGTCACGCCGAGTGCCGCATCCCGCGCCTGATCGAGATCGTCCGGCACGCGCCAGCTGACGCCTGATTCATCGAGCGCGGTCATCATCGTTGGTAACAGCCGAAGAAGCTCACCAGTCACCACGATTCCAGGCGCGCCGATGTCGACCTGAATCACCCGAATTGCCCGGGCTGCCGCGCGTAAATCACGCACCCGCTCGCTCGTCACCCCGAGCGGCGAAACCAGCTCGCAGATGCGGTCTACCATGGTCGTCACACTCCATGCGGAGTGGAGAGTAGAGAGTTAAGAGTGGAGAGGGTGCGAACGGCCGTCACTCTCGACTCTTAACTCTTCACTCTTAACTCCGTTACAACATTGCTCCCAGGATCCAGGGGTTGAACTCTTCCTGGCCGACGCCGGCGGCTTCGCTTTTCGATTGCTCGCCGGAGGCGACAGACAGGAGCTTTTCAAAGATTTGCTGGCCAAGCTCGTCGAGCGACAGCCCGTCGAGCACGACGCCGCAGTTGATATCCATATCTGGTTCTTGCTTGGCGTAAAGATCGCTGTTGGTGGCGAGTTTCACCGACGGCGCTGGCTTGAAGCCGAAGGCGGAACCGCGTCCGGTGGTGAAGCAGACGATGTTGCAACCTCCCGCGACCTGTCCCGTCACCGAAACGGGATCGTAGCCGGGCGAATCCATGTGGACGAAGCCGCGCTCGGTCACCCTTTCGCCGTATCCGACGACATCATTCATGGGCGTGGAACCGGCTTTGGCGATCGCGCCGAGCGATTTCTCGTAAATCGTCGTCAATCCGCCTGCCTTGTTGCCGGGGGCGGGATTGTTGTCGATCGAAGCGCCAAAGTAGGCAGTGTAGTTTTCCCACCAGTGAATGAGATCGACGAGTTTCTGCGCCACTTCCGGGTTTTTGGCCCGGCGCGTAAGCAAATGCTCCCCCCCGTAGACTTCGGTCGTTTCCCCGAGCACCACGGTGCCGCCCTGCTTCACGATCAGATCGGCCGCTTTGCCGAGCCCTGGATTGGCGGTCACGCCAGACCAGCCGTCCGAGCCGCCGCATTGAAGGGCGACGACCAGCTCAGAAGCCGGAACCTCTTCGCGGGTGAACTGGTTGGCATACGGCAACATCTGCTCGACGGCTTCGATCGCGGCTTCGACCGTTTTGAGATAGCCACCGTCTTGCTGGATCGTCAGCACCATCGGCTTGCCGCCGCGCGGATCTTCAAGCCCGGTGTACTCGATCATGTCGTCCGGCTGGTTGCCTTCGCAGCCAAGCGACAACATCAGGTAAGCGGCGACATTGGGATGGTTGACGATCCCCGCGAGCGTCCGCTGGAAGTTATGGAGATATTGCGAGCCGACATGCGCGCCGCAGCCGCCCTTATGCGGGAAGGCGATGACGCCATCGACATTGGGATAGGCGTCGAGCTTGCCTGGCTGCCGGAAGTAGTCGGCGACCGCCGCCGTCGCCGACGACGAGCAGTTGACGGAGGCGATCACGGCGACGTAGTTGCGCGTGCCCACCCGGCCATCGGCGCGGCGGAATCCTTTGAAGGTTCGCCGTTCAGATTCGGGAACCATTTCGACCGGCTGATATTCGCTGCAAAAATCGTAATCGCGAGAGAACTCTTTTACCGCCAGATTCTGGCTGTGGACATGCTGCCCTGCTTTGATCGGCTGGGTCGCGAATCCGATGATCTGCCCGTAGCGGCGAATCGGCTCGTCCAGCTCGATCGCGCGGAGGGCGAACTTGTGCCCGGTTGGGATCACCTGGGGGATGCGAAGCTCGCTGCCATCGGCAAGAATCAGCTTCGTTCCCGGCAAAAGCGTCGTTTTGGCGATCGCGACATGATCGACCGGATTGAGCAGCACCGCGACGTCATTGAGCGGAACTGGGGTCTTCGGCGCGCCAGCGATGAACTGCACGCTTTCGGCCCTAGGTAGATTGGTGGTCATGACGACCCTCCTGCTTTCTTCACCGGACACATCGTGCCAGGTCTGTTTCTCGTGCGGCCCGCTGCCTGCAGCCTGCGGTCTGCCAATTCCTAACGAGCGGTCAGCCCGCCGTCAATCACATAGTTTGCCCCGGTGACGAAGCCCGATTCATCGGAGACGAGATAGAGCGCGAGCGGACCGATCTCATCCGGCCGGCCCATCCGGCCGATTGGCTGGCGAGCGTGGAGCTGAGCGCGGGTTTCCTCGATTTCACCGGCGTGGAAGCGCTGGAGATAGGACTCGACAAAGGGAGATTCGATCGTGCCGGGGCTGATGCTGTTGCAGCGGATGCCCTGATCGATGAAATCCATTGCCAGCGACTGCGTCATCGAAAGCACGGCGCCTTTGGTGGCGCAATAGGCGAAGCGCCGCGCCACGGAAACCATCCCGGCGACCGAGCCGATGTTGACGATCCTGCCGTCCTTGGGATCCTGCGCCACCATCTGGGCGATGGCCGCTTTCGAGCAGTGCAGCACACCCTTCACATTCACGGCATACAGCTTATCGAGATCCTCATCACCGGTTTCCAGCACATTGCCGACGAAACCGATCCCCGCGTTGTTAACGAGGATATCGAGCTTGCCATGGCGACGCACAATTTCGGCTACGGCTTCATTCGCCGAGTCTTGCGAGGTGACATCGAGCCGCTGCGCGAACGCATTGCCGCCGGCATCCGTGATTTCTTTGGCGACGCTGGCCGCGCCGTCGGCATTCACATCGGCTACGGCGACGACCGCGCCCTGCTTGGCAAAGAGCAAACTGATTTCGCGGCCAATGCCCGAGCCGCCACCCGTGACGATCGCCGATTTCCCATCCAGCCGGAACACCCCAACCTCCTCGCGCGTAGTCAATCACCCATTTCAGGTGATTCGAAGAGCCGAACGAGGAAGTTACGGTGTGATCGCAATGAGACGTCACGCCAGCCTCGCTCAACGTTTTCTTTCATAATTGTCGCCGAATTGTTTCAAGTTCACATCTCTCGTGAAATCATGCTACCCGGCAAGAGCGTACGACGTCACAATCGCCACGCAATCGAGACATCTCCACGGTATGCTTCTCTTACTTCAGCGCGCGGTATCCGCCAATTTCGCGCTGGTTTCCTGCCGGGTATGTTTGATCGGGGTACGAGCGATGATCCAGCGACGGAATGTCGTTCGCAAGCAGCGGCTAAAGCAGGCGCCATCCAGCGAGTCTCCACGCGAGCAATCGAATTCTCCCGAGTTTGATCGACTGGAGTTATATCTCTCGGTGCTGTCTGCTTTCAGCCAGGGCATCGTCAACGCGACGAACGATGAAGGAATTCTTGCGAGCGTCACGGCCGCGCTCGTGCCCAACTATGCTGACTGGGCCATCGCGGCGTTTGCCCAGGTTGATGGCGAAGCACCGGTGGCCTCGATTCGAGCGACGAATCCCCTGGTGGCGCAACGGCTTGCCGGCGATTTTGCGCACCCGGAATCAACACTGTCCCGACTCCTGGTCGATGTGCGCGAGCAAAAAGAGGAATCATCCGTTCTGGAACTCGCGAAAACCGAGCAGATGTGTATCGATGTCTCCACCACCTATCTCGCCGCGCCGATCATTGCCGACCGATCTGTGATCGGGGCAATCGTGCTCGGCATCGATGACGAGACGCCTCGCTACGATATCCACGATTGCCGCTTCGTTCACGATCTGGCGCGTCGGGTTTCGGTCGGCATCGACTGGACCCGCCGCCGCAATGCCTCGAACGCCAAACTGCACGACCACCGCCGTATCGAAACGGCGCTACGTGAAAGCGAGGCGCGCTTTCGCACCCTCGCCAACGCAGGCCCGGTGCTCATCCGGCAGGACGATGAACAGGGGATGGCCAACTATTTCAACCATCCGTGGCTTGCCTTTACCGGCCGGACCATACCGGAGCAAATGGGCGAGCGCTGGCTGGAATCAGTGCATCCCAACGATGTCGCGGCCGTGAAAGCCTCCATCGATAGCGCTCTTGTTGCGCATGAGCCACTCACCATTGAATACCGGATGCGCCGTTTTGATGGCGAGTATTGCTGGATGACCGACCGGGGAGTTCCTCATCACGCGGTGGATGGATCATTTCTCGGCTACATCTGGTCCGCACTCGATATTTCCGATCGAAAGCGCGCCGAATCAGGTCTACGCTTGCTGGCGACGACCGGCGTCGTCATCACCTCCTCGCTTGATCTACGCGAGATGCTGGAGCAATTTGCACTGCTCGTCACCGAATGGTTCGTGAATCTCTGTGCGATCGATCTCTTTGAGAATAACGATCTTCGCCAGGTGACCATGGCATCGTCTCGCCCGGGAGAACCTGAATCGGAGCAGGAGGCGATTCAACTCCTCCTGCGATCGCTCAGCAGGCCAGTCGTCGATCGAAAGAACGGCGATCATGAGGCCCGCGCCGCACAAGTTTTTGTGACGGATCAGCTTGAAAACCTCGATCTCCGCCGCGAGCTCGAATCCTACGACATCACCTCAGTCATCGTGGCGCGAATGGAGTCGCGAGGAAGGCTTATCGGCGTCATGACCTTTGCCACGCGGTCAGTCATTGACCGGGTGTTCGATAGCGACGATTTGTCATTGGCGCGCACGCTCTCTCGCCGTGTTGCGGTTGCCGTCGAAAATGCTCAGCTTTTCGCGGCTGCCCAGAATGCCGAGCATCGCTATCGCCGGTTGTTCGAAGGAGCTGCCGATTCCATCGTGGCATTCGACCAGTCATTGCACATTCGTGAGGTCAATCCCGCGCTCGCGCGCCTGGTCAGGCGGTCCCGCAAACGTTTGATTAATCATCCGGTGGGGAATCTCGTCGTCGGTCAATCCGAAACCTGGGGAGAAATATTCGCGGCGCTCGAAACTGGTGAATGGCGTGGTGAATTCCGGTTGGAAACCGGTGACCGTTCTACCGCGACAGTCGAGGCCTGGGTGACGCGCATGTCCCTTGACGACGGCGTCATCTTCATCGCGGCGATGCGCGATGTCTCCGAGCGCGATTCGCTCGAAGCCGCTCGTCGCCAGTTGCTGGCGACGGTGTCGCACGATCTTAAGAACCCGATTAACTCGATCAAGGCCAACGCGCAGCTGGCGATCCGGCAGTTACGGCGGGGCAATCCGATCGAGCGCGACAAGATGATCGACACGTTCAGCCGGATTGATGGGTTGACGAACCGCATGGTGTTGCAGATCGAAGACTTGATGGACGTGGCGTTGCTTGAGGCCGGCACGCAGCTGGAGTTTCAACTCAGCGATGTCGATTTGGTGCTGCTTGCCCGGTTGGTGGTCGATCAGTATCAGGCAACGACGAACCGTCACCGCATCATCGTGCAAGGCAGCGAAATCGGGGTAGTCGTCGGACGATGGGATGACCACCGGATCGAGCGGGTTCTCACGAATCTGCTGACCAACGCCATCAAATACAGTCCCGACGGCGGCGATATCGTCATCGACATTGGAATAGAAACTGATTCCGGCGGATCAACCTGGGCGAAGCTGGCGATCAGCGATGAGGGGGTCGGCATTCCGACCGGTGATCTTCCGCACCTTTTCAGCCGCTTTGGACGAGGCCGGAATGTGCTGATGCGAATCTCTGGCACCGGCATCGGCCTTGTTGGTGTTAGCCAGATCATCAGGCAGCTTGGGGGCACGGTCGAGGTGTCGAGCCAGGAAGGCAAAGGCAGCATCTTCACGGTTCGCTTGCCGCTGGCGACAACGCCGGAGGAGCATTGATGAAGAGGAGGAGTTGCTAGAAGCACGAACTCGGCGTTGAATAACTTGATCGTCTCGGGACAAGTAAATGGTCAATCGTTTCAAGCAGATGATCGAGCTCGACGGGTTTCTTCAGCACGATCGCATTTTCGATCCGCTCTTCCAGGGCTGGAGGAGGAACAGCGGTGATCACAACGATGGGGGTGTCAACTCCATATTCGTCCCGGAAACGAGCCGCAAAAGTTTCCCCATCCATAATGGGCATATGAAGATCGAGCAATATGAGATCAGGCTGATGATGGTCGACGAGTTCCAACGCGACGAGCCCGTTCGGGGCGACCGCAACCTGGAACCCTTCATCAGCCAGAAGAAGTTTGAAGACGAACGATACTTCCGCATCATCTTCAACGATTAAAATGTCGTTCTTCTGTTGCATCAACTCAATGCCTTTGGCGCGGCTTCACATATTCGACCTTCCACACACGCCCGTAAGATGCTCGACAACAGGGAGTTGGATCCCTCAGGATGACAGATGAGCACCTCAACCTGATTCGATTCTAGCTTTATGGATGCAGACTGCGTGCCAGTGGCGCACGAATCGCCGTCTATGTTGCCGGAATCCGATCAAGATCGATGTCCAGTAATGTGGCTGCTGCCTGTCGATCTCCCTTCGAACGCGCGATCGCCTCGAGAATCGCCTCCCGCTCGACTGTGGCCAGCAACTCGGCGAGACTCGCTCCCTCGCGAATCGACTGACTGATATCAATCGATCGGCGCATCGATCCCGCCGAGA
The DNA here is from genome assembly GCA_963804925.1 of uncultured Chloroflexia bacterium. GTDB lineage: Bacteria > Chloroflexota > Chloroflexia > Thermomicrobiales > UBA6265 > JADLGF01. The sequence goes on from CAWDSC010000002.1 coordinate 377,944, forward strand.
AGTCGATCTGCTCCTCGGTGACGATGCCACCTTGCGACATGATCACCGCGCGTTCAACCACATTTTGCAACTCGCGGATATTCCCTGGCCACCTATGTTGCATCAACTTATCAATCGCCGCATGCGTGATCCGCGACGGTTCGGCGCCTGGCTTCGTCCGGAACTGATGCAGAAAATGCTCGACGAGCATCGGGATATCTTCCTGGCGCTCGCGAAGCGGCGGCAGGTGAACCGAGATGATATTCAGGCGGTAATAAAGATCCTCGCGGAAGCGCCCTTCCGCGATTTCCGTTGGCAAATGCTTGTTCGTGGCGGCCATGATCCGTGTGTCGATCTTGACGGTGGCCGTGCCGCCGACGCGCTCAAACTCTCTTTCCTGGAGCACGCGCAGGAGCTTCTTCTGCGTCGCGAGCGTCATTTCGCCGATTTCATCGAGGAAGATGGATCCCTTGTCGGCAAGCTCGAAGCGGCCCTTGCGCTGAGCGATAGCGCTGGTGAAGGCGCCTTTTTCGTGGCCGAACAATTCGCTTTCCAGCAGCGTCTCAGGCAGCGCCGCGCAATTGACCTTGATCAACGGACCACGCGCATACGTCGACCGCCTGTGGAGCAGGGTTGCAATCAGTTCCTTGCCGGTGCCGGTCTCGCCGGTGATGAGCACCGTCGCATCAGACGCCGCGACGCGCCCGATGGTCTTGTAGATCACCTGCATCGCCGGACTGGACCCAATCAGCACGTTTGACGGATCGGGAGCATCTCTGGACGTAGGCACAGGCGCGGCTTCTCCGTTGAGCTGCCGCCATTTGAAATAGTTCTCGACTGTCTCCAGCACGGAGTCGAGCTCGAACGGCTTGATGATGTAATCGAATGCGCCCAGCTGCGTCGCTTCGATCGCGACGTTCGATGTGCCGAATCCAGTCATGATAATGATCGGCATCGGACGCGGAAGTTGAGACCGGAGTTTCCGAAGCACTTCAATTCCGTCGGAGCCAGGCATCCGCACATCAATGAGCGCGAGATCAGGAGCGAGCTTCGCATCCTGAAATGCGGTGACGACTTCATCGCCACTGGCGACTTCCGTGACGTCGTATCCCTCATCGGTCAAGAGTTCGCGCAGCACGCTCCTGAGTTCGGCGTCGTCGTCAGCCAGCAACACACGATGGGTTCCCACGTACTACTCCTTTTTCGTGCGATGTTGACCGCATTCACGGCAATGTTCGCGATGTTGCATAGGGTACAACGTGTCATGAGTATATCGACGGTGCGCTGTTTTTCACCGTGAGTGCGTGACGAACCTTGATGCAATCTTTGCGCGAACGGAATCGTGGCACGAAACTTGCCTAATTCAGTATTGGAGTTTGGGATTGTGCGCTGCGCGCGCGATTCGGGATTCCAGCCATGGAGGGCGGTGCGGGATGCCGGAAACGGTATCCCGCGCCCTTCCTGGAGAGATACGATTGGAGCTGACCGCGATTCTTTTGGCGGGAGTTTAAGCGAGCGCCGGGTAAGTGGAATATCGCGAAAAGGAATGAATGTGGAATTCGGCTTCGATGTCGTTCAAGAACAACGCCCAAGACACTTACCGCGCCTGATCGAGGCGAATTATCTCCTCCATCTCTCCGCGCAGGAACTGCAAGGATTGATTTCGACCGAACTTGCCGATAATCCCGCGCTCGAGCTTGACGAGGATGTGATCTGCCCGAATTGCGGCATGCCCCTTGAAAGTGGGGCATGTTCGAATTGCGTCATTATCGATCCTGCAGGGCCCACGCTTACTCAATCGGACGACGTCGATTGGAGTGAGGTTTCGAACACCTCGGCATCGGGGGAATCGGATCTCGATCCGATGGCGCTCATCACCGACGGCAACGACGATCGTGCCATGCTCGTCATGGATCTCCGCGCTGCCCTGCCGGAAACCTCGGCGCTGCTGGCGGAAGCGCTGGTCGAGTCGCTCGATGAACGCGGGTTCGTGACCCTTTCGCTTGAGGAGATTACCCGGATCGCGGGCGTTTCGCAGGACGAGGCCGAAGAGGGGCTGGCAGTCCTTCGAGAAATTGCGCCGCCGGGCGTTGGCGCTTTCGATCTGCGGGATTCACTCCTGCTGCAGATCGCCTACCTGCGCGATCACGAGGCGGACATTCCCGAACTCGTGGAGCCGCTTGTTGCGGACCACCTGCCCGATCTGGCCGCCCACCGGTATCACCTGCTGGCGCGAACATTCCGCGTCGGAGCGGACGACATCTCAGACGCGCACGATTTCGTGCGATCGCATCTCAGCCCGCAGCCCTGGCAGTCGCGACGCTTTTCCGGGATCCAATCGATTTCCGATATCACCTACGTGCGCCCCGATGTGCAAGTACGGCTGAACGATGACAATGAAATCATCGTTCAGGTGACCGGTTCGGCTGATCGGGCGCTGCGCATCAACGATCTTTACCGCGACCTGGCGATGAGCATGCGCGGATCAAAGAGCGATGCCGGGCGCACTCGAAACAGACGAAGAAAAAAACCATGTCCGGGATGCCGTAACGAGGGCGAGGCAGTTCATGGGCAAACTGAATCAGCGTCGCGAAACGCTTGAGCGGATTTCCCTCTGCGCGGTGACGATGCAGGAAGACTTCATTCGGGGGGGAGTGCGCGAATTGCGGCCGTTGACCCGGGCAGATGTCGCCCAGCAGGTCGGCATACATGAGTCGACCGTCAGCCGCGCCACCGCCGGAAAATACGTGATGCTGCCGAATAACAAAGTCGTGCCGTTCGGCGATTTCTTTACGGCATCACTCGGCGCAAAGGACGCCATTCGCGAACTGATTGAAAAGGAAGCCGCCGAAGGCCGCACGCTTTCCGATCGTGAAATCGGCCAGCGATTGCTTGAGCAAGGCTATCGCGTCGCACGCAGAACTGTGGCGAAATACCGCGCCGAACTCGGCATCCTCCCCTCCCGCATCCGTCCGTAAACACCTTCGCCGGCACCTGGAATAGTGGATATTGCGGGGACTACTTGTCTCGAACGGCCCTCATCCCCATCTCCTCTCCCGCCTCGGGAGAGGAGAGTCTGTCGCCATCATCGTACCCTCTCCCAGAATTGGGAGAGGGTGGCCATTTATGGCCGGGTGAGGGTTCTAAGCGATGCCCGCCTTCGCGCCCGCGGTGGCGGCCGCGACTCGCTCCAATGCGCGTTCGAGGTTTGCATCGGAGTTGGCGTAGGAAAGGCGAAGATACCCCTCGCCATACGAACCAAACGAGGTTCCGGCGATTCCGGCGACGCCATGCTCCTGCAACAGGTAGTCGGCAAAATCCCTGCTCGACATACCGGTGCCGGTGATGTTCGGGAAGACGTAAAACGCTCCCTTCGGCAGGTTGCAGGTGATGCCGTCGATGGCGTTCAGACCGTCAACGATCAGCGTGCGGCGGCGGCGGAACGCTTCCACCATCTCGCGCACGTCATCTTGCGGACCGGTGAGCGCTTCCAAACCGGCTCGCTGTACCGCCATCGAGGTGCAGGAGTTGCTGTTCACCATCAGCTTGGTGATCACCTGAGCGAAGTCTGGCGGCATCGCGCCGTAGCCCAGCCGCCATCCCGTCATCGCGTACGTCTTAGAAAAGCCGTCGAGGATGATCGTGCGCTCGGCCATGCCCGGGCATCGTGGCGATTGAAACATGCTCGCCTTCGAAGAGAATCTCGGCGTAAATCTCGTCGGCGAGCACCGTAAGATCGTTTTCGACCGCCAGTTCGGCGATCCGGGTGATCTCTTCCCGGCTCAAGACGCCGCCGGTCGGATTGCTCGGGCTGTTGATGATGAGCAGTTTCGTTTTCGGAGTGATCAGCGTCGCCAGCTCTTCGACATCGAGCGCGAAGCCTTTTTCCTCACGAATCGGGGCTGGCACGGCTTTGGCGCCGGTGAAGTTGATCATCGATTCGTAGATCGGGAAACCAGGATTCGGATAGATCGCTTCGTCGCCGGCTTCAAGCAGGGCCAGGATCACGAAGAACATGATCGGCTTGCCGCCGGGGGTGACGACGATATTGTCGAGGTTATAGCTCGTGCCGCGAGCTCGGTTCAGGTAGTCGGCAATGGCGGCTTTGAAATCGGGTTGTCCACCGGCAGGGCCGTAATGCGTCCAACCGTTGCGCAGCGCGTCAGCGCCCGCTTCGATCACATTCGCCGGGGTGTCGAAGTCAGGCTCACCCACCTCAAGATGGATGATGTCCCGCCCCTGCGCTTCGAGCGCCCGGGCGCGCACCAGCACCTCGAACGCCGTTTCCGTGCCCAACCGATTCATTCGCTCGGCAAGTTTCATTGAGATCCCCTACTCCTGTGACGACGCATGCCTGTTCAGTCTCGATTGCTGAGCATATCAGGAAGCGTGCAACACCGGCGCATGTCCAGGATTGACAAAGCTGGTTATCATGATTGCACGCAAAGGAGCCTTCAATGAACGTCAGCCTGACCCCTGAACTCGAAGAAATGATCCGATTAAAAGGTTGAAAGCGGTCTCTACATGAGCGCCAGCGAAGTGGTTCGCGAGGCGTTGCGGTTGATGGAAGAGAACGATCGCAGCAATGAATTCCGGCGGTCTCTCGAAGAAGCGCGGACCCAGTATGACCGGGGTGAGTTCACCAGGCTCACTCCAGGACTCATTGACGAAATAGCGGAACGAGCATCGGAGAACGCAAAGGATGGAAAGCCGGTAAGCGACGACGACAAGCTGCGTCGGGAGCGGTTGGAGCGTTTGCGGGCATCTCTCAAAGAAGCCGACGAGCAGGTCGCACGTGGTGAGTTCTATGAACTCGATGACGATACGTGGGAGCTTAATCGAGCGAGAGGCAGATGAAGCTGACCGCAGAGGAGACCCGATTGATCCAGACGTCTGTCCGTGAAGGTGATGTTGTCGTCCTCGCGCAGTGCGAGATCTCCGAGATATTCGCCGTCGTTCTCGACTCGATTGGGGAGCGGCTCAATCAACGCGATATCATCAACAAATATGGTCCCGACTCCACCAGCTCGAAAAACATCCCTACATTGGGCAAGTCCGAGATGAGCTCGGCGACACTCGCCAGCTCGTCGCCGGTCATCATCTTGCGCTTTACCGCATTGAGGAAGAGCGAATCGTCGTACAGCGGATTGTTCATGAGCGCATGAGTGTTGAGATTGACGACCTCGAATCACTGAGCATCGAATTGGAGGGTGAATAAATTGGACGCTTTTGATGACTGGATCGCGCGGCGGATGGCGCGGGAAGGAACGCCCGGGCTTTCCATTGTCGCGACCGACCGGGAGAAGACGCTCTGGGCGAAGGGGTATGGGTTTGCCGATATCGCCGCGCAACAGCGAGTGACGCCGGAAACGCTTTTTGAGTTCGGATCGATCGGGAAATCGTTCACTGCACTGCTTCTGCTGCGGATGCAGGAGCGCGGTTTAGTCGATTTGAAGGCGCCGGTCGCTGACTATCTCCCCTGGTTTGCGGTCAAATCGACCTACGAGCCAATCACGATCGAGCATCTGCTCAGCCACACCTCCGGCATCATCAGCGGCACTGATTTCGCCGCCGAAGGCCGCTATGAGGCGTGGGCGTTGCGGGATTTGGAGGTCTCCGGGCCGCCAGGCGTCAACTATGCCTATTCCAATATTGCCTACAAGATTCTTGGATATCTGATTGAGGATCTCCTGGGCGTCTCATATGGGGAAGCGGTGACGACGGAGATTCTGACGCCGCTCGGGATGCGCGAATCGGTGGTGCCGATCACGAATGCGGACCGGCAGCGCATCGCCGTCGCCTATCGGTGGCAATACAACGACCGTCCCGGGCATACGCGCTACCCACTCGTAACCGAAACATGGATTGAAACCGGAACCGGTGATGGCGGTATCGCCGCATCGGCGAACGATATGGGGATCTACGCGCGGCTCCTGCTGAACCGTGGCGCAGGGATCGTTTCTGATGCCAGCTTCGAGACGATGATCGCTCCCGTTGCGCGGGTCGATGAACCGGGTTGGTGGGACAGCTACGGGTATGGACTGGCGAACTGGAGAAAAGACGGCCGTTCCTACTACGGACACACCGGTGGGATGATCGGCTATACCGCCCAGCTCTTCATCGAGCCTGAGACTGGAATCGCCGTCGTGGCGATGGTCAACGGCCCCGGCATGGTGATGCCATTCGCCCAGGAAGCGATCGACGCCACGCGCGCCATGATCGAGCAACGCGAGTATCGTCCGTCGGAAATCACCTCCCGGCAGTCGATCGAAAACGCAGCCGAACTTGAGGGAATCTATTGGGAAGACGGCACGTCGCTCCTGCTGAAAGCGGTTGGCGATGGAATGACCGTTGAATATGATGGAAAATCGGGCCAGCTGGAAAATCGGCCCGGCGAGATGTTTTTCGTCGATTTGCCCGGATTCGACCGCTTCCTGCTCGGGGTCGAACGTGAGGGTCGGGGCCATCGTCGCGCTGACGCATGGACCACGCTGCTTTGTCCGGGAAGGCGCCGATCTGCCAGTTCCTCAGAATGTCCCGGCTGAATGGAGCGCGTACACCGGTCAGTACCGCTGCTATAACCCCTGGACGACGCCGATCCAGATCGTGCTGCGGCGCGGCAAGCTGTTCGCCATCGAATCAGACGGCTACGAAACTGAGCTCTTCCCGCTCACCGGCGAGCACTTCCAATTCGGCGAAGCGCCAACCGCCGAGCGGATGAGCTTCGACACGATCGTCGACGGCAACGCCCTCCGCCTGATCCACAGCGGCCAGGCAATGTACCGGGCGTGATAACGCGCGATGTGCGCTTCATTGCACAAATACATACAAGGATCTCTGCCGAACATGCCGCCAAGGACCGGGTATGCTGGTCTAGGATAGATTTGACTGCATTGCAGGTTTTTTGGTTGGGGCTGATGCGGCGAGTTCAGGGGCGCTGCGGAGGCCGGAGGGGAATAACTGATGCTCGGTAGGGGATGGCTCCAGCGCGCGCCACGGCTTGCGCTCGTTTTTGTGATGGTTGCAGGGTTTGCGCTGCCGCTTGGTGCGCAGGCGCAGGATGCAACTCCTGCCGCGACGCCGGCCGTGCAATGGGAGGTGGATGGCGTCAGCCAGTCGCGCTTTACGCAGCGCTCGGGCGATGTCGCCTACCCTTCTCCTGATGGCCGTTTTGTGGCCTTCGCCTCTCCCGCCGGGCTTTGTGTTGATGATCTCCAGCGCACGACTGAAATCGGCTGCGCTGATCTCGGCGCGGCCGGAATCACCTCGATTGATGAATATGGCATCGCCTGGGCGCCCGATAGCGCCTCGCTCTATTTCACCGAACGCTGGGCAGGCGGCAATCCGCTCGGACTTGAAAGCGATCTCTGGCAGTGGGATCTCGCCAGCCGCGCCTTCATGAATCTGAGCGATGACGGGCTCACCGGTCCGATCGGCAAACATCTTTCCGATCCAGCGATGACGCTCGACGCCCGCCCCGCCCCAGCTCCCGATGGTGCAACCGTCATTATTTCACGATCGATATGGACCGGTGACAGCTGGACGACCAATCTCGTCGAGCTCCCCGGCGGGCAGGTAATCGGCGAACTCGATGCCGGTTCGGCGCAACCCTTTGTCCCCGACGCCATCGTTGCGACAGGCAGTGACATAGTGCTCGTGTCAATCCCGGCCGGAAACAGCGAGCTCGATGCCGGACTCTGGAGCTATGGAACCGGCGAACCGGAATTGCTGGTCGCTGCTCCTTCGGCGACTGGCAATGTGATCCCGATTTCGGTGACGCCAGACGGCAACACGGCGTTAATCGCCACAACCGATCCCGCCTCTGAAACCGCACAGGGCCAGCTTTCCTACGCGCTCTACGATTTGCGCAGCGGCGAGCGAACCGATCTTGTCGGTCCATCGACCCGCGATATTCCGGGTGGTGGGGCGAAAGGCGCGGCGCTCTCTCCAGATGGCGCCTGGGTGGCGCTGGCATGGTCAACGACCTCTGACGGGCCGGTCGATCTGGCGCTTCACAATATTGAGAGCGGCGAAGAGATCGTCGTCGCCGAGGATGTTCCTGCGGTGAGCGATCCCTTCACCGGGCGAAGCGCCTGGTGGGGTGAGGATGGCTCCGTCGTGCTGGCGGCCGGTGACGGCGAGGTCGCCAGAGTGATCCTTTCGGTCGCCGAGTTACCGACCGCAATTCCAACCATGCCGGCCACCGAAACACCGACTCCCGAGCCAACCCTCGCCCCAACCGAAGTGCCAACACTCGAGCCGACCACGACCCCGACGACTGAGCCGACACTCGCACCAACGGAAGAGCCGACCCAAACCGCAACGACGGCTCCGACCGAAACGCCGACGGTTGAGCCAACCGCAACATCGACTCCTGAGCCGACCGTAGCCCCAACGGAAACGCCAACGGTCGCTCTAACGGCAGAGCGTCGACCCCTGAGCCGATCGCGACGCCAACTACCGACATTTCGGTGCTGCCAACGACTGCTCCATCGACTCCCGAACCGGCTACGCCGATCCCCGCCACGGAAGAAGCGACGCCTGAGGCGACGCCGCAGCCGGAATCAACATCATCACCGACGCCTGAGGGGCTCGAACTCGTCGCGGGAGCCTACTATCCCTTCCCGAATGCGCAAGCCGGATTGCTTATCGCCTCGCCTGACGGTCGCCAGGTCGCCATTGTTTCAAGCGACAGTCTCTGCGTCTATCGCGTCACGACCGGCAAACAGCGAGCCTGCGTCGATGCGCCCGGATCAAATATCTCGGCGTTCGATCCGGAAAGCGTGACCTGGTCGCCCGACAGCAAATACATCGCCTTCTCGGAAGGCTTCAATCCAGACGATCCGGCCAGCGTGGAAAGCGATATCTGGCGCTTTGACCCTGACGCCAAGACGGCCGATGATCTGACCGCCGATCAGTTGACTGGCCCAACCGGCGATCTACAGGCGGCTGGTCAATCCTTCAATGTCGACACCAGTCCGGCCTGGTCGGTTGATGGCTCGCAGATTTACTTCGTGCGCAGCACCTGGAACGGGAGCGGCTGGAAAACCGAGCTTTCCGCGATGAGTGCCAATGGCGGCGGCGTGTCGTCGATCGTGCTGGTCGATCAGGGATCGGCGGCGGCTGTACCAACCGGAACGCTCGTCGCCACCGCAGATGGTTACGTCGTCTTCACCCGCGATCGCGGCAACGCTGCTGATTCGGCCAATGGCATCTGGAAAGTGAGTATCGCCGGTAGCGCGATCGATCAACTCTACGCGCCTCCTGCAGGCGCTGGGGCTGTGCCGCAACTTGCCTCGGTTGCGCCGGATGGGTCATCCATGCTTGTGCTCTTCCCGGCCGGAGCAACCGAAGGAACCCCGGTCGCCACGTATGGTCTGATCGATCAGCAAACCGGCGTGCTGAAACTGATTGTCCGCAGCGGCGCGGATGAAGTCGGCAGCGGTCGCACCGTCGCCGCCACCTACTCGCCGGACGGCCAGTCGATCGTCTACGTCTGGGAGCCATCGCTCGGAGCGCAGCGTGAGGTCGTGCGGCGTTCCTTGCTCAATGGCATGGAGGTGGTGATCGCAACCGGCGTTCCCCCGTCCGCCGTTTCCCAGGATGGAGCGGGAGTCTGGTGGAGCGGGAGTGGTCCGCTCGTCGTCGCCGCGGGCAATGGCGAACCCGCCGTTCTCCGCATCCCCGCGAGCGATGTGCCGGAAACGCCACCGCCGTCTGCATGAGACAACGAAGCCGTAAGCAGCGAGCGGTAAGCTGAGGTGAGTACGATGGCGAGCACGGGATCAATCGATGAGATCAAACCGACCGGGATTCCGGCTAAGGTTCGGAATGCCGCCGTCGATGATGGAACCATTGCGCTCTGGTATATCGGCGGAGCTGGCTATTTGATCCGGGCGGGCGACACCACGATCGTGGTCGACCCGTTCCTCGGACCGTCCAATCCCCCCGATTGGATGCGTGGCGTGCCGCCGCCATTTGCTCCCGAGGAAATCGACGACCTCGGCGTGGTTAACGCCATGCTGATGACGCACGAGCATCTTGACCATGCCGATCCGGTTGCGCTTGCCGCCTTCAAGGATCATCCGGAGATTCCCCTTTATGGAACAGGATCGGCGATCGAGGTCGCGCTCGACGCCGAGATTCCGGAGGACCGCCTGCACATCCTGTCCCATGGCGATGCCGTCACCATCGGCGACTTGAAGATATCGGCTGTGGAGGTGAATGACCCGACCGCAAAGGAATGCAATGGCTACGTGCTCCAGCATGGCGAAACGACTTTGCTGCTCTGCGGCGATAGTCATTACTTCAATGGTTTCGCCGCGCTGGGCGAGGCCTGGGATTTCGACGCTGTCGCGGTGACGGTCGGCGCGAACCCGCCGGGTCAATCGATTTACATGGGCGAAAGCGACGCCGGGCGAATCGCGCGTGACACGCGCACGAAGAAGCTGATCCACCAGCACCACGATCTCTGGCAGGCGCTGGCGATCGATCCCGCCCGGGTGGGAATAGCGGTTTCCTGGTACGCGCCCGACGCCAAATTTGAGGGCGTCGTATTTGGCGAGCGGATCGACGTCGCACATCGTTGAACACTGCACTAACTGTTGGTTGCGAAACGCTGAAAAGCGCCGTTTCATCGTCTTATAGCGAATGACGACCGCTGCCTGCAACACGCGCGACGGAAATGCCGGAAAAATGGGCGCTCTTGCGCAGGTTGGTCCATCGCGAGAAGATGATCATAGGTACAATGTGCGGGGTTATACGATCGGTGAGCAATTGACCCCGTCGATTGCGGCAACTACGCGAGGAGGATGGACCGACGATGGCGGCAACTCCGTCTGATCGATCCCGGAACGGTTTCGGTGCAAATATCCCGGGACTTGATCAATTCGTCTGGTACTTCTTTCGCGTTTCTGGTCTGGCGCTGGTTGTGCTTGCGCTGGGTCATATCTTCATTACCCATTACGCGAATGTACCCTCTGATACGACCTTCGATTTCGTCTCGAAGCGCTGGGCGAACCCGCTTTGGCGGTCGTTCGACTGGCTGCTGCTGCTGCTTGCGCTCTGGCATGGTCTGCTCGGGCTTCGGCTTTCCATCACTGACTACGTGCGCAAACCGGGTTGGCGTCTGATCGCGAACTCAGCCACCTGGTTGATTGCGATCATCTTCACGGTCATCGGCACGGTAACGATCATCACCTTCGACGAGCAAATGTCGCGAACTAATTCCGGGCCGCTTTCCGGGCAGCTCTGGATCGCCGACGCCATCGGCGTCCTGCTCGTGTTGATCGCTATCGGCACCTACGTCGGCATTCTGGCCGCCATTATCTGGGTGGCGAAAAGCCTAAAAAATGGCCGCGTGCCGATCTACAACGGGGACACCGGCCAGTATGCGTGGCTGTTTCACCGCCTGACCGGTATCGGCGTCGTCTTCTTCCTGCTCGTTCACATCATCGACATCATGCTGATCGGACTTGGCCGCGATATCTACGATAAATCGGTCGAGTTCTACAGCCACTGGTATCTGATCCCGATGGAAATCGCGCTGGTCGGCGCGGTTGTCTACCACGCGATGAACGGCATCCGCATCATCCTGATCGATTTCTGGTCGAAGGGCTCGCGCAAAGAGCGGCAGCTCTTCTGGATCGCCCTGGCGTCGGCTGCGATCTTGACCATTCCGAGCGCGATCATCATTCTTATGAACGAGCTCTGATCAACCGTTTCGGCTGACAATCAGGCTCGTCGTCACTGCTCCTTTCTCCATTGTCGAGAAAGGGGCAGATGCCATTTCGCGATTGACAGCGATGCTTAATCGCGGGAATGGCATGGATGAGTCATCTGCCGTGATTGCGCAATGGGGCGCGGTCACCCTCCACGGTTTGAGGACGGCCCATGTTGAAACCCGCACTGCTGCCCGGCGACTCGCCAGCGGCGCTGCTTATCTCCACCAAGTTCCGGCCTCCGGCTGCAGGGCGAGCAATGATGCGCCCGCGCTTGATCGAATTGCTCGAATCCGCCCCCGCGCACGGACAGCAGATCGCGGTGATTGCCGCGCCCGCCGGTTCTGGCAAGACGACGCTGCTCGTTTCCTGGTCGGCGGCGTCGATCCGCCCGGTGGCCTGGATCACGCTCGAAAAGGCCGAAAACGACCCTGCCCGCTTTCTCGCTTATCTCTTCGCGGCGATCGACCGCGTTGCGCCAGGCGTGATCGAGCCGGCAAGAAAGTTCACGGAGAGCGACTATCCACCCCCGGATGAGGCGATTCTCACCGCCATCGTCAATGCGCTGGATACCGCCGGGTCAATGGCGATCGTGCTCGATGACTATCATGAGATCGATGATCCCGATGTCCATCGCTTCGTCGAGTTCCTGGTCGATTACCTGCCTGCCCACGTCCAACTCGTCATAGCCAGCCGCTATGAACCCGGTATCTCGCTCGCCCGGCCGCGAGCACGCTGGCGGGTGCTCGACATCAATCTCGACGATCTCCGCTTCACCCACGAGGAAACAACCGGGTTGATTTCCGATGTGGTGGGATCAGATGCCTGCGCATCGGATGCGCAGTTGCTCAACGATCGAACCGAGGGCTGGCCCACAGGTCTGGCGCTGGCGCTTTCCGCTTTGCAGCGGCGGCCCGATTCAGGCGTGTCGATGGCCTACATCGGCAGCGAGCAGCAGGCGCTGATCTTTATGGCGAATGAAACACTCGATTGCCTGCCGCCCCGGCTGCGCTGGTTTTTGCTGGCGACCTCGATTCTCGAACGATTGACGATCGAGGCGTGCGCGGCTGTTTCGGGCGAAACCGACGCCGCCGCGCTGCTCGAAGAAGCAGAGCGGACGATTCTCTTCATCCTGCCGCTGGACGAGGACTTGAATCAGCGCCGCTATCACGCGCTCTTTGCCCAGGCATTGCAGGCGCGGCTGGCGCAGGAGTTTCCCGGCGAGATTCCGGAGTTGCATCGCCGGGCAGCGCAGTGGTTCGCCGGAACCGGATGCGATGAAACTGCGCTCCACCACGCCCTGTTCGTGCCCGACTACGATCTGGCGCGATCGATCATTATCCGGAACGCGTCCGCCTTGTTGGCTCGTGGTGAAATGCGCACCTTGCGCGCATGGGTTGAGGCCTTGCCTGAGGACCAGCGCGACACCGAGCCGGGTCTCTGTCTCCCCTACGCCTGGGCGCTGGCGCAATCAGGCGCACTGGAAGCGGCGGAAGCGCATATCGACCATATGGTCGAATGGGTCGAGCGCGCTCGTGCTGGCGATCGTGAAGCTCAAGCCGTGATTCCGGATGTCGAGTTCACTGAAGGAGAGCTTGCGTCGATTCGCTCGCGAATTGCGGCGCTACGTGGTGATCCGGTTGAGACAATCTACTGGGTGCGGGTGGCGAAAGACCATTTCTCCGAGTATGACGCGCCGAATCGCGGTGGCATCATGCTGAACTATGGACACGCCCTCGGCGGTCTGGGCGATCTGGATGGCGCGGCGGCATCCTTTGCTGAAGTGGCGGCGCTCGGTCCGAGCGCGGGACCGTTGGTGGCTGCCCTCGGCTTGCGCTATCAAGCCGGGGTTGAAGTGGCACGAGCCAGACTCGGATCTGCCGCGAAACTCTATCGCAAAGCGTATGACGTCACGGTCAATCGAGGTTACGAGGACCTGCCAGCCACCGGGATCATCATTGAGGGGCAGGCTGAGCTGGCCTACCTGCGCAACGAACTGGATGACGCGGAGCGCCTTGGGAAAGATGCCCTCGCCAGGGGAATGCGCGGGGGCGAAATCAAAATCAGTGTCCCTGCTGAGATTATTCTGGCGCGAATAGATGCCGCTCGCGGAAGATTCGTTGATGCATTTGCCGCGGTCGATCGGGCGATTGCGCTTTCCCATTGGAGCAGCACCATCGCCTGGGGCGCCAGATTCGCCCTCAGAAACAACGATCTCGATTATGCGCGACGATGGGCAACCGAGAGCGGGTTCGATAGTCCGGATTCAGTGGAAACCAGAGACGAATTCGAAATCGTTATCTACGCCAGAGTTCTAGACGCGCTTGGTCGCGACGGGGAACGTGATTTGCTGCTCAGCCAGGTGCATGAGCGGGCGATCCGAAAAGGCTGTGTCTTCTCTCGCATTGAAATCGAGCTGCTCCAGGCATTGGCGCTGAATGCGGACGGCAAAACTGACGATGCCGTTGAGCGCGTAATCCCGGCGCTCGAAATCGCCGAAGACGCGGGCATTGTCCGGATGTTTCTCGACGAAGGACCGCGACTCGGGCCATTGCTGGCGCGGGTAGAACGATCGCTCGATCCAGAAAGCCGAGCGCCATCGATCGCATTCATCGCGCGATTACGGCGATCGCTGGCTCAGGAACGCCCAGAAGATGAGGGAACGGATATCGCCAGCGGCGGCTTGATCGAGCCGCTCACCCCGCGCGAGCGCGAGGTGCTGCTCCTGATCGCCGAAGGACGCACCAACCAGTCGATCGCCAACGAGCTGTTCCTCTCTGTCGGCTCCGTCAAAACCCATTCCAGTCATGTCTACGGCAAGCTCGGCGTCCGCGGCCGAACCGAAGCGATCGCCCGGGCGCGGTCGTTGGGGATGTTGGGATAGCGAAAAATCGCGCTCTATCCGCACATGCTGTCTTGGCCGACCTCGTGTCGGCCATGCTCGCCGGAACCCAATCTCCCGTGTGATGACCATGGTCGATACAAGATCGGCCACTACGTCGTGGTGGTTATTGAGTTGAGAGTGAGGATGCAATCTCAACCCCGCTTCAACCATCTCAACCCGAACCACAACCTCCGGCTGATTCCGCGACGGCGATGTTTCCCTATGCTGAATGTGTGGTCAATGCCTTGATCACGGCAGCGAGCGCGAGTCGCCAGATAGCGCTTTCAACGAGGGAGCAGGCAATGATGCCTCCATACACCGCCGTAGATCTGATTCGCGTCGTTCAATCCGAGATGGGACAGTCGCACAAAGAAAGCGAGCGATTTCACGAGGCCAATGGTTATCCCCGCCCTGATGGTGGAGAAGATCGCCAGTCACGTTGGCAGCGGATTCGGTCGCTTGTCGACGTTCGGCATTCAGCTCAGGATTCGAGCGCTGGTGGTCACGCCTAGCGCGGCTACGCTTTTAGATCCTATCCATGTTCCAAGAGATTGCTCATCGACCGGCTCTCCCTGAAAGGATGAGCCGGTCTTTTCATGTCTCACGCATGCAGTGAATGCGGCGAGACTGGATCGAACGTGCGATCCTCCAGAAGCGGGTATGCTCTGATGCGAAACTGACTGCAGGCGCCAGCACGGATCTGGATGCCATGATTTGTGGAGGATGTGGTGCGGCGCATGGATCTTGCCGGTCTCTCATTGGCGGTGGTCATCGGGGTGCTTGTCGGTGTGCAACCCGCGATCAATGGCCGCCTTGGACATTTCACCGGCAATCCTGCCCTCGCCGCGCTGATCTCCACGGTCACATCCACGGCCTGTTTGCTCATCTATTGCCTTATTCTGCGTCCTGAACTCCCCGCCTTCAGCCTGCTGCGCACCGGACCCTGGTGGATGTGGACCGGCGGGATCATCGGCGCGGTGTATGTCGCCGTTTCTCTTAATCTTGTTCAGCGTCTTGGCGCGACGGTGCTGGTGGCGGTCGTCCTGATCGGGCAGATGGTGGCGGCGCTGATCGTCGATCATTACGGGCTCTTCGGACTTTCAGAAAGCCCGATCACTATTCAGCGAGTGGCGGGCGTGGCGCTGTTGATTGCCGGTGTGGCGCTTATCCGCCTGTATTGAGAAGGAGAAGATCGATCGTGACACTCGACAACGCGCTTTCGGCCTGTGGCGATCGCGACGAGGCGCAGGCGCTGCTGGCTTCCCTCGTGGCGGTTCGGAGCTATCCAGGGGAAGAAGGGCCGGTGCAGCAGACTGTGTCCGACTGGATGCAGGCAAACGGGCTGAACCCGCATTTCCAGGAAGCCGGTGCAAACCGGCCCAATGTGGTCACCATTATTGAAAATGGCGACGGCCCGACGATGCTGCTCAACGGACACACCGATACGGTGCTGGCCGCCGACGGCTGGTCGTCCGATCCCTGGCAGGGGCGCGTCGATGGTGATATCTACTACGGTCTCGGCGCGTGCGACATGAAATCGGGCGTGTCATCGATGCTGCTGGCGGCGCGGGCGCTGAACCAGAACCGCGATGGCTGGCGCGGAACCGTGCTGGTGACCTCGGTGGTCGATGAAGAAGCCTATTCAATCGGCGCCCGGGCGCTGATCGAGCAGGGACTGCAGGCGGACTATGCAATCGTGACCGAAGCAGCCTGGTCGGCTCCCTGTCTCGGCTCGATCGGGAAAATTCTGGTGCAGCTTGATGTGACCGGGCGCGCCGCCCACGCCACCTTTCCGGAAAACGGGGTCAATGCTGCGATCGAGCTGGCGAAGTTCATCGCCCGATTCGAGGAGACGCCGATTGCGACGCATCCACGAATGCGGGGCAATCAGACCATTCTTTCGTCGATGTCAGGGAGCGCGCAGTATGTCGTCACCATGCCCGAGCACGCCCGGGCGCTGATCAACCGGCACACGGTTCCCGGCGAATCAACCGAGGAAATTCTGGCCAAGTATCAGGCGCTGGCCGATTCGCTCAACAGCCCGGCGAGCTTCGAGTTTTCGGTGCAGCCCCCGTTCTATCCGCCCTGGGAAACTGATCCCGGTCATCCGCTCGTGCAATCGATGCTCGCCGCCTATCGCGACGAAGCGGGATTCAAGCCAGCATTCGGCTATGCGGGATTCGGCGACACCAATCTCTTCAGCGCTGACGCCGGTATTCCCACCGTGATGTTCGGTCCGAATGGCAGCGGTTTCCACGAAAAGGATGAATGGGTCGATGTGACATCGATCCCGGTCGTCGCTCGGATGATCGTGCGAATGACATACGAGTTATTGGGAGAATAGTCCTCACCTGAAACCGACGAAGATACGAAAACTCCGATATATCCGCATATTTATCCCGTGGTTCTGAGGCTGAGGGCTGTCGTCACCTAAACAAACAACACCCGCTTCCAATGAGGAAGCGGGTGTTGTTGCGTTTGAACATTTGCGAAGAGATTTAGCTCTCGTCGGAGCCTTCAGCGGGCTTCGGGTTGAGCTTGCGTCCGGCGATCACGGCCGCCGCACCAGCAGCGGCGGTTACGCCGATCCATGCGCCGAGATTCGATCCACCATCGGAACCCGAACCGGTCGCAGGGAGCGTGGTCACGGTTGCCGCTGGCGTCGTTGGCTTGGGTGGTGGTGGCGGGGTGCCGCAAACGCCGCCGTCGACGCAGCAAAGCATGTCGCAGCATTCGTCGTCATGCTTGCAGGCGCCGCCCTTGTCGGTGCAGGTGCCAACCGGCTCGCAGCCAAGGCGATCCGGCGTGCAGATGCCAGGTCCGCCTGGAGTCGTGGTCGTGGCGCAGCAGAGGAGTGTATCGGCGCCGCAGGGATCTTCCGTGCCGGTGTGGCAGGAGCAGCCGCGCAGCGGTTCATCCGGATCGGCGCAGTAGCAGACACCATCGTTGCTGCATTTGCCTTCGCAGCAATCCTGGTCGGTCTGACAGGTCTGGCCGGGCTCCGCGGCACAATTCGCCGGTCGGGTTGCATCCGGTCATTGGCGACACGCAGATTCCGGTATCGCTGGGATCCTGGCCAATGCTGCAGCAGAGGTCGGGGCGGCTATCACAGGCTGCGGCGCCGCCGATAAAGCATGGGCAACCATCCCATGGCCGGGATGGATCTTCGCAGGCGCAAATCCCACTCATGCAGTTGCCGACGCAGCAATCGCTATCGTCGCTACACGAGTCGCCCGGCGCGATGCAGAGCGGCTTATTACATTCGTCCGATTCATCGAGACAGACGCCCGGTCCACCAAGTTCGCTGCCGGTCGGGCAGCAAGGTCCACTGCCGCCGCAAACGACTTCTTCACCAGTTTCGCAGGTGCAGCCGAACCAGGGCCTAGCCGGATCTTCGCAAAAGCAGACGCCTTGCGAGCTGCACGTTCCCTGGCAGCAATCGTCGTCTATGTTGCAGCTGCCGCCTGGATCGGAGCATTCGCCGGTTGGGTTGCAACCAGTCGACGCGGACGAGCAGACGCCGCCCTCGCCGTCCGCGCAACAAACGAGCCCGCCACCGCCGCCGCATTGACCTTCGCCTTGCGGATTGCAATCGCAACCGCGCCACGGTTCACCCGTGAACAGACAGGCGCAAACCCCGCTCATGCAGGTGCCGGTGCAGCATTCTTCATCACCGGAACATTCCTGACCTGGCTCTTGCGTGCATTCGCCGGTCGGGTTGCAGCCAGTCGAGTCGGATGTGCAGGTGCCGCCTTCGCCGTTCGCACAACAAACGAGCGAACCGCCGCCGCATTGACCTTCACCTTCGGGATCACAGCCACATCCGCGCCATGGCTCGCCGGGATCTTCGCAATAGCAAACGCCGGCTCTGCCGTTCTCATCATTGCAGAGCCCTGACGCGCAATCGAAGGCGGATTCGTGCACGGATCGCCCGGCTCGCCAGTTCCCTGGGCTCCGGCTCGTTGTGCGCGAACGCCGAAGACGCTCGCGAAGACGCCCCCGCCGATCGCAGCGGCAATGCCTTTAACCGTCGCGCGACGCGTGGTGCTGCGCGCAATGATGCGCGATAAGTTATCGAAACGTTGATCGTCCATAGTCCTCCCCTAATTTCCAAGGAACAACCGCACAGATCCTCGATCGCTCGATCGCGCTCCCTTCCCGCCGGAACGGCGAACAGATTCCCATTGCATATTCGAAAACCGGGAACCTGAGCGATCGCAATCGAAGGGTGGCCCCGACGCAGGATTCTGCGACGAGGATCGAGTTCGACGCGAACAATCTACGACCGAACGCTCAGCTCGGGGTTCGCCCGAGTTGCACACTGTTCCCGATCCTGAATGATCGCCTTTAGCAGACAGTTGATGGGCACGCGCATAAACGGCTAGCGCAGACACAACGCCCGCAAATACCAAGGCACGATTGATGCATGAAACATGCATGAGAACGAAGGACTTCCACCTGATTATATACCTATTACCAATGGACCGTTCGACTGGGCGAAGCGTCCTATCCATGTCGAAATTGCCATTGTTTAGCGAGAAATCATGAATGTGATTCGCACGGCACCCCGGGGATTCCCGATCATTTGTCGGTCGTTTCATGTGACCTTCGGTGTGGCGAGATCGATCCCGAAAACCGGCGCCACTGCCGCGGGAAGAGCACGATGTGTCGATGTTTACGACAGACGACGACGCCCGCATCCGGACAGGATGCGGGCGTCGTTTCGTTCTCTGGGAAGCCTAGGCCTCGTTCGAGCCCTCAGATGACTTCGGATTGAGCTTGCGTCCGGCGATCGCCGCGGCAGCGCCAACGGCGGCTGTCGCGCCGATCCAGGCGCCGAGGTTCGATCCGTTGCTCATGCCTGAGCCGGTCGACGGAAGAACGACTGTTGTCGCAATGCCGCAGACGCCGCTATCGAGGCAGACGAGCTCGTCGCAGCATTCATCGCTGGTCGCGCAGGCAGCGCCTATGGCCGTGCATTCGCCCGGTGTCTGGCAACCAGCCATGCTGGAGGTGCAGACGCCAGGTCCGCCCGGATCGCTGCCGGTCGGGCAGCAGAGTCCGCCGTCACAAGGTGCTTCGGTGCCGGTCGTGCATGGGCAGCCGATCCACGGTCGATCTGGATCGGAGCAGAAGCAAACACCTTCGTCACTGCAGGTGCCGGTGCAGCAATCATCGTCACTGGAGCAGTCACCACCCGGATCGGAGGTGCAGACAACCTCGCAACCAGCCATGCTGGATGTGCAGACACCAGGTCCACCCGGCTCGGTGCCGGTCGGACAGCAAAGCTCCGTTCCACCACCGCACGGTGCTTCAGTGCCGGTATTGCAGTCGCAGCCGATCCATGGGCGAGCAGGGTCGGAGCAGAAACAAACACCCTCGTCGCTACACGTACCGGTGCAGCAGTCCGCATCGGTCTCGCAGTCCTCTCCTGGATCGGAGGAGCACTCGCCGGTTGGATCGCAGCCAACTGAGTCGGAGGTGCAGACGCCTGATCCGCCCGGTTCGTTACTGGTTGCACAACAGACCAGCGAACCGCCACCGCATGGGGCTTCTGTTCCGGTGTCGCAGTCGCACCCGAGCCATGGGCGAGCTGGATCTTCGCAGTAACAAAAACCAGAAGTTTCGCCTTCTGCACTGCACATTGCCCTGTACGTGCAATCCTTCATCCGCAGGTGCATCGCTGCCGGGACCAAGTTCTTGGGCGCTGGCTCGTTGCGCGCGCACGCCAAAGACACTTGCGAAGACGCCACCGCCAATGGCGGCCGCGATCCCTTTGACCGTGGTACGGCGCGTGGTGCTGCGCGCAATGATGCGCGAGAGATTATCGAAGCGTTGATCGTCCATGGTACCCCCTGAATGCTACGGATCGATGGTCATTACGCTCGAAAGCCCGATCGCGCTCCCTTCCCGCCTGAAGGCGAATGGATTCCCATCCCATCGTCAAGAGACCCGGAAACCTGAACGTTCGCGATGCGGTGCGTTCACCCGCGTTCGGACACTCAGCCCGGGGATCGCCCGGATTGCACACTGTTCCCGGCCTCGGCAATTCGTCTTGATCGGTCCTTGAGCCGGCTGCATATACGTACACCGCGTGTCGAGCGAATTCGCGTTTCCAAGAAGCGATGAATTCACGTACATGATGGAGACACCAGGACATCTCTGTGATTGTATACCCATTAGGCGTGAAGCGAAAGTTCCGGCGAAATGAGACAATTACCAGAATAAAATGCGGTTGTTTAGCGACAAATGATGATTAGAATTACGGCGCGACACCGGCCACGCCCTTCTTCCGGGAATCCCCGATATATGTGATCTTCGGAGTGGTGAGATCGCACCGGCGATGCTCTTGTGGAGATAGGCGCTGCCCGGTCAAAGTGAACGTACATGTCATCTCTGGCTGATGGGGCATCTGATTCAACAAGTAACCAATGGAGCATGTTCTCTGACGTTGACAGACCGAAGCCGGAGCCAACGTTGGCTCCGGCTTCGGTCTGTTCATGCCATCTGGCATGTGATGGCGTGCCCGATTCCGCAGCATTGAGGAATCAGACGCTGCGCGCTAGTACGGCTTGCCCGGGAATGTCTGAACCGGATAGTAGCTGTCGTTGACGGACGGTCCGTTGAGTGCGAGCAGGGTGTCAAAACCGTAGATGTGCAGTGACGTGACCTTGCCCGTGTTCATGTCGAGGAAAACGGAGTAGGTGGTTCGGACCACACGACCGGGTTCAGCAATGGTGCCGGCCGCGTCCACGACGTTTCCGGTCAGGGCGATCTCAGCGGAGGCGTTTCCTTCGCCGACGATCAGCGATTCGACGGTCGCGTCTGAGGCGTGGGAGTTCTGCATGATCTCATCAAATGCCTGACGCGCCAGGCTGACCCCGACGACGCTCTGACCGCTATCAACGATCGAAACGATGAGATTCGCGCTGCATACCTGGGCGAACGAGCCATTGGTGAGCATGCCGTCGAGAAATTGGGCTGCGACCAATTGCGATTCGGTGCGCGTCATGCGCGCGTCCGCCCCTCGCGCCGAGGGTGCATGTGAAGCGAGCATGACCAATGCGAGACTGAAGACACCGAGGATCGAGAGAACCTGCCGATATGGCTTCCGTGCCATGGTTGTTTCCCCTTTCTCGTCATCGAGAACTTACCGGCGTCGACCATCGACGTCTGCATATACATCATGAGAAAACAATCCTGGCGCCGCATCGTACAAATTGCTTAGTTTGCTGCTGAGCGCGGCATACTTGCCCGAGTGAACGTAGCGAACTAAGGAGCGATCGGTGGACGAACTGGTGATCAGCCGTGTGGACCAGTTGAGCGATGAGGATATCGTGGCGCTTTCCCGGATATTGATCGGTGTCGTCAATGCGGGAGCATCAGTCGGGTTCGTGCCGCCACTTGCGCAGGACGAAGCGACCGCCTACTGGCAGGGCGTATTGAAACCGGGCTGTGTCTTGTTGATCGCGAAGCATGGCGGAACGATCGTCGGCTCAGGCCAGCTTGAGCTGGCGATGCGGCCCAATGGCCGCACGCGCGCTGAGGTCTGCAAAGTGCTGGTCGCCGTCGACGCGCAGGGACAGGGCATCGGCAAGGCGCTGATGGCTGCGCTTGAGGTAGAGGCCCGCCAAGAAGGGCGCTCCCTCCTGTATCTCGATACAAATGCTGATGACAAATCGAATCGCCTCTATCTCGCGATGGGGTACGTCGCTGCCGGAACCATCCCGAACTGGGCGGTCGACGCCGACGGCGTGAGCCACGCGACGACGTTTTATTACAAAGTGCTGGGCTAGTGCATTGTCGTTTTGTGATGAAAGCCCGGCACTTTGAGTGTCGGGCTAACCAGACGAAGTGCTTCCAGCACTAGCTTCGGGGAAACGCGTTTCCATATCGACCAGAGTGTTCATCATCACCGGCCCTGGAAGGGCTTCGTCGTGTGAGCCAGGGGTTTCAACCCCGGGAAATGAACGGCCTGATTTGTGATGCCAGGCTATTCCCCACCCGAGAACGTTACCGATCGCTTCTCACGCTCATCCACCGACAAGGAAAAGACATCCGGCCGGGCGTAGTGGCCGACGACGTCGAAGTCGTAGCGGGCGCGAACGATGTCGGTCAGGTCGATTTCGGCGGTGATGAGACCGGTTTCGTTGAAGCAGGGTCCGGCCAGCACGTCGCCGAGCGGACCGGCGATCAAACTGCCGCCGCGAATCAACGGGCGATCGCTTTCCCAGCCCTCGACCTGAATGCCAAGCTCGTTCGGCGATGGTTGCACCTGGCAGGCGCTGATGACGAAACAACGGCCTTCGTGGGCGATATGGCGCATGGTGCATTGCCAGATGTCGCGCTCATCGACGGTCGGCGCGCACCAGATGTCGAGACCTTTGGCGTACATGGCGGTGCGGAGGAGTGGCATATGGTTTTCCCAGCAGATCGCCGCTCCGATCCGCCCGGCGGCTGTTTCAACCACCGGCAGCGTCGAACCGTCCCCCTGCCCCCAGATCAGCCGCTCAGAGCCGGTCGGCATTAGCTTGCGATGCTTCGCGACCAGCCCATCCTTCGGATCGAAAAAGAGAGCGGTGCAATAGAGCGTCGAGCCTGAGCGCTCGATCACGCCGACGACGAGACTTGCGTTCGTCTGGGCGGAAAGTTTGGCCAACGCATGGGTTTCCGGACCGCCGAGATCGACCGCATTCGCGTAATAGTCCGCGAATCGATCGCGTCCTTCCGGGAGGCGATATCCCAGCCGTGTACCGAAGATCTCTCCTTTCGGATAGCCGCCGAGCAGCGCTTCAGGCATGACGACAAGCCGCGCTCCGGCCGCTTTGATATCGCCGGAAAATGCGAGGATATTCGCCAGCGTTTCCGCTTTGCCTGAAGGTGCGGATCCGATCTGGAGTGCGGCGATAGTTGCGGTCGTCATGGTGGTTTCCTCATATTTGCAAACGCCGGTCATTGGCGAATAGCCCTCATCCCCAGCCCCTCTCCCGCTTCAGGAGACGGGAGCACGATGGACGCTTTCGTACCCTCGCCCGAGGCGGGAGAGGGTGGCGCTTGAGCGCCGGGTGAGGGCAGGTCACGGCATTGTAGCGACAAAAAACCGGGGGTGGGAGCAAGTTCGCTCCCACCCCCGGTTCAATCCGGTTCCACGTACTGACTATCCCTGGGATTCATTCCAGTTGGCGATGTTCCAGTAGTGGTACTCGAATGGGCCGAGGGCGAGATTTTCGGCGTTGAGTCGGTTTGAATACGCCGCTTTGCCGCCGACGCTAACGAGTCCGATCATTCCGAAGTCGTTGACCAGGATATCGTTCGCCTGGATGAAGAGCTGGGCCGCCTGCTCGGCGTCCGTCGCGGTGAGCAGCTGCTCGTAGACGGCGTCGAACTCCGGGTTGGAGTAACGCTGGAAGTTGGGCTTTGCCCAGGCGTTCTCCTTCTGGGCAATGTTCTCGCCATTGGGTCCGGCGTAGAAGGTGTTGAGGTAGGTCACCGGCCAGGGCGAAGTCGACACCGACTGATACATGTCGATATCCCAGTAGAAGTGGTTGATGTTCTGTTCGTTTCCTTCGGACGAATCGAAGTAGATCCCAGCATCGACCTGCTGAAGCTCGACCTGGAAGCCGGCGTTCTCCAGGCCCTGCTTGACGATCGCCTGCTCTTTCTGGCGAACAGCGTTCACACTGGTGGCGTACTTGATCTTGAGCTCGACGCCATCCTTCGAGCGGGTGCCGTCGCCCGTCCAGCCGGCTGTCTCCAGCGTCTGCTTCGCTTTCTCAATATCGAAGGTGAAGCTGGTGTTCGGTGACTGGATTCGGGCAATGCCTGATACGTAATTCGCCGTTGGGAACTCACTCTCGTCGTTCAGATAGAGCTGTTCACCGATGGTCTGCCGGTCGACGGCGTAGGAGAACGCCTCGCGCACCGCCTTGTCGCCCCACATCGGGTGAACCGTGCTCTTCTCCGCCCGCTGGCCATTCACTTCCGTGTTCGGATCGGCGAACTGGAAGTTGATCCGCTCGACCGCTCCGCCCGGGAAGGTTGCGATCTGGCCCTTGCCGCCTTTGGCGATGTCGTTGAGGATGGCGGGCTCGACTTGCAGGTTCCAGGCGAAATCGTAGTCGCCTGTCTGCAGCACCGCTCGCGCGGCGGAAACGGCGTCGCCGCCTCCCTTGAGATTGACGCTCGCGAAGTACGGCTTATTGGCTTCGCGGTAGTTCTCGTTAATCGAATAGATGACCTGGTCGTTCTCGTGGAAAGAGTCGACCTTGTAGGGGCCGGTGCCGATCGGGTTCTGGCGGAAAGCGACTCCGGCATCGACGCTGCCTTCAAGGATGTGCTTCGGATAAAGATAACCGGCGGAGGTGCCAGTATGCGGGGCGAACCAGTTGAGCGAGCCGTTCTTGTAGGTCACCTTCGCCGTCAGCTCATCAACCGCTTCGATATTGGCGATCGTTTCGTAATTGCCAGAAGTGGTCGCCCCGTTTTCCGGCGCCATCACCCATTGCCAGGTGAAGACGATGTCCGCCGACGTGACCGGCTGGCCGTCGCTCCAGAGAAGACCGGGCAATAGCTTGAGCGTCGCCTCTGTGAGATCTTCTTTGAGCAGCCCGTTTTCAATGGTCGGCACTTCGGTGATGAGGCAGGGAACGAGGGTTCCATCCGGCAGATAGTGCATCAAAGGATCAAAGATAGGGGCCGATGCGAGCGAATCCTTCACGCCCGTCGCCACATGCGGGCTGAGCAGTGTCGGAGCCTGCCACTGAATGAGCTTCAGCTCACCGCCCGCGCCGCGTTGTTGCCCCTCCGTTCCAGATGTAGGAGCAGCGGCAGCCGGTGTTGCTTCCTGGGCGGCGAATGCCCAGCCGTTTTTAAGTGATCCTGGTGATGTTGCGCTGGCGCTGGCAACATTCGCCAGCATCATCGCTGCAGCCGCGCCCATTCCCAATGAGCCGGCGCGAGTCACAAAATCTCTCCGCGAAATATCTCCTGATTTCAGGAGATCAAAGAGTGCAGAAAAAGGTCCCATTTCGGCCATGAGCGCCGCTCACCTCCGTGATTGCGAATATCCCTGTACGCCGACCTGGCGCAAAAAAGGCGTAGATATCCAGCATACCGGAATGTGCAGTGCGCACATAGACCCAACTGGCATGGGATCAACAGGCTAGCGGCGGCGCGAGGGTTCACTTTCGTCGTTGTAGAGCGCAACATGAACGCAGAGCGCGAGGTGCAGGCGCAGGCGGACATCGGCGGCATCGAGGTCGAGTCCGGTGATGTCGCGAATTCGTTCCAGCCGGTAGAGAATCGTATTCCGGTGGACACTGAGAATCGCCGCCGCTTCTTTGGGGCTGCAACAGGCGGTAAAGAACGCCTCAAGTGTGCGTAGAAGCTCGCCGCCATGCTCGCGGTCATAGGTGAGCAACGGGGCGAGATTTTCCGTGTGGAACTCGTCGAGCTCATCGAGTCCTTCAGCGGCGAAGATCAGGCGGTAGACTCCGAGTTCCTCGAACCGGGTGATCCGTCCTGGACCATGCAGCCGCCGGCCAAGCGCTAGGGCCTGCTTCGCGTCTTGATACGACGTCCGAATCCCTGCCAATCCTGATTGAACACGGCCGACCGAAAGTGAAACGGCGAGACCTTGAGCACCGATCGCCGGGAGCGATTGAGTGATTTCGTCGTGAAGCTCCTGGGCGGCGTCGATCGCCGCTGCCGCCGTCGTCGCTGGCCAGATGATCTCGGCATTCGTGTTTCGCAATCGCCAGAGAATCCGGGCTCCCCGGCGAGCGAGCGTTTCTTCGAGCATCGCCCAGCGATCGTCTCGCGCTCTGGCCACTGTCGTCTGATCGATCCGGGCGATGATGGCGACGTGCGGTTGAGAAAGATCGTGGCCGAGCCGTTTCGCCTGCTGGAGCAGCGTCACTTCACTGCGCAGCGCGCCGTCGAGAATTTCATCGAGCACATTCAACTCGATTTCGCGCCGGGCGCCAGCGGCAGCCTGTTCACGAGCGAGCACGACGGCGCAGGCCGCCGCGCCGCGCGACGCCAGGATGCCGTCGATCGCCAATCCCTGAGGAGCTGGCACGATCAGCGACAGTCCGCCCAACAAACCATCGCGCCCGATGATCGGGGCGACGACGCGCGCGAAGCGGTCGTCGAGCGCGTAGGAGGCATGAGGCGGTTCAGCGGGGCTGG
Source organism: uncultured Chloroflexia bacterium (assembly GCA_963804925.1). Classification (GTDB taxonomy): domain Bacteria; phylum Chloroflexota; class Chloroflexia; order Thermomicrobiales; family UBA6265; genus JADLGF01. The sequence continues at coordinate 404,716 of CAWDSC010000002.1, forward strand.
CGCCGCCGATGACGCTGCGATACCAGTTCAGCACCGACGCGCGGGTTCGGGTCAATCCCTGCTCGATATCTTCGGCGGCCATGGCGTCGCCGGGCGCAGGTTGAAAGGCGAGCATCCGGCCATCCCGGCTTTCGAGCACAACCGGACGGCCCGCCAGCTCGGCGAGGGTGCGCACCATCGCCGGGAGCGGCTCGCCCGCGATCGCCAGCTCCATTAAGCGGCGGCCGACATCCTGTCCCTCGCGCTGCGCCTCGCGGCGGCGCTCCATGATCAGCTGCGACGAATCGCGTTCGAGTTGAGAGAGATCGACGGTTGAAGGGAGCAGCAGCAGCGGGGTGTTCGCCTCGTTCGCGACGGCGATCGCGCCCGGCGTCACCTGTCCGACATGGGCGATCGCGGCGACATTAAAGGAAACGAGGTGCCGGGTGACATCTTCGAGGGTGAGACGGTCGTCGAGCATTTGCAGCACTTTGTCGGGCAGCAGCACCAGCTCGCCGCCTTCGAGATGCCCGAAGGCGGGCGGAGTTGGACGCAAGCGGGTGGCCCAGGTCACTTCGCGCAGCAGTCCGGCCTCCCCGGCCACGACTTCCGTTCCAGGCGGGAGCGCGATGCGAAGCGCTTCTTCAACCGTGATCATTCCCGCACCACCTTTAATGCCGGATGCCGCTTCAAGCGTCGCCATAGTGTGCGAGCTCCCACGGACTGACGTAGCGCCGGTAGTCTTCCCATTCCGCCCGTTTAACGGTTAACAACTGATCGACAATGAAATCGCCAAGCGCATCCTGAACGACGCGGTCTTCGGCAAAGGCATTGATCGCGTCACCCAGCGTGCCGGGCAGGCGGGGAATACCGCGCCGCTGCAATTCGGCGTCGTCATAGATGACAAGACCTTCATCCAGTGGTTCAGGGGGTTCTTCGCCGGTGCGAATGCCATCGAGCGCCGCGGCCAGCGTGACGGCAAAGGCGAGATAGGGATTCGCCATCCCATCCGGCGAACGCAGCTCAATTTCGGTGCTGACATCGGGTGCGAGCGTCGGCACGCGTATTAAGGACGCCTGACTGACGCGCGCCCAGGTGGCGTGGCGTGGGGCGCGATGTCCGGCATTGAGACGTTTATAGGAATTGACGGTCGGGCAGAGAATGAGCGCCATGCCGCTGGCGTGGGCCAACTGACCGCCGATGACGCTGCGGCCAACGCGGCTCAGCCCTTCGCCGCGCTGGCTGCGAAGCAAATCGACGCCATCGCGGTCAACAAATGATTGAAAGAGATGCATGCCGGAGCCGGGACCATCCATGAATGGTTTCGGCATGAATGACGCACGGTAGCCATGCTGCTGAGCGATGGCCCGGATCACCTGGCGTGCGGTGATCAACTGATCGGCCAACTCGACCGCAGGCAGCACGCCAAAGTCGAACTCCTCCTGGCCGGGCCCGGTTTCATGGTGGGCACCGCCGCAGGAGATGCCGAGATCGGCGAGGGTTGCGACGATCTCGTCGCGAATCAATGCGGTTCGATGCGCGCCGGCGTCGAAATAGCGGCCCGCGCCGGTCGACGAGAGCGATCCATTGGTGAACGGGTCGCCGAGTTCCTGTCCGTCGTCAGTGACGAGGTAATACTCGATTTCGACCGAAACGCGATAGTCGAAGCCAAGCTCGCGCGCGCGCTCAACCGTCTGGATCAGCACTGAACGAGGATCGCCGGGGAAAAATGAGCCGTCGAGCCGGCGCACGGTGCAGGAAAGTTGTGCCCGGCGCGGAAAATCATCCTGCGCGGGAAAGATGATCAGCGTCTCGGGGTCGGGCAGGAGCGCCAGGGTTAACTCGATCTTGCGGAGACCGGTGAGCGCGGAGCCATCGAAGCGATACCCATTTTCGAGCACGTTCGGCAAGATCGAAACGGGAATGGTTAGGGCCTTGGCGCCACCAGTGATATCGCTGAACTGGAGCTCGACGACCCGGATCTGCTCCTCGCGGACGCTCGCCAGCACCTGCGCTCGCTGCTCTTCAATCAATGACGACGCTTCCTCGGCCATAAAATCCTGCTGCCTCCGGCTCACTTCGAACTGGACCTGCTTTTGCGCGCGTTTTGGACCATGAGAACGATCGCGCCTACTTTCTTCATATGTAGTTTAGGCTTTGCGTCCAATTTGTGAAAGGTAACACGAGACACTGTTGCGATAGGACGCAGCCGCCACGATGTCGTGGCCCTGACTGCCAGGGGGTTTCATTTTCGCCGCACTCCACCATGTCAAATATCTCGAATTACACGGTTTAGCTGGCGAGGACGATCACGATTTGATCGGAATGCCGTTCACTTGGTGCGTCAGTCCAACGTTTCCTGCCTGTTCGGCGGAAGTTATCAAGTGAAAAGTGGCGGTCACGCTATGCGGAATTATGAATAAATGGCGATATCAGGCAATTCATTCATCGAAACAGGCTCATCGTAGTGATGCCGATCGCGACATCAGTGAGAGCGACCGAAAAGCGCATATGCTGAGCAATACCGCTAAGTTGTCGATAATGTCCTGCCCTGTTGGTCCCCACGCCTAAATTGTGATGCAATCAACTTTTGCATTGCATCCGAGGTAATCCGAGCTATTCCTTTCTAGACTGGTTTATACGGGCGACGGCGCTTTGGTTTCATTGTCGTCGCCTCGTTTTGATCGCGTGAACCAAATCCGGGAGCGCGATCGACATCCATTCCAATGCTTTGCTCTTTCAGAGAGCCCAACTTTACAGAGTTCCTCCAACGGGATGAATCCCGGCCGGTGATTTGCGTCGCATCCTACCTACGTTGCGTGGGGTGATTTGCGGACATAGACAGACAAAAGGACGCCTGATGACAAGCATCTTTGACGGCCAACAAGGTGGAATCGCTCCCCTCTACAATCCAGCGTTCGAGCGTGACGCCTGTGGAGTCGGGCTGGTGGTCGACATCAAGGGGCGTCCCTCGCGTGACATCGTCGAGCGCGCGCTCGGTGGTCTCGTCAACCTGACCCACCGAGGCGGCGTGGGCGCGGATGCCCGCACCGGCGACGGCGCCGGGATTCTGACGCAGATTCCCGCCTCACTCTTCGCGGAGGATCTCGCCGGTTTCAGCGCGGCGGAACTTGGCGACGGCGATTTCGCCATCGCGATGGTCTTTCTGCCGACGGATTCTGAGACGGCCAACAGGGCGCGTGATGTATTCGCGGGCGCGGTGGCGGAAAAAGGGCTGCAACCGCTCGGATGGCGCGTCGTGCCAACCGACGCGTCGGTGCTCGGCTACATCGCCGCCGCCACGCAACCCGGTATCGAGCAACTCTTCATTCGCAAACCGGAAGGACGCGGCGCTGACCAGTTCGAGCGCGATCTGATGCTCGCCCGTCGCGCCGGAGAGCGAGCGTTGCTCGCCGCCGGCATCGGTGATGTCTATGTCTCATCAATGTCCGCGCGAACCATCATCTATAAAGGATTTTGTCTGCCGGAAGATCTGGCGGCGTTTTACGCCGATCTCCGCGACGAGCGCTTCACCAGCGCAATCGCATTGTTCCACCAGCGGTACAGCACCAACACGCTGCCAACCTGGGCGATGGCGCAGCCGTTTCGCTTTCTCGCCCACAACGGCGAGATCAACACCGTGCAGGGCAACCGCAACTGGATGATGGCCCGCGCGTCCACGCTTCAATATGAGGACGGCGTTGGCGGCGACGATCTCGCCCCGGTTGTCAGCCTGACCGGCTCGGATTCGCTCAGTCTCGACAACACGCTGGAATTGCTCTATCACTCGGGCCGATCGCTACCCCATTCGTTGATGATGCTCGTACCCGAACCATGGGAGCAGCTTCCCGAAATGGCCCCGGATCGCCGGGCATTTTACGATTTCCACGCCGGCATGATGGAGCAGTGGGACGGTCCGGCTGCGCTCGCCTTCAGCGATGGTGTGATTGCCGGTGCAACGCTTGACCGCAATGGACTCCGCCCACTTCGCTACGCCATCACGGACGACGGACTCTTCATCGCTGGATCGGAAGCTGGAACGGTCGCCATTGACCAGGCGCGAATCATTGAGAAGGGTCGGCTTGGGCCCGGCCAGATGATCGTGGTCGACACGGCTCGTGGCCTGGTGCTGCAAAACCCTGAAATCAAGAGTGAGGTGGCCGGGAGCGCGCCGTACGCGGAATGGATCGCCGAGCATCGCCTCTACATTGGCGAAAGCGATTGGGCGCCCGCCGAAACGGAGATCGCCAACATGACGGCGACGCAGCGCTCCTTCGGGTACTCGGCTGAGGATGCCCGCTTAATCATCAATCCCATGGCGGGTGAGGAAAAAGAGCCGACCTGGTCGATGGGCGACGATGCGCCGTTGGCGGTGCTCTCAACCCGGTCGCGCCCGCTTTCCGCGTTCTTCCGGCAGCGCTTCGCCCAGGTAACGAACCCGCCGATCGATTCGCTGCGCGAGCGTTCGGTGATGGCGCTCGATGCCTACATCGGTCCCCGCGCGAATGTGCTGATTGAGCATCCAGAAGCGGCGGCGCTCGTCCACCTCAAGAGCATCGTGCTTGATGAGCACCAGTTCCAATCGCTGGCGACGCTCGATCGCGGCGGCTTGAAAGCCATCACCATTTCGACCCTCTTTCCCGTCAGCGATGGCGCGGCCGGCGTCGAGCAGGCGCTCGACCGGATCATCGCTGAGGCGCTCGGTGCGGCCCAATATGGCGCGTCGATTCTCGCTCTCTCCGATCGCGGCGTCGACGCCGAGCACGCAACCGTGCCGATGCTGCTTGCCGTTGGCGGGTTGCATCAGGCGCTGATCGCCGCTGGTCTTCGCATGAAAACCGATCTCGTCGTCGAAACGGGCGAGATCTGGGACGTTCATCAACTCGCCTGCCTGATTGGATTTGGCGCATCCGCCGCGCATCCTTATCTGGCGCTGCTGGCATCAGGGCAGCTAGAGGGCGCCCGCGGCTTCGACGGGTTGACGGCAGGTCAGCTTCAATCGAACTACATTCACATGCTCGAATATGGCTTCCTGAAAGTCTGCTCGAAGATGGGGATTTCGACCGCCTCCGGCTATCGTGGCGCACAGATCTTTGAAGCGATTGGCATTGGTCATGACGTGATCGATCGCTGCTTCACCGGGACGCCATCGCAGCTCGGCGGCATTGGTTTCGCCGAGATTGGTGAGGATGTGATCCGGCGGCACGCCGAAGCGTTCGCCGATGTGAACGCGAAACTTCCTGACCCCGGCTTCGTTCGCTTCCGCAAGGATGGCGAAACGCATGGCATTACCCCCTTCATTGCGAAAGCGTTGCAAAAATTCACCGAAACCAATGAGCGGTCCGATTTCGATGCCTATCAGGAGATGATGCATCAGCAGCCGAAAACGACCGTGCGTGACTTGATGATCGATCAAACCACTTGGCGCGCCCGTGCCGCTCGAAGAAGTCGAGCCGGTTGAAGCGATCATCCAGCGGTTTGTCGTCACCGCCATGTCGCTCGGCTCCCTGAGCCCCGAGGCGTTCCGGACACTGGCGATCGCGATGAACAGGATCGGCGCGCGCAGCAACAGTGGCGAGGGTGGCGAAGATCCCGATTGGTACGATGAAACCGGCGATGACATCGCGCACAGCAAGGTGAAGCAAGTTGCCTCTGGCCGCTTTGGTGTCACCGCGCGGTATCTGGCCCTCGCGACCGAGCTTGAAATCAAGATCGCGCAGGGCGCGAAGCCCGGTGAGGGCGGCCAGTTGCCCGCCCATAAAGTGACCGATTTCGTGGCGCGTGTGCGCCACGCGGTGCCGGGGTTGCCATTGATCTCCCCTCCTCCGCACCACGATATCTACAGCATCGAGGATCTGGCCCAGTTGATCTACGACCTGCGCCAGGTGAACCCGCGCGCCAAGATCGGCGTCAAGCTGGTGGCGGAAGCGGGAGTGGGTACCATCGCCGCGGGCGTGGCGAAAGCGCGAGCCGATTACATTCTCATCGCCGGACACTCAGGCGGAACCGGGGCTGCGCCGCTGGCGTCAATCAAGTTCGCCGGGTCTCCCTGGGAGCTTGGTCTCGCGGAAACGCAGCAGACCCTGGTGATGAACGGGCTACGCTCACGGGTGAAGCTGCGCACTGATGGCGGCATCAAAACGCCGAAGGACATCGTGGTCGCCACGATGCTGGGCGCGGAGGAGATCGGTCTCGGCACGTCGGTGCTGGTCGCCATCGGCTGCGATATGGCTCGCCAGTGCCATCTCAACACCTGCCCGACCGGCATCGCCACCCAGAAGGAAGAGCTGCGCAAGAAGTTCGCCGGCACACCGGAAATGGCGATCGCCTACTTCACCCAACTCGGCGAATCGGTGCGGGAATTGCTCGCGTCGATCGGCGCTCGCTCGCTCGATGAGCTGATCGGCCGGTCCGATCTGCTCGAACAGACCCACGATGAAGGCCGCGCCGGGATGCTCGATCTTTCCGGACTCTTTGCGGTGCCCGCGGAGGCATCGGCGCGCAAGAAGTCGATGGATATCGAGCATCCAGGGCCAACCCTGGACGAGCGGATGCTGGAAATCGTCGGTCCTGCCCTGGACGAAGACCGCGCTGTGACGCTGCACGAAGTGATCCGCACGCCGGATCGCACCGTTGGCGCTCGGATCGCCGGGAAGATCGCGCTTAAGCAAGGACCGAATCCGCTGTCACCGGGGCGCGTCACGCTTCAATTCTCCGGGAGTGCCGGGCAAAGTTTCGGCGCGTTCGCCACGCATGGCATGCGCTTGATTCTCGAAGGGGAAGCGAACGACTACGTCGGTAAAGGCATGATGGGCGGCGAAATCTCGATTCGCCCGATGCGGGATGCCCAGTTCACAACGCCGCAAGTCATCGCCGGAAACACGATCCTGTATGGAGCAACCGGTGGCGAGGTCTATCTGGCCGGGAAAGCAGGCGAGCGCTTCGGCGTGCGCAACAGCGGCGCGACTGCGGTTGTTGAAGGTGTCGGCGATCATGGCTGCGAGTACATGACCGGCGGCGTTGTCGCCGTGCTCGGCACAACTGGCCGCAACTTCGGCGCCGGCATGACGAACGGCGGCGCCTACGTTGTTGATGATGAAGGCTCATTTGAAATCCGCACCAATAGCGATTCGGTCCTGATCGAGCGATTCGAAGATGCCGAGGATGCTGCCGAGTTCCGGGCACTGATCGAGCGCCATGTCGAAATGACCGGCAGCCTTCGCGGCAAGCATTTGCTGGCGAACTGGGAATCAACTCTGGCCACCACCTGGAAAGTGATCCCACGCGCCCGCCTGGCGCTGGAACGAGAACTTCAGGAGTCGATGCAAACGCAGGGAGCGGCGGATTAGATTAGCGGTAAGCGACAAGCATTGAGCCGTAAGCGACGAAGGATCGCCTGGAAATTTCATGCGATCCTTCGTTTTGGCCCTTCTAGCGATCTGCCGGCGTGCATCCGAGAACCGGATTCGTGGCGAAAGGTGCGGAAATCGGGCGAGGTTTGAGCATCGGTTCTTGACTATACTCGTCGCCGAGCAAACTATTTCCTAAGATGACTATTGGTTGATTGAATGCCGTTGTGGCGTTTGATCGTTTGGAGATTGGCGCAAATCTTGCAATCGTTAGTATTGTGGGCAACGAGTTGACCGTAGTCCCGCCCATAACGGAGTGGTGTCGGTTTGCGGTTATTTCGTGCGCACCATCGAGGCTAGCGAGGGCGGGCCGAAGACCGGCCGTATGTGCCAAAGAGGAGACAAGATGAGCGAACAGAAGATCAGCACCCGAGCCCGGGTTTTGGCGATTCCGGCAATCGGCGCGATGGCGCTGGGTGTCGCCGTTTTTAGCCGCAACAGCTCGGCGCAAGACGCGACCGGCACCCCTGTCGCGAGTCCGGCAGCCAGTCCTGCAGCGGGAGGAACCAACCTCGCCGTTACGGCAAAGGATATCTTCTTCGATCCGAAGACGCTTGAAGGAACCGCAAATGTCGATGTAACCATTACGGTCACCAACCAGGGCGCAGCTTCCCACAACTTCACTATCGATGCGCTGAAGGTCCAGACTCCGATGCTGGCCCCGGGTCAGACGGCGGAAGTGAAGATCAATGCGCCCGCCGGCGATTACGAGTACTACTGCTCGGTGCCCGGTCACAAGGAAGCGGGTATGGTCGGCACGTTGACCCTTAAGGATGCCAGCGCGTCCGCGTCGACGCCAGCCGCCAGCGGAAGTGGCGCACTTGAGGTGGCCACAAAGGACATCTTTTTCGATCCGAAAACGCTTGAAGGCGCCGCGAATACGGATGTCGTCATCAACATCACCAATAAGGGTGCCGCGACGCATGACTTCGCCATCAAGGATCTCAACATCCTGACCGACATGATCCAGCCGGGTGGAACTGCATCGGTGACGGTCAACGCTCCAGCTGGGGACTACCAGTACGAGTGCACCGTGCCGGGCCACGCTGAAGCAGGCATGGTCGGAACTCTGACCCTGAAATAAACCACCAGCGCAACTTGAGATCGTCATCCACACCGCCCGGACTTTCCTCCGGGCGGTGTGGTGTTTTATGGGGGCGATGCTTCACTGAGATGCCAGGAGCTAAAGCACCCATCTGACATGCGGCAAGTCCTGCAGACTGAACCCCGTGCACCCTCGCTTGAAGCGGAAGAGAGGTCGGGCGACTCCGGCTGAACATTCGGGAGCCAACATGGCGTGTTCGGTGACAAAATGAAACAGGCCAGGGCGAATTCGCCCCGGCCTGTCGTTTTAGTTTCGATGCTGAGCCTACGCCGATTCGGCGTAGGGGATTTCCTGGCCGCCGATGGTGACGAGGAGTGGGCGGCTGCGATTGAGGATGACATTTTCGTCGACAATGCATTTGGAGATGTTGTCGTGGGATGGAATTTCGTACATGACGTCGAGAAGCACTTCCTCGATCGTTGAACGAAGTCCACGGGCGCCGGTGTGGCGCTCTTCTGCCTGGCGGGCGGTCGCTTCGATCGCATCGGGGGTGAAGACGAGTTCCACGTTATCGATGGCGAAGAAGCGCTGGTACTGCTTGACGACGGCGTTTTTCGGCTCGGTCAAAATCTGCTTGAGATCGGTCAACGTCAACTCATCGAGCGCGACGGTGATCGGCAGGCGGCCGATGAATTCGGGAATCAATCCGTACTTGAGCAGATCGTCGTGGGTGACGTGCG
>CAWDSC010000003.1:0-559308 GCA_963804925.1 uncultured Chloroflexia bacterium
TCCGGGTGGGGTTGCACATGGTGCTGCTCACCATCGGGCTGCTCTTCATGTTTCCGTTCATCTGGTCGATCTCCACATCGCTCAAGCCGTTCAGCGACCTCTTCCAGGTCAAACCGAGCCTGATCCCCAGTGAATTCCGCTGGGACAACTACCGTAAGGTCTTCGACACCGCCCCATTTCTCCGCTTTTATATGAATTCGGTAATCGTCACCATCGCCCGGACCGTGGGCCAGGTGATGATCGCGTCGCTGGCGGCGTTCGCCTTTTCCCAGTTGCGCTTTCCGGGACGGGATGTGCTCTTTTTCATTCTCCTCGCAGGGCTGATGGTGCCCGATCAGGTGCTGATCGTGCCGAGATTCATCATCATGCGGCAGCTGGGATGGTTCGATTCCTACCAGGGGCTGATCGTGCCGCTGCTCTTCAGCTCGTTCGGCGTCTTCCTGATCCGGCAGTATTTCTTGGGGATTCCTCGCGATTTCCACGAAGCGGCCAAGCTCGAAGGAGCCAATCCGTTCCAGATCTACTGGGATATCTACCTGCCGCTGGCCCGCCCGGCGCTCGCCGCCTTCGGGTTCCTGACCCTTCTCAACTCGTGGAACGAGTTCCTCTGGGCGCTGACCGTCACCAATAAATCCGACATGCAGGTGCTCTCGGTCGGCCTCGCGCTCTTTCAGGGGCAATACTTCACCAACAACGCTATTCTGCTGGCCGCGGCGAACATGGCCACATTCCCCCTGCTGATCGCTTTCCTCTTCTTCCAGAAGCAACTGGTGGAAGGCGTCGCCCTCAGCGGCCTCAAGTAATTGTCGATGACCACCAGAAGCGGCATCGCCCAGCAACGTAACCCGGCCAAAATCCCAGGTCGGCAGCGGGTCCCGATCCACCATCGGGTACTTGTAGACCACCGATGCGGCGCGGATGAGGGCCGGCACGTCGAGGAAGGGAAACGTGAACGAGGCAAACGGGGCGACGGCCTCCTCGTGACGCGCCGCGTGCACCCAATCCTGCTCGGGCATCGGGCGGCCCTCGGCCCGCATAACTTCGATGTGCGATGGAAATAGCATCGGGTGTGGAAGCGGCAAAAACCAGTTCGGGCACCGTATTTGCGTCTGTACGCTTTTCGCTGTCGGAGTTGCGGAACCTACGTGAGCCGACCGTGCAGAGTTGCAGCTCTGGGAAGCAGAGTGCCGGTTGACGAGGTTGGCAAACTGGCGCATGGAGTTTTCCGACGTCATCAATCGCGATGCCTGAGCCGGTATCACTCTTCACCGGCAGGTGGCCAGACCGAGGCGCGAAAATAACGGTCCGATTGGCCTATTGTTTCGACAATCGACCGCGTCGAATCGGTCTCTAGTCGACTTGCGGCGGTCGAGGCCTCGACAACCGGAGTGCCAGCAAGGCCACAGCAATTGCGGAGGCCAGGAGCGCGAGGATCACGAAGTCCCAGGCAGACGGCCGAGCGCCGATGCCTGGACCTGACCCCGTATTGGGCACCCCACCGACGCCGCCAGCTGCCGGGAGGTACGAGGCGATGACGCTCCCCCTTTGCCGACACCAGGAAGATCGTCGAAGGGGGATCAGATGCCTGGTCCGGTTCGACGTAGACGGTGATCGTCGTATCGCCGGCATCGATCTCCGCGACCGCGTCCAGATCCGCAATCTCGACGTCGGGCTCAACTTCATCGAAGACGTAGATCGTTTCTTCGAATTCGACCGTGGGCGGCAATCCGGCCGGCGGAGTCGGCGAAACGGTTGAGCTCGGCGTGTCGTTAGGGACAACCGCCTCAACTGTCGCCGTCTCGGTGGCGATCGCCGTCGCTGTCGCAGTAGGGATCGGCGTCGCGGTGGCCGTTGCTGTCTCGGTGGCCGTGGCTGTTTCGGTTGGGATTGTCGTCGCTGTCTCGGTGGCGACGGCCGTCTCAGTCGCTGTTGCTGTCTCGGTGGCGACCGCCGTCTCGGTGGCAGTGGCCGTCTCCGTAGCGACCGCCGTCTCCGTGGCAACCGCTATCGCTGTTTCGGTGGCAGTGGCCGTCCCGGCGGCCGTCGCAGTCTCGGTGGGGATTGCTGTCTCGGTCTCAGTGGCCGTTGATGTCACCGTCCCAGTGGGGGTTGCCGGCTCGGTGGCACTGGCTGTTGCTGGTTCAGTCGGCGTCGCCGTCTGCGTGGCGATCGATGTTGCCGTCTCGGTAGCGACCGCTGTCGCAGTCTCGGTAGCGGTGACCGTCTCGGTGGGGATTGGCGTCGCGGTCTCGGTGGCGACCGCGGTCGCGACTGCTGTCTCAGTGGCAGTGACCGTCTCGGTTGCTGTCTCAGTAGCGGTTGCCGTCGCTGTCGCGGTGGGGATTACCGTCTGGCCGTGGCCGTGGCTGGCTCAGTAGCCGTGGCCGTCTCGGTGGGGATCGCCGTCTCCGTGGCAACCGCGGTCGCCGTGGCGGTCGGTGTCTCAGTAGCTACTGGTGTCGCTGGCTCGGTGGCCGTGGCGACCGCTGTCCCAGTAGGGATCGGTGTTGCCGTCACAGTGGCGGTCGCCGACTCGGTAGCAATCGCTGTCCCAGTGGGAATCGGCGTCGCTGTCTCGGTGGGCATCGCGGTCGGCGTCTCAGTGGCAACCGCTGTCTCGGTGGGGACTGGCGTCGCGGTCCCGGTGGCGATTGGTGTTGCTGTCTCGGTGGAAACCGCCGTCGCCGTCGCTGTCGCGGTGGGGATTGGCGTCGCTGTCTCAGTGGGGACTGCAGTCTCAGTGGCAACCGCTGTCGCTGTCTCCGTAGGGATTGGCGTCGACGTCACGGTGGTAGCAGTGGCCGTCTCCGTGGGGACTGGTGTCGCCGTTTCGGTAGCGACTGCTGTTTCGGTGGCGACCGCCGTCGGTGTCTCGGTGTGGATCGGCGTTGCCGTCTCAGTAGCGACCGGCGTCTCGGTGGCGATTGGTGTCGCTGTCTCAGTTGGGATCGCGGTCTCGGTGGGGATCGCGATCGCCGTGGCCGTCGCCGTCGCTGTCTCGGTGGCGACTTGCGTCGCTGTCGCTGTCCCAGTGGGGATCGGCGTTGCTGTCTTCGTGGCGACCGCTGTCGCTGGCTCCGTGGCAGTGGCAGTGGCCGTCGCGGTGGCGACTGGTGTTGCTGTCTCCGTGACGGTGGCCGTGGCCGTCTCCGTGGGGATCTGTGTCGCAGTGGGGACCGCCGTGGCTGTTTCGGTGGCGATTGGTGTCTCCGTGGGGATCGGTGTCTCAGTGGCCGTTGCTGGCTCGGTTGCAGTGGCTGTCTCGGTCGGTGTCGCCGTCCCGGTGGGGAATGCCGTCTGAGTGGCGGTCGGTGTCTCAGTAGCTACTGGTGTCGCTGGCTCGGTGGGGATCGCCGTCTCGGTAGCAGCGGCAGTTGCCGTCTCCGTGGCGGTCTCGGTGGGGATTGGCGTCGCGGTCGCGGAGCGTGGCCGTGGCCGTCTCAGTAGCGACCGCCGTCTCCGTGGCGGCTGGCGTCGCTGTCCCGTGGGGACTGGTGTCGCCGTCGGGATCGGCGTTGCCGTCTCGGTGGCGATCGGCGTGACCGTAGGCAGACCGGCCTCGCAGTGGAAGCTCGGCGACTTGGTGGTCGTCCCGCTGAAGTCCGCCCCAGCGGTCGCGCTCACCTCGACCCGGAGCGAGTTGTATTGCGACGAGTCGTTAAACGGGGGCGGGATCGGCATGCAGAAGCTGTATTCGGTCGCGTTCGTCAGGGTGATCGTGACGGTCGATCCAGTTGGGATGCAGAAGGAATCACTTTTGCAGAGATCTGCGCGCGGATTGGCGTAGAGGGACAACGTCACCGTCGCGCCCGGCACCGGGTTGCTGACCGTCAGGGTCCCGCAGGCCTGCCCCTCCGGCGAACAGCTCGCGTCGATGTTGGTGATGGTGACCTTCGATGCGGAGGGTTGCGCGACGGACGGGACCGTTGCCGCCGCCCCGAGTGGATCGCAGACGTCGCCCTGGCCGTTGCCGTCCCCGTCTGCCTGATCGGGATTAAACGCGCCGGGGCAGTTGTCGACACCGACAACGACGCCGTCAAGGTCGGCGTCAACCCTCGGATCGACGACGTTGACAAAGAAGAGCGTGGCGCTGCCGCCCGACTCGAGCGTTACATGGTGCGCTGGGCCCGGGAGGTAGCCGACGGGGGCGACGGTCTGGGTCACGGTGTAGGCGCCCGGAGGAAGCGGCGACGTGATCGATGGGTTGGCCGGACAGACTTCGGGACTGGTGAATTGGCCGGAAATTAGGAAGCAGGCACCGCCCAGGGCGCCGCCGAACTCGTTGATCGCCACGACCGTAAGTGTGGCCGGAACCACGTCGCCGACTGCCTCGGTCGGAACCGGCAACTGACCGGGCACCGCGGTAGGAACCGGCAGCTGATCGGGCAGCTCGGTCGGAACCACCGTTTGGCTGGGCACCGCGGTGGGACCTGCCTCCTGTCCGAGCGCCACCGTAGGATGACTAACCACCACCAGCAGCGTGGCGAACACGACCAATCTCAGGATGACCCAACGCACGCGGCCCTCTTCCCTTGACCCGACTGCGATTCGGCGCGAGTTCTGCCTATTCCTTACATCATCAACATAGTGCCCAATTGAGTCGAGCGCAATGGACGCGCTCGGAGCAGCCCCTCAACAAAAGCAGGGTCGTCCGTCGGTGGAGGCACGCGCACCGTGCAAGACCGGATCCTTCGCGTCCAGATGCCGACGGACCTCACGTGCGCATCTCGATGGGAAGCTCGACGCCTTAAATGATCTGACTCTGACCTTCGGCATCGAGAATTTGACCGAGCAGCGATCGACGAATGAGATTGTCCGGCAAGCATGACGGATGGAGTGTTCCGGGGTTATTGATATCCGCGTTACAGTAGATTCAGCTCGTTTGCCTTCGCGACGGCGTCGGTGCGGTGACGGACGCTCAGCTTACCGTAGGCGTTCGCGACGTGGCGCTTGACGGTGGGCAGGCTGACGAAGAGCCGGTCGGCGATCTCCTGATTCCGCAATCCTGCGGCGATCAGGCGCAGGATTGCGATTTCCCACGCCGTGAGCGGCTCGGCCAGCGCCATCGCCGGGGTTCGAGCCGTGGCGGCGGGGAGTTGCGCCGGATCGCCACCACTGTGGCTCCTCCGACAGGTGCAGACAAGAAGGAGTCCCAAGGGCTTGCCCTTGGGACTCCTTCTTGTCCAGCCGTCACATTGATCTGGAAGACGTGCCGCCGCCAGTTTCCAGTTCGCTAGGGTGCGGTGAAGATTTCCACCTGGGTCGCGGCACCGGGCAGCGTCTGGACCGTGAACGAGAGCAAGATGGGATCACCGACGAGTTCGAGCAGATCGCAGGTGTAGATGCCAGGGAGCACCCAGACATAATCGCCTTGTTCGATCTGGTCCTGCCAGATGACTGTGCCATCCTGGGCCTTGAGCACATAGATCTCGCCGGCCCCATTGGGGAACTTCAGCAGCGAACCGCGCACCCTCGTCGTGCGGTCGGCCTCGATATTGACCCGAATGGCTGTCTTCTCACCACTTGGGTTCGTCCAGACGAGATCGCACACGCCTACCGGGGCTTCAACTTTATTCGTGTCTTTCGTGAAGGTGTAGGTGAACGCCTTCCCACCTTGCGGGCTGGCATCGGTTGCCGCCTGCCCACTGCAGGTGAGGGTCGCCAGCGGGAAGATGCCGCCAATCGACTCGATCTCGAGCGTCCCGGTCGTGACCACCACTTGCAACTCTTCCAGGAAGCTGAAGAGCGCGGCCGAGAGTTCTTCGGCGTTTTGCGCTCCGACGATCTGTCCTCCCGTGTTGTCCGCGATGCAACCGGTGACGCGCAGCTCCTCAGCATCAAGCCCGAGGCCGACCACATAGGCGGTGACCGCCGCGTCGCTCTTCTTGAGCGCGGTGGCAAGCGCACAGGGGTCGCGGTCGCAGGTTTCCAGTCCATCCGTCACGAGGATGATCGCGTTGACGACCTTGTCCGACGCGGCTGGAAAGTCTTTGGCTGCTCGCTCCAATGAGAGTCCGATGGGCGTCCACCCAACCGGTGCGTAGTTCGCCACCTGCTGGGTGAGCGCATCTTTGTTGACGCCCTTGATCGGCACGGTCAGATCAGAGGATTGACAGCTTTCGGCCCGACCCGCCTCAGTGTTGTTTCCCTTATGACCAAAGACCCGGAAACCAACGTTGATTTCTGGACGGTCCGCGGGGATGGCGTCGATCACATCGTTCATGACGCGTTTGGCTGCGTCAATGCGTGTTTCTCCGGTCGAGGTCTTTTCGGCCATCGATCCTGAGGAGTCGAGGACCAGTTCCACGTTGACCTGCGTGCCAGCAGCTTGTTGCGCGGCAGCACTTTGCGGTGTCCCTACCTGAAGGAATGCCCCCATCACCATCACCATAAGTGCCAGGATGACCGCAAATCTTGATGCTGCCTGAAGACCCTTCCCTGTGCGCATGTACCCTCTCCTTCCATTCCTTCGATGCGTCCAATACTCGTTGCGTTATTGGGCGACGTGTGCCCCTAACCGATGTGAGCAGCCGTGTCCCAGCGCTCCCAAGACGTGTTGGCGCCTCCTGCCGATTAGCCGCCGGTGACGGCCTGGACCCGGTAAATGAAGAGCTCACGCTCGCGCTTGTCGCGCGCGAGCACGAGGTCTGCGCTGCCATCTGGCGCGTTCGAGAAGATCGTCACGAAACCATTCGTCGTCGTTCCGATCGGGTAGTAGATATTGACCAGTTGGTAGATCTGTCCGTTGATGGTGAGATCCGGATTGATGCCGACTTTGGCCGCAGCCTTAGCCAGGGCGTCGGACGTCTGCGATGTTTCTCCAGGTTTGCGGTATTCACCGATTACCTCACCGACCACCGTGTTTTGCACATTCACCGCCAGGTAGACATCCGGGTTTGCATTTTCAACATCCTGCGTGAAGAGGAGAACCGTGGTGCTCGAATAGATCACCGGTTGCCATGTCTCTGACAGGAGGTACGACTGATCGTCGACTCGAATTTCACGCGCCTGCCCGCCAACCTGGATTTCGACGGTGAAGGTCAATGCCGCCTCGTATCGATAGACTTGCTGATTCGCTGCGTCAGTTCCTGTCACCCGCAGGTAAACCACCTCAGTTTGATCTGCCTTGTCTGTGGCAGCGGCTTCGAAGGCGCCGATGCAGCGAATTTTGGTCAACGTGCCGACGGCATTCGCCGCTTCCGCCTGTTTGAAGAGGTAGGCGATGCCGTTCAACTGAATCCGGTTCGGCAAATAGGCCGGCAAGCCCTTCGCGTCAAGGGGTCCTGGACTGCCGGGGCACTGATTGGTGGGAATAGCGGTCACTGCGGCTGGCGCCGGTGCATTAGGCACCGTGGTTGGCACAACTGCTGGTGGCTGATACTGGACCGTCGGCGTGGGCGTCGGCTGCAGCGTAACAACGAGGGACGATTCGACGTACTGGCCCGTCACCGTCCCGTTCGGCGCGACGGCGAGGATCCGCTGTGGCGTTCCCTGCACGCCCTGCTCCGCATACAGTGTGATTTCGACATTCTGCACCACCACGACGTCGATTTGGACGAGTGTGGAGATATCGATGTCGACGGTTACCTCATTGAAGACATAGATAGTGCCCTGGGTCTCAACCGTCGCGGGAAGCTCCGCCGGTGGGGTTGGTTGCGCAGCGGCGGCCAGCACGTAGCGACCGACAACGTCACCGCTGCCATTCACGCAATAGAGTTCCGAGGCCACGCCCTGGATTTGCTGCGTTGCATAGACCGTGACTTCAGCCCCTTCAACGGTGATGACCTCGACCTGAACGAGCGTCTGGATATCGATGGTGACATCCACCTCAGCGAAGATATAGGTGGTTCCCTGCACGGTGAGCTCTGGGGGTAGCTGCGCCTCTTCAGCCGTAAGCGCACTATTCACGCCTGGTGTCGCAGCGGCGGGCGAAGCCACTAACGGCGCTTCGGTCGTGGTCGCGGCCGGAGATGATTCAGACCCGGTTGGAACCGCTGTCTCCGGCGACGTGGGCGATGCGGGCGCCTCAGTTGGAGGGACCGCGGTCTCGGTCGGAACCGGCGTCTCGGTCACAGGGACCGGCGAAGCGGTAGCCGGGACCGGAGTTTCAGTTGGGACTGACGTTGCGGGTGCTGGCACTGGCGTTTCGGTAGGAATCACCGTTTCCGTTGGAGTATCGGTTGGCGGAACGGCGGTTTCCGTTGGCGGGAGAGGGGTCTCCGCCGGAGCGGGCGTCCCGGGGACTGGCGTGCCGGTCTCAGGGGTGCCAGCTTCCGTCGGTGTGATATCGGCAGGCGTCCCGGCACTTGGCGAGGCAGCCTCGGCTTCAAACAGGAAGAGGCGTGCGTCCACCAACATGAAGCGTTGGTCGGCATCGTCGGCGCTGGCAAAGACCGGGTATGGGCCGGCACAACCAACCTTCGACAAGGTGGAGCGATCGGTTTGATCCGTCACATCTCCGACCAGAAGGTATTCGGCCCCTTCCACGACGAGCGATTGCGAGAATGCCGCAGGGAGACCCTGGTCATTGAGAAGCACGAATCGCAGGAGCCCGCTGGGGTCGGCAATGAAGATTTCGGGGACGGGCTGCCCAACACCAGGATCGGCATAGACGGTCGAACCGTTGCTGTCTCCAATTTGCTGGAGGGCCTCCGGCGAAAGATCCGTTTCGATCCCGGCAAAGGCGTACGATGCGTCGCCGGTCTGAAGCAACCCAAAATCCGCGGTTTCCATGAGGCAGGCGGTGTCGGGTGTGGTAGTGCGCTCGGGCAGATAGCGGGCGAGCGATCCCTCGCCACTATTGGGGATCGCGAGGAAGACGGCCTCGAATGGCTCCTGATCAGAGCGTGCGTAGACGGTAACCGCATCCTGTTGGGCGACAACCACAAAATCCTGGGCGGAAAGGGCGACGACACGGTCGAACTGGAACCACTCCGCACCAACATGGATTTCGCGAGGTAATCCCTCCGGCTGACCACTGGTTCCAACGTTGTCACTAAGTTCGAGCGCCAGCCCTGCCCCGTTGTCCTGGTTCTCCGTTGCGGGCGTCCCTCCATCCGTCTGATCGCCGGTCGCTTCATCAGTGGGTGGGGTGGCATCTGCGATCTCGTTATCGACCGTCTCATCGGTCGATGAGGTGGCGGTCGCCGCCGTATCGCTCGCATTTGTATCGGTGATCGGGGGAGACGTGGCATCGGCAGGCGCGCCTCCCTCCGGCGTCGACACGGTATTCTCCGGCGCGGTCGTGGCCTCCGAAGCGGCGCCCGTGGCGTTGAAGGAGAGATAGCGCCCATTGACCAGGATTGAGATGGTATCAGTGGGCGCCTGGGCGTCGATCGTCGCGTAGGCAGGGAACGAGCCGGTGCAGCCAATTTTCGCCAGGGTCGACGGATCGGTGCTATCAGTCACGTCCGCCGAGAAGGCGTATGTCTGAGCTCCAAACGTGACGCTCCCGGCAAGTGGCATTGGCACCCCATCGGCATTCATCAGGATGAAGCGCATCAGCCCCTGATCACTGGCGACCAGGAGTTCGGGCGCGGGCTGCGCGGCATCAGGATCAGCATAAACGGGTTGACCATCGGCATTCGCGACCTCTACGAGCGCCTCAGCAGGGATATCGGTTTCGATTCCCGCAAACGCGTACGACTGGTCACCGCTGGTGATTGATCCGACCTGCGCGTTTTCGGCCAGGCAGGGAGAGTCCGGTGAGTTCGTATTGGTAGGAAGGTACCGGGCCACACCCTCTCCTGACGGGGACCCGGCCAGAACGGCGTAGATCGCCGCGAATGGCGGCGCATCGGAACGCGCGTAGAGGGTGAGATCACCCTGTTCTTCGAGCGACACGAGTTCCTGAGGGTCCACGGGAACGATGCGGTCGAAGAGGAACTGTTCACTCTGCACGACCACCGTTGATGGATAGTTGCCGGTCGTTGATTGCGCCAGACCATAGTGGTTGGCAGGGCGAGGAACGGGGGCGGCTCCACCCACCACGCTCGCGGCAGGCAGCAATGTGGACAGCAGGGCGATAACCGCCACGAGCTGAAACGACCGGATACGCTTCGACATCGCTCCCATTGCGTTCCCCTCATCCCTACATTAAGGCTGCCAATTGCTCGCCCGTGCCTATAGGAAAATGCGCTTCGGACTGTGTGTTGTTTCTGCCAGGCACGCAACTACGTAGCCGCGCCCCGGACAAATGCAGCGTGATTGGCATGGATGCATGATCCATGCCGTAGTCACAAATTCCTCGCATGCTCGGCGGTAGACACCATGCTTATCCCTCTCTGCCGTGACCATGGCGGGCGAGTTCTAGGGCCGGCGCCAACCAACCCTGACATATCTTTTTGGCATTGCTTGCAGCCATACTGATGACAATGACAGTCGAACATGAGAATGGTTTTGATGGCTGAGTAATCCCTCTGGTCCATCTTTTCAGGATCGTTCGCAGCTGAGTTTCGCGTCTGCTCCCAGGCGATCTCATTGACAGCGCTGCTTGCGGAATAGGCGCTGCGGCAACGCGTGTTGTTCGCGCAGACGCAATCGGCTCGCTCGTGGGCGTTGTGACACTGACCGGCATAGGGACGACGGGGAGGCCTGCTGAAGCGCTGGCGCTGGTTTACGATCACCTCAGATAAATGGCTGATCTCACGGTCGGAGACCACCCTGATCCGTCTCGAAAACAACCCAGTCTGTTGAAAAACGCTTCCGCTATCATTGCGTCGTTTACTGGCAGCCGCGAGGACGCCGCGCGATCGATCTGGACGGTCGGGGTTGCTTCCTCGCCGCTTAGTCGTGGAGAGGCGTGCGCCGGACGATGGTCGACTTGGATTCCGCTGTCCCTCCGCCACCGCATGTCCGCCTCCGCGACGTGGCGGTCGGCGACGCCGCGGCGCTGGCCCGGATCCTCATCGCAGCGAACGATTCTGCCTTCCGCGGCCTCGTTCCGCCACGGTGCCTGGCCTTCACCGAAGTCGAGAGCACGTCCAACTGGCGGAAGACGTTGACGGCCGGGTTACCGCCGGGGGACTTCCTGCTCGTGGCCGAGTCGCCCCTGGGCGTGCCCATCGGTTACGCCTGGGGCGGCCCCTCGCGGACGACCCGGTCTACGGCGGCGAGCTGCGCCAGATCAGTGTCTGGCCCGCAGACCAGCGCCGCGGGATTGGCCGCCTCCTGGTGGGAGGGGTGGCAGGCCGCCTCGCCAATCGGGGCATCGCCGGCATGAGCGTCGAGGTGCTGCGCATTAACCCGAACCGGGCGTTCTACGAGCGGCTCGGGGCGCGCTGCGTATCGGAACGCGCGTACGATTGGGACGGTGTCGTGCTGGCCATGTGCCGCTACGGCTGGACTGAGCTGGCGCCGCTGCTAGGCGAGTGACGTGCTGCCGGGCGCCGACATGCAATGCCCGCCGGTTCCCGTAACACCGCGGCGCATTGCAGTCACGCTCGGTGAGGAGGCAGATGGCATCCGGCACACTCCGGCCTCTCTTATAGGGAAGCAGCCCCTTGGAGGGGTCCGATGCTCGGCCCGCCCAAGCCCCGCCGCCTCGACGCGTCGATCGCCGTCTCGCTGGAGGACCTCGTTTTTCCGTGCAACTCGTGCCCGCTCAAGGCGCGAGGTCGTACATCGCGCCGCGGACGGCGGGTCCGGCGCAGTGCCGACGAGCCATACCTCGATCGCGGCCGCGGCTACCACCCTACAGAAGCCTGCGCCTTTCAACTGGTTGAACCGATTTCGAGAAGCGACCGCGCGATCTGATACTGCCTCCAGGAACTGCAACTCTGGCGAACGCTCACGATCGAGCTTACCGGACGAATCCATAATGAACGCGACCGCAATCTGGTCATTTCGACTGCCTCTGGCGTCACGAGTATTTTGTTTTCTGCTCCAGTCCTCAGGGTATCCAGAACATTTACGAGGTCGCCGATTCCAGCTTCAGCAGCAGGGTTTTGACGTCGAGTCCGCCCGCGTAGCCGCCGAGCGTGCCGTCGGTGCGGATGACGCGGTGGCAGGGAACGACGATCGGCAGCGGGTTCGTGGCGCAGGCGGTGCCGACGGCGCGGATCGCGTTCGGATTGCCGACGATCCGGGCGACTTCCGCGTAGCTCTGGGTGTGGCCGTAGGCGATCTGCGGCAGATAGCGCTGCACCGATTGGCGGAAGCCATGCGAGAGCGAGTAGATCGAGCTGCCAGATCGAAATCTCGCCTCGCTCGCCTGAGAAATACTGGTCGATCTCGAACGCCGCCCTGTCCAGGCGGTCGGGCGACCGGAGGATGCGCGGGCTCACCTTGGTCGCGAGCAGTTCGAGCACCTTTTCGTGATCCTCACGTTCATAGGCGACGCGGATGAGTCCCTTTTCCGTCGCGGCCAGCAGCAGCGGACCGACCGGGGTATCGATCGTCCGGTAGGCGATGTCGAGCACGCCGTCACGACGCGCCGACGCTTCCAGTTCGCGATGCAGGCGTGCGAGCGTTTCCGGTGCGATCGCGGTGAGGGAGCGCAGCGCGGAGATGTCCGGATCGCTGACGTGGTTGTTCATGAGGTTGCGCCTTTCGTGGGTGTATCGAGAAATGTCTGCCGGAGCGTCTTGATGCCATCGGCGGCAGATCGCCGGGCAGCTTCCGCGGTGCCGCCGATCAATGCCGCGATATCCGCATAGGGCATCCCGGCGAGATAGTGATAGGCGACGGTTTGACGCTGTTTGGTTGGAAGCGCGCTCACCGCGTCCCAGAGATCGAGATCGACCGATCCGGGCAGATCGCGCGTCGACGGCTGTTCCGGCGCGTCATCGACCGATATCCCCTGTCGCTGGCGGCTGCGAATGATGTCGATCGCTTTGCGGTGGGCGATCGTCACCAGCCACGCCTGCACATTCGCGTCAGCTGGAAGATCGGGATAAGCGCGGAGCGCCGAGAGGAACGTTTCCGACCAGGCGTCGTCGGCATCGACGACGCCGACGACCACCCGGCAAACCCGGAGCACGGTTTCCCCATGCTCAACGACGATCTGCTCGAACGGTTGCTTCATCACTGCCGCCCGGCAAGCGACGGAATCCCTCCGAGCGTGAGCTGCCTGGGGTCGTCGCGCCGGTCGCCTGCCCCTTCGAGGTCGAGCAGCGCTTGCTTACGTTCAAGCCCGCCCGCGTAGCCCACGAGCTTGCCATCTTTCCCGACCACGCGGTGGCACGGCACGATCACCGAGAGCGGATTGCTCCCGACCGCCTTGCCGACATCGCGCGCCAGCGATCGATCTCCATACTGCTCCGCCAGTTCCCCATAGGTCGCGGTCTCGCCATAGGGAATTTCCCGGATCAGCGACCAAATCTGCTCCTGAAACGCATCGCCGCGCGTTGCCACTGGCAGATCGAACGAGGTGCGCGCGCCTTGCAAATAGTCGTCAAGCTGGCGCTCCGCCTCGGCGAGCAGCGGATCAGAGGACGCCGACACGTTCAACCCGAAGGCACGCGCATCGGGTCTGGTCCAGTGCTTCGGGAAATAGACGCCAATCAACGCATCGCCGGACGCGACAAGCGTGATGTCACCAATCGGGGTCGTGACGATTGCGTGGCGTGTGTCTGCATCCATGATGCTGATCCTCCCATCTCGTGACCGAAAGCGCATCGCGCCTTCACCATGTAGACGGACCAGCGCGCCAAAACGTGAGGTCTGGATGGTATGTGGCCCGTCACAGCAGGGGGCGAGCTCTCCCGCATCTACGATCTCTAATCAGCAAGATTGCCGATGCGCAAGTACTCCTCGAAGCGTAATGTGGCTGCAATGATCGCATGTGGTGGGCGCCTGAGCCCTGATCCATCTTCGTGTTCGGGGCTGGTTGCCGGCCTGTCTGCCCGACCCTCCACATGACCACGAACCGGCTCGTGAGATCGGAGCGCCCAATGGACGGATCGCGATTCGACGACTTTGCCCGCTCGTTCGTATTGTCACGGCGGGATGCGCTGAAAAACCTGTTGCGCGGTGCGGCGGCGGGGGCTGTCGCCCTCCTGTTGCCGGAGACATCCGAGGCGCAGGGGTGCGCGTCGGTGCACCGGCGCTGCACGGCTGATGCCGGTTGCTGCTCGGGGTTGTGTGATCCCGCGAGCGGGCGCTGCGTTTGCGCCGACGGCACGGAGGAATGCGGTGGGGACTGCATTGCCGCCGAGCAGTTCCAGACCGATGTGGACAACTGCGGCGGCTGCAAGAACCGGTGCAAGAAAGCGGCGGAATGCCAGCTTCCGGCCTGCATCGAGGGGGTCTGCGGTGGCGTGCCCGATGAAAGCCAGATCGGGCAGTCGTGCGGTCACAGTGGCGGGGTCTGTGGGGCGGACGGCAGCTGCGCCTGCCCTCCTGATCAACCGACCGAATGCCGCAGCGGCTGCGTCGACACCACGACGGATCTGAACAACTGCGGCGCGTGTGACAACCGTTGCCGCGGAACCGCCCATGCAACGGGCGTTTGCGTGGGCGGCGTTTGCGGATTGAGCTGCGATGATGGTTATGAACCCTGCGGCGACGGGTGCTGCGCGGATGGGCGAGATTGCTGCAATGGCAGCTGTTGCGGGCCGAACGAGTGCTGCGCCGCCGAAGGCTGCGTGCTGTGCCGCTGCTCGATTGGCGTCGAGTCCTTCGACGCCGGTGAGATCAATCCGAACAATTCCTGCCAGTTCTGTGATCCAACTCGTAATCGAAACGATTGGACGACCGCGCGAGATGACTCCTTCTGCGGTGAGGGAAGAACCTGCTGCAACGCGGAGTGTTGCTCGCCCACGGAATGCTGCGACGGTGTGCAATGCTCGGTCGACGCCTGTCCGGATCAATGTGAAATCCAGGGGCAGCCATTCGAGTCGGGTGAGCATAATCCGGCCAACGGCTGCCAGGTCTGTAACCCTGAAAGCAACCGCTTCGATTGGACGCTCGTCGACGATCAAGGCGCCTGCGGAGGCGTGCCGGGACGAGTTTGCTGCAATGGGGAATGCTGCTCACCCACTGAGTGCTGCGGCGCGACCAGTTGTGAGGAGTGCGGCCCGCACTGCCGGATAGACGGCGAGGATATCGGCGAAGGGACGATCAATCCCGCCAAACCGTGCGAAGTCTGCAAGTCCGACGCCAACCCGAATGATTGGTCGCCCGCGGACGATGGCACTGCCTGCGGCGATGGCACGGTCTGCTGCGCCGGTGAGTGCTGCCCGGACGGGCTTTGCTGCAGAGACGGAGCGTGCGGGGAATGCCAGTGCGAGATTGGGAATGGGACATTCGATCCCGGAGAGCAGAATCCGTTCAATGCATGCGAAATCTGC
The DNA here is from genome assembly GCA_963804925.1 of uncultured Chloroflexia bacterium. GTDB lineage: Bacteria > Chloroflexota > Chloroflexia > Thermomicrobiales > UBA6265 > JADLGF01. The sequence goes on from CAWDSC010000003.1 coordinate 15,291, forward strand.
GACCCCGGTCGAAATCGTGAAGACTGGTCGCCCGTACCGCCCAACTCCGCCTGCGGGCTGCCCGATGGTCGGCACTGCTGTGGGCGCGAGTGCTGCCCGCAGGGTGAGTGCTGCAATGAAATCGGCGAGTGCGGTGAGTGCGGTTGCGTGATCTCGGGCGAGCCGGTGCTTGCGGGCGTGGTCAACCCGACGAACACATGTCAGGTTTGCAATCCCAATGAGGATCGCTCCGATTGGACGCTGCTGGGCGATGACGACGCCTGCGGCAACGATTCGGACGACCGGGTCTGCTGCGGCGGCAAGCTGCTGCCCGCAGGGGCAATGTTGCGAAGACGGATCGTGTCAGGACTGCGGCTGCGAGATCGAGGGTGAATCAATCGCCCGGGACACCGTCAACGAGGCGAATGTCTGCCAGGTCTGCGATCCGACACGGGAGCGGTTCGCCTGGTCGCCTGTCCTGGGCGAGAAAACCTGCGGAGATGGAGGAAGTTGCTGTGGCGGCGAATGCTGCCCCGAAGATCAATGCTGTCTTCTTGACGCCTGCGGGGAATGTCTCTGCGCGATCGGGAACGACATCTTCCCGCCTGAAACGCCCAATCCTGCAAACGTCTGCGAAGCCTGCAAACCGGACGCCGATCCCTTCAACTGGACGGTCTTGGCGGACAAGGAACCCTGCGCCGGTCTCCCCGATCAGGTCTGCTGCGGCGGGAACTGCTGCGCTGAGGAAGAGTGCTGCACCGACGGCGCCTGCGGACCGTGCGGCTGCACGATCGATGGCCGGAACGTCGCTGACGGCGAGTTCAACCCGGACAATGAGTGCGAAGTCTGCGATCCAGCCATCAGCACCACCGACTGGTCTTCCCCATCAGAAATCACCATTTGCGCGAATCACGAGGGCGTCTGCTGCAACAAGGAGTGCTGTTTCGCCCAGTGCTGCCCGGGCGATACCTGTTGCGCCAGTACGGCGGTCTGCGGGGAGTGTGGCGGCGACGGATGCATGATCGAGGGGGCCACCTTCCCCGCCGGCGCGATCAATCCGCAGAGCACGTGCGAGACATGCAACCCGTTTTTCAGCTCGGTTGCCTGGACCCAGCGACCCGATGACGATTTGTGCGGCGATGACGGCAAGCAATTCTGCTGCAATGGGGTGTGCTGCGCGTCCGGCTCCTGCTGCAATGACCAGGAAGTCTGCGAGATCGGCGGGAATAGTCGCTGCGAAAAGGTCTGCACGATCGACGGTCAGACCTTCCCGCACTCCTTCATCAATCCGGCGAATCCGTGCCAGGAATGCAGCATCTTCGTAAGTATCACGGCCTGGTCGCCGCGCCTGAATATCTTCCCCTGCGGCGATGGCGATGAGCAGGTCTGCTGCAATGGCGTCTGCTGCGCGCCCGGCATCTGCTGCAGCAGCAGCTTCTCGGGCGGGATCTGCGTGCCCTGTCCCTGAACAATCAGACACGCCGGGCGACCGCGCCCGGCGCGGTCTGTTCCGGGAGCTCCGGTTCAGTGCCGAATCTCCCCATCTGGTTGCCGAAGCGCTTCCCATTCCTGCCGGGTGATCGCGTACTCGACATCGTCTTCCGGGAAGATGCTGGGGTCGGTGACGCCAAGATATTCCAGCAACTCTTCCGGGGTCGGCTTGTACCTCCGCACCAGCCGCATGCCCACCTTCTCCATCACCCGGCGCGAGGCAACGTGCTCGCTGTAGGTGAGCGCCATCACCCGCTGGACGCCCAGCTCCGAGAAGGCCTTGTCGATCAGCGCCTGCGACCCCTCGGTCGCATAGCCCTTTCCCCAGGCCGATCGCTTCAATCGATATCCGAGCTCAGGATCGTCCAGCGGGTCGCTCGCCCAGCGGTCGAAGGTGGAACCATCCCAGAAAGTCGCCGGTTGACCGCTCAATCGACTGCCCAGAAGCCATAGCCCGCGAACCGCTCGTAGTAGGTGAGATAGTGCGGGATGTGGTCGTTCGCAAGCACCTCACGCGGCGTGCCCGGACCTCCTGAAACCATCCGCATGACGGCAGGATCGCTGTCGAGATCGAAAAGGTTGTCCACATCCTGCTCGGTGAAGCGCCGCAGGATCAGCCGGTCCGTTTCCAGAAAGATGTGCATCTCACAAACTCCTGTCGCCGCCCGTTGTCATGCTGCTCACCCCTCGCGCCATTGTGACCATCACCTCGTCATTCTGAGCAACGGGAAGAATCTCCGCGCGAAGCGCTTCGTCGAAAGCGGTCAGTGCATCGTTCAGCAGCGGCTTCGCCGGGAGATGCTTCCCTCCGGTTAAGATGACAGGCGCAGTCCACTCCATGCGGCGTCAGATATGGGCAGTTAGCCATTCCAGCATACCGGTCATGGCCTGTGGGTCAAGGTGGGCATCGGCGCTGTTGTATCGGCCCATGACGTCGACTGCCGTCAGCTCCGAACGAGGGCTTGGTTCATATTTGAGGATGTGGTTTGCGTTTTCGGGAAAGAGAAAGGTCACATTCGCACGCCCTTCAGCGGCGAGTTGCAGGCGTTCGCCATCAGCCTGCCAGTCGATCTGGATATCTTTCTTGCCAATGATCACCAGCACCGGGACATCCACCTGCGCCAGCAGACTCGCCGCATCGGCTATCCACAGCTCGCGGGAGAATGGCAGATTGGCTGGCGTCGCGAGCGCCTGCAGCAGATGCTGGACGCCCTCCGGCAAGGAAGGATCCGGATCGATCGGCTCCTCCGCCAGGAAGCGGGCGATGGCCGCATCGTAGAGCGCCAATAGCGCCTCCCCATTGGGAACACCGGCGGCCTGCTCCGCCAATTGGGCGCGTGATACCGCTCCGACGGATCGCCCCGGAGGAGCGATCAGCACCAGTCCGGCGAGCGGAATCGCGGGGCTTTGTAACTGGTAGTGCAATGCGTGCAGGGTTCCTTCGCTGTTGGCGACTGCGAACAGCCGGTCTTTACGGATGTCATCGCGATCCGCCAGGGTGCGCACGGCGCTCGCCAGCTCATCCAGATGGCTCTGCATGCTCATCTTGCCAATCAGAATCTGCATGTTCTCGCGCGCATGGGGACCGGACGCCCGCTTGTCGTAACGCAGCGAAGCGATGCCATTGCCCGCCAGCGCCTGCGCAATCAGGCGAGCGCTGCCATTGGCGCCGGGAAGAAGAGGCGAATTCCAATCGCGGTCGGTCGGGCCGCTGCCGGCCACCATCACGACGCCGGGAAAAGGTCCGGAACCGGAGGGCATCACCAGCGTGCCGTCAACGCTCGTCGAGTCGAGTTGCCAGCGGAGCTCCGTGCTCGCGCCGGGAGCCTCACGATCGGTCACGATTCAACCCCTGTCGCGATTGTGCAAAGGAAGGATTCAACGACTGCTGAATGTTCTCATATCCTCAGAAGTTGAATGCCGATGCCTGGTGGTGCGTCTGGATTATTTGTGCGAGACAGAAAAGTGCTGATGATCCAGCGAGGGAAGTCTCCATATCTTCACTGCTGATCACTTCCAGGTGGAGGTGTCGAGCGCGGCGAATGAAATGTCCGCTCGTGTAGTGATGAGGCTGCCGCCGGGAATGAAATGCGGCAGATTGAAAACGAGAAAGAGAGACGCCGGGCAGATCATGCCCGGCGTCTCGCTGTTGCTACTTCCCGTTGGATGTGACCTGGTAGCAAGCAATGTCATATTGGGAGACGGCGTGGCTGCTGCCGGCGTGTCGCCGCTGAGGCGCTTCCCTCACTCCCGGCGTAGACCGATTCCGCGTGCGCAAATCCCCTCGTGCTGAATCCGGGAGGCGCTTGCTCTGCGCCCAGGGATCCGCACTCCGCTCCCGGTTGGCCAGTCCCGGAGGGATTGGGAGCCGCGCTGACCAGTGTGGCGCCTCCAAATGCGATGGCGCTGGCGAGACTGAACGCAACTATGAGCCGCTGAAGCTGCTTCATAGCAGTTACTCCTTTCACACCTGCCTGACGGGCCACTGTCCGCCGCCGGGTGCATGCGCCTCCTCATACGGATGACGGCTGCCAACGGATTGCATCAGGAAACGCAGTGCACCGGACTCTTTCGAGTATGGACACTTGGGTTCGCCTACCGCGAGAATGTCGACTGTCGTCTCCGACACGCCTCACCGTTCTCGAACCAGTCAGCTCGACTCGGCAGCGTCGCGTGGGTCGATATTCTGGTTCAGGCGGAACAAGTTGGTCGGATCGTACTTCTGCTTCAGATTGGCGAGACGCGCGTAATTCCGGCCCAATGCGGCGTGAACGAATCGGGAGTCCTCTTCGATGCCTGGAAAATTCAGGTTCGTCTTGCCGGTGCCGAAGCGTTCCATGGCGGAGAAGAAGCTGCGCGCCCAGGCGATGTTCGCCTCAGTTTCCTCGGGCTCCACCCAATTCGCGAGAATTTCGAGGAGGAAGGGGGCGCTGCGCTCACCAACTGCGGTCGCGTCTGCGTCAACCCGGCTGAGTGCGCCGCCCTGCGCCCACACACCTGCCAACGACATCGGCGAAGGTCGACGCTGCATGTGATTCACGATCTCGGCCGACGACATCGTCGCCGAGACCAGCGAGGTAGAGCGATTTCCAGTAATAACGCAATTCACCTGCAGGAAAGAATGGATTGAAGATCTGTTGCAGTGCCGTGAACGGCAGGGGAGCGGAGAGATCCAGGATTGGTTCCGCGATCTGACGCAACGGCATCAGCGATGCCTCTCCTTCGACGGGTGGTCCCGCATTCACCCCGGAGACGATGAGCACCTCCCGGCCGTGAGTCTCAACAGGGAACCCCGGCGCTGCCGGAATGGACCACCAGGCGACCGAGGCGTTGATCTCGTCTGGAGCGCTCGTGACATAGTCGCGAAACCCGGAAATGACCTGCGCTGACTGCTCCACCGGATAGACGGATCCGGCGAAGGCGATCATCGGCCCGACCGGATGAAGACGAAACTCGAAGGAGGTCACCACACCAAAGTTCCCCCCTCCACCTCGCAGCGCCCAGAAGAGGTCAGCGTTTTTCGTCTCGCTGGCAATGAGGAGCCGGCCGTCCGCGGTGACGACATCCGCCGAGATCAGATTGTCGCAGGCCATGCCAAAGGTGCGTCGCAACCAGCCCTGGCCACCCCCAAGCGTGAGTCCCGCAATTCCGGTTTCGGAAACGATCCCACCGGATGTGGCCAAACCAAAAACCTGCGTCTCGCGATCGAGATCTCCCCATGTCGCCCCGCCTTCAACCCGGGCAGTCCGGCGGATGGGATCAACGCGGACGCCGCGCATCGCCGACAGGTCGATCACCATCCCTGCGTCACATGTCCCGAACCCAGCGACGTTGTGCCCGCCGCCGCGCACCGCCAGCAACAGGTTGTGATCAGAGGCGAACTTAACGCACGCGATGACATCGGCCGCTCCCTGGCATTGGACAATCAGTGCCGGCCATCGGTCGATCATGCCGTTCCAGACCCGCCGCGCCTCGTCGTAGGTAGGGTCGCCAGGCCGAATCACTTTGCCGCGAAGATTGCCGGTGAGGTCGCCGATGGCGACCGGATCCACTGTCGGCGATGACATTGTGGTCATTTCGAACCTCCTGTGATGGTGGGTGAGCACGTCATCGGTTCAGTCCCATCTCAGGATGCTCCAGGACGAAGGGATACACATCCGCCGATGTGCGGATTTCGGGACAAGGTCACCCCTACTGCATCTACGCATCTCCGCGTAGTGCTCCAGACGATCTGGTGAGCTTGCAGCAGCCAGTCTCAGATGGGGCCGCGGCCGACGACATAGGCGATCGCCTCAGCCCGGCCCCGAACCCCAAGTTTGGCGTAGAGGTTGGAAAGATGGGTCTGGACAGTGCGAGGGCTGACGTACAGGATGCCGGCGATCTCAGCGTTGGAGAGCCCGCGCGGCAGGAGAGACAGAATTTCCAGCTCGCGCTGCGTGAGACCCGAAGGAGAACGCCGCGCCAGCCGATCCGCAAGCGCGTCGACCCGTGCGGATACTGGCGCCACATCAAGCCGATCACAGATAGCGCGGACCTCGTCCACCAAGAGAGCAACCGCGTCCTCACGGCCGGTCACCAGAAGGAATTGCGCGAGAGCCAGCAGCGTGAGCGCCCGTTCAAAAGGAATGTCACAGAGGGTAGCAAGGTCGATGGCCGCCGTGTAGTGCGCATCGGCTTCCATAAAGTTTGTCGATGACGACTCGATTTCACCCAGGAGGCGGTGAGCTGCCAGACGCACCAGCGGTTGATCCGGTGAGTTGGCGAGTCTGAGCGCCTCAGCCGCAGTGGCGCGGGCACGGGTGATTTCGCCGGCCATTAGGTGGTAGCGCGCCCAGATGACCCGTCCGGCTGCGATCCCGAGCACGCTCTCGCTCCAGGCGAGCCATCGGTCGTTCGCTGAAAGCCAGGCACGCGCCGCCGGCAAGTCGCCGCCGTCGAGGCACAGATCGGCCGCGAGTCGTTGGAAGAAGAGTCCTTCCTGGTGAATCAGGTCGCCGGGATCGGTCCCCGGCCCATTGGGGAGCAGTCGATTGATGTCCTCCCAGGCGCGTTCATGGTCGCCGCGATGGCGAGCAAGGGTCGCGATTGCGGCCGTCATCTCGCGTCGGAGAAAGGCATTGCCAGGGTTCGGCAGATCGCGCAATATCTGATCTGCCTCCTGCCAGTGGCCGTCCAGAATGAGGCAGGTGAGGCGGGCCAACCGAGGTGAGATGCCCGGACGAAGCGCTCCGGCGGTCCGCTCCAATGCGGCTTCCGCCCCTGCTGCAAGCTGACGGCGGATGGCAGGATGCGCCGCGTCGTAGGTCACTCCGACATCAGCCAGTTCGCTGAGCAGGGTGAACGCAACCATGCCATGGTGGCCGAGCTCCGCGAAAACCGAGTGGGTCTGAGCAAATGCCATGCGTGCCTCGTCTGGTCGACCGAGACCTGCCTGTGCGACGCCGAGCCCATGGGAGGCGAATGCCAAAGCAGCGCGACTTCCGCGCCGTGCGGTGGTCGCGCCAGCGAGCATCGCCACAGCCCGCTCGCAGTCATCCAGGGTCGCGTGCAAGTGACCAGCGGACGCGAGAAACCGGCCGAGCGCGGCGCCGCGCCAGACCAAGATGTCGGCAGCGTCAATGAGAGTCGCGGCACGCTCATCTTCGTCGTCGGCTCGTGTTGTAGTTGGGAGCGCGTCCGCAAGCCAGGCCCGAACCACTTCCGAGGTTCTTTTGGACGTCGAAGTCATCGCTTCAAGATCTTCGATCCCCGCGACCATCTCGGCGAGCCCGAACCGAAACTGGTCCAAATAACAGAGCATGAGCCCTCGAAGCCAACGCGTTTCGGCGGTCAGAACAGCGTCGCCAATGCGTTCGGCGACGAGATTGGCGTCGTTGATCGCTTCGATCGCACCGGCCGGGTCGGAAAACCGTTTAAGAAAGGCGATGCGGCACGCCAGTCGCCCGAGCATTCGCTCTTCGCCTTTGCCGTTTTCGAGGAGGACGAAGGCAGCTCGTAGTCGCTCCGCAGCCGTCACCCAGGCGTAGGCGCGCTGGGCTCGGTCACCAGCCGCGAGCAGCCACTCGCTGGCGCGCGGATCGTCCGCCGACTGAAAGTGATACGCGACCGCGTCGGGATCACCGGAACCATGAGCGATAAGCGCCTCGCCAACCCGGCGATGCCACTGCTTCCGGCGTGGCGGCAGAACGCTGTCAAACAGCGCCCGGCGAGTAAGCGCGTGGACAAAACGGACGTTCCTGCCATCAGGATCGACCTCAAGCAGGTGGGCGTCCACCGCGCGCTCGACGATCGTCAGCAACGCTTCTTCGTCGAGATTGGCTACCTCGGCCCAGAGCGCGAGCGGAACCTCCTGTCCGATCACGGCCGCAACCGCGAGCGTTTGCCGTGCTGCTTCGCCAAGCCGGACGAATCGGCTCTCGATGACCTGTCGCAGGAAGGGCGAAACGACGACGCGGTCGAGTTCAGCGAGCGTCCAGCCATCGGCCCCAGAACAGAGCAACTCTTCCTCATGCAACGCGCGCAGGAGTTCCGCGGTGAACAACGGATTCCCCTCAGCATGCCGGTCGAGGTAGGCGACAAGGCGAGATTCGTCAGTGACGGGAAGACGATATTGGGCCCTGATGAGCGCGCGCAGCGCGGTTGCGTCGAGGCGGCGCAAGTCGAGCCGGAGCCCATCCGCTTCACGCACCAGCGCAGGGAGTTGTATGGCGAACGGGTGATGTCGCGTCAATTCGTCATTCCGATAGGTAATGAGCAGAAGGATTGGCCAGCGTCGCAAGCGCGGGGAGAGGTGACGGAGGAGTTCCAGGCTCGCAGGGTCAGCCCAATGGAGATCTTCGAGGACGAGGAGGGCCGGACGGGTGGTGGAGAGAGCGGCAAAGAATCGACAGACCTCAGTAAAAAGAGCGGCCTGGTCAGTGACAGTCTTCCAACCTGGCCTCCGGCAAACGCGGCCGGAGGGTCAGGCATCTCGCGTCCAGGCTCGCAGGCATCAAACAGGTCGAGCCACGGGCCGTACGGAGGGGTGTTCGTCAGGTCGTAGCAAGCTCCGGTCAGCACATGGATGCCTTGTGCCGCTGTCTTGTCCATCAGGTCGCGCGCCAGCGTCGTTTTGCCGATGCCTGCTTCGCCGCCAAGAAGCACGACCCGGCCACGCCCCTTGAGCACGGCGGCAAGCTCTTCTCGCAGGAGGATTTGCTCGAGTGCCCGGCCGACCAGGAGAGGCACCGGTTGAAGAGAGCGAACGCCGGGCGAGGAGGAAATATCCATAGGCGCCTCGTTTGAACTGACGTGACGCCCCTAATTGTACGATGCGTCAGACGATCGACTCGCGCGCTGTTCGAGGCTTAGGCGCTCTCGGATTGAGAATAGACGTTTGTACATTAATCGGTGCTACTGCGCATTACTCCTGAACGACTCTCACTCTCCATTCAAGTAAAGTCTATCTTCTCCCCTGCTCATATGCCGTTCCCAGCGCGTTGGGCATCGCCACCCTCCCCGCCAGTACGATCAGCGCAATGACGATCCCGAGGTAGGGGAGCATGTCGAGGAATTCGCGTCGCCACTTGGACTCCTGCATCTCGTCCGAATGGGCGTTCTACTCCGTTGCCCAGCTCGAACGCAAGCATCGTGGTGAAATTTGAGATCAGTTCCTTGCAGATCGCGATCCTCGAGAAGGAACGAACGCGCTTTGTGAATATCGGGACAGGGATGCCTGACGAACGCATCGTGCACGGAGCCTGCCCGGTCAATGCGTACGTCTCTCGCAGGTCGCCCCGAATCCGTAGAAATACAGATATCTAGAGCGAACAAGGGGGCTACGGTAGTGACGCGCCATTGGCAACTTTCCATCGCGGTCGACGCCAATGGAACAAAGATGACGGCCGAGGGGGCATAGGAAACGCCCAGAGATGGAGACTCTGCCCACGCTGACGTTGATCACGGGATGGGAATCCGCATGGTGGCCATGTAAACCTCGCAAGATGTGACAAGAACGATTGTCATGACGCGATCGCCGTGCCCAACCTGAACGGATTTCTGTCCTACCTCCGGGAGGACTTCCATGGTTACTCGACGAAACGTACTCAAAGCGATCACCGGGATGGCAGTTCTCCATCACATCCCTCCCACGTCCGTTCTGGCGCAAGACGCCACCGCGCTTCCCTCCTCGGCATCACTCGCCGGGGTGCCGATGTTCCGGGGGAATCCGGCCCGAACCGGAGAAATGCCTGGCCCCGGCCTAACTGCCGATCCCGCACATCCTTTGGGATGTCAGACTCGGGAGCTGCGTCACGACCAATGCCGTGGCCAGGGAGGGAATTGTCTATTTCGGCTCTTGCAACGGCACGATTTTCGCGGTCGATGAGAAAACAGCTGCGGTCCTGTGGTCGTTTCAAGCAAATGCAGATTGATGCCGATCTCGCTCGTGGATGGCATCTATGCGATTGATTCAGGGGGCACGTGTTACGCGATCGATCCGGCAACCGGGCTCGAACGCTGGCGCTACCCGGTGACCAGCGATTTCCAGACGGATCCCGTAGCAGTTGGCGACACCGTGTTCATTGTCAACGGGAGTGACGTCAACCAGAAAGCCCTCCTTTGCGCGCTCGACGCTGCCACAGGAGCCGAGCGCTGGAAGGCCGAGGTTGAATGGATATCATTTCCCGCCGCAATCGCTGGGGGAGGACTCGTCTATGTCAATTCCTATAACGGCATTGTTCAGGCAATCGACCAGACTCACAGGCGTCGAACGATGGCGGGTGACGGTAGGCGAGGACTCGATCGAGCAGGACATTCGAACCCCTCCACTCGTGGCAAATGGAGTCCTCTACGTTTCGGGAGGAGACGCATCGGTGCATGCACTCGACGCAGAGACCGGAGAACTACGCTGGAAGGCCACGCCAAGCGACGGTGAATTAGGACGAGCACTGGTGACAACCCCCGCCGCGTATCAGGATTTCATCTACGCGGGAGGCGCGGATGGCAAGCTCTACGCGCTCGATGCGTCGACCGGCGCAGTTCGATGGTCAGTCCTCATAAACGAGCCTCGGGTCAGTACAGGCATGGGCGAAACATCTCCGGTCGTGGTCGCAGATGTTGTTTACATGGGCGGCAACGATGGGTATCTCTACGCACTTGGCGCGGCGACCGGCTCGGAGATCTGGCGATACGAGATTGGTGAACGCTCCTTTTCACGGCCTGGTGTCGACGCGGGCGTGTTTGTTTCCGATAGCAACCACACGCTTATTGCGCTCGATCTTGCAACCGGAACCAGGCGTTGGCAGTTCGAAACGGGAACCTCCATCCTCTCCTCACCCGCGATTGTCGACGAAACGGTGTTCGTTGGTGGTGACACCAGTCTCTACGCGTTCGATGCCGCGTCCGGCACTGAGCGCTGGCGTTACCAGTTCAATCATTCTGACGAAACCTTCGCGTCGCCAGCGGTTATCGATCGTGTCGTGTATGCGGCGAGTGATACGAGAGGCCTCGTCGCATTCGATGCCGAGACAGGCAGCGAACGATGGCGCAACGACGTTGGGGCTTCTGGCACATCATCGCCGGCGGTGGTCGATGATGTGCTCTACATCGGTACAAATGCAGCGCTTAACGCGGTCGACATACGCACTGGGAGAACGCTCTGGACCTTTCCCATAGGGGATGAGGGCGACGTCTCGTCATCTCCTGCTGTCGCCGAGGGCATAGTGTTCTTCGGGGGCGACGACGGCGCGCTCTACGCCGTCGATGCAACCACCGGCGCCGAGCGTTGGCATGTTCAAACAGAGGCCGAAGTATATGCGTCGCCAGCCGTGGCTGACGGAATTGTCTATTTTGGCAGCAGAGACGGCACATTTTATGCGCTCGCCGCCGCGACCGGCGCAGAGCAATGGCGGTTGAAATCAGGTGACGCGATCGTCTCATCCCCAGCCATTGCCGAGGGTATGGTCTTTTTCGGTGGTGTGGACGGGCTATTTCGTGCCCTCGATGCCGCTACCGGCGCTGAGCGCTGGAACATCGATACGGGGAGCGAGATCTATTCGTCGGCGGCGATTGCTGGCAATCTTCTGGTATTCGGCGACCTCTTTGGGACGCTCTACGGTCTTGACAGAGCAACGGGGACCGAACGCTGGCGCTTTGCCACGCTGGGTATGTTCTCGTCTCCAGCAGTGGTCGGCGGAGTGGTCTATGTTGGCACTCTTGACGGTCATTTGTATGCAATAGGTGGATCGTGAACCTGGCACGATCCACCCATACTGGACGCGTCCCGGTCAGCGATGTCAGGGGTTTATTGTGCGGTCCCGGATCATCCGCTACCGTCTCCCCCGCTCATACGCCGTCCCCAATGCAGCAGGCATCGCCACTCGACCCGCCAAAACGATCAGCGCGATCACGATGCCGAGATACGGGAGCATTCCCAAAAACTCGGAGCGGACACCGACGCCGGCGAGTTGGAGGCCGATGCCGACGGAGCGGAGGAAGCCAAACAGCAGTGCGCCGACCAGGATGCGCCAGGGGGTCCAGCGGCCGAGCATCGCCAGCGCCAGGGCGATGAAGCCGAGGCCGACGGTCATTCCTTCCTGGAAGACTTTGAGATCGACGGCGGCGAGGAATGCCCCGGCGAGACCGGCCATGCCGCCGCCGATCATGATCGCGGCGAAGCGAGTGTGGGCAACGCTCACCCCGTTGGCGTCGATGGCGAAGGGGTTGTCCCCGGCGGCGCGGATCGCCAGCCCGAGCCGGGTGCGCTTCAGGAACCAGGCGGTCAGCGGCACACAGGCGAAAGCGAAATAAACGAGCGCCGGTTGGGAGAAAAGCGCGTTGCCGACGATCGGAATATCCTTCAGGAGTGGGATCCGCACGAAGAGCGGATCAACGTGCGCCGAGGGATTCGCGCCATGCAGGAGATCGCGGTAGAGAAAGGCGGTGAAGCCGCCTCCGGCGATGGTGATGCCGAGTCCGACCAGCGTCTGATCGGCGCGGAGTCTGATCGTCAGGAATCCGAACAGCAGTCCCAGCATCACCCCGGTGAACGTGCCCGCCAGCACGCCGAGCCAGGCTTGCTCGCTCTGGTAGGCGACGTAAAACCCGGCGAATGAGCCGGAAAGCATCATTCCTTCGATGCCGAGATTGAGCAGTCCGGCGCGTTCCGCCACCGCTTCGCCCAACGCGGCGAAGATCAGCGGTGTCGCCGCCAGCACCGTCGCCGCGAGCACCGCTTCGATCAATGAGTCGAGCGCAATGCCATTGATCGTCATGACGCCACCGCCTCTGGTGATTCTGTTCTGGAAATCGGAGGCTCTTTGATCGGAAGCGTTGCGGCTTCCGAGGGCCGGTGCGTGTTCCGGTACCAGCGCTCCCATGACGCCGCGACCGCGAGGCAGATCAGCATCAGCCCTTCGAGAATCTGGACAAACGAGTTCGGCACCCCGGCCGGACGCGCGGCCAGCTCGCCGCCGATGGTGAGGGTGGCGAGAAACGCGGCTGCCGGAATCAGGGCGAGGGGCGAGAGGCGAGCCAGGTAGACGAGCGCGAACGCCGCGAATCCATAACCCGGATTCCAGTTGCCTTTGAACACGCCCTGCACCCCGAGCACGTCATTCGCTCCCGCCAATCCGGCCAGGGCGCCGCTGGCCAGCAACACCCCGGCGGTCAGTCTGGTCACTGGAAAACCGGCGTGGATGGCCGCGCGCTGGTTCTTACCGAGCACGTCGATCATGAACCCGGGCATGGTGGCGCGAAAGAGAATCGCCACCAATACGACGACCAGCAATCCAAGCAGGAGCCCGATGTGGATGTCGAAACCGGGAATGTCGGGCAACCGATCGGCGACCGGAATCCGGCGTGTTTGCGGGGCGACGATATCGGGATCTTTGGCCGGTCCTTTCACCAGCCAGGCGGTGAGGTTGATCGCCAGATAATTGAGCATCAGCGTGGTGATAATCTCGTTCAGCCCGAACCAGGCTCGCAGCGCCGCCGGTCCCAGCGCCCAGAGAAATCCGCCCACGATCCCGGCCAGCATTCCCACGATCAGGGCGACGGGGCGCGAGGTATGGTCGAGCACGCTCGGGGTGACGATCCCGGCCAGAAACGCTCCCACCAGCAACTGCCCATCGACGCCGATATTCCAGACGCCGCCGCGCAATGCGATCAGCAATCCCGCGCCGACCATCAGCAGCGGCGCCATCTGGATCGCCGCTTCGGTCAATCCATACGAGGTGCCGAGCCCGCGCGAGATCATCAGCCGGTAGGTGAGAATCGGATCCTTGCCTCTGGCGGCGAGAAAAAGCCCGCCCAGCAGCAGCGCCATCAGCGCAGCCAGCACGGAGGTGGCGACCGGCAGCAGGCGGGAGGTCATGCCGCGCTCACCATCAGCCGTCCGAGGGTGTCGGCGTCGGCTTCGTCCCGGTTCAGTACGGCGACGAGGCGGCCGTTTGCCATCACGCCGATCCGATCGCAAACGGCGAGCAAATCGTCGAGATCGCTTTCGATCAGCAGCACGGCATGTCCGGCGTCGGCGTGGGCGCGCAACCGGTCGAGCACCCGGTCGGCGGTGTTGATGTCAAGACCATGAGACGGCTTGTTGGCGATCAGCACATCGGGGCGCAGGGCAAGCTCGCGCGCCAGCAGCGCTTTCTGGATATTGCCGCCCGAAAGCTGGCCGATCGGCGTTCCTGGACCGGGAGTGCGGATGTCGTATTCGGCGATGAGCTGTTTCGCCTCGGCGTCCATCGCCTTGCGATTCAGGAAAAACCCTTTGGAAAATGGCGGCCGTCCGGCTGATTTCAGCATCAGATTGTCGGTCAGGCTCAATCCGCTGGCGCACCCCTCGCCGAGCCGGTCGTCGGTGAGATAGCCGATGCCGGCATGCTGTCGCTCCACGATCGTGAGCCGGGTGAGATCGGTGTCGTGCAGAAAGATGTGCCCCGATTCGATCTCGCGCTGTCCGGCGATCGCTTCCGCCAGCTCGCGCTGCCCGTTGCCATCGACCCCGGCGATGCCGACCACCTCGCCCCGGTGCAGGTCGAGGATGATATCGGTCGCCGCGTCAACGCCGCGATCCCCTCGGACAGTGACATGCTCCAGCCGGAGCATCGTTGCCCGCGATGCTGATGGTGGCTCACCATGCAGATCGGCGAGCGGCGCGCCATCGAACATGCAGGCGACGATCTTGCTCGTCGCCTCCTCCGCAGAAAGCTCGTCAAAATCACTTCGGATGAAGTTGCCGGTCACGCGGCCCCGGCGCAACACGGTGATCCGGTCACTGATCGCCAGCGCCTCATCGAGTTTGTGGGTGACGATCACCACGCCGACGCCGTTAGCGGTCAGCTGCCGGAGCGCGGCGAACAGATCGTTTGTCTCAGCGGGAGTGAGAATCGAGGTCGGCTCGTCCAGCAGCAGCATCCGTGAACCGCGCGCGAGCACATGCACGATCTCCAGACGCTGCCGCTGACCGAGCGAGAGGTCGTTCACTCGCTCGTCAACTTGATCCGTCAGACCAAATGCCTCAAGCGCAGGCGCTGCCTGCCGCCGCACCTGATCGAGATCGAGTCTGATCCCGCGAACGGTCCCGAGCGCGATATTTTCGAGAACAGTCAGTGTGCCGGCCAGCGCGAAGTGCTGGTGAACGGTGCCGATGCCGTGGTGAATGGCGTCGATGGGCGATGCGAGTTTGACTTCCTCGCCGTCCACAAGAATCTCGCCTGAATCAGGTTGATAGAGCCCGCAGAGTATTGACAGCAGCGTCGATTTCCCCGCTCCGTTTTCGCCGAGCAGGGCATGAATTTCGCCCGGACGCAGATTGAAATCGATCCGGTCATTGGCGACGGTCGGGCCAAAGCGCTTGCTGATGCCGCGCGTCTCGAACAAAAACGATTCGGAGAGCGGCGTCATGGCGCGATCCCCGCGCTCGCGAGCGCAAGGCGTATGGCATCGCGCCACTGGTCGAGCGACGCCGCCACCGGCGGGGCAAAGGAATAGACGATCTCCACCGTGATCTTCCCCGACACGATGTTCGCCTGCTCCGCGATCGACTCAGCGATCGGCCCGATCATGCGCGGCAGATTCCCGGCAAACGCTCCCGCATCAATCCGAAGCAGGATATTGCGCCCACCCGCCTCGTTGCCGCTGATCTCCAGCGTTCCGCTCGGTCCGTTCCAGCCAAGCTCGTCATACCCGGCGACAAGATGAACCGGGCGTCTGGCGCGGCGGGCGAGCGCCGCCGCAACTCCTTCGATGCCAATTGATCCGGGAACGACCGGAATGTGGCCCGTTGCGAGTGGATTGATATCGATCTGATCGTCGGCCAAGCGGAAAATCCCGGCTAACTCGGCTCGAACGGCGTCAGGCTCAGCTGAAGAACTCCAGACGATGAGCCGATTGTCTCGCCACTGGGCGATTGCCTGCAGCGGCTCCAGGTCGCCGGAAAGCGGAGTGTCGATGTAGACGGTTCGCGGCATCTCAGTCGTTGCAGGTGAAGGCTCGCCCCATTGGCGGACGGCGATCGCAAGGCGATTCCCGGCATGACGTCGAAAGCGGAATCCCTTCGCCGTAGGGGCCGATCGGCAGGAGATCGGTGAGATGAACGAGCAACTCCTCGCCCGGCCGAACGCCGGTGACGCTCGCAGGCAAAGGAGCGAGGATGACATCGATCGACCGGGCGGCTTCTTCAGCCAGTTCGAGCGTGGCTGCGGCGACGGCGGCGACCGGCTCGCCCAGATAGCGAACCCGGTCAATCGCCAGCAGCGGGCGATCGCCGACAACGGGTCCATGGTAGGGATGCAGATCGATCGTTTGCTGACCGGTGAGAACCACCGCTCCCAACGTCTCGGCGGCCGCCGAATCGATACCCACGATCTTCATTTTCGCCGCCGGGGCATGGACGAGCCTGGCATGGAGCATTTCCTTGCCAGGCTCATCGATTGTTCTAGATTGCCGCTCGTCCGTCATCAATGCTCTCCCTTTCGGGAGCCATTATCGACGGAGTTGTAAGAAGTGAGTTGTGAGTTGTGAGAACGAATGCGTTTTCTCACGACTCACAACCTATAACTCGTAACTAGTCCTCAACAATGTAGACGTTGAGCGCCGGGGTGTCGTTGCCAGCGGTCAGCGTGATGTCGTAGCTGCCGTCGGGGTTGAGCTTGACCGTTTTCGATGGAGCGATGTAGAGCGTTTGGCCGTTGGGCAGGGTCGGCGCATCGAGCGTGTAGGTGTCGAGCGCCAGATCGTCGAAGATCCAGTCGGTGTTGCCCTGTGGATCCTTCTTGGATGTCGCGTCGTCGAGCGTGAGCGGATTCTGCAGCGCATCGCTATCCAACGTCAGATTGATCTTGGTGTTGAGCGGCGTGCAGCCAGTTGGCGGGCCACCGATCGGCACAGGCGTGCCCTCGTTCGAGCAGCTGTAGAGGGAAAGCGTCAGCGATCCCGTCGCCTTCTTCGCCGACGCGGTCGCCGTCGGAGTCTGAGTCGGCTCCTCCGTGGCAGTCGCGGTCGCCGTTGGCGTCTTGGTTGGCGGAATCTCTGTCGCCGTCGCGGTCGCGGTTGGCGTCTCAGTTGGCGGCACTTCCGTGGCCGTCGCTGTGGCAGTGGCGGTTTCCGTCGGTGGGACTTCTGTCGCAGTGGCGTTGCCGTCGCTGTTTCGGTTGGCGGCACTTCCGTCGCAGTCGCGGTTGCCGTTGCCGTTTCGGTCGGAGGAACCTCAGTCGCTGTCGCGGTCGCTGTGGCGGTTTCAGTCGGAGGAACTTCGGTTGCGGTCGCTGTGGCTGTTGCCGTCTCAGTCGGCGGCGCGGTCGTTGCCGTGGCCGTAGAGGTTGCTGTTGGCGGCGCAGTCGTCGCGGTTGCGGTCGCCGTCGAGGTTGCTGTTGGCGGCACGGTGGTTGCCGTCGCCGTAGCAGTTGGGGTGCTCGTTGCTGGCGTTGTTGCCGTGGCCGTCGCGGTCGCCGTTGGTGGGACCGGTGTCTTAGTGGCTGTTGGTGCCGGAGTTGGCGTCTTCGTTGGAACAGCGGTTGCGGTCGCCGTTGGTGGCACTGGCGTCGAGGTCTTCGTCGGAGCCGAGGCGGTTGGACGTCTTGGTTGGAACCGCGGTCGCGGTTGGTGGCACCGGTGTCTTGGTCGGAGCCGCGGTTGCGGTCGGCGGAACCGGTGTCTTCGTCGGGGCAGCCGTTGCCGTGGGCGGCACCGGCGTCTTGGTTGGCACGATTACCGGCGGAACCGTGGCTGTCGGCGTTGGCGTGGCAGGGCGCACGATCTCGATCGGTATGGCGACGAGATTCTGCACCGTTCCATCCGTCGCGGAGAGCTCATAGACCAGCAAGGTCGCGCGGCCTTGGCGCGTCACCTCGAACGGAATCGTCTCGTCAAACGTCCCGAGTGTGCCGGTGCCGGACGTGGCATTGAACTGTCCTTCGGTGACCACCTGGTTGCGGGCATCGCTGAGGCGGTAGTAGCACCACCGTCCCGAACGTTTCGTAGTGCCGGTCAGATGCAGCGGGCTTTCGAAGCGATCCCAGACACCCGGGGTTTCGACCAGAATTGCGGGCGTCACCGACGCGTAGTCGTTGCGCGTAACCGGCCGCGAAACAGCCACTCCGTCGCTGTCGTAGGCAAGATTTGGTTGACCTACGATCTGGAACTGAACTCCGGTGATATTGGAGAACTGGGTCAGCGTGAAGGTGATCTGGCCCATCCGCAAACCAAGTTCTTTGGCGGTGACCGGCCGACCATTTGATCCGGTGCCGAACTCCGCTCCCAGATTCACCGTGGCGATGCCATTGGCATCGACGGTGGTCGCGGTTTCGAGCGTCGCATTCTCCGGCAATGTCGTGCTCAGTCCAGCGCCGAGCTCGTCATCGGCAGGGCCATCAAAGAGCCGCGAAAGCGCGGCATCATAGGCGGGGCCTCCTTCTGGAAGCTCGCTGACATCACGATGCGCGACACCGATTAATCCGTCTCGATAGAAATAGAGATTTGCGCCGCTGACGGCTGAATTCGAGCTTTGCTGGGCGCTGGTGCGCTCCATCAAAAACGCCAGCGGGGTTGCAAGGGTCAGCGCGAGAATACAGGCAAGCATGAGGCGGGGCCCGGTACGACGGCTCATGATGATTGGTGCTCCTTCTCGAACGATGTCGCGGAACCAAACGGCCGACGCTGATCTGACTGGCTCTCCAATGAGTCTATCCTGTTTTACACCCTATAAACGCTGCCGTCATGTGAAAAGAGTGCCTTGACGCGATCGTGTGACGGCAGCTACGGTCGAAGAGGCGGTGGAGCGGTGCGAGACTCGCAAAGAATGCTCCGAAATCCGCCGGAGGCAACCATATCGTGCGCTTTGTTCGATCAAGCTGGATGGTGTTGCTTGCATTGTTGCCCTGTTTCCCGGCTCCAGGCGCAACCGGCTCCCGATGGGAACGCCGATGTCGTCCGGTCCGTTTCAGGTCACCCCCTGCCCGTTCGTGCTGCCATCCCCCGAAGCGGAAGGGAAGCAGCTATCGCTGCGGGGTGGTGACCGTGCCGGTCGACTACGATCGAGCCGGATGGGACAGACCATCGATCTCGCAATCGCCATTCTTGCCGCCACCGGCCCGGTCGTCGCGGACGATCCGCTGCTCTGGCTCGAAGGCGGTCCCGGGGCCAGCGCCCTGGTCGTCGCCGACACCAACCGCAAAATCACGGCGGAGATTCGCGCCGGTCGGGATGTGATCCTGGTCGATCAGCGCGGCGCGGGCTATTCCAGACTATCTCGATTGCGGCAGCTATCAATCGGCAGCGGCTCGCAACGCCTCCGCCGAAGGCACTCCCCTGCCCGAATCGCTCGAACCAGGGGCCGATGCTGAGGCGATCTACGCGTACGGCAGCCAGACGGCCGCGCTCGGCTACGCCCAATGCCGCGATGGATACGCGGCGAATGGCATCGATCTTCGCCAGTTCCGAACCGAAACCATCGCTCGCGACATGATCTCGGTGCTCGACGCGCTCGGCTACAGCCAGGCGACGCTCTGGGGAACGTCCTACGGCGGACGCGTGGCGATGGAGATGATGCGCGCCTACCCGGAGCGGGTGCGGGCGGCGGTGCTCGACTCGCCGCTGCCGACCGGCGTGCGGCGATTGGCCGAATTCAGCGAATTGCAGATGGAGCCAGCCGAGCATCTCTTCGCCGATTGCGGGGCGGATTCAGCCTGCGACGCTGCATATCCAGATCTCGAAGCGCGCACCATTGATCTGATCGCGGCACTCAATCAGCAGCCGGTGGCGGTCGATCGGGAAGACGCCGGACGGGCCGGATTGCGCAACGGCGTCGACGGCGCGGCAGTCGTCCGCCTGCTGACCGCACTGCTCCCAGCCAATCCGCGTATCGCACCAGCGGTGCCGAAGGCCCTCGTCGATCTCGAACAGGGCGACCCGACGCTGGCTGTCGCGCTGCTGACGGGCGACTATCCGCCGCCCGTGACCTACGACATCCCCCCGACGCTCACCGAAACCTCGTTCGACACACTGAAGGAACCGACTGACGCCCGGCTCGCGCTCAGCCTGGCGATGCGGACCGTCGTGCTCTGCAACGACGAGGCCGGAGCAGTGACGCTGGCCAATCTTGAGCAAAACAATTCGTTCGTCTCCTTCCCGGCCCTGCGCACGGAAACGCCGTTCCGCAGCTCGATCACGTTGCTCGCCCAATGCGGCGCGCTCGATCTCGATGTCGCCCCGCTCGACACCACCCCGCCCTCCGCCGCCATCCCAACGCTCATCCTCTCCGGCGAATTCGACGCCACCACCGCCCCATCCTGGGCGAGCGACGCGGCGGACTCGCTCGCATCGGCCACGCTCGTGCTCGTGCCGAACGCCGGCCACGCCACCGCCCGCTGGTCCGCCTGCGCCCGGGAGATTGGCTCGGCATTTGTCGCTGATCCAGGCGCAACGCCCGACACATCCTGTCTGGCCGCGGAGCGAGAAGCGTTTCTGACGTAGAGGTTCACGGCACTCGAAGTGCCGTGCTAAACACGACGAAGCCCTTCCAGGGCTGGTGGTGATGAGCACCTTGATCGATTTGATGAGCGTGTTTCCGAAACCAGTGCTGGAAGCTTCTTTTTCAAGAGATCAGGGATTTGAACGGCGTGCGGTGGCGCGATCCCCACGCTGCGATCTCGGCATCGGAGAACAGGTCTTGCGCGGCAAGCAGTCGAGCTCGTCGCCGTTTGCCTGTCCAGGTGAAACCTGCCCGATTTGGTTGCATTCAGTCGCATCCAGCAATGAAAAACGCCGCCGGGGAATGCCTTTCGACGTTCGCTCCGGCGGCAGATGCTCGCCCGTATTTCGTTCCTGTTAGTCTCGCAGATCGCCTTCGATTTCTTTGAGCAGATAGGCGTTTGCCTCGTCATAGTCCGCCGCGGTGATTGATCGCCGAAACGTCGGTTCCTGATAGTCCACGAGCTTGGCGTCATCGAATCGAAAAACGTCGAAATTGAATGTGCGCTTGCCCTGCCACGTTGCCACGCTTCGGAACAGGGCAACCGTGCTGGGGTACTTCATGGTGCTCGCAGATGTGCGCTTGGAATAGGTGTTCATGGAGCCCTCTGCGCCGCCTTGGGCCATTTGATCTCGCCGGTCCATTCAGTCACGTGACCGCAGTGCCGACAATGAATCATCCCTGATTTATCGTCCAGCTGTTCAAAGCCACGCGACACTTTGGGAATCAGGACGAGGGGCTTTCCACCATCTGATGACGGACGGAGGTGTCCAGGCGGAAGTCCGCTCGGCACGATCATTTTCGATATCAACACAGTTACGGCCATCTGGCTGGAGAGCGGGAAGCGTTTCTGACGTAGAGGAGCACGGCGTTCGAAGTGCCGTGCTATGCACGACGAAGCCCTTCCAGGGCTGGTGGTGATGAACGACCTTGATCGATATGGAAACCCGTTTCCACGAATCCAGTGCTGGAAGCACTTCGTCTGGTTAGCCCGGCACTTTGAGTGCCGGGTTCCTGCTTCGAATCATTGCCGATACACTTCTCGAATGACTGGATGCGAGCCAGATTTTGCGGGCATGAGCTGACGATGGATACTTTCGAACTGATCGTGGCGCTCATGGCGGCGGTGGTCGCGCTGGTTTGGCTGGCGAATCGGATCAACGTGCCCTATCCGATGCTCTTGATGGTTGGCGGGCTGGCGTTGGCGATCATGCCCTGGACGCCGACCCTTGAGCTCGATCCGGAAGTCGTGCTGGTCATCTTTTTGCCTCCGATTCTTTTCCAGGCCGCGCAAACCACCTCGCTCCGTGAATTCAAGGCGAACTTCGGGTCGATCTCGCGGCTCGCCATCGGTCTGGTGGTCGTGACCACGGCGCTGGTGGCGGTGGTGGCGCATTGGATCATTCCTGGTATCGGCTGGCCTGCCGCGTTTGTGCTGGGCGCAGTCGTCTCGCCCCCGGACGCGGTCGCGGCGACCGCGATTTTCCAGCGTCTGGGGGCGCCCCAACGGATCGTGACGATTCTCGAAGGGGAGAGTCTGATCAACGACGCCAGCGCCATCGTGGTCTACACCTTCGCGGTGGCGGCAGTGGTGACCGGCAGTTTCTCGCTTTCGGATGGACTCCTCTCCTTCGTCCTGGTCGTGGTGATCGGACTGCTGGTTGGGTTCATGGCGGGGCGGTTTCTTGGCCGGCTCGTGATGGTGCTCGGCGATCCCTCCCTCTCGATGATCGCGCTGCTGCTGGCCCCGGCTGCCACCTATGTGCTGGCGGAACAGTTCGGAGGATCGGGTGTGCTGGCCGTGGTGACGATGGGACTCATCCATGGCTACACCTCGTCGAGCACGATGACGCCGTCATCGCGGATTCGTGGTCTCGCCATCTGGGATCTGACCATCATCATGGTCAATGGGCTCGTGTTCATTTTGATGGGGCTGGAACTGGGGGCGCTTCGGGAGGTGCTGTCCCGGCAGGATATAGGGCAGACGCTCTGGCACGCGGTCGCCGTTCTGGCGGCGATGGTCGTTGCCCGGTTCGCCTACGTTTTCGGCGGCAATCAGCTTCTGAGGCGGCGCAAGCACGGCGCATCGCGTGACCGGGATGCCCGGTTCCAGTTCGTGATCGCCTGGTCCGGATTGCGCGGCGTCGTTTCGCTGGCGACGGCGCTGGCATTGCCCCTGGTGACCGATAGCGGCGCGGCGTTCGACCATCGCGACGAGATCATTCTGATCACGGCCTTTGTGATCGTCGTCACTCTCTTTGGATTTGGCTTGCCGCTTCCCTGGATTCTGCGCAAGCTGCGGTTCGCGGACGATGGATCGCAGGAACGCGAGCTGAAGCTGGCCTGGATGGTCGTTCGCCGGGCGATGTTCGATCAGATGCGCCAGTCGATGGAAGATTCGCCGGAGCTTGCGGCGATGATGAAGCCGATGATGAAGGAGTTCGAAGCGCGATTCGACCAGACCACGGCGTCATCGGACACGGACAAGGTCGAGCGGTTGCACGACATCCTGCAACCGCAAATGCTGAGCCGGCAAAAAGCGATCAACGCCGGTCGCGACGCCTTGCTCGAATTGCGCGACCGCGGCGAAATCGGCGACGAAGTCCGCCGCGACATCGAACGCAACCTCGATTTGCAGGAACTGCAACTGTCGGTTTAGTCCTCACCCGGCGCGATCGAGCAACAGCAGACCGCACGCAGACCGCACGAAGCTCGATATCTCCGCATATTTCTGTAGGGGCCGGTCATGTGCCGGCCCGGGTTTCGGGAATCACCCTGGCGTTCTCACCACGGGAGGACACAAGATCCTCCCCTACGTCGTCTTTCGTGCAGCCTGCGGCCCGCGGTCTGCGGCCGCTCGTCCCCGCCGGTACACTTCTCTCAACTCATAACTCTCTACTCTTCACTCGTCAGGAGATTCCTCGTGCCGGTCGATGTTGCGTCGCTCGATCATGCCCGGGCGCTTGATGCCGCTGATCCGCTTGCGTCGTTTCGCGAGCGTTTTTACCTGCCGGAAGGCAAGCTCTATTTCGATGGCAATTCGCTCGGGTTGCTGTCGACCGATGCCGAAGCTGCGGTGCTGAACGCGCTCGATCAGTGGAAACGGCTGGCGATCGGCGGCTGGATGGAAGCGGAACCGGCCTGGTTCACCTTCGGCGAGGAGCTTGGCCGGCTGGCCGCGCCGTTGGTCGGGGCGGAAGCGGACGAGGTGGTCGTCACCGGCACGACGACGGTGAACCTGCACAATCTGACCGCGACCTTTTACCGGCCTGAGGGTGAGCGACGCGGCATCATCGCGACCGGGCTCGATTTCCCCTCTGACATCTACGCGCTGCAAAGCCAGATCCGGCTCAAGGGAGGAGATCCCGATCGCGATCTGATCATCGTGCCAAGCCGCGATGGCCGGACAATCGAAGAGGACGATCTGATCGCGGCGATGACCGACCGGGTGGCGCTGGCGATGCTCCCTTCGGTGCTCTATCGCTCGGGACAGTTGCTCGATATCGCCCGGTTGACGGCTGCCGCGCATGAGCGGGGATTGCTGATCGGCTTCGATTGCGCCCACTCCGCCGGGTCGGTGCCGCATCAGTTCGACCGCGACGAGGTCGATTTCGCTTTCTGGTGCAACTACAAGTATCTGAACGCCGGACCGGGCAGCGTCGGCGCGATCTACGTCAATCGCCGCCATTTCGGCGCGACGCCGGGATTGACCGGCTGGTGGGGCTATCACAAAGAGCGGCAGTTCGACATGCTCCACACCTGGGAAGGCGCGCCCGGAGCGGGCGCCTGGCAGATCAGCACCAATCCATTGTTGTCGGCCGCGCCGGTGCTCGGTTCGCTGCGGATGATCGGTGAAGCCGGATTCGACCGGATGCGCGAGAAGTCGCTGGCGATGACCAATTACCTGATCGCGCTGCTCGAATCGAGCGGTTTGCTCGAAGCGCCCTACCACTACCGGATCGGCACCCCGCGCGACGAGCGCCGGCGTGGCGGTCACGTTTCGGTCGAGCATGACGCCGGTCCCAAAATCGCGAAAGCGCTGAAGCAACTTGGGGTGATCCCCGATTTCCGGCCGCCGGATGTGGTGCGCCTCGCGCCGATTCCGCTCTATACCTCCTACGCCGATATCTGGGAAGTCGTGCAGCGGCTGCGTGAGGTGATCGACACCGGGCTCTATTTGCAGATGCCGGAAGGGCGCGATCTGGTGTCGTAGGCAAGACGGACAATCCCGATCGTGCGGTAGGATCATGCGAGATACCTACATGAGATCCGCCGGAGCACGCAACGATGACGATGCATGAAATCGATTGGCTGCACGATTGGGATGAGGCGTTCGCGCGAGCCCGCAAAGAGAACAAGCCGGTGCTCGTTGCGGTCAAGAAAAAGGACGATTGCATCGGCTGCGAGCAGCTCGATGCCTACACCTACCCCGATCCCGCCGTGCAGGCGGCGATCAACGATCGGTTCGTGCCGCTCCGCTTCTACCACCTCGACGAAAAAGTGCGCGATCTGCATGTGCTCTGGCTGCCGACGAACTTCATTTTCGATAAGCGCGGAGTGGAGCACTATCGCTCGATCAACGCCCTGCAGCCGGCCGATTTTCTCGATGTGCTCGATATCGGGGAAGCGCTAACCCGGATGCGGGCTGCAGAATACGGAAAAGCCGTTGATCTGCTTGAAGCAGCTCGTGACCGCAGCTCGACGGTCCATTGCGGGCCGAAGCGATCTATTACCTCGGCATCGCCCGCTATTTCCGGGGTCACCACGATCATGACGTGCGCGACCAAACCTGGGCGGAGCTGATCGAGCGCTATCCGGCATCGATCTGGACGCAGCGCGTACCGGCCGTGCTTGAAGGCGCGATGCAACAATCAGGCTTTTGAGCGGACCGCTCACATCCATGGCATGGTCTTTGCTCGTTAGGAAGCTGTATCGATCGTTTTTCGGGGATCGGGAGTTGGGAGTACACAATGGCCAAACCGTGGGTTTCCGCCGTGGCGAACAAATTGCCATGGCTCGATCGCGTCACCAATGCCACCCTCAAACTCACGAGTCCGCTCGTCGGTGAGCAGGCGCCGCGCTCGCTGAAAGATTTGCTGGTCGGCGTTCCACTCGGGCATCCGCTTCATCCCGCTGTCGTGGCGGTGCCGATCGGCGCCTGGACCTCGGCCGCACTGCTCGATCTGACCGGCGAAGACCGAGCGGCTGACCTGACGATTCTGCTCGGTCTGGCCAGCGGCGCGTTTTCCGCCATCACCGGCGCGGCCCAGTATGTCGACGCCACCACCGAAGACGAACCGCGCCGCCTCGGCGCGCTCCACATCGTGATGAACAGCGCCGCCATGACCTGCTACGGCATTTCCTCCGTGCTCCGCGCAACGAACCGGCGCGACGCCGGCAAGGTGGCGGCGCTGGCAGGATATGGATTCGTGCTGGCCGGTGGCATGATCGGCGGCGAGCTGGCGTATGTGCTCGGCATCGGCGTTGACCACGCGGCCTTCGAGCATCCTCCGAAGAAATGGGTTGATGTGCTGGGCGACGATGAATTGCTCGACGGCAAACCGAAGCGGGTGATGGCCAAGGGCGCGCCGGTCGTGCTCTACCGTCACGGCGACATCATCTACGCCACCAGTGCCACCTGCACCCACCTGGGCGGTCCAATGGACAAAGGCGAGGTCGATTTCTCGACCTGCGTCGCCACCTGCCCATGGCATGGTTCGGAATTCGATATCCGCAGCGGCGCCGTCGTCCATGGCCCCGCCACCGCGCCCCTGCCCGCCTACCAGGTCCGCCAGCAGGATGGCCGGATATCGGTGCGAGCGATGCCGGACTGATTTGACCCCCACTCCCAACCCCCTCTCCTGGAATCCAGGAGAGGGGGTTTTTCGTACTCTCTCCCAGCGTTGGGAGGGGGTGGCGTTTCAACGCCAGGTGAGGGTTCTCATCCCCCATTCGTCATGCTTTTCTGATATCTGCCCGGGCGGTGTGACACCGTCCCGGGCGTTGCTGCGTTCAGAAGGGCAGATCGGCGAGTTTCCCCACCGGGCAGCACTGGCCCGCACGCTGTAGAGCGAACCCTTTTTCGGACGCAGATTGCGCCGCACTCGCCGAGTAGTCGTGGAGAACGGCGTCGTTTATCCACCTGGGTCTCGATTCCGCGCAAGGAGGCGTGTACTCGATGAACAGCCGTCGCTGGATTTCCGTGGCGATGCTTTTCGCCATCGCCATTTCGGTGCTCTTACCGCTTGGAGCGCGCGCCGATGGGGTGATCATCGTTGATCCCCCGCAATGCGACCCGGCCTGTCCGGGGCCAACCTATGTCGGCGATCAACTGGTCGTCCGCTCGCACAAGGTCGATGTGACGATCGACAACCAGCTCGCGACCACGAAGATCGACCAGGTCTTCTTCAACCCGAACGATTGGGTGGCGGAGGGCACCTATATCTTCCCGATTCCGGATAACGCCACCGTCGACAAGTTCACGATGACGGTCGACGGCCAGGCGGTCGAGGCGAAGATTCTCACTGCCGAGGAAGCGCGGGCGACCTACGAAGAAATCGTCCGCAATATGCGCGATCCGGCGCTGCTCGAATATCTCGGGCGCGGCGCGATCCAGGCGAGCATCTTCCCGATCGGTCCCGGCGAGGAGCGCCGGATCGAGATCAGCTACCAGCAGGTGCTGACGGCCGACCAGGGATTGGTCAGCTACGTCTACCCGCTCAACACCGAGCAGTTTTCGGCGCAACCGCTGGAGTCGGCGAGCATCCACGTCAGCATCGCGTCGCAGTCACCGCTGCGGGCGATCTACTCCCCCACCCATTCAATCGCGACGACGCGGACCGACGATCTTCATGCCACCGTCGGCTGGGAAGCATCGGACGTGCTGCCCGACGGACGATTTCGAGCTGCTTTACACCACCAGCGATAGCGGCATCGGCGTCAATGTGGTGAGCCATTTCGACGCCGCCACCGGTCAGGGCACGTTCTTGCTGCTGGCTGCGCCGGGCATCGTAGCCGCGGAATCGGCGATCGCCAAAGACGTGATCGTCGTGCTTGATACTTCCGGCAGCATGGAGGGTGAAAAGCTGGCGCAGGCGAAACAGGCGCTGACACTGGTGCTGAACAAGCTGAACAGCGAGGACCGCTTCACCATCGTCGAGTTCAGCACCGGCGTGCGCACCTATGCGACCGAGCTACAGGCAGCCAGCACCGCGCCCGACGCGATTTCCTGGGTGAATCAACTCGTATCATCCGGCGGCACCGATATCAATGGCGCGTTGACCGAAGCGATGAACTATGTCGATGAAAGCCGCCCGACCTACATCCTCTTCCTGACGGATGGTCTGCCGACCGAAGGCGAAACTGACGTGCCGTCGATCCTGACGAATGTCGATGCGGCGGCGCCTGATGATATCCGCCTCTTCTCGTTCGGCGTCGGCGACGATGTCGACACCACCCTGCTCGACACGCTTTCGCAGGAGCATTCTGGCGCCAGCGCCTATGTGCGTCCGGGTGAGGAACTGGATAGCGCGGTCGCCGAGCTGTACGGCAAGATCAGCTCCCCAGTGCTGACGGATGTTTCGCTCGAAATCAACGGCGCGGAAACCGAAGAGCTCTATCCGCAGCCGCTGCCCGATCTTTTTGCCGGATCACAATCGATCATTGTCGGGCACTATCGCGCCGGTGGTCCGGTGACGATCGTGCTGAGCGGCAAGGTCAACGGCGAAGCGCAATCGTTCTCCTACGAGGGGCAATCACTGGCGACGGAAGCAGGACGCCGAAGGATTGCCCCGGCTCTGGGCGTCGCGCAAGATCGGCTATCTGCTCACCCAGATTCGGCTCCATGGCGAAAATGCCGAGTGGGTGCAGGCGATCGTCGATCTCAGCGTCAAGTACGGCATCGTCACTCCCTACACCTCCTACCTGATCACCGAGGACGACATTCTCACCAGCGATGGCCGGGCGGAGGCCGCCAGCACCGCCAGTGCGGAAAATGCCAAGCGCCTTCAACGGGTGCGGTGGCGGTTGACCGGTCACAGGAAGAAATCGAATCTGGCGGCGGTTCGGATGGCAATGCTGCGGGGACCGCTCCATCTGCCGAGTATGCCGATCAAGTGGCCGTGGTGGGCAGCAGGGCGTTCGTCAATCAGGACGGCGTCTGGATCGAAACGACCTTCGATCCCTCCACGATGACGACGGTCAAGGTGCAGTTCGGCAGCGATGATTACTTCGCATTGCTGGCGGCGCATCCCGAGCTGGCCGAGGCGTTCGCGCTCGGCGAGCAAGTGATCGCCTTCGCGAATGGCACGGCCTTCGAAGTGACGGCTGATGCGCAGCCGCCGATCGATCCTGCATTGCTGGCATGATCATGACTGCGTGCTGATTGACGGGCCGCGCCGGGAGTGTATGCTCACGGCGCGGCCACCGTTCAGGGAAGCAGCCGCGACCATCTTGTGGAATGTGTGGAAGGCGAAGCATGAGCGCGGGTACATCAGATCAGGCGACCGTCGTGGTGGAAACGACGATGGGCGCAATCGAAGTCGATATCAATCAGGATGCCGCCCCTGTGACGGCGGCGAATTTTCTCGCCCTGGTCGATGCCGGACTGTATGACGGCGGTATCTTTCACCGCACCGTCACCCTCGATAACCAGCCGGATACGGGCGAGCGCACACCGGGATATCCCAACAACGCGATCAAGATCGAAGTGATCCAGGGCGGTATTCATCCCGACAAAAAACCGGGCGACCTGAAAACAATCCCACTGGAGCGGACGACGGTGACCGGTCTCCGGCACCTTGACGGCGTCATCTCGATGGGACGCTCCGATCCAGACAGCGCCTCTTCCGATTTTTTCTTTTGCATCAACGATCAGCCCGAGCTCGATTTCGGTGGCAAGCGCAATCCCGACGGTCAGGGTTTCGCCGCCTTCGGCCAGGTGACGAGCGGGATGGATGTGGTTCGCACGATCCAGCAAGCCCCTCACGACGGCCAGAAGCTGACGCCGCCGGTGACGATCCGGAGGATTGTGCGCGCGAAGTCGTGAGTTATGAGTTGTGAGGAGCGGGTTTGTTCTGCCAGGTTGTTATCGCGATCCTGGTTTCGACGTGCCCGGAGCTGAAGCACCGGGCTCACAGGCGGAAGTACCCTTCGGGCACTGAGCTGGGTGGGAGACATTCCTGGCAATGCTCGCGATCATGGTTCTTCCTCGCACCGGACTGAAGTCCAGTGCTGACAAGCTGAAGTCTCTCCGAGACTGAACTGAGTGGGCGACCGGCGTGCTCAGCCCTTCAGGGCTTTCGCCTGTGAGCCGTGGGCTTCAGCCCTCGGCAATGGCGACCGACCGCCTGTTCGTTCTCACTTCTCACAACTCACTTCACCGTCCGATACAATTTCGCGGCGCTTTGCCGGTTCGATGGGAGCTGGGGCGAAGTTCACGCAGACCGGACCGGGAAGAGGGGATGAGAAGATGATCGTTGTTGATTTGAAGAACCTTCGTGACCAGGTGGTGTTGACGCCGAACATGGAAAAAGCGGTCGCCTTTCTCGAAAAATCGGGGCAGGACGATCTCGCCGAGGGGCGGGTCACCGTCGATGGGGAAAATGTCTACGTCGAAGTTCAGGCGTACGACACGATCGAGGGCGAGATTAGCGTGCTGGAAGCGCACCGCAAGTACATCGACATTCAGTATGTGGTGGAAGGTGAAGAGATCATCGGTTGGGCGTCGATCGACGAGGTCGCCGAAACCAAAGCCTATGGCGACGACGATCACGATTATCTGCTGGGCACAGCCGCGCCCGATCGCGTCACCCAGACGCGGTTGAAAGCCGGCCAACTGGCGGTGCTCTACCCGGTCGATGCTCACGCGCCGCGACGAGCTGCCGGGACCTCATCGGCCGTGCGGAAGCTGGTGGTTAAGGTCGCCATCTAGGGGTAAACGAAGACCCGAATTACCCTCACCCCCAACCCCTCTCCCGCTCCGGGAGAGGGGTTTGGGCGGGGCCGTTCGGACAGCATGCGCGTGACCGCCTATGATGAACAGGACAGGAGTGCATCCTTTGATTCGCGCTTCTCGTTCGTTAGAGGAGAAACGCCCATGCAACCCTGGGTAGAAGAACTGTTCGAATTCAAAACCGCCATTGACCTGCAAGTCGCCGTTCAGGATCACCATAAGCTGGAAAACCGCAACCGAGTGGTCACCTGGCTGAAAACGGTCGCCGCGCCGGTCTTCACCAGCGTTTCCGAGGATTTGACTGCGCTCGGTGGCATCGGCAAGATGATCGACAACAGTGATATGCGGCCGCCGGCCGTCACCCTTTTGCTCGGCTTCGGCACGCCAACCGTCAGCATCAACGTAGGGCTGACCGGAGCCTGGACCGCCCAGAGCGCCACCATCACCAACCTCTACACGCCGGGCGAAAACGAGCTTGGCATCCGCTTCCCCAGCGATTTGGTTGAAATGGACACCGCCCAATTCAAAGACATCCTCACTAAAGAAATCAGCAAACTCTGGAAAGCGAAGTACTCCGAAATCACGAAGGTGAATCGATAAGTCGCCCACATTTCCCATTCACGCGAAGAGCGCGGTCGATTCGACCGCGCTCTTCTTTTTGAGTGACGCCGACGCATGTGGACCTGAATAGCCGGTAATCGAAGACGTGCATCGTGCGCCTCCAGTCTCCAGAAGGAGACAGCCTCAACGGGCCAGGCTCATCTCCGAGCGAAACCGCAGAAAACTTCGAAACATCAACATCCCACACAAGACGAATCACGTCAAAACGCGTCCTCGGGGCCAAGGTATGGCATTTCTCTGCGTCACGGTCGCGAGAATACGACGCAATTACATGGAAGCCGGACTATGATCAGCGATGGTCGTGTCCTAAGCAAATCTTAATGTTTGCTCCCTACCATTTGAAAATATGAGGAATACACGCTCCTCGATTGTTACAGGAATCAACCCGATGGGAGCAGGAATGGTCGGAAAACTCAAAAAAATCGGACTTTCGTTGTCTGTGATTATCCTGTTCGCTCTTTATGCCGGGCAAAGGCAGGCGCAAACCGGAAACACGGCCGCGTCGGTTGCCGCCATTTATGCACCAGGCGTGACGGCGACGTCAGCTTCAAACCGCGTCGCGGCGACTGTGACCCCGAGGGCATCGAGCACATCCATTGCAGCGTCAGGTGGACCGAATTCGAATACAGCGGCCCGTGCGGTTGCCACTGTCACGCCTACCGGCGCCTATCGCGATGGCAGCTACACCGGCAACCAGGCCGACGCGCATTGGGGAACGGTTGAAGTCGTGGCTGTTATCACCAATGGTCAGCTCAGCGACGTGCAGTTCATGCAGTATCCCAACCATCGAGATCTCTCGAAAGAGATCAATTACCAGGCGATGCCGATGCTGACCCAGGAAGCGATTCAATCGCAGCGGGCGAATGTCGATATCATCTCGGGCGCCACCGATACGTCTGAAGCGTTCATCACGTCGCTCTCATCCGCCCTGGCGCAGGCCGCATCATGATCAGGCAGACCTGGATCGCGATGGGGATGCCGGTGACGGTGTTCATTCGCGACGAGCATGCCTCCGAGCAGGATGTGATGGCGGTTGCGTCCTGGTTCGAGGCGGTGAACCAGCGCTTCAGCCCCTTCCTGAGCACCAGTGAGGTCAGCCGCCTGAACGACGGCGCGATCGACCGCGATCAGGCGAGCGAGGAACTGGACAACATTCTCCAGTTGTGCGAGCAGACAAAAACCGAGACCGGTGGGTACTTTGACGTCTGCCGCAATGGCCGAATCGATCCATCCGGATTGGTCAAAGGCTGGGCAATCGAAAAAGCCTCCATCATGCTTTCTGAGCGCGGGTTCGCACATTACTTCGTCGAAGCCGGCGGTGATGTGCAGGCGGTTGGCCTCGGCCCAAACGATCAACCCTGGAAGGTCGGCATTCGCAATCCGTTCAAGCGAGATGAGCAGGTCAAGGTTTTGGCGCTCTCCGATCGGGGCGTGGCAACGTCGGGAACAGCCGTTCGCGGCCAGCATATTTACAACCCGCTGCAGAACGTCCCGGTCTCAACGGATGTCGTGAGCCTGACGGTGATCGGTCCGTCGATCTACGACGCAGATCGCATGGCGACCGCCGCGTTCGCCATGGGTTCCGAAGGGATCCTGTTTCTTGCCGGGCAACCAGATCTGGAAGCGTATGCCATTAGAGCCGATGGCATGGCGGAATACACAAAGGGTTTTAGCCGCTATGTTCGCTAGATTGTTCGCGCTTCCCGATCGCTGGTTAGACCAGATAACCATGTATCGATTGGTGATCTATTACCTGAGCTCCTTGCTCGGCATCGCCCTGATTCAGAGTTTACGTGGAACGCTTGGGTATGCACCGATCGACCTCATTGGAACGACGTTGGTCGCCGTGATGGCGAGTCTGGTGGTGAATGCGCTCTTTGCGTCGACGTTCGGCGCGCCGACGAACAGTGATTCAGCGATCATCACCGGGTTGATTCTCGCCTTGATCGTCGGGCCGGCCCATTCGCTGGATCAGTATGTCTTCCTGGGTTGGACGTCGACCATCGCGATCGCCTCGAAGTACATCGTGGCCCGCCACCATGTTCACCTCTTCAATCCGGCGGCGTTTGCCGTCGTGATCACCTGGCTGTTCGCGGGCGAGTCGGCCAGCTGGTGGATCGCCACGTCGTCGATGGCGCCCTATGTCATCGTCCTCGGATTGCTCCTGGTGCGGAAACTCCGGCGAAATGATCTCGTGTTGAGTTTCCTCTGGACGACCTTCTTTGTGACATTAGCCTGGAGCGCGCTGACGGGGGTGGACTGGCAGCAGGCGCTGCGTCAGGGGCTTCTCGAATCCCCCGCATGGTTCCTCGCGTTTGTGATGCTGACCGAGCCCGTTACCCTTCCCCCCACAAGGCGGCTGCAGGCGCTCTATGGAGTCTTGACCGGCATCCTCGTCGTCCCGCAACTTCATTTCTCGACCTTCTATTTGAGTCCTGAGCTGGCGTTGGTTGTTGCGAATGCCTGTACGATTCCGCTTCGATCGCGAGAAAAGCGACAGCTTTATCTCGATCGGGCGGTGGCGATTGGACCCGGACTGGTCGACTTCATCTATCGGCTCTCTCCGCCGCTCGCATTTCAGCCCGGCCAGTATATGGAATGGACGCTGGATCATCCGCGCGTGGATAGCCGCGGGAAACGACGCTACTTCACGCTGGCATCGTCACCGACCGAGCGAACGTTGCGAATTGGCGTCAAATTTGACCAGGCAGGGAGCTCGTTCAAGCGCGAGCTTGCCGACCATCGCGTTCGGCAGACACCGATCACTGCGGCCCTGGTCGCCGGCGATTTCACCCTGCCTAGAGACGCCGAGCGGAAGCTGGCATTTATTGCCGGCGGCATCGGGATCACCCCGTTTCGGAGCATGGTGAAGTATCTGACCGATCGACATGAGCATCGCAACGTGGTGATGCTCTACGCCAACCGTTGCTATGAAGAGATCGTCTACCGCGACGTGTTTGACGCAGCACAACACGCCTTCAACTTTCGACCTGTCTACGTCCTCTCTGATCCGTCATCCGCACCACGATCGTGGCACGGCGAGGTGGGCAGGATCGATGCGGCCATGATCGAGCGGCAAATCCCGGACTACATGGAGCGGTTGTTCTATGTGTCCGGCTCTCCTGGTCTGGTTCAGGCGGTGCAGGGAGTCCTGAACGAGTTAGGCGTGCCGGACGATCACGTCAAGACGGACTATTTCTCTGGATTGGCCGCGTAACGACGCATTGGATACCCTGTATGGGGAGGCGCTGGACGCCTCCCTAAGAGATAAGAGACTACGCCTGCTTCGTTGCTTGCGCCCGCGTCATGATCTCCTCGATCACCGTCGTTTTGGCGTCGGCGTAGTTCTGGACGTATTTCCATTCCTGGGCGGCGAGGGCGCGTTTGGTGCTGGCGTAGAGATCGCGGTCTTCAGGATGGGCACGCATCCAATCGCGCATCAACTGCATCCGCACGATTTCCTTCGAGCCGGGCGAGAAGACATGGAGATTGAGCGCGGGATCGGTTCCCCTGAACAGCCGGTGCTCTTCCCATTCGGGCTCACGAATCCGCAGCACGTAGCCAGCCGCTTCGAGCTGAGGCACGTAGGTCGATTCATCGGCCGAGTTGGGCACGACCAGCAGGATGTCGATGATCGGCTTGGCGCAGAGTTCCGGCACGGAGGTCGAGCCGACGTGCTCGATCAGCAGCGCGGTGTCGCCGAGCGCTCCTTTGATCTTTGCCGCCTCGATCGAGAACAGCACCGGCCATTGCGGATCGTAGTCGGCCAGGGTGATCGGCCCGTTGAGCACCGCCGGTTCGCCGATCGTGATCTGCCGGAGTTCCTCATCGGTCGACGGTTCCAGCGCGCGATTGCGTTCAGCCATCGTGAAGCATCCCCATTGAGCGGTTCGCTCATGCTGCGCCACCCGTCGTAAACGGGGGCAACCCTCTGAGCCTCAATTAGCGCAGCGTGCCAAGATAGCAGAGAGACAACGAAGTTTCAATGAACCTGCCAGACGACCCAATGCAGAGATTCACGGCCCAAATCGCGTGTGGCGGACTTTGGTGAACACCAACGACATCATCATGACTACTCCGCTACTTCGCCCCGTTCCAGCATGGCTGCAATCTCTTCCGAGGTGTATCCGACTTCGGCCAGGATTTCGCGGGTGTGCTGGCCGAGCATGGGGGGTGGGAGGCGGATGTCGAGCGGGTTCGAGGGGAAGTCGTAGGGGAAGCCGGAGAGGTCGATGTCGCCCGATTTCGGGTGATTGATCGTGCGGCGGAGCTGGTATTCCTCAGCCTGGGGATCGGCGAAGACCTGATCGACGCTGAGAATCGGACCGCTCGGCACCGCTTTGCTGTCGAGCCGCCGCACCACCTCTTCAGTTGGAAAGCGGGCGAGCGCATCGCAAACGATCTGGTAGGTGCGGGCTTTATTCGTGATGCGGCCGGCGTTCGTCGCCAGCGACGGATCAGCGGCGGCATCCTGCAGGTCGAACGCCTCACAAAAGCGGAGCCAGAGACTGTCGTTGCCGACGGCGATGTTCACGAATCCATCCGCCGTGGCGAAGGTATCGTAGGGCGCCACGATCGGATGCGCGTTGCCGAGCAAACTCGGCACCTGCCCGGTCGAAAAATAGATCCCCGCCTGGTAGGTCAGCATCGCCACCTGGCCGCCGAACATCGACACATCGATGTACTGACCGTCTCCCGTCCGCGATCGCTGGAAGAGCGCGGCGGCGATGGCATAGGCAGCGAACATGCCGGCGCCGATATCGGCGATCGGCGTCCCGAGCTTGGTTGGCATTCCTTCGGGATGTCCGGTCACGCTCATCATGCCGCTCATCCCCTGCACGATCAGATCGTAGGCGGTGCGGTTGCGCCCTGGCCCGCGCTGGCCGAACCCGGAGATCGAGGCATAGACGATCCCTGCGCGGCGCGCCTTGACCGCGTCGTAGCCGAAGCCAAGCCGGTCGGCAGTGCCAGGTGAGAAGTTCTCGATGACGACATCGGCGCGCTCGATCAGCTTCCAGAGCGCGGCTTTGCCTGCCTCGCTTTTGAGATCGATCGCCAGCGAGCGTTTGTTGCGATTAATAGAAAGGAAGTAGGACGACTCCCCTTCGAGAAAGGGCGGCCCCCAGCCTCGGGTGTCATCGCCCCGGCCGGGCAATTCGATTTTAATGACATCGGCGCCAAGATCGCCCAGCATCATCGTGGCGTACGGGCCGGTCATCACGCGGGTCAGATCGACCACGCGCACGCCTGCCAGCGGCAGTGAACCTTCTTGTGCTTTGTCACCCATGGGGATATTGCGCTCCCTTGTCATCGTCTGGACATATCGGGAGGCGATTGTAGCACCGGGCAGTGGGAAACCCGCGCTCGATCGGCGTCGCCGCAGCCAGGATATGGGCACGGCTTACCAGATTGCTCGCATTCATATCCGAGTTTTATGGATATATCACAATTCATATATTGCATTATCTCTATTTAGTGATATACTGGTATCAGTCACCGAGAAGTGGTGAGTTGGATACATTAGGAGAAACAGAAATGAACCGCGTAATTGCAATATTGACCAAGCCGTTCGCCGGTAATTCACGATTCGATCGCTATTACGGCAACGTGCTTCGCTCCGGCGAGGGCTACCCCACCGCTGACGAAGCGAAGCGCGACATGCGCTCCCAGGAAGCTCAGAAGAGCTTCGCTGGTTGGGTGCGCTAACCAGCAATCATTCTTGCGCGTGCCGCTCGCTTCCATTCCCGCATAACGGCGCGCGTTAAAGCCCCCAGCAAAAGTCTCCGGTCGATTTCGATCGGGGACTTTTGCGTTTCTTCGAAGCCGTAAGCCGTAAGCGGCGAGCACGAAGGCCCTCACCCGGCCCTAAAGGGTCACCCTCTCCCAATGCTGGGAAAGGGTACGAAAACGCCCGATATACCCGCACACTTACGATGTCATGGTGGTTTGGGCCGGGGTGAGTACGGTCGCCCGGAGTCCGGAGGACTTGTCGCGTGTCAGCCGGGAGCTTCAGCTCCCGGCCGTCGCACCCCGGTTACGCTTCCTCACAACTCGTCCGCGACCCACGACGCCACCAGCGATGGCGTCACCGGTTCGATCAGCAACGAGCGGAAACGATTGTTGCGTTCTTCGGGAACCTGGTCGAGCCAGGCACCGAGGAGATCACGGCCGGCGTGATAGCAGAAGATGTAGGCGCGCCACAGCGGGCTTTTGATGAACGCCAGCCGGTGGCGGGCGCGTTCCTCGTCTTCCAGACCATAGCGGACGAAGTAGGCGACAACCTCATCGTCGGATGCCCCTTGATCGTGCATCAGCAGCGCGGCGTTCGCGCCGACGGAACGCAGGGCGCGCTGCGCTTTGGCGATGCCGGTCGCCTGGTCCGGATCGACCGTGATGCTCGCCAGCGGATAGATCTCCTGCGACATCCAGTACGCGGCCTCGCCATCGGGAAAGAGAATGCCTTCTGCCAGGGTGGCGATCCCTTCGGAAATGACGCATTCGGGCGTGTTGATCAACTGGATGGAGTATTCGCCGAATCCCTGCTCTCGATAGAGCAAATGCTCTTTCAGCGAATGCTCGGTGTGGTGACCGGGATAAGCTTCGTGGGCGATCAAGTCCCGGGAGCGCGCTGGCCCGGATCGGCAGATCGGTGTTGATCTCGACCCGCGAATGCCCGCCGCCGAGAAACCAGTTGTACCCCGACCAGGGCTGGTTCTCGACCATCTTGAACTCGACCGATTCGACCGGTGGCAAGTCAATAAACTCCACGGTGCGGCGGCGCGTTTCCTCGGCGATGCGGTCGATCAGCATTCGCGCCATCTCCGGTGTGACGACGGTGCGCTCCTGCCACTCGACCATCCGCGCGCCGACGTCACCCGTTCCCGGCAGCAAGGCATCGAGCTGGGCGATTGCCTCATCAAATACCGATTCCGGCGTTTGATCGGGGGAGATATCGAAAAAGGTCGCGACTTCCTCTTTATATGGCAACTCTTCGCCCGCCAGTTTCTGGCAGATGGCGATCATCGCCCGGGTCTGAGCGCTGAGAAAATCGGTGCGGCGAGGATCGATATCTGCTCCCTCAACCGCAGTGTTCAATTCGGTTGCGCGTTGCAGCAGCTCAGCCGCGTTCGGTTCGGGCGCGTCATCGGTGTTTTGCTTGATTTCGGGCGGCCCGAAATACCCATCAACGAAACCGGGAAACAACCGCTCGATCGTGAGCGAAAGCGACAGATACTCTTCGATCACCGGGTCCAGCGTGGGATGCATGATGCTCTCTTCTCAACCAAACCCGGCGACCGGGCGCTACAGCTCAACGCGATGAATCTACCGCACTTCCCGGACTCACGGCATCGCTAGTCCACAATCTCCGGATTGGCCGCGATGATGATCTCGGCGACTTCCCACACGATCGGGACATATGTCTGCACCTGAATCCTGGCTAACGCAAGGTCAGCCGGGGAGAGGATGCCGAGATCGGCGAGGAACCGCCGATACGGCGGCGCGAAGCGCGCTTGTAGCTCAGGCGTGCCGTCGCGGCGAAACACCTGCTGACAGCGGGTCGCCGTCGCCAGCATCCAGAAGATCGCCTCCTGGTGATTTCCCTGGCGGATCAATTCCCGGCTGCCGCCGATCGCCACTGCTTTGCCTGTCTCGCTGAGGTCGGCCGCAAAGGGATAGGAAGGCGAGACGATTGCGGCCGCGGCGTCGAACTGCGTTGTCAGCGCTAAAAGGTGCTGCCTGGTTTCCTCGCGACTCAACCGGTCTGCGCCAAGGATCGACACGAGTCTCGGGTAAAACGAATCAAGGCCGTAGGTTTCCAGCAACTCTCTCGTAGCCAAGTAGCGGGTGCGCACGGTGGGGTTTTTCAGCCCCGACACGAGCAGGATGTGGGTCAGCACGCCGCACGGAAAGAGCCAGGAGTTAACCTGATCGGGAAATGGATCAGTTGCCTGCGTCTGGAATCCGGTCAGCACCCTGTCCCGCGCATGTTCACATCGGCGAATCACCCATTTCCGCTTCGCGAAATCGCGCGCGACCTCGCGCTGGATCTTCGTCAGCCGCCCCGTCGGGTCCGCAAGAACGCCATCGTTGCGAAAGCTCCCGGCCAGATGGTACTGGCCAAGCACCTGTTTGGCGGAGGAGACCTCTTCACTGGAAAGGTAGGAGATTTCGAGCAGCAGCCCCTCATGGCGAAATTTGCCGAGCTTCGTCTCTGGCATGCGGGCCGTCGATCACGACCATCACGTCGAAATCGGATGTATCCGGCAGATCAGCGTCGTCCGGCAGCGCTGCTCCCGAGCCATGCACGAACGCTCCCTGGAAACCGGAAATCGCCGCCGCATTCGCCGCCACCCACCTCTGGGCAATGCCTCTCGCCTGATCAATCCGCATGCATTCCTCCTCGCCGCAAACGGATGAAAAGTATGTATGAGAAGGGAGATGGGGGAAGGGAGAAGTAAGTATTGGCTACGACGGCCCTCGCCCGGCCTTCACGCCACCCCCTCTCAATGCTGGGAGAGGGTACGAAATGTCCCATATATCAGCGCATTCCTGTAGGGGAGGGTCTTGTGTCCTCCCGGATTTCCGGAAGCGTGGATCGCGTTATCATCACGGGAGGGCACAAGACCCTCCCCTACGATGTGGTGGGTTACTGGCACGAGGGTGAGGACATTCAAACAGAAACAACCGGGGTGCAGGCAAACGCCTGCACCCCGGTTGTTTCGTTTATTTCGGCCTGCAGCCTACTGCCTGCCCGTCCTAGTACATCTCGAGGTAGCGGTCGCGCTCCCAGGTGGAAACGTGACGGCGGAAGTCATCCCACTCGGATCGCTGGGCTTCGATCATTCGCTCGAAGACATGCTCGCCGAGCGCTTCGCGCACGATAGGATCTTCCTCCATCCCGGTGATCGCTTCGCCAAGGGTGGCGGGAAGCGTCGGGATGTTGCGGCGCTTGAGATCGTCGTCGGAGAAGTGGTAGAGATTTTCCTCCACTGGCTCCGGCAACGGCAGATCGTTCTCAATACCGTCGATGCCGGCGGCCAGCATCACGGCCATGGCCAGATAGGGATTGCAGGAAGGATCTGGGCAGCGCAGCTCGATCCGGGTTGCGGCGGTATTGCCGCCACGGATGCGCGGAATTCGGATCAGAGCCGAGCGGTTCGTCTGCGCCCAGGAGACGTAAACCGGCGCTTCGTATCCAGGCACAAGACGGCGATAGGAGTTCACCAATGGAGCAAGCACGCCGCACATGCCGCGGGCATGGGCGAGCTGGCCGGCGATGAACTGCTTGGCGATCGTCGAAAGCCCGTACGGATCCGACTCGTCAACGAAGGCGTTCTTGCCAGTTTCGATCGAGCGCAGGCTCTGGTGCACATGCATGCCGGAGCCGTTGATGCCTTCAAGTGGTTTCGGCATGAAGGTGGCATGGAGACCATTTTGCTGGGCGATCGCCTTCAAGACATATTTGAACGTCACGGCGCGGTCGCCGGTCGGAACGGCCGGGCCATACTCGAAGTCGATTTCATGCTGACCAATAGCGACTTCGTGGTGGCTCGCCTCGACATCGATGCCCATCTGTTCGAGCGCGAGCACCATGTCCTTGCGGATGCGGAAAGCAAGGTCGGTTGAATAGTCGAAGTAGCCGCCGCGGTCGTGCGGCAAGATCGAAACATCATCTCCATCTTTATTGAAGAGGAAGAACTCAAGCTCCGGGCCGGTCATATAGGTGAAGCCGAGCTTGGCCAAACGCTCAAGCTGGCGATAGAGCACGTAGCGGGGATCGCCGGGGAACGGATCGCCGTTCGGATTGTGGACCCAGCAGATCACGCGGGCGGTCTTGGTCTCGTCTGCTTCCCAGGGGATGATGGCGAGCGTGGAAAGATCGGGCACGAGATACATGTCTGATTCGGCGATGCGGGTGAAACCGGCGATCGACGATCCGTCGATCCACTGGCCGCCCTCAATCACGCGAGAGAACTTCGACGAGGGGATGGTGACGCTTTTGACGATACCCAGCACATCGCTGAACTGGAGATCGATGAATTTGATGCCTTCGGCCTCAATTCTTCCGAGAATTTCCTCGGGGCTTGGGGACGGTCCGAGAATCGCTTCCCGGTTGATCGTGGCCTCCGACGTCATCGAGCTGTTCTCCTTTGCTGTTGCTTCCCGGCCTCACGTCGATTCGCTCGGCCGATTTACCTCATAGAACGCTGATTGAGATGGGAACCTACGTCCCTGGCGGTCATCATACCGCTCGCTTCCATTGGATGTGGACGAAACCTCTAATCTTTGCAGACATCGTTGGTTCGAATGCACTGCTTTCGGGGAGCTCATTTGGCGCACCGAACGCCCTGCGATTGGCCGGGGTTCCCCTGCCAGCCGCAAGGCGCTTGGTGCGTATCAGGTGCAGCGACTGAGGCTCAATCAATCGCCGCCGGTCGAAGATGCGGTCGAGACCGGCTCGGCCGCCCTTCGAGAATGCAAGGTTTAGACGTCGAAATAGAGATAGAACTCGTACGGCGTTACCCGGAGGTTGACCGGAGCGATCTCATTCGTCCGCTTGTAGTCGATCCAGGTGTCGATCAGATCCTTGGTGAACACGCCCCCTTCCAACAGGAAGCTGTGATCCATTTCCAGCGCCTGCAACACCTCT
Organism: uncultured Chloroflexia bacterium; assembly: GCA_963804925.1. Lineage (GTDB taxonomy): Bacteria > Chloroflexota > Chloroflexia > Thermomicrobiales > UBA6265 > JADLGF01. The sequence goes on from CAWDSC010000003.1 coordinate 56,937, forward strand.
TCGAGCGATCCCGGCGTGCTCTTGATGCTGCTGAGTGTTTCCTCATCGGCTTCGTAAAGATCGAAATCAGCCGGACATCCTGGATCGATCTGGTTCTTGATGCCGTCGATGCCGGCCATCAGCAACGCCGAGAGCAAGAGATACGGATTGGCGGCGGTGTCGGGACAGCGGAACTCGACCCGCTTCCCCTTCGGGCTGGTGGTGTAGACCGGAATGCGGACAGCCGCCGAGCGGTTCCGCTGGGAGTAGACGAGGTTGACCGGAGCTTCGAACCCCGGCACCAACCGGCGATAGGAGTTGACGGTCGGCGCGGCCAGCGCGAGCAGGGCCGGGCCATGCTTCAGCAATCCGCCGATGTACCACTTCGCCGTCGGGCTCAGATTGGCGTAGCCCCCCTCCTCGTACATGAGGGTGTTGCCATCTTTCCAGAGTGACTGGTGGACGTGCATACCGGAGCCGTTGTCGGCGAAGATCGGCTTCGGCATGAAGGTCGCGACCTTGTTGTGCTTCTTGGCGACATTGCGGACGACATATTTGTAGGCCTGCACGTTGTCGGCCATCTTGGTCAACGTATCGAAGCGCATGTCGATCTCGCACTGACCGGCAGTGCCGACCTCGTGATGATGGATCTCGACCGGGATGCCGAGCTTCTTCATCTCCAGCACCATTTCGGAACGGATATCCATCAAGGTGTCGTGAGGCGGCAGCGGGTAGTAGCCGCTCTTCGGCCGGATCTGATAGCCGAGATTCTTGCTTTCGTTGTGCCCGGTGTTCCAGAAGCCCTCGATGGAGTCGACTTCCTGGAAACTGGCCTGGTTGGTGTGCGAGTAGCGGACATTGTCGAACACGAAGAATTCGGGTTCGGGTCCGAAATAAGAGGTGTCGGCGATACCGGTCGTTTTCAGATACGCCTCGGCGCGATGCGCGACACCGCGCGGGTCCCGGCTGTAGCGCTCATTCGTGACCGGGTCGTAGATATCGCAAATGATGTAAAGCGTTTTGATGGAAAGAAAGGGATCGATCTGGGCCGTTGCGGGATCTGGCATCATGAGCATATCGCTCTCGTTGATTGCCTGGAATCCCCGGATGCTGGAACCGTCGAAGCCGACGCCTCCGGTAAAGGTATCCTCATCGACGTCATCGATGCTCTTCGACGTATGTTGCCAGGTGCCCAACATATCGACGAACCGGAAGTCGACGAAATCGACTCCCTCTTCCTTCGCGAGTTTCAGGACGTCAGCCGCAGTCTTGGGCACGGTCCCCGCTCCTTCATTGATACAACGCGTAAAACCCGGCGCGCCCCTATGGACAACGCATTCACCTAGGGGAGCCTACCGCCCGGACCGGTACAGGGCATCGTGCGACCTGGACAGGATGAAGACGATGAATTGTTCATGTTGAACAAATAGCGTTTTCTGTTTCAAATTGAGGCTGAAATCATGCAGAGTGACCATTCCTCGTGCATATGAAAAGCTCCGTTCGCACAAAGCAGAACTGAATGTTCTGCACGATATGCACAAGGGTGACAGTGTGTGAAGTTGATGGGAGTGAACGTGGGTCTGGCGTCGCCCGGTGCTTTAGCTCCGGGGCATACTCGCGATGCTGCCCTCTCTCGCGCACCGGACTGAAGTCCAGTGCTCAGAGGCCGAAGTACCTTTCATGCACTGAACTGGTGGGCGACAGACAGGCCGTGCGCGGTCCGCAGGGCTTGTCGCGTGTCAGCAGGGTGCTTCATCTCCCGGCAGTTGGCACCAAGCTACACTTCCTCTCAACTTCGTCCCGTCCCGCCGCTTGTTCAATTTATCACGATCTCAGTTCTGCTTTATTAGCAAGGATAATCATCGGACCAATTTTCAATAGGGCGAATGCGTGACTGATCTTTCAGAATGTTCATTTGACGTCGATTTGCCATAGCAGAATGCGCTTTAATAGGGGATGATTATCAGGACAGGGTCCTGGGCGATTTTACCGTGCCTATTTGTCGAAACTGGAACACGTTTTTGCAGGTCATCTGAGGGAGCGACGATGGGAGAGCAGCAATCGAGCGGTATTGGCGCAGTCCGGACAAAAGCCCCGACTCCCGGTGGAGGCCGATCTCCCCAACGACCGGGCCAAACGCCTGATCGCTCCTCGATTCCCGGTGAGCGTCGCGACCGGTCACCCCGGGTGACGAGCCTGCTTCGCCCGCTCAGCCAATATGGCACCGCCGAAGAAATCATGCAGGTGTTCCGTCCGCATGGCGACACCTGGGCGAAAGAAGACTTCGAGCAAACATCAGCCAGCAACGAAGAAATGCGCAAAGCGAATCCGGCGGACCTGACTCCAACTCGCCCGGTGCCTGGATTCGCCCTCGGTGTGAGTTCTGCCGTTGACAGCGCGGCAATGCTGGAGGCAGGCAAGCAGGGAGAATAACCAGGAACCCATATTCCTTCGATTGCTCTGGGGCAATCGCTCTGGCGGACGAGCGCCTGAGACCGGCGGCCCCTGCAGCGGCACGTACAATTCGCGGCGGCGTTGATCACATCACGACCGCCGCACCATGGTCAGATGCCTGGCCATCCACGATTCATGCGCGGCTAGCTCGTCGCACCGCGCCACTGCCGGAGGCCAACGACTGATGGCGACCACGCAGCGCACCGGGGGAAAACGACGAGCAGGATCTGCCGCCGTAGCAAACGGTTCCCCGTCTGATGTATCAGGTCTCAGCAATGAGGTCCTGATCGATCTGTACCGCCGGATGGTGGAAATTCGTCTTTTCGAAGAAGCGTGCTCCCGCTCATTCCGTCAGGGAAAGATCGGCGGCTATCTTCATACTTACATCGGCGAGGAAGCGATCGCCACCGGTTTGCTGCATGGCAAGCGGCCGGGCGACAAGATCATCACCGCCTATCGCGACCATGCGCACACGCTGTTGCTGGGCGCGTCTCCCAACGAGGTGATGGCTGAGCTGTATGGCAAGGGCCCCGGTCTCGTGAAGGGCAAGGGCGGCTCGATGCACCTCTTCGACGCCAAGCGCGACTTCATGGGCGGCTATGGCATCGTCGGCGGGCACATTCCCCTGGGCGTCGGCATGGCCTACGCGCTCGCCTACCAGGGCACCGACAACATCGTGCAGCTCTATCTCGGTGACGGCGCGATCCACAACGGCGCGTTCCATGAGGCGGCGAATCTCGCCGGCGTCTGGGGCCGTGACGGACTGAACCCCTGCCTCTTCGTGCTTGAGAACAATCTCTATGGCATGGGCACCAGCGTCGAGCGCGCCACGGTCAACACCGATCTCGGCTCGAAGTTCGCCTCCTATGGCATCGAGCACGAAAAGGTCGACGGCGCCGACATCGAAGCGGTCATCGCGGTGGCCGAGCGGGCAGCGGCCCGCGTGCGGGAAACGAAGAAGCCGTACGCGATCGAAGCGATCGCCTATCGCCTCGCGCCGCACGGCGCGGCGGACTTCCTGGAGAAGTACCGCTCCAAGGATGAGATCAAGGAAGCGCGACAGCGCGACCCCATCACCCTCTTCGAACGGCGATTGCTCGATTCGGGCGTCGCGACGGAAGAGCAGCTCGCCGAAATTCGGGGTGAGCTGAAGGTGATCATCGATGAGTCGGTCCGGTTCGCTGAAGAAGCGCCCGAACCGCCATTGGATGAGCTCTACACCGATGTCTACGCAGATAGCAGCGCCGACCAGTAGCGCGCCATCGTTCGTCCCCAGGGACGACGATTAGGAAAGGGTACCTGGCCAGATGCCGGTAATGACCTATCGCGACGCCTTGAAGACCGCCATGGCCGAGGAGATGGAACGCGACGAATCCGTTGTGCTGCTCGGTGAGGATATCGGGCTCTATGGCGGCACGCATCTCGTCACCGACGGGTTGCTCGACCGCTTCGGGCCCAGGCGCGTCATCGACACCCCCATTGCGGAAGGCGGCTTCACTGGAGCCGCGATCGGCATGGCGATGATGGGCATGCGCCCGATCGTGGAAATGATGACCTGGAACTTTTCGTTCCAGGCCTCCGACCAGATCATCCAGAACGCCGCCAAGCTCCGCTATTTCTCGGGCGGGCAGACCTCGGTGCCGATGGTGATTCGCGGCCCGAACGGCGGCGGCGTTCAGCTTTCCGCTCAGCACACGCATAGTCTCGAAGGCTTCTACGGTCACTTCCCCGGCTTGCGCGTCGTTTCGCCGGTCACCCCGGCTGACGCCAAGGGCATGATGCTGACCGCCATTCGTGACCCAGATCCCGTCATCTTTCTCGAAGCGGGCGCGCTCTACGGCACCAAAGGCGAGGTTCCTGATGGGGATGTCGCCGTCCCGTTCGGCAAGGCCCGGGTCGCCAAAGAAGGCAATGATGTCACGCTGATCGGTTACGGGCGGCAAGTCAACATGCTTTTGCGTGTTGCCGATAAACTACAGGCCGAGGACAAGGTCGATGCAGAGGTGATCGACCTCCGCACGATTCGTCCATTCGACGAAGAGACGATTGTTGAATCGGTGCGCAAAACGCACCGGGCTGTCGTCGTGCAGGAGCAGTGGCTCAGATTCAGTGTCGCAAGTGAAGTTGCGGCGATCATCCAGGAGCATGCCTTCGACGATCTCGATGCGCCGGTGGCCCGGGTGAGTGGAGCGGAAGTTCCCGCTCCGTACGCGCGCAATCTTGAGCTGGCCGCATTTCCAAGCGAGCAACAGGTGATTCAGGCGGTTCGGCAGGTTCTGTATCGGGAAGCATGAACGCGCGCCGGTCCGTCCGGCATCGGGAGGCATAAACTCGTGCCAACAATGATCATGCCCAAGATGGGCGACGGCATGGAGGAGGGAACGCTCCTCCGCTGGTTGAAGCAAGTTGGCGAAGAGATCACCGCCGGTGATCCAATCGCTGAAATTGAAACAGACAAGGTGTCGCTCGAAATCGAAGCGACCGAATCGGGCACCTTCAGCAAGTCGCTCGTCGAAGAAGGCGCGACGGTGCCAATCGGCACGCCGATCGCCCTCATCGGCGAGGAAGCTCCTGCGGATGCGCCGGCCGAAGCAGCTGCTCCAGCGGCGGCGGCTGCAGCTGCCGCGCCTGAGCCAGCAGCGGCGTCCGCCAACGGTCACGCTCCGGCGGCAGCTCCCGAGCCCGTTCCTGCGGCTGCGCCTGTCGCGGCAGCTGCAGCGCCCCAGGTGGTTGATCGCGCTCCGGGTGAGCGCCTGCGCGCGTCCCCACTTGTGCGCCGGTTGGCTGAAGAGCATGATCTCGATCTGAGCCAGATCGCCGGCAGTGGACCGGGGGGCCGCATCGTCAAAGACGATGTGATGCCGTTCGTGTCGGGTGAGAAGCCAGCGCCGCGCCGCGATCCTGCGGCCGCTGTAGCTGCGGCTCCTGCCGCTGCTCCGGCACCTGCCCAGGCCGCAGCCCCGGTTGCCGCTCCCGTGTATGCCGCCCCGGCGGGTCGCCCCGACGGTGAAGTCCGCGAGATGAGCCGCATCCGCAAAACCACCGGCAAGCGGATGTCGGAAGCGAAGCAGGTCATCCCCCACTTCTATGTCACCGTCGAGGTCGATATGGGAGCGGCGGTCGCCTTCCGCGAGCAGATCAACGCCCAGATTGAAGAGAAAGAAGGCAAGGTTTCCTTCAACGACTTCGTCGTCAAGGCCGCCGCACTCGCGCTGCGTGAATACCCGAATCTCAATCAATCGCTCAATGGCGACACGCTCTACACCCACGCCAATATCGACGTCAATCTGGCCGTCGCGATCGAGGGCGGGCTGATTGCTCCCTTTATCCCTGACGCCGATCAGAAGAGTCTTGGCACGATCGCCCGCATGAGCAAGGATCTGGCGGGACGAGCGCGCAATGGCGGACTCCTGCCGGAGGAATACCAGGGCGGCACCTTCACCATCAGCAATCTCGGCATGTTCGATGTCGATGAGTTCATCGCCATCATCAACCCGCCCCAGGCGGCGATTCTCGCGGTCGGCTCGATCCGCGAGCAGCCGGTCGTCGTCGATGGCGAGCTTGCCGTCGGTCACCGCATGAAGCTTTCCCTTTCGGCCGACCACCGGATCACCGATGGCGCCGAAGTGGCCCGCTTCCTCGGCGTCGTCAAGAAATTCCTGCAAAACCCGGTGCTGCTGGCGATTTCGTAACGGAGCAGGCAGCAGGCCGCAGACAGCAAAGAACGAACGAAACCCCGTGGGCGATTCGCCTGCGGGGTTTTTGTTTCGTTGCGCGAGTCCATGATCGTGGACATGGCGCTGGAATGGAAACAGGCCTTCGTCGTGCGCCGGACTGAAGTCCAGCGCTCACAAGCCGAAGTACCTTTCAGGCACTGAACTCGGTGGGAAACAACGCTGATGATTCTATCGGGCTGGTCCTCACACCGAGTTCATCCTCGGAGAGGCGTCGTCTTGTCAGCCCTGGACTTCAGTCCGGGGCGCGGCGAACACCTTTTTGCAATCTACCACCAGGCTCGCAACTATCGTCCCGGAAGTACTTCCTCCGGTTACCCCAGCACATCCAGTGCCGCGTCTTCAGCAGCGCCGAGTCGCCCTTGTCCCAATCGCGCCCACCCGTTACGCTCTCAGGTTCTTGGAGCGAAACACCGGGAGAGACGCACGGGATGACAAGCGGAGCCGAATCGAACATCGCGCCCCGCACAATGCTTCGAGTGCTTGTGCTGGGTCCGGCAGGATCAGGTAAAACGACGGTGACTAACCGGCTGGCGGATGCGCTCGGGATCGAGGCGATCCATCTTGAAGCCTATTATTGGCAACCGGGCTGGACAGAACCTGAACCTGAAGCATTCCGAAGGGCGGTCGCAGCGCTAGCCGAATGTGACCGCTGGGTGATGGACGGCAACTTTCTGAGCACGCTTGATCTTCGCCTGCCGAAAGCAGACACAATCGTGTTGCTCGACCCGCCGCGACGTATCTATTTCCGGCGAATGGTCGTTCGAACGATTCGCCACCTTGGCCGCAGCCGAGCGGAGATTGGCGTTGATTGCCCTGATCGTATCAGCCTCGCTTTTCTCAAGGAGGTCTGGAACTATCCGACTACGCGTCGACCAGAACTTCTCCGACTTATGGATGAGCTTGAGCAAGAAAAGCAGGTGATCCGGCTGAAAAGTGATGGCGAAGTCAATACTCTGATCGCGAGCGCTCGAATGAAAACGCCGATGCGAAACGTGCTGGTGATCGGGTCATCCGGCGCGGGAAAGTCGACCTTCGCCAGGCAGCTTGGCGAACGGCTCGGGATCGAGGCGATTCATCTTGACGCCGCGTTCTGGAAACCGGGCTGGGTGGAATCAAACGATGAGGAGTTTCGTGAGAAGGTCGCAGCGCTCGTTGCACGCGACCGGTGGGTGATGGATGGCAACTATTCCCACACTCTCGATCTTCGCCTGCCGAAAACTGATACGATCATCTATCTCGATATCCCGAGGCACATCTGTGTCTGGCGCGTGGCGAAGCGCGTTGTTCGCACCTATGGCCGCAGCCGCCCCGATCTTGGCGAAGGATGTCCCGAGCGGCTCGATCCCGCCTTCCTCAAATGGGTGTGGGACTATCCGAAAGAGCGAGAAGCGAAGAATCAGGCGATTCTGGACGAGCAGCGCGCGGAGAAACAGGTGATCGTCTTGCGCAATTCATCGGAGATCAAGACATTTCTGGCCAGCGTTGAGAGGAACCCGGTTGAATCCCTGGGCTGATGCGTTGATCCCCACCCCCTATCCCCGAAATCACCTCCATGTAGGGGCCGGTCTTGTGCCGGCCCGGGTTTCCGGACATCAATCTGGCGTTATCACCACGGGAGGACACAAGATCCTCCCCTACGATGTGGTGGGTGTATCCGGTGTCCCTCCATGCAGCTAGGCAATCGATTCGGCTACCTGCGGCGGGTTTATCGCTGGTTCACGCTGACGCTGGTGCAGCAGGGATTCTGGGCGCTTTTCATCCTGCTGGGGGATGGTCCGCGCGTGACGGAACCTTCGGCGTTGCCCTGGGATTGGTGGGGTTTCCGGGTGGCGGGGCCGGTGCTGGCGACGATGATGGCCTGCGCCTATCTCTGGTTGCGGCCGGCGGATGGCGAACGGAATGCCTCCTCGTTTGAAACCGCCCGGGCGTCGTTGCGGTCGCTCTTCCGGATGTCATCTGATCCCGCAAAGAGCCTGCATCCGCTCAAGGCGCAGATCATGTTTGCGCTGGTGGCGCTGCCGGTGATGGTCACGGTCGCCAGGTTGATTCAGGGGCCGGTCGATACGGCGGTGAAGATCATCATCTTTGGCGCGGTCGAAGCGCTGGCGTTTCAGGTGATCAATTTCGGCGTGGCTGCGCGGTCATTCGGCGGTGGCAAGCAGGGAGAGCTGATCGCGGTCGGCTTTTTCGCCGCGTCCTGGGCGATTCGCGACCTCATTCTGGCGATCGTCAGCGATAACCTCCCCTCGATTCCGCTCATCCTGATTGGAGGGCTCGTCGTCGGAGGATTGGTCGGGTTGATGTCGCTCGGCATGCGCCGGTGGACCGGTCTCGCCTGGCCCGCCTGGAGCATCCAGTTCCTGATTGTGACGTTGATCGTCGGTTTCACGTAGCGAAGAGCATCCAGACACCGGCTGCTACCCGTATAAGAAGCGTGTCAATTGTTTCGCCGCTCTCCGCGCGGCGTGAAGGGAGGCGGAGATGAGTTCAGATTCACCAGCGGGCAGTCAACACTCCCCCACCCTATCTTCCTCGCAGGCAGCCGGCGCCGGGGCGATCGCGGCGACGATCATGCTCGCCGTGCAGTTGATCTGGCGGAACAACTGGTCGACCAACGGTGTCGTCCAGGCTTTTCCGGAGTTCATCGTCGCCGCCATATCCCGGCTCACGCCCCTTTCGGTGTTCGGCGCAGCGACCGAAAACTACGGCAGCATGGCCAAAAAAACCCTCTTCCTCTCGGTGTTGATCGGGGTGATCGCTGTTGGCGCGCTCGGTGGGCGAGCTGCGCGCCAGCTTTCCATTAAGTTCGATCGCGGCTTTTGGGGACGGTTGCTCGGCGGTATCATCGTAGCGGCCGTCTTTTTGCTCATTACCGGCGTCGTTATTCTGCCGATCGCCTATCTCGGGCTGTTCGCAAGCAAGAGCAGCTACACGAACGAGATTCTCACGCAGCTTTTTGTCACCTTTGGCATCTATGGATTGGCCTGGGCAGTGCTTGCGACCCCGACCGCAGTGGAGAAACCCGCCATGACATCGACCGACCCCACCACCGACCGTCGCACCATCATCACCCGCGGAGGAACCGCGATCGTCGGCCTCGGCGCGATTGTCGCGCTCGGCGGCAGCTCCTGGCGTCTGCTTTCACCGAAGGAGCGGACATCCGCGGCCCCCGCTCCTGCCAGCGCGACGGGCGCAGATAGTGTCGTGACCGCGACCTCGGAATCGCTGACGACGCAAGATATCGTCGCCACGCAGCGCGCGAATCAGGGATACGACGATTACGAGGAGCCCCCGACGCAGCCCGCGGAGTCATCCTTCCAATCGGAGGAGCCGCTCAAAGTCGCCGAGCTCCAGAGCGACACGACTCCCGAAGCCGACCCGTTCGCCATCTATAACCAGCTTGAATCCGAGCATAAACTCTCCCCGGTGCTGACCGAAACCGAAGACTTCTACCATGTCTCCAAGAATCTCTCCGACCCCACGGTGAGCGCCGAGGGATGGAGTCTCTCCATCAAAGGTCTGGTCAATCAGCCCCTGACGCTGACGCTGGACGATCTCAACCAGCGCGCGACCACGCACAAGATCACGACGCTGATGTGCATCTCCAATGAAATCAACGGTGACCTCACTGGCACGGCGGAATGGATCGGCGTGCCGCTTGCGGATCTGCTCAATGAGGCGGGTGTGCAGGCGGGCGTGTTTGATGTGAAACTCCACGCCGCCGACGACTATGAGGATTCGTTCCCAATCGAAGCGGGGCTCGATCCCGATACGCTTGTTGTGGTCGGCATGAATGGCGCGCCGCTGCGGGACGATCATGGCTACCCGGCCAGAATCATCGTGCCGGGCATCTACGGCATGAAAAATGTGAAGTGGATCGAATCGATCGAATTGATCGACAACGACTTCAAGGGTTACTGGCAAACGCGCGGCTGGAGCGATAGCGCCGTGCCGCAAATCTGGGGCCGGATCGACTATCCCATCACGGGCAAGATCGATCCCGGCCAGCAGTATGTCGACGGACTCGCCACCGCCGGAGATCACGGCATCTCGAAGGTGGAAGTGTCGCTCGATGACGGGAACACGTGGGCCGACGCGCAGCTCGAGCCGTCGATCAATCCACCCTTTACCTGGGTGCGCTGGGTCTATCCCTTCACCGCGACGTCCGGCCAGGATCTGACCATCAAAATGCGCGCCACCGACGGTGAAGGCACGCCGATGATCGAAGATGGCCGCTCTCCCCTCCCCGACGGCGCCACCGGCTACCCGCGCCGGAAGGTCAAGGTGAAGTGAGAAGTGAGTTGTGCGGAAGCGTAGCGGAACTGTAGTCGCTATTGCCGAGGGCTTCAGCCCTCGGCTCACAGGCGGAAGTACGCTGAAGCGCACTGAGCACGGGGAGGGTCGATATGCCGTTCTGTCTCCCACCGAGTTCAGTGCCTGAAAGGTACTTTCGCCGGTCAGCCCGGTGCTTCAGCTCCGGGCCACGTGACGGCCCGAATCGCATTCCGACGCACACATTGTCAGGATCATGTATGCAAAAACGAGGCGCTGGAGTAACTCCAGCGCCTCGTTCTTTTATTCGGAACTTGATCCTCGGAGCTATTTCACCAGCACGGTTGTGCAGAAGGCGCAACGGCGAGCGGCAACCGGGATTTCGCTCAGGCACTCCGGGCAGATCTTCGTGGTTGGATCCGCCGGCGCCTGACCTGCTTTCCTGCGGGCAGCCATCATGTTCATCGGCTTCACGATCAGGAAGAAAATCACGATAGCGACCAACACGAACGCGATCAATGCATTAATGAAGTTGCCATAAAAGAACTGACTGCCATTGATCGTGAACGTCAACGAACTGAAATCCTGTGTTCCGAAAATTGCCGCGATGAGTGGAGTGATGATGTCTTTGACCAGCGAATTGACCACTGCGGTGAACGCGGCGCCGATGACGACCGCGACGGCCAGATCGATAACGTTTCCCCTGAAGAGAAACTCCTTAAATTCCTTAATCATGTAGCTCTCCTCCCGCGATGAATATGCACGAAAACCGGCTGTTGCAACCAAACAGCCAATTCGCCGCGTTGCGATCCCCCGTTTTTCATCTATCTTATATTCGGTTATCCAAACGAGGTTCAATACTCTAAGGTGGGACATTTGTCCTTAAGCGGTCCAGTATTACTGCGTATGCACGGTAGACTTCCAAAACTTGAGATGGAATCCATGGATGAGAGAGGTGGCCAACATTGGGGAACCTTCATCTGATTGCGCTTCACACGGTCGACGGCACTCCGCCGGCAGGAGAACGCTACGCCGGTCTTGCCGGAGCAGCTGATGCATACATCGCGAGCGGGATCGTCGACCGGCTGGCGGATATTGGCGGGCAGGTCGAGCTGGTTACTGAGCCATCGCTTGATCCTTCCGAACTGGATGCTGATCCGATCGTTAATTTAGGTCGGCTCAACGCCAAAATCGCCGCTGATGTGGTTGACGCGGTTCAGGCTAAGGCCGCGCCCGTGCTGCTGGGTGGCACATGCAGCCACCTTATCGGGATGATTGCCGGGATGCAGCAGGCGTACGGGCAAGATCTCCGGCTCGGCTTGCTCTGGCTTGATGCGCATGGTGATTTCAATACGCCCTACACGTCCTATTCGGGCATGCTCGGCGGCATGCCGGTGGCGGTGACTGCTGGTCTTTGCCATCCCGCCTGGCGCGAGCTTGCCGGGCAACAGGCGCCCCTCCCCGCGAACCGGATTGTCATGGTCGATGTGCGGAATCTGGACGATCGCGAGGAAGTGCTGATCCGCTCGACCGATGTCACCATCGCCCGCTTCGGCGAAAACTTTGATGCCGCTCCAATTGAAGCGGCGATCGACCGGCTTGCCGCCGATTGCGATCTCATCTACGTACATGTCGACGCCGATATTCTCGATGCATCCCTGCAGCCGAATCATCCCACCGCTGAACCGAATGGTCCTGATCTTGCCACGGTTATCAGCGTGCTCGACTATGCCTTCGCCACCGGCAAAGCCAGTGGATTTGGCGTGGTTTCGGTCAATCCCAATGGCGAAGAAGGTGCGATCTCGCTCGCGAGCGGCACGGCAATGATCGTCGCCGGCACAAAAGCATGGTTAACGAATGGTGAGCGACGCGTATAATCGCGGTGCTGGCACTTGGCGCGGTCCAGCACTGCGCGGCTGGCAACCCTCTTTTGCTCGTTGTCGCCGAATTTCTCAGCGACATCTCATGGGTTGATCAACGACCATTGGGGCCACATTCACCGTGACGCTTCCGGGAGCCGTGATCGAAGAATCACTTTTTGCTCCGTTTGTGCAGGACGACCGCCCACTGAAACTGGCGCGTTCGCTGAATCTGCCTTTTCATAATCTTGGGCTCTTTCGGCTTGCGCTGACGCACCGGTCAGTCTTGCATGAGTGGGCCACCGTTGATACTGACCAACCCCTCCCCCATTCCAATGAGCGGCTGGAATTTCTCGGCGACGCCTATCTCGGCATGATCGTCGCGGAGGAACTGTTCCACCGCGCTCCTGATGCGCAGGAGGGCGAGTTGACCTCCTGGCGAGTCTCGCTGGTGCGGGCGGAACGGCTCGTCACCTGGGCGCGGGAGATCAAGCTCGGCCCCTATCTCTACCTGGGATCGGGTGAGCGGATCACCGAAGGCGCGCGCGACCGCATGCTTGCTGGCGCGTTCGAGGCGCTGATCGGCGCGATCGCGCTTGATAGCGGGCTCGAAGCCGCACGTGATTTTGTGCTCCGCTTCGTCGATCGCGATCTTGCCGAGGTGTTGGCGCGCAAGGAGCATGCGAACCCCAAAGGGCAGTTGCAAGAACTCTTGCAAGAGCGCTTCCGGATCGGGCCAACCTATCGCATTATTCATCTCGAAGGTCCCGATCATGCCCGGCTCTTCACCTCTGAAGCGCGGCTGTTTGACCATCCACTTGGTGAGGGTGACGGCGCCAGCAAGCGGGACGCGGAGCAAGCCGCTGCCCGGAATGCCCTTTCAAGGATCATGGATGGCAAAAGTGACACGCTGGCCTATCTCACCAGTCTCGTAGGGACGCATAATGACCCAAGGAACGCGAGCGAAGCAGCTGGTGCTCCTGGACGCGACGAAAGCAGCGATCAAGGCAATCCGTCTGATTTCTCAGATGAGGAATCCGGACAACAAGGGGAGCGTGCGTGACCAGGATGCTAGATCAACTGACCATCTTTGGCGGCAATTCCAACCCCGAGCTGACTGAGGCGATTTGCCGCTACGTCGGTTTGCCATGCGGGCGGGCTGAGGTTTTCAAGTTCAGCAATGACAACACCTTTGTCCGCATTTGCGAAAGCGTGCGGGAAAATGATGTCTTTGTCGTGCAATCATTTTCGACGCCGGTCAATGACTCGATCATGGAAATGCTGATCATGATCGACACCCTGAAGCGGGCATCGGCCGGCCGGGTGACGGCGGTGATGCCCTATTTCGGATATGGCCGGACTGATAAGAAGGACCAGCCACGCGTGCCGATCACGGCCCGGCTTGTCGCCAAGCTGATCGGGCAGGCAGGGGCCGATCGCGTGCTGACGGTTGATCTCCACGCCGGTCAAATCCAGGGCTTTTTTGACATGCCGGTGGATGAGATGACCGCCATGCCGATCGCGGCCAACTATTTCGTGGAAAAACGGCTGGAGAATCCGGTGATCGTTTCTCCGGATCTTGGCAACACCAAGCGCTGCCGCAACTTCGCGGAATTTCTGGATGCGCCGTTGGCGATCATCGAGAAGCGGCGGATGGGCAATAAAGACAAATCGGAAGTGCTCAATTTGATTGGATCCGTCGATGGTTGTCCGGTGATCATCGTCGATGATGAGATCGACACAGGCGGCTCGATCACCCTGGCGGCCGAAGTCTGCTTGCAGCAAGGGGCCACCGAGGTGTACGCCACCTGCGTGCATCCCGTATTTTCAGGACCTGCCATCGAGCGCCTGCAAAACAGCCCCATCAAGGAGATCGTGGTGACCGATTCGATCGGGCTTCCGCCTGAGAAGCGGATCGACAAGATCACCGTGCTCTCGATCGCGCCCTTGTTGGGCGAAACGATCCAACGAATCCATACCGGCGCCAGCGTTTCCGCAACCTATCGCTCGGGCTTTTCTTCGACGCTCGCCTAGGACGACCGGAATCCGTAAAACTGAGGAGAGGTCGGGTCATTAAGCCCGATCTCTCGTCATTTAAGTGCAAGACTGATTCTCAAATCGAACAACCTATGCCATGATAGAGAGGCTCAAACGTCTGCCGGGCACTGGCGCCTGGCATTACGCGAATCGCCGCACTGTTGCGCGAGGAGGCACCCCAAATGAACCATGTCCCCATTGCTCTTTCCCATCGAATGCTGCTCGGCGGCGCTCAAATGCTCGCCACACCGCCGGCGTTCGAGTGGCCCGCCGCCCAAAAGGAAGCTGGCGTCATCAGCTAAATCCGCATTACTGAATGCGTATTCATAAATTGGCTGCGCGCTCGCGCCAGGAGGTTTGAATCGATGTACTCCCCTGCCCTTTCCCGCCGGACATTGCTTGGCGCCGCGCTTGCATTGAGCGGCTCCGCGCTCATGGCTGCCAGGCCCGCATTCGCCACCCAAACGGCCACGCCGGTCGCCGCCGCGTCGTTCCCTGCCTCGTTGCTCGACCGCGCCTACGACCCTGGTGTCAGCATCGCCAGTGAGTTGGCGATCATCGCCACCTTTGCCGATCTGGAAGCGGAGACGATCGCAACGGGTGTGACGCATCCAGCGGGAATCGCAGACGAGCAACATCTCATGCCCTGGTTGAGAGCCATGTATCCGCTCGCGCTGCCTTCCCGGCTCGGGAATTACGCGCTTGATCCGCGCTGGGTCGAGTTCACCGGATTCGACATCACCCAGGTCGATCAAGCCGCGGAGATTGGCGAGCCGCCAGAAGTGGTCTCGATGTATACCGGCCGCTTTGATCGGGAAACAATTCTCGGAGCCTGGAAAAACGCTGACTACCAGGAAATCCAGACAGGCAATGTCGCCATCTGGAGCATTTCTGAGGACGAGTCGTTCAGCATTGAAAACCCGGTCCAGCAATTGCTGCTCTCCGCACACAACAACGCGGCGATGATTGGTGACGATCTGATCATCTTTGCGGCTCGCCTCGATTTGCTGAAGGATGCGGTCGCAGCGGCGACGGGAGAGGCTCCGGGTCTCGGGCAAAACCCGCTCGTTGCGGAACTGCTGAGCGCGAGTCCGACTGTGGTCTCTGGCGCGCTCGTGAGCGGCGGCTCGCTGTTGTGGTCCCTGGATCCCTCCGTGATTCTCGGCCCATCTCCTGCCGACGCGGCCGCCACCGCGATCGCCGAGAAGATGCAGGAGCCGCAATTCCCGCCCATCTTGCTGGGGATGATCGGCATCACAGGTGGTGGTCCGCTGCCGATGCCGAGCGATCCCGACGCGACGCCAATCCCGACGCCGGAAACGGCGACCATGGAGATCGCGTTGCTGATGCCCTCCAGCGACGCCGCGGCGGATGCCATCGCCATTGCTGAAGAGCGTCTGGAAACGATGGATTCGTTTGCGGCCAAGGTGCCGTATCGAACCTTTTTCCCATCCTGGGAAGGATCGGTCGCTCCCGATGCGCCGGTGGCGCTGCTTTCGCTCGAATTGGGAGAAGCGCCGACAAGTATCTGGACGAGACTCCTTTTCGCGCGCGACCTCGGGTTTATCGGTTAGCGAATCATTACTGAACCAACATTCATAAAGAAGAGTCCGGCGATGACACCGGGCTGTCCTTTATGAACGGCCGTTCAATTACCTTGCGGATACGCGTAACCAGCTACCCGTCATTCCGAGAAGCGCGAGGAATTCCCCGGCGAAGTTCCGTCGGCACATATAAACGTTGACTGGTCAATTCGGTAATCCCCGAACCCAAATGTCGTCAATGTTCATAAGGTTTTTGAGCGCTCGCGCGGCAAGATGACCGATTTAACCGCGCAACTCTCATCAATCCCGGGAAATGGCGGCGCGGCGACATTCCGCAATCCACAGCAACAGATCATTACTGAATCGTCATTCAGAAATAGCGAAGAGCCTGACGACATCATCGCCAGGCTCTTCGCTTTGCCAGCTACGGGCCGTCGACCGGGAGGAGTGTTTCGGGTCCGCCCGAGAGATCGCCGGCTTCGTCAAAGCTGGCGCCATCGCTGCTGGTTGAGGGATTGCCGGTAGAGCCGAGCGTGTAATCAATGGCCGGGGTCGAGGTTGGTTCCGGCGTCACGGTTGCCTGCAATAAGCCATTTTGCTCGTCGGTGTTTGTTGATGCGAAGTAGGTGGAATCATAGTAGGCGGGATCGGGTGCGTCCATGCCCAGGGTGATGCTGATCGAGCCGTCTTCTCCCCAATCGGCGGGAGTTCCCGCCGTCGCGTCCGCGGCGGCGGTGCTTACGGAGTCGATCGGAACGCCGATGACGCCCGCCAGGTACATTGCGGTGGCGAGGTCATTCGAGCGGTCGACGATGGCGGTGTAGTCAATCGCTTCACCGTCGCCGGAGTAATCGATGGTAACGTTGGTGAACCCCTCGGTCGTCAGCGCGTCCATCACCCGCGTCGCCATCCCGTCGGTGGCGCTGGCATTGCGAATCACAATGGGGATATCAAGGCTGGGATTCGCCAGCGCGGAGGCGGGAGGGGCAATCGTCTCCCCTGCGAACTCGGAAAGGATCGTCGCCACGTTATCCCAGGACGGCACCAGATAATAGGGCTGATTGGGATCAGTTACCTCGGTAAGTGCAGGCATTAACGAATATTGCGTAATATTGTCTTGATTGAAGTTCATACCCAGGCGAGCGAGCTCCAGCGCCTGGGAGGGGCTCAGATCCATTCGGACCGTATCGCCAAACTCTCCAATCAGTTGCGCGGCGTTTGAGATCAAATTGCTCTTTTGCGCCTGATTGAGCAGCGCCATCAGCACCTGCTCCTGGCGAATCGATCGCATCGCATCGCCATCATCATGGCGGGTGCGGGCATATTGCAGCGCTCGCTCGCCATTCAGGTGCTGCCAACCCGCTGGAAAGTAGATGCGCATGTAGTCATTGCCGGCGGCGGGATATTCGTCGTCCTTGATCGGGTAGGGGTTGTCAATCGTCACCCCGCCAACCGTGTCGATCACTTTTTCGAACCCGGCGAAATCGACTTCGGCGTAGTGATCGATATGGATTCCGAAGTTCGCTTCGATCGTTTCCATGACGAGCCCAGGACCACCGCCGCTGTCTTGCTTATAGGCGTCGCCGAAGGCGTAGGCGGCGTTGATCTTGTTAACGCCGTAGCCGGGAATGATCACCTTGGTGTCGCGCGGGATCGCCAGCATCGAGGCCTTCTGCGTAACGGGATCAATGTGGATCATGATCATCGTGTCGGAGCGGGTCGCTTCGTCTTCGCGGCGGTCGATGCCGATCAGCAGCAGGTTGAGCGGCTCAGTGCCAGTCCATTCAGGTGCAGGGGTAGGGGTGGGTATATGCTTTGCTTCCTCAGCGGTGATCGGGGTTTGCTCGGCATTGACGACGGCGATGGCAGGCGCAGGTTGCCGGTTATCGTTCTGCACGAAGACTTCGCGATATGCGCGGGCTCCGGCGTAGAGCACCGGCGCGACGTAGATGCCGAAGAGCAGCAGCATGACCGTGAAAACGCCCGTCGCCACGACAAGTTTTGGATGTTTGAAGAATCGCTGCAATCGGGTGGGATGCTCGCCGGATGATCCTCCAGCTGGTTTACGCCGGGAGCGCGATCTGCCTCTGGCGGTCGGCGTCGCCGCGACCATCCCGGCCATTTCTTCCTGCAATGTGCGGCCGGTAGGCTGAAAGGCGCTCGTGAAATCGACCCGGACGGTTGGCTGGTAGCCCCCGGCGCTGGGCGATGCAGCGGCAGTCGCCGCGAGTGCGGAAGCTTCAGTCAGCCGCGATTCGACGTAGCCACGCCCGCTCTTGCGCGGCCGTCCGGAACGATAGGGACGATTCCCCGACGCAGGCGCAGAGGCGGCCGAACGGTTGATTGGATTGGATAGCCTGCGCATTCCGCCACGATGGCGTTGGCCCGGCCGGTAGAGGGGTATATCGGTCATGTGCGCTCGTTATGGGGCCGTGCCGCGGCCATCAGCCTCATTCTGACGAGGCTCTACGTGCGCTATCCGTAGGCGGAGTGCCGTGCCTGCGCGTTCGTGGAGTGAGTCTACCATGCAGGTGCGCTATGCTGGAGCGTTGACGTTGACACGCCGGAACGGGTAGTGTACGTACACTTGGTTGGCGGCGTCTGCCGCGAACCACGCACGCAACTGCCTGAGGGAGGCGAGCCAATGGTGTTATCAGACCGCGATATCGTCAAGGCGCTCGAAGAAGGGCGAATCAAGATTTCGCCGGCGCCCGATCTGTCGCGGCAACTTGGCTCGATCTCGGTCGATTTCCGCCTGGGCCGGACATTCATGGTCTTCGAGCATAGCCGCCACAGTTTCATCGATCCGCGCAACCCGAAATCGATCGGCGAAGCGATGCGCACGATTGAAGTCGAAGGCGATGACGAGCCCTTCATCATGCAACCGGGCGATTTCGCCCTGGCATCGACGGTTGAATCGCTCGAATTGCCGAACGATCTGCTGGGCCGGCTTGAAGGGCGGTCGAGCATCGCCCGGCTTGGCATCACCGTCCACTCGACTGCAGCGGTCTTCGAGCCGGGTTGGATCGGCACGGCGACGATGGAGCTGAGCAACCTCGGGAGGATGGCCGTGGCGCTCTATCCCGGCATGCGCATTTGCGCCTTCTCGTTCGAAACGCTGAGCTCGCCGGTGACCACACCGTACCGCGATAAGATCGGCAACAAGTATGCCGGGCAGATGACGCCGAAGCCGAGCCAGCTTTCCGAAGAAAACCGGGGAGTTCGCTAAAACGCCGGATTGCGCAGGCGAACTGCAAGCGGCTCGACTCAATGGCAGGTTCGGCGGATACTATGAAGCGTCAGAATCGTGGTAGCGGGCAAGAGCGCTATTGCCGGGCGATGGAATGGGGAGAATCGTGGCCACTGTCGAGCAATTGCAGGGATTGCGCGATCGCGTGATGCCGATGTTGGCCCAGGTGGCCGAAGATTATCGTGACCGAACTCCAGAGGGATATCCGGCCATTACCGACGCCGCGAGCGAAGGTGTGGTGGGAATCGAAATCGATCCGAGCTTCGGGCTCTTTTTGACGACCGATGGCACGGGATTGTTCGCCGATCTCTACACCCGGTCGCACCGGATCGATGCGCGCGCCAGCGCCAGCCGCGAGAAGTTCGCGGGCCGGCCGGTTGAAGATCATCGATCGATCTCCGCCGATATCAGCGACAACGAACTCCGAAACTTGCTGGCCGAGCTGCTTTCCCGCTTTAACATGCAACCGCTGCTGATCCACATCACTGATACGGATTAGCGCAGGTATTGAATCGGGCGGCGCCTAGTGACAGACCAATGTCTGTCCGAGACTGGGCTGGGAATGCTCTGATATGTCGGGTGTTTCTTCCGCTCGGATGTCCCGGCACTGAAGTGCCGGGCTACGAAAAACAAAGTCCCGCTGGGACTACGTCCCACGGCCCTCGCCCCAACCCCTCTACTGAAGCGGGAGAGGGGAGCACGTTTTCAGTCCTAGAAGGGCAACGGCGTGTTAGCCCGGCCTTTCAAGGCCGGGAGCTATGGCGGGTTACTAGCTGCCTGAGAAGAAAAGAGCGGCGGACGATTTGTCGTCCGCCGCTCTTTTTGTGGTTGCCGCGATTTACTCGTTGATCCAGACGTCGATTGCGCGGGTGTAGGAAATAATCTGCTCGGGTTTGAAGAAGAGTCCGATTTCGCGAGTGGCGTCCGCCTCGTTGGCTGAGGCATGGATGATGTTGCGGCCCATCATCAGCGCGAAGTCGTGACGGATGGTGCCGGGAGTGGCCTCCATCGGCTTGGTGGCGCCGGCAGTCGCGCGGACCTGGGCGATGGCATCGTGGCCCTCAACGATCATCGTCACCACCGGCCCCGAGGTCATGTAGGAGCAGACATCATTGAAGAAGCCTTTGTCCTTGTGCTCGGCGTAGTGCTCTTCGACGAGCGACCGCTCAAGCTGGCGGATTTCGAGGGCGACGATCTTGAGTCCGCGTCGTTCGAGCCGAACAATGCACTCGCCGATGATGCCGCGCTGCACGACATCAGGCTTCAGGATGATCAACGACTGCTGGATATTTGCCACGTAGTTGCTCCTTGGGTCGCTTCGCTGGCGAGCGAGGCGTCTGAAAATGCCAATCGAGCCTAGCACGTTCGATTCAAACGGGGCAATGAATGAGGAGATGTTTCACGTGAAACAGTTGTTGCGGAGAAGGGAGAAGGGAGCTGACGCACCTGGCGGTCACGCGACAGGTCTTCCGGATTACGCACGCGTGTCGCCCACTGGGTTCAGTCTCGGAGAGACTTCGACTTGTCAGCACTGGACTTCAGTCCGGTGTGTGGGAGAACCAGAATCGCGAGCATTGCCGTGGGCCTCAGCCCTCGGCTCACAGGCGGAAGTACCCTTTGGGCACTGAGCTCGGAAACGCCCGGTTTCATTGAGAAACCCGTCTCATCACCACCAGCCCTGGAAGGGTTTCGTCCGGTCAGCCCGGAACTTCCAGTCCTGGGGATTCGGGATCGGATACTGGTTCGGGAGCGGGAGGTTCTTCGCTCACCGGTTCGGATGCCCGACGGACTACTTTGTCTTCGCGGTTCTTTTTGTTGCGCTTCAGGGCCTGTTCGAGCGTCCAGAGGGTGACGACGATGGCGATGAGCAGCGGGATCACCAGGACGAGCGTGAGCAGAATCCATTCTTGCGTACCCATGAGCCAGTGTTCCTTAGCCTGCGAAATGCGATTTTCCCATGGCAATGGTAATCGCCCGAGTGACACTGCCCGACCGATGCAACCGCCACGAACGCGACTTGCTTCAATACGTTGGTAGGAATAGGGTAGGGGTGCACGAAACGCCGAAGCGATGCACGCGTCGAAACGCAAAATCCTGTTCTTGATGTTACGCCGGCAAGGGGGTGGGGACCGATGTCACCACTCATGCAACTTTCCGAAGACGAAGATGAGCACTTTAGCGCCTGGCCGCTGATCATCTCGATCGCGATCGCCAAGATCGTCACCCTGGTCGTCGTTCTCTACTTCGCGTGGGGTGGAGAGTCAGCAGCGCTGATCGGGGCGACCATGCTGCCCTGGATCGTCGTGGCGGTGGGATTGCTCGCTGCGCCGGTCGCCTGGCAGGTGCGATTGCGACGGGTGCGTCGCCGCCGGCGGGCGCTGGAAGACGCTGAGTGGATGGGAGAAGCCCGAATTCCACCCGTCCTGCTCTATCCCAAACCGGCGAAACGGAAGCATTAAGGTGGGCAAATGCGAAGCCCCCTGTTGCAGCAGGGGGCTTAGCGGGGTCAAACGCACGCCGGTGAGGGAAGGGGGATCCGGCGAGCATTATCCGCAGAATAGGCGGTTTCTCCCACAGATTAGGGGGCTGATAGGATAGATGCCCCGGCTCATTCGTATCGACGCGGGTGAATCAGTCGCGCCGGTCTCCTGATTGAGTCCGGTGTGCGGCATCTTCGCGCGCCCTGACCGTGGCGAGCAATACCCGATCGGTGAACTGATTGACGTCTGAATAGATCTTGCGCACCCGCTCCGGCGAGATCGTATCGGTGTCAACCATGCCCCCGGCGGCCAGAACCACCGGAAACCGGAAATAGAGAAACGCTTCAACAGTTTCCGCGACCGTCAATCCAGCCGTATTGGCGTGATGGCCATAGATGACGCCGATGCGCTGGCCTTCGGTGATCAGGGCCGCCCGGTCTTGATCGCCTGGTTCGAGTTCGGCGTAGTGAAGGGCTAGTTTGACCAGATCTCGCCCGGAAAGCCGGAGCTGCTCAAGACTGGCGGCATCGAAGGCGGAAAACCACTGGCGATCCCGTGCCCCCTGCAGATATTCCGCTTCGTAGGGAGAAGGTGGATGAATCGGATGCGGCGCGTAGGCGCTGCCTTTAGAAGTAGGCTGATTCATGCCTTTTTGCACCAACGCCTGCACATCTGCCTCGGCATACCGGCGATGCCCTCCCATCGTGCGAAAGACTGGGATCTTGCCGGCGTCGCTCCAGCGGCGCAGGGTGGTCTGATCGACGCCGAGCAGGGTGCAAGCCTCGTTGATGGTGAGCCACCGCCCGTCCTGGGCTTTTGGGGCAGAGGATTGGCTGGTTGGTTGGCTTTCGCCCATGATGCTCCCTCGAAGAGTCGTGCGTGAGTTCGTTTCGTTCACGACAAGATCGGTTGAACGGCGATTGCTGTCAACCGGGCAATGCACATCCGGCGTTCAATGTTTCACGTGAAACATTGAACGCCGGATGCAAAGAGCCGGGACCGTGCAGTCCCGGCTCTCGAAATGCTCAACAAGAACGGTCAGGTTGGAGCTACGAGTGCTTCATCAGATTTCGGGCCTCGCACTCGGCAATGACCTTCCAGGCATAATCGACATGGTGCCACCCGAGAATCTCGGTGTCTTTCGGCTCAAGCAGTTTGTAGGTGGCGAAAAACGTTTCGATCTCCTTCAACCATGCCTCGCCCAGATCATCAAGCGTGTGCATGTGGTCGAAACGTGGATCGCCGATTGGCACCGCCAGCACTTTGAAATCCGACCCCTTTTCGTCATGCATATCGAGACCGCCAAGTGGGCGGGCTTCAATCATGCAGCCGGGGAACGTCGGCTCCTGCATCAAGACGAGAATATCCAGGTGATCACCATCTTCACCCAGCGTGTCCGGAATCCATCCATAGTCGCATGGGTAATGCACCGAGGAGTAGAGCACCCGATCGAGCTTGAAAACTCGCAGTTCCTCGTCGTACTCGTACTTGTTTCGGCTTCCCCGTGGAATCTCAATAAAAGCAAGGACACTGCTGCGCCCGGCGCTTCCCACCCTCAAGCCCTCCCGTGTATCGTACGCACCCTATCCCGGACAGGATGCAACAGCGAACTCGCCATGAGCTCGTCGCTTAATCGCTACCAGTGTATAGGGCTTCGCGAATCAGCATCAGTTGCTGGCGAACAGCGGGGTCGGTTTCCATCTCTCGCTCGATTTTGGAAATGCCGTGCATTACCGTCGTGTGGTCCCGGTTGCCGAGCTGCTGTCCGATATCAACCAGCGACAACCCAGTTTCTTCGCGGAGAAGGTACATCGCCACCTGACGTGGGCCTACCACATCGCGCGTGCGTGACCGGCCCTGCAAATCCTTCATCGACACGTTGTAATGACGCACCACCGAGCCGACGACATCGGCCGCGGTCAGCCGCTGCTTCCGCGGTCCGATCGCCGTGTTGCTCAGCGCTTCCATCGCCAGTTGCAATCCGATCGGCTGATGCGAGATTTGGGAGAACGCGACGACTTTGTTCATCGCCCCTTCAAGCTCGCGGATATTCGCCTGATCGCGCTGAGCGATGTACTCAACCACATCGGCCGGGATCAGAATGCCGAATTCTTCCGCCTTGGTGCGAAGAATCGCGATCCGCATCTCGTAATCAGGGAGCTGGACATCGGCGCTCAGTCCCCCCTCAAAACGGGAACGGAGCCGATCCTCAAGCGCGGCGATCGCTTTCGGCGGTTTGTCGCTGGTGATGATCACCTGCTTGCCGCTTTGATAGAGCGTGTTGAAGGTATGAAAAAATTCTTCCTGCGTGCTTTCTTTGCCGGCAATAAATTGAATATCATCGATCATCAAGATATCGATCGTGCGATAGCGGGTCCGGAAATCGTCCATCCGCTGGGTGCGGATGCCGTTGATCACATCGTTCGTGAATTTCTCGGAGGAGACGTAGACAATCGAAAGATTTGGCCGCAACTCCAGGGCCTGGTGCCCGATCGCATGGAGCAAATGCGTTTTGCCAAGCCCAACGCCACCATGAATGAAAAACGGGTTGTACATCCCGCCCGGTTTTTCGGCGACGGAAAGCGACGCCGCATGGGCGAAGCGATTGGAGGATCCCACCACGTAATTCGCGTAGACATAGCGCGGATTGAGACCATGCGCGGTCGTTGGGGCAAGTTCAAGCTGGTTCGCCTGCGGCGGGGGAGGATCGACGCGCTTGGGCCGGTTCGCTTCCGGTACCCGGCGTGGCTCAACGGAGACATCGTTCTTCCGCTGCTCGGCGCCACTCTGTTCTTCCCGGTCGCTGTTCATGACGGTGAAGCGCACGCGCACCGGACGCCCGACAATCGCCGCCAGTTCTGCTTCAACCTTCGACGCGTAGCGCATTTGCAATGTCGAAACACTGAAGGTGTTCGGGGCGGCAACCACCGCGACATCGTCGACGAAATCGATCATCGTCGTTTGCCGGAGCCAGTTATCGAAGACTGATTTGGAGAGGCTCGCTTGCAACTGGCCAAGCACCGCTTGCCACAGCTGATTCGCCTGCATATGCATGAGTGTTTGATCCATGATCGGTGACAGACGAGACACACCCTGAGCTTGAGTGTACGTACACAACGGCGATCCTAGCACCCCGCCGTTCGAATGGCAACTGAGCGACGAGTTGAGGACGAGTTAAGAGTAGAGAGTTCTGAGTTAAGAGTGATAAACCACGACTCGCCGGACTGACGACAGATGCTGACAGACCGGAGGCCTTTCGAACCCGCGAGAGTTTGTAATTTCTCCAGTCTTAACTCTCTACTCTAACTCTTTACTCCGTCCACAAATACATAGAGCCGACCATAAGGCCGGCTCTATGCGGGAAGGGGAGGGGGTGGAGCGTGTGCGGCGCTCCACAGGCTTGGGTGAGAGCATTGAAGTTTCAGGGGCAATGCTCTCAAATCGATAAACGCCAACCGGATCAAACTGGATTCATTTCAGTTTGCGCATGCGAGTCGCCCAACGCACAATCCCCATAGAAAAAGATCGGGCAGTCAAAAGAGCAAGCCCCGTCAATGACGACGAAGGAGCAATTGAGTGGAGCAATTCCAGGGGCTTACCTCTGCTGAGGTCGCGCAACGCATTGCTGCCGGCCAGCAACACAACACCCGTTTTGAGGGAACGAGAACCTACAGACAAATCATCCGCGAGAATCTTTTCGGCACGATCAATATCTCGCTCCTCGCCATTGGCGCAGCGCTGGTTGCGCTCGACCGCGTGACGGATGCAGTGATTTCTGCCGGAATTGTCGTGATTAACGTTGGTGTCGGGCTCTTCCAAGAGATCCGCGCCAAACGGCGACTCGATCACATCGCGCTCCTCACGCGTCCCAAAATCGGGGTGATCCGCGACGGGGTCCAGCAGGATCTTCGCCCTGATGAGGTGGTGCTGGGCGATACGATCATCGTCGAACCGGGCGATCAAATCATCGTCGATGGCCGCGTCCTCTTCGGGCGGATCGAAGTCGACGAATCGCTGCTCACCGGCGAAGAAGATCTGGTCGTTAAGAAGGTGGACGACGAGGTTGCCTCCGGTAGCATATGCGTCACTGGCCAGGCCGCATTCGAAGCGATCCGAGTCGGCAACGACAGCTTGGCGGCGCGTATCACCTCCGGGGCGAAAGCGTTCCGGCGATCGCTGACCCCTCTCCAGGAAGAAGTGAATCTCATTCTCCGGCTGCTGCTGGTGATGACTGGCTTCTTCGGGTTGCTGCTGCTGCTCAGCTCGATCATCCACAACGCTGAATTGACGGAAGCGGTCCTTGCGGGCGCGGTAATCGCCGGATTGGTGCCGCCGGGACTCTTCCTGATGATCACGCTCGATTACGCCATGGCATCGGTCCGCCTCGCCTCACTAGACGCCCTGATTCAACAATCGAACGCGGTCGATTCGCTTAGTAATGTCGATATTCTCTGTCTCGACAAAACCGGCACGCTTACGGCGAACAAGCTGCGAATGGAAACCATCGTGCCGATCGATGGCACGCTCGACGATGTGACGTCGATGCTCGGTGACTATGCGGTCAGTGTCACATCCGGCAACAAAACAACCGAAGCAATCGTCACTGGAAGTGACGGCACGAAGCGCGCGATCAATGACGAAGTGCCCTTCTCGTCCGCGCGGAAGTGGAGCGCGATCAGCTTCGATGATCCTGCCCGGCGCGGCGTGGTTGCCCTTGGCGCGCCGGAAATGCTCGGACGACTGCTGCCGTCCGCGCCGGACGTGCCGGAGCAGGTATCCGATTGGTCCAACAACGGATTGCGCGTGCTGCTGCTCGCAACCTGTTCCGATCCAGCCACGTTGAATCAGGGCGACGATGGTGACGACGTTAAGCTGCCGTGCGACATGAGAGCTGTTGCCTGGATCTCTTTTGCCGACGAGCTAAGGCCGAACAGCCAGGAGACACTCACCTCGTTCCGAGACGCCGGTATTCAGCTCAAAGTCATTTCAGGGGATAGCCCCACAACCGTCGCAGCACTCGCCAAGCAGGCTGGACTCAGCCACGCGGCGGCGATCTCGGGGCTCGATCTTGAAGAGATGTCTGATGCACAGCTCGCTGATGCTGCCGAAGCCAACGACATCTTCGGGCGCATCACCCCTCAGCAAAAAGAGCGTCTGGTGGGTGCGCTGCGGTCGCGCGGTCACTATGTCGCCATGATTGGCGACGGAGTGAACGATGTCCTGTCGCTTAAACAGGCGAATCTTGGCATCGCTATGGAGAGCGGCAGCGCCGCCACGAGAAGCGTTGCCGACATCGTCTTGCTCAATGACTCATTCGGTGCGCTGCCTGCCGCATTCAGGGAAGGGCAACGCATTCGAAGCGGCATGCAAGATATTCTCAAGCTCTTCATGGTCCGGGTCTTTTCGGTCGCGCTGCTGTTGATCTCCGCATTGGCGTTGCAAGCAGGCTTTCCGTTTTCGCCACGGCAGATATCGATTCTCTCGAGCCTCACCGTGGGCGTGCCAGTCTTTTTCCTGGCAATCTGGGCTGTTCCCGGGGTGTCGAAAGAACGGGGTATGTTGAAATCGCTTGCGCATTTTGTGGCGCCGGCTGCGTTCACGATCACGCTCACTGCGCTGGCGGTCTATTTGATCTTCTATACCGGGCACAATCCCGGCGCCACCTCGCATGGGGTGGCAATCACGATTCCGGAACAGGATACCGGCGGCACAGCCCTCACGGAGATTAGCCGCTCTCGCGACGCGATCACCATCACCACCGTGCTTTGCGGACTGATATTGCTCGTCTTTGTCGAGCCACCGATTCGCTTGCTGGTTGGGGGTGACAAGTTCTCAGGCGATTGGCGGCCGACGATCATGGCCGGGTTGATGGGATCTTGTCTCGTTCTCATTCTTGCGGTTCCCTTCTTCCGTGATTTCTTCGGAATGGGAAAACTGAGCGCTGCGGACTACGGGGTGATCATCGCAATCGTTGCAGTCTGGGCGGTTGTTCTCCAGCTCTTCTGGCGTTATCGCCTGCTTGATAAGCTGCTCGGCGTCAACGTGTCGTCCGCTGCACTCGGCGAGGAGCCCAATGCCGCGTAGGACTCGCTCGAACAATTCATATGCAAAATACGGCGATACGCATGTATCGCCGTATTTTGTTTGGTCATGAAGCGATCATATTCGACCGTGGACCGTGCCCCGTTACATCAATTCCAAGTCACCAAGTCTGAATTCATGCCAGAAACATCGATGGTTTTTGGGAGGCCAATTCCGACGACGTGAATTCCGATTCACCAACTCATAATTAACCTTAAATTGACACTACGCCTATTTTTGTGTATGTTGATATCAGCGCTGGGGTAATCGCCCCGGCCACCAGACATCACAAACCGGTGTTTGGGACTGAAAGGAGCAACGCTATGCAGCAGATTCAAACCGGCCAGTGCGGCCTGTGCGTTCATTTCGGCGAGCAGCATCTTGACCAGCAGGTGATCCAGATCCGCCTCAAACATGAGGCATCTGAGACGCTGGTCGAAGAGTGCGGGCACCCACGATTGGCTCCCCTTCACCTGAAGGTGACTCCGATCAGCGGTTGCCAGGGGTTTGAAGCGGCGCCAGAGCGCCCTAACTAGACCTCCTCAACCTTCTCGAACGACGGAAACTGAAGAAACCCGGCCGGGAATCCAGCCGGGTTTCTTCGTACCCTCCAGAGGCGTTGCGGGCGTTTATGCCCAACAGCGTGCAGATCGTTCGCGATCTTCCTCTATACTGCAGTGTGTTGCCCTGCATCCACGAATGTTGAGTGAACGGAATGCCGGCGACCTGCTACACCGCTGGAGGATCGAGCCCGAGTGCTGAGCCAATTGTTCGCTTCGTCCGCCAACGCCCTGAGCAAACGCCGCTCCTGGGTGTTGATGATTGTGACCCTGTTGCTCGTCGTGCCGGTCCTGGCCGCGTGCGGGGGGAGCAACGATTCCGGCTCATCGTCGATCCAGTGGCAGGCAGGCATGCCGCCGCAGGCGACCCAGCCCGTCGGCGAAACGCCCACTCAACCGCCGGCGCAAATCGACGCAACCCAGCCGCCTGCGGAGACGCCGACCCAACCACCAGCCGAAGCCCCAACGGCCGCGCCAACGCAAGCGGCGACTGAAGCAGCGGTGGCCGGGCGTCCCCTCACGGAAGCAGAGCTGGCGCAGTACCAACCGAACGAGCTCGGGAAGATTCTGGTGCTCGAATATCACCAGTTAACCAACGACTCATCGAAAGTCGCCCAGTTCACCCGCACCTACGATTCATTCCGGGACGATCTCCAATGGCTCTACGACAACGGCTATTACGTCGTGAAGATGAAAGATGTCATCGAGAACACCATCAGCGCTCCGGCCGGTAAGAAGCCGGTCGTGCTGACCTTCGATGATTCGCCAGTCAACCAGTTCCGCTTTCTTGTGAATGCGGATGGATCGTTAACGGTCGATCCCGCTTCCGCAGTTGGCATCATGGAAGACTTTTACGCCGCTCATCCCGATTTCGGGCGCGGCGGGCTGTTCGCCACGCTGCCGAAGGCTTGCTTCTACACGGGGGTCGACGGCTCGGAATCGGACCAGATTGACCTTTGCTCGCAGAAGCTCAACTTCCTCCTCGACAATGGCTATGAGGTTGGCAACCACACTCTGACGCACAGCGGCATCCAGGACGTCGACGACGAAACATTCAAGAAAGAAGTTGGCGGGGCGATCGACGCGCTGCAGGAATTTGACCCACGGGTCGAGGCGAATATCTTCGTTGTTCCCTTCGGCATGTATCCCGATCTCGATAAGCACCCCGATCAGCGCGATTGGATGCGAAACGGCTTCACCTGGAACGGGAAAGACTACTTCCTGATTGGATCGCTGATGGTTGGCGCGGAGCCCGCGTACTCGCCGGTCAGCACCGAATGGGATTCGATGTGGATTGCCCGCATCCAGATGTGCGATTGCACGGAGCAGGGTGGGGGCGGCTGGGACGACACCTGGAAAGCGATCGTCGCCGACAGCCCGACGCTGATGTATATCAGCGATGGCGATCCCAACACGATCACGATTCCGAACGATCTCAACTCCGCGCTCGACGGCACCTTCGACGAAGCAAAAGCGGATGGCAAACAGATCGTGCGTTACTAGCGTGACGGTTGGGAACAGTTCGTTTGCCGCCGCCCTGTTATCCTCTCAGTGAACAATGGCGCGTTGCCTGCCAACGCGCCGGAGCAGCCCGGTCTCGATCAGATCGAGATCGCACGATTCGTTCTTGATTGGCGCGCATCGCAGCAGCGGACGCGCCGCGAACGCTGAAAGGCGCCCATGACACCGGCGACAGCCACGCCCACCGAAACTCCAGTGCAGACCGAAAAGCGGATCATCGTCGCCGACACGCTTGGCTATTGCTGGGGCGTGCGGCGCGCCGTCGACATCATTTCCGCGTCGGCGGAGGAGAAGGGACCGGTGGCGCCGATCGGCGACATCATCCACAACCCGCAGATCGTCGAACGGCTACGCGGCAAGGGGGTCGTCGGCGCGGCTTCGATTGATGAAGCGCTGGAGCAGGGATTCCGCCGGGTGGCGATCACTGCACACGGCATGGGGCCGCATCTCGCCCAGCAAGCTTCGGCGGCGAGCCTTGAGCTGATCGACACCACCTGCCCGCTGGTGATCAAAGTGCAGAAGCTGGCCGAGAAGCTCGTGCGGCAGGGGTATTACATCGTCGTCTACGGCGATGCCTATCATCCCGAAGTGAAAAGCGTGCTCGGCTGGGCCAACACCTCAAAGTCCGTCGCCGCCAAGCATCTTGAGGATCTCCCCTGGAACGCCGCGCGCGGTCAGGAAGGACCGGGCAAGATTACTCCGCCGCGCAAGGTGGCGCTTGTCAGCCAGACGACCAAAAACATCGACGAGTTGATGCCCTTCGCCAATGCGTTGCAAAGCATGGTCGTGCCGAACGGCGGCGAGTTCCGCTTCTGCAACACCATCTGCGAGCCGACGACCGAGCGCCAGAACGCGCTCAAGAAGCTGATTGAAGAGGACCAGGTCGATGTGATTCTGGCGATCGGCGGCGTCAAGAGCAGCAACACCGCCCGCCTGGCCGAAGTCGGCAACAAGATGGGCGTCCGCTCCTATCACATCGAGCGGCCCGAAGACATCAAGGATGACTGGCTCGAAGGCGCGACGCTCGTCGGCGTCACCGCCGGCGCCTCAACTCCCGACGACGTGATCGAAGATGTCGTCGCCACCCTCGTCACCAAAGGCTACGCCGCCCCCGAAGGCGGCATCCACCCGGTCGACCCGGAGTATGTGCCGTCGTATTAGTTGAGAGTTGTGAGGACGAGTTGCCTGGTGGCAAATGGCGGGAGAACACCCACCCGAGATTCGTGTGCCATTTCCCGGGGTTTCAACCCCGGGCTAAGCAAAACGAAGTCCCGCTGGGACTGAGCTGGGTGGGAAATATTCCCGATATATCCGGACATTCCCTGCTTCAGTGCC
This sequence comes from uncultured Chloroflexia bacterium, assembly GCA_963804925.1. GTDB lineage: Bacteria > Chloroflexota > Chloroflexia > Thermomicrobiales > UBA6265 > JADLGF01. Next base: position 88,046 of record CAWDSC010000003.1, read on the forward strand.
CGTAGGGTACTTCGTCTTGTCAGCCCGGTACTTCAGTGCCGGGCATCTCGAGCCCTATTCTGCTATCAAAACCCAACTAACCCCCAACTCCCAAAAACGCCCGCACATCGGCGAGATTCCTGGCGATGCAGGTTGGCGCGGGCGGTTCCAGATGCCAGGCGGCACCGTTGCGGTTGATCCAGATCGCGGGGATGCCGGCGGCCTGGGCGCCGGCGATGTCGTGCTCGGCGGAATCGCCGATGAAGACTGATTCGCGATGTGTGGCTGATCCAAGGCGCAAGGCTTCGTCGAAGATCTCGCGATCGGGTTTCCAGTAGCCAAACTCATCGGAGATGAGGAAGAAATCGACATATGGCTGGAGATTGAGCAGCTCGATCTTCTGGCGCTGCACATCGGTCGGGCCGTTGGTGACGACGCCGATCTTGCGATTCGCCAGCGCGGCGCGGACCGCTTCAATCGTGGCGATCGCGTCGGGGAAAAGCTCCAGCGTGTAGAAGCGATGTGTGACGAACCACTGCTTTCCCGTCGCTACGGCCTCAGCGCTGATGCCATACGGCAATAACAGCTCGCCGAAGTGCTCGGCGCCGTGCGGATGCCGCGCTATGGATTCTGCGACGAGCGGCTGCAAATCCTCCGGGAGCCGGACGCCGTCATGCTCCGCTGCCAGGCGAAAGGCATACTCGATTCGCCGCGCCCGGGCGCTGGCGTAGTCGCAGAGCGTGTCGTCGAGATCGAAGAGCACGAGATTCGATTGTTGGAAGCAAACGGTCATGGAACGAATGGTCCGGTGGGAAGCGCCGATCGTCAAGGTAAAACGGGCCGATCGATAAATTCGTCCGGCTCTTCATCGTCCGATTCTGTGCCGGTTGCGGCGACTTCGGCCAGCGGACGCTCGCGGTTGGACGTGCGTTCGACGGCGAGCGCGCTCATCGGCATATCTTCACCGGTCCCAGACATCAGCCGGCGCATAAAGCGGGTTGGCAACCGGATGGCGCTGCGGAACAGATCGACGGCATCGACGTGATGCTCCAGCCCCTCGGCGTAATCGACCGCCGAATCCTCGGGGCTGACCTCCTGCCCTTCGCGAATCTCAAGCACCTCACGGTGCGCCACGATCCAGAGATAGATATCGGCTTTTGACCGCTTCGGGAAACGGCGAAGAATGCCGCGATCGTCAACGACCCGGATGATCGGCATGTAAATGTGTCATACCAATCCTCGGCGGCTTCTTCGTCCCTGACCGGGCGACCAAGGCGCTCGGCGAGCAATTCCCGGTGCAGCTCGATCTGCTCCCAGATTTCGTCGTAACGGCCCAGCGTCGTAGGGCGGATATCATGCATCGGCCGGGTGCGGTCGAGATTCGTTTTTCGCAGGAACTCCGCGTATTCCACCTGCAGGAGCAATTGCTCCGGTTGCATGGCGGCGTAGAGCGGAACGCGGATATGGCTTTCGATCACCTCGGCGTCGATATACTCCGCGCCCTTCTCACGAGCTACCGATACCCGGTGATTGCCGTCCTTTACGAAATAGACGTTTCCCACCTGATAGAGCTGCACCGCTGGAAGCCGGACATCGGTGAGAAAGGCGCGATCGATATTCTTCCAGCGTCCGGCGGTGTGCGTCTGCCGGGGGAGGAAGGCACGGTCGAAATCGCGGAAGCGATCTTCGCTGCCGACGATCTGCTTGATCGCCACCGATTGAATACCGCGATACGACTCCCCCTCAGAGGACATCCGCTTGCGCACTTCATGGAACGGGATCAAATCGTTCGATTCCCGGCGGAAGTACGCGCGCAGATCATTGAGGAAGGCGCGGTGCCGCGCGCGCTCGAAATCGTGGACGGTTTGCTCATCCATGCGCGCGCTCCTCGCTGAGCCCCTGGCTCGCCGCCGGTTGTTCGGGCATCTCCTGTGCTGCGGGGACGTTCCTGGCTAAACCCGGGAGATCGAGGTCGATGACGCGGTAGGGATAGACATTGATGATCGTGCATCCCTCATAGGTGAACTCCCACTGCTCAGAGCGATCGTAAAGATGGATGTGCCCATGAAGCATGTAGCGGGGATGAAATCGCGCCAGCATCCTGCGAATGGCGGCGAAGCCACGGTGCGGAAGATCGGGGCGGTCGCCGAGATCGCGAGGCGGGGCATGGGTGATCAAGATATCGAGCGCCCGGCCATGCCGAAACTTGTTCCAATAGAGGCGTGGAGCCATTTTCAGAATCATCCAGCGAATCTGCCATTCGCTGAACTGGAGCGGCTCACCCTCGCCATATTTCGGCGATCCGGGAATGCCGGCAAGTATCAGCCCCGAGCATTTGTCGTGCATGACCTTACCGCCGAGATCGACGCACCCCATCGGCTGGTAGAGCTTGCCGCCTGACTTGCGCGTGGCTTCCTCTAAATGATTGCCAAAGACGAAGTAGACGGGGCGATCGAGCGCGTCGGCGAGAAATTCGAGATAGCTGGCGGGAAGATCGCCGCAGCCGAACACAAGCTGAACGTCGCGCATCCGCTCCTTCAGCGTGGCGCTGTGAATGCGGGGATCAACCTGATCGGAAACGGCAAGCACACGAATCGGCATGAAACGATCGCCTCGGCATGTTGAGCGGCATGATCGCCAACGCAAAGGGTAAAGCATTGACGGAGTTGTGGGTTGTAAGAAATGCGAAGTGAGTTGTGAAAACGGACAGCCTGGCGGTCGCCATTGCCGGCAGTTGAAGCACCCGGCTGACACGCGACAAGTCCTGCGGACTGCGCACGCCTGTCTCCTACCCAGTTCAGTGCCTGAAAGGTACTTCGGCTTTCAGCCGGGTGCTTCAGTCCGGGGCGATGCCGGGAGCAATGATCGCTCTTTGGAATCCGGTTGCCTACACCGGCTCGCCTTCGAACACACCGACGAAGGCGCGGCTTGGCGTAAAGCCGGTGAAGCGATACCCGGCGGCGTCGAATACCGCGGCGTATTCCTCCGATGTCCGCTCGCGGCCGCCGGGACCGACGAGCATGTTGAGATCAGAGAGTTTCGCCACGGGCGTCGTGTTCGGCGGGCCGACTTCGTATTCGACAACCAGAATCGTTGCTTGCGGCGCAGCCGCTCTGCAGGTGCGCAGAATCTCGATGCAGCGGTCATTCTCCCAGTCGTGCAGAATTGATTTCAGCACGTAAGCATCAGCCGCGGGCACACTGGCGAAAAAATCACCGCCCACCACCTCGCAGCGATCGCGCAACGCCTGCGCTTTCCAGCAGCTCGGCTGCACCGGACACGACATGCGGCTGGTCGAAAAGAATTCCCCGACTCGGCGGATACTTGCGCAAGATCGCCGCCAGAAGCGCGCCCCGTCCCCCTCCGATATCGGCGATTGTTTGAAACCGTCCGAAATCGTACGCGTCGACGACGGCGCTCGCGACGAGCCGGGAGTTATCAGTCATCGCCCGGTCGAAGATCGATGACGCCTCAGGGCGCTCGGACCGGTAGGTCCAGGGATCGGAACCATGCACGTGGCGAAATGCGTTTTCGCCGGTTCTGATGCTGTTGAGCAGATCGCCCCATGCTTGCCAGAAGTAGGGTTGGCCGATGAACGCAGCCCAACCAGCAACCGGCTCCGGCGCATCGGAGCGAAGCGCATCGCCAAGTTCGGTCAGGGCAAAGCGGCGTGCGTCATCCTCGTGAAACACCCCGTCTGAGGCCAGTGCACGCAGCAACCGGTACAGCGCGTCGGGATCGCTGCCCGTTTCGGCGGCCAGTTCATCGCTCGATTTCGCCCCGGCCACCAGCAGATCGGCGATGCCAAGCACCGCCGCCACGTGAATGGCCTGGGAAACCTGAAACCCATTGACCAACCGCCGGAGCCGAAGCGCCGGACGCAAATCCTGCTGTTCCACAATCACCCCTCCTGCATTCTGCCTGTGAGCTTATGTCATTTGTTGGCCAGAGTACATCCTGCAACCACGAGGCAATGCAACTGCTGGTTGGCGAACAGCAAAACTGGGTGGAAAAGGTGATACCGCGAGCATCCATTTCGATCCCGCTATCCCATCCCCGGAAACACTGGTTAGGCCGGTACTCCTTCGAACACGCCGATAGCCGCCCGCACTGGGGGTGACGCCGTTAAAGCGATATCCGGAGGCGGCGAAGAGCGCGGAGTATTCGGCTGACCGTGCGCTCGCGGCCGCCGGGCGAGACGAGCATGTTGAGGTCGGAGAATTTCGCGTCCGGGGTCTGGTTCGGTGGCCCGATGATAACCTCGACGAGCAGAATCGATGCTTGAGGTGACGCCGCCTTGCAATTGGCGAGGATGCTGATATTTTCCGCATCTTCCCAATCATGGAGGATCTTTTTCAGCACGTAGGCATCTGCGGCGGGCACGCTCTTGAAAAAATCGCCCGCAACAATGTCGACACGGTCAGAAACGCCTGCCGCAGCGAACGTGTCCCGCGCTCCTGAAACGACATGTGGCTGATCGAATAACACGCCATTGCTTTGCGGCCATCGTTTCAGAATTGCGGCGAGAAACGCGCCACGCCCGCCAGCGATATCGGCGATCTTTGCGAATCGGCCAAAATCGTACGCACTGACGACCTCCACGGCCTCCAATTGGGAGAGATCGGTCTGGGAGCGGTCGAATGCAGCGGACACTTCGGGATGCTTGCTCCGGTAGGTCCAGACATCGACGCCGTGAACGTGGCGAAAGGCGTTCTCTCCCGTTTTGACGCTGTTGAACAGATCGCCCCATACCTGCCAGTATGAGGGCTGCCCGATGAAGGCGGCCCAACCAGCAACCGGCTCGGGTGCATCCGAACGCAGGCATTCCCCGAGGTCGGTCAGCGAAAAGCGGCGATCGTCATCTTCATGGAAGACGCCTACGGCGGCCAGTGCCCGCAAGAGCCGGTAAAGCGCATCGGGATTCGCACCTGATTCAGCGGCGAGTTCATCGCTCGATTTTGGTCCGGAGATGAGCAGGTCGGCGATGCCGAGCGTTGCCGCGACATGGATCGCCTGCGAGACCTGATAACCGTTGACCAATCGCCGGAGCGCAAGTGATGGTCTGAGTGCCGTTTCTTCCACGATCTCACCCCAATCTTCAACTGAATGCTTATGTCATCCAGCATACACCCAACACAGAAGGCCCGAAAAAACGTGTAAGGTTGTGCGATCTTGTCGCGATAGGTGTGCGACTGCGGGCATTTTGAGTATCGCCGCAGTCGTACAGAGACAAGGTCGGGGACATGCAACAGATGCAATATGAACAGCAACGCTGGGTTGAGGATGTGCTGCCGGCTGAACGGGCGAAGCTCGTCCGGCTGTGCGCCTATCTCACCGGCGACCCGAGCGCGGCGGAGGATATCGCTCAGGAAGCGATGATCGAAGCCTGGCGCACCGCCGATCGGATTACGGAGCAAGCCGCCAGCAGCGCCTGGCTCACCGGGTGCGCCCGCAATAGCTGCAAGCGCTGGGCCCGGCGGCGTGGCCGCACCCTGGCGCACGAACTTCCGCTCGACGGTGAACTGCCCGAAGCGGCGGAAACAATCGAGCTTGAGCGTGATCTGGAACGGGACGAGTTGATCGATCTGCTCGATCGAGCGCTCGCGCTGCTTCCTCCTCAGACTCGGGAAGCGCTCATCCAGCACTATGTCGATGAACTGCCTCAGGCGGAGATCGCGCAGCGGCTCGGGGCCAGCGAAGGTACAGTCTCGGTGCGCATCCATCGCGGCAAGCTTGCCATGCGCAAGGCGCTGAGTGCTCCAGAAATCCAGACCATCGCCGGGTCTTATGGCATCACCATAACGAGCGACTACTGGCAGGAAACGCGGATTTACTGCCCGCATTGCGGGACGAACCGGATGCAGATTCACCGCTCTCCCAGTGGTGATATCTTCGAGGCGATGTGTCCCGTTTGCGCTGGCGGCCCCGGTTTCTACAGCGTGCCGGGGGAAAACACAGGTCAGTTGCTGGATGGACTCTCCAGCTTCAAGCCGATCTACAACCGGTATGCCGCCTGGGCGCATGAGGTGTTTAGCATGGCGTTGGCCAACGGATCGACCCGTTGCTTCAACTGCGGCGATGAGTTGCCGGTGCGCATGGGAGTTTCGCCGAGCGCGCCCATCCCGAAGCGAGGGCGGCCCGGCATTCACTATGTTTGCGAGCGCTGCAACCTGATTTGCGATATGGGGCTTTCCGCACTGGCGCTCTGGCTGCCGGAGGGCCGCGCCTTTCAAAAGGCGCATCCACGCATCCGCCGTTTGCCTGATCAGGAGCTCGAAGCCGAGGGCGTTCCGGCCATCGTGACGACCTTCGAAAGCCTGGCGAACGGAGAGCGCTACGCCGTCGTTTCGGCGAAGGAAACACTCCACACACTCAGCGTGCATCGCGGCCCGGACGCCTGATCGAGATGACGAACCGGAATCGAACCCCGCTTTACGCCCTGCTTGGGGCAAACGCCATTTCGATGGCGGGCAACCAGATTACCGCGATCGCGATTCCCTGGTATGTGTTGGCGACCGGCGGCAGCGCCGCGCAGGTCGGTCTGGTCGGCTTTTTCACCTTCCTGCCCACGGTGATCTCCGCCTTCTTCGGCGGCGGCATCATCGACCGGATTGGCCGCAAGCGGATCAGCATGCTCGCCGATCTCTGCAGCATGGTCGCGGTTGGCTTGATCCCATTGCTCCATTCGACGATCGGGCTCCATTTCTGGCAGCTGCTCGCGCTCGTTTTCGCCGGAGCGCTGCTCGATGCGCCCGGCAACACCGCCCGCCAGGCGCTTTTCCCGGAGATCATCGATCAGGCCGGCACGTCCCCGGAGCGCGCCAACTCTGCCTATCAAACCGTGTTCCGCTTTGCCCAGTTGCTCGGCCCGCTCATCGGCGGCGTGCTGATTTCGGCGCTAGGCGCGACGAATGTGCTCTGGATCGACGCCGCCACGTTCGCCGTTTCCGCGTCGATGGTGCTGTTCTTTCTGACAGCAGACCGGGCGATCGAACGGGAAACGAAGCACTATCTCGCCGAAATGCTCGAAGGGCTTCGCTTTATCCGAAACGATCGCGTGCTGCTCTGGCTGGCCGGCATTCTGATGGTGATGAACTTCCTGGAGGCCCCGCTCTACAGCGTCGCCACGCCGGTGTTGGCCAACGAGCATTTCGACAGCGCCAAGGCGCTCGGACTGATGTTTGCGGCGATCGGCGCGGGCGGCGTTGCTGGGTCGATCGGTTACGGCATCGTTGGTCAACGCTTTTCGCGCCGGACGATTTTCGTGTTTGCATTCTTTTTCTGCGGGATATCGCCGTTCGCGTTGGCGGCATTTCTGCCGCTCGGCGTCATCTCGATCGTGCTCTTTCTGGTCGGAACAGTCGGCGCGCCGCTCAACCCGATCCTGATGACCGTGCGGCAGGAGCGGGTGCCAATCGAGATGCGCGGGCGCGTCTTCGGCACCTTCACCGCGCTCGCCTGGCTGGCGATCCCCGCCGGCATGCTGGTGGGCGGGTTCATGGTCGACGCGCTCGGACTGCGCCAGAGTCTGATCGCGATTGGCATCGCCTACCTGCTCGTCACCGGCCCGATGCTCTGGAACCGCTCCCTGCGCGCCATGGACCGCCAACCGGAAGCGATTGAATCGGGCAGCGCTTCACGGGTGGCGCAGACACATACCTGAGCACATCGTAGGGGAGGACGATTGCACCCTCCCGTTTCCGAGCAACGGCGGAATCCCACGGGAGGGCACAAGACCCGCCCCTAGCGATGGCTGCGCGGATATTTCGTGCATTTCGTCCCCTCTCCCGCGCCGAGAGAGGGGAGCCCGACGTTTTACGTGCGGTCTGCCGCCTGCTCGTTTGCGCCGGGTGAGGGCTATTCCGCCAATCGCTTCATCAGTCCGGCGGTCTGTTTCGAGGGAACGACCGGGATGATCTCGAACGAAACGAGATCTCCCCATTGAGCTACCCATTCCTGAAGCAGCAGCGGATCGTCGCATTCCATTAATTGGAAGCAGGTTCGCAAATCCGCCGAAACCCAGGAATCGACGTAGACGAGACCTTCGGGCAGCATTCGCCCTCGCTCGCGGACAAGCTGGTAGACCTCAGAGGTTCGCCCGTGGGCGAATCGTTCGACAATCATGAAGAGCATCAGACACAATCCTTTGCGCAGCCTGGATGATTCGGGTCGGGATGGTGGAGGCGGAAAATGCGGAGCGACATCGACAAGCAAGCGCCCGCTCAACCGGCCGAAAAACATCTTCTCATCAACCGGAACTTCACGCTGCTTTGGCTGGGGCAATCGCTGTCGGGACTCGGCGATGTCATCTTCGAGATCACCCTCACGGTCTGGATCGGCTCGGAGCTTGCCGCGGGGAAAAGCTGGGCGGCGCTGGCGGTGACCGCGCTGCTGGTCGCGTCCGCCGTGCCGGTGCTGGTGGTGGGACCGATCGCCGGTGCGCTCGTCGACCGCCAGCCAGACAAGCGGCGACTCCTGCTCCGAGCGGAGATTATCAGCGCCTTGCTGATTCTGGTGATGATCCCGGCCGCCGGAATTGTCGAGTTGCCCTTAGTCGGGGATTACGAGTTGCCGCTCACCGCACGCTTGATCGCCATCTTCACCATTGTGTTTCTCGCCAGCGCCGTCGCCCAATTCCTTCGCCCCGCCTCATCCGTTGTGCTGCGCGACATCGTGCCAGACGCCGATCGCCCCCGTGCCGCTGGATTGAGCCAGGCGTCTTTCAATCTTTCGTTGCTCGTGGGTCCAACCCTGGCCGCTCCGCTTCTCTTTGCCTTCGGCGCTGGTTGGGCGTTGCTGATCAATTCCGCCAGCTTCATCGTCTCGTTCTTCTTCGTGCGGGCAATCCACGTACCAGATATCCCTATCGCAGCAGAGGAGCTTGAGCCAACTTCGGCACGAGCTGTATTGCGCGACATTGGCGAGGGATTACGGTTCTTTCGCAATTCGCATGTGCTGATGACGCTTGCCGTCGCCTTTACCACCTGCATGCTTGGTCTTGGAGCAGTGAATGCGCTCGACCTTTTTTTCGTAATTCATAATCTCGACACGCCAGCGAAGTCTTACGGCATTCTCGCGTCGGCATCTGGAGCGGGCATGATCATTGGGGCGATCGCATGGGGATTCCTGGCGGGGCGGCTTGGGCTCGCGCGATCTGTCTGGATGGGACTGATCGGCATAGGCATCGCCATGATGATTTACGCCCGTACGACCTCATTCATTCCCGGGGTGATCGCGACGTTTGTCATCGGCTTAATCGTTCCCGCTGTCAATGTCGCGGTCGGACCAATCATGTTCAGGGTAACTCCCCGTGCGCTCATTGGGCGGGTTTCATCCACGCTCAATCCCCTGATGAATGGGGCGATGCTGCTCGGATTGCTCGCAGGCGGATTGCTCTACAGCACCGTCATGAGCGATTTCAGCGTCACCATCTTCGGCATCCACTTTGGACCGCTCGATACCATTTTCCTCGGAACAGGACTGATGTGTGTTCTTGGCGGTCTCTACGCAACCACGCTCCGCATCCCCGCTGAAGAAGTGGATGACACCCTGGATTCGATTGCGACGAGTTGATTTTGGATGCGTCGCTAGATCACGGGTAAACCCGTTTCCGCTTCGATCGCCAGGAGGCGGTTCCATTTGGCGAGGCGTTCGGAGCGGGTGATCGAGCCGACTTTGAGGTGGTTGCCGCCCCAGCCGACGGCGAGATCGCTCAGCCAGTCGTCTTCGGTTTCGCCGCTGCGGGCGCTGACGGTGACATGCCAGCCCGCGGCCCGGGCAAGACGGCAGGCTTCGGCCGCCTCGGTGAGCGTGCCGATCTGATTCACCTTTAGCAACAGCGCATTGGCGGCGTTGGCTTCGATCGCGCGGGTGATGCGCTTCGGATTGGTGGTGAGGAAATCGTCGCCGAGTACGAGCGCCCGGTCGCCGATGCGCGCTCGTAATGCCGGCCAGTTCGCCCAATCATCCTCGGCTAGGCCATCCTCGACGCTGACGATCGGATAGCGCTCGATCCATCCGGCGAGGACATCGATCATGCCGCTCGCATCAAGCGGTTCGCCGCCAAGGTGGTAGCGCCCGTCCTGATAGAAATGACTCGATGCGACATCGATGCAGAGCGCCACATCCTGGCCCGGAACGTAGCCAGCTCGTTCGATCGCCGTCGACCGCATCTTCAATCATTGCTTCAACGGACGGAAAGTTGGGCGCGAGCCCGCCTTCGTCGGCGACCAGTGCCCGCATTCCATAGTTCTCGTGACAGAGTTTCGCGGCAGCCTGATAGACGGCATAGGTGACCGCCATTGCCTCGTCGATGGTCGCCGCCGCGATTGGCACGACCAGCACATCCTGGATCGAAACCTGGCCTCCCGCGTGCTTGCCGCCACTGAAGAGATTGACGGTCGGACGGGGAAGGGTCGTGATCACCTGGGGTGGATCAGTCAGATCGGCGAAATGCCGATAGAGCGGAACTCCCCGTTGCGCCGCCACCGCCCGAGCGAACGCGAGCGAAACCGCGAGGATCGCATTGGCGCCGAGATGCGATTTGTTCGGCGTGCCGTCAAGCTCCAGCATCGCCATGTCAAGCTCGTGCTGCGAATTGAAGACATGATCGCTCAGCGCATCGTCCAGCAGGGTGTCGATGTGCGACACCGCTGTGCGGCAGCCCAGCCCGCCGTAGCGGTTGGGGTCGCCATCCCTCAGCTCCAGCACCTCCGCCGCGCCGGTCGACGCACCTGAAGGAACCGAAGCGACACCGCGTGTGCCCGTCGAAAGTACGCAGGTGGCCTGAACGGTCGGCCGTCCCCGGCTATCGAGAATTTCCAGCCCTTTGAGCTGGCTGATTTCGTACATGGTTGCTCCTTGATGCGTAGCAGGCTGCGACGGCCCTCACCCTCAACCCCTCTCCCGCCTCGGGAGAGGGGAGCCTGTGGCCAGCGTCGTACCTTCTCCCAGAATTGGGAGAGGGTGGCCCTTTAGGACCGGGTGAGGGCTTCTCCCTCGATTCCATCGACAAATCTCGTCGCCAATTCATCCACCGTTTCTGGTGGATCGGCCATTAACCCGATCACGACGCTTCGTTGGAGTGCTCGTTCGCCGGGCGAGAGGTATTCGAGCGGGGATCTCCCCGCAACGCGGGCCAACAGGCAGGCGAGGGTGTGGCGAACGGCGCGGGATTCCAGATTAGTCGCCCAATCGCAGGGTGTTACGATGCGTTGGTAGGTGGACCAATAGGTGATAGCGGCTTGCTGGAAATCGGCGCGGTGCTCCGGGAGGTGGTGGGCTTTGCTCAACAGGTGGGTGAGCGAGAAGCCGAGGTCGAATCCGGGATCGCCGAAATGGATCACTTCATGGTCGAGCAGGATCAGCCGGTCGTTGTGGACGAGAACATTCTTCGGACTGTAGTCGCCATGGACGAGCGTTTCGTTGATCGACCGGGTTTCCGCCAGCAACCGGGCATAGAAGGGTGCGGCTTCCGCCACCTGGGACGCGGTGTACTCGTAATAGGGTTCGAGCCGGAGCGATTCGAAAAAGCCGCGATCGGCGAAAACAGGCTCGATCTCGTTCCGGCGCTCGTGGCTGACCCGATGGATGGTCCCGAGCAGCCGGGCGAATTGAGCGATGTGATCCATCTTCAATTCGCCGCGCAGGAGCAGCGTTTTCCAGTTTTCGTGCGGTTGGGGAACGGCGACCATGCCGAGCAGATGCGCCTCGAAATCTTCGAATACGAGCGGGGTGATCGTTTCCGGCGGGGCGATCTGCTCCAACCAGCGCAGCCCGAGCGCCTCGCGGTGAATCCGCTCCGGACTGGAAAACCAATCGACCTGCACCCTCAACTTCGCCAGCGCCTGCTTGACGACCCAGGCTTCTCCGCCTGATCGCTCAACAAGCACGGTGCGATTGGAAACGCCTCCGGCGAGTACGCTCACCCGGGGCTCCTCGTTGGCGTCAATCAATTGCTTCGCACGCAAATAGGAAATGAGCGCGCCTGGCTGTTCGATGTCCAGATCGGATGGTGTCATCGTGCGATCACGATTCCGGGGTTCCCTCACCGGCGGGCGCCTGTTTCACCGAGCCGGCGACGGCGTTCCACATGTCGCGCTCCGCTTCAGGAATCGGTTTGACACTCGAAACCGAGAAATCACAGTAGCCATTGTCGATCCGCACGCGGTAGGTGAAGCCGCGATCGCCGCTGTGGATCGCCATTACCCAGTCGCCGCCGCGCGTGACGCTGATTGCACCCTTGCGGTTGGCCTGATTGACCACAAGCTGAACGGCATTTTCCCAGGCCGCGTTATCGGCGATCTTGCCGCCGTAGATCGTGAATTTCGCGTCGCTCGGCGTGACCCCGGTGCCATCCCCTTCACTGATCCACTCAAGGGGAATCGTGACCCGGCAGCCGCTCAGGTTGAGCGTTTGCGTCAGTCCGGAAAGGGAGCCGCTGGGGCGGTCGCCGATCGTGACATTCACCGCCGTCGCCGTCACACCCGGCGCAAGCGTTGCCACCGGGGTCGGCGTCGGGTCGTCGCCCGGCGAGCCGATGCCGCAGGCAGTAAGCGTTATGGCGAGCAGAGGAATAAACAGCAAGCGCCGCAGATTGGATACGCGTCGAGTCATCTTCATACGAGCCATTATCAACGATTTCGAGCAGGGAGTTGTTTGTCGTGAGCAGTGGGAGGGCAAGTTCCGCCGCATCTTTTTGCAGGATTGAGAGAGGGTGACGCTTTAGGGCTGGATGAATGGTTAAACCGCAAGGCTTTCGGGTTCTGGCTGCTTTCGGGAACTTCGTTTGTCGAGCTCGCCGGAGCGGACGCGCGGATGACGGCGGAAATAGGAGGTGAATAGGATCGCCGCCAGGGCGGTGAAAACGATCATACCGGCGAACGTAGGGTTGTATCCCCACTTCACGATGATCCAGCCGCCGATCAACGCGGAGATCGCCGAGCCGAAGTTCCAGGCGGCCGAGCGCCAGCCGAATGCCGTTGCCCGGGCGCGACGAGGCAGCATTTCGCCCATGAACGTTGAATCGATCGGCCAGTTCATATTGATGCAGGTCAGGCGAACAGCATGGGCGACGATCGCCAAACCATAAATGGGGAAAAAGATAAGCAGAAAATAGCAGGGCAACATACCGAGACGCAGCACCAGCACAGAATTGAGCGATCCGAACCGCCTGGCGACCCAGGGAGCCAGCAACCCGATGACCGCTGCGCAAAGACTGCCAAAGGCGAAGACGAAGCCGACCTGTTGCGAATCAGCCCCAAGCGTGGTCAGGAAGACGTTGTAAAACGGCACGACCAGCCCAACCCCAAGGCTCATCAGACCCGCGACGCCGACGAAGACGGTGAGATCACGGCGCACCTGCAGGCGTTCATCGGGCGACTCGTCCGTCAGCGCCTTTGCGAGATCTTGCGCGGCGTGGCTTCTTCGCGCCTCTCCCATGAGCATCAGCGGAAATAGCCCGATGGCTGCGATCGTGGTGCCGATGATCAAGGTGGCGCGATAGGCGGTGACACTCGGATCGCCAATATTCCCATTGAGATCGTGAATGAATTGCGGCAAGAATCCGCCCAGCAGCGAGCCAAGCGTGATGGCGAGCGAAACCATCGAAAAGGTGATCGCCGCGACTCGTGGCCGTGCCGATGGAGGGCAGAACTCGAGAATGAACGGCATCGTGAAATTGAAGAGATAACAGAGTCCGAAGCCGAACAGCGCCGACAGGCCAAGCAGCCCCACCGGCTGCTCGACGACGGCGACGGCATAGGAGGAGATGAAGAAAATCACCATGCCAAAGACGAGACCATGCCAGATACCGAGCTTGCCGATCGTGAATCCAAGCGTCACCCCGGCGAGCGCCATGAAGACTGTCTGCACGCTATTGAACGCGCCGATATAGTCCTCGCGAAAATCGAGCTGGATGAGATAGAGGTTGAACACGAGCTGGAAAACGCCAAATCCAATGTTCGCAAAGAGGTTAAAGAGAATGAAGAGCTTAACGTCGCGCGGAAGTGCCTGAATATCTCTGAGAATGGCTTTCATGAGCGTCACCCGAATAACTGGACGCTGCCAGACGTCCGACCAATTGTCCGGCCGAAGCAGTATATCCCGGAGTTGTGAGTTGTGAGATCGTGACGTACGTTTGATTCCGGCCTACGGCGTCGTCGACCAGGACTCACGTCTTTCACGTTCAGAATTCACGACTCGCGGTGCGCCATGGATGCTCAAACCGTTCTGGGATCATTCATCGGTCGTGAGGATGACGTCGCTCGTCTTCACAATCTGTTGCTGGCTCCTGCCATACGATGGGTGACGCTGACCGGTCCGGGAGGCGTCGGGAAAACCCGCCTGGCAACCGAACTTGCCCGGGACCTTGCCGATGAATGGCGGGACGGCGCAGTGTTCATCCCGCTTGACGCCGTTCGTTCGGCCGAAGGTCTGCTCCCGGCGATTGCTCGCGAACTCGGGCTGCATCCAGGCGGCAGGGCGATTCCCGAGATGCTTACGGAGCATTTCCGGAAACAGCATCTGCTCCTGGTACTCGACAACTTCGAGCAGATCGCCAATGCCGCGCCCGAAGTCGCCGCTCTGCTCGATGCAGAGACGGGCGTCACCGTTCTTGCCACGAGCCGGGTGCCACTCTGGTTACCGCACGAGCGCGTCTATGACGTATCGCCACTCGAAACTGACGATCGCAGCGGCGCCTCCGCGGCAATGCGACTTTTTCTCGATCGCGCCGGAACGGGTTGGGGATCGGAAGGCGAGCTGGAACTCACGGCAGCGTCGCGGCAAATGATTGCCGAGCTTTGCCGGCGGCTAGATGGGCTGCCGCTCGCCATTGAGCTGGCGGCGGCGCGATCGACCATCTTTTCACCGGCTGCGTTGCTGCAACGGCTCGATCGACGGTTGCCGATTCTGACCGGTGGCCGGAAGGAGTTGCCGGAACGGCATCAGACCATTGCCGCCTGCATTGCCTGGAGTTACGAACAGCTTCCCGATGATGCCCGCCTCATCTTTCGCTGCCTGGGCATCGTGGTCGGCGGCTGTTCACGCGACGCCATCGGCGACATTGCCCTGGCAAGCGATCATCAACTCTCGCAGGAGCGGATCGACGCGGCGCTGATGACGCTGATCGAGCAGAGCCTGATCCGAAAACAGATCGACGAGCAGGAGGGCGATCGCTTTGCGATGCTCGAAACGATCCGCGCCTACGCGGTCGATCGGCTCCAGATGACAGACGATTTCGACGTCGTCCGGGCGGCGCACGCGCGCAGCTTTCTCGCTGCGGCAGCGGCCGATCAACCGCAGATGAGCGGCTCGGGACAGCGAACGGCGCTCGATCGCATCCAGCGCGAATATGGCAATCTCCGCGCGGCGACAGCCTGGTTGATCGAGCAACCGGAATCAACGGCGACGGAACTACAAGCCGTGGACGGACTCGTCACCTACTGGCTCGTGCGTGGTCCTCAGCGCGACGGGATCACATTGCTCGACCAACTCATGGCGAGAACCGCTCCGGTCAGTCACGAGCGGGCGATCCTGATGAATCTGGCCGGAACGCTCGCTCGCCAGCACCGCGACTTTCGTCACGCCGCCTATCTCCACGACGAGAGCTTCGCGCTTGCGGAACTGCTCGGGGATCGCCGGGTCGCTGCCAAAGCGCTCCATAACCGGGGCGTCGTCGCCAGTCAAACCGGCGACTATCCCCGGGCAATCTCCTGTTTTGAAGGATCGCAAGCGCTGTTTCGCGAACTCGACGATCAAAAGGCTCTCGCCTTGAGCGTCTACAACCTGGGCGTGATCGCCGAACGGCAAGGTGAATTCGCGCGTGCCTCCGAACTCCTTGAGCAATCACTCAATCTGCACCAGCGCCTGGGTGATACCGATCGGGTCGCCATGTCGCTCTATTTTCTTGGTCTGGTCACATCGGGGCAGGGCGATATCGCTGGAGCATTGCAGCTCCATCAGGAAGCCGTCGCGCTCTGGCGGGAGCTTGACTCGCGGCAAACCGTAGGGCATGCGCTCTTTTACGTTGGCCGGTTGTTGCGGATTCAAGGGGAATCGGCGGCGGCCGTCACGATCTTTCTCGAAAGTCTCGACCTGAATCGAGATGAAGGCGACCGCTGGCACGCGGTGAAATGCTTGCTGGAATTGATCGTCATCGCGGCCGGGGTTGGAGCGATGGAAACCGCCGCGCGGTTCCACCAGTCCGCGATCAGCCTGCATGACTGGCGGGCGATTCCGTTTCGGCAGGATGAGCGGAACGAATACGAGGGCATCATCGCGCAGGTCGAAGCGGCAAAGATCGTACTGACGATATTGCCTCCGGATATCGATGCAATCATCGCCGACGCGGAAGCGCTCCGTGACCAGGTGGAGGCGCGCAACACCGCCCTCCATCAGTTTCAGGCGCTCTCGAAGCGAGAGCTGGAAATGGTGCAAATGTTGCTGGAAGGTCAATCGGACCGGCAAATCGGTGACCAGCTTTCGATCAGTCACCGCACGGTCATGAAGCATGTCAGCAACCTGCTCGCAAAGCTCGATCTCGATTCCCGGGCAGAGGTGCCGGGATTTGTGGCACGGTATCACCTGAACCCATCCCTCTCTTCACCGGCAGATGGGCGGCGGAGAGCGAAGCGCACGGAGACAGCATGATCGACCTGCAGATTTCAGCCACCGAGTACTCGCAGCGGATAGCCAGCTTGCGGAGCGCGATGGAAAAGCGAGGATTCGACGCCTTCGCCGTCTTTCATCCGATTCGCATCGCCTACCTCACCGGGTTTTTCCATCAGATTACCGAGCGGCCAATCGTGCTGCTGCTCACCCCTGGCGGCGAGCAGGCGATGCTCGCCCCGAAACTGGAGCAGGAGCATATCGCCTCCGTACCGGGGATCAGCAAGATCGCGACCTATCCCGAATATCCAACCGGTGGAACTCAACACCCGACCGAGCATCTGGCGGAGCTTCTCACCGAGCTCGACATGGCGAGGAGCGGGCTGACCATCGGCTTCGATCATGACGGACCGCTCGATATGAACGGTTATCGCGGCGCGCCCTTTAGCCGGATCGTCGCGGACGTGGTCAAAACGGTCGAAGCACGGGAAATGATCGACGATCTCCGTGCGGTGAAATCGGCGGCGGAAATCGCGCTGATCCACGAAAGCTGCCGCTGGGCGGATGTCGCTCATCGCCGCCTGCAGGATGCGATCGCGATCGGACGCAACGAGTTGGAGATCGCCCACGAGGCGTCTTATCAAGCGAGTCTCGATATGCTGGCCGGACTTGGCGCCGACTACCAACCGCTCTCGCGCAGCTTCTTCCAGCCCTGGTGCGGGATGCCGGCGACGCTCTACTTGATCAGCGGCGCCAAAACCGCGATGCCGCACGGGCTGCCGGCAACTTCTGGGCTGCAACCGGGCGATGTGCTTGTCACCTTCGCCACGACCGATGTCGGCGGCTATCAATCCGAGTTGGAGCGGACGATGATCGTCGGCGAGCCGAACGCCGAATTTCGCCGCTATTTCGATCTCATGCTCCAATTGCAGCAAATCGGCTTCGACGCCCTGAAACCAGGCCGCACCCTCGCCGAGGTCGAGCACGAGGTCTCGGCCGCCTTCGCATCATTTGGCCTGCTTGCGCAGCAGCGCCACCACTCCGGCCACGGCATCGGACTCGAAGGTCACGAAGCGCCCTTCATCGACAAAGGCGATCAAACCGTCGTCGCGGAAGGGATGGTCTTCACCGTCGAGCCAGGCATCTACGTCCCCGGCCTCGCCGGTTTCCGCCACTCAGACACCGTCGTTGTCCGCGCTAACGGCATCGAGCGGTTGACCGCCTACCCACGCGACCTTGAGACGTTGATCGTCGCGACCTCGACCGCATCGTAGTGACGATTGGAGCGAACGGAAATGCGTATCTGGGATGTTCCCGTGTATCGCCTGTGCCGGCAGCATCTGCTCGGTGAGCATCGAGAGCTTCACGCACTCTGGACGGTCATTACCAAAGAAAAACGCGGGTATGCACGCCATCCTGAAACTGAGCGTTGGCGCGGCAAACTCGCGGCGCTTTACCAACGTCATGAGGATCTCGTGATTGAAATGGGCCGCCGTGGATACCGCCACGAAAGTCCGCTCGATGCTCGTCTCGCGACCGGCAGTGCGGTTCAAACCGACTTCGTCGACTCGATCGATCGCCAATACGCCCTTTTACGAGCAAAGGGGTGCGAGTGTCTGATTCCTGACGGGACAGCTCAGGCAAGCAGCAGCGGAAATTAAAATGTTCGCGTGTGGTAAATCAGCAGATTGAAGAGCGACCATGAGAGGTAAATCGCGAGGAGCGCTGCCGGGTTAAGCCAGGCGACGAGCCTGGGCAGACGTTCGACGGTTTCTCCACTTCTCGCGGCGGTTTGACGTTTCCAGAGCCATGCGAGCAGGATGAAGAAGGGCGCGATCGACCATATCGCGTACCAGTTGTGCGTGTCGACCGGAATGAACGGCAACAAGCCGGCTGGAATCATCCAGGCCTGCATCATCAGCAGCAAACGGCGGTCGCGCGTCGGGCCGGAATCGGCCAGTCCATCGCTGCCATGCAGTTTCCACAATTGCCGGCCGAGCCATAAAAAGGTCAGCACGAAGAGCGGCAGCAAAAACCCGAGCGTGATGTAGCCGAGTACGTTATCGAAGCTCTTCGCGGCCTGCATGCCGAAAAACGTTTTCGTCAGATTGTGCGGAATGATCCAGAGACTGCTCGAAACTCCCCGTGTCGGCTGGGCCAGCAACGACGAAAGCGTTTTGGGGCCGACCCAATAGGGAGCATAGGTAACGACGATCAACGCGCAAATCGCGACGGCATCGATCGCCCAGGCGACGATGAGCTTGCGGCGCGATTCGCCGGGACGCTGGTCGGCGAGCCGCCAGAGCAGCGCAAAGAGAAGCAAGGGCAGCGTCACATATTTCAAGAGCGCCGAGAGGGTGATCAGCAGCAGACCGAGCCGGGTGGTGCCTCGTTTCCGCATCGTCATCACGAGCAAACCGCCGAGCGCCAGATTGAACATCAGCGCGTCGTTGTGGGCGCCGGTGGTTGGCTCGAACAGGAGCGTCGGCATCCAGGAGCAGGCGACGGCGACGGCGATCGCCAGTTTCTGGTCGCCCATCAATTTGTAGGCAAGTTTGTAGACGAGCCAGACGAAGACAAAAATACTGGCGAATCCGAGCAGTTTGAACCCAAAAACCGCGGCCAGGAAATGAGACCCGAAGAGCGCCACGACGCCCTGGCTGATCAGCGTCCAGAGCGGGCCGTAGGGCGAGGAGATATGCGCCCAGTCATTCAGATAAAGCAGGGGAGCGTCGTAATAATGCCCGAGCGGCCATTCATACGGGTTGCCGCCGCTGTTCGCGATGGCGCCGCTGGTGATGTAGTAAAAGACATCAGCGCAAAGGGGAGGGTAGATCATCAGGATGCCGGCGGTAAGCGCCGGGCCGAAAAACCAACGCCAGACTGGGCCGATATTACCTCGCGTCAGTTGCACCACCAGCGCAACGATCGCGATCGCCTGCACCACGGCCAACGCGATATGCATCCCGCGTACGAGCCACATGAACATGTCGGGAGAAATGCCGAACCGCGTTAAATGCGAGCTGAGCCAGCCGAGCTCTTCATTCCACATGGTAACCCGGCGCCAGGAGCGCGGGCCGTTGACGTTGTTGACAATGCCCTGAAACCCGGGCTGGCGGGCGGGAACTGAGAGCAAGAGCGTGGCGAGAACGAAGGCGAAAAGACCCTGCACCATACCGAGCCGGAGGGGTGAGATACGCTCGGCAACGGCAGCAAGCTGGGCTGCGATTGACCGGGGCTCGGCGACGGAAATGACACTGGGTACGACCGTCGATCGAGTGACGATCTGATCGTCCTGCACGGATGCTCCTTTGCTCGTTCGATCGAATCGCTCAGTTCATGAACGACGCGCCCGGCAGGGCGAAACGAAGACGCATGCCTGCATGCGTGGTCCTCATAGCCATTCCTTATCAGGAATGAGAACCGCTGCGCATTTTAGCGCACTTTAGGGTATGCACGCCGATTTCCAGGAACCATTGCAAAACTCGTGTCAGCAGCACAACCCGTTTGGGTCAGGACACCAGTACTGGTTCTTATCCGCTTGACACCGTTACGTTGTCATTCATACAATCCCGCCACTCACCAAATTGGGTGGCGAAGCACATTGGTGACTTCGCCCTGTTAACAGTTCCAGGCCGTCCCTGTTCGAAATGGAGGACATGGTGATCGAGAATCCAAAGGCTCGTGAGCTCTTTCAGGATGCTCTCTCGGGTCGAAGCAATCGTCGTGACGTCATGAAGCGAGCCGCCGCTCTGGGGCTCGCCGCACCGGTCATTGCCGCACTCGGGCAAGCCGCCCATTTCTCCAGCGTGTCAGCAGCCACCGAGGGCACGCTGAACGTGACCTATTACGACTGGATTTTGAATCTTCATCCTTCAGTCACGCTGGTGAATGATGATTTCAACAAGACCTTCCCTCTGAAAGCCGAAGTTGCTCCGACCCAGGGCTTCGGCATCGACCGGTTTATCGCCGAAGCTCGCGACAAGAGCTCGACGTGGGACATGTATATCGGCGTGACGCCGTTCCTCGAAATGATCCAGCTCGCAGAGTCAGGATCAATCGAGCCGTGGGATGCCTATCTCCCGGCCGGCTTCCTCGACAACATCCCCGAGTCGATCAAAAACGAAGGCTCGTACAACGGCAAGTTCTATGTCTGGCCGTTCCTGCTCGATATCACGATCCAGTCCTGGAATGCCGATCTCGTCGAGAAAGCAGGGCTCGATCCCACCAAGGCCCCGGCCAACTGGGATGAGTACATCGCCAATGCCAAGACCGTGCAGGAGAGCGGCGCATCGCCATTCGGACTCACCTTCGACTTCCATGCCTGGCGCTCTCTGATCCCCATCACCCACTCAATCAGCACCGATGTGTACGACGAGCAGGGTCTCTTCATCTGGAATAGCGATCCCGCGGTCCAGGCGCTTGAGATCATGAAGGAAATGATGCAGTACGCGAATCCCGACGTGCTGAACGAAGGCACCACCGACGCTGGAGTGAACCAGACGCCGGACGAGATCGCCTTCCAGCAGCAGCTCGCCGCTTACTACATCAAATACCAGAACGCGCCGATGCGCTTCGCCGCCACCTGGCCCGATCCAAGCAAGCTGCAGATGTCGGCGCTGCCGGTGCAAGAGGGCGGCGCGGGCGGCACCGTCTTCTGGGATACCGGAGCGGCGCTCTTCACCTTCGGTGCGAACAAGCAGCAGGCGGCTGATTACCTGGCGGCATTGACCTCCGATCAGCGAATCTGGCAGGAGTCGGTCGCCGGCGATCCGGCGAACGGAACGCCTCCGGTCGGGCAGTTGCCGGTGCAGAACTCGATCTGGGCCGACTATGCAGCCTCACCTCCCGATTGGCTGACGGCGAATCCGTGGGCGACCGCCGTCTGGGAAAGCCTGCCGAAAGCGAGCGCGATTGCCCCGAGCAAGCTCGCGATCACCCAGTTCAACGTCGCCGCGCCTTTCTACACCAAGTATCTGAGCGGCGATGTTTCGGATGCGAAGCAGGCGCTCACCGATGCCTACGATGCCGTCAAGGCTGAGTACGCCAAGTAGCACTGTTCACCAGCTGGTTGTCAGCTGGCGAGGAGCCAGACGCGTATGCGTCTGGCTCCTCATCCCATAAACCGGATGTTTTCTGTGTCGAAGATCTTTGCGCTTGAGCTGAGTCTCGGCATTCCGCATTTGCAGTGATTTCTTTTTTGGGGGCTAGCTCATGGCGACTGCCACACCGCGGGGACGGCGAACCAGTTCCAAAGTCGGCGAAGCGCTTGGCAATTGGCTCTTCCTTCTGCCCGCGGTTGCGTTCTTTATGCTCTGGCAAGTCTGGCCAATTGTCCAGGTGGCATGGATCAGTCTGACCGATTTCCGTTACACCGATCTCAGCTCGCCGGTCAACAGCCTCGGGTTGCCGACCAACTTCGTCGGCTTTCAGAACTACAGCAAGGTGCTCCGGGACGATCTCATGTGGGAGGGGCTGAAGCGGGCGCTCATCTTTACCACGCTCTTCGTGCCCGGCATGATCCTGATCCCGATGGTGATCGCTACGCTGATCGACCGGGTGACCAGCAACAAGCTCGCCACATTCTATCGCCTGATTTTGCTCATTCCGGCGATGATCCCCGGTCCGCTGGTATTTGTGCTCTGGCGCTGGATGTATATGCAGTACACCGGGCCGATCAACTACGTCCTGGTTGATGTGCTCCACATGTATACGATTCGCAACTCTCCGCAGTGGCTGGGCGATCCGCATCTCGTCTTCTTTTCCCTCGCCTTCATGGAATGGTGGTGGGGACTCGGCTACCACACGATGTTCTTCCTGGCGGGCATGGCGACGATTTCGAAGGATCTCATCGATGCCGCCCGGCTCGATGGCGCCAGCGAGTTCCGGCTCTGGCGTAACATCGTCGTTCCCCGCCTGCTGCCGGTCATTCTCGTGCTGGTCGTGCTCCGCTTCGGCACCGCCATGGCGGTGATCGACGAATACTTGATCATGGGTGCGTTCAATCGCGAGCGTCCAACCTATACCTGGACCGTCTACATGTGGGAAACCGCATTTACCGGAGATTGGCGTCAGGGGTACGCCGCCGCCATCGGCTGGGTCGGCGCCCTCGCCATGCTCGTCGTCGTTGTCGGCATGTTTTATATCTTTCGATCGCGGGATTAGCGGCGAGCCGCAAGCCGTAGGCTGTAAGCAATTACCCTCGTGCTTGCCGCTCACGGCTTACCGCTTACGGCTCCGAAGGACAAACAATGGCCGTTCAAGTGCAGATACAACCGAGGTCAGTGACTCGGGACAAATCGGTGGAGGCGATCCAGGCTACCTATCGCCCGAAGCGGAAGATGCCGTTTTGGACGATCGTTCGACATCTCGTCTTGCTGCTCTTTTGCTTTGTGGTGCTATTTCCGCTCGCCTGGGTGTTGCTGCTCTCCGTCAAGACTTTGCCTGAAGCGAATATGGCGAGAATCATTCCGTCGACCTTCGATTTCTCCCATTATTCCTACGCCTGGGAGAAGATCCCAACCTTGCGCCAGAATTACATGAACAGCATCATCGTCACGGTCTCGACCGTGGCGATCACCACGGTCTGCGCCACACTCGCCGGGTATGCGCTGGTCTTCTTGCGCACGCCGGGGAAGGTGATCGTTACTTCGCTGTTGGTGGCGTCACTCTTCTTCCCGACGCGCGTCACCGCCTTCATCGGCATCTGGCAGCTGCAGCGCGAACTCGGGCTCATCAACAACGTCTACGGGCTGATCTTTCCCTACACTGCCTTGAGCATCGCCATCTCCGTCTTCGTTATGCGCGGCGTCTTCCAGACCGTGCCGAAAGATCTGGTCGATGCGGCCAAGATCGACGGTGCAGGGCCGCTCCGTATGTTGCTCGGCATCATGCTGCCGATCGTCCGCAACGGCATCGTGGTCGTCATCATCATCAACTTCGTCACCGCCTGGGGCGAGTATCTGCTCGCCAGCCGGCTGATGAACGAGCAGGCGAACTGGACCTTGCCGGTGGTGCTCGCCAACGCCTCCGGCGGTCAAGGCGCCTGGGCGATGCCGCGACTGGCGGCGGTGTATATCATGGCCATCACCCCAGGACTTCTTTTCTTCGCCATTGCCCAGCGGTGGTACATGAAGGGATTGCAAGAGGGCGCGCTGAAGGCGTAACCTGAGCATCGAACACCATAAATTCCATATCGACGCATGATTACGGTAGACCCGGCGTTGAGGAAGCTTGACAATGTTTCGGCTGGACATTACCGATCCGAACTGTCTTTCTTCCTCTGCAGTTTCAAGAGATCACGCCGACAAAATCACCGCAGTATTTTCACTGTGTTCATAAACGCCGCGATCACAGGGCACGGAATGGCTGGCTCTTTCGCATTGAATGACGTGAAGAATCGCGGCAATCTGCGCTTCGAGGCAGGTTGCTCGCAAGCAAGCGCCGCCGGATGAAACGCGGAGGGTGGCGCGTGTGCGCCGCTGGCTGGGCTGTGCTTGCCGTCATGGCGCTGCTGTTCAGTGCGGCGTTCACAGCATCACCCCAGGTGGTGTCGGCTCAGGCGGCAGATACGCCCACCTCCTGTACCGTGGGCGTCGACATCCTGTCTATTCACGGGATCGATTTCGACGCGAACACGTTCGATGCGGAATTCTGGATCTGGAGCGTCTGCCCCGACGACCACTTCAAGCCGCTGCAGACGATGGATTTCGTCAACGACAACGACGTTTCGGTAAGCCTACAGGGCGAAACGATCGAAAACGGCAAGTATTGGGACTATGCGAAAGTCGAAGGCACCTTCCGCTACTACTGGGATCTGACCGAATTCCCTTTCGATTACCACGACTTGCAAATCCATATTGAGAATGCCGACTGGGATGCCTCGGCGTTTGTCTTCGTGCCGGATACGGCGGGTTCCGCCTATGAGCCTGATATGCCGCTGGAAGGATGGAGCGTCGATAGCTTCAGTGTCACGAGCGCCCCCTTTACCTATCAGACCACCTATGGCGACCCGGAAAATCCGGTTGGCACGAGTGAATACAGCCGGCTCACCGTCCATATTGCGTTAGAACGCGCCGACTACAACAGTTTCTTCAAGCTGACATTCGTCGTCTATATCGCCTTCCTCATTTCGCTGGTCAGCTACTTCGTAAATTTGAAGAGTCCGGCCATGCTCGCCGCTCGATTGGGCGTGATTAGCGGCGCGCTCTTCACCGTCGCCGTCAGCCTGCGAACAGCGACCGACACGCTTAGCAGTCAGGAGGGCTTTACGCTCGTCGGCAAAATCCATCTGGTGGCGATGGCGGCGATCCTGGTTGACGCGGTGGCTGCGCTGGCGACTCAATTGCTTACTGAGCAGGGACGCTCAGAAACGGAGTTGAAACGCTTCGACCGCAACGTGATGGTGCTCGTCGTCATCGGCTTCATTGCCGCGAATATCTGGCTCATTGCCAGCGCCGCGCAACACGCTTGATAGCGCATCGTTCGGTCGAACCTGGAACCCCTAATCAGAATCTGTAACGGCCAGCGGGGTGTCTCGATCGAGCTTTTTCGGATGGGGCACGAATCGTTCGAGACGAGTAGGCAGCCACCAGTTCCATTTCCCGAAGAGTGACACGGTCGCGGGAACCAGGACGGCCCGAATCACGGTGGCATCGATCAGGATGCCGGCAGCCAATCCCGTCGCGAAGACCTTGAGAAAGACCTCCGGCCCCGATCCCAGCGCGGCGAATGCAAGAAAGAGAATCAGCGCCGCGCTGGTGACTAATCGACCGGTCACGCCGATCCCGCGAACGATCGCCTCGTCGGTGTCGAAACCCTGATCATACTCCTCGCGAATTCGCGAAAGAATGAAGACTTCGTAATCCATCGAAAGTCCGAAGAGAAACGCGAAGACCATCAATGGAATAAACGACACGATTGCGCCGGTCGCGGTGTACCCCCAGATCAGTCCAGCGCCATGCCCCTCCTGCCAGACAAAGGTCATCACGCCAAAGGCGGCCGCGACTGAGGCGATATTGAGCACAATTGCCTTGAGCGGGAGCAATATCGAACGAAATGCCCGAACGAGCAGGATGAAAGTAACGGCGGCGATCAGTACGAGCATCAACCAGAAGTTTCCATAAACCGCGTCGATGAAGTCGGCATTCTCTGCGGCTGGCCCGCCGACGCGGACAGAGCCTTCCTGCTGCCGTGCGGTCGACCGGACAGCATCAAGCACATCGCGCCCGGCTTTGGTATTTGCATCGACGGCTGGCATGACCGAGATCAGAGCGGTCGATCCTTTTCGCCAGCTCTCCCCCTCCGGGGCAATGGCGCCGCGCACATCTTTCAGGGGAGCGAACGCTGCTGCCGCGCCCGTAGGATCGACCGATGCAGGATCGGAATAGGTTGCCAATACTTCATAGGGAAGCAGCACACCCGAGCCGATTCCTGACGATTCCAGAGCGTTCAATCCTTCTTTCGCTTCGCCGCCCTTAGAAAGTGAATCAGCGGTGGCGTCGCCGATCTGGATCGACAGCGCCGGCTTGATCAGCAGCGCCAGAATGATGATGGCGGACCCCGCCGCGATCCACCGAAATCGAACGACGAGCTGCGCCCATTTTGTCCAGGCCCGGCTCGTCTGGGAGCCGCTTCGCACCCGGGGCCAATCGAGCTTCGGCCCGATCGTCGCGAGAATGACCGGCAAGAGGGTGATCGCGACGACAACGCTCACCAGGGGGATGAGCATTCCAGCGTAACCGATGCTTCGCAAAAATGGCACCGGGAGAACAACCAGTGCAAAGAGTCCTACGGCGACCGTCGTTCCACTGAAGATCACGGCGCTCCCGGCCGTTTCCATCGCTCGCTGGACGGCTACCTCGTTTGCATATCCATTGGCTCGTTCCTCTCGCCAGCGAGTAACGATCAGGAGCGCATAGTCGATGGCGACGCCCAAACCGATCAACGACACGAGAAACTGAACGATGAAGGAAACCTCAGTGAACGTCGTCAAACCCCAGATGACGAGAAAGGTGGTGACAATCGCGACCGCGGCCATCAGGAGCGGGATCAGTGCGAGGAACGACCCGAACACCCAGGCAAGGATGATGAGCGCGCCGAACCCACCGATCAGCGTTTCAATCAGGACGCTATTTCCACTCCCGCCTCCGCCTTCCGAGAGTTGCTCGAAGCCGGTCAGCTTGACCGGCGAACCGGCAATCGTTGCGCCGGTGAGCGCCGAGGTGATCGCATCGACCTCAGGAGCGCTGCTAAATCCGCTTCCAGTCGGGACGAAAATGAGCCCGAAGGTGGTCCGCCCATCGTTGGAAACAAAGACCGGATCGTCAGTCGTCGCGAATGACGCCATCCGGGCAGCAGGCGCGACCGATTGAAGATTCGCGAACAACGACGCCAACTCATCCTTAACGCCGGGCGAATCCACCGTCGTCCCCTCCGGAAGGGTGACAACTGGGACCATCGGCGCGTTGGATCCGCCGTTCCCGTACGTTGCCAGGATCTCCTCGTTGGTTTGCGAGCCCTCTCGCCCCGGGACGCTGAAATCCTGCGAAAGCGCATTGACCGATTTGCCCACGGATGCAACTGCAATGATGAAGATGAGTAACCACGAAATCACGACGATCTTTTTGTGCGCGAGGACAAACCTGGAAACAGCCCCAACATTCATGACTACGGCCACCTCGATTGGACATCAGGCAACGATTTGCAACGTTATCGAGAGACTAGCGGATGACTCCATGATCCACGTTGCGCAGCCTACGTTGCATTCAGCCGTGACATGACGAACGACGATTGGGCAAACTCGATCGCTATTCCCACTCGCCGATCCATGTTTCGATATGAGGCAATCCAGATTTCCGGGCGTCTGCGATCATCGCGTTGAGATCAAGCGGGATGTGACGGAACTCGACCCGGGTTTCGCCGTTTTCACGGGTGATGACGGCGTATTCGCACCAGGGGCGGATGCCGTCCCTGCCGCTCGGGAGATGGTGGAAGGAGCGTCCGGCGCTGCCGGGGTTCATCAGCAGGCGGCCGTTCCAGCGCCGCAGCATTTGCTGGTGCGTGTGGCCGCCGATCAACAGTGGCGAGTCAACCCCGGCGAACCAGGTTTCGAGATCGGTTTCCGGAGTATCCGGGAAAATGAGATCGCCGTACGAATTCGGCGAGGCGTGGTAGCAGGTGATCGTTTCGCCGTCGAGATCGATATCGACCGTCAACGGCAGCGAGCGCAGAAATGCCCGGTGCGACTCGTTCAGTTGCTCGTTGCCCCAGGTGACAACATCGCGCCACTCCGGGTCTTGCTGGAATTTCTCCGGCAGCGGCTTGATGAAGTAATCGTCCGTATTCCCGAGCACCGCCGGGCAATCGAGGGCGGCGAGCCGCTCGATCGCCTCGGCAGGACGCGGCCCTCCCTCGGCCAGATCGCCGAGATAGACGATCTGATCGACGCCATCCCGCTCAATCGACGCCAGCACCGTATCGAGCGCAAAGGCATTGCCATGAATGTCAGAAACGACCGCGAGCCGTGCCATTGGTTGCTCCTTATCTACACCGAGGTGCGTTATCTTGGTCCGGCAAGAGTTCCCGGGGTTGAAACCCCGTGCGACTAGTAACACGCCGAAGCCCTTCCAGGGCTGAGGACGGCCCTCACCTCCAGCTCCTCTCCCAATTCTGGAGAGAGGGGAGCACGTCGTAGTCCCATCGGGACTTTGTCTTGCTTAGCCCGGCACTTCAGTGCCGGGATCACATCCGCAACTCGCCCTAATCAACCGGAACCAATGTGATTCGCACGGTCGCTTCGTCGTCGAGCGCAGACGATGCGAGTGGTGCGTCGAAATATTCATCGGCGAGATAAGAATCGACCTGGTCAGCGTAGTGATCGCTGCCGGGGTGGCCGGATTGCCCCGGCCAGGTGATCGAGCGCATCGATTCAGGTGAGCCGAGATCGGTGATGAAGCGGTAGCTCGCTCCCATTTTGGTGTTGAACGTGCCGCCAAGACCGAATCCGGCGTTTGCCAGGGTGCTCGTGCCCCCCTGGTGCGGGCTGGGCGGGATGTCGAACAGCGAGTGCTGGAGGGGAGTTCGCGCGGCGGGATGCGCCGCGCCGAGCTTGTGGAGATCGCCCCATTTCCAGGCGGAGGGATCGTCGCCGAGCCGCTCGCGCAGCCAATCGGTTGCTTCCGCGAACGACGATTTGATTCCGGCGATGCGAGCAGCATCATCCTTGAACCATCCAGCCAGATTTTCGTGCAGCAGCGCGGCGCTGAGCCCGTTGCCGCTCTCAACCGCGATCGGCCAGACCATGCTGCCGAAGCGCTGCAGAACGACGTGCGAATGCCAGCGCCAGAAAAAGACGTTGTAGATCGAACCGGCAGCGCTCTCGGTCGTCAGCTCGCCGTCCCAGCTGAACAGCAGATCGGCGGCGGCGCGCTGGATAGGGTCTTCCGGCGTTCCGATCGCGGCCAGGATGCCGGGAATGGCCCGCTGCCCACGCTCGGTGACGACGTCCGCCTGCATCGCGCCAAACGTTCCCAGGTCGTGCGGAGCGCGCTCCACAATCAGTTTGGAGAGACGCGGAAAGCGGTCTTCCGGTGTCCAGCTCCCGGCCAGCGGATGGGGGAAATCTGGCGGGGCGGTTGGATTATTGGCGCTGCCGATCCAGCCGCGCTCCGGTTCGACCAGACTCGGCAATTCGAAGAGCGGAATCGAACCCTGCCAGCGGTCGACCGGATCGTTCGCCTTGCGATAGCCGATCCACTGGCGCTCACGTAGCGGAATCGCGCCGATGCACTGATAGGCGATCCTCCCCTGATCGTCGGCGAGCACCATATTCCAGGTGGCGAGGCTCCATCCTTCGAAGGCTTTGCGGCCTTCTTCGACGGTCGCCGCCCGGTTCAACCTGAGCGCGCTGCCCGGCTCGTCGCTCGGCTCGAACCCAACCCAGGCGAGCGATACGGAACTATTGGCGTTGTCGGCGTGCCAGAGCCATTTCGGATGCGCCGGTGGCGGCACGATGTGATCGATGATCGGCCGGCCGTGGGCGAGACGGGTGACATGCTCGACTGGCTCAGCGCCTTTGACGACGATGGTGGACGGGCGCTCCTCAACCGCTTTCCAGCCATTTCCGTGACGATACTCACTCGCGTTGGCCGGATTGAATTCTTCAATGTAGAGATCGCGTTGCAGGCAGATATTGTTGGTGACGCCCCAGGCGAGATGCCGGTTCCGGCCAAACAGGATGCCGGGACCGCCCGGGTAGGCGCTGCCGGCAACATCGTACCCAGCTCCTTCGAGCCGTGCTTCGTACCAATCGGCCGGCACGCTGTAATAGACGTGCGGATCGGACGCGAGCAAGGCTGAGCCGGTGGCCGAGAGCGCCGGGCTGACCGCCCAGTTGTTGCTCCCTTCGCCGCCTTCACCACCACCGGCCGGAATCTGATTTGGATCAGAGGGAAGGGCGGGCCACTTCGGTTTGGGATCGTAGGCGCCCGGTGGGACGATGTAGCCCACCTCGGCGTCCGGCGTGTAATAGGCCGCGAAAAGCTTCGGATCGAGATGGGTGCGGATCACCTCCGGCGTCCAGAGCACATGCAGCCGCCCGGTCAGATACCACCACCAGCGGCGCAGAATCGCGAGCGAGTCGCGGGCCAGCCACGGCTCGGGCTCGTACCCCAGCCATTCGAACTCGGCCGGGAGTCCGTGCGGCAGTTGCGCCATCCAGGCATTGATTCCGGCGGCGAAAGCTTCCTGGGCAAGCGCGCTTTCGTCTTCGAGCGAGGCGACGGTGCGGTCGGCGATGCCGCTGATATCGAGGGTGCGGCTGAGGCGGTCATCGGTGAGCCGATCCCCACCGAAGATCTCGCTCAGGCGGCCATGCGCGTGGCGGCGGAGGTAATCGAGCTGCCAGAGCCGGTCCTGCGCCTGGGCATAGCCGAATCCGAAAAAGAGATCCCAGGGATTGTCGGCTTTGATGTGGGGAACGCCCCGTTTATCCCGGACGATCTCGGCGCCGTTGCGAACACCGGTCTTTGCGGTGGCCGGGCCGGTCTGCGCTTTCTCGGCGAGATAGGCGCGAACGAGGTCGAGCAGGGTTGATTCACGGATGCTGGTTTGCTGCGCGATGGCGCTCAGATCATCAGGGGCGGCGAGCGCTTCGCGAGCGATGCGACGACCTGCCTCGGTGAGCTTCGTGATCACACGGTCTCCTGTTCCTCGCTTGTACCCCCGGCACGAATGCCCTGGGTGGAAATGACGTGCTGTAGGACGATCTTCGCAACCGGACGGGGCAATTGTCAACGCCCCTCCTACACCTTCTAGTCAAGGTCGGGTAGAGTGCCGGGGTTAGCGATTTGTCAGCATTCGCCGCCTCAGGCGGTAAGGAGCAGTCGTTCATGCGGCTACAAGATCGAGTGGCGGTCATTACGGGTGGAGGATCGGGCATCGGGCAGGCGATCGCCTACCGCTTTGCGAAGGAAGGCGCGGCAATCGTCGCGGCCGATCTGATCCCCGAGCGAGCGGATACGACCGCGAAAGCGATCCAGGCGTCGGGTGGCCGCGCCATCGCGGTCAAGGCGGATGTCGCGAAAGAGGCCGATGTCATCGCGATGATCGCCGACGCTGTGAGGGCGTTTGGCAAGGTCGACATTCTCGTCAATAACGCCGGTCTTTCCAAAGGCGGCGATGTCACCACGATCACGGAAGAGGTGTGGGATCTCAATCTCGACATCGTGCTCAAGGGCCCCTTTTTCTGCTCGAAAGCGGTGCTGCCGGCGATGCTGGAGCGGGGCAGCGGCGTCATCATCAACATCGCCTCGGTAAACGGTATGACCGGGATCGGCGAAGAGCCGTACAGCGCCGCTAAAGCGGGGTTGATCAACCTGACCCAGAACATGGCGGTGCGTCATGGGCCGAAGGGTGTGCGCGTCAACGCAATTGCGCCCGGCTCGATCAACACTCCGATCTGGAACGCCACGGTCGAAAAAGATCCAGGCGTCTTCGATCGGCTCGCGAAGCTCTACCCACTGCGCCGCGTCGGCACGCCGGAGGATATCGCCAACGCCGCCTTTTTCCTGGCGTCGGACGAGGCATCCTGGATCACCGGCACAACGCTGGTGGTCGACGGCGGTCTCCTGGCGGGATCAGACGCATTCAGAGGGTCCGTCGACGGTGAGTAACCGATCCACGTAGATCGAACGAAAAACGCCGGTGGTGCAATCCACCGGCGTTCTTCCTGCCTCGTAAAAGATTTTCATTGCGGCATGACTTCCTGAGGTGGAAAGTTGACAGCCCTCGGAGCGATTCCTAGAATGCGCCGTAACCACATGACCCAGGATGATGCGAGCGACATGAGGCATTGCGAGCGCTCGATGCAGCCGCAGTTCCATTGACCGAAGCGCACAACTCGTGCGCGCGGCCCTCCAGAGAAAGCAAGGTGTCCATGGCTCATTCGATGGTGGCGTCGCAGACCATCCCTCATGCGATGATCGAGGATGGCCGCCCTGTTTCGATCAAGATCGATCAGGTCAGCAAGATCTATCGCACCAAAACCGGAGGCGTGCACGCGCTCGACAATCTGAACGCTGAGATCGCGGATGGCGAATTTGTCTGTATTCTCGGCCCATCGGGGTGTGGGAAAAGCACGCTCCTCTGGGGCATGTCCGGCCTGCACGATCTGACCAGCGGACAGGTGCTGCTCAATGGAACCCCTGTCACGGCTCCGCGGCCCGAGATCGGCATGATTTTCCAGGAAGCAAATCTGCTTCCCTGGCGCAACCTGGCGCAGAATATCCGCTTTCCGTTCGAGATCAAGAAGCTCGACCCCAAGCCATACCAGCCGCGGATCGATTCTCTGCTCGATGAGGTCGGGTTGGCGGGATTCGAAAAGAAAATGCCACGCGAGCTTTCGGGCGGCATGCAGCAGCGGGCGAGCATCGTTCGCTGTCTTTCATTTGATCCAAAAGTGATCCTGATGGATGAGCCGTTCGGCGCGCTCGATGCGTTCACGCGCGACGACATGAACCTGCTCATCCAGAAGATCTGGATGGAAACACACAAGACCATCGTGTTTGTGACGCACAATGTCACCGAGGCGATTTTCCTTGCCGACAGGGTCTTCGTGCTTTCCTCACGTCCGGGCCGATTGGCGCATGTCTATCCCATCAACCTGCCGCGACCGCGTACAATCGAGCAAACCTTCACCCCCGAATTCATCGAGATGATGCTCGACATCAAGAGCCGCATCCAGCATGGCGGGGGCTCGGCGCTCAAATCATCCTGATCCTTCTTCAACCGATCAGTTCGCGATGTGGGAGCAAGGAGACACAGGGTCAATGGCGAACGAATTGCGGGAAGTGATTCCCACCTTTGACGGCAACGACAACCAATCCAGTGAAGTCGATGTCTCCAACTGGTCGGGGATGACGCAGGTGAGCTTTGCCCACAACTGGTGGGAGGCGGTTGTCATCGCGGGAATCGCGGTGGCGGTCATCGGCGGACTCGAGCTCTTCTTGCGCTGGCGAAACGTGCCGAAATATACCTTCCCGCTGCCGAGCCAGGTGGGCAGCGCCCTCTGGAACAAATGGGATCTCTTCCAGCCTCACTTGATCGCCACGCTGAAGGTGCTCCTGACCGGGTATGCGATCGGCGCCGTCGTAGGGATCGTGCTGGCGGCGGTAGTGACGCAATTTCCCTTTGCGGAAAAGATCATTACACCCTATATCCTGCTGCTCGTGACGACGCCGATGATCGCGCTTGTACCGCTTCTGGTGCAGAAAATGGGGTTCGGCATGGCGCCGCGCGTAATCGCGGTGTCGCTTGCGGTCGGGCCGATGGTGATGATCAATTCGGCTACCGGCTTCCGGCGGACTGATCTGGCCAAGATTGCGCTGGCCCGATCCTATGGCGCCGATACGCTGCAGATCTTCACCAAGGTGCGCTTTCCGCTGGCGCTGCCGATGATCATCGTCGGTCTGATGGTCGGCGCGATTTTCGGCATGTTGACCGCGGTTGGGGCGGAGATCGTTGGCTCATCCGAAGGGCTCGGCAACCGATTGATGTTCTATTCTTCGCGGATTCAGATGGACAATTTCTGGGCGATTATCGTCATTCTCGCCACAATGGGCATCCTGATCTACGTCTTCTTCTATTGGGTCGGCAAACGCTGGGCAAGCTGGCAGGCGTAAGCCATTCGGGCACAAACCAGGGGTCAACCGGCGCACATTTCGCGCCGTTCAGCATCGAGACCAGGCGGTTTCGATTGGCCGGGTGACCGGCAAGCTGCGATCCCACCAGGGGATCGCAGCGGTTGAAAAGGAGTCAGTCGTATGTCGAACCGTGATGCGCGCTCGGCCTATGTCCTTAACTCGCGTATTTCCCGACGGCGTCTCGTTCAGGGCGCCGCCGCGCTCGGAGCGTCGGCGCCCTTGATGTCGCTGTCGTTCGGCGGCCGGCT
This sequence comes from uncultured Chloroflexia bacterium, assembly GCA_963804925.1. Lineage (GTDB taxonomy): Bacteria > Chloroflexota > Chloroflexia > Thermomicrobiales > UBA6265 > JADLGF01. The sequence continues at coordinate 122,082 of CAWDSC010000003.1, forward strand.
CAGCGCGTCGGCGCAGGATGCCAAGAACAAGGTGGTCTGGGTATCGCCGCGCGGCACGCTTGAAGTACTCGACGACTATCCGTACTGGGTTGCCAAGCGATTGGGATATTTTGGCGATATCGAAACCGAGCTGCTACCGGCGATCCTGGAAGCGACCTCTTCGTCTAAGTCTGTCGCGGATGGACAGGCCGATATGTCGTTCGTCTCCCCCGGCGTTTTCTCTCTTGGTATCGAACAGGGGATTGACCTGGTGTCGGTGTGGCAGGAATGCTCATACGACACGTTCGACTTCGCCTTCCAGATCGACTCGCCGATCACGACGATTGCCGAACTGGAAGGCAAAACGATCATCCTCGGCGATCCCGGATGGTCCGGCATTGTCGATCCGATGCTGAAGCAGGGCGGCGTGGATCCCTCCTCCGTCCGCTATGTCTCAGCCGGTACGGGATGGGCGCAGGCGCTGGCTGAGGGCCAGGGAGACGCCGCGTTGTCGTGGGCGGGCCTGCGCGCCCAGTGGAAGGCGATCGGACTCAACTTCAAGTACATCCTCGGCGCGGACACCTCCAAGTTCCCGGCCAATTCGTTCCAGATCCGCCGGTCTGATTTCGAGGATGCCTCGCTGACCGATCTCTATACACGCTATCTTCGCGGGTATGCCATGGGGCTGGAGTTTGGGTATCAGAACCCGCGCGCCGCGACCCAGATCACCATGGAAGAGCCAAGCATCGCACCGGCGCTCAACGAGACGTTCCAGGACCTCAACGTGGCGGTGGAATCGTTCCTCGAGCAGGCCAACATTTACCGCGGCGATTGGGCAAAACGCGAGGGATGGGGTTGGGCCGATTTGGCGGGCTGGCAAATCTTCCTCGATACAACCAAGGAAATCGGCCAGCTCACCCAGGATATTGCCGTTGAGGACATCGTCAAGAACGATTACGTTGCCGGGGCCAATGACTTTGATCACGCGCAGGTGGCAGCTGACGCTGCGGCCTTCAAGCTGTCAGAGGGCTTCGCGGCTGTGAAATTGCCCGAAAGCGGCCCGTTCGCTCAGGCCACACCGGTCGCATAATGCTCGTGGACTGATTTTCGCCCCAGGCGGCGGCTTGGTCTCGAAACCAAGCCGCCGCCTGATTTGCATGCGTTTCCCGGTCGATATGCAGGAGTAAGCCGTGCCCAAAAAGACCTTCCACCACGTCGGCCTGCGCACATTCGAGCCGCAGCCATATGAAGACTACGTGGCGCCGAGCGACTGCTGGGTGACCAATCCGGTAGACAGCCCGCACCGAATCGAGTTCCTGCGATATGGCGAGAACAGCGCGATCTCTGAAGAGTTCCGAAACGCCCCGCATATCGCCTATGCGGTCGATAATCTGGACGAGCATCTCGAAGGCAAGGAACTGTATCTTGCCCCGTTCGATGTGGGCGATCCTCCATTTGCGCATGTCGCTTTTACGCGCGAAGACGGACTCTTTGTTGAATATATGCAGTTTTATCCCGGTCGCACGTGGTTCACTGATGGGGATTAGCGCGTACGCCAATCCCGGATTCTGGAGGAGAGGAGAATTCCATGGCTGATCGACTCGCGGCATCAACGAACACGTATCACACCTATTCGCTCGACGAAGCACTCGCCGGCATCTCAGCGGCAGGATTCACCAGCGTCGAGCTGACCTCGGTGCCTGGCTGGACCGAGCATGTCCGGCGTGACGCCGAACTGGAAGAGATCGGTTATGTGAAAGACCTGCTGGAGAAATATGGGCTGACCGCGATCTCCCTTTCCGGGCACTCCGATCTCACTTCGGATGTTGGGGTTGGGGAGTTCCGCAAAGCGCTCGGTCTTTGCAAGCGGCTCGGCATTTCCATGATCACGACCAGCAGCGGTGGCCATGATGCCTCGTCCGCCGGTGAGCTTGACGAACAGCGCGTCGCGCTTTCTGGAGCGGATCTCGCCGCTCTGCGACGAGGCCGCCGCAGCCGGCATCACCATCTGCCTCGAAACCCATGGCGGCCTCCTTGGCACCGGCAAATTGGCCTCGGAAATCATCAAAACCGTTGGCAAATCGAATCTGGGCATCAACTACGATGCCGGCAATGTCATCTACTACGATGGCACCGATCCGGTGGAAGACATCAAAATCGCCGCGCCCTACGTCGTCCACATGCACGTCAAGGATCAGATCGGCGGTCAGGGTGTCTGGCACTTCCCGACCGTCGGCACCGGAGAAATCGATTACCCCGCCATCTTCGCTACGCTGAACGAGGTCGGCTTCAATGGTCCCTGCTCGGTCGAAGTCGAATTCCTCGGCGAGCCCTGGCCCGCAATTCCCGACGTGAATGAAGCGTTGAAAACCTCGTATGAATACGTGCGGGCGTTAGTGCCGAAAAACTAGCAGACCGCTATCGGCCGAATCGCCGTAATCGTCGTACTGCCCGCGGTCTGCTGTCTGCTGCCTGCTATTCCTCCGGAGGAACCAATGAACGTCGCAATTCTCGGAGCCGGATTTATGGGAAGCACCCATGCTCGGGCGTTTCGTGCGGTCACGAGTGATGAGGTTACGGCGATCTACGCGCCGAGCCCTGAACGAGCGCAGCCATTGGCGGATGAGGTTGGGGCGCTCTACGTTTCGACGCTCGATGGGATCATGAGCGATCCTGCCATTGACGCCGTCGATATCTGCTTGCCGACGCCCTGGCATCGTCCGGCCGCCGAGCAGGCGTTAGCGGCGGGGAAGCATGTGTTGCTTGAAAAGCCGGTGACGTTGACGCTGGAGGATGCCGATGCGCTGATTGCGCTGGCGGAAACCAGCGACCGAGTGGTGATGATGGCGCATGTGCTCCGCTTCTGGCCGGAGTATGTGGCGCTGCAAGCCCAGGTGGCGTCAGGGAATTACGGCAAACCGGTCAGCGCGCTCGCCTACCGGCGGCAGGCATATCCCGCCTGGTCGACGCTCTTCAGCCAGGCTGATCTCACCGGAGGCGCGGTGATCGACATGATGATCCATGACTTCGATGCGCTGAACTGGGTGCTCGGCACGCCGCTCTCGGTCGCCGCACGCGGGTTGCGGAACCCGACATCGGGCGGCATCGATCAGGTGCAGGTGTTGATCGAATACGAAGGCGGCGCTTCGGCGCTGGTGGATGGCGGCATGATGATGCCGGAAACGTACCCGTTCACTTCCTCACTGCAGGTGCTGTGCGAGCGCGGCGCGGCCGAGTACCACTTTCAGGCGGGAGGGCGCAGCGTGGAAGAGGGGACGGGCGTCAACACATTGACCTATTATCCGAACGAAGGCTCGCCGGAGTCGATCGTCTGCGAGCCGGTGGATCCCTATCACGCCGAAATCGCCTATTTCGACGCCTGCGTCCGGAACAATGTTCCCGCTGACCGCGCCACGCTCGCCGACGCGAAACTCGCGTTGCAGGTCGCGCTGGCAGCTCGCGAGTCGATCGAGTCGCCGTCGCTCAAGGTTGTGACACTTTAGGATTCACACCCAACAAAATGGCCTCGCTCGTATCAATCGAGCGAGGCCATTTCTCCATCTACGATCAGGTGCGTTTCTGAATGAAGTTGACCACGGCCAGTAGAATCAATGCGCCGATGACGGCGAGGATCATGCTGCTGAGGTTGAACTCAATGGCGCCATGATCGAAGAAGAGCAAGTTACCGACGAAACCGCCGATCCAGGCGCCGACGATGCCGACAACGATGTTGCCGATCCAGCCCTGACTGCCCTGATTGCCGTAGAGCTTACTCGCGATCCAACCCGCGAGCGCTCCGAAAATCAACCACGCGATAATGCCCATTGATTCTCCCTCTCAACAGCGAATCGCCCGATTACTTCTCTTTATATTTCTTCGCCCACTCTACACCCTGCCAGGTTTGCAGTCTCGTCGGTTTGATCTTGATCAGCCAGCGAGGCTTGTCGAGCGTCGGTTCCAGATAGTCGGGGCCATGCTCGCCGAGATAGCGCACTGACATCCGTCGTGGCGATCTCCACCCAGGCTCCATCGAGACAGGGTTCCTCGACGATTTCCGCCGTGCCCTGCGCTTGCAGTTTGCGGTAGGGCGCGCCCTCATCATCGATCGTGATGGCGACGCGCGGATCGTTCGCCATATGGATGGCCCAGGCGCTCTTCTCGCGGCCGATCACCCAGAAAATGCCCTCGTTCGGCTCCCACTCAAACCAGGCAGGCACGACATAGGGCCAACCGTTGGCGTCGAGCGTCGCCACCCGGCAGACAATGCCTGCCTTGAGAAAGTCGTCAAGCTCCGCTTTTTCGAGTTTGCCGATCTTTCCGCGCCACGACTCGTTCTGTTCCGCCATCCGGCTCCTCCTCCCATATTGTCTGCGTCATCTGAATATCCTACGGCGAGTTGCAAAAGCGCGGGTGGAACAGATCGTTCCACCCGCGTTCGGTCATAACGTTTTGGGGAGTGATTACGCTCCCGGTTCCCAGACCGTGCGCAAACGCAGCGCTTCGGCGGTGCGCTTGACCGCCAGCCGGTAGGCCGACTCCCGCATGGACAGATCAAATTCTTCGGCGAGATCCCAGACGGCGGCGAACGCATCTTCGATGCGCGACTCAACGTAGCAATCGACCCGCTCGACGCTCCAGGAGGTGCTTTGCAGATTTTGCACCCATTCGGCGTGCGAGGCGATCACGCCGCCCGCGTTGGCGAGAATGTCGGGAACGACCGGGATGCCCCGCCCCGCCAGCATCGTGTCGGCATCTTCGGTGATCGGCGCGTTTGCCGCTTCAACGATCAGTTGCGCGCGCACGCGATCGGCATTCTCGGCGGTGATCTGATTTTCCATCGCCGCCGGAATCAGCAGATCGACCGGCATTTCGACCAATGCTCCATCGTCGATCGTCCGGACTCCCGGCTGGTCAAAGCCATCGATCATATGCCCAGAGGCGTCACGCACATAGCGGGTGAGGGTCGGAACGTCGAAGCCCGCCGGGGCGTAGTAGTCACCGGAGAGATCGCTGAGCGCCACGATATGGCAGCCGGCTTCAGCAAGAAAGCGGGCTGTGGCGGCCCCGACCTTGCCGAATCCCTGAATGGCCACGGTGGTGTCGGCTGGATCGCGCTGCAGCCGCTTTAGCAATGCGAGCGCGGCGACCGCGACCCCTTTGCCGGTGGCGTGGTCGCGACCGAGCGATCCACCCAGCGCAACCGGTTTCCCGGTCACCGAGGCGAGCGCCGCTGCGCCATCCCGGATCCGGATCGTCTCCATCATCCAGGCCATCACCTGCTCGTTGGTGTTCATGTCGGGCGCGGGAATATCGAGGTGCGGTCCGATGAAGGGGAGAATCCGCAGCGTGTATTGCCGGGTCAGCCGCTCCAGCTCGCGCCGGGAGAGCTGCTTCGGCTTGCAGCGAACGCCTCCCTTCGCACCGCCGAAGGGGATGTTGACCAGGGCGCACTTCAACGTCATCAACATCGCCAGGGCGCGGATTTCATCGAGCCCGACTTCAGGGTGAAAACGGACGCCGCCCTTGGCCGGACCTCGCGCCATTGAATGCTGCACGCGGAAGCCCTCGAAGACTTCCACCTGGCCATCATCCATCTGAACGGGCACCGAAACGATCAACTCCCGTTCCGGCTGCAGCAGCACCGCGGTTAGATCGGGGTCGATGCCGAGAATATCGGCGGTGGTTTTCACCCGCGCCTGCAGATGCTCGTTCATCGAACGCTCAACGATGGGAACGGGCTCGAACGCGTCCGGGTGTTCGCTAATGTCGAGTTCGTGAAGTTGGGACAGATACGTCACCGTTGAACTCCTTTTTCTGGCTGAGATGCCGGTCGCTTGAACGTTGATCGTATGAGCAGTAACAGGGACCTCCCAGGGCGCATCCTTGGCAGCAATAGGCCGCGCCGTCATGGACAACCGGGATCCAGTGGATCGGCGCGCCGCAATTCCGGCAAACCGGCGCTTCCCGAGGGTTGCGCGTCACGCCCTGTTCCAATCTCCCGGACACGATCTATGCCACCTCGATGATCTGGAGTTTCAGGACATCGTCAGGAATCACCAGGGTCAGCGCCTCGCCGGCCCGCTTGCCAAGCAGCAACTGCCCGATCGGGGACTCATATGAAATGTGGCCGAGTTTCCGGTCGATTTCAGCGGAGCCGACAATCGTGTAGGTCTCATCGCCGTCCATTTCCCAGCGAACCGTGACCTGCGATCCGACGCCGACGACGCCCGGAATCCGATCCTTGTCATCGACTGGCACGGAGAACGAGAGCAGGTTACGCAGCTCTTCGATGCGGCGGGTCAACGCTTCGCGGTCGGGATCGAGATGGTCTCCTTCTTCCGAATATTCGAAGCCGCCAATGGGAAAGGAGCTTCGCTTGGTTTCAAGTTCCGCTAATTCAGCTTGCAGATTCCGCCAACCTTCCGCGGTCAACTGCATCGGCTCGGCGAAGTTCACGATCATGTCTCCTGGGGCAAAAACAAAAAAAGGGATCGGCACCAAACGATGCTCCCTGATTCTCACCTTAGCGGAGCAACGTGAAGAACGACGTGAACGAACCTGAACAGAACATTAACGACGCGATCATCACGAATGCGGGGTACGCTTTGTTGATTGAAAACTCTCACCCCCAACCCCTCTCCCGATTCCAGGTGAGGGGAGCATGTTGGCTCCGTCGTACCCTCTCCCAGCAGTGGGAGAGGGTGGCGCTTTAGCGCCGGGTGAGGGATCTCGGTGATGAAGACCTTGCAAGAAGAACGGCTGCGCGCCGAACGAGAGGAATTAGCCAGAGAGCGGGAGGAGCTGGAACGACTCCGCACCGATCTGTTGACGACGGTTTCGCATGAGCTGCGCACGCCACTCACGCTGGTGCGCACCTCGATCGGGTTGCTGCTGGAAGGCAATCTCGACCAGGCGATGCACGATCGCCTGCTCCGCAATATCAAGCGGAGCGCCGATCATATGAATACGCTGGTCGCCGACATTCTCGATCTCGCCAGGCTGCGGCGAAACGAAGTGGAAATCCATGAGCGCGAGATCGATCTGGCGCTGATCGCGTCCGAAGCGGCTTCGTTGATGAAACCGCTGATCGATCAAAAGCAGCAGGAGCTCGTGCTCCGGCTGGATGATCCCTCGCCGATCGTGCTCGGCGACCCACAGCGGATCGAGCGTGTCTTTCTCAATCTCCTTTCCAATGCCGTCAAGTTTTCACCGACGAGGGCGCACATCTCTATTGAAGTTCAGGGGAGGGGAGATGAAGCGATCGCCAGCGTGCGCGATACCGGACCCGGCATTCCCCGGTCGGCGCAGTTGCATCTCTTCGAGCAGTTCTATACGGGGCGCACGAGCTCATCCAGTCTCGATATCGGCGCCGGGTTGGGGTTGCCGATCGCCAAGGGGATCATCGAGGCGCACGGTGGCGCGCTCTGGGTTGAGAGTGATGCCGGCGCCGGCACAACCTTCTTCTTTTCACTTCCCCGCTATCGCTGAGATTGGAGGATTCTGGTGAAACTGCTGGTGATCGATGACGCCGAAGAGGTGATCGAAGCGGTCACGGTGAGCTTCACCGTGCAGTGGCGGGAAACCGAGATTCTCGGCGCTGCCAATGGCGAAGCGGGGCTCGATCTGATCGAGCAGGAGCAACCCGATCTGGTGCTGCTCGACGTGATGATGCCAGTGATGGACGGCTACGAAACGCTGCGCCGGATTCGCGCCTTTTCCGATGTGCCGGTGATCATGCTGACCGCGAAAGATGGCGTGCTCGACAAGGTCAAAGGACTCGAGCTGGGAGCGGACGACTACATCACCAAGCCGTTCGATCATCTCGAACTGCTCGCCCGTGTCAATGCCCTGCTGCGGCGATTGGCGATGCCACAGCCAAAGAGCGCCTCGCCCTCATTCGTCTCAGGCGAGCTTTCGGTGCATTTTGCGTCGCGCGAGGTGCAGCTTGACGGAATTCCCGTAACCCTCACGCCGATCGAGTACAAATTGCTCTATCACCTGGTGCGCAATGCCGGGCATACCCTGCGGCACGAAACGCTGCTGGCGAAAGTCTGGGGCCGCGAATACATCGACGAAATCGACTACCTCCGCGTCTACATCCGCCGCCTGCGCGTGAAGCTGGAGCAAGACCCCGATCATCCCCAATTCATCCTCACCGATCGAGGACTGGGCTACCGGTTCCAGCGAAGCGGTTAGCTCGAAGCCGCGCTATCGGGGTCGGGGATGAGCACGATTCCCTGAGCCTCGATGGCGACCAGCGAATCATCCTTTGGAATGTGGCGGGCACGATGGAACACCAGCGCGCACATCGTCAGAATCCAGACCGGCAAGACACACACGAGCCAGGGATTGAATGACGCGCTGAGCAAGAGAAAGAGAGCCACGGCGTAGCCGATCCAAGCGAACCACCTCGGCACGGCCTTGGTCGACCGCATGATATTCGTGGTTGTCAGCACGAACATGGCCGCGGTGCGCATGGCGAAGACGAGAAAGAGGTTGACGCCATATTGTGGGAAAAGCCGGGCCAATTCGGGGTCAATCGTATCGTTGAACCTCGCGGTCGCCGCCGTGACTGAGGAGGCCGCAGCCGCCGCGAAAAAGAGCGACGTATAGAGCACGCCGGACACGAGCTGAACATTGGAAAGGAGCACGTTCTGCTTCCGGATGTAGCCTTGCGACCATGCGCGCAAGGCGACGATGAACCAGATGAAGGCGATACCGGCGAAAGGAAAAATGTAGAGTCCGGCAGCCAGTTGCAGATTGCGATTGCCACTGTCCGAGTAGTATCGAATTATTTCCGCGTTCGAGGCTTGTGGGCCAGGACCCCTGGTGAACAACCAGAAGCCAAGCAGAAAGAGAAGGGAGTGGACCACGCCGACCGCGCTGGTCAGCATGGCAGCTTTGCGTAGCCCTTGTAGCTTGACGATGATGGTGTTTGGCTCCCCGGGAACCGGCGCCGCGCGTTGCACAAAGGGAATCTGCGAATTCACCCGCTTCGATGGTCGACTCATGTGCGTTGCGGCCCTTTCTCGGTTCGCTCCTGGAAAGCGACATGCACATCATACGTGCCCGGACGATGCTTTTCCGCAAAGATATGCCGGACGATCGTCATGGCCGACGCCTTCTTGGCCCAACTCTTCATGAGACGACTTTGCGCCGACTGCGGCCGTTATCAAAAAGATGGAACGATGAGCTTCCACGGTAGAGGAGGGGTACTTTTGGGCGAGCGCTACATAGGTGCAAACATAAGGATATTCGGATCGGCTTACTAGGGTCATCGTGCCATCGACAATAACCCTTGACTACTTGAACATTGCAGAAAATATCTCCGTTTGATGCCAGATAAGGTTCGCGAAACGCGATGTGTGAGCGGCGCGAGTTGGTGATGCGCGAAGGTAGGCCCCGTGAGCAGCGAGTCCCATCAGCCCCACCCTCCTTCGTTCTTGCAGAGCTTCAAGCTTTTTGAAGGTACTCGTGGAGTAACCAAAGCCGATCTCCCCAAGGAAGCACTGGCGGGTGTAACGCTCGCCGCGCTGATGGTTCCGCTCAATATCGGCTATGCCCAGGTAGCGGGATTGCCGCCGATCGTCGGTCTTTATTCCGCCATTCTCCCAATGATCGTCTTCGCGCTGCTGAGCTCATCACGCCAGTTGGTCGCTGGCCCTGACGCACCGGTGGCGGCGCTGATCGGCTCGCTGCTCGGCGCGATGGCCGCTCCCTCCGATCCGCATTACCTGCAGCTCGCGCTCGCGCAGGCGTTGATGTGCGCGGTTGTCTTCTTCGCCTTCTGGATCTTCCGGCTTGGATTCCTGGCGAATTTTCTTTCTCGCGCGGTGATGATGGGGTTCGTCACCGGGCTCGGCATCGAAGTGCTCAGCAGCCAGATCGAAAAGATCATGGGAGTCTCCGTCGATGCGGACGGCTGGTTCCGCGAGATGTGGCAACTGGTCAAGGCGATTCCCGATATCAACTGGTGGTCGATGATGGTGGGCATCGGCTCCATCGTGGTCATCCGTCTTTGCAAGAAATTCGTGCCGAAAATTCCCGGCGCGCTTGTTGCCCTTGTGATCTTCACGATTATTGTCGACGCCTTTAATCTCGATCAGCGAGGCGTGACGGTGCTGGGAGACGTCCAGTCGGGATTGCCCTCCCTCACCTATCCGCATGGCGTTTCGATCGGGGAATACCTTGATCTCCTGGTAGGCGCACTGGCGCTCGCAGGCGTAACCCTGGCTGATGCCCTGTTAGTGGGAAAAAGCTACGCCCAGAAGAACAACTATCCGATGGATGCCAATCAGCAGCTCTTCGCATTCGGTGCGGCGAATGTCGCCTCGACCGTCACCGGCGGATTCATGGTTGGATCCAGTGCTTCCCGCACGGCGGCCATGGATGGGAGCGGTTCCCGGACCCAGATTCCGAGCCTGGTCGGCGGCGCCATCGTCGCGGTCGTCGTCGTTCTCTTTACCGATCTGCTGGCGCTGCTGCCGAGCGCGGTGCTGGCCGGGATCGTGGCGAACGCCGTGCTGGCGCTGATCGAGATCAAGGAAATTCGCGAGTTGCTCAAAGTGCGGCGGGATGAGGCGCTGGTGGCGATCACCTGCGCGCTCGGTGTGCTGATGCTTGGCTCGTTGAAGGCGGTCATCCTGGCGTTTGTGCTCTCGACGATCATGCTCACCCGCCGTTCGAGCGAAACATCGACTGCGGTGCTCGGCACCGTCGATGGCCAACCCGGTCTTTTTTCAACGAAGCGGCATACCGAGGCCACCACCATTCCTGGATTGACGATCTTCCGTTTTAGCGGCCCGCTCTATTTCGCCAATGCCGACCATTTCCTGACGGTCATCAGCGATACGATCGAACATGCCGATCCGCCGATGTCCTGGTTCGTGCTCGACGCCGAAGCGATTTCCGACATCGACACAACCGGGTCCGATGCGCTGAGCCAGGTACTCGATGTCGCCGAGAAGCATCACGTCACGTTCGCCATCAGCCGGCTCGAAAGCAATGTGCGCGATCTCCTGCAGACCTACGATCTCCTCGACCGGATCGGCGAGAAGCAGCTCTACCGCACAAATGGCGTAGCTGAACAGGCGTTCCTCGCGCATCAGGCGTCCTCGCAGGGTCCAGCGGCGGCAGCATCTGCCGCTTCACCGGAGGGAGCGTGATCATGGCGGCTCAAGCGGGATGTCTGCTTCGGCCCGTGATCTCAGGGATATTGGAATCTCGGAGCTCTGACGGAGGTATTCGGGATCGAGACGCTTGATGTCAAGGCTCTCGATATCCTGGCGAAACTGGATGAATACGTTCGTGTGCAGGGGTCTGTGCTCTGGTTCGCCAGGGCGCATCAGCGAGTGGGCGACATGCTCGACCGAGGGAAGGAGGTCGGTGCGATCAAAGACGTTCCCCGTTTCCTTACGATTGATGATGCGGCGAATGCATTTCGAGAGCGGCGAGCCGCTCATTCGGCGACGAAAGGGAGTGATGCGCAATGAGCACCCAGACAGGTCTCCTTGCATCCTGGAACGATACGGCGACACGCCAGGCGATCGTAGAGTTCGTCAGCGCAGTGACGGACGAAGCAAGCGCTGATTTTGTAGTGCCCGATGAGCGGATTGCCGTGTTCGACAACGACGGCACGCTCTGGCCCGAAAAGCCAATTCCGATTGAGCTCGATTTCATCATCCGGCGCTTCGGGCAACTCGCAGCCGAAGATCCAGCGCTGCGCGATCAACAGCCATATAAGGCCGCGTACAGTCACGATTTCGGATGGCTGAATCAGGCCATGGTAAAGCACTACCATGGTGATGACGCCGATCTCGGGCTGCTGATGCAAGCGGTCCCACACGCGTTTGAAGGGCTAACCATCGAGCAGTATCTCGAAAATGTACTGGCGTTTTTCAAGACTGCCGAGCATCCCACGCTCAAGCGGAGCTACGCCTCGATTGGCTACAAGCCAATGATCGAGCTGCTTCGCTATCTTGAGGCGAATGGGTTCACGGTCTACATTGCATCTGGCAGCGACCGCGATTTCACGCGGGGCATCGCGCCGGCGCTTTACGGTGTTCCTCCCGAGCACATCATCGGCAGCTCCTCCAAGCTCGAATTCAAGGAGCATGAGGACAGGGTCGACGTCTTCTACAAATCGGAAATGGAGTTCTTGGATGATGGGAATGAGAAGCCGGTGCGCATCTGGAGCCGGATTGGCCGCAGACCGCTGCTCGCCGGCGGAAATTCGAACGGCGATATCCCGATGCTGCGTTTCGCCAATGTCGCCGGGCGCAAGTCATTCCGATTGCTCGTTCGCCATGACGATGCCGAACGTGAAGGCGTTGCCTATGACGATGGAGCCGAAGCCGCGCTGGCCCGCGCCGCCGATCGCGGTTGGACCGTCGTAAGCATGAAAAACGATTGGGGAGTTGTTTTTCCAGACTGAGCGGTCCATGGTCGATCGATGCCACGATGGCCAAGATGCACACGGCTGCGAGTGGGGCGCTGCACGAAGAGTGATCTTCGCCCGAGGATACGAAGAGAATTGGAAGGAAGTCGATGGTCACAAAGCACAGCGCCAACCAGCGACTTCCCCCTATATCTCCCAAGCAAACGGCATAGCATCGGGTCGAAGCGAAACGCCGGCTGAAGCCATCCAGCCGGCGTTTCCATGTCCGAATGCGCGTCCGGGATATCACGCCGGGCTGCCCGGTCGTCGTAACGTGTTCCAGGTCGCACATCGGCACTTGAGTAATTGATCACGGTCGATCACCACGATGCGTCCGGTGGCTTTCTCGCTCCGCAGCTGCACAAAGCGCACGACCCTTCCAAGGTGATGTCAGGGAGGCGCCTGCGATGTCGCGGACGGCCGTCCATACCAATTCGGGGCCGTCGCTCGATTACGCCTTTAGACTGTTGCGAATACGACCGCTGCGGCCACATCTTGAGATGAGTGAAAGCGCAACGCTGCCTTCAAGGAAGATCCCGCGGGGAACTACCTTTCAAGGTTGCGTTTCCGAGTGCCAATGGTCGCCAGATCGCGGCCTGCTCGCCGCACTCGGTGGGAAGTTTGAGGAGGAATACATGAGTAAACAGTTTGCCGGCAAGATCGCAATTGACATCCGCGATTCGGTCGAGGACTGGAGCCCATACGTACCGCCTGTCGCGCCTGATAAATCCCCCAACGTCGTGTACATCGTTCTGGATGACGTGGGATTCGCGGCCATGAGCAACTACGGGGGGCCGATTGAGACGCCAAACATCGATCGAATCGCCAACGACGGCGCGCGGTACACCCAATTCCACACCACCGCACTCTGTTCTCCCACCCGATCGTGCTTGCTCACGGGCCGGAACCACACCCGCAACAGCATGGCCTGCATTACCGAAGGCGCCGCGGGATTCCCCAGCTTCAGCGGCACGATCCCGCCAGAAAACGGCATGCTGTCCGAGATCCTGGGGGAGCTGGGTTGGAACACCTATATGGTGGGGAAATGGCACCTCTGCCCTGAAGTAGAAATGAATCTGGCCTCAACGAGACGCAACTGGCCGAGCGGCCGCGGTTTCGAGCGGTGGTACGGGTTCCTCGGCGCGGAGACGAACCAGTGGTATCCCGAGCTCGTCTACGACAATCATCCGGTTGATCAACCAAGCATCGCCGGAAGAGGGCTACCACTTTACGGACGACATCACGAACAAAGCCATTGAATTCATCCGCGACGCCAAGGCCGTCGCCCCGCAGAAGCCGTTCTTCCTCTATTACGCTCCGGGCGCGTGCCACGCACCGCATCATGCGCCGAAGGAATGGAGCGATAAGTTCAAGGGCCGCTTCGATATGGGCTACGAGGCCATGCGGGAGCAGACGCTCGCCCGGCAGAAGCAACTCGGGATTGTTCCCGCTGACACTGAACTGCCTCCGGTCAACCCGCTCGGGACGCCGGAAACGCGGACGGGACCGGAAGGCAAGCCCTTCCCGGTCATGGATACGACTCGCCCGTGGGATTCGCTCTCGGCTGACGAGCAGCGTCTGTTCTCGCGAATGGCGGAGGTCTACGCCGGGTTCCTGGCCCACGCCGACTTCCACATCGGCCGCTTGCTCGACTTCCTCGAATTCCTCGGCGAGCGGGAGAATACCCTCATCGTCCTCGTCTCCGACAACGGTGCGAGCGGCGAGGGTGGTCCGAATGGATCAACCAACGAGATGAAGTTCGCCAACGGTATTCCTGATGACATCGAGGCGGCCCTCGCCATGCTCGACGAATTGGGTGGGACGAAGACGTACAACCACTACCCGAATGGCTGGGCGATGGCCTTCAACACGCCGTTCAAAATGTGGAAACGGTACGAGTTCAACGGCGGCACCAGTGACGCCTGCATCATCTCCTGGCCGGCCGGGACGAAGGCCCGCGGCGAGATGCGACATCAATATCATCATGCGATCGACCTGGTGCCGACGATTCTCGACGTGCTCGGCGTCGAGGCCCCGTCGACCATCAAGGGCCACGTGCAAAGCCAGTTCGATGGCGTGAGCATGCGCTACAGCTTCGACGATGCGGCCGCCCCGACGACCCGCTCAACGCAGTTCTATTCGATGCTTGGCTCGCGAGGAATCTGGCATAACGGCTGGAAAGCGGTGACCACCCACCCGACGCTCAGCGGCTGGAGTCACTTCGAGGACGACGAATGGGAGCTCTACCACACGGAGGTGGATCGCTCCGAGCTCCACAATCTGGCGGCCGAAGAACCGGGCAAGCTCCGCGAGCTGGTCGGACTCTGGTTCGCCGAAGCCGGCGCCAACCTCGGCTTCCCGCTCGATGACCGATCGGCATTCGAAATCTTCATGAGCCCGCGGCCGGTCCTTTCACCGCCTCGGAATCGGTATGTCTACTATCCGGATAGCGCCGAAGTTCCGGAAGCCCAGGCCGTCAACGTCCGTAACCGCTCCTTTTCGATCGGCGCGCTCGTCGATATTCCAGGCACCGGGCGCGAACGGCGTCCTGTTCGCCCACGGCTCGCTGCTTCGGCGGGCACAGTCTCTATGTCAAGGACGAACCATCTTCATTACGTCTATAACTTCGTCGGGATGTTTGAGCAGAAGGTCGTCTCCGACACACCGATTCCCGACGGGGACCAATCTCTTGCTGTCCGCCTCGTTCGACAAAACCGGCGAGGACCCGCCGGGTGTGGCGAATGGGACGCTTTCGCTTTGGCATGGAGACGTCAAGGTCGGCGAAGCCCAGATCAAGACCCAGCCGGGCAAATTCTCGATTGCCGGTGAGGGTCTCTGTGTCGGGCGCGATAGCGGTGCGGGCGTCACCGACGACTATCCGGCACGTTGCCTTGGCGCTTCACCGGCGGCACGATTCATCGGGTCGCGGTGGATGTGAGCGGCGAGCCCTACGTCGATCTCGAGCGCGAGGCGCAAGCGATGCTGATGCGGGAATAGGCGCAGGCGCTGCCAAGCGGTGGTGGCGCGTCACCACCGCTCCTCAAGCGATCCGACGTTGCAGTCAGTCAGTTTCAATGAGGCGGGCCCGCGTGGGTCCGCCTCGATATAGATCGAGACGAGCACATCAGGTCCGAGCCAGAGATCGTTAAGGAACTCGAAGAGATCGAAGCGCTGTTCGTGCAGACGGCCCAATCGGCCGAGCACGTCGACGGTCGGATTTTCCTTCGCACCGTGGGGCCATCGACGCTCTATTTCAGCGACCGGCCGCAGCGTGTTGTCGGCCACATCGGCACGTCGGAGTTCGTCGGGATTTGGGGCGACGGAGAGAATAGCTTCGCGGCGGATCCGCCGAACGCCGTGCTCGCGTTCATCCTGCATTGGCCCGGAATCTCCGCGACTGGAAGCGTTGGACCGCGGAGGGACGCATGGTGGAACGCAAACAGCCCGGGAGCATGGTGCGAGCTGTTCCGAGGGATGAGCGCGACTATGGAAGACCCTCCTCCGCGTGCGGCTCACATACCGTCTGGCAGGATCGATGCCGACAACCACTGATCCGCTCTGTTGCCTCGTGCGCTCGCGCACTCAGCCAGGCTATGAGCCTGGCATCGCTGGCCGAAGGCTGTTGGATAACTGGCGTTCCCGGCGACGCTGTTTTTCCTGCTGGTCGCTCCCACACCGTCCGTTTGCTACGCCGTGTGCGCCAAATACGCCTTTTGCCGGATGCGAATACACCCTCGGATTCGACATATTGGCTCTACCGACGAGACGACCGAGCGCCACGTTGCGCGGTTTGTCCACGTTCGTGCGCAAGAGAGTCCATAATGGGAGAACAAACGCGTTTCATCTCTGAGGTGATTCCCGGACCGAACTCCGCGTGCAGCGGGCCCATTCCGGGTTAGCAGCGAGGATCGAGCTCATGAGTGATGTCACAGCGGGGCACGTGTCGGATGGTTCCGCGTCGCCGGTCGTGCCGGTGGCGCATTTCACCGTCGCCGAGCGGGCGGCGCGCGGCAAAGCCGCGCGCGCGGAGGTGCCGCGGGCATCCCATGCCGATTGGCAGGCGGCCGCGGGACGCCCGGACCCGGTGGCGCTGCTGGAGGGACAGGCGAAGACGCGGGTGAGCGAGCTGGTGCCGATCCGCTACGGCCGGATGCTCGAGTCGCCGTTCGCGTTCTATCGAGGTGCGGCGCTCATCATGGCGTCCGATCTCTCCGGGATGCCACGGAGCGGGCTGCACGTGCAGCTCTGCGGTGATGCGCACCTTGCGAACTTCGGGGTCTACGCGGCGCCAGATAGACGCCTCGTGTTCGACACCAACGACTTCGACGAGACCGCGCCGGGCCCGTTCGAGTGGGACCTCCGGCGGCTGGTCGCGAGCTTCGCCGTGGCCGGCCGCGCGCGGGGCTACGACGCCGGGAAGCGGCGGGCCGTCAACTGCATGGTGAGCCGCTCGTACCGCGAGGCGATGGCCGATCTGGCCGGAAAACGCAACCTTGATCTCTGGTACTCGCGCATCGACGTCGACGAGATTTTGACGACGATGACGGCCCACTTGGGGACGAAAGTGATCAAGCGGGCCGAACTCAACATTGCCAAGGCCCGCACGCGCGATAGCCTCTCCGCGTTCGCCAAGCTCACGCGCGTTGTCGACGGCGAGCCGCAGATCATCAGTGCTCCACCGCTGATCGTCCCGTTTCGCGAAATCGGCACCGGAGATGAGATGCTGCAAACCGCGCACAATGTGCTCCGGTCCTATCGGCGCACCCTGACGGGAGACCGCCGGCATTTGCTCGAACGGTTCCAATTCGTCGACGCGGCGCTCAAGGTCGTGGGAGTTGGAAGCGTCGGCACCAGATGCTGGATCATGCTCTTCCTCGGACGCGATAACGACGACCCGCTCTTTCTCCAGGTCAAGGAGGCTGACTCCTCCGTTCTCGAGTCGTTCCTCGGCAAGAGCCGGTTCGCAAGCCACGGCCAGCGGGTGGTCGAGGGGCAGCGCCTGATGCAGGCGGCAAGTGACATGATGCTTGGCTGGATCGCGATCGAAGGTCTCGACGGAATCAAGCGCGACTACTATGTTCGCCAGCTCTGGGACGCGAAAGGATCCGCGCTGATCGACGTGATGACGCCGAAAACGATGATCGCCTACGCGAAGCTCTGCGGCATGGCGCTCGCACGCGCACACGCCCGCTCCGGCGACGTCATCGCGATTGCGAGCTACCTCGGTGGGAGCGACGTCTTCGACAATGCGCTCGCCACGTTCGCCGAGACCTACGCCGATCAGAACGAGCGCGATTACGACGCGCTCGTGGCCGCAGCCAACTCCGGCCGGATCGTCGTTCAGCGCGGCGTCTGATTGGGATAGGACAAGCGTCAGGTTTCATGAGTGAGGAGTGCAGCCGTGAGCGGAGAGCTGAAACAGGCCGAACGGTCCATCGCAGGGTGGTACGACACCGAGATCCTCGGTTCGATAGAGAACTTTCAGGATCCCAAGCAAGAGTGGCGTCGTCTGTTCTCGGAGCTGTACGGGACATTCTTCCTCGTGATCGTGGCAGCTGGCGGCGGGATGATGAGCCAGGCGTTCCCGGACACGATCTCGCGCGAGGCGGCCGTCGTCGCGCCTGGGCTGATGGTGATGGCGATCATCATGTTCATGGGCAAGGTGTCGGGCGCGCACCTGAACCCGGCCGTCAGCATCGCCTTCGCGCTGCGCGGCGACTTCCCCTGGCGCCGGGTGCCGGGGTACATCGTGGTTCAGCTCGCCGGCGCCACCATCGCAGCTCTGCTCCTTCGCGGGATCATCGACGTGTCGGCGAAGTACGGCTCGAACTACCCGGCCAGCGGGTACTCGTCCGGCAAGGCGTTTCTGATGGAGGCGCTCCTCACGCTCGGGCTCGTGAGCGTGATCCTGGGGACGGCCTCGGGCGCGCAGAACATCGGCATCTTCGGGGCGATCGGCGTTGGTTCCTACATTGCGCTCGCCGGCCTCTGGGGCAGCCCGATTTCGGGCACGTCGATGAACCCCGCGCGCACATTTGGCCCCGACCTCGTCGGGGGCGACTTCACCAGCTACTGGGTCTACGTCGCCGGCCCACTTGTGGGCGCGGCCATCGCCGTCGGGTTCGCTTACGTCCTGCGCGGCGCGGGAGGCGGTAAGGCCGGTTCCGGGGCAGCCCAGGGCGACCTTTACACCGAAGTTGAGAAACCGGATCAGGCGTGAGCACCATGCGGCACCCGACGAACTTGCTCGCTGCTGCGCGCTGGCACGAGCGGCGAGAGTGCGTGTGCGCTTCGGCGGGATCGGCCACGCGCGAATATTGCTCAAAGTCGTTCGGGCTGATGGGCAACGTAGATGCCGGCAATGCGTGGCCCTGAGAACCAGGATCCTGCACGTTGGATGAGCGTCTTTATCCGCCTAATCAGATGCTATTGGCGCACAGCGGAAATCAACAGGAGGAACGGATGAGCAAACTATTTGGTGGCAAGGTCAACATCGACATCCAGGAATCGACGCCCGATTGGACGCCGTATGCCCAGCCGGTGCCGCCGGATGGCGCGCCAAGCGTCTTGTACGTCGTCCTTGACGACGTCGGCTTCTCGGCGCTGGAGCCATTCGGCGGGTTCATCGAGACGCCGAACATCAACCGGATTGCCGCCAAGGGCCTCACCTATACGAACTTCCACACCACTGCGCTCTGCTCGCCGACGCGCTCCTGTCTCCTGACCGGTCGTAACCACACCACGAACGGCATGGCCTGCATCAGCGAAGCGTCGTCGGGCTTCCCGAATGCGAATGGCCACATCCCGCAGGAATGCGCGATGATCCAGGAGGTGCTTGGCGAGCGCGGCTGGAGCACCTTCATGGTCGGCAAGTGGCACTTGTGCGCCGAGGACGAAGAGAATCTCGCCTCGAGGCGGACGGGGTGGCCGTCCGGGCGTGGCTTCGACCGCTGGTACGGATTTCTGGGCGCGGAGACGAACCAGTGGTACCCCGATCTCGTCTATGACAACCATCCGGTCGACCCGCCGAAGACGCCGGAAGAGGGTTATCACTTCTCGGTCGACATCACCGATAAGGCGCTGTCATTCGTCCGGGACATGAAGGCGGTTGCTCCGGACAAGCCGTTCTTCCTTTACTACGCGTTCGGCGCCGGCCACGCGCCGCACCATGTGCCGAAGGAGTGGGCGGATAAGTACAAGGGCAAGTTCGACATGGGCTACGAAGCCTACCGGGAGACCGTCTTCGCCAACCAGAAGAAGATGGGCATCATCCCGGCGGCGGCTGAGCTCTCGCCGATCAACCCCTACAGCGACCTGAAGGGTCCAAACGGGCAGGAGTGGCCGGCACTTGACACCGTCCGACCGTGGGCGTCGCTCTCTGCGGACGAGCAGAAGCTGTTCGCCCGGATGGCCGAGGTCTACGCGGGATTCGTGAGCCACGCCGACGATCAGCTCGGGCGGATGCTCGATTACCTTGAGGAGTCGGGACAACTTGAAAACACGCTGATTGTGCTCGTCTCCGACAACGGCGCCTCCGGCGAGGGCGGCCCGAACGGCTCGGTCAACGAGAACAAATTCTTCAACGGCATGCCCGACACCATCGAAGAAAACATGAAGTACCTTGACGTGCTCGGCAGCCCGTTGACGTACAACCACTACCCGACCGGCTGGGCCTGGGCCTTCAATACGCCGAATAAAATGTGGAAGCGCTACTCCAATTATCAGGGCGGCACCGCAGACCCGCTGCTCGTCTCCTGGCCTGCCCAGATCAAACAGACGGGCATCCGCACCCAGTACACGCACGCGATCGACATCGTCCCCACCATCTACGACTGCCTCGGGGTCGAGCTGCCGGAGGCATACCGGGGTGCGACGCAAATCCCGCTGGAGGGCGAGAGCTTCGCGGTGAGCCTGAACGATCCGAAGGCCAAGGGCAAAGAGACGCAGTTCTATTCGATGCTCAGCACCCGTGGCATCTATCACCGGGGCTGGAAGGCGGCGTCGGTGACACCCGCGTCACCTGATGCGTGGGGCGACTTCGCCAACCAGCGCTGGGAGCTGTTCAACACCGAGACCGACCCGTCCGAGTGCCACGACCTTGCCGAGCAGTACCCGGAAAAGGTGGCGGAGCTGGTCGCGATCTGGTGGTCGGAAGCGGGCAAGTACCATGCACTCCCGCTCGAATCTCGCGGCGCGCTCGCTATCCTCGACGCCGTGCGGCCGCGGCTCTCGAAGCCGCGCGACCAGTACGTCTACTACCCGGGCGGTGAAGAGGTGCCGGAGGCAGTGGCGGTGAACGTCCGCAACCGCTCGTACGGCATCGTGGCTGATGTCACCATCGACACGCCGGAAGCGTCGGGCGTGCTGTTCGCGCATGGGTGCCGGTTCGGCGGCCACGCGCTCTACATCAAAGACGGAAAGCTCAAGTACGACTACAACTTCGTTGGTTTAGATGGACCAGTACATTGAGTCCACCAAGCCAATCCCAACCGGGGACTGCCGGCTCTCCGCCCGGTTCGAGAAGGAAAACGACGGGATGCCCACCACGGGCACGCTCAGCCTGTACTTCAACCAGGAGAAGGTCGGCGAGGGCAAGATCAAGACCCAGCCCGGCAAATTTTCGCTGGCCGGTGAGGGACTCAACGTCGGCATGGACCGCGGCGAGCCGGTCACCGGCGACTACCCGGGTGAGGCGCCGTGGGCGTTCATCGGGGGAACAATCCATAAGGTGATTGTCAACGTCTCCGGCGCCCCGTTTGTCGATATTGAGCGGGAACTCGTGGCCATGTTCGCCCGCGACTGACAAGCCGACGCGACCTGCGAGGCTGATCGGGAGCCGTGGTGGCGACGTCGCTACCACGGCTCCCGATCTGACCAGATCGTTTAGCGAGGACGTGAACGCCGGTATCGATCTCATCAACGGTCGAGCAGCCGTCATAGGATTGCCTCTGGGGAGCTCGTCGTTACCAATGGCCGAGACGTATCGGGCCTCATCTCAAAAACGTTCGTTATTGAGAAGCCGATGACGCCGCGAGGACCCCTGACCGGAAGGAGGTCTTCCCCAAGCAGACGAATCTGGAAGAGGACGGATTCAGTTTCAAGGAGTTCCAAAAATGACCGACGAAAAGAAACCGAATATCCTCGTCATCTGGGGTGATGACATCGGGCAATCGAATCTCAGTTGCTACAGCAAAGGGCTGATGGGATACCGGACGCCGAACATCGACCGTATTGCCAATGAAGGCATGCTCTTCACTGACTCGTATGGCGAGCAATCATGCACCGCGGGGCGATCCTCCTTCATTACCGGGCAAAGCGTCTACCGCACGGGACTTTCCAAAGTCGGTATTCCTGCCGCGCCGGTTGGACTTGAGCCGGAAACCGTCACGATCGCCGATCTGCTCAAGGAGCAGGGGTACGCAACCGGGCAGTTCGGCAAGAATCACCTCGGCGACCTCAACAAATACCTGCCAACCGTGCATGGATTCGATGAGTTCTTCGGCAATCTTTACCACCTCAATGCCGAAGAAGAGCCGGAAATGGCCGACTACCCCAATCCCGAAGACTTTCCGCATTTCCGCGAAATCTTCGGACCACGTGGCGTCCTGCATTCCTGGGCGACGGAAGAGGATGACGCGACCGAAGAGCCGCGCTGGGGCCGGGTCGGCAAGCAAAAAATCGAGGACACCGGTCCGCTCACGACAAAGCGGATGGAAACCTGTGACGACGAGTTCGTTGGTGCGGCCAAGGACTTTATCAAGCGCCAGCACGACGCGGACAAGCCCTTCTTCGTCTGGCTCAACACCACCCACATGCACCTCTTCACCCACCCGAAGAAGGAGAGCCTGGGACAGGCGGGCCGGTGGCAATCGCCCTATCACGACACGATGATCGATCACGACAAGAATGTCGGACAGATGCTCGATTACCTTGATGAGCTTGGCATCGCCGATGACACCTTTGTGATGTACAGCACTGACAATGGCCCGCACATGAACAGCTGGCCCGATGGCGGCATGACGCCGTTCCGAAGTGAAAAGAACACCAACTGGGAAGGGGCGTTCCGGGTGCCGATGCTCGTGCGCTGGCCCGGTCACATCGAGGCCGGATCCGTCGCGAACGGCATTGTCCAGCACCACGACTGGTTGCCGACATTTTTGGCGATGGCAGGCGCGGCTGATGTCCCCGAGAAACTCAAAACGGGATACGAGGCCAATGGCAAAGCTTTCAAGAACCATATCGATGGCTTTGACCTGGTTCCCTACTTGACCGGAGAGACGGAAGAATCCCCTCGCAACTTTTTCTTCTACTTCAGCGACGATGGTGATGTGCTGGGTCTCCGGTTTGATAACTGGAAGATCGTCTTCATGGAGCAGCGCTGCCAGGGCACATTGCAGGTTTGGGCTGAACCCTTCGTAAGCCTGCGATTGCCGAAGATCTTCAATCTCCGCACCGATCCGTACGAGCGGGCCGATATCACCTCGAACACCTATTACAACTGGCTCATCCACAATGCCTATTTCATCTATGTCGCCCAGGCGTCGGCGATGAAGTTTGCGGAAACGTTCGTTGATTTCCCGCCGGCGCAACTCGCTCCGAGCTTCACGATCGATGCCGCGATGGCCAAGATGCACGAGGCCGCGAGTGGGGCGCTGCACTAATGGGACGGTTCGCCATGCCCTGAACGGCGACTGCGTCGTAAGGCACATCCTCGAATTGGAACACTCACGCCCCGTACAATCGTCACACGTCCGAATCGGCGGACGTGTGGCGAAATGGGATGTTCGAGGTCAAAAGGAGAGCAAATGAGCACACTTGTGGCAATTGCCTATAAAGACGAGGCGACGGCGAACGCGGCGCTGATGGAACTCCAGGCGCTTCAGAGCCAACAACTGATCACCATCGATGATGCGGTTATCGCGCATCACCAGGGGGATAAGATCAAGCTCGACCAGGCCAAGAGCCTCACCGGCGTGGGCGCACTCGGTGGCGCGCTCTGGGGCGGACTCTTTGGACTGATCTTTCTCGTGCCGGTCGCCGGCCTGGCGATCGGCGCCGCCACCGGAGCGCTCGCCGGCAAGCTGTCCGATGTTGGCATCGATGACAAGTTCGCCAAGGCGATGGCCACCAAGGTCGGCCCCGGCGAGGTGGCGCTCGTTCTGCTGGTTCGCGATGCGACGACCGACCGTGTGATCGCCGCCCTGAAGGAGCGCAATCTTACGGGCGAGGTCATTCAGACGAATCTCTCGACCGAGACGGAGCAGAAACTGCGCGATATGTTCGCCGCGTAGTCGAAGCACGATCGAAATACCCTGCCGGGATGCATCGCGCATCCCGGCAGGGTATTTTGTATGATCGATGCGTACGTTCAACAACGTGGATTGACGTTCGACTGTCGCAATCTGGAGTAATTGAATGGCATCGCAACTCGATGAACTTGCTAAAGCGGCCTATATCTATGGCTATCCGCTTGTCTACGATCTGGATGAAGTGACGTCGCAAACGACGACTCCGAAAATGTCCTATAGCGCGCCGATCAATCTCTTTGGATACGCCCATCGACTGGCTGATCCAAATGACGCATTTGTATCGCTCAATAACGACACGCTCTACACCTTCGCCCATTGCGATGTCACGAACGAGCCGCTGGTGCTGCATCTTCCCGACACGCATGACCGCTACTACGTCATGCAGTTCGTCGATGCCTGGACCAACAACTTCGCCTATCTCGGTCGTCGCGCGTCCGGCACGAAGGAGGGCGTCTATCTCCTGGCTGGTCCCAACTGGCAGGGCGAAACTCCAGACGGCATGACACTGATCCAGACTCCGACGAATGTGTTCTCCATCATTGGCCGCTACGCTGTCGATGGTGATGCGGACATTCCGAACGTGGCGATCTTGCAACAAGCGACCTGGGTGACGCCGCTCAGCCGGTATCCCGAGCTTCCTGTGACAGAAGGCCGCACCTTCGGTGACTGGGATGCCGCGCCCTGGAACAAGAGCGTGCCGGATGATCTTGCCTTCTGGGAAAAACTCCGCGCCTGGTCGCAGTTGTTCCCGCCGGCAGCCGCGGATGCCGAATTCATTGCGTCGCTCGCCCCGCTTGGGCTGACCGCAAAGGAAAGCCCCTATCTCTCCGCCGATCCAGCGCTGGTGGAAACCCTGAAGGCAGCAGCGGCGGAAGGGCAGGCGACGATCGAAGGATTGACGAAAAAGGGGCATGTCGAACCGGTCAATGGCTGGATATCGGCGATGCACACCTTCGATTACAACCTTGACCATTTCGGCCCGGGCACGATCGATTCACCGGAGTGGGAAATCCGCGATCGAACGATGTCGTACGCCGTGCGCGCCGCCGCTGCCCGCGCCGGACTCTGGGGAAATCATGGCTATGAAGCGGTCTACGCCTTCTCCTATGTTGACGACAAGAACGAGCAGTTGACCGGTGAACGGTCGTACATCATGCACTTCGATCAAACCCCGCCGGTCGAGGCCTTCTGGTCGCTGACGATGTACAACATGCCGCAGTACTACCTCGTCGATAATCCAGTCAATCGCTATTCGATCGGTGATCGCACGCCCGGCATTCAGTACAACGATGATGGATCACTCGATCTCTACATCCAGCATGCATCGCCCGGCCCGGACAAGGAATCGAACTGGCTGCCGGCGCCGGCGGGCGACTTCCGGCCATTGATGCGCATGTACCAACCGAAACCAGCGGTGCTCGATGGCGAGTTCAAGATCCCGGTGATTCGCCGGGTCGAGTAGAGATGTCGCTGCCACTTGGCGGGTGATGGAAGCAACGCGGGGAGGCAGGTTGCATGGGTGGAGCGATTGGCGAAATTCTCACGCCCGCGATCGGTGTGGCGCTGAGCCCAATTCCGATCATCGCCGTGATTCTGATGCTCTTTTCGGCGAAAGCAAAAACGAATGGTCCCGCGTTTGTCGGCGGCTGGATCGCCGGAATTCTGATTATCGAAGCACTGGTGCTGATTTTCGCCGATCCCGCGAATATCAGCGGCGAAGATGGCAGCCCGTCGAAAACCGCCTCCTTGATCCAGCTTGGGCTTGGCATCCTGCTGCTGCTTCTTGCCGTGAAGCAGTGGAGGAGCCGGCCGAAAGGCGATGCGGAGCCGGTCATGCCGAAATGGATGGCGACGATCGACAAAACGACGCCGCTTGTCGCCGCTCGGGCTCGGCGCGTTTCTTTCCGGCGTCAACCCGAAAAACCTGATCTTCAATCTCTCGGCCGGCACGTCGATCGTCAGCTCGGGTGCATCAACCAGCGAACAGATCGCCACGGTGATCATCTATGCGCTGCTGGCGTCGCTTTCGGTCGGGGTTCCCGTGGTCTGGTATCTGCTCGCGCCGGAAAGCGCGGGAAAAGCACTCGAAAAATTTCGAGTCTGGTTGGTGCACAACAACGCCATCGTGATGGCGGTTCTCTTCCTGGTGCTCGGCATCTCGATTGTCGGGAAAGGCATCACCGGTCTGAGCTCGTAGGAACAGGGTAAACGCGAAATCAGGAAAGGTCGTTGCTTCGCCTGATATCGGCGGACGGAACGATCCCCTCGCTCAGCGCAATCGCGACTGCCGCCGACCGGGTGGGAACATCGAGCTTGGAGAGGATCGCGGCCACGTGCGTTGACGCTGTTGACCGGGAGATGAAGAGCGCTTCGGCAATCTCCCGGTCGGTGCTGCCGAGCACCAGCAAGTTCAAGACTTTCATCTCCTGCGGAGACAGCCGGTACGCGCGTTGCTGGCCCGGTTTCGCAGCCGCCGGCAGTGGCAGCGTCACGATGGGGGTTGTCGCGCTTTCAAGCGAAGTAAGCATCAGGTCGCTTTCCTTCGCAAGCAGCAGCAACAGAACATCAACGGCGATCGCCGGGTCAACACCGATCTCGGCGTGAGCCATGCCGATGGTCGCGACATACTCGGCATGGCTCACTCGCTCTGAAGGCGGGAGCGGCGTTTGGCTCAGATCGCGCCATCGCTGGGCCAGCTTCAGCAGGAGCAATGAGCGTGGGATTTCGTTGACCATCGTCCCCGCGTGCGCCATCCACTCCGCCATGGTGATGATCGCCAGCGTGTCGCCGATCGCCCTGGCGGATAGCTGCCGCTTCACGAAAGTGACGGGCCGAAGCGACGCGATTTCCTCGCTCAAGGTCGTTCACCGCCAACCCGATCAACGCCGCAATCAGCGATTGCGAATGCTCGTGCCGCCGCGCAAGATCAACCGCCGCTTCCATCTGCTCTCGCGCAGTTGACGAGTCTCCCCTGGCGCGAGCGATCCAGCCGAGCGCAGTCAGGCGAAAGGCCAGTCCCTCAGGATCGCCGACCGCGCGGTAGAGTTCGGCGCTTCCTTGTTGGAGTTCCTCGGCTCGTTCGAGGTCGCCTTGCTCGTAAGCGGCGGCTCCAAGCGACGCGAGCGCGTTCGCGATTCCCCAGGTATCGTGATGCTCCTGAAAGATCGCCAGCGATTTCCGCCAGTGATTTTCGGCTCGCTGGTACTCGCCCAGACCGAATTCCGCCAGACCGAGCGTGTGGTGCAGCCCGGCGGTTTCTGATTCGCGCCCGGCTTCCTGAGCGACGCGAATGCCTTCACGCGCCCATTCCGCCGCATGCTCCATTTCACCAAGCCGGTGGGAAACGCTGCCGAGATGCCGGAGACACCAGATCGCGCGCAAGTCTTTGCTCGCCTCGAAGAGTTCGAGTGCGGCCTTGAGATCATTGATTGCGGTTTGATAGTCGCCGCGAACCATCGCCACCAGCCCGAGTGTGTTGAGCGCAGTTCCCGCGATTCGCTGGTCGCCCAACTCGCAAGCGATCTGCAGCGATTGGTTGGAGTACCCGATCGCCTCGGCGTGATGGCCGGTCGCCTGCGCGAGCGCGCCGAGCAAGCCAGTGGCTTTGGCATATTCGCGCGGGAAGGACTGATGCGCCCGGGAGGGCGAGCGCGGCGAAGACCCGCTCCTGGGCGCTCGTAAGGCTGCCCCATTCGAACAGCCACTGCCAGAGCGCGCCAAATATTCGCAACGCCTGCTCCGGTTGTTGATGCGTCGTGAAATAGATGGTCGCTTTACGCAGGTTGTCACGGTCATTCGTCAGCGTGGGAATATCGCCGGTGATGGTCTGGTCAAAGCGGAGGCGCTCGGCTTGCTCCGCCATTTGCATGAAGTACTGCGCATGCAGGGATTCGATCGTTTCCAGTTCGTCCCCGTCAACGAGTTGGTGGCGCGCATATTCGCGAATGGTCGCGAGCAACCGATAGCGGTCGCCACCGCTGCCCGGCGCGCGCAGCAACACCACGAGATTCTTTTCGACGAGCGAGGTGAGCGCGTCGAAGAGGAGGTCGTCGCGGCGTTCAGTGTTGGAATCCACCACCGGCCCGGTAAGAAAGATCATGGCTTCGAGCGTGAAGCTGCCTTCAAAGATCGACATCGCGCGAAGGATGCGTTGCTCTTCTTCGCTGAGCAGCTTGTAGCTCCAGGAAATCGTGGCGTCGAGGGTTTGCTGGCGTTCCGGAGCGTCCCGGCTTCCCTGGCTCAGGATGGCGAAATTCCGCTCGAGCCGGGCGAGCATCGCCTCGACGGAAATATGGCCGATCCGGGCCGCCGCGAGCTCCAACGCCAGCGGCAGACCGTCTAATCGCGCGCAGATGCGAACGATAACCGGGGCGTTTTCCGGGGTGATGGCGAAATCGGGCCAGGCGCTCTGGGCACGATTCGAAAAAAGCTCGATCGCAGGGTATGAAAGCAGGCTCTCCGCCGACGGCTCATCATCCTCTGGAGAATCAGCCGGCAACGGAAAGGAGAGCGGCGACACCGGAAAGGCGCGCTCCTGACCAAGCCGCAGCCGTTCCCGGCTGGTGACGATGATTTTCAGATCAGGACACTGTTCGAGCAAGGTGATGAGATTCGGCGCTGCCGGCAACAGGTGCTCGAAGTTATCAAATAGGAGCAGCATGTGCTTATCGTGCAGATAGGTGGAGATCGCCTCAATCGGTGCGCGTCCGCCGATAATCGGCAAAGAGAGCGCCTGCGCCAGCCGCTGCGGCAGCACGGTCGGGATTTCCCAGCGATGCGAGATCGAGAAACACCATTCCTTGGGCGAACTCGGATGCGATCGTGTTGCTCAGCGCCAGGGCAAGGCGCGTTTTCCCGACGCCGCCCGGACCGGTGAGCGTCACCAACCGGGTGTCAGGCTGCCTGAGGAGGCGCGTGAGCCGATTGAGCTCACGATCTCGCCCAACCAACGACGATGTCCGTTGCGAGTAATCCGGGGCTGACGGTCGAGCATTGGCGTAGGGCATAGCTGCCCTCCACGGTGATCTGACGAATGCGTTGCACGTTAAAGCGATGTATCGAACATTCTGCGAAGCATCCGCTAATTTTTCAAGTGGGCGGGGGTACCGTTTCTTCGGCCTTCGCGTCAAATGTGTCGAGCCATGCCTGGCCCTCTTCGAACGCCGCGCGCGTCGACTCACCTACGTAACTCGTGGCAAGGTACACGTTTTCTTCACCGATCGCCGCCAGGTGACCGGTGCGGCTCATGCGCTCCTTAACGTTCGGATCGATTCCGGAGAGCAGGAGCCGACCGCCGTTGGCCCGAACCCGCTGGGCGTAGCGACTTACGACATCGAGGAAGGTCGTGCCGATCTCACTCCGGCCACGCACGCGAATCACGACAACGGCCTGGATGGCATCGTCTGGTTTAGGCAAGAGCTTGCCCAGGGTGCGGGCGCCTGCATAGAACAGACTCCCGTAGATATCGAGCACTGTCACCCGGTCGCTCGGCAGAACGGCCGGTGGCTCAGTTTCGCGCAGACCTTTTTCCGTTTCATCAAGCGCGAAGATTTTGATATCTGAACTCGATCGATAGATATAGAGAATGGAGGCAATGATGACCCCGAGCAGCACTGCCTGCTGCAGGGGGATCAGCAACGTGGCGACGAAGGTGGATATCATCGCAAAGCTCGATGTCCGAGTCGATGCAAGCACCGATCTGATCGTTCGGAATCGAATCGCTTGAGCGCCGATCAGGATCAGCATTGCGGCGAGCGCCGACATCGGGATCAGCCCGAGCAGATTGCCGAAAGCGAGCATCAGCGCCAGGGCGACAACCGCTTGAAAGATGAAGGCCCAGCGGGTTATTGCTCCGGAGGCAACATTCAGCGCGGTGCCAGAAAGCGAACCGCCACCTGGCATGCCGCCGAAGAGGCTGGACGCAGTATTGCCTATGCCCTGGGCGAGAAAATCGCGCGAATCGTCCGATTCTTTGCCACCCGGGTTCGGATATTGCTGGGCTATGCCGGCGCCCTGGATCAGGCCAACTGCGCCAACGGCGATTCCAGCCAATATGAGTCTTGGGATCAACCGTAATTCTGGAAGATCGAACGACGGGATTTGACGCGGGATCGCGCCGAGATCTTTAACCAGCGCAATGGAATCCGTATCAAAGAGCCTGAAAATCCAGGCGACGAGCATCGCCACGCCAAGCCCGATCAGAAGATTGAACGTCTGCCAGCTTTGTGCGCTGCAAAACGATCATCACGATGAGCGAACCGATGCCAACAATCGTGGTTGGGATATCGACTTCGTCGATATTGGTGATGAGCTGCCAGGTTTTCTCAAGTTTTGATCCGCCTTCTCCCACGAATCCAGTGAGATCCCAGAGCTGGCCGAGGATGATCATGATGGCGACTCCGCTGAGAAATCCCGTCATCACCGCACTTGACACGAACCTGGTGAGCTGCCCCAGCCCAAGCACACCCAACACGATTTGAAAGACGCCCGCGGTCAAGGCAATCACGATCAACGCTTGCGCGCGGTCGTCGCCCTGCCGATCTGCGAGCGCATCGGCGGCGACCAGGGTCATCGCGCCGGTGGTGTCGAACATCATCGAGCGGGTGGATGAAATCATGCCTGCGATCGGCATGCCGACGATGAGCGTATTGATTGCCAAAACCGGATTAACGCCGGCGAGCACAGCGGACGCCAATTCGCCTGGGAGATTGGCAATGCCGCTGACCAAACCGGCAATGCCATCCTGTTTCGCGGTCTTACGGTTTGGAAGGAGCTTGCGCCACTCCATCGTGCGAGCGCGTGCAACTTGCTGCTGAATGAGCGGCTTTATTGGCATCGTTCCTCGGCTTTCAGGTCGACCCGGCAACCTCGAACGTTTTCCGGTGCGTCGCGCGCGATTGCTCATCACGTCTGCCCAGGCCACTCCACTTCCGAATCTGGCCCGGTCATCTCTGATCGCGTCAATAACGTGGGTAACGAATCAATCTCCTCTGAGCCTATCAAATCATGACGCGAGAATCATCATTTTCCCCGGCTAATCAGAGGAATCTTCATGTTTGTTTCAGAGATGCGGCCTAATGGAGCACAAGGGGCAAGGGGCCATTGTTGTATTCCTCAGGAAACCAAAATATCGACATTAATCACTAGACACATAAAGCGATCATATGCATACTGATTGCCTACATGACACGGCGCGAAAAGCGTGGGCCAATAGGAATGACCGTGTGGCGTAAATCTGGCGTTTCAAAACGCTTCACGAGCCTGATCCTTATTTCAACGGTGGTCATCGCATCGCTTGGGATCGTTTCCTGGCTGCCGATGATGCGGCAGCATGCCGCCTACGCGGCGCCGATCACCATCTCAGTCAACGATCTGATCAGCGCTCCGCCGCGTGGTTCGGCCGAGGGCGTGCTGGCCTGGGCGCGCGCCAATGGCGCGTTGCGCATGGGCGATCTCACCGACTATGTCTATGAGGTATACCGGCTGGCGCCGATTGTTGGCATCGACCCGGCGATCGTGATCGCGCAATCGGCCATCGAGACGGGAAACTGGACCAGTTCCTACTGGACGAATTCACTCAATCCCGCCGGCCTCGGCATTCATTACGATGGAGCGCCTTCCTATACATGGTACTCGGGCACCGATGCCGCTCGGTTCCAGATTGCGCTCCTCTACATCTATGTCAACGGCCCGATTCCAGCCGGGCATATTCTCCGGCCGTACCTGGCCCTTGGCCCTGGCTGGACCGGACCGATCGACGAGGGATTCGCCGGAAAAGTTAAGAAGGTCAACGACCTCTCCGGTCGCTGGGCCGTCGATCCCAATTACGGAAATCACATCGCGCTGCGCGGAAGTGAGATTTATAAGAGTGTTGCTCCCGCGGTGAAGCCGCCAAACCAAACGGTCTATCAAACAAATGCCAACGGCGGGAACGATCCGGCCCGGGTGCTCGATGGCGATCTCAGCTCGACATGGGCCATCGTTGGCGATGGCGTCACGCCGGCGAAGCCCGCCTACCTCCAGCTTGATCTCGGCGTCAAAACGCATCTCACCAGCATCAGCTGGGTCTTCCGCCTCACCGGTTTCGCCGATAAGATGCGCATCCGCGTGTCTGAAGACGGCGTTACTTACACCACTATTTTCACCACGGGCAATGCGCCGGCCGGCGCCTGGCAGGCGATCGGCGTTGATCTCGTAGCCCGGTATGTCCGCTTCAACATCGACAATCCGAACGGCGATCTCAGTCTCGGCTATATCTCCGAAGTGCGTTTTTACGGAGAGCCACTCGGCCCAACCCCGACGCCGAAACCAAAAACGCCAACGCCAGGACCATCCCCCACACCGACCAACGTCCCACTTGCAGCCAGCGGCGGCAGCAGTGGCGCCACCTTCACCGGCCGGATTCGAGATGGCCGGCTCGACACCGATTGGCGCACGACTTCAACGCCCGCACCTGCTTCCGCCAATGTCTACATCGATCTCGGCAGCGCCATCTATCTCGACTCGGTCTCATGGGTCTTCAGCCAGACCGGGGGAGCGCCGAAGCTTGACGTGCAAATCTCGCTCGACAAGAAGAGCTGGACCACCATCGCCACGGTGGGCGATGCTCCCGCGAATCAGTGGCAAAGCACGAAGATCGGCGCACAGGCCCGGTACGTTCGCTGGCTGTTCACCAACACCACCAACGTGCCGGTGCTCGGCTATCTTGCCGAGGTGACCGTGCGATCAGGGGTAGCTCCCAAGCAGCCGACAGCCACCGCGACGATCACGCCGACGCCAACCCCGACGAACGTGGCGCTTGCCGCCAGTGGCGGCAGCAGTGGCGCCACCTTTACCGGCAGAATCCGGGACGGGCGTCTCGATACTGATTGGCGCACGACCGGCTCGCCAGCGCCGGCCCAAGCCTATGTCTATATCGATCTTGGCAGCTCCATCTACATCGACTCGGTGTCGTGGGTCTTCAACCAGACCGGCGGCGCGCCGCAACTGGCTATTCAGATTTCGAGTGATAAGAAGAGCTGGACGACCATCGCCACTGCCGGGGATGCCCCTGCGAACCAGTGGCAGAGCGCTCCGATGGGCGTCGAAGCCCGCTATGTGCGCTGGCTCTTCACCAACACGACGAGTGTGCCGGTGCTTGGCTATCTGGCCGAAGTCACTGTGCGGCCTGGTCTCGCTCCGGTTGCGACGGTGGCCGCAACCCAGACGCCAACAATGACCACAACGGCGACGGTTGCGCCGTCCGCGACCGTGACGGCCCCCGTAATCGATACTTCCGCATTGCCGGAGGCGACGCCGATCGCGATCATCGCGAGCAGCGATTCGACCAGCAGCGAGACGGGCGCACTCGCCTTCGACCAATCCACCAGCACCGATTGGCGAGTCAGTTCCGCAGGACCGGAAGGCGGCGAGCTTACCGTCGACTTCGGGCAGCCTTACGTCTTGACGACGGTTGCCTGGCTGTTCAGCCAGAGCGAATGCGTCGATACAGTGACGATCGAGCGCTCGCTCGATGGCGTGGCCTGGGAGCCGATCGCCACCGCTGGAGCTGCGCCCGCCTTCGTCTGGCAGGCAGTGCCTGCGAGCGGATCAGCCCAATATCTCCGCTGGAGCTTCACGAATGGGGCAAGCCTGCCGCAGGTTGGCTGTCTCGCTGAAGTCGCCGCCTGGGGCGATCAGGATATCGCCACGTCCCCAACCGAAACGGCAACGGAAACCGTCGAAGCGACCGCAACCGCGGTCCCGACGGAAATCGCTCCACCAACCGAAGCTCCGACCGAAATCATCCCGGAAACGCCAACCGACGTTCCCACTGAAATCCCAACCGTCGTCGAAGAGCCAACCATCCCACCGGAGGAACCCACTGAAGTCCCTCCGGTGGAGTCCACTGAGGCGCCGCCAGAAGGTTGATGATGAGCATCTCGATTTGCGCGAGCGGGCATCAGCAACCTTCTCGCCATCTGTCGCTCATCTGTGCATAATTCGCAGTCAGATATGAACATCGATCATTGATCATTCACGCGCATTGAGGGGGCTCGCAGTATGCGTCCTGGAAGAGACGTGTTGATTTCTGTGTCCCGACTATCGATCTTGTTGATTGCCATCATCGTATTCGCAGGTAGTGCTTCAGCGTTCGTCATTCTTTCGCAGTCATCGCCAGCGCGTGCCGCCGTCATCGAACAGAAGATCATCGTTGCAGCAAAGGCCAATGCCGGGAACGATCCAACTCGCGTACTTGATGGCAAGATCGGCACAAGCTGGGCGATCGTTGGCAATGGCGTCACGCCGCCAAAACCAGCCTATCTCCAACTCGATCTGGGAGTGCCGACGCATCTCACGCAAATCACCTGGGCGTTCCGCCAGACGGGATATGCCGACCGGATGCGCATTCGGGTGTCGGCGGACGGCGTCAACTTCACTACCATCTATACGACCGGCAACGCTCCCGCCCAATCCTGGCAATCGCTGAACGTCGATCAGACTGTCCGCTCGGTGCGCTTCAATGTCGACAATCCGAACAACGATCTCTCGCTCGGCTATATCGGCGAGGTCAAGTTATACGGTGAAACGACGATCACTCCGACGCCGACGCCAACCATGGTTCCCCTACCTGGGAGTGGCGGTTCCAGCGGCGCGACCTGGACGGGCAATATTCGCGATGGTCGACTCAATACCGATTGGCGCACGACCACCACCCCGGCGCCGGCGCAAGCCTATGTCTATATCGATCTCGGCGGCTCACTCTATGTCGACACGGTTTCATGGGTCTTCAGCATCACCGGAGGGGCCCCACGGCTGCAGATTGAAACGTCGCTCGATAAGAAAACCTGGAAGACGGCGATTGTTAGCGGCGACGCACCCGCGTTGCAGTGGCAGAGTCGTGGCCTGGGCGAGCAAACACGCTATATCCGCTGGTTGTTCGTCAACACGACGGGTGTGCCGGTGCTTGGATATCTGGCAGAAGGCTCGGTCCTGACGGGAGTCGCGCCAACCCCGACCGCAACCCCTTCACCCACGAAAACCGCTACTTTGACCGCAACCAGCACGACAACCGCAACGATGACCGCGACGAGCAGTGCAACTTCGACGGCAACCGCGACCGAGGCGTCTACCGCCAGGGCAACATCAACGGCAACGCTGCCTCCAACGGCAACGCCAACACAGATTCCAACGGCGACCCAATTACCGACCCAGACGTCGACTGCAATCGCCCCACCAACTGCGACACAGTTGGCAACCGAAATTCCAACCGTGACACCAACGTTGACACCGACTCCGATTCCAACGATTCCATCTATTGACGAGTCAGTGTTGCCGGAAGGGGTGCCTCTCGCCGTGCTTTCGAGCAACGACTCCGCTTCGAATCGCCCGGCTGCCGAGCTTACCTTCGATGGACGCTACGACACCGGCTGGCGGCTGAATCAACCTGGAACGTCGGGAGGGTATCTGGTCTATTTCTTCGGTGACGCTCCCGTTGTCCTGACGCATGTGGCATGGATCCACGATCAGGCCGGGTGTGTTGGCTCGATCGTGCTGGAAAAATCGAGCGATGGCACGACCTACCAACCGATCGGAACCTATGCCCCTTCGGCCGCCTTCACCTGGAATGTCGTTGATGTCGGGGCAACGACGCTCTTCCTGCGCGTCAGCCTGCCGAATCCTGCGCGTCTCGATCCTCTTGGCTGTCTGGCCGAGGTGCGAGCCTGGGGAGGGCCAATTTCGCCTACACCAACGGCCACATCAACGACCGCTCCGCCAACCGCGACGGCAACGGATACACCTGTCAACACGCCGACCGCGACATTTACTGCCGCTCCAACCGGTACCCCAACGGCAACCATGGCTCCCACGGAAACCGCGACGCAAGCTCCCACCGAAACACCAACTGCAACCGTGGCTCCGGCGACATCAACGCCTACGATGACGCCAAGCCCGACAAGTACGCCCACAAGCGTACCGACTGAGACGCCAACCGCGACCCTGGTCCCAACAGAAATCCCGACGGCCACATATACAGCGACAAGCGCGCCAACGGAAACGCCAACGTTCGATTCCCACACCGACGCCGACCGTGCCAGCCATCGACAGCTCCATGCTGCCGCAAACGCCGCCCCTCCCGGTGCTATCGAGCATCGACTCGGCGAACAGTAGAGACGCGGCGGCGCTGGCGTACGATGAGCGGTATGACACCGGTTGGCGGCTCACGCACCCTGGTCCGAAGGGCGGGAATCTGCTCTATTTCTTTGGAGATGAGCCGGTCGTGCTTTCCCAGGTTGCCTGGGTTCAGGATCGGGGTGCGTGCGGGGATACGATCGTCCTCGAGAAATCAATTGACGGCACGACCTACCAGCCGATTGCCACATTCCCCACTGGCGAGGTCTTTGTCTGGAATGTGGTCAATGTCGAGGCGACCACGAAGTTCCTTCGCTTCTCGTTCCGAAATCCAAATGGACTCGACGTGCTGGGATGCCTGGCGGAAGCACGGGCCTGGGGCGTCCCCATTTCACAACTTCCAACCGCAACTGCCGTTCCCACTGAAACCGCGACCGCACAACCAACTGAAACTCCAACAAACACCCCGAGCCCGACAGAAACGCCAACAGCGACGGCGACGGCGACTGATGTCCCAACCGAAACGCCCGTGCCAACGGCAACGATGACGAGCACGCCCATACCGACCGAAACGGCAACGCCGGAGCCGACTGCGACGGCGACCACGACACCGATGCCTACAGCCACACCAACAACGGGTCCCGGCCACATCGACGAGTCGATGCTGCCGCAGTCACCACCGTTGCCGGTCGACAGCGGCATCGATTCCGCCAACAATCGCGAATCGGCCGAACTCGCCTGGGATGGTCTCTACGAAACGGGTTGGCGTCTTGAGCATCCGGGCATATCAGGTGGACATCTGCTTTTCGGTTTTGCCACGCCGGTCAGACTCAGCACGCTGGCCTGGATTCATGATCAGGCGAACTGCGCGGGAACCATCATTCTCGAAGGATCAACGAATGGCGAGTTCTATGATCCGATCGCGACCGTCCAGACCTCGGGCGTCTACACCTGGAATGTCATCAACATCGACGTCACCGCCTTCTACGTGCGATTGAGATTCCAGAATCCATATGGGCTCGACCCATTAGGCTGCATCGCCGAAGTCCGCGCCTGGGGTACACCCGTCCAGACCTTTTCCGCCGCATCGGAAGAAATCGTTCCAACCGA
This sequence comes from uncultured Chloroflexia bacterium, assembly GCA_963804925.1. Taxonomy (GTDB): domain Bacteria; phylum Chloroflexota; class Chloroflexia; order Thermomicrobiales; family UBA6265; genus JADLGF01. The sequence continues at coordinate 159,027 of CAWDSC010000003.1, forward strand.
AACGCCGATGCCAACGCCAACGGAAATCGTCGCGCCAACCGAGCCCGCGATCGATCCGCCAACTCCAACCGAAGAACCGGTCACTCCCGAACCGACGGCAGACATTCCAGAAGGAACACCCGAGGCAGACGGATAGTGCAGATTCCTCCCTCGGCATTGGTGATGAGTGGGACCGGAATGGGACAATCGTAGCAAGTTGAATCGACCAATCGGGCGAATCCGCTATGCTCGTTCCATCATTCCCGGCGGCGCTGAGACGCGTTGTGATACAGGAGAGGAGTGGACACGATGATCCCGACGCAGCAATTTGGCTCAACCGGTCACGAGAGCACCCGCGTGATTTTCGGGGCAGCTGCCTTCAGCGCGGTGTCCCAGAAAGACGCTGACCGGACGATGGAGCTGGTCGAGCAGGCCGGCATCAACCATATCGACACGGCTGCCAGCTACGGCGAATCGGAAGTACGGCTCGGACCCTGGCTGGAGAAAAACCGCAGCAAGGTCTTTCTTGCCACGAAGACGGGTGAGCGTACCCGGCTCGCCGCCTATACCGAGATTGAACGCTCGCTGGAACGGTTGCGGGTGGACAACGTCGATCTGATCCAGTTGCACTATCTCGTCGATCCGGCCGAATGGGAGATCGCGATGGGTCCGGGCGGTGCGCTGGAGGCGGCGATCCAGGCGAAAGAAGACGGGCTCGTGCGTTTTATTGGCGTCACCGGTCACGATGTGCCCGTGGCGAAGATGCATATCCGCTCGCTCGAGCAATACCAGTTCGATTCGGTGCTGCTTCCGTACAACTATCCAATGATGCAGAATCCGGAATACGCCCACGATTTCGAACGGCTTTCCGCCATTTGCGATGATCGCGGCGTGGCGATGCAGACGATCAAGGGGATCACCCGCTCCCCATGGGATGGCCGCACTCCGACGACGTCCACCTGGTACGACCCGCTGCAGAATCAGGCATCGATCGACCTCGCCGTAAACTACGTGCTCGGCCGTCCCGGCATTTTCCTCAACACCGCCGGCGACATCAACCTGCTCCCGAAAGTCATCGACGCGGCGAACCGCCTCACCGGACGCCCCTCCGACGAGGCGATGGCGCAATTGGTGAATGCCGAATCGATGGCCCCGTTGTTTGTCTGAGACACCGCAGGAATGATGAAGTACGCATTGAGCCGCGTCGATCGTTGACCCGGCACTTCGGGTGCCGGGTTCTCCGTGATGGCACGTTTGCATCCCCGCGATCTCCCCATATCTGCGAAGATCCGCCATTCATTGCTGACCGGCATCTCCTGACGATCGACTGAAAGGACTGACGGCGGATGACCCTTCCCGAGTTGCATGGCGTCGTGCCGATCTTGCTGACGCCGTTTGATGCGCGTGGGCGGATCGACGCGGAGAGCTTGCGCAATCTTGTTGATTTCACGATCGAGGCCGGGGTGCATGGGCTTGGCATCGCGCTTGGAAGCGAGATTTACAAACTGACAGAATCCGAGCGCGAAATCGTCTCGAGAACGGTGATCGACCAGGTGAAGGGGACGCGTGCCGGTCGTCGTCAATACCGGCGCGGCTGCGACCGATCTCGCTGTTTATTACTCGAACCAGAATAAGGAATGGGGCGCGAGCGCAGTGATGTGCACGCCGCCGGGCATCGGTTTTTCGCCGACGGAAATCCTGGACTATTTTCAGGCGATCTCGGACGCGGTCCAGCTGCCGGTGATCATCCAGGACACCGCCGGCACGCCTGTCAGCGCGCCGTTGATCAGGCGGATTTGCGAAACGTGTGAGTGGGTCAGCTACGCCAAGGTGGAGAGCATTCCCCCGGCGAGTCAGGTGTACAACGCGGTTCAGGCCGGCGGCGATCAGGTCGCCATTTTCGGCGGCGCAGGCGGCACGATGTTCCTCGAAGAGATGCGGCGCGGCTCGATCGGCACGATGCCCTGGCCGAGCACCCCACACGCCTTCGTGCAAATCTGGAACGCCTGGCAGGCGGGCGACAGCCTGCGGGCGCGCGAGCTCTTCGACGCCCAGATCTGGCCGTTGCTCCGCATCTCCGTTCAGGGCATCGGCGGCCACCATCGTCTCCATAAAGAGGTGCTACGCCGTCGCGGCGTCATCGCCACCGCCTACGTCCGCCCACCCGCCGAAGCGCTCGATCCAATCGCGCTGGAAGAATTGGAAGAGGCGTGTGACCAGTTGGGGTATTGAGACGAGTAGGAGAGTTGAGAGTGGAGAGAACGTTATTTTATCGTCCTCTCCACTCTCAACTCTCTACTCATAACTCCGAACGGAGTGAGCCATGATCATCACCGACATCACCATCGAGCGGTTTCGTACCTGGTCGGATCGCTACCAGAATGGGGAGGCGTTTCCGAAAACGGAGATCATCCAGTCGCTGGCGACGATTCACACCGATTCGGGAGTGGTGGGCCGCTATTTCGGAGGGCATGGGCATGGCGATCAGGATGGACTCGATCAGGGGAGCATCGACTACATCCTCGATCGGGTGAAGCCGCTGCTGGTCGGGATGGACCCTTACGATCGCGAGCGGATCTGGCAATGGCTCTGGACGGCGAAAACACCCGAAAACGTGATCGGCGTCGTCGACATGATGCTCTGGGATCTGGCTGGAAACGCGGCGGGCATCCCCGTGTATAAGCTGATGGGCGGCTGCCGCGACCGGGTCAAAGCCTACGCCAGCACCTATCCCAACATGGGCTCACCCGAGAATTACGCCGAGCACGCGCTCGCCTGTAAACAGCAGGGGTATCTCGCTTACAAGATCCATCCATACTACTACTGGAATCCCGTAACGAAAGAAGCGGTTCCTGGTCGTCCTTCACACATCAAGCAGGACATCGAAGTCTGCCGGCTTGTGCGCGAAGCTGTCGGCGACGACATGGTGCTGATGTACGATCCCTGGGGCACCTATCACATCTATGAGGAAGCGCTCGAAGTCGGACGAGTGCTGGAGGAACTGAACTTCCACTGGTACGAGCATCCGATGCCGGAGCATCGAATCGATCCCTATATCCGGCTGGCGCGGGAACTGACGCATCCCGATCTGCTCGCCCGAGATCATTGAAGGGCACGTCTTCACCCGGGCGGACTGGCTGCGGCGGGAAGCGTCCGACATCAGCCGGATCGATGTGCTGCGCGGCGGCATCACCGCGGCGAAAAAGACCGCGATCGTCTGCGAAGCCTACGCCGTTCGCTGCGAAATCCACATGAGCGGCATCGGCAACCTGCACGTGCTCGGCTCAACCTCCGAAGACACCTGCGAATACTACGAACGCGGTCTCCTCGCCCCCGGCGTCGATTACGACGTCACCCCCGCCTACCTGACCACCCCCCTCGATGCTCTCGAACCCGACGGCTACGTCAGTCTTCCCCAACGACCGGGGCTTGGGTATGAGATCGAGTGGGAGTACATCAGGGAGAATCGGATTGAAACCCTCACCCCAACCCCTCTCCCGATTTCAGGAGAGGGGCTTTTCGTCCCCTCGCCCAGCATCGGGAGAGGGGGGCGCTTCAGGGCTGGGTGAGGAAAATCGTCACGACGACAACGTGTCGAAGTACCGTTGCGACACGACGTCCCAGTTGACGACATTCCACCAGGCGGTCAGGTAGTCGGCGCGCTTGTTCTGGTAGAGCAGGTAGTACGCGTGCTCCCAGACATCGACGCCGAGGATCGGGGTGGCGGAGTTGTCCATCAGGGACGAATCCTGATTCGGGCTGCTGACGACGGCGAGCTTGCCATCCTGAACGACCAGCCACGACCAACCGGAACCGAAGCGTTTCGTGCCGGCCTCGTTGACGGCAGTTTGCATTGCTTCCAGCCCACCAAGATCGCGGTCAAGCGCTGAGGTCAGCACATCGCTCGGTTTGGTTCCCGCCGGTCCCATCGTTTCCCAGAACATCGAGTGGTTGAAATGGCCGCCCGCGTTGTTGCGGACCGTCATCCTGATCTCTTCGGGCACCGAGTCGAGACTCTGCACCAGTTGCTCGACGGTGAGCGCTTGCAGTTCGGGATAGTCGGCAACCGCTTTGTTCAGATTGGCGACGTAGGTCGCGTGATGCTTGTCGTGGTGAATCTGCATCGTCAGCGTGTCGATGTGTGATTCGAGCGCGGCGTAGTCGTAGGGCAGATCGGGGAGTGTGTAAGGACCGTCCGGCGCATCTTGCGCGGCGCGTGTTGTGAGGGATGACGCACGTCCGGGTGCGGCCAGGATCGACGAGCGCTGCTGGCTTACGAGCATCCCTGCTCCAGCCATGGCGCCAACGAACGAACGACGAGACACCATTGCCTTCATGAAGAACCTCCTTGTTCTCCGTGCCGGGATCATCCCCGGCATCGATTGGTTGGTGATCCGCGCCGGATCATCTATCTAGCCGCCAAGAATCATGGCGATGGCGCGCAAGGTGAGCGTGAGCCCGATCAGGCTCGGCGCCGCGAAAACGGCGTAGCCGAAGACCGGAGATTTCGAGAGCTGGAATCCTCGAAGCTTGCCGATGTGCGGCGCGATCAGACAGAGGATCGCCGCCACGAAAATCACCAGCATGAGGAGCGGACCGGCTTCGCTCGATGCGAAGCTGAGCGCAGCGATTCCGAGCGTTCCGAAAGCGAACGCAGGGAACATGGCCCCGATCTTGAGTCCGCGCAGCCAGGTCGTACCGGTAAAGTCGCGCAGCGCAGGAATCCTGCGATCGAGTGCTTCCACCAGCGTGCCGACCACCGTGCCGATCACGATGTAGCCGAGACTGAAGGTAAGCACATTCAGCCAGGGCGGCCCGAAGGTGACATAGTCGGGGTTCGTCGGGTCCATCACCACGAAGCCAAAGACTCCGAGCAGCAAGAGACTAAAAATGATTGGCTGCTGTCGACGGCTGCCGGGAATCCAACGTCGTACCGCGACATACATCAGCGCCGCCAGCACGCCGAACGCTGCGCCGGTAAAGGCGATGAACAGCGTTCCGCTGAAGGTGAGATGGCCGACAGCGGCATCGTTCTCGGTGAGCAGACCGCGATTATGGTCGCTCGTGAGCGTTCCGGCGATCCGCATCGCGATCCGAGTCCAGCCGCCGGTAATGAATCCCCCGAGGAATCCCGCGATCACCGCGATCGCAACGATGCGGTAGAAGGCGGCAAGCGTTTCAAAGCGACCGCGTATGTTCCCGATCACCGTCACGGAGTTTTGATGCACCGGATGATGTCCGTTGGATGGTTTCAACACGGCGGCATCGGGCTCGTACGGCACAAGCTGGCCGAGTCCTTCCATCAGCTTTTCCCAGCCGTGCGCCACGATCTCGGGTGGAGCGGGGGACACGGCGGCGAGCTGATCAAGTTGGTTGATCGCCGACAGAAATTCGGTGTCGGCATCATCGGGCGGATACTTCCCGGCGACGAGCTCATCCCACAATCTGGCGAGTCGGTTGGCGTCGGCGTTCATGTCCGGCATCATTTTGGTCCCTCCGTCCATGAGCCTGCGCGTTGCGCAAGCAGCTTCAGCCGGGTCATAGCCCTGAACTGAGCCTGATCGACCGCGTTCGGCTGTTTGCCGAGCACAGCGGCGATCTCTTTACTGGTCAATCCGGCCAGCCGCAGCTCCAGCACCGCCCGCTGCTCCTCCGGCAGTTCCGCCAGGAGCTTCGTCACGGTCGCTTTGGCCTCAGCGGCGATTGCTTCGTCCTCCGGTGATGGCCCGTGATCGGCCACCTCGAAAGCGTCATCGATCGGGCGGTCGATCTTCCGGGTGCGGTAGTAATCGGCCAGCACGTTATGGGCGATGGAAAAGAGCCAGGAGCGGAACGATTCGTCCCGGCACGACGACAACGCCGCCAGCACGCGGGCGAAAATCAGGCTCGTGGCGTCGGCAGCATCGTCCGGATTCCCGAGCCGGCGATAGCAATAGGCGTAGACACGGTCGTAATAGCGAACGTAGAGGGGCGCGAACGCTTTGCACTCGCGCTTTGCGCGAGCCACCAGCGTTGCATCATCGATACTTGCCGCCGAAGCTTCGGCGAGCTGTTCGGTCATTGTTGCCGTCCCTCGAAACGAATCGCCATTGTAGGGGTAGACGGAAACAGGATGATCTTCTTACGGTCTCGTGTGGAGAATGCTCGATTATGATCTCGAAGGACGATTGTAAAGGCTTTGTAGGGGGTTGAAGGTGGCTGGTCTTCAGGGAAAAACGGCGCTGGTAACCGGGGCGGGGATCGCGATCGGGCAAGGCGTCGCGATCGGATTGGCGCAGCGTGGTGTGCGGGTCGCCGTTCATTATTCGCACAGTAAGGAGGGTGCGCAGGAAACCGTGCGCCAGATCAAGGATGCGGGCGGAGAAGCGGTGATTGTCAGCGGCGATCTTCGCTTCGCGAGCGAATGCCAGCGAGTGGTCGATGAAACGGTCGCTGCGCTCGGCAGCATCGATATCCTCGTCAACAATTCAGGCGTGACCCGAGCGGTCCCCTTCCTGGAAACGACGGAAGAGCTGTACGACGAGCAGTTCGATCTCAACATCAAAGGCTATTTCTTTTGCGCCCAGCGCGCGCTCACCTATATGGAAGCAGCCGGCAAAGGCACGATCGTCAACATCACTTCGGTGCATGGACGGGTTGGGGCGCCGCATCATGCCGCCTATGCGGCAACCAAGGGAGCGATCATCGCCTTCACCCGCTCGCTGGCGACCGAGCTGGCGGCGCAGGGGATCCGGGTCAACGCGATCGGGCCCGGTCTGATCGAGGTGCCGCGCTACTTCGACAATCCTGAGTACACCACCGAGTTTGGCGCCTCCCGCGTGCCGATCCAGCGGGTCGGCCGTCCTGCCGATATCGCCGATGCCGTCGCCTTCCTGGTTTCAGACGAAGCGAGCTTCATCACCGGCGAAACGCTGTTCGTCGACGGCGGCATGACGTCGCGGATGTAAGAGATGGCGATTACGTCGCGATTGTCGAGGATTGATTGGGAAGGCGAGTCGGTAAGGTAAAATGAGCGCACTATGGAACCGATAACTGCCACTGCCACGCCTGCATCTCGTGTTCGTCCGGATATCCTCACGGACCGCTTTTGGGCCATCCTGCGTCAGCATGGCGTGGTGCGAGCCGCACTCTTCGGCAGCTTCGCCCGTGGTGAGGAACGTCCGGACAGCGACATCGATCTGCTGGTTGCATTTTCTGCCGACCGGGCGCTTAGACGGGAATTTCTCCTGGCGGATGAGCTGCGGCTCCTCACCGGGAGACCAGTTGACGTGCTCACCGAAATTCATCCCGCATTTCAGCCTTACATTGTCCCGACTCTGATGCCCATCCCCTTATCACCAAAAGTTTTGCCTAAGTGAAATAGTCGCTGACGGCCCTCACGCCCCAAGACCCCTCTCCCAATGCTAGGAGAGGGTACGACGAAAGCCCCCACTCTCCAGCATTGGGAGAGGGTGGCGCTTTCGCGCCGGGTGAGGGCTGGTTTCCCCCGAAGCCCTTTCAAATGATTCATCGGGCAAGGCGTTTACTTTACCTAGGAGCATTTCGAACCGAAGCAGGGTCTCAAGCAATGCGCGTGATTTACTTCCAGGTCTTTCGAATCGCTCCGGCGGTCATTGCCGTGACGAGTGCGAGCGCGGACACGAGGACCAAAAAGCCTGATCCGGTGGTCTCATTCCCAACGCTGGAGCCGACACCCGATGCGGGCATATGATGGGTCGTTGGTGGATCACCAGGCGCGACACGTTCGGTCGTCCCGACCGTCCCGCTGCCAATTTCACCGCAGACGAGGTAGGTGGTCAGTTCTTCCGGAGACTGGTGGACGAGGATGACATACTTCCCCTCATAGAGTTCCGTCAAACTGACGTCTTCGACCGTCGATTCGCTTACGCCCTCGTGATAGACGGGATTGAGATTGACCGTTTCGAGCGGATAAAGAGGAATGGGGTTGAAGTTATCGCACGTTCCAGTGTGAATATGCGTGGGATGGTTTCCGTCGAGCTCTGCCCCGACGAGCACCATCGATACATGGGTGCCTCCGGTCGTGGTTTCGCTCAAAACGGCCGTTCCTGTGATGCCCGAGTGATCATATTCCTGCAGTTCTACCGTCACGCTCATGCCGTTCTCTTGTGCCGCCACTCCCTCAACCATCAACGCGCTCATCACCGCGATGATCAGGAGGGTTACCAACGCAAAAGGTCGTCTGGCTGACATGACGTTTTCCTTCCTTACGCACTTCTACTGGAGAACTTGAGTGAATGAGGACGGAGTTGCCGCGTGGGAATCATCAGCCGCCTCCGCTTTGAATGCTTCAACGTGACGGCATCCACTGGTCAAAATGTCGAAACTGTCGGCGATCGGATTATGTTATATTCAACGCACTCTATCATAAACGGACTCCGTGCTCATATGGACAATAGGAAAATAGTGGGAGTAATTCCTCTGACGCCCTCCAAGACTGAGTGGCTCCCATCGGCCGCGCCACCTCTCAATGGTCGGTCAGGCGGCAGGAAGGAATGACGTGATCCCACGCGTTCCGAAAGGCAATGAGCCTCTGCGTATTCCCTTCTTTTCCATAAGGCTCCTTCGCTTCGTGGTCTTGTTCGTCGTCCTGGCGTCAGTCGAGGCTCAGCAAGTAAGGGCCGTGGAGGCGCCATCTTCTCGCGATGATGTCCGTATTGCTGCGCAAGAGAGCGTCAGTGACACGGCGATGTTCCGCGGCAGTCCGGCTAGGACGGGTGAAGAACTTGGGCCAGGGCCCGAAGGGTCGCCGGTTCTTAAATGGAGCTACCTGACGGCTGGTCCCGTCGTGTCGTCGCCCGTGGTCTCTGGCGAGACCGTTTACATCGGTAGCGACGACGGAAACGTCTATGCGATTCATACCACCGACGGTTCGGTCACCTGGACGTTTGCTACCGGGGACAATGTGGGATCCTCGCCAACCCTAAGCGATGGAACCCTGTATATCGGGAGCGACGACGGAAATCTGTACGCGCTCGACGCCGAAGACGGAACGGAACGTTGGCAATTTGCAACGGGGAGTCCCATTGTGTCTTCGCCAGTTTTGCTCCGCGGCATCGTATTCTTCGGCGGGGGCGATGGAATCATCTATGCAGTTCATGCCGAATCTGGTGAGGAAGTATGGCAATTCGCTACAAGCGAGCGGATTTTCTCTTCTCCGGCGGCGATCGATAATGACATCATCTTCGGCAGCGTCGATGGACTCGTCTATTCCCTAAATGCGTCGTCAGGTGAAGAGCGTTGGCGATTCGACGCTCGGAGCCCGATCTATGCGACTCCAGCCATTGCCGGAGGACTCGTCTACGTCCCCAGCTATGATGGCGTTCTCCATGTCATCAGTGCACAGACGGGTCGGGAAACATGGCAGTTCGCAACCGGCGGAATAGTCACCTCATCTCCCGCCGTTACTGGAGACCGCATCTATATCTGCAATGGCGACGGGATCATTGTCGCGATCGATATTGCCCAACAATCGGAGTCTTGGCGCTACGCCATGGGTGTCGCAATTGTCTCATCACCGAGCATCGCTACTAACGTGGTGTACGTCGGCGGCGGGGACGGCGCACTGTATGCGCTCGATGCAGAGCATGGGCTGCTACTCTGGCGGTATGCGACGGATGCAGCCATTGCATCCTCACCCGCGATCGTCAATTCTACTGTCTATATCGGGAGTCAAGACAATGCTGTCTACGCGATTGCGGGCAGCGACACCACAATAACGACGTCGATCGAGCCACAGGTTTCGACACCCACGTACACGCCGACTCCCGAGCGAACCAGCAGCCCAACGCCGGGGCCAACGAATACGCCGGAACCGACAATGACCTCGGAGCCGACGCAAACCCCAACCCCTGAGCCAACGGCTACACCGGATCCAACCATGACTCCGACTCCGGACCCGACTAATACCCCCGAACCGACCACGACTCCAACGCCGGAGCCGACCAACACGCAATCACCGACGCCGACTGCAACGCTAGAACCGACCCATACCCGGACGCCTGAGCCCATCAATATCCCACAAGCTACGGTCACACCCGAGCTGACAAGCACGCCGACGACTGAGCCAACGGCGTCACCAACCCCAGAACCCTCCAAGATTCCAACCGCGGAACCGACTGCTTCGCCACCGCCGCAACCGACCAACACACCAACAGCGACACCGACTGCTTCACCAACGCTGCAACCAACCAACACACCATCACCGACGCCGACAGCGACCCCGGTGCCGACGAATACGCCGACGCCCGCACCGACGGCAATCCCGACGTCGACCAAGATGCCCGAACCAACCACAACGTCGACACCAGAGCCGACGAACTCGCCAACGCCGGTACCAACGAATACGCCTACGCCCGAACCGACGGCATCATTGACCCCCATGCCCACTAATACTCCGACACCAGAGCCGACTACGACGTCGACTCCCGTGCCCACCAATACACCAACGCCAGAACCAACGAATACGCCGACTCCCCTACCCACCAATACTCCAACACCGGAACCAACCATGACGCCGACAACCGAACCGACCGCAACGCTAGAACCAACCATGACGCCGACATTAGAGCCGACGAACTCGCCAACACCGATACCGACCAACACACCAACAGCTACCCCGGAGCCGACGAACTCGCCAACGCCAGAACCAACCATGACGCTGACACCAGCACCAACCACGACGCCGGTTCCAACCAGTACGCCGACGCCCGCACCTTCGATGCTCGGCGGAAATCCGGCTCATACTGGTGAACTGGCGGGACCAGGGGTGGAGGGGGCGCCATTGGTGGAATGGTCCGTGCCAGCCAATTCGGTGGGTTCTACCGCCGCGGTGAGCGGGGGAGTGGTCTACTTCAGCACGCTGGATGGGTCGGTCTATGCACTCGACGCTTCGTCAGGAGCGCAACGCTGGCAGGCAAGTATCGGTAAAACGACATCGTCGTCCCCGGCCGTCGTCGACGGAATCCTCTACGTTGGCAGCGACACGGGCGACCTATACGCTCTCGATCCCGAAACCGGGAAGGTGCGATGGACGTTCACAACGGGTGGTCAGGTCTTTTCCTCGCCGATTGTCGCCGATGGAACGGCGTATGTCGGGAGCTGGGACGGATTCCTCTACGCGATCGACACGACCACAGGCAGCGAGCGCTGGCGCTTTGCAACTGGCGCCGAAGTCTACAGTTCTCCCGCGATCGCCGGTGACACCGTCTTTATTGGGGCAGTGGACGGAGGATTCTTGGCAATCGATTCAGCGTCGGGCGAACAACGATGGCGTGTGGACCTTGGAGACGGATTGATCGCGTCCCCGTCGGTAAGCGGTGGCATCGTCTATATCGGTGATGGCGATGGCGTCCTCCACGCGCTTGACGTCGACACAGGAAAGTCTCGCTGGGAGTTCCAGACAGGTGACCTCATTGCGTCGGCAGCCGCCGTGGCGGAGGGTATCGTGTTTGTCGGGAGCGATGACGGCTCTGTGTACGCACTTGATGCGGCGACCGGGGAGCAGTTGTGGAAGTTCGCCACATCGGGAGCGGTTTATGCCTCCCCAATCGTGGTCGACGACCTGGTGTACATCGCGAGTCGTGATGGGACCCTCTATGCGGTGAGCGTTGACGGCGGTAAAGAGCAATGGCGGCTGGATCTCAAGGCATCGCTCTATGGTTCGCCGATGGTAATTGGCGGCACCATCTATCTTGGCAATGCGGACGGCACCTTCTACGCCGTTAGCGGGGAGTGATCCCGACACGTCGATGCAATGCAGGCTCAAGCTGTGGCACGGGATGGCGCGGCATAGCCTAACCGGATGTACACAGCCCATGACTTCACGCTCATCCTCACGAGGCCCTTTGGCTTCATTGACCAGCCAGAAAGCCACGTTCGTCTGATCGGTGAATCCGGCGGCCAGATGCGCCATCACGGAAATCTCTGCAGGTTCGAGCAGGCCTGTCCAGTTGATCGGCCTTGTTTGCTCTGTCGGTGACGTTGTGTTGAGTGGGGGACATCTTCATGCCTCCTTGAAGCTGATCGGGCCGCCGAAGATGACGACCCATACGACTGAGCTAGATGGCGTGGGATCGATCGTGGTCAATCGCTCATTGCACGAGTAGGTCGTGCCTGCACGGCTCGAGGCGAGCTTCATCACCGGCCAAACGCTCTACGTCGACGGCGGCACGACCGCGCGGATGTAAAATCGTTGTCTATTTGCAGGGGCACCACCCACGTTGTGGAGGAGGATCTTGTGTCCTCCCGTGGTCATCACACGCCAGATTGGTTGCTGGAAACCCGGGCCGGTCTTGTGCCAGCCCCTACAGTGTTTGGGTGTTTTTGAGGCCTCGGTGAGACTCTATCCTCACCACGAAAACGTCAATTTCCGAAATTAGCCACTTGATGAATATGAGATTTAGCGTAAGCTAATTTATAACATCACGCATGAGTGATAGTAGGCAATTCCCATAGAGCATTCAAAGGAACTATCAAAAATGGATTCATCGCAACTCAACAGGCGAGCGTTGCTCGGCCTCGGAACGCGGGGAGCAGCGGCGACCATTGGCGCCAGTGCGCTCGCCGCGCCCCTTTTGCTCTCGCACCACGCGACGGCGAAAGACGAGCATCAGCACGAAACTCCAACGCAAGAAGACGATCACACCGCGCACGGCCAGTCGATGGCAATGGGCGAGGTCGATCTTGACAGGCTCGGCTGGCATCCCGACGAGCTGCTAACCGATTTCGACTACGGCGAGGTGACGGAAACGCGCGCCGACGGCACCGCGGTGCGTGAGTGGAACATCCTCGCCTACGACCGAGAAATCGAGATCGCGCCCGGGCTCTTCTTTCCTGCCTGGACCTACAACGGCCGGGTGCCGGGTCCAACCCTTCGCGCCAACGAGGGCGATCTGCTCCGGATCCACTTTACGAACGCCGGCTCGCATCCGCACACGATGCACTTCCACGGAATCCATAGCGCGTTTCATGATGGCGTCGCCGGGATCGGGCGCGGCGAGGTCGCGATCGGCGATCAGCATACCTACGAATTCACCGCCAAACCGTTCGGACTCCATCTCTATCATTGCCACGCCAGCCCCCTGAAGCGGCACATTCACAAGGGCCTCTACGGCATGTTCATCGTCAATCCCGATCCGAAAAAGCGAGGCGATCTCGCCAAAAAGCGCCATCCCGACTACGAGGAATCAAAGGAATGGCAGGAATTCGTGATGGTGATGAATGCCTTCGACACCACTTTCGACGCCGCCAACGAGGTCTACGCAATCAACTCGATCGCTTTTCAGCACATGAAGCATCCGATCGTGGTCGACAAAACCCGCCCGATCCGGATCTATCTCGTCAATGTGGTCGAGTTCGACTTGATCAATTCGTTCCATCTTCACGCGAATTTTTTCGATTACTACGACAGCGGCACCACCCTGGAGCCAACGCTGCGCACCGTCGACATCATTTCTCAGGTGCAGGCGCAACGCGGCATTCTCGAGATGAACTTCGCCGAGCATGAGGCTGGGCTCTACATGTTCCACGCACATGTCACCGAGTTCACCGAACTTGGCTGGATGGCCGCCTTCGATGTGCGTGACTCGGTTGTCTAGCCTGCCGCTGCACCACGAAAGGAACATCCCATGGCTCAGACAATGACCAAGCCAGCCGTTGAAGAAACCAACGAGCGTACTCCTGCCCGGTCGCGGATTCCAACACCGGTATTGGCGATTTTTCCGCTGATTTTGCTGGCGCTGGTGATCGGGCTGATCGTCCGCACGGATGCCGGGTTGGGTGACCGCACCCTGCCGCCGATCGAAACCCTCAACGTACAGCGAATAGCGCTGCCGGCCGAAGGGCAGATCGAGCTCTCGGTGATCAACGATGGGCCCGATCCCATCACCATTGCCCAGGTGCTGGTCGATGACGCCTACTGGACCTTCTACATGTCCCCTTCGGGCACGCTCGATCGGCTCGATAAAGCGACGATCGAAATTCCCTATCCCTGGGTGAAAGATGAGCCGCTCGCGATTCAGCTCGTGAGCTCGACCGGGATCATTTTTCCGGCCGAAATTGCGGTCGGCGTCGAAACACCGAGCGCGGACCGGAGCAGCGTGGCCCGGTTTGGTCTGGTCGGAATTTACGTCGGGGTGGTGCCGATTGTGCTCGGCCTCCTCTGGTTCCCACTGCTGCAACGGCTCGGCCGGCGCGGCATGGCGTTCGTGCTGACGCTGACCATCGGCCTGCTGGCCTTCCTCGTCGCCGATATGTGGGGCGAGGCGCAGGATGTCGGCGCGACGGTCGCCGGTTCATTCCACGCTCCCGTGCTGATCCCGGTGCTGGCGCTGCTGACGGTTGCGCTGCTGGTCACGGTCGGCAATGTGCTGAAACGGCGGAGCCGCGAAGCGGGCGATCAGTCCGGCGGCTTGCGGCTCGCCTATCAGATCGCGGTCGGCATCGGTCTGCATAATCTCGGCGAAGGATTGGCGATCGGCAGCGCGTTTGCGCTTGGTGAAACCGCGCTCGGTGTTTTTCTGATCGTCGGCTTCACCCTGCATAACGTGACCGAAGGGATCGGCATCGCCGCTCCCGTGGTCCGCAATCGCCCGAGTCTCTGGCACTTCCTCGGTCTCGCCTTGATCGCGGGAGGTCCGGCGATCATCGGCACCTGGATCGGCGCGTTCACCTATTCGGCCTTCTGGACCACGATCTTTCTCGCCGTCGGCATCGGCGCCATTCTCCAGGTGATCTGGGAAGTCGGGAAGCTGGTGTCAAAAAGCCAGAGTCGCGCCAACGAGCCCCTCTTCACCTGGACCACCTTCGGCGGCATCGTCGCCGGTGTGGCGATGATGTACGTGACGGCCGTCTTCATCGCGGCGTGACGCTCTCACCCCCAACCCCTCTCCCGGCACGGGAGAGGGGAGCACGTCGTCGTACCCTCTCCTAGAATTGGGAGAGGGTGGCGCTTGAGCGCCGGGTGAGGGTAATCAGGAGCACCACATGTCGAGTCCAAAACCAACATTGCGTGAGCGGCAGGCGCCATTGAAAGCTCGTTACGATGCCGATCCCGAATCGGCGAAGCTGACGATCACGGTCAAGAGCAACACGAGCGGCGACGATCCGACGCGTGTCTCGATTCAAACGGAGAACGGTCAGCATGCATGGGCGGCTGGAGCGCATCCGATGGCGGGTGGAGAAGACGATCTCGCCTGCTCGGGAGATTTGCTGCTCGCGTCGCTAGCCGCCTGCCAGGAGATTACGCTGCGGATGGTCGCGGCGGCGATGGGGATCAGCGCTGGAGTCGGTCGAGCTGACCGTTGAAGGCGATCTCGATTTTCGCGGCACGATGGGCGTCGATCCCGACGCGGCGGTCGGGTTTAGCGCCATTCGCACCAACATTTCGCTGGTGGCGGATGCCCCGGCTGACCGGTTGGAGCGGCTCGTCCAGCGCGCCGAGCGCTACTGCGTGGTGGCATCGACCCTGCGCACGCCGCCAACACTGACCACGACCATTCGACCCAATTCCGAAATGAGCTGATTCCGGTATCATCCCCGGACTATGAGCGAAGCGGCCGGAACGACCACAAGCAACGTTGAAGCGATTGAGTTGGTGCAGGATGACGATGTCAAGCGATTGGCGGCGTTTTCCGATGCCGTAATGGCGATCGCGATGACGCTCCTGGTGCTCGATCTCGACAAGCCCGACCCAAGAGCTGATTACGAACTCTGCGCAGCTGCATGACGCCCTGGATCAGTGGTCCGCCTATATCTCCTTCGCGCTCAGCTTCTGGGTCATCGCGATCTACTGGCGCGCCCATTTTCGCGCCTTCCGCCGGTTTCGCCGCGTCGACGGTACGGTTCTGCAATTGACGCTCGTTTTTCTTTTCGGCATTACCTTTTTGCCATTTCCGACGGCGATTCTCCAGCGATTTTCCGACGATCGTGTCGCGGTGCTTCTCTACTCGGGCACCCTGGCGGCAGTCGGTTATAGCTGGACGGCGCTCTGGTATTACTCGGTGCGCAAAGGGCATCTGGTGCTACGCGACGAGGATGGCTCGGTGCGCATGGGACTGGAACGGTGCCTGCTCCCGCCCACGGTCTTCGTTCTCTCGTTTTGTGTTGCCTGGATCGATCCTGTTCTCGGACTCTGGACCTGGCTGCTGCTGCCGATCTTCGGTCTCATCCGCCGGATCATCTCCAGGCGGCCGGCTCACGCCTGATCGAGATCACGGAGCAATGGCCGGTACATCTGCCGCATGTACTCGGTCGAGAGATTCGCATCGAGCGGACGCTCCGGCCGCGGTCGCCGCAAGCCAAGCAATTGCGAAGCCGACATCCGCGCCGCCCAGGCAAGCCGGGGAGCCCGCAGCGCCTCATAGCAGGCAAGCGCCTCCGCCACGGTCGCCTTTTGCTCCAGGCAGCGGGAGAGCACAACCGCATCTTCGATCGCCAGCGATCCCCCTTCGGTAAAGGTCGGCGATAGCGCATGCGCGGCATCGCCGAGCAGGGCGCAGTTGCCGTTACGCCAATGCTGGCCCGGCATGATCCAGGTTGGTCCTTCGTGCGAGGCTCCTTCTCGGCGCATGTAGGCGTTCGCCATCTCCGAATCGAGACTGGTGCCATCGATCGGCTCGCCATCCGGGCTGATTTGCTGGACGAAACAGTGGAAACGGCCGAATCCGAGTGGAATGAAACCAGTCGAGGCGCCATTGCTGGAGAACGTGCGCCAAACACCGTCATCGGGCAGCGGTAAACCACTCGCGATGAAACGGAGATAGCGGACATCGAGTTCAAGCGCCGGTGATTCTGGAAAGCAGGCAGCCCGAACCGTTGAATGCACTCCGTCTGCGCCAACCACGAGATCGTAGGCATCCTCGTCGCCATCGGCGAAACGTACCCGGCCATCGAGTTCGATGGACGCCAGTTGCTGACCGAGGTGGAGGCGCATCGCATCGGAGCCGTCGAACGCCCGGGCGGCCAGCACGCGCTGCAAATCGGCGCGGCGAATCGCGACGGTGGGGAATGGTGCATCTGGCCAGACATCAGCCAGGCGAATCGAAATCGTCGCTCCACTCCTGCCGATCGTGAGGGTATCGATTTCCCGGCCAAGAGCGCGAACGGTTTCCGCCAGCCCGAGCGCGTAGAGCGCCGCCATGCCATTGGGATGCAGCACGATCCCCGCGCCGATCGGCTCAATTGAGCGCGCCTGCTCGGCGACATCGACCCGGTGTCCAGACTCACGCAGCGCCGTCGCCAGCGCCAATCCCCCGATTCCCGCGCCAACCACCAGGACCCGGCTCACGGTCCGCCACTTTCGCGAATGGCGCTTGCCAGGGTCTGAATCGTGGGGTGCTCGAAGAGCGCGGCTAGATCCACCTCATCTCCGAAGGTTGATTTTGCCCAGAAGATGATCTCGAGCTTGCCATTGGTTGCGACTGGCAGCGGTGTCGAGCTTGTGCCATTTGGGTTTGCCATATTTGTCGAGCGTACCGTCGAAATCGGCATAGGCAAACATCGCGCACAACCAATCGGAGGTGTCTAACGTGTTGAGTCCCCTCTGGCGACGACACTGATTCACGATTCTCAAGCCAGGGCGACAGCTTGTCAATAAATCAATGAGACGATTGGCAAGATCCGGCGCAGGGATGAGGCGAGGAATCGAATCGGTCGGTATGATGCCGTCAACGACCAGACGTCTCTGGGGGCTGATGATGATGGATGACGAATGCGGCGGCGACCCACCCTGTTGGGCTCATCTTTTCGACGATGACGAGTCGCCAACCGGAGATTCGCCGGTGGTGAATCTCGCGTCGATCGCGAGCACCGTCGAAGGGCAGGGAGCAGTCTGGACCCGCATGAGCGACGATCTCAACGTCAACCTGCTCACCTTTTCCGAAGGGGAAGGGGTCGACGAGCATATCAATACGGAGGTCGACGTCCTGATGATCGGCATCGCGGGAGTCGGCATCATCACGGTCGATGGCGAATCGCATCCGATCCGGGAAGGTCATCTCCTGCTCGTGCCGAAAGGAACACGCCGCAGCACCCGCGCCCTCTCCGACCGCTTCGCCTATCTCACCAGCCACCGCCGTCGATCTGGATTGTGGCCGAAGGCCGGTGAACAATGATTGTGCGGATGATGACGCGCCGGACTGAAGTCCAGCGCTCACAAGCCGAAGTCTCTCCGAGACTGAGTCCGGAAACATCCGGATATATCGGGCATTTCTCCCAACCGTCAGCCCTGGAAGGGCTTCGCTGTGTGAGCCCGGGGTTCAACCCCGGGAAACGCCAAGCGCAGAATGAGAGGTTCTTATGCTCAAGCTCACTCCATCACCAACCTTTCGTCCGACCGTTGCCGGGCGGCATTACATGGCGTCGACCGGGCATCCGCTGGCGACAGCAGCGGCGGTGCGCATCCTGGAGGCTGGCGGCAACGCGATCGACGCCGGGGTCGCGGCGGGGCTTTGCCTGAATGTCGTGCAGCCGGAGTACACCAATCTCGGCGGGGTCGCGCCGATCATGCTCTATCGTGTTGACGACGGGCAGGTGCGGACGATCAGCGGTCTCGGTTGCTGGCCGAGCAGCATCACCCCCGATCACTTCACGAAAAAGCATGGCGGCGATATGCCGATCGGCGTCGAGCGCTCGGTGATTCCAGCCGCCGCCGATGCCTGGCTGACGGCGCTGAAGGCGTTCGGCACGATGTCGCTGGCCGAAGTCGCGGCCCCGGCGATCGCGCTGGCGGAAGATGGATTTCCAACCTACCTGGTGCTGCAGCGGAATCTCAACACCTTTGCCGACCGCATGGCTCCGTTTGCCACGAATGCCGGGACCTTTCTGCGCAATGGACACGCGCCGGAGATCGGCGAAACGATCACGCAACCCGATCTCGGCCGCACGCTTCGCCTGCTCGTCGAAACAGAATCAGCCAATCAGCACCTTGGCCGGGAAGCCGCGATCCAGGCGGCGCGCGACCGCTTCTACATGGGGGATATCGCCGAACACGATTGCGCAATTCGTCGCCGAGCGCGGCGGCTTCATCACCAAAGACGATCTCGCCGCCTTTTCCGTCGACATCGAGACCGCCGTGACGGCGAACTATCGCGGCTACGACGTTTTCGCCTGCCGACCCTGGTGTCAGGGACCGGTGGTGCTCGAAGCGCTCAATATCCTGCAGGGATACGATCTCGGCTCGTTGTCGCACAACTCCGCCGACGCGCTTCATCTGATCCTCGAAGCGCTGAAAGCTGCGTTCGCCGATCGCGAGCGCTTCTACGGCGATCCGAATCAGGTCGATGTGCCGATCGATGGATTGCTGCATCCCGGCTACGCCGAAACGTGGCGCGACCGGATCGATCTCGATCACGCCTTCACGGAGATGCCCGAACCGGGCGATCCCTGGCGCTTCGAAGGCCGGGAAGGACCGGAGATGGACGCATCCCCGCTCGAACCGAACCGGGAAGCGATCTTCAAAGCCGACACCAGCTATCTCTGCGTGGTCGATGAGGATGGGAACGCCTTTTCCGCGACCCCGAGCGACGGCGTCGGCTCGGCGGAGGTGATCCCGGGTCTCGGCTTCATCGTCTCCGACCGGGGCGTGCAATCGCGCTCGGAACCGAACCATCCAAGCTCGATCGCGCCCGGCAAGCGGCCGCGCCTGACCCCGAGTCCGGGGCTGATCATGCGCGACGGCAAGGTGATCTCACCCTATGGCACCCCTGGCGGCGATGTGCAGCCGCAGGCGATGGTGCAGTTCGTCGTCAATCTGATCGATTTCGGCATGGACCCGCAGGCCGCACTCGAAGCGCCGCGCGTTCCACCTTCAACTTCCCCGAATCGTTTCTATCCCTTCCCGTACCGGCCCGGATTGGTGCTGGCGGAAGGCAGGTTGAGTGACGACGTGCTGGAGGAATTGCGAAGCCGGGGACATCTGATCGAGCTGCTGGCCCGATTGGGCGCAGGCGGCGGGATCGCTCTGCGCGGTGGTCGTCGACGAGAAAAGCGGCGCCCTGCTTGGCGCCGCTGATCCCCGTCGAACGGGATATGCGTTTGGCTGGTGAGCGGCGTTAGGCCTCGGTTGGCGAGAAGTCGCTCCAATCGAAGGCGACGCCGAGCCAGTCGTCTCCTCCCTTGCGCATGATCTCGAACATCCCCTGCGCTTCGGTGTAGGGGACGACGTGGGAGATCAGGTGATCGAAGCTCATCTCGCCTGAGGTGAGGAGACGCAGGCAGGCCAGCCGGTTGCGGGAGCGCGTCCAGCGCCAGTAGCCGTGCGGCTTGTCGATGCCGATTTCGTAGTTGCCGATGATGCTCAGCTCGCGCCGCATCAACTCGACCTGCAGGCCGATCTCGGCGGTGCCGGGCGCGCTGCCGGTGAGAATGACCTTGCCCCGCTCGGCGGCTGCTTCCATCGTGGTTTGCAGCATCGCCGCGATCGGCGTGCAGTGAAAAACGATCTCGCCGCCGACCCCGTTGGTGATCTCCATGATCGCCTTGACCGGATCGGTCTGCGAGGCGTTGATCGTGTGGGAAGCGCCGCTGATCGTCGCCTTTTCCAGCCGGGAATCGAACAGATCGATGGCGATGATCGGATAGCAGCCGGCGATCCTCGCCAGCTGGATCGTCAACTGCCCGACGATGCCGCAGCCGAACACCACCACCGACTCGTCGATCTGCGGCGCGGCGCGGCGAACCCCGTGCAGCGCCACATCGCCGAGCACGGTGAAGCCGATCTCGACATCCGTCAGCTCTTCGCCAACCTTCTGAATGTAGTTCGCCCCGTTGATCGGCTCGCCGTCATCGTCGAGCGTGACCAGCCAGTGGCTGCCATGAAATCCACAGCTCAACACCCGGTCGCCGGGCGAGTAGGCGGTCACCCCTTCGCCGACCGCTTCCACCCGGCCAACCGTCATGTAGCCGAGATTGGCGCTCGTCGGCCGGACCATCCGGCGGATTGTGCCGGAAGAAATTCATCTCGCTCCCGGCGCTGACCTGACTCTGCGACACCCGCAGCAGCACCTGGTTTCTACCCGGCACGGGAATATCGACCGGGATCGCCTCAATTCGATAATCAGAATGAAACAGCAAACGAGCCCCTTGCGCGGTCATAGCACCTCTCACCTGTCACCAACGGCCATTTTTCGCCGCGACAGGGTAGCAGAGAAACGGAGGCAGCAGACCACGACGAAGCCGTAAGCCGTAGGCGGTATGCGCGAGGGAAACGCGGGTGTGTCGTGCGCCGGGCTGAAGCCCAGCGCTCACAAGCCGAAGTACCTTTCAGGCACTGAGCTGGGTAGGAGACTATCCCGATATACCCGAGATGTGTCCCATCCAGGTCAGCCCTGGAAGGGCTTCGTCTTGTGAGCCTGGGGTTTCAACCCCGGGAAACGGCACGCCGCAACCCGGTCGTGATTCCATTGATTGGTGTCGCAACCGGCTACGCTTTCTGCTGCTGCCTGCTGCCTGCTGCCTGCTGCCGCTGCTGCTGCTGCTCCACTGCCTCACCTGCTCACTCAAGCCAAACCGGATTCGACCACGCTTTCCGCCCATATTCATCAGTGATCGTGACCCGCACATAGCGGGCGCCGGGCGCGGGGCGGAAGATGCCGCCGGTCAGTTTGTCGCCGTCGGTGATGCCTTCGAAGGTCTGGCCGTCGGGGGTGCGGAGGCGTTGGGCGCGGTAGGTGAGTTCGTGGTGACCGGCGCGGAGACCGCCGCCGTGCGGGGGATTGGAGAGGGCGGTGATGGCGATGACCGGGGTGGTTTTGACGGTCAGCACGCCGTCGTCGAACGAGAGGGCGGTGATGCGCGGACCGGCGGAGGCGTAGAAGCGGCCCTGGGCGAGCGCGTCCATGACGGCTTCGCGGGTGCGCTCTTTGGCGTGGACCATCGTCCAGCCCCGGAAGGCGTCGAAGCCGGAGTAGTGGGTGTCGTCGGTGGCGATCAGGTTGAGGCGATGTCCCATCGAGAGCCAGATGTCGGCGTGGGCATCGGCATGCGCGCGATCCTGCTCGACTTCACACCCGGCGTTGAAGATTTCCATGCCGGCGCATTCCTCGATGCCGTCAACCTCGTCGGTGCGGAGACCGCTCCAGACCGGGTGGGCGAGAAAGGGGAGACCGCCAACGGCTCGCACCGCCAGCGCTGCCTCTTTCAAGGTGGCGGTCTTGTCGACGGCGGGCTGGCTGGTGATGCCGATGCCGAGCAGATGGAGCGGTCCGCCTGATTTCGGCGCGGTCAGGCTCAATTCCGTGCCGCCGATGATCAGCAGATCGTCGTTCCCATT
This sequence comes from uncultured Chloroflexia bacterium, assembly GCA_963804925.1. Taxonomy (GTDB): domain Bacteria; phylum Chloroflexota; class Chloroflexia; order Thermomicrobiales; family UBA6265; genus JADLGF01. The sequence goes on from CAWDSC010000003.1 coordinate 181,294, forward strand.
CGGTTCCGGCGTGTAGCGGTCGTGGTCGGTGATCGCCAGCACGTCGTATCCCGCCCAGGCGTGATAGCGGCGCTGGATGTCGGGCGTGAGCCAGCCGTCCGATTCGGTCGTGTGGACGTGAAACGCGCAGCGAAGCCAGACGCCTTCGCTGCCATCGAACGGGGCCACCGGTCCATTGAGCGCCGCCATGATTCCTCCATCAGTTGAGCAAATCGCTTTGGGGATTCTACCGGTCGCCGGGCACTATGCTTGCGGCAGCTCGTTTGCGGTTGAGATGAATGGAGAAGGCGCGATGGACCCGAAATATGGAGCCGAGGTGATTGAGGCGGTCGCCGATCCCGCGAACTGGGAGATCTGGCCCGCGCCGGAGCATCATCCGGAGGTGCTTTACCAGCATTTCCCCGAGTTCACCTGTCTCTGCCCCCGCTCGAACTATCCCGATTTCGCCGCCGTTCATCTGGTGCTCATTCCCGAGCACGAAAGTCGTGGAGCTGAAGCACTTCAAACTCTGGCTGAACAGCTTCCGCACCCGCGAAATCTCGCACGAACTGGCCACGGCGGAGATCGTCGACACCCTCTCGAAAACGCTCGATCTCAACTACATCTTCGTGCTGATGGAATACACCCCGCGCGGCAATCTCACCACGATCCCGATGGTCGAATACCAGCACTCCCGCCTCCGCGATCTCCCCGCCGATTCCCCGCTCGCCCTCGCCCTCGAAAACGCCCGCCGCATCAAAAACCGTCTCATCGACCGGGTGATCGAATAGAGCAAGCGCCATCAACGGTGATGGAATCTGAAGTCAACACAATCCGAATGCAATCACCGCCCGTAATCATACAGACCGGTCTGTTTCGTGCTATCGTCGGCTGGGGCTGATGAGCATACGGGGCGCGGGTGGCATTGGATGCGATGGAGCGACAGGGGTGTCGGATGAGCTGGGGACGGAGATTCGCCCTGCTGGGTGCGGGGTTGCTGGCCGGGGTTGTCGCGGCGCTCTTCATGATTTTGATCATGGCGGCGGCTCGCTACTGGCTGGGGATTTCGCCGCCGCCTGAGGCGGTTCCGGACCGGCTCGCGCCGACGCTGTCGATCAAGCAGTTCTTCGATCTCTTCGGCAAATATGGCGGCTACAACGGGCTGAAGAAATTCGGCGTCAAATCGGGGCTGGAAGCGATTCTCGGCGCCGGTGTGGTGGTCGGGTTGCTCTACGCCACGATTGTCGAGAGCCGCCGATCCCGCGCGATGATCCCCTGGCGCTGGGGCGTCAGCAAGCTCGGGCTCATCTTCGTTGGCGCGCTTGTAGCCGTGATGTGGATCGCGACGGTCATCCTCCTCTGGCCGGTGTTGCAAACCAATTTCCGCGGGCTTCCTCCAGCCCGAGCCCGCTATGTGAGCATGCTCGGATTGCTGGTCGATTACCTCGGGTTCGCCTTTGCGTTGATCGTCACCTATCGCTTCGTGACGCGGCATCGGAAAGATGCGCTGGTCGCGACTCCGGCGATCGAGCCGATCGAAACACCGATCCCAGAACCAGTCGCAATACCAATTCCCGCAACGACTCCTGATCTGGTGCCGGTTGGACGCCCGGTCGCTCGTCGCGCCGTCGTTGCGGCAGGAGCCGGGGCGCTGCTGGCGCTTCCTTCCTACCGGTTGATCAATAATCTCTACGACCGCGCCGTGTTCGATTACGACGGCACGGTCTACAGCGGTCCCGGCGTGCAGCCGCTGGTGCCGAACGACAAGTTCTACACGGTCACCAAGAATGTCGTTGATCCAAATGTGAAAAAGTCGGTCTGGGGACTGGAGATCGGCGGTCTGGTCGAGCATGCCAAAACGTATGACTTCAACGATCTCGCCGCCCTGCCGGCGACCGAGCAGGAAACGACGCTGATGTGCATCAGCAACGCCGTCGGCGCGGGTCTTTCCAGCAACGCGGTCTGGACGGGCGTGCCGATGGCTGATCTCCTCAATGCCGCCGTCGTCAAGGAGGGCGCGGTCGAGGTCAAGCTCTACGGGGCCGATGGCTACACCGACACCTTCGCGATCGAGAAAGCGCTCGACCCAACGACGATGGTCGTCTACCTGATGAACGGCGAGCCGCTGCCCGAACGACACGGCTTCCCGGCCCGGGTGATCGTGCCCGGGCTCTACGGCGAAAAGAATGTCAAATGGGTGACCGGCATCGAGGTGCTCGATCACGACGGCAAGGGCTTTTACGAAACGCAGGGATGGGGACCGAACTTCGTCATCCCGACCCGCTCCGATATCTTCTCCCCCAAGCGGACCCGGCACGGCGGCAAGGACTCGTTCGACAAGCCGATCCCCGTCAACAAAACGACGACGATCAAAGGACGCGCGTTCGGCGGCGATCGCGGCGTGTCGAAGGTCGAGATCAGCTTCGACAACGGCCAGACCTGGACCCAAACCGAGATCGATTACCCAGGCACGCGACTGACCTGGGTATTCTGGAGCTATCAGTGGAAGCCGACGCAAGCAGGAGAATATCAGCTCGTCTGCCGGGCAACGGACGGCAACGGCGATTTGCAAACTTCTGAGGTGCGCGGCACTGCTCCTCAGGGCGCGACCGGTCTGCACAAGGTCAAAGCAGTCGTTCAATAGCACTCCTTGAACAAGGGCACGGGACTTGCGCCATGCGCGTGATGCCGCCATGCTCGATTGAGAGATTCATTGGCGAAACGACAGGAGCAATGCGTGAGTAGAGCGAAAACCGCGCTTGTTACAGGCGGCGCGGGGCTGATCGGATCGCACATCGTCGATGCGGCGCTGGCGGCGGGGTGGGATGTGCGGGTGCTCGACAACACCGAGCGCCAGACTCACCGCAACGGCAAGCCGTCCTGGCTCTCCCCGAATGCTGAGTTCTTGCATGGCGATGTCCGCCGCCGAAGCGATTGGGAGCGCGCGCTCGATGGCGTGGACATCGTCTTCCACGAAGCCGCGTATGGCGGTTACATGCCCGAGATCGCCAAGTTCATGCATGTCAACGCCGTCGGCACGGCGCTGATGCTGGAAACGATCCGCAATCGCTCGCTGCCGGTGGAGAAGGTGGTCATCGCCTCATCGCAGGCGGTCTACAACGAAGGGGCGTACGCCTGCCCCGAGCATGGCCACTTCTATGGCACGACCCGCCCGATCGCCCAGCTTGAAATGGGCGATTACGATGTCCATTGCCCTCAGTGTGGGGCGGCGTCGATCCCCGTGCCGACCGATGAATCAGCCCCGATCGGCGGCGAGAATGTCTATGCGATCAGCAAAGCGGCCCAGGAGCGGCTGTTGATCACATGGGGACGCGCGACCGGTATTCCGGCCGTCGCGCTGCGCTATTCCTGCACCTATGGTCCGCGTCAATCGGTGTTCAATCCCTACACCGGAGTGATCGCCATTTTTTGCACGCGCCTGATGAACGATCTGCCGCCGGTGATTTACGAGGATGGGCATCAATCTCGTGACCTGATCTTTGTCGAAGATGTGGCCCGGGCGAATCTGCTCGTCGCCACCGACGAGCGGGCGAATGGGCGCATCTTCAATGTCGGCACCGGTCAGGCGGCGGAGATCGGCACGCTGGCGCGGCTGCTTGCCAGGAAGCTGGATAAGCCGATCGAACCGCACTTTCCCGGCGAGTATCGTCCCGGCGAGATGCGGGCGCTCATCTCCGATATCTCGCGCGTTTCCGAGCTTGGTTTCGAACCGCAGACCGATCTGGAAACCGGCATCGACCGCTATCTTGATTGGATTCGCTCGCAAGGGGAGATCAAGGACTATTTCAGCGCGGCAGAACGGGCGCTCCGTCGCCGCAAGGTGGTGAAGCGATCGCGGGTGCTGGCTCGATGAGCGACCGATTGACGGCGGCGATCATCGTTCCGGCGTTGAATGAAGAGGGGAATGTCGCTGATCTCATCGCCGAGGTGCGCGAGGTCATCGATCGCTGCGATCTTGGCGTTGAGGTCAAACGGATCTGCATCGTCGATAACGGCAGCACCGACGCTACGGCTGAGCGCGCCGCAGCTGCCGGGGCGAAGGTTGTTTCGGATCCGATCCGGGGATATGGCCGGGCCTGCTATCGCGGCATGCTGGCGAATGACGATGTCGATATCCTCATTTATATGGATGGAGACCGGGCGGAAGTTCCCGCCGAACTGCCAATCGTGCTTGGGCCGTTGCTGGATGGAACGGCTGATCTCGTCGTCGGTTCACGAGTGCTTGGTCACGCCGAGCCAGGCGCGCTTTCGTTTCCGCAGCGCTTCGGGAATGGCGTCGCCGGCAAGGTAATCTGGCGGCTCTACCGGGTGCGGATCACCGATCTCGGTCCGTACAGGGCGATCCGCCGCCAGGATTTGCTCGATCTCGGGATGAAGGAAATGACCTACGGCTGGCCAACCGAGATGATCGCCCGGGCTGCCCGCAAAGGCCTGCGCGTGCAGGAGGTGCCCGTCACCTGCCGCCGCCGCGCGACCGGCGAATCGAAGGTGAGCGGCAATCTGAAAGCATCGGTCAAAACCGGCTGGCGCGTCTTCAGCATCATCTTCTCCGTGCGCCGCTCCCCAGTGGCAACGAGCGAGCAGAGCTGACGTGGAGATTGGTTGGAAGACTCCGTTGAAAGGGAAACGCACATTGGGCGCGCGCCAGACTGAAGTCCAGCGCTCACAAGGCGAAGTCTCTACGAGACTGAACATGCCAGCTCTCGCTTCTGATGGTTGGAGCCCGAAACCAGCCCTGGAAGGGCTTCATCTGGTTAGCCCGGCACTTCAAGTGCCGGGTACGGAAACCGCAACATCCCGGCGCTGGGCAACCCATCAACTGCAAAAGCTGAAACCGCATTGGCCGATCATCCTGGTGCTGGCGTTGTTCGTGGCGACAGCGTTTGTCGTGCCGACGCTGACGGCGGTGGCGACCACCGACGATTGGGGCTATACCCGGTCGGTCGAGATTCTGTACCACGACCATGAGCTGACTGTCTTTCCGGTGGTGGCGGCGACGGCGGTCTTTCAGATCGGGTGGGGCACGCTGTTTGCGATCCTCTTCGGCATGACGCTGGGGGTAATGCGGGTCGCCACGCTGGTGATGGTGAGTCTGGGAGCGTTGGCTCTTTACGCGCTCTTACGTGAGCTTGGCGTGAATCGTGGTCGCAGCGCGCTCGGCACAGCAGCGTATCTCTTCAATCCGCTGACCTTCATTCTTTCCTACACCTTCATGACCGATCCCTATTTCACCTCGCTCCTGATCGGGTCGAGCTATTTCTACATTCGCGGCTTGCGGTTGGATAAGCCGGACGACCGCGCCATTTTGATTGGCTCGTTCATCGCCGCCTGCGCGTTTTTGACCCGGCAGCAAGGCGCGCTGATCCCGTTCGCGGTGGTGATCGAGTTGCTGATCACCAAGAGGATCTGGTTCAACCGTGCGAGCATCTGGCTCTTTCTGAAGGTGGTGGCGATTCCGATATGTGCGACCATCGACTACTATCTCTGGCTCCATTTTTTCAACAATGTGCCCGCGGTTCAGCAGGGGTTTTTCAATGAGGCGAAAGGGGCCGGCATCGATGGAGCCTGGTTGCTGACACGCAATCTCAGCGTGATCGAGTTGATGTACCTCGGCTTCTTTACGCTGCCGGTCGTTGCAGCGCTGATCCCGGGTGTTCGCGGAGCGATCCGGACCATGACGCGGCGCGCCTGGGTCGTTTTCGGCGTCTGGGCGTTCGTGCTCTGGACCGGGCTGGTCGTCTTCCAGGTTCAGGGACGCGGTCTGGCCCTACATTCCGCAGTTCGTCGGCGCGGGCGGCCTTGGCCCGCCCGATGTGCTCGGATCGCGGCCTCGCATCTTCACCGGGGTTTTTTTCGATTGGGCGACCGCGATCTGCGCCATCGCCGCGCTGTTGCTGGCGCTCTTCTTGAGCCGGGGAATGATCGCTCCGCCGTCTCCCGAGCGAGCCGGCGCTGGTTTGCTGCTGGTGATCGGACTCTGGCAGGTGGTTGGCATTCTGCCGCCGTCGTTTCACTACCTGCGGCGTGGCTATTCGCTCGATCGTTATCTGCTGCCGCTGTTGCCGATCGGGATCTGCCTGCTGCTCTGGGCGAGCCGGGATCTGCGCCTGTTCCAACCACTCGGGTGGGCGATCGTCGCGGTTTTTCTCATCTTCAGCGTGGCGGCGACGCGCGACTACCTCGTGTATATGGACCGCGTCTGGCAAACCGCAACCGAGGCCCATGAGGCCGGGGTCGATTACACGAAGCTCGATGCCGGCGCGGCCTGGGATGGTTACCACCTCTACACCTATGGCTTGGACCGGGGAATGAAACGGGCTCGCACCAAAAACGGTCCCTGGTGGATGACCTTTTACGGGCTGCCCTCCGATTCGAGCTATGTCGTTTCAGCCAAAGGGCGGAAGGGATACGAACTGGTCTGGCAGCGAGCCTACGACTCCTGGTTGCTGGGCGAATCGTCGCCAATCTTCCTGCTGCGCAAAGTTGGCGTTCCGGGGCTGCCATGACTGACACCGAGACGGTTTGGGGGAGGGAAACGATGACGTTGCCGGAGCATGAAAATCTGCTCCTGATCGGCGCGCGCGAGCCGGTGACGGGAGAAACCAAGACCCGGCTGGGCGCGACGATCGGTATGGAGCGAGCGGCGCAGCTTTATCGCGCGTTCCTGGCCGATCTCGCCCACCGCTTCGTGCCCGATGGCGATTTCGTGCCCGATTATCAATTCGGCTGGGCGTTCACCCCGGCAACCGGGCGGTTCCGATCCGTCATCGACGAACTGAGCCCCTGCGCCGTAACGGAGCGATTGCTCTTTGTTCCGCAAGTTGGCGATGATTGGGGGATCAGGCAATCGAATTTGCTGCGCTGGGGCAGCGAGCATGGTTATGCGCGCACTGTGCTCACCGCCTCCGACTCGCCGCAGATGTCGCGTTGCGCGATTGAGCGTGCCTTCGATCTGTTGCATGACGCCGATGTTGTGATCGGCCGAGTCCACGATGGAGGTTACTACTTGATCGGTCTGCGGGGATTCCACGATGTGCTGACTGGCGTGCCGATGAGCACGCGAAACGCCGCCGACGCGCTGGTGGCGCGGGCCGAATCGATGGGGCTCCGCGTGGCGGAAGTTCCAGGAACGTTCGATGTCGACATTGAAGCGGATCTCGATCTGCTGATTGAGCTGCTTGATGACCAGCCCGAAGCGGCTCCGGCGACGTCGCGGGCATTGCGGGAGCTGGACCTGATTCCCGACCGCCTTCCGACGTGCACGAGCCGGTGGCAAGAAGGCTAAGCGATATGCGAAATACGGATGCTACCGATCTGTATGATCCGTGCTATTCTCCGCCTGATATGAAGACGTCCGCCAAACCACGAGACCGAATTCTCGATGTCGCCGATGAGCTCTTTTATGGGCGGGGGATTCATGCCGTGGGCGTTGATGAGATCGTCGCTCGCTCCGGCGCGGCCAAAACGACACTCTACGCCCACTTCACCTCCAAAGATCAGCTCATCGCCAGCTACCTCCAGCGCCGGAGCGACGGCTGGCGTGTCTATCTCGAACGAGAGCTTGCGCGGTTCGGCGGTTCTGCCGCCGCGCGAATCGATCGCGTATTCGAGCTGCTGACCGAAGGATGCGCCTCGCCAACGTTTCGTGGCTGCCCGTTCATCAACGCCGCCGCCGAATTTCCCGACCCCCACCATCCGGCCAGGGTGGTCGCGTCCGCGCATCGCGCCTGGCTTCGCCAGCTATTCACCGACCTGGCGATCGAAGCTGAAGCGGTAGATCCCGAAACGCTCGCCGTCTGGCTCTGCATGCTCTACGACGCCACGATGATCACGGCCCATCTCAACCCTGGCGAGGACGCCGCATCAAAATCCCGCGACGCGGTACGGATTCTGGTGCTTTCGGCGACCGGTTAACCCTCACCCGGCGCAAAAGCGCCACCCTCTCCCAATGCTGGGAGAGGGTACGAAACCTCCGATATATCAGCCAATTCTGTAGGGGCCGATACGGGATCGGCCCCTACGATATGGTGGTGGTTAGGTGGGCTGGCACGAGGTTGACTGAGGAAATTAGCGAAACGAACATAGGGGATCGTCGTAGCAAAAACTGAAATAGATAGGTGCGCTATCGATGAGAATCTGAGATAGTTCGGGTATGGAAGGTATTCGAACCTTTTGCCAGCGAACGTTTGCGTCGTTGAGCATCAGGAACTACCGGCTCTACTTTTTGGGACAGGGGATTTCAGTCTCCGGCACCTGGATGCAAACCGTCGCGCAGGGACTGCTCGTCCTCAAGCTGACCGGTTCTGGGACGGCGTTGGGTCTCGTCACCGCGATTCAGACGCTCCCAATCCTCTTCTTCGGGCCGTGGGGCGGGGTGATCGCCGACCGTTTCCCGAAGCGCAAGATTCTCTATTGCACCCAGGCGGCCGCTGGCTTGCTGAGTCTGACGATGGGCACGCTGGTGATGACGGGCGCGGTCCGCCTCTGGATGGTCTATCTGATCGCCGCTGCGCTGGGTATGGTCAAGGTGTTCGATAACCCGACCCGGCAAACCTTTGTGCGCGAGATGGTCGGTAAAGAGTATCTGACGAATGCGGTCTCGCTGAACTCAACCGAGATGAACTTTGCGCGTGTGATCGGTCCGGCCATGGCTGGCGTTATGGTCGCGACCGTCGGGCTCGGCGAGTGTTTCATTGTCGATGGTCTGTCCTACAGCGCGGTCATCATCATGCTGGCGATGATGCGTGAGGAAGAGTTGCATCCTGCCGCCCGGGTGGCGCGCGCCAAAGGGCAATTGATGGAAGGACTGCGCTATGTGCGGTCGTCGCCGGTGCTGCTCAATGTGTTGATCATGATGGCGATCATCGGCACCTTCACCTATGAGTTCTCAGTGATTCTGCCGCTGCTGTCGGAATTCACCTTCAATGCAGGAGCGAGCGGGTATGCGGCGTTGACCTCCGCGATGGGCATCGGCGCGGTCGTGGGTGGTCTTTATACTGCAGGACGCCGGAACAGCACGCCGAAAATGCTCGTCATTTCTGCTTCGCTCTTCGGCGCATCGGTGCTGATGACCGCGTTGTCGCCGACATTGTTCATCGCCGTGTTGGCGATGGTCGTCGTCGGCTTTTTCTCGATCAATTTCACCTCGCTGGGCAATGTCACCTTGCAGCTTGAAAGCAGCCCGGCGATGCAAGGCCGCGTGATGGCGCTCTGGTCGGTGGCTTTTCTCGGCACGACGCCATTCGGAGGGCCGCTGATCGGTTGGATCGGGGAAAACGCCGGACCGCGCTGGGGGCTGCTGATTGGCGGCCTCGCCGCGATCGTCGCGGCCGGGATCGGCATGATGGCAGTGCGCAAAGGCCGCGAGCAGGTCCCGGAACGATTGAACGAGCCGGTTTCGTCGAAGACTTAGAGCGGGTTGCGAGAATGTCGTCCCCGTTTCCCGGCACTGTCAGTGCCGGGCTAAGCAAAACAAAGTCCACTGAAGTGGACTGCGCACGAATCCCCCGACATAGAGGCTCTTTCTCCCACCGAGCTCAGTCCCAGCGGGACTTCGTTTTGCTTAGCCCGGGGTTTCAACCCCGGGGATCGGGACGCCGCAACCTTTCCGCAACTTGCTGCAATTCAACTATCGTTTCCCGAACGTTTCCCAATGAACGATCTCGGCCAGCGGTTTGCGGGGTTGGTCGCGCTTCGGCGCGTTGGGATCGGCGGGTGCGGGATGGCCGATGGCGACGGCGCTGATGAGCGCGTGACCTTCGGGAATATTGAGCAGGCGGCGAGCCTCGTCAATTTCCTGTTGCCCGTCGTACCAGACGACGCCTGAGCCCAGTCCCAACGCCTGCGCCGCGAGCATGATCCGTTCGGAGACGCGGCCCTCATCGTAGCCGTGTGCTTTGATATCGTCGCCATCCATGACCGGCGCGATGACGAGCGGCGCTCCAGTCAGCCATTTCGTGTACCGTCCCTTGCTCAACCCGTCGAGCGTCGTCTGGTCGCGCACCACGACGAAGTTCCAGGGTTGGGTGTTTTTCGCGCTGCCGGTCCAGCGAGCGACTTCGAGAATTTGCTGCAGATCGCCGTCGCTGACCGGTTCGCTGGTGAATGAGCGTGTTTGCCGCTGCCGCCGAAGAAACTCGATCAACGCCGCCGCACTGTCCGTTGCCATTGCATCGCCCCAATCATGATCAAAGACTCGACATTCCTGAGAGCATGATGTGGGCATCCGGGCGCGATCGCAACTCCGGTTTCAGTTCCGTCCCCAATCCCGGTGTCGCAGGCAACGAAACCATGCCGTTTGCAAACGTTGGCAGCTCGGTCACCAGTTCCCGGTACCAACCGGTGTAGAAGGCGCGTACCGACTCCTGGATCAATGCGTTCGGTGCGTTTAGCGAAAGATGGGTTGAGGCGACAAGCACGACCGGGCCGGTGCAATCGTGTGGCGCGATAGGAAGTTGGTGCGCTTCGGCCATGGTGGCGATCTTCTTCGCCTCCCCGATTCCGCCGCACCAGGAGAGATCCAGCATGACCACCCGGGCGGCGTTTTTCTCCATTACCTCGCGGAATGACCAGCGGGTGCTGAGGGTTTCGCTCAATGTCGTCGCCACGTGGGTTGAGGCGGCGAACGCGGCCAGCGCGTCGATGTTGTCGGCTTTGAGCGGATCTTCGAACCAGAAGGGATTGAACGGTTCCAGCGCTTTGGCGATCTTCATCGCCATCGGCAGATTCCAGAGCGAGTGGAATTCGACCATGATATCCATCTGGTTGCCGACCGCATCGCGGATTTTGCGGAATGGCTCCAGCGCCGTGTCAAGATCGCGATCGGAGATGTACTGCCCGTTCGTCGCTTCGGCGTAGGGATCGAACGGCCAGATCTTCATGCCGGTGATCCCTTCATCGAGCAGACTCTGAGCAAGTTCACCCGCCCGGTAGAGAAATCCATCGAGATCTTCATAGGGACCGGTCGCCGCCTCGGTTGGCAATCCCCAATTGTCGACCGCCTGAGCCGGCGCGGAACGAATGTAGCGGTATCCGGCGCAGGTGTTGTAGGTGCGAATGGCGTCGCGGCTCAAACCGCCAAGCAACTGGTACAGCGGTTGGTTCGTCACTTTGCCGAAGAGATCCCAGAGCGCGATGTCGATGGCGGAGTTGCCGCGCATCTCAACGCCGCTGGAGCGATAGCCGACATAGCCGTAGAGCGAGCGAGCGATCGCGTCGATCCGCAAGGGATCGGTTCCGAGCAGTTTCGGCGCGACGCTTTCGTGGATATACGCTTCCACCGCCTTTGCGCCGAAGAAGGTTTCGCCGAGCCCGATCACTCCTTCATCGGTATGCACCTGCACCCAGATGATATTGACGAACTCATCCAGCCGGATCGTCTCAATTCCCGTGATCTTCACGCCACCCCTCCCCATCCACTTCCCGATCTCTCCGCAATCATAGGCGCTCTTTTCTCAATGCTCCCTTCCCACTTCTCACTTCTTCCGTCACAATGGGCGCAGCGCGGAACAATGGCGTTCCGGCAAACGCAAGGAAAGGCGTCAATGATGCGCAAATCCTTCCTTCTCCCCATACCCGCATTCCTTTTCTGCTCAAGCCCCCCACCCATATCGGCGCAATTGACCTGTGAAGCGAGCGCTCCCTGGAGCTCCACACCCGTTTCCGGAGAGCGCCATTACCGTGATGGCACGGAGCTTGTACAGGTAAGAAATCTTGCCACCGGCGCGTAGGAAACGAACGCCACGACGAGCGGCGGCGTTTTCCCGACGCCAATAAGCTATGGCGCCGGCATGATCGTCTTGCCGGATGGCATTGCGTTCGTGCCGGTATCGCTTATTGCCGGACTGCTCGTATCGATGTCCTGATGGACGGTTTGTGATTCTCTTAGGAGGGATCGATGTCTCGTTTGCACCATCGTCTGGCGTTCGCCTTTTCCATGCTGGCGCTGCTGTTGACCGGCGTATCGCCGGTGTTCGCCCAGGAATCAACGCCTGCGAGTGGGGGGCTCACGCCCTATGCGCCTGCTGAGGCAACGCGACTCTACGCGCTCTCACCCGATGGCACCATGATGATCGGCGCCGGACAGGAAGAGCGATCGCTCTGCACCTTTGCGGTGCCATCGGGCGAAACCATCGCTTGCGCCGATCTAAATGAGCACGATATTAACCTGCGCGAGGAAGATATCCGCTGGTCTCCCAACAGCCATGAGGTGGTGTTCGCCGAGCGCGCCTTCGTCTACTTTCAAGATGGGGATATCTGGACATTCGACGCCCAGTCCGGCGAGTTGACCGATCTGACTGATGAAGGTGATGTTGGCAAGTTCAGCATGTTCAATCGGGATGAGCAGACCAAGGACGTCTATTTCGATGTCGCGCCCGCCTGGTCTCCTGACGGGTCGATGATCGCCTTCTCGAGAACGACCTTTGCGGTCGATTCGGACGATACGCCGAATGACCTGATGACGGTTGATGTCGCCACCGGTGAGGTAACGACGGTCGCCAACTTCGATCCCACCTTTCCCGGCGCGCTCTACTTCGGCATGGGCTGGTCGCCCGATGGCGGTACGATCTACGCCTCGGCGGGGTATGCCGATTTCGACAACTCGAGGAATGGCGTCTGGGCATTCGATGCCGGCACGGGAGAAGGAACGCAGCTCGCCGGTCCGTCGGATGAAGTGAAGGGCGCGTTTCCGGCGCTGCTGGCGGTATCTCCGGCGGGAGATTCTCTGACCGTCGACTATCCCGCATATCTCAGCCAATATGGATTTGGTGGTGATAACGACGCGTCTGGATATGGTCTCTTGACGCTCGCAGACTCCAGCGTGACGTTGGTTGAGCGGTCGGTTGATGTGACTGAGCATGGGTTTCTCACCGCCGGACCAAACTACGCGCCGGATGGAAAAACGCTCATCTACGGTGTGCGTGACATCGATCGCGATAACGGTCTCGTTCTCACTCAATCGATCGAAAGCGGCAAAGTAAGCGTGATAGCAACATTGCCGGAAGGTCAGGCGCCCTTCACGATCAACCCGGGAGTGCCGATCCAGGTTGGCGCGAATGGTACGGTCTTCATCCAGACCAGTCTTGAATCCGGCTATCTTGCGACGCTGCCGGCCGAATACCTCACGCCACCGCAATTGCCGGAGGCCACTGCCACCCCCACCGCTTCTCCAGAAGCAATCGGGGAGGACGGAAGTCTTGTTGTCAGCGGTACCGATACCGTCATGAGATCCGGTCCGTCAATCGATTCACATGTGGTGCTGGTGTTGCAGCCGGGGGCAGTGGTTGAGCCGCTTGGCGATCCGGTTGAAGCGGAGGGTGAGAGCTGGGTTCCCGTCCGCGATGCGGCCAGCGGTACGATCGGCTATGTCAGGGAATCTGACCTGGAATCATAGCGGCATCAGTCTTGCATAAACTGCGTGCACGTGGGGCATAGGAAGATACTATGCTTCGGCTGTACGCGATTCCCCAATCCATTGAAGGTGGTCCGTAGATCTGGGCCGCACGCCTTCTCATCAGCGTGCACACTTCGGATGAGTGACGCCCAGATGCAACGGGTTCAAAACATGTGCGGGAGAGGGAAGGAATCATGTCGAGCGAGATCGTCGAGCCGGTAGGCTCGCCGCCGGGGAAGGGGCCGATCACCCCGGGGCGGGTGATGCTGTACACCGCCAGCGTGCTGTTCGTGATTGCGCTGGCCTGGTTTCTGGTCACGATCTATTCAATTCTGATCTTGATCGTCATCGGCATTCTGTTCGCCACTGCCGTCGAGCCAATAGTCAATCGGCTACGACGCCGCAATCTCTCGCGCAGCCAGGCGATCATGGTGGTCTACGGCGTGTTGCTCGGCACGCTGGCGATCGCCTTCGTGCTTGCCGCGCCGACCTTGATCCATCATGCATCGAACTTCGATCAAACCATCCCCAGCTTTTTCGATAATCTGCACCAGCAAGCGCTCGATAGCCGGAGTTCGCTTTCTCCGCACGACCGGCGCGGACTCTATCAACAAGGCACGCCAGGCTTATATCGACTATCGCAAGGATCCCAATATCGACAGTTCGCAGGCGCTGCGCGTCGTTACTTCGGTGATTGGCGGGTTGATCACCATTATTTCCGTGCTCGTCATCGCCTTCTACTGGATGACGGAAAAGATCATCATCAAGCGGTTGGTGCTCAGTCTCGTTCCGCTCAAGGAGCGGGACCGCGCGCATACGCTGTGGGACAATGTCGAATCCAAACTGGGCGGATGGACGCGCGGCCAACTGATTCTTTGCGCGATCATGGGCATCTCATCCTCGGTCATCTTTTTTGCGCTAGGACTCAAGTTCTGGCTGGCGCTCGGCATCTGGATCGGCATCACCGAGATTATTCCCTATATCGGCCCAATCATCGGCGGCGCCACCGCCGTTCTGGTCGCGTTGACCCAATCGCCAAAAGAAGCAATTCTGGTGTTGATCGCGGTGTTGCTCTTGCAGCAACTGGAAGGGCATATTCTGGTTCCGAGGGTGATGCATGGCGCGGTCGGGCTTTCGCCCCTCACCGTGGTGGTGTCGGTCATCATCGGTGAACGGCTCTTGGGACCGCTCGGCGCGGTGCTTGCCGTGCCGATCGGGGCGGTCGTGCAGGTGCTGGTGCAGGATCTTGTGATTGCCCGGTTCAATCAGTCGGATACCGGCATGACCGGCGCTCGGGTCCGGGCGGCGCTGGAAGGCACGCCGCCTCCAAGCTCGCCGCCGACGCCTGATCCGGCCGATACACCGTAGGACCGCCAATGGAATGACCGTTCAAGGATCGTCAACGCGACCCGACGTTTCCGTATTGAGCAGCGCTGAGGGGGTGGAGCATGTCGAGCAATGTGGCTCTGCGTGATGAGCAAAACAGGGAAGGCGCGATGCGCACCGTGATCGGCCTTTTTGAAGACACGATCGATGCGCAGCGGGCGCTGGGAGCGCTTCGCAAAGCCGACTACCAGCCGGATCAGATTTCGCTCATCGTCCGTGACGAAATGGGCGAGAAGGATCTGGATGAGGATGGACCTGGCGCAGTTGCGCGGGCAGTGATCGCGTCGGCGCTGGAAGCCGTTGGAACCTGGCTGCAAGGATTAGCTGAGCTGATCGTGCCGAATCGTGGTGCGTTCCTGGTGTCAGGCCCGCTTGGAGCGGCGGTGACTACGGCGCAGGTTCACGAATTGCCGGCCGATACATCACCGCAGGAAGAGCAGATGCTGCGGGAGACGTTCATCCGGTTTGGATTCGCCGAAGAAGAAGCCGGGTACCTCGAACGCCGTCTTGTCGCGGGAAACATGCTGATCGCCGTCACCTACGAGGACGATAGCGAGCAGTTCGCGATCCAGAGCATGCTGTCCGGGTATGAGGCGGTTCATATCGTCGCGGCGGAAAGCGATCGATGGGTTTCCGGGCCAATACCCGAATTGCTGCGGGCATCTTCCACCTCATCGGCGCTCGTCGCCGATATTGCCCTGCCGTTTCTGCGTCTCTGCGCGAACGACGAGCATGACGTCTGTGGGACTGAGGTTGTCGATCAGAACGGGGAAGAATGCGGCAAGATCGAGGAATTGCTCGCCGATCAACTGGCGGCGGATGCTGGCGACGAAGCTCCTCAAATCCGGTATGCCGTGATTGGCTATGGCGGGATTCTCGGGCTTGGCCGGCATCTGGTCGCGCTGCCGGTGGAGCTGATTAATCTGAACGAGCAACCGGCGCGTATGAAGATCGATCGCGATGCGCTCCAGCAAGCGCCGGAGTTTGACGAAGATACTCCCTTCAGCCGCAGTGAGGAGCGACAGATCTTCACCCATTTCGAGATCTCGCCCTATTGGCCCGAATGAGCGCGTTTCAGGTCGTGAATTGCCGTACATCAGCATAAAACCGTAGGTGATTTCACCTAATTGAGCGGCTGATCCCGGCAAACCACTAGATTAATCTGGCGGCTTCAGGCAGGATGTGGATGTGATCTCGGGACAATGGCGTTCCGGGAGATAGGAAAGGCGGCGATGATGCGCGATCTCCTCTTCCATGTCACCATCCTCTGGTTGGTGCTGGGCGCTCTGCTTATAGCAACTTCGTCTCTCGTTGCGTCCCGGGATCGGGACGAACCGCTGGCGGACGATATCGATCTCGATGATGATGTAACGAATGCCGACCCCGACGAATCGTATGGAGTCCGCTATCCCAGGATCATTCTTGCCAGCGATCTAAAGATGCAGGCTGACCGATCGGATCTGAACAGTCCGTCGCAGCACGACGGGAGTCTCCGTAGCTCTGATCGTTCCATGAGCCAATCGTTCCAGACCGGTTCGAACCGGCTTGCCTACTAAGCTTGAACGCATCCAGGAACGGGCCGGCGACTCGCCGGCCCGTTCTCTTTTGAGCACCCCCTTGCCGCGCCTATATCGACGAGCAGACCGCGGTCCGCGACGAAGCCACAAGCCGTATGCACGGGGAAACCTCGCCAGCGTCGTGCGCCAGACTTCAGTCCGGCGCTCACAAGACGAAAGACATTTCAGGCATGAGCCCGACGGCGTACCGGTCCTAAAGGACCCGACTCTCCCAATGCGGGAAGGGTACGAAAGAAGCTCGTGCTCTCCTCTCCTGGAATCGGGAGAGCGGTGGGGTGAGGACCGCGTGCTGTCCGCAGGAGACTTGTCGCGTGATCGGCCGGGAGCTAAAGCTCCCGGCTATCACACCCGGCTACGCTTTCACTGCTACCTGCACGTTAACCCAGAGCGGGGGTATGGAGGAATTCCTCCATACCCCCGCTCCCCGGAAACGTTACGGCTGGGTGTTGAACCAATCACAGCTCAACGTTTCGCCATCGTTCACGGTCAGAACGATCGAGCCGTCGCCCGACACACCGTTCCATCCCGGGCAAGAGAAGAAGGGGGAACCGAATCCGCCGGGGATCGATTCCTGCACCACGACATCACCCGCGCCGATCCCTTCCCAGTAGACGCCCTGATCGGCATACTGGCCTGAGGTTTCGGTCGAAACCGAATCACCGGCGCTCAGAGGTGAAGTTGAACCCATTGCCACCCTCCTGGCATGACGCCTGCAGGCTACTGAAATCCTCGACCGTCGGATCGAATCCGACCGGGCAGGTGTAGACGGTGATCGAGATCGCGCCAACTCCGGCGGCTGGCTGCTGATCGCCGTTCTGCTGATCCTGATCGCCACCGTTGTCCGCGTTGTCACCGTTATCGGTATTGTTCGCGTCGCTGGTCGGTTGCGCGTCCTGGTTGGTGTTGGTCTGCGCCTGCTGTTCGGCTTGCATTGCCGGTCCGGCGTACCAATCGCAGATGAGATGTTCGCCAGAGACGAGGTTGTAGGCAAAGGTGTTCTGCGCCGCGGGAATCTCAGCCATAGCGAAATTGCCGCCGCCCTGAACCGTGCCTTTGCAGAAGGCGCGGCTGGCGCTGGTCGCATCGCTGGTGATCTGTACGAAGTCTGGGCTCAGATACTGCCAGTAGGCGCCGTCGCCGATCTGGGTGCCCGTCATCTGTGACTGAGCAGCGTTCAGCCCCGACGCGATGGAAAGCGTTGCTGGCGTGAGGGGATCCATGCAGTTTGCGGCGAGCGTGGCCATATCGGACCCAGCCAGATCAAATCCTGCCGGGCAGGCATGCTGGTGAAGCGTCACCGAGGCATTCGCGCTCGTGGATTGATCAGGCACACCGGCGAACCAATCGCAGACGATGTAGCCGCTTGCCCCCATCGTTGGGTGAATGGCGAATCCCAGGGATGATGCGCCAACTTCCATCCGGACATATGTGCCGTTGGAGTTGCCATCGCCATTCTGGCAGTAGACGACCGGCTCGGCCGAATAGGGAACACTCTGGCCCTCGATCGTAAAGATGTGATAGGGAACATCGTTGAAGGTCCGTTCGAGCGGATGGCCTGACGTTTCCTGGCCGTTGTAGCCAATTCCTTCGGAGGTCAGCGCGAAGCTGAAATAGACCGCGTCGTCGTTGCATAAACGGTTGAGCGAATCGTAGTCCTGGTTGTTTTTTGTGGTGCCGGCCGCCGCGCAGGGGTGGAGATGGACGTAGACCGTGCCGCCTCCGGCCGCGGCGGCGATGCCACCGCGCGAGATCATAGAATACGCAATGAGCACAAATACAATGGCGATTGTGGATAGAGGCGACAACCGTCGTTGGCCTCGCGCTTCCACCAAACCTGTTTCCATCACTTGATCTTCACCTCGGCTGCCGTCATGGCAGCGATTGCTTGCCCGGTGACCTCTCGATCCAATCAGGGAGAGGTATCCGGACAGACCGTGCGTGGCTCAGCTGCATCGCTGAGCACATCACCATCATGCCGGGGAGCAGATCAGTGAACATCAGTGAGAGCGCGTAATTATGGATTGTGCAACCTGCATGAATACGAGGGGGAAACGGCCGAAAGCACAGGAGTCAGCCCATATTGTACAATAACGTACAAGAGTGTACGTGGAGGAGAGATGAACATGGCAAAGAATGAGCAGACAATCCAGACGATGACGGCGACGGATGTCCGGCAGCATTTTGCCAGCGCGATAAACCAGGTGGCGCGCCACGAAACCGAGATCATCGTCGAAAAAAGCGGCGTTCCCGTGGCGGCAATTGTCTCGATCGAGGACTACCGCCGCCTGAAAGATCAAGATACGCAGCGCTCTCAGGCCTTCAAGATCTTTGATGAGATGCGCGCCGCTTTTGCCGATATACCAAATGAGGAACTCGAACGGGAAGCGAAAAAGGCTGTCGACGAGGTCCGCGCTGAAATGCGCGCCGAACGTGAACAAGCCGGGATTATTCGAAAATCGTGATTCGGGCAGTTATTGACGCGAACACGCTCGTTTCCATTTTTCCGGCCGACGATGGATCGCTTGCGAAGCTCTATGCTCATTGGAATCTCAATCACTTCCGGATTGTAACTTCTGAGCATATTCTTCTCGAGACTGAGCGAGCCTGGACCAAGCCTATTGGGAGGCCCGGTTTCCGCCAGATCACGCCCGGTCATCCATGCAACTCTTGCGTCGATTTGCCGAAATCATCGAGTTGACTCGTGCAGGCTTTCGGTATGGCGACACATCCTGAGGATGACTACGTTTTGGCAACCGCGTTCAGCTCGGAGCAGATCTATCTTGTGACTGGAGATAGGCAGCTCCAACGGCTTGAGGAAACTTGGGAGAACGCCATGATCGTGTCTCCAGTAACTTTTCTCGCACTGTCTGAGCGAGAATCTATCCAGTTCAGCGCTGAGAAACAGCCCGTGCCCGAATCGCCAGGTGAAAATGCGCTGCTCAATCCCCCTTCGGATCGGGCAGCAGCAGGAAGTAGAATCCGGCAAACTCGGTGTATTGCACGCCGGAAGTGGGGTTTGTCTTCGGATACCACCCCTTCGGTAGGGTCGATTCATCGATCTCAGCCGTCAGTGGAATCCGGAATGGCACGACAACATTGCATCCGCCCTGTTCCGATGTGATGCACGATTCCGCGTAATCGATCCCCGCCAGCGTTGGATAGACCGTGATCTTGACGCCTCCAATGCCGTGGCAATCGCCCGGCAAGCTGCCTCTCCCGGAACCGATCCCGCCCGGGTCGGTCTGGCAGGCAATCGCCGCCACCGGCAGCGATGATCCGCCCCGATAAAATGCTTCTGTTGGATAGGTGTACCAGTCGCACACCACATCATCGCCCGGATCGATCGAGAAGCTGAGGCTGTCGTCCTTCACCACCCATTCTTCAAGAAATGGCGTTCCTTCCGATCCGATCGTCGAACAGACAACATGCGCGTCGAGCCCGATGTCATCGTCGATGGTGTACACGCCCGGTTCGAGCCAGGCAAAGACCACGTTACCGTCCTGAATCAATTCACCCCGACCGTTCAAGGTAGAAGTCCACATAGCTGATTCCAATATTGTCGTGACAATCAGCGAACTCATCGCTGCCGTCGTAGCCAACAGGGCACCACCGGTTGTGGATGGTGATATTGGCGCGAGTCGCGTTCAAGTCGGTATTGGGAATCGTGTACCAGTCGCAGATGATGCTTGCGCCCGGATTGACCTGGATGGTGGCGACATAACCTTCCTGATCGCTCAAGATCGTGGAAATCTGCTGACCGCTGACACCGTCGGTTGCCGAACAGTAGACATAGGGATGCTGCAGATCGGCCGAAAGACTGTTTGAAAGCTGATATGTGCCACCAACCAGTCCGGAGAATGCGATGTTTCCATCGGTGTCCGGGAACCCGGTTTGATAGCCCTGACCCTGTAATGTGAAATCAACCGCGAGAATGCCAATGTCGCCGTGGCAATCCTCGAATACCTGGTTGCCTTCATAACCGGGAGGGCAGAAACGGCTGTGGATCGTCAATGACGCGTTGCCGTCTTGAGCGGTAACTGCCTGCGGCGCCGATCCGCCGATCAGGGAAAGAAATAACACGACGACTACGGCGAGTCGCCATCGAGATTGCGGCATCGTTTTGGACTCCACAAACCTGGTGGAGCGTGCGGATTGCGCCACCAACAACGACATCGCGGGAGTTCCGTTCTATGCTGTTACCGAGCATAACGCGCAATCATCCTGTTTGGGGTACGACTGCAACGCGAAATGACCAATGACCACGACATTTGGGGAGCGTAAGGTATGACGGAAGATGGCATGGAGCGGACGCTCGGCGAGCAGATGCTCTATTACGAGGCCCGGGCGGGCGAATATGACGAGTGGTGGTTTCGCACAGGGCGATACGACCATGGCAAGCAGGAAAACGATCTCTGGTTCGATGAGCAGGCTCACGCGCGGGCCGATCTGATCGCCGCCATTCCCCACGGGGAGGTGGCCGATCTCGCCTGCGGCACTGGCATCTGGACCGAAGTGCTCGCCGCCCACGCCGATCATGTCACCGCGGTCGATGGCTCGGTGGCGATGCTCGCCAAAGCGGAAGAACGTCTCGATCACACCGGTCTCGCCGACAAAGCGACCTTTCTCCAGGCCGATCTCTTCTTCTGGCGGCCCGAGCCGCGCTTCGACGCCGTCTTCCTTGGCTTTTTTCTCTCCCACGTGCCGGACGATCTGCTCGATCAGGTGCTGAGCACCGTCGCCGCTTCATTGAAGCCGGGTGGGCGTTTTCTCTTTATCGACAGCCGCCGGATTCCGGAATCCTCGTCGCCCGATCAGCCCTTGCCGGACGAGGATGAATCGATCATGGTGCGCAAGCTGAATGATGGCCGCACCTTCCGCATCATCAAGCTGTTTCGCACGCAGGAAGCGATGGCCGACGCGCTCGCGCGCAACGGACTCGATACCGACGTGCGCGAAACGGCCAACTATTTTCAGTACGGCATCGGCACGAAACGCATTCAATAAAGAAAGTAATTGCTTGCGTTATCGGCGATCGGCTGCTATCGTGCACCAAGAATGCGCGTGAGCCGATGGGCGTCACCCAGGGTGGTCCGAACGCGACAAGCAATTGATTGAACCAAACGGACCAGGAGTATCGGAGGGTGGGCCTCGATCACCGGGCCTGCCCTTTTTGTTCCCATTTCGACGGGGTGTCATTCAGGAAGCACGATGGCGCAGGCGGACGAGCAGGTGTTGACAGCTGAAGATGAGATTCAGACGACGCCATGGAGTCCGGCGTTGCGGATGCTCACGCTTGGGGCGCTCGTCACGATTGTCGCCGGCGCGTTCGAGGCGCTGGCTGTGGCGACGATCATGCCGCGCACCGTTGAGGATCTCGGCGGGCTCCACTATTACGGTTGGGCGTTCAGCGCCTATATGCTGGCGAACATCATCGGGCTCACCGTGGCGGGGTCGGAAGCGGACCGCAACGGTCCGGGCCGTCCGTATCTGGCCGGCGTTCTCTTCTTCGCCGCCGGATTGCTTATCTCGGGACTCGCGCCGACGATGCTCGTGCTCATTCTCGGGCGAGCCGTTCAGGGATTCGGCGGCGGTCTGTTCAACTCGGCGATCTACGTCGTCGTGGGCCGGGCGTATCCCGAGTCGGCCAAACCGAAAATGCTCGCCTTGATGTCGAGCGCCTGGGTGATGCCGGGACTTGATCGGTCCCGCCTTTGCCGGGATCGTGGCCGATTTCACTGATTGGCGCTTCGTCTTTCTTGGATTGATTCCATTCCTCGGGCTTGCCGTTGCCTTTGCCTATCCCCGCATTCGCACGATTGGGGGCGGGGGCGTGGTGAAGGCGCGGAACTGGCCACGCTATCGCAGCTCGGTCGCGCTCGCCGTCGGTACGACGGTTATGCTCGCGGGGATGGGCGCATCGAAAATCTGGCTGGCGCTTCCCGCCATTCTTCGCCGGTGGATTCGTCACCTACATCATGGTCAAGAAACTGATGCCGGCGGGAACGATGCGCGCCGCCGCCGGGCTCCCGGCCGCGATCGCTGTGATGGGGCTGCTCAATATCGGGTTCTTTGGTGTCGACGCGTTCGTGCCGTTGGCCCTCACTGACATTCGCGATCGCAGTACCGCCTTCGCCGGTCTCGCGCTGACTGCGGCCACCATCACCTGGTCGGCGGGATCCTGGATACAGGCCCATTTCTCCACCACCCAGAGCCGCCGCAAGGTCGTTCGCATCGGGTTGGTGATGATGTCATTCGGCTGTATAGGCGTGATGTCGGCCCTGTTCGATTCAGTGCCGGTCTATGTGGCGCCGTTGTCCTGGGGATTTGCCGGGTTGGGGATCGGGCTCGCCTATTCAGGCGTGTCGCTGACGGTCTTCCAGACGGCGACACCGGGCGAAGAAGGGGCCGCCACCTCAAGCATGCAGCTTGCGTCGATTCTCGGCACGGCGATTGGCGCCGGCATCGGCGGCTCCTGGATAGCGCTCCTCAGTGAGGGAGACACGGTCAATCGCTCGTCGCTCGTCATTCAAGATTTGCTGATGATCGGCGTGCTCGCTTTCGCCTTTATCGTCGCCCGCAATATCCCCAAATGGCCGAGCCGCGACAAATCTGTGGAAAGACCCTCAGCATCTGGACTGTCCTGCCGAGCAGATCCCAGTCGGCGCGGCGGCGGATTGACCGTCACCCGGTTCAACAGGAAAGGTGCAACGGAGGCTTGACCCTGTCGCCAGTCGGCGTACTATCGACAGCAGAACGATGACAATCTGTCGGCGCGCGAGATGATGGCACGGTCATGAAAGAGCGCTCATCCCAGGCTTCAGGGGACAATCAGCTGTCCGGTACGCCGGACAGCTGGCCGATGTCTGCGCTCGATGCGGCTCACGCGATCGGCGTCAGCGAGCGGACCATTCGCCGCGCCATCGCCGTTGGGAAACTCTCTGCGACCAAACACGGCGGTATTTACCGGATCTCCCCGGACGATCTTGCGCGTTTTCGGCTGCTCCTGGATGCAGTTGTCGTACCGGAATCGGCGATAAATGCTGATTCGTCTCAATTGTCTCTGATGCCGGGCAGGATGCCCTACCCGCCTACGCCGCTGATCGGGCGGGAGGCCGAGCGTGCGGCTGCAAGCAGATTGCTGCTCAAAGAAGGCGTCCGGCTCGTGACGCTGACCGGACCGGGAGGGAGTGGCAAAACACATCTGGCGCTCCAGGTGGCGGCGGACATCGCCGATCGGTTCGACGACGGCGCCTGCTTCGTCGATCTCTCTCCCGTTCGCGATCCTGACCTTGTCTTGCCGAGGATCGCGCAAGCGGTCGGCGTGCAGGTCGCTGGCAGGCACAATGTCGGCGAGGCGATCGCCGCATTCCTGAGCCCACGTCAACTGCTGCTTGTGCTCGACAACTGCGAGCAGGTGCTCGACGCTGCTCCACGCATCGCGGAAATCGTCGCCGCATGTCCCGCTCTCCAGATCCTGGCGACAAGCCGAGCGCCGCTCCGGCTCCGTTGCGAGCATCGGCTTCCTGTTCCACCGTTGGCTGTGCCAACCTCCTTCGACGGCCCACCGGATCTCATGCTTCAAAATGAGTCGGTCCGGCTATTCGTCGAGCGCGCCCGTGCCGTGCAACCACAGCTTGTCCCGGATGACGGCGAGTTGCGGGCGATCGTCGAGATCTGCCAGCGCCTCGATGGGCTCCCACTGGCCATCGAGCTGGCAGCCGGATGGTCTGCGCGGCTGTCACCCGTCACCCTACTGGAACATCTCTCGGATCCACTGCGACTTCTTCGTGATGGGCCACGCGATCTCCCCAGCCGCCAGCAGACGATGCGGAATGCGATCGCCTGGAGCTACGACTTGCTCGCTCCGGAGGAGCAGGCGCTCTTCCGCCGTCTGGCGGTCTTCGTCGATGGGTTCGATCTCGAAGCCGCGCTATGCCATCACCGACGACCCCGCGATAGATGTGGTGGATCGGATTGGGGCGCTCGTCGAGCAAAATCTGCTCCGTCTGGTCGAGCATGCTGGAGAAGGACAGCGGTTCGCCTTATTTGAAACCGTTCGCGAGTTCGCCTGGCAGCAGATTCAGGAACAGGGTGAAACCGAAGAGGTGCGCCGGAAACATGCTGAGTACTATCTCGATCTCGCCGAGCGAATGGCAGCTGCGATTCTACAGCTCAGATATGCGGCACTGCCTGGATCGACTCGAAGTCGAGTATCCCAACTGCCGGGCCGCCTTGACGTTCTTCATTGACGCCGGTCGTGTGAACCAGGAGTTGCGACTGGCGGCGATGTTGTCGGAGCTTTGGAGCTTATCGCGGTCCGATTTCGGAAGGGATCACCGCGCTAAGCGAGCGATCGACCGGGGAGATGCCGCTCCTCCCAGAATCCGGGCGAGGGCATTGGTCGAGCTGGCATTTTTATACCTGATTGCCGGCACATATGAGCGTGCTGAGTTTTTTAGCTCCTCCGCCATCCTGCTTGCCCGACAAGCAGGGAATGTCCATCGTCTGTCCCAGGCACTCTTCGTCCATGCCCACATTATTGGGATCGACGATAGGCGCAGATACGAAGCGATAATGCTCCTGCAGGAAGCGGTCGATCTCGTTCACGACCACGAACCGCTTTTGGATATTTACGCATGCGGCGCTGGCCGATCTTGGGTGGATGCTGCGTGAGGGTAGGGGAGCGGGAGCGCGGGCTGGCGACCATGCAGCAAGCGCTTACGATACTGCGCGCGTCAGGGCGGCATCTCGAAATCGGCATGTCTCTCCTGAGGATTGGACGTTTCGACCAACAGGCGGGGGAAACGCAGGCGGGCGGCGGCTCGCTATCGGTGAGAGCTTGATGGCGCTTCGCGAGTCCGGAATCGTTCATCCCGGCCGGCATTCACCCTCGCCGATCTCGCGAGTCTGGTATCAGCGTGCGGCAAGCCCTATGCGACCGCACGGCTGCTCGGGATGATCCGGGCGATTGGCGAGCGGACTGGCGGCCTGTTCGATGGCGATTCACCGGGTCTGTTGGATCGTCTCGACCGGGAAACGCGATCGGCATTGGGCCGGGATTACCTCGTCGCCATCGAGGTAGGATATTCCCTGCCATTCGCCGAGGCGCTGGCGGAGGCGATCGCGATGGCCGAAGCGCTTGCGACGGGCAAGTCGCTTCGACCTCCGGGCAAGCGAGCGCCAGGAACGCAGCGCTCATCTATCCAGCTGAGCGAGCGCGAGCATGAGATCCTCACCCTCCTGGCCGATCGATACAGCGCGCCGGAGATTGCTGACCTGCTCTTCATCTCCGTCCGCACGGTCGAAAACCATACTGCCAGCATCTACAACAAATTGGGCGTCAACTCGCGGAGAGCAGCCACCGCGACCGCGGCGCAACAGGGATTGCTTTAACCCTTCTCGAACGAATGCGTACAACGTACGGATGTCCGGCCTCGCCGTTCCCTTCATCCTCATTGTGTGCATGCGATGGCATGCATCGCCCCTGATCGATGAGGCGCCGCACAACACCGGGGAGGTCCACCCATGCGTTCTGCCAGAATCGCGTTATGCTCTGCTGCCCTGTTGATGAGCTCATTCGCGTTTCCAGTTATGGCCCAGGATGCCACGCCTGTCGCGGAGTCCGGCGTTACGCCGATTGCGACCGGTCTCACGAACCCCCGCGGCTTTACCTGGGGAGACGACGGTACCCTCTACGTCGCACTCGCGGGAACGGGTGGAGAAATACCCGGCACCATTGACGGCGCAGAAATCGGTGTTTTCGGAGGCCCAAGCTCTTCCGTCGTGACCGTCGACAATGGTTGCGCCACACCCCTGGTCGAGGGGATTCCCTCGGGCAACTGGCGCGACGCGAGCTGGATCTGGGGCGCTCACGATGTCGCGTTTCTCGACGGCCAGCTTTACGTGCTTTCCGCAGGTGGCGGCATCGACTTCGGAAATCCTGACCAGCCGTCGGGAATTCTGCGCGTCGAAAATGACGGCACGGCAACCGTCGTCGCTGATTTCTCGACCTGGTCACTGACCAATCCTCCCGCCTTCGTCTCGCCTGATTACAATCCCAGCGGCTCCCTCTTTGATATGGAAGCCGGGGCCGATCGCCTCTGGGTCAGCGATGCCGTCGGCGGCCGGATCATCACGGTCACCCCAGATGGCGTGATCAATCTCGTCGCTGACATCTCCGATGGTCATCCCGTCCCAACCGGTCTGGCCGCGGCGCCTGATGGCGGCGTCTACGTCGGTAACCTGACGGCCATTCCCTTCACCGACGGCAGCGCCAAGGTGATCCATGTCTCCCCGGACGGCGCTGTCACCGACTTCTGGACGGGGCTTACCGCGATCAATGACATTGCGATTGGACCGGATGGAATGCTCTATGCGGTCGAGATGGCGACCGGCAACCTGACCGAACCTCCGTTCGTCAGCACCGGCACCGGCAGGGTGGTTCGCATGGCCGGACCAGGTCTGTCCGCGCCGGTTATTACCGGCATCGACTTTCCGGCGTACATCGGCTTTGGCGCAGACGGCGCACTCTACCTGACCACGCCCGGCTTTTCCCCGGACGACGGCGTAGGCCACGGTTCGCTGCTGCGAATCGATTTGACCGTGGGGGTTCCGGTTCCGCTGGCCGGACTCGAAGCAATCGCGCCGACCTGCCCGGATGCCGGCACGCCGAAGGCGTAGACGAGTCGATCAAGTCGCTTCGTGATTAAGAGTGGGAGTTGATGATGCGAACTTCTGCCGTTCTCCTCGCGCTTCTTCTGGCGTTGATCACCGTTCCGGTGGCCGCCGCTCAGACCCCTGCAACGCCGCAGGCTTCCCCGGCCACCGGAGTGCTCATGCAGTTGACGCTTGACCAGCTCCCACCCGACGACGTCGCGACCATTGGCGTCACCCGCACCACGTTCGCCACCGGGGGCGGCCTGCGGGCCGTCGCCGGCTCCGGTCCGGCGGTCTATTTCGTCGAAGCCGGCACGATCTCCGTCACTATGGATGATGGCGCAGGTCCACTGCGTGTCGTCCGCGCTGGTGAGCCAGATGGTTCAGCAACGCCACAGAGCGCGGAAACCGGGACCGAGGCCGTGCTTGAGACTGGGACCGGTTTCGTGCTTCCAGCAGGATCCTCGGCAGCGCTACAAAACGCTGCCGAGAACCCGGCCATCGTCCTCAATGTCCTCTCCGCCTCCGACGCCACCATAGAGGCGGAGGAGGGGGTCACTCATGCCGTGCTCGTCCGTCAAGAAGTAACGCTTCCGAAACCGCCGCTCCTCGTGTCGCTTGCCCTCGCCACTATTCCTCCGGGCGGTCACCTGTCGCTGCCGGACGCGCCGGTGCTCACACGTCTCGCGGTCGTGGAGCGGAGCCAGGCATTCTCCTTGAGCGGCGGAGGAACCACCAACCGGGGAACCGAACCGATTGATGTCTACGTGCTTTCGTTCGCTCCAGACGATTCTCAAATGTCGCAATGCTGACGTTCGGTACTCGTTCGCAAGCCAGGCAGCGCTGGAGCAGGTTATGCACGTTCGTGGGGTGGCATGACGGTATGGACCGGACGCGGGGGGCGCCGATCAGGAGTCCGGGTCGTACATGATCTCCCGCACCTCTTGGGCACACCGGCAGGCGACGGCGATCTTGGCCGCCCACGCCAGCGCCTCCTCGCGTGAGGGCACGTCGATGATCGAGAAGCCGCCGATGACCGCCTTGGTCTCCGGGTACGGGCCATCGGTGACCGTCCCGTCGGTGGCCACGATGCTCGCGCGCTGGCTGAGCAGTCCGCCCCCGAAAATCCACACGCCGGCGTCCTTGGCCTCATAAACCACCTGGTGCGAGGCCTCGGCCACGTCGGGCAGATCCTCCTCGGGGAAGATCATCGTGCCGTCATCGAACGAGATCAGGTATCGCGTCATCTCGTGGCTCCTTGTCCCGGCCCGGTTGCGGGGCCGCCTCGTCCATCAACGTCAGGTGGGGGCCACGAAGGCCCACTCGTCGTCGGTCACATCGCTCGGGCACGGGGTGCGGCGGTGTGGCTCCATGACACAAGCGTCTGAACCCCCCAAAGTGCATTACAGATTCCAGCCTTCCCAATGCTGGGAGATGGTGCGAAAAAAGCCAGGAGCGAGGATCGTAAACCTCGCTCCTGGCGGTATTGTTACGACTTTGCCGTGCAGTTGATCATCCAGAGGGTGCCGAACTTGTCGCTCAGCGATCCGAAGTAATCGCCCCAGAACATCTCCGCCAACTGATTCTCAACGTTGCCGCCTTCAGCGAGCGCCGTAAAAATCTGATCCGCTTCAGTCCGCGTATCCGGATCGAGGCAGATGTAGACGTTGTTGCCCTGATTGACCTTGAAGCCCATCGATTCCGAGACGTCGGTGCCCATGAGGAGGTGGCCACCGGTGATCGGCAATTGGATATTCATGATCAGCTTCTTGTCGGCGTCGGACAGCGCCGGCTGACCTTCTTGCGGCGGAAAGTCGCCCAGGCGCGCGATCTGGCCAAGGAACTCCGTGCCAAAAACGGTCTTGTAAAAATTGAAAGCCGCTTCCGTCGTGCGGTCGAAATTCAAGTACGTGCTGGTTTTCGCCACGTGATCCTCCTCGAATTGATTTATCTGAAGGTAGGGCTGCCCTGCCTTCCCATGCGTCGCTCGCCATTGACCGGCGCATTCGAGCGATCCGCTGACTCCCAGAGGACCGCTTTCATGATGTAGTCGCTCGGGACGATGCGACATCGACAGGGTCACGAAAGAATCCGCTCGAATTCCAGGGCACGCCTTCGGGTCCCGGCTGGGGAAACGTGGCGACCGGTGCTTCTATGAGAATTTCGGCAGGATCTCCTTTTCCGCGAAGCGGAAGAAAGCTTCCTGATCCGGACCGACCTGGTGGATGTAGACGTGCGTGAATCCGGCCTCGGCAAATTCCTGGATTTTGGCCTGGTATTTCCCGGGATCTGGTCCGCAGACGACCTGTTCCGCCATCAAGTCCGGAGTCGCCAGCTCCGCTGCCTGCTCGAAATAAAGTGGCAGCGCCAACTCCTGGCTGAGCTGCCCCGGAATGGCGCTGTTGGCCCACATCTTCAGCGCAAGCTCTTTCGCGGCCTGCTCGTTCTGATTCCAGCAGACGGTCATCTGACCGTAGCGAGGTTGCTGCTCGCTGCCGGAGGCGGTGAAGGCGCTGACAACCTCAGGATCAGGAGCCGTGCTGATCAACCCGTCACCGATCTCAGCCGCAAGCGTTGCCGAATCGGCACCCGACGCCGCCACGTAAATCGGCGGCAATTGCTCCGGAAGCGTGTAGATTCTCGCGTTTTCGACCGAGTAGAAGTCGCCTTGATAGGTTGTGTAATCCCCTTCCCAGAGCATCCGAATGACCTTCACCGCTTCCCGCAGCATCTCTTGCCGGGTGGAAATCGGGGGCCAGTGCTCGCCGGTAATATGCTCGTTGAGATATTCACCGGTGCCGACACCGAGAAAGAACCGGTCGCCGAACATGTCGGCCACCGTCGCGGCCGCCTGGGCAATAATCACAGGATGGGTCCTGATGAGCGGGCAGGTGACGCCTGTCCCAATCTTGAGTGTGCTGGTGACCTGGGCGATGCCGCCCAGCGTGCTCCAGACAAACGGACTCTGCCCCTGGCTGTCGAGCCAGGGATGAAAATGGTCTGAGATCAAGGCAAAAGGAAAACCGATTTCTTCTGCCCGTCGCGCATTCCTCACCAGTTCATTCGGGCGAAACTCTTCGCTTGAGATGGCATATCCAAGCTCGACCATCGAACTACGCTCCCTTTCCAGATGACATATGTTGATCCGGCAAATTCCGTTGATTCCTGCGTTTACACGTCACCTGCCAGAGTTTCTGGTGAGCGGTCAATGGCGTAGTCACCGCTGCAAAAGTGCCAGCATCGACAACGAACCCGTTGGACATACGCATCCGCGCTTCTATATTGACCAGATCACTTCACACCGGTGCAAGTTGCCTGCTTGCATCGGTAATGCCAAGATTCGCGCGCAAGGTGTCACCGGCGTATTCGGTGGGGTAGAGATCGCGGTTCTGGAGTTCCGGGATCAGGTCGTTCACGATATCGTCAATGCCGCTCGGAACGAGGAATGGCGTGATATTGAACCCGTCCACGGCCCGCGTATCGACATATTTCTGAATCTCGTCGGCAACCGTTTGCGGAGTTCCCACGAGCCCGCGCCCGAGCCCCTGTCCCGTCCAGTGAATGACGAATTCGCGCAGGGTGAAGTTCTTCTCCGTCGCGATTCCCCGCCATTTCGCGGCCAACTCCTGCGCTTTCGCAAGCTGAAAGCCGGTGCCTCGCGTTTCGTTGGTGGTTACGACCACGGGATCGACGTCGGGAAACGGACCATCTGGATCGAATTCACTCAGATCGCGACCCCAGAATTGTTCGAGGTATTTGACGGCGGTCTGCGGGGTGACCTGCGACTCCTGCACCCACCGGGCTTTTTCCTGGGCTGCTTTGACAGTGTCGTCGAGAATGAAGGATTGGCCCGGGAATATCTTGAGATCGCCCGCTGGACGGCCGGCCGCGGCTTCTCGCTGGCGGATATCCGTTGCAAAGGTCAACGCGTCGTTGATCTCTGGATGGGCGGAAAAGATGACGTTCGCGTTCCGAACGGCGAACTCACGGCCCTCGGCCGAGTCCCCGGCCTGAAACGTCACCGGTCGCCCGCCGGGAACCGGCGGCAGCGTGCGCGGAATCTCGATATCGTAGTAGTCATCCTTATAGAGGACAGTATGATCGCCCTTTGACCAGGAGGCGGCCTTCGATGATGTCGAAAGGTCCGCTTCGTCCCAGGCATCCCAGATGGCGAAAACCGCGCGCACGAATGACTCGGCGTGCGTGTACCGGTCCGAGGCGTCGAGATAACCGCCACGCCGAAAGTTCTCGCCGGTCCAGGCGTTGTGGGTCGTCACCATGTTCCAGGCGGTGCGCCCACCTGACAACAGGTTGAGACTCGCCAGCCGGTAGGCGAGATCGGCCGGTTCGTTATAGGTGGCGGATTGCGTCGCGGCCAGACCAATCTTGCTCGTGATTCCCGTCAGTGCTGAGAGCAGCGTCAATGGATCGTGACGCCCAACCACATCGAGATCGTGAATCTTGCCGAGATGCTCGCGCAGGCGCAGCCCTTCCCCAAGGAAAAAGGCCGAGAAGATGCCGCGCTCGGCGGTCTGGATCACGCGTCGAAACGACTCGAAATCAACCTGCGAGCCGCTCTCGGGCCAATGCCAGATCGTGCTGAAATTGACCCCCTGAAAGAAAACGCCGAACTGGATGTGTCGCTGTTTTGGCTGATACATGCCTGGTTCCATCCTATCGTGTGGCAAAGCGATTGGCCGGCCGTTCGAGTTGAAGCGTGTCGCGCAGCGTCGCGCCGGCGAGCGGCGCTGAGGCGACTCCCTCCTGTAGAAGCGCCGGGAGGACCACATACTGCAGCTCCGGCAGGTCAACATCGATCACGGCGGGAATGATCCGGACGATATCGACATCGTCCGCAAGCTCGCGGATGGCGTCGACCAGACCGCTTGCCGTTCCAACAAACCTGGCGTTCCCGTTCTCACTCCATATCGTGCCCGCGTCGAGTGCATCAAGTCGTCTGGCGGCAGGAACGCCCCGGCTGTCGAGCACGATTTCGAGATCGGCGAGCACCCGGGACGCCCCGCGAATCCGGGCTTGCTGAGCGGCTCGCTTGAGTCCTTCAAGATCACTCGCGTGGACGATCGTCACTTCGACATCGTGCGGATCGACGAGACCGTCATCGCCGAACACGACGAGCTGACCCTGGGGTGGGCGAGGCACATATGAGGGGCCTTTGACGCTGAAGTTCGAGCCTTTGAAATCGGCGTAATGGAGTTTGTCCCGGTCGATGTATCGCCAGGTTTCCGTGTCGCGAATGACCGCGTCGTCTTCCCACGAATCCCAGAGCCGCCGGTTCACCTCGATGACATCGCGCACTTCCCGGCGCAGGTCCAGGGGATCGGTGATCGGGTTCCCCCCGTATGTTCGAGCCGCCGCTTCGGACCCATCCGCCGTCACGATCCAGCCGCCGCGCCCGCGCGATACGTAGTCGAGCGACGAGAGTTGGTTCGCCGTGTGAAATGGTTCGACATAGGTGGCCTGCACGGTGGGAACAAGCCCAACGCGCGACGTGAGCGGACCGGCGAACGCGGCTTGCTGCAAGGGATCAAGCCGGGCAGTGATATTGGGACTCGCCGCAGGGGGGAGATGGCCGCCGGAAAAGGTGATGATGCTGAACCCGGCGGTCTCAGCCTGCGTCACGATTCGCGCGATCCGCTGACCTGACAGGAGCGCAGCCGGCGGATGATCAACGAGACGCCAGGCCGCTGGATGGGCGCCTTCACCATCAAAATCAATCGCGAGAGAAATGGGGTTCGCCAAGTTCTTGCTCCTTCACATTGCCTAATAGACAAAACATCAACGGATCAAACAAACGATGGGTCGGGTTGCAACGCGCTCGCTTGCGCGATGGTTTGCAGAATGGAGCGCGCCACACTGTCGTTTTCGCGAAAAATGCGCGCATTTGTGCCCGGTCGGGCGAATGTGCCCGCTTGCGGCGCGCTCGTGAAATCGCCGACGGCGAAGCGGCGCGGATGCGCCGAGCCGTCAGGGCGCAGGATCAGAGCCCGCTCGTTATCAACCGCGAGCCGTCCGGTGGAAATAGGTTGTTGGGAGCCGGCGAGCACCAGCTCCATGCCCTGGCCGCTCGCGATCAGATCGCGCAGCACCGGCTCGGCGCTCTTCTCGATAGCTCGCTCCGGGTGAAATGCGTCGATGAGATAGTTCGCGCGAAGCGTTTGCGGATGTTGCGCGCTTGTCGCGGCGAATGTCCGCTCCGCTTCATCGATGCGGAAATGGGTTTCTCCGCCGATGAAGACGAGCAATCCCGCCCGCTGCAGGGCGAGCAGGAGTTCCAGCCGCTCGGCGGGTGGGCCGCTATCGACGTAGCTGAAGAACCCATGCCACCAGTTTGTGAGCATGCGGGTTTTGGAATAAGTCGACCAGGATGCGTGGCCGCTCAACTCGCCGATGACGACGTAGCTCGCCAGAATCGCCCAGAAGAGCGCCAGTGTTTCACTGTGCTCTTCCGACGCTCGCACATCGAGATCGTGGGCGATATAGCCGGCCATGAAGCGCTGCAAGTCATCGAGCGATGCAAAGCTCCGCCCTTCGAGCGGTCGGTCAAGCGCATCGATATCGAAGCGATCCTCCGGCCTGACTGCCCGGCGAATGACATCGTTCAGAGACTCGCTCGACCATTCCAGCGTGTGGAACGCGGCGGAAACCTCTTCCCATGAGCCGAGGACACGCTCGGGGTGACCGGTGAAGATCTCCCGGTAGTGCCAGAAAGCGAGTTCCTTGACGACAACCGGCCAGACCTGGGTGGTGAAATCAACATCCTGCTGCTCATCGAGCAATTTCGAGAGAAATTCCCTGGTTAGGAACGTCGTCACCATCCCTGGCCGCTCGCCATGTAGCGTGCTGGTGATCTTGGAGTGATACGGCACGCCCCGTCGCGAGCCGACGAAGAGGCGCGGCTCGGCTCCGCTGGGCAGGTAGGTGACGCGAGAACCCGGAGGTGCCTGCGGATCCACCAGGGTCGTCCCGCCGCGATCCAGCGTGAGCCGGACGGCGATGTCGACGAAACTCAGCCCCAGGCCGCGCATGAGCACGGACTCTCCTCCCGGAATCGTGCTGAAATCCGCCTCCGCCGCGTAATGCGCCGGCCAGTAGTGCAATCCGAGCCCGTTTGCCCGCGCTGAAGTCGAACGTTCTTCGTCTGTCGGTTGGGAATCGGTGTGACCGACCGTGTAGATGACGAAATCGACCGCTTGTTGATGCGCGAATCCGCAATCATCGAGGTATTCGACGGTTTGATGGGAGTCGTGATCGACGACCCGCTCGACGGTCGCGCGTAGTTCATCCACGGAAACCGTGTCTGGCGCGCGGATCAGCGCCTGCTCGAAGAACCACCGCAGATAGCAGCTCAGCAACCGGCGCGAGGCAAAGCCTTGCCTGCCAAGCAACTCGAGCTCTGCCGCCACCAAGGGATCAGGTGCGGAAAACACGATGTCACCGTTGCGAACCTGTTCCACCCATTCGGCCAGCGTCGGACCTGGAAAAACTGGACCGTCGATCGTGCTCGACGCGTCGCTGAAGAGCGCGACATCCTCCGCAAGCGAGTTCATCTTGAGCGATGGCGATTGGTCGTAACGCCAGACACGCCCTGCCCCGGCCGGGTGAGGGTCGTAGATCAGGATCGTGATCTCCGTGTCCGGCGCGATCGACGGCACGTTCGCATTGATGCGCTCGAGCAGCCCGATCGCTCTGGGACCGCCGCCGATAAAGGCGATGGTCGTCTGGTTACGCGATGCCCCCATATCGTTCCTTGATCGACTGAACTACAGGCAAGTGGCCGGGCGGGCGCTGTGACTGGCGGCGGACCGCTGCTACGAATTCGTTGTTGACTATTTGCATTCTCCTGTTGTTTAGTTTGAACTTATAAACTCATTATTGCCACAACGGGCAGCATTTCGGCAAAGGGTTGGATTGTGACAGTAGCTACATTGGTGTCGACGGACACCCGGGACACATTCCTCTACACGGGGATTACTGATCCGCTCGCTCAGCCGCTTTTCGACGAATTGAGCGACGAATATGCCACGCGCTACGGCGAGAGCCACTCGCTGAAATCGCCGTTGAACAAAGAAATGAACAAGTATCCGCCGATTCTCTTCACCCCTCCCGGTGGGGCGTTCTTGCTGCTCGTGCGCGATGGGGAGCCGATCGCGGGCGGAGCGTTCATGCAGATCGACGCGCGAACCGTCGAGTTGAAACGGATCTGGACCGCGTCGGCGTACCGTCGCCAGGGACTTTCAACGCGCGTCGTCCGCGAGCTTGAGGAAGAGGCGGCCCGACGCGGGTTCACCCGGATCTTTCTGACGACAGGAAATCGGCAGCCCGAGGCCAGGAATCTTTATCTCCAGACGGGGTACACGCCGTTGTTCGATGTCGACGCTGATCCGGAGCGCATCGGTCTCCTGGCCTTCGAGAAGGAGATCGAGCCGGTGGTTTCCTCGCCCGCGCGAGTTCGCGGCATTGGCGAGCGCATCTATACCTGGCGGCAGCAACGAGCGATCAAGCGGGCCTGGACGATGCGTAACCCGATTCCCCGGCGTCTCGATGACATCTCCTGAAAATGAACATGCAACGGACGCCGCTCCCCGGCAGCCTCCCGGAGAAATTGACGTTTCTTCTCGTCTCGGGCAGGTCATTATATTGACAATCTTGATCAAGTAGTCTATTTTCCGAAGCAATCTGGTGACGTTCATCCGGATGGGCAGCGGGACCGGCTCGGCGAACTTCCCGCGACATTGCGTGGATATTTGCCAGGATCGGGAATTCCGGTCGGCAGCGCACCTGATAGGGCGATCTCACACCGCCGTCCTGACAGAATGGGAGTTTGGTTCATGTCGTTCACGCTGCGTCGATCAAGATTCGCCACGGCTCCCACAATTCGCGAACAGGCTTGTCTGCAACTTGCGGACATCTTTCGCGAAAGCGCGCTGGTCTACGGATCGTATGTTGATCTGCTCGGCGCCGCCCTCTACCGCAACCCCTGTTCCAGCCGCTAGCAACCCTTCGCTTCAACCTACCCGCTGACGCCACTCGCTGCATCGCAGTTAGCGCGGCACTTGAGGAAACAGCATGCCGATTCAATTTCTGGGCATGGTCCGCACAAACAACATCTCGGAGATTCATGGCGCTGGGCCGACCACCGGCGAAAATGTGATCGACCCGCCCTTTCTGCGTGACTTTTTTCGCGCCCACGACGAGAACAATTTCGATCGGGTGCTGATCGGCTATCACTCGACCGCGCCGGACGGTTGGCCGATCGCCAGCTTTGGCGCGGCGAATACCGAGCAGTTGGGTTTCCTGATCGCGCATCGTCCTGGTTTCATAGCGCCGACGCTCGCCGCCCGCAAGGCGATCACGCTCGATCACTTCAGCGGTGGCCGGATCGCGCTCCATCTCATCACCGGCGGCAGCGACGCCGAGCAGATGGCCGATGGCGATTGGCTGCCGAAAGACGACCGCTATCGCCGC
Organism: uncultured Chloroflexia bacterium; assembly: GCA_963804925.1. Classification (GTDB taxonomy): domain Bacteria; phylum Chloroflexota; class Chloroflexia; order Thermomicrobiales; family UBA6265; genus JADLGF01. The sequence continues at coordinate 217,792 of CAWDSC010000003.1, forward strand.
ACCGATGAATATCTCGATGTGCTCAAAAAGGTCTGGACGAGCGATCAGCCGTTCGACTTCGACGGCGAGTTTTACAAGGTGCAGGGCGCCTTCTCGACCGTGAAAGCGATCCAGAAACCGCGCATCCCGCTCTATTTCGGCGGCGCATCAGGGGCGGCGATCCCGGTTGGGGCGAAGCATGCCGATGTCTACATGCTCTGGGGCGAGCCGATCGCGGCGGTGAAGGAACGGATCGCCGAGGTGCGCGCCGCGGTTCCCGCCGATCGCGACCCAGAAGAGGTCCAGTTCAGCGTGTCGCTTCGTCTGATTCTCGGCGTCACCGAAGAAGAAGCCTGGGCGAAAGCGCACGACTATCTCGAACAGGTCATTTCCCACCGGGGTGGACAGCGGGTGATTCCCGCAGCCAACCGCCCGGCGGCCGTCGGCTCGCAGCGGTTGCTTGACTTCGCCTCCCAGCAGGAGATTTACGACAAGCGACTCTGGACACCCATCGCCGCCGCAACCGGAGCGGGCGGCAACAGCACGGTGCTGGTCGGCACACCCGAACAGGTCGCCGAATCGATCCTCGATTACTACGACATCGGAGTGACGTCGATTCTGGTGCGCGGATTCCAGCCGCTCGAAGATGCGATTCAGTATGGCCGCGAAGTGATCCCGATCGTGCGGAGCGAGGTCGCCAGACGCGACCGCGAACGCGCCGGGCAATTGATTCACAGCTAACTCGATATTCATTGCAACAGGAGCGGTTCATTGATGGCGGAGAGCATGATCGTGACAGTCAAGCCAACGTTGGAGCTTGTGGAAAACAGGCAATCTCAGGATCTGGTCGAATTGCTGACCAACCGGCGCTCGATTCGCCGGCTGCGAGGCGGTCCGTTTTCCGTTCAGACGCGGGAACGGATCGAACAGGCAATCCGGCTGACACCGGCTGCCTATGCGCTGCCTTCCTGGCACGTGGTCCTCGTGCACGAGGAACTTGATGCGCTCTGGAATGTGGTTGAGCAGGCGTTTCGGGATCGCCTGGACGGAGATCGCCTTGAGCGCTATCTTGACCGCCTCGCTGGGTTCCGCTCCGGGGTCGCCGTGGCGCTCGTCTATGAAGACATTCACGCGCGTAATGAATTGAAGGATGCCTGGCAGATCAGCGAGGAAACCGCCCGCGCGTTTTCCGAGCAGGGGATCGGCATGGTGCAGCTTTCTATCTGGCTGACCCTGACCGAAGAAGGACTTTCGACTTCGCTCCAGCATTGGGAATGGTTGCTCGAAGACCGCCTGGCCGAGTTCCTGGGCATTTCGGGACGTTATCGCCTGGCGGCGGCGATGCCGATCGGCTACGCCGATGAGCCGCCCCGGAATGTTGAGCGCGCTCCCGCCCACCGCGTTGTCTCTCGCAACCGCTTCACCGGCGAGCGCTGATCACTTCATCGTCGCGATTCTCGAACGCCTTTCAATGAGCCTGCGTCGCCAGGCATCGTCATTCTGACCAACGGGAAGTATCTCCGCGCGAAGAGCCTGCTCAGGCGCGAGTCAGTCGGCCTCCAGCAGCGGCTTCGCCGGGGGATACCTCGCTGCGACTCGGAATGACCGGTGTTAGGGCAAAACGCTGTGCAAGAGCATTGGAAGCTGCTTGAGCGTCCAATTTCCCAATCGCCTTCGCTCGCGCCCTTGCCATGGAGCATTAAGCCGCTACGATAGAGATCGTTGCCGCCGTCGTTCCGGCAGGAGCCACGCGAAAGAAGCAAACCTTGAAGACCACCAACCCAACGTCGTCTTCCCATTGGGGCATGTTTGCGCCGGTGATCGAGGATGGCGAAGTCGTCGCTGTTCGCCCATTCGATCAGGATCCCGACCCCTCCCCGTTGCTTGACAACATACCTGGCAGTATCCGCCACCGGGCGCGCGTCACCCAACCGATGGTTCGCGCGGGTTGGCTGGAGCATGGACCGGGCGCATCGACAGGGCGCGGCAAAGAGCCGTTTGTTCCCGTCAGCTGGGAAACGGCGATCGATCTGCTTTCCGTCGAGTTGAAGCGGGTGCTCGACGAAAAGGGGCCCGGCGCGATCTACGGTGGTTCGTACGGCTGGGCGAGCGCCGGGCGCTTTCATCACGCCCAGAGCCAGATTCACCGCTTTCTCAACAGCCTGGGCGGTTACGTCGCATCGGTCGATTCCTACAGCTTCGCCGCCGGCAACGTGATCCTGAACCGGGTGGCGGGAAACTCGGAAAACCTGATCTTCAACGTCACCAGTTGGCCGGTCATCGTCGAAAACACTGATCTGTTCGTTGTCTTTGGCGGCATTCCACTGAAGAATGCGACGGTCAATGCCGGCGGCGTCAGCCGTCACCATACGCGCGGCTACCTGCGCGATGCGGCGGCCAACGGCGTTGAATTCGTCCATTTCAGTCCATTGCGTGACGACCTGTCGGAGGACGTCGCTTCGACCTGGCATCCGCTGATTCCGGGTAGCGATGTACCGGTGATGCTCGCGCTCGCCTACGTGCTGATCGATGAGGGATTGGTCGACCGGGCGGCGCTCGCCCGCCTGACGGTCGGGTTCGAGCAGTTCGAGGGCTACGTTTGCGGCGATGAGGATGGCGTTCCGAAATCGCCCGAATGGGCGGAAGCGCTTTCCGAGATTCCCGCCCGGACGATTCGCGAGCTTGCGCGCAAGATGGCGGGCAGCCGCACCCTGATCAATGTCAGTTGGTCGCTGCAGCGCACCGATCATGGTGAGCAAGCGCCCTGGCTCGGATTGACGCTCGCCGCGATGCTTGGCCAGATCGGGCTGCCTGGCGGCGGATTCGCCCACGGCTATGGCTCGATTTCGACCATTGGCGAAGCGTCGCTGCCGATCGGGCTGCCGGTCTTTCCGATGGGGAACAATGGCGTCGACGCCTTCATCCCGGTCGCCCGCATCACCGATATGCTGTTGCATCCGGGCGAGCCATTCGACTATGACGGCAAGGCGCTGACCTACCCGGAGATCGAGATCGTCTACTGGGCAGGCGGAAATCCCTTCCATCATCAACAAAACCTTCGCCGCTTCCGCCAGGCGCTGGCACGTCCCTCGACGATCGTCGTCCACGAACCCTACTGGACCGGGATGGCGCGTCATGCCGATATCGTGCTCCCGTCAACGGTCATGCTCGAACGAGACGATATCGGCGCCACAGCCCGCGACACTCGGGTCATGGCGATGCGCAAAGCGATTGAACCCTACGCCGAATCGCGCACCGATTACGCGATCTTTTCCGATCTGGCGGAGAAGCTTGGAACCGCCGATCGCTTCACCGAAGGACGCACCGAAGCCGAATGGTTGCGGCACATCTACGACCGCTGGCAGGACAAAGCGGCCCAGGTCGGCATCGCGGTTCCTGATTTCGACCAGTTCTGGGAGGATGGCTCGTTCGAGTTTGACCGCCCGGAGCAATCGTTCGTGATGTTTCAGGATTTTCAGGCCGATCCCGAGCAATCGCCGCTGCGCACGCCGAGCGGCAGGATCGAGATTTTCTCGGAAACGATCGACAGTTTTGGTTACGACGATTGCCCCGGTCACCCCGCCTGGATGGAACCGGCCGAGTGGCTCCACTCGCTGGAAACCGATCGCTTGCCGCTTCATCTCATTGCTAACAATCCGCGCACCCGCCTCCATAGCCAGCTGGATCTCGGCGGTGAAAGCCAGCGCTCGAAAGTGCAGGGCCGGGAACCGGTGCGGTTGCATCCCGATGACGCGGCAACTCGCGGGATTAGTGATGGCGATGTCGTTCGCATCTTCAACGATCGCGGCAGCTGTCTGGCCGGGGCGGTCATCAGCAACGATGTCCGCCCGAGCGTAATCCAGCTTTCGACCGGAGCCTGGTTCGATCCACTCGACCCGGCTGCCGACGAGGTCTTTTGCGTGCACGGCAATCCCAACGTGCTCACGCGCGACGTTGGCACATCGCGGCTCGCCCAGGGTTGCACCGGTCAGCACGCGCTGGTCCAGATCGAGCGCTGGAACGATCCGCTTCCGCCGATTCGGGCGTATGATCCGCCGATGACGAAGTAAAGAGTAGGGAGCGACGGCCCTCACCCCCAGCCCCTCTCCCGCATCCGGGAGAGGGGAGGACGACGAACTCTCGTCCCCTCCCCGAGCATGGGAGAGGGTGGCGCTTGAGCGCCGGTTGAGGGCCGTTCGCCAATGCAAATGAAGGATTGACCACCGGATGGCGCATCAGCACGATCATGGGGCTGCCAACTTCAATCGCGCTTTTGCGTTTGGGGTAACGCTCAATCTGGCGTATGTGGCTGTAGAGGCCACCTATGGCTACCTCTCCAATTCACTCTCGCTGGTCGCCGACGCCGGGCACAATCTGAGCGATGTCTTCGGGCTGCTACTTGCCTGGGGCGCGAGCTATCTCGTGCTTCGCCGGCCGACGAAGCGCCGTTCATATGGGTGGCGGCGTTCGTCGGTGTTTGCCGCGCTGATCAATGCCGTCGTGCTTCTGATCGCTATCGGGGCCATCGCCTTCGAATCGATTCAGCGCTTCGGCAATCCCGCGCCGGTTGCCGGAAAGACGGTGATCATCGTTGCGTCGGTCGGCATCGTGATCAACGCGGTCACCGCGCTGATGTTCGCGCGCGGCCGCAAAGGCGATCTGAACGTGCGCGGTGCCTATCTCCACCTGGCTTCAGACGCCGCAGTTTCCGCAGGAGTGGTGATCGCCGGGCTGATCATCATGATCACGGATTGGGATTGGCTCGATCCGGTCGTGAGTCTGATCATCGTCGTGGTCATCTTCGTAGGATCGTGGGGGTTGCTCGTCAGTGCCGTCAATATGGCGCTCGACGCCGTTCCCGAGGGAATCGATCCCACGCTCGTCGAGCGCTTCCTGCTCGCATTGCCAGGCGTCGAGGCGATCCATGATCTGCACATCTGGAATATGAGCACGACGGAAGCCGCGATGACGGTCCACCTGGTCGTCGCTGAAGGAACCGCGAACAATGATGTGCTCGAACGCGCCAGCGCCGGACTTCATGACGAATTCGGCATCGAGCACGCCACCCTGCAACTCGAAACCGGCGACGCCGTCTTCGAATGCCGGGTCGTGACGCAGAACACGGTTTGAGGCTGGTCCACGCAGGAGATAGAGTTCCGACGTGCGCCGGGCTGAAGCCCAGCGCTCACAGGCGAAAGTACCTTTCAGGCACTCAACTCGGTGGGAGAAAAGCTCGAAATATCAGGCATTTCTCTCACCCAGCTCAGCCCTGGAAGGGCTTCGTTTTGTTACTAGGTCGCACGGGGTTTCAACCCCGGGGAGTGCGGCCGATTTTCGCTCCCTATCTCGGCGGCGCAACCGGGGTCAGTTCCTCTGGCGTGAACGACAAAATCCCGGAATCGAACGGCAGTGCGAGATGCAACTGGCCATCGGCGAAGACGAGCGAATTTACCTGATTGATGAATGTGACGAAATCGCCCGAAAAGGAACCTGGTTCGCACATCGCCCGGGTCAATGCCAGCACCGTCATGTCGATCTCGCTGCCGTTCCGGGTGTAGGAGCCGCGTCCGCGATTGCAATCCGAGCCGATCGCGACCAGACCGCCGGGCAAGAACTCGATCGTGTAGAGCGAAGGATTGTCCGGGGTGAAGACGTTGCCATTGCTGCTTTCGAATTGGGTCAGCTCCCAGATCTCACCGGCGAGCGACGGCGAGAGACGGATGAAGCCACCATCCATCGGCAGGGCGAGATTGAGATCTCCGTTGTCGGCGATCACGAACGACACGACCTGATCGAGATCGGTGAGAAAGTTGCTGGAAAGTGATTCCGGCGGGCAGAGCGCCATGGTGGTGGCGCCGACGGTGATATCGAGATCGCTGCCGGTCGTGGTAAAGGTTCCGATCGCGCGATTGCAGTCCGCGCCGATCGAAACCGTGCCGTCTGCCAGAAACATGACGGTATAGAGCGTGGGATCATCCGGTTTGGCCGACGAGTTGGGGCCGGTCTGAATTTCAGCCAGCTCCCAGACGTAGGAGGTGAGACTGTCTCCTGCCTGTGGCGTTGAATCTTGGGCCAACACCGGGGCGCTCAACGCGAGAACCGCCAGTCCGGCGATCCCGGCCATCAGTGAACGAATCAGCATCGAGGCACTCCCTCTATCGCGAACGGTCTTTCAATCAGCATAAACGCCTGAGCAAAGACAATCGGTTTCCCGGCGACTACGAACTGCGGGTCACTGCCGCTACGATCGCGTTGTTCAACCGGGCCCAGCGGGCAGGTTTGAAGGTCCAGCCGGTATAGAGATCGCGATTGGCGAGGATGGCGCAGGCGATGCCGGTGGCGGGATCAGCCCAGTAGAGTGTTCCTGCCTGACCGGGATGGGAAAAGGTGTCCGGCGAGGTGAAGTCCCCGGTCCAGTGATCGGATTTGTCGCCTTTTACTTCCCAGCCAAGACCCCACGAACCAACCGGCCACTCGCGAAACCGCTCGATCCCGCCGGGAAGCGTGCCGGTTTGATTCGTCGTCATCAGCGACACCGCCGAGCGCGACAGCACGCGTTCTCCCTCTGGCGTGACGCCGCCGTTGAGGAAGACGCTGGCGAAGCGGACGAGATCGCGCGCCGTCGCGAACAGCCCGCCTGCCGGGGAGGCGAGCGCCCGCCCATAGGGCACGTTCATGATCTTCGTTTTTCCGTAGCGCCGGGCGAAGCGGTCGCTGAGCGATTCATCCGGTGCCGCGAAGACCTCGCTCAACCCGAATGGTTCCAGCACCTCGCGGCGCATCGCATCCGGGAAAGGTGGTTTCCAGAGCGGCTGCCGCTGCTGCTCCGGCGATCCAGTACCCGATATTGCTGTAGAGCACGCGTTGTCTGGCTGCATCAACCCCTGGAACCGCGGTGGCTGAAGCGACGATGTCGTTGAAGGTTGCCTCGCGCTCCCAGAGCGCAGGCTCGTTGGCATCATCACTGGCCAGTCCGGCGGTGTGACTGAGCAGATCTCTGAGAGCTGAGATCGCGTTTGTCCGCACCGAGCGCGGGAACAAGCCGGCGCAACGGTTCGTCGAGCGTCAGCACGCCCCGATCAACCAATCGCATCACGAGCGTCGCCGTGAAAGGCTTCGTTACCGAGGCGACAGGGTAGAGCGTTTCCTCATCGACCGGGCCGCCCCCGCCTGCCGATTTCTTGCCGGCGGTGAAGGTTCCGAGCAGGTTTCCGTGGCGGCTCACCGCGATCGAAACGCCGGGAACGATGCCTTCTTTCACCCATTCAGCGGCCAGCGCGAAAGCCGGTTTCAGATCGGACGCCGAGGTCATCATGCAGCCGAAACGACCTCGCGCAGAATGTCAACGGCCTGCTCGCATTGCTCGCGATTGACATCGAGATGGGTGACGGCGCGAATGACCGGCCCGTAGCGATAGGGGGACATGATCCGCACACCCCGCTCGGCCATGCGATCGGCGACCTCACCAGAGGTCATCCCCGTACCCGATACGTCGAAATAGAGCATGTTCGTTTCCACCGGGCCGCTCACCATCGTGATCCCAGGAATCTGCGAAATCCCCGCTTCAAGGAATCTGGCGTTGGCATGATCTTCCGCCATCCGCTCAACGTTGTGCTCGAAGGCGTAGAGTCCGGCGGCGGCGATAATCCCCGCCTGCCGCATGGCGCCGCCGTAGCGATGCTTGAGCAAGCGCGACTTCTCGATGAAATCGGACGGACCGGCGAGCACCGCGCCAACCGGCGCGCCGAGCCCCTTCGAGAGATCGATCCAGACCGTGTCGACGTGAGACGCGATTTCTTGCGTCGAGCAACCGCTCGCCACCACCGCGTTCATCAGCCGGGCACCGTCCATATGCACGGGAATTCCGTATTCGTCGCCAATGGCTTTGATTTCAGCCAGCCGTTCGATCGGCCAGACCTTGCCTCCGCCTTTGTTGGAGGTGTTCTCGACGCAGATCAGCGTCGTGCCGATCATATGCGTCCCCTCGGCGGTGATCTCGGCGCGGACCTGTTCGCCGGTGAAAACACCCCGCTCACCGGCGATGGCTCGCACCATCGCTCCGGCAAAGCGGGCAGCGCCCCCTCCTTCGGAGATGTTGACGTGGGAACTTTTTTCCATGATCACCCCATCACCAGGAGCGACATGGGCGGTTAGTGCGATCAGATTGCACATCGTGCCTGAGGGCAAGAAGAGCGCCGCTTCCTTACCGGTCAATTCGGCGACGAGATCCTGAAGGGCATTGACGGTGGGATCGGTGCGAAATTGCTCGTCGCCGACCTCGGCTTCCGCCATCGCCTTGCGCATACCAGCCGAAGGTCGGGTGGCTGTATCACTGGAAAGATCGATCACGCCTGCAAACTCCTCATGCGCAAACCCCTGACGGCACACAATACCCGCGATTGTACTGCCGGAATTGGCTCATGGGAACAAACTATCGTGATATCGCCGAAAATCGGGTGCGAGGGTGATACGATGCCGCGACGATTGAGCAGTGACTGAAGATATGAAGGAGCGATTGATGTTCTTCCAGCTGGCGGAAGTGTTGCCCGCCTATCCGACCCCCACCTGGGATTTGAGCAAGCAGCTTGGCGTCAACTATCGCGGTTGGCCCGGTGCCGAGCGATGACGACGGCAATCCGACACCCGATTTCACGCGCCTGCTCTGGCAAAAAGAGCGCTTTCGCCAGGCCGGCATCGATCTGGTCGTGCTCGAAACCGCCTTTCCCTGGGCGCAGCACGCCAAATTCGGCGGTCCGAACGCCGAAGCCGAAATCGAAACATGCTGTGAATTGATCCGGAATATGGGGCGGGTCGGCATCCCCGTCGCCTGCTGGAACTGGATGGCGGTCTTCAACTGGGTGCGCACCTCGCTCACCATCCCGACACGCGGCGGTGCGCTGGTCACCGGCTACGACCATGCGCTGATGGCCGATGCGCCGCTCACCGAAGAGGGCGTCGTCACCGAGGAAACACTCTGGAAGAATCTCAAAACATTCATGGAAGCGGTGGTGCCGGTGGCCGAGGAAGCGGGAGTGAAGCTGGCGCTCCACCCGGACGATCCGCCGATTTCCCCGATTCGCGGCGTCGGCCGGATTCTCACCAGCCCCGAGGCGATCAAAAAGGCGATCGATCTCGTTCCCAGCGCCAACAACGGCGTCACGTTCTGCCAGGGCAGCTTCGCGACGATGAACGCCGATATCCCCGCCGAGATCGAAGCGTTCGCAAAGAAGAACGCGATCCACTTCGTCCACTTCCGCGATGTCGAAGGGAACCCGGCGAAATTCCAGGAAACATTCCACGACGACGGCCGCACCGATATGTGGGAAGCGATGCGCGCCTATCACCGGGTTGGCTTCACCGGCCCGATGCGCCCGGATCACGTTCCCACCATGGCGACCGAAGCAAACGGCGAACCTGGCTACGAAGTCCTCGGCCGCCTTTTCGCATTGGGATACATCAAGGGTCTGGCGGAAGGGAGTTGAGAAGGCCGGGTAGCGTCTCATGGGCAGGTAGCGGACCGCACGAAATCCCAAGTATACCCGTACATTTCAGTAGGGGAGGGTCATGTACCCTCCCCTACGACATGGTGGAGATTAGCCTGGTCTGAGCCTATAACTGCAGTTCCTACGTCCCTATCGCCTCGGGGCATGGTCGCCCCCATGGCCTTCGAGGGAGCGCTCGACGGGCACATCTTCGCCTAATGGGTGCCGGAGTTGCTGGTGCCGGGATTGCACGTCGGGCAGACGGTGATCCTCGACAATCACAGCGTCAAAAGAACGCCACCGCCCGCGCCGCGATCGAAGCCGTCGGCAGCCAGGTGCGCTTTTTGCCCGCCTATACAACCGACTTCCATCCGATCGAGCGGCTTTTCGCCACACTCAAAACGGCGCTGCGTCGGGCCGCGGCGCGCACCTGCAGCGCGTTGATCGATGCGCTCGATTCCGCCTTCGCCACCATCAGCGACGCCGATGCCCGCGCCTGCTTCCGCCATTGTGGCTATCCGCTCACCTCAATAGACAATTAATCTCCATGAAGCGCGCTCTAGTTGCTCTTGAGGGAATAGCGTGGAACGCATGTCGCCAATACCCGCAATGACATGACCGCGATCAAACCTCTTCAGAGAGTGGTTGACGCAGAGCAGCAGTACCGGTGGCCGACGGCGCGGCCCCCGCCACCACCGCTCCCGCGGGAAGACGCTCGTCCTGGCATAGGAAGGCCACGTCGTCCAACCTGATACGATGCTGGCACGCGGTCTCCCAGGCGACCAACCCGGCGACACGGGCGCGTGCCGTCGCGGATCGGGATCGTCCGCGGTGCCTCGGTGCGCACGTCCACGTCGCCAGCAAGGAGGAGGCCATGCGCGTGCTCATCGTCGGCGCCGGGATCGGCGGCCTGACCGCCGCCCTCGCGTTGCGCCAGGCCGGCTTCGACGCCCACGTCTACGAGCAGGCCGGCGTCCTGCGCGAGGTGGGCGCCGGGGTCGCGATCAGCCCCAACGCCGTCAAGGTCCTGCACCGGTTGGGGCTCGCCGAGGCGCTCCGCGCCGTCGGCGTCGTCTCCCGCTCGCTGGACTCGCGCGACTGGCAGACCGGCGCGCTCCTGGGCCGGGTGCCGCTCGCCGAGGCGGCGGTGGCCCGCTGGGGCGCGCCCTTCTATCACCTGCACCGCGCCGACCTCCACGATGCGCTGCGCGCCGCCCTGGGCGACCAGCACCTCACGCTCGGCGCCCGCTGCGTTGCCGTCGAGCAGCAGCGACGGCGTTGCGACGGCCCGCTTCGCCGATGGGCGCGAGGCGACGGGCGAGCTGCTCATCGGCGCCGACGGCATCCACTCGGTGGTGCGCGAGCACGTCGCCGGACCGGACCGGCCGATCTGGTCGCGTCAGATCTCCTGGCGCGGCCTGGCGCCGGCGGCGGTCGGGCAGGAGGTGGGCTGGAGGTCCGCCACCACTCCTTCTGGGGGCCGCGCACGCAGTTCGTGTGCTTCTACGTCGCGGCGGGGCGACTGGTGAACTGGGTCGGCAACACGCAGAGCGACGACGACTGGCCGGAGGAGTCGTGGTCGGCGCCGCGGCGACCGCGACGAGGTGCTGACGCTCTTCGCGGGTTGGCATCCCGAGGTGCGGGCGCTGATCGCGGGCACCGAGCAGGTGTTCAAGTGGGCCCTGTTCGACCGGCCGCCGCTGGAGACGTGGACACGCGGGCGGGTGACGCTGCTGGGCGACGCCGCCCACCCGATGCTGCCGTACATGGCCCAAGGCGCCAGCCAGAGCATCGAGGACGCGCTGCGTGCTGGCGCGCTGCCTCGCCGCGGACCGCGACGATCCCGCAGCGCGCGATCGAGGCGTACGCCGCCCGTCGCCGGGAGCGCACCGCCGCCGTTCAGGCCGCGTCGCGCGAGGCCGGCCGACTGGTGCACCTGACGGACCCGGCGGAGGTCCAGGCGCGGAACGCGCGGCTCAGCGCCGACCCGGAGGCACCCATCGCCCGGTTCGACTGGATCTGGAGCTACGACGTGGAGACCGCCACGGCCGACGAATAGGCGCTGGCGGTGGTGACGAGGCGTCCTCAATAAAATTGGCTACTGCTGATCGCCTGGAATGATCTCGTCCCCCGGCTCTTCGGGATATCCCCGGATCACCGCGCCTTCGAGCGATTGCAGGAGGGATGGTTGCTTGGTTCCTGGTTCGATCCAGCGTCACCGCTTGGGCGGTCTGTCGCCGAACCCGAACGCTTTCTCCCGGCGATGGTGCGAGCCGCCCGTTTCGAGCGGCAGCAACTGCACGCCGGACCCTGGTATGAGGCAATGCTGAACGAGCTTGCTGCTGAGCTCCCGCAATTTCGTACACTACTGGGAGGAGGGGCGGCGGACTCCCGAGCCGGTGATGGCCGCCCGTGGACTGGTGCCGGTCAAACTCGATGTGCCGGAAGCGGGACCGCTGCAGTTCCGGCTGTCGGCTGAACCATTCGCCCGCGATCCGCGCTTCCGGTTGATCTCATTTTTTCCGGCTGACATTCCGGCGATGCGCTGGTGCGAAGCCGGGGTCAGGCGGGCGGACACTCCTCAAGCAATTGATTCCTGATCTCGGCAAATGCATCCTGCGGCACGCCGCATTCAAGCAGGAACTGTTCTGATGAGCCGTAGCGTTCATCGATCACCTGCAGCAAGCCGAGAATCAGCTCGGGACTGGCCATCAGCAACTCGGGCGGCAACCCTTCGAAGAGCGGACCCTCACCCATCGCCTGCCGCAGCAGGGTGTATTCCTCGTAATAGCCATGTGTCAGCGAGTAATCGACGGCGATATCGTCGTCGGAAACTTGAAGCGTGCGGAGCACCAAGGCGACTGTCATTCCCGTTCGGTCCTTGCCGGCTGCGCAATGAACGACCGCCGGATAGGTTTCGGGTTCGGTCAGCGCCAGAAAGACGTTGCAGAGCGCATCAGCGCCATGACCGAGCATGTCGATGTAGAGATCGCTCATCGGAGGAAACTCATCTAAATCAATATGATCGTCGAGATCCTGAACGAAGGGGACATGACGATGGATGGCGCCCTAATTCGGAAACGAGCTGGCTATGTCCTGTCAACTCAAACTCACTAATTGAGCGAAGATCGAGCAGCGTTGAAACTCCGAGCGGCTGCAGGATTTCCAGGTCTTCCGGCGTGAGCAGGTGCAGGGCGTCGCTTCGATACAGCCGTTTCCAACGAACGGTCTGGCCGTTCGCGTTGGCATAGCCGCCGATGTCGCGAAAGTTGTAACTTCCCTGCAATCGGATTCGCCGCTCGATTGGTGCTGTCATCGACTCTGGATCCCTTTCATCGTTCCGAGTTCCCGCATTGACGTTTCTGTGCACGGCGAGCGTACCAGACCGCTCTGTCCGCCATTCCGCGTCGCCCTCGCCCGAGGCGGGAGCGGGGTTGGAGTGAGGATTTCCGGGTGAAGGCCGTTACCTCGACCCGTTCTGCCGGTCGTAGTTGCGGATCAGCATGCCGTCGGCGTGTCGCATGCCGATCTGCTCGTAGAAGGGTTGGAGTTCAGGATCGCAGAGCAGGTCGACCATGTAGAGCGAACGAAGGGCGGCGATCATTCGCCGCATCAGTTCCTGGCCGATGCCCTGGTGTTGATACTCGGGCAGCACTTCCAATAACGGAATATAGGCTGACAGTACCCCGTCGCTGATCGCGGTGGCGAAACCGACGACATCAGCGGTCCGCTCATCGATCGCCAGCACGACGTGGCTGCTGCCTTGCAGCAGGCGCAGGTGCGTTTCCGGTGAGGGCGGGTTTGGCCAACCGATGAAAAACCCGCCTGCGAGCTGGCTCGCGTCGATACCGGCGAGCGACTCGGTGTAATGAACCGGCTGGTATTCGTTCACGGCTAGCTGGCGTGTAGCCGCCGGGCTGAAATCGCCCGGAAGCGTTCGCGAGCTTCCACGCGCGCGCGAAGCTTGTCGTGCGCTTCGACCATCTCCGCGAGCTTGGCCGCCAGGCGATCGACTTTCTGCTTCGCATCAATCGAAAGCCGTTCGATCGCGTCGTCGATCAACTCAACCGAGTGCCAGTAATCGTACGTGCGGCTGGCACGCAGCGTCTCCATCTGTGCTTGAATCCGCGCGGCTGCCTCATCCAGACGTCCCAACTCAAGCCGGGCCCAGATCAGCCGCTGGGTGATCGGTCGCAAACCGAAGCCGGGATCATCCCGTTCGGTTTCACGGGCGATCGCCTGCAGCGCCGCCAGATTGCGGCTGCTGTAGGCATCGTTGATGCGCAGCATCAGCGCTTCGCGTTGATGACGGTCATCCTCGGTGGTCGCGAGATCGGGATGGTAGCGCTTGGCGAGATCCCGATAGATCCCGCGCAGCTCCTCCATGGTTTCCCGGTCAACTACAGGCCGTTTTCGCGTGCCGGAAACCTGCTCGAAATTGGGTTGCTCATCATTCGGGTCGTCAGTCGGCGGTGGATCGGGCGGCATGGCTTCGCGGCTTGCGGCACGCACCCGCAAGTAAGCGATTCGATCCCGATAGTCATTGATATCGTTGCGAAGTCGATCGATTTCCGTGTGTACGCCCGCGAGACGCGTGCGATATTGCTGCTCGAATTGATTGAGCGCGTCGGACAGTTCGTCAAGTTCACGCTGAAGCTCGGCGTTGTTCCGCTTTCGCTGCTCAATGGCGACCACGCGGGCCGCGTATTCGAGCTCCTCTTCCGTAATGACGCGGACTAACTCGTTCATTCGTCCCCCGGTGTCCCAACCCGCACGACCGCGCGCAGGCAAAACGAACCTACGGATTGTGCCACGTCGGAGGGGTTTCGTGAGTAGGACGGGGGACATGAACCGACACGGGCTTCTTCGTTATGTTTGCCCATTGCCTGCGGGCTGCCAGGGCGTCACAATTGGGAGCTTCAGCAGCGCCCTGTCAAATGTCGCGAGCGGTATGCCCAGGCGATGCGCTCGGATAGCGATGACCGAATCTGAAAACTCAAGTTTTGGATTGGCCGCGAACAATTCCAATGCATCGAGATAGATTTGTTTTTCTCCTTTTGGAAGCTTGAACCCTGGCAGGCTCAGGATCGATGACACCATCGCGGCAGTTTCTGCAGCCGAAACTCCATAATGCCGTTTCGAAAAAAGGAGATAGCAAACCTCGTGGATGACCACTTCCGTACTCGTTACGGTTTCATCGCCACGCTCAACCGCTTCGAAAAGTTGGGTTGCGAGTTCTTGAAAGGCGAATTCCTCGGCGCTTGCAGCATCTACGAAATGACGAAGAAAGATGTTGGTATCCAAAAAGATCATGGACGCGACATCTCGGCCACGATCTCATCAGCTTTTTCGTCCATCGCCTCCTGGATCATCTCTTCAAAATCTCCGGGATCTCTGCCTGGAATCGCAGGGACGATACCGCGCAACGCGCTTACAGTAAATCGGACCGGGCGCAAGACAACGTCGCCATCTGCGTTCGTTGAAAACAGCACCTTGTCAGGAGTTGAAACCCCAAGCTCGCGACGAATCTCTTTTGGAATCGTTACCTGTCCCTTGCTGGATATTGTTGCCACATGATTCTTCATATCGACATACTCCTTACATTCAGATTATATCTTTACTTTTCTGTTTTGTACATCTTTCAAGTATGAACAGGCCACTAACAAGAAGTAGGTGTGGGCAATTTGCCCACACCTACAACAATGCTTCCAACCTTCCGCCTTCCAGCATTGCACTTTGGCCCTATGTGAGCGCAGGCATCACTTCCGTTCCGAGCAGCTCGATCGTTTCCCAGTCGCCGTCGAGGATGTTGGCGACGAAGTACTGAACACCCCAGCCTTGCAGTTCTTTGTAGAAGGCGATGGCTTCGTCGGGCGTGCCGGCGAAGAGGGCGGGACCGCACCAGGCGAGTACAGCTTGCGGCATGCCGCGCATTTTCTCTTTCAGCTTTTCTTTGGTGGGACCGATGATGAGCGGCATCTCGAAATGGGAGCGGACAACATCGTCGCGGTGACGTCCGAACCGGGCGAGATGGTTGGCGAGGATGTCGTATTTGCGCTCGAAATCGACGGGCGACATGGCGCTGCCAATCCAGGCGTGGGAGCCAAAATTGCTGGCGTCAGCGTATTGGGCGACCTGGCGGAGCGTCACTTTCTCGCCGCCCCCGGCGAGCAGAATCGGCACGCGCGGCTGCTGAACCGGTCCGGCGACGAGCTGGGCATCGGTGAGTTGGTAAATCTCGCCATCGAAGGAGAACTTCTCGCCCGACCAGAGCCGGGTGATGATTTCGAGCGTTTCCTCCATCGCCTGCTGGCGTTCAGGTACGGGCGGGAAGGGGATGCCCATCTGGGCGAACTCTTCCGTTTTGTCGCCGATGCCGAGTCCAAGAATGAGCCGGCCGTCGCTAATCCGGTCGACATCGGCGGCCATGCGGGCAAGCAGATAGGGATTGCGGTAGAGCACGCAATCGACGATCGTGCCGAGCCGGATCTTCTCCGTCACCATCGCCAATGCGGCGAGCGAGGTCCAGCAATCAGCCCGGTCCATCGGATGATCATAGGCGAGATAGGAATCGATCCCGAGCGCTTCGCAACGCTGGACGACGCGAACGAACTCCTTGAAGTCATAGGGCTGGGCGAAGATGCTGACTCCGAAGCGGAGTTTGTCAATTCCTTCTTCAACCCAGGGATGCCGGGTCGTAGGCGTGGTGACAGCGGACATCAGGCGGTGAAGCTCCTTAGTTGTGCGTTATGAGTCGTGAGTTGTGAGCACGGAGGGCATTTTCTCACAACTCATAACTCGTTACTCACGACTCGCTAGCGGGCTCCTGCTTCGATCAGCATCTGAGCGATGATCGCGTAGCCCATGCGTTGGGCGTGTTGGAGCGGTGTGATGCCGTCGAAGTCGGCGATGTTCACGTCGGCGTCGCCTTCGATCAACAGTTTGACAATTTCCTGGTGGACGGGGCCGCCGTCGGTGAGGATGATCGCCTCAAGCAGCGCCGTCCATCCGAGATTGTTGATGTGATCGACATCGACACCCGCTTCGATCAGAAGGCGGACATTATCGGGATGGCCCTTTTCTGCGGCCGGAATGAGGGCAGTGCCGCCGAAGCGGTTGGTGCTTTTCAGATCGGCGCCATGCTTCAGCGTCATCTTGAGGATTTCGGTGAGACCTTCCGCCCCGGCGTAGAGATACGGACTGTCGAGGATGTCGTTTTGCGCGTTGACATCGGCGCCCTTGTCGATCAGCACGCGGGCGACGTCGACGAAATTGCCGTGCGTGGCTTTCATCAACGCGGTGTTTCCATTCCCATCAACCGCGTCGACATGAGCACCCTTGCCAAGAAGGCGATTGACCTCTTTGAGATCACCGTTCGTGGCGGCGACGATCAGTTGCTGATCGAATTCGGTTGTTCCATCGGCCAAAGCTACGTCTCCTTGTTCAAATCCCGCGAGAAAAAGAACCCCTATCAATACCAAAACGAGCTTCGACATAGGTACCTGCTTGCTGGTGACGCGCGATGCCTGCCGGAATGCAGCGCGCCCATCATGCCCCGGCAGCGAGCATCGCCGCCAGCTGCCGGTCGCGCATTCGGTGGCGCAGAAGACTGCCTTACGGCTTGACGTACGCAAAGCCATCGGCCTGCGCTTCAACCAGCGCTACAACGCCTCCCGCCACGATGGTGATGAATTCCGGGATCACATCGGGACTGATGTTGTGCTCCTCCAGCGCCGCGCCGCAGACCTGGAGATCGGCTCCGGCCGCCGCGAACGTTTTGAGCTTGGCGGTGATGTCATTCTCGGCGGTCAGCGCGTAGATGCCGGTGCCGTCGACCACGACTTGCACCTTCGCGTTTGTGTAGACAGTGGTGAGATGGTTGAGGTTCGAGACCGCTGGGGACCAGCCGTTCTGACTGGCGACATGAAGCACGACTTTGAATGCAAGCGAGGGATCAGGCGTCGGCACGATGCGTGGGACGGGTGTCGCCTCCTGCGCCGCGATTTTCGACGCCATTCCGAGGGCAAGCGCCGCGCCGCCTGCAACGCCAATCGCTGCTCGCCGGTTGATCGAGGGTGTCTCACTCATCATTTCCTCCAGAAATCCCGTGAAATATCCAGAGTCTCTCTATATTGTGATAGTACTCTTTGGTGGGAGCCGATGACGCGATGATGCGAATGAAAGGAGCTACGCCGATGTTTTCGTACGACGATGCCGTCGTTGAGCAGTATCCCGGCATTCACGCCGGGGTCATTCTCGCGACCGGTCTTATTAATGGACCTAGCTCGCCGGAGCTGGTCGCCGCCTTCCAGGCTGAACAGGCTGCGGTCACCGCCAGATTGCAAGAATCCGAAATGGCGGAGATTCCTTCGATCGCGGCCTGGCGTCGCGCCTTCACCCGGTTCGGCGCGAAACCGACCCAGTACCGCAATGCCGCCGAATCACTGTTGCGACGACTTTCCAAACAGGGCGACATTCCCACCATCAGCACGCTCGTCGATATGGGGAATCTCATCTCGATCCGCTACGCGCTGCCGGTGGCGATCTTCGATCAGGATCAGATCGCCGGGGACATCACTGTTCGCCTGGCGACCGGCGACGAGCCGTTCGCCGATCTTGGCTCATCGGAAAGCGTGCATCCCGAACCGGGCGAGGTGATCTTCGTCGATGAGCGCAACGATGTCAGCGCCCGGCGCTGGTGCTGGCGGCAAAGCGCGAAAAGCGCGACAAGCCCCTTCACTGTCAACGCGATGATCGTCATCGAAGGTCACCACGAAACCGCCCAATCAGACATCAAATCGGCAGTGGCGGATATGACGGCGCTGCTCGAAATTTATCAACCCCAGAGTGAATTCACGTCGTTCGATCTCTCGGCGGCGGTGCCCCGGCGGGGGTAGCGATTGGCTGGGAGCTGAAGCGCCCGGCTGACACGCGACAAGTCCTCCGGACTACGCTGCGTGCTCCCCTCTCCTGGAATCGGGAGAGAGGTTGGGGTGAGGGGTTTCAAATCCCCTCAACCGAGATCGTAATCGACGTTTTCCAGGTTTCGCCGGGGGCGAGGACGATCAATTCGGGGTCGATGCCGAGGTCGATCATGGCAAACGGATCGACGAGTGACGTGTAGGGCTCGATGGCGATCGCGTTCCGTTCGAGCGGGGTGTAAACGATGCAGTAGCGGAAACGGTCGGGGAACGTTTGGGTGACCCGAATGCCGGTGCTGGCGTCCTCGATGGTGGTGGTAATGATGCCGTTTTCCGAGGCCAGATTGGAAAGCACATCATCAACTGTTGTTTCCGGAAACGATTTGCCGGCGCGGAGATCGGCTTCAGGATCGACCGGATGATGCTCGCCGGTGGGGAGAAGATCGACCAGCGTCCACCGCTCGCTTGCCGGGACGACGGCGCGGCATTGGGCGGGATCTCCACCGGCCAAGGGAATCTTGAAATAGGGATGAGTGCCAAAGGAGAAGGGGAGTGGCGATCTGCCGGGGTTGCTGATCTCGAAGTCGGAGACGAACGATGCGCCGGTGACGGTATACGTAGCGCGAATCCGGTAATCGCTCGGCCATTCGGCGACCGTCTCGGGCGCATCGATTGAGCCCTGGAACTCGCCAACGACGCGGTTAGCTCCGTAGTCGGTCACTCGCCAGCGGCGATCGAGCACGAAGCCGTGGATCGCGTTATCTCCATTCGGCCGGGCGGTGGTGACGTGGTAGTCCTTACCGCCGTAGCGATAGCGGGCATTGCGGATCCGTCCGGCAAAGGGAAAGAGCAGCGGAATGCCGTTGCGGGTGGGGCTGCCCCCTTTATCGGCGAAATCGGAAATCGCCTGGATCACCTCAACCGCTTTGCCGTTGATGACCGGGCGAAAGCTGAAGCAGTTGAACCCAATATCCGGCTTGATCTGCGCCGACGAACCCGATTCCGGATCCTGAATCACAATCGCTGATGTCCCGAGCGGCATGATGATTGCTCCTTTGAACCTTCACCCGGCGCTAAAGCGCCACCCTCTCCCAATGCCGGGAGAGGGTACGACGATGGATACAGGCTCTCCTCTCTCCAGGGTTGGGGTTAAGGGCCATCGCTATTTCTCTTCCGGCCATTTTTCGCCGGTCCAGGCCATTTCCCAGAAGGCGAGTTCGTAGCGGGCGGAGGTGATGAAGGCGTATTCAATCCGGCGCTGAGCGGCTTCGGGCGCGCCTTCGGAGAGGCGGTCGAGCAGATCGCAGGTCCATTTGGTCAGATCGGCGAACTCCTGGGAGGCATAGGCGGTAATCCAACGGGCGTAACGCTCTTCCTCAGGCAGACCCTGATTGAAGAGGTGAATGCCGAGATCGCTGTATCCCCACATGCAGGGAAGCAGCGCCGCGATCAGCTCCGGGTAGTCGCCGACCGTGGCGGTTCTCAGCAGGAAGTCGGTGTATCCCTGGCAGGTGGGCCACTTTTCGACTTGCTCGAGTTCCTGCACCGTGATGCCGAATTCGGCGGTGTAGGACTTGTGCAGCGCCATTTCGCCATCGGTCATGTCGTAGAGCAGTTTGGCGAAGACATTCATCGTGGCGAGATCGGGGGCGCGTCCGGCGGCGTAGGCGAAGAGGCGGCCGTATTCGATCAGGTAGACGTAGTCCTGCCGCAGCCAGTTGCCGAATGTTTCAAACGGAAGCGTGCCGTCGCCGAGCCCGCGAACGAAGGGATGATCGAACTGCGCCTGCCAGATCGGCTCGGCCATTTCCCGCACGCGGGCGCTCATCGACGTGGTGGTGGTCATGATTCCTCCGGAAACCAATCTCGGGTGACAAAGAGCCAGAAAGCGAGTCCGGCATAGTCGCCATAGGGCGCGAAACGCGCTTCGATCTCGGCGTCGCTTGCCGTGCTGCCGGTTAGCTTCGCGTACTTCGGCCGGGTCGACGAATCGAGAATCAAGCGGGATGGTCGACCGATCATCATCATAGCGTGCGCGGCGGCGTACGGCCCGATGCCAGGCAGCGCCAGCAACTCGGCGCGCATGTCCTCGTCCGGCAGTTCGTCCGGCGACGCCAGAGCCATCCGTTCGAGATCGATTGCGCCACTGGCGACCATCTCCGCGATGGCGCGGAGCGGCTTCGCCCGGTATCCGGCGCGAATGACTTCGCGATAAAACGCTTCATCCTGGGAGGCCATCGCTTCCGGGGTGGGGAAGGCGCGGTGCGGGGTGAATCCTTCGACAATCGGCGCCGGCTCACCCAGGTTTTGCACGAGCGCAGTCACCATCCTGATCGTGGCCGACCAGGCGCAATTCGTGGTCAGCACGGTTTTGATCACATCCTCGAAAACGGTGTTGCACCGGCCCATCCGCCCCGCGCCGATGGTGATCCAGGCGAGATCGGGATCGTTGCGGGCGGCGTCATAGAGCGGGGAGAGGTCGGTTTCCATCCGCATCAGCCAGCGGGCCGCCTGCTCAAGTTCGGCTCGCGCCTCCGGTGTATCCGGCACATCCCAACCGGTTACCCGAGCGAATCCTGGATTCCCGGACTCGATGCGCATCGCCCGAACGCCATGTTCAGGGAAGGGCAGGGTGATATCGAAGATCGCGTTTGCTTCGTCAACCTGGGCCGGTGCGAGCGTCGTCACGCCATGCCCGATGAGGTTGCGGCGGAGATTGACCGGCTCTCCGCCTGGTCCGATGAGCGGCAGATCGAGTGACAGCGTTGCCGCCATGATGGATCCTTTGACGAGCGGGTCGCAGGCAGCGGACCGCAAAGACCGATAGTATCCCGGAGTCCGGTTTTCGGCGCATTCCGCGCTTCAGTTTGCTAGGATGTGTACGTACATTGATTGAGGTTTGATTTTCGTCGTGGAGTACCAAGATGTTTGGAGTCGCCCCGGCAACCGTGGTTGGCCGGTATATCGACGAGTGCTGGAATCGTGGCCGGATTGATCTGGTCGATGAGCTTGTCGATGCTGATTTCATCGATCATCTGCCATTCGAGACGCAGTTGCCGGATGGGATCACCGGTCTCAAATCGATGATTGAGACGGTGCGGCTTGGATTTAGCGATTTTCGCATCGATGTCGAAGACATGATCGCTGAGGATGACCGGGTCGTGACCCGTTTTCTGGTCAAAGGGACGCATGACGGCCCTTTTTTCGGTCTCCCGCCATCGCACCGGCAGGCGCAGATCGATGGCATCGCGATTTTTCGGGTTGACCATCATCAAATTCTCGATCAATGGTGCATGGTTGACCGAAACCGTTTGATGCAGCAGATTGGCATTGGCGAAGAGTTGCTCGCGCTTCAGCAATAGTCGAAGGAATGGATAGCATGGCAGATCGAGCAGATGTGGTGGTTATTGGCGGCGGGGTGATCGGCGTCTCGACCGCATTTCATCTGGCGAAAGCTGGCGCGGGCAAAGTGATCTTGCTGGAGCGGCGCTTTCTCGGGGCAGGCGCCAGCGGTAAATCGGGCGCGGTCGTGCGAATGCACTATTCGAACCCTTACGACGCCTCGTTGGCGCAATTGAGTCTTCCCTATTTTCAACACTGGGGCGATTACGTCGGGTCATGGTGATGCCGGGTTTGTGCGGCATGGGATGGCGCGTCTGATCACCGAAGGTGAGGAAGAGCCGCTCCGCGCCAATGTTGAGATGCTGCAGCAATGCGGTGTGAAGACCTGGCTGATGACGCCGGAAGCATTCGGCGCCGAGTATCCAGACATCAATCTCGATGGCGTTCCCCTCGTCTGCTGGGAAGATGAAACCGGGTATGCCGATCCGAATGGCACGGTCTTTGGGCTTGCAGCGGCGGCAGAGGCGCTGGACGTCGAGATCCGGTTGAACACGCACGTTTCCCGTGTGGTGATGGACGGCCAGCGAGTAACTGGCGTCGAAACAGCGGCCGGCGTCATCGAGACGAATACCGTCGTCCTGGCCCCCGGCGCGTACGCGAATGCGTTGATCAATCCGCTCGGAATCGACTACGGACTGCAACCCAATCGGGTACAGGTCGCGATTTTCCGGCGACCGGAAGCGCAGGCAAAACCACATCCCATTTTCATTGATGGCAAGCACAAGATGTGGGTGCGGCCCGATGGACCCACCAACACACTCGCCGGATACGATCACGACATCTTCGGCGTCGATCCTGATTTTTTTGACGAGTCGATCGACTGGGATTTTCTCGTCGAATGCCGAAAACGTCTCTCCGACCGGCTTCCCTACATGAGCGAAACGCCGATGCGCGGCGGCTGGGCAGGCGTGCTGACGAATAGCCCGGACGGCCACGCCATTCTGGAGCAGACACCAGGATACGACGGTCTCTTCCTGGCAGTTGGCGACAGCGGCACCAACTTCAAAACCGCCCCGATGATTGGTAAATGCATGGCCGAATGGATCGTCGATGGCGCACCGAAAACGGTGGATATCACGGTGTTTCGCGGCAGCCGCTTTGCGGAAGGAACGCAGATTCCGGGCGGCGTCGCCTACGGTGTCGGCCCGACCAGCGTCTTTCACTAGCAGAGTCGCTCAGCCACAAGGGCAGCAGCTCTCCATTTGGATTCAGGAACCACCTGAAAAGCGTATTGACGTCGCGACGCGCTTCGAGTACACAACTGACGCACGTAGATGTGTTGATAGCTCCTTTGAAGGAGAGGGACGGCGCGCCGGGTTGGTCTGGCCGTGTCGAGACGTATCCTGAACGTGAGGGCGCTCGCCGAGTGGCTCTCTATATCCGGGATGGAGGGGGGACTGACGATGCACACGACGCAACAGCTCAACGAGTTGATCGAGCAGGTTAAATCGGGATCGATCTCCCGCCGGTCGTTTCTTACCGCCGCCGTGGGGCTTGGCCTTTCACTCACGATGGCTCGCTCGCTCTTCACGGTCTATAGCGCAAGCGCGGCTCCGGCCGCAGCAACGACGCGAAGCTTGAAAGCTTTGCAAGATGAGCCGAAAGCAGGCGGCCAGGTCATCGTCGGGTACTCGCAGGAGCCGACGCTCTTCAATCCCATGCTTTCCAATCTCGAGGTGGATCGGGGCGTGCAATTCAGCATCTTCGATAGCCTCTGGCGCATTGATGAAACAGCGGCGTTTACGCCCAACCTGGCGACCGAGATCCCGACGGTTGAGAATGGCGGCATTTCCGCTGATGGTTTGACCTACACCTTCAAGATTCGCCAGGATGCGGCCTTCCATGATGGCACGCCGCTGACGGCGGCCGATGTGCTCTTCACCCATAAGACCATCATGGACCCGAACGTGACCTCGCCGATGAAGCTGGGACATGACAAGGTCGTCAATGCAGAGCTGGTCGATGATTACACCGTCAAGTTGACGCTCGGCGAGTCATTTGCGCCATTTCTGGTCGTCTGGTCAGACACCTACATCGTGCCAGAGCACATTCTGAGCGGCGTGACCGATATGCTTACCACCGACTTCAACAGCACGGCTCCGATTGGCTCAGGGCCGTTCAAGTTTGAGAGCCGCACGCCCGGGGAAGCGATTACGGTCGCCAAGAACGAGGCGTATCACGGCCCCGGACCCTATCTCGACAAGATTATCTTCAAGTACGTTCCAGATCTGGAGTCTCTCTTCACCCAGTTCAAAACGGGTGAGGTCGACGTGACTGGCCTCCAGGGGATCACGCCCGACAATTACGAAGAAGCCCAGACGTTGACGGCGGAAGGAAAGTCGGTCGTCTTGAGTGCGACCGCCTTCGTCGAATTCATCTATTTCAATCTCGGTCTCGAAATGTTCCAGGACGCAAAGGTGCGCGAGGCGCTCTACTACGCCATGGACAAGAAAAACATTATCGATGCGGTCTATTACGGGGTCCATTCGCCATCGGAAACCTACCTCGCTGAGAGCTCGTGGGCGCTCAATCCAGACCTGCCCGTGCAGGAGTACAACCCCGACAAGGCGAAGGCGCTTCTCGACGAAGCTGGCTGGGTCGCTGGCAGTGACGGCATTCGCGAAAAGAATGGCGTGAAGCTTTCCTTCACCAATTCCACGACGGCCGGCAACGCAGTCCGCGAGCAGGCGCAGCAATACCTGCAGCAAACCTGGAAAGATGTCGGCGTCGATATGCAGATCGATAACATGCCGGCCGCGGTCATCTGGGGCGACTATTACATGAAGTCGCAATATCAGACCGTGATGGTAGGTGAGATTTCAGGTGTCGGCGGCGATCCGGACGCCACGGCGCGGTTCGCCTCGTCGCAGATTCCGGCAAAGACCAATGCGGGCAAGAACACGATGCAATATGCGAATCCGACAATGGACGACCTTCTCGCGCAGGGCGCCAGGGAAACCGATCAAGCTGCGCGCAAGACCCTGTACTTCCAGGTGCAGGAAATCCTGCGCACGGATCTCCCGGTGTTGCCGATCTTCCATTACAACTGGATCGAGGGCACCAAGGGCACGTTACAGAACTACAAGCCGAATGCGTTCGTGGTGAGCAACAACTGGAACACCGCGGACTGGTGGCTGAACGAGTAATCGCACGCACCCGGCTCTGAACCTCTGGCCACGCTCGAGATCGGGAGCGGCTGCGAAACAGGTTGGTGCTTCCTGCTCCCGAACCCAGGAACTGGAAGCACCAACCGAGTGGCCCGCAACGTTCAAAAGGAATTGCCATGGGGCGCTACATCATGCGACGGTTGGTGCAGAGCGTCATCCTGCTGGTGCTGGTCACCATGATCGCGTTTGCCCTGATGCATCTGGCGCCCGGGGGACCGCTCGCGGTCTATACGCTGAACCCCACCATCCGGGCTGAGGACATCGCGCGACTCGAAAAGAGCTTCGGACTCGATCGCCCGCTGTACATTCAGTATGCAAAGTGGGCATCCGGGATGATGCGGGGTGATTGGGGGCGCTCATTCCGCGATAGCCAGCCAGTCTTTGACATCATCATTTCTCGCTTGTGGTCGACACTGCTGCTGGCAGGCACCGCGCTGGTGATCGCAATGGTGCTCGGCGTCTTCATCGGCACGCTCGGGGCAGTGCGACAGCATTCCGTTGCAGATTATCTTTCCACGATCGGGGCCATGCTCGCGCTGTCGATTCCGACGTTTTGGTTCGGATTAATGGCCATTTATCTCTTTTCCGTACGCCTTGGCTGGCTTCCTTCAGGCGGACGACAAACACTTGGTGAGGACTTCTCGCTCGCTGACCGGATCGAGCATCTTATTCTCCCCGCGACGGTGCTCGGTTTCGTCCTGGTCGCCACCTGGAGCCGATACACCCGAGCTGCGGTGCTTGAGATCATCAATCAGGATTTCATCCGGGTCGCCCGCTCCAAGGGGCTCTCAGAAAAGCGCGTGATTACCGGCCATGTGATGCGCAATGCGATGGGACCGTTGGTCGTGCTTGCCGGCATTCAAATCCCGCTCCTCTTCAGTGGAGCACTGGTAACCGAAAGCGTCTTTACCTGGCCAGGGATGGGAAGGCTCTTCGTCGATTCCCTAAATTACCGTGACTATCCGGTGATGATGGGCATTCTCTTTGTAACGGCAGTGCTGGTCATTCTTTTTAACCTGCTGGCCGATATTGTCGGCGTGCTGGTTGATCCGCGCGTTCGGTTGAATTGAGGCCAGACATGACAGAACGCTCGGAGTCGCAAGCCCCACCGAGTTCGCTGAACGCCCCAATCCCCGCTGCAACCGGCCTGGCTGCCGCCGCGGACAATCGGCTGTTCAAGAGCCAGGCCGATAGCCCCTGGCGCATGGCAGGAAGGCGCTTTTTCCGGCATCGTCTTGCGGCATTCGGTCTGGTAGTCTCTTTGCTGCTTATTCTCTCAGCGATTTTCGCGCCCTGGCTGGCGCCACACGATCCGCTCAGAATCAACGTGCTGCAAAAATTCGTCCCACCTGGTCAGGATGGGTACATTCTCGGCACTGATGAACTGGGCCGCGATCTCCTCAGCCGGTTGCTCTACGCCGGCCGTATTTCGCTGAGCGTTGGATTCGTCGCGATGCTTGTCACGATCACCATCGGCACGATCATTGGGCTGGTGTCAGGGTATTACGGGGGCTGGGTCGACACGATCTTGATGCGTCTGACCGATGCGCTGATGTGCTTCCCCACCATCTTTCTATTGCTCGTTTTGGCCTCGTTTGTCGGTCCGTCACTCACCTCGATCACCATCATCATTGGCGTGACGGCCTGGATGGAACTTGCCCGGATTCTCCGCAATCAGACGCTGGCGTTGAGGGAGCGTGATTACATCCACGCCGCGCGATCGCTAGGAGCCGATAACTCGCGCATCCTGTTCCGGCATCTTCTGCCGAATTCACTGGCGCCAATCATGGTTTCAGCTACCCTCAACATCGCCAACGCCGTGCTACTCGAATCATATATCTCGTATCTCGGGTATGGGATTCAACCACCTGATGCGTCGTGGGGCAATATGCTGAACAAGGCGCAGTCCTACTTTGATGATGCTCCCTGGGTCGCCATCTTTCCCGGTCTCATCATCACGCTCACCGTCGTCAGCTTCAACTTCATTGGCGATGGGTTGCGTGACGCGCTCGATCCGAGATCGAAGCGCGGCTAAGCCCCTCCTTCCCCATGCGCACGTCTCGTCAAATCGCATCCTCGAGCGCGGCGGCGAGAGGCATGCGGAGACCGAGGAAGATCGGGGTGTCGAGGGCGGTGTATTTGCGGACCTCGGCGGCGCGGAGACGCTGGACCATTTTCACCAGCGTGCCCGGATCGTCATCCTCAAGGGCGACGATGAATTCCTGATCGGCGATGCCGAAGGAGTTGACGGTGTTGGTGAGAATGGTGGGAAATTCGGCCCCCATCTTGCCATGCTCAACCATCAGGTCGCGGCGCTGATCGTACGGCAGCAGGAACCATTCAGGGGTCTTGGTGAAGGGATACACACTGAGATACTGCTTCGGCGGAATGCCCTTGAGAAAGGCCGGACCATGGTTCGGGTCATACTGCGACATCGAGGCGACACCGAGATAGGCATGCTTCAGGGTCAGTGCTTCGCCAAAAGGCGAGCGGTTGAGATCGGCGGCGAGTTTCTGGAATGCGGCAGCGTCATCGCTAACTACCCAGAGAATCAGATCGACACCCGCCGTCAGACCGGTCGTGGAATAGGCCGCGCGGAGTTCTACACTGGATGCATGCTGGTCGAAGAGATCGACAACTGTCTGCCGCACATCGGCCCGCTCCGATTCGGACCACTCATAGCGGCGGGCCGTCGATTGGAAGAGCCAGAAGGTCGTGAACGCGGTCTGCTTCGGCTGCCCCGCAGTGGTCGCCGGTTTCTCGATTTGCTGAACCATGGATGGATGCTCCTTCATGCGCGATTACCTGCGTGATTGTCGCCGAATGTAGGCAAGGATGCCTGGAATATTGGGAAGCCACGCCAGTTTTGAGAGATTTGCGTAGATTAGTTGTGAGAAGTGAGAAAGAATAGTCGAACAGTCGTTGCCATTGCCGGGAAATGGGACAGCCCGAATCGATCCCTTTCAACCCTCTATTTCGTCGCCACAATGCCGAGCATCATCGGAATCGCCGGGCGGTTTTCCGGCATGGTGAAGCGGTTGCCTTCGATGCGGCGGAAGCCCTCGAAGGGAGCGAAGCCGTTGCTGTAGGGATATTCGCGGAGCGCTTCAATGCGGAGACCGGCATCGAGCAGGGCGGTGGCGATATCGCCGACACTCCAGCCAAACTCGACCACGGGATGTGGATTGACGAAATCGACAATGCCTTCCTGATGTCCGGATGGGGTCAAAGCATCGCCGGAGTATCCAACGTAGTCGCCAATGCCGCCTTCGAATGGCTCCTCGACCCCGCCCATCGATGAGAAACCGGGTGTCCAATCCTCTTTGAGCATCGTCAGCGTGGGGTGGAACTCCAGCAGCACGAATCTCCCGCCTGGACGCAACAGCCGCGCGATTCCGCGCGCCCATTGCGAGAGATTCGAAAGCCAGACCACCACCCCGTATGAGGTAAAGACGAGATCAAATTGATCCGGCTCAGCCGACGCCATCCATTCAAAAATGTCGGCTCGCTCGAACGTGGCGGGAATACCGGAATCGGCTGAGAGCTGCCGGGCGAACGCAATTGCGTCGTCGCTGATATCGACCCCGGTCACCTTCGCACCGAGGTGCGCCAGCGACAGCGTGTCCTGCCCACAATTGCATTGGAGGTGGAGCAAATGCTTGTCCGAAAGCTCCCCCAGCAGCTCTATCTCGTCAGGGAAGAGCGTGCTGCCGCCCTTGCGAAAAAAGGCGGCCTGATCTTTTTTGTGACTGTTATGTGCGATCGTCACCGCATTCCACGAACGCCGGTTCGTTTCATGTGCATCCAGGTTGGGCGTTGTCATCATCTTGTCTCCATGAATCATGTGCATCGCTGCGATCGGCTCTTGATGCTACTCGATTGCGTGCAAAGAGTCCGGCGGGAGTGCGAATAGTCAGAACGACCAACTATATTTGCATTTCTTCATCAACTTGTATAGTTTTGAAATGTCGCGGAGAGAGCTGGCTGGGCCGGGCCACTCAGGCTCAGCTTGCGCTCTCCCAGCGACACAACCACGGCGCATCGAGGCGCATAAGATCGCGCATCGCTCCTTGAGCGGTGCATTCAGCTTTATGGGGACGTTTCATGTCGTATCAGAGACCCTTTTCACAGGTATTCCAGCAGTTGCAATCGGGTCAGATCTCGCGCCGTTCCTTCATGGAACGGGCGATGGCGCTTGGCGTCGGTTTGCCAGTTGCCGCGTTCGTCGCCAATTCCCTTACCTTTCAGGGTGCAAGCGCCCAGGACAGCAGCGGCGCGGTCACCCGACCAACCAGCGGCACCGAGAATCAGCAGCGTGGCGCCGGCGGTGAGCTCAAGCTGATCCAATGGCAGGCGGTCAGCACCCTTTCGCCGCACAACGCCACCGGCACCAAGGATGCGCTCGGAGCGACGCCGGTCTTCGAGCCGTTGCTCAACTATCTGCCCGACGGCTCACTCACCCCGAATCTCGTCAAGGTCGTGCCGACGCTTGAAAATGGCGGGCTTTCGGCCGATCTGACCACCGTCACCTACAACCTCCTCGAAGGCGTTGTCTGGAGCGACGGCACCCCATTCACGGCGCATGATGTCGTTGCGACCTACGACTGGCTGATCGATCCCGTCAACGCCGCCATTACCCTGAATAACTATCTGCCGCTTGCCAGCGTTGAAGCGATCGACGATCTCACCGTCAAACTCACCTTCAAAACCGGCACGCTGGCCTGGTACATCCCCTTTTCGGGCACCAATTCCGGCTTCGTCTATCCGAAGCATGTGCTGGAACAGGGCGATGCCGGCAAGGAAATCCTGCGCTCCAATCCGATTGGCACGGGTCCCTTTACGGTGACATCTTTCACCGAAAACGACCAGGTTATCTACACGGCGAACGACCTTTACCGCGAACCGAATAAGCCCTACTACGCCACCATCAATCTCAAAGGCGGCGGCGACGCAGCATCTGCCGCGAGCGCTGTGCTCGAAACGGGCGATTGGGATGTCGCCTGGAATCCGCAGGTCGAGCCGCAAATCATTCGCCAGCTCGAGAGCGCGAACAACGGCAAGGCGGTGTTCCCGCCAGGACCATTCATTGAGGCGGTCTTTTTCAACTTCGCCGATCCCAATCAGGAAGTCGATGGGCAGCGGTCCGAGAAGAACACCCCGCATCCATTCCTTGCCGATCCGGCAGTGCGCAAGGCGATCAGTCTTGCCACCGACCGCGACACGCTCTCGGCTCAGTTTTACTCAGGCGCTCCCGGCGAACCGGCCGCTGTCAATGTACTGACCGGCATTCCGGCACTCGAATCGCCAAATACCGCCTTCGAGTTCAATCTCGACAAGGCGAAGCAGACGCTCGACGACGCGGGCTGGCTGCTTGAAGGGAACACGCGATCGAAAGATGGCGTCGAGCTCAAACTCTCCCTGGCCACCACGGTGAGTTCCGTGCGCCAGAAAGAGCAAGCTGTGCTCAAGAATGATTGGGAGGAGATCGGGATCGAGGTCAATCTCCTGGAGATCGACCAGACGATCTACTTCGATCCATCCGCCGGCAACGACCAGAGTTCAACTCACTTCTACAACGACACCGAAATGCACACGATCGGCCCCGCGTCGCCATTTCCGCGTGACTTCATGTCGCGCTGGTATGCAGGAGCGGACGGTTCGAACATCGCGCAGGCGTCGAATGAATGGTCGGGATTCAATTACCAGCGCTTCGCGAACGCGGAGTACGATCAGCTCTGGGAAACGCTCGCCGATGAAACCGATCTCGAGCAGGCCGTTCAAACGTTTATTCAGCTGAACGACATCCTGGTCGAGAACAGCGTCGTGCTGCCGCTGGTGCAACGCTCCGCCGGCAACTCCTATGCCGTCAACAACCGCATCAACAACGACAACATCCTGGCCCACTCCTGGGAAGTGCTCTACTGGAACATCGCCAACTGGAACGCGGCGGCGGAATAGAACTTTGCTACCTGCGCGACGGCCCTCTCCAGTTTCGGGAGAGGGCCGTCGTCACGTTTAGAACAATCGGGTCGCCCCAGGTCCCTGGAAATCGTCACTCGGCGAACGCCGTCATATCGCTCTCGAACTTGGCGATCGCATCCGCGCCGGACAACACGCCAAGCTCCAACCGGTAATGCACCGATTCACCCGGGGCGAGGTAGCGGAGTTTGCCCTCCTCACGAAGCTGGCTGCGCGGCGTTTCCCACTGGTTGGCAGGCTCAAGGGCGACAACGTAGTCGCCAGCGCCCATCATTTTCCACTCAGCGAAGCGGGGGAGCTCCGCTGCGCGGTAGCGGACGAACGCGCCGAAATTGAGCGATCGGTTGACGATCGCCGCCCGCACCAATCCATCCACGCCCGTTTTCGGCAGGTGAAAGAAGACTTGCTCGGGATAGTCAGGATCGGGTTCCTCGAATCGCCGTTCATGCCCCATCCCGGCGGCTGCGGCGGCATCGCGCGGCCGCGTCGATTCGCAGTTGAGAAGCAATTCCGAATCAGGGCTGACCACGGGAAAACCAAAATTGCAGTGGTAGAGAAGCATATGGGGCGTTGGCCGGAAACCCTCATTGGTGACGACATCTTCGACCAAAAGCGATGACGAGCCGAGCTTCGTGGTGATCGTGCGTGTCAGCAGCAGGTGCTCGGCGAATGGAGCCATTTGCCGCGTCTGGCCGCCAAGCTGAAGCAGATAGTCGTCATCCACCCATTCCTCGCGAACCCAGGTTTTCTCCGCGCGGAGATGGGCGATCCGGCCATGCGTGCCGAGCTGTTCGCCCTGGTCAATCTCCGGTTGCCCGAAATGGGTCAATCCGCAGGTCGACATCCATCCCCCGCCCCAGGTGCGATCCCAGGCAGTTCCCTGAGGATCGTAAAACTCCGGCGCGCTCAAGGACGGGCTCAACCAGGCGATCGGAATCCCGCCAAACTCAGCCGCGCCGATATCAAGCGCCCGGTCGAGAAAGACCTGAAACCGGAATCCGCTCCCGGTATGGACCTCGGCGGTCCGCAATCCCCGCGCTTTGCCTTCCGACAATTCTGAAAGACGAATGCCGGCAATCTGCGCCATCGTCCCTGTTTTTCGTCTCAGTTCGTCCGGCGTGTAATGCGTTCCCCAGATCGTTGGCATGACCATTCCTTACGTTGAAAGCCCTCACTCTCAGCTCAATTACCACCAGAGAATCTGCGAATACGCGGGCTTTTCGTATCCTCTCCCAGCATTGGGAGAGGATGGTCCTTTAGGACCGGGTGAGGGTCAATCGTTAGATCGCCGCTGATGCTGCGCCGTCGATCGGAATCGCCGCACCGGTAATCGCCTTCGCCTCATCCGAGGCGAGGAAGAGCACCAGGTAGCCGATCTCGCGGGTCGAGATCATCCGGGGCAGTGGTTGCTGCTTTCTTGATGATCGGCGTCAGTTTATCGAGACCGCCCAGTTCCTCCGCCAGTCGTTGGTTGAGCGGGGTATCGACCCAGCCAGGGAGAATCGCGTTCGCCCGGATGCCCTGCTCGGCGTAGGAAACCGCCAGCGCTTTGGTCAGCCCGATGATGCCTGCCTTCGAGGTCGTGTAGGCCTCGTAGCCGGGTTCGGTCACCCACGCCATCGCCGACGAGGTATTGACGATCGCGCCGCCGCCCCGTTCGAGCATGTGCGGCACGACGGCATGACTGAAGAGGTAAAAACTGCGGAGATTGATCGAGAGAAGCGTGTCCCAACCTTCGTCGGTGACATCAGCAAAGTCGCCGTATGTCATGATCCCGGCGTTGTTAAAGAGGATGTCGATACCGCCGAATCCGCCAACGGCGAGTTGCACGGCGCGTTTCGCCGTTTCCTTGTCAGCGACATCGCCCAGGCAGGCAACGATATCGGGATTGACCGCCGACAGGCGATCGCAGATCGACGCCAGACCGGTTTGATCCCGATCGACAAGAACGAGTTTCGCTCCCTCTTCGGCGAAAACCTCCGCCGTGCCCGCGCCGATCCCCGAAGCCGCACCGGTGATGATCGCGACCTTGTTCAGCAATCGCTGCATTCCTGATCTTCCTTTCATCAATTCGTAAAGTGCGCCCGCATGGCGGCATTTTCGGGCATCGCCAGAATGTCCGTGAGCAACGCGTCGGCCTGATCGATCGAACGGGTCCAGGGATCGAGCATGAGCAATTCGCGCAGCCGCTCCTTACTTCCCGTTCTAAACGCCTCGATTTCGAGTGTTACCGTCGCCACCCGATCGGAGAGAATGTGCGAAATAACGGCAAGAGGCAGCTCTTGCGTCTGGATACCTTCGATACCGCGCTTGCTGACATGGAGCGGAATCTCCACCGCGAAATCACGCGGCACGCCCGGCACGAAATCGCCGCGATTGGCAATATTGCCGATCAGCACTTTTGGCGTATCAGTCGCCAATGCTTCGATCATCGGCACCATCACCTCGCCCGAATGCTCGGGCGGGTAGACGGTTGACACCGGAGTGGAGCGATCGGCGGCGGCACGCTCGATTTTGGCAATTTTATCAAGGCCGCTCGTGAAATGATGTTCCCACCAGGCGGCTGGATCCTCCTGCCATTTCGTCTCAGTTGCCGCGTCGGTGTGATACCACCAGGGCCACGATCCTCCGCCGGGCGTACAGGTGTCGCCGATCGGAAAGACGCCGAAGCGGCGATAGAGATCGATTGCCTGCGGGCCAAGGTCATCGCTTCCCCGGCAGCTCTTCCAGTAGTCGGGCGCCTGCTCAGCGATCCAGCGGTCAAGCATTGGAAAAACGTCTTCGCCGTTGTGATACATGCTGGTGAGAAAAACGGTGTGGTTGACGCCTGGGATTTCGAATGTGAGCTTATCCCGGTCCAGCCCAAGCGCATCGGCTATGTGATAGACCCCGCTAAAGCCATGGCAAAGCCCGACGAGCTTCAATTCAGGATATGTCTTCGAGAGATAGGTGATCCCTGCGAGCACCGGATTCGCCACCTGCAAATACCAGGCGTTCGGGCAAATCTCCAGCACGTCTCGCACGACTTCATCAAAAAACGTGAGCTGTGGAAAATTGATCCAGAACGCCTCGTCGTGCATCACGTGCAAGCTGCCGCCGAAGCGATAGCCATGCTTCTGGGCAATCTCCCACCCCGACCTGAGCAAGTCCATGACCCGGCACAAGCGCAGTGTTGATGACGAAATCCGCTCCCGCCAGCGACTCGCGCCGGTCGGTGGTTTTCGTCGCGGTGATATCCGCGCCCATCTCCCCGGCATAACGCTCGATCAGGAGATGGATCGCATCGAGCCTGGCCGGATTGATATCCATCAGACTGACCGTGCTGCCATTCAACCCCGGAGTCAGGCAGAGATCGCGAATCAAACTCAGCGAAAAAACCGCGCTCCCCGCCCCGATGATACTGATCTTCGGTCCCACGTTGGTGCTCCTTTTTATCCATGTCGCGGTTATCGTGACCCGGCACTGAAGTGCCGGGCTAAGCAATACGAAGTCCCTCCGGGACTGACTTTCGTACCCTCTCCCAGAATTGGGAGAGGGTGGCGCTTTTGCGCCGGGTGAGGGTCGTCGTCATCACTTCACCGCCCCGATCACCAATCCTCTCCGGATCACCCGCTGCAACAGCACGTAAACAACGATCGGGGGGATCGAGCTGATGAAGAGCCCGGTCAGCAGCAACGGGTAGTCGGAGCTGTGTTTCCCGAGCACGGTGGCGACGCCGACCGTGACCGTCATCTTGTCATCCGACTGGATGAAGATGAGCGGGATGAGGAGATCGTTCCACCAGGTGGTGACGTTGAAAATCGAGACGGTGACCAGCCCCGGCACCGAGAGCGGCACGACGATCCGGCGCAGATTCTCGAAATAGCCCGCGCCGTCCAGCCGTCCTGCTTCGATGATGTCGTTGGGGATGCCCCGCATCAGCGAGCTGAGCAAGAAGATGTTGCCCGGAATCGCGGTCGCTCCCCAGAGCAGGATGATCGACCAGTAGGAATTGATCAGTCCCCAGCGCGAGAACATGACATAGCTCGGCACGATGAAGGTGATCGCCGGCACGATCAACGTTGCGATCATGATCGTCCGCAGCGTTTGCCTGAACGGAAAATCGATTTTCGCGAACGCGTAGGAGGCAGGCAGCGCTGGCAAGAGCGAGAGGACAGTCGCTCCGGCGATGCAGATCATCGTGTTCATGAAGAGTCTGGGAATGTTGAAGCGGATAAACATCGCCCGGTAGTTGTCGAGATAGTGAAATGACGCGGGCAATCCAACCGGGTCCTTGATGTACTCGACCGATGTTTTGAAACTGGACAGCCCCATGTAACTGATCGGGTAGATCGCGATCACCGCGACCATCGCCAGAAGCAGAAACACGAACCCGCGAACGGTGAAATGCCAGATGCCTCGTCCTTCCATGGCGCTAATCCGTCGTGACGCGTTCGAAAAACCGGAGTTGGATTCCGGAAATGACGAGTACGATCAGGAACAGAATCACCGAAAATGCGGAAGCGTATCCCAGTCGTCCCCCTTCGAACGCGGTGCGGTAGATCAGCAGGTCGAGCGATGTCGTCGAATAGCC
Source organism: uncultured Chloroflexia bacterium (assembly GCA_963804925.1). GTDB lineage: Bacteria > Chloroflexota > Chloroflexia > Thermomicrobiales > UBA6265 > JADLGF01. The sequence continues at coordinate 253,295 of CAWDSC010000003.1, forward strand.
AGGTCCGCCTTCGGTGACGGTGTAGACGAGCGAAAAGAGCCCGACAAAGGTATAGATCGCATTGATGATGACGAAATAGGAGATCGCCGGAACGAGCATCGGGATCAGCACCTGGGTCAACCGCTGCCGCCAGGTAGCGCCATCGAGCTTCGCCGCTTCGATCAGATCTGTCGGCACGGCCGAAAGCCCGGCCAGGAAGATCAGTACGCCCTGACCCAGCGTCTGCCAGTAAAAGATGGAGATCAGCACGAGAAAGGCGGTGTTGGTTTCGCCGAGCCAGTTGCGGGTCAGGCTATCGAGCCCGATCGAGCTGAGCATGTCGTTAACAGCGCCGCGTGGAGAGACCATCACCCGCATCAACATGCCGACGACCGCCGTCGAGAGAATGGTCGGCAGGTAGTACACGGACCGGAAAAAGGTCCAGCCGCGAACTTGCTCGAAAAGCAGAACCGAGACGACGAGCGAAATGATCAGAATCCCTGGAATCGAGAAGAGGAAGATCAGATTGGTGCGCAGCGGTTCCCAGAGATCACCCGTTTCGAAAATGTTCCGGAAATTGTCGAGCCCAACCCAGTTTGCGTGCGCTCCGTTCCAATCGGTCAGGCTGTAGGCGAAGGTGCGAAAAATCGGGAACCAGACGATTACGCCAACAATCAAAAACGCGGGCAGCACCGAGGCGAAGCCGATCAACTGCTCGCGACGGCGCAGATTGACCCGTTTGCGCGAATGAAGCGTGGGGAGGGTTGCCGCTCTCCCCACGTTGGCTCCGCTCGGTGCGCTCAACAGCGGTTTCTGCTCTTGCTTGGTCTGGTTCGCCATCGATTGCGCCGTTTCCGGTTCAGGTCGCGGCTAAGCACCGAGCAGCGAATCACGCTTGTCGTCGAGCTTCTGCAGGAAATCGGCCGCTGAGAGATCGCCAGTCCAGGCGAGCTGCGCCTGGGCGTTGATTTCGAGGGTCAGATCAGCAGGGAGGGTGTTGTCGGGCCAGAAGATCGTGCTCGGCTCGGCACCCCACTCCTGCTGCACCTTCTTGAGCGCATCGGGATAGTACTGGGTGGCATCGACATCGGTGACGTTGACCAGCGTCCCCTGTCCCGATTTCGCCTTCTCGATTTGCTCTTCCTTGCTCATGATGAACTTGACGAAGCTGAGCGCGGCATCCTTATTCTTCGAGTAGTTCGAGACGATGAAACAGTTGCCCGGCCCCCCGATGCCGCCATGCGTGATCGGCGCATCAGCCGCGAAGTCAGGGACCTTGGCCATGCCGATGTTCTCGCCCATCGCCGGTCGTGCATCACCCAGAATCCAGACGCCGCCCGACGTCATCACCGCCTCATCGGCGAAAAGAAGCTGGAGCGCCTGCGAACCATCCATGGTCGGCGTTCCTTCGATCGTGTAGGCAGGGAGCTTCTGCCAGTTCTCAACGATGTTCACAAGCACCGGATCGTTGAACTTGCGCTCCCCCGTGGCGAGCTGGCCGACGCCGGCCGACCCGCCAATCGTCTGCGCGATCCAGTAGAAGAGCACGTGCCAGATATACCCATAGTTGTCGAACGCGATTGGTGTTGCGCCGCTGCCATTCTTGATCGTTTCGAGCGCGGTGAGGAACTCTTCGATGTTCGTCGCCCAACCGGTTTGCGGGTCGACACCTGCCTTGTTCATCAATTCGACGTTGTAAAAGAAGGCGGTCGTTCCGTCGGTTCCGTGCGGAACGCCGTAGATATCGGGGGAGTTCGGGTCAAAATTGACGTTCACCGACTCCCAGCCGAGAATCCGCGCCCGCTCATCGCCCGTGAAGTAGGGCCCCATCGGTTCGATGAAATCTTTCATGCTCAGCATGTAGGTGCCAGACCAGAGCGCCATCAGATCGGGGCCATTTTGAGCCACGCTCGCCGTCCGGTATTTGACGAACATGCTGGTGTCAGTGGGCATATTTTCGATCTCGATCTTGACGCCGGGATTCGCCGCCTCGAAACGAGCGATCGCCTGGTAGATGTAGAACTGGTCCTTGCTTTTTGTCTTGTCGGAGGGATCATCAGCGGTGAATCCGCCATTCCAGAAGGTGACCGTCACATCATCGGCGGCTGCGTTCAGGCCCGACGGCAACAGCATCACTCCGGCAGCGGCCCCGCCGATCTTGAGCGCATCGCGACGGGTAAGCATCGGATTCTTCATCGTCCAACTCCCTTTCGACGTCCAGCAAATCAACGGATGATCTGGAACTCCGACGAGGACTCAGGGCGCGTACCGCCCGGCAGAGATGAGAAATGGGGCATTCGGTTTTTGTACTGGTATGACCGTATACAAATCTAGCAGCGAGATATAGGTGTGTCAATGAGGAATAGATTCGACATTACAGCGATCTCGATTCCATAATCCCCTGGGTTGAAACCCCGGGCTAACACGCTGAAGCCCTTCCAGGGCTGAGCTCAGTGGGGAATATGCTTGATATTTCCGGACGTTTCCGGGATCAGTCTCGTAGAGACTTCGTCTTGGGAGCGCTGGGCTTCAGCCCGGCGCACGGCGAAACCCCATTTCGAGTTTTCGCCCAATCCCATCAAATGCATCTTTTCTATCATGAACCTATCGACGAAAACCGTGTCTTTGTGTATACATGAATACATTGAATAACATGCAATCCGCGCATCCAGGAAAGGTCCATGAACAAATCATTCGATCCGCTCAAAGTTGCTCGGGCGCCAAAACTCCGTGAAGCCGCCTATTCCGCCATCAAGGAGGCGATCTTCGACGCACGCCTGGCAGCAGGAGAGCCGCTGTTTGAGGAACGTATCGCTGCCGCGCTCGGCATCAGCCGGACTCCGGTTCGTGAAGCGCTGGCAATCCTCGAGCATGAAGGGTTGATCGCTGCCCGTCAGGGCAAAGGACTCTTCATTCGCGAACTGACCCGCGAGGAGTTCCTCGATATGTTCGGCGCGAATGAGGTGATCGAACCCTATCTTGCCCGCCGCGCCGCCCTCCGGGCCACCGGCGAGCATATCGACCAGATTCAGGCGGCAATCGACCGGGGACGCCGGGCCGCAATCGATTTCGATCTCTACGGCGCGTTGCGCTCAGGGCGCGAGTTTCATCACTGGGTCGGTACGGCGGCAGCGAATGAATCGCTGCGAAAATTCGTTGTCGGAAACGAGGAAAAAGCCGATCTCTATCTGCTCAGTCTTGGCAATCGCGAGTTGATCAGCACCGAGCATATGGCCGCCTCGAATCAGGAGCACCAGGAAATTCTCGACGCGATCCGCAGCCGCGACCCCGAAGCGGCGGCACGTTGCGTCATTTTTCATGCCCAGTCACTACGGGCTCGATGGGCCCCGCTTTTCCGGAGCGAAGGTCTGCCGGAAACCGCACCAGAGCTTCAAGCTGTAGCAACCAGATAGGGCGATCGCCATTCAGGAGGAGAGGAACCGTGGCTCAGGAAACGACCTTCGACACCGCGCAGATCATGATCGACTTCACGCAGATGAAGTCGTTTGGCCAGGATCCGCTGATTCTTGAGGAAGGCAAGGGCATCCGGGTCACCGATGTTTTTGGAAAATCGTATATCGACGGACTGTCCGGTGTCTTCACCGTCAACTTCGGACATGGAGTTGACGAGCTGGTTGATGTCGCCGCCGAGCAGGGACGCAAGATCTCCTTCACCGCGCCGACAATGGCGACAAACCCCGCTGCCCTCCGGCTCGCCGATCTGCTGATCAAGATCACGCCGGAGCAATATTCAACGGTCAAGTTTCTTTCGGGCGGATCAGAAGCGACCGAAGCCGCCATCAAAATGGCGCGGCAGTATCAGTTGCAAGCTGGCCGCGGCACCAAATTCAAGATCATCTCCCGCTACATGGGCTATCACGGCGGCACCGGCAACGCGATGGCGGCATCGGGCCAGATTGAATGGAAATGGCGTTACGCGCCCGAACCGACCGGCTTCATCCATGTGCAGCCTCCCGCCCGGCCCGGCTGCGTCGCCTGCGCCCGCTTCGATCACTGCACCCGCGCCTGCATCGATCTCATGGAAGACGCCATCGTTCGCGAAGGACCGGAAACGGTCGCCGCGATCATCGCCGAGCCGGTGATGATGTCCGCCGGGCGTTCACGTGCCTCCCGACGATTACTTCCCTCGCCTGCGCGAGATGTGCGACAAGCACAACGTCGTGCTGATCTTCGACGAGATCATCACCGGCTTTGGCCGCACCGGCACGCTCTTCGCCGCCGAGCAGTTCGGTGTCTGGCCCGACATCATTGCCTTCGGCAAGGGCATCAGCGGCGGCTATGCGCCGCTCTCCGGCATCCTCATCGCTGACAAGGTCGCCTCGGTCTTCTGGGGAGAGCCGGAGGCAGGCGTCCAGTTCCTGGCTGGACATACGCATGGCGGCAACCCGGTCGCCTGCGCCGTCGGTGAAGCCGCCGTCAAGCGTCTGCTCGATCACGACTTGATCGGCAACTCCGCCCGCATGGGCGAGCACCTGGCGACGCGTCTCCGCGAGCTCGCCAGCCGCCACGCCGTCATCGACGATGTGCGCGGCATGGGACTGCTCCAAGGCATCGGGCTCAGCGAGCCGATCGGCCGCAAGATCTACGATACCGCCCGCAAGCGCGGTCTGCTCGTCCGCGCCAGCGAACCCTTCGTCTGCCTCGCCCCGCCCCTGATCGTCACCCCTGAGGAGATCGACGAAATCGTCGCCATCCTCGACGCGGCAATCACGGATGTGACCGGTTAATCTTCTAAATCTAGGCAGGATTCCGCCGAATGGTCACCGTCAGGAGCGGCTGATTGCTCCAGCTCCTGGCGGTGAATCTGGGCATCGATCGCGGAGGCCAGGCGCCAGCCGCGGTAGATGCCCATCACCAGGCAGACGACGAACGCCGGCACGCCGATGCCGAGAACGAGACGTTGAGCAGCTTCATGGTTGTGCAGAATCAGAAGCAGCAGGCCGATGATCGCGGCGAGGGTTCCGGCCCAGATCAGCCAGATGCCCATCATCGTATTCACCGGATACCAGATCCGCTCATCCTGTCCAATCGTCCGCGTGCGAAAGCCAATGAAGGGGTTGCGGGAGACATTCCCGCGCGCCAGGGGCAAGCCCCCGAACACGAAGAGCGCTCCGATGCCGATTAACAACAATCCGGTCAAAATATCGCTACTCATCAATCCCCTGCCGGCGTCGATTGTTGCATCGCATCAGCCGCCGTTCCATTGAACAATCGATGCTACCGCGTCTGCTCCCGGCGTGCTATTTCAACCCCGCGATATTCCCGCCATCGAACGAGACGCCGTATCATAGAAGCAGGATTGAAACTGCCGGAATATGCGGCATCTTTTCACGTGTATTGAGAGGAGAGAAGGACTCGTGGCCTTCCAACGCATTCTCGTTCCCCTGGATGGATCATCGCTCGCCGAACAGGCGATTCCCTACGCCCGTGCGGTCGCGCACGAGGACGGTGTGCTGTTTTACGCACAGGTCGTGCCGAAATCGGAAGCGATTCATGGGCTCACCGGTGGCACCGTCGCCACGGCGGGAGAAGTCGGCACCCTCTACGATGAAACAGCGACCGTCGAACTCAAGCAAATCGCTGACCGCTGGACCTCGATCGCGCCGCGCTATGAGCTGCGCATCGGCGCCGGCGATCCGGCCGAGCAAATCCTGGCGCTGGCTGATGCCAACGAGTGCGATCTGATCGTAATCGCCAGTCATGGCCGCGGCGCGCTCGGCCGCTGGACCTTCGGCAGCGTCGCCGACAATCTTTCGCGCAAATCTGACGTGCCGGTGATGATCATACGCCCGCACAAAGTCCAGGTCGAAGTCGGCACGATCCCCGAATTCAACCGGGTAATCGCCCCCACTGATGGGTCGAACATCGCCGCCGAAGCACTTGATGAAGCAGCGTTGCTCGGGAAGCATCTCAAGCGGCCGGTCGTGCTGATGCGAGCGATTTTCCCTGAGGCGGAACTGGCGCCGACTACTGGTTTCGAAGCGGTCTACGCGCCCGATGTCTACGACAGCATCACCCAGAACATCGAGGATGACGCGCAGAAGTCGCTCGATGCGATCGCCCAGCAGCTCAGGGACGATGGCGTGGAGGTCGAGATCGCGCTGCTGCACGGTCCCGCCGCCCAAACGATCGAGGAAGAAGCCAAGCCGGACGACCTCATTGTGATGGCGAGCCATGGCCGCTCCGGCTTCAAGCGCTGGCTGATCGGCAGCGTCGCGGAAAAGCTCGTCCGCACCGCTCCCTGCCCGGTCGTGCTGGTTCGCGCGCCCGATGCGGATGCAAAACCGGCCAAATCGTAGGCTTTGCTTCACACTCGGCCACCGGTGAAATGATGATTTCGCCGGTGGCCGATGCCATGTTTCCCTGGTTCGAGCAGATTTTTATCCGATATCCGACCTGTGAAGTATGATATATCCTGGTCATGCACATCTCTGGCTGCGCAACGTACGGACTATCGAGCGATACGTCACCGAACATCACGAAACGTGTTAAGGATCACCACCACACTATGGAAGTCGCGGCTCCGCCCACCTATAGCAACTGGACCTTGATCAAGCGGTTTTTCGCCTATTACCGCCCGCATCGGAAGCTTTTCGTGCTCGATTTTTCCTGCGCGGTGCTTTCTGGCGTGCTGGAGCTTGGCTTCCCGATGGCGGTGGGGCTCTTCATTGATAAGCTGCTGCCCCGCCAGGATTGGACGCTGATCCTGATCGCTGCTGCGGCGCTGCTCGGGGTGTACTTGCTCAACACCGGGCTGATGATCATCGTCACCTATTGGGGGCATGTGCTCGGCATCAATATCGAAACCGAGATGCGTCGCAAGAGTTTCGATCACCTGCAAAAGCTCTCGTTCCGCTTTTACGACAATCAGAAAACTGGCCACCTCGTGGGCCGGGTGACGAAAGATCTCGAAGAGATCGGCGAGGTCGCCCATCACGGACCGGAAGATATCTTCGTCGCCGTGATGACCTTCATCGGCGCGTTCGCCCTGATGTTCGCGGTCAACGTGAAGCTCGCGTTGATCACGGCGCTGATCGTGCCGATGACCGGCTTCATCGCCGGGCGCTACGGCAGCCGCATGACCAAAACCTGGAAGTCGCTCTTCAGCCGGGTCGGAGAATTCAACGCCCGGATCGAGGAAAACGTCGGCGGCATTCGCGTGGTCCAGGCGTTCGCAAATGAGGATCACGAACGCCGGCTGTTCGCGCGCGACAATGCCCGCTATCGCCAGACGAAGCTCGAAGCCTACCGGATCATGACCGCCAGCATGTCGCTCAGCTACTTCAGCATGCGGCTGACGCAGATCGTCGTGATGGTCGCCGGCACCTATTTCGTCATCGACGGCCAGCTGACCAACGGCGAATTCGTCAGCTTTCTCCTGTTGGTGAATGTCTTCTTCCGCCCGGTCGAAAAGATCAACTCCGTGCTGGAAAGCTATCCCAAGGGAATCGCCGGGTTTCGCCGCTATACCGAATTGCTCGATATGGAACCCGATATCGTCGATGCCCAGGATGCGATTGACGTCCAGAATCTTCGCGGCGAGATTCGCTACGACGATGTCAGCTTCGGTTACGGTCCCAACAAGCGGGTGCTGGAGCATATCAATCTCACCATCAACGCGGGAGAAACGGTCGCCTTCGTCGGTCCATCCGGCGCGGGCAAGACGACGATCAGCTCGCTGCTGCCCCGCTTTTATGAGATCGATGCGGGCAGCATCACCATCGATGGCATCGATATCCGCCACATGACGCTTTCGTCATTGCGGCGCGAAATCGGCATCGTGCAGCAAGATGTCTTCCTCTTCGCCGGCACGATCCGCGAAAACATCGCCTACGGACGGCTCGAAGCGCCCGAGCGCGACATTCTTGAAGCGGCCCACCGCGCCCGCCTGGATGAAATGATCGCCGGGTTGCCGGCCGGTCTCGACACGATCATCGGTGAGCGCGGCGTGAAACTTTCCGGCGGGCAGAAGCAGCGGCTCGCCATCGCCAGAATGTTCCTCAAGAATCCGCCGATTCTGATTCTGGATGAGGCCACGTCAGCGCTCGACACCGAAACCGAGCGGGCGATTCAGCAATCGCTTGCCGAGCTTTCGGTGGGCCGCACCACGCTCGTCATCGCGCACCGGCTGGCGACGATTCAAAATGCCGACCGGATCGTGGTGGTCGACGAATCGGGCGTCGCCGAGCAGGGCCGGCACAAGGATCTGGTCGCCGCCGATGGCATCTATCGCCGCTTGCACGATGCGCAATTCGGGCTCTTCACCGTCTGAGCAATGCATTTCGTAACCCGGTTGCCGGTCGATCGGGTCATATCCTGATAGCATGACGCCATCAGGGTGCGGCCGCGTTGCGCCGCCCCATTCGAGCGAGATAATCGTCTCCCGACGAAAGGCACCAGGGCGTGCGGCTAGTCAAAATCGGCATCGGCAATGTGAACTCGACCGTCGGCGCGCTCGACACCAATGTCGACCAGATGATCGCCCAGGCGCAGCAAATGGCGGCCGAGCAGGTGACGGTCGCCACCTTTCCCGAGCAGGTCATCGGCGGCTACCCCCCGGAGGATCTGATCCAGTGGGGCGCGTTCGTCGACCATCAGTGGAACGCGCTCACCCGCTACGCCAATGCAACCGCCGATCTGCCGTTGGTGACCGTCTGCGGCGTCGCCATTTCGCAGCATGGACTGCGCTACAACTGCGCGGCGATCGTCGCCAGCGGCCAGATTCTCGGACTCACGCCAAAAGAAAAGCTGCCAACCTACAACATCTTTTATGAAGGGCGCACCTTTTCACAGGGCATGGCGAGCATCGCGGAGGAGCATCGTGACGTTCCCTTCGGCGATCAGGTATACGAGTTCGATTTCGGCATCCTCTCCACCGAGATTTGCGAGGATTTCTGGAGTCCGGAGGGGCCAACCCGCCGCCGCGCTTACGCCGGGGCGGAACTGGTGATCAATATCTCCGGCTCGCCCTACCGGATCGGTATCGTCCAGACCCGGCGCGATCTCGTCGCCACCCGGTCTGCCGATTATCAGGTGGCGCTCGTCTACACCAATCTCGTCGGCGCGAATGATGGTCTGGTCTTCGACGGCGGCGGTTTTGCGGGCCAGAATGGCAAGATGCTCTACGAAGCGCCTCGCTTCAAGGTCGGCTATTCGACCTGCACGATCGACCTCGACCGCACCGCGCGGCTCCGTACCGAAAACACGACCTGGCGTTGCGACCGGGCGGACTACATCAGTGCGCACCCGCTGCCGCGCACGATCCGCATTCCAGCCGAGATCGTCGACACGAGCGAGAGCCGCGCCACGCTCACCTATCCCGTTCCCGCTCACCGCAGCTACTTCCTGCCGCCAGAAACGACCCGCAAACCAGCCAGCGAGGAACTCTTCGAAGATATCCTCGACGCCCTGGCGCTCGGCATCGGCGACTACTTCGAGAAGACCGGCGCGTTCAAGCTGATCGGCGTTTCGCTCTCGGGCGGGCGAGACTCGCTGCTGACCTTGCTGATCGCGCATCGCTACGCCAACCGCGTCACCAGCGGCGAACCGGGCAAGCTGCTCCGCGCCTTCTACCAGCCGTCGCGCTTTTCATCGGACGCAACGCGCGATGCGGCAGTCACCATATGCAAGAATCTCGGCGTCCCGCTCGAAATCATCTCGATCGATGACGCCTTCGAGCGGGAAATGGCGGCTGCTCAACAAATGCTTGGCGGGGAGAGAATTGACCGAGCTCACCCGCCAGAATATCCAGGCCCGCATTCGGGCGCAGCGGATGTGGAACTGGTCGAACACCTCAGGCGGGCTCTTCCTGCAAACCGGCAATATGACCGAGAAATCGGTCGGGTACACCACCATCGGCGGCGATCTGATGGGTGCGCTCGGCGTGCTCGCCAATGTGCCGAAAACAGTCGTGATGGCGCATGCTCGATTACCTGCTCCAGCAAACCGGCTACGATGGCATCGCCAAGGTGCTGGCCAAACCGGCCGGACCCGAGCTCGCCCCGAACCAGGAAGGCGAGAAAGAGCTGATGCCGTTCATCGTGCTCGACGCCTGTTTCTATCTCTACGCCGGGGAGAAGCTGAGTCCCGACGAAATGCACCACGCCCTGCGCGCAATGTTCCCGGAAATCGGCGTCGATCAGCTTGACGGCTACATCAGCAAGTTCGTCCGGCTCTTCATGCAAAGCATCTACAAATGGGTGCAGGCACCGCTTTCGCTCCACATCGGCAATCTCGATCTGGAACGCGAACGCGCGCTGCAACTCCCCGTCGTCTCTAAACCAGCCTGGATGCGCGTGAACGACTGAGGCGAGCAGACCGCAGACAGCAGACCGCGCGAAACCCCCGCTATATCCGCGTGTTTCTGTAGGGGAGGACACAAGATCCTCCCCTACGATGTGGTGGTGTCAAAGGAACTGTCTTTAAGGATAAGACGTTAGATTCTCACAGACTCAGCGTTGCCAGGCATCTTCGAATCAAATTAACGAACTGGTCTCGTTCCGCGTTTGAAAAGAGCATCAGCATTCGCGCTTCCACCCCGGCGACGAGAACATTTCCCTCTTCAGCCAATTGTTCTCCTGCGTTCGAAAGATAGAGTTGTAACAGGCGAGCCTGCGTCAGGTGCGGGTGACGCACAACCAAGCCCGCCGATTCGAGACCCCCCACAATCGCATGCATGGTTTGGGGCGTGACCGAGCAGCGGCGGGCAAGCTCCGCGTTGGTCATGCCCGGTTCCCGGCTCAAGGCATTGAGCGCGGAATATTGCGGCGACGTCAGCTCGATTTCGCGCAGCGCTTCATCCGTCGCCGCCCGCAGCAGGAAGAAGAGCTGGGATATTGATCCAACGAGGGAAGCATTGTCCATGATCTGATTGTATCAGGGTCCTGAGTCATTATCAGGGTCCTGATAATGAATACTTAGGTAATCGACATGTCATTTCCCGGCGTAGAAACCCCGGGAAACGAAAAACAAAGTCCCGCTGGGACTACGTGTGTGCCCCCTCTCCGGCTTCAGGAGAGGGGGTGGGGCCGTCGTGCTCAGTCTCGTAGTGACTCCTTCTTGTGAGCGCTAGACTTCAGTCCGGGGCACGGCGAAACCCCGATGCATTCCAGACCCTACGCCGAATACCGTTCCGGGAGATTTAGCTGCGCCAGCAATTCTGGACAGGTGCGGCGGAGATTCGCGATCTGTTCGGCAAGATGTTCGCCATCCGTGCTGAGATGGGCGCGATGGTGAAGCGCCTTCTTTTTGCATTCGAGCGACTTCTCGTCATCGGTTCCCGCGCACTTCAAGGCATCGACGCGCTTGCCGACGCAGCCGGCGTAGTCCTCGCCAAGCGCGACCACTGCCGAGTGCAGCCCCATGAGCGACGCATCGGGGGGATGAATTTGCGACATTCGCGCAATCTGCGCCGTGAGGCAAGAAACGCGCTGTTCGACTTCGGCGAACCAACGATCGAGCGCGATTCTCTGCTCGGCCTCGGACAGCTCTTCGAGATGGGCGATGCCAATTCTCGGATCCCATTCCGCGACCGGCGTCACCGCTTCGAGCGTGTTGCACAGCATGATTCGGTAATCATCCAGCGGAACAGGGCGGGGACCCAATCGCCAGCTCAGGCGACTCTTCGCAGTCATCGATGCCTCCAGAGACCCAATTATTGAGATTCCACGTGGCCCCGATTATGCCATGAATTGGTCCTACCTTCGAGCCAGACGCATCACCCCGAGCCCTGCCAGCACAATCACCCCTCCGACCACCATCAGAGCCGTGAAGGATTCGTCCAGCAAGAGCACAGCGAAGATTCCCCCAAAAACCGGGATCAGCAGGGAATAGGTTGAGACAGTTGCAACGCCGAGATGCTTGATCCCGTAGTTCCAGAATTGGTAGGCGAGATAGACCGGAAAGATCGCGAGATAAAGAATGACAAACCACGTTCTGGTGGGGAGTGCGCTCCAATCCTGATCGTGCCATTGCGGCGCCCCGGCGATGAAGATTGGAATCGAGCCGAACAGCAATGTGTAAACCGTGAACACGGGAGTCGGGTACATCTTGATCAGCGGGCGGCTGATGATCGAGTAGATTGCGAAGCTGAGCGGCGCAGCCGCCAGCAGCAGCGTTCCCGAGAGCGATCCGCCCTCGATCGCGCCGTTCCCGGCGACAAAGACAAGTGCGCCGCAAAACGAAATCAGCGTGCCGATCCAGCCAAAGAGCGGCGTCTGTTCCCCCATTAACGCGAGCAACACAATCGTATAAACGGGAGTCATGCTGCCGAGCACCGCCGCCGCGAACGCGGTCGACCGGTCGAGTCCAAGCACGTAGCAGAACTGATAGATGGTGTAGCCCGTCAGTCCTGAGAGGATCAGACGTGGCAAATCCTTGCGCGCCACCCCGAGCGACGCCCCCGTTCGTCGGCGATATACCCCCAGCGCCACGACCGCAATAAGCAAAATGAGCGCGAACCGCGTCACCGTCAGCGCCAGTGGTTGTACATAATCGTAGGTGTCTTTGATCACCACCCCGGTCAGCGACCAGATCATCACCACCGACGCGATCGCCAGCTCCGGCAATAACCGTTCCACCCTGGCGCTGAACCCATCCTTGGGCGCTGGAGCAGATTGGTTCGACGCCGTCATGTGTTCCCCGTTACGTGCGTAGAGAGTAATCAGTTGAGCATTAAGAAAGCATAGCCGGGTTGTGAAGGCCGGGAGTCGAAACGGTTGGTGTTCATTGAAATCGTGATTTGAACCGAAACATACGGGCCGAAGCCCCATGGAGGCGACAATTGGGCAAACGGAACGCCGCTGACCCAATCCACAACTCACCGAGCAGGGTATCCTCTTACCTATGCGCATTGCGGGCATGTTTTCGTTTCGCCCGTGGTGATGCCTTCACAAAAGGAGAATGCCTGATGACCGGATTTGGTTCCGGCCGCCGTGCTCGCGTGCTGTTTGCCGCATTGCTTCTGGCGTTGATCGTGCCGCTTGTTCCTGCTTCCTCCCAATCGGTTGCCGCCCAGGATGCGACCGGCGGCCCGGAGCTTGGCGCTGAGTTTTACGATCCCCCCGCTTGCTCGCCGGCGGGCGCCAATGGGCTGGTCGTGTATCAAACGACCGGTGACGATGGCGTCACCCCGGAGCGATCGCTGGTCGTAGCTGGATCAGGATGGGCGAACAGTTCGCACGGTCAAACTGAGCGGAACACCAATCCGGCTGCTCGCGACTCCTGCGCCGAATATCGCTGTGGTCATCACCGAAAACAGCGATCGAGTTGCAACGCGCGTAGAGGTGATCGACGCCAGCCGCGGATTCCGCTACCGGCTGGCGATTCCTCGCGCGGACATCGGCGGATTGATCTACCCCAGCCCGGCGACGATCAAGAGTTCCGGCACGCGCTACATGGTACTGACCAACTCCTTGCAAAATGTCGCCTATCTGGTTGATCTGGCTGATGGTGTCGCCACCGATCTGATGGCAGTCGCTGAGCATCGCGCCGGTCACGGCGATCTCACCCTCATCCAGGCCACCGTTGCGCCGGATGACCGCACAGTGCTGTTTCAAACCGATGACGCCACGATCTTGATCCCGACCGATCGCCCCAATGGAGATCGGTTGGTCGCTAGCGGAGACAGCGCATCGGGGTTCAACTACGCGGCGAATGGTTCATCATTGCTCTTCAACCGGACCACCGCCGACGATCAGGTCGAAATCGTCCTGCTCGACACGGAGAAACTGACTGAGCGTCAGCTTGCCGTTGGCGATGATCTGGTTTCGGCGACGCCGCTGCCAAATGGAACCGCCGCGATTCTGGTTTCCAGCAAAGGGCTGTCGGTGATCGACTTCGAATACCGGGCGCAGGCGCAGATCGGCGAGCTCGACGGAGATGTCCCTTCGATGCTGATTGGCCCAAACAGCGGCACAATCGCCTACATGGTCGCCAAAAATGACCAGGCAACCTGGTATTGGGCAAATCTCCACAGCGGCGAGATTGACGAATTGACAGATGTTGCCGGGCTCACCCCGGTCGCGGCGCCCGCCTTTCCGCGCTGGGTAGTCTTTACGCCGCCTGGTGTGATCTCCAGCTCAGGTCGTGGTGGCCAGGTCTATTCATCGCTCGATCTTTCGACCGGGAAGACGAATCAGCTTTTCACCACCATCGCGGGCACGAGCTACCTGCCGCCGGTCGTCTCACCCGGGGCGGGACGCTACGCCTTGCTGCCCTGGATCACGGGCGGCGTGCAGAACATCATCTCGCTCGATAACCGGACGGGCGTTGCGCAACCAGTATTCGAGAGCCGCGCGGTTTCCGGAGTGCTTTCCCCGGACGGTTGCTGGGCAGCGGTCACCCGGCAGATCGGTGCACGAACCGCAAACCAGTTGCAGATCGTGTTGATTCCGCTCGATGGGTCCGCTGAGGTCATCAAAAGCGCGGCCGGTTTCGCGCCGGTCTGGCTCGTTGGCTCGTGAGTGAGCCCGACGCGCAACTCTTGAGCGATCGCGTTTCCCAATCGCTGCTCGGCGTCATCGATGTCTTTTCGATCTACCTTGGCGACCGGCTCGGGTTCTATCGAGCGCTTGCCGCAGACGGGGCGATGACGAGCCTGGAGCTCGCCGAGCGCACCGGAACCACCGAGCGCTACGTGCGGGAATGGCTGGAGCAGCAGGCGATCACCGACATCCTGCGCTGTGAAAACGCCGCCGACGCCGTCGAGGCGCGCCGGTTCGCGTTGCCACAGACGTACCGGCCGCTCCTTGCCGATGCCGAGAGCGGGCAATCGGTCACCAATTGGGTGCGAGATTTTGTCGGCTGCCTGAAGCCGTTGCCGCAGTTGATCGACGCATTTCGAACCGGCGCTGGCATTCCCTACGATGCGTACGGGGATGATGTCCGCGAAGGGCAGGCGGCGTCCGGCAAAGCGAAATACCGCCAGAAGCTGGGGCAGGAATGGATCGCGGCGATGCCCGACATCGCTGCGCGATTGAGGTCTGATCATCCGGCCCGGGTCGCCGATATCGGCATGGGGTATGGCTGGTCGAGCATCGCGATTGCCGAGACCTTTCCCAATGCGCTGGTCGACGGGTTCGATCTCGATCCGAAGTCCGTTGAAGAAGCGACCCGCAACGCGGGCGCTGCTGGAGTAGGCGATCGCGTTCGTTTCCAGATTCGTGATGCATCCGATCCCGAGCTGGCAGGTAACTACGATCTCGCCGTGGCGATTGAATGTATTCACGATATGTCGAATCCAGTCGCCGCGCTCCGGGCGCTACGTGGACTCGTTGGTGACGCCGGAACCGTGTTCGTTGTCGATCAACGCGTCGCCGAAACCTTCTCGCCGCCGGGTGACGACGGCGAGCGCTCGAAATATGGCTACAGCGTGTTCCACTGCCTGCCGATCTCGATGGTGGATCAACCATCGGCCGCCACCGGCACCGTCATCCGCGAATCAACGATGCGCCGCTACGCCGAACAAGCCGGTTTTCGCAGCGTCGACGTGCTCCCCATCGAGGACGACACCTTCAGGTTTTACCGGATGATGGGGTAGGGGCGAAATGCATCGTGGCCCCAGGGATCCCCGGCCTTGAAAGGCCGGGCTAACACGCCGAAGCCCTTCCAGGGCTAAGCCCGGTGGGAGAAATGCTCGATATATCGGGATGATTCCGGGCTGACCGGACGCAGCCCTTCCAGGGCTAGTGGCGATGAACTCGCGATTCGATATGAAACCCGTTCGCCCGAAACCAGTGCTGGAAGCACTTCGTCGTGCTTAGCCCGGCACTTTCAGTGCCGGGGAAATCGGAAACTATTCCCGCTATATCCGAATGTTCCCCGGCTCAGTCTCGAAGAGACTTCGGCTTGTCAGCACTGGAACTTCAGTCCAGTGCGCTGTCGCAAGCCCCGATCATTTCCAGAATCTACGTCTGCTGCAAGTAGGCGATGACTGCCAGCACCCGACGGTGGTCGGCTTCGTCGCCAGGCAGGTTGAGTTTGAGGAAGATCGCTTTGATGTGCTTTTCGACCGTTCCCTCGCTGACGAAGAGGCGCTCGGCGATGGCGCTGTTCGAGCGTCCTTCCGCCATCAGCGCCAGTACCTCGCGTTCTCGTTCAGACAGCGCGGCGATCCGGTCGTCACGTCGTCGCCTGACCAAGATCTGTTTCACCACTTCCGGATCGAGGATCGTGCCGCCTTCCGCCACGGCGCGGAGATTGGCCATGAACTCTCCGATATCGGCCACCCGCTCTTTCAGCAAGTAGCCCACTCCATTCGCGCCGCCCGCGATCAGATCGCCCGCGTAACGCTCTTCGACATACTGGGAAAGAATCAGCACCGGACTGTCCGGCACCCGCTTGCGCGCTTCAATCGCCGCCAGCAGCCCTTCGTCCTGGAAGCCGGGCGGCATCCGCACATCGACCACCGAAACATCGGGCCGCTCCCGCTCGATCGCGGTGATCAGATCGGGGCCGTTGCTGACGGCTGCTACGACTTCGTTGCCGGCGTCGGTGAGCAGATGAATGATGCCTTCTCGAAGGAGGACCGAATCCTCCGCGATCACGATTCGCATGGGATCTCCGCGGTGAGCGTGGTGGGGCCGCCAATGGGACTGTTGACAAGCAACCGACCGTCGAGCGCTTCCACGCGGCTTGCGAGGCCGATCAATCCGGTTCCATCCCGGGGATCGGCGCCGCCACGTCCGTTATCAGTAACAACAACAATCAATGCGTCTTCACGAGCGCTGATCGAAACCGCCGCCGCAGTCGCGCCGCTGTGCTTGGCAATATTGGAAAGGGCTTCGGTCACCACAAAATAGGCAGTCGATTCAACTGAAGGTGAGCAGCGCTCCGGTACCAGCACGGTCACCGAGGTGGGAATGGTGGAGGCGGAAGCGACCGCCGAAATCGATGCGTCGAGCCCGCGATCCGTCAGCACCGCCGGGTGAATACCGCGAACCGTGTTGCGAAGATCAGAAATGGTTTGCTTCGCCTCGTTGTGCGCCGTTCCCACCAACCTTCGGGCTTCCTCAGGGTCGGTGTCGATTTTTTCTTTCGCCATGCCGAGCATCATCGCGAGGTGGACCAGATGCTGCTGGACGCCATCGTGGAGATCGCGCTCGATCCGGCGTCGTTCCGCCAGCATCGCTTCAACCACGCTCGTGCGAGTGCGCGTAAGCGTATCAACCCGCTTCTCGAGGACGGTGCGATCGGAAGGACCGAGCAAGAACTTCGCCACTTCGCGATGCGCCCCGGCGACGAAGTGAATCGCCAGCGCTGCTGGAAAGAGCGCGATGATGCCAAACGGTACGAGCAGCAATCCTTCGTACCAGGTGTTGAATGTCCAGAGGCCGAAATCCATGCCGCCGTTGGATGTTCCCGCAATGATCGGCGCGGCAATGAGGGTTAGCGGGAAAGGTAATCGCGAAGATCGCAATGACGAATTCGACGATGCAAAGCGGGAAGAGCAGGATGTCGTAGAGGAGATCTCGCCAGACGGCGGGATCGGTCATGATGATGCGGCAGCGTTTCCAGGTTGACGTTTCAGGAACAGGGCGGTACGGCGCTGGAATTGGCTCGCCGAGCAGAGTCCGCACGCGGAATCGCTCCAGCTTGGCGGCTGAGATCCAGATCCAGACGGTCAGCGCCACCAGCGGCAGGCCGACAATCGTGATCAGCAATGCGAGTCCCATTGAGCCGAAGGTCACGAGGAGAACGAACACCGCGACGCCGATCGGGAAGCTCGTGAAGAGAAAAGCGAAGCTCAGCCAGAGCTTGCGGCCGAACAGCCGCAGCAGGCGTTCCCTGGTATTAAGTGGTGGCGCCGGCTCCATTGCCGGCAGCGTGGCTGCCATTTCCTGCGCGCTCCCTTGCGTCGCTCAATCGAGTCGTGAGCGGCGAATTCGTTTTTCGCCGATGAGGTAACAATACGACGCATTCTTCCATGCGCCATCGAGTCTGACCGGCATTGTCCCGGTAGGGATAACCCCCAATCGCGCCAGGACATGGGTACCTCGATCCCGCTTCAACATCATTGACGCCCTGGCAGATAGAACATATGATCTCTTTCAGAAGGAGAATGATATGAAGATTTCATTTGCCGCGGGATTTGCACCGGTCGTTGAATCACTTGAAGGAAGCAACGCGTTGTACGGGGACGCGCTCGGCATCCCGTTCAGCGAACCCGAGAGCGATCACCCGATGACGCTTGAGCTGGACGGACTCAAATATTTCGGGCTGTGGACGTTGAAAGACTGCGCGATGAGCTGCTTCGGCGTCGAAGAATGGCCTGCTGACCGGATCAAGCCGCAAGGCTGCATCGAGTTCGATGTTGAGAGTCCGGAGGCAGTGACTGCCGCGGCGGATGAGCTGACGGCAAGGGGATACGCATTGCTGGTCGCGCCGCGCACCGAGCCATGGGGGCAGACCGTCGCACGGCTGCAAACGCCGGAAGGGCTGCTGCTCGGCATCACCTTCACGCCGTGGCTGCAACCCTGAAACACACGGCGTTAGACGCTGGGGTAGGGTTAGTTGGTTCCCACTTAGTGCGTGTTGCAAAACCCTGTAGCCTGATTCCTCCCTTGACCGCCAGGCGTTGCACTCTCAAACTGGTCTCGACCACCACGAAGGAGGGAACGCAATGGCCACGTTCGTCGCCGTGCATGGCGCTTGGGTCGGCGGCTGGTACTGGAGACAGGTCGCCTGCCTGCTGCGGGCCGCGGGCCACGAGGTCTTCACGCCGACCCTGACCGGGCTCGGAGAACGGGTTCACCTCATCGATCCGAAGGTCGATCTGGCCACCCACGTCGAGGACATCGCCAACGTGCTGCGCTACGAGGACCTCCGCGACGTGGTCCTGGTCGGCCACAGCTACGGCGGGATGGTGATCACCGGGGTCGCCGAGCGGGTGCCGGAGCGGTTGGCCCGCCTCGTGTACCTCGACGCCTTCGTGCCCGGGGACGGTCAGGCGCTGGCCGACTTGATCCCGCCGGACGTGCTGGAGTGGTTTGTGGAGCGGGCACGGACGATGGGTGACGGCTGGCGCATCCCCCACGACCCGCCCGATGAGGACCGCCGGACCGACTTCACACTCGCCGCGCTGCTTCAGCCGCTTGTGGTCCGCAGCCCCGAGGCGGCCGAGCTGCCCCGGGCATACGTCGCGTGCCTGGAGAGCCGCGACGTCCCGCTCTTCGCCCACTTCGCGGATGCGGCGGCGCGGGCGCGGCGCGAGGGCTGGACGTACTGCGAGCTGCCGACGGACCACATGCCGATGGAGACGATGCCGAACGAACTGGCCGAGACGCTGCTCTCGTTCGCCTAGCGGCTCCCGCCGGAGCTGAGGACCTTGAGGCAGACGAGTGCGCAGACTAGGTGGAGTTGGAAAAATCCCCGCTGTAGGGCAAGTTGTATCGGTTCAGGATGCACCCGGGGATATTCCGTGCGACGACACATCACGGCCACGATCATCGTCTGCTTGATTCGTGGCGTCGCCGTGCTCTTGCTCAAGTCTCTGCTGCCAGGATTCGTCAGTGACGGCTGGCATGCCAACATCGGCGTGGTGCTTGCCTTCGTCATCATCTCGGTGCCTGGCTCTTCCTATTTCGCCTCGCCGACCTGGACGCTGGAAAAGAGCCGACTGCCAGCGCGGACCAGCTCCATGCCATCATGAAAGGCTGGCGTGATCAGCTCCAGCATGAATCAGGTGGCGATTCCGTTGTGGCGACGAAGGATGAGGACGTTAAGGCGAGGACGATCTGAGCGCCAGCGTCGCGAGCACCGGCAGATGATCCGACCCGGCATCATCACCAACCCAGGCATCCATCGGCAGCCAATGATCCGAAGTCCAGACGTAATCGATTCGCATCGTCGCAGGGAGTCGGATGCGAGAAACCCAGGCTGGAATCAGATGCGGTTTGTGCAGCCGGATCAGCGACGTGAAGCCGATGCCATGTCCCGCCTTGCGGAAGACATCGGTGAGACCCGCCGATTCGAGCCGGCGATATTCTTCATGCATGCGGGTGATGTTGAAATCGCCAAGCACGATCAGCGGCCCCTGCACCCCCTCGATTAAGTGAAGAATCGAATCGAGTTGACCGGTCGTACCGGGACGGGATTTGATGCCAGTCAGAGTGAGATGCGGCGGGGGCGGATGCGCGACGATCACGGTGATCGGCGTGCCGTTGAGATCAATCACCGCCTGGAGATCGGGCCGGCCGGGATTGAACTCATGCCAGGTGGCACTGGTGATCGGAAAGCGGCTGAGCAACCCCTCGCCGGGAATGCCGAGTCCCCGCACCTCCTGATAGGGATAAAGCGCTTTGAGCTCAACCGGCAGGGCGGCCGCCATCTCGGGAGTCACCTCGACCAGCCCGACGATATCGGCGTCGCTGTTCGCCAGGAGTGTTTCGAGTTCTCCCGGCGAGACGAGTCCATCGCCCAGGTTATAGGTCAGCACCGTGACGGTGGTCGCGCCGGCAGGCGCCTGCGGATGGTGGTTCGGGACGAAGACGTCGCGGAATATCCAGAAAAACGCCACTGCGCAGACAAGCTGAAGTCCTACCGTTCGCCACTTCCGCCGGTAGAGCGCGTAGGGAAGCGCGAGAAATGAGAGCGGCAGGAGAAGAGGCGACGCGTAATCAAGCGCGACGACCGGCCAGAACCGATCGCCGGTCGTCGCCCAGAGGAACACATAGACGATCATCGCGATCGCAAAGAAATCGAGCGCCCGCCACCATCGTCTGGCCGGTCTCCGGGGTGCTTCGTGAGCAATCTGCTGCGTCATCGGCGACCTCGAAGGAGGGGTTGCGAAAGCGAGTTCCGTCGTGCGCCGGGCTGAAGTCCGGGGCTTACGAGTCGAGGAATCTCCGAGACGTAGCCCTCACCCGGCGCTTACGCGCCACCCTCTCCCGCCTCGGGAGAGGGTGGCGTCGTGCTCGGCCCCGGCAAACTCGGCTCGCCTATTTATTCTTGCCGCGGGCGGCGATCTTCCAGGTGTCGGTGATGTGACCATCGCGGACGATCACCAGCTCATCCGCCAGGTTGACCGCCGGGCAGATGTGATTCGGGATCACTTCGACCGTCTGGCCGAGGGTGAATCCGGGATCATCTTCCGGAATGATGACCACGCGCATGCTCTTCGCTGAGACGGTCGATCACCGCGCCGGGATGCCCGACGATGAAGCCGTGTCCCGGGTAGCCCATGCTTGAATCAAGCGAAAGCGTCTTGGATCCCGAGTCGAGAATGCAGCGGTCTTTGGATGGGTGGCTGACGACCGTGGCGACAACGCGGGCCGCGCAGCGGTCGGTCCCATAGACGCCGTAACGGAAGCCCATGGTGTCCCGGAAGACATAGGTGCCGGGCCGCATTTCGGTGATGCCGGAAACGGCAGGCGTATAGGCGGAGGCAGGTGTTGAGCCGACCGACACCGTTGGCAGCTCAATGCCATGCGAGCGGATCTGCTCGGCGGTATCGACGATGCGCTTGCCGGCTTCGATCGCGACCGATTCGATCAGGTCCGGCGGCTGGGTGTTGGCGTGCCCCTCGTGGCTGAAGATGCCGACGAGCTTGAGTCCGGGCTTGCGGGCGACATCGAGGGCGAGATCGATCGTTTCCGTTCCCCAGCGCAGACCAGAGCGGTCCTGTCCTGTGTTCACCTCGAGATAGACCTCGATGATCCGATCCTGGGCCGACATCGCGTCGGAGAGTATTTCGGCTGCTTCATACGAATCAACGGAGACGATGATCCGCGACTTTTCCATCACCGAGAGCAGGCGCTTGATCTTGAGATCGCCGATGAACGGGTAGGCGATGAGGATGTCTTCAATACCGGCATCGGCCATGACTTCAGCTTCGCCAAGCTTCGCGCAGGTGATGCCGACCGCGCCATTGGCGATTTGCAGCCGGGCGATTTCGGGCGTTTTGTGCGTTTTGATATGCGGGCGGAGATTGACGCCGAAACTCTTCGCCATTGCCGCCATCTCGGCGATGTTGGTGTGCAGCATCGCCTCGTCCACCACCATTGATGGGGTGTCGATCACTTGATCGGGAGCGACGATCGTCGTTCCGGCGAAAAGCGCGGTTGTTGCCATGAGTTCCTCCTCAATTCGGACACTAAACGCAGAGTTGTGCTGATGATTGAACCGATGGGTCGTAAGGCCGGATCTTCCGATCGCGAACCGCCGGTCATTCCTGATTCGCGTGGGATCGGCAGAAAGTAAGCTCAACCAGACGCGCGGAACCAGGTCATCAATAGGCGCATTATCGCAGGGAATTGGGGCATTTGCCGGAGCGCCTGCTATTTGGGGCGGGTGGGCGCGGTCGGCCAACGCTGACCGCTGACATCAACCCAGCGGCTCTGGGTGGCGGCCCGGGTGACCGCTTCCATGATTTCCTGAACCTTGGCGCCATCATCGAACGAGGCGGTGCGCACGTCGCGATCGCGGATCGCCTGCGCCCAGCGTTGAATCATTCGCGCAGTCGGGGCGGTGAGATAGTGCTCGAACGGCCCCAGCTCGTCATACAGGCGGTCGGGGATCGGCATTTCGATCAGCGTCGAGTCTTTGCGCCGGGCGCCGAAGAGCCGGTCGTCGCCCTGGATGATCAGCATGCCCGCTGATCCTGAGAGAATGATTTGCTCACCCCAGTCGAATCCGGACGTGGCGCTGTAGTGGATCGTGCCGAGCGCGCCATTCATGAAGCGCATCGTCAGCGAGAAATTGTCGTCGGCGTCAACCGTCGCCATGCCGTTCGAATCGGCGAGACGGCGTTGCTTCACCATCGTCGAGATGCCGCCGGTGACGGCTTTGACCTCACCGAACCACCAGCGCAACGCGTCGATGTGGTGCGACCCCGAGGCGCCAAGCATGCCGCCGGCTTTCGATTTTTCCATCAGCCAGCCGAACTTGCGGCCCATCGGATCGTTGAGCGCCGAGCGGTAGACGATCATCGACGCGCTGCTCGGCTCGCCGATAAAGCCTTCGTCAACCAGCTCTTTCGCCCGCACCCGCACGGGGATATGGCGAAACTCGTGGTTGACCATCGCCACGACATTCGCGCGTTCGGCCATTTTTACGAGGTCGCGCGCTTCCGCGAAGCTGCGGGCCATCGGGGTTTCGAGCAGGAGCGGTTTCCCCGCCTCGATCGCGGCAATGGCCATGCCATGGTGCAACCCAGGCGGCGTGGCGATGATCACGGCGTCGACATCGGGGTGGTTGATCAGGCTGCGGGCATCGGTGGTGACGTGGGGAACCAGATGTTGTGCCGCGACAAGATGCGCGTGCTCCGGCTTCAGCGAACAGACGGCGACGAGCGCTGTTTCCTGGAGCTGTTCGAGCGCCGGAATATGCACATCCGCGCCAAAGCCGAGCCCGATCACCCCAACCCGAATCGGCGGAGCATCGCTCGTCCCGGAAGAACGGCTCGACGCCGATCCAGTACCTGGTATCGGTTGAATTTTGCGCGGTGGACGGTCAGAAGATGCCGCCACACGTGCAGGTGGTGGATCAACCCGTCGCACGTCGTTCAGGCTCCATGGAGGTAGAGCGATCTCGCCAACAACTCGTTGTTCGCACGGCGACGCAGGTCGCCGAATCGTGATGCTACCACACGCCACTCAACTGAATAGTGTGAACAGGCGTACTTCTGGTAAGTGTTTGCGCGACGTGTTGAACAGTGCTCCATGCTATGTTGAATGGCTGAGAGGGAAATCGAAGCTTGATGGCAAGGCGTAAATGACCGGAGACACTCGTTCAAGGAGGAGCTGACAAAAATGCGACTGTATACCGGCAAAGGGGATCAGGGAACGACGGATTTGCTTGGGGAGCGGGTAGGGAAGGACGATCCGCGGATCGGGCTGATCGGCGCGCTTGATGAGACGACCTCGCTCATCGGCTTCGCGCGGGCGGTTTCGCGGGTTGAGCGGAGCAATGAGTGGGCGATCGAGGTGCAGCGCGATCTCTATCAGATCATGGCTGAGCTGGCATTTACCGATGCGCTTCGCCCCGATGCTTATGTGCTGCCGCCCGAGCGCGTCACGCGGATCAGCGAGATGACCGATCAGCTTTCCGCCGAAATCGAGCTGCCGCGCCATTTCGTGTTGCCGGGCGACACGGTTGGCGGCGGCGCGTTCGATGTTGCGCGCGCCGTCGCCCGGAGAGCGGAGCGGGAGGCGGTGACGCTGGACCAGGGTGAGCATACGGTCAATCCCGAGATTCTTCGCTATCTCAACCGGCTTTCATCACTGCTCTTTATGCTGGCCAGGCAGGAGGATCAGGCCGAAGGCGTGACTCCGCTCAAGGCGAAGCAACCGGCTTCGTAGGGTGGGAAGCGTCAATCCGGCTACAATCACCTTCATTGTTGTCGACGTTGCGGCAGGGAGGGAGCGCAGATGAGCGGGCATGGAACTGGGCGGGACGATGCGAGCGGAGAGCTCGGGCCCTCGACAATCGCGGTGCGGGGTGGTTTCGCGCCTGCGATGGGGGAAGGGCTCGTTCCTCCAATCAATCTTTCCGCGACCTTCCACCACGCGATCGATCCGAATCCGGATGTGTTGCCCTACTCCTATGGCCGCGACCGCAGTCCTGGCTTTCTGCCGCTGGAGCAGACGATCGCCGAGCTTGAGCATGCCGAGCATGGCATCGTCTTCAATGCCGGGATGGCGGCGGCGATCCCGCTGCTGTTCGAGGCGAAGCCGGGCACCGCGCTGGTGATGGCGCACGATTGCTATTTCGGCATCCGGGTTTACGCGGAAACCTATCTGCCGGAGCGAAATGTCGAAGTGCGGCTGGTCGATCAGACCGATCTTGATGCGGTCGCCAAAGCGCTCGATGGCGCATCGCTTTTCTGGACCGAAACGCCGACGAATCCGCTGCTGGCGATCGCCGATCTCGACGCGATCGCCGCACTTTGCCGCGAAAAGAACGTGAAGTGGGCCTGCGACAACACCTTCGCCACCCCAATTCTCCAAAATCCGCTCAAGCATGGCGCCTGGGCGGTGATGCACAGCGTCACCAAATACATCAGCGGGCACAGCGATCTGATCCTGGGTGCGGTCGCGACGAGTGATGCCGAGCTGGCGAACCGGCTGCGCACCTATCGCGGCAAAAACGGCACCCAGCCGGATGGCTTCAACTGCTGGCTGGCCCGGCGTGGCGCGCAGACACTGGCGATTCGGGTGCGGCAGCAGTCGACGAGCGCGCTGGAAATCGCCAATCGCGTCGTTGGGCATGCCTGCCATTGCCAATGTCTACTATCCCGGTTTGCCGGATTTCCCCGGTCATGAGATCGCCGCCCGGCAGATGTGCGGCGGCTTCGGCGGCATGCTTTCCTTTGAGGTGAAGGGCGGCGCGGCGGGTGCGCAGGCCGTGCTTGACGCCTGCAAGGTCTGGACGCCTGCCACGAGTCTCGGCAGCGTCGAATCGCTGATCGAGCGGCGAGCGCGCTGGGCCGGCGAGGTCGCCGCGCCCGGACTCTTGCGGCTTTCCACCGGTATCGAAGAAACTGAAGACCTTTGGGCGGATCTCGAGCAGGCGCTCGCTGCCGCGATCTGAAACAGCACCAGACAACGAGAGGATTTGTGACCGTTATGCGGATGTCACATCTCTTCGGCCGCACGCTGCGCGAAGCTCCGGCCGATGCTGAGTTGACCAGTTACCAGTTGATGCTGCGAGCGGCGATGATCCGCCCGCTCGGCGCCGGCATCTTCAGCCTGCTGCCGCTGGGCTGGCGGGTGATCCACAAGATCGAAGACATCATCCGCGAAGAAATGGACGCGATCGGCGGGCAGGAGATGTACATGCCGGTCGTCCATCCCGCCGATATCTGGCGGGAATCGGGCCGCTACGATGCGGTCGGACCGGAAATGGCCCGCTTCAAAGACCGTGGCGACCGGGACATGGTGCTGGCGATGACGCACGAGGAGATCGTGACCGATATCGCCCGCCGGGACATCGATTCCTACCGGCAGCTGCCGCAGATCGTCTATCACCTCCAGACCAAATGGCGCGACGAGCCACGCGCACGCGGCGGTCTGATCCGCATTCGCGAATTCACGATGAAGGACTCGTACTCCTTCGATGTCGATGAAGCGGGGCTCGATGTCGCCTATCACCTGCACTGGACGGCGTACGAAAAGATCTTCACGCGCTGCGGGATGGACTTCGTCGTGGTCGGCGCCGACACCGGCATGATGGGCGGCTCGGCGTCGCACGAGTTCATGGCCTTTTCGCCGAACGGCGAGGATACGATTCTCATCTGCCCGAACGGGGACTATGCCGCCAATCGCGAAGTCGCCATCTTCCAGCGCGAAGAGCCTTCGACCGAAGCGCTGCTGCCGATGGAAGAGGTCGAAACTCCAAACACCACCACCATCGCGGCGCTGGCCGACTTGCTCGAAATTCCGCTTGCCCGCACCGCCAAGGCGGTCTTTTACACGGCAGGTTCCGGGACGCTTCATTTTCGCCGTTATCCGGGGCGATCTCGATGTCAACGAAACGAAGCTGCGCAAGGTGATCGGGGAGGGAACGCTCGTCCCTGCGACGGTCGAGGAGATCCGCGCCCACGGCGCGGAACCTGGCTACGGCTCGCCGGTCGGCGTGCGTGACGCGGTGGTCGTGGTTGACGAGAGCGTGCGCGGCGCGCCGAATCTCGTCGCCGGAGCCAACAAGATTGGCTATCACCTGCTGAACGTCAATCTCGATCGCGATTACTCCGCCGACCACATCGCCGATATCGCGTCGGCGGAAGAAGGCTTCCTCTGCCCGGAATGCGGCACGCCGATGACCGCCGCGAAAGCGATCGAAGTTGGCAATATCTTCAAGCTCGGCACGCGCTATAGCGAGGCGCTCGGCGCGACCTATCTCGACGCCGAGGGCGAAGCGCACCCGATCTTGATGGGGTCGTATGGCATCGGCAGCGGCCGGGCCGCCGCGACCATCGTCGAGCAGCGGCACGACGACAAGGGCATCGACTGGCCGGTCGAGGTCGCGCCGTACCACGTTTCCCTGATGTGGCTCGGTTCCGACCAGGACACCGCAACCGTCGCGGCCGGCGACCAGCTCTATGACGCGTTCAAAGCGGCGAAGATCGAAACGCTCTACGACGATCGCGGCGAGCGAGCGGGCGTGAAATTCAACGACGCCGATCTGATCGGCTGCCCGATCCGGGTTTCCGTCAGCAAGCGCACCCTCGAACGCGGCGAAGCGGAAATCAAAGCCCGCCGCCGCTCCGACGCCTTCTTCGTCCCGATCGCCGATGCTCCTGAAGCCGTGAAATCCCTGCTCGCGGAACTATCGGCTGAGGATCGAGGTACGTCCGAATAGCAAAGCGCCGTATCGAATGCCGTGGGCTTCAGCCCTCGGCGCACAGGCGGAAGTACCCTAAATGGCACTGAGCTGGGCAGGAAATAATCCCGATATATCGGGATTATTTCCTGCCTCGTTTCCCCGGCACTTCAGTGCCGGGCTAAGCAGAACAAAGTCCCGCTGGGACTACGACGAAACCCCGATATATCCGAGAGTTCTCCCACCGAGCTCAGTCCCGGAGGGACTTCGTTGTGCTTAGCCACGGGGTTTCAACCCCGGGAACTGCCGGAATTCGCTGGTTGGCAATCGAAAATGACCACTGGCGGGCCTGCCGGAACCCCGCATCGTCTTAGCTCGCGCTTTATCCGACCGTAGATGACAGAAACTCTCTACCTCAAGCGATCACTTTCTGGGATGAATTGTATCCTTCCGCGTTCATTGTCGATTCCGATGGCAGTCTCGTATCCGGCTAACTTCTACGCAATGTCAACTACCTGAATCCCCAGTTCTGTCGCCAGATATTCGAGTTGATCGGTTCCGATGATGATCCCGGCCAGGTTGTGGATTTTTAGATTCCAGCCGGTGAGATTTGAGCCGCGTAAATCGGTCTGGAAAAAGCGGGTTTCGGTGATGTCGACGCCGGTGAGATCGCAGTTGAGAAAGGTCGCTCGCTCCAGGTTCGAAACGGAGAGATCGGCTTCGATGAACGAGCAGCGGTCGAACGTCATCCTGCTCAGGGAGACCCCACGAAAGAGCGCGTAGTCGAACGAGCATTGTCTGAATGAGACGGCAGTCAGGATCACCTGATCGCGGAAATCGACTCCGAGCAGCTTGCATTGATCGAAGCTTGCCGCGAAGAGATTTGCGCCGCGAATCCGTGCGCCGCTGAAATCGCAGCCATCGAAGCTGGCGTCATTCAATCGCGAGCCGGTCAGATCGGCGTTCGCGAACGAGCAACCCGAGAAGGTGCAGCCATCAAGCTCGCGGTGCGAGAGCGACATCTCGGACAGATCGAGATCGCGATACGACTCGCCGCTTTCCAATGCAATTGCGTCTTCAGACATCGTTCACGTCCTTGTGGATAAACGCGCGAGCAAGCTTGAAACCGCCAAGGGCCGCCGCCAGACCGCCGATCAGCGAGATGCTGGCGTAGAGCAACGCAATCGCCCATTTGTCGTCACGCAACAGATGAGCCGTTTCAACGGAGAAGGTTGAAAAGGTGGTATAGGCGCCGAGAAACCCCGTCGCGAAGAAGAGCCGGAGAATTGTGAAGCGACCGTTCCTGGCGACGATCACGGTCAGGAAAAGCGCCAAGACGAAGCTGCCGGTGAGGTTGATGGCAAGCGTGGCGATGGGAAACGGGTGCGACCAGTGTTCGCCGGCGAACTGATTCACCGCGTACCGGCTGCAGGCGCCGAGGGCGCCGCCAGTGCTGATCGCAATGATCGGCAGAAATGGAACGAATCGGGACGGTCCGGATAATTCCGCGCCGGCAATGGCCCGGCCTTCGTGACTGCTCATCCGACTGCCAGGGTGAGACTGATGCCAAGCAGCGCTCCTATGACGCCCAAGGCGGCGCTCCCGACGATATTTCGCATCGCCATCCGCCATCGGTCATCCTGGATGAGCGCGAGCGATTCGTAGCTGAAGGTCGAAAAGGTCGTGTATGCGCCAAAGAATCCAGTCGCGATCAGCAACGAAAGGGTCAGGCTATTGTCGAGATTCCGAGCGATCACGGTGCTGATCACGCCAAGCCCAAAGCTGCCGCTGATGTTTATGATGAAAGTCCCATAGGGAAAACGGATTCCAAAACGTCTGGCGGCCCAGAGCGAGACCAGATAGCGCGTATTCGCGCCGACCATGCCTCCAAGGGCAACCCAGAGATAGCTCGTCACTGGCAAGCATCCTCCAGATGCGCCCGCCGGGCCAGCCGATGAGCAGTCATCTACCCGCTTGTTGCGCAATCGGGGCGAAGATCTCGCTCAACTCGCGCACAGTTTCGGAGATGAGCAGGGGGCGCACCTCTTCCCGCATTGCCATGATGTCGGCCAGGATCGCGGCGCGAATCTCGTCCGGAACCTCGCTCGGCGGAGCGTCGATCGCGCCGTAGGCGGGATTGCTGTCGTAGATCGCCTGCTTGCGCTCGGCTCGAAGTTTGGTGATGGAATCGGGCCGTTCGATAAAGTGCCCAATTTCGTTGAAATCGTCGTCCAGAAAGATCACGACCGGCACTGCCGCGAACTTGCCGCGCAGCAGATGGCCGTCGCGGAGATCGGGATTGTCGTCCCGCTCGATGATGCGCATCTCGATCTTGCCCGTTTCCTTCTCGATCCGGTTGAGAATCGGGAGCGTGTCGGCGCTATCGCTGCAGGCATCGAAATGCAGCACCAGCACGCGCAATCGGGCGGGCAACGCGGCGAAGGCGGAGGTGTCGATCTCTGTCGCGGCGAGACCAGTTTCGCTGGCGACGAGGAGATCTTTGGTCAATCCACCTCCCGCCAGAATCCGCTCGCGATAGGTTTCGAATGTTTCTCCGTTGTCAAAGCGCTCGCGAGTGATCGACACGGATTGGTGCTCCTGATGCAAAGACAAGCGAGGTCAGGTGTGGTGGCCGGGTACTTGAAGCGAAAAAGGTCTCGACGTGCCTGGTACTTCAGGCCGGGCTGACAGGCCGAAGTACCTTTCAGGCATTGAACTCGGTGGGAAACATCCCCGATATACCGAGGTGTCTCCCACGCGGCTCAGTCCCCGCGGGACTTGGTTTGTCTGAGCCCGGGGTTTCAACTCCGGGTAAATAGAACTCACTGCTCGATTCGATTCCAGTTCGCGATGTTCCAGAGCAGGCCCTCGAAGGTGCTTTCGGCGATGTTCTCGCGGCGGAGCGTGCTGGATGCGGCGTACTTTTGCGCCTCACGCTGCACGATGGGAATCTCGACGAACTCGTTGATGATGATGTCGTTCAACTGCACGAAGAGTGACGCGGCGTTGTCGGCGTTCGTCTCAATCGAGAGCTGGTCGAAGAGCGCGTCATATTCCGGACTGTTGTAGCGAATCTTGTTCGTGCCGGCCCAGTTGTTGGATTTCTGGCAGATGTTCTCGCCATCCTTGCCTGCATACCAGTACTGCATATAAGCGAGGGGGAAGGTCGAGGTCGGCCCATCGGTGTACATCTGCAGATCGCTGTAGAAGTGGGTGAAATTCTGATCGTTGCCGGCAGAGCTGTCGAAGAAAATGCCGCCATCGACCTGCTTGAGATTGACCTTGAAGCCGATCTCTTCCCACGCGTCTTTCAAGACGGCCTGCGTTTTCTGGCGGACATCGTTGATCGTGGTGACATAGTCGAGTTCAAGCTCGACGCCATCTTTCGAGCGGACATCGCCATTGAGCGTCCAACCGGCGTCCTCAAGCGTCTGCTTGGCCTGATCGATGTTAAACGTCCAGGAGGTGTTGCCCGATTCGAAGGCGGCGACGCCGCTGAGGATATTCACGCCCGGCGGTTCGATCGGCGGGCCGTCATAAAAGCGGGTGCTGATCGTATCCCGGTCGATGCCGAGGGAAAGCGCGTTGCGCACGGCGGGATCGCTGAAGTAGGGGTGCGGGGTGTTCATCTCCGATTTCTGGTCGTCCACCGTTTTTCGGGGATCGGAGAAGTTGAGATCGAGTTTCTCGACGTACGGACCCGGAAGACCGTAAACCGTTCCCTTTGTGCCATCTTTCAGCAGATTCGCCATCACATCTGGCGTGATTTGCGGGTTGTCGGCGATATCCCAGTCTCCGGTCGAAATCACCGCGACAACGGAGGTGACCGCGTCGGTGCTGCCTTTCATGTTGACCGATGCGAAGTAGGGCTTGTTCGGCTCACGGTAATTGTCGTTCGCCTTGTAGATCACCTGGTCGAGCGTGGAGAGCGTGTCGACCACAAACGGACCGGTGCCGATCGGCGCGGAGCGAAACGCGTCGTTTGCTTTCTGCGCGTCCTGCCCATCCCAGAAATGCTTGGGGTAGATGCCGCCGCGGTTCGCTGAGGTAAAGGGGATGTACCAGGCGAGCGTTGGCGTTTTGAAGGTGACCTTAGCCGTCAACGGATCGACTGCTTCGATATTGTCGATCACCTCGTAGGTGGTTTGATCGATCGATTGGTTCGCCTCGTCGCTCACCCATTGCCAGGTGAAGACGACATCGTCTGCGGTGAATGGCTGACCGTCGCTCCAGAGCACATCGGGCAGGAGCTTGAAGGTGACACTGGTGAGATCGGCGGCGACCCCGCCATTCTCAACCGATGGCACTTCAGCCGCGAGCATTGGCACGAGTGTGCCATCGATTCCGTAGCTCAGCAGCGGTTCGGTAATCAGCGTGGCGGCCTCGATATCGGCGCCGCCCGACGCGGCATGAATGCTGAGCGCGGACGGGGCCTGCGCCACGAGAATCTTCAGCTCCCCGCCTGCACCCCGTTGCTGGGTTTCCGTGCCGAATGATGGAATGCCAGGTGCCGCCCCAGGGGCAGGCGTTGCGCTCTCCTGCGCCGCCAGCACGTTGAGCGTGGTCGAATTCGCGATAAATGCCGCCACCGGCAGACCGGCCCCGAGCGCGATGGCTTTCTGCACGAACGTGCGTCGAGAGATACGGCCCTGTTTGAGATCCTGGTGAAGCCGGGAAAGTGCGCCGTCGCGTGGCGTTGACTCGATCATCGAAATGCTCCTTCGCATCAGGTGCTGATTGCGTGGGACGTATGAACGAAATGCGTTGTCGTCTCAGACAGAGATGATCATGCTGCGCGCATCGTAGTCGCCCGGTCGTCGCATTTCAATGATCTTGACTTCGCCATGCACAAATAGAAATTAGTGGATTCGCATCACCTATGGGCAATGGCTGCCGAATTCGCGATAGCGGGGCGGCTCTTCGGCGTGATATTCGCGGCAGAGGGTGACGAGCCGGTCGCGAAGCACGTTGAACAGCTGCTCGCCTTTTTCGGCGGATGCCTTGAACGGATCGCCCATGACGCCATGCTCCATTTCGCGACGGCGCTCGGGGAAGACCGCATATTTCTGAACATCGGGACTGAAGTTTCGCCGCCATTCGTCTTTGACCGCGAGGTTCATATCGACAAGGTGCGGCCGCAAATAGAGTTGCAGACTGGTTTCCCATTCGCCGCCATGACCGATGCTGCCTTCGTCGGCTTCACTCCAGGCGAGCAATTCATCCGGCGCCATGTTCCAGTAGGTCAGCGCCAGCGCCCAGATATCTTCCTCGGCGAGTTTGACCGAGGCGTTCCAGGTGGGCGCCTGGTTGCCGCCGTGGCCATTGAGCAAGATGATCCGGCGAAAACCATTCGCCCAGATCGAGCGGCTGATCTCGCAGAGCAGTTCTTCGAAAAGCTCGAGCTTGAGCGTCAGCGTGCCGATCTCGCCCATGTTGTAATGGGTGAATCCATAGAGCACCGGCGGCGCGACGATCACCGGGAAATCATCAATGGCGTCCGCCGTGGCGATCGCCATGTGGTAGGGCCCTGAGATATCGACATCCTGCGGGCAGTGCGGTCCGTGCTGCTCGACCGAGCCGACCGGCACGATCACCACCGCGTTCTGTTCGAGCGCTGACAGCAGCTCATGCCGGAGCATCTCCTGCCAGAGCACTTTCTTCCCGGATGCTGGACGAACGAGCATTCTCCTCCCTTGACTTCACGAGATCAGAGTCAATGTCGGGATGCTATCCGGAAAGTGGGAATTGTGCTTGACGAGGTGGTGAGAAAGAATCAGGTTTCGCCAGTCCCGGGGTTGAAACCCCGGGCTAAGCATTACGAAGCCCTTCCAGGGCTGAACTCGATGAGAAACATGCTCGCGATATCCGAACGTTTCCTGGCTCAGTGCCCGAACGGTACTTCGGCCTGTGAACCGAGTGCTTCAGCTCCCGGCAATCGCAACCATGGCTCTTTACTCCATTCCTCTCACTTCTCACTTCTCACTTCCCTTCCGTGATCTTCCGAATCTCCTCGATCGGCACTTTGGGTTCGCGTTTGTCGGTGAGGAGACCGTTGGTTTCCTGGAGGGTGTCGGTGAGCTGGGTATAGCAAAACCCGCAGAGGAGTTCGGATTCGGAGAGGGCGCTGGTGAGGGCGCGGTATTTGTCGATGTATTCCGATTCGGTGTTGACGCGGCCGTAGCCGTACCACTTCTCGCCGGAGGCCGGGGCGAAGCTGACGCCGCCATATTCGGTGACCATCACCGGTTTGCCGGTGTAGTCGAAGTCGCCGGCGATCAGTGGCCGCGACGCCGGGAAGTGGCCGGCGATCGCTTCCTGCAATCCTTCGTGCGAGCCATAGCGGCGGCGAAGCAGGTCTTCATCCCAGCTGTAGTCGTGGATGGTGAAAATGTCGGCGGCGATGTTTTCCCAGCCATCGTTGCCGATGACGGGCCGGGAGCCATCGAGCTGGTGCGTCTGGTGATAGGCCGCCTGCACCGCGTGCTGCTGCGGCAGCGAGCGGCTCAATTCGTTGACGCCCCAGCTTTCATTGAATGGAACCCAGGAGATGATCGAGGGATGATTGCGGTCGCGGGTGACGATCTCCTGCCATTCCTGCGCGTGCCAGGCGATCGATTGCTGGCTGTAGGTGAAGGAGTTGGCGGTTTCTCCCCAGAGCAGCAAACCAAGCCGATCCGCCCAGTAGAGAAAGCGCGGGTCTTCGACCTTCTGGTGAATGCGAGCGCCGTTGAATCCCAACTCCTGAATCAGTTCAACTTCCCGTTTGAGCGCCTCGGCTGATGGCGCGGACAACTGACTTTCGGGCCAGTAGCCTTGCTCCAGCACAAAACGGAGGAAGATCGGTCGTCCATTGAGCAGCACCTTGCTCGAAGTCAACTCGACGGTGCGCAGCCCGACATAGCTTTGAACGACATCGTCGATCTGCCCTGGAGCCGAGAATGTCAGCGTCGCGCCGATCAGGTGTGGACGATCAGGCGACCAGAGCAACGCTGCTGGATCCATGATTTCCTGCGAGCCGCCAAGACCGATGCAGCCGCTCACGAACCGGCCGGTAGGAGTTATCCGGACTCCGGGAAATGTTCGATCATCAAGCTCGAAATCGATCTTCAGCACCGAACCCTTTGCGGGTGTAGCTGAGAAGTCGATGTCATATTCGATTGCCCAGCGGGTTGCATCGAAACGCCAGACGACCGATGCAATGCGGACGGAAGGGGTGCGTTCCAACCAGACCGGCTGCCAGATGCCGGAGGTTCGCTCGTACCAGATCGAATGAGGGGAAGATTGCCAATCCTGCTTGCCGCGTGGCTGCTCGACATTGTGTGGATCGTCGAATGCGCGCACGACGATCCAGTGCGATGCGTCGCGGTTCAGGGCGTCAGTGATATCGATCGAAAACGACGAATGGCCGCCCCGATGCGCGCCAACAAACGCGCCATCAACCCAGACAGTGGCCTCGTAATCAACCGCGCCAAAGTTGAGCAGCAGCCGCTCGCCTTGTGCGAGCGACGCGGTCTCAAACTCGCGTGCATACCAGAGCACGGCGTGATACGAGATATCGTGAATGCCGCTCAGCGCGGATTCAGGCGGATATGGAACCGTAATCCTCTCGCGAAGCTGTGCAGGATCGGTGTACCAACGTTCCCTGATTCCGCGATTTTCGTCGTCAAACGCAAACTGCCACTCCCCGGAAAGATCGAGATAGCCGGGCCGGACGAATTGCGGATTTGGCGCTGAGCTGAGATCTTCGATAAGCAACACGCGACTCCGTTTCACGTCAATGTATGGATACTGTTAGATCCTGAGGATCCAATCCCAGGAATCTGCGGAATTGTCGCATCCATCCCCGCGACAACGGATTTGGAGGGAGGACGATCGCCCTGATGTCATTTGGAGCATTGAAGGTTCGGGAGATCGATGCGACGATGCAACTGACCAATCCACACTTATCGGCTCCCACAACCGTGTCACGCAACCCAGGAGGAAACCGTGTTCGCGTCACCGGAGACCAGGTACGCGAAAAGCGGCGATGTCCATATCGCCTATCAGGTCGTCGGCGATGGCCCGCTCGATCTCGTCTTCGTCATGGGCTGGGTCTCGCATCTCGATTCCTTGTGGGAAGGGGCCAGCGTCAGCTTCATGCAACGACTCGCAGCCTTTTCTCGCCTGATCCTGTTCGATAAGCGTGGAACCGGGCTCTCCGATCGCGTGGCGGAATTGCCGACGCTCGAACAACGGATGGACGATGTGCGGGCAGTCATGGATGCCGCCGGGTCCACGCGAGCGGCGCTGCTGGGCATATCGGAGGGTGCCGCGATGTGCGCGTTGTTCGCGGCAACCTATCCCGAGCGCACCGCATCGCTCATCATGTATGGCGCATACGCCCGACGGAGCTGGGCTCCCGACTACCCATGGGCCCCGACCCCGGAAGAGCGACAGATCTACTTCGACGCCATTGAGCAGGGATGGGGCGGCGTGGTGGACCTCGACATGTTGGCCCCGAGCACCATTGGCGACGAGCGGTTTCGCCAGTGGTGGGCAATGTACCTGCGCCGGAGCGCCAGTCCTGGCGCGGCATTGGCGCTGGCCCGTATGAACACCGAGATCGATATTCGCGACATTCTCCCGGCGATCCGAGTGCCAACCCTGATATTGCATCGCACGGGCGATCTGGACATCGACGTCGGCGGGGGACGCTATCTCGCGGAGCGAATTCCAGGTGCTCAATACATCGAGTTGCCCGGCGTCGATCACCTCGTGTTCGCGGGTGATCAGGAGGCGATTCTCAGAGCGATTGAGGTTTTTCTTACCGGCGCGCTTCCCGCCCTTGAGCTCGATCGAGTGCTCGCTACCCTTATGCTCACCGGCATTGTCGGCGCCGCGGCAACGGCGGTGCGGCTGGGCGATCATGCCTGGAGCGAGATAGAAGCGGCACATGACGCGATCGTCCGTGAGCAGTTGGCGCGCTACCGGGGTCGCGAGGTTAAGAGAACGCTCGGAGGTGTTCTGGCTGCCTTCGATGGACCTGCCAGGGCGATTCGCTGCGCCTTAGCTATCGTTGAAGCCTCACGCGAGCTAGGGATCAGTGTGCGAGCTGGATTGCATGCGGGCGAGTGTGAGCACATTGACGGGGAGCTGTCCGGTGTCGCGCTCCATATTGCCGAGCGGGTGTTCGATCGGGCCGCGTCAGGAGAGGTGCTGGTGTCGAGCACGGTCAAGGATCTCGTCGCTGGTTCCGGCATCGAATTCGAGGAAATGGAGTCCCGACTTTTCACCGGGTCCGCGAGCGGATGGAGGCTCCATCGGGTTGTCTCCGGTTCTCGTCCGGCCGCCATTGCCACCGATGTGACTGAAGCAGCCCGCCCGCCTGCGGCGCTCAGCCCCCGGGAACGCGAGGTCGCGATCCTGGTCGCACAGGGTCGCTCGAATCGCCAGATTGCCGGCGATCTTTCGATTTCACCGGCAACTGTTGAGCGACACGTCGCCAATATCCTGGGAAAACTGGGTTTCAACTCGCGCACTCAGATCGCGTCCTGGGCCGTTGCGCATGATTTGCTCCACACCGGCGACGCCTAGGACGTGTTTCAAAGATCCTACGAATCTATGACGCCAGACCTCGTCTTTCAGAGCCGCTACGAAGAATCCCCGCGCGAAGCGCAAACTCGTTCACTGGTGCAGGCCTCGTCATGACATGGGGTACGCATGTGGGTAACATCGGTGCCGGGTGTGCCGTGACCGTGGATCCGGCTGGCACGTGCGGCGTGGCCCGACGGGCACAGATCCGCGCGGACTCGGCTTCAGCCTCGGCCGCGATTGCGGGGACTATACTGGGCCCACCACCGCGACAGAATTGGCACCCGGCGCGGCGCCGGCGAGGAGGATGTAGTGAGCAATCACGCGCCGGGCGACGATCCCGACGCCCCGGAGGGGCAACCGTACGACTACTACGCCTACCGCTTTGCGGCCGAACGGCAGGGGCTCCACGACGCGCTGCTCCGCGAGGTGTACGACGACTATTGCGGCCAGACCAGCTGGACCCCGACCGCCCTCTACGACCGCTACTTTCGCTGGATCGACGTCGCGCCCGGGGCCTGCGTGCTCGACGTCGCCTGTGGCGCCGGGGGGCCGGCGCTCCGCCTCGCCCGCGGGGCCGGGTGCGCGGTCGTCGGGATCGACCTCAACGCGCAGGCGATCGCCACGGCGACGACGTTGGCCGATGAGGAGGGGTTGGGGGACCGGGTCCGGTTCGTCTGCCACGACGCCACCCAACCCTTGCCGTTCTCGGACCAAACGTTCGACGCCGTCGTCTGCATCGACGCGCTGGTCGGGCTGCCGGACCGCCCGCGGCTCCTTGCCGAGTGGGCACGCGTCCTCAAACCCGGCGGGCCGCTGGTGTTCACCGACCCGGTGCTCAACGGCCCGATCTCTAACGCCGAGCTCGCGGCGCGGACCCCCTTCTTCTTCGTGCTAGCCCCGCCGGGCTACCACGAGCGGCTGCTCGGGGAGGCGGGCTTCGAACTGCTGCGGCGCGAGGACGTGACAGCCGACCTGGCGGAGATCGCCCGCCGCCACCGTGTGGCCCGCGCCGCCCATGCGGACGCGCTGCGGGCGCTCGAGGGCGAGGCGGTCTTCGCGAGCCAGAACCAATACCGCGCGACGGCCGAGCTGCTGGCCCGCGAGCGCCGCCTCTCGCACGTCGCGTTCCTCGCCCGCAGGCCGGCCTGAGCCGTCCGGCTCGGGCGAAGCGACGCGGCGGCCATCGGTCTTGCCCACCGGTGTCAACCACCCGATGAGGACGCGGGCAACAGGCGCTCCTGCGTTCCCTCGTCGCGGCGCTTGCGGGGCGTCTGGTAGGGCGCCAGGTGCTGGACCGGTCGCCATTCGACCGCCTCGAGTTCCGGCAGGAACGGCTGCGGCGAGGCGTGCGCGGTCGCGAAGAGGCGCGGCTCGTCGACCTCCTTCAGTCGGCGCCCGTCTGCCTCCAGCGCCACCCGGTACCGGGCCAGGGTGTCGGTCGCGTACTCCAGCGTCAGCGTCTCCCCGTCCACCCACACCGCCGCCCGCTCGCCGGTGAGCCCTCGCTCTCCGTAGTGCCGCCAGTGGCGGAATCGGAGATAGCCGTCTCGGTTGAGCACCCGCGTCGCCCGGAGGCGGAAGAGGCGGTCGAGCTCGACGGGATCGCACAAGGCCCCGTGGAGCCACCCCAGCACCGTCGCCGGACTTCGTCGTGCCTTGGGGCGGTCGCAGTGCGCACCGTGTGCTTGGTGGTTGTAGTCGCCGAGGAAGCGGTCGTGGACGGCCTGTAGCTCGCCCCAGGTCGTGGCCCGCGCGAAGTGGTAATCGGCCTCCGGCGCATGATCGAGAACGTGGTCTCGATGTAGTTCTGCCACGCCTGGCCCTGGTCGATCTGATGTTTGCGAATACCCAGGGCCGCATAGATCGCACGGGCGTGGTTCGCGCGGAAGATGGCGCCATCGTCGAACGAGCGTCCTCGCACTGCTCGCGATCGGCTTCGCCGGGAGATGTTTCGCTTCGGCTCAACATGACGGGTAGTTGGGGCGAGCGACCGCACAAGGTCATTGGAACTCGTTTTAGGATTCTCAATTCTTCAACAGGACGGAACACTCCAACGAATCCCCTCCATTTGACCATCCAATTACATGGCTATGTACATGGTTCGCTGGATGCCGTGCGCCTTGCGATTGCATAGGGTAGCTGCACGGACGGATTCACGATGAAACAACAGGGAGCAGTAGAGGAAGAAGGTTGCCATCTCATCGATCCGGCCGCTCGATGCGCGTTTTCGTCGTCCGGACGGGAGCGTTAACGGAGAGCTATCGACAAGGAGGTCGCAATGATCGACGGAAAGCCGAAGAGAGGTTTCATGACGGATCGGAGGCGGCTGCTGAAAACCGGCGGGGTGTTCGCCGGCGCTTCAGCGCTGCTGGGCAGCGCGCCTACCCTGGCGTCTGCCGGAAGTGGCGCCGAATCAAGCACGAATTGGAGGAGTGCGATGCAAATGCAGACCTGGCGACCCGACCCGACGTTCTACCCCTCGCCGGGCTCGGCGACGAAGGCGCCCGCCTGAAAAGCTGGCCTACGTCGTTCGGGTCAATCCAACAGATGATGGGCGGCCGGACGCGATCACGGTCGTCGATGTCGATCCCGGATCGAGCAGCTACGGCAAGATGGTTGGTGAAGTGGAAATGACGCAGGCCGGCGACGAGCTGCACCACTTCGGCTGGAACGCCTGTAGCTCGATGCTCTGCCCCAACGCGCCGCACCCGCATGTCGAGCGGCGCTACCTGATCGTGCCGGGGCTGGGATCATCCCGGCTCTATGTGATCGACACCAAACCGGACCCGACGAAGCCAACGATCATCAAAACGATCGAGCCGGAAGAGATCGCCGAGCGGGCAGGATACGCGAAAGGCCACACCGTTCACTGCGGACCCGACGGCATCTACGTCAGCGCCCTCGGCGCTCCTGACGGAGGTGGGCCGGGCGGCATCTTCATTCTCGACCACGATTCCTTTGATGTGCTCGGCAGATGGGAGATCGAGCGGGGCGACCAGAATCTACACTACGACTTCTGGTGGCACCTCGGCTACGACACGATGGTCACCAGCGAATGGGGCACGCCGAACATGGTCGAAACCGGCGTTCAGCCCGATCTGTTGCTTGATGGGCAGTATGGCCACCGGCTGCATTTCTGGGATCTGCGCCGGCGTCAGCATACGCAGACCGTCGACCTTGGCAAAGAGCATCAGATCGTGCTCGAATTGCGGCCCGCCCACGATCCGACCAAAGACTACGGCTTCGTCAACAGTCGTGATCAGCCTGAACAATCTCTCGTCCGGGATCTTCCTCTGGCACCGGCAGAACGGCAACTGGGAGGCCCAAAAGATCATTGAAATTCCGGCTGAGCCAGCCGAGGAAGATGAATTGCCGCCGGCGCTGAAGCCGTTCAAGGCCGTTCCGCCGCTGGTGACCGACATCGAGCTGAGCGTGGACGACAAGTTCCTCTACGTCTCCTGCTGGGGGACCGGCGAGTTGCGGCAGTATGACGTTTCTGATCCCTTCAACCCCGTACTGACCGGCTCGGTCAACATCGGCGGCATCGTGAAACGCAACGGGCATCCGGCAGCGAGCGGCGCGCTCAACGGTGGGCCGCAGATGGTCGAAGTCAGCCGCAATGGCCGGAGCATTTACGTCACCAACTCGCTCTATCTCCCCTGGGACGCGCAGTTCTACCCCGATGGGATCAAGGGCTGGATGGTCAAGATCGATGCCGATCCGGAAGGCGGCATGAGCTTCGACGAGAACTTCTTCCTCGACTTCGGCGATCAGCGGCCGCATCAGGTTCGCCTGCAGGGCGGCGACGCCTCGTCCGATTCCTATTGCTTCCCGTAGACGAAGTGTTCAGCGGGAGGTGGCCCCATGCATCCCTTTGACTCGTCCTGGCCCTGGATCACGTTGCTCTTACTCGGCGGATTTCATGGATTGAATCCGGCGATGGGCTGGCTGTTCGCCGTCGCCCTCGGCTTTCAAGAGCGTCGGCTCCACGCCGTGGTGACGGCGCTGGGACCGATCACGCTCGGTCACGCGCTGGCGATCGGATTGGTCGCCGTGCCGTTCGGTCTGCTCG
Source organism: uncultured Chloroflexia bacterium (assembly GCA_963804925.1). GTDB lineage: Bacteria > Chloroflexota > Chloroflexia > Thermomicrobiales > UBA6265 > JADLGF01. The sequence continues at coordinate 294,198 of CAWDSC010000003.1, forward strand.
GACTCGTGATACCGCAGGATCTGCTCCTGGTGATCATCGGGCTCGTCTTGCTCACCTTTGCGGGCTACAAGATCGCCACGCGCTTCCGGCATCCTCGCTGGGTCGGCATGCGGGTTCGGCCCAGGGAACTGGTGCTCTGGTCATTTCTGATGGCGACGGCACACGGCGCAGGACTGATGATCGTGCCCGTGCTTGCCGGAATGCGTGGCGAGGCCGTGCCAGGCGCGCTCGCCGAATCGGGGCACGCCGATCATATGGCGCACATGGCGAACATGATGCCGATGGATGATGCGGCACCGCATCAGATGTCCGCCGGAAGTGACGCGCTGGTTCACGCTGCGGCCGCGGTGGCGCTGCACTCGGCCGCGATGCTGATGGTGACGGGATTGATCGCGGTCGTGGTCTTTCGTAAGGTGGGCGTCGATGTGTTGCGCCGCGCCTGGATCAATCTCGATCTCGTCTGGTTCGGCGCGTTCGTCGTCGCCGGGATGGTCACGCTTGGGCTGGGTTTGTGGCCGTTGGTGTAATTCCTGGGGTTGAAACCCCAGGCTATCCGGACGAAGCGCCTCCGGCGCTGAGTATGCGACGAGGTTGGCTCGAACGCTCTATCCGGATGAAGCGCCCCTGGCGCTAGGAGGATGCTGGATAGGGGCGTTCGAGTTGTTCAAACAGGCTCCAGAGTTTGTCATCGGCGTGGTGCTTCTTCTGATTCTCGATATACGCAACGATCTCATTCAGAGATCGCTCGCCGAATGACAATGCGCCATATTCGCGTTGCCAGCCAAAGGTGTCGACGATGCGCGATTCTCTTGATTTGTTGATGAGATGCGTGGATGAGCCTTTGAAATAGCGAACGACGTCGGCGATGGCGCAGGTTGGTGGAATCGACACGGCAAGATGAAGATGATCCGGCATCATTCCGATTCCATGGATCAACACCTTGTGTTGCTCGCATGTTGTGCGGATTGATTGCCGGATCAAGGCTTCTCGTTCTTCGGTAATAATGTGCTCGCGGTTCTTCGTCCCCCAGACCAGGTGATAGTAGAGCATCCAAAACGACATCTCGCGTCTCCCCGATCTCTCCTACCACCAGCGCCGGAGGTGCTTTGTCCGGGTAGCCTGGGGTTTCAACCCCAGGTCGTCAAACTACCCCTGCGCCAACCGGCGCAGCACGGTTTGCAGGATGCCGCCGTTGCGGTAGTACTCGACTTCGATCGGGGAGTCGATGCGGGCGATGGTTTCGAAGGTGAGCATTGTGCCGTCTTCGCGGGTGGCGGTGACGGTGATTCGCTTCTTCGGCGCCAGCTCGGTGATGCCGTCGAACGAGAATGTTTCGGTGCCGGTGAGCCCGAGCGATGCGGCGTTCTCCCCCGGCAGGAACTGCAACGGCAGCACGCCCATGCCGACGAGATTGGAGCGGTGAATACGCTCGAAGCTCTCGACGAGGACCGCTTTGACGCCGAGCAGCAAGGTGCCCTTCGCCGCCCAGTCGCGGGAGGAGCCGGTGCCATATTCCTTGCCGGCGATGACGATCAGCGGAATCTCTTTGCCCTGATAGCGCTCGGCAGCGTCGAAGATCGGCATCTGCTCGCCAGTCGGCAGGTAGACGGTGATGTTTCCTTCCGAGCCGGGAACGAGGGCATTGCGCAGGCGGATGTTGGCGAACGTGCCGCGAATCATCACCTCGTGGTTGCCGCGCCGCGAACCGTAGGAGTTGAAATCGGCCCGCTTGACGTCGTTGCCTTCGAGGTAATACGCCGCCGGACTGTCTTTGGCGATCGATCCGGCCGGCGAGATGTGGTCGGTCGTCACCGAGTCACCCAGCAGGGCGAGCACGCGCGCTCCGGCGATATTGCTGAGCGGTCCCGGGACCGGAGCGAGATTCTGGAAGAAGGGCGGTTCCTTGATATAGGTCGATTCGGGGTCCCATTCGTAGAGACTGCCAGTCGGCGCGGGCAGCGATTGCCAGCGCTCATCACCGGCAAAGACGGTGCTGTATTCCTCGGCGAACATCTTTGGATCGACACTCTTCTCGATCGTGGCCTGGACTTCTTCCTGGGTCGGCCAGATGTCGCGCAGGAAGACCGGGTCGCCGTTCGGATCGTAGCCAAGCGGATCGCGATCGAGATTGGTGTCGACCGATCCCGCCAGCGCGTAGGCGACGACCAGTGGCGGTGAAGCCAGGAACGACGCGCGCACCTGCGGGTGGATGCGCCCTTCAAAGTTGCGGTTGCCCGAAAGCACCGCCGCGACGACCAGCTCATTCTCATCAATCGCATCAGCGACGGTTTGCGGCAGCGGACCGGAGTTGCCGATGCAGGTGGTGCAGCCGTATCCAACCGTCTGGAATCCCAGCGCGTCGAGATAGGGGAGCAGTCCCGCCTGTTCCAGATAGCGCGTCACCACCTGGGAACCGGGAGCAAGACTGGTTTTCACATAGGCCGGCACATCGAGCCCCCGCTCGACAGCGTTTTTGGCGAGCAGCCCGGCGCCGATCATCACCGATGGGTTGGAGGTGTTGGTGCATGAGGTGATCGCGGCGATCGCAACTGAGCCATGATGAAGTATCGCCCGCTCCTCACCAACGCCGATTTCGATCGATCCAACGCGTGGCATCGTATGGACATGCGGTCTCGCGGCAGACTCGACGTTGGCGCCTCCCTCGTTCGGGAGTCCTGCCTCGCCCTCAAGCCGCTCGATTTCGATCTCCTCTTCAAAGTCATCCAGGTGTCCCGCGAATTTCGGTGAGAAGGCATGGCGGAACACTTTGCGCACGCCGCGCAGGGGGACGCGATCCTGTGGGCGGCGAGGTCCGGCGACGCTCGGCTCGATCGTTGAGAGATCAAAATCGAGCACCGCATTAAACATCGGCTCGGGTGTTTCATCGGTGCGGAACAATCCCTGTTCCTTTGAATAGACCTCTGCCAGCTCGACCGCTTCTTTCGAGCGGCCGGTCAAGCGCATGTACTTCAGTGTTTCCTCATCGACGGGGAAGAGCGATGCCGTCGCTCCGTATTCCGGCGCCATGTTCGAGATCGTCGCCCGGTCGGCGAGCCCAGACTGCTCAATCCTGTGCCGAAGAACTCCACGAACCGGCCGACCACGCCATAGTTGCGCAGCAGCTCGGTGATATAGAGCACGAGATCGGTTGCGGTCGTGCCGGGACGGAGCTGCCCGGAGAGGCGAACACCGACGACTTCCGGCATCAACTGGTAGAGCGGTTGACCGAGCAGCACGGCCTCGGCTTCGATGCCGCCGACGCCCCAGCCGAGCACGCCGAGCGCGTTGATCATCGTCGTATGGGAATCGGTGCCGACGAGCGTGTCGGGATAGGCCGTCGTTTCATGACCGTCCGTGCGAGTCAGCACCACCGGCGAGAGGTATTCGAGATTGACCTGATGGACGATCCCGGTTCCTGGCGGCACGACGCGGAAGTTCTGGAACGACTGCTGCGCCCAGCGGAGGAGCATGTAGCGCTCGCGGTTTCGCTCGTACTCAAACTCGACGTTGCGGGCGAAGGCCAGCGAGGTGCCGAAGCGATCGACCTGCACCGAGTGATCGATGACAAGATCGGCCGGAACGAGCGGATTGATCCGGGTGACATCTCCCCCGAGGCGGGCAACCGCGGCGCGCATCGCGGCCAGATCGACGACGGACGGAACCCCGGTGAAGTCCTGCAAGACGACGCGGCCAGGCATGAATGGAAGCTCAATGTCTTCCGGCTTCTTTGGATCCCAATTGGCCAGCTTTTCGATGTGCTCCGGCTCGACGAAATCGCTTGCCTGATTGCGAAGCACATTTTCGAGCAAGATGCGGATCGTGATCGGCAGCCGGTCGAGATCAGTCACGCCCTGCTCGGCCAAACTCGCGAGGCGGTAATAGGCCACCGTCGTCCCCGAGGGGGTCGTCAGGTGAGCGCGAGCGCCAGATGCATCTGTCGGCGTGACCATGAGTGCGATCTCCTTCTCAATAAAGGTTTTGAAATACCGAACCGCACATTTGGACATGCAGCAGCCCGGCAAAAGGCACATGTGAAGTTTACCTAAAGAAATGGAGCGTCATCGTTCCTGGAGATTATGTTTGCCATGGTAAGGGATGGGGATTTTCAATTTTTGGGCATGGCCAATGGCATTATGACGAAGCGGGATTTGCGAAAGCCTGGAGAGCATCGTTCTTTTTGCTTGCATGAGACACGGCCCGGATCGGCACTGCCGATCCGGGCCGTGTGTTGCCTCAATGGCTGGATGAGGCCGTTATTTGGTAGGTGTGCTGACGACTTCCGCCGTGGCTTCCCCAGCCAGGGTGGTTCCGCCTGCTTCCGGGCTGGCCTGCGGAGTCCCGCCTTCAATTGGGGCGGTCGGCGCAGCGAGTGAGATCACCTGGAGGGTGTTATCGTCCGCGCTGCCGAGCACAATGATGTCGTACGACATGTTCTCGTCCAAAGTCAGATCCGGGATCCGGGCGACGACGTTATCGCCATCCTTCAGTTGCAGATCGTAGGAACCGGCATCGACGATGGTGTAATCGGTTGTGTCACCCGATCCAACACCTTCGAAGAGGGTCGGGCCATCGGTGATGACGACGTCGACATCGGGCGAATCAGGAGCTTCATGAATGACGCGCACGCGCGCCTGACCTCCTGGAACCGGATCGAGATCAACATCGACCGCTTTTGCATCGATGTCATCGACGCGGTTGAACGCGATGACATCGTACGCCTGACCGGCGTCAAGATCGACTTTTGTGTCAACGATAGCGGCATCGAGCGGGCTGCCCGTCGGCACGATCTTGATATTGCGATCCTTGCCTGACGGCAGCGGGGCAAATTCGGTCGCTGAGCCAAATGCCAGGTTCTGAATCACAAGCGAATCATTGACATACACGTCGATCGCGGGAGCGCCAATCGATGTGTGAAGGACACGCACGCAGGCGTCGCTATCTGTGCCATTGCCGAGCACGTCGCCACACGAAGGTGAAACGCGGGTCTCAAGCGTAAGCGCGGTGAGGCTGTTGTCAGAGGCCTGTCCGAGCACAATCACATCGTATGCTCGTCCCTGCTGGACCTCGAAACCGGAAAGCGTGAGCGCGACCGTGTCGCTGTCGTGAGCGCGTACCTCGAGATCATACGAGCCGGCGTCGACACCTTTGAAATCGCTCGCATTCGGGAAGTCAACCTTGTCGAACCACTTATCGCCGCCGGTGACGTAAAGATCGACATCGCCGGCATCGGGTGAGAGATGAATCAATCGAACCCGACCCTGATTGTCATCAAGATCGTCAAGGTCAACCTGATAGGTCTTCGCCTGAATATCGTTCAGCAGCCCGGCTGCGGCGAAGATATAGGCGCCGCCGCTATCGAGATCGACTTTCTCATCCAGCACAGCTGATTCAGCGCCGGAACCGGTCGGTACGATCTGCACCTGATGTTCACCCGAAGGGAACGGCAAATATTCGGTCGACGTGCCAAAGGCGAGATTCTCGGCCACCGGCGCTCCATCGACTATTACGTCTACGGCGGGCGCGTCGGGCGAGGCATGAACGAACCGTATTGACGCATCTTCATCTGTTCGGTCTTGCGCTCGCAATGCGCCTGGCATTACCGCGAACGCAGCAAATCCGAGTAAGAGAGCGACCACCAGCAGGTGGACCCCCCCCTTTACTTTCCCCGAGGCCATCTATTTCTCCTTCCATCCGTGAAACGAGCCCATGCTCGATTTCATCTACGCAAGAATTGGGCCAACAGCCGAGTTAATCGCAATCTTCCGTGCAAGCATCGAGTTAAGCACAGCAAAGTACCCCGTCTCCGTACGAATGGAGACGGGGTCATTTCTCAAGACGATTTGCGCACTGGAGCGCGTTTCACGATGGTTACGTCACTTCCCAGCGTCATCCTGACCAACGGGAAAGATCTCCGCGCGAAGCGCCTGTTTAGAGCCGAGCGATTAAGCGTCCGGCAGCGGCTTCGCCGGGGAATCCTTCGTAAGCTCGGGATGACGTTGCAGGGGGCGTTGCAACGCCCCCGCAAAATCATTGAGATCGGCTTTATGAGAATGCTGGAAGCAGGTCGCCGTGGGCGGTGATGAGATCGTCGACGAGGGACCAGATCTGATCGAGGTCAAGCTCGGCGGCGGTGTGCGGATCCATCATGGCCGCATGATAGATGTGCTCGCGCTTGCCGGTGAGCGCCGCTTCAACGGTGAGCCCCTGAACATTGATGTTTGTCTGCATCAGGGCGGCGAGCTGCGGCGGCAGCGCGCCGATATGCGTCGGTTGAATGCCGCTCTTGTCGACCAGCACCGGCACTTCAACGCAGCACCCCTCAGGAAGATTGGTGATCAGACCGGTGTTCGGGACATTCCCGTAAACGACTGCAGGAACACCGGTTTCCTGTGCGGCGATGATCGTGGCCGCGTATTCGTGTGTCGGCTTGACGGTGATCGGCGCGTCGCTTTCGTAGTCGACGCGCATCTTGTTCCAGCTGGCGATCTGGTTTTCGCAGCGGCGAGGATACTCATCGAGCGGCACGTTGAAGCGCTCGATCAGATCGTCGCGGCCCTCTTTGATGAACCAGGGGGTGTATTCGGCGAAGTGCTCGCTCGATTCGGTGACGAAGTAGCCGAGTCGCTTCAGCATCTCATAGCGAACCCGGTTGTCGTCCGGCACGCGACCATCGGCGATGACCTGACGGATCAGCGGGTAGAGATCTTCGCCGTTCCGCTCGAAGCGGAGATAGAAGGCGACGTGGTTGATGCCGGCGCAGATGTAGTTGATCTCATCAATGGGAACGCCGATATCGCGGGCGAGCATGCCGGCGGTTCCCTGGACGCTGTGGCAGAGTCCGATCGTTTTGATCGAGGTGGCGCGGCTGATCGCCCAGCAGTTCATCGCCATTGGATTGACATAGTTGAGGAAGAGCGCATCAGGACAGCGTGATTCCATTTCGCGACAGTAATCAACCAGGACCGGAATGGTGCGAAGCCCGCGCATGATGCCGCCGATGCCGAGCGTGTCGGCGATTGTCTGCCGCAGCCCGTACTTCTTCGGGATCTCGAAGTCGGTGACCGTCGCGGGTTTGTAGCCGCCCACCTGAATCATCGAAAGCACGTAATCCGCGCCATCAAGCGCGGCCCCGGCATCGGTGGTCGTCGAGATAGTGGCATTGGCGCCGCAGGCCGCAGCAACCTTGCGCGCGACTACTTCGGAGGTTGCGAGCCGTTCCGAATCGATATCAAACAGCGAAACTCGTGCCGTTTGCAAAGACGGCTGCGAAAAAATGTCGCCAAGCAAGTTCTTGGCGAACACGGTGCTGCCCGCGCCAATAAAGGTGATCTTCGGTCCGGTCATGTCGCCTCTCGATCGCATACGAGTTGTGAGAAGTGAGTTGAGAGTACGGCGGGATGTCTTTGGCGTTCTTCAAGGTGAATCCACCTGTCGTTGATGCCTAAGCTCCCGGCAACTCACGCCCTCGTTCTCACAACTCACTTCTCACAACCCATAACTCCGTGAATGCTATCATCGCCTCGCTGGTTATTTGCTGGCGAAGAACCCTGCAGTGGCGGTGATCCGTTCATCGTCATGATCGGCAGGCGGGGATATCGTGGGGAATGCTCGTGAAAATCGCACAGGTCACACCCTACGATTTCCATCATCCCGGTGGGGTAGCCGAGCACATCATCCATCTCCGCGAACAGTTCATCCAGCTCGGCCATGAGGTCGTGGTGATGTCGCCGCGTTCCACTAAGGGCGGCATTCAGATCGAAGATGGCTTTTACGGCATTGGCCGCACGATCAGCATTCCAGGTAACGGGTCGAAAGTTCGGCTAACCTTCGATGTCACCCTCTACAACGCCGTCAAAGAAATGATGCGCCGCGAGCAGTTCGATGTCATTCACCTGCATGAGCCGCTGACGCCGGTACTTCCCGCGATGGTGCTGCTGAACTCTCACAGCACCAATGTCGCCACCTTCCATGCCTATCGTGATTCGAGCGCCTGGTATTCAGCGTTGAAACCCTACCTGTCGTTTTTGCTGAGCCGGCTCGATGAAAAGATTGCAGTGTCCGAACCAGCCAGGGAATTCAACCGCCAGTACTTTGAGGGGCCTTTCGACGTCATCCCGAACGGGATCGACACCACCCGGTTCCGCGAGGAGCATGAGCCGTTTCCCTGGGCCCGCGATGGCGCTCCTCGTATTCTGTTCGTAGGGCGCTATGAAGAGCAGCGCAAGGGATTCAAATATCTGCTACGGGCAATGCCGCTGATCCGGCAGCAGTTTCCGGAAGCGCGGTTGGTTGTCGTCGGCAATGGACGTCCTGAAAAATATGAAGAGGTGATCAGCCGCTACGGAATTTGGGGCGTTGACTTTGTGGGGATGGTCCCGGCGGAGCAATTGCCACGATACTATGCGAGTTGCGATCTTTTTTGCGCACCGTCGATTCATGGGGAAAGCTTTGGCATCATCTTGCTGGAGGCCATGGCGTCGGGCAAACCGGTGATCGCCAGCGACATCCCTGGCTATGCCAGTGTGATGACCGATGGCCGCGAAGGTCTGCTAGCCGAACCACGCGACCCCACGTCGATTGCGCTGGCGATCGTGCGGTTGCTTTCGGATGATGCGTTGAAGCGGCGGGTTGCCGAGCAGGGGCTGAAGACGGCGGCGCATTACGCCTGGCCCAGCGTCGCCAGGCAGGTGCTGCAAACATATGAAGTCGCACGGGAGCGTTCGCTGGTGAGCGGCCGTCGCGATTCCTACTAAAGGACGAGGGGATTACCGGCTCGACGGAGCGGAACTCCGGCGGGGAGGAATAGAGTGATATCGGAACATTTCGGCGCATGGGTTCGAGCGCGCATCCTGTTCATTGGCCGCTTTCTTGGGAATCTCGGTGTGACTCCCAATATGCTGACCATTGCCGGGTTGCTGCTCAATGTCGGCGTTGCGGCGGTCATCGCCTTCTGGGATATCCGCATCGGCGGCATCTTGCTGCTCTTCGCCAGCGCGTTCGACATGCTCGATGGCGCGGTGGCCAGAGCGACGGGGAAATCCTCGAAATTTGGCGGGTTTCTCGATTCAACGCTCGACCGCTATTCGGAATCGATCGTCTACCTCGGCGTGCTCGTTTATATCGTTGACACCGCCGATGCGAAAACCGGATCGATTCTCACCCTGCTGGCGACAACCGGCGCGCTCCTGATCAGCTACACGCGCGCCCGGGCCGAAGCCGCCGGATACCACGCTTCAGTCGGTCTGGTTGCCCGTCCCGAGCGTGTGATCTTGCTGGCGATCTGCCTGATTCTGAAAGAGCCCCTCTGGGCGCTCTGGGCACTGGCGATCCTGACGCATCTCACCGCCTTCACCCGCATCGCGCACGTCTGGAGGCTATCCCAGAAGGACGAGGCCGTTGCGACCCAGCCGGCGGCGTCGGCACCGCGAGTCGTTTCGACGAACACCAATGCGAAGACCGCTAAGACCTCCCCGGCCGAGGAAACCGTGCAAGCGAGCCGGCGAGCGCAACGACGAAAGAGTGGAACCCGCCGTTGAGTGACGATCAATTCCGGCAACGAGACGACGAGTTCCTCGAACAACAAGGCGAACTTCCCCTCATCGCCCCCGCCGATTCCGCCTCCGCCGCCCGCTCCTGCCAGGCGATCCTGCTCATCATGCTCTTCCTGGCCTTCATCGCCTGTGCGGCAGTCGGAGTGACCTTGCTGCGGTAGCGGAGCGCGATTCTGGTAATGCGAAACCCGCGACGATCGTCAGATCGTCGCGGGTTTGCTATGAATTTACTGGTAGTCGAACACCACCTTCACCGCGCCGTGCGAGCCGCGGGTCAGGCTGACGCCCATCGCTTCGCGCCATTGGTCGAGGGTGAAGCGGTGGGTGACCATGTCGCTCAGGTGGATTTCGGGGTGTTTCTGGATCAGGTCGCATGACGACATCGAAGGTATGAGGGGTGTTTTCCAGGCCGTGCTCCTGGCCGTAGACGTAGCAACCGGCGATGTGCAGCTCGCGGGACCAGACAAAGGTGAGATCGAGTTTCGACATCTCGCCGGCGCAGCCGACCATCGTGATCTGGCCGTGCGGTCCGGCGACGGTGAGCGCATCTTTCACGCTCCGCTCACTGCCGACGCAGTCGTAGACCCAATCGAAGCCGCCTGAAAGGGTGGGGCCGCCGAGGATCGGTTTGTATTTCTTCGCCCCGGCGTAGTCGATCGCCGCTTCGATAGCATTCTTCTTCGTCAGAGCGCGAGTCGCGCCGTAGGCGATCGCCAACCGTTCCTGGATCTGGCGGCGCGCCAGTACCGTGACGTCATTCTTATAGCCGAGCATCCGCATGGCGGCGAGCAGGAGCAGGCCGATGGACCCCGCCCCAATGATCAGCACCTTTGCGCCGGGCGCAGGCGGATTCTTGAGTACGGCGTGGGTGGCGACGCTGAAAGGCTCGATCAGCACGGCGGTGTCGTAGCTGATCGCATCCGGCAGCGGAAATGCCTGCGATTGATGGATGATCAGCTCTTCCGACCAGCCACCATCGAGATCTTTGCAGAAACCGACGAGCAGTCCGGGCGAAAGATCACCTTCGGCGCTGTTGATGCAAAGCCCGGGATCGCCCGACGCGCACGACCGGCAGGGTGAGAGCCCGCGCATCTCGCAATTGATGATCGGCATGACGGCGATGCGGTCGCCCGTCTTCACATTGGTGACGCCGGCGCCGGTTTCGATGACCTCGCCGACAATCTCATGGCCCATCACGTTCGGGAACGAGACGAACGGCGAAAGCGCGGGACTGCTCGTGCCATGCAGGAGCGAGGTGTCGCTGCCGCAAATGCCGCATAGTTTCGGTTTTACCCGCAGCCAATTGGGACCGGGCAACGGTTTCGAGGCGACATCAGCCAGTTTCAACCCCGGCACGCGCCCACGCTCAAGCATCCCCAGCGGCAGCTTGTCGGCCGCCCGGGTGGCGACATAATTCGGAATGGAGAATTGATATCGCAGTGCTTTCACTCTTCGCCCTCTTTCGATTGCTCGACAGCTCAGGATGGTGGCTGGAGATCCCAGCGGGTTGTATTCGCGATTTTGGCAAGCGCGGTGTCAAACGTCACGAGTTCGTGATCATGCCCGAAGGCATCCGCAATGCAGAAAGCATCGACAAAGCTGAGTTTGGAATGATGCTGCCAGATGAACAGGGCTTCAGAGATAATCGGAAGGCTATCCAGCCGGCGTGTGGGCAGCTGAAGCACCGCCTGGAGTCGATTGACAACATCGTTTCGATTCAGCCTATAGAGTCTCGGTGAGGTCAGCACATAAATGACCTCGGCGATTACTGCGTCGTTGGTGGTGAAAAAGCTGCCATTTCCATTTGTCGGGTCAAATACGTCTCGCGCAATCTGCGTGAGATTCGTCTCTTCGCCCGAAAGGTAACGGACGAAGACGTTCGTATCGACAAATCTCACCCGTATTTTTCCAGCAACGCCAATTCGATCGCTTCCTCAATCTCCTCGTCAAGGTCAATCGTTGCGTCATCAGGCCTTGGAGGCAACGAACCTTGAGCTTCCTCGAACGTCATCGTCAGCGGAACGAGATGCACAGCCCCTTCATTCCGAACGAGGAAAATGACGTTTCGAAGCTTGTCTCCACCGAGCAGTTCGTGGAGTTCTTCCGGGAGTTGGACTGTCCCATCTTTGCTCACGGGAACGTTGAACATCTGTATCATCGATGGCCTCCTATGTTTCAATCTGATTGTACGGCTCAGGAAATGAAAAAGGGAGGCCATTGGCCCCCCTCTTTGCAATCGTAGATGCCTCAGATAAGCCCTAGCTCATCGGGACCTGACGGAGCACGCTGCCTTCAATGCGGTCGAAGATTTCGTCGAGGCTTTCGCCGGTGATGGTGAGTCCGTGGTTCTTGAGGCCGATGACGGCGTGGCCCGGATCGGGAGCCTTGCGGACAAGCTCGGCGACGGTTTCGGCCAGCTCATAGGTGCCGCAGGGATAGTTGATGTGGGTTGAGCTGATGTTCGGCATCCAGGCGTGGATGTGCAGAATCGCGCCGACTTCCGGATGCTCGCGATAGATCATCCAGTGCTCGATCGCGTCGACCGACACTCGCTTGGGCGTGACGTTGGGGGGAACGCTGAGCTGCATCGCCTTGCGGTCGGGGAGATAGTCGGTGACGAGCAGCACTTCCGTGCCGACATCCTCCAACTTGCTCTTGTCGACGCCGCTGGCGCTCATCCAGAAGGTGTGGCTGTCCTTGCGGGCGCTGACATTGCCGTAGCTCAATCCGCCCATCTGGAACATCTGCTTCACGTGGCGGAGCTGCTGCGAGGTCAGATACTCATCAAGCGGGAAGGGCGAAGGAAGAAGATCGAGCGCGTCCAGACGCTTGCCGGCGCGAGCGATACTGGCGGTGACGTCGTCGCCTTTCCAGAGCGATTCTGGGAGGTCGGGCACAAACTCGTTTTCGATGATCAGGTTCGATGTCGCCAGCGGCGCCACACGGTCGACGATGGAGTTGAAGAAGAGATCGTCGTCACCTTCATAGGGAACGGTGTAGAAGCCTTGCTCGAGGGTGAAGAAGTAGACGGTCAGCTTGCCGCCGGGACCGTTCGGAATGAGCAGCATGAAGAGATTGGCGAGCGACTTAAGCAGAAGCGGATAGCCGGTTTTCAACGGGATATCGGCGACTTCGTCACCGACGCCTATTCCCGCGACAAAGATGGCGCGGTTGCGGCGGCGTATGGAGCGAGGCGCATCGAGATCGATCGGATGCAGGACAATGCCGCCCTCATCGGGCTGCGACTCCTCATCCACCAGCTTGTATCCCCGCGCTTTGATGGTGCGGGCGAGATTATCGGAATACCAGGCGAGCAGATTCTCACGAGAACGCTCTGAGGTAGGGGAGGCCACTGCGTACTCCACTTCCTTGCGTCTCCTCTCAGCACATTGGCAAATGGGCAGCCTTTTCGCGGCCCGAGGATGAACGACACGCCAGAGATCACTAAGGTCGACGTGACGAAAAGGCACACAATCGCGCCACTGATGGATGATAACGCATTGTTGGCTTTTTCAGGGTGCTGAACGCCGCTTGCTACGCGAGCATAGATCTTCAATGCGTGCGTCGTTCCATGATGAATACCCTTTGGCTATGCTTGAGCGAATGACGGGTAGGATCGAAAGAGCGATGGACGCCACCAGTCCACGAGGATGACTCCACGTTGAATATCCGAATCGATCTGCTTACAGTCGACGAAGCGCAGGAACGAATACTGCGAGCGATCAGACCGCTCGATGCATTGGTCGCATCTCTGGATCAGGCGCTGGGACTGGTGCTCGCGCAGGACGTTGTTGCCGGGCATGACAATCCGCCGTTCGACAATTCGGCAATGGATGGCTATGCCTGCCGGGCATCTGATATCGCGGAAGCGACGCGTGAACGTCCGGTGATGTTGCCGGTAGCGGCGGAAATCGTCGCTGGCGCGGAGCCGCTCAAGCTACTTGCGCCAGGAACTGCCGCACGCATCATGACCGGCGCTCCCGTTCCGGCCGGTGCTGATGTCGTCGTCCCGTTCGAAGAGACAGATGAAGGGGCCGCGAAAAGCGGGGTCGTTGGCATCCGAGTTCCCCGGCCGGCCCAATCAAATGTGCGGCGGAAGGGCGAGGATTTCTCCACTGGCGAACTCTTGCTTTCAGCTGGAACCAGGATCGGCCCTTCCCAGATTGCGCTGCTGGCCGCACTTGGATTACCGGAGATCGCGGTCGTGCGCCGACCGCGCGTGGGAGTGCTGACGACTGGAAACGAAGTCGTTGCGCCAGGGCAGTCGCTGAAGCCGGGACAGATCTGGGATAGCAACGGACCGGCGATAGCGGCGTTGATCGAACAGACCGGAGCCATTCCGGTGCGGCTCGGCATCGCTCGTGATAACGCGATCGAAATGCGCCAGCGGCTCGGCGATGCGCAGGCGGCAGGGCTCGATCTCTTGATCACCTCGGGCGGCGTTTCCGCCGGGGATTACGATCTGGTCAAAGACGTGCTGCGCGCCAGTGGTGCCATCGAGTTCTGGAGCGTCCGGATCAAGCCGGGTAAACCGCTCGCCTTTGGGTTGCTCGATGGGTTGCCGCTGATCGGATTGCCAGGCAATCCAGTCGCCGGGATGGTCGCCTTTCTCCAGTTCGCGCGACCGACCCTGATGAAGATGCTTGGGACGAACCGATCTGTTCCTGCCGGAGATCGAAGTCCGGCTGCTTGATCGCATCGAGAACCGGGGCGGACGACGCAATTTCGTGCGAGTTCGCGTAGAACAAACGTCCGATGGTTGGACGGCGAGCTCGACTGGAGCGCAAGGATCTGCTCAGCTTTCGACAATGGCGCAAGCGAACGGATTGCTGATCATTCCTGAAGCGATCGCCGTCGCCGAGCCCGGCATGCGATTCCAGGTGCAGATGCCCGATTGGGAGATGGGGTAACGAAGCGCTGCGCTGATTGCGCCATAATGGAAGAAGCGGTACCCGAGGTGGTTGCGTTGAGCGATGTCGCCCGGTCAGATGCAGGGGCGACATTCGCAGGGTGAGGTGACGACATGGCGTTGAATGGAGCAGGATCAGACTCGTTGCGCGTTTCCGTCGTGCAGATGAATACGCGAGACGACAAAGCCAAAAATATCGAAACCGCGTTGCGCTTGATCGATCAAGCGGCGGCGGAAGGCGGACGCCTGATTGCGCTACCGGAAATCTGGTCGTTCCTTGGTTCGGACGAAGGCAGCCGCGAAGCCGCCGAAACGATTCCGGGACCGACGATTGAATTGCTGGCCGAGCGGGCGCGCCGCCACGACGTCTACATTCATGCCGGCAGTATTCAGGAAGTTCGCGATGGCGATCCGCGCATGTACAACACGACCGCACTGATCGATCCGCGCGGCGATATCATCGCCAAATACAGCAAGATTCATATGTTCGATGTCGTGCTTGACGGTGTGGCGACGTACCAGGAATCGGCCACCGTGTCGCCGGGCGATGAGATCGTGCTGGCTGATGTCGACGGGTTCACTGTCGGGCTCTCCATCTGCTACGACATTCGTTTCCCCGAGCTTTACCGGATTCTGGCGTTGCGCGGCGCGGAGATCATCATGCATCCGGCCGCCTTCACGCTTACAACCGGCAAAGATCACTGGGAAGTGCTGATCCGCGCCCGGGCGATCGAAAACACCGTCTATATGGTTTCGCCTGCGCAGGTCGGCAGCGATGCCGAGGGGAAATGGTGCTGGGGCCGCTCGATGATCGTCAACCCTTGGGGCACCGTCGTCGCCACCGCGCCCGATGAGGAAACGGTGATCACGGCCACGCTAGACCGGGCGCTGCTCGATCGGGTCCGCCGCCAGGTGCCCTCGCTGAACAACCGGATGCCCGATCGCTACGTCTGGCCTGATGTGCCGGCGGGAGTGCGATAGGTTGAAACCCTCACCCGGCGCAAAAGCGCCACCCTCTCCCAGCATTGGGAGAGGGTACGACGGAACTCAGTGCTCCCCTCTCTCCAGAATTGGGAGAGGGATTGGGGGTGAAGGTTTTCGCCGGGTGAGGGCGCTCCGTCTCCTGCTGCCATGTGCCGCCCTGCTCCTGCTCGCGACCGGCTGCGTGACCGGGGGTGACAAGAACACGAGCAGCAATGATCCGACGCCGGGTCCGCAGTTCGCGATTGTCACCTTGACCCCAATTCCCCCAGGGGCCACGATCATGATCGAGCCGACCGCGACGATCGATCCCACCACGTTGCGCCGCCACACCATCAAGGATGGCGAATCGCTCTCGTCGATCGCCTCCGACTACGGCGTTTCCCAGGAAGCGCTGCAAACCCTCAACAACATCGATGACCCCAACTCGATCCAGGTGGGCCAGGAACTGCTGATCCCGCCCTCCTGATTGCGCAGATCTCTTGTTGCACCTTTACCTGGAACGTCGAGTTCTCGCGGCCTCAACATTTGCACTGCCGATCCGGGCTTGTGCTCGGCAAGTCGCCGTTTCGGCGTCGATGCCTCGCACGATGCAAGTCATCTTCACGCTACGGAAGCGTGTGGCGCAATGAGGACAGATAATTGATTGTTTGCGAAAGGAATGAGTGTTGGTTCGCAAGGAGATTCTGTTTTGACGATGATGGCAAATCCTTCAAAGGCGGATATCGAGGCCGCGAAAGCCAGGCGAGATGAGATTGTCGCAGGTATCAATGCCTGCGATGAACGGTTGACGCAGTTGAAACCGGCGATAATCGCCAATTCTGACGCGCCACTACCTGAAGGGGCGTGGACTGTTCGAGATGCGCTCTGTCATGTCGCGGCGCGCGCCAATGGCGTGGCGATGGCGGTCACCGTTGCGAGCGGATCGCTCGGCGCTGACGCCGCCGATGTCGGGCCGACCTTCGATATTGATGTCGTCAATCGGCAGCAGATTGCCGACCGGACAACGAATGATGTGGATGCGTTGCTGGCCGAAACATTCGCGGGGCATGCAACCGCGATCGGTCAGCTCGCATCGATTGACGATCAGATGCTCGCCCGCCGGATGAAACTTCCCTATTTCGAGCACGAGGTGACCGTGATCGATCTGATCGCGCTCGCCGGGGCCGGTCACGAGCAATCGCACATCAATGACATCGCCCGCGCCGTCGACGCAAACGGCTAACAATCTCAGGAGGCGGCGCTCGATCGAGCACCGCCTCCTGGAGCGTCGATCAGAAGCTCAATCCGGCGCCGAACTTGAAGAGCGGATCGACCGAGTCGTACGGCAAATCAGATTTCTGGGAGAGAACAGCCGCCTGGGATGACGGCAGCTCGAACGGAAGCCTGCCGGTCGGGTAAGACTTGCCGAAGACCAGATCGAGCACCGCTTCGTCGGATGCGCCGAACGAGGCGATCAACGCCGCGCATTGCTCAGCAATGCCGGGAATGATTGCCGGGCGGTCGAGGTAGATATCGACGATCGTGGGGACTTTCCCCATGATCGCCAGCAGACGCGCTTCTTCCTCTGGTTTGAAGGCGAGATTGCCGGCGTGGAACATCGCTTCCAGGAAGTTGCCGTTTCTAGGGTCGAAGGGGGCTGTGAGGCGAAGCATGGCAACATCAGCTTCAGCAGGATCGGCGACCGGTTCGCCATACGCGCCGATTGCCGCTGCGGTGATGTTCTCGCCGTAAATCTTCGGGCGACCTGAAAGCGGCAAAACAGCTTCGGCATTCTTCAGGAGCACCAGCGATTTGCGCTGCGCCTCCGCTCCTGCCGTGCGGAACTCCACATTCCCTGCCAGTTGGTCCGCAGCTTCGACATCGACATAGGGATTGTCGAACAGCCCGAGCCGAAACTTATCACGGAGAATCCGCCGGATCGACACATCGATGCGCGCCATGTCGATCTCGCCCGCTTCGACCAGCTCGATCACCAGTTCAGGACAGGCCTCGCCGCCGAATTGGTCGATGCCCGCATCAATCGCTTTCTTCACCCGTTCCGGCCGGCTGAGATCTTCCACGCCCCAGGCGCGGGCTTCGAAAAGCACGCCGCCCGGCAGGTAGTTGTCAGTGATCAGGCCCCAATCCGCGCAGACGACGCCATCGAACCCGTAGCGTTCCCGCAGCAGACCGGTCACCACCTGTTTGTTGAATCCGAAGCCAACTTCTTCCAGCCCGATCCCGATTGGCATCCCGTAGTAGGGCATGATCTGGGCGGTGCCGGCCTCGAAGGCCGCTTCGAACGGGAGCAGGTGATAGTTGAAGTTGTTGCCGGGATACACCTGTTCTTTCCCGTAGTTGAAATGCGGGTCCTCGCCATCTTTTTGCGGGCCGCCGCCCGGGAAATGCTTCGTCATGCAGGCGACGCTTTCGGCCCCCAGCGACGCTCCCTGGAATCCCCGGATGTAGGCGGCGGTCATCTCGGCTGAGAGCGCGGCATCTTCGCCAAAGGTGCCGTTGATGCGCGCCCAGCGCGGCTCGGTGGCGAGATCGGCCATTGGATGCAGGGCGAGATGTAAGCCAACCGCGCGATATTCCTGGCGGGCGATATCGCCGAATTGCTCGACGACCGCCTGATCGCGTGTGGCCGCGAGTCCGAGCGATTCCGGCCATTGCGAGAACGCGGAGGTGGAAAGCGCGGCGGCGAGATTGTCCGAGAAGGCATGGCGCGGGTCGGTGGAAAAGGTGATCGGAATGCCAAGGCGTGTTTGCTCCGCCGCCGCCTGCATGCGGTTGGTCCAGTCCGCCATCTCGCGGGCCGTGGCGCTGCCGAGAATATTGAAGGTATTCATGGCGCGATCTTCGATGTGTTGCTGCACGGTCGGCATGCCGGGAATCGTCATATTGCCGACATCCATCGTCACCATTTGATGGAACATCATGCCCGCTTTTTCGGCGAGGGTCATCTGCCCGAGCAGATCATCGACGCGCTCCTCAACCGGGCGCGATGGATCTTCGTAGGGATCGAGACGGCCATTTTTGTTGAGATCGCGGTGGCCGCGATCGGCTTGAGATGACGCTGCGCTCATCAATGACATCCTTCACCAGTGAACTCGGGACAGCCCAAATGCATCGCCTGTATCGTGTCGAGAGCATACGCGATCTATCAGACAAGCTGCCCAGTCGGCAAGGTCGTTGGGCTCGTCAAGAATAAAAACGCGTTCTTCGATGGCAATTCCTCCCTTGACGCCATCGATGACCAGCCAATGCCGGATGACAGCGCCCGCGGTGACGGCGCTCTGCAACCAGTGCTGAAAGCTCGTCGTCCGGCAAGTCCGGCCCTTCCAGTGCCGGAGCCTCAAAGCCTCCCCGTTCTCGACTGGTCCCATCTTTGGGCGATGTGTGAGAGCGGGGAGGCGTTCTGTTGCCCGTATTGTTCCCTCTTGACAACTGTATCGCTAAATGTTACTTAATAGACCTGCAAACGCTTTCATACGACGAATTGAGCCGAAAAGATTCCCGACGCATACGAATGTCGTGGTGTGTAAGCGCTTACAGGCATTCCTGATGAAGCAACGATTGCGAGGATGCGGGTGACTTCGATCGATTCCGAGAGCCGGATCACCATCGAAGATGTGGCGCGCGTGGCGGATGTCTCGTACGCGACGGTTTCCCGCGTGATCAACAACAAGGGATACGTCAGCGACGAAACGCGCGCCCGGGTGATCGATGCGGTGACGCGGACCGGCTACGTGGTCAACCGACAGGCGAGGGGCCTCGCCGGCGGGCGGTCGCAGGTCGTCGGGTTGGTGGTTCCCGATCTCGATACAAGTTACATCGGCGAGATCGTGCGAGGCATCGATGAAGAGTTGGCCGCGGTTTCCTACGATCTGATGCTCTACACCACGCATCACCGCAGTCACCGCGAATCGACATTCGTCGCCAATCTCACGAATGGACTGGCCGACGGACTGCTTGCTCGTATTGCCTTCGGATCCGGCCGCCTATCTCGATTCGTTTCGCAATCGGCGGTTTCCGTTCGTGTTGATCGATCACGAAGGTGTCGATAATCAGGGGCCCTCAGTCGGCGCAACCAATGTGCAGGGCGCGTACGATGCGACAAACTACCTGATCTCACTCGGACACCAGCGCATCGGATTCGTCACCGGCAATCTCAAGATGGGCAGCGCGGTCGACCGGCTCAAAGGGCACCGGGCGGCGCTTATCCGATCATGGTTTGCTTCACGATCCCGCCCTCATCGTCGAAGGCGATTTCCATCAACCGCGCGGATACGAGTGCGCCCGCTCTTTGCTGGCGCTGGCCGATCCGCCGACCGCGATCTTCGCATCGAACGATGTTTCCGCATTCGGCGTTATGGATGCGATTCGCGATGCCGGTTTGCGCATCGCCGCCGATATCTCCGTGATCGGTTTCGACGACATTCCCACTGCTTCCAGCGTGCATCCGCCGTTGACCACGGTGCGCCAGCCCCTCGTGGAGATGGGCGCCCGCGCCACGCGGATGCTGCTCGGATATATCGAGGAACCGGCGCGAGCGGGTGAGCGGGTCGATCTCGCCACGTCGCTCGTCATTCGCGAGACATGCCGGTCACCGGCACGTTAAGGAGGAGCGGTCGGTAGAGATGCCTCTTCCGTCTGGCAGATAGGGCCCATCTACCACGCGGAAGGACAACGCTATTTCGTCGCTCTTCATCGAGTTGAACAGAACCTCGCCGTCTGATTGGCGGGGTTTGCGCGGAACGCTGGTCAAGAAACCACACATGGAGGCACGACCAATGCGCACGACACGTCGACAACTGGTTCTCACCGGCTCCGCCGCGGCGGCGAGCCTGGCGCTGGCCGGGCGAGCTGCCCCGGCGCTCGCCCAGGACAAAACGAAGATCGTCTGGTGGCACATCTCAACGGCAGACACCGAGCAGGCGGCCTGGCAGGGTCTGGCCGATTCGTTCACGCAACAGAATCCAAACGTCGAAGTCGAGATCACCGTCCTCGAAAACGAGGCGTTCAAACAGAAGCTGGCCACGGCCATGCAATCGGGCAATCCGCCGGATGTCTTCCAGAGCTGGGGCGGCGGAGTGCTCTTCGAGTACGCCAATGCCGAGTTGGTCCAGGACATCACTGCTCCGCTCGCTGAGAACGGCTGGGGCGATTCGTTCCTCCCGGCGGCGCTCAATCTCTACGGCACGGACGGCAAGTTCTACGGTGTGCCCTGGAACATGGGCGTGGTCGTCGTCTGGTACAACAAAGCGCTCTTCACCCAGGCAGGCATCGAAGCGCCTCCGGCAACCTGGGACGAATTCCTCACCACCGTCAACACGCTCAAGGAGGCGGGGATCACCCCGCATCACCGTCGGCGAAAAGGACAAGTGGCCCGGGCACTTCTATTGGGTCTACCTGGCCATTCGCACCGGCGGCAAAGCCGGGTTCGATGCCGCCTATAGCCGGACCGGCTCGTTCGCCGATCCGCCATTCGTCGAGGCGGGCGCGCATCTGAAGGAGTTGGTCGATTTGGAGCCGTTCCAGGAAGGGTTCCTCGGGCAGGCCTACAACGATGCCGAATCGCTGCTCGCGAATGGCAAGGTGGCGATGGAGCTGATGGGGCACTGGTCGCCGGGCAACCAGAAGACGCTGGCCGAGAACAAGGTCGGTCTCGGCGATGATCTCGGCTTCTTCGCCTTCCCGATGGTCGAAGGCGGCGCAGGCGATCCGTCCGACGTGCTCGGCGGCGGCAACGGGTTCGCGATCGGCAAGAACGCGCCGCCGGAAACGATCGATTTCGTGCGCCACCTCACCAGTCTCGAATCGCAGATCGCGCTGATTCCGGTTGGCCTCACCGTGCCGCCGGTGGTCAAGGGCGCGGAAGCGGCGGTGACCGATCCGAACATCCAGGCGATCGCGGAGTTGCTTGGCGAAGCGGAATATCTCCAGCTCTACTACGACCAGTTCCTGCCGCCCGCGGTCGGCGCAACGGTCAACGATGCGGTCCAGACCATCTTTGCGGGAACCGGCACTCCTGAGGAAGCGGCGCAGATGATCGAAGACTCCGCCGCCCAGGAAATGAGCTGACGAACCTCGAAAGCCCTCACCCGGCGCTGACGGGTCACCGTCTCCCGCCTCGGGAGAGGGTCGACGATGGCGACAGGATCCCCTCTCCCGCATCGGGAGAGGGGCCGGGGGTGAGGGCGATTCGCGGGAGTGGGGCCGGTGACAGGACCCGTCGTCTTCACAACTCATAACTCTCGACTCACAACTCCGTCGTAGGGATTGATTCGATGCAGACTGTTTCGACCGAACGGGCAACTCCCATTGCACGGCCTGTTTCCGGACGCCGGGGCACGGATTGGCGGCGGTTGCTGACAATTGGAGCGTTTCTCCTGCCGGCGGCGAGTCGTCTATTCGCTCTTCGTGCTTTTTCCGTTGATTCAGGCCGGTTACTACGGGCTTTATAAATGGAAGGGGCTCGGTCCGCTGGAAACTACGTCGGATTGGACAATTTCCGGCGGGTGCTCAACGACGAGATCTTCCGCAAGGCGTTTCAGCACAATCTCATCATCCTGGCGCTTTCGCTGACGATTCAGCTGCCGCTGGCGCTGGGGTTGGCGCTGCTGGTGCGACGCGGGATGCGCGGGCGCGCATTCTTCCGAACCGTCTTCTTTCTCCCCTATGTTCTGTCTGAGGTGGTGACGGCGATCATCTGGTCATTCATCTATCACCCGCAGTCGGGATTGAACAGCCTGCTCGGCGCGATCATTCCCGGCTATCAGGCGCGAGGCTGGCTGGGCGATACGAACACGGTGCTGTACGCGATCTTCGTCGTGATCACCTGGAAGTTCCTCGGGTTCCATTTCATTCTCTATCTCGCCGGTCTCCAGGGCATTCCGCCCGAGCTCGAAGAAGCGGCGATGATCGACGGCGCCTCGAGCAAGCGGGCGATCTGGAACGTCACGATTCCGCTCTTGAAGCCGACGATCGCCTGTCGGTCTTTCTCTCGGTGCTGGGATCGCTGCAATTCTTCGATCTGGTCTGGGTGATGACCACCGGCGGACCGGTCAACGCCAGCGAAACGATGGCCACCTATATGTACAAGTACGGCTTCCAGCGCTTCGCCCTTGGCTATGGCGCGGCCGTGTCGCTGGTCATCTTCGCGATCTGTTTTGGTTTTTCACTCCTCTATCAGGGCTTGGTGATGCGCCGCCAGTTCGCGCAGTCGCTGATCTAGCGCGGGATCGGAGTTCTTGATGGCAGATATTGCGCCGCGATCGCGATCGCGCGTCGATAAATGGTCGGGGCAGGTCGTGCGCTATGTCATTTGCATTCTGGCGGCGGCGTTGGTGCTGATCCCGATCGTAATGGCGCTGATCGGCGGGCTGAAAACCAATGCCCAGCTGATCGCGTCGCCCTTCGCCATTCCGAAACCATTCGTCTGGTCGAACTACACCGACGTTTTGGGCTCCACCAATTTCTGGCGGCAATGCGGCAACAGCATTTTCGTGATGTTGGCAACGACGCTGCTCGTGATCGGCATCTCCAGCACCGCCGCGTTCGTGTTCGCCCGGTTGCCATTTTCCGGGCGCGAATTGCTTTTCACCTATTTCACCCTCGGACTGCTTTTCCCGGCGACCGTGGCGATTTTGCCGATCTACATTCTCGTTCGCCAGCTCGGACTGGTCGACACGCTTTGGGGCATCATTTTGCCGCAGGTCGCGTTTGCGCTTCCGCTGAGCGTGCTGATTCTGCGCAACTTCTTCGTGTCGATTCCGGTCGAGCTGGAAGATGCCGCCTACGTCGATGGCGCGTCCGCGTTCGAGTTTTTCCGGCGGATTTTGCTGCCGTTGGCGCGACCCGGATTGGCGGCGGTCGCGGTGCTGACGATGGTGACGAGCTGGAATAACTTCTTCCTGCCGCTGGTCGTGCTGAACAGCGAAAAGCTCTGGACCCTGCCGCTCGGCGTCATGCAATACCAGGGACAGTTCGGCACCGATTGGGGGAAGGTTCTGGCATTCGTCTCCCTCGCGATGGTCCCGGCGATTATTTTCTATCTCTTTGCCGAACGGCAGATCATCGCCGGTCTCACCGCCGGGGCGATCAAGGGTTGAAGCAGTCATGGGAACATTGAGTGTTGTCTATGCATTGACGATGATTCGCTGCCGTGGTACCGTTTTTTCACCGGAAGCACTGCTTCCCGGCAGAGGTCCGAACGGACGACGTGAAGACCGAGCAGGGTGAAGGAGGTGATGCTCATGATCAGTAGTAGTAAGCTCGTGGGTGTCACGATTGAGGTCGCAACGGCCTAGTCGTGCGCCACGCGTGATACCCACACGCAGAAAAACCGTCCCGGTTCGCCGGGGCGGTTTTTTGCTTAACGAAGCCGAGAGCCCTGAGCGTGAGCGAGCCGTAGGCACGGATTACGCTGTGCCAGAGCACGATTCCGAGCAAGTTTGAGGCTTACCGCTAACGGCCTACGGCTCTCGGCGTCGAATCATCAGGAGCAACAATGACGATCGCGTTTGGGCTTTTCGACAATTTGCAAATCGATCCCTCCGATCCGCGGCCGGCGGGGGAAGTGCTTGAGCAACGGCTGGCTGATATCGCCTACGCCGAATCGATCGGCATGTGGGGCTATTTCACGGCTGAGCGCCATTTCTGGAGTGCGTACCGGTCGGTTGCGCCTTCGGTCTGGATCGCCGCCGCCTCTCAGCGGACGAAGACGATGCGCCTCGGCGTGCTCGCCTATACGCTGCCGCTGCATGCGCCGGCTCAGCTCGCTGAAGAGATTGCGATGCTCGACACGATTTCGGGCGGGCGTTTCGAGCTTGGCGTCGGGCTGGGACATCGCCCGATCGAGCTGGACCAGGTCGGAGTTGATCCCGCTACCCGCATTCCCCGTTTTCAGGAAGAGATTGTGATCCTGCAGGGATTGCTCACCGGCGGCGCGGCCTCGATCACCAGCGACTTTCATACACTCAAGGATGTTTCGCTCGGCGTGCTACCCGTGCAGGATCCGTATCCGCCAATCTGGTACGCGGGAACCGATCTGAACGCCGGCGCCTGGGCGGGAGCAAACGGTCACAATCTGGCGGTTGGCTTTGCCCCAGTCAAAGCATTGCTGCCAGTGGTGGCGACGTACCGTGCCGCCCGGGCTGAAGTCGCCACGCAGCCGGACAGCGCCCACCTCGCCAACGGCGGCAAGGTCGCGCTGATGCGCCATCTCTACATTGGCGAGAGCGATGAATCCGCCCGGAACGAGATGATTGAGGATCTGTACCGGCTGAATGGACTCGATCCCAAGGTGAAGGATGGCAGCCGCGCCAATCGCCGCGAGGATTCAGCGGCTGAGGTCGATCGATTGCTTGAGCAGGAGATTTTCATCGCGGGAGGGCCGGAATCGGTGGCGCAATCACTGCGCTTCGCTCACCAGGCGCTTGGTTACGATTGCTTTCTGGCGAATGTCTACGGGGCAGGAATCGAGCAGGAGCGGGCACGGCGCTCAATGCGGCTACTGGTCGAGGTCGTAGCTCCTCGGTTGGAGGCTGCTGCTCTCACCCGGTCCTAAGGGTTCACCCTCTCCCAATGCTGGGAGAGGGTGCGCGGCGCTCGATAGTTCAAACCCGTCGTAGGGGAGGATCTTGTGTCCTCCCGTGGTCATCGCATGAAAGGCAATTTCTGGAACCCGAGAGGGAACGATAACCTTCCTCATCGTGCCTGACGAGGTGGGTAATTAGACGTAAAAGAGGCCCGGCGATCGCCGGGCCTCTTTTTGTCACAATCTGTGGTGAAGCTACTCTTCGGTTTCGGAAGCTTCGGAATCGTCGGCGGCGGGAGCCGCTTCTTCTGATGCTGCGGCCACTTCCTCTTCCTCTGCCACGCGCGGTGCGAGGATGGTGATGACCGTGTCATCAGCCGGAGTGACGAGGGTGATGCCCTTCGGCAACGGAAGGTCGCCGGCGGTGACATGCTCGCCGCTGCCACGCAGTCCGCTGATGTCCGCGACGACGTGCATCGGAATATCCGCAGGGAGACCTCGAACCTGGATCTCGGTGATGACCTGGTTCACCATGCCGACGAGATCTTGCGATGCCTCGCCATGTGTGACGTTTACCGAGGTGACAATTTCTTGTAGGAGGTTTGGTGCGAAGAAATCGACGTGCAATGGCGCCCAGCGAACCGGCTCGACCTGCACTTCGCGAATCATCACGGAATGACGCTTGCCTTCAAGCTCGAGCTTGAAGAGCGTGTTCAACCCGATCGCCCGGTAATAGCGCTCGAACTCGCGGCGATCGACGGAAACCTGGATCGTGCCATCAACAACGGGTCCGTACACCACACCCGGGATGAGACCTTCGCGCCGGAGCGCCTTGACTTTCTTGCCGACCACGGTGCGCGGTTCGGCCCTCAGAATCTGCTCTGCCATCTCGGCCAGACTCCTACTTCCGCTAGACGGCCCTACGTTGGGCGCACAACAAAGATGCGGCAAATGCCGCACAAGGGTGTATCGTAACATAGAGCCGTAATCAGGGGAGATGCACAATTTCTTGACACCCGTTAGCGGGGACTCCTAACATAGGCGCACTGACCAAAAGCGCCTCTTGTCTGGAAGTCAACAGATTGATGTTTTATGAGCTACCGACGACCCTTGCAGGGACGAAGAGCTCGCCGAGTGCATACGATGCGCCGCCCTATGACAAGTTGAGGCGCTGACCGGGAGATTCCACGTGGGACGATTTGTGATTCGCCGAACGCTTGTATCGGTGATTACCCTCATTTTGATCAGTATTGGGGTTTTCTCGATCCTGGCGCTCGCCCCGGGCGATCCGCTGGCGGGATTCGCGAATAACCCGAGCGTGCCGCCGGAACTTCGCCAACGGCTGCGCCAGCAGCTTGGCATCGACGACCCGATTCAGGAACAGTACGTGAAGTGGGCCCGGCAGTATGTGCAGGGAAACTGGGGACAATCCTTCACCTCCCGCGCTCCAGTTCGCGAAGTGATTTTTGACCGGCTCCCGGTCACTCTCCTTATTAGCGGCACCGCACTCTTGCTCAGCTTGATGATCGCCATACCTATCGGTGTCATATCGGCCTTAAAACCCTATTCCGTCTTTGACCAGGTGGCGACAACCTTTGCCTTCCTCGGCTTCAGCGTGCCAACCTTCTTCTCCGGTCTCGTGCTGATCATCATCTTCAGCGTGAAGTTAGGTTGGCTCCCCTTTATTTTCGATCGCACCGCCACGGGCTGGGCATACGTCGAGCAGTGCATCATGCCCGTTTGCGTGCTCGGCTTTTTCGCGGCGGCCTCGACCATGCGCTTTACCCGCGCCTCGATGCTTGAGGTGGTCAATCAGGACTACGTTCGCACGGCTCGCGCCAAGGGGCTGAATGAACGGCAGGTTACGATTTCGCACTCGATGCGCAACGCCATGATTCCGGTTGTCACGATCGTGGCGCTGCAAATCCCGGCGGTTTTCGGCGGCGCGGTCGTGACGGAGCAGATTTTCCGTATCCCAGGTATCGGCGCGCTGCTCATCGACTCCATTGGTAGTAAAGACACGCCAGTCGTGATGGCCGTCACCTTTGGCATCGCGATTCTCATCGTCATTTTCAATATCCTCGCGGATATTTTGTACGCCGTCCTTGATCCCCGGATCAAGCTGTCCTAGGCGAGCTCAGGGAAACGCAACGGGCGGGACGCACCAGCCCTCACTGCGCAGAGGAGAAACAAGATGTCGCAGGAAGAAGCGGCGAACCTGACGCCATCGGGCGGAACTCTCACCGCGCCACCAGCAATCAAACCAACCTTCGGCGTCGACCGGATGGCGAACAAAAAGCAACGCTCGCTGTGGGGAAATGCCTGGCGGCAGTACCGCAAGCACCATATGGCGATGGTCGGGCTCGTTGTTTTCATCTCGCTCTGCGTGCTTTGCTTTGTTGGATCGCAGTTCTATCCGAAGGCGATCGACGATATCGACTTTTCCGTGCAGTCCGCGAGCTTCACCTCCACGCATCCGTTTGGCACGGACTCTCTTGGACAGGACATGCTGGCCCGCATCCTCTGGGGCGGCCGCATTTCGATCGCCGTGGGCGTGACGGCCGCAATGGTGGCGATCATCATCGGCACCATGGTCGGGGCGATCGCCGGATTCTTCGGTGGCACCACCGATTCGATCTTGATGCGCGTGACAGATGGCTTCCTCTGCCTGCCGCAATTGCCGCTTCTCTTGCTGATCACCTTCCTGTTCCGGGATTCGCTCGTCGGCTGGTTTGACGCGAAGTTCAATAACGGCAATCTCGGCGTGTTCGTGCTGATCGTGATCGTGATCGCCGCGCTCGCCTGGATGCAAACCGCCCGGATCGTGCGGGCCAGCTTCATGTCGACCAAGGAAAAAGAATTCATCGAAGCCGGCGCGCTCGGTCGGCTGCTACGCGCATCTCGCTGATGTTCAAGCACATCCTGCCGAACGTGCTCAGCCCGATCATTGTGGCGGCGACGCTCGAAATCGGCGCGGCGATCATCACCGAATCAACGCTTTCGTTCCTTGGTCTCGGCTTCCCTTCAGACGTTCCCACCTGGGGCCGCATGCTCTTCGATGCGAAGGACTATCTCCAGCTCTCCCCACACGAAGCGCTGATTCCAGGATTCTTCATCTTCCTGACCGTGCTCTCGATCAACTACATCGGCGACGGTCTGCGCGACGCGCTCGACCCCCGCAAGACGCAGTAACTCCGGCGCAACGCTTCAGCATCGCCCAACGCCCCCGATCTGCAGATCGGGGGCGTTTTGTATCTCTGGATCGCGAAATCATATTGCCGCATTCTCGATCGGGAACTACGCTACCGGTGACCGGTTCGTTCGGAGAGCGAACCGTCTGACTGCAACGTCACTCAAAGGAGAACCACGACATGGCGAATCAGGGTCAGCTCTGGAAGATGTATGACGCCTTGCGTAAGGGCGAGATCAGCCGGCGGGCGTTTCTCGAAGGAGCGGTCGCGCTGGGCATGGCATTGCCGCTGGCGCAATCGATCCTCATTTCAACGGCAAGCGCCCAGGACGCCACTCCATCCGGCAGGCGCAACTCCTACCGCGGGATCAGGCGCCGCTCCGTCAGAAGGAACGGAAGGGCAGCAGCGAGGAACGGGCGGCGAGCTCAAATTGCTGCAATGGCAGGCGCCGACGACGCTGAGTCTGCATGAATCGGCGACGTTCAAAGACATGCTCGCGGCCGCGCTGGTCTCGGAACCGCTCATCCACTTTCTGCCCGACGCCACGCCGATTCCCTGCCTGGCCAGCACGGTTCCCACATTTGAGAATGGCTTGCTTGCGCAAGATCTCCTTTCGGTCACCTACCCGCTGCAAGACCGGAGTGCTCTGGAGCGATGGCGAGCCATTCACGGCCAGCGATGTTGTCTTCACCTGGAACTGGATCATCGACCCCGCCAATTCGTCGGTGAACAGCGCCGTTTACGAGCCGATCGAGTCGGTTGAAGCCGTCGACGATCAGACGGTCAAGATCACTTTCAAGACCCCGCAGCTCGGCTGGTACAACTTTTTCGCCTCGGCCACGAATGGCGCGATCTATCCCGGAGCACGTGCTCTCAGGCGGTGGCACGGCAGCGAACGACGCCTTCCGGCTCAGCCCGGTCGGAACCGGACCGTATAAGGTCGACTCGTTCACCGTCAACGATCAGGTAATCTATTCGATCAACCAGAATTACCGCGAGCCGAACAAACCCTATTTTGCCTCGGTCAATCTCAAGGGAGGCGGCGATGCGCCTTCCGCCGCGCAAGCGGTGCTGCAGACGGGCGACTACGACTTCGCCTGGAATCTGCAGGTCGAGCCGGAAATTCTCAACAAGCTCGCCGAAGGCGGGAAGGGCGATATCGTCATCGTTCCCGGCAACGCCGTGGAGTGGGTAGCGCTGAACTTCTCCGATCCGAACAAAACCGTAAATGACCAGCGCTCCTACTGGAAAGAGCCACATCCCTTTTTCAGTGACAAGCAGGTGCGGCAGGCGTTCGCGCTCGGCGTCGATCGGCAAACGATCTCCAACGAGTTCTATTTCGGAACCGAAGGCGAGCCGGTGGCGACCAATGTGCTGCTCGGCGTGCCCGCCTACACATCGACGAACACCACCTGGGAATTCAACACCGACAAGGGCAACCAACTGCTCGACGCCGCCGGCTGGACGCTCGACGGCAATGTCCGCAAGAAGGGCGACATCGAGCTCAAGCTGACCTACGCGACATCCGTCAACAGCGTTCGCCAGAAAACGCAGGCGGTGATCAAGCAGGGATGGGAAGCTCTCGGAGCGCAGGTCGAGTTGAAAGAGATCGATCCCGGCATCTTTTTCGACACGGCTCCCGGCAATGATCAGAACGTTTCCCACATGTATTGGGACGTTCATGAGTATGCCTTCAGTCCGGCCGGACCGTTCCCACTTTCATACATGCTGCGCTGGGTGAGCAACGATGGGGCGAACATCCCGCAAAAGGAAAACAACTGGTCGCAGGTGAATGAGGGGCGCTACAACAACCCCGATTACGACAGGCTCTACGACCAGGCATCGGGCGAAACCGATCCCGTCAAAGCCAACGAGTATTTCATTCAGATGAACGACATCATCATCGACGATGTCGTGCTGATCCCGCTCGTGCAACGCGCTTCGGAGAAATACGCCCTCGCGAAAACCCTCCGCAAGGAGAACATCGCCGGAGGACCATTCGAAGCGCTCTACTGGAACATCGCGAACTGGAACCGAACGGCATAGCGAGTGGGGAATCGCATTCGCGGTGATTCCCCGGCACTGAAAGTGCCGGGTCTCTCTCGGCAATGCTCCGTCAGTTCTACGGCGAGAAAATCAAGCACGAGCTGATTGATCTCCTCGGGGCGTTCGAGATTCGGCACGTGGGCGACGTTGGGGATCACGACCTTGCGGGCACCGGCGATTGATTGTGCGAGCAGATCCGCCGTCCGGACGATTTCGTGAACATCCCCATCGCCGATGATGACGAGTGTTGGCACGTTGATCTCGTCGAGCCGTTCGACGGCCAGCGGATCGAGTTGCGAGGCTTCGACGCCAGGTTCGAGCTCTCGTTCAAGCATGGTCGTGATCAAGGTGCGCATCAGGTCGCGAACGGCAGGATCGACCTCGTCGGCGGTGCGATTTGGGCCGTCGATCCAGACATGCAGCGTCTCCTCGATCACGCGCGAGACCATCCTCGGCTTCGTAGGCGTCGATCATCGGCTGGATGAACGCCAGCGTTTCTGGATCGGAAGGCACGCCATCAAGCCCCGCGCCGATCAGGATCAATCCGCTGACCTTTTCGGGATAGGTGAGCGCGTAATCGAGGGCGATGTTGCCGCCCATCGACATGCCGAGGATCGCTGTTTTCTTGATGCCGAGATGCTGCAGGAGCGCGTCGAGCGCTTCGTGGTTGGTGTAGGGCGTTTGCGGTTTACCGGAACGGCCATACCCATGAAGATCGTAGCGAACGACCTGATGCCGCGCGGAAAGCGCCGCCATCTGCGGCGCAAACATCCGGCTGTCGCCGATCCCCTCATGGATCAGCACGACCGGGCTTCCCGCACCGGAGACCTCGTAGATAGAGAGGAACACCGAACACCTCGATGCTGGACAGTGCGTTGTTTGACGTCATTGTCTCTCCTTTGATGATCGTCATCGCATTCATCAGGATGAGGATGCCATAGATGACGACGGTCCAGTACCGCGACGCCACCTGCCGCTCACTCGATCTCACGATTCTGCAGGTGAGGTGCGCGCCTGACTTCTCCAGGCAGGCGGTCAGCCGATTCCGCCCCAGATGTCACCAACCATGAACCCCTCGGGGAAGGGATCGGTCGGATCGACGAGATACTGACTGATCCCATAAATCCAGGCCTGGCCGGTGATGGTCGGCACGACGGCGGGATAGGGGCCGATGCGGGTTTCCTCGATCAGCCGCCCGGTGAAGGTCGTGCCAAGAATGCTTTCGTGGACAAAGTCAGTGTTGAGCGCGAGACGGCCCTTCGCGTGCAAGGTCGCCATTTTTGCGCAGGTGCCCGTTCCACAGGCGGACCGATCGAGCACACCCGTCCAGGTCGCGGGATTGTCCCAGTCAAACGTACCGGTCGAGATGATGACCGTGTTTTTCATCGCCGCCCCGTCGAGCGTCGGCGCTGTCGAAAACTGCGCGATCGTCACTCCGTCGATTGCTGGATTGTCCGGGTGAACGGCGGGGAGTTGCTCGCGCGCGGCCGCTTTGATCATCTCTCCCAGCCGGACGATATCGGCTCCTTCGTCCGGCGTGATGCGCAATCCCACCTGAGCGGCATCGGCGATGACGTAGAACATGCCGCCGTAGGCGACATCGACGGTCAGGGTGCCAAGATTCGGCACCTCCAGCGGCGCGTCGAGGTGAACCGCGAAGGCGGGAACATTGCGGAACGTGACCGCGACCACCTTGCCATCGCGACACTCCGCCCGGACCCGGATCAATCCCGCCGGCGCCTCGAGCGTCAACTCCGTGACCGGCTCCTGCATCGGCAGGATACCGGTCTCCAGCAGCACGGTCGTCACGCAGATGGTGTTGCTCCCCGACATTGGGGGGTACTCCATCTGCTCCATGATGACGAATCCGGCGTCAGCTTCCGGTGTCGTCGGGGGCAGGATGATGTTGGCGCAGAGCCCAGGGTACCCGCGCGGTTCCCGCAACATCAGTTTCCGAATCTCGTCCCGGTGCATTTCGAGATAGCGCTTCTTCTCGAACATCGTCTCCCCGGGCACATCGATCACGCCGCCGGTGATCACACGGCCCGGCTCTCCCCCGGCATGAGCTTCGACGGCAGTGATGAGGCGGGAAAAGCGCATGGTGGATCCTTTGGCTGATCAGTCTGTTCCGCGCAAACGGTTGACCAGGATGCGACCGGCAACAGGCACGAACGTGCAGTATCCGCTGCTCGTGCTGAAGATGTCCGCATGCCTGTCGAGCCAGTATCGCTTCTGGATGCGATTCGGGCGGACACAGCCTCTGGAGTCCAGATTGTCTCGTGTTGGATGCTCTAAACCGAGAGCAGCCCGCGGCGTGTCGCCAGCATGACCGCTTCGGCGCGGGAGGAGGCGCCGAGCTTGCCGAGCACGGAGCCGACGTGGAATTTGGCGGTGTGCTCGCTGATGCCGAGCTCGCGGGCGATGGCTTTGTTGGGGAGTCCATCCGCCACCAGCACCAGCACTTCGCGCTCGCGCGGCGTCAGCACGTCGTTGCCGGTGACCGTGGATGGTGAGGAAACGTGAAACTCCGCTCCGGCGAAAAAGCCGGGCGAGATGACGGTCAGCCCCTGGGAAACGGCGCGGACGGCCGCTGCGAGCGCAGGGCCGTCCACATCCGCCGGCAAAAAACCGCCCGGGGTTTCGAGCAGGCTCGCTTCGTCCAATCTCGTCACGCCGCCGATGGTCACCAATGGCGTTTCCGGGAAGCGGTCGCTCAGCGATTCGATTGCCGCATCGCTGAGCGATCCGGCGTCGGCGACGATGACATCGGGGAGATCCTGCTCGCTCATCTCAATCGAAGATCCGGGCAAGTCGTTGGCGTAACGATCTTCAATCGTGATGATGCCCCCATCCTGTGAGAGGAGCGCGCCAAGACCGGCTCGCAGCGCCGGAAACCCGGCGACGATCAAGACCTGCAATGGCGCGCTCGCATCTCGAATCATGGGCGCTCCGTCGGGACAACCACGAAGGTGCGGGGATCGCCGCCCCGGAGCACGTGGAGATCGACTGCCTCGCCCGGCAGCAGGCGGATCACCGATGCCGGGAGCGATTCCTCGTCGATGATGGCGGTATCGCCAATGGCGACGATGACATCACCGACGATCAACCCGGCGCGATCGGCGGGCGAGCCCGCTTCAACAGCGGTAAGCACGATGCCGAATTCCGCGTCAGGGCGGCGCAATGGCACGAACGAGCCGTCGATGCCGAGATAGCCCGACATGCCGGTGGTGGCGCGGCCTTCGACGAAACGCTCGACGGCGTTGCTCGGCACCGCCAGCGCCAGTCTGCCGGAAACCATCGTGTTGATGCCGATCACCTGGCCAGATGCATCGACCAGCGGACCGCCGGAGTTGCCCGGCATGATCGTGACGTCAGCCTGGAGAAAGTCTCCGGTGCGTGGTCCCTCGGTGGTCGCGGCCTGACCGGCAGCGACGACGACGCCAAGCGTGGCGGCGTCGCGATAACCGGCTGGGTGGCCAACGGCGATGGCGATCTGACCGGGGCGAACCCGGCTCGAATCACCGATCTGCGCGGCTGGGAGGTCTTCCTCCGCGATTTTAATCACGGCCAGATCGCGGGTTGGATGGCGGGCGGCGACGATGCCGACATATTTGCGACCATCATGCAGCACCACCTCCAGCCGCCCATCACCGGCGACATGGTTATTGGTGACGATCTGCCCATCAGCGCGCCAGATCACGCCGGCGCCATTGCCGCCCCGGTGATAGACCAGCGCGACCGATTGACGAACCTGCGCGACGAGCGCGGTCAATTCCTCCTCAAGAGCGGAGGTTTGTGTTAAAGCCATGACTCCCACAGCGGCGCGGTCCTTTCCGATCAATCTGTTCGATGGTACGCCGCGCGGCCCGCTGCGCATGATACGCCGGGCCGCGCTTGAATCAATGTGCAGCGATTACGGGCGCTCGCCGACCTTGACGGAAACCGTCATTGCCGAGCCGCCGCGAATGATCGAAACGGCAGCGTCATTACCGACCATGGCGCCGCTCAATCCCTCTTGCAGCTCTTCAACGGTGGTGACCGCCGAATCCGCGATCGAGAGAATGATGTCGCCCAGGAAGAGTCCGCCCTTTTCAGCCGGACCTTCAGGCTCGATGTTGACGATCAGCAATCCCTGCTCCTGGGTAGAGCCTGCGCCCTCCGCATGAGCCTGGGGCAGGCGAACCGCCTGCACGCCGATGCCGAGGAATCCCCGGCGAACTTTGCCGTGCGTCTGCAGGGCAGTGACGATCGGGTCGATCACGTCCACCGGAAGCGTCAATCCGCCCCAGCGGCCGAGGAATGAGGAATTCATGCCGGCGATCTCGCCGGAGGCGGTGATCAGCGGGCCGCCCGAGAAACCGGGAAGCATCGCCACGTCGGCGCGAATGAAGCGCTCGATGCCGGAGCCGACGCCAGGGAAACCTTCCGGGCGTGGAGGAGGCGGGGGACCGCCGCGACGTCCGAAGCCTTCGGGGCCACCCTGCGGTCCGCCTCGACGTCCGAAGCCCTCAGGGCCGCCCTGCGGTCCGCCTCGACGGCCTGGACCTCCCTGGGGAGGTCCGCCGCGATGCCCGCCGCGACCGTTGCCGGTGCGGAGTGGACCGCCGATCATGCTGACCATGCCGAACGATGCCATCGGGCCGCTCGGACCGGGCCGCCCGATCGCCAGCACCAGATTGCCTGGCTTGACCTGGCTCGGCAGCACGAGTGACCGGGGCGAGATCGCTGGCGTCAACGCGCAAAAGCGCGATGTCGCTGCCGGGATCGCGGCCGGTCAATGTCGCTTCGACGGTGCGTCCGTCTGGCAGGGTGATGGTGATTTCCTCGTCGCGCTCAACGACATGATTGGCGGTGACGATCGCGCCGTCAGCCGTCCAGATAATGCCGCTGGCGGGAAGACGTCGCCGTGCATTGACGGTAACTGTCGCCGCTCCACCCTGTTCGACCGCGTTGGCGAGATCGTCAGATAGGGTGGCGAGGAGGGAAGAGGTAGGTGTGTCACTCATGAATGGAAACTCCTGATTGGGGGGAACACGCCGGCGTTTCCAGCGATGTCTCAACTGTAGGCTCGCGCGCTCCATCCGCCATCACCCGGGCCGATAGGTGTGGTGCCTGCCTGTTCGGGTAGGAACTTGGGCAGGCAGCAGACCGCAGACAGCAGGTCGCGACGAAACGAGTACCCGGCACTGAAGTGACCGGGCTACGAAAAACAAAGTCCCGTTGGGACTCACGGTTGTTCCGGAAATGCGCGACAATCGGGAGGAAACCCGTGCTCAGTGCCCTTCAGGGTACTTTCGCCTGTGAGCCGTGGGCTTTAGCCCTCGGCAAGGTTCATGACGACCAAGTCGCCGTTCATTGATTCTCTCGTGCGGTCTGCTGCCTGCGGTCTGCAGCCTGCTTCGTCCAGGAGTTACGCGTGAAGATCGAAACGTTTGCGCTTGAGCGGTGGATGTCGCGCTGGGAAATGAACGTCAAGTACGACATTGCCGAAAGCGGCATCTTTCCGATGACGACCCGGGAGCTGCTCGATCTCGTGCCGGAGGATGAGCGGGAGGCGCTGCTGGAATCGTGGCTCGATACGCGATTGGGCTACACCGAAGCGCGGGGCACGATCGCCCTCCGAACCGAAATCGCGAAGACCTATAGCAATGTCACGCCCGATCAGGTGTTGGTGACGACCGGGGCGATCGAAGCGAACTATCTCCTGTTCAACACGTTGCTTGATGCAGGAGATCATGTCGTCGCCGTCAGCCCTGCCTATCAGCAGCTCAATAGCGTGCCGAAGGCGATCGGCTGCGATGTCACCCTCTGGAAGCTCCGCGAGGAAAACGACTTTCAATACAATCTCGATGAGCTTGAAAACGAGTTGCTGCGTCCGAATACGAAACTGATCGTCGTCAACACGCCGCACAATCCGACCGGCTCGATGCTTTCCGACGCCGAGCTCGACCGCATCTATGCGCTGGCCGAAGCGCGCGGAGCGCTATGTGCTCTGCGATGAGGCGTATCGCTGGCTGGAAATACCAGGCAACCCGCCCATGGCGAAACCGATCCGGGAGCGGGGCGAGCGCGGCATCAGCGTCGGCACCTTCTCGAAACCATTCGGCTTGCCCGGTCTGCGGACAGGCTGGATCGCGGCGACCGAAGAGATCATGCAGGCTTGCTGGAACATGCGCGATTACATCAGCCTCAGCCCGGGGCGATTGAACGACGCCATGGCCGCGCACGCGCTCAAACACCGCGATCAGATCATTGGCCGCACGAACACCATCGTCAAGCAGAACATCGCCACCGCCAACGCCTGGTTCGACGAATGGGGCGAGCTTGTTTCCTGGACTCCGCCAAAGGGCGGTTTGCTGGCGCTGATGAGCTACAAGTTCGACGTGCCGTCGCTGGAGCTGAGCGACCGGCTGGCGAAGGATTACAGCGTCATGCTCGCGCCGGGATCGGCCTTCGGCTTCGAGGGACATCTCCGCATCGGCGTCGGCCAAACCCCGGAACTCTTCAAAAAGGGCCTGGAAGAAACCGCCCGCTGCCTGACCGATCTGATGCGTGAGGGAGTAAAACCACGGGCATGAATCAGGACGATCGCATATTCGAGGCGATGCTGGCCCATGCCGGCGGTCCGATGCTGGGGTGGGATTTCTCCTACCTCTCGCGGACGGAACGAATGACGTCGGAACCGCTGCCATGGAGTTACGGCAGTCTGGTGATCGCCGCCATGGCGGAGGCAGGCTCGATGCTCGATATGGGAACGGGCGGAGGAGAGTTCCTGTCGGCACTCCGCCCGCTTCCGCCGGACACGCATGCCACCGAGGGTTGGGCGCCGAACATCCCGGTGGCGCGTGAGCGCCTGGAACCGCTCGGCATCGCCGTTCATGGGTTTGCAATCCGAGGATGACCCCCTGCCGTTTCCCGACGGACGTTCGATCTCATCATCAATCGCCACGAGTTCTACGATCCGGCGGAGGTGTTGCGCGTTTTGCGGCCGGGTGGGCGGTTCATCACCCAGCAGGTTGGCGGTGAAAGCGAGCGCGATCTCAATCGTCTGCTCGACGCTCCGCCCGAGATCGATTATGGAGATTGGACGCTGTCCCGCGCCCGCGAAGAATTGACTTCAGCCGGATTCACGCTGCTCGACGAGCGAGAGGCGTTTCCAATCAACCGCTGCTACGACATCGGCGCGTTGATCTTTTACCTGCACGCCACTCCCTGGCACGTTGCCGGATTCAATGTGGAAGCGTTCCGCCCGAAGCTCCGCGCATTGCACGGCCGCATGATGCGTGACGGATTCATCGATTTGCGCGGTCACCGATTTTTGCTCGTGGCTCAGGCTCCCGGCTAAAGCCAGTTTCAATCACCTTATATGTTGATACGCGCCGAGTTAACGTGAAGGCGGCGCGATTGGACGTGGATCGAATGTCGCCCGGATTCTGGTGACTTTGCCGTTCTCGATGTGGCTCCAATTGACCGTGGGCAATGGTTCGGTATTGGCGGTGTGAAGTTCATACCAGGTGATCACGTCCGGTCCATCAACCCACATCTTCTGGATGACAATGTCGATGACGAATTTGGACATCCCTTTGATGCCTTCGACGCACTCCTCGGCATTTCCGGCGGTCCCCATTGGTCCAACGAAGGTGACGTCGTCGGCCAGCAGCGATCGAAACGTCGAGAAATCATGCGCTTTCCATGATTCAAAATATTTGGTGGCGACAGTACGAGCATCCACGCGTGTTTCCTCCCTTTTTTACGACCCGGTCCGAGGAAATTCATCGATGCCGAGCAACAATCATGCCAATCGGATCTCCCCGACAACCCGCAGACTGTTCCTTCGATACCCCCGGGTTCAGTTCTGTGCAGTCCAGGAATCGATGCGAATCGTGATCTTATAGCGGAGTTCGCCGTCCTTACCGCCGGTGTAGTCCGCGCCCGTGTATTTGTGTGACAGCTGGTTGACCCAGGCCAGTGTGTCGAAAAGCTCGAAGTCGGTGACCGTGCCGCGAAGTTCCAGATAGCGGTCGGGGCGCATCGGATCAGAGATCGACAGCGCGACATGGGGATTGGCCCGCAGGTTCTGATACTTGCGGGTCTCGGCTTTGACGCTGAGCAGGAGATGCCCGCCGTCCCAGATAAACCAGACGGGATTCACCTGCGGCCGCCCATTCGGGTCGACCGTGGCGAAATGCGCCAGCGCCTTGCTCTCCAGAAGATCTCGATATCGATCGGGCGGCGATCCCTTTGGCATGTCGGACTCCTCGTATCGTTTCAAGACAGGCGCTGCCAATAATCCGGGCATCGCCCAAGTCTAGCGAGGCCATTCAGCTGGCGAACCGATGATCTGAATTCTGAACATAGCCTGGCACACGACATACGCGAATGCCGCGACATAGCGTGCCGATCTGGAACCATACGAGGACCATACATTGCTTTCCCTAGATTAGCGATCCCAGGGGGCAGACCATCTTCGCAACCCCCTGGGATGGCGACCGCTCCGGATCGTCATCGACCAATGCGTTCAGACCAACGCACGCCGGCCGCAGGAGGGCCGGAGCAGGCCACTCATCATCCAATCCACTTCAGCATGCTCACTTCGGAGGACCGCTTTGATCGCATACCGAATTATCCTCATCGTTCACCTCATGGGTCTTGCATTCGGGATGGGCGGCGCCAGCGCCTTCGATGCCATCTTTCTGGTCGCCTCCCGACGGGGGAGAGTCACACATGAGCTGGTTGAGGTCGTACATACCGCAGCGAGTCTTGTCGCCGGCGCCATGGTCATGCTCATCGTCAGCGGTGTCGCCTTCTTTGAGGTTGGCGCTCAGCCGACGCCGAAATTTTGGGCCAAGATGATCATCGTCTTTATCGCCTGCCTGAACGGGGTTGTCGCTCACCGGTTGGTCTTTCCTCTTATCGAAGCCGCAGCTTCATCGAAGACCGGCTATCTGCGCCTCCGGCCCTGGCCCGCACGCCTGGCTGCCACATCGGCAGCCGTCTCGGGCGTGTCCTGGTCCGGCGCGCTCATTCTCGGCGCGTGGCACGGTCTCCAACTGGGGCTCGTTCCGATCCTGCTCGCCTACACCGGCATCCTCGCCCTAGCAATATTGATCTCGGCGATGGTCATTGCACCGCGAATATTCGTGTTCGATCTGACCCGCTATCGGCGTAAGCGAACGCGAGCGACCATTGCCGCACAATCCATCGCGCTGGCCGTTGGATATCGATCATTCGCGCTCGCCGGACGCCTGGGAGATCGAGGAAGTTGGCCGGATCTTGACGATTTCGAGCCGCGCACCATGCCCACCCAAACTCCTGAGCCTGGCTGGCGTCCGGTGGATGGCGCTACTTCAGCGCGTCGACTCTTCCCGCAGGAACGCTTTGACATCGATGACTGGCGCTCCTGAATCAGCTCACTCGGATAACGATCAGGCGGTTATCCCCGTAGCATTTCGAATTCCTCGCGAGTCGTCGGAGAGCGTGCTGCTGTTCCCAGGAGACTAGCGACGCCAGACCAGGGCCGCGCCAGCGACGGCAAAGAGGGGGAGGCAGATCGCCATTGCCGTGTAGCCGCCAAGCGCAAGGAGCAGCCCGCCGATGGCCCCGCCAGCGGCCGCGCCCAGGTTGAAGAGCGCGCCGTTGAGCGTCATGGTCGCGCCGGTTCCGGCCGGTGTCTCCGCGGTCAGGAGAGTGGCGATGCCGACCCAGCCGATCGCTCCGGTAAAGGCGGCGAGCGGCAGGAGTGCGACGGAGCCGGCGATTCCCATGAATGGCGAGAAGGAGAGCCCCAGTGCTGCCGCCATGATGAGACTCGCCAAGGAAATCAGCAGTCGGGTCGGCACGCGGCTAAGCGGCCCACCTGCGAGCAAGCTTCCCAGCAGGTATCCACCCCCGCCCAGCATGTAGACGAGCCCGATCTTGCCGACGCTGAGGCCCATTTCGTCGGAGAGATACGCCCCGAAATAGGTCAGCAGCCCGACCCAGCAGATCGCCCGCAATACTCAGGCGCCGAAGAGGCGTCGCATCCCCGGTCATGGAGGAGGGGCGCGTAGACGGCGGTCAAGGAGTCCGGCCAGAAACCTCCGTCCGGGTGCTTGGAGTCGTGGGGCAACCAGCGAGCGACCATCATGGCGACGCCGGCAGGCGAGCACGCCAGCCCCGAAAAACGCCGCCCGCCAACCAAATGCCTCGCTGATGACGGCGACGATCGGCACGCCGACGATCGCCGCGCTGGCCAGCGCCCCGACCGTCCAGCCGATCGCTCGCCTGGCAGCGGCCCCGTGGAAGTAGGTGCCGGCGACCGAGAGCGAGAGTCCAGGCACACAGGCGTCCGCGAGTGCGCCGAAGAGACTTGCGGCAAAGAGAACGGCAAAGACCGGCGCCAATCCAAACGTGAACAGGCAGATGGTGGCCGCCAACAAGCCAATCAGAATCATGGGACGGTGGCCATGGCGGTCAGCGAGCGGTCCGGTGATGAGCGCCAGCGGCGCGCTCAGCAGCAGCATTCCGGTCACCACCTGGCCGAGCAGCGGAACGCCGACGCCAAGATCCTCGGCCATGTCCGCAAACAACGGAGAAGGCGCAAGGTAGGTGAGGGAGGCCACGAACGATCCGAGGCAGAGCGCCGGCAACACCCGGTCGCGACCGGCCGCCGCGGGAACGGCGCCGCCATCAAACGCGGTCAGGACGTCCGGTGCGAGTGGAACAACGATGTCGAGATCCACCGGAGTGTCGATATCCATTGGCACGCCTTCCAGGTACGGTCGTTATCAGGAAGAGGATCGGCGCTTCTTCTAATTTATGTCAACTTTCATGAATGTCAAGTGAAAAGCTGTGAAGTCAGATAAATCGGTACCAGCATCACGCCATTGCCACTGTCGAGTTCATCGGTCTTGCATCGAGCAAAACGAAGAACTACCCGTTAACCCCCATTCATCTTTTGGTGTTTTCATCGCTGCACCGTATGCGCAAGACCGCTACACTCGGAAGCAATAAACGTGCTGCGACCGGAAGGAACGCATGACGACACTCTTGAATCAATCATCGACAACCAGCGCGATCAATATGAACGCCCCGGCGGTCATCGATGTCAATCAGTTGCGCAAGACCTACGGGAATCATGTCGCGCTCGACGATCTGACCCTGCAAGTGCCGCGCGCGGCGATCGGGTTGCTCGGCTCGAATGGCGCCGGCAAAACGACGCTGATCCGGATGCTGCTCGGACTGGCGAAACCGGACAAAGGAACCGCGCAGGTGCTCGGCTTCGATTCGGTGCACCAGGGGGTCGAGCTGCGGTCCCGCGTTGGCTATATGCCTGAATCGGATTGTCTCCCGTCCGGGGCGACTGCCGCTGATTTCGTCGCACACATGGCGGAGATGAGCGGCCTGCCGGGACGCGCCGCCCGCCAGCGCGCCGCTGACGTGCTCTACCAGGTGGGGTTGGACGAGGAGCGCTATCGCCTGATCAAAGGCTTCTCCACCGGTATGAAGCAACGGGTGAAGCTGGCGCAGGCGATCGTGCATGATCCCGATCTCGTTTTTCTCGATGAGCCGACGAATGGCATGGACCCGCAGGGCCGCGACGAGATGCTCGATCTGATCGCGCGGATCCACAATACGCTCGGCATCGCCGTCGTCATCTCCTCCCACATTCTTGAAGACATTGAACGGGTCTGCGACTACGTCGTCATTCTCTCGCAGGGACGGATGATTCTGGACGAGCCGATGAGCGCGATCGGTTCGGGCGCGACCGAGCTGCGCATCCGGGTCGAAGGTGATTCCGCGCCATTTCGCGCGGCGCTCGAACGGGCAGGGCTGCCGGCAACGCTTTCAACCGCAGAAGACGATATGGCGGTCGGCGAGTTTTACGTGCCGATGCGCGACGATGGCATCTATGACGTGATCAGGGATGTCGCGGTCGATCTTGGCGCATCGATCCGGTCGCTGCGCCCTCGCGCTCGCACGCTGGAAGATGTCTACCTCGGCAATGTCGCGGCGGCTGAGACGGAAAAGGAGACGGCAGATGCAACCAGCCGGTGAGGTGCTGCCGCAAGCTCCGGGCGAAGGCGGTCGTTATGGCGAGGTGTTCGATCGCGGCTACAAGCATTACGACGGCCCGCGTTTAGGCCGGCAGCATGCCCGGCGGGCACTGGTCGGCTACTCCGTCAAACGGGCGATGGGCATCAAGAAGAGCTGGACGGCGAAGGTCATTCCCATCTTCCTCTACATCGCCGTCTTGATGCCGGTCATCATCAGTCTCGGCATCCGGGCCTTTTTGCCAACTGCTGAAGTGCTGGCGTATTACGACTATTTCGGATTCATCTTCCTGGTTGAAGGTGTGTTCGCGGCGATGATCGCTCCGGAGCTCCTCTGCAGCGACCGGCAGGAAAAGGTGCTGCCGCTCTACTTCGCCCGGTCGATTTCCCGCGCGGACTATCTCATCGCCAAGCTCACCGCCGCGGCGCTGCTGATGCTGACGATGTCGCTGGCTCCAGCCGCCATTCTCTGGTTGGGTCGCCAGTTGCTGGATGACCGGCCACTCCGCGCTATGTCGGATCACATTGGTGATCTAGGCCGGTTGGCGGTTGCGGGCGTGCTCGTTGTCGTTCTATCTCGGGTCGCTGGCGTTGATGGTGGCTTCATTCACCAGCCGCAAGCTGATTTCGATTGCCGTCACGATCGTTTGCCTCCTGATATCGACCTCGCTGGCGATCGCCCTGGCCGTCGTGATCGACAACGAATGGGCCCGGTTCCTCACCTTTCTCAGCCCGATCGAGCACGATCAACGGGATGACGGCGTCGCTGTTCGGCGTCGTTGTCGATAAGACTGAGTTCAGCGACAACGGCTATCTCCCTTTCTGGCAATACCTCGTTGGCGTGCTGGCGACGATCGCCGCCGCGCTCGGGATCATGACATGGCGGTATTTGCCCAATGACTGACACGGTTGCTACGTCAGGACGAGCGGGCGGGAATGCTGCCGGGCATGATTGCCGGCCGCGAGCCGACGATCGTCGTCGACCAGGTTTCAAAATGGTATGGCGATGTGGTGGCGGTGTCCGATGTCACGTTT
The DNA here is from genome assembly GCA_963804925.1 of uncultured Chloroflexia bacterium. Classification (GTDB taxonomy): domain Bacteria; phylum Chloroflexota; class Chloroflexia; order Thermomicrobiales; family UBA6265; genus JADLGF01. Next base: position 337,469 of record CAWDSC010000003.1, read on the forward strand.
GGCATCGGCCCCGGCATCACGGCCCTGCTTGGCCCGAACGGCGCCGGAAAGTCGACACTCCTGAAAATGATCTCGGGATTGCTGTCGCCTTCGAGCGGAACGATCATGCTGGCGGGCAAACCTGCCCGTGGCGATGTCGAGACCTATCGCAAAATCGGTCTGGTGGCGGAGCAGGAGCAGATTTACCCGTTCCTGACCGGACGCGAATTCGTGCGGATGAACGCGATTCTGCAGCGGATGTCTGACCCATCCGATGCCGCTGAGAAGACGATCGCCCTGGTGGAAATGGGCGAAGCCGCCGACCGCAAAATCGGAGGCTATTCCAAAGGCATGCGCCAGCGGATCAAGGTCGCGGCAGCGCTGGTCCACAATCCCGACGTGCTGCTGATGGACGAGCCATTGAATGGCACCGATCCGGTGCAGCGGGCGGGATTGATCTCGCTTATGCGCCAGCTTGGCGCGGCCGGCAAAACACTGCTGGTTTCGTCTCACGTGCTGGTTGAAGTCGAGCGGTTCGCCGAGAACATCATCGTGATCGTGAATGGCAAACTCGCTGCCGCCGGTGATTACCGGGCGATTCGCGACAAGATCGACCGGCACGATCACGCGGTGCGAATTCGATCGAGCGATTCCCGCCGGTTGGCCGCCGCGTTGATCGCCAACCCTGCCACGCGTTCGGTGCGCTTCGATGGCGAGCAGCGCGTGGTCGCGGAAACGAACGATGTGCGCGCCTTCTACCGGTTGGTGCCGTCGGCGGCGAAAGCCGCCGCGGTCAGCCTGTTCGAGATTCAGCCGGCGGATGAATCGCTCACCTCGGTCTTCGCCTACCTGACCGAGCGATAGGGGCAAAGCTGTGACGAGTATTTTCTGGCGGCCATTGCCGGTGATGACCCTGACCATCAGGCAGTTTACGGGTGGCCGCATGGTCTGGGTCGTGTCTCGCGCTCGGGTTTCTCCCGGCAGTCTTCGCGGCGATCTATCTTCTCGGAAATGGGACGATTTCCCGGCTGCAATTTCTCAACGATAACGTGCTCAATATGTACTTCCCGATTTTGCTGCCGATCGCCACCATGATTCTGGCCACGGCGGCGATCGGCAATGAAATTGAGGACCGCACGCTGCCCTATCTCACGCTGAAACCGCTCAGCCGGTTTCGGATTGTGGTGGAAAAGTGGCTCGGCTCCATCTGGGTGGCGATTCCGGCGATCTTGATCGGTCTGCTGGTTGCCTGCCTGGTGCTGTTCCGCGATCAGTCGTCCGATTATCAGCGGGTGATTGTGGCGGCGCTGGTTTCATCGGCGATCGGCATCTGCGCCTATTGCGGGGTCTTCTTGCTGATCAGCCTGGTGATTCAACGGGCGCTGCTGGCGGGCATCATCTACACCTTCGTGATCGAGAATATTCTCGGGCGTTATTTGAAAGGACTGCGCGTCGTCAGCATCCAGCACTATGTGAAATCGATTTACGAGCGGGTGCAGGATGATCCCGAGGCCGTGTCAAAGAATGCCGCCGCACTTTCCACCGCAATCATCGTGCTGGTCGCCGCCACGGTCGTTTCGTTGGTGCTGGCGACCTGGCGATTGCGACGCATGAGTCTCGACTGAACAATTTCACATTGACAACCAACCCGGTCACGTCCTATAGAAACGTAAGCACGCAGGTGCGCGTTCTATCTCCCAGGGGAGTTCAGTCGTAGGCGAAAGGATCGGGCGTGCGCACGGAGCATCAGAAAGCGGTGAGTTCAGGTAGCCGCTTCTCGCGGAGAACGTTGCTTGGAGGAATCGCCGGCGCAGGCGCGGCAGCCGTGATCGGTCGATCTGGCGCAAGCGCCATGGCGATCGGGGAGAGCGAAGCAAATTTGCGGGCGTCGGTGGCAGGTCTCGACACCGTCATCTGGCCTGCCGATCTCGGACAGACAGATCAACAGGTGTTCTTCTCGAAAACGGGTCACACCTTAAGGGGCACGTTTCTCGATTACTGGAGAGCCGGCGGCGGGCTGAAAGGCTATGGCGCGCCGATCTCAGAACCCTTTGCCTTGAACGGCTATTACAGCCAGGCGTTCGAGCGCGTCATCCTGCAATATCAGCCGGAATATCAATGGACCGAGCAGCCGGTGCTGCGGGCGGCATCAATCGGTTCGGTGCTGGCGCGCGCCAATGGCGATCTCACCAACGACGCCGGGTTGCGCCAGTACGGCGGCGGTGATCGCCGGAGCCCCGTCTGGACGTCGCTCGATCCCAACGGCAAGTCGGTCGCCAGCGCCCTCAATAGGGGCGGCCAGTTCTACGCCGACACCGGCCATACGGTCGTATCGCCGTTTCTTGATTGGTATCAGTCCAACGACGGCATTTATTACTTCGGACTGCCAATTTCCCAGAGCTTTTCAAAGAATGGCGCAACCTGGCAATACTTCGAGGGCGGGGCGCTGCGGCTGATGAACGGCGTCGTCGCGCCTGTCCCGCTGGTGAATGGAGCGCTCAAGCGATTAGGCATCGACCGGACGGCTATCGATGGCTCGGGTCTGCCCGAATACGACGAAGCGATGTTCATGACGATGGATGATCCCAATCCGATCGGCTCGATCTATGCGCCGGGCCGGAAGTGGATCGAGGTCAGCATCGGCATGGAGCAGATGTGGGCTTACCAGGGCAGCACGGTGATTACCACATCGCTCGTCAGCACCGGTCTGGCGCCAAACCTCACCAGTACGGGAACGTTCTATATCCGCAGCAAAAAGCCGAAAGAGACTATGAAAGGTTTCACCAACGATACCGGCGAAGTGGTGTCGACAGGTGACGACGCTCAGGGCGGCGACGGCCTGAGCGCATATGATGTGCCCGACGTGCCCGATGTCATGTACTTCTCCCTGGAGGGTGAGGCGCTGCACGGCACCTACTGGCACAATAACTTCGGCAACCCTATGAGTCACGGCTGCGTGAACCAACCCCTCGACGTCGCCCACTTCATGTACGGCTGGGCCCCGCTCGGCACGATGGTGTGGATTCACGACTGAGTTAAGAGAGAGTCAGCTAAGAGTGGAGAGGTCGAAGGTATTTACTCTCCACTCTTAACTCTCTACTCTTATCGAGCGCTTTTTAGCATGATCGTCGGTTTGCGCGGTTTCGCCACCGCTTCGATGGCGAGGCGGGCGGCGACGCGCTGCGCGGTGTGGGTGAAGGCTTTGCCGGTGATCGAGTCGGGCGCGGTCACGACGACGGGAACGCCTTCGTCGCCGCCCACGCGGACGGCGGCCTCGATCGGCACCTGGCCGAGCAGCTCCACGCCGTATTTCTCCGCTGTGCGCTTGCCGCCGTCGGAACCGAAGATGTCGGTCACGGTGTTGCAGCAGGGGCAGACGAAACCGCTCATGTTCTCGACGATGCCCAGGATCGGCGTTTTCACCTCCTGGAACATCTTGAGTCCCTTGATGGCATCGGCGACGGCCACTTCCTGCGGGGTCGTCACGATCACGGCGCCGGAGATAGGGATCTTCTGGACGAGCGTCAGTTGCACATCGCCCGTTCCCGGCGGCAGATCGATGATCAGGTAGTCGAGATCACCCCATTCGACATCGTTCAGGAACTGATTGATGAGCTGGGCAACGAGCGGTCCGCGCCAAATCAGCGCTTTCTCCGGATCGAGAATAAAACCGATGCTCATCAGCTTCACGCCATGACGCTCCAGCGGCACAATCTTGTTGTTTTCCATGGCGGGTTTGTCGCTTGTGCCGAACATCAGCGGAATGCTTGGCCCGTAGACATCAGCATCCAGCAGACCAACCTTGGCGCCCATCTGCGCGAGGGCCACGGCGAGATTGACGGCGACGGTCGATTTGCCGACGCCGCCCTTGCCGGATGCTACCGCGATCGCGTTTTTCACCCCTTTGATCGGCTGGGCGTCGCTGCGCCCGGCTCCGCTGGAGCGGACGCGGGAGGTGAACTTGAAGGTGATATCGCCGACCGCCGGAATCGTGCTCGCCAGTGCGGCCCGGACATCGTCTTCGATCTTCCCCTTGAGCGGGCAGGCGGGCGTGGTCAGCTCGACATGCACCAGCACATCCCGGCCGGTGATTTCGATATCGGGAATCATTTTGAGCTCAACGAGACTGCGGCCGATCTCCGGGTCGTTGACCGGTCTGATCGCCTCGATGATCTGCTCTTTGGTCAGCTCCGGCTGACCGGTGATGACGGTCATGGATACGGATCCTTAACGCTTGCATCTGCCGCGCCGCTCCTTCAAACAAAGGGAGCACGACGGTCGAATAGTCCGCCATTGAGTGTACAACCCTTGCCATTCGATTGTGGGTGGGATGGTTACGCTGGCGGAGGCGCTGAGGGATCGTTGACCGGGACGAATCCGGCGGGAGAAGCCTGCCGGCGGCGCGCATTGCGTGGCTCGGTGATCCAGATGCGCTCAACAACGGGAAAGGCGGCGGCCACCGGCAATGCCAGCAACGCGCCGAGAATGCCGAGCAGCTCGCTGCCGATCAGCACCGCGATCAGCACGGCGAACGAGGAGATTTGCAACGTGCCGCGATAGACCCGGGGCACGATGATGTAGTTCTCGATCTGCTGGTAGAGGAGATAGGCGATCAGGACGATGATCGCTGCCGTGGGAGATACGGTGAGCGCCAGCAGCACGGCCGGAACCGTTGCGATCAGGGCGCCGATGATCGGCACCGCGTCGAGCAGCGCCGCGATCAACGCAAGAAAGAGCGCTTGCGGCACTCCCACCGCCTTGAGCACGCCGAATGAAAAGAGCCCGAAGAGAAACGAGGTCGCCAGTTGACCGACGACATAGCCGCTGACGACCCGGCTGATCTCGGGCAGCGCCCGGCGAACCTTCTCTTCCTGATCGTCAGGCAGATAGCGAACCGCCCACTGATAAATGCGGCGACCGTCCGATAGGAGGTAGGCGGTCATCACCAGCACGAGCAGCGCGTTGCTGGCGCCGGTGAAGAGACTGCGTCCCACCGAGATGATATTCGCGAGCGGTCCCACCAAATCATTGGCCTGCAATCGCTGGGCGGTCTCCTGGATGCGATCGTAGAGATCGGGCACGCTCGTATCGAACCGGCTGCTCACCTTATCGACATAGGTGGGGAAATCGTCGGCGAACTGGCGTCCTTCATCGATGATCGGTTGCAGGAGGAGATAGACGAGCAACGCAATGCCGGCCAGCATCGTCAGCATCGTAATCGCCACCGCGCCGATCCGCTTGACGCCCCGGTGCTCGAGCCAGTTCACGGCCGGGGCGAGCGCCGCGGTGAGCATCAGGGCGATGACGAAGGTGAGGATGACCGAGAAGAGCTGGCCGACAAGCCAGATCAGCGACAGCGTAAGGATGATCCTCGCGACCGTGCGCATCGGGATTTCTATCTGTGTTCTGGTGCGGAGAATCGGCAACCGCTCGTCGGCGGGACGCGCCTGGGCAGCAGTCTCTTGAATCGAGACATCACCAGATTCGGACGAGGTTGTCTGATCCGTTACGCTCACAAATGGCTCCTGAATTCGCAGGGAGCATACCACCCTCCAGCGCGCCACCGCGTAGAATCGATCGGGTTTGCACGCAAGCGACGCGAAAGGAAGCATTCATGCAGCAGGAACAGGCTCCTGCCGTCCAGCAAGACGCATTCGTTCTCCGCACCGAGGATGGCCTATCGCTGCAGGGAGAGCGCTGGATCGCCGCTGGACGCCCGAAAGCATCGCTCGTGCTGTCACATGGCTACGCAGAGCATATCGGCAGGTATGGGCACGTCTTGCGGCCGCTGGCGATCAACAGATTTGCGATCTATGCAGCCGATCATCGCGGCCATGGCAAGAGTGCGGGCGCGCGGGCGCTGGTCCATCGCTTTGATCAATACGTCGATGATCTCGATCTGGTGGTGAATCGCGCTCGCCAGGAGCAAGGGGGCAAACCTTGCTATCTGCTCGGGCATTCGATGGGCGGGCTGATTGCGCTGCGTTATGCGCTCGCCCATCCTGAGAAGATCGATGCGCTGGTCCTGAGCGCCCCGGCGATCAAACCGGTGCAAGACGCTTCGAAGCTGCAGGAAGCATCGCTGCGCGCGATCGCCAGAGTGGCTCCGGGAATGCCGGTCGTCCCCTCGCGCGAAGGCGTGCTGAGCAGTGATCCGGCGGTTGAAGAACGGGCGAAGAAGGATCCGCTCTTCTACAACGGGAAGACGAAAGCGAAGCAGGCGGTCGAAATCGTCGACGCGGGCCGCGAAGTGCTCAAACGGGCGAGCCAGCTCAAGATGCCATTGATGATCTTGCAAGGATCGGATGACGAATTGGTTGATCCAAAAGGGGCGGAGCAGTTGTATAAGCTGACCAACAACCGCCCTGGCGTCGACACCAGTATGGTCGTCTGGCCCGGCATGAAGCACGAATTGCTGAACGAGCCCGACGGCGAGCAGGTGCTCGGGGTGATCATCGCCTGGCTGAACGGGCATTACGTGGAATGGCGGAAAACGCAACCTAAGTAGCGGCGATCTGGGCAGTTTCGACCGCAGGCATTGCCGGGAGACGGTCTGAATTCAGGCTCATTGCCGCTGCGTCGCCGAACGTGGCATAGAACTTGCTTCCTGAAGCCTGATAGTGCGAGGACGTTTGAACGCGAAGGAGCAATCATGAAAAAGGAAGACCCTATCGAAGACAGCCGAAATTTATCTGCAGCCGACTCGGTGTCGGCGGTCAACTCGTGCCGCCTGCGGATGGCGCGCTTTTCATGCCTGGCGACAAAGCTGACCCCGACGATCGAGGCGTCGAATGAGGCGGACGTCGTCGACGATGATGATCGGGCTGCTTGACGCGGGCGAGTCGCCCGAGTTCGATCACTCACTGCGGGATCGTAAACCTTCGGAAACATAGGCAACAGCCCTTCGACTGATGGCCCGATGCGTACTCCTAGAATGTCAACAGCATAGTTGATGTGCAGATCTGTACAGTTCTGTGCACAACGAAAAGCGGGAGCCAACTGGCTCCCGCTTTTCGTTGAATCGAGATGGTCGATGCTGCTACTGGCAGACCCATTCGTTGCGGCGTCCGACCGACCACATCCAGGCTGCGGCGTTCGCGTTGGCGACCGGGTCGAAGATGTCCTGCGCGGCGTAGGGGGTGGTGGCCCAGGTGCCGGGAAGGAACTGGAAAAGTCCACTGGCCTGGTAGGGCGGGGTCACCTGATTCGGATCGAGACCCGATTCGCACTGCGCCACGCGGAGCATGTCGTCGCGGGATTGACCGTAGGCGTCCGCTGCGGCGTAGATGATCGAGACGATATCGCCTCCACCTCCGCCACCTCCGTTACTACTGCCGCCTCCGAACGAGAGGTAGTCACCCGACGCCCAGCCGTTCGAGCCGTTATAGCTGACCGGATAGAAGCCGTTCTCGGGATCGCCGAGAATCGAAATCGATGCACCCGACGGCATCACCGTGATGACGCGCGCCGAGGTGCTGGAATTGGCGCGGAGATTCAGGCTGCTGGTGGTCGTGGCTGAGCCAACCGCACCACCGCCCGGGATGTTGTCTCCGGAACCCGATCCTGATCCTGATCCGGAACCTGAACTGCTGCCGCCCGCGCCGAGATACGCTTCGTAGGCCCAGCCGTCCGTGCCCTGGTAGTTGACCGAGACGAAGCCGTTCGATGCTTGTCCAGTCAGGGTAACGCTGGAGCCGGAAGGCATCACAGCGAGCACGGAGTCGCCGGTGCTTGGACCAGCGCGCAGGTTGAGCGAGGAGGAGACTGTGGCGTAGCCGGTGGCGCTCCCCGAAACGGAGCCGCTCCCGGAATCACTTGATGAACCGCCCCCGGTGGTCAGGTAATCGGCTGATGCCCATCCCTTCGTTCCCTGGTAGCGAACGGGATAGAAGCCCTTGTTGTACGAGCCGGTGATTTTCAGCGAAGCGCCGGCTGGCATGACCAGAATCACGGCGTATTTCGTGCCGGGACCCGAGCGGAGATTGAGCGACGATGTGGTGCTGGCAGCGGCAGCGCTCGCCTTTGGCGGCGCAATTGCGATGCTGCCCCACAGAGCAGTCACCACAAAAAGGGTGAGAACGAAAATACGAGGACCACGCCAGTGCGTTTTACGCACCAGCAACGGGGGCGTCTGCACGACAGAGCGCTCCTTCACCTCGGCCCGGCAAAGAATCAGCCACGAGGAGGCATGATTCGCACCCGACGCGAGCAGCTACCAGGGCGCGCGGGGAACGCGGCAGTGGCAGGCGAAGATTGGGCGGCTGTTGAATTGTCGATTTCGTTTCGACGAATTGGTGGGCCCAACCGGATTGCTCCAGTCAGCCGGGGCCCAGGCACTTAACTACGTTCGGTCTCTTCACCGACGTAGAACAGACATCCCCAGTTCAGAACGTTCCAGCCATGAAACGACCTGTACGTTGTCTGACCCGTTCGGGTTATCCCATATGTCCGGAAGCTGTGTCAATGAGTCCGTACGTCGCGAACGGACAACGATGCGTTCCGGGCGTCCAGATCGGCTATATCCGAAAGCGAATAATGCCATCCGCAAATCGGATATCAGCCTCGCCTTCGGCGGGTGAATCAGCTCCGAAATCGGCAGGCCCTGGGAACCAGTTAATGGCGTCTCTGACGGCAATTTTCGCGCCGTCCTGCTGCTCGACGATGAGCGGCTCTCCGAGTGGGGAAACAGCTCGAACGAACGCGAACGCGCGACGGCCCGACCAGGTCGATGGAATGATGAAGTCGTGCATAGTTGGAAAAGGCGCGTAAGTTGACTCGGAGTCACATTGCGCCACCGGACGAAGCGTTTGATGTGCGATCGCAGAAAGGGTATCGACTGCCATTTCACCCGCTTTCGAGGCCAGCAGCGATTCGATTTCACCGATTCGCGCGCCGAATGGAATCGCAACCTGCTCCTGCGCGTAAATCTCCCCGGCGTCGAAATGGTCCGTCAGTCGATGCGCGGTCACCCCTGTTTCCTCAAGGCCGTTTCGCAATGCCCAGAAGAGAGGTTCTGGCCCGCGCAGGGACGGCAGCAGCGACGGATGGAGATTGAAGCCACCGTGCGGCGCAATGCTCAGGAGCGCGTCGGGCAGAAGCCGGGGAAAGCAAGCGACCACGATAATCTCGGGACGAAGCGCGGCCAGTGTCTCAATCGCTGCCGTATCATCTATCGAGGCAATCTGACCGATGGGCAGCTGGCGTCTTGCGGCGATGCCGTCGAGACCGTCTTGCTCTGGAGCAAGCGAAATTCCAGGCCGAGCCCCCGGACGGCGGCTCCAGGTGAGCGGTGGCGCTCCTGCAGGTCCAGGCGTGATCACCGCCACGACCTCATGCCCGGCCGAAACGATCGCGGCGAGCACCGGTGGCGAGAAAATGCAGCGCATTCCGAAGAAGAGCACCCTCATTTGAATCGCCATGCTACGTGGAAATGGTTTGACACCGGTTCATCCCTCCTCTACGGTTCTAGACGCACGATATGGGAGCTTCTTTTTCCATTCGCGATGACCCGATGGGAGCGATGAAATGGTACGAATGGTGAATTGCGTCAAATTAGGACGGGAACTACCCGGATTGGATAAGCCGCCATTTCCTGGACCCCTCGGTCAGCGCATCTATGAGAATGTCTCGGCTGAAGGATATGCGCTCTGGGTTCCGCATATGACATTGCTGATCAATCACTATGGTCTGAACCCGGCCGATCCGGAAACACGCCAGGTGATGCGCGACCAGATGCAAGAATTCTTCTTCGGCGCTGAGGCGCGCGTTCCCGAAGGCTGGGTGCCCCCTGGAGCAGGTGGAAGCAGCAAAGGCGGCGCGGCTCCCCGGAAGAAATAGGCAATAAATAATCTGTGAGAAGCGAAGGTCGATGTGCCGTTCGCCGGAGTGAAGTCCAGCGCTCACAAGCCGAAGTCTCTCCGAGACTGAATCCTGGAAACGCCCGGATGCATCGGGGCTTTCGCCGGTTGAGCCCGGCACTTCCAGTGCCAGGGCAACGTCAGCCCTCGCGGACGATCCCCAGCATCGGATCGATGCGGATTTTGAGGCGGGAATGCGCTTTGCGGATGGCGGATTCGACGGTGGCGGGATCTTCTCCCCGGGCGAAGATGAAGCCGAGGTAGCTCGCGCCTTCCGGCAGCGGCACGATCGGGTAGTTGAGGCGGGCGCTGATTTCGACGCCGGTCACGCCGGGAACTGCCAGCGCTTCTTCGATGCCGCCGACGCTGCGGAGGATGCCCTTTTTCGGAATTGGAATCATCATCACACCGGCGGCGCCTTGATGACGCTCCGTCGATTCGATCGGCATGCCGACAGCCTGCCGCAGAATCAGTTCTTCGAGCGACATTCCCGCGCCAAATTCGAGCACGCTGGAGCACATTCCCCCAATTGACCGTCCGGCCAGCTCAATCGGCCAGACATCACGATCATTGATGCGGTGCTCGGCATGAACGGGACCAACCCGCAGACCAACGGCTTCGGCGGCTTCGGCGGTGCGAAGCGCAATGGCGGCCTGGATTTCCTCCGGCAATCGGGATGGGGTGACGTAGATCGTCTCCTCGAAAAACGGACCTTCCAGCGGATCCGGCTTGTCGAAAATCGCCAGCACCTTCAACTTGCCGTCGATCAGCAACGCTTCGACCGCGACCTCGACCCCTGGAATGTACTCCTCCACCATGATCGATGTTGTCGCGGAGTCAAGCCCTTCCTCCGTCAACAGCAGCCGCTTCGTGCGTTCCCAGGCGGTGATGAATTCAGCGGGATTGTCGGCCCGAATCACTCCCCGGCTGCCGGACAACCGCAATGGCTTGACGACGCAAGGGAACGGGATCTGACTGGACGATATCGACGGGATCGGACGTGACCGGAAATTGCTGAAACGACGGCACCGGCACCCCGGCGCGGGCGAACGCCTGCCGCATCACCCATTTGTCGCGAGCAGCGAGCGCTGATTCCGGGATCGTTGTGCGGTAAGCCGAGAGACGCATTTGCCCGAGCGGCGACGAGTGTGGCGCTGTCGTCAACGGAAAGCACGGCATCAACCGGGTGACGTTTCGTGAATGCGATGACCTGTTCGATCGCGTGATCGGCATGATTGAGATCAAGCCCGAGGATCGATTCCGGAAGCTCAGGGAGATCGGGGTGATGATCGACCGCCTGGAATGCATGAATGCCAAGTCGTTCGGCGGCGCAGAGAAACGCCCCGGCGCGATAGGTGGCGGGACTCATCAAAAGCAGTACGCCAGGTTGTGCATTGGGCGGAAACGACGCACCCTCGCCCATCTGCTGCGCGGTCGACTCCGGTGTGGAATCGGTCCGGTCATCTGAGTGAGGGTGCGTCATCATCTGTCCTAACGGAGTCCCGAACGAAACCTATGCTCCGGTGGCGCGGCCAAGCGAGCAAACGACGACGGTGTACACACCGCCTTTGCCATCCGAAACCACGTCGATGTTCGCGATGCGCAGATTCGGATACGGGGAGTTCGAGCGATCCTTCGCGAGCCAGTTGTTGACCTTGTCCATGGCGGCACTTGGATCAGCCGCGGCATCCTCTCCATGAAAAAGGAAAACGCGGGTGTCATTCGCCGTGAGATCGAGCATCGACGGGTTCCTTTCCCGTGCCGGCCCCGTTCGCCGGGGACGCGACATTTTGATCGGCCCCGTTCATCGGGGACGCGATTCTGCTGCGTTGTTGTGGCGACCAATCGCGCCACTCTTGCGGAGTATACGACCGTCCGGCTCAGGCGAGAATCGAAACCTCGTCGCCAACGCGCAATGTCGCCGATTGCCCGGTGCGGGCGTAGTATCCCCGCATTCCCTGATGCAAAAAGCGGACCGTTTCGGTGACGCTGAGATCAGGTTTGGCGTCGCGAGGGAAATCGAGCGCGTAGCGGCTGAACTCGACGCAGGGTGTGGCGACGATCACACGTGTCGACGATCACCGGACCGTCCGCCGTGGCGATCGAAAGTCCTGCCGCCAGCTCATCCACAAAGATGCGGCCGTCGTAGGCAATGATGATGTTTTCACCGGCGATGCCATCGGTGATGCGCTCACCATAGCGGTCACGCATCAACTCGTAATGACCGGAGAATCCGATCGAGAGACTGTTGTCGCCTCGATTGAGACTCCGGAGGTGTTTGCTGTTGTGGACATCGATCAGCGGCGCATCGACCGGTCCTGCTTCAATTCCATCGGGCGTCATGCGCAACTCATCGACCGGAACGATATTTACAGGATCGTAACGCTTGTAGGGACCGTCGAGAATCTTGAGATGATCGCGCTGGTACTGAAGTCGTACGATGGTTCCGAGCAGCCGCACAGGAGATCCTTTCGATCGAGGCAAATCGCTGCGGATAGGATACCGGGATTGGCGTGCCAGAGAGACCGTTCTTCTGGTATCCTCATCGGCACGGCGCCATAGCCAAGCGGTAAGGCACGGGTCTGCAACACCCTGATCGGCGGTTCGAATCCGCCTGGCGCCTCTCAGTGATACACCTGTCCTTTACCGGATGGGTGTTTTCGTTTAAGGAGCGCCAGCATGAGTGAATCACCTCCGCATGAAACCAGAATCGGTAGCCGCCGCGCCTTCGATGGGCGGCTGCTCCACCTGCGCGTCGACAATGTCCGTCTGCCGTCCGGGCGGACCAGCGTTCGCGAGGTGATCGAGCATCCAGGATCGGTGGCCATTTTGCCGATTACGACGACCGGCGAAATTCTCCTGATCCGGCAATACCGTTACGCCGTCGGGCGAGAAATGCTTGAGATTCCAGCCGGGCTGCTGGATCCCGGCGAAACCCCGGAAGCCGCTGCGCGGCGCGAATTGCGCGAGGAAACCGGCCATGAAGCAGGCGATCTGCAACTCATCACGACCTGTTTCCCCGCAGCGGGTTTCTCGAACGAACATCAGACTCGCTTCCTCGCCACGAACTGTAGGCCGGTCGCGTACGAAGCCGATCCCGATGAGGGCATATCACTGGTGCGGATGCCGCTCAGCGAGCTCGATGAGCGTCTCGCCAACGATGATGAGCTTTTTCAGGACGGCAAAACCGGATTCGCCTTGCTCTGGTACGCATGGACTGTCAGCCGCAAGGAGTAACGAGTTGCGGAATCAGATGTTTTGTATATTGTGACTAGCCATTTTGGGGGGTGCTGTAGTACCATATGGCCATACGACAACGCCATTAAACGCTCGTATTCGCCAGATGTGCGAGATCCCCGGAGGATCTAGAGAGCGGTAATCGCTTTGGCAAAACCGGTCGTTTTGCTGCTATTTCGACAATCAGCTGTCGCCGAGGGCACGCGGCAACTTCTCATTTCGAGCCGCCGGTTTGATGATGTCCGCTGTGTCGATAACTGGCACGAGCGCGCTGCAATACGCCATTGCCAGCGATCGGCTCGAACTTGCCATCGTCGAGCTTGGATCTCGACGGACTCAATGGCGAGCGCGTCATCACCGGGTTGCGAAAAGCGCATTCAGCGGCGCACGTCGTGCTGGTGGCGGAGACGGTGGATGAAGCCGCGTTGATGATCGGCGTCCGGACAGGGGCCGGTGCGGTCGTACCGGCCTCAATTGATGAGCATTTGCTGGCGGTGACGGCGATTCGGGTTTCCCGGGGCGAGTCGTTGCTCAGCCGCGATGTGATGGAAAACACCGCACTCGCGCAACAGCTGTTCGCGATGCTCCGGGCGGGCACCGTCGAGGTCGCGCCAAATGAAAGCGATGCCCTGTTCGATCGGCTGACCGCGCGTGAGATCGCCGTGCTCGATGGTGTGGTTCATGGCATGACAAACCGTGAGATCGCCGACCACCTCTTTGTCACCGAGCAAACCATCAAGAATCAAATGACCGTCGTGCTGCGCAAGCTGGGCGCGAAAGATCGCGGCCAGGCTATTGAGCTCGCCAATAGCAGTGGTTGGACATCGAACACCAACGATCAAATCAAATCTGATCGCAAGGCGCGAACACGGTCATTGCTCAAGACCGAATGAGCCGATGTCGGTGCGATACTGCATGCCCTGGAATGAAATGCGCTTTGACGCCCGCATACGCCCGGTTCCGGGCGGCCGCGAGATCGTCGCCAAAACCGACGACGTTCAGCACCCTGCCGCCACCCGTGACGACCGCTCCATCGTCGCTCAGCTTCGTTCCAGCCTGAAAGACCTCAACCCCATCAGGAACGCGGTCAAGTCCTTCGATCGGAAATCCGGTGGTGTAGGTCCCGGGATACCCCTCAGAAGCCAGCACCACGCAGACCGCCGATCCTGATTTCCACGTAATCGAAGGAAGCTGCGCCAGCGCTCCAGTAGCGACCGCAAAGAGCGCTTCGCCAAGATCGCTTTCCATCAACGGCAGAATCACCTGCGTCTCAGGATCACCAAAGCGGGCGTTGAACTCGATCACCTTCGGTCCTGTGGTAGTGAGGATGAGACCAGCATACAGAATGCCCTGCAGCGGGAGCACCATGTGCGGCCATCGCATGGGCAGCAGGTTTCAGGATCATGGTGGTCACCTGATCGAGCAAGGCGGCGTCGATCTGCGGCGGCGGCGCGTAGGCGCCCATGCCGCCGGTATTCGGACCCTTATTGCCATCAAAGACCGGCTTGTGATCGCACGGACGCCATCAAGGGAACGACGGTTTCGCCCTGCACGAGGGCGAACGCGCTCACTTCAAGCCCGGTGAGCAACTCTTCGATCACGATCGTGGAACCGGCATCGCCGAAGGCGTGCTCGATCATGAACGCGCTGATCGTATCCTCGGCCTCCTGACGACTCTGGGCGATGACGACGCCTTTGCCGGCCGCGAGTCCGTCGGCTTTGATCACGACGGGCGCACCGAAGAGCGCGAGCGCGTCGATTGCGGCAGACCGGGTAGTGGCGGTGATCGAGCGCGCCGTGGGAATCCCGGCGCCGGCCATGATCGCTTTGGCGAACGCTTTGCTGCTTTCGATCCGGGCAGCGGCGGCGGAATGCCCGCAGACGGGGATGCCGGAGGCTCGCAGCGCGTCAGCCAACCCCTGCGCCAGTGGTTCCTCCGGACCGATCATCACGAAGTCGATCGCATGTTGATCGGCAGCCGCGATAATGCCGGGAATGCTGTTCGCGGCGAGCGGGAGATTCGTGGCAATGGACGCCGTGCCAGGATTTCCCGGCGCGCAGTAGACCGCGCTGATGCTCGGACTCTGCGCCAGTTTCCAGGCGAGCGCATGCTCGCGACCGCCTCCGCCAATGACCAGTACGCGCCGCCCCACACATTCCTCCGATCGACCTTGTGACATGCAATCCGGCGTCATGCCGTATGGCATGGGATGATACGCGGGAGCGGGTTGTGATGTCCGCTCGTGGTACCCTTATCAGGTTATGGAAACTGCTGTGTCTTCAATGTCATCTTCTCCTGAATCACCGCTTCCGATCCAGCCCGTTGCTCGCCGAGCCGTGCCGCGAGCCGAGCGACCCTTCGGGTTGTACGATCTCACGCTGGCTCAGCTCACCGAGCGGTTGGTCGACGCCGGATTCCCCCCGTTTCGCGCCAAACAGATCTGGTCGTGGGCATACGGGCAGCTTGTCTCAGATTACGCCGCGATGACGAATCTCCCAGCCGCGCTGCGTGAGTGGCTGATAGCGCAGCTGCCGCTGGTGCTGATGCGCCCGGTGCGCGAAATCGCCACCGATGGCGGCGACACCTACAAATTGCTCTACGAAACGAACGATGGCCAGTTTGTCGAAACGGTGCTGATGCTCTATCCCGAGCGGGCAACCGTCTGCGTTTCCTGCCAGGTCGGTTGTGCGGTTGGGTGCGCCTTTTGCGCCACCGGACTCGGCGGACTGACGCGGAATCTCACCGCTGGCGAGATGGTGCAACAAACGGTCGACAGCGCGCGCCGGTCGCGTGAGCTGGGCCGAACGCTCACGAATCTGGTGATGATGGGGATGGGTGAGCCGCTGCAAAACTACGCAGCCAGCATCGCGTTTCTGAAAACGCTCAACGATCCGGATGGATTCGGTTTCGGCGCTCGCCGGATGACTCTTTCAACCTCGGGCATCGTTCCTCGTATCGACGCGCTCGGCGACGAGCCGATCCAGCTCAATCTCGCGGTTTCGTTGCACGCGCCAAACGATGAGCTGCGCAGCCGGTTGGTGCCGATCAACGAGCGCTGGCCGATCGCCGAGCTGCTGGCCGCTTGCGATCGCTATACGGCCAAAACGGGCCGCCGGGTGTCGTTTGAGTACGCGCTGATGCGCGGGATCAATGACGGCGACGACATCGCCCTGGAACTGGCGGCACTGCTGCGTGGCCGCCTGTGCCACGTCAACATCATCCCGTTCAATCCGGTCGATGTGCTGAAATTCGAGCGTCCCGATCCCGCCGGGATCGAGCACTTCGCGCGAAACGCTGCGCGGCGCGGGCATCCCCGCGACGGTGCGTTACTCCCGCGGCGTCGACATCGGCGCCGCCTGCGGCCAACTCCGCGCCCGCCATGAAGCGACCGCACAACCGACCGTTGCGTCGTGAATCTGAGCTAAGCGACTGAGCGCGGCATCACCGTTCGGTCGATCTCTTCACCGTGCTCTTTGATTGCGACTTCAAGATCATAGGCTTGCTGCAGGTTCAACCAGAACTTCGGGGACGTTCCCAGCCATCGACTGAGCCGAAGCGCGGTGTCGGCGGAGACGCCGCGCCGCCCGCGCACGATTTCCGTGATGCGATTGGAGGGGACGCCAAGGACCTCTCCGAGCTGCTTGGCACTCATCCCAAGTTCCGCGAGGACGTCCTCTTCAAGGACTTCTCCGGGATGGATTGGCTTCATTTCTCGCCTAGTCATTGGTGTTCTCCTAGTGGTAATCGACGATTTCAATCTCGATGGCTCCGGTTTCATCATCGGGCCATAAAAAGCAGATTCGCCATTGATCATTGATACGAATGCTGAATTGCCCTGCCCGATCGCCGCGCAGCGACTCCAATCGGCATCCTGGTATGACTGCGAGATCAGAGAGCGATGTCGCTGAATCAAGGATTCGTAGACGTCGTGATGCTTGTCGATCGATTCCGCTGAACGCCTTAACGAACTCGCCCATGGCGAATCGCTCTGTTTGCCGGTCACGATATTTTCGCAGCATACGGGCGTCCTCAATTCACCTGAATACAGGATACGTATAACGTATTCGTAAGTCAAGTGAACATGAATGACCCAAAAATCGTCATCTCCCGCCACCGATTTCCAAGATTGCGCCGGTCACGTAGGATGCGGCGGGGAGAGGAGCCAGATGATGCCTTCGGCGACTTCTTCGGCGGCGCCGGAGCGTTTCATCGGGATGGTGGGCGCCATGCGTGCGGGGCGATCGGGATCGCCGGCGGACTGGTGGATATCCGATTCAATCAGACCCGGCCGGACGGCATTGACCCGAATCCCATCGGCCGCGAATTCGCGCGCCAGTCCGACGGTGAACGCGTCAATCGCACCCTTCGAGGCGGCGTAATGCACCCATTCGCCCGCGCCGCCGAGCTTGGCCGCCATAGACGAGATGTTGACGATCGCTCCGCCCTGGCCGCCGTGACTGATCGCCATCCGGCGCACGGCTTCCCGCGCGCAGATCAGCGTGCCGGTCACATTGACGGCGAAGACCTGCTCGATTGTTTCAACGGCGATTTCATCGGAACGGTGGATGCCGCCGGTGATCCCGGCGTTGTTGACGAGCGCGGTGATCGGGCCAAGCTCGCGCTCGACCGTCGCGAACAGGCGCAGGATATCGGCTTCTTTCGCCACATCGCCCTGCACCGCAAGGGCGCGTCCACCTGCCTGGCGAATTTCCCGCGCGACCGCATCCGCCTCTTTGCCACTGGCAGCGTAGTTCACCGCAACGTCATAGCCATCGCGCGCGCCGAGCCGGGCCACCGCCGCGCCGATTCCTCGCCCTGCTCCGGTGACAAGCAAAACCCCGCGATCTTCAGACATTTCACTCCCTATTCGGCTAGAAGTTGAATCAGATCACCCAGAAACCGTGGGCGAAGAGGATCAGGAGGGTGGTGACGGTGATCGCGCCGATGGCGCAGATGCATTCCCGGGTCCAGGGTGAGCGTTTCGTTTCCGCCATCCAGCGCCCGGCGACGAGATAGATGCCCATTGCCGGGAGGAGATAGCGCCCGAGCGAGACCCAGGTCATGATCCCCTGGCCGACGACGATCAGCGTCGTGAAAAGGGCGATGCCGGGATCGAGCCGTTTCCAGACCGCCGGAAGCCAGGCGAGCGCGATCAAAAAGAGCACGACGTTGAGCACGATGATGAGATGGCGAGGGTCGCCGTTGAGCGCCTCTTTCGGCTGCTTCACGAAGAGCTCGGCGTAGAAGCGAACGTGCTCGGTCCAGCCACCCCATTCCGATTGCGCGGTGAAATATTCAAATGGATTGCCCGTTTTCCAGGCGCTGTAGGCGCCAAAAATCAGCACGCCGTAGCAGGAGAGCCCGACCGCTGTGATCGTTTCCAGCAGCGAGGCGCGGCGTTTGTAGGCGAGCAGCAGAATGGCGGGGATGAGCGCCAGCCCGACGAGCCGGGTTCCGGTCGCGAGTCCAGCCACCAATCCCGCCGGAATCCATCGGTTCTTGCCTGCCAGCATCAGCGTGGCGGTGACCAGCAGCACGAACAGTGATTCGGTGTAGGCGACGTTGAAGAAAAAGGAAAAGGGCGAGAGACAGAGGAGAATGGTCGTCGACCGCGCCGCGTCATCGCCAAAGAGCTCGGCGCTCCAGCGCGCGACCAGGGCCACCAGTCCGATGAAGCAGAGATTGGCGATAACCAGGCCTGCCAACGCGAGATTACGCTCGGTGATCGGCAGGAAGAGAATCTGGTTGAACCCGCGCATCATCAGGGAATAGAGCGGAAAGAACCCCCAACCTCCGCCCGGACTCGGGTTGTCCCCCCCATAGCCATATTTCGCCAGGGCGATGTAATGGGCGGAGTCCCAGCGGATCCAGCCGTCGATCCAGGGTTTATCGGGGAAAAAAGAATCGGGCTGCTGTGCCGGATAAAACGGCAACCGGGGGAAAATGCGCAGCGAGTACCAACCGGCGATCGCCAGGCCAAAGCGAGTGACGAAGGCAAAGAGCAGCGCCCACCCGACCACCGGATCGAGATAGATCGGCAGTCGTTGTGGTTGCGTGGCGGCCGGCGCAGGTAGTGGCGCTGGCAGCTGGGGATAGATCGGTCCGGGAATGCCCTGCACGATGCCTCAGATGCCTCCTACTGTCCGAACTGGCGAAGAAGATTCTCGTAGAACTGGCGGGTGTAGTCGTCGGCTCCGTTCGCCTCATTGAACCAATGATTCCAGACATCGTCGATCGGCGCGTCGGCGGCGCCATTGAACGCGGCGAGTAAATCCTCCGGCTGGGCGACGCCCAGGGTCTGGTCGGTAAAGTATGCCTGCAATGCGGCGAAGAAGGCGTCGTCACCCATGGCTTCGCGAAGCGCCTGAAACCCGAGCGGGCCTTTGTTGTAGATGACGGTGCCGTAATCGGTTTCACTCGGAAACGCATCGGTCGGATTGTCAACGATCTGGTCCGCCCCGTCATTCAGTCCATACAACCAGAAAAGGTAGGGGAGCAGCACGTTGATCAGCGTTTGCTGCTGGCTCGTTTCTTCATCGTAGATTTTCTCGAAATAGACCGTCGTCAGATAATTCGTCAGCGACTCGTCGAGAAACGCGTGCAGATAGTGATTGTTGCCTACCACGCCGTACCACCACTGATGCAGGATCTCGTGGACGACCGTGAACTCCTGCCCGTGCGGGACCATTTCGTTGTCGAGCGGATCGGCGTAATAGTCGGACGCGATGAAGACGATCTGGGGGAATTCGATGCCAGCCGCCCCGCCGCCGATGACGGCCTCGACGACATCGAATTGCTTGTAGGGATAGACGCCGAGCAGTTCGTTGTAGAGATTGATCGCGTCGACTGTCCAGGTGACTGTCGCTTCGCCGCGCTCCTCGTGGCCTTTGAAGTAATAAGACTTGACGGTGGTGTCCCCGGCCTTGCCAATCGCAATCACATAGTTCTTGCTCGCGGCAAGCGTGAACTCACGCACGGGGCCTGCGGCGTAGTGGATCGTTTTCGTATCGAGCTTGCCGCTGGTTTCCGCGGCGATGCCGGTTGAGGCGACGATCATGTCGGCGGGCGTGGTGAAGGTCACATCGAACATCGCGACGTTCGAGAAGACCGGATCGCCATTTTTGCTCGGGATATCGAGGACGTAGCCGTTGGCGGGATCGTATCCGGCAAGCAGCGGTAGCCAATGATCGAGCGTGTAGGAATCGGTGCGTGTGTCATGGTTGAACATGCCGTAGGAGCCTGACGCATCGTCAGGAATCGTCGATACGAAGCTGAGCGTAACGGTCGCAGATCCTCCGGGCGCGACATCCTCCGGCAGTTTGATCGTCGCGAGCGTGTCTTCAACGGAAAGCTCAGCCGTCGCCGGCTCGCCATCGACCTTCACATCGCTCAACTCGATCGAGCCCTCGGCGTAGCGCGGATCATTCGAGTAAAGGCGGAGATAGATCTCCGATTGCGGTTCGTCGACTGGATTGAACCAATCAAGTGTCCAGCTTCCCGAAACGAATCCAAGTACGTCGCCGTGCTCAGGAACCAGGGCAGCGTTGACTGTATAGGTGCTGAGGGCATCCTCTGTTTTCGCCTCAAGGGCCGCACGCTCAC
Organism: uncultured Chloroflexia bacterium; assembly: GCA_963804925.1. Taxonomy (GTDB): domain Bacteria; phylum Chloroflexota; class Chloroflexia; order Thermomicrobiales; family UBA6265; genus JADLGF01. The sequence continues at coordinate 358,145 of CAWDSC010000003.1, forward strand.
TATCAAGCACGGCGGACCATTGATCGACTTCGGCTGACGGTGTTTGCGCGCGAGAGGATGGGACGAGCGCCGATCCGCCGATCATCAGCAGGAGCAGCGCCGCCAGTAGATACCGTAACGAACGAGTCATTTTCATCCTAGCCTTTCATCGCTTTCAATTTGTCCGGATTATCCGTGTTTTCGGCATTTTTCTTTTCACTGTTTTCATGGTTCTATGTTGACTAGTCTGATATTGGGGTTGTCCTGTTTTGACGATGCGCCGGGTTTGTTTTGGGCCGAGTATCCCATCCATTGGGTTCGTCGCGTCGCGGAGATCGTTGGCGAAGGTCCGCGTATAGACATCCAGCGTCGTCGTGACTTTGCTGTGGCCAAGGATATCCTTGACGACCACGGGAGGCACACTCCACGCCGCAAGCAGAGAGGCTCATGACCGCCGCATATCGTGGATGAGATGATCTGTGTCGAGACCCCGGATCACTTCTATGCGGTGGGCCTGTGGTACCGCGAATTCGGACCCACCTCCGATGAGGAAGTGTGTTCACTCCTGCGGCAGGCGCAGGAGACTCCTCCCGGTCAGCGGCACACCTTCCCAACGGAGCAGCATTTTGCCTAACTTGTGAAGGCAGCGGCCATTGGCCTCGATGGCTCGGATCACGACTACGACGCGCTGATGAGCGTGGTTGGCGACGCGCGTCGTGTTGCTGGGCGAAGCGACGCATGGCAGCCACGACTTCTACCGTGAGCGCGCATCACCGAACGCCTGATCGAGGAACTCGGGTTCTCGGCCGTCGCGGTCGAAGCCGACTGGCCAGATGCCTATCGCGTCAATAGGTACCTGCGCGGCATGAGTCCCGACCCCAACGGACGGACTGCGCTCGCCAACTTTCACATCCAGCGCGGGCAATGGGCGGGATGCCGTCAGTGGCGCGAAGGTCGAGGCAACTCGCGCGCGATGCCGTCACCGCCCGGAATCAATTGATGATGAGTTCAGGCGGTGCAGTGTGTGGATCTTCAGGCAGCCGTAATGGAAGTCTCGGCGGTGGCGGAAACCTCGATATGACGGATACAAGTCGCGTTCAGTCAAAGCGCGATTCCCCGCGGCCGTCCCTCGCGATCGGTGGCATCACTTGTGCGTTGTAGGTCGCTGAGGAACTTCGGCGCCTGGCGCATTTCCGTATCCCTCATGACGCGGCGTTCTGATTCGTCAGCGGAGCGTCGCGTTCGCTTTCCGGCTTCTTGGCAGGGGTCAATGCCATCGTTGCGACATGAGCGACCACCACGGCCACGATCACGAGCGACGTGAGCTGCGATCCCGAGTTCACCAGCATCACCTCCACCAGCACGACCGAGGACAGCGGCATGCCGAGGATGACCGCGCACATCGCTCCCATTCCCATGGCGACCGCCGGTGACTCCGCCAATCCGGGCAGATCGGCCAGGAGCAATCCGCTGGCAGCGCCGAGAAAGAGCGCGGGGAAGGTGGGGCCACCGCGAAAACTCCCGAGCGAAACGCCATAGGCGAGTCCCTTCAGGACCACTACCAGCACCAGCGCTTTGGTCGACCAATCTCCCGCCTGCGCAAGTAACGGGCCAATCTCCGTTTGGCCCGACATCAGGACAAACTGCACGTCATGGTCGGTGATCTGGGTGAAGGCGATCGCGCAGGCGGCGACGGCCAGACCGGCGAGCGGGGTCAAGATCATCGGACGGAGCCCGACGCGGGAATCGACGGTCCGACCGATGAGCTTGATGGCGCGGCCAACCAGCGCGGCCCCTATACCGATGGCAACGGCCCACGCAATGTCGGACCCGTGCAGATGCGGGTAGTCAGGCAGGGCGGGTAACGCCAGTGACGGCGAGGACAACCCTGTCCAGCTATCCAGACCGGTGAAGATGAGCGCCCCGATCCCGGCGCCAAGCAGTCCCGGCACGAGCACCGTCGAACTGGCTGCGCCAGCCAGGCCGAGCGCTTCCAGCACGAAGACGGCGCCAATCAGTGGCGAACCGAAGATGGTTGAGATGGCCACGGCGGTGCCGGTGAGTGAGGCGAGTTTGACCGCGGACTCCGGGGCGTCGTGTCGCGCCAACCGTATACCGAGCACACCGAGCCCACCGCCGAGGGCGAGGAGCGGCCCTTCGGGGCCGATCACCGCGCCAAGCGCAATCGAGGCGACACCGGCGACGATGATGCTGAACAGCTCGCGCGGTTCGGCAGCTCCAAAGTGCGCGCCTAGCGCCGGGACATGGCCTCCTTTGCCCGGCAGGTGGACGACCGCGATGCCCACGATGACGCCGGCCACGGCGAGCGTGCCCGCAACCCACCACCAGGGGGGCGTGTCGTAGCCGAGATTCTTCGGCCAGGTCTCCCAGACGGCTTCTTGGAGTTGATCCACCACCTGGAGGAAGCCCCAGGCTGTGGCAGCGATGGGAAGCGCCATCGCTGCCGCCAGGAGCAACAATCGCACGTAGTCGTGAATGGGCGGAGCCGCCGGACTATCGCGTGTCGACATCGTCACCTGGTCCTCCTGACGGCGCACCGTATTTCGATGTCATGGCTCGTGCCTCCCTCGCACACGTCGAATTGGCCACCTCGTGATTGGAGAAAGTTTCGCATTCACAGAGTCGTAGCGTCGCCCTCCCAAAGGCTTATTCGGCACCGGTAACGAGACCTGACAGCTCGGCGTGATGCCCCGGACGTGCATTCAGACACACAAACACCGGCTTGGATTGCTTCAGCCGGCGTTTCGCTTTTTTATTGCAGCATGCAAATTATGGGATAAGACGTTCATCTACTTCTATCTGCGACACATCTTGCCAGGCGATCCCGCGGAGAATCTGGCTGATCACCGAGGGAGAAACACCATACTGGTCGGCCAGATCGATCGCCTGCTCATCGGTCCTGCGTCGACACCGGCAATGAACGAGCGGTCGTCTGATGGCACGGTCACTCGGGCGAAAGTGGCAACCGCACCGTGAACGTTGTGCCCCGCCCTTCTTCGCTTGCCACCGAGATCGCCCCGCCGTGATATTCCACGATCCGCTTGACCCCCGCCAGTCCAATCCCAGCTCCTGCGATCGCCTTGACGTTGCGGCCACGTGAGCGGAAAGCAAAGATCTGCGGCAGATCGCCGGGCGGGATGCCAACACCGGTGTCTTGAACGACCAGGATGGCCTCACGATCTTCGACTGTGATACGGATGACGATATCTCCCCCATCGGGGCTGTATTTCACCGCGTTGCCGAGCAGATTTGCCACGATGCGCCGCACCTGACGCGGATCCCATAAGCCGATGAGCTCATCGGCATCATGGGCGACGTGGAATTCATGCGGACCATTGGTTTGGTGGATTTCCGTGATCGTTTCGGCGACCAGAGCGACAAGATCGGTCGGCCGCCGCTCGATCTCCACGGGTTGACCCATGATGAGCCGGGCGTGGTCACTGAGCTCGCTTACCTGGTCTGTCATGCGGTCTGCCAAGCGGTCGAAGCGCGCCACGCGTTCCAGCAGCTCATCAGCATCCGGAACTCCCCGACGATGGATGTTGCGTTGCATCAGTTGGGCTTGCACTTTCAGGGCGGTCAGCGGTGTCTTGAGATCGTGCGCGACGGTATCCAAAAGCACCTGTCGCTCCGCTTCGGCGCGGGTTTTCTCAGTGACATCGAATCCTTCACAGAAGATACCGGTGATCGTGCCCGTATCGTCCCGGATCGGTTGGTAGACAAAGTCGAGGAATCGTTCGTCGGGCGCCGTGTCTGACGCTCCTCCGAACAAGATCGGTTGGGAGCGTCCGATATAGGGCTCCCCGGTCGTATAGACCCGGTTCAACAGGTCGAGGAAACCTTGGTGCGCCAACTCCGGAAAGGCATCGCGCACAGATTTGCCCACGAGCTCGCGACCGCCGACGAGACTCGAGTATGCCGCGTTGGCGATTTCGTAATAATGATCTGGTCCGCGCAGCACGCACATGAAACCGGGCGCCTGGGTAAACAGCGCGCGCAGCCGATCGAGATCTTTGATCCGTCGTTGCTCCGCCACTACCTGGGCTGTTGTCTCCGTGCAGACAACCAGCACGCCGCCGACGCCGTGCGGAGCATCAGGCTCATCAATCGGCCCAAAACTGTAGGTCCAGTAGACATCTTGAAGCTCGCCGTAGCGGATGATCGGGACGAGTTGGTTCTCGTGCCAGGTGGCACCCTCGCCACGCATCACGAATGCGATCTGAGGACCAATCACATCCCAGATCTCGGTCCATGATGGTTGTCCAGGGGCGCCGAGGATGGCCGGGTGTTTCTCTGGTCCGAGTGAGGCGCAATAGGCGTCATTGTACAGGCAGGTATGCTCCATCCCCCAAAAGATGAACATGGGATGGCGCGTCGCCAGCATCAACCGTACGGTCGTCTTCAATGCCTGTGGCCACGCGCGAGGTGGGCCAAGGGGAGTCATTGCCCAATCGAATGCGCGAATCTGGGCGCCTAAGGCACCACCATCGGCGAGGAATGCCAATCCGTCGGGTGAGTGAGAAGGTGTATGCGAATGTCGGTACGATGTAGCCATTCGGTCGCATCCTTGATGGACTCGGCGGTGTTCGGACATCATCCGCATTCTAGCGACGCAGGGTCCGCGAGTGAAAGGGATCGCATTGCGCCGGCCATACCCAGCCTGTTAGCAGCCTTGCATCGCCTGGAGCGCGACAATTGCGCGATGCGCGGTCTCGACGCGTTTCAGCATCTCGATGGCGGCGGCAGGATCAAACGGAACCTGCTGGATCAGCCGACGCCTGACGAGCGCCACATTCAATCCGGCAACGGTCACGAGCGTCAACAACTGATGCTGATACTCCGCGTCCGGAATGCCGTTGCTCTGCATGCCTCATCGACCCTTTCACGCGAACATCAAGCAATCTCGACGTTCAAGGACCTCGGGCTGCTCGATGCATGATCTGCGCCAGCGCCGTCAATTCGGGCACGCTCGGGGAGCAAGGCCGCGATGTTGGCCAGCATCGACTCCACATCAAACGGCTTGAGCAGGGTGGCGGAGGGATTCACCGCCTGCGCTCGCTCGCCAAAGGAGATGAGGTTGTCCGCGTCCGTCGAAATGGCCAAAATCGGAATCAGCCGGGTGATGGGATCGGCCTCAAGCTGCATGAGCATGCTCCAGGCGAGCGATTGTCGGTACGGGAAATCGAGGATGATCAGATCTGGGAGGGTGCGGGCAATTTCCGCATAGGGGTGATCGGCCAGTTGCATGACCAACGCGTCATAGCCTGCATCTTCGAGCAACTGCTGCATGACGAGGAGAAAGTCGGCTTCCCCATCGGTCACGAAGACCAAGGGGCGAATCCGGATCGGTGATTCCATGGTGGGGGAGAGTTCCGTTCTCCACACGCGCGATGCATGTGTTCCCCTCACCATACGCGAAGTCAGGTCCGCTGCCGAACTTCTGCGCGGCACGGGATGCTACCGGCCTGAAGCGATTGACGCAGCAAACCGGAGTTAGCGGACGTGCCAGGCCAGCGCGCCGTCTTCTGTTTCGATCACGCCCACCAGCCCAAAGCGATCGACTGCCAGTGATGCTCTGAATTCTTCCGGGTTGCTGATCTGGCTGGCGAGCCGGCACCGGAAGCGGATGAGGCTCCCGACCGCAGCCGCGGCGTCTTTCATGATTTCGGCGAGGTACGAGGTCGAGATGGTGCGGTGCTTTGGTGGATCCATCGCCGCGGCGGGCCGCAACTGCACCTCTTCGGTTTCCGTCTGCCACCAACAGGACCAGCTTGCGACCTGCCCCTTGCCGATGTAGGAGAGGCAGCCCAGGTCGTAATAGCCGTCGGCGTCCCGGTTGCACGGCTCCACGATCACCGGCGTGTACTGATGCGCGATGGCTGCTCTCTGTTCTGCATCCTACTGTTAAGCAGAGGGCGGCGAAAAGAGGCGGCGATTCGCCTCGACCAATGTGAGCGATTGTGCGACGCTTGCGCGATCGCTTTGATCATCGGAGCATGCCCGGTTTTTTCAATGACTGCAGACAAACAGACTACCTACGCCCGGGTCGCGTATGACCCAACTCGCCGGCCTCCAGAACGGCTGCTTTTGCCGGGTGAAGTGCGCCGGGAAATCGTCGATCATCTCCGGAAGGCGTTGCCGTTCGAGGGATGTGGTTTGCTGGCGATCGACGAAACCGGGTTGGCGCGGCAGTTCTATCCAGGGGAGAATCTCGACCGCTCACCGGTCCGCTTCACCATGGACCCCGCCACCGTCATCGCCGCCTTCAAGGCGATGGACGCCGCCGGTTGGATGCTCGGGGCGATTGTCCACTCGCATCCCCATACTCCGGCCACCCCGTCGAAAACTGATCTGCGCGAAGCGCACTACCCATCCGCGCTGATGATGATCGGCTCGTTTGGCGTCGAGCCGCCCGAATTTCGGCTCTGGGCGGTCGAATCATTACCAGGCGGCGGAGGAGCGAATGCGGGGGAGCGGGAACTCGTTCATGAGTGACGATGGGAGATTCTTGCGCGGAGTGAGGCTGGCATCCTGTATGATTTGGCCATTCTGGCATCATACGGGCGCAATATGCCCGAAATGCGAGAAGGAGGGGAGTGGTCGTTGACGGGTGGGGAGCCTGTAACGAAAACCCTGCGCACGCGGGAAACAATACTGGCGGAACTCGCCGGAATGCCGGTCGAATTTGAGCGACTGGTGTTGCGGCAAGCCGATCGAGACGATCTCATGCGGCCAGCTCCTGACGGGGGGTGGGGCGTTGTTGAGATTCTTCCACATCTTCGCGATTGGGAGGAGATCTACTTCGACCGCACGGTCGCGATCGTGACGACCGATCTGCCGCGGCTGCAGGCGTACGATGACTCGCTCTGGGAGATCGAGCGCGATTATCGTGGGCAGGAACCGGAAGATTCGCTTGCTCAGTTCGCGGAACTACGCGAGCGGCTCGTTGCATACCTGACCGATCTTCCACACGATGCCTGGCAACGCGAGGGCGATCACAGCGCCTATGGGCGGATAACCCTTCAATGGATGGCCGATCACATCTGCGACCATGATCGCGAGCATCTCCAGCAGGCGCTCGACGCGGTCGTTAGCTAACAGGGCAAGGACGAAGATGGCGATTTTGCATGTAGGACCACAACCAACGATCACTGCGGCTGATGTGCCTATTGCCTTGCTCGACAATGATTCATTGATCGTGCAGCTGCATTTCACCATCAACCATCTTTCACGCTGGCTGACGCCGATCCACAATCAGACGCTGCTCCAGCGCAAGGTATATCGCGACACGCCGACCGTGCGGGAGCTGATCGTCCGGATGCGCAATGAAGAACTGCGCGTCTTTCCAAAGATTTTTCTGATCGCGATGGAACAGAATCCCAATCTCGACAAGCTGCCGCCGGTTGAGCGATCAATCGAAGAGCAGCGCTGGGATGAGTATTCGGGCACGCTTTCGGTGCTGGCCGAGTTCCGCCGCTTGCGGCAGAGCACGGCGTCGTTGCTCCGCAGCATCCCCGATAGCGCCTGGAAGCGGGTGGGCACAAGCAGGTTGGAACATGACTGGCAATTGCGGAGTCTCGCGGAGGTGCTCGCCAATCATGACCGGGTCGTGCTGGCCGAGATCGATCGCACGCTCGACGCCATTGGCGCGCGTGATGGCGTTTCCGACGCAGCGAAGGCGCATCTTGAAGACCTGCTTAAGATCACGCCGGTCACCTTGAAGTAGTCATGTTCGACGGTATCGAGGAGCAGCCAGGCAGGCCTATGACGACGGGCGAAGATCGAATCGTTGCGCCGCCATCGGTTGCGGAGCTGGCCAGGGAATTTTTCTCGGCTCTTGATGAGCGAGATCCCGATCGGATGATGCGGACACTTGCCCCGCATGCCGTCTTCCGGGCGCTGCCGCACGTCGCCCCGATCCGCACCGCTGATGAGGTCGTCGCCTATTTTGGCCAGGTCGTTTCTTCGTATCCAGGTGCTCGTTGGTCGGTGACCGATGTGATCATGCAGGGTGAGCGCGCCTCGGTGCAGTTCGTCATTCGCGAATTTTCCCGCACGCAGAGCCGCGAAGTGCTTTCCGAGCAGGTGACGATCGTGCGCTCCTCCGAGGGGAAAATCGTCAGCATTCTTGGGTATTACGACACACTCGAATTTCGCCGCCTGTTTTGGGATGAAGATATCTAGCATTCTGCCCCCGTTCTAACTGGAAATCCGAAGCGCCCAACTGCGCAGAACCCATGCGAGGAGAATCGTTTGATGCTGGTCGTTGGGGAAGTGATGACCTCTCCGTTCGATGAGACGCGAGCGGGTGAGCGGGCCGTGCTGGAAGCAGCCGGCGCTGAGCTGGTGCTCGCGGCGTCGATCGAGGAATTCCGGCAGCTCGCGCCGGATGCTGACGGTGTGCTCAACAACCACTTTCAGCTTCGCGCGCCTGAGCTGGCGTTGTTGACGCGCTGCCGCTGCATCGCCCATCACGCCGTTGGCGTCGACATGATCGACACCGCTGAGGCGGCCCGGCTTGGCATCGTCGTCGCCAACGTGCCGCGGTACGGATCCGACGATGTCGCCGACCAGGCGATGATGTTGCTCCTCGCCTCCGCCCGCAAGCTGCGCGAGCAGGAAGCAATGGCCAAGCGCGATCACTGGGACATCGGCGAGCTGGTGCCCATCTACCGGCTGCGCGGGCGAACGCTTGGCATCGTTGGCGTTGGCAATATCGGGACAGAGTTGGCGAAGCGCGCCACCGCGTTCGGGCTGAACGTGGTCGCCTATGATCCGTATGCCCGGTCTGAGGTGTTTGCGGCGCATGGTATCGAGCAGGTTTCGCTCGACGAGCTTCTCCGCCGCAGCGATTTCGTTTCGGTGCACACGCCGTTGACCCCGGAAACGCGTGGTCTGATCGATGCCGAGGCGCTGGCGAAATTGCAGCCGGGTGCGATCGTCATCAACGTTGCGCGGGGGCCGATCATTGATGAAGTGGCGTTGGCCGCCGCGCTGGAATCGGGGCATATCGGCGCGGCCGGGATTGATGTCTTCGCCAAAGAACCGCCGCCGCTCGATGCTTCAATCCGACAGTCTCCCCGCACGATTCTCACCCCGCACGCCGCGTTCTACTCCGAAGCGTCGATCGAGAGCATGCAGGTCGATGCCGCGCGTGAAGTTGCCGCCGCGTTGCGCGGGGAAATACCGCCGCACGCCGCAATCCTGCCCGGGATCGATTGGAGTCATGCCTACAGCCGCTGGAATCTGCAGCCGGCAAACGCCGCAACACGCTAAGGAGCGAAGATGCCGTCGTCGATGGAACAGATCCGGGAGCGGTTGTTTGCGGCGATTGACGATCGCCAGGATGAAATCATCAGCCTGGTCGGCGATCTCGTCCGGTTCCCCTCAACGCTTGGAAACGAGCGTCCGGCCCAGGAATTCGTCGCCGCCCATCTAAGCGCCAGCGGTCTTCCCGTTGAAATCTGGGAACTCGACGAATCGATCAAAGCGCTGCCGAACGCCGGTGACAGCGGCGTGCCATTCGCCGGACGGCCGAACGTGTCTGCCACTCGGAAAGGCAGCGGCGGCGGGCGCTCGATGATTCTGAACGGGCATATCGATGTCGTCAGCGCCGAACCGGTTGAGCTCTGGGAAAGCGATCCCTACGAGCCGACCCGCAAGGGCGACCGGTTGTATGGACGTGGCGCCTGGGACATGAAGAGCGGTGTCGCCATGAATCTGATGCTGGCGCGCCTGTTCAACGACCTCGATATCACCCTCAAGGGCGATTTCACCCTCCAGAGCGTGATTGAAGAGGAATGTACCGGCAACGGTGCGCTGGCCGCCTCGATCCATGACCGCGCCGATGCGGCGCTGATCACCGAATCGACCAACCAGCTGCTGACCAACACCCACGTCGGCGTCATCTGGTTCAAGATCGCGATCACCGGCAAAACCTGGCATGCGATGCAGGCATGGGCCGGCGTGAACGCGATCGAAAAAGCGATCCCGATCATGCTCGCCCTGCGCGAGCTCGACGCGGAGTTGAACCGGGCGGTCGATCCAGACTTTGCCGGAATCGAGCATCCGATCAATCTCAATATCGGCGTGATCCAGGGTGGAGACTGGCCGAGCACCGTTCCGGGGCAGTGCGAGCTTTCGTGCCGCGTCAGCTTTTACCCTGGAGTGTCCGTGGCGGAGATTCGCGGGCAGATCGAAGCAGCCGTGGCGGCCGCCGCTGCGGCCGATCCCTGGCTAGCCGCGCATCCACCCGTCGTCAGCTATTACGGATTCGGCAGTGAAGGATCGACGGTGCGACTTGATGATCCGCTGGTGCAGGGCATCTCGCGGTGGCATCAAGCGGTGATCGGCGAGCCGATCGGCTATCGCGCCAGCACCGGCATCAATGACAGCCGCTATTTCAACCTCTCCGGCGTGCCGTGCAGCTGTTATGGCGCGCTTGGCGCAAACGCGCATGGGGCGAATGAATGGCTCGATGTGACATCGCTGGCGCCGACGCTCAAGGTGCTGGCGGCGGCGGTGCTCGATTGGTGTGGAACGGAATAAGTACGGGGCGTTGAGTGTGCATGAGTGACCGGATTCTTTGACGACAATCCCAGGCGTAACGGATACTTGTGAAAGATCGCACGAGACGGAATGTGAGCAGGCGTCACTCGGCGCATGCCCACTGGATGAGTGAGCCGCTCGGGCGCAACGGGGCTGAAACAGATGACGACGAAGTCAGGCATGGCGGGGCGAAGTGGTCAGATGATGCCATCGATGAACAGTCTCCTTCTCGACGAAGGGAACTATTCGGGCGTCGCGGGTCATCCCATTCCCGATATCGTCATTCGCCGTCTCCCCATTTACTTGCGGACACTTACCTCACTTCTCGAAAAAGACGTCACCTCGATCAACTCAGAAGAGTTGGCCGAATCGATCGGCGTCACCGCCGCCCAGATTCGCCGCGATCTCTCCTATTTCGGGAAGTTCGGCAAGCAGGGCAAGGGATACGATGTCCGCTTTTTGACCGACGAGATTCATCATATTTTGCAACTCGACCGGCCCTGGAACTGCGCGCTGGTCGGCTACGGCAATCTCGGTCAGGCGATCGTGCACTATGGCGGATTCGTGCCGACCTCGTTCAATATCAGCGCGATCTTTGACCGGAATGATACGATCGGCCAGATCGTCAACGGGTTGATCGTCAAAGAAGTAGACGACATCACCGGCACCGTCGCCGAGTTGGGCATCAAGATCGGCATCATCGCCGTGCCCCCATCGTCGGTGCAGGCGATCGCCGACCGGCTCATCGCCGGCGGCGTCACCGCCATCCTCAACTACGCCCCCATCGTGATCAAAGCCCCCGCGCACGTCATGGTCCGCGAAGTCGACCCGATCGGCGCGATGCAATCAATGACGTACTACCTGGACGACCGGGGCTAACGAGCAGGCAGCAGACCGCGATGGTGTTCATCATGATCTCTTCGCCTGATACCTCGCAGTGGTGATAACGCTGTCCCGCGGATTTGAAAACCCCTCCCCTACAGAAACATGCGTGTATTTCAGGGAATTCGAACCCTCTGCCGAAGCAGGTTAGGGTGGTCGCGGAGCCTCAATTTTGCGGTTGAGAACCGAAACCCTTTGCTTCGATCAATTCGGCGACAGCACTTGGGAGCGTCGTTTCGAAGTCGATTAGCTTCGCCCAGGTCGGGGTGATGGTGATGATGACCATCTGGTCGTAGAGGGCGCGCACGCCTGCTTCCCACTTGGCAAACGCCTCGACTGGCACGCGCGGTCTGCTTGCTTCGATGAACTCATCCGGAACGCCATCGACGGTTTCGAGTGCGGTGGTCCCACGAATAAAGAGGGCGGCAGGAGGGAAGTCGTTCGTATCGATCGTGAGCGCGACCTTCGGATTCGCCGCCAGCGATTTCACTTTCGCCGCGTTCGGCGGCGAACAGACGACGATTGCTTCGCCATTCCAAAGGAAATCCCATCGGAATCACGCGTGGGAACCCATCCGGCCCGTTATAGGCAAGCCTGGCCGGAATTTCCGATTTCATCAGCTCCAGCGACAGTGGCTTATTCAAGACGGCGATCACATCGTCACGATTCATCTACAGGTTCCTTCCATTCCGAACGCCTCTTCGCGTTCTCCGATACCTTGTCGTCGTTTTCCCTAAGCTATCGACATTTCAAGCTACAACAACGAACGGCGCTGGTGGATTCCCATCAGCGCCGTTCGTTGTTGAGAGCAGAGAGTACGAAAAGGACTCCGTTCTTTACTCTCTACTCTTAACTCCCTACTCGTAGCGAAGCGCTTCCGCCGGAGCGATGCGGGAGGCTTGCCGGGCCGGGATCCAGGTCATCAGCAGCGCGGCGACGACGGTTGCGACGAGCATGAGCATCAGGAGCGGCCAGGGCACGGAGAAGGGATACTTTGCGCCGTCGGTGAAGTCGTCGCTGTTGAAGAGGTTGCGCGCCAGGATGATGCCCATCGTGCCGCCGGCGAGGACACCCAAGCCAACGACAAACGCCGTTTCGATCATGAACGAGAGCGACACGAGCGACCGCTGGAAGCCGAGCGCTCGCAGGACGCCGATTTGCTGTCGCCGTTCGACGACATTACGGAAGGCGATCACACCGATGGCGGCGACGCCGACGATCAAGCCGAGTCCCATGAAGCCTTCAATCAGGTAGAGGAACGACATCGACTGCTTTTGCGAGTCCTTCAGCTCCTGCTGGATCGAATCGGCCTGAACGCCGTTCATGAGGAGCTTCGATTCGATCTGGTTGGCCATCTGCTTTGAGTCGCCGGGATTGCTCAGCGCCAGGTAGTAGCTGGTGAAACCGCGCTCACTATTGAACATCGCGTCGGTGGTCGCCCGGTTCGTGAAGATGCCGAACAGGCTCGAAATCTTCGAATCGATCACGCCGATCACGGTCAGCTTGGAAACATCTCCGGTCGAAGGATTGAGCACCTCGATCTCGAAGGGCTGGAAAACATTGTCGGTCGACTGGACGTCGGCATGGAAGGTGCTGCCGTCAAACCCTCCGCCACTGGCGGCCGCCTGCGAATCGATCACGGCGACTGGCTGGCCACTGTTCAATGCCTCGATGACCGCCTGATCGCTGTCGTAGCCGGCAGCGCGCTGCTGGAAGAAGAGATTGGCATGATCGAGATAGCCCTGGTCCATGCCCTGGACTCCGTAGTACTCCCAATCCGTGTTACCTGGCATGCGGACCTGCGTGTTTCCGCTGATCGGCGAATCGATCTCGCCGATGTTGGTGATGCCGCTGGTATCGATCCCTTGCGATTGCAGGGTCTGCTCGAAATTGTCGATCGGGTTCGATTGCCCGGCCTCGGCGCGAACGTCCCAACCTGCCGCCGCATCGTCACTGAGGAATGCGCGGGAGAAGTTGTCACTGATCGTCGCCATCATCACGAGCGAGAAGATGATCAGGCTGAACATCGCGATTGTCATGCCGGTGCGGCCGCGGGCCGCACCCGGATAAGCGACGGCGGTGCGGATCGCTGGCAGTTTCGTCTTGAAGAGCCCGCCGGACCAGGAGATGATCCGGAGCAGGATATCGGTGTTCTGCATGATGACGATGGTCGAACCGATCACCAGGAAAATGCCGGAGACGAAGAAGAGCTCGAAGTCGCCCGTGTAGTCTCCGAATATCTTCTTGAATACCGAATCAGGCAACAACCAGAAGAAAACGATCCAAAGGCCGACCAGCGTTGACGGAATGCGCGATGGGATGCCGAGATAGCGGGTAATCAGCAAGACGCCGAATGGCCAGAGGCACATGCCGGTACCAAACCTGAACATCGATGTTCCGGCTGAAACCGCCAGGAATCCACCGAGCGCGATCAGGAGGATGCCGAAGATCAGCACGCGCGGACGGCGGCGATATTGCGCGACATCAGGAATGTCTCGGATGGCTGAGACGATGTTGAGCCGGCTGATCCGCCACGAACCAACAACGACGGCAAGGAAGGTAATAGTGACGCCGAGGCAGTAGGCAATGATGAGACTCTTGGCCGTCACGTAGGCTGTGATGTCAATTTCGTCACCAAAGAGACTCGCCATCACTTTGGCCATGCCAAAGGCGACCGCGACGCCAAGCGCCGATCCAACCAATCCAGCGAGAAGCGCGTAGCCGGTTCCTTCGGCGATGAACTGCTGGATCAACTGACGGCGTTGGGCGCCGATCGCGCGGGTCATGCCCATCTCCGCCCGGCGCTCAGCGGCGAGCATCGAGAAGATAAGCACGATCAGCATGATGCCGGCGGCCATCGAGAAGAGCCCCATCACCAGGAAGAGCGAGGTGAAGATATTCGCGAAGAGTTCCGATTGCGCGACGAAATCCTTCTTGGTGTTATTGATGCCGAGATTTTGTCCTTCAAGCGCCGGGGCGAGCTTCGCCTCGACCGCGTCGGTGAGATCTTCCGCGCCGCGAACCGGACCATTGTTTGAAATAAGCACAGCGCTCAAGTCGGTAGATAGTCCAAGCATCGAACGCAGGTTGGTGAGCGACATCACCATGCCAACGCTGTTGAAGTCGACCGAACCGCTGATGATCTCGTCCTCGGCGATCCCGGCGACGGTCACCTGATAGGGCTTGTTGTCGTAGCTGAAGGTGAGGGTGTCGCCGACTTTGGCGTCGAGTTTGTCCTGGGTGGTCTTGTTGATCACCACCTGACCCTCGGTCAGGGAAGCCAGATCGATCGTGCCGCCGTCAACATTGCGAAGCCCGCCGAAGGTCGCCACATCCTCAGGATTCATGCCTGAGATATTCGCTGCCGGCTCTCCGAGCCCGGACGTCGCGTCCATGATTGGCACGAGCTCGAAGACGATCGGCGCGACCGCCCGAACATTCTCGTCATCCGCCAGGGTGTTTTGCACCAGGGCAAGGGACGATTCAGGGATCTTGTTTGAGATGGCGTTAAGGACGTTGGCGTCGGTAGTTTCCGAGCTTTGCACCACGATCTCATCGGTGTGGCCGAGGAAGTTGTAGGCCTGGGAGTTCACCGAATGATTCAGCGTGTCGCCGAAGGTCATGGCTGCTGAAATGATCAGCGTCGAAAGCATCAAGCCGACGACAATGAGAATTGTTTGGGCCTTGCGGCGCGGGATGTTCCGCACGCCGAGTTTGAACACAACTGGCCGTCGGATCGCCACCCAGACCGTGACCAGCAGGCAGAGCGCCAGCAGGATCATCAGCACCAAGGCGATGGACGAAGTCTGGATTCCGAATAGTTGTTCCATTGATGATCGCTCTCCGCGCCGCCACGCGATTCGATCGGGCAGGGGCGCTATCCGGCGTCATTGCCGGCATATTCGTCGGCTACGAGTTGGCGACGATCTGTCCGTCACGCATGGAAATGACCCGGTGGCACATCCGGCCGACGGCCGGATCGTGGGTGACGATGACGCACGTCAATCCCTTGCGGGCGTTGAGGTCGAGCATCAGGTCAAGAATGTCGTGGGCCGTTTTTGAGTCGAGCGCGCCGGTTGGCTCGTCGGCCCAAACGATTGCGGGATTGTTGACGAGTGATCGGGCGATGGTGACTCGCTGGCGCTGGCCCCCTGAAAGCTCCGCCGGGCGATGCTTCGCCCACTGGTCGAGACCAACCGTTTGCAGGGCATCGTGTGCCATGGCGCGGGCATCTTTCGCCTTCACCCCTGAGACAAGGAGCGGCAGCTCGACATTTTCGACGGCGCTCAGCACCGGCAACAGGTTGTAGACCTGAAAGATGAATCCCATCCTCCTGGCGCGATAGTCGGTGCGGGCTTTATCCGACATGGAAGCGAGGTCTTTATCCTCGATCCAAATTTTGCCGCTGGTGACGTTGTCCAACCCCGAAAGGCAGTTGAGCAACGTTGTTTTGCCGCAGCCGGAAGGTCCCATCACGCCGACGACTTCGCCTTTGGCGATGTCGAGGCTGACGCCCTTGAGCGCGTGAAACTGGGCTTTGCCGGTGTCATACATTTTGACGACATTGTCAGCGCGTACGATTGAGGTTCGATTTCCATTGGGGATTGTTGCGGTCGGTCGAGTTTCAACTCCGAGGGTCGTGGACATTGCTCCTCCCAGCATTGGTGCGCCGATGCAACAGCATTGTTCATCGGACTGAAAACCTGGTTCGTGCGACGCGCCGGCATTGGCGAGCCGAACTCACGACACCAACTTATAGGGTAGACGATCGAAGGGCAATCTTTTTAAGGGGTTGGGCTACGAATTGCAGGGACGCTGCAAAACCACGTGGGGGTTATCCCCCAATCCGATATGCAACTTATTTCAAACTACTTTGGGCGTGTGCTCCGGCTGACCATCCCGTTGTCGATCGCGTAGAGCACGGCCTGGGTACGGTCTCGAACATTAATCTTGTGGAAGAGCGATGAAAGGTTGTTCTTGACCGTGCTTTCGGCCAGGGACAGCTCGTCCGCGATCTGCCGGTTGTTGTAACCCGCCGCCAGCAGCTTAAGGAGGGTCGATTCCCGCTCGGTGAGCCCGCCGGTCCGCCCACGATCGCCGCGCGGCGACACGACCATTCGTCGGTATTCCGACATGATCACCGGGGTCAGGAGCGGATCGATCATCGATCCTCCCGACGCCGCCAGCTTGATCGCATGTTTGAGATTATCAATCCCGGTGCTTTTGACGAGATACCCCTTCGCTCCGGCCTTCATGGCGGGCAGGGCATAGTCCTCTGAATAAAAGGTTGAGATAATCACGACATTCGTGCCAGGGCAATCCCGCACGATCTGGCGTGTTGCCTGAACCCCATCCATGCCGCTGCCAAGATTGAGATCCATAAGCACGACCATCGGCTGTAAGGAGCGGCAGATTTTGACAGCGTCTTCCCCCGTCGCTGCCTCGCCGACGATGCGCAGTTCAGTCGAATCAGCAATGAGCGCTCGAACCCCCTGTCGAAACAGGAGGTGATCGTCAACGACCACCAGCGTGATTTGCCGCGGATCGCCGGTTGTCCGCTCGGAGTTCGGTTCGGTTCGCGAGCGATGCGGTAGGTCACTCATTGGGCGTCATTGCCTCGTCGATGTCTCGGTGTCAATGATGGCTGGCTGGGCGCTGGGCGCCATGAGCCAGGATGATTGCTCGGGTGTCGTGAAGCGCACTTCAGTGCCCGATTCTGGAATGGAGTTGATGCTCACGGCGCCGCCGGAAATCGCCGCGCGCTCGCGCATCTGATCCAGGCCGAAATGCCCCGGGAACGTCGATGCCTCGAACCCTGTGCCGTCGTCCTCAATTGTCACATCAATGCCAAGGCGTTCGCGATGGATCGGTAATCTTAACAGTTTGAGCATCTGCATGCTTGCGGACATTGCGCAGTGCTTCCTGCACGATCGCCAGCGCCGCCTGCTCCTGCGTTTCGCCGGGGAAATCACCGACGCCGCCCGGAAGCGAGGAGACGATGTCGAGCGGCTCCTCACCGCGCAACGCCCCCATGAAGTTCCTGAGACTGACGATGGCGGCTTCGAGGGTGATGAAGGCGAGCGAGACCGAGGACGGCGCATCGGTGATGGTGGTCTTCGTTCGCACGAGATGCTCGAGCGCGAGTAGTGCCGTCGCCATATCCTGGCTCGGTCCATCGTGCAGCGCGCGTCCCAGACTGCTTCGCACGTGATCGAGCTGCCGGTCTTGCTGCTCACGAGAGATGGCGTCCATGGTGAGCTGAATCGCTTCGATCGCCTGTCCAACCGCAGTTGAGACCGCTGCCAATGCCAGACAGGATCCTGGCGAAATGGTTGCTCCGGGTTCGGCTTCGAGTGCGATCGCTCCAACGAAGCCGTACTTTCCGGCGCAGGCCGTGCCAGCGATGCGCTCCTCGTCCTCCATGATGAGTTCAGGAGGAGTGTGTTCATTCCATCCCGCCGCAAGATCCTTGAAAAGCTGATCGATCCGCAGAGATTCGCCCGGAGTGGGTGAGATGAGACGGGAATGGGAGTCCACAGGAGCGCAGGAGGCTCGCGCCCCGGTGATGCGTTCGAGACCGATCCGGGCGATATCCCAGATCTCATCGCTCGACGATGCGCGAGAAATCAGCCAGCAAGTCTCCAGGAGACGCGTCGACGCCATCTGTTCGTCGATCTCGCTGACTGGCGTCTTTCCCGCCGCATTCACCAGCAATCACCCATTTCTTGCGCAGTCAAAGTTATTTTAGCTTAGCGCAATTTTAGCCTGTTCGCACGAGGCGCTTGCGACAGAACGAGAACCGTCGGTTCAGTATGCTGAAGCCTTGGCGATGAGCGGGGTGACGACGATGCAGATGGGGCGGGGGAACGAATTGTCACCTCGTATACTCGCTGCCAGCGAGGGCAATGCAGCCCGGAGACGCTTCGGAAGGGACCATGATCGGCGATGCCGCAATTGACGTTTCTCGGAACTGGAACATCGAACGGCATCCCCATGATCGGCTGCCAGTGTTCGGTCTGTCATTCCACAAACCCGCACGACTGGCGAGACCGCTCATCAGCGCTGGTGCGATGGAATGAGCGAACCTATTTGATCGACACCTCGACGGAGTTGCGCATCCAGGCGCTCAAAACCGGTCTTTCGGCGATCGACGCCGTGATCATGACGCATGCGCACGCCGATCATACGGGCGGGTTCGATGATCTCCGCCGGTTCAACGAGCTTGGCCAGCGGCGGCTCCCCGTTTACGCCGGATCCGAAACGGCGAACATCCTGCAAGAGCGCTACGCCTATGCATTCACCGAAGAGTTTCCGTTCTTTGGCGGGAAACCCGATCTCAATCTCTATGAGGTAAGCGGCGAGTTCCGCCCGTTCGATGATCCGATCGTGCCGATTCCGGTCATGCATGGGCGGACGCCGGTGCTCGGCTACCGGTTTGGATCGCTCGCCTACGTCACCGACGCCAAAATCATCCCGGACGAATCGATGTCGTTGCTTGCCGGCGTCGACACCCTGGTGCTGAACGCCCTCCGCGAACGCCCGCATCCAACCCACCTTTCCATCGATGAAGCGCTCGCCGTCATCGATATCCTCCAACCGCGCCAGGCATTCCTCACCCACGTCAGCCACGAACTGAGCCACGCCGACGGAAACGCGCTCCTGCCTCCGCACGTGCAAATCGCCTATGACGGATTGGTGATTGAGAGCGAGCCGTAGACGCCGGCCAGTATTAGCCACTTAGATCTGTCATGTTGAGCCGCCGCGAAACATCCCCGGCGAAGCGCTCGTCCCGATTCCACGGTCCATATCATCAAAGGGTTGCGGAATCGTCGTCGCGGTCGACGTCTCCCCGGAGTTGAAACCCCGGGCTAAGCACAACGAAGTCCCTCCGGGACTGAGCTCGGTGGGAGAAGTGGCCGATATATCAGAGTTTCGTCGTAGCCCGAGCGGGACTTTGTATTGCTTAGCCCGTCACTTCAGTGCAGGGGAAACGGACGAAAACCGTTGACATATGCACGAAGCGTCACGATCATCTCCGCAAGGTCGAGATCATTCTTTCGTTCGAGGTCGCGGAGGGTGGCATTGCCGGCCCAGGTAAGGAATGGAGCAAAGCCGCTGAGCGAGCCGCCGTTCGCGAGATAGCCGGTTCGCCAGCCGCTGATGAGCGATTCGCGGGCTTGCTTGATAAGCGCGATATCGATCCCTTCGGCTCTCGTCGGGCCGAATTGCAACATGACGAGCGTGCGGGCGGCATCGAGCCGGGAATCACCGGCGCCGCAGTTGGGCCAATCCACGACGCCGCTTACCTCCTCCCCATCGAATAGCACATTCATCGGGTGGTAGTCGAAATGGAGCAGGGCGTTGCCACGCGCCTCGACAGGAAACGGAATGCCGAGCCAGTCCGTCCAGCCACCAAATTGAAGTGAGGCTGGTGCCTCGACGGAGTGGATCAACGCCTGAGCTCCGCCAAAAGCGACTCCAAGATCATAGGCGGAGGCTGGACTGCCCAGGAGCCGATCGCGAAGCGGAATGCCGCGCATCCATTCCAGGAGGAGCGCCGGACGGCCATGCCAGAAGCCCTCGCGCCGGAGTTGCGGCACTGGCGCGACACCCTGCGCCACTGACATGGCGATCGCCTCGCGCCTGGCTGCATCAGCCTGTTCAGCGCGAAAGAGCCGCAGCGCCGAAATCTGCCCGCCGTGCGTCACCTTCCAGATGGTGGTGTCTGACCCACCGGGAACAGTCTCGATGTGGGAGACATTCTCAATACCGAGGATGTTCAGGATGTCCATCGGATCGGGCAAAACCACGATCATCCGCCTTCGGTGGGAGCCTGAAATAACCAAGGGCAGGCGGCGACATAGGCGCGAATCGCCTCCGGGAAGAGCGCTATCTCCGCCGCGAAGACGCGGGCGGACAGGCGTTCCGGCGTGTCATCCGGCAAAATTGGAACTTCGGCGCGCATGACGACCGGGCCATGATCGTATTCGTTATCGACGACGTGGACCGTCGCGCCGGACTTTGTCGCGCCGCTCGCCAGCACAGCGGCGTGGACGCGATTCCCGTAATACCCCTTGCCGCCCGCGCCCGATTCAGGCAGAAGGGCAGGGTGAATATTGAGAATGCGACGATCCCAGCGTGGCGGCACAATCAGCTTGCGGAGATACCCGGCGAAAATGAGGAGATGAGGGCGAAATTGCTCGACCCAGTCGAGCACTGCCGCACTGAATGCCTCGTCGGACGCGAAATCGCGTCGAACGAAGGTGGAAGAAGGAATCCCGGCATTGCGAGCGATCTCAATCCCGCGCACATCCGGTCTGGAACTGACGACGGCGACGATCTCCGCATCCAGCTCGCCCCGTTCGATCACGTTGAGAAGATTCTCCAGCGATCTGCCCGATCCGGAAAGAAGCACCGCGAGTCGAAGCCGCTCCTGTCGATCCCGCTCGTGCTCGCCGGACATCGTTCCTCCCGAAAATCTACACCCGGCACGGCGCCAGGGGTCGGTGGTGATTGTAACGGAGCAGGACGGCGGACCAATGAATCGTGTTTTGCTCGGGATCGTGGTGCTCGGCATCGCGCCGGAGTCCGGAGGACTTGTCGCGTGTCAGCCGGGTGCTTCAGCTCTCGGCCGTCGCAACCTAATGACGCTTCCTCACAACTCGCTACACTGCCAACATGAAAAACCCACCTGCTCGTCTCCGGCTTGTGTTGCCATTGCCGCCCAGCATCAATCGCCAGTACGCGACGGTCGGCAACCGGCGAGTGCTGACGAAAGATGCTAGGGAGTTCAAGCGCGACGTCAAAAAGACGATCGATCAGGCGCTGCTTTCCGGCAAGGTGGCGACTGCAACTGAGCGCGAGTTGCAGAAAGCGCTGATCGGCGTCTACCTCACGTTCTATTTCGAGACCCCGAAACGGCGAGATCTGGATGGGGGATTGAAGATCGCGCTCGATGCGATTTGCGTCCCGCTCGGGATCGACGATCGCTCGGTGGTCGATCTGCATCTGATCAAACAGATCGATCCGCTCAAGCCACGGCTCGAAGTCGAGCTTGAAGCGATTCATGATTGGTCGTTCGATCCAGAGTTTGTGCTGCTCGATGAGCAAAACGAGCGCGACGTAACGCAGGATCAGGGTGAAGCCGAGTAGAATTGCGGCACCACCGGTCGCTACCGGCGGCTGTTCAGCGATCGTTCCGATTATTCACCCCCAACCGGAAGGAGCCGTCCCGCTCGTGAGCGTGACCGACCCCCAAACCACTCCCGCACATCACGCACCAGACGCTGTGATCGTGCTCGATTACGGTTCTCAGTACAGCCAGCTCATCACCCGCCGTGTGCGCGAAAGCAATGTCTATTGCGAGTTGCGCCACCACGATGTGACCTGGGACGAAATTGCCCATCTCAACCCGAAGGGCGTCATTCTTTCCGGTGGACCGAATAGCGTCTACGAAGCGGGCGCGCCCGGGCTACCGGCCTGGGTGGTCGATCGCGGCTTGCCGGCGCTTGGCATTTGCTACGGCATGAATCTGCTGGCGCACGCGCTCGGCGGTGAGGTCGTTTCGGCCACGCACAAGGAATATGGTCCGGCGACAATCCACGTCGAATCGAGCGATAGTCTCCTGTTCGCCGGTCTTCCCACCGAGCTCGATGTCTGGATGAGCCACGGTGACCAGGTGAAGGCGGTTCCGCCCGGTTTCACGATCGATGCATCGACCGGCAACACGCCGATCGCCGCGTTCAGCAACGGTCACATCGCCGCGATCCAGTTTCACCCCGAAGTCGTGCACACGAAGCAGGGCGCCGAGATCATCCGGAACTTCCTGACCCGCATCGCCGGCTGCGATCCAAACTGGAGCCCGGCTTCTTTCATTGACCAGGCGACCGAAGAGATCAAGGCGCAGGTGGGCGATGGGCGGGTATTGCTCGCCCTTTCCGGCGGCGTCGATTCGTCCGTGGCGGCGGCGCTGATTCATCGCGCGATTGGCGATCAGTTGACTCCTGTCTTCGTCAATAACGGATTGCTTCGCCAGGGCGAAGCGGAGATGGTGCAGGACGTTTTCAGCCGCGCGTTCGGCATGCACCTCGTCTATGCCGATGCATCCGAACGGTTCCTGATGAAACTCGCCGGAGTCACCGATCCCGAGCAAAAGCGCAAGATCATCGGTGCGGAGTTCGTTCGCGTTTTCGAAGCGGAAGCGGAAACACGCGGCCCGTTCGAGTTTCTCGCCCAGGGCACGCTCTACCCAGACGTGATCGAAAGCACGACCAAAGACACCAAAGCTGCGGTCAAGATCAAAACGCACCACAACGTCGGCGGGCTCCCTGAAGACATGCAGTTCAAGCTGGTCGAGCCGCTGAAGTTCCTCTTCAAGGATGAGGTGCGGGCAGTCGGCCGGGCGCTCGGATTGCCGGACGAAGTCGTCGATCGCCAGCCATTCCCGGGTCCGGGGTTGGCGGTGCGCCTGCTCGGCGAGATCAATGAAACCGATCTCGCGCTTTTGCGCGGCGCTGACGCCATTGTTCGTGAAGAGATCGAAGCCGCCGGGCTCGGCAAGGAAATCTGGCAATATTTCGCCGTGCTGCTGCCGGTCAATTCAACTGGCGTCATGGGCGATTACCGAACCTACGCGCGGGTGTGCGCTGTGCGCGCCGTCGCCAGCCAGGATGCGATGACGGCCGATTGGGCCCGGATTCCCTACGACATTCTGGCGCGCATCAGCAACCGGATCGTCAATGAAGTGCACGGCATCAACCGGGTGGTCTACGACATCTCGTCGAAACCTCCGGCGACGATTGAATGGGAATAGCTCGCCGCGATCGAGTTCGAGTAACAAGGAACAGTTGTTCTCTCCAGTTCGACCCGTTAGGATCACTACCTAACGGGTCGTTCGCGTTTGACAATGGAGTCAAAGGGTGAAGATGGGACAACCGGACAACAATGAGCAGTTCGCCTACTGGCGCACCGCTCGTTCGCAATCGTGCACATCTAGGCGTTGCAGATCCATTTGTCGTCAACCCGATCCGGCGATCGCTCGGATTGGTGGTCGTTTGTCTTGCGTTGCTGGTCGGACCCTGGTTGATCAGCGAGCAGGCTGGAACGACGGTGATGCTGTCGGTCGGCTGGCTGGCCGCGACCGGCCTGGTGATGGGTCTCCCGATCCTGGTCTGGAGTTGCGTCGAAGAGCTGATTCGCATCCTTCGCCGCCGCGTCCACCCCTCGATCGATTTGCTTGAGCTTTCACCGCGTGTCGAGCATGTCTTGAGCCGGCATGGCTTTCAGACCATCGAATCCGTCGACCAAACCCCCGACGACGGCTTGCTGCTCCTCTCAAACATGGACGCGCGCAGCGTCCGCGAAATCCGCCGCGCCATCACCCTCTGGAAGTACCGCCGCTGGCAAGAGAATGGCTTCGCCGCGACGGGGGATGACTAGGTGCTGGGTTTTCGAAGGAGAGTTGGCATCGGCGGGGCGTGATTAGACACGAGGTTGTTGAAAGAGAGTTGGCAGCGACGAGCACCGGGCTGAAGCCCAGTGCTGACAAGACGAAGCCTCATACGAGGCTGAGAAGGTGGCTGTATGTCGTATTGGCGTCTCTATTACCATTTGATTTGGGGCACGAAGAACCGGGAACCATTCCTGAATGAACAACGAACCGGGATTGTAGAGCAATCTATCGTTGCGGTCGCGGCGGAATTTGATGCTCTCATCCACGCGATGGGGTATATGCCGGACCACGTTCATGTTGCCATATCGATTCCACCGGATACGGCAGTAGCGGATGTCGTGCAGCGATATCAAAGGACTTTCGAGTTTTCGCATCAATCGAACCGAAGGCGATTCTGGATCGTTCAAATGGCAACCCGAGTACGGAGCGATTACCTTCAGCGAGCGATCTCTTGAAGATGTGGTCAGATACGTCAGGAATCAGCCGGAACGCCACAGGAATCAAATCGATCGTTGCGCAAATGGAAACCTACGGAAGCCCGGCATCCCTGCAGCGGTCCACCAATTTCTGGCTTTTGGTTGTTTCGCGCTCGTAGTTCAGCAGTCTCGTCAATGGACAATCTCTACAGCTGAGCACGCGGAGTATGATAAGGAACCGTTGCTGACGCAATGCTCGACAGAGGACGCGTCGTTCGGGCTGAATGGGCGTCGGCGTATGCCGCGCCGTCGCGAACGAGCGGCCAAGCTCGAACAGCCGGTAATCGCAAACGGTTTCTTCTTGCAGTTCGCGAATCGCGGCCTCGTTCTGGCGGCTGGAGCCCGGGTCGAGCCGCCAATCGGCATGCACCAGAAGATGGTCGGACTCGGATTGACTTTCGTCGTGACCAGTTCGGCTCGTATCGCATGTAAAGGAGGAATCACCAGGTTTGTCGAGGTCTCGATATCAGCAGACGTAGGAGCTCAATGCCGCATTGGCGCCTCAGCGATCCTCTCATGTTCAGTATCAAGCTACTGGACTCTTCAACCGATGCGTAAATCACCGACGCCATCGGGCGGCCGATGATGTGCTCCTGATCCCCGACCCGAATGCGGAGCGGACCCTCAAAGGGCATCTGCTCGACAACCGTGATCACTTCGCCTGGATAGAGACCGAGCTCACCGAGGTAGCGGAGGCGGTCGCTGTCGCGCTCAAGCACACGGGTGATGCGGGCAGGAACGCCATTCGGAAGCGCGCCAATCGGGCAACCCGCCAGGGGCTCAACGATGCCTTCCGGGCTCGGAATTGGATCGCCGTGAGGATCGCGCGTCGGGTGGCCAAGCGTCGAGTCGATCCGCGCTTCCAGTTCGTCCGAAAGATGATGCTCGAGCCGCTCTGCCTCGGCGTGGACCTTGTCCCAGCTGTAGCCGAGCGTTTCTGAGAGGTAGAGTTCAAGCAATCGATGGTGGCGGATCACTTCGAGGGCAATGCGCTCGCCTGCCGGGGTCAGCTCAACACCCTGATAGCGCTCATGCTCAAGCAGGTGAAGATCGTGCAGCCGTTTGACCATATTGGTCACGGATGGTCCGGTCACACTCAGTTCTTCGGAAATCCGCTGCGTCGTTACCGGCCCGCCTTGCTCGCGCAAGCGATACACGGCCTTGAGGTAATCCTCCATGGCACGAGTCACATGCGGGCGAGTTGGATCTTCGGCTTCGATGGCCGGTAGGTCAGTCACGATAGAAGCACCGATCGGAATGGCCGCGAACATGCGGCACACGAAGAGGGGATGATGAACTCCCGGTCTCGCGCAGTGCAGGGCGCATGGACAATCGTGGTTTGGCGGGATGGTCGTTGTCAAGCTGTGGCGGGAGCGACGAAGGCAGTTCCCGCTTCGAGTTGAGCGGAGCCGCGCATTCGCGCACAATGCGAGGCACCAGGGCGCGCTCGTTCACGAGTGAGCGTGCATCGCGTCATACGCATCACTTCTGAGAGGCGGGAATCAGGTTCATGTCTGAAGAGCAGTTGCCACTGCACCACGTGGCGATTTTCATGGCGCATGCCGACGACGGCGAATTCCTCTGCGCCGGGACCGCGGCCAAATTTGCAGCCGAAGGTCACAAGGTCACCTACGTGATGATCACGAACAGTGACAAAGGGAGCGAAGACCCGGCGATCAGCGCCGAGCAGCTGGCCGAAATCCGACAGGTGGAGCAACGCGCAGCTTGCGACATTCTCGGCGTGCAGGATGTGATCTTCATGGGCCGCCCGGATAACACGCTCGACGGGCGCGATCCCGTGTTGCGCAAAGAGATCACCCGGATCATCCGCCAGCTCAAACCAACGATCGTAATGTGCCAGGATCCCTCCCTCTGGTGGCGGGAATCCGATTACATCAATCACCCCGATCACCGGAACGCGGGTGAGGCGGTGGTGACGGCGGCATTCCCCAACGCCGGAAACCGGAACACCTACCCCGACATGCTCGAAGAAGGATTGGAACCGGTCAAGATCAAAGAAATCTGGATCATGGGACCGCTACAGGGTGATCACTGGGTCGATATCACCGATTATCTGCCCCGGAAACTCGAAGCCCTGAAAGCGCACGTCAGCCAGATGGGAGAATGGGATCCCACCGAAGAAATGACGAAATGGGCAGAGGAAAGCGGCAAGGAAGCCAAGCCCCCGGTGAAATACGCCGAGGAGTTCCGCCGGTTCCAAACGTCGGGATAGGCGAAGCCATAAGCCGTAGGCCGTAAGCGGCAAGCAAACCCAGGCGTTCTCTCAGCTTACGGTCTACCGCCTACTGCTTACGGCTCCGTCGTCGTGCGATAATTTTGCGAAGAATCCCTCGTCACGTAGCGGCCCGAGCGTTGTTCTCATGACCGTCAATCCTGGCGAAGGTTGGATCAGTCCGTCATCACAGGGAGAACATCATGCCAGCGTCGGATGCGTCGCAGAAATCGCCAATGCTTGATTGGGCGTTCTTCGAAGGGGAGATCGTTCCGTTTTCAGAGGCTAAGTTCAGTATTGGCACCCATGTGGTCCAGTACGGAACAGGCGTATTCGCCGGCATCCGGGCATATCTCTCGGACGACGGGGAAACGCTGAATGTCTTCCGCCTTCGCGATCATTGCCAGCGGCTGCTCAACTCCGTGCGGTTGATGCGCGGCGAGGTGAAATACACCCCGGACACGCTGGCCGAAGTCATCGTCGAATTGCTTGAGAAGAACGCGCCGCAGGGCGACACCTACATCCGCCCCTTCTTCTACAAGTCGGCGGTGCAGCTGACGCCTCGCCTCCGAGGAATCGGCGATGAGCTCGGCGTCTACATGTTGACTCTGGGCGACTATCTGCCAACCAACGGCGTCACGGCGATCGTGTCGACCTGGATTCGCGTGCCGGACAACGTGATCCCGAGCCGCGGCAAAATCACCGGTTCCTACGTCAACTCCGCGTTCGCCAAGGATGAGGCCGAGGAGCGGGGCGCCGACGATGCGATTCTGCTCAACACCTCCGGCAAGGTTGCTGAGGGCAGCGCCTGCAATCTCTTCATCGTCCGCAATGACACCCTGATCACCGCGCCGATCACCAGCGACATCCTCGAAGGAATCACTCGCCGCACCGTGGCCGAGATCGCTCACGACCTCGGCATTCGCGTCGAGACGCGCGAGATCGACCGCTCCGAGCTCTACATCGCCGACGAAGCCTTCTTCTGCGGCACCGGCGTGCAGATCGCGCCGATCGCCAAGATCGACGGCCGCCGCGTTGGCGACGTGCCCGGTCCGCTCACCAAGCAGGTGGCGGACACATACTTCAAGATGGTGCGCGGCCTGACTCCCGAATACGCTCACTTCCTCACCCCGGTCAAGCGCAAAGTAGCGGTCATCGCGGACTAGATTTTGGTTATCGAGCTTAGATGAACAAGCCGGGCGGCAACTGCCGACCGGCTTGTTCGTGTCGGTCATGAATGAAATTTCAGGCCTTTGACGACCTTATCCGCATCCTTTCGGTGGGCGCGAAAGGCGATCCCGACCAGCGAGAGGTCGTCCTCACCTACGACTTTGACCGCGGCTCGATTCGCTTCATCATGACTCGTCCGGAACAACTCGTCGGTGAACAGGGTGATGTCGATCTCACGCCGCCTTGTCCGGTCGAAGGATGTGCGTAACTCCTCGCATGAAGCGCCGTAGACGAGCACGGGTTCCCGGAACATTGGCAGATAGCTATTGCCGGAGGCGTCCTCATAGGGCTCGCCGATCGACTCAGGCGTCGTGCCGGCGATGCCGCTGACGAGAAACGCCGTCGCGTTCAGCTTCTGCCAGGTCTCAAGATCGCTCCGGATGATGACGACAATCTTCGTATCGAACCGGTGGGTGGAGCTGCCTTCGATGTTGGTGATCGGTTCCACGCTTGCCTCCTCATCAAAGAGTAGCTACTATAGTAGTTACTATAACGCACGCGACGGGTAAACGTGCAACCGAAGGTCCGTGAGGATGACATGACCAGAGCCGATTTGATTCGCTCGCTGCAAGAGCTTGGTTTTTCCGAGTACGAAGCGAAGTGCTATATCGCCTTGCTGGGTGAGCAATCGCAGACCGGCTATAGCGTGGCGCGCGCGTCGGGAGTGCCACGTTCAAAGGTCTACGAGGTGCTAGAAGGGATGGTCGACCGGGGGGTCGTTATCGTGAATCATGGCGAGCCAACCCAATATGCGCCGCTTTCCCCGCAGGAATTGATCGCGTTGCGGCGGCGGGAAACGGAACAATCGATCAATTCAGCGGAAGAAGGCCTCAAGCAATTCGCGGCCTCCGGTGTCAACCGTGACCTGATCTGGGATATCAAGGGACGCAATGAAATTCTCGATCGCCTCTGCGAGGTGATTGGCCGCACCAGACGATTGCTGCTTTTACAGCTCTGGGCTGAGGATGCCCCGGAATTGCGGGATGCGCTGGCGGATGCGGCGGAACGGGGCGTCGAGATCATCATCATTGCTTATGACGACCCGCAGCTTGCGTTCGCGCAGGTCTATTTGCACGAGCCGGGGGCGGAAGAAGTCACCCACGAGCATGGTGGACGCTGGATCATTCTTAGCGCCGATGCCTCGGAGGTGGTGGCCGGGATCGTTTCCCTCGGTCATGAAAGCCGGGCGGCCTGGACTGCGCATCCGGGACTCGTGATGCCGATCACCGAGGAAATCAAGCACGATCTCTACATTGCGGAATTGCTGGCCGCGCATCGAGATGTGCTTGAAGCGTCATTCGGCTCCGGTTTGCAGAAACTCCGGGATCGATTCGCGCAATCCGCTCGAACAAGCTTCGCGGTGAATGGCCGATAGCTCTTCCTGGAATTGCTAACCCTGGTAGTTGCGGGCTTCCTCGATCCGCTCGTTCAATTCTTTTTCCGACAGCTCGCCGATTTTGAACGAAACGATCGTTCCGTCAGGACTGATGAAGATCGTCGTGGGGTAATACTGGGCGATGCCGTACGCGAGCTCGATCGGACCACGCGTATCGGTGCCTCCTTCGCCTTCGTCCGCGACGAGTGGGTAGGTGATGCCATATTCGCTGGCGAACTGTCTGGCCGGGTAATCGCTGTCCACCTTGCGGTCGACGCCGATAATGACGAGCCCATCCGGGTCGCCGTCGGCGGTGGCTTGGAGCAGCGGTGATTCCCGCACGCAGGGTGCGCAATCGGATGACCAGAAGTTGACCAACACGACCTTGCCGGTCTGCTCTGCCAGCGAGATCGTGTCGCCGTTGAAGGTTGTCTGGGTGAAATCGGGGGCGGCACTGCCGACCTTGATGTCATTGGCCGGAACGGGATCGTCGCGCTGCTGGTAGATGCCGATGGCGACCATCGTGACGATCAGGATGATCGCCAGCGCCAGCGGAGTGTACTTGCCAGTCAGCCGGCCGTAGCCGATTCTGCCCTGATTTTCTGAGGGATCCTGCGAGAGACTTGGTTCCGGCTCGTCGCCGGCATCGCGATCCTCGGATTCATGCTGTTCGACCACGTTACGGCAACCCTTCGAGTGCGGCTTGAACTTTTTTCTGAACGTCGGCGTCGGCGCTATACATCGCCACAATCACGTTGCTGCCACCATAAAGTTGGGGAGGATCGGTGGCAACTGGAGTTGAGCGCGTGTTCACGATCGTGAGGGAATTGGCGTCGACGCGATCCTGATCGGTTTGCCGTTGCTGGGGATCGGGGTAAATGAAGACGTAGCCCGTTTCGCCGTTGATCACGATCGCCTGGGCGACCTCGGTGATGCCGATGCCGCGATCGGCCGAACGGCCATAATCCACCGTCAGCCCTTGTGCTTTAAGGGCGCTCATCACGTCCTTCATTTCGTTGCCGCCGGCCTGAGCGGAGGGAGGAGGAGGCGTCTTCTCCTCATTTCGATGATCGATATACATATAAACCACTGCCGCAAACAGAACGGCGGAGAGCGCGAACAGCCCATACGAAAGCCAGGCTCTGCTCGATCGCTTCCGCTGCGTTAACATCTCGTCGTTGGTTTCGCCCACGCCATTGTCCTCCCGCCCACGCACTGGGCGAATGAGATGGTACGCCTTCGCGTATGGCCGGGGAAAGGGGACCGCTGGCGATTCGATCACGAAATGATAGGAACTGATGGGTTTCGGGGCACTCTTCATGATCGTCGGCGCGGGCGCGCTCCATGCGGGATGGAATGCGCTGACCAAGAAGAGCGCCGACCAGTTTGCGTTTTGCTGGGCGCTGACCCTGGCGACCGTGATCATCTTCGCGATACCTACGGCGATCCTGCTCGCCTATTCCGGATTCGATCGAGCGGCGCTCCCCTTCATGCTCGTCTCGGGCACGCTTCATATCGCCTACTTTGCGTTACTGGCCACTGCCTATCGCACGAGCGAGCTGGGTCTCGCCTATCCGGTTGCGCGTGGCACCGGGGTGATGCTGATCCCGTTTTTCGGGGTATTGCTCTTCAACGAAGCGCCCACGTTTTACGCCTGGCTTGGCATCGCCTTGCTGGCGTTCGGCTTGATCTGGTTGCATGAAGGCGCGTTTCGAAGCGCGTACAAGCACCAGGGGTGGCGAGGGGTTGTTTCCTGGTGGGCATTGGGAACGGGGATCGTCATCGCCACCTATTCACTTGTCGATTCGCGCGGCGTGAAACACCTCAACCCCGCTGTCTACTATTACGGCGCCAACACGATCGCCTTTACCGGGTTATCGCTGGTGTTCTTGCTTCGACAGCAAAAGGAGCGCTTGCAGATTGTCTTGCAAGCACCCAAAGGCCCGATCCTGGCCGCAATTGGCTCGTTCATCACCTATACCGTCGTGCTGGCGGCGACGAAAATCGCCCCGGTATCGTACGTTGGGCCGATGCGCGAGGTCAGCATCGTCTTTGGCGTCTTCATCGGCGCCCGTTTTCTCGGTGAGCGGCTGACGACCTCGCGAATTGTCGGTGCGTTACTGGTGTTGATCGGCATTCTCACCATCAAGATCGGCGGCTAAGAGGACACGCGATGAACAGCAACAACGTTCGCTTGACTCGCCGGACGGCGCTACTTTCAGGAGTGGTCGTCGCGATTGCCCGGCAATTACCGGTGCTGGCCGAAGCGACTCCCGTAGGAGAGGGATGGGAAACGATGGCCCCGCTCGCTTCAGCGCGGTCCGAGTTTGCCGCGACGGTGCTGGACGGTCAGATATATGTCGCAGGCGGCTTCGGGGCGACGCGCCGGTTTGACCGCTACGATCCGGCGGCGAATGCCTGGACGAATCTCGTTGATCTCCCCGCCGGACGGCATCATCTCGGCGTCGCTGCGCTCGACGGGCAGATCTATGTCGTCGGCGGGCACGATGAGGAAGCGAACAGCGCGACAGACACCGTCTGGCGCTACGATCCCGCATCGAACCAGTGGAGCGATGTCGAGCCATTGCCGCAAGGACCACGCGGCGCGCTTGGCGTCGCGGTACTCAATGGACGGTTGTATGCGGTCGGCGGCTCATCGCACGATCTCGGCGGCCCCGCCACCGGCGATGTCAGCTGTTTCGATCCTGCCAGCGGAACCTGGAGTCTGAAAGCGCCGTTGCAGATTCCGCGCGAGCATCTGGCGGTTGCGGCTGTTGGCGATGGGATTGTGGCAGTAGGTGGGCGCAATGGCAGCAACGAATCGCTGGCACTGGCGCAGGCGACCGAATTCTACGATCCGCAACGCGATCAGTGGGAGATGCGATCTCCCTTACCTGTGCCGAGAGCGGGATTGGGTGGAGCCTCAGACGGCGCGGCGATGATCGTGCTCGGCGGCGAGCGGATGCCCGATACGTTAATGCGGCCAACGGATACGACCCGGCAACCGATCGCTGGACCGATCTCACCCCGATGCCGGAAGCGCGCCATGGCGTCGCGGTCGCCATCCTCGACGGCTGGCTCTACGCCATCGGCGGCAGCACGCTCGCCGGTCAGGTGCAAAACATCGAGACGGTGAGCCGAATTGCCCTCACCCGGCGCTAAAGCGCCACCCTCTCCCAATGCTGGGAGAGGGTACGGTAAACCCTGGTGATTACCAATATGTCGTAGGGGAGGGTCTTGTGCCCTCCCGGGATGATAACGCCAAATTCGTTCCCGGAATCCCGGGCCGACCTCATGTCGGCCCCTACGTCGTGGCGGCGGGAGAGAGGGATTACTCCGCGGTTTTCCGGACCAGTGTGCCGTCGGCGCTCTTTGTCGCCAGGTATTCGATGGTGACATCGGAGGCGAGCCCATCAGCCCCGATCGTGAAGATCATCGACGAGGTGCGGCCAGCGTTTTCTCCGGTGGGATCGTAGAGGTAGATATCCCGGTCGAAAAAGCGCATCGGGAATTCCATCGGCTCGGGGCCGATCTTGAACACCAGGCCGTCTGGTCCCTCCTCGATCGAGGCATCTCCGTAGAAGTCGTTGCTGTAGTTGCCGACGTAGGCGTCGTTTGCCAACGCGGGCGTCGGGTTGGCTGGCGGAATAGTGTAGTTATCTTCGTTTCCGTATGGAGGAGCAACCATCGCGGCGAATATCGGACCCAGGAGCGACGCGTAGTCGCGCTGGATCGTGCCGACCTGCACCAGATCGAGCACACTATAGGCCAACGATTCCACGATACCTTGAGGTTGGCCATTCGAAAGGGCGACGATGCCGAAGCCCTCCTGCGGCAACATGTAAAAGGTTGTGCTTGCGCCGGTCGAAAATGCGCCGGAATGGCTCCAGCGAATCTTGGCGAATTCGTCGTAGGAAACGCCAATGCCGAGGCCATAGAAGCTCGCCCGGTCAGTCGAGGGATTCGCGGGCATATTGCTCACCATGTGCGGGATGTGCGTCTGCGCGAGCGCGGCGGCATCGACGATTTCCTGGCCGTCAACTGTACCGTCGCCAAGCTGCAGTCGCAACCATTGCGCCATGTCGGTGATCGAGGAGCTGACGCCGCCCGCCGGCGACTGCGCGTCTGGTTGACGCACTTGCGGCTTCCATTCTCCATCCACTTGAGCGTGAAGCGAGGCATGGTTCGGATCGTTGATGAAGTCGCTGAAGAGGGAGCTGGTGCGCGTCATCTTGAGCGGCTCATAGAGCCGTTTCATCGAAAGATCTTCCCAACTGTCGCCGGTGCTGGCGGCTGCGGCGACCGCGCCTTCCGTCACAATGAAGTTGGTGTACTCGTAGTGGGAGCGAAAGCTCGAGAACGGTGTCTGGTAGCGCAGCTGGTGCAGCACCGCTTCGCGCTCAAAACCGATGTCTTCGAGCACGTCGCCGACATGGTCGGGCATGCCGCTGCGATGGCAAAAGCAATCGCGGATTGTCAACTGCGTCGTGGCGTAGTCATCCCACAGCTGAAAACCGGGATCGAGGTCGATGATGCGTGAATCCCAGGTGATCTCGCCATCGCCGACGACTGCCGAAACGACCGTCGATGCAACCGACTTGGAAACCGACGCCAGCTGGAATCTCGTATCGACATCGTTCGGCTCGCCGGTGGTGATGTCGCGCACACCGAATCCCTGCGTGAAAATGACCTGATCCTGATACACAACCGCGACCGCCATACCGGGAATGCCGGACGCCGCAAGCATCGACTGGGCGAGGTCGGGCAATTGCTCGAGCATGGCATCGACGCGGGCCTGCGTGACCGTTCCCGGATTGGCGGCGAGCTCCCCGGAGACCGGCGTGGCATCCTGCGCGAAGACGGCTTGCGTGCCTGTTGCCGCGACAACTCCAGCGGCAACCCCTGCCGCGCTGCGGCCAAGAACGGTACGACGAGAAAAAAGGGATTTCGACTCGGGTTCCTTAGCTTGTTCCATTTCTTAGAAGACCTCCTGGCGGACAACAACCAGCACACCGCAATCAGAAGTCGCGGAATGTGCGCGGCCATTCGTCCTGATGTGATTCCCATCTCACGATAACAAAAAAAAGAATCTAACGATACGGATCATTCACAAATCGCGCGGATTCACCGGAAATTGCTCGTCTGAACCGTGCATGCACTCCAGACGAGCTGTCGCGCGCGAAACCAACGACCTGCGTTTTCGCGTTCTACTTGTTGTCGCTGCCGGCTACGGCGGCAAGACGCCCGGCTCGCTGCCGGCGCTCTCAGGAGTCATCACACCAACTGGTTGGGTGACTCAGGGTCCAGGTCACGGAGGAGCACGCATGAACAGGTCAACGATCAATCGCCGCCATCTGGTGGCCGGAGGCGCGGCGCTGACCAGCGCGGCGACCATCGGCATCGCGGGATCAACCTTCGCGCAGGATGCGACGCCGATTCCAGGCGGCACCCCTGACGCCGGAACTCCGCTCGCCACTCCGGCGTCGCCCATTCCCCAGGAGCCAATCCTCGTCGCGGAATGGCCCTTCTATGGCAATGGCGTGCTCGGCACAAAATCGACCGTCGCCACCGGGATCACCGCCGGGAACGTGGCGAATCTCGAACTCGCCTGGACCGCCAAAGTTGGCGGCCCGATCAGCTCGACGCCGGTGATCGCCGAGGGGCTCGTCGTCGTCGGTTCGTATGACGGCAATGTGCGCGCCTACGATCCGGATACCGGTGCTGAGATCTGGACGCTGGAAACGGGCGCGGCAGTGCCGGAACCAAATCTGCAGATTCCGATCGGTGTCACCGGCTCGGCCGCGATCGTAGACGGCGTGGTCTACACGGGAGACGCGACCGGCAAGCTCTGGGCGGTCAATGTCGCGACCGGAGAAACGGTCTGGTCGGCGAATCCGGATGCGCAGGATGCCGCCAGCATCTGGTCGTCCCCGGTCGTTGCCAATGGCGTGCTGTACGTCGGCGTTGCGTCGGTGGCGAAAGAAACCGGATTCCGGGGATCCGTTATCGCGGTCGATGCGATGACCGGCGAGCCGATCTGGGAGCATTTCGTCACCCCGGAAGGAACCGATGGCGGAGGCGTGTTTGCCGTGCCCGCGCTCGATGTCGATCGCGGCGTGCTCTATGTCGGCACGCAGAATGGCTATTCACCTGACGTCAGCGCCGACAGCAACGTGCTTGAGCGTGATCGCGCTCAAGATGGAGACGGGCGAGCTGGTCTGGGCCTTTTCGGGTGTGCCTTCGGATGGATCGGCGACTGCGGCCGATGATATCGGCTTCAGCGCTTCGCCCAATCTCTTTACGGTTGAGCAGAACGGTATCTCTCGCGATCTTGTCGGCAACGGGCAAAAGAGCGGCGTCTTCTGGGCGCTCGATCGAGACACGGGCGAGGTAGTCTGGTCGACGCCGATCTCATCGGCGGGACCACTTGGCGGTATGGAAGGAACCAGCGCGGTTGGCGGCGGCATCGTCGTCGTGCCGGCCACTGAGTGGGATTCGTTTGACAATCCCAACGCGGCGGGTCTGGTGCGCGGACTGGACGCGGCGACCGGCGAGATTATCTGGTCGCAGGATGCAGGCTCGCCGAATCCAGCTCCGGTCGCGATCGCCAACGATGTCGCCTTCCAGGCGGGATTCGATGGCGTGCTTCACGCCTACGGGCTGGGGAGCGGCGACGAGCTCTGGAGCTACGACCTGGGCGCATCGGTGAGCGGCGGCATCGCCGTCGCAGGGGATCTCGTCGTGCTTGGCGCGGCGACTCCGGCGTTCGCGCCCTTCATCAAGGCAGGCGATCAGGTCTGGGCATTCCGGCTGGTGAGCCCTCCGATCGAGCAGGCGACCCCGGAAGCTTCGCCAGTTCCGGCCACACCGGAGGTACCCGTGGAAACTCCACCGCCGGCAGGATCGCCAGGCGCGAGCCCGGTGAGCTAACCACCAACCCGGGTCAGGTCGAGAAGCGTCGACGCTTCTCGACCTGACCCGGGCATCTTCAGAGTGCGTTGCGATATTGCCGAAACCCGCCGCCTCGTTCACTATTCTGGTGACATACGCGATCGTCGCTCTGGCACCATTTCCCGAGGTTGAAACCCCGGATCCAAATCTGGACGGAATCACCCATGGCAGACACAACCACCCCCGAACTCGATGAAGCGAAAGCGCGGGTTCGCGCACAATATGGTTCCGTTGGCGATGCGTACGTGAAGAGTGCTGGGCATGCCACCGGCAAGGATCTCGCGCGAATGGTCGAGGTGGCGCAGACCGCTGCCAACCGATCGGCTGCTCGATATCGCGACCGGCGGCGGTCACGTTGCGCGGACCTTTTCTCCATATGTCGGGCGGGTTGTGGCAAGCGATCTCACTCCGGAAATCCTGCACCATGCCGGGGTTGCGTTTGCGGAGCAGGGAATCAAGAATATTGAAACCCGAATCGCCGATGCCGAATCGCTTCCATTTGACGATGGCTCGTTCGAGATCGTCACCTGCCGGATCGCACCGCATCACTTTCCGCATCCTGACCAATTCGTCAGTGAGGTCGCTCGGGTGCTGACGCCGGGTGGGCGCTTCATCCTGATCGACAGCACCGTGCCGGATGGCGAGGCGGGTCTGTTCGTCAATCGCATCGAGAAATTGCGTGATCCATCGCACGTGCGCTCGCTCACGATTGCGGAGTGGCAGTCACTGCTCAGCCAGGCAGGATTCGAGATCTCGACGGTCGAGACATTTCCCAAGCGTCACGATTTTGCGGAGTGGACCTCTCGCTCCCGGATGGCTGAGGACGATCGCGAAGGACTGGCGAACATCATCTTGAGCGCTACCGAAGCGACAAAAGCGGCGTTGAGCGTCGAGATTTCCGATGGACAGCTCGTTGCATTCTCCGACACGAAAACGCTCTTCGCTGCAGCTCTCGCGTAGTCTCGAAGATCGATTCGACGTGCGTTCATGCCGGCTAGCATGATGCATTTGCCGGGGAATACCGTGTGCCCGGACGATTATCAGGCATGAGAACGCTTTCTCTAAGCACAAATACTGTTTCCGACGATGACTTTTTAGACGCATTTCCGTATTATTCCCCTAGCTGTGTACACATCGCACTTAAGACCTGGTTGAGCCAATGCCGTATCTCCATGTGCGATGGGCCGCATGGGAAAGGTTAATACATCAATGAGCCAGCCGATGAAGACTGAAGTTACTGAAGATATCGCCCGGCAATCGCTTGATATCATTCCCCGGCTCAATCGCTGGGCGCAGTCGGCGATGCTGCAAGAGCGGATCGCCGGCGAGTTGAGCCTGCGCCAGCTCAGCGCACTCTATGTCATCGAGCACGAAAGCACGACCCCTGGTCAACTGGCCCGCCGCTTGATGGTGACCCCTGCCGTCGTTACCGGTTTGATCGACCGCCTGGAGCGCCGGGGGTATGTCCGTCGCGTTTCCGAGCCGGGCGACCGCCGCCGCATCCACCTGGAGCTGACGGAAACCGGGCGTGAAGCCGGAAGCTCGGTGCGCGCGGAGCTGACCGAGCTGTTCCAGTGTGGGTTGGTCAGACTCGACGAGGACCAGCTCGAAACCCTGCATCGCGGTCTCGTTCTGCTTGATGGCGTCATCGGCGATCTCGAAGCCAAAGGATTTACCCCGGCGAAGCATTAACGGGCAGACGGCAGGCATGCAGACCGTACGAATTTCCCGCAATATCCTCCCCTACGCTGTGGTGGTGAACCGGTGCGAGCCGTCAATCGTTCCGGCGTTTTGGGGCGGGGCGAGTTGGCGGGGGGACCAGGTTGATCTCCGGGGTGGTAAAACCCGCGCTGCGGACCAGGATGCCGAGCCGTTCGCTCGTCGCTTGATCGCCGGTCACCAGAAGTCCTTCCGGGGTTGAGGTGGCGGTGATGCCCGAGGCCGAGAGCAGCGAGCGTAGCCGCTCGCGGGCGTCGGGATCGATGATGCCGAGCAGCGTCGCCGGGCGGATCTGCACCGCCGGATGCTCCATCCGCTCCTGATCCAACAGTCGCTGCACCGGCGCGGGCAAAGCGAGTTTCCCCTGCATTCGCAAAAAGGTGGCGATCTGCGCGGTGTTGAAACCAGCGGTCAGCGCCCGTTCGATCGAGCGCTCGGTGAGCCGGTAGGTCGCCGGGCGATCGAGGCGTTCTAGCTCAGCGAAGGCGGCGACCGACCAGACCTGCAGCGGCGTCGGATCGGTCAGCTCGATCGTCCCATCATTCCGCACAGCCAGCGATGCGTCGCGGTGCCCGGCATCGGAGAGGGTTGCGCCTGTCGCCAGGGCATGACCGCGCGGCGTCATCCTGATCAATTTCGTGCGGGACGGCGAGATCGTCACATCGAGAAAACCGAACCAGACAAACGCACGCTCGATCGTGAGCGCGACCGCAGCGGCGGTCGCCGCCCGGCGCCCTTCCGCGCCATCATCGGCGGAGCCCTGGCCGAGCGCGGCCGTGAACGACCGGCCAAGCAAGGTCGGATCCCGTTCGGCGATCCAGGCTGCCACGGCGTCGAGCTGGCGCCATTCATCGACGGGCAATGTGCCCAATGCCGTCAGCAATCCCCGGCGCAGCGAGCGCCAATCTCCACCCCAGATCTGCGTCAGCGCCTGCTGAGAGCCTTCGATCCAATCGGTCGCCGACAACCAGCGCCAGCGGAGATGCGCTTCCTGATCCTCGAAGGTGCGATCGCGCCACGACCGCATCTCGCCGGTGACGATGAGCGTCCCGACCCGGCCATCTTCCGGCGCGAGCAGTCCCTCCTGATGCGCGAGCGAGAGGAGAAATGGGACATAGCCGGGGAGGGGATCGTCTGATCCGCGCAGCCAGAACCGGCTGTTGAGACGCCGCAGCCAGGGCGCGGAATAGGGATCGCCAAGCCGGGGACGCGGACGATCTGTCTCGGTGAGCGCACGCAGCAACGTGAGCAAATCCCACGACAGCGCGAAACGGGGTTGCGTGACCGGCACGAATCCCTGATCGGGAATGGCGGATGGGGGAGGGATCTCGACTTTCGGTTTTGGCGAGCGGATTTCGGCGGGAATAAAAAGCCAGCGACTGCCATCTTTGCGATAGGTGTGCCAGACCAGCAACGATTCTTCGAGCTGTGCGAGCGCGTTCCGGAACCGTTGCGCCCCTTCACTGTTTGTCCGGGAGATGCGGGCAGATTCAGCGGCCTGGTCGAGCGTGATTGGCTCTCCCTCGGGGTCGTCGTGGAGCCGTTGCCAGATCGCGGCGGCATCGAGCTTCAAACCGGAGGCAACCGAGGCGATGCGGTCGGCATCGGCAACGACGTCCATGAGCTGGGCGCTTAGCTCCTCTCGGCTGCGCAGACCGGGAACGATCTTGAGCCCCCAGGTCTGCGCCGCTTCTTCAAGCTCGACATCATCGAGCAGCGCCAGCAAGGTCCGGAGTGGCGTTTCATGCAAATCACCGGTGTCGATCTCATCCTGAACCCGGCGAACGAGATGGGAAAGCTCGCGCGGCATGAAGAGCCGGGGCAGCTCCCCGATAGGGAGCTCGGCATCGTCCCCTTCACGCGCCAGCCAGCCGCCGCGATAGAGCGAGATGGCGATCTCGCGCGTTTCCGCGTCGGGCAGATCGATCTGCCGGGCAAGCTCGATCACTGCCATTGAGGTTGCGCTGGAAGAGAGCAGCGACGCCACTCGCTGCTCGGGTTCGCTGAGCAACGACCATGCGTCCCGCACTGATCGGGGATCGGTGAGCGCGCGGTAGATTTCGCCGACCTGACCGTGCCTGTCCGAGGCCGAAAGAGGCACCCGCCAGGATTCGGCGATGCGAGCGAGATCGGCGGGTGGGCGGGCATTGAGCCGACCGATGAGATTGCGCACGGCATGTGCTCCTTTGCTGGTGCGGGGCTGCCGCGTGCGGGATCGTCTGCTGATGAGTGTTCGCGTAGTCGCCCCGATCGTCAAGCGCACGAAGGCGTCGAACCATGAAATGCGCGTAAAATCGTCGCATATGCTGGACAGGCTCAAGGATGAGGATGGTATGGGAGCTGCGGTGGGCCGGGCGGACGTGATTGTTGTCGGAGGCGGGTTGAATGGTTGCTCGATCGCCTACCGGCTCGCGGAGGCTGGCCGCAAGGTGCTGCTGCTCGAACAGCGAGGGATCGCTTCCGGCGCATCGGGCCGCAACGGTGGCATGACCGGGGCGGGATCGGCCATGTACTCCGATGCCGATCGGGCTGTCTACGCGCTCACCACTGCCAATCTCGCCTTGATCAAAGAGCTTCCCGAGGAGCTGGGCGTCGATTTCGATCTGCGCCTGCCCGGCACGATGGACGTCGCCACGTCGGAGGCGATGTACGAGCATCTCGTCGCCAGCTGCACCAGCCAGCGCGAAGCGGGTATGGACGTGCGGATGCTCGACCGCAAGGAAGCGCAGGAGCTGATGCCGGCGCTGGGCGACAATATTCTCGGGGCGGAATTCGCGCCCGGTCGCGGCCACCTCTGGCCCTTTGCGCTCGTGCATGGCTTCGCCGACGCCGCAAAACGACTCGGCGCGGAAATCCGAACGGGAGTGACCGTCGAGCAGGTGATCGTCGAAGGAGACCGGGCGCGCGGTGTCATCGCCAACGGCGAGCGGATCGAAGCCGGCAGACGTCGTGCTCGCCACGAACGCCTACACGCCCCGGATTCTGCCCGATCTGCCAGCGGGCGCGATCGTGCCGGCGCGCGGGCAGATCCTGGTCACCCAGCAATTGCCGCCGATTCTGCCGCATCCCTTCGGCAATAACTTCGACAAGGAGTATGGCCGCCAAACGCCGAGCGGGCAGGTGCTCTGCGGCGGCTATCGCCGTCTGGACGTCGACGAGGGTCTCGGACTCTATGAAGAGCGCACCACGCCGCCGGTGCTCTCCGGCATCGCCCGCTGCCTGACGACCCTCTTCCCCTCATTGAAAGAGGTGAAGGTCGTCCGCGCCTGGGCCGGCATCATGGGCTTCACCGCAGACGGTCTCCCCCTGATCGGCCGCTACGACGCGCTGCCCGGTCTCACCCTCGCCGCCGGCTTCAACGGCGGCGGCTTCTCCTGGGGCGCGATCACCGGCAAAGTCATCGCCCGCCTCCTCACCGACCAGGACCCCGGCTATGACCTCACCCCCTTCACCCCCACCCGCTTCCACGGCGGCATCACGAGCTGGAACAACCCGTTTACGGCTGGTGAGAAGAGCAACGCCGTATCGCTCGCAGGCGACTAGCGATTACCGATGCCTATCGCGCCATTCGATCAACTGCCGCAATGGATCCAACCCCGCGCCTGGGCCATCGACGCCGGTGATGAGGTGGGTGATGCCGTTAGCGAGGTAGTCGTCGGCCTCGGTGACCCGAGCGGAGGGGATGAGGGCTGAGCGTTCGATGTCCTCGGGATTCCGGCCGGTTTTGGCGCACCAGTCGTCGAGCACGCCGTTCAGGCGGCCAAGCTCGGCCGGTTCGGCCATGCCGTTCCAGATGTCGGCGTATTGAGCGACGAGCCGTAGGGTGACTTTTTCGCCGGAGCCGCCGATCATGATCGGCAGGTGGCCGTTGACCGGCCCGGGATTGAGTTTGCCGAGGCGTTCCTCGATGACTGGCAGCGCGGCG
This sequence comes from uncultured Chloroflexia bacterium, assembly GCA_963804925.1. Classification (GTDB taxonomy): domain Bacteria; phylum Chloroflexota; class Chloroflexia; order Thermomicrobiales; family UBA6265; genus JADLGF01. The sequence goes on from CAWDSC010000003.1 coordinate 399,935, forward strand.
GCAAGATCGCGCAGGCGGTCCGGGGCGGTCTTGAAGTCGTAGCCATATTCGGTGTAATCGCGCTCGAACCAGCCAGAACCGATGCCGAGCACAGCGCGGCCGCCGGAGATGTGGTCGATGGTCCGGGCCATATCAGCGTGCAGATTGGGATTGCGATACGAGTTGCAGGCGACAAGCGCGCCGATCTGCACTCGCTCCGTCACTTCAGCCAGTGCCGCAAGCAGGGTCCAACATTCGAAGTGGGTTCCCTCGGGATCGCCGAACAGCGGGAAAAAGTGATCCCAGATGTACACGGTGTCTGCGCCGAGCGCTTCGGCTTCCTGCCAGGTTTGCCGCATCTGCTCGTAGGTCGTGTGTTGTGGGCGCACGGAAACGCCGACGCGAAGGTTCGTCATTGGTTTGATCCCTTTCTTGAAACGATGGTGATCTTACGTTGCGCCGAGACCGTCGAAATCGACGGCGACAAGCGGGCTTCTGGCCATCCAATCGTCGATGTCGTTGAGATGTCCGAGCTTGCTCAGAATCGGCGTCAGCACGCTACGGCGCTCCTGCTCATCGGTGATCGGCCGAGCTGTTGCGGGAAGATCGGCCTGCGCGCTCTGCTTGAGATGGACGGTGAATCGGGGATTGGCTTTCAGGTTCGCCAGCCAATCGCGATGCCCCGGCGAGCCGGTCATATAGAAATCGTCGTCGATATGGTGAATCCAGGTTTCGATGCGCCGCGGCTGACCGCTAGTGCGGCCAGTCGTGGTGATGTCGATCGTTTGATCCGTGTACAGGGCTTTGCGAGCCTGTTCGTCCATCGTCGAGCGCTCCTCCTCGAAAAACCGATATTGGCAATCAATACACGATCAACGCACGGACAGGACGCGCTGTTCGACCGGAAACGCGCATCTTCGCTACTGAACGCCGCTGTTCGATTCCAGCCGTGAGAGCAGTTCCGAGCGTGTGGCGAGGATCCATGCCGGGTCGCGGGGGAACTCGGCGAAGTCGATGATCTCTGCGAGCAGCGGATCGTCGCGGCTGATGCCCGCAGCTTGCAAAATCGCGTAATCCTGCAGACTTTCGGCGAAAACCTCCCAGCGGATCGAATCGATCGGTCCCTCCGGACCGGGATAGACGATGAACGGATCGCCGTAGGACCAGCGTGGCCAGCGATGGGCGTCCGAGACGAGGAAGGGATCGATCAGCTCGGTGGTTTGCGAGCGGTACCAGGAGTTGTATCCCCAGTGCAGGAAGCCGTTCGCGCCGGTGCGATAGAGCAACCACCCCATCATCCGTTGCTTGGCGAGGGGAGTATCGAGAAAGCGGTTGAGATGACGCCCGCGCGGCATACAGCAAAAGTAGGCCCAGGCCGGGAAGCCTTCGTCAGTAAAGGAAGGAAACGTTTCGATCAGCGCGATCGGCACATCGGTCAGCCCTTCGCGGGCATATTCGACGGCGCTGAGGGCGTCCATAATGCTCATCCAGGGAGCAAGCTCCCGCAAAAGCTCGCGGGCAGCGCGGTAGTTGGCGAGATCCTTTTCGCCGTGCGGCTCGTCGGAAAGATGGAAAAAGCTCCGGTCGAGCACCGCTTCTGTCTGCAGAAAGCGATGGAATTCGGGGAGCAACTGGGCGAGAAATGAGCGATAGGTCGTTGATGTCGCTGGGGTTTGCTTGTCCCAGAGGAGCCGTTGCGATTCGCCATGGCCCTCGTAAATATCCAGTGCGTAGGCAGCGCCCCACTGGGAAAAGAGATGGGTCCATTCGAACGAGTGAAGTCCAGCCGCTTTTGACGCATCGAGCCAGCGCTTCACCGCGCTCCAATCGAATGTGTATCGATCCCCATCCCGCGCAACGCCGAGCAACTGGGTCGGGCGCTTATCTCCGTCGAGCGGCGGCGTGAAGAGGGGAACGTAGATGGTGTCCTGCCCATGCTCGGCCAGATTGCGCAGGTAGGGATCGAGAACCGTCCAGAATGGCTCGCTGAGAAACTCGACCTGATACCAATCGACGAGCGCGTTGGCATAAAACCAATTTGTCACCGGGAAGTTACGGCGTTCCGGTAAGACTGATGCTTGGACATTGATCGTGATCTGCAACCGGTCGATGTCACCCTGGGCGTTCGCGAAGATCGCAGTCAGTTGATGCTCGCCAGGATCGGTGGTCGTCTCGATTTCGACGGTGACCCAGAAGCTGTTCGTTTCGAATGGTCCGGCTGCAACCGTTGACTCGGGGAAGAGCGGATCGGGCACAAGTCCAGGGAGATGGCCGAGTCCATCGATGTCGGATTCCGGCACGTCGGTCGTGAAATGCGCCATTGGCACATATCCGACCCGTCGCACTCGCACATTGACACCGTTGGGAGCTTCGACGCTGGCCTGTGATCGCCGCTGCCTCCCCGGCAGTTCGGCAGACCATCTGGAACGAGCCGCGCTCGCCGCGCACCAGATCAAGTCGCATCTCGCGGCGGTCTTCGGGTACTGACTGCGGAAAAACGCGATGCAGCGAATCGGTAAGCCAGCAGTGAATCACGAGCTACCCCCTATTGTCGTCCCGGACAAAGCTCGGCAGTCTAGAAGCAGATGAATATGGCGTCAACGATTCACCAGGGTGGAGCCAGCCGGAACAGGTCCTTCATGTCGGCAAGGATCGTGTCGAGTTCGATGTGGTCTTGGCGGTCGAGGGGGGAGCCGGCGTACTGGCGCATGTAGTCGGAGGCGATGATGCCGCGGCGTTTGAGCACGGCTTTGATGACGCCGAACGAGCGCGATTCCATGTTCAAGAGCGGCAGCAGGCGGTTGAAGAGCTGGCGGGCGAGATGCTTCGTTGCCTTCATCGAGCGCGTTCCAGACCTGCACGTGAATATCGGTCGCTTCGCAGGCGGGCATGGTGCCGCAGGCGCCGCGCCGGTATTCATCGAGCAGAAAACGCCCGGCGATGCCGCCCATGACGCCTTTGAGCTTCGGTCCTGATTGGGCGATTTCGGCTTCGATGGTGGGACCGGGCGGCATGATTTCTTCCTTGATCCAGTCGACGCGCGGAATCTCGCGCACCATCTTGCTGATGAACTCGACCGGCATTCTCATCCCATATGGGGCGTCGATATGCTGGACGAAAATCGGTAATGGGGTGGCGTCCGAGAGCTTTGAATAGAAATCGTAGATGGCCGGCAGGGTCGAGGCGGGGCCGACGGGCGGGGTGGCGATGATGGCGTTCGCGCCGATCTCGGCGGCGTGATAGGTCAGCGACAGCGAGGATTGAATCGAGCCGGTCGAAACACCGATGACGACCGGAATGCGCCCGGCGACGATCTCCACCGTCTCCTCGGCGATCGACATCCGCTCTTCGCCGGTCAACGTCCAGACTTCAGATGCGATCACCGGGGCGACGATGCCGTGCGCGCCCGCTTCGACGCAGAACTCGATTTGCGACCGCAGGCTGTCGAGATCAAGTGCGCCCGATTCGGTGAAGGGGGTGCAGGGGATCGTAAAAACGCCGCGCCATGATTGCCGCTTTTTCACGTTCGTCTCCTCCAACGATCTCGATGCAGCCGGGCCGGGCCCGATGATGACCAATTCGTCTGATCGGCAGCATAGCCCGGGATGGCGGATTCTCCAACTCCTCAGGAAATCGCACCAGGAATGCTTGATTGGGCTTGTGACATTGAGCGTCCAGCATTCAGCGCGGGATGAAAAAAGGAGAACCGGCAGTGTGGATCGATCCACACTGCCGGTTCTCCTGTCTTTAGGTCAGCAATCGATACCGACGATCCACGATTGATCGTTACGGCGATATGCACTCACTCATGCATGTCGCCCCGTAAGGGGTGGCCTCAGGCGCCCCGGCCCGTCTGCTGTTGAAGCTCGTCGATCAGCTTCGAGGCCGCCGACTTCGTCAACGACGGATCAAGATCAGATTCGGGGCGTCCTGCTTGCTGAAGCAATGTCGCAAGGTACGAGGCCTGTGGGCCAGTCATCGGCTCATCGCCGGTCGTCCACTCGTCCGGATCCTTTTCAGGATGTTGAGCGAGATTGGGAAGTTCGCGCTCGGTCATTTGTTTCTCCTTACCTGCTAATGGCGTGAAATGTTCCTCCCGCAGCATAACTGATATGCGAACATATATTCTATAAAGAGGGCTACCATCGAACCCTGTCCCACTGCCGTCGGCTCAGCGTGCGGGTACAGCCCGTGCTCTTGCGCCGTCACGAGGACTAGGCCCTGATCGGCGTTGCTGCGCCGAATCGAAACGATCACGTTGACCAACCGACGATATTCAAAGAAGCGTCAGTTGAACATCGCCGTTGCCGAGCATCGAGAAGATGAAAATCGATTCGATGAAGCGCGGTGGTCATCGAGCCAGGTGTGAAGGCATCCTACTTTACCCTCGGTTCATGCGGAGTTCATATTTCGTACATAACATGAAGCCGGATTGGAGCGTTCGGCTGCCAATGATGTCAGGAAAGGTGAGCGTCATGGAGGGCAAGAGCAATCGCCGGGCAGTTCTCGGCGGCATTGTTTCAGCATCTATTCTGCTTGTGAGACCAGCATCGATTTTCGCGGCGCGAAGCAGCGCGGGCGCGACGCCTGAAGCTGCGTACAACCCCACCATCGATCCGGCAAACTTCGTAAAGACGATCGATAACCCCTATCTCCCGTTGATTCCTGGCACGCTCTTTGTCCTCGAAGGCGATAAGGAGGGACAAAAGCAGCGCAATGAAGTGCTCGTCACCAGCGACACGAAATCGATCATGGGGGTGGCGTGCGTCGTCGTCGAAGACCGCGTCTGGGTTGAAGAGAAGCTGATCGAGTCGACGCTCGATTGGTACGCTCAGGACAAAGACGGCAACGTCTGGTACATGGGCGAATACTCGGAGAGCTATGAAAACGGATCCACGCCGGACACCACTGGCTCATGGGAAGGCGGAGTGGACGGGGCGCTGCCTGGCATCGTGATGCAGGCGAACCCGGTGAAGGGCGATCCTTATCGCCAGGAGTACTACGCCGGCGAAGCGGAGGATATGGCCCAGGTGATCGAGGTGGGAACGCCCGTCAAGGTCGCCTTCGGCTCATTCGACCAGACTATCGTCACGCGCGAATGGAGTCCTCTGGAGCCAGCCGTCGAAGAGCACAAGACCTACGCCAAAGAGATCGGATTCGTTTACGGTGTTTCCGTAAAGGGCGAACATGAGACGCTGGAACTGATCGATGTTCAGACGGGCGTGTCAGCAACGCCGGTAGCGTAGACGGAGTGGAGAGAGTTAAGAGTAATGAGAACGTACTCTCCACCGTTAACTCTCTACTCCCCACTCAAACAAGATGATACCTCTCCTGCCGCCCATCCAGCGGGTGGCAGGAGACGCCGTCGAAGAGCACGATTTCTTCCAGCGGCAGGCGCACCTGCTCGCCCCATTCGGGAACAAGCCCTTCAACGGAAAGCTCCATCGTGAAGCAGGTGTTGGGCGAGACGCGGACATCGCCGCGGCCGGGATTCGTGGTTTGCTCCCAGGGCAGGCCGAAAAGGGGACCGGGCTCGTGCAGGAAGTAGCCGACTGAGTGCGAGTAGAGTTTTGGTCCCGAGATCGATGCGTCCTGCGCCGCCGCCAGCACCTTCGCGAGCAATTCGTCTCCCGAGATGCCGGTTTCGAACGACTGCAGGTAGATGTCCTGGAGCCGGTGACCCTCGGCAAGTAGCGAGCGGAATCCCTCGGGGGCATCGGTTTCGCCTGATCGCAGGACGTAGGCGATCTGCTGATGATCGGAGTTGAGGCGAAGATATTGGAAACCGACATCGCAATGAATGAAATCGCCAGGACGAATGACGCGATCCTCCAGACCGTGCCGGGCGATCGCCTCACTCGAACGAATCAACCGGAACGATGGTTTGAACGCCTGGGTGAAACCGAGATCGGTGCAGCGCTGCCAGTACGCCCACATCAGATCGTCGAGCGTCGTCACGCCTGGAATGATCGTGGCGCGGCTGTAGCACTCCGCGATAATCGAATGCGCGACCTGACAAACATGATCGTAGGTGGTGATGTCGCTCCTCAGTGAGCGTTGTCGACCAATGGATCGCCGCCGGTTCGGCGGAGACGAATCGCTCAACGATCCGTTCCGGCAACCGCTCCAGGAGTTGCTGATAGAGGTTGAGCGTGAGTCCGCCAGCCGCCCATTGCACTGACCCGATGTTGACGCCGATCCGCTTTGGATCATGCTGATCGAGCAACTGCCGCAGATGTCGCCACTGCTCCTCCACAAGCTGACCCGCGTAGGGCCGGGTGTAGAAATCGTGGGTGTTGGTGCCCGATATATTGAAACCTTCAACGCTGCCGTCGCCACGATCGATGAAGAGCAGCACCTGCAGTATCGGACACCAGGTGTCCATTGGAATCATCGTCGAGAAAATCGGATCGAGATTGTCCTCCTGACAGATGATCAACCAGGCGTCGATCTCCGCGGCCTGCATGGCGTCGGGCAGCACCTCCTTTAATCGCTGCTTGAGCGACTGGTAGATATGCTCGGAGCGCTGCCGCATCGGCAGAACGTGCGGTGGATACGACGGCATTGGATAACTCCCGTAGCAGTGGGGCGTCGTTGCGCATGTGTCCCGGGCTAACCAGACGAAGTGCTTCCAGCACTGGCACTGGAAACCCCCGGATCATATCGAACAAGGCGTTCACCACCAGCCCAGGGTTCCCGGGAAAATCAGGACATTCCCCAGACCAGGTTTATCGCGCAATCGGGACCACTGGCAAAACGATGTGCGACGCCTTCCCGGTTTCGTGGAAGATGCGGTTGGTGGCGATGACGAGATTGTCGTCCGTGAAGTTGTTGGCGGCGCCAGAGTTGGTGTTGCGGTCGTATTCCGGAAACCAGCTGCTCATCACTTCGACGCGGATGCGGTGGCCTTCGAGGAAGCGGATGCCGACCGCATCGAGTCCGAATTCGAATCGATAGACTTCATTCGGCTCCAGGAAGTTCGGCGTTTCGAACGATTCGCGGAAGCGGGCGCGCAACATGCCGTGCACGAGGAATCGAGCCGATCCGTCTGGATGGACATCGCACAGGCGGACATGCCAGTCGGTGTCTTTCGCGCTGGACGATGCATACAGCACGACCGAAGCGCGGCCGATTGCTTCAACCGGGTCGGTCAGCACGTCGCTGGTGTAGACGAGCATATCCTCGCGGATGCTGGGGATGCGGTCGTCGACCGGACCGTCGGCCAGTTTCCAGACCGCGCCGATCGGATCGGCGGGATCGTAGATGTAGCTGTCGCTCGGTTCGCTTTCTGGTTCCCCGGTCGAAAGACCGCCGTCGCCGTGGAGCGTGTTCGCCTTGCCGTTCGAGTGGAAGTAGAACGGCGTCGGCGTCGCCTCGGCCAGCGGCCAGTCTGCGTAGGTTCGCCATTCGTTCGCGCCGAGGATGAAGAGCTGCACGCGAGGATCAGCCTTCAACGCCGTTGTCGATCCCTTTCAGCCAGTGATCGAACCAGCGGACGACATGATCGTTGAGATTGACGATCGCCTCGTCGCCGAAGTCGATGCCGTTGAGCGCGCGCACCTGGTTGCCCTGGTGCGGCCATGGACCAATGAGCAGCCGTTGATTATTGCGAATGTCCTCCGTTTTGCCCTGGGTTCGCATTCCTTCGTAGTTCATCCAGGAGCCGGGGAAGTTCATATCCCACCAGCCGGTGATGTTGAGGGCGGGCACGGTGATCTGCGGCCAAGCATCCATGTAGGAACAACTTCGCCAGAAATCATCAAGATTAGGATGCTCCATCATCTCGTCCCACCAGGGATAGTCGTTGCCGGCGATGTCAGGGAGCGTAGAAACGGGCATTGCTTCGAAGAAGTCCTTCATTTCGTCGAACGGGATTCCCGGTCCAGCGGTCGCGAAGGAACGACGCCCCATCCAGGTCATCCACTCGCCCATCGGGATCAGAAAACAGCCGTTGCAGATTGGCTCGTTGTAGAAGGCGTCGGGTGGGGAAACGATCGGCACGATTGCCTTCAGTCCCTTGGGCGCGTCAGCGGCAGCGAACCACTGGGTCTGACCGACGTACGATCCTCCCCACATGCCGATATTGCCGTCGCACCACTCCTGCTCATTGACCCACTCGACGGTGTCGAAACCGTCGGCGCGATCGTCGCGATAGGGAAAGAACACACCGTCGGAGTTATCGCGGCCCCGGGTGTCCTGAATCGCGACGATGTAGCCGCGCTGCGCTAGCTCCTCAAGAAATGGGGTGCGGCTCCCGACCTTGTTATAGGGCGTGCGGACAAGCACGACCGGATACGCGCCGTCATCGACCGGGCGAATCAGGTCCATCGCCAGCATGACGCCATCACGCATTGGCGTCAGCACGTCATGTATCAGGCGGGTTTTGTGCGTGCGCGGGGAGAGATCATTGGCGGGAAGAACCTGTGCTGGTGGAAATTCGATCGGCATTGAACGACCTTTCAGGCAAATCGCGAATCATGCGGCGTGATTGTCGCATGACGGCCTTGCTGTACCGGCATGCTCGTCGCATCTTGGGAGCCTGCTCATCCCCCGTCCCAGACATTTGAATCCTTCTTTGGAAACAGAATCGGAAGCAATGCCCGGGAGGCATCCGTGATTGCGGAGCAATCGGGAAACGCATGCTGAAGTTCTTCGAGCGATCGAAACCCGAACAGCAATTGGAGAAAGGTGAGATCAGGAAAGGCGGCATCTCCCTCTTCAATGTCTTCCGGCGTCCATGCTTCGACGGAGATGGCGCCCTGGGTGAAGCCTGAACCGAAGACCACTACGGTAGAAGCTTATTCGTAGTTCGCCCGTATAGCCCGCTTGTACCGAGTGCGCGAGCCGATGTTCCAGGGCCGGCGCAATATGGCGCACAAATATGGGAAGATCGGGCACGCGGATATACCAGGCATACGGCGGGTTTCTTCGAAACAGCCGGTTCGGGATTGTGTCGTAAACCGGGTGCTCGTCTCCAAGATAGAACTCAATGGCACGGAATTCGCGGTCTTCACGTTTCGCGTAGTCACTCCCGATGCTTTCCAGATAGCGCAACATGCCCGGGATGACCGTCAGGAGCGGAATCCCGGCGCTGCTTCGAGCAGCTGGACCCCTAATTTCCCGTCATACGTTTTCCGCGAATGCACGAGCAGACCGATGGGTTTTCGATCGGAGGAGGCCTGTTCGATCACGCAGAGCTTGCGGTGCAACCCATTCAGCTCGCTCCGACCTTCAAGATCGAATGCCCAGTGTTCCTCGCTCCGTGGCGCGGCGATCATTGAGCGTGCGGTCGCCTGACGGTACAGCTCCATGATGAAGGACAGATCATCCATCGTGGCGGAGCGAACGGTGTGGGGTTCTGATGCGTTTGCGTCGAGTTTCGGAATCTGGTGGCGAAAACAGATCCGGCTTCCTTCGAGATTGAGCGCCATCTCGTAGCCGAACTGGCGATAGTACCAGGGGATTCCCGGAATCGCCTGGACAAGCTCCCCACGCTGGGCGCTCAAGGCATGGATGACCTCCATTTGCGCCCGGACCAATCCGCGCCGCCGGAAGGCAGGGTCGGTGCTTACGGCGTCGATCTGTCCGAGCCGAAATGGGATACCTTCATAGCTCCAGGTCTGCGAGATGAGTCCGAGTGACGACGCAATCTTGCCCGTACTGGTCTCTTCGACGAGCGTGAAGTCTTCTGCCCTGGAGGTGGGGTGCTTTCCGCTCATGAGGTCGAGCACCCAGAAGTAGAGCCGATCTGCAGGGGGCGTCTCATCTGGTCCCAGCAAGATATTCGCGTGGAATTCGGCGACTCGTTCTCGATCGTCAAACGTTGCCCGCCGCAAAACGAGTCCATTGCCGAGATCGCGCGGCACGAGAAGCTCGGCTGGCTTGTGGCTCGGCACGAGTGCGCTCCTTTAACGTGGGTGAATCTCGACGAGCGCATGGTCCGTGCTCGGCTGGCCGATCGCGATGGTCTTGGCGGTGGGCAGCATACCCAGATGGTGCGGGCGCGCACATTTTACGTAGCGGCTGAGATGGCTGGTGGAATCATAACTGATGGGATTCCCACCACTTACAGTTCCCGGGTAGTGTTCCGCAAATGAGGGGTAAAGATACTTACGATGCAACAGAAACCACGACTATAGAACCTATGACACTCAGCCAGTCACGGTGAGCCGACTGCAAGAAGATAACGTTTGCCGATAACCGGTATTACCTGAAGTACACACGTTGAACGCTAAATATGTCCTTATTCCCACCTGCTGGAACTCGCAAGGGCCGTGATCGACCGTTCCAGGACTTTATTGATCATCAGTTGACATAAATACAACCGCCACTGTTTCAGGACAACAACATTCTGTCTTGCAACGTTATTGGGGTGGAGCCTCGGTCCTGCGGATCACTTTCATCTGAGACGTGTTAGGTTCGCACTCCTTATGCTCATTCACGTTACCACGGAATGCTCGTCCCACAACGTGGGACGAGCCGACCTTCAATCAGTAAACGTCTGCCAATGGCTCCCCAATTTCAACGATATAGGTAGAGAGCATTTGCCCGGTCTCAGGGCCAACATCCAGGGCGTTGTGTGGCGTGCGGGGCGGCATGAGAAACGGATCACCTTTGTGCAGAGTCAGCGTGGGCTGTCCATGCACCATCATCTCTCACTGTCCCAGCGACGATGTACCCGACCTCCTCACCAGGGTGCGTATGCCAACCAGATTCGACCCCTGCCGGGATCTCGGTGAGCACCTGTACAATCTCTCGTCCAGGAATCGAGGATGCACGATGTTGGAGTTCAGTCCGCTTGAGCTTCCCGGCAAGCGCATCAAGCGGCGACTGCGAATTCAACGGATGGGAGGATGACATGATTTGACCTCCTAATTGAGTTGCGGATTTGAAGTCACGACGATGGTGCGCGCTAACGAATGTGCATGATGCCAAGCATACCGACTGCTTCATGACCCGGAACCTTGCGGAAGAATTAAAAACGATTCCGCGGTCGCCAGGTTGCTGCCGAAGGACGCTTGTCAATTCCGCTCACCACGGGTACTCACGTCCGAAGCGCACCGATAGCGCACGGTAGTGCCACGTTCACGGGAACCAATGCGTCAGTCACGCTGCACACAATTGAGGAATCGATCGCACCGGCCACCTTGCCACTGGACTGCCGTCGATATGCGTTGCCGGCAGCTGCGATTACGTTCACGGTGGGCTGCTCCCTTCTCTGTGGCGACACGATCAACCAGGGAAACGGACCTTCGATCGGAAGTGATATGGGCCAATGTCGGAATGAGCTCTAGCAGGGCCGATTCCTCGCGTCCGGTCAGGTGGGCATTTGTGCCCGGACCATCCAGAGTTGCTGCTCCAGCGTCCGCACGACATCGATCACCGCGTCCTGTGAAGCCGCGTCGAGATCCCCCAGTCGATCCATCCGGACTCGACTCCGCTCGACGACTTCGGCGATTCGTTGGGCCAACAGTCGAATGACCTCCTGGTCCGCGATCGCTCCGCGCTCGACGGGTTTAATCCACTCGCCTCAACGATCGCGGAAGCTCGTCCGTCCGGCCAAATGCCGATCGCCACCGCACGTTCAGCGACCGTGTCGGCCAGATCACGCCAGGAATCGACCAGTTCGTCAAGTTGTGTGTGCACCGTTCGGAAGAGCGGGCCGATCACGCTCCAGTGCAATTGCTTGCCGATCAGAGAGAGTCCGAGCAGTTCGACAAGGCTGTCTTGCAGGAGCCGTCCGACTTCTTCACGAACGTGCCCACCGAGTGGCGGGAGATGCGTCTGGGTTGCTATGGTAGTCACGATTATCTCCTGATTCTTGGTCTGTTACCAGTAGGCGACGCACCCGTCCCCGAACCGCCGGGGACGGGTGCGTCTGCGGATAGGGCCAGACAGGCCATGCGGAAAACCGGGGGCGTCGCCCGTGGCGCATCGCCGTCGGTTTAGGACTGAAGGAATGCGAGCAGGTCTGCGTTGAGTCGGTCTTTGTGGGTTGCGGTGAGACCGTGGGGCGCGCCGGGATACACCTTCAACGTGGCGTTCGCCACCATCTTGGACGAAAGGTACGCCGAATCGGCGATCGGTACGATCTGGTCGTCGTCGCCATGGATGATCAGGTCGGAATATCGAATCGCTTCAGATCTTCGGTCAGGTCCGTTTCAGAAAAGACCTTGATGCAGTCGTATGCAGCCTTTGATCCCGGCCTGCATCGACCAGAGCCAAAACATATCGAGGGTGCCCTGAGAGACTATCGCTCCTGGTCGATTTGCTCCGTAGAATGGAAGAGCCAGATCCTTGTAGTACTGCGATCGGTCACCGCTGACACCGGCGCGGATGGCGTCGAAGACCTCAAGCGGCAATCCGCCAGGGTTCGAGTCGGTTTGAGCATCAGGGGCGGAATGGCATCGACCAGAACGATCTTGGCGACGCGTTCAGTGCCGTGGCGACCGATGTAGCGGGTCGACCTCACCGCCTCCGGTGGAGTGCCCGACCAGAACGATATCGCGCAGGTCGAGTGTCTCGATCAGGTCGGCGAGGTCGTCGGCGTAGTGGTCCATGTCGTTGCCGTCCCAGGGCTGGGAGGAACGGCCGTGTCCACGACGGTCGTGGGCGATGGCGCGGAAGCCGTTGGATGCGACGAATTGCAGTTGTGGGTCCCAGGCGTCAGCGTTGAGGGGCCAGCCGTGGCTGAACACCACGGGTTGACCGGTGCCCCAGTCCTTGTAGAAGATGCTCGTGCCGTCGCGGGTGACAATGGTGTTAGCGAGTTTTGCGGTGGGACGTCCGACATCGGTGACCATTGGTTTGACTCCTTTTCTTGGTTGTGAGCGGCGCGTACTGCGGAAAGCTGCGCCCTTCGGAAACGTGATCGACGCACATGGTGTCAAGATCGTGCTAGCTAGCAGCACCGCTGACGGCGGCGAGGGCCGTCATGATCACGTCGGTGACAGCCTGAGGCTGGGAGACCATGACCAGATGCGAGGAGTCGATCTTGGTGATCGTCGCTCCACCTCGCTCAGCGTTGGCGAGGATCACATCGGACCCAGCAGCCTTGTCTCCGGTGGCAACCACCGCCCAGGAGGGTAACGTTTTCCAGGCGGGGTTAACCGTCGGCTCGGAGAAGACGTTGGCCGCTGCAGGGCGTTGCACAGCAGCCAGGACTTTGGCTTGTGCCACCGTCAGGTCGCCGGCGAAGACTTCAGGAAACTTGGCGCGGTCGACGGTTAGCTCGGGTGTAGTTTCTGTTCCCTGTCCAGTGGGGTACGTCGTCTGAACGAGGGCGGAGGACAGGATGCTGTCGCGCGAGTTCGCTTCGATGTCTAGCAACGACTCACCGTCTTCGGGGAGGAACCCGGCGATGTAGACGAGCCCGACCACATTTGTACACCATCGTCCCGACATTGGAGATGATGGCGCCACCGGAGGAATGGCCACCCAGGAGGACTGGGCCTGGGATCTGGCTGACGACGCTGGCGATATAGGCAGAGTCGGAGGTCATCCGCGGAGAGGATTGGAGGGGACAATGATCTCGACCCCGGCTTCCTGGAGCAACTCGACGACGCCGGAAAAGCTGGACCCGTCGGCGAAGGCGCCGTGAACGAGGACGACAGTTAGGGTCTCGGCAGTGGGCGTTGGCAGTCACGCTATTCATGAGAACTCCTGGCATTGACCTGGCGGCAGTCGAAGATGACGAGCGAACGACACCGCTGGCCAACGCAGCCGAACCAACGGCGAAGCCTGAAACGAGTGTGCGGCGACTGATCATGAGGTATCTCCTGTGACGCTGTCGTTTCGGGTCGTCGCAAGGGGTGCGACGTGCGATCGGCCGCGATTCGTGCGACCGGGACTCAGACCATAGCGCCTCGCTTTCTTCGATCGGCCCCGACCGGCTGGGGGGACCGGGGTCGCGCGACCCCGGTCCGAAGGGGAGGGAGATGCGGCAATTTCCTAATTGAGCGGTTGCTGCCTTGAAATCGCCGCCGGAGTGGGATCCCGACGAACAGGTTGGTGATCAGGAGGAATGAATGCGCTAGGGATCCTGGAGTACGACCGCAGTGCCGTAGGCGACGACCTCGACCATCTCGCGGCCGACCTCGGCACTGTCGAAGCGCACCCCGACGACTGCGTTCGCCCCGAGTTCCTCAGCCTCGGTCGCTCCAACCGCGAAATTGCTTCGCGGCGGATGCGGCAAGGTCGTCCCGGTACTCGTCGAGGGCACTGCCATTGCCGAGCGCGTCTAGCCCGGCCATGATGTTGCCGCCGACGCTGCGTTTGCGGATGGCGATACCGATCACGATGCCGAGCGTCGTGGCGACCCGCGCACCCGCGATTGCGTCCGTTGTTGTGGTACGAATGGAAAGTACCCTCGGTGTACTCATGCGGCGTTTCTCACTAGCGGCACGAACGTTGAGCCGGTCGATCTCCGCCGCATCGGATGCACCTGCACCACATGTGGCACGCCATCGACCATCCCATCCATGTCGCTCGATTGATCCTCTTGATCCCCAGTGGGAACACCACCACATTAGATGGTCGTGATTATTCGCAAGTCACTCGAAATGATTATTCCGAGGGATTAATTTGACACTGGAGAGGAGTAATCCGCTAGAGGCGGGATGGCGATCTGGACGCCAAGCGAGGGAGGAACGGTCAGGCGAGACGCGTGCCGGATCGCGAACTCCGTCGCGGCGGCGCGGTTGCGCACCCCAGTCTTCGCGCAGCACCCGCACGACGTGGACCTTGACCGTGTTGAGGCTGAGGAAGAGCTGCTCGGCGATCTCGGCGTTGCGAGAGCCCGGCGGCCACGAGCTGCAGCACCTCGACCTCGCGCGGGGTCAAGCTCGCGGCAGGCATGCGGGACCATCGGCGCGCCGCCGGAGAGCTGTGCGGCGATCTGCTCAATCCGGGTAAGGGCGGGCGCCGCGTCTAGCGGCACGCAGCGTTCCCTCGCTTCATCGAGCATGACGCGCGCCCGTCGATGCTCGCGTTGGTTCCGCGAGGAACTCGGCGTGTGCGATCAGGGTGAGGGCACGCTCGTAGGGAGCACGGCAGGCATCGGCGAGCGCGAGCGCGTCGGCGAAGTGGTGCTCCGCATCGGGGGCGTCGACCCAGTCAGTGTCGAGGACGCCGAGCATGCGGTAAGCGGCGAGCAGGGCGAGCGGCTGCCGCGGGGTGGTCGCGTGCGCCAGGGCTCGGGCGGCATGATGACGGGCCCGTTCGACGGTCGCCTGCGGCGCGGTGCCACTCGGCTTCGAGGACCTCACCCTCGGCCCGCCCGAGCGTCGCCTCCATGAAGTCCAGCCACCGCCGGTGCAGGTCGAGCCAGCCACGGGCGGCAGCGAGGTCGCCCGCGTCGAGCGCGAGCGCCGCCGCCAGGCGCTGGAACTGCACCGGCAGCGGACCGACCAGCTCGCCGGGCTCGCTCGCGGCACGAAGCTGCGACGGCTCGTGCACGCACCGCCATCTTCTCGGCTCCCCTGCTCCACAGTCCCATCCAGACGACGCGCGAGCGCGAGACCAAAGTTGGACTGTTCAGAATCTCGTGAGCCTCCTGCAACGTCCATGACGTCAGCGGAACGGCGTACCGCGAGGATTTCGATCCCGTGGCCGCCACGTTCGACCACCACAGGGCCATCCGCTCCGCCGCCGCAGCAACCGTCCGCTCACTAGGTTATCTGCCTGATATGGTAATACTGCGAGCATCAATCCTCGCGCAGGTCAAGGAGGCCCATCGGTACAACCGATCGCTTGGTAGGTCGCCGCGGCAGTGGCATAGGCGCTGCTAACCCGGCTCCCTGGAAGGCGTAGGCCGAGAGCCCATCGTGAATCGGCGATCACGCTGAGTTCTTGACGTGGTCGCCGATGCCGGCCGAGGTCGCGTCACCTTCGCGCGGCCTCGGTGAACCGCCCGCTGTACGCGAGACGGAGATAGCTGTGCCGGTTGGCGAAGGTGTCGATCTGCTGTTCGCGGCGGCGAGCGTACCCGTCCCCGATGGCAACTGGTCGATCGTGTCTGCGGCGGCGATGGCAACTGCCATTGCGGTGCGGGAGTCGCCGTGAAAATACAATTCGTGTCCCAACATTGCCTGCGCGCGGGCGCTGAGGCTGCGGTCCCCCGCCGTGGCCGCCAGCCGTACCGCCTCTCCACCCAGGCGAAGCCCCGATCCCGGTCCTCGTAGGCACACAAAGTAGCGAGGAGAAGCCGCAGCCACCCGCGTTCGGCAAGGTCACCATCCTGGGTATCAAGCAGCGTGAGCGCTGCTTGATACCGCTCTACCGCCGTTTCGATCGCGTAAGCATCTTCGGCCCGTTCGGCAGCTCGCACCAACCACGCCGCCGCGCGCTCGTCCCCCGCCTTTTGGAGGTGTGAAGCCACCGCGTCCGGATCCGGCGCTGGAAGGGAGATGAGCGCCTCTGCCACCTGCCTGTGGATTCGCCTCCGTCTAAGGGACGCGACGTGCTCGTAGAGCACGTCGCGAATCAGAACGTGTGTGAAGCGAACCCCGTCCCGCGCGCCGATGCCCGGACGAGGTGCGCCTCCTCCGCGCGCTCCGCGATGGAGACGAGCGTCTCTTCGTTTGCTCGCGTCACCGCTCGCCACACGGCCCATGGAACCTCTTGCCCGATCACAGCCGCCACAGCCAGGAAGGCGTCCGCTTCGTCGCCGAGGCGCGCCAGCCGGTCGTCAACGATTTGCCGCAGCAACACCGGAACCGGCATCGGCGCGAGGAACTCTACGGACGATCCGCTGGCGAGGCGATCGAGCAGTCCGTCCTCTTCGAGGCTGCGCAGCAATTCGGTCATGAACAGTGCGTTGCCTTCACTGCGCTCGACCAGGTGCGTCGCGAGGCGATGGCTTGTTTCGTCAACGAGGGCGTGGCGTGCCCTCACGAGCGCCTGGGCGGCGGTGGCATCGAGCGGGCGCAAGTCGAGCCGTGCGGTTGGCGCCTCTCGCACAAGCAGTGGAACGAGCGCCGCAACCGGATGCCGCCGGTCAACGTTCTCATTGCGATAGGTAGCGACGACGAGTAGAGGCAACTCATCGAGCAGATGCGCGAGGAAGCGCAATAGGTCGAGCGAGGCGCTATCGGCCCAGTGCAGGTCTTCGAGCACGAGAACGAGCGGTCGTCTCGCCGACATCGCGATGAAAAAGTCACGTGCTTGGGCGAACAATCCGGTCCTGACCGTTGCGCCATCGAGGAAAGGGACGGGCGGGGCGCTTGCGGCTTCGGGAAGGAACTCGACGCGCCGCGCGATCTCGATCCAGGGACCGTAAGGAGGTGTCTCGGTCCGGTCGTAGCAGTGACCGGCAAGGACGATCATGTTTGCGTTGGAGGCCTGGCGTACAAGTGCGTCGGTGAGCGCTGTTTTGCCGATGCCGGCCTCACCACTGATTAGCACGAGGCTGCCGCGACCGTCCTGCGCCGCGGTCATGTGATCGTGGAGGAGCGCGAGTTCGCGGTCGCGTCCGACGAGGAGCGGCGGTGCGGTTGGCGATGGACGATGAACATCCATGCAGGACCTAGTCGGAGTGGCGCAGATGGCAACCGCGAGGTGATCGAAGTCGTTTTCGTCGCTCCATTCTACCATTTGCCCCGTGACGGCGCGGAGCCAGCCGAATAGCCTTGTGGTCGAGCGTGGTTACCCGAACCCACCGAGTAGGCGTCAGTGTCTCACGCCGCAATCGACTGCTCCTGGAACGATTTTCGATTGCCAACGAGCGTTGGTGAGACCAAAGCGCGTAGAGGTGTCCCCGAATGGATTTTTTTAGCGTGGGTGAATCTCGACGAGCGCGTGGTCCGTGCTCGGCTGGCCGATTGCGATGGTTTTGTCGGTGCGCAGCATGCCCGGGCTGTGACCGGTGGCGCGTTTGACGTAGCGGCTGAGATGGCTGGCGGAATCGTAGCCGCACGAGTCGGCAATCGTTTCCAGCGGCACATCGCTGTTGCGCAGAATGCCGAGCGCTCGCTCGATCTTCAGCGATTGCAGGTAGCTCATCGGACTTTGCCCCCGCAGATCGACGAAGATCTCCCGGAGGAATGAGGTCGATATCCCCAGTTCCAGGGCGATGTCCGAAATGCGGATTCCGCCGCTGAATCGCTCCTGCATGATCCGCTGCGCTTTGCGAACCAGCAGCTCGTCGTTCGAAACCATCGTCTGTTCGAGCGATCGCTGGAGCAGCACATCGAGTTCTCCCACCAGCAACTCGATCATCTCGTCGCGGCAATGCGATTGGCCGATCCATTCCCGGGCGAGCGATTCGCAGACGTGACCGAACATCGCGTGCTCGTCATCGAAGCAGATGCGCGGCCAGGGATGGTTCACCGGGGCGGTGAGCTGGATCCAGAAGTTCGCGTACGCCGTGAGGGCGAGTTCGGCATGGGCGACGCGAGGCGGGATCGCCACCACGACACCCGGCTCACCGTTGAAGACCTCTTTGCCGACGACTGATTCGATCGCGCCATGCCGGTAATAGATCAACTCCCACGTTTCATGGCAATGAAACGGCATGTCATTGCCGGCGCTCGCCTGGTAGGGACCGGCTGCGCGGAGCCGGACCCGTGGCGATTTGTGCAAAACGGGACAGAAACTGTGCATTGCGTCGCTCACAGCTGCCTCCTAGACTCGCAATAGGATCCTGATTCTAACGAATCATGCCCGGTCTTCGCTCCAGGGCCTGCGGCGTCGCCGTTCTGGTGTGAAGGAGTTTGTTGTGGTGCCTGGCGTTTTGCAATGAAACGGAGGATGAGCCGATGCAATCAAACAAATATTCTCGCCGCCGCGTCGTGACGACGGCGGCAGCCGTCGCCGCGGGCTCGATGCTCGGACATGGGCTTTCGGCGGGAGCGGCTCCCGTTGGAAGCGCCGGACGATCGGTGCGCGCATTTCAGGATTATCAGGGCGAGGTCGTCGTCGTCTCGGTGCAGCAAGCCGGAGCAGGCGCAGCCGACGATCGATGCAATCCAGGCTGCCTATCCAGGGCGTCAAAGTCACCTGGCGTTATCATGCCAAGCGAGCGCTTCGCCGAGCTCTTCACCGCGTCGGAAGTCGCCGGCGACCAGATCGACATCATGGATCTCAACGGCCAGGATCTCCGCCGCTATGCGCTCGGCGATCGGTTGAAAGATCTCTCCGACATCACCTACAAGGATCGCTTCCGTGAGGTCGCCACGGCCACCTATACGATCCAGGAAAAGCTCTGGGCGTTGCCGCGCGGCGGCATCGGCGGCTTCACCTTTTTCTACAACAAGAAGGCATTGGAGAAGATCGGCGCCACGGCGGTACCGGAAACCTATGCCGATCTGGTGGCGATGGCGCCCGATCTCAAAGCGGCCGGCATCGCCCCATTCGTTCATGCTGGCAAGAACATCTATCTCTGGCCGGTCTGGCAATTCTGGGCCTATGGGCAGACGTCGGGCAACAAGCCGATTGAAGGCACCTTCAGCGTGCTGGCCGGTGAAGCAAAATTCACCGATCCCGAGCATGTCGCCGCGCTGCAGATTCTCGCCAATTTCGCCAATGACGGACTCTTTATCGACGGCGTCAACAGTCTCGACAGCGATGCCGCCTGGTTGCAGTTCACCCGTGGCGCGTCGCTCTTCTTACTACACGCACAGCGGTCAGATCGGCACCTACCGCGCCGGCGATTTCCCTGATCTCGACATGTCGCTGATCCAGCCGGTGCTCTCCGTTGATGACACCGCCATCGCTCGGCAGTTGCCTGGCGGCACCGGCAGCGCGCTCGGCATCTACGCCGACATCAAGGAGGAGCGGGCGGGAATCGCCATCGCAGATCATCGACGTGATGACCAGCGATGCGGTCGTCAAAGCGCTCAACGTGCAAAATGGCGACCCTGTTTCGTGCAATGCGAACGTCGTCGCCAGTGACGATCCACTGGCGACGCTGTACGCCGAGCAACTGCTCGCCCAATCAGATCACCTATCTCGACTGGTTCTGGCCGCCGGAAATCACGCGCGCCTTCCAGGAGAACCAGCAGGGATTGGTGGCGGGATCGCTTTCCGCTGAAGATGCCGCCGCGTCGCGATCCAGGACACGCTCGACGAGCTGTACGCCGACGGCTATACGATTCGAGCAATAGGAACAAGATGAGTGACTCGGGAGCGGAACCTGGCTGGTCCGCTCCCGGCGTCATCGCCAGTGAACGATGCGACGATCTGGGGCTTTAGTGGTGGATGTCACGCACGATCAGCAAGCGAAGATGACGACGAGCGCGGTCGTGACGCCAAAACGTGGAGCGAAACGCTGGCGAGCCGCGGTCTCCTACCTGTGGGTAACCCCGGCGTTGTTGCTCTACGCGATTTTCACGCTGACTCCGCTCATCGCCGGACTCTACCTGGCGATGCTTCGCTGGGATGGCGTCAAGCCGGCGATGTATGTCGGGACTGGCGAACTTCCAGCGGATGCTCCACGACGACAAACTGCGCGTCGCCCTGATGCACAACGTGCAGTACGCCATTCGGCACCGTGATCGGGAAGAATCTTCTCGCGCTCGGCCTGGCGCTGCTGCTCAACCAGGCGTTGCGCGGGCGGGCGGTTTATCGAACTGCGCTCTTCCTGCCGGTCGTGATGTCGTTTGTCGTCGTCGGCATTCTCTGGACCTGGATTTACAACGACGACTTCGGGCTGGTCAACAACCTGCTCCGCTCGGTGCATCTGGGTGGGCTGGCGCAGGATTGGCTGGGCGACACCCGGATCGCGCTCTGGTCGCTGATCGCCGTCGATATCTGGAAGTGGTACGGCTTCCACATGGTGATCTATCTCGCCGGGTTGCAGACGATTCCGGCTGAGTACTACGAAGCGGCGAAGCTCGACGGCGCATCGCGCTGGCGGCAGCTGACCGGGATCACCATTCCGCTGCTGAAACCGGTGATCGTCGTCAATGTCACCCTTTCGCTGCTCGGCGCGATGAATGTCTTCGATATTCCCTACGTGATGACTGAAGGCGGACCGGCGAATTCGACCAACGTGGCCGCGCTGCACATGTATGTTCAGGCGTTCAAGTTCAACCGGCTCGGCTACGGCGCGGCCATTTCCTACGGGCTCTTTACGTTGATCACGGTGATTGCGCTTGTGCAGCTCAGGTTGATGTCGCGCAACACGTCGGAGTATTGAGATGAGCGCGCAAACGCCCTACATCGTGCCGCAGGCGTCGAAATCGGCAAAGCGGCTGCAGCGAATGTCGAGCGGTTCGCGACCCATTTCATTCTGATCGTCTTCGCGGTGATCGTCGTCTACCCGGTGATCTGGATGTTGTTCGCGTCGCTCAAGGATTCGGGCGAGCTGCTCAGCAATATCTGGGGCGTGCCACATTCGATTGAAACCGAAAACTACCGCGAAGCATGGAAAGCGGCGAATCTTGGGCGGGCGCTCTTCAATAGTCTCTTCGTCTCGCTCTCGACGGTCGTGTTGGTCGTCGCGATTACCGCTCCCGCAGGATATGCGCTGGCAAAGTTCAAGCTCCGCCTTGGCACAGTTATCCTGCTGATCTTCGTGCTGACGATGCAGGCGCCGGTGCCGGTGATTCCGCTCTACGTTCTGCTCGTGAAACTGAAGATGACCGACAGCTATATCGGCTACATCCTGCCGCTCACGGCAGGCGGGATACCGCTGGCGGTCTTCATATTCCGAGCCTTTTTCACAACGGTGCCGCGCGAGCTCGAAGAAGCGGCGGTCGTCGATGGCGCGACCCGAATCGGTGCATTTTTGCGGATTGTGATGCCGGTTTCGGTGCCCGCGGTCGCAACGGTGTCGATTTTGCAGTTTCTTGCGTCCTGGAATGAGTATTTCCTGGCCCTGATTCTGATCCGCTCGCCAGGGCTACGGACACTTCCGCTCGCGATTCAGGTCTTCTTTTACGACTGGGGCCGGACCGATTGGGGGCCGATCTTCGCGGCGCTTACCATCGGGTCGTTGCCAATGATTTTGCTTTACATCGTTATGCAGCGTCGGTTCGTTCAGGGACTGACCGCGGGTGCGGTCAAGGGATAAGGAGCATTTGGTGAAACTGGGATTCCTGACGGGATCGATTGACGACATCGCCAAGTCGGCGCGGCTTGGCTTCGATGGAATCGAATTGAAGGCCGACGCGTTCGGCAATGCCGCAACCGGACCGCTGGATGCCGATCGCATCGAACAGGCGTCGAAGCTGTCAAAACAGTATGGAGTGACGATAACGGCGATCGCCTACTACGACATCGCCTTCAATCCGCCGCCGGCCAATGCGGTCACCACTGCCTACGAGCGGGTGTTCGACGCGGCGGAGGCGCTGGGCGTCAATGTCATCGCCAGCATGAGCGGGTTCGATCCCGATCGAGATTGGAACGGCAACGTTCAGCTGTTCGCGGACCGGTTTGGACCGGTGGCGGAGCGAGCCGAAGCGCGGGGTATGAAAATCGCGATCGAGAACTGGATGGGTTTCGGCGGGCAGCTCCCTTTTCGACCACGAAACATGGGGGGCTCCCCCGCGACCTGGGATGCCTGGTTCGCCGCCGTGCCCTCACCGGCGCTTGGCCTGGAGTTCGATCCTTCCCATCTCGCCTGGCAGGGGATCGATTACCTGCGGGCGTTGCGGGAATATGCCGATCGCGTCCATCACGTGCATGCCAAGGATTCCGAACCGCTCGCCGAAAATCGCTACCGCTACGGGATCAATGGCCCCACCTATCGCTTTCGCATTCCCGGGTACGGGGAGATCAACTGGAGCGCGTTCATCAGCACGCTTGAACGAGCTTGGCTACACCGGCGGCGTCGCGATCGAGCACGAAGACGAGATTTACGGCTGGCACACCGGCGGCGATCTCTTTGATGAAGGACTGGTTCGCGGCTGGCAGGTCTTGCATCCGCTCATCCACCCGACGTCGACCGCATTGAACACGATATAGGAATTGCGTTCAGCGCCGGAGGCGCTTTGACTGGATAGCCTGGGGTTTCAACCCCAGGCCTGCCGGGCGCACGTCTCCGGATATCTCAGAGGAATGTGCATGAGCTCAAACGAGAAACCGGTGATCGCCTCGGTAGGCGCCGGGATGATGGGGCAGTTGGCGCATATCGGCAACTACGCCCGGCTGCGGGACGATGGGCGCTGCACGATCGCCGGAGTCACCGATCTCCAGCGTGATCTTGCCGAAGCCGTCGCCGAGCGCTACCGGATTCCCCGGGTCTACGCCTCGATCGATGAGTTGCTGGCGGATCCCGACGTTGATGGGGTGACCTGCATTCAGCAGTGGCCGAACAACTACCCGCTGGTGAAGCAGATTCTCTCGGCGGGAAAGTCGGTGATCACCGAAAAGCCGATGGTGGGGCGGCTCGATGAAGCCGAAGAACTGGTGGCGCTGGCGAAGGCGAACAATGTGCTCTATGCCGTCGGATTCATGAAGCGCTACGACCTCGGTGTTGAGATCGCGAAGCAGATCCTGCAAGGAAGAACGCGAATCGGGATCGCTCGGCGCGTTGCTGATGGTCGATTCCGTCTGCAACGGCGGCGATTGGCTGCAGAATGTCGAAGCGCCGATCCGGGCCGCCGCTCCTGCGAATCTGCCGCCGTTGAAGCCGACCTATCCCGATGCCTGCAAAACCAAAGAGCAGCGCGTCGCCTACGACTGGCTCGTCAACATCTTTTCGCACACCGTCAACCTCTGCCATCATCTTCTTGAGGCAGGAGATGACGCCGAAAACTGCCTGGTTCAATCGAGGAAAAGCGTTTGCCTCGACGCTTTCGTGCGATGGAGCAATGGTGACGGTGCGCGGCGCGATGTCCGCGTCGCACGAATGGCGGGAATGGACCACCCTCACCTTCGAGCAGGGCGAAATCCGGATCGACACGCCCGTGCCGATGCACCGGCAGCAATCGGCGACAGTGACGGTGACGCGGAAGTGCGGCGATCATTTCACGACCACGATTCACCACGCCCCGGCCGGTTGGGCCTTCTTCCGGGAGGCGGAAGGGTTTGTCCAGGCGCTGGCGGGTGAAGCGCCGTTGCGGGCGCCGGCTGAAAGCTGTTTGCAGGACGTGCGCGTGATGCAGCGCATTATTGAAATCGCGGAGATTGGCTGACCGATGTTGCGATCACAACTGGCGATTAATTCCATCACCACCCGGCAACCGGGACTGGAAGAAGCGCTTGCCGCGTATGGTGCGGCGGGATTTCCACAGGTCGAGTTTCATCTGCCGTTGCTCAAAGATTGGCTGGCGAGCGGGCATTCGATCGACGACGCCAAAGCCCTGCTCGCGCAAAACTCGCTGCAATCGATTGGTGGATTCCAGGCAGGACTTGAGTGCTTTTCGAGCGCGGAAGCGCAACAGGCGAACCGGGCGCTCCTCCGCGAGAACGCGCAATTGATTCACGATCTCGGCGGCGGCACGCTGGTGGTGGGAACGGACGGTCCGCCCCAACCATCAGTCGATGCGCTTGAAGTCGTCGCGACTGAATTACGGTCGTTCGCGCAATCGATCGAGGACCTCGATGTCGTCGTTGGGCTGGAATTCAACTGGGGACCGCTCGTCAAGAGCCTGCGCTCGGCGCAGATCGTTTGTGAAAAGGCGGATCACCCCCAGGTCGGTATCCTTTTCGACCCTGCCCACTATCACACCACCGTCACCAAGTTCGAAGACCTGACTCCGGAAGCCGTGCGCTGGATCAAGCATGTGCATCTCAACGATATGGCTGACAAACCGGGCGAGCTTTCCAATTGCAACGCCGACCGCGTGCTGATGGGTGACGGCATCCTGCCCCTGTCTGCGCTGATCGAGCGTCTTGAGGAATTTGGCTACGACGGGGCGTTCTCAATCGAACTGTTCAATGAAGAGCTCTGGAAGCTCCCGGCCGCCGAAACTGCCGAGCTGTGCTACCAGAGCTTGCTGCCGTATTGCGAGGATTAGGCTTTCACCTACCACCAACCCGTAGTGGCCGATCTTGTATCGGCCATGGTGATCACACGCGAGATTGGGTTCCAATGAGCATGGCCAACACAAGGTCGGCCACGACAGAAATGTGCGGAAATATCGGAGCTTTCCGTACCCTCTCCCAGCATTGGGAGAGGGTGGCATTAGCACCGGGTGAGGGTATCTTACGCCGCCACCATCTGATAAATCGTGCCGTTGAGATCAACGACATAGGTTTCGCCGCCGGGACCCTGGCCGAAGCTGCTGATGGAGAGACCGGTTTCGATGGGGTCGGATGCCTGCCAGTCGCCGTTGGCGTCGCGGGCCAGTCCCCAGAGCAGACCGGTGCAGTAGTCGCCGAAGACGTAGACACCGTCGAGACTCGGGATGATGTCCCCCTGGATGACGACGCCACCCGTCACCGAGCAGCCCCCGACGTCGTGGCTATATTCAAAGATGGGCATGACGAGGTTGTCGCTGTCGCAGGGATCAGTGGCGTAGCAGTGATTGCCCTCCATCAGATTCCAGCCGAGATTGGCCCCGACTTGCTCGCCCGCCGGAAGATAATCGATCTCCTCCCAGTTGTTCTGGCCGACATCGCCGATGTAGAGCCCGCCATCGACGTCGAATGAGAAGCGCCAGGGATTGCGCACACCATAGATGAAGACCTCTGGCGCGCCGGCTGATCCGTCAGCGAATGGATTGTCGGCGGGAATGCCGTACGGGCGGTCACCGGACGGATTGTCGATGTCGATGCGGAGAATCTTGCCGAGCAACGCATTGGTGTTTTGCCCATTTTCCTCCGGATCGCCCTGTGAGCCGCCATCGCCCATGCCGATGTAGAGAAAGCCATCCGGCCCGAATTGGACCTGTCCTCCGTTGTGGTTGGGATAGGGTTGATCGATGAAAAGGAGCGTCTCGGCGCTCGCCGGGTCGGCGAGATCAGGGTTTTGCGTGTCGACCTGGTACCGGACGATGTTGGTGTTGCCATCGATATCGGTGTAGTCGATGACAAAGATGCCGGTATTCGCATAGTCAGGATGAAAGGCGAGACCAAGGAGGCCCTGCTCGCTGCCGGAACTGACCGAGGAGGAGATATCGAGAAAGGGCTCCGGGGAGACTGAGCCGCTTTTCAGCAGGAGAATCTTGCCCGTTTGCTCGACGATGAAAAGTCGCCCGCTGCCGTCGCCCGGATCGACGATGCCGACCGGGCTGTCCAGATCTTCCGCGATCGCCCGTAGCGTAAAGGCTGAGGAAAAAGCTGCGGGATTCCAGGATGCCGGCTGCGCGAGCGCTGACCCGGAGAGGATGAGCATTGCGCTGAAAAGCAGCGCCCCGGCCGGATAACACCTACGCAAACATAATTGGCGCATTCGAGTCCCTCCAGCCATTGATGGACAGCTTTCTCTCATCGAATCCAATGACACGACGCTATTGCGTAGGTCCATTGTCCTGAAAAAACGATCCGGAGACGCGCGTGGAGCGTAGACTGACTACAGCGCAGCCTGGAAGCATGGCGAGTTCAAATGGGATGATCGGCGAATGGATGAATTGCAACGCGGCGAAACCGCCCCGCACATAGACGCTCCTGTGGAGCCAAAACGCCGGGGGCTTGCTTCCGAAATATTCCGGTTCGCCCTGATGATCATCGCGATCACGTTGCTGGCCAGGGCCTTCATCAGCCCGTTCGAGGTTGACGGGCAATCGATGACCCCGAATCTCCACGATCATGACCGGGTGTTTGTCAGCCGCGCCCGTTATCTTCATTTCAATCTCAACCGCTGGATCAATCTGTTGCCGGGGGAAGATCGCCAGGGAACCGATATCTGGTACCCATTCAACCAGCCCCAGCGCGGGGATATCGTCGTGCTTGATCCTCCCACCCAATCGGATAAACCGTTTATCAAACGGGTGATCGGCTTGCCGGGGGAAACCGTGACGTTTCACAACGGATATGTCTACATCGATGGCGTCCGGCTCGATGAATCGTATATCAACGGGCCGATCACCAATTGCGATCGCCAGGCATATTGCAACATCGGTCCAATTCCCGAGGGCTACGTGTTCGTGCTCGGGGACCATCGAGATAACAGCGAGGATTCGCGGTACTTTGGCCCCGTCGCGATCGATCAACTTATCGGCGAAGCCTGGTTCACGAATTGGCCTATGGACGTGATCGGGCGGATCCCATCCGCCGATTATCCGTCGATTCCGGCCAAATAGCCTCATATACCTGAATCTGAGGCTCTTCAGGGTTCCATAGGTCTGGAAAATGGTGAAAGCGACGATCGCGAGCACATGCTTGCGCATCGGCGCATGGATTCTCCCACCTATTGGTATGAATAATGATGAAAACTGTTTAGGTGAAGTGTCTCACGCTGCCGTGGGATCAAGATGCTATCCCCAACGAGGCTCTTACGCGTTATCTTTATGTTGGACGTAATGTTTCACGTGCAAAAGCTTGAATCGCGAAAGTGGGACCGGGTCTTGGTGGCGCGCATCTTACTTGTTGAAGACGATGCGACGAACCGGACACTCGCCCGGCGGATTCTTGATGCCCGCGGATTCGACGTGAGCGAGGCAGTCGATGGTCAGGACGCCCTCGACGCGATTGAAGCGTCGATCCCCGATATCTTGCTCCTCGATCTTTCGTTGCCCCAGGTCGATGGGTGGACGGTGACCCGCCGTCTCCGCGAAGATGCCCAGTACGAAAACCTATGGATCATCGCGGTCACCGCTCACGCAATGGCGGGAGATCGCGAACGTGCGCTCGAAGTTGGCTGCAATGACTACCTGGCGAAGCCGTACCGGCCAGCCGATCTGCTGGCATCGATCGCGCATGGTCTGAGGGAATCACTGAGGGGCGTCGCAAGTTAGCGCCCTGTTCCCCTTACGGACAAGGGGAAATGGGAGCGTTGATGAGCGAGCCGGAACAGCGCAACAAAAACGGAATTCCCGTTGTTGACGCGATACTGTCGGTCGTCGCGCCCTATCTGCTGATCATCGGCACCCTCTATCTTATTGCTCCCCATCTCTTTTCCATCAAAGAGTATCCCTATCTCCTGAATCTATCGCTGGTTTTCGGGCTGTTTCACATCGCCTGCGGAAGCTTGCTGCTCTGGTTTCGGCTTTCGCCCAACCGAATTCACCCCATGGTCATCGCCGCGCTGATTGCCGAGGTGGCCGTTCTGCTCATTTCCTCCGGGTTCATGACAAAAGGGGAGTATTGGCTCGGGGTCTTCGGCAATGTCGTGCTTGCTGCCCTGGCGCTGATCGCGGTGGCCGAGTTGATGCGGGCGCGACCACCCCGGGAGCGGCGACCGCCGCTGATCGCCGACCCGCTTGACTTGGCCACCGCCATCTTTGCGATGGCGGCGGCTGGCGCCATCGTGCTCCACCGTTTCTGGCAGGTGGAATTCAGCGACGACAGCATAGCGCTTGATGTGCTCTGGCCCGTGGCGATTGGACTCCTCTTCCTCGCGCCACTTGATCTATTGGGTTCCCGCCGGTCCAGCCTACCGGGACATCAGAGCAGGCGCATTGTTCGTGGGTGCTATGCTGCCGCGCTCATCATTCTCGCCACTGGCTTTTGCTTCGAATTGATCTGGACCACCGGCATTCTGCTCGGTTTGCTCGGCCTCCGCTACGTTGGTCCGAGATTCGGCGAAGTGATGCGGTCGCGGATCGGATCTCGCCTGTTGACAGGGGTTGACGACACGCATCGTCAACTCGCCATGGTCACCGCATTCGCCCTGGTGCTCTCGATGATCACCATGGCGGCGGCATTGACCACGGTGGAAGCGAATCGGTTGCACGATGCGGCGGAAAGGGGCACGGCGCACTCGTCCGCCATGGTCGCCACAGATATCGACGAGTTGCTCGCTGACCGGTCGCGGACGCTTGCCGCGTCCGCTGATATTCCCTCGGTCGAGGCCATGGAAGCGGATCAGGCGCGTGCCACCCTGGAAGTGATCCAGACGAACTATCCCGATTTTCTGGATATCGAGCTCGTCGATCCCACCGGGGCCGTGCTGGTTTCAACGGGCAGCGTGCCGGATGAACTGAGCGCCACGCAATCCGCAGTCAAAACGTCTATCGAACGTGGGAAGCCGGTTTTGGGTGGGCTTGTTCTGCTCCCGAGCAATGCCGAAGCTGTGTTGCTTGTGCAGCCAGTGATCGCGGTCGAGGATGGCTCGATTGTCGGCGTGCTGGCCGGCTTCATCTCGCAACAAGAAATCGAAAATCTCGGTCAGACGAACAGCGTGCCCGGCGGAAATGCCGTCGTTGCGGATGAAAACGGGAACCTCATTTCCTCCGTCAATGGTGAACCGGGCCCCAACCCGCCTCCAGCGGATATTGAGGAGATCAGTCAACAGAGCGCGGCAAGCGCGTGGGACGATCCCTCGATCCGGTATGGCGACCTTCCGTATATCGTGGGAACGGCTGGCGTCCAGGCCACTGGCTGGCATGTGGTCTCCGCCATCCAGGAAGTCGATGCAATGGCGCCTGCCCGCAAGATCGAGTTGCTTGCGCTCGGGTTGTTGGCAGGATCGCTGGTCGGGCTGCTGATCATGATCCTTGTGCTGCCCGCGATTGTGACACGTCCGATCCGGGCGTTGCTTGGACCGGTGGCGGCGATCGGCGAAGGGGACTATGACGCCACATTGCCCGGTCCTGTACGGGGACCGATGGGTGATCTGATTCTAGCGATTGAGCGGATGCGCGACGATCTGCGCAAGCGCGAGGCAGAGCTACAGCGAACCAATACCCAGCTCGCCCAGGCGGACCGGCTCAAGCGCGATTTTCTCTCGACGATCAGCCACGAATTGCGCACGCCGTTGAACGGCATCATCGGCTACGCTCATCTGCTGCTCGATGGGATGGATGGCGATCTCCGCGCCGACCAGCGGGCTGATGTCGAGCAGATCACCCGCTCGGCCGATCACCTGCTCGATTTGATCAGTGACGTGCTCGATGTGTCGCGCATTGAAGCCGGGCACATCGTCATTTCTAAAGAAGCGCTCAGCCCGATCCCGATCGTGAACGCCGCTGTCGATGCGGTACGGCCACAGGCGCAGGAAAAAGGCCTCCTGCTCAGCATCGATGCGCCGAGAAGCGTCCCGCCGATCGTTGTCGATGGTGTTCGCCTGCGCCAGATGTTGCTGAATCTGCTTTCAAACGCCGTGAAATTCACCGA
Source organism: uncultured Chloroflexia bacterium (assembly GCA_963804925.1). Classification (GTDB taxonomy): domain Bacteria; phylum Chloroflexota; class Chloroflexia; order Thermomicrobiales; family UBA6265; genus JADLGF01. The sequence goes on from CAWDSC010000003.1 coordinate 430,016, forward strand.
AACGGGGTCGGTGCTAGTCCGGGTGCGCGCGAAAGTACGCTACCTTGAGATCACCGTTTCCGACACCGGCATCGGCATTCCGGAGGCTTCCCAGGAGACGGTGTTTGACGAGTTCCGACAGGTGGAGGAGGGAAGCGCCCGCCGGTTCGGCGGCACCGGACTGGGGCTGACGATCGCGCGGCGGCTGGCCCGCCTGCAACACGGGGATATCACCCTCCTGTCGCTCCCCGGCGTTGGCAGCGTCTTCACGCTCACCCTGCCGATCGATGGCAGCAGCGGCGAATCAACGCCAATCGCTCCAATCGGCGCGCCGGCGGTCACGCTCGCGGAACGGCGTGACGATCAGAAGCTGGTCATGCTTGTAAGCCAGAACACCGATCTTCACACCATGACTGCGCGGGCCGCCACGCTTGATGATGCCCAGCTCGTCACGCTGGAAAGCGGACTCGCCCTGCTTGATCTGGCTTCACGGGTCAAACCCGACGTGGTGCTGATTGATTCGTCGACCGATATCGACCTCGACAGCTGGCAGATTTTGAAAGGACTGCGAGCGATGCCCGATCTCGAGCAGCCGACGATCGCCGTGCTGGCCAATGCCGAGGGGCGGTCGCTTGCCCGGACCTTCCGGGCCGATGTCCTGTTGCTGAAGCCGGTCGACGCAACTGCGCTGCGCGAAACGATCGGGCGGCGGGGTCAACCGGACAGCGCTGAGGTGCTGGTGGTCGATGACGATCCGCAGATGCGCGATCTCTTCGTGCGTATCTTGCGGAGCGGCGGCTACCTGGCGGGCGCCGTCGCGTCGGGAAATGACGCGCTGGAGGCGATCCGGCGGCACAAACCTGATCTGGTCGTGCTTGACTTGATGATGCCGGACAACGACGGCTTTTTCGTGCTTGAGCAAATTCGCCGGGTCTATGATGCGTCGGAGCTGCCGGTGCTCATCGCCTCCGCGCTCGATCTCGATATCGAAGAGCGGGCCTGGATCGAGCGGTCCGGAGCGGCGTTTTTCGAAAAGGGGAATGCCCGGCCATCGGCGGTGCTCGATCGCGTGCGCGAGATGATTCAGGGACCGGCACGGGTGAAATCGGGAATGCATCCGGAGGAAGCAGGCAGTTTGCCTGAAAAAGGGTGACCTGGAAACGGCTGGTATACTGCCTCGGCGAGTAAGCCGGGGTCTACGGATCAATCTGAGGCGTCAACGTGTTCGGTTTGTTCAATCGGAGTTCACAGGGTGCCTGACTCAGTCGTATCAGAGGAGGCCCCGGTATCACCTGCCTCGATGCCTGACACCGAGATGGCCATTGCGTTTGAGGATGCCGAGCCACAGCCGGGCGATTGGGTTCGCGCCCTGCTGGTGCTGACGCTGATTTTTGGCGGTCTGGCCCGGTTGGCGGCGGCCCGGCATCTTTCTCCCCACATCGATGAACCGGCCAGCGTTCTCGCCGCCCAGATGGTGCGCGAACGCGGTCTGCCAATCTTCCCATCCGGCGTTCCGTATTTTCAGGGCGCGACGCTTTCCTATCTGTTGCAGCCGCTGATCTGGCTCGGGCTTGGCGATATCACCGACTTGCATGCGATGCGTATGGTGAGCGTCATTGCCGGAGTGCTGGCGATCGGCGCGACCTATCTACTGGCTCGCCAGGTGAGCGGGCAGCGCTGGATCGGCGTCGTGGCGGCGATGTTGTTGGCAATCGACCCATCCAGCATCAAATGGTCCGGTCTGGTGCGGATGTATGGCTTGCTTGAGCTGGTGTCGGTGCTACTCGTGTTTGCGTTCACCAGAACAATGATGGACGGCGTCACGAGACGGCGGCTGATCGCAATCGCCGTTTTGTTCTGGCTGGCGATATTCACCCACGTCGCTACCGTGCTCCTGCTGCCGCCGATGATGCTCGTCGCCTTTGCGGTGTATGGACGGGCGCTCTGGCATAAGCGCCGGGATCTCGGTCTTACGCTCGTGGTGAGCGCCGTCGCCCCGGTCGCGCTGACCGTATTGAATGAGCTTCTGCAAACAACGGGCGCGCGGGCATCGGCCGGTGGCGATATCCCCGGGGTCTCATTCGTCGGGGACCATCTCTTTCATCCCAGCACGATTCTGAGCCCCAATTTTGATTCGTGGGAAGAGCTTTTTCTCTCCAGCACGCTCTCCCATGTGACGCCCTACGTGATGGTGTTGATTTCGGCGGCGCTTTTCGGCATCTGGTTTTTAAGCTCGGCGAATGATGCCCCCGACCGCCGGAGCCGGATTGGCGTTGGCACGCTGCTCGCCTGCTACTGGATTCCGGTGATCATCGTCGGCATGGTGACTGACGAACCGCAGGAGCGCTATCTCCTCCTGATCGTGCCGACCGGCGCGGTCATTGTCGCCGTCTCTGCCCTGGTGCTCGCCGATCGCGCGATCGCGATGCTGAGGCGGGGGTTGGTGTCATGGCAGCGCTGGGCCTACGCGGGAGCTGCGGTATTTCTCGTCTTTATCATCGTCGTGCAACAGGGCTCGGGCATTCTGGGACTCAAGCGGCAACGCCAGCTTGATCCTGATTACATCGCCGCTTCTCAATGGGTCGCCGAACGGAGAGAGCCGGGGCAACTGGTGCTGTCGGCCATGACCCCCGCTCCCTATCTTGTATTCGGCGAAAACAAGGATGACCTTGCGTTTTTCTCCGGGAACGCCTATTCCATTCGCACGCAGCGCTATACCCGGGTCAATGAGGACGGAGAGATCGTCGATTACTGGATCGGCGTGCCGAGCGTTTACCTGGTCAACGATCTTTGCACGACGTTGCAACAGAATCCCAAGGCCTGGATCCTGATCGACCGGGCGCGGCTGTACAACGGACTCGCATTCGGAGGCTACCTGGCGCTGGTGCTGGATGGGATGACCTACGTCGCATATCTTGGTCCAGCGAACATGCTCGTGTTGCGCCCATCTCCTGTTCCAAGCCATAAGGGCCGGGCGGAAAGCGTGTGTGCGCGAGCCGCCGAACTGGCTTCTCAGGGCATTACGGAAATGACCTGGCCCACGCCTCCGCTCTGGTTCAATTAAGAACGCTGGATAGGATCGTCATGACACGAAGGATGGACCGATGGTTTCGTCACGCGGCAGTCAGCGGATCAATTTTGGCTACCACCTTCCCGAAACCGACCGGCCGACCACCTGGCAGAATATCTCCAGCCTGAGCCGCACCGCCGAGGCCGTGGGATTCGACGCGGTCTGGGTTCCTGACCATCTTCTCTACAAATTTGACAACGAACCGCCGGACGCTCCCTGGGAATGCTGGTCGATGCTCTCCGCCATCGCGGCGGTGACCTCGAAGGTGGAGATTGGTCCGCTCGTGTTGAGCGCGTCGTTTCGCAATCCGGCGCTGATCGCCAAGATGGCGGCGACTGTCGATGAAATCAGCGGCGGCCGGTTGGTGCTCGGTCTGGGCGCAGGTTGGCATGAACCTGAGTATCGCTCGTTCGGCTATCCCTTCGATCATCGCGCGAGCCGGTTCGCCGAAGCGCTGACGATCATTCACGGTCTGTTGCGAAACGGCGAAATCGACTTCGTGGGCAAATACCACGAAGCGCGTGAGTGCATCTTGATTCCTCGTGGTCCGCGACCGGACGGCATTCCGCTCATGGTCGGCAGCCGGGGCGAAAAGATGCTTGAGATTGCGCTGCCGCTCGTTGACGCCTGGAATGCCTGGTATCTCTGGGGAGCGAACACGCCGGAAGGACTCATCCCCGTTCTGGAACAAGTCGACGCGATCGCCACCCGAGTGGGCAGAAACCCTTCCAGCATTGCCCGAACCAGCGCGGTGCTTGTTTCCCCCGACTCAGGGCACATCGGCACGCCACTCGCGGGTCGAACCGCTCCCGCTATCACCGGAACGCCTGAAGTGATTGCCGAAGAACTCCTGCGATTCGCCGGAATCGGCGTCCATGAGCTGATGGTGGTGCTGGAGCCAAACACGGAAGAAACCATCGAGTGGTTCGGGCGGGTGATCGAGATCGTTGAGGCGTAAACCCTCACCCGGCCATAAATGGCCACCCTCTCCCAATGGTGGGAGAAGGTACGAAACATCCCGATATTTCCGCACATTCTGTAGTGGCCGACCTCGTGTCGTCCATACTTGTTGGAACCTAAACCTGCGTGTGATCAGCGTGGCCGATACGAGATCGGCCACTACGAGTTGATAGTGGGCGAGTACGTCGCGATCATCAACTACTCCACCAGCGCGTCGGCGCCGATGATGCCATCGGCGATGATGTGCGCCTGGCCTTCCAGAAGTACGTCCGACGCCTGATTGCCATTCAACGCAAAGTGGACGGTCAAACGACGGCCGCTGCTGACGATGACCGACACCGGAAGATCGACCAGGCCGAGGTTTGCGGCCACGATTGCGCTGGCGATTGCGCCTGTCCCGCAGGCGAGCGTTTCATCTTCAACACCACGCTCGTAGGTGCGCATGCGGATGGTGTTTCGGTCACGAATGGTGATGATGTTGACATTTGTTCCGGCTGGGGCAAAGGCGTTGTGCAGGCGCGTTTCCCGCCCAAACGCGTTGAAGCTCATGCCATCCGGAAAGCGATCAGCATCGGGAACGATCGCCACGGCATGTGGCACGCCGACCTGAATGGCGCTGAAGGCGATCTCGATTCCGCCAATTGTCGCGGCGACGCCATGGCGGACCGGGCCAGGCTGGGCGATGGCGATTCGCACGGCGGGATCGTCGCGCTCGCCGCTTGTGACGGCGTGGACCACGCCGCTCGGGGTGAGGAATGCGCATTCAGGCGGCGCGATCTCGTGAAGCGTTGCGAAGCGAGCGCCGCACATCGCGCCATTGCCGCACATTTCGCCATCGCTGCCGTCAGCGTTGATGTAGCGCCAGTCGAAATCGACGTCAGGTCCCGTGGCTCGCTCAATCAGCACGACGCCGTCCGCGCCGATGGAAAGACGGCGACGCGAGACGAGCCGGGTGAACTCACCCGCCAACGCGGCCGGGAGCTCGCCCTGGCGGTTGTCGATGACGATGAAATCGTTGCCGCTTCCGCTCATCTTCGTGAACCGGATGTTCGAAAGCTCTGAGATCAATGGTGCGGGCATGCGCTGGTGTCCTCGATTCACGCGTCTTCGATGCAGGGTGACGGCCTGATGGTCCGAATCTTAACGCCCATGAGCGGCTCGATGTCGCAATGGCGTCATTGGCTGGTAATCTGCGTACGTAAACTGCAGCACCGAGCGACATGCCGGAGGGGGCGAGTGCGATGCCAGCGTATGCCATTGGAATCGATTTTGGGGGGACGAAGCTCCTGGCGTCGGTCGTCGATATCGAAAAAGGAACCGTCGTCACTGAATCGAAAAAGCGGACGCGGTCGAGCGATGGCCCGGACGAATTGATCGCCCGGATTTCCGATGCGATTGACGGCGCGCTCAAAGGCGTCAAGTTTGGGAATGGCAAGAAAACGAAGCTCCAGGGAATCGGGATCGGGATCGCCGGTCAGGTCGATGCCGAAAACGGGATGCTGCTCGGCGCGCCGAATCTCAGCCAGGCGACGGTGAATCTGCCGATGGCGAAACTGCTCAACGACCGGTATGACGTGCCGGTGCGATTGCGCAACGATGTCCAGATCGCCGCGATCGGGGAATCGAAATTCGGGGCTGGCAAGAACTGCGACGATTTCCTCTGCGTTTTTGTCGGCACCGGTGTTGGCGGCGCGATCGTGCGCAACGGCAGTCTCGTCACCGGCGCCAGCGGCACCGCGGGTGAGATCGGTCACCTTGTCATCGATGCGAATGGCCGGCTTTGCGGGTGCGGGGGACGCGGTCATCTGGAGGCGTATGCGTCGCGAACGGCGATGACCAAGGCGATCCTGGGTGATCTGCACCGGGGCCGCCCGTCGCTGCTGGCTGGTTTGATCGGCGGCACATCCGAAGATGAGCCAGGTGGTCTCGCAATTCGATCAGGCGTGCTGGCGAAAGCCGTGGAGGAGCAGGATGAACTGGCGATCGAGGCGATCATGCAGGCGGGATCGTATCTCGGACTCGGACTTGCCTCGGCGATCAATTTGCTCAATCCGAAGCGCATCATTCTTGGCGGCGGCGTGATCGAAGCCGTCGATCTCCTCTTCAGTGTCGCCGAACACCACGCCCGCCGGGAGGCGCTGCCAACGCCAGGAAGTGATGTTGAGATCGTCCGCGCCGCGCTCGGCGACAACGCCGGCGTGATTGGCGCGGCATTGATTGGAGCCGGGGTGGTATAAATCGTCCCGCGACCTAAATCGAGTACCCTTAGCGGTTGTGATCGAGGGGTGCTCGGGATACATTGTCGATAAGCTTCGGCGATTTGATCGTGTTGTCGATTGAAGTAGTGGGAAAGGAGTTCTTTCACTCGGGATTCTGGGGGAGTGTGAGGATAGGTGGAAAGCGGTGCGCGCAGACCCGGTATAAGGAAAGCAGGGTCTCAACGGGCGCGCATATGATGAAACGCTCAGCGAATTGGCGTGAATCGCTTGCCAATGGTGTGTACGGCGTATGTTCTAAGGTGCAATGGGATATGCGCGTGCATGGAGTCATAAGCGAGTCGCGCTTTGGTTGCGGGCTGACATGAGGTGAACGCGTGGTCGAGCAATATAGTGGGGCGGCGCCGGTTGCGTCGTTCAATCCAACAGACTCGGAAGTAGCAGTATTCGTAGATTTCGAGAACATTCGATATTCCACCATCAATTCATTTGGGCGGGAACCCGATCCAATCATGTGGCGAGACAAAGCGCTGCGCTACGGATTGATGGCGGTCGCGCGGGCCTATGCTGATTTCGATCAGCATCCCCCGACCGTGCGAACCCGGCTCGATGTCGCCGGCATTCGAAGCTCAGCACTACCCGGCGAAACGGACGATCGATCAGCAGGGCCGGGAAAAGATTGAATCGCGATCCGATTTGAACTTCGTCATCGATATCGTCAATACGGCATTGACACGCCCCGATATCAAAACGTTCCTGCTCTTTACCGGTGACAAGGATTTTATCCGCATCGTCACCACGCTCCGTAACCGGCTCGGCAAGCGGGTCGTCATCTGCGGCGTGCCGGGTTCGGTGAGCCCTGATCTGGTCGCGGCGGCTGGTGAAGAAGATCCGCTGCAGATGTCGCAGTCGGACGATGTCGACATCTCGGTGATCAAGGCGATCGCGGCATATGTCGGGCAGCTGCATCCCGGTTTCGTGCCGACGCAGAGCCACATGAGCCGCACGCTCTGGCGCTTTATCGATCGCGGCCTGCTGCCATCCGAGCATATTGAAGCCAAGGTGATGGAATTCCTGCGCAAGGGTATTCTCACCAAGCGGCAGACGATCAACGGGCAGAACCAGGAACTGATCACGACCGAGCTGAACCCCGATCATCCGCTCGTCCAGAAGGCGATTCCGGGATTCGTTGGTCCGCCACGGGTCTTTAAGGAAGTGCCTGTTGAAGCGATCTATCCTGACGACGATGACGAATACGACGAAGAATTCGAGGACGATACGGACAACATCGGCAACCGCATCGACCCCGCCGAGCTTCTCGCGGTTGTTGATGACGACGAGGATGAAGAAGAAATCGACGTGCAACAGCCGCTGCATAATCGGTAGTAATTAGACGCCCTCACCCCCAGCCACTCTCCCAATACTGGAGAGAGGGGAGCACGACGAGCTTTCGTACCCTCTCCCAGCATGGGAGAGGGTGATCCTTGGGATCGGGTGAGGGTTCTCGCCGGGGTTTCCGCCCCAACCCATCTGGATAATTGATGACGAATGAGCATAGAGGAACCGTGGCCGATTCCGTGATGGCGGCGAGGCGATCGTTGCTGCAGCAACGGTCGGAGTCGCTTCGCGCGCTGACGGCGGAATGGCAGAAGATCGGCAATATTCGCCTTGGACTCTTCGCGCTCGTCGTCGCCTGCGGCATCTGGTGGCTTTCGGGCCGGGCGACTGCTGCTGCCCTGGTCGGCGGTCTGGTGTTCATTGCGTTTTTGGTGCTCGTGTTCTGGCACCGGTCGATCGGCCATCGGCGCAAGCGGGCTGTCATTCTGGCGGCGAGCGCGCAGGAAACGGTTTGGCGGCTTGAGCGGAACTGGGACGAGTTGCCGATTCATCACGAGTTCCAGCCGGAACCGGCGCACCCATTTGCCGCCGATCTCGATCTTTTTGGTCGCGGCTCGTTGATGCAAATGCTCGATGTCACGGTGACGCCGGTTGGCAGGGCGACGTTGGGCGACTGGCTGATTTCGCCCGCCGAACCTGAAACGGTGCGCGAGCGGCAGGTCGCCGTGCAGGAACTGGCCGTACTGACTGAGTTGCGGGATGAATTGGTTGTCGAGCCACGATTGGCCGGCGCCGTGAATGCCGACCCCGAGGCATTCCTCGCCTGGGCAACCGGAGACCGCTGGTTCGATGGCAAGGTGTGGCTGATCTGGATCGCCAGAATCAGTCCGATTCTGCTCTTTGGTCTCATCGCCGCTCAGCTTGTCGGAGCGGTTAGGCTGCCGCTCTGGGTGATTCCGCTGGCGGCCAATCTGCTCATCGCCCAGTTCACCAGCGGCGAGGTTTCTCATCGCATCCAGCAAGCTGGCTCGCAGCGCGGAGCGCTCAAAGGCTATGCGGCACTGTTGCGATTGCTCAATGACCACACGTTTCGCGCTCCGTTGCTCGTCCAGCTGAGCGAGCGGGTCAAGGTGGAGGGGCGGTCACCTGCTGATTCGCTTGGTTGGCTGGCGCGGATCAGTCGCTGGTGGATGCCGCGATCGAGTCTCGCCTATCTCCCGGCGCAGGGATTTCTCGCCTGGGATCTCAACCATCTTTCCTGGTTGGAGCGGTGGCAAAAAGCGGTGGGCGGGTCGACACGCGTCTGGCTCGATACGGCAGGAGAGCTCGAAGCACTGACGGCGATCGCCGACCTCTCTGCCGATCATCCCGATTGGTGCTTTCCCAAGCTCGATCCTTCGGCCGAATCCTTTTCGGCGATCGAGCTCGGGCATCCACTCCTCCCCGACGATCAGCGGGTGACGAATGACATCCAGATCGGCCCGCAGGGCACCTTTTTGCTCGTGACCGGCTCGAATATGTCGGGCAAGAGCACGCTGCTGCGCTCGGCGGGCATCACGATCGTGATGGCCAATATGGGCGCGCCGGTTTGTGCGGAGCAGTTGAGCCTGCCGCCGCTCTCGCTCTGGACCAGTGTGCGCGTGCAGGACTCGCTGGCGCAGGGCGTCTCATTTTTCATGGCCGAGCTGCTGCGGTTGAAACAAATCGTCGACGCCGCCAACGGGACTCCAGTAGATGGCCGTCGCGTCTGCTTCATCCTCGATGAAATGCTGCAGGGCACGAATACCGCCGAGCGGCAAATCGCCGCCCGGCGCATCATCAAGCATCTGGTTGAGCGGGGGAGCATCGGCGCGGTGTCAACCCACGATTTGACGCTCGCTGATGGTCCGGAGCTCGCCGCCCTGGCGGTTCCCGTTCACCTGACTGAAACCGTGGAAGAAACGGAGGACGGTCCAGCGATGGTGTTCGATTACAAAGTCCGCCCCGGCATCGCCACGTCGACCAACGCGCTCCGGCTGATGGATGTGGTTGGATTCGATTTCGGCGGCGCTCCGGTGGCGCACCTCGGTCTCAAGCGCACCTTTGGCGACCGCTAGCCTGAGTGTGTCACTTCCCGGGGTTCGAAACCCAGGGCTGAGCTGGCTGGGACACATTCCCGAAAACTCATGATTTCTTCGCAGTCCCAGCGGGACTTTGTTTTGTTTAGCCCGGCACTTCAGTGCCGGGGAACTTCACACGATCCGCGACATTGCTGACGCACTCCAACAGGTCGCAAAAAGCCTCTCGCGAAATCCGTACCATTGCCGATGTTTCCCAACTGGCGGAATGACATGATCTGACTGCGCGGCAGCTCAAGATCACGTCATTCCGGAAGCTACGTTTCACTGCCGCCATTTCCGGGAAATGGAGCAGAATCATGTATGACGCCATCATCGTCGGAGCGCGTTGCGCCGGCGCATCAACCGCCATGTTGCTCGCTCGCAAAGGTCATAAGGTGCTTCTCGTCGATCGCTCGGCCTTCCCCAGCGACATCCCGCACGGTCATCTCATTCACCGGCATGGTCCGAAACGTCTCAAAGATTGGGGATTGCTCGATCGCATCGTCGCGACCGGAAGTCCCCCGATCACCGAGTTTTCCAGCGATTACGGCGGGTTGACGCTGACCGGCCGGGAATTGCACCTGGATGGCGTAGCCGTGGCCTATGCTCCGCGTCGCATCGAAATTGACAAGGCGCTCATAAATGCCGCGATCGATGCGGGCGCGGAGTTTCGGCCCGGATTCATGGTGGAGGAGTTCGCCTCGTCTGACGGCGCGATCACCGGTGTGCGTGGACACGGTATCCACCACGGATCTGCACACGAGGAACGCGCCCGGATCACCATCGGGGCAGATGGACGCAATTCACGCCTTGCCCGCACGGTGAACGCGCCGAAATACGAAGCGTGCGATGCCCTTACCGGATGGTATTTTCTCCTACTGGAGCGGCGTGAAGAGCCAGGCGCTTGAGATCCACGAGCGTGATGGGACAGCGCTCTTCGCATTTCCTACAAATGATGGGCTGTTCGCGATTTTCATCGGCTGGGAACGCTCGAAACTGGAACGCGTTCTCACCAGCCCTGAAGCGGAATTCATGGCCGTCATCGACGCGATTCCTTCGCTTGCCGAGCGCGTCCGCGCCGGGCATCGGGAGGAACGGTTGCGCGGCGTCATCGATCTGCCGAATTTCTTGAGAAAGCCGTTTGGCGACGGCTGGGCGCTGGTCGGCGACGCCGGTTGCCACAAGGATCCGTACCTTGCGCTCGGCATGTGCGATGCGCTGCGTGACGCTGAACTGCTCGCGAACGCGGTAGACCGGGGATTGACCGGAGAACAGGAGATGGCCGATGCGCTGGGTGACTATGAGCGGTTCCGTAATGAGGCGACGCTACCCGACTACCAGCAGAATTTGAGCATGGCGCGATTCAATCCAATGCCGCCCGAACAACGAGGGTTGCGGGCGGCATTGCAAGCTGACCAGGCAGCGACGAATCAGTTCTACATGGCGATCGAAGGGATGATCCCGCCGGAATCGTTCTTCAATCCCGATAATATGCAGCGGATCTTCGCGTCCTCCGCGAACTCATCCGCCACAGCCCATTGATTCGCACGCAACTTCATCCGGCAGCAGCGGCCGCATGAGTAGCCCATAGGTGATGCCGTCATCGGTCCATGGCGAGGTGAAGTTTCCGGTTCGCGAGGCGGCTACGACCTTTACCAGATCGTCACCCGAAAGCTCGGCGCAATACATGGGCGGTATTTCCTCGCCCATGATCTTGTGATAGGGAACGCCGAAATCCGCGAGCGGAGTGGAGATCGGCCACTCGACAGGAGGTTGCTCCAGATCGGGAACATTTGAAGCAAGCGGCTGGGCTGGATCGGGAACGAAGGAGACGATTTGAAGTCGATCTGGATCGATCGGCACATCCGGTTCCAGCACCGAGCCTTCCGGCAACGACGCATCGATCCCGCTCAGAAACGCTTTGAGATCGAGCAGATTGTTGTAGGTCGTCGTCTCCTGCTCGTCCCAATCGGGAGGAGTGGGACCATCCGGGATGAGCGGGCCGGCGGTCGTTTTCACCATCGTGCCGTTGTCGTTGAAGGTGAAGACCGTGGTGGGCGCGTCCATCACCATGGTGTTGGTTACCGATTGTGAGTGCTCGAGACCCGCGGCTTTGGCCTGCTCCATGATCGCGTCGATGCCTTCCTGGCTGAGCCGCATCCGCGTGAGATTCGGCAGGGCAGCTGGAGGATAGATGGCGATGGTTGGACCGAGACGGTAGAGTGAGCCATCATCGTACAGTGAGAACTGCGGCATCTGGACCGCGACATATTCCATCGGCATCAGCCCGCCGCTCGACTCCATTCTGAGGAGCAGGCTCGGTCCCGATGCCGGTGTCGCCTGTGGGGATGCCTCAGGCGTGCCTTCTATATGGCGATTGGCTTTGGCGCGATCGCCGAGGGCGAGCAATCCAGCAGCGGCCGCGATGCCGATCGCGAGCGTTCGCCGGGAAAATTGAAGCGTGAGCGAGGTCGACATAGGGGACGACTCCTGTCTGGTCGAAAAAGGTGCGCGGCGCGGCGCATAAGGTCGAATGCGGCAGTGCATTCGGATTCTCTGCTCCCATGAACGCGCGGGGGTGATCCTTGGTTACACACCATACTGCCGGTTGCCGGAATGCACGCAAACGAGCCGCCGAATATGCATTCGGCGGCTCGTGTCGTTCAGCGATACATTGAGAGGGCAAACTAGATCGGAGCGTCGATCGGAATCTGGAAGCGGTCGACTCCGGCGAAGGCGAGAATCAAGACCACGATCAGCACGCCAAAGGTCAGCACGCCAAGACCGGCCAGTACCATGAAGAACGAGCTGATTCGCTTCAGGAGGAACAGCATTACCGTAAAGAAGACGATCGCGACGATGGTGTGAAATGTGTTGTTCGAAAGCAGATCAGACATCGACGTTGCCACCCCTCATAATCGGCGCGCCAGTCCCTTCCAGCGCGTACCTTCCCCGGTCCGCTCAATCCTACCGCGAAACTGCGCTGAATGGGCTCGATTGCAGCGCTAACTCACGAGTGCCTGATTGACGAGCATGCTGATCAGGCGCAGCAAGACGAGCGCAATGATCGGCGAGAGATCAAGCATCCCCATCCGGGGCATCACCTGGCGAATCGGAGCGATGATCGGTTCGGTCACGTCGCGAAGCAGCCGGCCGACCATCGTCTTCATGCCGGGATCAAACCAGGAAAACAGCGCCCGCCCGATGATCGCCACCGAGAGCACGGTGATCACTAAATTGATGAAAGACGCGATGCTGGACATGCAATGACCTCGAATGCTGGCGAATGGAATCGCGTTGCTATTTCTTGACGAAAATTCGTCATTTCATTATAGCGGTCTCGCATCTGCGGATAGGCGCTTTTTGCGGTGTCTATCCCACAATTGCCGGGCGCTGCTGCCAGACGTTGGTCACCTGCTCGAAGGCGTGCGCGAGCTGCAAGACGCCGAAGTCGTCGCCGGGCCGCCCGACGATCTGGACGCCGACCGGGAGTCCATCCGGCGTGAATCCGCATGGAACGGAGATGGCGGGCAGCCGGGTCGCGCTGATCCAGTAGGCCGATTTCATCCAGGCGATATAGGTTTCCATCGGCACCCCATCGACTTCGGACGGAAAGCGCGTGTCGACATCGAACGGCGGCACCTGATTGACGACCGTGATCAGGAACTCGTACTCGTCGGTGAAACGGCGCGCCCGGTCATAGAGATCGGACTGCACGATCATCGCCTGGCTGATCTCGACCGGCGAAAGCGCCAGACCTTCCTCGATATTCCAGACTGCTTCGGGTTTGATCTCGTCGCGGTGCTTGGCGAGCAGATCGGCCATGCCGGTCAGGCTGAAGGCTCTCAGATCGCGGAACACGCGATCCGCTCCCGAGAGATCGGGCGCCGTTTCGACAAGCGTCGCGCCAAGATCGCTGAACACCTGGCGCTTGCTTTCGATCGCATTGCGGACATCCGGCTCGACCGGCAACTCGCCAAGATCGAGCGACCAGGCGATCTTCACATCTTTGAATGAGCGTTCCAGCGGTTGGGCGAAAACTTCAGGAGAAACATTGAGCGCGTTCTGATCGCGCGCATCTGGGCCAGCCAGCGCTTGCATGATCAGCGCGACATCGCCAACCGTCCGGGCAAGCGGACCTTTGACGCTAAGCGGAATCCAGGGCAGGGAGTTCGGCCACTTCGGCACGAGTCCCGAGGATGGGCGAAAACCGACGACGTTGTTGAAATTGCCCGGATTGCGCAGCGAGCCGCCCATGTCGCTGCCATCGGCGATCGGCAGCATGCCGGTCGCCAGGGCATGCCCCCGCGCCACCGCTGCTGCCACCGGCCGTCTTGTTCAGATTGTAGGGATTGCGCGTGACGCCGAAAACGGGATTGAACGAGTGCGAGCCGAGCCCGAACTCCGGCACATTCGTCTTGCCAATGCCGATCGCCCCGGCGGCGCGAATCCGCTCGACCAGGATCGAATCGTGGGCGGGCATCGTGCCGGCGAACAGCGGCGAGCCCATCGAGGTGGGGAATCCGGTGGCGTCTTCAAGGTCCTTGAAGGCAGTCGGCAGACCATGCAGCGGTCCGAGCGGCGCACCCGACGCCTGCTTGCGGTCGGCCTCATCGGCAAGTGCGAGCGCCTGATCATCGTCGAGCTTCGAGACGATCGCGTTGACCTGCGGGTTGATCCGGCTGATCTGGTCGAGATGGGCGGTCATGACCTCCCGCGCGGAAAGCTCTTTCCCGGCAATCTTCGTCGCCAATTCGACGGCGGTCATGAAGCAGATATCGTCGGTCACGCTGAACCTCATTTCTCGATCGCTCGAACCGATGGGACATGGTCACATTCTCCCATTCCTACGCCGATCTTGCCGCTTGGGCATTCTTTATCAACGGCATGCTGGCTGGATTGATGAAGTGGTAGAGACAAAGTTGTGGGTTTTGAAATATGAGAAAGTCCAGCTTGGCTATGATGGCTGGGAGCGGAAACATCCGGCTGAAAAGCGACAGGTTCTGTGGATTTCGCCTGCATGTCTCCCACCCAGTTCAGTGCCCGAAGGGTACTTCGGCTTGTCAGCACTGGATTTCAGTCCGGGGCGATACCGTGCGATATGATTGCATTCTTCAACAACATGCTGGCGTTATCTCATGTCGGATCCATCAAGGACGTGTGTCAATGAACCCGAATGAATCCCAAGCCGCCATAATCGGATCCTCAAATGCCTTCACCGTTCTCACGTACAACGTCGGCAATGGATTGGCGGAGGCATCGCGGCTCGCGTCATTCGTGCGGGAGTCAGGCGCGGACATCGTCGGATTGCAGGAGATCGATGCGCATCAGGCGGCGGCGCTGAACGAAGCAGCGGCAGAAGTTTATCCGTATCGCATATTGCTTGGCAGCGGTTTCGCCGGACGCGGCTTGCTGAGCAAATACCCGATTCTCGACGAAGAATGGCATGAGTGGTCGCCGGGAAGGCCCGAT
Organism: uncultured Chloroflexia bacterium; assembly: GCA_963804925.1. GTDB lineage: Bacteria > Chloroflexota > Chloroflexia > Thermomicrobiales > UBA6265 > JADLGF01. The sequence continues at coordinate 445,150 of CAWDSC010000003.1, forward strand.
CTTCGCGTCGTGCTCGATCTTTCCGGTCGCCCGACGACGGTGGTCGTGGCGCATCCACCCCCGCCTCGGCTGCGGAAGTCGGGGATTGTGTTCGATCCTGGCACCGTCGCGCAGATCGACCGGCTGGCCGAGATCACGACGGCTGCGCCATCGGCATTGTTGCTGGGCGATTTCAATATGACGAGCCGACATCCCAGTTACGCGCAACTGACGATGGCTGGCCTTGTCGACGCCTATCTCACCGCCGGTGCCGGACATGGATCGACCTTTCCGCTTAGACCGGGCCGGATGCGTCGCTTCAATCACCGGATGTCATGGGTGCCGCTGCCGTCGTTCGCCCGGGTCGATTTCATCTGGCACACCGTTGATCTCAGCGCCGTGGCGGCGTGGGTCGAGCGCGGCGCTGGTTCCGATCATCGTCCGGTTTTTGCGCGGCTGGTGTGCCGGGATAACGATCTGAAGGCTTGAACGTGCTAGGCTCAATTTCGATGGCTCGCCATTGCAGATGGGATTCGCGACGCAACCGAGGGGCAGAACGTGCGGTTCTTTTTCGTTCGACATGGGCAGACGGATTACAACGCGCAGGGGCGGGTGCAGGGGCACATCGACATCCCGCTCAATGAGCTCGGGCGCTGGCAGGCGGAGCAGGTTGGCGAGCGACTGAAGAGCTATGAGCTCGGCGGCATCATCTCTTCCGATCTGGCCAGGGCGAGCGACACCGCCAAAGCGATCGCAGCGCATCACTCCGACCAAACCCTGCTGACGACGGAGCTTCTTCGCGAGATCAACTACGGTGCGTTTGAAGGCATGCAGTTTCCTGAGATCGAGTCAACCTATCCTGAGGAATATTTGCAGTGGCGGGAAGGGGAGATCGATTACACCCCGCCCGGCGCGGAGTCAATCTACGAGCAACGCGCGCGAGGGCGAAAGGCGCTGATCTGGGTGCAGGAGCACTGCCCCGATTGTGACGTGGTCGTCGTCGCCCACGGTGGCATCCTCCGCTCCCTGATCGCGAACCTCCTCGACCTCGGCATCGAGCAGCAAAACCGCCTCCACTTCGACAACACCAGCCTCAGCGTCGTCACCAAAACCCCGCGCGGCATGGCCCTGATGCTCCTGAACGACTCATCCCACCTCAAGGACCGGTCACCTTATCCATAAAGCTTAATGCTTGTTTCAATCAGTGGCTTCTGTGGCAGGAGAAGCGCTTCCTGTGCCTGCGGGAGACCCCGTGGTAGCGAACGGGCGGAAGCCACTTTCCCTCCCCCATGTGTCCTTTCATGTGCGATCGTCGGATGTCTGTGCGAAACTGCCAGCGTAGAGGGCTTGCGGACGATGCTCTTACCGTGACGTGCCAGAGCGCGGCGGATCGTCTTACCACTGATGCGGAGGAAATCGTGAGCGAAAAGAACGGCAAAGCGGTCGGTGAGGCGTTTGATGTCCGGCACAAGAGCCGGCATATTCTCGATGGTCCCGAGCGAGCCGGCGCTCGCGCCATGCTCAAGGGCATCGGGCTCAACGACGAAGATTTGAAGAAACCAGTCATCGGCATCGCCAACACCTGGATCGAGACGATGCCGTGCAACCTCGGTCTGCGCACCCTCGCCCATGCGGTCAAGCAGGGTATCCGCGAGGCGGGCGGCGTGCCGATGGAGATCAACACCATCGCCATTTCCGATGGCATCACGATGGGCACCGAGGGGATGAAAACCTCGCTGGTGTCGCGCGAAGTCATCGCCGACTCGGTCGAGCTGGTCGCGAGCGGCCACATGTTCGACGCGATCATCGGTCTCGGCGCCTGCGATAAAACGCTGCCGGGTCTCTCGATGGCGCTGGCCCGTCTCAACATCCCCGGCTTCCTCATCTATGGCGGCACGATTCTTCCCGGTGAAGTCAACGGTAAGGAAGCGACGGTTCGCTCGGTCTACGAAGCGATCGGCGGTTTCATGGCCGGCCGCATCACCGCCGAAGACTTGAAAGCGATGGAAGATCACGCCTGCCCGACGCACGGTGCCTGCGGCGGTCAATACACCGCCAACACGATGGCGATGGCGATGGAGTTCATCGGACTCTCGCCACTCGGTACGGCCTCCGCGCCGGCTGTTTCTGACGAGCAGATGGCGGAAGGGATCGGCACGCGTGGCGATGTCGTCAACCCCCGCAAGATGGAGATTGGCCGCAAAGCGGGCAAGCTGATCATGGAGATGCTGGCAAAAGGCATCACCCCGAAGCAGATTCTTACCCGGGAGGCGTTTGAGAACGCGATCGTCGGCGTCGCCGCGACCGGCGGCTCCACGAACGCCGTGCTCCACCTCCTCGCGCTGGCGCGGGAATCGGGGATTGAGCTGACGATCGACGATTTCGATGTCATCTCCCGCCGCACGCCGCTGATCGCCGACATGATGCCGGGCGGCAAATACGCCGCCGCCGATCTCGACAAAGCAGGCGGCACGACGCTCGTTGCCCAGCGCCTGATCGAAGGCGGCTGGATGAACGCCGATCAGCTCACGCCAACCGGCGAGACGCTCGGATTCGAGGCCGCTAAGGCCGTCGAGACGCCGGGTCAGGATGTCGTCCACTCCAAAGACAAACCACTCAAGGCGACCGGCGGGCTCAACATCCTCAAGGGCAACATCGCGCCCGAAGGCTGCGTGGTGAAGCTCTTCGGCTACGAACCGCCGCAGTTCAGCGGACCGGCTCGCGTCTACGATACCGAGCATGCCGCCCTCCAGGCGGTCTACGGCCGCGAGATCAATCCGGGTGATGTCGTCGTCATTCGCTATGAAGGGCCCAAGGGCGGACCGGGCATGCAGGAAATGCTCGCCATCACCGCCGGCATCGTCGGGCAGGGACTGGCCGATTCGGTCGCGCTGCTGACCGATGGCCGCTTCTCCGGCGCCACGAAGGGACTGATGATCGGCCACGTCGCGCCGGAAGCGTTCGTGGGCGGACCGATCGCGGCAATCCACGAAGGCGATACCATCATCATCGACACCGATGCGCGCTCGCTCAACGTCGACATTTCGGCTGAAGAGATCACCAAGCGCCTCGCCGCCTGGAAGCGCCCCGCGCCGCGCTACACCACCGGCGTCCTTGCGAAATACGCCTCCCTGGTGACTAGTGCCTCTGAGGGCGCGATTACAAAACCGGTCATCTAACGAAGCTCCATCGATCGATGCCTGAAACAGGGAGCGGGATGTTATCATCCCGCTCTCTGTTTCGCGTGCGTACCACCATGAATGACCGGCCAATCCGCCGTGCCCTTTGAAGTCGCACAAAAGTTCTGATTTGCCGGTACAATGACCTGGAGAGAAACCGGGAGCAGAGGCACGTGGGATTGTTCCGTCGCAAAAAGAAACCGTCAGGCTATCGCCTTAACCCGGCGTTACGCCGGCAGGTGCTCGAGCGCGACGGTTACCGGTGCCAGTACTGCGGCTCAGATATCCATCTCGAAATCGATCATCTCACTCCGCGCGCACGTGGCGGTAAAGACACGATGCGTAATCTGGTAGCTGCCTGTTATGACTGCAACCGAGCGAAAGGGGTACGGGAGCTTTCGGGCTGGCGACGGTCAACCAAGATCCGCCGCTTTCGCAAGGAGCGCAAGCGAGTGCTTCGCGCCCAGCGCCGTCGCCACTGGTGGGCACTCTGGCTCTTCTAAACGGATTTCAGTGATCTTGCGCAACGGTGGACAACCACTGCCCGTCATTTTGAGCCGCTGCGAAACATCCCCCGGCGAAGCCGCTGCTGGACATCCGATCACTCTGATTCAATCAAGCGCTTCGCGCGGAGATCCTTCCCGTTGGTCGGGATGACGATGGGTGGTGGAGCAGGCTCATTGAAATGCGCTCTATATGGGCGTAGGTTGAATCGACCGAGAACCCGTTTGCTGGTCGCGCGATGTCTTTATCAATTGTCAGCAGGCAGGGAGAATCCGGACTGGCCCGGCGAAAGAGCCCGATGAACTGAGGGGCGTGATGGAGAGAATTGACCGCACCCGCGAAACGTACCGAAAGCTGTTCGAAGGGGAGCCAGCATCTGGCGAAGGACCCGATCCGGAGTTGATGCAAATCCTGCAACGATTCATTTTTGGTGAGGTCTTTTTCACCGGCGATCTCGATGACACATTGCGTGAGCTCGTCACGATTGTGACGCTGACAACGCAGCAAGCATTGCCTCAGCTGCAAGCGCATACCCATGCGGCGCTCAATGTCGGCGCGAGTGCGCTCGCTATCCGCGAAGCCATCTACCTTTGCGCGCCATTCATCGGTTTTCCCAGGACACTGAACGGCGTCAGCACCATCAATGAGGTCTTTGCGCAGCGGAATATACCTCTGCCGTTGGAATCCCAAGGAACCGTGAGTGAGGCAAACCGCCTGGAAGAGGGACGGCGACTTCAGCAGGCACTCTATGGCAATGAGATCAAAGAACGTCTCTCGCACTTGCCGGGCGACCTCGGCGCACAGACGGCTGGATTTCTGACCGGGCTCTGCTTTGGAGACTTTTATACCCGTGGGGAGCTTCGCATCGAGACGAGAGAGCTGCTGGCGCTCATAGCCCTGGTCACGATGGGTGCGGGCGAACAGGTCCGGGCGCATCTCAAGGGCTGCGTTAAGGCGGGCAACTCGACCGAAACGATTGCCGCCGCCATCATTCACACGATTCCGTACATCGGCTTTCCAAATGCGCTCAACGCCCTCTATGCCATGGAGAAGATGGACGACAACTGATGTCGCGGCATCCGGTGACGCGACTGCGTGCGGCGTCTGGAACTAGCTCGCGGCAAAGATGAAGAGGATGAGGATCAGCAGCATGAACGTGACGCCGCCGAGGAAAAGCCAGAGGGTGGCGTCTGACGCGCCGTGATGGACGGTCTCTTCCGGGGAGCTCATTTCTTGCTTGATGGTGGGCGCTTCGTCATTCATGCGCGGAAGGATACTAGAGAATGCCGCCGACAAGCGGGTAGAGGAGGCGTTCCCAGTTCTGGCGGACCTGCTCGCGGTAGGGTTCGGCAACGACGAGCCGGATCAGGCGGCGATGCTCTTCGTAGCGCTTGAGATCCTCGTCGCCGAGTCCGACCACGCTGCGCCACGGCATCAGCGATTGAAAACCGACCGGAGGCGCGTCGAATTCGACCCAGACATCGGTTCGCCATTTTTCCGGTTTCGGGATGTCGATCAGGATCGATTCGCCGGGAACGTTCTCACCGGTCAGTGTTTGAAGCGCTTCGACCATTGCCCGTTCGACCTTGCGCCGGGCGCCCGGATTGTAGAAAAGCGCCCCGAGACGGGTGTGGAGATCGGCCGCGCGGGAGCTGATCTCCACCGCGCGCTTGTGGAACCGGCGTTCCCTGAGCGCGGCGGTGAGTCGCCGGGTCTCTTCCGGCATGCCGGCCCGATCGAGCAGCGCCATCAGCGAGGCGTCGTCGTTGCGGGTCAGCTCATCTGGGGAAATCGCCCCGGCCAGCAGCGCTTCCTGAATCGCCCGCAGCAACATCGCCATGCAGGCGCGGTTGGTGTGGTGCCAGTAGACGTTGTCGAACATCTCCTGGCGGGCGTTGATCAGGCTATGCAGGGGACTGACCCCTTTTTCTCCGACGACAATCCGCAATTCACCTTCGGGAGCGACCGCGGCGATCCGCATCGAGTCGATCAGCCTGGCCGTGTCGACGCCGCCATACGGCACGTGGCAGGCGTTGGCGTCGCGCGGGAGATAGTCGAGCTTGTCGACATCGAGCGGTCCCGACAGAATCCCGCGCAGAATCCGGTGCGTTTCCGGCAGCGGCTCCTCGCCGGGACTGATGAAGCGCGCGACTTGCTCGGGATCGATCCGCCAGGCCGATTCCAGAATCGTCGCGATCTCGGACGAGAGAATGATTTGACGGCCAACTTCTTCATGCGATTTGACGGGCGATCCGAGCTCTTCGATCGCGTGCGAGAAGGGGTAGTGGCCGATGTCGTGGAGCAGCGCGGCGGCCGCGACGATCCGGGCGTCTTCGTCCGAGATCCAGCTGCCGTCGGGACGCTCGCGCAAATGAGCGATCGCCAGCCGCGCCAGATGCAGCACCCCGAGGGAGTGCTCGTATCGCGCGTGCTTCGCGCCGGGCCAGATGCGCGAAACGAACCCGAGCTGCTGGATTCGTTCCAGGCGCAGGAAGGGCGCCGTGCCGATCAGCGCCAGCTCCGGTTCGGAAACGGGAATCAGATCGTACAGCGCATCGCGAATCACGCCCGCAGTAGGGAGATTGGTTCCCGGAACGAGTGGAGATCCAGGCGCAACAGGCACGATGCTGATCTTCCTTTCGCTGACCGGAGAGAAGAGCGCGGTCATTGATTCGAGATTCCCGGGTTGCAGTCAGGCTTGAGCGCAAAACGCATCAGTCCGACCTTCACCATTCCCCGGGGTTGAAACCCCGGGCTAAGCAAAACGAAGTCCCTCCGGGACTGAGCTGGATGGATGACATTCCCAGTCGATAGGGGAGCACGACGTAGTCCCAGCGGGACTTTGTTTTGTTTAGCCCGGCACTTCAGTGCAGGGGAACGTTGAATGGAACTATCCCCGATATACCGGAACGTTTCCCAGCGAACTCCATGCAATGCAATCGCACTGATGTTCGCCATTCTTTCATTCCAGCTGCTCCACTTCAAGGGCAATCGATGAAACCTTGACGTGATGCTTTGACCGCAATACGATTTGTACAGGTGTAGCATCGCAACAGATGCAGCAATGAGGAGCAGCGACGATGGCGGAATGGACCTTGCTCGTTTACCGGGTGCCGACCGAGCCTGCCAGTGGGCGGGTTTCGATCTGGCGCGATCTCAAGCAGATGGGCGCGCTCTATTTGCAGCAGTGCGTCTGCATCCTTCCTGCGCGTGACGATCTCGCCCCGAGGCTGGCCAAAGTGACCGGCAAAATCCCCGAACTCGGCGGCGAGCGCTGGCTCTTCACGCTGCCGTCGGTTGAGGCGGACGATGAAGCGCGGCTGATCGCGAACTTCCGCACCCTGCGCAATAAGGAATATGCGGAAATCGTGGAGGAATGCGAAACCAAGTTCGTCAAGGAAATCGAGTTCGAGCATTTCCGCGAGAACTATTCCTTCGAGGAAACCGAGGAGATCACGCAGGATCTCGACAAGATCAAGCGCTGGTTCGCCCGCGTCGTTGAGCGCGATTGGTTCGACGCCGACGGCAAAGGCGAGGTTGAGCGCTGGATCGTGCAATGCGAAGCGCTGTTGACGACCTTCGAAGAGGAAGTCTACCGACGCAAAGGCGACGACTCGGCGCCTGATATCGAGCTTCCCCGTCTCGCCTCCCGCCTGACGCCAACCTCACAAACAGCGGATCGGATCGTTGAGATCAAGAAGGAGCAGAACGCATGACGGCAGATATCTTCCTGCTCCTGGGGGCGTTTCTGGCCAGCGCGGTCGAGATGGTCGAAGCGCTCACCATCGTCATGGCGATGGGAGTGACCCGTGGCTGGAAAGCGGCGCTCATTGGCTCTGGCGCGGCGCTGCTGACGCTGGGTGTGATCGTGGTCATATTCGGACCACTGATCGCCCAGATTCCGATCGGACCGTTGCGCGTCGTCATCGGCGGGTTGCTGCTCATATTCGGTCTGCAGTGGTTGCGCAAAGCTATTCTGCGCGCCAGCGGCTTCAAAGCCCTGCATGATGAGGAAGCGACCTACCTCGAAGAGATCGAAGCGGCGAAACAGGCCGGCCACGAAGTCAAGGCCGGGATGGATTGGTACGCCTTCACCGTTTCGTTCAAGGGTGTCTTGCTCGAAGGATTGGAAGTCGCCTTCATCGTGCTGACGTTCGGGTCGTCGCACGGCAGCATTCCCCTCGCCGCCGCAGGGGCAGCCGCCGGGTTGGTCGTCGTGATGATCGCCGGAGCGGTGGCCCGCCATCCGTTGAGCCGGGTTCCCGAAAATACGATGAAGTTCTCCGTAGGCATCATGCTGACCGGGTTCGGTATTTTCTGGGCGGGCGAGGGCGTGCATGTCGATTGGCCCGGCGGCACCATTTCGCTGCTGGGGATTCTCGCGTTCGTGCTCGCGCTTTCGTGGGGCTACGTGACATTGCTGCGCGGTCAGAAGAGCGCGTCGCTCGGTCTGCCTGGCAAGATGGAGGCGAGCTAAATGCACTATCTCGTCAGTTTCGGGCGATTCTGGTACGACTTCATCGTCGGTGATGAATGGCGGCTCGCAGTCGGGGTGATTGTCATCCTCTGCCTGACGGCCCTGATCGAATACGCCGGGATTCCCGCCTGGTGGTTCCTGATTCTGGCGGTGAGCGGGCTGCTCTATTACGCGGTCAGGCGCGCCGCAAAATGATCGACCACGAAGGCCTCACCCAGGGACAGCTGATCGGGGCGATCAAGCGGCGCGAGATCACCTACGGCGGCGGCAAGAAGGCGATGATCTACGGTTTGCTCACCTGCAAAGCAGGCAAGCGCGGGCTCAAAAAGCACCGCGTCTTCTTCAAGGATGAAGCCGAAGCGCTTGCAGCGGGATACCGCCCGTGCGGCTGCTGTATGTGGCCGAAATACAAAGCCTGGAAGGCGGCGCAGAGCTAGGTCAGCCGTTGAGAAGGACGTGGGATAATCATCAGCGGCGTCTCCTGGCTGACGCGCGATCGATCATCTTGAGGTTGGACACCGATGAGCGTTTTCCGTGGCCCGGTGCTGGCGATTGCCGAGCGCCCATTTGTTGAAAAGGCGTTTCGTCGCAACGGCCTCTCGGGAAAATTGGTCAGCCGCTTCGTGGCTGGCGAAACCCTTGATGTCGCACTCGAAAATGTGCAGCCGCTGGTCGATCTCGGCATCAACACCACGCTCGATGAGCTGGGCGAAAATGTCAGCACCGAAGCCGAAGCGAGCGCGGCGCTGGAATCGTTCGTCCATATCCTCAAGCGAATGTCCGAGCGCGGACTGCAGCCGAACATCTCGATCAAGCTGACCATGCTCGGGCTCGATCTCGGCGACGATCTGGTGCGCGCCAATGTGCAGCCGATCCTGAACGCCGCCCGCGAGGTGAACGGCTTCGTTCGCATCGATATGGAAGGCTCCTTCTACACGCACCGGACGATGCTGCTCTTCGAGGAGTTTCACGAGCAGTTTCCGGACGAGGTCGGCATCGTCATCCAGAGTTATCTGAAGCGATCGACCGCTGACATCGAGAAGATGATCGAGCGGAAAGCGCGCGTGCGCCTCGTCAAGGGTGCCTATTCGGAACCGGAAAAGGTCGCCTACCAGGACAAAGCCAAAGTCGACCAGAACTACCGCGACTTGATGGAGCGGTTGCTCACCGATGGCCGCTATCCCGCGCTCGCTACCCATGACCCCGCCTTGATCGAGGCCGCGAAAGACTTCACCAGACGGCGCGGCATCGCCAACGATGGCTGGGAGTTTCAGATGCTCTACGGCGTCCGCCGCGAGGAGCAGATCAATCTGGTCAACGAGGGCTACCGGATGCGGGTCTACGTGCCTTACGGAAACCAGTGGTATCCCTATTTCACCCGCCGCATCGCCGAGCGCCCCGCCAACGCCTTCTTCGTGCTGCGGCAATTCTTCGGGAAGTAATCCACCCCCACAATGGAGCAGCACAGCGCGGCGCATTGCGTCGCGCTGTTCGTTTTGTATGATGGCGCCGCGAAGGAGCGCGTATGAACGACGATCGATTGACCTTGAATGTTGCGTTGATTCAGCGAGCGGCTGCTGGCAATGATATTGCCGCCAATCTCGATCTGGCCGAGCAGGCCTGCCGCGAGGCGAACGCGCTTGATGCAGACATCGCGCTTTTCCCTGAATGTTGGAGCGTGGGATACGCCTCCCGTCACACATTCGAAGACGACGCGGTCGATCTCTGGCGAAATCCCGAGCTTGGCCCGGCTGGAATCCCGGTCGAAGGCGGTTGGGATGGACTGGCGATCGCAGCCGATGGACCGGAACTGCGGCGGATGCAGGCGCTGGCGGCAGAGCTCGATATGGCGATCGTCTTCACCTTCCTCGAGGAATGGCCGGGAGGACCCCGCAACAGCGCCGCGCTGATCGACCGCCATGGCCAGATCGCGCTCGTGTACGCAAAGGTGCATACCTGCGTATTCGATTTGCCCGAATATGAAATGACGCCGGGCGACGATTTTCCTGTGTCGGAGATCGACACTGCGGTCGGCCCAGTGCGGATCGGCATCATGATCTGCTACGATCGGGAGTTTCCCGAAAGCGCCCGGCTGTTGATGCTGAATGGGGCGGAGATCATTCTGGTTCCGAATGCCTGCGACCTGGAAGATAACCGTTTGATGCAGTTTCGCACCCGGGCGACCGAGAATATGGTCGGCGCAGCGATGGCCAATTATCCCGGACCGGGCTGGGGGAAATCGGTGGCGTTCGATGGCATCGCCTTTCAGCAAGGATCGCGCGACACCACGATCGTTCAGGCGGACGAGGAGAGCGAGATCGTTCTCGCGCCGTTCGATCTCGCGGCATTGCGCAATTACCGGCAGCGAGAAACGTGGGGGAATGCGTTCCGCCGGCCGAAGCTTTACGCCAAATTGGCTGAATCAACCATTCAGCATCCTTTTTTGCGCGAGAACGCGAAAGGTGAAAGCTGGGAGGCATGAGATACGCTCAGTGTACGGAAAAGACCGTGCATTGTGATACGATCATGAATGAACCACCATGTAGGTGGTGCTCATCGATCGTGAACCGGGCGAATGAATACCGGGAGATGATTGCGGAGCAAGCGAAAGGTCGTACAACCCATGAACTCCGGCACACACCGGCCGCTCTTCTCAGAGGAGCCGGAAGTGGAATCGGGGCGGTATGGGTGTCCAATGTTGATGCGAGCGCGTCAGATCTATACCCGGGGAGTGGAGCTGCCGACCCATCGGTGTGAACTGGGATGGGCCATTCACGGAGAACCGGAGATCGAGCGATGTATGGCTGTCGAGTCACTGGTCGAGTGCTGGAAAGGCGCATCGGAACGAGCGCTGATTCCATTTGCTGGCCCACCAGGTCCAGGGCCCCGGCAGCACCAGACGAAGGTTTCGGCTGATTAATCGCGTCACGGCGGATCTCACCGCCCCAAATATTCCAATACCAACTGCGTAAACCGGTCCGGGAGATCATCGCCCGGACCGGTTTTCTGCATCGTTCACCGGAATCTCGCGTCAATCAGTCAAGACAAGCCATTGCCTGCCATCGATCTGCTCGCGCACGATGTCGAGATGACCGGCGTGGGTGGCGGTCTCGGTCATCACATGCAAGATGATCTGGCGGAGATTTTCCACCTTCCAGTCGCCGAAGAGTCCCTCGGGCCACCAGGCCGGCGGCGCTTCAAGCGGCGTGGCGGCGATGATGGCGTTCGCTCGCTCGATCTCCTGCCGGTACAGATCGAACACGTCTGAGGCGGACATCTCCGCATCGACGTGCCAGGGATTGTCGGGAAGATCGTCAATGGCGGTCTGATCGGCGGCGACAACGGCGCGAAACCAGAATCGCTCGACATCCAGCGCGAGATGCCGCACCAGTCCGAGGCAGGACCAACCAGAAGGCAGCACCTGGCATCGCAAGGCGGTCTCGTCCAGATCATCCAGGATTCCCAGGATATGCTCCCGCTGCGCGTTCAGGTACCGGAGCAGCATGGTCGACTCCGCACTCGTTGTTGCTTGCGACATCGCGCCCTCCCGGCTGCTAGAGATCGTGCGCGATCTCCCAGATGTGGCCGCCGGGATCGCTGAAGCACGCGGTGCGGATGCCCCAGGGCCGGTCCATCGGTCCGTTCACCAGCACAACCCCGTGCTTCACCAATTCCGCGCACATAGCGTCGACATTCTCGACCTGGACCGTCAGCTGTAGGCGAGAACCCGCATCGCGGCTCGCCACGACAGCGGGCTCGATCAGCTCCACAGCCGCCGTCGACTTGAGCAGGTTGACCATCGTGCTCCCGAACGTGAAGACCGCGGAGTCATCGTCCTCGTACGCTATCGGCAGACCGAAGACGTCCTGGTAGAAGCGCTTCGTGGCCTCCAAATCCTCAACGAACAGCGTGATCGCGAATATTCCCTTCGGCCACGATTCCACATCCGCACCTCTCACCCATTGCTACGCGCCAATCGCCCGCGCACGGCTCAATTTGGAACCGCACTCCCACATAGTCGTTGCCAGCAGCGGCATTTCGACAGAATGGACGATCGGCGGCGAACGGATGAGCGCGGAATGCGAGCATGCATGCTTCGTCGATTGCTAGTGCGCCGAAATGGTCATCTCCGGGAGCGAGTAGATGGAAAGCACGCTGTTCGATTTCAGCCCCTGGACCCACGGTTTCGTGGCGTAGTAATACTCGACCCAGATGATCGGGATGTAGTAGGCCTGATCCATCAGCATCAGCTCGGCCTGCTGGCTTAGCTCAATCCGTTTCTCGACCTCTTCTGCAGGACGGGTATTCGCGTCAATCAGGATCGCGTCGAGCTCTTCATTCTTCGCCTTGACCGTGTTGACCATGAACGAGTTCGTGCTGAGCCCGACCCCTGCCACAATCACCGTGGGATCGTTATAGAGTGTGCCGAAACTGAGCCGGAATACCTGTGAAACTCCGTCATCCGCTGCTTCGCCCTGGGCGCGGAGGGAAATGGCGATGTCGATATCGAGAATTTCCTTCCACATCTGCTGCAAGGCTTCGGTGACGCGGACATATTCGGTCACATTGGTTGGCACCCGAATCGAGATGGGCGGCAACTTGTCGGCCGAACCGTAGGTCGACGCTGCGAGCGCGGCTTTCGCGCCTTCCGGATCAAAGTAGGGACCGGGATTCGCAAACCCGGCCAGGTTTGGAGAGGTCAACCCAAATGCGGGATTTGCGCCTCCCTGGAACACGGCCTGGATGATCGTTCCCATATCGCTCGCTTTGAGCAGCGCCCGCCGGACATTGACATCTTCCATCGGCGCGAGGGTGGTGTCGAACGCGAAGAACACGGTGCCGCCTTGAGGGATTGGCAGCAATTCGGCTGCGCTCGGACCGACCTTCATCTGGGCGGCGAGAATATCGCTCGGCTGGACGACGTCGACCTCGTCGTTGTCATACATGATTCCCTGGGTGTTTGGGTCCTGAACGTAGCGGTAATTGACCTTCTTGATTGATGGTGGGGTTTTCCACCAATGCTCGTTCGTGACCCAGTTCAATTCCCCGGAGCCTTTGTCCCATGAGTCAAGCTTGTAGGGACCGCAGCAAACCGGATTGGAATCCCAATCATCTCCGGAAAGGACATTGTCTTTCTTAACGACTCCGCCGACGTTGAGCGCCATCGCTTTGCTGAAGGGGGTAAATGGCTCGGTCAGGGTGATCTCGAGCGTGGCGTCATCAATAACGACGATACCGGTAAGATCTTTCGTTGTTCCCGCGACGACGTCCGCGTACCCGGCGATCGGCCCGGTGAGATAGGACGAAGCCCAGCTCGCGGTTTCGGGCCAGGTCATGTACTCCCAGGAAAATTTGATGTCAGCCGCGGTCACGGGCGATCCATCTGAAAACTTGGCAGCTGGATCCATTTTGAGTGTGTACGTCAGGCCATCGTCACTGACGCTCCAGTCGGTGCAAATTCCCGGTTGGAGAGCGCCGGCTTCATCCTCATAAAAGGGAGACATGAAGGTATTGAGCGTCATCATGCTCAATGGACCGCCTTCATTTCCCGGGCGGATGTAGGTGGGCAGCGCCCAGCTGGAGAGGCGAAGCGTTTGATCGTTGTCCTGAGCGGCGACCGCCTGGGACCCGAGCATCGAGAGTCCGACCGCCGTGAAGGGCACAGCGCCAAGCACCTGTCGACGATTGAGTGTTCCCGACATGATAGTCCTCCTTCAGTAATGATCGTCGTCCGGTCAAGCGACCGAACGAATGACATATTGGGGACCGGATTGATCGGGTGGAGCCTCTATAACCTACTACAGATCAAGCTCGTTTTTCAGTGGGCGTCCGGCGTGAAGATCGTCGAGATCGCACGCTTTCAGGTTGAAGCGCATTTCATCCCAACCCATCACGCCATTTGCCTTGACGCCGGTATAGGGCTGGCGCTGATCAGCGCCGCTGAAATACATCCAGCCAATGAACCCGCAATGGGAAAGCACTGCATCGAGCGTGTCCGCCGGATCGCTTGAGTGATAGTTGACCCATTTGTCCGGATCATTCGGAAGGTGAATCTCGTTGTATGCCCACGCATCCTGGCCGACCTTGAGCGGCTCGGGAAGATACCAACATGAAAGGCGATGGTTCTGTCGTGGCAAGCCTCCCGGCATATATGCGGCAATGAAGAGATAGGGGAGATAGCCATCGGCGACGCTGATCGGCTCGATCTCCTTCAAATAGAAGGTCGACCAGGTATCGCGGAGATCGTAGTAGCGGCCTGGAATCCACCAGGTCGGCGTCGACTCGTTGTAGAACTCGTCGGAATCCTTTGCGGTATGCGCGAGATAGCCCGCAGTTCCTTCTGCTCCGCCTCCCTCAGTGGCCAGCCACATTGGATCGAGCGGTGATTGACCGGCGCAGATATCCCAGGGAGTGTGCTGCATTTCCTTCGCGCCCGGCCGGTAGCCGCGCCAGCCGCTTTGCTCGAAATGATGGACAACCGGTCCATCGATGAAGACGCCCGAGTTCGGATGATCCATGGAAACTCCTATCAAGGTGTCAGTTGAGTTACGGCAGTCCGTAGAGCTTTTTGGCATTCGAATACATCACCTGCTCCGCTTCGGCAGCGGAGAATTTCGTGTCGTAATAAGCGCCCAGGGCATACCCGGGATCGAAGAGATCCTGGTCGCTGCCGAACATCAACCGGCCCGCTCCGATCGTCGCCAATCCTTCGCCGATCAAGCCGCGAACCGAGCTGCTCCGGCAATATTCGAGATAGATGTTCGGGACATCCTTGATGAATGCGCCGGTGCCGAAGCTGCCGCCGTGGGCGAGGATGATCGGCAAATCGCGATGCTTGATGGCGAGCTCGCGCAACGCCGGGAGCCAATCGGGACCGAAGTTGTGGATCTTGACTGGCTTTCCATGTTTCGCGATTTCCGCGAATAGCGCCGACATCCGCTCGGATGAAGTCGGTGTGTTCGCATATTCGGCATGGATCTTTGCGCCGACGAAGTTTGGATAGCGGTAGTAGTGATCCATCTCCGCGGCTGATTCTTCGATGAAGTTGGGGTTCGTCACGACGTAGCCGAAAAGCTCCGGATGCGGATCGATCAGCGCTTTCAGTTCGCGATTCCCCTCGGCCATGTCGTAGGTGATCCCGACTGCCGACGAGATGATGATCTTTTCAAGGTTGTAGCGCCGCGCGAACGCCAGCATCGTCTCGGTGTCGCGGGTCAGCACCGGAAATCGCCATGGGCCCAGATGCGCGTGCATGTCGATGATTGGCCCGTCATAGCTTCGGAACGCCGGGGCTTCAACGATCGGTTCGATCTTGTTCTCAGACTGGCCGAGCAGCCGGAGCAGATTTCCGGACAGGATCGCTCTGGTATCGGATTCGGGCAGATCGGCGACGAAGACGGAATTCATCGCCGGCTGGATGCAACTTTGCGGGGCGTTGGTGCCGAACAGCACACGGTCCACGCCGATTTCCTCAGTCAAAAAGCGGACGATGTGCGGGGTGCCGCGCCGGGTGACATCGAGATGGATATGCGGATAGCGCTTTGCGAGCGCCAGGGTGCGGCTTTCATCGGAGTAGCTGCCTTGCAGCAACACGACCGGAAGACCGAGATCAGCGGTTTGCTCCGCCAGATCGTTGAGATCGAGACCCGGAGCGATGGTGAAAAAGAGCGGAACGCGTGACGGTGACAATTGCTCGCAAAGCTCGCGGAAGCCGACATCCTTGATCGACCAGTGCTGCTGAAGTGGGAAAAAGCGAAACGCACGGAAGCCTTGCGCGAGACACCAATCGACATCCTCACGCTCGGCCGACGTAGCGGGCGAGATTGATCGTCGCCGCCGGGATCAATTGCGGAAACCGGGCGCAAACGTCCAGCGTTTCAGCATTGCCGAGCTGATGATCGTAGTGGACCCCGCGAAGCGACAGCGTCAGCGCTCCGGCGACGCCGCTTTCCGCCATCATGCCGGTCAGTGTTTCCGGCGAGAAATCGGTTCGTTCATCGGGGCGCACCCCGAAAAAGGTATTGCAATCGACCGCGACAAGCGGCTGGTGATTCGTCACAATCACTCCGTTTCTCTTTCGCGAGTGTGGCGAGGAGGTCCCGGCACTGGAAGTGCCGGGCTAAGCGAGACGAAGTCCCTCCGGGACTGGCGTGGGCGACGCTCGTGCTCAGCCCTGGAAGGGCTTCGGCGTGTTAGTCCGGGGTTTCAACCCCGGGATCTCTCACAATCCACCTACTCGAACTATCTGCTAGATAAACCCACCAGCCGGTCGATTGCGGCACTGCTCGACGACTTTAATGATCGCCGTCGTGATGTCGTTGACATCCTCTTCGGTAAAGGACGGACGCATCTGCATGTTGCAGTTGCGGGTGAAGAGCGCTTCGCCGTATGGGCATTCGACCTGGCGGTAGTCGATCGCTTTTTCGCGCTGGTAGTCGAGCGGGAACCGGCTATGGCCGTAGAGGTTTGGCTCCGCGAGGAAGGGATTGCGATAGAGCGGGCCATGCTCCGGCGTGCCGATGTACGGACCACCGAGGGGGACACCTTCAGCAGATACGATTTCGGCGAAGCGTTTGGCCGTGATGCCGAGCGCTTCGGTGTCGATGGTGAAACCGTAGGTCCAGTAGCTGTGGCGGTTTCCGGGTCGAACCACCTGCGGGGTGATTTCATCGACCTCAGCGAACGCAGCATTGAAACGCTCGGCCGCCCAGATTTTGCGCTCGATATAGCCGTCCACTTTTTTGATCTGTGAGAGAAGCACCGCCGCCGTCAATTCATTCAAACGGTAGTTGGGCGCGAGAAAATAATTGGCGTATGGCCGACCGGCATAGGTGTTATGCGGCCTGGGCAGCGCGCAATCGGAAAAGAGCAGCGAGCGTTCCCAGAGGTTGTAATCACTCGTCAGCACGCAACCGCCGCCGCCGGCGGAAAGGTGCTTGCCGCCGAAGCTCACCCCGCCGATATCGCCGATGCTGCCGACCGTCTGCCCCTGGTATTCGGCGAAATGCGCCTGGCAGGCATCTTCAATGAGAAAGAGGTTGTAGCGCTCGGCGATGTCTTTGAGCGCGCCCATATCGCAGGGATTGCCGAACAGGTGAACCGCCATGATCGCCCGGGTGCGCGGGGTGATCTTGGCTTCGACATCTTTCGGATCGACATTGTAGGTCTCGTCGACATCGGCGAAGACCGGCACGCAGTTTTGCCAGAGCAGCCCGAGGATGCTTCCGGCTGATGTCCAGGGAGTGACGATAATTTCGTCGCCGGGATCGGGATTGATCGCCGCGACGCAGGTATGCATGGCCGAGGTGCCTGATGTCACGGTCACGGCATGCTTGACGCCGACCTTTGCGGCGAAGCAGTTCCTCGAACTCCGGCACGCAGGTGCGGCCGATGTTGCCGGTAGCGAGCACCGCCGCAATCGCATCGATGTCGTCCTGACCAAAGTCGTGATTGGGACCAAATGGACGGGTGCGAACTGGAGTTCCGCCGTCAATCGCAAGTCGCTCGGTGAGCACAAAAACCCTTCCTTTCATCCGCCAACGCATGAATCAATCGAATACAGTCGCCTGGCTGAATCAGAAAATCGGCGCACTTCCTCCCTGGTAAGGCAGCTCTGCCGGGGCGAGACGGCAACGCGCCATACAACGGAGTGACCCATCTCATAGTTATTTCATTGATTGACCTAACTGATAAGCACGATATCACCGGAGCAAAGTGAAGTCAATATGTCGATCTGACATTTGAAGAAGCGATCAGCGAAAGGAGGCCAGTTCCGCACTGTTGCCGCGTTGGGCTAGCTGAGGGGAAAAGAAAAAGCGGTCAAGCGCCAGTGCCGCTGCGCCAAGCTCAGTCGCATGCTTAATGAGTTCCGTCAGGACAATTTGAGGGGCAGCTTCGGGAACAGGAAAACCGAGTTCCGCCACCGTGCGGCGAAATGGCCCCAGGAATGCTTCGCCTCCCAGCCGGGGAATGGCGCCCTGCAGAATCACCATTTCGGGTCCAAGCGTCGCGATCACCGGAGCCAGAACCGAGCCGAGCGCCTCGGCTGCTTCGCCCAATACGTCGCCAGCGGCAGGATCGCCTTCTCCCGCTGCCTGCGAAACGAACTCCGCCGTCAGCATCTCGGGAATTCCGGCGCAAAGCTCGGCCATGCGAGAGCTCTGACGTGCACGCACTGCCGCCTGTCCGCCGATCCGTACCGCCCAGGCTCCGGCGATGGTCTCCAGGCAACCGCGCTTGCCGCAGATGCAAGCAGCTCCATCCGGGCGGACGACGACATGCCCGATGCCGCCGCCGAGCTGCCGGTATCCGCGTTGCACTTCTTGATTGATCACCACGGTGGCGCCGATCGTCGTTCCGATTGAGACATAAAGGAACTGATCGACGGTGCGACCTCGACCAAACCAGATCTCTCCGGCTGCCTCGGCATGGCGGGAGTTCGCAATGATGACGGGAACTCCCAGACGGTTCTCAAGTTCCTGACCGATCAGAATCTGCTCTCCGCTGCCATAAGGAACGAGACTCCCCTCCTCATTCGCCGGATCGACAAATCCCTCAGCGCCAACCCCTGCCCCGACAATCGACGCGATCGGAATCCCACTTTCCTCAATCAGCCGTTTCGACGTCGCCGCAATCCAGTCGAGCTGATCGTCCATGGGCGGTTGGGTGGAGTAATCAATCGAGATCGCATGACCACGGATGTCGCCTCTTGGGCCGATAAGACTGACGCTGCGGCCATAGACACCAATCGCAATGCCCAGCACGGCAGCGCCTGATGGATTGAAATCCAGGAGTTGCTGCGATGGACCGCCCCGGCTGACCGCCGGCCGGTCGGAACCGACGGTGAGGAGCAATCCCTGCTCGATAAAGCGATTGACGAGACCGCTGATCGTTCCCGGCGCGAGTCCGCTTAGCTCGCTGATCTGACGCCGGGAAAGCGGTCCGTAGGTGATAAGGGCGCGCAGCACGAGGCGGCTGTTGCGCTCGCGCGTGTCGGTATGATTGTCGCCTCGAAGCCGTGATTCCATGAACGAGTTGTACAGGGCAACATGGAACGCTGGCAACAAGACATGTTCCGCCCGGCACTTCGAGCGCCAGGCAGAACATGATGTAGTGCTGCGGCACTGATTCAGTTGAGACTGGCGCTTAGCGCCGGGGGCGCTTTATCCGGATAGCCTTGGGTTTCAACCCCAGGACCGTTTCAGCTCAAGTAGACGGTGCGACCGGATTTCGCGGATTCGTGGGCCGCTTCGATCACGCGCAGCGAGGCGATCGCGTCGTCGATCGTGTAGCCGCTCGATCCATTTCCGCGAATCGCTTCGAAGAATGCTCGCAACAGACCGATGCCCGCGCCGCCGTAGCCGGGCAGATTCGCGGTCGGCATTTCGAAGCTGCGGCGGGGCGCGGCTTCCCAGGCCTGATTGGTGCTGAAGATCTCGCAGCGCTGATCGTCGGTGTTCCAGGTGACGGAGCCGGTTGAGCCGTTGAGTCCGAGGAACACTTCGTTGCCGGATGGGAGGAAGTTGCCGGTGTGCAGGCTGCCAATCATGCCGTTGGCGAACTGGAACGAGACGGAGGCGGCATCTTCGACCTTAATCGGCGCGCCGCTGACATTCGCTTCGATGGCCGACACCCTGGTGATCTCCGAACCGGTCCAGAAGCGCATCAGATCGATCCAGTGACAACCGAGCCAGTTCAGGATGCCGCCGCCTGAAAGATGAGGATCGAACATCCAGTTGTTCGGGTCGCGGCTCAAGACGCTCGAGGTGAGAAAGCGGACATCGATCGCATAGGGTTTGCCGAGCAGCCCGGCCTCGTTGGTTTCCTTGATCAACTGGCTCAACGGTTCAAAGCGCCAGGAATAGCCACAGGAAAAAGACAGGTTGTTTCGCTCGATCGCTTCCTTCACCGGCAGCAATTGGTCGGAATGAACGGCGAACGGCTTCTCCGCCCAGACATGAACGCCGGCTTTTGCCGCCTGTTCCATCCAACCCGGCATGTCGCGGCAATAGCCCGAGATCATCACCGCGTCAGGTTTTGTCTCGGCCAGCAGGGCATCGACCGTGGGATAGAACGGCACATTCGCCACGTCAGGTTTGATGCGCGAGCGCACCGCCTCAGACTCAGGTTCAGGATCGTAGAATCCGACGAGCTCCACATCATCATTCAAATAGACCAGGCTATCCCGGTACATCGAGGCGTGAATCGCCGCGACGCCGATCTGCGCGAAACGAAGCTTTGTCACGAAGTTCTCCTTTGGCAATCGGTGCAAACGTGTAGGTGTAACCGACTTCGTCAGAGCTGATTGATCAATCGTTCTCCTCTGCGATAACGATCGAAATTGGCAAGAAAGAGACGTTCGAGTTTTTCCGGGGTGTCCGGCATCACGCCCGCCATATGCGGGGTGACGGAAACCCCCGGGTGATTCCACACCGGAGATGATTCGGGAAGCGGCTCATGCTCGAACACATCGAGATAGGCGTGCGCAAGCTGTTGGTTGTCGAGCGCGGTCAGCAGATCGTCTGTATTGACCACGGCGCCGCGCGCCACATTGACCAGAATCGCGGAAGGTTGAAACGCCGCCAGCGTGGACGCATTGATCAGATGACTGCGTCTCACGGTTGAGCGGCACCGTCAAGATCACCACGTCCGCATCGGGAAGCACGGACGCGAGATCGGCGGTCGCCACCAATCGTTCCGGGATCGACGCATCGGGATCGCCGATGCCGCGCAAACGGCAAAAACCCGTCATACCTGCGATGAGACGGATCGCGCATGACGGCGGTGATGCGCATCCCCAAGGCCGAAAGCATCCGCGCCGTTTCTCGCCCCACGCCGCCATAGCCGACGATCACCGCGTGTTGGCCCCGGAGTGATGGACCAGACAGCGCCACACGGTCGCCCCAGCGATGTTCCGATTGGTGCTGCTGGAAAAATTCGAAGTTTTTGGAGTGATAGAGCAGCCTGCCCAGGATGAACTCGGCGATATGCACCGCGCAAATTCCCGCCGCGCTGGAGATCAGCTTCCCTTCAGCCCGGAGTGGATGGTTGATCGCCTGGTCGGTTCCCGACGACATCAACTGCACCCATCGCAGCCCACCCCAGCGCTCTGAAGCGGTCGGCATGGCATCGGTGATCAGGACTTCGATAGAGTCATTGAGCGCGGCGTCGAGCGAATCCGGGTCGCCGGCGCAGAATTGCATGTTGACCTCGGACGGAACCTGCGTCCAGCGTTTGCCGACATCCTCGACGATCAAGGCGTTGATCTTTGGCATGAAGATCGCTCACTTCACCGCATAGGGCGGAACGTACATCAAACCCGAAGCGCGTTCGGCCAGACCCGGCGGGAAGGGAAATGCCTCGACGATGGATGGATCGAACGAAATGCCGAGTCCCGGCGCTGTGGGCGCGTGGAGAAGCCCATCTCGAATGACGGGCGGCTCAACCACAGTCGCCGCCTGGAGATCGGTCAGGTGACGCGGCATCTCCAGGCGCTCGACCGTATCGAACGCCAGCGCCAGATGAACGTTGGAAAGAAATCCGGGTCCACCGCACCAGGCGTGCGGCATCACCCGTAAGCCCTGTTCCTGCGCCAGCTCCACAACCGCGATTGCCGGACCGAAACCGCCAACGTAGTTCACATCGGGTTGCAGGAGATCGAGCGCGTCGAGATCGGTGAACGCCTCGAATCCCTCACGCAGCGCCAGACTTTCGCCCCCTGAAATCGGCACGGTGGTTCGCTGGCGCAACCAGGCATAATCGCCGGGATTGAGATAGCTGAGCGGTTCTTCGAAGAAGGCGACATGGTGCCGCTCAAGCACCTTCGCAACCGCCAGCGCTTCGTCGCGCGACATCGGATTGGGGATGCCGCCGGTGTGGCCATCGACTCCGATCGTGTAATCGTCGCCGGTGACGGCCCGGACTGCCGCCAGCGTTTCGTCCAGCTGATCGAGCAGTTCCTGCCCCTTCGGCTCGCGCATCTCGACGCCATCGAGATCGCCGAAGGTGAGTCCCATCTTGAGCCCTCGAAACCCTGCTTCGTTCAGTTCTTTGATGAGCGGCGCAGCATGTTCCGGCGTTTTCGGCGCTGTGCCGAGACTCGCGTAAACCGGGACGGTCGCGCGCGGCGAATCGGAGATCAGCTGGTAGCAGGGTTTGCCGGCGCGAAGACCGGCAAGATCCCAGAGCGCCACCTCGATTGCCCCGAGCACGCTCGTCGCCGCCCCGGCCCGGCCCCACCAGACGCTCGAATCGAACATCAGTTGCCAGAGCGCGCCGATCTCCGCCGGGTCCTTGCCGATCAGCAACGGCTCGTAATAGTGCGTGATGGCGGCGGCGACTTCACCGCAAAAAAGCCCCATCAGCGCTTCGCCGTGACCGCACAGCCCTTCGTCTGTTTCGATCCGGATGATCGACGCGCCTGCTTCATAGCCGTCGGGATTCACCGCGCGGCAGAGGTAGCAGGTCACCGATGTGATCTTCATCCTGTTCGATCCCTCGCACGAGCCGATGGGCGATCAGTGAATGACGAGCTGGTAGTCATTGGCGGAAGCGGGCAGTGGCAGCGAGATCGGGGCCATGCCTGCTTCGGACGAAAGATGGAACGCGACGATCATTTCAATCGCCAACCGGCCATCTGCGCCAGACGATGTTGGTGTGGCGCCCGATTCGATGCAGTCGATCATCTCCTGATATCCGACCCGCTCGGCGATACCAGCATCCTCGATCGGCTGCGTCGTTGCATACCGGGTTGGCACGGTCCAGGAATCGCTATGACTGTGGGAGTCGACCTCGCGTGCCCGGTAATCGTGGAACCAGGAAACTTCCTCCAGATCGATCCGACCTCGGGAACCGCCAAAGAGATAGGTGTAGGGAAGAAGCACGTCCATCAACGAATCAACCGCGATCCGGGCGCCATTGGCGTAGGTGATAAAGCCAAGTGGAGCAGGGTCGGTTTTCGAGCGCTCGGCATAGCCGGGATGATTGTCGACCCGGCTGAGATCAAGCCCGTACTGGACACGACCAATGATTTCGGTTGGGCGGCTGTCGAGCATGAAGTTAATCGCGTCAAAGAAGTGGGTACCGTTTGAGCCAATGCGGCCGGTCGGCCAGTACACGTACCCGAAGGTTGGCTGCCCGATCGCGCCATCTCTGATCGCGTCGCGGACGGCGACCGTCGCTTCGATCCACCGGCGCTGATGACCGATCTGCAACACCGTCCCGCTTTCACGGCAAGCGTTGATCATGATATCGGCGTCCGCCAGCGAGTTGGCCATCGGTTTTTCGCAGTAGATCGCCTTGACGCCATACGCGCAGGCGTCGCGGGTGATGGCGGCGTGAAACTGGCCCCGCGTGCCGATAGTGACGATATCGAGATTCGCCTCTTTGAGCATGTCGAGATGATTGGCATAGCCGACGATCGACGCATCATCTTCCCGGACCTGATCGATTAGCTCGGGCAGGAAATCTGCGACGGCGACGAGCTTCGCCCCCGGAAAGTCTTTCCAGTAGCCGGCGAGTTGACGGCCCCGACCGCCGACGCCGACAACGCCGACACGTAATTCACGCGTAGGAACAGGCATCGAAATTTCCCTCCGAACCGTTCTCGCAAGTGATTCCGAAAGACCATAAGACATCAGACAGCATTTACCCTATCACCATTTGTATCGCTGTCAAGCAGTCATTTCAGGCTCGTGTGAAGCGCGCGGAATACGCTGTGTCTTGAGGGGAGATGCTACCAGGATCGATAGAGCAAACTTTGCGAGAGATCAAGCACCTGTGGGGTCAACCCCTGCGCTTCGACCGCGTTGACTCCGCGTTCGGTGGTCAGGAATTTGCCTCCCCGGCCAACCACCAATCCCTCGGTCATGACGAGCTCACCGGCCACCATCACGTGACGCGCTTCCTGCTTTTCAACATCGATGACGACGATATCGGCGTCGGCGCCCTCGCTGAGATGGCCTTTGTTGGTCAACCCGAGCATGCGCGAAGGTGCGTAGGCAGCTTTGTGGATCAGCTCGCTCAGGGTCAACGCCCCGAACTGCACCAGCATCAAGCCATGATTCAGCGTCACATTGAACGGGAGCAGACCGGCGTCGCTGGCGAGCGCGGTGACGGTAAAACGGCCATCGCGCCGCTTCTGGGTGGCGCAGATCAACCCGGTGTCGGCGTAGGAGATCGGAAAGGCGATGCCGGCCTCAGTGTCCATGCCGCGCCAGTAGACGAGACCTTCCTCACCTGTCACGGCGATATTCGAATCGCCCCGGGGAATGTTGACGACGGTATACCCCTCACGAATTGCCCGCTCCAGACCGGCTTCGGTCGGCTCGAAACCACCGGCCTTGAGACTGGTGCGCACGATCGCCGAATCAGGAATGCCGCGCACGCACTTGCCAGGATCGGGACTCCAGCGGGTGAGAAACGATTCGCTCACGACCGAGTCCCCCGCCTCTTCCAGCGCGGTCATCACCTGGGCGGCTTCATCGAGCCGTGGAGGGCAGAATTTGCCCGCGCAGGGCGCTGCTGATATGGCAGAGATGGATGCGGCGGGTAGGGGAGGCCATACCGATCGCTTCGATCATCCCGGATAGATTGCTGCCGGTTTCAGTCGTGCCGACGTGGAATCCCATGTAAATGCCGCGCGCGACCGATTCCTCGATGATCCGCAGCGTCGCCTCAGGCGTAAACGGGAAGTGCCCGCCGAGGATTTTGCTGCCGATTGCCCCTTCGGTGATGCCGCGCTCGACGCCGCGCCGGATCTCCTCGATGCCAGGATCAACATGGTCGAAAAGCGTATCTGGCCCTGAGGCGAAGGCGTGCTCGCTGTTGTCCGCCTTGGGCCGCAGCACCTGCAATGAGCCGATGGTGATGCCGCTGCCATGCTTTTTGACGAGCGACATCACCTGCGCGGGAGCCCCGGCGAAATCGATCGCGGTGGTGACGCCTGCGCGCACGAGCATCGTGAACGCCGCTTCGCCGCCTGGCCCGAGCGTCGAGTGCATGTGGGCGTCGATCAGACCGGGCGCGACTGTTTGTCCCTGGAGATCCCAGGTTCGACTCGCCGATAACGTGGGAATATCGCTGGCGACGCGAGCGATCTTGCCGTTTTCGATCGCAAGATCGGTGAGTCCATCAATCTGGTTTTTTGGATCGACGAGATGCGCATTCTTGAGCAGCAGATCGTATGACATCAGAACCTCAACTCCATGGCAAAAGACGAAAAACGTCAGGACAACGCGTTAGCTGTTATCGCGTAGATGAAGAAGATGGAGATCGACATTCCCGGCGTCGTCGGCGTAGGGATGGAGTACGCAGATGATGTCGCGCTCACCGGTGTAAATCAGATCGGGATATCCGCAGGGAATGCCCGATTTGCCGGCAATATCGTCTCGCTCCGGATCAGCGGCGTAGAGCTGACCGGCGAAATCCCAGGTTTCACCGCCATCCTTGCTGATGCTGCAACTGACCCCTGGGAGGGCAGGATCGTTATCGCGGTAGGCGCAGAGAATGGCGCCGGAGTTGAGGCGCAGCAGTTTGAAGTTCGCGCCCTTGAACGGCGTGGGCCGGATCGGCGTCCAGTTCTGCCCCTCATCGCTTGAGTGGGAGTAGACGCTCTGGCGGGTGAGATGCTCGCGGATGACGGCAAGAAAACGCCCATCATCAAGCCGGACAACATCAATGTCGCTGTAATCGCGCTCCGGATCGGCGGCAATGATCACCGGCGCGGAAAGATGGTCGCCGTCATCACTCGTGAAACTGACACCCGCCTGCCAACCTCGGTCGCGCCCCAGCGTCCCCATCAGCGCGAACATATATCGTCCATCGGAGAGCAGGTGTGGATTGCTGGCTCCATAAAGCTCGGTCCATTCGGGGAACAGCTCGATTTCCGGACCAGTCTCAGACCACGTCGCACCGCCATCGCGCGATTTCGTCATGGTAATAGACCAGGCGGACATCGGTTCCTCGCCGCCCAGTGACGCGTCGTAGGTGATGTAGCCAAGTACCAGCCGGAGACGATCATCGGCGAAGCGAACCAACCCGCCCATCGGAATCGCGTCGGAACCGGGCACGGCATAGATCGGTCTCGGCTCGTCCCAGGTCAGCCCGTTGTCGTCGGACGCGCAGAGCATGACCGCGCCATCGTTGCCGCGCACCGGTCCCGTTCCCAGGCGAAAGGTGAGCAGCAGCCTACCGTTGTCGAGCCGCACGAAACTGCCGCTTGAGCGTTGGCGTATCGAAGGACCGCGAAAAAGCGCTCGGGATGAAGCGACACTGATCGGGCTATCGGCCAGAAGCAGAGGTGTTGGTTCCGCCATCGTTTCTCTCCAGCTTACGAAACGAAGACTTGCGCGCGATCGAGCAACCATTTCGCCCCGGCGATATAGGTCGTATCCGCGACGGAATGACCGGTGCCGGGGTCGATCCACAACTCATGCAGATCGTCGCGCGGCGTCGATCCCTTCAGCGCGTCGAAAAACTCGACGCAGGCGCCGGTGCTGACGCGATCATCGGTCTGGTTGATGGTGAGCAAAATTGGACGGGTCGCAAGTCGGGGGGCAAGTGCGCGCGCGCTGGCGTCATCAACGATTGGCGCATCCGCCAGCGAATCGAATTCGTGCAAAGCACGAAGGTCAGTGACGGGAGCGAACGCGGCAGCAGCCTCGATGCGGGAATCGGTTGCCGCCAGGTGCAGGGCCACCAGACCTCCGCGCGAAATTCCGGATGCAAGCATCGGCCCTGACGAGGACATTCGCTGGCGATACGCATCGACGAGCACTGCGCCCGTTGTGACAGCGGGGAGAAAGACATCGCATCCAGCGGCGAACGCTGCCGCCATACCAGTCAATCCCTCACCGTATCGGTCGACCATCCGACCATGATTCGGGAGATCAAAACTGGCGACGCAGTGCCCCGCTGCCAAAAAGGCGCGAGGCACGATCGCGAATGGATCCTGTTCCAGACCTTGAGCGGCAGTCAGCGTCAGGTGAATCAGCAATGCCGGCCGCACGGCGAGGGATTCCGGAATGCGCACGTAGGCGATCGCGTCGCCGAGCCGCCACTCCTCTTCGACGAAGCTCATCTGGATCGCCTGAGTCGTTCGAAGTGACATGCGAGACTGAGCGCCAACGCAAACTCCTTTCGCTGCATTCGGTGATGACTACTGAGACTTTCCGCGCGCGGTCACCGCCCAGACCTCTTCGACTGCCCCATTGCGAACGGCAAAAACCGTATCGTGCAGATTCGCCGCCGAGCAGCAGTGACCGGGATGGACCTGAATCTGATCGCCAACCGCGAGATCGGATGATCCGCCGTTTGGCGCGAGGAAACTGCCATGCTCCTCGGAGAGGTAGAGATAGGACAGCTCGGGATGATGCCTGACCAGCGGGATGCCATAGTCGTTGGCGAGCGATTGGACACCGGCGTCGGTGATGATTTTTTCAGCGGTCGGGCGACTGACGACCGTCGTGAGAATGCTGAACGCAAGCCCGAACGCAGGGATTTTCTCGATATAGCCGGGGTCCATATACACGTACGAGCCTGATTGATGCTCGGTGACGCCCGGATAGATCCCGGAAATGTTGTAGGTTCCGGTGCCGCCACAGGTGATCGTCTCTACGTCGATCCCGTTGCGCTCGATCAGCGCGGCGGTTTCGAGCGTGCGATCGAGCATCAGCTCGGTTCCGCTTTTTCTGATTGCGGCCTGCTCGTCCTGAACGACATGTCCCTCATAGGCGTGCAATCCGGCAAAGGTCAATCCCGCTGCCTTGCGCCACGATCTGGGCAAGTTCCAGCGTTGGCTGTCCCGGCTGCACGCCGCAGCGTCCCATCCCGGCGTCAACCTCGATCACGACGTTCAGGTTGACCCCGAAGGCGAGCGTTGCCGCGGAGAGATCGGCGACATTTCTGGCGGTGTCGACGGCGACGGTCACCTTCGCCTGCTGGGCCAGCACGCACAATCGCTCGATCGCCTGAGCGGCGACCACCTGATTGGCGATGAAAACATCGTCAATGCCGCCAGCCACCATGGCTTCCGCCATGCCGACCTTGGCACAGGTGATGCCAGTTGCGCCGGCGGCAAGCTGACGGCGCGCCACGGCCGGTACACGATGCGTTTTCGCATGAGGGCGAAGATTCGCGCTGAGCGGAGCGAAGAACGCCGACATCGTCTCGATGTTCCGATCGAGTTGTTCGAGATCGACGAGCGCGATCGGCGTCGGCAGTTTCTCAAGCGGCTGTCCGAGCAAGGGGTGGTCGATCAGCACGTCCGCGTAAGTTGTCGTTGACATGGTTTCGAATCCTCTACAGACGATCGCACGCCAGCACCAGAGCTGGCAGGATGCGACAGGAGTTAATTCAGGAATTGAGAGATGTCTGATGTCATAACACTTGCGCAAGTGTAAATGAGCCCTTCTCCCTTGGCTATACCCCTCTGAAACAATCGACTTGCGATCGCTGGGCGTAATTCGCCCGCCGTTTCGAAGTAAGGTCACCACGTCGAATCAGATCAAGTTGTCTGATGTCATATCTCAGTTGTGCAGTCTGCTATACTCAAACGAATTTTCGTTGGCTGAAGAGGGCCTTATTCAGCCAAATCAACGTTTTCTTGCGTTCGTAGGATTGGAAATTACCGATGGCGATCTCGCCTGCTGATGAGGATATCGCTGAAGAGGCGGTTGCTCCGGAGCGGCCAAAGCGCGGTCCGAAACGGAAACAACCCTGGCAGGGCGATCTCGGGCAGTTTCGCGGTGCGTCCCCCCGGGATGCGGTCAGCGAGGCCGTGCTCGATCTCGTCCGTAGCGGCGAGCTCAAACCAGGCATGCGCCTGCCTTCGGAGCCGCAACTCGCCGAGATGACCGGCATCAGCCGGACATCAGTGCGCGAGGCCGTGCGTGGTCTGCAGACGATCGGCATTCTCGAAATCCGGCGCGGCCAGGGCACCTTCGTTCGCGATATCAACTCCTCCAGCGTCGTCGATGCCCAGATGCTGATGTTGCTCGACAACTATCAGGTGCTGCTCGACCTCGTTGAAGTTCGCCGGGGCATCGAGCCGCTGATCGCGCAGCTTGCGGCTGAACGCGCGACAGATGAGGACATTGCCACGTTGCGCGAGGCGCTCGACCAGATGGTCGAATCGGAGAAGAACGACAACTGGCGTCCCGCCCATCTCGCCTATCACTCGGCGCTGGCGAATGCGACGCAGAATGTCATTCTCATGAAAATTTGGGGATTGATCGCGCTCTTCCTGAAAGACAGCCCGTTGGTGACGGGAAGCCATTCCGTTATTGATGCCGAGGTGCATCGAAATCTCGTTGAAGGCGTGGCGAACCACGACCCCGACGCCGCCGTCGCCGCGATGAACCAGCATATCGGGGATATGCTGACCGCGCTGAAATAGTTCCATTTCAGCTCATGGAGATCAACGCCGCGCCGGCAACAGCGCGGCGCTTTCGCCATGTCTCGATATCGATGCACGTCGCACAATCGCGGGTTCAATTCGTCTGGCATCAATGCAGTCTTAGCAATTGACCGCCTCAAGACCCTCTTGACGCGTTACAGCGACCTGCCTATGATGAATGATGTCAGATGTCATTTGTTCTCGAAGTTTGGCGAACCTGCGTTTCCGGCAGGTGGTCGGCGGCGCGGTAATTGAGACGTACGCTCGATGAGCGTCGTGCGAGAGGAGCGTTCCCATGCCAGGAATGATCGACCGACGTAAGTTGCTTGCGGCGGTTCCAGCGACGGCTATTGCCGCGTCGATGGTGAACCGTGGCATCATGCCGGCGCAGGCGGCGCAAGATGCAACAGACTCGACTCTGCGTCTCGTAAGCTGGGCGCTTCCTCCCTATATTCGCCCTCAAAACGAGGGCGGACCGCTCCGCATGATGACCCAGAACTCGTTCATGTCCCCGTTTTACGAGGACGAAACAGGCGCGCTTCAAAACGGCATCTGCACCGAATGGGCGGTCAGCGATGACGGACTCGTCTACACGTTGACGATGGATCCAAACGCGAAGTTCTCTGATGGCACACAGGTGACCGCGTCGGACTTGAAGTTTTCCTGGGAATACCTCTCCTGGCCTGAGACAAAGACCTGGTCGTCATCCTATGTCGCCGGTCCGATCGTCGGGTACGCCGATGTCTTCGCCGGCACGACCAAGGAGCTTGAAGGGCTCGTCGCCGTTGATGACGGAACCCTGGAAATCACCCTCACGCAGCCCTTCACCCCGTTCATAAAGTCGATCGCCACTTTCATCGCCGGTGTCGTCAAGAAAGACAACGTGATGACCGGGGATGACTGGGACACCAAACCGATCAACTGCGGACCCTACAAACTGGAGTCATGGAACAAGGACACCGGCGAGCTCTCCTGGGTGACGAATGAATACTGGTGGGGAGCGCCGCCGGTCATTCAGAAGGTCACGTATCAATACGTCCAGGATCCGAACACCGCCTCGATCATGTACGACAACGACGAAATCGACGTTTTGCATCCGAGTGACATCCTCTCCGCCCAGCTGCGCGGTGGACCGCACGCGGACGAGCTGCAGCCGATCCCCTACGGCGGGGTTGTCTTCTATGTCTTCGACACCACCCGAGCTCCGTTTGAGGATCAAAAGGTCCGCCTGGCGCTCCTCAAGGCGTCGGATATGGGGACGGTGGTTAAAGCGGTGTTCCAGGATAACCAGCAGGCAGCCTTCGGGTTGATCTCGCCAAATCTTCCCGATTTTTCCGATCTTCCTTCCTATTACGATCCGGAAGGAGCGAAGGCCGCGCTCGCGGCGTCGACCTACGGTTCCGCCGATAAATTGCCGCCGATCACTGTCCGCGTCGGGACGAACACCACCGAGTATGTCCGTGTGACCGAGGCGCTCCAGCAGATGTGGAAGGAAATCCTCGACATCGACATCACCATCTCCCCCGTCGCCCAGGGCGAAGAGCGGGATGACGGCACGTCGCAGGTGTTCCGCGCCAGTCTCGGCACGCTCTATCTCGACACCTCGACCAGTGTTTCCGCGCTCGGACTGAGCACCGGATCGTATATGACGCAATACGTCAAAACGGCGGTGCCCGAGCTTGACGACATCTTGACGCAAGCGGACACCATGCCGGCCGAGCAGACGGCGGAGCGCGGCGCGCTCTACAAGCAAGCGGAAACGATGATGATGGAACTGGGGTTCTACATTCCTATCATCTGGGTGAACTACTTCTTCGCGGTCAAGCCATGGGTGGTTGACCTCAAGTCGAACAGCTCGCTTTCGCTTTACACCCTGCCGGAAATAACGATCTCCGATCACTAGATAACTGGCTGGTGAGCAACGCCGGTCGACGCAAGGTATTGCGGTCGTCACGCCGCTGATTGCATGAATTGGCGCAATCAGCGGCGTGACCCGGCGCCTCACCAGGGGGAGGAGGGGGCGAGATGCTTGCCTATATCGTGCGCCGGTTGCTGGTGACGATTCCGATTGTTTTTGCGGTGATCGCCATCACCTTCACGCTCGGTTTTTACGGGCCGGGCGATCCGCTCAGAATGTATTACGGGGAGCGCTACGATTCGATTGACGCCGAGACCATCGCCCGGCTCAATCATGAATATGGGCTCGATCGCCCCTTTATTGCGCAGTTCGGGAGCTATCTTTCCGGGCTGGCGCGTGGGGATATGGGCGAGTCGATTCTGATGCATCGCCCGGTCAAAGATGTCATTCTCAAGTCTTTGCCGATTTCCATGCAGCTCGGTTTTGCCGCGTTATTCCTGGTCATCATCATCGGCATTCCGCTTGGCGTCTTTACCGCCCTCCGGCAAAACTCCCTCGCCGATCATGGAGTGCTGTTCAGTACGATCATGCTCTCAACGATACCTCCCTTCGTGCTTGCGCCGCTCTTGATGATCCTGTTCATTCTTAAGATTCCTCTCTTGCCATCAACAATTGGCTGGGATGGCATTTTCAGCATTAAAGCGATCTTGCCGGTGATCATTCTGGCGGTCGGGCCGATGGTGCTGGTGGTCAGGTACACGCGGTATGGCGTGATCGAAGCGCTTTCGCAAGAATATGTCCGCACCGCCAGGGCGAAGGGGTTGAGCACGTCGCAGATCATGCGTCGCCACGTGCTGCCGAACGCCCTGACGCCGGTGATCACCGCGCTCGGATTCTCGGTAGCGGGATTGATCACCGGATCGATCTTCATTGAGGTCATTTTTGGAATACCGGGTTTCGGCGGTCAGGTCGTGCGGGCACTGACCGGCAGCGACTATCCGATGCTGCTTGGAACGACCATGGTCGGCGCGCTGATCATTGTCATCACCAATCTCGTTGTCGACATCATCTATGCCTTGCTTGATCCAAGGGTGAGACTTCATGACTGATTCGATAGCGATTCATCGCCAACTTGCCGAAGAGGCCAGCAAGGCTGTTCCCCAACGAAATCTCTGGACCGATGCCGCGCACCGGTTCATTCACAACAGGGCGGCGTTGATTGCCTTCATCTTCATCATCTTCATCATCCTGGCATCCGTGTTCGGCCCGGTGATTTCTCCCTACCCATACACCAAGCAGGATCTCTTCAATGTTTCCAGTCCGCCAAGCTGGGACCACTGGTTCGGCACCGACGCATTAGGGCGTGACTACCTGACCAGGATCATGATGGGCGGGCGAACCGCGTTTCTCGTCGCCACGATGGTGACTGGCATCGCGGCGATGATGGGCATCATCGTCGGGTCGATCAGCGCGTATAAGGGCGGATTCACCGACAGCCTGCTCATGCGCGGCACCGAAGTCATCATGTCCTTTCCAAGCGTGCTGCTGGCGATGTTCATTGCGGGAACCGTTCGTCCTCAGATCTCCAGGCTCACCGCCGGCAGCGAATGGCTGAGCCGGAGCGCCATGATCGACTACATCACCGTCTTCGGCGCGTTAGCGATGGTGGGCTGGCCGCTTTATGCCCGGTTGATCCGCGGCCAGATTCTGACGCTGCGCGAAACCGACTACATCGAAGCGGAGCGGATGATGGGCGCCTCGAGCTGGCGGATTATCAAGAGCCATCTGCTGCCCAACGCGATTGGACCGGTGATCGTCGCGGTCTCAGCGGCGTTCGGCGGGGCCATGCTGCTCGAATCGTCGCTCAGCTTTCTCGGCATCGGCATCCGACCGCCGGGCGCCAGCTGGGGCAACATGATCAGCGAGAGTCTGGTCACCTGGCGTCAGCAGCCATTTCTGCTGGCGATGCCCGGCATCGTGCTCTCGATCGTCGTGCTCGCCTTCAGCTTTCTCGGCGACGGCCTGAACGACGCCCTCAACCCACGCGGCAGGAAATAGGGGAAAGCCGGGCGTCATCCTCATCAACCCTCCGTCATTCTTCGCTTCGCTCGGAATGACAGGTTTTCGTGCAGTTTTTCTGATGAGGCGACCACGGCCAGCTCACGGCAAATACTGAATCCCCTCGTCGCCTAAGCGCTGCCGCATCACCTCGATCGCCTCCGGGTTGCTGTCGATCAGCACGAAGCGGCGATCGAGCGAGGCCGCCACCGCGCCGGTCGGTGCCGCTCCCTGCGAAGAAATCGAGCACCCAATCGCCTGGCCGCGACGATGCCTGGATCATCCGGGTCAGAATACCGGTCGGCTTCTGGGTGGGATAGCCGGTTTTCTCTTTGCCATTCGTTGGCACGATCGTGTGCCACCAGACATCAGTCGGCAGCTTCCCCCGTCGCGGCTTTCTCGGGCGTCACCAGTCCAGGGGCCATATAGGGAATTCTGTCCACCGCCTCGCGATCGAAATAATGCTTTCCCGGGGTTTTCACATAAACGAGGATCGTATCGTGCTTGGCCGGCCAGCGATCGGCCGCCCGGCCCCCATAGTCATACGCCCAGATGATCTCGTTCAGAAACGCATCCCGCCCAAAAATCTGATCCAACAACACCTTGCAGTAGTGCGCTTCCCGGTAATCGATATGAAAGTAAAGCGTCCCCGAATCGGTCAGCAAACGCCGCGCCTCTAGCAGTCGCGGTTCAATAAACGAAAGATAATCATCAAAGACATCGCCATACGACTTCGCATCCACCGACTGTGATCGATACCGCTTCCCATGAAACCCGATCCGGTCCCCCTCCTCGTCCGCCACATTCGCCATCGTCGCCCGCTTCTGCGCCTTCCCCGTATTGAACGGCGGATCGATGTAAATCAACTGAAACACCCCATCCGGCAGCGTCGGCAGTATTCCGATATTGTCGCCGTGGACGACGTAGCTCCATCGATCATCTAGGTCAAGCATGCAGCATTATCCGTCAGTCAGCGTCATCGAATGCAAGGTATTGGGGCGTTTCCCTTCCCGAGAAGTTCCCAGAATCTGGTTTCACGTAAACCTGAAACTCTTCATCTCAAATTCATCTAGTGAACCGATGCTTCCGCTCAGTTCTTGCCGCCGGGTTTCTGATCCGGCAGCTTCGGTTTGAGCGTCTTCGGGCTCTGGTTGCACGCAATGCTCGTTATGGTGCATTGCGATCACGGTTTCAGGAGTTTCTACATGGGTATCAGCACCATCTCCGGTCTTCCCGCACACCCGCTCTTCGTTCATCTTCCCGTCATCGGCATTCCCGTCACCGCTCTGGCACTTCTTGCCTACGTATTGCTCCCTGCCAAACGACCTACGCTCTTCTGGGTGGTTGGCGGATTGACCATCTTGATCACCGGCGCCACGATTATCACCGCGAATACCGGCGAGAAACTCGAAGCGATGATGTCGCCCGAAGATCGCAACACCGCGCTTGTTCACAAGCATACCGAGCTCGGCGATCAAACTCAGACCATCATGATCGTTTTCGCTGGAATCACGCTCGCCTATCTGGCGCTTGACTGGTGGCGACGTCGTTCAATGCAAGCAAGTTCGGAATCTCAGGTATCCTCGTCGAACTCGCTGCTCAATACCGGTATCGTCATCATGGCCGTCGCCGCACTCGCGTTAGGGGGGATAGCGACCGTCTGGGATGTCCGCACCGGCGATGCCGGCGCAAAGGCCACCTGGCACGCCACCATCGCCGCCCAACCCTCCAACCCCGAGAGCGCCTCAACGCAGCCGTAAGTATGATCCGGCATCATCCTGGCCCGACTTCGGGGCTTCATTCTCTCCAGATGAGAACATCCTCTCAGTTCTGGAGCATCGATCTGAATAAAGACACGCCGCCGGTTCGAACCGGCGGCGTGTCTTTATCAAGTTGCTTGTTCTGATCTACGAACAGCCGAGGCTGTTCCCGCAGTTCAGGCACTTGTAACAGGCGCCGTTTCGCACCGTGATGTGGCCGCAGACGTCGCAGAAGGGGGCGTCGCCCATCATGTTCGAGAGCTGCTGGTCGAGCGCGCTCGGCGCGGCGACTGCCGTTGCCGCCACCTGATACCCGGCCAGCGCCTGGCTCTTGCCGTTCCCGTTGCCATGATCGTGACTGTGGCCGTTGCCATTGCCGTTCGTCTTCACCGGCGCGGCGACCGGAGCCGTCGCCACCGCTTCCACCTTCGGCGCTTCCGCGACAACCGCGGCGGCGCTCATGACCCCGACCTCAGCTTTTGGGTTTGCGTCTTCCTGGAGTACCTCCTCGATCGGCGGATTCTGGACCAGATCGGTGCGGCCGAGATATTCGAGCGCCAGCACCCGGAAGACGTAGTCGATGATCGAGGTCGCCATCTTCACGTTCTGGTGACCCGTCACCATCCCCTGCGGCTCGAACCGCGTGAAGGTAAAGGTTTCCACGAACTCGTCCAGCGGCACCCCGTACTGGAGACCCTTCGACACGGCGATCGCGAAGCAGTTGAGCATCGACCGGTAGGCCGCGCCTTCCTTGTGCATGTCGACGAAGATCTCGCCGAGCGTGCCATCCTCGTACTCGCCGGTGCGCAGATAGACCTTCTGACCCGCGACCCGCGCTTCCTGGGTGAACCCGCGTCGCTTACCCGGCAGGCGCTTCCGTGCCAGCCCGGCGGCGACCACCGGCGTCGCCACCGCAGCCGGGGCTTTCGCTGCCTGCTCGCGCTCCCATTCCAGCTTCGCCTGGGCGACCGCGTCGGCGATGGAGGTTTCACGTTCCCGCTCCCACTCGGCCTGCGCGATCGCAAGCGCATCGGCGACGGCGGTGGAGACGAGGTCCTCGACATCGTCATCATCTTCGATCTTGCTATCGCTCTTGCTGGAGAGCGGCTGGCTCAGCTTCGAACCATCACGGTAGAGCGCCATCGCCTTGATCCCGTGCTCCCACGACTCCATGTACGCCTCGATCACATCGTCGACCGTCGCCTCGTTCGGCATGTTGATGGTCTTAGAGATCGCGCCGGAAAGGAACGACTGCGCCGCCGCCATCATCAGGATGTGTCCCATGTGATGGATGAAGCGTGTGCCCTTCTTGCCGCACTTGTTGGCGGTGTCGAAGACGGGCAGATGCTCGTCCTTGAGCAGTGGCGCGCCCTCGATTGTCTGGGTGCCGCAGATATATTCGTTGGCGGCGTCAATCTGATCGCGGCTGTAGCCGAGCTTGCGCAGCAGTTCGAACCCTGGCTTGCTCGCCTCGGCCATCGAGATGCCGGCGCGCTTCAGCGCATCCTCGCCCAAGCGTCCAGGCATTGAAGGCGAAGCCAAGCTCGAAGACACCCGGCAGCGCCTTTTCGACCTTGTCGAGATCGTCGTTGGTGAAGCCCTTCGCCGTCAGCGATTCCCGGTTGATGCCCGGCGCGCCGTCGAGCGACATCGTGCCGAGCACGTAGGTGAGAATCGCGGTCCGGTCTTTCTTGGAATAACCGAGATTCTTCAGCGCCGGCTCGATGCTCTGATTGGCGATCTTGAAGTAGCCGCCGCCCGACAGCTTCTTGAATTTGACCAGCGCGAAGTCCGGCTCGACACCGGTGGTGTCGCAATCCATCAGCAAGCCGATGGTGCCGGTCGGCGCCAGCAGCGTCGTCTGGGCATTACGATAGCCATACAGCTCGCCACCGGCCAGGGCGCGATCCCACGACTCGCGCGCCGCTTTGACCAACGGTTCGTCGGTCTTGGTCGGATCGATGCCCATCGGCGCCACCGACAGCCCTTCGTACTCATCCTTCGCGGCGTTGTAGGCTGCCCGACGGTGGTTGCGGATCACCCGCAGCATGTG
This sequence comes from uncultured Chloroflexia bacterium, assembly GCA_963804925.1. Classification (GTDB taxonomy): domain Bacteria; phylum Chloroflexota; class Chloroflexia; order Thermomicrobiales; family UBA6265; genus JADLGF01. The sequence continues at coordinate 482,412 of CAWDSC010000003.1, forward strand.
CCGCTCGTTCGCCTTGTAGCCGGGGAACGCGCCGAGGTGCTTCGCCATTTCGGCGGAGGTCGCGTACGACTCGCCAGTCATGATTGCCGTCACCGCACCGGCAAAGGCGCGCGCCTCATCGGAGTCATACGGCAAACCGCGCAGCATCAGCACCGTGCCGAGATTGGCGTAGCCCAGACCGAGGGTGCGGAAGTCGTACGACAGCCGGGCGATCTCTTTGCTCGGGAACTGCGCCATCAGCACGCTGATCTCGAGCACCACCGTCCAGAGCCGGACCGCGTGGCGATACGCCTCGATATCGATCTCGCCGTTGTCGACATTGACGAACTTGATCATGTTCAAGCTGGCCAGGTTGCAGGCGGTGTTATCGAGGAACATGTACTCCGAGCAGGGATTGGAGGCATTGATGCGGCCAGCTTCGGGCGAGGTGTGCCATTCATTGATGGTGGTGTCGTACTGCACACCCGGATCGGCGCACTGCCAGGCCGCTTCGGCGATCTGCCGCCAGAGATCGCGCGCCTTCACTGTTTTGGCGGTTTTGCCATCGGTGCGTCGAATCAGGTCCCAGTTGCTATCTTCCTTCACCGCGTCGATGAAGGCGTTCGGCACGCGGACGGAGTTATTGCTGTTCTGACCCGAAACGGTGGCGTAGGCCTCGCCGTTGAAATCGGCCGGATATCCGGCGGCGATCAGCGCGGCGACTTTCTTCTCTTCATCCGCTTTCCAGTTGATGAAGGTGATCACGTCCGGATGGTCGAGATCGAGCGTCACCATCTTGGCGGCGCGGCGGGTGGTGCCGCCGCTCTTGATCGCCCCGGCGGCGCGATCGCCGACCCGGAGGAAGCTCATCAAGCCGGAGGAGGTGCCGCCGCCCGAAAGCGGTTCGCCTTCGCTGCGCAGATTCGAGAAGTTGGTGCCGGTGCCGGAGCCATACTTGAAGAGACGCGCCTCGCGGACCCAGAGGTCCATGATGCCGCCTTCGCCGACCAGATCGTCATCGACTGATTGGATGAAGCAGGCATGCGCCTGGGCGCGGGAATAGGCGTCGGTCGATTTCTTCACCTCGCCGTCGGCAGGATCGACGTAGAAGTGACCCTGGGCCGGGCCGGTCATGTCGTAGGCAAAGGCGAGCCCGGTATTGAACCACTGCGGCGAGTTCGGCGCGGCCATCTGATGAACGAGCATGTAGACCAGCTCGTCATAGAACGCCTGCGCATCGTTCGGCGTGGCGAAGTAGCCGTTCTGCTCGCCCCACCAGCGCCAGCAACCGGCCAGGCGATGAATCACCTGCTTGGCGGAACGCTCCGGGCCGAACTGCGGCGAGCCGTCAGGGTTGCGCAACGGCTGGCCGTCTGCGCCGGTCTGCGGCACTCCTGCCTTGCGGAAATATTTCGACACCATGATGTCGGTGGCCACCTGCGACCAGGAAACCGGAATCTCGGCATCAGCCATCTCGAAGACGACCGAGCCATCCGGATTGGTGATGCGGGATGTCCGTTTTGTCCATTCAATTGATGCGAATGGATCCGCGCCTGGTGTCGTGAAATGCCGCTTGACCGCTAAACCAACCATCGACCCTGCTCCCCCGCGCTCCGCCTCCGCAGCGCGCTTCTGAACGATTCCGAAATCCCCACCGTGCACAAAGCGGCGAACAACGCTGTCCGCATTTGTGCATCAACCCACTCCTGGGCTCAAACACTAGATCTGGTGGTTGCGCCCTTCCGGGACGACAACCAGTCGTGGAGGGACAATATGTAGTATAGCGCGCCCTCACTGAAACACAAGATGTGCCATGTAGGCCACGAATCACTACCCGGATACCGCACTTCACACGCATTTAATCGTGTACGTACAGACTCTAGCATGGGGTGTACGTACATGTATAGCCCTAACTGTGACTGGAAGTCGCAGAAATACGGATTTTCAGCACTGATTTGCCTCCGAAACGTGTCGCCTGCGCTTCACCAATCGGCACCCCTGTTTGAGGAGAGCCCTTCGGGAGGGGCATGCCTCCGTCGCCTTCACCGCGGGTGTTGGAAGATCGGCGGAAGATCGCTCTTCTAGGATCATGCCTGGATGTCGAGCCCGGCTCGGCACGGAGCCACGACGAGGAAGCGGTCCGGTCAATGGCGACCGATCGCGGTGACGTGCGCTCGAAACCGTCGGCTCGACGCGAGCCAGCAGTTTGACCGGATCGCTGATGATCCGGATCGCAATGAAGCGAGGAAATGCAATGACACACGACAAGCGGGGGCAATCCGCCCTGATCGCGCACACGCTTTTCACTAAAGGCAAACGTCTCTCTCGGCTGTTCGCCGTTCTGCTGATCGGCGCGGGGGTACTTGCCGGGATGGCCAGCCCCGCCGCGGCGGAGAATGATCCCGCCCGCTTCGACGGCAACACCTATTTCGGACCTGAATTTGGCTGGTCGGTCTCCTGGGATGAGACTTCATGGACTGACCCCTACGATACCCATTCCGACGGCTACGAGTATGTTGCGCTCAACGCGGCCGACGACTCGCTCGGCGCGACTGCCCGCCTCCTCGCCACGAACGCCTATGGTGGCGATGTCGACAAATGCGTCGAACAGTGGGGCGATGCGCTCGAGGCCGGCGGCCTATTCGAGGATGTCGAGCGAACCGAGCTCGACCAGGGGATCGACCTTCCTCCCGACGCGGCGGAAGGTGCATATACCTACCATACGACGATCTCCGACGATCCCTTCATCTGGGTCGAATACGTGCAGTGCCGACCTTTGAGCGATGGCGTCAATCTCGTCGTGGCCCTGAGCACGGCCTCGACCGACTACGAGAAGGCGCTCCCCCTCTTCGCCGACCTGGTTGATGCCATCTCGATCGACGGCACTCAGCCGTCTGCTCCGGAGACCTCCAATCCCGATCGAATCGACGGCACGACCTACAACGGCCTTGAATATGGCTGGTCGCTCAGCTGGGACGATGCCGACTGGACCGATCCTTACGAAGAGCATCGCGACGGAACCGAATATGTCGTGCTCTCGACCCCGGACGAGCCCTATGCGTCCGGTCGCATCGATGCCACCGATATGTTCGGAGGCGATGTCGATGCCTGCGTCTCCGGCTGGGACGACGTGCTTCGCAATAGCGGCACCATGCGCCATATCAAGGAGACCGAGGTCGAGGCAGGGATCGATCTCACCGACGGCGCGGCCGAGGGCGCCTATTCGCTTGACCTGAAGATCGATGACCGGCTCGTCGACTTCGTCGTCTACGTTCAGTGCCGACCGCTTGGTGACGACGCGAATCTCGTCCTCACGTTGGGCGCCATGCCGGACTATTACGAGGACGCGTTGCCCCTCTTCGCCGATCTGGTCGATGGACTTGCGTTCAACAACGCAAGCGCCCCATCACCGGGCGAACAGACCGGCGATGCTGAAACAGGCGATCGCCCCACGAATAACGAGTCGTCCCGGGACGACGGCGATTCAGAGACGTCTACGCCGATCGATGAGGCAGATAGCGGCATCGACGGCAACAGCTACACGGGTGTCAACTTCGACTGGTCTGTGTCCTGGGACGGCCAGCTCTGGAGTCCGATCGAAGGTTGGGAGGACAATCGGAGCGGCGTCGATTCCTTCGCCATCGCAACCAATCAACCCGATGCACCGGTGGCGTCGGTCATGTTCGAGTCGACTGCCGAGTATGACGGTGATGTCGATGCCTGCGCGGAAGGAGGCTGGGACTGGCTGGACGATGGCGGCGATTGGTCGACCGATATCGCTATCGCTGATGTCGAGTTGCCCCCGGTTCCGTCCGACGGCGCGGTCATGGCGTTCAGCTACATCTATAGCGATGACAGATGGGTCGATGACATTAATCGCAATACAAGAGTGCCTCCCACTTGACAGCATGGGCGCCACATTGGTGGTGCATGCAGTGATCCCGGCATTCGCTTACGACGAAGCGCTTCAATATTTCGTCGATCTCACCGACGCGATTGAGATCGACGTTAGCTGAGAGTAGGAGAGAAGGACGGCTCTCATTCCAGATCTGGATACCAGCACGCCTTAGGGGCCAACACGACGTCGGCCCCTACAGAAACGTGCGGACATAGCCGGCATTTCGTACCCTCTCCCAGCATCCGCAGAGGGTGGCGCTTGAGCGCCGGGTGAGGGCCGTCGTTCTCGTTCTCCCTACTCTCCACTCTCAACTCCGTCTGGAAGAACGGCGGAAGATCAATCCTCTATCATTTCTGCGTGAGGTCCAGTGGACGCACACCAGGAGCCGCGACGAGGACGCGATTCGGTCAATGGCGATCGATCGCAGTGACGCTGGCTCGAATCGACGGCTCGATGCGAGCCACGAGATTGATCGGATCGATGTTGATCCGAATCGCGATGAAGCGAGGAAAACAGATGACACGCTCCCGGCAGGCTTCGACGATACTCCCTGCGCACACCCTTTCCATCAAAGGCAAGAACCTCATACGTCTTTTTGCCGTTTGCATGCTGTTGAGCGGCATGCTCACCATGCTGGCGCGCCCGGTTGCCGCCCACGCTGTACCTGAACGGATCGACGGCAATACCTATAACGGGCTCGATTACGGCTGGTCGCTGAATTGGGATGATGCCGTCTGGACGGACCCCTATGAAGAGCATGTTGACGGCACCGAGTACATCTCGCTCGAAACGGTCGGTGAGCCGGCCGCCAGTGCGCGCATCGTCGCCACGAATATGTTCGATGGCGATGTTGATGCCTGTGTCACCGGGTGGGAGGATGTGCTTCGCGACGCTGGATCGCTCCGCCATATCAAGGCGACCGAGGTCCCTTCGGGAATCGATCTGGCCGACGGCGCGGCTGAAGGAGCCTACACCTACAACGTGAAGGTCCACGAGGTGCTGGTTGACGTGGTCGAGTATGTCCAATGCCAGCCCTTCAGCGATGGCGTCAATCTCGTGCTCACCCTGGCTGTTGTGAGCGATGTTTATGAGGATGCCCTGCCGCTCTTCACTGATCTCGTCGACGGCATTTCGCTCGAAGCTCCCGATATGGCAAGCGATTCAAGCGACTCCGCTCATGCGGACGACACCAACGATGCCGAAACTGGTGACCGTCCCAACAGCAGCCATGACTCTGCATCTGTTGACGTTCCGGGAGGCTCCGGCGTTGATGGCAATACCTATACCAGCGTCAACTTCGATTGGTCGGTCGAATGGGACGCGAGTATGTGGAAAACCCAGCCTGACTGGGAAGATAACAGCGCCGGCAACGATTACTTCCAGTTGCTTTCCACCGGTCTGGATGCTCCCGTCATGGGCGTTGAGTTCGAGACCACCGTTCGCTACGACGGAAACACCGCCGCCTGCTCCGAAGGCGAGATGATCACGCTCAAGAGTGACCCAGAGATCTCCGACGTGACCGAGGCGAATGTCGATTTGCCTGAGGTCGCAGACGGCGCTTCCGTCGTCGCCTATACCTACACCTTGGATGACAACCAGGGCGATCCGCTGGAAATGATCGAGCTGCAGGAATGCATGGTACTGGACAACGACGGCGCTCTGCTTCAGGTACGCATGGTCATCATCCCCCGGCTGTACGACGAAGCGCTTCCGTACTTCGTCGATCTGACCGACGCGATCATCATCGACTGACGATCTGTATCAGCGAGCCAACATCATCACGGCAAAGGTGGGCAGCCATGGCTGCCCACCTTTGTTGGTGTTCCGGAATATCATTGCTCCCAACGAGATCAGCGCGCGGAGGGGGAATGGTCCCAACCGCGGACCTCGGCAGCGATTGCGCAAAGGGATCATGACGATGGAAACATTTGAGGCGGTTCGCACCATTCTCGCGGTGCGCAGCTATCAGGATCGTCCCGTGCCCGAGGCGGTGTTGCGTGAGGTGGTCGAAGCGGGCCAGCTCACCGCTAGCGCCCGGAACCGGCAGCCCTGGCATTTCATCGTCGTGCAGGACCGGGACACGCTGAAGCGCCTGGGAGGGATGGCGACCACCGGTCCATACATCGCTGGGGCCGCGGCGGCGATCGTCGTCGCCATTTCGGAAACGCGAAACTCCGTCTCCGATGCCTCCCGCGCCATTCAATCGATGCTCCTCACCGCCTGGTCGCACGGCGTCGGCGGCAACTGGGTGGGAACCGGCCCAAACGGCATCGACGGACTCAACGACTATCTCGCCATCCCCGCGGAGTTGCGCGTGCTGGCGATCCTCCCGCTCGGCTATCCCGATCACGACCTCGGCCACGGCAAAAAAGACCGCAAACCGCTCTCCGAAATCGCCTCCCTCAATCGGTTCGGACAGGCTTTTGAATAGGGCTATTTCCAGGGATTTCAACCACTGAATCCGCGTCCGGATTCGCTCTAATTCACCTGGAACGAGCCGATTCTCACCGGATTCTCTAAGACGTCCCCGGTCACCATGTGTGTGCTCGGAAGCACCTGCCCGGTATCCGCGTCTCGCAGTGTGATCTTTACCTGATATTTTGAGCCCTTGATGAGATCCGGCGGCAACGCAACGTTATAAGCGATATCCACCGGTCCTTGATTCCCGCCGTCAAGCGATTCCTCAACCGACGATTGACCCACACTATTTCCATCCGCGTCGGAGATCTCCGTGTCGACGATGAACCGGGTTGTTCCCCCGGTATTCTGGAAATAGAGGTGCAAGCGGACATCCTTCCCCTGCGCAACCTTTTGGGGAATCCGCCATGCGACTTGCTGAAGATTGCCGCCCCACTGGATCACCAATGTTTTTGGCGAAAAGAACGCGGATGGAAGAGGAACCTCTGACACGTCAAAGATGCGGGCATAGACACGACCTTGATCCATCACGACGGAGACCGGTGTCTGTTCATCAAACCAGGCGAGGAGTTCCGGCGAATAGAGTTGGCGCTGCACCTCGGGTTCGGTCACGACGATGTAATCCGCATCGACCCACTGGGCGGCTGCCTTCGCCAACGGGGTATACGTCGGTTTCGTAAGGGTAAAGGGCAGGTAGTAATCAATCGTGGTCGGCCAGGGGCCGGCAACAACCAATTTCTGGTCGATATCAGGTATCTGCAGCAGCGCTTCAGCGACCTTTTTGCCTCCTTCGCCCCAGCCGAAGGAAATCTCCTCGTCGGCGCGCGCAGGACCACCGACCAACGCTGAGGCTTCATTGAGATAGTACGGACTTGAACTCTGCGCAAGCGTCAGTTGTCCCAGTAAGACGATGCCAACGAGGAGCGGCATGGCAAGTTGCTGCAATCGCCGATCGGGAACGGTCAATTTACTGATCAACAGGTGAAAAAGTGCGATCCACCCGAAGATCGCGACAAGATCGAGCGCGGCAATCGAAGGCAACACATAGCGATCGAGCTTCTTCGCGGCCAGCGAAAGAATGACGATATACGCCCCGGCAAAGAGCACCAGATTGAAACAGAGTCGTCTGGGCAGAATTCGCGTCTCTCCCCGATTGAAGATGGCAACGATTAAGGCAAAGCCGAGCCCGACCAGCGTGAGCGGGCTGATGCGATAGATGAGCACGATTGGGTAGTAGAGCCAGCCAGGATCATCTGTCGTGACTTCGCCGCGAAAAAGGAGCTGACGAGAATGCGGATCCGAGGCGAGATCAATGCCCCCCGTCCACATCGCTCGGAATGTATCGATCGGCGCAACCCACATTGCGGGCCAGAGCAAGAAGCATGCGAGAAACGCGGCGCTCCCCCAGAGAACAGCCGCCAGAGCGTATTTGCGGACGAGCTGGCGGGGAAACTGTCGATCGCGCCACCAGACGAGCGCGACATCGACTGCCGCGAACATCGCTACGAGCGGGCCGAGCACGCCATTTGCGGAACGGGTGAGGCAGGCAACACCTGCCGCGACACCTGAGATAAGCAGAAGCGGGCGCGATGAGCGCTGCATGTAGCCACAAAATGCGACGACCGAAACAAGCAGGAGATTCGTCGAAAGCCCATCGAGATGGAGAAGCCGGGTGAACCCGATATGCATGGGATCAATCGAAAGAAAGGCAACTGCCGCGAGCGCGGGCCATCGACCCACGAGCGGGATGAGGCAGAAAAACAACACGATCAAGGTGAGTGCTGAGGCGATGGTCACGGCGATGCGAAGATCGACAAGCACATTGATCATCGTGTCGCCATTTGCCGTGAGAATGTCGCGGGCTTCCGACCCCCGGGTTCCAATTTGGCCGCCAGTTAGCTCCGGGAGATCGGGGCGCGTAATCATGTAGGCAATGGCGCCCAGCCACATCACCGGCACGCCCGGATGAACGAACTGATAGGTGTATTTCAGGTGCCCGCTCGAAAGCGCCTGGTAGAAATTGGCCGAGCGGGCGACCCAGAGTGGCTCATCCGGAGTAACGAGCGCATCGATATCGGCGAGGCGAGGGATGAGAACCAGAACAAGCAGGCAGATGCCAAGCACTGCGTTGATTGCGAGTTCCCGCCATGCGAAAGCGCGAGTTTCGCCGTCCAGCTTATGCGTTTATCCTGGCTGAGGGCTTCAATCATCGCGGACTCCGCTCAGATCCGCAAGCGACGAATTGCACGTCATTCTCCGCTTCCAATTGAATCGTCAGTCAATGACGGTAGGGTGACATGAACGATTCGCCGGCAACGGCCCACAAAAATCCGATCTGCCGGATGATGGCACACCTCAGGAGACATCGAGGAAGTATGCCACGAAGATCGCCATTCGAGATTCATTGCGAGCCATTCGATATCGCGGTTTCATCTGTCCTTGAGCGTCGTCGTTTCATCGGCCAGATCAATCGCAACCACTCCTCTGGCTCTTTCCACCAGAGGAGCAAGACGGCAGTGATGGCGATAATCCAGGTCAACGCGCTGATCGCAATGCCATTCCGAAGCGAGGACGGCGCATACTTCAATTCGATCACATGCTCACCAGCGGGAACCGCAATTCCGCGCAGGAGTCCATCAACTTCCGCGATCGGAACCGTTTTTCCGTCGACCTTCGCCGACCATCCTGGATCGTAGACCTCACTCAAGATCACCATCCCATCGCTGGCGAGATTCGGCGGTCAGCGTGATCTGATCGTGGTTGATAGTCGGTGATCTGGACCTGATCGCTCCCACCCGGTGGCAGCGGCGCCAGCGTTGGCGGCGATTCATCATTAACGCGGTTGTTTTCGGATCGATCGATCCAGCGGCAAGCGCGGGCAAGAGATCATCCGCGGCAACCTGATTGACCTGATGCACCGCCCATGCCCGTGGCAAGGCATCCGGGATTTCGAACACTCGCACCGAGCCGTTCCGGAAGACTTCCGGATAGGCGGCGGTGAGCCGGTCGATATCAGGGCCGGTCGCGTTGAGCCGGAACGACGATATAGCGAACATTGAGCAGCGGCAGCATCGGCGAGTCGAGCCCGGACGGGCAGGATATTCGTTTCGTGATATTCCTGAATCTGGCCGTTGAGCGCATTGATGAAGGTCAGGTAGTTCATTTCCTGAACCGGGTTGTATCCCTGAATGTCCTCAATCTCAAGCGCCAGCGCCCGGTTATCAAGGAGGAGTTGAGCGGCGAGAATATCCCTCCAGTATTTGCGGTAATTGTCCTTCATGTAGTCGTTTCGCTCGCTCAGGAACGCGGTGTTATAGCCGAAATACCGGAACGGTCCATCCTGTTCCATCTGCGCGCTGCAGGAACGCCCCGGCGCCGTCGGCATCCTGCGATCGGCGTAGGTCAGCCCAGATTCGTTGACGGGCGACGACTGCCACCCCGCTTTGGTGGTGTCCCAAAGCCGTCCCCGGTCGAGACTCGACCAAAGCGTCAGCACCAATGCGAGCGGAATCGACAATCGGAACAACCGGCGATCGGTCTCCCGGATGAGATATGCGCAGAGCGCCCCTGCCGAGCAACAGCGCGGCGATCACGATCGCCGCGTTGCGATAGGCGTCTTCAGTGTCGCGTGATCGCGGTGATCAACCAGGAAAGACCGGGATTGCGATCAGCGGCGCAATCGCCGCCGCGATAGCCACCTGCGGAACGAGACGAGCCGCTGTTCCAACATCGCCACCGCCGCGCCCGCCAGCATCGCCGGACCGATATTGAGCACGACGAGGATTCGCTGCGGCTCATGCTCGTGGATCACCTTGAAGCGGGGCAGCAAGATAGATCAGAGTGGTGAAGCGGTGTTGTTCCCATCGTCAGCACCATGGCGACGACCGTGAAAGATCGCGAAGAATGGCGCGGCGAAGCGACGTCCGGCCAGAACCACCCCGGCGATCGCCAGCGCGACGTCGCCGCGCCGAGATAATAGGCGGGGCGCGCCGGATTGAGCACGGTCGCCATCGCCTGCCCGATCGACCAGGCGGGCTCATCGACCGCGCCGGGAGCGACGACTTCGTAGGTGCCGCCTTTGAGTTGGCGTGGTTGAGAAAATCGAGCCGGGGCAAGCAGCGACGATTGCCGAAAATCCGGCGCCCAATCCGAGCACCATCGCCGCATTCAGCGCGAAGTCGCCGATGCGCCGTTTCCAGTTCGATTGCGGCGTCGGGGGATCGATCAACGTTCGATAGGCGAGATACGCGCCGAGCAGGAGGATGCCGTAATACATGCCTTTGCCGAAATATCCGGCGATCATCTGCCAGATCACGATCCCGTGCCGATCCAGCAAAGCATCCGCGTCCATGCGCGGCGACTGCGCAACGCCAGCTCGATCGTCAGCAGCCCGATCGGAATCCAGGGACCGAGTTGCATCCGCGCGGTGCAGCATTGCGCGTAGTGATAATGCGGGCTGAGCAAAAAGGCGATGCGCCGCCGCAGTTGCGCCGATCGGCCCCATGCGCAGCGTTCGTGCGAAGAGATAGGTCGCCACCGTCGCCGCCAGATATGGAAGAAGGACGCTCATTTGTAGGCGGTGAGCGGACCAAAGACGAGAAACGATCCGATGACCGGAAGGTAGCCCCACCCGGAAATCGGATCACCCACGAAAGGCATCCCCGAAAAAAGCGACGCATTCCAGCCCGGGATATCCCCGCCGCGCAGTCGCTCCGCGAGCTCAATGTAGTTCGGCAGAAACTGCGTCACGATGTCGCCGGCAAAGAATCCGCCACGCTGGCTCACCCGCATCCAGACATAGGCTCCGCGAAGGAACATCAAGCAGCGCGATGATCGGTACATCGAGCCGCCACCCCAGCGGTCGATAGTTCCTCACCGATCAGTTGCCGGATCCTCGACGCTGAGTTCGTTGCTGGTTCTGCCCACCGTCCTGCTGGCATCAACTTACGACGATTCCGATGAGGTGATTCAGCGTCGGATCGCGACGCGCAAATCCGACTGAGGGCGGAGTGCCTCGCCGACGACTGACTGGAATTGCGCCGCTGCCAGAGTCCCAGGCCAGATAGCCACCGACGCGATCAATGCACCCCTAAGGGTCGCGAAATCACGCTGATTCCTAGCCAATCGAGCAATGACCGCAGTTCGTAGCGAAGCGTAACGGTATGCTCGCCCGCCGGAACCGGAATGCCACGCAGCACGTAATCCGCCGCATAGAGATCGACCTTTTTGCCGTCAACATAGGCATTCCAGCCCGGCGCGTAGACCTCGCTCAGCACCAGCATGCCATCGCTGTTCGCCGTCACCTGCATCGACATCTGGTCCGGTTTGTAGGACGTGAATGTGACGGTTTCCGGAGCGCCGGTCGAGGCGACCATCGATGGCGGCGATTGCTCGACCAGCACCGTTTGCTTCGGATCGATCTGGCCTGATTGCAGCGCTGGCAGCACCTCGTCTTTCGGCAATTGCTGCGCTTCGTGCACCATCCAGGCGTGGGAGAGGCATTCGGATTCTCGAAAATGCGAATCACGTCCCATTTTCGAACACTTGCGTCATGTTGATTGGACGTAGCGCAGATCAGCCCGGTCGGGTGGAATCTCGTAGGGCGTGATCACATACCGCGGGATTGAGCAGATCCAAGAAGCGGGGAGTCGATGCCGCTCGCCAGGATCGATCGGCGTCGTGATAGTTCAATCCGACGCCGTTGATCGCCTCGACGATAGTCGACATAGCGCTGAATCTGCATCGGGTTGTACCCCTGCAGATCGTACAGTCCGAGGCAGATCGCCCGCGTGCCGACGAGCAACCCCTGTTACCGGGAATCGTTCGGCTGGCCGTGATAGGTGCCGCCTTCGTGTTTTCGACGTTGCGGATATCAAGCGGATCGAATCCAAAATAGCGGAATGGCCGGAAATTGGAGTAATTGCTGCGGAAGATAGTCGCCGCCCGCATCCTGGCAGAGCGTGTCATGCTCAATGCGGTCGTTGTAGGCGTTGATTCCGGAGATCAATCGACCCGAATTGTGGGACGTTCGATGTTCGCGAACAGCGTCGAACAAAGTCGTGGCCGATCGGATCGTACAGGAGCAGCAGAATCATCGCCCACGGCATCGCGGCGACGCCGATGACTGCCAAAGCTTCAGTCGGCTCGGAATCGGAAGGTGTCGGACGATCAAGCCGCAGCAGCATCATTCCGCCGACAAGCATCGTCATGACAGCAAAAGCGCCAGCCAGACCTGACGGTGAAGATACCGATGAGTGACGGCAAGGAATCCTCACGGATCAATAGACGACGAAACGGCGGATAGAGCAGCACGAGCAACCATGCGGGATGCAGCTTCATTCGCATAAGCGGTCGACCGTCGCGCGGCAAGCATCGCCGGTCCGATCATGATCGCACGCCCAAGAATCCGGTAGCTGCTGTGCGGCATGGAGCTCCTCAAATCGTGGCAGCAGATAAAGCACGTGATGCACGACATCTGGTGCGGAGCATCAAGGCGAAACAAGCGCAGTGAAGGCGAAAAATAGGGAACGGCGAATCGCCGCCGCGCCAGACAACGGCGCGAGCATCGCCAAAACAACGATTGCCGGTGCCGAGATAAATCCGCCGCGCATTCTGCGACGGGATCAAGCACCTTGCGGAAGAAGAAACCGCAGCAGGTACCCTGATCGCCGTCGCGCCGGCGATCAGATCGTAGCGGCCTCCCGCCAGATTGGTGACCCGTGAAACATCGAGCCGCGGCAGAATCCCGGCCGCCGCCAGCCCGAATCCGGCCAGCGCCAGCCGCCGCGCCGGTGACCGGCGAGATTGATCGTCCGCTCCTTGCCAGACTCCATTCGCCGGTCCCGGCGGTGAAATGACGACCGATAGAACGACGTAGCTCGCGACCAGCAGCACGGCGTAGTAGGTGCCCTGTCCAACCCAGCCGCCGAGCATCTGGCTCAGCCCGAGTCCGGCCAGGCCGAGCGCGCCAGCACGCTCCACAAGCCGCTTCCGGCGAACGGAAAGCTCGATGCCGATCAGCGTCAGCGGGACCCAGGGGGCATAGTTGCCCATGAGTTGCAGCAGTAGCTGTTGAACGCAATGAAGGTCGATGACAGCGCAAAGGCGACTGCGCGCCGCGACGCTCCCTCAACGCACATTCATCGTCAGCAGGCGCGCATAGGCATAGGTCGGTCAGCGCGGCGAAGAAGAGATTGAACGCGATCAGCGCCTTCATCGCCGTCACCGGCTTGAATAGCGTGAAGGAGACCATCACTGGCACTGTGTCCAGCCGGAAAGCGGATCTCCGGCAAATGGCGTGCCGCTGAACTGATGGGGATTCCAGCCGGGGATATTCGAAATGTCGCGAGCTGGTCTGCCCGAGAAAGCCATACTAGGGAATAGTTGGTGCTGGAGATCGGTCGCGATACATCCACATGTCGATATCGCCAGAGGTAGGCGATCGCCAGGCTCACAGCAACGATGAGAAAGCCGATGGCGATGCCGTCAGCTCGAAATGATCTGAAACGTGGCGTTTCGTCGAATCAGTGACGGGGACGCCAGACACGAGGTCGTGGTCGTCGATCACCCTGGATATCCGCTCATGACGCGGTCATGAGTCATGAGCTTTACAGGCATTGGAGTCTCCGCATAACGCACAACATTGCATTCAGCGCATTTTAGAGTAACCGTTATCCGCAATTCCAACCAAGCCCTTCAGAATGGCACAATGGCACGGGCATTTTCCCTTGTATGGAAAGATGCTCACGGTTGCTGTTGAATTTCGAGTGCATTTTGTCGTTCCGAATTGCCCCCAGCTCCTTTCCCGCGCCGGGAGAGGGTGGCACGTAAGCGCCGGGTGAGGGCCAATACACAGGAAGCATATGACCGCCGCCACTCCAACCGTTCCGCTCCCACCACGCCAGGTCTGGATGCTGGCCATCCGGCCGCGCACCTTGCCCGCCGCGCTCTCGCCGATCATCGTCGGGTTGGCGTTCGCCATTCAGGCAGGGGAGGGATCGATTCCGATTGCCCTGGTCACCGTGGCGGTCTCTTTGCTGCTGCAGATCGCCGCCAATCTTGCCAATGATCTCAGCGATTTCTCGCGCGGGGCTGATGTCCACCGGCTCGGTCCGCCTCGCGTCACCCAGCTCGGACTCGTCTCACCCGGCGCGATGCGCAAGGCGATCGGCGTGGTGCTCGCCGCCGCAGTCCTGCTTGGGCTTCTGCTCGTCGTCCACGGCGGCTGGCCGATCGCGCTTGGCTGGCGTCGCCTCGCTCCTCGCGGCCCTCGCCTACACGGGCGGACCCTATCCGCTTGCCTATCACGGGTTGGGCGAAGCGGCGGTCGCCCTCTTTTTCGGCGGGGTTGGGGTGCTCGGCACGGTCTATCTGCAACTTGGCGAGATTCCCGCCGCTGCCTGGGCAGCAGCGGCCGGCGTGGCCGCGCTCGCGGCGATGATCCTGGTCGTCAACAATCTGCGCGATCTCGCCACGGATGCCGCCGCCGGCAAGCGCACGCTCGCCGTTCGCCTGGGCGAACGGGGCACGGTGATCGAATACCGGCTGCTGCTGGCGGTCGCCTTCGGCATGCCGATCCTGATGACCATCGTCGATCGCTCGCACATTGGCTGGCTGGCGGTCTGGCTGATCGCCCCCCGCGCCTGGTCGCTTTCGCAGCGCGTCGCGACGACGCGCGGTCCCGCCCTCAATCCCGTGCTTGGCGCAACCGCCAAACTCGGTCTCTGGTACGCCATCGCCCTGGCAGGAGGAATCATTCTTGAACGCTGGCTCTAACGCTCCTTCCGGACATGGCGCGATTGAGCCGCCCGAAGCCGTGCAGCAGATGTTCGACAGGATCGTGCCTCGCTACGATCTGATGAACAAAGTGATGACCGGCGGCATGGACCGGCGCTGGCGCGGTCTCGCGGTGAAAGCGGCGCTTGAATCGCACCCGAAGCGAGTGATCGATGTCGCCACCGGCACGGGCGATTTCACCATCGCACTCGCCGAGGCGAAGATCCCAGAGGTCGTCGGACTCGATTTCTCCGCCGGGATGATCGCCGCCGCCCGCGAAAAAACGGCGCGCTACACGCAAATCACCTTGATTCAGGGCGACGCCATGGCGCTTCCATTCTCAGATGGCGAGTTTGATAGTCTCACCGTCGGCTTCGGATTGCGCAACATGCCCGATTATCAGCAAGCGCTCAATGAGATGGTGCGGGTGGTTCGACCTGAAGGCCGCGTCGTGATCCTCGAAATGACCCCGCTCCCTCCCTCACTCTTCGCCCGGCTATTCGATCCCTATTTCCGCCACGTCGTGCCCGTCATCGGCGGGCTGCTCACCGGCGATCGCTCGGCGTATCAATACCTTCCCGAATCGGTCGCCAACTTCCCCGATAGCGATAAGTTGAAGCGGATGCTCACCATCGCCGGATGCAGCCGCGTCAACGTCCGACTCCTCGGCGGCGGAACCGTCGCCCTCCACACCGGCGAAGTCGGCCGCCGACGCGCATAAATGGGCATCACGTCCAGGTTCACATGCCACGCGGCACTACAATCGCCCGGTATTGCGCCTTCGGCGCACGGCCCTCGACCCGGTCCTACAGGACCACCCTCTCCCAATACTGAGGGAGGGTACGGAAGACGTCGTGCGTCCCTCTCCTGGAATCGGGAGAGGGGTTGGAGGTGAGGGCGTCCAGGGAGCAGCGCGTTGAATTTCAGCACGACACGGCAACGGCTCTACGTCATCCTCGGACTCGTCGCCGTCGTCGCTGCGATCGCGCTCTTCTTCGTGATCCAGAGTAGGGGCGGCGGATCGGATAACAACACCGACATGACCGCGACCGCCTCGGCCTCAGGTCTCGAAGTTCCCAATCCGGCCGCGTGCGTGGTCGATCCGCGCTCGATCGAGAATCTGACGCTCCTCGCCTCGGGTCCGCTGACCGGAACGATCACGCCGATCGCCGAAACGATCGCCGCCGCTACGCCAGTGCAATCAGTCTCCGCCGACCCGGCGACCATGTCCAACGTGCTCAATCTGATCCGGCAATCGATCGCCTGCCGCAACGCGGGCGATTACGCCCGCACCTTCGCGCTCTATACCGATGAATATGCCCAGGCGTTGCTGCTCGGGGCGATTGTCGGATCTGGAGCTGACGCCACCCAGGCGATCGCCGCGATCTCAACCCCGCGTCCGCAGCCTTCCTATACCTGGAAAGGAATCAGCGCGTTCGGCCAGGTCGAAATGCTCTCTCCAGATCTCAGCGCCACGCTCGTGATCGGTCAAAGCGCCAATCCAGGCTCAACCAGCATCGAGACGATCGAGCGTTTCTGGGTCATCAATGACAACGGCGTTCTCCGCATCGCCGGCATCGAAGACCTCACTCCGTCAAACGAAGCGACCCCGCCCGTCACCGGCACCCCTGCTGCGTGATCGAGTAACACGATTCGTCTACTACGGTGCGGGCGTCGCTGCTTCATCACACGCTGGAGTCACTCCGATTTGCGTATGCAGGCTGGAGAGATCGTAGTAGGTGGTGATGCGGCTCAGCTTGTCCCCGTCGATCGTAAAGATGTCGACACCGCGGAAGGCGACCGGTTGCCCGGTGCCCTGCGGCATGCCGGGAAACTGGCCGGTGTAGGTGCCGTGGTTCGTCCATTCGGCGACCGCCTGGTTCCCGGCGACGAAGCCGGTATATTGCGTTTTCAAATCAGGCGTGGCCTGGATTTGCTGGACGTAGTATTCGGCGCACGCCTCCGGCCCATGAATCAACAAACCGTTCGGAACGTCCTCCCACACCACATCGGGAGTGAGCAGACTCGCGAATTGGGAGCCGTCATCGTTCGCGTTCCACGCCGCCTCGAAAGCGACCAGCACCGGCGGACGCGTGTCCGGGGTGGCTTCCTGCGCCGAAACGTGCGCCGCTGTCCGGCCTAACATGCCAACCGTAAGGCCGACAGCGCCGAATTGGACCAGAGCCAGACGCCGTGAAACCAGGGATCGATCGGTATTCATAATCACTCCTCGCGACGAACGGTAAGCATCGACGATTGTTCAGATGGGGCAATAGCCCTGTTCATGCCATCATACGGCGCTCAGGAGACCGCCTCGCTGGCTGCCTCTGTCTGACTCGCAATCCGCTCAAATGGCTCCCAACCAAACCGGGACCGGAACCGGTCCAGCACCGCCAACAGCGGCCCGCCCAACGCCAGCACGAGCAACGCGTTGCCAGCCGCGCGAAAGGTGTCGAAAACGAGCGACGTGGCCACGTAAAAGGAGGCGTACCGGCTCATCGCTTCCCGCACCGTCAACTCGGGCGACCAGGCGAACTGGCTGCCGCTTGCTCCGATCGAGGTGTAGGGCCAGAACCAGAGATTGAGCAGCGCGCCGAAGAGAAATCCCCAGAACGCCGCGAAGGCGGCGATCATCAGCAGGCGCACACGCCGGTCGTCCGGTTTCGGCAGCCATCCCGCCGTCATCCCTACCCAACCGGCGCCGAGCATCTGATAGGGGAGCCAGGGACCAACCCCTCCCGTCAAAAACGCCGAGACGAGCAGCGTCAACGCGCCCATCTGGAAACCGAACGATCCCCCGTAGACAGCTCCCGCCAGCACGATCAGCAGGAAAATCGGCGAAGCTCCGAGAAAGCTCGGAACGAGCCGCAGCGCGGCGTCGAGCGCCACCAGCGCACCCAGCAACGCTACTGTTTTGGAGGCTTCACCCTGTTGCCATTGCTGGCGGGAAAGCGAAACCACGATCGCTGCCAGGCAGCAGCCAGCCAGCAACGCAAAGAGCAATGGCGCATCGCCCGCATGGGCGCTTTGCTGCGCTGAGCTCGTATCATGCTGGTTGATCGCCGGCAAAATGAACGGGTAGAGAAAACCCGCCAGTCCCAGCAAGCTAGCAATTGCAACAAGGATCACGCCGGGAGACTGGGCGGCGCGTCCAGTCTTTTTTGGTGCATAGTCGTGCTGCACGGAATTCAACCCAATCTTTGTGCAACCTGGCACGTCGCGCGCCTTGTGCAGTTCATACAATTTACCGTGGTTACCAGGTGCTGACTCGGGCGGCGACAGGAGCCACGGTATCCGGGACTCAATGATTGGGAGCAGCGCCCATATGGCAGATGTAACACTATCCGATCTTATCGCCTGGGAGCCGCGCCTGACGATCGCCCCGACCAACGGGCGCGAGCATGGCATCCACAATCCTGAAGCGCAACTCGATCGCTGGTCCGATCGCGAAGTCAGCTGGGCGGTGACCGCGCGCGCCACGGTGCCGATGCTGCCGCTGCTTCGCGGCGGCGAGTTGGTGATTCTCCCGGCCAGGGTGCTGGGTGATTCCGGACTGTCTCTCCCGATCTTGCTGCGCGAGCTGGCGTCGCATGATGTCGCCGGGGTGGTGCTCGACTCGATGTCGCTGGCGATGCAGGCGACGGTTCCCGTATTGTTCAGCGAATCCATCCCCACTGAGTTCGAGAATGATCTGAATCGGATGCTCACCCAGCGCCGTGGCGATCTCTACCGGGCTGGCACCGATCTCAGCCGGCTTCTTTCCAATTTGAACGTGGCAGGCGCATCGCTTGATGATGTGCTCCACGCCGCCGGAAACTCGCTCGGCGTTCCGGCGTCGGTTGTTGATCTTCGCGGCGGCTTGCTGGCTTCGACTGGCACTGACGCGATTCCGCCTGGTCCCGCTGCAGGCCAGCGTGGCTGGCGCGGGGACCGGTTGGCGATCGCGCTCGCTAGCGGCGAAACGCTCTGGCTCGGCCCGATTCCCCGCCCAAAACGGGCGCTCAGCCGCGTCGCTGGAGAGCGGATCGCCGTTGCCGCCGAGAGCGCGATCGTGCGCGCCGCCCAGATGCGGCCGCGTGGTCCGGCCCGGACAGCCGCGCTCGGCGCATTGCTGAGTGGATCAGACGGGGACGCCGCGCGCGCCGCCGCCAGCGCCGGGTTAGCGATTGACGCATCCTATCGTGTCGTGTTCGCCTCGCCCGATGTCGACCCCAATACGCTTCAGCGGTTGCTGGCGTCGCTGGGAACGCTGCACGACGCCGGGCAGATTGAGCGGATGTCGGCGCTGATCGTGGAAACGCGTGGTGAGGGCATCCCCGTCTTTGCGCCGGCTACGTTGCGCAGCGTCTTCGGTACTGCCCGGGAGCCGCAATCGGGAAGCAGGGGAATCAGCACGTCCCGCGGTTGGCTCGCCTTTTCGTCGGTTTCGTCCGGCGCGGGCAATCTGCCCGAACTCGCCCGGGAAGCCCGGTTTTCCGCCGCGCTGCTCCAGCAGCGGATGATTCCGCTGCCAGTTGCGCGTTTTGACGCGGTCGACGATCTCGGGCCATACCGCTTGCTCTACCGCCTCTGGGGCACCTCGGAGCTTGCGCAATTCTCAAGCGACGCCCTTGGCGATCTGGTCAGCCATGACCGGCGCGGCTCGCTTCGCGAAACCCTGCTCACCTTTCTCGAATGCGGCGGATCGCACGTCGAAGCCGCTCGCCAGCTCAATATCCACCGCAACACGCTCGCGTACCGGCTCAAGCAGATCGCCGATTACACCCGCCGCGATCCCGCCGACCCCAGTGCGCGCCTGACTCTCCACCTCGCCCTGCTCGGGTCAATGTTGCCTCCCGCCCCGTAGCAGACCGCAGGCAGCAGGCCGCGCGAAAACCCTGATATATCCGCATATTCCTGTAGGGGAGGGCACGAGACCCTCCCCTACGATGTGGTGGCGTGAGCGGACCGGGTTTGAGCTCCGTCGTCCTCACAACTCTCAACTCACAACTCTTAACTTCGTCCCCGCCCTTGCGCGACTGATCCATGCCGCTATACTGTACGTACACCTTGCTCGTTCACGAGTGACCGGACACTACGGCGTTCGGTGAGCGAGGGTTGAGATCACGATTTCATCGCGATGACTAGACCGGATACCCGGAGATTCGGAGCGCGTGATGCCACGCACCGGAGGACGGAGAGGGAATTCTCCCATGCAGGATCAGGCCCCCATCGTCGGCCGCCCACGCGGAAACGCCTGGCGTGTGCTGCAAGCCGACGGTATTGAATGGGAGGGACAGGTCTATCTGATCGGTGATCAGATTGATCTCGCCACCCGGATGATCGTCACCAAGCGACGCATCGCCTTTATTCGCGGCGGCGGTATCGCGCTTGAGGCCGATCGGTCGTGGCTTAATCCCATGCCACTGATCAGCCGTCTCGGTGATGTCACGATCTTCGTCGATGCCGATGGCGGCGGCAATCCCGATCGCCTGCGTCTGCAATTTCGTGACGGTCGCTCCGAAGCCAACGATCTCGTTCGTTTGCTTGGCGGCGGACCCGAGCGCTTGCCGGTGCGCCGAACTGCGCCGACCTGGGAGCGGTGGGACAATCCCTCATTCTCCTGGCTCGACAGCAATCAACCCTCGACGCAGCCGATCGAAACCGCGCCGATCCCGAGCACCGGCTGGGAAGCGTACGATCGTCCGCTGACGACATCGTCGTCGATTCTCGACTCGGACGACTTCCCCCCGATCGCGGACGTATTGCCGCCGGCCTCATCCTATCAGTCCGCGCCGGTGGTTGAAGAGCCGATTCCGCCCGTTCCAACCAGTTCCCAATCTGCGTTGTCGATGGTGGATCAGCCCCCGACTCGTCTTGCCCCCTGGCTTGTCACCGTGGACGGGCTCGCGATCAAAACCGAGAAGCGCTCGCGCCGATCGATGGCGATCCGCCTGAGCGGATTGGCGATTTTGCTCGCAGCGGCGGCGGCTTTCGGCTACGGCAAGTTCCCGAATCCACCTTCGAACGCGAACCTCAACGCGCCGACGACCGCCATTGAGACAGCCAATCAGGGCGACGCCAACGGCACAGATCCGACCGCGACGACCTCCGATCAGCAGGCATCGCTGCCCAATGTCAGCCCGGACAAAACCGAAGTGGCGCAGGGTGTCGGCGGCGACAACGGCGAGGAGATCAAGACGTCCGAAACGCCAAACGCCGAGCCAACGGTCGCTGCTGAAGAACCAACTGTCGCACCAACTCAGGCGCCCGACGTGACGCCAACACCGCAAGAAGTCGCCCAGGTTCAGGCGACGACGGAATCCACCCAGAGCGCGGCGGTCCCGGCTGGTCCGACGCCACCGCAGGGTCCGAGCGTGCAGAAGGGCGAAATCCCGGCTCAAGTCGTGGTAGCCAACGGATTCCGCTATACCGTCGAATCAGCGCAGCGATCGGCCGACCTGAGCGCGCTCAATCTCCCGGCCGTTGACTACGGCGAGTGGGTCGTGGTGGTGCTCAATGCCGAGAACTGGACCGCAGACGCCGCGCCGCTGAAGATGTCCGATTTCTCCCTGCAAACCACTGGCCCGAGCGGGCAAAGCGTGCCGCTCGATTCCGGCACCGAAATGGTCGCTCAGAATCTAGGATTGACCCCTGCCTACGGCGCCAGTAGCTCGGCGCTCTTCGCCGGCAGCGAAGCGCATCGCATCGCGTTGGTATTCCTGGTCACTCCGGACACCGAGGGCATCCAGCTCAAGGCGGGCGATCAGTCGATCGATCTCGCGGCGTCAATTAGCGCCGCTGTTGATCCAGCCACACTTGGCGATGCTCCGGCTGCCTCCAAGATGGTTGAGGGAACCGTCGTCCAGGTGATCGACGGTGACACGTTCAAGGTTGAAGCCAAGGGCAACACCTACACCGTTCGCATCAACGGCGTCGACGCTCCGGCCAGTGGCTCCTGCTTTGCGGACGAGGCCACCCAGAGCGCAACCGATCTGCTGATGGGTAAAACCGTTTGGATCGAGCGCGAGCGCCAGAATCTCGACGACAACGGCAATCTGCTCCGCGATGTCTGGGTGCTGAACGATGGCGGCGCACCGACCTTCGCTGCATCAACGCTTGCGACCAACGGCGCGGCAATCGTCGCCGATACCGGAGAGCAAAACACCCGGTATGCAGGCTGGATCAATGCGGCGGCGGCAACCGCCGAAGCCAGCTCGACCGGAATCTGGGGCGCCTGCAACGGCGATGTCGTGACGGCAGACGCCACAGCGGAACCAGCAGGCGGCGCGGCCGCCTCCGTCAACAACGTCTACACCGTCAGCGCCCTACCTGTGAGCACCGGCTCACTGCTCAACTACCCCCGATCCTGGGGCAAGAGCAACTAAGTCAACCTCGATCACTCCGCGCCCTTGGGGAGGGGCACAAAATAGCAGAGCGCCACTGGCGCTCTGCTATTTTGTTAGAAGGAATTGATGTGCACGAAATTGAGCGCGCTTCGACATGCGCCCGACTGAAGTCCAGCTCTCACAAACCGAAGTCTCTCCGAGACTGAGACCGGAAACGTCCTGGTTTCCTCGAAAAAACCGTCTCATCACCACCAGTCCTGGAAGGACTTCGTCGTGCTTAGCACGGCACTTCAAGTGCCGTGCTATGACGGCCGGTTAGGAAGTATCACCAGCTGTGGAATTCCCCAATTCGTCGCCAGATTCCCATCTCGCACCATCCGCACGCACAACCCGGCGTGGCAGCCGTTCGCCGGGCATGCAGGCGTACAGAAATGGGCGGCGGAGCAGGGGAGACAATACAGCGCGTCGCAGTTGCTGCAATAGCCGTAAGGCTGCACGATCGCCACGGCGCAAGCGGCGCACGTAGCCTGATCGGAGAATGTTCCGGTTGTTTCCGTTTCGGGCATGGCGAATCCTTCCTCGCCACCATTATCTCACTGGCTGATCGACGGAAACGAATGATCCCGGATGGTTTCAACCACCCGGGATCATTCGCGTCATTCGAGGGGACAATGACGACCAGGGCTACCGCTCATGCCTACGGCGCAAACCGAAACCGCCGGTAACGAAAGCAAGGGTCATTCCAGCGATCGCCAGCAGCCCGCTCGTCGAGCCGCCAGGTCCGCCTGCGCCGGTCGCGGGAAGCGCCCGCACCCCGGCAATTTCATCTGACGATGACCCGGCATCGGAATCAACGTCAAACGAGGCAGTGGATGTGGAAGCAATCGAAGCTGGGCTGCCGCCGATCGCCAGGACGAACGCATCGTCGTCAACGTCGGTGTCGATGATGATGTAGAGCGAACCGACATCGTCAACGACTCCATTGATCGACAGGGAGGTGGCGTTACCGCCATCGCCGCCGTAAGCATTGCCAGTCGACGCAAAGCCGCCATTACCGCCATTGCCGCCGATCGCGCCGTCACCGCCCCTTCCGGCGCCAGCGCTCGAGTTGCCGCCGTTGCCACCCTCGCTGGAACCGCCCTCGGCGTCGCTCGTCGAAGCATTGCCGCCGTCGCCGCCCGCATTCATCCCGCCGATCGTCACGCCGCCGGTGACCGCGCCGGACGTCACGGAACCGGTGGTCGCTTCCCCGCCACGTAGCTTCCCGGGGCACCGACGCCTGAATGTTGTCCGGCACTCCGGAGGCGCCGTTGCCGCCAGTGGTGATCGTGCCGGCCGCCGTGCTGGAAGCCGCGCCTCCGGTTACCGGGCCGATGACGATATCAGGCATCGGCTGACCAATCACGGTTCCCTTCAGGCAGATCGCGTTGCCGCCATCGGCCGCCCCCCCGGCGTCACCGCCGCTAGCGGCGCAACCAGCAACCGTCGCGGTAATCGAGCTTCCGGTCGCTGTACTGCCCGTTGCAGGCCCGCCGTTTACGCTGTTGACGACTGCCGTAGCATCCGCGTTTCCGCCCGTCGCATCAAACGATTCCGAATGGCCTCCACCGAGCGAGTCGCCGCCGATTGCGTCGCCACCGATTGCCTCACCGCCAATGACCGCCTCAAGCCCGGTATCGCCGCCCAGCGTGTCGCCGAGCGCGTCGCCGCCGCTGCCGCCAAGCGCCGAACCGGCGACGGCATCGCCGCCCGTGCCGTTTGCGCCATTGGCCGTTGCCGATCCGGACGCTCCATTTCCGGCATTGCCGCCGTCGCCGCCGGTTCCGCCCGAGCCGCCGCTGGCCCAGCCACTGGCCGAGTTTCCGCCATTGCCAGCCGCCGACTGCGCGATCGCGTCGCCAGTCGCGCCCGTTCCCGCTCCAGCCACGGCACCGCTGTCCCCACCGCTTCCGCCTGCGGATGAGCCGGTCTGCACGCCACCGCCGGTTCCGCCGCTGCCCGCCGAGCCGCCAACGCCACCAGTCGCGTCTTTTACGCCGGCGCCGGCGCCGTAGCCGCCTCTCCCGGTTCCGCCGATCGCGGTCGCCGAGGCGTTTTCTCCCGGACCGGAGGCGATTCCACCGTCTCCGGCGTCGTTCGCTCCACCGGTGGTATTACCGCCCGTGATAACGCTTGCCAGTACGTTGCCGGAGGTCGCGTTCCCGGCTGTCGCCAATCCGCTAACTGCGATGCCAGTTGCTGCGTTTCCGCTCGCTGCATTGCCGCCTTGCGTCCGCTCGACCGATGCGACGCTGTTCACCGAACCGCCGGTGACATCACCAGCAACGACGGATTGACCGCTCACGTTCGACGCGACCGGAACGGCAGGATCGACCCCGCAGACTGCGAAGCCGCCATCCGCGCCGAAGCTGTCGCCGTCGCCGCCCTTCGCCGTGCAGCCCTGAAGACCTGGAACAAGCTGTTGAACGTCGCCAATCGTTACCGAGCCGCCGGATGCAATAGTTCCGGTCGCCGCGCCGCCCTGGGCTGTGCCATTCGCTCCCGCGCTTGCGTTGGCAGTACCGCCAAATGCGCTGCCGGTGGAACTGGTGCTTCCAGGACCTGCCGATCCGCCAAGGGCGTCGCCGCCGAGGGCTGAACCACCCACCAGCGTGGCTCCCGAGGTTGAACCGCCGGTGGTGTCGCCCGAGGCGTCGCCGCCATTGCCGGCAACGCCATTGCCGACGGCTCCGCCGCCATTTCCACCATTGTTTTGCCCGCCAATCGTGTCGCCGCCGATCACCTGGGTCATGGTGACGCTGCCGGCGTTGCCTTCGCCGCCGATGCCTGGGTTACCCAGCGACGTATTGGCATATGCGCCGCCCACCTGGGCATTGCCGCCGATAACCAGCCCACTCGACACATACGTTTCGACGTCGAATGCGCCGCCGGTATCGCCTCCGCGAGTCGCGCCGGCCGCGACGGACCCTCCAATGATGCTGCGCGCATCGACCGCACCGCACGTCGCGTCTCCGCCGCCACCGCCGGTGAAGACCAGTCCATCGCCAGCGTCACCGCCAACGGCTTTGCATCCCTGGATGACGATTTCGACATCGCCACCTGAGCCAAGACCGCCAGTGGCGTTACCGCCGATGCTGCTTTGCCCGTGCGCATTTCCAATTGCATTGCCGGCCTGAGCGTGGCCAGCAGTTCCGCTGCCGCCGTCACCAGTGCTGCCACCAGTGGCATGCCCGCCCAGCCCATAGCCGGTAATGATGAGACCGCCGCTCGTTTCGTTGCCCGATGTGTTGCCGGATGCGTTGCCGCCATTACCGCCGACCGCGAGGTCATCCCCATCGAGTCCAGCGCCGAGACCGGATCCCCCCGTGCCATTGCCGCCGTTCACGGTGGCATCGCCGCTGGCGGCGTTACCGCCATTTCCGGCGTTGCCCCCCGCGCCGCCCGTTCCACTCATGGCTACGCCGGAAACTGCATTGCCGCCGCTACCGGAATATGCAATCGAGGTGGCGTCGCGTTGTTCGACCTGGCTTGTCGCGCTGGAGGTTGCGTTGCCGCCATCGCCACCGGCGGTGGAACCGGAAATCGCCGGCCCGGAATTTCCGCCAACGCCTCCCGAACCGCCAGCACCGGCAGTTGATGTGCCAACGAACGCGATGACGGCATCGCCGCCGAAACCCGCGCCTCCCACGCCATTGTTCCCGGCGGCGTTGCCGCCATTCCCAGCGCTGTTTGCGCCGCCGGTGACACTTCCGCCGGTCGTGACGCCGCCATTGGCGCCGCCGAGCGATGCTCTGCCGCCATCGCTCCCGGATGCTTCAGAGGTACCGCCAAACGCGATGCCGGAGATAGCATTGCCTCCGAGCGAGGTCGACCCCAGGACGAGATTCTGGTTCACGCTACCGGCTCTGACCTCGCCGGTGCTCACGTCGCCACCGGTGGCTGTCACCACGCCCGTTTCCGGGCCGGCCTCCCCGCAGATGGCAATGCCGCCGGCGCCATCGACGGCGAAGAGCGCGATTTCAACCTGCTCACCGCCAAGAAAGCCATTTCCGCCGCCGCCGCCCACGGCGCTGCAGCCATGAATGTTGGCTTCAAGGTCGCCGCCGAGCGCCACACCCGCGGTCGCCGTTCCTCCCAGGGCCGTGTCCGGGCCGACCGTGGTCGCAGACGCTTCTCCACCAGTCGCCGCGATGAGACCACCGCCTTCCCCGGCTGGTGTGCCGACGGTTGCATCGCCGCCATTGGCGCTATTGGCGCCGATCGCGCCGCCGCCGATTGCCGATCCGAGCAAGATCGACGCCGCCGAGGTTTCCCCGCCGTTGGTTTCGCCGGAGGCATTGCCGCCGTCGCCCCCCTGGGCATCGCCGCCAGTGGCAAGACCTCCCTGCCCGTCGCCGCCATTCGCGGTGGCGGAACCGGAGGCGGCATCACCACCGAATCCACCCTGGCCGCCATTGCCCCCGCTTTGCTGCGTCGCCACGCCGCTCGTTCCTGAGCCGCCATCGCCACCGAGACTGATGGCAAAGGCGTCACCAGGATCATTTGCGCCAATTGCGGCGGCTTCGGCGTTGCTGTCGCCGCCCGCTCCGCCGAACGCGTCGCCGCTGATCGCGCCAAAGCTGCCGGCGTTCCCGCCGCTGCCACCTGAGCCGCCCGCGCCCGCCAGCGTTTCTCCTCCAAGAACAACAAAGCCCGCTCGGCCGCCGATCGCGCCGCCTGCGGACGCATCGCCGCCGGTCGCGCCGCCGCCGTTTCCGCCCTGGTTGCCGCCGCCTTCGACGGCTCCGCCAGTCGCCGCACCGCCGATCGTTGCCTCCGATGTGGCCTTCCCGCCGGATGACTTTCCAGCGGAAGCGCCGCCGCCGATGACAACTGAATCTCCACCGGCGGTATTTGAGTCTCCGAAGAGGGCCGTGCCGCCGGTGGCGCTGCCAGGATCGATCTGCACGCCAGCGCTACCGCCAATGACACCGCCGGTCGAAGCATTGCCGCCAGAGGCGATGGAGAGGGTGTCGATTTCTGCGCAGAAAGCATTTCCGCCGGCGCCGCCTGCGCCGAACACCCCGGTTCCGCCGCTGCCTCCGGTGGCATCGCACCCGATAATCGTGCCGGTGACGTTGCCGCCGATGGCTGTGATACCTGATGACGTTGGGAACGCGGAGCCCCCGGTTGTGGGGTTCGCGAACGCTTCCACGTTGCCAGATCCGCCAAAGAAATCGCCGGCTTCAGCACCTCCACCAGTGCCCGAGTCGCCGCCGATGGTATCGGCCGCTTCAGCGCCAGGAAGCGCATAGACGAGGCCGCCATAGGTCGAGCCGTTGCTTGTGTCGCCAAAAGCGTCGCCGCCAGCGCCGCTCGTCGCGTCGCCTGCTATAGCGCTGGCGCCGCTGCCGTTGCCGCCGACAGCCGTGCCATTCCCGCTTGTGGCGCCGCCACCGGAGTTGCCGTCGCCACCTGCGCCGCCGGAACCGCCCGTCGCGTTGCCCGAGACGGCCTGGCCGCCCGATCCAGAGCCTGAAAGCGCTGTTGCATTGCCATTGACGCCAGAGCCAATTGCGGCGGCGTTCGCCTCACCGGCGGTGCCGCTGGAGGCGCTGCCCGTTTCGGCGTTGCCGCCGGAACCACCAGTTCCGCCTGAGCCGCCATTGCCACCCGTTGCGTTGCCGAAAAAGACGGTCCCGCCATTGCCGCCGCTGCCATCTCCGGAAAAGGCGCTGCCGCCAATGGCGTTGCCGCCCGCGCCAGCCTGATTGAGATTGCCCTGGGTACTGCCGCCCTCAGTCGCGCCGGCGGTGATTGAGCCGGTCGCGATTTCCGCGCCGGTGGCATCGCCGCCGAAGCTGGTGCCGCCTTTGATGTGCGGAATCAGCAGCAGATTTTGGTCATCCGCCACGTTCCCGGCGCCTCCGCCGATCGCGACGCCGGCCTCGATGTTCGTTCCGGCGCTGCCGCCAGCGACGACGCCGGTGCTCGCCGTACCTCCGCTGACCGCTTCAACATGCACGCTCGGAAGCGCGGTATTTCCGGCATCGCCCCCCGCGCCTCCAGAGCCGAACGCGCCGTCGCCGCCCGCACCACCCTGCATGCGCGTTCCCTGGACGGTCAAACCGACCGATCCGCCGATCAATCCACTGGAAACAGCATTGCCGCCGGTCGAAGTCGCGTTGACTGCAATTTGGGTAGCGCCTCCGGCGAAGACGCGCCCACCCGTGGCATCCCCGCCTGGTCCGGCATCGCCGCCAAGCGCTGCTCCGGCTTGACCTGAGCCAGTCGCCGAGCCGCCAGTCGCCAGGCCGCCTTCGCTATCCCCGGCATGCACATTCGCTCCGAAGGCAGCGCCGCCAATCGCGGCGACTGATCCGCCGCCGTCGCCAACAACGTCGCCGATCAGCATGAAATTGATGGCATTGCCGCCGAATACGCCCTCGTGCTGCACGCCTCCGCCGGCGATGTTGCTAACCGATGTCGCCGAACAGTTTCCCAATCCGCCCTGGCCGCCAGCGCCGATGCCGAACGCGTCGCCGCCATCGCCGCCAAAGGCGGTGCAACCCGTTATAGAGGTGGAAACATCTCCTGCTTGCAACGCCGCGCCTTCAGAGCGAACGTAGGAGGCCGAACCGGCGATCGCATTGGCGCCCTGCGCCAGAACGGTGGCGCTGCCGCCGAAGGCGTCGCCTCCAGTTGCAATGCCACCGGTGCTGGCATTGCCGCTGATCGCATCCCCGCCGATGGCGTCACTGGGAACGAGAATGACCGATCCGATAACCGTTCCGCCGGAGACCGTTGAGCCGGCATCGCCGCCGGTCCCGCTCGTGGCCGAACCGCCAAGCGCGATTCCAGATGACCCTGAGCCACCGGAGGCGTTTGCCGAACCGCCCGTAGCATCTCCACCCGCGCCTGCATCTCCGCTCGCGCCGCCTGTGCCGCCGTCGGCGGCTCCAGTGATGGCGGTTCCACCCGTGCCACCGGCTGCGCCCGCGCTCACCTGGCCGGACGGACTCTCATGCCCATTCGCATCGGCGCTCGCGTTCGCATCGCCACCAGCTCCAGCCGCAGCATTGCCCGTTATCGCGCTGCCGCCATCGCCCGCAGCGGCGCTGGTTCCGCCATTGCCGGCGGTCGCGTTGCCGGCCGTGGCTTCGACCCCACTTCCTCCGCGGGCCGCGCCTGATGTTGCGTCACCGGCAGTTGCTACTCCTGAGTTCCCACCGGCAGCCCCGCCGTTCGAGGTGGCCCCGGCGGTCGTCGCCGCGCCGGTGAGATTGGCGCCTGTCGCTTCGCCGCCTTTGGCCTGCCGGGTGATGCTCGCGCCGCTGACGGCTTCGCCGCCGGTGGCGTCACCGCCGGTGACGATTGACGCATCGACGATATCGAACGCGCCGCCACCGAACGTCGGGCCAACGTTAACGACGCCGCCAATCGCTGAGGATGCTGGATTGCCGAGGAGGGCTCCGGTCGCGCCACAGGACGCGACGCCGCCGTCGCCGCCACTGCCGATGCCGATTGCGGCGCCGCCAGCACCGCCGGTGGCCTGGCAGCCTTGAATCTGTACGGAAAGATCACTGCCGGCGATCGACGCGCCGGTGGCGGCGCCACCTCGGATGGATGCCCCGCCAGTAACGAACGAAATCCCTTGCCCACCTGAGGCGTCACCACCAAAAGCTGCGCCGCCGGTGTCACTCGATCCTGCCGTCGCCGTTCCTCCGGTGACATTGCCGGAGAGGATGAACCCGCCGATCGTTCGCGTGCCGTCCGTGGAGACGCTCGCATCCCCGCCATTGCCGGAAACCGCGTTGCCGCCATTGGCAGCGCCACTGGACGATCCGCCTCCATTTGCAGTGGCCGCGCCGCCCGTGGCGCTGCCGCCATTGGCGGCGAGACCGGCGTTGCCGCCATTGCCTCCGTTCGCGAATCCACTGGAAGCCGGGCCACCGGCGCCCGCAACGGTTGCAACAGAAACCGTGCTCGTTGTGCCATTCCGTGAAATCGCTATGCCCTGGGCGATGCCTCCGGCGCCGCCTTCAGCACCGCCGGATGCGCCAAGCCCGCCTTCTCCGCCATTTCCACCCGCACCTCCGTCGCCGCCGATCGCGGAACCGGCGTCGGCTGAGCCGCCATTACCGCCGAGCGATGACCCGCTTTGCGCAGATCCAGCCACGGCATTTCCGGCGCTGCCGCCTGATGCGCCGTCGCTAAGGGTGTTGCCGCCGAGGGTTGCACCGCCGCTAAGCTGGCCGCCAATCGCATTGCCGCCGATCGCGTTCCCCGCCTCGCTCTTGCCGGCGGTCGCCTTGCCGCCATGCGCCGCGCCGCCAGTTGCCCCCGCCGATCGCACGTCTTGAATACCGAGCCCACCGGAAATCGGCGCAACGGTGATCACCGACCCGGTGACGGAACCAACCTGGACTCCCCCGGCAGAGGCGCTACCACCATCGCCGCCGATGCCGCCAAGTCCGGAATTTCCCGCGCCGCCCGTCACCACTGATCCCGTGACGGAGATATTGATGCCGCCACTGGTGATCGTTGATCCCGTGGCGCTGCCTCCGGTTACCGCTCCTCCCGTGACGATTGCTGTAGCGCTTCCGCCGTCCGCGCTTCCACCTTCAGCAGCGCCGCCGTCGCCGGCATTTCCGCCAGAGGCGGCGCCGCTGTTGACGCCGCCGGTGGTGACATCTCCACCCGTGGTGTCGCCGCCGGTGGTATCGCCCGAACCGATGCCGCCATCGCCGCCGATCGCAAAGCCGCCATTGGCGTCGCCGGTCGTGGCGGCTCCGCCATTAGCGGTCGCGTCTCCGCCTTCCGCCGCACCGCCGTCACCCGCGGCCGCGCCATCTCCCCCTGTGCCGCCCGTGGCCCCGCCACTCGCGCTCTCGCCGCCGTCACCGCCGGTCGAGGTGGTTCCGGTCTCCTGATTGAGCCGGTATTGAATCGATCCTTTTGAAACAGGAGCGGCCTGGGTCGTTGAGGCGGTGGCTGTTCCCATGCTGGTCAGCATGGCGGCGACGCCAACCAGGCGGATCATGCCCGCCAGCCGCTCAGTTTTTACCGTTTTCGGTTTCAATTCGCTTTGCACGGACATGCTGCAACCTTTCGGGAGGGAACGCAGAAACGCCTGCCATGGCATGCCAGGCAGGTCGTCATAAAGATGAATGGCGAATGAGCGCACAATGGGTTCACGCACGGCTCCTGACCGGCCCCTGACCGGATCGGAACATCTCGCGCAACGTTGCCAACTGAGAAGGATCACTGTGCCGCACCGCACAGTTTCGAGGCGCCGAAGCCATGGGACGAATCGAGGTTATTTTGCAATCGGCCCATTGGCCTATGACTTACGGTCCTGTCTCGTAGCTTACTTGTCGAAATGACACAACGCAATAAGTCTGCTTGCCAACGTATCGCGATCGTTCGCGATCTGGAAGACCCACAAATCAGCCTTTGGGATTTCCTGGAATTCGATATCGGCGTCTTCTGTTTTAGACTGGCAGGCGACGCACGCGCGGAAACTGTTCTTTCGCGTATCACGCCCAATCAGGATGCCTTTCAACGCAATGACGAACGACGATCTCGCCACGACGATTGCCCCGCTCTTCGAGCCGATTCCCCGCCGGAAGATGAAGGTCATTCTCGACTTTTCTCGTGTCTTCCGGGGACATGAATGCGAGCTCTATCTGGTGGGCGGCCCCGTTCGCGATCTGCTGTTGCAACGGGAGATCGCGATTGATTTCGATTTCGCCACCGACGCGCTGCCTGCGCTGACGCAAGAACTGGGGCGGGAAGCCGGGGCGACTTCGGTCTTCGCGATTGGCGAGCGGTTCGGCACGATTGGATTCGCCTTTCCTGGGGGCGACACGACCGGCGATGCTGGATTCGTGTTCGAAATCACCACCTATCGCAGCGAGGAATACCCCGACGAGACCCGCAAACCGGTGGTACAGCATGGCGTGACGCTGCTCGACGATCTCTCGCGCCGCGATTTCACCATCAACGCTATCGCCGCCGATCCCGTCAGCGGCGCGCTGACCGATCCGTTTTATGGTCAGGCCGATCTGGCGCAAGGGGTGATCAGGGCCGTCGGTGATGCCGATGATCGCTTTGCCGAGGATCCGCTTCGGTTGCTACGGGCGGCGCGCTTCGTCGCTCAGCTTGGGTTTCTCGTCGAGCGGGAAACGCTGGCGGCGATGACCCGGCAGGCAGAAACGCTGAAGCGAATCAGCGTTGAGCGGGTCTATATGGAGCTGACCAAGCTGCTTTGCGGTGAATATGCCGGTGCGGGACTTGATGTGCTGCTGGAAACTGGTCTGCTCACCGTGGCGATGCCGGAATTGCAACCGCTGGAGCGCGACGCGCAGATTGTCGATAAGCGGGGCAGGGCACGAGAGAAAGATCTCTGGACACACACCAAACTGGTGATCGAGCAGACACCGGCGCGACCGGTCGTGCGCTGGGCGGCCCTGCTGCACGATGCCGCCAAACCGCTGACTCGCACCATCGATGCTGAGGGCGAGGTGCATTTCTTCGGACATGAGCGGGAAGGGGCGATTCTCGCCTCACGGCTGTTGAAACGGTTGAAAGCCGACAAAGCGACCCAGGCGTCGGTGGCGCATCTCGTCGACGACCATCTGCGCCCGGCGACCTATGCTCCTGATTGGACCGACAGCGCGGTGCGGCGGTTGATGCTTGATGCCGGAGATGATCTCGACGATCTGCTCGATCTGGCCGCGTCCGATGTCACCTCGGCCCGTGAGCAGCGTCAACGCGCCGCCGCTCAGCGGATTGAAGGTTTGCGCCGGCACATCGAGCGGTTGAACGAGGAGCATGAGCTGGCGCAGTTCCAGAGCCCGCTTGATGGAACCGAGTTGATGGCGATGTTCGACCGGCCGCCGGGACGCTGGATCGCGACCATCAAGGATCACCTTCGCGAACTGGTGATTGACGGCGACCTGGCTCCCGGGGATACAAGGGGAGCCGAGGAGATTGCCCGGGCGATGGTGGAATCGGGCGAGGTTTGAACGTCACTGAGCAGGCCGCAGGCCTCAGACAGCAGGCCGCACGAAAACCCCGTTCTATCCGAGATAGCTGTTGGGGGAGGAATTGCCGTGACGACCGTCTATCAGATTGAAGCGAGTCGATCTCCAGTTGCCCGAGCGCTCTTTGATGCAGCGGGGGTCAGTTTTGACCAGCCTTATTGGGAAGCGGCGTTTGATGGGAGAGTCGCATCGCGGCTGTTCGTCGATGATCCCGAACGTCCAACCAGCGCGTTGCTCACGCGCACTTACGACTTCTTTCTGGCGGGATCGGCATCTTCCGCGCTGATTGATCTGCTCGTCGATGCCCCGCCGGAGACGAAGCTTTTCGACTGGTTTTATGGGTTTGTGCCGCTAACTCCCGCGTGGCGCGATGCGCTGCCCGCCAGATTTCCGGAACTCGTGCATGAGGATCGACGGGCGTTTCGATTGCCGGTGAGCGGATTCGAGCAGGCGAGGAATTGGGCGTCGCGCGTTCCTGAAGGAGTGGGTGTGGTTGCGCTCGATGCCGAACTTGCCAGGCAGGCGGACGATGAGGTGCCGGAGGTAATCAGCATCCTCTGGGATGGCTACGACGCCTTTTCGCGCGGTGGATGGGGATTCGCGGCAATTGACCATGCCGACACATATCCTGAGCACCGCCTACGCCTGCGGGCTGACCGACCGCGAGGTCAACATCGGGGTTGGCACTGCGAAACATGCGCAACGCCGGGGACTCGCGAAACTTGTTTGCCAGGCCTGCATTGCGTATGCGGAGCGAATGGGACTCGACGTGACGTGGGATTGCGATCGTCCGAATGAAGGCTCGGGGAGGCTGGCGGAGTCGCTGGGGTTTGTAGAGGAAGAGGGTTTCATCGAATATGCGTTTCCCGATCGGTCCGTTCCGCGCGGTGTTGAGGGAATCTGGGCCATGCGCGATATCAGGGACGGCGTGATTGGGTGGGAACGTGGCCGTGACAGGGCCATTCCCGGGGTTGAAACCCCGGGCTAAGCAAAACGAAGTCCCGCTGGGACTGAGCTGGATGAGAAAAATAGCGGATATATGCAGGCGTTTGCGGGCCCAGCTTCGTAGAGAATTCAGGTTGTGAGCGCTGGATTTCAATCCAGGGCAGGGCGGGTGTCGATTATCTATTGACAGTGGAACGTGACACTGTTATCTTGTGCGTGCGGGTCGAGTTGGCTTCGTTGAGGATCGGGCTTTGGACGAGACGCGGTATAGCTTGCAGGAGCTCACCAGGGCGGCGAACGTATCGGTGCGCACGGTACGGTATTACATCGCTGAGGGGCTTTTGCCGCCGCCGGTTTCCGCCGGGGCGCGCAGCTTTTACGGGGAGTCCCATCTCGACCGGTTGCGATTGATTGGGTTGCTGAAGGATAGCTTTCTGCCGCTCAAGGAAATCCGCCGCCGGTTGACGGGACTCGATGATGCGGCTGTGCAGTCGGCGCTCGCCGAGCTCGAACACCAGGACGACGACAGCGACGCGCTCTTCAGCAGTGTCATGGAGCCGGATCATCGCTATCC
The DNA here is from genome assembly GCA_963804925.1 of uncultured Chloroflexia bacterium. Taxonomy (GTDB): domain Bacteria; phylum Chloroflexota; class Chloroflexia; order Thermomicrobiales; family UBA6265; genus JADLGF01. Next base: position 517,356 of record CAWDSC010000003.1, read on the forward strand.
GATGAGCCTGCCAGCGACCGAGCGGAGACATCGACTCGCCGAGCAGGCGCCTGGCGACAGCGCCGCTGATTACATCTCCCGCGTGCTTGGTCAGAACCAGCCGGTTGCGCCAGGCAAACTTCCACGACCGGTTGTGCCGCCACAACCAACGCCTTCCGAGGCGGATATCTGGCGGCGAATCTCGCTCGGTGACGATGCCGAATTGCTGATCTCCGACGAGCTATTTCAACGACGAAAGGAACGGGTCGAGGCGCTGGTTGCCTGGGCGAAGCGGGTGCTTTCTCAGGACTAGTCAAGCCCTCACACCATGAATCTGAATTTCTGGTCGCGCTGTTTATGCGCGCCCGGGTAGGATTCGTACGCTCTTCGAGCTGAAAGGAGCCATCATGACGACGACTTCTTCACTTTCATTCGAGCATCGCTGGGGCCGCGCGATCGTTGCTGAGCCAGGCGGGGAAACCGATCTGCTCATTCGCATTGTTGCGGGATCGCCTTCGGGTCGGCAGCCGAAACGGGCGCCGGTCGATGTCGCCTTCATTCTCGATCGATCCGGCTCGATGGGCGGCGAGAAAATCCAGGTGGCGAAGCATGCGGTCGATGTCGCGCTGGACCGCCTGCAGGAAAACGACCGGGCGACGATCGTCGCCTTCGACGATCAGGTCTCGCTGCTCCACGAGCTTGCGCATGCGTCCATGCTGAACCGCATCGCCATGCGTGCATCGCTCTACAAGCTCGACGCGCGCGGCTCCACGAATCTGAGCGGCGGCTGGTTGAGCGGTTGCCAGCAACTCGCCTCCGCCAGCACCCGGGACGATGAAATTCGCCTGCGCCGCGCGATTTTGCTCACCGATGGCATGGCGAACGCCGGAATCACTGACTCGGCGGAGCTTGCCAAACACGCCGGGGAGTTGCGCTCGCGCGGGATCGCGACGACGACGCTCGGCATCGGGCACGATTTCGACGAGTTCTTGCTCGCGGAAATGGCGGAAGCCGGCGGCGGGAACTTCGAGTATCTCGCCTCGGCCCGCCAACTTGTTCCCTTCTTTGCGCGTGAGTTGGGTGAATTGCTCGCAACCGTTGCGGCCGGTCTGACGATTTCCGTCACCCTTCCGTATGGCATGCGGGGCACGGTCATTGGCAACTTCCCGCATGAGCGGGACGGCAAGACTTTTACGATTTCCCTGGGAGATGTGACGGCAGGAGAGACGATCGATCTCCTCATGCATCTTGGCACGCGTCACGGCAAGGCTGGCGATCTGCTGCCGGTCGTGGTGTCGGCGCTCTGGACCGATGCCGAAACGAACACGAAGGCGATATGGGTCGGAAACCAGTCACCGTTGATGCGTGCGCGTTCTGAAGACGTGCAGGCGACGCCGGAAGATCCGCTGGTGGCGGAACGGTTGGCGCTGCACCGGGCGGCCGATGCTCGCCGCCAGGCGATGCGGCTCGACCGCGCAGGTAATCATGTGGCGTCGCGTCAATTGCTTCACGAGACACACACGTTATTGCACGCTGCCCCGCAGTCGGCGGCGATCGTCTCCGAAATGAGCGAGCTGTTCGACATCGCCGAAGCGGACGCCAGTAAGCCGTTGACGGAGGATGTGCGGAAAGACTCGGTAGCGAAGTCGGCTCGAATGGGGCGGGGTAGGGAAGCGCGAAGGGATGAGGCGGGGAGATGACCTGACAGCCCTTACCCGGTCCTAAAGGACCACCCTCTCCCAATGCTGGGAGAGGGTGCCGAAATGCTCGATATATTCGCACCTTTCTGTCGTGGCCGACACGAGGTCGGCCACGACAACCGGGTCATGGAGCGGTGCGTCTGAATAGCCGATCGGACTATATTGACAAATAGATCAAGTTAGATACAATACGCACAACAACTGAAAACGACCTCATCGAGAGGGGCAGAGGGAACGGCCCGTTGAAGCCCCAGCAACCCCCCGGTTTGTCCGGGAAGGTGCTAAGTCCGTCAGGGTTTCCTGGGAGATGAGGGGTGACTGGCACACGTTGATCGTTGTGCTGGATGCTCCCTCTTATCTCTGGAGATGAGAGGGTTTTTGTATATGTCGTCATTTGCGCCATTGCTCTTGCCGCGGAGAGTGCGCTGGCACCTTGGCGGGCAGCGGCTCGAACGGGGCGATCATGCCCGGCCCGACGCAGCATCACCGCCGCATTGAAACGCGCCGTTCAGCCGAGTCAGTCGGTAATCTTAAGGAATCGAGAATCAATCATGGCTACGCAAATCGATCATATCGTCATCGCTGTTCGCAATCTCGATGAGGCTTCGCGCGATTACGCCGGGGCTGGGTTCAATGTGCTGCCGGGAGGCGAGCATACGGGCGGGGCCACGCACAACGCGCTCGTGACATTCAACGATGGCTCGTATTTCGAGCTGATTGCCTTCACGCAACCCGATCAGGAACCGAACCCGCCGCACCGCTGGTGGTACAAGCTGGCCAAGGGTGAAGGTCTGGTGGATTACGCGGTGCTTTCTGAGGATCTGGCGCAGGAAGCGGCGGAAATTCAGGACCGGGGCGCGGCCATCGATGGGCCATATGACGGGGGCCGGATTCGTCCTGACGGTCAGCGCGTCGCATGGCGGACGCTTCGATCTTCGGATTCCGAGGATGGATTGCCGTTCATCATCGACGACCTCACCCCTCGGCCACTGCGCGTGCCGAATGGCGCTTCGTCTCATCATCCAGGCAAGTTCAATGGCGTGGCGGGGCTGACGATCGTCGTCGCCAATCTTGCGGAGGCTGAACGCGCCTATGCGGATGTGCTCGGGGCGGAGGGAGAGGAGGTCCCGTCGGCGATTGCAGGAGCAGGCCTGGCCCGGCGATTCAACGTTGGCGATCACTGGATCGAGTTGGTCGAGCCGGACGCCACCGAGAGCGCGTTGCGAACGCAGCTTGAAACGCGAGGAAGCGGTCCATTTGAGATCACGTTGAGTGGAAGCGGAGCGAACAGCGAATACCTCCCGGAAACGGCGACGCATGGCGTTCGCATTCGCATCGAGCGGTAATTCGTTTTTGTCAGAATCAGAGAGAAGGATTGATTGATGAGCACGTTTCAGGAGTTTCTCTATCAGAAGCGGGCGGCGCTGCTGGCGCGACGAGAAGAGCAAGAGCGCAACCCGCCCGAGGGACCGAATGTTCTCAAGGCGCACGTCGAGGCGGCGGGCCGGAGCGGCGTACGGCGAATTCAGATCCGGCAATTCGAGATTCTGAGCGACAGTGGCCCGGAACTCGCAGGCTACAGCTTTGGCCCCGGTTCTCCAGAGATTCAGCTCGGTGTGCTCGGCAGTTGCCTGACGCACATCTTCGAGATTCAGGCAGCGCTGCTGGAGGTGCCGCTCGATTCGCTCGAAGTCGATATCACGGGAGAGATCGACTTCCGGGCTGGCAAACCGGGATTCGAGCAGATTCCGGTCTATCCGCACAATATCCGCTACGACGTCAAGCTGTCGTCGTCGGCATCGGACGAAACGATCGCTGAGCTGCACGCCGCTGTCGAGCGCGCCTGCCCGATTCTCAATTTGCTGCTCAATCCGCAGACGATCGACGGTACTGTCACCAACATTGCGCCGGTGCTGGCTGGAGTTGGCGTCAGCGCATAAGACGCAAACCAATTCAATTGGTTCCACGTAACGACTATGGGGGACTGTCGGGCCGCATGCGGGAGTGCGGCCGGACGGTCCCTCATTTTCTTGACGGGCCGGGTTGACAGCAGGAAGACATGCCTGTAGTGTCCGACATGAGAACCCAACGCTTACGCCTGTCCGCGATGAGAACACGCAAAGCGTTTCATTTGCGGATAAAGCACAGACCGTGCACGGACCTGGAGTCCGGATGCGGTATGTGGTTATCGGTTTTCTTGTGTTGGTTTCGGTTGTCTCCAGTTCCGTAAACGTGAACATTACAGGAGGCTCACAGTGAAGGTTTCCCGACGAAATCTGCTCAAGCAAACAGGCGCCGCTGCGGCGGTTGCCGGAACAGCCGCAATCACCTCGGCTCCAAGATTTACACGCACGGCGAGCGCACAAGACACCGTCAAACTTCAGGTCTGGAAAGCGCCACATACGACCGACGATCAGAAGTTCTTCGACGATGCGCTCGCAACCTTTACGTCGCAGAATCCAGGGATTGAGGTCGAATACCGCGTCACCCCGTGGGCGACCTGGCAGGAAACCTACACCGCGGCGTTCGCCGGCGATAGCCCGCCGGACGTCTCCTATGTGGTCGACAGCTTCTTCCCGAAGTATTCCGACGCCGGCGCGCTGGTTGACCTCTCGACCCTCGAAGGGGCCGATCTCGCCAAATGGAAGGCACTCTACGATCCGTCGATCTGGGATCGTGGAACCCGAAAAGGCGGAACCTATGGGTTGCCCTACCTGACCGGAGGCTCCTCCTTCGTCTGGAACAAGAAGCTCTTCCGCGACGCCGGGCTCGATCCTGAAACTCCTCCCGCGACCTGGGATGAGCTCATCGGCTGGGCTGAGAAGCTGACCAAGGAAGACGGTTCGCAGTACGGCTACTCGATCTTCGACGACACCACGGGCGAGGCGCTCAACTTCTATCCGATTCCGATGGTGAACTACGGTGGCAATCTTGCCAATGACGATAACACCAAGTGGCTGGCGAATTCTCCGGAGCATATCCAGGGACTTCAGCTTCAAGTCGACCTGATCAAGAACAAATTCGCGCCACCGATCGGCATGTTCGTCGGTCACGACATGGACAAAGCCTTCCTCGACGGCAAGATCGCGATGCAGCTCTCACTCTCGCAATTTATCTTCCCGCTGCTGAAGGATTACCCTGATTTCGAGCTCGGTAGCTCCGTACCACCATCTGGACCGGTCAACAACCAGTCTGTCGGCGGAGTTGGCTACTGGATGATGGCGGAGAAAAGCAAGCACAAGCCTGAGGCATGGGCACTGATGGAATATCTCACCAGCGCCGAAGTCATGACTGGCTATTGCAAGCTTTCATCGCTGTTCCAGACCCGGACCGATGTCGATCCGTTCGCCGATCAACCGTTGGTCTCGGCTTTCGCGAAAACGCAGAAGAACTACACACTGCTTCCGTCGATGCCGTTCGACTATTGGACGATCTTGAATCCCGAAGCGATCGCAGCCTTCAGCGGCCAGAAATCCGCCGAAGATGCGCTCAACACCGCCGCTCAGGTCATCAACGATCGTCTCGCGCAGGGCTAATGTCTGCGACCTTTTCGCGGGGAAGGATTCGCATCTGGCGAATCCTTCCCCGCATCGATCATTGCGGAGCAGATTTTGGCGAGTAGTGCCCCATCCGTCCAGGCTGAGCGCGACGCGACCATAACCCACCCGATTCAGGCGCCCAGGCGGCAGTTGATTTCCAACGCGCTCGGTCCGTATCTCTTCATTCTGCCCAAGTTCCTCTTTTTCGGAATCTTTCTGCTTTATCCGCTGATCCGCGCGATCATTCTCACCTTCCAGGGTGGCGCGATTCTCAGCGGTTTGCACTGGGTCGGATTCCGCAACTACGAACGCATCATCCATGACGAGGTTTTCTGGCAGAGTCTTCGCAATTCTGTCTATTACACCGTGCTGGTCATTCCATCGGTGCTCGTGACCGGGATCGGGCTCGCGGCTCTGCTCAACCGGCAGATTCGCTTTCGCGCCCTGTTTCTCGTGCTGCTGGTCGTGCCGAGTGTGGCGTCGACTGTTGCCGCATCGGTGATCTGGAGCTATCTCCTGCAGTTCGACGGCGGGCTTTTCAACCAGCTCCTCGGACTGGTCGGAATCAATCCAGTTAACTGGCTCGGAGATCCGAATCTCGTCATCCCCGTTTTTGTCGCGCTCGAACTCTGGCGAGGCGCTGGGTTTTACACGATTCTCTTCCTCGCCTCAATGCAGAGCATCCCCACCCACCTCTACGACGCCGCCTCGATCGACGGCGCGACTGGTTGGCAATCCTTTCGATTGGTCACCCTGCCATTGATGCGCCCGACCATTCTCTTCGCAACCGTGATGGCGACGATCTGGAATTTGCAGCTGTTCGATAGCCCGTACGTGATGACACGCGGCGGTCCGGGCTATGCCTCAATGACGATCGTGATGTACATCTACACGCAGGCATTCCGGTACGACCAGATGGGGCTCGCAGCCGCGATGGCGCTCGTGCTTCTGATGCTGATCATGCTGCTGGCGCTCGCGCAGCTGCTGATTTTCCGCAAGGAGATCGAATTCTAGTGCGAGAGGAATCGATTCAATGATTGCAACCGCGAATGTTCCCAAGCATCAACACCGTGCTCGCACGATCAAGGACTTCTTCACCTATCTCGCGCTGACGCTGGCTGCGCTCATGGCGGCCGGGCCGGTGGTCTATCTGCTCGCGACCTCGTTCAAACAGACCTACAGCCGCATGGTGCCACTTTCTGTGATCTGGTCGCCCTCCTGGGTGAATTACCACACGATCTGGTTCGATCATCCCTTCAAGAAATGGATGGTCAATAGCCTGGTGGTGGCAATTATCGCGACGATCGTCATTCTTTTTCTCGATTCGCTGGCAGGGTACGCCTTCGCGAGAAAGAAATTCCGCGGCAAAGATATGCTCTTCATACTGTTGCTCTCGACGTTGATGATCCCGCTTGCGGTCACCTTGCTCCCAACATTTCTGCTGGCGAACAGCTTGAACCTGGTCGATAGCTATCAGGCGCTCATTCTGCCGGCGCTCGCGTATCCGGTCGGCGTTTTCATGATGCGGCAATTCATCCAGACGATACCCACCGAACTCGAGGACGCCGGCCGCATTGACGGCATGTCGGATCTGGGAATCTACTTTCGAGTGATCTTGCCGCTCTGTATCCCCGGGTTGGCCGTGCTTGGACTTTTCACCTTCCTGACCCAGTGGAGCGCCTTCCTCTGGCCGTTGATCGTGGCAACGAGTGACCGCTCGCGCACCATCCCACCAGGATTGGCCACCATTCCCGGTCAATACAACACCGACTGGGGGCTGGCTACCGCAGCCACCGTCAGTAGCATGGTTCCGATGTTGATCATTTTTGCGATTTTCCAGCGCTATCTTCGCCAGGGCTTTGCGGGCGGCCGCACGACCAAGGGTTAACCGTTTAGAGGAGAGTCACCCATGGCCGACGTCTCGATTCGCCAGGTCAACAAGCTCTTCGGCGAGGTCCGAGCAGTCAATAATGTCTCGCTCGATATTCACGACGGCGAGTTTCTCGTCTTGCTCGGACCCTCAGGTTGCGGCAAGACGACCTTGCTCAGGATGATCGCAGGACTCGAATCGCCGACCAGCGGCGAGATCGTGATCGGCGACCGCGTCGTTAATTTTGTCCCGCCGAAAGACCGCGACATCGCCATGGTTTTTCAGAACTACGCGCTCTACCCACATATGGACGTCGAGTCGAACATCACCCTCGGATTGCGATTGCATCACACGCCGAAAACCGCCATCAAGGAACGGCTGGACGCTGCATCGGTCTGGTTGCAGCTCAGCAGTCTGCTCAAACGCACACCGCGTCAGCTCTCGGGTGGTCAGCAACAGCGGGTCGCACTCGGCCGGTCAGTGGTGCGAGAGCCGAAGGTCTTCCTGATGGATGAACCGCTCTCCAATCTGGATGCCCGCCTCCGGGTCAATATGCGCACCGAGTTGATCAAATTGCACCGCCGTTTGGGTGCGACAATCGTCTATGTGACCCACGACCAGAGTGAGGCCATGACCATGGCGACGCGTGCGGCGATCATGCGCAATGGCGTGCTCCAACAGTGTGACGCGCCGTTGAAGGTCTATCGCCATCCGGCCAACAAGTACGTCGCCGCGTTCATGGGCAATCCCGAGATGAACTTCCTCCGCGCCTCGGTTGCTCGCGACGGGAGCGATCTCTCTTTCGTCGGGGAATCATTTCGCATTCCGGTCCCAGTGCAGCGACGAGAGACCATCGAAGCCTCTGGCGTGGGCGAAGTCTGGTTGGGGATTCGACCGGAAGCAATCACCATAGAAGCGCCGGTAGGGCAGACCGGGGTCGTCAACGCTCAGGTCGATGTCGTGTCGCCAATGGGCGCGAATACGTTGATTTACTCCCTCTTTGGCGAAGAGACGGTGGTCGCCGATGTGCCGTCGGAGATCGAGCCGTCGGTCGGCGAGCAGATTGCGATGCGCTTCGATGGGGATCGGCTGCACGCGTTCGACGTGGAAACCGAAATCGCGCTTTGGTAGAGATATCCATGTTCGAACAGGCAGGTTGACGTTCGCAGCATTCTGAACGACGCTCACTGCATCACGTCGAGTTTGGTGCGGTTGCTTATCTGTGATAGAGGAAGAAACATGCTCACGGAATCGGAATTGACGCGCGACGGGGTTGTCGCCATTGTCCGGCTTGATGATCTTTCCGCGGCGTTGCCGCTGACCGAGGCATTGGTGCAGGGAGGGGTGCGGACGATCGAGTTCACCTACACCAACCCGCTGGCGGGAAAGGTGATCGAACAGGTTCGCCACGAGTTCGGCGACCGAGCGGTGATTGGCGCGGGAACGGTGCTTGATCCGGAAACGGCCCGGGCGGCAATCCTCTCCGGGGCACAGTTCATCGTCACCCCGACTCTGAAAACGGCGACGATTGAGCTGTGCCGGCGCTATTCGATTCCCACCGTGATCGGCGCATTGACGCCAACCGAGATTCTGACCGCCTGGGAAGCAGGGGCGACGATCGTCAAAGTGTTCCCGGCGTCGTTCGGCGGCCCTGGATATCTCAAGGATGTGCGCGGACCATTGCCGCAGGTGAAGCTGATCCCGACGGGAGGGGTGAGCAAAGAAAACGCCGCCGCCTTCATCAAAGCGGGCGCGGTCGCGATCGCCGCCGGCAGCAATCTCGTCGATGCGAAGAGCGTGGCGGCGGGTGACTGGGAAACGATCACCGCGCGGGCGAAGGAGCTGGCTGGGATCGTCGCGCAAGCTCGCGGATAGCGATTGGACTTAAACGCAAAAAGGGGCGCTCCGGAATTCCGGAGCGCCCCTTTTTCATGTGATGAGCTATGCCTTTTCGAAACCGTAGTCAGGGGTGAGATCGAACGGATCGAGAATGACGGTCGAAAGCTGGTAGGTTGAGCCGTCTTCGGTCGTGAAGGCGAAGTAGTCGAGCACCTGATCGCCTTCAGAGACGAGTGGGTCGGAGTTCAACACAAGCACTCCGATGGAACCATCAGGTTGGGCGAGCACGCTGACAACCGCATCGATGCTTGCCCAATCTGCTTCGGCGCGTGGATCTTCCGGTGTCAGCTTGGCGGCGACCTTGGCGCGAATCGCCTCAAGACTCATGGTTGAATCTTCCGTCACGCCAAGTGTTTGCTGCAGTCCGGCAGGTGAGAAAATCGCCGCCAATGATCCTGTATTCTGGGCGTTGTTGCAGGCCCAGAGCTGGGTGAGGGTTTCAAGCACGCCAGCCGTGGCGGCATCGTCTGCAACAGTTCCCCCGGGGAGTGCGACGATGCCGTGTTCTGTAACCGGCGGTGAGAACAAAGGCGTAGGAGTCGCAAGCAGATTTGCAGCGTCATCCGTGGACATCGGTGGGATGGTGCAGAGATCGGGAGACGGCGTAAAAGGCGCGGAGAACGAATTTGCCACGAGTGATGTTGACGACGCTGCGGGCGTCGCATCCTGCGCCAGCGCCGGAGCTCCCATGAGCACCGCAAGTCCTAGAGCCGATGCCGCACAGATCCATCGAACCTGTTTCATGAATTCCACCTCCAAAATTCAATCCTCTCATCAAATACTTCATACAGCGTACCATCGTGGAGCGCTTGATTCATTAGGAAACGCTCAATGACCCGTCAGGTGGACGACGCCAACCTCGGCGAGTCCGTTGAGTGCGAGTTGCACGGCGAGGGCGGCGAGCAAGAAGCCGAACACCATTTCGACCACGAGCAGGCGGTTCTCGATCTTGTCCTCACTCACCTGGGTGGCCCAGCGGAACACGACGACGTCGAGTGCGAGCACCGCGACGAGGGATCACGACGACGACGGCGATGACGCCGAGCGACCCGGCATCTGCCGAGGCGGTCACCAGGAACACGATCCCGGCTGGATTGAGGAGGTAGGGCACTCCCAGGGGCACAATGGCGAGCTGCAGCGGGTTCTTCCCTTCGACGGCGAGACTGCCCGTGGCCGGGGCGTCGCGCCCGAAGACCATCCGGATCGCGATGAGGAAGAGAATGGCGCCACTGGCGATCGAGAGGGCCCCGGTCGAGAAATGCAGGACGCGGGTCAACAGTCCGCCGAGCAGGAGGAGGACCACCGCGACCGTGCCGGCGGTGGTCAGCATCTTCTCCAGGACGAGGCGCTTGGTGGCCTGCGGCATCCCCGCCGTCGCGTGGAGGAACGGCACCAGTGCCAACTTGGGGCCGATCCCGATCAGGAGCAGCAGGAAGGTGTCGAATATGGTCTGCGCGGTGACTGATTCGAAGTGCATCTCGGTCCTCAACGATCGCGTGGCGCGGACTAGTTTCCCTCGGATCGATTGGAGTCGCTCCTGCCGGACTCGACATCATGGATCTCCTCGGGCGGCTGGTCTTCCACCAGGAACCCGATGCTTTCCGAAAGATGCGGAACTTTGCCGGTGGAGTGCCAGAAGGTGTAGTAGAGCAGCGCCAGTCCCAACGCTCCGACCACGATGGGGGCGAAGAGAAAGATGTATTGCGGTCCGGTGACGGCTGCGAGCAGGCCGAGCAAGAGGATGACGAAGAGGTTGAGCACATTCTCCTGCACCTGCTGCAACCCAAATACGCCGCCCTGCTGATGTTCAGGCACGTTGTCGATTTATGTATACCTGGACTGCTTGTAAGCACATCGTCGAGCCAAAATTGGCGGGAAAGGCAATGAGGCCGGCCGCCAGCACCGCGTCACTCAGGTCGGCATCGGTGAACAGATTCACCAGCCGTAATGGGCTGATCACGGCGAGCGGCTTGTCCAACAGGTTGATCATGGAGAACAGGATGACGCTGACCGCCATCAGGACCAGCGACCAGACTGACACCCGTCGTTCCCCGAACCGTCTGATCAGCTTTGGAGAGATCGACGCTCCGACGAAGAACCCGACGCCTGAAAGAATGAAGATGTAGACGCTATTGGTTGGATCCTGCTTCGAGGACGTCGCGGACGAAAATGGGCACCAACGCGGTGACGCCATGCAGCAGCGAGGCGGAAAGGGCGCCGACCAACATCATCGAGGCGATCGGCCGGTTGGCCATGATCCAGTTGGCGTTGTATCTGAGCGATAGCGCCCGCGGCTTCCAATCCAGGTCGCGCAGCTTCTTCGTCGTTTCTTGCTTGCCGAGGGCTTCCGCGGTCGGCAGACGATAAATGCGGATGGCGCTGAACAGATAGAGGATGCCGGCGGCGATCAGATATCGCGTCGATTCCCGATTGCTTGATCAGGAACGGCGCGATGAAGGTCGAGCCGATCGAGGAGCCGATCGAACCGACGATATTGACGAGCGCGCTGGTGGTCGCCAACTCGGCCGGGGTCGAAACGATCGCTACGATCGATTTGAGCCCGGGGCTGACGACCTGGCTGATCGCGCTGGAGACGAAGATAACGAAAAGGAGGTCACCGCTGCTGGTACCGAGCAGGAAGGGGGTCAGTAAGCAGATGGCTCCCAGGGCTGCGAAGCTGACGAGCAGGATCTGGCGTTTCGGACGGGAATCGGCCAGCATGCCGCCCTGTAGACCGAAGAGCAGGGCCGCCAGAAATGAGGCAGATTTCGCCAGCGAGATTTCGAACTGGCTCGACCCTGCGGCGGCCAGAAAGACCATGATGCCGTAGGTCATGATCTGGGCGCCCATACGGGAGAGGAAGCGCGACGTGGCCACGATCCGCACCGGACCATGGCTCAGCACCGAGCGGTAGGAGGGCGCTGTTTTTTTGACCGGTTCGAGTTGCTCACTCGTGGTATCGGTCACAAAGGTGCATCCAGACTGTCAGGCGAAGCCAGTAGGGTATCTGCCGCATTGTAACGCCCCGGAGACTTCAGAACTCGGGCGTCGCACGAAATCGCCCCGAACGGGGATACAATGCGCCAATTCAGGTTCCACCAGGCAACAGGAGACAAGGGGAGCATGGGTCCCCGATGAGGATGCGCAACCGTATGCATGAGCAAATAGCGGGCGGAGGTTCGCTTACGCTTGCGCGGGGACCGGCGATTCCAGCAGGCCGCTAATTGCCGTGCGTTCGTGGTCATCGCGATACTCATGATCTGGCTCGGCCAATGATTCTTCCTACAGACTCCCATCACTTTTCCTACTCACGTGATGAAACGCCAAGGGGTTCGAAGTGATGATGCCTATCGGAGATCATGTCGCAATCGATGTCGCTGCGGCACATCCCGGCGACATCGAGGCGGTGCAGGCAATTGACGAACGAGTGTTCGGAAGCGCAGACCGTCGGGAGTTTCTTCGTCAATCTGTCGAGCGATGGCGAATGCCTGGTCGCCAGATGCAACGATGCGCTCGCAGGCTTTGCCGTGGTTGATCGCTCGTTTTTCGATCAGCGCTTCGTCGCGTTGCTGATTGTCGATCCTCGACATCAACGCCAAGGGATCGGTTCGGCATTGATGCGGGCGGTCGAAGATTGCTTTCCCGGCGAAAAACTTTTCACTTCCACCAATGCATCGAATCTGAAGATGCAGGCACTTTGCGAACAGCTTGGTTTTGTGCGAAGCGGATATATCGAGCATCTGGATGAAGGTGATCCGGAGATTGTCTATTTCAAGATCGCGGGTGATCTGCGCGACGCAGACATCCCAGATGAACGCGGTTCGGGAAAATCCTAGCTGCAATGATGCTGCCAGGGTTTTAGTGCCAGGACAACGATGATCACATAATTCGGAAATCGTACGGATGTTCATTGGGTTGCGCTATCGATCGACGAGATAGCGCATTGATGGCTCAAGAAGATCCCATACTTCATCAACTGACTCGGCGACCTCCGGCAGTTCCTGCTCAAGTCTCCAGCAGGAACTGCTTCAGACAATGGATAACCATTTACTGGAAACGAAATACCTCGACATCCTCAGTTGGGGATGAGCAATCCACAGGCTATGCCTCCAGCTTCGCCAGCTCTGATTCAATGAGTTCCACCAGTTCCGCGACAATCGGGCGGTCGAAGGCGAAGCGGGCGCCGGCGGCTTCGAACAGCTCGGGAAGTGGCTTGGTGGCGCCGAGCGCGAGCGCCTTGCCGGTAGGACTCAACTGCGGCGGCCTGATCCTGCAGGCTGTTTCGCCAGACCTGGAGCGCGCCGAGCTGGGCGATTCCATATTCAATGTAATAGAAGGGCACCAGGAAGATGTGCAGCTGGCGGTACCAGCGGGCCAGGCTCTCAGCGTCGAGCCCGCTCCAATCGACACCGCCGTTGAAGCGAGCGGCGACCTTCGAGCCATTCAGCATCACGGGCGTCGGCGTCGCCGCCATTCTTGTCGGTGTAAATCCAGTGCTGGAAGGCGTCGATGGCGGCGATCCAGGCGACTCCGGACAGGATTCCTTCAAGATGCTCGATGCGGGCGCGGTTTGCATCCTCCGTCGAATAGAATCCGCCGTCCTTCTTTTCAATGTAGGGAGACGCCAGCAACTCCATCGCCATTGAGCCGACTTCCGCCATCTCCTCGCCCGGGTAGCGGTTGAAGATCAATGGCAGCAAGGCGTACGTCTCGAAGGCATGAACGGCGTGGCCGCCTTCGTGCAGCATCGTTTCGACATCTTGATGGGTACCGGCGGCATTCATGAAGATGAACGGTCGCTTGCGGTAGTCGAAGCCGGTGCAATAGCCGCCTGGCGCTTTGCCTTCGCGGCTGTCGAGGTCGAGCAGCTTTTCGCGCCGCATGGTGGCGATGCATTTGCCGAAAATCGGGCTGACGTGTCCGAGCGCCGCTTCGGTTCCTGCCGCCAACTCATCGACATTCTCGAACGGCTTCAAGCCGGGGCGTCCTGCTGGATCGACAAACACGTCCCACGGCCGCAATTGTGAAACGCCAAGTTCGGCTTTTCGCAATTTGTTCCGGCGGGCGATCGCCGGCACGACGCTTGCTTCAACGGCGTCGTGGAACGTTTCGCAATCGGCGGGACTGTAGTCGAACCGGTTTTTCAGGCGAAAGCTGTAATCGCGAAAGTTGTCAAATCCGGCGTTCTTCGCGACTTGCTGGCGCAGCCGGTATTGCTCATCAAAGATCCTCGCAAGCGCTTCTCGCGATTCGACATATGGTCGCGATCTGGCGGTTGAAGGCTCGCTCACGGGTAGCGCGATCGGTATCGAACAGGAAGGGCCGCAGGCGGGCAAGCGGGATGGTTTCGCCTTCCCATTCGGCGGTCATTGCGCCGGTGATCTTTTGATACTCGGCGTCGAGCGCCTGCAATTCCTGCTGTAGCGGCACATTCTCTTCGCGGAAGATCTCTTCCTGATTCCGAAAGACCCGGATGGTCGTTTCCAGATCGGACCGGGTGTAGCCGAGCTCCAGGAGCCGTCTGGACGAGCCGAACTCGCTGTTCGTCCATGTGCGGCTCGATCTCGCCGGCCATGCGCTGGTACGCCGCTTCCTTTACCGGGTCGGTGGTATCGACCGTGTAGGCGACCGAGGCCAGCTGAATCGCCTCCGAAACTGCCGACTCCAATGCGGACCAATCGGCCAGCCAGCGCTCGACGTTGTCGAGACTGAGCGGCATTGTGGCGAGCGCATCGAATCGTGGCAGCACGTCGGGCCAGGTCGCATTCACATAATCATTGGGAAGCGGTTGCGCAGTAAGCGTCATCAGGAGCAACTCCTCGTCGAGGTGCGAAAAACGTCGGACGTTCAGCGGACGATACCACGCACTATCGACCATTGACCGGGAATCGAGACTTTTGAGCTACCTGCTTGCGGCGAGAAGATCGCGCAATTCCGCCGTGAGCGTTTCCCGAATTTCAGCCTGGCCATGGAGCGCGGTGGGGGTATTTTGAAAGAGCTCGATGAGCCAGCGCCCATCCTGATTGCTGGCGACCAGCGATTGAACCGCATTGAGATCGGGGTTGATATCGTCTTCTCCGGCAGGGACCATGCCGACGTCCGCACGGAGCAGGACTACCTCGGAACCGAGCTGGCCGCACCTCGCGCACGATCGGATAGTAGAGACCAGTCCGATGGTGCGAGAAGATCGTCGAGACCGTCGCTTCGATCTCGCTTCGGCCCCGTCATCTGGCTGCCATCGAACCCGATGATATGCCCGGTTTCGGCGAAACAGCCTGCCATGCCGGCGGCATCTTGCTGATTCCAGGCGCCGATCAACGTTTGATAGAGCGTTCGCACTGCCTGATCGTCCATCTATCTCTCCTCCTCAGGTGAAAACGCCACCCCAAAGACATGCAGTCCGAAGGTATTTTGCCTGGGGATTGGCGGGAGGCACATCCCCCATTCGGTTGCTCGGCCAGACATTTCCCGGCACTGGATGTGCCGGGCTGAGCACGACGAAGTCCTTCCATAACTGGTGGTGATCATGTGGGTTTTCGGAGAAACCGGGCAATGCAAGGCCGAAATCGTCGAGCATTCGGCGTGTGACCCTCGGGGTTTGGCACGGGGGTGAGGCATTTAAATCAAGAAACCCGGTGACCATCGGCCACCGGGTTTCTTGATCGGCAACTACTCACCAGATCGAGTTGCCGCTAACAATTTGGCTGCGCGTCCAACCAGTTACTCCAGCTGGCAGTTCCTTGATCGTACGCACGCACCATGACTGTCGCACCGCAGAGATGATCGAAGGATTCCTGGAGCAGTCCTCCAGCCTGGTATCCGCGCCCGGGATCGATCGAACCGTTCGGTCCGAAGATGTCGGGGGAAGCGGTGGTCCAACGGTTCTCGAAGAGCCGCTGGCCCCACTCGTCGTAGAGCGCGATATAGACCTGCCCGCCAGGGGTGAAGGTGTCGCCGGTGACGACGATCAAGCCGGCGTCACGCGTGGTGGGGGAAGCAGTTCTCGCGCTGATCAAGAGTGGGGTCACGCTCGACGCTTCGGCAGCCGAAGCCGTACCGGATCGAGTGAAGGAAGCAGTGGTGCCAAGCGCCAGCAGACACAGAGCGAGAAAGAGAAGACCGAAGCTACGTCGCTGTAGGTTCGAGCTGATCATGGACGTCCTCCCGGATCGGGACCTTGCAGATGCACTCCATAGTGCTCCTGGTCCTGGAAATAGCTTCGATCCTGGCCCGCATTCGCACATCGGTAGAAGTGCTTATTTGACATAGTTCGACCGATGAGTACCGCTACTCAGTCAATTCGAAACCGCATATTCCAACCCGCACACCGGTGGCAACCGTGATTACCAACGACATCTCTCGTTCAGAGCGAGTCGCCTTCACCATCTGGAAACCCCAGGCCTCACTTGAGGTCATCCGCAACATCGCTCATTTTGACTCCCGCTCGTCCCAGAACCGATTCGGCAACCTTGCCGATGCTTCGGAGTCCGGCCCAGGTCAAGATCGAATCAATCCCGAGACCAATCGAAAGGCCGCTCGGGAACGACAGAGCCAGGGACCAGCGCGAACGATCGCGCGGCCTGGCTCGCGCAACGTGAAAGGAACTTCGATGCGAATAATCGGAATCACCGCCTCGCTCTTACTGGGCTTCGCATTCATGGTGTTTGCGAGCGGACCATCGCCCGTCAGCGCGCAGGAGTCTGTCACCTGCAATCTGCTGACCCCAACGATCATCATGACGGAACCGGGGGCGATTCGCGGCACAAGCGGCGACGACGTGATCGTCGGCACCGCCGGCGACGACATCATCGACGCCGGGTCTGGAAACGACACGGTTTGCGGCGAAGGCGGCAATGACGTCATCAGAACCGGGGACGGAAATGACCAGATGTGGGGCGAGGCCTTTCGCGATGACATCCTGATCGGCACCGCGGGCAATGACGTTCTTGACGCCGGAACCGGTGACGATCTGCTCGTCGACCCGGCCGGCTTCGGTCAGATTCTCCGCGCAGGTGACGGCGCCGATCGCGTCATCGGCTTTGGCACGCTGGATGGCGGATCCGGCGACGACAACATTCGGGTTCTCGGCGGCGCGGCGGGATCCTTCGACACTCAGCGGCGGGACCGGCACCGATACCTGCACTCCGTTCTCGGGCAATGACATCGTCAGGTCCTGCGAAGTGCTTCCGTAACGAGGCGATTGGTGTCAGGCGTTAGGAGCGCGGTTTCGTTCTCCTAACGCCTGGACACGTGCGTTTTTGCACGACGGCGCCAGGCATGATTTACATCCGCTCCTGCTGGGCGCACGTTCCAGGGAGCCAGGCTCCACCGCAACGGCGAATCGTCTGGATACTCCTCCGAATGCTCGCTCATACCAGCCCATTCCGGACGGCGTAGGTGGCCGCGGCAGTGCGCGAAGGAACATCGAGCTTGGTGAGGATGTGGAGCACATGGTTATCGACCGTGCGCTCGCTGATGTAGAGATCTGCGGCGATCTCCCTATTGGAATGTCCTTCGACCAGGAAACGCAAGACCTCGAATTCGCGGGGAGAGAGCAGATCAGACGGTGATGCTTTTTGTCTCGGTGTTTCGGTTGCGTTCAGCGCGAGCGCATCGCTCACAATTTCTTCGATCGGCGTGCCGATTCCTTCCTGCCAGGCAAGCTGAAACGCAGCGTCGTCAAGATCGCGATGAATGACCGCCATCGCGCGCTCATAGTGTGGGCGGTCTTCTTTATCGATGGGATGCCCAAGCTGATCCCGGAGCACCGATGCCGCCGCAAAGAAATGGATTGCGGTTTCCGGCTGCCGGAGATCGGCGACGACGCAGGCAAGATATTCAAGACACCGGGCGATCGTTTCCCTACTGCCAACGCTCCAGAAGGTGGTGAGCGATGCCTGGAGCGTCACGATTGCCTGAGCCAGATTCCGGCGTTCGTGAATCACGCTGCCGAGGAACATTTGCGCCACGGCGACGCCCAGGTGCCGTTGGTTGCCCGGTGACCCGCGAGCGATTCTTCCAGGAGCGATTGCGCCAACTCCAGATCGCCACGATCTGCTGCAATTCGACCGAGATTCAGTGTTGAGACTGCCGTGCTTATCCTGTCATCAAGCCTTCGCCTCGATCCAATGCCTCTTCGCAAAGCAGTTGCGCCTGGTGGAGCTCTCCTGCGAGAGCATGATGCTGCCGTAAACGTCCAGCGATTCGGCGATCGCTCGCTCGTTATCGAGCGTTCGGTAAAGCGCCACCGATTCTGCGGCCCGCATCATGCAAGCACTAAATCATCTCGTTGGGCAGCCAGCACGCCTGCGGCATAGAGCGCACGCGCACGGGCAGCAGTCCGTGGTTCAGTCGACGTGGTGAGCGCACGCGCGAGCCACGTTTGACCTTCTGCGAGGTAGCCCCGCCAGTACCATAAATCGAGAAGTCCTCCCGACAGGCGCAACGCCAATTCGTCGTGGTGACGGGTGAGCACCCAATCGAGCGCCCCCCGTAAATTGCCAAGTTCCGTTTCCAGGTCGTCGAGCCATTCATTGACCCATGGTTGATGCCACGGACCAAGGAGATAGGAGAGGTCCCGTTCAGTGAGTCGGAGGTAGTGGTGCGCATGAGAGAACCGGGTCGCCTCTTCTTCCTCTTCCCGCGCAAGTTGCTCAAGACCGTACTCACGGATCGTTTCGAGCATGATGAACCGTGATTCAGGCGCGTCCTTGCCACCTGCCCGGGGCGCATGAAGGATCAGGTTCTTGTCGACAAGTGCGCCGAGCTGGTCGATCAGTTGCTCTTCGTTCTCGATGAGATCGCGGGAGACCGATGCAACGGCATCCAACTTGAATCCGCCGACAAAAATTGAGAGCCGTCGAAAGAGTGCGCGCTCGATATCACTGAGGAGGTCGTAGCTCCAGGCGATTGCGTCGCGCATGGTTTGCAACCGCTCGGGTTGATCGCGCGCACCGCGCGTAAGGAGCGGCAATCGATGTCTCCAATCGCACCAACAACTCTGACGGCGAAAAGAGCCTGATCCAGGGTGCGGCCAGCTCGATCGCCAGCGGCAGACCATCAAGTTGCCGGCAAATGGCATCGACCACCGGGGCATTGCTTGCCGAAAGCTGGAAATCAGGCAGTACCGCCTGCGCGCGCATGGCGAAAAGCTGCGCAGCCGGACTCGGCACAGGCTCGTCGATCGACGAGCTTGTGGTGGGATCGGACAGCGCCAATGGATTCACCCGATAGATCCGCTCGTCGTGAAGATGCAACCGCTCCCGGCTCGTCACCAATACCTTGAGCTTCGGACAGGCGAGCGCCAGCTCACCGATTTGCGGATGCGGCATCCAGCACCTGTTCGAAGTTATCGAGCACCAGCAGGAGCGACTTTGTGCGAAGTTCATTCAGGAGCAATTCAAACGACGACTGTTTTCCACGTTCACTCAGTCCAAGCGCCCGGGCTATCGCCGACGCTACTTGCTCTGAGTCTCGAATTGGCGCCAGCGCGACAAAGCAGACGCCATCGGGAAGTCGCTGCTCAGATCCGCCGCAATGCTCTGCGCGAGCCGGGTTTTGCCGACCCCGCCCGGACCAGTCAGGGTCAGGATCGGCACATCGTTCCGGAGCAGCAACGCCTTGATCGCGTCCTGATCCGCTTCACGCCCGATGAGCGGGGTGCGCGGAGCAGGAAACTCCATACGCGAATCGCTATCTGGTTGCTCAGAGACATGGGGAAAGCGAACGCGGGGCGATGCGTGGGCATCGGAGATTTCGCCGGCGATCTTTTCATTCATTGGCGATCCAGCATCTGGCATCGCACGCCTCGGTACTCTGTTTGAGGAGATCGCTGATCATCGAAGAATGTTGTCTTGCGGTGTGCGATCTGGGAGTGAGCCCCGGGTAGATCAAGATAGTAGCAGGTGCGGTCACGTTGGCGAATCTTTGGATTCATGTTCGACGATCGTTCAGACCAGCCCATTTCGGATCGCGTAGGTCGCGGCGGCAGCGCGAGATGGCACTTCAAGTTTCGTGAGAATGTGCAGCACATGATTCTCGACGGTTCGCTCGCTGATGAAGAGCTGAGTCGGCGATTTCCCGATTGGAACTGCCCTCGACGAGAAGTCGGAGGACATCGCTCTCGCGTGGCGAGATGCGTTCCGGATTTTGCACTATCTTTATCGATTCCGGGATCGCCGTAACTTCAAGGGCTTCCGCGATGATTGCGCTTATTGGGGTGGAGTACCCTTCATTCCATGCGTGTCCAAATGCGTGTTCACCCATACTGCCGCGAAGCTGCGCCATTATGCGATCGTAATCGCGACGGTCATCGGCATCAACTGGATGGTCAATCTGTTCGCGCAGCAGCGCGGCCGACGCGATGAATCGAGCAGCGGTTTGATGTTGCGCAATGTCAGCAATGGCGCCGCCCAGACTTTCAAGCAATCGTGCGATCAACGTTCTATCTTCGAGGTCCCATGCGATGGAGAGGGATTCCTGGAAGTGCGCAATGGCATCGGTGGCCGCTCCCCGACTGTGGATCAAACGCCCGAGGAAGAGTTGTCCAACTGCGACGCCATAGGGACCGCTATGGACGCGATGACGCGCGACGGCCTCTTCAATGAGCGATTGCGCCTGCTCCAACTCACCCCGTACAGCCGCGATTCGACCGAGGCTCATGATCGAAATGGTGATGCAAAGCTCGTTATGAATCTGCTGCCCCAATTCCAACGATTCCTCAACCAACGACTGCGCGAGAAGAAGCTCTCCCGTTGAGAACATGACATGCCCATAGTGATGCAGGGACTCGGCAAGCAGCCGTTTATTCCCTAGCGTTCGATAAATTGCCACTGATTCTGCGGCATCGGCCCTTGCAATGAAGGGATCACCCCTTTGCACTGAAAGAACTCCGGAGGCAAAAAGCGCTCGCGCTCGTGCTTCGGGAGATGATTCGCCAGTTTGCGAAAGAGCCCGTGAGATCCAATGGGAGCCTTCCAGGATGTGGCCCCGCATATGCCAGAAGTCACCCAGGTCGCCTGCAAGCCGCATAGCCTGCTCATGTTGATGGTGGTTAATGAACCAATCGAGCGCGCTGCGCACATTTGGCAGTTCTGCTTCGAGCTGATTGAGCCACGATTTGACCGATGGTTCCTCCAATCGCCCGCCTGTTCGCGAGTTGTATGCTGTCGCCAGCGCCAGGAAATATTGTGCGTGAGCAGCGCGTAGAGCGTCGATTTCTTCTTCGGATATCAGCTGCTCGAGTCCATACTCGCGAATCGTTTCAAGCATGGTGAAACGAGGAGTTTTCATTTCATGCTCGCTGCGCTCCGGCAGGAGGAGAATGAGGCTCTTGTCGACGAGCGAGCCAAGCAGATCCACGTACGCTACCGTATCTCCAAAACATTCGCCGGCGACGGCGAGCGCGGCTTCAAGCGTGAATCCACCGACGAATACGGAAAGGCTTCGGAACAGTGCGCGTTCGTTCTCTCTGAGGAGGTCGTAGCTCCAGGCGATCGCGTTGCGCATCGTTTGCAATCGTTCCGGTTGATCGCGCGCGCCGCGCGTTAGCAGCGGCAGGGCCTGTTTCAGCCGCTCCAGCAATTCCGCAGGCGAGAGCACGTTGATCCAGGAGGCAGCCAACTCAATCGCTAACGGCAGTCCATCCAGCTGACGGCAGATCGCATCCACGATCGGCGCATTTCTTGGGGAGGGGAGAAAATCTGGAATGATTGCCTGAGCGCGAAGGGTAAAGAGGCGAGCGGCCGGACTCTCCATGAGATCGTCGATAGACGAGTGAATGGCAAGATCGGGAAGCGCCAGCGGGCGCACAAGGTACTGCCGTTCTTCCCGGAGATGCAGTCTTTCCCGGCTGGTGATCAGCACCTTGAGCATCGGGCAGGCGAGCGCCAGTTCGCCAATCTCGGGCGCGGCGTCCAGCACCTGTTCGAAATTGTCGAGCACAAGCAGCATTGATTTGGAATGAAGAAAATCCCGGATCAGCTCGAATGTGGATTGGTTGCCACGCTCGCGAAGGGACAGGGCCTGGGCGATCGTGGTGACGACCTGCTCCGATGCCCGAATCGGCGCCAACGAAACGAAGCAGACCCCATCCGGGAATGCATCGGTCAGATTCGCTGCCGTTTGCTGTGCGAGTCTGGTTTTGCCGACCCCGCCCGGGCCGGTCAAGGTCAGAATCGGCACGTCCTCCCGGAGCAAAAGCGCCTGGATAGCAGCCTGATCTTCCTCACGCCCAATGAGCGGGGTTCGCGGAACCGCGAACGCATCTCGCGTGATGATTGGTGGTTGCGTGCGGACTTGATGAATCCGAACGCCTGCGACAGCATTGGGAACCATCGAATCGCGCACTGCCTCTGTTTTCATAGCCTGTCCTGGACGTGCCGGCAACGATCCGGGAATTTTGAAAATCGTCGCATTCTTACTATCGATCTCGGACTGTTCGGGCGCATCCACAGAAGTACGTATTTCGCGTGCTGAGAATCCTCATCAGGAGAGCCCTTGCTCCTTCGTGTACCGGGCAGCAGCGGCGCGAGAGGCGACCCCAAGCTTTGCCAGGATATGGGAAACGTGGTTCTCGACGGTTCGCTGGCTGATAGCGAGCGCGGTTGCGATTTCCCGGTTGCTGAGTCCCTGGGCAAGGAGGCGCAGCACCCGTTGCTCCTGATCGGTGAGCTGATCTGGATTGCTTGAACCGCTCCGGCGATCCGGCATGATTTCGATCCGGGAAGCAAGATCGACCAGAGCGGCAAGCGACATCGACATACCGGCAGTGTGAAGCTCGGCAAACCGCGACGCCCCGATCTCCTTCTGCACGTTTTCCCTGGTTTGGTCGTGATTCTTGCGATCAGCAAGGAATGGTGATCCAGTCCCCTCCTGAATGATCGCGTCGGTAGCACCGATCAGCATTGTCGCGATGTCCGGCTGGCGACGCGCCGCGATGGACGCCAGGCCGGTAAATGCCAGAACCGCCGCCCAGCGCTCGTCGATCGTCAGCCAGGATTGAAGCGCCTGATTGAAGAGCTTGAGCGCCCGGAGTTCATCGTGTCGATCGAGCGCTAATCTCGCAAGCGACGTCAGCGCCAATGCCGTTCCGGACGGATGATTCAATGCCTGAAAAATAGCGAGACCTTCGTCGGCATACCGCGCGGAAGCGTCACGATCACCTTTGCCGCGAGTGATACTGCTGAGAGCGTTCAGCGCCATTGCTGTGTCGGTAGGCAGATCGAGCTCTTGCCAGCGTCGCAGTGCATCGAGCATCAGCAGTTCTGCGAGATTCCAATGGCCCAGGATATTTTCGACCAATCCGAGCAGGTGGATGGAAAGTGCGGCAAGTTCCTTGTTGCCAATTTGCTCGGCGATTGCGCGGCTTGCTTCGGCGAGCGGCGCAGCGGCATCGAGATCGCCCTGGGTCCAGAGAATCAAACTCAATCCCGCCAGCGCCCTGGCGCGGTGTACGGTAGGCATCTCGGGTGTATGCGCCAGCGCCCATTGCAGCCAGATGCGTCCTTCCCGCAAGTACCCCCGGTGATGCCAGAAAACGGCGAGCGCTCCGGAGAGTCGAAGGACTCCCTCTGCATTGCCGCATTCCTTCATCCAGGAAAGCGCCGCCAGAAAATTGGCGTGATCGGCCTCAATGCGGCGGAGACGGGTATCGAAACGCTCATCAGGTTCGAGATGATTTGGTTCCAGCTTGCCGTCGAACGCGCCGAAATAAGCGGCATGCGCGTCCCGGCAGCGCCCGAGCTCCCCTTCGGCGTCCAATTGCTCCAATCCGAATTCGCGAATGGTTTCGAGCATGGTGAATCGAGTCGCTCCGCTGGGTCCACCTCCGGCGCGAAGGAACTGGTGCTCGGCTAATACGCTCAGGTCATCGAAACAGTCGTACCCGGCGACTGCCTCGGCGGCTTCGACCGTGCATCCGCCGACGAACACCGAGAGCTGCCGGAACAGGCTCCGCTCCGCATCGCTGAGGAGGTCATAGCTCCAGGTGATGGCTCCGCGCATTGATTGCAACCGCTCCGGGAGATCGCGCGCTCCCCTGGTGAGCATGAGGAGGCGCTGATCCATCCGCGAAAGCACGCCAGCCGGTCCAAGCAGTGGAATCCAACCGGCCGCAAGTTCGATCGCCAGCGGAAGTCCATCGAGCCGCTGGCAGATGGCTGCAATTGCGGCCCCATTTTCGGGGGTGAGCACAAATTCCGGATTCAACGCCTGCACGCGCATCATGAACAGCTGAATGGCGGGGTTCCACATGAGATCCCCTGGGTCTGATTTTGCGTGGAGTTCGGGGAGTTTCAGGGGATGGACGCGAAATTCACGCTCGGCCTGGAGATGCAATCGCGCCCGGCTGGTGACCAGCACCTTCAGGGCCGGGCAGGCGCGCAGCAATGCGCTCACGATTGGAGATGAACCCAGCAGATGCTCAAAGTTGTCAAGCACCAGCAGCAGGTTTTTCGTCTGAAGCCGGGATTGCAACCGCTCGATCAGGGGGCGATCGCCTGATTCTCGAATGTTCAGGCTTTGCGCGATGGTCGATTCAACATTCGCATGATCACGCACTGGAGCCAGGCTGACAAAGCAAACGCCGTCTGGAAACTGGTCCGCCATCAACGCGGCGACGTGAAGCGCGAGTCGCGTCTTCCCGGTCCCGCCCGGACCGGTCAGCGTCAGCAATGGCACGTCATCCCGGCGCAGCAGATCGCCGATCGACGCGACCTCCTCCTCTCGCCCGATCAGCGGCGTCCGAAAGGCAGGAGTCCGCTGAATCGCTTCGCTTTCTTCAGTGAGCAGGTTTCGAGTTTCCACGCTTCGCCCCACAACCTGCCAGCCGCTCATTCGTCTGGATGGCTAACCTGCGATTAGGCTCGTCTGTCGATCTTTCATAGTCTCATTCGTTAGATTATGCAAACCCGACGATACCCCAAGACACTCACGACAAGTCTGATCGCCTCCTGACAGAACATCCCCAGCGCGATAACTGCGCTCTTTCATTGCCTGCAAAAAACTGTGCCGGGCCCCACATCGGCCTGCCATCTCTGATTGCTGTTTTGCGATCCAGGGCCACGGGAAGTGTGTGAGGAACTGTTGGAGAAGCGTTGGTGGAGTCGCCACCACTTCAGGCGCATGCTCGATTCCAGTGATGTGAACCGGGCCGCCGGCAATGACGCCGGAACGGTGACAAGGAGTGTCATCATGCGAACATCGGGATTCCTCCACGAGCTTCGGAATCTTGCCCTGGTGCTTCTGATTCCATTCGCAGCCATCGCCCAGGACGCGACGCCGTCGACTGCTGTCAGCGCGGCTTACGGGAACTACTCAGATCTCGTGAATGTCGGCGATCGCTCGCTCTACCTGACCTGCGAAGGAAAAGGAACTCCGACCGTGATCCTCGAATCGGGATCGCTCTTGATGACGACGAAATCCTGGGACGGAATCCAGGATCAGGTCGCGAAGTTCACCCGTGTCTGCAGCTATGACCGCGCGAATGCCGGCAAGAGCAGCTCCGCGCCGGGGCCGCGATCCGCGCAGCAGATGGCGGACGATCTTGCCGCGCTGCTTTCAACGGCCCGCGTTCCTGGTCCCTATGTGCTCGCGTCCTTTTCGTTCGGCTCGCTCGTTTCCCGGCTCTATGCCAGCCAGCATCCCGACGATGTTGCGGGCATGGTCTTGATCGATCCGCTCAGCGAAGAGCTTGAAGCGCGCTGGCAGGATGTTCTGACTCCGGAACTCTGGTCCCAGCGGATATCAGCGTTCTGGCTGGGAAATCCCGAGCAGATCGCGCTCGACGAAAGCTATGACCAGATCCGTAACTCAGGACCGCTGCCGGAGATGCCGTTGTTGGTGCTCGTCCACAGTGAATCGAGTCCTGGAGCCGGATTGATTCCTGATGGGTGGCCGGCCAAGCGGCTCGACCCAATCTGGCAGGAACTGGTTGCGGCGCAAGCTGATCTCGTTCCTGGCGGCGCATTGATCGTCGCCAAGGAAAGCGGGCACGATATTCCTTCCGATCAGCCGGAGCTGGTCGTGATGACGATCCGGTCGGTCGTCTGGCCCCCGATGACCCCGGTGGTTTGATGTTGGTCTGAATCGCACCCAGACGCGCCGAAATGGGCGGATGCATTGACGCCGCCCTTTTCAGCGTTTCCGGTGACGCCAGATAGCTTGACATATCGAACATTCATTCACGCAGTGCTACGATGCCTCCATGCGGTAGATCAGCGAAGTTGAGCGGTTGAACCGGCTTGTGCGATGCGGGACAGCGGGTAGCGCCGATGAAGCAAGAAGATACGCAGCCAGGATTAGAGCAACATTCATCATTTGGAGTATTGCTCCGGCGTGCCCGGGAGCGGGCGGGGCTGACGCAAGAAGTGCTGGCCGAGCGCGCAGGTCTCACGCCGAATGCGATCAGCGCGCTGGAACGGAGTGAACGACGACATCCGTATCCGGCAACGGTGCGCGCCCTATCGACGGCGCTGGAATTATCAGAAGATCAACGAATCGCCTTGATGGCAGCGATCCCCGAGCGTCGCAAATCTGGAGCGAATATCACCTCACCACCGCGACTGCCGGTTTTGCGTACCTTGCTCATCGGGCGGGAGCGCCAGCTTGCGGATATCGCCGTGCTGCTGGAGCGAGATGACTATCCGATCGTGACGTTGACGGGACCCGGCGGGGTTGGCAAAACCCGGCTGGCGATTCAGGCTGCTTCCCGGCTTTCCGATGCCTTCCCTGACGGCGTCTGGTTTGTTGGGCTCGCGTCAATCAACGATGCTTCGCTCGTGATTCCAGCGATTGCTCAGGAATTGGGTGTCCGCGAGTCGAGCAGCGAGCCGCTCAACGCGCGGCTCAAAGAGCGCATCCGGGGTAAGGAACTGTTGCTGGTGCTCGATAACTTTGAGCATCTGCTTGACGCAGGGCCAGCACTGGCCGGTCTGCTCAGCGATTCGCCCCGGTCACGAATCCTGGTGACGAGCCGGGAGCGGCTCCGGCTCACGCTGGAACGGGAATACGACGTGCCGCCACTCGAGCTTCCCGATGCCAACTGCGACAGCTCGATGCTCATGCAAACGGAAGGAGTGCGTTTTTTCGCGGATCGTGCCCAGGCGATCCAGGCCGATTTCGCGCTCACTGAAACCAACGCCGAAACCATCGCGTCGATTTGCCGCCACCTGGATGGGCTGCCGCTCGCGATCGAGCTCGCGGCAGCATGGATCACGTTGCTGCCGCCCGGAATCCTTGCTGGCGCGACTCGAAAGGCGACTTCCACTCTTGACCGGCGGAGCGCGCGATCTCCCGCGCCGCCAGCAGACGATGCGCGATACGATCGCCTGGAGCTACGACCTGCTCACTCCGGAGGAACAGCGGCTATTTCGCGGACTCTCCGTATTCAACGGTGGATGCTCCCTTGCAGCGGCGGAAGTGGTGTTGGGTGAGCAAGGACGAAACCTGATCACCGAGATGGCGACGCTGCGCGAAAAGGGACTACTGCGACGGTATGACGGACGCGATGGCGAACCACGCTTCGCCATGCTGGAAACCATCTGTGAATTTGCGCAGGAGGAACTCACGAAGAGCGGCGAGGAAATCTCGATTCGTGACCGCCATGCTGATTGGTGTCTTGAATTGGCCGAGCAGGACCTGGAGTGGGGAACGGTTCAATTCAATCAGATCGGATGGTTACGGCAGGTTGAGACTGAGCACGCGAATATGCGAGCGGCAATTGTCTGGTTGGAAGAAATCGATGACGGACCGCGGATGGTTCGCCTGACCACATCACTCCAGCAGTTGTGGTTCAATCACAGCCACCTTGCGGAGGGAATCGTCTGGTTGGAACGAGCACGGCTTCGCGTTGCTCAGAGTTTGATCGAAACCCGGATTTGGCTTCTGTGCGGGCTCGCCCATGCGCTCGAACGACACGGCGAGCACGATCGAGGAGCCGAGATCTATGAAGAGTGGCGAGCCCTTGTGCGCGAGCATGGCACGCCGTTTCAGTTGGCGCATGTGACGCATTCGTCAGGAGTTCGGCTCGCTAATCTCGGCTGCCTTGAAGAAGGGAAGCAGCTTGTCGAACAGGCGCAAGTCATCTTTCGGGATCTCGGTATGGAGGAATGGGTAAACCTCGGTCACTATCTCCTCGCGGTCGTTGAATATGGTCGCGGCGACTATGCGCGAGGCATTGATCGCATAGAGCCGGTCATCCACCAACGGCGTCGCGATGGGGATGTGATCAACCTCGCCGTCGCGCTGGATCTGCTCGCGTTGCTCGAATGTGAGATTGGCAATGCTCCGGCTGCAGTCGCGGCAATGCAGGAAGCATTGCCGCTCTGGCGAATGTCTGAGAATAAGGAAGGATTGGCGGAACTACTCGCCGTTGTCGCCCGGCTGGCGCTCCTCCAGGGGCGATTGGATACCGCCGCGCAGCTCTACGGAGCGTCTGAAGCATTGAGTGAGTTCATCGGCTCACCCTTGCTCGTGCCGCCCCCAAACCAATATGGTCGCGCGGTTGATCAGCTCAAAGCCAGTATGGGCGAAGCGATGTTCAATGCCGCATTTTCGGTGGGTGGGACGCTTGATCTCGATGATGCCATCGACCTCGCAAGTTCCCTGCTCAACGCACGCCAATCCATGTGTAATTCCACAGCAGACATCCGCGATCTCCTGTGAGACGATCCCTGTAGTTGCTTCGAAGCCATTCGACCACGTCAAATCGGGGATGGGATCACTACAATGTCCACACTCATGCAATTACTCGGGATTGCAACGCCGATCGTGCAGGCGCCGATGGCGAGCACCGCCACTCCCGCGATGGCGGCGGCGGTTTCGAATGCTGGGGGATTGGGCTCGATCGGCATCGGTCCGGTGGCGGTGGAACCTGCCCGGGCGATGATCCATCAGATCCGCGAGGCGACCGATCGTCCGTTTCATGTCAATCTCTTTTGCAATCGACCCGCAATCGCCGATCCTGAGCGCGAAGCAGCCTGGATTGCCTATCTCACGCCGTTTTACGCCCGTTTCGGGGTGCAGCCGCCGACGGCGTTGATCGAGTCGTACGCGAGCTATCTGGTGAATGACGCCATGCACGCGATGGTGCTGGAAGAGCGGCCGCCGATTGTCAGCTTCCATTTCGGATTGCCGGAAGCTGCGCGCATCGCGGAGTTTCATGACGCCGGGATCGTGCTGATGGCGAGCGCGACGAATCTCGACGACGCCCAGGCGATAGAAGCGGCTGGCATCGATGTCGTCATCGCCCAGGGCATCGAAGCTGGCGGGCACCGGGGCGTGTTTGATCCCAAGCTGCCCGATCAGGAGTTGAGCACCTTCGCGTTGACGCGGTTGCTCGTGCGCGAGCTGAGCATTCCCGTCATTTCGGCCGGCGGCATCATGGATGGAGCGGGGATTGCCGCTTGCCTTGCGCTCGGCGCAGGAGCTGCCCAACTGGGAACGGCATTCATCTCCTGCCCTGAATCAGCGGCGGATGATGCGTATCGCGCAGCGTTGCTCGGCGATGCCGCGAACCGCACACGTCTGACGAAGGTGATTTCCGGGCGTCCCGCCAGGGGTATCGTCAACGACTACATCACCCTCGGCGAAGCGCCGGAGGCGCCGCCGGTTCCTGACTACCCGATCGCGTATGACGCAGAGCGGGCCATGAATGCCGCCGCCAAAGCCGCCGGGGATTCAGGCTACGCCGCGCAGTGGGCGGGGCAGGGCGCGCGGCTCTCCCGGGCCATGCCTGCGGCGGAGCTGGTCGCCACGCTCCGCGCCGAACTCGACGAAGCGATCGCAAACCTCGGCCGCATCACGAGCCGCGCCTGATCTGTTCAATACTTCCTTTTTGATAGTATTATCAACAATGTGATTGACATGTTTTGTAGGGTTCCCTAGAGAAGGAGACGATTTGATGTTTCAGCTCGATTCAAGCAATCCGTTCCAGGCCCGAGTCGCTGACCGGCTGACGAAGGAGATCGTCGGTTGGTTGACGACAGTGGGTGCGGACGGCGTCCCGCAGCCGAGCCTGGTCTGGTTTCTCTGGGATGGCGGAGACAGGATTCAGATTTACAGTCAGGACAATCAGAAGGTTCGCAACATCAATCGCAACGCCGGCGTTTCGTTCAATTTCGATGGCGATGGCAAGGGCGGCAATATGATCGTGCTGACCGGCACAGCGGAGATCAATTCGAGCGGTCCCTCTGCAACCGACAATGCCCCATATGTTGAAAAATATGCCAGCGGGATCAAGAGCCTCGGAACCGACCCGGCAGGATTCGCCAGGGAATATCACAAGCCCATCGTCATCACCATCACCAAACTGCGCGGACACTAGTCCGGCGGTAGGGAGGAGCACCAATGGGATTCACGCTTGACCGCACGTCGGCGTTTCAGGCTCGCGCCTACGATCAACTTCTGCACGACCCGATTGTCTGGTTGACGACGGTTGGCGCCACCGGTCAACCGCAACCCAGCCCGGTCTGGTTCATGTGGGATGGGGCAGACAAGATCATTATCTACTCCAAGCCGGACGCCCCGAAGGTGCGGAACATCAGGGCGAATCCAAAGGTGGCGATTCATTTCGACAGCCTGGCGCGGGGTGAGATGATCACCATTTTTACCGGACCGGTGGAGATCAGCGACTCCACTCCACCCGTCAATCAACTTCCGGGATACGCCGAGAAATACCATTCCTTGTTTGTGCAGCTTGAAACCGATGTCGACAAAATGGCGGCGGAATACTCGACGGCGCTGGTCTTCACGATCGAAAAATTGCGAGGATACTAAAGCGGGTTCAATGACCATATGCGGCGTCGCAACCTAGCCTCCGTCATGCTGACCGCAGGGAAGCATCACCCGGGGAAGCCGAATGCTTCGGGACTCGACCGTTCGGTTTCGAACGAGGCGCTTCGCGCAGGGATCCTTCGAGGCGGCTCAGGATGATGACGGATGGCGACGCCCCGGACAGGACTCTTTCGAGTGAACAGGGGTGAGAGGGACATGCCTTGTACGATTTCGATAGCCTGACGCATGATGTTTCCGCGGCGTATGACAAGGACATCGTGCAGGCAGGCAAGGAAGCGCAGCTTGTCATTCTCATCACGTTTCTCGTGACTTTCGCGCTCGTGCGCTTGATCACCCACTCGATCCGCGATGACCGCTTCAAGCACCTGCTCAGGAATGTGCAGACGTCAGGCGGATTGCACATCCATCACCTCGTGCCCGGCATCATTCTCCTGCTCGTCAGCGGCTATCTCGGGATTGGTCTTTCGACGCATGTTTCAGAGAATCTTGTCGCAATCCTGTTTGGCATCGGCGCGGCGTTGACGCTCGATGAGTTCGCGCTCTGGCTTCATCTTGAGGATGTTTACTGGGCGAAACAGGGACGGGACAGCATTGATGCGGTGGTCATCATGGCGACGATCATCGCCATCGGTCTGATCGGCAATAATTTCTTCCTCGATTTCTTCAGAGCCTTTTTTCGCGCCTTCGGCGGCGACTGAACACTATTGATCCGAACTCTGAACTTCCATTTTTCTTCATTATATGATACAATGTATCAACAACGAGCCATTCAGCAAGGAGTTCCTACCATGGCAAAACGCAAAGCCGATCGCGGCCCCATTAAGCTGCGCAGCACCAAAAGTCCGCACATCTACCTGACCGAAAAGAACAAGCGCAACGACGCCAACCGTCTTGAGCTTCGCAAGTTCGATCCGGTTGTGCGTCAAGTAGTGCTCTACCGCGAATCGCGGTAAT
Source organism: uncultured Chloroflexia bacterium (assembly GCA_963804925.1). GTDB lineage: Bacteria > Chloroflexota > Chloroflexia > Thermomicrobiales > UBA6265 > JADLGF01. Next base: position 549,089 of record CAWDSC010000003.1, read on the forward strand.
CGATACCAAAAAGAGCCTGCCAGTGAACGCACTGGCAGGCTCTTTTTGTCATGCAGCGTGTGTCCACTTGTTCCCGGGATTGAAACCTCCGGGCTGAGCCGGGCAATCTTCAGTGCCGAGACTCTGCACGAATGCAATGCTCAGGACAGGTCTACGTTCTCGGGGCGTTTGCTTTGATGAAGGCTTCGACCTCGGCCGCGGTGTGATCGCGGAGATTGAGGACCGGGTATTTCAGCTCGGGCGGGATGTAGAGGAAGATGCTGAACTGGATCGGCTCGATCCGTTCCTGCTCGGCCCACCAGCTGTAGAGCTTCGGCAGCCAGCTGAAATCGGCGGCTTCGACTCGCCAGAGGGCGATGCCGGCGCCGCGCTCGTAGGCGAGCGCTTCTCCGAAATAGACCTGTGATGTGCCGCTGGCGTCGATGATCTGCGTGACGTCGTCGTAATGCCGTGGGGACCCTTTGAGCGTGAATCTCCAGCCACCGCCGGTAAAGAGCGATTTGACTTCGCCCGCGGGCACTGGCTTCTCTTTGCGGACAAGCGAACTCATGCTCTCGATCTCCCTCAAGACAAATCATGGCGACGCTGCTTCCACCAAATGCATTGTACCGGACGGGGGCAGCATCGTCCGCCGGGTTTAACCGACTCCAGGCGCATGCTTGTGGCGAACAGCAGCGAGCGCGCCGGTGACCCAGAGCAAAAAGGGCGCGCCGATTCCGGTGACGACGCCGACGACGAAAAAGGTGACCGGCGCGCCGAGGATCGGCGTGATCCAGCCCGCCAGTGAAAAAGCGATGATCGACGCGATGGTGACCGAGGTGATCCAGGTCGCATAGACCCGGCCCCGCAGCTTATCGGGCACTGCCTCGGCGAGATAGGACTGCAGCGCCACGACCGCAAGCGAGTCGGCAACGCCGAAGGCAAACCAGATCACGAAGATCACCGGCAACGGCGGCGTGACGATCATCGGAATCAGGAAAAGCGGACCGCAATAGCCGACCGCCAGCATCGTGCCGCGACCGGTGCGTTGCTCGATCGTTCTCGCCAGCAACGCGCCAAGCACCGCGCCGCCGGCAAAGGTCGCGGTCAAGCGCGCCGAAAACCGCATCGGAGCGGCTGCCGAGATCGAGCGTATCTTCCGTCAGCACGACGGCGGTGACGACGAGCGCCGCCGAAACGAGACACCAGAGCGATTCGGCAGCGACGATGCCGCGCACGATGGGTGTGCGCCAGACCACCCGCACCCCTTCGGCCAGATCTCCCCAACCACTTTGCAACCCCGTTTTCCAGCCGGTCCAGGCTGTGGTGCGTTCAAGTTTCGGCAGCACCAATCGCCAGGCTGCGGCAGCGCTGGCCGCCAGGCAGAGCGCCTGCAAGATGAACGCGAACGATGGGCTGGAGACGCTGATGATCGCCGCTCCCGCCGCAGGTCCGATGATCCGCATCACATTGTTCGTAACCTGAATCAGCGAGAGACCCTGCAGGAAGGCGGAGCCCTCCAGAATGGCCGGGAGCGTCGCCAGCTCGGCCGGTCTGGAGAGGGCGGTCGCCGTCGAGATCAACATCGCCAGCACGGCAATTTGCCAGATGTCGCCCATCAAGGGGATGAGCGCGGCCAGGATCGCGCGGATGATCGCGGACCAGACCAGAATCTGGCGGCGATCGATCCGGTCCGCCACAACGCCTGCAGCCGGGGAAAGCAGCACTCTCGGGATTTGCTGAAGCACGAACATTGCCCCGAGCAACCCGGCTGAACCGGTGAGATCGTAGACAAGGAGCGGCATTGCGATGGTGGCGATGGCGTCGCCGGCGGAGGAAAAGAGCGATAGCAGCCAGAGCCAGCGAAACGCGGGAACGTCGAGCGCGCCGCCGTAGCGCTTGCTGGCGATCGCGCGATATCGCTTGCCTCCCGGTTGCTCCACCGGCGAGGCGTTTGACTCAGACATCGTTGGCCGTCTTTCCGACTCAGGGTATTGGACGCCTCGTTGCGCCCGGTCATGCTACAACAGGCGCATTCTTAGCGAGTACGTAGGGGGACCGCGTGCGAAATCTTGAATTGAAAGTGGAATGCGACGAAGCAACATTCGCCGCCGTGTCGGCCCGGGCAATTGCGCTTGGAGCGCGACAGACGCTCTGGCAACGGGATACCTACTTTTCCGTTCCACAAGGGCGGTTGAAATTGCGGGAAATATCGGAAGAAGGAGCTGAATCATCAGCGGAGTTGATCGGATATGCGCGTCCCGATCTCGAAGGATCCCGGTGGAGCACCTATCACCGGGCGGTGATTGCCGCCTCGGAAGTCGATGCGTTGCGGGAAGCATTGGGATCGACGATAGGGGAGCGCGTCGTCGTTGAAAAACGGCGGGACGTGGTGCTGGTCAAGCAGACGCGCATTCATCTTGATAACGTAAACGGGCTGGGCTGCTTCGTCGAACTGGAAACGGTCATTGACGAGGCGCTTTCAGATGAAAGCGCGGTGATCGAGCACGATGAAATCATCGCCGCGCTTGGTATCGGTGACCTTCCGCCGGTTGGCGGGTCATATAGCGATTTGATCGAGGCGGCCGCAAAGACGTAGGCCGCCACGCACATGGAGGTGTCCCGCGTGAAAATCGGTATCATCCTTCCTCTCGGTGAAAACAGCGATACGTCGGAATGCCCCTCGTACAAAGAGGTCAAAGGCTGGGCCAAACAGGCGGAGGCGAACGGGTTCGACTCGGTCTGGGTGTATGACCACCTGATCTACCGGTTCCCGGAGAAACCGACGCAGGGTGTCTGGGAGGCTTTCACCTTCTGGGCGGCGCTGGCAGAAGCGACGGAGCGGGTTGAGCTTGGTTGTCTCGTGCTTTGCACAGCATTCCGCAACCCGGCGGTCACGGCCAAAATGGCGGTGACGCTCGATCACATCAGTGGAGGCCGCGTCATTCTCGGACTCGGCGCCGGATGGCACGAGCCGGAGTTCGATGCGTTCGGCATTTCATTCGCCAACAAAGTGGACCGTTTCGAGGAAGCGGTCAAAATCATCACGCCGCTTGTGCAAGAGGGAAAGGTCGATTTCACCGGGAAATATTACTCTGCGCCGAACAGTGAAATGCGACCGGCGCCAGAGCGGAAGATTCCGGTGTTGATTGCCTCAAAAGGACCGCGAATGCTCGGCCTGACCGCGCAATACGCCGACCAGTGGAACACCGCCTGGTTTGGCGATTATTCCGGCAGTCTCGAACGACGCACCGAAATGAATGCGGCGCTCGTCGCAGCCGGCCGCGATCCCAAAACCCTCGAAGTCACAGTCGGCGTGCAGGTCAATTTCCCTGATCTCGAGGATTTGGGTGAGGCCGGGCAAAACAAGGACAAATGGATCAGCGGGTCGGTTGAGGACGTGGCGGCAGCGCTGGCGGAATACCAGGCGAACGGAGTAGGGCACGTGATTGTGAACCTCCATCCGCTCACAACGGAATCAATCGACCGGCTGACCGAGGTGCTCACCCTCGTCAAGGAGCGAGCGGCGGTTTAGAAGCGGAGGCCAGGCTCGGCGAGCTCCGCCCCGGACTGAAGTCCAGGGCTCACAAGACGAAGTCTCTTCGAGACTGAGCCGGGAGACGTCTCGATATATCGGAGATGTCTCCCACTCAGCTCAGCCCTGGAAGGACTTCGTGGTGTTAGCCCGGGGTTTCAACCCCGGGAAATGCGACGCGATGCCCGGCATCCAATCAACACGTCCGCTCGCCTTCGGAGGCTTGATTGGACGAATCACTCCCGCCACATCCCTGGACGCCCCGGGGAATGTGGGGACGATGGCAAGGGGGCGTCTGGCAACGGAGGAATTTCCGGCGGCTCTGGGCCGCGCAAACGGTATCGGAATTCGGCACACTGATCTCGCGAACGGCGATTCCGTTCGCGGCGGTCCTGGTGCTGGATGCGTCTCCACTCGAACTATCGGTTATCGGCATCTGCGAAATGCTGCCGGCTTTCGTGCTTGGGCTTTTCGCCGGCGCCTGGGTCGACCGGCTGCCGCGCCGTCCGATCATGATGGTCGCCGATCTGGGCCGGGCGGTATTGCTGGCGCTGATTCCGCTGTTTGCCTGGCTCGATCAATTGACGATTCATGCGCTCTGGATTGTGGCGGCACTGGTGAGCGCCTTGACCGTTTTCTTCGATGTCGCCTATCGCTCGATCCTGCCGTCGATACTTCCAGCCGACGAATTGATGGAGGGAAACAGCCGATTGACGGCGTCGGCATCGGTGGCGGAATTCGGAGCGTTCAGTCTCGGCGGCTGGCTGGTGCAGCTCTTCAGCGCGCCAGGGGCGGTGCTGATCGACTCGTTCACTTTTATCTGGTCGGCCTTCTGGTTGCGCGGATTGAAGATGAGCGAGCAGGTGAAGCCAGAGGAAGACCGGCTGCCGATTCTGCATGAAATCCGCGGCGGCATTCATCTCGTCTGGCGAAACCGGACGTTACGGGCGCTCGCTGGATATGCGGCGACATTCGAGTTCGCCTTCAACATGTTCGGCGCGGTGTTCCTGATCTTCTTGGTGCGAGAGGTCGGATTCAGCCCAGGCGGGCTGGGCGTAATTTTCGCAATCGGGGGGCTTTCCTCGATCGCCGGGGCGGCGACGGCGAGCCGGGTCACATCCGCCCTCGGGCTGCAAAGAACGATTGTCGTCATGTCGATCATCATGGCCGTGGGGCAGGGGATGGTCGCATTTGCGATGACGGTGTCAGTCGTCTCGGTCGGGCTGCTGCTTTTGCAGCAGGGGTTGGTTGATGCGCCCTACACGATCGTCGATGTCAATACGGCGACGATCCGGCAAACGAGCGCATCCGAGGAATGGCAGGGGCGATTGAACGCCACGTTCCGGGTGCTTGCCTTCGGCGGCGCGCTCCTGGGGACTGTGGCGGGTGGACTGATCGGCGAATTCATCGGGCTGCGCGTTGCGCTCATCACGTCATCTCTTGTGATCGCCAGCAGCGCGTTCTGGGCGAGAGATATCGCCCGTGGAAAGTTGGAATCCGCAGGATAGCCAAGGGAGCGTACGCAGTCCATATCAGAATCGCTCGGAAGCCACTCAACCGGGGCTGCGCGTTTCTCTGGATTCCTGAAAGGAATCAACGTGGCTGAGGCAGCAACAGACCCAGAGCGGTTCTCAAATAAACGAGCCGAGGGTTACTGGCTCCTACGTGAAGCCTTCGAATCGCAGTCAATCATGATTCCGGATGACGACGAACTCGTGCAGGAACTGACGAGCCTCAAGTACAAGGTGGTCAACTCCAACGGCACGATTAAGGTGGAGGAAAAAGAAGAAGCGAAAAAGCGACTCGGTAAGTCACCGGACCTGGCAGATAGCTTGATGCTCACCTATCTCAGCGAGGAAGAATCAATGACCCGGACATGGCTGACCGCGCCAGAAGGTGCCTGCCCTATCTGCGCTCCACTCAATGGCTACACGATTCGCTTTGATGCCCAATATCCAAACGGACTTGAGCCAGGATCAGCCCATGTTGCGTGCCGCTGTTCGGAATCCTATAAGGGAGATACCGCATGATCGAGCAACTTGCTTGTAAAGCCTGCTTTGCCAAACTAAATCGGGTCAACCTGGAAAAGCTCAAGAAGGTCGTTATCACCTGCCCAGAGTGCGGCACAGTCAATGACTATCACTACGACCCTAGCAAGTACGTCAAGAAAGGCAAGACGCCCAGCGGACGGACATTGTCCTAGTAGGAGGTAAGGACCCTGAGGGAAATCGCAGCAAGTTGATACGAACCATTTAGGGTATCCAATCGCGGCCCCGGTTCATAGTTGATGCGCTGCGCGCTGGGCGATTTCGGGACTCTTGGGGTCGTTCAGATTTCGGTTTTATCATAACTCAGCATTTTTCGACTTCTTCTGCGCCAATCGGATACAGTCGAAACTTGCCCAAACGAACCCTGACACAGGTCATATCAAGGTGATGCGAATGTCCTGCCTCACCCCTCGAATGACCGTTATAAATCCGACGTCACAGAGTAAACTAAATGACCTGATTACGGAACGAGAGAGATTTGACGGGACATCTTGACGCAAGGGGATTCGCCCGCTAATGTGCGATATGAGGCGAACAACCCAACTCTCGCGTCACCGCGGAGACCCGTGATGCATCATTCAAAATTTAAGAACTCGGCGGAAGATCATGTCTCACGCCGGCATTTGCCTCATGTTTGCGAACGCTTCTCGCTGCCCGAACTCTTTTCACTGTTCTTTATCAAAGAGAAAGGTGCTTGATGGTTACATCGCGATTTCTGCGTGGGTTCCTTCTGATCGCGCTCCTCGCTCTGACGCCATTCTCGGTGGCGGATGCGCAGGAATCGACCCCGTCGCCGCAGCCCGCTGCGCACCTGGATTTGGCGGCAGCCGCGCTCACTCCAGCCAATGTACCGCCAGGCTTCTTTGACGACTACAGTGAATGGTGGGTGCCCGTTGGCGCCATCGACGGCATCATCGGTGATGCAGTTCCGCCTGACGGTTTGGAGCGTGCCTACCAATCGTTCTTTGTTTCCAACGATTCCCCCTTGGTCATCAATTCCTTTGTGCTGGAATTCGAGAGTCCCGAGGCAGCCGCGGCAGGCGCATCGATCGTCGAGTCCGGCCTCCGGCCTCCGCTTCCCGACGGCACGACATCCGGACCGACGCAGGACGTTGGTCCCGATATTGCGGGAGTTCCCAGCGTATTGACCACCGTTCAGTTCGACACGCGGGTAAACGGCGGTCCCTTCGTTTCAGTGGTTGCCAATTCGTTCGTCCGCGATTCGATCGTCGGAGCGGTCTCGATCGAAAGCTACGTTGATCCTCCGGCAGACGGCTCTCCCGTTCCGGAAGGCACCCCGGCTGATATCGATGCGGACGCCCAAGAGCAGCTTGCCACGTCGCTGTCCACCATTCTCGATGAGCGCGTGGCGGCGATCCTGACCGGCGGCGATCCAGGCGGGCTCGATCTCACGCTTCCAGACAAGGTGCTTCCAATTCAACAACTGGTGAGTGAGGACACACCAGTTCTCGGTGGATACAAGGCCGGCGCCGATCTGCTCGAGTGCCGCGTCTGTGGAGAAGAAACCGCGCTTGGCTCCTTCTCGGATACGAACCTGGGCGGCTTCGCACGGATGGTGTCGGTCGGCCCGATCGTCGAAGGGGAACCCACACCGCCGTTCATGGGAGTCGCGGTGTCCCAGTACGACACTCCCGAAAATGCGCTGGCGGTCATTGACGCCATCCGCGCTGCCCCCAACGATCTGCCAACCGCATATCCGGTTCCCAGGGGAGACCGCACTATCGCCGCTGACCCGGCCATTCCCGGCGCTGATGCTTCGCTTGCCTATACCGCCATCCTGGATCCTGAAGACCCATCTGCCACAGCTGATAGCGCCGGCGTCACCTTCGTTCAGGGCACTTACCTTGTCACTATCGATGTTCAGGGAGGGCTCACCGCGGATCAGGCCTTGGAGATTGCGACCGATCTCGCTTCGCAGCAAGCAGGCTGCCTTGCAGCGTCGGAACCATGTTCGGTCGTCGCTATCACCCTCCCACGTTGACGCGCTCGACTCCGTGAGGGGATCAACCGGCGTTGCGGTGCTCATGGGGCTGCCAGAGTCAGGCTGAACCCCTATTCCTCATCCGCTATGCTAACGTCGCACAGGAAACCAACAGCAACCTTTTACATCCCTGCACCGCTGTCAGCATCGGACTAGTTCTCTTCGCTGGGGGCGGCCTGGGCATGGCGCGTGTCAAATTTGATTGGGCTGCCACCCTTAGTGAAAGGGATTTAGAAGACCGATCAATTGAGAAATCAAGCGAGCTAGACGAAAGCCGTCACCCTTTGGCAGCAACTGCGGATTTCTTCTTTCACGCGGATCTCGTGCTCATCCTAGCTGCGGGGATGTCCATCCTCGTTTCGACCGTTTGGTTTGTGGTAAGACAAATCTAATATTTGACCGTGATACACTTTATTTAAGAAAGTACTAATTCCTATGTCCGTGACAGCTGGCGCTGATCCGGGCATTGTTCTATGTCCACAGATAACCATTTCAAAATCCAGATCAACTTCACCAAAGCTTACGAAGAGGACGTCAACGCCTTCCTCGAAGGCATCGCGTCCGGTCCCGAAGTCGATTTGACCGACGAGCACATGTCGGTCGACGCGCTCAAGTCCATGGTCGAGTCACTCAAGAAGAGGTTAGTCGAGTTCCGCGATGCCCACGGCTCGGGGTGGAATGATGACCTGGGTGAAATCGTCGAGCTATCGCTCACTGACGACCATCACCTGTTCTACAAAGCCAAGCTGGATCTCAATCTCTCCGGCGCTCAAGACCTCTGGTACCGCGTCACGAAGAAGAACAAGCAATACGGTGTCTCTATCGGTGGATCGGTGATTAAAGCCGGCTACGAATACGTCGCTGACCTCGGTCGTCAGATCTACACCTACTTCGATGTCGATCTTTTTGAAATCTCAATCACCCGTCAGGCTGCCTACCAGTACAGCTTTGCCAACGCGGTGACCAAATCATTACCTACGAAAGAGGAGCCCAAGAGTAAACCCACCGAAGCAGTCGTGAAATCTGACGAACAAGACACAGCCGAAGTCGTCGCGGCCGAAACCAAGAATACCGAGGAGGCGACCACCACCAACGCTACTGATACTGAAGCCACCGAAGAGGAGGCAACTAAGGACGAGTCAGAGGATGCCGCTGCTGATGCAGACGCCGATACTGATGAGTCCGAGGATGCTGAATCAACTGAGGCCGAAGTAGACAACTCGACGGACGCAGCCGCGGAGCAAGCCAACACTGCCGCTGTCGAGGAAATAGCAAAGGCCGCGGTGCTAGGTGCTTATGCCGAAGCCGACGTGGTGTGGGAAACCATCGCTACCCTCTCGTACAACCTTCGATGGTTTATCGAAGACGCGATGATGGATGGGTACAAAGACACAGCCGAGAAGCAATCACTGATCGCAGCTGCTCTCGCCGAGTTCACCAGACTCATCACCCAGGTTTCAACCGATCTCATGGACACTGGCATCTCGGAAGAGACCTCCAAAGCCATGCAAGCAAGCCGCGAATTTACCGAAGTGTCACTTTCGAAGTCCCTGACCGAGAAAGACGACACGGTTGCCGAGCTCGTCAGCGATGGCCAGACCCCGGTTCGAGTTTCAGAACATGATGCCTGCGACACATCAATGCTTGGTGTGAAATAGGCATTCACCAGCCGATGACCGAAGCGAAGGCGAGATCCGGACGGTGGTCGGTCCGATTCCAGCAAATGAGCAGGTTGGAGAGGGCGGGATTCCGGCGGCGAGGCGGGCGGTGAGGCCCTGTTCGGTGCGGGGCCGGTCTCGTTCGAGGCGCAAGCCCTGGAGCAGGCGCTGGAACACCGTTTCAATCATCTGGCGTTTGTGCGCGTGGTCGTGTCCGCCGCCTCGCTCCAGTGGTCCCGGCTATCACGTTTGGGGCGCGGTCACGGTGGCGGCGTACCGCGTTGCCCAGCGCTTGACCTGGTCCCGCCCGGAATAGGCTTTGTCGGCCAGATAGACCCCGCTGCTGGCCGTGCCGACGGCCGAGGACGGGGATGCGCCCGCCCGCTCGGCGAAAAAGGTTTCGGCCAGCGTGGAGTCGTGGGTGTTGCCGGCGGCGACGGCGTAGCCGGTCACCACCCCTGCCGGGGTGGCGGTCACCAGCACCCGGCAGCCATAAAACCCGCCGAGTCGGGAGCCGCGTCCGTACGCGGCAAAGGCGGCGCTCGCCGGGTGACCCCGCCGGGCGGGGTTGCGCAGCGGCATGGCCGTGCCATCGAGGAGTTCGTAAGGGGCTTGAGCGGCGTCCAGTTGGTCGTTCATGTGCTCCGGCACCGCATCGCAGGTCGCCTGCGGGCGCCACCCGCATCGCCCGGTGCAGCTGCGAGCGGTCGGGCAGGCGGGAACAGCACGCGCAAGCGCTGGGCGGCGAAGCGGGCAAAGGCGCGTTCGCTCGCAAACCGGTCGAGCTGGGCGATCAGGGCGAGGGAGGACGACCTCGCTGCGGCGAGCGGGATGCCGGCCCGGGCGCGGATCGGGCGGCGGCACGTGCGCCAGGGCCTGGTCGACCATGACGTAGACTGTAATGACGAAGGTCTCAAAATCGATCATCGGGGATTCCCCTCGCGAGCTGGAAGCAAAGCACCCCGACGATACCCGATAATGCAGAAGATCCTTCTCAT
>CAWDSC010000004.1:0-1002226 GCA_963804925.1 uncultured Chloroflexia bacterium
GGCGGTTATCAATGGATTCGATACCCAACCCGCGCTGGATGCTGCCCGTTGGCGGTGCCGATCGCGGCGATTTGCGGATTGGTGCTGCTGGCGCTGGGACAGGTTGAGCAGACGCGGCGGTCGGCGTTGCGGCGGGGTGGACGCGCGCCTGAGCGCAAGAGCTGGCTGTTGTTCGCGGTTGGTTTCGCGATTGTCCTTGTGCTGCTGGCGTCCCTCGGAAGCGCCGTGCTTGGCGGAGATGCCGGTAATGGCTTGCTCACGGTTCTGGGATTCGTCTTTGGTCTGGCACTGACCCTCTTTTCGTATCTCGTGCTCGCGCTCGCGCTTGTCTTCTATGTGCTGCTCTATCCGGTGATCTGGTTGCTGAAATAAAGCCGCCAATAAGCAGGAGGATCAGAAAAATCCCCCGCAAGAGATCACCGATGGCGGGTTGCGAGAGATGATCCAATCGAACGGCGATTCGATGCCCGATTGGGTCAGAATCACCCTGATCGTGGTCGCGATCATCATTGTTGTTGCTATTGTCGTGCTGATTCTTTTTACGGCCTTGCGACGTTTTCGCCCGGCGACGGTCAGCGACGACGGCGAGGAAGAGCGGGAAGTCTCTGGTCGCGCGATCTGGCCGCCGCGCAATTGCGCAATCTCTTCCGGCGCAACAGGCATGGCGCGGGAGTCGAGCGAATCGATCTCAGAGCGACTCCGCCGACGGTGCGCGACGCCTACCGGGCCCTGCAAGCGCTTGCCGCGCGGACGGCGTTCCCCGCAAGCCATTTGAAACTCCCGCAGAGTTCGCGCGAAGACTGAGCCGCGTCTGGCCGGCGGAAGCGCAAGAAATTGCCGATCTCACCTCACGATATGAACGCGTCCGGTACGCCGGTGGAATCGATGAGGCTGATCGGGCCGACGCGCAGCAATCGTGGGGATCGATCTGGAAAAACGATCGTCTCCGACCAACCCGTAGTGGCCGATTCTTGTATCGGCCATGGTGATTACTTGCGAGATTGGGTTTCAGCGAGGATGGCCGACACGAGGTCGGCCACGACAGAAACATGCGGATATATCGGTGATTTCGTTCGGTCTGCTGCCTGTACTCTAGGACCGGATAAGGACCAACGATGCCGGGCGGAAGCGCTCCAGGTGGGTGTGGTAGGCGGCGAGTTCTTCGTCGGCGCGGGTTGCATCCCAGCCGAGGAACTTCCGCGCGATGCCGACTGCACGCCGGTCGATGCCGACCGCCATCTCCGCGTTCAAACCGAGCATCGTCCGGCGCATCAGGAGGTCTTCGAGCGTGAGCGCGCCTTCGCGCTCGAAACCGTAGATCACCTCGGCAGCGATGGCGCCTGAGGTTTCATCGATGACCTCGGCCAGCGAGGGTTCCTGCATCGCGATCGCGACAATTTCATCGGCCATGGCGCCGTAGAGCCCCGCCAGGCGATTGCTGGTCTGGATCGGCAACGGCGCGTCCCGCCTGAGCGCGGCGGCATAGGCTTCAGGAGCGATCCCGGCCGCCCCAGGGAACGGCGCATCGATTGTCGCGCATTTCGCATCGCTGCCAATCGCAGCGCAGATCTTGTCGACGGCTTCCTCGGCGAGCTGGCGGTGAGTGGTGAGCTTGCCGCCGATGATCGACCACGAGCCCGATCAGGCGGGGGCATGGCTCTTCACCTGGTGCTGGCGTGTGATCGCAGCGGTTGATCCGGCAGGGGTGTAGGGAAGGGGCCGCACGCCGCTGTAGCAGAAGAGCAGTCGATCGCGCGTCAGATTCGCGTGTGGGAAGAGGGCGTTCGTTTCCTGGATGAGATAGGCGATCTCATCATCACTCGTGCGGACGTCATCAAGATCGCCGTCGTAGCGCAGATCGGTGGTGCCGATCAGATAGTTGCCGTTCCAGGGAACGATGAAGAGCGCCCGCCCATCCGACTTCGCTTCCACATAGAGCGATTCGACCGGCGCGCTGTTGAAGGGCGCGACCACGATGTGGCTGCCTTTGGTGCCGCCCATCTGGCGATCGGGACGATATTGTGACGGAACCTCATCGAGCAGGCAATCAACCCAGGGCCCGGTGACATTCAGCACGGTTTTCGCCCTGAAGACCGCTGACGTCCCGTCGCGCAGATCAGTCGCTTCGACGCCGCGAACAACCGCGCCTTCGGTCACGATCCGATCGACCTTGCAGTAGGTGCGGAAGCGGGCGCCATGTTGCTCCGCCGAGCGGACCTGCTCAACGACCAACCGCTCGGCGAAGGTGATCTGGGCGTCGTAATAGCGGGCGGACGCTTTGAGTCCGACCGCGTTCAATCCCGGCAGCCGCCGGATCGTTTCTTTGCGGCTCAGCATGTGGTGGCGATCGAGCGATTTATCGAACGAAAGCACGTCGTACAGGCCCATGCCGAGCCTGATCATCGCCGGGCCTCGTTTTGCCCCTTCATAGATCGGCAGAATCAAAGGAAGAGGTTCGACCAGATGGGGAGCGTTGTGGAGCAGCCGCTCGCGCTCGCGCAGCGATTCGCGCACCAGCGGAAACTCGGCATGTTCGAGATAGCGCAGCCCGCCATGGATCAACCGGGTGGACCAGCTGGTCGTGCCGCTGGCGATGTCATGCTTATCGAGCACGAGTACGCTGAGACCACGCATCGCGGCGTCGCGGGCTATGGCGGCGCCATTGATGCCCGCGCCGATCACCACCAGATCGTAGCGTGTCTCTGCGAGGTGCTGCATCGTCGGGCGGGCGCTCATGGGACTCCTTTATCGGTCAATGCCAAGCTGCGAAGGTGGGAATTCTCGGGAATTCCGCTGTGGCAAACCTACCATGCCCCCAATACCGGCTCAAAGTTAGAAATCGGACCGGGATACACTGGAACTCTCTTCTCTGTTGCGGCTCTGATGTTGCGTTGTGGAGATCGGGTATGCCCAAGACTCAGCCAGTCAGCTATTCCGTCGAAGAAGTGCTCGCTGAGCTCGAAGCGGTCCGTGACCCGAAGATCGCCGTCATCTTCGGGCGGCGCAATCCAGATGCGGCGGTACTTGGCGTTCGCTATGGCGATATGGAGATCATCACAAGGAAAATCAAACCGGATGCAAACCTGGCTGCGGGGCTCTGGCGGAGCGGTAGCTTCGAAGCCCGGGTCCTTGCGCTGCGGGTGATGCCGGTCGACGCGCTGACCGAGACGCAAGCTGACGCCTGGGTGCTCGATCTCGACTTTCCGAATCTAGCTGACGATTTTGCCCGGCTCGTCTATAAGAGACCCTTCGCATTCGAGAAAATGGAAACCTGGACCGCCAGCGATCAAGACTTTGTCAGACGAACGGGATACGGTCTGCTCTATGGGTACGCCGCCGATCGCTCAGCGGAGATCTCTGATGAGGAATGGTTGGACTGGCTCGATCGGATCGGTAGGGAAATTCACCAATCGCCGAATTGGTCGCGAGAGACGATGATCGTGCTCCCCGTTGCGATTGGATTGAGTGATAAGGCGTTATATGCCCCGGCCCTGGCGACAGCATCCACATTTGGCAAGATCGAAGTTTTTCACGGCGACAAGACGAACTGCAAGGTTCCTGATCCCGTCGCACTGCTTCAGAACCCACGCACCAGGATCAAGCCCTATTAGGTGAGGCGGAGTGGCATACTTTATCCGTAAATGGCCATGATTCCTGGTAAGGAGCGCGAAGCAGCACAATGGAAGAACAGCAAACGAGCGGTCCCAATCCGCTTTGCGAAGTGGGGCGGACTCACCCGCGCGATCGTCACCGGATGCGTCCGGTGGATGGGTATCCCGGCGTCTGGGTGTGCGCGAAGCATGACCTGTTTGCAACGGTCGTGCCGAAAGAGGTCGCTGAAGCCCTTGAGCGCGGCGATCCTTATACGATGCACGATGGTGCGGAAGGTTTCGCCAGCCGCACCGGCGACGAGCGCCTGGGCGGGATCATCCTTTATTACCGATCGTCGAATTAGCCCTGCCCTCACCCGGTCCTAAAGGACCACCCTCTCCCAATGCTGGGAGAGGGTACGAAAACCCTCGAAATATCCGTGCATTTCTGTAGGGGAGGGTCTTGTGCCCTCCTGTGGTGAAGACGCCAGATTGGTTCCTGGCTACCTGGCCCGATACAAGATCGGCTCCTACTTGATCAATGCTGGATATGGGCCGGGGAATCCTGGAGCAACGTGATGCGGTTATCGGTCAGCGTTACCCCGCACTCCTGGTCGACGACGAAGCATCCCCATCTAACCGCGCTGAAAACGATCGAAGCGGCGCGCCGGGCCGATGAGGCCGGATTCGACACCTTTTGGGTGAGTGAAGATCCGGATGGCTGGGATGCGATGGCGATGCTCAGTGCGATCGCCGTGCAAACCGAGCGCATCAAGCTCGGCACCAGCGTCGTCAATCCCTTTTTTCGGCATCCAAGCTTGATTGCCGCCTCCATTAGCACGCTTGACCGGCTCAGCAATGGCCGCGCCCGGCTTGGATTGGGCCGGGGACAGACCGAGTGGTATGAGCGCGCGCTGGGGATGGACGTGTCCCACCCGCTCGCCCGGCTTGAAGAAACGATGCTTTTGCTACGGAAGTGGTGGAGCGGTGATCACAGAGCACAATCAGATGGACCGTTCAATGTCCAGGGGTGGCAACGAAGCTTTGGCCCCGTTCAGGTGGTTCCTCCGATCTATCTGGCTGCCGTGGGAGAAAAAGCCGTCGTGCTCGCGGGCCGTAGAGCCGATGGCGTGATCTTCAATGACCTCGCCTCAGTGCATGGCATCAGTACAATTGTTGATGATGTGAAGCGATCAGCCCGGGATGCCGGACGTGATCCGGAGGATCTCACGTTCATTGCGCGGCCACGAATCGTCATTACAGACGATCCTGATCCAGTTTATGAGAATATCAAGGACGCGATTGCAATGATTTATACGCTTCCCGGCATGGGTAAGCTCATTGCGACTGAAAGTTTCGATACGGAAGAAATTCTTGGCGAGGTTCGGAGGGTGATGAAAACGGAGCAGGTTCTCCGACAGGGCGGGGCATTTCAAGATCTGAGGAGCCATCGGAGATTTACCTGCGGCGCGCAGGCTCATTCCTACTGAATTGGTGGCTCAGCTCGCATTTGTTGGATCGATGGATGAGATCCGGCCCCGCATTCAGGCATACGAGTCGATTGGCGTCAGCGAGATTACCTGGCGACTTGGCGATATGACCAAAAGTATTGGATGGGATGATGCCTCTTTACTCCTGCGAAAATAGTGTCAAAATGAATTCGCTAGATTAGAATCTGTCAGCAGCGTGCGATAGCCTGGCTGGCACATCCAATGTGCGGAATTGACCGTTTACTTGGATGTTAGGCGCGGATCGTGGGACCGTCGTCTACCGCACGCACATTGGATTCGGCGGGCAGAACTGCCCACCTTGCAAGCTTCGTCGTTGAGGGAGGCAGGCATGAGCGAGGATGTAGAACAGGTTGAAGCCGTGGAAATGGTGGCACGGGCCGACATCTACACAATGGCTGAGGCCGCTCGGCTAAAAGGTGTGTCGTATCACACCGTATCTCGTGCTGTCCGGCGTGGCACATTGCCGGCTCAGCGCATTGGCAAAATGGCGTTCATCACGTCCGGCAATCTGCAGGCGTGGAAGCCGATGGTTCAGCGCGCGCCAAGGAAGTACCGCCGGCGCACGCCGCAACTCGACGCGATTCCTGCGGCGATCGATCTCGCCTCCGGCGAGCGCGTCGTCTGGGCAAAGCAAATCTCGACGATGATTGAGACCATGCGCTGGACGGCCCAGGATATTCCATTCCAGCAGCACCTGACGCTCCTTGTTGAGCGGCTTGGTGAAGCGCTGGATATGCGCCGCGTGACCATCTGGAAAATCGAGGAACAGCGCGGTGCAGCTCATCGGGTCGCGACGTTCGGTCCGCCGATCAGCGAATTTCCCGAAGAAATGCCCCTGGCGCTCTTCCCCCTGCTTGCCGATCTGGCATCCCGGCAAGGACGAGGCGACGCTCGCCGCTTTCCTAATGTCAATGACTACGCCGTTCGCGAATCGACCACGATTCTCGTGTTGCCGATTCGCTTCGGAGATCATTTCCACGGCGCGCTGATCGCCGACCGGGGTGGCGCTTCCTTCACGCTGACGGAAGAGCAGAGCGTGCTCGCGCACTGCGTCGCTGATCAAATCGCAATCGCGCTCGAGCTTGAACGGCTTCGCGTCGCCGCCGGCATCACCAGCGAGCGATAGCGGACGACGCGCTTTAGCAGACGAAACTTCGAAAGATATGTCCGGTTCAGATCGAACCGGGCATATTTTTATCGTGCGCGAAACCCAAAAGGCTAGAACCGCGTTTCAGAGTGCGCCAGGGTAGAGTGACCAGGCGATTGACGCGCATCGTTGCCGTGTTACGGTACAGATTGCAACAGGTCGTCATTGACGGCGCGAAATGCGCCGGTCGCTATCAGGCAAGCAAGACTACGAGCTAGCTCGGCTGCGGAGGCAGCGATTCCATCAGCCAAATGCGCCGGGATGATCCCGCGCAGGTTGATCCGGAACTGGGGAGGACCGTTATGCGTGCCGGAAGCAAGGAAATCACGTCACAACGGATGGTGCGATTCGCACGGCTGTTGGCCATGCTCGCGTTGTTCGTGGGATTGCTCACACCTTTTGCGGCCGTGCAGGCAGCGACTCCGCAGGCGCAAACACCAAGCGCCAGTCCAAACAAGGTCAACCTGCCCCCATTTCCCTCTCCGGCGCAGGTGTTGGTGGTCGGCGATTTCCAGTCCGCGCTCGGCTGCGACGCCTGGAGCAAAGATTGCGGCGCCAGCCAGCTCAGCAACGACGGGACCGGCTTCTGGAGCGGAACGTTTAATATTCCGGCCGGAACCTACGCCTATCGGATTCTGACGCGGGGCGATATCGATCGCTCGCTCGGCCAGGGCGCAGATCCCGACGGCGCTGATTTTTCGATCACCGTGCCGGATGGCGTGCAAACCTATTTCTCCTTCAATCAATCGAACGGCGATATCGCCGGCGGCTCGATCCTCCCCGGGCTGCAGGCTGTCGATGATCTCGGCAACACCACCCAGTTCGTTCCTGCACCAGACGGTGGCTATGAGGTCTACATTCCCGCGCAAGGCGGCACTGGCGTGCAGGTCCTTCTCGACGGCAATGTCACGGATAGCACCCAGGTGTCGATCAACGGTTCCGGCTTTGCCCACGTAGAAGCAAAAGATAGCGGCGCGATCACAAACGCCGAAGGGCTCTCCGACCAGACACTTGTGGTCAGCAAAGTCGATGAGAATGGCGCCCCAGTTCCCGGTTCCTGTTTCAGCGTTGAAGGCAACGGCCTGGTTGGGCAGGGATGCGACGCTGACAATGGAGAAGATGGCACGACGGTCATCACCTTTCCGCGCGGTGTTGTGCCCGGCACCTACACGCTGAAGGAGTCGCGCACGCCAGATGGCGTGCCGGCAGGCGACGATCAGCAAGTCGATCTCACTGGTGGCCAGGCGTCGGCAACTGTGCAGGTGAGCATCGGCAGCGGAGAGGTGACGCAGGAGACACCGACAGAAGTAGTCACCGAGCCACCTGTTAATGCCCCGACTGAGGAAGTCACCGAGCCGCCCATCGATACCCCAACCGAAGAGGTCACCGAGCCTTCGGCGGACACCTTCTCGCTTTCCATTTTTTCGGTCGATGAAAACAACAATCCGCTCACCGGCGCTTGTTTCAGCATTGATGGCATTGGCGAGCAATGCGACGATGACGCCGATAGCGTTGTCACCTTCACCGGACTGCAAAACGGCGATTACACCATCAATGAAACAACTCCTCCGAGCGGATACAACTCCGCTGACCCTCAGAGCGTGACCATCGATGGTCAGGATGTGCAGATCGGCGTGACTCACTCGGTTGAACAAACCGAAGCGCCGCAGGAATTTGGCTCACTCGTTGTCACCACCGTAGATGAGAATGGCAATCAGGTCGCCGGCGCTTGTTTCACTATCAAGCCGCGACCCAACAGCACCGGATCGGATGCAAACGCATGCGACGCTGATGATGGGGTCAATGATGGCGTGACGACCTTCGCGAATGCCGTCGCTGGTAGCTACCGTCTGTCACAGACGCAGCCCCCGGACGGGTTCGACCTGGCGAAAAACAAGAACGTTGATGTTCCGGCGAACGACACCAGTCAGGTGACTATCACGCAGCCATCAACGGGCGCGGGACCGGCCGAGGAGCCAACCCAGACGCCAGAGAACACGGAGGAGCCGACTCAGACGCCGGAATCGACCGGACCGGTTGGCGGCGGCGCGCCGGTCTACGTGTCGGTGACGGATGCCGATGGATTCGCCGTGATCGGCTCTTGCGTCAGCCTGAGTGGCCCGCAAAGCTACCAGGCGTGCGACAACGATCAGAATGACGGCGATGGCCAGGACGGCTTGATCCTGTTCTCGGAGGTCGCGCCGGGCGACTACGTTGTCAGCAACAGCTCCGTGCCGGACGGCTACGAAACTGCACCTGATCAGAATTTGACCGTTCCGAGCGATAGCACCGACACGATCAACGTCGTGCTTTCGGCTGGAACGCCGGTTCCCGAAACGGGCAGCATCTCCATCAATACGCAGGATCAGAGTGGCCCGCTGGAAGGCGCCTGCTATACCGTCGATGGCGTCAACGCCGTCTGCGACGGCGACAACAACGATGGGGATAACTCGCCGGGCGTCGTCTTGATTGACGGGGTGACCCCGGGCGGTCACGACGTTCAGCAATCCCAGGCGCCGAATGGCTACGATGTTGCCGATCCGCAGAATGTCGATGTCGTCGCCGGCCAGCAAGCCTCGCTGACCTTCACCAACACTCTGACCCCGCCACCTGCCGGCAGCATCGCGGTTACGACTGTCGACGGCCAGGGCGCTGCGATTGATGGCGCCTGCTACACCGTTGACGGTAACAACCCGGTTTGTGATGGCGACGCCAAGGATGGGGATGGCACAGCAGGAGTCGTCCTGCTTTCCGACGTTGCCCCAGGCAGCCATTCCGTCGAGCAATCGACCACGCCGAACGGCTACGATCCGGTTGACCCACAGAAAGTCGATGTCACTGAGGGGCAGCAGGCGAATCTCACCTTTACGAATAATCTGACGCCGCCGCCAACCGGGAATCTCGCGATCACCACCCAGGATGGAAACGGAACGCCGCTCGCGGGGCCTGTTACTCCATCAATAGCGGCGACTCGATCTGCGACAACCAGGATGGCGACACCGATAGCAACGACGGAGCGATCCGGATCGAAGGCGTCGGCACGGGAACTTCCAGTGTCGATCAGACGCAAGCGCCTGCCGGTTATCAAACAGCCGCATCGCAAAGCGTCGATATCGTCGCCGACCAGGATGCGGCGCTGACCTTCACCAATGAAGCGCTTTCCGGCCGCGTCTACATCGTTACTCGCGATCCGGATGGGAACGATCTTGGCGGAGCCTGCTACACGTTGACCGGTCCGCAGACCTACAGCGTCTGCGATAACGACGCCACCGATACCGATGCCGATCCAGGTCAGATCCGCCTGGCGAACGTCGCCATTGGCGACTACTCGGCGTCCCAAACCACGACTCCGGATGGATATCTCCCCACTGACGATCAGACCACGACGGTCACGGCAGACGAGGTTTCGCGCCTCGACTTCCAGAATGCTGCCGCCACCGGAACGATTGCAATCGTCGCTCAGGACGAGCAGGGCGTCGCGATCAACGGCGTCTGCTACTCCGTCTCCGGCGGCGATCAGATCTGCGACGACGACAATAACGGAGATGTGACCGTCGATCTTGCCGCGGGTGATTACGCGGTTTCGGTGGCATCCGTTCCCGCGGGATACGACGCTCCTGGAGATCCGCAGAATGTCACGGTGACGCCGGGCGAAACGGCGAATCTGACCTTCACGCTCACCGTGCGGCCCGGCTCGATCGTCATCGATACGACAGACGAGAACGGGCAGCCGATCGCGAATGCCTGCGCATCCATTGATGGCGGAACGCCGGTGTGTGACAACGACGGGAACGACGCCGACACCACCGAGGGCAGAATCCAGATCGGCGGCGTTGCCCCAGGCACGCACACCGTCACGATCACCTCGCCGGATGGATTCGAACCGGTTGCGGATCAGCAAGTCGACGTCGCGTCCGATCAGACGGCGTCGCTGAGCATTCCGTTCATTCTGATTCCGCTGCCGACAGACACCCCAACTGAAGTTCCGACTGAGACGGCGACAGCGCTGCCAACGGAAACGCCGACCGAGCTCCCGACGGAGACTCCAACCGAAGCGCCGACTGAGCTGCCGACAGAAACAGCGACGGCGCTGCCAACGGAAACGCCAACTGAAACGGCGACAGCGTTACCCACTGAAACAGCTACGGCATTGCCAACGGAGACTCCAACGGAACAGGCGACCGCAGCTCCGACTGAGACGCCGACCATTGAGCCGACTCAGGAGCTCGCCAGCCCAACGGCTGAGGTGACGCAAGAACCTGCGAGCCCGACGGCGGAGATCACGCCGGAACCGGCGACCGGTTCAATGCAGATCGTCGTCAAATCAGACGATGGCGCGGAAATCCAGGCGGGTTGCTTCGTGGTCAATGGACCGGCTGACGCCGGACCGATCTGCGACAACGATTCCAGCGATGCCGATCCTGCCGTGGGCAGCATCCTGCTCAACGGATTGCTGGAAGGCGACTACACGGTCGTTCAGCAAAGCGCCGCTGATGGTTACGGTCCTGCCGCTCCCGTTGTTGCATCCGTGGCCGTGAATGAGACGGTCACCGTCGATATCACCAACACTGCAACCGCTCCTGAGCTTGGCTCGGTTCGCTCAGTGATTCAGGACAGCAGCGGCACGGCGATCGGCGGCGGCTGCGTGACGATTGCCGGCACCGAGTATTGCGACAATGGTCCCGAAGATTCCGATCCCGCCAATGGTGTCATCGTCATCAGCGGCATCATCATCGGACCATACACAGTTACGCTCTCAACCTCGCCCGCGGGCTATGGCGAAGCAGCACCGGTCGATGTGACCGTTCCTGCGAATGACGTGGTTGAGGCGACCTTCACCGTCGAGCCGTTGCCAGTCGAAACCGGCGGTCTGCAGATCCAGTTGCAGGATGAAAATGGCGATCCCGCGCCTGGTTCATGCGTTGTCCTCAGCGGCGGGCCGAACGGCGACTTCCTGCAAACCTACTGCGATAACGGCGACGGCGATACCGATCCTGCCGACGGAACGATCGTCGTCGAAGGACTCGATGTTGGCGTCTATGAGGTTACGCAGACGCCTGAGAACAGTGATGTCGTCTCCGCCGCGCAGGCGAAAACGCTCGCGCCATCGAACTCGATCAGCCGCACTGTTTCGGTGCAGGCGAACATCACCGTCATCGTGATCATCATTATCATCATCAACGACAACACCGCCGATCTGGTGATCGTCAAGACCGATCAGAACAACCAGTTGCTTGGCGGCGCCTGCTTCACGGCGACCGGTCCTGATGGCGATACCCTGATCTGCGACAACGATCCGAATGACGGCAACAGCACGCTCGGCATCATCTCCTTCCTGGGGCTGACGAACGGTGATTACACGGTCAAGGAAACAACAACGCCACCGGGCTATGTAACGTCAGCGGACCAGAATGTGACGCTGAACGGCGTCGTTCAGGTGCTGACGTTCAAGAACCTCCTCCCGGTCAATCCGGTCGGAACGCTCGTGGTGCACAAGGTCGACGGCAAGGGCGATCCGCTTGCCGGAGCCTGCTTCGAGCTGCGCGACAGTGGCGACAAGGTGATCGCCGGACCGATCTGCGACAAGACGAGCGGCGCGAACAACGACGGCAACGCCGATGGCACGCTCCGGTTTGAGAACATCCCGGTTGGCACGTATACCCTGGTTGAAACGGCAGCGCCGTCCCCTGATTACCAGATTGCCCCGGCGCAGAAAGTGACGATCAGCTCGGGGGTCGAAACGCTGATAACTGTCACCAACCAGATCAAGCTCGGCCGGGTCCAAATCGCCAAGCGGGATGACCAGAACAATCCGCTGGCGGGAGCCTGCTTCCAGCTGGTTCAGGGCGCCTATAACTACGAGGTCTGCGACAACCAGGCTGGCGACGCCAATCCGGCGCCGGGCGTGATCCGCTTCGTCAATATCCCGCCGGGAACCTACACCCTGCAGGAAACGGTGGCGCCGCCAGGCTTCCAGGCCGCCGCCGATCAGCAGATCACCGTGACTCCGGACAAGACGACCTTCCTGACCGTCAAGGATCAGCCGCTGCCGACGCCAACGACGACCGGCACGCTCGTGATCAAAAAGACCGGACCGGACAATAAACCGCTGCCAGGAGCTTGCTTCTCGCTGCGGAACGGCGCGACGACGATCGTTCCTTCCACCTGCGACAACGCGGATGGCGCAAACGACGGCACGATCACCTTCAAGAATGTGCCGACCGGCACCTACACCCTGCACGAGACGGTGAAGCCTTCGTCCAACTACCAGACCGCGCCGGACCGGCAGGTAACGATTGGCGACAACCAGACCACGACTGTGACGGTCCAGAACATCTACCGCACCGGCTCGGTGCGAGTACAGAAAGTCGATCAGCAGAACAACCCGATCCAGGGGGCATGCTTCGATCTCGCGGTCGATGGCAAGGGACCGCAGTGCTCGGACGCCGCAGGCGTGATCACCTTCACCAACCTGCAGCCCGGCACCTACAAGCTGACGGAAACGGTTACCCCGCCGGGTTACCTGACGGCGCCGGTGAAAACGAACATCGTCGTCAATCCGGGTCTGACGACCTCGGTGACGATCGTCGACAAGAAAGCGCCGCCGCCACCGAACAGCGGCTCGATCCGGGTGATCAAATTCTTCTGCACCTCGGGCACCGGTGACTCCTACGTCCAGTTCTACGACTCGTCCGATGGCGTGGCGAGCCCGCTCCAGAAGACAGCAGGATGCAAGAAGGGCGATGCGACCTTCACCGCCAAGCCGAAGGCAGGCGGCACCTCGATCACCTTCAATACCGGCGCGGACGGCGAAGCACAGGTCGTGCTGAAGGCTGGAACCTGGATCATCACCGAGAAGGGCCAGACGAAGAGCGAGGAGTTCAAGGTTGCGGTCGGTCAGCAGACGACCATCGTCATCCTCAACTTCTCCCCGCCGCCGAAACCGGCGCCGGTGAAGATCGTGGTGACCAAGTTCACCTGCGATCCTGGCTACCAGGGCACCTACTACGCCGACTTCGTCGCCAACTGTCTGAGCGATGCGAATCTGACGAACAACGTCACCTTCCGGGTGACCGGCTCGACGAATGTCGTCCATAAGACAGGTGACGGCGGTCAGAAGGGTGTCACGGTCTTCGCGAATCTCGTCTTCGGCACCTACACGCTCAGTGAGGATGCACCGGCGAACACGACGACCGTCTACGGATTCTGCGGACCGACACCTGATACGTCGACGCAGAAGACGGTCAACAGCGATATGGTCCTGAACCTGAAGCAGGGCGAAACGGCCTACTGCGGCTACTTCAATGTGCCGGATGACATCTCCGACTCGCGCGGAGCGATTCAGGTGCAGAAGTTCACCTGCTCGGCATCGACCTATCCAGCCGGATTCGACTACGAGGCGAACTGCCCGGCGCAAACGCAGGCGACGAAGTTCTCGCTCTCGCAGTGGGACGGGACCAAGTACGTGCCGAAACTGACCGGCACAACAAATGCGGACGGCATCCTGCGATTCAACCAGCTGCAACCTGGAACCTACTCGCTCAAGGAAGTTGGCGGAACCTGGTGCCACGCTGAATCGGACAACGTCAACGCCAAGGGTGACGTGATCGTGAAGGCAGGAAAGCGGACAACGGTTTGGATCTACAACTGCGTGCCACCGAAGGAGTATCCGAACACGGGAACCGGCACAACAGCGGGACCGGCGCCGACCTATCTGGCCCCGGCGGGCGTGCTCTTCTTCGCGGGCATCCTACCGCCGGAAGTCTGGGCAGGCGGTCTCGCGCCACGACTCCGACACGCGGCGTAGGTTCGCATCGTTCTCCGACGTAAGAGCGGCGCCGGGGCTCGATCGAGCCCCGGCGTTGCTTTGTGCGGACACCTCTGGACATGACCGGCGAAATAATGCAGGCTCATGGTGCGAGGAGGCGATACGAATGCTCCCGGTTGATCGAAATGAACTGAAGCCATTCGCGCAGAAATACATCTGGTGGAAGACGTCCGACGAAGCAGTAGAGATGCCGGAACGCGTCGCCGCGCAAGTGATGAACATCGGCGATTACGACGACGTGCAGGCGCTCGTGAGGCTTGTTGGCGATGTGTATCTGCGCGAGGTGTTGCGAAACGCCGAGATCGGACAATTCAACGCCCGATCGTGGCACTACTGGCACTACCGGCTTCGCCTCGCCAATCTTGGAGAAGTCCCTCCGATGCCCTCAAGGCGACTCGGATGATTGAGGAATTCTCACCAAGACTTGATATTTTGCCGTCTGCACAGCGTGAGCTCTGGCCATTCCTTCAGCCCTCGATCGACCTGGGATTTGTGCTCTATGGCGGGACGGCGATTGCGTTGCAGCTCGGGCATCGAACGTCGATTGATTTCGATTTGTTTACCGACCGGCCTCTGGATAAATCAGTGATTCGCCGGAAATATGCATTTATGGAATCCGCGACGGTCCTTCAAGATGAACTCAACACACTAACAATCATTGTTCCGTCACCTCCTGGGCAGGGCGGATTCGTCAATGTTTCATTCTTTGGCGGTATCGAATTCGGGCGAATTGGAGTTCCGCAAAAAACAGATGAAGGTGTGATGCTCGTTGCATCCCTGGATGATTTGATGGCGACAAAGGTGAAGGTGCTTTTGCAACGTGTGGAGGCGAAAGATTATCAAGATATCGCCGCCATGTTGGAACATGGAGTGAACTTGTCAAAAGGGTTAGCTGCTGCGCGGTTGCTGTATGGAAATCAATTCCAACCGAGCGAAGCGCTCAAAGCGATGATCTATTTTGAGGGCGGCGATCTGCATTTGTTGACCGATCCGACGAAGGACGTATTGCTGAATGCCGTACGCACCATTTCTGAGCTTCCACATGTGGAATTGAGCAGTCATCAACTTTCGATCGAGGGAGATAGTGACTTTTGACGTTTCCTTTCTTGCGAGCGCGGTGACACATCCTGCTGAGGGGCGTATGCTTTTCGAGTGATGTCATCGAGCAGCATATTGGAGACAGGGCGCGTACATTTCGGATTTCAGGATCGATGGGAGCGGGTTAATGACGGAGCGAGAGAGCAGGCAGCCGGTGTTGCGGACGCGATCGGCAACGAAACGGACGCCGGGTCTCGGGGGATCATTCGCCGCGCCGGTTGGCGCTCATCCTCTTTACGCTGGCGCTGATCTTTATCCCGGTGCTCAGCATTGTGCCGATGAGCCCGCACCGGGCGAGCGCGCAAAGCGTGCCATCCGGCGCGGTCATCGTGGTGCTGACAAATGACCATCCGCCGAGCGGAACCGCGGAGCAAATCGCGAAGCTGCCGGTGCGCATGGCGTTCAAGAATATCTTCACCGGGTACGCGATGGATCTCACCCCGGCGCAGGCGCAGGCGCTTTCCCAATCTCCGGCGATTGCCGGCATCTATGCCGATGCGCCAGTTTCATTGTCTGCCGAACGCATTCAAACGGTGTGGCGAGGATAGGCGCTCCATCTGCGACGCAGAATCCCCCGCAGATGGTGGATACGACGGTTGCGGTTATTGATACCGGCGTGGTCCAGCACATTCAAACTTGAATGTGGAACAATGGATTCGATGCGTATGCCGCCTATGCCGCCAATGCAAGGAGTCGTTTGCGGCGGGCTGACGCCGGCGCAGTCCGAGGTTTATGAGAATCCAAATCTTTGGGGAAATCCCAACATTCCCCATCATGGAACGCATGTTGCCGGGATCATTGGCGCTGAGGGGCAGAGCAACGTTGTCGGCGTTGCACCTGGCGCGAACATTCTCGCGATAAAAGTCTTCAACGACGGCGGATCTGGAGCAACATTCTCGACGATCGCATGCGGACTGGACTGGATGCTCGCGAATCAAGATCGATTCAACGTCGGTGTCGTGAATATGAGTATCGAAGGTCCAAGCGCGGCAGGTGGATGCTCAAGTGATGCCCTGCATATTTCCGTTTGCGCGGTATACAACGCGGGAATCCCCATTGTTGTGGCAGGTGGGAATAGTGGCGGATCCTCACTCGGTGTTTACTCCGAAGTGCTTTCCGTCAGCGCATTCAACGATTTCGATGGATTGCCGGGCGGATTGGCTGCCGCCAAGCCAGTGGGATGCACATCTGCTCAGACCGTTGATGACGCATATGCCACGTACAATCTTTCACCGAACTATGCCCAGATCATGGCTCCCGGCACCTGTATTTACTCGACCAGCGGCGCGGCTGGCTATGCTTTTATGAGCGGTACGAGCATGGCCGCGCCTCATGTGACCGGGGCAATTGCACTCTACAAAGCATCGAATCCCGGGGCATCGCCGAC
Organism: uncultured Chloroflexia bacterium; assembly: GCA_963804925.1. Classification (GTDB taxonomy): domain Bacteria; phylum Chloroflexota; class Chloroflexia; order Thermomicrobiales; family UBA6265; genus JADLGF01. Next base: position 16,562 of record CAWDSC010000004.1, read on the forward strand.
AGCGGCAGCCGAATGGCTGAATACCGTGAGCGTTTCCCAGAGCGATCCCGCTGGGTTGGTCGTGCCTGGCGTCAACCGCAACGAAAAGGTGCTCAAACTCGGCACGATTCCTACGGTGGCGTCCTATCCGATCACCAATGCGGGGCGCACAAGCGGCTCGGCGACGCCGTCATATGCCTATGACAACGACATGGCGACCGCCTGGGTAACGACGCAGGCCGTCAGTGCCGACCTCCGCGTATGTCTACTTTTCGCTTGGATCGACCAAGCCGATCGGCACGATCCGCTGGGTGTTCGGCTCCGCCTATGGCAGCTACGCCGATGCCTGGGAGATTCAGCTTTCCAACAACCGCGTTGACTGGACGACCGTCGCCAGTGAGTCAAACGCCGATCCCGGCGTCTGGCAGAATCTCACCGTCAATCGCAAAGCGACCTACGTGCGGTTCCTCTTCACCAATCCGAATCACGATCCGAAGGTGGGTGGCATCGCCGAGGTGAAGATCTTCCCGGCTGACGGCCCAACCACCGATTTGCCGACCCCAACCCCAACTGCAACTCCTTCGCCGTCGCCGACGGCAACGCCGGTGGCGACTCCGTACAAGATCACGGTTGGCAACCGGAGCAGCAATTCGTCGCTGCCGACACTCGCGTATGACGGCAACATGGCAACGTCATGGGTGTCGACGTCGACGACTCCCTCCAGCGCCTGGGTGATCTTCGGGCTTGGTTCGGTGAAGCCAATCGGGACGATTCGCTATGTCTTCGGCTCGGGCCTGGGTGGATTCGCCGATTCGTGGCAAATCCAGGTTTCGGTCGACAAGATCGTCTGGACGACCATCGCCAACCGCGGCAACGCCAGCCCGGGCAGCTGGAAAGACCAGGCGGTCAACCGTAACGCCCGTTGGGTGCGGTTTATCTTCTCGAATCCGAATGGAGATGTGAAACTGGGCGGGATCGCGGAAGTCCAGATTCTCGCGGCGACTGGTCCCACGACCGATGTGCCGACGGCGACGCCAACCGCAACGGCCACGGCGACCGCAACATCAACGCAGACCCCGACTTCTCCGCCTGCGACCGGCAATATTCCATTCACCAGTGGATCGAGCCGGAGCACCGGATCGAGTGCGCCGTCGCTCGCCTATGATGGCAATCTCTCCACGCAATGGATCACCACGCAGTCGGCAGTTCCGAGTGAGGCGTATCTCCTGCTCTCGCTGGGAGGCGAGAAGCCGATCGGCGATCTCTGGTGGGTCTTTGCGACGACGGGATATGCAGGCAGCTACGTCGTGCAAGTTACGAACGACAAGATCACCTACGAAACGATTCAGGGCTTCTCGAATTTGCCGGTCGGTCAATGGCAGAAGGTGTCCATTAACAAGAGCGCGAGATATATCCGCTTCCTCTTCTCGAACAACGCGGGAACGCCGAAGCTCGGCGGTCTCGGCGAAGTGCGAGCCTACCCGCCAGCCAGTGGAGCGAGCGTTGCTTCAATCTCAACAGAGACGCCAGTCGCGACTGAAACAGCGGTGACGACGGAGACGCCGGTGGCGGTTGACGCCTCGCCGGTGGTGACGGAAACGCCAACTGCAGCGGAGACGGCAACACCCGAGGCAACTGAAACAGCAGTTGTCGAAACGCCGGATACCGGCTCGCCAGCGGTCGAGGAGACAGCGCTGGAAGAGATCGCGACCGAACCTCCAGCCGCAGCGGCGACGGAGGAGGTTGCCGCAACTGAAGCAGCGACCGAACCTCCGGTTGAAACGGCGGTTCCGGAAGAGGCGGTGACCGAAGAACCCGCGCAACCGACCGAAGCTGTCAATCCGACGCCGGGTCCCGGTGTGCCGATCGTTTCGTCGGCTCGCTCTGAGCAATCTGCGAACGCGACGACGGCGTTCGACGGCAAGCCTGAGACCGATTGGCGGACTGATCCGGAAAGCTATCTCGATCAGGGCATCTTGCAGTTAGACCTGGGGCAGCCGACTTACGTTTCGACCGCCTGGTGGCTGGTTGCGGTGGATGCGCCGGGTGGGCGGTTGGTGATCGATGTCTCGCTCGATGGCGAAACCTGGAGCGTCGTTGCGCTCCCTGAGACATTCGGCGACCCCGGAACCTGGGTCAGCGCGCCGCTGAACGTTGAAGCACGGTATATTCGATTCCGATTCATCAACGATGATCAGCGTCCGGCGCTGGGAGGTGTATCGGAAGTTGTCTTCTTGCCATGATGCAAGTTTGACGCTCCATCGTCAGCGAAGTAAAATTCGCATACGGAATTAGAACAAGTTTTCTAATTCGCGTGGACGAGCCAGAACCTTCGCATCTCCATGCACGGCGTTTTTTCGCGCTGGCGAGTGGCCCCAGCAGCGAGCGTAAATGAGGAAAACCAATGGCGGTTGTTGCCGAGAAAGGGACGGTTGCTCCAATGACGGACCGTCAGAAGGCGATCGAAGTCGCGATCAGCCAGATCGAGCGCCAGTTCGGTAAGGGCTCGATCATGAAGATGAGTCGGCGAGGGCAACCCGAATGCAGGTCGATTCGATTCCCACCGGGAGCATCGCGCTCGATCTGGCGCTTGGGAATCGGCGGCGTGCCGCGCGGCCGGATCGTCGAGATCTACGGTCCGGAGTCGTCGGGCAAGACGACGCTGGCGCTGCACATCATCGCCGAGGCCCAGAAGCTTGGGCGGGTTGGCGGCGATCGTCGACGCCGAGCATGCGCTCGATCCGCTCTATGCCGGGCGCTTGGGCGTCAATCTCGACGAGCTGCTGATTTCGCAGCCAGATACCGGCGAGCAGGCGCTGGAGATCACCGAGACTCTGGTCCGATCCGGCGCGCTCGATGTGGTCGTGATCGACTCGGTGGCGGCGCTGGTGCCGAAGGCCGAGATCGAAGGCGACATGGGCGATTCCCACGTCGGCTTGCAGGCGCGTCTGATGAGCCAGGCGCTGCGGAAGCTGACCGGCGCGATCGCCCGATCGAATACCTGCGTCATCTTCATCAACCAGTTGCGGATGAAGATCGGCGTGATGTTCGGCAGTCCGGAGACGACGACCGGCGGCAACGCGCTCAAGTTCTACGCCTCGGTGCGGATGGATATCCGCCGGATCGAGACGCTTGAAGAACGGCACCGATTCGATCGGGTCGCGGGTGCGGGTCAAGGTCGTCAAGAACAAGGTCGCGCCGCCATTCCGCCAGGCCGAGTTCGACATCATGTACAACGAGGGCATTTCGGTCGCGGGCAGCGTGCTCGATGTCGGCGTCGATCTGGGCATCGTGCGCAAGAGCGGCGCCTGGTTCTACCTCGACGAGGAGCGCCTCGGGCAGGGTCGTGAAAACGCCAAGGAGTTCCTCAAGCACAATCCCGAGATGATGCAGTTGATCAAGGACCGCATCACCAGCGCCTCGCCGGAACTTTCCGGTCGCGTCGCCTTCGCCGGCACAGGAACCGAACTCGCGATCGACGAAGAAGAGCCTGAGGCGGAGTAGGGTAGGCCCTCAACCCTGGCTCAACACCTGCCAAGACAGAATCTGCGGATATATCGGGGATTTCGCACCCTCTCCCAGCAATGGGAGAGGGTGATCCTTTATTTAGGATCGGGTGAGTGTTTTACCACGCCAACGCGTCCTCGTTCGCGATCTCGACCGGATCGATATCGTCCGCCAGAGGGAAACGGAACACCCGGGAGAGGAAGTAGAGCTCGGCTTCCATCGCGCGCTGGATGTTCGCCGCCTGGCGGAAGCCGTGCTGCTCGCCTTCGAATGGCACGTAGGCCACCGGGATCCCCTTCGCTTTCACCGCGTCGTACATCATCACCGATTGCTCGGGCGGAACGACCTTGTCTTCCAGGCCTTGCAACAGGATCAGCGGGCAGTTCAGGCGATCGACCGCGTGGATCGGCGAACGTTCCTCATAGAGCGATTTCTGTTCCGGATAGGGACCGACCAATCCATCGAGATATCGCGACTCGAATTTGTGTGTATCGGTCGACATCGTTTCGAGATCGCTGATGCCGTAGAGACTGGCCCCGGCCTTGAAGAAATCGCGAAACGTAAGCGCGGCGAGCGTGGTGTAGCCGCTGGCGCTCGATCCGCGGATCGTGATGCGGTCAGGATCGACGGAACCGCGCTCGGCGAGATATTTCGCGCCGTTGACGCAGTCATCGACATCGACGATGCCCCAGGCGCCATTCAGCCGCTGCCGATATGAACGTCCATAGCCGGTGCTGCCTCCGTAATTAACATCAAGGACCGCGAATCCCCGGCTGGTCCAGTATTGATACTTGAGACTGAGCGAGGTTGACGTGCTGGAGGTCGGACCGCCGTGACTGAGCACGATCAGCGGGGGCAGCTCGCCGTCCGGACCTGAAAAGTCGCGATTGGTGGGCGGGTAATAGAAGCCATACGCGGATAACCCGTTCTCGGTTGGATATTCGATCGCTTCCGGAGCTGAGATATATCCAGAATCAATCATGAGTGTGCTGCCGCGGACAAGCTCCTCGAAATTCCCGCTCGCGACATCGAGACGAACGATTGCGGAACCAAGCGCGGGTGATGCACCCACGAAGAGCAGCTGGCCATTCCCAGAAGAGATATCGTCAAAATCGGTGTAGGGAGTGGCGAACGGCGTCTCCTCGCCGGTTTCGATATTGATGCGAGACAGTCCCCAGATTCCGCCAATGTTTGACGCAGCGACCAGTGACGTGGCGTCGACAAAGGCATAGGCGGACATGCCAAAAACCCATTGGGGATGCGCATATTCGGCTGCGCGATCGACGACTTGTGTGACTGCGTCATTGTTCCAGCGATACAGATTCCACCATTCAGTGCGGTCTGACGCGAAAATAAGTGAATCATCCGCCGCCCAAATCGGCTGGAAGATTGACTCAGTTGGTCCGCCGGCAACGATCCTGGATGGACCAAACGTGCCGTCCTCGAGCACATCTGCGACATACAGCGTCGAACCGTCCCAGGGCATATTGGGATGGTCCCATGCCAGCCAGGCGGCTCGCGCGCCGGAGCGATTCAGCGCGACCGGGCCGATGAAATCATGGCCACCAGCGAGCACGACGCCTTCGTCGCCACCCTGATCGAGATTGACGGCAACGATGGTGTTGACCGGTTCGCCGCCATCGCGGTGATCTTCCCGAATGGCGAGCAGGCGGCGGCGCGGGAGATCGAACGTCATCACCGCGTAGCGGAGTTTGCGGTCGCCTGGATCGGGTGTGAGGGCAACCGGAACGCTGCTGTCTCTATCGAGACGATAGAGACGAGCATCGGCGTCATTGCTGAAAACAACGATGCCATCCGCCACGCCGTAGCTCGCCCCGCCATATTCGTGCACGCGATCACGGGCATTCCACGGCGCGGGAAAGAGATCGAGATCCGCCTCTCCCGGCGCGCGCCGCACGATGACATTTCTGCCACCTTCATCGGGACGTGACTCGAGCCAGTAGAGGGTGTCGTCGTCAAGCATTGGCGCGTGCAGCCCACGGCCTCCAGCGGCAACCGTCGAAGCCGAAAGCGGAGAGCGCCAGGAACCGTAGGGGGCAGCGGTCATTGCTTCAACGTATCCTTTCAGTGATCAACCGGCCGGGTTGCTCGAAATCGCCGTGACGATGAGCGTTTCGGGTAGTGTATCCGGAGTCGGGAATAGCGCCCTTTTTGTGATGACCGTACAATCGACTGATTGAAATCCTGTCCGGGCGTTCGTGAAGCAGGTGTTCATGAAGATTCGACCCTCACATCTCAATCACCTCGGTGGGTTGCTGGCAATCTGCCTGCTGATTGCCCTGGCCGGTACTTGGCCGCTGCATCCCCTTACAGCCAATGCGCAAGGGACGACCAATCGGGCTGCGCCATCGCCGGGCGATCAGCCAGTCACTGCCGGTCCATGGACCTTCACGATCAGCGAGATCCTGACTGGAGATCAGGCAGCGGCGAAGGTCGCTGAGGCGAGTGGTGAGAATCGCGCTCCAACTGATGGCCTGCAGTTTGTCGCTGTGCATCTTTCCGCCGCGAACATCAGCGACCAGGTCTACGATCTCTCTGAAGACGACTTTGGCATCACCGGCGATGACAATCTCGTGCGCAGGTACGACGGGGTGACGATCGTTCCCGAACCCGCCCTAGAGGGCAGCGTCGAGCCGGGAGCATCGATGGATGGATGGGTCGTCGCCGAAGCAGGCGCCGGCGAAGGCAATTTGATGCTCATTTACGATAGCTCGGTGATCGACGGCAACTGGGCTGATGCGGTGATCGCGCTTTCACCGGGAGCGACGATCGCCGATCGCGACGGTCGTGGCGAGAAAACGAACAAGATCGGCCGCGAGATCGGCGACCCGGCCAAACTGAACGAACGGGTTGTCACCCGCGAATGGGCCTTCACGGTTACGGATGTGCTCGAAGGTCAGGATGTCTACAATCTCTTCCCGCCCGAGGATTACCGGACGACCGCGCTCGGCGACACCGACACGGCGGGGTTGCCCTACTGGGTCGGCATCAAAGTGACGATCACGAATAATCGCGCCGGAGGAGAGATGGCCTATCTGCCGCCAACCGCCTTCGCCGCGGTCGATGATGGCGGAAACCAGGTTGAGGAAGCACTCTGGCTCACGCCGCCATCGCCCGATACAACCGGAGATTCATATCCCGGTGGAACCAGGGAAGGGTGGGTGCTTTTTTCGATGCCGGTTGGCGTCTCGCTCGATCTGGTCGAGTTTCTGCCCTACAGCACGGACGAAGATGCCCGCTATATCACCCTTGGCAATGCATCTCAGGCCGTTGATCCGAATATCACCTTCACGGCCGGGGAAACGGTCATCGTGACCGAAGATGAAGTCCGCATGCGGGCCGAAGCGACGGTTGACGCCAAAATCGTTGCCACTCTTGCCAAGGGCACAGCGCTCGAAGTGACCGGTGATGTGGTCGAGGCAGATGGCTTCAGGTGGTATCCGGTGAAAGATCCGAAAACGGGCAACACCGGATTTGTTGTCGTCAACTATCTTTCGTATTCTGCGTGAGAATGCCCTCACCCCCAGCTCCTCTCCCGCATCAGGAGAGGGGAGCACCACGAGCGTTCGTCCCCTCGCCCGAGGCGGGAGAGGGTGGACCGCAGGGCCGGGTGGGAGTTCGATCCGGCAGAACGTCGTATTCAGGGACCCACTCGCCCGACCCTTCAACCACGAGCTAACCACACTATGACCTGGTCCTCTTTCCTCTTAATACTCGCGTTTTTGGTTGCGGCGGCGATCCAGTATGGATTGGCGATCTACGCGATCCGTGATCTGATGCAGCGCGAGCGGTTGCGGGGTGCGAACAAGTTCAGTTGGGTGCTGATCATTCTCTGCCTGCCATTCGTCGGGACGCTGCTCTACATCGCGCTTGCGACGGACGGACTGCCGATTCCGCGACCGCATCCCACCTCGACCTGGCCGGGCCGCCGCTGGCGCGGGGTGCGCAAGGTGGCGCAGGCAGGAGAGTCGTTCATCCGAGGGGCGGAACCGCCGCGCGAACAGCAGCAAGCCTGGGAAGACTTTCCCGATCCCTTTGACGATCCGATTCCCCCTGATGATCGCGATGGACGGAGCGGAGTCTGGTAGCGACGCCACCGCATGCTCGCCGTGGTGAGTGTTGGGCACACTTATATATAGAGGAAGATACAACGCTGTTTTCGCATTTGCGGCAAACTTCTTCGCTGCACCCTGGAATCACATCCGCTTAGATATGCCAAAGGATGACGAGCAAGCAATGACCCCCGATCCGAACTGCCAAAACCATCCGACCGCACTCTTCTGGACTGACCGATTCACCGGACACGATACCGGAGCCCACGTTGAGCGACCAAAACGCGCCGAGGAAATCGGTCTGCGCCTTAAATCTCGCGGACTACTTGCGAATCGTCCGGACATGTACGTACAATCAGTTCCGACAGAGCTTCTCGAGCGAGTGCATGATCCTCGCTACCTGGCGGGTCTTGAACGATTCGCATCGTCCGGTGGGGGCTGGATCGATGCGGACACCTACGTCGGCGTGGATAGTCTCGAAATCGCGGGGTTGGCGGCTGGTGCGGCCGTCGGCGCCGTGCATGCGGTGCTCGAAAACCAGGCGCCGCATGCGTTCGCGCTGGGAAGGCCGCCGGGACATCACGCGACGCGCTATCGGGCGATGGGGTTCTGTCTATACAACAGCGCGGCGATTGCGGCGGAGGCCGCGATTGCGAGCGGATTGGAGCGGGTGGCGATTCTCGACTGGGATGTTCATCACGGAAATGGAACGCAGGACATTTTTTACGAGCGCGCGGACGTGCTCTATTGCTCTGTGCACCAGCATCCGAATTATCCCGGCACCGGTCTCGCCTCGGAAAAAGGAAGCGATGCCGGGCGCGGATTCACCGTGAATGCACCGTTGCCGCCAGGGCAGGGGGATCGCGTCTACCTGCGCCTGTTTGATGAGTTGTTCGCACCGCGCATCGCGGAATACGAACCGGAGCTTTTGATTATTTCAGCGGGGTTCGACGCCCATCACGACGATCCGCTGGCCGAGATGCAGGTGACTGAGCGGGGTTTCGCTGAATTGACCGAGCGGTCGGTCGATCTCGCTGATCGCGTTTCCGGTGGCCGGATCGCGGCGGTGCTGGAAGGTGGCTACGACCTCACAGCGCTCGGGCGAAGCGTAGAAGCAATGATTCGCGTGCTCGATGGCGCGACGCCTGAGCGCGCCGTGGCGGCGCTCGATGATGAATGGGACCTAAGAGAGGGCGGGGAGAGGACGTGGCAATCATGAGCAGCCGGCAGACCGGGGGACCACCTCCCGGTCAGATGCCATATCGCCAGGAAGATGACCGGCAGCGCAATGAAGCGCGCATTCTCGGCCTGCATAACGCCGTTGATGAGTTGCGCCAGGCGCTGCGCGAGCTTGCCAGCCGCCAGGTTCGGCTCGACGAAGCTCTGAAGCAGAACGAGGGGATCGAAGCGCAAAACCGGCTGGCGATTGAGCAGGTCCGCCAGGATATGAACCAATCGGCGCAGGCGCGGATTCTCGATGAGAACCGCACTCGCCAGGTGATCGCGGATTTCGATACCCGCATCGACGATATGACGCGGCCCCTGCGCGCCCTGCAATCGCAGGTGCATGAGCTGACCGAGGCGAGCCGGCGCAAGGTCGACGATAGCGGGCTGGTGCTCAAGCGTTTCGAAGAGATGCGCGTGCAGATCGATGATGTGCGGTCGCTCGCCGATCGAAGCGTTGCGATGGGACACCAGCTGCGCGAAGCAATTGAAGAAGCCAATCAGGAATCGGATGTCATTCGCCGCGACATGATGCGGACCGACGATCAGATCAAGATGGTCGATCAGGATATGAGGCGGCGCATTACCGACGTCACCGAAAACACAGCGGGGTACGCGATCCGCTTCGACGAGCTTCGCTCTGACATCGCCCATGCCTTCGAGCTGGTCGAGCAAAACCGGCGCGCGATCGTGCCGTTTGAGCCGGCGATCGATGAGCTGCGGGAGAAGGATGGATTGCTGCGTCAGGACATCACCCGCTACGCGTCGCAGAATGCCGAGCGCATCGAAGCGGTGATGGAGCGGCAGGAGTCGATCGTTCAGGATGTCGATGGCCGTTTCGCCGAAATGAAGCAATCACAGGAGCAGCGGCTCGATCGGCTCGGTGACCGCATCGAGCAGATCGAGGAGCAGCACCGGCAGTTGATCTACCGTCTGAGCAGCCTGGTCAACGAGCTCGAAGGTCTGCGCCAGGTTGACGATGGGTTGCAGCGGGAACTCTGGGTCTTGCATGAGCAGCGGGTTCGTCTCCGGCTTGAGCAAGTCCAACAAGAGCTCGACTACCTGACCAAATTGCGCAGGGATGCCGAACAGGAACCGCCGTCGGCTGGCCAAAAGCAACGCCGGCCCGAGTTCTAGCCGCCGCCATGCGGTACCGGTGGGATCGTTTTTTCTCGAATCCGAGACTCCTGCATCGCGTCAGCCAGGCGATGATCGCGCTCAGTGCGGTCATCGCCTTTTTCGCCGCTTACCTGCGCGAGGGCCGCTCGGCGGGAAGCGTCACCTACCTGATCGACGTGGCGGCGTTGCTGGTCGCGATCGGTTCCGCCGTTCTCGACGGTCAATACGCCTCTATTCTCGGAGATTTCCAGCCGCATTCGCTGAGACGCGGCTCGCTGCTCCGTCTGGTAATCGGCGTGCTCGGCATGTTGCTCGGGTGTGTCGTGGCTTCGATGGATCTCTCACGAAGCAGCGCCGATCTCATCACCGCAACGGCATATGGAATGCTTTTCGCCGGAATCGCGCTGGCGCTCGGCGGAGTGATTCGAATCCTGCTTGTTGATGGCGCTCGATACGCCTCTGAAAAGGTCCAGGAACGGCTGGACGACGATTACTGACCCGATGCGCACAGATTTTGCTAGACCGATGGGGTATGTACGTACACTTACCTCTCGCGGTGTATATTGATTCAGGGCGACGTAGAATGAAGTGAATGATGAATTAACCGTATAAAACGAGGCGAAAAGTCATGATGAGGCCATGCCGACATACTTTTTCCAAGGTTGACACCCTGCCGGGGGCTTTGGTATGGTCGCCCCAATTCCGGCATGAAGGTCACTCGATTAGCCGCTTGTTGAGTTGCTGTCGAGTGTCCTGATGCGCCAATGTGTGACTGCGTTGCCGCCTTGTTGATTCGTCATCTGGTTTGAGGCAACGCGGGAAACGCCGGTAGGGCGGCGTGTGGCGTATCTGCGGTGATTGAATGGCTTTCAACACAGCAGATTCGGGGGACGAGCGGCGCGCGTGCGCCGCACGGGTTTGGGATAGCGAACGGCAGCGGGGCCGGGAGCGTTCTAGTCGGAGGCCAACAGGGTTTCCACAACCCGACACCTGCGAGACGACCTGGGGGGCTGCCCGGTCGACTTGGAACGGAGGGAAGGAAATTTGGCTGGACGACAGCTGCCGTGGCGCAATGGCGTCGCACTCGCCGTCGTATTTCTTTTTTGCATCTCATTGATCTCACCGATCGCCGCCTATGCGGACACCGATCTGGTGATTGGCGGAACCGCCCGCATCGCCTACGCAAATGGTGATGATGTGCGGATGCGCACGGCTACTACTTCAGATGCAGATGTGGTCGCAATGGTTTCGGAGGGCACGATTGTTAATGTGCTCGATGGACCGCTCACCGCAGACGATGGAACCATCTGGTTCCAGGTCAAATTCGGTGAGAACAGCGGTTACGTCATCTCAGACTTTCTCGCCCTCGATAACGGAGCCCCAATCGAAACTGCGACCGAAGCGCCGACCGATGCTCCAGTTGATGGCAGCAACGCCGGTGGTCCTGCTGACGGTGTCACAGGGTTTGCCCTGATTCTCAACACCAATGGCGAGGGCGTGCGATGTCGCGTGGCGCCGGACAGCTCATCGGCGCTGATTGCGATCGTTCCGGAAGGCAGCCAGGTAAGCTTGCTGGGCGTGGCCCAGGGCGAATGGCAGCCGATTATCTGTGCAGACACCCCCGGCTTCGTGCACATCGCCTACGTTTCCTATGACGGCTCGATCCCGCCAGGCGCCGCCTACTTCGGCGAGCCGGTAGCGACCGAAGAGCCGACGCAGGAACCGACGGAAGTTGTGACTGAAGTCCCGACCGAAGTGGTCACCGAAGTCCCGACCGAGGTCGTCACGGAAGCGCCGACCGAAGTTGTGACCGAAGAGCCAACGGACGTGGTCACCGAAGAAGCGACCGAAGTTGTGACCGAACAGCCAACCGAGGTCGTCACGGAGGAAGCAACCGAGGCGCCGGCTGAGTCCACCACGACACTTCCAGATGAGAACGCAACGGTTGAAGTCACGGAGGAGCCAGTTGATGGCACGCCGGTGGCTTCCGAAGAACCCTCTTCTGAAACTCCAGTCGTCACTGAAGAGGCGGCTTCGCCTGTTGCGAGTGAAGACCCCGCCAAGGCGACCGTGACGCCGGAGACCACTCCTGGCGACGGCACCTCGGTGGACTATCCGACTGTCGAAGCTTCGCCGTCAGCAAGCGTTGAAGCGTCGCCGTCGGCGGCGGCATCGCCTTCAGCGACTGCGACGACAACGACGCCGGATAACAGCGCGACGGTCACCAACTTCGGCATCATCACCGGAACCAATGGCGACGGCGTACGCTGCCGTGTTTCCGGCTCCTACGATGCGGCGGTCGTCACCATCCTGCCGGAAGGCGCGACGGTTGAAGTCCGCGACACCACCAAGGCCAATTGGACGCCGATCTTCTGCGCTGGCAAGAAGGGCTTCGTCGATTCGCAGTTCCTGACGATCTCGGAGAAGCCGGGTTCCACCGCTGACGCGGGCAAGGCTCCTGCGGCGGTTGGCGGATTCACCATCGCCGCCGAATCGGGCTCCAAGGTTGTCGTTTCCGGTAGCGGAAATGGACTGAATTGCCGAAGCAAGGCGAGCTACGACGGTTCGATCATCACGGTTCTTTCCGACGGGACGACATTGGCCGTCCGGGGAAGCCAGAGCGGCGATTGGCTGCCGGTCACCTGTGCGGGCAAGAACGGCTACGTCTTTGCTTCCTATACGAAGGCTGTGAGCACCAGCTCCGCTGGGACGGCTACAACATTGACTGATAGCGCGTCGACCTCGACCGGCACCGCTACAGTGAGCGCGGATGGCTCCAGCCTGCGCTGTCGCTCAACCGGCAGCATGAGCGGAACCATTCTCACTACCTTGGCGGACGGCACCAAGGTAACCCTCCGCGGCGCTGCGAAGAACGGCTGGCAGCCGGTCTATTGCGACGGCCAGAAGGGTTGGGTCTCGGCTGACTATCTGAAGTACAGCTCGTCGTCCGGCAGCGGCTCAGGCTCAGGTTCGGGTAGCAGCTCGAACGGCGGCTGGACAGCCGGCGGCTATGCGGTTGTGACCGGCACCGGTGGCGATGGCGTGCGGCTGCGGGCGAAGGCCAGCACCTCCGCCGCGATTGTGACCGTCGTTGGTGAAGGCAAGACCGTTCAGATCACATCGGGCAGCACATCGTCTTGGGTGGCTGTGACCTACAACGGCAGCAGCGGATTCATCTCCGCCACCTACCTTAAGGCATCGTCGGGTTCCGGCAGCGGTTCGGGTTCTGGTAGCGGCTCGGGATCGGGCAGCGGTTCAGGGACAACCTACCGGCTCGCCGCCGGTGACCATGCTCGCGTTACGACAACGCTCAATCTTCGATACGGCGCAAGTCTCGACAGCGGAGTGGCGGCAGTCGCGCCGGAAGGCACCGTGGTCGAAATTACCGGCAAGCCAAGCGGCAGCTTCTATCCAGTCAACTGGGACGGTCTCACCGGGTACATGCACCAGCAGTACCTGAGCAAGACATCGGCGGCGCTTACCCCGCGCGGTGGCTCCGGCAGTGGATCTGGAAGCGGCTCGGGATCTGGCGCAGGGAGTGGGTCGGGCACAGCGACCGGATCGGGCATCGTTGACTTCGCGATGCAGTACCTCGGCTACCCCTACGTGTGGGCGACCGCGGGACCGGGATCGTTCGACTGCTCCGGCTTCACCAACTGGGTGATCAAGAACACGCTCGGCATCGACATTGGACGATCGGTCCCGCCGCAGTTTGATTACGGTGTGGGCGTGTCCTACGGCAATCTGCAACCAGGTGATCTGGTCTTCTTCGAGAACACCTACACCTGGGGTCTGTCGCACGTCGGCATCTACATCGGCAACAACCAGTTCATTCATGCCGAAAATGAAGATACCGGCGTCCGGATCAGCGACATCACCTCGAACTACTACTCCACGCGCTACTACGGAGCACGTCGACTGACGTAACCTTCCGCAGCAGACGACGAATAATGGCGCAAGGGCCGGTAGAGCAATCTGCCGGTCCTTCGTGCGTCTATGAGGTTACATTTCCCCAAGGTTGCGGTGTAAATGGTGCCAGTTTGGATCGCGATTGTTCGGTTGAGTTCCCGAAGTTGAAACCCCGGGACCTCAGGGACGAAACGGCCACGGGACATCGACGGAAATCGAAGGAGGGGACTCATGCAATCACGATTCTTTTCCCGGCGTCAGGTGATCGCAGTGGCGGGTGTTTCCACCGCTGCAGCGATGGAGTTGCGTCATGCGCTCGCCGACGATGCGTCTCCGGCCGCTTCACCGCAGGTAGACGATCTGCCGTTGGAGGAGGTGGCGTTGCTTACTGGCTCTGATCCCGCCGCTATCAACCAGACCGGCAAGGAGTACGGAGTTGACGGCGCTGATCTCGGCAGCAGTTTTCTGTACAACGACCAGACATATATCGTTTTTGGCGACTCATTCGATATCGGCAAATCTGATTGGCGGAGCAACCTTCTTGCCATTTCGAGCGACGATGATCCTAGCGATGGCATCACCTTTGACCGGATGATCGAGGACCTCCCCGGTCATGCCAAAGAGTTGCTGTCAGCAAAGCATGTCGAAGGCGAAGAGGTCACCGTGATCCCTACCTACGGGGTGGCGGTTGGCGATCGACTTTTCCTGCACTACATGTCGGTCAAGCATTGGGGAGCGCCCGGCCACTGGGATCTCGGGTTGGCAGGATTCGCATATTCCGATGATGGCGGCGAGACCTGGACCAAGGAGGCGGATGCTGTCCTGCCCGGTGACACGAATTGGGGCCAGGTGGCGATCGTCGAGCATGAGGATTTCCTGTATCTCTTCGGCATTCCAGGTGGGCGCTACGGCGATCTCAAACTGGCGCGGGTGTCGCCGCACCAGTTGCTGCAGATCGACATCTGGGAGTATTGGGACGGTACGGCGTGGAATGCCGATGTCGATGCGGCGGCTGTGGTCGCGGCGGGACCGATCGGCGAGCTTTCGGTACGCTGGAACTCCTATTACCAGCGCTGGCTGATGATGTACCTGATCGACGATCAAGGGTTGATTGTGCTTCGGAGCGCCGCAAATCTGATTGGTCCCTGGGACGAGCCGCGCGTGGCCGTTCGCTCGACGGACTATCCCGCGCTGTATGCGCCATACATATACCCGAAATGGAACGACGGACCAGAGGTTTACTTCAATATGTCGCTGTTCGGGCCATACAACGTCTGGCTGATGAAAACGGAGGTTCCCGATCTCGCGCCGTAGGCGGTTGAAAGCAAACGTTGACTCTGGACCTATTCAGCGACGATGGCCCAGGTAAATGCAGCGGTCTGTTGGAGTTGACGAGGGAGCGCGATAAAGTTTGCCGCCGCTTCATCGGTTGGATCAACGGCAGCTTTCAGGGCAATGTCGCCCCACTGCTCGACGATCGTCCATCCAAGCGATTTCAGCAAGCTCTCCAAATCCCAGGGCGCGATATACGTCATATCCACATCATGGCCGGGGAGGAAGCGTTGCCAGGTTCCGGCGTAGATCGGAGAGCAAGCGCCAGGCAGCGCTGCGTAGAGACGCCCGCCCGGTTTGAGCACTCTCCTGAACTCTTTGAGGGCCACGTAGACGCTGGGCACGAATTGAAGCGTGCAGCGGGCATGAATGGCGTCGTAGCTGGCGTCAGGATCGGAGAGGGCGCTGAAATCACCGACGCGCCAATCAATCGCAATGCCGGCGGCGCTGGCGTGCTCGGCGGCTCGCTCCACCATTTTTGGCGCGAGATCGATCGCGGTCACCTGACAGCCGGTGAGCGCGAATGCCAGGGCGAATTGCCCGGCGCCGCAGCCGGCGTCAAGCAGCCGGGCGCCCGGCTGCAAACGGAGCGCGCGCGCTGTCCACCCGAGATCGAGCTCGCGGTCAGCGGTGACCGCATTCTCCTCGGACATCTCATCCCACCAATCAACGCGGGAATCCCAGCGCTCGCGAACGCGCGCCAGCCACGGATCGCGGTTTTGAAGTTTGTTCATGAGCATGCTCCAATTTCATGGTTCGACGGCCCTCACCCCCAACCCCTCTCCCGCACCAGGAGAGGGGAGCCCGTAGCCATCGTCGTACCCTCGCCCGAAGCGGGAGAGGGTGACGGGCAAGCGCCGGGTGAGGACGTCAGCCCCCCGAGCCGCCGCCTTTGATGCCGCCTTCCGCGAGGGCGGCGGGATCGAGCAGGCGATCGAGCTCAGTGGGAGTTAGATCCGTCATCTCCGCGGCGACCTCCTTGACGCGACGGCCCTCGGCGTAGGCGCGTTTGGCGATTTTGGCGGCGAGATCGTAGCCGATGATCGGGTTGAGCGCCGTCACCAGGATCGGGTTCTTCTCCACCGTTTCGGCGATGAGCTCGGTGTTGACGGTGAAGCCCGCGATCGCTTTGTCGGCCAGCACGTTGCTGACATTCGCCAGCAGCATGATCGATTCGAGCAGATTGTGGGCGATCACCGGCAGCATCACGTTTAGCTCGAAGTTGCCCATCTGGGCGCTGATGGTGATGGTGGCGTCGTTGCCGATGACCTGCGCGCAGACCATCATCGTCGCTTCAGGAATGACCGGGTTGATCTTGCCCGGCATGATCGAAGAGCCAGGCTGCAGGGCGGGAAGGACGATCTCGCCGAGACCTCCCTGCGGCCCGCTGTTCATCCAGCGGAGATCGTTGGCGATCTTCATCAGACCGGCCGCATAGGCCTTGAGCTGGCCGCTGACGGCTGCGGCGGTATCCTGCGATGCCTGCGCCGTGAAATGATTTTCCGCTTCGACGAATGGGTAGCCGGTTGACGTCGCCAGCGCCTGGGCGACTCGCGCTCCGAACTCGGGATGGGCGTTGATGCCGGTGCCGACTGCCGTGCCGCCGATCGCCAGTTGGGCGAGATGGGGCAACATCGATTCGATCCGCTCGATCGCCAGACCGATCTGACCCGACCAACCGCTGATCTCCTGACTGAGGAGCACCGGTGTGGCGTCCATCAAATGCGTACGGCCGGTTTTGACGATGCCCAGCGTTTCTTCCGCTCGGCGGTCGAAGGTTGCTTTGAGATGGTTCAGCGCCGGAATCAGCTGCTCGGCGATTTCGAGATAGGCGGCGACATGAATCGCCGCCGGAATGACATCGTTGCTCGACTGGCACATGTTGACGTCGTCGTTCGGGTGCACCGGGTGACCGCCACCCGCCAGTTGGGCGGCGCGGCTGGCGATGACCTCATTCGCGTTCATGTTGGTCGAGGTGCCGGAGCCGGTCTGGAAGATGTCGAGCGGGAATTCGGCATCCCAGGCTCCAGCGGCGACTTCAAGCGACGCGGTTTCGATCAATTCGTATTTGGCGGCGTCGAGCAGACCGAGTTCGAGGTTGACCTTCGCGCAAGCGGCCTTGATCAATCCGATCGCCCGCAGGAAGGAGCGTGAAAAGCGCGGTCCATTGATCGGGAAGTTCTCGATCGCGCGCGCCGTCGTGGCGCCGTAGAGCGCGGTGACGGGCACACGCATCTCGCCCATGCTGTCGCGCTCGATACGAGTTTCAACGATTGATGTCTGCTCGGTCATCTGGACGGGCCGCCTCCTTGCGAGGGATGAGGAAGAATATCGACCGGTCAATTGTACTTGTTGGCTATAGCGAAGAAGCGAGGGAGCTAAAGGCCAGCGAACGAACACGTAGGAATGGCTTCCTTGAATGTTCGTACGCATATATCGCAGACACACGACAACAATTCGGTAGAACACCGATTCTACAGAAGATAGATAGGGTAGAAGCTTTGTTCGATTGACGGGAGGGTGTGTCGTCCCGTAGCATCGCTGCACTGGTTCAGTGGGCGTCTCGGCTCGGAGCGGCTCAAGGGAGAGTTCGCTGGATTGCGCGTGTGCCGCGTGAATACGAGGATGGATGAAACAGGCGAAGCGAATCGCATGAGGGGAGAAAGAGGGCTGTGGTCACGCGCTGCTGTCAGACCTGCCGGTGGTTTCGGGCTGACGCGGACAGAACGAGAGGGCATTGCATCAATCCAGGTTTGGTAGCTGAGGTGGGGCTTCAGCTGGATGTGCATCAGCGCGAATTGCGCTGCCGCACCGGGTGGGCGGTGGATCGTTGGGAAGCCGCAAACGACGACATCATTCTGGATATTCGATGGCTTGACTCTGACCGTGCGACCGACGACTTCGAGCCAATCAGCCAGCCGCTGAGCGCTGGAGAAATCGAGGATAAGGCGGAGAAAGATCAGCATCTTGCGTCGCCGTATGGATTTGATTCCGTGATCGCGACCGATGTGATGATCGACTGGTGATGGAAACGAGCAGGGGCCAGGCTGATCGAATCTGATCAGCCTGGCCCTTGTTGGTTGCTCGTCCGGAGCGCGATGCCTACATCGTGGCCGTGTGTTCAGGCTGAATGATCAGGATGACCCGCTCTTCGCCCGGTTTGTTCCAGGGATATTTCGGCTCATTCAGATATTTCTGCGCCATTTCATCGATAAACGCCTTATCAGGATCCTCTTCAAAATCGACAACGGTTCCCCGCACTTCGATATAGCGGTAGGGATTGGTGGGGTCAACGATCGAGAGCGCGATTTTTGGATTCTTTTTCAGATTGCGATATTTTTGACGCGCCTTTGTCTGGCTGACGCGAATGTGCTCGCCGTCCCAACCGAACCACACCGGCGAAGTCTGCGGTTCACCGTTTGGTCCGATCGTCGCCATATGGGCGAGCGCGGTCGAGCTGAGAAGGTCGGATAGCTCCTGCGGAATAGCCTGGTTGCTCAAGTCTGTCCTCACGATCACAGGGGATCTACGTTACGGCCGTCAATGGACTAACCTATCGTAAGACTACATTGCGGATGAGTTCGTCAACAAGTGCGACCCCTCCTCCGAAGGATCGAGTGGCTGCCGGTTGATCCAGAAGGAGAGTCCGAGCGCGCCGCAGAGAAACGGAATCAGCATCGCCATGGCGGTGGCGATGCCATAGTGGTCGCCGAGCAGCCCGAGCGCGAGCGGGGCGGCAAGGATCATTACATTGCCGGTGACCTGCAAATGCGAAAAGGCGACATCGAGGTGACGGGACAACAGATGGACGGCGAGCGATGAAACGGCCGGATAGACGTTGCTGATGCCAAGACCAACGACAAAGAGCCCGGAGAGGCGCACAGCGCTCCAGGGAGCCAACCAGAAAAAGGGGAAGCCGGATATCGCCACGAGGAATGAGATGATCAGCAAATGGCTTGGCGTCACCTTCCGTACCAGGCTCCGTCCGGCCAGGCGTCCGAGCGTGACGCCGATGAAAAAGAGACTCAACATCGCCGCCGCCACGCCTTTTGAGGTATCAGCCACTTCGTAGAGAAAATCGGCGCCCCAATAGCTGATACACCACTCTCCCGCCCCGCTCAGCGCCGCTGTGGCGAAGAGCAGCCAAAAGAGGGTGGGGAGTTTCATTCCGCGCCGGTGACGGGCTTCAGCGGGCATTCCTGGAGCAAAGGGAGCTGCCCGCATGGCGACCGCCGTGAAGTGGAGCCCGGCCACGGTGTAGCTGAGCCGTCGCTCGGAGCGGACATAGGGCATCGCCGGTTCAATACTGGCCTGAATCGAGAAGAGATAAAAGCAGGCGAAATAGCTCAACCACGTCGTTGCGTCGCGCACGAATGGAGCGACGATCGCCGTAGGTGCGAGCGAATCGGTCGAGGAAGTTGCAGAGGACATCGAGCGGGTGGACCATCACCTGAAACCAACCAGGCGGCGCGACTGCCGCTCACAGGCAATCGTACCCGGAAGCGGTCACGGGACTGTGACGGATTGCCTGAGCGTTCGGCCTGCGGTCTCGGCTATCCTGCATGGCATTGAGCGGAACGGCGAGCGATGCCAGGAGGCACGGCGATATGACCGATCAGGGACACGACTTCTCGATCCCCCACGCAGAGCTGGAGGAGCGATCGATTGCTGATCTCCAACGCGATCTGACCACCGGGGCGATTTCAGCGGTCGAGTTGACCCAGGCATACCTCGATCGCATCAACGCGACGAATGACGCGGGACCGGCGTTGCGAGCCATTCTCGAAGTCAATCCCGACGCGCTCGATATTGCCGCCGATCTCGATCGCGAACGACAATCCGGGCAGTTGCGCGGTCCCTTGCATGGCATCCCGATCCTGGTCAAAGACAACATCGATACAGCCGACAGCATGCTGACAACGGCAGGCTCCCTGGCCCTGACTGACACCAGGCCATCCGCCGATGCCCACGTCATCCAGCGCCTGCGGGCTGCAGGCGCGGTGCTGCTCGGCAAGACGAATCTGAGCGAGTGGGCGAATTTTCGCTCGCCGAACTCGACAAGCGGATGGAGCGGACGGGGAGGGCAGTGTGTCAATCCTTACCAGCTCGATCGCTCACCCTCCGGGTCGAGTGGCGGTTCCGGCATCGCGGCGGCTGCTTCGCTTGCGGGGGGAACGTTGGGAACCGAAACGGATGGATCGATCCTGTCTCCGTCAGGAGTGAACGGAGTGGTCGGCGTCAAACCGACGGTAGGCTTGACGAGCCGCAGCGGGGTGATTCCCATTGCCGCCTCACAGGACACGATCGGCCCGATGTGCAGAACGGTCGCCGACGCGGCAGTCTTGCTGGCTGCGATCGCCGGGCCAGATTCCGCTGACACAGCAACGCTCGTCGCGCCGGAGACCGATTGGGATCTTGCGAGCATCCTCGATCGCGAAGGACTCAAAGGCGCCAGGATCGGCGTCGCGCGGGCGGTCTACTGGGGCTATCACGCCCCTACTGACGCTATTGCTGAAGCCGCGGTCGCCGCGCTCAGATGTGCTGGAGCCGAAATCGTCGATCCTGCTGACATTCCGACTGCTGAGGAGATTCATGGCGGTTGGCCCCCGCCGCCATCCGACGACCGCCTGAACGTGCTGCTGTATGAATTCAAAGCCGGGATCAATGCGTACCTCGCCACGCGTGGCGAAGCGCCGCGAGTGAACACGCTTGAAGACTTGATTGCGTTCAACAATGAGCATCGCGATGAGGAGATGCCCTATTTCGGGCAGGAACTTTTCGAGAGAGCGCAGGAAAAAGGACCACTCACCGATCAGGGGTATCTTGATTCGCTGGCCCGAAATCAGCGTCTCTCACGCCAGCAGGGGATCGATGCCGTACTCCAACAGCATCGACTCGATGCGCTGGTGATGCCGACCACGAGTCCGGGCTGGAAGATCGATCTCGTTCATGGCGGCGGAAGCAAGGGAGGCAGCTCGACCCCGGCGGCGCTCGCGGGCTATCCAGCCGTGACCGTGCCGATGGGAATGGTCTATGGTCTCCCGGTTGGACTCACCTTCATGGGGACGGCGTGGAGCGAGCCAGTGCTGTTGCGGTTTGCGTATGCCTTTGAGCAGGCGACACGCGCTCGCCGGATTCCCACCTATGCGCGACCGGCAGTCTGTCCGCCAGGCGAAAAGCGCCTGGAATATTGATCCAAATGTATGTTGTTGCAAGCAACGACGCGACATATTTACTGATGCTGAGTCAGTTTGCTCGCCGGTGCTGGCACAGATGATGGCTCGAATTCAATGGGAATCACAGAAAGCGGTTCGACCGTGAGCGTATCTGAAATTCAACCCGGTCCACGTTTTCGGGTCATCGTCCATGATGCTGATCTGGTAGTGCCGATCGCGCGATCACGTACTCCGCTTATCGGTCGCGCGCGTGAGATCGCCATCGTTCGAGAACTGCTGCTGCAGGATGACGTGCCACTGGTGACCTTGACCGGTCCCGGTGGGGTCGGGAAAACCCGGCTCGCTCTGGAAATCGCGTCGCTTGCCGCCGATGATTTTGCAGATGGAGTGGTGTTCGTCGCGCTGGCGCCCATTCGTGATCCTGCGCTCGTAATGGCGACCATCGCTAAAGCCTTTGAACTCGATGATAACGGGGGCCGACCGGTGCTCGATCGGCTCATCGATCACGTGCGAACCAGGCGGACTCTATTGCTGATCGACAACTTCGAGCAAGTTGTCGGTGCCGCTCCCGACATCGCCCAATTACTGACCGCCTGCCCCGGCATCAAGGTGCTTGCCACCAGCCGGATCATGCTCCGGCTTTCGATCGAGCAGCGGGTGGAAGTTGGTCCGTTGACCCAGCAGGCGAGCGAGCATCAAGCAGATGAACCGGGAGCCGCAATTTCACCTGCGGTTCAACTTTTCGTCGCCAGGGCGCGCGCGGCGGATTCCGCATTTACGCTGACGCCGGAAAACGCCAATACAGTCGCGGCAATCTGCGCGAAGCTCGATGGATTGCCGCTGGCGATCGAGCTGGCCGCCGCGCGCATCCGCACGCTACCCCCTTTCGCCTTGCTGGCACGGTTAGAGCGGGCGCTTCCCCTACTCGTCGGCGGCGCCCGGGATATGCCAGAACGCCTGAGCACCATGCGGAATGCCATCGCCTGGAGTTATGACCTGCTCGACGAATACGAGCAGATGCTGTTCCGGCGCCTCTCGGTATTTGGCGGCGGTTTCGGCATTGACGCCGCGGAAATCATCGTCAATGGCATGACGTCCGGCAGCGGTGGCGATTCGCGGTTTGAGGCAGTCGACGGCATCACCTCGCTGGTCGAGAACAGTCTGCTGCGTCAGGTTGCCGGACCACTTGAAGAAGAACCGCGTTATCGGATGCTTGAAACTATCCGGGAATTCGGAACGGAGCAACTGGCGGCATATGGCGAGGAAGCCGCTGCCCGGTCGCTTCAGGCCGCGTTTCTGATCGACTTTGCCGAGCCCGCATCTGAGCGGATTTCTGAGCCTGGATATGAGTACGTGCTCGATC
Organism: uncultured Chloroflexia bacterium; assembly: GCA_963804925.1. GTDB lineage: Bacteria > Chloroflexota > Chloroflexia > Thermomicrobiales > UBA6265 > JADLGF01. Next base: position 39,244 of record CAWDSC010000004.1, read on the forward strand.
GTATCGATGCTGAGCACGACAACATTCGTACGGCGCTGACATGGTTGCAAGAGCAGGATGACGCCGCGCTCAGCCTGCGGTTGGCGGAAGCCATGGCGCGCTTTTGGGCCGCGCGCGGGCATTATCGCGAGGGGTTGATCCAGCTCAAACGCGCGGTCGCAGTCGGCGATCCGGCTCCAACGGTGAAGCGCATCAGCGCGCTCCGTGCGGCGGGATGGATCGCGCGACTGCAGGGCGAAACCGAAGACGCTGAACTGCTGCAAACCGAGGCGCTGAATATGGCCCGGTTGCTCGGTGATGGCATCAACGCTGCGGCGGCGCTGCAGGAATTGAGTCTGGTGTCGATGCACCGGGGAGACTACGACCAGGCGGTCAGCCGCATGGAGGTGGCGCTGGCGTGCTATTTGGAGACTGAGTCGTCCGATCCGGCTGTACCGCACCTTATCAGTGTCGTCTATGCAAATCTCGGGCAGGTTTCACTCGCGCAGGGAAGCGTCGAGCAGGCTTCGATTCATGCCGCCGAAGCGATCCGGCGGCAGCGCGAGCTCGGCTATAGCTGGGCGCTGGGGGATACACTCCGCATTGCCGGCGACATCGCTCAGGAACGAGGGGACTATGAGGAAGCGCTCGCCGCGTATCGAGAGAGCCTTCAGCTCACCAACGACCATGGCGATCTCCGGTTTCTGACCAACGCCTTTGCCGGAATTGCCGACGTCGCCGCGTCGCGAGGCAACCCTCCCGAGCAGGTCGTCCGTCTTTATGCCGTCACCGCGCTGCTGCGCGCGCAAATCAGCGCTGACGTTGAATCGTGGCAGCGTGCCAGGCGCGATCGAGCTATGGGAATTGTCCAGTCATTGCTTTCGCCGGAGGCGTTCGCCGAGGCCTGGGCGGCTGGCGAAACCCTGTCGCTCGATGAGGCGGTGACCGCCGCGCTCGCAGCCGCCGATCTCCTCGATGTGCACACATTGGCCGCTTCCCACGCCGATGCCACCGCGTTTGGACTGACAGCGCGAGAACTGGATGTGCTGCGCTTGATCGCCCAGGGCTTGCGAGACCGCGAAATCGCCGACGAACTTTCAATCAGCACCCGCACGGTCAGCGGTCACGTCACCAACCTGCTCGCCAAGCTCGAAGTCGATTCACGAACCGCCGCCGCCGCATTCGCCGTCCGGCACGATCTTGGTTGATCCCGCCGAGCGGAAGTCAACTTTGCGGCGATTGATCGCCAATTGAGTCGGTTGACGACGATCCAACCCCGGCCAGCCAGGGCGCATAGTCAGGACTCTGGTGGCGGAAGTACGTGTCGAACAGGGCTGCGTAGCTGCCGCCATGCTCCATGAGGGCGTCGTGGTTGCCTTCCTCGACGATGCGGCCATGGTCGAGCACGATGATGCGGTCGGCATGACGGATCGTGCTGAGACGGTGGGCGATGACAATCGAGGTGCGCTGGTGCAGCACGACATCGAGCCCCTCTTGAATCTGGGCTTCTGTCAGGGGATCAACGCTGGCGGTTGCTTCATCGAGAATGACGATGGCCGGGTCCTGAATTAGCACGCGAGCGAGCGCGACGAGCTGCCGTTGTCCCATGGAAAGCCCACGCCCGCGCTCGCCGATCTCGGTTTGCAATCCTTCCGGCAGCGCATCGACCCAATCTCCCCCGGCGATCTGCTGGGCGGCATGCGCAACTTCGTCGTCGGTCGCTTCCGGGCGGGGGTAGCGGATGTTGTCCGCCACGGTGCCGTTGAACAAGAACGGGGTTTGCGGCACGACTCCGACCTGGCGGCGATAGGCGTTGAGGTCGAGAAAACGGATGTCGTTGCCGTCGATGAAGAGTTGCCCGTCCTGGAACTCATAGAAGCGGGTGATCAGCTTGCCCAGTGTCGACTTACCCGCGCCGGTGTGACCGACCAGCGCCACCATCTCCCCGGCGGGGATGTGAAGCGTGAAGTGATCGAGCACCGGTTGCCCTTCGACATACTCGAAGCGGACGTCGCGGAAGTCGATCTCTCCCTTGAGGATGCCGGGATCGTGCTCGGCTCGCTGGACGACACGTGGGGTGGCGTCGATCAGCGCGAATACGCGCTCCGCTGCCGAAAGCCCCTGCTGAAACTGGCTCCAGAACGAAGCGATGCTCGTGAGCGGGAACCAGAAAAGCGCGATGCTCTGCAGGAAGAGAAACCAGTCTCCCGCTGAGACATCGCCGGCGATGACCGCGTTGCCGCCGGCATAGACGATGAACGTGGTGCCGAGCCCGGCGACGATAAAGAGAATCGGGAAGATGCTGCTGAAGACGAAACCCTGCCAGAGAGTGACTTTATAGGCTTGCTGGCTGATCGTCTGGAACTCGCTGTAGATCTTGTCTTCCTGCCGGAATGCTTTGGCGACGCTGATGCCGCTCATCGCTTCCTGAATTGTCGTGTTGACGTTTGAATTCGCGCGTTGCGCCTGCAGCGTCGTGCGGCGGGCAAGTTTGCGGAAGCCGAGCGCGAGGAGGACGACGACCGGCGCAATCGCCAGCGCGTAGAGTGTCAGTTGCACATCCCGGAAGAGCAGGGCAATGACGATGATGACGATAAGCAACACCTGTGAAACGAGATTCATCGCGAGCGAGACGGTGTTGGCGAAATCTTCCGTATCGGAGGTGACGCGCGAGACGATGCGGCCCGACGGCACCTCATCAAAGAACGACATGTCCCGTTTGGTGACGGCTTCGAACGCGTCGAGACGCAAGCGGAAGACGACATTGCCGATCACCTCCGCACTGCGCTTCTGGCGGACGAAGCTGAACAGCCAGGAAAGCACACCGGTGACAAAGATCAGGAAAATGAGACCCCAGATGGCGTTGGTGATCGTCGGATCGGGCACGTCGAGCTGATCCAGCCCGCGGCTGATCAAGATCGGCAGCGCCGCTTCCATCACTGACGCGAGCACGACGAGCAGCGACACGATGAGCATGCCGCGTGCCTGTGGTCTGAAATAGGAGAGGATTCGCCGCACCAGCGCCTTGTCGTCATATGTGCGGTCGTAGGACTCGGAATCGAGTCCTTCCATGATGAAGCCCATATATGCGAGTCCTTTGTTTGAGTAGAGAGTAGAGAGAAAGCTAGGTTGACGAACGGGCTTCCGCGCGGGGCTCGGCGCTCGGCTCTGATTGCTGCATGTCGTAGTGACCGAAGATGCGCTGATAGAGACTGCAGCGATGCATCAGATCGTCGTGAGTGCCGTAGTCGACGACTTCACCCTTGCGCAACACCAGCACCCGGTCGGCCCAGCGAATCTGCGAGAGGCGATGCGTGATGAGAAAGGTCGTTCGCCCCACAAGCACCCGGTGGATCGCGCGTTGAATCTGGTCCTCGGTGGCGCTGTCGATGGCGCTGGTCGAATCATCGAGCATCAGAATGGCGGGATCGGTTAGCAGGGCGCGGGCGATCGCCAGACGCTGGCGCTGACCGCCGGAAAGCGTGACGCCGCGCTCGCCGATCACCGTGTCATAGCCTTCCGGCAACTCCTGAATGAACGTGTCTGCCTGCGCATCTCTGGCGGCGCGTTCGATGGCGGCGCGGTCTGTTTGCTGTCCGAGACTGAAGCCGATATTCTCGGAGATCGGGCGCGAGAAAAGCACAATATCCTGCTCGATCGATGAGATTTGCGATCGCAGCGAATCGAGACTGCGATTTTTCACGTCGATACCATCGATGAGGATGCGGCCCCGCTCAGGATCGTAGATACGGTTGACCAGCTTGGTCAGCGTCGTCTTGCCGGACCCGGTTTCCCCGACGATGGCGATCGTTTCGCCTGGCTCAGCGACGAAGGAGACACCCCTGAGAACCGGATCACTTCCGTAGCTGAACCAGACGTCGTCGAACTCGACTTTGCCTTTGATCGGCGACGCGATGCCAGCGACATTCTCATCGAGCTCGGTGTGCTCGGCCATGAGATCGAGAATGCGCCGGGCGCTGACCAGCCCCATCTGCACCAGGGCAAACGAGAACGTGGAAATCATCGTCGGGAAGCGGAGCAGGCTCAGCAAACCGATGTAGGTGACGAGCTGACCGACCGAGATGCGGTCGGTCGTGACATACCAGGCGCCTTGCAACAATCCCGCCGCCATCGCGACCGCCAGGATCAGCGTCGGCAGATACCAGGCCTGCACCTCACCCTGGCGAATGAAGGCGTCACGAAATCGTTGGGCTCCTCGGCGGAACTTAAGCCGTTCGGCCTGCTCCTGGGCAGTGACTTTGATTACCTCGATGCCCTGCACTGATTCAGCGAGGGATGCATTGAGCTCGGCGAACGACATTCGCTGCTCCATGCTTACCGGGGTCAACTGCTGCATGTAGTACCGCAACGCGAAGATGAACGCGACCGTAAAAAGCAGCGGTACGGCGAGCAGGCGTACGTCGAGCAGACCGATGAAAATGATCGGAATCACCAGCGCCGTCATCGAATCGAAAATGAGATCGAAACCGGGATTGATCATCATATTGAGCTGGCGGACATCATTCGCCGCCCGCGCCATCAGATCGCCGACGCGCTGGCGGTTGTGAAAGGTCTGGCTTTTGCCGAGGAGACTCAGGAGCAGCTCGTCACGGCTATCCCGTTCGAGCGACTTGGCGCAAACCTCCGCGCAGAGCCGCGCAACCAGATCAAAGGCCCCGCGCGCGAGCACGATCACCAGAATCGCCACGGAGATTTTCGTCAGACCAGACGCGTCCGGTGGATTCTCAAGCACATCATCGAAGGCGCGGCCGACCAACGCGGGAATGGCCGCGTTGAAGATATTCATGATCACGGCCGGGATCAGCGCGCCGAGCATATACCACTTGTATTGCCACTCGTGACTGAGAATCCAGCGTAAGGGAGAGGATCGATTGTACTGTCGCGTTCCGGCGACCGAAAACTCGGCATTCATCGCTTGTTCACCAGCCTCATTGCCGGCGGCTCGTTCCGGCCCCGACGGCCCACACTGCCGTCTGTCTGTTCTACTCTATTTGGCCTTCAATTTCCCGGCTCACACAAAAGTGCATTCATCATAATAGCGAAGAGAGCGGCAACCCGTTGCCGCTCTCTTCGCCTGTTACCACTACATCTTGATATTTGCCCTGTTTCGGGCGGCGCGCTACATTGAGCCTGGATATCGACCGGCTCGTTGAAATCAGGTCGGGAGGCCGTTGAGCAATCGTTCGGAAAAGATCTTGCCGATCGAATAAAGAGACTGCATGGGGTTGGCGCCAACCGACGTGGGGAAGATACTGCTGTCCATCACGTACACGTTCGGCACCTCTTCGCCGTTGGCCGCCCAAAGGCGGTGATTCAATGAGACGACGCCCTTGTCCTTCGGTCCCATCTTGTTTGACGCCTGAAGGTGCGCGGACGTGAGGATGGTGCGATTCGGCACGAACTCAATGTTTTGCTGAACCGTGTCGGCCTGGGTGATATCGGTCAGATAGGCGCCCACCATCGGATCGAAGTCCGGCAGCCCCAAAACATTCTCATTGGTTGGGATGATGACCGTCTTTGCGCCGGCGAGGAACATCATGCGGATGCCAATGGCAACGCCGACCCGGAACCTGTCCTTGTCAGCATCACTCAAGGCGTATTGCAGCACCGTGTCCCCGCTGTCGTCGAGCATGATGCGGTTGTCTTCCGACGGCGTGTCGACAAGCATGCAGCCGAATCCGACAGAGTCGTTGAAATGCACCAGCTGGTCGTAGATCTGCTTGCCGCTTCCCGGTATCAGCACGGCGCCGTACGCCGGGAGGCCACCCATTGTTTCGTAGATGAAGCCGGGCGTCACGCCGAACGATGAACAGAAGGTGGCACTATCGAGCCCATCGAGAAGATTGATGGTGTGATCGAACCGGCCAATGAGCGGGAACGACGGATGGAGGATGAGCCCGCGTCCGATCAACGGGTTGGCGACGGCTGGATTTGCCTTGGCGGTGTTGAGAAGGATTCGGGTCGTGCCGATGGTGCCGGCGGATAAGACAATTTCGTTTGCCTCGATGGTGACGGAAACATCGGGATCGATCCCGAGTTTCGACGGGTCAACGATCGTGTTGCTGTACTCGGTCCACGGTGCCGTCATATGCAGCCGCACGCCAGTCGCACGCATGCCGCTGTCGTCGAAGATGATCTCGTCGACGATCGCGTCGGGAATGAGGCCGAGCGGGTTCTGGCTGTCAGCGATGGCCGGGTAGATGAGCTGGCGAGCGGCATCCAACTTGTCGTCGACCGGCGAAGGAGAATCACCGACGGGGAAACGGTTCAGGTGATACAGCGAAGGATCGACGCCATAGGCGGATGCTCCGTCCCATAGCGCCCTGTTGTCGTTGTTGAGCTCCGTTTCGGAAAGCGTCCGGGTTCCGATTGTTTTCCTCACCCATTCGTAGGCGCTGGCGAGCGGTTCAGTCGAATAGGAGCTGTCCATCAACCCCTCTTCGATCCAGGCATTGATGCGGGCCTGCACGGTCGACTCGAGCGGCGAAAAGGCGAGATCGATATTGACGGTGGAGCCGCCACCAAGCGTCTCGCCGCTGCGGATGATGATCCCGTTGTCGGTCGTCGCCGCAAGGTCGCCTTTGTACATGAGGCGGGGATAACTGCGCGTCGTCATCGAACCCCAAACGACGAACGGGCCTTTTTCGATCAGGACGACGCGCTTGCCGGCGGCCTGAAGCTGGCTTGCCACGGTCGCGCCGCCGGGGCCACTGCCAACGACCAGGTAATCGATCGGTCCGGCCTGATGCCGGATTGTTTTCTGCGCAGCGTCGTAGACCAGCTGGCTGGGAGCGATGCTCGGCGCATTCACCCTGGCATAGACATCGGGGCGATTGACGAACACGGGCGGCGCGAGGAACTCCGCCAGGGGCTCGGCAATTGGCAAGTCCCAGATCGAGGAGAGGTAGGCCTCTCGCAGGACTGCCGCCATCTGGGTCGATAAGGGGCCGGCACTCCCCTCGAAGAGGAACGAGAAGAGGGGCGCCCTGAACTCTGCGTCCATCCCTCCGAAGCCGCCTGGCGCCGAGATGAAGGCTTTCACGGCCGGGTCGGACGATGCAGTGAGCTGCTCGTAGAACGGCAGAGCCGCCGGCTGCGTCAGGCCGGCGAGGACGGCTGCGAGCGGCGACTGGTCAAAGGCGGCGAGCATGCCCTTGCTGACCTCAGCCGCGATCTCGGCGATGGACTGCTCCACCTCAGGTGGCAGGCCAAACTCCGACAGCGGGAACCAAAGATCGAAGAGCGCCACGTGCGTCTTTGCGACATCGGCCGCTTTGATGTCAGCGGTTGGGGTCTGCGCGTGGGCTGATGGCAGCTCGGCCACCGCCATCGCCGCGGCAAACGCTATAAAAAACTGCCTGCGGTTGAGGGCAAACGAGGGCAAAAAAGAATCGTCTTGCATTACATCTCTCCCTGAAGCATTACCGCTCGCCTTGCGGAGCCCAACATCGATGCGCTTCTGCAAACGCCGTCAAGGAATGAGTGCCTCGGCGAGCCTGCTGGTCCGCTTCCCTGGTAAACGAGTGATGACCTCAAGCGATTTCACCGCTCGGATCACACGTCGCGGCCCAGGGGCCTATGAGCCAAATCTAGAGCGATCATACGTGGTCGGAAACATTAGCGAAAGGTGCAAAGAGCTAAATCCACCTGTAAAGCCCAGATTCTGGGATGCACAGCGGAAACGCCGCAGCCTGGCGAAATCGATCAGCGCGAAGCCGGCATCGTTGAAAAGGATGTCGACCTTGCCGTGCCGCTAGACGACGTCTACAGCGACCAGAGCGACATCTGCTGACGTGCAGCAACCGGCCTCGTCCCTTGCTTGAGTTCTAACTGGCTATCTCTTCTGCCATGCGCAGCGAGAGGACCGTAGAAACGCCATCCTCGTGCATGCTCACCCATAGAGGGTTTCGGCAACTTCGATCATTCCACATAATAATAGCGAGGAGAGCGGCAAACCGTTGCCGCTCTCCTCGCCTACTACCAACATCTTGATGTTCTGCGCTGATCGCCGCGTTATCAGGCAAAGCGACGACCGGTGCGCTACGAGCTCGGCGCCTGGATGTCGATCGGCTCGTTGAAGTTTGAAAAATCAATCTGGCGAATCAGATCATTCGCTTCAGTCTGCAGAATCGGACCGGTCACCTGCACGCGGCGGACGCGATTCTCGGAGTCGATCCAGACCGACAGCGGCATCGAAGTGGGAATGGCCAGAATCCAATCAGGCGCGTCCGAACCGGACATCTGTAGGGTGTCCTTGAGATTGACGGTTCCATCGATCCGCGTCATATCCTCACCGTCGATCGACACCGTGCCAGCAATGGTGGGATTGTTGATCGCATCAATCGCCGGAAGGATCAGACGGTCAGGATTGATCAGGGTGGCGGGATCGAAACCGCTCACGCCCATGTCGCCAACATCGATGTACTTGTCATCGCTCGACATCGGATCAGTGATCCAGACCCTGCCGCCGATGCTCAGCATCTTGATCGTAAGCTCCGCCACGACGAGCTTGACCTTGGCCGTCGCCCGGAACATATCGGGACGCTTGACGTCACCTTCGACGCCGCTGAGCTCAAGTCCTTCGTAGAACTGCGTGGTTCCATTTTGCGTCGACAGGACAAAATGGAAGGTTTCGAGCGCCGTCATGGTTGCGGCGGCGGTCTTGAGCAGCGCTGCCGCGTCACTTGATGCTTCTGGCGTCTGCGCCATCGCCGGCAGTCCACGGAAGAGGGCGGCTGCAGCAATTCCAGCAGGGGCGAGTAAACGCGCCCGCATCGAAACGGGGCGAGTAAAATACGATGCTGGGAGATTTGGCATGAGATGACTCTCCTTGAGGTGTCGAGCGCCCGTCCGCAACGTCGCGAACGAGGTGTTCGCAGACGATAATGCGCATCTTGTGGCGGTGCGTCAATGATTTCTTGATGCTCACAGAACAAATGGAGGATATCCCCCATGCCGGATGGACCAATGAATTACGATCAGCTCTCCATTGAATATGGGCGGCACCGGCGCATCAATCCGGGTGTGCTCGCATCGCTCCTGGAGCGGATGGGGGATCGAGATGCGCCGGTGGTGTTGGAGGTTGGCTGCGGCACCGGGAACTATCTGGAGGCAGTGGAAACGATTACAGGCGCTGAAGTGAATGGGATCGATCCATCGAGCGAGATGCTTGACCGCCTGCGCGAGCGACTGCCGGAGGCAAAGGCTCAGCGGGCTGGCGCCGAGGAGCTTCCGTTTGAGAGTCGGAGTATCGATTTCATTTACTCGGTCGATGTGATTCACCATGTGTTGAACCGCCCCGCCTATTTCCAGGAGGCGCGGAGGGTACTGAAGCCGGGCGGCACGCTTTGCACCGTCACCGACTCCGCTGAGGATATTCACGACCGCGTGCCGCTTTCTTCGCATTTCCCGGAGACAATCGAGCATGAGCTGCGGCGGTATCCCTCGATTGATCTGCTGCGGGATGAAATGGCCGAAGCCGGGTTCATCTCCATTGCAGCGAGTCACACCCGCCATGAATACGATCTGCTTGACGCCACGCCCTGGCGCGATAAAGCATTTTCGTCACTGCATCTCATCACGCCTGAGCAGCACGCCAGCGGCGTGGCGCGGATGCAGGCGGATCTGGCGCAGGGTCCAATCCATGCCGTGTCGCTCTACACGTTGCTCTGGGGGAGCCCCGGATTGGACTAGGAATCGCTTAGTACTCTTGTCCTGACCCAATGCCGGTTGTATCGTCATAATGTAGGACTGCCTGTGCTCGCTCCGGGCTCTACGTAGTTGCTTCTCCCGGTCATCTCACTGTGTACGCTGAGCGCCACCAGGTCCCGGTGGGGTCGGTATGAGATCTGGAAATCAATTTCGCGTACAGCAAACGCCGCGTCCTTCCGGTTCTACCGGCGGCTCAAGTCGATCTGGCCAACTGCCGGAAGCGCTGACACGCCTGGTTGGGCGGGACGTTGAAATCGAACAGGTGCTGGGATTGCTCAGCCGGGAGGATGTTCGACTCGTCACATTGACCGGTCCGCCCGGAATCGGCAAAACGCGGCTTGGATTCGCGGTCTCCAGGCGCTGGCTCGAAACCACGAACCAGCGGGTGCGATTTGTTCCGCTGGCGGTGATCACCGATCCGGCGTTGCTTGTTCCCGCTATTTGCCGGGCTTTTGCCGTGCAAACGGAGCCGGGTGTTCAACTGATCACCCAACTCGAACAGGTGCTCACGCGCGAGCCGACATTGATTTTGCTCGATAACTTCGAGCAAATCGTGAACGTGGCGCCATTGCTGGTCGAGATCCTGATGCACGCGCCACAGCTGAAACTGCTTGTGACGAGCCGGGCGGGATTGCAGGTCGCCGGGGAGCATGAATGGGAGGTTCCGCCGCTCGAGTTGCCATCCCTCGTCGGAGGAGGCAAGTTTTCCGGGCTGGCGCACATTCCGAGTGTTGAGTTGCTTGTTGAGCGGGCGGTCGCGGTCGACCGCAATTTCGCGCTGACTGCAGCGAATGCCGACGCGATCGCCGCGGTTTGTGTTCGTCTTGAAGGCGTGCCGCTGGCGATCGAGCTGGCCGCGGCCTGGCTCAGGCTTTTTTCACCCGGCATGCTCCTCGCCCGGCTCCAGCAGGGCTTGCCCGTGCTTGCGGACGACGTGCCAATTCCTTCGGATCATCGGCGCACGCTGCACGATGCTATCGCCTGGAGCGAGGCGCTGCTTACGCCAAGCGAACGCGATGTGTTTCACCAACTCTCCCTCTTTACTGGAGGTTGGAAACTGGATGCCGTCCAGGCGATTTGCGTTTATGACGAGACACGCTCGGTTGAAGAGATCATGCTTTCGCTGGCGAACAAGAGCCTGGTCACCCGGCACACCCTTTCCGGGGACGAAGGGCGATACCGGATGCTGGCCATGATTCGCACGTTCGCGCAGGAGCGGCTCGAGCAATCAGGCGGCGAACACGAAGCTCGCGACCGCCACGCGGTCTATTACGAGCAGGTCGCCGCTGAAGCGTCCGAGTACCTCGACGAGCAACAACAGGCGGAATGGCTTGACCGGCTTGAGCATGAGCATGGGAATCTCCGGGAAGCGCTCCGCTGGCTGCTGGATGAGCGGCAGCGGGGCAGGGCGATGGCGCTCGCCGCGAATCTGGAAAATTTCTGGATTCTCCACGATCACCTGTTTGAAGGGCAGCGCTGGCTTGAAGAGGCATTGCTGATACCAGGGGATGCTCCACCTGAACTCGATGCTACGGTGCGCTCGGCGCTCGGGGCGGTGTTGCTCCGGAAGGGCGCGTACGTCGAGGCGCGTGAGTTGGTGCAGGCGAATTATGAATATGCCGAGCGGTCGGGGAATCTGGGACTGGCGGCGAAATCATTGCACGCGCTTGGAATCATCGCGTCCTTTGCCGGCGATCCGGAGCGGAGTGAGTTGGCCTTTCGAGCCGCGCTCGAGTTGGCTCGGCAGATTGATGATCAACGCACCATCGCTCGCGTGCTCAACCATCTCGGCGGGATGGCCAGATACCGCGGCGATGATTCCGCCGCCATCGCCTACTACGAGGAAAGTCTGTCAATCTGGCGACGCTTTGCGGTGCCGGAGCGGATCGCGATGGTGCTCCACAATATGGCGCCGGTCGTGGCGCGACAGGGTGATCTCCAAAGAGCCTGCGCGCTGTTCGATGAAAGCCTCAATCTCTCCTGGGATTTGCGGAACGTGCATGGCATTGCGCTCTGCTTGATGGGGATCGCCGGCATTGCCAGGCGGAGCGGAACCCAGGCCGTGCTCGCCGCGCAACTGCTCGGCGCGTCCGATGCGCTACGCGCGTCGATAGGGGCGCAGTGGGATCCAGACGATCGCGCCGAGCAAGCCCGGAGCAGCGCCGTCGTCCGGAGTCTGCTGGATGAGACCTCATTTGCGGCGGCGATCGGCCACGGTGAGGCGATTCCGGTCGAGGATGCGGTGAGTCAAGCGAAACAGATGCTGAAAGCGATGGCAACCGCCATGGGCTCAACTGAGCCAGGCCGCTCCTTCCGGCTGTTGACGAAACGGGAGCAGGAGATCGTGTTGCAGATTTCGCTTGGGCGGACGAATCGCGAAATCGCTGATCTTCTTTCAATCTCCGACAAAACAGTCGAGATGCATGTCAGTCACAGCCTGAGCAAACTTGGCTACCGGTCGCGCGCGCAGCTTGCCGCCTGGGCGGTCGAATCAGGCGCTCGCGCCGATCTCGATACAGTAGGAGAAACCACTCCGCGCTAATCCAGGGTATGAACATAGGGATTTCCCCAATAGGAACCCACCATGAGTCGCTCTACGCTCGTAGCGAGCGGGGCGGACTCACTGTTCGCGGCTGCCCCAGAATCGCGCCATAGCCGCACATGCTATGGAGATGGGATTTGAGCAATGGCACAAGCACCAACCATGCCAGTCGATCAGTCGACGATCGACCAATTCGCCCAGCAATTGCGGGGAGTCTTGATTGGCCGGGATAGTCCTGACTATGATGACGCGCGAAAAGTCTACAACGCGATGATCGACCGCCGACCGCTGTTGATCGCTCGCTGCGCCGATGTCGCGGATGTCATCTCGTGTGTGAATTTCGCCCGGGATCACCAGTTGCTCGTGGCAGTTCGGGGTGGTGGCCACAATGGACCGGGTCTCGGTATCTGCGACGATGGAGTGGTGATTGATCTCTCGATGATGGATGGCATTCGCGTCGATCCCGATGCGAAAACGGTTCGGGTTGAGGGCGGTGCGCTGCTCGGCTCGGTCGATCACGCCACACACGCGTTCGGCTTGGCGATTCCGAGCGGCATCATCTCCACCACCGGAGTCGGAGGGCTAACGCTGGGAGGCGGCATCGGGCATCTCACCCGAAAGGCCGGTCTCGCTATCGACCATGTTCTCGAAGCAGATGTCGTGCTCGCGGATGGATCGCTTGTGGTCGCCAATGCGGATCAGCACAGCGATCTCTACTGGGCGATCCGGGGCGGCGGCGGCAATTTCGGCGTGGTCGTGTCGTTTCTCTTCAGCCTTGAGCCGATCAGCATGCTCTACGGCGGTCCGATGCTCTGGACGCTGGACAAGGCGACCGAGGTGCTGAGCTGGTACCGTGATTTCCTGCCGGCCGCGCCGGACGATCTCAACGGCTTTTTCGCATTTCTGTCGGTGCCGCCAGGTCCGCCATTTCCCGAAGAGCTGCACAACAAAACGATGTGCGGTGTTGTCTGGGCATACGCAGGCCCGATGGATCAGGCGGAAGCGGTGTTCGAGCCAATCAGGGAGCGGTTTGGGCCTCCGGCGCTTGATTGGGTTGGGCCAATCCCGCAACCCGCGCTGCAGAGCATGTTCGATCCCATCTATCCTCCAGGGTTGCAGTGGTATTGGAAGGCCGATTTCTTCAACGAAATCAACGACGAGGCCGTGGCTCAGCATGTTGCCCACGGGTCAAGTCTTCCAACCGGCCACTGCACGATGCACCTGTACCCAGTTGACGGAGCCGCTTCCCGCGTACCGGCGGACGCAACCCCCTGGGCGTATCGCGATGCGAAATGGGCCGGGGTGATCGTCGGCGTCAGTCCGGATCCCGCCGACAAGGACGCGATTACGAAATGGGCGCGGGATTACTGGAGCGCAATCCACCCATACTCGGCCGGCGGCGCGTACATTAACTTCATGATGGAAGAAGGAGCGGATCGCGTTCGCGCCACCTACGGCAAGAACTACGACCGGCTCGTTTCGATCAAGAAAAAGTACGATCCGACGAATCTCTTCCGAGTGAACCAGAACATCAAACCTGTCTGATCGAAGACGATGCTCAACATCGTGCACAAAATCAAACAAGCGCCGGGAAACCGGCGCTTGTTTGTTTCTGTGGCGAGCGTATCGACGTGCCGAGGGTTGAAACCCACGGCTCACAGGCGAAAGTACCCTTCGGGCACTGGGCTGGGTGGGAGAAATACCCGATATATCCGAGATTTGTCCCACCCAGCTCAGTCCCGGAGGGACTTCGTTTTTCTTAATCCGGGGTTTCAACCCCGGGAAATGAAGCAAGCCCAAATTTCCATTTGAATGGAAGACTGGTTGCCGAACAATCGAGAATCATCCGCAGACATGTTGCCGTTTTCGTGGGACACTGCCGATTCGATGGCCCGGAGACTGCGGGCAGCATGAGCCGATGTGCTCGACCAGAAAGAGGCGGAAGGGCAGGATGACGGCAACGATCGTTCGGCGACCGGCGGACCAGCATGTGACGACGGTCCATAAGCCGGCGGATTTCGACGAATTTTGGCGGCAAATCGTCGCCGAGGCAGATGCGATTCCCCTGAATTCCTCGATGATAGCGGTCCCATTGCGATCGACAGACGAGGTCGAAACCTTCGAGATTCAGTACGACAGTCTCGATGGTGTTCGCGTGAGCGGCTGGTACTGCCGGCCAAGAGATTCCTACATCGAGGGACCTTATCCTGGGTTGTTGATTCTTCCCGGGTATGTTTCGGAGCCGACGCTTCCCAAGCACTGGGCGAAGAAGGGATATGCGGCGATCGGCGTCGCTCCCCGGGGCAAACTGCGCTCGAACAGCCAGTACAACCCGGGGTATCCGGGATTGCTTGTCGACAACATTATCGACCGCAATACATACGCCTATCGCGGGTTTTATATCGACGCGATGCGCGCGGTCGATTTCGCCCTGACCCGGCCGGAAATCGACGCCAGCCGGATCGGCTTGCAAGGCGGCAGCCAGGGTGGGGCATTGACGATCACCACGGCGGCCCTACGCTCCGACAAGATCGCCTGCGGCGCCGCGGGGGCTCCCTATCTTTGCGGTTTCATGGACGCGGCTTCACTCACGCATTCCTATCCATATGAAGAGATGAACGAATATATGCGTCTTTATCCCGAGCGGATCCAACAGGTCCGGGATACCGTCGCCTATTTCGATGGCATCAACTTTGCCCCGCAGATCACCTGTCCGATGCATGTTTCGCTCGGTCTTTGTGACGATGTTTGCCCACCCGAAACGGGCTTTGATGTGATTCGCGCGATGACGAATTCGGATGTTTCCCATAACGCTTATGAGCGTTGCGGGCACGAATCGGGCGCGTACTGGGAGATGGCGAACATCGAAGCGTTTCTCGCCAAACATCTCCGTCCCGCCGGGCCAAAGTGAGTAGTTGAGAAAGGAGACATGATGACCGCTGCCGTCGCCGGTCCGGTGAAACCGGCTGATTTTGACGCTTATTGGAACGCGATTGATGATGAGCTTGCGCGCTTTCCGATCGCGGCCGAAGCTCGCCACACGCCTCTGCACGATACTGAATTCAGCACCAGCTATGACGTTGAGCTGACCGGTATTGGACCCTATCGACTTTTCGGTTTTCTTTCGATTCCCAAGGGAACGGGTCCCTTTCCCGCGCTCCTGATCACGCCCCGCTATGGCAGCGTCAACACCCCGGCGCACTGGGACGATCGCCAGCGGTATGTCTGTTTCACGCTCGTTCATCGTGGACAGCGACTGGCGGACAAACCATTCGCAGCAGCCTATCCAGGACTTCTGACCGTCGGAATTGATGATCCTGAATCCTACATTTACCGCTCGATCGCGGCGGACTGCATACGAGGACTTGAGTATCTGCTCAGTCTCGATGGAGTCGATCCGTCGCGTGTTGTCGTAGTTGGAGATGACCTCGGCATCATCGTCGCCAGCCGGCGTCCAGGAACGATTTCCGCGCTGCATGTGACCGGATTGATGTTTCACCGAATAATGGACGTACGGAATCGTACGGACATGTACCCGATCGAAGAAATCAACGATAGCATCAGGTTTTCTGCCGATCGAGAGTCCGCGATCGCGAACACGGTTTCCTATTTTGACCCTCAATATCATGCCGGAAAAATCAGCGCTCCAGTTCTTGTTGCGGCAGGCGACAACAATGCGGTGAATGGCCCGGAATGGCTGACGGGATTGGTCAATTCGTTTGCTGGAAACGCGGAACTCTATCAACTGACGCATGAAGGACAGCGCGATCGCGACGCGATGGACGTCTGGCTGTCGGAGACGATGGCTGTTGAGCCGCGGCCACGCATTTGGGAGATTTCACGATGACGTTGTACGAAGAGCTTGGATTGCCGCCGATCATCAATGCCTCCGCCACGCTCACCAAGCTGGGCGGATCGAAGATGCCAGCCGAGGTGGTCAAGGCGATGAATGACGCCGCGGCATCGTTTATCGCGCTCGAGGACTTGCAGGTACGGGTGGGGGAGGAGATCGCCGCGCTCACCAACAATGAAGCCTGCTATGTCTCCTGTGGGGCCGCTGCAGGCATTGTGGCGGCGGTTTCCGCCGTGATCGCCGGAACCGACCCTGCGCTGATCGACAATTTCCCTTACCTCGATCTCGGTCAGAAATCGGAAGCGATTGTCGTGCGCACCCAGCGCAATGGCTATGACTATGCGATTCGCCAAACCGGCGCACGAATCATCGAAGTTGACCCGACCATCGAAGCGTATGAGGCGGCATTCGGAGCGAAAACCGCTTGCGTCGTCTGGTTCGCCGGGAAGCTGAGCGATGGCTCGCCCGATATCAAGGATGCGATCGCGATCGCGCACAAGCATGGCATCCCGTTCATCGTCGACGCCGCGGCGCAGATTCCCCCCATCAGCAATCTTTGGTATTTCACCCGTGATCTCGGCGCGGACATCGCCATTTTCTCGGGCGGAAAGGGATTGCGCGGCCCGCAGTCGTCTGGATTGGTGCTGGGACGGGCCGATCTGATCGCGGCCTGCCGCGTAAATGGCAGCCCGAATTCCGCGATCGGCCGCCCGATGAAGGTCGGAAAAGAAGAGATGGCGGGTTCTCTGGCCGCTGTCACATGGTCGCTCAATCAGGATGAACCGGCTCTGCTCGAACGCTATGAGCAGGTTGTGCATGGCTGGTTGGAGGATGTCTCCCGATTGAAGGGCGTGAAAGCTGACCGTCTCTTCCCGAGCGAGGCCGGACAGCCGATGCCCCGTGCTCGTCTGGAATTCGGCGCGGACGCCGGGGTGAGCCGGGACGAGGTTATCGAACGATTGCGCAACGCGACGCCACGGATTGAAGTCGCCACCTCTCCGAACGATCCCGATGCGATTTTCCTCAATCCGCAAACGCTTGAGCCTGGCGAAGAAGATCTCGTCAGCGCCGGCATCGTTCGTGCTGTCCGCGGCTGAGCATCATCGAAGCGTTTCGACACATTGTGCAACTGTTCACGCACACCCGGCGACAAATCGTTGCCGGGTGTGTGTTCCTGCGGCGAACGATCGCGCATGTGCTAGACCATCTGGCGGATTCCGTCGCGATGAGATACCAACGGATATGAAAAGCAGCACGAATGTACCGTAAACGGGAAGATTTCAACCGTCCGACTGGAATGATGTCGAGTTCTGGCTATTGAGTTGAGTCGTTTGGTTGCATATGATGAGTCTAACTCGTGGGCTGCCACGAGCCGGCACTGTGGCCGGTTGCATTTCACGACGAGATGCCAAATCGGCAAGTAAAGGATGGGCAGGATGAAACTTCGTTCGCACGCCTTACGGGCCATTGCAATGACGCTGCTTGCGGTCGGATTGTTGGCGGGATTTGGAGCTGCGCCTGCATCTGCCGCATCGTACGCACGAATCACGCTCCACGTAAACGAGTGCTCGCACACCTATAGCGGCGATATTTTTAACTGCCACAACAACCGCGTCAGCGGCGCGTTGTTCTACATTGCCGGATCGGCGAAATACACGGACTGGAATGGCATCGCCACTGGAGCGCCATCCGCTGGATCGAAGAGCGTCCGGGTCAACAGCACCACGGCGTCCTGGTATGTCAATTCGTACGTCGTCTGCACCGATCAATACAACGGGAATACGCTTTACAACGGGCTGACGAACGGCACGACGATCTGGATAACCACCACGGCAAATCATCTGACGATTTGCGACTGGTATCTCCTCTATTAGCGCGATCCTGAGTCGACGCGACAAGCCAAAGCCCCCGGCCACCGGCCGGGGGCTTTGGCGTCTGATGTCGTTTGTGAAGATGTCGCGGGCTGAGCAGGACGGCCCAACCCCGAGCCCTTCTTCCGCTTCGGGAGAGGGGACTTACATTCAGTCCTTAAAGTGCTCTTCGCCATCGTCTTCCGGGATGTAACCAAGGTGGACCATCGTGTCGGTGATGTCCCAGCGGCGCTGGCCATTGCCTGAGATTGCGTAATAGATGCCGAACGCGAGATCGGCTTCGATCGCTTTCCAGACAATCTGGGTGCAGTCGCGGGGGCTGAGCCAGCTCCAGCGAGCGAAGTCGTCGTGGGGGTGGGGAAGAAACCAGCCGATCCGCAGGCAGATTACCTGGAGACCGAACTGATCGGCGTAGTGGCGGCCGAGATTTTCGCCGAACGCTTTTGAGACGCCGTAGAGCGAGTCGGGGCGAACCGGCATCGAGGCATGCACTGGCCATTGCTGATCGCGGTCGTACATGCCCATCACGTGGTTGGTCGAGGCGAAGACCACCTTGCGAACTCCCGCCCTCCTGGCAGCTTCAAGGACATTGTAGGTGCCGACGATGTTTTGCTCGTGCACTTCTTCCCACGATGCCGAAGTGCTCGGCTGACCCGCCATGTGGACGACCGCGTCGATCCCTTCGAATGCAGGCGCCATCTGATCGAAGTCGGCGATATCCGCCCGGATCCAGTCATCCACCGGCGGATGCTCTGGAAACGTGTGGAAGTAATGGAGGCGGAGATCGTAGCGCTCCTTCAGCGAATTGCTGAGATGACCGCCAATTCTGCCGCCCGCGCCGGTAATGAGCACACGACGTTTTGCTCCATCGCTCATCGCCGGGATGCCTCCTCGCAGATGCGGGCCAATTCGGTGTGCGCTTCGGCAAGCGCCGCCTGGGCAGATTCCATGCGTTCGCGATCTCCCTCCTGAAACGACAGGCGAGCGAGATAATTTTGCACCCGCGCCTCCATACGCTGCAGATCGCGCCGGAAGGGCGACAGGAGCGCATACGCTTCCTGCTGGTTCATGTGTAGTTTCGCGACATCTGTGGTCATGATCGCTCCTTGCAAGCAGTGGGCCGAGCATCAACAGGTCGCCATTATCGGTGAAGCCGAAATTACCTGCGTCGCCATCCGGAATGCTTGAAAAAGGATGCCTCGTTCCGGGGTATCATTTGAGTTCTGGAACGCGTTCTGCAGCTAGCCGATCGTGGGGCCAGCTTCCGACTGTGGATCACCTTCGTCTCAGGCATCACCGGGAAGACGGGGAATTCAGCACAGGCGTCATCGTCTCGTCATGGTAGGAGTTACCGCGTATGGCCACCGATCTCGTAAACAGCCGTGAAGGCGCCGCTGCCCAGTGGCCGGACGCGCAGGGACGATTTGGACGATTCGGCGGCAAATACGCCCCGGAAACGCTGATGCCCGCGCTCGACGAGCTTGAGGCGGCGTATCGCGAGGCGCGCAGCGATCCTTCGTTTCAGGCGGAAATTGATTGGCTCGCAAAGCACTATGTTGGCCGGCCAACCCCGGTCTATTTTGCCGCCAATCTGACGGAGTATGCGGGCGGCGCGAAGATTTACCTGAAGCGTGAGGATCTCGCCCATACCGGGGCGCATAAGATCAATAACGCGCTTGGCCAGGCATTGCTGGCGAAGCGGATGGGCAAGCACCGGATCATCGCCGAAACCGGTGCCGGTCAGCATGGCGTGGCGTCGGCCACAGCCTGCGCGCTGCTCGGGCTGGAGTGCATCGTCTACATGGGCGAAGTCGATATTGCCCGGCAATCGCTCAACGTCTTCCGGATGAAGCTGCTCGGCGCGGAAGTTCGCCCGGTAACCTCCGGTTCGAAAACGCTCAAGGATGCAATCAACGAGGCGATTCGCGACTGGGTGACCAATGTGCGCGACACCTTCTATCTCTTCGGCACGGCCGCCGGCATGCACCCTTATCCGCTGATCGTGCGCGAGCTGCAGTCCGTGATCGGCCGCGAGGCGAGAACGCAGTTTCTCGAGCAATCGGGCCGGCTGCCCGATGCAGTCGTCGCCTGTGTTGGCGGCGGATCGAACGCGATCGGCATTTTTCATCCGTTCTCCAATGATAAGGATGTCGAGCTCTTTGGCGTCGAAGCCGGAGGCTTCGGCATTGAAAGCGGCAAGCACGCCGCCACGTTGACCGCCGGACGCGAAGGCATTCTGCACGGATCGCGGTCGTACGTGATTCAGGACGATGACGGTCAGGTAATCGAAACGCATTCGATTTCGGCCGGACTCGACTATCCGGGCGTCGGGCCCGAACATGCCTGGTTGAAAGAATCGGGCCGCGCGAGCTACGTGCCGATCACGGACGACGAGGCGATGGAAGCCTTCCAGCTGCTCTGCAAAACCGAGGGCATCATTCCGGCGCTGGAATCGAGCCATGCGGTGGCCTTCGGCGTGAAACTCGCGCGGGATCGCTCGCCGGAGCAATCAATTTTGATCAACCTGTCGGGACGCGGTGACAAGGACATCAATACGGTGGCTGAAGCCCTGGGAGTAACGCTGTAATGAGTGACGCAACGGCTTCCACGGCGACGAAAAGCCGGATCGATGACGCCTTCGCGAAGGTGCGGGCCGAAGGGCGGATCGCGCTGATGCCGTTCGTCACCTCAGGCTATCCGAATCTTGCGCAAACTCGAGTGCTCGTCAATGCGATCGTGGCGGGCGGCGCTGATCTGATCGAGATCGGCGTGCCCTTCTCCGATCCGCTCGCCGACGGGGCTACGGTGCAGCGCACGAGCCAGATCGCGCTCGACAATGGCGTCACTCTCCGCGATACGGTCAAGCTCGTGCGCCAGCTTCGCGAGGAAGATGGCGTCGAAATCCCGATTCTTCTTATGGGATACATCAATCCGTTCCTGCAATATGGTCTGGAAAAGCTGGCCAGCGATGCGGCGGAAGTTGGCATCGACGGCTTCATCGTTCCCGATCTTCCTGTGGAAGAAGGGGATGAATGGACGGAGATCCTGCGCCCTGCCGGACGCGATCTGATTCTCATGGTCGCGCCGACCAGCACCGATAAGCGGATCGAGGATATCGCCGATAAGGCGAGCGGGTTCATCTATTGCGTGTCACTCACCGGCGTCACCGGCGCGCGGAGCGATGTCTCGGAAGAATTGCCCGCCTACATGCAACGGGTCCGCAGCAAAACCGATCTGCCCCTCGCGATCGGATTTGGCATCTCGACCCCCGCGCACGTGGCCCAGGTGGCGGGACTCTCGGATGGGGCGGTCGTGGCGAGCGCGTTGATCAACTACCTCGACACCTTCCCGGAATCCGAGCAAGCCGCCGCTGCCACGTCCTTCGTCCGGGAAATGCGAGCGGCAACGAAGAAACCTGTTTGAAATGGGGTGTCTCCCCGACACTGGAAGTGCCGGGCTAACCGGACGAAGTGCTTCCAGCACTGGCGTCGGAGACACCCCGACAACTTCGAGCAAGGCGACGATCACCACCAGTCCCGGAGGGACTTCGTGATGTTTAGCCCGGCACTTCCAGTGCCGGGTAGTCGTCGCCCAGATTTGCAAATTTGAGCGCACCATCAGTTTGGCGATCAATCGAATCCGCAATTCCGTTGGCGGTTGTATCATTCTGCCTCAAGGGTACGAGCGTGCAAACGCTCACAATCGGCTTGATTGAATTCGGGCCGACCGAATGCGGCGATGGCCGCATGAACCGTTCATGAGATGGAGTGATCAACGCATGACCGCTGAGCGCGCGATCGTCTGCCGTGGAATTCGCGGAGCTACTACCGCGTCCGCGAACACCGCCGAGGAAATCCTCGAATCGACGCACGAATTGCTGCAGGTGGTCATTCGTCTCAACGATCTTGACCCGGCTGATGTCGCCAGTGTGATTTTCACCACGACCACTGATTTGAACGCAACCTTCCCCGCGCTTGCGGCCCGCCAGTTTGGCTGGACCGAAGTGCCGTTGATTTGCACGCACGAAATGAGCGTTCCCGGCGCATTGACTCAGGCAGTGCGGGTGCTCATTCATGTCAACACCACCAAAACCGCGTCTGAGATCAAGCATGTCTATTTGAAGGGCGCGGTCCAGCTGCGTCCAGAGTGGGGATATAGCGACGAGCAGGTAGCCGAGCTTCAGGCCGGCGAGCTTGCCCGATCCTGATCCCTTGCACGTATCCCAAGGAGTAGCACGTCAATGATCATTGTGATGGAGCACGGCGCGAGTCGTGAGCAGATCACCGGCGTTATCGACCGGATTCGCGACACCGGGCTGCAATCGCATCCGATCGAGGGTGAGGAGCGGACGATCATCGGCGTCGTCGGTATGCCGCTCCCGTCCAGTTTGCAGGAGAATCTGGCGATTCTCCCCGGCGTGGCCGAAGTCGTTCGCATTTCCACGAAGTACAAGCTGGCGGGGTGGGATTTCCATCCCCAGAAAACGGTGATCACCATCCAGGTCCAGGATGCGCCCGCTGGCACCCCGCCGGTGATCATCGGCGGTGAGGCGGTCACCGTCATCGCCGGTCCCTGCTCGGTGGAGAGTGAAGAACAACTGCTCGCCTCCGCCCGCGGCGTCCACGCCGCCGGGGCGACCATCCTGCGCGGCGGCGCCTACAAACCCCGCACCTCCCCCTACGAGTTCCGGGGACTGGGGGAGCGGGGCCTGGAGCTGCTGGCCCAGGCAAGAGCCGAAACCGGCCTCGCCATCATCACCGAGGTGATGACCCCCTCGGATGTCGCGTTGGTCGGCCAGTACACCGATGTCTTCCAGATCGGCGCCCGCAACGCCCAGAACTACCTCCTGCTCGAAGAAGTGGGCAAGATGGGCAAGCCCGTCATGCTCAAACGGGGCCTCTCGATGCTGATCGAGGAGTGGATTCTGGCGGCGGAGTATGTGATGGCGCAGGGGAATCCGGACGTGATCCTGTGCGAGCGGGGGATCCGCACCTTCGAGCAGGCCACCCGCAACACCTTCGATGTCAGCGCGGTGCCGGTGGTGCAGAAGATGAGTCATCTGCCGGTCTTTGTCGATCCGTCGCATGCGGCCGGGAAGCGGGCGTATGTGGGGGCGTTGGCGCTGGCGGGAATCGCGGCGGGGGCGGACGGGTTGATGATCGAAGCGCATCCCAATCCCGATCACGCCCTCTCCGACGGCGCCCAATCGCTCTCGCTGGAGGAGTTCGCCGCCCTCACCCCCAAGATGCGCGCGGTGGCCGAAGCCGTCGGCCGGACCCTTTCGGCATCGGCAGTCGTGGTTTGACCCTCACCCGGTCGCTAAAGGACCACCCTCTCCCAATGCTGGGAGAGGGTACGAAATGACCGATATCTCCGCAGATTTTGTCGTGGCCGATCTTGTGTCGGCCATGCTCGCCGGAACCTGATCTCGCCTGTGATGACCATGGCCGATACGATATCGGCCACTAAGAGTTGGCATTGACGGGCAGGGTTGCGGATTCTCAGACGGCACAAAAAACACCCCCCGCGATTCGAGACTGAATCGCGGGGGGTGTTTGGTATGTGAGGGCCAGCGGGGCTTCGCGCAGTGCGGGTGCGGGGAGGGGCTGCCGCTGGCTAACGCGGGGTCGATGCCGGACAGGGAGTGTGCGCTCCCCGTCCGTGGGCGCTTTAGGCTGCTGTGCGCTCCATCGTTCCGCCCGCGCCCTGGTGAACGGGTACGACCGGCGTCACGCGGGTTGGGGGCATCACGTTCTTCTTGAGCGCGTCTCGCTCCATCGACTCGTTGGCTGAAACGAGGAACGGGAGCGCCGCTGCCGGAGCCATAATCAACAGAGCAATTGCAAGAACAATCCATTCCATGATGAATCTGCCTTTCTTCCCGGCGCGAGCTCCGTTGCCCGTGACCCACCGGTCATTAATCTGATGTACGTGCAATTCGACGTTATGGTTTTCCGCAAAGTGTCTGCTGTGTCACACCTTCGGGAAAACCTGCTCGCGGCGGGGGTGCGAGCTTTGATACGGAACGTACGCACATTCGATGCCAAAACGGTCGATGCGGGCGATTCATTCTGGCGGTTATGAACACTTCTGCGTGGCGTTGCGGCCGTCATTGACACGCATCAGTTGTTCGTTTCATTCGGGGCTATCTGTGACTATTTGTCCCCGATGCATATGATCGTAGCACCGTACGTACATATGTTCAAGTGGTTTTAAGGGCAATTTAGAAAATCTGTTCTGTATCCTACAAAATGCCCTTATGACCACTCGTTCCGCTTATCAGTTGTCGATCCCGGTAACCGGAAATCGACAGGTCTTCTTATTCCTATGGTCGCTGATGGGACTGAATTGCCTCTGAAGCCAGGCTGAAAAAGAGATGAAAAGCTGACGGCAAATATGTGTCGGAACATTGAAGACGGGATGACGGGATGCGCTACAGTTAGGCGGTGAATCTGGCAAGGAGCAAGCCTGCGTGTTTATTGGAAGCCGTGAAGATACAGCCCACCTCGGATATACCATCGGCGTATGTCCAAAATGTAAGCAGGAAGGCGCATTCTCAGTCTACTCAGCTAAGCGGAATCTGACGCTTTACGTCGTGGCTAAGGTGCCGATGGGCCAGCAGATGGTGCTGGAGTGCAACGCTTGCCACGTGCGCTTCGCCATCCCCAAGAGCGATGAACCGGAGATGAACAGGCGCTTGATCAGCGCCGAAAAGCTGTCTGAGATCATGATGCAGAACCATCGTGCCGTGCAGAACTCTCCCGTGGCGCGCGGGCCGGTTGGACCGACGCTGTACCAATTCCTCCAGCTCGATCCGTCCGCTGATCCCGACGTCATCGATGCCGCCTACAAACGAATCGCCTTGAAATTTCACCCGGACCGCGACAAATCGCCGGAAGCCGTCGAGCGCATGCAACTCATCAACGAAGCGAAGCGGATACTCTCCGATCCCGTCATGCGCGAGCGCTACGACCGCTCGATCGGCATCGTCCGCCAGCCACCCCCACCGAAACGCGGCGTCGCGATCAGGCCGGATGAGGTGTAGAGACGAAGCTGCAAGCTGTAGGCGATACGCAGCAATCAGAAGAACGACGCTTTCTTACGGCTTTGTAATTCACGCCCTCAAAATGAAATCGGGGACTCCGGCGTGGTCGGTGCGGCGGGTGTCGAGGTTGGGGCCGGTTTCGGCGAGCGAGATGATGACGGCTTCTTTGACGGCGCAGTAGGCGCCCTCGACGTGGTCGGCCCAATCACGGCAGAGGCGGGAGGCTTCGATTTCCTGGTCGAATTCATCGCGGTCGAGCTCGGTGGGCGTGCCATCCGGATCGAGCCAAAGATCGAGCTCAAGATCGAGATCGCGATAATAGTTGGCGCGAAGCTCTGAGAGCGGTTGTGAGAAGTTGACGTAGTAGCCGACGGTTTGGTCATCGCAGGTCGTGAACCGCAGCAGCGAGAACCAGCGATCGGGGAAAAACCATTGCTCGGCGCCGGTCCGCTGCAATGTTTCCAGACCATTTTCAGTGCGCACCTCAACCGCGCGTGGGCGATAGAAGGTGAAGCGATGGTGGAGCACCTGGCGTTCGCCCGCCAGCGTTGGCACTGCCAGCCATCCACCTTCGATCTGATATTCCCAGCAGGCTCCGCGCAATTTTTCCTTACGGTAATACATGCGTTTGTTCATGAGGTCTTTGCCCTCCCTAGCGGCTCCTTCGCGGGAAGTCCGGCTCGGCGCGGGAAACGCATCGGGGTTGACCCTAGTTTATCCATTATGACCAGCCGCGTCACCAGTTCATCAGTCCCATCTGACAACAGGTTCGACGATGTGATCTGTGCGCCGAGCATAGCGCAGGCTCGTACACCCTCCGCCAGCTCGGTTTCGATGTTTGCCGACTTCGGGAAAAAGGCGCGGCCGCCCTCGCGAAGCAAAGGTGTGGTCAGTTCGACCAGGGTCGGCAGTGACGCGACGGCTCGCGCCGTGGCCAGATCGAAACGAGCGCGGTAGATGAAGTCGTGACCGATCTCTTCGGCTCGTCCATGCAATGTCTGCACGTTTTCGAGACCCAGCTCGGTGACGACGGTTGAGATAAAGACGAGTTTTTTGTTGGTTGAATCGAGCAAAGTGAAGTCAAGCTGCGGCATGGCGATCGCGAGCGGCAACCCAGGAAACCCGGCGCCGGAGCCAATATCGATCAACGACGCGGTACGCCCTTCCGGAACAGATGCGAGGATCGCCGGAATCATCCGCAGTGCATCGAGGAACAGCCGGAGCTCGATGTCATCCGGCTCTTTGATTGCGGTCAGATTGATGCGCTCGTTCCAGCCGAGCAGGAGATCGCGAAAGCGGGCAAGTTGATCTCGCTGCGTTTGATCGAGCGAAACTCCGTCCGGAATCTCGAATGAGGTTGAGAGAGGCCCGCGATCGACAATGACCGGCGGCTCACCGGTGGCGATGCGTGGCGGTCTGCCCGACGATGATTCTGTTGCTGATTCAACCATCGTCAGGCTCCTACCACGTCAGATATTGACGATTGCTTCTTCAAGGGATGGTGACGCGACGCCTCGCTCGGCGAACACGGTACGGGCGGCGTTGGCGATGTCCGCCGGGGAAAGACCGGCCAGTTCCCGCAATCGAGCCTGGGAGGCCTGCTCAAAAATGCGATCGGGGATGGCGAGATTGCGAACAGGAATCGTCAGATCGTGCTTCGCCAGCAATTCAAGCACGGCGGCCCCGAATCCGCCCGGAAGCACATTCTCTTCCACTGTCACGATTGCGCCGCAGCGGCGGGCGAGCGCCAAAATAAGTTCCTCATCAAGTGGTTTGACGAAACGGGCATTGACGACGGTGGCGGAAATGCCCTCGTGCGCGAGGATATCGGCGGCGCGTTGCGATGGAACCACCATGGTGCCGATGCCGAGAATAGCGACGTCATCACCTTCCCGGAGCGTTTCGGCGCGCCCGACTGGCAGCACGTGCATCGGCTCGTCGATCGGCACGCCGACACCTGCGCCGCGCGGATAGCGGATCGCAATCGGACCGCCCTCGATCGTGAAGGCGGTTTTCAGCATGTGCCGGAGCTCGTTCTCATCCTTCGGAGCCATGATCGTCATGCCAGGAACGCAGCGAAGGTAGGTGAGGTCGTAGATGCCGTGGTGGGTGCGTCCATCGTCACCGGCGAATCCGGCGCGATCGAGACAGAAGATCACCGGCAGCTTTTGCAACGACACATCGTGAATGATCTGGTCGTAGGCACGTTGCAAGAAGGTCGAGTAGATCGCGGCGACCGGACGCAATCCCTGCGTCGCCATGCCGGCGGCGAAGGTGACGCCATGTTGCTCGGCGATGCCGACATCGAAACAGCGGGTGGGATAGACCGCGCCAAACTTGTTGAGCGAGGTGCCGGTCGGCATGGCGGCAGTGATGCCGACGATGCGCTTATCCTCGGCGGCAAGCTCGATCAGCGCCTGCGCGAAGACATCCTGATACTTCGGCGCCGGTGGAGGAGATCCAGCTGGCCGTGGCGGAGTCGGCGCTGAGACGGCATGACCGCGCTCCTTGTCGTTTTCCGTGAGCGCGTACCCTTTGCCCTTTTGCGTCAGCACGTGCAGGAAGACGGGCGAATTGAGCTTTTCGGCCTGGCGCATCGCGTCGGACATTGCCCGGATATCATGCCCGTCGACCGGACCGATATAGGTGAATCCGAGTTCTTCCCAGATCATGGTGTGATAGACGAACTCTTTCAGGGAATCTTTCATCCGCTTGCCGAACTCGACCAGCAATTCGCCTTGCGGGAGTTTCGACGTCATCGCGGCCAGCTCATCTTTGGCCCGGTTGTAACGGACATCGGTGCGGACGCGATCGAGATACTTGCTCAACGCGCCGACATTGGGCGCGATCGACATTTCGTTGTCGTTTAGCACAATGATGAACGGAATGTCCAGATGACCGGCATTGTTGAGTCCCTCAAACGCCATGCCGCCCGTGAGCGCGCCATCTCCAACGACGGCGACCGCGCGGCCCTGTTTGTTCTTCGGTTTCCATTGCTGGGCGACCGCCATGCCAAGCGCTGCGGAGATCGCCGTCGAGGCGTGGCCGGCGCCGAAGGCGTCGTGCTCGCTTTCATCGCGCGAAAGAAAGCCGGAGATGCCTCCTTCCTGGCGAATCGTGGGGAAGCGGTCGAGACGCCCGGTGAGGAGCTTATGGATATAGGCCTGATGGCCGACATCCCAGACGAGCATGTCCCGGGGAGAGTTAAAAACGTAGTGAAGCGCAATAGAAAGCTCGACTGTGCCGAGATTCGCTCCGAGGTGGCCGCCATTGACCGTAAGAACGCGGATCATCTCCTCGCGGATGTCAGCCGCAAGTTGCTCCAGCTCCGGATAGGAAAGGCTTTTGAGATCAGCCGGGCTCTTGATCGATTCAAGGATGGTCATGGTCGACGTCATTCCCTCTCAGGAGATTCCGGCATGCCGCCGTTTGACTCCTGCGGTTGCGATGCTGGTGTTCACCAGCCCGCAAACGAGACAGGCTCGTTGCTCGGTGAAGGTACCAATCATTTTACTAGGCGGCAAATCATTTCGACGCCAGCGGCAGTGCTCCGGCCACATCGCCAGCGCGCAACCTGACCATTAAATCAGTATTGCGCCTATTAACCAAGACGTTTCGCCGTCGATAAGGTTTCAGCATGAGTCATGCTGCCTGAATCTTCCGACTGTATCGCGATTATTTGACGATCCTGCGCTACCGGACGACCATGAATGGGTACGTGAGTGACTCGCCCAATCAGTGGCGGCGCTCGATGATTCATGACGGAGGAGAAACCAGATGGCTTCCAATGGAAAAAGCGCGAAGGGCGCAGCAACCCTGATCAAACCAAAGAGCTTTAAGACAAGCATCGACCTATCCGCGGATGTGCGGGCGAAGGCGATCGAGTTGCTGAATCAGAGTCTGGCCGATTCGCTCGATCTCTACAGTCAACTCAAGCAAGCTCACTGGAACGTCAAGGGGCCGAATTTCTATCAGCTCCATCTCCTTTTTGATGATTTCGCCGAGCATGCGGAGGGATATATTGACCTGATCGCCGAGCGGGTGACGATGCTCGGTGGTTATGCCACCGGCACAGTTCGGATGTCAGCCGCCAATTCACGGTTGCCTGAGTACCCGACCGACGCCGTTGACGGCATGGAGCATGTGCGAGCGGTCGTCGAGCGGCTGGCAAACTATGCTGAGACGACTCGCAATGGAATCGACCAGTCCGACAAGGCGGGTGACGCCACGACCGCAGATCTCTACACTGAGATTTCCCGCCAGGTTGATATGGATCTCTGGTTCGCCGAAGCGCATCTGCAGGGGTAGAGCTGGCCAAGACGGTCTTCAACCCCAGCCCCCTCTCCCACCTTGGGAGAGGGGGCTTTTTTGATTCGTGCTGCCTGCGGTCTGCGTCCTGCTACTCAGCAAGTGCCTTTAGAACGGAGCAATAGACGCGGCTGCCGAGGGGGAGATCGGCGATGCGCCACCATTCGTTGGGAGCGTGGGCGCCGCTGCCTGGTTGCGAAAAGCCAAGCTCGACGGTGTCGGCGGCGAGGGTGCGCTGAAAGATGCCGGTGACGGGAACGGATGCGCCGACCCGGACAAACAAGGGATCGGCGCCGTAGATCGCCTTCAACACCTCGCCGGTTTTGACCATGGCGGGATGATCGCGATCGATCGCGAAGGGGTAGGCGGCGCCATTGAGCGGCGTGAGGGTGTATTTCACGCCGGGATAAAGATGCGTTTCGACGTGGGCGCGGATCAGCGCGAGGATGCGATCCGGGTCCTGATCGGGAACCAGGCGGCAGGTCAGCTTGAGATGCGCCTCGCAGGGGGTGACGGTTTTCGCGCCTTTGCCGGTGAAACCGCCCCAGAGGCCATTCAAGTCGAGTGTGGGTCTGGCGAACACGCGCTCGGTTTCACTGAATCCCGCTTCGCCCCAGGTGGTGTAGACACCCGAATCCTCGATCATCGCGTGCAGCGCGTTGTCGCCCATGGCGATGTCGGCACGATCGCGGTCGGTGAGCGCAATCACATCGTCATAGAAGCCCTCAATGGCGACCTGGCCTTCTGCGGTGTGAAACGTCGCGGCAAGCTGGGCGATGACCTGATTGGCGTTCGGAACCGATGCGCCATAACCGCCGGAGTGGAGATCGGTGTCGCCGGTTTTGACATCGATCTGGCAGCCGACGACCCCCTTGAGCGCGGTGACGAGCACCGGCGAGTTCGGGCCATCCATGCCGCTGTCTGCCGAAAGCACGACGTCACAGCGAAACCGCTCCTTGTTCGCTTCTACGAACGCCGGGAGGGTGGCGCTGCCGATCTCCTCTTCGCCTTCGAAAAAGAAAATGACATTGACCGGCGGTCCGCCCTCGGTCACCCCGAGCGCTTCAATCGCGTGCAGAGTCGTGAGCAGATTGGCTTTCATATCGCTGGAGCCGCGGGCATAGAGTCTGCCATCGCGGATGGTCGGTTCGAACGGCGGCGTTTCCCAGAGCTCAAGCGGCACCGCTGGCTGCACATCGTAGTGGCCGTAGATCAGCACCGTCGGTTTGTCCGGTCCGGCATCCCAGCGGCCGATCACATTCGGATGCCCGCCGCTTTCGGCGATTTCGACCTCGGGAATACCGGCTTTGCGCATCCGAGCCGCCACCCATTCGGCGGCGGCTCGGACATCGGCTTGATGCTCGGGGTCGGTGCTGATGCTGGGAATCCGCAGAAACTCGATCAGTTCGTCGAGATACGCCTGCTCATTCGCGGCAAGATAGGCTTCCCAGGTTTGATCGCTCATCCTTACTCCCCTAATGCTTCGATGA
Source organism: uncultured Chloroflexia bacterium (assembly GCA_963804925.1). Taxonomy (GTDB): domain Bacteria; phylum Chloroflexota; class Chloroflexia; order Thermomicrobiales; family UBA6265; genus JADLGF01. Next base: position 70,064 of record CAWDSC010000004.1, read on the forward strand.
CGGCGGCGTAGCTTTTTTGCGCCATTGGCAGATCCTGCAACCGAAACCATTCATTGGGCGCGTGGATCGGGGTGCCGGGCTGGAAGAAGCCGAGACTGACGGTGTCGGCGTTGAGATAGCGTTTGAATTCCGCGGTGACGGGAACCGAGCCGCCGACCCGGAAGAAGACCGGTGGCCGGGCGTAAAGATCGGACATGACGCTGGCAGCGCGTTGCAGCGCCCAGTTGTCGCGGGGAATCGAGTAGGGGAAAGCGATGCCCTGTTTGCGCTGAACCGTCACCTGCACGCCGGGATAGAGATGTTTTGCGACGTGCGCCTCGATCAGGTCGAGAATCTCGTTCGGGTCCTGATCGGGAACCAGCCGGCAGGTAATTTTCAGATGCGCTTCGCAAGGAGTGACGGTTTTGGCCCCCTTGCCGGTGAAGCCGCCCCAGAGGCCGTTGAAGTCGAGCGTCGGGCGACCATAGATGCGCTCGGTTGGGGTGTATCCCGGTTCGCCCCACAGGCTGTAAATACCTGATTCCTCGACGACATCTTTCAGCACCGTCAGGGCATGCTCGATCTCGGCGCGGTCGGCATCGGTGAGATCGAGCACCCGGTCGTAGAAACCGTCGACGGCTACGCGGCCCTCGTCGTCATGAAAGGTCGCGGCCAGTTGCGCCATCACCTGATTGGCGTTTGGTACTGATGCGCCATAGCCGCCGGAGTGGAGATCAGTTTCGCCAGTTTTGATGTCGATCTGGCAGCCGCACATGCCCTTCAGCGCCACGAAAAAGCCCGGCACGTCGACGGCAGGAAACCCGCTATCTGCCGAGATAACTACATCGCAGGCGACACTGCCGCCATGCTCGGCGAGAAACGTGTAGAGATTGCTGCTGCCGATCTCTTCCTCACCTTCATACAGAAAGATGAGATTGACGGGCGGCTGGCCGTGCTGCTTTGCCAGCGCCTCGACCGCCTGAATCGTGGCGACGAGATTCGCCTTCATATCGGCGGAACCGCGCGCGTAGACATAGCCATCGCGCACCGTCGGCTCGAAGGGAGGCGTTTCCCAGAGCTCAAGCGGATCGGCGGGCTGAACGTCGTAGTGCCCGTAGATCAGCACGGTTGGCTTTTCAGGATCGACATCCCAGCGGCCGATGACCAGCGGGTGACCGGCGGTCGGCACGACATCGGCGACCGGAACACCCGCTCGCTTGAGTCGCGCTTGAATCCACTCAGCCTGCGCCACCATATCCGGCTTGTGTTCAGGATCGGTGCTGACGCTCGGAATACGCAGCACCTCCATCAATTCTTCTTGAAAAGCAACCTGATTGGCGGCGAGATGCTCGCCCCATGTAAGGGACATTGGGTCTCCTTTGGACGGAGTGGAGAGTAGTCAGTTGAGAGTTGAGAGTAAGAAGATCGTACTCTTCACTCTTAACTCTCTACTCCCAACTAGTCGGCGCCCAGCGCTTCCAGCAACAGGTAATTGCCGCGGCGGCCGATGGCGAGGTTGGCGACGCGGAACCATTCGTTCGGGGCGTGCGCGTTGCTGCCATGTTCGGAGAAGGCGAAGCTGACGGTGTCCGCGCCGAGAATTTGCTGGAATACCGCCGTGATCGGCACGGAGCCACCCGAGCGGACGTAGATCGGCTCGCGTCCGTAGAGTTCTTCCAGAACCTTCGCGGCATTCTGGAGCACCTTGTTGTTGCGCTCGAGTACGAAAGGGTATGCGAGGCCGGGAAGGCGGTTCACTTCCCATTTCACTCCGGGATAGATGTGCTTCTCGACGTGCGCGCGGATCAGATCGACGATCTCCAGCGGATCTTGCTTCGGCACCAGGCGGCAGGTGATCTTGATGTGGCCCTCGCAGGGGGTGACTGTCTTCGAGCCTTCACCGGTGAAACCGCCCCACATGCCGTTAATGTCGAGCGTCGGCCGGGCGAAGATCCGCTCGAATTCGGTGTAACCCTCTTCGCCCCAGAGCGCGTAGGAGCGGGAGCTTTCGAGCAGCGGCGTTTCTTCAGCAGCGGCATTGCCGATGTCAATACGGTCCTGCTCGGTGAGCGGTGTGACCTTGTCGTAAAAGCCATCGACCGCGACTTTGCCGTCAGGCGTGTGGAAGGTGGCGGCGAGCTTGGTCGTCACTTGAAGGGCGTTCGGGACCGTCGCGCCGTACATGCCTGAGTGAAGATCGGACTCGCCCGTTTTGATATCGACCTGGCAGCCGCCGAGACCCTTGAGCGCGACAGTGAGGGAGGGGAGACGTTCGCCGCTGATGCCGGCGTCGGTTGAGATGATGAAGTCAGTGGCGAGGCGGTCTTTGGCCGCTTCGACGTAATCGGGCAGATTCGGGCTGCCGATTTCCTCTTCGCCTTCAAACAGGAAAATCAGGTTGACCGGCGGTTTGCCTGCCGTTTTGGCGAACGTTTCGACGGTGTGGATCATGGTCACGAGCTGCGATTTCATGTCGCCCGCGCCGCGCGCGTAGAGCTTGCCGTCACGGATGGTCGGCTCAAAGGCGGGCGACTCCCAGAGTTCGAGCGGTTCCGGCGGCTGGACATCGTAATGCCCGTAGATCAGCACACGCGGTTTGCTCGGATCGACGATCCATTCGCCATGGACGATGGGATGACCATATCCGGTGACGACATCGACCGTGGGAACACCGGCCTGCCTCAGTCGATTGGCGACCCAATCTGCCGCGCGGGCGGTATCGGCGTTGTGTTCCTGGCTGGTGCTGATGCTGGGGATGCGCAACAGCTCGACGAGATCGTTGAAAAAGGCGTCCTCGTTTTCGACGAGGTACGCCTCCCAGGGTGCTGATTTGCCATTGGTGGCCGTCATTCGTGGACTCTCCCGGCTCGATCGAGGCCGTTTGCACGGCCAACAGATGCATGCCGGAATCGTAGCGCAGTGGAGAGTAGAGAGTTAAGAGTAGAACACGTTCATACTCTCCACTCTTAACTCTCCACTGATCACTCGCTTACGGCTCAACGTACTGCAGATCGAGCTCGAATTTGACGTCGTCGCCGAGGGCGAGGCGGTCGACGCCGATCGGCATGACGCCGAAATCGATGCCGAATTCGCTGCGCTTGATCGTGCCGGTGGCGCTGAATCCAGCATGGCGCTTGCCGTCGCCGGGGAAGGTTTCGATGCCGTTGTATTCGACGGCCAACGTCAGAGGGCGGGTAATCCCGTTGAGGGTGACATCGCCGGAGAGCTTCCAGTCCTCGCCCACGCCGGCGATTCCGGTTCCGGTGAACAGCATCGTCGGATTCACATCGGTGTTGAAGAAATCGGTGGAGCGAAGATGGGCGTCGCGGTCGCTGTTGTTTGTATCGATTGATGAGAGGTCGATGTTTGCCTTGACTTCGACATCGCTCTGGACGGGACCGACAGTGAGCGTCGAATCGAACTTCGCGAAACGGCCGCGAACCTTGGACAGACCGAGATGCCGAATGGAAAAGACAATGGACGAATGATTCGTGTCGACCGTCCACTCGCCTGCTGAAAGGGCGAGTTCTTCCGCCGCTGTGGTCTGCACAATGGCCATAACTATTTGCTCCTCAAAAGAACGTGCGATACTTCGAAGGACAGTTCCTTCTTGTTACTAACCGCATGATAGGGAACTGGAGAGCATTTGGGAAGGAGGAACATAAATGTCACTAAAGAACATGTGTAATACCGACGAGGCGAAGGACGTGCGGCGCATTCTCTCGCTGGTGGGGGATAAGTGGACCTTGCTCGTCATTACGCTGCTTGGGCACCGGACGATGCGCTTCAACGAAATCAGGCACGAAATTGAAGAGATCAGCCAGCGGATGCTGACACTGACGCTGCGTCAGCTTGAGCGGGACGGCATCATCAACCGGAAGATTTATCCAACGGTGCCGCCGAAAGTCGAATACTGGCTGACCCCGTTGGGTCAAACATTGCTGGAAACAATGCAGTCGCTCGTCGACTGGACAATCGCTCACCGCGAGGAAATCATTTCGGCACGAGATGACTACGACGCCCGGAATGAGGCAGTTGTGGTTGGAGACGGCGTCCCGGCACTGGAAGTGACGGGCTAACCGGACGAAGTGCTTCCAGCACTGGCTTCGGATACAGCGCTTTCCAATCGAACGGGGCGTTCATCACCACCAGTCCCTGGAAGGGCTTCGTCATGCAAAGCACGGCACTTCGAGTGCCGTGAATTCTGGCGCCAGAGCGCCTCACCCAGTCGTCGGCAGCACGATTTCGACCGTTTGCGGCAGGCGTTGGATGACGGTCATGCCTTCGCCATCGTCCCAGCCGGCGAAAAGAGATTCGGTGATCGGGGTGGTGGCGCGAACCTGCAGGCGGAGAATGCCTTCGGCGAATTCGCGCGGCTCGACCGAGATGACCCCATCTTTCGAGAGCAGGTAGCGTTGCAGACCGGTCGCCACGACGGGGCGATTGATGCCATGGATGATGATCGTCGTTTTCGCAGGATCGCCTTTTGGTGAGGCTGAGGCTTTGGCGATTGGCGTCTGGACCTCTATGGGAGCCGGTGAAGGTTGAATCGGTTGAGGTGAGGGGATCGGCTCTGGCGCGGCGGCAAGTTCCAAAGGTTTGGCAGGCGGCTCGATGGCCGGTTCTGGCGTGATTGTAGTGATTGGCGCAGGAGCGTCTGAAGCAGGCGTTCCCTCCACCAAGCCAAGAATTGCGCGCGCGGTCGCCGCGATTTTCGTCTGGGCGGCGGCGAAACGGTTCTGCTCGTCTACGATAAGCTGCCGGGTGGCAACAAGGTCGTTGTCCGTCGATGCGCGGCGATCGATCAATTCCTGTTCAAACTCTTCGCGGAGCGCTTGTAAATCCGCGTCGAACGATGCCCGCAAACCAACGAATTCCGCGTCGAGTCTGGCGCGTTTGTCGGCGATTTCTGCGTAGAGCGCCTCGCGCTCTTGTGTGACCTCGCGCGTTACCCGCTCGCGCAGCTCCGCCGCTTCAATGAGAATATTTCTCGCGTTGGCGGTGTTTTCAGAAATGACAGAATCGAACGATTCGTAGACGTGCATGCGCGTTCGCAACGCCTCGAGATCAGCTTCACCCGTTGTGGAAGGATTTGGACCGGTTTTTTCGCTCATCTCAATTCGCGCTCCTGAACTCGGGCTGATCTCATCTGCCGCCAACAGACCAGCGGGGACGCCGTATCTTTTCCGTGAGTGTACATGCCGGGGTAAAATCTCGCGATATTACGCAGATTGCGGTCGAGTTTGGCCAAGGTATCAAGGGGCAGCAATTGAGAGAATTCGAGCTCCAGCAGATCCCGTCCGGCGATGCGCGGGAAGCATTCCTGCCGCTGCTCTTGCTGGCGGACGATTCGGAGCAGCAAGTTCGCTCCTATATGAATGAGGGAACGCTGTATGCCTTTGGCCCCGTCGAAAGTGGTGACGCGCTCGGTATGGTGCTGGCGATTTCCGAACCTGATGGGAGCGTCGAGCTGAAAGCGGTGGCGGTGGCCGAGGCGCTGCACGGCCAGGGCATCGGCAGCAAGATGCTGCGGGCGGTCATCGATGATCTGCGCAATCGCGGCGTCAGGCATCTGATCGTCGGCACCGGCAATTCCGGCATCGGCCAGCTCGCCTACTATCAAAAAGCCGGTTTCCGGCTCTGGAAAATCGAGCGCGACTTTTTCTCAGCCGACCGGGGATATCCCGACGATCTCGAAGAAAACGGCATTCCGCTTCGTGACATGGTCTGGATGGATCAAGAGCTTTGTGAGAAGTGAGAAGTAAGATGTGAGAGGTGAGCGATTGGAAATCGGGTCGTGATCATCATGCCGGGAGCTGAAGCACCCGGCTGACACGCGACAAGTCCTCCGGACTGGGCACGGGTTGATGGAGATTGCGCGTTGTCTCCCATCGGACTCAGCTCTGGAAGGGCCTCGGCGTGTTAGCCTGGGGTTTCAACCCCAGGAAAAGAGACTCGGCTTCGCTTCTTCCCCGGAAATCTCGCGCTATAAACGCACTATTCTTGCTCACTGCTCTAATGACGCGGAGGCGCCACGATGACGATTGACCGTTTCTTTTCAGGGCTGATGCGGAAACGTGGCAATCGCCACCAGCCGGTGACGACGATCGAGCTCTTTTTCGATCTCGTCTTCGTGTTTGCGGTGACGCAACTTTCGCATCTCCTGCTCGAGCATTTGAGCTGGCACGGGGTGTTTCAGACCGCGCTGCTCTTGCTGGCGATGTGGACCTCATGGATCTACACCGCCTGGGTGACGAACTGGCTTGATCCCCACAGGCGGCCCGTCCGGCTGATGCTCATCGTGCTGATGCTGATCGGCTTGATGATGTCGACGGCGTTGCCCGAAGCATTTGGCGATCGCGGATTGGTCTTTGCGGGTCTGTTCGTTCTTTCGCAGATTGGCCGCACCCTCTTCTTCCTTGCGCGCTGTGCGGGAGGATCTGCCGCTGGTTCGCAACTTCCAGCGGATCATTATCTGGATGATCACCGCGGGGAATCTTCTGGCTTGCCGGGGGAATCGCCGATGGATCGACGCGGGAAATCCTCTGGGTGATCGCCCTGACCATCGATTATCTCGGTCCCGCGATGGGATTCGTCGTTCCCGGACTTGGGAGATCGACCACCCATGATTGGGCCTCGATTTCAGGCGGGCATATGGCGGAGCGCTGCCAGCTCTTTCTCATCATCGCCCTCGGTGAGTCGATTCTCGTGACCGGAGCGACCTTTGCGCAGATGGACGTCACCTTCTGGGTATTGGTCGCGTTCATCACGGCGTTCGCCGGAAGCGCGGCGCTCTGGTGGATCTACTTCGACCGAAGCGCCGAAGATGCGGGCGAGGAGATCGCGCATTCCGACGATCCCGGCCGCCTGGCGCGTTCGGCCTACACCTATCTTCAACTTCCGATGGTGGCGGGAATCATCGTTACCGCAGTGGGCGACGAGCTGAGCATCGCTCATCCGACGGGAGATACGGATATCGCGACGGCGCTGTTGATTTGCGGCGGTCCGGCGCTCTTTCTGGCTGGTCACGCGATGTTCAAGTACGCCGTCTGGAAACGGATTTCGATTCCCCGCGTGCTGGCGATCGCCTCGCTGCTGGTGCTCGTGCCGATTGGAACCTTGGGTCCTCCCGTGATGATCGCGATCCTGTCGACGATCGTCGTCATCGGTGTGGTGCTCTGGGATGCCGCGCTGCTGCCGGTGACCATTGGGCAGCCGTTTCATCCGAAGCTTGAAGGGGCGGAAGCGGAGTTCTCCCCGCTCGATGAGGCATAGACCATGAATCTCATTTGAAGTGAGCGATCTAGTAGTTAAGGATTGACTCTATACTTCTCAGTACAAGCCAGCCCGCATTGCGCGCCCGGATGGCAGATACAATTGCCTCCGGGTGCTTTTTGGCATGTCAGATCAATCCCGGGTTAATAAGGAGTTACGCCCCCCATGAGCCGCTTTCTCGAACTCGTCCGCAGCCGGCCGGTCATTTATGACGGTTCGATGGGGGCGACGATCCTCAATATGCAACTCACCATCGAAGACTATGGCGGCAAAGAGGGGTGTAACGACTATCTCGTCATCAGCAAGCCATCGGTGATCGAGGAGATCCACGCGTCGTATCTCGAAGCCGGGGCCGATGTGCTGGAAACCGACACCTTCGGCGGCAACCAGCTGAAGATGGAGGAGTACGGGGTCGGCGAGCTGACCTACGAGTTGAACCGCAAAGCCGCCGAGCTTGCCCGCCGCGTCGCCGACGAGTACAGCACGCCGAGCCAGCCTCGTTTCGTGGCCGGATCGATCGGCCCCACCGGGTTGCTGCCTGCTTCCGAGGATCCGATGCTCGGGCAGCATCGCTTCCAGGAGGTCGTCGATCTCTTCATCGACCAGATCAAGGGATTGGTCGACGGCGGCTCGGATGTGCTGATCATCGAAACGGTGCAGGACATCCTGGAGCTGAAAGCCGCGATCCACGCCGCCATTCGCGTGCGGGAGGAGACCGGCGTCTACGTGCCGCTGCAGGCATCGATCACGCTCGACACCTCCGGGCGGATGCTGCTCGGCACCGATATCGCGGCGGCGCTCAACATCATGGAGCATATGCCGGTCGACATCATCGGGTCTGAACTGCTCCACCGGTCCCGATTACATGCGCGAGCCTGCCCGCTATCTTGGCGAGTACAGTACACGCCCCGTTTCGATTATTCCGAACGCCGGGATTCCGATCAATGTCAATGGACTCGCCGTTTTCCCGATGGAGCCGGAGCCGATGGCGCGCGGTTTGCGGGAGATGGTCGAGGAGTTCGAGGTCGGCATCATCGGCGGTTGCTGCGGCACGACCCCGCAGCACATCATCGAAATGTCCCGGGAAATCAAAACGCGGCCGGTGATGGCGCGCCCGATCAAGCGGCTGTCGCAAGTCGCGAGCATGATCCGAGCGGTCGATCTCCAGCAGAACCCGGCCCCGAACATCGTCGGCGAGCGGGTGAACACGCTCGGCTCCCGCAAGGTGAAGCGGTTGGTGCTTGCGGACGATCTCGACGGGATCATGTCAGTCGCCACCAGTCAGATGGAAGAGGGCGCGCACACGCTCGATGTCTGCGTGGCGCTGACCGAGCGGACCGATGAGCGCGACACGATGCGCAAGCTGGTCAAGAAGCTGGCGCTGGTGGTCGAAGGCCCGCTCGTGATCGACTCGACCGAAGCCGATGTGCTGCAAGGATGCGCTGGAGCAGTATCCAGGGCGCGCCATCATCAACTCCATCAATATGGAAAATGGCCGCGGCAAGATTGAATCGGTGATGCCGTTGGCGATGGCTCACGGCGCGGCAGTGATAGCGCTGACGATCGATGAAGAGGGCATGGCCAAAACGCGCGAGCGCAAGGTCGAAGTCGCCACCGTGATTCACGATATCGTCACGAAGGAATATGGGCTGGCGCCGGAGGATCTGATCTTCGATGCGCTGACGTTCCCACTGACGACCGGCGATCCGGAGTTCATGAACTCGGCAGTCGAAACGATCGAAGGCATCCGCCTGATCGAAGAAGCGCTCCCTGGCGTTCTGACGGTGCTGGGCGTGTCGAATGTTTCGTTCGGTATCAATCCTGCCGCCCGCAAGATCATCAACGCCGTTTTTCTCTACCACTGCATCAAGGCGGGGCTTGATCTCGCCATCGTTCACCCATCGCACGTTGTGCCGTTCGGGGAAATTCCGGCTGACGAGCGGGAACTGGCTGAAGATTTGATCTTCAACCGCCGCCCGGATGCGCTGCAGCAGGTGATCGAGCGCTTCGAAGGTCGCACCGAAGATGCAAACGCCGGCGGACCCGATCCAATGGCGGAGATGGATGCGCGCCAACGATTGCATTACCGCATCGTCCATCGTAAAAAGGAGGGCATCGAAGCCGATATCGACGAAGCGGTTGCGCAGAGCGGCGACGCCGTCGAAGTGCTGAACAATGTGCTGCTGCCGGCGATGAAAGAGGTCGGCGACAAGTTCGGCGCGGGCGAATTGATTCTGCCCTTCGTGCTGCAGTCGGCCGAGGCGATGAAGAAAGCCGTCAACCAGCTTGAGAACTATCTGGAGCGACTGGAAGGATCGACCAAAGGAACCGTCGTGCTCGCGACGGTGTATGGCGACGTCCACGACATCGGCAAGAATCTCGTCAACACGATTCTGACCAACAACGGCTACACGGTTCACGATCTCGGCAAGCAGGTGCCGATCAGCAAGATCATCGATAAAGCGGTTGAGGTGAACGCGACGGCGATCGGATTGTCGGCGCTACTCGTTTCGACGAGTAAGCAGATGCCGCTCTGTGTGAAAGAGTTGCATCATCAGGGACTGAAGTTCCCTGTGATGATCGGCGGCGCCGCGATCAATCGCCCCTATGCCCACCGGGCGCTCTTTGTCGCCGAGGACACCGCCTACGAATCGGGTGTGTTTTACGCCAAGGATGCGTTCGAAGGGCTGTCACTTGATGGACAAGCTCATCGTTCCCGAAGAACGCGCCCAACTCGTGCGAAATACGATGGCCTCGGCGATCAAGACACTGGCCGGTCCGTCGCGCAATTCGTTCCAGGCTCCGGCCGAGGCGAGCGAGGTTGCCCGTTCGGCGACTCCCATCGTCGAGCCGCCGGTCGCGCCCTTCTTTGGGGTGAAGGAACTCGATGGCTACACGCTCAAGGATGTCTGGCCGCATCTCGATCTGAAAACGCTGTTCCGACTTCACTGGGGCGGCAAGGGCGTCAAGGACGAGGCGTGGGAGAAGCTTCAGCAGGAAGAGTTCCTGCCGAGACTCACTGCGCTGGAAAAAGACGCCGAAGACACTGGATGGCTCGATCCCCGCGTTCGCTACGGCTTTTTCCCGGCGAACGGTGACGGCAACGATCTGATCATTTTTGATCCAGTCGATCAGAACAAAGAAATCGCCCGGATGCCGTTCCCGCGCCAGCCGCATCGCGAGCGGCTATGCCTCTCCGACTACTTCCTGCCGCTCGAATCGGGCAAGCGCGATGTGGTTGCGTTCCAGATTGTGACGATGGGCGCCGCAGCCACCCAGCGCACTGAGGAAACCCAGGCGCGCGGCGACTATTCCGACAGTTTCTTCAGTCACGGATTGAGCGTTTCGAGCGCGGAAGCGCTGGCGGAGTACACGCACCAGCGCATCCGCAGCATGCTCAACATCGGACCGGAAGGGGGCAAGCGGTATTCGTGGGGCTATCCTTCCTGCCCGGATCTGAGCCAGCACGCGATCGTCGACCAGTTGCTTGACTTCTCCACCATCGGCGTCGAAGTGACGGATGGTTTTCAGTTCGTGCCCGAGCAAACAACCGCCGCGATCATCGTCCCGCACCCGGACGCGAAGTACTACGCAGTGATGCGCAGCGGTGGTGATGAAGTGGATTGAATCGCTCGTCACACGAGGGTGATTCGTAGGTAGCATTCCCCGCGAAGCCACTGGTCTCGAACTGCCGCTTTCGACCATGGTCTTCGCGCGGGGACGCATCCTTCGTCAGCATGAATAGACAACTCCGCCATCTCTAGCCGAAGCGAAACAGCTCCCGGCGAAGCGGATCGTCGCAGCGCGGCGCTCCGTACTCCGATGAGACGTCGCACAGAGATCTCACCGTTCGATCAGGATGACGAAGAGTGACCGTCACCCTGGCGTCATCCTTGCCGCGATGCCGCACCGAATGGCGGCGGCGTGCCGGTCTTGATCTCCCGGACCATTTCGGTATCGAGCAGCGACGCTGCGTAGGCAAGCTTGTAGGGATTGGCGATGGCGTGCAGGTGGACGACGATGCCGTCGCGAATCTCGATGCTGACGATGCCCAGCAGCTTGCCGTCCTGCAGCACGAGCGCACCCTGCTCGCCGTTCACCTTCATCGGCTTGAGCGTTGCATTGAATTTGCCCAGGAAACCGATCAGGCCCCTGGCGACCGTGTCGCGTCCCACCAGCGGCACGCGATTTGCTGAGACGACTCCGCCACCGTCAGTGTGACCGGCGACATTCGGATCGAGCACCTGCATCAGCGCCTGAAGATCGCCATTTGTGGCGGCCTCGATAAAGCGGTCGGCGACTCGCGCGGCGTCGACGGGATCGGTCTGGAACCGGGCCGGGCTCGCGTCCTCCCGGACATGTTTGCGCGCCCGGCTCGCCAGTTGGCGACAGGCGGCGGGAGACTTTCCCACGATCTCGCCAACTTCTTCGAAGCTGAATTGAAAGACATCGTGCAGGACGAACGCAGCGCGCTCGGGCGGCGATAACCGTTCGAGCACCAGCAACATCGCCATCCGCACGCTGTCATCGAGCGTGATCCGGTCGGCGGGATCAATCACGGTGTTTTCGGGCTCGATCACCGGTTCCGGTAGCCAGGGACCGACGTATACCTCGCGGCGTGACCGGGCCGATCGCAACTCATCCAGGCATCGCCGGGTAACGGCGACGACAAGCCAGCCCCGGATATCGTTGATCTCCGCGAGATCGATGCGCAGCAGACGGGCGAAGGCCTCCTGAACGATATCTTCCGCCTCCGTCACGCTCCCCATCATGCGATAGGCAACGTTGAGGAGATAGCGGTGATGTTCGCGCCAGATCCCGGCCAATGCCGCGTCTGACGAATAGGTTTGCCGTGTCGTTTGAGTGTTCATGCGGTTTCTCCGTGTAAGGCGACCCTCCTGAATACTGGACGAGCGAGCGCTCAAGAGTGTGACAGCGATGCACCTGGGGAACTTGCCAGAGGAGATTCCCTGCGTAGAAACCAGACGCGAAGGCCAGCTCCGGCCAAGCATCGCCTGACCCCGCGTTTCTCCCGTGCGCCGTGTGAGCGGAGAACGGAATGCAAGCCAAGGTTGAACAACGCAATCCATAGCCCATGAACATCCAGTGCAGCATGTGCAACCTTTCCTGATGTCACATCGCGAAACCTTGTTTCGTCGTACCTGTGGCGGAGGCTCGTGGCCTCCAGGCGGGACGGGCAATGGGGCCCGTCCCACCGTATTCAACGTTCGGAAAGGTAATCAGATGGCAAAGCCATTGTCGTCAACTGCGCGGCTGGCGCGAACGAGTGCGCTCCATCCATGGCGGACGGTCGGAATATGGGTCGCGATTCTCGTCATCGCGATGGCCGTTCAGTCATTCGTCAAACTTGACAGCACCACCGACGTCGCGTTGCTCAACAATCCCGAATCAGTCCAGGGTTGGGACCTGCTCGAAGAGCATGGCATTCGTAAGGAACGCTCCGGGACGGAGACGGTGATCGTCCGCTCGGATACGACGACGGTGGACGACCCCGCGTTTCAACAGACGGTGCAGAACATCACCAACGCGTTACGCGCCGATGGGGAGATCGTTAGCGGGGCCACCAACGCCTACGAGATGAACGCGCAGACTGCGGGCGCCGGCGACGGACTCATCTCGGATAACCGAATGACGACCATCATTCCGGTCACGCTCACCGGATCGCTGGAAGATGCAGTCAACAACGGTGGCGATTTCCTCAATATGGTCCATGCCCAGGGCGATGCCGCCCCCGGCTATCAGGTGCTCACCGTAGGCGACGGCAGCACGAATGACGAGATCAACAAGATCACCGAGGATGACCTGGCTCGCGGTGAAGGCATAGGCGCCGGCATCGCCATCGTCATTCTCATTGTGGTGTTCGGCGCGCTGGTGGCCGCATTCGTGCCGCTGATGCTGGCGGTGATCGCGATCGTGATCGCCTTTGGATTGGCCACGATTCTGAGCCAGGGGAGCGAGCTCTCGTTCTTCGTGACCAACATCATCACGATGATCGGATTAGCGGTCGGCATCGATTACGCGCTCTTCGTGGTTGACCGGTATCGTGAAGAGCGGCGGCATGGCAATGCCAAGGTCGACGCCATCACCCGCGCCGGGGCGACCGCGAGCCGCGCAGTCCTCTTTTCCGGCATGACGGTGATCTTCGCGCTGGCCGGCATGCTCATCGTGCCGAACAACATCTACCATTCACTTGGATTCGGGGCGATTTTCGTCGTGATCGCGGCGGTTGCAGCGACGATGACCCTCGTTCCGGCAGTGATCAGCCTGCTCGGTGACCGGATCGATTGGCCACGCAAGCGGACCTACCCTGCGACGCCGATTCCCCAGGACACGCTGCATGAGCAGGCGATCCACACTGGTTTCTGGGGAAGATTGACCAGCATCGTGATGGGACGACCCTGGGTCAGCCTCATTCTCTCGGTCAGTTTTCTCCTGCTTTGCGCGGCTCCTTATCTGAACTTCGAACCGGGACTCAGCGGCGCATCGAGTTTGCCGGACAAGGTTGAGGCGAAGCAGGCCTACACCATTCTGGCGACGGAGTTTTCCGCTGGATTGATCTCGCCGGTCGAGATCGTGGTTGACGGTCCGCAAACCGACCCGGCCGTGCAGCAGGGCATCGCCCAGCTTCAAACCGCGCTTTCGACAGCCACCACCGATGGCGGCCAACCGCTGTTCGGACCATCCAGCGTGCAGATCAGCCCCGACAATCAATTGGCCCTGGTCACCGCGCCGATGAAGGTCGCTCCGGATGAGCCGGCCGGAAATGACGCGGTCAAGCAACTGCGGAATGAGATCATCCCGCCGATCGAAGCGACGATGCCGAACAGCAACGTGCTGGTCACCGGCGTCACGGCCAACAATGTCGACTTCCTGGAGATGCGCGACACCTATACCCCGATCGTCTTCGCATTCGTGCTCGGTTTGAGCTTCCTGCTGCTGCTGGTCGTCTTCCGCTCGATCGTCATTGCGGCCAAGGCGATCGTGATGAACCTGCTTTCGGTCGGCGCGGCCTATGGATTGCTCGTATGGGTCTTCCAGGAAGGCCATATGATCAATTTCTTCGGATTCCAGCAGGTTGAAGCGATCGAGGCCTGGCTCCCGCTCTTCCTCTTCTCGATCCTGTTCGGGCTTTCGATGGACTACCACGTCTTCCTGCTCAGCCGGATCAAGGAGGCCTACGATCACACGCATCGCAACCGGGAATCGGTGGCGATCGGGCTGCAGCGCACGGCGCGGATCATCACCGGCGCGGCGCTGATCATGGTCGCCGTCTTCGCGGGATTCGCCGCCGGAAGCCTGGTCTTCCTGCAGCAGGTCGGATTCGGGCTCGGTGTGGCGGTGCTGCTCGACGCGACGATCGTCCGCATGATCCTGGTGCCATCCGCCATGACGTTGCTTGGTGACCGGAACTGGTATCTGCCGAAGTGGCTCGAATGGCTGCCCGATGTACGGATCGAGGGACCGGCTGAGCCAGCTGATGTTCCCGATGTTTCATCCGGACGGGTGGAACTTCCCCGGCCTGAAGGGGTGATGGGCGACTGATGAACGAGGCGGCGTGCTACTCAGAGGGGTGGCACGCCGTACCTTCTACACCAACGACGATGCACGCCGGGCGAGGAATCCTCGCTCGGTGGTGTTGTTTGTCAGCGCGATCGCCCGTTCATACGCCGTTCTTGCTTCGATGAGCCGTCCGGCCCGGCGCAGCATATCGGCCCGGGAGGCATGAAGCAGATGGTATTCCTCAAGCTGTTCAAGGTGATCGATCTGCGCGATGGCAAAGAGTCCCTGTTCCGGTCCTTCAGCCATCGAAATCGCGGCGGCGCGATTGAGCGCCACAATCGGCGTTGGCGCGATCGTCATCATGACGTCATAAAGCGCCACGATTTGCGGCCAATCGGTATCGCCGGGAGTTTCCGCCTGGCAATGGAGCGCGCTGATCGCCGCCTGAAGCTGAAAGAGTCCGGGGCGTCGCATTCGCAGTGCGCGATCGACAAGTCCCGTGCCTTCGGCGATCGAGCTGCGGTTCCAACGCGTGCGATCCTGCTGATCGAGGGTGACGAGTTCGCCATTGCTGTCGATACGGGCATCGCGCCGGGCATCATTCAAGAGCATGAGCGCGAGCAATCCGATCCCTTCCGGTTCGTCAGGCATCAAGCGCACAAGCACGCGGGCAAGTCGGATTGCTTCAGTGGAGAGATCAATGCGAAAGAGCAGCGCTCCTTCTGAAGCGACATATCCCTCGTTATAGATCAAATAGAGCGCGTGAAGCACCGTGTCGAGGCGGTCGGGGAGATCGGCGCCCTCGGGAGTTTCGAAGGGAATGCCGGCCTCGCGGATTTTGCGTTTGGCGCGGCTAATCCGCTGGCCAACTGTTGGTTCGGAAATGAGCAACGCGTGCGCGATCTCGGTGGTTGATAACCCGCCAAGTGTTCGCAGGGTCAAGGCGATTTGAGCTTCCTGGTTCAATGCGGGGTGACAACAGGTGAAGATCAAGCGCAAGCGCTCGTCGGGGATCTCTTCCGTGTCGATGTCCATATCCTCCTTTTCGAAGAGTTCGGTCGCAAGGAGCGGGAGTTTCGCGTTGAGCGTTTGCGTCCGGCGAATGTGATCGATGAGCCGCCGCCTCGCGCTCGTCATGAGCCAGGCGGCCGGGTTTTCTGGCACTCCTGTGACCGGCCAGCGCCGATAGGCCGCTTCGACAACATCTTGCAGGGCGTCTTCGGCCTGCGAGAGATCGCCAAATTGATAGGTGAGGGCGGCGAGCAGCCGCCCCCATTCCTCACGAACCACGCCGACCAGCGCGTCAATTGATGGTTGCCGGATATCCATCGTATGTCGTCGAGCCCCGGCACTGGAAGTGCCGGGCTAAGCAAAACAAAACCTCTCCGGGATTGGCCCAGGCAGAGTGCGTGATTACCCATGGAAGGGCTTCGGCGTCTCACCAGGTTGCTCAGAGTGGCTCCGGAACGTATGGATCATCCTGTCGTCTGCCGATCTATCCCTCGTGGTCGACGATCGGTCGAATCTCAATCGTGCCCTGGCGGGCGCCCGGAATCTTCTCTGCCCACTTGATCGCATCGTCGAGATTGGGGACATCGAAAATGTAGTAGCCGCCAAGCTGCTCTTTGGTTTCAATGAAGGGCCCATCGGACAGCACCGTTTCGCCATCGCGGACGCGGAGGGTCGTAGCGGTGGAAGCGGATGCCAGTTCGTCGCCTCTGACAAGCACACCAGCTTTATAGCTGTCCTGGCTCAGGGCAAGATAGCCGTTCATCGCTGCTTCGAGCTCGGGCGATCCTGGTCCTGGCATTTCCGTTTCGGTTGAATAGATCAGGCACATGTACTTCATGACGACGTGTCTCCCGTTCTCGCGGTCGATCGCAGCGGTTTCATGCCGCCTTCACACTATTGACGAACGAGAACGGCCATTTTCGACAGGGCGCCGGGGCTATGCTTGGGGAACAACGTGTGGATGGGGATATTCGCCCGCAGATTCGCGGCGGTTTTTCGGGCGGGCATGATACCCTCATTAATATGCGCAATTCGTCGCGCCATGCGATACGCAGGGTGAGTGATCGAATCAAACCGTGGAAATGAGGCGAGTGTGAGCGTAGGCAGCGACCCATCCTTTTACATTACGACCGCGATTGACTATCCCAATGGCGCGCCGCATATCGGTCATTCGCTCGAAAAAGTGCCGGCGGATGTCGTGGCGCGGTATCACCGCTTGCTCGGTGAAGATGTCGCCTTTTGCATGGGTCTGGATGAGAACAGTCAGCACATTTTGCGCTCCGCTGCCGAAAATGGCATGACTCCCCAGGCCTGGACCGATTTCATGGATGTCGAGTTTCGCAAAGCCTGGGACGCGCTCGAAATTACGCGCGATTCGTGGGTGCGAACAACCGAGCCGCGCCACATCCGGGCTTCGGTTGAGCTCTTCAAACGCGCGCAGGCGAATGGCGATATCTACAAAGCCAACTATGCCGGCTGGTATTGCCCCAACTGCAACAACTATTACAACGAAGATGAGCTGGTCAACGGCCATTGCCCGCAGCATCCATCGATCACACCGGAGTGGCTTGAGGAGGACAATTACTTCTTCGCTCTGAGCAAATACACCGATATCTTGCTCAAGCATCTCGAGGATCACCCCGATTTCGTGACACCGTCGGCCTGGCGTCCCGAGATGATGGCGCTGCTGAAAAGCGGTCTGCGTGACTTTTCGGTGTCCCGACAGGTGCGGCCTGGAACCGAGCCGTGGGGAGTGCCTGTTCCAGGCGATCCAGACCATGTGCTCTATGTCTGGTACGACGCGTTGACCACCTACATCACCGCTATCGGTTTCCCGGATGATATGGAGCGATTCAATCGCTACTGGCCGGTTGATTCCCATGTCATCGGCAAGGACATCATGCGGTTTCACGTCCTCTACTGGCCGGCGATGCTGCTTTCGGCGGGTTTGCCGTTGCCGCGGCGCATCGTTATTCATGGCTGGTTGACGCTCGAAGGGAAAAAGCTCTCGAAATCAACCGGGAACATCATCTCGCCGGTCGATGTCGTGGAGGAATTTGGAGCCGACCCGGTTCGCTATTATCTGACGCGCGATAGCTCCTTTTCGTCGGATGTCGATTTCTCGCGTGCGAATCTGATTCGCCGGAATAACGACGACCTCGGCAACGATCTCGGCAATTTGCTCAACCGGGTTGTCTCGATGATTGGCCGCTACAGGCAGGGCGCCGTGCCGACGCCCGGCGATCCCGGCGAGCTTGAGGAAGAGCTGCGCAATGTCGCCACCGCCGCGCGAACCGATGCGGCGCGGGCAATCGAGAACTGGGAGCTGAACGAGGCGATCGAGCGGATCTGGACGTTGGTTCGCCGGGCGAACCAGTATCTCGAAGCGCGCAAACCCTGGAGTCTCGCCAAGCGCGAAGAAGACGCCGGATTGCTCGACACCGTGCTCTGGACCGCCGCCGAAGCCACACGCATCTCGGCAATCCTGCTTGCGCCGGTCATTCCTGACGCGAGCGACCGGATCATGTCGCAGCTTGGGCTCGGCCCGATCACCGGCGGAGCCTGGGTGCGAGACGCCGATTGGGGCAGCGTCACCTATAGCGACGTCAATCCGCAGGGGCCGTTGTTTCCGAGGATTGAAACCGAATAAAGACAGATAGCAGACCGCAGGCAGCAGGTCGAGACGATGATCCATGCGCCGGCAAAGCGCTGATGATCGTTGGCTTGCCGTTTCCCCAGGGGTGATGTTCTTTGCAAACGTAATCGGATGATGAACTGGTCCCGACCAATCTGACTTCCGGCCGGGACACGAGAGGGCATGATCTCGGTAACGGTACCCAGGCCCTGCCTGCCTGCAAGCCGTTCGATGTTCGCTTAAGCGTCTTTGCGGAAGGAGCTAAGCTCCCAGCCGCGCACGAAGGCAGCAAGCGTGCCGATCGCCATTTTGGCGACGATATCGCCCCACAGGATCGAACCGATCATGCTCCAGGAAAAAACGCCGGCGAATGCGACGATGGTGAAAATCGCCGTATCGAGCGGAATGCTGACTGCATTAGATCCAATCACGCGAACCACCCATTCTCGCTCGCGCAGATGATGGAAGACTTCGGTGTCGGCGGCCTCGGCCAGCAGAATCGCCAGGCACGAGGCGACGATGATCCGCCAGGAGACTCCAGTCAGCCACGATTGCAGCGTTGCACAGATCGCGGTGGTGATCAGCATTGCGTAGACCCACGGCCGCCCCGCCCGGTGGACCCGGTCGCGCTGGGTGAAAGTGATCCCGAAGACAAGCGTGCCGACGGAAACCAGCCCATACCAGGGAAGCGCGATAAATCGGGTCGTCGTTTCGTTCGCGATCAGCACGGCGATGATATAGATCGCCATCGCGCCGAGGGTCGCAGCGGTCCGTTCCGGCCAGCGAATGCGCGAAACGATCGGCAGCGAGAGCAGCGCGGATGAAGTTCCCTGAGATTCGGTCATCGGTTTGTTATTACCTTCGTCATCGTGTGGGTCATATCTGCCACGATAGGCGAGTGTAGCAGCGAGAAGGGCGAGGAGAGTAGGGTGCACGGAGATCAATTTGGCCCCGGACGACGGCCCTCAGTCCCTCTCCAGCTTCAGGCGAGGGGAGACCGCTCCGCAGTCCGGAGGACTTGTCGCATGTCAGCCGGGTGCTTCAGCTCCCGGCAGTAATGACCAAGGTTCAGTTACGCTTTCTTCTCACTTCTCTCAACTCCGTTTGCTATCCTGCCATAGCTGATTCGCGTGATCACAGTGCCCGGGAAGGGGACAAACGATGGTCGATCTTCAAGACCGCTATCGCGGAGTGCTACTCGGGCTGGCGTGTGGGGATGCACTGGGCGGTCCGATTGAATTTGTATCTCGTGAGGATATCGCCGAGACGTATCCAGGCGGACTGCGTGAGTTTGTCGGTGGCGGTTGGCTCTCGCTCGCGCCTGGTGAGATCACCGACGATACGCAGATGACCCTGGCCCTGGCGAACAGCCTGGCCGAGCATCCATCGCTCGAGATGGATGATCTCGTCGCCCGCTTTCTCGCCTGGAGCGCTGGCAAGCCGAAAGATATCGGGCTGACGACGCGAGCCGCCCTGAACGCGCTGGAAGCGGGCGCGCCCTGGGATGTCGCTGGAACCAAGGTGGTGGGATTCGCCAGCGGCAGCGCCGCCGGCAATGGATCGGTGATGCGTTGCGCTCCGGTCGCGCTGCGCTTTCGCGCCGATCCGGCGCGATTGGTCAGCGCGTCTCGCGATTCAGCGAGGGTAACGCACGCCGATCCGCGTTGTCAGTGGGCGGCGGTGGCGGTGAATCAGGGTATCGTCCATCTCCTCAGCGGCGGGAAGATCGATCAGGTGATCGCCGCCGCGTCCGCCGGGATTGAAGAGAAAGAAACGCTTTCAGCGCTTCGCAAAACTTCCGAGCTCAAGCGGGAACAGGTGCGATCCGGCGGGTTTGTTCTCGACACGATGCAGGCTGCGTATTGGTCGCTGTTGCAGAGCGATTCGTTTGAGGAAGCGGCGGTAATGGCGGTCAATCTCGGCGGCGATACGGACACGACCGGCGCGGTCACCGGCGCATTGGCGGGCGCTGCGTATGGCGAATCCGCCATTCCTGGGCGCTGGCTCGATCGCGTGCAGCATCGAGCACAATTGACTGATCTGGCCGACCGGCTGCTCAAACATTCGGAGACGCCGCGCTAAAGCGGAGGTTCGGCCAGCGAGAGATAGCGGCGAACGCTCTCACGATTGCGCGGGTCATCCGCCAATCCCAGCAGCTCAATCAAATCGTCTTCCGTCGCCCCGTTCCGCGCACGTTCAAAGGCAAAAGTGTGACGCAGGGTTTGCGGGGTGACGCTTTGGGTGAGACCGGCATTCTTTGCAACGCGATTCACCATGCCGTTGACGGCCTGAAATCCAACCGGGAAGAGCAAATCGACAGTTTCGGTTGCCACGAGGAACTCAGCATAAATCTTCGAGAACTCCTCATCACCGCGCGAGTTTTCGCTCCTGTCCACGCCTCGCCGCGACTTCGGGAAAGATATAGACGACTGGCTGCAAGGGATCGGAACTGTCGACATGCTCGCGCCGGAGCGCCAGCAACTCGCTTCGGCTCAGGCCGATGCGCATCATCAGCCATATCGCGGCGAGACTCCAGGGTTCGTCGGCGGCAGCAGCATCGAGCAGCGCCTGTTGATCGGCGGGGAAGAGGGGAACCGGCGTTTTCAGCGCGATCGGGTGTGGGAAGAAGCCATCGGTCGGATCGGCATCGATCACTTTTTCGTCATCGATCAGATACTTGAAAAAGCGCCGGAGCGAGGTGAGCCGCCGTTTGCGGGTGGCGCGGCTGTTGGCCTCGCCGAGAAAGATCGCCACATTGCCACGCGTAATCTCATCGATCGGCTTGTGACCGATTCGCTCTTCAAATTTGATCAGGTCGTAGCAATACGAATCAACGGTGTTCGCCGGGCGATGCGCTTGCTGCAGCGATTGCCGGTACCAGCCGCGAGCGAGATCGAGCGGACTGTTGTGGGCGAGGGGAGTCATGCCGCCCGGGAGCGTCGTCAGGACACCGGCAGGCGTTTCGGTGAAAAAGCCGAGCTGACTTGGTTTCGCGTGCGCCGCTTCTTTTTCAAGGGCAAGCAGCGCCGGATCTTCATGACGAGGCTGTTCGCGCTCTTCTGCCGTGACCGGTTTGGGTTTGGGTGGTTGAGCCACAACGGACCTCCAATCGGCCTCACACGACATATCCCAACACCGATTATCGTAAGCATCCGAGAGAGGCTTGTCAAATCGCCGACGAACGACGACGCACACGACATATCCCCGTGCATGACTCGAGCGAATGCTGTGTCACGAACGCCTGACTGAAGCCGGAGCCTCTCTGGGTTACATGCGTATTCGCGTCATCAAACCCCCGCATCACCACCAGCCCTGGAAGGGCTTTGTCCAGTCAGCACGGCACTTCAAGTGCCGTGGAAACCGGAAATTAGTCGCGATTTTCAACTAATGTTGTGGAGAGTGGAAGTTCAGCACCGATCTCAGGCAGAGGCATCTCGTCGTTCGTTTCGGCCGCCGGCTCGTTTCGCGGCAAGAATTTCAAGGCGATGACTCCACCGATGAGCCGAAGTGCGGCGCTGGCGCTGAGGACTGGCACGATGCCGATGGAGTTTCCGAGCACGCCGCCGAGTCCGAGACCGATCAGGATCGCGATTCCCTCAACCGATCCCAACGTTCCAAAGACGCGCCCGCGATACGCATCGTCTGTCTGGGCTTGGACGATTGATTGCCGCCCCGAACTGTAGGCCACGACCGGAATCCCTGACAGCACCATCCAGCCCATGGCGACGCCCACCGCGGCTGTGCCTGGCCCGGCGATCAGCCGGGCGTTGAACGCGCCGAAATCGGTGATGCCGAGCGCGAACATGCCGACGCCGAACAATCGACGCTGCGCGAACCGGTGGCCGATGCGCACGATGATCAACCCGGCAAGCAGCCCGCCAATCGCCTGCGCCGCGGCGAGCCAGCCAACCTGGGCTTCGGTTCCACCCAGGACGTCCAGCACGAACGGTGCCAGCGCAAGCGTCAGGAAGATTCCTTCGGAAATGGCGCCGAGCCAGGATGAGATGAAGACGACGGAAAGCACCCGGTCATAACGGACCACGCGCATGCCGGCGTGTAGATCGACAATCATCTTGTTCCATGATGAGGTGCCGTGGTCGATGGTTGTATTCGCCGGAGGGCGGGCGTTCGCGGTGATCAGCATGATGAGCAACGCCGAACCGACGAACGAAACCGAATCGACGAGCGCGACAAAGCCGAGCCCGGCCCAGGCGTAGAGCGCGGCGCCGAGCGCCGGACCGATCAACATGCCGAGATTGTCGTTGAGCGAGTTCATGGCGTTCGCTGCCACCAGCCGGTCTTTGCCCACAAGCAAGGGCAGGAGCGAGCTTTCGGCCGGCCGGAAAAAGAGCCCGATCGTTCCCTGGATTGCCGCAACCACGTAGAGCACAACTAGATGATCCGCCGCCACCAGCAAAGAAAGCAGCAGCACTGCCCGAGCGAGATCGGCGATGAACATCGTTCGCTTGCGATCCCACCGATCGACGAACACCCCTGCAATTGAGCCGAAAAGGACCCGGGGAATGAAGGTTGCGGCGAAGGCTCCCGCCGTCGCGAGGGTTGAATCGGTGAGTTTATAGATGTGCAGGGGCAGCGCGACGATCATCGCGAGATCCCCGATCACCGATATCAACCCGGCGAGCCAGAGCAGGCCGAAATCACGCTGGCGCAGCATCGCGAACATCGTTGTTCTCCGACTGGGCTGGGTGAGCTTCGAACGCAAGGTCACGGAGTATAGCAGGGAGTAGAGAGTACGCTTTGAGCCGGGGGCGGCGCACAATAGCATGTGCAGTCCGAAGGACTTGTCGCGTGTCAGTCGGGTGCTTATGAATATTGACTGGTCAAATCGGTCATGCCCGATCCCAAATGTCGTCAATGTTCATAAGGTTTTTGAGCGCTCGCGCGGTCAGGACTACCGATTTAACCGCGCAACTCTCATCAGCTTCCGGTAATGGTGATTGCACGGTTCGATTACGCTATCTCTATCTCTATCTCTATCTCTACTCTACTCAGGAAGGGGCGCTTGTTGCGGGCGAGGGTTCGCGCGCTGGTCGATCGCGAATACGGCATTGCCGATGCCTCGCTGCTCCTGCTCGCTGCCTACCTCGGTTCGGCAATGCTGGGTGCGGTGCGGCAGATTTTGCTGTCGGCGCGATTCGGCGGTGGCGATGAGCTCAGCGCGTTTCTCGCGGCGGCGAAACTCCCAGACACCCTTTTCACGCTGATTGCCGGCGGGGCCATCACTAACGCGATGGTGCCGGTGATCATCGTCGCGCGGCGCAAAAGCGAATCGTCTGCCTGGCGGGTAGTGGAACTGACGCTGACCGCGCTGCTGGTGACGGTGGCCGCCCTGACCGCGATGGGCATCGTGTTTGCACCCTGGCTGGTGCGCACCCTGCTCGCGCCCGGTTTCGATGAACCAACTGCGGAGTTGACGACGCGATTGACCCGGTTGCTCCTGTTCCAGCCGCTGATGCTCGCTGCCGGGAGCGTGGCGGTGGCGAAACTCAATTCCCAGGCGCGCTTTTTTCTTCCCGCGCTGGCGATTCTGATTCAAAACGTCTCCGAAATCGCCGGTATCGGGCTTTCCTGGATCGTGCCATCGATCGGCATTTATGGGCCTGCCCTTGGCGTCCTGGGAGGGGTGTTGCTGCAGGCACTGGTGCTGTTGCCCGCGCTCCGCCATGACAACCATTGGCCGCGGTTACGCTGGGATCCTGGCGATGCGCAACTGCGGCAGGTCGTGCGGTTGCTGATTCCGAACTCGTTATTGCTGGCTTCGTCCTATCTGGGCGGGGTGATTGAGCTGGCATTTGCGTCGCTGGCGGACGAGCCGAATGCAATTCCTGCGTTGGTCAATGCATGGCTGCTGGTGGGATTGCCCGTTCGTTTGATCGGCACGGCGGCGGGACAGGCGGCGTTTCCGCGATTGGCCGCGGCCGGCGCGCGCGGGGACTGGGAGCTGTTTCGCACGCTGATTCGAAGGACGGCGGCGATTCCCGCACTCATCACCGCGCTTGGCATTCCGTTCTTTTTGGTCTTCGGTCAAACCGTCGTCGATCTGCTGTTCGTGCATGGCGAGTACACGAGCGCGGATGGCGACCTGACCTATCAGTTGGTCCGGATTTTCACGCTCGGCTTGCCCTTTTACGCGGTAACGGAAGTGATCACCCGGGGAATGGTGTCGTTGCGCGATACGAGGACTCCCCTCCTCACGAATGTGGCGCAACTGGTGATCCGGGCGGGATTGATGGCGCTGTTCATCGATTCAGTGGGGTTGACGATCATCCCCTGGTCGTTAGCGCTCACGGCCATCGCGGAAGCGCTGATTTTAGGCTTTTTGCTCTGGCGGCGCGTCGAGCGAGGTGTTCAGCAGATGCAATCAGCCGCCGTTGTCGCGAATCAATTCCGTGACGATTGAGAGATACGTCACGATTTCTCGCCGGTCATCACTGGTCAGCGGCTGGTCGAGCGGCATGACGCGCCAGGTCTGGGCGCGATCGATCAGCCCGGCCCACTCGGGAAATTGCTCCTTCATCCAGACAGCGGTTTTCGCCTTCGATGCATGCTCACCGTACGTCAGCGTGTAATAACCGCGTGCGGCGGTCAGCACCGCGTATGAACCCGGTTTCCGCGAAGTCGCCCGGGCGATCCAGTCTTCGGCGGATGAAAGATGCTGGCGTACTGCTTCGAGATATTCCTCCCGCGCGATTGGTGGAATCACTTCAGTGACTGACGGACCGTACAGTGCGATACCACTCGTTCGGATCAAATACCAGTTCATCAGCCAATCGGAACCGGCGTCGATCAGATGTAACGGCTCCCCCGGGCTGATGATCGCCAGCGGACTTCGCCGCTCCTTAAACGTACGCAATCCATCAACAGAAAGGTAGGCGACCTCGATCCGGTCTTCCCACTCAGGGTGGTCCCGCACGAGGGCGGCGTGAAGCGCTTCGAGCGACGCGACGTCATTGTGGTGAAGATCACGAGTGGTGACCGCGAGCAGATCGAGATCGCTGATGCCGGGAACGAAGTCGCCTGAAACAAGCGAGCCGTAGAGATAGAACCCGGCCAGTTCGTCACCAAAGTGCATTTGCAGGTCGTCGAGCAATTGCTGCATGGATGGTCATTGGTTCGATCGTTGCGCGTCTATACATTCGAGAAGTGTGCGGGTCGTAAACCCTGGTTGCAAGGGTTGCGTTTCCAGCAAAATTGGCGAAAATGTGCGTTGGCAGCGAGCAGCGAACGGGAGCAAAAGCTGTTTGACCACTTTCGCTTATGCTGTTAAGCTGATAGAAGGATCATCGTCGGCGCATAGCCGAATTCGGGTGGCCATGTTGTGGGTGAATTAGTTCTTGGAAAGCCGGCCCTCCGACTGAGCTTTGTCGTTTCACTTCCTGTCGATCTCGTATCGGCAATGTCTCTGCTCTATCGCGCAGTCCCGGGCAATGGCCTCGATCCCTGGCTCATCGCTATGCGGCGGTCGCTTGCGCCGCAGGTGCGTGCTGAGCTTGATCTCTTGCACGGCTTTTCCGGCCGCATGCTCTATTACATGGAAGAGCCGATCATGCGTTTCGACCCCTTGCGGCCGGATCGCGTCGATGCGACCTTCGAAGAATTGATAGCATTTCTCGAACAGATTCCCGCGTCCGAATATCTCAATATGGTCGTCCACGCGATGCAACGTGTCCACCGGGACATCGGACTCGATGCCATGCCACGTCCGGCTGATCACGATATCGAGGGTTGGCGAACCTTCATCGCCCCCGGTCAAACGACCGCCGACATGGACGAAGTGCTTTCGCTGATTTTCGATCCCGAAACGTTGAAACGGCGCACCATCGGCCTGATCGAAGGCGTCTGGGAATCGGGCTACCGCGACGAGTTCGAATCGCGCAGGGCCATTCTGACCCAGGCCGCCCGCATGGCGTCGGCTTCGGAACAGCGCGGCGCGGCGCTCGCGTTCAGCGATCTCACCGGCAACCGGATGCCGTCGACGCTGGCGGCCTGGCTGCCCGAAGTTGAGCGGGTGGCGTTTTGCCCCTCCCCGCACGTCGGCTCATTTATCAGCTACATCTTTTTTCCACCCGATCTCGTCATCTTTTTCAATGGTCTTCAGTATCTGGAACGGCACGGCGGCGTGCCGGAGACGGCAGTTCCCATCGTCCAGGCGAGCACGAACGGCGTCCGTGCCGCCGACAGCGACGATCCCTCCGCCAGGATGGATCAGGAGCCGCTGCTCGAAGCGCTCCGGGCGCTCGGGGATCAGAACCGCCTGCACATTCTCGAGCTGCTATCAGCCGGGGAGCTTTACGCGCAGGAGATCGTCGGCCGCCTCGGCATCGCTCAATCCGCCGTTTCGCGTCACCTCTCGTTGCTTGAGCGGGCCGGTCTTGTCAAAGTGCGCCCACGCGGCGGCATGAAATACTACGCGATCGATCAGGCTCGGCTCGATGCCGTCTCTTCCAGCCTGCGCTGCTACGGCAAGCGCGGGGCGTAGACGCCATTCGAATATGGATCTGTTCGCCGTTGCTCGTTCCCGGCACTCGAAGTGCCGGGCTAAACACGACGACCCCCTTCCAGGGCTAGTGGCGATGATTGACCCGTTCGATTGAGGCGCCATTCAGCCGAAACCAGTGCCGGAAGCACTTCGTCCGGTGAGTCCGGCACTTTTAGAGCCGGGTCACAATCGCGACGCGAACCGCTATTACCCCTCGAACCCGCGAATCACGCCTTGCAGGAGTTGGCTTGATTCGGCCATGACGAAGCGGAGCCCATCGATGTGGGCGAGGACTTCGAGCAGCTCGTCGCCGTCGAAATGCTCGACGGCTTCTGCGAGTTCGCCGCACTCTTGCAGCGCGCTGACGAGATTCGACCTGGCCTGGGCTCCGCGAGCGGCGAGGGCATCTTCTTGGGGATTTTTCACGGGCGCATCCTCCAGAACTAGGAGCCGATCAGGGCGGGACGATGGTCGATGTGGCGGGTTTCTTGCTCGAATGCGTGACCAATGCGGCAAATCCGCGCTTCGGCGAAGGGACGTCCGGCGATGGTCAGCCCGATCGGCAGTCCATGCCGGTCAAAACCGCAGCAGACTGAAAGCGCCGGTTGACCGGTGGCGTTGAAGACCATCGGCAGCCGGGTGTAGGCGAAGGCGACCGCTTCCTTGCTGCCATCGTCGTGCAGCACGTTGAGATCGTTCGCGGGAACTGCCGTGCCGGCAAGCGTCGGCACGATGACCGCATCGAGCCGGTGCTCCTCAAAGAGCCGCCTGGCTGATTCCTTCACCAGCAACCGGGCTTTCAACGCACGCAGGTAGCCGACGGAGGGGAAGAGCCGGTTCGCTTCGACGCGGATGCGCATCTCGTCCCGGTATTTCGACGGATCACGCTGCATCGCATCTTCATGGACGGCGACCGTTTCGATCCGGTTGATGATCAATCCGGCGGCCTGGCCATAGGTGGCTTCTGTCCAGTTGACATCGATCAGCTCAGCACCGAGCCCGGCGAACACAGGCGCGGAAAGCTCGAACGCGGTGGCGACATCACCCTGCACGCGCTCCAGGAAATGATCCCGGACCACGCCGATGCGCAACCCGCCGAGATCGCGGCCGATCTCTTCGCAGGCGTCATGCCATGGCTCATCGGTGCTTTGGGGATCGAGGGGATCGTACCCGGCGATCGCGTTAAGCATCAGGGCCGCATCTTCGACCGAGTCGGTGATGGGTCCGACGGTGTCGAGCGACCAGGCGAGCGGAAAGACTCCACGCTTGCTGACCCGGCCATAGGTCGGTTTCAGTCCGGTGACGCCGCAGACCGAGGCGGGAATGCGGATGCTGCCGCCGGTGTCCGAACCAAGCGAGATCGGGCAGACCTTCGCGGCGATTGCCGCTGCCGATCCGCCGGAGCTGCCGCCCGGAACGTGGTCGGGATTCCAGGGATTGCGCGCCGGATCGCTGACGACGCCCGCTGCGAATTCCTGGGTGACCGTTTTGCCGAGCACAATTGCTCCCGCTTCCCGGAGCATGGCGACGACCGGAGCGTCTTCGGTGGCTGGGGCCACATGTCTCACGCACCCGCGAGCCGCATTTGGTCTGGACACCTTCGACGTCGATCAGATCTTTGACGGCGACCGGAATGCCGTGCAACGGTCCCCGGTCCTCGCCGCGTTGCAGCTCGTCCTCGGCGCGCTGAGCGGCTTCAAGCGCCTGTTCGCCAAGCACTTCGACCCAGGCGTGCAGCTGAGGTTCGAGCGCTTCGATCCGGCGCAGGGCCGACTCGACGATGTCAACCGGCGAGAGTTCGCCGAAGCGCATCATCCGCATCGCCTGCCCGACAGAAAGCTCGCAAGGATCGGTGGGGAGAGGGGCGTCGCTCACAGTCCCGCCTCCTTATCGATTGCCCAGCGGGCATCCCAGCGCAGCTCGGGGATGACGCCGTCAAGATCGAGGTGGGCCAGGCGAGCATCGAGTTGGTAAAGCGCCTCGAGAATTTCGGTCGCGGGTTCGAGATGTTCGGCCGGAATCGGCATTCCGGCGGCGGTCGCCATTGCGGCCACCAGATCAGTAGTCAGATGCGGTTGTTCGCCCATGGAGGGACAGCTCCTCGCTAGATCGTCTTTGATCGCAGGCGTCAGGGTAAAGCGGACTGTGCGGCTGGTCAATGGATGACGGCGCTCCATCACGATCCATCGATCGTATCGACCGGTTTCGTGACCCGCAGGATGCAGGAGATTCCCGATCACAAGTACGCCGAACAGGATCGCCAGCAGAGTCTGATCTTTGTCGATCAGGGCGAAAAAGGCAGCGCCGAAGACAAGCACCTTGACCGCAATTTTGAGCAATGGATTTGGATATTTCGCGCGGGGTGCCGCGAAGAGCCCCCAGAGGATGGCGGCGATCAGCGGAATGCCAATACCAAGCAGCAGGCTTGTGAACGTGCTGTTCCCGGTGCAATACCCCCAGTACGCAAGCGCTGCCAGCGCCGCAAGCTCAAGCAGGAACGCCAGGGCAAGATTGATTCCACGAAACGCCGAGGATGAGAACATGCGTGTGCCTTTCTCGGATCGAGCCAGGAGTGATAACCACCTGCAATGGTTGCTGAGAATATATTGTTGGGCAGACGCGTTCGCCCGTAGCGTCGAGCTAGACACCACCTTCTCGTAGTGGCCGATCTTGTGTCGGCCATACTCGATGGAGCCTGATCTGGCGTGTAATGACCATAGCCAATACGAGATCGGCCACTACAGAAATGTGCGGATATTGCGAGGGATTCGCGCCATCTCCCAATGCTCGATGAGGGCTCATACATAGCGCTCCAGTGCGGCGGTCAAGCGTGCGATGACTTCGTCCCGGAGATCGGCTGGCTCGATCAGCTCGATGTGGGGACTGATCGCGAGTGCGGTGCTGACGGCGTCCTCGGTCCGCTCGAATTGCATGATGACCTGGCCGGTCGGTTCGTCGATTGATTCGACCTGCGACCAGCGCCCGGTGAACCGAAGGGCGTCGATTCCAGCGGGATCAGCACGGAAGATCACGCGCACCTGAGGAAAATTTCCGACGAAATCGTTTTTCGAGCTTTCCCAGTAACTGGCGAGATCAAACCCGGTCGGACGGGTAAAGATCTGGTCGGTCACTTCCGCGTCGCGAATGCGGGAAACCCGAAATGTCCGGAACTGCTCGCCACTCGCACCGACCAGATACCAGACGTTCCCTTTCGCCACGAGTCCGAGCGGATCAATCGTCCGGTCGCTCGCTTCGCCGTCGCTGCGGACGTAGGCGATGCGAATGCAACGCTCGCCCTGCACGGCTCGATGCAAGAGCGGGAGCAAGGGAACCAATTCCTGCTGGCGATGCCAACCGGCGACATCGAAATGGATGCGCTCGCGGACTTGCTCGGCGTTGCCGCGCCGTCCTTGCGGAAGCGCGGCGAGGAGCTTGAGCAAACCATCTTCCGCCGCCCGACCGAGTCCGAGATCGGAAAGCAGTTTATGCGGTTGGGTCAAGAACACCGCCTGCACCTCGGCCTCGTTGAGACCGCCCGTTTCTGTGCGATATTCCTCGGACAGGGCCCAGCCGCCGCCAACTCCGCGAGTGGCATAGACGGGAATCCCGGCGATGCTGAGCGCTTCCATATCACGATGAATGGTTCGCTCGGACACTTCAAGCCGATCGGCGAGATCGGCAGCCGTGATCTGACGGCGGGATTGCAGGAGCAAAAGTATGGAAAGCAGGCGATCGGCACGCACCGGTGAACCCTCCGCTTCGATAATCCAGCTTCACGGTAGCACGGAAATATGACAGGGGATGTCATGAGTCATCCTATAGGGTGATTGGTCGGTCATGAAATGCGGGAAGCAATGCAAGGAGTCGAGAATGACGAATCAGGAGACACTTGAACCAGTGGCGAGCCGGCCTTCAGTGACTGGATACGGCATTCCCGAATCGAGCGAGGGGATGCTTCCCTGGTCGTTCGCCGAATCGCGGCTGATCGACGCCAAGAATTATTGGGTCGCAACCGTGTCACCGGCCGGCATTCCAAACTCCGTGCCGGTCTGGGCATCGTGGATCAACGGAAAGCTCTATTTTTCCGTTGGTGATACAACGCGAAGCGCCCGCAATCTCGCGAAGAATCCGCAGATTTCAGTCAACCTCGAAAGTGGTGACCAGGTCGTCTATTTGAAGGGCAAAGCCAAGGTCATTCACGATCCCGATCCAGAACTTTCCCGCGCCATTGATGAAGACTTTGCGCGCAAATACAACTATCGATTCAGCGAGCAGAGCCAGAATCCCGTTGGCGAGGGGATGTTCGTCGTCGAGCCGCGGGTCGTGATCGGCTGGAGCAAGCTGCCGGACGACGCCACCAGTTGGCGGTTCAAAGAGCAGTAGCCATTGAGGAAGCAACCGGCTGTTCGTGGCACTATTCGGCTGTCCCGATGTGTGGACGATGAGTCGCGTCTTTGAGGTGCAACGAATATGCCGGTTCCAGGGCGGTCGATTCAGTCGTTGCCGCATTCAGCGGGGCGACTGTCCATCGCGATGATGGCGCTTGTCGTCGGACTGATGGCTGGCAGCGGATCGACGCTTGCCGCGCAAGACAGCCCGGCTAGGCACGATCAGAGTGTGGTTGCCCAGGGAATCACCGCGCTGCCGGATGGCGATGTCTCCTGGCGAGTTGTCCATGCCACCGCCGATCCCGCCACCTATGCCCAGGCGATCGAGCGGGAGGCTGGGTTCGTCGTTGCCGATCAGGGATCGTTTGTCGTCACCGATCAGGAATCGGGGGTAACCGCGAAACTGGATGGAAGAGATCCCGGCGCGGGCAGTGCGGAAGCAGCGTTCGTGGGAGCGGGAATACATCAATCTCGAATCAGCCTGCCGGATCAGGAGGCTGTCCCGAGTTATTTCGACATCAGCCTGAGCGGTTCCGGGGATGGCGGAATCGGCGACGCCTTTGATGCGCCTGATGGCGTATATGAGCTTGTTCTGATCCAGGGTGATGTATCGAACACTGATGCCGCCACAATTCAGGCGTCGGCCTCGCCGGTGTTGCTTGTCGCGACTGCCGGCGATCTGAGCGTGAGCCAGCAGGGCGGCATCGATGGCGTGCTTACTGCCCAGCAAGCAGTGCTGCTGGCGCCCGGCGCGGAAACGACCGTGCAAGGGGAGAGCGGAAATGCGTCGTATGTCGCGGCGATGATCGGTGACGTCGTCGAAACAGTCACGGTTGCCACCCCGAGCAGCCGAGCCTGCCGGAGGCAACCAGCGTTCCTCTCCCCGCTGCTCCAACGGAGATTCCAGTGGTCGATGCGGATGCGGATGGTTTGAACGATAGCGATGAAGCACTTTACGGCACCGATCCGGGCAATCCGGACAGTGACGGCGACGGCCTCCTTGATGGAACCGAGGTGTGTTCAGCTTGGAACCTCGCCGGTGTCGATGGACACGACGGTGACGGACTTCTCGACGGCGACGAAGTAGGGATCTACGGCACCAGTCCTTCGTCCGCGGACACCGATGGCGATGGGGTGTTCGACGGCGACGAAATCAACAACGGCACCGATCCGTTAGATACCGCGTTTGACTGAGCACGCAGCGTTCATCGTTTAGGAACGCCGGGAGCCTGGTTGCTGGATTGCTCGAGATCGATCAGTTCCTGGACGAGAGCTTCGACTTCGGAGTCGTAGATCAACGCCGGGTCGGGCAATCCGAACGCGAAGTGGCCCTCTAGCTCCAGCGAGAGCACGCCGTGAAGCCGGGTCCACCCAACGATCGCATGTCGAATCAGGCGGCCGGGAAACACGGAACCGCCTTCATTTCTCATCCACATCAGACGCATAAGCGGAGTGCGGTCCGGCTGCAGCCGGACCGCACTCGATGAGAGGGCCTAGCGGGGGCCGACCGTGGCGTAGGCGACGAGGAGATCGACGGTTGCTTCGATGTCGCGCTCGTCGACTGTTTCGGCGGGGGAGTGGGTGTAGCGGGTGGGGTAGGCGACGAGCGCCGTCGCCGCGCCACGGCGGAAGACTTCCGCGCCGTCGCTGCCATAGTTCTGAAACGCGGCCTGCTGAACCGGGATGTTGTTTGCCCGGGCGGTGGCGACCAGATCGTCGGCGAAGCGCCAGGAGTAGTGCACCGAGGCGTCGCTGTAGACGACGATCGGTCCGTCTCCCATCCGGGTTGGATAGTCGCGCTTATCGACCGAGGGAACGTCGCCGGTGAGGCCGACATCGAGCGCGATGCAGCGATCGACCTCGATCGCGTCGAGCACGCTTGATGCGCCGATCAGCCCGTTTTCTTCCTGAACGGTCGAGCCGAGCCAGACTTCGAACCGAAGATCGTCGCGTCCGGCCAGGCGCTCGCCTGCCATGGTCGCGATCGCCAGCGCGGCGCGGTCGTCCATCGCTTTGCCGGTGATGGCATGAGGGCCAACCCGACGGGTGGGAGGATTCCAGATCACTTTGCAGCCCGGATGGATGCCGAGCGCTTCGACCTCGGCTTTCGAGCTCAAGCCGAGCTCGATCCACCAGTCGTTCCATTCATATTTGAAATCAGCGCGGGCGGCTGTTGAAAGCACATGTCCGCTGGCAGTGGCGAATACGCCGTCGACACTGCCATTGGCGGTGATGATGGAGGCAGGTTGGTAAAGAGGCATGATCGTTTTTTGCGGGCGTCCCGGCAAATCGCGATAGTAGGGCCAGATCGAAACGAAACCGTCGTCGGTGATGGAGCGGACGACGTAGCAAATCTCATCGGCGTGAGCTAGCAGCAACAGGCGCTCGCCGCTGCCGCCGATGCGCGCCAGCACATTGTCGACCTTGGTCCGGCGCACTTCACTTGCGAAGGTCCGCCAGCGCGCTTCGATCCAATCCTGCACGATTTCTTCTTTGCCAACCGGACCCGGAAGCTCGGTCAGCGTTTTGATCAACGGAAAAACGTCACCACCCGGCACGCCAACGCTCCTTTTCGTATCCGGAATCCGTCGTCTGCAACGGGAGTTCCGGACCATGTCAACTCGAACATTCTGTGGCGGCAAGATACGCGGAGTTTCAGCGGCTGTCGATAGGGGGAGACTTTAGAATCATCGCGATTGGGGCGTTTTTTTGGCGACGGCGAAACCAGAGGTCGCCGGGAAGACTGTCATCAATTTCGTCGGCGTCGACGATCAGCGAGTCCTCTTCGGGAGAAAGATCCCGCGCCGAGGCGGACCGTCGTGGTGAGCATCGATTCACTACCCTTGTAAACATTCCATCTCGCTGACTATCATTCGCGTTTGTCCGATCACGTTCCGGACGACGATTTGACTACTCAGACACGGGTTATATACATGAAAGTCATCAAGCACGATCCCGCGAGCGCCGTTCCGAATCACGCCCCCATTATGATCGGGGATGTGGCGAACCAGGTGCTTGTCGGCGAGATCGATAGCGCCCAGGTGCGCATCTCCTCCGTCACCTTTCGCGATGGCGCCCGCAATCGCTACCATCGCCACTCATGCGACCAGATTCTGGTGATCACGCATGGCTTCGGCACGATCGCCACTCCCGAGCAAACCTATGAGGTCGAAGCAGGAGACGTGGTCGTGATTCCTGCCGGAGAACTGCATTCGCATGGCTCCGGGGAGGGTCAGGAAATGACCCACCTCTCGATTGTCGTTCCCCACGAAACGACGATCGAGGAACCGGTAGCGCAGTTTGCGCCGATGGAGATGGCGACCGGACGGTAATCAACCGCAAACACCAGGTTTCCCATTGCCCTGGCCGGGATTCCCCATGTACCATGATGACACCCCGCAACCTGCAAGCGTCATCATTGAATACATCTGTCTCGCGGTTCACTGCGAGACGGTTGATCGACCCGCCAGCTGACTGGTTTGGCGCGGATCGATCGATAGAGAGGGGCTCGCGTGCAGTCGGTGGACCGGGAAGCGGAGGCAGCGGAGTCTGCTTCAGTCAGAGCCGCGAGCGATGCCGGCGATTCACAGCCGGTTCAGCCTGCGATTCCACAACTCTGGCGTCACGTTCGCCCGATTCCCAATGATCCCTTCGCCCATCAGGCCGAGCGCGATTTTTCGTCGATCCTCAGCTTCTACCGGGTGCGCTGGGCCTATGAGCCAACCAGCTTCCCGCTCGATTGGGGGGAGGATGGCCGCCCGTGCGAGATGTTCACACCCGATTTCTATCTCCCAGATCAACGGCTCTACGTTGAGCTGACGACGATGCGCCAGCGTCTGGTGACGCGCAAGAACCGGAAATTGCGGCGGTTGCGTGAGCTCTACCCCGATATCCGGATCAAGTTGCTCTACCGGCGCGATTATCACCAGCTGGTCAATACCTATCTCAAACCGGCCGCAGGCAGCGATGGATATGCGCTTGGCCGCATCGTCTATGACGAAGCGCTGATCGCGGAGCGGCTCGATCACATCGCGGCGGGGATTGCAGATGATGAAGCGCGTCGATTGGAAGATGATCCGCTCCTGATCCTGGTCGTCTCGCACGGCGCTCGCCAATTCGCGCAAGAGTTGCGGCGGCGACTGTCCGACCTGGGAGTTCCTTGCCAGTGGGATCGTGCCCACCTGACCCGGTCCCGACTGGCGGCGACCCCGAGCCGGGTGCGATTGAGCAGCCGGCCCCGTTCCGGTGTGGCGGGGAGGCGGGTGCTGATCGTGACCGATGTCGTCAGCACCGGCATGAGCGGAGCGTACCTCTGTCGCTGGCTCATGCGGCAGGGAGCGCGCGACGCCGCGATCTGCACGTTGCTCAATCGGGCCGAAGCGCGTATCACGCCGGTTTCGATACGCTACCTGGCGTTCGAAGCGCCGAATGAGCTGCTGGTTGGATTCGGTTTGCAGTTGCGCCGCCAGCACGCCGGTCTGCCTCACATCGCGGCGCTGATCGCGCTGCCGCGCGAGGAGTGACTCGCTCAAAACCTTCCCGGCAGGTGCGCGCGTTTCGGGTGTTACCATGTCCGGCATGAGCGCGTCTGAGGCGGAAGAACGATCCCCGTCGCTACTGGCTGAACCACCAGTTTCTGAAGCGATTGCCGAAAAGAAAGCCGGGCGGGTTGGCGCGTTCCAATCGCGCAATTTTCGCCTGCTCTGGACCGGATTGATCATCGCCAATTCGGGCAGCTGGATGGCGACGACCGCCGAGGGCTGGTTGGTCACCGATATGGCGAGCGGCAACGCTTCCGTCATCATCGGTTTGATTGCGCTCGCCTTCGCCCTGCCGATGTTTGGCTTGATCATGATCGGCGGCGCGGTCGCCGACCGCGTTCCGCGCATGCGAATGCTCTGGATCGTCCAGTGCTGCTACCTGACCTTTTCGACCACGCTCGCCGTCGTGACGCTGCTCGATCTGATCCAGATCTGGATGCTGATTGTCTACTCGTTTCTCAACGGGTTAGTGCTCGCGTTCGATTCGCCGGCCCGGAACGCGCTACTTCCCGATCTGGTGCCGAAAGAAGATCTGGCTGGAGCCGTTTCCCTGAACAGCGCGGCCTACAGCGGTGCGGCGTTGATCGGTCCCGCCATCGCCGGTGCGCTGATTCCGATCATCGGCGTCGGCGGTGTTTACGCCTTCAACGCGGTATCCGTGATCGCCGTGCTGGTGGCGCTGGCCAAAATGCGCGACGTGCCGGAGCACGCAGTTAACAAGAAAACGCAGGGGAATGTCTGGACATCGATCAAGCGAGGCGTTCATTTCGCCCGCGAATCACCGATCATCCTCGGCGTGCTCGCCGTTTCGGTCGTCTCCGGCATCTTTGCGCGGTCCTACTCGCCGCTCCTGGTGATTTTCGCCCGGGAAGAATTCCACGTCGGCTCGTTCAAGTTCGGATTAATGGTGGCCGCGCCGGGCATCGGCACGCTGCTGGCGGCGTTCATGATCGCGAGCCGGAAAGATATGGGGCAGCGTGGGAAGAAGCTCTGGATTTTCGTCAGCGCGTTGGCCGTCGTGCTCATGATCTTCGCAATCATGCCCTGGTACATCGGCGGATTGCCGATGCTCATCATCACCGGGTTCTGCGTCACCCTCACCGCCGCCACGATGGCGACGATCATCCAGCTCCAGACGCCGCCCGAACTGCGCGGCAGAATTATGAGCATTTACATGATGACGCTGATCGCCGTGCCCTCGATCGGCACGCTGCTGAACGGAGCGGTTGCCGATGTCATCGGTGTGCGGGTGGCAGTCTTCGGTGGCGCGGTGATCGTGCTCGTTGTCGTCGCGCTGATCTTCACCCGCAATTCCCAGCTCCGCGAGGTGTAGGGAACGGTGATGTCTGCCGGGGAGCGATGGTCATTGCCCGCCTGGTGGTGGGGACCACTGCGCAGCGATCAGACCCAACGAACTGTGGATGACCTTGTGGAGCAGGGCGTGCTCGATCAGGTGTCGAGCGACAGGCTGGCGACATTTGTAGAAATGGGGGCGTCGGCCATCATCTGCGCCGGACCCAGCGGAGCGGGAAAGACGACCTTTCTCACCTCGCTCATGCCCTTCGTCTCTTCGTCCCGGCAACCCTATTTCGTGCGCGGCAGCTACGACCCGCTCACCGATTTGGAGCAATCAACTGCTTCCAGGCAGGTGATCTTGATCAACGAAATCAGCCCGCACTTGCCCATCTATCTCTGGGGACCGAATGCGCGCCACGTTTTCGACGCCGGTCAGCGCGGCGCCCAACTGCTGGCGACCGCCCACGCCGAAAACCCCGAATCGCTGATCCATCAGCTGATGGCCTACCCAACGAACGCCGCGATCGACCACCTGAAATTGTGGGACCTCGTCATCTTCCTCAGCGCCTGGCGAACGCCGACCGGAATCCACCGCGAGATCCGTTCGATCGTCTCGTTGTCGGGAGCGGTGGAGCAAGGAATTCGGGTGGATCAATTGGCAGCACGATCAATCGAGGGTGACTCATTGGTCTGGGAAGAAGCAAACTTGGCCGCGCTGTCGGACCGGCTTGCAGCTCGCTTAATAGCACGCCGGT
Organism: uncultured Chloroflexia bacterium; assembly: GCA_963804925.1. Lineage (GTDB taxonomy): Bacteria > Chloroflexota > Chloroflexia > Thermomicrobiales > UBA6265 > JADLGF01. The sequence goes on from CAWDSC010000004.1 coordinate 107,965, forward strand.
GCCCACCATTTCCCGGAGTCGAAACCCCAGGCTAACACGTTGAAGCCCTTCCAGGGCTGAGCCCTTGCACTCCTGGAGCGGGAGAGGGGGAGCCGTCGTCTCAGTCTCGTAGATGCTTCGGCTTGTCACTGGGTGTCGCTGGACTTCAGTCCGGTGCGTGGCAGACTGACGATGCCAAATAGCAGCATTCGCGACGGCGATTTGCCTTGACGATGCCCGGTCTCCGGTTACGATGGACATACCGGGCGCAGAGATGGGTGAGCAACTGGCGCGCCCGGTTTTTTTATCCCCAGAGCGCCCCACGAACTGGCGGCGGCGGAGGGCCCTTTCCAATGATGAGTTCTTCGGTCCCTGAGCCGCGTACGCTCGGGCAATTGACAACTTCCGGATATACGCTCACGAGCATCCGTGAGGAGATGCGGGCAAATCTGATCGCCGCAATGCGCAAGGGAGACCGGCTATTTCCCGGCATCGTCGGCTATGACAATACGGTGATTCCAGCCATTGAGAATGCCATTCTCTCCGGTCAGGACATTATTTTTCTCGGCGAGCGAGGCCAGGCGAAAACGCGGTTGGCGCGATCGCTGATCAACCTGCTCGATCCATGGGTTCCTATCGTCGCCGGGTCGGAAATCAATGACGATCCGCTGCAACCCATTTCGAAGCATGCCCGCGATCTGATCGCCGAGCATGGCGACGACACCCCGATCGAATGGCTGGCGCGCGAGCGCCGCTTCGGCGAAAAGCTGGCGACCCCCGATACGACCATTGCTGACCTGATCGGCGAGGTCGATCCGATCAAGGTGGCGGAAGGGCGTTATCTCAGCGATGAGCTGACCATTTCCTACGGGCTGATTCCCCGCACGAACCGTGGCATCTTCAATCTCAATGAGCTTCCCGATCTGGCGGAACGCATCCAGGTCGGTTTGCTCAATGTGATGGAAGAGCGCGATGTGCAGATTCGCGGGTATAAGATCCGATTGCCGCTTGATGTGATCGTGGTGGCGTCGGCGAACCCGGAGGATTACACCAATCGCGGGCGGATCATTACCCCGCTCAAGGACCGGTACGGTTCCCAGATTCGCACCCACTACCCGGAGACGATCGATCTCGAAATCGACATCGTCGAGCAGGAATCGACCCACTTCAAGACGGACGATGTCAGCGTCGTCGTGCCGCGCTTCATGAAGGAAATCGTCGCCGAAATCACCCACTCGGCGCGACGTTCTCCCGATGTGTCGCAACGTTCGGGCGTTTCCGTGCGGATGAGTGTGGCGAACTACGAGAATCTGATCTCGAACGCCACCCGGCGCGCGATTCGCCTCGGCGAAAAGCAAACGGCGCCGCGTGTTTCCGATCTCTCCGCGCTCCACGCCTCAACAACCGGTAAGATCGAGCTTGAGACGATGGGCGAGGCGAGGGAAGATCAGGTCGTCGATAAGTTCATGCAGACGGCCGTCGCCACCGTGTTCAACCGCAACTTCTCGGTCCGTCAGTTCGACCGGTTGATTCTTGCGTTCGACAACGGATTGACGGTCGAATCGTCAGAGATGATGCCGTCGATGGATTACGTGATGCAGCTGAGCCATCTCGATGGATTGAAGGAAGCTGTTGATAAGCTGGGGGTAGGTGGGAATCCCGCTGCCGTCGCGTCCGCGGTTGAGTTCATTCTGGAAGGACTGCATCTCAACCGGAAGCTGAACAAGGACGCTGGCTCGGGTCCAGCGAAATACCACCGTTAGTCGTCGACTTCGACGAAGATGAGGTTGATGCAATGTCGCAACAGCCGGGAGATGCCCGAACAGGCTTCGCTTCGCCTCCTGGCGCTCGGTCAGGCAGGCGGAGAAAGTCGTCCACCTATGCCTCGACGCTCGAGCAGCAGGCACGACGCCGCGCCAGGAGCCAGCGCAGATTCATCAAGCACCTGACATTCGTTCTCGGGTTCACCCTCTTTCTGTTTTTCATCGATGTTGCGTCCGGAGGCGGTTGGTGGTTCTACTGGTGGCCAATCGGATGGAGCATCTTCCTGATCGGTCACGCCCTTCGGCTTTACGGTCCGCAGAACCGCTTCGATGATGACTGGGAGGATCGAAAGACGCAGGAGTTGATTACCAGGCAGCAGCGGCCAACGCCGCCAGCCGCCAGCGGGTCCAAATCCGCTTCGGGGTCATCAAAGTCTGAAATGCCCAGTCTCATCGCGAGTGGCGGTCTGGCCGTGGCGACAATGCGGGTTGACGCCGTACGCATCACGAAACCGGTCGTGCAAGCGCAGGCACTGCGCATTTGCAATCGCGCCGATGAGACGCTGAAGGCGCTGGCGGAACCGAATCGTGATGTGCAGCTCGCCCAAGAATTCGTCGGCCGGGTGCTCCCGGCTGCCCAGACCGTATTCAGTTCCTATGTTCGGCTGAGCGAGCGGCAGATCTGCCAGTGCAGGACCGGCGCTGGCCCGGGTCGAAACGAACGACCTCCCGCTCATCGAACGAACACTCGACGATATCTACCAGCAGCTTCACCGGCACGACGTCGTCTCGCTCGAAGTCGCGAGCGAGATGCTCATTCTGGGGAAGCCGGTAGACATTACAGCATCCTGACTGCCGGACTGCGAAAGGGCGAATCTTGTTTCGGTCCGGTCTGATGAAATCCAATCCCGCGTCACCGGCGGGCCGGCACAGGATCGGCCCCGACACATTCATCACAATGGGAAACGGGCCCGGGTGAGGGCATTCACAACCCGAGGCAGCCATGCATAGTTATCGAACTCGCTATTCACGCTGGGATGGCACCCAGCAAATCAATCCGATCACTCCTGATGAGATATTGCGCGCGCTCGCCGATGATCTGCTGAATGACGGCGATCTCAATCTGGCGATGCAACGACTCTTTCGGTTCGGATTCCAGGGCGAAAATGGCGAGCGCTTCCCCGGATTGCGGGAAATGCTCGAACGGCTGCGCCAGCGCAAGCAGGATCAGCTGCAGCAGTACGACATGGGATCGGTCTTGAAAGATATTGAGGAGCGGCTCAAGCAGATCGTCGCCAACGAGCGGAAAACGATCGAGCAGCGCGTCGATGACTCCCGGGCCAGACAAGCCGAGCAACAGCAAGCTGAACAGTCGCAAGGCGACGCTCAAGATGGTGGCCAGAATGAAGCCACGGACAATGACGAGCTCCAGAAGATGCTGGAGCAGATCGCCGCGCGCAAGGAATCCCAGCTCGACGCCCTGCCGGACGATCCCGCCGGGCAGATTCGCGGTTTGCAGCAGTATGAATTCATGAGCCAGCAGGCGGCGGCCGATTTTCGGGCGCTGCTTGATGAGCTGCAACAACAGGTGATGCAGCAAACGTTCCAGGGGATGCAGCAGTCGCTCAGTCAGATGACTCCCGAAGATCTGGCCGAAATGCAGCAGATGATGGGCGAGCTGAACGACATGATCGAGCGCCGCAACCGCGGCGAGGATCCGAACTTTAACGAGTTCATGCATCGCTGGGGTCACTACTTTGGCGATGATATTAACAGTCTGGATGAGCTGATCGAGCACATGCGGCAGCGGATGAGCGCGATGCAGCAGATGCTGAACAGCATGACGCCGGAGCAGCGCTCCCAGCTGCAGGAATCGATGCAGGCCGCATTGCAGGATCCCGGCTTGCAGGAGCAAATGCAGCGGCTCAACGAAAATCTCGGGCAGATGGCGGGTCCGGATTGGCGGCAGAAGTACCAGTTCAGCGGCGACGAATCGCTCAGCCTGCACGAAGCGATGGCGATGATGGACCGCCTGAACGATATGGACGAGCTGGAGCAGGAACTTCGTGACGTTCGGGATTGGAAAGATCTCGCGAACATCGACGAGCAGAAGTTCCGCGACCTGCTTGGCAGTGAAGAAGCCGAGCAGATGGAAGAGCTCGCCAAAATTGCCCGAACGCTCGAAGAAGCCGGACTGATCAAGGAAACGCGGCGCGGCTACGAATTGACCCCGCAAGGGGTGCGGAAGATCGGCGAAAAAGCGCTTGAAGATATCTTCCTGCATCTCAAGCGCGATCAGGTCGGTCAGCACGAGAGCAACCATCGCGGGACCGCTGGCGAGCGGATCGATGTCACCAAGCAATACGAGTTTGGCGATCCGTTTCTGCTCGATCTGCCGCGTACCGTCATGAACGCGGTGCAGCGGCAGGGCGCGGGTTCACCGGTGCAATTGCATCCGGATGATTTCGAGGTCTACCGTACCGAGCACGTAACGCGGTCATCGACCGTGTTGATGGTCGATATGAGCCGCTCGATGTTCTACAACGGCTGTTTCGCCGCCGCGCGGAAGGTGACGCTGGCGCTCGATTCGCTTATTCGATCGAAATACCCGCGCGACGATCTCAGCATCCTCGGCTTTTCGTACCTGGCGCAGCAGCTGAAACCAGCTGATCTGCCGACGCTTGAATGGAACGAATACCAGTACGGCACGAATATGCAGCACGGTTTCCAGCTGGCGCGGCAGATTCTCGGGCGGCAAAAGGGAACCAACAAGCAGATCATCATCATCACCGATGGTGAGCCAACAGCGCACATCGAGCATGGCCGGGTCCATTTCGAATACCCGCCGAATCCACGCACGATACAAGAAACGCTGCGTGAGGTGATGCGCTGCACTCGTGAAGGGATCACGATCAACACCTTCATGCTCGAGCAGTCGCCCTTTATGGTCAAGTTCGTCAGCGATCTGATGAAAATCAACAGCGGCCGTGTTTTCATCGCCACCCCCGAACGCCTCGGCGAATACATCCTGGTCGATTACGTCGCCCACAAGCAGAAGTTGATAGGGTGATGTCGAAGTTGAGAGTTGAGAGTAGTGAGTACGGAGAACTGGTGGTGAGCTTCGTTCTTTACTCTTCACTCTTAACTCTCAGCTTCGCTCGTAACCATTTGCCCCCGTCCTGCGTTTCTGGACTAATGGAAGAAGATGTTCGTCTCGAATGCCTAGCGTTCTGCCGCAGCGTGGCCTAGGATAAGGACGGATGGAAAGCTGTCCCCGTGCAGGGTCAGTGGGCTTGGGATAGAAGGGGAACAAGGGAATGGGAACCGCGATGTTGCGGCGCCTCCTGGTGTGGCTCACGATCGCTTCGGTGTTCGCGCTTCTTGTGGCGCCGATGATCGGATCGGGAGGCATCACCGGCACGGCGCGCGCCGAGGATGCGATTGAATCGAGCGATGGCACGCCATCGGCCGATCCAACCGATGTACCAACGGAAACGCCGACAGAAGCTCCGACTGAGACGCCAACCGACACGCCAACCGACACGCCGACGGACACTCCCACCGATGTTCCGACCGATGTGCCGTCCGAAACCGCGACTCCTGAGATTCCCGCTGGATCACCGACGGTAGAAGCCAGCGCCACAACCACGCCTGCCGGCTCGCCGACGGTCAGCGTCGCGACGACCCCTGAACAGGTCAAGATCACGCTCAGCTGCTGGGGCAATCCTGAGACGACCCGCATCGACAACAACGGCACGGACAAGATCACAATTATCTCGGTTCGCTCGCTGCAAGATCAGGGGCCGAACGAGCCATATGTCGTCAACCGCTCGCTGGGCGCTGGAAAGACAGTCATCTACCGCAGTGGTCCTGGCGCGACGACGGGCACCGTTCTAACGACCAACAATCTTTACGTTGGAACGCTTTCGCCCAACGAAGGCGTGCATCTTGAGACGAGCATCGGCCCGATCGAAGCGAATTGCGCGACGAATCCCGCCATCAAGGTGACAAATCCTGGCGACATCAGAATCTCGCTCGATTGCACCGGCAATCCGGAAACAACCCGCATCGACAACACCGGCGAGGCGCAGATCAAGATCATCTCGGTCGAGTCGATCGTCGACAAGCAGGCCGGTGAGCCATACCAGGTCAATCGCTCGCTCGGCGCCGGCAAGACGGTGATTTATCGCAGTGGATCAGGGGCCACCTCGGGCACAGTCCTGACCACGAATTTCATGTACACCAACAGCGCCTATGCCAGCGAAGGCGTGCGGATCAACACCAGCGTCGGCGTGATCGAGAAGCGCTGCTCGGCGAAGCCAATGCCGTCCAATCTGCAGGTTTCGGTCAACTGCACGGGTGTGCCGGAAACGACCACGATCAAGAATGTTGGCGAAGGCACCGTCACCCTTTCGCAGCTGACATCGCTCTACAACGCGGGCGGCGGCGAGCCATTCGCGCTCAATCGCCAACTCGCGCCAGGCGCGACGATCACCTTCTCGACCGGCACCGGCGCCGGCCCGAATAAGCTCTCGAACCAGTTCATCTACAACGACGACGCGGGAGACGTTGAAGGCGCCCGGGTAACGGTCAGCACGGGCAAGACCTTCACCGCCTATTGTCCGCCGGGTGAAAAATGGATCGAGGTCAACCTCAGCACGCAGAAACTCTATGCGTACCAGGGGTACCGCCTGATCAACTGGTCGTATGTCGCGACCGGTAAAGACGGCTTCGAAACGCCAACGGGTACGTTCTACATCAATTCGAAACCAGGCACGATCGATATGTCGGGTTGCTCCGGTGACGAATGCTGGTATGTTCCCGCGGTGCCGGCATCGATGGCCTTCACCTATGAAGGGCACTACATTCACGGCGCCTACTGGCACAACCTCTTCGGCCAGGCTCGCCTGAGCCACGGTTGCGTGAATCTTCCGGTCGACTTCGCCTGGTGGCTCTTCGACTGGACCCCGATGTGGACGAAGGTCGTGATCCACTACTAAGTCGCTCGCACGCGCAATGACAGAGCGCCGATCCCGAGTCCGGGATCGGCGCTCTGGTGTTTTCATGGAACTTAGCTTCCGACGTGCCCGGCACTGAATTACCGGGCTGACAAGAGAAGTCTCTTCGAGGCTGAGCTGGGTGAGTGACAACGCGCAACGCAATTCAACCCGTGCTCAGCCCTTGAGAGCTTTCGCCTGTGAGCCGTGGGCTTCAGCCCTCGGCAATGATGACGACTGCTCGACTACGCTTCCTCACAACTCACAACTCACAACTCACAACTCCGCTCCAATTCCATCGCGTACGGACACAAATTGCATTTTCTCCCGGATTGACCGGGGTTTTCCGAACGGGTAGACTAGGGGAGCGTGATACTCGTCGGTCCGAAGCTCATCTTTGACCGAGGTCCATTGAGCGCCTACCCCGCTGCAACGGGCGACCACGGGAAGTAGTTCCCTCCCTCGTGGCAGTAGCGCTGAATGGGTTCCCCGCGGATCGAGGCCGCGCGGCGTGCGCCATCCCGAAGCCGCGCATCCGCTTTACCGGCAGAACGCAATTCGACCCGGAGCATTCATGTGCTCCGGGTCGATTCTTTTCCCTGAATTGTTCGGAAGAGGTTTACGAAGCGGCTCGTTCCTGCCGGCGAGGGCGTTGACGATAGCCTATTTCGCTCGCCAGCAACTGCGCGTCACGCGAACGTCCCGCGTTGCGGAGCCCTCGGGCTGCCGCATCTTGCGCCTGATGAGGAAGATCCCAAAATGTCGGGATATCCGCCGGTGATAGCGCCGGGTCAAGGGTCATCGCTTCGGTGAAAAATTGCTCGGCGCGGTCGAGTTGGGCATCCCGTGCATAAAGGAGTCCGCGCACCGCCGCCACTCTCGCTTGCTTGAGCGACTGGTCGAGGGTATCGGTCGCTGCTTCATCCATTGGCGTCGCTGATGGCATCCTCTACGAAGGGGGCCATCGCGCTGGCATCGCTCGAAGTGATGCCGATCGATTCCATTGAGCGTTGGGCTGAGTCAGAAGGGCGAAACCAGGAGGAAACTCGCCGGAGCGTCGAGCGCCATGATTCGTCAAGGGTCACAATAGCGGCGTCGGTCATCATCATGGCACGTATCCTCCGTCTCATCGCCGGACAAGTGGGAGCTTGCGGGGCGTTGACTGTGGGGAAGGATCGTGCGGGCGTCCGTACACCACTGTTGCTGCCGATGCTACCATATAGCTCGTACGTACACAACTCTGGGCGGTTCACGATGATGACAGCATGGCACTGTATTCCAGTCTACCAGCGCATCTTGATAGAAGAAAGAGGCACACCATTTCAGATTCATTGCAACCACTCATCGAACTGGCCAGAAACGCAACCCGCATCGTGGCGCTGACCGGCGCTGGCATCAGCACCGAGTCTGGCATTCCCGATTACCGGGGACCGAACGGCCTCTGGGCCACCCAAAAACCGCCGACGATCGGCGACTACGAAACGAACGAGGAGACGCGCAAACGCGTCTGGTCCTTTCGACGCGAGAACTTTCGGACGATGCAAAGCCGTCAACCCAATCAAGGACATCTCGCCCTCGCCCGGCTGGAGCAAGAAGGGCGGCTGCTGGCCGTGATCACCCAGAACATCGACGGCTTGCACCAAAAGGCGGGGAATAGCGCTGAGCGCGTCATCGAGCTTCACGGCACAACGCACGATATTGTCTGCATGAAATCGGGTCACCGTTTCACCGGCGAGGAGATTCAGGTTCGCCTCGAAGCAGGGGAGGAAGATCCGCATTGCCCGATTTGCGGCGGTGTGCTGCGGACATCGACCATTCTCTTCGGCGAAGCGCTCCCGAAGACCGCGCTGGAACGGGCGCTGGCGCTCTCCCAGCAAACCGATTTGATGCTGGTGGTCGGAACGTCGCTCGTCGTCAATCCAGCGGCGCGACTGCCGCTGATCGCCACCCGGGCCGGAGCTCGCGTGGCGATCATCAACCGGGAATCAACCCCGCTCGACGATCTCGTTGATCTAGTAGCGCGCGGCAATGCTGGCCCGCTGCTGAATGGACTTGCGGACGCCCTGACTGTCATACCGGGCGGGTGAGTCGCCGAATCGCTTCTCAGGTTAAGATTCCTCCATCATGTTGCGCGTCGCAGTTTGGCGGCATCGTTGTGAAAGAGGGATGAATGACCACGCGGGTAGCAGACGTCAGCGAATGGCTCGAAGAGCGCCAGCAGCGATTTATCACCATCGCCGATACGATCTGGGCGACCCCCGAGGTCGCGCTGGCCGAGACGAAAGCGTGCAAGCTGCAGGCGGATGAGCTTGCCCAGGACGGCTTCAGGATCACGCGGAATATCGGCGATCTCCCGACCGCCTTCATGGCGGAGTGGGGCTCCGGAGCGCCGATCATCGGCTTTCTGGGTGAATACGACGCTCTGCCGGGACTGTCACAGAAGTCCCAGGCATTGCAGGACCCGATCGTGCCGGACGGCGCCGGACATGGCTGCGGCCACAACTTGCTCGGCACGGCGGCGCTGGCCGCCGCGACGACGATCAAATCGTGGTTGCAGCATACCGGGCGGCCAGGCACCGTTCGCTATTACGGTTGCCCGGCTGAAGAAACCTGCGAAGGCAAGGTCTTCATGGCGCGGGCGGGCGTCTTCGACGATCTCGACGCCGCAATCACCTGGCACCCGGGATCGGTGAACACCGTCTGGGCGGGCAGCAGTCTCGCCGTCAATAACATCAAGTTCCGCTTTCATGGCCGCACCGCCCACGCGGCGGCGCAGCCGGAAACCGGGCGGTCGTCGCTCGACGCGGTCGAACTGATGAATGTCGGCGTCAACTACCTGCGCGAGCATGTCATCGATGCGGCCCGTATTCACTATGTGATCACCCACGGCGGCGGCGCGCCGAACGTGGTGCCGGACGATGCCGAGGTCTGGTACTTCATTCGCTCGCCGCGTCGCGATCAGGTCGATGAGCTGACCGAGCGGGTGCGCAAGATCGCCCAGGGCGCCGCGCTGATGACCGAGACGACGCTTGAGGAGCGTTTCCAGGCGGGCGCCTACAACATGCTCTCGAACCAGGTGATCGGCGACCGGATGCAGGAAATTCTCGAGGAGATGGGGCCGATTCCGTTCGAAGAAGAGGAATTCGCCTACGGCAAGATGATCGCAGACGCATTTCCAAAGAATCTCCGCGCCGGCATTCTCGCCGCCGAAAAGCTCCCGGCAGAGCTGGTGAATCAGGGATTGTGCGGGGATGTCTTTCCGATTCGGGATCGTGGCCAGACGATGCCCGGCTCCACCGACGTTTCCGATGTTTCCTGGATCACGCCGACCGCCCAGTTCACCACCACCTGCTTCCCGCTTGGCGTGCCGGGTCACAGCTGGGGCATCACTGCCACCGGCGCGATGTCGATTGGCCACAAGGGTATGGTTCACGCCGCCAAGGGGATGGCAAAGACAGCGGTCGACCTCTATGAGAATCCGGAGTTCTTGAAAAAAGCGCAAGAGGAATTTGCCGCCTCAACCGCTGATCAACCGTACGTGAGCCCATTGCCGGAAGGCGTGAAGCCACGTACCGCCTGAGCGTCGGATCTGCATGGTGATCGACGATCTTGCGCTGATGAAGCTGCGAGCCGAGATCGATTTCACCTATGACGCCGGAGGGCGAATGCTCCTGACCGGCGAACCGTGTGTGGAGGCGCGGCGGCCAGCGCCGCGCTTCACCATCGGCCGCGCCAGGGGCGGCCATACGGCGCACTTCGGAGCGACGCTTCCGGATACAACCGTGCGAGAACTGCAACAGTTCATCGACGAACTCTCTCCGGTTGAGGCGTTGCGATTTCCAGAAGCAACGCTCGGTACGTTGCGGGAGATCCTTGGCGGTCGCGAATCGGGTGGTGGCCCCGTGTACCGCTTTCCGGAGGAGATCTCTTCGTCCGGCGATGCGATCCTTCTGACGCAAGCGAATCGCGAGCGTGCAAAGGAGACCTTCCCCTGGCTCTTTGAAGAGGTCGCGGATTGGCAACCCTGCTTCGTCGTGATCCAGGATGGGGCGGCGGTTTCCGCATGTTATAGCTCGCGCATCGGCCCTCTCGCGGCTGAAGCGGGAGTCGATACCCTGGCAGCATTTCGCGGACGTGGATATGCCGCTGCCGTCACTGCAGCCTGGGGCAGTGAAATCAGGGCGATGGGACGTATTCCGATCTACAGCACCAGCTGGAGCAATCTCGCATCGCAAGGCGTCGCCCGGCGCGTCGGATTGGAACTGTTTGGAACGGACGTCACCTGGGATTGATCGCGGCTCAATGCAAAGAGCGGAGGGTAATGTGCCCTCCGCTCTTTTTCTCTGCTCGATTGGGATGCGGGTTTAGAGGCGCTGGTACTCTTCGAGATCGATCACGAAGACAGTCGCAGCTGCGGGGACGGGCGCGCTGGAGTCTTCCGAGGGCGTCGCGCCTGATCGGGCGTTGGCCCGGATCAGATCGAGCACACGATCGACATCGGTCTCATCGGCGCCGATCATCAATGTCGTATTGCCTTTGCGAAGGAATCCGCCGGTCGAAGCCAGACGGGTCGCGCGGAACTCGTTTTCGAGCAGCGCATCAACGACATTGTCGGCATCGTCGTTCTGCACGACGGAGATAATCAGTTTCTTCATGCTGCCTTCCCTGCGTAATTTCGAGGGTTAATGAACGTTTCCCCTTGTCGCGGCAGTATACCATCCGTCCATTTTGCGCTTGTTGAACAACCCATGCGAAGACTCATATCTCAATTCATGGCTGTCGAGGGGACCCTCACCCGGTCCTAAAGGACCACCCTCTCCGAATGCTGGGAGTGGGTACGAAAGCTCGTCGTGCTCCCCTCTCTCCAGGACCCAGAGGGTACCCCGGGGGAGGCGCTGGGGGTGAGGGTTTTCCAATCTACCGACGGCGTATGCGCTGGTTGTCGAGGTAGCCCTGAAGCATGATCGCGGCGGCGACGGCGTCGATGTTCTCCTTGCGTCGGCTCTTGCTCATTCCGGAATCGATCATCGCCCGTTCGGCCATGACGCTGCTCAGGCGCTCGTCGTAATAATCGAGCTCGATCTTGAAGTCCCGGGCCAGTTGCTCGGCGTAGACACGGGTGTCGGCTGCCTGCGGGCCCTCTCGACCCGACATGCCGGTCGGAAGCCCAGAGATAAGCCGGGAGGGTTGCCACCGCTCGATCAGCGCCCGGAATTCGGCGCGGTCCCCTTTGCCGCGCTGGACGGTGGCGACGGCGGTGGCGAGGAAGCCCGTTTCGTCGCTCACAGCGACGCCGATGCGCTTGCTTCCGATATCGAGACCAAGCACGCGGCCAGTGGTCATTGCAGGTTCACCTCGATCCGATTTGGGAGAATCGGCAACCGGTCCGGCAGCCAGGATGGCTCGATTTCGACATCGCTACTTTCGATGCCGGCGATCTCGTTCGCGGTATTGCGCGCCTCATCGACACTCTTGCCTTTGACATCGTCCTTGAGTTGGTCGATTGCGGTTTGATCGATGATCGGAACCTGATTGACCGGGACATCGACTGAGACGAGCGTCCGGGTAGCGTCGCCGTCAACCGCCTTTGCCGCTCCGATTTGCATGGACGATGTATCGAGTTCGGTGCCGGATGCGGGCACCAGGGCCTGTTGTGCGGTGCTGACGATCTGGGGTTGCGCAACGCTGGGATCATAGGTCAGCGCATTGACGACTGTCGCCACGGTGACTGTCACCTGATCTGCAACCGTTCCCGCTTGAACACTGGCTACAGGAGAGAGTGCCGCATGCTCGACCGAAGCCGGGACGACCGCGACATTCTGGCCGGTCACCGCTGAAATCGCTTTTGCGGTTTGCTCCGGAATGGCCGCTTCCAACTGCGCAAGCGCCGTTTGAATGTCGTTGTCGCTTACGACAACAGCCGAAAGATCGGTGCCGCCGGCTAATGCCCCGTTGCGATTGCTGAAGTAGACGCCCTGAGGAAGCTTGCCAGAGAGCGAACCCTGCCCCAGATTGCCATTTGAGCCGCCAACTGCCGCTTCGATGGAGCCGGTTTCATTCCCCGATTTCAATCCGGCAGCCGGCGGCACTGTGACGGCTTCGGTCAACTTGAAGACGATGCCGCCGTCGCTTGTTAACTCGGTTCCAGCAGGGAGAGAGACGGGCTGGTTCGTGGGGTTGGCGAAATCGACCGAGCCGCTGGCGATTTTATCCGGCACGTTTTGCTGGCCGGTCGCTGGAACCGTGACCTCGGCGGTGACATTTGCCTGCTGACGGCTTCCGGGAACGGAAAATGCCGCGCCGGAAGCGGGTTGCGCGTCCGGAGGGGTCACCGCAAAGACAACGGTCGTCGTCAGCGGAGTCGATTCACGGTGGAGCGTCATCGTTGCTTTCGGCACAAAAACCGCCGACGCGATGAGACCGGCGATCAACAGCAGCACGATTGCGGTCAGCCACGGCCATTTCCGGCGCTTTTTCGGCGGCGGTTCCGGGATTGTGGCGAGCGCGGTCACAGGCGCCGCACCATAGTTCGGCCCCTGAGTCAGCTTGCTCGGCCAGCTAAATTGGGTGGTGTCATCTGAGGAATCAGTGGGGGTGGTGTTTCGTCCCCATCCTGCGCCGGTAGCCGGGGGAGCGCTGGCCATCGGATCGGCATCGATGTTCATGCGGGAGCCAAGGGGGCGGCGCTGGCGCGGCGTCTCGAGCGGATCGGCGGATACCGGCGCTTTCGGGGGTTTTGGAGCGACCGGCGCGCTGGTTGGCCAATGCGTTGGGGCTTCACTGGTCGCATCGAGATTGAAGAGCTGGGCAAAATCGCGGCGATGGGGATCATCACTGATCAGGGTGAAGTTGATCCCGTTGGAGCGCACCGTTTCCCGCAGTGCCCGAAATTCGGATGCGGTCAGGAAAAGCGGCGATTCCATCGGAACGGTGAGGAACACCGGTCGCCCGCTGTGTTGCCGAACGCGTTGCAAAAGATCGGCGAGCGACTCGGTTGGCTCAGTCGTGATCCGGTAAATTGGGTCCTCGGCCTGAACCATGTATGCCCCTGAAGTTGGCGGGTCGCAGACCGCAGGCTGCAGACCTCACGTAGATTGCTAGCTGGTGGCGCGTTCGACGATGCCAGGTACCGCGCTGAGCGCTTTTGGCAATCCAGCGGCGTTCTTGCCGCCGGCCTCCGCCAGTTCCGGACGCCCACCACCCCGGCCATCGATTGCGGCCGACGCCTCCCGGACGATGTCGCCGGCTTTGACGCCACGGAGAACGATATCACTCGTCACCATGGCAATGATCGATGGTGCGTCGTTGAAAATCGAACCGAGCACGACGACGCCCGACTTCAGTTGGTCGCGGAGCCGGTCTCCCAGTTGCCGCATCGCGTCTTTGGTGTCGGCATCGACCCGAACGGCCAGCACCCGTACGCCGTTGACTTCGACCGCCTGATCGAGCAAACTCCCGGCCTGCGCTCCCGCGAGGCGCGATTGCAGTTTTTCGATCTCCCGCTCAGACTGGCGGTTGCGTTCTTGCAGTTGCACAATCTGGGCCGGGGTTTCGCTCCAGGTGATGCGGAACTCGCGGGCAAGATCGTCGACGATCTTTTGCTGGGCCAGCATTCGCTCAATCGCGGCCTCACCGGTCAGCGCCTCGATCCGGCGAACGCCTGCGGCGACGCTCCCCTCGGAAACGACCAGAAACGGCCCGATGTCGCCGGTACGTTCGACATGCGTGCCACCGCAGAGCTCGGTGGAATAGCCAGCGATGCTGACGACGCGAACCTCCGCGCCATATTTCTCGCCGAAAAGCGCCATCGCGCCGCCTTCGACAGCCTCGGCGTATGGCTTGATGTCGGTCATGACCGGCGTGTTACGCGCAATCTCGATGTTGACAATCTCCGAGATGCGCCGCACCTGAGCCGGGGTCATCGATTCCATGCTGGTGAAGTCGAACCGCAACCGCTCCGGCGCGACAAGCGAACCGGCCTGGTGCGTTTCCTCACCAAGCACCATCCGCAACGCCCGGTGGAGCAGATGCGTGGCCGTGTGGTTGCGGCGAATCGCCTGCCGCCTGGCCGCATCGATCACCGCGTGCGCCTGTTCGCCGACCCGGACAAACCCCTCGGCGACGATGCCGCGATGCACGAAGAGATCAGGTGTCGGCTTGAACGTGTCGTCGATATTGATCAGGCCGGTTTCGGTGCGGATCGTGCCTTTGTCGCCGATCTGGCCGCCCGACTCTCCATAGAAAGGCGTGCGATCGAGCAGGACTTCGATTGCCTGCCCGGCTTCGATTTCCTCAATCGGTCCGGCCTCGTCGATCAACGCGACGATCGACGATTCCGACTGCGTATCGTGATAGCCAAGGAACTCGGTCTTTTTCCCGGCGAGCGAGACGTACAGCTCGGCCCGCGAGCGGGCGCCATCCTTGAACGCGTCAACGCTGCGGCTGGAATGGCGTTGTCGCTCCATTTCCTCGTCGTAACCAGCGTTATCGACCGTAAATCCCTGCTCCTGGGCAAGCTCGACCGTGAGGTCGTACGGAAAGCCGTAAGTGTCGTACAGGCGGAAGGCCTCGCGACCGGGCACGACGTTTTCGGCGGCGGACCGCAACGTTTCCACGAGCGCCAGGAAGCGGCCTTCGCCAGCGGCGAGCGTACGGCCGAACGACTCTTCCTCGTGGGTCAGCACGCGCATGATTTGTGATTGGCGCTCGCGCAGATTGCTGTGCCAGGAACCGAACTGACCGATGACGACCGACGACATCTCCGCGAGGAACGGCTTCGTCAGCCCGAGCTTGCGGCCATGACGGATCGCCCGGCGAAGAATGCGGCGCAGGATGTATGAACGGCCTTCATTACCGGGCAGAACGCCATCGGCAATCAGGAAGGTCGCGCCGCGTGAGTGATCGGCGACAACGCGGAGCGCGCGATCGATCTCGTCGTCGACGCCATACGTGACCCCGGCCAGGGAAGCGGCGCGCTGGATGATGTCCTGGTAGAGATCGGTGTCGTAGAGCGATCGGCTGGCCTGCATCACCATCGTCAGGCGCTCAAGCCCCATGCCGGTATCGACATTCTTCCGCGGCAGGGGAGTGCGGGAACCGTCCTCATGTTGCATGAACTCCATGAAGACGTTGTTCCAGATCTCGAGATAGCGCGGGCCATCGCCCGGCGATTCGTTTTCGCGCCCATCGGAAAACTCGGGGCCGAGATCGAAGTAGATCTCGGAGTCAGGTCCATTCGGGCCGGTGGCGCCGACTGGTCCCCACCAGTTGTCCTCGAGCTTGACGATTCGCTCCTCGGGCACGCCGATCTGGTCGCGCCAGATCGCGTAGGCATCGTCATCGCCCGGATGCACCGATGGATAGAGACGCTCGCCCGGCAAGCCCATGGTCTCGGTCAGGAACTCCCATGACCAGGTGAGCGATTCCTTTTTGAAGTAGTCGCCGATCGAGAAGTTGCCGAGCATGAAGAAAAAGGTGTTGTGCGACTCGTCGCCGACTTCATCGATATCGACGGTGCGGAAGCACTTCTGCACCGAGCAGAGACGCGGCGCGGGCGGTGATTCGAGACCGAGGAAGTAGGGCGTCATCTGCTGCATGCCGGCGCTGGTGAGCAGCACGGTCGGATCGTTGATCGGCACGAGCGACGACGACGGCACTTCCTGGTGCGCCTTGCTCTCAAAAAAGTGAATGAAGGCGTCGCGGACCTCGTTGCCGCTCATATAGCGATGTCCGTGGGAGCGAGTGCTCATACCCGTGTCTACCTCGTCATGGATGGAGCCGCTCATCGGGGCGAGATCGGCATCGCGAAAGGGAAAACCGGACGACCGGTCCTGCCCTGGAAGTATAAGCGCCGGATTGTGACAGAGTGAACGATTACCGGCAAATTTCGGCCCAACATTGCGGCGTGCGGCGATTCCGTGGTGAGTAGCGGGATCAGCAGAGCAACGAATAGGTAGGACTCATGATGGTTCCTTGCTTCGAAGCCGATAAACTCCGAGTAGTTGACATACATGCTGTCCGGGTTGCACTGGAAGCCCACACCCCAGGAGTGCATCAGATGACGACATCAGCTTCGAAGGCGATGCCCATCCGCGTATTCTCGTCCGCGGACGAACTCAATGAACAGGCTGATTTTTACGTGCGTTTCCTCGATACGTTGCACCGACAACCGAACTATCAAGCCAATCACAAGCGCACGATCGAAATGCTGGAGATTTGCGAGGGCTATCAGTTGCTCGATGTGGGATGCGGGGTCGGAAGCTATTCGCACGATGTCTATCCCCTGGTCGGGAATAAGGGCCGAATTGTGGGACTCGACCAAAGTCCGGAGTTCATCGATGTCGCACGGCACACGAGCGGACGCGCTTGGCATGTCGATCGAATATGTCGTTGGCGATGTGAATGCCATGTCGTTTCCCGACGATTCATTCGATGGCAGTCGAGTTGAGCGCGTGCTGCAGTACGTGGACGATCCCCACGCCGCACTTTCCGAAATGGTCCGGGTCACCATGCCGGGCGGACACGTTGTCGCTTCCGAGTTGGATTGGGACATGTTCGTGATGAATATTCCCAGGTCTCGATCGCCGCCTTTTTCGCTGGACGAACGCCATGATTAGCGACGGCGTCGGAAACGGTTGGATTGGCCGTGAGCTGCGAAATCTCTTTCTGGATGCAGGACTGGAAGATGTAGAAGACCGAAGGCCATGTGATGATCATCACGGATGCAAAGCTATTTCTTGACGATCTCGCCGGCCGTTCGACCATTTTGCGAGCTCATCGCGACCAGGAGAACGGCAGAGAGGTTGCCGAGCAATTGATTGCTGACATCGAGGCGGCATCGCAAAAAGACCGCTTCCTCCGAGCGGGAACAATGTTCACCGTGAGCGGTCGGGTCCCAATTAATGGGTCGGCGGTGCATGCGATTACCACTGTGGGATTCGGATGGCGATAACCGTAATCCCTGGGTTTCCATCGGCTTGTTGAAAAGGTTTCGCCTCGGGTTGCTCGACAACCCCACGTTAACGGATTTGAGCCATGGCGGTGGATTCAACGAACGAGATGCCTGCACGAGATTTCGCATTCAGCGAAAGGACCGACGAGCGCGTCGAGGCGTTGGTGCGTTTCCTGGATGCATTGCATCATCTCCCAGGCATTCGCGCGAATCACAAGCGCACGATCGAGCTGCTCAGGATCGACGATGGGTTTCAATTGCTCGATCTGGGATGCGGCGCCGGCAATTATTCACATGATGTCTTTCCATTGGTGGGCGTTGGCGGGCGGGTCGTTGGACTCGATCAGAGTCCGGCGTTGATCGATGTCGCTCGGAAGCGGGCCAAGGAATTCGGCATGCCCATCGAGTATGTCGTTGGTGATATCCAGGTAATCCCATTTTCTGACGACACATTTGACGGGAGCAGAGTTGAGCGCGTCCTCCAGTATGTAGATGATCCCCGCGAGGCCATCGCGGAAATGATGCGCGTGACCAAACCGGGCGGTCGCATCGTCGCTTCCGAGGGGGATTGGGATACCACTGTCTGCGATCTCCCGGGACTCGAACGCGCCATCTGGAGACGCGCCAACGACGCGATCAGCGATGGTTCAGGTAATGGCTGGATGGGGAGAGAGCTGCGCCGGCTTTTCCTGGACGCGGGATTGGAAGACGTTCAGTGTGACGGGGCAATGGCCGTCATCGACGATGCTTACGTGCTGCTCGACGATCTCGGCGGACGCATGGAGTTCGAGCGCTCCGGTGATGCCGGGGCCAATAGCGCCGAAGATACGGCGCTATTGCTTGCACACATCGATGAAGCGGCGCGCACGGATCGGTTTTTCTGGGCGATGTCGATGTTCACCGTCAGTGGCCGGGTTCCTCCAGCCAGATAATCTCAGCCCGTTCGATGACCAGCGGGCAGACCTCGACGAATGCACCGTCAGGAACTCGGATTCACGCCGGGGCAAACCGCCAGCGCGTCGCTCCTCCTTTTTCGTCCAGTTTCAGCGCCACCACGGAATTGATTCTGAAGCGAAAGACATGCCAGGGAGGCGGTCCCGCGGACGGCGCGCTGTACGGGGCCGTGAACGCGTCTCCTTCGACCTCGGCCGGCCAACCGCCTGCCTGAAAGACCGCGACGACTTTTTCGAGCGTCGCGGGATCGTCGATCCGGGTCGCGACTCCTTCAAGAGTCACATCGAAGCCCGGCAGTCTTGCGGCGAGCGTGCAAGCGGGTTGAGCCGCAAGGTTCTTTGCTTTCTGCGTTCCGAGCCCCATAACAAGGTAGAAATCCCCATCAAACCAGCCCGGCCCGATCCCTGCGACATGAGGGCGGCCATCCGGTCGAACCGTGCCGAGATAGTACGGAACGTCAACACCAGTGGGAATCGTGAGGGCATCGCGCACGCTTGACCAGGGGATGGTCGCATCACCATACATGTCCAGATTCGTTTCTTCGATCGGCAATCGCTCGCTCATGTTTCACTCCTTCCAACAGCGCCGAAACTGACGAAGCGCGTGTTGTGTGCGAATCCATCGGCAACGTCAATGACAGGATCCTGTTACCTGGTGGTCGCCCGAAGTCTGACAATTTCGACATTTGGCAGAACAGGAATCGAATGCAGGTGATTCTTCGCGAACGCAACGATCTCATCGAAGCCGGGTCGATACCCATCGGTGGTGTCGACGATGAGCAGCGGGGCGTCGAGCATCAATGGTTCGTGGCGGCTGCCGCGAAGGCTTGTTTCAAGGTCGGCCAGTGTTTCGGCGTCCGTGTCGTGATGACCGGGATGCCGCGTGCCCGATTCGGCCCGCTCCCGGTATCGCCGGAAAACTTCTTCGTGCTGAGGTCCGGCAATGTAGCTGCACGATTCTGGCGTTGGCAGCAACCCGGACCAGTTCCGGTTCGGACTTGCCGTGACTGAAATTGCTTTCGACGATCAGGCTCAGATTTGCTCCTAGTAACTGCTCGATGATGGAATACAGCACCGCGTAGGACGCAGCGCCAAGCTCCCGGGATCGCGCTCGATCGGGTGATCCCAGACTGTCCATTAGCGACTCTTTGATCTGGTCGCGCGACAGCACAGGGAGTTGAAGCATCGACCCCAGCAGGTGAGCCAGGGTCGTTTTGCCTGATGCCGCCGACCCGTTCACAATCAGCATTGAACCGACACTGGTTGACGTCACGCTGGTCCCGCCTTCCGCTCAGTTGTTGCCAAGTGATTGTCAATCATTTAGCCTGAATCATGTTCGAAGGGGCCAAAGTCCAGGATATTGCAAAGTTCGTAGGGAGGAGAGGTATCACGGGGAATCGCAGTGGCTCCTTCAAGATGCCTTTGCGATCGTGATAAACCTGGATCTTGGTAGGTGTTCTTGGTACCCAGGCATCACTTCGGTAGATGCTTGAGAGGAGAATGGAGAACCATCATGGCTGATCGACCGATTTTTATCTTCGTTGCGGCGTACGAAAGCATTGACGACGCGAAAGCTGATTATGAAGCCGTCAAGCAACTGCACAAGGCAGGACTGGTTGGCACGTACGACTCCGCACTGATCACGAAAGATACAGAAGGCAAGGTTCACCTTACGAAAACGGAAAAGCCGACTCAGCATGGTCTTGAGGCCGGGGCAGTGGTCGGCGCAGTGGTCGGCGCATTTTTCCCGCCGATTCTGCTCGCGGAAGCCGCAGTTGGCGCGGCCGCTGGCGGCATCATCGAGCACCTTCGCAAGGGTCTTCCCAGCAAGGATCTCAAGGAAATCGGCGCAACCCTGGACACTGGCTCGGCCGCGGTCATCGTGATTGGCGAGTCCAAGGTCGACGAGGCGATTAATAAGGCCACCGAGAAAGCTGCCAAAGTCATCGAGAAACAGGTGACGGCGGACGCGAAGCAATTCAACGAAGATCTGGAAGCCGCCGTCAAAGCTTCCAAACTATAAAGCGCGACGACGACTCTTTTATTGCAAACGCCGCTTCCAACTGGTTGGAAGCGGCGTTTGCATATTCAACGAAGATTCAGAGCGTCAGGCAGACCTGTCCGTCCACGACAGAAATTGGATACTGCCGGACTTTGAGTTTTGGATTGGCCAGCGCGACACCGGTGGTGACATCGAACTCGATGCCGTGCCAGGGACAGGCGACTACCTGACCTTCCAGTCCCCAGAAGTGGTTCCAATCGTGGGCTTCATCATTCAGGAAGGTGCCAGTTACACGCCCGGTGCAGAGCGGTCCGAACTGATGTGGGCAGATGTTCGGCAGGGCGTAAAGCGTGCCATCGATGTTGAATACCCCGAGTTGCAGTTTGCCAATTGAGACGACGGCGTGGGAACCGGGCGGAAAATCGGCAAGCGTGCCAACGATGTGCTCAGCCATCAGGATGCCTCCATGGCGACTGGAGCCGGAATCCGATCGAACGCTTGGAGCGCGTTTTCGCCCATGATCTTGCGTTTGAGGTCGGCCCCCATCGGCAGTTTCAGGATGCCGCGCGGGTGATCGAAATCGTGATGCGGCCAGTCGGAGGCGAAAATCACACGGTCCTCGCCGATCTGACCGATGGTCTGGATCAGGTGCTGGGGATCGTCCGGCTCTTCAATCGGCTGAGTGGCAAACCACATCTGCTCACGCATGTAGTCGCTTGGACGTCGTTCCAGGATCGGAACCAAGCGGCGGTACTCCTGATGGTATTTGTCCAAACGCCACATCATGTAGGGTACCCAGGCAATACCAGCCTCAGTGAAGACGATTTTGAGTTTCGGATATCGAGCTGGCACACCGGTGTGGATGATGCTGGTGAGATTTGCCATCATCGCGAAGGAGTGCGACAGCACCTGCCGCGCAAAGTGGTTCTCGAACTGTTCGAGCTGGGCCGGGAAGACGGGCGAAACGACGGTGACACTGTGCAGGCATACCGGGAGATCCGCCGCCTCAGCCGCCGCAAAAATGGCGTCGTATTTGCGATGCCCCCAAAGTGGATTCACCCCGGCTGTGGGGAGATAGACCCCAACAATGCGATCGTTGCTCGCGTATTTCGCAATCTCTGTCGCGGAATCTTCCGGATTTTGAGGGCAGGCGAGCAGCACCCCGAAGAGACCGTTGTCCTCCTGCAACCATTTCTCGACCAGCCAACGATTGTAGGCGTGGGAGAGGGCAGTGGCGTATTCGATATGCGAGAGTCCGGCGAAGAGCAGCATGTGATCGGGGAACAGAATCCCGACATCAATATCGAGTTCAGTCAATCCGCGGCGCATCTCGGCTGCATCATTGACCGAGCGGGTTGGTTGGCCGCCGGGGATTGGCGGATCGGGTTTAAAGTTCGGCGCGAACCCTGGCACCAGCAGGTAGGGGTAACTCGATTTGGCAAGATCCTCGAGGGAAAGTCGCCAGGGCATATCGCAGTAGGGCGCGAGTTCTCCCGGCGTATCGTTGATATGCACGTCGGCATCGAGAATGAACATCTTTTCCTCCACCTGTTCCGGCCCGGTCCGTGACGTCGCGGGATGCGATGAAGTTGCATGGTATAGGAAGATGACGAAATCGGCTGTGCAGCGCGGCGCGGCAATCGCATGTGATCGGGATGTTCAATGCAAATTCGAACGGGAACCTTGGCGGACGCGGATGATGTGCTGGTGATGCTCGACGACGCAGTCGATTGGCTGGTGAGCCAGGGACGCACCGGTCAATGGGGAACTGAGCACTGGACGGCTGATCCCCGCAAAGTCGAGCGAGTTCGCGCTTTGATCGGCGAAGGTGATCTCTGGATCGCCGAGATTGAGGGTAAACCTGTCGGAGCCATTCTCCTCAACGAATCGCCAATGCCTTACATCGAGCCGCTCGAAGAGCGCGAGCTTTACGTTCGCCTGCTGATCACCTCCCGGGCGCACAAAGGCAAAGGGATTGGCGGTGAGTTGGTCGCGCACGCCAGGGCGGAAGCGCAGCGTCGCGGCATTGCGCTGGTTCGCGTCGATTGCTATGCAGGCGACGATCAATCGCTCATCGGCTTTTACGAAAGCGTCGGCTTCACCCGGTCGTTTCCCTTCACCTATGGCGAATGGCCAGGCATGGTGCTGGAACAACGGGTCGAAATCCCTCACCCGCAACCCCTCTCCCAATGCTAGGAGAAGGGAACACGCCGCCGAGCTTTCGGACCCTCTCCCGCGCCGGGAGAGGGCGTCCCCTGTAACCATTTCTATTTCATCACCGTCTCCTCTTTTGTACGCGCGTGCATTGCTTGAATCTGCGGGTGATGGAGGATCGATTGGGACCAACAGGAGAGACGCCGGATACCGACGCTCGCCTTGTCGCAGAGGCGTTGCTCGATCGGAGCGCGTTTGCCGCGCTCTACCGGCGTTACGTCAGTGCCATCTATCGCTACGCCTATCACCGCCTGGGCACGAAGGAGCAGGCAGAAGACGCGACCAGCCAGATTTTTCTGAAGGCGCTCGTCGCGCTGCCATCGCACAAATCCGACCGCTCGTTTCGCAGCTGGCTCTTTACAATTGCGCACAACGTCGTCACCGATTGTTACCGCGACAGGCGGCCGCAAGAGCCACTGGATCGCGTATCCGAGCTTGAGGACCAGTCCGCCTCGCCGGAAGACGAAGCGCTTCACCGGGTGCAACGAGACGAGGTGGGGGAGATGCTTTATCTGCTGCCAATCGACCAGCGGCGCATCCTGGAACTCAGACTGGCCGGGTTGACAAGCGGTGAGATCGGCGAGGCGCTCGGCAAGAGCGCCGGCGCGGTCAAGGTCGCGCAGAGCCGGTCGATCGCCAGGCTGCGCAAATCCTTCAGCGGACAGCACCCTGAGGAGACCCATGATGACTGAGCATGACGATGCGATCGATCGCTTCCTCGATTCCCTAATGCAGGGGCTGACTCCAGATGAGTCTCATGTCGATCCAGGCAGCGCTGAGGCTGCCAGGCGGCTCGTGCGCGCGGGCAGCGGTCCGCTTCCAGGTTCAGCGTTCGTCGATCAACTTGAATCACATCTGATTGAATCGCATCTGATTGAATCGGATCCAGTCCGGATGTATCTCCGCGAAATCGGCCGGGTGCCGTTGCTCACCGGCATGCGCGAGGTCGAACTGGCCGCGGCGATGGAGCGCGGGGACTATCTCACCGCGACGATCCGCAAGCTGAGCGCCGACAGCACTCCCACCCCAGACGGTGCGGCGATTGCCTGGGCGGTTTACGATTCATTCAAAACGAACTGGCGCACCGTCAGCACGCTCTATCTCGCCGCCCATCCTGGCGAAGACCCCCTTCCGCCCAAGCCGATCGTGTTGCGCAGCCTGATTCCCATGACGCAGGTGGGTGAAGCCGCGATCTCGGCCTCGGCGAAGACCCTTGGCATCACCACCGACGTGCAAGAAGACTCGCTGCGGCAGCGCAATGTCGAGTGGGAGCTCTTGCCCAGTCCCGTTCAGTCGCTGATTCGCGACACCGAGGACGTGGCCGGAGGACGAGATCGTCTTCGCCATGCTGGCCGAGCAGGGCGATCGTCTGCTCAAGCGGTGGGACGATCAGATCGCATCAGGACTCCGGGCCAAGGTGGCGCTGACGGAGGCCAATTTACGCCTCGTCGTGTCGGTCGCCAAGAAATATGTCGGGCGGGGGATGTCGATGCTCGATTTGATCCAGGAAGGCAATCTTGGATTGATTCGCGCGGTCGAGAAGTTTCAGCATCACAAGGGCTTCAAGTTCAGCACCTATGCCACCTGGTGGATCCGGCAGGCGATCACCCGGGCGATCGCCGATCAGGCCCGCACCATCCGCATTCCGGTGCACATGAAGATCTGTTCGCCCAGGAGCCCGAGTCACGTGGAGTCACCGCCGATCGGTCGCGAGATCATCAGCCCGGAGGTCGCGTCCGAGGAAGAGGATTCAAATCTCGGCGACTTCATCGAAGACCACAAAGCCCCGGCTCCCGCCGATGCCGCGTCGCGCCAGATGCTCAAAGAGCAGATGGACGATGTGCTCAGCTCGCTTTCCGAACGCGAAAAAGATGTGCTGATCATGCGCTTCGGTCTCGAAGACGGCCGTTCTCGCACGCTTGAAGAAGTCGGCAAGCACTTCGGCGTCACCCGCGAGCGCATTCGCCAGATCGAGGCGAAAGCGCTGCGCAAGCTCCGTCACCCCAGCCGTGCGAAAAAGCTGAAGGACTATCTCGAGTATATCGGCCCGCTCAGCGATTCAATCCAGATCGATCTCTACGATGTCTACTTCTCTCCACCTGAAGCGGAATTTCCTGCGAACAAACCGATCACGGTCACTGTCACGAATCACGGGGCCAATCCGCACTCGTTCACCATTGAGCGGTTGGGTATCTCGTTGAAGTTGCATCCAGGACAATCTGAATCGGTAACGCTCAATGCCGACGCCGGAAGTTATCCCTTCCTGACCGATCTGCCGAATAATGGTGACCGGCCGGTGGCGGGGATCCTCTGGGCGATTGACCGGGCCGACGCTGCGACGCCCTTGAGTTTATCGCTTGTCTGAATGCACCACGAACAGTGCGTCGTCATTCCGGGCGAAGCGAGGAATCCCCCGGCGAAGCCGCTGCTGGCTACACGATCCCTCATTGTGAACAGCGGGGATTCTTCCCTCCGGTCAGAATGACGGTGGGTCGAGATAACCGAACCGCTGGGAGTTCATTAACTCGCCGGAAAGGTGAAGGCAGGATTCAGCTCGGTTCCGTCAGGTAGGGTAATGGTGATGTCGGCTTCAATGATGCCGGATGGAGGGAGCGAGGCATTGCCGGCGTAGGTGCCGGGGTCGACGTTGGCGAGCATGACGTCGACCGGGAGCCCGACACCACGCGGGGTGAGCGAGACATGGACCATGGCGTCTTCGATGGCGTCGCCATTCGGGTTGTGAATCGTTAGCACGATTGGGCGGGCATCCGCCGGGCCTTCGGAAACCTTGAAAGTAACGTGGTAGCCATCCGCCATCGACATCAGCGGCCAGGTGACCGTCATCGGGGTTTCGGTGACGACCGGCGTGCCGTCGGCTGATTCAGGAGAACGGGCTTCATCGAGCAGCCAGCGGCCATTTTCCTGGGCGAAGATCAGCACGACGTTGACTTCGTGCGGATGATTCACCGGGTCGGCGATCGTCACATGCGCGCCGATCCGCCCGTCATCAAGTTTGCGGACATCCTCGATCTTCGCGATCCCCTGGCGGTCGGTTTCCGCGAGCGGAGTCGGTGTTTCATCCGTCCACGCGGCGACGGTCGCGCGGTCTTCGATATCCATTCCGGCGTAGAGCGGTGCAAGCGACGACGTGGTCGAGAGCGCGAGCCGGCGGGGATAGTCGTTGGCGTTGATGCAGGCGACATAGGTGTGCAGTGTTGAGGTGATCTGTGCAACGTCATCTTCGGATGCGGCTGCGCCGATGGGCCAGGCGATCGGCGATGGACCGAGATCGATCGCCTGGGTGGAAACCGCCGGGGGCGTTCCCGTCATCAAGGCGGTGAGGTCGCGAGGTTCCACGATTGCAATCAGCGGGATCGGGAACATCCATTCCGGCCGCGTTGCCACTGGCAAGCGATTGAATGTAGGCAACGACGTCCACCACCTGATCGTCGGTGAGGATGTCCGCGAAGGCGGGCATGCCGCTCGAAGGAAAGCCGTTCTTGACGAACTGCTCAAGCCCATTTGCGCCGTGCAGGAGATGAGCGGGATCGGTGAGATCGGCGGGCTGCACGCTCATATTCGCGGCTTGCGGGCCGTCGCCTTTGCCGGTGACGCCATGGCAGGCCAGGCACTGTTGCAAATAGACGGTCTGGCCGCGTGAGATGGTTGCCGCGTCGGCAGTCGTTGCAGCAGTCGCGGTTTGTTCGGGCAGGCGAGCCTGGAGAATGAGCAGCAGACCGGCGACGAGTGTGGCGATGGCGATGCCGCCCGCCTCACGGCGGGATGCGCCGCGCTCGGCGGTGATCGCCCAACCGGCGCAGGCCGATCCGATCAACAACAGCAGCAGTCCAAAGATCGCGCTCTTGCCGAAGTGCCAGGGCTCACCGGGTGCAGTTGAGCTGGCGGCAGTTGCCGCGATTGAAGCGGTTCCCGTTGCCTGCCACTGGAACTCACCGACTTTGCGGACGATGGCGGTGACGCTCCAATCACCCGCGAGACTGAACTCGCTGCCATGCGTTTCCCAGGCATTTCCACCGACAGAAGTGAGCGTGATCTCCTGCGTGCCGAACGATGCGTCGGGCGCGGTAAGCCGCAAAAGCGCTTCGGCGTCGGTGGGAATATCGCCACCGTTGAGTGCAAGCCTCAGATGATTGATTCCTGCCGCTCCAGGATCGAGCGTGAGCGACCCATCGATCCCATTCGCGCTCAGCGCTACGACCACGGTTTGCGGCGACTGCGCGAGTGATTCCCGGGCAGGCGGCTCGGAGGTGAGCCAGCCGGTAACAAGGAGGATCGCGACGATGGCGACGACTTCAATGCCAAGCGTAATTTGAAATCGTTTCGCCCAGGGCTCTCCCGCCGGAGCCTGCCTGATCTTGCGTGAAACGACGATGAGGTGGGCCGCGCCGAAGCCAAGCAGAAGCGCGGCCAGGGCCATTTTGATCAAGAAGGCGTTGCCGTAGGTGGTGTTGAGCGCGCCATCGACATTGGCGACCTCAAGCCAGGCGGAGTAGCCTCCCGTCGCCGCCAGCATGATCCAGGCGGTCAGCGCGAGCATCGAAAAGCGCGGAATGGCGTTGGCGACGAGCCGCCGTCGCCGGTCCGCATCGAGTCCTCTGCTGGCTCTGACCAGAACGATCAAAAGCACGATCGCGCCGCCACCCCAGAGTCCGGCTGAGGCCAGGTGAATCATGTCAGTGGCTATGGCGAACGCGCGTCCTGACGTTTGCGCGGAGGCATGGGCGTTGAAACTGAAGGGAACGACCAGCGCCAGTGAAGCGATGAACGCGAAGGTGCCGATTTCCGCCTTGCGCCACGGCCAGACCCAGGATACGAACGAAAGCAACGCCGCAAGCAGGCCGAGCAGCCCGATGCGCAGCATCCAGAGTTCGCCGTACCGGGTGTCGAACAGGGTGGTCTTCAGACTGCTGAAGTAGGGTCCGCCTGATTCGGCGGCCTGCACCAGGAGCGCGACGAGATCGCCAACCAGCGCTGCGACGAGGGCGAGAATGGCAAGTCTTGTGATGGTCGGAATGGTGTTTCGCAGTCCGCCCGGCACGCTGCGCGCGGCGGGGGCGAGCACCAGACTCCAGACCGGCCAGACAGCAATCGCCAGGAAAAGCCCCAGGAACGCGAGCCAGCGGCTGCCTGCCCGCATCCACTCTGGCGCGCCGGCGGAGGTTGATGCATCGACCGGAGTGACGATCGCCTGGATGTCGGCGGCGGTGCCGATCGTGAACGGAAGATAACCTTTGGCGGGATGTCCATCGTCGGCGGAGATGTTTTTCCAGACAACGGAATAGGTGCCATTCGCCAACCCGGCCGGCAGGGTGACGATGAGCTGCTTGGGATCGTCGCCGATGCGATAGCTCGTGCCGGGAATCGTATTGCCGAGATGATCGCTGAGCGTCGCGGCGGTCGCTTCGGGCTCAAGACGTTCCGTGAACCAGATGGTCACCTGGGTGGGAGCGGTTGCCAGTACAGAGCTTGCGGCGGGATCGCTTTTCGCGACAAAGGCATGCGCTTCCGCGCTGCTGGCAGCGATCAAGATGAAAACGAGCATCGCCAGCAGCGTCGAAACACCGATCCAACCCAGCTGGGCTATGCGGCGAAGGCTCGAATGTGAAGTCGCGTGGCTCAGAGCGGTCCCCAGATAGACGTAGTGTTGATCAGGCAGATTGGCCGTATTGGAACCAGCCAGGAATCTCACAGGATGCTAGCACGCAACATCGAACGAATCTGTGGCGGGTCGCGCATCAGGTCCGTAGCCTGTCGCCGGGAATTTGGTGGGGATCGACAATGACTTTTATGCTTGAGAGCGGAGTGAGCGTCATGCTCTCCGTGCTTTCAGGTTCATGGGCGATGGGAACGATCGGATTCATGATGAGCGAAACCGTTGAGATCGAGCGGAGGCGGATCAATTCCGCCGACGATCATTACTGTTTTGGATGCGGTAAGAACAATCCATATGGATTGCATCTCCACTTTTACCCGCTTGAGGATGAAAGCGGAATCTGGACGCCGTTCACCCCTCGGCGAGAGCACGAAGGCTATACCGGGATGGTGCATGGCGGCATTATCACCACGGTCCTCGATGAAGTGATGGCCTGGTCGCTCTACCGGCTCGACGCCTGGGCTGTGACCGCGCGCATGTCAGTCACATTTCGGCGTCCGGTCGAGATCGGTGTCGAAGCGCGGGCGATCGGACGCGTCGTGAGCGATCGCGGACGATTGATCGAGGTTGCCGGGGAAGTTCGGCGTGTGGCCGATGACATCTTACTTGCGGAAGCGGCTGCAACGTTTGCCCGCGTTTCAGAGGAGCAGGCGGTTGTCTGGCGGGCGCGGTATGCGATGCAGTAGAAGTGGAACGAATCTAGTTGTGAGTCACCCCATCGAGCGAATCGTCTCCCTCCAGCCAGGAGGGCATTTGCCAGGCATAGTCGGAGAGCAGGACGAGCAGCTTAATCGTCGGCAGCATCGTCACCAGGAGTGTTTCAACCACCCCATCGTGCTGTGAGACGACATAGATTCGGCCCGAATCAACCTGTTGAGCTAAACGCGCCCGCCGGGGAGGATCGAATGCAACGCCATCAAGAATGACGGAGCATTGTCCAAGCGTTGAAATCCGGGTAAATCGTCTGGCCATCGAGAACTCAATTCACCTTGCGCGGCAACCGTTAATCGGGCAACTTGATATCTGCGCATGACAACAGTCCGCATACATGTACACAAAATAATATTGCGCAACATTGTGCATAGGCTAGTGCGCCTAGTGCACGCAAGGATAATAGAACTGAGATACTTTCCCCGAAAAGGGCTATTCGTCCTGTTTAGAGGTGAACTGGGGTTCTTCCGCCTGCCGGCGGGTTGCGTCGACCATGACGGCGAGGAGGCGGAGCAAATCCTGAATGCTCTTATCGTCAATCAAAAAGAGGGCAAGAGCCGCCTCTTCTTGTCCAAAGGCAAGGTCCTCCCCGGACTGGGCGAGCAGGCCTTCGGAGTGCATCGCGGCCAACCAGCGCCTGGCCTGATCGTTGGAAAGCTTCAGCAGTCGCAGCAATTCGTCGGCACTTTCGCGCCGGATAGCCGCCGTATCGCTACCGGGGGGAAGGTCGCTCTCGGTTGCCTCTACGCTCTCAGAGGCGTCGAGACCCATGAGCGCACGGTGAATCGCGGGCGTGGTGGCGAGGATGTAGGCCTCGTCGTCGGTGGTGGCGTGCGCCAGGATGCGAGGACCGGGCGTATCGCGCTCGGCGGCGATTTCGAGCGTCTCCAAGTCGGCCCTGAAGATATCGTGGCCGTTGCGTCCATCAGCCGCCAGCTCGGTTAGAAGGTATTGGTAAATCAGAAAGGCGGCGGTCCCAACCGTGGACTCAAGTTCAGCGGTATAGACGCGCGCGAATGGATCATTCTTAAGCACCGCGACATCTGGCGCGATCACAGCAGGATCGAGATCGAAGCCAAGCGCTTCACAAAGAAAGGCGGCTGCCCGCAGGCGTTCTTCCGGCTGGACACTGAGCAGGTCGCTCATCAATGCTCCTGAGATAAGCTGCCGTGGACGAAACGGAACCGGGGAACCGTTGTGCAACTGTGTTCATGATAAAGGATGAAGCAATGACAGCAGGTCTTGAACCTTCGATCATCGATGCGCTGCTAGAAGCGGCGCGCGATGCCGCGAAGCGCGCCTATGCGCCCTATTCGCATTTTCCGGTCGGCGCGGCGGCGTTGTTGCCCGATGGGCGCATCGTCACCGGGTGCAATGTCGAGAACGCCAGCTATCCGTTGTCGATCTGCGCGGAGCGGGTAGCTGTGGCGAAAGTGGCTGACCTTGGCGAGCGGACGATTCTGGCGATCGCGGTGACCGCGCCCAAGATGTCGCCGGTGACGCCCTGCGGCGGCTGCCGCCAGGTGCTTAACGAGTTTCACCCCACCGATCGGGCAATGCCGGTGATTCTCGATGGTCCCGATGGACCGGAGATCCTTACCCTCGATGAGCTGTTGCCCCGGAACTTTGGCCGCCCGGCCTGAGATCGAGTGCGGCGAAATTCTGGTCGCGAAATGCTCTATTGCCCGTTGACGCTCCAGTAAGTTCCAGCTAGGGTAAGGATGTTCGGAAAAAACAGATTGAAGCAAGAGGAGCGCAGATGCAGGAGCTTGATTTCCGGAGCATGAATCGACGGCGTTTCGCGGGACTGGCCACAGGAGCCGCGCTCGGACTCTCGCAGGTATCTGCATTCGCCCAATCCGCGACACCTACCTCGTCTGGCAAACTGACGATCTATTGCGGTCGCAACGAAGAGCTGGTCGGCCCGATGATCCCCCGGATTGCCGAGGTGACCGGCATCGATCTCGACGTTCGCTTCGGCAACACCGCTGAACTCGCTGCCCAGATTCTGGAAGAGGGCAGCAAGACACCCGCCGGTCTCTATTTCTGCCAGGACGCTGGCGCGTTGGGCGCGCTGGCGCAGGAGAACCGGTTCGCCGTTTTGCCTGCCGAATTGCTCGATCAGGTTGAGCCGCAGTTTCGCTCGCCCGATGGAGTCTGGATCGGTCTCTCGGGCCGGGTGCGGGTGCTGCTCTACAACCCTGAAGTCACCGATCCCGCCACACTGCCGAAACGAATCATCGATTTGCCGCAGTCAGAGCTGAATGGTCCAATCGGCTGGGCGCCTTCGAACGCGCCGTTTCAGTCATTCGTCACGGCGCTTCGCGTCGTTTACGGCGAGGATGGCGCCCGCGATTGGTTAGAGGGGATTGTCGCCACCAATCCCATTACCTTTGAAGACAATGGTCCTCAGGTGAGCGCGGTCGCCAGCCAGGAAGTCGCGGTCGGGCTGGTGAACCACTACTATCTGTTCGAAGCGCGCGAAGAAGACCCGGACATCTCCATCGAGAACTATTACTTCCCGGAAGGCGATGTCGGTTCGCTGATCAATGTCGGCGGCGCCGGCATCATCGCCGGAAGCGGGCAGGAAGAGCAGGCGGCGGCGGTGATTCGCTACCTCCTCAGCGAAGAAGCGCAAACCTATTTCGCCGAGGAGACGCTCGAATATCCGCTGGCGGCCGGAGTGGAGGCGATCCCCGAGTTGGTGCCATTTTCGGATCTCGATGCGCCTGATCTCGACCTGACGGAACTCGCTGATCTCCAGGGCACGTTGAAGCTGATGACGGAGGTCGGCCTGATTTAGAGCAGATATCTCGAAGATTGGTTGCGATGTCATCCCCGGCACTTCAAGTCCCGGGCTGAGCATGACGAAGTCCTTCCAGGACTGGTGGTGATGCGCCGGTTTTCTCGCGGAAACCGGGCGTTTCCGATCTCAGTCTCGAAGAGACCTCGTCTTGTCAGCCTCAGACTTCAGTCCGGGGCAGGTCGATCAATCTCGATGTAGGGATTCGCCATGACCTGGTGATTGCCAGATTTCACGCAGCGACTGGAGGGCGTGCGCTTCGATAGATCGCCAGCACGATCCCGCCAACGCCGGCGAGCGCGACAACAAATGCGACCGTGAAGTTCCAGATCGGAATCGGCAAAATCCGCAGCAGCCAGATCAAACAGACGCCGATCAGCCCGGCGAGAAGCGTTGGAAACCGGCCCGTGCCCATTTTTAGCCGATTCGCAATCAATGAGCCGATCGCGACACCGGCGAACACCTGGCTCAAGTAGGCGGCGCAGATCATCAGCATGGCGACGATGATCGCCAATGGTATTCCGATGACCGTAACCATCAGTAAGAGCATGGCGATTGGCACGATGGCGAAAACGGTGATGCCGGTCACCAGCGCGGCGAAGGGTGTTTTGCGGATCGCGCCGGCGATGTTCCGGGCTGACCCCGGACTGATCATGATGACGACGAAGGTCGCAACGATTGCGGCAAGAAACTGAAACCAGCGGTAATAGGCGGCGACCTTGCCGAACGAGAATCTACTTCCTTCTGAACGCGTCACCTGAGTGGTCTCTGGAATCGTTGTGTTGCTGGAGTCGACTTCAACCGCGCCGGCGACCGTGCCAGCGAGCTCGAAATCATTCGAGCCGCCTTTGACCGATCCCTGGACCGCCCCGTTCACCACTGAATCCGCGGTGGCGAGAATGAGGTCGCCCGTAATCGTCGCGTTCGGCGCGATGGTGACCGAGGCGGCGAAGATGACCGCGTCGCCGCCGATCGTCGAATTGATCGTCACATTCTGCGCCGTGATGCGAACCGATCGGCCGATCGGCCCGTTGATCGTCACCGTGCGCGCCGCCAGATTGAGATTGCCGTTGATCAATCCATTGAGCGTGAACTCGCCGGCGATCGCGTTAACATCGCGAAGCGCTGAACCGTCAATGGTGACATTGCGACCGGCCGCGTAGAGATCGTCGGAAACGATCGTGCCGCTCGGCAGGGTGGCGTTGTCGCCGGTGATCGTTTCACCCGCCATCACGTAGCGCGGAAGCAGGCTGCTGAGCGCGAGCAGCATGACCAGGAGCAGACTGCTCGCAACGGCGGCGACCGCAAGCTGAGCAACAGGCATCGGGATTCGCCGTCGTTTCATTGCGAGGACTCCTTGGTCAGATAAACGTGTCTGCAAGCGCGACAAGCGCATTATTCAATCGCGCCCACCGGGGTGGCGCGAAAGGCCAGAGGTGCGCCGTGGTCCGGTTCGCGAAGACGGCGACGGCGAGTTTTCGTGTGGGATCAGCCCAGAGCAGTGTACCCGCTGCGCCGAAATGGCAAAAGGTGGCTGGGGAGGCGAGATCGCCCGTCCAGTGCCGGGTTTTTGTGCCACGCACTTCCCAGCCAAGTCCCCAAAACGCGGTATCCCAATGCAGGCGCAAGCTGCCGACGCCACCGGCGACGCCATGCGCCTGATCAGTGATCATCGCCTGGATTGCGCCCGGGGAAAGCAACGCGGGACCGCCGGGTAAAAAGGCTGTGGCGAACTGGACGAGATCGCGTGCGGATCCATAGAGTCCGCCCCACGGAATGGCCAGCTGCCGCCAGTAATCACTGTTGTAGGCTGCGACATCAGTCCCTGCGCGGGCAACATCAGCGACCTCGGCGATCCGCTCCGTGAGAGCCGGACCGGGGCGGGCGACGATATCGCGCACACCGAGTGGTTCGATGATGCGACGGTCAGCCTCCAGCCAGAAGTCGTTGCCGGTGACCCGCTCAACAATGCGCGCCAGCAGCGCATACCCGGCATTTGAATAGCGGAGCGCCGTGCCCGGTGCGAAGGTCAGGGGTTGCCGCTGCATGGCGTCGATGTAGGTCTGGAGATCGGGACGTTTTTTGAGGCTGAGATATCCGACGGGGAGATCCTCAGGAAGTCCGGAGAGATGCGCCAGCAACTGACGCACGGTGACTTCGCCGCGAAATGCATCGAGATCGGGGTCATAGAAATCGATCGACGTGTCGGTATCGGTGACGAACTCGGGAATAAATCGTGCGACTGGCTCATCGAGTGCGAGCAGACCATCTTCGACGCATGAGACAACGGTTGCTGCTGTCACCGGTTTGGTGACTGACGCCAACCCGAAGAGCGTACGCTCTTCAACCGGCACGCCTGCCGATGCTTCCCCCGCGTAACGCTCGGCGACAAGCTCACCCTGAAACGAAACCACTACCGCAGCACCGGGCACTCCAACTGGCCCGATCCATTCATCGATTTGCGCGATCACTGCCGCGAAACGATCGTTCATCGTCATGCATTTCCTCCCCGCTGGAAGAATACCGGAGCGACGAACGATCTGGGGACGAGCGGGCAGTAGATCGCAGGCAGCAGGCCGCGACGAATGACGTCGTGCGGCCCGCTCCCACAGTCACCACATCGTAGGGGAGGATCTTGTGTCCTCCCGGGGTGATCAGGACAGATTGGTTTCCGGAAACCCAGGCCATGCAACAAGACCGGCCCCTACACACAATGGTGTAGGGGCCGGGTTGAGGGCTTTTAGTGTCCTGAAAGGACGAGCGGAACTTCTTCGACAGCTGCCGGAGTAGCACCTTCCGCAGCTGGAGCGGCAGAGCGGCCGCGCAGCGGCACTTCTTTCAGGCAGAGGGCGATGATCAGCGCCACGATCATGAATGGAATCGCGGTCAGGAAGATATCGTCGATCGCCATCGAGTAGGCGGAAAGGACCATGCCCTTCACGGGTTCGGTCAAGGCGTGGATCGACTCGATGCTGTTCGCGTCGATCTTGCTCGGATCGACCGAGCCGGCCGGCAAGGTGGCAAGCTCCTTATCCAGGTGCATCACGAGCCGGCTCGAGAGAATCGCGCCAAAGATCGCCGTGCCAATGGCGCCGCCGAGCGAGCGAAAGAAACTTGTGGAGCTGGTCGCCGCGCCCATGTCCTTGAATGGCACGACATTCTGCACGGCGGTCACGACCGTTTGCATGGTCATACCGATACCTGAGCCGAACATCCAGGAGAAGATCGCCAGCTCCCAGTAGGAGCTATCGGCATGAATCCGCGAGAGCAAAACAAGCGCGACGATCACAATCGATGAGCCGAGAATTGGGAAGATCCGGTATTTGCCAGTACGCGTGATGTAGCGCCCGGAAAAGAGCGACATCGTGAAGAGTCCGAACACCATCGGCAACATGCCGAGCCCGGATTCGGTCGGTGACATTCCCTTCGCCGCTTGAAGATAGAGCGGGAGGAAGACGATCGCGCCGAACATCGCAACGCCAACCATGAAGTTGAAGGAGTTGCCGATCGTAAAGGTCGGTATGCGGAACAGCGGCATCGGGATGATCGGTTCTGGAGCGCGCAATTCAACGAAGACGAACGCCACCGTAAGAATCAATGCAACGCCAACCAGCCAGAGCGATTGAGGACTCGTCCAGCCGTATTGCTCACCCGCCCAGTTGAGATAGAGCAGCAGAGACGTGACTGCGCTGACAATGACTGCTGCGCCAAGATAGTCGATTTTCGCTTCCCGTTTGCGCAGAGGAATTTTGAGCGCGTAGGAGATTATCGCAAGTGCGGCAATGCCGATCGGAATGTTGATATAGAAAATCCAGCGCCAGCCGGGTCCATCCGTGAACCAGCCGCCCAGAAGTGGACCGGCGACACTGGAAACACCGAATACCGCGCCGAAATACCCCTGGTAACGGCCACGCTCGCGAGGCGGCACGATGTCGCCAATCGTCGCGAGTGCGATCGCAAAGAGTCCGCCGCCGCCGATGCCCTGCAGCGCCCGGAAGATAATCAACTGTTCCATATTCTGACTGAGACCGCAGAGCGCGGAACCGATCAAAAAGATGACGATCGCCGTCTGGAAAATGATGCGACGTCCATAGAGATCGGAGATTTTCCCCCACAGCGGCGTGGTGGCGGTCGAGGTGAGCAAGTACGCGGTGATCACCCAGGAGAGTTTATCGAGCCCGCCGAGATCGCTGACGATGCGGGGAAGCGCGGTGCCGACGATACTCTGATCGAGCGCCGCGAGAAACATGCCTGCCATCAAGCCGACCATGACCAGCTTGATCTGATCGTGGTTGAGGTAGCTCGTTCCTTCGCCGGGATCGGCTGGTGGTGCGGAAATTGACGTTGACCTTGCCATTAATGACGCCCCTTGAAACCCTGACTGAAATCGGTCATTGCGCGGAACAGCGATAGCGAGAAACTCGACCAACCGACCGGTTGGTTGGTTAAGCGAAGTGAACTATAATCATCATTGCGGCTGCCGTCAACACCGTTTTCCGCCGCAAGAGGAGAGCCGATGACCGTCATCGAAAAAGAAGTGGGCGTCATAGAAAAACCGGTCGAAGGCCGCAATCGCATCTTGCTGGAAGCGCGTCCTCTGTTCGTAGCGCGGGGGTTCAACGCGGTTTCAATGCAGCAAATCGCCGACGCCGTCGGGGTTAACAAGGCGACGCTCTACCATCATTTTCGCGATAAGGAAGAACTTTTCCTTGAAGTGGTTCGCGAAGAGATCGAGCGAGCGACCATTTCCATGCAGGCGGTGCTCTGCATGGACTGGCTCGTTTCGCGAGCGATTGCTCGCACTGACCTCGTCGCTTTTCGCTACAACCCAGATCGATTACTTTCGCCTGATCGCGGATTTGCATGAATATGTCGCGGAGCCGCTCCGGTTGCAGCTTCTTGAGCAGACGCCTCCTCCCTGGAAGGCGATTCGACCCACGATCGAGCAGGCAATCGCCGATGGAGACATTCGCCCGATCCCGGTCGAATTGGCGATTCTATTTGTGTTTCATTCGATTTTCGGACAGGTCAAACTCGCGAAGATGGGTGCGCTCTCCTATCCAGCCGATGACGATCTCGCGAAACTCATCGTTGATCTCCTGATGGATGGACTTTCAGTACCCTCAACGGCGCCGTGACTCCGGTCCGGGCTGCAAGAATCTGGCACTATTTCATTGACAATGTCGCCAGAGCATGCGGAGTTGTCGCTGATCTGGATGTTGGCGGAGATAGGAGAGCGGCGTGGCGCGAGTTCCTGTTCAAATCGTTGCTGATTACGATGCGATGAGCGCGGAAGCGGCGCGGATCGTGGCCGACGCCGTGCATGCAAACCCCGCGCTTGTCCTCGCGCTTCCGACCGGCGGCACCCCGCTCGGCATGTTCAAAGCGTTGATCGCAATGGTCGAATCGGGCGAGCTCGAGTTTCGCCAGAACGCAGTTCTTCTGCCTGGACGAATATGCCGGCGTCACCCCGGACGATCCGAACAGTCTCACCGGCTGGCTCTTTCGCTCGTTCATGGATCCCGCACGAGTTCCCCGCGAAAATATCCACATGGTTCCATCAAGCGCGTCCGATCCGGACGCGGCAGCTCGCTCCTATGAAGCTGAGCTGACAGCGTCTAGGCGGACTCGAGCTAGCGGTGCTTGGTCTGGGGCCGAATGGGCATATCGCCTTCAACGAGCCGGGTTCGACTGCCGATTCGCGCACGCGCCTGCTCAACCTTACCCAGGAATCGATCGATCAATCCGCTGCGTACTGGGCGCCCGGCTCGCCGGTGTCGACCACCGCGATGACAATGGGCGTTGCTACCCTGCTCGAAGCGCGCCGGATTGTACTGATCGTTTCGGGCGCAAAAAAAGCGGAAATGCTCCGACGCGCGCTCGACGATGCTCCTTCGGCTGATGTGCCCGCTTCCTGGTTGCAGCTCGTCCCGGAGAAGACCCTGGTCATCGCCGATGAAGCTGCCGCGGCATTGCTTGACCGGAAATAGCGCGCGCTTGACAGTACTCGCGGGATCATGAATTTGAGGCCGATGTTCGCTTCGATCCGGTGGGAAGCTCCACGGTCCCATTGGCGGATGGTTCCGGCGCGGAGATGATCAACGCCCCTGGATCGCGCTCGCCGTTGATCGCGTATTTGAGCAAATCGTAGAGCTGCTCCCGGAACCAAATGGCGACATCGTCTGATTCAACGATGCCCCGGAGCGAATCAGACCGGCGCCGTCGCTCGCGCAAGCGGCATCGTCAGCGCTTTGTAGAACGCGTCGGCGGTGCCTTCGACATCGGCGGGACAGACGAGCAGCGCGTCATCGCCGAGTTGACTGGCGGCGCCTGCTCCCTCGGAGAGGACGAGCACGCCATTGCGCTCGTTGATCAGGCAGCCTTCCTTAGCGACGAGATTCATGCCGTCGATCATCGAATTGACGAGCAGCACGTCGTACCACTTCATCGCGGCCAGCGCGCGCGGATAGTTTTCGCCCATCAGCACGTGGATCGGTTGCCAACCGGTTTCGACATTCGCGTATTTCGCATTGATGCGGAAGACGATTTCGCTGACATCGCCGAGATAGGATTGGTATTCGGGTACATCCATCCGCGATGGGACCAGCACGGCGACGAAATTGACTCGGCCGAGAAACTCGGGATGTGCATCGAGGAACCGGTCGAACGCTTTGAATCCGCGGACGATGTTCTTGCTCGGCTCCACACGGTCGACGCGCAGAATCGTGAACTCGTTCGAGAGATTCGGCAGATAGCGATCGTGGCTACGGGCTTCTTTGCTGTACGCGACTTTGCGCACGGCGTTGACATCGATCGAGATCGGGTAGTCGCGCACTTCGATGCGGCGGTCGCGCCAGAGAATGCCACGTCCCGAATAGTCGATCTTCGCCTCAGGCACGTAGGCCTCGCAGGTGTACATGAAACTGCGGGCGTGGGTGCGTGTCTGGAATCCGACGATATCGTTGCCGAGCATTCCCTCGCAGATCTGCTGGCGCATCTTCATCGGAAGCAATCGCCAGTAATCTGGATCGGGCCAGGGGATATGCGTGAAATGCTGGAGGAGTGCGGTCGGGCGCTTTTTCCGGATCATCCCTGCCGCAAGATAGAGATGGTAATCCTGCAGCATGATGATCGGCTCGTCCTCGCATTGCTCGGCGGCGGCGAGTACCTCATCTGCGAACAGTTGGTTCACAGTGACGTAGCCATTTTCCCAGGCGTCCCAGATTTCCTGGTCGATATCCGGAGCGCGCGATGTATCCCAGAGATAGTGCTGCAAAAACCAGAGGAGGGGATTGCTGATCAGGTTGTAGTACTTGTGATAGACCTCGGGTTCCGGGACAACGAACTGAACCCGGAAATCCGACTTTTGACCGGACGGGCTGATCAGCCCCTCGCCGGTGCGGCGGGCGACTTCCGCGCGAGCGCGGTCACCGTCCGTCATGGCGGCGGCGATCCAGATCGGTTGCCGGTCGCGTGCGATCGCGCTGACGGCGGTGACCACGCCGCCACTTCCTTTGCGGGAGGTGAAGGTCCCGTCGTCGGAGTAGGAGAAGGTGACCGGGCCGCGATTCGAAGCGACGATCAATGTGCGATTCGCCAGGAATTCCTCGATCGGGACCGATCCATCCAGGGGCCTGGGGGTTCTGTTCACTTGGCATTGCAGCACCAACCTTTCCTCGACTCTTCATCTAGCATGAGCGAATCGCCGATGCATGAACCTGTTCGCTGCGCCGAACGGGCTGGAGCTGGATCGGAACGTTAGTCTAAATTATGCCTTGTTCCAGCAAGATAGGCCCGGTTAAACGTCCTCACAGGTGCTCAAAGGGTTGCGCTGCTTACGGTGCGACAGGCACAATCGACCATAATCGCGAGCGTGGCTCGCAGGTGAGAGGGTTTTCAGGGAGTCATGGTCGCACCGGCACGAAATCTCGGTGGAAGACGATGCGCCTGGTGCGGAAGCGCGGATACGCATTTCGTCCAGCGCGGTCTCGTGGGCCCCACTGACGAGACCGATCAATACATCGTCTGCCACGAATGCGGGCGCCCGACCTACGATTTTGTCGCGAAAACTACGCGCGACATGCGACTCGGGCGCTACCGCGTTGGCGGAATCTTTCGCGATGCGACCTCCGGCACTCGCTACGAAATCACCCGCATCTTCAAAGCCGGGACGAGCGAGCATTTGCTCTATCTCAAGCCCTTGCCAGGAATCGGCACCATTCCTGGGCGCGGCGGCGAGCCCCATTAGCTACGCCAATTCAGGTTTCCGGTCCGGCGCTTCGGCGTGTGCGGACCGCCATCTTTGCTGTGCGATTTCACGCCTGACTGTGGCGTAATTCAAGGAAATGACAACTATGGAAACGCAAACACGCAACATTGATGTTGAACAACGAACCAACGAAACTCCGGCGGCGCGTAGACGAACCTTCGCAATCATCTCTCACCCGGACGCCGGAAAGACGACGCTCACTGAGAAATTGCTGCTTTATGGAGGCGCGGTTCAGCTGGCGGGATCGGTGACGGCGC
This sequence comes from uncultured Chloroflexia bacterium, assembly GCA_963804925.1. Classification (GTDB taxonomy): domain Bacteria; phylum Chloroflexota; class Chloroflexia; order Thermomicrobiales; family UBA6265; genus JADLGF01. The sequence goes on from CAWDSC010000004.1 coordinate 148,538, forward strand.
GCCGGCATCAGCGGCAAACCGCCTCGGACTGGATGTCGATCGAGCGCGAGCGCGGCATCTCGATTTCGAGCACGGTACTGTCGTTTCCGTATAAGGGACGACAGCTCAATCTGCTCGATACCCCTGGTCACCAGGACTTTTCCGAGGATACCTACCGCACGCTGACTGCGGTCGATAGCGCGGTGATGGTGCTCGATGCGGCGCGCGGCATCGAGCCGCAAACGCTGAAGCTCTTTGAAGTCTGCCGGATGCGGCACACGCCGATCGTCACCTTCATTAACAAGCTCGACCGTCCGAGCAAGCATCCGCTCGACCTGCTCGACGAGATCGAGCAAACGCTCGGTTTGCGCACCTTTGCGCTCAACTGGCCGATTGGCGACGGCGTCGATTTCCAGGGTGTGTTCGACCGGATGACGCGTACCGTGCATCGCTACGAGCGAACCTCGCACGGCGCCAAACGCGCGCCGGTGCTGGTGGCGAAACTCGACGATCCCGAGTTGGCGGCGATGATCGGCAACGCGGCGGCGGAAAAGCTGCGCGAAGAAGTCGAGTTGCTCGACATGGCCGGATCCGAATTCGATCGCGATGCCGTGCGGCGCGGCGAGTTGACCCCGGTCTGTTTCGGCTCGGCGATCACGAACTTCGGGGTGGAACTCTTCCTTGAGAAGTTCATCGAGATCGCGCCGTCGCCCGGGTTGCGCCACACCTCAACAACAGAGATCGAGCCGGAGAGCAAACTCTTTTCGGCGTTCGTGTTCAAGATTCAGGCGAACATGGATCCGCGTCACCGCGACCGCGTCGCCTTCATGCGGATTTGCAGCGGTTCGTTCACGCGGGAGATGGATGTCTGGCACCCGCGGCTGAAGCGCAAGGTGAAACTCGCTCCGCCGCTGCGTCTCTTCGGTCAGGATCGCGAAGTGATCGACGAGGCGGTCGCGGGGGATGTCGTCGGCGTCATCAACCCCGGGCTTTTCACGATCGGCGACACCGTTTCAGGGAAGGACATCGGCGTTTTCCCGCCGCTGCCGCGCTTTCAGCCGGAGCATTTCGCGCTGCTGCGGTCACCGCAAACGGACAGGTACAAACAGTTCGTGAAAGGACTGACGCAGATCGAGGAAGAGGGAGCGATTCAGCTTTTCTACCCGATCTCGAGCGGCAGGCGCGAACCGATTCTGGGCGCGGTTGGTTCCCTGCAGTTCGATGTCGTGCGTTACCGACTCGAAGCTGAATACAACGTCGAAACGCAGATGGAGCCTTTGAACTACTCAGCGGCGCGCTGGGTGCGAGGGGATATTCCAGCGGTGAACGCGCTCGGCGACGCTCGTGGCCGAATGCGGGCCGAGGACCGCGACGGCAAAACCGTCATTCTCTTCACCACTGAATGGGATTTGCGCTTCGCTGAAGAAAACTCGAAAGAGATCGAGTTCAGCGACCTGGCGTTCCCGGCCGAGTAATTGAACGCAGCGAGCCGGTTGGACATCTCCAACCGGCTCATTCCGTGCGCTACGCGGGACCGGCGACGCCGACCGCGAGTTTGGTTTCGTCGAGGTGCGTTTGGGCGGCGGCGAGCACCTGCTCGGAGGTGACGGCGTTGATCAGACCGGGATAGCGGTCGAGATAGTCGAGCCCAAGCCCGAGATACTCGATGCTCATCAGCAGATCGACGATGCCGTCATTCCGCTCCAACGCCAGCGGCACCGAGCCAGTGAGATAGCTCTTGGCGTCGGCAAGTTCCTGATCGGTGACGCCGCTTTCACGGAGTTTGCCGAGTTCCTCGCGGATGCTGTTGACCGCCTTTTCGACGTTGGCAGGATCAACTCCAGCTCTCGCCACCCACATACCGCTGCTGCGGCCACTATCGACGCTGCTGTAGACGTAGTAGGCGAGACCCTGCAGATCGCGCACATTCGACCCGAGCCGTCCCATCAGGCCGAGGCGACCGAGCACGAGATTGCCGACCTCCAGCGGGAAATAATCGGGATGGCTGCGCTCGATCGTTGGAAAGCCGATCGCCACATCCGATTGGCTTTTTCCTTCGATGCCGCGATCGTCGCGTTTCGATTCCGTTGCGGAAGGGACTGGCGGAAGATCGGCCGGGCGCTCAGCGGCGCCGTCCCAATCACTGAAACGGGCGGCGATGTCGGCGGCGAATTGCGCGATCGACGCCACCCCGCCGACCACACCCACGGTGAGCACCTTCGGTCCGAAGGCGTTCTTGTGGAACTCGACCAGTTCGTCCCGCTCGATCGCGGCGATCGTTTCCGGTTCGCCCATTGATGGACGTCGTCCCGGATGACCTTCTGGAATCAGCAGCTCCCGCATCGCCCGCTCGGAAACCGCGCCGGTGCTGTCGGCCTGCTCTTTCAATGCCCCCAGTGTTTCCTTGCGAATTTTCTCCAGCTCATCCGCCGGGAAGTCGGGCGAGCGCAGGGCGTCGGTCGCAAGATCGAGCAGCGTTGGTAAATCCTCAACCAGGCACTTGATGGAGAGATCGGTTGAAACCCGGCCGGCTGACGAACCAATTGACGCGCCGATGCCATCGGTCAACTCATTCTGGTCGGCGAAGCTCTTCCCGGCTGCGCCTCGAAGGAGCATTCTGCCCGTGAGATATGCGACGCCTTCATGTCCATCTGGATCTTGCGCCGAACCAGCGGCGAGGCGGAACCGGACGCTGACCGCAGGATCGTCCGGCTGGGCCTGGCCGAGCACGACGATGCCGTTCGGCAGTTCGATTCGTTCGAAATTGCGGGTGTTGGCTTCGCCCTTCGCGACAGCGCCTGCCGGCAGTGAGCCGAAACCAGTCCAGGCAAAGCGGTTGAATGCTTCTGGTCCAGGATCGACGGCGTTCGCGCCTGCGCTTCCATTCGTCGGAATCAAGACGCCTATCGTGCGATGCTCGGGGACGAGATAGGTTTTGGCGACACGCTGAACATCGTCCGGCGTGACCGCTTCAAGCTCATCGACCAGCGTGAACGCGCGCTGCCACTTGTCGACCATCGCCATGCTGCCAAGCCAGAATGCCTGGCTGGAAACACCTTCGCCCGAGTAGATGTACTGCGCTTTGACCTGTTTGATCGCGCGGTTGACTTCGTGATCCCCGGGCGTTTTGGCGAGAAACTGGTTAATCGTTTCGTTCATGACGGCTTCGATCTGCTCGGGATCGCCACCGGGCAGCGCCGACGCGGAAACGCTGAGTAGAAAGGGATCAATGGTGAGATCGAAATCGGAGCCAGCCGAGCGAGCGATGCCGGGAGAGACCAGCGCCTTATAGAGTCTGGCCGAGCGGCCGAAATTACCGCCGCCGCCGAGTCCCATCGGCTTGGCGCCGGAGAGAATCGCATCGGCCACCATCAGCGCGGCAGTATCGGGATGGGTTGCGGCAGGAGCGCGATAGCCCATCCGCACGTACGCGGTCGGCGCAGGACGCCGCAAAACCACCCGGCGCTCGGCGCGCTGCATTGGCTCAATAGCTTCGACCTTTGGCGGCGTTTCCCCGGCGGGAATCGAACCGAATTTCGCCTCGATCTTCTTGAACAATTCTTCAGCATTGAAGTCGCCGCTTGCGACAACCACCGCATTGTTCGGCACGTAATAGCGCCGGTAATGCTCATAAAGCTCATCACGGGTGATGCGGCGGAGATCATTTTCATAGCCGATGATCGAGTGACCGTATGGGTGATGGTGGAATACCGTACCCATCATCTCTTCATTGAGAAAATAGCCGGGCCGGTTCTCGCCGCCCTGTCGCTCCGCGAGGATGACGGTTCGCTCTGATTCCGTTTCCGCCGAATCGAAGAGCGAGTTAACCATGCGGTCGGACTCGATCTTCAGCGAGAGGTCGAGGCGGTCAGCCGGCATTGTTTCGAAATAGGTGGTCCAGTCATACGACGTGAATGCGTTGAGCGAGCCACCGTTGCGCGTCACCTCGCCGAAGATCGCCCCCTTCTCAAGCGATGGCGTGCCCTTGAACTGCATATGCTCGACCCAGTGGGAAATGCCGGTGACGCCCGGCAATTCATTGCGGCTTCCCACCCGGTAAAACACCCAGAACGACGCCACCGGGGCATCGTGCGACTCTCGCAGCAACACCGTCAGCCCATTCGGCAGCGTGCGCTCGAGGATGATTGGTTGCGATGTCATTGAATCCTCCAGTAAAGAAAATCCCCATGATCGATGGGGCCTCATGAATGCAATGTATCGCGGAATGCCTGGAAGAGATTGGTGATGCATTACAAGCACTACGCAGAACATTAAAGTAGCACCCGCCGTGGTGAAGTAGTGCTAGGATGCTCATGAGTGAAAGGAACAGTTCATGGCGACCATCCAGATTCCAAAAACCGGCGTCGTGACGAGGAAAGGGCAGGTCACGATCCCCATTGAGCTTCGAAATGAACTCAACCTCCATGAAGGGGACAAGGTGGAGTTTGTTCGTGATGGTGAGGAAATCGTCATCCGGAGAGCGAGAAGCGTGGCTGATCGAACGGCTGGAATGTTCGCGCAATATCGACTTGAACGCCCTTTGACTATTCAGGAGGAACGGGAGTCCTTCGAGTACGGTGTGGCGATGGAAAATATGGAAATGCACGACGAAGAATGAATGCTGATGCTTTCCTCGATACAAATATTCTTCTCCGTCACTTCCTCGGAGACATTCCTGACCACGCCGCAAGGAGCAGAGCACTTATCAAGCAGATTGAGAGCAGTGAATTGACAGTTCTCATCACCGATACCGTCGTCTTCGAAACTGTTTTTGTGCTTGAGAAGAGTTATCGCACGCCGAGAGATATCATTCGTGCTGGACTATTGGAAATAATCGAGCTGCCGGGCGTCGTGTTGACTGGCAAACGAGTGATGCGAGATACCTTTGAGCTTTACGCACGCAACAATGGACTTTCGTTTGCCGATTGCTTTCATGCGATGTATGCATTGTCGCAGGGCGTGCCTCAATTGTTAACCTTTGATCGAAGAATGGGCACAATTCCCGGCATCGAGCGAATCGAGCCATGAGGTCATGAAGAGACCGGCCGGACGAGCAATCGTCCGGCCGGTCTCTTCATACCTATGGTTTCGGCGTTGCTCCCGGCGAAGCAGCCGTTTCCGGTGTCGCCAATTCGCTCGGGCGGATCACTTCGGTGGGTACAGGCACGCCCTTCGGACGGCGCCAGAGTTTGCGGGTGTTCCAGGTTTGCCAGTACATGGTGGGCTGGAAACCGAGCAGATCGTGGTGGGCCAGGATGAGATCGTTCGGAAAACCGAGCCAGAGCCCGAAGAGGTCATCGTTCGCGGCGACCTGTAGATCGGTGACGGATGAGACGAGATCGTCGAGCGATTTCGCGTTCAACGCGCCTTTGATCGCCGTGTTCACGTCGCTGTTGTTGTAGCCGCCCGGATTCCAGCCCTGGGGGTTGATCCGGATATCCCAGTTGCTGCCGTAGAGATCGAAATCGGTGAAGCCCGGATAAACCTGATAGCCGAAGGCGATCAGATCGAAGTCGTGCGCGGCGGTCCAGCGATCGTTGAAATCGAGATCTTCCAGTTCCTGAAGATCGAAGCCGATGCCGAGCTGGGCAAGATCCTCGCCGATGCTGCGTAACGACATCCGAAGATCAAACCGGGTAGCGAGCCGGACGAGCGTGGTCAGCACGAATGGCTCGCCGTTGGGATCCATCGTCGTGCCGTCCCCACTGCGTTTGAATCCAGCTTCGTTGAGCAATTCCCGCGCGGTTTTGCGGCTGCGCTCTGGATTAACGAGGGCCTCGTCGCGCAACCAGGGCTGCGGGAACGAGGTCGCGCCGGTGATATCGGCAAACTCGCGAAACACGCTGGCCCGGTATTTCGGACGGTCGATCGCCAGCGACAGCGCCTGCCGCACGCGGAGATCAGCGAGCAGATCAGGCTGAGTGCGTGAGGAGTTATTGAAATTGAATGCGGCGAACATCGTCGTCGGCGAGCTCGCGGCAAAGAGAAATGCCGGAACATCCTTCACATCGTCGATGTTTTCCGGTTTGAGTGGCCAGAGCAGATCGATCTCGTTGTTGCGCCATGCGGCGATGCGATCGCGAGGATCAGTTCGCCAAGTGACGGTGAGCTTTTCGAAATGCGGCGGATCAGCAGCCCAATAGTCATCGTTGCGCGTGAAGGTGAGAGAGCGCTTGTCGCGGGCATCATAAACCCATGGTCCGGTGCCAACGGGAGGATTCTTTTCCCAGTCGTAGCCGGTGAGGGTGCGTTGTCCCTCATTCCGATCAGACCAGAATGATTCCAGTGCCTTCTTGCTGAAGATGAACTGGCTACCCGCATTCGGGATGAAATTGGCGTCGGGCGTCGAAAGCTTGACCTCGACCGTGTAGGTGTCAGTCGCGGTCGCGCTGTTCATGGTGACAAAAAGGTTGCGCACAGCGCTATCGACATCGTCGCGATAGACATAGAACGAAAAGACGACATCGTCGGCCGTCAGCTTATCGCCGGAGTGCCACTTCACATCATCGCGAATGGTGAACACGATCGTTTTGCCGTCGTCTTTGATCGACCACTTTTCGGCCAACCATGGTGTTGGCTCCATGGTGAGGTCGTCGATCCAGACGAGAGGATCGAGATACGATGCGAGAATCTGATAGTCCTGGCTGAACGAAGAGGGATTGAAGTCGAAATTATCGCCCATGGTGAGCATCATCCGCAGCTCACCACCTTCGACGGGTCGCTCCGTGTAATCCGGTTTTGGATCGCGGATGACATCAAGCACGCCATATGGCGGACCGACAACTGGCGTCGCCGCGGGTGAAGCGGATGGCGAGGCTGCAGGCGAGGCAACTGGCGATGAAGGCACGGTCAGCGCGGACTCACCTGTGGCAGTTGCCGCAGGGGATTCTTGAAGTGCGGGGGCTGCCACGGTCGGTTTGTCGCCGCCAACCTTATCCATCACCCGGACGAGACCAACCACAGGAACTCCGGCTGCGGCCAATCCAATCAGGAAGCCGCGACGGCCAAGCCGTTGGGGATGATATTCAGGAAACTCGCCATTCGGTTCCGCATAGACCAGAGCACGTTCATCGTCATCGAGTTCGTCGTCCCACTCGCTCTCATCATCGGCGGATTCGCTTTCAGCGGTTAGTTCAAGCTCAGCCGGATCTCCGGGGTCCTCGAATGCCCCCTCATCTTCAGCAGGCGACGCGTCGCCCACCGGACCGAGTGGTTCGGGCTGATCGCCTTCAGGCAGATTGCGATCGTCGGGTTGCTGAGAGTCGTCGGTCACGCTATTGAGCTCCTTCCAGCAGGCGCAAAAGAGCGCGTAGCCAGGCGGGGATGATGCAGAATTGGAGAAGCGGTGGGACCGCTACAACCATTCTACAGGTGTACGTACACCTGTACAACCATCACCTCAGTTTTCAGCGGGAGCCGGGCCAATTTCGGGGCTGAGGGCGGTCAGCACCCGGTTATGTGTTGCAGGGTCGACGCTGATGAGCAACCCGCCGGTGTTGCGCGGATTGCGCTTGTTATAGCGGTGGGTGCGCCCCCAGAGATCAGTGAATGAGCCGCCCGCTTCACGGACGAACAGATCGGAGCAGACGAAATCCCATTCCCAGGCCATCGAATGCTTGCCGGAAACATCGAGCCCGATCATGACGTCGTAGCGATTGATAGAAGGAAGCAGATCGCGAACGGTGACACCGCATTTCGACACGAGCGGGGTAGGGCTGTTCACCCGGGCCGCAACCCGTTCGAGCGCAGGCAAGGACGCCGGGGCGCCGAGCCAGGTCGATGTCGCGAGCCGGGGACGTTGCTGTTTCGTGACCGGACGGAACCGGACGAAGATCCTTGAACCACGGTGCTGCACCCAGGCGCCATGTCCTTCGGCGGCCACCAGCGCCCGGTCTTCGGTCGGTTGATAGAGCACGCTGACGACGGGACGATGCTCAACGACCAGCGCGATCAGGACATCGAACTCTCCGGTGCGGTCGATGAACTGCTGGGTGCCGTCAATCGGATCGACGATCCAGGTTCGTGCCGCCGTCAGGCGGGATTCCTCGTCGGCGCCTTCTTCGGTGAGAATCGCGTCATCAGGAAAGGCCGCGGAGAGGCGCTCGCGAATGATGCGGTCGGAGGCGAGATCGGCGTCGGTGACCGGGGAGCCATCGGATTTCGTGTAGGTCATCGCCGACGATTGCTCGTAAAACGCGCGAATCGCAGCGCCCGCTTCTATGGCCGCATCGACCGCGACCGTCAATTCTCGTGCGTACATTCCCGCGTCCCAGACCACTCGACATCACTCCCTTATCACCACAACGGTCTAGCTCCGTCGCGTAGGACTATACCCGACGGGGGATGTGGCCCGGATATGGCGGTTCGGGTGAGGACGGAATCGATGCCAGCATATTGTGACAACAGTTCAGCGATTCGGTATCATCAGCTTTAAGCGAACCCCGCAAAGAGCAAGATGAAATGGGCTGGAATGGAACTCTCGGCCGAGCAACGCGCGCTCGTTCAGCATTCCGTGCATGCGAGAGCCATGCTGATCGTTGCCGGTCCCGGCAGCGGCAAAACGCGTGTGCTCTGCGAACGGATCATCTGGCTGCTCGAACAGGGCGTTGAAGCGCACCAGATCGCCGCATTGACCTTCACCCAGCAGGCGGCGCTCGAACTACGGTCGCGGGTCAACTCTGCCAGCCAGACCGATGTCTGGGCCGGTACGTTCCATGGTTTCGCAAGCCACCTGCTTCATGAATATGGGGCGTTGTGGGGAGCGCCATCGCCGATCAAAGTAGCTGACCCGATGCAACAGTCCCACCGCGTTCGTGACGCCGCCGAGCAGGTGCTTGGTTGGCGTTGCGATCCCCTGTTCGCGAGGAATATCCTGGGCGAGGTATCCAAGCGCAAACGGCTTGGCGTGACGCCCGATGAGATGGACTACCAATCATGGAAGCTGTGCCCGGCGGCGCTAGTGCAGGCGATTGATGAGGCGTATAGCCGGCAATTGCGGCTCGAACAGCTGCTCGATTTTGATGATCTGGTCGTCGAGTGCAATAAGGGGCTGGCAGGCGACGAATCAAGCGCCGAACAGATTCGCGAGCGGGTGCGCTGGTTGTTCATCGATGAGTTTCAGGATGTATCGCCGGAGCAATATGCGTTCATCCAGTTGATTTCGCCGCCGCGCGATCCCCGGACTCATCTCATCGCGGTTGGTGATCCCCGGCAATCGATCTACCGGTTTCGCGGCGCGGATCCCGATGGCATAAGCAAGAGATTTCTCCGCGATTACGATCCTATGATCCGGGACCTCAGCGAGAACTTTCGCTCCATATCCTCGATCGTCGCTTGCGCGAACGCGATCCAACCGCCGAGAAGAAAGCCGCAAGAGCTCTATACCCGGCGCGACGGCGAGCAGTCGGTCGTGATCATCGGCTCCGACCATGAGCAGGACGAGGCAAGAAAGGTGGGTGAGCTGGTGATGCGGCGGTTGCAGAAGGGCGACGCGCCCGGATCGATCGGCGTGCTCTATGGCCTGCACCGGCGTGCGAATCTGATCGAAGATGCGCTGATCGGGCTTGGCATCCAGGTGCGCCGCATTCAACCGGGCGGCGCGTATGAACATGCAGCGTTCGAAGCCGCGCTGGAGATGCTCCAGATGCGCGTTGACCCCGCCGGTCAGACGTACTACCAGCTTCACGCGGTGTCGGCCGCTGACGACGCGCTGCTTGATGAGTTTGACTGGATCAGCATGAGCCCAGGTGTGGAAGGCGACTGCCTTGATCCAGGTGACATTGGCAAGCGCCGGAGATCGACGACGTTTCCGCGCGACCCGGGACGTGGTTGAGCAGGCGCGGAGCGAGGAATTCAAAGGGAACACGTTCGAAAGCGCGCGATCATTGACGTTGTTGCAGCGACGATTGCACGATCCTGTTTCAACTCAGGATCGCGAACAGTTCTCGGAAACGGTGCGGTTTCTCGATCGCCGACTGACTGCAGAGCTGGACGCCGTGCGTTCGGCGATCTCCAAGGAACGCAAGATTCAGTTCTTGACCGCTGATTCGCACGACGCCAGGCTGGCGGCATTGATCCTGAAGGCGGCGCTCGCCGAATATCCGGAGCCGCCCGAGGGCTCCATTCCGTTTGCCATTGCGATCGGCAGGCCTGCGCCCGACTCGCGAGATGGCATCGCTCTGGGCAAGCTTGGGGACCATACCTTCACCGCCACCCTGGCGACGCAAGCCTGGTTTTTGGGCATGAGCCTGCTGGCGACCGACAGTGCCGATCTTCAGACCTACGTCGTTTTTGACATCGAAGCGACCTCGCTTGATCTTGCACGGGCGGAGATTGTCGAGCTGGCGGCAGTTCGCATTGACGGATCAGGTCAGGTAATTGGCGAACCATTTGAGCAACTCGTCCGAGTTCGGCAGGTTCCTCGCGAGCTTGCCAAGCTCACAGGTATCCAGGCCCGGGATTTGAAAGACGCCCCGCCGATTGGCGAGGCGCTGCAAGCATTTCAGGCCTGGCTGCGTCCAGACGACGTGTTGATTGGCCACAACGCGATCGAGTTCGATCTGGCGGTGATCAACCGCCATGCCGCTCAACAGGGGCTCGATGCGATCTGCCAACGCTGCGTCGACACCCTTCCGCTCGCCCGGCGATACGTTCCTGATCTGAGTCACAAACTGGGCGATCTCGCGAAATCGTTCGGTGTCCTCGAACGGCAGCAGCACCGGGCAATGCCCGATGTGTTGACGACCGTCGACGTGTTCGTGCGTCTGCGTGATATCCGACGCCGTCAAATGTCGGTGCGGGCGTTCGACGATGCGCTGCCGTTGGTCGCGGCGAGCATCCTGCTCGCGAATGCGCCGGTGGGACCCGACAATCAGGCGCTCCTGGATGCCGGCGCCAGGCGTCTGCGGAGCTGGCCGGAAAATCCGCTGGCGCGCTCTGGAGTCGATCTGATCGGGCGGGCCTGGACCGAGTGCGAGCGGCGGCTGCTCGCGACCAGGGAATCGCGTGAGGAAGAAGCCTGGAACGATTTCGCCGGTGAATGGCTGGAAAACATTCGCCGTCACCTGACACTGCGACCGAATATGTCTCTCGCCGAGCTCAGCTCGCATCTCTCACTGACCGCTGGATCGACGACTACCTCTTCGGATGACCGGGTAACGATGATGTCAATTCACGCCTCGAAGGGAAAAGAATGGGAGACCGTCGTCATCACCGCGGTCGAGAGCGATCAGTTTCCATCCACGTCCAGCCCATCAGAGGAAGAGATCGCTGAAGGCGAGCGGTTGCTTTACGTCGGGGTCACCCGGGCCAAGGACCGGCTCGCGCTCTTTTATTGCCACCGACGAGGTGAGCATCGCCATTCCCCGCATCCCCTGCTTGAGAAATTCCCGGCGGACGATCGGATCGTCAATCGCATTTACAAACGATCGCGGGAACCGGTCGTCATCTCGTGATCAGGAAACGACAACTCCTTGGCCTTCGCGAGTGTCACCGCGCAGATTGCGGATGAACAGGTTAAACTTCGCCGTTCCGCTCAGGTACGCATCGAGCAGGCTGTTCTCGCCTGTGGCCGCGCCGGTGGCGACGCCTTTGCCATCGTCACCATAAAGCTCTTCCCAGAATTGAGCTTCCGCCGAGTGGGCAATGACTTCCTCGGTGATATCGACGCCGTTCGGAAGCGTTTCACAATTGTCCGCGTAGAAGCAGGCTTTTTCATCGATCGCACGTTCGGCGTGAGTTGCTTCATGCACCAGAATCGCGGCCAGCACATCGACGGTTCGCGAGCGAACCGCATCCGACGAGATGACGATGTTGCTCTCTTTCCAGCCGAACTTGGTCCAGGTCGAGGCGGTGAATCCGGCGTTATAGCTGAGATCTTCCACCGAGATCAGCACATCGTTGTCGACGAGCAGGTTGAAGAGCTTTTCCCCATCCGGCGTGCCGCGCATCAGATCGAGCGCTTTAACCAGCGGAACGACGAGCGGTTGAGGAACGGAAGGATCAATGGGATACCGGGGAGCGGGCGCTGCGGGGGTGACGGAGGGATTTTCGCCGAGGTCCTCCATGGCAGATTGGGTGATCTGGCTAACCGCGACACTGACTGGCATGCTCGAAAAGACGGAGAGGGGAGAAATGCGAAAGGTCAGATAGGTCAAGGCGACGACAAGCACCGCGCTCAAAGCGAAGGCGACCAGGAGCGAGAAGCAGGTCTGAAAACAGCCGACGATGGGATTGCGGCGGCGTTCGGCTGTGGGGAAAGCGGGCTGCATTGTGTCGTCCTGAATCGATAAACAAGATGTACTACCGGTGAAATCGTACCCGGTTCACAAGTCGTGGAATGCCGGGGCATACTACGGACAGGTGCAGCAGCTGCCTGATCGCGGTTTCTTGCCGAAACGGCGATGTCAGCCGAGAGGAGCGTAACCGATGAGACTCGGTCTTATGACCGCCGCCCTGCCGATGTTGAATCTCGATGAGCTGGCGATCTGGACTGCCGGATCGGGATATCAAATGCTCGAAATCGCCTGCTGGCCGGTGGAATCGGGCGGACGGCGTTACGGTGGCGTCAGCCATATTGATGTCGCCTCGCTCGACAAAGCCGGAGCGCGAGTGATTCGGACGAAACTCGACGGATTGGGGCTCGGCATTTCCTCGCTTGGCTACTACCCGAATCCACTCGATCCTGATAGCGCCACCAGCGCCGCCGCGATTGCCCATATCAAGAAGGTGATTGACGCGGCAGTGCTGCTTGAGGTTGAGATCGTCGGCACGTTCGTCGGCGCCGATCAGGTCAAGAGCAGCGATGAAAATCTCGAAACCTATGCCAGAGTCTGGCCGGCGATCGTCCGCTATGCCGGCGAGCGGAGCATCAAGATCGCCATTGAAAACTGCCCGATGCTCTGGAAAGACACCTGGCCGAGCGGCACGAATCTCGCGACGACGCCTGCGGTCTGGAAGCGGATGTTCGAGATCATCCCCGACGACAATTTCGGGCTCAATTACGACCCATCCCATCTTGTCTGGCAATTTATCGACACGATCCGGCCCATTCACGACTTCACCGACCGCATTTTTCACGTTCATGCCAAAGACATGCGCATCGACCGGGAGCTGCTTTATCAGGATGGCGCGCTCGGCTGTGGGTTTCGCTGGGCGATTCCGAAACTCCCCGGACTCGGCGATGTGAACTGGCCGGCCTTCACCTCCGCGCTCTACGAAGTTGGATATGACTTCGTCATCAGCGTCGAGCACGAAGACCGGTCGTTCGAAGGCACGGAAGACGCGGTCAAACGCGGGTTTTACCTGACGCGTGATGTGCTGAAGCCGCTTATTCAGTAGAGAGTTGAGAGTTGCCAGTTAAGAGGACGTAATCCTTCAGACTCTCCACTCTTAACTCTCTACTCTCAACTGCGTAGAGGGCACAAGATGAGCGACGAGACGTTCGATTTCGGATTGGATCCAGGCGAGTCGTTCGACCTCTGGGACGACAATGTCATTGACCCGTACGAACCGCACATCATGACGGTGCTGGGGCCGATCGAGCCGGGCGAGCTGCCGCCGACCAATTGCCACGCGACGATCGCGATGCTGCGCGATCCCGCATCGCAAGACTGGATCGAATCGCAGGAGCATCAAGCCCAGGCACTGGCGGAGATGGAAGAGGCGCTTGCGGTCGGGATTGGCGCGCTCGTCGATCTCAATGGTCCGATGCACGGCCGCAATCCTGCGCTGTTGCGGTCGATTGCCGAAAACTCTTCGGTGACGGTCATTCCCGCGACCGGCCCTCATCCCGGTCTGACGCACGAGCAAGCGACGCACCTGATGATGCTCGAAGCAAATGTTGAAATTGAAGAAGGGTTGATGCAGGCTGGTGTGATCAGCGTTTCCATCAATGACAGCCTGCTTGAGGCGGCATTCGATGCCCGGTCGGTCACCGGACTGCCGATGGCGATCGATGTCGGGCATCTCGGATTGCGGTCGGCGCTCAAACGCCTGCAGCATCTTAAGAAATCTGCGGCAGGAATCATCTTTTCCGGGATCGACCCGTTGGCTGAGGCGGCGCATCATGCCGTCTTCGAAGCAGGAGGATTCCTGCTCTTTGATGGACTGGTTGGCGATCGATCGCTCGATGCGGAAATGGGAAAAGCGATCACCCGGTTGGTGCAATCGGGAAACGGTGAATCACTGCTCATTGGCTACAATCCCCAACTTCGCTCCGAATGGTTATCCTACGGGGGAGGGCCGGGCTGGCCCTATCTCGTCGAACAATTTCCGCTGCTGCTGCTTGAGGACGGGTTGAGCGCGCTCGATGTCAAGACGATCCTGGTCGACAATCCGAACCGGGCGTTTGTGATCCATCGACCCAGAAGTGCATTTGACGTTGAATGAAAACGACTTCAGTGTTTCAGACCGTGCTGTTCAACCACCCAGGAGAGGGTCGTGACGCTTCCTTTCGCACTTATTTTCGATATGGATGGTCTGCTCGTTGATAGCGAGCCGCGGTCCGATCTTGCCATGGAGCAATTCTTGAGGCGGAGGATGCTCGATCTCGATCCCGAATTGATGCCGCTGCTGCTCGGCCGCCGGTTGCCTGAAGCGATGGTCATCGTCAAAGACTGGTTCGGACTTGACGACGATGTGGTTGAAATCACGGTCGAATTTTCCGAGTTGCGATTGGCGGCGCTCCAGGAATACCTGCCGGTCATGCCAGGGGCGCGCGAGCTTGTCGCCTGGGGCCGGGAGCAACAGATTCCGATGGCGCTGGCGACCTCTTCACGCCGGGCACACGCCGATATTGCCATCGAGACTGCTGGATTGACCGGACTGTTTGATGCTGAGGCAACCGGCGACGAAGTCGAACGGGGCAAACCGGAGCCGGATCTCTTTCTCCTGGCGGCGTCGCGATTAGGTGTTGCGCCCGCCGGAGCGCTCGTGTTTGAAGATGCTCCCGCCGGAGTTGCCGCGGCGAAAGCCGCCGGGATGCGTGTCGTCTGGATTCCGAACGATCACAGCCGCGATCTTGAAATGACCGTGAAACCGGATCACCAGTTTGCATCGTTGATCGAGGCGAGGGAATGGCTCGACGCGGAACGGGCTGGAGTCCTCGCCGCACGTTAGGCGGGAACCGCGCAGACGCGCATAAGGAGGGCGACATGACCGTTCGCATTTATCTCGCTGCCGTCCAATTGCTGGTCGGCCCTCCTGAGCCGGGTGACCTGCCGGTTGAGCGGCTCTTCGTCGATGCCTCCGACCTGCCGGAAGTCTGGGTCGAAACCGAACGTCATCTCGCGCCAACCGTCGGCAAAGCCGTGAGCTTTGCGTTGGCGCGCCCGCTCGGACTCGGGATCGAGCGGGTCGTCGGCACCGTCGAGCGAAGCGTCGATAAGCAATCGAAAGAGCGAGTCAGCGAAGGCGCCCGCTAGTTGAAGATCGTCGCGGCAACGAGTAACCGTGCCAAAATCGTCGAATTCCAGCAGCTGACCGGACCCCTGGCGATGGTCAGCTCCGATTCTTTCGATCATCAGTTGTCATCTGATGAAGGTGGCGGCAGCTTCGAAGCAAATGCATCCGGGAAGGCTGTTGCTCTTTCACGACAGCTGGACGCAGCGGGCGCTTCATCACTGACGATCGCGAGCGACGGTGGGTTGTTGATTCCCGGTCTTGGAACTGCATGGAATCCCCTGAGAACACGACGTTTTGCCGGCGACGCCGCAAGCGATCTTGACCGCGCTCATCTGCTATTGAAACTAGCTGAATCGCTTGACGATTCGCAGCGTGAGATCGGGTGGCGCGAAGCGGTCGCTGTCGCGAACCACGGTCGGCTCGTCGGAGTCTGGAGCGCGGAAAGCGAGCCGGGTCTGTTGGCTTCCTCCGTTGATCACAGGTTAGATTGAGCGGCAACCGGGCTTCTGGATTCCGACTGTCTGGTTGGTTCCACGCTTCGGCAACCGTCCACTGGCGTCGCTCACAGCGGCGGAACGACAGTCGATCGACGATCATTGGCGCAAACTGCAAGAACCGGTGCGGGGAGCGCTCGCCGGTCTCTCTTGACTGATGATGTGACGATGGAAGGAATGAAAGACCATGGTTCATCCACTCGTAGAGCAGGTGCGTTTCGTGCGGAGTGAATTTGTGCGGGCGCTGGACGGCGTGACGGACGAGGAAGCCCGCCAGCGCTTCGGCTCGATGAACTGCATCAGCTGGATGATCGGGCATCTCGCCGACCAGGAGCAGCGGTACTGGTTGCAGCTGGCAGGTGGCGAGATTGTGGTCCCCGGTCTCAATGATCTCGTTGGATATGGCAAGCCCGCATCAACTCCGCCGCTCGAAGAGATGTGGGTCGCATGGCGGCGGGTGACTAACGCCACCGATCCCTATCTTGAGGCATTGAAGATCCCCGATCTGTTGTCGTTCTATGAGTTCAACGGGGTCAAGCGGGACGAATCGGTCGGCACGCTGCTTTTGCGGGTGATGGGGCACTACTGGTTCCACATGGGCGAATCCCTGGCCATCCGCCAGATGCTCGGCCACACCAACTTGCCGCAATTTGTCGGAGACATCGGGGCGAAAGCGCCGTTCCGCCCGGCGACGGAGTAGACGAATTCCCGATAGATAAGACGCTTCATCGAGCTAGCCGACGTGCATTGCTTCCTGTTCGGCTCGAGCGGATTCGACCGAAAGCTCATCAGAGGTGCGAACCGGAGTCTAGCCCACCGTCTGGCCCGTTGCGGTTGGGTAGATGCTGATCTCCACTTCATGGCCGAGTCGATTGTGAAAAGTCATACGCCGTTCGATCGAAAATCTGCGCAGTGGCCCGCAGGCGATCAGGGACACTTTAGGCTGATCAATACAAAGGATCGCTGCGGCCCCCGTTTGCGTCAGTCGCCGCCGGGCAATCACCTGATTGATCGCCATCGCGAGGCGGACTTTCGCGAGCTTCTCTTCAGCATCGGGGTCGCCGAAGTCGGCGTAGACGTTGCCGCTCCCCACAATCACTCGTACATCTTCCATCGTTGTTACCCCTTCGATCGCGATGTCCCAGGCGACTTCGGAATGACGCAAAAAAGCGGGCTGCCGATCGGCAGCCCGCTTTTTTGCCAGTGTCGCTTAGATGTGAATCGCGTGGCCGAGCAGGGCGTGGGCGGCTTCGCCGAGCACTTCTGAAACCGTGGGGTGCGGGTGGATGTTGATGGCGATTTCGTACGGCGTGCTTTCGAGCAGGCGGGCGAGCGCGCCTTCGGCGATCAGCTCGGTCGCGTGCGGGCCGATGATGTGCAGACCGAGGAGATCGTTGGTTTCCTCGTCGGCGATCATCTTGGTGAAGCCGTCGTTGTGCCCTTCGATCAGCGCCTTGGCGTTTGGTCCCATCGGGAACTTGCCGATCTTGACCTTGTGGCCGAGCTTGATCGCATCCCGCTCGGTCAGGCCGACGCTGCCGATCTCCGGCTCGCAATAGGTGCAGGAGGGAGAGTTGAGAATATCAATCGGGAAGGGGTTCAGCCCGGCGATATGCTCGACGCAGACGATGCCCTGGTGCATGGCGGTGTGGGCGAGCAATTGCTGGCCGTTGACATCGCCAATCGCGAAGATGCCCGGGACGTTCGTGCGCATCATGTCATCGACCGGGATGTATTCCCCTTCGGTTTTGATGCCTGCTTCCTCGAGTCCGATATTCTCAATGTTTCCCTGGCGGCCAACCGCGACGAGCAGCGTGTCCGCTTCAATGACGCGCTCTTTCTTGCTCTTCGGATCGGTCAGGCGCATGGTGACGCCATTCTTAGTAATATCGATGTCTTCAGCGGTCGGGCGAGCCCCGGCGACCACGTCCATCTTCTGACGGGCGAGCGCTTTGGCGAGGTGCTCGGAAACTTCATGATCTTCCATCGGCACCACATTGCCGACCAGCGTCGTCTTCGAACCGTAACGATGGTAGGCAGATGCCCACTCGACGCCGGTCGCGCCGCCGCCACGGATGAGGATGCGCTCCGGCAGCTTCTCCAGCACGACGGCATGATCGGAGTTGATCACCTTGACGCCGTCATACGGCACGCCTTTGATCGGGCGTGGGCGCGAGCCGGTATTGATGATGATCTGCTTGGACTTGATGCTGAACGGGGCGCCGCCATCGTTCGGCGTGACGCCGATGGTGGTGCGGTCGATGATGCGGCCACGACCCATGAACACGGGAATCTTGTGCTTCTTTTCGAAGAGATAGAGCAGACCTTTGTATTGCTTGTCGACGACTTTCAGCGATCGATCGAGCGCGGTGGCGTAGTCGAACGTGATGTCTCCGCCGACGTTAATGCCGAATTCTTTCGCTGCCTTGACGGTATCGAACACCTCAGCCGACTTCAAAAAGGCCTTGGTGGGGATACAGCCACGGTGGAGGCAGGTGCCACCGAGCTTCAATTCCTCGACGACGGCGACATTCATTCCGAGCTGTTTCGCTCGAATGGCGGCTACGTAGCCGCCAGTGCCCCCGCCGAGAAGTACGAGATCAAACTCCAGGGATGCGGTTCCCGCGTCGGTCATGGATGCGTGCACTCCAGTTGATGGCTCATCCGGCAGTTCCGCCGGTCATGCGGCCGATCGCAACGAGACAAAGTATACCGGAGCCGCCGAACTCTTTTGGGCATGCGCTTCATGAGATGCCCGGCAAACTGCTGATGTCTTGTAGGAAAGGATTCGTGCCGGGCGGGAATGGCACGAATCATGCAGGCCATGAGTTGCAAGTCAGGAACTCCATGGCTGGAACGGTTCCTGAGACGCGTTCAAAAGGAGAGGTGCCGCAATGGAACCCAGAACCACCGACCAGACGCAACTGCGAGCTGGAACCAAGGTTGAATCGGCCGACGGCGCAAATCTCGGCACAGTCAAGGAAATTCAGCTCAAACACTACCTGATTGAAAAGGGATTGATTTTCAAGCACGATCTCTATGTTCCATATGAAGCGATCGCGAACTACGACGGTGAGACGGCCTGGTTGAATGTCACCAAAGCCGAGGTCGACGCGTCCAACTGGAACGAATCGCCGATGTACGACGAGATTCCGACGTTTGCGGATACCGTACCGTCGGCGAATCCGGTCAATCCTGATCCGCTCGGCGGTCAGCCCGCTCCTCCAGGCGGAACGATCACGGGCGACGGTCAAGGTGCGGGCGTGACGAAAGTCGAGAAAAACGACAAGACGATGTAGACAGCAATCAATCGATTCGTCGTCTCCAGGGTCGATCGTCGAGACCCGGCGTCAAGCCGGGTCTCGATAAGGAGCGTCAGCGATGAGCATTTCCATTGCATTGACGCGAATCCCCGTTGGAGCCATTGTGGTTGACGCCAGCGGCGAGACCTTGGGAAAGGTGATTGAAGCGCAGTCCCGATCATTTAATAGTCGAGCATGGACACTTCTTTCCAGACGATTTCGAGATTCCGCGTGAGGCAGTGGTTAGCGCCGATGGCTCGAGCGTTTTGCTGAACCTGACGATCGAGGAGGTGGCGAAGCATCACTGGCCGAGGAATGGAACGCCGGGATAAGCTGGCGCTTCGTGCAAGGGGCTTCTTCAGAACCTGCCGGGCACGTAGAATGCGGATGTAGTAATGCGTTCTATCCGGTAGTTTCGGAACCACGATTGTTCATGGCGGTAAACCAGGCATCTGCAAGGACAATGGTTCTACGGCGAAGGAGCTTCTCGAAAATGTCTGAATCTCAAGACAGCGCGATCGATCTCAAACTCGGAACCAGAGTTCGTTCGGCGGATGGGGAGTTCCTTGGCGAGGTGAAGGAGATCCAATCCGATCACTATGTGATCGAAAAGGGGCGAATCTTTCAGGACGACTTCTTCATCCCGAAAACGGCGATCGAAAACTATGACGGCGAGTCGGCAGCCGTTAACCTCACGTTTGACGACATTCACCATGCCGGTTGGGATGAACCACCCCTCTACGAGGACCTGGACGATCTGGCATTTAAGGATTCCGGCGACAATCCTGTGACCCCTGATCTCCTCGGAGTCATCGCCCCGCCGATGAGTGGTGATTTCGATGAGGAACCCGCGTTTGATCCGGAGGCGAATATCGTGACAATTGCAAAAGGAGACTTTCCGATCGAGGTCGACATGCACGTCCATAGTGCCGACGATCACGATCTTGGCAAAGTCGTCACCGTTTCACCAAATCATGTCATGGTCGAAAAGGGCCACTTCTTCAAGCAAGACTATTCGATCCCGAAGTCTGCCGTCCGCGAAGTTCGGGACGGCAAGGTCTACCTCAATGTCCCGGCGGAGGCCGTCCATCGCGCGGGTTGGGAAAACGATCCCGAATCCGAGGTGCTGCGGCGCCCAGAGATGCCCCTCGATCCGAGTGAGCATTACTAATAGGCCGAGAGTAGTGAGTGGAGAGTTTAGAGAACGATGACTCTCACTTCATCTCTGATAACCGCCAATTCGTAGTGGCAGATCTTGTATCGGCCATGGTGATCAAACACGGGATTGAGTTCCGGCGAGCATGGCCGACACGTGGTCGGCCACTACAGAAATCTGCGGATTAATCGGGGTAATCGCACCCTCTCCCAGTATTGGGAGAGGGTGGCGCTTTAGCGCCGGGTGAGGGTTTACGCGTCCAGCAATCCTGC
This sequence comes from uncultured Chloroflexia bacterium, assembly GCA_963804925.1. Lineage (GTDB taxonomy): Bacteria > Chloroflexota > Chloroflexia > Thermomicrobiales > UBA6265 > JADLGF01. Next base: position 169,143 of record CAWDSC010000004.1, read on the forward strand.
TTCGACAACGATCGAACGCACTTTTGCGACTTCGGCGTCGTTGAGCTGGCCCATTGGCCTGCCCATCACATTCGTGTCGATGATGCCGCGGAGTTTCAGGACGGTTTTGAAGCCGCCGAGCGCGGAGGCGGTATGGCCGATGCGATTTGAGTCCCCAACGGAAACAATGTTGAACAGCTTGACGAGGCGGTCCTGCTCGGCGGTGGCCGTTTTGTAATCGCCTGCGGCAACCGCGTTCCAGATCTTCACAAATCCGTGTGGGTCGACATTGCACAGTCCCGGCACGGCGCCTGCCGCGCCCATCATCAACATGCCGTCGACGATCAGCTCGGAACCGGTGAGCGCGCGAAACCCGGGGATCGTGCGCGCCTCGATCATCCAGGCCCGGAAGGTGCCGTCATCGCCGCTGCTGTCCTTGATGCCGACGATCGTGCCTTCGCGGGCGAGCGTCATCACGGTGTTGGTGGCGAGCTTGGTCTGGACGGCGAACGGAATATCGTACGCCACGATCGGGAGATCGACTGCTTCCTTGACCATGCGGAAATGCTCGATGATCTCGCCCTGGCCGGGCTTGATGTAATAGGGGCAGGTGACAACCAACGCTTCCGCGCCTGCTTTCTTCGCCGCCAGACCATTTTCGATGATGCGATCGGTGCTCATATCCATCGTACCGGCCATGATCGGAACCTTGCCCTTGGCGATCCGGGCGGCTGTTTCCACGACCTGCGTTCGCTGCGACGAGGTAAGCACGGCGGTTTCGCTTGTTGACCCGAGCATGAACAAGCCATGCACGCCGGCATCCAGCTGGAAGTTGATCAGCCGCTCCAGCGAGGGGATGTCGACGTCATGAGATTCGGTGAATGGAGTTGAAACTGGCGGAACAATTCCGAAAAGATCGAACGATGAACTGGTCACAGAGCATTCCTTTCAAGCTTGAACACAATGCCGGAATTACACGCGTTTCGTTCGCGGATCGTATGCGTCTCTGAGTCCATCTCCAATGAAATTGACCGACAGCACGGTCAAAACGACGGCCACCCCGGCTGGCAGCCATTGCCACGGATACCCTTCAAGGATGTTCACATTTCTGGCCACGTTCAGCATGTTGCCCCAGCTCGGAGTTGGAGGCTGCACCCCTGCGCCGAGAAACGAAATGCCGGCTTCAAGCAGAATCGCGTTGGCGACGCCGAGCGAGGCGTAGACGATCAGGACGTCAAACGCATTTGGCAGCAGGTGGCGGCGAATCACCCGATTTGGCGACACGCCGAGCGAGCGTGCTGCCAGCACGAACTCCTGCTCCCGAAGCGCCAAGAATTTTGCGCGAACCAACCGGCAGGGAATCGGCCAGTTGAGCAGTCCGATGACAAGGATCGTTTTGTAGATTCCAGGTCCAGCGATTGCGGCGACCGTCAGGATGATGATCACCGATGGAAAGGTCATAATCACGTCGGTGAAGCGCATGATGAGGGAATCGATCTTGCCGCCAAAATAGCCGGCGACCGCGCCGAGCAGCGCACCGACCGAAACGGAAATGACCACCGCCGCCAGTCCAACGGACAACGAGACCCGACCCGCATAGACGACCCGTGAAAACGTATCGCGTCCGGTGCGATCGGTGCCAAAGAGATGCTGCCAGCTTGGGCCGAGGTTGCGGCCCCGCAGATCGATTTCGTTTGGGCTGTAGGGGGCGATGATCGGCGCAAACAGCGCCATCAAACAGATGATACTGAAGACGACCAATCCGACGACTGCCAGCCGGTGACGGAAAAAGCGCCGGAGAATCTGTTTGGATGGACTCGTCACCCGGCTCTTTGCCGTCAATGGCTCGGCGGCCGGCGCGGTCAAGTCCGATTGCGTGGCCGGCAACGGCTCGGTATTGATCTTTTCACTCATAGCGAATCCGTGGGTCAACCAGCCCGTAGGCGAGGTCGGTGAGCAGGTTCGCGATCAAAATGACGATCGCGAGGATCAGCGTCAAGCCCATGATCAGTGGATAGTCACGCCCCTCGATGCCCTCCAGATAGAGTCGTCCGAGTCCTGGCCATGAAAAAATCGACTCGATAAACACCGCGCCGCTCAACAGATTTGGGATGTAGGCGCCGATGATCGTGACGATTGGAAGCAGCGCGTTGCGCAGCGCATGCCTGACGATAACGGAGTTTTCGCGAAGACCTTTCGCCCGGGCAGTCCGCACGTAGTCGAGCCCGAGCACCTCCAGCATGGCCGATCGGGTGTATCGCATCGTTGATGCAACATAGTTGACTGAGATGATCGCGGCCGGTAAGACCAGGTGATCGAGCCGGTCACCCCAGGAGAACGGGACCCCCGGAGTCGCCAATCCCCCGGCAGGAAACCATCCGACGCGTAGGGCGAAGATATAGAGCGCGAGCAATCCGGCGAGATAGACCGGGAACGAAACGCCGAGAAAAGCAAAAATCGTCAGCACATTGTCAAGCAGTGAATACTGCTTGATCGCGGAAATGACCCCGAGCGTGATGCCAAGCGTGATCCCGATGAGCATCGCGACGCCCATCAAAAGGAGCGTCGCCCCGATGCGATTCCTGATCGCACTCGAAACCGGCTCGAAGGTTCTGGCCCGATACCCAAGATTTCCTTGCGCCGTTTCCTTCAACCAGTACAGGTACCTGACCGGAACCGAGTGATCCAACCCAAGCTGATGCCGCAAGGCATCGCGCTGTGCCTGCGGCAAGGGCTGATCAGGAGGTACATAAGCATCGAGGGGATCGCCTGGAGTCAATTGCAGCAACCCGAAAATCAATACGGTGACCATCAGCAACACCGGGATGCTGACTAAAAGCCGCCGCTGGATGTATCGTCCCATGTACCGTCTCCGTGCGAGCCGAAAGCAGTCAGCCGTTGGCCGTAAGCAACGCAATTGAGCGCCGAGAGCGGAGAGCAACCGAGATGGTTGCCCTCCGCTTGCGACTTATTGCTTACGGCTTGCCGCTAGGAGGCAAGCGTCCAGGTTTCGGAGGCGTCGTAGTAGCGTCCACCGCCTGGAGCAGGAGTCCAGAGGAAGGTGTCCATGCCGTTTGTGCCGCCAAAGCGGGTCGAAATCCAGAGAGGCGCCCAGTAGACCTGCTGATTCATGATCGTGCAAATCTGCTGGTAGACCAGAGCGCGAGCAGCAGGATCAATCGTTGCCCGGCCCTCTGCGAAGAGCTTATCGAGTTCAGGATCGTTAATGTTGCTGCGGTTGAGCGCGTTCGGGTTCGCCGCTTTTGATTCGAAGTGGGTCGACATTACGTCCGGATCAGGTCCATTCGCGGCTCCGGCGTAGGTGATGTCAAAGGTGCCGTCAGTCATAAGCTGGTTGTACGTCGGGGTATCTGCCGTGCGGAGCGTCACTGTCACGCCGGCGTCGCCGAGGAATTGCTGAATAGTGGTCAGCACGTCCTGGCTGAGCTGGTCGGCGTAGTAGGTGAGAATTTCGACCGAGCTGCCATCCCAACCGCCGTCCGCAAGCAACTGCTTGGCAGTGTCGACATTGAAGTCATAGGCTTCGAGACCATCAGCCGGTACGTACTGCGGGAGTGAATAGAGGCAGCTGATTGCCTGCGCCGAACCGTTGTAGAGCTGATCGATGATCGTCGCCCGGTCGATCGCATACATGAATGCCTGACGAACACCCTGGCTCTGGAATCGCGCCTGATTGAGGTTAAAGCCAAGGTAATTCGGCACCTGCGACGGCCCGGAGTATTGCTTGACGGCCGCGTCGTCAGTAAGGGAATTCGCCTCGTCGGCGGCCAGATAGCTGAATTGAATCTCGCCTGAGCGCAACGCGATCACGGCGCTGCCGGCCTCAGGGAAATAGCGGTTGATCAGCTTGTCGAGCACCGGGCGTCCGCGCCAGTAATCGTCATTGGCGACCAGTTCGACGTATTGTCCCGGCTCGTACTTGCTCCATTTGAATGGTCCGGTGCCGATCGGGTTCGTGTACCACCAATCGGATTTGACCAGGTCTGCAGGAGCAATGTCCTTCAGCGCGTGCTCCGGCAGCATCACCAGGAAGGTGAAGGCATCGAGGAGCGCCGCGTTCGCCGTTCCCAGCGTGATCACGGCCGTCAGCGGATCGGGCGTGTCAATCGACGTCACACCGGTGAATTTGGCGCCGATGTAGCTGCCGCTGTCCGGATTGCTGGCAAGCTCGACCGTGAACTTGACATCGGCCGAGGTGAACGGCTCGCCATCATGCCATTTGACGCCATCGCGGAGATGGATCGTGTAGACGGTGCCGTCGGCAGAGACGTCCCACGAATCGGCGAGTTCACCATTGATCTGGGTGAAGTCGATATCGTAGAGCATCAGCTTGGAGAAATACTTTTCCAGCCAGGTGAAACCGGCAGTCGCTTGCAGCGGATTGAAACATTCAGGGCAGCCGCCTGGTCCGGCATCGAATGCGCCGGTCATGGTGCCGCCACCGCCGGTGGCTGGCGTGGCCTGCCGGGCGAGACCACTCATGGGGGCGAGCAGCATCGTCAGGATGATTGCGAGCGCAGCAATGACGCTGACGCCGTTTCGATTCCGATGTTGAGGCATGTGCATCTCCTCTCGCGTTTGACAATCCGCGTGCGATCGGTCCCTGACCCAAGAATTGCGGGGTGGTTCGCAATGCTTCAGCAACGGTTGCCGGCGTTGCGATCCAGTTGAGCCTCCTTTCCGGTGACAATCGTTCAAGGCGATCGAGTGATCTCGATCAGGTAGCGAGCGATCAAACGTGATAGTGCGAAATTCGGTCTCGAATACCGGCGAAATGCGCCTCCATCGCTCGAGCGGCGGCCTCTGGATCATGTGCGGCCAGTGCATCAACGATGGCCCGGTGTTCGGATGCCGTACTCCCGAGATCGTCTGGCGCGGCGAATAACGCCGGACGGATGACGTGGACAACATCCCAAAAGGCTCGCACCAGGAGCGTCAGAAATGCGTTCTCGATCGGCGCATAAAGAACTTCGTGAAAACGGCGATCGTCCCTGGTGAATGCTGAATCGCGTGAGGCGCTGGCCTCCATGCGTTCTACAAGTGCGAAAAGTTCGGCGATAAGGTCAATACTCGCGCATTCGGCGACCTGCCGCACGTAGGCGCATTCCAGCACCGTTCGAATCTCCAACATCTCGGTCATTGTCCGCATATTTTCGCCGGCTTCAAGCCGGATGCGAAACGCAAGTCCATCGACGAGCGGATCGAGCGAAAAGCGGCCGACGTACGTTCCCGAACCGTGCCGAACTTCGATCACACCGATTGCTTGCAGCGATTTCATCGCCTCTCGAAGCGATGGCACGCTGATGCCGAGCGCTTTGGCGAGATCCTGCTGGGGAGGCAGCGGATCACCCGGACTGCTCCCCGAGTCGATGATGTACCGCTCGATGCGATGCTGAATAGTGTCGTGCAACGCTTCACGGCGCGGCGCAACAACTTCTGTCATCGGCGTCTCCGGTGGAAATCGCACACAACGAATCCGCGAAATTGATCTGAGGTCTGATGTCCCGCCAGTATACCGACCGCATTCTGCCTTGTAAAGATGGTCAGCGACTGGTGCTGCGTTCGAGCACGAGTTGATCGAGCAACCGCCGGTGAATCGAACGGTCAGTGGCGGCGATGACACCGTGCCGAAGCTCAACCTCGGGCTTGTTGTACTGGATCAGCTCGCCGCGGTCGTCGGTGAGCATACCGCCCGCTTCGTGGATCAAGAGATCAGGTGCAGCCATATCCCAATCACTCCCGACTGCTGGATCGCCTGGGCGCGGACCAATTCCGAGATACGCTTCATAGGCAGGAGGATGACCATCAAGCGCAAAGAATGCGCGCGGCGTGAAGGGGAGAGGAGACGCGGGAGGAATCAGCCCGGCGGCTTTGGCGATCCGGACGAGGGTGGGCCAATCACGCGGAAACGTGTGATAGCGATTCGCGCCGAGTTGAATGTGGCCATCGCGATCGAGCGGAGCCACGCGCAGTGGCCGCTTGCCGGCATCATCTTCGATCGTCGCGCCTTCGCCCGCCACTGCCGAGAGCATCGCGCCGGTAATGGGATGCCCGGCGACGGCGACGACTGGCCGCCCATTGATGACCAGCGCCAGAAAGACATCGAATTCGCCGGTGCGGTCGATGAACTGCTGGGTGCCGTCGAGCGGATCGGCGATCCAGACGCGAGGATTGCTGAGCCGGACCGGGTCGTCAGCCCCTTCTTCTGTGAGAATGGCGTCGTCGGGGAATGCTGCTGAGAGGTGTTCCCGGAGAATCCGGTCGGAGGCGAGATCAGCGTCGGTGACTGGAGACGCGTCGTGCTTGGTGTAGATCGCGATCGATGCTTCGGCGTAATAGGCTGCAATCGTCGCGGCGGCATCTCGAACGGCGGCGATCGCCACATCAAGCTCTCGTTGAAACCTTCCCATCGCTTAACTCCCGAAATCTTTCATCACAAACAGATGCGATATTCACCCGGTGACATTTGGGGATAGTTTCGCAGACAATAGAGCGCATCGGATCAAGCAGCGGTGAACAGAGGCAGGCTCGTGAGAGGAACTTCCATGGTAGCGGTGTCTGAGCGGAGAGATGCGTTTCGTGAAACGGGATCGCGGTCGGCAAGCCTGAGCGAGCGGGCGAAGAAGGTGATGCCTGGCGGCAACACCCGGCTCACGGTCTACCAGGCGCCCTATCCGCCCTACGCCGAGCGCGGGATTGGCTCGGTCGTGATCGACGCTGATGGCGACGAGCGATATGACTTCATCAACAACTACACCTCGCTCCTGCATGGCCACGCCGATCCAGACATCATCGCCGCAGTGACCGAGCAGCTTCAGCGCGGCACGGCGTTCGCGTTGCCAACCGAGCGCGAGATCATTCTGGCGGAGCTGTTGACCGATCGCATTGCGTCGGTCGAGCAGATGCGCTTCACCAACTCCGGTTCCGAAGCGGTGATGATGGCGATCAAAGCGGCGAGGGCGCACACCGGGCGCAGCAAGATCGTCGTTTTCGAGGGCAGCTATCACGGCTCGTACGATGCGGCAGAGGCGGGCATGCCGCCGAACGGCAGCGCCCTCGAAGCGAATCCCCAGGCGTGGGCGTATTCCTTTGGCACGCCGCAGGGCGTGCTGGAGAACGTCATCGTTCTGCCCTACAACGATCTCCCGGCGCTTGAAGAAACGCTCGACGAAGAGGGCACGCGGATCGCGGCAGTGATGATCGATCCGATGCCGCTGCGTTTGGGCATGATCGAGGCAGACAAGGCATATATCGCCCGCCTGCGCGCGATGACGGCTGCCCTCGGCATCGTCTTGATCTTCGATGAAGTGGTGAATCTCCGCGTCACCTACGGCGGCGCGCAAGCGCTTTTCGACGTGAAGCCGGATCTGACCACCATGGGCAAGATTATCGGTGGCGGGTTCGCCGTTGGCGCGGTCGGAGGTTCGGCGGACGTCATGTCGGTGTTCGATCCAACAAAGGGATCGAAAGCGCCTCACGGCGGCACCTTCAACGCGAACCCGATCACAATGACTGCCGGAGCGGTGGCGATGCAGAAATTCGATCCTGCCGCCGTCGAGCGATTGAACGCGCTTTCCGAATCGCTGCGGAGCGGGCTATCCTCGATCATCAACGATGCTGGAGTTGATGGTCAGGTGACGGGAGCTGGCTCGCTCTTCACCATTCACCTGCACAACCGGCCATTGACCGATTACCGCAGCACGGTGCTTTCACGCGAAGAACAGGCGAAATCCTCCCGGTTCTATCAGTCGATGCTGGCGAACGGCATCTTCATGTCGTCGACATTGTCGGGTTGCCTTTCAACTCCGATGGGCGACAGGGAAGTTGCGGCGTTCTTGAGCGCATTTGGCACGGCGCTCGACGAGGCGGGGATCGCGTAGACCCTCACCCGGTCCTAAAGGACCACCCTCTCCCAATGCTGGGAGAGGGTCCGAAATGCCCCGATATATCCGCAGTTTCTATAGTGGCCGACCTCGTGTCGGCCACTACACCATGGCTGGAGCGAGAGACCTATCGAACTCCCAGCAACAATTCCATAATCAGTTGATCGAGTTCCTCGTAGCGGCGGCCGCGACCGGCGAGGGCGGTGATATCGAATTGCTGATCCTTCAGTGATTGGGCTGCGCCTGCGCTGAATCCGGCAGTGGCGCTGACCCCGTCGTAGGCGGCGTCTCGCTCGCGCAGTGTGGCGATCAGCCCCTGAATCTCGCGGTCGGTCTGGAAGCGTTGCGCTTTCTCTTTCAGAATCAGATAGGAGCGCATGTTGTTGCGGGCAAAGGCCCAGACCCCATCTTCGTCTTCTGTCCGATACGCCTTGGCATCGAAGTGTCGCGGACCGTCGTAGCCGCTTTCTTCGAGCATCTTAACGAGGAAGAAGGCCCGCTTCGGATTCTCGGAGGCGAAGCGGAAATCCTGATCGTAGCGTCCTGGTTGCTGATCGTTGAGATCGATGTGGAAGAGCTTGCCGCATTCGAGTGCCTGCGCGACGCCATGGACGAAGTTGAGTCCGGCCATGGTTTCGTGCGCGAATTCGGGATTGACGCCGACCATATCCGGATCGTCGAGCGTGGTGATGAAATGCAAGGCGTGGCCAACGGTGGCGAGATAGAGATCGCCGCGCGGCTCGTTCGGTTTCGGCTCCAGGGCGAAGCGGATATCGTAACCCTGTTCTTTCACATAGGCGCCGAGGAAATTGAGCGCCTCGCGGAACCATTTCAGCGCGTCGCGGCCGTCGCGATAGGCCTCCGTTTCCGTCCCTTCGCGTCCGCCCCAGAAGACGTAGATCGATGCACCCAGCTCCGCACCGAGATCGATGGCTCGCATCGTTTTCTGCAGTGCAAAGGCGCGCACGCTCGCATCGGACGCGGTGAACGCGCCGTCCTTGAAGATGGGATGGGCGAAGAGATTGGTCGTCGCCATCGGCACGACCATGCTGTTGTCATCGAGCGCTTTTTTGAAGCGTGCGACGATCTTGTCCCGTTCTTTCGCTGATGCATCGAACGGCACGAGATCGTTGTCGTGGAAGGAAATGCCCCAGGCGCCGAGTTTGGCCAGCTGCTCGACGGAATGAACCGGATCGAGCGGCGCTCGCACCGGCTCGCCGAAGGGATCGCGGCCCTGGTTGCCGACGGTCCAGAGTCCAAAGCTGAATTTATCGCTCTTTTGCGGGGTGTATGGCGCGCTCATCAATGCATTTCTCCTCAGGTGGTGGCAGGAGCCGGATCGAGTTCGGCCAGCAGCTGATCCAGTGGCAGCGGGCGCGAGCCCCAGGCAATGACTCCATCTTTCCAGGGCCATTCCGCGCGATCACGGTCCCAGGCAAGCTCAAGCCCGATGCCGTCGGGATCGCTTGTGTAGACGCAATCGTGCGTCAGATAGTCGACAGTCCCCTTGATTGGCCAACCGGCATCGAGCAATCGCTGGGTTGCTTCGGCGAGATCGCGGCGAGTTGGATAATTGATGGCGATGTGATCGAGCCCGAGTCCCTTAGTGAGCGTTGCCCCTGGCTCCGCCTGCGTCAGCGCGAAATGGTGGTAGTAGCCGCTCGATGAAAGAAACGCGGCCTGTCCGGGATATTGCCCCATCAAATGAAACCCGAGCAGATCGCGATAAAAGGCGATCGAGCGCTCGATGTCCGACACTCTGAGATTGATATGCCCAAGCTGCGTGCCATCGGGCGCTTTGTAATCGGTCATGCGTTGCTCCAAATGCCGTTATTGAAACACCCTCACCCCCAACCTCTCTCCCGATTCTAGGAGAGGGGAGCACGTAGGCTGTCGTCGTACCCTCTCCCAGCATTGGGAGAGGGTGGATCTTTAGGACCGGGTGAGGGTTAACCCTCAGCTTTCACCGGGGTTTCCCAGCTTCCGCTGGCGCTGCTGCGTTCAACGGCGTCGAGAATGGCCTGGCATTTGAAGCCGTCCGCGAAGGATGGAGCAGGGTTGACTCCTGTCTTGATGCCGGTCATCAGATCGCTGATGGCGTGGGTGAAGGTGTGCTCCCAGCCGATGATGTGTCCCGATGGCCACCAGTGCCCGACGTAAGGATGCGAGCCGTCAGTGACGAGAATCTTGCGGAACCCCTGCTCGCCCTCCGGATCGTCGACGAAATAGACCTCCAGCTCATTGAGCCGTTCAAGGTTGAAGACGATGGAGCCCTTGGAACCGTTGATCTCGAAACTGTTGTAGTTGCGGCGGCCCGGCGCGAGCCGGGTTACCTCGAATGTGCCGGTTGCGCCCGTATCGAACTTCGCCAGGAAGTGGGCCGAGTCATCGACCGTCACGTCCCCCATTTCGGCGCCGCTGGCGGCCTGAAGTCCCGCGCCGCCGGAACTCGTGACTTCAACCGGGCGCTGTTTGATAAACGTGTCGAGCGAACCAGTGACGGTGGTGATCTCTCCGACCAGGAAGCGGGAAAGATCGACGACGTGGGCGGCGATGTCGCCCAGCGCGCCCGATCCCGCCAGCTCTTTTTTCAATCGCCAGACCAGCGGGAACTCAGGATCGAGAATCCAGTCCTGCAGATAGACGGCCCGGAAGTGGCGAATGTCGCCGATCTTGCCCATCCTCGATCAGCTTTTTTGCGAGTTGAATGGCCGGCACGCGGCGATAGTTGAAGTTGATCATGTTGATCACGCCCGCTTTATTCGCGGCCGTGAGCATTTCCTGCGCTTCCGCCAGTGAGTTCGCCAGCGGTTTTTCGCAGAAGACATGCTTGCCGGCAGCGATCGCGGCGAGCACGACGTCGTGGTGTGAATCGCCGGGAGTCGAGACATCGATCAGGCCGATGTCATTCCGGGCGATCAGCTTGTGGTAATCGGTCTCGTATCCTTCCCAGCCGAGTTGCGTTGCCGCTTCACTGACCGCGGCACGATCGCGGCCGCAGATCGCGACCATTTTCGGCGCAGGATCAACATCGAAAAAGTGCGCAACCTGACGATACCCGTTCGAATGGGCTCGCCCCATGAACTTGTATCCAACCAGCCCAACACCGATTTCCGCCATGGTGTGACTCCTTACCGAAAAGTTAGGAGTCAAGAGTTGTCAGTAGAGAGAGATTTGAACGAACGCCCTTGCGGACTTTTCGTCTCTCCCAACTGCTTACTCTCAACTCTTAACCGACAACTCTTAACTCGTCTCACACCCACCAGGCTCCGCCGGTTTGCTCGGTGATGACGGAGTCTTTCAGGAAGCTGACGGCGCGGGTGAAGCCTTCGTTGACGCTGAGGATCGAGTCTTCGTGCTCGATCGAGAGCGCGCCGTCGTAGCCGGCCAGACGCAGTTCGCTGATCATCGCCCGCCAGAATTCCTGCCCGTGACCGTAGCCGACGGTGCGGAAGATCCAGGAGCGGTTTTTCTCGTCGGTGTAGTTCTTGGTGTCGAGCACGCCGTTGCGGGCGATGTTCGGCCCATCGAGCCAGGTGTCCTTCATGTGGACGTGGTAGATGGCGTCGCCGAGCTCGCGGATGCAGACGAGCGGGTCCATCCCCTGCCAGAAGAGGTGGGAGGGATCGAAGTTGACGCCGATCGCGTTGCCGCCGATCTCGCGCAACCGCCAGAACGACTCGGTGTGGTAGGCGACGAAGCCGGGGTGCAACTCGATGGCGACGCGGACGTTGTGGTTTCCGGCAAATGCGGCGGCGTCGCTCCAGTAGGGGCGTACGACCTTTTCCCACTGCCATTCGAGAATATCAAGATAGTCGGTCGGCCAGGGGCAGGTGACCCAGTTCGGTTTCTGCGATGTTTCACTATCGCCGGGGCAACCGGAGAAGGTGATCACGTTCTGCACGCCGAGCTTTTCCGCCAGCTGAACGGTATTGCGGAAGTCGCGATCGTGCGCCTCGGAAATCGATTTGTCGGGATGAAGCGGATTGCCGTGGCACGAGAGTGCGCTGATCTCCAATTGCCGGCTGGTGAATTCGTTCTTGAAAGCGGCGAGCGCATTGTCATCCTTCAGCAGCGCGGCCGGATCGCAATGCGCATTGCCGGGATACCCGCCGGCGCCGATTTCAACGGCATCGCAGCCGGTCGCTTTGATGTAATCGAGCGCTTCGCCCAGAGGGCGTTGCGCAAAGAGCACCGCGAATACACCGACTTTCATCGCTCGTCCTCCTCTACCTTGCGTCATTTCCGTTGCCGTTATTGTCGCTGTTTTGCCACATCTTCGCGCATTCCGGCGATCGACACCGCTTCGCGCTGCTCGATTGAAGCAATCGCGGCCAGCACGATGGCCAGACTATGGATATTGTCTTTCGCGCTTGTCTCGGGTTCAGTATTGGTAACCATCGCCTCCCGGAAAGCGAGCAGTGACCCTTCCCGGTCGATCGCATCGAGCCGGGGCAATTCCAACTCATGGCAATCGCCTTCATTTGGCTCAAACATGACCCGGCCTGAAAACGCGTCGTCGACGTCGCCGATCCAGATGAGCGTGCCGAGCTCGCCGCGAATCGTCCAGTCGGCATTCCAGGAGGTGTCGGAGAGCGACTGACGCGGAGCCCAGTCGCCCTGATAGGTGAAGGGGATGCCGCCCTCCAGTTCCATCAGCGCCGTCGCAGCGGGATCGTGCTGATACCATGTTCCGGGCGCTTTCCAGCTACGGGCATCGACCGAGACCACGTTTTTCCCGGTAATGGCGCGGAGCATATCGAAGTGGTGGATCGACATGTCGAGCACCAACGGATGCTCCATCTGATAGCGAAAATTCCCCTCGCCGAAAAGTGTCTGCGTGTGCCGGCGAAAGTTCGCACTGACCGCGATCAGATTGCCAAGCCTGTCCGCCAGCAACGAACTGCTGCACGGCCCGGAGCGGTGCCCGGTAGCGGTAGTTCTGGCTGACCATCAGGATCCGACCAGCCGATTCAGCCAGGGCGATGAGCTCATCCGCTTCCGCGAGCGACATCGCCAGCGGCTTCTCGACCAGCACATGCTTTCCGGCTCGCAGCGCTTCCGAGACGATTGCGTGGTGCGTGGGAGGCGGCGTGATAGCGAGCACCGCATCGCATTCAACTGCTTGCAGCCCCTCACTCAGCGACGCAAAGAGCGGAAGTTGGGCATCAAGCTCTCTGGCTGCCCACTCCCGGGCGGCCGGAAAGGGATCGACCGCGCCGGTCATCGCGATCCCGTGCGGTGCGATGGGCGAGCTGCGCCCAACTGCGGCCAAACCCACCCAATCCCACCTGGATGACCCTGATCGGAGGGCCGTTTGCATCGAAGTTCATTCTTTTGTGGCTCCCGTGGCGATCCCACTGATGATGAAACGTTGCAACAACACGAATACCAGGATGATGGGCAGGGCGACCGTGGTCGAAACCGCCATCATCTCGTTCCATTTCGTGCCGTATTGCCCGCTGAATCGGTTCAGCGCAACGGTAATCGGCTGCAGTTTTTCATCGAGATTGAGCGAGAGCGCGAAAATGAATTCGCCCCAGGCGATCAGGAACGAAAAGGCGGCGACGGTCACCAATCCGGGTTGAACCAGTGGCAGCACGATCTGATAAAAGACTTTGAAGCGGTTCGCGCCATCAAGTAGCGCCGCTTGCTCAAGCTCTGCAGGCACGGTGAGGAAATAGGGCCTCAGGATGATCACGGCAAATGGGAGGGTGGCGGAAATGTCCGCCAGGATCATCCCCTGGTAGGAATTCGTGAGTCCCCATTTGCGAAAGAGGACGAAGAGCGGACCAGCAATAACGACCGCAGGCAGCAGCTGACCAAGCACGAGCAGCAGCACCATGATGCCGCTGCCGCGCAGCTTCAGACGAGCCAGGCCATAGGCGGCCGGAGTCGCCAGCAGTAGGGTCAGGATCATCGTTCCGGTGGCAATGATCACGCTGCTGAGAAACGCGCGATGGACGACATCGATTATGGATGACTGCCGTCTTGTACGCTGAGAAATTTGGAGGAATCGGCACGAATTTCGGCGGCGAAGCAAAAATCTCGGCAGGAGTCTTGAGTGATGTCGCCACCATCCAGTAGACCGGAAAGAGATAGATGACGACGATGACCAGTGCGATCGCAGTTCGCCAGTAGCTATGGAAAAAGCGGCGTTCAGCGCTTCATGCTGCCTCCTCCCGCTGGGTGTACCAGACGTAGACTGCGGCGATGATCAGGAGCGCCATCAGCATCGCGACTGCCGACGCTGCGCCGAGGCCAAATTGAAACGATTGAAACGTCTTCTGGTAGGTGTAGATCGGCAGCACTGTCGTAGCATTCACCGGGCCGCCCTTTGTCATGATGTAGACGAGATCGAAGACTTTGAAGGTGTAGATCAGCCCGAGCATCAGCACACTGAGCGAAACCGGACGCATCAACGGTAGGGTGATCGTCCAGAAACCGCTGCCAGCCGTTGGCACCGTCGGTGCTGGCTGCTTCATAGAGTGTGGGCGAAATGCCCTGCAATCCGCCGAGCAGCAGGAGCATGTTGAAGGGAATGCCGACCCAGATATTGGCGAGAATCGTGCCCCAGAGCGCGGTGTCGGAATCGATCAGCCAGTATTTGTTCGAGTTGAGAATGTTGAGACTGGTGAGTGCGTAGTTGAGGATGCCGTAATCGCCGTCGAGCACCCATCGAAGATTGAGCCGCTCAGCACCGTCGGCATCAGCCAGCCGAGCAGCATCATCGATCGGAGCACGTTGTTACCCGCGAAACGGCTTGGCGAACAGCATCGCCAAGTGCAAAGCCGATGGTGAATTGGAAGAAGATCGAACCAGCGGTGAAGGTGAGCGAGAGCCGCACCGAGTGCCAGAACTCCGAATCGTTGAAGATCGTGCGGAAGTTATCGAGTCCGACCCAGGGCTGATTAGCGGCCAGGAACGTGCGGATGTTGACGTCGTGTAGACTCATCCGCACGTTTTCATAGACCGGATAGAGCATGGTGAGCGCGATGTAGAGAAGGGCGGGCAGCAGGAAGAGATAGAGACTCAGGGAGCCCAACCATTTCCCTCGATGACGCCTTCGAGTCTGTTCACCCACCGTGGTCGTAGCGGTTGTTGCCATCGCGTTCCCTTAGGTTCTTGGCCCTCACCCAGCGCTTACGCGCCGCCCTCTCCCGACTGTCGGGAGAGGGCATGGCGCATGTCACGGGTTCCCCTCTCCCGGTGGCAGGAAAGGGGCTGGAGATGAGGACCGCTAGCTCAACAACGCCTTTGCCGTTCCTATCCCTGCGGCAACAGTGGCGTGATTGTCTCTTGCGCTTTCTTCAAGCGCGTCTTCGACCGTGGTTTGACCGCTGACGGCCCCCTGGATCGCATCCTGAATGGCGGCGGAGATGTCGGGGTACTTGTCGCCGTAGGCACGTGGCTTCGCGACTTTCAAGCTGCTCGATGAAGACATTGACAACCGGATCGCCGGTCCAGGCCTCATCCTGGGCCAGATCGGCTTTGCTTGGCAGCTTGCCGGCGGCGAGCAGATAGGTCTTGAGCGGCTCGTCGGTCTGACGCCAGGTTAACAAATCCCAGGCGGCGTCGACATTCTTGCCGCCTGCGACGATGGCGGTGTTTTCGCCGCCGAGGATCGACGCGCCCTGTGCATCAACCGGGAGCGTTGCGACACTCCATTTCAGGTCAGGAACATCGGTCTTGATCGTCGGGATCTGCCATGGGCCATTGACCATCATCGCGGCCTTGCCCGTTTCGAACTGGGTGAGCACGTCGGCCTGGCCCCAGTTGAGAATCGATTTCGACATCCAGCCATTGTTGACGTAGTCGGTCCAGAGCTGGAGCGCCTTGCGGCCGCCATCGCTGTCGATGGTCGGGATGTCGGCGCCCGTTTCCCAGAGGAACGGCAGCCACTGGAAGGTGCCTTCCTCACTCTTGATGCCGCTGACGGCGAGGCCGTAGACATCATTTTCCGAGAGCGCGGTGACGGCGGCCGTCAGTTCGTCCCAGTTCGTGGGAACGGTGACGCTCTTGGCGGCGAGCAGATCGTCGTTTGACCAGAGCACCAGGCAGTTGCTGTTGTCGGGGATGCCGTAGTTCTTTTCCTGGAACACGGTTGAGTTCCAGGGGCCCTCGAAATAGCTGCTGGCCTGTCCCCAGGCGGTGACCTTATCGGTCAGATCTTCAAGAATGCCGAGCGAGGCGAAGGCCTGATGGTCGGGGTTGTCGATGACGACAATATCAGGGAGATCGCCGGCCGCCGCTCCCTGCAGCAGTTTCTGCTTGAGGTCGGCGAACGGAATGTAGGTGCGCTCGATCTTCACATTCGGGTTGACGCTGGCATACGAATCGAGTTGAGCCTGGACCGCCGGGCCGTTAGGAAGTTGGTAGTAGTCCCACCAGGTGAGGGTGACCTGATCCTGGGCTGATGCCAGCCGGTTGAAACGAGGCGCGTTAATCAGGGCTGCGCTGGCCGCGACGGCTCCTGCTCCCTGGATGAGACGGCGGCGATTGATCTTCTCGTTCATAGAGAAAGCTCCTTTGAACTGAGCGCGTCGATGATCAACGATCGATGTGGTTTGTCATACGATGCGCGGGTGGAGGACTGGTGCTGCCACGATCGGTGATGATTGAACGAATCACCTTCTGCTTTGGGGCCGTCGTTTCACCTCCTTCCAGGAACTCGATCAGAAAATCGACGCCACAGCGCCCCATCTCCTCGACAGGAAAGTCGACGCCAGTAATGGGAATGGCAAGGGTTTCAGCCGCTCTGGGCGAGAAGAGCCCGAAGAGCGAGAGATCACGCGGCACGGAGAGCCCGCGCTCGTTCAGCGTACGCAACAGCCCAATTGACGATTCGAGATTGGCGCAAAGCAGGGCGGTGAGATCTGGCTGAGTTGAGAGGACTGAACTGAGAATTGCGCGGCCCGCGTCTGGGGTCGATTCGCAGTAGATGATTCGGCCATCGATGCTGCGCGCGGTCGATTCGCGCTTGAACGCAGTGCAAAGGCGAACTGACGGACCATAGCCGTTCAATTCGTCGTCCGGGTGACGAAGGATCATGGCGATCGAGTGGTGACCCAGTGATTGCAGGTGGTCGAGCGCTTGAATCACGGCGTCGTCGAAATCGAAATCGACGAAATTGACGCCGTTGTTGTCGCGACAGCGCCCGATCATCGCGAACGGGAAGTCGCCGTCGTTTCAGCAGCTCGACGCGCGAATCGACAAGAGCGATCTCCATCAGGATGTAACCGTCGACGAAACCGCGATCGAGCATGGAAAGCATCTGCTCGTCGGGATTGCCGGTCGTCGCCAGGGTGAGGGCATAGCCTTTGCGCTCGGCTTCTGCCGCCGCGCTGATGACGAACTCCAGCGGCATCGTCGCGAACATGGCGTTTTGGGCGGGGTAGAGGAGGGCGACCGTGCGGCTGCGTCCACTGGCCAGAGCGCGTCCCTGGTTGTTGGGACGGAAGTCGAGTTCATCCATCGCGGCAAGCACGAGCCGGCGGGTCTTGTCGGAAATTGGCCGCTTGCCGCTGAGGACATACGAGGCGGTGCTCAGCGAAACGCCGGCCTTCTTTGCCACATCATCGAGTGTCGCCATCGAGATTCCCGATCAGATCAACCGGTTTCGCCAGTGATGGGCGAACGCGCAACTGTTCAGGGAGTATTTATTCGACATTGTCGAAGCGCTTCGATGAACTGGATTATAGGGAGACTTTTATGCAATGTCAACATGATGCCAAATGGGAATCAGATGGAATGTCCAGTTGTGCGATGAGGAGCAATCCACCTCGACCTGGGCATCGCAACGCCGAAGACTAGCGTCATCCCAGGTTTCTGGAATCCAACGTGGCGGTATTACTCAAGAAGGCGCAAGACCCTCCTCTTTGGAATATGTGGAGATCGTGTGGCTTTCGTGTGGTCGGCGCTTGCTCGGTGGTTACCGTTTCATCCAGGGGTCGAGCGCGTCGCGGAGACCGTCGCCGAGGAAGTTAAAGGCAAGGACGGTGATCGAGAGGGCGACAGCCGGGAAGATCAGCATGTAGGGATGCGCCCGCATATTCGGGATCGCTTCGCTGATCATCAACCCCCAGCTTGGCATCGGCGGAATCACGCCGAGGCCGAGGAAGCTGATGCCGGCTTCGGCGAGAATCGCCGAGGGGATGCCGAGCGTGGCGGCGACGACGATCGCGGCGACCGTGTTCGGCAGCAGATGCCGGAACATGATCCGCCCGCCTGTCGCCCCGAGTCCGCGCGCCGCCTCGGTGAACTCTTTCTGTTTCAGCGACATGGTATTCGCGCGGACAATGCGGGCGACCGTCAGCCAGCTGATCAGGCCGAGGCCGATGTAGACGCCGATCAAGCCCGCCGGTGCGGGTATCGACCCAGGAGATGCCATACCAGAACCCGGTTGGATCATTGCCGAAGGTTCCGCGCAAAAAGGTCATGATGATAATGACGAAGAGCAAGCTCGGCATCGCATAGAGCACATCGACGGTGCGCATGATGATGGTGTCGACCTTGCCGCCGAAATAGCCTGCGCTCAATCCAGCCGGAACGCCGATCGCCAGAATCACCATCTGGACGACGATGCCGACGGTCAGCGAGATACGGGCGCCGTAGATGAGGCGGATAAAGATATCTCGTCCAAGATGGTCGGTGCCCATCAGGTGATCCCAGCTCGGAGGTTCGGTCACGGCTGAATAATCCTGTTGGGAGTAGGTGTAGGGCCAGACCATTGGCAAGAAGATCGCCGCCAGCGCCAGAGCGATGATGAAAATCCCGGATGCCAGCGCCAATCGATTGCGGGTGAGACGCCGGAACGCGCTCGCCCAGAGTCCTTCCGTTTTGATGGATGCCGTGGAAAGTGCTGGGGAAGTTGTGGTGGCGACGGCTGCGGTCATCTTCTGTCCATTCTGAAACGTTGCTTGCGGCGCTTGACTAGCCGTTCATCCGTGGATCGAGCAGCGGATAGAGAATATCAACAAGCAGATTGATGATGGAAACGACGAATCCGAGCAACAGCACCGTGCCCAGAATCACCGGGTAATCGCGCTGGGTGATGCTGTCAACGAAGTACCGGCCGATCCCCGGCACCTGATAGACCGTTTCGACGAAGAACGAGCCGGTGATGACATCGGCCAGAATGATGCCTGAAACGGTCATCACCGGCAGCAGCGCATTCCGCACCGCGTGGCGGGCGATGACCGCGTTTTCCGAAAGACCCTTCGATCGTGCAGTGCGGACGTAGTCGGACGAAAGCACGTCGAGCATGCTCGATCGCGTGTAGCGGGCTAACACTGCGGCCGGATATAGCGCGAGCGCCCAGGCGGGGATCAGCACCTTGGTGCTGGCGACGCCATCCCAACCGCCGGTCGGCACGAGACGAAGCCAGGAGGAAAAGAGCAAAACCATGAGTGATACGGTGACGTATGACGGTGTCGAGATACCGCCGATAGCTGCGAATCCGCTCAGGTAGTCGAGGATGGAGTTGTGCTTTACCGCGCCGATGACGCCGAGCGGAATCCCGATCATCAGTGCAAGCGCCATGGCGATCAAGCCAAGCTTGACCGAGACCGGAAAGGTTTCACGAATGATATCGGTCACCGATTGTGAGCGGGACTGAAACGATGGCCCGAAATCTCCGTGCAAAATGTTCCACAAATAATTGATGTATTGCTTCCAGAGCGGATCGTCAAGCCCGTAGGCGGCATTCAACCGCTTTTTGATGATGGGAGGAACCGGCTTGTCGCCCTGCGACCAGGGTCCGCCCGGCGTGGCGTGGATCAAGAGGAAGGTCAATGTGTAGATCGCCAACAGCGTTGGGATCAGCAGAAATATTCGCCTGAGAATGTATGCCCATCGATTCATGATGTCTCAAACAACCTGCTATGAGAACGGAGCGCCGGGCGGCCTATGGCCGCCCGGCGCTCGATGACGGTCTAATGAGCCGCGATCTTGATCGTGCGAAGGTGGACCGATGCCAGCACCGGCTGGAAGTAGAAGATCCTTTACCCACGGCTTGACTGCGCGGAACGCAACGCCGCGCATGACCGGAATGATCGACGCCTCATTCACCAGAATGACTTCAGCCTGGCTGTACTGGGAGTTGCGCTCTTCGGTATTGGTGTTCGTCACCGCTGTCGCGCAGAGCTGATCGAATTCCGCATTTGACCAGTGGCTCTCATAGTGGTCGGCGGTGGTTGTGAAGTTCTGGTTGAACCAGTTCGACGCGTCGGCGAAGTCGGAGCCCCACGAACCGGTGTAGATGTTGAATTTCTCGTCCGCTTTCGCCGCCCGCCAGTCGCCGTAGGCGCTGTCCTCGATCGGTGTCAGCTTGATCTTGATGCCGAGATTGTCCTGCCAGGCCGACTGCAGATACTCGCTCAGCGTCTTGTACGGCGAGACGTTGCGATAGGCGACTTCGATATTCACCGAGGCAGGGTCGATCCCAGCGGTTGCCAGCAGCGCCTTCGCATCGTCGACGCTTTCCGGCATAGCGGCATCAGGATTGTTGCCTGGAATGTCGGGAGAAAGCACGGTGTCTGCCGGCTAGGTACTCGCCCTTGAAGATCGTTTCGGAGAGCGTCTTGCGATCGATCGCCTTGTAGAGCGCCTGGCGAAATTCGACCTTGTCGGTCGGGGCGTTGGTGGTGTCGCAGATCATGAAATAGCAATTCGAGCGGGGGAAGGTGATCAGCTCGGCCGAAAGCGTGGCATCGGCGCGGATCCGCTCGAGATCCGGTCCACCCGGCTCGGCATAGTCAAGCTCGTTCGCCTCGTAGGACGTATAGGCCTGGGTCGCCGGATCGTCGTAGATGCGATAGGTCGCCTTGGTGATCGTCGGCTTTTCGCCGTAGTAGTTCGGATTTTGCTCGACAACGATCTGCTGGTTGTGATCCCATGCAGTCATGATGAACGGGCCGTTGGAAACGATATTCTCAGCCTCAACCCACTTCTCGGCCTTTGCGTCAATGACATGCTTCGGCACCGGGCTATAGGTCCAGGTGGCGGCGAGCAGAGGGAAGAAGGTGGTCGGGCCTTCGAGCGTGACGACGAGCGTATTGTCGTCAGAGGCGACGACGCCGAGATCGGTCAGTTCGCATCTCGCCGGCGCCGATCTTGGTCGGCGTTCTTGATCGGATCGAGCGCCGGCCATGTACTGGGAAATCGTGTTCGGATCGAGCACTCGCTGCCAGGAGTAGACGAAGTCGTGCGCGTTGAGCGGAGTGCCGTCCGACCAGGTCACGCCCTGGCGGATGTGGAACGTGTACTCGGATGCATCCTCGTTGATATCCCAGCTCTCGGCGATGCGCGGAACGACCTCGCCGGTCTGCTGATCGACGCCGACGAGTCCTTCGAAGATGTTGAAGAAGATCGCGATTTCGTCGTCGCCGTAGCTGACGCCGGGATCCATGGTGGTCGGCTCGGTCAATGGCAGCGCCATCACCTGATCGGCGGCGAGCTCGCCGGTATATGGCTCGGCAGCGGGTGTCGCCTGGGCGAACGCCTGACCCGGGCGGATGACGCCGGCGGCAGTCATGACCGCACCGGTCGCAAGCAGCCCCTGCATGAACTTGCGGCGGTTGAGTTGCGCCGTCGTCAGCAGCTTGCCGCCGAGACGATTTGATTGCTGGTCCAGTGACATCGATTTCCCTTTCAACGGTTCAGATGGCATTGCCGACGTGGCATCTGCGCGGGAAGAAGATCGGGTCAATGATGAGTCAATCGCTCCAATCGTGGCGATCTTCGAGCTTCGTTTCATCGCCGGGCGATTGACCGGATTCCTCCTCGTCTGGTAAGGCGTATCCGTTTCTTCACATGATTAGGTCGGACGGCCCACGGACAATTTTTCGCATAACTATCGAGGGAGAATAGCAGCGGTTGCTTTCATCGTCAAACAAACATCCGCGCAAATGATCACGATTGTTTGTGCACAATGCTGAGAAATATGGGTAGACGTCCGGTTCATCCAGATGTCAGTTCGACCTGCGCTTTGCTGAGAAAATCACATTCTCGAAATTGCGGATGATGCTGGCAGAATAGCAAGGGAGAACTATCGACGAACTGATCAGGAGGAAAGCATGGCACCACGCGTAGCGATTGTGACAGGATCGGGCTCTGGCATCGGGCGAGCCATCGCGCACCGGCTCGCCGCGAATGGCGACCGGGTGGTCGTGGTTGATCGCGAGGCAGATCGCGGAGAGGCGACCGTTGCGTCAATCTCAGCTGCTGGCGGCATGGCGCGTTTCAACACCTGCGATGTCTCGTCAACCGAAAGCGTGCAGGCGATGATCGCGGCGGTGATCGATGGATTCGGCCAGATCGATGTGCTGGTAAACAATGCGGGGATCCCCGGACCCGGAGCGCCGATCGACCGTTTTCCGGACGACGACTGGGACCGGGTGCTGGCGATCAATCTCGGCGGCGTGTTCCGCTGCACGAAATACGCCGTTCCCTTTCTTGAGCGATCGGGCCGGGGCGCGATCGTCAACATCGCCTCAACCTTCGGCATGATCGGCGCTCCCGAGACGCCGGCCTATGCGGCGGCAAAAGGCGGAGTCGTCAATCTGACCCGCCAGCTTGCCGTCGATCTCGGTCCGCGCGGGATCAGGGTGAACGCGGTTTCGCCCGGCTTCGTAAACAACGACATGGCCCGGCGCGGCGAGGCGATGACCGCCGAGCAGGCCGCGACTCGCTGGGCAGCTCGTGATGCCGCCGCCGCGTTGCAACCGCTCGGGCGTCAGGGTGAAACAGATGAAATCGCGGCCGTCGTGGCGTTTCTTGCCAGCGACGCCGCGTCATTCATGACCGGCGCGATTGTGCCGGTCGATGGCGGCTGCACCGCGACATTCAATCGCGGTTCACGCTAAGGAGCATGACCTTGAGCAATCTGACAGGTGGACGAGTGGTGATCGTCACCGGCGCGGCGCACGGCATCGGGAGGGAGATCGCGCTTGAGTTCGCGGCAGCGGGAAATCGAGTCGTCGTTGCAGATGTGAACCAAATCGGCGCGGAGACCGTCGCGGCGGATATCGGCGAACGAGCGATGCCTTATGCGATCGACGTTCGTAATCGCGACGAGATCGAGCGGATGGTTGAGGAAGTCATCAATCGCTTCGGCGGCATCGATGTGCTGGTCAATAATGCCGGAATCTACCCGAACAGCGCGTTTCTCGAACTTGAAGAGGCGGAATGGGACGCTGTGTTCGATGTGAATCTCAAAGGGATGTACATGCTCTCGCAGGCGGTGGCGAAGGTGATGATCGCGAACGCGGTCAAGGGCCGCATCGTCAATCTCTCATCCGGCGCGTCGGTTTCTGGCCGGGCCGGGGGAGCGCACTATTGCACGTCCAAAGCCGCGATCAACATGCTGACCAAGGTGATGGCGATCGAGTTGACGCCGCTGGGAATTACGGTTAATGCGATCGCGCCTGGATTGATCGAAGTCCCCGACGCGGATCTGACCCGGGAATATGTCGATGCGATTGTCACCGGCATTCCGGCGCGGCGGATCGGGCAACCGTCCGACATCGCCCGGGCCGCGCTCTTCGTGGCGTCGCCTGATTCCGATTTCATTAGCGGATCGATTTTCTTTGTCGACGGCGGTTCCAGCGCTGGACGTACGACGTTGCCTTTGAGCAGCAAAAAGAAGCAGGAAGCACGTCAGGCAGAATCGGAAGCGCATTGATAGAATCCCCCTCTCAGGTTGGATTCCTGATTTAAAGGAGGAATTGAAGTCAATGCAATCTTCGCAATCAACGCTGGTTCATGTCGGCGTGCGGTCGACAAATCTTGAAGAATCGGTTCGTTTCTGGCGCGACGCGCTCGGATTGAACGTCATCGCCAGCCCGCCGGGTAGTTATGACCTGACGGATGGCTATCACAACTTTCGCGTTTTTCAGCATGGTGGAGCCGAGCGCCCGCCCCACATCGGCGGCATGCTCGATTACCTGCACATCGGCGTTCGGGTCGACAATTTGCAGGAGACCGCTCAGCGCTGCAAGGATCTCGGCTTCGAGATTTTCTGGGACGGCGTCGACGGCGGCCAGGAATACGATCCATCCGTCCAGATCGTCGAATCGTTCAAAGTTGCCGATCCCGATGGCATCGCCGTCGACGTGTCGGCCAGCCCGGATCAGTGGCCCGGCGTCGAGCTCTCGTAACGTTCACTCCGATAGAGGAAGGGAGCGTGTAAACGGTGTTTCGCGTCGCAATCGTTGGGCTTGAGCATTACCACGTCACCGGCTGGGTGGAGAGCCTCGAGCAGTTTCCGGATCGTATCGAGATCGTGGCGCTGTACGATCCCGATCCAGGCGCGGGCGAGCGCCTGGCGCCTCCGTATCACGATCCCGTGCTCTCGCCCGCGCTTTCCGAGCAGTACCGGTCTGTTCCCTTTTTTACCGATCTCCATCAACTCATTCAGCAGGCGAAACCGGATATCGCGCTCGTCACCGTGCCGAATATTGACGCGCCCGGCGTGATCTCCACATTGGCCGGTGCCGGCGTGCATCTGCTCATCGACAAGCCGGGCGGTCGCACTGCTTCCGAAGCAATGCAGGCGCTGGAGGCGATTCGGTCCGCCAATGTCCGCGCCGCCGTTGGCTTGAACCGGCGGTACGGCCGGGCCTGGCAGGAGGCGCGAGCATCGATCGCCGCCGGTCGCCTGGGTCAGCTGATGACGACCGAAGCCATCTTCACCACGTCAACGGTCAAAGTGCGCAATCCACGCAATCCGCTCTTCAATCCTGAAACGATGGGCGGCGGCATTCTGCATTGGCTCGGCGTGCATGATCTCGATCTGATGCTCTGGCTGACCGGCGAGCCGATCGTCGAAGTCCAGGCGATGGCAGGCACGCTCGGCGAAGCGAAGATCGATGTCGAAGATGTGCTGTCGATGTCGGTTCGCTACGCGAGTGGTGCGATCGGCACCGGGCATCATGCGTTCGTGATTCCCAAAGCGGGAGCGAACGAAGGCTATTTCGCCGTTCGCGGGCACAAGGGCTCACTGCGGATCGAATCGAATGGAACGGTGACGCTCACCTCGACCGGCGACACGCACGATGTCATCACGAAAGAAACCCGTTCGTACGAAATGATGAAGGCTCCCGGATACGGGCCGCTGGCGCTGGCTGCTATTGACGATCTGATGGCGGCGATTGAAGAGGAACGCGAGCCGTTAGCGCCCTATGCCGTGGCGGTCGAGGCATTGAAGGTGATCGATGCCGCCTATGAATCCGCCCGAACCGGGCGGCGCGTTCGTGTCCAGTAATTCCTGTCGTCTTTCTTAATCATTGGGGGAATCAGGGTGGAATTTGATCTGATTATCAAGAATGGTTCCGTCATCGATGGAACCGGCGCACCCGCGCGGACTGCGGATGTGGGCATTACCGGCGACCGGATCGTGGCGATCGACAATCTGGAAGCCGCGCAAGCGGCGGAAACGATCGATGCGTCAGGGCGAGTGGTTTCGCCAGGATTCGTCGACGTGCATATTCACTCAGAGACCAATCTGCTCGATCCCAACAATCCTTACCGGCACGCCGCGCTGTTGCAGGGCGTGACGACCCACCTGGCGGGGCCGGATGGATTCGGATGGGCGGGGTTGTCGCCTGAGCTGGCCAGTGAGCTGTGGGAATCGACCGTGTTCGCCTACGGCAAGACCGACCTCAAGCTCAACTGGCCAAAGCCCGAGGACTATCTCGCGCTTTTCCCCGGCAACACCCCCGCGAACCTGATGCCACAAGCGCCGCATTGCGCCATCCGGCTCGGCGTGATGGGGTGGGATGCCAGGGTCGCGACCGATGACGAAATCGACCAGATGAAGCTCGGCGTGCGGGCCTGGATGGAAGCGGGCGCCAGCTGTCTGTGCCTGGGACTTGATTACCAGCCAAGCGCCTTTTCGGATACGCGCGAGCTCGTCGAACTCTCGAAAGTCGCCGGCGAGTACAACGGGCTCTATGCGGCGCATCAGCGCTACAACGAGCTTGGCCGGGATGACGCCTGGAAAGAAACGATCGAAATTGGCCGCCAGGCAGGCGTTCCCGTTCACGTCTCACACGAGAACATCAGCGAGATCACCGGACCATTGATCGAAGAATCATCGTCCATATGCGATCTCACCTTCGAGTCGTACATGTACCCGGCTGGCTGCACCGATCTGACGCTGATGCTGCCAATCTGGGCGTCGGCGGGTGGTCCCCCGGCGATTCTCAAACGATTGCAAGATCCCGCGACGCGCGAACGGATCCGGGCGTTCCTCCAGAACAAGCTCGTGGATGAAAAGGGAACCGCGCGAATCGTCTTCGCTGATAATCCGCACGGTCGATATATCGGCGAAGAGATCGCCGATGTCGCCACCAGCGAGGGACTGGAAGTCGGGGAACTCGCCGTTCGGGTGATCGAGGAAGAGTCTCCCTACGCATTGATGGTCTACCACCGTGGCACGTCACCGGAATACCAGCATGAAACGATCTGGAACACGGTGCGGCATCCGAAAATGATGGTCGCCAGCGACGGCATCTACCATGGCGATTACTCGCATCCGCGCGGTTCGGGTTGTTTTGCCCGGGCACTGCGGCTGACGGTGCGGGAAATGAACGCCGTCACGTTGGAAGAAGCGATCCGGAAGATGACCGGCTTTCCGGCCGAGCGATTCCGCCTCGATGGGCGTGGCTTGCTGAAGCAGGGCTATGGCGCCGATGTCGTGATCTTCGATCCGGAAACGGTCGCCGATCGCTCCACCTGGGACGAGCCGCGCCTGGAGCCGGTCGGCATCGACCGCGTCATCGTCAACGGCCAGACGGTCGTGCTTAACGGCACACCGACCGGCGTGCTGCCGGGACAAATCGTGCGAGCGATCGCGTAGTCTATTTCCTTCGCCATTCCTGGTAGACGGCGCGGTAGAAAGTGCGAGAGAAAAAGATCAGCAGCAGCAAGCTGCCGAATACCGCTACCGCGAAGAGGCTCTCACGGCCCTTTCCAGACCAGTAGACATCTTTGAGATTCAGGAGAAGGGCGAATTCGTCAAGGATGAGCGCTTCTCCTGCTCCGAAAAGCGCTGCGCAGATGGCGCGTCCATGTTTTGGCGCAAACGCGATCTGGATGTACCCGGCGATGAATACCAGCGCGATTCCCCAGAGATAATGATGCAGGTGCGTACCGCCACTGGAGGCGTTTCCAACTGGCAACCAGCCATCGCGAATGCCATAGGTGATGAATCGAATAATGCCGAAGGTCACCAGGAAACTCGTGACCATCACGAACTGTGGAAAAATCTGTGAATGGCCGACGTGCTCCAGCCAAAGCTCAATGATGCGAGCTCGCGATGGGCGCTTCTGTTCCGCTGAATCGGTCGAAACATGCTCGGTGTTCATGTCCGGATCATAAAACGATTCGAAGCTGACGTCCTTAGATTGTGGCATTCGATGCGTAGCGAAAAACGCGCCCGAACTGATCAGCACAGACGCGATCTTTGGTCCTGGACATCACCTAAAGTCGTGCTCAGGTGACGACAATCTGTCCAGAAGTGCCAGTACGCGCAGTAGAGGTCGTGGGTCCCCGGTCCGGTGAAGGTGAAATTGGCGACACAGTGTCCCGGATCACTTTGAGCCACGTCGTCGGCCTCGATCGTCGTGCCGCTTTCGGTCTGAATCGCCGGGACGCCATATTGCAGCACCGAAAATCTGATGGACACAAATTATTCAGCGACCACATCAACGAGCGGTTTGTAAATTCGGGCGACGGCCCAACCACCGGCCGCCGCCATCGAGAGCGGCGAGAACGAGCCAATGAGCTTCAGGCTTTGAGGAAGACCTGCAACCACGCCATACGATGTGCGGGTCTACCGGTACACCGTCAAAGACATCTCGGCCAAATGGGTGCCGACGATCCGCACCTTCATCCTCGCTCACGTCGTCTTGGCGGACTGGTCCCATGCCAAGGTCGTACGCTTCATCCAGTTGCGCTGCGAGAAAACAACCGGCCAAATCATCGTGATCGATCGTGATCAGTTGCTGAAATGGTGATGATGCCGGCGTGGTGCCCCGGATGCGTGTTCAGGCATGCACACGCCGGCTGAGAATTGCTTCCGCCGGAGTTGTGCTGCTCAGTGATCTACAGGACGCCGCTCAGATGCGGACGGTATCGAGTTGGTCGAGGCCGGGCGTTGGGAATGGTCCGCCGCTGGCAACCCGGCCTAGCTGGGCGATGGTGAAACGGGATGGCCGATCGATCAAACCAATCGGCGACGTCACGCTTTCGATGGGACTGCACGAGACGGGCATTATTTGCCCGGACTACACGCAGCGGCGGTCCAGGGTGGGGAATCAGGTGGCGGAGAGATATAGAGAAGCCCGTCGATCATTCGACGGGCTTCTTGTTGATTCACGATGATCGGTTTCCACCCTTCCAGATGGTCCATCACCTCATAGCCGATCGGTTGCCAGATCCAGCAAGGTCATGATTGCAACAACGCTGAGCGCATCTGCGATCCATGCTCATTTCTTCTGACGTGGCGTTCTCGTGTTTACCCTGAGCGTAATGATATGAGATCTAGACTCAGGTCCTTAGCCCTTGATCTCGTTGAAGACCTCGAACGGCTTGGGCTGGATGGTAATGCCGGCTGCCTGCAGCGCCGCTTCGAGCTTCTCCTTAAAGAACGCCATCAACGCGTCCTGCGACTCCCAGAGCTCAACCACGACAATGCCGTCGGCGGTGGTGCCGGCCACGTGGGACAGCATACCGGGTGCGGCGGTCTGATCGGGCGCGACCTGCTTCAGGACTTGCTCATACTGCGCCCGGCTCACGCCGACCCCATCGAATACGATCCCGACTGCCATGAGAACCTCCTGCTGCATAGACGTGCGGCCATGTTTCGACCTCTCATCTCCAAACGGTTTGGTTGGCGTGCGAGAGCCAGTGTAATCGTCTACCGGCCGCCATTCAACATAACGTAACTCGTTGACCGCTGCCTGATCTGGGGCGCAATCCGGCACAGGAGGCGGTCGCTTCAACCAGCGTTGCGCTTTGCTGGCGAATTTAGACTGGATCGACTTCGCCTGGGCGCCAGGTTTTATCAAAGAAGGGAGCGGTCGGGCTGTACAACCGAAGGGCCACGAACCATCCCTTGCCCGGCACGGTCTGAATCCAGTTGGCATCGTCGACCCCGGCCGGCATTGATGGACCGAAAAAGAGGGAGGTCGAGCCGTCGGCATTCGCAAGTGCCGCAGGTGACGGGTACGACTGGCTGCCGGCCCGTGGGTAGCGCTCCCCTGTATCCAGCATCGATCGCGTCTGGTTGTCGTAGACGATCGCCGACCAGAAGCGCTCGGCCGGAATCCCCGCGGGCAGCTCGAGGCGATAGTTGTTGCTCCCGTCCAGGGCGGCGCCGGCCGAATCGACGGTGGCGACCAGATATTGCGAGCCGATGCCGGTCAGACGCATGCACATGGCAGGGGTAATGCCGGTGGCAATGTAAAAGAACGAAGATCGATTGTTGAGCATGCGAGCATGTGCGTTGGGAAACGGCTTCACGCCGTCCTTCGTAATCATCGGTGGCGGGGCCATGAAGTCGTAGCCGCCGGCAAACAACGGACTGAACCAATGCGAATCGGAATCGTCGTAGTAGTGAACGCCCTCGGACCGGCGCGGATTGAGGCTGATCGCCCTGGCCAAGGCGTTTCCAGTGGCCACCGCCTCGGTAAGAATCCTCTTCATCCGGTCATCTGGCGCGAAGGGCTGGTCTTTAACGATGCCGATGGCGGCAATCGGCCCGGCGGCTTCCGGATTCAGCGCGTCCGCGGGCTCAGCCTGAATGGCGGCGTCCAGCATGTGCCAGTAGGAGTAATCCGTCGGCGGCAGCGTGTTCATGACCAGTTTGCTGCCTTCGACGAAGCGCGGAGCGTCGGGTTGCGTTGCCGGCGCAAGTGGGGATAGCCCCTGCAGGAAGCTGGCGATCGAGGAACCAAAGGCGCCAGGCACGTAGGGAGAGATCCGCAAGGTCTCCTTGATCGATGCGACGCCGGGGGCCGGGTCGTCGTGGTCCAGGAAGCGCCGTCCCAGGATGCAGACCCGGTTGGTTTTCGCCTGGCAGACGAACATCCCGCCTTCTGGCAACGGCCCATCGTACCCCGGTGGGATGAGTAAGTACGTTCCGCCTCGGCCCCGGTCGGGACCCGGCATGCCAAAGTCCGTGATCCACCCCCACCACATATCGTCGATGATACCCAGGGTTTCCGGCGGCGTTTCGATGACCAGCGGACCATCGGCCAGATTGACAAAGCTGAGGAAATAAATGGTGTCGGTGTTGCCGGTCAAGAATAGCGAGGCGGAGTCCATCAACTCGGAAAAGATCAGGACGTCGCCATCATTGACGCCAATCTCCGCGAACCCTTTCCAGACCGCGTAAAGGCTGACCGCAGGCAGCCCATTGATATACGCATCAAGGGCGTGGTGGAAGTCGAGCTGATCATAGGCGCGGGCAACCGTGTCCTCCGTCGGGAATCCGAGGGGGAAGTCAAAGGTGCCGATGGGGGTTTCGACGCGTTCGGGGGTCAGGACCGATTGTAGGGAATGCGTTGTAATGCTCATATGTTCTCCTCCGTTTTCATAGGCCGCGATGTGCCAGCTAAGTGAGAACGTACGAGGAGAGGTGGTCGTAGTACATCATCCAAAAGGCGTATTCGACTCGGACCGGTCTCCGGAGCACCGCGACCAGCACGATCATAACGGGGAACACGGGGTGACAGTCAGAGGATGTCGGACAGCTGACTGTCGTTGTTGGGAATGACCGTGCCATCGATTCCGCGAGCCGCTGTGGAGAGCATGGGACTCCTCCGCACGGCGCGCGCCCAGATAACAGCCCGGGATTCATTTTCCTGGGCTATTCACGTTTCTACTGTCTACACCGCCTGACGCGATTAGGTTCGCGGGGAGATACTGACCAGAGGATGAAGCGTCCGAATCGTCTAGACAGATCGAGGTTGCCAATGGAACCAGGAATCTTCACGAAGATCTTTCCGAGACCGGGTTTTGCCGACGTGTTCGACGCCGTGCGCGGTCACGGACTGCGCCAGGTGCAGCTGATCATGCGGCCCGATGGCGACGAAGCGCTGCTCGATGAGATTCCCGGCTCGCTGATCGACGAGATTCGAGCGGTATCGGATCGCACCGGCGTGCGCATTTCCGCCGTTTCCGGTATCTACAATATGGCGCACCCGGATGCAGCCGTTCGCCAGGGTGGGCTGGATCGGTTGCGCAAGGTGATCGCGGCCGCCCCGCTGCTTGGCGCAACGGGCATCACGCTTTGCACCGGCACCCGTGATCCGGAGAACATGTGGCGCTGGCATCCCGACAACGATTCCACTGAAGCGTGGAATGATCTGGTCGAGAGCCTCGAAATCGCGCTCGACGATGCGAAACGGCACGACGTCATTCTGGCGTTCGAGCCAGAACCGGGCAATCTCGTCAACAGCATCGACCGCGCCGGCCGGCTTCTCGATCAACTTCAGCACCCGAATCTCGGCGTCACGCTCGATGGCGCGAACATCGTCATGACCGATATGGCCCGCGATCCTGTCGAGGTGCTGGAGCGCGCCTTTGCGAGATTCGGCGACAAGATCGCCATCGTGCATGCCAAGGACTGCAATGCCGCAGGAGAGATGGTTCCAGCGGGACGGGGCATCGTTCCCTGGAGCCACCTGGCGCGATTGCTCAAGCAAACAGGATTTGACGGTCCGTTGATTCTTCACTCACTCAATGAAGACGAGGTCGCTGTCGCGGCGAACGCCATAAACCTGGCGATCAAATCTGCTTAACATTGTCTCTTCGGGTGCACGGTTTAGCTTTCGATGCGGTCAAGGACAATGACCGGAATCACACGGTCCGTGCCCTTTTCATAGTCCTTGAAACCGGGAAATCGTTCGGCGTGGAGATCAAACAGCCGCCGCCGTTCGGTAGGATCGGTGATGACGGCGTCCGCCTGATAGGTCTCATCGCCGACCTCAACGGTGGTTCGGGGATTGGCGATAACGTTGTAATACCAGGAAGGATGGCGATCAGAGCCGCCATTCGACGCGACAATGACGATGCGTCCATCATCCGTGGTGTAGACAAGCGGTGAGACGCGCTCTTCACCACTTTTCGCGCCCGTTGTGGTGAGCAACAACATCGGTGATCCGTTGAAATAGCCGCCGACGTTGCCGCCGTTTGCGCGGAACTCGGCGATTACGCCCTCGTTGAAACTTGGTTCGTCCGCCATGATCTGCAGCATTCCTTCCTGGAGATGTCGTGAAAACCATTCTGCGGCGAAGTGTGCATGTCTTGCAGGAACTCAACAATGATTCCGCCGGCATTCGCAAGATCAGACTCACGTAAGAGAGTGGTGATGCAATTCGATTCGACGACGAGCGCAAACGCAGCGGATCGCGCATTCATGCTGACGATGACCAGACTGCAGTCGCCCGCGTACGTGCCTGAGATTCAGCTTTATCTTGCCGATGAGATCACGCCGATCTGGGAAGCGGTTCAGACCAGATTGGGTTCCTCCGACGCGCCGCTGCCTTTTTGGGCATTCGCCTGGGCAGGAGGGCTGGCGATCGCGCGATATCTGCTCGATCATCCCGAGCTGGCGGTGGGAAAGCGGGTGCTCGATATCGCCACCGGGTCCGGACTCTGCGCGATCGCTGCTTGCAAGGCCGGAGCAGCATCAGTAATGGCGGCGGATATCGATCCGCTACTCTCTCATTGCGGTGGGACTGAATGCAGCCGAGAACAAAGTCAACGTCATCGTTTGCGATCAGGCGATCTGTTGGCCTCGTCGCCACCCGAGGTTGATCTGATTCTGGCGGGAGATATCGGCTATGAGCAGCAGCTCGCCGAACCGATGCTGGCCTGGCTTGAAGCCGCTCATCAGCGCGGCATCGAGGTGTTGATCGGCGATCCCGAACGCACCTATTTTCCAGGCGCGGCGATGAAGCTTCTCGCGGTCGAACGGGTGACGACGTCTCGCGAGCTGGAGAGCGAAGAAACGAAAAGGGTAGGGATTTACACCTTTCCCGGCGAAACGTAGGCTGTGCGCCGCTCTCGATCCAAAACCTCGATTAACGTTAGGAAAGCTACTGGTTGGCAGGCGACCTGCTACGACAGATGAGGGGTACGGAACATGGCGAAGTTCGGCGCATTCGTCCCGCAAGGCTGGAAAATGGATCTGGTCGAAATCGACGATCCGGTCGAAAAGTTCGAGGCGATGACCGCGGTCGCCAAATTGGCGGACAAGAGCAATCTCGACTCGATCTGGGTCTACGACCATTTTCACACCGTACCGACGCCCGAGATCGAAACGACCTTCGAGTGCTGGACGATCACCGCCACGCTGGCGCGCGACACCGAGCGGGTGAAGATCGGGCAGATGGTCGGCTGCAACGGCTACCGCAATCCCGCGCTCTACGCCAAGATCGCGTCGACGGTCGATGTCGCCAGTCATGGCCGCTTGCTCGCCGGCATCGGCGCCGGGTGGTACGAGCAGGAATGGCGCGCCTACGGCTACGAATGGAACGAGACTCCGGTGCGGATGGGTAAGTTCCGCGAAGCGGTCGAAGTCATTCAAGCGATGTGGAACCAGGAAAAGGCCGTCTTCAACGGCAAGTATTACCAGGTCAACGGCGCGATCAATGAGCCAAAGGGCGCGAACAAAACCAAGCCGCAGTTCTGGATCGGCGGCGGCGGCGAGCAGGTGACGCTGAAGCTGGTCGCCAAATACGCCGACGGCTGCAACATCGGCGGCGGCAATCTCGAGGTCGCCAAGCAGAAGATCGAAGTGCTCAAGCGGCACTGCGACACGCTCGGCCGCGACTACGGCTCGATCATCAAATCGACCAGTCTCGATCCCATGATCGTGCTCGAAAACGAGAACGACGCCGATCGGATGACGAAGAAACTGCGCGGCGATCTGCCGCTTGAGGAGTATCTGAAGCGCTCCTGGGTCGGCACGCCCGAGCAGCTCTCCGAGCGGATCCGGCCGTTCGTCGACGCCGGCATCGAATACTTCATCGCCAAGATGCCGCTCGTCGCTTACCAGCACGACCAGCTCCAGCGCTATTCGGACGAGATTGTTCCGCAGTTCAGCTAGAGGAAGTGGGTGGAGCGACCAGGTTGCTCCACCCATTCTCGGCATTTCCAGAGCGACTGAATATCCGTAAAACTACCAATAGACGTTATCCCCACGAAGCATGAGAGTAGTGGC
This sequence comes from uncultured Chloroflexia bacterium, assembly GCA_963804925.1. Lineage (GTDB taxonomy): Bacteria > Chloroflexota > Chloroflexia > Thermomicrobiales > UBA6265 > JADLGF01. The sequence continues at coordinate 203,259 of CAWDSC010000004.1, forward strand.
AACGCCGTGCCCGGTCCTTTCCAGCATCTTCCTTTGCTGGCCGGGCATGGCGGGATGAGGAGCCACGCATGACTGCTTCCGCGAGCAAAACCTCGACCTATGCGATGGGCCGTTCCGAATCAGAAACCCGCAGGCTCATACTTCAATCGAAAATTTACGGTCCGATTATGCGCCAATTTCTTCTCGATGCGGGATTGAAGCCTGGAATGAAGGTGCTCGATCTCGGCAGTGGACCGGGAGATGTTGCGTTTCTCGCGGCCGATATCGTTGGCGATGCCGGATCGGTCGTTGGCATCGATTTGAATGCCGATATTCTTGCGGTGGCACGCGAGCGAGCCTCGTTGCAACGGCGAGCGAATGTCAGTTTCATTGGTGGCGATCTACGCAGCACCCCTTTACCTGACGACTTCGACGCAGCCATTGGCCGATTTGTTCTCATGTACACGGGTGATGTCACGGCCACGCTTAGCACCGTTGTCAAGCACGTGCGTCCCGGCGGGATCGTTGCTTTCGCCGAGGGCGAATTTAGTTGCGTTCTCGGCTATATGGGCGCTGGCCCATCGGCAATCCTCGCCGACCCGTGGAGATGGGCAGAAGCCGTCTTCAGTCGTGCCGACAACCATCCTTCCATGACTCCGGAACTTTATCGCGCTTTTATTGCAACCGGACTTGGCGCTCCCAACATGCTGATGCAAGCACCGTTAGGCGGAGGAGATGGGTGGAATGGATATGAATGGGCCGCTGAGTCGATCCGAAGCATTCTGCCGTTGATGGCGCAGTATGACATCGCTCTCGGCCACGATATCGATTTAGAGACACTAGCCCAGCGCCTCGGCGCCGAAGTCGATCGGCATGGGTATCCCCTCATGCTCGCCCCAATGATCACCGCCTGGGCGAACAAGCCTATCGCCTGATTGCCCTCGAAGAAACCGGTCTCGAATCCTTGATATCGCTCGCGCTCAAACACCTCGAACGGGAGCACATTTCGACGCTTGCCGCGTGAGCGATGCCGGTCGATGTAGCTCGGCCCAACCTGGGATGCCATGGAATCGCCAAACGGAACTTCTTCAATCAGCGTGAAGTCCTGCTGGAGCGAGCGTGCGCCAGAACTTCAGGTTGAAACATGGATCCGCGCGGTTGTCATTGTCATCGCCTTTAGCCGGCATGATCTTGTTCGCACCCGTGGTGATGTTCGTATCTGGCTTTATCGTCGCGAACGTCATTGTCGTGTTTGCGGTCTGGCAAGGGGTCGCGCTTCGCGATCTGGATGTTCTCGCGTCATTCGGGTTCGCCCTCATATGGATCACGCTGTTCCTGGTGACGGTGAGCGTCAAATCGGGCGTGATGCCGGGGTTTCCGATCTTCTACGACCTGCGCTGGCTGCAGATCGTGCTCCTTGGGTTCGCGGTCCTTATCGGAGTGGGTCTTCGGAGCTGGTGGTGGGTCGTGATTCTCACCACGACGTCGATTACTGCGATGCTCGGATTGGAATTCTGGCACGCGCTCGACGCCGGGCATGTCCAACGCATGGAGAACTGGCAATATCTGGCGCCGGCTTATACGTATTCCAGTAAGGGAGGATTCTTCAGCTCGCCGTATTCGTTCAGTTCTGAGTTTGGATACCACGACATCCTCGCGTTGACCTTCGCCGCGGCCGGCGCCATTGCGTTGGCCGCGGCAGTTGGAACAGCGCTCGGAAACTTGATTGCTCCACGATCAGGCTCTCGTCAGTTTGCGACATGGTCCTATTTCGTTGTCGCGGGTTTTGCTGGATATAGCGTTCGGGATGTCGACTTCTTCTTGCCAGGCAGTGTTCTTGCCGTGATGGTTCCGAGTTTCCTATGCGGGCTTCTCGTTCGAACGCAATGGTCACTCGCATTCGTGCCGCTGGCGGCTATTGCAGGCGGACTCGCGTATCAAGGGTTGATGATATCGGACATAGGAGTGTTTCGATACTGGAGCGAGCTGAACTGTCACCCAGGAGGGTTGATCTTCGACTTTGAACACCGAAGCAATTGCTCGATTTATGACGAGTCGAATGTGATCAAAGTTTCGGCATTTCTTGCAATGCTTTCGGTCGCATTAGGAAGATTGGTGCGTTTTGTCGGCACAATGTTGCGACGAGATGCTTCGCGTAAGGTTCGGGAAGAACGTACCTTTACCTCCTCCAACCGAATCGATGCTCTGAACGGGCCGCGGCCGGGGTCGTGGGACATCGTTGATCAAAACGAACTCACCGTCGGTTTGAGATTCTCCAGTTTTGCGAGAGAATGGGCAGGTTGATCGACCTGCCCATACTTCATTTGCAGCCGAAAGCTGGATCTCCGGCTCGTTGAAAGGTATTGATCTTGGTCTTTCGGATTGGATTCACGCGGGATTTTCTGAACCCTGATGGCTCGATCGGGATCGGGGATATCGGGCTCGGGCTGCTCGAAGGGCGCACCGATGTCGAATGGGAGTTTCTCCCGGAGCGGACGCGGGTGCTCACCGCTGAACAGGTGGAGGGCTATGACGCGCTCGGTCTCCTCGGCGCGCGGCTCCCGGCCGAAGCGCTGGAAGGGAATACGCGATTGGCGGTCGTCGCACGATATGGGGTCGGCTACGACACGGTCGATGTGCCTGCCTGCACTGCGCACGGCGTGGCGCTGACGATCACGCCGGATGGCGTGCGGCGGGCAATGGCGACCTCGGTCATCACCTTCATGCTGGCGCTGAGCCACCGGCTGCTGGAGCAGGACCGGGCGACGCGGGCAGGGGAGGGATGGCAGCGCAAGCTCGACCTGATGGGCTACGGCCTGGACGGGAAAACGCTCGGGCTGATCGGGATCGGCAACATCGGCGGCGAGGTGGCGCGGCTCGCGCAACCATTCGGACTGAAGATCATCGCCCACGATCCCTATGCGAAGCCTGACGTCGCGGCGGCCATTGGCGTCGAGCTTGTCGATCTCGATACGCTGCTCGCCACGGCGGACATCATCTCGATTCACTGCGCGCTCACGGATGAGACCCGAGGATCTGGTCGACGCTGCGAAACTCGCCCGGATGAAACCGACGGCCTTTCTGATCAACACCGCGCGGGGCCGATCGTCAACCAGCAGGCGCTCTACGATGCGCTCGTTTCGGGACAGATTCGCGGTGCGGCGATCGACGTCTACGAGCAGGAGCCGGTCGATGCGGCCGAGCCGATCCTGCAGCTGGACAATGTGATCGTCACGCCGCACGCGATCGGCTGGACGGATGATTGGGCACGCATCACCGGTCAGAGCGCGGTCAGCGGCATGCTTGCCGTCGCCGAGGGTCGCGCTCCGAAATTCGTGGTGAACACAGCGGTGCTTGAAGCCGCATCGTTCCAGGAAAAGCTGAGCGCGATTTGGAAGAGGGCGGGATTGATCATGCGCGAAAACCTGGTGAAGCGGAAGCTCGCGGCAGGCGGGATCTCGATCGGTACGATGATGTTCGAGTTCAGCTCGACGGGCATTGGCAGGATTGCTGCGCTCGCGGGTGCAGAATTCGCGATCTTCGACATGGAGCATTCCGGCTGGAGCATTGAAACGATCCGGACGCTCATCGCAACCAGCCGTGCCGCTGACTTGATTCCGATGGTTCGCGTTCCTGCCACCCAATACCACCTGCTGTCGCGGCCGCTCGATGTCGGCGCGATGGGCCTGATGATCCCGATGGTGGAGACCGAGGAGCAGGCTCGTCTGATCGTGCAATCCGCGAAATATCCACCGGTGGGAGGGCGAGGGGCTGGATTCAGCCTCGCGCACGACGATTACGCTGGCGGCGATGTGGCGGCGAAGATGCAGAGCGCCAATGATGAAGGCTTCCTGATCGCCCAGATCGAAACTGCTCGCGGCGTCGAAAACGTTGAAGCGATTGCGGCGGTTGAAGGCATTGATTGTCTCTGGATCGGTCATTTCGATCTGACCCTTTCGCTCGGCATCCCCGCTCAATTCGATCATCCGTTGTTTCATTCCGCGGTCGATCGAGTGCTCGACGCCTGCGCCAAATATGGCAAAACTCCTGGAATCATGGGCGGCTCGGTTGAATCTTCCCTTGATTGGATCGACCGGGGATTTCGCGCGATCGCCTATTCAGGCGATCTCTGGATCTACCAGACCGCACTGGCTCAGGGAATTGCCACACTTCGAGAACGAGCGGCAACGAGGGCCACCTGATTCCAATTCTGATGAGCATTCAATTCATTTCATCCTGACATCATATCCACAATATTACCGATTGACGCTACGTCAGATCGCACTAGAGTAGGGATATACGTCATCCCCGCAACGCCGGTCTGACAGGAGATCGCTGCTCGACCGGGGCTGCGTATGGCGAACGAGGTCGGCATGCACAACCCGCGCACGTCGTTGATTGGCCGCGAGCGCGAGCTGGCCGAGCTTCGCGCGTTGCTGCCGCGCGCCGACGTTCCGCTCGTCACGCTCACCGGACCAGGCGGTGTCGGCAAAACGCGCCTCGCACTCCGGATCGCGGCCGACTTGGAACAGTCGTTCGACGGGGGATTTGTTTTCGTTTCGCTGGCATCAGTGCGTGATCCTGACCTCGTTTCCTCGGAGATCGCCCGTGCGCTTGGACTGCAGGATGCAAGCCAACACGCGGTTCTTTCTCGGATCCAGGCGGCCCTCCTTGACCGCGAGCTACTGCTCGTGCTTGACAATCTTGAGCATCTTCTTGAATCCACGGCGGTCCTGAGCGATTTGCTCGCTGCCTGTCCCCGGCTGACGATCCTGGCGACGAGCCGAGAGCTGCTCCGCATCCAGGGTGAGCACGAGTACCCGGTGCCGCCGTTGATTGTTCCAACTGCTCAAGGACGGTCGTCGCTAACCGATCTCTCGGAGAATGGAGCGGTGGCGCTCTTTCTGCAGCGAGCGCGGGCGGTCAGACCGGCGTTTGCGCTCACGCAGGACAACGCCGCCGCAGTGGCTGAGATTTGCGTGCGGGTCGATGGATTGCCGCTCGCCATTGAGCTGGCCGCCGCCCGGATCAACGTCCTCTCGCCCGATGCCTTGCTCAGCCGGCTCGACAAGCGATTGACATTACTTGTCCATGGCGCTCGTGATCTCCCGGCGCGGCAGCAGACCATGCGGGCCGCGATCGCCTGGAGCTACGATCTCCTGGCTCCCGAAGAGCAATCAGTCTTCCGGCGGCTGTCGGTGTTCGCCGGGGGCTTCACGCTGGAATCGGCGGAGGCAGTCGTGACCGCCGAGGGCGACCTCGCAGTTCGATCCGTTGGATGCGGTCTCGTCACTCGTCGAGAAAAGCCTGCTTCGGGAGGATGATCGAGCAGGCTCTCCTCGCTTTCTCATGCTTGAGACGGTGCGTGAATTCGGGGCCGAGCAACTCGAGATCGCCGGGGAAGCGGAGGAAACGCGAAAACGCCACGCAATCTGGATAAGAGACCTGGCGGAACGGGCACGGCCGGAATTGATGGGGTTTGCGAACAGCGCCTGGGTCGCCCAATTCGAGGCGGAAGTCGACAACATCCGGGCTGCGTTGCGGTGGGCGATGGAACAGCCGGAAGCGGAGACGGCCCAACGCATCGCGTTCGCAGTCGGTTGGTACTGGAATGTGACCGGTCAATTGAGCGAGGGATTACGCCTGGGCGGAGCGCTCGTTGGCGCATCCGAGGCTCGTCATCGCTCGAAACGCGAGTCGGCGATGTTAATTTTGGCGGGATGGCTCACCGCGGAACATGGAGATGTCGCACGTGCCAATGCGTATATGGAAGAAGCGCGTCCCCTCGCGCGCGCAACTGGAAACCGCTATTACCGAGGCCCAGTCGCTTCTGGTTTCAGGAATGGTCGCTGTGGGCTGCGGGTGACCTCGATCAAGCGAACGACTATCTCCAGGCGTCACTTCCACTCTTTGACGGTCAGGGCGCGAATATCTGGCAACCATACGTCTTGAAAAACCTCGGTTTTGTCGCCCACAAGCGAGGCGATCATGCCGGCGCCGACCTGCTCTTCGACCAGGCGCTTGGAGCGTTCCGGGCATCGGAGAACAGCTACGGCACGGCGATCACCTTGATCAATATGGCGCGAGTCGCTCGCGACCGGCACGAGCTGACGAAGGCGGCCGCGTTGTATGCCGAAGCGCTGACCCTTGCGCTGGGAACGAGGCGACAAAGTCAGCATGGCGAATTGCCTGCGTGGACTGGGAATGGTCGCCGCGCAAGCCGGACAGTACGAGCGCGCCGTTCGCCTGCTGGGAGCTGATCGAGCGCTGCGCGACTCCATTGGATTCGGGGAACCTCGCTCCAGGATGCATATCGTCGCACTCGGCGAGCTGCGTCAGGTGTTAGGCGAGGACGAGTTCGAACGGGCATGGTCATCAGGTTGCGCACTCGGGCTCCCCGAAGCTGTCGATGAGGCACTGGCCTTTTCGGAAACATGTGCAGCCTTCGACTCCGGTAGCGGACTCGCCTGCCTTCGGTCTCACCGTTCGGGAGCTTGAGGTGTTGCAACTTCTCGCCTCCGGGCGATCCAACTCTGAGATCGCCGATGCGCTCTTCATCAGCCGGAGCACGGTGACCACGCACATCACCAACCTGTTCAACAAACTGGGCGTCGCCAATCGGACCGAAGCGGTGGATCTGGCGCATCGCCGTGATCTTCTCCGTCAGGTTGATGTCCCTTCTACGCAAGCTGCGCCCTGACTACGACCTGTCGTAGTTCCGCTCCAGAAGAAAAATACGCAGTCCATACGATGTTCCAGGATTCGGTTGAGCAGAAGATAGGAGGCAAGTCACGCGGCGGCTGCCGATCGGTTCAGACGGTGAATGCCGCCGCGACAACGCCGAGGAGAGACATCATGATCTTCCACAGCCCCTATCCCGATGTCGCCATTTCCGAACTCGCGTTGACCCCGTTCGTGCTCCAGCACGCGGAGAAGCTCGCGGCGAAACCGGCGCTGATCGATGCCTCCTCGGATCGCGTGCTCACCTACGGCGAGCTTGCCCGGGAGGTGAAGAACGTCGCCTCCGGACTGCTCAGCCGGGGGATGCGCAAAGGGGATGTTTTCGGCATCTACTCGCCCAATAGCATCGAGTACGCCGTGGCGCTCTTGGCCGTCGCGTCGTTCGGGGGCATCGCAACGACGATCAATCATCTCTCAACCGCTGACGAGCTCACCCGCCAGCTCATCGATGCCGGCGCGACGCGGCTGCTGACGACACCGGAGTTGCTGAGCACGGCCCTGCTCGCGGCCACTGAAACCGGGATTGACGAGGTCTTTGTGACGGGAGAAGCAGACGGCGCGATTCCGTTCGCCGCGCTTCGCTGTCTCGACATTACGATGATCGAATCGCCAACGTGTGGTCCGGATGACGTCGTGCTGTTGCCCTATTCCAGCGGCACGACGGGCATGCCGAAAGGCGTGATGATCACCCACGGCAACTTGGTCGCCAATCTCTGCCAGGCAGCCGTTCCTCATCCCGTGACTCCCGAGGATGTGGTCTTCTGCCTGCCGCCCTTTTTTCATATATTCGGGGCATTTGTGTTGACTCGAGTTTTGAGCAGCGGCGGCACCGTCGTTTTTGCCCCTCGGTTTGAGCTTGAGAGTTTTCTCTCGTCCGTCGAGCGTTATCGGGTCACGAGCGCTTATCTGGTGCCACCGGTCGTCATCTCGCTCGTCAACGATCCCATCGTCGATGCCTATGACCTCACATCGCTCACCGGCATCTTTTCTGGAGCGGCTCCGCTGGGCGAAGGTCTCGGGCGGCGCTGCCAGGAACGGTTAGGCTGTTCGGTGATGCAAGGATATGGATTGACCGAGACCAGTCCAGCGACACATATCGTTCCCCTCAGCGGTCGACCGATGAAACCAGGATCGGTCGGTCCGTGCCTGCCGAATACCGAGTGCAAGGTGATGGACATCGATCTCGGGACTGAGCTGGGACCGGATGAGCGGGGAGAGCTCTGGATTCGTGGTCCGCAGGTGATGAAGGGATATCTGAATCGCCCCGACGCAACCGCCGAACATGATCACCAGCCGATGGCTGGCTGCGCACGGGGGACATCGGCTATGCCGACGGGGATGGCGATTTTTACATCGTCGACCGGCTGAAGGAGCTGATCAAGTACAAGGCGTACCAGGTGGCCCCGGCCGAACTGGAAGCGCTGCTGATGTCGCATCCGGCGGTCGCCGATGCCGCCGTCACCCCATATCAGGACGAGGCATGCGGCGAGATTCCCAAAGCCTGGATCGTGCTCAAAGACGAGGCCAGCGCGGACGAGTTGATGGCGTTTGTTGCCTCAAGAGTCGCTCCCTACAAAAAGATCCGGCGTCTGGAGTTCACTGATCAGATCCCGAAATCGGCCTCCGGCAAGATTCTGCGCCGCCAGCTGGTGGAACGCGATCGTGTTGCGCTCGTCGCACAGGCATAGGGAGGAAGGACGTGAAATTGTGACGCCGACTGAGCATTCCTTACTCGAAGCTCCGAGCGAACAGGCAGTGGCGGAGATCGAGCGTTTGTTCCACGAGCAGATCACCCCGCTTCGCCTGCACCCGGGAGCCGCGCTCGCGGTCTATGCCGGTGGGCGACTCATTCTCGATCTGCATGCGGGGTGGGCCGACACGCAGCGCGCCGAACCGGTCGAACTGGACACGCTCTTTCCGCTCTTTTCCGGCACCAAGCCGCTCGTCGTCGGTCGCCCTGCTTCAACAGATCGAACGTGGCAACATCGCTCTGGACGACCTTGTTGCTTCCTACTGGCCCGAGTTTGGGCAAAAGGGGAAGGAGCAGGTGACCGTGCGTCACCTGCTCACTCATCGCGGCGGATTCCCGGTTACGCCTACTGAACTTCAGCCTGCATCCTGGGGCGATCAGGACGCCGTTCGCGAGGCAATCGCGTCGATGCCGGTGGACTTCTCACCCGGATCAGCCACGGCCTATCACTCCCTCACCCAGCATTGGGTTTGCGCCGAGCTTGTCCGCCGTCTCGATGGCCGGGAGATTGCCGACTACCTTCGCGAGTGAGATCACCGGCCCGCTCAACATGCGCGACACCTACCTCGGTTTGCCGCGAGATCTTGAACACCGCCTGGTCAAACTTCATGCGACGGACGGCAGCAACGACCGGGGAATCACGACGTTGCGCGATGTTCGTGATTTTCCGGTGCATCGCCTGGCGATACCGGGTGCGAGCGGCGTTTCAACCGCGCGAGACATGGCACGGTTCTATGCGGCGCTGGCCGGAGGCGGGGAACTTGACGGAGTGCGAATCCTGACGGACGCCACCGTGGAACGGATGCAGCAGATCGAAGTCGATGGCGAAATCGATCTGACCTCCGATATCCCGGTGAGGCGCGGGCTCGGGATCGAGCTTGGCGGATTGTCTGAACCGCGCCGCCATTGGCCGGGCGCCACCAGCACCGCGCGAACGATGTGGCATGGGGGATTCGGAACCTCCGTCTGCTGGGGAGACCGCGACACCGGCGTGGCGATGGCGTTCATGACGAACGGTGTCCGCGCGGACGTCGCGGGAGCCATCGCCCGTCGCGACCTCTCCGACGCCGTGCGCTCCGCTTTCCGATAGCTTGTGAGTAGGCACAATACGCTTCCTTGGCCTGGATTCGTCATCGCGCCAAATCGGCAAGATTGCCGATGAATCGCCTCAGGCGGAGGTCTAGAGTGCAATCGAGGTCATCCTGATTGCTGGATGACCAGAGATTGCGCTCCGGAATCGTGGGTGACGTGCCTGCTTCTCATGCGTCGTCGCTTGATCGACGGGCTCCGGGGTCGCTCCGACTGGACCCGATGCGCCTCTTGCGCATCTGGGAGAGGAGCCAGATATGGCATCGCCTGCAACTGAAACTCTTACCTATACGTTGGGCCGGACCGAGTCGGAAACGCGTCGCTTGATGCTGCAAGCGCAGATCTATCATCAAGTCACACACCGGTTCCTATCCGACGCCGGGATTGTTCCTGGCATGAAGGTGCTCGACCTGGGCAGCGGACCGGGCGATGTCGCATTCATCGCGGCCGATATTGTCGGCCAGTTCGGCGAGGTCGTCGGGATTGATTTGAATCCCGCTGTGTTGGATATTGCCCGCTCCCGCGCGCAGGCAGAAGGGCGAACGAATGTGACGTTCGTCGAAGGTGATTGCCGGGCGGCGCTGCTGCCGAACGATTTCGACGCGGCAATCGGGCGGTTGGTGCTGATGTATACCGGTGACGTCGCGAAAACCATGCAAGGAATCGTCGAGCACGTGCGTCCCGGTGGAGTCGTCGCATTCATGGAAGCCGAGTTCAGTGTCGTGCTTGGCTACTTGCGCGCGGGGTCGTCTGATCTCCTGCCCAAAGCGTGGGAATGGGCCGATCAAGTGTTTCTGCAGTCTGGTGCCCACACGTCGATGGCGCCCCAGCTTTTCCAGGCATTCGTGTCGGCAGGTCTTGGTGTTCCACAGATGGAACTCCGCGCGCCACTGGGCGGGAGCGATGATTGGATCGGGTATGAGTGGGCGGTTGAATCGATGCGAAGCATCTTGCCGCTTCTCGAGAAATACGACATCACCACTTCGGACGAGATGGGGCTTGATACGCTCGGCAATCGCGTTCGCACTGATGTGAATCAGACTGGATATCCGTTCATGCTCATCCCGATGGTCACCGCTTGGGCGAACAAACCGATGGCCTGACGCTTTGCATCTTCAGGAGCAACCTGAGTCGATCTACACGTGCGCGTCGCCCCATTCCCGTGACGCGCCGGGCGATATGGCAGTGAAAGGCAAGCTCGTCATCTCCATCTCATAATCGCAATTGCTTGCAACTCTCGAAAACGACGCGCTAGTTCATCTGCCCTGCAATGACAGGCGTTTCACGCCGCAGTGACGATACGACCATCGCAGTCAACAGATCAGCCACGGTTTCATCTGGGAGATCGAAGTCACGTGCCAGCGAGCGCCAGGTTGAGAAGGCGAGGGCGTGTCCGATCGCGGCGAGCAGCAAGGGGGAGGCAGGTGTGGGCCAGCCTTCGGCCAGGATCGCGGTAGTCTCTGAAAATCTGGTGAATATCGGTTCCATCACCTCAGCCAGCACGTGCATCTCCGGCAAGTCCCGAAACGAGACCACCATCATTTGTTCGGTATCCCGGTACCACCGATATGTCTCAAGCAATCCAAATCGCAACCGTTCCTCGGGATCCACGATCTGGCGCCAGGCAGAAGTGTCTGGGAGTTGATGTTGCGCCATGTAATGACTTGTGCAGGCGTTGAAGAGCGCTCGCTCATCCGGGAAATGCCGGTAGACCGTAGGGCGGCCGACCCCGGCTAATTCCGCAATGGCGCTGATGGATGTCTGTGCAGGACCGAGCTGCTCGTGCAAGGCAACTGCGGCTTTGACAATCCGTAGCCGCGTTTCGTCCTGGCGTTCCGCGCGTTTCTTGAGTTCGTACTTCCGTCCAATCGATTTCATGGACACCATTGTAACGCCATATTGACAACGCCGCAATCAGCGTGTAGAGTGATCTCAGTTTCGCGTTACAATGGTGTACGCGAAGTGGAGAACATGCAAAGGAGCACGCAATGAACCTGGTCAATGTGAACGATCTCGAACTGCAGGAAGTCGCTTCGGCAACCGATCCGACCGTCTTGACCCGTTTCAACTTTCCGGTCTACGCCGCTACCGGCGCCAGCAGCACTGCCGTTGTCTACTTCGAAGTCGAGCCGGGCAAGCGACTCGCCTCCCATCACGACGGCGCTGAAGAAGTGCTTTTCATCGTGCACGGTGAAGGTGTCGTTACCGTGGGCAGCAATTCCGGCCGAGTCCGTGCAGGCGACCTGGCAGTGGTCCCGGCGTGGGTCACACACGGGGTAGAGAACACTGGCGACGTCACGCTCAAGGTTGTCGGGTTCTTCGGCAGCGCTACCTTGGCGCACATGTTCGCAGAGTCGCTAATTCCCGGTGACGGTGCATTGACCATTCTGCATACGGTTGACGGAGAGGCTGTTTACTTGGCGTCCAGCCTGCAGCCTGCTGGGGTCGGCTGATCGTCCCTGAATGTCCTTTCCTTGAACCTCTCCGCTGTTTGCCCTCTGCCGTCCGCTGAACGTCATCGTCGATGTAGGCGTGGGCTGGGCAGAGAAGATTTGGCAGGAAGGGACCGTACAATTAAGAACCCAGACGGCGCACCGAGCGTCGTCTGGGTTCTTCCGTTTACGATCCTGGGCAATATCTTGTAAGACCGTAGCGTGGGAACGGCAATAGCCAGTCTATCGCTCACCACGCAAGTACGCAGCCTCAGCACCGGATGTGGCGAAAATAGATCGATTTCACGTTTGAAGGGAATGGAATGGATTTTGCAAAATCGGAATTGACGCTCCACACCGGCGCGGCCTTGCCATCTCAATTGGTGACGAATGTGAGCCATTGGGACCAGGACGCGCTTACGCCCGGTTGGCTCGCATCATTGCCGGCCATAGTGGCGGATCTTTGCGCGAAGTGGGGGATTGAGGTCGACACGGTCGTTCCGGATACCTATATCACCCTGGTGATCCTGGGTAATTCCGCCGAGCTCGGTCCCGTTGTCATTAAGTCATCGCCGCTGGCGGGCGAGTTCCGCGCGGAAGCCACCGCATTGAGGCTGGCGGCGAGCGAGAATGTCACGCGGCTGTACGACGTCGATTTCGAGCGCAGCGTCATGGTCATCGAGCGGATCGTGCCGGGAATGCAGCTGCTGAATGCGGCAATGACAGATGAGAATGCAACCCGGCTGGCGGCTGAAACGGTCGCCACCATGTGGCATCTGGTTCAAGACCCGGCAGGACTTCACCCGTTACGCCAGTGGATGCGCGCGCTGTTCGAATGGTCACCGGCAAATCGACTGGTTGCGCCTGAATTGGTTGAGCACGCGCAGGCGCTGGGCTCGTCGCTGCTCGCGCAATCCTCAAGAAAATGCCTGCTGCACGGTGATTTTCAGCATCACAATCTGCTGCAGCGAACGTCAGGACACTGGGCGATCATCGATCCCAAGGGGCTGTACGGTGATCCCGGATTCGATATGGCCGCCTGGATGTACAACCCACCAGGCGTGACGGCCCGAGATGACTATCCCGAGCTTGCAGCGCGGCGAACCGCGATCTGCGCTGAGGTCTGGGGTATCGATCAGCAGGAATTGCTCGCGTGGGCGTTCGTGGGAGCGGTGCTCAATGCCTGCTGGTCCAGCAGTGACGCCGCGCCCGAAGAATGGCGGGTCGCGCTTGAGCGCGGCGCGTGGCAACTGCAAACACTGCTGCGTTGAACGGTCCGGCAAGAGGGATGGCGACTCCAGGAGCGACTGGCAGTCCGGTACCGTGAGAAAAACGTTGTTTGCGGATAAGCAGCGTTGTGCGCAATTGCCATTATTCACAGGGAACCGCATCAAATACGCAGAACGCGCGTCCTCAAAGCTGGGGACGCGCGTTCTGTTGATAACCGACGCTTGCGGGTGCAAGTGCGCCGGATTAGTTGACGACGTCGGTGCAGTTGCCTTCGATGCATTGGCCGCTCTGGCAATGATTGCCGCAGCCGCCGCAGTTCTCAGGATCGTTCTGTGTGTCGACGCACGTGCTGTTGCAATTGGTCAGTCCCGTCTGAACACAGGGATCGGAATCCGTGCAAACACCGTTCTGGCAGAAACCGCTGCCGCAGACCACGCCGCAGAAACCGCAATTGTTGGCGTCATGCAGCAGGTCGGCGCCACCGCAGTCGCCCCCGTTGGGAATGCAGGTGCAGGAATCTACGTCGAGCGTCTCGTCGTTATTGCACGTCATGTCGCCGCAGCCATTGTCGCCGGGAACGTTGCACTCACTGTGGCAATGCGGTTCAGGATCGGAACCGCAGGTGTTGACGATCGAGCCGTCGCCACCGCCGCAGCCCGCCGAGGCGCAGCTGTAGGTGCATTCGCAGGCGCCGGCGTTGCAGGTGATGTTGTCAGCAGACAACCCCGGAGCCGGTGCACAGCAGACGCCGTTGCAGACCACGCCGCTGGCGCAGCCGCCTCCTCCCCCACCGCCACCGCCACTATTGTCTCCGCCGCCACTGGTGTTCCCACCGCCGCCACTGGTGTTCCCACCGCCGCCCGAACCAGTTGTTCCGCTGCTTGAGTTCGTCGTTCCGCCGCCTGAGCCCGACGAGGCGTTGCTCGTTCCAGACGAACCGCCGCTCCCTGATTGCCCGCTGACGGTGCGCCAGGTTCCGAGATCGGTATCGTCAGGTCCGCCGAAAGTTCCAGAAGCCTCGCCCCGGCAGAGAATCAGATCATTTGCGGCGGTTCCTTCCAGTGCGAGCACCTGCGAATCGCCGAGCGTAATGCGCAGATGCAAGGCGCGACCCGTGGCCTGGCCCACCAATGGATGATTCGCGCCGTCGCTGGTGTTGAAGCTGCCGTTGTCGATCGCGCCGTTATCTCCGATCTCAATATTCAATGTGCCGGTATAGATGGTGTCCTTATGCGTGCCCGTAACGGTGGTGGCCTGAATCTGCAGCGCGCACGTGTTGGCTGCTGCGGCGCGTTCAATGCCGAGGGCAGCCAGACCAGCGGCGATGCCTCCGGCAGCGAGGCCGCGACGGGAGCCGCGACGTGACAGGGAACGGGAGAGCATATCGAACCGGTTCGCGTCCATGTGGCCTCCATCAGCGAGCGCAATTGTTCCAAATCTCTCAGAATCATAGAGGGAATTTACGTCAAGTCAAGCATCCGCAAGCCTGAAAATTCTCGTTCCATCATTGTTGCTGAAATCCAAGGGAATGCATTGTCCCAGAAACGCTGGGCATTGATGAAGGATCGTGGCATTGCGCAAATCAACACGTTACATAACCGCAGACGCGGGTGCAGTTATATGGGAATTTCTGGTTCTTTGCTGCTTCGGTGTGCCGCGTCGCACCGTACCGGCGCGCGATTGACTCAATTTCTTTGCGTATAAGTATTCAATACATAATATCTCATAACGGGACGTCTGAGAAGGCTCTGTGCCGATTTCGCCTCCATTGCCACTTCGGAGGACTGAGCAAGAAATTTCCAACGAACCTGACTAACGCTGGCAATTTCAAGAAGTGCTGGCTGATTATAGGACCCGTACCAGACAAATGGCCCCGCTGATTAGTCCTTCTGGTGCCATCACGTCAGGGCCAGGCCTATTGGTTATCAAAATTGGACTCGAAGTGGGAAGATTGGGCTGCTCTATTCGTTGCATTTTTAGAAACATCGGAAATGATCTTCTCATCGACAGCATGACCTTCGGGAGGGATAAACGCCGAGTCGTATCCTGATCTTGTGCATCGAAGCGCACGTTAGGACGTTTTAACTTCGAATTAACATATAATCGAAGTGTCCTGATATTATTTGCGGCAGACTGGCTTCATGTACGCAAGTTTCGATTGAGAGGCTCTCGAAATGCATGTCATCAGACCCTAACCACCATTTCATCAGGCAATGCTCCGGCTCACGCTTGCGCTGTTGTGCTGCTTTGGCGTCTTGATCAGCATCTCGACTCGCGCATATACAGCAGACGACCAGTCGCCAGGCGATACCGAGCTTTCGGCCGACACCGCGTCAACCGAAGCTCCGCCTCGGGTGGTCGAAGAGCCAGCAGACATCCCGGTGGTGGAAGAACCACGCGAAGCGCCAACAGTCGAACCCATTCCGGAAGAGCCCACGATAGACCCGACTGATATCCCAGGATAAGAGCCGACCGCGCAGCCAACCGACGAGCCGGCAGCGACAGAACGGAAGTGCCATCAGCCACCCCAGCTGAATCACCTACCCCCTCGCGAACACCAACAACCGTTCCCGCGATTCCGTTCGACCCGACGTTGACTGCAAGCGGCTCGAAGGCGGTTTGGCGGCGATTGCCGGTGATCCAGGAGAGGATGGCTCGATTGCGCGCTGAGTTGGGAAACCAAGCAGATGCAGACCGTGCATATCGAGGCCGCCGCTCAAAGCGTCGGGTGGAACGTAATTGTCGTCGAGCGTGACGCGCTCAACGATCAGGAGAAGCTGGACGCCAGCACCAACACGCGCGACCTGACCGACAGCAATCCGTATGACGCCAATTTTCTCACCGCGCACCCCTATATCGGCAGCAGCCTGGGATGCTATTCGGGCTCTTCAACGGACATCCTGCTGACGCTGACGGCGATCTCGGACAATCCCGAAGACACTGTTGAGGATCAAGCCGTAGAAACGGTGACGACGACACAACCAACATGAGTCGGGCGTTTATCCATCCGCACCGACCGTGACGATTGCCTCCGCCAATTTCGCGCCAATCGACGCCTCCGCGGGTGGCCCGCACGTTTCGAACGGATCAATCACGTTCACCTTTAGCGGAGCACCGGCAACATGCGGCTGGGTGGCCCTTGTGAGCTTTACCGATTTTGAATCTGGAGAGTTCGCAATTCCGGCTACCATTCTCATGGCGATTCAGGTTTACGGAAAAGATGGACTATCCGTGTCCAGCTGTTGCAGTGTTGCGATGGCTCTCATCGTACAGGAGCGAATTTTGCCGAGAAGCTATAGATATCAAGCTCGGCGAATTTGTCTGACTGGGCCTACAGAGGTTGGCCTTGTCTCAAAAATGGCCGTTTTTGAGACACCGAGCCGTCCTCATTCGGTCGACTCTCGGACAGGATTAGGACCTTTCGCCCCCCCCCAATGTACTCGAACTTAGCTGACAAAGGTCATAGACTATGTTTATCACATACACGACCGGGATCGGGTTGTGCCAATGGCGTGTTGGGTGACGGCCGCAAGCTGCGATAGTGAGTCGCAGAGGCAGTAGTTGCCCGAAGGGGCGGATAGGATCAAGTCATGAAGAAGCGGATCATGGGAGTAGCCTTGGGCCTGGTCGTCGGAGCAAGCATGCTGGCGGGGGGCGCATCGGCAGGCGTCTGCGATAATGCCAATTCGAATGCCTGCTTCGGGCAAGGCCGCGCCGCATTTGCCTCTACTTACAAAGAAAACGGGCCGCCTAGTAACGGCTACTACATCTCGCAGCGCAAGGGCGACAACCCTGAGGTCAATGCTGACTGCGATTGCGGCGAACTGCCCGAGCAGCTAAGCCCCAACGATCGAACCCAGCAGGCTGATGACGGGAGGGGATATCCCCTCCCGTTGTCGTTGTAACGACGCCAAGGTTTTCCGGTAGTACCGCGGATAAAAGCAATGTTGTGCGCAAGTAGGAAAAGGGGCCATAAAGCGCGAGCCGTTCCACTCGGAACGGCTCGCGCTCGTTTCGGAGATAATCAACAATCGAACGAGTTTGGGATTTGCATAGTGCATCGGTAAAGGAATATCAGGATGATCCGCGACGAATCGACGCCAGGCGCCTTCCGCCGGCTCTGGACGCGTGACATCAATGGCGGTCACTACACGGAGCTGTTTCTTATCTCCGCAGTGTCGACCATTCTCCTGGTCCGCGCGTTTCTGGCGGCGACCGGCTATCCCCAGGTGGGCGGTAAATCCCAGTTGCACATCGCCCACATGCTCTGGGGTGGGCTCTTGATGCTGATCGCGCTGGCGCTCACCTTCATGCTCTGGAGTGATGTCTGGAAAACCTTCATTGCGGTCATCGGCGGCATCGGCTTCGGGCTCTTTATCGACGAGCTGGGCAAATTCATCACCAAGGACAACGATTATTTCTTCTCGCCTACCATCGCGATCCTCTACATGATCTTCGTTCTCTTTTTCATACTCTCCCGGCTCGTTTCCCGAACGAAAACCTTTTCTCCATTTGAAATCAGAATGAATGCGCTGACCGCGTTGGAGCGGATGGCGATCGGCCGGTTGAGTCCCGATGAGCGCGATCAGGCGCTGCGGGTGCTCGATCAGGCCAGTGAGGACGATCGGCTCGCCCAACATGCGCGATTAGCGCTGCTCGAAGGCTGGGCCGAAGCCAGGGATCATGAAGGCTTCTATTCGCGCATACGCGACCGGCTGCTAAATCTCTACCGGCGATTGGCGAATCACCCGTCGTTTCGCAAAGGGCTCATTGTGCTCTTCACGATCGACGCCGTGGTGTCTGTCGTTGCCGTGCCGATCGCCATCTACTCCGGCAAAAACGAAAGTGGTTTCATCGCAATCGGTACAGCGGTATCGTCGGTCATGGTTGCGGTCTGCAACGGCTTCGGCATTTACCTATTATTGAAGGGACATCAGCTGCAGGCCCTCAAAGCGTTTCAGGCTGGCGTCTTGATCTCGATTCTCTTCGTGCAGTTTTTCAGTTTTGCGGCCAGCCAGCTTGCCCCGGTTGGCGGGCTCTTCGTGCAGCTCTTTCTCTTCGGGGCGCTTCACTACGTGATCCATCATATGGAAGTAGACAACCGTCAGCTGGCCACCTCCGAACCGGCGCCAAAAGCGATCGCCGCGAGTTAGCATGCTGCCGGTGTGGCATCCTGCGAGCAGCGATTTCGATCGATTGCGTGAGGACATTGCGAGCCTGTGTCGATACATCTGCAATCCGATGAGCAACGCTTGATCGACGCCTTGCTCGATCCTGCCGCCTATCCCTGGCATCCCGAACGGGTGACCCATCTTGAAACGCACGTCTCCCAGCTCTTTTTTGCGGGAGACCGGGTCGTCAAGATCAAACGGGCGGTCGACTATGGATTCGTCAACCATCTCACGCTGGAATCGCGCCATCAATCCTGCCTTGACGAGGTGCGGCTCAACCGGCTATTGAGCGATGGCGTCTATCTCGCCTGCGAACCGATCGTCGATACCGGTGACGGAAGACTCTATCTTGGCGGCGAGGGGGAACCGGTCGAATGGGCGACGCTGATGCGATTGCTGCCGGCCGATGCGATGCTCGACGTGCTGATTGAGCGCGGTCAGCTTCCCGAGCATATCGGCGAAGCGATTGCGGGGCGCTTGATTCCTTTTCACCAGCGCGCGGGCAATTGTCCGGGCGATGCTGCCAAACAAGCTGCCGATGCCGAACGGATCCTTCGAGAGAATCTTAATGAGATCGCGCAATTTGCTGGAGCACCTGTTTTTCCAGTGGAGTTCGGCCTGATCGCGAACGCCGTGGGGGGCTACCTCGACCAGAATCCAGAGGCATTCGGGGAACGTGCGGTACAGGGCTGGATTCGCGAAGGGCACGGTGATCTTCGCTGCGAGCACATTTGCCTCGATCCCCCCGGCTCCGTTCAGGTGTTTGATTGCGTCGAATTCAGCCAGTCGATTCGTTGCGCCGACATCGCCAGCGATCTTGCTTTTCTCTTGCTCGATCTGGAGCGACTCGGCGCGGCGAATCTGGCAGCGGAACTGGTCGAGCGATACCGGGCAGCCGGGATCGACTTACCAGACGCCATGCTCGCTCTTTACCGCACGCACCGCGCGTTGGTTCGCGCGAAAGTTTCGACGCTGACCTGGTCGAGCGCAACGGGCGAACCGCAAGCCGAAGCGTTGACGTCGATGGCGGACTGGCTGCACCGCGCCGCAGCATCGGTGCTGCAAACCGGACCGGCGATCGTCGCCATGACCGGACTGAGCGGAACCGGCAAATCGGTCGTGGCGTCGGCGATCGGCGTCGCCCTGAACGCAAAGGTGTTATCCACTGACCAGCTGCGCAGGCAGTCGCTTCCAGGCGCCGCCGACCGCTACGATCCTTCACAGCGCCTCGCAATCTATAAACAACTCATCCAGCAGGCAAGGAGCGAGCTCGATCAACATCTCCCGGTGGTGCTCGACGGTACGTTCCTGACTGACGAGCAGCGCCTGCTCGCTTCGCAGCTTGCCGCCGAAACTGGGAGCGGCCCTGGTTTTCGCTGAGGTCATCGCGGATGCCGCCGTCACCGATCGCCGGATCATTGCCCGCGCCGCCGGAATCGGATCGGCACACGCCTCGGAGGCGACGATCGATGTGCTGCGAGCACAACGTGATGCACTTGAGCAACAGCCGGTAACCCTGCCCGCGAACGCCGGACATCTCATGATTGATACGACCAAAGATGGTCCGGTTTCCCTCGACTCCCTCTTCGATTGGCTGAATGCGCGCGGACTCATCCGGTCGATACTTCCGTAGCTGTCATCCATGCCGTAGGCTAGCAGGTACGTAGCGGATTGGCAGCAGCGCGGGGGAAACTTTGGAACAAATACAGGCTGATCTCATCAATGCTGCGAAGGACGCCGGCCGCTATGTCCTCGATGCTCTTCTCAGTATCGGGATCGCGATCGCGCTTCTCCTCGGCTCCCGGTTCATACGTAAGCGGATCAAATCGTCAGCATCGAAGCGCCACGTCCGCAACAACCTTCCCTCGCTGATCGATAACGTTGTCCGGATCGGCGTCTACATCATCGTTCTTTTCATTATTCTCGGATCATTAGGCGTCGACACTTCGTCGCTGGTGACCTTCTTCAGTGTCTTCACCGCCGCGCTGACACTCTCCTTACAAGACGTCCTGAAAAACATCTTTTCGGGGATGTATTTACTTGGCGAGCAACCTTTCATGCCAGGTGATCGGATCAAGGTCCACAATGAAGAAGGACGGGTCGAGCGTATCGATCTTCGCGTCACCCGCATCCGCAGTGACCGTCAGGAGTTGATTCTCGTTCCGAACTTAACGGTTTTTACCCAGGTCGTATCCAACTCCTCTACCTTGCGATTTCGACCGATGACCTTCCAGATCACCGCCATTGACGAGGAGGTGGAACTTGCCGAAGATGGCATTCGCGACACGGTGAAACCCCACATTCCAGAAGGTGCGCGAGTGGCGATTCGCTTGATGAAAGTCGGGAAAGACGGCTGCAATCTCGAAGCGACGATCCGCCGCACCGAAACCGAGGAACAGCAACATACCATCCTTCTCGCCCTGCACAAGCGATTTCCCGATGCGACGCTCACGGTTGTTGGTAGGTAGTGACCCGGAGGAAGGAATGGATCAGTCGGAAAACGAGAAGGAGACGCGCGGAGCCGTCGCGTCGCGTCGTCGCGTGCTGGGGGAGCCGCCGGTGGGATGGCGAGTTTATTCGCATCGTCCAGATTACCGCTCGCCAGCGCGCAAGAGGCGAGCCTTCCCCCGTCGGGACTGCCTCCGTTCCTCTATGACCTGGAAGGGAGTGAGCCAAGCCGGTTCTCCGGGGGAACGCTGCGCACGGCGACCGTGGAGAATATTCCCGCGCTGAAGTATTGGCGGCAAGTTTCAATCTCGACGCCTCCGTCTTCGCCGACCTCCCGAAGCAGGGCGACGTGTTCGTCGCTGCACCGCCGAAATAGCGAGGCAGCCCGGGAAAGCCCTCACCCCCGGCCCTTCTCCCGAGGCGGGAGAAGGTAGCACGCAAGTTCCGTTGTACACTCTCCCGCCTCGGGAGAGTCTGGCCATATATGGCCGAGTGAGGGCGAATCATTTGACAATCATCGAATGTTCGATTATGATCGAATAAGATGCATATCGAACAAACCTCATTGATGAGGAGGAGCAGTGATGCACGGCGAATCCACGCAGGAACTCGATCGACTGGTGATGCTTTTCCGGGCCTTGGCTGATCCGGCCCGGTTGCGGATTCTCGGGACGATCGTTGACCAGCCGAAAACGGGCAAGGAGTTGAGCGATGCGCTCGGACTCACTCCTCCCACCATCAGCCATCACATCGCGAAGCTGAAGGAGGCGGGTCTGATCCGGGTGACGGAAGAGGGCACGCGCCACTACTACGCGCTCGATGAGCAGGCGCTCCGGGGGGCGCATCAGGTGAGCAGCGCCGCTCTGCCGGAACGCGCAGTTGGCCCATCGGACGAAGATCGTGAACGCGCCAAGATTCTGAAAGATTTCTTCACTGGCGAACAGCTGAAGTCAATTCCCTCGCAGCGGAAGAAGCGCGTCGTGATTCTGCAGCATCTGGTCGAGCGATTCGAACCTGGCCGCGCCTATCCTGAAAAAGAGGTCAATGCGATCCTCAAGACCGCTCACGAGGATTTCGCCACGCTCCGCCGCGAGTTAGTCGACTACGGCTTCATGAAGCGAGATCATGGCATCTATGAGGTTGCTCAGGCTCCACCCGAACGCAGCAAGCAGATCTCCCAGGAGTTCATCGGCGACGAATCCACCTGGTTCCAGACGCTGGTGACCGGGGCGACGGAACGGGCGTTGCGAACAATGGACCCGAGTTAAACGACGATGTCGCCTTCCCGAATGAAAAGTTGATGCAACCGCAACCGCGGGAAAAGCGGCCTGGCATCCATATGGATGCCAGGCCGCTCGCATCTGTTCGGTTTTTAGGCGATCGGGGTAGCACCGCCGTCGCCACAGGCATCCTCGGCCGCGCACATGCCCGCGCCACCCGGAACCGGGCCGCCACCCATCTGGCTCTGACAGCAGACGAGCCCCTCGTCGCAGGCGCCTTCGACGCCGCCATTGCAATTGCAACCGATGCCGGTGCAGGCCTCCGGAGTCGCGGGGACCGTTGGGGTTGCGGTCGGGACCACTGTCGGTGCCGGACCGCAAATCACCTCGGTGTTGGGAGCGAAGATCACCGCGTTGCCTTTGATTTCTTCGGCCGCGGTCGGGAGCAACGAAGCGAGGTTCTGCGATACCCAATCCGAAAGGTTCTGCTCGGCTGCAGTGAAGTCCGACTGGCTGTCGAAGACGGAAATCGTGGTGAGCGTGTTCGGGTTAGATGTCACCACGATGTACTGCAGGAAGCCGGTGGTCTGCTGCAGCTGGGGAAGGTAGCCCGAGTTCAGCGCCTGGACAGCAGCGTCGGTGGAACTGGTAAGCACGTACTTGCGGGTGACCGAGTAGGGGGTGCCTGACTGGGCGGCCGCATTCCGAGATGGGCCAAGGCCGAGGGAGACGGCCATGGCTGCGGCGGCTCCGGCCGCGCCTGTTCGAAGAGCCGAGCGGCGCGACAATCGGGACGATAAAGTCCGGGTCAGGGAGTCGAAGCGATGGGAGTCCATTCGTGTTGGTCCTTTCTCGATGTATTGAATCGAACGACCAGCCGAACTGGCCACCACCGCCAAGATCGTCGCACTGACGATCGGCAGCCCGGCGAGCATACTACTAATGTTCGCCACACCGCCAACACCTGTACCGGTGTACGGCGGGCGCAGTATTTCCTCAGACATACCGGTAGATTTCGAGTCTCGACTGCAGCTACGCTCGGTCGGACGCTGCGAGAGTCAGAACGCCATTGTCGTCGTCAAAAACGAATTCTAAGACGGCGAGCTCATACGAAATGGCTCCGGTTTGGCCACAGGTCGCTATTCTGGCAGTAATCCATCTATTCCCTCCTGGACAGCAGCGCCATCGAGAGGTTGCTGCGTGCACTGATGAGTCTTCCCGTCGCACAGACAACGCACGACTCGACTTTTTCCGTTGAGCGAACGAAAGTAAGCCGTGCTCTTCCTTCAGCCAATTTTTCGGCGGGAGGGCGTCGCACGTCAGCGCAATGGGGCGTTGACCGGGTTCAGGAAAGCGATACGAGACGATGACCACCATGAATGGAGATGCCGCGCCGGAGCGCCGGCATCTGATCTTTGATGCGGATGACACGCTCTGGGAGTGCAATATCTATTTCGAGCAGGCGATTGAAGATTTCATCGACTACCTCGATCACTCCACACTCGACCGGACACAGGTGCGGGCGACGCTTGATGAGGTCGAGCACGCCAACACGGTCACGCACGGCTACGGCGCCAAGCTCTTCGAAAAGAGCCTGCACGATGTCTACGCGCGCCTCAGCGAGCGAGACATCTCCGCGGACGATCTCAACGTTATCGTCGGTTTCAGCGAACGGATTCTGAATCAACCGATGGTGCTGCTTCCGGGCGTTCAGGAAACGCTCGAGGTGCTTCGCGAGCACTACGCGTTGGTGATGCTGACCAAAGGACACCCGGAGGAACAACGGCTCAAAGTCGATCGCTCTGGACTTGTCGATCTTTTTGCCCACATCGCGATCGTGACCGAGAAGAATGACGCTACCTACCGCGAGCTGCGCGGCGAGCTTTCGTTCGATCCCGCCGAAACCTGGATGATCGGCAACTCGCCGAAATCGGATATCAATCCGGCGCTCGCCAATGGCATGAACGCCGTCTTCATCCCACACGACCACACCTGGCGCCTGGAGCACGCCGACATGTCGACCGGTCCTGGGCAACTGCTGATTCTGGAGCGCTTTCCAGAGCTGACGGAGCATTTCTGAGAAGGGAGAATTGAACGGGCGTTGGGGCGTCCCCATGCTCCTGACCGGGAATTCGCATCGGTCTTTCGACCATCGGAGCGATTTCCAGAGATGTTTGAGACAGATGTCTTGGCCGAGCGCGCGCCAAATGACCATTTGCTCCGCATGTTGATATGTTGACCACAAAGAACATGCGTTCTATACTTGCAACATGGCACGCGCGACATACACCATGACCGAATGCAAGAGCGCGATCAACCGGGTCAACGGCATGGGCTTTGCCTGGTCGCTCAACCCATACCGGGGGTGCGTGCATGCCTGCGCGTATTGCTACGCCCGGGCGACGCATCTGCATCTCGGCATGAACGCTGGTGATGATTTCGAAACCAAGATTCAGGTCAAGGCGAATATGGTTGAGGTGTTGCGCAAGGAGCTGGCGCGACCGAGCTGGAAGCATGAGGAAATCGCCCTTGGCACGGCGACCGATCCCTACCAGCCGATCGAGGGCAAGCTCCGCATCACCCAGGGAATCATCACCGCGCTGGCTGATTACGCCACACCGGCGAACATCGTCACCAAATCCCCGCTAGTCATCCGCGATATTGGAGAGCTTTGCCGTCTTGACGAGCGCGCGGGGGTTCGGGTGTCGATGACGATCACGACGCTGGATGAAGATGTCTGGCGGGTGATGGAGCCAGGCACCGCGCCCCCGAAGCAGCGCATTCGCGCTCTCAAGATGCTAGCCGACGCCGGGATTCATTGTGGCGTCTACATCGCGCCGGTGATGCCGCGCCTGACAGACAGCGAGCAATCGCTCCGTTCGCTGATACAGGCCGCAAAGGATGCGGGAGCATCCTACATCTGGGCAGGACCACTCCGGCTGGCTCCCGATGTCCGCGACCATTACATGGAAACGATCGCCCGGAGGTTCCCGCACCTGCTTGATCGCTACGAGCGCAATTACGCCCAGGCAGACGCCCCGATGATCTACCGCAATCACATTAAAGAGAAGATCAACCGCATCCGCGCCGAATTCGGCTTCACCTCCGGCGAAGCCCGCCCCCTCCCCTATCGCGGTCCCGAAAAACCAGCCCAGATGCTGCTGCCCTTGCTCTCAGCGTAAAAGCCCCCGGCTAATTCGACAACTGCCAGTTCAGGGTGGCCGATCTTGTATCAGTTAGAGTGATCACTCGCGAGATCGGGTTTCGGCGAGCATGGCCGATACA
The DNA here is from genome assembly GCA_963804925.1 of uncultured Chloroflexia bacterium. Taxonomy (GTDB): domain Bacteria; phylum Chloroflexota; class Chloroflexia; order Thermomicrobiales; family UBA6265; genus JADLGF01. Next base: position 228,604 of record CAWDSC010000004.1, read on the forward strand.
AGATCGGCCGCTACAGAAACGTGCGGATATATCGGGCGCTTTCGCACCCTCTCACAGCATTGGGAGAGGGAGGTCCTTCAGGACCTGGTGAGGGCTGTCGCCTCCCGTTCGCGCTTCACTTCAATTAACCGCGCAATCGCTGCATTCTCTTCCAGATAGACGCCCAGCGAGCTTTGCAATCCTCCAGCGACCAGCGCGTTGACGTGGAATGCCTGATTGTCGAGCCCGATCTTTTCCGGATGCGGCGTGGTCTTCAGGCGCATGTCGGTGGCGAGACCGACGATGCCGTAGTAGCGGGAGGGATCAACCCTGCGCGACAGGCAATCCATATATCCGGCTTCCCAGTTCGTGCCGGAGTCCTCGCTCACCTGGCAGAGCAGCACATTGCACTCCTCAAGCGCCTCGATGTCGAACTGGTAGATCATCCTGGCGGTGATATTGGTGTGCGTTTTGTCGTTGATCGGCTCGCTCTCATTCGGGCAATAGACCGAGAACCCAAGATTGCGCAGCTTCGATGCCAATCGCAGGTTATATTCAGCGTCCGCCTGCGTGAACATCGGCCCACCGAGATAGATGCGCATTGCGACCTCCAGACGAGTGAAGAGTAGAGAGTTGTCAGTTAAGAGTGCTCAGTCTTTCATACTCTCTACTTCTCACTCTTGACTCTTCACTTCGTCAAATGCGCCTCAAACCACCCCACGATCCGGCTCAGGAAATCGACGACGTAGGATGGCTCGCTGCCGGCCCAGACGAAGAGGTGGCTGCCGCCGGGGTAGCGGACGAACTCCGTGTCGACGCCGATGCTCTTCAGCATCGAGAAGCATTGCTCACCCTGGCCAATCGGACAGCGATCGTCGCCTTCGCTGTGCAGGATCAATGACGGCGTTTTTGCGTTGTGGAGATGGGTGATCGGTGAGTGCTCGAGATACCACTCGCGGATTTCCCAGGGTTTGCCGCCGAACTGGTGCGGTCCCCAGATGTGGCCGATATCGCTGGTGCCATAAAACGAAATGAGATCGACGACCGGCGCCCCGATCACCGCCGCCTTGAATCTGTCGGTGTGACCGATGATCCAGGAGGTCATGAATCCGCCGTAGGAGTAGCCGTAAACGCCGGTTCGCCCAGGAGCGATATAGGGCAGCTTTTCGGCTTCATCGACCACCGCCATCAGATCGAGGTAGTCCTCATTCGCCCAATCGGTCTGGACGGCGCTGGCGAACTCGCGGCCATAGGAGCCTGAGCCGCGCGGATTCGAGAAAAGCACCACAAATCCGTTGCTCGCCAGCACCTCGCGGAGATTGTCGAAGTTATAGCCGTACCAGCTATTCGGGCCGCCGTGAATATCGAGGATAAGGGGATACGTTTTCGAAGGGTCAAAATCGGCGGGCTTCAACAGCCACGACTCGATCGTGAAACCGTTCCGCTCGATATCGAACCGTTCCCATTGCCCAGGTTTCGTCGCTTCAAGCTGCGCGGTGTTTAGATTGGTGATCTGCGTCGTCGTCTTCGTTTTCCGGTCGTGGATCACGACCTCTTCGGTCACATCAAAACTCGAGCGAATCTGCGCGACAAAGCGATGGTTCGCATCCAGGCTGAATCCGGCATGTTCCGCCTCCCATACTGTCTCTTCGCAGGTATCACCCGTCTTGATGTCAACGAGATAGAGACCAGAACGGCCCCGGGACGCGGCGTGATAGAGCGCGTGCGATGCATCGATCCAGACAGGATGCTCGGGACCGCGCAACGCCGACCAGCTTCCTGACGTCGTGAACTTCGAGTCAAAGGTGATCTGGCGTCCAGTGCCTCCATCGGCAGGAATCAGCCAGACTTCGTGCTGATAGGTCCATTCCGGATCCTGGGTCACCAGTAATCCGGTCCCATCCTCGGTCCAGAGCCAGGTGCCGAGAATACCGTCTACCGGGGTGATGAACCTTTGCTCTCCTGAGGCGACGTCAATCAGTTCAAGCCGGGAATTGACGTAGTTAAGCGTGGGATGCAGCGCGGCAAGTGTCTTGCCATCGGGCGACCATTGCGGCGACGCATGTTCTCCCGGTCCTTCCGTGAGCTGGCGCGTCTCTCCCGACTCCACGTCAAGCACGATGATCTGGCCTCGCTTATCAGCCAGGTAGCCGCGAGTGTCCTGTTTGTAATCGATCCGGCTGGTCACCCGGATCGGCGCGGGAGCATCCTTCTCTCGTTCCTTGCCTTCAGGATTTTCGGGATCGATGACAGCAGTAAAGGCAACCCTGCTACCGTCTGGTGACCAGGCTGGCTCGCCCGCGCCGCCCGGATAGCTCGCGAGCAGGCGCGGATCGCCGCCGTCGAACGACAGCAGGTAGAGTCCGCTGCTCTTGCCGCGATCGGACACGAAGGCGATAGATTGCCCATCGGGCGACCACCGGGCCAGTCCGTTGCTTGTTCCAGCCGATGTCAGTTGCCGGAGCTCAGAGCCGTCGATCTTGCTCAGCCAGAGCTGGGTGGAACCTTTTTTCGTTTCCACGTCGTTCGTGGTGACGCCGTAAACAACCCACTCGCCATCCGGGCTGATTTGCGGGTCGGAGGCGGATTTGATGCCATAGATCAGGATTTCGGGGGTCAACCTTCCCGTCATCGAGGTTTGCTCCTCCTGGTTTGCTCGTGGCGATCATCGCTGACCGCCGCGCTGTCATACACAATCTGCAGCAGTCTAGCCGGATCGTTGTCTTTCCGGGAACACGCATTTCACGACCGGCGCTATGCTGGTTTCAGCGCAATGGTTTCGGGTCATCATTGCGACATCATGGCAAAACGCGTTCATGCAGGAGCAGCGATCTATGCCGGATGGAGATGATCAATCCGTTTTCACGCCATTTGAGCACGTGCTTAATAGCGGAGTCAGGATCGTGATCCGGCCGATCGCCCCGACCGATGCGCCCGCATTGCAACAGCTTTTTTCGCGGCTCAGTGCCCGCAGTATTTATCAGCGGTATTTCCACCAGCAGCCTTCCCTCTCGATCGAGCAGGCCCGCTTTTTCGCCGAGGTCGATCGCGTCAATCGCGTCGCGCTGGTGGCGCTCGATCCAGACGATCCTTCCGCAATCATCGCGGTGGTTCGCTTTGATCGCGACATCGACGACACGGCAGAATATGCGGCGGTGGTGGTCGATCAGTGGCAGGGCAAAGGCATCGGCCTCGCCATGACAAGGCGGCTCGTTGAGATTGCCCGATCACAGGGATTACGCGCGCTTTACGCGCTCGTGCTACCCGGCAACCGCCTGATGCTTGAATTGTTCAAGTATCTCGGACTTCCTGAAGAACAGCACTATGAAGATGGATTTGAGCGAGTTGATATCGTGCTTACGGATGGAGTAGAGAGTAGAGAGTGAAGAGCACGAACGATTACGCTCTCTCCACTCTTCACTCTCTACTCCGTCCGTCCCGACTGCTATCCTTCCATCATGAGTGACGCGCATGAGGCGCCGCCGGCTACCAGGGCAATGGCCGGGATTGTCGGCGCCGGTCAGCTTGCCCGGATGACGCTGCAATCTGCGATCGCGCTTGATGTTTCGATCCGGCTTTTGGCCGATCGAGACGATGACGGAGCGGCGAAGATATGGCGCGATGTCGTTGTTGGTGCGCCAAATGATCTCGACGCAATGCAGGCGCTGGCCGCCCAGTGCGATGTCGTCACCTTCGATCACGAGCTTGTTCCCCACGACATTTTGATCGCGCTTGAGGCAGCGGGGCATATCCTTCGCCCTTCGGCGGCGACGCTGGCGCTCGCGCAGGACAAGCAGAAGCAGCGCGAATCTCATGCCGCGCTGGGTCTGCCGGTGCCGCCATTTCTGATCACGCATAATCCAAATGATGTGGTCGCTTTCGGCAGGCAGCATGGCTGGCCCGTTGTCGCCAAAGCGGCGCGAGGCGGGTATGACGGGCGCGGGGTCTGGATGCTTGAAAACGAGCGAGCCATTCCTGCCTTTGCCGATGAAATCGCCGGGCGTGATACCCCGCTCGTGCTGGAGCCATTCATTCCCATCGATCAGGAACTGGCGATCCTCGTGGCGCGCCGTCCGAACGGTGAGCAGGCCGTCTATCCACTGGTCGAAACGGTGCAGATCGATGGGATCAACCGCGAAGTCATCGCCCCGGCGCGGGTCAGTCCTGATTTGGCTGCGGAAGCTTCTGAGATCGCGCACCGGGTCGCCGACGCGGCCGAGATTACCGGCATCATGGCGGTGGAGTTGTTCGCGACCGGAAGCCATTTGCTGATCAATGAAATTGCCACTCGTCCCCACAATTCAGGGCATTACAGCATCGAAGGCGCGGTGACGTCGCAGTTCGAGCAGCATCTGCGGGCGATTCTCGATCTCCCGCTTGGCGATCCGTCGCTCAATGCGCCGCACGTCGTCACCGTGAATATTCTCGGGCCTGCCGATGGCAGCGATCCAGTCGATCGCTTGCGGGACGCGCTGCATGTTCCCGGCGCCCACATCCATTTTTATGGCAAAGGCGCTCGGCCCGGCCGCAAACTTGGTCATGTCACGACGCTGGGTGACAATCTTGAAGAAACCCGCGCGCGTGCCTGGGAAGCGGCAGCGATGCTGACCGGCGAGGAGCGTCCATTCTCATGACTTCACCCGATGATTCGCAGATTCTGGTTGGCGTCGCCATGGGCAGCGATTCCGATCTGCCGACCATGCAGGGAGCGATCGACGCACTGCGGGAGTTTCATGTTCCGTTCGAGGTGCGGGTGCTCTCCGCCCATCGCACACCCTGGGCCATGCTCGACTACGCGAAAACCGCAGCGGAACGTGGATTGAAAGTGCTCATCGCCGGCGCGGGGGGCGCGGCGCATCTGCCGGGCATGCTCGCCTCGGCCACTCCGTTGCCGGTGATCGGTGTTCCGGTCGCCATCACCCAACTGGCCGGAGTCGACGCGCTGCTTTCGATCGCGCAGATGCCGGCCGGCGTCCCGGTCGCCACGGTCGCAATCGGCAATGCCCGCAACGCCGGATTGCTGGCGGTCCGCATTCTCGCCACCGGCGACCCCGATCTGCTGACAGCGATGCAGCAATTTCAGGAGCAGCTCGCCGAGATGGTTTCCGCAAAAGACCGCGCCATTCAGGAGCGCTTTCCCCGGTAATTGGTAAAGTGGGACGTCGAGCCCTTGAGAATTGGTTGCTACGCCCAATGAATTGTCGGCGTTTGGACTTTAATTAGGTATCCTTCATATTGATATCTATTAAAATGTCCTCGTCACAGGAGTCAAGCCGTGGACCCGGATGGAACGGCGCCGCCAGGCGATCAAGCAGACGACGCGGAAAATCCAGCGTCCGATTCGATGAACACGAATCTTTCAGGCGAGTTTTTCACCATGGACGAAGTCGCCCGCCTGAAAGGTGTTTCGTACCATACAGTTTCGCGAGCTGTCCGAAAGGGGACCATCCGGTCAAAACGAATGGGGCGAATGGCGCTCGTATCCGCCGAGGATCTCTCGGGCTGGGAACCAGTTCGCAGCCGCGCCCCGCGCAAATACCGCCAGCGCGTGCCCGACCCCACAATCACGCCCGCCGTGATGGATCTCGCGTCAGGAGAGCGCATCGAACTCGCCCGGCGACTTTCCGCGCTCTACGAAGTGATTCACAGTACAGCCATGCAACAACCGCTCGAAGTCTTTGCACAGGTGCTGGCGGAAAGCTTCAGCAAGGCGATGGAGTTTCCGCGCATCGCGATCTGGATCGTCAACGACGAGCGCACGACGACCCGACGGGTCGCCTCGCTCGGCGAGTGGTATGTTGAAGGGCAGCCGCCAATCCCCGACGAGCTTCCGTTTCTCGATCAGTGGGATCGTGACACCGCCGTACCCAGAGTGTTCGAAGTGCCGGCGATCGACTACCTCGCGGAAAGCAAAAACCTCCAGGTAGTCGAAAAGTTCATGGTCACGCCGCTCCGCGTCGGCGCAAAGTTGATCGGCTTTATTGGCTCCGATCGCAACGGTCTGCCGCTCGAGCTCTCCGAAGCTCAAGGCCAGATCGCGCAGGGACTTGCGACCCAGGCAGCGCTTGCGCTTGACCTCAATCGTACCCGGCAAGCGGAACGAATCCGCCGCGACCAACTCGAAGCAACGCTGGCTCGAACCCGCGCAGTCGCTGATGTGTCGTTGCAGCTCAATCAGGGCGACGATCTGCTGAAGGTTCTGCGTAACGCGGCTCACCGGATCACCCAGCTCATGGGAGGCGAGCGAGGCGGCATCGGGCTTCAACGCGAACAAGAAGAATTGATCGGCATGTGGACCTTTAGCGGGGATGAGCTCCCCGACAAAGTGATGCACGTCAACTTACGCACCTATCCCGGCACGGAACGGGCATTTCGCAATGGGAAAGCAACGCTGACGAGCTACGGCGCGATGTCTGGGGAAGAGCAGCAGATTCTCGATGAGGCCGGGATTCGATCCAATCTGATCACGCCGTTCATTATCGATGGCGAGCTTGTTGGCGCGATGTATGTGCTCTACGCTGATGAGTTTCCAAATGTCACCGACGAGGATCTCGAATTCAACGATGCGATCGCCGCCCAATGCCTCGTCGCAATTAAGCAGGTGCGGCTCCAGGAGCAACTCGAAGCCGAACACCGGGCGCTCGACGCCGCACGGATTGAACTGCAGCGTCTCGCCGGTGAGCTCAATCAGTTGCGATCGGTCAAACCGTCAAACCGCCGGCCTGATTCATCTCGCAAGATCGACGATATCCTGACCCTGATCGAGCAAACCGTCACCCGGACTGACGTCGGCCCTCCCCTCACCCGCGCAGGAGATTGAGCGCCTCGTCAATACGAATGGCATTGAAAAAGAGAAAACGCCCGGATATTCCGGGCGTTTTCTCGTAAGTGGTGGCAATGAGGTGATCCCGGCACTTCAGTGCCGGGCTAGGCAAAACAAAGTCCCGTTGGGCCTACGACCTGCTCCCCTCTCCCACGCCGGGAGAGGGGTTGAGGTGAGGGCCGTCGTTGGGCTCTAGTTCTCCGCGCCCACTAGCGCTGCTTCGCGAGCAGCTGATTCTTCCAGCGGCAAGGAGCGTTGCGCGCCTTCCGGCAGACGGCCGAGCGCCGCGCCGATAAAGTCGCGGAAGATCGGATGCGGGCGGTTCGGGCGGCTGCGGAACTCGGGATGGAACTGCACGCCGACGAAGAAGGGATGGTCGCGCAGTTCCATGATCTCGACCAAGGCGCCATCGGGCGAGATGCCGCTGGAGATCAGACCCGGCTTCCTCAAGCTGGTCGCGATAGTCGTTGTTCACCTCGAAGCGGTGGCGGTGACGCTCCATTACCGTCGGCTCGCCGTAGGCATGGGCGGCAATCGTGCCTGGTTCCAACCGGCAGGGCCAGAGACCGAGACGCATCGTGCCGCCCATCTCAACGCCGCGCTGACTCGGCATCAGATCGATCACCTTGTGGGGCGATTCGCCGTCGATCTCGCTCGAATTTGCGCCCTCAAGCCCGACCAGGTCGCGAGCGATCTCAATCACCGCCATGTGCAGACCGTAGCAGATGCCGAAGTAGGGAATCCCCTGCTCGCGGGCGTAGCGAACCGCCGCGACCTTGCCTTCTGTGCCGCGTGGGCCGAAGCCCGGTCCCACCAGCACGCCGGAGACCTTGCGCAGAATCTTCTGCATCTCCTCCGGGCTTTCCGTTTCGGAATTGACCCAGACAATTTCCACTTTGGTGTCGTGAGCAAGTCCGGCGTGATCGAGTGATTCAGCGATGCTCATGTAGGAATCGTGAAGATCGACATATTTGCCGACCAGCGCGATCTTGACCGTCTGCTTCGGCGATTTGATCCGCGCCACCAGGGCCCGCCACTCGCTCAGCTCCGGTTCATCATGGATGCCGAAATGCCGGGCGATGTAGGAGCCAAGTCCCGCTTCCTCGATGATCAGCGGAACCTCGTAGATCGTATCCGCCGTTGGCATGCCGATGACGGCTTCCTTATCGACGTCGCAGAAGAGTGATATCTTATCCCGCACGTCCTCGGGAATATCGCAGTCGGCCCGGCAGATGATCACATCGGGCTGAATGCCAACCGAGCGGAGCTCGCGCACGCTTTGTTGCGTCGGCTTCGTTTTCATCTCGCCGGTGCTGCCGATCAACGGCAGCAGCGTGACATGAATGAAGAGGCAATTCTGCCGGCCGACTTCACGGCGCATCTGCCGGATTGCTTCGAGGTAGGCCTGACCCTCGATATCGCCGACCGTGCCGCCGACTTCGACGATGACGATATCGGATTGATGCTGGCGTGAGGCGAGTTTCACCCGCGATTTGATCTCGTTGGTGATGTGGGGAATGACCTGGATTGTGCCGCCGAGGTAATCGCCGCGACGCTCTTTGGCGATGACCGCCGAATAGACCTGGCCAGTGGTGACGTTTGACGCGCGCGAGAGATTTTCGTCGATAAACCGCTCATAGTGGCCAAGATCGAGATCGGTCTCGGCGCCATCGTCGGTCACGAAGACTTCACCATGCTGGTATGGCGACATCGTTCCCGGATCAACATTGAGATAGGGATCGAGCTTCATCACGGAAACACTCGCGCCCCGGCTCTTCATCAGCCGCCCGATCGAGGCGGTCGTAATCCCTTTACCAACCGAAGAAACAACCCCCCCGGTTACAAATATGTACTTTGGCATTGCGATCCTCCCGGCCGCCGGCCTACGGCCGCATCACGCCACCCACCCAAAACGACGAAGCACACCACGGCTGCGTCCTTACGTTTCACAAAGACGAGGCGACGCGTACGCGTCGCCTCGAATAGCGCATTTCCAGCCGGTGTTGGGAGAGACGGTGACATTCCGGTTTGGGACCGGCCCGTTCTTCGCTCTGCCCGCAATTCCGGTTCCGGATCATTTCTTTGCCCCATCACTCTCCGGCTGAAGCACGATGACCTGCATCGCTTCTGCCAGATCCGAGGACTTGATTGTCAATTTATCAATTGCTTCAGGTGAGGCCACACCGAGCGCTTTACAAAACGCTTCGATACTACCGCGTTCATTATCGCCATTCGCCGTAGCGAACTGCATTGGAATTACGATTTTCGGCTCAAGCTGGCCGACAATCTCCGCCGCCTGCTCAAAATCGATGATTCCGGGACCACCAGCGGCAATCATCAGCACATCGGCGTTGCCCATCAATTCAGCCATCTCGGTCGTCAATGGATGGCCGAGATCGCCAAGATGACAGAAGATGATGCCTTCGAGTTCGATCAGGTAGCAGATGTTGTAGCCGCGCTCAGCGCCTGTGACCGCGTCATGGTAGGTGCGAATACCGGTGATGAAGACATCATGCATCTCGTATTCGCCGGGGCCATCCACAACCTGATACTCGGGCTTGATCGCGTTCAGATTGGAGTGACCTTTATGATCGTGGCTGATCGCCACGATGTCGGCCGTCTGCTTCGGCATCACGTAGCCGGTCACGCGGTCGACGGGATCAATGATCACCGTCGCCTCTTTCGCCCGGATGCGAAAGCAGTTGTGGCCGAACCACTTGATTTCCGCCATGCCATACCTATGCCAATGCCCACCAGGAACTGGTGAAGCCGGCGATACGGGCGCCGCTTGCGCGCCATCAAACTGTAAAGTGGGGGCGATCAGAAAAGAGAAAACGGAAACATGGGCAATTTCGCCTGCATGTTCCCGAGGCCTCTTTTAACATACCACAAGCGACAATAAATGTTCGTGTCCAGGTATCCCCGATCTCTCGCGGAAGCTCAATCCAGCATGCCTGCATTGGCTCGATCCAGCGCCTGTTCTTGTGGATCTAGTCACCCGCCACGCGTTCCCAAATCGGAGTTGCCGTCGTTTTGGAATCGGTTCGAGCCGTCCGTCCCGGAAGGGAACGACTTGCGACCATCACCAAAAGCGATGCGACGACGACCCACCAGAATGCGTTGCCAAATCCATGAGCAAGGTCACCGTTTTGCTTGCTCCGCTGGAGAATGAGGGCACTGATGGCGATGCCGAAGGATGCTCCCACCTGAATAAAGATGAAAAGCGCGCTGGTCGCTCGTGCCACTCGATCGGACGACACTGTCTGATAGACCGAGGCGACCGTCGGCGGCCCGATAAAACCGATCCCCCACCCAATCACCACCGAAGCTGCGCCAAGCAACCAGGGCGATGTTTCATTCGTCACTTGCGTGAAGCCAAACGATCCAATCGCCGCCAGAACAGCCCCAAGGGGAACGATCGAGCGTGCGCCTGTCCGGTCACTGATGCTTCCGGAAATCGGCATCGTCATCAACATGCCAAGTCCGAACGGCGCCAGCAACAATCCTGCGCCAAGCACGCCTTGATTGCGCACTTGCTGATAGAACAACGGCAAGAGGAACATCGCCGAATAGACACCCGCTCCAACCAGGAACATCACCCCGACACTGGCGCTAAAGCTGCGCTGGCGGAAAAGCCGCACATCGATCAATGGCTCATACGGCGTGCGCAATGCGTGGATCACATAACCAGCGATCAGAAGCGTCCCAAGACTGATACCGATGATCGCGCGGGATGAGCCGAATCCCTGCAATCCAGCTTGAGAAAGGCCATAGATGATCGCCGCGAATCCGGGGCTGAGCAGCGCCGCGCCAATCGCGTCGAACCGTGCGTGCCCGGCAACCGCCTTCGGATCGGGCGCGAGCATGCGCGAAGCGAGCACGATCGCCAGCAATCCGATCGGCAGATTGATAAGAAACATCCACTCCCATGGGAAACTTCGCAGTACCAATCCGCCGATGATCGGCCCCAGCACCGGGCCGAGATTGATCGGAATGGACATCACCGCCAGCACCCGGCCCGCCCGCGATGGTCCCGCCGCTTTGACCACGACGGCCATCATAATCGGCTCAAGCATGCCGCCGCCGAAACCCTGAACGACCCGAAAGGCAATCAGACTCGACAACGACCAGGCCAGCGCCGACAGTCCAGATCCAACCAGGAAAAGCGACAGCGCCGAAATCCAGATTCGCTTTGCGCCGAATCGATCAATCGCCCAACCCGCCACCGGAATCGCCATCGCGACCGAGAGCAGATATGCGGTCGCGACCCATTCCACCGACCCGAGTGAAAGGTCGAATTCCTGCGCCAGGGTGCCGATGCCGACATTGACAATGGTCGCATCGAGAATCGCCATCATTCCGCCAAGCACCATGACGAAAATGAGTCGCAGAAGATCGGCGTCAAGCCGGTCATTCGTCTGATTCGCGTTCATCGCATGTCTCCGTGGAATACCGTATAGTTCTCTAAAATGAACCGTATAGTTCATTTAGATGGACATGGTAGCATAGAGATATGGACGAGAGCAATACTTTTACTTCGACAACTCGATCAACAACTACAGTCAGGGGATCGCGCGGCCGGATCGACAAGCGCGAGGCGATTATGACGGCGGCGCTTCGCGTCTTTTCCCGACAGGGATACGAGCGGGCAAGCGTCGACGAAATCGCCGCCGAAGCCGGCGTGGCCAAGCCAACGATCTACAACCACTTCGGCACGAAAGAGCAGCTTTTTCGCGACGTGCTGATCGGCGTCGCGCTTCGCTTCAATGCGCAATCGTTGGCCGTGCTTGAATCGGTTCCAGCACTGACGGACGATCTCAGCGATGCGCTCTTTCAAATTGCCCGCAAGATGGTCGGCTGCATCAACAATGAAGAAACGCGATCGCTCCGACGCCTACTCAATGCCGAGATCGTGCAATTCCCCGATCTCAACGACATGATGCAGGCCAAAGCCGCCATGCCGATGATCGAAGCGCTTGCCGGGCGTTTGGCCAGGCTTGCCCACGCCGGCTATCTCGATATCGACGATCCGATCGAAGCCGCCGGCGAACTCCTGGCGCTTACTTCGCACGAATTGCCAACCCTCTCGGCGCTCGGCACGAGACCAATTCCGCAGGACGAGCTCGACCGCGTCGTTCACCGGGGGGTGAATACCTTCTTGCGCGCATTCGCCTCGGATCGTTGCCGCGGATAGTCCTTATGAGGAGAACGCACGATATTCCGGATATATCCGCCTATTCTGCAGGAAATTGAAGGGGAGTAGTTATTCCTCCAGGTCCTCATCATGCTCGCCAAGGACCTGGGCGAGCGCGATTTTGATGGTTCCATAGTCGAATCCGCGGCGGGCGAGCTGGCCCATCAGGCGGCGGCGGGCGACGACCGGATCGAGGCTGGACATTTTGCGGGCGGAGTTTTCGGCGACGGCAATGGCCGAAGCGACTTCGTCGATCTCGGCTTCGTCGATCGTTTCGGAGATTGTTTCGCGATCGACCCCTTTCTGGCGCAGTTCCTGCACCAGCATGCGTTTGCCGCGCGGGCGGTGCTCGGTCCGGTTCGCTACCCAGAGCCGGGCGAACGCGGCATCATCGAGATAGCCCCAGCCGTGAATCCGCTCGATGGCCGCGTCAATCGCCGTGGGCTCGTAGGCTTTCTGGCGAAGGCGGTCCCGCAATTCTTTCTCGGTGCGGGGGCGAACGGTGAGCAGGCGCAGCGCCGATTCGATCGCCTTGCTGACGGTATCGTGTGCGCGAAACTCCCCGACTTCATCTACGGTCAGATCGCGGCCGATGCGCAGCCCATGCGTCACGGCGTCCTCACGCGTGACGGCAAATGCGAACTCTCCATCGAGATAGATATTGACTCGCTCGGGATTGCGCTGCTGGCCTTTGATCGCAGTCACTGATCCACTGGTTGGCAGCGACCGTCCGGAGTCTGCTTCGTCACGAGGCCGATTCATCGCACAGGAGGGTCGAGTTGGAGGGGAACTCCAGAACGGCAAAACGGACAATCTTCCGCCTGGTAGACCGGGTAATCGCCGTTAAAGACCCCAAAGATCGGCTGGCCGGCCGCTTTAATGTCGGCCGTCGACCAGAGCGTCGCTGCTCCAACAACCTGCCCGCCTATTTCCTGCACGACGTCAGCGAAACGGGCAATCGTCTTGCCTGAAAAGATCAGATTGTCGACCAGCAGTACACGTTTATTAAGGATATCTCCGGTCAGTGATGCAGGAATGTCGAATCCACCGTCAACTGGTGGAGCAAAAACCACGGTCGCACGTGGCTCCAGGAAGTAGCCGACCCACTGGGCAAGACCGGCTCCCCACATCGAGGGTGCGGCAACCGTCTGCACCATCGCCGAGAAAAAGCGCTTCGCGATGACATAGCCGAGGTGACTGGCGAAGCCAGGATCGGAGAGTAGATGATCGCGGTCAAGTAGCACACCGCTATGCAAACCCGAGTGCAGAACGAAGTGCCCGTCACGCACGAGACCTGACATTCGCATGTCGTTCATGAATTTTGCGTTGATCGCTGCCATGCCGTTCATGCTCCTTGCTGCGAGATTGCCCCGGCAACACCACGAACGATTCGATGAGGATACGTTCAACTCTTCTACGTCGCAGGCGAGCTGAACGTTTTGACCCAGTTATGCTGGTGATCGACTAACTGGAAGCCGCTGCTTTCGTAGAGTCTGTTCGCCGGAAGACTCGCGTGCGAGGATGCGACGAACGCATTGACCGCGCCGAGCGCCTGCAAGCGGCGCATCCCTTCGAACATGAGCGCCTTGGTCAGCCCAAGCTGGCGGAAATCAGGCGCGCAGCCGACCGGCTCGAACACGCCAATCTTGTTATTGGGATCGTGCCAGACGACGGTGCATGTTGCAAAGACTCCATCCGGGGAAGCAATGACCAGATCGAGATCAGGACGATAGGTTTCCGATCCCATTACCGCCCGATGCTTCTCGACCGTCATTTTCGATGGCGCCCAGGCGGCGCGATGCACCTCGACGCGCCGCTCGACGATCTCCGGTGTCGCTTCACGCATATCGCGAAATGCATACCCCGGCGGGAGCACGGGAGTCTCGATCTCACCATCAAGGGAGCGTTTGCGATAGGTATAAAACTCGTCGGTTCGCTCGAAGCCCAGGGTCGTGAGCAATCGCTGCCGCTCCAGGTCTTGATCGTTGGCGAGAATCGTCAGTGATTCCGCGTCCTGGCCATTTGCCATCGCCCACTCGATCATCGTCCGCTCAAGTTCGCGATTGGCGGGGTCGACAAGAATCTCGGCGTTTCCCGGCTCGGGCCAAACGAAGCCGGCGACATCATCCCCATCGAACCAGAGTTGAAGTTTGCTCATCTGATCCGGAATCTTGGCCGTGAAGCGCCGCCAGTCGAGATCGCCGATCGTGCAGTCGCTGCCCGATTCAGTCACATCCGGCAACGCCTGCAAGAAGCGTCGCATGCGCGCATAGTCGTCTTCACCCTGGTAGGGCCGCATGATAGCGTTCATCGTCGCACAGTGACCGCACGTTGCGAGCGCTTCAGTTCGCTCATGAATCCGGATGCCATGTCGCTATGCTCCATCGCTTCGAGCTTAACCTCACACCGCCGTGGAGATGGGGACCGTAAATCTATCATCTGACCATAGCAAAAGGAACAGACCACCTCCCACGATCAGGCAATCCCGGCGAATCGAAGCCGGGTTTCGCCTGATGAGCGTTGATTCGATTGCATTGACACCGTAGACGTTGCCGAATTAGCATCAGGCATCTTCGGTCCTTGCCCAACCAGTCTGGCAAAAAACGTACGGCATGCATGATTGTCATGCCAACACGCCTCCCTTGGGGCGACCGGGACCGATGCGGGCAGTCGCGATATCACGATAGGAGAACCAGACATGCCACGTGATGCGAGCGCATTTGGTCATCCGCTTTCACGCCGAACCGTGTTCAAAGGCGCGGCCGCCTCTGCGGCTGCCTTTGGGGCAACGGGATTGATCGGCAAGTCGTATCAACGCGCGCTGGCGCAGGACTCAGTCAAGGACCAGATTCTCGCCATCCCCGGTGCCGGCAACGGCCAGCCGACCGAAGCCGACATGCAGAAGGTCGGCGAGCTTTGCCTTGGCCCGACCAAGGCCTCGGTCACCCAGGGCGAGTTCAGCGGCGTTGAGCTCCGATTTCTGGGCCTGAATAACCAGAACCAGCACAATTTCGTCTTCCGTCCCTTGCTCAAGGCGTGGGAAGAATATACCGGCGCCAAAATCACCTGGATCGATCTCTCGCAGGCCGATTACAACGGCCGGCTCCAGCAATCAATCTCGACCGGCACCGTCGATTTCGATGTGATCGAAATGGGCGCGCCCTATGAAGGTGATGTGCTTGGGAAGGGTCTTGCCTCTGCAATGCCTGATTTTGTAAAGGGCATTGTCAAGCCGGAAGAGTTGGTCAATTACCTCAAGCCGCCGGTCGGGACCTGGAATGGCACGCTCTATCGAACCACGATCGACGGAGATTGCCACAATTTCAATTACCGCACCGATTACTTCGCCAACGAGGATTTCGCCGCCGCCTGGACCAGTGAGGGTGGGCAGGGCACATGGGCGCCGCCGACAACCTGGAAGCAGGTTCAGGAGCAGACCAAGTTTCTCAAGGGGAAGCAGATCGACGGACAGGATGCGTACGGCTTTCTCGATGTCGCCAAGCCATGGGGCGGTTTTGGTTGGTACTTCTTCGCCGACCGGGCAAGCGCCTACGTCAAGTATCCGGGCGATCCAGCCTGGCTCTTCGACGTCGACACCATGAAGCCGCGGATCAACAACCCTGGCTTTGTCCGCGCGATCCAGGACATCGTGGACTTGCTGCCGTCGGAACCGCCGGATCAGATCAACGCCGACGGGAACACCACGGGATTCAATGAATTTCTCGGTGGTACCGGCGCGATGTGCACCTGGTGGGGCGACATCGGCTCCAATGTCTACACGAACGATTCCTCGGTCGTGCAAGACAAGGTGTGGTTCAGCATTCTGCCAGGTTCGGATGACGTCTATAACTCGAAGACCGGCGCATGGGAAACGCTTTCAACCGGACCCAACGTGGCGCCAAATGAGGCCTATCTCGGCTGGGGCGTCTATGTCATGGCCACGGTCGACCAGGATCCGGTGATGCAGAAGGCAGCCTGGAGTATCGCGGCTCACCTTGGCAGCCCCGATGTCGGTCTCTGGATGATTTGCTACCCGACAGGTTTCCAGCCCTATCGCAACTCCCATTTCAACGTTGAAGACTGGGTGGCAGCCGGGTACAAGCAGGACTACGCGGCCGCTTATCTCAAATCGGAGGCTGATACCTACAACCATCCCAACGCCATGATCGAGCCGCGCATCCCGGGCATCTTCCAGTACTACAGCGCCGCTGAAGATGAGCTGGCGAAGGCCTATGCGGGCAATGAATCCGCGCAGGACTGTGCCGACAACATTGCCGCCGCCTGGGAGAAGATCACCGACGGCATCGGACGCGACAACCAGATCATGCTCTACCAGGCATCGCTTGGCGACAGCGGCAGCGCGACACCGACCCCATAGCTCCGGCGACATTCAGTCGGCTGTGAAGGCGATGCTTCGTTTTCACGTTTGGAATCCATGGCGCGGCCGGAGGAATCTTCCGGCCGCGCCCACCACCTCGGAATGTCAATGCAAGACTCAGTGGTGACGTCGGGCAGCGCGTGGAACGCCACGTCGGCGGGAGTATCGGCTGCTCGACAGCGATATGGGCGTTTGCTCGTGCTGGTTGCGACGGTCGCGCTTCTTGTCCTTGTGATCGTCCAACTCTTCCACACATTTGGTTCATGGGATACCGGCTTCAGCAACTGGCGGCCGGTGCTCTATGCCTATCTCCTCTGGGCGGTCGCGCTCGGCATCGGTCTCGTCCTCGTCCGGGGCGAGCGGGGCCATCGCGCGCTTTTTCTTCTCCCTGCCCTGCTCTTCACGCTTTCCATGGTCATTTTTCCCACCATCTTTGGTCTCTATATCGCGTTCACCAACTGGAATCTGAGCTCGCTGACAGGGCGCCAGTTCAGCGGTCTGGACAATCTTCGATCGCTTCGCCACGATACCTATTTCTGGAACGCAATCGTCAACATGATCTATTACGTCCTGTTCGTTCTCGTCCAATACGCGATCGCCTTTATTCTGGCGCTCCTGCTCAATACCGACATTCGCGGGCGGAAGTTCTTCCGGGTTGCCTTTCTCTTGCCTTTCATGCTGAGCCCCGTCGCGATAAGCTGGATGATCGGCAAGTCCATTCTCGATTCCCGATTCGGTCCGATGGCTGAGGTGGCCAGGACACTCGGTTGGGACCGGCCGGCGTTTTTCGCGACCCCCTGGATTTCTCGATTCAGCATCATGGCGATGGACGCCTGGTACTCGATACCTTTCGTGATGGTATTGCTCCTGGCGGGACTTCAAGCGCTTCCTGGAGAGGTTCTTGAATCGGCCAAGGTCGACGGGGCAACCGGCTGGAAGTCGTTCTGGCAAATGACCTTCCCACTGATGCTGCCCGTCAGCGTCACCGCCGTCATTCTGCGCATCATCTTTGAACTCAAGCTCGCCGACATTGTGCTGAACGTGACCGGTGGCGGTCCGGGCGGCGCGACCGATACGGTTACCAGCTTCATCTTCCGCGAATATCGCGACCGCTCGAATGTCGGATACGGAACCGCGCTCGCCCAGGTCTACCTGTTCATCATCATTATTTTCATAACGACGCTTTTGAGTGTGATCAACCGTTCGATGCGCAAGGTCGTCTAGCCGTTCCAGGCTCCCCTTCTTTGCTTGAAAGGAACGCACAGCGTGGCTACGATCCCAGCACCTCCCCCAATCTACCGCCAGACCAAGAATCGCAAGCGAATTGTTGGCAAGGTGCTCATCTATGCCGCGCTGATCTTCTGGACCTTTGTTTCCCTGTTTCCGATTTTCTGGACCGTGTCGACCTCGTTTAAGGTCGCGGCGGACGTGACCCAGGACCACATCGTGCCGTGGTTGCAATACCAACCGGACTGGAAGGGATGGCGCTCGCTTGGACTATCGCCGGACACAATCCGGGAGTCATCCTCGACCCGCGCCGAGTTTCTCAAGCGCTTCAACAACAGCGCCGTCATCTCCATCGGAGCTTCATTCGTTGCTGTCCTCATCGGCTCGCTGGCCGCATATGGACTTTCACGGTTTCACTATCGGTTCGGGCCATGGCGGAATAAGGAGATCTCATTCTTTTTCCTGTCCCAGCTGATCTTGCCTCCGGTCGCGCTCGCAATGCCGCTACTCGTGCTCTACAAAGATCTTGAGCTCCTCGACACGCGCACCGGGATGATGATGATTTATACGTTGATGGTGCTGCCAATCGTGATCTGGATCATGCGCGACCAGTTCGGCTCAATTCCGATTGAGTTAGAGCAGGCCGCAATGGTTGATGGCGCAACCGTGTGGGGCGCATTCATGCGCATCGTATTGCCGATCGCGCTGCCTGGGCTCGTCGCCGCGTTCATTCTCTCTGTTGTGCTCTGCTGGAACGAATATTTCTTCGCGGCACTGCTGACCAGCTCAAATGCAACGACACTGCCAGTCATGGTCGCAAGTCAAACGGGCTCACAGGGCATCAATTGGTGGTCGATGGCCGCACTCGCCACGGCCGCGATCGCGCCACTTGCCATCATCGGGATTTTCCTGGAACGCTATATCGTCAAGGGACTCACCGCTGGAGCCGTGAAATAGACGATGGGTGTTACCGCTCGCTAATGTTCGCGATTTGAAAGCGCGTCGACGAGCTGCGCCAGCGCATCACGGTAGGGATTCGCTCCGGCGAGCGCCGCTCCCGCCAGCGCGGGACGCGCGTCATCATGGAAGGCGTTGATACGTTGCTCAAGATCGGCGCGCACCTCATAGCGATCGAGTAGCGCCAGCACCTGCCAGACGCCTGCCTCCCCGATCTCAGCATCGGCATAGAGTTGATTGAGTGTCGCGCGGTCGGCCTCGGACGCTCGCTCGCGCAGCATCAGTATCGGCAGGCTCTGCTTGCGGCGACGAATATCATCGGCCTCCGCCTTGCCCGTGGTCGCAGTCGCTCCCCAGATCCCGAGAAGGTCGTCGCGCACCTGAAAGCCGATGCCCAACGCCAATCCGAAGTCGCCGAAGCGGTCGGCTTGCTCGTCAACAGCGCCAGCAAGCAACGCGCCAGCCCAGGAGGCGAACTGGATGATCACCGCTGTTTTCAGCGCGATCATCTCAAGATAGGCATCGGATGTGACGTCATTCCGGCCCTCAAAATCGAGATCGAGCACCTGCCCCTGGACGATCTCGATCGTCATCGCGTCGAACCGCTCGGCGATCCTGAGCACCAACCCGGCGTCGATCCCCTCGTGACGAAGCCCGTAGAGCGCCTGATGGGCTGCGGCAAACATCGCATCACCGGCGTTGATTGCCTGGGCAATTCCCCAGAGCGTCCAGACCGTCGGACGATGACGGCGGCTCGGGCTTTGGTCTTGAATGTCATCGTGAACGAGGGTGAAGTTGTGCAGGAGCTCCACCGCTGCCGCCAGCGGAACGGCACACCTGGGATCACCTCCCGCCGCGCCGCAGGCGAGCATCGCGATTCCGGGGCGCATCCGCTTTCCGCGCAACGCTGGAGTTGGTTGCGCCGGCTGAAAATCGGCGTCGACGAACCCAAGGTGGTACTTGGCCATTCCCGCGAGAATTGGCGCCGGTCCGTCGAGCGCGGCCAGCGCGTCGTTCATCTGAGCATCGAGCAGCGCATCGAGGGCTTCGCTCGATGCTGCCGGTTCAGGGCGGCTCGTCGTACGGGCCGGAAAGCTCATCAGCATGCTCCGCGCCGGCAATCCGGCATCGATCAGAACTTCAGTAAACGCATTCGCAGAATGCCTGGCGCAGTATGGTCCGGTTCATATGCCAGGATGTAGCATCAGTACCGTTTGCATTGTAAATCATCGGTTTTTTACCGGAACCGATCTTGACGATCTGACGTACCATTAAGTGTACGCGTCGACAGCGGCCGGGGAGGCCCGGCTGGGCAGGCGTTCTCAGTGATTCGCCCTGCTCGCACTGACGCGTTAGGACTAAGGATAGGACCGAAGCAATGTACTTCGATCCAATGTATTTCGTTTTCATGATCCCTGCCTTGATTCTGGTCTTCTGGGCCCAGAGCAAGGTTAAGGGCGCGTACAGCAAATACCGGCAGGTTCCGAACTCGGCCGGAGCGACCGGAGCGCAGGCCGCGCGCGCCATTCTTGACGCCAACGGGCTGCAGCAAGTGTCGATCGAGCAAACTCCTGGCGAGCTTTCCGATCATTACGATCCGCGCACGAAAGTGCTGCGCCTCTCGCCTGAGGTCTATAGCGGGCGTTCGATCGCCTCGATCGGCATCGCGGCACACGAATCAGGTCACGCGATTCAGGACAAGCAGGGCTACAAGGCGATGGAGGTTCGCAGCAAACTGGTGCCGGCGGCGAACATCGGTTCAAGGCTCGGCATGCTCATGTTGATCGCCGGTATCCTGCTTAGCTTCACCGGGCTTGCCTGGGCCGGCGTGGCACTCTTCGCGCTGACCACGGTCTTCGCGCTGGTCACCCTCCCGGTTGAGTTCGACGCCTCGAAGCGGGCCAAGGTCGCGCTGGTCAATGTCGGCATCATCAACGACACCACTTCGGCCGGGCAGGCCGACTCGGCGGGCGTCAAGAAAATGCTCGACGCAGCCGCCTGGACCTACGTGGCCGGGTTCCTCGCCTCGCTGCTCAACCTCCTCTACTACGTGAGCCTGCTCACCGGTGGCCGCCGCAGCAACTAAACGATCAAGACCGTGAGAAAGAGGCGTCCAGTTGTGGACGCCTCTTTCGTTTATTTCATGCCAGTTCGATAACGTCCCGAAGCGCTTATTGACGCACCAATTCAAACGCTGCTCGAATATCACCGACGTGGCGGCCGTTGTGATTACGCAGCTCAGGATTGTCGCGCGCCAGGATCGCATCGATCTGGGCATCGGTGGCAAGACCAAGCTGGCGCAGGGTTTCGCAGACCACTACTCCATGGGCGCGGAATGAGCCATCGGCGATCCGAACGGCGATGCCGATGCCTTCCGCAGGCACACCGATGCAGAAAAGCCCCTCGGCTCCGCTCTTGCAGACGAACGATCCCTCGCCGACTTCCATCACATCCGCAACCAATGAATGCTTGCCTGAAACATTCTGTGGATAGGCGATCATCGCCGTCCGCAGCCGGTTGAGTGCATCAGAGTGACGTCCACCATACTCGGCAGGCGTCCGCTCGGGCGCCGCCAGCGCCGCGAAGGAGATGGCGAACGACCCGATGCTGGAGCCGAAGGTCGGCACGCTGCAACCATCCGTGCCGACGACAATCTCATCTTCCGAGATGCGGCAAACCTCAGCTACAAGCGCCTTGATCTGCTGTTGCAGCGGATGCTCCGGTTCCAGATACCCGTCGATCGGATACCCAAGCTGCAGGCAGGCGGCGAGCATACCGGTGTGCTTGCCGGAGCAATCGCACTGCAGCGGTGTGCGTGCGCGCTCGCCTGACAGCACCTTCGCCATCTCTTCCTGATCGTAGGGAAGAGGGATGCCGCATTGCAGCGCGGAATCATCAAGACCCAGCTTGCCGAGCATCGCCAGCACCTGTTGCTGGTGCCGCAATTCGGCATGGTGTGAGGCGCAGCAAAGCGCCAGCTCCGCCTGGGTGAAACCAAAACGGTCGGCCGCCCCGCTTTCAACCACCGGAATCGCCTGAAACGGTTTCGCCGAAGACCGGTAGAAGGCAAACGTCGATGGATCACCCGCCGAGGCGATGATCTTTCCGTCCGTATTCGCGACGGCCACCACGCCCTGATGAACGCTTTCCACCACCCCGCCCCGAGTCGTCTCCGCCAACAATGTCGTCACGAAATCCTCCTCCTCTTCTGAGTTGTGAATTGTAAGAAAAGCATCGATTGTCGCAATGTTAAGATTCCCGGGGTTTCAACCCCGGGCGCGGCGAAATTCCGATCGCATCATGCGCGCTCCTCGTTGCTCTCTATTCCCTACTCCTTACTCCCTGCTTCGTCACGATCCGCGGCCTGCTGCCTGCGGTCTGCTTCGTCAACGATCCCTGTCGGCGCGAAATAGGGCACCGGGAAAAAGACCATCACATGCATCACGTCGTTTCCCGTGTTGCGAAATCCATGGAGCAATCCGGTCGGAATAAAGAGGCTGCGGCCAGGACCGATCGGCACGACCGCTTCGCCCAGCGTCGCTTCGCCGGTTCCGCTCAAATACGTCAGTGCTTCGTCGCAGGGGTGCGTATGCAGGTAGACCCGCTCTCCCGGCTGCAGCCATTGTTGTCCGACAAAGAGTCCGGTGGAGCCGTTGCGCTCATTGACCAGGTGCTGCGTCGGCAATCCGCTCGGGCTCTGCACGATCGGCACGCCGCCATGTTCGATCAGTGAGCCGCCATCATACCGAGACCAGAAAGCAAGATGATCTCCGTCTTGTAACAGCGTCGATCCGGTAGCTTCCCGTCCATTGAGAATCAGGCGGACGTCAGCGGCGAATGGCTCAACGGTATCCCTTAGCTGTTCGCGCGCTGTATCGATCGAAATCGGTTCCGGCAGTGATACATCACGAGCAGACCATTCGCCGGTAGCGTCTGGTAGATGCACGCGCACGCGCATGATCAATACTCCTCAGCGATTGCAAACGTCTTCCGCCGCTGAGTCTACTACCGGTCGTCATTCCCTACTTAAGGCATCCTGAAAAGGCGCGGTGACGTACAACGAGATGACGTGCGGCGAAACAATGCCGCGCACGTATGCGTTCTTATAAGCAACGCAGATGATTCGGACACCCCGACCAGGTCCACCTTTCAGACACCTACCGGAGGAATCACTACTCATGCCGAATCAGCGATGGACGCGCCGGAAAGCGATCGCGCTGGGCGCGAAAGCCGTGGCAATTGGCGCATTCGCGCCCGCGTTGCGGCATATTCCAGACGCAGCTGCCGCCCGGCAGGAAACGACCATCAGTGGCGAGATCGTCTCCTACTTTGCCGCTACCGGGCACAACGTCAGCGGCGCTTTTCTTGATATCTTCACCCAGGCAGGCAGCGCCGAGGCGTTCGGCCTGCCCCTTTCCGAGGTGCGCTTCGTCGAGAAAACCGGCGTGGTGCAGTCGTTTGAGGGCCTTTCGCTCATCTACGATCCGTCACTCGAAGCGCCGTGGGATATGCAGGGCGTGCACCTTCCCGATGAGATCAAGAAGAGCTATGCGCCCGCCGCCGCCCGCAAGACGGTCGACGGAGCGCCTGACGCAAACGGAACCTATTTCAGCGATACGCAGCATTCCACCAGCGGCGCGATCGCAACCTTCTGGGACAAAGGCGGCGGTCTCGCGATTTTTGGATTGCCGCTGAGTGAGCCATATCAGGACACTGAGAGCGGTACAACGCTGCAGGTGTTTGAGCGCGCGATTTTCGAAGATCGCGGCAGCAAGGGCGTACGGCTCTTCCCGATGGCGCGTCAACTCGCCGAAGAGCAGGGTTTGCTCGATTCCGATCCTGCTTTCCTGGCCGCGCCGCCGACCGGAGGCGAAACCCGCCTCGTGAAATCACCCGAAGGACTCCGGTTGCGCAGCGGACCCAGCACCGACGATGAGATGCGTGTCCTGCTGGCCGACAATGCCGAATTCGTAATGTCGCCAGGCTCGAAGGGCGATTGGCTGCCGGGGTACGCCGATGGCTACAGCGGCTGGGTGTCGAGCACCTATCTGGCGCCGCCAGTTCCGGTGCCGAAAATCGCTCCAGCCGATTGGGATCTCAACGTCTGGCAGGGCGCCGCGCTCAGCGAAACGAATGTGCGCTCGAAACCGGACACATCGTCGTCGATCGTGGAAGTGCTCAAATTCGGTGATCCACTGAAAGTCACCGCCTGGGTCGAGGGCGAAGAGGTCTACACCGGTGCCGATCTTTGGGCGCAGGTCGGTCCGGGTAAATTCATCTACGCCCGGAATGTCGGGCGCAATGCGCCGGTGATGCCGACGCCGATACCACCGGGCGCGCCAACCACCGGTAAGTGGATCGATGTCAATCTCACCCAGCAGTTGATGGTCGCGTACGAGAACCGCACGGTTATCCGGACCTGCCTGATGACCTCCGGCCTGGCCGGCTGGGAAACACCGACCGGGAACTACACGATCATCAACCGAGTCGCCAACGAAACGATGGATAGCGGCGCGATCGGCGCCGAGAGTTTCTACAAGCTCGAAGATGTGCTATTCACGCAATATTTCACCAACGAGGGGCACGCCATTCATTTCGCCTGGTGGCGCACCGAGGAGACGATCGGCCGTCCCGGCAGCCATGGTTGTCTCAATCTGTTGCTTGATGACTCCCAGTTTTATTGGAACTGGGCCGATTACGGAACGGCGCTGGTCATTCATTACTGATGGCCCAGCAGGGAGTCCGGGCGACCCCAACAACAGCTCAGGCATCCCGGCCTGACCGCGATTTCGGCGGTCGGGCCGGGTGTTTCTTCTATAAGCTTCCATTCGGGGAAACCAAGCAACATTGCACGTATGCATCTTTCTCTGGCATGCTCATCTGGATACGGCCATCTGTCGAGAGCATTTGGCCAGGAAAGCCCTCGCGGGGTTTTTGCTTCCAGTTGGTTCTTATGTAAGTTATGGCGATGAAGCGTGCAGCTGCGATGATGGATTGTTCCCGTATGAATCCATCATGGACAACCGGGCAGTAAGTGGTGGTGCGCTCACGAAGCGGCCGACCCGGCCCATCTCCATTTTCCAGCGACTACGAAGAAGTGGCCCCGCCACCTCTCCGCAACCGACCGATATTGCCAGGCTGGATTCCCTCCGGCAATGTGCTCGTCGTCGCCCTGATGGTGCTCGTGACCGCGCTGGTCGCGATCGTCGGCGGGCAACGCATCACGCCCAGCCCCGGCAATGTCTCTGCTCCAGAAGCGGCGATCGTGATGACGCCGACCAACGTCCCCCAACCAACTGAAGAACCGACGCTCGTGCCAACGCCGAAGGCCACCGCCCAACCTGCCGGGCCGACCCCGACCCAGATGCCGGGCATCGCCGTGACGCCGGTGACGACCCAAGCTCCGGCGACATCGGATCCGAATGCGATCCTCCCGAAATATCGCGTTCTTGCCTTTTACGGGCATCCTTCCTCTGACATTATGGGCATTCTTGGTGAGTATTCGAAGGAAGAATTGCTCTCCAAACTCCAGGAAGAAAAAACCGCCTACGAATCAGCCGATCCATCTAAACCGGTGATGATGGCATTCGAGCTGATCGCTTCGGTCGCTCAATCGTATGAGACACCCGATGGCACCTGGCTCCTCTACACTGATTCCGCCACGATCAAGGATTACATCGATTTCACGCAGCAAAATGGGATGATCCTGATTCTCGACATTCAGATTGCGCATAGTACGGTCAAAGCCGAGATGGATGCCGTTGAAGAATGGTTGCTTTATCCGAATGTTCATCTCGCTATTGATCCGGAGTTTGCCATGCCGGAAGGAGTAGCGCCCGGCTCGGCGATCGGCGGCGTCGACGCCGCTGATATCACGTACGCGCAAGAGCGCCTGGCGAAGCTGGCCGCTGACAATAATCTGCCGCCGAAAATCCTGATGGTGCATCAGTTCTATGAAAATATGATCACTAACGACAGTGAACTCGCGCCAGTGCCTGGCGTACAGCTTGTGATCGATTTCGACGGTTACGGATTGCCCGCGAACAAAACGACCGGCTATACCCAGTTCATCACCGATCGCCCCATTGAATTTGCGGGCATCAAGCTCTTCTATAAGCAGGACGATCCGCTGATGACGCCGCAGGAGATCGTGGCGCTGAGCCCGCCTCCGAATATCGTCATTTATCAATAACTGGAGGATTCGATGTCCGAATCACGTCTGGAGCGATTTCGCGAGCGGAAAGACGCGCTCTTTGCGGGTGACGAACAATCGCCACTCGATCCCGATCAGCAAGCCCGCTTCGAAGCGCTCGATTACTTCCCTGAGAATGATGCTCTCTCGTTCACCCTTCCGCTCGATACGGACGAGGCGGACAGTGAGCTAATCGTCGACACCAGCGACGGCGAAAAACGCACCTACATCCGCTCTGGCAAGATCACGATTCCGGTCGGCGACGAGGAAGTCACATTGACCCTGCTCGGGCAGCCTGGGCAGCATCGTCTCTTCCTGCCATTCCAGGATGCGACATCGGGCGTCGACACCTACAGCGGTGGCCGCTATCTCGAACCGAGGCTCCGCCCGGATGGACAGGTCGAGGTCGACTTCAACTACGCTTACAACCCCTACTGCGCCTATGGCGAAGGTTGGAGCTGCCCTATCCCCCCGAACGAAAACGTCGTCCCGGTCCGCATCGACGCCGGTGAGAAGGCGTTTGTGCTGAAGGATGGAGAATAGTTGTGAGTTGTGAGGAAGCGTAGCTCGGTTGCGATGGCCGGGAGCTGAAGCACCTGGCTGACACGCGAAAAATCCTCCGGACTACGCACGTCGGTCGTCCATCCAGCTGTCTCGAAGAGACTTCGGCCTGTCAGCGCTAGGCTTCAGCCCGGCGCACGGTGGCGCCCAGGTTTCCCTGTGCTTACGGCCTACGGCTTCGTCGCTGCCTGCGGTCTTCCGCCTGCTCGTCTACGATGCGTAAGCCGAAGCGTACCCCCACCAGGCGTCGAGCGTGGTGGCGGCTTCGAGCGTTTCCGCTTCGCCATGGATGAGGATTCGTCCGAGCAGCGCGCCGAGCGCTTCGCGAGGCCATTCGTAGATCATTCGCGCCCGCTCGTGGTAGCAACCGCTGAGACGATCGTAGCGGAACTCTGCAACGACCCACTCGGCGCTGATTGTGCGATCGAGCAAGAAGAGCGCTCTGCCATGCTGCCATACATAAGGAGTCAGCACGGATTCCAGCGCTCCGAGGCGGGAAGTCCATTCAAAACGGGCCAAAGCGTCAGAAGCCAGTCCGGGGGCTGGCACTGCAAGCGCCATCAATCGCACATCAACGCGTGATGGACTTTCGCTTGCCGTAGATATCGGCAGCATCAGAGGTGCCTTCCGGAGGGGAAACAATTCGACTGAATCGGGGCTTTCGCGTGGTCGGAATGTACCTGTCCCCCTCCCGGCACGGCAATTCCTGGCACCACGTTTGGCGGAGAATACGAGCGTTTACCGCAAAGAAGGCTACCACTATGACCTTTGGCGGTTCAAGAATGTGCATTTCATCACGAAAGCAAATAAATTCGATCATGTAAACAACATTAACTGTCCACACAAAGATGACACATTGGCCCAAAGCGGCCCTAACTTGGAGGAACCGTCACCTCGATGTCGGATGTCAGCGCTGGTGTTCCATCGATCTTGATGTCGATCGTGTAGGTTCCAATCGGCCAGATTTCACCCTCTGCTTTCGTCAGGTGAAACTCGATCCAGCCGTCCGTATATCCCTCACCGAGCGCGATGGAGGCGTTGAGCGCGGGAACGGCGGTTCCGTTGAATGACCACTCGGCGGTCACCGTGACGCCCGCGTCAATTCGCTTGACGGCAAAGGTGGCGTAGATCGCGGCATCGGTCGTGATGAAGCCCGTCGCCGCCCGCACCGGGGCGTTCGTCTTTGGATCGATTTCACGGGCCCAGACAATTTCATCCAGCTCGGCGTTCGCGGCGACATAGCCGTTGACCGGCGTTGAGGTTGCCGTTGGCGATGGGATTGGAGAAGCCGTCGGCGAAGCGGGAGTCGCAATAGCGGTCACGGTGGCGCCGGGAGATGCGGTCTGTTGCGCAGCCGCGCCCGGCACAACAAGCGAGAGTCCTGCGAGCAGCGTTCCCACAATTCCCCATTGCCTCGATCTCCCGATGCGATTTCCTCTTTTATCCGCCCGGCTGCCTGTCATGTATTCCACTCCACTCTCGAATCAGCGCAACCGCGCCAGGCGATTGTACGAAAATCGCGACCAAATGCCGCCTGGAGACGGACGAATCTCCTATAGACCCATTGCGCTTGCGGACAACTATGCAATGCGGGGTCATCTCGCTTACGATTAACCCTTGCACCCGGCCCGCACCGGGTTAGTGGAACCCGCCCCGAGCCATCCCGCGCATGCGCCCGGACCCGGGCGTTGATTCGTGCTGTCATGCCACGGAGGATTGCCGTGCCTCGGACCACCGACCCCAGGAGCCAGAAATGAGCCGCCACGATCCGTTCGGGCAGCGGTTGCCGCTCCTTCCCATGAAAGAGGTGGTGATCTTCCCCCGGAATATCGTCACGCTCTTTATCGGGAAGCCTCGCTCCGTCTTAGCCGTTGAAGAAGCGCTCGCCACCGATCAGCGCCTGGTCATCGCCATGCAGCGATCGGGCGGCGGCGATGAAGTCACCGTCGATTCGATTCACCGCGTCGGCACGCTTGTCGAGATCGTCAGTTTCGAGCGGCGCGATCCGAGCGGGATTCAGATCGTGCTCGAAGGCATCGCCCGGGTTCGCCTGTCCCAGGTCGAGCAAGGAACCGGCGTCGCCACCGCCGCCGCCGAGCGGCTGGCCGAATCACCCGTCGATCCCGCCGAAGCCGAGCCGATGCTCACCGTCATCAAAGATCTCACCGTTCGCTATCGCGACGAAAAAGGCGTGCCGTCGAGCGAAGTGCTCGACATGGTCAAACGCGCCAGTGAGCCGGGACAGCTTGCCGATCTCCTCGCCACCCAGCTGCTCGCCGGTCCGGAAGATGGCAAAACGCTTGAGCGGCAGGCGCTGCTGGAACAGGTCGATCCCCTTCAGCGATTGCAGACGCTGGCGATGCGCATTCGCAATGAAATCGATGGCGCCGCTGCTGTCCGGCTTGTTACCGAACGGCTCCGGGATAAGGCCGATCATGAACATCAAAAAACCATCATCAAGCGGCAGATCGAAGAACTTCAGAAGATGCTCGATCCCGAAGAGGGCAACGAGTTCGATCAGTTCCGCCGCCGCATACTAGAACGCGGCATGCCGAAATCGATCGAGGACAAGCTGCTCGGTGAGCTGCGGCGGCTCGAAGGAATGCAACCCGTTTCCGCCGAGGCGACCGTTGTGCGCACCTATCTCGACAATCTGCTCGCCCTCCCCTGGCACGAGGAGACGGTCGACCAGAACGATCTCGCTCGCGCCGAGGCCATTCTCAACGGACATCATTACGGACTGGAGAGTGTGAAAGAACGCATTCTCGATTTCCTGGCCGTGCGCGCGCTTCGTGCCCGCACGGGACGCGGTGGCTCGTCGGCGATTCTCTGCCTCGTCGGCCCTCCAGGCGTCGGCAAAACGAGTCTTGGCCAGTCGATCGCCGAAGCGATGGATCGCAAGTTTGAAACGGTCAGTCTCGGCGGCGTGCGAGATGAAGCCGAAATTCGCGGTCACCGCAAAACCTACATCGGCGCAATGCCGGGTCGCGTGATCAAGGCAATGAGCCAGGCGAAAACGATCAACCCGGTGATCCTGCTCGACGAAATCGATAAGCTCGCCCAGGATCAACGCGGCGATCCCTCCTCGGCGCTGCTCGAAGTGCTCGATCCGAATCAGAACCGGGCCTTCACCGATCACTATCTTGAAGCGCCTTACGATCTCTCGAAGGTGCTCTTTATCGCCACGGCGAATTACAAGCAGCAGATTCCGCGCCCGCTGCTGGACCGGATGGAGATCATCGATCTCTCCGGGTATTACGAGGATGAGAAGGTCGAGATCGGCCGTCAGCATCTGCTGGCCCGGCAAATCCACGCCAATTCGCTCGGCGATGACGATCTGGTGATGAACGATGACGTGTTGCGGCGCGTTGTGCGCGAATACACCCGCGAAGCCGGCGTGCGCGGTCTCGAACGCGAGCTGGCGACCATCTGCCGCAAGGCGGCCAGCGGCATCTTCAAAGAAGGTCACACGCCGCCTGTGCTGATCGACGATGTGTTGCTTGAGGAGTATCTCGGTCCGCCTCGCTACCTGATCGGGGAGACCTTGAATGGCGCGGAGATCGGGGTGGCGATGGGGCTTGGCACAACTGAGGTTGGCGGCGAGTTGATCCAGGTTGAAGTCGTGACCATGCCCGGCCGCGGCCAGCTGAAGATCACCGGCAATGCCGGGGATGTCATGCAGGAGTCGGCGCAGGCCGCGCTCACCTATGCCCGCACCCGCGCCGCACATCTGGGCATCGATGTCGACTTTCAGGAAAAGCTCGATCTCCACATCCACCTGCCGCAGGGAGCGATGCCGAAAGACGGTCCTTCGGCCGGAATCACGATGGCGATCGCCCTGATCTCCGCCCTGACGAATCGCCCGGTTCGCGCCGACACCGCGATGACAGGTGAAATCACCCTGCGAGGTCATGTGCTGGCAATCGGCGGACTCCGCGATAAAGCGTTGGCCGCGCATCGCAGCGGGCTCAGCCGCCTGATCGCGCCAAAAGAAAACGAGCGCGAGTACGAGCAGTTGCCGGCCCGCGTGCGCGAAGAAATCAGCTTTTTCTTTGTCAAATCGATGGACGAGGTCATCAACGAATCGTTGCTGCCGAAAGAGTGCGCCGCGACCTCTGATGAAGACCAGGTCGTCTCAACCGCAATGTCGCGCATGTGAGTTGAGAGTTAAGAGTGGTCAGTTATGAGTACGCTTCTATCGTACTTCACTCAACTCTTTACTCTCAACTCCGTAAGGAGTTCCCGTGAAACGGATCGTTCTCGTGCATATCGGCGCCGGCACAGTTGGCGGCGCGGCGATCGAGCAGGAGCTTGAACAGCGGGATCGCTGGAAAGCAGTGTTCGGGATCGATGTCGTCATCGGCGCGGTGATTGGCGCCGGGGGGGCGATCGTTGCCGAAAGCGCGGATGGGCTGCCTGCCGAACTTTTGCGCGAGATCGCGTCGAATCGCAAAGCAGGCGTCAGGGTTGTTGAGAGCGCAGCGCGGCAGGGATTTGCCCCGGTCGATCCAATCGAGGCCATCGGCAGACTGGCAGCGTTTGGCGACCTGATTGGAATGGATGCGGGAGCAGGGGACACAACCACGCGCCTCGATGCCGAACTGCTCCGGCTAGGCGGCTGCGTCGTGCTTTCGAACAAAGCCCCGCTGGCGATGAGCTACGGCACGGCAGGCGATGCGCTCTGGGCTGAAACTAGTCCTGGAGGTCGGGTTCGTTATGAAGCAACCTGCGGCGCCGGATTGCCGATTATTTCGACGTTGCGCTCGCTGATCGACACCGGCGACGTGATCGAGGAAATCACTGGCACGGTTTCCGGCACCTTCGGCGCGATCTTTTCCGATGTTGCTTCTGGAGACACGTTCTCGGCGGCGGTGTGCACCGCCAAAGCGAATGGCTACACCGAACCTGATCCGCGCGACGATCTCAGCGGGTTGGATGTCGCCCGCAAGGCGCTCATTCTCGCCCGCACGATCGGACGCAAGGTGGAGTTAGGCGATATCGAGATCGAAGGCCTGGTTCCCGACGAGCTGAAATCGGTCAGCGTTCAGCAATTCCTCGACGCAATCTGCTCGCTCGACGAATCAATCGCAGCTCGCTCCGTGCAGGCGAACGCCGATCATTCTGTCCTCAAATATGTCGCCACCGTTCGACCGAAAGGGGCGCTCGAAGTCGGCATTTCCCCGGTTTCCACCGGCACGGTGCTCGGCGCGTTGCAAGGCCCTGAAAACATCGTTTCAATTCGCACTCAACGCTACGATCACTACCCGCTCAACATCACCGGCCCCGGCGCGGGCGCGGCAGTGACTGCCGCTGGGATGACCGCCGATATGCTGGCGCTGAGCCAGCGCTAACAGGATCAGGTCGTGCCAGGAGTAAAGGGACGCGCGATTCATTCGCGCGTCCCTTCATCGTTTCTCGATTCGTGCCACGATACGCGCGCATGGCGTCCGCGGATGCACGTTCTCGGACGTCCCGACACCTACGCGCGTGCGTGAAGAGGAGCGCCATTCGTGAAGATCACGGCGATCCGGTTGCGTGAGCTGACGGGTACGATGGATGTTCAGGGAGACGTTCTGGGAGGAGCGGCTGATCCGGCCGATCGATGTCTACCCCGAACATGCCCTCGAAAAGGCGAATGCGGGAAACAATGCGCCGCACGTGACCGAGGACGGACGCAACATCGTCACATCCGTATTCCTCGAGATCGACACCGACGAGGGAGTGACAGGCGTCGCCGGACCGGTGACGCGTGAGATCGCCTATTCGATACGGCACGAATTCGCCGGATTGCTGATCGGCGAGAATCCGCTTGCGACGGAGCGGATCTGGGACATTCTCTATCGCTCAGCCGTTCATGGCCGGAAAGGCGTGGCGATGATGGCGATCAGCGCCATCGATTGCGCGCTCTGGGATTTGAAAGGCAAGTGGGCGAACGCGCCGGTGCATCTGCTGCTCGGCGGACCTGTGCGCACCACGCTTCCGGCCTACGCCAGCATGCTGGGCTACTCGATCGAGCCTGACAAAGCGGCGGAACGGGCCAAAGAGGTGGTTGGCCAGGGATATACCGCGATGAAGTGGTTCCCTCGCGGCGGTCCCGCCGATGGCCGCGCCGGAATCGCGCGCAATGTCGAGCTGATGCGATCGTTGCGGGAAGCAGCCGGTCCTGACATCGACATCATGTTCGACGCCTGGATGAGCTGGGATGTGCCGTTCACACTGGCTGTCGCCAATCGGATCGCCGAATACGAGCCGCGCTGGATCGAAGAGCCGGTGCTCCCCGACAAGATTGCCGCCTGCGCCGAAATCCGGCGACGCTCTCCAGTTCCGACTGCGACCGGCGAGCACGAGTACACACGCTACGGCATCAAGGCGCTGCTCGACGCCGGGGCGATGGATGTTCTTCAACCTGACACCTACTGGGCAGGCGGCATCTCCGAATTGCAAAAGATCTTCGCCATTGCGTCGTCCTACGATATTCCCGTCATTCCGCATGGACATTCAGTTCCGGCGAACGTGCAGCTGAGCGCTGCCGTTCCGTCACTCTCGGTTCCCTACGTCGAGTTCCTGGTTAAATGGAATGCAATTCACCAGTTTTTCTGGAAAGAACCGCTCGTGCCGGTGAATGGATATGTCACCGTGCCCGATTTGCCCGGCATGGGGATGGAAATCGACCCGGCAAAAGTGGATGCTTCACGGGAGCTGGTGTGGGAATAGAGCGGGATGTATGAGCTCGTTCGGCCCGGTTTCCCGGGGTTGAAACCCCGGGCTAACAGCACGAAGCCCTTCCAGGGCTAGCGGCGGTGGGAGAAACGCCCGATATATTGGCTATTTCTCCCACCAAGCTCAGTGACTGAAGGGTACTTCGTCTTGTCAGCACTGGTCTTCAGTCCGTTGCAAGGCGAAACTATTTCGACGTATGCACACACGTAAAGAAGGGATTCTTCCACGATATGAAGGTGCTGCTTGCCGCAATTGAAGGCGAAGCCTATTTCGATTCGCTCAATGACCTGGCGATTCCGGGGCTGGAAATTGTACGAACCAGTAGCCCGGACGAGGTGGAGCGGGAGATTGTCGATGCCGAGGTGATCTACGGTTTTCCGGGAGCTCCGGCGCTGGAAAAGGCGGCTGAGCTCAAGTGGATTCAGTCACCTGGCGCTGGGGTTGATTGGGTAACGCGCATTCCCCAGGTGATGGAAAGCGACTGGATCGTCACCAATACCCGGGGCGCGCACGGACCATCGATCGCGGAGCATGTGTTCGCGCTGCTCCTTTCCTTCACTCGAAATATGCCGCGCTCGCTTGATTGGCAGCGCGAGAAATATTGGGGTCGGACCGAAGGCTATCGCTCGCTCAATGAAATCAAAGACTCAACGATGGGGATCGTCGGCTTCGGCCAGATTGGCCGGGCGATCGCCAGACGGGCGGTCGCTTTTGAGATGAACGTGCTGGCGGTTGACGCCTTTCCGTCCGATGGAAAGCCCTATGTGAATGAAGTCTGGACAACTGATCGCCTGCCTGAGTTGCTTCAGGGCTCAGATGTGGTGGTGATTGCCGTTCCATACACCACGGAAACGCGTCATCTGATTGATGAGCCGGCGATCGCCATGATGCGCCCCGGCTCCTACCTGATCGCCATCTCGCGCGGCGGCATTGTTGATGAAACGGCGTTGGTCGACGCGCTCCGGTCGGGACATCTCGCCGGCGCCGGGCTCGACGTCGCTGAATCGGAGCCGCCTGCGCCCGACAGTCCGCTCTGGGACGCGCCGAACCTGCTGCTCACCCCCCATTGCGCCGGGGCGTCAGGACCAAAGGAAAAGCGCTGCCTCGACATCTTCCGGAACAATCTGATCCGGTACGCCAACGGCGAACCGCTCATCAACGTGGTCGATAAGCAGCGCGGCTATTGATGGAGTTCAGCATCCTACCCGACGAGGTCGTCTTCAACGGCGAACATTGCGGTTGAGGCGGGCAGATACGCCAGATCCGAGTAGTGATCGGTTTCAAATAACCGCTCAAGCTCGTCCTGCGGGATCGGCGATTCCCAGCCGCTGAAGAGGCGGTCGCGAATCGCCGCGATCTGCTCGTTCGTCAGGGCTGGATGACGTCGTGGCGTGTCGGCGGAAGCGGGATAGGTTGCTCCCGTCAGGATCGACGTTGGCCGCTCGATCATGCAACGGACCTCATCGAACCCGTGATAATCGAGATAGGCCCAGCGAAAATCGTCGAACTCAGGCGGAACACCGGCCCGCACTTTTTCAGGATCGAGCAGCAGCACCGGGCCGGTTTCCACCCGGAAAGCGTCGTTGGCCGCATCGCCATCTGCCCATTTCACTGGATATTCGATCCGGTAACCACGGGAGCGGTCGTTGCTGACGAATTCGGTTCGGGCCACGATGAGCAGTCCATCCTGGAGCGCCTGCAGAATCTCGGCGGGATTGTGCAACTGCCGGGCAGGGGTCGGCCTGAGCCGCCATCCTGTCGTCACGAATTCCTCGACCGGAACCCGGGTCGGGTTGTTCGTATGCGCCGATGCGTGCGTGCGCCGGACGAAGACGTGCTTTTTGGAAAAGGTCATCCAGAAGTCGTAACCGGGATCGAGCGCATCTGACGGCGGGTCGGTCCGCAGACCGGTCTGCGTTCGCACGCCAAGCACATATTCGTCGCGCTCGCCCGTTGCGTAGTCAACGACTTCACAATAAGCACTCGGCCTGAATCCGCACCCAGATCGTATGGCCCTGCGGAACATAGAAGCAGTACGACCGCGCGAAATCGGTGACCGTTGGTTGCTCGACCATCGATATCCTCAAATCAGAGCTCATCATCTGCCAGCGAGCGGAATGCGCTCCCTCGCTGGCGATGCATCCAGTCAACGCTGATCTGCTCCCAATGCACAGGGAGCAAAGAAGGTTCAGTCCTCTGAAATCCAGACCCGCTCCAGCACCGGGCGCACCGGGCCGGTGGTATTGATAGGGAACGCGCCTTTGACGCGAGTGTTCCAGACGTACGTGGTGGCAGGTCGCCAGATCGTCGCCTGCGGCGGAGCGTCGGCGAACTTCATCGTCACCTGATCGAAGAGCGATTTGCGCTCGGCGGCATCGGTGGCGGCATTTCCCTTTGCCCAGAGAGCGTCAACGTCCTCGTTGCAATACCGGGCGTAGTTGTAGCCACCGGTGTCGTAGTTCCAGCCGCATTTCACGTACTGCCAGTTCGCGCCCATGCTCTGGTCGCCGCCGAAGTTGGCGAAGGCGATGTCGTATTCGCCCTTTTGGTAGAGCTGCTCGATCACGGTCGCGACGTCGATGATCTTGTACTTGTTCTTGATGCCGACGGCGTTCAGCATCGCCTGCATCGCATCCTGGGCCGACGTCGGCGTTCCCCACATGATCCACTCAAGCTCTTTGGAGGAATCCCAATTGGCCTCGGCCAGCACCGCCATCGCCTTGTCGGGATCGTAGGTGTAGGTCGGAAAACCTTCCGGCGGCTGCTCAAGACCGACGACGTGCTCAAACAGATAGTTCGACGGAACGAGCGTGTTGCTGTAGAGCTGCTCGTTGAGGGTGGCGACGTCGATCGCGTAGGTCATCGCCTGGGTGAGCGCGGCGCCCTGCTCGGGGAAGCGCTCGAAATTGACCACGAAGCCGTAGGGCAGCGTCGTCGGCACAGGGTTGCCCAGCCATGTTCGGCAGGCCGGTCAAGCGGTCGTAGACAGGCCCTGCCGCGACACTGCATCCATCGATCTCTCCGGCCTCGAGCGCGGCGGTCAGGGTGTCGGCATCGCTGAACCGGACAATGATAGGTATCGACGATGCGGCCGTCCCAGGTAAAAGTCGTCGTTCGCCGCCATCTCCATGTACTGGCCTTCGACCCACTTGACGGCTTTGAAGGGACCATTGCCGACCGGCATGGTGGCATACGGCTCGTCGAACAGATTGGCGAGCGGCATCTGACCGAAGATATGCACCGGCATCGGCCAGTAGCCGACCGACCAGTCAACCCAGTAATTCGGGATCGGGCGGGTCAGCTCGATGCGGACGGTCGAGTCGTCGATCTTCGTCGCGCCCTCGACGACGATGTCGTATGGAGGGGTCAGCGATCCCCCGCCCTCCTGCTGCAGTTTGTCGCCGCCCTTGATGTCGACCACCGGCGTTTCATTGGTCGTTTTGGCGTCTTTGTTGAGCGACAGCCAGATGCCGAAGATCACGTCGTCCGGCGTCACCGGCTGGCCGTCGTGCCAGAGCACGTTCTTTCGGATCTTGAAATCCCAGATCCGGTCCTTTTCGATCTCGGTCATCGTCTCGGCGACCGCCAGGTCGATCGGTCCCGACGATTGCGGATTGACGTCGGGTCCCCACTCGATGCCGTAGACCAGGCGGAGGAACATCGCCTCGATCAGCACATTCTGCCCGGTGCCGATGGTATTGAGCGGGTTGATGATATTGACGGCCGGTTTGCTGCCGCCATAGGTGAAGGTGCCACCGGTGACGGGTGTCGCTGCCTGGAATGCCGCGCTGATCTGATGCTGCCCAGCTGGGCGCTGCGACTGACAGCATGCGTCGTTGCACCTGCCACCCCGAGCGCGGCAGTGGCGCCAGCGGCGGCCTTAAGGAGCGTTCTACGTGTGACGACTGGTCGGGTCTCGAAATCGCCATCCATCTTGCACCTCACTTGCACGATGCTGTGAGCGATGAGTCCGCGTTAGATCCTTAGACTGGAACTCACAAAGCTCCACATGCCTCCTCACGTGGTGATGCGAATGCAATAGCGCCGATCCGCGCGCTCCAGAGTCCCCGTGAATGACCGTTCTTATCCGACGTCTGATGTCTTATCATCATAGAAACGCATTGACTCATTGTCAATAATATATTTCGACTGATGCCCTTCAAACGGGCAAGAAGGGATGAATGCCGGATGACATTCGAAGCTGCGGAATCGGTCTACCCGCTTGCAGACGG
Organism: uncultured Chloroflexia bacterium; assembly: GCA_963804925.1. Classification (GTDB taxonomy): domain Bacteria; phylum Chloroflexota; class Chloroflexia; order Thermomicrobiales; family UBA6265; genus JADLGF01. The sequence continues at coordinate 265,867 of CAWDSC010000004.1, forward strand.
CAGGAATCTCCGCGTGCGCGTGCTGGAGCCGCCGCTGGGTGCGTACGCGGACCGGCTTGAATATTGGTGGCGGGATGTTCGCGAGCCGTTGCTGGCGGGGAAGCTTGCGGAAACGAGTTTCGACCGATTCGTGATCGGCGAGGTGGACGGCGTTTACGCCGGCAGCATGGACTATTGCACGCATCGCGAATCCCGCGAAGTGGCGCTATTGGAGATGGTCTGGACGCATCCGGACTACCGGCGAATGGGCATCGCCCAGAGCTTGCTCCGGCACACGCTTGCTGACTTCCGGGCGGTCGGTGGGAAAGCGATGTATCTCTGCACCACAAATCCCGCTGCTTTTGCGCTCTACGACAGTGAAGGCTTCCGGCCGTTGATCGGCGACGGAATGCGCTACCTGGCTCCGCCGCTCGATTCGGAAACCTTCACTAAAAATTACTTCGCCGATGCAGGTCCGGCGCAGATACGGCGGGCGGAATGGGGAGACATCGCCCGGGTTTCCGCGCTCTACAACCAACCGCAGCCAGACTGGCTGATCAAGGACTATCCCCGGCGCGTCTTTCGCGACATGCGCTATGAGAGCCACTATATCCGCGTCTGGAAACCGGCCAGCGAAGGGCAAGGCGTCGCGCTGGTGCTGGAGAACTCCCGCCATCGCATCGTCGGAATCGCAAGCGCGATCGAAATAGACAGCTTCTACGAGCAACACGTTTCGGTGGTCGACTTTTGGGGATGTCCAGCCTATCTCGGGCAATTGCCAGAATTGCTCGCCGAATTGGTCCAGGAAGCCGAAAAGCGCGGCACCGAACTGCTGCAAGCGTCAATCGCTGAGTGCGACCAGGAAAAGCGGCAACTGCTTGAATCGGCAGGTTTCAGCGAAACCGCCCGGTTGCGAGAACGTCTCCGGGACGGCAATCAGCGCTTCGACCTGATCATCTACGAACGCCAGCTTTCACCTCGGGAGCAACCCGGTCACTCGCTCGCGAGCTACTACGGCGCTCGTCCTGCGTTTCAATAAGGAGCACCGTATTACTCAGTCCAGTGCTGGGATGCCCAGTCGGGTTTGGCGGCGTCGAGATCGGTGGCCTGGAGCAGGTCGTACCAGATCGGCTGGCGGCGTCCCAGCGCGGTTTTCATTCTGATCGGGTTGGTTGGGTAGCGCGAGTCGGGACTGCGCGTGTCGATCTTCCACGAAACGGCGCCATCCCCCGTTCCTGAAATGATGATCTCCTCGTCCGGATAATCTTCCGGATCGGGACCGTAAATGCCGCTCCAACCACCATACGGCGCCGCTCCATTGGCGACGGCCAGATAGATCTTGTTTTCGCGTGCTCGTTCTCGCCAGAGCACGAAGCGATCGGAACGTCCACCGGCTTCAATCACGGGTGGCCAATCGGAAAGCGATGGGCAAACAATGATGTCGGCGCCGTCGATCGCCAGCGATCGCACCGCTTCCGGGAAGAAGGCGTCGTATCCCACCAGCACCCCGACCCGGCCAAGAGGAAGATCGATCGTGACAAGCCCGAGATTACCGGGGGTCGCCCATTCGCGATCTTGCGAAGTCAGATGCGATTTCCTCGCGACCCCTGCCAAACCATCCGGGCCGACCACAACCACACTCTCAAACAGGGCTCCCGATTCGCCGCGCTCGATCAATCCGACCACCAGGTGCGCGTCCTGCTCTCGAGCGATTTCTTGAAGCACCGCGACATTCGGACCGGGAATGGTTTCGGCGAGCCGCGACGCGTGCTGGCAATCGAACACTTCGCCGGTCACCGCCATGGCGGGAAAGACGATTAATTCAGCGTCACCGCATTCAGCGGCGAGCCGGGCGATCGATTCCAGATTCTCATCGATATCGCCAGGCACCGGCGCGAACTGGGCCACCGCGATCCGGCTTTCCTTGCCCACTGGCAAGGGACGCAATCCATAATTGCCATGAAATGATTCAGGATTCCAAAGATAGGTGTTTCGCGTTATTGAGTGATAGAGATCGGGTCGGCGGTCGGCCAGAATATCGCCGCCTGCTCCCCGGGTGAATCGCTTATTCCGCGCTTTAGCGATGTCGATCTCACCAAAGGCGATGCCATCTCCCGCTGCCAGCACCGATTGCACCGCGCCATCAGGATCGATCACGCAGGCGTGACCGCAAAATGGCGCGCCGCGCTCGACATCGTCGCGGTCAGTGGCAACGATATAGATGCCATTCTCAACGGCTCGCGAAATCCACGAACCGGCCGGCGCGCCGTCTCCAACCCAGTTCGTGGGCAGGCAAATCAGATCAGCGCCGAGCAGCGCTTCGATCCGCGCCGTTTCGGGATAGGTGACATCCATGCAAATCAACAGGCCGATACGGCCAAGCGGGGTATCGAACACGGGCAACCCGAGATCGCCATCTTTCGCCCAGGTCGGCTCAGCTATATAGGAATGGGTTTTCCGGTAGAGCCCTTCGACCCCTTCGGGACCGATCAGCACGGCGCTGTTGTAATAGACGCCGGTGGCGGGACTGATCTCCGGCATGCTGGTGACGATCCAGCAGTCGTATTTCTCCGCGATCTCCGTGAAGCGGTCGGTCGTCGGGCCGGGTACCGGCTCGACGAAAGGCGAGACTTCTTCCCGGCTTCCCCAGCAATATCCGGTCGTCGCCATTTCAGGATGCACGATCAGCCGCGCTCCCTGCTCCGCCGCTTCGATCGTCAATGCTTCGAGGCGCTGCAGGTTCTCCTGGTGCTTGAAGAGTGTCGGCGAAAACTGGATAGCCGCCACCCGGTAGGGAGCGATCGCGGTGGTCTGAATTGCTGTTGGGTTCATGATTCCTTTTCCACGCTTTCCACGTCGTCATCCTGGGGAAGAGTCTGGCTGCGATCAAATCGCGCTGAGGCGGTCGCCACGCTTTCGCGCAGCGAGGTCAGGCGGTTTGCGAGATCGTTGAGATCAGGCCGCTTCGGCAATCGCACTGGAATCTGCGGCAATGCCTGGCGCTGGCGATCCCATCGATCGCGCATGTCATTCCGGAAGTCATCGATCGAGCGGCTGACGGAATGCTGCAGCGCGTGCAACTCCCGCAGCTCCCGGCGAACGGTTTCGTCGCTTTCCGGCGCGGCCAGTCCAAGCGATCTGGCGCGGCGCATCCGGTCGTCGATCAGCCGCCGTGGTCCTGAGGCAAGCACCTCGCCGAGATGTTGCGCCACCGCCGAACGGAGCAGCGCCTCCGCTTCATCGGGAGCGAGATGCGCTCCCCCTTCCGGCTCCGGCACGATCGCGTCGACGACGCCCAGCACTTTTGCATCACGAGCTCCCATCGAAATAGAACGGCTCATTCTTGGCTGGGAGGCATCCTGCGGACGGTGGAAGAAGGGATGCGTCGTCGCCCCTTCGGTCATCGGCAATGAGAATCGGCCATGTTCGAGCACGAGTATGCGGTCGCCCAGCGAGTTCGCCAGCGAGCCCGCGCCGCCTGCTTCGCCGGTGATGATGGCGATCACCGGGGCCGGAAGCTGCCCCATGAGACTGAGGTTGTGCGCCACTGCCATGCTGACGCCGGCCAGCTCCGCTTCGAGGCCGGTGGCTGCGCCGGGCGTGTCGACAAAGGAAAGCAATGGCATCTCCAGGCGACCAGCCAGCTGCATCATCCGCGCTGCTTTGCGGAATGCTCCGGCGGAAAGTGGCGCAAATCCGTCATCAAGCGGCTGCCGCTCGTGCGCGATGACGGCGACCGTCATTCCCTCAAATCGACCGATGCCGCAGAGCATGCCTTCGTCATCGTTGCCGGCGCGATCGCCGCGCAACGGCTGGAAGATCGACATCGAACGCCGGGCAAAGGTCGCTGCAGAAGGACGGTGGGGATCGCGGCCAATGCGCAACGTTTCCCAGGTCGGCGTTGTCGGTCCGAGCTCCGGGAGATTGTCGAAGGGAACATGGAGCGAACCGCGCGCGCAGAGGAGGTGCATGATCGCTGAAAGACGGTCGCGCAGCATCGGCCGCTCGACCACATCATCGATCAAGCCGGCGGCCAACAGCTCTTCGGCAGTCGGGATCTCGGCGGATAAATCCTGCCCTGCCGCCGGCAATCCACCGGCAATCGTTCCCGGCTCGGCCAGAATGATGTCGGCCTGATTCGCCAGTCCGGCATAGATGCCGCCGGTGGTCGGGTGGGTCATCACGCTGATCATCGGCAACCCGGCGCGGTGAATTCTGGCCGCGAGCGTGGCCAGTTTCGCCATTTGCAGCACGGCGAGCATGCCGTCCTGCGTTCGGACGCCGCCACCAGCGCAGATGGCGATGAATGGTAGACGTCGCGACAGGGCGAGATCGAAAGCGACTGCAACCTTTTCCCCGGCCAGCACACCGAGCGCGCCGCCGATGAAGGCCGAGTCGAGCGCGACCAACACCGCCTGGTGACCGCCGATGTCGGCGACCCCGGTGATGACTGCTTCGGCGACCGCCGAGCGCTCCTGCGCATCAGCCAGCCGGTCGGCAACGGGGAGCTTGTCATGAAAGCGAACCGGATCGAGCGACACTAACTGGCCGGAGGTTTCTTCAAACCCGCCGCGATCGACGAGCAGCTTGATCCGCTCGCGAGCCGGAATGCCGAAGTGCCGCCCACAGCCCGCGCAGACGCGAAAGCGGTCGAAGTGATCGTCCCCGGCAAGCTCGAAACCACATCCAGGGCAGTTGAGCTCAAGCCGTTCGACGTTTTGCGACTCCGCATGGATTGGATCAGGATGCTTATCTCGTTTTGCGCCTGTCGAATCGTCCATCGATATCGCCTTCCCCGCGCCACGCTTAGTTTTGAAGCCGCGTTCAAACGCGTCCCGCAGACCAGATTTTTCGAAACACATCTCGCGGAACGTCACTGCTGCAACGTGCCTGCACCCGTGAGACGATGCTCCGTCACGGCGTTCAGTCTGCCACAGACCTTTCGGGACAGGCTTAAGACAGGCGACAGTCGGCAGGGAGCGGAACGTCCCGCTTTGCAGATCACGGTGGTGGAATGCATTGCGTGCGTTACTGACGAGTTCGTATAGTGAGAGCATTCGCATTTGTCATGGAGCCGGGAAGATTCAGATGCATCCTCTCCACCCGGTTCACTACAAGTAAGGAGCATCGCCAAAGTGGACGATCCACGAGTTGCCCGGCTTTTCCGTCAGGCCGAAGCAGGACACCTTTCCCGCCGTCAGTTATTGTCGGCGGGACTTCGCCTCGGAATGGCGACGCCGCTCCTCACCGCCCTGGTGATGAGCGCGCCGATTCGCGCAAGCGCCGCACCGCCGCAGGGCATTTCTTCCCGCGTGTCGCGGGCGCAGGGGACATCGACCGGCACGCTGACCGTCATTCGCGACAGCGATACGCCCGATCTCGATCCGCAATACGCCTACGACAACGGCGCGTCGATGATCTTTCTGGCGACCTACGAAATGCTGGTCCAGTACAACGGCGATAAGACGGACGAGATCGCGCCGATGCTGGCCACATCCTGGGAAGAATCAACCGACGGCACGCAGGTCACCTTCACGATTCCTGAGAATGTCACCTTCCACGATGGCACGCTCTGCGATGCGCAGATGGTGAAAGATTCGTTTGCGCGCTTCCTGTTGCAAGACGCGGGACCGGTCAATGTCATCTCGCGTTTCATTGACACTCCCGATGCCATCGAAGTGGTTTCGCCAACGCAAGTCCGCTTCAATCTCGGCGTCAAGCAGCCGCTCTTCCTGCCGGCGATGGCGTCGGAGTATGGGCCGTTCATTGTCAACACCAAACTGATGGAAGAGAACAAAACCGACGAGGACCCGTTCGCGCACGAATTTTTCCGCGAGAACATCATCGGCACGGGTCCCTATAAGGTCGGCGAACTTGCGCCAAACGAAAAGCTGGTGCTGGAGAAATTCGACGAATACCATGGCGGCTGGGAGGGATCCTATTTCGACACGATCCTGGTGCGAATCGTGCCGGAAAACACTACCCGCCGCCAGCTGATCGAAACGGGTGAAGGGGACGTCACCACCAACAATCTCACCTCGGAAGACTTCCTCGCGCTGCAAAGCAATACCGATCTTCAGGTGATGACCTATCCCTCGACGGCGGTGCAGTGGGTGATCATGAACGCTCCCCGCCTCAAAACTGCCGACGCCCGCAAAGGCATGTCGTACGCCTTCCCTTATGACGATGTGGTCAATTCCGTCTACGGCGGCTTCATGAAGCGTTCGGGACCGATCGCGTCATCAGTGACTGGAGCCGATCCCGATGTTTTCCTCTACACGACCGATCTGGCGAAGGCGAAAGAGTTGATTCTTGCCGCCGGATTCGCTGAGGGGGACTCCTTCGACTACATCTACGAAGGCAGCATCGCCGAGGACGCCACCGTCGCCCAGCTTTTCCAGGCGAATCTCTCCCAGATCGGATTCAACCTGGAGGTCACGCCCTGGGACAGCTCACAGATGAACGACATGGTGTACGGCGATTCTCCTGCCGAAGAACGGCCGGTTTTCGTCGGTGGCTGGACCTGGTGGCCCGATTACAACGACACCTGGAATCAGCTCGCTCCGAACTTCCTGGTGGCCTCGTCGGGTGGTGGCGGTAGCAATGGCGGTTATTGGGCGAACGACCGTTTTGAAGAACTGATGGCGGCCGCCGAAAAGAGCCCCGATCAGAACGAGATCAACACCCTGATGAAGGAGGCCCAGAACATCCTCACCGAGCTGGATCCGCCGGTGATCTACTACGGCGAGCTGATCTGGGTAACGGCGCTCCGCAACAACATCAAGGGCTTTGTCCCGAATCCGCTCTATCTCAGCTCCTTCAACTTCAAGCAGATGTATCGGGAGTGAGTTCTTGAAGGAAGCGTAGACAGGTTGCGATGGCCGAGAGCTGAAGCCCACGGCTGACACGCCACAAGTCCTCCGGACTTTGCACGCATGTCGCCGAAGCGGCTCAGTGCCTGAAAGATACTTTCGCCTGTGAGCCCGGTGCTCCAGCTCCGGGCACATGGCGCCGAATCTCGCGATCATCCCCAAGTCACACATGCACAAGAAATTGAAGCACTTCGCCACGAACAGCTCGGCACGAAAGGTGCTGGGCTGTTCGCTGAAGCCGATCAGCAGCATCGTCCAAAGAGCGCGATACTCACTCCATACTCGGTTTTCGGAATTCGCATGAGGGGTGGTATGGCGACGAAGAGCAGCTGGACGCTCGGACGGACGATCTCAACCGGCACGCGTGGGATGACTGCGGCCAAGACACCGCAGGCGGCTGAGGCGGGCGCGAAGGTGCTTGCGCGCGGCGGCAATGCGGTCGACGCCGCGGTCACGACGGCAGCAGTCGCATGGGTCGCCGAGCCCTGGATGAATGGTCCCGGCGGGGGCGGCTACATGATCGTCCACACGCCGGACGGGCGCGATGCGGTGATCGAATTCCCGATGGTCGCCGCCAAAGCCGCCAATCCCGGCATGTTCGAGCTGGCGAAAACGACGAAGGACAGCGAGCTTTTCGGCTGGGCATCCGTCGTCGACAACGCCAATATCGTCGGGCCACGGTCTACTGCCGTGCCGGGATCAGTTGCAGGTCTGGCGAAAGCGCTGGAGCTGTTTGGCACGATCACGCTCGCCCAGGCGCTGGAACCGGCAATCGCGCTGGCCGAAGAAGGCATGCCGGTCACCTGGCACTGGTCGCTCGAAGTTGGGCGCGATCTCGGCAATCTGCAAAAGTATCCCGGCACCAAAGCCATTTTTCTGAACGCTCAGGGTAATCCCTCATTTTTCGGACAATGTCCGCAACCCGCAGCGGGTGCGAAATCCCGATCTCGCGCGTACCCTGAAAGCGATCGCCGATCAGGGCATCGGCGCATTCTACGAAGGGGAAAGCGCCGCGACGATCGTGTCTTATTTGAACGAGCAGGGCGCGCTTTTCACAGCTGATGACTTCGCCTCCTACCAGGCGACCGTCGTCGAACCGCTGCGCACCAGCTTTCACGGTCATGAGCTGCTGACCCTGCGCGATGCGACCGGCGGCCCCACCCTGACCGAATCAATGCGGTTGCTCGCGCCGTTCGATCTCAAGGCCAGCGGGCACAACAGCCCGGAAACGCTGCATCTCCTGGCCGAATCGTTCAAGATCGCTTTTGCTGATCGCTTCACCTACCTAGCCGATCCGGACCACGTCGATACGCCGTACGAAAACCTGCTATCCGATGCGTATCTTGATGAGCGGCGCTGCGGGATCAGCACCGATGCCGCATCACCTGCCCGCGCCGGAGACAGATCGACGCTGGGCGTGACGCACGATCTCGCGCCCTCGATGCCGGAATACACAAGCGGCGGCTCCACAACCCATCTCGGCGCGTTCGACGACAGCGGCATGGCCGTGACGCTGACGCAAACGCTGCTCAGTCTCTGGGGGAGCCGGGTCGTCGTGCCTGGCACCGGCGTAATGATGAACAACGGCATGATGTGGTTCGATCCGGAACCGGGACGTCCCAACTCCGTCGGCGGCGGCAAACGGCCTCTTTCAAACATGTGCCCTGCGCTGATATTGAAAGATGGTCAGGCGTTCGCATCTCTCGGAGCGAGTGGTGGCCGCAAGATCATCAACTGCGTCGCCCAATTAGCGATGAACCTGGTCGATCATGGATTCGACATGCAGGAGGCGACAGCTGCGCCGCGCATCGATGCCTCGACACCCGAACTGATCGTGAGCGAACGGATCGCAAGTGCGACTATCGATCAGCTTCGATCGCTCGGACACAACCTTGTCATTTCTGAGGAAACATTGTTGCCGGGCGACTTCGCGTCTCCAGCGAATATCCAGCGACTTGCGGATGGATCTTTCCGGGGCGGCGTCGATCAGTTCTACTTCCCTGCAACCGCGGTCGGTGTCGACTGAGATTAAATAATGGCAGCGTCATTCACTGATCAGACCGGATATGAGGCGAGGTTCGACTGGGGCGAAGCGGGTTTGCGCGCGCTGGCCCCTTACGTCTCAGCGGTGGTGATCGTCGATGTGCTGAGCTTTACCACGGCGGTATCTGTTGCCATCGAGCGAGGAGCAATCGTCTACCCGCATCGCTGGCATGATGAATCGGCGCTGAGCCGGGCGAACGAGCTTGGGGCAGCGCTGGCTGTTTCACGCGCGCGGGTTTCTCCGGAATCGCCTTACTCGCTTTCGCCTGGTTCGTTGCAGACGATTCCCAAGGGGACAAAGCTCGTGCTCCCGTCGCCGAATGGCGCGACGCTTTCGGCGATTGCCGGTGAATATGGCTGCACGGTCCTGGCAGGTTGTCTGAGAAACGCGACGGCCGTCGGTCGAGCCTGCGCGGAGATTGGAGCATCGATCGCGGTCATCGCTGCTGGCGAGCGCTGGTCCGGCAACGCTGGGCTTCGTCCGGCGTTCGAGGATTTGATCGGCGCAGGAGCAATACTCGAGGCGTTGCGCGCGGCCAACTACGCACCTGAGGCGCTGGCGGCGATCGGCGCGTTCGACGCGGCCCGGACCGCGCTCGCGACCATCTGGTCGGGTGCGCTTCGGGACGTGAGTTGATCGAGCGTGGCTACCCGGATGACGTCGCCATCGCCTCAGCTCTGGATATCAGCGATCACGTCCCCGTGCTGATCGATGGAGCTTATCGATCCTGGCACGCAGAATAAACGCACGATTCGGCTCGCTTTTGTAAACGAGAACAGCCCCGAATCCGCAATCGATCGCGGATTCGGGGCTGTTCTCAAGTCAGGAGCGTGAACGCGATTAGCGTGAGTTGCGCAGACGCCGGGTTCCGGCGAGACCACCGGCGGCGATCGCTCCGCTCACGAGAAGAAGCAAGGTACCGGCGTCATCGTCGTCGTGTGGCTGAGCGCCGGTGTTCGGCAGCGCCGTGACGAGGGTGGCTACTTCAGCAGTCTCAGCAGTCGTGCCGTCGCCGGGCTCCGGACCAGCTTGCACTTCCGGGGAAGTCGCTGGCGTCGTTCGGATCTGAGCCAAACGCGCCTTCAGTTTCATCACTGGCGCCATCGCCGTCGCTATCGACGTCCGTTTCGGGGCCAGCCTGTACTTCCGGATAATCACTGGCATCGCTTGGATCAGTTCGGGCGTAGATCTCCACGTAATCATCTGCCCCGTCACCATCCATATCCGCATTGTAGGGATCTGTGCCGAGGATATCGATTTCGCGGTAATCGTTCAAGCCATCCCCGTCGCTGTCAAGATAATCAAGCGGGGTGTAAATCGCGTAGACCTCAGCGACAGGTTGATTCGTTAGATCGACATACCAGCCGCTGCCCGTATTGCCTGCATCACCCTGGGCAGCAACGAGACCGCTGATTTCAAACCCGGGCACTACGGCCATATTCGATGTGTCGATGTAATAGAACTCGAGCGGCACATCTCCGACAGTGCCCCACACCAGCGTGTCGCCGGTGTCGGTTGCCTGATTCATGTCGAGCACGGTGGGAACTTGCGAATCGCTGGTGAGCGAGACGGATCCTACTGGGCCGACTGGGCAATCAAGTGGATTCGCCAGTTGTTCAGCGTGAACGCACGTGCGCGCGCCAACAGTAATCTGACCGGGGCCACTGGCAGACGCTGATTGCATTGGGGCAACCGTGACTAGCCCAAGCGCAACGAGGGCCAGCAGCCCGCCAATGAATCGACGACGATGCATTCCGCTCCGATGCGGGGGAGTAAGCAACATTGGTCTCTCCTCGATCCTCTTTGGTTTGCGACCGGGGGTTCAGCCCCCCAACCAGGGGTTCAGCCCCCCAACACCATCAACTGTACGATCCAGGAGACCCTGAAACATCAGTAAAATCACGCGGTTTATGCTGAATTTTCATCCGGGGAAAAACCTGTGGCTCCTAAACTACTTAAGCAGGTCGCGAAACGTTGCACTAGGTAAGCCCGTTCGTGATTGCAAAGCTGACCGCTTCTGCGCGATTCGCGACGTTCAGCTTGCGATAGATGGTGGAAAGATGGGAGTGAACTGTTCTCGGGCTGAGATAGAGTCGTTCCGCGATCTGATCGCTCGTCAGCCCGCCAACGAGCAAGCGGAGCACATCGAGCTCACGACGGCTGAGCCCTCGGAAATTGTCGGGTTTGACGGCTCCGGGTAGTTCTTGCTGGGGCGTGTCGAGGACGATTGCAAGCGCCGCGTCCGTCGCTTCTTCAATCGACCAATGGCGTCCAATTTCCCACGCTTCTACATATTGGGCTTCTGTCAGTGATGAACGCGCTTTCTGCAGCGCGGCTTCATACGCCGACCGCTCCGGAAGCTCGAACGAATCACCGCGCAGCTCGTTCTGGCGATCGGCGACCGAGTAGAGTCGAACAGCCAGTTGATGCTGGCCAGCAACGGCGGCAATCGATGCCGTTACCGCGAGCGCTTCAGAACGTCCCGCCGAATAATGAGCAGCATTGAACTGGCGCAGGCTATCCTGGCTTGCCGAAAGCGCCTGTCGGAGATTTCCGCGCGCAAGCTCCACAAGTCCGCGAAGCTGTAACGCCCAGCTCGCGATTCTGAGCCGTTCTTTGCGCGGATCGAGCGTTTGATTGAGGAGCGACTCAGCTCGATTGAGATCGTTTTGACCGTAGGCGACCACCGCCAGGTGATACCGGGCAGAACCTGCCGATCCATAGTCGCCGGCTGCTTCGAGACTGGTCAGCGCCTCTTCGAACACCACCGATGCGCGTTCGTAGTCTCCTGCGTCTTCGGAAATGATTCCCAGGACCAACTGCGAGAAGCCGATGCCCCAGTCATCGCCAAGCTCGCGGAAAAGCGCAAGCCCTTCGTTCAACCTGGGCAGCTTCACCGACGTGCGCCCTTGAAAATGCGCGAACGCTCCTGCGGAAAGCAGCGCCCGCGCGATGTCGGCCGGGTCCGAGCCGTGCCGTGAATAGGCGAGCAGTTGATCGACCCGGGCGAGTCCTTCAGAGTGGTGGCCGCGAACATACCAGAACCAGAAGAGCGCTCCCGCCAGCTGCATGGCACGAGGACGGTCGTTTACTTCCAGCCAATCGAGCGCGGCGCGAAGATTGTCCTGATCGGGTGCGAGATCATCGGTGGCGCGAGAAAGGGATTCAAGATTCCCCGTCACCTTCCAGATTGCTTCAGCCCGGACGATCCAGTAAGCCGCAAAGCGGCTGAAGATCGCGTCTTCTTCACCAGATTTGCGCAGTTCTTCGCGTCCGAAATCCTCGATTGTCTTCAGCATTCGATATCGTGGCTGGGCCGAATCGCCGCCGCTCGGACAAGCAGGCTTTGATCGAAGAGCGCCGTAATCGTGTCGAGCGTCGTGCCGCTCATCACGTTGCGCTGAAATCGGACCGGAGTCAGCATCTTGCCCGAAGTCGTCAACGATGGCGCTCGCGGACGCGAGATCGAACCCGCCGCGAAAGACGGACAGTCGCCGGAATACGTGTTGCTGCTCCGGTGTGAGCAGACCGTAGCTCCAGGCGATCGCATCGCGCATCGTGCGCTGGCGGGAAGGAAGATCGGAGGGACCGCCGGTCAGAATTTGCAGCGGCTGCTCGAGCCAATGCAACAGCGCATCGGGCGGCAAGCACCTTGCTGCGTGCTGCCGCCAGTTCCAATGCCAGCGGCAATCCATCCAGTTTGCGACAGATTTCCGAGATTGCGGCGAGATTCTGATCGGTGATCTCGAACGAGGGATCGACTGCGCGGGCGCGCATGGCGAAAAGCGCCACCGATTCCGCCACCTGATCGGCGAGTTCCGGTGTCGACGCGTCAGGCAGCGAGAGCGGCGAAACCGGGAACTCCCGCTCGCCACTGATGCGCAACGGCACCCGGCTGGTGACCAGCATCGTCACGCCTGGACTGCGGCGCAGCACCTCGACGATCTGGGGTGCGCCAGAAACCACCTGCTCGAAATTGTCGAGCACGATCAACATCCTGCGTTGATCGAGCGCGGCGAGCAATCGCGTCAGCAAGGGCCGGTCGTCATCTCCATCAACCCCGGCCGCCTTCGCGAGTGTTGGCATCACGAGCGCCGGATCCACCACTGCCGCAAGTGGGACAAAGAGCACGCCATCCGGAAATGACGGCGTCATCCGCTCGGCGATCCGTAGCGCCAATCTGGTCTTGCCGACACCGCCCGGCCCGGTCAGCGTCAACAACCGAACGCCTGGATCCTGGAGCATCGATTCGAGCGATGCGAGCACCGCGCGTCGACCGACGAATGTCGTCAATTGTTGAGGCAAATCGAAGCCGTGGATCGCAATCAGGCGCGTTGGTTCGGCCTCATGAATGCGATCGATTCGAACGAGTTGACGCGGCTCCGACATCCACCATTCCCTTCATTACCTATGCACATCATACCGTTGTTGCCGCATATATTTGCAGGTTGGATCGGAGGAATAGGGTTTTCGCAAAATTGAGAACGGCCCCTGCACTGGCTGGATGCGGGGCCGCTCTCGTCTAAGAGGGAGATGGAATTGTCTGGGTATCGGCTCGCCGTTGAGCCGGATCCGCGTCATTGCGGAATGTGTAGTCATTGTTCGACCCGCGAACGCTTTCTACATGTATCAGATTAGCCATTCGTCCTAGGCTTCTCATCCGTAGAATTACTGATTTTTCAGGATCATGGTCAACGATTCAGTTTCACATCTCCAATTCTTCCATCAGCGAGAACGACTCGGTGCAACTAGAACGCACGTCTGCCTGAGCGCGAATTGCGATTCTTCGAACTCACCTGTAGGGTTCTCTTCATATCAAATTGAGCGCGGCATTCATTGCTCGCGCCATGTGAGGAGGATCCTCGTTGTCTGCCAGGTTGATTCGCAACGGCACGGTGATCGACGGTACGGGCACTGATCCAGTGCCCGACGCCGCAGTTCTGTTTGAAGACGGAAAGATCAGAGGCGTTGGACCGGTTCAGTCACTTCCCTATCTTGATGGAGTAGAAGAGATCGACGCCCAGGACGGCTACATCCTCCCCGGTCTGATCGACACCCATGTGCATGTGATGCTGGAAGGGATGGATCTGGTCGCGCAGCTCCAGCGTCCCTTCTCCTTCATGTTTTACCAGGCGATACCCTACCTGGAACGATCGCTCGAATGCGGACTCACCTCTGTCCGCGATGCCGGCGGCGCGGACGCGGGTGTCAAGAAAGCGGTCGAAGATGGCGTGATTCGCGGTCCGCGCCTGCAGATCAGCGTCAACGCCATTACGACTACCGGAGGACATGGCGACAGCTGGCGTCCAGCGGGATTCAGCACCCACTTCTTTCTCGAATATCCGGGTCGACCAGGCGGCATTGCTGATGGCGTCGAGGAAGTCCGCAAGAAAGTCCGTGAGATCCTTCGTGCCGGAGCCGAGGTCGTGAAAGTCCACTCAACCGGCGGTGTGCTCAGCCCGACCGATCATCCCGAGTTCACCCAGTTCAGCATCGAAGAATTGCAGGTCATTGTTGAAGAAGCGCGGTTTCGCAAAGGCATCCGCGTGATGGCGCACGCCCAGGGAGCAGAAGGGATCAAGAACGCGATTCGCGCCGGCATCCACTCGATCGAGCATGGCATCTTTGTCGACGACGAAGCGATCGAATTGATGCTCGAAGCTGGCACGTTCCTGGTTCCAACGCTGCTCGCGCCAGTTGGCGTGATCGAGCAGGCTGAAGAAAAAGGGCTCATGCCCGAATTCGGTATTCGCAAAGCGAAAGAGGTACGCGAGGCGCACTTCGAAAACATTGCCCGTGCTTACCGGGCTGGGGTCAAAATTGCGATGGGCACCGACTCCGCCGTCACCCCGCATGGTACGAACCTTCGCGAATTGGGGTTGATGGTCGATATCGGCATGACACCGATGGATGCGATCGTCGCCACGACGAAGACAGCAGCCGAATGCATGGGCTGGGAGGACCGGGTCGGCACGCTCGAAATGGGCAAGCTGGCCGACATCGTCGTCAGTTCGGTTGATCCGCTGAACCAGATTCACGAACTGGCGAACAACGACAACATCGCCCTTGTGATCAAGGGAGGCGTGATCGAAAAGGACCGGCGCTCAGTGCCGGTGCTTGCATAACGCCCTCACCCAGTACTGATGGACAACCCATCCCGGCATTGGAGCGTGTACAAAATCGATGGTGAAGGAGTTCAAATCTTGGTTGCAAAGCTGATCCGCAATGGCACGTTGATTGATGGAACCGGAATAGAGCCGATCGCCGATGGCGGGGTGCTGATCGAGAATGGCAAGATCGTCGCGGCGGGCGCATTTGCATCGCTGCCGAATCGCGGCGATGTCGAGGAGATCGATGCCCAGGGCGGCTACATCCTGCCCGGATTGATCGATACGCATGTCCATGTCATGGCCGAGGGAATGGATCTCGTCGGGCAGATGCAAAAGCCCTTTTCCTTCATGTTCTACCAGGCGATCGGGTATCTCGCGCGCACGCTTGAATGCGGCGTCACGACGGTGCGCGATGCGGGCGGCGCGGATGCCGGGGTCAAGAAGGCGGTCGAGGACGGCATCATCGCCGGACCACGAATGCAGATCAGCATCTCGGTGCTGAGCACGACCGGCGGACACGGCGACGGATACATGCCGGCCGGTTTCTCAGTTCCGATGATCGTCCCCTACCCCGGCAATCCCGACGGCATCGCGGACGGCGTCGAAGAGGTGCGGAAGAAGGTAAGGGAAATTCTTCGCGCGGGCGCCGAGGTGATCAAGGTCTGCTCGACCGGCGGGGTCCTAAGCGCCACCGATCATCCGGAGTTCACGCAATATTGCCTTGATGAGCTCAAGGTGATGGTCGAAGAGGCGCGGTTCCGCAAGGGCATCCGGGTGATGTCCCACGCGCAGGGCGCGGAAGGCATCAAAAACGCCGTCCGGGCCGGTATCCACTCGATCGAGCATGGAATGTTCATCGATGACGAGGCGATCGAGCTGATGCTCGAAGCTGGAACATTTGTCGTGCCGACGCTGGTCGCGCCAGTGGGTGTGATCGAAGAAGCCGAAGCCACCGGAACCATGCCGGAATATGGACTCCGCAAAGCCAAAGAGACGCTTGAGATCCACCGCGAAAGCATCGCCAAAGCCTACAAAGCGGGCGTCAAAATCGCGATGGGCACCGATGCGGGCGTCGTGCCGCACGGAACCAATCTCCGCGAGCTGGGACTGATGGCCAACGTCGGCATGACGCCGATGGATGTCATCGTCGCGACGACCAAAACCGCCGCTGAATGTCTCGGCTGGGAAGACCGGGTCGGCACGCTCGAAGCCGGCAAGCTGGCGGATGTCACCGTGACCTCCGTCGATCCACTCACGCGAATTCACGATCTCGCCAACAACGACAACATCGCACTCGTCATCAAGGGCGGCGAGATCGCCAAAGACCGCCGTTCTGCGAAGGTGCTCGCTGAGGCGTAGTTAATACGAGAACGGCGGCGGACAATTGCCGCCGCCGTTCTTCTTTTTCAGAAGGGGCCATGAATGGGCGAGATGCAGCCTGAACTGAGCGTTCACCTGATCGAGGAGCGGGAGCTTTCGGCGGAACAAGATGCGGCGATCCAGGCACTGCTGGTCAGCGCATTTTCCGGGGGAAGCGCCGAACACTTTCGCACATCGTCATATTGGGGACCCAGGCCAACCCATCGCCTCTGGCTCGAAGATCCGGATCACGCCATCGTGGCCCATCTTGATCTCGAAACTCGCACGATTCAGGTTGGTGATGCCGATGTTCTCGTCGCGGGAGTCGGCGAAGTCGCCACTGCTCCAGGCCTCCAGGGAAGCGGCGTTGGCCGCCGGTTAATGGCCGAGCTGCAGCGAGTGTTGAAAACGGGCGTGCCGGTCTCATTCGGCATCCTGCAATGCGGCGATCAGGTTCTCGGCTTTTATGAGTCAACTGGTTGGCAGCGCATCGACGGTCCAGTCCGCGCCATTCACCCCGACTCCGGGCAATGGGAAACGATCACCAGCAATGTCCTCATCACGCCGGGAGAGCTCCCGATCTCCGCTTGGCCCGAGGGTGCGGTCGATCTGCGCGGTCTGCTCTGGTGATTCATCCATCACCCCCGTATCTGTGACTGGTTGCATAATGCCCTCTATAAAGGAGGGCCATGATGGCTAAGATCACGCGCCCGCATATGGCCCGTGTCAAAAAAGGTTGGGATCGCTCGCTCTGGGCGAGCAAGAAGCCGTTCGGCATCGGCGAGCAGCATCCCAATAACTTCGCTGAGATCACCCGCGCCATTCGTGAAAACAAGGACGAAGCCGGGTTTGCCTGGCGGATTCTTTCGCAAGGAGTCTGTGACGGCTGCGCGCTCGGAGTCGCCGGTTTGCATGACTGGACGATGGACGGTCCTCACCTTTGCAATATCCGCCTTCGTCTGCTCCGGCTGAACACGATGCCCGCGCTCAATCCTTCGGTGCTCGCCGACGTCTCCGAGCTGCGCAGTCGCACGAGCACTGAGCTGCGGGAACTTGGCCGACTCCCCTACCCGATGATCCGCCACAAAGGCGACCCCGGTTTTCGCCGCATTGGCTGGGACGAGGCGCTCGATCAAATCGCCACCAGAATTCGAGCGTCGACGCCCGATCGCATTGGCTTTTATCTCACCAGTCGCGGCACACCCAACGAGACCTACTATGTCGCCCAAAAGGCAGTGCGGGCGTTGGGGACCAACTCGGTCGATAACGCCGCGCGCATTTGCCATTCACCGAGTTCCGTCGCGTTGAAGCAAACCATTGGCGTCGGGGCGACGACCTGCTCGTATGGCGACTGGATCGGAACCGATCTGCTCGTTTTCATCGGCGCGAATCCTGCCAACAACCAGCCGGTAACGACGAAGTACATGTACTACGCCAAAAAGGCCGGCACGAAGATCATCACGATCAACACGTATCGCGAGCCAGGCATGGAGCGCTACTGGGTGCCGTCGGTGGCGGAAAGCGCCCTCTTTGGCACGAAGATCACCGATGAATCGTTCCTGATCAACACCGGCGGCGATGTCGCTTTTTTGAATGGCGCGCTCAAACATATCTTCGAGAACGATCTGCTCGATCACGACTTCATCGCCCAACACACGACCGGACTTGATGAAGCTCGGGCGAATGTCGAGGTCCAGACCTGGGCAGAGCTTGAAGCGCATTCAGGCGTGCCGGAAGTGGAGATGCGCCGCTTCGGTCAGATGCTCGGCAGCGCGAACACGGCGGTGCTGGTCTGGAGCATGGGCATCACCCAGCATTCGTTCGGCGAGGACGGCGTTCGCGCGATCGTCAATCTCGGTTTGACGCGCGGGTTCGTCGGACGCGATCGCTGCGGGTTGATGCCGATCCGGGGTCATTCCGGCGTGCAGGGCGGCGCGGAAATGGGCGCGTACACGACGGCGTTCCCCGGCGGCGTGCCGGTGAATGAGGCGAATGCCGCGCAACTTTCGTCGCTCTGGGGATTCCCCGTTCCATCCGCGCCGGGGCTCACCACGCCGGACATGCTCAATGCCGCGCACGCACGGCAATCTCGATCTCCTCTTCTCGGCAGGCGGCAATTTCCTGGAGGCGATGCCCAACCCTTCCTTCGTTGATGAGGCGCTTTCACGGACTCCTTTGCGGGTCCATCAGGACATCGTCGTTTCCAGCCAGATGCTGGTCGATCCAGGCGAGACCGTCATTCTGCTGCCAGCGGCGACACGTTACGAAATGCCGGGCGGGATTACGCAAACCTCAACCGAGCGCCGGATCATGTTCAGTCCCGAAATCGAAGGACGGCGCATCGGCGAAGCCCGGCCCGAGTGGGAGGTCTATCTCGATCTCGCCCGCCGGGTGAAACCGGAGCTGGCCGATCGCCTCACCTTCACCGGCACCCAGGCGATTCGCGAGGAGATCGCCCGGGTCGTGCCGATGTACGACGGCATTCAGCATCTTCGCAAAACCGGCGATCAGGTTCAGTACGGCGGCGATCACCTTTGCGCGGATTGGAACTTCGACACGAAGGATGGCAAGGCCCACTTCTCCGAGGTACGGCTCCCCGAAATCGGGGTGCCGGAGGGGATGTTCGCCGTCTCCACCCGGCGCGGCAAGCAGTTCAACAGCATGGTGCATGAGAAGAAAGATGCGATCACCGGCGCGGGCCGCGATGCCATCATGATGAATCCAGCCGATGCGAAAACCCTTGGTCTCCACAACGGCGACCAGATCGTGCTCCGTAATGAGATGGGCGAGTATCACGGTCGCGTTTTCTTCGCGCCGGTGAAGCCGCGCAATCTCCAGGTGCACTGGCCGGAAGGAAACGTGATTCTCGATCACGCTCGCCGTTCGCCCGAATCACATGTGCCCGACTACAACGCACTGGTTCGGATCGAGCAGGATGCCGCCTCCCGCGCGGCGGATTAGCGATCATGGAAGGACGACGCGCCGGGAAAACCAAAACGCGCATCAAGGTGATCGAGAGCGGCGTCGCCCGGTCGCGGCTCGATGCAGTCGCCACGGAAGAACCGCTCGAAATCCGTCTGAGCGGGTCCGGATATTCTGGCCGGGTCGCCGTGACGATGCGCACCCCCGGATCGGATTATGAGCTGGCGGCAGGATTTCTCTTTTCCGAAGGATTGATTACTTCGCTCGATGAGATCGCAGAGATCGGGTATTGCGTCGATCGCGATCTGCTGGGAGATCAGCAATACAACGTCGTCACCGTCGATCTTCGGCCACACCATCAAGTTGACGCCAGTCTCGTCAATCGCCAGTTCGGAATGACGAGTGCTTGCGGGGTCTGCGGCAAGGAAAGTCTTGACCAGATCGAGCGGCGCGGCATTGAACCGGTTTCGCCAGGACCAATAATCGCGGCTGAACTGCTCTACAGTCTTCCCGAAAAACTGCGTAACGCGCAGGGAATCTTCGATGCAACAGGCGGGCTCCACGCCGCCGGTCTCTTCACAGCAGACGGCAAGCTCCTTGCCCTGC
The DNA here is from genome assembly GCA_963804925.1 of uncultured Chloroflexia bacterium. Lineage (GTDB taxonomy): Bacteria > Chloroflexota > Chloroflexia > Thermomicrobiales > UBA6265 > JADLGF01. Next base: position 285,759 of record CAWDSC010000004.1, read on the forward strand.
GTGAAGATGTTGGTCGCCACAACGCGGTCGACAAGCTGATCGGCTGGGCACTGCTCCAGGGGAAACTCCCACTCAACGATCAGATCGTGATGGTCAGTGGCCGCACGAGTTTCGAGATCGCCCAGAAATGCGCGGCGGCAGGCGTGCCGGTGCTCTGCGCCGTTTCCGCGCCGAGCAGTCTGGCCATCGACCTCGCCAAACGTTTCCGGATGACGCTGATCGGCTTCCTGCGCGGTGATCGGTTCAACATCTACACAGGGGTGGAGCGGGTCATTGTTTCAGAGATCGGCCGCGAAAAGATCAGTCCAGGCAGGCCAGAAACCGAGTCCGACGGCAAGCGAGCGTGACGGGATGTTCGATGTGCTGGTTGTGTAATAGGGCACGTCGTCCCTCTCCAGGATCGCCGCTGTCAGGCGGCTGACGATCTGCCGGCCAATTCCTTTTTGCCGCGCTTCGGAGACGACATCGACGCCGATTTGCCAGATCCCGTCGGTTTCGGCGGCAGCGGCAGCCACGCCGATAATCTGGCTCCCCTCTCGCGCTACGGTCGCGAGCAGATTGGGGATGACCCGATTTTGGTTCGAGGAGAGCGCATGCGGAAAGCCCGGGATTTTCGCAAGCTCGATGACTTCATCGTCCGCGATCAGATCGATCTGAAGACCATCCTGCCGGACGGGTTGGAATCGGTCGCGAGAGCAGGCATAGCACAGATGCGGACCGATCAGTTGTTGTCCTTCGGCGGCGACTCGTTCATTGATTTTGGCGATCGTTGCCGGTTCAAACAGACCATCTCGTTCGAGTCCAGATACGACCGACCGCATCCAATCGACGCGTCGAGGATCGCAGGAGACCACGGCGCCGGTTCCCATAGTCCCGATCAGCAGCGGCTTCGAAGCAACCCGGAACCTCCGCCGACCAGGTCGCTCGTCGAACGGCACGACCGTGATGACGTTGGAAATGAGATCGGCTTCGTTGCAGGCAAAGTCGGCGGCGAGAACACGGGTGATCGTCGCCATCGCTTCCGTTCGGTTGGCGTTCGCCACTGTGCGTCCCCTACCTATTTGCGGCCCATTGCTCCAGCGCTTTTTGCGATTCGTCCGCCGGAGTCGATCCATTGCAACCTTGAACGGCAATTGCGGCGATGGAAGGTCGACAAGCTGATCGACCGCGCGTTGCCGCGGGAAAACTAGCGCTCACCGATCAACTCATCTGGGCATCTTTCTATACTCCGACGCGAACCCACTCCAGAGTGGAAGCTTCAACTGTGCCAGCATAGTACGCGATGAACAGATCACCATCCGGCAGCAAAACGCCGCGCGGATGGCCGAAACGCCAGGCCATCATATCCTGCCAGAAATCGTCGAAGTCGCGCGTTTCTGTGGCGTGACCGGCCTCAGCCCCGTGACCGCTCGAGTAGAAGACGAGCTCGTTCTCACGATCCCAGCTCCGGCCAAAATCGTCACTCAACACCAGGCGGAGCGACGGCGGATCGTGGCGATGCACATAAATCGCCGCCAATCGATCACCGCCAAGTGCGATCGGCTGGCAATGCTGCCCGCGCCAACCGACCGGGGTCGGCTTGCTCCAGCTCCGGCCGTCCTGGGAGCCAAACGAAATATGGTTGTCGATATCGGTTCCGAGGGTACGATCGTGCGTCCAGTACATGACGGCGATCTCTCCCGTTTCCGGATGGGTGGCATCGCGCTGATCCCAGTAGAAGATGCCATCTTGAACCGTCGATGCGGCGACGACGTTTTCGCGCCACGTCTGCCCGCCATCGGACGAGATGCGGTAATGCGCGGCGTGCACGCCGCGCGACGCATCGTCGTACTCCTTCCAGCTTTCGTACGGATACGCAAGCTCGCCATCAGCAAGCACGACAATCGGCCCGGTGACAGTGCACCCTGGATCGGGATGAAGATCAACCTCGCGAAAGGGAGTCCACGTCTCTCCGCCATCGCTCGATTCGGCGATCAGATTCTTGGTAGGCGCCAACCCCGTGGTGTCAGGATTGACGAATGAGCCCTCCGGATCGGAACGATCGACCCAACAAAAGGCTCCGATCAGTCGATCCGGGGTCAACTCAGTGAAATGCCCGGAGTAGAGATTGCCATGGATGCCGTCGATGGTCGCCGTCAATCCGCCATGGAGCCGTTCCCAGCTCGCTCCTTCGTCCCGGCTTCGCATCACCATCACCCGACCATCGGGCGTATCGCGCCCCGACCCAAGACGACACCCGACCAGCAGATCGCCGTTGCGCAACCGCACCAACGAGGTGAACGCGCACGACTTTTCGTTCGATGGCGCGCTCGCACCATCGAAAATGACCCCTCGTTGTTTGATCCGCATCAATGCCTCCGTACGATCCAATTGGTTGCGCGCGAACCGTCATGCAAGTGTGAGGTCCTCATCAGGAAGACCCCGTTCCGCGAAGCAACAAAATGGCGATTGATCGGTGCTTGAGCTCCCTGATCGCAGCAGGATCGGGCGTTGCCATGAAGAACACGCGCCGGATCATACTGCCAGACATTTCACTGCGCAATTGGAGCCGGAATCAATGAGCCACTGGCTGTTGATTCTGTCGCATCCCCGGCCGGATTCATCCCCTTTGAAACCGAAACGAGAGGATAGAGCGACGGCGAAAACGATAAGAATGACCTTCAACATAGCGTGTGACGCAGCGGCATCCTGGTAGGTCATGTCGTTGACGGTTAGGTGGGGATATTGCGCCGTCGCCAAGACTATCATCAGCAGTGTCACCTCACCGGCGGCCGTTCCTCTCGCCAGCAGGAAACGGCGCCTGTAAACCGCCCACCCGGAATTCGCGCCCAACAGCACGACGAATATCCTCCATCCCGAAGTGAGCTGATCTCATAAATAGGGGTGATTTGGTCCCCAAAAGTTGGACTGCGAAAGTCAGATCCTTCTGCCGGAGAGCAGTTCACGTGGGGAGAGGGGGTTTGGGATGAAGGTTTCTATCGTCGATGTTTCTTTGGTTGGGCGGCGACTGGTTCTCGCCTGGTCAGCAAGGTACCCATACCCTGGCGGGATTGGTATTCGCTGAAGCCGCCGGGGTAGTCGGTGACGAGACCGTCGCGCACCTCGATCGTGCGGGTGCAGACGTTGTCGAGGAAATAGCGGTCGTGCGAGATCGTGATGATCGTGCCGTCGAACTCGACCAGCGCGTTTTCAAGCGCTTCCCGCGACGAGAGATCGAGATTGTTGGTTGGCTCGTCAAGCAGGAGGAGGTTCGCGCCTTCGAGCATCAAGGCGGCGATCTGCAGGCGAGCGCGCTCGCCGCCGCTCAATGCGCCGGTCTTGTTGAGCGAATCGTCGCGCGTGAAGAGGAGCGTCGAGAGAAAGCTGATCGCCTGCTGCTCGGTCCAGGGTTTGAGCCGTCGCACCACCTCCAGCGGCGTTTTGTTCGGGTCGAGCGTTTCATGCTCCTGGGCGTAATAGCCGACGACGGTTGAGCCTCCCAAGCGCACCCTGCCGCTCGATGGCGTCTCCTGACCGAGAATCATCTTGATCAGCGTGGTTTTGCCCGCACCGTTCGGTCCGACAAGCGCGATCGATTCGCCCTGGCGCACGACGAGGTCGAACGGTTCGAGCACTTGCCGCTCGCCAAACGACTTCGAGACATCGTTCAATTCAAGCGCAACCGTCGAACCGCGCTCGGCGTCGAACGAAACGTCGATGCGCCGCCTGCGCAGGATGGGAGTGGGAGTCGACTCCAGCCGTTCTCGCTCGCCCGCCAGCTTGCGCCGCTGATTCTCCGCCCGGGTGGCGAACTTTGGATTCTGCCGCGCCCACTGCGTCAATTGCTCGGCACTGGCTTTCAGCTTTTTGAACTGGCGCTCTTCGAGCTCACGCATCTGCGCCTGACGCTCCAACCGCTCCCGCTTCGATTCGACGAAACGGCTGTATCCACCCGGATAGAGCACGATCTTGCCGTCTTCCAGCTCGGCGATCGCGGTCGCCGCCTGGTCGATGAAATAGCGGTCGTGCGTGATCAGCGCCACCGCTCCCTTGTGCGCTTTGATCCGCTCTTCGAGCCAGGCGCGGGCGCGCATATCGAGGTGATTGTCAGGCTCATCAAGCAGGAGCACATCGGGATCTTGCAGCAGCATCTCCGCCAGCGCCACCAGCCGTTTCTCGCCGCCGCTCAATGAATTGACGGGAGTATTCCAGAGTTTCATCGAAAGCCCGAGACCTGCCAGCATCGCTTCACCGGCGGCAGCGGCAGTTTCAGGATCGATCTCTTCCAATCGGGCGAGACTGACGCTGTATTCGTCCATCACGTCGGCGAGTTGGTCGTCTTCGAGCGGTTCCGCCATCTGCGCTTCGAGAAAGGCGAGATGCGCTTCGATCGCCGCGACATCTCCCGCCGCGAGGGCGACGATCTGCTTCGGCGTCACGCCTGGCGCGAAATCCGGTTCCTGCTTCAGATAAACGGCGCGCACCCCACGCTGATAGGTGACGCTGCCGCGATTCGGCTTGATCTCGCGGGCGGCGATCTTCATCAGCGTGCTCTTGCCAGCGCCGTTTTCACCAATCAGCGCAATGCGGTCGCCAAGCCGCACTTCGAAAAGGAGATCTTCGAAAAGTTCGTTGCCGCCGTGGGCGTGAGCGATTCCTGAAGCTTGAATAAGCAGCGTCATTGCCTGGCACTCCGATGACCGCGCTCCATTGCGCGGTGAATGAATCAAAACGTCGTAACCGGACTCTGCGGTTTTCACTATGATACCGCTCGGACTCGTGCCGGCCGTGCGCACGAATCGGCTCGAAATGATTCCTTTTCGGAGTTGTTGTGCCCGGCGCTCGTACTGCCATACCTGGCGTCACGTTGGGGCGCTTCTGATTTCCAGGGAGATGTATCTTGGCAAAGCTGATCTACTCCGCCATCACGTCGCTCGATGGGTACGTCGCGGACGAGCAGGGCAACTTCGAATGGGCTGCGCCGGACGAGCGAGGTGCATGCATTCGTGAATGAGTTGGTGCGGCCGATCGGCACGTATCTCTTTGGGCGGCGAATGTATAACGTCATGTCCGTTTGGGAGACGATGACGACCTCTGGCGATGCGCATCCCGTCGAGCAGGATTTCGCGAGAATCTGGCAGACGGCGGACAAGATCGTCTTTTCCAAATCGCTGGAGAAGGTATCCACCGCTAAAACAAGGATCGAGCGCGACTTCGATCCCCGCGAAATCCGGCAGTTGAAATCAAATGCGACGCGTGACATCAGCGTGGGAGGACCCGATCTCGCCGGTGAGGCGATCAAAGCCGGGTTGGTCGAAGAAATCCTCCAGTTCGTCACCCCGATCGTGGTGGGAGGCGGCAATTACTGGCTCCCTAAACACGTCCGCGTTCAGCTGGAATTGCTCGAAGAGCGCAGCTTCAAGTGCGGCGTCGTGTATCTCCGGTATCGCACGAAAATGTAAGACTCCGGCATGGCGAGACAACTCGCAGCAATATGCAAAAACCACTCTGCTATGGTTCTGCGTAAGGTTGTCGGGTGACGTGACGCACGCGCCGTCCTCGCTGGTTTTGGAGGTCTCGTGTTTCGCAAACTCCAGGGGCTTATGCGTTTTCAGACATTCGTGGTCGCGATGCTGCTGCTGGTCGGCGCATTGCTTTTTTCGACTCCGGCTTCGGCGCATCCTGAACTGGTCAAGTCCGATCCCGCCGCGGACGCGCTGCTGGGGGCCCCGCCACAGGAAATCAATCTCTGGTACAGCGAGCGGGTCGACACCGGCGCGGGCTCCCCTGCAGTTGAGATCATCGACGAGCAGGGTAATCGCTCCACAGCTGACGCCAACGTCGATCCCAACGATCCTTACCACGTCATCGCCACCGGTGCGTTTGACACCGGCCTGTTCACGGTGAATTGGACCGTCCGCTCGCTCGACGACGGACATACGCTCAGCGGCAGCTTCTCCTTCCGGGTCGGCGGCTCCGACCGAGCGCCCGGCGCGGCGACGACCGAAGGTCAGCGCCCGCAAACCTGGAACGTGATCACGCGCTGGCTCTTTTTCATCGGCGCATCGCTCGTGACCGGTCTGGCGCTGCTGCTCGCTCTAATTGCGTTCTGGCCGGCCGGATCGAAAACGCCTCTGGCGAATGCGAAGAAAGAAGGTGACTCAGCGGATCCGCTCGCACTTGATCCGCACCTGTTGCTCAACCGGGGTGCGCTCGTGGCCACCATCGGAGCGATCGTCGCTGTCGTCGCCACACTCTCAGAACCCTTTTTGCAGACGAAATACCCGCCACCGGGCGCCAGCTCGCCGACCTTGAGCGATGCGTTCAACGGGCAACCGAATTCCTGGTTGATGCGGCTTGGCGTGATGATCGCCGCGCTTATCCTGGTGACCGTCGCCTTCGCCTTGCGCAAGAAACTGATCGGCATCCGGTTGGCGATGGTTGCCGGGTTGTTCAGTCTGGTCAGCGTTGTGGGACTCAGCCTCACCAGTCATGCCTCGGCCCGGCAAGATTGGCGGGTCGCCGCGATCGTCGTCGATGCAATTCATCAGATTTCCATCTCGCTCTGGTTCGGCGGGCTGGTGATGCTGGCGCTTTGCTGGCGATGGGTCACGCGTCCGCTGCTGCGCCGGTTCTCGACTGTGGCGCTGCCTTTGATGGTGATCGGGGTCGGCGCTGGCATCGGCAATGCCGCCTTCGCGCTTCCGGCGCTCAAGTCGCTCTGGGATAGCGATTACGGCAAGGTCATCCTCTACAAGGCGATCATTCTCGTGCCCGTGCTGGCGCTGGCGACATTCCATCGCAAGACTCTCGGGAAGCTCGTGACTGCTGCGAATGATGCGCTCAAGGCGATCCGCGTGCCGCTGCGCATCGAAGTGGTGCTAGCTGTCGCGATCGTGCTGGGCGGCTCGGTGCTGGCGCTGCTTGCTCCGCCGAGCATCGCCGTCACTCCCGAGCTCACCTCACTCGATCTCGCCCACTACACGACCCCGAGAACGGGCGAGGACCGACTCAAAGCGATTCTGAGCATAGCTCCGGCGAAACCGGGCGAAAATACGTTCAGCGTCCGCGTCACGACGACTGATGACACCCCGATCCCCGATAGCGATCTCCAGCTTGTGCGGCTCAGCTTCGAAAGTCTGACGACCGGCGCGGCTCAGAACAATATCGATACCACGCCCGATGGCAACGGCAATTGGGTGCTCACAGGAACGCAAGTTTCGATTGCCGATTGGTGGCGAATTACGGTGACGATCCGGCGCGCTGGAGTCGAGGATCTTTCCGCTCCGTTCTACGTGATCATGCCCGATCCAAATATCAATGGCTTCGATTCGGTGCCGACCGTAGATAGCGATCCCGATGCGCAAGCGGTGTATGAGCGCGGTCTCACTAATCTGACTAGCCTGCACCGGCTCGCCTATATCCAGCAGCTATCGAGCGGCACCAGCACGGTTGTTGAATCGACGCTTGAGGTCAATGATGGCGCTGATGGATCGACCATCGCGAATCGCGTCACCACCTCAAACGCGACGGTGATTACGATCGGTGATCAACGATGGCTCGGCCAACCGGGTCAACCCTGGCAGCAAACGGGAAGCAATCCTCCCATTCCGCCAAGCCAGTTCGGCGAGGATTTTACCGGCGCCACCCAGTTTCAAATGGGCATCACCGAGGAGGTTAATGGCGAGCAGGCGCAGATCGTCGCTTTCTACGTGCCAGCGACAACAACCGTGGCCGCCTGGTATCTCTGGTGGGTGGGAGTCGATTCCGGACATGTGTTGCGGCAGGCGATGGTCTCACGCGTCCACTACATGTCGGAGGAGTATGGCAATTTCGATGGCCCGGTCGTCATCGAACCGCCGGTCAACGACACGGGAACCCCGGTCGCGACGCCGGGATTGTCCTTCCAAACGCTGCCCGAACCCGCTGGAACGCCCGCTCCGTAAGCACGCATTCCAACTGCCCCTCCCAGATTTGGGAGGGGCGTTGTCGTTCTATGGACCGGTAGTTGCCGTTGCAGCAGCCCCGAAACCGGGGATGCCGGCGAACGGAGTGATGGCGATCCGGGTCGGGTCTTCTTGCCAGGGAAGCTTTCCGGCGGAATCAGCGAGATAGTAGCCAAACCCGCCCACAAACAGCACGATGATGCCGGCCACAAGAATCGCAAGCATAAGAATCGGACGCCGTCGAATGACGCTCATTGGTAGATGCTCCTGATCGTCGGGGTGTTGACCGCCTGACCTGGGACTATGCCTTCGCAGCGACGATGTTGACCTCAAGCTGGATCGTGTCGTCGATGCTGATGACGGGGCCGACAATCGGCTTTTGCATGTTGTACTGATCGAGCGTGAAGTTCGTGGTGGCGTGGCCGGTGATGGTATCGCCATTGAGCGTGACGGTGCCGTCCCAGGCGACCTGGTTGGTGACGCCATGAATGGTCAGGTTGCCGATCAGCCGAACGGGAATTTCCTGGCCGTCAACCAGTGCGCCGTTCATCCCTTCGACCGAGGTCAGGACGAAGGTCGCCAGGGGATAGGTTTCGGTTTCGAGCACGTTTGAATAGAGGAAGTTGTCCCGGCGCGACTCGTCGCTGGTGAGCGTCCGGAGATCGGCGTCGAAGCGGGAGCACGCCATCGGCATTCCGTTCGCATCCAGGACGATCTGGCCGATGAAGGCGTTCGTCGTTCCGGTTGCTGTCTGGGCTCCGATCTGCGCCAGCTCTTCTTCGGCATGGTAGGCCACCTGCGACTGGCTACTGTCAATCACATAGGTTGCCGCCGCGCCTTCGGGCACAAACGCGGGATTCGTCAGATCGCAGCTATCGGTCGCGACCGGGGAACCGATCACGCCGGGGGTTGGGGTCGGATCTTGGGCGAACACCGGCGAAACCAGCAGCGTCGCCGCCAGCGGTGCTGCGACCGCAGCGGCGCCAATCGCCCTTCCGATCCGGGACGTATTCAGCTGATTCGTCAAAAAACGCATGTTGCCTGTACTCCTCTTTAGGTAAACGCATGGATGGGTCATTACCACCCTCGAGTCCAGAATAAACGCACCGGCATATGTTCACTGTAAGGCGTCAGCGCGTTTATTCACGAAATGCGCGTGAAATGAAGAAGGACGGCACACAGATGGGCCGTCCTTCTTCGTTCCTGAAATGTTGTCAGTCTCCCGCGCTTGAAGGAGCAAGCGATGGAGCGGGCGACTCATGTTGATGACCTGTTCGCGCACCGCGCAGCAGGCGGAGACCATTGAAGGTCACCAGCAGCGACGCGCCCATGTCAGCCGCAACGGCCACCCAGAGATTGACGAATCCCAATACGCCAAGGAACAGGGCGATCGCTTTGATCACGAAGGAGATAGTCACGTTCTGGCGGATGATCTGCACGGTACGACGCGCTAGCTCGATCACTTCCGGCACGCCTCGCACGTCGTCCCGCATCAAGGCGATATCGGCGGTTTCGAGGGCGACGTCGGTGCCGCCCCGCCCCATCGCAATGCCGACATCGGCGAGCGCGAGCGCGGGCGCGTCGTTGATGCCATCGCCGATCATGACGAGCCTGCCGCTGGCGCGGAGAGATTCGACAGCTGCGGCCTTATCTTCCGGGAGCAATCCGGCGCGAATCTCGGTGACGCCGACCCGCTCGCCGATCGCCTGGGCGGCCCGCTCGTGATCGCCCGTCAGCATCACAATCCGGCGGATGCCGAGCTGCTTCAGTTTCTGAATCGCCTCGATCGCCTCAACGCGTGGTTGATCGCTGACGCCGATTGCGCCGAGCATCCTGCTTGATCCATCAGCGCTGATTTCGGCGATGCCGATCGGCGTCATTCCTTGCGAGGCGAGATCCAGTACCGATTCGGGAATCAGATCGCCGAACACCCAGTCCGGCGCGCCCAGCCGGATGGTTCGCTCACCAAGCATGGCTTCCGCGCCCCGGCCTGGGATCGCTTGAAAATTCGTCGCGACCGGAATCGCGACACCAGTCCGTTTCGCCCGTTCAACCACCGCTCGCGCGACCGGATGTTCGGAAAGCGCATCGACGCCGGCTGCGATCGCCAGCAGCTCCGCTTCCGAAAGCTCGCCCAGCGGCAGAATCGCGTTCACCGCCGGACGGCCAACTGTCAAGGTGCCGGTTTTGTCGAAGGTGACCGTGGTGACCTTCGCCAGCATTTCGAGCGGCTCGCCGCCTTTGACCAGAATGCCCCGGCGCGTCGCCGCGCCGATCGCCGAAACAATCGACACCGGCGTCGAAATTACCAGCGCGCATGGACAGGCGATCACCAGCAAGACGAGTGCCCGGTAGACCCAGGTTCCGGCGTCGTCGCGAGAAGATTGCGCCGGCCAAAGCGATCAATCCCGCCAGCGCGATCACGATCGGGGTATAGATGGCGGCGAAGCGATCGACGAATTGCTCGGAAGGAGCCTTGCTCGCCTGCGCCGAGGCAACGAGATCAATGATCCGCGCAACTGTCGACTCGTTGGCCGGTTTCAGAACGCGCACCAGCAGTGAGCCGGAGCCGTTTACCGAACCGCCGTAGAGTTCATCGCCAGCGGTCCGATCGACCGGCATCGATTCGCCGGTAATCGCCTGTTGATCGAGCGACGAGCTGCCTTCGACAATTTCGCCATCGGTGGGAACACGGTCGCCGGGTCGAACCCGCACGAGATCACCCGTTACCAGCGATGACGCCGGGACGATCTGCTCTTCCCCACCCCGCACGAGCCGGGCATCTGGGGGAACCACATCCATCAGTGCCCGCACCGCCGACCGTGTGCGATCGAGCGTCACCGCTTGCAACGTTCCGCCAAGCGCGAAGAGGACGATGATGAACGCTGCCTCGCTCCAATCGCCCAGCGCCGCGGCGCCGATCGCCGAAACGGTCATCAACACATTCATGTCGATCCGGCGGGATTTGAGCGAAAGCCAGGATGCCCGGGCAAACCGTGAACCAGACAACCCAAGCGACGTCAGGAAAAACGCATCGGCAAGCAGCGTCCGGCTGGTGAAATGCGCGATGCCAAAGCCAATCATCCAGGCGACAAATCCGGCGACGATCAAGAGGAAGCGGCGGTCATTCCAGTATTTTGGTTGCGCCAGTCGCGGCATCGAGCCTGCGACACGAGGCCGTGCTTCATATCCGGCCTGATCGACGACCCGGCTGATCTGGGCCGAGAGACCGGCTGATCCGACTTCGCGCGGCGTCACCTTCAATGTCGAAGAGCCGAAGTTGACCGTGGCGGATTTGATCCCGCTCATTTGCGACACCGCGGCTTCGACGCTGCGTGCGCAATCGGCGCAGTCGAGCCCGAGTAGATCGAACAACAGCTCATCGGACGAACCGGCGCTGAAGCCTGCCCGGTAGCCGTGGGCTTCGATCTGCTTGACCAGCTCCGCACGGTCGATCCGTTCCGGTTCGAAGCTGATCCGGGCGCTTCCTGCCGCCGCGCTCACCTGGGCATCACTGACGCCGGTGACTTTGCGAAGCCCGCTTGCCAGTGTTTTGGCGCAGTCTTCGCAATCGAGTCCGACAATCGGGATCACTTCGTTGATTGTCTGCTTTTCCGGAGAAATAGCGGTCATTTGCTCTTCTCCTCTTCGATCAGGTGAGCGCTCGCCATCGCCATCAAGCTGACGATGTGGTCATCATCAAGCGCGTAATAGATCACTTTCCCATCCCGGCGCGTTCGCACCAGGCGAGCATCCCGCAGCACTTTCAACTGATGGGAAACCGTGCTGCGGTTGATCCCGGTCGCGGCCGAAAGATCGTTGACGCAGAGTTCGCCGGCATCGAGCGCGGTCAGCATCCGCAGGCGGGTGGGATCGGCCATTAAGGCGAACTGCCTGGCGACATCTTCGATCGCGGGACCGGTCGCCAGCCGCCGCTTCGCTGCCTCGACCATTTGCGGGTGAATGAGCATCTCGCTGATCGATGTGATTGCTAATTGGGACGTTGTCTCATTCATGTGCATCTCCGTGCACATATTACCAAAACACCGATCCCTGCGCAAGCGATCGACGTTCTTCGCGAACTATTTAATGCCGGTGACAATCAGGAGGAGGATCGAAATGCCGAGCGCGAAGCGATAGATGATGAAGACCATCGTGCTCCGCTTCTGCAGGAACTTCAGCAAAAAGCCAATAGCGAAGAATCCAGATATCGCCGCCACCGCGATACCGACCGCGATCAGCTTCATCTCATGATTGGTGAGATTGCTATCCGCGAGATCCTTGAGCGCTTTGGCGCCTGCCCCGGCGATGATCGGCGAGCCGAGCAGAAACGAAAAGCGCGCCGCGTCCGCCCGTTTCAAGTCGCGAAAAAGACCAGCGGTGATCGTCGCGCCGGATCGCGAAACTCCCGGAATCAGCGCCAGCGCCTGGGCAAAACCGATGATGACGGCATCTTTCAGATTCAGCGAGGACATTGGCCGGCGATGCTTCGCGACCCGCTCCGCCACCAGCAACGCCCCGGCGAGCGCCATCATCGCGATCGCGATAATCGCCAATGCCCGATTTTCGTGCGTGGTGTTGTGAAAGAGATCGTCGATTTTGCTCTCGAACCCGAGTCCAAGCACAACGCCTGGAATGCAACCGATCGCAATCAACCAGAGCAGCTTCGCATTCTGCTCCTTCTCATTCGTGGGCGTCTGCCCGATCACCCGGCGGGGATTATGCAATGCTTCCGGAATGGCCTTCGCCATGCCGATGAATTCATTGCGAAAAAAGACGAGCACGGCGAAAAGGGTGCCGATATGCAAGCGCGGCATCGAATTCCAATCCGGGTTCAGGAATATTGAACAACCAGGGAACGATGATCAGGTGAGCCGAGGACGAAATCGGCAAAAACTCCGTCAAACCCTGCACCAGACCCAGCAGCACCGCCTGCCAATACGTCAGATCCATTCATCCTCCTGCGCGTTTCGACCATCTCCCGGCGTAAAAGCGTCACCATCTCCCAATACAGGGAGAGGATACGAACGTGCATCGCGCTCCCCTCTCCCGATTCCAGGAGAGAGGTAAGGGATGACGGTTTTCTAGGCAACTTCGCTCACTTTCATTTCATCCTCAGCTTCGCGAAGTTGGCCGAGTGAGATGTGTTGTCTCCAGAGGACGAACAATCCGAGAATGGTCACCGGGAAGAAGAGCGTCGCATGGACCAGAATCGCGTAAGAAAGGGCCAGTGATCCGCTCATGCCAAGCGCGCCCTCAACTACCCACTTCACACCCGTTTCAAACGGTCCGACGTAGCCAGGTGATGACGGAATTAACGTGGCGAGATTGGCGACGCCGGTGGTGAGGAGCGCCGCGGCAGGCGACATTGCAGCGGCGAGAGGATCGCCGAAGCCTTTTGCAATCATCCAGTAGGTCGATGCCTCGAAACTCCAGGCGATCACCGAGTAGGCGGCAACCAGTGCGAGATCGCGACGGTGGCGCAGCACCCCGAGACCAACCAGGAACGATTCCGCCATCTGCTCGATCCGATCAGCCATCGTTTCAGGCAGCGGGCCGAGCACGATCTGCAAAATGCGGTCTCGCCAGTTGCCGCTCAGTGTCAGGAGCACGAGAAAAAGAATGCCGCAGGTAAAAATGATGAACGCGATAACGGCCAGGTGGCGGAGGTTGCTGGTAAGACTGATCACCGTTGCCGAGATGAGAATGAATCCCAGCATCGTGACTCCGTCGAAGAGACGCTCGACGGCGATCGTCGCCAGCGTGGCGCTCTTTTTTGCGCCGGTCTTGCTGGAAAGCGCGTAGGTGCGCGCCAATTCACCTGCCCGGAGCGGGAGGATATTGTTCGCCATGAAGCCAATGATCACGATCGGGAAGACATCGCGAGAAGAAATCTCGACGACCGGTTTGAGGAGAATTCGCCAGCGGACTGCCCGAAACCAGATACCGGTGAACAGCAAGGCCAGCGCGGGAATTAAATAGATGTAATTGAAATCGCGGAGCGCCTGCCGGATCGCGTTGAAGTCCTGTCCCCGGAACGCGATCACTAGAAAGATCAGGGTGATCAACACTCCGAGCCAAATACGCCAGGATTTCTTCATGCCCCGTCCGTTTCTCCTCGTTTCAGGAGCAATCCATTACCCCCGAGCGAGGCTGAGTATACGATCAGACGAGGGGAGCAATGGTGCGATTTTGCTCGATCCACCTGTCGCTCCCCTGTCACGAGCGCGAACGTCCCGCAAAACCATCGCAATACGCTCCCCATATCCGCCACCTCATAGGGTTGTATCTCAGAGCCACCCTTTTCTTGAATGGCTCTTCGATCTCTATTCGCGACCTCACGCAGGTCGCCATTGCCAGGAGAACGTCGTGGACGCACTGCATCAATTGAACATGGCCCGCTTTACCCGTCGCCGGGGGCTGGCGATCGCCGGAGCAACCGCCCTCGCGTTTGCTGTCGGCATCGACATCGCATCCGCGCAGGATTCAAGCTCGACCCCGTCGACATCCGACGGATCGGACGCGTCCTGGACGAAGTTCAATCTCAATTCCGCCACCGACGTGGAGTTTGCGACGATTCCCGGAGTCGGCGATCGCATGGTGAAGGAGTTTCTGGAATACCGTCCATACACGACGATCGCCCAGTTCCGCACGGAAATCGGGAAGTATGTCGACGCAAGCCAGGTAGCTGCCTATGAGGCCTATCTCTTTGTGCCGGTCGATCCCGCGTCGGCCGATGCCGACACATTGCAGCAACTTCCCGGCATTGACGCCGACAAGGCGGCAACCCTGCAGGGCGAGGAGCCTTATGCCGATGACGCAACATTCCTCGCGGCCCTGGCCGGGCAGGTTTCGGCCGAGCAGGCTGCGGCCGCCCCGGCGTTTCTCGCATCGACGGCAACCGAACGGGCGTCATGGACCAAGTTCAATCTGAACACCGCAAGCGAGGATCAATTCAAAACCATTCCAGGCGTTGGCGATCAGATGGTGCGCGAATTTCTTGAATACCGGCCGTATACCACGATCGTGCAATTTCGGACTGAGATTGGAAAATATGTCGACGAGAGTCAAGTCGCCGCATATGAGGCATACGTCTTTGTCCCGGTCGATCCCGCCAGCGCTGATGCCGATACGCTGATGCAGCTTCCGGGCGTGGATAGCGATAAGGCGGCGACACTCACGCAATCCGTCCCGTACGCTGACCAACAGGCGCTTCTGACAGCGCTTGGGCAGGTGGTCTCAGCCGATCAGGCAGCGGCGGCCGCTGCCTTCCTGACTGTCTGATGAGCGGATTCGCCGACAGGCAGCGATTGCAGCACCTTCGCCTGTTTCTCTGCTCGCTTTCCGCGTTGCTCTTCGCCGGGACGATCGCCGAGCTGCTGTCGGTCAAGCATTACGGGGATCGGGTGCAGCTCATTCCCTTCGCCATGTGCGGCATCGGGCTCGCCCTGCTCCTGCTCTTCTGGTGGCGTCCCGGTCCCGGCGTACTGAAGGTGATGCAAGTGACGATGGGGCTGATTGCGCTCGGCAGTTTCATCGGCGTCTACGAGCATATCGAAGGAAACCTCGGTTTCGCTCGTGAGGTTCACCCGCATGCGGACAGGATGGCGCTGCTCAAGGCCGCCTTGACCGGACGCGATCCGCTCATGGCGCCAGGCATTCTGGCGGTCGCCGCTACAATCGCCATCGCCGCCAGCTACGCTGCTCCATCACGGATGCTGCACCCGGTCGATCAATTCTCCGCCGTTACCGAGCGACCGGAGCGCGTTCGGGAAGCTTCGCCCTCCTCGACTGGCTGATCCTGGATCACACGAATGTCCGCTCCCGGCGCCGGGAGCGGACATTCGTGTGTCACGCTGACCTGAAGATGACCTTCCAGAGAAAGAGAGATGCGCGGCGAGAAGTCTGTTCCGAGATTCGGGTCAGGCGGACGTCTGTCGCCAGATCGGAGTGACCTCGAGTCCCGCAAGCCTCCAACCCTGGCCGGTCCGTAGCGCCTGAAAACGGTAGACCGCCCCAAGCACGAGTTCGGGGGGACCCGTCTCGCCGGCGAAGGTGGCCTGGAGATTGGCACCGAACAGACGCATGATCGCCGTTCAAGTCAATCAGCAGGTTCGTCATCGAATGCTGGAGACGAGCGTATTTCAGGTGGTTGCGCGTGGCCTGGGCGATCACCGCGTCCCGGCCCTGCGCGATCCCACCAGGAGTGGACGCAGTGGCGTCTTCGATAAACAGGTCGCGTAGATCTTCGAAGCGATGCTCATCGAGACAGGCGCCGAGCCGGTAGATCAGATCGGTAATCTCGAACCGGTCCTGAATCACTGAAATGTGAATCTGCGAGTTGCTCGACGTGCTCACTGATGTTGTCATTGTTCTTCCTTTGGAGTTAGGGAAAATGCGTTGCGTCGGAACCTCCGCCGCGTATCCGGATGGTACTCAGCGGCCATTGAGCCGCTTGACCACCGGCGCGAAGTCATCGATGAAAGCGTCGCTGACCAATAAATAGGAAAGACCGAGCCGGTCACGGCGGGATTCGAGCTGATCGCACATCTCATCGACCGTGCCGAAAAGACAGGAAACTGCTCCGAGCTCACGCAGTTTTTCCACCGAGAGACCAAGGCGATGCTCGATCCAGGGATGAATCCGGTTGCCGACGCCCATCAGATTCACGTTCAATTCAATCTGATCGAATCGATCGCCGGCGGCGGTCTTGAGGAGGTCGATTCTGGCGGCAAGCTCCGCTTCAGTGGCGGTTGGCTGGATGCCGAAGGCGACGATATCAGCTTCCCGGCCCGCCAGCTCGAGCATCCTGTCCCCGGCAGCGGCGATCAGCATCGGCGGAAGTGGCTGCTGCACCGGTTTCGGATCGATCTCGGCGTCCGCTATCGTGTAGTAAAAACCGGACGTCGTCGCTTTCTTCCCTTCGAGTAGCGATTTGATGATGCCGATCGATTCGGCGAGCCGGTTGAGGCGAACGCCGCCGCGATCGAACGGCATCCCCATCATCGCGAGATCGCGCCCGGCATCTGGTCGTCCCGCGCCGATGCCAAGCTCGAAGCGGCCACCTGAAAGGAAATCAAGCGACGCTGCTTCTTTCGCCAGCATCACCGGATTGCGGTAATCGTTGGCTGCAACATAGGTTCCGATGCGAATTGTTGATGTCGCGGCGGCGATCGCCGCCAGCGCGGGAAACGGGGAAAGAACCCGTTGCATCCCATCCGGCACGACAATCGTTGAGAAACCCAGATCTTCGATGCGCTGCGCCTGCGCAGTCCACTCCTTGCCCGATGTTGGCTGTCCCGCCACCACGCCAAACCGAAATGCCCGTGCGGTCATTGCTTCACCTCTCTTCGTCGAGCGGTTATTATTCATACATACTGTATGATGAATATGGACATGTCAATCATGCCGTTGTAGTGCCGTTTGCATCGGTATCGTTACGGCAGAGGTGAAAGGAACCAGACAATGAGTCCGCGTCCATATCAGTTAGGTCAGCGCAAGGAAGCGATCGACCAGAATCGAGCCCGGATCATCGAGGCGGCCCGCACCCTCCTCTCCGCTGATGAGGGGCGTGACGCGGTTCACGATCGATGCGGTCGCGCGCCAGGCCGATGTCGCCCGGATGACGGTCTACTACCAGTTCGGCTCCAGAGTTGGTCTGCTCGAAGCGCTCTGCGATGTGCTGGCCGACGAAGGGGGCATCGAGCAGCTCCGCGAGGTCTTCATGGGCGCCGGGCCGGAAGTCATGCTGAGGCGGCTCATCGAGGTGTTCTGCGCCTTCTGGGCGTCAAACCGGATCGTCATGCGCCGCCTGCACGGCATGGCCGCGATCGATCCCGAATTCGCACAGGTGATGGATGCCCGCCACGCCCGCCGTTGCAAGGCCGTCACCGCAGTCGTAAGCCGTTTAAGTGAAGCCCATCGCACACCACTTCGCTTTCCCACAGAAGAGGCCATTGACCTGCTCGTCCTGCTGACCAGCTTTCCCACGTTCGAAAACCTGGCCGGATCGACTAGATCGACGGACGAGGTCGCTGAATTGATTGATGAAATCGCGCGAGCTGCGCTCTATGCTGACTGATTTCCGAGGTGCATTTCGTGCGCGATCCGCGCCATCATGGGATTGACCGTCGTCATTGTGGAAACTGTCACGATTTTGATGCGCTGAGCGGAGCTTCTTTCAACACGGTTGTTACGCCTTCCCACCGACAATCGAATCATGATCGAGCGGGCTTGCAGTGTGGCAGGCGGCGATCTGGTGCGAATGGTGAGGAGCCCTTTGATGTCAACGGAAACGAAACAATTGAACCGCCGCCGATTTATGGGTATCGCCGGACTCGTCGGCGTTGGATCCGTCGCTGTTGCGGCATCACCGGTTTCCGTTCGTCTTGATTCTGCACCAGTTGCAGCTGAGAACAGCGCATCTACCCATTCGATGGACGAGCATCAAACCACCACACCAGCCTCCGCGAACCAGCAGGCGACAATGACCCCGGACGAAATGGATGCCATGCACGAGGCAGGCGTCAAGGCCTTTCCTGCCGCCACGCAGGGACTCGGCGGTCAACCGCTCGAGTTCACGATGGATGGCGATACGAAGGTCTTCAAGCTCACCGCGTCGGAATTTCAATGGGAGTTCATGCCTGGCAAGTTCGCCGACGCAATGGGATATAACGGCGTGGTGCCCGGTCCGGAAATCCGCGTGACTGAAGGCGACAAAGTTCGCTTCGAAGTCACCAATACGATGTCGGAAAGCACTTCGGTCCACTGGCACGGGCTGATGTTGCCAAACAACATGGATGGTGTTCCCTACCTCACCCAGCCGCCGATCAAGACGGGAGAAACATTCATTTACGAATTCCCGATTCGAGATGGCAACGCCGGATCGCATATGTATCACGCGCATATGGGCTCAGCTCAAGTCGTCAAGGGATTGCTTGGCGCCTTCATCATCGAACCGAAAGACCCGAGCAGCCGGCCGGCGTTCGACCGCGACTACACCCTCATTCTCAATGACGGACCGATCGGCGGTTACAGCCTGAATGGCAAGAGCTTCCCCGCCACCCAGCCGTTGACCGCGAAGAAGGGGGAAAAGGTCCTCATCCGCTATATGAATGAAGGGATGATGATCCACCCGATGCACCTGCACGGCATGCCGATGACCGTCATCGCCCACGATGGCTATCTCGTGCCGCAACCTTACATGTGCGACACGATCAATATCGCGCCAGGGCAGCGTTATGAGGTGATTGTCGAGGCGACTGAAGTGGGAGCATGGGCATTCCACTGCCACATTCTTTCCCACGCAGAGAGTGACACCGGCATGTTCGGCATGGTTACCGTCTTCATCGTCGAGGAGTAACAGATTCGTCCAGGGGACAAACGAGGCGGCTGCCGCGCAGCCGCCTCGTTTGCGTTTCCGCGCGGAATGGCGGCATTTCGGGGTTTCCGTTATCCTAAAGAGGCAATCGCACCAGCGATTGCCTGCCCTGCCCTCCCGGAACAACACATTCGATTATGCGGAGCTCCAGGTGTCCAGCACGTTTTCCACGATCACTCACCGTCGCTTGAGCATTCCTGCACCACGCAAGCCCCTTGTCGGGCGTGCGAATGAGCTGGCGCTTGCCCGAGAGGCGCTGCTCGATCGTGGAGTGCCCTGGCTGACCATGACTGGACCAGGAGGCGTTGGCAAAACCCATCTCGCTCAGGTGATCACGTCGAAGATCGCCGATGCCTATGACGATGGCGTGGTGCTGGTTCCGCTCGCTGATCTCCGCGATCCCGATCTCGTGCTTCCGTCGATCGCCGCCGCTGTCGAGATGCCCGAACCGAAGCATGGCCAGGTCGAGCGGCAGCTCGCGTCATTTCTCCAATCAATGCAGTTGCTGATTTGCCTCGATAATTGCGAGCATTTGCCCGATGCCTTTCCGCTGATTGCGCGGATGTTGGGCTCCTGCCCGCAGGTGCAGATTCTCGCCACCAGCCGGATTCGACTCAACCTCAGCGGGGAGCATATCCTGCCGCTCAACCCGCTGGGGTTGCCAGATCCAGAACACGCCTCCAGCGAATTTGGCAATGACGACGCCATTGCGCTCTTCGTCATGAACGCACAGGCTTCGAATCCCGGCTTCATCCTCACCGAGAGCAACGCCAGGGTGGTTCGCGAAATCTGCGCCCGCCTCGACTGCCTGCCGCTCGCGCTCGAGCTGGCAGCGCCACATATCCGCACCATCGCACCGGAGCAATTGCTCGAGCTCCTCGCCCACCGGTTAAGCGTGCTCGTCGGCGGCATGCGCGACGCGCCGGAGCGCCAACGCACGCTGCGCGATACGATCGCCTGGAGCTACGGATTGCTCACACCCGAGCAACAAACGCTGTTCCGGCATCTCGGCGTCTTCGCCGGCGGATTCGATCTCATTGCCGCGAGCGCGATCAGCGGCGGTGATTCGTTCGCGATGCTCGGCCAGGTGGGCGCGCTGGTCGATCATGGGCTGATCGTGCCGATCGACGCGTCGGATGATCATCGGCGCTTCCGGTCGCTGGAAACGATCCGCGAATATGCAATCGAACAGCTGGCCATCAGCGGTGAGGAAGTCGCCGCCCGCGACGCGCACGCTGACTACTACGTGCGCCTGGCCCGCAGCGGCGCCGGCGAATTGACCGGCCCGAACCAGGCAATATGGCTCGACCGCCTGGATGCCGAGATCCATAACTTCCGCACCGCGTTCGAGTGGCTGATGGGTGCTCCCCGCACCTCGACCTCGCGAGCGACGATGGCGCTCGGTCTGGCGACCGATCTCTGGCGCTTCTGGGTGGCGCGAGGGCGTCTTCGCGAGGGTCGCTCCTGGCTCAACCGGGCACTCGACCGGCCGGAATCGGCATCGATTGAGCTGGCGAGCCGGGCGAAAGCGACGCAATACCTCGGCAATATGGCGCTCGACCAGGGTGATCTCGGCGAAGCCGGGCGCCGCTACATGCGCAGCCTGGAGCTTTGCTCCGAAGTCGATGACCGCACCGGCATCGCCAGCGCCAACAACGGACTTGGTCTGGTCGCCTACTATCGCGGGAACTACGCGGAATCTCGCCTTCGTCACGAAACCGCGCTGGAGATCCGCAGAACGCTGGATGACCGTCATGGTCTCGCCAACTCGATCAACAATCTCGGCGTCACGGCGAATGCCGAGGGCCGCTTCACGGATTCTCAATCCTTAATTGAAGAGGGATTGCGGATTCGCCGGGATAATCGAGATGACGCCGCGATCGGATTCTCGCTCTACGCGCTTGGCGATTTGCGCTTCAATCAAGGCAAGCTGGATGAAGCCGAGATGCTGCATCAACGCAGCCTGACCATTTTCGAGCAGATCGGCGATCAGCTCGGCATTGCCTACGCCCGCTCCGGGCTCGGGTATGTCTCGCACGAAAAGCGGGACGAAACGACCGCCCTCACCTACTTCCTCGGTGCGCTCCGGCTCCGCCAGGATTTGGGCGACCGCCGCGGAGCGGTGGAGTGCCTTGAAGGTTTGGCGACCGTCGCCACCGCCTTTGGTCGCCCGGCTCAAGCAGCAACGCTCTTTGCGGCATCGGCGCAGGCGCGGCAGGCGCTTGGGATTCCTCTGCGTCCGGTAGATCAGGAGCGGCATGCAAGCGCCCTGGCAGCGGTGAAGGTAAAGCTCTCGAAACGCGCCTTCGATACTGCCGCAATGGAAGGAACATCCGCCGGGATAGACGAGATCGTGGCGATGGTGCTCGATCCTGCCTGGCGGGCCGATGCCGGCACAATCAAGGCGACGATCGTCACTGTCGACGAATCGTCCGATGCCGACGCAGAAACCGTGCGGGCCGGGGCAGAGGCGATCACCCCGCGCGAGCTCTCAGTGCTCCAGTTACTGGTGCGGGATCTGACGAACGCCGAAATCGCCGACGAGCTTTATATCAGCGTGCGGACCGTCGAATCGCACGTCGCCAACATACTCTCCAAGCTGGGTGTGACCTCGCGCGCGAAGGCGAAAACGGTGGCATTGCGGTTCAAGCTGGTCGAGTTGAGCGAACCCCCGGCTTGATCGACTGAACGGCACAAACGATTAAAGCGAAACGGCGTCCCGCGGCAAAGCGGACGCCGTTTCATTGAGCGCGGAGCCGGGTTGAGAGGGGGGCCGGCTCCGCTGCCCCGGACAATCGATACGCGCCTGACCGGCAGTGATGCGCGGCACACTCGACATCAAACGTCCTGGGTTCATCCTACGGTGCGATGAGGCGTATCGGCATGAGCCCAAAGGATAATTTCAGGGCGCATGTCGATCAGGCGAGCCAGCTCGCCGGCTCGTAGAGCGCCGACCGCAGCGCAGCCCACAGATTGCGATATTGCTCCCAGGGCGTCTCCCCCAGCGCCGAGATCGTCATCGGGCCGGTACGCTCCACTCCGGCGGTGCGCGCCGCGCGATTGCATTGCGGCATGGTGACGAAATCGACCTCAAGCTGAAACGGCTGGTCGGGCAGATAGAGCTGAACGGTGCCTTTTTGCTCGATCGCGCGTTGGGCGGCCGCGGTGATCTCCGGGATCGTGGCGGAGGGCGGGCGGCAGATAGCGGCGTTGCGACCGCTCGCTTTTTTCACCGCGACCGTCTGAATTTCCGATCCCAGGAACGATGTCGCTTCGGCGCAGGTCGTTTCATCGCCCGTCAACATCACGGTGGGAATGCCGAGCGAGGCGAGCACGGCAGCGTTGAGCCCGGTTTCGCCGTGCGGTTTGCCATTGATCCGCAATTCATAGACGGCGATGCCGGCGATGGTGTGTGGGTGAATCGCCTGATAGGTCTGTGCCATCGCGTGGTAACCAACGAAGATCGCCGCATCGAACGTTTCCGAATCCGCGCCCTCAAGCTGGCAATAATCCTTCGCGTCGCCAGTGCCGGACACCAGATGCGCGCCGGGGTGCAAATCCTCGATCTTCAGGTTGCGCATCGGTCCATGCCCGTCGGTAACCAGCACATAATCAGCCCCGGCGGCGATCGCGCCTTCGATCGCCGCGTTTGCATCGTTCACCATCAGGCGGCGACCGCGCTCATATTCCCGTTCCGACGGCATCATCATGTCGGCATGAACGACGCCCGAAATTCCCTCGATATCGACTGAGACAAAGACCTTCACCGATTCCTCCCCACATTTGGATGGCGTGCCAGCTGCTTCGCACGCAACGCGACGAGGCAATTGAACGCCGCCTTTTCAGAACTCGCAACCGCGTGTTGCGCTGCACCAGGCAGCAACAGGGATGGATCGCACGATCCACCCCTGTTCTTCAAAGCGATCAGACGTTTCCTGGATGCGCGTTTTCTCAGTGTTGTTCGGGATTTAGCCGCCAGATGCGGAAATTGAGAAGCACGGCAAAGCTCGTCCAGAGCAGATACGGAAGAAACAGCATGCCGGCGAGCCGATTGATCTTCCAGATCGCAACCAGCGTCATGCCGATCGCGCCCCAGAGCATAACGATCTCGAAAAAGGCCCAGCGCGGTGAATGAAGCCGAAAAAAGATAAACGACCATAACGAGTTCAGCGCAAACTGAATCGAGAAAAGCTGGAGGGCAGCATGCTTGACTGCGCGTTCGTCGGCATGCCGCCAGGTCAACCAGGCGCTTGCACCCATCAGCGCGTACAGGAGGCTCCAAACGGGGCCGAAGAGCCAGTTTGGTGGATTGAATGAGGGTTTTTCGAGCGTGGGATACCATTCGCGAACGTCTTTTGCCGTCCAAATTCCGCCCAGGCCACCTACTGCCTGACAAACCACGATCGATCCGAGCAAACCTCCATACTTACCAAGTTTCTTGAGCAATTGACTCGACATCTGGCTCTTCCTCTCCAATTGGACATCCGGCGCTCACGGCCCACGAAACGATGAATAGAACTCCGGCAAATGGCCGCGCATGAAATTGGCCAGTGCATCTGCAGAACGTGTTAGCAAATACCCGCGGATCCGGAACGTTCGCCAGAATTGGTCCGATCATCATCCATGCCGGTTACGGCATAGCTATATCGCTATTTTGATGTAACAGAATTGTGACATATCCGACAATGTCACGTGACGCCTGCCTCCTAATCTAACAACATACAAATGAGCCTACGCGGAGCCGCCAACCGGCGCCTCCCAAAGCCCTCATCTAAACCCTCCTTGATTCCCCCGCGGCGGTGGACCAACCTGATAACTCAATAGAGGTCAGATCCCCTGGGGTCCACCGCCGCGAAATCACCCTCGCGGCGGTTTTCCATTTCACCCACACATACCGCATTCATCCCAGCTACATTTCCCTGATCGAATTTCGCGCAGTAAGATCCGCGGCGTTACGTCTGATTTCAGACCCACGCCGAGGAAGCATCCGCGCACGCCACACGATCGCTGCCCCAGTCTTCTCAGGTGCGATGCGAACCACCCAAATGTCCTATATCGACTAGCATAGCCACTTGGTACTATTGGCATATGACTATGGTTTGCATATAAGATATACTCATTGTATGCACATGCGAGTAAGCGCGACGTGTTTAGACATTGGAGGATCATTCTTCCTGGGTGCGGCCAGGGTGGTTTGAGGTCATCGTTGTCGCATTTGATCAAGCACGTGCAATCGTATGTTTTGAATGCATCGATTACGGCGAACGTTGGGTTGTTCTCCGGGGATGGAATGGGACGCCGTGAATAGGTTCTGGCAGGGGACCAACTCGCCATCATTTAAGTCGCAATCGTTCGGCCGCCGGCTCGGCGGCGCGCTCGCCGTGGCCATGCTCTGCGGCAGCTTGATTGCGGCAACACCCGTTTCCGCCCAGGATGACGGCACTGGATCACCGGTTCCTGGCGACGAGCAAACGGTCGAGCAAGAGCCAACTCCAGATCTGGAACCAACGCTTGCTCCCGAAGTGATCGAAGAACCGACTCTGGAACCGGTGCCAACCGAGGAAATCGCCCCTACCGAGGTGCCAACTGCGGAACCAACCTCCATTCCGACGGTTGAGCCCACTCCCGCTCCCACGCTTTCCTATCTGCTCAGCGATCAACCAGAGTGCAAGCTCGCGCCCGATCAGCCCGACGCGATCGCCTCAGGCGGCGCCCTCGACTACCAATGCACCGACAGGGTGTCGCTGACCGGAACCGCGATCGTGCCCGATGGCGTAACGGTGAAGTGGAACGTTCAAGTGTCCATTGATGCAGGCTGGAGCGTGCAACTGCTGTCGCCCGTCAATGAGAACGAGATCGCGCAGTGGACTGATCCCAATCTCGCCGATGCCCATTTCGCCTTCGAACAGCTCCATCCGGCAGGCAGCCGCAGCGACGTATCCACCCTCGATACAACCAGCGAAATCACCTATAGCATCCGGATAACTCGCCCGAACTGCAATCTCACCACGCCTGAACTCAAGATCACGCACGGCATCGAGATCGTATCAGCTGAAGCAGCCGCCACTTCGCTTGCCCAATCCGAACCGGAGCCGTTGCGGATCAAGCCAGGACTGCAGGCAATTCCCGAGCCATCCGTCGCCTTCGCCGGACCGCTCAATTTCGGCGAGATCAGTGTCACAGCCACCGGCCCCGACAGCACAACGAAAACCGGGATCATGAACGTCATCGTTTCCGATCTGAACCAGAGCTGCGGCGACTGGTCCCTGCATCTCGCCAGCACGCCGCTCGCCGATGAGGCAGGCAACCCGCTCAGCGGCAGCAGTCTCGTCGTCGTCGCCGTCGACGGAACCGCCCTGCCGGATGGAGGCTGCGATCTCGCCAACGGCTGCGACCTGGCGACGCTGACTGGCGCACCCGACGCCGCACAAACGCAATCACTCACGCTGGATATCGAGCTGCGCATGCCGGACCAGCCCGGCACGGGGGCCTTCCAGACCTCCCTCAGCGCGGCGCTCCTACCACTAGACGCGTAAACCGCACGCGTGGCTGCCCGATGGGCAATCGCAACACGGAGGTGTCGAAGAAAGGGGATCAGGGGAAACGCGCAAATGGAGGGGACCCCGCGCGAACGCAGGGTCCCGGGTTTCAGCAGCGGCAACCATCGCGTCAAACAGTGGTAGCCGCGCCATGTCCAATATCTCACGTTTGCTCGATGAAGTCTGCCAGAACGGGTGTACCGGTCTGGACCGATTTCAAATGAGCAACGCGAGTACCTGGGCAGCAAACAGGAGAGCAACGCTCATGAATCTCAAGAAGTCCCTCGCCGGCGTCGTCGCCGGTTTCGCGCTCGTCGGCACACTCGCTGCACCTGCTGCGATGGCTCAGGACGCGGGTACGACTACCGTGGCAGTGACTGATCCCGGAGTATTCAACGCTTATTTCTGCGTTCCGATGACACGGCCGTGAGCACATACCACCACTTACGGACTTACGCAGGTTCAATGGCCGACGGCCCAGGCCAATGGCAAGGCCACCGGCAACTGGCGCTCTGCTATCAACGATACGAAGTCCATCGACCAGTTTCGATGTGAAGGTTTCCGCCGACAATTTCGATCTTCCGGCGCCTCGATCTACACTCCAATGACGTCAGGAGACTTCAAGATGACCTACACCAATCACGTCGGCCAGCGCAGTGGGCGGAATCCGGTAACACACCTGGCATCGGGGATATCGGCTATTTCATCGAACGATGCCTATGTTGCGCAAGGATTGCGGAGGCCCCTGGATCGACGAACAACTCGCTCGAAACGGCGAGAACCATCATGTTCGGCTATTCGGGACGCGGAACGATTCTTTCGGTCGGGACGTGAATTTCGGGCTCAACATTCCGGCAGGAACCATACCGGGAAGCTATGCGTCAGATCTGACGGTGTCAGTAACGACCAGCTTCGCTTCCGTAGCCAGCAATCCTGGGTCGCTCACAGCGGGACTTGTCTCGCTGTGAGTCACGCTCGTTCGACAGCCGAGCCGCACACTGGAGTATGTCACCGTGGTTCAAGACCGCATTCGAAAACTTCTGATAGCAGTCTGCCTTGTTCGTCATTTCTGCTCGTGCCGGGCTTGGCGCCGGCAGCGCTCGGCCAGGATGCCGCGTCGACACCGACGGTTGATCCAAACGCTCCAGTTAAAGCCTTTGAGTTTTACCCCTCGAAAACAGGTCTGGGTTCATTTTTCGAAGCCACGATCAAACCGGCGAACATCCGCCAAGATGGTAGGCACAATCGGCAACACCGGGGAAGTCGATCAGGAAATCCGCATGTATGCCATGAATGCCTTTACGAAAGATGGGGGCGGATTCGGCATGGCCCCCTACGGAGACGCCGCCGAACGAGGTGACGTCCTGGATCGACCTTCCTGAAGAAACCTACACGATCGAGCCGGGCAAAGGCATCGAGCGTCACCTTTGAGGTCAATGTCCCTGAAGGCACGGCTCCGGGTCAATACATCACTGCCGTCGCCGCTGAGGAAGCGAATCCGACGCGGTCGAAGGCTCGAACATGTTTACGCAGCGGCTTCGCTACGTGGTTCCGGTTTTCATCACCGTGCCAGGCGACATGACCACCAGCTTCGAAGTCGGTGACTATTACACTGAAGTCGAACGAGCTCGATATCATGACCATTCAGGTTGTGCTGAAAATACCGGTGATGTCCGCGTTCGGCCCGAAGGCACCGTCGACGTCCTCGATCCGATCGGGAAGCTGCTCGTTTCGTTTCCTGTCAAGATGGAGTCGATCTACGCGCAGACAGCACGACGCTCACCGTGGGAGCAGCAGGAGCGATTTCACTTCTGGACCCTACCAGGTGCGGTCAATCTGGCCGATCCTGACACAGGGAAACGGCGAGCGGGGAACAGTCGGATCTCGTCGTCTGACACGATGCGGCGCACGCCGGTGCCCGTGCTGATTTCGATCACGTCGGCCACAGCGACGCCGAAACCGGCGGCGGACAATGTTCAGTTCGTGCAGGTTGAGGCGACGATTCAGAACTCCGGCGATCCGGTGGCGAATGCGCAGTTGTCGCTCGTCGCCAGCAAGGATGGCGCGGAGGTCGAGCGCTTCCCGATCAGCCAGTCGCTGTCGTTGCCGACCGGCGATACGCCGATCAGTACGCGCTATCTCCCGGCCGACGGCTGGACCACCGGCACCTGGACGTTCGAGCTGCTTCTGGAAAGCGTTGATCCGTCCGGCGCGGCGGTCGTGCTTGGCCGCTTGCCGGTCGATGGGACGGTGACGATCCCATGATTCGCCGGAGATCAGGCTCTGTTGCTCGCGTCGCACCGTTGATGCTCGCGCTTGTTGCCTCGCTTTGGTTGGGGCCAATGGCGGTCAGCGCGGACACGACCGCCGAAACCGGGGTGTCCGTCGTTGTGGCGGATGCGGGATCGCTCGATGTTCAGTGGGGCGGCGATGGCATTACATTTACGCTTGATGGCAATAACCCGGCGCCGACTGCGAGTGAATCGGCGATTGCCACGACTACGCTGCTGATCGTCGTTCACGACACCCGCGCGGATGCGGATCGCACGGGCTATTCCATCGACGTCGCAAGCGCAGGGTTCACCAGCGCGGATGCGGTAACGTCGATCGGACCGGATTTGCTGATGGTTACCGGTCTGACCGGGTTGCCCGATAGCACCGCCGCGCAATATCTGATCGGCTCGAC
Source organism: uncultured Chloroflexia bacterium (assembly GCA_963804925.1). GTDB lineage: Bacteria > Chloroflexota > Chloroflexia > Thermomicrobiales > UBA6265 > JADLGF01. Next base: position 314,289 of record CAWDSC010000004.1, read on the forward strand.
GTTTGTGTCGCCGGTGACGGTGCTCTCAGTTGAGACCGGCGCGGCGGCAGTCGATACGACCATCGCGGTCACCGTCCGAATGACGATCACCTCCGGCACGATGCCCGGGTCCTATACTGGCGGATTCACGCTCGACGTGACGCCCTCTACCACTCCCAGCGTCTGAACTACAGCGCAAGATCGCAGAACTGGCGACGAAGCGGCTCCAAATCGGGCCGCCTTCGTTGTTCAGGCAGCAGTCATGCGTTCCATTTCGGCTCTACACTCTTTCTTTACTCAGCATTGTCGCCATGAATCAGATCGACAATGCGTCAGAGGGAGAGTAACAATGGTGATTGAAACGGTTCAGTTTCGGCTGCACGATGGGGTGAACCGAGAAGATTTTCAGCGCGCAGTCAACGCAAGCACGAAGTACCTCGAAACATGCAACGGCTTCATCGATCGCATCTTCGGTTTTAAGGAGGATGGAGAATGCTTCGATCTCGTTCTCTGGGAAACGGCTGAAGATGGCCCTCGCATCTGGGAGGAGTTCGACGCAGCCCCCGAGAACAGCGCCTTCGTCGCCGCGATCGCGTCGATAACCGTCGACATGAAACATTTCGATGTGATCCAAATGACACGAAATGCGAAGGGGTAATCCCTTTTCCGGAGCGGTTGACAGGACGGAATGAGGCAAATGGCGAAGGGCCGTCCGGTGATTGGACGGCCCCTTGTGACCATACAGGCTAGTTCTGCGTCGTATTCCGGCCGGAAGTGTCGCCGCGCTTTTTCGCTTTGGCGCGCTCGTCGGCGAGCAGCAGGCGCTTGCGCAGGCGGTAGTTCTTCGGGGTCACTTCGAGCAGCTCGTCGTCGGCCAGGAAGTCGAGCGATTGCTCCAGGCTCAGGTTGACCGCCGGGGTCAGCTTGATGGCGATGTCGGAGTTGCTGGCGCGCATGTTGGTCAGCTTCTTGGCGCGGCAGACATTGACCGGCAGGTCGCCTTCGCGCGGCTGCTGGCCGACGATCATCCCCTCATACACTTCGACGCCCGGCTCCATGAAGGTGAATCCCCGCTCCTGGGCGTTGGCCAAACCGTGCGCGAGCGTCTGGCCCGCTTTCGGTCGCGACCAGCGAGCCGCCGCGATTGTTCTGGATCGGTCCCATGCCACGGCTCGTAGCCGATCAGGCGCGAGCCCATGCACGCCGTTGCCTTTGGTCGCGGTGAGGAAGGCGTTGCGCAACCCGATCAGGCCACGGGTCGGGATGGCGAACTCCAGCCGGACATTGCTCGCGGCCATCGTTGACCATGTCGAGCATCCGCGCCCGGCGGCCGCCGACCAGCTCGGTGACCGGTGCCGACGAACTCCTCGGTGGTGTCGATGATCAGGTGCTCGACCGGCTCATGCACCGTGCCGTTGATCTCGCGGGTGATGACTTCCGGCCGCGAGACCTGGAACTCGTATCCCTCGCGCCGCATCGTCTCGATCAGGATCGAGAGATGCAGCTCGCCACGACCGGAGACGGCGAAGACATCCGGCCTGCTCGGTCGGCTCGACCCGCAGCGAGAGGTTCGTCTCCAGCTCGCGGATCGAGCCGCTCGCGCAAGCTGGCGCGAGGTCGAGTACTTGCCTTCGCGGCCGGCGAGCGGCGAGGTGTTGACGCCGAAGGTCAGCTTCAGCGTCGGCTCTTCGATCGTGATCGCTTCGGCAGCGCTTCGGGATTGCTCGGGTCGACCAGCGTGGCGCCGATCTTGGCGTCGCCGAATCCGGCGATCACGACGATCTCGCCGGCGTCCGCCCGCTCGATCTCTTCGCGCGCCAGGCCGTCGAATTCGCCGAGCCAGGTCACGCGGGAGCGAATCTGCTCGCCGTCGTCGGTGATCTGCACCAGGGTGTCGCCGGCGCGAATCGAGCCACGCTGCACGCGGCCAATGGCGATCCGGCCCCTGTGGGTGTCGAAGTCGAGCGAGGCGACCAGCATCTGGAAGGTGCCGTCGGCGATCGACCTTCGGCGAAGGCACTTCGTGCACGATCGTTTCGAAAAGCGGCCGCAGATCAGATTCGAGCGCCGATCAGGCGTCGGTGCCAGCGCGGCCCTCACGGGCGATGGTGTAGATCACCGGAAAGTCGAGCTGGTCGGGATCGGTCGCCAGTTCGAGGAAGAGATCCTGCGTCAGCGACACGACTTCCTCGGGACGAGAGGCCGGGCGGTCGATCTTGTTGACGACCACGATCGGGCGCAGACCGAGCTCCGAGCGCCTGCTGCAGCACGGTGCGCGTCTGCGGCATCGGGCCTTCGACGGCGTCGACCAGCAGCAGGCAGCCATCGGCCATGTTGAGCACGCGCTCCACCTCGCCGCCGAAATCGGCGTGGCCGGGCGTGTCGATGATGTTGATCTTCACCCCGGCGTAGGTGACTGCCGTGTTCTTGGCGAGAATGGTGATGCCGCGCTCGCGCTCGAGATCGTTGGAATCCATGATCAAGGCTGCCGGCGGCCGAGGGATCGCGGAAGATGTTCGATTGCTTGAGCAAGCCATCGACGAGGGTCGTTTTGCCATGATCGACGTGGGCGATGATGGCGATGTTGCGAAGTCGCTCCAGAGGCAACACGCCGATCGTGGGTTCATGAGTCAATAAATTTGTCACGCTTTGGTGCTTTCAGAATGAGCGGCGTGACCGCGGCACGGACCCGCCGGAAGGCAGTCGACGGCAAGGGGCGCCGTCACACAAGGAACGCGGCATCGAGCATCCGCTCCAGCCGCGTCTCACTTTGTGAAGTATACCACAAACAACCGAGGATTATGTTAAAAGCGCATGTATCAAAAATGTGGTTGCTGAACGATGTACATTTGTCGCCACTCGTGCTAGGATGATCTTGTCATTCGACACAATTGTCTGATCGTCGCTCTCGCGATAGGTTAGCCTCATGAAACCATCCGGAACGCTCCATCGCATCATCCTTCTTTTCACGGCCTTGCTGCTGATCGTCCCTGGAGTCGCTCAAGCACAAGACTCCTCTCCGACGCCAACGCCCGTCCCGGTGCGGATTCGTTACGACGACCCGGTGTTGCGCTGGTTGCCGGAAATGACCAACGCCTCGGTCGTGTCTGGCGTGCCGGTTGCGCTGCTAGCGGCGGTGATGCGGATTGAATCTGAGGGCGATCCCAATATCATCTCGCCCGCGGGAGCGCGCGGGTTGATGCAGATCATGCCGGTCGAGTTGGCCGGCCAGGGCATCGGGGAGGAATCGTGGCATGACCCCGCTACGAATATCACCGCCGGCGCATGGGAACTGGTCGAGCGCCTGAATGGCTACGGTTCCTGGGATCAAGCCGTCGGCGCCTACTTCGGATTCGGCTGCGATGTTTTCGGCACCTGCACCGAGGTCTATGTTGCCGTCGTCTTCAAATGGATGAGCTACTACACCTGGGCGTTGAGCGATCCGGGCGCCGCCGGACTCTGGCTGCTGCCGGCTGATTGGTCGCCACCAGCGATCGCTCCTTATATGGAAGCCGCACCGCCAGCAGTCGAAACCCCGGAGCCCTCACCCACTCCGGAACCAACGGCGACCGAGATACCGCCTGCGGCGACATCGACTCCCGCGCCTGCCCCGACTGAGGTTCCCACGGACGTTCCTGCACCGACCGAGGTGCCAACCGAAGTCATTGTGGAACCAACGGAAGTCGTGGTGGAAGAGCCAACGGAAGTGGTGGTCGAGGAACCAACCGAGGTGATCGTCGAGGAACCAACCGAAGCACCGGTGGAATCCGCACCGGTCGATGAGCCGACTGATGCCGCGAGCGATGCAGCTGCGTAACGTGGACCCGACACTGAGCCCGACGGCCCCCTCTCCCGCATCGGGAGTGAGGGCCGTCGGGCTTAGCCCTGGAAGTGCTTTGGCGTGTTAGCCCGGCCTTTCAAGGCCGGGAAATGGCAACCAAGACGACGCCGGTACATCCCTATAGCCCGGGGCGTCAACTCCGGGAAACAGGACGCGAAGCCGCTTCCACAAACCGCTCTACGCGGCGAAGGTCGCCTGTTCGCTGTGATCGCAGTCGGGTCCAGCAAACGAGAGAGTGGCGCGCGATCGGCGGCTCAGCCGGGCATCGTTGTACTTCGCTTTATGGCGGATATGGTGCAGCGGGCGGCGGTTGCGGTAGACGGTGATTACCCACCCTTCTTGCACCAACACCACCAGCGATTCCAGCGACCCACGCATTGAACGCTCTTCATTCGGAATGCAGCGTCGGGGGATCGTGAAACAGATCACCCCTGTTCGATGCTCCAGCACACCCCGCGCCATCACCAGACGGACGTCCGCTTCAGTGACATTTCGCTGGGCCATTCGCTCGCGGCAATGGTCGGAAAAACCGACGATCTGACGACGCGCGTCCATCGGGCGCCTCCTGCCTGAATCAGCCTGTGCACTTGTGCGGGGCAACGCGGTGGAATTACTGGTACGTTTCCATCCTAGCATCATTTTCCGCAAATCCCGCATAAAATGTTCACAATTGGGACTGATGTCATTGGGTAATGATGACTAAAGCACCGGATGTACGGACATTCGCCCTATCCCGATGTGCCCTGCTTCATCGACGAACATCCCATGACAGCGCATTCCGATTCTTCACCGCCCTAAAGCACCCAGGAATGCATCGAATCGATGGTGGGCTTCGATCTGCTCTGCGATGATGTCTGGTAGAGGAATTGGCCGAATCGGATCAGCTGAAAGAGGATCGAGCATGGCGAATCAGCGAGCATCAAACGCGTCGGATGTCGCGCGTCACGACGAAACCGTCGCCAACTACCGCGACTACGTCAACACCAGTTTTGTGGCCGCGATCGAGCCCGTGGTGGTTGGCAAAGCTGAGGGTTCCACGATCTGGGATGTCGACGGCAAGGAATATATTGACTGCTTCGCTGGCATCTCGGTCGTCAATGCGGGACACCGTCATCCAAAAGTGATCGCTGCCGCGAAAGCGCAATTAGATGAAGTCATCCACGCGGCGACTTACATCTATCACGTGCCGGTCGTGGCAGACGCCGCTAAAGAGCTGGCCCGGATCAGCCCCGGCGCATTGCAGAAAACCTTCTTCGGCAACTCGGGCGCGGAAGGGATCGAAACCGCGCTGCGGCTCGCCAAGGCCTACACCGGCAAGCACGAGGTGATCTCCCTCACCCATGCGTTTCACGGCCGCACCAACGCCACCCTCGCCATCACCGGCAACAAAGCCCGCAAGACTCGCGGCGGACCGTATATGTCGGGTGTTTCCTTCGCGCCCGCGCCCTATGTCTATCGCAATCCGTTTAACACTGACGATCCTGAGATCGTGGCGGAGCGCTGCGCTGAGATGGTCGAGTGGGCGATCCAGTATCAATCGAGCGGTGATGTCGCGGCGTTCATCGCCGAGCCAATCATGGGCGAAGGGGGCATCATCGTTCCGCCCGCGTCCTACTTCAAGCGGGTCAAAGAGGTGCTCGACGCCAACGGCATACTCTTTATCGTAGACGAGGTGCAAACGGGATTTGGCCGCACGGGCAAGATGTTCGGCATCGAGCATTTCGGCGTTGAACCCGACATCATGGTGATGGCGAAAGGGATCGCCGACGGTTTCCCGCTCAGCGCCACCATTGCCAGGGCCGAGATCGCCGACAGCCTGCGTCCGGGTGAGCATCTTTCCACCTTCGGCGGCAACCCTGTGTCCTGTGCGGCCGCCATCGCCAATATCCAGGTGATGGAAGAAGAGCAGCTTCCGGAACAATCCGCCCGCAAGGGCGAGCGCCTGATCGACCGGCTCTGGGAAATGCAGAGCGCCTACCCGCTCGTCGGCGATGTCCGGGGAATGGGTTTGATGATCGGCGTTGAGCTGGTGACCGACCGGAAGAAGAAAACCCCGGCCGGCAAGCAAGCCGCCCAGATCCGGAAACGTTGTCGCGAAGAAGGCGTGCTCGTCGGCGTCGGCGGCCAGCTCGGCAACGTCATCCGCTTCCAGCCGCCCCTTGTCATCAGCGACGCTGATCTTGATCGGGCGGTTGATGTGCTGGAAATGACGCTGAAAGAAGTTTCGGCGTGATTCCCTCACCCGGTCCTAAAAGGCCACCCTCTCCCAATGCTGGGAGAGGGTACGCAAACACCCGATATATCCGCACATTCTGTGGCGGTAGTTGACGAGTGGATGAGGGCGGTCGTATCACACTGCCCAGGGTGGCGCAGCTTTTTCGCCGGTGCTCTTGATGAATTCGACGCCGGCGGTGGCAATGAGGAGCCATTCGGCATCCTCGGCGCTCCGGTTTTCGATCTGATGCGCGGTTCCAGGCTGAATGATGAGGCTGTCGCCGGTGATCAGGGTGACCGGACCGGCGTCGAGCACGACGGTCACTTCGCCGGAGAGGATCAGCATCACCTCTTCGCGGTTATGCGTATGCGTAGGATTGGCCCCACCTGGGGTTTGGCGCTGGCGGATGATGCTGACATCGACCGCGCCTTTGCTGGGGGTCGCGACCGCCGCGCCGAAGTTCCCGCCGGGCGTTTCGATGTAGCGCAGATCAGCCTGTCGAATCACGGTCATCGGTTCGCTCCTCATTGAACGTCGACAAATTCCGGTTCAAGCCATACAGTAAAGCGGCTTGTCTATATCAGATAGTAAATCACCTTTCCCAATGTGTAAAGAGGTTGCGATGGACGAATCGAGCGTGACGGAATCAGCGCTACAGGAACTGCGCGATCAGCATATTGGCCGGTTGCTGCTGCAGGCGCAGCGTGCGTTCAATACCCAGGCGATCGAGAAGCTCCGTGAACGCGGGTACCGGGGACTTGGCGTCGCCCACACTGCCCTCCTCCCCCACCTCGATCTCGACGGAACCAGGATCACCGTGTTGGCGGAACGCGCCGGGATGACCAAGCAGGGGATGGGGCAACTTGTCGCCGATCTGGAGCGGCAGGGTCTGGTGACGCGCAAACCGGACCCCGTTGATGGACGAGCAACGTTGGTGCAATTCACCGATGCTGGCTGGACCTATCTTCGCGACGCTCATGAAGTGAAGAAGGAACTTGAAGCGGAATACGCGGAGATCCTGGGAGCAGCCGGGCTGACTGAGTTGCGGTCACTGCTGACCGCGCTCATCGACCATCAAGCTCCCGATTCCCGGTAGTGGTCGAGCAGGAGATCCAGGGACGAAGCGTCCCGAACGTATTCCTCGCCATCCAGATACGCGGCGAGCGCATCGAGCCGCAGATGCCATTTCGCCAGCAGCATCGCGGAATCATCAGCTTCGCCGCTCAGGGTCACAGTCAGAGAAAGCGCTGTTCCCTCATCAAGTGTTGGAAGCTCCCAGCGAACGACGGCATCCGGCTCGTCCGCCATTGACCAGCTGTATTGCAGCACGCGGGGCCGTTGATACCGGGCGACAGCGCCCCGCATCGCGCCGCCGGCATCGTCGCCGAAATCAAGCTCGATCACTCCGCCCGGCAGTGGATCGAGCCGCGCATCGGCAAGCCAGTGGGCAAGCCCTTCGGGAGTGGCAATGGCATCCCACACCTCCCCAATTGGCTGGGGATACCAGCGATCGAATCGGATCTCGAACGCGCTGCCCACTGGGCGAATGGTTCCATCGCCTGTTACCTGACTCAACGGCGCCCTCTTGCTCTCCGAGCAGATCGAGTGTCTCTCGACGCAATTGTTCGGCAAATGCCGCAACAATCGGCTCCCGGGAAATGTAGCCGGTACAGGCGAACGCAACTCAAGCCGTACAACAACATCAGGGGTTTCGGGATATGATGGCAGGACGAGTGTCATGCCTGTAAGACCAAGAGCCTTCGATTGATCGCAGTCGAAATGAACGATATCTCGGACGATTCAACATCAAGCTACGCCCGGACATGATCAGGGGTTCCGCCGCGCACCGGACTGAAGTCCAATGCTGACAAGACGAAGTCTCTCCGAGACTGAGTCGATGAACATTCCGGTATATTGGCATATTTCCAACCGAGGTCAGCCCCGGAAGGGCTTCGTCGTGTTACTAGGTCGCACGGGATTTCAACCCCGGGAAATCTGACCGGTCAAACGATCCGGAACTCGCCGTAATCCGAGGCACAAATCCGGGGAATGGGGCGCAAAGCAACTCCACCAACCTGACGAGCAATGATCATTCGTCAACGATGACGTTTGGAGGACACGATGGAGCATCCGCAGCTGGTCTATGAGGTCTATATCGGCGCGCCGGTTGATTGGGTCTGGAACGCGATCATCGATCCCGAGCTGACCGAGCGCTACTTCTTCGATGCGAAGGTCGGCTCATCCTGGGAAGTTGGATCGTCTGTTCATTTCATCGAGGCGAGCGGCATCATCGCCATCGAAGGCACGGTGCTTGAATTTGATCCGCCGCGCCGGCTCTCAACCACCTTCCGTTATCTCGGCGATGAGCAAACGCAGGCCGATCCCCCCTCCCGCGTCACCTGGGAACTCACGCCCGCCGGCGATGTGACGGTGCTCTCGCTCGTTCACGATGAATTTGTGGGCGAAACCGCGACGTTGGAATTCGTCGCCGACGGATGGCCGTTCATCTTGAGCAATCTCAAGACCTGGCTGGAAACCGGCACGACGCTGAAACCATCCTGGGAATAACGTGGCTTTTCGCATCAAGCCACTTGCTGAATCCGACGCGCGCGAAATCATCTGCTGGCGCTATCCACCACCATATGACTTCTACGATCTCGGGGATGCCGATCTCGAGGCAGTGCTCCGGGATCTGTTCAATCCAAACTCACCCCATTTCGCCATCTCCACTGATGATGACGAGTTTCTCGGCTTCTGCCTGGCCGGACCGGAAGCGCGGGTGCCGGGCGGCGATTACGCCGAACCGGCGCTCGATATCGGCATCGGACTGCGTCCTGAAGCAACGGGGCGAGGATTGGGCAAGCTCGTGCTGACTGAGTTTCTGGAGTACGTCCTGGCTGCCTATCATCCGGATCGCTTCCGCGCCACCATCGCCGCCTTCAATCTCCGCTCGCAGCGCACGTTTCTTGGGCTCGGATTTGCCGAGACCAACCGCTTTGTCGCCAATGGCACTGAGTGGGTGATCGTTACCCGCGCGGCGGAGCGACCGAGCCGCGGGTGACGAGATGGGTGGGGATCGTCAGTCGCGTTTGCAGCGGCGAGGCGGGATCGCGATCATCATCGCGTATCTGCCGGTAAAGCCGTTCGAACGCAACCCTACCCACCTGCTCGCCCGAGACATGCACGGTTGTCAGGGGAGGATTGAGCGCCTGCCCCAGCTCAATATCATCGAATCCGACCACTGAAATATCACGGGGAATTGATAGCCCGCGTTCGCCAATGGCGCGATAGGCGCCGATCGCCGCTTTGTCGCTTACCGCCAGCACCGCCGTCGGCGGTTCCGGCAGATCGAGCAACTGCAGCATCTCGCCGTACCCTTTTTCATCGCCATGCGACACGCGCGGCGGCACAAGCGCCTGCACCGGCCATGTCCCGGATTGCGCGAGCGCGAGCATGTATCCTGCCAATCGCTCGCTGAGCGTCCAGTATTTCGACGGTCCGCGAATAAATCCGATCCGCGTATGCCCGAATTCGAGCAGGTGATTCGTCGCCGTGTACGCGCCGGAAAGGTTATCGGGCACGACCGACGGCAGATCGAGGCCAGGGATGACGTTATCGACCATGACCAGCGGAATGCCGGCGTCGATCGCCTCTTGAATCCATTGCGGTTTGAGATCGCCACCTCCCAGAATCAGCAGTCCTTCCGCTCCGCCTTGCCGCCAGCTCGCCTGATCCGGGTGATCCTCAGGGGTGACGAATTCCATCGAGATGCGATATCCATGCCTTCTCGCGGCCGATTCAATGCCAAGCAAAATCGGCTTGTTAAAAGGATCGGACATCGGCGCGACCGGCAGGCGCTCGATCACGACATTGATTGTCGGCCGTTGCGTCACGTCGGCCCGGCGACCGAAGCGGAGGTACCCAAGCTCTTTGGCGATGTCGCGCACACGCTGCCGCGTTTCCGGCGAAACGCCGTCACGGTCATTGAGCGCTAACGATGCGCTCGCTGTCGAAACGCCCGCCGCCCTGGCGACATCATTCAGCGTCACTTTGCGAGATACGACCTCGTTCGATGAACCCCGCGTGGTCATGATTCCCGCTCGCTCCGATGAACAAGCGACGACCAACGAAACACAGCGACGGTGAAGAGGGCAACCGGAGACGCCATCAGCACGATCGCCAATGGCCCTACGAACTGTGCGACGATCCAGACCGTCGCCAAGCCAGCCAGCATCCCAAGCGTCGCCATCGGCGAAACCCCCGCCAGCAGCGCCGCCTGCCGCCAGAGCTGGCGCCCCGAGAGACCACTCGACGCCGCCAGCAACGAAGCAGGGAAGAAGAGCACCAGCGCGGTCATCGCCAGCATGCCATCAACGACGACCGGAACCAGCATCCAGCTCTGCCCCTCATTGCGGCCATAAAGTTCCAGCGTCGCCAGCATCAACGACATCAGCGCTCCCGGCACAATCGCGACGCGTATGCCTGCTCGCACCCAATCCGCGAATCGCGCGGAGGAACGCTCCGGTCGAAACGCCGTCGCCATCGAGCAGTTTGCTCGCTACATGAATCGCAGCTAACCAGATCGGCCCCATCAACAGCGCCGCGAGCAGCGGCGCAACGTAGATCGCGCCAAACCCGGCTGCCAGCAAGACGGGAAACGCCGCCATCGCCAGCGCTGCGTCGATGACGAGCAGCAACGGCACATTGTCCCAGATCGCACGGGCGAGCGTGATCGCCAGCCATTGATCGGCCTGCGGTTCGGCATTGGCTTGAGTGAGCAATTGCCGGCTTCGGCGAATCATCCCTTGATCCCTGTCATGGCGATGCTCTGGGTGAGCGTTCGCTGCGTAAAGGCGAAGAGAATCAATAACGGCACCATCACCATCGAGAGCCCGGCGAAAATATAGACAGCCGGTGCGCCGCCGCGAGCCCCCTGCAGGGCGACCAATCCGACCGGCAACGTCATCTTGTCCTGCGAGAAGAGGAGGATATTGGGCCAGAAAAAGTCGTTCCAGGTGCCCTGAAAGATGAAGATCGCCAGCGCGGCGATGGCGGGAGCGGCGAGGGGAACGATGATCTGCCAGAGGATTCGCAGATGCCCGGCCCCGTCGATGCGCGCCGCATCTTCAAGGTCGCGGGGAATCGTCAGGAAAAACTGCCGGAGGAGAAAAATGCCAAAGACATTGATCAGCGCCGGAAGATAGACCGCCTCATGGGTGTCGAGAAGGTGAAATCGCCGCAGCATGACGAAGATCGGAATCACGGTCACCTGCTGAGGCACCATCAACGCGGCCAGAAAGACAAGGAAGAGCACATTGCTGCCGGGAAAGCGCAACCGGGCGAAGGCATACGCGGCGAGCGTACTCGTCGTCACGGCGCCGACCGTAACGATCGTCGAAATCTTCAGACTGTTGAAGGCCATCCGACCGAACGGAACGAGGTTGAATACCTCGCGGTAATTCTCAATGGTGAAGCTGGTCGTGAACCATTTGGGCGGAAGCGAAAAAGCCTCCTTATAGGAAAGAAAAGAGGTCACAAGCACCCACCAGAAAGGCGCCATGATCAGCAAGGCGATCAGGATCAGGACCAGGTTCAATCCCCAATTCGCAAGTTTTGACGTTTGCTTGCGTGAGACTGCCATCGCACCTCTCCTCACTCCGTATAGACCCAATAGCGGCCAACGATCAGTTGGAGCATCGTTACCAGCATGATCACGACGAAGACGACCAGCGCCAGGGCCGAGGCCATTCCCATTTCGAATGACCGGAAGCCTGTTTCATAGATGTGCATGACGATGCTGCGGGTCGAATCCCGTGGGCCCCCGTGAGTCATGATGAACATGGGCTCAAAAATCTGGAACGCGCCAATGAAATTGATGACAAAGATGAAAAAGAGCGTCGGCGAAATCAACGGAACGGTAATGTTCCAGAAACGGTTCACCGATCCGGCGCCGTCGATCATCGCCGCTTCATGCAACTGAGGCGACACCCCTTGCAAGCCGGCGAGCACGATGATGAAGGTGAAGCCGATGGTTCGCCAGAGATCGACCCCGATCAGCGCCGGCATCGCCCATTGCGGATCCGTAAACCAACTTGGCGAATCAATGCCGAGTTTCCCCAGGTAGTAGCTCAAAAAGCCAAAGTTCGGGTCGAGAATGTACAGCCACATCAGCGACACCGATGCCCACGACATCAGCAATGGGAAGAAATAGGCGGTGCGGAGAAAATACTTGAGCACGGGAGAAATCGCGCGATTAACGGCGAGCGCCAGCGCCAAGCCGAATCCCATATGCAGCACAATCGACCAGAAGGTGAAGCGAAACGAATTGACGATCGCCTTGCGCGCTTCATCGTCATTCCAGAGATGCGCGGTAATTCTGGAATCCAACATATTTTGCCGGAGTGAGGAGATCCCACTCGAAAAAGCTGAGCCCGATTCCGATCATAAGCGGTGCGGCAATGAACACGAGATAAAAGACAGCCGCCGGGCTGATGAAGGCATATGCCGCCAGCGCCTCGCGACGGGCCAGCGAACTCTGCCGGTTCCACCGCGAGACTCCCGTCATCGATCTCGCTGAAGACTCAAGCTCAGTCGAGCTCTGCACGATGGGTTACTCCAAGCGATTGAGTAGGGAGCAGGGAGTTAGGAGTAGGGAGAACGAATACGTGCGTCCTCCCTACTCTCTACTCTCTGCTCCCTACTCGGTTACAGATTCTCCTGAACTTTCTGGTTGAGCTCGTTCAACCCTTGCTCGGGGTCGACATTGCCGTTCATGATGTCGAGGTAGGCGGCTTCGATATCGGCCTGGACGAGATTGCCCTTGTCGGGAGATGGGATCGGCGTGGCATAGCTGAGCGCGGCGTAAAGCTTGTCGCTTCCGGCGGGTGCATTGGTGAGGAAGGCATCGCTTGCCGCGACCGATTTGCGCGGCGGCACAATCGTGCCGCCCTGAGTTGCGAAGTATTCACTCGCCTCTTTTGAGGTGATGAATTTGACGAACGCCCAGGCGGCTTCCTTATTTTCGGTCCCCTTCATGATGGGATAGGCATTCCATCCGACCGGCGATCCCAATCCAGTTTTCTGCGGCCAGGGCACGATTTTGATCTTGTCGACATAGTCGAGTTTGCGCATGCCGATCACCGGCCAGCGGCCGCCGCCGAACATCGCCAGCTTGCCTTGCGCCATCTGCGCACCGGCGTCGTAGGTGCCGCTGCCTGGCTCCGGACTCCATTTCTTCTCGACCATCGTCCGCATAAGCGTCGCCGCCTCGATCGCCTGCGGCGTGTTGAGGGTGGCGGTTTTCCAGTCTTCGCTGAGCGAGCTGCCGCCATTCGTCAGCAGCCAGGGCATGACGCCGACGAAATAGCCATTCGTGCCGGCATAGGAAAAGATGCCCTTGGACACGAAGGCGTCGGACATGGCGCTGAAATCGTCCCAGGTCCAGGTATCCGTCGGTTCTTCGATACCCGCGTTTGCGAATGCTTCAGTGCTGTACCACATGCACATGGTGTTGAACTCGCCCGGCAGGTAGTAGGTTTGCCCATCGGGGGAGCTATAGGTTTTGTTCCACTCAACAAGGTTTGGGTCGATGTCGGTGAAGAAATCGGCCAGCTCGCCCTCGTCGCGCTGGAGCAGATCGTCGATCGGCTCGACCAATCCCTTGCTGGCGAAGAGACGCTGTCCCTCGGTCGCCACCTGGATCAAATCGGGAACCTGGCCGCCGGCCATCTGCGTCGAAATCGCATCGAAAAAACCGGCCCAGTTATCGACCGGGTTGCCAATCGCCTCAAGCTGGATGTCGGGATACTTCTCGGCAAAGAGTCCAAAGAGCGCGTTCCAGGCTTCCTGCTGATCGGCGGTGCCGAGATAGGCGAGCGTGATCTTGCCCGACGGTTGGGAGTCTGGGCACGTGTTTGCGAGGTGATAATCGTTGGCATCGCGAACGCCGCGGCGCTGGCGATTCCGGCCTGCCTGAGCAAGCGACGACGATTGAGCGAGACGTCAGAAAGTTTGACGAGCGTCGAGCGCGCGTCGGCCATGTCTGCAACCTCCTGGTGAGAGATCTGCCTGCCATCGATCGATTTCGAGGAATACGTTCGTAACGCAATCTAGCAAGGGAACCAAACGATGTCAATATCGTTCAACACTTTGACTAAATATTTAGATGAAATCTCTTGCGCTGCTCGATGCACTTCGCTAGGATGGGGCGGAATTCGGATTGATTGTCGTGCAGTGACGAAGCGGAGGGTGGGCATGGCGGCTGTGCAACATGCGCCAGGAAACCGTGTAGAGCGGGTGGCGCTCAAGAACTATCAGGGAACGAACGCCCGGCATGTCGCGATGCCGCTCGGCGGAGTTGGCGCGGGGCAGATCGCCATCGGGGCTGATGGCGGGCTCCGTCAATGGCAAATCTTCAATCAGATCAATCATGCCGCCTTTGTGCCGCACAGCTTTTTCGCGATCCGGGCCACGACCACCGAGCCGCCGCTCGATGTCGTCCGCATCCTCCAATCGAGCGCGACGCTCGATCTGCCGGAAGGACAAACTCCGCTCGTCAATGACGAGGTGATTCCGACCGACCAGCGCAGGCTCTTCGACGCCGCGCCCGGTGTGGCGGTCGACTCGTTTTTCGGCGCTCTACCCGTTCGCCCGGATCGGCTATGACGATCCGCTGCTGCCCGTCGCGGTGAGTCTCGAAACCTATACTCCCTTCGTGCCGCACGATGCCGAGGCCAGCGGCTTGCCGGCGATTGTCTTCAGCTTCACGGTCAACAATATCGGGCAACACGAGGTCAACGGCTGCATTGGCGCGACGCTGCAAAACGCGGTTGGCTGGGATGGCATCACGCCGATCGACGGTTCGGCCTCACCGCTCTATGGCGGCAACACCAATCGCGTTCGCCGTCGCGGCGATACCGTTTCGATCGTGATGGAGAATCCTTCCCTATCCGAGGATCACCCGGGCGCCGGGCAGATGGTGCTGACCGCCTGCTCGCCTGATGCTCGGTCGTATGAGCGCTGGACCGATCCGAAGCAGTTCATCCGCTTTCTGGAAGGACTGAATCCGGCCCGCACCTTTCGCGGCCATCAGTTCGAAAAGGAACGGTCATACCGGAACATGCCGGTCACGCCGGTTGGTCCGAGTCCAGCCGGATCGACCTGGAATGGAGGAATGGCAATTCCTTTCTGGCTATTGCCGGGCGAATCAACGACGATCACCGTGCTCCTTTCCTGGTATTTCCCGAACCGCTTCGTCAATTTCGACCAGTTCGGCAAAGCGCGCGATTTTGGCCGGAGCCGCTTCTGGCTCGGCAACGCCTACGGAAAGCGTTTCGTCGACGCGGTCGATGTTTCCGAGCATCTTCTTGCTCACAAGAGCGAGTTGGAAATGGCGTCGCGCCAGTGGGAAAACGTCCTGCGCGACTCTACCCTCCCCGCCTGGCTGGTCGAGACACTCGCCGCCCAGGGGAGTCTGATCCGCAGCCCCACCACCTTCTGGGCGGAGGACGGCCGGTTCTTTGGGTTCGAGGGATCGCTCGGTCGTTCCACCGGCATGTGGAATGGGGTCTATGGCGGCTCCTGCCCGCTCAACTGCACGCATGTCTGGAACTACGAGCTGGCGCTGAGCAAGCTCTTTCCCGCGCTCGAGCGGACGATGCGCGAAACCGATCTGGAAAAGGTGCAGGCGCCGGAGGGGTATATCCCTCACCGGACCATCGCTCCGCTCTACCTGCCGCAACTCTGGAACGAGCCGATCGGCGGCCCCACCAACCCCGCGCTGGATGGCATGCTCGGCGAAGTGCTCAAGGTCTACCGCGAGGTGCGCGAATACGGAGATGCCGAATGGTTCGCCCGGCTCTGGCCACGCGTCGAGAAGTTGCTCACCTACATCATCGCCAAATGGGACGACGATAACGATGGCGTGCTCCAGGGTGAACAGGGAAATACCTATGACATCGCCTTTTTCGGTCCGAATATGTATATCGGCGCGCTCTGGCTCGCTGCACTTCGCGCCGGCGAGGAATTGGCCAAAATCGCCGGAAGCAACGTTTTTGCGGCCTCACTGCGCGATCGCTTCGAGCGAGGCAGCGCCGAGTATGACCGGCTCCTCTGGAACGGCTCCTACTACATTCAGCTCATCGATGAGTCGATGCCGCTGGAAGACCAGTTTGGCAACGGTTGCCTGGCCGATCAGCTTTTTGGACAGTGGTGGGCGCATCTGCTCGATCTCGGGCATATCCTTCCGGAAGCGCATGTCAAAGCCACCTTGCGCTCTATCGTCGAATACAACGTCCGGCAGGGATTCCAGGGTTTCGAGCATGGCTATCGCGTTTTCGCCGATCAGGACGACACCGGTCTGCTCATCTGCACCTGGCCGCAGGGTGGCCGTCCCGACATCCCCGTTCGCTATTGCGACGAGGTCTGGACCGGCATTGAATACCAGGTGGCGGCACACTGCATCATGGAAGGCGACGTCGAATCTGGATTGCAGCTGATCAAAGCGCTCCGTGACCGCTACGACGGCTCGCGCCGCAATCCCTACAACGAAATCGAATGCGGGGATCACTATTCCCGGGCGATGGCGGGCTGGTCAGTGCTCGAAGCCATCACCGGCGTTCGTTATGACGGGATGCGCGGATCGCTCCAGATCGCACCGGCCGGGTCACCTGATCTGCTTCAAGCGCCGGTCGTCTTCGGCGACGGCTGGGGAACCCTGACCTGGCGCAAAACCGGAACCGAACAGGAGATCAATCTCATGTGCGCCCACGGTCACTTCA
Source organism: uncultured Chloroflexia bacterium (assembly GCA_963804925.1). GTDB lineage: Bacteria > Chloroflexota > Chloroflexia > Thermomicrobiales > UBA6265 > JADLGF01. The sequence continues at coordinate 331,102 of CAWDSC010000004.1, forward strand.
CGCTCAATCAGATCACCCTCGGGAACAACGAAACCGGTCCTCGACCGTCACGATTGACGGCCTCCCTTTTGAGGTCACCACCGACGGTGCGACGCTCGCATTGAGGCGGCATGAACCTCAAAGCTGGAAGCCTGCTCAGCATCCGGCTTACGAGCTAGGCCGCAAGTTCCCATATTCGAATGTCGAGTTCTTTATCGGCAATGCAGGGACGAAATCCCCGTCGTCCCTGCATTTTCTTGAGTACGTCTCCCCAATGTAATGCTCTTGCTTTGACATAACTTTAGTCATATGATGCAGATGTCCCATGCCGGTTGTACTCACCCGGCCGACAACCTCTTTGACCCCCAAATCAGGAAGGGGCGTGGTCTCAACGTTCGAAGCTGTACGGGAGGTGTGCAATGGATGGTCGTGGATTCGATGACTTTACCCGCAAGCTCGGGAGAGGAGCTTCGCGCCGGAGCGTGCTGAAGGGGCTCGCCGCCGGGCTTGGAATTGCGTTTGTCGGAAAAGGACCGGTAAAGGCTCTCGCCCAGGCGACCTGTGAAACCACTGATGACTGCGGTGCTGGTTTTACATGTGAAGACAGCATTTGCGTTGCGGTCGACGGGGAATGCAAGGTCGAAGGTGGCGAGTGCACAGACACCGAGAATTGCTGCGCCGGTCTGGTCTGCACGGGCCAGGTCTGTTCCGCGCAATGCGGTGGAGAAGGAACAGCCTGCGGCGGCGAAGGCGCAACTTGCTGCGACGGGTTTACCTGCGAAAATGAAGTCTGCACCGGCGTTCACCTCTGCGTCGAAGAAGGCGCTGCCTGCGCCGACACCCAGGAATGCTGCGTCAATCTCTTCTGCAATCTCGGACACTGCGACGGAACATGCTCTGGCCAGGGAAATACGTGCGGCAACGAGGGTGACCGCCCATGTTGCGACTCCCTGGAATGCGTCGAGAGTCTCTGCGCCCCGGTCACCTGCAGTGAGGTCGGAGGAGAGTTGCGAAACCAGCGACGATTGCTGCAACGCCCTCGTTTGCGACAGTGGAACCTGCATCATCCCCTGCCAGGCTGAAGGCGCCATCTGCGAAATCAGCGACGATTGCTGCAACGGCCTCGTTTGCTCCGGCGGACTCTGCTCGGTGCCGTGCGGCATCGAAGGCGAAACCTGCGAGAGCGATGATGACTGCTGCGCAGGCTCGAAATGCCACTGGGGCACGTGTAAGTCGACCTGCGGCTTCCCGGGTGATGCCTGCGAGATGGTCGCGGACCACGGCTGCTGCCCAGGTCTGACCTGCTTCGAGGCCGTTTGCGACAACCCGTCCGGTCTCTGCCTCGACAAGGGTGAGTTCTGCGACGACAAGAACTTCCTCTGCTGCGACGGTCTCGTCTGCCACCGGCACACCTGCAAGGCGCCGAAACCGCACCCAGCACCAGCGCCAGCGCCAACCACCCCGGCCACCCCGGCCACCGTCACTACGCTTCCAAGCACCGGCAACGGTCCGGATGACAGCTCAGGCTCAGCCTGGCTTGGGGCCGCCGCCCTCGGCGGCATGGCCGCCTTCATCGCCGCGAAGCGGATGCACGAGAAGACCGATGCAAACGATAACTAGCATGCTGTAAAAAAATCAGCGAAACAGGACGCACCAATCGGTGCGTCCTGTTTCGCTGCGTTCAAACGGTAAACAAGGACGTTGGTTTGAGAGCGCTGGGCCGAGGCCCGGCGCTCTCAAGCCGAAGCACCTTTCAGCAACTGAGCTGGGTAGGCAACACGCGTGCGTAGTCTGCAGGACGTGTCGCGTGTCGGCCGGATGCTGATGATTGTTGACATCTCAGGCAAAATACGAATGCCGGATTAAAATATCAACGATCATCAGGTTTTATGCTGCTGGCGGACGGTCGGACTAACTTCGCAACGCTCATCAACTCCCGGTATGTTGATGCCGTTCCGATTCCGTGTTCTCCCTTTTCCCAACTCCCCGCTCAACTTGCTACCATGCCATCACGTTTTATTGATTGAAAGATCGTATGGAGGAGACGGCGGATGGCGTTGGTGAATACGGCCAAGAGGAAGTTGCTCGCTGGTGAGCCCGCGTTTGGGTATGCCCTTGGTATTGGATCGCCGCTTGTGGCGGAGATTCTGGCGGGATCGGGGATTGATTTCATCCTGCTCGATCGCCAGCATGGCGCATTCGGATCGGAATCGACCATCGCCAGTTTCGCCGCGATGCGAAATCGGGGCGCGACCATCATGGCCCGGGTTGCCCGCAACAACTACACCCAGATCGGGCGTCTGCTCGACGAAGGCGCGCTTGGGATCGTCGTGCCGATGGTCGACACCCCGGAACAGGCGAAGGAAGCGGCAGACGCCTGCCGCCTGCCACCGGTTGGCAACCGCTCCTGGGGTTGGGGCAGCGCCGCCAACTATGGCGACGACTATCCAATCTGGATCAACGATGAGCTCTTCGTGGCGGTGCAGATCGAGTCGAAGCTCGCCGTCGAAAATGCTGAAGCGATTCTCGCCACCCCCGGTGTCGATGGCTGCTGGATCGGCCCTGGCGATCTGTCGCTCTCCATGGGTTTCCAGCCTGGCTCGGCTGAAGCCGCCGAACCGCTGCATCGCGCGGTCGAGCAGGTGATCCAGGCCTGCAAGAACACCGGCAAGGTGCCGGGATATGCAGGCGGCGGTCCAGCCCACGGCGTGGAGCTGGCGAAGCAGGGGCTTCGCTTCATCACCGCCGGCAGCGACATCGGCTTCCTTAAAGGTGGCGCGGCAGACGGTTTGAAGATACTCCGCGGATAGTCTCCTGTTACGCTTAACCGGCAGCGCGGCGATGACTGCATTCGACATGCGGATCGCCACGCGTCCGGGAGTGCGCCATGGACGAGCCATTCTTCTTGTTTTCGGACGAAAATGAAGATGACGACGAGGAATGGGACGTCAAGTTCGAGGACGACACTCTGCGTTTTGATGAGAACGGGATGCAGGCCGACCCGATTCTGGACGAAAGCGGCAACCAGGTCTTCGCATATGACCGCTGGGATCTGAATCAGCGCGCATACATCGCCAATTACCAGAACACCTACGGCACGATGTACGGCGGCCAGAGCTGGCTGTACGGCGGATACTCCCCCAATCTCTGGAGCCATTCCGGTGGTCAGCTTTCGGGGCCGGAGTTCGTTCGCGAAGCAAGCGATCTGGTCGATCGGGTTGAAGAGCCGTGCAACCCCGCCTATTTTCTGCACTACCTCCCGCACTACAGGCTGATGGGGTACGACCAGCAACACTGGTACTTCTACTGGCGTTCGCAGGTGAGAGCGCAAAATTATCTCCAGACGGGCGACACCTATCTCTTTCTCCATGTCTTCGAGCTGATCAATGGCATCGGAGTCGCGTCGCCGCAGGATGGACTCGATCAACTGCTGCGGCTCTGGCATGCCTATCAACCCAGCTCGAACGCCGCACGCGTGCAGCTCTGGACCTGGATCGAGGATTACGCGCTTGCGCACGATCTCTGCACGATCGACCAACTTTTCGAGGCGCACGCATCCGAGTGGCGACAGGCGCCCTTTACAAATGAGATCATCGAATACGCGTCACGACGCCCGCTCAATGAGATGCCGTTCCAGATGATCGACCAGCTCGGCGATGCCCGCTTGATGACCCTGCGGGTCTACGAGCTTGGCAACGGACCCTACCTTGAGTGGTTCGTTCCGGTGGCGCTTGCGCTCGTCGACAAGCAGATCAAGGGAAAGGGCACGCGCGGGATCTTTGACCGGTACGGACCGCGAACTCGAGAGGAGCGCACGCGCTATGTCTTCGACGGCGCGCTCTACGGTGGTAAACGCCTCGATATTGAAACGCTGCCGGCCCGCCAATTCAACGAGCGGCCAAGCAAGATCGACCAGATTATGAAAGGGGTGGCGAAGCATACGGAGAATCAGCTTCGCAAGTTCCTCAGCGTCGGTGGCCGCGTCGGTGGCTACAAATTGGAGCCAACGCAGAAGATCATCATCGAGGAGATGGTCAAGGAGCAGTTCCCCCGGGTGCAGCTGGCGATCGCCGCCGGTTCGATCGATGGGACGACAATCCCCGGCCTGATCGAGTTGCCCCGGCCGAAACTCGATCTCGATCTCTCGCAGATCGATGCCCACCATCTCGACGCTGATGAGATCCGCGACAAACTTCTGGCAGGATTAGAATTCGAGGTGGTCGCGCCCGAGCCGGTGTCGCCGGTTGATCAAATCTCGATTCCAGACGACTCCGACGATGTCGCGGAAACGGCTGCGATCGAGCGCTTCGCCCGCGCGATGACCGATCCGCAATGGTCGTTACTGATGGCGTTGGTCGATGGCGTGCTCAATCGGCCGCTCGTCGACACGCTGGCGAAAAAGGCGGGGCTGATGCCGGCGGCATTCCTCGACAGCATCAATGATCTCGCCTATGACACAATAGGCGATTCGTTGTTCGACAGCGCGTCGAATCCACTCCAACCATTTGACGAATATGTTGACGACATCGCCGCAATTCTGGAACTCAAGCCGACACTGAAGGGATCACTCGCTCCGTGACCGAAACGATCATTCCCCGCCGGATCTCGCAGGCGTTGCTCAATTCACTCGGCGCCGGCGTCGTGCCCCGGATCGGGCTTGAATATGTCGCTGTCGGTCGCCGGGTCGAGATTGAAGCGCTGTTGCGCGATCTTGAGAATGTCGCTGATGGGGGCGCAGCCTGCCGGTTCATTATCGGTCGCTACGGTTCCGGAAAAAGTTTCCTGCTGCAGCTTCTGCGCAACAATGCGCTTGAGCGAGGCTTCGTCGTCGCCGATGCCGATCTTTCGCCGGAGCGGCGTCTGGCGGGATCGCAGGGGCAAGGCGTCGGCACCTATCGCGAGCTGGTCAAGAATCTCTCGACCAAATCACGGCCCGAGGGTGGCGCGCTCGGCTCGATACTGGAGCGATGGATCGCCGCCGTGCAGACGCGTGTGGTGCAGGATGGCATCGATCACGACGATGCCGGGTTCGACCAGGCGGTCGAGCAACGTATTCTCGCCCTCACCCACGAAATGCAGAATCTCGTCGCCGGGTTCGATTTCGCCAAGGTGATCATCGCCTACTGGCGCGGTCACCGGCAGGATAACGACCAACTGAAGGATGCTGCACTTCGCTGGCTGCGCGGCGAGTTCACCACGAAAACCGATGCCCGTCTTGCGCTCGATGTGCGGGTGATCATCGACGATGCCAACTGGTACGACTATCTCAAGCTGCTGGCGCGATTCTCGGCGGCGGTCGGCTATAAGGGACTGCTCGTCATGGTCGACGAGATGGTCAATCTCTACAAGATCACTAATAGCGCCAGCCGCGAGGCGAATTACGAAAAACTGCTGGCGATGTTCAACGACACCATGCAGGGGCGCGCCGAGTACCTGGGGCTCTTTTTCGCCGGCACTCCCCAGTTTCTCGAGGACGCCCGGCGCGGGCTGTTTAGCTACGAAGCATTGCGATCGCGTCTCGGCGAAACGCGTTTCGCCCGCGATGGCGTGCGCGACACCGCCGGTCCCGTGCTCCGGATTCCGACGCTGACCAATGAAGAACTGGTGGTGTTGCTGCAGCGACTCGCGGCGATTCATGAATCGCATTACAAGCGCGATCACCATCTTGGTGTCGATGAGTACCGATTCTTTCTTGAAGAGACGATGAACCGGCTTGGCGCGGAATCGTTGATGACGCCCCGTCCGATCATTCGCGATTTCATCGCCGCGCTCAATATCGTCGAGCAGCACCCCGGCGCGACCTTCACCCAGGTGATCGGCGGCGAGGAGTTTCAGGCGCGCCAGGATGTCGATTCGCGCTCCGAAGCAGAACGGGAGTTCGCCGAGTTCGAGCTATGAGCGAGCGGCTGTTCCAGCGATTGTCCCCCTACCTGCAGGAGTTCATTTTCTCGCAAGAATGGGAAGGATTCCGCCCTGTTCAGCTTGCCGCCTGCGAGGTGTTGTTCAACTCGGATGATCATCTCTTGTTGTCATCCGCGACGGCGTCCGGCAAAACGGAGGCCGCGTTTCTTCCCATTCTCACTTTGCTCGAGGAGGATCCATCCCACTCAGTGGCCGTGCTCTACATCAGCCCCTTGAAAGCGCTGATCAACGATCAGTTCGCGCGGTTGAGTGATCTGCTTCGTCATGCTGACATTGAGGTTTTTCCGTGGCATGGTGATGCTTCCCGCAGCCGGAAGCAATCGCTGCTCAAAAACCCGCGAGGAATCCTGCAGATCACACCCGAGTCACTCGAAAGTCTGCTGATGACGCGTAGCGCGGTCATCCCGAGACTTTTCGGCGATCTTCGCTTCGTCATTATCGATGAGGTGCATGCCTTTCTCGACGCCGATCGCGGCCGACAGGTGCAATGCCTGCTGACGCGAATCGAGCAACATGCCGGAGTGTCGCCGCGCCGGATCGGACTTTCCGCAACGCTTGGTGATACGCGCGGCGCGCGGGCCTGGCTGGCGGCAGGAACGCCGCGGCGGGTTCAGGCGCCGGTCACGACCGATCCCGGCCGCAAAATCCGGTTGGCGCTCGAATCGTTCACCGATCAATGGCCCACTCCAGCCGCGCCGGGATCGCAACCCGATCCCGATCAGTCCCCTAGCCGCGCCGAGCGCTTCGTCTTCGAGGAAACGCGTGGCAAGAAGTGTCTCGTGTTCACGAACAGCCGTGGTGAGGCGGAGCAATATGGTTCCGCGATGCGGCGAATCGCCAACCGGGAGGGGTATCCCGACTTCTATCACATCCACCATGGCAGCATCGCCGCGCCACTCCGGCTGGCGGCGGAAGATGCCATGCGCGCGGATGGCATCCCCGCTGTGACGGTGGCGACGATCACCCTTGAGCTCGGCATCGATCTCGGCCAGCTGGAGCGAATCGTCCAGATCGGCGCGCCGTTTACGGTATCGAGCTTCGTGCAGCGGTTGGGTCGATCGGGACGTCGCGGGCAACCGTCGGAAATCTTCTTCGCGGTCCGGGAAGATGAAATCACCGATAAAACCCTGCTCCCGGCGCAATTCCCCTGGGAGATGCTGCAATGCATCGCCATTATCCAGCTCTATCTTGAAGAGCGCTGGATCGAGCCGGCGCGCGAGATCGCCCTCCCCTACGGCCTGCTCTACCACCAGACGATGTCGGCGCTGGTCGCCGGGGGCGAGATGACCCCGGCCCAGCTCGCGGCGCGCGTGCTGTCACTGCCGCCGTTTCGGGCGATCCCGCAAGAAGACTACCGGATCATGCTCCTCCATCTGATTGCGATCAACCATCTGGAGCGAACCGAGCGAAGCGGCATCATCGTCGGGCTAGCGGCGGAGCCGATCGTCAACTCGTTCCGGTTCTACTCGGTCTTTTTCGATGAAGAAGAGTATGTCGTTCGCAGCCAATCGCAGGAAATCGGCAGCATTCAAGAACCGCCTCCACCCGGCGAGCGATTCGGTCTGGCCGGTCGAACCTGGGAGGTGGTCGATATCGACAAGAAGGACCGCGTCGTCTTTGCGAAGCCGATCGCCGGTGGCGCGACGGCGATGTGGAGCGGGACCAGTGGCGACATCCATACCCGGGTGTTGCAGCGGATGCGCCAGGTGCTGGTGGAAGAGGTTGAATACCCCTACCTGCGAGTCCATGCGAGGGAGTCGCTGCGCCGCGCCCGGATTATCGCCAGAGCGGCGAAGCTGGAGCAGCACTCCCTCGTGCCGTTGGGCGGCGACAGCTTTTGCCTCTTTCCCTGGATGGGATCGATCGCGCATCTGACATTGCTGCGGATGCTGCAGGTTTCTCCATTGCCGGGGATGGATCGGTTCGATAGCGACGCGCCCTATTCGATCACCTTCACTGCTGAGCCGGGGCACCGCCAACATCATCTGGCTGAGCTGAAGCGATTCATCGCCACGCACGGTGAGGAAATTACCCGCAATCAGGTCGATGAGCCGCCGGTGCTCAGCAAATTCGATGAGTTCATCCCGGATTCGCTGCTGCGCAAATCGTATGACACCGACCGGCTCGATCTGGACGATCTTCGTGAAGCGGCCAGCCGCTGGACCTGAGCAGATCAGGCTGCGATCGATTCTTCGTCGAGCGGATAGCCGCCCTCCACCCAGGCCGTGAAGCCGCCGACCAGCACACCGACCTGCGGGTATCCCTCACGAACCAGCAATTCGGCGCCGCGCAGACTTGACTCTTCTTTCGGACAGGTGCAGGAAAAGACGATCAGGTGATCGCGCGGCATTTCGTCCAGGTGTTCGAGCAGCTCATCGAGCGAAAAATGGACCGAACCGGCAATCAACCGTGGATCTCGATCCACGGCAATCTGCCGGCGGACATCGACGACCGTGACCGCTTCGCCGCCGATCAGTTTCGTGTTGAGCTCAGCCGGGGTGAAGGCGGGCGATCACGATGTCTTCCTTGGGCAAGTCAGAAACGCCGAGCAGTACGCTCGCTTCCACGGCGATCTCCTCTGGCAGCGACGATGTCCGTTGCTTGCGGCTGTACCAGGAAATGAGCGGGGTGGCCGAGCTGCCATGGATGATGATCGACGCCATCACGACGACGCTGACGATGCCGAAAATGCGGTCACTTTGGGGAATGCCAACCGCGATCGCGAGAATCAAGAGCAGAAGTGTGTTGAGCCCGCGTGGTCCGAACCAGGCGAGCATGATCTTTCCGGTTGTGCTCGCCCTGGAGCGCGCAAGGGTGATGAAGAATGCCGCCGGACGGGCGAAAAAAAGTACGAAGAGTGCAAAGAGCGCGGTCGTCCAGGTAAGCGAGTTGTAAGCGCTGTTCACCAGCGCTGAGCCGAGGAAGACGAAGGTGAGCAGCATCGCCATTTCTGCGGTTGTTTCGCCATATTCGAGAAAGCAGTCGCACAGCTCAACATCGATCACCGAGATGACGATGCCCGCCGCGAATGCCGCCAGCAGCCCGCTGCCGCCGAGCGCCTGAGCGGTTGAATACGCGAGAAACGCAACGCCAATGGAGTAAAGCGATTGATAGTCGTCGCGAACCGCGACCTTCTTGCGAATGACGCTCATCGACTTCGTGGCGATATAGGCGATGACGATCCCGGCGAGCGGACCGAGAATATAGAGATCGAAGAGAAACTCTCCCCAGGCTTTCCCGGATTTGTCGTTGCCCGAGGCGATCGCGGCCAGCACCAGCAGCACGGGCAGAATGATCACATCGTTCGCCCCGGCTTCGATGCTCAACGTGTTGCGAACCGAGCGCGGCACCCGGCGGTCGCTGAGCACATCGCGCAGGAGCACGGCATCGGTTGATGCGAGCACAGCGGCCATCAGGAAAACAAGGGACCAGGAAAGGTCAAATGCGAACTTCGCGCCCAGCCCGATAAAGAGCATCGTCAGAAGCGCCCCGGGCCCGAGGGCGAGCGAGGGCATGATCCAGTTCTGTCGTAACTGGCTCGTGTTGATCTTGATCGCGTCGGTGAAAAAGACCATCGCCAGCGTGATCGTGCCGACGGTTTCGATCGCCGGAGAATCGATCTTGAAATCGATGACACCGAGTCCCCAGGGACCGATCGCCACGCCAAGCGCGACGAAGACCAGCACCTCGGAAATCGGGCCACGGTCGACAAATCCTGAAAGAAGCCCTGAGATGATGACGATCGCCCCGATCACCCCGAGATAGATTGCAATCGTGTGCTCGTCGAACTGCGTCGTCCCGGTGGCGTCGGAAAAACGATTAATGAATTGTGTCGATGACATCTGTACGAGGGTCCCTTCTCTGGGCTTCCAATTCGTTTCACATAGCGTAATGTCCGGAGAGCTTACGTGGAACCCGGAAAACTACTTGATTTTGTGCGGGCAGCTACCCGTTGCATCGTGATCCAATCTCGGGGACGATGTGATGAAGCGATTGAGCGCGATCCGTTGATGATACGAACCATTCTGGAGGCAGTAACGTGGAGAACATCGAGCGAACCGGCGAGGCATTTGAGCTTGGCGACCAGTTGACTGTGATCGGGGCGAAGCTCAACGCCGGCGATGCCGCCCCCGGATTCGAGCTGGAGCATTTCGATCCCGGCGCGCAGACGATGCGAATGGTGTCGCTCGATGACAGCGCTGGACGTGTCCGGCTGCTCAACGTTATCAACTCGCTCGACACTCCGGTCTGCCATCTTGAAACGCGCCGTTGGGAGAATCTCCGCGCCGACCTTCCCGCAGATGTCGCCGTCTACACGATCAGTATGGATCTCCCGTTTGCCCAGGCGCGCTGGCAGACCGCCGAACATGTCACCCATGAATCACTCTCGGCCCACAAGAACGAGCAATTCGGCCGCGACTATGGTGTGCTGATCAAGGAATGGCGGCTGCTCCAGCGCGCCGTGTTCGTGATCGACGCCAACGGCGCGATCAGCTACGCCGACTATGTCGCCGACCAGATGATGGAACCCGATTACGGCGCGGCTGTCGCCGCGGTTCGATTCGCCGCCGGATCTGCGAAATAACGGGCAACTCCGTTCGTTGTGAGATCCGAAGCTCTGCGACAATGGAAACCGCACATGAACTGAACCGGGTGCTGAACGCACACGTTTGAGACTGTACGCATGAGCGCGCTCCTACTGGGGCGTATAGGCGGAGAAGGCGGTTGTCTGAATCTACGGGATCCGTACCCCTGCGTCCAACTGGCACGTTTGATGACCAGGCGCCGCGCTATGACGAACGTGCCGGACTTCCATCGGATGTAGGCGAACTTGTTGCGCGCTCGATCGTGCGGTATGCCAGCGCAGGACCCGGTGATCTCGTAGTCGAGCTCGGCGCTGGTACAGGCGAAATAGGGATGCACCTCGCGCGATTGCCGATCCGGTACGTCGGTGTCGACTCCTCGGCCCCAATGCTGCACGAGTTCCGCGAGAAAGCGGACGATTTAACGCCCTCGTTGATTTTGGCCGACTGCAACCACGTATGGCCGTTCGGCGACGGTGCTGCCACGGTCGTCTTTGCATCGCGCGCCATCCATCTGCTCGATCCTCAACACGTCGTGCGCGAGACGGTGCGAATTGTCCGCCGAGATGGTTTCCTGATCCTCGGGCGCCTGCTTCGCGAGCCTGACAGCATCAGGGAACGCATGCGTCGCAGGCGCCAGGAGTTGTTGGTGGAGGCGGGTCTTAACCCACGCAATGGCGCCGCGGGGACGCGCCGCGTCGTTGCGCTGTGCCAGGACGCCGGCGCTGAGTCGCTGGGCCGACAGGTTGTTGCTGAATGGACCGGGGAAACCTCCCCGGCGGAGGTCCTTGCCGGTTGGGAATCCCTTTCGCGCGTGGGGTCCCTCGCCATCGAGCCAGACCTGCGTATGCGCATCCTTGACGAGGTGCGAACCTGGGCACAACTGGAGATCGGCGACATTGATCGCGCGGAGGTATTCCACGAACGCTACGCCATCGACGTGCTACGATTTCCGTAGCTCTCAAACAGCGAAATACGCGGAGGAATACATGCAGAACGAACTCTTAACGGGGCTCGGCGCCGCCCTTGTTCACGGCTCGCTGACCGACGACAGGCTGCTGGCTGAAACGGCCGCCCAGCCGGTCACGCCCATCTTGCCGGAGGCGAACGTCATCAAGATCGGCGGCCAAAGCTTCATCGACCGCGGGCGCTCCGCCGTCTTCCCGCTGCTGGACGAACTTGTTGCGAATCTGGCGAATCACAAGATGATTATCGGCACGGGCGCCGGCACCCGCGCCCGCCACGCCTACAGCGTCGGGCTGGACCTCGGGATGCCGACCGGGGTGCTCAGCATTCTCGGCACCTTCGTCAGCATGCAGAACGCCCGGATGCTGCACTACCTCCTCGCCAAGCACGGCATCCCTTTCATCGAACCGGCGCAGTTCCCCCAGCTTCCGCTCTACCTGGAGGAGCGTGGCGCGGTGATCTTCTTCGGCATGCCGCCGTACATTTACTGGCAGCCCAACCCTGCCGTCGGTCGCATCCCTCCGCATCGTACTGACACCGGCTCCTATCTCGTCAGTGAGGTTTTCGGTGCCAAATCGATGATCTACGTCAAGGACGAGGATGGCCTCTACACAGCAGACCCTAAGAAGGACCCCAAGGCGAAGTTCATTCCGCAGATCACCGTTGACGAACTGGAGGCGCTGGACCTAGTTGACGTCGTGGTCGAGCGCAGCGTGCTGGAGATGATGAAGAACGCCCAGCACCGGCGTTCGATCCAGGTGATCAACGGCCTGAAGCCCGGCAATCTGACCCGGGCTCTGAACGGCGAAGCCGTCGGCACCATCATCACCGTATGACACATCAAGCGAAGGGAACAGGGATGACAGACGTTTCAGTGAATGGTCGAGAAGGCCATCGCCATCATGTGCAGTCGTTATTGATGCGCGAAAGCCTGCTCGACAAACAGGTCATGGCCTCAACCGAGACGCCGGTGGTGCGGATGCTGCCGGACTGCCACATCATCAAGGTTGGCGGCCGATCGATCATGGACGGTGGCCGCGAATCCACCTACCCATTGGTCGACGCGATTGCATCCGCGCTAGCGGAGAACAAGCTGATCATCGGTACCGGAGGCGGCGTGCGCAGCCGGCATGTCTTTTCGGTCGGCATCGACCTCGGCCTGCCGACGGGCGTCCTGGCTCAGCTTGCGATCGCCGATGCGCTCGGCAACGCGCACATGCTCGGCACGCTCCTCGCGCCGTACGGTGTCGTTGCGATCCCGCCGGAAATCTTCGGACACCTGCTGCCACTTTTCCTACAGGCGGCGCCGGGCGTCATCTTCAATGGCGATCCGCCATTCTCCATCTGGGAGCATCCGCCCGCGCTGGGCCGCATCCCTGCCCACCGCTCCGACGCTGGCTCCTATCTTCTCGCCGAGTGCTTCGGCTGCGCCACGGTAACGCTGATCAAGGACGTCGACGGTCTCTATGAGCAGGATCCGAAAGAGCACCCGACCGCCCGCTTCATCGATAAGATCACGGTTGGCGAGTTGCGGGAGCGCAACCTGCAAACCCTGCCGTTCGACCGTGTGCTGATCGACCTGCTCGACAATGCGCGCCTGGTGAAGCAGATTCAAATCATTAACGGGCTGGAGCCGGACCGCCTGGCCGGGGCGCTCCGCGGCGAGCATGTGGGGACGATCATCCGCAAGGACGACGCCTCGTAACGGGGTCACACGGGCCGGGACGAGGAAGTGGGGAATTTTCGCGTGCAGAACCTGCCTCGACCCGGCCTTCGCCTCTGCTCGGGAGGATGCCCAGGAACGCTGCGACCGCCGCATCCGCGAGTCCTGGCAAGTTGATGGATGAGTCTTGACCGGCTCGACGGTTCGAGGGTTGAGCATAGAACCGAGATACGAGAGGCACTTGACCTGCGCGGCTCCGACAATCCCCTTCCTGTACGGCGGTCGATACGTCAGCGCATCGCGGCGCGAGGGCGTAAACTCGCCTGAAACGCGCCACAATCTCGCCCGGACGTCAAGATTCGAAATTCGCGCGTGCGTCGATCTTGACCGGTTCGGGACTCGACCCTTTATCGGTCGTCGGGACAAGGATGTGCTGACAATCGACCCTGACACGTGGTTCCGCCGGCGCTCGACCTGGGCCGGCGACGGTTTCAGTACAGCACCGAACATACTTCTGGGGAGGTATTTCATGAGCGATGGACCAATCATCGCGGTTAATCACATCGGCTACGTCGTCTCCGATCTCGATCTCGCCGGCAGGTTCTTTGAAGAAGCGCTCGGCTTCGAGCGTGTCGTCGAGCGAACCGGCAAACTCGGCGATCCCGAGGGCGATCTCATGATGCGCCGGTTTGGGGTGAACCCCCGCGCGACCGGCGAATTTATCTTTTTCCGGATCAACGGTTTCCCGGTCGAACTGCTTGGGTGGGAATCACCCGATCGAGACGAAAAGCCGCCGCGTAACTGTGACGCAGGCGGGCGGCATCTCGCGCTTTCCGTGACTGATATGAAAGCGGCAACGGAGCGGATCGCCGCATTCGGCGGCGCGGAAATCCGTGAGCCGAATGACGCGGGGTACATCTATGTAAAAACGCTGTTTGGCCTGGAAATTCAGCTGATTCCGGTTTAGGGGGAACAGGCATGACTTTTTCCACTCGCGAAGTCGAACTGCGATTCGGCGCCCGTGGCGTCGTGCTGGAGAACGAGCACCTTTCCGTGCTCGTTCTGGTCGAGAAAGGCGCTGATATTCTCTCGATCAAGCACAAAGCTAATGGGTTCGATCCGATGTGGGTGTCGCCGTGGGGCGTGCGCAGCCCCCACGCGCTGGCGACCGCGCCTGATTCACAGATTGCCTGGATGGAATCGTATGCCGGCGGCTGGCAGGAGCTGTTTCCAAATGGCGGCGCGGCCTGCATTCACCACGGCGCGGCGCTGCCGTTTCATGGCGAGGCGTCTGTTTCACCCTGGGAGTGGGAAGTGCTGCCGGATGGTGTGCGCTTTTACGTCCGGCTGGTTCGCAGCCCCTTCACGCTAGAGCGAACGATGCGCCTCTCTCCGGATGCTCCCGTGCTGACGGTCGAAGGCAAAGCGACCAATCATGGCCGGGTTCCGATCGAATATATGTGGAGTCATCACCCGGCCTTCGGCGCGCCGTTTCTTTCGGGTGAGAGCCGGATCGAATCGAATGCGCTCAAGCTCATTGCAGATCCATATGGCCCCGGTCCGTTGCTCGATGCGGGCTCCGAGCATGCCTGGCCAACGACGATCGAGCATGAGGGAAGCATCAATCGATCTCACCCAGATACCCGGCGAGGATGAGGTTCGATCGCTGATGGCCTATCTGGTCGATTTCCCGGAGGATACGGCCTGGTACGCGATCGTGAATGACGAAGCGGGAACGAGCATCCGGTTCGAATGGAACCGGGATGATTTCCCTTGCGCCTGGCTCTGGCAGGAAATGCATTTCCACCAGGATGCGCCCTGGTATGGTGAGTGCTACGTGATGGCGATCGAACCGGCCACCTCATACCCAGGTGGATTGGCCAACGTCCTGGCCACCACCAAAACTCACCGGATTCTGGAACCAGGGCAAACTGTCACCAATGCGCTCGAAATCGTGCTAACGGCCGTGTAGCGCGATCTTTTCGTTGTTATGGAGAAGCGGAGCGATGCCAGAAGGCGAGCACTTTCCACAGAAGGAAATGCGGCACTTCTCCCTGGCCAAGCGGATGCTGGGCGGGAGCCGCTGGGTCATCTTCCTCGCCGTGATCGGAACGTTCCTTTCCGCGATGACGCTGCTGCTCTACTCCGTCGGCGTGGTGATCAAAACCATCTGGGATCTCCTCGCCGACCTCCACTTTTCCGAAAAGTACGCCAAGACCCTGTCTCTTACCTTCATCTCGATGATCGATCTCTTCCTGCTCGGCACGGTGATCTACATCATCTCGCTCGGACTCTATGAGCTGTTCGTCGATGATGACTTGCCGATGCCGAAATGGCTCAAGATCGATTCGATCGAAGCGCTCAAGGAAAAACTGCTCGGCGTCGTGATCGTCCTGCTCGGCGTCACCTTTCTCGGCCAAGTCATGAGCTGGACTGGCGGGCGGGACATCTTCTACCTCGGCACCGGCATCGCATTGGTCATCATCAGCCTCGTTGCAGCAATGAAGTTCACGCCGCACCACGCGCCCGACGACGGGTCCGAAAGATCTCCATAAACATGAATGAATGTTGACTGCACCGGACTGAAGTCCAGTGCTGACAAGCCGAAGTCTCTCTGAGACTGAGCCGGGAAACGTTTGGATATATCGGGTATTTCTGCGATTGGTCCCGGCACTTCCAGTGCCGGGCTAAGCAGACGACGTGCTTCCAGCATTTATTTCGGGCAACGAGTTTCACTATCGATCGGGAGGCATCACCACCAGCCCTGGAAGGGCTCCGTCCGGTCCTCCCGGCACTGCAAGTGCCGGGAGGACATCGCAACCAAACTTCGCAATAACTGCTCTGGTCGCAGGAACTTCTCTGAAAAAATGTCACCCGCGTTCTCCGGTTTCGACGGATTTGAAATCGGCGTGAACGAACGAACAGGGCAGGCGCATGTGCGCCCGCCCTGTCACGTATCGTGCATCCTGTCAGGTCTGAGAGATTAGAACTCCAGACCACCCATCAGCGTCGCAATCTCGGTCAGCATCGACTCAAGCGAGTCAACCGGCGCAAGCGCGACGAAGAGAACGTAGGTTGCTTCATCAGGTGACGCGCCGCATTCGAGGTAGAGCACCTGCGTGTCGCCGTTCTTATCCGTGTAGGAGTAGAGCGCGTACGTGCCGAACTTGTCTTCGCCAACCACCGGGTCATCGTTCTTGTCGGTGACCGGCGCCAGATCGTCGGCAACATTCTCCTGGAACACTCCGGCGTAGCTATCGACGCAACCCTGCGCCGATGCATTCTGGCCCGCTTCCATTCCCTGCACGAGAACCGTGATGTTATCTGGTCCCGAAAGGGTGAACTGGTCGACGCCGTTATCGGTGGTGTCCCTGTCGAGTTCGGTCCAGGTCGTGTCGTCAAAGTTCAGTACATAGCCGAAGGTCGGGCTCTCGTAGTTGCCGGTAACGGCAGTGCTGCCGCCACTCTTATTGTTGCCGCTCTTGTTGTTGGATTCAGGCGTTTCTTCGACCGGCACATCGGCTGACGAGCCATCGAGGCTCACGGTGTCAAGAATATCGAGACCGGCGTTGTAGGCATCCTGGAAGGCATCTTCGGTGGTGATCAGGGTGAAGACGAAGACGCCAGCGGAATTGGGAAGCGCCCGGCATTCGATGTAGGCGGCGAGGGCATCGCCGGAGTCGCTTTCGAACGCGTAGGCAACCCACGTCTTGCCGCGGGACGATCCTTCGAGATCGTCGCCAGTTCTCATCCTGGAGCAGATCGGCCTTGTCGATGTCGCCGACGGCTTCGCCCGAAGCGGCGTCGATGCAAGCGGCGGCCTTGCCGTTGAAATCGTCATAGTTTTCGACGTAGACGCGAGCCGGGATGTCTTCGCTTTCAAGAATGATGGAATCGCGGCCATTATCATTCTTATCGGCGGTCACATCGTCGCTGACAGTCCAGACTTCCGGGTCGTATTCGAAGGTCGAGCCGAATGTCGCACTTACGTACGTTTCGAGATTGCTCGACTTCTGGCCTTGCTTGTCTTTCGTGGTCGTGCGGCCCGACTTGTTGTTGCCGGTGTTGGCTTCTTGCGTCGGCTCTTCGGTTGGTTCCTCAGTGGCCTCTTCGGTTGGCTCAGGTGTCGGCTCGTCCGTTGAAGCGAACGAGGCGAGCAGCGAATCGCCATTCAACGTGACATCGACCGAAACAGCCGCGGCAAGGATGAGGCCCATATTCTGCGCGCCGCGCACCTCGGTCAAGATGAGCGCGTCATCGACTTGCTGTACCTCAAAGTAATCGTCGATGGTGGTGTCTGCGTCGAGGTCATAGGAGACAAGATATGCAGGCGCGTCTTTCGAATCGCTGCTGTCCGTCTGAACCACGACGTTGTCATGGTTCTCTTTCAGGAAATCGAGATATGACGCCGCGAAATCCTGAGGGGTGCGGCCATTGACCGCGAAACTGTACACGTCGACCCGGGCGCCGAAGTCGTCCGAGAAGAGTGCGAGCGTGTCGCCCGTGTCAGAGACAGTTGTTTGATCCTCAAGCGCATACCAGGGATCTTCCCATTCGATGACGTAGCCATATGTTGGGCTTTCGTAGCTGTTGGCGCCGGTGAGTCCATTGTCCTGCGCTTGCGCCATGGTTGGCTGCACGCGAAGACCGGCGAGCAAGAGGAATGCGGTGACAAGTACTGCGAGAGATCGAAACAGACGGTGCATTGCGGATGATCCTCCCCAACCCTACGCCTCATTGCGTAAGGACTGCTTATGCACGAATCGCGGAACCGTCCAGCCCATGATTCGCGTGACCGCCGCCTTGAATGCAAACGGCCAGGTCCATCACCTCGCACCGTTGCGAGGCGAATGAGTTGCGCTAGCAACGTCATTAGTGTTGCAGGAATTCGGAAAATTGCAATACCCGAATGCGGTTTTTTGGCCCGATTTTTCCACCCAAACGCTACGATTGGTTGAAATCACCCATGGAGATCGATCGAATCGAGAATCGGCAACAGGTCGGCATACGCTTTCGGAAACGACGACTTCATTCGTCACCAGGGTTATCACCATCACCCCGCGCGCTCCGGGAAGGGCGCGGCACTCAACATATCCGGCCAGACGCTGTCCCCTCATACGAATAGAGATAGGCACCCCAGACGCGACCGCGCTCGTTGCCTTTGATCGGATTGCCCCGATCGTCGGTGATCGGCTCGTCGGCGCCAGGGGTGATGCCCCATTCGCGCAGCGCAAGATCGATGCAAACGCTCGCCTTACCGTTGTGCCCCGCGTAGGTTTCAACGATGACGGTGGCCGGAAGCGCCCAGCTGGTGAGCGTCAGGCTGTCTCGTCCGTTGTTGTCGGCGGCGGCAAGCTCCTCATCCGATCCCCAGATGGTCGAGTCATAGCGGAGCGACGCGCCGAATGTTGGGCTGCGGTAGGTGACATCGTTGATGCCATGATCTTTGCTGGTCGTGTCACGCGGCGTCGGTGTGGGACGAGGTTCATCCGATGAAGTCGAAACGAGGGTGATGCACCCGTCATCGCTGGTTCCGAACGAGTCATCTTTGTCCGCCTTGTCATCCGTTCCGAACGAGTCGTTCTTTCCCTTTTTGGATTTCGGCGTAGCCGAGGCTGAGTGCTTGAGCGTCGCCGCAGATCGGCAACGGATCCAGAACCGACCGCCCGTCGACCGGTGATGCCATCTGAGAGCGCGTTGATGTTCTCGTCTAGTGTCGCAGGATCGCTGAGCACCGCTACGACCAGCCAGGCGCCATCGACAGCCTCTGCCTGGGTATGAGCTCCGAAGTCCGTGCCGTCGCTTTCGAAGGAAAATTGAATCGTCGGTGGATACGAAGCGCGTTGATCGTCGGTGATTTCGAACGACGCATCACCGGAGAAGCGTACGAGGAAAGTGTCGAGCAGCGATTCCGCGGTGCGGAACGAACGCTGCGAGTGGAGCTCGACAAATGCCAGCACTGTTTGTGCTGCTCGAAACAAGCACGAGAATGTCGCGGCGTTGCTCCACGACCGATTGGGTACGGTCGATCACCCAGTCGTTCGTCCACTCGATGTGGGTGCCGAATCTCGGACTGGTGAAGTCGTTGCGGCCATAAGGAGAGTCAGCGGACTGAGCTGCCAGGGAAGCGACTGGAAATGACGCGAACGTGATGCAGAGCACGGCGACAATTCCAAGCCACCCTGTTACGCCGCGTTGTTTCCAGAACCGTTGCACCTGACCGCTCCCTTCAATTGACGTGTTAGCACGCATTGCCGACAAATCTGGATCGCGCTGAGCCTATCGAGTCGCTCGCCAGGCGCGAACCTGCGCTTTGATTTCATGCCCGTTCTCTCGCCAGATATGAATCACCGACGGGAGAATCGAAATGACGATGATGACGAGGATAATCGGGAAGAGATACTTGTCGACGCCCGGAATCGTGCTGCCGAGAAAGTACCCGGCCACGGTGACGCCCACCGCCCAGAGAAATCCTCCGACGATGTTGTAGGTGAAAAAGCGGCGATAGGGCATCGCGCTGACACCGGCGATGACGGGAATGAAGGTGCGCACGATCGGCATGAACCGGGCGAGAATGATCGCTTTGCCGCCATGCTTTTCAAAGAATGCTTCCGCCTGATGTAAATATTTCGGTTTGAAAAAGCGGGATTCTTCTTTGCTGAAGAGGTTGCGTCCCCACCGGTGACCGATGAAATAGCCGGCGGCGTCGCCCAGCACCGCCGCGACAAAGCAGACGATGACCAGCAACCAGATGTTGAGGTAATCCTGCGAGGCGAGAAATCCGGCGGTGAAAAGCAGGCTGTCCCCGGGCAGAAAGAAACCGACGAGTAACCCGGTTTCCGCAAAAACGATGGCGAACATTCCGAGATAGCCGACGGTTCGGATCAAACTTTCGAGATCAACTCCAGGCATGCAGGCAACTCCAAAGGGAGATTCACGGGAAAGAAGAAGGCCCCTCTTGAAGAAGGGCCTACGATCAGTATACGCGGGAATCGACGATTGTTCGGAAATATCCTGCATTGCGAAACGTTTGCGTCGTCGCTTCACACATCCATTGGCGCGGGGCCAAGCAGCGACAGCCAGAGCAGGCGCGCTGCCCAACCCCGCCAGGGCCGCCACGCCTCCGCCAGCCTGTCAAGATCGCGGAGCGTCATTTCTGGCCGCCCATATGCCTGCTTCGCCGCGCGCAGTAGCGCCACGTCACCGGTGGGGTGCGCGTCGTCCGCGCCGATTCCCCAGAGCAGAGCTGAGGCGGCGGTCCAGGGGCCGACCAGGGGCAGTCCCCGAATCGCGGCCATGGTCGCATCAGGATCAAGTCGGGCCTGCTCGTCCGTAGGCAGACCGCCGTCGAGCGCGATGCGGGCGATCGCGACGATCGCCTCGGCCCGCCGCCAGGTGACGCCGCTCGTTCTGATCTGGGCAGCCGTTGCGTCCGCGAGTTCCTCCAGCTGAGGGAATGGGTAGAGCACTCGATGACCGTTCGAAACTCCCTCGTGAAACATCGACGCCACTCGCGCTTCAGTCACTGCCGCAGCCTGCACCGAGATGCTCTGACCGATGATCGACGTAATGATGCCTTGAGCGAGCGAGCCGTTGGAGTACGGGCGCATACCGGGAAACTGCTTCGCGATCGCAGCGATGGTTGGATCGTCGTAGGTAGGAACAAATCGCCGCCAACCAAGCGAACGCTCCAGCCATTCCTTCGCTTGATCCTCGGAAGGAAATCCTGACAGGCTGAGGAGATCGGGTGAGGGCTGGTGGATCCGGATCAGAATTGGAACGGAGTCGATCGTCTCACACCAGAAGAGGGTGCCGGACCGCCAATCCGTCGAGGGCCATTTGCCTTTCCCCCAGGCGACCGGTCCGGCTGTCAGGGCAAGATCGAGTCCCTCAGATGGAATGATGAAATCAGTCACAAACGCCCCACTCCCAATTTTTGAAGTTCTGGACCTACTCACGCTCGTCCTTTGCTCGAACGCCAACACGAGCGTCATGTGAGATACGCGACGTCCGCCAGGCGTGCGCATGTCCTTCATTGCAGGGGATCGCGATGATTGTTTGACACCATTGGTCCCGGAAACTTGGCAAGGAATGAGCACCATTTGGATGAAATCATCGCACTGTCGCCCGTTTTCGCCTGCACCCCCTAGCCAGATGCCGCACATTGGAGTATCACAAGACTATCGCTTGGATACCAAGCCCGGAAAACGCGGCGCCAGATTGGCGCAGTGGCGATCGTGGTTCGATCGGAAGGGAGCGCAACATGCGCAGCGGATGGAAGCGTTTACCAGTCGCACTCCTGGCATTCCTGCTTATCGCGATGGGTGGTCTCACGGCCATCGCGCAGGAATCGACACCCAACAGCGATCTCAGCGGCGAGCTAACGATCTGGCACGGCTGGACCGGCGCCGAGGCGGATACGCTCACGAACGACATTCTTCCAGCCTGGCAGGCAGCCTATCCCAATGTGAAGATCAACCTCCTTGCGGTTCCGTTCGATCAGTTGAAAGCGAAATATTCGACGGAATCGGCCACCGGCGGCGGTCCGGACATCCTCATCGCCCCGATCGACTGGATCGGCGAGCTGACGACCGGCGAATTGATTCAGCCGATCGACTCCTTTGTCGATGAGGCGACGCTGAGCCAGTATCTGCCGTCGACTGTTGACGCCCTCCGCTACGACGGCAAGCTGATGGCGATGCCTGAGAGCTTCGAAGCGGTCGCGATGTATTACAACAAGGCGCTGATGCCGACCCCGGCCGCCAATACCGCCGAACTCGACAAGGCGGCAGCCGACATCGCCGCCGCCAACTCTGACTCGTACGGTCTGGCGCTCTATTCCGACTTCTATCATCCAGCGGGATATTTCTTTGGCTTCGGCGGCAAGCTCTTCAACGAAGACTTCACGAGCGCGGTCAACTCGCCTGAAACGGTCGCCTTCCTCGACTGGATGAATGGCCTGCAATCGAAGCCGGGCTATTTCCTCCAGAACGATGACAACGCGATCTCTTCGCTCTTCAAAGAGGGCAAGGCCGCTGCGGTCTTCAATGGCCCCTGGGCGCTTGGCGATTACACCACGGCGCTTGGCGCTGAGAATGTCGGTGTCGCGCCGCTGCCGTTGATCTCTGAATCGGGCGAAGCTGCGCCCGCTCCATTCATCGGCGTCAAGAACCTGATGATGAACTCGAACATCGAAGGCGATCAGGCTGCCCTGGCGGCGGAATTCATGAAGTGGTTCACGTCACCGGCGTCGGAGTCGTTCCTGGTGGAAAAAGCCGGTCACCTCCCCGCGCATACCGGTGTTGACGTGTCCGGAAACGAAATCGCCCAGGCCTTCATCAAGCAGGCGGAAAGCGGCACGCCGCTTCCAACCGTTCCGCAGATGGGTCAGGTCTGGGAGCCGGTCGGCAATATGATCACGTCGGTGCTTACCGGCGACACCTCCTCTGCGGACGCCGCCAAGAAAGCGCAGGAACAGATCGACCAGGCGATTGCTGCCGCAGGCGCCTGACGAATCCCTCACCCGGTCCTAAAGCACCACCCTCTCCCGGGATACCCTCTGGGAGAGGGTGCGAGGTGCTCGATTTCTCGTACCTGTCGTAGGGGAGGATCTTGTGTCTGCCCGTGGTGATCGAAGCCAGAATGGTTTTCGGAAACCCGGGCCGGCACAAGCCCGGCCCCTACGACTTCCTGGAGGAAAAGGGCCGGGGTGAGGATCAATAAACGGTGTGGAGCTTCATTCAACGAGGCAGGACGCCATGACCGTCACGAACCCGAAAACGGATCTGCAATCAAGTCATACCCCGAAAAAGCCGTCCTGGTGGAAGCGGTATCGACTCCCCTATCTCTATATTCTGCCGGCGTTTATTGTCCTGGCGGTGGTCACCTTCTATCCAATTGGGTATGAGCTGTACCTCAGCTTCACCAATTTCACGGTGAAGAGCTTCAAAAACGGGTCCGATTGGGTCGGGTTTGCGAATTACACCCGAATTCTCAAGGGCGAAATCCCTATTCCCAACTTCAGTTTTTGGCGAGTTCTCTGGTTCAACATCACCTGGACGGTGGTCAACATCGTCTTTCATGTGGTGATCGGCGTCGGGGTCGCGATGATTCTGAACCGGAAGCGGATCATCGGACGCCGGGTATTTCGCGCGCTCTATGTGATTCCATGGGCGATGCCGGCGCTGGTCGTCTCGCTCGTCTGGAACAAAATGTTCAACTCCCAGTTCGGCGCCATCAATCTGACGCTCGAAGCGTTGGGATTGCCGCACAATATCCGCTGGCTCGAATCGACGCACGCGCCGATTCCATTTTTTCCTTTTTTGCCGCTGGCGTTTTACGCGGTCGCGATCGCCAATATCTGGCTGGGCTGGCCGTTCATGATGGTCGTCGCCACCGGCGCGCTGCAATCAATTCCGGCCGATCTTTACGAGGCGGCGCGTGTCGACGGCGCCACCCGCACGCAGCAATTCCGGGATATCACCGTGCCGCTGCTGCGACCGGCGATGGTGCCGGCGATCATGTATGGCACGATCCTTACCTTCAACCAGTTCAATGTCATCTACTTCATCACCGCCGGTGGTCCGCTCGGCAAGACCGAGATTCTGGTCACCCAGGCGTTCAAGCTGGTCAATCCGGCCGGACTCTATGGCGTGGCGGCGGCCTTTAGCGTGCTTGTCTTCTTCGTCTTGCTGATCTTGACGCTTGGCCAGAACAAGGTGGCGAAGGGTATGGAGGGTTGGAGCGATGCATAACGCCGAGCAAACCATTGCCCGCTCGACGGCCAACGTCAGGACCGAAGTGACGCCGAAGAAATCGCGCTGGCCCTTGATCGAGGATATTCTCGCCCACATTGCCTTGCTGCTGGTGCTGGTGGTCGTGCTCTTCCCGATCGTCTGGCTTGTTTCGCTGTCGCTCGATCCGAGGAATATCACTACACCCACCTCGCTCACGCTGATTCCGCCGGGCGCGAGTCTCGACTCTTTCAAACGGGTGCTCACCGAAGAGCTGACGAACGGCATCATGTTCACGACGCTGCTCAAGAACAGCTTCATTGTTTCCATGGGCACCAGTATCTTCGTGACGATCTTCGCGGTTTCCGCCGCCTATGCATTCGCGCGCTTCCGCTTTCCCGGACGAAAATGGGGACAATTCACCTTTATCGCCGTGCTGATGCTGCCGCAGGTGGCGACGCTCGCGCCCCTCTTCGTGCTCTTGAACAACATCAAGATTCCGGGAACGGGCGAGGCGCTTCGCTCGACGCTGATCGGTCTCGGCATCGCCTACGTCAGCGGCGCGCTCCCCTTCGCGATCTGGAATCTGCGCGGCTACATCGACACCATTCCCCGCGATCTGGAAGAAGCGGCGATGGTCGAAGGCGCCGGTCCGAATCGCGCCTTCATCGACATCATCCTGCCGCTGGTGATGCCGGCGATCGCGATCACGATTCTTTTCGGGTTCATGGCCGCCTGGACCGAATATGTGCTGGCCTGGACTTTCCTGACCGACCCGAACCGATTCACCCTCGCCATGGGGCTCTATTCGATGGCGGGATCGCAGTACAACCAGACGCCATGGTCAGACTTCGCCGCGATGGCCATTCTGATCACCATTCCGGTGGTCGTGCTTTTCTTCTTCCTGCAACGCTGGATCGTTTCGGGTCTCGCCGTGGGATCGGTCAAGGGATAACTCGGCAACGTCGTCCCATCGCCCGGTGTGGCATCCTCTCAGGTACGAATCTCGAGCGGGCGACACCGAGCGATGGGTAGACGAATGACCTTGCGAATAACCCACTATCAATCTCCGATCTTCCTGGCTGGAGGCTGCCTCAATGAAGGATGCCGTCGATGAGCTGTGGCGGCTCGATGGAAGCTGCAAAACCTGCATCAGCTCGAGGTCTCCGGTAGTGGCGACGCTCGCTGGCCCCAAAGGATGGAACGATCCGTTCGTCACACGGATCGCAAGTTGGCTGGAGAGCTCGGCAATCGTGACGCCCCCGTCGATGATCCGCAGCCTTTTCCCGAAGCCGGGCGAATGGATCAAGGTCAATATCGGCAAGCGCTCCGACCGGCTCGATACGGTCGTCTTCCCGCGATCGCTTTTCGATTCTGAGATGGTCTACGCCGTCGTCAATCTTGACCGCCCAACCGGACGCATTGAGCGGCCAGTGGTGGCGATCGGGCTCTGGAGCCAGTTTGCCCGCACCCTTGAGCGTTTCGGGGCGCGAGCAAGCAACGAGCGGGAGGGCTTGTCGGCCGAAATCGCGCTTGGCATGGTCGCTCGCCGCTATCTCCTCGCCGCCCGGGTGCGGGGAATGACCTTTGCGGCTTCCTCACCCGATCCGATCGCCGCGGAGCTGATCGGGAGGGCGCTGCTCCGGTTGCGACGAACCCCTGACGACGCTATGGTCGCCCCCTGGGAAGAGCCGCTCGTTCAGCGAGCCGCCGAGCTTGGACTTGGCGTGCGGACGCCAGACGACATCGAGCTTTCGACCTGTTGGGGTGGCGGTCCCCAGCAAGAAGCGGCGTTCGCCGAAACTGCGAACGAACTGGCGGCGCTGATCGGCATTGATCTTGCGAACCCGATTCGGCGCGAAACGTTCATTGAAACTGGTCAAAGTTAAGGTGCGTATCCATGCCCGCTAAATCCCCCCGTCCCGATTTTTCCAGCCGACTGAGCGCGTTGCCGACCGAGCCCGGCGTCTATCTGATGAAGGACGAGGATGGCCGCATCATCTACGTCGGCAAGGCGATCGCGCTGCGCAATCGCGTGCGCTCCTACTTCCAGTCGCAGCGCGGGCACGATCCGAAGACGCGCGAGCTGGTCGCGCATATCGTCGATTTCGAGGTCATCCGCACCGATACCGCGACCGAAGCGCTGATTCTCGAAAACGAGCTGATCAAGCGCTACCTGCCGAAGTACAACGTCATGCTGAAAGACAGCAAGACGTATCCCTACCTGAAGATCACCGACGAGGAATGGCCCCGGATCATCTCGACCCGCCGCATTGTCAAGGATGGCGGCCGCTACTTCGGTCCCTACACCTCGGCGGGGAAGGCCTACGAAACCCTCAATTTGCTGAACCGGCTCTTCCCCTACCGGAAGTGCGAAAAGAAGATCACCGGCCACGATGAGGTCTGCCTCTACTACCACATGCACCAATGCACTGCGCCCTGCATTTCGGCGGTCGATCGCGAAACCTACATGCAGGCAATCGATGGCGCCGCGCTCTTTCTCAAGCGGTCGGGGCGACGAGGTTCTCGCGCCGCTCGAAGAGGAGATGCAGCAGGCCGCCGATGCCTGGAACTTCGAGCGAGCAGGCGATCTTCGCGACCGCATCGCTGCCGTCAGGCACGTGCTGGAGCGGCAGAAGATCGTCAGCGCGGGACGGGCAGAACGCCGATGTCATCGCGGTGGCGCACGGCGCGGGCGGCGATGCCGGCGTGCAGGTGGGCTTCATTCGCAACGGCAAGATTCTCGGCTCGGAGTTCTTTCCGATGCAGGCGGGAATCGAAGATGCGGCGTCGGAGATTCTTTCAGGCTTCGTCAGCCAGTTCTACGCCGAGGCGGCAATGGTGCCGCCCACCCTCTACCTGCACCACGCGCTGCCGAAGGAAGAAACGCTCATCATCGAGGAGTGGCTGCGCGATCGTCGCGGCGGCAGGGTCGAGCTGGTCGTGCCGCAGCGTGGCGAAAAGCGGGCGCTCGTCGAGATGGTGGCGAAAAGCGCCAACGAAAATCTCGAGCAGCAGCGAATCAAATTCCTCTCGGACGATCAGCGGATGACGGCGGCGATGTCGGAACTGGCCGAGGCGCTCGATCTGCCCCGGCTGCCGCGCCGTATCGAATGCTTCGACATCTCGAACATCCAGGGGACGAACCCGGTCGCCAGCATGATCGTGTTCGAGGATGGCCGTCCGGCGAAAAAGGAATACCGCCGCTTCACGATCAAGACCGTTGAAGGACCGAACGATTTCGCGTCGATGAAAGAGGTCGTCGGGCGGCGCTTCCGCCGCGCCGCCGAGGCGGACGAGGAGCAGGACGGCAAATGGACCGCCCTGCCCGATCTCGTCATCATCGACGGCGGCAAGGGGCAGCTCAACGCCGCGCTCGAAGCGCTCGGACGCGGTCGGAATGCAGGTGCCGATCGCCGGTCTGGCCAAGGAAAACGAGGAACTTTTCCTGCCCGGATAATCCCGATCCGATTCTGCTGCCGCGCGATTCGCAGGCGCTCTATCTGGTGCAGCGCGTCCGCGACGAAGCACACCGCTTCGCGATCACCTTCCACCGCCAGCGGCGCAGCAAGGCGACTTTCCAGTCGCGATTCGATGAGATTCCCGGCGTCGGGCCGAAGCGGAAAAAGGCACTGCTCCGCACCTTCGGCTCGGTGAAAGCGATCAAAGAAGCGCCGATCGAGGAGCTTTCCAAGGTGGATGGGATATCGAAATCTCTGGCTGAGCAGATCAAATCGGCGATTTAGCGATCGCGTTGGAAGGAACGACGATGCAGCAAGCGCCCGATCGCAACCCGGTTATCCTCGGTTCCGCCGCGCCGCGTGCAATTGAGTGGGCGGCGGAAGCGATCGTCGACGGCGGCGTGATCGCATTGCCGACCGACACGGTGTATGGGCTCGCCGCCGCACTGACGCACCCTGCAGCGCTGGAACGTATTTTTGAGATCAAAGGCCGCGACCTATCCAAGACCTTGCCGATTCTCATTTCATCTCCTGACAAGCTCAGTCACCTTGCCGAGGGAATCGACGCACGGATAGCGCTCTTGCTTGAGACGTTCTGGCCAGGACCATTGACGATGGTCGTATCGGCAGTTCCCGGTCTTGCTGACGCGGTGGTCGCACCCGATGGAACGATCGGCGTCCGGATGCCGAATCATTCGCTGGCGCTTGAGGTGATCGGCAAAGCCGGAGGGATGGTTGCCTGCACCAGCGCAAATCGTTCCGGTCAGCCGCCGGCGCGCACCTCCGCCGAAGTCGCCGCGACGATCGGGCGCATGATCGATCTCACGCTCGACGGAGGGATCACCCCGGGAGGAGTGCCCTCGACGGTGCTGGCGATTCGCGATGGCCGCCCCGTCGTGCTGCGCGAAGGAGCGATCTCCATCGAGGAAATCGCGGCGGCATGGGAAGAACTGATCCTCGATACCGACCTTTAGTCAGTGCTTCTGGTAGGTGACGGGAGGCGACAATTCAGGTTAGGATGCTCACAAAGAGGAGGAGAGGAGCTGTCGATGAGTGAGGAACCCGAGGCACGGCCCAAGGAACAACATACCGGCGCGCCCCGGAGTCAACGCGCTCCTATACCCGGCCCGGTGCCGGCAAGCGAGGCCGCGCGATCGACCTACCCTCCCGGCGGGCCGATGCTGCAATCGCTACGCCCGCCTGCCTACGGCCAGGGAGTGATCCTCAGCGTCGTCGTTGCCGCGGTCGTACTCGTGCTGGCGATCATTGCGACCGGAGATGGCGACGAAACGGGCATTCCGATGACGGAAACGACCCCGCCGATTTTCTGGGGCATCGCCGTGCTGTTGATCATCGGCGCTGGCGCGTTCGCGCAATATGTTGAGATTTCGACCGTCCGGCTTGGCTCCGACGGTTCCCAGCAAACTCGGGGGCAGTCGCTGCCCACAGCCTGGGCCGGTCCCGTAATTGCGACGCTGGCTGCGGTGCTGCTTGTCGCCACCTATCACAATACGGCCATGTTGCTGGTTGGACCGGCGGTCGCGTTTCTCGGCAATGCAGGGGCGCTATTCGCCCGCGATCTACTCTCCGATGCGACAGCGCAAACCGAGCGAACTGCTATCGCGGTTCATGCGATCGTCTTGCACATCATCGGATTCCTGGCGTTTAGTGCGGTCTATCTCAACAAAATGTCGCTCTGGGCTGGCGCAATCTTGATCTTCCTGATCAGCGCTACGCTACTCGTCGAATTGCTGGATATCGGCTCGCTCGCCGCCGCGTCGCGAGTGCTCTACTCGCTCGTCGGCGGTTGGATCATGGTGCAGTGCCTGATTCTGCTCGATTGGTGGCCGACATATGGTTGGACTGGCGGCGCGGTGCTGTTTGTCAGTTTCGCCCTGATCTCCATGTCGTTGACCGCCATTGCGCAGGGACAGAAACCGAAGCGGCGTGATATCGCCGTTTATGGAGGTGTCGCGGTCGTCGCCCTCATCGTTCTCGCTATCACCGCGTAAATGAGGTAACCATGGTTGACGAGGCATCGACGGAAAATCCAAGAGATGTAGATACTGGTGAGCCAGGCGCCGACGATCAAGGCGATGTCTACGGCATCATTTCGGATATCGATACGCTCGAAGAGATGATCGAAGAACTCGATGATCTCAACCTGACGACCCGGGATGAGGTTGATCAGGCGCTGGCGCTCGCCCAGGAGCGCATCGGCGACCGTGTCGCCGACGATCGATCGAGCCGGCTTGAGGATCTTCTCGCCGCTATGCGAGATTACGGGGTCATGAGCCGCGAAGATATCGTGGCGAAAATGGCCGATCTCGATGCCGAAGCCGAGGCGATCGAATCCGGCGAGGACTCCCTTGAGTCGTAAGCGCCGACAGGCTCCCGAGGCTGCATGAATCTCGATCTCTTCTCCGCGAACCGCGATCGCCAACGCCAGGAAAAAGCACCGCTCGCCGCCCGGATGCGCCCGCGCACGCTTGATGAGCTGATCGGTCACGAAGCGGTGATCGGTCCGGGCACGCTGCTGCGCCGGACAATCGAGCAAGACCGGCTCACCTCGATCATTCTCTGGGGACCACCCGGTTCAGGGAAAACGACCATTGCCCGCGTCATCGCCGGAGTGACGAAGGCCCACTTCATCGCGATCAGCGCCGTCACCTCGGGTGTCGCCGATCTCCGTGCCTCGATTCGTGAAGCGAACGAGCACCTCGGTATGCATGGTCAGCGAACCGTACTCTTCATCGATGAAATCCACCGCTTCAACAAAGCGCAGCAAGACGCCATCCTGCCACATGTCGAAGATGGCACCGTGATCCTGATTGGCGCGACCACTGAAAATCCATCGTTCGAGGTCAACAGCCCGCTGCTCTCCCGCTCGCGCGTGAT
Organism: uncultured Chloroflexia bacterium; assembly: GCA_963804925.1. GTDB lineage: Bacteria > Chloroflexota > Chloroflexia > Thermomicrobiales > UBA6265 > JADLGF01. Next base: position 361,307 of record CAWDSC010000004.1, read on the forward strand.
CATGCTCAAAGCGCTGACCGACGAGGATGTGCGGCGAATCGTTATGCGCGCGCTTGGAGACTCTGAGCGCGGTCTGGGCGAGCTTGGCGCGACGATTGATGACGACGCGCTTGACTTACTGGTCAATCTCGCCAACGGCGACGCCCGCTTTGCGCTGAACACGCTCGAGTACGCGGCCTATGGAACCGGCTATGCCGAGCAGCCTCGCATTGGCGTCGAGCTGGTGCAGGAAGCAGCGCAGCGGCGGGCCTCCACCTATGACAAGTCGGGCGAGGATCATTACGATGCTATCTCCGCGCTGCACAAGACGCTGCGCGGCTCTGATCCCGATGCCGCGCTCTACTGGCTGGCCCGGATGCTTGAGCGCGGTGACGACCCGCTGTACGTCGCCCGGCGGCTGGTGCGGTTTGCCTCCGAGGACGTTGGACTGGCGGATCCTCAGGCATTGATGCTGGCGATGGCGGCGCAGCAGGCGATTCATTTCATCGGCATGCCGGAGGGGGCTTTGGCGCTCGCCGAACTCGCGGTCTACCTGGCGCTGGCGCCGAAGAGCAACGCCCTCTATCGCGGCTATGGCGCGGCGCGGCAAGATGTCGAGGAGACGCGCAACGATCCCGTGCCGATGCATCTGCGCAATGCCCCGACCAAAATGATGAAAGAAGCAGGCTTCGGCAAGGGATATCAATACGCGCACGACTTCGAAGGCGGAGTCGTCGCGCAGCAAAATCTCCCGGAAAACATCGCCGGACGCAGGTACTACGAACCAACCAACCGCGGCTTTGAGGCCGAGCTGACCAAACGCATCGAGCGCATTCGCACGATCTACGCCGAGGGTGAACATGCGAACCCTCAACGACGACAGCCGGAGGAGCAAACGTGAGCAGCACGATTCGACCAGTTCTCAATCGAGCCGAAGGGCGCGATCCTGGAACGCTGAGACCGCTGGAGATCGTGCCGAATTGCTCTCCGTTCGCGGAGGGATCGGCGCTGATCAAGATGGGGAATACTCACGTTTACTGCACCGCATCGGTCGAGGACCGGGTGCCGCGCTGGTTGATGAACCGGGGTTCCGGCTGGGTGACCGCCGAATACGCAATGCTCCCCCGCGCCACCAAAGAGCGCACCAGGCGGGAAGCCGCCGAAGGAAAGCAAGGTGGGCGGACGGTCGAAATTCAACGTCTGATCGGTCGATCGCTGCGAGCAGGATGCGATCTGGCGGCGCTCGGTGAACGACAGATCACGATCGATTGCGATGTGATTCAGGCAGACGGCGGAACCCGCTGCGCCGCTATCACCGGTGGCTACGTCGCGCTGGCGATCGCCATTCAGCAATTGATCGACAACAAGAAGATCGCCAAGAACCCGCTCAAGCGCCAGATCGCCGCCGTCAGCGCGGGGGTCGTCAAAGGCGTGCCAGTGCTCGATCTCGACTACTCCGAGGATGGCCAGGCCGACGTCGATTTCAACGTCATCATGACTGACGCAATGGCCTTTGTAGAACTCCAGGGAACCGCCGAGAAAGAACCATTCCAGCCCGAGACGCTTGAGGAACTCCTGTCGCTCGCGCGCAACGGCCTTGAAAGTCTTTTCGCGGCGCAACGCGAGGCGATCGCCGCGGGCCGGAAAGGGAAAGGGTAGAGACGATCGAATGCGCCGGACTGAAGTCCAGCGCTCACAAGCCGAAGTCTCTCCGAGACTGAGCTAGGGAACATTCGGAATTATCGGAAAACTCTCCCACCGAATTCAGCCCTGGAAGGGCTTCGTCTTGTTAGCCCGGGGTTTCAACCCCGGGAAATCTGATCGGTCGAAGGCCTTGCAAAATTACGGAATTTCCAGCGCGATGTCGACCAGGGCTTCTTTGAGGAGACGGGTGGTTTCGGGAGTTGCGGCGGCGATGCGGAGATGCTGGTCGAGGGCGGGGTCGATGGGGCGGTAAACAAAGATGTCGCGGGCGGCAAGATCCTGCTGGATCGATTCGGCATTGCCGCGTTCGATTTTCGCAAGGATGAAATTCGCCCATGAGGGGAGCGGCCGCAGCAGATTGAGTTTTCGCAGCATCCGGTGCAGGTGCGCTTTCTCATCGCGCACGCGTCGCGCCGTGGCGCGAACGTAGGCGAGGTCGTCGAGCGTGGCGTGGGCGGCGATCATCGCTGCGGCTGCCACCCGGGCCACGGGCCGATGCGCTTCAAGCGTATGGGCAAGCTGGGGACGGGCGATGATGTAGGCGATTGGCAACCCGGCCAGCCCGGCCCACGTTTCCAGACTCTGCACGACGGCCAGATTCTCGAATTCCCGCACCAGCGGCACGAGTGAGCGACCGCTGTACTCACCATGGCGCTCATCAAGGAGCACCGCTCGCGTTGCCCGGGAAAGTCTGATCAAATTCGCCGCCGAGACGACCGTGCCGGTCGGATCGTTCGGGCTTTGCACGATCGCCAGACCATTCTTTGGAAGTTCGGAGGCGTGGCTCGCATCAATGTCGACCGTAAACCGATAGCTTCGTGGAATCATCACTGCTTCAGTGCCGGCGAGCCGCGCAAGCCGCTCCTGGACGGGATCGGTGGGCGGAAAGATCACGACCGGCCCATGCGCGCGCTGGGCGAGCAGTGCCATCAGGATCGCTTCGTCGGCACCGTTCGTGAGCACGATCCATTCATGCGGTACGCCAACAAGCTCACCCAGACGGCGCTTGAGCGTCGCCTCCCGCTGGTAGTCGTGGAGATGAAGATCGTCTTCCGAGGCAAGCGCTTCCTGCACCCGGATCGATGGCCCATACGGATTCGAGAGGAGATCGAGGCGAAGCGGACCGCCAGTGAGCGTCAGTCGCCGCCGCTCAGGCGCTCGCTGTACGCTGGCCGGTTTCACGCGAACCGCTCGATTGCGCTCCACCCTGGAACATCGTTTCGGGTTGTGCTCTTTCCAAGCTCGTGGATGACGACGCCGCCGGTTACGTACTGGGCGACATTGCGCACCAGCACCCCACGCGAGGTGTGCCCGATCGGCGAGCCGAGGTGAGCGTGCCCATGTAGCACGAGATCGACGGGGAAGCGATCGATCACCCGAGCCATTTCGCAGTTTCCAAGCAGCCAATATTTCACGACCGGCTCACGGCCGAGCGTCGCGATAATTGGCGCGAAATGGGTAATGACGACCGTTTGATCGATATCTTCCTCAGAGAGTCGCGTCAGCGCCGATTCGAGACGCGCGGCTTCGCGCCTGGCCCGAATCGAGAGCCGCTGGAGGGCTTTGTTGTGGACAGTTTCTGGCCCCTCATCGGGCCAGAAGCCGCCGCCGGAGCCGCCGACACCGGCGAACCCAATCCGCTCCCCATCGAAGGAGATGACCCGAGTCGTGCCTTCGAGCATTTCAACGCCAGCCGTGCCAAGAATTTGATTGAAGGCTTTCCGGCGAATGCAGCGGCGATCGTGGTTGCCCATCACCGCCAGAATCGGCAATTTCGCCAGTGAGAGCAACTCAGCGGCGGCTTCGGCTTCAATCAACCGGCCACTATTGGTAATGTCACCCGTAACGACCAGAATATCGGCGCGCTCATCCAACCCGGTCAGTGCATCAACGAGCACTTCGGGAATATCGCCTCGAATATGAAAGTCACCAATTGCCGCTATTCGCACCATACCGTCTCTTCCTCATTCCCATGCTGACGCACGTACGTTCCAGTTTACCCTACCCTTGCCTAACGTCACGCTCGATCACGGTGACGCAGACCTCTTCACATCCGTATACTGTCGAACTGGAAGTGGTTGGCTCTTTGCCTTTCTCGGGCAGGAATGTGCGTGCGTACAACTCGTCGCGAATATCCGATCGTCGCCTTTCTCGTGATCATGCTCTCCGTGGCGACGAGCAACATGGCGCTGCTTGCTCCCGACACGGCTCACGCTCAGGCCACGCCAGTTCCCTCTGCACAATCCACGCCAGGAGCAACAACCTGGAGCGCTCCCCTTCCCCCGGATGTCACCGCCAAGGCGGTGTATTCGATTGACGTTACCCGTGGGTTCGAGCTTTTTTCCAAGAATGCCGACGAGCCGCTGCCGATGGGCAGCACCGCCAAAATCGCCACCGCGTTGACCGTTCGCAAGTATGCGACCGATCTCAACCAGCGAATCACCATCGAAGCAGGCGATCCTGTTTCCGACCCGCTCCAGTTCTCCAACATGGGACTGAAGGAAGGGATGGTGCTGACCGTCAACGATCTGCTCTATGGACTGCTGATTCCATCGGGTAACGACGCAGCGACAGCACTGGCGCGCACCTTTGGGGCGAGTCTCCCGGGCGGCGACCGCGATCCCATCCAGGCGTTCATCGATGCGATGAATCAGGAAGCAGCCAGTCTCGGCGCGACGAATTCACATTTCGCGTCGGTCGATGGGCTCGATGCTCCCGACCATTACACGACCGCTCGCGATCTCGCCGTACTCGCCAAGAATCTGCTCGATGATCCAGTCCTCGCCGAAATCGTCGGCACCTACCAAAAAACAGTGACGACGCTCGACGACAGCGCGACTGAACTCGGATTGACCAACACCAACAAACTGCTTCCCGATGCGGAAGGCGGGTCGCCGACGGTCATCGGGGTGAAAACGGGCAGCGATGTCGAAGCGGGCGGCTGCCTCGTCATTGCCGAAAAGCAGGGCGACAATACGGTGATCACGGTGATCCTCGGCAGTGATCTGGAATATGGCACGGCTGAAGAGGGATATAAGGTCGATGCCCGTTGGGATGATATTGCGGCTGTCCAGACTGCCATGACCCAGGATTATGCCTGGCGCTCGCTCACCAATGTCTCGGATATCGAAGGGTTGAGCGCCGAGCTCTCGGCCTGGGGAGTCGCGCTCGACGACTCGAATGAGATCGTAACGCCCGTCAAAGATGGCGACTTCCACTACCGGTTGGAGCTTGGACCGGCGGGCGATCCGAATAGCCAGGTGGGCCACGTGCTATTCTTTGCCGGTTCTACGGTCGTGGCTGACCTGCCAGTGTTCCAGGCTGCCACGTCCTGATTTGCGGCCCCGCGTGATGCGGGCCCGCTCGACAGAGGCACCCCCCGCATGGAGCGCATCCAGCGCATTCTTTCCGCTCGCGGCGTCGCATCCCGCCGTGTGGCCGAGGAAATGATCGTTTCCGGCCGAGTTTCAGTGAACGGCGTGGTCGTCACGGAGCTTGGCAGCAAGGCCAATCCCGACACCGATGCTATCCGCGTTGATGGCAAACTCGTTCGCCCGCAACGCCGCCGCTATATCATGCTCAACAAACCGCGCGGCTACATCACCACCACCAGCGACGAGCGCGAGCGGCGGACGGTGATGGATCTCGTCAACACCCCCGAGCGCCTCTATCCCGTCGGACGGCTCGACCGCGACACCGAGGGACTGCTGCTCCTCACAAATGATGGCGAGTTGGCCAACCGGGTCATGCACCCGAAGTTCGGCCTCGAAAAGGAATATCACATCGTCACCCCGGTTCGTCCGGAGGTTGACGTGCTGGAACGCGTGCGCCGGGGCATCGTCATTGACGGCAAACGGGTGACGCCGAACGAGTTTCGGATGTATCGCGAAACCCGGGACGGCGTCATTCTCACCATCGCGTTGCACGAAGGGATGTATCACGTAGTCCGGCGGATGATGGATGTCGCGGGCATCCTGGTCGAACGGCTGACCAGAGTCCGGGTCGGCCCACTGACGGTTACCGGCATTCCAGTTGGAACCTGGCGCGACCTTTCCATGGGTGAAAAGTTGACGCTATTCGAGTCAGTGCACATGGATCTTCCAGAGGAACTTGCCGCGACCCGGCGGACAGGCGAAATCTCCGGCGAGCGCGTTCAACCGGAGTCTGGCCGCCGCTCAGATATGAGTCCGTCGCGACGTTCGATCCCTCCAACCTATCAGCGGCCAGTTCGCCGGCCCCAGCAAGGTCCCGCGCCCGTCCGGATGCGTCCTGGCGATCAGGAGGATCGTCGAACGATCGTGCGTCGCCCGGCGGATGCTCTGGTTCGCGATCAGCAGGTGGAACCGAGACCGCCGCGTCCGGAGCGGGCCACCCCGCAGGTGGATCAGCACCCGGTCAGTGAGGACCAGGTAGCCACGCCACCTGCAGAACGCCCTACCGATCAGAGCGGGCGGCGCACCTATGACCGGGATGGCTCGCCATCGCGGGCTGGATTTGTGAAGCGAAAACGCCCCGCTAATTTCCCTGATAATTCAGGACGACCTACACACCGGCGTGGTCCGAAACCTGATCCTACCAGCCAGGATCGTAACGATCAGGGGCCACGCAAGCCGCATCAGGATGGCGGAGCGCCGAAGCCGCCTCGCAAATTCGATCAACCGCAGCCGGGGAACTCGAATCAAAAGCCGAAGCGCCGGGATGACGACGGAAGAGGAGCGCCGCCACGTAATGAGCGATCGGGACCGCAACCATCAAAGGGTGATCGCGATCGACGGTCCGGCGGGAGCCGGAAAAACGACGGTCGCAAAGGATCTGGCGGCTCGTCTCAGGGCGATGCTGTTTGACACCGGCGCGCTCTATCGCTCGGTGACGCTCGCCGCGCTCCGCTCGGGCATCGCCCTCGACGATGCTCCGGCGCTGGAGCGTCTGGCAACCGAGAGCCGGATCGATATTCAGCCAGGCTCGGTCGCCGATGGCCGGTTGATCGACGTGCTGCTTGATGGCGAAGATGTGACCTGGTCGATTCGCACCCCCGAAGTTGACGCCGCGGTTTCCGAGGTCTCCGCGCATCAGGGTGTGCGCGCCGCACTCTTGCCGGTGCAACGACGCATCGCCTCCGGGATCGCGATTGTGATGGTTGGGCGCGATATCGCCTCAGTCGTTGTGCCCGATGCCGGTGTTAAGGTTCTATCTTGACGCTTCGGTCGCCGAGCGCGCGCGTCGCCGGGCAAAAGATCTTCGCGCGCAAGGGGTGGAGATCACCGACGCCGAGGTTGAAGCCGATCTCCAGGCGCGTGACGAGTACGACTCATCGCGCGAGCATTCTCCATTAGTCGAGTCGCGCGACGCGATTCATGTTGATACCGATCATCTGGCGATACCTGCGGTCGTTGACCGTTTGGAATCACTTGTCCACGAGCGATGGCGACAGCTTGGTATTGAACAGGACTAAAGATGGCGGAAACATCGATTCCTCACAGTCCGCGTGTTTCAGAGTTCGGCGATCTGACGAAAGGAACCATTCGCCGGCGAACCCGGGCGATTGTCGCCACGCTGCTCTCGAATATCATGCGACTGCTTTTTGGGTACCGTGTGAAGGGACTTGAGAATCTTCCTGAGTCCGGCCCCTTTATTCTCATTTCGAATCATATCGCCAATGCCGATCCGGTCCTGACCCAGATTGGGCTCAAGCGGAATTGCCATTTTTTCGTGAAAAAGGAAGCCTTTGACGTGCCACTCATGGGCCGGTTCGCCGCCTGGACCGGGGGATTCCCGGTCGATCGGGGAACGGCCGACCGCCGGGCAATCCGGCGAGGGTTGGCCGCGCTCGAACAGGGAATCGGGGTCGGCATCTACCCGGAAGGCACGCGCAGCGTGAACTTCGGTTTGCAAAAAGGATTCTCTGGAGCGGGCATGATCGCGCTGATGAGCGGCGCGCCGATCGTTCCGTCCGTCATCACCGGCTCCGAGCGAATGCCAGGCAACGGCAAAAAGGGAAAGATCACCGCCGGCCTCAAGCAGCCGGATCCGGGACATGAAGGTGTGCTGGTTGAATATGGCGAGCCATTTGTCATTCCCCAAGAGGTCAATGGCAAACGGCTGCGGCCTGAAGAAGCGACCGACATGATGATGATGGTGCTCGCGCGGATGCTTCCACCCGATTACCGGGGCGTCTATGGTGAGCGCGTCGCCGCTGAGGAAGCCGAGCAACCTCTGGCGGCCGGCGTCAGCTAGGGCGTCTTCGGCATCGTTTTTAGCTTCGGAATTGGCGATCCCGCCAGAATCAAGAGCGATGCTGGTGATGAGAACGCCGCGAAGATCAGTGCCGCGCGGATGCCGAATGCCTCCGCGATAATGCCGCCGATCAATGCGCCCACAGGAGCGATCCCTCGAATCAACACGCGCACCGTGGCGTTTGCCCGTCCCCGCACAGGGTCAGGTGTGACCGCCTGCCGCAGGCTGAACTGGTTGATATCGAAGATCGAGCCACCGACGCCAAAAATAAACATTGCCGTGGCAAGGATCGCTGCCGCGAGCAGCTTGGGACCACCCGCGAATGGGAAAAGCACGTCGCCGATCCAGAGCAAAATCAGCCCGAAGGTGATCGCCCGCCCGAGTCCAAGCCGGTTGGCGGCTTGACCGGGCAGAAGCGCCCCGATGAAAAAGCCCGCGCCGCCGATGGCGTAGATGATCCCCACCCACGATGCGCTGAAGTCCAGCTCGCGAGTCATGAACAGGATGAGCACGGCGTTCCGGGCATTTTCGAAGAGATTGCCGGCGGCGACGCTGAAGCTCATCGTGCGCAGAATCGGAATGGCGACAACCGCGCGATACCCTTCGGCAATTTCCCGCCCGATGATTCGTAAGCTCCAGGGCGTGGAGGTTGCGATCTGCTCTACCAGCTTCATGCGCATCAAGAGCAGCGCCGAGGCGAAGTAGGAGATCGCGTCGACGAGGATCGCGGCAGGAGCGCCGAAAAGCTGGACCATCGCCCCGGCCAGGCCAGGTCCGGTGAGATCGGCTGCGGTTTCACTCAGGTAGACCTTGCCGTTGGCGTCGACAAGATGCTCGCGATCAACCAGTGTGGGAATGATCGACTGCCTGGTTACGTCGAAGATGACGCCGAACGCGCCGCTCAAGAACGAGACGACAACGAGCAGTGTCACGGAGAGGTGACCGGTCCACCACGACAGCGGCACGGAAATCAGGAGCAATGCACGGGCAAGATCGGCAAAAACGAGCAGTGGCATTCGCCGCCGCCGGTCCGCCAGCACGCCGGCGAAGAGACCAAAAATCGGAACGGCCGCATTTTGAGCGGCGGCGAGGATGCCCATTTGCAACGCGCTCGCGTGAAGCGTGACCGCTGCCAGCAGGGGAATCGCGATTGACGTGATCTGGCTTCCGAATGAAGAAATCGTCGCCGCTCCCCAGAGGAGGCGGTAATTCTTCAACAGCCAGATTCCACGCAACTTGATCCGCATGTGAATGCTCGCGACAGACAAGGAACGCTCCCGGTCGAAGGTGACCGGGAGCGCCGAGGTTTGATCAATTCGGCTGGTGCAGTTTACTCAATATCGTCGTCGAACCGCGGAGTCGTGTCGCCGAAGTACTCCTCGAGATCAGGATCACCCCAGACAAGTTCGTAGTCGGCAATCGTCACCGTGTCGCCACTGCGGACACCCTGGCGTTCCAATTCTTCGGAGATGCCGCTATTCGTCAGCACCCGCTGGAACCGGTTGACGGCGTCTTCGAGATCGAAATTCGTCATCCGAGTGGTCCGCTCGATGCCGATGCCGGTCACGAGAAACGCGCCATCGCTGGTTTTGGCAACCGTCCAGAGACGTTCGTCGACTCCTTCGAGGGTATAGAGCTTCCGCGTCTGGGGTTTCTGCGGGGTCGGCGCCATATCGGCTTCGCGGAGAATCTCCGCGGTCGCCTTCATCAGTTCTGGAACACCGGACTGGGTCGCCGCTGAAATCTCGAAAACCCGGTAACCCTGATCCGCAAGTTCTTTGCGGAGTCGTGGCAGATTCTCTTCCGCTTCTGGAATATCGAGCTTATTCAGCGCCACCAGCATCGGTTTCTCGATCAGACCGTGAGCGTAATCCTCAAGCTCTTTGTTGATCGTTTCGAAATCTTCGAGCGGATCGCGGCCTTCGAGCCCCCCGGCCGCATCGAGCACATGGATGATCGCCTTGGTGCGGGTGACGTGACGCAGGAACTCATGACCGAGTCCGACGCCTTCCGCTGCACCTTCGATCAGTCCTGGCACATCGGCCATGACGAACGTCTGACCATCCCGGCCGCCGATCTGGACGACGCCGAGATTCGGCTCCAGCGTCGTGAATGGATAATCGCCGATTTTGGGTCGTGCTTCTGATGTTGATGCCAGCAATGTCGATTTGCCGGCGTTCGGCAGCCCGACCAGACCGACATCGGCGATCAAGCGGAGCTCAAGCCGCAGCCACATTTCCAGTCCCGGTTCGCCGAGCTCTGCGATACGAGGCGCCTGGCGCACCGATGTTTTGAAGTGGACATTGCCAAGCCCGCCACGTCCGCCTTTTGCGAGAATGAGCGTCTCATCTTCATCGGTCAGATCGGCGATCAGCTCATCGGTGGCGTCATCGTAGATCATGGTGCCGGGAGGCACTTTGATGACGATATCTTTGCCGTTGCGGCCATGCAGTTTTGACCCGCGACCGGCGCCGCCATCCTCGGCCAGAAATTTCTCGTTGTATTGAAAGTCGACCAGACTGTTGAGATTGCGCTTGACAACGAGGCGAACATCGCCGCCGCGTCCGCCGTCTCCGCCGTCCGGTCCACCCATGGGAGCGAATTTTTCGCGCCGGAATGAGGCGGAACCATTGCCGCCCGCGCCAGCGTGGATAAAGATTCGAGCACGATCGATAAGCACGGATACCTCCGAAGCCAGGCTTCAATGCCCGGAACTGAGTAAGGATACTCGTTTCGGGAGAAGTGAGAAGTGAGAAGTGAGAAGTGAGAAGTGAGGAAAGAATAGTTGATCCGTGTTCGACAACGCCGGCCGACCCACACGCGACAAGTCCTGCGGACTGAGCACGCCTGTCGCCCACCCAGCTCCGTGCCCGAAGGGTACTTCCGTCTGTCAGCCCTGGACGTCAGTCCGGGGCGAGGCAGAGACCGGCCCCGCGATCCCGGAACCACAACCGGCGCCTCACGGATGCGAATCGCCCGGCTATCAATATGCCGGGCGATTCCATGTTCTCGATTGCCGGTGGAAACCTACTCCAGGTAGTCCTTCAGCTTCTTGGCGCGGCTCGGGTGACGGAGTTTGCGCAGCGCTTTCGCTTCGATCTGGCGGATGCGCTCGCGGGTGACGCCGAAGTGCTTGCCGACTTCTTCAAGGGTGCGAGAACGGCCGTCTTCGAGACCAAAGCGCATGATCAGCACATCTTTTTCGCGTTCGGAAAGCGAGCTGAGCACATCGTCCATCTGCTCTTTGAGCATCTGGCGCGACGCGGCGTCGGCGGGAGCCGGGGCTTTGTGATCTTCGATGAAGTCGCCGAGATTTGAATCCTCTTCCTCGCCGATCGGCATTTCAAGCGATACCGGTTCCTGGGAGATCTTGATGATCTCGCGAACGCGGTCGGCGGTGATCTCCATCGCGACGGCGATTTCTTCGGTGGTGGCGTCGCGGCCAAGCTCCTGCTGCAGCCGGCGCGAGGTGCGGAGCAGGCGATTGATCGTTTCGACCATATGCACCGGAATGCGGATGGTGCGGGCCTGATCGGCGATCGCCCGGGTGATCGCCTGCCGGATCCACCAGGTCGCATAGGTGCTGAACTTGAAGCCCTTGTGATGCTGGAATTTCTCGACCGCACGAATCAATCCAAGATTGCCTTCCTGGATCAAATCGAGCATCGACATCCCCCGCCCGACATATTTCTTCGCGACCGACACGACGAGGCGCAAATTGGCCTCCGTCAGCGCGACCTTGGCCCGGAGTCCTGATGCGATCTGATCGTCCCACCGCTTGAGCAGGCGATCGCCCTGCTCGGCCAGCATGGCGAAGACGATCTCGTCCTCCGGCCACGTCTTCGGTGTCGCGAATCAGCGACTGAACGGGACTGGGCAAGAGCTCCCATTCGACATTGCGCTGCCGGAGCGAGTCTTCTTGCACGTCGGTGGTGATGCCAAGGGTCTTCGCCGAGGCCGAGATCGCGGCTTCACCCACCTGCGTCATGGGAATCAGGCTGCGCAACACGATCGGCTTGGGCGGAAGGGGGTCTTCGCCAGGATGGGCGGCGAGATAGAGCGTGCTGACGGTGCGCCAGTTCGTTTTGAATGAATCGTAAACCGCCCAGGCAATCGCCGCACCGTCTGGGGTGGGAGTGCTTTCGGCGCTCAGCTTGCGGATCGTCGCGGTGAGATAGTCCCCGCGCTCCATCGCCGCGGCCAGTTCGACCTCGCGCATGCCGGTGAGCAACGGCACCCGGCCGATTTCGCGGAGATACATCCGGACCGGATCGTCCAGACTGACCGTGCCGATATCGAAGTTCACACTTTGGGTGTCAATGATTTGCGGTTCGATATCGAGAGAGGACTCATCATCTTCCGACGAGGAATCATCCATCAACACCGTGCTCAGCTCGGCAAGCCGGTGATTCAGTGAACCAAGATCATCGCTCTGTATGCCGACGACCTCAGCCAGGGCATCAAAAAGGAGCGATCCATCGTCAAGCGAACCGACATCCTCATCAATGAGTCCGTTTGAAGACGGCTCATCGGTCTCATTGTTCATCTCTTCCGAATCGAACTCATCGTCTGCCGCCAGATCAGGATCCAGTTCTGAACCCTCATCGACTGGCAGATTTTCGTCATCGTTCGCTTCGATTGTGAGCGGGGTTCGAGGCACGTATTCTCGCTCCAACTGTCCCTGCCGCATCGTTTCCCTTCTCAAGAAAGGAAAAGCACACATGCGGACCGGACGGTGTAGGGTGATTCCGCGAGGCTCGGGGGCGTTCTTTGTCCGGTTCTCGTCGTCGAGCCAGTACGAACGTGTTGTTGAAAACTACTATGGCTTGATAAGCTACGCAACTCTCAGATTCTAGATTCGATGCCTGGGAGCAGATCGAGCGCCAGGAGATCGTCAATCGTTTCCCGCCGTCTGATCAATGCCGCCTTCCCTTCATTGACCAGGATCACCGCCGGGCGGGGAACCATATTGTAATTGCTGGCCATCGCAAGGCTGTAGGCGCCCGCGCCCGGAACGGCCAGGAGATCACCCAGGCGCAGCTCGGGCAAGTCGATATCTTTTATGAGAATATCGCCCGATTCGCAGTAGCGACCGGAAATCGTCACTTTTTCATCAGCAAGTCCGTGCGCGCGATTGGCGATCTCGGCCGTGTAGATTGCTTCGTAGAGTGCGGGACGGATGTTATCAGCCATGCCACCATCAACCGAAACGTATGTGCGAACGCCGGCGATCGCTTTGCGCGATCCTACTTCGTAGAGCGCGACTCCGGCTGAACCCACCAGAAACCGTCCGGGTTCGAAAATCAGCATCGGCAGCGGCAGATCGTTGTCGTTGCATGCTTGACGGACTGCATCCGCAGCCGCAACAGCCCATCCTTCGATGTCGGGACCGGTCGTCGCTTTTGTATATGTGATGCCGAAACCGCCTCCCGGAGAGAAAACGCGCGGAACCACGCCATGTTCGATCTTCATCCGGCCCGCGAATCCGAGCCCGACGCCGATCGCGAGCACATATCCCTCCCAGTCGAGCAATTGTGATCCGATGTGAAGGTGGTACCCATCGACTTCGAGCCAGGGGTCGTTCGTCGCCGCGATCAACGCCTGCTCCGCTGAGCCATCCCAGACTGGAAAACCGAACTTGGAGTCGTTGACGCCGGTGGCAATCTTCGTGTGCGTATGCACGTCGATGCCCGGATTCAGACGGAGCAAAATGTGGGCGCGGGTTTGTGATTCGCGGCAAATTTCGCCAAGTAGCGCGATCTCTTCGAGATTGTCGACGGCGATGTGATCGACGCCTGCCTTAAGTGCCGCGATCAATTCGGCCCGTGACTTGTTATTGCCATGAAACGTCATCAGCTCCGTTGGCATACCCGCGCGCAAACCAGCCCGCAGCTCGCCTTCGGAAACGACATCGAGTCCCAGTCCCTCGTCGCGAAGTATTTGAATGATGGCGGGTGATCCGAACGCTTTCGCTGCGTAGACGACGCGGGCGTCGCTATAGGCTGATGTAAAGGCGTTGCGCACCCGGCGAGCCTGATCGCGGATCGTCTGCTCGTCGTAGATGTAAAGCGGAGTTCCGAACTCAGCGGCGAGCGCGTCCAGACGAAGACCGCCGATTTCCATCACACCGTCTGCGCTGCGGGTCGTCGTCACTGGCCAGAGCATTGCATTCCTCGCACAAGGTCAGTAGGCGCTCCATCGAGCCCCCTCGCGTTGCATATTGTGACGCAGCGGACTTAAACGCGTGGAGGGCAACGTTGCTGGCCGGGTCACTTCACGTTCACTGGTATACTTTCCGACGGCCCGCATTCAATGCAGCGGGTTTTTTCTCTTGACGTCTAGATGTGAACGCCGCGAGAAGCGGCGCGGAAAAGAGCGGCTGTTATGGCCCCAACGACGCTGTTGACGGTCAGCGATCTCGCCAAAACGTTTATCACCGACGAGATCTTTCGGAACGTCACCTTTCAAATCAATGAGCGGGAGCATGTCGCACTCGTCGGCAACAACGGCGCCGGCAAGTCGACGATTTTGCGCATCATCGGCGGCATCGAACATGCATCGTCCGGTACGGTGGTGTTCGCGAGCGGCCTGCGCGTGACCTACCTCCCGCAGGAAGCGCGATTCGACAGTCCGCGCACGATCCGTGAAGAAGCGCTAACGGCATTCAAGCCGGTGCTGGCGATGGCGGATCGGATGCGCGAAATCGAGCATGCCATGGGCGAGGCGACCGAGGCCGAGCTTGAAACGCTGCTCGAAGAATATGATCTCCTCCAGCACCAGTTCGAGGCGGCTTCGGGCTACGATATCGAATATCGAACTGATGAAGTGCTTTCGGGGCTCGGTTTCAGCGAAGCGCAATTCAACGACCGGGTGCGCCTGTTGAGCGGTGGTCAGAAAACGCGGGTGGCGCTGGCGAAAGCGTTGCTGGCGGGTCCCGATCTGCTGCTGCTCGATGAGCCGACGAACCATCTCGATCTCACCATGCTCGAATGGCTAGAGACGTTTCTGCGCAACTGGAATGGCGCCTGCCTGATCGTTTCTCACGACCGCTACTTCCTGGACCGGGTGACGACGCGCACGCTTGAAGTCTCCTTCGGCCGGGTCGAAGATTACCCCGCTCCGTACTCGCGCTTTCTCGCCTTACGTGTGGAACGGCACGAGCGGCGGCGCAAGGAATATGAAGAGCAGCAGGCTTTCATTTCCCGCACCGAAGAGTTCATTCGCAAATACAAAGCGGGGCAGCGATCTCGCGAAGCCAAGGGCCGTCAGACGCGACTCGATCGCCTGGAGCGGATTGACCGGCCCCAGGCGCATCAGGAGCTGAGCATCAAGCTGCATGCGGCGGTGCGTAGCGGTCGCAATGTGCTTGCGACGACCCCGATGAAAGTCGGCTATATCGATAAAGCCGCTGATGGCAAACCGGAGCCGAAGGTGCTGGTTGATTCACCTCCGTTCACGATCGAGCGCGGTGACCGCGTCGGCTTGATCGGTCCGAATGGCGCTGGAAAATCGACCTTCCTGAAAACGGTGATCGGCGAGATTCCGGCGATCAAGGGCCGCGTTGACTTCGGCACAAACGTGAAGATCGGCTACTACGCGCAGGCGCACGAGCAACTGCCGCGTCGGGGCACGCCCCTTTCCGTGGTGATGAGCGTGATGCCGATGGGCGAGGAATCGGCCCGCAACTATCTCGGCCGTTTTCTCTTCTCGGAAGACGACGTCTTTAAGCAAGTTGAGGCGCTTTCAGGTGGAGAGCGGTCGCGGTTGGCGCTGGCGATGCTGCTGCTTCAGCAGGCGAACTTCCTGATTCTCGATGAGCCGACGAATCATCTCGACATCGCCTCCCGGGAGACGCTCGAGGAATTACTGGTTGATTTCGACGGCACGATTCTCTGCGTTTCACACGACCGCTATTTCATGGACCGGGTGGCGACGCGCATCTGGGCAATTGAAGAGGGCAAAGCGACCGCGCATCTCGGCAACTACACCGACTATCAGCGCGCGATGGGCCATCGGCCGGAACTGGTGAAACCGGTGAAAGCCGCCACCGGTTGAGGAAGTTGCGGTTGTTCCCGAACCTGTTGAGTCGAAGCCTGACGCGAATGGCCGCCGCGACGGCAGGCGACCAGTCAGCGATACGAAGCTGCAAAAGGCGCTCTCGCAGACTGAGCGAGACATCGCCAGGCACGAAGGCAAGCTGAATGAGCTTAGCGATGCGTTGACGGTCGCCGGAATCGATGGCGATCAAGAAGCAGTCGCCCGCCTCGGCGCTGAATACGAGCGCGTGCAGTCTGATCTCGACGACATCTACAACCGTTGGGAAGGTCTTTCGGCGGAACTCGATGTCCTGAATGCGACAAAGGTCGAGGCGTAATGCCTCGACCTTTCGTCATTGGTGTCACCGGAAATATCGCCTGCGGCAAGAGCTCCGTCTCCCGGCTACTCGACGAATTCGGTGCCACCGTCATCGACGCCGATCGCGTCTACCACGAGCTGATTCAATCAGGTATGCCGCTGCAGGACGCGCTGAGAGATCGCTTTGGTGATGTTGTCGTTGGCGCCGACAGACAGATCGACCGGAAGGCGCTGGGGGCGATCGTTTTTGCCGATCCGGCGGCGCTCGCCGATCTCGACCGCCTCACCCACCCTGTCGTCGTTGCCGAAACGATTGTCCGGATCGAAGACGCCAGGACTCGGATTGTCGTCGTCGATGCGGTCAAGCTTTATGAAAGCGGCATCGCTGAACGCTGCGACGAGGTCTGGTTGGTGATCTGCAACCCTGAGGTCCAGCTTTCGCGCCTGATGTTGCGCAACGGCATCGACCGCGCTGACGCTGAGCGCCGGATCGCGGCGCAACCTCCCCTCGAAACCAAGATCATCCAGTCGTCAAGAATCATCGACAACAGCTCGGATCCGGAAGCACTCCGGGCGATCGTGACCCGCGCCTGGAAAGATGTGACGTCTGAACGGAGCTAGCGCTCTGCTTATGTCCTCCCAATGTTGCATAATCTGGAACCTACTATATAATTGATAGTAATGAGAAATCCCGCGAACTTTTGCGGGTCAGTTATGAGGAGCATCATGAGCGCGCCACTGAAAGTCGATGTGTATTACGACTATCTTTGCCCATTCGCCTATCAGGGATCTGTTTGGTTGAACAACGTTGAACAGGAGCTAGGCGATCAGGTCGAGTTCACCTGGAAAGCATTTCCGCTGGAACAAGTCAATTCAAACCGCGGACCGGAATGGACCGTCTGGGATCAACCGGAAAATGTCCAGAGCTTTTCGCGTAATCAGTTTGTTGCGGCGTACGCGGCTGAGAAGCAGGGACCGGACTCCTTCAAGAAGTTCCACCAGGCGCTCTTTTCGGCGCATCATGAGAATGGCAAAGTCCCCGGCAAGCTTGATACGTTGATTGAAGCCGCCACCGAAGCCGGACTCAATATTGAGCAGTTCAAGACTGATCTGAACGACAAGTCGCAGTGGGAGCGGATCGGCAACGATTACGAGGAAGGCAAGCAAAAGGGCGTTTTCGGCACCCCCACCCTCGTCTTCCCGAACGATTCAGCCATCTATGTGAAGATGCGCCCTGCCGCGCCTGAAGACGAGACCGTGACCGTCTGGGAGCAGATTGTCTCCATGGCCGAGCAGCCGTATCTGGCTGAGCTGAAGAAGGGCAACCCACCGGCGCACCACCTGGACGGGAAGCACTAGTTTCGAAGCTGAGAGTAAAGAGTAAAGTGTAGTGAGCACGAGTTGGAGCGGGAAACCTGCTCCAACTCGTTTTTGTGACGCGGTAGACTTGGCGGCATGATTGATGGTGAGTTGAGCGACGACGAGAAAATTGAGCGGGTTCGCGAGCATTTGTTGGGATGGTTCGAGGCGAACCGGCGTGATTTGCCGTGGCGAAGAACGCGCGATCCCTATCGAATCCTGGTCTCGGAGATCATGTTGCAGCAGACGCAGGTTGATCGCGTCATCCCCTATTACGAGAACTTTCTTCAGCGCTTTCCAACTGTGCAGGATCTGGCAGTGGCTCCCACCAGTCAGGTTATCCAGGCCTGGGCGGGACTCGGCTATAACCGGCGCGCCGTGAATCTCCAGCGCACGGCGCAGGCCGTCGTTGAGCGCTTTGGCGGTGTGTTCCCGCAAACGATCGACGAACTGCGGCAGCTGCCGGGGATCGGGCCTTACACCTCCGGTGCAGTCGCCTGCTTTGCGTTCGAACAGGACTCCGCCTTCATCGACACGAATATGCGCCGGGTGATTCACCGGCTCTTCGCAGGAGCCGAGCTGCCTACGCCTTTGCTCAACGATCGAGAGATTGTGGAACTGGCGATGAAGCTCGTGCCTCCAGGAAATGGCTGGCGGTGGAATCAGGCGCTGATCGAATTCGGCGCGCTGCAATGCACTGCCCGCAAACCGGCGTGCATCATCTGTCCCTTGCAGCAGGATTGCGCCGCGTTTCCCACCATGCTGGCAACCCTGGCCGAGTTGCCGAAAGGCACGCGCCGAAAGCAGGAGGGACCATTTGAAGGATCGAACCGGTATTACCGGGGTCGCGCCATTGCTGCGCTTCGGGAGTCAGCAAGCGGTTTGCCGCTCAAAGAGCTGGGCGCGATGGTTCGAGATGACTACAGCGATGAGAATTTGCCCTGGCTGGTCGATCTCGTGCGCGGTCTTGAGCGTGATGGTCTGGCAGTTGCCGAGGAATCCCCAGCATATGATGTGGGCAGCGATCCCGGCTCGCCGGGTCTTTCCGTGCGCCTGCCTGATTGAACCGGGCGCAATGTTTTCATCGCCCAATCAGGCGTGTGCTAGCATCGTTCTGAGCATGTATTCACGCCCGAACCGGACACAATGTCTCACTCTCGCTTATCAACGCATTCATTGGCATCGCATGAGCGCAATCGGCGTGGCGCTCGGACCCGATCTATCGATGGAGATGATTCACTCATGCAACGCGATGAGATTGCCGAGTTTGAGGAATCGTTCCCCTCGTCGGCTGAACGTGACGCCATGCAGCGCGAGATCGCCAAGCGGCTTTTCCGCATTGGCACCCGCGTGAGCAGATGGAACACCGCGCGCGGTCGCGCGCCCGAAATGGGCGAGCCGGCCGATCTAAGCCTTTCGCAACTCGCCTGTCTCTATCATCTTCGTCACGGCGTCGATGCGCCCAGTGAGCTGGCGCGCGTGCTGCTTGTCACGCCAACCGCCGTCACCGCGCTGGTCGACCGCCTGGAGAAACGCGGCTACGTCGTGCGGGAGCATGAACCCCAGGATCGACGCCGGGTGCGGCTGGTCGTCACCGAATCGGGTCACGCCGCCAGTCTCGCGGCGGTCGAAGCCGTCGCCACATCCCTCTCGCTGATGTTCTCGCACCTCAACGAGGCCGATGTCGCCACTATCGACGCCGGCATGCGCCTGTTGGAAGGCGCCCTCGAATCGGTCATTCCCATGCGCGAGTCATTCGACTTTGGGACACGCTGAAAATGTGGACTGAACCGAACAACGCTTCGACGTGCACCGGACTGAAGTCCAGCGCTCACAAGCCGAAGTCTCTTCGAGACTGAGCTAGGGAACATTCGGAAATATCGGAAAACTCTCCCACCTGGTTCAGCCCTGGAGGGCTTCGTCTTGTGAGCCCGGGGTTTCAACCTCCGGAAATGGGACACCAGTTTTCCATCACCCGCCATGCCCATGATCGCTCGCAGGGGTTGCGGCAGGCGTTGCCACCGGAGAGGCGACCGGAGTTCCGCTGGCGTCAGGCGAGGCGGGCATCGCCTGATATTCCGCCAGATATTCGTTCATGACGTTGATCTCGCCTTGCTGGGTCTTGATGATCGATTCGGCCAGGTGGCGCACCACCTCGTTGTCAGTTCGGTCGAGGATGGCGTTGGCCATTTCAACCGCCGATTGGTGGTGCGCGATCATCAGGGTCATGAACTGGATGACCATTTCGCGTTCAGGCAGGGTGCTGAGTTGGGCGATCTGCGCGTCAGTCGCCATACCGGGCATCAGTCCGGTGGTTGAATGTCCCATCCAGGCCATTGCCGGCTGATCGCTACCGAGCGGCAGTCCCCAGACATTGAGCCACCCTTCCATCTGCCCGATTTGATTCTGTTGAGTCAGGACCATGTCGGTGAGAAGGAATTTCAGTGTTTCGTCGGTGGTTCGGTCCCGCGCAATCAACGCCATCTGCACCGCCTGGGCGTGATGCGTTTTCATATCGCGCGCGAATCCCGCTTCGGCGGAATTGTCCGACGGCGTGGCCGGTCCGCTGTCACCGACTTTGACGATCAAAAAGAGAATGATCGAGGCGGCGAGGATGAAAAACGCAAAAGCGCGGAGATAGGTCGCAGTCAACCCAAACGGCGGCTCGCGGCGAGGAGTACTCCCCGCCGCGGAACTACTGCGTGGTGGCTGTGCGGCCGGAGGAGCAGGGCGCTGTTTGCTCACGCTCCCGCGACCGTGGCCGACGTGCCACCCGAACATGAGGCGCCTGGCTCAGGCGTATCCGGGCCTTGCTTGTAGCTTTTGATGAACCGCGTCAGATCGGGATCGTCCGCCCCGTCAAGCTTGATCTGGTGATTCCAGCTTGAGGCGACAACCGGTGCGCTGAGCCCCGGATAGGGACTGACCAGGATGTAATCCTGCCCCTCGGCAATCGATTTCAGCTTGTCGATTTGATCTTGCGGCAGGTCGGGTGAATAGGTGATCCAAACCGCGCCATGCTCTAGTGCATGCACGCCATTCTCATTGTTGATCGGCGCCGCGTAATAGGCGCAGTTCTGCCAGACAGGATTGTGAATGCCACCCACGGGCGGCGACTCGCTGTAGGTCTGGGGATCGTTGGAGTGCTGACTGCCGGCGTAGGTGTAATCCGCGACCGTTTTGGACGGCGCGGCATTGTCCGTTTTGTCACCGGCCCACGACCAGATGCCCCAACCGATCGCACCGATGATGGCGACCACAAGCACGGCGCCGACGATGCGAATGATCTGCATCTCGCGCTTGTTCTTTTCGTACTTTTTCTGAGCTTCGGCCCGGCTGCCTTTGATTCGCTCAGACCGGAGCTTTTGCTCTTCGGCTTTGGTCGTTGCGCCAGATTTCTGTGTGGTGCTGGACGATGCTTTTGGGGATGTTGATCCGGAGCTCTGGGATGATCCGCTGGCTCCTGATTTTTTCTGCTGGCTCGACATCAATGCTCCTCGGCAGCGCTACTCGTCGCCGTTGCGGCGTCTTCAGTTGATCGATGATATACCATCCGGGGGGTAAGCCTCGACCAATCTCGCTTCTCTTTCGGGCTCTGGTACCGGGGTGCGAATGGCCGCCTTGATGGCAGATCACAAGAGACACGCCCGGACCTCACTGCGAGTCCAGTTGCGATGATCCCAGGCGCTGCGACGGCTCATATCATCACCGGCGGAGCGAACATCCGGGATGTCGATGCCTCTTTGAGCGAAAAGGGCGGCCCACTGGCGCCGCCCTTTTCATACCATTTCTCCGTTTATTGCACTTTTTCGCGCAGGAGATCAACCACCCGGTCGAGCGGGATACGTTCCTGGTTGGTCGTGTCGCGGTCGCGCAGGGTGATTGCGTGATCGTCGAGCGTTTCATAGTCGATGGTCAGACAGAACGGCGTGCCGATCTCATCCTGCCGGCGATAGCGCTTGCCGATATTGCCGGTTTCGTCGTAGTCGACGAGATACTCGGTTTCCGACTCAAGCCGATCGAAGAGCTCTTTGGCGACGCTTGCCAGTTCCGGCTTCTTCATCAACGGCAGCACTGCTGCTTTGTACGGCGCCACGCGCGGGTGCAGCCGCAGCACGACGCGCGTGTCCGGCTTGCCATTGACGTCGACCGTTTCCTCTTCGTCGTAGGCGTCGAGCAAGAGCACCAGAAAGGTGCGGTCGACTCCGAAGGTCGGCTCCAGCACATGAGGCAGAAAGCGGGTTCCGGTCGGTTGATCGAAGTACGTCAGATCCTCGCCGCTGAACTCCTGGTGCCGCGAAAGATCAAAGTCAGTTCGGTTCGCGAACCCGTAGAGCTCTTTCCATCCCATGGAGGGAAAGTCATATTCAAAGTCGATGGTGCGGGTCGAGTAATGGGACAGTTCGTCCTTGTCGTGCTCGCGCACGTGAACCCGATCGCGATTGATCCCGATCAGATCGACCCAGCCCCACATCGCCTCAACCCAGGCGTCGAACAGATCTGCGCTTTCTTCCGGGCGCACGAAGTACTCGATCTCCATCTGCTCGAATTCGATATCGCGGAAGATGAAGTTGCCTGGCGTGATCTCGTTGCGGAACGCCTTGCCGATCTGCCCGATGCCGAACGGCAGCTTGACGCGCCCGGTGTTGAGGATGTTTTTGTACTGCACGAACATCGCCTGCGCCGTTTCCGGGCGAAGGTACACCTCGACGCCGGTTTCCGACAGGGGGCCGATCGTCGTTTTGAACATCATGTTGAATTGGCGCGCATCTGTCAGTGTACGGTTGCCGCATTTCGGGCAGGGAAGATTCGCCTCCTGCAGCAGCTTGGTCATCTCTTCCGGGGTTTTGCCCTCGGCGTGGATCTTCAGCTTGTCCTCGATGAGATGATCGGCGCGGAAGCGTGACTTGCACGTTTTACAATCAACGAGCGGGTCGTTGAAATTGACGACATGCCCCGACGCTTCCCAGATTTTGGGATGCATCAGGATGCCGCCGTCAAGCCCGACCATATCGCGCCGCCGCTGGACAAAGGTTTTCCACCAGAGCTGCTTGATATTGTTTTTCAGCTCGACTCCGAGCGGTCCGTAGTCCCAGGTATTGGCCAGACCGCCGTAGATTTCCGAGCCGGGAAAGACAAATCCCCGGCGCTTGGAAAGCGCGACGATCTTTTCCATGCTCGCTGCTCGCGGCGAATCGGTCATGCGAACTCCTGCTTATAGATGACGAACAAATGGCGCGCATGCCAGCGCGGAATAAACGAACCATATCGGTGATGAACTGGCGTAGTGCTATCCGGTTTGCCGGCTCACCAACTCAAGACTGAGATCTTCGTGCTCCTCATCGACATGGGCATCGTTCGATGGCGACTCGGTGAGCTGCCGGTAGACTTGCGTCGTCGAAATGCTGACATGACCGAGCTGACGCTGGATGTCGCGCAGATTGGCCCCGTCTTGCAGGGCATGCGTGGCGAACGAATGACGCAGCGTATGCGGCGTAATATCAGCGATGCCGGCCTGGCGGGCATACGTTTTGAGAATCAACCAGAAGCCCTGCCGGGTTAACCGCCGCCCGCGATGATTGAGAAAGAGCGCGTCCTCATTGTAGAGATCGAGAGTCGTCCGCGCTCCATGGAGATAGATATCGAGCGCCGACGAAGCAGGAGGGCTGAGAACGATCCAGCGATCGCGTCCGCCTCGGCCGGCGCAACGGACGACATTGCTCCCCATGTTTAGATCACTGACGTCGAGCGAGACCAGCTCGCTGACGCGCATGCCGGTCGCGTAGATCAACTCAAGCATCGCTTTATCACGCAGCGCCTCTGGCCGTTCCGAGCCCGGACCGGCAAGCGGTTGCGCGAGGAGATGCTCGACCTCGTCGGTCGTCATCGCCCTTGGGGCGAAGCGCTCCACCTTCGGTGCGGTGAGCTTCAGGGCGGGGTCGGTTTCGACGATCTTCTCGACCGCGAGATATTGGCAAAACGATTTGATTGCCGCGATCTTCCGCGCCAGGGTCGATGGCGCATAGTCCTCGTGCTCGCCCATCCAGGCCACGTAGCGGTTTACGTGGCGCTCGGTGAGCTGGCTCCAGTCCTTGACGATTGGAAGCCCCGAGGCCTCATGGCTCTTTGCCAGATAGTTTGTGAACTGATTCAAATCGTTTTGATAAGCGGCAATTGTATTACCGGAGAAGCCCCGTTCCGCGGAGAGCACCTCCAGGAAGCGTCGTACCTGGGATTGCATTGTTCCCTCAAGCGATTCCACCCTGCCGCTGGTGACGACAGGATCGTGAACGCTTTGCCGTGGTCAGGTCCCGACTACGCTGCCGTTTCCCATGGGGTGTATTCCAACCCGAACGCATCAGCAACAGCGCGATAGGTGATATGCCCGTTGAGCACATTAATACCTTTAGCCAGCGCAACATCGCGATGGGCCGCATTAAGTAACCCATAATCGGCTAAGAGAAGAGCATACGGCAAGGTGACGTTTGAAAGAGCAAGGGTGCTGGTCCGAGGAACCGCTCCCGGCATGTTGGTCACGCAGTAATGCACAACTCCATCGACATTAAACACCGGATCGGTGTGCGACGTCGGTTTCGACGTCTCAAAGCAGCCGCCCTGATCGATGGCGACATCGACCATGACCGAGCCGGCGCGCATCGATTGGACCATCTCGGCAGTGACGAGCTTGGGCGCCTTGGCGCCAGGCAACAACACGCTGCCAATCACCAGATCGGCATCCGCGATGGCGTCGAAAAGATTCCCCTTGTTCGATGCAAGCGTATGCATTCGCCCGTGGAGAATCTGATCGAGAAAGCGGAGGCGTTCGATGCTCTTTTCAACGATCGTCACATTTGCGCCCATACCGAGGGCGATCTGAGCGGCGTTGGTGCCGACAACCCCGCCGCCAACGATGACGACATTGGCCGCTGGAACACCCGGCACACCGCCAAGAAGCAACCCACGCCCGCCATCGGTCTTTTGCAGATAGTTTGCGCCGACCTGAATCGACATCCGCCCGGCGACTTCGCTCATCGGCGTCAGCAGCGGCAGCGGCCCGTTTTCGAGTTGCACTGTCTCGTAGGCGACTGCCTGCACTCTGCGTTCAATCAGGGCCCTGGTCAGCTTTTCCTCGGCGGCGAGGTGAAGATAGGTAAAGAGCAGTTGATCGTCGCGAAGGAGATCGTATTCGGAGGCGACCGGTTCCTTGACCTTGACGATCATTTCCGCCTGATCAAAAACTCCGGCGTGGGTGTCGATCAGTATCGCGCCCGCTCGCGTGTATTCCTCGTCGGAGAAGCCGCTGCCGGCGCCCGCGCCTCGCTCGACGAGAACCGTGTGCCCGCGATGGACAAACTCTGAAACGCCACCCGGGGTGGTCGACACGCGGTTTTCGTTGTCTTTGATTTCAGTAGGCACGCCGACGATCATGATCAATTCCACCCCGACGCAATACGACATGTCTGGAGACAATTGCCGGAATGCTTCATTTTCGCATTCCTTCCCAGGCATGAACCCGAAATAGGCAGAGAAAATCTACCATGAAACGTGTCGATTGCTACACAGCGTGGTGGAATCGGTCATTCTTGAGCGAAGTCCTTTGAATTTGCTCCTTTTGGCTGCTTTATCGCGAATAGTGGTCGCATCGCGAGCCGGTCTCAGGGGATAATGACCGCGCATTTGAATGACTGTGCGCACCCTGCCGGGGCCCATGACGGGTATGGCGTGGCGTACTCGCTGGAATCGGGGAATATGCAATGCCACGTTTCGTCGCTCGTTTGGGACGCGGAGTCCGGCTGTGGGCGGTATTCGCGCTCATCGCGGTCGCGTTGGCCGCCTGCGGCGGTTCCAACGAATCGAAGGATCCGACACCAACCGCGATGCCCATGAGCACGCAGGCCGCCGCTGCTGCACCGGATGTCAATCCGACGATCGTGAGTGCATCGCCGGAAGCATCACCCGCCGCGTCGCCAGTTGGTTCGCCAGGCGCGACGCCTATCGCCTCGGGCTGGACACAATCGATCACCCGAGCGGAATTCCAGCAGCAGCTCTTCGCCGCCTTTCCGATGGAGACCGCAGCCAAGCAGGGCGGCTCGCTGATCCTTGGTGGATCAAGCGACATCAGCACGCTCAACCCGATCCTGGCCAGCGACGATCTCACCTTCCAGGTTGTCGGCTCTATTTTTGAAACACTGGCCGGCGGCAGCCCGATCGACGGCACGCCGGTTCCGGGTCTTGCCGATTCGTGGGACGTGTCGCCCGACGGGATGACCTACATCTTTCATATCAGCCAGACCGCGCGCTGGCAGGACGGCGTCGATGTCACCGCCGAGGATGTGAAATTCTCGTTTGACGCCGCTCTGAATCCGAACACCGGCAGCAGCTACACCACCCTTTTCAACGAAAATATCGCCAGCTACCGGGTCATCGATGAGAACACCTTCGAAGTAACCGCGCGCGATCATTTCGTGTCGTTCCTGCAAAACGGCCCGGCGGCGATCTTCATCGTTCCGAAGCACATCTGGGAGCAGGTCGATTTCGCTTCCTGGTCTTTCGATGACGGGAGCACCGGTCGTGACGCCTCGCGGGTAATCGGTTCGGGACCGTTCAAATTCAAGGAATGGGTTCAAGGAGATCACATTTCACTAGAAAAGAACCCTGACTATTACGGCGATGTTCCCAACATCGATGGCGTCATCTTTCGGGTGTTGCCCGATACGGACGGCGCTGTGCTGGCGCTGGAAAATGGCGAAACCGATCTGATCCAGATCATTCCGGCCGCCGACACCGAGCGGATTCAAAACAATCCCAATCTCAAGGTCGACATCTATTCCTTCTACTCGATGACGCTCTACATGATGAACCTCGATCCGGAAAAGAGTGATCTTTTCCAGGACGCACAGGTCCGTCAGGCGCTGCTCACGGGACTCGACCGGCAATCGATCAAGGACAACATCTTCCTGGGGTTCGGTGATGTCGCGGTTGGCACGCAGCCGCCGCTCTCACCAGCCTACGCCCCCGATCAGATGACGCCCGACTATGCATTCGACCCGGAAGCTGCCAAACAGCTGCTCGCCAACGCCGGGTGGACCGATTCGAACAATGATGGCGTTGTGGACCGGGACGGCAAGAAGATGGAATTCAGCCTGATCTATCAATCTGGCGACTCCACGACGAATCAGATCGTTTCCTATTTCCAGGAGGCCTGGAAGCAGATCGGGGTCAAGGTCAAGCTCGAAGCGCTTGACGGCAATGGACTGATCAACGCGCTCAACGCCCATGATTTCGATATGGCGTTCCTGGCATTCAATCTCTCGACCGATGGCAGTCAAACGCAACTCTTTGGATGTGCCCAGTATGAGCAGGGTTTCAACTTCATGCGCTATTGCAACGGTCGTTGGGATGAGCTCGACGAACAGCAAAAACGTGAGTTCAACGCCGAAAAGCGAAATCAGCTGCTGATCGAGCAGTCGCAGATCATCTGGGCCGATCAAGGCGTCGGCGTCATCCGTTTCGGCATCGCCCGCACCGGCTACTCAAGCACGATCCACAATTTCCACCCGAACGGCTATGGCTTCCTCTGGAGTTTGCCGTATATCTGGCTGGATCGGTGAACGGAGGTTGAGAGTTATGTGTTGTGAGTGAACGAAGCGATACATTGCCGATGCCTCGAATCCTTGTCGCCGTATTCCTGTTCACTCACTACTCATAACTCACTACTCATAACTCCGTCGTTTGCTACCATTGACCGGACAGTGCCGAGGCGACATGCGACGCCACGCTGTTTCCCTGCTTGCAGGGTCGTCCAAGGGTGCCCGGCAGTTTGAGCAACGCCCTCTATATCATCCCCATTCTTGCAATCCTGATCCTTGTTCACGAGTTTGGCCATTTTCTGGCAGCCCGGAGATGCGGAGTCAAGGTCGAGGAATTCGGCATTGGTATTCCTCCGCGAATCTATGGCAAAGAACGGAACGGGATGATCTGGTCGATCAATGCGATTCCGTTCGGTGGATTCGTCCGGGTAAAGGGCGAAGATGCCGGCGACATGTCGTCCGACTCGATGAACTCCAAGTCTCCGCTGCAACGCGCCTTCTTCCTGACCGCCGGCGTGATGATGAATCTGCTGCTGGCGGTGGTGCTAATGATCGCAGTGATTGGATTCCAGGGAGTCCCCCACTCCTCCGTTTACATCGCTGCGCAAGGAGTCGTAGCCGGGATCACCCGCATATCAGGCGGGCTGGCAGCCGGGCGACCGCATCGTCGCCGTCGATGGCAACTCCGTCGAAACGGTTGATGAGCTGGCGAGCAAAACCCGCTCAAATGCCGGCAATGAGATCACCGTCACCGTTGAACGAGCTGGCAACGAAATCGAAACATCGCTGACGCCACGTAAAGACCCTCCCGAAGGGCAGGGACCAGTCGGCGTAAGCCTGGTCGATCCAACGACCGGCAGGATCACGACGGAGCAGGTCGCCGCTGACTCCGCCGCGGCAACGGCCGGAATTCAGCCGGGGGACGTGATCTCTGAAATCAATGGCCGCGCCGTGAGCAGATGCGTTCGTGCTTGGCATCGAGTTGCAACGATTCGAAGGATTCGGCGTTCCGATCATTGTTGACCGGGGTGATCAGCGACTTTCAACCACGCTTAATGTTCCGCAGATCAATGAGGGCGATGATCCTCTCAAAGTGGCGGGGCTCGATGTCGTCAAGTTCAAGCCGGTCTATGAAAAGGTTCCGCCCCTGGAAGTGATCCCGCGCGGATTTCAGGAGGCCTATGAGACGACCGTCCAGATGCTGAGCGGGTTGAAGTCGCTCTTCACCAGCACTGAGAATCTGAAGAACGTGAGTGGACCGATTGGCATGGGACAGGCGACCGGAGAGATCATCGCCGTAAGCACGCTCCCACTCTGGGTGACGCTTTCGCAGATCACGATCCTGCTTGTCGCTCAATCTAGCGCTTCTGAATCTGCTCCCCTTCCCCGCACTCGATGGCGGCCGGCTTGTGTTCGTGATTATCGAGATGCTTCGCGGCGGTCGCAAGATCGCGCCGGAGAAAGAAGGACTCGTTCACTTTGCCGGCATCATTCTGTTGCTCGGCGTCATGTTTGTCGTCGCGTTCTCTGATATCCAGCGGATCGTTGACGGCCGCTCGTTCATCCCGTAAGCGTTGATTACTTCCTGAGAGGGAGATTGCACGATGTCGCTCGTCGCCCCACGCCGCAAGACGCGCGTGCTGAATGTTGGAGATGTGAAGATCGGTGGCGACAACTTGATTGTCGTCCAATCGATGGCCACCGCTGATACCAGAGACGCCAAAGCCACCCTGGCGCAGATCAACGATCTCGCTGAAGCCGGGTGCGAGATTGTCCGCCTGGCCGTTCCCGATCGGGTGGCGGCGGCAACGCTGCCCGACATCGTGCCCTATTCGCCGGTGCCATTGATTGCCGATATCCACTTCGAGCACACCCTTGCCCTCAAAGCGCTCGACGCCGGGATCCACGGACTCCGGCTCAATCCGGGCAACATCCGTAAAGCCGAGGATGTGCGTGAGGTCGTCACAAAGGCGAAAGAGCGCGGCATTCCGATCCGGATCGGCGTCAACTATGGCTCGGTGCCGCCAATGCCGAACGACTTTGTCGACATGATGGCCGAGCAAGACGCTACCCAGATCGAGCTACGAGCCGAATGGATGGTGCGGACCGCGCTTGGGCATATCAAAATTCTTGAGGATCTCGAATTCTTCGACATCAAGGTGAGTCTCAAGGCGTTCGAAGTGCCGGTGATGATCGAAGCCTATCGCCGCTTCGCCGCGTTGCCGAATGATTATCCGCTCCACCTCGGCGTGACCGAAGCAGGAACTCCACGGGCTGGTTCGGTCCGCTCAGCGGTCGGACTCGGCACGCTGCTCGCGCTCGGCATCGGCGACACGATCCGCGTCTCGCTCACGACTGATCCAGTCGAAGAGGTCTTCGTTGGATTCGAGGTGCTGAAGTCGCTCGAACTCCGCCAGAAGGGCGCGACCATGATCGCCTGCCCCACTTGCGGCCGGGTCGAAGTCGATCTCTTCACCATCGCAAATCAGATCGATAAGTTCCTGGAAACGATCAAGGAACCGATCCGCGTCGCCGTCATGGGCTGTGTCGTCAACGGCCCGGGCGAAGCTCGCGATGCCGATGTCGGACTCGCGTCCGGCAACGCAAAAGGCGTCATCTTCCGCAAAGGCAAAATCGTTAAGACAGTGCCGGAAGACGAGATGATCGAGGCGCTGAAAGCCGAGGTGCTTGCGGTTCTCGAAGATCGCCGAAACGGCGTCATCGAAGAAGTCGCCGTGAACACGCGGTACAAACCAACGATTCCGCTGACGGCGGTGTCGTAGCGACGACGAAACCACGTACAGAAAACAGACCGGTCAGATACGACCGGTCTGTTTGCCTATCCGAAGCTCAAGCGAAACATGACATTTTCTGCGACGATTGGATTGCTGACGTTCGCTCAAAATTCATTGCGAGGTAAATAATGCCGCTCGTGCCCGATGACCGCCTGATTACCAATGAGCAGATGGCCTTTTTGCAAACCGTTGACAGCCCGACGTTGGCCAACGCTATTGAAAAGTTCAACGTGCGAGATCGATGTGACGGCTTCATCGGCGGTCAGATCGAGTGCCAGTTTCCCGAGCTTGGCTTCATGGTTGGCTACGCGTTGACGGTTACCGTCAGCAACGCCCATGGCGAAGTCGCAGGACGGTCGGGATTCTGGGGCATGTACGAGGCTCTGGAAAAGATGCCAAAACCGGCGGTGATCGTGATGAAGGACGTGAGCGGCGCTCCGCACCGGGTTGCCTACGCCGGTGAGGTGATGGCGACATTGGCGAAGCGTCTCGGCGCGGTCGGCATGGTCACGGACGGCGCGTTGCGCGATGTCAAAGAAGTTCGCGAACTCGGGTTCCACTATTTCATGAAATACCCGGTCGTCTCGCATGCCAACTTCGAGATTCTCGAGATCGGCATCCCGGTCGAGATGGACGGCGAGATCATCAACACCGGCGACATCCTCCACGGCGACGCGAACGGCATCGTGGTCGTGCCGGCAGAAGTCGCTGGCGGCCTGCCGGAAGCCGTGCAAACGGTGCGCGACACCGAAAAGCGCACCATGGATTTCTACAAGAGCGACAAGTTCACCCTCGCCGACGCAAAGGCTAACCGGGGCTATTGATTCGAAGCAGACAGCAGGCCAAGACGAAGCAGTACGCCGTAAGCTGTAGGCCGTAGGCACAGGAGACATGGGCTCCGTCGTGCGCCGGGCTGAAGCCCAGCGCTCACAAGCCGAAGTCTCTACGAGACTGAACTGGGTGCGCGACCGGCATGCGGAGTCCGCAGAACTTGTCGCGGGTCAGCCGGGTGCTTCAGCTTCCGGCAATGGCAACCACCATGCTCTTCGTTCTCACAACTCACAACTCACTTCTCACTACTCGTTGACGCCCATACTGCGGGCAAAATGGGCGTCAACGGACGGAATGGGTTAGGGTTTGATCTTGCTGGCGGCAATGGGGCCGCTGACCTGGCGTGTACGCTGCAGGGTATGCGCCGGAATGTCATGGACGCGGTGCTCGTTGCATGGCGAGCCGCGAGGGAAGCATGAACAAACAGGAAGCATCCTCGACCCCCGAGCTGGTTCGATGTCCCTTTTGCAACGCCATGACGCCGCCCGGCGCATTTTGCGCGAACTGCGGCAGGGCCATCGGCAATGACGATCTTGCCGCTTCCGATCTACCCAACGCAGACGATGAGCCCGGCGCTCCATACGAAGAAGGCGCCAATGATGACCTCACTGATATCGAACCCTTGCCCGCTCCAGAAAAACCCGCCGAACAGAAGAAAACGCCACCAACGTTGGAAGAAGAGCCACCGGTTGTAAGCGCGAAGCTCGCGCGGAGACGTGCTGATCCGATCGAGGAAGCTGCTCCACCCGCTGACGGCGCACCTGTTTCGCCCGATTTCGGATACGAAGGCGATCAGGGACGACGGCCACTCCGGGATTACCGGTTGCTCGCCGGAGCGGCGATCATCGCCATCTTGATCTCGTTGTTGCTCAACAATGCCGGTATCGCCATCTTGCTCAGCGTCTTTCTGATCCCAGGATTGGCCCTGCTCTGGATCACCGATCTCGATCTCTTCGAGCGAGAATCCTGGTCGGCGATTGTCGGCGCGTTGGCCGGAGGGTTTGGCGTCGGACTGATCTTTGGCACGCTTGGAGCATGGCTGACCGGGGCATTCTGGATCGAAGGCGCCACCTTTTACGCGGGCGCCGCGGGATATGCCGCTCGATTCGCCGAAGCCGAAGGCTCTGCGCCGATCGGATGGGTGATTTTAGGCGGCGTCATTCTGCCCGCGCTGGCGCTGATCGCATCGGCGGCAATTCCGGTGTTCATGCGTCGCTGGCCCTCCCTGCGCAACGAAGTGATGGATGGAGTGACGCTCGGCGCGGCGGCTGGTGGTGGATTCGCGGCTGCCACAACCATCGTCCATTTCTGGCCGGCTATATTGCGCGATCAGAATCCAGGCGGCAGCATCTCCGATTGGACAGCGACGCTGACCGGACTGGTTATCGTGCGCCCGCTGATTTTCGCGGGACTGACTGCTGTGCTTTGTGCGGCGATCTGGCAGTATGCAATCGATCAGCGCTCGTCTCCACTGGTGCGAAGCATCATCAGCAGTGTGGGGGGCGTCATCGCCTTCTCTGTGATTGATTTGCTGATTCAACCTGCCGGAGCCGCGGCGGAGCTGATCTGGCAGCTGGCGGTGTTGCTTGGTGTTTCGTTCGCGATTCGCCTGGCGATCCGGCGGGCGCTCGCGCAGGACCGCATTGCCTTCGGGAAAAATGGCGACCGGATCATTTGCCCGACCTGCCGCCGATTGACACCGGACGGCCAGTTCTGCGCCAGTTGCGGCGCACCGCTCCATCAAGCGAAAAGCACGGCCACCGCTACGGCCACACTTCCCGGCACGACAGAAACATAGCCAATATCCCTGGATATATCCGTACAGTCTTTCGTGTCCAACCTCGTGTCGGCCATCCTCGCGGGAACCCAAACTGGCGTGTGATCACCATGGACGTTACGAGAACGGCCATTACGCCATGGAGTTCCGTATCAGGACATCGAGCCTAGTTTGCCCCGTTTGCGTCGAGTTGGGCGATCAGTTGCTCGAATGCCTGCTGGAGGCGGTCGCGTTCGCCGAGCAGCGCGCTCATGTCTTCAACCCGCTGGGAAAGCCGGAGAACGACCTCAACATCGCGAGGGCGACTGACTGCTTCCTGGACGACGTCACGCAACGCGGCGAATTGATCAAACGAGACATCACCGCGAGCCGCGATTGCCTGTTCGCGAAGCGCCGCATATTCGGGTGATTGGATCGCCTGAGAAGGTATGGTGAGCGCCGGCAGCAGACCGCGCAGCTCGTCGATCAGCTGATTAGCGCGCTGCATCGCGGCATCGCTTGAATCCGATATTGCGGCAGTCGCATCTGGCGGCCGTGATTCGTTCGCCACGACCAGCGCTTCGGCTTTGAGATTGTCCGAATCGTCGAACTCAATTTCGTCGAGGGCGAAGATCTCGTCCGGCTCAGCAGTCGGCTCCCATTCCGATCCCGCTTCGGCGGCGTACGGGAGCATCTCCTCAAAGGCGGCTTCCTCGAGAGGCGACGGGTTGGCGTCGCCTTGTGACTCAGGTGGAGCGTCGGGCGCTGCAATATCTCCTTCAGAGGAGATAGCATTTTCGGAAGTGTTCGCGGCTTGATCGTCCTGTGCGTTTGGTTCAGTGCTTTCTTCGATGACGATGACTTCAAGGTCGGACGCCGGGGCATCCAGTTCAGGATTATCTTCAGCCATTACGTCGTGTTCTTCCGCGATTGGTGAAACTGTTTCGTCGGACTCGGCGCGCTCCGTCTCAACTGATGGTGCTTCTAGTCCGGGAATCTCCTCGACCTTTGAGGTCTCGTCCTCGACTTCGTTGATGATCGGGATTTCGCCAGTTGATTCAACTTCTGGCTCAGGCTCGACCGGACTCCGACTCTGCCAGGCAGCGATGGGAGGCGGTGCGTCAATGGAATCTACGGTTTCCGTTTGAGTTAGGAATTCTGCGTCTGCGCTTGCAGACTGAGTGGCCGTTTCCTCAGTTTCCGGAGTATCGCTGGCGCTCGGTTGAGGGGCATCCTCATGCGCCGCTGGCATCGCCCAGGCCGTTGTTGCGCTATCCACGGAGTCAGAGGATTCGAAGTTCTCCTGGCGGGCCGCCCAACCGGACGCGGCGGCTGGAGCCGTTTTGGCCTACCGATTCCGGCAGCTTGACGCCGCAAGTGACGCAGTAGCGCGCCGAGGGCCGAATTGCGGCTCCGCATTGGGGACAACGATCAGTCGATCCATCCATCTTAGCGCGTCCTTTTCCGTCAGTTGGCAGATGTGAGGTGGCGGATGGATCTCGCTCCAGTCTCCGCGTGACCGAGTATCGCATACGTCCTAAATGAAGCCGGTCGCCGCGTTGATCAATCCCACGATCGCCGCGCCGAGAACAAGCCAGGTCGAGTTGACACGGAAACGTACCAGGGCGATCAGCGCCACAATCGCGATCGCCAACGTCCAGACCGAAACGATGGCGTCGCGACCAAGAATCCAGGCCGCTCCCGCCATCAAGCCGAGCGCGGCAAGGTTCAAACCATCGAGCAGGGCGCTGGTCGTTTCCCCCTTTCGGCTCCAGTGAACGAGCCCATGCGTGAGAAAAACGAAGATGAACGCCGGAAGAAAGATGCCGATCGTTGCGGCAATCGCCCCACTCCAGCTCCCCATCAGATATCCGGCGAACGTAGCGGTAGAGAAGACCGGTCCGGGCGTCACCTGGCCGACAGCAACCGCATCGAGCAATTGCTGCTCGGTGAGCCAGCCATGCCGGTCGACGAACTCGCCCTGAAGAAACGCGAGCAAGACATAGCCTGATCCATACAGCACCGATCCGATCTTCAGAAATGAGAAAAAGAGATCTCGCGTGGTTGGATTCGATGGATTGCCAGTTTGCAGCAGGAATGGAACGATCAACGGCGCGAGCGAGAGCGACCAGATCTGCCGTGCTCGCCGGGTGGCGAGGATAGCGATGCCGCCTCCAAAGAGAATCAGCAGCTCGTTGACGCCGGCAAGAAAGAGTCCAGCCGCCAGCGCAATGATCAGAAAGCTGGCTACGGTGCGCGGGACCACCCGCAAGAGACCAACGATCGCCTGAATGACCACGGCGATGACGACCGGCTTGATTGCCAGCATGAAGTTCTCACCGCCAGGAGTTGATCCGTATCGCCCATAAAGCCAGGCGAAAAAGAGCGTGATCGTCGCGGCAGGCAGGATAAACCCGACTCCGGCAAGCACGAGTCCTTTGCGGCCGGCCCGGGTCGCGCCGGCGTGCATCACCATTTCGGTCGAATTCGGGCCAGGAATGAGATTCGTCATGCCGAGGAAATCGAGAAAATCGGCATCGGTCAGCCATTTGCGCTGGGTCACGACCTCATTGCGAAGCATGGCGATATGCGCAGCCGGACCGCCGAAGGCAGTGACGCCAAGGCGTAATCCGAGCAGCGCGGTTTCCCGGAGCGGCCGTGCTGGTGGTATTTCCGTCATTTGCATCCAATTCCCATGATAAAACCGCCCTTCAAGTTTGCGACAGTATGGGCAGCACTGCGACAATCAGCGCGGTGACATATGACTCGCTGAGAGGAGCCTACTGCGTGAGCCAGCTATTGGTCGGACGGACCGCGATCAAGGCGCAACATCTTCATCCGGGCGACGGCGCGGCGTTCGAAGTCCTCGCGGACCAGTTTGTTCAGATTATTACGTTGAAGGGAACGCAGGTCGCGACCTTTGTTGGATTTTCATTATCCGATCACGATGAACGGCTCTCGACAGCCCAGACGCGTCTTCAGAATAAGACGCTCATGCTGCAGCAAGGAATGACGCTCTATTCATCGCGCGGCGAACCCATGTTCGAGTTGCTGGAGGATACGGTCAAGCGGCATGACATCCTCTACCCGATGTGTGACGTCAAAACCTATGACGTTGTCGAGGGTGAGGAGGCGCACGCGAGTTGCCGTACCGCCATTGCCGGCGCACTCGCCGCGCATGGCGTCACGGATGGCGATCTGCCGGATCCCGTGAGCTGGTTCATGACGCTCGGCATCGTTGGAGCAGGTGGACTCGAGATTCAGGAATCGCTCTCCGAAAAGAACTCCCACGTGCTGCTGCGCGCAGTGGTTGATACGGTCGTCGCGGTCGCAGCCTGTCCACAGGACAAGGGACCGCTCAACGGCGGTGCTCCAAGCGACATCCTCGTTCGCGTTTTCCGGTAGCTCATGCTCGAATGACGATCAAAGCCCGGCACCGTCAGTGCCGGGCTTTTCATGCGGGAACGCCCCGGAGGAAACCCTCACCCGGTCCCAAAGGACCAGCCTCTCCCGCTTCGGGAGAGGGTACGACGATGGCTTCAGGCTCCCCTCTCCAGGAATAATCGGGAGAGGGGCTGGAGGTGAGGGCCATCCGATAAATGACAATGGTATAGAAGCTCGTTAAATGGCGAAACGCCGACGGCCGACTAGCGGTCCTCGGCGTTTCGTTGCTCCGAAGCATCAGTTCAATCAGGCGTCGAGTCAAAACTCCTACATGACATAGGTTATGTCTCTAGCCTAACGCGTCGTCGAAACCGTTGCCGATCCTTCTTCGCGCCTTTGACTCAGCCGTACCTCTGACTTGCGTCGTTGGCGTTTTGTGCTTCGTTCTTCACCGTTTCCGGTGCGAGTGCTCCGCTCAAAAGCTGGATGTCAAGAACCTCGAATCACCTTTTCATTCGCTCAGAACGTCGGGAGACCCTTCGCCTGATTTCTTCAATTCTCCCCGGTAAACCGGTTCGTTTTGTCGAGTTGCGTTTGTCCGGTGTCTCGTTGCTTCAGTGAACGTACTCTAGGTGATTGTTGACTGATTGTCAACACCTATCGATCAAACCCAAAGGTACTGGTCAATTGACGCATGTCAGCTGTCCGAACTTCCGCCCTTCACCCACTTCCCATCGTCATTCTTGTGATACTCCTTCTTCACTGCTCCCCAGGCGACGCGATGCGCGCGTGACTCGTCATGGTTGTACTCATCCCAGGCGCTGTTGAATGCCTCTTTATAGATGGCCTGGGCGTGATCCGGAAGATTGTTAGTGACGCTCTCGGGCAATTCGGATTTCGTCGCGTACGGCATGGTGACTCCTTACCTGAATGCATTTCATTGTTAGATGAGCGTGCAGAGTCCATGCCAAGGCGCGCGCAATGGGTGCCCGCGGATACAGAGGGGGCAAATCAGTCCGTCTGACTGGTGCTCAACTCGTGGGTTCGATGACGGACCTGGGCTATCGGCGGGGTGGCTGGAAGCCGGACGTCAAAAGTCGTTCCAGACCCGACCGAGCTAGCCACAGTGATGGCGCCGCCATGCGCTTTGACAATTGCCTGGCAGATGCTGAGTCCGAGTCCCGTTCCCCCCTGCCCTCGCGTACGGCCCGTATCGACGCGATAGAAGCGATCGAAAATGCGCCCCAGATGCTCAGGAGCAATGCCGGAGCCATCGTCGGCGACCTGGAGATGCGCGCCGCCGTCTGTTTCGGGGTGGCATTTCACCACGATCGAGCCGCCTTCGGGAGTAGCGGCAAGCGCGTTGTCGAGAAGATTGACCAGCACCTGGATCAGCAAATCCTCGTCAGCATTGATCGACGTCGGCTCGGTCGACGCCGTCAGGCTGATTCCTGCAGCCTCTGCAGGATCGGCATATTGCTCGCAAATAAGCTCGATCGTGTCCGCCAGGTCGATATCCGAGCGATCGAGCGTCAGTATTCCGGAATCTGATCGGGCAAGACTGAGCAGAGTTGCGACCAACCCTGTCATTCTGGCCAGATCCTGATCAAGCTCGGCGAGCGCCTCTTCATATTCCCCAACCGTTCGTGGTCTGGCCAGAGCGAGATCGACCTGACTGCGCATCAGGCTCAATGGTGTTCGCAGCTCGTGAGCGGCGTCGCCTGTGAAGCGGCGTTGCCGTTCAAAGGCTTCCTCGATCCGGGCAAGCATTGCGTCGAAGGTGCTGGCGAGCCGGCCCAGCTCGTCATCAGGGAGGGAGAGATTGAGGCGGGCGTGGAGATCATCCGCGCCGATACCTGCAGCGAGATCGGTGATCTGCGACACCGGCCGCAGCGCTCTCCCGGCGACGATGTAGCCGCCCCCGGCCGCGAGGATGACCATGATCGGCGCGGCAATGCCGAGCCCAATCAGGAGGGCGGCCAGTGTTTCTTCGACATCAGTGCGATTTGATCCTGTCTGGATGACGCCGACCACCTGCGAGCCGTTGCGGACTGGTTCGCTGACGATCACCACGGTCTGATCGCCCACTGCGACGCTCGCGAGCGACTCCGATCCGTCCAGCGCGGATTGAATCTGAAGCTGGTCGAGGGGAATTGATTCCGACTCGTCACTGGTGTCGGTGAGCAATGTCCCATTTTGATCGAACAGCCGGAAGAAATGCTCGCCTGCTTCAAGACTGCTGACCGTGCCGGGATCGAGCTGAAGCGTCGCTCCATTGGTGCGGACGCTCGCAGACGCCAGGCGGGCATCGGCGCGCGCTTGCTCGCTGAAGTTGTCGTAGAGCACTCGCTGGAGGCCGAGAAACAGCCCGGCCCCGAGCAATCCGCCGGCGACCACGAAAAAAAGCGCGTACCAGCAGGTCAGCCGCCAGCGAATCGGCATACGATCGAGCATTACGGTTTGACCAGGCGGTAGCCGGCTCCTCGTATCGTCTGGATGAGATTGCCAGGATAGGGATCGTCGAGCTTTTTGCGAAGCGAGCGGATATGCACGTCGATCACATTCGTCACGTTGGGGAAATCGTAATCCCAGACATGTTCGGCGATCATCGACCGCGTCAACACCCGGTTGGGATGCCGCAGGAGGTACTCGAGAATCCGGAATTCTTTGTTTGGAAGATTGATCTCCTCCTCTCCCCTCCAGACCTGACGGTTGGCGGGATCGATGCGGAGATCACCAACGGTGAGGATCGGCTCCAGCCCGTTGCGGGGACGCCGGCTCAGCGCCCGCAGCCGCGCCGCAAGCTCGGCGAAGGCGAATGGCTTGGTGAGATAGTCGTCGGCGCCGGCATCGAGCCCCGCCACCCGGTCACTGATCGAATCCTTGGCGGTAAGCAGGAGTATCGGTGCCTGAATTCGCTGCCGTCGAAAGCGACGGCAGGTTTCCAATCCATCGATGCCGGGGAGCATGATGTCGAGCACAATGACATCGAAGTCAGCCGCCGAGATCCAACCGAGCGCTTCTTCCCCGCTGAACGCCAGGTCAACGGCGTGGCCCTCTTCGGTCAGACCACGCCGGACGAGCGTGCCGAGGCGCAATTCATCTTCAACGAGCAAAACGCGCATGGTTCAAGCACCTGCCTTTGAACGAATTTATGACAATGGCGGGCGCATCTCATTGAGCATGAACATCAGCGCCAGAATGACCGCAACGAGTGAGGTTCTTGAAACCAGATACGAAACGCGAACCGGCGTGATCGTTCCTGTCGTGGTGGAGCGAAGGCGACCAGCCTTCTGGCGAAGCAAAGTTGGAACGCCGCCGATCCAGACCGTTTCGGTCTGAACCTTCGCGACGAGCCTGGTTCGCCACATGGCGACCTTGCTCCGGTTCGCGCGCAGCCAGATGAAGGCGGCGATCGAGATGCCCAGCAACGGCGAAGCGAACAGGATCATGTGTGACGCTGAGCTGTAGCGATCGGTGAGTAGGCTCACGTTGGCGCGGAAGGCATAGCCCAGGGCGACTGGAATGCCGACCCAGACCAGCGCGGCGGGCGTCGCGCCGAGGATGAAATCACGTTTGCGCATCCGAAACAGACCGGCGGCGATGGTGATGTACATCCGCACCATTGGCAGCATCCGGATCCCTGCAACCATGACGATGTCATTTTTGCCGAGCTTCGCCCGCCACCGGTCGAGACTCGTTGGTTCATCGGATTCATGTCGTTTCATCAGCCGTTGGAGAATGC
The DNA here is from genome assembly GCA_963804925.1 of uncultured Chloroflexia bacterium. Lineage (GTDB taxonomy): Bacteria > Chloroflexota > Chloroflexia > Thermomicrobiales > UBA6265 > JADLGF01. The sequence goes on from CAWDSC010000004.1 coordinate 401,039, forward strand.
TGGCGCCGCCGGTGCGCGCCGCCATGTGCAGCGCCGTCGTGCCAACGATGTCGGCGAGACTGATCAGCAGGATCGCGCCGGCGAGACCCTTGAGCGAATGCACGGCATACGCGCCGGTCAACAGCAAGGCCAGCTCGGCCGGAACTCCGGTTGGAACCCCGAGTTCGCCGACCAGAATCAGCAACGCCACAATGAAGACGCCATATTGCGCGATAAGTGGCAAGATCGACAGATGAAACATCGTCGTCCTTCTATCCGCACGCCCCACGTCCGGATCGAACTCCCCGGAAATCGCTCATTCGCCATTCCCACCTCTCAGCATAGCGACTCGAAAATGAAGAAGTGATGAATAAAGTAACGCGAAAGTGCGTCATTTCCCTTCATCATGGCTTCATCCGGACGTGCGATCTTTCCGGTGACTGGGATGTCTCATCGCCGGTGTGCTAAGAATGGGGAAAATCGATACGATTAAGGATGGATCATGGGTGGTCTCGAAAGCACACTGATTGATGCGGCAAAGTCGTTGTTTGATTCGCTCGGGTGGTTGGGCGTTGTCGTCGCCATGGCGATCGAAAGCGCCGGCATTCCCTTTCCGAGCGAAATCATCATGCCGCTGGCTGGCTGGATGATCGTAGCCGAGCGGGATCTCGGTTGGCAGGGGGTGCTGCTCGCCAGTTTCTGGGGTGCGGTGGGCAATCTCATCGGCTCGACAATCGCCTACTGGATCGGCGCCTGGGGCGGCAGACCGTTAATCTGGAACTATGGAAAGTATATTCTCATCACTCGGAAAGATTTGGCCCGCGCAGATGAATGGTTCGCGAAATACGGCGAGCCGACCGCCTTCTTCTCGAGGCTGCTCCCAGTGGTGCGCACCTTCATTTCTTTTCCTGCCGGAATAACCAGAATGAATTTCTGGAAGTTCGCGATCTACAGCTTCGCCGGTGCCTTTATCTGGTGCATTCCATTGACCGCCGTGGGTTACCACTGGGGACCGAAGTGGGAGCAATTTCGCGAGCGCGCCAGGTTCGTCGACTACCCGATCGCCCTGATCATCGTCGGCTGCGTCGCCTGGTTCGTCTGGCATCGACTGCACGAAATCCGCGCCGAAAACGCGACGCCTCCCGAGCAGGCGGGAACGTAGGTGCGAGCACGTTTTTCCATCGGTGCAAAGAGGACTATGGTTTTACCAAACCCAAACTGGTCTGGGTCATCTCCGACTTAGAGAACTACTCGCGGGCGCTTCTGGCCACCGTCATCTGCCCATTTCAGGTCCTGTCCACCACCTGATGGCTCTTCGCCACCCCCACAGCCCTCTGGTCGGGCTTAGGCGCCGTTGAGTGGTACCTGGCAGTGCAAGTCCGCCCGTACCCCGCGCTGCTGCGGCACCGCGCTTGCGGTGACCAACCTCGTTTCGTGATCTAATCCAACACACGGCGAGAAGAGGCGTCCTGCCGGCCGGATCAGTTCTCTGGCCGATAGAACGAGGAGGCTGGTGACGGCATCGGCCCCGGATGCAGACGGGTTTTCCGACACATCGTTGGGCCGGTCACCACCAGGAGCTGCTGATGAACGCGACGTCCGAGCCAGCCTCGCTCCCGCTCAATCTGCACGAGTACGAGGCGGCGGCTCGCGCGCTCCTCTCCCCGATGGTCTACGACTTCGTGGCGGGCGGGACCGGCGACGAGGTCACCGTGCGCGCCTGCCGGGCGGCGTTCGCCCGCTGGCGGCTCCTGCCCCGGGTGCTGCGCGGTCTGCCGGCAGTGTCGACGGCGACCTCGGTGCTGGGGCAGGCCGATCGCCTCCCCGGTGCTGATCGCGCCGACGTCGCTCCACCGGCTGGTCCACGACGACGGCGAACTCGCGACGGCGCGCGCCGCGCGGGCGGCCGGCACGATCTACACCATGAGCACCCCCGCCACGATCCCGATCGAGGTGATCGCGCCCGAGGCCGGACCGTGGTGGTTCCAGCTCTACGTCTTCGTCGACCGCGGGCTCACCCGCGACCTCGTCGCGCGGGCCGAGGCGGCCGGGGCGACGGCGTTGGTCGTCACCGTCGACACGCCGGTGCTCGGGCGACGGGAGGCCGACGAGCGCAACCGCTTCGCGCTACCGCCTGGGCTGGCGATGGCTAACCTTCAGGCGCCAGAGCCAGTGCCCGGCGCGGTCGCGGTCAGCGGCTCGCGGTTGACGAGCTATGCGAGTGTCGTCGAGCCGGCGCTGTCCTGGGCCGACCTCGACTGGTTGGCGGCGCTTTCTCCCCTGCCGGTGGTGCCGAAGGGGATCCTCCACCCCGCCGACGCCGCCCGCGCCGTCGACCACGGGGCGCGGGCCCTCATCGTCTCCAACCACGGCGGCCGGCAGCTCGACGGGGCGATCGCCTCGCTCGACGCGCTGCCGGCAATCGTCGAGGCGGTCGCGGGGCGGGCCGAGGTGCTGCTCGACGGCGGGGTCCGGCGGGGAACCGACGTCCTGACGGCGCTGGCGTTGGGGGCACGGGCGGTCCTGATCGGTCGCCCGATCCACTGGGGTCTTGCGGTCGGAGGCGAGGCCGGAGTGCGGCACGTCTTGGAGCTGCTGCAGGCCGAACTGGCTCGTGACCTGCTGCTCTGCGGCCTCGCTAGCCCGGCGGAGGCGGACCGCTCCTTCATCGTTCCGGCCGGAGCCCCGATTGCCGAGGAGTGGCTCTAGTCCTTACCGGATGAGGTGCGAAATCGCGGAAATGACTAGGCTCGTCGGTCAGCGATTCGACCGGAATGCGTGCTGTATCAACTGACCAAGTTTGGTTTGAGCGGGCGGCAGACCGCTCGATCAATCGACCCGAACAACCTCCCCGCTGGCGGTTGATTCATCAATCGCGAAAACGGCCAGATGCGTGTTGACCGAGTCTCGAACGTTGGCGTGACTCTCGACATCGTTGCGGATGCAATCGATGAAGTGATTGATCTCGCCGTCGAACGGGTGATGGCTGACGAGGCCGCTGTTCGGAGTGACTGTGGGGAATGTCGCCCAATCGGTCACACCAGGCAGCTTGCGGCTGTAGAAGCGGTTGTCACGAATGCCCCCATCGGTGCCGAGCAGATCGACGTTGAACTGATAGGGCATCCACTGCTCCGTGCAGGCCGAAACCTTGCCGATCTTGCCGTTGGCGAACGTGACGACCGCCGACTGCATCAACGGGAACGGCGCGTCGTCGACGCCGCTCGTGGAAACGGCGCTGACCGAAACGATGTCGCTCCCCATCAGGTAGCGGGCGAGATCGACGGCGTGACAGCCGCCGGAGAGCATGGCGCTGGAATCGGCATGTTGAATGTGATTTTCCGCGCCGGGATACCCGCTTTGCTCGGGGTTGTGCCAGTAGTCTGACTGGACATAGAGGATGTCGCCGAGCAAGCCCTGATCGATCATCGCCTTCTGGGCGAGCACCATCGGGATATAGCGCAGCACGAACCCGCAGGCGGTTTTGATGCCAGCTTCTGTCACTGCCGCGTCGATCGCCAGCACCTCGTCGCGAGTCAGGGCGATCGGCTTTTCGATCAGGCAGTGCTTGCCCGCCCTGGCGGCGGTGATGGCATCCAGCGCGTGGCGTTGATGCGGCGTCGTGATCGAAAGCGCATCTACATTTGCGTCGCTGACGACGCCTTCTATGGAGTCGTAGAGCGCGATCGACGCGGGATCGATTCCGACCTCCAGCGCTTTCTGGCGAGCGCCCTCTTTGGTCCGGCTGCCGATAGCGACGACCTGCACATACGGATTTCTGAGATAGGCACGGAGATGTCCTGACGAAACGGTTCCAGCACCCTGAATGGCGATGCCAATTTTCTCGTTCGGCGATACCACGTTGATTCCTCCGGCGACGATCGAAGTAGGATGAAGCATCTTATCCGACTTCCGAATCCCCCGGATCAACTGAAATTCGGATAAAGTCAAATCTGACGGAATCGATGGCTCAATTCCCGGCGGGTGGTCCGGACAAAGGAGATCGACGCGTGCGCATCAGCAATGTTGAAACGATCGTGATTGGAACACCGTGGCGGAATCTGACGGTCGTCAAGGTTTCCACCGATGAAGGGCTCACCGGTCTCGGCGAAGCCCGCATGGTGGGGCATACCGCCGCACTGGTGGGATATATCGAAGAAGGCGCTCCCCGGCACGTAATTGGGCATGATCCATTCGCGACTGAAGCGCTCGTCAGCAAGCTGATGCGCGATGACTTCGCCCGCATGGGCGAGATCGCCATGTCGGGTGTGGCGGCGCTGGAGATTGCCTGTCTGGACATCAAAGGCCAGGCGCTCGGCGTGCCGATCTACGAGCTGCTCGGCGGCAAAGTGCGTGATCGCATTCCTGCCTACGCCAATGGGTGGTACACGGTCGAGCGCAATCCGGAAGATTTCTACAACGCGGCAAAGAAGGTGGTTGAGCGAGGTTACCGGGCGCTGAAGTTCGATCCATTCGGTCCCGGCTATTACGAGTTGAGCCGTGACGAGCGCATTCGCTCAATCAGTTTGGTTGAGGCAGTGCGTGATGCGATCGGTCCCGATATTGAAATTCTGATTGAAATGCATGGCCGCTTCACCGCAGCCCAGGCGATCCGGATTTCACGCGAGCTCGAGCCATTCGATCCAAGCTGGATCGAAGAGCCGGTTCCGCCCGACAACTTGAAAGCACTTCAGAAGGTCTCCGAGCGGGTTAACATTCCCGTCGCGACGGGAGAGCGCATCCATACTCGCTACGACTATCGCGAGGTCATGGAGCTGCAAGCGGCCGACATCATCCAGCTCGACGTCACCCACTTCGGCGGCCTCGGGGAAGCCAAGAAAGTCGCAGGATGGGCGGAGGCTTACTATATGATGGTAGCTCCGCACAACGTCGGCGGCCCGATCAGCACGATGGCCAATCTCCACCTTGACGCCACATTGACCAACTTCAAAATTCAGGAACACTTCAATGACTTCGCCGATTCCTGGGTGAAGGACATCGAGACCGGCATGATGGAAGTCGACCCCGCCGATGGCTGCTTCCCCATCCCGACGAAACCAGGCCTCGGCATCACACTCGACGAAGCCGCCGCCCGCGAGCACCCATGGAGAACGTCGACTTCAACCTCTTCAAATCAGGCTGGGAACGCCGGGATCATTGACGAGCCGAGAGCAGGCAGCAGGCAGCAACGACGTATGGCCTCACCCGGTCCTATCAGGACCGGGTGAGGGTTGCTCGCCACCACCCGGCTCATTACTTCACCCGCCAGAACCGTTCGATCTGCATGCTCCCCGTCGATCCCCGTTGCGAAACCGCGCATCACCGCGTCGATTTCGTCACGGGTTGAGCCTGCCCCGATGTAGCGGCCGAAGACCGTTTCCAGCTGGCTTGGGTAGCTCATGATGGCGTCGATCTTGGCGGTCCAGACGCTGCTGACATCGATGCGCGCCGCTTCGGTCAGCGCAACGCCGGCGGTCGCCAGCCGTCAGCATGAACTCCTGGTTTGATTGAATAAGGAAGATCCTCATAGAACCAGACATCCCACCCTTTGTGCGGCAAGTTCAACGCCGGTGGCGAAGGCGAGTTGGTGATCGACATGCTTGCCCGCCCCAAGCGGAGTGTAGATGCGGGTGTCGCCGTTCGGATCGCCGGTGAGACCAGCGGCTTCCGCGATCGCTGTAGGGAGTGATTCCAATTCATCTTCGGTTGGAACTGAGAAGAGATCGACATCGCCGAGATAGCGCTCGCCGCGATAGATCGCATCATGGAACGGCAGAAACTGATCGGTCGTTCCGAGCACCTTACTGGCGACGGCTTCCTCGGCGCGGCGGCTGGCGATGACCGAGGTGGCGTCGAGTCCCCAATCTCGGTGCATCTGCTCAGCGAAAGTCGTGTGCTGGTGATCTGACGCGGGTTCGCTGCCAAAGATGAGCGCGACGATCGGCTGGCGCCCATGCTCCGCCAGCAACCGGGCGGTTCCGCCGCATGAGATGGCGATATCGTCGTAGTGCGGCGAGAGAAAGACGTGCCGCGATGGTTTGATCAGACCTTCGATTGAATTGACAACATGACTCACGAGACGTCTCCCTGAACCGGTTGCCCGGCGCTTCTGTACCGAACTCGCCTATCGCCCATCCGACGGGTCACGCGGCGTTGATCGAGCAATTCCAGCATAGCCTGCGCATATTTTCGACTGGTCTGCACGAGATCGCGATAGGCGGCAAGGTCGATGCCTCCATCTCGATCGATTGCGGCCAGCACCCGCTCCTCAACGATCGCCAGCGCAGAAGGCGTGACACATATCCCCTCCCCCGCGTTGATGACCTCGCCAAGTTCAGTGAGCGCGATCAGGTCCTCTTTCGCAAGATCATAGTCAGATGCTGCAGGCGGCGAGAACGGATTGGCGTCGATCGCAGCGATCCAACGATCTGCTGCTGCACGCGCATGAGAGGGGAGCGTGATCGCGAAGCTGGAGAGGCGAATTGTCGAGCCTTCTACGGCGAGCGTGCCGTTGGCAGTGAAAGCGCCGATCAGTGCGTCGAACTCCCTTCCCATGGCAAGGCGAGACTTCAATTCCTGGCGAGGCATTCCGGCCAGATACGGATACTCATCGTGAAACTCGCCAACTTCCCGAAGGAGTTGCTGCCTGACCTCTTCAATATATGAGACCTGTGCGACAAATGATTGCGTGTCGCCGATACAGACTAGCAGTCCATCGTCGATCAACCGATCAATCTGTTCCTGGGCTTCGGGATCGTTCGCGATGAGCGACGAAAGTCGCTGAACGGTGCGGCCGATTGCCAACAAAAGCCGTTGATCAGGATCGCCCGCCAGGCGAATCTCAAGCCGGGAAATCACCTCATCGTCGAACCGGCGATGACGCTCTGGAATTGGATCAACAATCATCCCGCCGCCGATCGTTTCGCTTGGCGACGGTCGCCGGACGATGAAGCGGTCTTCCCACATCGCAGCGACGGGACGCTTGAAGCGCAGTTGTGCCCAACAGGTCTCACCGGGAACAAGCTGATCGCGGTCGAGCAGCGTGATCCAGGCCGGCGATTCCTCTGCAGCCAGAAAGAAATCGATCTGATCGTCTTGCTTGAGCGGGGAAGGCGCTGTTTCTAGCAACGAAAGGGACACGTCGATGCGGAGCGATGGGGTGAGCGCTCCCTTGCGCGCCAGAACATCGCCACGTCGAAGATCGTCTACGGAGACACCGGCCAGATTGACAGCCACCCGGTTGCCAGGTTCTGCCCGTTCCACGGGCTTGTTGTGCATCTGCAGACCGCGGACGCGAACCGTCGTCTCGTCAGGGTAGATAACGAGTTCGTCGCCGGTCGAAAGCGATCCGTCCACCAACGTTCCGGTGACGACTGTCCCGTAACCCGCCACCGTGAAGACGCGGTCGATCGAGAGCCGCGCCATGCCGCGATCAACCTGAGGGAGCGATTGCCCAAGTTGGTTTAAAGTTCAGCGATCAGGAGATCGAGCCCCTGTCCGGTGGTCGCAGATACCGATACGATGGGCGCGGCGGCAAACATCGTTCCATATAAGCGTTCCCTCACCTCTTCGGTGACGTAGGCAAGCCACTCGGCGTCAACGAGATCGGATTTGGTCAGGGCGATCACGCCGCGTTCGATCTTGAGCAGATCGAGAATCGCCAGATGCTCCTCGGTCTGCGGCATGATTCCTTCATCGGCGGCGATCACCAGCAGCGCGGCGTCGATGCCGCCGACGCCCGCCAGCATGTTCTTGATGAAGCGCTCATGTCCGGGAACATCGACGATCGAGAGGATGGTTCCGTCCGGCAGTTCGAGCCAGGCGTAGCCGAGGTCGATCGTCATTTCCCGCGCTTTTTCTTCGGCCAGGCGATCAGGATCGATACCGGTCAGCGCGCGGACGAGGGACGATTTGCCATGGTCGACATGCCCGGCGGTAGCGATCACGTAATGGGATATGGATTGGGTCATGAAATCGGCCGCTCCGCGCCGCGCGTTCGTCAGGATACCGACCGGATGGTACCCGCATTTTGCGAACGCGGCGCGGAGCGGCGAAGCGCTAGGCGCGCAGAATGGTGGTGACCGATTCGAAGACAGGTTCTTCCGCGAGCAGGGAGTGCAGCGCGCGCCCCCGCCCGATGATCCGCTCCAGCGTCTCAAGGGTGATCGTCTGGGCGGCGTCGCTCAGCGAGCGGTCGGGATCGGGATGCACTTCGAGAATGAGCCCGTCTGCTCCTGCCGCCAATCCCGCCAGCGACATCCGCTCGACCAGCGACCGCTTGCCGGTGCCGTGCGATGGATCGACCATGATCGGCAAATGAGTCAATTCTTTAGCCAACGGCACAGCGTTGAGATCGAGGGTGAAGCGGGTTGATGTGTCGAACGAGCGAATACCGCGCTCGCAGAGCACGACATCAGGATTGCCGCAGGAGAGGATGTATTCCGCGCTCATCATCCACTCTTCGATCGTCGCCGCGAAGCCACGCTTGAGCAGCACCGGGCGTCCCGAGCGGCCCACCCGCTTGAGCAGGTTGAAGTTGGCCATGTTGCGGGTGCCGATCTGGAGCATGTCGGCGTATTCGGCGACCATCTCGACCTGATCGGGCTCCATCACCTCGGTCACCACCGGCAGGCCGGTGATTTCGCGAGCGGCGGCGAGGCATTTGAGCCCTTCCTCGCCCATGCCCTGGAACGAATACGGGGAGGTGCGTGGTTTGAACGCGCCTCCCCGGATCATGTTTGCCCCTGCCGCTTTCGCCGCCCGGGCGATATCAATCAGCTCTTCTTCGCTCTGGACCGAGCAGGGACCGGCAATGATCACCGGCTCGTCCCCGCCGATCTGCACATCGCCGACCTGGACGATGCTGCGTAGCTCGCGCATTTCTTTCGTTGCGAGCATGTACGGCTTATGTTTGCGAATGACCGAGGTTACTCCCGGCACATCCCAGGCGCCGTCGGGCAGCTCGCCGTCGATGCCGACGCCGATGCCGCCCTGCCCGTCCGAGATGGAGCGGGCCTGGAGACCGAGCATACGGGCATTGGCAAGAATGATCTCTGCGCTTGAATCTGCCGCGTGGGCGGCGATACGGATCAACATGGTTCCGGTCTCCCCTGATGATCAGGCTACATCTCGATGCGCGCCGGGCAACAAAAAACCGAGGCTTTGTTTGCCTCGGTCCCCCCGGTCGTCGCTTGGTCGTTACGGACGTTTCGCCATCACCGCGTCACGCCCCGCCAGCTCCGCCGGGGGGTAGATAGTAGCCATAAAACCAAAAGAAGACGACGCCGCGCGGTTCATGCACCGGCGGTGGCGTTTCCTGGGTTGTAGGCGACGCGTTCAAAATGTCCATGCTGCATACGCTAAACCCCTCATCGGCATTCGTCAAGGGATTTCACAATCGAATCAACACGTAGCATTCACACAGTATTGTCAGAAAAAACTCCCAAAATCCCGCCATTTGCGATACGCTTGAGGTACGGGACGCGCTCCAGGCATGCCTGGGGCTGTCGAGACATTGCGGACGAGCCAGTCTCGCCGCCATTCGAGGAGGACGTAGAAAATGGCATACACACTGCCTGCTCTCGCTTATCCGTTTGATGCGCTCGAGCCAAACATCGACGCATTGACAATGGAAATCCACCACGATCGCCATCACGGCACCTATGTCACCAATGTGAACAACGCTATCGCCGGCACCGAGCTTGAGAAGCTCAGCGTTGAGGATCTGATCAAGAACCTCGACAAGGTTCCTGACGACAAGCGAACCGCAGTGCGCAACAACGGCGGCGGACACGCCAACCACACCCTCTTCTGGGAAGTGATTGGCCCCAACGGCGGCGGCGCGCCATCCGGCGAGCTTGCGGCGGCGATCGATTCCAGCTTCGGCTCGCTCGATGACCTGAAGAAGGCGATCAACACCGCCGGCACGACCCGCTTCGGCTCCGGCTGGGCCTGGCTCGTCGTCAAGGATGGCAAGCTCGCGGTGCTCAGCACCCCGAACCAGGACAGCCCGCTCATGGACGGCAGCGGCACGCCAATTCTCGGCGTCGATGTCTGGGAGCATGCCTACTATCTCAAGTATCAGAACAAGCGCCCGGCATACCTCGACGCCTTCTGGAATGTCGTGAACTGGGACGCGGTCGCGAAGAAATACGCAGCCGCCAAATAGTTCCTTTCACCGAGAATAGCGTGAAATCGAAACGGCCGGGAGGATTTACCTCCCGGCCGTTTGATTGGGCGATGAAGCCGTTCCTTACGATTCGGACATCCAGGCGTAGGGAATGCTCCAGAAGATGCCGCCGGTGTAGTTCGGCGCGGAGTTTTTGAGGCGGGCGGTATAAGCGGTCATCGACTTGAGGAAAATGAGGACGTTCATTGGGATATCCTCATTGACCAGATCGGTGGCATCCACAAGCAGCGCGGCCCGCTTTTCTGGATCGAGCGTGACGTTCGCATCGGCGTAAAGCTGGTCGACCTCTGGGTTCGAATACTTCATGAAATTGAAGCCTACCTCGTAGCCATCCGTGCCAAACATGCTCGCTTGATCTCCGGAAAAATCGTAACCGAAGCTCGTACCGAGCATTTCATAGTCGTAGGTTGGCGGGGATCCAACAAGTATCGGCAAGAGGACGGTGGAAAAATCGACTGCTTCGAGGGTCACTTCGACGCCAATTTCGGCGTACGACTCCTGGATATAGGCGGCCAGCTGATCCCAGAACGCCTCGCCGGCGCCATAGATCAGACTGAACGAGAACTTCTGGCCGTTCAGTTCGAGAACGCCATCGCCATCTTCATCTATCCAACCGGCCTCCGCGAGCAGCGCCTTCACCTTGTCAGGGTCGTATCGGTACATCGTCAATCAACACTACAGGCTCATTTCCGGTTGTCAGGAAGCGCTCGAGCGCTCCAAGACCACGATCGGAATTTCGCGTTCGGTGCTTGCCTGATAAGCGTCGTAATTCGGGAAGATCGCGGCCATCATCTTCCAGAGGCGGGTTCGCTCGTCGCCCGAGGCGACTCGCGCGTGGGCCGGAAAAATCTCGGGGCCAACCTGCAGCTCCACATCCGGATTGGCTTCCAGATTGAGAAACCAGGCCGGGTGCGCGGGCGATCCGCCTTTGGACGCGACGATGATGTAGCGCCCGTCGTCCTCACCGTAATAGAGCGCGGTGCGGTGCAGGGTGCCGGTTTTTCTGCCTTTGGTGGTGATCAGGAGCGCTGGAACGCCGGAGAATACCTGCCCCTTTGCTCCATCAGTTTCGACGTAGTCCTGGATATGCTTGTTAACCCACCCTGTCGGGCTGTCAACAACCTTCGGTTCGGAAGACATGTTGGTTCCTTTCGACGCAACGCTTGAGATCAGGCTCGAATCGTACGCTCCGCAAAGCCGAACGACCAGGCAAAGTCGGACGGCCCGGCCGTTCAATCGGAATGTGAACGTCGTCGTCTGTTTTTCTCCTAGTCGGCGATCCAGACGTATGGGAGCGACCACAATCCGCCTGAAGACGTGTTCGCGAAGAAGTTGTTGAGTTTGGCGGAGTAGCCGGTGGCCTCTTTCGCGAAGTAAAGAACGTTCGCCGGCAGGTCATCGTTAACCAGGTTCGCCGATTCGATCAGAAGCTCGGTTCTCAATGCCGAGTCGATCGTCTGATTCGCTTCAACGTTCATGCGATCGACCTCGGGATTCGAATACTTCATGAAGTTGAATCCCCCCTCGTATCCACTGGTGCTATACATCGGCGATTGGTCGCCGGATGGTCCCCACGACAGACTGACGCCGAGCATTTCGAAATCATGTGAAGGAGCCGGCCCGCTGACGATTGGCAGCAGCACGGTTGAAAAGTCGACCGGTGTCGGACTCATCCGGACGCCGATTTCTGCCCATGTTTCCTGGGCATAGGCGACGATCTGATCCCAGGTTGGAAAACCCGCGCCATAGACCAGTGAAAACTCCAGTTTCTGATCGCCGAGTTCAAGCACGCCGTCGCCGTCGGCATCGACCCAGCCTGCTTCCGCAAGCAACTGCTTCGCCTTTTCGATGTCGTACGCGTAATGCGTTCGCATTTGATCGGGAGCGTAGGCGGTGGAAAGTTTCGGTTGCGGTCCTTCCGCAACCTCGGCATAGCCGAGCATGATGTTGTCGACAACTGACTGCCGGTCCAGCGCGTAGGCCAGCGCCTGCCGGGTGCGGACATCCTGGAACAGCGTGGTCTTGGTGGGATCGAGATTGTATCCAAAGAGCGTAAATCCATAGGTGTCGTACACATCCACGCCAAACGCCGGGTCGCTCTGCAACGAATTCGCGTCGGTGGGGGATAGCGAGCCGTAAATGAGGTCGAGTTGGTCGGCTCTGAGCGCTTCGACCGCCGACGTGGAGTCTGGCCAGAGTCTGATACTTCACCTGGTCGATCACTGGAACCTGTTGGTAGTAGTTCGGATTTTTCTCGATCGTGACGACGCCCGCCGCAGTATCGAGCGAGCTGAACGTGAAGGGGCCGGTGCCGATCACCCTGGTGGGATCCTCGCCGGTCGTGCCGGGATCGGTCGCCCAATCGGCGAACGGCACATCGCCCCAGATATGCTTCGGCATGACCGGGACGTTACCGCTAGCCAGGAACACGATCGGGGCAAGCACAGCCGTCGCAACGAGCTCAACGGTCAGGTCATCGATTTTCGAGTAGCTCGCGACGGTGTCGTTGAAGCTCGTGGTGTAGAGCGTTCCCGTTTCGGGGGACGCCTGCGCATCGAGCGAAAGGATCACATCGTCCGCGGTGAATGGAGCGCCGTCGTGCCAGGTCACGCCGGGCCGGAGGTGAAACGTGTAGGTTTTTCCATCGGCGGCGATTTCCCAGCTGTCGGCGAGACCAGGAATGTATTGGGCGTCCCTGGGATTGACACCGACAAGAATTCCGTGACCAGACCGATCAACGAAATGGTCGGCGCATCCGACGCGAGCATGAGGTTGGTCCCGGTAATCCCGGTGGCGCTGCCGATGACGACGACGCCACCCGTCGACATGGGATCGGAGAAGGCATAGTCGGCGCGAATCTGCGCGTCGGCCTCAGCTCCGGTGATCGAGGTGAACGAAAGATCGCCGGTTGGAGACGCAGCGGGAGTCGCTTCCTGGGCGCTCGCCGGAGCCACGCGCCCGAAGAGCGCGATCGCCGCCGCCGAGAGCCCGGCTGCACGCGCCTGCCGCAGTAACTGGCGCCGGTCAATCTTCCCGGCGAGAAAGCGCTGATACTCGTCATTGAGCTTGATCACGCGATTGTCGTTCATCTACGGACTCCTCTCGCGTCGTTGCGCAAGGCATCAGGCGCGCGTCATGAAGGTTCGCCATACCATCGCCCAAGCTGACGACGACATCGATCGTCACGCCTGGTCAAATCGCCGCGCACACCAGATGCGCCGCTGATCGAATGCGGCTTATGTCATCATCGCTGGTGGGAGAGCCGAGGTATATACGTAAAAGTAATGATCTTTGACGGCATACCGGCTGTGGTGGATCTGGTTCCTACGAAAACATTGTCGAGACGCCTGGGCCGATGAATGTGCCGGCGTCCGCGCCTTCGCAGATTCGCCGCATCGCGCCTTTTGCTTCCACATCGAAGACATGGATCGGCAATTCGTGGTCCCGCGCCAGGATGAACGCGGACTGATCCATCACGCTCAATCCTCGCGTCAGCACATCGTCATATGAGATCGTGGCGAACTGGCGGGCATCGGGGTGGGTATTCGGGTCCGCCTCATAGACGCCATTGACGCCCTGTTTCGCGGCGAGAATCACCTCGGAACGAACCTCGATCGCCCGCTGCACCGCCGGGTAGTCGGTGGTGACGAAGGGTTGTCCCGTCCCGCCGGCAAAAATGACGATGTACCCCTTCTCCAGATGCTTGATGGCGCGGAGTCTGATGTAGGGCTCAGTGACGGACGCCATCGGAATCGCGGTCATGACGCGCACCTCGCATGCACTTCGGGCAGAGAGGGCGCCGCGCAACACCAGACTGTTGACCACCGTGGCGAGCATGCCGATGTTGTCGGCTTCCGCTCGCTCGATCCCCCACTGGTCGGCCAATCGCCCCCGGAAGATATTGCCGCCCCCGACCATCACCGCGACCTGAATGCCCGTTTCGGCAACCGAAAGAATCTCATCGGCGAGGAGGTCAACCGCCGCCTTGTTGAACCCGCCGGCTGAATCCCCGGCGAACGCCCCGCCGCTAAGCTTGATCACAATCCGCGCGTATCTCATGTTCCCTCCCGGAAGAATCCTTGGCGGACATGAAACGAGGCCGAAACAAGTTCAAGTATGACGTGGCCCGAATGAGACAGAATCCGACCTGGAACGAGCAGCATTGGGCAAGGCGATTGGTTACCGACTAAGCTCATCCGCCGAGCAAATGAGGTGACCAATTGGCATATTGGAGGATCTCTTTAGCCAGGCCGAGGTTCCGGAGGCTACTCCAGAAGACAAGTCCGGCAAACGAGAGCATCGGTCGACCCGGCGTTTTGCTGTGAACTCGGTTCGTTGAACGATCATCGCTGGCATAGTTCGTCCGGCCATGCCGCTTATTATCCGAATGGTTTCAGCGAGGAGCTGGCTGGATGTTCTGGGTGGCCCGGAAGACGTTATCCGGATCGTACCTGGCCTTGAGCTCCGCCAGCCGGTCGTAGGTATCGACTCCGTAGGCTGTCCGCACCCGGTCGGGTGCATCGCCCGTGCCAAGGTAGTTGACGTAGACCCCCTGGCTATACGGGATCAGCGCATCGAACAGCCCGCGCGCCCAGTCGATATGCCGGTCCGCTTCAGACGGATCAGTCCAGCGCGCGATCACCGCGAGGTTGTACGGGGCGGTTCGGTAGGTGAACGCCGTCTCCGCTGCCCCAACTCGTGCCACCGCGCCGCCGAGCTGCTCGATCACGATCGACGAGAGCGGCGAGGTGATGCCCTCAAAATGGTCGACCAGAATGTCGATTACGGCGTCATCCAAACCGGTCAGAAAGTGGGCCTTCCAGTACACCTGGAGGCCGGCCGGAAAGCCTTCGTCCAGCATGACCTGCTGCGCGGCGTACGGAACGCGAGCGGTCTGGTCGACCAGGGGTGGCCCAAAGGCGCGAATCGGAGCGAGGTCACGCTCGGCATCAGCCGGCTTCCCGATATGGCAGGGCAATAGCGCCGAGATGGGAGCGCCCTCGGGTGAGGAGAGCAGCGCGGCGAACAACGTCAGTTCATCCGGCGCCTGATCGGTGGCCTCCCGATAAAACCGCAGAACGTCCCGACGTCCGTTCGGCCGGATGTATGAGCAAGCCGCCAAGAACTTCGGTGATCGGGTGCAGGCGGAACGTGAACGCCGTGACGACGCCGAAATTTCCTCCGCCACCGCGGAGTCCCCAGAGCAGGTCGGAATGCTCGTCGGCGCTGGCGATGAGGACCTGACCGTCAGCGGTGACGACCTCAGCCGTCGATCAGGCCGTCACAGGCGAGACCGTAGGTGCGCATCATCCAGCCAATGCCGCCGCCAAGCGTCAGGCCGCCGATGCCAGTTGTGGACACGACACCGCCGGTGGACGCCAGGCCATGGGCCTGAGTGGCCGCATCGAACTGGCCCCACGTCGCGCCACCTCCAGCGCGCGCGGTGCGGGCCTCGGGATCGACATCGATCTGGTTCATCATGGTGAGGTCGATCATGACGCCGCCCTCGGAGGCGGAGAGCCCGGCTGCGCTGTGTCCTCCACCGCGCACCGCGACGGGCAGTCCTTCGGCGCGGGCAAAGGCGAGCGCCGCCTGCACGTCGGCTGTCGAGGCGCAGCGGGCAATTACGGCCGGACGTCGGTCGATCATCCCGTTCCAGACTCGACGGCTGGTCTCGAAGTCGGCGTGTTCCGGGTCGATGACGATTCCCGCAAAGCCGGTGCGTAGACGATCGACCGTGGCAGTGGAAAGCGCCGAGAAGGAGCGAGGAGAAGCAGGATCCATGCGTGGCCTCCAATGAATGCGAAAGTCGCAGAAGAGAAAGGAGCCCGTCGTTCATCTTATGGTACATCCTGGACGTGTCCTCGGTGGAGAAGACAGTCGTCAAACGACGTGGCCCTTAAATTGCAGTTGCGCGTGAGATCGCGTCGGGTTCTGGCGAATTCCCCTGGCCTCCCGATGGCATGGATTCTTGCGAAGGAATCCGCCCAATCGCCACGGGACCGATTGACACCGTCCCCATTCCCGGTAAGATCGTCCTATTGTGCACAAATTGCCTCGCCCGCTCCCGATTCGCCGATCACTCCGGAGGAGATAGAGGATGAACCGCAGGCAACTGCTGGCGTACGGCGCCTTCGGTCTTGGCGCGATGGCGCTCCCTCCAGGGCTCGTTTGGGGGAGGCCGCACGCTGCCCAACCACAGGTCGACCTGAGCGAGATCGAACGGATTGTCATCCACCCCGCGATTGGCATCGCTCGGGTCGGCAATAGCCCGGATGCGTGGTTCCTCGGACCGGAAACGCCCGGACCACACCCCATGCCTGCAGATGGATTCAAGGACGCTGCGGGTCGGATTAAACCGCAGGCCGCGCGCTTCCGGCTCTATGGTCTTGACGGGGACGGTCAGGTCGTCGCCGAGGTGACAGCGGACAATGCCGACATTCGCTGGACGGTCCATCTCGCGAACACCAAAGCCGCCTGGTACAACTTTGACATCGCGCTTGACATTCCCCAGGCTAAGGGACTCCCGGCTGCGCCGCTGCAAGCCGCATCAGATCCGACCAGCTCTTCCGCCGCAACCAGGCATTCACCGATCGCGCCAGCTTGCGGATCGACCCGGGTCCACGGTCGGTTGATGGAGCGAACGTGAATGCCGACGGTGCGGATGTCCAGGCACGCTTTGACAGTGGGCGGTTCCTCGACATCGACGTCTCGCTTGGCGAGTTGCGAACCGATGAAAGGGAACCAGGCCGGTATCGGCGCCCTGCGCGTCGAACGGAAGCAACAGGGGCGATGCTCCAGCGCCCGTTCTGCTCATCGCCCAGAAGCGCTGCAAAGCAAGCGGCTGAGTCGAAGCGTGGAAGACACAGCCAGTCGATGGAGCCGTCGCGCCCAATGAGGGCCACGGATTCTGTGTCGCCGAAAATCGCGTAATCTTCGATGCGAAGCGCCATGCCATTTCTCCTAGAAGTTGAGGCTGGCCTCCTGATTGAAGCTGTTGGAAAGGCAGATTCGCGCAAACTTCTGCCGTGCGTCCAATGATTCGACGCATTCATCTGACAATTACGGGACCGATGCAGGAGGGTGAATTGGATGCCAACAGGCTATGGTATGTAGTTCGTCGATCCCCTGTCTCGTCCGTTACGCGCGATGAGGACCGAAGCCGCGATCTGCCAAATAAGCCCAGTCGAATCCGCCAGCCAATGAAACCCACCCGGATCGATGACGCGAGCCTTGGGGCAAACCCGGTTAATACGTCCAGGAATCACCTGCATCGCCCTTATGCTTCGAGCCGGGCCTCGCAGGCAGCAGCGCGCCAAGCAACCAGAGCGGCGGAATCAGAAATCCAATGATGAAGAGGACCAGGCGTCCCTTACGGAAGGTCGCACGGCCGATGGTGAAGGCAACCGCAATATAGATGACGCCGAATAATGTGATGAAAACCAGATCGGAGTTGCTCACTTATCTTTCCCCTCCCCCGGGCGTTGGAAGTCTCTCGCAACATTTTTGCAACGAACAGTACCAGCTTATCTCTCGCGGTCGCGAACTCACCCCTTTTCGATGTTCGTGCCCATTCTTGCCCGCGACGATTCCTTCGATCTCGTTCAATGCGCCGATCGCTGCTCGCCCGCCCGTTTGCTCGACGAACTGCAACGCGGCCTGCACCTTGGGACCCATCGAACCAGCGGCGAACGTGTGCTGTTTGAGCTCAGCGACCGTGACTCGATCGAGTCGCCGTTGGTTGGGCGTTCCGTAGTCGAGGTAGACGCCATCGACGTCGGTCGCCATCACGAAGAGGTCCGCTTCGAGCTCACGCGCGAGCAATTCGCTCGCCAGATCTTTGTCGATCACCGCTTCGATGCCGCCAAGCGTGCGCGTGCCATCGGCCGCATAGGCGGATGGGATGCCGCCTCCGCCGGCGCAGATGACGACCGTGCCTTTCTCGAGCATCCATTTGATCGGTCGAATTTCGAAGATGCGTTTCGGCAGCGGTGAAGGGACGACTCGGCGCCACTTTGCGCCGTCCTGTTTGAATATCCAACCCTTTTCGGTTGCCAATCGGTCGGCAGCATCTTGATCGTAAATGGGACCGACGAACTTGGTCGGGTCAGCGAAAGCCGGATCGGCGGGATCGACTTCCACCATCGTCAGAAGCGTTGCCAGTGGGACTTCGAACGGAAGCAGATTGCCGAGTTCCTGCTCAAGCATATAGCCGATCATGCCCTCGGTTTCGGCCCCGAGCACGTCAAGTGGATACGGGTCGACCGCGGTGTACGCTTGCGCCTGCAGCGCCAGGAGACCAACCTGTGGCCCATTGCCGTGCGTCACGACCAGTTCATGTGGACCGACCAATGGCGCGAGCGCTCTTGCGGCGATCTGGCAGTTCGCTCGCTGCACCTCGGCCGTCATCGGTTCTCCCCGTCTCAGGAGCGCATTTCCTCCAAGTGCCACCACGATACGCATGTGTACATTCTCCTCGCGGACGGTTCTGAATGAATTCCCTGGGTTCCGATGTCGCCCGATGCAATGGGCATTATCCACTGGCTGGAGCCGTCCCCAGGTCATCGATAGGCGGGATTGCAGGTTCGACTGCGGGCGGTATTTCACCCGGTGGGTACTTCTCCATCCGGAATCCTGTGAAACCATAAAGGAGAGAAAGGATCGGATTGATGATGTTGAAGAAGCAGTACGGAGCGTACTCAAAGGTGGAAATGCCGAGCACACCGGTGTGGTATGCCCCGCATGAGTTCCAGGGAATGAGAACGGACGTGACCGTTCCGGAATCCTCAACCACGCGCGAGAGTACGCGCGGTTTGTACCCACGCCGTTTGAACTCGGCCCGGAATGTCCGAGTGGGCAAAACGATGGCGATGTACTGGTCGGCCGCGATGATGTTCAGCCCGATGGCGGAGAAGACGACCGTCGCCACAAGCGCTCCGCCCGACTTTGCCTTCGCCAGCACCCCCTCGACAAGTTTGTTGAGGAAGCCAGCGCGCTCCATGATCGCACCAAACCCGAGTGCTCCAAGGATCAGCCAGACGGTCAGGAGCATGCTGCTCATGCCGCCGCCGGAGAAGAGCGTGTCGATCGATTCGACTCCGCTGGTTGAGACATACCCGGTAGCCATCGCCGCGTAGATCCCTTTGATGAGCGCGAAAGGCGAGCTAAGGCTCGGATCGTTGGCAAACTGGATCACGTTGTCATGTTGGGTGATCGTGGCCAGGATGCCCGAAAAGAGGGCGGTTAAGAAGATCGAGAGGAAGGCCGGAAATTTGATGAGGCTGAATCCGATCAGGACCACTAACGGCAGAAGATTGATGGCGGAGATGTGAAAGGCCTGCTGAAGCGTCGCTTGCGCTGCGGTGACGTCCACGGAAGAGGCGCTTGGATCCTCGCTCAAGCTGATGCCGAGGAAGATCACGAGCGCGATCGCAAAGGAAGGACCGGTAGTCCACAACATGCCCCGGATGTGCTCACCAGTCGTCACTCCGCCGACGAGGCTCGGTGTCAGGATGGTGGTCTCAGAGAGTGGTGACATCTTATCGCCGAAATACGACCCGGAAATCACTGCTCCGGCTGTGATTTCCGGCGAGACCCCCAGAATATGCGCGATTCCGACGAAGGCGACTCCCAAGGTGCCGGCAGTGGTCCAGGAGCTGCCGGTGACCGATCCGGTGACGGCGCAAATGATCGCGACCGCGACGTAGAACCAGGCGGGATCGAGTACTCGAAGACCATAGTCGACGATCGTTGGGATCGTTCCGGCCATGTTCCAGGTCCCGATCAGGGCTCCCACGGCGAGAAGAATGAAGATCGCCCCCAATGCTGAGGAAACACCGCCGATGATGGCGTCTCCCAGCACCACATAGTTGAGGCCGTTCTTATGCGCGATCAGACCGGCAACGACCATTGCCGTGAAGATTGCGATTTGGAGCGGCCCGGAGGTTGCGTCAAGCCCGAACAGGTAAACAGAAAGCGCGATCAGGGCGATTAACGCCACGACCGGAATAAGCGCGTCGAGTAAACTCGGCGGTCTCGCTATGGACCCCGCTTCTATCTCGTTCGCTTTCTGTTCGGACATGACGCGAACCTCCCATTCGTTCCGCAGCCTGTCGTCGAATTAGTCTGCCAACGTCGAGACCAGAATGGCCTTGATCGTATGCATTCGGTTTTCAGCCTGATCGAACACGATTGAGGCCGGTGACTCGAAGACCTCCTCGGTCACTTCCATACAGTCGATACCGAACTTCTCGAAGATCTCCTGGCCCACCTTCGTGTCACGGTTGTGGAACGCAGGCAGGCAGTGCATGAACTTGACGTTCGGGTTGCCTGTTTGCCGCATCGCCTCCGCATTGATTTGATACGGCATGAGGAGTTGAATGCGTTGCTGCCAAACCTCATGAGCCTCGCCCATCGATACCCACACGTCGGTATGGAGGAAATCGGCGCCCTTGACGCCTTCGGCTACGTTGTCGGTGACCGTAATACGGGCGCCGGTTGTCGCGGCGCGCTTCCTGTGCGCATCGATGAAGTCGGCTGTGGGCCAGAGCTCCTTCGGCGCGACAATCCGCACATCCATGCCAAGCATTGCGCCCGTTTCGAGCAGGGAACGACCCATGTTGTTTCGGGCATCGCCGAGGAAGGCGTAGGCAACCTGCTCAAGTGGTTTATCCGTGTGCTCGCGCATCGTCAGGACATCGGCCAGCATCTGGGTTGGATGAAATTCGTCGGTTAAACCGTTGTAGATCGGCACTCCAGCATATTTCGCCAGGGTTTCGACCAGTTCCTGCGCGAAGCCACGGTACTCGATCGCGTCGTACATCCGCCCGAGCACCCGCGCGGTGTCTTTCATCGATTCCTTGTGGCCGATTTGCGATCCCTCCGGGCCGAGATAGGTCACGTGGGCTCCCTGGTCGTACGCCGCGACTTCAAACGCGCAGCGCGTACGCGTAGAAGTCTTTTCGAAGATCAGGACGATCTCTTTTTGCTTCAGCCGCTGCTGTTCGGTTCCCCCACGTTTCTCGGCTTTGAGCTCGCTGGCAAAGTCGAGGAGATGGATGAATTGCTCCTTCGTCAGCAAACCGACATCGAGCAAGCTCTGTCCCTTAAGGAAGGCTGGTGTACCGTTTGACATGGATCGATTTTCCTTTCTATGACGACTGTTTTTGCGAGGGCGTCACGCCCGGACGGCTAGTCGATTGCCGCTCCTATTACCAACACTACCCCGCAGAGCACCGTGAGTGCGATCAGCAGGGGCAAGACGAACTTTATCCAGGTGCCGTAACCTACACGAGCGATCGCGAGACCACCCATCACCACTGCCGATGTCGGGGTTATCATCGCAACGAGACCGCTCCCAAACTGGAAGGCGCTGACAACGAGCTCACCGGCGACTCCTGCGAATAGGGCAAGCGGCGCCATGATCGGCATTGCCACTGTGGCCAGACCGGAGCTCGAAGGGATCAGGAACGATAGCGGGATGAACAGGAGGAAGAGGAGGAGGACAAATTGAGCACCGCCAAGGTCGGCGACGGCCTTCTCTGCCCAGTTGAGCACGGTGTCGGTAATCATCCCGTTGTTCATGATCACCGTGATGCCACGGGCGATGCCGATGATGAGCGCCACACCGAGCAGGTCACGTGAACCATCAATAAACGAGCCGGTGAGCTCCTTCTCCGACAAGCCGCCAACTACGCCAATGAGTACGGCAAAGAGGAGGAACGAAGCGGTCATTTCTGGGAACCACCACCAGAGGGTTGGGATTCCAACACCCATGTCTTCCCAGGGAATGACGCCGTAAACCATCACCAGGAACGCCAGGAAAAACAGGACAAGGGTGATCTTTCGGCGCCCGGTAAAGGTTCCAAATTCCTCTGTTGAACCCTGGGATGCCAGAAAGAATTTCTCGTTCTCTTCTTTCTGGACGTAAACGAGAGATTTTGAAGGATCTACTTTGACCTTTTCGGCGTACCGCATCATGAAGAAGATGCCGATACCGAGACCGGCGATGAGGACGACGATCCTCATCCAGATACCATCACTGATCGAAACACCGGCAAACCCGGAAGCGATCCCCGTAGAGAACGGGTTGACTGTCGAACCGAGGACACCGATTCCAGCGCCGAGCATGATCACCGCGGCTCCGGTCAAGGCGTCGTACCCTGCCGCAATCATCACCGTCACGATGAGGGGATAAAATGCGAGCGTTTCTTCAGCCATGCCATAGGACGTGCCGCCGAGGGCAAAGATCGCCATCAGCGCGGGAATCATCCATTTCTCGCGGCCTTTCATGGCCGAAACAACACGCGCAATGCCGGCATTGATCGAGCCGGTCTTCATCGTGACGCCGAGAAAGCCGCCGATGACGATGATGAAGAGCGCGACGTCGATTGCGCCGAACAGCTCTCCGGTGTTCCAGTAACTGATGTTTCCGGTTTCGTCCTGAATGCCGTAGAGACCGTTGATCGGCGCCTTGATTGAGTCGAGGAGAATTCTTTGCGGCGCGTGGTCGATCTCGTGGTAGGTGCCAGGAATAGGCTCGCCGAACTCGTTATAGTCGTACGTTCCGGATGGAACGACCCAGGTTGCCGCCGCGACTAATACGATCAGAATGAAGAGAATCGTATAGGCGCTTGGGAGCGCAAACGACCGCTTCTTCGGTTCACCGCCTCCGCCTTGCGGGGTCGTCACGCCTTCGACATCCGACATCACCTGGTCTCCTCACGAATGTGAATCGGTACGGACGATTCGGATTACAACGGTTCGATTTGTATTTGGATCACGTTCGAGATCTGTTCCTGAAGTTGAGCGAGCACTAACAGGTGGAGCTTCGTCACATCGTTAGATGTGTTTTTGGCCGCGTCTTTCGTCGCATCAATGGCGATTTTCAATGTGTCGTCTGCCTGTTGCAGGGTCGCCTTCTTCTGATCGCCCGACTGCGATGCCGCAGTTGCCAGCAAGCCCTGGACTTGCTCAAGCGACGTCTTGACCTCAGAAGGCGTGGCGCTGTCAGCCACTACGACGTTCAACGTTACGTCGGTTCCAACCGCGGCCGGTGCCGGCACGAGCACCTGCGCGGAGCGCTCTGCAAACGCCTCCCGATCCCGTCCTGCGACTGTTCGGCCACCATCACCCCAGCCCATGAGGACAATCAGGCCAATTCCGGCGAGAATTCCGGCAATCCATGCCCAGACTTTCATCGCAAGCTCTCCTCGCTAGATTGGGTCGCGCTGGAACGGACAGGTCATGCAGTGGCCGCCACCGCGACCTTTGCCGAGCTCGAAACCGCGCATCGGAAGAACCTCGATGCCCGCCTCACGCATCTTTGCAATCGTGTACGTGTTGCGCTCATAGGCGACCACCACGCCTGGCTCGAGCGCGACGGTGTTGTTGGCGTCATCCCACTGTTCGCGCTCTTTCTGATATTTGCCGCCACCCGTTTCGACCACCCTGAGCTTCTTCACTCCCAGCGCGTCTTGCACGGCGCCGAGGAAATCCTTCTCTTCGGTGACGTGGAAATCGCCAGGCTTGCGGCCCGGGCGCAGGGTGATGGCGCGAATTTGGTTGACCACCTCTGGATAGGCCGTCACGACGTCGCGATCGAGCATCGTAAAGACGGTGTCCAGGTGCATGTGCGCGCGATCCTTGCCCATGACGGCCGCAATCACGCGATCGGCAGCGCCTTTCTCGAACAAGGCTTTCGCGATTTGCTCGATCATGCGTCCCTGCGTCCGCTCGCTCATCCCGATCAGCACTGCCCCGTTGCCGATCGGTTGCACGTCGCCACCCTCGAGTGAAGCCCGGCCGAAATCGGTGCTGTCGAAGCGGCCATCATCGGCAAGCTCCGGGTACCACCAGTTGAAGCCGGCGTCTTTGAACATCGGATGGTAGCGGTAGATCGCAAGGACATTGAGTGACTCACGCCGCCGCGCCGGCCAGTACATCGGATTGACCGAGACACCGTCGTAGATCCAGCAGGAGGAATCGCGCATGAACAACGTGTTGGGGACTGGCGGGATGACGAACGTCTCGAAGTCATCAAGCGCTGCGCCGATAAGCGACACCTTGCGCAATGAGCGAAAATCGAGATCAGCCTCGCCGGCAGTCAGCCCACCGATCAGGTGTTTGGCCAATGTCTGGGGGTCGAGCTTCGCCAGGCATTCACGCACTTCATCGACAATCGACCAGCCGACGGTATACGGCGTTGCGACATTCTCGATGATTTTGGTCCGGGCGACATCGCTCGTGGCAAGCGTTTCAGCGAGCAAATCCTGAACGTAGTAGACCTCGGTGCCACGCCCGCGCATGAGCTCGACGAAGGCATCATGCTCTCGCTGCGCCTGCTCCACCCACAATACGTCGTCAAACAGGAGCTCGTCGTGGTTAGCAGGGGTCAGCCGCTGGAGACTCAGCTCCGGCCGGTGAACCAGCACTTTTCGTAGCTTTCCTACCTCGGAATAAACACCGAATTCTGACATCTGACCTCGCTCCGTCTCGCTTGGCGGGTCGGCATCGACTGATTGGTAGGTACCAAGTGCATCATGTGCGCAGTACCGCCGTTCGTTTCAAAGCCACGCCCGTCGTCGAAGAGTCAGCCGCTAGCTGTGCACACTCTGATAGCCCCCATTGCATTTGACCACTATCTCCCAAGGGTGACGACGGTTCAATACGCATGTGCGCTATCAGTGCCGTTGTTTCGATCCTCAATCTATCGACGAGTTGGTAGTAGCGTCGGGGGCCATAGGGTGCATTCGTTCTTGAACGAATACGTATACCTGTATGACATTATTAAATGCTTGTAAACTAGGTGGGCTGATTGGCTTTATTCGCGGAAGTTCTCATTTCGCCACTGGTTCGAAGAGGCAGGCCCAAATGAGCTCGTGGCGCTCGAGTTTGGACCCGCCTCGACGGTATTATTGTTGCCTTCTTATGAACTCGAGGCGGGTGGCTCCGCGTCGGCTGGGGATTCCATCCCCGCTGCTGACGTCTCCAGGTCCTGAGCGACCTTTCCGTCGATCGCCTCACGAATCAGGTCGGCGCCGGCGTCCTTCAAGATTGCTGATACTGGCTCAATGGCCGAATCGTCGACAGCAACGATCAGAAGCGAGTCGCCCGGTTTGAGCTTGTCTCCGACTTCTTTCAATCTGTCGTTTGGGAATCCGGAGTCGCGCAGCTTGGCCGCCAGGCCGACGGTCGCGGCGCCGATGCCCAGCGGCAACAGGACTGTGCTGCCGAGGAGTCCAATAACACCCCCGACCACTCCGCCGACTAGCACGCCCTTTCCACCGCTCATATCGGCGGTTTCACTAATATGCAGTTTGCCGTCTGCGCTCATCTTCAGAACAGCCGCGTTTTGGACACCGAGACCTTGCGCTTTGCTGATGTCCTTGAGTTTGCTCAGCGCGTTGCCTGCGCCGTCTTCGAAGCTAAAACTCGCGATCACCGCGTGGGCCGGTATGGCGGTAGCCATTGGTAAACCTCCTGATTTTTTCGGACGAGCGTCCTAATCCAAGGCAATGTGCAGAGCGGTGCTCACCGGCACGCTCGCTGACATTCCTCCGCCCCGATCCTATCGAATTGTAAGGCGTAGCGTCGGGGTCCTTAGGGTGCAATTCCGCTCGAACGCATGCTTGGACTCGAGCGTAGTGAGGGAGGTATCTCGGCAACTGCCTAAGTGAAATCCCGCTCCGCCGCGTCTAGTGGAGATGCTGAGCGCAGTACGGTAATCACGACGAAGTACAGGATGGGAACGGCTGCATAAATGAGGAGGCTGGCCGTCGGGGATTTCTTTGCGATAAGGATGGCGATCCCATACGCCAGGGCAGGAGACGCTGAAATCACGAACGCCGCCCACCGGGAATGCGCATCGATTGGAACGAACAGGAGATAGGTCCGATTAGTCGCGTATGCCCATATGGCCAACCGGGTAATACTGATTGCGACTAACAGAATTCCATACATCCTGAGCGCGACAGGATCTCGATCATAGGTCGCGAGGAGTGACGCACCGAAGGGAAGGATTGAGAGCGGAAGCAGATAAAGGATGTTAAGCCAGACGAGAACTCGGTCGGTTCGTCGAATCAAGGAAAACAGATCGCGATGACCGGCCCATGCGATCGCCACGATGACAAAGCTGATCAGGAAGGCGACGAACGAAGGACGAACCTCTCTTAGCGCGCTTCTCAGCGATTCGCCATTCCCGAGATCCGGTACGTGGATCTCCAGCACGAGCAGCGTGATGACGATGGCGAAGACCCCGTCGCTGAGGGCGAGAACCCGCGCCGGGTCGTGCCCACGCTCGTACCGTTGTTGTCTCGCTTCCTCCACTCGCTTACCTCATGCAATTGGGGAACTGAAATCCGATCGCGGCAGCTCATACTGTGTAATGAGCTGCCGCGATCTATACCTCTCGATTTCGTGCGCGCGGGTTCTCAGGCGGTCTGCGGATTGATCCGTGGCGCCGCCGGCAAATCGCTGCTGACCGTGGTCACAGGACTGCGGCGCCGCAGGAAGAACTTGATGACTTCTTCCACTACAAGCAGGCTAAGCGACACGGCAATGCAGACGAGCCACTCGCGGAGGGTGAGCGAAACGGTGCTGAAGATTCGCTGTAAAAACCCGAGCTCAGTCGCAAGCAGCGTAAGCAGGAGCGACATCCCGATCAGGCGCAGTTGTCGTCCATGTGGCATCGCCGCACGATTGAATATCGAGCCGCGCTCGTCACGCACGCAGAGCGCCGTAACGACATGGAACAAGGAGAGCGCCGTCAGTAACATCGTCGCCGCGATCGCGGCGCCCTTGTCGTCCTCTGCGATTTGGTAGATGCTGAGGACTCCGACCGTCATGATCAGTCCCTGCATCGTGATGCGCACCCATTGCGACTCGTGTGAACACTGGAGCGTTAAGGGGGCGCGGTTTGCGCGACATCAGGCCGGGGGTCGGGATGTCGAAACCGAGTGCGATCGCGAGCGGGATATCGATCGCAAAGTTGAGCCACAGAATCTGCAGCGGATCGAGCGGCGTGCCGTTGGCGATGTTGAAGATCGCGGCGCCAAGGAAGACGGCGATGAATGCGACCAACGACGCCATCTGGAACCGGAGATACTTCATCAGGTTGTCGTAGAGGGATCGGCCAAATTCGACCGCTTTCACGATCGTGGCAAAGTTGTCGTCGGTCAGGATCATCACCGCCGCGCCCTTGGAGACTTCGGTGCCGGTGATGCCCATGGCGACGCCAATATCGGCCTTCTTCAGCGCCGGCGCGTCGTTGACACCATCGCCCGTCATCGCGACGACCTCTTCGTCCTGCTGCAAGATGGAGACGAGCCGCACCTTGTCCTCAGGTGCAACCCGGGCGATCACGCCGATATCTTTGATTTGCTTCGTCAACTCGGCGTCACTCATCGCGGCAAATTCGGCGCCAGTGATCGCCCTGCCCTGGATCCCGAGCTCCGCGCCGATCGCCGCGGCAGTTGTCGCGTGATCGCCGGTGATCATGCGGACGCGAATACCGGCGCTCTTGCATTCGGCGATGGCGGTCTTGGCCTCTGCGCGCGGCGGATCGACGATACCGACCATCGCCAGCAGCGTGAGATCACTGATGAGCTCGATGAGATTTCCATTTGGATCGAAGGTTGCAGGGTCGAAATCGCGCTGTGCCACAACCATGACGCGCTGACCGCTGCCGGCGAGTCGGTCGTTTTCCTCGATCGCGAGGTGCCGATTTCCGCCGTCGACCACCCTCAAATCACCGTTGAGATCCCTGATCGTGGACGAACGATCGATGAGTACGTCCGGCGCGCCCTTGACGAAGCCACGCACGACGGGTTTGCCGTCGGCGGTGGTCATATTGTGGAACGTCGCCATGAACTTGTAGGCGGAGTCAAATGGAACTTCGGCGATGCGCGGATAGATTCTCTTGGTCTCATCAAGATCGAGACCACCCTTGGCCGCCAGGACAATCAATGCGCCTTCGGTGGGGTCGCCGATCAACTGCTCGCCGTCCAGCGTCGCGTCAGCGCAGAGCGCCATCGGCAATAAGTAGGGATCGAGGTCGTAGTTATCCCCGCCGGGGTGGGCGATCTTTCCCTGGGTGCTGTATCCCTCGCCGGTGATCTTGAAGCGATTACCCTGACCGGGGACGACCATCTCACGGGCGGTCATCTTGTTGAGCGTCAGCGTGCCGGTTTTATCCGAGCAGATCGCCGAGGTCGAGCCTAAGGTCTCGACGGCGGGGAGGCGCTTCATGATCGCGTTGCGTTCGGCCAGCGCGCGCGTCCCAAACGAGAGGAGCGTTGTCACGACGGCGGGCAGTCCGGTGGGAATCGCCGAGACGGCAAGCGCGATACCGGTGATGAAGAGCTCGTGACGGGACTGGTCCCGCGCAACGCCGATCACGACGATGACGATGAGTGCGAGTGCGGCGATGAGCGTGATCACCTTTGTCAGTTCGTCGAGCTTCTTCTGGAGAGGCGTCTTGCCGGTCTCGGTGGCGTTGAGCATCGCCCCGATGTGGCCGATCTCGGTGTCCATCCCGGTGCCGGTGACGATCATCTCACCGCGGCCGCGAGTGACCGAGGTGTTCATGTAGGCCATGCAGGCACGATCGCCCAGCGGGACATCCGGCTTGTCGATCGTCGCGACTTCTTTGGAGACCGGCACACTTTCGCCGGTGAGCGCGCCTTCCTCGATTTCGACGGTCGCCGCGACGAAGAATCGGCCGTCGGCCGGCACGAGGTTTCCTGCCTCCATGAGCACGATGTCGCCGGGCACGATGTTGGTGGCGTCCACCTCAACTGCTTGCCCGTCACGGCGGACGCGGGCAATCGTTTTCATCATGCCCTGGAGCGCCGCCAGACTCTCTTCGGCCTTTGACTCCTGGTGCAACCCCATCACGGCGTTGATCACCGTAAGCCCGATCAGCACCAGGGTGGTGCCGAGATCGTGGGTGACCAATTGGTTGACGACGCCCGCGCCCAACAGAACCTGTTGCATGAGGTCCTGGTACTGGCGCACGAACGCTTTCCAACCCGGCTCTTTCTTATCCATCGCCATTTGATTGGGACCGTAGGAATTCAGCCGGGATTGCGCTTCGGCGGCGCTCAGTCCCTTTGCCGGATCTACGCCAAGTTTTTCGGCGACCTGGGTAGGACTCAATCGATACCAGGCGGTATCCGGAGAGTCTTTCTTCGTTGAGTCAGACATCGTGTCCCCCTGGCTCTTCACCACATGCATCGATCACACCGGCGACCGGCTCGACACGGAAATCACCGGCGGCATTCCTTAATCATCACCCATGGACTCCCCTTGGGACGCAGCCGTCACGATGGTGTCAGCATCGACGTGGCATGGTCGTAGTGTCAGTGTTCCTAGGGTGTACTTAGAGCGTGCACCAAGGGAGTCCACGCTTGTCGGAACTGACCATCGGCGCGATTCTTCACGTGCGATCCAAGCGTTTTGATCGGGTCTGGAGGGGCTTACGAAAAAGTCGTCGCCCTGTGATTTCCCGGAAACCGCCATGAGTTAGAGCAGTCCTATTTCGCGCGCACGTTCGGTAGCCTGGATGCGGTTTGCAGCCTCGAGTTTGCGCAGAAGGTGATTCATGTGTCGTTTAACGGTCGCCTCGCTGATAAAGAGTCGTACGCCGATCTCCCGATTGGGCATTCCAGTTGCCGCAAGTCGCAACACTTCGATTTCACGGTCGCTGAGATCAAACGATTGATCTATTTTGTCAGTTGATTCTGAAATGCAGGCTCCCTCGATGCCGGCTAAAAGGCGCTGCACAAAAGCACGGTTGTCCGTTTCGAAGCGCCTCCCGGCGCAACAGCGGCGCAAGTTCTTCGCCTTCGTCAATAAAGAGGCGAGCATAGTCGTTCGGGGATCCCAGGTCCAACGAATGGTGCAAAGATTGGAGAGCTTTGGCGTTGTCGCCGATGCCGGCGTGGGCTAAGGCTGCAAGCATGGAAATCTCAATCATATCGCCCTGACGGCCAGTTGCCTCCGCCAGTTCACCGAAAGCGTCAAGAATCGACAGGGCAAGCCCGGGCCGCCGGTCCCGGATCAGAAAACGAACGTATGTCAGGTACTCAACCTGACGCTCGTAGTCTGGTGATTGGGACAATTCCCACCCATAGTCACCGGCCCATTGGCGTACGAGATCAAGCCGGCCCGACGCGAGCCAAAACCTGGCTTGCCAGGCGTTGATGCTTCGCTCTTCCTGTGAATTGCCGACCTGCCTTGCGCAAGCCAGGCCGAGTTCGAGTTGATCGAACGCTTCCTCCTGCTGCCCACGCGCCCAGGCGACTTTCGCCAATCCAATCCGAAACTGTCCCCCTCTTGCGAGTGAGCCGATCATCCTGGTAAGTTTTTTGGCACGTCGCAAATACTCCGAGGCCTCATCCAATTGGTCCCACTCAAAACAGATGTTTCCGAGCCGGCACAAAGCTGCGTGAACCCATGGCTCGACGGGTGTGTCGCCTGCAGCCTGGATAACCTGCCGGCATAGAATCGAGGCTTCATGCAACTTTCCGCGCTGAATTAATGCTCCCGCCGAATGGGACATCTCTTGGGAATAGAGCCACGTCAAACCCGCCGCAGCAGCAAGCGAGCGTTGCTCGGCAAACAGCTGCTCGGCTTTCTCCGGCTCCCCGAGGTGAAGCTGGCTGATCGCCTCGATTGAGATAGCGAAGAGACGCTCGGCCGATCGGTCCTGTGGTAGCAAGGCGAGTGCTTGCTTCGCGTACATGATCGACTTGCGGCGGTCGAAACCAAAGCAAGCTCTCCAGAGCAAGAGCGATCCTTCACCTGCCTGGTCACCCGCTTTGGTCCAGGCTTCTTCGGCGACATGAAACGGTTGCGCGGCTTCCTGCCATCTTTCCATTCGTCCGAACGTCCACGCCAACCAGAACGCCAATTGCGGCGACCGCTCGAAGATCGGGGCTGGCAGTCCCTGGAGAGAGTCGCGCAGCAAGGCGATGTGATCCCACTCAAATAACACGGCGCACTGTTGCTCGAGCAGTTCAGCGGCCCGATCCCAGAGTTGTCCGGCGATCGCATGGCGAATGGCGTCGGCAATGTAACCGGCGGATTCAAACCATCTGGACGCTCTCAGGTGAAGTTCGGACTGCTCTTCATCGGTGACGGTCTGGGCAAGCCGTTTGCGGAGGACCTCTGCAAAGAGTTGGTGATAGCGATACCAGGCGCCAATGCCATCTAACGGGATGATAAAGAGGTTATCGCGTTCGCATCGGCGGATCAGGTCCTCACTGTTCTGCTGCCCAGTCACCGCATTGCATAGGCCGACGTCAAACCGATCGAGGATGCAGGTGCGCAGAAGGAATGCGCGGATGTCGTCAGGTTGGCGCTGAACGATTTCTGCCCAGAGGTATTCGTCAGCGAAGCGGGAGTTGCTGAGCTCCACTGCAATCGGCCTTCGATCTCGCAAATGCGCCGCGCCATGAAGGGCGATGCCCGCAAGTTGGAGGCCCGCGACCCATCCTTCAGTCGACTCGTGCAAATGCTGAACTTCAACCGATGAGAGTTCGAGATCAAATCGCGCTTTGTAGAACTGCATGGACTCTGCACGGGAGAACGCGAGATGCTGCTCGCGGATTTCGAGGAGTTCGCCATTGGCGCGATAGCGCGCCAGCCGAAGCGAGGGGTCGGTCCGACTGATCAGCACAGCCTGCATCGTCGCCGGCGCATGTTCGAGCAGCAGATTCATCGCCTGGAGAATCTCTGGCGACGTGATCGATTGGAAGTCGTCAAGGACTAGAACGAATTCTTGGGTGATCTCCGACAGATCGGAGATCAATTGACGGACGATCATTTCCGGGGGAAGCAGCCCGATGCTCGACAGAAGCTTTTCCGTCGCGACTCCGAATCCCCGGTCACGGGCGCGCATTGCAGTCACGATCAGGTGGATGAACGACCGGAGATTGTCATCGTTGGTGTCCAGCGTTATCCAAATCCGCGGAATCGGCTGCTGGGCGAGCCACTGGGCAATCAATGTCGACTTGCCGTAACCAGTCGATGCACAGATCAAGATGACCTGACGCCTGGGGCGGCTGTCGAGCATGGCAATCAAGTCTGGTCTTGCCACATAGTGAGCGCGGAGACTCGGGGAAAAGGACTTCGTTGACACAATGAGTCTCAGTTCCGATTTGTGCACGGCGAATGTGCGACACCCGGCGCCGAAGAGAGTCCCGGCGATGTTCTTCGCTGTAAGGCTAGGGATTTGTCGACGACTGTGCAACTGTTAAAATATCCCATTGGCGACCTCTGTACGGTCACGGTCCAGTCATGTCCCTGGCCATCAATTGGGATTCGTGCGCTCAAGCTTTCTTGACAGTATGTTTCTTCTCCCCAATTGATAACAATTCAAAACCACACGCAGATTGGGCCTTTCGGATAATTCACGTTGCACCCTCCCCTTTCGAACTCAATGTCGCTCTGTCCATGCTGGTTGGCAATCAATCGGTCCGCGAAAGGATTGCGGAAATGTTTCGCCCTTCCACCGGCTAAGGCGTTGGCTATTGGCAACTCTTATGCGGGTCTTTGAGCAGAGCGTCCCGGGACATGTTTGTAGGAATGACTGATTGTATTCAACGGAGCTTCGTATTATTATATATTGTTGATCTTCAAGCGTGTTACTGATCGACATATCACATCTTACTGCTGAGCGGCCCACAGTCATCGGGGCTTTCAGGCAGAGAACAATTCTGATGAATTGCAGGGATTCGATCCCGGCGTATTTTCAGCGCCGAAGCAGTTTGGCCCGTCAGGCAGATCGCTCCGTCGATGCGCTCATTTCACGATCAGTGGTGATCGCAAGGTGAATGCACCCGAGGGGCATTGCGGACGACAACCCGTCGAGGGGAATGTCTTTTTACGGGCGCGCTACGTCGGAGTGAAACTCGCCAACGCGAGTGAGGGAGTAGCTTTTGAGAGCCGAGTGGCGATTAGCATCTTCAGGCCACCGATGGGGCTGAGCCTCTGCCCCATCGACCGATCTCGCACGACGAAATGGCCTTCGTGCGATCAGCAGGCCCTGCTCAGGAGCAAAACGCCATGAGCGCGATGCAAAATCCCTCCCACATGCCGGAGTTCGAAGATGCTCGGTCGAGCGGTCAACATCGACTATTGACGACGAAGCTTGGCGGCTCCCGTCTGCGTTCCGATCTAGTGCTCCGGAAACAGTTGATCAATGCGATTTCCTATGCGGACGTTCCGCTGACGGTGGTCTGCGGACCCGCGGGCTACGGCAAGTCGACATTGTTGACGCAATGGATGGTCAGCACTGGAACCCCGACTGCCTGGGTTCAGCTTGACGCATTTGACAACGATCCCAGGGATTTCCTCAAACTCATCGCTTCCGCCGTTGAAACGATCGACCACGACATCGCCGCGCATACGCTCAAGCTTCTCCGAGATCCGGACCAGCCTCAGATACGGGAGGAAGCGACCGCCTCACTGTTGGAGGGTTTCGCAAAAGCGACGCGTGCATTCGCTCTGGTGCTTGATGATTATCAAGTCATCGATTCATCAGAAATCCATGAAATCATGAAAACGATCGTGCAACACTCGCCGCTGATCATGCGCGTCTTCATCATCAGCCGAACCGAGCCTCCCCTCCATCTGGCGGGCCTGCGTGGCCGCCATCAAGTTCTCGAATTGGGGCAGGAAGACTTGCGGTTCTCACATGAAGAAGCGCTTGAGCTATTGCAAGTCACCAACGGCATCGACCTCACGCCGGGTGATGTCAATGCCATCAACGATCGCGCGGAAGGCTGGGTCGCCGGACTTCAGCTGGCCGCGTACATGATGCGTGCGCAATCCAAGTCTGGCATTCGCCATTTTGTCGAGGACTTCTGTGGAAGCGTTCGTTCGATCGAGCGTTACCTCCTGGAAGAAATCTTCGGCCGCCAGTCCCCATCGATTCAGGATTTTCTGCTGCGCACGTCGATCCTCGATCGATTTTCCGCCCCGTTATGCGATGCCGTCACGGGAACAGAGGACAGCCGGGCAGTGATCCGGCATCTGGAGCAGAACAACGTCTTTGTCATACCATTGGACCATCTCAGTCACTGGTATCGATTGCACCATCTCTTTTCCGACGTGCTGCGGGATCGTCTTGCACAGGAGCTGTCGGAGGAGGAGATCAACAGTCTTCACCGGCGCGCAGCCGCCTGGCTTGAGGAGCAAAAGTATCTCGAAGAGGCCGCCCGGCACGCGGCAGCTGGAGAGGATTGGGATCGAGCAGCCAGATTGCTCGAGCAGATTGGCATCGAGTTCTATCAGCAAGATCAACTGACGATGTTAAGCACCCTGCTTCAAGGAGCGCCGCCCACGACCCTAGAACAACATCCGAAGCTCGCATATTGGTTGGCCTACGCGCTGATTCGCACGGGCCGCTTTCGAGAGGCGGCCCTGCCGTTGCGAATTTGCGAGCAAGCCTGGGCGCTCGGGGACAATCGATCGCATCTCGGTGAGCTGCGAATGTTGCAGGCGCTCCGGGCGACTGCCCAGGATTCTGCCCAGGCGATCGCGCTTGCCAATGAGGCGTGTGAACTTCTGGCAGGGGACGAGACGGGAGATCTGGAAACGGCGCGAATCACCCTCGCCTGGTCATACCTCAGTCACGGCGACATTATCAGCGCCGAACAAACATATGCATCGCTTCGCCGGCAATTGGATGACAGCACTCGCGATTGGATCCGGCTCGCGGAGATGAATGGATCCGCAGAAATCCTCAACAAACAGGGAAAATTGCTGGATGCCGTGGTCTTGAATCGGCGAGTGATCAAGACCGCCGACGAGCGGCACGCGCTCCAGAGCCAGCAAGCGCACTGCAGTCTCGGCGAGATCTGCATCGAATGGAACATGCTCGAAGATGGCATTCGACATTTCCGGAAAGCGGAAGCACTGGCTGAACGAACGCAATCTGCGCTCAATCAGTACGCCATGTGTCTTGTCCTGGCACGCGCGCATTGGGCCTGGGGCAACTTCGAATCGGCCTTTGACGAGGTTGAGCGGTCGATCGAATACGCAACCCAGATGGGATATCTGCAGGCGGTGCGGGACGCCCGCGCCCAGCACGTGCGCTATTGGATGCTTCAGGGTCGAGTCTCGCTTGCCCACCGTTGGTCCGACAGCATTGATTTTGACCCGTTTCTTCCTTTGGCCTATGGCCGGCAGTTCGAGCAGCTGACCTTCGCACGTCTGTTGATTGTCGAAGAGCAACCTGCGCCAGCGCTGCCAATTCTTGATGCGGCCGATGAGCTCGCGAAGTTGCAAGGCCGTGATGCGGACCGAATCGAGATCGCGGTGCTGCGCGCCCTCGCCTTCAAATGCCAGGGAGACAATCCCAACGCCATTGCGGCGATTCACCAAGCCCTCGCTCTGGGAGAACCGGGAGGCTTTGTCCGCATATTCGCAGACGAAGGCGCCCCGATCATTCCCCTCCTTCGGTACGCCTCGGTCCACGGCGACTACCGTGACTATGCGCAGCGGCTGCTTACCGCGATCGAAGGAAGCTCGGCTGCGTCGATTTCGGCCCAAAAAGAGACCATCGAGGCGCTCAGCGATCGCGAGATCCAGGTGTTGCGACTGGTAGCGGCTGGGCTGTCCAATCGAGACATCGGGCGTCAATTGTTTATTGCGGAGAGGACTGCTAAAAAACACCTGACCAACATTCTCGGCAAACTGCAAGCCACGAATCGCACCCAGGCCGTCGACAACGCCCGCCGTATGGGCCTGGTCTAGAGCAGACATCGACTTGCCAGTTCCTGGAGTTGAAAGCCCGGGCAACCAGCGGGTTGCGTTGAGGTTGTCCACAGCACTGGGGTTGAAACCCAGGCTATCCGGACGAAGCCCCTCCGGCGCTGAACACGCGGCGAGGTTGGCTCAGACAACGATTCCGCACCCCGCTCTAACATCACGAAGCCCTACCAGGGCCGACCTGGTAAGGGATATTTCCGTGCTGTCGAAGCGCCATCGTAATCCCGGCGGGGACTTTGTTCTGTTTAGCCTGACACGTCGGTGCCGGGTCCAGGCGTGCGACGAACTCCTGTCGCCAAAGCCGCCATTCAGCCCCGCCGACCCTCTAATTCGCTCCGAATACACCCTAGGACTCATGCGGTTAAGACCATTGCGCATTTAGGGTCAACTACGAACTCGTCACCAATCGGGTCATCTGCCGCCATTTGTCTGGGAGAACACGGAGGAAGTAAGGGAACCTGGCGCAGTGAATATCTCGATTGATGACGAAGTCGGCGTCCATTTTCGAGTGAGCATGAAAGCGAGGAAACGATGCAACACAAACGACGTGGTTTTGGGATGCTCGGGCGTGCCATGGCGGCTCTGTTTGCCCTGTTTTTGGCGACAGGCGCCCTCCTGGCTCCTGTGGCGGCCGCCCAGGATACTCCCACGCCATCGACGGTTGATATTCAGACGCGCGCAATGTTTCTGCATGCCGCTCCAAGCCTGGACAAAGTCGAGGTCGCGATCAACTGGGATGAACAGCTCGACGAATTCGCGTATGGTGACCAGAGCGACTTTATCGATATTCCGCCCGGCGCAGTCGAGGTAAGCATTACGCACGACCGCCACGGCTTTAACTATCTCCTCTACGATGCAATCTACCCGGTTCCCGCCGGAAATGATTACTACTGTGTCATTACCGACCAGATCGTCGTTGCTGGAGCGTTTGACACCAGTCCGATCGTGGATGGAGGCGCCCGGGTTCAAGTCATCCAGGGATCCGTCAGTCTTCCCGCAGTCAATGTCGTCGCGACCCGGGCGGACGTCTCCTTTGCGACTGATCTCCAGTATCCCCGGTCATCGGACTACACCAATGTGCCGGCGGCAACCTATGAGCTGCAGATCAACCTGGCCGATACCGGTGAAACGGTCGCCACCATTCCCAACGTGACGCTCAACGGCAATTCCGTTTACGAGCTCGTCATCATGGGCACTCTGGGCGACGAAAATCACCCGCTGACCATCACGCCACTTGAGGACACCACCGATAGCCTGACATAAGCCAGCAAATTCATCGGCAATTCGGCCTCGATTGTGAACCGATCTCGATCGGGACCTGCAATAGGCAGGTCCCGATCGAGAGAACAAAGGCGCAAGAGATAGCGGGCTGAAAACGCCTCGTTGTCTCTAAACACAGGATGATCAATTTATTCAGCCACGGCGAGTTGGGGAAAGGTTGCCTGCCAGGTCCTGGAACTCAATCTCCGAGGAACTGGAAACATGGGCAACCTCTCCGCAATCCGCTGGAATCCGGAAGATTCATGATGGCATGCCCGTCATCCTGATTGTCGGAAAGCATTCCTGCATCCGTCCAGTGAAACTCCCGGCGTTGTGGATCCGGCTAGGAGATAACCCGTTGGGAGCGATATCTGGCTCGCGTTTCGTAAAGTTGAGCCGTTCAGAGGTGGCGAGCAACTGTGTGGATGACGACGTGCGTGGACGGGCAGTGTTCACGATCGACGATGACCGGATTGGCGTGATCGACGATTTGCTCATCGACATGGTGGATTGTCGAGTTTGCTTTCTTGAAGTGAGAGCCGACGGATTCCTTGGCATCGGAGAGCATATATCCTTGATCCC
The DNA here is from genome assembly GCA_963804925.1 of uncultured Chloroflexia bacterium. GTDB lineage: Bacteria > Chloroflexota > Chloroflexia > Thermomicrobiales > UBA6265 > JADLGF01. Next base: position 438,822 of record CAWDSC010000004.1, read on the forward strand.
GATCGAGGCGATGAGCGTCCTGGACGGGCAATTCGTATATGTGGAGCACTCAAGCGATCACGTTTCTGCCGCTCCCATTTACAACCCCCATGTGGTCGAAACGATGCATTATCTCAACGACGTCTATGCGCACTATGGCTATGTTCCGCCGTGGGCGGCGGGCGGCGAAATAGCCTGAATATTCGCCATAATGTGTCCCTCCTCCAGTTCCATTCCGCGCATTTGCCGGGAGCGGCTCTCACCCCAATTGCAGCGTTCGCCAGCGAATACACCCTAGGGCCGATGTCGTTACTACCTTGTGGTTCCTACGCTCACATTGCAATCGATCTTCGATCACGGTTTCCCTCATGATTGACCGCCCTTAACCATGGTCATTAGCGAGATCGGGTGTTAACAAAAGGTTTTGCGAGCAGGGGTAGAACGTCGCAGTCCGCTTCTGGCGGCACGAACGCTCCTCCACTCTGGTGAACAACGGTTTGAGTTGAGTGCATTGCCACCCGGTGAACATCGTGGTTGAGCCGGGGGCCGAAAGAGAGCCACGAACATTAGCCTCGGCTCCGGAATCCGCCAGGATTTCCGAAGGAGAAACGCCGATGTTTCGAGATAGACCTTCAAGCGGCCGAAGGGCTGCAGCTCCAGCCCCCGTAGCCGAGCATTCCACCGTGGCAGCTGATTCCCCGAAGCGGTACCGCATGGTCGAAAAGCTCGTCTCGATTGGCGACGACTTCTGGATTCAGAATGACCATGGACAGCGTGTGTTCAAAGTCGATGGCAAATCACTGCGCGTGCGCGATACCCTCATTTTCCGCGACTCCCATGACTTCGTCATCTGCAAAATCCAGCAGCGCATTGGCCGTGTCCGCGACACGATGGAAGTTGAGGGGCCATCCGGGCAACAGATGGCCACGGTCAAGAAAGCCATGATCACGCCGCTGCGCGATCGCTTCGTAGTGAAGGTCGGGGACGGTCCAGATCTTGAGGTGGAGGGAAGCATCATGTCCCATGAGTACCGCATCGGCAGTCTCGCCACGGTTTCGAAAAAGTGGTTCCGCGTGCGCGACTCCTACGGAGTCGAAGTTACGCCGGGCCAGAATGACCTGCTCATCCTTGCTACGACGGTCTGCATCGAGCAGATGGCAAGTGACGGTTGAACATCCGGAATGGAACGTCGAGAGTGCGCATTCAGCATGCCGAATGTCGGCTTCTCGGGTGAGGAACCATGGTATGACGTACGGTCCCCTGCAGTTGATCACCATTGGCTTCGGTCATGCATCGTTGCCAACGGATTTCGTGAGCCAATTGCGGCGACTGCGCGACGAGGGCATCGTGCGTCTCGTTGATGCGGCCTTCGTTTCAAAAGATGATCATGGCAATGCGAATGCCATGAAAGTCACCGATCTTGATGTGGGCGAGACCATCCTCCTCGGAACGATTGCGGGTGCACTCTTCGGGTTTGAGGCAAACGGAGAATCGGGCATCAACCGGGGCGCGGAGATCGGCATGAACCTGGCCGAGGATGGATTGTTCGGTCTTTCAAGCGACGACATCGATGAAATCGCCGACCGGATTCCACGAGGCACGGCAGCGACATGCATTCTCCTGGAGCATCTCTGGGCGCTCGAGCTGAAAGAGGTCATCCAAAATGCGGACGGCGCAGTCATCGCCCAGGGATGGGTGACACCAACCACGCTCATCTCCGTTGGCGAGCGAATGGCCGAAGAGTTCGGGACGAAACCACCATGATCCTCGATCTTCGCAACGCTATGGACCGCCGATGTCCGACGCGCATAACGGGAAAGGGAGGTAAGGCAGAAATGCCGACCACGAAATCAGAGCCACGTTTGAGCAGTGAGCAACTCCAGGACGCATTTCGGCTTATGAAAGGCGCGGACAGTGTTGAGCTCAAACTGACCATTCCGGAGTCCTTTCAACAATCCACGTTGAAAGCTCTTGATATCGATGCTCTGGATGCCCAGATTCGGCAGGTGTATTTCTTCGACACCCCGGATCTGGCGCTTAACAAGATCGGGTTGGTCGTTCGGGCTCGCCGTGTTCAGGGCAAACAATCCGATTCAGTCGTCAAGTTGCGGCCCATCGATCCCGCTCTGGTGAGCAAGGAAATCCGAAAATCTCCAGGCTTCGGCATCGAAGTTGACGCGATGCCTGGCGGATACGTTTGCTCGGGATCGATGAAAGGGGACCTCGAAATGGATAGTGTGCGAAGTGCTGCCTCCGGGAAAATCCCACTCAGCAGGCTTTTCGCAAAGGAGCAGCGCGCTTTTTTTGCGGAGAACGCGCCGGCAGGAATTGAGCTGGACGCCCTCAGCACGCTTGGTCCGATTTTTGTGCTCAAACTTCGATTCGTCCCAAAGGAACTCAAACGCCGATTCGTCGTCGAATTGTGGCTCTATCCGGACGGCTCACGAATCCTGGAGCTGTCGACGAAAAGCACGCCGGCAGAGGCACTCAATACTGTGGTGGAAACGCGTGCCTTCCTGGAGAAACGCGGCATCGAGATATCCTCGGACCAGCAAACTAAAACGAAGACGACACTCGAGTACTTTTCGAAGGTATTGCCGCCGGCAATGGCGACAGCCAGCGCCTGATTTTGCGCAGAGTCATTTCAGTGTGTCTTGAGAGGAGTTCGACATGGCGAAAAAAGAATCCTCAGAAAAAGGCCGGAACGGCAACGATAAATCAGCCAATTCAAACCGCTTGACTATGATCGATGACCGGTCACCTCTGTCCAAATCGGAGAAAAAGAAGGCCCTGTACGACCTTCAGGTCGAGATGGTCAAGCTTCAGGACTGGGTGAAAGAAACCGGTGCAAAGATTTGCGTCGTGTTCGAAGGCCGCGACACCGCTGGCAAAGGCGGAACGATCAAGCGCATGACCGCCCGCGTAAGTCCACGCATTTTCAGGGTCGTCGCCTTGCCCGCTCCGACCGAGCGCCAGAAATCCCAGATGTATATCCAACGATACATCGAGCATTTCCCCGCCGCGGGTGAAGTCGTCATCTTCGACCGGAGCTGGTACAACCGCGCCGGTGTCGAGCGCGTAATGGGATTCGCATCTGATGAGGAAGTGGAGACATTTTTCGAGCATGTCGTCGATGTGGAACGCTCGATGATCGCCTCCAACATCATCCTGGTCAAATATTGGCTAGAAACGAGCATGGAGCATCAGCGGCAAAGCCTCGACGCGAGAATCCATGATGGGAGAAAAACCTGGAAACTGAGCCCGATGGATCTCGAGGCCCGGCGTCGATGGTACGACTATTCTCGCGCTCGCGACGAAATGCTCAGACGAACCGACACGGACGACACACCATGGAATGTGATACCGGTGACCGACAGAAGCCGGAAGGGCCTTAACTGCATCTCCCATTTCCTGAGCGTGATTCCGTACACGACCATCGAGAAACCCGCAGTCGAGTTGCCGGAACCTGATCCGCCCGGGGATTACGTGGAACCAGACTATCCCTATCGATTCGTTCCAGATCGATACTAAGCGCGTTCAACAGGCTCAATAACCGCCGAGTCGGATTTGACTTCGGATTCGCGCACATTTCATTGAACCTGTGTCACCGGGGCTCATCATTCTGAGCCCCGGTGAAGAGCCCCCGCGCGAAGCGCCTGTTCGCTCGCGTGTCGGTCGGGTTGTGACGAGCGGCTTCGCCGGGGATCTATCGCCGCGGCTCAACACGACGGGTGGTGGGGCAAAAGACTGCGCAAGTGTCAATGGAGCGCACGTTAGACAATGAGAATCCGAAAAGGGTAAGAGTCCGAGGCTCAAGCTCCTGTCGGACTCTCACGAGCATGTGCTGATGGTTAAACGATCGCAACGTTAATTCGCTGAAGAAATAGCCGGCGCCACGTATTCCTGATGCTCGAAAAGGCGGACAGCCCAATCGCAACTCACTGTAGCAATGTGTTAATACCATTTTAGATCCAGTCGTCATTATGACCCTATGACAACATGCTCTCGTGCGAGATTGTTGATCATCGACGCCTGTCCGTCATCCAAACAGGGAGAAAGCGTCATTCAAACCAGACGCGCATCGCCTGCGCGCCTTGTTCCTCATTGCGTCAAGGTACTGCCGAACGCTCGGCTTAAGGCACTTGGAGCGAAACTATGAAGACCTATGTCGAAGCACCCGCACTCGGAGAGCCGATCCCTTCGGATTGGCGATTCTGGGGTCCATACATCTCGGAACGCCAATGGGGCACTGTCCGCGAGGACTACTCCGAGTTCGGCACAGCGTGGGATTACTTCTCCCATGACCACGCCCGCTCGCGTGCCTACCGCTGGGGAGAAGATGGTCTTCTGGGCATCTCCGATGAAAAGCAATGGCTCAATTTCGCCGTTGCCCTCTGGAACGAAAAAGACCCGATTCTGAAGGAGCGACTGTTCGGTTTGACCGGCAGCGAGGGCAATCATGGCGAGGACGTCAAGGAGTATTACTACTACCTTGACGCGACACCCACCCACTCCTACCTGCGGGGCCTTTACAAGTATCCCCAGCAGGCGTTCCCGTATGAAGACCTCATCGCGGAGAACCGGCGTCGCGGCAGGGAAGCGCCAGAGTACGAGCTCATCGATACCGGCATCTTCAACGAAGATCGCTACTTTGATGTCGAGGTGGAGTACGCAAAGGCCGGGCCAAATGATGTTCTGATCCGGATTGCGGCGACCAATCGAGGGCCGGACAGCGCGCCACTGCACCTTCTGCCAACGCTCTGGTACCGCAACACCTGGTCCTGGGGCCGCGATGATCGCCGACCGGAAATTCGTGCAATGCCCCGCCAGTCAAGCTCAGCGTCCGGATCCACCGCACGCGGGGGTAAACTCGTCCAAACCTCGCACCATGCCCTCGGCGACTATTTTCTTGTCTGCCAGGGAAACCCGGAACTTCTCTTCACGGAAAACGAAAGTAACTCCGAGCGGATATGGGGCATCTCGAACCGCACTCCCTACGTTAAGGATGGAATCAACAAGGCAGTTGTCGACGGGCACCAAGGAACGGTTAACCCTGACAGCTGCGGAACCAAAGTCGCGGTTCACTATGTCTTTGAAATTGCTCCAGGTGCAACTGAGACGGTTCTCTTGCGCCTGTCGAACGAACGCCACTCGGCGCCGTTCAGCGACGCAAATCGGATCTTCGCCGACCGCATCGTCGAAGCCGACGCCCTTTATGCGGCGCTTAACAGTGGCCGGTTGACTGAGGACGATGCGCGGGTGCAGCGTCAAGCGCTAGCCGGGTTGATCTGGAGCAAGCAGGTTTTCAATTTCGACGTCGCGGAGTGGCTCGATGGCGACCCGGCAGGTCCGCCCCCGCCGGCGGCACGAAAGCACGGACGCAACAGCCAATGGCGTCACCATAACGCAAGTGATGTTATCTCGATGCCGGACAAGTGGGAGTATCCATGGTATGCCGCCTGGGATCTCGCTTTCCACTCCGTGGCCTTTGGCCTCGTTGACGCTGGCTTCGCCAAGAACCAACTTCTGCTGATGTTGCGGGAATGGTACATGCATCCCAACGGCCAGATTCCTGCCTACGAGTGGGCTTTCGGCGATGTCAATCCTCCCGTCCACATCGCGGCGACGCGGCAACTCTACCTTGGGGAGAAACGGCGCACCGGGAAAGGCGACCGCGACTTCCTCGCCCGAGTCTTTCACAAGCTCCTGCTCAACTTCACCTGGTGGGTCAACCGGAAGGATGAAGAAGGCAACAACCTGTTCCAGGGTGGATTCCTCGGCCTCGACAACATCAGTGTCATTGACCGAAGCGTGGGATTGCCGCCGGACCTGACATTGGAGCAGGCCGATGGGACCTCGTGGATGGCAAGCTATTGCCTCAATATGGCGTGGGCGGCGATCGAATTGTCCCAAAGTGAGCCCGCTTACGAAGATCTCGCGACGAAGTTCCTTGAGCACTATATGGCCATCGGCGGGGCGATGAACGGGCTGAACGGCGACAGCTCCAGCCTCTGGGATGAGGAGGACGGCTTCTATTACGACTTCGTCCGTCGGACGGACGGGGAGCGGTTACCAATAAAGCTCCGCTCGTTCGTTGGGTTGCTGCCAATTTTCCCGGCGATCGGATTGACGGAATCCGAGCGAGCGCGGTTGCGCGAGAATGCGCCGGGGTTCACCGGCCATATGAACTGGTACTCCGCGCGTCATCCGGAATTGGCAAGTCTGTTGTCAGAGCGATTGCTTCCCGACGGCGAGCGACGCCTGGCGCTCACATTGGTGCCTGAAGAACGGCTCCGCCGCGTGCTAGCCCGGATGTTCGATCCAAACGAATTCTTGAGCGACTACGGAATTCGGTCGATCAGCCGCCACTACCTGGATCACCCCTATGAGTTGCAAGCCCGGGGTCAACACCTGAGCGTCCAGTATGAGCCAGCCGAATCGAGCACGGGCATGTTTGGCGGCAATTCCAATTGGCGCGGTCCCATCTGGATGCCGACGAACCTCCTGGCAGTTCAGGGGCTACGCGACTTGCATCGCTGCTACGGCGATGCATACCTTGTGGAATATCCGACTGGATCGGGTCAACAACTGTCGTTCAACCAGATCGCTGACGACCTCTCGAATCGCCTCATTTCCCTTTTCCGACGCGGACCTGATGGTCGTCGCCCTGTCTTCGGCGGCACCGAGGTGATGCAGGACGACCCGAACTGGCGCGACCATCTTCTCTTCTATGAGTATTTTCACGGCGACAACGGCGCCGGAATTGGCGCGAGTCACCAAACGGGCTGGACCGCAACGGTCGCGAACCTGATCGAACGGTCGGCGAATATTCCCGCGCCGCAGGAACTGATCGCCACTGCTGGGAAGCGTCATGCTGACTAAGCATTGCGATAAGTGGTGGCAACCGTCGTCACGCGGTCAAGGGAGTCGATCATGAATGACCAAACTATTGGGATCGACTCGCCGACTGCCCCGTCTCGGGAAGTCGAGGCGTCGATCTTCGAGCGACCCCATGTTGCCTTCGGACGTGAGATCGGCGGCGATTTGGAGGCCGCGCTACGGCGGGAATGGCTGGTCACGAATGGATTGGGCGGTTACGCGTCGGCAACGGTCGCAGGGGTGCTTTCCCGCTCATACCATGGTCTCCTAGTTGCTGCGCTCGAGCCGCCGGTCGCCCGCACGGTTCTCGTCGCCGGTTCGGTCGACTGGGTAACCTATGGCGGTGAACGATATCCCCTCTCGACCCATGAATTTGGTGAAGACACAGTCACTCCGGACGGCTATCGCTATCTCGAATCGTTTCGTCTTGAGGGCACATTGCCGGTCTGGACGTTCGCCTTCGCCGATGCCTTGATCGAGCGTCGAATCTGGATGGACTACGGCGTCAACACCACCTTCGTGAGCTACCGCCTTCTGCGAGGCAGTGGCCCCGTCGAAATCGAGATAACCCCGCTCGTCACCTATCGCAGCTTCCATGCGCTTGCCTCCGGACAGGGGTGGAACATCGGCGTCGAACCGATCCAGGACGGCGCAGCTATCCATGCATTCGAGGGCGCGGCTCCGTTCTGGCTTCGTTCCGACCGCGCGACCTTTCGCCAGGAGGCCGGCTGGTGGTGGGACTTCAAGCACCGAGCCGAGTCCGAGCGAGGGCTCGATGATCATGGTGACCTATTCGCCCCCGGCGCGTTCGTGGCGACGCTTGAGCCCGATGACGCGGTCGCTGTGGTCTACTCGACGTCGCCGGACGTTGAGATGGACGCGGCCGCTTCGCTCGCAGCCGAACAGGAGCGGCAGCGCTCCCTCTTGGGCAGAGCCGATGTCGAAGGCGCCGATCCGATTTTGCAGCAACTCGTGCTCGCGGCGGACCAGTTTCTCGTCGCGCGTTCCGTGCCCGACAATCCGGCCGGTCGCTCAGTCATTGCCGGTTACCACTGGTTCAACGACTGGGGACGCGACACGATGATCAGCCTGCCGGGTCTTGCACTCGCAACTGGCCGGTCTGAAGAGGCAAACTCGATTCTGCGCACGTTCGCGCTTTATCTCGCAGATGGATTGCTTCCGAATAACTTCCCCGACAGTGCCGGCGTCGTCCCCGGCTACAACACGGCAGACGCGACACTCTGGTATGTGTTGGGAATCCGGGCCTACGAGGAGGCGACCGGCGACACGTCGCTCGCCACCGATCTCAGACCGGCACTCCGCCAAATCGTTGAGTACGCACCTCGCTGGAACGCGCTACGGCATCGAGGTCGATCCGGCGGACGGGCTGCTGCGGGCCGGCGAGCCTGGCGTACAACTGACGTGGATGGACGCGAAAGTCGGCGAGTGGGTCGTCACGCCGCGTATCGGCAAGCCGGTCGAGATCAATGCACTCTGGTACAACGCACTCCGCACAATCGAGCGGATGCTCAAAGACCGCGGAGACAACGAGACGGCGGCCCACTTTGGGGCGCGGGCGGATCAGACGCGCGATTCCTTCCGGGCTCGATTCCTGCGGTCAGATGTCGACCATCTGGCCGATGTCATCGACGGCCCGGATGGTGACGACTGGTCGATGCGTCCAAATCAGATCTTCGCCCTGTCGCTTCCAGAGGCACTCCTTGAACCGAGTGAGGCGGAAACGGTTTTCAAAGCCGTAAGCCGTTCGCTGTTGACAAGCTACGGGCTTCGCTCGCTGGCTCCTCACGACCCCGCCTATCGGGGAGATTACGGTGGCGACCAACTGAGTCGTGACGGGTCATACCATCAGGGTCCAGTCTGGAGTTGGCTCCTTGGACCGTATGCGGAAGCAAGTTACCGCGTCTTCGGGGATCGTCAGGCTGCGCTCGCCATTTTGCGTCCCATCGGTGACCATCTTCGCGATGCCGGTCTCGGCTCTGTTTCGGAGATTTTCGAAGGGGACGCGCCGCATCTCGCTAAAGGGTGTATCGCACAAGCCTGGGGCGTTGCTGAGACCCTCAGAGTCTGGCGACTGCTCGACCAGTCACCAGCAAGCACCACCGCATCCTAGAGCGAATTGCCAGGAATGTCTTTTCGATGGTGGTGATGTAAAGGTTCATGCTGGCCGGGGACTCGGATGTTCCCCGACCAGCATGTCTCCGGAGCATGACTCAGTGATATTCGCGGATACGCTACGTTCCTAGCTGTTTCGCAGCAGCGCAATCAGGCGGAGCACCTCTGCATAGAGCCAGACCAGTGTTGCAAGGAGGCCAAATGCCGCATACCACTCCATCGTGGCCGGCGCCCCCTGCTTAATGCCCCGCTCGATCACGGCGAAATCCAGGAAGAGATTGAGCGCAGCCACGATACAGATGCCAACACTCAAGGCGATCCCGATTGCATTTGGCTCGTCGATCAAGAGGAGATGAACGCCAAAGATGCTCAAGATCCAGGCGGCCAGATACATGACGAAGATGGCGAGGGTCGCCGTGATGATTGTGCGTGTGAGCTTCGGCGTGACGCGAACGGCGCGCACCATATAGAGGACCAGACAGACAAGGAAGGCCGACACCGACGCGAGCAAGGCCTGGGCGACGATGCCGTCGTACTTTTCCTCATAGACTCGCGACACGGCACCCATCCAGAATCCCATGAGCACCGCGTATAACAGTCCTGTCGGAAGGGCGAGGTCCGGATTCGACGCTGCCGCGATCGTCAGACCGATCAGCAGAAAGTATCCGAGGAGCCACCAGAGTCCGGTCGTTGAGAACCAGTCGAGGCCGACGCTCCATCCAATGGATCCCGTCGCCAATGCCACGGCGAGCAGGCCCAATGATTTGACGATCGTCCCTGGCAACGTCATCGTCCCAGCTGCTGTCGGTTCCCGAACCGCCGCCACGCTGCCTGGTGCAAAGGTTTGATCGTTCAGCATTTGAGATGACACTACTCTTCTCCTCGGGAACTTTTCCAAGCTACGAGCGGACATTTCAGGAGAAAGTCCTCACGGATTATACAGACGAGTATTTTCGCGGCCACATTCATCCAGGTGAATGGTTATTGAGCGATATTCGCGCCTTTCGATGAGTCCCAACCTGACGAGGAGCCCGGGTTCGGAATTTCGAACCCGGGCTCGTTGTATCTTGGTATTGACGTTTCCCACCGCCTAACCCGTCAGCTGTATGTGACTGATTGCCGGTTGCGACATCCTCTCCTCTTTTGCTCGTCATCTCTCGGGCACTCGTGTGGCTGCGCACGGGTCACATGAGTGCGAAATCCGGATGGCGAATACGCCTATCAATTCGCTTTAATCTTACAGCGGTTGGCAGATGGTGAATCAGGATGTAATGCCCAACTCGACGGCATCCGACTTCTGCGGACTGCTTCATCGCAAACCACTATCCGAAGTGTTTTCATTGCGATCCTCGTACATCCTGACCGCTTGATCAATATTTGGATAAATGTTCGAGGCTCCGATCCGTTCGGTTTGCCCGTCGCGCGTGAGCACTTCCATGACTCCAGGCTTGACGTGGGCCAACTTGAACGCTACGCCTTCCTTGTGCAAGAAGTCAGCGATTTCACCGACCTTGCTGGCTCCTTGAGAGTCGAGGAAGTTCACGCTTCGGAGGTCGAGCACCACGAGTTCCGGCGGAGTGGCGGCTTCCTCAACCAGTTCGCGAATTCGATCCCCGAGCGGATCTGCGGTCACAAAGAAGAGACCTCCGTTTATTCCGACCGCGATGACTCCTGGAATCTGCTCAACGTCGGTAGATTCATCGGCTTGCTGAAAAGTGTGCGAGCCCGGTACGCGCACGAGAAGCGGCATTGCCGGAGAGGTCACGACGCGAACGAGCCAGAACAAAGAAAGCACCGCACCGATGATGACACCGGCCAGAACCCCACCGAAGACCACTCCGGCGATCGCGGCGATGCAAATCAAGAAATCGGAACGTTTGACCGAGAAGAGACGGCGAATCTCCGCAAAATCCATCATTCCGGTCGTCACGGCTTCAATAATGACGGCGCCGAGAACGGCCTTCGGTAGATCTGAGAATAATGGTGCAAAGAGAATCAACGTCAAAACGACTGCAACGCCGGTTGTGATGGAGGCGAACTGTGTTTTTGCGCCCGAGTGGTCATTGAGCGAGCTGGCAGAGAGACTCGTCGAAACCGGAATGCCCTGGATGAGTCCGGCTCCGATATTGGCCGCTCCCTGGGCAAGTGACTCCTGATTGATGTCAACCTGGTACTTGTTCTTTGTGGCAAAGAAGCGGGCATCACCGGCACTTTGAGAGAAGCCGATCATCACGATCGCTACGGATGCGACCGCCAGGATCGCGAAGTTATCCGAGACCAGTTGGAAACTTGGAAAGACGACGGAAGGTAGCCCACGAGGCACATCCCCAACGAGTGCCACGCCATGTTCTCCCAGATTGAAGAGCGCGGATGCGATAAGCCCGCCAACGACGACGAGAAGTGCGCCTGGCATCTTAGGGGCGAAAGCGCGAAGTCCAAACAACGTTGCCAGTGATATCACACCAATGAGCAGTGTGGCGCCGTGAATGGAGTCCAGGCCTTTGATCCAATGCCAGAACTTCTGCCAGGGATTGTCGCCGCCTCCTTCGCTGCCAGTGAGCTTTGAGAGCTCGCCTGTTGTGACGTCGATGGCCGCTCCGAAGAGAAATCCAGTGATGACAGCTTTGGAGATGAACTGAGATATCCATCCCATTTTCAGCAAGGGACATGAGAAGAAAGATCAATCCTGCGCCGACGGCAATCGCCGCCACGAAGGCCGCAGCGTCCGATTCGTTCGAGAGGCCGGCTGCCAGCACCGCGCTTCCAGCAACGGCCGCGAGCGCGGAACTTGGTCCCGTAGAGATTTGCCGCGATGTGCCAAAGATCGCATAGAGGAATGCTCCCGCGGCCGCAGCATACAGGCCGTTTTCGATAGGAGCTCCCGCAATTTCGGCGTAGCCCAGGTTCTTTGGAACGATGAGGGCGGTGACGGTCACCCCAGCGATCAGATCGGGCCGGAGGAAGGCGCGCTTGTACTGTTTCGCCGAGCTAATGATTGGAAATACCCGAGCGAGTCCACTGGGAGCGTTCGTTTGCAAGGACTTACTCATTGAATGAGCCTTCCATGAAACTCGTGAAATCCACGGCAGATACAGTCGTCGTCGTGATGAACATTCGATACCGATTTGCGAAAAGTATCACGTATTTACATTTTTACACTGAACCGATGTGGAAGTTGTCAATATCGTTGAAGAATGAAGCGAGCACTTGGTGGCACCACTCAGATTCGAATACTGGAAATCCCCCTCTGTTCCTACTAATTCTTCATGCTTGGGTGTGAGAGAGGTCAAAGGCGGGCGGCCAGAGGAGGTGCAAATGCAGGACGGTTTTCGCGAGATTGAAGGCGAGTCCAATGTGCCAGCGCCGGGAATAGAGGGCGGCGGCATCGGCCAAAGAGAGCAGCTGCGGATCGGTGACATTGGTCAGATGCGTCTGCATCCCGCCTTGAGAGGGAAACCGCAGTAGGCGCACCAGGTGTTTGCCGCGATCGGCCCGGTGCGCGCCGACCCTGACCAAACCGTCAAGAGGTCGTCCTGGTCATAAAAGGGATGGATGATCTCACAGGAGGTCTTGGCGTGGGCGCGCGCGAGCCAGTACCGTCCGGCGTCGGTGAGATCGCCGAACCAGCGAAACCCGAAATAGCCGAGATCGGCCAGCAGCAGCGCGGCGACGGCGGTGCGCGCCGCCACCCATTCGTTCTGGCGGGGGTTGTCCAGGATCAGGATCGTGACCGTGTGAAAGAGCTGGCGGCACAGGTCGAAGCAGGTGGCGATTGCACCAGCTCCCCGCATCGCGTTCCGCCGCGAGAGGCGGCGCTCGGCGAAGAGCCGAGCGATCGTATCGAAGCGAGACGGATTCACGGGGCACCCTCCTGCCGCGAACGTCTGCCAATCCGAACGTTATGTTTTGCCGTCTACCCTGGCTCACCGCCCGCCGATGGGCAAACGGGACCAGCTGACGCAACTCCGCATCATTTTTCAGTACGAGACCGGGCGCATTGGGATGGTCACACCACCGGTGTCGATCGCCGTGTCGTGGGAACGAAGACGGGCCAGACAGCGGTTAGCTGCCTGGCCCGTTTCTCGGAGGAACTTCGGATTAGCGCGACTGGTACTGTTCACAGTTTGCCGCCACTGCGGCTGCGGTGGAGCGCCACGGAGCTTACCACCTCTGCAGCGGACTAGCGAAAGCGGCAAAACGAACACGGCAGGGCGGGGCTGATTGGCTTCGCTCTGGTACGTTGCAGCAGCCGACATCATGCCCGACGGAAGTAAGCTTCAGGCTACTGACGTGTGCCGTGCTAATAGGCGATGTGGGTGCGCAGCGGGCAACCAGTTGTCAGCGGGCACCAGCGAGTCGCAGCTAGATAGCAGGGTCATTCAGCGCCGCCAGCAACGTGGCGATGCCAACTTTGGGAGCGACGTCCAACTCCAGCAGCAGCTGCGCGACTCGTTCGACCGCTGACCACTGTTCGAACGGCATTGCAAGCATCTCAGCCTATATCGAATCGACTCATCCGCTGAACACTATGCTCGTCAAGACCGACGCAACGTGCGATGCATCGCTCGTAGGTTGCGGCTTATGTCTTAATCGCTGCCTGGGCGATAAAGGTATATAGGTCAATTTCATGACATTTGGGGAAAAGTGGAAACCGCTCCGATCCTGAGCGATGGGCATGCTCGCTCGCAGAAGCACAGCGACGCTTTCCAATCCCGTCGTCGATTCGAGGCGCGGCGCTGCTCGAATCGGCGGCGTCAATAATCGCATCGTCCCCATTCACTTCATTGATTGCGTCAATCTGATTCGAAGTTCTCACTATGACCTGGATATCCGTAAAACTTACGATGCTATTGGACGCAATACGCAAATAGGATGGTGGATATGAGGAACCGTTTGCGTGAACTTGGCGAGGCAATCAAATGGCGGATGGCGTTTCAGCGACTCGAATTCAGCGGACACGAGTTCGATTGGTTCGTCTGCTCGTCAACGCCCTCTTTGGGCTCCTGACGAAACGGACCGTCACTGGTTTGGAGAACATTCCTGCCTCGGGACCATGTCTGTTGGTCTTCAACCATCTCAGCAACTTTGATCCGCCACTGATTTTCGGTCAGCTCAAACGTTTCGATGTGCTCGGGCTTGTGGCATCCGAATACAGGTCCAATCGCTTTTACCGAAGTGCTATCGAATGGGCCGGAGGGCGCTGGATTCGTCGAGGGGCGAGCGATCGTGAGGCACTCAAATACGCGATCGCTGCGCTCAATGATGGCTGGATAGTCGGCATCGCTCCTGAAGGTGGCCGCAGCAAAAACGGTGGGCTGCGAGCCGGCAAGCCAGGCACGGCCGCTCTGAGCATGCATAGCGGAGCGCCGATACTCCCCGTTGGACTGACTGGAACCGAGCATATCGCTCACGGCCTGAAACGGTTTCGCCGAGTGCCGCTCACCGTCTCGTTCGGCCCGGTATTCTGGCTCTCCCCTACCTCATCGGGTGATCACAAACGCGACCTTGAAGAGCGTACGGATGAAATCATGTGCCACGTTGCAGCACTCATCCCGCCGCAATACCGCGGAGTCTATACCGATCACCTTCGTCTTCACTATTTGCTTCAACCCTGGGAATTGGAGACTGGGACCTATCGCTAGGAGGTGCTCGACATGCTTCCGAGAGGCAGAATCGACATTGGTTGGTCCGATCTTGTCTTCGCTTTGAGTTTACGCTCAAGCGAAGCGCATTCGAAGATTGAACAGCGAATCGAGCGCATCTGGAGCCCTGGACAAACGCTAGTCACCCTCTCGGTGAGGACCGGCTTCGATGCGCTTTTGCAAGCACTGGCTCTCCCTCAAGGCTCCGAGATCCTTGTTTCGGCCATTACGATTCGGGACATGGTTCGCATCATTGAAGCGCACGGATTGGTGCCGATTCCAATTGATCTCGACATGGATACGCTGTCGGTCAAGTGCGACTTGATCGAGCGCAACATTACCCCGCGAACAAAGGCGATCCTCATCGCCCATATCTTTGGAAGCCGCATGCCTCTGGACGGCATTGCTTCGCTGGCAAGGAAGCACGACCTGCTGCTCATTGAAGATTGCGCTCAGTCGTTCAGCGCGCAGGATGATCGCGGGTTCGCTGGGGCCGATGTCTCAATGTTCAGCTTTGGTCCGATCAAAACGAACACTGCCCTGGCGGGCGCGGTGTTGACCATTCGCGACCCGGAACTGCTCGCTTGCACTCGCGGAATCGTTGCGACCTACCCTCAGCAAGATGCAGTGCATTTCCGTAAACGTGTCATGAAGTACATGGGCATCAAGGCGATCTCGAATCCGACACTCTATGGTCTCATGGCCCTCGGCAGCCGGGCAGCCGGGAAGACGCATGATGACGTCGTCAGTCATGCGCTACGCGGATTTCCAGGGCCGGACCTTCTGTCGAGAATTCGGATGCGGCCTTCCACGCCGCTGCTCGCGCTCCTTGAGCGGCGACTGAGAACCTTCAACGCGAGAAACGTTGAACGGAGAATCGATCGCGCGCGACGTCTTGACGCGCTGATCCCGGATGTAGATCAACCGGGCAAGATGTCGTCGCATCACACCTATTGGGTCTTCCCGATTCGAGTGTCCGATCCGGACACGCTTATGCGTGAACTCTGGTCCAAAGGATTTGATGCGACACGAGGAGCTTCCAGCCTGGCGGTCGTCGAGCCACCGCTCGGGCGCCCGGAGACCGAGCCCACCGAGGCTCGACAGACGATGGACCACCTCCTCTATCTGCCGATCTCTCCGCTGGTAAGGAAGAGGGATCTCGAACGTCTTGCGCTCGTAGTGAATGAAGAATTATTTACCTCGACATCATCATCCAGGTCTCGACTGCCAATCCAGATGTAGGTCGATACCCCTGGTGGAAGGTTTTGAGCATGGCGACCAAACTGGCTCTCGATCAGTCCTCGATCGCCGAACTTGCCATAGAACAGTGGGATCTTCTGGTCATCGGTGGCGGAATTACCGGCGCCGGCATTTTTCGCGAAGCGTCGCGCTGTGGCTGGCGTGCACTCCTCGTCGAGCAAGCTGATTTCGCCAGCGGAACATCCAGTCATTCCGCCAAACTGATTCATGGAGGACTCCATTATCTTCGGCGATTACAGGTCGGTGTCGCGTTTTCATCGGTGCGGGCACGCGATCGTCTGGTGCAGTCTGGCGCGGGCCTCATCGAACCAATCGACTTCCTCTTGCCGTTTCATGATGTCGATCGCCGCAAAGCGCTAACTGCCTCCTTCGGACTGAGCGTCTATGACGCAATGAGCGGACGATTCCACCGGCCGGATCATGTGCATGCCGATCGTCTGTTCATGACAGCGCCGGGCATCGACCGGTCTTTTGTCGAGGCGTTGCGCTATACCGACGCCCAAACCGACGACGTTCGCTTGACGCTTCGCGTGCTGGCTGAGGGACGACGAAATGGAGGCGTCGCCAGAAATTACGTCGAGGTCACGGAGCTTGTGCGAGACCGCCATGGCACAATCGTAGGAGCCGAAATTCATGACAAGATCGCCGATCAAACGGCCATCATCCGCGCCCGACACGTTGTGAACGCGGCCGGGCCGTGGGCGAGCGCATTACAGGCGTCGAGGAAACGACGGCATGGACTGCGGCTCATTCGCGGAAGCCACCTCATCTTTCCACACGCAGTGTTACCGGTATCAACTGCCATCGCGACGGCACATGTAGAGTCGGAACTACCCCTTTATTTCATCCCCTGGCGAGGCGTCACGATCGTCGGCACGACCCACATCGACATGGGCGATTCGTTCACGGGACCCGCTCGCGCGAGCGACGATGAGATCGATTATCTCCTTCGCGGCACACAGGCCGTATTCCCGGATCGTTGCATAACTCATGCTGAAATCCAGGCCACCTTTTCGGGATACCGGCCCATCGTGGACAGGGGGAGAGGCGAACCCTCGGAGGCATCTCGTGACTTCGCGATCTGGGATGAAGACGGATTGATCACCGTGACGGGAGGAAAGCTCACAACGTTCCACACGATCGCGCGCCAGGCGCTTCGAAGGATGACGTCCCGAACGGAACGGTCGCTGCAATGGCCGCCCCTCGATGAAGTCGCAATCGCCGATGATCGACGAGAAGATGAATGCCTATTTGACTCCGTTCGTCTGGCGGCGTGGTATGGAGCGGATGCAATGGCGGCATTTCGTGAAATGCCAGCGAGCGAGCACCTCCCACTCTGCGAGCATGGTGGGACCACACCGGCGCAAATCCGGTGGTCGGCTCGCTCGGAGGACGTTCAACATCTTGATGATCTGCTTTTGCGCCGGACGCGACTTGGATTGTTGACTCGGGACGGAGGTCTTGGACTTCTTGAACACCTGAAGCCGATTGTTCAAGCCGAGCTTGGCTGGTCCGACATGAGGTGGCGACTCGAAGTAGATGACTACCGCCATCACTGGGGGGTGAACTACGGCGTGACGCTGGCAAGCTCCAGCCGAAATAGTGAGATTCGCGTCTAGCACGCGTCGCGCATTGAAAAAGGTCAGGCAGCGTCTCACTGCCTGACCTTTTTGCTGGATGACTTCTGGATTACCGCGACTGGTATTGGCCACAGTTTGCCCCCGCTGCAGCTGCGGTGGAGCGCCACGGAGCTAACTGCGTCTGCGGCGGACTAGCGAACGTGGCAATACGTACACCAGGCCGGGGCTGATTGTCTCCGCCCTGGTGGGTTGAAACATCCGACACCACGCTCCCTGGAAATCACGCTGCTGTGTGCTGACGTGCGCCGAGTTGCGGGAGAGGCGATGCCCGAAGGATTTGGCAAATCGATCGAAGCGCCGGGGATCCATGATGTGCCGACCTCCCGCGTCTCCGTCATCCAGGTTCATCTTCGTTCCCAACTCCCTGGAGCCAACTGTGGATTGCCCATGTAATCACTGGTTCTGTTTCTATGTCGCAGAATGGAGATTGCTCGTCATGTCGTAAAACTGATTGGTGTTGAGACATCATCAAGGGGATTGTCTCCATTATACGGCCCATAACAAGCTGGGAGGCCTCGTTCAGCAAACTGGGTACGATGGCGAATCGGTTGCTGTTGCCATCCTACCGCGAAGCGGCCCCCCGTCAAACGCGTGCGGACGGGCCGAGGACCCCACATGCCGAGCCCGCCGACGTCGTGCTGGTTTATTTTTGTCGTTGCCAACCTAGCCGGGGCCGCATTGCGTCCAAGTCGGATCCTCCTGGCGTATTGCGGTGATGACGGCAGCTGCCCAGCGCAGTTACCTGGTCCTCACCTTGCCTCGATTGCGCGCGGGCACCTGCGAGATCGAGTGTAGGTTGAGGGTACGTGACAACCATCCGTATTCATACCGAATTGCGCCGCTCGGCTATACGGAATCGCCAGCGACCTGGGCCGCGAAACAAACCTTATCAACCAATCCTTGCTGCCGAGGGGGCCGATCGCTAAGAGCAGACCTGGTTGACGCAGGGCCCCCCGTCGCAGCAGTCGCCGGCAGATGCACAGTAGGCGCCTGACGACCCACAACAGCCGTTCTGCTGAGCTCCGGCGCAGGCCTGACCTGCGGGGTTACACACCTCGCACCGGTAGCAGCAGGTGCCGCCACAGCAGGCGCTGCTGCCATCGGACGTGTGCGAGCAGCAGTCCGTGTCAGTGCGGCACCCACTGGCGCCCGCCGGTAGTCTGCAGACGCCGGCGCAGCAGACCTGGCCGGCGGGGCAGTCGGCATCGCCCTGGCACCGGCTGCGGTCGCAGCACACCCCGTCGCAACAGGGCTGGCCGGCGGGGCAGCACACCCCGCCGCAGCAGACCTGGTCAGCGGCGCAGCAGGCGCAGGAGTTGCTGCTGTTCGGTTCGTCAGTCGTGCAACAGACGGTCTGCCCGGGGGGACAAGTGATGCAGGTCCCGCCCTCCGTCGGGCAGCAGACGTCCGTGGTGCCGAAGGTGGTGCAGGTGCTGCCACCGCCGCAGCAGGTCGCGTCCTGCGCCCCGGGCTGGCAGAGCGACGAGCCAGCCGGGCAGGTCGAGACGCACTGACCGCCCTGGCAGGCCTCATTCGTCCCGCAGGCGTGGCCGCAGGTGCCGCAGTTGTTGTTGTCGGACGGAAGATCGGTGCAGGTCCCGTTGCAGCAGCCTTGTCCGCTCGCGCAGCAGGTACAGGTGTTGAAAGACTCATTGGTCGAACAACAGGCGAACTGCCCTGGCGGGCAGGAGATGCATTGCCCGCTCGGCGTCGCGCAGCACTCGCTCCCGTAGGAGCTGCCAGTGTCGCACACGCTGCTGGCGCTGCAGCAGGTCGGCCGCGGGTTGCTCCCCTGGCAGGGGGACGAGTCGGCCGGGCAGGCGAAGACGCACTGACCGCCCTGGCAGTCGTAGGTATCTCCGCAAACAGCGCAAGCCGCCCCGTCCGTGCCGCAAGCGCCGCCGCCGGTCCCTACCTGGCAAATCCCCTTGGCATCGCAGCAGCCAGTGCAGTTGGTCGGACCGCACTTCGGCGAGACACAGGTCCCCTGCTGGCAAATCTGCCCGGATGCACAGGCGGTCGTGCAGCCCCCGCAGTGAGCAGGATCGGTCAAGATGTTTGCGCACGTGCCACTACAGCAACTTTCTGCGCCGGGACAGTCCACACAGGCCGCGCCGTTCGTGCCGCAGGATGCCCCGCTCGTGCCCGGCCGACAATTCCCGGTGCCATCGCAGCAGCCGCTGCAGGTGGTCGCGTCGCAGACCGGCGGGTTGGAAACGCAGTTTCCCTGCTGGCAGACCTCCCCGGTGGCACAGGCGGTCGTGCAGCCCCCGCAGTGCGCGGGATCGGTCGTCAGGTCGGCACAGGCGCCACTGCAGCAGCTCTGGGCGCCGGGACAGTCGACGCAGGTCGCTCCCGCCGCGCCGCAGGCGGCGCCGCTCGTGCCCGGCCGGCAGTTCCCGGTGCCATCGCAGCAACCGTCACAATTGCCGGCACCGCACGTCGGCGGGTTTGCGACACAGGTCCCATTCTGGCAGACCTGCCCGAGCTCTTCGCAGGTATGGCAGACATGGTCGGTGCCGCAGACGAGGCAGAGGGCGCCGCAATCGGCATCGGCACAGCAGCCGCCGGGGTAGCAAACCCCATCGCAGAGCCGGTAGCCAGGCGGGCAGTCGGCGACGCAGGCGCTGTCGGCACAGACATTGGGAGCACAACACTCGCCCGTGCCACTGCAGGCGCCGCCGACCGGCATGCAGCTCCCTGGGGCAACAATGCAGGCTCCATCCTGGCAGGTTCGTCAGCACCGCAGCAGGTCACCGCCGCACCGCCGCCGCACAGACGGCTTTCGTCGCCGCCGCAGGCCCGCAGCGCTTCGCCTCGCGCCCGCGCCTCGTCGGCCGCGGCCTGCGCCTCTGCCCGCGCCTCGTCCGCGGTGGCCGCGGCGTCGGCCCGCGCCTGGTCGGCGGCGGCCTGAGCCTCTGCCCGGGCCGCTTCCCCGTCGGCCCGCGCCTGATCCGCCGCCGTACAGGCAGCCTCGCACTGGTCCCGGGCGGTCCCGGCGGGGAGGCGCTCACAGCGGCTCGAGCAGTCTTGGGCACCGGCCCCACCATGTCCGATCAGGGCGATAAGCCCTGCGCCGGTCAGACCGGCGAGCCCACGTAGGACCTCGCGGCGAGAGATTTCCGCCGGCCAGGCGTTTGGCGAGGGCGTCAAAGCGGGCATCGTCCATGACTCGTCCTCCTGTTGCTGGGGACCGGTTTGATCTGACACACCTCTTATGTCCAGATCATAGCACCAGATCCGCGCGCGGCGGCGGGGCAGACGCGCGTGATCGGGCACCGCGGCGGCCAGGTCGGCGCCAAGGGCGCAGCGACCGCTACGGTCAATCTCGCCAAACTCGCTCCTCCCGGGCCAGTCGCGTAGGGGTCGGGTGGCGGACGCCGCTCGGGCGGATCAGGAGCCTTCCAAGTGAGTTGAGATGAAAATGTTTTCGTCCGCTTCTGCTGGGATCCGAGGCTATGCTGGCAATGGCAGCCGGACGGTGAACGTGCTTCCCTCGCCTCATAAGTGAGCGTGCCGGCATTCGCATCGTAGACCGGATCGATCAGCTCGAGGACGAGGATGTCGGACTCCCCGCCCGCGGTTTGGGTCACGAGGGCGGCGTTGGGCGGGTTCGCCGGGGTGAAGCCGAGCCCGTCGAGGAACTGCTGGGTCGGCGCCAATCCAACGACCCGCTCCGGCCGGTCGGAGATGTAGGTGGTCTGGGCCGCGGCGCCGGTCAAGGTCAGCGTGTAGGTGCCCGCCGCTTCATCCTTGGGCGCCCAGGTGCCGCTGTCGAAGGTCTGCGTGAACAAGAACTCGGGATCGGTCCCGGCCGCGTCCGCGCTGGGATGGGGATCACTGGGGAAGGGGGCCGGGGTGGCGGCGGGGGTGGCGTCCTGGGCGCTGGTGCGCCGGCTGGTCAGCAGCCCAGCGGCGGCGAGCGTCGCCCCGCTCGTTGCCAGTGCCTGGCGGCGGGTGGACCGGGTGGCGAACCGGGTGCTGAGCCGGTCGAAGCGGGTCGGATCCATGCCGTCTCCTCGCAACAGGGAGCAGTCCTGTCATTATGTGAACAGGCCGGGAGTGTACCTTAAAGTCCTGACTGGCGACATAACTGTCACCCAGATGCGGCGACGCGCTGGCCCCGCGTTCGGAGTGCCAGCCGCGACGGGGGTAACGCCCCGTGCGCCGGCTGACGGTGAGGCGGGGAATTGCGGAGTTGCTCCTGCGGACTGCGGCGACTGTCCCGCATGACGCGGGGAGCTCGACGTGCGAACCGTTGCGCGATGGCGGTTGTTCCCGAATCCGGCACGACGCAGAGTCCGGTACGATAGCGTTTCGGTTTCATCCGCTGGGCAACCAGCGCATGTCCGGGCAAGGGCACATTGGAGCCGGTGGGTGCGTATGGGGATGCTATGATCTTGACATACGAGGTGTTTGTCAGATCAACTGAGTCGCCAGGAGCAGGAGGACGAGCCATGGACGACGCCCGATTCGACGCGCTCGCCAAGCGCCTGGCTACCGGGGTTTCCCGCCGTGACGTCCTGCGTGGGCTCGCCAGCCTGACCGGAGTGGGCCTTTTCTCCTTCGCTGGCCGGGGCGATGCGGGTGCCCAAGACTGCGCGAGCCGCTGTGAGCGCCTACCAGCCGGGACCGCCCAAGACCAGTGCCAGGCGGCCTGTGCGGCCGCCGACCAGGCGCGGGCCGACGGGGAAGCGGCCCGGGCAGAGGCCAGGCCGCCGCCGACCAGGCCCGGACGGAAGCCGAGGCCACCGCGGATGAGGCTCGGGCAGAGGCGCAGGCCGCGGCCGACGAGGCGCGGGCGCGAGGCGAAGCGCTGCGGGCCTGCGGCGGCGACGAAAGCCGTCTGTGCGGCGGCGGTGCGGCGGTGACCTGCTGCGGAGCTGCGAGGAACGCTGCCAGGATGGGGCCTGCATTGTTGCCCCAGGGAGCTGCATGCCGGTCGGCGGCGCCTGCAGTGGCGCGGGCGAGTGTTGCGCACCGAATGTCTGCGCCGACAGCGCCTGCGTCGCCGACTGCCCGCCTGGCTACCGGCTCTGCGATGGGGTTTGCTACGCGGGCGGCTGCTGTGCCGATGCCGACTGCGGCGCCCTCTGCCTGGTCTGCGGCACCGACCATGTCTGCCACACCTGCGACGAGCTCGGGCCAGGTCTGCCAGAACGGGACCTGTGTCGCACACCCGCCGACGTGCGGTGCCGGCAATTGCGACGGCTGCTGCGACGCCACCGGGAACTGCCGGCCGGGCACGAGTGGCGCCGCCTGTGGCGCGGCGGGAGCGGCCTGCGTCGACTGTCCCGGCGCCCAGAGCTGCTGCAGTGGCGCCTGTGCCGACCTGACGACCGATTCGGCGCACTGCGGGGGCTGCACGACGGTCTGTACCACCGGGCAGGTCTGCCAGCAAGGAAACTGCGTTTCCGACACGCTGGTCTGCGACGCGACCACCTGCAGCGGCTGCTGCGATGGCACCGGGAATTGTCGGCCGGGCACGAGCGGGGCATCCTGCGGCACGAACGGCGCGGCCTGTGTGGACTGTCCCGGCGCAGAAAGTTGCTGCAGCGGCACGTGCGCAGACATCTTGACTGATCCTGCTCACTGTGGGGGCTGCGATACGCCCTGTGCCCCTGGCCAGGTCTGCGACCGGCAAATCTGCTGCACGCCGTTGACGTGCCTGCCTGGGCAATGTGGTAGCCCGCCGGACGGCTGCGGCGGCACCCTCGATTGCGGCGGCTGCGGCACCGGTCAAACGTGTTGCGGCGGCACCTGTGCCGACCTCCAGACTGACCCGGCCCATTGCGGAACCTGTGGCGACGCCTGCAGTGCCGGGCAAACCTGTTGTGCCGGCACCTGCACCGACCTCCAGACCGACCCGGCGCACTGCGGCACCTGTGGCGACGCGTGTCCGACCGGGCAGAGCTGCTGCAGTGGGGCATGCGTCGACCTCCAGTCCGACCCGGCGCACTGCGGCACCTGCGGCGATGCCTGCGCGGCGGGCGATGCCTGCTGCAACGGGACCTGCACCGAACGCTGCTTTTCAGGTGGGGACAGCAATGGCTGCTGCCCGACCGGGCAGAGCTGCTTGGGCTCGTTTTGCTGCCCGGATCGGACACGGCTGCGGCGGGGAGTGTTGCGGGACCGGAGAGTCCTGCTGCAATGAGGGGTGCTGCCCCACCGGAAACTGCTGCGGCGGCCAGGAATGCTGCGATCCGGCTGCCTGCTGCCTGGCGGCCGGAATGTGCTGCCCAGCCGGCCAGATCTGCTGTGGCGATCAGTGCACCAGTCTCAATGACTCGGATAACTGTGGCATCTGCGATAACACCTGCGCTTCTAATCAAGTCTGCCTCGGGGTCGGCGGCTGTTGTACCCCGGGGACGTGCGAAGGACGCTGCGGCACTATTTCCGACGGCTGCGAGAGCACGCTGGTATGCGGCGACTGCCCCACCGGCCAATGCCTGACTTGCGATGCGACCGGCGACTGCGTCACGACGTGTGCGACGGGGCAGGTCTGCTATGAGGCCAGCTGCTGCACGCCGAAGACCTGTGCCGGCGAACTCAAGCTCTGCGGGACGCTGTCCGACGGCTGCGGGGGCACGATCGACTGTTCGTGCGGTGATGGGGAACAGTGCGTCAACAACGGCTGTTTCATTGCCGGAAATTCCGAGACCTGTACGGAAGGCACCACCAGTGCCTGTCCGTGCAACTCGGGCGACGACTGCTGCTCCTGCTACGACGGGTGGGCTGGCACGAGTGACCACCTCTGCGTGCGAAGCGCACCCGCACCCGCCACCATAGACTGTTTCAACGGCAACTCGGATTGTCCGCAAGGGTGGGTCTGCTTCACGACGTGGTGGACGCTTCGCCAACCTGTAGTCCACCGTGCTAACGGGGCGCTGAGTCGCGACTAGCAGGGTTCTTGGCAACGCGCCGGGCGGCTGCCCGGCACGTTGCCATAAATCGTCATCCCCTGCATGCCAGTCGTCGCGCAGTGGGTGGCGAGGCCGGCGCCAGTAGCCAGCGCGGACCGGCGGGACAGGCGCCACTCGGCGACGGGCCGGAAGGCGGTGAGGGCTGCGCCGTCGATATCGGCTGCCTCCAGCCGTGTTAGGGGACGCGGCGCGTCCAGCACCATGACTCGGGGCCGCGGCGCGCTTGCCCGGCGTGTGGTGCGCACCCGGGCTAGCGCGCCGCGGCCCCATCCGCCAGTCCGCCGCGGACTGTGGCGGATGGGGCAAGGCCGCGGGCAACGCAAACCTCTTCGTCCAGACGGCTGCGCGGGCACGGTTAACTGCACATGCACCAACGATGAAGAGCGTGTCAACGGCGGCTGTTTCTCATCAACAGCAGTTCCGGTCCTCACTACACTGTCCCTGCGAACGACACAAAGAACGTTGCTCGTGTGCCCCTGGGTTGGACGGTACTGCTGAGTACCTCTGCGTGAATTTCCCGGTTCCTGCTGATTCGGGAACCCTTGCCGCAGCAACGCAGAGTGCCCCCAAGGATCGGTCTGCTTCACAGACTCGGACGAGTCAGAGTGTGTACCGCCGGCCAGCGCCGCCCTGAGTTGGCGCCAACAGCCTCTTGAGCGGGCGAACACCATGGTTCTTGATGAGGTGCCGGGCGGCCGCCCAGCACCTCATCATTGGGCGCTACGTTGGGGTGGCGCCGTACGAAGGAGCTGTTGGCAAACGAAGCGGATGAGGAGTAGTCGATGGTTGCCAAAAGCTCCACGGACGGGGTCAATGTGTGGGTCGCCGCGACCGCGGCGGTTAGCGGCGGCAGAGAGCTGGTGATAAGGCACGCGCCAGCCGCCCTGATCCTGATGAAGTCGGGATTGTGACGTGACGCTGCGGGCGTGTGATTCCATCCGAACCGGTGGGTGCCGGGGCAGGGGGTCCGCCCGCAGAGCCAGTAACAGGTCATCGCACGCCCCTTCACGAAGGTTGTAAATGCGATTCAGGCTGGCGGAGAGCTTGGCGCGGCAATACGCCAACACAGTTTCCAGTACCTGCATTTCCGATAACTCTGTAGCGCACTACAAGCGCTCGGATAAGCAGCAGGCACATGACGACACTCAGGTCGCATGTCTACATGTGCGGATCACGGAAATACGAGGCCAGATTAATTGAGTTTGTCACACCACCATATTTGACGATCACTGTGTCGCGGAAACGAGGACGGGCCAGATAGCTAAGCTATCTGGCCCGTTTATCAGAGAAGATCTGGGTTAACGCGAGTAGTATTCCACGACCAGCTGCTCGTTGCAGATAACGGGGATCTCTTCGCGTGGGGGGGCGGAGAGGAGTTTGGCGCTGAGGTTTGATTCGTCGAACGAAATGTACGACGGCACGTTCACCGGCACGCGGTTCTCCTGGAACATCACCATCTTACTGCTTCGCTCGCGCAGCGTGATGATGTCGCCCGGTTTCAGGTGCATCGAAGGGATGTTCGCCTTGCGGCCGTTTACCTGGACGTGACCATGCGTCACGAACTGGCGGGCAGCGAAGATCGTCGGGGCGAGACCGGCGCGAAGCACCAGCGCGTCCAACCGGGTTTCGAGAATCTGAATTAGAATCTCGCCGGTCGGGCCGGCCTTGCGGGTCGCCTGCACGTAGGCCCGCTGCAGCTGCTTCTCGCTGATGTTGTACTGAAAGCGAAGTCGCTGCTTCTCAAGCAACTGCACGCCGTAGTCGGATGGACGGCGGCGGCGGCGCTGACCGTGCTGGCCGGGGCCATACGGGCGCTTCTTCATATACTTCTCGGCCTTCGGTGTGAGCGCCACACCAAGTGCGCGAGATTTCTTGACCTTTGGTCCCGTGAAATTCATCGGGCAAAACCCTTCCGTGCGTTCGGCTCCGGCATCGCCGGGCGGTGGAATATCAACTCGAATAGGCAAGGTTGTGTCCGGCGATCGATATCGGCGCTGTTTCGGCAGCCTATGATATCGACGCAACGCGCGGGCCATGCTACATCTGGCGAGCGAGGACTCTTCAGCCGCGAAAAGATCTCGCCGTACCAGCCCGCGGTTGTGATCCGCTTTCCGGATCGCGCCGCATCACGAAAAAGGCAGAACCTGCCTTCCGCAACCTGCATATGATCGCTTTAACCTGCGCGTTCGGTCAAGGCGATTCATTGAATGGAAAAATGCCTTCAGCGCGCACCGGAAAAACGCGATACAATGGTGGCGATAACCACGGAGTTACGAAACCTTAGACACTTGTCACGCGTACACTAGCTATCGACCGGTATATACCGACGAGAATCGATGGGAGACAGGCATGGGGTCGCTTGCAGGCAAGAAATCAATTGGAGAGCGGCTCGTCGATTGGGTCGGTCAGATGTTGGGAATCCGGCCAAAACTGGTTCCGGCACCCGCACGCATTCGACCGAATCGCACAACGCCTCCACAGCGCTAACCCGCTGTAACCGCACACACTGTCTGTAAAAAAGAACGCCGCTCAATTGAGCGGCGTTTTCGTTGTCCTCGCCCATAAAGCGCCTTTCATTGGCGAAAGGCTCCCGTCATCCTGACCACCGGGAACGATCGTGAAACTGGCGAGGAGTCCCAATCATAAAAGCGGCGGTCAATCTCACGATGGCCATCATTGTGCGTTGCGATCATGAGTCTACTGGGCGAAAGTCAGGATGGCCCGCGACCTGGCCCAGACGGCCAGGTATGTCGAAGAGGAGATGGAGATGAGCACGACCGAACGACGTTCCAAAGAAGAGGTATTCGCGCAAATTGATGCCGGATGGCAAAACTGGCTGGAGGCGATTGCCGATCTCGACAACGCTGCCATGATCGAAGCAGGCGCATGTGGCGACTGGTCGGTCAAAGATCTGGCGTTTCACATCGCGTTCTGGGATGAGCAAGGCGAGTTCGACGCCGCTTATCGCGCCGAGCACAACGGTGAGGCGCCGCCCGAGCGCGATTGGCAGGCGATGAACGAGCAGGATCATGCCAACCAGCAAAATCGCCCACCATCCGACGCCATCGCGGTGATGAGCATGACGCATGTTTCCCTGATGCATACCCTCGTGAAATATGGCAATCAGGATCTCACCTGGGCGATCGGCGACTTCAAGGACCACTACGACGAGCACGCGGCGCAAGTTCGCACATGGCGGCAATCAAGGAGCAATCCTGTATGACGACGTATGCCAACACGGAGGCAGAGCAGATTTTCGCCAAGATCGACGCCTGGTGGGCGGAATGGCTCGAAGCGCTTGATTCGATTGACGACGCCGAAAAGCTCACGCCAGGCGTCTGCGAAGACTGGTCGGTAAAGGATTTGATGGCCCACACGGCTGTCTGGGATATCCACGCGGCTGAAGTCGCCGAAGCGCTCGCCGCGGGCCGTGAGCGTCCTGACATCGATGGTCTAACGGGTGATGAGTTCAATGCGGAGACCTCGGCTCGCGACGCCGGCTTGACGCTAGACGAGGCAAGAGCCGCGATGGACGCCGCGCATGCCGATATGCTTGCGCGATTGTACGCGTTGGATTCTCTCGAACCGGAGCCGGTGGCGGAAGACACGTATGGCCACTACCCCGATCACGTCGATCAGGTGCTTTTCTGGCGGAACCAGACGGCCGACGTTCGCGATGCCGGTCTCACCGCCAGTGAGGTTATTGATCGGATTAACGCAACATGGGCGACCTGGCTGGAGGTTATCGATGGCATCGATCCGGCTGCGATTGATGAGGCGGGAGTCTGCGGTTCCTGGTCCTCCAAAGACCTGATTGGGCATGTTGCCGTCTGGGATCGCGAAGCAGCGGACACCGCTCGCCGGGAAACCGCAGGAGAAGCGCATCCGCTGTTCGATTGGCGCCGGGTGAACGAGGAAGAGGCGGATCGGAGGCGCAACAGCTCGGTTGAAGAGCTAACCGCGCAGATGCACGCCGTCCACGCCGACTTAATGGCAACGCTGGCCGCTTCGCCCGAGCTGGAAGCGAGCTGGGTCGCCGACAACACCTACGAACATTATCCGCAACATATCGCGCAGGTTCGCGCCTGGCGACGCTGGCGGGGCGTGTAGCGAGTTGCTGGTTTTGTGACATCACGTCACATGGTCCTGGGGGTGAGGACCTGACACCCCCGCCCAATGTGACCTTGGTCAGGCTGCAAATGGGCGCGTGAGTTGGTACACTGGCGGCACACCCAATCGTAACTGACGTGATCCGGACAATTTCTCGATTGCGGATCAAAAGCCCTTGACAAGAAGTCGATGTACGTATATTCTGTCCGTACAGCAGTCCCGAGGAACGAAACGCTTGGGACAAACCAATCATCAGAGTTGGCGACGACGATTTGAGCTGCGGGGCTTGGATTGAACCGAACCAGCAACGAGCTGACTGAAGCACTGACGTGCGTTGCGGGGCGATGCGTCGGAGGCGACTGAGGCGCGAGAGGTTTGTTGATAGGCGGCGTTCGTCGGGGCTGTCCTTATTTAAGCAGGCTGCAACGGCGCTGTAAGTCGTAGGCGGTAAGCACAAGCAGCTGGGGCGTCAATGTGCGCCGGGCCCAAGCCCAGCGCTCACAAGACGCAGCCTCTACGAGACTGAACTCGGTGGGCGACAACACGCAAGCCCCATGTAGCTCATGCTCGGTGCGCTTCTGCGTACTTTCGCCGGTGATCCGGGTGCTTCAGCTCCCGGCCGTTGCAACCAAGCGACGCATCCCGTAGTTCCTCATCCCAAACCCAACCCAAATCACCACCACGTATGTGCCCTCTCGCGATTCCGAGAACCATTTTGGCGTTCTTACCACGGGAGGACACACAATCCTCCCCTACAGTATGTGCGGATACATCCAAGGTTTCGTGCCCTCTCCCAGCATTGGGAGAGGGTGGCGCTTGAGCGCCGGGTGAGGGTTCTACCCCACGTGCAGCGCGGGGCGTCTCGACCGGTCTGGTTCGGCGCGGCGGAGGACTTCGTGCGTGACGGGCGCGATGTCGCCTTCGCCGAAGAGGACAAAGCGGGCAAGGAACTTCAAGGGGGTTGCCTTCGGTCCAGCCGAAGTAGATATGCGGAATCGAGCCGGTGTGGTCGCGGATGCTCAGCGCCACGGCTGCGATCGCATTCGGAATCGACGACCCCTCCACTTTGAGCACCCGGTAGTGATCGATCATCTCGCCACTCACCTCGATCGTCGGCGCGAATTCTGAGGCGTCACGCACGCTGACTTCGAGAAACAACACCGGGTCGCCGAGCGGAATATGACTGGCTTCTCGCTCCTCTCGTTCTTTGAGGAGATATTCGCGCGGGGTGCGATCGTCTGGATGATTCGCGATGATTCGGATTTGCCCGGACGCGCCCGCTTCATTCACGAACTGAAACGCGGTCAGATCGAAGCGAACCGTTTTCGCTCGCAGCTCGGTCGAGCGGCCAACCCGGGAGATCAGCGACGAGACGATGATGCCGAGAATGAAGAGCATCGCGATCTGCAAGCCCTCGAGATTGCCGATCAGCGTCACGCCCAGGGTGTAGATGAAGATCCCGGCGACGATGCTGAAGCCGATCGCGGCGCGGTGCTCGTTGCGTCGCCTGGCCGAAAGGGTGACCGCGATCGTGGCCGAAGTGATCACCGCCAGCACTCCGGTCGCGTACGCGCCCGCCTGCGCGTCGACATCGGCCTTGAAGAGAATGGTGACGATGAACGAAATCGAGATAAAGATCAGCACGAGCGGCCGGGTCGCGCGAGCCCAGTCTGGCGCCATGCCGTAGCGCGGTAAATATCGGGGCACGATGTTCAGCAATCCCGCCATGGCGGATGCCCCGGCGAACCAGAGAATCAGAATCGTGCTGATGTCGTAGATCGTGCCGAAAACGCCGCCGAGATTCTCGTGGGCAAGATAGGCCAGGGCGCGGCCGTTCGCCGGGCCACCTTCTTCGAACGCTGCTGATGGGATGAGTAGCGTGGTGATGAAGCTACTGGCGAGCAACAGCACGCTCATCATCAGCGCGGCGGTGGTGAGCAATCTCCGGGTATTGTGAATGCGGCCGGTTGGATGCTCCTGCGTGTCGGTGGGATCGCCCTCCACGAGTGGCATCACAACCACACCTGTTTCGAATCCGGACAGCCCGAGCGCCAGCTTCGGAAACAACAGCAGCGCCGCTCCGATGATCAAAAACGGACTGCTGTGCTCGACTGACAGCGCGTGACGCCAATCGGAAACGGTGTCGGGATTCCGCGCGACTTCATAGAGACCCTGGATGATGACGATGACATTGAGAAAGAGATAGACCCCGACCAGCGCCACGGCGATGCCGATCGCTTCGCCAAACCCTCTCAGGAAGACCGCGCCAAGCATCGAGAGCAGCGCCAACGTCACCGGCACCTCGTAGCCATGAAGAAAGCTCGTAAGCGGGTTTTCAACAACGTGGGCGGTCGCGTCGGCGGCGGAAAGGGTGATGGTGATGATGAAGCCGGTGGCGACGAAACCGATCAGCCCCAGCACCAGCAGCTTGCCCTGCCACCAGGGGAGCAACCGTTCTAGCATGGAGATCGAGCCATCGCCATGCGGGCTTTCCCCGGCGACCCGCTTGTACATCGGTAGTGCGCCGAACAGCGTGACCAGCACCAGCACAAACGTCGCGATCGGTGAGAGTGCTCCGGCGGCGAGCGCGGCGATGCCTGGCTGGTATCCGAGCGTCGAGAAATAGTCAACGCCGGTGAGACACATCACCTTCCACCAGGCGTGGGTGTGCCCAGGTTGTTCGCGAACCGATGGGCCCTCAACTGGCTTGTAGTGCCCCTGCATCAGCCATTCGCGAAAATGGCCTGCATGAAGATTCGATTGTTCCGCCAGCGTCACCCGCGTTGCTCCCAGTTGAGGCCGCCGTTCCGAGCGCGGCCCCGCGAATGTTCCACCTTTACCATCGCATTGCGCAAGTAGGATGCCATTGAGCTACTCGCATGCCGCCTTCAATGCGACATCCAGCGCGTATCACTGCGGGGCGCCAGTTGCAGCATCGGGAGCCGGCGAATGGATGCTCGCCGCGATCATGGAGACCGCAAGCCAGTGCAAACGTGACGCCGCGTCATGAGGACTGAGAAGATGCGCTCGGAACCGAAGTTCCTCGCTCGGCATTGATTGCGCCTTTCGGCGGATGCGGCTACGACCTGCAGTCCGGCACACTGCTGAAGATACCGGGCCGTCCACCTGTGCCACGGCCCGTCGCGTTCGCGATCGGATCCGGTTCGTTCTCGTCGGAGGTTTGGGCTGTGTATGGTGTGGTCGGCGGAGTCGTCATCGTCGGGGGAAGCCTGCTGCTGGTGTGGCTGGCGATCGTCCTCGTCCGCCGCTTCGTCCCCCACCAGACCATGGCCCGGCACAACGACGTGGCTGGCTTCGTCTACGCCACCATGGGGGTCACCTACGCGGTCGTCCTGGCCTTCGTCGTCATCGCCGTGTGGGAGAACTACGCCGAGACCAGTCAGATCGCGGACCAGGAAGCCAGCTCGCTGGGCGCGCTCTACCGGGTGGCCAACGGCTTCCCGGACCCGCACCGGGCGGCGGCGCAGGAGGCGGCGCTGACCTACGCCGAGGTCGTGGTCGATGTGGCGTGGCCGGCGATGAACGAGGGGGGAAACCCGGCCTCCGGAGGCGTCGGCGGCGCTGGACCACCTGTACGCGATCTACACGGCGCCCGAGTTGGTCGCGGCCGTCAATCCCCAGCAGTATGCCGAATCACTGGATCTCCTCAACGAGGTCTCGATCGCCCGCCGGGAGCGGGTTCTGGCCAGCGACAGCGGCCTGCCCAATATCCTGTGGCTGGTGCTGATCGGCGGTGGGGTCGTGGTGGTGGGCTTCGCCTTCCTCTTCGGGGTGGAGAGCGGCTACTCGCAGGTGGCGATCCTGACCGGGCTCACGCTCACGATCTCGCTGCTGCTATTCGTGGTGGCCGATGCGCAGCACCCGTTCCAGGGCTCGTTTTCGGTGCCGCCGGAGGCGATGGAGTCGGTGCTGCACCAGTTCGGCCCCGCGGCGGCTCCCGCCGCCACCCCGACGCCGTGACACCACCCGCGGCCCCGTCCGGCAGGATTGCTTGCCCGAACGGCCGCGCGCGGAATGTGTGGTCTCAGCACGAGCATCGGGATTGAGGTCGCGAAATCCGGGGTGATCGGCGGTTTCATCATCGGCAAAAACTCACTGAATACGTTGGGTAGGGTCGATTTGGCTGCCATGAGCAGCGACAACGCGAAACGCCGGCGTAAGCAATCCAACCGGCGTTTGTGTGCCTGAATGCGTGTCCGGGGCATCACGCCCGGCGGCTCGGTCGCGGTCGACGTTTTTCCGTGCCTGGCGCCGCGTTCTGGCATATTGCCTCGGCGATTCTGGCTTCTTTCGACGTTTAGCAGAATTCGAGGCGAGTGGGCAGGCAGTGGACAACAAAGAGCAAACCATGACCGATGACGACGAGGCGCCATTGACGCGCCTCGTCACATCTGAGATGGACGCAGTGTTTTCAAATGACCGACGCAAAGGCGGATCTTGGATCGGACGTGATAGACTGTGTGCAGAACGCGGCATTTCCACCGAAGAGATGCTGGCAGCGATCGCGCAACTGAAGCAGGAGCAACCAACGAACCGACTGGGGAATCACCTGCCCCTGCGCGCGATCCTCGTCCAGAACCGCCACGATGGCCGGAGAAGATCGATAGGCGTACTGAGGGGGCGACCCGACGAAGCAGAGTTGGGGATCGTCGGATGAAAGTATGGAGAGTGACGGCCCGAGAGAATAGAAACCGAAGGAACTGTTTGACGAGTAACACCGACTAGAACCGCTCGGGCCGTCAGGTGCAACATAGCAGGCTTTTTCCACATGCTTCAATTGCCAGGACTACAGTCCATCGCGTCTTCGTCGCGCAGACAACACCACGCTCCGGCGAAGAGCCGGAGCGCCGCGCACGAGGAACGATGCGGGAGACGGAGATCGTAGCTTCGGCATGACGTTGTTCAAGATGTTCGAAAGGACGGTTCGATCCTCATATCCCGCGAGCACCATGAGGTTTCCTAAATGCGTTCCCTTCGCCTCTACCACGACCTCGGCCGGCATTGACGCCGCGTCAATTTTTTCCTGCCAGCGCACCATGGCGGCAACAGCGATGGCATTGAGTTCTGCGAAACAACGGTGCCCATCATCGACTTAACCCGGTGTGGCGATCTCAAGACGAAGCTCGCTGCGTTCGATCAGGGGGTCGACGATGTGATGACGGTGCCTTTCTCGCCGGAGGAGTTCTTGGCCCGCGCCCTGGTGGTCACTCGACGTGCCTGTGGCGGTGCGCCGCATTTGCAACCGGTGATCCGCGTCGCAGAGATCGAGATTGACATCCTCAATCGACCAACACGGCCACCGGCACGGCCAAGGCCACCGGCACGGCAACAGCAACCGTCATCGTTGGCGGCACGGAGCAGGCGACCAACACGGCGACCGCTACGAGCACCGCGACCCTTGCCACGGGTTCGGAAACGACGACACCAACGTCAACCGGCGTCAAGGATCGGAGCGCGGGTCCGTGCGCAGTTGCAACGACCTTCTCTGCGCAACAACTTCCCAGCACAGGCAGTGGCATCGATCGCGGAAGCGGTTGGCATATGGCCCTCATGCTGTTTCCGCTCGGACTTCTCATGCTTGCCGCCGCGCTTGCCGGTAAGCGCAAAGCGCACCGCAACGGCAGAAGCTAGGCAGGTCACGTCGTGGCGCGCGGTGCGATCTCGCGCGACGGCAATACTCGACTGATCGCCCAGACCGATGACGACACCTGATGCCAGCCTCCTCACCTCCCGACCCCGCTAATATGGGGTCGGCAGGCGGCGCACCTCGGCGCAGCTGGAATCTCAGAACGTAGTGTTCACGCATCCAGGACGGATTGAATGACGACATGGCCCAGACGAGATCGTCTGGGCCATGTGCTTTCCTGTCATATCCCCTCACCTGAGGCGGCAGCGCCCGCGCCGCCAGGACCGTGAGAGCATCTTTATCCCTAATGACTCGCGCGGAAACGGCCGAGGAAGGTTTGCAGGCGCTCAGTTGTTGGGGCGTCAATGACCTGCGAGGGCGGTCCTTCTTCGACGATCAGCCCCTGATCCATGAAGACGACGCGGTCGGCCACGTCGCGCGCGAACGCCATTTCGTGCGTGACGACGATCATCGTCATGCCGTGCGACGCCGCAAGCTGTCGCATCACGGTCAGCACTTCGCCGACCAGCTCGGGGTCGAGCGCGGAGGTGACCTCGTCGAAGAGCATCACCTTCGGTTCCATCGCCAGCGCCCGGGCGATGGCGACCCGCTGCTGCTGACCGCCGGAGAGCTGGGCGGGATACGAATCGGCTTTTTCGGCCAGACCGACCCGATCCAGCAGCTCGCGCGCTCGCTGCTCGGCGACCTTTTTGTCGATCTTGCGCACCTTGATCGGCCCGAAGGAGACATTGCGAAGCGCGGTCATATGCGGAAAGAGATTGAACTGCTGAAAGACCATGCCGGTTTCGGCGCGCAGCTTCGCGATCGCTTTTTCCGAGGCCGGCGCGAGCTGGCCGTTGCGCTCGCGATAGCCGATCAGTTCGCCGTCAATGAGAATGCGCCCTTCCTGGTACGTCTCCAGGAAGTTGATGCAGCGCAGCAGGGTCGTTTTGCCCGAGCCGCTCGGCCCGATGATGCAGACGACCTCCCCTTCCGCGATCTCCAGCGAAATGCCCTTGAGCACTTCCAGATCGCCGAATCGCTTCCGGACATTCTTAATTTCAACCATCGATGTCAACAAAGGTGTCCTTGCATAGCGATGCGGCTCAGATCAGCGGGCCAGTCCTGACTGGTAGCGGTGACCGACCCAGACCCCGGCGCGAGAAATCGAAAAGCAGATCACGAAATACATCGCGGCGGCGGCCAGATAGAGCGGCATCATATCGCCGGTTCGCTCGGCGATCTTGCGTGTCGCAAAAAGCAGATCGCTCATGCTGACCAGGGTGACGAGGGATGTGCCCTTCACGAGCTCGGCGGCGGTATTGGTCCAGGGCGGAACGATGAGCGGGACTGATTGCGGCAGCACGATATGAAAGAGGCGGGGCCAGAAGGTCAGCCCGAGCGCCCTGGCCGCATCGATCTGCCCGGCAGAGATGGCGGAGAACGCGCCTCGGAAGATTTCCCCGACCTGCGCGGAGGCGAAAAGCGTAAAGGCGATCGTGGCCGTTTCGAAGCGCCCGATGTTGGTGTCGAGCTTCCACGATCCGATGCTGATGTTGAGCGCCGGCAGCCCATAGAAAATGAGAAAGATCAACACGAGCAGCGGCAGTCCCCGGATGGTGTCGACATAGATGCGCAGCAGGAAGCGAATCACCCGGTTGCCGAAGGTCAGCCCGACGCCAACGAAAAAGCCAAAGAAGGTGCTCAAAACAATGATGACGAGCGAAAGCTCCAACGTGAGCTTCAGCCCGATCCACATCAGATCGAGATTGTCGATGACAACTTGCATTGTCTACGTCTCGCCTGCGGATGTCAGCTCCGCGTGCATATTTAGACCGACCATTTGATCCGACGCTCCAGAAACCGCAAGAGAAAAGCAATGGCGTAACAGGTGATCAAGTAGAGCGCCCCGGCGGTTAGCCATGCTTCGATCACCCGGAAATAATCAGTACTGATTTTCCGTGCGGCCCAAGTCAGTTCGGGAACAGCGATGGCGACGGCGATCGATGTGTCTTTGAACAGTGAAATGAAGGTGTTGCTCAAGGACGGAAGCACTGAGCGGAACATGATCGGCATCGTCACATAGCGAGCCAATGCGAATCGGGTCAACCCAAGCGATTTGCCCGCTTCGATATACCGCTTGCCAACCGAGAGAATGCCCGCTGAGAAAATCTCGGTCAGATAAGCGCCGGCGTAGATCGACAACGCGACGATGAACGTCGTTTCGCCATCCGGCAGAATCCTCAAGACGATCTCTCGCCCATCGCTACCCCGGGGAAACATCTGTGGCAACCCGAAATAAAGCAGAAAGACAATCAACAGGAGCGGAATGTTCCGGATGCCTTCGACATAGCAACTGACGAGGATTCGCACTGGGCGTGGGCCATAGGAGCGTGAAAACGCCATGAAGAGGCCGATCACAGTGCCCAGCGCAAGACCAATGACGGCCATTTTCAAGCCGAGAAAGAGGCCATCGATGAAGAGATCAAAATTATTGGTGATGTATTCCCAACGCAGATCGTAAATGGCTACTGCTCACTTGATCGCATGGATCATGGATATGGTGGTCTTTTGACCACCATATCCACATAAGCCGGACTCTCGCTTACTTGAATTCGATTGGGAAGCCAGTTGGCGGCGGAGTGAGATCCGTTGCGAAGTAGGTCTTGAATGCCTGCTGGTAGAGCGGGAAATCAAGTCCTACCATTGCCTCATGCAGCACCACGTTGACGAAATTGAGCCAAACCTGGTCGCCCGGTTTGACGGATGCCGCATACGTTTGCGCGTCCCAGCCTTCTGGAGTGGTTTTGTAGACACCTGGATTCTGGGCGATCAGCCACTGGCCACTTGAGAGGTCGATTCCGGTGGCGTCGACACGGCCAGAATCGAGTGCTTCGACCGAGGCAGCGACAGAATCGAATTGCTGCACGTTCGCATCGGGTACGCCCCGGTGGATCATATCTTCGGCGGTGACGTTGGCCAGAATCGCGATGTTCGCGCCTTTGCCTTGGAGGTCGGCCAGCGAGTTGTATTGCGAATCAGCCGGCAGGAGCAACGTCACGCCTTCGCGGTAATACGGGATGGTGAAACCAACCTGCAATCCGCGGTTCGCCGTCACGGTCATGAACTGAAAATTGATATCGACTTTGTCCGAGAGCAGGTCTGGGATGCGAGCGTCCGCTTCGTGCACGACAAACTCGATGTGATTGCGCGGTTCTTCGTCACCAAGAATCTGGGCCTGGTCGAGTCCAAAAAGACCTCCCGCCAGAATCTTACTCATTTCAATGTCAAAACCGACGAGCTTGCCGTTCTCATCTTCAAAGTGCCACGGTGGATTCGTGCTGCCGGTGCCGATCAGGACCTTGCCGCGATCGAGAATTTGCTTGATCCGTCCTTCGGCCGCCGTATCTTGCGCAAACGCTCGATAATTTGGCATTCCGGCCACCGCAAGCGCCGCTCCAGTCGCAAATGCTCCCTTGCCCAGAATCGACCTCCGGGTTGTCCCCTTCGTCGGTAGTTCATTCGCCATGGTGATCCGAATCCTTTCTCGCGACCATTCTTCGGCCATACACAAGAATTCAAGCGCTATTTAGCTGATTTCCGATTGGACGGGATCATATGAGGGAGCGGGTCCCGTGTCAATAAGACTGATCGACATGTGTGCTTTCCCAGGACTTGGAGTCGCGAGAGGGATTGCGTGAAAAGCCGACAAACTTCTGGGAGAGTGCGCGGGGTTTACGTTCATTCGTGACGCCGGGCACGGACGGCGATGCGGAACCAACCCCGGAGTTGGCGGGGATAGAGCTTCCAATCTTGCTATGCTCGGTTCACCAGGCCGACACGACAGGATGTCCCGCTCCCGGTCAGCACGAGAGCGATGTTTCATTGACTCTGGTGGCTATGAGCAGTCTCGATACATTCATTCGGTAGAACAAACTCCAGCTCCTCTCCCGCCTGGGGAGAGGAGCTGGTGCCATCCAAAATTTCAGCTCTTGACCAGGATCGTGCCGCGCATCCAGGGATGCGGCATGCAGTAATACGAGAACGTCCCTTCCTCGTCAAAGGTGTGGATGAAGGTGGCGCCAGAATCCATGAAGCCCGAGTCGAAGCGACCGTCGGGCACGCCAGCCAGTCCATCTGAGAGACCGGACGTCACCGTGTGTGCGATGCTGTCGTGATTGGTCCAACGAACGGTCTTGCCCGGGGCAAATTCGAGCACGGGTGGATCGAACGCATGCTGGTCATTCTCAGGAAGGTAGGCATTCTCCGTAATCGAAACCTCGAAATCGATGGCGACAGTAGGAGTAGCAGCCTCTGCCGCTGCCTGTTGTTCCGCGGGAATCCCGAAGATTTCCGGGTCGGCCTCACCATCAATGACGATCTGCCCTATCGCGCCCTTGTAGAAGGTTCGGACGAGCGCATGATCGACCAGAATGATGGTCGAAGGCACGAGCGCATCGATCTCGGCAATGGTTCCGCCGCCAGCAACAACGAGCGTGGATTGAGATCCTCGCACCACGTAGTTCGAGGGATGCGTTGCCGCTTCAGGATAGACCAGGTCCCAGTGGGAACCGATCGGGTGAAAACTCGAAACGAGATTCAGGCCCTGATTCACGAAGTAGATCCTTGCCCGTTCGCCGGTGCTCATTTTCAACGCGTTATCACCAGTCAACGCGTCTGTGCGGCCATTGAAAGTCACGTACCGGGGGTTTTCGTTGACAAGCGAATCACGGTCGAAGGGAGCAACCCCCTCGTCGGCTGGACCGGCAATACCGACGTACCACTCACTTTGCGAGATGGACCATTCATGCTCCACTGGCGGAAGCGGCTCTTCGGGATCAACGATGAACATGCCGTACATGCCATGCGCAATGTGCGACGGCACATCACCATGCGCGCAGTGATACATGAAGACGCCGGAATAGAGCAGGCGAACGTGCACCGACTTGGTTTCACCTGGATTGGCCGCAAGCGCAGCCGCCCCGCCCCCCTGCCCCGTCACTGCATGGAAATCGATATTGTGGGGATTCATGCTGCTTTCGAGATTTGTCAGGCTGATGGTGACAAAATCGCCTACCCGGCCGCGAAGCACCGGCCCGGGCGTTCCGCAGAGAACATCGGTCTGGCCGGCAATGCGAAATCCCCACATTTCGGTGCTGGTCTTGTTCGGCGGATCGAGTGGGCAAATTCCCTCGATCGACTCAAGATGAATCTCCCAGGTGCGCTGCTCGGATCTGGCGATAGGCGGAGGCACGTTCGGGGCGATGGCAAAATGCACTTCGTCCTCGGGCGCCGCCGTCAGTTGCGCGATGGGTGTGAGATCGGGCCGAATGCTCTTGGTTACCGGCCAGTTTCCAGATTCCTGGGCTGCGGCCGAGCGAGCGCCCCCAATGAACGACGTCGCGGGAACGGCCAGTGATGCCCCCAACGACGTGCCCAGGAGTCTTCTCCGAGATACGCGGTCGCCAGTCATAAACAATCCTTCCTTTCGTGAAGGGTAAATCGCATTCTCTGCTCCCGCTGCCGCCGATTGTCAGACGTAGCAACGATGTGTCAGAAAAGGGTTGCGCTAGCTAGATGATGCAGGACAACGCATAGTAGAGATGTCTCCGCCGAGCGGCAAGACGTCACAACTTCGCAACAGTTCACGAGTCTCACGCCTGGAATCGCTCCCTGGCCCGGATTGACCGCTCGGTCCCGTCTTCAACCTGAATCGTGAGCGCGCCTGAGTTGTTCAGAATGTGATTTGATAAGGAGTGCAAACGGTCGAAGCCGAAACGATGGGTTATGGCTGTCCATGGATATGATGCGCCATGTGGTTATGATTTGATCTGCGGATGTCAGATGAAATCGGCACAAAGCAAAACCCCCGGGATTGCCGGGGGTTCACCACTGCCAAAGATATTGGAAAACCAGTAGCGCATAGGGGATTCGAACCCCTGGTCTCCTCCTTGAGAGGGAGGTGTCCTAGGCCGCTAGACGAATGCGCCGTGCACCCTCGCGAGGGCCACGATAGGATAGCCGAGTGACGACAGACTGTCAACGAATATCCGGATATATCCGATTGAATCGCTGGCTCGACGAATTCGCCGGGAGCGCCGTTTATGACCTCGATGCTCGACAGGGTGATCATCTCCGCCGCGTTGACTGGCTCGACGCCGATGAAGCACCAGAACGGCGCGCTGCCGGTGACCGAAACTGAGATTGCTGAAGCGGCGATCGCCGCCTGGAATGCGGGCGCGGCAATTGTCCATCTCCATGTTCGTGACGAGCAGGGGAAGATGGTCTGCGATCCGGTCAGGTTCGCCCGGGTTCAGCAAGTTGATCCAGGAATCGGGCGCGGATGTGATCGTCAACATGAGCACGAGTGGCGGTCCCGGCAATCCCGATGACGATCACCGGCTGGCCCCGCTGGCATTGCATCCGGAGATCGCGTCGTTCGATTGCGGTTCGCTCAATTTTGGCAGCAAGGTCTTCATCAACTCCCCTTCGTTTCTCGACATGCTCGCCGCCGAGATGATCGCCCAGGGAGTGCTTCCCGAGATTGAATGTTTCGA
The DNA here is from genome assembly GCA_963804925.1 of uncultured Chloroflexia bacterium. Lineage (GTDB taxonomy): Bacteria > Chloroflexota > Chloroflexia > Thermomicrobiales > UBA6265 > JADLGF01. The sequence continues at coordinate 479,592 of CAWDSC010000004.1, forward strand.
TACCGGGCACATCTGGTCGGCGGCGCGACTGATCGACGAAGGAAAGCTGAAACCGCCCTTCTGGTTTCAGATGGTGCTGGGCGTGCGTGGGGGCGCTCCCGGAGAAGTGCGGTCGCTGGTGCAAATGGTGGACATGCTGCCGAAGCACGCGATCTGGTCCTGCTGCGGTATCGGCCGCGCCCAGTTGCCGCTCAACCTGGCGACGATCGCGATGGGCGGTCATGTCCGCACCGGGCTTGAAGACAATATCTACTACCACAAAGGTCAACTGGCCGAGAGCAACGCGCAGCTCGTGGAGCGCGTCGTCCGCATCGCCGGCGAGGTGGGACGTCCGGTCGCGTCGCCAGCCGAAGCGCGGGTGATCCTCGGCTTGAGGACACCCGTGAGTGCCGGCAAATGAGGCGGATCGTCGTCGCCGAAATCTCGCACGAGACGAACGTTTTCGCGGCCAAACCGACGACCTTCGCCGACATCGAACGAGCCGGTCTCAAGCTCGGTATGAAAACCCTCAGCAGTGCGTCTGGAACAAACTCTGCCTTCGGCGGCTTCATCGCCGGTGCGGCGATCGAGGGATTCGAGCTCGTGCCGATCTGCTCGGTCTGGGCGACGCCCTCCGGCATGGTTGCGTTGGAGACAATCGATCGACTCGTGGGCATTCTGGTCGATGGTCTCGAAGCTGCCATCGATGCCGGTCCGATCGACGGACTGTTGCTGGCGCTGCACGGCGCGATGGTGACGGAGCGCGATCGCGACGGCGACGCATTGCTGCTCGAAGCGGCGCGTCACGTCGTTGGGATCGAGGTGCCGATCGTTTCAACGCTCGATCTCCACGCCAACATCTCGCAGCGAATGGTCAATGCCGCTGATGTCCTGATCGGATATGACACCTATCCCCACGTCGATATGGCGGAACGGGCGATCGATGCTTGTTCGGTGCTGGCAAGGCTCATCCGGGGAGAGGTCGCTCCAACCGCGGCGATGATCAAACCGCCGATGCTGCCCACCTCGCAAAAAATGCCAACTGCTGGCGAGCCAATGCGTTCGCTGATCGCCCTCGCCCATGAATGGAAAGAGCAGCCCGGCGTCGTAAACGTCACCATCGCCGGAGGATTTCCTCCGGCCGACGTCACAGAAGCTGGCCTCAGCGTGCTGGTGACGACGAACGACGATCCGGAACTTGCCTTGCGAGTCGCGAATGAGATTGCCGAGACGGCATGGAATCTCCGGGAGGGATTCCTTGGTGGTGTCGCGACCTTCGATGAGGCGGCGCTGGCGATAGCTGGCATTGCTCCCGGCGACAAACCGCTGGTGATCGTCGACATTGGCGACAATCCCTGGACAGGTGGACCCGGCGACAGCGCCGAACTGCTGCGATTTCTGCTCGATCAGGGTGTTGAAAACGCCGCGCTGGCGATCATCTGCGATCCCGAGTCAGTCGGAGCCTGCCGGCTGGCAGGGCCGGGCAATTGGGTCGATCTCCATCTCGGGGCGAAATCCGACCGATTACATGGCGAGCCATTGGCGCTAAGCGCGTTCGTGCAATCACTCGGCGACGGCAAGTACATCAACGCTGGTCCAATGATGGCCGGAGTTCCGGTTGATCTTGGTCCGTCAACCGTGATCCTCTGCGGTCCAAACGCTCCGGAACGGGGAATCTCGGTGCTTGTCACGTCCCGCGCCGAAACACCGATCGATCTGAACATCTTCCGTTCAGTCGGCATCGAGCCAACCAGCCTTAATCTGATCGGTTTGAAAGGCAAGGGCCACTTCCGCGCCTCGTTCGAACCGATCGCCTCCCGCGTGATCCTGGTCGAAGGACCCGGCATCACCGGCGCCGACCTGACCCGCCTCCCCTTCCAGCACCTCCGCCGTCCAATCTGGCCGCTCGATGAAGGGGTCAATTGGCCGTAAGTCCCTCCCCTACAGAAACAGGCGGATATCGCGAGCAATTCGCGCCCTTCTCCCAGCATTGGGAGATGGTGGTTCTTTAGGACCGGGTGAGGGCTATTTCTCCGCCAGGATCTCAGACAGCGCTTCCAGTTCAGACGCCTCGTCAGCAACGATAACGTGGGAGATCAGCAGTTCGTCGATGCCCTGCTCCCGGATAGCGGCGAGCCGATCTTTGATTTCTGCTGGAGTACCGGAGACGGCGAGCGTGTCGACCAGTCCGTCCGTCATTTCTCCTGATGCGGTGACAGGGAATCCAGCGCCTGCGAACATGGCGGCGTAAAAAGGCAGCTTGGGATAGACCGGAAATTGCGCCCGGAAGGCGTTGCGGGCGGCATCGCGATCGGTCGAAACCGCGACTGGCACATGCGCGATCAGGGGAGGACGCTCTCGTCCGGCTTTGTCCGCCCCCTCCTGCAATGCGGGAAGCGCCGTTTCGACGATGTATTGGATCGGCGTTACCCAGGTGATCGCCGCGTCGGCGAGCTCACCCGCAAGCCTGAACGCGTTCGGACCGAGTGCGGAAATGGGAATTGGAATCTCGGGTGGGGCAACATTGTCCGGAAGAGACGTGTTCACGGTGTAATAGGTTCCCGAGAAGTCGACCTTGCCCTCCCAGAGAATCGCGCGCAGGATCGTGAGATATTCACGCAGATGCGCGTGCGGCTTGCCCATCGGTATGCCGTAGGAACCTTCGATTGTCGGCTTGTGACTGGTCCCGATGCCAAGCCGGATGCGGCCCGGGGCTAGATCATTCAGCGCGATTGCCTGCGCTGCCAACGTGATCGGGTGGCGTGGATAAGTCGGAGCAACGGCGGTGCCGAGCATGATCCGCTCGGTCGTCACGCCCGCCGCTGCGAATGCGGTCACCGGATCGGCGCTGGGGCCGCCTACCGTTGTCCAGGCTGTGCCGACGCCGCGCTGTTCCGCTTGCCGTACCCTGGCCACGAAATCGTTCGCCGGTCCGCGACTAATCGCCAAACCTGCATTGAGTGATGACATCGTTCGTTCCCTTCTTTATCCATCGAGTCTAGAACTCCAGATAGAGATCGCGCTCCCACTCCGTCACGACGATCGCGTGCGCCGCAGCCTCTGACCGTTTTACCTTCAGCCATTCCCCGTGAATTACGTCGCCCAGGGCGGCGTGCATGACCGCGTCTTGCTCAACCGCATCGAGCGCTTCGTTGACGTTGCGCGGCAAGAACTGGTGTCCGGCCGCGATCGCCGCATCCCGGCTGAAATGCCCGATATCGCCCGAGGATGCCGGAATGGGCGTGAGTGATTGTGAGATGCCGTCCAATCCAGCGGCCAAAATTCCGGCCAAAAAGAGATAGGGCTGAGCGGTGTTGTCGCCGCAACGCACCTCGATGCGCGGCTTCGTGGCGCTTGGTACGCGGATCATCACGCCCCGGTCGCCGACGCCCCAGGCCGCGTGCGCCGGCGCCCATGATCCCGGCAGCAACCGCTTGTACGAGTTGACGGTGGGAGCGCCAAGCCCGGTGAGCGCCGGTGCATGCTTGAGCAGTCCGGCGATGAAACTCTTGCCGGTCGTCGAGATTCCGTCGGGCGCGGCAGGATCGGCCATCAGATCGTCACCGTCGCTCGACCAGAGCGAAAGATGAATGTGCAGCCCGGATCCGGCGCCTGATTCAAACGGCTTCGGCATGAAGGAGCCGATCAGACCATGCTTACGGGAAATCGCTTTGAACACGTCGCGAAACAAGACCAGGTCATCGGCGGCTTTGAGCGGCTCAGCGTGGCCGATGTTGATCTCCACCTGTCCCGTGCCGTATTCCGCGCCGAGCTGCTCGACCTTGATCCCCATCTGCCCGAGCGATGCGGCGACTTCGGCGAAGAAGTCGGCGTGGATTTCGAGGCGATCGAGCGAATACATCCCGGCCCGATCGGCCGGTACGATTGTTCCCTCCCCGTCGCGCCGAAACAGGAACGCCTCCGGTTCGAAAGCGACCTGAAGCTTGATCCCAGCATCGGCGAGCGCGTCGATCTGGCGCTGCAGCGCAAACCGGGGGCAGCCCTCCCAATGATTTCCCGCGTCGTCCCGCATCCAGGCGGTTGCCACGCGCCGTGCCGGGGTGGTAGGGAATCTGGCAAAGTGTGCTGAGATCGGGCGTTGCGTAGAAATCGCCCGTGTCGGCGGTGAATCGCGCTCTGTCCGTCATCTGGTTGAGCAGATTGAATTCGAGATTGGCGCGGGCGAAGTTGAGTCCTTTGCGCAGCGCGCTCGCGAAGCTTGATGGCTCCACTGATTTCGCCTGGGTGCGGCCGTTGTAATCGGAATAGGAGACCCAGAGCCGCTCGCTTTGCTCCTGTTCGAGTTTCGCCAGTGCTTCTTCAATTTCGAGTGGACGATCGCGCATGCAAAGCTCCCGATTTTATGGCCGATTCATATCGCGCAATCGTAGCGCGATTCGCCAGCGCTTTTGGTTACGATGATTGCGTGCAAGAAACGAGGTGATGCTATGGGAAAACTCGACAATCAGATCGCGCTGGTGACCGGTGGCAGTCGCGGCATCGGACTGGCGATCGCCCGGTCGTTTACGGCTGAAGGGGCGACTGTTGCGATTACCTATCACCCGAGCGAGTCATCGCCGCAGCAGCTCAAATCGGACGGCGTGATCGATTGGTTCGCGCCGATGGAAGCGGCGAATCCGGAAAGCGTGCAGGAGGCTTGCGCCTCGGTGATCGAACGATATGGCCGCGTTGACATCCTTGTCGCAAATGCGGGCTATGCCGAGATTACTTCTGTAACTGACATGACCATCGAGCAATTCGACCGGATGATCGCTGTTCACCTGCGTGCGCCATTTCTCTGCGTGCAGGCGGTGTTGCCCGGGATGATCGAGCGCAGGCATGGCAAGATCATCACGATCGGCTCCCAGATCGCCTACATCGGCGCGGTGGGACTGGCGCACTACACGGCGGCCAAAGCCGGGGTGATCGGCTTCACCAGATCGCTCGCTCGCGAGGTGATCGGCGATGGGATCAATGTCAACTGTATTGCGCCAGGCGCGATTGCAACTGGCATCCTGCCCAGCACGCCTGATGAAGACGCCGAAATTCTGCAAGGGATTCCTGCTGGGCGCTTCGGGCGACCAGATGAGATCGCGCCGACCGCAGTCATGCTCGCATCCCGTGATGGCGATTTCTACGTCGGCCAGGTGCTCAGCCCGAACGGCGGTGAAGTGATGCTTTAGACTGAAGAGACGACGAATCACTGAATCCGCTTACTTCACTGGAGTGCTCGATGACGGTAACGGACACGCTGCCCGCCAATATTTCCCTGGAAGTTCGCCAGCGCATCGCGTCGCAGGCTGTCACCACGGTCGACGAGCTTCGCGACATCAATGGCGAACCGAGACAGCTCATCGCCGACAAGGCGACCGATTATCTCACGCCGTTGCTGGCGGACTTCATCAATAAATGTCCCTACTATCTGCTGGCGACTTCAGCGACGGATGGCTCGTGCGATGTCTCGCCGCGCGGCGATGCTGCCGGCGCCGTCCACATTCTCGATGCCCGGACCATCGCCCTCCCCGATCGCCCCGGCAACCGGCGCATCGACTCGCTTAAGAATATTGTCACCAATCCGCACGTTGGGCTGCTCTTCGTGATTCCCGCCGTCGATGAAACACTCAGATTGAATGGACGGGCGACGATCACGAAAGATCCCGAACTGCTCGAATCGATGCAGATGCAGGGAAAAACGCCGAAACTCGCGATCGTGGTTGACATCGATCAGGTCTTCACCCACTGCGCGCGCTCGATCCTGCGCGCCGGACTCTGGAATCCCGAAGTCTGGCCCGACCCCGACACTATCCCCACCCTGGCCGCCATGCTTGCCGAGCAGAAGAATCTCCCCGCGCCAGACGAGGGACATGGAAACAAACGCAACGAAGAGTACCGATCGGTGCTGTATTAGCTTCAACCCGCCTTCGCACTTGCCCAGACGTAGTGAAAATATCAGCCATTTCGCCTACCGAGCTCAGACCTTGAAGGGCTTCGTCGTGTTAGCCCAGGGTTTCAACCCCGGGAAATGCGACACGAACGCCCTCCGAATCCGGAAGCGATTCAAGCAGCTCAGCAACGCGTTTGTGAAGCCGAGGATGGATCATATTTGGAGCAATTGCGGCGAGGGGGACCAGCACGAAGGCGCGCTCGTGCATGCGGGGATGCGGAAGCGTGAGCGCCGGCGTGTCGCGGATTTCATCTCCGTAAAGCAGGAGATCGAGATCGATTGCGCGGGGCGCATTTGCGAACGTGCGGACGCGGCCGAGCTCAGCTTCGATCTTAAGCAGTTCAGTCATGATCGTTTCAGGTCCGAGGTTCGTTTCGAGCAACAGCACCGCGTTGTAGAACGCGGGTTGGTCGAGATAGCCGACCGGATCGGTTTCATAAACCGACGAAACCTTAATGATTGCGCCCAAGCTGCTGATGCGCTCGATGGCGGCTCGCAACGTTTCCAGCCGGTCGCCGAGATTTGCGCCGAGGGCGATCGCTGCGATGGTCACTCTGCTGTTTTCCATACTCTCGGCAAGATCGGCGTATCGCGAACAACGGCGTCAGTCATGCGGGCGGCGCGGGCGTTCGCCCGCACATCATGTACCCGCACGATATCGGCACCTCGCTCGATCGCCATCACCGTGGTTGCGACCGTTCCCTCTACCCGGTCATCTTCAGGAGTTCCTAATACTGTGCCGATCGTTCGCTTGCGCGACAGTCCGATCAGGATCGGCCTGCCCAAGGTTTGAAGCTCATCCAGGCGTCTCAGCAACTCAAGATTCTGTCGCCAATCCTTGCCGAAGCCAAAACCAGGGTCGATGATGATGTTGTCGTAGGCAACGCCCTTGCTGATGGCGTGATCGATGCGCCGTGAAAGCTCGCGGAGAATGCTGGCGATGAGGTCGACGCCCGGTTCCGGCGTGAGATCGTGCATCAGGATCACCGGTACAAGTTCCAGCGCGGCGACTTCGGCGATGCCGGGATCGGCCATGAAGCCGCGTACGTCATTGATAATATCTGCGCCCTCTTCAAGCGCAACGCGCGCGACCATCGCTTTCGAGGTGTCGACCGAAATGGGAAGCGTCGAGGCGGCCCTGATCGCTTTGAGCGCCGGCAGCAGCCGCTCGATTTCTTCGCTCGCGGTTATCTTGCGGTGACCGGGACGTGTCGATTCCGCGCCGAGATCGAGGATCGTCGCGCCGTCGACTTCCGCCTGCAGCGCCATTTGCACGGCAAGCTGAACCTGGCCATCGATGCCGTCGCCGCTGAACGAGTCGGGCGTCAGATTGATGATCGCCATGATCTGCGTGCGCTCGTTCCAATCGAGCGTGCCGTGCCTGGTTTCAATGGGTGAAAACCGTCGATCGTTCATTGACCGTTCCGGAGAATGGCGAAGAACTCGGCGCGCGTTTCCGGACGCCGTTTCAGCCCGCCGCGCATTGCGGACGTGATCATCGTCGCTCCCGGCTTCTGGATACCGCGAATCGTCATGCAGCTGTGGGTCGCTTCGATGACGACCCCGCACCCCTCGGGCGCAAGTTCTTCCATGATCGCGTCGGCGATCTCGCTGGTCAGCCGTTCCTGCACCTGCGGTCGGCGGGCGAATCCTTCAACGACCCGGGCGAGCTTGCTCAGGCCAACGACCCGCCCCTGCGGGATGTAGCCGACGTGCGCTTTGCCGATGAAAGGCAGTAGATGGTGTTCGCAGATCGAGGCGAAGGGGATGTCGCGCAAGATCACCAGTTCGCGATGCTCTTCGTCGAAGGTGACGTCGAGATGACGCCGGGGTTCCTCACGCAATCCCGCGCACAGCTCAGCGTAGGATGATGCGACCCTGGCAGGAGTGCGCTGGAGTCCTTCACGATCGGGATCTTCGCCGAGCCCGATGAGGATTTCCCGAACCGCGCGCTCGATGCGGGGAAGATCGAACTCCGGCCACTCGCGATCGAGTTCGCTCACGATCGATCACCCTCTCGCTCGCGCCGGATAGATACGCCCGCCGCCCCGAAGATGCCGCCTTTGAGCGGAGCCTGCGGTTTGCGAATGGTGACGGAGACCGCGCTCGCCCTTGGTTCGTTTGCAAGAAGTTGCCGCGCGATCGACTCCGCGACCGATTCAATCAGCTTTTTCGGCTCGCCCTCAACGATCAGGCGGCAGGATTTGAAGACGGCGCTGTAGTTCACCGTGTCGGTGAGTTCATCGCTCAATCCTGCTGCGATGGTCGATGTTTCGAGCGCGACGTCAACGTCGAATCGTTGCCCGAGGGTGCGCTCTTCCGGATTGTGGCCGTGATACCCGTAAAACTGCATCCGTTCCAGAAAGATGGTGTCGGTCACCTGTTCTCCTTGGCGGCGCCAAATATGAAGCGACTGCTAGGGACTTACGACGTTTGTCGGTAGAAGCGTTTCGACGAGCTCCTGCCGCTCATCAACAAGCTCCACGATCGCGACGGACTTGTTCGGCACCCGGTTTCCCGGCTGGTAGGTAATCACGCCGGTGATGCCGCTGAACCCCTGGGTCACTTCGAGCGCTGCCCGGATATCGTCGCGATTCGAGGATGCCGCGCGCTTGATCGCATCGACAGCCAGATTGACGCCATCGTACCCGAGCGACGCAAAGGCGGAAACCGGCGTAGTGCCATATTCCTGCTCGAATTGCCCGGAAAAGAGATTGCCCGCTTCTGATCCGCCAAGCAGCCCAACATGATTGGTGAAGACCACGCCATTCGAGCGTTCGCCTGCCGATTCGACGAGCAAGGGGGTATCGCAACCATCGCCGCTCAGGATCGGCTGCGAAATGCCGATATCTCGCGCTTGCTCCACGATCGAGCCGATCTGGTCCGGCATCGCCGCCGCGTAGAGGAAGGATGCATCCGGAGCCATTGCCTGAATGCGGGCGAGTTGGGTAGTGACATCAGCATCTTTGGGCTGGAACGACGTCTCGATCAAGATGACGCCGCTAAGATCGCTCATCTGCCAGCGATTCTTGAAGTAGCTCGCCAGCACCGAGGGATAGGTGTTCATTTCGTCATAGAGTAGGGCGCAGGTCGTCCAGCCCATGCTCGCGGCGTATTCTGCCCCGGCGGACGCCTGTACGTTGTCGCCGAACGGCAGCATGAAGACGTTATTGCCGATCGAAGTGATTACCGGTGCGGTGCCGCCGACATCGATAAATGGCACACCGGCATCTTGCGCAATTTGCCCTGCCGCCAGCACAAACGAGGTGTCCGTCAGCCCGAGCAGAAGTGAAACCTGCTCGACCTCGATCAGGTGTTTCGCCCCGAGCGTGACCGTCGTGATGTCGCTGGCGCCGTCAAATGGGATCAGTTCGATCTGCCGGCCCAGAACCCCGCCGGCCTCGTTAATCTGTTTCGCCGCGAGCAGCGAACCATTTTGCGCCGGGAGATCGAGCGACGACAGCGAACCGCTGAGGTTGTAGAGCGCACCGATCTTGATCGGTTCAGCCGCATCTTGCGCAAATGCCGATCCGGCATTGATGAAACTGTTCAGACAGGGAAGTCCCAGACCAAACGCGGCTGCGCCATGAAGCATCGCTCGCCGGGACAGGCAAGTATCAAGCACGTTTCTCATCATTCGCGTGAGAGGGGTGGCTAGGCTCGGATGGGGAGCGGGCACCGAGCAACCTCCGTGGATTGTAGAACCGGACGCGGATCCGGTTGACGGCAGCTGCCGTCGAAACGCTTGCAATAGTAGTCGAGAAGGAGCGGCGCGCTCCAGATGTGACCGTTCATGAGCTACGCGCCGCTGAATCGATCCAACCCGTAGAGCCGCGTCGCGTTGCCGTTCAGAATCGCCTCGCCGATCGGCAGCACGTCGACGTCTCCGATCGCCCCGAGAACGACCAATTTTTCGAGCGCGGTTGCCAGCGACTTTCGGCCCTGGACCGCCGCGAACCAGCAATGCTCGGGGATCGAGAATCCATCCGACGACCAGAGGATTTTCGACGTCGGCGCGAGCGACAGCAGTTCCCGCCAGATCGTCTCGTAATCCGACGCAGCGAACGGAATCGCCAATCCGCAATCGACGTAGACATTGCTGTAGACGCTGGCGAGATAGCTGGATTCGCGCACGTAAGGCCAGCCGGCATGAAGCAGCACGATGGGCACGTCGCTAAATGCGCGGTTCTCAAAAACCGGGCGCAGCATGATCGGATTGCCGGTTCGCAAGAAGACCGAGGGATCGCCGAAGCCGGTGTGGAACTGAAATGGGAACTGCTCTTCATTCGCCCATTGCAAGGCGATGCCAAGAAAGTAGTCGAGGAACTCCTTGTCGTTGATTCTGATCGCCCCGTGTTCGGTGGCTGATTTTTTGAGCGGCGGAAACGTGCAGTAGGCCTCGGCGCGCGACGGTGTGGAAACATCGAGCCCGGTTCGATAGGCGATGATGCTCTTGAGCGAAACAATCCGCTCGGCATCGAGTTTTGTGCGGTCGAGCCGGGCTCGGAACGCCTCTTCAACCTGGTCGGCTGTTTCATATTCGAGCACCAGATCTTCAAGCACCCGCTCAATCCGAAGCGCACCGGTGGTGCTGGCCCCGCCGAGACAGGCGCTCATCTCTGCTACTGAGTACAGATCGCTGCCCCTGGCGACAAAGCCGAAATCGACGATGGCTGCTTTGACGTTAGCTTCCGCCATGAGCAGTTCAGCGACCCGTTGCGCCCCAAGCGCCGCGCGAGCCTCAAGCACGGCATCCTCGCTCGCTTCGACTTCAAAGCGTGCGGCGAGCTCCCGGATCGTCCAGCGGTAATAGATGCTCGCTGGCACATCCCGGCTGACCCGGCGATCGAGGGCCTCGGTGAAAAAGAGGCGGTACTCCTCGGCGCTGAATGGTACGCTCTGCCGCTTCCAGTTGTGGCAATGGTGATCGATAACCGGAATGGTTGAAAAATCGTAGCGGGGACCGGTCATCACCTTCTCCTGAGTCGCGGTTGATGCTGCACGTGGCCGTTTCCCAATCAGCTCCGGAGGGTACACTCCGGACTGAGAAGTCTCGTGCGATATCGTACTGGTTGGAGGCGTGGTATGCGGGTTGGTCGAACGCTTGGAATTTTTACGGTGGTGCTTGCCGCGCTCTCATTCTCGACCGCTCAGGCGCAAACTACCCTACCCCCGGTCGATCCATCCGCCTGCCAGATTGCGCCGATTGCGATGCCGGTTGCGGGAGAGGAAGGCGATCTTTCTACGCCGGTTCCCACGCCAACGCCGATTTCCCGGGCGGGAACGGTACCAGCCGATGAGGCGACGACAGCTTCCGTCACGGAAGTCATTGGCCAGTCGATTGCCTGCCAGAACGCGGGAGATCAACTGCGCATGCTGGCGGCCTTCTCCCATCGCTGGGTCGCCCAGCTCTTTTCCGGGTATGACCTGGTCTTTTACGATGCGTTCGAGCAACAGGCATCGCTTCCCGCCACTCCAATTGCGACAGCGTCCCAGATCGAACTCGTCGCCATCTCAGATGTCCAGCTGCGGGATGATGGTGCGGTGATCGCCACTGTCGTCACTCGCGCCAATGGCGTCGAGCAAACATCGCTTCTGTTGCTCATCGAAGAGTATGGCGGCTGGAAGATTGACGGAGCCGAATTGGTGTCCTGAGTGACAACTTCGCGCCAGTGACGTTGGCCAGCGGTTCAGCAGAAGCCGGTGTAATGCCTTACCATGATCGCGGTTTAAAGAAAGAACGTGGGCGCTGCGCTTTGTGACGACGCGAGGCCGCACGACCGTCTGCGTGGACCACAATTTGGAGGAGCATCTAGATGGCGAGCATTGCGCCAAAGGCAAGCGACGAGCCTGCCATTCAAGTCAATTCGATCGAAGCGTTGCAGGAAATCGAGCAGCGCATCCTCTGGCTATCCTCACTCATCGTTCACCACGCCAATAACGTACGGCCGAACAACGAGAAATCGAAAGTCGGCGGGCATCAGGCCTCGTCCGCATCGGTCGTCACCATCATCACCGCGCTCTATTTCAACTTTCTCAAGTCGGGAGATCGGGTTTCGATCAAGCCGCACGCCTCACCGGCATTTCATGCGGCACAGTATTTGCTCGGCAATCTCGACCGCAAATACCTGACCACCTTGCGCGAATACAAAGGCTTGCAGGCATACCCAAGCCGCACCAAAGACCCCGATCCGGTCGATTTCTCGACTGGCTCAGTCGGGTTGGGTGCGGTCGCGCCAGTGTTCGCCGCCCTGGCCGGCGACTACAACAAGCTCCATTTCGGTGAAGTGACGTCAAATCGCTTCATTTCGCTGATTGGCGACGCCGAGCTTGATGAAGGAAACGTCTGGGAAGCGGTCGCCGAGGAGGCGATCCAGAGTCTCGGCAACGTGATCTGGATTGTCGATCTGAACCGCCAGAGTCTCGACCGCGTCATTCCGGGTGTTCGCGCCGATCGTTTGAAGGGTCTTTTCTCCGGCGCTGGCTGGAAAGTCTTTGAAGCGAAGTACGGAACGCAGTTGACCGCGGCGATGAATAGCGAGCACGGCGCTGCCCTGCGCCGCCGCATCGACGAAATGGCGAACGAGGAATACCAGGCGCTCATCCGCATCAAAGATGGCGCCGAGCTGCGTCGCCGTGTTTCCGATGTGGTTGACGCGAAGTACCGCAAGGATATTCTGGCGTCGATCGCCGATACACCCGACGACGAGTTGCAGAAGCTGATCTCGAATCTTGGCGGTCATGACCTGACCGAGCTGATCCGGGTCTTCAATGAAGCGGACGCTGTCGAGCATTCACCCGCCGTCATCTTCGCCTACACCGTCAAGGGCTGGGGACTGCCGATGGCAGGCGATCCCATGAACCACTCGCAACTGCTCAATCAAGGGCAGATGGACATCTTGCGCGACCAGAACGGACTCGTCGAAGACGATATGTGGGACGCGCTCGCTCCAGACTCTCCGGCAGGCGAACTCTGCATCACGTCAGCGGAACGGTTGCGCGACGATCCCAAACCGGGAAAAGTCCTCGACCCTTCGCTCATCCCGGCAACGTTGAAAACTCGCAATCCTGGCAATACGTCAACGCAGGAAGCCCTGGGTCGCACCCTTGCGCGGGTCGCCGAAGAGCCAGAGCTCGGAAAGCGCGTCGTCACGATGTCGCCCGATGTGGCGACTTCAACCCACCTCTCGGGGTGGATCAATAAAGTCGGCGTTTTCGCGCCTGAGATCGCCACCGACTACGAGCAGGCCGGACCGAAACTCCTCAAGTGGGAGCCGAGTCCGAGCGGCCAGCACATCGAGCTCGGCATCTCGGAAATGAACCTCTTCATGGCGCTCGGCCAGTTCGGGCTTTCGTATGAGCTGACCGGCCAGCACCTGATACCGGTCGGCACGGTCTACGATCCGTTCGTCTGCCGTGGCCTCGACGCGCTGATCTATGATCTCTATGTCGGCTCGAAGATGATCTTCGCCGGTACTCCGGCGGGTGTTTCGCTTAGCCCGGAGGGCGGCGCCCACCAGAGCACGGTCACGCCGTCGCTTGGTATCGAGCTGCCGAACGTCATTTTCTACGAACCGGCATTTGCGAACGAAGTCGAGTGGATTTTGCTCGAAGGCATGCGGCGCTGCTGCGATCGCAAGAGCGGGCTTTCGACCTATCTCCGCCTCTCGACCAAATCGGTCGAGCAGAATCTGAACGCACCGGCGCTGAAGCGGTTGGGCGAAGACACCCTGCGAGATCATGTGCTCAAAGGCGGGTACCGCCTGATCGACCACACCCTGGATGCACCGGGACTCGATCCGCGCGATACCGTTCAGATTCTCGTCGGTGGCATCATGGTGCCAGAGGCGCTTGAAGCCGCCAGCAAGCTTCATGCGGAAGGCGTCGCGGCCAACGTGATTGTCGTCACCAGCAGCGACCTGCTCTTCGACGCCCTGCGACGCTCACGCCGCGCCCTGTTAAAGAACGCCAGCGACCCGCTTGAACTTGGACACGTGGAAACGCTGATCCCGATCAACGAGCGGAAAGCGCCGATGGTGACGATCCAGGACGGCGCGTCGCATTCACTCGCCTTCCTTGGCTCGATCTTCGGTGTGCCGGTCGTGCCCTTGGGCGTTGACGAGTTCGGGCAGTCTGCTTCCCGCGCCGATCTCTATCACGCCGTCGGCATCGACGCTGATCAGATCGTGAACGCGGCCATGCTGGCACTCGAACTGGCGTAGAGTTTCTGATACGAAATAAGGGCCGGTGAGGTTTTCCTCACCGGCCCTTTCGTTCCCCTCAGTTTGCCGTGACTGAGAACGATTACTCGTCTTCGTCCCCGTCGTCTCCACCCTCGTCGACATACTCAAGCTCGTAATCGCCGCTGGCGATGACGAAGAGATCCTGGATCGCTTCGAATGACTCGAAGATCAACGTGTCGAAGGTAATGTCACCACGAACGTAGTCGACAAACGAGTCGGTCAGGCTCGATCCAAGTTCCTTGGCAAGATTTTCCTGCTCAAGTGGATCGCGGTCTCCGTTCGAATGAATATGTTCGTGTGTATCAGGCACGCTGGTAACGCCTTTCGATTGCCTTGAACTGCGCGGCCACGTGCGACGCGCACGAAAAAACTATCACACGGCGTGGGAATAGTTCGCAATGTACGAAGTTGAAAGTTGAGAGTTAAAGGTTGTGAGAACGTGAAAGAGCCGGGGAACAATCCCCGGCTCTTTCACTCTCCACGCTTAACTCTCGACTCTCAACCCATCATGCCGTTGCGGGGACCGGGACAAGGATTGAGGTTTCCTGCTCGACCGTTGCGGGAGCCTTCGATGGAGCTTTCAGCCAGGCTGCGACCAGGAGGAAAAAGCAGATGAATGCGACGAGGATCATGTGAATGCTCCTTCTTGAAACCCAACGAGCCAGCGATACAGACGACTAGAGTTGGTAGGCCATTTCGCCATGAGTGGTGCTGTCGAGTCCGAGCACTTCCTCGGATTCCGGCACTCGGAGCCCAATCGTGAGATCGACCACCTTGAGGATGACGAAGGTTGCTGCTCCGGCGAAGGCGATGGTCGCGCCGACGGCGACGAGCTGCTTCACAAGTTGATCGGGATTGCCGTAGAAGAGACCATCGGAGCCGATGCCGTTGATGCTTGAATCAGCGAAGAGTCCGGTCGCCAGGGCGCCCCAGATACCGCCGACGCCGTGAACCGCGAAGACATCGAGCGCGTCATCGACGCCAAGCTTGCCTTTGAGCAATTCGACGGCGAGCGAGCAGAGGAGTCCAGCGCCAAACCCGATGACAATGGCAGACGCCGGGCTGACATATCCAGCGGCCGGGGTGATACCGACCAGTCCAGCGACCGCGCCGGCCGCTGCCCCGAGCACACTTGGATAACCATGTCGAATCCAGGTGACCGTCATCCAGGTAAGGGCGCCCGTGGCTGCTGCAACGTTTGTCACGACGAAGGCGTTAGCCGCGGTGCCATTCGCGCCCAGAGCGCTGCCGGCATTGAAACCGAACCAACCGAACCAGAGCAGCCCGGCGCCGAGCACGACAAACGGAATATTGTGTGGATCCATCTTTTCGGTGCCGAAGCCGACTCGCTTGCCGAGCACCAGAGCGCAAACGAGCGCTGAAATTCCGGAGCTGATATGCACCACTGTGCCGCCGGCGAAATCCATCGCCCCATAGTCATAAAGCCAGCCGCCCGCTGCCCAGACCCAGTGCGCCAGCGGCGAGTAAACGAGCGTCGTCCAAAGCAAGGTGAAGACCACCATCGCCTTGAAGCGCTTGCGCTCGGCGAACGCGCCTGTGATGAGCGCAGGCGTAATCGCGGCGAACATCAACTGGAACACTGCAAAGGCGGAATGCGGGATCGTCATGCCAGGAAGCGGAGCACCGCCGACTCCTCTGAATCCGAGGTATTCGAGTCCGCCGATCAAGCCGCTCTTGTCGGGTCCAAACGCAAGCGTGTAGCCCCACAGCACCCATGTGACGCTGATCAACGCCAGAATGAAGAAACTGTGCATGATGGTGGAAAGGGCATTTTTGCCCCGAACAAGCCCCCCATAGAAGAAGCCCAATGCTGGTGTCATCAACATCACCAGCGCCGAGGAGGCGAGTACCCAGGCGGTATCGCCGGCATTGATCTCAGGCATGCAATCACCCCCCTACCAAAACTGACCAGAACATGCCAGTGGCTCTGAGTCTAGGCATCGGGGGCGCAGCCGACGCGTGCGAAGCGGTGAAATGGCGTCGAAAGATTTGTGCAAGATGCTGCATCGACTATTGGAGATTCAAAACGCGGTCCCGAAACTGTGCGAATGACAGGGAAACGGTCCGATCATTTGTCATAGCAGTACAAGTCGCCAGAATGAGCGTCTCCGGGTGTAACCAGTCTTGTCGCACACGCGTCTCTATAGGCGATGGTCGTGCGCAACCGTATACTCCACCGAACGAAGCCCATCATTTTCGTGATGTGGCCATGCCTGGCAGGATGTGAATGAGCAGACATTCTTCGCGAATGAATAACGTGCAATCGTCTGGAGCGACGGCCCTTTCCCCGACTCTCGACGATGTCATCACCGTTGATGAGTCGACGGCGCGTTACTCCAAAAGCGCGGCCGAACGTTCTTCTTCGATCGGAATACCCCTTCGAATCAGCTGGGAAGCCGCCGCGTATCTGGTGTTGATCCTGATTGCCGCAGCAACCCGGTTCTGGGATCTCGGCTCCCGCGCGCTTCATCACGACGAGAGCTTGCACGCCTATTACTCCTGGATCTTCTCGGAGGGCAACGGCTACGTCCATAACCCGTTGATGCACGGGCCGCTCCTCTTTCATCTTGATGCGCTCTTTTTCTTGATGTTCGGCGCATCCGATGCGGTGGCCCGAGCCCCGGCTGCGCTCGCCGGTGTGGCGATGGTCGGCGTTCCCTATCTGCTGCGCGACCGCAAGTTTCTGGGGCGTTGGGGGGCCTTGTCGGCATCAGCCCTGATACTGCTCTCGCCATCGATCCTCTATTACACCCGTTTTATCCGGCACGATCCATTCACCACGCTCGGAATCATGATTCTCTTCGTCGCCATCGTCCGCTATATCGACCGGCCGCAGCGGCGCTGGCTGATCATCGGCGGCGCGACGATCGCGCTGATGCTGGCGAATCACGAGATCATCTTCGCCCTGCTGGCGATCTTCTTCGGCTATCTCTATACCGTCATGCTCGTCGAGCGAGTGAAGGCCTGGTGGGGCGATCGCCGTTCCGCCGCGATGACGATCATCGCCGCCCACGTCGTGCTCATTGTCGGCTCGCTGGCGGTCTTGAAACTCTCGCCGGTCTCGGCCAAAGATGAGATTCTGAAAATCCCCTGGCAAGGACCGACCAGGCAGCAACAGATCGATTACTACAAAATGCTCGCTTCGAACCAGCTGGTGCTCGGTTTGCTCGCGGTTTTCGCGCTCTCACTGGGGTTGCTCATCGCCGGTCTGCTAATGGCTCGCCGCTCGAATCTCAACGATGGTCAACCCGCGAGCCAGCTGCTGGGTGACGCGCCGGATGGATCGGTCGCGGCGGCAGTTCGCTCGGCCTGGCGCGATTCGCTTGGGCTTGGCGTGTCGATTCTGATCTGCGTCGTTATTTTCGTGGCGCTGTTCACGACGCTGTTCACGAATCTGCATGGATTGGCGACTTCAACTTTTGCAACGGACGGCACGTTGCTCTACTGGTTGGGGCAGCATGACGTCCGGCGTGGCGAGCAGCCCTGGTTTTACTACTTGACGCTCTTTCCGCAATATGACTTCATCGGCTTTCTCTTCGGGTTCGGCGCGACGATCGCCATCGCCGGCAAAGCGATTGGCGCGGCGCTCAAACTCTGGAGTCCTGGCCCGCAACTCTTTTTTCGTGGGTTTCTCGCGACCTGGTTTGTCGGCATCTTCGTCGCTGAATCGTTCGCCGGCGAAAAAATGCCCTGGCTGGTGATGCATATCGCCGTGCCTGGCTGTCTATTGGCCGCAGTCGTGATCGGGCAATTTATCGAGCGGGGTATCGAGCTTTACCAGGAGCGGGCATTCTCACGCATCGACTTCGCACTCTTCGCCGGTTTGCTCGTGATTGGCGCTTCCTGGTTGGCGCTGGCGGGAAAGATGACCGCCGGCGAGATCGTGACCGGGCCGACCGGCGGGCTGAGCCGTGTTCCCACCGACTGGGCGCGCGACTACTGGTGGCTGCTGGCGATTCCGCCGCTGGTGGCGCTGGCGGGAATTGGCGTCTGGCTCTTCTGGCGAGGACCGCAGCGCACTGCGCTGATGGTGGCCGCCGCGCTGGTGATCGGTCTCCTCACCCTGCAGGTTCACGCCGGTTTCCGGATGACCTATCTCCAGGGCGATGTGCCAGTCGACATGCTCATCTATACCCAGACCTCTCCTGATGTGCCGATGCTCGTTCACGATCTTGGCGAGATGTCGGCATTAATGAACGGCGACAAGAGCATGGAGATCATGTATGACTCCAAAGTCGCCTGGCCGATGCAGTGGTATCTGCGCGACTTCTCCGGCAAGCGTTACACGCCCACCGGCCTGGGAACGCCACCTACCGCGCCCGTGCTAATCGTTTCCAACGAGCTCGACAGCCAGTTCCAGTCCTACTTGAGCGGTTATACAGCCACCGACTACGTCCTTCGCTGGTGGTTTCCAGAGGATGTCTACCGTGGCTTCGCCATAGCGCCGGAGATTCCGGTTGGACGCTCGGCGTTAACCTCCGCCTCCCAGGGAACGGGACCACTCGACATCCTCGACTCGATCGTTTCGACCATCTCCGGGCAGACCTCGGCGGAGAACCAGCAAGAGCTGTTCCGCTTGCTCGAATATCGCGATCTCCCCTCGCCCAATGGTCAGTATGGGTTCAAGGTCTATATCAGGAACGATCTCCTGCCCATGTTCAACAGCATTCGCTATGGATCCGACTAGCGGCCCGGATTCGCGCTGAGCCGCTTGCCGGCCTGTAGTTGATTGAGGAACGATTGCGGATGGAAACCAATATCGAGCATTCAGCAGCGGTGGACCCGCTCGACCGCGTTATTGACCTGGCCGCCGTGCGCTGGGCGACGCTCGTTGCGTTCCTGGCTTTGCTCGCCGGATCGGTGTTGCGGCTGATTCAACTCGACATCCACGCCCTTTCGAGCGCTGAAGCCACCTGGGCGTACGACAGCTATCTCTTTTTTCGCGGGCAATCACCGGCTGCCGGCGAGCACCTCGCGACAACTGCTCCGGTCGCGCTGATTTCCCAGGCATTCAGCTTTTTCCTGTTCGGCGTCACCGACGCCACCGCGCGCCTGCCAGGCGCATTGTTCGGCGTTGGGGCGATGGTGTTGGCGCTTGGCCTGCGACCGTTCGTCGGGCGAGCGCAAGTCGCCGGAATCGTCACGATGATGGCGATCTCGCCAACCCTCGTGCTGGCCTCTCGCAATGAGATCACGACAAGCGCAGGCATCTTTTCGTTGATGCTGGTGGTCGTAGCATTGCTCCGCGCCGGAAATGCCGCCGCAAACGCGGGCTCGCGAGCCCGCTGGTCGCTGGGACTCGGCGTCGGGCTGGCAATGACGATCGGATCGGGCCCGGCGGCGCTGAATGGCCTGCTCGCCTTAGCGATCGGCATCGCGATTTCGCTCTTCCTCGGGGGAGGCAGCAATCCGATTCGAGCGAGCTTCGCATCGCTTACCGGCAGCGGCCGAAACTGGATCGCCGCCACGATTGGTTTGCTGGCGACGATCCTGGTGCTCTTCACCCGTCTGTTTACTGACCTCAGCGCGCTCGATGGCCTGCTGACGACCTTCGCCGATTGGGCGCGGTTGATCGGCTCAACCTCCAGCAATACCCCGGCTCAGTTCTTTGTGCTGTCGATACTGCTCTACGAGTTCATGGCCTGCCTGTTCGCTGTTGTGGCCCTCTGGAAAAGCGGGCAGTCCGAACCAGGCAGCATTGGTCTCGCCTTGTTCGTCGCCTGGTTCCTCGTTTCGCTGCTGCTGTTCAGTCTCAGCTCAGGGCGAGCGCCGGAGCAAGCAGGCTACATCGTGCTTCCGCTGGTGTTGCTTGGCGGCATTGGGCTCGGCGAGGTGTTTGCCGGGGTCGATCCGATTCGAAGCATGGGTGTTCGCGGCTGGGCATTTATCGGCATCGGAATTCTGTTTTTCATCAGTCTCTTCGCGGTGATCGTACTCGCCGGACGCATTAGCGGCGCCGCCTCCGCCAGCCAGGCCTGGCTCGATCTCATCTTCGTCTGCGTGTTAGTGCTGATCCCGAGCGCGGTCACCGCCTTTTACCTGTTCAGATACGATCAAAAACTGACCGGCACATCGCACGCGGGTGGCTGGATTCTGGTGACGGCCGCGATTGTACTCACCTTTCTGACTGTCCGGGCGACGACCCAGCTCTCCTATTCCAACATTGACACCAGCAATGAGATGTTGGCCCAGCGCACCTCGACCGAAGGCGTCCTGCCGCTCATCAACCGCCTGCGGCGAATCTCACTCGATCAAACCCGCACCGAGGGTACGATCGAGGATCCAACCGGGGGGCATGGACTCGCCGTCGCGGTCGACCGTCGCGTTGAGCAGCCGTACGCCTGGTATTTCCGCGACTTCCCCGCGCTCACCATCACTCCGGCCGGTCAGGCTCCGGGCATGAATGCGGATATCGTCATCGCTCCTGACGACACCGGCATGGTCGACGCGGGCTACACGGTGACGCCATACAACACGGCGAACCGGGTGCCGGGCGCATACACCGATCCAAACATCGGCAATATCCTGGCGGGAATTTTCAATCCTTCGCATTGGCAGGATACGCTCGACTACCTGCTCTACCGCGAGTTGCAAACACCGGCAGCGCCGGCCCCGGTCTATGTAGGGCTCATCACCGACCTTTCCGCGCAGATCACCCCGGCCAGTGGCCCCTACGCGCTGCTTGAACGGGTTGGGCCAGGTAAAGCAGACGGCCAGTTTGATGGACCGCGCGGCATCGCGGTGGCCTCCGATGGATATGTCTATGTTGTCGACAGCAACAACGCGCGTGTCGAGCGATTCGATCCTGAAGGCGATTTTGTCGCCTCGTGGGACAGCACCTCCGGGGCGGTGGCCCTGACGATTTCAACCCAGGGACTTGGGCCAACAGGAATCGCCGTTGGATCCGATGATCTTATCTACGTTGCCGATACCTGGGGACATCGCATCGTCGTGCTCGATTCCTCCGGCGCAGTCATTCGCACCTGGGGAACCAACGCGGACAACGGCGATGCGCCCACCGCAGAAATGAATCCGGGAGCCTTTTTCGGTCCGCGAAGCGTGGCGGTCACCGATGATGAGGTGTTCGTCGTTGATACCGGCAACGAGCGAGTCGAAGTTTTTGGTAAGGATGGTTCGTTCAAACGCGCGTTTGGCGGCAAGGGATCGTCTCCATCGCAGATGATCGAGCCGGTTGGCATCGCGATCGGACCGGATGGGAATGTTTACGTCGCCGATTCCGGGAACGCGCGGATCAGTGTCTTCTCACAATCTGGTGAGCCGATCGCGCAGTGGCCGGTTGTCGCCTGGAGCGGGCGAAGCTACTTCGAGCCTTATCTCGCTTTCGGCGCTGATGGATTGCTCTACGCAACATCATCTGCCACAGGTAGCGTTGAGGTGATCGGCAAGGATGGACAATTGCTCGGTTCGATCACGACCTCTGGAACCCAGGCGCTGAAAAAGCCTGTCGGCATCGCGCTTGAGACGGATGGGACGTTGCTCGTCAGCGATATCGGCAGCAGCGCCGTGTACCGCATCGAGCCGCTGCCGATTGAGAATATCAACGCGGTCGCGATTGGCGCAGTCGCGGCATCGCCCGAACCCACCTCGGCCTCAAATTTGCTGCCGCCTGCATCGCCGGTCGCGTCGCCAGCGGCATCGCCCAGCGCCTCACCGCAACCTTAAAGCAAGCAATGTGCCGGGCTGATGCATCAGCCCGGCACATTGCTTTACAGCCACCCTCTAAAAAGTCAGAATCTCGGTTTCAACCTCGCCCAGATCGGCATCAGCTTCGCGCTCGATGAATCCGACGATCACCTGAAGCATTTCATCCGCGTGACGGCTATCGTTCGAAACAACGGTCACGCCAATCGTCGCCACGCGGAGATCATTGAGGTCTTCAACCTCCGCGATCGCGGCATTGAAGCGGTGGCGCGATCGGTCGACGATCGATTTCACGACGCCGCGCTTGTCTTTGAGTGACATCGCCTCCGGAAGATAGAGCGTGACCCGCGCTGCGCCGATATGCATCATTCCGGTGCAGCGTCGCCTACCGTGGTCACGGTGAATGTGGTCAGATCATCATCGACAGTCCATGTCCAGGTGAGATTACGGCGACGTGCAATTTCAGCGGCGACACGATGGTAGATGTGTGCATCTTTCGGATCGATGCCGAAAACCTCGCAAAGCTCTTCGTCTGGAAACCCGCTGATCACCGCGGTGACCGCATCACCCTCCAGGCCGGTTTCTTCCACTGAGGCGCCGAGCGAGCGATAGTTCGTGAGCATCGCGTCGAGAAACTCGACGGGCTCCCATGGTTCCTCGTCGCTCCAGGCGGCGGCGAATCGCTCTCCTAACCCATCAGCCCATGCCTCCGGCACCACCCCGAGATCGTCAAGCAGACTGATTGTGCCCAGGATCAATGCCTGAGCATTTTGTTGACTCTGCTCAAGCAGATCTTCTGTGGATTCGTCGAGAAACGATTCATTTTCTAAATCACCGGTCATGAGCAACTCCAGACATCGTTCTAAATGACGTTGTGTTCCGTGGCGAGCGCGCCTTCCAGAAACCTCGAAGGACGGAATGGGGCGATATCGACCGTTTTCGCTTCGCCGTCCAGGATCAACTCCGCCATGCATGCGCCGATTGCCGGGCCCTGCATGAACCCATGACCGGAGAATCCGGCTGCGACGGCCAGTCCATCGGGCTCTCCAAGAAAACCGAGCACCGGATTGTGATCGGGAGTCACCTCGTAGAATCCCGCCCAGCCACGCAAAATGTTCGCGTCTTCAAAGGCGGGAGCGCGATTGATCAGGCGTTCGACGGTATTCATCATCCAGGCTTCATCAACGCGTTTGTTGAAGCTGCTTTCCTCATCCCGATCGGCCATACCGAACAGGAATCCCCGGCTTTCGGGATGGAAATAAAGTCCTGAGGAGAACTCGATCGTCATGGGAAGCGTCGCCGGGAGTGTGTCGAACGGCTCGGTGATGAAGCTCATCCGTCGATAGGGATCAACCGGAATCTCAACACCAGCCATTCGGCCGACCAACCGGGTCTGCGGTCCGGCGCAAATGATCGCCAACGGCGTTGAAATCGCCCCGTCCGTGGTTGAAACACTGGTGATCTTGCTCTGCTCAACCGTGATGCCGGTCACTTCGGTTTCTTCCTGGAAGGTGACTCCGAGCCGCCGCGCTGCCTGGGCATATCCCATGGTCGAGTTGTAGGTGTCCACCCAGCCATCTTCGGGACAAAAGGTTCCGCCTATCACATCATCGAGCGTGATGTAGGGGTTCAATTCGGCGATTTCAGCGGGAGAAACCCAACGAGAGGGAACACCGAGGCGCTGCTGAAGCGCCAGATTCTCGCGGAAGGTCGCTTCCTCGGCGGGGTCATCGAGTAGGAAGAGATATCCCTGCTGATGCAGATTGTTGTCGATGCCGAATCGCTCGGCATACGTTTCCCAGACGCGTACACTGTATGTAGCAAGCTGGACATTGGTTACTGTCGAGAACTGCTGGCGAATCCCGCCGGCGGCGTCCGCGGTCGCTCCACGGGCGATGGCGTCTTTTTCAACTACGACGATGTCGCGAACGCCGCGCTCGGCCAGGGAATACGCAATCGCGCACCCCATGATGCCCGCGCCGATGATGACCACTTCCGCACTGTTCTGACCCACGCGAATCCCCTTTTCTTCCCCCCGCTTCATCGATCACCGGGGCTCATCCGCATTCCGCTGGCTGCAAGTATCGTTCCCGCCCTGGCCTGGAACCAAACCTTGTTCCTGAATTCCACGCGGGAGCAACTCCCGCGGGGTACTATGCAGGCATCACGTACATTGATTTGTCGGAAAGGAGGTTGCGAATGGGAAAATCGAAACAATTGCGAATGTTTTGCGCCCTGAGCGCAGCACTCCTGATTGCTGCCGCTCTGATTGGGACCGCTCGTTGGAATCTTGGCCCAGACGATCGTGTCAACGCGGCTCCAATGCAACGGGCATCAACAATCATCCGCCCCGCTTTCGACCCGAGTCAAGAACATTGTGATGACGGAAACGGTAACGATGGCAATAGCAGTTCGTGTCCGACAATGACGCCAACAAATACGGCAACGCCGACCTTCACGGCGACGGCAACAAATACGGCCACCCCAACCGAAACACCGACGAATACCCCGATTCCAACTGAAACGCCCACCGCCACAAGCACGGCCACGGCAACCACGACCGCAACAAACACTCCGACTCCTACGGAGACACCGACAAATTCGCCAGTTCCGACGGAATCTCCGACAGACACTCCAATCGTGACAGCTACTGCGACAAGAACTGCGGCGCCAACGGAGACGCCAACCAGTACTCCCATTCGACGGAAACACCAACGACCACGCCGGTTTCAACAGAGACTTCAACACCGATTTCAACGGAAACCTCAACGCCAACGGAAACAGCTTCGCCACTTCCGACTGAGTCTCAAATATCATTGCCAGAAGAAACCGCCACTCCTATTCCAACAATGACTCCAACTCCGGTCCCAACCCAAACTCCAACGAACTCGCCGATTCCGACGGACACACCTCCGGCAACTTCGACTGAATCTGCGACATCAACCGCGATCGCTACGTCTACTCCGACGCCGATTTCAACTGCAGACGACGACACCGGGGACAACTGCGACGAGCACTGCTGTTCCGACCGCAACTCCGACCGCGACCTCAGTCCCAATCGCACCCGTGCAAGAAACTCCTGACACGCCTGCCTCGACCACACTGTCCGCGCAGACGTTCCCTGAGAATGCTCGCCCCGATCAGTTAAATGTCATGCTGCGCCAAGGCGCCGACCCGGATGTCGTCGCCGGTCGGCATGGAGGTCAGGTGCTCAGCTCGATCCCAACGCTGAATAGCGCCTTGTTCGGCTTCCCGGAAGGAACTGATTTGGTGGCAAAAACCGCTGAATTGCTCGCTGATCCCGACGTGATCAGCGTCGAGGCGAATGGGTTGATCCAACCACCAGAGGCGATGGCAATCGATTCGCTCAGTCCGGATTCATCGACGGTGTCCGATCCAAACTATGGCTATGAGGTGGTAGGAGAGCTTGCTCCGGGGTGCGTCACTCCAACCGGCATCATTGTGGCGGTGATTGACACCGGGATCGATCAGCACCACCCGGCGTTTGCAGGTAGATTAGCCAGCGACGGTTGGAACGTGCTCGATGGCAACGCCAACTATCAGGAAGTCGCCAACGGCACCGATGATGACGGCGATGGATTGATCGATGAAATGTATGGACATGGGACACATGTCGCCGGAGTCATTGCCCGCATCGCGCCGACGGTGAAGATTCTGCCGATCAAAGCGCTAAACGATGATGGAATCGGTGATTCCTTTGGCGTCGCCACCGGGATTGTCTATGCCTATGAGCATGGAGCGCGGGTCATCAATCTCAGTTTGAGCTCGACGCAGGAATCGGAGGTCGTTGACCGCGCTATCCTGGCCGCCCACGAACGAGGTGTCGTCGTCGTCGCTTCTGCGGGAAACTCCGACCGGGAGACTCCAAAGGAATACCCATCTGCATCACCGTGGGTCATTGGGGTGGCCTCGACCGACCCTGAGGATGTGAAAAGCTCGTTCAGCAACTATGGCGCAGAACTCAGCTTAAGCGCTCCGGGGACCGAGATAGAAAGCGCAACTCCGGGAGGCGGATACGGAGCAACGAGCGGCACCAGCATGGCCGCGCCGTTCGTGACTGGCGCTGTTGCGCTGGTGATGGAAAAGAATCCAAACATGAGCACCGATGAGATCCAGGCTCTGATCGAAAGCACGTCCGTGTCACTCGATGCGACGAATCCGGGATACGTCGGCAAACTGGGCTCCGGACGTCTCGACATTGACGCGGCGGTTGATTGCGGAACGTCGTAGCGGAATGAGATTCTTCGGCATTGGATGCATCAGCGGCCCGAAAGTCTTGACTTTCGAGCCGCTGGTTTGTAACTCAGACAAGAGATGGTGGTTGCACATTGGCATCTGATCCCAATTGCCGGAAGCAGAAGCACCTAACCAGGATTCCGTGCGTGGGCCCAATTGGTTGGGTTCATATGTCACTAACCAACATCAGCCCTGGAATGGCTTCCGCGATTTCCAGCAGTCTGAGGCTTAGTTAGTCCATCACCGTGATGTCGCGAGTAGCTTCGTTGAAGCGGCGTGCGCCATTTTCGGTACAGACGAGGATGTCCTCAATGCGGACTCCGAAGTTCCCTTCGAGATAGATGCCCGGCTCGTCGCTGAACACCATCCCTACTTCGAGCGGAAGCGTGTTGCCACTGACCATATATGGCTCTTCATGTCCATCCAGTCCGAGTCCATGGCCAACGCGGTGGATGAAAGCTTCTCCGTATCCTTCGGCGGCGATCACGTCGCGTGCGGCCTTGTCAATATCCTCACAAGGGACGCCTGCCTTGACCGCATCGAACGCTGCCTGGTTGGCGCGTTTAACCGTCTCGTAAACCTTTTTATATTCCTCAGTCGGCGCACCAACAATGACTGTGCGAGTGATGTCACTGTGATACCCGTCCACCTCGCTGCCCCAGTCGAACACGATCACGTCTCCCTGCTGAATGACGCGGTCGCCGGTGTGATGATGTGGTGATGCTGAATTCGGGCCGGAGGCGCAAATTCCGCCGGAATAAGCAAGGCCCTGTTTTTCCATCAGCCGACCAAGCTTGTCCATCGCCTGCTTTTCGGTCAGGCCAGTGATCTGCGCCGTTTCAATGAACTCCATCCAGGCTGCATCTGTGCGACGCCCGACATCCGTCAGCGCTTCGATCTCTTTGTCGTCCTTGATCATACGGAGATTCCGCATTACGTCGTTGCCAGTCACCCACGAGGCGCCTTTAACGGATTCTTGAAGGCGAAGAAGGAAAACGCTCCAGAGTTGATCGGCAACACCGATTGTTTTGCCTTTGGCATCGCCGAGGATCGAGGCAACCAGATCGGCCGGCTTTTCCGTCTCAGTCCAGGTTTTCGTGGGCGCAAGTGATTCACGACCGGCGTAGAGCGGCGCTTCGAGCACCGGTACGACCATGTTTGCGGATCCGTCGCGACCGATGACAAGCAAATTCAATCGCTCGCTTAGGTGGGCGTTGTAACCGGTGAGGTAGAAAAGATCCGAACCTGGACCCACCACCAAATAGTCAAGCCCATCCTTGTTCATCTCGGCGCGTGCGCGGTCGATCCGCGATGCGTAGAGATCGACGTCAATTGCGTTCCCCATGATTGGCGTTCCTCCGATAGTGACCCGCAAGTTCCGGTGAATTGATTGACCGAACTGCGACTTCCCTGCACACTGCCTGAAAGTATCGCAGAGGTCGCACGTTGGATTCAGAGCATGTATGGCTGGAAGGATTCGAATGACCGAGAAATTACCACGCACCGCCAATGATCCTGTCGTCGTGATGATCGCGACGATTCTCGAGCAGGAGCATGTCGACCGGATCGCCTCGGTTGACCCCCAACGCGTCAGGATCATCTATCGTCCCGACTTGCAACC
The DNA here is from genome assembly GCA_963804925.1 of uncultured Chloroflexia bacterium. Classification (GTDB taxonomy): domain Bacteria; phylum Chloroflexota; class Chloroflexia; order Thermomicrobiales; family UBA6265; genus JADLGF01. Next base: position 507,319 of record CAWDSC010000004.1, read on the forward strand.
GCCGTCCCGGTACTTGGCCGATCACCACGGACCGAGCGATTGGACGCGCTCTGACTCCGCAGAAGCTGAATTCCGTTCATTGCTCAGCCAGGCGGAAGTGCTCTGGGATTTTGCCGACATTCGAGACGCGGCTCCGCTTGAGTTGTCCCCGAAGCTCAAGTGGGTGCAGACATCTTCTGCCGGGGTCGGGCAGCAAATTAAGAAGCTTGGATTGCAAGAGAGCGATCTGATCGTCACCACCGCCAGTGGCGTGCATAGCCAACCACTGACGGAGTTCGTGTTCGCCGCGCTTCTCTACCATGCCAAGCGTTTTCCTTTTCTGGTGGAAGAGCAGAAAGCGCATCACTGGGACCGATTCTGCGCCGGTGAACTCGCCGGCAAGCGGATGGCGGTCATAGGGCCCGGCCGTATTGGACGGGAGGTCGCCAGAATCGCGAAAGCCTTCAACATGGAGGTCTGGGCGATGGCGCGAAGCAACGATCCGCAGCGAGCCGATGATCTAGGTGTCGATCGAGTCGTGCCGAGGGAGCAGCTTCACGAACTCCTCGGTGCAGCCGATTGCGTGGTGCTTTCCACCCCGCACACGCCGGAAACGGAAAATCTGATCGATCGCGCCGCCATCGCTTCGATGAAACCGGGCGTTGTGCTGGTGAATATCGCGCGCGGCATCGTGATCGATGAAGACGCGATGATCGAAGCGCTCCAAAGCGGGAAGATCGGCTTCGCCGCGCTCGATGTCACTCGAGTTGAACCGTTGCCGCCGAGCTCCCCGCTCTGGGATTTGCCAAATGTGCTGATCTGCCCGCATTCGGCCAGCACCGCCGATACCGAGAACGGCAAAATCGTCGACATCTTCGTCCACAATCTTCGCTGTTATCTCGATGGACGCATTGACGAGATGACGCCGGTGCTGGACAAAATGCGTCTTTACTGACCGCCCAATGGCTAATCATCGGCTTTCGAGAGCTATGGGGTCGGGACGATGCGTTCCTAACGCCATTTCTTGAAACACGCGCCCAAGGGCTGCGGCATTTCTGACGTCGAGTTGCGAGCTGAGGAACTGATCGTCCAAGCTGCAGCGCGGAAGGACCGAAGGACTGAGGTTTATCGGCTTTGAGCACGCCGATTTGCGGGCGTCGCGATGCCGATGATGCGAGCCGCTATCGCTTCGGGTTCAAGCGAAGGCGGCCCGCCGATCTCATCGAGCTCTCAGCCGCTATACCACATTCGAAGGAGCTCCAGGTGCAGAGCGAGAGTTCGTCCACATTATGTGGTTGGACTAGGACTCGCCGCCGGCGCAACGCCGGCCTCGACTGCGCGTTCCGCGTCTGCCAGGTTGTCTTTCGAGATGATGATCGGAATCAGGAATGTATCATGTTGCGCCGGATCCTTCCCGTCCCGCAGCTTGGCCACGATGATGTCGAGCGCTCCGGAGGCTTGGCCTCCTGGGAATTGCTCGACCGTCGCGGTCATCTGGCCGCCATTAATAGCGATCAATGCTTCGGGAAGTGCATCGAATCCGATGATCGGAATGCTCAGGCCCGCGTCGGAAAGTGCTTCAACCGCGCCGAAGGCCATATCGTCATTGGCGCATACAACGGCCTTAGGATCAGGATTTGCGGCCAATAGCGATTCGAGCACGGTGACTGCGGTTGCTCGCGCAAACTGAGCGGTTTCGCTCGCGACAACCTTGACTTTATCCTGCCCCTTGATGATTTCATCGAATCCAGCGTGTCGGTCGATAGCTGGAGACGCACCCGGCTGCCCCTGCAGTTCGATCACGTCGCCTTCCGGCAGGATGGAGATGAGGAAGCGCCCTTGCGCCCGCCCGCCTTCGACGTTATCAGCGCCGACATGGGCGAGCGTTGTCGCCCCCGTCACGTTCCGGTCAACGGTCACGACGACGACACCAGCATCGATCACCGACTGGATGGCCGGGGCAAGTGCGTTTACGTCATTGGGACTGATGACAATACCTTGAACGCCTTGCGATACCATCGCTTCCAGATCCGCGCTCTGCTTGGTCGAGCTCGGAGCACCGTTTTCCTGTCCATCCAACCGGATAAATTCAATCCCACCGATTTCTTTGGCATGCGCCTCGGCAAGATCCATCATATGGACGAAGAAAGGGAAGTTAAGCCCCGGAACGGAGAAGGCGATCTTCAACGGTTCCTGAGCGGAAGCGTTTTGAACAGCGCTTGGCAAGACCGCGAAGGCACTAGCCGCCGCCGCGCCCTTGAGGAGCGTGCGCCGATTTACCTGCTTCTTGGCCATATATTCGATGCTTGGGTTCATCTGGTCTTCCTCTCCGATTCATGAATCCTGACGAGCTACATCGTTCGGTAATTCGACGAAGAAATTGATCCTGCCAGGGCGTTTCCTCCTTCACGAATTCCAGTCCACACGTCACCGGGTTTTACGAGGACCGGTCATCTCCTGCGGCGCTTGACTAATTGGTCGAGGTAAACACTGAAAACGATAATCATGCCGATCACGATCGGTTGGTAATATGAATTGACGCCCATGATCACAAGACCATTGTTTAGAACGCCGATTAGGAGCGCGCCGATCAAGGTGCCAAGAACGCCGCCCTCGCCACCGAAGAGACTCGTGCCGCCGATGACAACCGCAGCGATCGCCTGCAGCTCATAACTCTGCCCTGCAACCTGCTCGGCAGAATTGAGACGGGATGTGAGCAGAAACGCGGCAACGCCGGCGCAAAGACCGCTGATAACATAGACGCTCATCGTCAACGCTTTCGCATTGAGACCTGAGAGTCTGGCAGCTTCGGGATTCCCGCCAAGCGCGTATATCCAGCGCCCGTATTTGGTGTATTTCAAAACGATATGTGCAACGACGACAAACGCCAGAAAGAAGAGCACCGGAACCGGAACTTTCTCGAAGATATATCCCTTGCCCCAATAGGTGAAATCCTTCGAGAAGGAACTGATCGGTTGCCCTTCAGACCAAACGAGTGTTGCCCCTCTCCAAATTCCCAGACCGCCCAGCGTCACGATAAAAGCAGGAAGTTCCGCGTATCCAATGAGGAAGCCATGGATCCCGCCGAGCAGAAGACCGACACCGATTGCGGCGAGGACCGCGTATAGAACGTGAATCCCACCGTCGTCCTGGCTTCCCCCCGCAATCAGCCCTCTCGCACCTTTGGCTGCCGATGCGCATACGATTCCAGTGAATGCAAGCATTGAACCGACCGAAAGATCGATACCCGCAGTCAAGATCACAAATGTCATACCGACGGCGAGGATGCCGATGAAAGAGACCTGTCGGATAACATTCCACATATTGCGTTCGGTGCGAAATCCGGGCTCAAGAATTGATACGATGATTACGATGCCGAGCAAGAAAATCACCGGAGCAAACCGCCCAAGATACTCAACCGCGCTCACTTGGCGTCTGCCGCTGATTGCCGCGATATTTGAGGCATTACCTGAACTCATGCTTCGGTTCCCTTCCAGCCATTCGATTGCTTCGACAAGTTGAGTTCCTTAGGCCGCCGTTTCTCCGGGGATAGAACCGGTCGCCAGGGTCATGATTCGCTCCTGGGTTGCGTCCGCCCGGGTGAGTTCACCCGCAATCGTGCCTTGTCTCATGACCAACACACGGTCGCTCATGCCGATGATCTCCGTTAGTTCTGATGAAATCATGAGGATCGCAACCCCGCGCTGAGCAAGTTGGTTGAGTAAGTGGTGCACTTCGGCTTTCGCGCCTACGTCGACACCGCGCGTCGGCTCGTCCACCAGCAGAATTTTTGGCTCGAGTGCCAGCCACTTCGCGAGCACGACCTTCTGCTGGTTGCCACCACTGAGGTTGACGACCTTCTGTTCCATACTTGGAGTGCGGATCTGAAGCGCAGTGATAAACCGCTGGGCAACCGATCGCTCCTCGGTTCGCCTCACGAATCCCATCCTGGTCAATTCACTCAACTTCGCAAGACTGATGTTTTCACGAACGGCAAGCTGTAGGACCAGCGCTTGCTGTTTGCGATCCTCCGGCACCAGTCCGATTCCATGCCGAATTGCATCCTGAGGACCGTGAATCGCGACTGGGGTGCCATCTATAAGAATCTCGCCGCTCAAAAACGGATCGGCGCCGAATATCGACCGGGCGAGTTCCGTCCGACCTGATCCCACCAAGCCCGCCAGTCCAACGATTTCCCCAGCATGCACAGTGAGACTGACATCGTGGAGGACAATCGCCGTAGCGTCTCGCTTGGTGCCAGTCCGGTTGAGCTTTCGTACCTCGAGTATGGGGTTCCCGGCCGTTACCGCGTTCTCCTTTTGGAAGAGATCAGCGAGAGGACGACCTACCATAAGTTGCACGATTCTCTCGGATGTCGCTTCCCCTTTTGACAATTCGCCGGCATTTTGTCCGTCGCGCAAAATGACGATGCGATCGCAAATGGTAAGCACCTCGTCAATCCGGTGGGAAATGAAAATGATGCCGAGGCCTCGCTCACGGAGCCCACGAACTATTTTGAAGAGCGCGGCGACCTCGTTGGTGGTTAATGCGGAGGTCGGTTCGTCCATGATCACGATACGAGCGTTGAACGAAAGTGCCTTCGCGATCTCAACCATTTGCTGTTGGGCGACGCTGAGTTCGCGCACGGTCGCGCTTGGATCGAGATCGACGCCGAGTTGATGTAGTAATTCATTCGTCGCCTGGCGAAGATCGCTCCAGCGAACAAACCCGTTGGCGCTCGGCTCTCGACCGACGAAGACATTTTCCTCGACTGAGAGATTTGGGAAGAGATTGAATTCCTGATAGATGATCGAAAGCCCAAGTTGTTGAGCTTGGTGAGGATTGGTCAGCGCCACGGGTTGGCCGTCAATCGAGATGACGCCTTCCTCCGGCGTGTAAACGCCGGAAAGAATCTTCATCAACGTCGACTTACCAGCGCCGTTTTCTCCCATCAACGCCACGCATTCTCCAGCACGGACGTCAAGATGAACCGATTGCAGTGCCTTGACGCCAGGAAATGATTTGCTGATCCCTTCCATTTTTAGCAAGGTGGGACGCGGGGTGACTGCTTCCGTCATCTGATGCCCTTCGCGGAACACTTCTAGAGCGGTGGACCACTGCCGAAATCAGGAGCAAACACTCCCGAAAACGTTCAGCAGTCAAGCGCCTTGGCATGATGTGCAAGGACTAAAATGTTCTGTTACCGATTCAACGGTCATCGAGTGATCTCTTTCGTACCAAATAGCGTGATCGTTGTCAAATACGAATGGAGCAATATGGGATTTAGTTACTTTAAACGGGTCGTGTCAACAATGGGTAATCGCTTACACGCATGCTACTGTTCGATGGAGAGGGCGGCGCCAGGACCGCTCGTCACGTCGTGCTGGAACACCGGCTTTTCGTTGGGGACATCAATTCCTCACTCACGCGAAAAGTGATCGTGAACCAATCAGCTGCGCGCAGGAGCATGCTCAAAGTGCAATCGCGAATCGTTCCCCCAACTCCTGAAGACGCGACGGTGCTGAGCCTCGCTATCGATATCGACGGTGTCCTCACCGAACATCCAAGGCCATTGGCTCATGCCGCCAATGAGCGCTTCGGCACGTCCTATCCCGAAAGCGCATTCATTGACTCAGCTGGATTGAATGTGCCGGAAGAAACGCGTGAGTGGGTCTATTCGCCAGATGGTCCCGCATCACAACTGCGGGCAGCCGAGGGCGCGCCGGCGTTTCTTCAAAAGGTGCTCGATTTTTGCGGCACTGAGAATGTTCGGATCGTCACGGCCAGACCGCAACGCTCCGCCGACATGACGCTCGGCTGGCTTCGCGCCAACGGATTTCCCGAGTGCGAGGTGATCTTCACCGATGAAAAAGCGCTTGCCGCCGCTGCGGTCGGCGCGACATTCGCCGTTGAGGACAGTCTCCGGCATGCACGTTCGTATTCTGCCGCCGGGATCGCCTGTTTCCTGATCACCGCTGAAGCTGACCTTCTGGAGCCGATCGACGGCGTCCAGTTCGTAACGTCATTGCAGGACATTTCGCGCTCCGTCGAGCAGATGGCGTTGCGGCTTAACCCGATCTCCGAGGGGAATCCTGGCTGGCGTCCCCGGATTGTGGTGAGCGACGCGATCCACCCCAAAGCGCGCAAAGCATTTGAGCGCTCGGCCGACATCGTCGATGTCGATGGCACCGATATCCCTGCATTGCTGGCGACGCTGCATGATGCTGATGCGCTCGTGGTCCGTTCCGAAACGAATGTGACCGAAGAAGTCTTGCGAGCGGGTCCGCAGTTGCGCGTCGTTTCTCGCGCCGGTGTTGGCGTCGACAATATCGATCTCGATGCGGCCACCCGGGCAGGCGTGCTGGTGCTGAATACGCCGGGTGCGAATGCAGTGTCGGCCGGCGAGCATACCATCGGGCTGCTGCTGGCGATCACCCGCCAGATTCCATTCGCGAATGCGACGACGCACGCGGGCGAATGGGCGCGAAAACGGGTAAAGCCGGTCGATCTCCGGGGTAAGACGGTTGGCATCGTTGGGCTTGGCCGGGTCGGCTCAGTGGTGGCGACGAGGCTGCGCGCATTCGAGATGCGCCTGATTGGCTACGATCCATTCATTACGGCCGAGCGCTTCACCGAGCTTGGCGCGGAATCGGTCGATTACGACACGCTGCTCGCTGAAGCAGATATCATCACGTTCCACGTTCCATCAAATGACGCGACCCACCATATGCTGAACGCCGCCAATATCGGGCAGTTGAAGCCGACCGCGATCGTGCTCAATGTGGCGCGCGGCGACGTGGTCGATCAGGATGCCCTGGCCGAGGCGTTGCAATCGGGACAGATCGCCGCTGCCGGCGTCGATGTCTATCCCCATGAGCCCTGCATATCCAGCCCGCTCTTCGGGCTGCCGAATGTCGTCCTGACACCCCACACCGGCGGATCGAGCTTTGAAGCGCTCGAATCGGTCGGCGACATGATCAGCTCAACGACGCTATCCGCGTTGCGTGGCTACTCAGTGCCGAACGCGGTGAATATGCCGCCTGCCTCCTTGCATGCGCCCGAACTGCAGCGACTGACGACCGTTGCGTCAGCGGCAGGACATCTCCTTGCCGTGTTGCAACCAGAGCTTCCCAAGAGCATGCGGATGATGACGCGGGGGCTCGTTTCGCCTGATATCGTCGAGCATGTTCTGGCGTCCGCTGTGGCTGACGCGCTGCAATCATGGACTGGCCGTCGCGTAACTCCGGTGAACGCGCGGGTCGTCGCCCATGATGTCGGACTTGATCTCAAACTCACGACGAGCACACCTGACGCCGCCATTGAGCCTGAGTTCACCTTTGAAGCGCCGGGCGAAACACCGCACTACGTGAAAGTCGCCTGGGATCGGCAAAATGCCGGCATCGTTGAAGTCGACCGCTTCTCGCTGGAGCGGGCGCTCTCCGGATACGTGCTGATCACCCATCACCACGATCAGCCTGGTGTCGTGGGCCGGATCGGCACGATTCTGGGGCGGCACAGCGTCAATATCGCGGGGATGCAGGTCGGACGCCGCAATCGCGGCGGCGACGCGATCATGGTCATCAATATCGATGACAACACTCCGACCGCCGCGCTTGAAGAAATCCGCACGATTCCCGGCATCGTCAACGCCGTCGTCGTATCGCTTCCCGCCGCCGCCGACAAATCGCCCACCATGCCCGCCCTCGCCGCACTGGGCCGAAGGTAGGCTTCCACCCGCCGAATCACCACCATGTCGTAGGGGAGGGTCTTGTGCCCTCCCGGGTGACAAGACCGTGTTGCCACCCGGGAGGGCACAAGACCCTCCCCTACAGAAACTTGCGGACATATCAGGAGATTCGTACCCTCGCCCAGCATTGGGAGAGGGTGGCGCATGAGCGCCGGGTGAGGGCTTCTACGCCGCCGCCGTGATCTCCTGCAGCGGCAATGTCACCTGGAAGGCCGCGCCGCCGCTGGGGCTTTCGCCGACTTCGATCGCGCCGCCGTGCGCCGCGACCAACTCGCTGACGATGTAGAGCCCGAGCCCAAGACCTGAGATCTGGCTGACCGTCGCCTCCCGAGTGCGGTAGAAGGCGGAGAAGATGCGGTCACGGTCTTCGAGCGGAATGCCGGGACCGTCGTCGCTGACGGTCAGATACACATGCTCGTGGGCGCGATCGACGCCGAGTTCGATCGTGACGGTTCCCCCGACCGGACTGTATTTGATGGCGTTGCCAACGAGATTGTCGACGACCTGGTGCAACCGGTCGTGATCCCAGGCGCCGACGATTGCCCCGCCGTGATACGTGAAGAGCACGGTGTGGCCGGCAGCTCCCGCCTGTCGCGACGCCGCGACGTCATCGCACACTGAGACGATGTCGGTTGGTTCGAGACGAATATCGAGGGTGCCGGAGCGCAATCGGGAAACTTCGAGCAGATCGTCAACCAACCTCGTCATGCGGTCGACATGACTCGATATCGTTCGCAGCCATTTCACCTGCTGCTCATGGTCGCCTTCCCGGATCAGATCGCGTTCGACCAGCTGCACGAATCCCCGGATCGGCGTCATCGGCGAGCGCAGCTCGTGCGAGACGACTGAGACGAATTCATCGCGAAGGCGTGACGCTTCCTTGAGGGCGCGAATATCCCGGAACACGACCACCACGGCGGCGATTTCGCGGTCAAGCTCGCGCAACGGCGCGGCGCTAGCCAGAATCGGCGTTTCACGCCCATCCCCCAATCGCACGAGCAGCTCGACGCTATCGATCACCGCGCCGGTTCGCAACGCCACCATGTGCGGAAGCGTCAAGGGATCGGGCTGCTCGGCCTCGGCGGTCAGAAGCCGGGTGCTGAGATCGGAGAGTGGCCCTGCGGTATCCATGGTGCCGAACAGGCGCACAGCGGCGGCGTTGTAGAGCAGAATCCGGCCGTCGGGCGGCGCGACCAGCACGACCGCTTCCGGCATCGTCTGCAAGAGCTCGCTGAGACGGTCTCTGGCGTCCTGTGCGCGTTGCAGTTGCAGCGCGCGGGCATCACCGGCCCGGGCCGCCCGCAGCAGCGCAGCGGCCCGCGTGGCGATCGCCTCGGCCCTGGCGGCCTCGGTTGCGGTGAAGCGATGCGGAAGAATTAAGCCGGTGATCGCGATGCCGAGCAGATCGTCTTCGGCAATGAGCGGCACGCCGAGCACCGACTCGAACCCGAGATACGCCAGCAGCGGATCATTGCGCAAGGTGGAGCGGGAGAGCTGCTCGACCATCGCGGGGCGCCGCTCAACAGCGATGCGCCCGGCAAAGCCCATGTCGGCGGGAAAACGTTCAGGCAGGCTGATGCCGTCGTCGTTGACGCCGTAGTGGCTGATCCGTTCAAAGTCGTTGCGGGTCGCGTCGTAGAGCAGCACGATGCCGCCATGGGCGCGGTTGGCGCGTAGCATCGCATCGAGGAGTGTCCGCATCGCCTGCTCTTCGGTGACGGCTTCCCCATCACTCCGGCTCGATGCCTCAAGCGTCGCGAGCGCGGCGGTGGCGGCGCGAGCGGCAATAGCCTCGCGCCGGTCGATCGCGCTTTCATGCTTGACCTGCTCAATGAGTACGATCATGGCTGCGCCGATCAAAACGATCAGGATGAAGCTGACCGCCTCGCCGATTGATTTCGGCCAGCTGAAGAAATCGCGGTCGCCGATGAAAAAGAGGTCGAGCCAGATGGTCGCCACGACGAGCGCCGTGACGCCACCGGTCCAGCCGGCGAGATAGGTCGTGAGGGCGACGCCGAAGATGAAAATGATCCCCGGGGTCGTGACGGGCAGCGAGTCTCCGAGAATGGTCAAGAAGAGCGCCGGCAGCAAGACAGCCAGCCCGCCAGCAAGAATTTGCCAGGCCTGGAGCGGCGCGGAAGCGCGGCGGCCAACCAACGCAAAAGCGCGGAGACCCGCGACGCGATCGGCCGGTTCACGATGATGGTTCCTGAAGAGCGCGCCTACCCGTGTTGTGATTGTGGAAATGCGGTCATTGAATGTGGCCAACGTGGCTCTCACGGGATTGATCGGCGAAACCAATGAGCACGTTTACTCGAATGGCGTATGCGGAAAACCTATACGTACACTGCCGCCAGTGTCAAATATTTCCCGCAAAGATATGAGCAATGCCGGAGAAGAAGATCTTCCCCGGCATCGTCAAAATATGCAACCTGAAGACTGCTTTGAAGTCTAGGTTCTACCAATTTCGAGCAACTCGCCCTTTGCCACTTCGCCAATGATCTGAATGCCCTCATCGATCTTGTCGTCGACGACAAACGAAAAGGCGAGCCGGAACTGATTCTTGCCGCGACCATCAACGTAGCAGGTCGCACCCGGAAGGAAGTCGACGCCGCGCTCGCGCAGCATTGGCCGCATGGCGGTGGTGTCGAGACCGTCCGGCAGTGTCACCCAGAGGAAGAATCCGCCATCTGGCTCGGTCCAGGTCGTTCCCTCCGGCATGTGCCGGCCGAGCGACTCGATCATGATGTCGCGGCGGCGGCCATAGATGTCGATGAGCGCGCCGATATGCTCGTCGAGGTGGTCCGGCATCCAGTCGGCGACGACGTGCGATCCAAAGACATTCGTGCAGCCATCGGTTTTGAGCACGGTCATCTTGGTGACGACATCCGCCGGGGCGATCAACCATCCGATCCGCATGCCCGCGCCGACGATTTTCGAGAAGGTTCCGGTATACCAGACTGAGCCGGATTGATCGAGCGTGTAGATCGGTGCGATCGGATCGCCCTTGAAGCGCAGATCGTGATAGGCATCGTCTTCGAGCACGATGATGCCATATTCCTGGGCCAGCTCAGCGATCCGCTGGCGGCGCTCTAGCGTCGTCGACACCCCGCTCGGATTCTGGAAATTTGGAATCGTATAGAAGAGTTTCGGCTGAATGCCTTGCGCTTTCAGCTCTTTAAGCTTGGCTTCCAGCGCGACGACGTCGGTGCCCTGCTCGTCGATCGGCACACTGACCGCTTTCGCCTTCAGGTTATTGACCATGTAGAGGAAGCCCATCCAGCTCGGGGCTTCAACGATGACCGTATCTCCCGGATCGACCAGAAGATCGAGGACGAGCTGGCAGGCCTGCGAACCCCCTGAGGTGATCAGGACATTCTCGTTCTTCGCTTCGATTCCCTGGTCTTTCTTCAGTTTGGCGAGCAGGGCGTCTGCGAGCTGTGGAACACCACGGTCCTTGCCATACTGCAGCGCCCATTCGCCTTCGTTTTGCATGGCGCGAACCGTGGATTCAGCGATGGCGCTGGCCGGAAGCGATGAGGAATCCGGGTATCCAAACACAAACGACACCAGATCCGCCGCCATGCGCGGATCGCCTATTCGTGGCTGTGGAAGGTCACGGCCGCGGGTGGAAAGCAGATTCTCGAGCTGGGATGGAGATGCGACCGTTACGGACTGAGCCATGAATGACGAGCTCCTTTGCGATGCTGGAACTTCCAGATTGTTTCGATTTCCTGATTGTAGGGGCGGGGTTGACCGCCGGGCAAACTGAAACCATTCCGATCCGAACATATGACGCATGATGGGGTGGTTTGTGATCTCTGCACAAGCCAACTGTTCTTGAATCCTGACTGCTTTGTCCTGATTTGTTATCTTTCATAGGAGGCCGAGCATGGCCCGACGCATTTCTTTGATTGTTCCCCGGGAGTCTCGGCATGAGTGACAGTTCGGGCCAGGCCACAAATGGCGTTGCGCCCATCGGAGCCATTCCTGATATTACGGTGATCGGCGCTGGACCGACGGGACTCTTCGCGGCGTTTTACGCGGGTATGCGCGGCGCGACGACGCGAATTATTGATTCGCTTGAAGAGCCGGGTGGAGCCCTCACCGCGATCTATCCCGAAAAATATATCTACGATGTCGGCGGCTTCCCGAAAGTATTGGCCAAGGATCTTGTTGAGCAGCTCGTGCTGCAGGCGAATCGCAATGAGCCTGAAATCTGCTTGAAAGAAGAAGTCACCGGGCTTGAGCTTGCAGAAGACGGGTTGATCCGGCTGACCACGTCGCTCGGAGTCCGCTACAGCAAGACGGTGATCATCTGCGCGGGCGTCGGCGCGTTCGAGCCGAAACGCCACGCCGCACCCGGCGTGTCTGAGCTGGAAGGCAAAGGCATTCACTACTTCGCCAAGCGAGTCGAAGCGTTCCGAGACCGCGATGTCGTCATTGTCGGCGGAGGCGATTCCGCGGTTGACTGGGGCGTGACGCTGGAGCCGATCGCCCGCTCGATCACGTTGATCCATCGCTCCAAGTTCCGCGCCCACGAAGCGACGATTCGCGAGCTTGAGGCGACAAAAGCCGTCTTGAAATACCCGGGTTATGAAGTGATCCGGGTCGATGTTGGCCATCACGGGCATCTTGCGAATCTCACCTACAAGAATCCTGAAGGGGTCGAAGAAACCATTGACGCCGACGATTTGATCGTGGCGATTGGTTTCGTCGCTGATCTCGGACCGCTGAAGACCTGGGGATTCGAGCTGCAACGAAACCAGATCATCGTCGATCACACGACGATGGCGACGAACATCCCCGGCGTCTACGCGGCCGGCGACATCGTGGCCTACCCCGCCAAGTTCAAGCTGATCGCCTCCGGCTTCGCCGAAGCGATCACGGCCATCAACCACGCCGTCACCTACTACGATCCATCGCAACGCCTCGACGCCGGCCACTCCACGAACATCATCGCCAAGCAAGAGGCGGCGGTTACGGTTTAGCACTCATTCCAGGAAGACGAACCAACCCGCCCGCCGAAATTGTGCGGGCGGGTTGTGTTTGCTCAAGAGATATTGAACTGTCGACTCCCGCGCACCGGATTGAAATCCAGTGCTGACAAGACGAAGTCTCTACGAGACTGAACCGGGGAATGCCCTGACATATCGACCATTTCCCCGGCCGGACCCGGCACTGGAAGTGCCGGGCTAAGCACGACGAAGTGCTTCCAGCACTGGTTTCGGGAGAACGGGTTTCCCTTATCGATCAGGGTGTTCATCCCCACGAGCCCTGGAAGGGCATCGTCCCGTCAGCCCAGCAATGGAAGTGCCGGGCGGGAGCTTGTGAGCCGGGCTTTCAATCCCGGAGGTTCGTCGCAACTGCCTGAGCGACAAAGCCCTCGTGATTGACGATACTTGGGCGAAGCGGCAAGTCGACCGGCTCCCGCCTGCTGGCTCTGCGTCCAACCTTTCTTGCCCGGGAGTGCGAACACCACCTTGTCAGTGAGATCTGAACAGCCCACTGCCCTCCAGGCGACGTCCTACGTCGCTCCCCTGCTCCTTGTCGTGATGTTCGGCGGCTATCTGGCGCTTGGTGTGCTCGATGGCGGCGGTGGCGTGCTCTGGCCCGACGTGATTGATGCGTTCGGCGTGTCCAATGGCGTGTTCGGGGTGGCGAGCGGCGTCGGCATCGCCATTGTTTTTCCGATAATGATCTTCGCCGCGCAGATCGCGAACCGGGTCGATAAGCGCCTGATTCTCAGCGGTGGTTTTGTGGCGATGATGGGCGCGGCGCTGATCGCGATCGGCGGAAGCGGCGCATTGCTGATGACCCTGCTGATGTTGCTTCGCGGTCTCAGCGTTGCTCTACTCGATCTTGGCAACAATGCGATCGCCATCGATTATCAGCGTTCGTCCAACAAACACATCATGGGGCCGCTGCACTCGATGTACAGCCTCGGCACGTTGGTCGGGGCGCTCGTCGTCTGGGTGCTTTTCGCTGCTGGAGGTGACTATCGTGGCGCGTATGTCGCCTTTGGACTGATTTTTACGGCGATGTTCGTGCTTTCGTTGCTCACGATGCGAGGCGGCACGCGGATCAAGGGCGCCAGAACAGCGCCCGTCCCGTTCTCAATTACGATCGCGTTGCTCAAGCGCAAGGAGATCATGCTCCTGGGCGGCATCAGCGGCCTTTGCATCGTCGGCGAGATGATCGTGACGCAGTGGTCGGGCATTTATCTGCGCGATGTGCGCGGATTCAGCGAAAACAGCCGGGTCATCGCCATTGCGATCTACGGCATGACGATGTTCCTGGTGCGGTTGTTCAACGGCCCGATCGTCAATCTGCTTGGTCCGAAGCGGACGCTGTTTGTCGATGGCGTCTTTACGGCGCTCGGTGGAGCGATGATCGTTTCAGGACTGGCGCAGCCGATCGTGTTGCTCGGGTTTGCGTTTTCCGGGATCGGTCTCGCCGGGATGATTCCGTTGGCGCTGAGCATCGCCGGCATCGCTGCGCCTCACCAATCTGCCGCCGCAACAGGAGCGGTGATGGTGATCAGCTATATCGGGTTGGCGTTCGGACCGATGCTGGCGGGTGTCGTCGCCACGATCGGAAATCCGCAAAGTGTGATGTTGCTGGAAGTGCTGGCGGGCATCACCGCCGCACTCTTCTCGCTTGGCATTGTCACGAACCATCTCCTGTACGATCCGGATTCGGAATCGCTTGCTGGCGAATTGCTCTGAGCACCCAGAGGCCGGCACAATTGTGCCGGCCTCTGGTAGTGGCATCTATGTTTTGGGGTTACTACCTGCCGTCTTTGCCGCCTTGCATGGCCTGCATGGCGAACGCGGCGATGCCACCCATGATTGCTTTACCCTGCGGACCGCTTAAGAGTCCGCCGAGAATATCACCTATGCCTCCGCCGGAGCTATCGCCGGAAGCCGGTTTATCTGTGGTGCCGCTTTGCGATGTCGCTCCACCGGAATCACTGCCACCGAGCAAGCCGCCCAGGATGTCCCCGAGACCGCCGCTTCCGCCGGAGCTGCCTCCGGACGATCCGCCGAGCAGACCGCCGAGAATATCACCGAGTCCACCGCCACCGCTGCCGCCTTGCGTACCCGCTGTAGCAGTGCCATCACCGGTGTGCTGAATCTGCACGAGATTCTTGCCCTGCTGGCGATCCGCCATCATCTGGCCGAGCTCAGCGCGCTGGTTTTCTGGCAGATTCTCAACCGTCTTCTTAAACGCCGACTGAATCTGGTCCGGTGAGGCCGTTTTCAGGACCTTCTGGAACTGTTGCCTGGCTTCGTCTTCTGTATATCCCTCATTAGGATCGCCGGTGGTGTAGCGCTTGACGAAGTCGTTGTGCCCGTCATCGGCTTTCTGATTGCCGTTTCCGGAGCTGCCACCTCCAAACATTCCTTTGAGTTCAGTTTCTGGCTGTTTTTCGGCTTCTGGTTTCTTCGGATCATCGCTGGAACCGCCGCCAAAAAGGCCCTTGAGTTGATCGACCATCGATCGTTCTCCTCTCTTAAATGTTGGAAACTGATCAGTCCCCACGAGCTGCATTACGCCAGATTCGTGCCGCGAGTACTAGATTGGCGTTACATGACCACATTGCAGCCGGAAAAGCCTTGCTCATACCCGTTGAGGAACGATTGCACCCGCTGGTCATTGGAACCGTGCGCCTGCGGGTCGTATTCGCTGACGTAAGAAGGATCCCCGAGTTTCTCCACGGTGAAATTGACCGCCGCATCCACGTCGCCCGGCTGCAACATGCCGCGCGTGTCGACATCGAGCGTCCAGGCGCCAGCCATGCAATCGGCCATCAGCTCCAACTCAATGCTGTGCACCTGATTCCATTGCGTCGGCTGCTGTGTTCGCTCGAATCCAAGTTCGGTCTGTATATGATGCGCCCACTCATGCGCTATCACGAACGCAGCCGCAAAGCCCTGATCCTGCCCTTGCAACTGGGTCAAAAGTGCTTCTTCGAGATAGAGCGTCATATCGCCTGGACAATAGAATGCCCAGAAACCGCTGGATGCTGGACCGCAGGCGGTGTTTGCAGCTGTGCCCGGGCTGACGACGACAACGCCGGGAGATTCGTATTTAACGCCGGTGTATGAAAGCACATCCCGGTAAAAGGCATCGAGGTCATTGACAACATTCGAGATGAGATCGCCCTCAACGATCGGCTTTTCGGCCGCTTGGCCATATTGCTGGATCATCTGCTGGACGAACGCTTCATCACTCCCGAAGAACCAGCGCCATTCACCGTCGACATCGACAAGCGGCATGTCGTCTTTGAGGGTCGCATTGTTGCCACTTGCGTCGACGTAGTTTTGCTCGAAGTGAACGACGGCGGCGTTTTGATAGGTCTTTCCGGTGACTCCCCAGGTCCAGTCTTTGATATCGACGCCGGTGACCTTCGCGTCGCTAACCCGATACTGATCGTAGATGGCGGTGAAAGCGCCGACGGCGGCCGCGCGCGGGATGACCGCATGCGCGTCGGGATGAATCCGATCGTACATTGCGTTAAATCGTCGGCCGACAGCGAGTTGGAGGATTTCGTCAGCCGTCGCGGAGGCTTCGCGACGATTCGCTTCCGTGTCTTGCGCCTGAGCTGTCGGCGTCGCCAGCCATCCCAGTGACGTGAACAGGATCAGCGCGATCATACTGAACCGGCGAAGTGGTTCCCACATGCGGCATCTCTCCTCTTTCCGTCATCATCGTTCGCGACAGCGCGCTTCTTCTTGAACTATCGGCCTTTTGCGCCAGTGGATACATACGTTGCAGCATAGGCTCAATCGGGTGACAAATGGAATCACACGGTTGTCATGTTTGCAGTGTGTCAGAACGCCTCAGTCGAGAAGTTCCTCCGCGATTGACCGCGCTTCTACGAGGAAGCGGTGATCGATGTCGTCAGGAACGGAACAGCCAGGAGCGAGGATGAACTTGCGACCGCCGGTTTGTTTCACCGCGTCGAGCGCTTCGCTCCGCATTTTGGCGACATCGCCCTTGTAGATTGCGCCAAATTCATTCCAGCCGCCCATGAGCGTCTTGCTGGTCTTAGCCCGCAGATCGCGGAGGGAAGGTCCTGCGATCCGGTCGGACCAGCTCAGCACGGAGACGGGATAATCAAGCACGAGATCGAGCATCAGATCTTTTTCGCCATGCACGTGGAGAATATTCAGCCAGCCGCTTTCCGTTCCTTGCAGCGCCATCAAATCGTAGGGGCGGCCGAATTCCCGGTAGAGCTGCTCGGACATCACGGCGGTCGAGCAGCCCTGGAGCGCGAAAAAGAGCCCGTCCGCCCCTGCTTCGAGCATCATCCGGTTGTGGGTATGCAGGTTTTCAGCCAGGGTGCGCAGCACTTCGTGGATGATCGCCGGCGACTCTTCGGCGTGTCGGATGAAGGTTTCTTCGCTTTCCGCCATTCCGAGCGCTTCCGTCAGCGGGCTGAATAGTGTGACGACAATCGGCGCGTCGAGCCCGATCAGTGTGCGCAACTGGGCAACTGACTCCATCCGCTGGATGTAAAAGCGCGAGCGCATGGGATCGAGCGGCTCGATCTGCAGCCAGTCCTCGACCTTCGTAATCGACTTGCGCGGAAAGGGATAGGCGAGATCGGGCATGATCTTGATGATATCGAGCTCAAACTCGATATCAAAAAATTCAGCGGTCGCTTCGGCCATCCGATACCCGGAGCCGCCCGGCTGAAAATGATGCCAAAAGGCGACCGGAGGGCGATCGACTTCCTCGCCGTGGACAGCCGCCCAGACGCGCTCATAGCGCGACATGCTCGGCGTTAGCGGTTTACGCGGCATAACCCGCTTCTTTGTCGATGCCATGACCGGTTCTCCTCCTGACGAAAGACTGCAGTTACAGGGACTAAAGCACCAGACCCATTCGCTCCCGCACACGCTCCATGGTCCGTTCGGCATATTCAGCCGCCCGCTCTTTGCCCTGGCGCAAGATTTCGATGCCGACCGAAGGGTCGTTATTGAGCTGTACGAGCCGCTCTTGAATCGGCTTCAGCGCATTTGCGACGATTTCCCCCAGATCGCTCTTGAACGCGCCATACCCTTTGCCATGGTACCGAGCTTCGATTTCGGGAATCGACTCACCGCTGAAGAGTGAATAGATGCTCAAGAGATTGGCGAGAGCGGGTTTGTCGGGTGATGAAAGCACTTCGCTGCCGGAGTCGGTGACTGCTCGCTTGAACTTCTTCACGATCAAGTCAGGCGAGTCGGTCAGAAAAATGCAGCTGTTGGGACCGCCGACGCTTTTGCTCATCTTCTTCGTCGGATCGTCGAGCGACATGATCCGCGCGCCATCTGGCTTGATATCCGGTTTGGGCACCACCACCGTGTCGCCATAGCGCGAATTGAAGCGCTGGGCGACGTCCCGGGCCAGCTCGATATGCTGGCGCTGGTCATCCCCCACTGGTACGAGATCGGTGTCATAGAGCAGGATGTCGGCAGCCATCAACACCGGGTAATAGAAGAGCGAGGCGGAGAACGAGTCGTCTTTGCCGGCTGATTTGTCCTTGAACTGCGTCATCCGGCTCAACTCACCAAACATGGTGACCGAACCAAGCAACCAGCAAAGCTCGGCATGTTGAGAAACGTCGGATTGAAGAAACAGAATCGAGCGCTCGGGATCGATGCCGGACGCGAGAAGCGTATTCGTCATCGCAATTGAATTTTCGATCATGCCTTCGCGTGTCGTCGGCAATGTCAGCGCGTGGAGATTGACGATACAGAAGACATTGTCATATTCCTCTTGCTGATTCACCCAGTTGCGAATTGCGCCGAGGTAGTTTCCGATGTGGCTGTTACCTGAAGGCTGGATACCAGAAAAGACGCGCTTCCGCGTCGTCGCGACGTGTTGTGCCGCTGGAATTTGCTGCTGAATCGTCATGGATGAACTGGCGCCTTTCATGTTCGGACAGAATGCGTGCCTGGCGCCGATTATATCCTCCAGGGATTCACCGCTCGAATGAGCTCTTGACAGTTGTCCGGAGCAGGTATCCCTCGCGGTCAGGAGTCCGGTCAATCCGCACCTGGGAGGTAGGGCCAAATTTCACCATCAAGCGCACCACATGCACATCAATGATGCGCGGATCGAGATCGCGCTGGACTCCCCCGATTGAGGCGATGAGCGTGCGGCGGGCTACCGCCTCGCCATGATTGAGCATCAGGGCGGCGAGTGTCGCCGCTTCATCGCGGCTGAGATCGATCACGCGATCATGGAATATGGCCTGGGACGACCGCATATCGAGCTGGAGATTTCCTGCGATGATCAGGTCAACCTCTCGCGCGGCCAACGCATTCAGATGGCGAATCTCCGAGATGACAGCGAGACGGGATCGAAAGAAAACGCTCTGATCGAAGGAAAAGGTTGAGGACACTGGCATATCTGAAACGACGAAGACCGGAACGGCGAACGCCGATCGCAGCGCCCGTACCACGGCGTAATGCTCGGCGCGCGGCATCAGTTGATCGACGATGATCACGTCCGGCGTCCAATCGGTTTGATGCACTTCGATTGCACGGGTGGCATCTGGGGCAACGCGTGTGTCCAGCCCATCATTGCATGCTTCGGTGCGAAGCAAGCTTCGATGCAGCTCATCATCCGAGATGATCAAAACGCGGGCGATCGGCCGCGCGACCGGCGAAGGCGGATCGGCATAGTTGAGGCCGAAATTCTCGCTGACTGGCGAAATCGACCGAACCATCTCGCATCTCCTGTCGGATCAGACCGCTTCAGAAGAGCGTAACGAATAAATAGTCGAAAGATGTTAGTGAAGAGTGAACCTAAAGCGCGTCTCAATGAACCGCGCCACTACCGTTATTCTGACCAACGGGAAGAATCTCCGCTCGAATCGCATATTCGGAAATGACCGGATCTTGTCCAGTAGCGGCTTTGTTGAGGATCTTTCGCGGCGGCTAAAAGACGTGGGGCGAACGTTGGCCCAAGATTATTGAACCTATTAGCTCCATGCGTTCGATTTTTCCGCAAATGGGAGCGTAAAGATAAAGGTCGAGCCGTGACCTGGTTCGCTTTCGGCGGTGACGTCGCCGTCGTGAGCCTGGACGATGTGTTTCGTGATCGCCAATCCCAATCCGGTTCCATCCGACCGGCGCGCCTTGTCCGCTTTGTAGAATCGCTCGAAGAGCCGGGAGAGCTCAGCCTCGGGGATGCCGCTGCCGGTGTCGATGATGCTCGTTTTCAGCATCTGGCGGTCTCGTTCTGCCTTTACCGTGATCGTGCCCTCTGGCGGTGTGAACTTGATGGCGTTGTGGACGAGATTGAGCACCACCTGCTCAATGCGGGCACGATCCGCGAGCACCAGTGGGAGCCCGGCCGGAATGTCGATCTTGAGATTGAGCCGCGCGCGCTCGATTTGTGGACGCAGCCGCTCGGCCGCGCCAACGAGGAGATTGCGCGGGTCGAGAGGTTCCAGTTGCAGGTGAACACGGCCTGATTCGAGCCGGGCCAGATCGAGGAGGTCATCGACCAGCGCCGCCAGGCGATCCACTTCGCCGACGATACGTCCCAGAAACTCGCCGGATACCGCCGGATCGTCGATCGCGCCTGCCTCAAGCGTTTCGACGACAGCGCGAATTGACGCCAGTGGCGTGCGAAGCTCGTGCGACACATTCGCCACAAATTCTCGCCGGACGGTTTCCAGACGTCTCAATTCGGTGACATCGCGGAGCGAGACGATGGAATAGCGCTCGCCATGTCCCGCCACGGGGCGGGCCGTCGCCTCAAGCACCAAACCCCGACGGCTGAATTCGATTTCTCCCCGCTTCAGTAATTGCACGCGCTGTGATTCACGCAGGAGGGCTGTAACCTCGTGATCGCGGACGACAACGACAAATGGCTGTCCGATCGCTCGCTCCACATCGACGCCAAGCAATTTGGCCGCCGCTGGATTGACCGCGGTCACTTGCTCCGTGTCGTCCACCAGAATCATGCCGTCCCCGATACTGGCGAATGCCGACGCCCAGCGCATGCGGGCACGGCGGCTCTCGTTCAAGAGGGTGCTGACCCGGTTCGTCATTTGATTGAACGCCCGGGCAAGATCGCCAAGTTCCCGGGTGACTGGAGGCTCGATGGTGACATCGAGATCGCCTGACGCGACGCTGATGGCGGAATCGCGCACGGCGCCGATATCGGTAGCCAGACGCCGGGATACGAAAACGCCTGCCCCCACTGAGAGAATCACGGCCGCGATGGTGCCGAGCGCGATCCTGCGACGGATATCGGCGAGCGCGCTATCGACCTCCGACGCGGGCAGCGCCGTTTCCGCGATGTAGCCGTCGGCGCCGGGAATCTGAACGGCGGCATAGAGAAAGCTCCCATCGAGGGTGCCGCTTTGCCGCCTGATGACACTTTCGCCATTCGCGGCGGCCGCCACGATCTCTGGCCGCGATCCGTGGTTGTCCATCGTTCTCGGGTCAGCAGTGGAATCGCCGACGACCACTCCATCAGGCGCGATGATCGTGATCCGAGCATCGATATCCGTGCTGAATGCTTTGATCTGAGGATCGATGGCATCCATGCCGGCATTTGCGCTGAGATCGGTCGATACGGACCGGCCCACGACCCGGGCATCGGAAAGCAGGTGTTGCTCGATGCGGTCGAGATAGATCGCCCGGATGCTGAAATTGAGATAGATGCCGAGACCTATTGTCGCGATCGCGGTGATCAATCCGAAGGTGAGTGCAAGCCGGCCGCCGAGGGTGAGCGGCACCAGACGATGCCAGCCGGTCCGTTCCGGCGGGGAGAGCTCTTCTTGAAGCTCCAGTTCGGTTTCAGCCCGGTCTTGTGGAAAATCGGTAGCCATACCCGCGCACCGTTTCAATCAAAGCTGGTTGGCTTGGATCTCGCTCGATCTTTTGCCGGATCCCGCGAATATGCACATCGACCGTACGAGTATCAACGGGAAAGGCGTATCCCCACACTTCGCGTAGGAGCGCGTCGCGCGAGAGCACGATGCCTGGGTGCTTCACGAGATAAAGCAGGAGATCGAATTCCTTCGGTTTCATTTCGATTAAATCGCCCTGAACGCGGATTTGCCGAGCAGCTGCATCGATGGAAAGATCGCCGGTGGAAATGATCTGCCTTGCCGGATCTTCGCTGCGACTCGGCTCGGTTGGAGAGGCGTCGAGGGGTTGGATGCGAGAACGGCGAATCATCGCCTTCGCCCGGGCGACCAATTCGCGCATGGCGAACGGCTTGGACAGATAGTCGTCGGCCCCGAGTTCCAGCCCGAGCACGCGATCGATTTCTTCGCCGCGAGCGGAGAGGAGCAAGATCGGAACGGTCGAGTCCTGGCGCAATGTGCGAAGCACCTGCAGTCCGTCGATCACTGGAAGCATGATATCGAGAATGATGAGATCCGGACCAAGCGCGCGGGCGAATTCAAGCGCTTCTTCACCGTCGGACGCGAGCATGACCTCGTATCCCTCCCGGCGGAGATTGAATTCGATCATCTCCCGCAAAATCTCCTCGTCGTCAACAACGAGGACTTTGGCATTCGATTCTGCGTGATGGTTCAACGATCACTGCCTCCAGAAAACCGCAAGCCGCGTGCTCTAGTTCAGTATAGAGACGAATCAGGGGACCGCGTGATGAAAAAATCATTGCCTGCCGTGCACATACGAACTCCCCGGACCGTGATCACGGTCCGGGGAGTTTCGACGCCAATTGGCGATGCGCTATTCCTCTGTGACGGAAACGGCTTCCGCATCAACAGCTGCGGCTTCGGACTCAATCGCGTCGGCCGAAGCTTCCGCGGATTCCTTCGCTTCAGCCTGTTGGGCGGCGAGGGCTGCCCGGTTTTCAGCGGAAACGCGAGCGCGCTCTTTCTGAGCGGCGCGGGCGGCTGCGGCGGCCTCTTCCTGGCGGCGCTTCTCATCGGCGAGCTGGGTGGCCCGGAGATTGATGCGCTGCTGGCGCTTGGACACGGAACCGTCGTTGCTGGCGGCGCGTTCCACCTTCTTGGTGAATCGCTCAACCTGACCGGCGGTGTCAACAATGCGCTGCTCCCCGGTGTAAAACGGGTGACAGACATTGCAGAGATCGAGGCGCAGATTGGTGCGAGTCGATTTCTCCTCAAAGGTGTTGCCACAGGCGCAAGTAAACGTTGTAGTTTCGTACTTGGGATGAATCCCAGCTTTCATGTTGGTAGTCGCTCCTCATATCGCGATCGATACCATCCGATCGCAAAGCGATTTTGCCCGCGCGTTTGGGCGCGAACAGGAATTTAGTCGGCGGCGACAGCTTCGGCCGCAGCCTCGATTTTTGCACCACCCGGGAGATACTGATCCAACGGGTAAACGCTGATGCGGCGTTTGTTGCGTGTCACTGGCTCGAACTTGACGATGCCGTCGATCGTGGCGTAGATCGTGTGATCTTTGCCGATGCCGACATTCTTGCCAACCCAGAACTCCGTGCCACGCTGCCGGACAACAATCGTGCCAGCTCGCACAACTTCGCCATCGCTCCGCTTCACGCCGAGGCGCTGCGCGTTCGAATCGCGACCGTTCCGCGAACTACCCACACCTTTCTTATGAGCCATGGTGCGTTCTCCCTCGTCTCCCGACGATGCGCCAACCCGGTGTGGGCTAGGCGTTGATGCTCGTAATCGTCAGCTGCGTTTGCGGCTGGCGGTGACCGATGCGACGGCGATAGCGCTTTTTCGGCTTGTACTTGAAGACCACGATCTTCTCGCCCTTGCCTTGCCACTTCACCGATGCTGTGACCGATGCGCCCTCTAGATAGGGAGCGCCGATCTTCGCGTCACCAACGCCGCCAACGAGCAAAACCTTGTCAATCGAAACGTCGCTGCCCTCATCGGCCAGGAGTTTCTCGACAATGATCCGGTCGCCAACGCTCACGCGATACTGCTTGCCGCCAGTTTCAATGATCGCGTAGCCCTTTGGCTCCGCTGCGGCTGCTGTCGTTGTTGTATCCGCCATGTTTATCTCGCAGTACTCTTTACTCGGTGCAGAATGCACACGCACGCCGAACCGGGTGCAAGAGCACCCGCGACGTTCGATTATAGCACATTTCCCCGAGTTTTCGGAGGGACATGTTCAAGATGGGCCGGATTGAACGCGTTCGGCAATGCCCAACACTGCCTGCGCCATCCGCACGCTTGCTGCGTCGATCATAACCCCTTCATGGATCGCCGCTCCACTTCCAGCGTCCATTGATGCCTCATACGCCGTCACCAGTGCCCGCGCCTCCGCAATCTCAGCTTCGTCAGGACTGAACACCGCGTTGACCGTCTCGATCTGGGCGGGATGAATGCACCACTTGCCGTCGAAGCCGAGCGCTCTCGACCGCCGCGCGGATGCCTTCAAGCCTTCGGTGTCGCGATAATCCGAATATGGACCGTCGATCGCCCTGATTCCAGCGGAACGTGCGGCGACCAGGATCCGCATTAGCGGATAGTGCAACCGGTCGGCGGCGTAATCCCGGTCCCATTCATCGCGCACGCCGATCGCCCGCCCCGGCATCCCGAGCGAGGCGGCGAAATCACCCGGGCCAAAGACGAGCGATTCGAGCCGCGGTGAGCAGACTGCTGTTTCCTCGCCGTGGACAAGACCCATTGCCGATTCAATCTGCGCTTCGATGCCGATCGGCGACGTGCGACCGAGTCCCGACTCCAATCCATCCAGCAGCCGCGCAGCGGTCAGCAAATCGGCAGGACCATCGACCTTCGGCAGAACAATCAGATCAAGCTGCCGCCCGGCCTGCTCGACGAGATCGATGAGATCCCGGGCGAAAAAGACGCTGCCAACTGGATTGATGCGGACTGCTCGTGGTTTCCCCTGCCAATCGGCATGTAGCAGGGTTTCGATGGCCTGCTTGCGTGCCTCGGCTTTCACGTTCGGGGCGACGGCGTCCTCAAGGTCGAGAAATGCGATATCAGCGTCGGAGGCGAGGCCCTTTTCGATCATGCGCGAATTGCTGGCGGGAATGGAAAGAATCGAACGGGAAATGCGCATGATATATCCCTCAACGGTGGATCTAACGATGGTTCGCGCCGCGATCGTACGGGCAACGCGATGTATGGTCAACAGACCTAAGGAATCGTTGCGATAATCGGATGCATTGGCGAATGACGACGATCTGAAAGGAATGACGCGATGTATGTGGTGCTGGCACGCTGGAGAATTGCCGCCGGTCAGATTGAGCGGGTGCTTGAGCTTGGCCGCGAGATGGAAACGCATTCACGGCAGGAGCCGGGGTGCAAAGCCTATATCGTCAACCAGCTCGTCGATGATCCAGAAGTCGTCGTGCTGTACGAGCAATATGACGACGAGGCCGCCTTCCAGGCGCATCTGGCCAGTGAGCATTTCCAGCGAATTGTGGTGCCGCAAATTGTGCCGCTGCTTGTCGAGCGTTCACGCGAAACATTTCGCACGCTCGATTAGCGCGTTCCCAACGGGGGCAGATCGAAGAGCGTTGGACCTGACTGCCGGATAGGCTGATCGGCTGCTTGCGGTTCATCTTCGATCAGCGCCGGCTGGACGAAGCGATGCTCTTCGTCGCGCAGGAAGCGGGCGAATCGCTCGACCGCACTCTTGCCTTCAAGGCTGAGATCACGGTAGATGGCGAAGATGCGACGCTCACCGGCGTCGCCCGACTCGCCTGCCGCCTGCTCGATGACTCCCGCCGCCTTGAGCAAATCGGACCGCGACGCTCCGAGCGCAATGGCGAGTTTGTCCAGCACGGCAACGCTCGGCTTCGCACCGCGACTTCGCTCGATATCGCAGAGATAGGAGCGGCTGATGCCCGCCTGATCGGCCAGCGCCCGCTGGGAGAGATGCTGACGGGTGCGGGCAAGGCGCACCCACTCCCCGAGCATTTCTGGAATTCCGGCCTGCGGCCGCTGCGCGAGGATCGTTCCGCTTTCGCTCACCATCGTTTGACTGGCTCCTCGTTGCGCGGGAAGGCGGGAAGGACGTTCCGATCGTTCGTTGTGCCGATGATACCGTCCTATTCGCCGATTGGCGATTGCAATGCGGGAACATTGGTCGCGGCGGACGGTAAATACATTGCTGATTTGGGGGTGGCAAGACCGAAAAGAATTGAGGAGAGAAAATGCTCGTATTGATCGTTCAAGGAGACGGGCATGCAGGTGTCGACATAGCCGACGAGTTCGAGCGTGACGTAGCCGTGGGCGGCGCTCCAGATTGACAATGCCACAAAGTCAGGGTCATTCGGTCGGAGCTCGCCGATCTCAAGAGCGTCGACCACATGCCGGCGCAGTGCTTCGAAGAGTCCTTTTGACGCTGTTCGTTGTTCTTCCCCGGGAACGAACGATTGGTCAAGCTTGGCGAACAGGAGTTGATAGAGATCAGGATTTTCAATCCCAAACTGCCTGTAGACGATGCCGATCTGGACGAGCCGCTCAAGACCTGGCTCGGTAGTCTCAAGCTGGCCCTGGAAATGATTCGCCAGAAGCTCAACTCCCTGCATGAAGACGGCGTTCATCACATCTTCTTTGCTGGCAAAATAGTCGTAGAGCGTTGGCGCGCGCACGCCGACGGCTTCCGCCAGCGCCCGCATCGAAAGTGCGGGGTAACCGCCGGTCTGCATGATCTGCCGGGCCGCGGCCAGTATGTCGTCGCGCATCATTTCGCGGAAACGCGCCCTGGGAGAGGCGTTGGGAACCGCTTCACTTGTCACGTTGAACTCCGAACCGTTCCAAATACTGTATGGAGAACCTTACAGTGTTCTGTACATCTAACACTGTTATCGTAACGCATTGAACGAATAATTGGGACGGTCAAAGATTGTGAACTCGACCATCTGCTCGATTCATGAGGTGCGACATGCCGCCTATCAATCCATTTGCCGGATGGGAATTGTTCGACATCAGTGTACCGGTCGCGCCAGGGATTCCGGCCTGGCCCGGCGATCCCGCCATGATCAGCGAGCCGTTCTCGCTGATCGCGAATGGTGATGCTTGCAATCTGGCGGTGCTGCACATGTCGGGGCACACTGGCACGCATGTCGATCCGCCCTGGCATTTCATCGATGACGGCGCCCGTCTCGATCAGGTGCCGATTGAGCGCTGGTTCGGGCCATGCGTCGTCATGGAAGCCGCCGGCGACGTACTCGAGATCGAACCCGAGCATCTCGAAGCCGCCGAGATTCCGGTCGGAACGGAGCGATTGCTCTTCAAGACCAGCAATTCGCAGCGTTGGCGGCCACTGCCGATGCCGTTCGAGGAAGACTTTGTGGCGCTCTCGCCGGCAGGCGCGCGTTGGGTGGTCGAGCACGGCATCGGGCTGGTTGGCATCGACTATCTCTCAATTGAAGGCTGGAATGACGCTGCGAACGCAACACATCGCACTCTGCTTGGCGCGGGCGTGTTGATTCTTGAAGGTCTGAATCTCACCGGCATCGCGCCGGGAGACTATTTTCTGTTCTGCTTGCCGATGCATTTGCAGGGTGCCGATGGCGCTCCCGCCCGCGCCCTGTTGGCGCGACCTGGAAAGTAGGTTTGCACGATCCATGGGCCGAACGCCTCGCATTGCAACGGTCGGACTGGCTAGTTGGGACACGCTTCTGGTCGTCGATACCTTTCCATCGCCGGGCGGCTACGCCATCGTCGACCGGCAGGCGAGTCTCCCCGGCGGAACGACGACGAACAGCTCAGTCGCGCTTGCCCGGATCGGTGCGCAGGTGTCGTTCGTCGGTCTTATCGGGGATGACCGGCCCGGAGAAACCATCCGGGAAACGCTCGATCGTGAGGGCGTGAAGACCGGCTGGCTTGAAACCCGATCAGGGCAACCAACGGACGCTGCGATTGTTGTCGTCAGCAACAATCCGAGTGACCGAACCATCTTCTGGCCGCAGGGCGCGCGATTAGCGAAAGGCGACTTGCTCGATATACCGGCGATCTTTGGTCACGATCTGGTATTGCTTGATGTCGATGATATGCCGTTGCGTCGATTTCTCAGCGATCTTCCCGCGCATACCTTGCCCGGGACGCGGATACTCGGCACCCTTACATACCTTGATCGAGCGGAAACTGATCGGCTTGACGTGATGCTGCGCCACGACGCGATCGTCGGAAACGAACGCGAAGTGATGCTCCTGACCGACGAGACGACCCTTGACGGGGCGATCGCGAAGTTGCAGGCCGGGATGGTCGGGTCGAACCTGCGGGCAGCGGTGATCTCGCGCGGAGCTATGGGGGGAACCGCATTCACTGCCACGCAACGATGGGACATTCCTGCCAACCGGGTTGATGTGGTCGATACCACCGGTGCGGGAGATGCCTTCACCGCCGGAGTTGCATTCGGGATGTCGTTGCGGTGGCCATGGCTGAAAACGCTGATATTGGCGAACGCGATCGGCGGGTTGGCGACGCGCGCGCTCGGCGCCCAGGAATCGTTGCCTTCGCTCCAGGAGATTGCCGCACTCACCGGTGAGCTGGTCGCATACTGGTCGCCATGAGCGATCTTTCCAATGCCGAGGTTAAGCGATTCGCGCGTGAAGCCGGACTGGCCGTTTCAGCGGTGACGACCGCCGAGCCATTCGCCGGACTTGCCGATCTGCTCAAGAACCGGATCAATGCCGGTCAGCTCGCCGGACTCGATTGGTTTACCCATCAACGCGCCGAGGAGGCGTCGAACCCCCGCGTGCTGCACGAACGGGCGCAGAGCATCGTTTCGGTTGGGCTCCCGTACTGGAGCGTCGATCCCGGCATGCCGGACGATGGCGTCACGCGTGGCCGCATCTCGCGCTACGCGCGAGGAATCGACTATCACAAAACACTCAAAAAACGGATGCTCGATCTGCACCAGCGCATCGAGTCGGCAATCGGCCGGACAGTTGAATCGCGACAGCTCGTCGATACGGCGCGGATCGTCGATCGCGCGGTCGCGCAACGTTCTGGATTGGGCTGGTTCGGCAAGCACACCTGCATCATCGTGCCGGGGCATGGCTCCTGGGTGATGCTCGGCGAGCTGGTGGTTGATATTCAGATTCCGGCCGATCTTCCCCTCAATCGCGATTGCGGGCAGTGCAGCATCTGCCTCGACCGCTGCCCCACCGGCGCGATCGTCGCGCCATATACGGTCGACGCCCCACGCTGTCTCTCATTCCAGACAATCGAGCAACGCGGCGCCATCCCCCGCGAGATCCGGCCGCTAATGGGAGATTGGGTCTTCGGCTGCGATGTCTGCCAGGATGTCTGTCCCTACACCAGGGCAGCGAAAGTTGTCGATGAGCCGGACATGCAGCCGCGTGATCTAGCCAACGCCTACCCTTCCCTTTCCTGGTTGTTGAAGATGACCGAAGCGGAATTCCGGGAGGTCTACCGGAGTACGCCAGTGCTCCGGGCAAAGCGTCGTGGTTTGGCAAGAAATGCAGCTGTGGCGCTCGGAAATGCTGGGGGTGAGCGCGACATTCCATTGCTCGTTCAGGTGGCGCAAACGCACGACGAACCGCTGGTGCGCGGTCATGCTGCCTGGGCGATCTGGCGCATCTCAGGCGAAAGCGCACGACTCTCAATCGATCGAATTCGACGCGCCGATCCAGATGCAACTGTTCGGGAAGAGTGCGATTGGCTGTTGGAGCGATGTTGATGACGCGGAATGAGCTTCAACATGACCAGAGCTGAAGCTCCGGGCTGACAGGCGGAAGTACCCCTCGGGCCCTGAGCTGTATGAGGAAAACCTTCGATGTATCGGGAATATTTCACACCGAGTTCAGCCCTGGAAGGTATTCGCCGTTTCGGCTCGGGTCTCAATCCCATGAATTGTGCGCTTGATGTCCCTAAAAAGAGCGCGCCCGGCATCTAAATGCCGGGCGCGCTCATTGTGTCTTCAACTCGCTTTGATCATGGACCCCGAAGAGCGTTATTTGCTCGTCTTGCCCATGGTGCGCATGCAGCGGGTGCAGACGTTAACGCGGAATTCCACGCCGTCAACAGTCAGGCGCTTGCGCTGGATATTCGCTTTGAATGCACGATTCGTGTGCCGCTTCGAAAAGCTGACGTTGTGTCCGAATGATTTGGTCTTGCCACAGAGTTCGCACGTCCCGGCCATGATCATGTTCCCTTTCTGCTGTCAGCGCCTCCCGGCGCTGGTGTTGCCATCATGTGCGGCCCGGAGCGTGTCTCTCGACACGAACGGGCTGGAGTTATCCACCGGCGCTTACGCATTCGGCGGCAGCCGGGCAACAAAAACCGCCCTCTCTTCTGAGCGGTATATCAACGGCTACCTAGAATACCACCCGGTGACAGGTCAGGCAATGCCCTCCGAAATCGTATCTCCGGTAGCCAGACGTGCGATTCGCGTTTATCCTGCCGCAATGGGGAGCGCCGGTGTTTTTATTTCCTTAAGGAGTCGATCATGACAACGATGGCCCAGGGGGTTGTGCTTCGATCGTTCAATGAGCCATTGACTTTTGAATCCGCGGAAGTGCCCGATCCAGCACCGGGCGCGCTCGTCGTCAAAGTGACGCACAGCGGCGTATGCGGCACCGATATCCACCTCAGTCACGGCAATTTGCCCATTCCGATTCCGGTCATTCTCGGGCATGAGGGAATCGGTGAGGTCTGGAAACTCGGCGAAGGGGTCGATCGCGATTTCGCGGGCGCGCCGATGCGCATCGGCGATTCGGTCACCTGGATGTCAGGTATTCCATGCGGCCACTGCCACTGGTGCGTGATCGAAAAAGAGCGGACGCTCTGCGAGAACCGCAAAATATACGGCATCAACCAATCGTTCGACGCGTGGCCAAAGCTTTCGGGGAGCTGGGCGGAATATATCTACCTCCAACCTGGATCGACGGTGTTCCGGGTGCCGGATGGCGTCACCGCCGAGCAGGCGATCGCGCTCGGTTGCGCGGGCCCAACCGCCGTTCATGGCGTTATCGATGTGGTGAGAGTCAATGCCGGCGACACCGTCATCGTTCAGGGCGCCGGTCCCGTTGGATTGGCGGCGGCGATGTACGCGCAGCTTTCCGGAGCGGCGAAAGTGATTCTTGTTGGCGGTCCCGCCAGCCGCATCGCCATGGCGAAGGAGCTGGGTATCGGCGACGTGCATTTCGACATTTTCGATGGCACGGAACCCGCCGACGGCAAAAGCAGATCATGGCGGAGACGCCGAGCGGATACGGCGCGGATGTTGTGCTCGAATGCGCCGGCGTGCCGCAGGCGGTTCCGGAGGGGTGGGATATGGCCCGGAAGAATGGCCGCTGCCTCGTGCTTGGTCAGTACACCGACCGGGGCGCAACACCGATCAACCCGCACGTCATCACGAAGAAGCAACTACAGGTCTACGGCTCGTGGACTTTTGCCGAGAGCCACTATCAGAAATATCTGCAATCGCTGCCGAAACTGGCCGAGCGATTCCACCTGGAGCGTTTGATTGTGACCTACCCGTTGTCCGAAGCGAATCGGGCAATGGCCGATATGGCCAAAGGCGACGTGATCAAACCAGTGTTGATTCCGGGATAGCCCGAACCGCTGCACATTCAAGCGAACAGTCGTTCGACTCAATCGGCTAAACTCGTCCTGACATCGTTGTGTTGTCAGGACGAGTTTTTGCATATCGAGCGAAGGTCTGATGCGAAGCAATCGAAGCCGGCAAATCACCACCCTGACCCCAGCCTTCGATGCTCACGGCGATCCTGTTGAGCAGGCGATCGAAGCGCTGCGGGTCGAGTGGCGTTCCGGTTTCAACGGCCAGCAAATCACCCGGATCGTGTTGCCCGCCGTGCAGAGTCTCGCGCGTCTCGCGGCCACCGGACAGGCGCAGGAAGAGATTGGCCGCATACTCTACCGGCTCGATCAATACCCCACGCTGACCTCCGACCAGCGTAAGACAGAACTGGCCGATCTCGCGGCGTCGCTGGGCGCATTGAAGCCGCACCTCAGACTTGCGGCATCAAACGGTGAGCAATTTGGCAAGCTCAACAGCGCCGTAGCGCCCGGCCGTCCCGGTGCATCACAACCCCAGGCGCAATCAGCAGCAGACATTCCGGCAGCACGCCCCGTCCGCGCCGTGCCCCCGATGCGGATGGAAGCGCCGGTCACGGCACTGCCGACCGTCGCTGAAAAAACCGCGAAGTTGCTCGAAAAGCTCAATATCCGCACAATCGGCGATCTCGTCGCCTTCGCCCCGCGCCGGCATATCGACTACTCGCGCACGATTCGCATCGGCGAGGCGATCGGTTTACGATCGGGCGAGGAGGTGACGGTGCGCGGGCGGCTGCTTTCAGTCGATCAGATCCGGGGACCGAAAACGACACGGGTGGAAGCCAAGCTCGACGACGGCACCGGCTGGATTCGCATCGTCTGGTTCAACAATTACCTCGGACGCCAGCTCGGCGCGGGGGATGAAATCGCGGTTAGCGGTCCGATTCAGTCGGGCTACGGGCGTCCTTCGCTCGACAACCCCGAATGGGAATGGTCCAACCGACCCGGCCTAACCACTGGACGTTTGACGCCGGTCTATTCCATGACGCAAGGACTGACGCAAAAGACGATGCGCCGACTGACGCGGGCCGCGCTCGACGCCACGAAGACGACCATTCAAGATCCGATTCCTACAGAGGTGGTCGAGGGCCGGGGATTGATGAACCTGGGCGATGCCTTTGAATCTCTTCACTATCCCGCCAGCCAGCATCAGATCGAGCGCGCGCGAACGAGACTCGCCTTCGGAGAGATGCTCTTGCTCCAGCTCGGGTTAATCGCCCGGAAGCGCGAGCGACAATCGTCTGGTGGCTACGCATTCACCATCGACCGGACGAGGATCACCTCATTCGAGGCAGGATTGCCTTTCCGGTTTACGGGGGCGCAGAGCCGGGTTATCGGCGAAATCGTCGCCGATCTGGCGGAAGCACGGCCCATGGCGCGGTTGCTGCAAGGCGATGTCGGCTCCGGCAAAACGGCGGTGGCCGCCACTGCCGCGCTGATTGCCTACCGGAATGGCTTCCAGACTGCGGTGCTTGCGCCGACGGAAATTCTCGCCGAGCAGCACCTCAATAATTTTCGCCGTCTCTATGCCGCGCTTCCCGATCAGGAACGCCCACATGTCGGTTTACTCACCGGCAGCACCCGGGCGGTAGCCAGGCGGGCGGTTCTCGCGGATGTTGCTGAAGGCGACATCAATGTGCTCGTCGGCACGCATGCCATCATCCAGGGAACGGTCGATTTTAAGAATCTTGGGCTGTCGGTCGTCGATGAGCAACATCGCTTTGGTGTTCGGCAGCGACAGGAGCTGCCCGATAAAGCGCGCGGGATCGAGCCACACGTGCTTTCGATGACCGCGACGCCGATTCCGCGCACGCTCAATGCCGTCGTGCATGGCGATCTCGACGTCTCGATCATCGACGAGATGCCGCCGGGACGCATTCCGATTGAAACACGGGCATTCGTCGGCGAGGGACGCAATGAGGCCTACGCGCTGATCCGGCAAGAAGTGGCGAAGGGACGGCAGGTGTTCGTGATCTGCCCGCTGGTGGAAGAATCGGATCTGATCGAGGCGAAAGCCGCCGTTTCCGAGGCCGAACGTCTCCAAACCGAGATTTTCCCCGAACTGAAAGTTCAGGTGTTGCACGGCCGCATGAGCGGCAAGGACAAAGATGCCATCATGCATGCTTTTCGCCAGCGTGAGGCGGACATTCTCGTGTCCACAAGCGTGATCGAAGTCGGCATCGACATTCCCAACGCTACCGTCATGCTCATCGAAGGCGCCGATCGCTTCGGCCTGTCGCAATTGCACCAGTTCCGTGGCCGAGTGGGACGGGCCGGCAATCAGTCTTACTGCCTGCTCCTCGCCGACGATGTTTCCATCAATGGGGAAAAGCGAATGCAGCTGATGGTTGAAACCAACGACGGTTTCGTGCTCGCAGAAAAGGATCTGGAGTTGCGCGGTCCAGGCGATTTCTTCGGCACCCGCCAGAGCGGATTGCCGGAGACAGCCTGGCTCACCGGCGGTTTCGACACCCGCCTGCTCGACGAAGCACGCCAGACCGCTGAACAATTGCTGATCGAAGATCCGGCGCTTGATGAACCAGACCATCACAAACTGCGCTACGAAGTCGATCGTTTCTGGGCCGGTCGCGGCGGATTTTCAGTGGCGTAGATGAGCGCTTTGAGAACCTTCGGCCCCTCTCCCAATTCCAGGAGAGGGAACCCGTAGGTGTCGTCGTACCCTCCCCAGCATTGGGAGAGGGTGGTCCGTTTAGGACCCGGTGAGGGATTCGCACATGGGGAGAACAGCATGCGTGTAATCGCCGGGGAGGCGAAGGGGCGCAATTTGAAAGGTCCGGCAGGGACATTTACGCGCCCAATGCAGGACAAGATCAAAGAAGCGCTCTTTTCGATGATGGACTCGCTCGATATCGAGGTGGACCGCGTGCTCGATCTCTATGCCGGAACCGGCGGTATCGGCATCGAGGCATTGTCGCGCGGAGCAACCTGGGCGGACTTCGTCGATCAGAACGCAGCGGCATGCAAAGTCGTTCGCGAGAACATCGCGATCTGCGGATTCGGAGATCGTTCCCGGGTCTACCAATCGGAGGCGTCGTCGTACATTTCGCGTCCGCTGGACCCTTACGATCTGGTGATTCTTGACCCGCCCTATGCCGACCCTGAGATCGTGCCGATCCTGGCGCAAGTAGCAGGCTCGTCGCTGATACAATCAGGCACGATCGTCGCGATCGGACACTCGCCGCGTGTGAAGCTGCCGGAGGAAACCGGACGACTGACGCGACTGCGCGAGCGCTGCCATGGCGACAGCTGCTTTTCGATCTATGAAGCCGATCTCCCAGCGGCGGGCTCCGCGGAGGATGGGGAATGAAGCGGGCGATTTACCCCGGGAGTTTCGATCCGATCTCGAACGGGCATATGGATGTTGCTCTGCGTGCGGCGCAGCTCTTCGATGAAGTGATCATCGCCGTCTATGAGGGATCGGATAAGCCAGGGGCGTTGTTCACCACCGAAGAACGGGCGGAACTGGCCCGCGAGGCCGTCAAAGATCATCCGAATATTTGCGTTGGTCTCTTTAGCGGACTGACCGTCGATTATGCACGTACAATGGACGCAGAGATCATCGTTCGTGGACTGCGGGCTGTTTCCGATTTTGAGTACGAGTTCAAGCTCGCGCATATGAACGACCATCTCGCACCCGATGTCGAAGTCGTCTGTTTGATGACATCGTCGCGGCATTCCTTCATCAGCTCCAGTCTGATCCGCGAAGTGGCGTCACTTGGCGGCGATGTGACGGGACTGGTGCCGGTTCACGTTCGAGACGCGCTGCGGGAAAAGATCGCCGCACGCACCCAGCACAGGTAGGCGCATGGACGAGAACGAGCAACAACAGCTCCAGGCGATCGACCTGAACTACCTCATCGACGATCTTGCCCAGATCATCGCCGAGGCGAACCGCGTGCCCTTCAGCAATAAGGTGATGGTGGAAGAGGTTGCGGTGATTCGCATCGTCGACCAGATGCGGGCGGCG
This sequence comes from uncultured Chloroflexia bacterium, assembly GCA_963804925.1. Classification (GTDB taxonomy): domain Bacteria; phylum Chloroflexota; class Chloroflexia; order Thermomicrobiales; family UBA6265; genus JADLGF01. The sequence goes on from CAWDSC010000004.1 coordinate 542,545, forward strand.
ATCCCCAGCGAGTTCATCCAGGCGCGGCGCGTGCTTCGCGATCAGGCGAAGATCATTCGCAGCGCCCAGCAAGAAGCGGAAGATATTCTGCAAAACGCCCGCCAACGCGCGGAATATCTGATCTCCCAGCATGGGTTGTTGCTTGAAGCGCAGCAGCGCGCCGAGCGCATGCTCGAAGAAGCGCGGATCTACCAGCAGCGGGCGCAGGGCGAGATCGACCGCTACGGGCTCAACCGGTTACAGATGGTCGAAGATGCGATTCGCGACAGCTCGCGGGTGACCGAAGAAGCTACCCAGGATGCGCTTGTCAGCATCCAGGAAGCGCGCGAGCGGGTGCTGCCGCCTGATCAGTAGTCTTCCCAACGGTTTTTCTGGATCTACACCTCCAAAATCGTTTCTGAAACGTATGGTTACTGGAGCGATCATCAACGTCATCGCGGCGGATATCGCGTCAGTTATTCTTATTCCTCGTTCTCCCGAAGGAGACCTCCATGTTGTTCAGTCGATCGAAATCGTCAATGGTTGCCCCACAGGACGCGCTGCCTGGTCGCAGCGAGCCCGGTTTCGCGATCCCCGAAACGCACGCCGTGCTTGGTACGCGCTTGCAGCCACCCTTCCCCGCCGGACTTGAGACGGCCGTTTTCGGAATGGGTTGCTTCTGGGGCGCCGAGCGGAAGTTCTGGCAGACCGAAGGCGTCTATTCGACCGCCTCGGGATATGCCGGCGGCTTCACGCCAAATCCAACCTATAAGGAAGTCTGCTCCGGCAAAACCGGCGACGCCGAGGTCGTGCAGGTCGTCTTCGATCCCGCCAAGATCAGCTACGAGGACCTGCTGAAGCTCTTCTGGGAATCGCACGATCCGACTCAGGGCATGCGCCAGGGTGGCGATGTCGGCACTCAATACCGGTCCGCCATCTACTGGAATTCTGAAGAGCAGCACCAGGCCGCGGAGGCTTCCCGCGATGCGTACCAGGCTGGTGCTGACGGCCTCCGGCTATGGCCCGATCACCACCGAAATCGCCAAAGCCGGACCGTTCTATTACGCCGAGGACTACCACCAGCAGTACCTGGAAAAGAATCCCTATGGCTATTGTGGTATCGGTGGAACCGGCGTGAGCTGCCCGATCGGACTGGGTGTCTCCGGTTCGGCGTCACACTAACCGCTTGCTCTCATGGAATCGCAGCGCCACTGGCAGAATTACCAGTGGCGCTCGCTGATGTGTGTCGCGCTCCCTTCCTGATTGCCCCTCAACTGTTTGATCTGATGACCATGCCACGCCTCGCGGCTTCCTGTCGCAGGCCTGACCGTTATTCCGGCATCGGCGGCGTGGGTCCTGGCCAATCAACCGTCGGTGCCTCGCTTATACGCCTGTTCCTTGGCACTGCGGATCAGGTCGTAAACCATCTGAACGTTCTCGACCTTATGGAAGCTTAGGACGACCGGTGTATCCCAACGCGTGTAGGAAATGGCTTCGAAGGTGATGGTGCCACTGCCGTCGTCCCGCACCTGCACGTCGAGGTGCTGCAGATAGTGGAGCGGGTAACTCCGAACCAAGCGGGGAGGAGCCCCGGTGACATGGATAATGCGCTGATCCGTCAGCCCGTAGAAGGTGTGCTCCCGAATCACCGCATTGGAGCTGCAAACGATATACAGTAAAATCCCTCCGAACGCGAGAAGGAACAGCCCGCGAGAGAGCGCTCCGGAATCGAGCTGACCTTCGACGTCTCGCACATTGGCCAAGGTTACGATGGCAACCACGAACAACCAGAGCAATAGAAACACAATGGCGACGAGCAGCCCCGCTCCCGGCTCCTCGAACGTCGGTCGAACGCCTTGCCGGGGCCGGTCGCTCCAAAGGAGGTGCTCGCCAGCGTTGAGTTGCTGTCGAATCGGCTCGTCATGTTCCATCACCGTTCTCCACGTAGAGGTGCGGTGCCGTGCGACACGTTATAGCCTATCGCTAGGCACGGTACGGCCAGCGCCGAGCCGGTGATTCCGGCTCGGCGCTCGCGGTTGTCTGTCCTATGCAGCGGTTTTCCCGTCAAGCCTGCGCTCGGCCGTCGGCCAAGCGGCTCCATCGTGGGTCGGCGTATAGTGTCTAGTGTCACGACATGATCGACGGACGCTTCCGAGGGGAAATGGGCATGACGGCTGGTGAGAATGCCGACCTCAGGGACAGTGAGCCAAGCGAGGCTTCGAAGCCTGCGAAGGACGGGCTGTCTCGTGGTCGTCGACTGCTCCATCTTCTCATCGCGGTGCTCGTTGGCGTTGTGCTCCCTGCCGTCCTGGTCGGCGCGTTGGTGGGCAAGTTGGGCGTCTCGGCGTTGTTCGTGGGTGTATTGTGGGGCGCTCTGGGTGCAAAGCTTGGCGGGACACGCCGGATGATCTACGTCGCGCCACTGATCGGGGTCGTTGCCGGGCTTGGCGCGTATACCGCCTACGACTGGTGGTGGGTGGCGCTCATGGCGGCCACGGGCGTCATTGCCGGGGCCGGGTACCGATTCGGCTGGTTCGCCCCGCTGTTGATGGCTCCCTACGCCGCCACCTTCGTCACGCCGGTCTCGACCGCGCAATCCGCCGTCATCTACGGAGCAATCGTCGCCGTGGGCACCGGATACGGCATCGTGATCATGCGCCGGTTCGGTGCTCCAGCGGTGGTCAAGGGCGATCGGTACTCCCTGCCCATCACCGTGGTCATCGCGCTCGCCTTCGGCCTGGTCCTGGGTGCCGCAGCAGCAATCGGCGTGGCGCTGTCGTGGACCGAGCCGTACTGGGTGCCGGAGCCGGTTCTGATCCTCGTCCTCTACATGATGATGGGTAACCGTGAGCGGATACATGAGAAGGCGCTCGGCACGGCGGTTGGCGCAGTGGCCGCAGTGGTGGTCGCCATCATCGCCCCACCTCCGTTGGTTTTGACCGCACTGGCCGTGGTCGCGATCGTGCTCGCGTTGATGCAGCGGGCGACATATTGGCGGATGTACGGCCTGTACACCTTCGCGCTGGTAATCTTTTTAGCCGCTCCAGGAGACGTCGCATTCGAAGCGGAGGAACGCGGGGTCCAGATTCTTGCGGGTATCGCCTTGTTGATCGTCGGCCTGGCGGTCATGCATGCCGTCATGGACTGGCTCGCCAAGCGATACCCGCAGCCAGAAGCGGTCAGCAATGCGTAGGGTGCCTCGTCGGACTGGCTCTTGATCTGGAGGGTCAGTTCAGGGCCGAAATCTTGCCTACAAGTACATGTACCGTCTCTGATAGATAGCGCTGGATGGGACTTGACGCCAAATCCGAATGCCAGAGCGCCACTGGCAGAATCACCAGTGGCGCTCCTTTTGTGCTGTATTGTGCTGCGTTGAATTGCGCTCCGGTGCTAGGCTGCGTCTAGTTTCCGTTCAGCCCATGTGATGGCGTGCTGTACATGTCTTCCTGAAGACGTGTACGCAGCGCCACTGGTGGATTCACTGGTGGCGCTGCGTTTATTCGGTGTTTACGCTCCCCGCCTGATCGCGTCCGCGACCGTTTCGTCGGACGTCCATACTAGCCGTAGTGTGGTGGGGTGTCCTCCCGGACGGGTTTTGTGCGTTACAGCAGCACCCTCGGCTGACTCGCCAAGGGCGCTGCCAACGAGGTCATCTAAGAAAGACGATCTTTGTCAACAGGCACCGGGACACGAGAGGCCGAGGATGACGAATCCGATAACGCACGCTGCGCAATCACCTGCATCGTCAATGAAGAGGTGGGCCTCCGCGTACTGGCGAGGCGCATCGAGCACCGTCAGCGGTTCTTGCTCGAAGGTGCGATCAACGATCTCCTCTGCACCAAGCAAGCGCACGTCATACGTCAGGGTCGCAGTCGCCGCGTCGTAGGTCGGATTCATCAACTCGACTACAGCCGCCTCTTCGGGCTCACCGCCGGCCTCTGGATGGCCAATCAGGGTCGCGTTCGGCGGACTGCTGGCAAAGGCCGCCGCCCATTGGTCGACAAACGTAGCCGTCGGGGTCGCGCCGGTAATACGGTTGGGTCGATCGGCGAAGTAGAGCGTCTGGGCCGTCACCTGGGTGATGGTCAGGGTATGAGTGTCGCCGGTGCCCGGAGTGAGCGTGGTGGCACCACCAGTCTGAACGAAGAGCAATGCGACTGTGGCGGCGGCTGGGGAGGCGACCGGCGAAGCTTCCTGGGCGGCGACGCGGCCAACGGCGAGGGTAGCGATGCCAGCCCCCGCACTACCGAGCGCGGCCCGCCGGGTGGTGGGTCGGGCTGCCCAACGGGTGAAGGCATCGAAGCGTGAATCATTCATCGAATAAACTCCTTGATGATGTCCTGGGTTGACATCGTTCGGACCCAGCTGCAGACGGCAGCCCCCGCGATTGGGCAAGACATGGAAGGCTCGTTGGGGTGATCCGGCCGATCGGACCGCGCCAAGGACCACCGCGCCACGCTGGTACACGGCCTGCGGACGCACGACGATGTTGTGAAACGGTATGATCAGCCTACAAGGTCCAAGTATACATATCGGGCAGGAGTGTAGGCGGGGGCTGAGCGCGGCACTCCCTGTCCGCTTTGCGCCGTGTGCGCGTCTGAGGGTCTCCTAGGACATTGTGTCGGTCGGCGTCCTGGTTGGTTTCAGGTTCTTCGTCCGATGACCACATCATCCGCAGCGGCTCCGTGTTGCAGGCCTGATGGTTATTGCGGCATCGGAGGCGTGGGTCACGGCCACTCAACCATCGGGCCTTGCCCATGCGCCTGTTCCTTGGCCCGGTGGATCAGGTCGTAGACCGATCTGCACGTTGTCGATCTTCTCGAAGGTCGGGACGACCGGGGTATCCCAATGCGTGTAGGAGACGTCTTCGAAGGTAATGGTGCCACTGCCATCATCCCGCACCTGCACGTCCATGCGCTGCAGGTGCTGGAGCGGGTAGCTCCAGACGGAGGGGCGGCGGACGCCCGTGATCTGGATGATGCGCTGGTCCGTGAGCCCGTAGAACGTATGCGCTCGGTCCACCGCATCGTAGCCAAGACGAAGGCCAACATCGTCCCTCCGACCATGAGAATGCCCAGCCCGCCGATGAGCGCTCCGGGATCAAATTGCCCCTCAACATCCCGCAGATTGCCCAGGATCGAGATGGCCAACCACGAACAACCAGACCCCCATAAACGCGATGACGCAACGAGCAGCCCCGCCGCCTGCTCCTCGAAGGTCGCGCGAATGCCCTGCCGGGGTCGGCCACTCCAGAGGAGGTGCTCGCCAGCGTTGAGCTGCTGCCGAATCGGCTCGTCATCCACCATCACCGTCCTCCACGTCTGAGTGCGCTCGACGTACATGGACATCCTAAAGCCTTGACCCGCATGGTTGGAGAGATCGAGGAGTCCTGGGAAAGGGCTGGATCGACTCTCTAGCATGACAGTGAACCACTAGTTGTATTGCCAGCGACTGATTCCGTGCTGTGGCGCTACGCTCGTCTTACGTTCCCGGCCGATCGCGTCGTCCATGGCAACTCGTCCGAGGTCCAGCTGGGGCGTAGCGTGGTGACGCTATCCCCATGGGGTGCCGGGTGGCTACTGCGGCATCGGTGGAACTGGAGTGAGCTGTCCGATTGGATTGGGAGCAAGCCGAACGTCTTAATGTTCGCTCGTTCTCTCCGGGGATATGCGCGCCAGCTTCGATCGGTTCCGAAGTTAGCGCGCTATTTCATCTACCACGTCTTGTTATGGTCAAACGTATGGTGCTGACATAACGATCGATCGCCGCTAGCCTTTGCTCCCATTGAGGATTGCGTGGATTAATTGCGGTGAAGCCACGTTGGATGATCCGCGTGTGATAGACAGTACGAATTCGGCGCACCGCTTCTGCGCCAGAATAATCCGATTTCGGCGGGTAATGAGTGATGAGGAGGACGAACGTCGTGCGCGTGGTGGGTGTCGATGGTTGCCCTGGTGGTTGGCTCGCCATGGTGTTTGACGGCGTCTCATTGGAGCCACACTTTCACCCGACCTTCTCCGAATTGGTGCAGCGCTACTCGGACGTCAGGCTGCATCGCCATCGATATTCCGATCGGGCTCAGCTCAACTGGAGCCCGCGCTTGCGACCTCGCGGCTCGGCGCCTGCTTGGACGTCGCCGGTCGAGCGTCTTTCCTGCTCCAGATCCTAGGATCCTCGACTATGCGACTCACGCTGAAGCCTCCGCCCAATCTCGAGTGCTCACCGGCAAGGGACTCTCGATCCAATCGTTCGGCATCTTTCCGAAGGTGGCGGAAGTTCACCGTCTGATGACGCCTCTCCTGCAAAGCTGGATCGTGGAAGTACACCCGGAAGTATCGTTCTGGGCGCTGGCCGGCGGCCATCCTCTGGAACATACGAAGCGACGTGCCGCCGGTTATAAGGAACGAGCGGAGCTCCTCGCCGATGTCCTGGGTGTTCGGATTCCCGATCGCAAGGAAGCTCGTTCGATGACACGCCCCTGCTCGCCCGACGATGTCCTCGACGCCATCGTGGCGGCGTGGACCGCATCCCGTGTCGTCGACGGAATCGCCGAGCGGTTGCCGGTCAATCCCGAGCGCGACGAGTCGGGGCTGCGGATGGAGATCGTTTATTAGTTGGACGATTGCAGACGGTTTTATTCGCCCACTAGCCGAACCAATAGCGTTTTGGTGGAGGCTGCTTTATCGCAATCACCGGCTGGAACTGACGTATCTCTTCGAGAAAATTCTCGATACCCGAGATGCATGGGATCATATTCGTGCCCTCGGGATGGCGAATGAATATTTCGCAGTGGATATCGCCGTCTTCGTCAACGGACTGCTTGACGAAGATCTCCTCGATAGCGCGGGCGTCAATCCGTTGCGAGGACCACTGGCGGCGTACGTTGATGATGCCTTCAGGATGTACGAGAACCTCGTGCATCTGACTCCTGAGCAGAAGAACAGCTACGAGTACCGCACCCGAGAAAACTGCGATTCAAGGCAACCAGGCTTCAGCCAATAGACCGAGCGGCAGCAGGAAGAACATCGCAACAAACCCTACGATGACTGCTGCTCCAATGTTCGCGGCTTGGCGATCTACGACACGGTAGGTACGCATGAGACTGCCAGTTCTACAGCACCCGCTCTTCGGAAGTAGGCAAGGGCGCCAAGTTTTTCGTGGGCCGATCGAGCCACATCGTCAATTCCTCACGAGATCAGCGACGACAACTCACTAGGCGGCCGGCGACCCGGTGGGCGAGGCGGTGATCGGCTGGAGCGTGATGCGGGTCCCCTGCACCGTGCCGGTCACCTCGGCGACGACCTTCCCGCTCGGGTCGGCGACGCTGACGCTGAAGATGCCGCTGAAGGTATTCCCATCCGCTCCCAGAGTGGCCTGTAGGCTGATCGTCTCACTCGTAAGGAAATTCCCCTGCAAGTCGCTGACCAGATCGACAAAGGTGACCTGCGCGGTGGTCGCGCCTGTCGGCTGCCAGACGCCATGTCCAGCGGTGGAGATTGTGACGGCTTCGCCGCCAGCACCAGCTGGAACCGGGAGGTCCGAGTCGAGGTACGTGCCGTCGGCCATAAATGTGTCCAGGCTCTGGGTAGATGGGCTGCCGGGAACGGTGGCCGTGAGTCGCCAGGAACCGACGAAGCCATTGCTAGTGGCCATGGGGGTACTGTCTTGCGCCATGGTCTGGAAAGGGCCAAAGCCAAGCCCCAGGGACGTGACAAGCATAATCACCAGGAACGCGATGAGGACCGGAATACGGCGCATGGCGCTTCTCCTTTCATGACAAGATGCAGGAACAGCCAGGTTTACCCATCAAACATGGGGCCGCAGGTTGCGCATGACGCGTCCCAAGCGGCCCCGTGTTTCCGGATCAATTGTGCATCTACGTTCATTCTTGCGATGGGCTGAAGTGCTCGCCCGCGTTACCTCCGTAACGCGCGAGCGCGTAACCTGGTGACGCTGTTAGGAGACGGGCGATGCCACAGGTGTGCCCGTGGTGCTGATGCGCGTCAGCACGACGATGACCGTCATGGTGCCGTCGCCGTTATCCTTCAACGTTGCTTGTCCCTGGTATCCGGAGCCGTTAAGTTCCTGGAGTTCGATCTGGAGCTCGTTGCCGACGACCTGGCCGGAGATGTCGCCGCAGGCAATGTAGGTGCCGATCTCATCCGCACTCAAGTGAACGTTAAGTGCATACCCGCTGGCGACGAAGTGCTCGAAGTCGTTATGGGGCCGATCCGGAAGTTGGATCGTGGTCGTGCTCGTTGATTCTATTTGCCCTGCTTCCGCCGTCGCAGCACCGGTCCCCGGCGGAACGAGATCGTTGAGCGGGTAGAGAATATCGCCAAGGACCCCGCAAGTGCCCCCGTGGATGTGCGCGGGGTGGGCAGTCGCTGCTGTCGGCGTGCCGCTCCCCTCTTGAGCCCGGGTCGCTCCGCCACCGACCGTGAGGATTGTCAGTAGGACCACCCCAATAGTTGCCGCTGCGGCGGACCAACCTCGTCGTCTCTTCCCCATGCCTGTTCCTCCAGCCCCCACCGTGGGGGCACTAAGCGTCCGAGTCGGACAGCCCGTCTGGCGCGGGGCCTGGCCCGTCCACGAAGCGTTCATCGAAAGCGTCTTTGGTCTGCCTCCGCTACGGCTTGGTGTCCGAGCCTCCCCTACGCCAGCATCAGGGAAATGCTGTTCTCACTTGTTTTGCAGTGTGTGCGAAGCTCGCGCGACGGTAAGAATCCGACGATGTCAAGCGCGAGCACCAGATCCGGTCCAAAATCGCCCAGCGATCGAACGATTCTTGAAGTCTTGTTTCAACGAAACCGGCGCCCGCACTGAGGTCTTTCGAGTTCTGCAGACTAGGCGTCGCACTGAACCGTGCCCATCATGCCTTGATCCTCGTGGAGCAGGATGTGGCAGTGATACACCCACCGCCCCGGGAAGTCGCGGTATCGCGTCCGCATCGTGATCTCTCCGAACGGTGGGACACGCGTCGTATCCTCACCAGAGCGTACGCGCACGGGTTGGCCGTTGATGGCGATCACCTGGTAGTCATTGATGTGGATATGGAACGGGTGCCACTGTGTGGAAGCATTGCGGATCACCCACTCCTCAGTCGTGTTGAGGCGGACGACCTGATCGTCGCGATTGACGTCAAAGATCTTGCTGTCGATCTGGGCCGTAAGAGCCCGCGCATTAATCGGCGGCTTGATCTGGAACGTAATCTGGCGGTGTCCGTCAATCTCGTCGGCCGAGAGAGCAGAGAGATCCTCGAAGGGTATAAGCGTCGTCGGCAGCGGCTCCGGCGTGGACGCCGCGCCCGCCGACACCATGGTGGCCAGAACCTGGCCGGCCTGGGTGGTGAATCCGGTCGCGTTCGGCAATGTCCGTAGGGCGTAGCTCCCCGCGTCACCGGCCTGGACTAGCACCTCCACCCGCTCACCCGGTCCCATGATGATCGTATCCTGGGTCCAGAGCTCGTCCATGGTATTTCCGTCCTTGGCGATCTGGTGCAGTTGATGGCCGTCCAGATGCAGGCGGAAGGTCGATGACGGGGAGAGGTTCTGGACACGCCAGCGCTGAGTCTCGCCCGGCTTGATCGTGATCGTGGGATTAAGCTGACCGTTGACGAGGCGCAGGTAGTTCTTCTGCGAGCCGTCTTCCTGGGCGATGACACTGCCGCCGTCGGGCGTGAACTGCGTTGCCTGGAGCACGAGCATGCGCTCGGTGAGGCCCTCAATGCCGGGCAGGTGATCGATGTCCCCCTCGATCACAATCGCACCAACCATGCCGCCGAACACCTGCTGGTGCGAGGCGCCGTGCATGTGAGGGTGATAGTGATAGGTACCGGAAGGATGATTGGACGGGATTTGATACTCATACTGGAAGCTGTCACCGGCCATGACGTTGATAAAGATGTTGTCGGAGTTGCCTGATGGGGAGACATGGAACCCATGCATGTGGAGGTTCGTGTCGCTGGTCATCATCCCATCTTCGCCCATCGGGACCCAGTTAAACGGGCTGTCCGCCGGCAACCCTTTCGGTAGATCGCCCAGCTTGTTGACGAGCTTAATGCGGAGCGTATCTCCTGGCCGCACGCGTAGCGTCGGACCGGGCACGGTGCCGTCGAAGACGGACATAATCGCCGTCCCTCCCGCAACCTGTACCGGCATCACAGTAGCCTCAAGCGTCGTGTCAAGCAAGCCATCTTTGCTTTCGCGGACCTCTGACTCGATCAGCTCTCCGCCCTCTGCGGCGCGAACAGTGTTGATCCGTGGCAGTAACAGTCCCCCGCTGGTCATGCCGAAGGCTGCGACACCGGCGCCGGCCGTCAGCTTGAGAAGGTGCCGACGTCCAATCATCGTCTCTGATTGAGAACCGGGAACCATCTGGCCCCGAATGTTTGCAATACGTGAATAGAACCGTCGATCCATGGGAGGTTCCCTTTCGGTACTTCCCGCGCCCAAGCGGGCGCGGGATTGGTTCCGGTGCGAAATACTCGTTATCCCACCTGCGCTCGCGGCAGCACCACCACCGTGCCTACCATGCCGGGATAGATTTCGCAGGTGTACTCGTAGGTGCCAGCATCAGGGAAGACAATGCTGTAGCTGCTCGCGAAGGGCAGGCCGTCGCCGATCGGTGAGTCCAGATACTCCTGGTTCAGGAGAATGCCCGAGGTAAGCGGGCCGCCAGTGTATGCGCTGCCCGACGGGGCCGACGGCTGGCTGGCCGCTGTAAGAAAGTTTGCCTCCGCGCCCGGGCAGGAGTTCCAAACGTCAGGCGGGTAGCTCCCTGCTGGTGGCAGTTGCGGCTCGCCGGTGGCGCTGACGCAAACCGGCTGGTACGGGTTCATATCCCCAGAGCCCACGTCGGAGGCGCCAAAGGTAACGGTGTGGGCCACCGAGCCCGGGCTCCGGTTGGTCCAGGTGACCGTGTCGCCGGCATGGATGACGACTTGCGGAAGGGAGAACTCATTGATGGACAGGCGCGCGTCGTCCGGGCTGCTGCCGGCGTCGATCTGCCACGTCTTCGAGCCGTCCGGATTCGACGACTCCGGGGGGTTGCCAACCCGATCGTACCCAGCGAGCAAGGCCAGATCGGCCTGGTACTGTCGCTCGGCGGCAGCTTGCAGCTCCGAAGCCGGCTGCACCGGCTGATCCGGCGCGATCACGTCGATGCGGCCGCTCATTGTCGGCCCGTCGGCGATGCTCGTGACGTAGTAAGGACCAAGGGGCAATGTCGGGTCCAAGGTGATCACGAATGACGTGTTGCGTTGGTCGCCACCCGTCGGCGGGTTGTAGAGGACGGCGGAGCTGGTGCCGAATTCAATGTTAACGGGCTGCGCGATTAAGCATGGATCCTGACCGGCACGGCCGCACGGCGGGTTCGGCTGGTTGGCCAAATACGTGCTTTGGAGCTGATCCGTCTGGTTCGGATTCGGTTGCACGAACCCGCCGGCGAAGCCCTGGTACATCTCAAGGGGCGTCTCACCCTGAATCAGGACCATGACGGTGTGGAAGGCGTTGGGGTTCGGCGCCAGCGTAAAGATGATCGTGTCTCCAGGGTGCGCCTGCAGATGGTCAGGGTAGAAGGAGTTGAAGCTCCAATTCTCGCCCGCGGGACTGACATTGTTAACCATGACGTGCCAGGTCTGCGGCGAGCCCGCGACCGCGGGCGATGCCACGGCCGCCGGAGATGCAACGGCCACCGGCGTGCTGGCTCCACCTTGCCCGCCACCGCCGCCGCCACCGCCGCCACCGCCGCCACCGCCGCCGCCGCCGCCACCGCCGCCACCGCCGCCACCGCCACCGCCGCCAGTCCCGGACCCCGGGGTGGCCTGGGCGGCGTCAGACGGCTGGATGGAGAGACCCGCCGGAGCGAGCGCGACTGCGCCGAGAATGATCAGGAACAGGACCAGAAGCGGGACACTTCTTCGCGACTTCTTCATAGATTCTTCCTCCAAGATGACCGTAAGTTCCGTCGGGAGCCACGCCTGATGTGGAAGGCGATCTCCCGCGGGCCCTTTTAATCAGGGGCCGCGCATGGGGACCCTTGAGCGACTACACCACACACCACGCAAACGACCCTAGCGAGATCGTTCGTGTCCACCTCCACCGCCTTCCCGGGAAACGGGCCTGTCCACGAGGTAAGTTGTACTGAACATCGTTCATCTTACAGCACATTCCTTGGTCGCGAAGTGAGTCCACAGAATCATTCGATGCGGCCTGGGAAAGTGCGGCTAAACCCCGTCCAATGCTGACCCGCGAGGGCACGTTCGCAGCGCTGGTGACTACGCAAACGCTGGGCGTGATGGTATTGAACCGAGAACTCAGCCAGCTGAGCACCGCCGACCATACCCCGCGAGCTGTAATGCCACATCGACAAGCACGCCGCCCGGGCGGATCGAGAAATCTCGCCTTCGTCGAGCTCAAATGAAGGGCGACCAAGTCGCCCATTGGAACGTGGGGGACCTCGTACGGTGGTATCCGTAGAGATCCAAGGCACTTCTTCGCTGACATGGTTATCGCAGCGAAACCGTGGTACGAAACTGAATAAACTTCTTCCCGACTTTGCAGGAACGCCGGTAATTTCTGGTTTCAGCGAACATCTTGCAACCACCAGGGAAATGAGAGCCAGAGACCGGACGAGATCGCGCGGCGGTACACGATGACTGAAGAAGGAGAGTTTTATGCCCTTCGTTACCGTTCCAGACGGCACGCAACTCTATTACGAGGAAGATGGAGCAGGGGAGCCGCTGTTGTTGGTTAGCGGTCAGAGACAGGACCATACCTTCTGGGATGGGGTTCGCGACGATTTCTCGGATCACTATCGCGTCATTGTTTACGATAACCGGGGAGCGGGGCAGAGCGATAAGCCAACCGATCCACCCTATTCGACTCGGGGGTTCGCCCGTGATGCCGTCGCGCTGCTCGACCACCTTGGTGTGCAGCGTGCCCACGCGTATGGGCATTCCATGGGCGGAAGGATCTGCCAATGGCTGGGCATCGATCATGGAGAACGGATCGGGGCGCTCGTGCTTGGCGCCACCACACCAGGCGCTGCGCATGGCATTCCCATGTCGGCGGAAGTCGATGCACTGTGGCTCCACCCGCCGACCGATCCGCAAGCGGCCCTCCATGCGCTCGGGCCCCTGTTTTGGTCGCCGACCTGGATCGAGGCGCACCTTAGTGACGCCAGGAAGGTGATGGAAGCTCCACCCCTTCCTGAGTACGCGCGTCTCCTGCATTACCAGGCGAGCATCGGGCACGACGCCTGGGATCTTCTGCCGACCATTCGCAATCCGACGCTGGTGATCCACGGCAGTGAGGATCAGCTCAATCCCACCGCTAACGCATATCTGCTTGCCGAGCACATTCCGGGCGCTGAGCTTTATATGATCGAGGGCGGACGGCACTTCTATCCGCAAGAATTCCGGGAGGAAGCCGGACGCGTGGTGCGTGAGTTTCTGGCACGCCACCCGTTGTCCTAGTTCGCCTGCCGACCGTCCCAAGTGGGCCGCTTCGGCAGCTGACGATCGCAATCATTGGTGCCGTCATCATCCTCACGATCATGCGGAAGACAGGTGTCGGAGCTGGCGATCAGGAGGAAGAAACGGCCCGCCGTGTTCATGTCGCAGAGTCTCACATCTTCGACTCGACGAGCGGCTCAAGCATGAGGGCGGGTGGTCAGCTGACCACCCGCCCTCATGCTGTTTCAGGACGCTGTTATGAAGCTGCGTGGTGCGTTGATTCGGGCTCCTCTTCTAAAGCCCGCGTGAACCGGAGAGCTGTCACAATGAGGAAATCTCGCGGACAATCCCGGTGGATATTGCGACATTGATGGAACCGGCGTGAGTTGCCCGATTGGGCCAGGCGTACGAGGCAGGTCCGGAACCAGTCTCACGCCATGCGGCGTGCAAGCGCCTGAGGGAAGCGGGTCTCGAAATCGAGCACCGTAGCCCAATTCGGCCGAACTGTGATCCGCCCGCACTGGTCCATCATCTGTCCCACCTGGTTGGCCCAGGCGTCACCCTGCTCCTCACCGAAGTGCTTGCGTGCCGCCAGCCGGTACTCCGGCGCAACTCCGTCCACGATGTCGACTGTGGCCGTTCCACGAAGCAGCAGTACCTTGTAGGGCCAGACCGTGTCGTCAATTGTCACGGCCACATCCGGTTTCGCCCGGATCGCGTCGACCTTGGGGGCGTCGGGCGGACCCGCCATCACCAACTCATCTCCCGTCCAGTGGAACCAGATCGGCACCACCCGCGGTGTTCCATCTTGTGCGGTGTATGCCAGTCGCGCCGGGATCGCCGCTGCCAGCAGCGACTGCGCGACTGGGTCGTCCAATATCGCGAGTTCAGCACCGTTTGCCATCACTTTCTCCTTTCCTCGCTTCCGCGCCGCCTATGACAGCCCGGCCCCTTCGCCGAGGCGATGCTGTCGTTGGCACGAGGTTATGCCTCGTAGCTCGATACCAGTTCGGGAAGTTTCATGTCCGGTGGCGGGTTGTTGAGGTCGACGCCAGTGACCTCGTTGAGGCGGTGTTTGAACCAGAGGTCGAACTCGTCTTGGGACTTGGCAAACTGCCCCAGTGATTTCGGGAAGTCTTCGCTCTCCATGAAGCCGACGAGATGGTCGCCCGATAGGAGCGCGGCAACGTACCAGTACTCCCGCGTGATGCCGATAGCTTGCTCTGAGCGGGTGTACTCGGACTTGCGCTCGGTGTCGAGCTCGCGCTGGAAGGCACGGGCGTCCTCGGTCTTGCCCGGCAGGATGGGGAACACGACGCAGATCTGATCCATAACGGCCCCCCTTTCGCAGTGCGGGCGGCACGGTCGCGCCGTCGGTTGTTTGGACTCGCCCCCAGCGTACGACAAGAATCACGAGTTAGATAGTCCTGCTTTATGTAATGACGGCGACACTCCGGGTGGCGAGGGGTCTCCGTGACATGGGCAGTTGGTCTTGGACTTCGTCACTGTTCCAAATTCTTCATGGAATATTGAGCCAACCGAGCTCGTTAGAGCGCGGAGTCTTGCATTGATAAGCTGGCATCAGCGGGCCAGACGACGGTGGTACATGATTCCGCACAACCCGCCCGGATTTTGCCGCGTCGTCGTAACCGGCTTCAGCTTTACCGCCGATCTGGAGAGCATCCTGATCTCGACGAACTGCGCCTATCTGTATCGAGTCGCCGGTTTCGGCAGCGCGGTGCCGACCTCGAAGGATAAACGGCAGCGTCATCGTAGTGGACCGAGACCGCCACCCCGAGCTCGTCGAGAAAGCAAAGTCTCATGCGAAGGTCACGATGGAAGACGAGACTTTTTTGCCTTCTCGGCGAATGGCGCTAGCCAGTCTTCGATCACCGGTATTGGACTTCAAACGTTTGCACACAATATATCTTGGGCGGATAGGGCTCTCCGGTAGCGAACAGAGGTCGATAATGCGATTGCTTATCTCGCTGCGATGAGGGCTTGTGGAGCAGCTTGCTTCATCCGCGTCTTGATCCACTTTATCTGGCGGACAGTATCCCCTTCGCAGCGATCGACTCATCAAATCGTCATCTCGCAAGCCCTGCGCCACCTGTTTCACCATCATCCAGGTGACATCGACCAGGTTGGCGAGCAGGTAAAGGTCTTGAAGATCGCGCAGCATACCGAGCGGACCGCTTCGCGTTTCGGAGAGCGTATCAGCGTGCAAACGCTCGGGTTCTTCATCTGAGTCCGCTTCGCCGTACTTCGCGATCATTGGAGCCAAGTCCCCAATGTGCTTGTCGCATTGTGCAGCGAGCGATAAACAGAGGAAGTGGATATCAGGCTCCGCGCCATGTCCTGAGGCAATTTGGCGGTAGGCACCAGCAAGCGTCTGCTCTGAACGATGCAACAGCCCCAGATAGACTGGAAATTTCATTGCTTTTCCCCGTTCAAGGCTATCGAATGACGCGAGACTGCCTCCTTTACACCCGTCGCGGACGTTTCGCCGAACTTACCGCAAGCGGTTGGCGGCACCAAACCGGTGTCTACAGATTTGGATGTAGTCGCGGCTTGATCGCTATCAGCGATCTTCTCGATTCGAACGGACGCGTTTTTGAAGATGGGCTGTTTAGATATTGGATCCCATTCCGTGATCGTCAATTCGTTTGCGGCAGTCGCACTCCCGTTCGGCCCAGCATCGCCCATATCCCAGTAGCCATAGTGGAAGGGAGCGAATACTGAGCCCTCGCGGATGAAACCTACGCGCGCCGGGACCCGTATTTCTCCTCGCCTGGAGCTGACTCGCACAAGATCACCGTTCGTGAGCTCTAGGCGGTCGGCATCAGCGACCGAAATCTGTATCCATGCAGCGGGCGCGGCGCGGTTCAGCTGCTCCGTTCGGGCGGTCTTCGTTCGCGTGTGGAAGTGGTACACCGACCTTCCTGTCGTGTATTGGAGGGGATATTCCTGATCCGGTGGCTCGTGTTGGGGAACATATTCGGCTGCTCGGAGAATCGCTCGGCCGGAGGGGTTCAGCGCTTGATATTCCTGCTTCTCGACTTCCGCTCCGGTGAGCATGTCGTGACCGTAGGTTTCACAATAATCTGTGGCAGTCGCAAAGTAGCCGTCTACATAGAGTCTTTCGGTTCCATCATGATCGTTTTCAGGGCAGGGCCACTGAATGCCACTGCTGCCCCTTAAGCGCTCGTAACTGATACCCGTGTAGTCGCACGGCCGTCCGCGGGTGCATTCCTGCCAGGCACGATAGGCATCTTCCGGACTCTGCCATTCGAGCAACGGACGTCCGCTATTCGTTGTGAAACCCATGCGTCGGGAGTAATCGAGAAATATTTCGAGATCGCTCCGAGCCTCTCCGGGTGGTTCGACCGCTTTTTCCGAGAGATGAACCGTGCGATCCACGTTCGTAAACGTTCCCGTCTTTTCACCCCAACCGGCAGCCGGAAGCACGACACTCGCCAGACGGGCGGTTTCTGTGAGATAGATATCCTGTACGACGAGAAATAGCTCCGGTTTGCCGAGTATTTTTCTGATGCGCTCAAGTTCAGGGAGTGAAACCGCCGGGTTCGTGGCTGATATCCAGAGGAAATCGATCGACCCTTGCTCGACATACCGGAACATTTGCATTGCGTGGGTTGGGGGCGCCCAGTGTGGAATCACGTTGACATCAACATTCCATAGGGCCGCGAGTTCGGCGACATGGTCGGGATTTGCCCAGTTGCGGAATCCTGAAAGATCGCCATCGGCGCCGCATTCGCGGTTGTTTTGCGCCGTCGGCTGACCATTCATCTGCAAAATTCCGCATCCCCTTCGTCCAATCATGCCGCGCAGCAGGTGCAAGTTATTGACCTGACACGAGGATGCCGTCGCCTGGGATGACTGGTAGAAGCCCTGGAGTACCGTCGAAAGCACACGATCTGACGTCCCGAAGATCCTGGCCGCTTTTCGAACGTCGTCAGCAGCGATTCCGCACTCGTTCGCCACTGCTTCCGGAGTCCATGCAGCAACCGTCTCGCGCAGCGCCTCTACGTTGAGCGTGTGGTCATGAATATACGCTTCGTCGATCCAGCCCTGGTGGAAGAGCTCTCGCACCAATCCATTCATGAGCGCGAGATTCGTTCCGGGACGAAGTGCCAGGTGAACATCGGCGAAGCGCGCTACCTCGGTTTCTCTTGGGTCCACACAGACGATCAGAGGACGATCGGGTCCGGCGATGCGGTCAAGCACCCGACTCCAGAGAACCGTTTGTGTTTCTGCCATGTTGTGGCCGTAAAGGAAGATCGCGTCACACTCGTCGATGTCACGGTAACTTCCCGGCTGCCCGTCCGCGCCAAAGCTCTCTTTCAGCGCAGCGGCAGCGGTGGCGGTGCAGAGACGGGTATTGCCGTCCATATGCGGAGTGCCGATTCCCGCTTTGCCGATGATCGCAAGCGCATAATACTCCTCGAGGAAAAGCTGGCCGCTCGTATAAAATCCATGCGAAAGCGGCCCTCGATCGGCAAGAAGCTGCTTGCTTTTTGACACGATCGCCGACATTGCGGTCTCCCAGTCGGTCTCGACGAGGTCGCCATCACGCCGGATGAGTGGCTTTTTCAGCCGGTCCTCACCGTTCATGCCTTGCCAGCTGCCGTACAGCCCTTTCGGGCCGAGCCGGCCGTGATTGATCCTGTCTCCCGCCCGCCCGCGAACGCCGATCATCCGGCCATCCTTCACAGCGATATCGCATCCGCAACCATTACTGCAGAGAACGCAGGCAGATTGCACCCAATCGGTCAACATCTGATTCATGGAAGCCATCGGCCAGGGCCTGGTCGACGCGCACCGGCCACTGCTCACCCCTGGCGAAAGGAGTCCGCCCTCCCCAGATATCGGCAATTCGATCTGGCATTGCCTTACTCCGTGATATGGATTGAATTCTTAGCTAGCGCGAGAGCATCCGCAGAACGTTGACCCTTCCCTGACGGCGTCTCCGGGACAATGAGTGGGAGAGTCGCATGGGAGCGCGCATAAACAGTGCCATAGTCACAGGCTCTGAAACTCGTGATGTTGATTGCCTCAATCCGGATCGGGAAGTTGAATCAGGGGTCCGACTTTGGCAACATGACGTCAGGTCACGTTACGCAGATTCAAACGCCGATTTCCAATTTGGATCGATCCGATTGCATCGATGAATTGCCCCTGGTCGAGCGGCGCGGAGATCGTAAATAGCACTGATCGGGCTCTGAAAGAATTCTGTAAGATCGCGCTGCTAACGTCCTCCCATCGGCGATGGAGATCGCCTCGCCGCACGCATTGGAGGAGTAACCATGAACGCATCCGGCTCAAGAACCAAGCAAATCCTCATCATGCTCATGGTGGCGTTGACGCTTGCCACCGGTGGAATCTTCAGCTTCGAGGCTGGTCACGCCGACGCCGGCTACAACCTTCGCTGCGCCCTGATCGATGATGAGATCGATTACGCTCGCTGTGTCGGTCTGCCGCCACCTCAGTAGATAACTCTTTTTCAATCACCCCATTTGAATAGGTCAAAACGCAAGTTCACACGTCGCAAAGAAGCGCCGTCAAGCCATCTTCCTGGCGTGCGCTTTGGCAGACCGATCCGCAAATCTTCCCCTGTTATCGAAGGAGAAATGCATTGGATGATCAACGGTTCGATCGATTAACTCGAAAACTTGGCGCCGGGACTTCACGTCGCCAGTTGCTCAAACTCCTCGCTGGTGGCCTCGCAGGCGGTGTGATTGGTGTACTCGGTCGGGAGGCGACCGCTGAAGCGCAAGAGCCAAATCTCCCGGCTCCATTCATGGAGATCCCCGGTCCGTCCGTTGCCATGTCGTCTGGACAGCGATTGTCCGTCTATCGGGCCTGTGCGACCAGTTTTTGCGTCGGAGAGTCAGCTATCTTCTCGATGGCCAGTGCCACTATTACGCCAATCCCCAGGGACGGATGTGCCGCGCCGCGGTTGGACCCTGCGATCAACCGGAATATTGCACGGCCACGAGCGCCAGTTGCCCGCCTGACGCCTTTCTCGCATCAGGCACGGTCTGCCAGCATGCTCCTGGCCCTTGCGCCGGAGATGCCTTCTGCACTGGAAGTAGTCCCTTCTGTACGACGACCCCGCTACTCCAAGCGGGTACCGTCTGCCGTGAGGCGGCTAGCGCTTGTGACGTCGCCGAGGTCTGGATGGCACGTCCGCCCAGTGCCCCGATGACCAGTTTGCCGCCGCAGGCACGATTTGCGGCTCGGATGGTGATATCTGCAACGGCCAGGAAACGTGTGATGGGGCCGGAAACTGCGTTGCTGGGCACACCTCTCATCTGCCCCGAGGACGACAATCCATGCACCATTGCGGCGTGCGACCCCGCCGGTGGTTGTATCCAGGTACCGGTGGCCGATAACACGACCTGCAACGGAACAGGCACATGTGTAGCAGGTCAATGCATGGCCTGTGGACGGAACGAGGAAGTCTGCAACGGGCAGTGTCGGAAAAAGTCGAGTTACAACGGCGACGATCGAAACTGTGGTGCCTGCGGCCGAGTCTGCCCGGATACTCACGTGTGTAAAGGTGGCTTCTGCCGGCCACTTTAGTGGTGCCGGTGTGAGAAGGAAGTGCAGACGACTCGGCAAGTAAGATCTCGTTGCATTCAAACGGAACGAAGCCAAGGGAACCAGCGAAAGCTGGTTCCCTTGTGCCTGTCCAAATTGATGCCATAACAGGGCAGACCTGGGTTAATGTGGTGTGGACCGCATTCCGTGTCATCAACGGAATCACTGAGCGGTTGCCCGGCTATCCCGAATGCAACGAGCTGGTGCTGCGGATAGCGGTTGTCCGCTAATCAGCGACGAACGCCTCCTCGGAAGCCCATACTAGACGCAGCGGCACGGTGACGATATCCCTATGGCGTTCCGGGCGGCTATTGTGGGATTGGCGGAACCGGTGTCACATGCCAGATCGGGCTGACGATCGCGGCGGCATGGCCCGATTCCATCCTGATGCGACGACCCGCCTTGGGGCGGTTTTCATTCGCCGACACGGGGACAACGTCAGGCGCTTTTGACACCTACTCAAGCCCCGGTGAGATCTCGACTCGAACGTCAACCAATGCGCAGGAGTGACGACGTGCATTTCGAGAAACTGGACTTCGATATTCCCGAGGGTCTGACAACGTCCGATTTCGTCCTCCGGCCGATCAAGGCCGCTGATGCCGAATTGGATTATTCGGCGGTGATGGAAAGCAGGGACTTCCTTCAATCATGGGAACAGACGAGTTGGCCTGAAGTCGATTTCACCGTGGCTGGCAACCGGGAAGACCTGGAGAAGCTTGAGCGACGGCATGCAAGCCGCGAGGCGTTCACCTATACAGTGATGAATCTGGCTGGAACGGAGTGTCTTGGCTGCGTCTACATCATGCCACCCGATGCGCGCAGCTTCACCAGGGCGAGCATCACTCCGGTCGGAAACCGTCGATGGGATGACTACGACGCGGCGGTCTATTTCTGGGTTCGCAAGTCTCAACTTGCAGCGGAGATGGACCGCGCATTGCTTGATGCTCTCCGGACATGGCTTTCAGAGGACTGGGAGTTCCGGGGCCATCTCTTCGTTACGAACGAACAGTTCGCTCAACAGGTCGACATGTTCGAAAACGCCGGTCTCCAACGGAGTTTCGAGATTGCGGAACCCGGCAAGCCGGGCCGATATCTCGCCTACGAGTAGATGAACCCTCCTGAGCGACGACGTTCGGCGAAACTTGACGCCGATGCTGAGCGCCAGGATGACAGCCCCAGGTAAAGGGTTGCGTGCTTGCCGATAGAGCATGTTTTGTCAATTGACCAGCTCAACCGGCGAGTGAACTCGGTGGGGATTTCCAATGGACGTGCTGGGCGGATATTGCGGCATCGGCGGGACTGGATTCAACTGCCCGATTTGAGCTGGTGGAATGCCCGTGCTGGCTCTCGTAATCACTTGCCCGAACCGCGGTGCTGGATACCTACGACGGAGGCAGTTTGACTCCATGGGTCGGTAAAGCTGACGACGATGAGCTCCCGCAGTCGTTTACCCAGGTCAGTCTGTTCATTGATGATTGCGCGAACATCGAATGGTGCTACAAGCCTCTCGGGGGAACGGCGCACGAGCGAATGGGGCCAATTCACTTTGGGCCAAAGGCGCGGTGCTATAACATATTCAAGGGATGCATCCCCTGCCTCGATTCCACGTTCAATGACTTTTACGCACGGGAATACGACAGGCTTTGTAATGCATACAAGGGTTGCAGCGGGCAATGTATTGCGCTTTAGATCCTTGTAACCGCTTGGGCCGATAGGCAGGCAGGCTGTCGACCCCCGCCTGATCGCGTATTCGACTGCCTCATCTGTTAACGAGCCATGTAGCTTATGGCCTCCAGTAACGGTCCACAGGCAACGAGCGACGAAAGTGGCACGCAGTGACGCCGTACGGTAGTTCTTGCCCCTGCACGCTTAGTCACTAACACCGCCGAAGATCATGCTGAGAACAGGTCATGGGGGAGTTTCGCGTTGTAGAATTTGCCATCCAGAAATGCGACGATCTCAGCCAGGTGCGCTTGGTTGCGCGGGCGCTTTATGCTGAAGCGTCCCGGCTTTGCTCAGTCCAGGGACCAGGGGAGGCAACATGCGATTACTGCTCACGTCAGCCGGCATAAAGAATCCGAGCATCCACAATGCGCTGGTCGGCCTCCTGGACAAGCCGATTGCCGAGTCGAGCGCCCTCTGCATTTCCACCGCGTCGTACGGGCACCCCAAGGCCGGTCCCGCTGCGGCATGGCGGTTCATCAGCGGGAATGAACCCGAAACGCCCATGGTCGAGCTGGGTTGGAAATCGATGGGCGTGCTGGAGCTTACGGCCCTGCCCAGCATCAGGCAAGAGCTATGGGTCCCCTTAGTCCAGGAGACGGACGTCCTCCTGGTGAATGGCGGCGACCCCTTGTATCTGTGCTACTGGATGCGGCAGTCCGGATTGGCGGACCTGTTGCCCTCGCTGCGCGAGACGGTCTATGTGGGTCTGAGCGCCGGAAGCATGGTAATGACCCCCAACATTGGGCAGGACTTCGTCGGCTGGACTCCGCCCACTGGTGGCGATGAAACGCTCGGCCTCGTCGATTTCTCGATCTTTCCGCACCTGGATAACAAGGATCTGCCGGACAATACCATGGCCAGCGCAGAAAAATGGGCCGCTGGCATGGCGACGCCGTCGTACGTGATCGACGATGAGACCGCCATTAAAGTGGTCGATGGCGCCGTCGACGTCATCTCCGAAGGGCACTGGAAGCTCTTTACGCCCTAGCACATGAGGGAACGGGGATATTGCGGCATCGGCGGAACGGGCGTGTGCTGTCCGATCGGATTGCGTGCGGCGAAGTCCTTCTCGACCTGGATCGCGACATGCGAAGGGCGGAGGTGATATCACCTCCGCCCTTCGGCCTTGGGTCAATCTGATGTTGCTTCAGCAGCAATCCGCTCCCCGTGCGTTACGATGGCAACTTGCTAAGATTGGCTGAGCGCCGGTCTGTTCAGCGGCGTCTTACTGGTTACTGAATCATGGTCGATCTTCGTCTGTTCTATGGTGATTTCGCCGCAGATATGCATCTTGCGGATCTCCATGTTCATACCACCCGGTCCGACGGGTGGTGGGAACCCGAGCGCCTGGCTGAGGCGGCCGTCGCGCAAGGCTTGAGCGCGATCGGCGTTACCGACCACGATGATGTCGCCGCCGGTTTCGCAGTGGCGGACGCGGTGTCCAAACGCGGGTTGCCACTCCGTGTCTACGTCGGGCAAGAGATCTCAGCGCGGGTCGATGAACACGATGTCCACGTACTCGGTCTCGATCTGACGGACGAAGTACGCCCCTGGCAGTCGATTCCGGCGACAATCGATGCGATTCTGAAACAGGGGGGCTTCCCGATCCTGCCGCACCCGCGCACGGCTGGCCGCGGCCTTCCGACCTTCGCGCAGATCCTGGCGCTCGATATGCCGGTGGCGATCGAGATCTACAACGCCAGCATGATCGATCTCAAGCGACTGCGCGACCGCTCGCTGCCGGACGCAAACGATGAGGCGCGTGCCTTCTACGAGGCGAACCGCGAACTGCTCACCGGCGCGGTCGGGGGGACCGACGCCCATTTCCGTACGATCGGCCGTGGTCTCACCGCGTACCGCGGAGACCTGCGCGAGGCGATCGCCAGGGGCGAGACGGCCGTGCTCTATCGACCGGGGCGGGAGCGACTCCGACCGTGGGATCCGATCGGGTATGTTACGGGACTTCGACGGCTCGATCGTCGCCGGAGCGAGAAGTATGGTCCCCGGCCCCACTGAAAAGCGCGAGAAGTTCACATTCGAATGACTCTCACTGATCACACTGCATCTCAATGCGTGATCCCCAGGTTCCATAGGCAGGCGAGTCACGACATATATTCAATTTCGTGATGTAGTAAGGTGATTGTCGTAGGAATCACGCAGCTTCCTGGCATGTCTTGCGCCATTGGCGTCGTTCAAAATGGGGAGGCCAGCCTTGGCCGCAGGCACGGTAGAATTTGCTGAACGATGGACGATCGTCGATGGACTTCCGGTCTTTTCGCGGATAGCCGTCGATGCAGCACCAGCTGGAGCGACGCCGCTGATTCATGTTCACGGTTTCGGCATTTCGGGCAGCTATTTGCTTCCAACCGCAAGATTGCTGGCGACTGACTATCCGACCTACGTTCCAGACCTTCCGGGTTACGGCCGGAGTATGAAGCCGAAGACGACGCTAACCATCCCCGAGCTCGGCCATGCCATGGCTGCCTACATGGATGCAATGGGAATTGAAAAGGCGAATTTTATCGGCAACTCGATGGGATGCCTCATCATCATCGAATTCGCCCACGCCTATCCTGATCGAATCGACAAAGCGATTCTCGTTTCTCCGGCAGGCGGCCCCCACAATCAACCGATCTATCGCGGACTGCCTCAACTTGCGCGCGATTCATTCCGGGAGCCAATCCGGATGTATCAGGTCGCCGTCCCTGATTACCTCCGATTCGGGCTGCTGAACTGCTTGCGGCTTTTCCACGCGATGGTCCATTTCCCGACAATCGACCGTTTGATCGAGTTGAAAAAACCGGTGCTGATCGTGGTCGGAGTCAAAGATCCGCTCATCTCGAAAGAGCGCATGAAATCCGCGCTTGACGTGTTGCCCAATCTGACGATGGTGTTTCACACGGGCGCCGCGCATGCTGTCAATTACAGCCATCCCGGCGAATTGGCCAGTGTCGCGCGGAATTTCATTGAGGGCGAGCCAATCGATATCGAACGAGCTGGCAATTCAATCGAGGTCATCGGCGTCGCCAGCCAGGTGGAGCAAGCTGTTTAGCTGATGACTGCTCCCGGCCCAGGTACACTCAATTATCAGGTGAGCGGGACCGGACCTCCGTTGATTTTCATCCATGGCCTGGCCGGTTCGTTTTCATGGTGGCAGAAAAATATCGACGCGTGCCGAGAGCATTTCCAGACCTATTCTGTCGATCTCCTCGGATTCGGAAGCAGTCGACGCCTTGGCAGATTCGATCTCGAAGCATCGATTCCGCTGCTTTTGGCGTGGATGGACGAGCGCGGCATTGCGCGCGCGAGTGTTGTCGGTCACTCGATGGGAGGCCTCATCGCGGCACGACTCGCAGCGGAGGCTCCCGATCGTGTTGACAAATTGGTCTTAGTAGACGCGGCATTTCTGGGTTTCGATTCCGGCGTCTTCAAGCGAGGAATCGGTCTGGTTGACGCACTCCGGCAGGTTCCACATGACTTTTTGCCGCTGATTGCCCGCGATTCGTTACGTGCTCATCCCTTCAGTCTGTTCGCAGCCACACAGCAATTGCTCCGGTCCGACTGGAGTCACCTACTCTCCGCTATCGAAGCGCCGACGCTGATTATCTGGGGCGATCGGGACAGTGTGACGCCGCTCAAAATCGGAAAGGCAATCCACCTGGCGATTCCGGGATCAAAACTCGTCGTGATCGACCGGGCCGGACACACGCCGATGTGGGATCAACCCGAAACCTTTAATCAGGCATTGCTCGATTTTCTAATCTGACTTTCGAGATGGTCGACCGTTGGTCTATTCCCAGCGGATGCCGCAGACGAGGGCCACGCCTTCGGCGTTCGTCCAGCGGCGTAGTTCTTCGAGTTCTTCATCATCGACGAGGAAATGGGTGGAACAGCCAGGGCAGATGATCGCTTGCTGGCAATCTCCCCGCGATTCGCACCATTCGAGCACGCTCCCGTAGGTGCGGCATTCTCCTTCACAGAGATGATGAATGATCGCGCGGACGGACGGACTGAGTGGATAATCCCGAGTCACCCCGGTTCGGAATCGATCATGTTAGGCCTCCAGGAGGAGATTTCGCTGCCTGCGCAACGCGCTGCGGGAAGAGTGGGAACATCTTGATCCTCTCACCTGATGTTGTTATCGTCAATCTCCGGTGCTCATTCGACGACGCAGTAGCGGCGATGAATCTTCTCCGAATCGATCTCAAAGGTGATTCTGGAGAGGACGACTCAACGCTCGTCATTGACGGGTTTCCCTTGCGAACATATGATCGGGTCGGAATTCATTCCGGCATAGTGAGAGAGGAGTGGTGATATGCCAACTCGATCTGAGAAATATCAGCTGTTCAAAGCGCTTCATGAGCGCCCCGGCGCATTTGTGATCCCGAATCCCTGGAATGCGGGCACGGCCCGGATGCTGGAGGCGATTGGATTCGAAGCGCTGGCAACGACGAGCGCCGGGTTTGCATTTTCCATTGGGCTTCATGATTCCGCTGTCCAGCTGACGCGGGACCGCATCATGGCGAACGCGAAGGAAATTGTTGACGCGACCAATTTGCCGGTTTCGGCCGATCTTCAAAATGGCTTTGGATCAGCCCCCGAGACCTGCGCGGAAACGATTCGGATGGCGGGGGAAATCGGGCTCGTTGGAGGCTCGATCGAGGATGCCTCCGGCGACCCGGACAATCCCATTTACGATTTTTCACATGCCGTTGAGCGCGTCGCGGCGGCAGTCGAGATCGCGCAATCGTCCCAATTCGTTCTTACCGCCAGGGCCGAAAACTTTCTGCATGGCCGTCCGGACCTGGACGATACCATTCGCCGCCTGCAGGCATTCGAACAGGCTGGCGCTGACGTGCTCTATGCTCCCGGACTCCCGGGGCTTGATGCGATTCGCGAGGTCTGTGCGTCCGTCTCCAAACCGGTCAATGTCGTGATGGGATTGAAAGGGGCGACGTTTACGGTCGATGACATGGCGGCGGCCGGGGTTAGGCGCATCAGCGTTGGCGGCGCGTTTGCCCGAGCGGCGTTGGGCGGATTCATGCGCGCCGCGCAGGAAGTCAAAGATCATGGAACCTTTACATTCGCGTCAGAGGCGCTTTCGCACGGTGAAGCGAGCGGCTACATGGAATAGATGGAGCGGCGATCGATATAGAGCGGATCCGCGCTTGACATCGTTCAGCGGAAAGAGCTCACTTCATGCCAATTTCTCAACAACGCTGATGCAATTGGCATTCGATGGCTTCCGGATCACGCTGAGATCGCGCGCAATCTTTTCGGAAAATCGCGGAAGAGATGGAGCTAGGGCGCGACAACACCCACAGACTCGTAGACTAATCCGTTTGCATGGGTAGGGTCGCCTTTGGGATTCGGCATGGCCGAGCAGAGCGCTTCATAAAGCGTCACATGTTGCCGCGCAATCTTATCGCGATCAAAATGGGCCATTGCATGGGCTCGGCAAGCTGCCGGATCGAGCTTCATTGCTTCAGGAATGGCACGTGCCATCGCTTCCTCATCAACGCAAAGCATGCCTGTGACACCATCGACGACCAGTTCAGGCGCTGATCCACGGGCTAGCGCGACGACGGGCGTGCCGCGAGCCGCTGCTTCTGCCAGTACGAGACCGAACGGCTCTTCCCAAGGTGATGGAAAGATTACCACCCCGGCACGGCCGATGAGCTCGTCCTTCTCCTCGCCGCTCACCTCGCCAACGAACTTCGCGAGGTTCTTAATCGATTGCACGAGCGGGCGCACGACCGCGTCGTAATACGCTTGTTCCTCGGTGGTGACTCGGAGCGCCATCATCAATGGAAGCTCCGCTGCCTGCGCCACGCGAATGGCTCCGTCTGGACTCTTTTCCCAGTGGCAGCGTCCAAGAAAGGCAATGTAGCCGCGCTTTTCCTCGGCTGGATAGAATGGCGCTGCTTCGACGTCGATCGGGTTAAAAATGACTCCGCGAACGCGATGTGCTCTCCCGGTCCAAACTGCTTTTCGGCAGCCGCAGCAAAGAGTTCGCGCTGGCGCTGGCTGATGGCGACAAAGCGATCGCCGCGCCGCGTCATTCGTTGATAATTCGCAACTGCCGCCGGCGTTGCCGGACCGTGAATCGTTCTGAGGACCGGAATCGGAAAGCCGCGCGGAGCGAGATGGTCGGTATGGTCGTGGATGATATCGACGCCCATTTCGAGCGCCCGGCGATACGCAAAGCGGCTTGACTCGATTACGCGGCGACTCTTCTGCGCCTCGGTCATATTTTAACCCAACCGGCCTTTGGACAATCTCGACGAGCCGTGCGTTCGTCGTCGAGCCAGCCGGGGCGAAAAGCGTGACCTCCTGGCCGTTCTGAAGGAGTCCTTCCGTGAGATCGTAGATTACGCGCTCGATTCCGCCGTACCCAACGGGAGGAACAGGAAACCAAGGGGGAGCGATTTGAGCAATATGCATGGTAACTCCGGATTGCAAACGGCGAAGTTGCATTTGAGTGCAGATGCAGGCCTCGCTGGGGACAATGAGCCCGTAAAAACCTGAGCACTGAAAACCTCAGCACCCGATCGAGCTATATTCAATATCAATGCCATCCAACTCAGTCACTGTAGCCTTCGCATATAGAACCGCTTACCGCCATATGGCGGTAAGCGGTGTCGTGTTGTGTCTTATTCGCTGGTAGCAGCGGCCAGGTAGATTTCCGATCCACGCTTGCGGAACTCCTCGGCCTTTTCCGTCATGCCATCGGTGATCGCAGAATCATCGTCCAGGCCACGCTTTGCGGCGTAATCGCGAATGTCCTGCGTGATGCGCATGCTGCAGAATTTCGGTCCGCACATGCTGCAGAAATGGGCGACTTTCGCGCCCTCAGCCGGCAACGTTTCGTCGTGATACGAGCGGGCCGTTTCAGGATCGAGCGCGAGGTTGAATTGATCTTCCCAGCGGAACTCGAAGCGCGCTTTCGAGATAGCGTCGTCCCAGGCCTGGGCAGCGGGATGTCCCTTGGCGAGATCGGCGGCATGGGCGGCGATCTTGTAGGCGATCAAGCCCTGTTTGACATCGTCGCGATTCGGCAATCCGAGGTGCTCTTTCGGGGTGACGTAGCAGAGCATGGCCGTGCCGAACCAGCCGATCATCGCCGCGCCAATGGCGGAGGTGATGTGATCGTAGCCGGGCGCGATATCGGTCGTCAGCGGTCCGAGCGTGTAGAAGGGCGCCTCGCCGCACCATGCCATCTGCTTGTCGATGTTTTCCTTGATCAGGTGCATCGGAATGTGGCCGGGTCCCTCGTTCATCACCTGCACGCCATGCTCCCAGGCCACCTTCGTCAACTCGCCCTGCGTCCAGAGTTCGGCGAACTGGGCTTCGTCGTTGGCGTCGGCGATTGAGCCGGGGCGAAGACCATCGCCGAGTGAGAGACTGACATCGTAAGCGGTCATGATTTCGCAGATTTCATTGAAGTGTTCGTAAAGAAAGCTCTCCTTATGATGGGAGAGACACCATTTCGCCATGATCGAGCCGCCGCGTGAGACGATACCGGTCATCCGCTTGGCGGTCATCGGCACATACCGAAGCAGCACTCCGGCGTGAATCGTGAAGTAGTCGACCCCCTGTTCGGCCTGCTCCAGCAGTGTGTCGCGGAACAGTTCCCAGGTGAGGTCTTCGGCCACTCCCCCAACCTTTTCCAGCGCCTGGTAAATCGGCACCGTGCCGATCGGCACCGGTGCGTTGCGAAGAATCCATTCCCGCGTCGCGTGAATATGCTTGCCGGTGGAGAGATCCATCACGTTGTCGGCGCCCCAACGGGTCGCCCAGGTCATCTTCTCGACCTCTTCCTCAATGGAAGATGTCACCGCGGACGTGCCGATATTGGCATTGACTTTCACCAGAAAGTTGCGGCCGATGATCATCGGCTCGCTTTCCGGGTGATTGATGTTGGCGGGGATGATCGCCCGGCCGCGCGCGACCTCTTCCCGGACGAACTCCGGCGTGATCACGCGCGGAATCGCCGCTCCCCAGGATTGCCCTTCGTGGAACGTCTCCGAGTTCGCATGATTCAGGTTTTCGCGGATGGCGATGAACTCCATCTCCGGGGTGATGATTCCATGGCGGGCGTAGGTCATCTGCGTGACCGAGCTGCGTCCCTTCAGCACTGCTCGCCGCTGCGGTAGCTCGACGCCTGCTTCAGGTTTATAGGTCGGCTCCACGACCTCGACATCGCCGCGCTCCTGAATCCAGGCCAGACCGAATCGGGTCCAGTCCGGCGCGAACGTCATGGACATAGCCGGGATCGGTGTACGGGCCGCTGGTGTCGTAGACGCGGAAGGGATCGTTCTCGGCGATAACCGGTCCGCCTGGAACCGATTGCGTCGGTGAGAGTGCGATCTCGCGCATCGGCACGCGGATATCCGGGCGCGATCCCGTGAGATAGACCTTTTGCGACGCGGGAAATTGATAGCCGCTGTTATCGGCGGTCTTGCGGGTTTCATCAAATCGGATTGCCATTGATCTGGCCTCCTGACAGTTTGCGCTCTCGCGCAAAAACAAAAAGGACACCGTGGATTGCCTACGGTGCTCCTTCGTCAGGAGGCGACATCATCCCTGCGCGGGCATTATCCCGATCAGGTTCGACGGTCGGTAGCGGAATAGCTACCATCTCAGCCTGGTTCCCCAAGCCCCCGTTGCGGCGCTCTTTGGTTGTCGTCCTTACCCTAGGGGACGCACATCAATCGGTCAAGTCGTGAGTCCATTCTAGGAAGTTGCATATTTTGCATGACATGTAATACTTCAGATGGGAATCACATTCGAATGAACTTTTGAGAGGAACGAAAATGTCCTTGGAAGAATGTGGATTGCCCAAAATCCCTCTACAAACCAGCTTAATGAATCGCCGCCGTGTCCTGCAGACCGGCGTCGCCGCTGCCGCGCTTTCGGGATTGGGGCTGCATGGCCGCGCCGCCGCCCAGGATGCGACACCGGTCGCGGCGTTGACACCGAGTGACGCCGATCTCATCGCTGGATTGCCGGCGTTCATTGAAGCGACGATGAAAACGTACGACGTACCGGGCGTAGCGGTGACGCTCGTTCGTGACGGCGAAACGCTGTTCGAGCAGGGTTTCGGGGTGCGGGAGCTCGGCAAACCCGAGACCATCGACGCCGACAGCCAGTTCCAGCTCGCCTCTAACAGCAAGCCGATGACCGCCGCTGCGATTGGGGCACTGGTCGATGCAAAAGAGATCACGTTCGATACCGTCGTCGCCGATGTGGTGACGGACTTCCAGCTGGAAGACCCCTACCCGACCCGCTACTGCACCATCCGCGATCTGCTCGCCCACCGTTCCGGCTTTCCGGCGTTTTATGGCGATGTGCTGGAGCAGCTGGGATACGACCGCGATGAGCTGATTCGCCGGCTGCGCTTCGTCGAAAGTGGCGGCAAGTTTCGCGAGCATGCGCTCTATTCGAATCTTGGCTACTTCGCCGCCGGGCAGGCGCTTGCCCATGTCCATGGCAGCGATTGGGAAACGGCCATGACGGAGCTGCTCTGGGCGCCGCTGGGTCTGTCGCGCACCAACGCGATGGTGGAAGGCTATCCGGCGGACGGCAACTATGCCCACAATCACGCCATCGTTGACGGAAAGAACACCGCCGGTCGAGTGGGATGATTCGATCGAATTCGGCGCTGCTGGCGGAGTCGTCTCGACGGCCAAGGATATGGGCGTCTGGATGAAGATGCTGCTCGCGAGCGACATGTCCAGCGAGTACGCGCTGCTGTCACCCGAAACTCGCGCCGACATCTTCGCGGATAGCATGGTCGCCGAAGTGTCCTTTTCTGAGACTGCCGCCGATCAGCGCGGCAACCGGTTTCAATTACGGGCTTGGCTGGGGCGTTTTCCGGCTCAACGGGCATGTCGTGGTTGAAAAGGGCGGCGCGCTCGGCGGCATTCGCACCGTGGTCAATATGATTCCGGATCTCGGCATCGGCATCTCGGTGCTGGTAAACCAGAATCTGACGATGGTCCCCGAAGCGGTCCGCGCCCACGTGCTCGAGTACTACCTCGGTGCGGCTGGCCCCGACACGCAGGAGCAGATCCATACCGCCTGGGAGCAGTTGTCGGGCGCGTTTGCCGCTGCCGCCGCGCCCATGGCGTCCGCGGAACCCACGCTGCCGCTCGATGCCTATATCGGCA
The DNA here is from genome assembly GCA_963804925.1 of uncultured Chloroflexia bacterium. GTDB lineage: Bacteria > Chloroflexota > Chloroflexia > Thermomicrobiales > UBA6265 > JADLGF01. The sequence goes on from CAWDSC010000004.1 coordinate 574,498, forward strand.
CGTACGAGAACGACATGGTTGGCGAAGTGGAGATCGTCGCGACCGAGGATGGCGGCATCCGGCTAGAGGCGGGCCCCGCCCGCTACGCGGCAACGCTGACGCCGATCGGCCACGACGTTTTCCTGATGGCCTTCCACTCCTACACCTCGTTCGGCGATAACGTGACCTTCGCCATTGACCCAACCGGAGTCCCAACCGGCTTCACGACTGAATCGATGGGTAACTTCACGAAAGTGGCGTAGCGGCGTAAGCCCTCACCCTCACCCGGTCCATTAGGACCGGGTGAGGGTTAAACAAAAACGGCCCGGGAACTACATCCCGGGCCGTTTGATGATTTATGCCTGTGCGACTGGTTCGCGGCGAGGGCTCGATCGCCGGTTGCGATAGCAGCTATTGCAATAGACCGGGCGAGACGGATCAGGCTGGAAGTTGACTTCCGCCGGATTGCCGCACTCCGAGCACTGCACGGTGATGCGGGCGCGCGGAGCGCGATCCGCATCTGGCGCGTTCCTGGTAATCGGGGCCGATACCCTAGCTCGGGTGCCGCATGGCGGCGATTGCCGGGCTGCGCCGGGCGAGCGCTGCTCGACGTGCGACGGACAGGTTGCGCCTGAGGTCGGCTGATCGGCGCCCGGGAGGCAGCAGGTGCAGGTGTCGCGTCGAAGGTCATTCCCACCGGCAGACCTGCAACTGCAGCGACGGCGCCCGGCCAGGGCAGACGCGGAATCCGCTTGCCGAGACCGCGCTCGAGCTGACGCCATTTGACGGCGTCCTCAGGACCGAGCAGCGTGATCGCCTGGCCTTCGCGTCCCATGCGACCGGTGCGGCCGATGCGGTGCGTCAGCATTTCGGACGATTCAGGCAGTTCCATATTGATGACCTGGCTGACATGCGTCACATCCAGACCACGGGCGGCGACATTGGTCGCCAGCAGAACTTCGACCTGACCCGAGCGGAAATCGGCCATGACGGCGTCGCGGGCATTCTGGGAAAGATTCCCCTGCAGCGCCGCCACCGGATAACCGGCCATTTCGAGCTGGCGGGCGATCTTCTTGATGCCATGCTTCGTTTTGCCGAAGACGATGGTTGAACCCTCGCCCCGGTTGTCGAGCAGATCCTTGATCGCGTCGAGCTTGGTGAGCTGACCAAGATCGTAGGCGACATGCTCGATGACCGCGGCATCTTCCGGGTTCGGATCGACGGAGATTGTCACCGGCTGGTCGAGATGTCGCTCAATCGTTTTGCGAATCCACTCAGGGAAGGTCGCCGAGAAGAGCGCGGTCTGCCGGGCCGGAGTGACGCGGCTCATGATCCGCTCGACATCCGGCGCGAAGCCGCGATCGAGCATCTCATCCCCTTCATCGAGGACAAGCAGGCGAACTTCGTTCAGCCAGAGCGCGCCCTGGTTGATCAGATCGAGCACGCGGCCAGGCGTGCCGACGACGATCTGGACACCCTTGCGGAGCATGTCGCGCTGGGGTCCCATCGCCTTGCCGCCGTAGATCAGTCCGACCTTGAGGCCCTTGTGCTTGCCAAGCTCCTCGAAGACGCCGCCGATCTGGACGGCGAGCTCACGGGTCGGCGTCAGCACGAGCACCTGAACGGCCTTCTTATCCGGACTGGCGAATTCGATCGCGGGAATACCGAAGGCGAGTGTTTTGCCCGAGCCGGTGCGGGCCTGTCCGATGACATCACGACCATCCAGCAATGCTGGAAGCGTGGCGGCTTGAATAGGGGTTGGAGTTTCCATCCCCATACGTGTGAGCGCCTGAAGCACACCTTGGCTCAGGCGAAGATCGGCGAACGACGTTACAGCCGTGCCGGTCGAAGAATCGATCGTTGCAAAAGACAACTGGAATAAACCTTGCTGCGCAGCGCAAGCGGTTAGAAAGGCAGGTTAAACGGCCGAGCCGGTCAGTACGGCTCGACGAACCCGGCGCTGCACATAAGGCGGGGGCATTGGCGTACTGTCGCGCGAGCGAACCTCGCGCATGCCTTGCGAAACAAAGTATAGCAGATTGCGCACAGCCTATATTTAGCGCTCTCCAAAACGTTCAAGAGCCTTGTTGCCACACTCGATTCTGAGTACGCTCAAAAGGTGAATGACTTCGTCATCCAGGTTTTGCAGAACCTGGTGTCCCGCAGGTTCACAAAACAATGTGAGCCAAACCAATCGAGCAACGCCTGATGCAGAATCCTCAAACGCCACCGGCATCACCGGTGGCTGGAGTTCCTTTTTCCCAAAATCATCAGCATCCCAAGCGGGCTGCGCATTGGATTGAACTGGCGATTACGATCGCCGGTCTCGGCATTACGCTGATCGCGATCGCCCTCTTCCTGCGCGAGAGTTTCAGTACGGGCATGAAGGACGCTGAACGAAGCGAACCATGGGCACTCGTCCGCCTTGGCATCTTCGTGCTGGTCGTACTGCTCCTTGTCTACGGGAATATCATCTATCAGCTTTGCAGGCTCGGCTATCTCAGTCGCACACGCCGACACCGGATCCGGCACCGCGACGAGCAGCTGCCATCGGTTCAGGGCGAGCCACTCGTTGTGCTTGTTCCATCATATATGGAAGACCTACGTACGATGCGTCAAACGTTGCTTTCGGCCGCATTGCAGGACTACCCGAACCGACGCGTGGTGCTCCTGCTCGACGATCCCATCAACCCGCAGTCTCCCGACGAGATCGAGAGCCTCGATGCCGCCCGGAAGCTTCCAGACGAGCTCAATCGACTGCTTCGTGGACCACGGCGCTACATCGAATCAGCGTCAGCGTTGTTCCGTGAACGTCTGGAGCGCGGTGCACTTGACATACGGGCCGAGCGAAAGCGGCTCCTCAATGCGCATCAGGAGATGCTCTTCTGGTTCTCGCAACAGGGAGCGGTTAATCCCTTGCACGATCATACAGACGAGCTTTTCAATGATCTGACTTTTCGCTCACACCATGACACAATCAAGGAGCGGATTGCTGCCATACGCCGTGATCTGTCTGCGACATTGCCAGACGCGGTAGCGATCAGCCGCGCGTATGACGCGCTGGCCGTGCTCTTTCAGGCGGAAATCACGTCATTCGAGCGAAAGCGTTACGTGAATCTTTCCCATGCGCCGAACAAGGCAGCAAACCTGAATGCCTACCTCGGCTTGATCGGCCGGAGCGTTCAGGAACAGATGATTGACGGCCAGCTCCATCTCGTCGACGCCGGATTGGAAGCAGACAATGTGCTCAACATCCCCGACGCAACGTATTCGATCACGCTGGATGCCGACAGCTTGCTGCGGATCGACTATGCTCGGCGGCTCACCGTCGTCATGGAAGCGCCGGGGCACGAGCGCTTCGCCGTCGTGCAGACGCCGTACACCGCAATCCCGGGAGCGCCGAGCCAGCTAGAGCGTATCGCTGGCGCTACGACGGACATCCAGTACGTTATTCACCAGGGATTCACGCAATACAATGCGACCTTCTGGGTCGGTGCCAACGCACTGATCCGGATGGATGCGCTTCGCGATATCCAGGGAGAAGAAGAGGAGCGCGGATTCAACGTGCCGGTCTATATCAAGGATCGCACCGTTATCGAGGACACCGAATCTACCATCGATCTCGTCGCGAAGGGTTGGACGCTGCACAACTATCCGGAACGCCTCGCCTTCAGCGCTACTCCTCCCGACTTTGGTTCGCTCCTCATCCAGCGCCGCCGCTGGGCGAACGGCGGCCTGCTCATTCTTCCAAATCTGATTCGACATGGTCTCAGCACGCTCTTCGAGCGGGGCAAAACGCTGGAGCTTTTCGTTCGCGCCCACTATCTTGTCTCGATCGCGGGGACCAGTCTGGGGCTGCTCGTCCTGCTCTTCCTACCGCTTGGCAAAGGGTTTGACAGTCCCTGGTTGCCGCTGACCGCGCTCCCCTACTTCCTGCTATATGCCCGCGATCTCACGCAGATTGGCTACCGCAAGAGCGACGTCCTCCGCGTTTACGCCTTCAATCTGCTCCTGCTGCCGATCAATCTGGCAGGGGTTCTGAAATCGCTCCAGCAGGGCGTGACCGGCGCCAAGATCCCTTTCGGCCGAACTCCGAAGACGGAAGGTCGAACCGCGGCGCCGTCCTGGGCAATCGCGGCGGAATGGGCCATGTTCCTCACCTGCCTGGCCATCGCGGTATTGAATGCCATCCAGGGCCAATGGGGCCACGCCGCCTTTTCGATGGTCACTGCAATTGCGCTCGCCTACGCCGTGATCGCCTTCATCGGCATCCGTGCCAGCGTTGAAGACCTTACCCTTCCGTGGACCAGGCTCCGACGCCTGACCGGATCATGAGAAACCTTCCCGAAACGCCGCCTCGACCTCGATGGAGCTAGGGATTAGCGTCAAGAGTTCTCGTATCGAAGAGACATAGAGAACGCGGAAATGAAGTTGGCTCGGACGAATCCATTACCACAGATTGTTGAAAGAGCGTCGTTTATTCGACCATTGTCGATTTTTGCATCGGCCATTCGATGATTCTGTGTACGACGTGAGTGTTCATGAGGAGGAACGCAATGGGAAGAATTGAGATCGATCTGTTCACAACGCTGGATCTGGTTGCCCAAGCGCCGGGCGCACCGGATGAGGACACTGAGGGCGGATTCAAATTCGGGGGTTGGCAGGCGCCGCACTCGGACGATGTGGTCGGGGAGCAGATCGTCGCTGGCATTGCCGCAATGGACGCGCTGTTGCTGGGACGCAAAACCTACGACATCTTCGCCGGATATTGGCCGAAGCAGGAGGACGACTTCGCCGGCGGAATTGCGGGCAACATCAACCGTGTTCCGAAATATGTCGCATCGCGCAGCAAACTGAACCTCGATTGGGCCGGTTCGTCGCAGGTCGGACCGGATATTGCGACAGCGGTACGCGAAATTCGAGATCGGCACGAGAACGTCCACGTGATCGGCAGTCTCGATTTCGTGCAGACGCTGCTCTCCGAGCGGTTGTTCGATCGATTGAATTTGTTCGTCTATCCAATCGTTCTCGGCACAGGCAAGAAGGTTTTCGGCAGCGGAACGATTCCATCGAATCTGAAGCTCGCCGAACCTGCACTCAGTACACAATCGGGAACCGTGATACTCCATTACGAACTTGCAGACGGGGTGCCTGCCACGGGTGATATGAGCAAGGGATAATCACGGACTCGATTCCGTCGGTGCGGGCCTGAAATGAACAAGTGAAGGGGCAGTTCATCTGTGATAGCACAAGGCATGCCTCTCACTTGTTCATCTTTTGTGTTCAAGTTCGACCCTATTGGCAAGGTACCGGCAATGCTGATGCGGAAGTGGTCCACGCCTCAGCGATTCATTCGATGGCGAGTGGATTTCTTTTGAGATTGACTCAATTTCTCAAAGTATCTATACTTACGCGGTTTCGCCGGGATTTTTGGCGAATTCAGAGTTGCTATCCGGCGATCGTGCGATCGGGGAAGCTCGGATCGTGCAGGCCAAGGGCGAAACGCCGGTGAAGATGAACGTGGAATTACACAACGATACCGTGATCAATGTCGCCGCTCTCCTTAAAGAGCCGGTTGGCAGCACGCGAAATTTCAGCATCAATCTGGATAGCTTCGCACTCGACAACGATCTTGTTGCGCGCGAGGTTGAGGGAGAGATGCGCCTGACCAGTCTGACCAGCGAGTTGCTGCTCAATGCGAAGGCGACGGCGAAAGTCGAGCTTGAATGCGACCGTTGCCTCCGCCTTTACGATGAACCGGTCAGGGTGACATTTGCCGCTCAGTATGAGCCGACGATCGATGTCCGCACCGGTCATGCGCTTGATGAGATCGGCGACGGCGAGGAGCGGTTTTCGATCACCGAGAATCATGAGGTCGATGTCGCCGAGCCGTTGCGCCAGGAATTGATCGTGGCGCTACCGATGATTGCACGGTGCGGACCCGATTGCCCAGGGCCGATCATCACGACGACCAAACCAGCCGACGAGATCGACGACCGCCTGGCAGAGCTGCAGCGGCTGCTCGATCAGCAATAACGGGATCAATCGGCGCGGCCGGAATACCCGGCCGCCCTTTTCATGGTATAGAATGTCAGAATGCCAGCGACGGGAGTCGCGGGAGTCCGGGCTAGCCGGGAGAAAAAGGAGCACGTTCAGTGGGCGCACTTCCTAAACAAAAGATCAGCCGGCACCGTCAGGGCAACCGCCGTCGCCATCACCACCTCAAAGCGCTGACCCTCGTCAGCTGCCGGAATTGCCGCGAGGTCAAGCAGGCGCATCACGTTTGCCCGAGTTGTGGCTACTATCGCGGCCGCCAGGTGGTTGTGATCGAAGAGCGGCGCAAGGACGAGGAATAAGCCTCTCCGCGTCGGTTGACGGGCGCGCCGAGCGGGTTTCCCGCACGCGCGCCCGTTTTTGTGTCACGATGCCGCCCGGGGCCGCCGCGCTCGGCGTGCTGATGGACGGCTCCACGGGGTGCCTCTAAATGCGTTACGCGGCGATTACCGGCTGGGGTATGGCCGTCCCCGATCGAGTGCTGACCAACGCCGATCTCGAGCGAATGATCGAGACGACGGATGAGTGGATTGCCTCTCGAACCGGAATTCGCGAACGCCGGGTGGTTGGCCCCAACGATAGCACCACCTCCCTCGGCGCAGCGGCGGCGCGGCAGGCGCTCGACCGGGCGGGATTGACGGCGAACGACATCGATTTGATCGTCGTCGCCACCTGCACCCCCGATCAATTTCTCGTTTCTCAAGCCTGTTTGATTCAAGCGGAAATCGGCGGCAACGCCGGCGCGTTCGATATCGGCGCCGCCTGTGCAGGATTCGTCTACGCCCTCAGCCAGGGATCGGTCTACATCCAGGCCGGTCAGGCGGAGCGCGTGCTGGTGATCGGGGTCGATACCCTTACCCGCTTTGTCGACTGGACTGACCGCTCGACCTGCATTCTCTTTGGGGATGGCGCGGGCGCCGTCGTGCTGGAAGCGTCCGACGAGCCGCGCGGGCTGCTCTCGACGGTGCTCGGCGCCGATGGCGGCGGCAGCAAGCATCTCTATATCCCCGGCTGGGGCGGACTCGTGCCCGAATCGGCCGAGCTTTTCCCGGAATACCGCCCCTATCTGCAAATGAACGGCCGCGAAGTTTTCCGCTTCGCCGTGCGCGTGATGGGAGATGCCGCCGCTGAAGCCGTCAAGCGCGCCGGATTGACCTTTGCGGATGTCGACATGCTGATTCCACATCAGGCGAATGTCCGCATCATCGACGCTGCCGCCGAACGGCTCGAACTTCCGAAAGAAAAAGTGATGCTCAACATCGACCGCTACGGCAATACCTCGGCGGCATCAATTCCTATCGCGCTCGTGGAAGCGCAAGCCACGAATCGAATGAAGGATGGAGACAATCTCGTCTTCGTCGCCTTCGGCGGCGGGCTGGCCTGGGCTGCGGGTGTGGTGCGATGGGGAAGCGGGAAGTGACGACCCTCTCCCGTGGCGGGAGAGGGCCTAAAGGTTCGACGTTTTTTCGGTGGAGATCGGGCCTGCCGCCGCACTTGGACCGCAAGGCGATGAGTGAGATTATCGATAATCCTCCACCTATTCCGGCTCTGGAAACAATTGCCCGAATGACGATTATGTTGGCGTTTCTCGAGAAACCCTTGAATTCAGCACACGTTCAACGCCACTATCCGATTGGCGGATTCGTTTTTGATTACTGGATTCCTGATGCGCGATTGGCGATTGTGCTTGATGGTCCGATGCGCGATGATCCGGTACACCGGGCACTGTTTGCAGAACGAACGGAAGTTGCACGGGAAAATGGATTTCAATTGCTTCTGTTCCAATATCTAGACGTTGTATACAACACTGAGCATGTTTTCAAGCAGATCAAGGAGATTGCTGAAGAACGAATTGAGAAACTGGACGAGTGACCTTTCGTACCCTCTCCCAATGCTGGGAGAGGGTGATCCTTACCTCAGGATCGGGTGAGTGTCGTCGTCGCAACCAAGGAGTGAGTTTCAGTGACCGAATCATCAAAAGTTGCCGTTGTCACCGGGGGAACGCGTGGGATCGGGCGGGCGATCGCGCTGCGATTGGCCGCCGATGGCTGGGATCTCGTGCTGAGCTATCGCGGCGATGAAGCGGCTGCTGAAGAAACGCGAGTTTCGCTCGCTGATTCGGGACGACGAGTGCTGGTGATCGCAGCCGATGGCTCGACGCCTGACGGCGCGGGGCTGGTGATTGAAACGGCGGTCAAGGAACTTGGCCGGATCGATGCGCTGGTCAACAATGCCGGCATTACCCGCGACACGCTGATCATGCGGATGAGCGAGGAAGATTGGGATGCCGTGCTGGACACCAATCTCAAGGCCGCGTTCCTCTGCTCCAAAGCCGCGGTACGTCCCATGCTGCGCCAGCGCTCGGGGCGGATCGTCAATTTGAGCTCCGTGGTTGGATTGGTCGGCAACGCGGGACAGGCGAACTATAGCGCGTCCAAAGCTGGTCTCGTCGGTCTGACGAAGACGCTCGCCCGGGAAGTCGGATCGCGCGGGATCACGGTGAATGCCGTAGCCCCTGGCTTCATCGAAACTCGTTTGACCGACGTGCTGCCGGAAGAATTGAAATCCGGATTGCTCAATCAGACGCCGCTTGGACGGTTGGGTACGCCGGACGATGTCGCCGGTGCGGTCGCCTTTTTGTTGTCGCCGGATGCGAGCTTCATCACCGGACATGTGCTCTCGGTCGATGGCGGGCTTTTCATGGCGTAGTACCATTCTTCAGTTTGATTCGTTCGCTCCCGGTCTTGATTCAAGACGGGGTATTGTTGTGCTGACGCGATCGCAAGCTCGCGCCTTGCTCGGAACTGGCTACTCACTTCTGGGTACTCGCATGAGGAGCTCGCGTGTTTCGTAAAATCTTGATCGCCAACCGGGGTGAGATCGCGCTGCGGATTCTTCGCGCATGCCGCGATCTCGGCGTGCCTGCCGTTGTCGCTTATAGCGATGCTGACCGTGATTCACTGGCGGTGCGTCTTGCTGACGAAGCGGTTTGCATCGGTCCCGCGCCAGCCGCCCGTTCCTACACCAACATTCCCGCCATCATCAGCGCCGCGCTCGTGACCGGGTGCGATGCCTTGCATCCTGGCTATGGCTTCCTGGCAGAAAATGCCTATCTTGCCGATGTTTGCTCGCAAGTCGGTGTGACCTTCATTGGACCGAAGTCTGACGTTATTGAGAAGATGGGAAACAAGGCGACGGCGCGGGCGCTGATGCGTGACGCCGGTGTGCCGATGTTGCCCGGCACTGAAGGCGTTGTTCAAACACTTGGGGACGCCCGGACCGCTGCTCGCAAAATTGGCTACCCGGTGATGGTGAAAGCCGCGGCCGGTGGTGGCGGACGCGGGATGCGCATCGCCCGCGAGGACGCCGAACTGACCCGCCTGCTCCCGTTGGCGCAGGCCGAGGCGATGGCCGCGTTCGGGAATGGCGATGTCTACCTGGAGCGCTATTTGGATCGGCCCCGCCACGTCGAAGTGCAGGTGCTGGCCGACAATCATGGTCACTGCTATGCGATCGGGGAGCGCGACTGCTCGCTGCAGCGCCGCCACCAAAAGCTGGTTGAGGAAGCTCCAGCCCCGAATCTGAACAAAAAAGTGCGCGAGCAATTGCTCCGCGCAGCGGTCAAGGGCGCCAAGGCAGCGGGGTACACCAGTGCCGGCACGCTTGAGTTCCTCCTCGATCAGGACGGGCGCTTCTATTTCATGGAAATGAACACCCGTATCCAGGTCGAGCACCCGATTACTGAAGAAACGTCGGGCGTCGATCTCGTCGCCTGGCAAATCAAGATCGCTGCAGGCGAGCAATTGCAGCTGAATGAACGCCAGCTGGAGCCGCAAGGCCACGCGATCGAAGTTCGGATCACAGCCGAAGATTCAACGAACGATTTCGCGCCCGGAGTTGGGACGGTGTCGACGTTCATCGCGCCCGGCGGCCCCGGCGTGCGAGTCGATTCTCATCTCTACAGCGGCTACACGGTCCCGCCGAATTATGATTCGCTGCTTGGTAAAATCATCGCTCACGGCAAAGACCGGGCGGAGGCCATCGCCCGGCTCGAGCGAGCCCTTGCCGATACGGTGATCGAGGGTGTGCCGCACACGGTGGGATTCCACCGCCAGATTCTTGCCGACGAGAGTTTCCGCAGGGGTGAGGTTCATACGGGATTCCTTGCCGATTTCTTTGCCCGTCAACCGCCGGTTTTAGCAGACGCCGGCGATACAGGGCGCTTCGACGATCGAAAGGACCCGCAACGTTCATGACACTGCCTATTCCCCGACCCGATCCGCGCGCCCGTTCCAAGGAAGATGCATCGCTCCGCAAGCATCAGGCCCGGGTGCTGGCGCTTCAGGTGCTCTACGAAATAGATATGACCCAGCATTCGATGGAGGATGTGCTGCCGCGCACGCTTGAGGAGCAGGAAGCGACGCCGCCGATCGCCCAGCATGTCAAGCGTCTGGTCGACGGTGTACTCGCGAACATTGCGGACATCGATGAGCACATCGGCATCGCCGCTCCGGCATTTCCGGTCGATCAGCTGCCGCTCGTCGACCGCAACGTCCTCCGGATTGCGACCTATGAGTTGATGCTGGAGCCGGCGGTTCCGCCCAAAGCGGCGATCAACGAGGCGGTTGAGATTTCAAAGCGCTTCGGCGGTCCAAATTCAAGTCGTTTTGTCAATGGCGCGCTGCGCACGATTCTGGAACGGGTGGAGGACAATCGTCCCGAATCCCCGGCAGAAGATGCGCTGGCGGATGGTTGACCCGCGCATGGTCGCGTATACTGCGACCGTGCGGCCTCGCTCGAATGCAAGGCATTGGTGACGTGCGGCCAAGCGCGCACAAACGCCATGGGTCACACGGAAACGATGAGGAGAACGTCGCGGTTCGCCGGGCGGGAAGTTGAGTGATCTGGTTGCAATGGCAGCCGCATCTGGAGGTGGTTAGGTTGGCGTCCACGTTTGAACGAGTTCGCGGCATCGTCGCCGAGCGCCTCGGGGTTGATGAAGACAAGGTGACGATGGATTCCGAATTCATCGCGGACCTGAATGCCGATTCCCTCGATCTCGTTGAAGTGATCATGGCGATGGAGCAGGAATTCGACCTCGAGATCAAAGACGATGAGGCCGAGCAAATCCGCTCCGTTTCGGACGCGGTTCGCTTCATTGACGAGCACGGCAACTAAGAGCCGATTGAACGGGACTCGCGCTCAGCGGGTCCCGTTTTTGTTCCCCCTCAGCACCTGATTGATTCTGGTACGTAGCGCGCTTCCGCGCCAAACCCCTGCCGCGGCCTTTCTTTGGGGTGACCGGAGGTGATTTTGGCGTGGCAATGCGTACAAAGCCACCTTGCGATCCTGCGAGTCGATTACTATAGTGCAAACGTTTCCCTGTGCGATCTATGGCGCGGGGGACGTAACGTCTGCAAAGTTGGCATCTATCCCGGATCCGGTTCAGGATCCGCATCCTACCAATCGTTGGTGTCATCGGGACTGATCGAGAAGCAGGAGTTCGCATGGCTTCCCTACCCAGAACGCTCGCGACGGCGCCGCTGAAAATGGTCGTCGCGGTGGGCAACGCCCTGCGTGACCCATTAGCGCCAGTACGAGCGGTTCGAGACGTCTGGAACGCTCCAGAGGACCAGCCGGAAGATTTCAAAGAAATGACGCTTGGAGAGCACCTCGGTGAACTCCAGCAGCGCCTTGTCAAAACCTGTCTCGTCCTGGTTCCCGCCTTCCTGATTGGCTTTTTGCTGGCGGGTCCACTCCTTCAATACATGGCTCACCAGTCGAAGACAGAAGGCGGCTTCCAGGTTCTTAACCCGACCGGGTCGTTCACCATCTTCATGAAGGTGGCGCTCTATATCGCCATCTGCATTGCATTTCCGATGATCTTTTACCAGTTGTTCGCCTTCATCGCGCCCGGTATGACGCGAAAAGAAAAGCGATATGTGCTGACGTCCCTTCCCTTTGTCACGTTTCTTTTCCTGGCAGGTGCATCATTCGCTTTCTTCGTCGCGGCGCCCAAGGCATTCAACTTTCTCTCCAGCTTCCAGGCCGACGCATTCAAATGGGATCTCGTCGCCGATGAGGTCATCAGTTTCTACATGACGTTGATGATCGGCCTGGGGATCGCGTTTGAGTTGCCTGCCTTGATGTTTATGCTGGCGAAACTCAGGATCGTGAATGCAAAGAAGCAGAGGGGTTTCTGGCGGATTGCGTGCATTCTAATCATGATTGCTGCCGCTGTCATCACACCGACTCCAGACCCATTCAACATGATGATCGTCGCCAGTCCGCTCTTCCTGCTCTACGGTTTTGGACTGATCATGGCTGGCCGCGCCGAACGCGGACGCGAGCCGAATGAAGATGCCGTAGCGGCATAATTCGCCGCGTGAGAACGAATGAGAAAGGGACCGCGTCGATCGGCGTGGTTCCTTTTTGTGTTGTTGCGGACCTGAGTTCACAGATGGGAAACGTCGTGCGATGAACTTCACGGCACTCAAAGTGCCGTGCTGAGCATGACGAAGTCCTTCCAGGACTGGTGATGATGAGACGGTTTGCTCAGGGGAATTCAGGAGATCCCGCATTGAGCGGGTCGCGGAGGTAGTTGTCTTCCAGGTACCCGGCACTGAAGTGCCAGGCTACGAAAAACAAAGTCCCGTTGAGACTACGACGAAACCCGAATATGTCCCGAACGGTTTCCCACCGAGGTCAGCCCTGGAAGGGACCTCGTCTTGTAAGCCCGGGGTTTCAACCTCGGGAACTGTGGGACTGAGCGACAGCGCTGCAACCTGAGATAACTGCCTCGAATTAGCGTGGAACCTGGTGTTTCTCTGCGGCGTGGGATTGGAAGCGCTCCAGCACCAGCTCATTGCCGGAACCATCTCCTGTGCTGAGCGCGTGCATCTGCTGAATCTGATCGTCGGTGACATGCGGGTTCGCCGATTCATGGCGGACCATGATCGTCACTGCAGTGATGGCGCCGAGCGTGTCGGCGATGAGATCGCCGATCGTGTCGCCCCAACCATGGACTCGGCCCGAGCCGAAGACGACATCGCTGAGGTATTCGTACGTTTCCCAGGTGACCCCGGCGATCAAGAGGCTGATCATCGCGGAAACGATCGCGCGCTTGATCGGGCTCATCGCCATCACGCCGCGGCGATCGAGAAACGTCAGTGATTGAAATGCCCCGGCGGCTAGCGCCGCGCCGCCGGCAAAATGGACGAATTTATCGTACGGAACAACCTTTTCATACAGATGCCCTGCCGTGCCGAGCGTGTCGGCAAGCGTCGCTCCTACCACGAGCAAGTGCGTTTGCCAGGCCATTCCACCTTCTTCGACAAAAAGCGCATCAAGGGAGAGGACCACGGCAAGCGTCGCTGTGGTCTGGAAGAGCTGATACCACCAGTAATTGGTGAATCCCGGATCGATGATCTGGCCGATGATCAGGTAAATGATCACCCCGCCGAGTCCCATGGCGGTATAGCGGGCAGCGCGGGAGGTGCGAAGGACGACAGGGACATTCCGATAGATGCTTGTAACCATTGAGGAAAGCGTAAAGCGTTCGTCGTTGGTTGCGATTGTGCGACTCGCCGGCATGAGCGCTCCTTCGGAAGGTTCATTGATACGGGACTCGGCGGCGGGTCGACGCGTCACGCCCTCCCAAAATACACCGCGATCGAACGTTTGGCTATCCCTCTGCCATGCAAAGGAAATTTCCGTCAATCGCTACTCCTTGCGATATCTGAACGAAAACGCTCACGTCTCGTCGTGGATTCATTGCCTGAAACACCCGGTTCCGCTCGTCATTTCGGGGTATTTGCCGGAGCGAATTGGGACGCGAGTGTTTCCTCGCTGGCCGGGCGGATGGCGATCGTGCGCTCATTCCGATACGTTACCATTCCGGGGCCCGCGCCTTTGATCTTGCGGACGAAGCGGCGGCGCGTCACATCGACTTCTGCCTGACCACCATTGCGTAACGAGCTGTAAAAGCCCGCCAATGCCGCAGCCGCCTCAACGGTTTCATCCCGTTCCTCGCCGTCCGGATGCTGCCAGCGAATGATCACGTGGGAGCCCGGCACGCCTCTCGCGTGCAGCCAGGTATCGTTTGGTCCGGCGATGTCGAAGGTCACCTCGTCGTTTTGCGCGCCGTTCCGACCGATATAGACGGCGTTGCCTTCAGCGTCATAGAGCGGGCGAACGCGGCGTCCCTGAGGCAACTTGCGCGGGCGTCCACCCTTTTGCTCCCCGGCGATTCCCTGCTGGATCCGGTAGCGCTCCCATTCGGACAGCAGCGCTTCAATGTCGGGAAAGGACTGCGCCTGTGAGATCTGCAACTCGAGTTGATCGAGGTACTGGAGATCGACCTTCGCCTTCTCCGTGAGCTCGGGCAGGTGCTCTCCCGCGTTACGGCCCCGCCGGTAGCGCTCGAAATAGTCCTGCGCGTTTTCCTTGGCCGATTTCGTTGGATCGAGCGGGATCGTCAATCCATCGGTCACCAGCTCTTTTTGTCCTGATTCGATCTGCCAGAGATAGGCGTAAATGAGATCGCCCCAGATGCGATACTTTTCGCTCGCCTCAGCGCGGGACGCCTCGTCAGTCAGCGACGCCAACCGTCCCTCGACTTTCGAGCGCACAGATGCAATCGATGCCAGCAGGCGTTGTTTGCGGGCATCGTGACGGCCCGGAGCGTCGCCAGCGCCGATCTGCACCGCTTCAGCTGCCGTCGAGATGCTGGCGACGATCTGCTCCTCAAGTGTGGCTGCCAGATGTGTCATCGGAATCGCGGCAAAGGCGACGGCTTCTGCGTCGTCACGATAGATCCTCGGTGACCAGGATTCGGTCAGCATCGGCTCGAAGAGATGGCGTATCGCCGGGGCGATATCGTTTGGCGCTGTAGCCGGCAGCGCGTCGATCGAGGGGTTGACCTCCCCTGTTGCGAGAAAGGCGATCTCACGGGCGATCTGCGGGCTGACGCCGCGAAACGATCGCACGAGCCAGGCAGGCAGTGGTCCGGTGGCGTTGGCCTGTATGAAGAGATCGCGAATGCCTTCGGCGGTGACACGACGTGGATCAGGACGATCCATGGGCGGAGGCGCGGAATAGTGGATGCCAGGTGCGATCGGCCGCACGCGGCTCATCCGGTTCGTCACCCGTTTGGCGCTCTCCATGATCCTGCCATCGTCGTCCACGAGAATGATGTTGCTGTGCCGTCCCATGATTTCGATGTACAGGTGAACATGCGTAGCGGCGTCTATGCCATAGATCGCCTCATCGTCCTCGGCTGCATCGCGATCGGTCTCGGCGTGCGCAAGTTCGTTCTCCTCCCGCGAGGTGAGGATGCGCTTGGCTATACTCAACCGGACAATGCGCTCGAGCGGTGGTTGCTCGATGCCGATGATGATGCCGCCACGCGTGTACTTGCGAAGCAAGAGTAATAGCGGTGTCACCATCGCCACGTCGATGGATGGTTCGGTCGCGCTGAGGTGCAGGCGCGGATCGCGGTCGTCGGCGCTCAAAATGAGCGTGCGGCGCCGGCCATTCGCGTAGACTTCGGCGCCGAGCGTGCGCCGGTCGATATGGCCGATGCGCTGGATGCGGCCATCGAGTATCGTGCCGGTGAGTTCATCGGCGATTGCCGCGATGGTAAGCACATCGAACACGTCGTCCAACCTTTCAGATCGGGCAGCGCATCGGGCGCTGCGAGTGGTAGGAGTAGCCGTGAACGCCGACGTCTCAGGTATTGATCCCTTCGCCGGCGATGCATTGCTGAACGATCTTCGAACCCGTCACCGTCCGCTGGTGTTCCTGCTTTCCGGACCTTCGGGTGTCGGCAAGGATAGCGTCGCCGAGCGATTGCAGCGTCCACCGGAAGATGGCGGCATCGAGGATATCAAGGTTGTCGTCACGGCGACCACGCGCGAGCGGCGACCGGGCGAGATGGATCTCATCCACTATGAGTTCCTGGAACGCGAACGAATTCGTCGTCCGCCTCGAACAAGGGTACTTTCTTGAGAACGCCTCCGTGTACGGGCAAGGCAATCTCTACGGCGTGCCGCGCCATCAGATTACCGGAACGCTTGCGGATGGACTCAATCCGCTCGTTAAGATCGATGTTCAGGGCGCCGCGACACTGAAGCAGCTCATTCCGCAGAGCATAGCGATTTTTCTAGCTCCTGAATCAATCCAGGCGCTGCATGATCGCCTGGCCCAACGCAACTCTGAGGATTACGACGCGGCGACCAGGCGTTTGCGCACCGCGATTAGCGAGCTTGAGCGCAGCGCCGGATTTGACTATGTCGTCGTCAATGAAACAGGCAAACTCGAGGAAACAGTGAAACAGCTCCGGGCGATCATCATCGCCGAACGGCTGCGAAACACCCCCTGCCCGCCACCGCGACTCTAATTGAGGAGATCATCACTCGTGATTCGACCCGCAACTATTGACGATGCTCCGTTCATGTGGGACATGCTATGGGAAGCTGCCGCGATCAGCGACGAAATGAAAGCACTTGGCAAGGCGACGGCGCTCCGCCGTCCCCAGGTCGCAAAATATCTCAACGAATGGGGTCGGCGCGGCGACGCCGGCTGCCTGTTTCTGAACGATCGGAACGAGCCGGTTGGCTCGGCGTGGTATCGCCTTTTTCCGCGCGAGAATCCTGGTTACGGCTTCGTCGCCGAGGACATCCCCGAGTTGACGATCGGCGTCCTTGAGGATGCCCGTGGCCGGGGTGCAGGAAGCGCCATGCTCGAACATCTTCTGGACCATGCCAGGCAAAAAGGGTATCCCGCGGTCAGTCTATCGGTTGATCGGGATAATCCTGCCCGCCACCTCTACGAGCGTGTTGGATTTGTGGACGCCGGGATCAGTCAGGAAACGGATAGCTCAGTCACCCTCGTGATTCGTTGGGATGCCGGTGTCATTGATCAGCTGACTGCGACATCCCCGGCGACCATCGCCACCGATTCTTCCTGATCGGCATCGTTGGATGGGCGAATCGTCGAGCGATCGACCACGCGATCGAGAAAGAGAATGCCGTCGAGGTGATCGATCTCATGCTGAAGCACACGGGCGACCCAGTCGACTGCTTTGATGCGAATCGTGTGCCCTTCGAGATCCATCGCCCTGACAGTGATCGACGTATGCCGGGGCACATCGGCGACCCAGCCAGGGATGCTCAGGCAACCTTCCGTCGCTGATTCATTGCCGACCGCGCGTACGATTTCCGGATTGATCAAGGTGTAGTCAACGTCTTCGGCATCGTCCGAGATGTAATCTCCCGGCACGTGGACGACGATAATCCGCTCCATCACGCCGACTTGCGGTCCCGCCAAACCGACGCCCGGTGCATCGAGCATCGTTTCGCGCATTTCCTCCGCGATGGATCGCAGCCGGTTATCAATGTTACGGATCTTGGCCGCCCGCTGGCGAAGGCGAGGATCACCTTCAACCACAATGGTCATTAACGACATTCGTTTGCGCTCCCTATAGACGCCACACATTGACGTCTTTGCACACCTATTTTAGCCACCTTTTGATCAGGCGACGCTCAATTCGTAGGTTAAAGAACACTTTGGGGGTCAACATCGATGGTCCAACCTGGCGGCGTTGGCAGATCGTCAAGCAATCGCTCAATGCCGCCAGGATCGGCGCGAAGGATGAGCTGCCACTGGTGCTCGCCGGCGATGCGATGCGCGAACGCGGGCGTTGGCCCCATCAAATCGATTTCGACGTCCTGATCGCGGGCATGGCGAGCGAGGGTGTGAGCCAATTCATCAGCTTCGATGGAGCATTGCTCGTCCGTTGATCGCCGAACGACATACCGCACCAAACGTGTGAAGGGCGGATAGCGATGCTGGCGGCGAAACAGGACCTCTTCTTCGAAGAACGCATCGAAGTCGTGCTGGGATGCTGCTTGAATGGCGTAGTGGGCAGGGCTGTACGTTTGAACGATCACTCGTCCCCCACTCCGCCGACGCCCGGCCCGGCCTGCCACCTGGGTCAGAAGCTGGAATGTGCGTTCCGCTGCCCGGAAGTCGGGGAGTTGCAACAGCGAGTCAGCCTGGATCACCCCAACCGCCGTCACATGAGGAAGATCAAGTCCCTTCGCGATCATCTGCGTGCCGACGACAATGTCGATCTCGCGCGACTCGATCTGGTGGAGTAGCCGGTCCTGTGAGCCTCGGCGGCGGACGCTGTCCTGGTCCCAGCGAGCAACTCGAGCATTGGGAAATGTAAGTTCGGCCATCCGGGTCAACCGTTGCGTGCCGACGCCGAGGAAGTTGAGCGGACCGCTGCAGAATGGACAGGCAGTCGGCGGAATTGCTTGAAAGCCACAGCGATGACAGATCAACCGCTTGCGATCTTCGTGATAGACGTGCGGGATGTCGCAGAAAGGACAGCGCAACGTCTTGCCGCAATCACCGCAAAGCACGACGGTTGCGCTACCCCGGCGATTCAGGAAGAGCAGCGCCTGTTCGCCCTGAGCCAGCGCTTCCCGCACGACATCCTGGAGCCGATTGCTGAACAGCGACGTATTGCCCCGGTGCAGTTCCAACCGGAGATCGACAACTTCGACTTTCGGCAGATCGATTGCTGCGTCGACTTCGTGTCGCAAGGCCGGGCTAACCCTCAAGTGCAATCGGATTTCTTTGATTTCGCCCCGGCGGGCGCGGGTGGCGCTTTCGAGCGACGGTGTGGCGCTCCCCAGTATGACGACCGCGCCATGTTGAGCGGCGAAGAACTCGGCAACCGGCCGGGCATGATAGCGGGGCTCGTTGTCCTGCTTGTACGAGGGTTCATGCTCTTCATCAAGCACCACCAGTCCGAGATGCTGGATCGGAGAGAAGAGCGCGGAACGCGGACCGACGATCACCTTGCGCTCGCCCCGGGCTATGGCGTGCCAAGTAGTCAGTCGGTCCTTTGGCGAGAGTGCGGAATGAAAAACGACCGTGTCATTCGGAAACCGGGCCGCGACGCGGCGAACGAGCTGTGATGCCAGCGCGATTTCAGGAGCGAGAATCAATACCGACTTGCCCTGGCGAAGGCACCAGGCGGCGGCCCGGAGATAGAGCTCGGTTTTGCCACTGCCGGTAACTCCGCGCAGCAGAACTGGAGTGGAGTCGTTGTTGACGAGCATTGGCTCGATCACGTTCCAGGCTGATTGCTGTTCAGGGGTTAGTTTTGGAGGCGTGTCAGACGCCGTTTCCGAGAAACTGGTGAGAAACGTTGAACGGCGCTCGGTTTCGCGGCGCTCGATAAATCCACGATCGACCAGCCGTTCAAGGACGGCCTTGCCAGTGTCGGATGCATGCATGGCTGGTGATGCCGGAATCCATCCTTCGCCGCCGTCGGCGCGCCCACGAAGCACGATTTCTCGCAGGAGCGCGGTCTGCTTTGGCGATGCATCTGACGCATCGATGCCTGCCAGAGCACGAACCTCCAGCGTCTTGACCAGCGGCGGATCGAGTTCTCTGAGTTCCACGCGGCGCTGGATCAGGCCGAGCGCCATCAGCGCCGGCAGAATAGTCGTGAGCGGTTGTCTCGTGGCGGCGCGCAACGCTTCCGCAGTCGCCTCACCGAGCGAGGAGAGCGTTTCAATGGTCTGGCGCTGCAGTCGCGTGAGGTCGCTCGGAATGTCCGCATTGACGGCAATGCTTACGAGCTCGACCACGCGATCCGGCAGTGCTGGAGGCAGGAACAGCGCGGCAGCTGTGCCGATGTGTGACGCCGTTTCGTGTGCGATCCAGGCGGCGGATTCGAGCTGGAGTTCGCTCAAACGGAGACGGATGTCGCCGCCGAGCAGCATCTTCGTATCAAACTCCGGCTCGTCGTCATGCGTGCCAAAAACGATGGCCGTGACCAGGCGGTCCCGCACCGGCGCCCAGACGACCAGGCCGCGCTCAACGATTGATGCGAGCGAGGCGGGAATCTCGTAGGTCAGGAAATCACGGCGGCCACTGATTCCACTCCCGACGACCGCGACATCGGCGAATCTCGCCGTTTCCGCCGCGGCGCCGGGAGCAGATTCGTTCACAAGCTTTCGAGAATCAAACCAGGATTGACGAAGAGCGACGGCGTGCCCCCGGTGTGAATGAAGACGACTGACTCGTCGGGCGTGAAGACACCATTGCGGATATGGGCAATCAAGGCGCTCATCGCCTTGCCGGTGTAGACCGGATCGAGAAAGATCGCCTCGGTTTGGGCCAGAAGGCGGATGGCTTCAAGTCCCGCTTCGGTGGGGATGCCATAACCGTCACCGGTGAAGCCTTCCTCAATGGTGATTTCGCACGGCTCGACCGTGCGGGATGTACCGAGCAGTTCCAGTGTGCCTGCGATGATCGGCATCGCTCCCCTAACCATATCAGCGGCGTTACCTTCTACGGCAACTGGAAGCGGTTGCCAGCTGACGTCGAGCACTTTGGCCGCCGCGACGATCCCCGCCAGGGTTCCTTCAGAGCCATTCGGGAAATAGACGCGCTTCGGCACTTCGCCAAGCTCGAAGAGCTGCGCTTCCAGCTCAATGACGCCATAGACATACCCGAGCGATCCCAATGGCACACTGCCGCCGGTTGGCACCACGTAGGGAATCTCACCGGCGGCCCGAAGCTCGTCGCCAATCGTTTTCATGGCGGCGATGCGCTCGTCCCGGCCGGCGACGATGCGAACGTCAGCGCCCAGCATCCGATCGAGCAAGAGATTCCCTTGCTCGTCGGCCCCGTTGCGAGCATCGAGAATCAGCAGGCACTTGAGACCGGCCAGCACGGCAGCCGCGGCCGTCATCCGGGCGTGGTTCGATTGCGTCACGCCTTCGGTGACAAGCACAGTTGCACCCTGCTTCAGTGCATCCGCCACCAGATATTCAAGCTTCCGCGCTTTGTTGCCGCCATAAGCGAGACCGGTGAGATCATCGCGCTTGATATAGATCCGCGGCGACTGCGGTCCAAGTGCTTTTTCAAGACGCGGGGCCCGCTGAAGCGGCGTCGGACCGGTGACAAGGGGAAATCGAGGGTATGAAGCGAGGCGCATTTCGCGCTGAATCCTTTCGTCGATCGCCCCTGGGCCAGACGCCGGGAGGGCACGTCTCTTCTCCCGGCATTCTACGTCGAGTGCTGCTCGTCGGGCCGTTGCGGTTCGAGCGCGCCGGCGAAAACGGCCGACATGAACTCCATGACGTCGTCTCGTTCCTCGGTACCGTCGAGCACCATGCATTCGAGCACATCGACGACATCAGGATTGAGATCGTTCAGCGCCTGGACGATCTCGCGATCGTTGCGCGCCGGAGTGGGGTCAATCACGAACGCGTACGCTTCGTTGGTCAATTGCTCGATATCGACCGAGAAGCTGAAGAAACGGTTGGACATCGAAATCTCCCACTTTTACCCTCACCCCCAGCCCCTCTCCCGATTCCAGGAGAGGGGAGCACGAGGTGTCGTACTACCCTCTCCCAGCACTGGGAGAGGGTGGCGCTTTAGCGCCGGGTGAGGGATTTAGTATGCCCTTGCGAAGATGACGCGTTGCTGGCTCGGGTTGCCGCAGGCGATGCAGCTCCCGTTCTCCATATCCTGATCGAACGGGATGCAACGCGTTGTCGCCTTGGTTTCAGCTTTTATCTTCGCTTCGCAAGCCGCGTCGCCGCACCAGTGCGCGAGCGACCAGCCCGCGTTCGTCGAGACGCGGTCTGCCAGCTCTTCAAATGAGTCGACTTCGGCGGTGTTGTCATGCAGCATCTGGGTTGCGCTTACGAAGAGATTCGCCTGAATCTCGACGAGGAGGATTTCGACCGTGGCCGCGAGGTCAGCGCTGCTGACGGTGATCTTTTCGCGGGTGTCGCGGCGAACGAGCACCGCCTGGTCGGCGGCGACATCGCGCGGGCCGATTTCCAGGCGAAGCGGCACGCCCTTTAGCTCCCATTCATTGAACTTGAATCCGGCCGAACGATCGTCCCGCCAATCGACCTTGACCCGCGCCATCTTGCCGAGTGATTCCTTGATCCGATCGACCGCTGCCTCAATGGAGGGAAGATCGGTTTCCTTGCGCCAGATCGGCACGATTATCACCTGAATCGGCGCAACTTTCGGCGGCAGCTTCAAACCCGAATCGTCGCCGTGGACCATGATCGTCGCGCCGACGACGCGATGACTCAAACCCCAGGAGGTATTGAAGGCGAACTTACGCTCGCCATCGCGATCGAGAAAGCGAATATTGAAGACTTTGCCGAAGTGGTCGCCGAGATTGTGGGAGGTGCCCGACTGCAGCGCCCAGTGCTTGCCACCCATCATCGCCTCGACGGTATACGTGTGCAGCGCCCCGGCGAACTTCTCCGATTCGCTCTTTCGTCCCGGCACGACCGGAATGGCGAGGTCATCTTCGAGAAAGCGCTGGTAGACGCCGAGCATTTGCCGCGAACGTTCGTCCGCTTCCTCAAGCGTGGCATGGCAGGTGTGTCCCTCTTGCCAATGGAACTCAAGCGTGCGGAGAAATGCCCGGGGCCGTTCCTCCCAGCGCACGACATTGCCCCACTGGTTGATCAAGATCGGGAGATCGCGGTAGCTCTGCACCCATTTGGCGTACATCGGGCAGATGATCGCTTCCGAGGTTGGGCGAACCGCCCAGGGCTCTTCAAGCTCCTTGCCGCCACCACGGGTCACCCAGGCGACCTCCGGTGCGAAGCCTTCGATGTGCGCCGCTTCCTGAGCCAGCATCGATTGCGGGATGAAGAGCGGAAACGATGCATTTTCGACGCCGGTCTCTTTGATCCGTGCATCGAGCCTTGCGACCATGTTTTCCCAGAGCGTCCAGCCGTAGGGACGCACGACCTTGCAGCCGCGCACCGGCGAGTCATCCGCCAGCTCAGCTTTGCGAATGACATCGACATACCACTGATCGAAATCGTCGTCCTGATCGATGAGATCCTGGACGAAACCTGTTTCATTCATATATTGAACCTCACGAAAAAGCGCCGCGAAATGCAGCATGGGAACCGCTCGAACGTGGCCGATCGAGTGCTAGTGAGGAATCGATGAAGCCGGACGTGAACCGAGCGTCACGCCCGGCGTAGAGGCACGGGGAGGCCACCTGCCCCACCGATTTGGAGAAATCCTGGGGAGATCAGCACGAGGTGTGGAAATTGGTGCAGTCGACGCAAGTCGTTCATTTCAGTCGGGACTCGCTCGCGTTCACCCGCTCGATGCAGATGAGTGCACTGAGCATACCCTAGTTGCGCTCGCCTGTTCGAAACAGCCGATGCGATGAAGCCCGCTTTACCGGTTCCGGGCGTTTTCCTATACTGATCGTGATGGGGTCAGCGCGGACGCGCTGGCGAATGGAGGATTTCACCGATGGCTCAGGCGCCCGCGACACATTCAATCCAGTCCGACTATCAAGAGAAGTTCGCGAAGTCACACGCACTGAGCGATCGCGCCAACCAGGCGATTGCCGGTGGCATTGCGCACGACGGGCGATTCACTCGCCCCTTCCCGGTCTATGTCACCCACGCTGACGGCGCCCATAAATGGGATGTGGACGGGCATGAGCTGATCGACTTCGCCATGGGCCACGGCGCATTGATTCTCGGCCACAACGATCCCGATGTTGCCGCCGCCGTCACCGCGCAATATCCGAAAGGCACGCATTACGGCGCATGCCACGAGATCGAGATCGAATGGGCCGAGCAGATCCAGCGATTGATTCCATCTGCTGAGCGCGTGCGTTTCACCGCCTCTGGCACCGAATCAACGCTGCTTGCCGCCCGGCTCGCCCGCGCCTACACGGGCCGCGATCAGATCGTGAAGTTCGAGGGCCATTTCCATGGCTGGAACGACTATTTGATCAAAGGTGAAAAGACCCCGTTCGATGCGCCGCATATCCCTGGCGTGCCTGACGCGACGCTCGGAACGGTGACTGTGCTACCTGCGAACGATGCGGCGCTCGTTGATGAGCGGCTGAGCAAAGGTGATGTGGCCGCAGTCATCATCGAACCGAGCGGGGCTTCATGGTCAACGATTCCATTGGCCGAGGGATTTCTGGCCAGCCTCCGCGAAATCACGACGAAGCATGACGTCGTGCTGATCTTTGATGAAGTGATCACCGGATTCCGCTGGTCTCCCGGCGGCGCGCAGGGCCGTTTCGGCGTCGTGCCAGACATGACAACGATGGCCAAAATCGTCGCGGGTGGTCTGTCAGGCGGAGCGGTCTCCGGGAACGCCGACATCATGGCGCATCTCGAGTTCCGCGATGATCCAAACTGGATGAAAACGAAAAAGGTCATTCACCCCGGCACCTACAACGCGAATCCGCTTGCCGCTGCTGCCGGTCTGGCGACCCTGAAAAAGTGCGCGAATCCGGAAGTGCAACTGCACTGCGACCGTCTCGCGGCCAAGATCCGAGGCCGGCATGAACGCGGCGCTGATCCACAATGAGATTCCCGGCGCGGTCTGGGGCGAGTCATCGGCATTCCATATCTATGTCGGCGGAAAGATCACCAACCGCACCTCGGGAGACATGCGCGTGCCGGAAGGGGTGACGCCAACTGAGCTCAAAGCGAGCGGAGGGACGCCGCTCAGCGGGCAGCTCAAGCTCGGCATGCTCCTGGAAGGCGTTGATCTCTTTGCAGGCGGTGGTCTTTTGAGCATCGCCCACACGGACCAGGATGCTGACAAGGCGATTGCCGCATTCGATCGCGTGTTGCAGCGCTTCGTGAGCGACGGTGTCGTCGAGTAACGCCGACTGACAACAGAGTTGACGATAAGCGAGCGGGAATGCTGAATTCCCGCTCGTTTCGTTCATTTTCTATGAACCATTGCCGTTCAAACTCCTGTCGCGTTACGTCGGACACAACCAGCGTGATACGGTAGTGAGACAGATGTTCTGTTGAATTGCCGTCATGCGATGTGCCAGAATCAGGGCATCCTTTCGGAATAACCCGAGCGCACGGGCGCTCGGTGGGCGCACCGGTATGCACCGGTGCGCTTGCCACCAGCAATGGCGTTTGTAAATGCGCCAGCGCGGTATGGGTTGCATAAGAGACCAGAGGAGACAAAGCCGTGGGCGATCAAAACAACATCGAAAAGTTGTGGCAAATGGCCACGCCAACGACTCGCCGTGAGATTCTGAAAAAGGCCGGCATTGCGGGCATCGCTGCTCCAGCCATGCTCGCCATGCTCAAAGCTCCGGGAGCGCTTGCTGCTCCGGGCAGCCGCACTGCCGCAGCGCCTTTGCGGGCGCAGGAGCCAGTGGAAGGCGGCCAAACGGTCTGGCTGGCGCACCAGGAAATCGCCAGTTTGAGCCCGGATGATACGGGTCCGTCGATGCAATATCATTCTGATTGCCAACATTCACAATCCACTCGTGCAGCAGGATGAAAATGTCGTCTTCCAGCCGATTCTCGCCGAATCGTGGGAGCAATCGGACGACGGCCTCACCTATACCTTCAAGCTTCACACGGGCGTGACGTTCCAGAACGGTGATCCATTCTCCTCGGCGGACGTGAAGTACACCTACGAGTACTTCATGAATCCCGAGAATGTGACGATCAGCGGCGTCGACTTTGAGGCGATTGAAAAGGTCGAAGCTCCAGATGACACGACGGTCGTCGTCACGCTGAAGACGGTCTATCCGGCCTTCATTGCGAAGGTCGCGACGATGCAAATCTTGCCGTCGAAGTACCACGCGGAGATCGGCGAGGAGGCATACAAGGGCCAGCCGATCGGCACCGGCGCATTCAAGGTGAAGGAATGGCGTCCCGCCGAGTACACGCTGCTCGAAGCCTACGAAGACCACTTCCGGGGACGCCCGCACCTCGACGAGATCCGGATGAATGTCGTGCCGGAGGCATCGGTGCGGGCGATCGCGCTCGAAACCGGCGATGCCGACTACATCGGCCTGGCCGCTGGTGACGGAAGACAATCTTCGTCTGATTGAAGATCCCACCTTCAAGTTCTACAAGACCTCATCCTGGGCGGTGAATCACTTCCCGCTCAACAACACGCTGCCGCAGCTCTGCCGATAAGAAAGTCCGGCAGGCGATGATGTTCGCGATCGACCGCCAGAAGGTGATCGACGACATCTTCAAGGGCACGGCCACTGTGGCGACATCGAATCTGACTCCGGCGCTCACCTCCTGGTACACCGCCGATGTCACGCCGTATGACTACAACGTCGACACGGCAAACTCCCTGCTCGACGAGGCCGGCTGGACGCTTGGAAGCGACGGCGTCCGCGAGAAGGACGGCCAGAAGCTCTCCTTCACGTGCACCACGATCTCCGGCGACCAGGCCCGGCGCCCGGAGGCGGAGGTCGTTCAGCAATACCTCAAAGTCGTCGGCATCGATATGCAGCTCGAAGAGGCGCCGGTGACGGCAATTCTCGATGGATTGCGCAATGGCGACATGCAGGCGTCGCTCTTCAACTGGACCTACGGCGGCGACAATGCCGATCCGGACGCAAAGGAAACGTTGGGAACGGACGGTTCTAACAACTTCTCCCAGTTCAGCAATGCGCGAGTTGACGAGCTGCTTACGACTGGACTCGAGGAGCCGGACGCAGTCAAGCGCAAGGCTATCTATGATGAGATTCAGCAGATCGTCTCCGACGAGGTGCCGTTCCTCTTCATGATGTTCTGGGACATCTACACCATCTTCAATTCTCGGGTGCAAGGACTGCCTGAAACCGTGCTATCGAGTGATCCCGTTTACCTGAAAGCCAATGAATGGTGGATCGCCCAGTAAACAGCAGTTCCGCGTAAACAGACGGCAGGGGAGCGATTCCGCTCCCCTGCTCTGTCGCGTGATGAGGTCACGATGCTCGCATTCATCATTCAGCGGTTGATCCAGGGCATTATCGTGATGTTCCTGGTCAGCTTTCTCACGTTCGGCATTCTGCAACTGGCTCCTGGCAGCCCGGTCGACACCATGGTCGGCGAGGCGCCGGTGACAAAAGCGCAGCGTGCAGCCATCGCCGAGAAATGGGGACTCGACGACCCCTGGTACTCGCAGTATTGGACCTGGATGACCAACGTTTTTTCGGGCGATCTCGGCACATCCGTCGTGCGCACGGGCACCCCGGTCAGCGAAATGATTCTTGAAGCTGCCCCCGTCACCCTGAAGCTGAACGCCATCGCACTTTTCTTCGCGATTGTGATCGCGATTCCTGTCGGCATTGTCTCCGCAATCAAGCGCTATTCATGGTTCGACAATACCGGAATGGTGGGATCGACGCTCGGCCTTTCGGTCCCCAACTTCTGGATATCGCTCATGCTTATCTATTTCTTTTCGCTCAGGCTCGGCTGGTTGCCGCCGTACGGGATGGAAACCTGGAAGGGTTGGGTTCTTGCCAGTGTTTGTGCTCGCGGCGGAGCAGCTGGCGGTGATCGCCCGGCTGACGCGCGGGGCGACGCTTGAGGTGTTGACGCAGGATTACGTGACGACTGCTCGCGCCAAAGGACTCCCGCAAAGCGCGGTGGTCGTGCGTCACGTCGTGCGCAACTCCCTCTTGCCGATCGTCACCATTCTCGGATACCGGGTGGCGTTTATCCTGAGCGGCACAATCGTGATCGAAACGATCTTCGCCTGGCCCGGGACTCGGCAGGCTCTTTTTCGACTCGGTCTACCGCCTCGATTACCAGGTCGTACAGTCGATCACGCTGATCCTGGCTGGACTCGTCGTTTTCGGCCAATCTGATAACTGATGTCGTCTACGCCTATATCGATCCGCGGATTCGGCTTCGATAGCGTCGCAAGACGAGGAGACTGCAGATGCAAACTGCTCCCGCTACGGCGAATCCGGCCGACCTGCATGAACGAAAAGAACGCACCGGTTTCTTTCAGTCGCGCGGCTGGCGGCGCTTTCTCCGCTATCGGCCCGGCGTCTACGGACTCGGCGTCATTATTCTGCTGGTGCTGATCGCCATTTTCGCGCCGCTGCTGGCCCCCTATGATCCCAATGTGGGCGATACCGCTCTGCGCGGAGCGAGACCGTCCTGGGACCATTTGCTCGGCTGCGACGCGATCGGTCGCGACATGCTCAGCCGCCTCATTTACGGTTCTCGCGTTGCCCTGATCGTCGGTATTGGCAGCACGTTTATCGCCGTGGTCATCGGCGTCTTCTTCGGCGCGGTTTCCGGCTATTTCGGAGGATGGGTCGATCAGGCGCTTGTCGCGGATCGTCGACACGCTGATGGCGTTTCCGACGCTGGCATTGTTGATCACGCTGGCGGCCGTGCATCGGCCCCAGTTTGCCGATCGTCGTCATCGTCATTGGCGGAACTGTTTGGGCCTCCTACGCCCGCGTTGTCCGGGCCGACATGATGAGCCTGCGCAATCGCGATTTCGTCGCGTCGGCGCGAGCGGCGGGAGCGTCAAACGGCAGAATCATCTTCCGGCACCTGATGCCGAATGTCCTTGGCCCGGTGGTGGTGCTGGCAAGTTTGTCGATCGGCAACATCATCATTCTCGAATCGGCTTTGTCGTTTCTCGGTCTGGGCGTGAAGCCGCCGACCGCCTCCTGGGGCGGCATGCTTGCCGATGGCCGCGCCTACATCCGCACCTACCCGCATCATCTGCCTGGTGCCTGGTCTGGCGATCACCATCACGGTGCTGGCGTTCAACCTGCTTGGCGATGGCGTGCGCGACGCGCTCGATCCGAGACAGCGCGACAGTCGCGAGATCGCATACGGGCTGCTCCATTGGCCATCGATCAGCATTCGGGAGATTGAACTCGAATCATGGCCGAAACAAGATCATTGCGATTCGCGACGCGGTCGACGCGGATATCGTCCAGATTGCGCCATTCTTCCGGGCAATTGTTTCGGCAGGGGAAACCTACGCCTATCCCGACGATCTGGACGATCGAGCCATCGCCGAGCTCTGGCTGGAGCGCCCGCCGGGACGATACGATCGTTGCCCTGGACAGCGAAGGAACGATTTTGGGCAGCGCCAAGTTTGGGCCGAACCGACCGGGGCGCGGATCGCACATCGCGACCGCGAGCTTCATGGTCGATCCTGCGGCCCAAGGTCAGGGCGTCGGCCGCGCTCTGGGTGAAGCGGTGTTGAATCTGGCACGCGCGCAAGGTTTCCACGGGATGCAGTTCAATGCAGTCGTCGAAACGAACAAGGCGGCCGTGATCTCTGTGGCAATCGCTCGGATTCACGATCATGACGACGATTCCCGAGGCGTTCGATCATCCGACGATTCGGATTGGTCGGACTGCATGTGATGTACCAGAAGTTTTGAGTCGCAATTCCCGACACAGATTCCTGGATGTCTCTCGCAGCCATCAGAGCTCAGCCGAGCCCGGCTGAAGCACCGGGCTGACAGGCGAAAGTACCCTTTGGGCACTGAGCTGGGTGGGAGAAACTCCCTATATATCGGAGAGTTCTCCCACCCAGCTCAGTCCTAGAGGGACTTCGTTTTTCAGTTCAGCCCGGAGTTTCAACCCCGGGAAACGCTCATCGCTTCAATGCCCGCAGTCTCAAACATTCCTTTCGTCTATCGTCTCTAGTCCGCAGGCGCACCTTTGGCGGATGTCGGCACGTTCGATTCCGGCGCGTGGCCTTCGACTCGGACATCGGGGAGCCAGTGCAGCCACTTGGGGAAGTACCAGTTGCGGTCGCCGAGAATCGCCATTGAGGCGGGAACCAGCACCGAGCGGATGACGGTTGCGTCGATCAAGACTGCGATCGCCAATCCGAAGCCAACTTGCTGCAGGAAGACCAGACGGCCGGTCGCGAAACCGACAAAGACGACGACCATGATCAGCGCCGCGCCGGTGATGATGCGGGCGGTCGATTGCAGTCCGACGGCGACTGACTCCTTGTTGCGATGGGTAAGATCGTAATGCTCTCGAATCCGGCTCAGCAGGAAGACGTGATAGTCCATCGAGAGACCGAAGAGGACGCAGAAGAGAAAGATCGGAATCCAGGCTTCGATCGTCGGTGTTTTGTCGAACCCGAAGATGCTGTGCAGGTATCCCTTCTGGAAAACGAGCACCATGATACCGTAGGCCGCACCGACCGAGAGGAGATTCATGATGATCGCCTTGATCGGTACGACAATTGAGCGGAAGACGATCGTCAGCAAGATGAAGCTGAGGCCGAGCACGAAGATGAAGACGATTGGAGTCCACTTCGCGACCAAATCGAAGAAGTCAGTGTTGAATGCGGTTGCACCGGTCACGTAGACCTGATCCGCTGAAGATCCGAATGTCTGAGGCACCACATCGTCACGAAGCCGCCTGATCTCGTCCGACGCCTCAGGACTGTTGCCGATGATATTCATATCGACGGTGATGTACGCGAGGTCGTTGTTCGGGCTCCATCGCACCTCAAAGCTGCCTGGCACATAGAGGCTGTTGCTTTCAAGCGTCGATTGCAATTGCTGAATTTGCTGGTCGACGTCGGGTGTTTGATTGGCGTCGACAATAATCTGGACCGGTGCGAGGCGGCCTACCGAGAAGTCATCTCGGAGAATCTCATACGCCTGTTTTGCTTCGGACGGAGGCAGCGTTTCGGCGCCCGCAAAACCTGTATTCAGGCTGAAGAAGGGAATCGCCGCCGCAACGAGCAGTGTCACAGTGATGATGACGCTTGCGACCGCATGATCCATCACGAGATGCGTCAACCGTGCCCAGAATCCTCCGGTCAGTCCAAGTTCATCTGTTTCAGGCTTGTGAGTCGAAATCTCAGCGTAGTTGCGCTTTCGGGGCCAGTCGATGTGATCGCCGAGCAGCGCAAGCAGTGCGGGAATCAGGGTCAGCATTGCCAGGACCGCGAAGATCACGACGAGGATCGCGCCGAGACCGAGACTTCGGAAGATCGAGGTAGGAATGATAAAGAGCCCGATCAAGGCGAAGATGACGGTGACTCCTGAGAAGAGCACGGCTTTGCTGGCGGATCCTCCGGTCAACTCGATGGCCGTCAGCTTATCATGCCCATTGCCTCGTTCTTCACGGTAGCGAGAAATGATGAAGAGCGCGTAGTCGATGCCGACCGCCAGCCCGATCATTGTGATCATGTTGGTGATGAAGAACGAGAGATCGATCGCCTGGCTGATGATCACCGTGGCGCCCAGTGCGACGACGATGGAAATGATCGCTAACACGATCGGAATGCCGGCCGCGACCAGCGCGCCGAGCACGATCACGAGAATGATCAACGCGATCGGTATTGCGACTCCCTCGGCCTTCTGCAAATCCTGTTCCGAGACTGTGTTGAACACGTCGCTCGTGCTGACATCGCCAACCGACATCACCTTCACATTGTCGTTCCCCATTTCGTCAATCGAGTTAACGAGTGGAGTCGAATCATCGAGCGAACCGCTGAAGGTGACGGGAATCAATGTCGTGTGGCGGTCGGCGGAAACGAGTTGCTCCGCAGCAGGACTTCCGGCTGCTTTGGCCTCGTAATAACTAAAAAGCAACGTCGGGTCGGTCGCCACAAGATCGGGCGAATTACGAAGCGTCTGCATCACGTCGCCGACGGTCTGCTGGAATTCCGCATCGTCAACGGTGGCGTTGTCGGACGTGATTACGATTGTTTCGAGCGGTGGATTGTCGAGACCAAATTTTTCGTTGACGAGGTCGAAACCTTTGACCGACTCTGGCTTGCTGAGGAAATCAAAACTCGTGCTGAGATTTAACCCGAGACTGGCGAGCAGCACAATGGATAAAACCACAAGCCCGATCCAAGCGCCGACCACTTTCCAGGGGTGGCGCGAACTCATTCGGGCTAAACCAGCGGTTGAAAATGTCATCTCGCGAAGTTCCTCCTCGCGTCATCATTGACGCGCTTACGCAAAGTACGGCATCGTTACCCGGTGCATCGCCGTTGTCCGAACGACGTTCGGAGATGCGACCGTTGTTATCCTGACGGCAGATAGCGCCAATGTCAAGCGGCTCTGCCAGCGGAATGCATTGCTGGAATTCATGAAAGCGCTTAGGTAGAAATGGAAACTAGGGCAACTGACCAAACTGCGCAAACAATCGTTGTGCTCAATCGCGATCTCTTTTTTGGAATTCGGTTGAATCAGCTTTTGAAACAACTCGGATTTCGCGCGGTGCTCGCCAAAACCCAGGATGTGTTTCTCACGGAACTCGGCGCGGCGGATGTCGCACTTGGCATTATCGACATCAATTTCGGACCAGATTGGGAGGGAATCGCAGCGGGCGATTGATGAAGGGACCCAGCCGCCGATTATTGCGTTCGGTCCCCACCTTGATGTCGAAGGTCTGCGCTCCGCAAAGAAAGCAGGCGTCACGCGGGTCTTTTCCAATGGGGATTTCAGCAAGGACACGGCGACCATCGTGACCAGGTATGCCCGTCCGGCACAACAATCGGGAGAAATCTCCGAATAAGCCTTGACGCATCCGAATTGTCCGCATAGAGTGTACGTACACCCACAAAGGGTCGTACGTACGGTGTTTCTAGGCGGGAGGATTGCGGGTGGCTGCACCAGCAGAGCGAATCAATGATCGGACCCGGTCGAGCCGGGCACAGATTAGAGCGATTCCGCTCCGTGAGGAGCCGGTCCCCGCCGAGGAAATCGAAACCGTCACGATCGATGCCGCCGTGGAGATTTTCTTCGGTGATCTCCGGCTCGCTCCTCGCTCCAAGAAGACCTATCGCAACGGCATCGAGAAGTTTCTTCGTCACCTGCGCGTACACGAGGGGATCGACACCGCGACGTCGCCGGTCACGGTGCTCAATGCGGACCATGTCACCTCGTTCGCGTCGATGATCGTGCCGCCCGACATCCGCACCCCTGAAGAGGTGTCGCAGATGCGGACGGCGCAAAACAATCTTTCCGCCTTGCGAAAGTTCTGTGCCTATCTGTCGGCGTACGATCTTCATCCTGGACTCTCGACTGACCGGCTACGAGTGCGGATCGCGGCGATGATGCCGCGCTTCACCCCTCCCCCGCCCGACGTGAAAATGAGCGATCTTGAGTCCATTGTTTCGTTCGTCCGCGCGTCCGAGGAAGAAGACAAGAGCCACCTGGAGCTGCGCCGCCTGAAGGTGCGGGCGATGATTCTCTTTCTGTACCGGACCGGTGTGCGCGTTTCCGAGCTTTGCGCGCTGCGCCGCCGCGACATTTCCATCGAGGATGGCGTTGCCAATATCTACCGAGCGAAAGGTGGAAAGAGCCGCACGGTCCTCTTCGATGGTGAAACCGCAGAGTTCCTTACGGCATACTGGGAGGAGCGCGGCGACGAGCTGCGCGGCGCCGGGGTGCTCCCCGCCTTTAGCGGACGGGATAAACTTGGCGAGCCGGGACGGGCGATCAGCCCGCGGACGGTTGAGCATATCGTGGCACAGCTTTGCGAGAAACTCGGTATCGAGAGCGAAGTGACGCCTCACTCCTTCCGGCATGGGCTGGCGACCGAAATGGTTCGCCGTCGCGTGCGGGAATCGACGGTGCAAACACTTCTTGGTCATGCTTCACCCGCGACAACCCGAATCTACATCCACAAATCGGCGATCGATGTCTCCGACGAATATCAGGATGCCTTTGGAACCTATCGTCCCCCCCGCCGCCACGCCTCGTAAGTCATTCCACCGGATCGCACAGATGCTCCTGGCGCTGCTCATGGTGTCGGTGCTGGCGTCGTGCGCGACCGGAAACAAGCGCGAGGCCAGCTTTTACGAGAGCCGCGATGCGACCGTGCAATCGCAAATGCCGGAAGTACAGGCGACGACGACCGCGCGCTTTTTTGGCGGAACGCCGACCGCGATCGCCACGTATCCTCCTGTTCCCGCCCTGGCGGAACTGACGCTGGCGACTTCGGTCGGCGGTGACGGATCGCCGCAGAACCGGGTCAAAAATGCCAGCGGCGGAACTCTCTACGTCTCGGCCCGGATTCGCAACATCGTTGCCGGAGAGGTGTATACGGCGGTTTGGGGACGTCCCGACGGCACGGAGATTGAGCGGGTTGACAAAACTGCCGGCAGCAGTGGGAATATCGGCTGGATATCGTTCGACTGGCCCTCGGCCGGCTCGCAGGGGCCCGGCGAGTATGCGGTATTCATTTATTCGGGTTCAAATATGTTGGGCAGTGTCGTTTTTAATAAGAACTAGCGGAATTTACCCAAACGGGTCTCTTGCCTCTAACAATATTTGTCCCTACAATCTGATGGAATGAGCGTACGTACGCGTTTCGCCAGGCAATAGGCCTACTGTCAGACCGCTGTTACAGACAGCGACAATTCAAAAGGGGAGATTGCCGTGAATAGTCCGGACATGATGAAGCGTTTGGTATGCGAGTTTCTGGGCACGTTTGCGCTTTGCTTTTTTGGTATTGGCGCGATCATCGCTACGCAGGGCGCAAACACGCTTGTGATCGCACTGGCACATGGACTGGCAATCGGACTGATGATCACGGCAGTCGGGCATATCTCAGGCGGGCATTTCAACCCAGCACTCACCATTGGATTATTCCTTGGTCGGAAAATATCCCTACCTGAATCGGTGGCCTACATCATCTCTCAGATCATCGGTGCGGTTGCTGCCTGCCTGGTGTTGATCACGATCTTTCCAAAAGAACTTCGCGACGCGGTTGGATTCGGCATTCCGGCTGTTGGACCCGGCATCAACATCGGCGGTGTCCAGATCGGCTTCGACAACACCAATGCGCTGATCGTCGAAATCGTGATGACCTTCTTCTTGATGTTCGTCGTCTATGGCGCGGCCGTCGATACGCGATCGGTGAAAGCAATATCCGGATTAGCAATCGGTTTGACGATCACGATCGACATTCTGATGGGTGGCGTCGTCTCCGGTGCGGCGATGAACCCGGCCCGATATCTTGGTCCGGCTATTGTAGACGGCAATTTTGACAACTTTTGGATCTGGATAGTCGGACCAATCGTCGGGGCCATTATCGCGGCGCTCCTCTACGCATATGTGCTCTATCCTGAGCTCTATGAGCAACCGGATACTAAACCTGCGCCGACGGATCAGTTGAACCGCTAAACAATCCGCGCTGCAAAATCACCTTTCGACTCGGGCCGCTTGAGATTCTCAAGCGGCCCGATTAGATTCAGGCGCATCTGGTAGTGTTTCCTCATTGTTGGGTTCATGATTGCTTGCATACAAGGAGATGAGCGTGTCGAATCTAACGGAAGAACTTCCCTTGACTGAGGCGCAGATCGAGCGCCGGGCGCTTGTTGCCGAAAAGCATGAGCAAGCGAAGACCTTGCTCAAGAAACAAGGCATCGATTGCTGGCTTACCTTCAGCCGCGAAGGAAGTGATCTCCTGTTGCCGTATGTGATGGGCGGCGAATATCTCGTCGGCCAGGCGGCGCTGATGATCTTCGCTGAAGGGCCGACGGTGGCGATCGTAGCTGACTACGACATCAGCCAGGTCGAGGGTGAGTTCGATATCATCCATGCCTACCACGGCGACTGGAAAGAACCGTTCCTGGAAACGCTGAAAGAGCGCAATCCGGCGACGATCGCCGCCAATTATTCCGAAGGCGATTTCGGGGTTGATGGTCTCACCCACGGGCTTTATCTGAAGCTGACCGACGTGCTTGATTCACTCGGCATGAAGGACCGGTTGCGGTCGGCTGAATCGATCACCACGCTCGTTCGCGCCATCAAAACCCCGGGCGAGGTCGAGCGGATTCGCCGCGCCTGCGCCGTCACCCAGCGCATCTTCGAAGATGTCACCGGGCTGGTCCGTCCCGGCATGACCGAAATGGAAGTCCACGAATTCATCAACGAGCGGATGCAAACGTATGGCGTCACGCCATCCTGGGAAGCGGCCTATTGCCCGGCGGTGATGACGTCGCGCCGTCCCGCCGGACACACGCCTCCTACGGCCGACAAGATCCGTGCGGGCGATGGGTTGCAGATCGACTTTGGCGTCTTCTATGAGGGATATGGCTCAGATCTCCAGCGCTTCTGGTATTTCAAGAAACCAGGTGAGAGCGGTGTCGATCCCAAACTCCAGCACGCATTTGACACGATGCGCGACGCGATCCGCCTCGCGAGCGAACTCATCAAACCGGGCGTGCGCGGTTACGAGGTCGATGAGCCCGTGCGTAACTACGTTGCCGAGCAGGGATACACCTATTTCCACGCGACCGGACACCAGATCGGGCGGATGGCGCACGACGGCGGTCTGACTCTCGGCCCCCGCAACGTCCGCTACGGCGACCGGGTGATGGGTGAACTGTTGCCGGGCATGTGCTTCACCCTCGAACCCTGCATCTTCGACATGGGTCTCGAAGAAAACCTCGTCGTGACCGAAGACGGCTGCGACTGGCTGATCGCTCCCCAGACGGAGATATATGTTCTTTGAGTGGAGAGTTGAGAGTTATCAGTTGAGAGTACGAATAACGGGTACAGGGCATCGATTTTCTACTCTCCGCTCTTAACACTCTACTTCGTCCGGAGGACGACATGAAAAGGACTGGCCGGCCGACGACGTTGGCGTTCAACGGAATGGTGGCGGCGCCGCACTCGCTTGCGTCGGCGGCGGGTCTGGCGGTGCTGCGCGAAGGTGGAAGCGCGGCGGATGCGGTGATCGCTGCGAACGCAGTGCTGACGGTGATTTATCCCGATCAGACATCGATCGGCGGCGATTGCTTTTTGATCTATCACGAAGCGGCAACCGGAAAGACGGTTGCGCTCAATGGTTCGGGACGATCGCCGAAGGCGGCGGACCGGGAGCGACTTCGCTCGCTGGGCCACGCTTCGATGCCGTCTCGTGGCATCCATTCCGTGACGGTTCCGGGGACGATCGACGCCTGGTTCGCGATCAACGAGCGCTTCGGGCGGATGGGGATGGATCGACTCCTCGCCCCGGCGATCGGCTATGCGCGGGATGGATTTCCGGTCAGCCCGAATCTTCACGACAGCCTGCAGCAGGCGCAATCGCATCGTTGGTTGGATGAAACCTTCCGTTCCACCTATTTCCCTGGCGGTGCAGTCCTCGCTGCTGGTGCGCGCATGAGGCTTCCGGAACTGGCGACGTCGCTCGAGCGAATTGCCAATGAGGGGCGCAACGTTTTCTACTCCGGCGAAGTTGGCGAGCGGTTGATCGCCACATCCGACGCGCTCGGCGGATCGATGAACGCGGACGATCTCGCCTCGCACAGGGCGGAATGGGTCGAGCCGGTGTATGCCGACTATCGCGGAGTGAGCGTCGCTGAGTTCCCGCCGAATTCTCAGGGAGTCACCGCGCTCGTCGAGCTCAATCTCGCCGAGCAGCGGGGAGACGCGTCCTGGGGCTCGGCGGATCATCTGCACCCGCTGATCGAGGCGAAGAAGATCGCGTTTAACGTTCGCGACCAATATTTGACCGATCCTGCTTTTGCGCAGATCGATATCGAACGGCTCGTATCCAAATCGTTCGCGCAGGAACTCTGGAAGCAGTATGACCCCGCGCATGCCGGGATTGGCAATGCCGCGCTTGCCGGAGACACCGTTTATCTCTGTGCAGTCGACGCCGACGGCAATGCCGCCTCGATTATTCAAAGCATCTATCTCGACTTCGGTTCTGGCGTCCTGATCGATGGAACGGGCATCGTGCTCCAATGCCGGGGAGCCTACTTCTCGCTGGATGAAGACCATCCGAACCGGCTCGAAGGGGGCAAACGTCCTTTGCATACCTTGATGCCTGGCATGCTCTTCCAGAATGGTGCGTTGCTCGGACCAATCGGCGCGCAGGGAGGGGACGCGCAGGCGCAGGTTCATCTGCAGCTGATCACGAATCTGGTTGATTACGGCATGGATCCCCAGCAGGCGATCGAAGCACCTCGTTGGGTCGCGGGTGGACGCGACCCGCGTTCGGTTGGCCTGGAGGGCCGCTTTGCCTCCTCGACCATCAAGGAGTTGGCCGATCGCGGACACGTCGTCTCGGTCACCGACGACTGGAATATCCATTTCGGGCATGCACAGATGATTCTTCGCGATCAGGAAACCGGTCTGCTCAAGGGAGGCGCTGATCCTCGCGCCGATGGAGTGGCGATTGGCTTCTAACCCTGTGGAGCGGTGACGTTGGAATCCGGTTGCCTGAAGATCGGTGTGCTCACCGTGCCTATCGATGGAACGACGGCGACGGAGCGGCGCGAGTCACTTGCCGCCGCGATTGCATACGCGCCCGCAGCTGATCTGCTGGTGCTGCCGTTCCAGGCAGTTGCGACAGCGTTCTGGCGAGCGCTCGACCGGGCGCATGGCTTCGCCTTCGCCGAACGGCCACCCTTCAAGACTATCGAACTTCTCCGCCCCGTCGTTGCTGCGAAGGGGATTCCCACGCTTGTTTCAACCTACGATGTTTTGGGTGAAGGGGTGTTCTATTCGACGGCGCGTTTGATCGATGGCGATGGCGAGATTCGCACCGAGTACCGGCAAGCCCACGCGCTGAATCTCCCGGACCATCATGAGCGGCTCTTTTTCCAACCGGGGACGACTGGAAGTTTCCCGTTGTTCAATGTGAATGACGTGCATCTCGGATTGTTGCTCGGCGGCGATCTCTGGATTCCCGAGATCGCCCGCTGTCTGGCGCTTGCAGGGGCGGACGCATTGGTCTCCATTGGCGCGTTTACGGGCGAGGTGGAGTCCAAAGCCCGTACACTGGCAGAAGCGAGATCCATCGAAAATGGCATTCCAGTTTTCCTCGCCAACCGAGAACGAGAACCGTATGTATTCGGACCGGTCGCCGCTGATCCCGCGATTGGAGGAGAAGCTGGTTGGTCGACGATGAGCCTGCCAATTGCAAAGCCGATTGACGATCCCCTGCTCATGCGACGTCCACGGCTGTACGGCGAGCTCGCGCACGGCAAAGAGGGTCCGCTGTGAGCGAGCTGATCGATGTCTCCCCACCCATTGAGCTCGGTGGCGCACCGATGGACTATTACCACCGCGAAAAGCCACTGGCGGGAATCGTCGTCCATCCTGATTACGCGCACCATCGCAATGGCGAGCATCCCGACAACCGCTTTAAGATCGACCGCATTGCCGACACGCTGTTCGCGATGCCCTGGGCCGATCAGCTCATGCGCTTCTATCCGCGCTACGCGCGGCCTGATGAGATCGCGCTGGCGCATGAAGCGCGATACGTGGCGCTTGTGGAGTCGTCCTCGAATGCGGGACCGGGTTGGTTCGACACCGACACGCGGGTCGCGCCGGGTTCGTATGAAACCGCGCTGCTGGCGGCGGGAGGGGTGATTTCAGCGGTTGATCATGTGATGATGACCGCCTTTCACCGGCCCGATTCAGTCTTCTGCCTCGTGCGCCCGCCGGGACACCATGCCTACGCCGACCGCGCCATGGGGTTCTGCATCTTCAACAATGTCGCAATCGCTGCCCGGTATGCGCAGAAAGTCTATGGGCTGGAACGGATCATGATCGTCGATTGGGACGTTCACCACGGCAACGGCACCAACGACATTTTCGCGGACGACCCTTCGGTGCTCTTCGTCTCGCTCCACCAATGGCCGCTCTATCCAGGGCTGGGCTGGCACACGGACGTCGGGCATGGCGCGGGCGAAGGAACGAATATCAACATCCCGCTGCCGCCGGGAGCGGGAGATGCACTCTACATGGCCGCGTTCGAGCGGATCATCGAGCCGTTGGCGGATCAGTTCAAACCGCAACTGATCCTTGTCTCCGCCGGACAAGATTGCCATTGCTCCGATCCGCTTTCTGACGCGTTGGTCACCTACTCGGGATTTCAGGCGATGGAGCATTCGGTTCGCCGAATGGCTGACCGCCATTGCGGCGGACGCCACATACTCGCGCTCGAAGGCGGCTACAACCAGCACACCCTTCCCTACACCGTTTCATCAATTGTCGCGGCGATGGCCGATCTGCCCTGGACGATACCTGATACGCTCGCTCCGGCGGATGGCGCACCGTTGACTGCGTCGCATGAAGCGCGTCTCATTGATGTCATGGCATCGATCGCACCCTATTGGCGGCTTTAGGACCGGTCATTCCTGGCCCGGAGTTCACTGCATGCACCCATTAGACGGATTCGCGTCCTTTCCCGATCCGCGACCGATTCGGATTGTCTGGTTCGGCGAATCAGTCGTGTCGGATTGGAACAACCCGGTGGCCACGACGACCAGAGCCGTTATGCGTGCGCTCGGTCACTCGGGGCATGACGTTGTATTTCACGAGCGGCGCAATAACGCGCCTATGCTCGAAGCGATGAAGGCTCGCGGCAGCGCGATGTATCGGGCGTTCCAGACCGCATATCCCGATATTCGGTACCGTACGTACGATTTGCCGAAACGAAACTCGGAGCGAACTGTCTGGATGGCTCGGGAAACCGCAATAGCGGAAGCCGTGATCGTGCAGGATAGTGCGCCCGATGAGGTGCTTCAGTGGCTCGATCGCTTTTCATCGCCCAAGATCGTAACGGTCTACCAGCGGACCTCGACTGGGCGGAAGTCGCCTGAACCGCGGACCGATCTCGTTCTCTCCCCAATGTTGGATGACGATGCATGCTATTTTGGCCCGGCCGTGCTCGCCGAGCCTCGAATCACGTCTAGTCCGCGAGGAGAAACATTGACGGTCGCCTATTGCGAACTGAGTTGTCGGGTCAGCGATGCTGTCTCCGCGGGACCAGGGAACTCCCATCTCGAATTCACACCTGAAGCGCTCCTGGCTGGTCGTTATTCGACATTCGAACGCGTCACTGTCGTCGACGACGATCTGTCTCCGTTCGCGATTGCGCGAGCCTACATCCCACTCGTAAGCGGAGTGCCTTCCTTGACGTATGCATCGAGCACGCAAACGGGCAAGATCGTTGAAGGCTTCAACGATGCTCAGGAGCAGGCGTTGAGGCTCGTCAATGCAATTCACGATGCATTGGCGGTCCGCCGTGAGCGGAGCGACCTCAACGAACCGATGTGACCCGCGTCCGAATGGCGCTGCTGCCTCTAATTCGCATCACCAAAACGCCCTCGTTCGCGTTTCAGAAATCAATGGCTGCCGAACCGCCTGCCAGACAATTGGAACCTCTACTTCGTATACTTCGTATTCGGGATCCCATCAAACCGATGTCGCCATGATCGGCGACTGGGTGCTCGCAGTCGGACTCGTAGCGCACCGTGCTTTAGACGGTTTCTGAAGCAGAGTTGCCCGTCACGGGGGCGAGCAGGCAGGGGGTCGGATTCGCTGCTATGGGGATCTAGTCTTACGCGTCAGGCGCTTCAACGAAACCAAACTGGATTGCGTCATCGGTGGCCATTCGCTCGTCGAGCGGGTTCGCGTGCTGATAGCCGCGGCGGGCCATCTCATCAACGAGTTTTTCTTGCCGGCGAAAAGGCGCGGCTTGATTGCCGCGCCAGCGGATAGTTTCGGCGTGAGGGCCTAGCCACGCTGCTCATCCGTAATAATCACCCAGAGCGCATGTAGCTCCCGATGTTCTCCCAGCAAATGCCGCCAGCAGAGCATTGATGGCGGCAGATTTCAAATTATCAACCGATTGACCAGCCTTCATGCGGCATCGGAGATCTCCATCAATGCGGAGCCAATCGTTGAATTGTTTCCACTGATGCCGCGAGATGGCGTTCTTGCGTTGGAGTCGCACCCCACGAGGAAATCTTTTCGTGCTCATGCGCCACGAGGCTCCCTCCGACGACAATCTCCAGCTTGCCAGTGTCTTCCGTTGCCGCACGTACCTGCATGATCGTTTGTTCGAGCGACTCGAATGCCGCCGGCAACATGGCAGAGAGCAGTAGCACCTCCGGCCGGTGCAGCGCGATCGCCTGAAGCAGGAACTCCGCGGAGACATCAGCCCCAAGATAGTAGACGCGGTAACCATCGATCCGGAGCAGCGCGCAAATCATCCGTAGACCAAGCTCGTGCCGTTCATACTCCACGCACCCCGCTACGATGGCCGGTCCGTCAGACTGCGCTGGAATATGGCGGCGGGCAATTTCGGAGATAAGATCGCGCACGACCTCTGAGATTTCCTTTTCTTGCGCGACGGGAAGGATTCCCATTTCCCAACGCCTGCCAACTTCGATGAGCGCCGGCGTGAGCACATCGTTGAAGATCACCAGAGGTGATACACCCGCCTCATCGGCAATCAGAATCTGATTGCCGGCATCCCTGAGATTCCCGGCGATCGCGAGATCGAGAAAGATATCGGTAAGCCGGCCCACGGACGGGAGATTGTCCAGCTCGGCAAGTCGCCTGCGGATCTCATCGATCGAATCGCCCTCTTCACGCCAGGCCTTGATGCTCACGATGCGGTCCACGTCGCTTTGACGGTAAAGGCGATGGCCCCCCTCAGTGCGTAAGGGCGTTACGAGACCCTCTCGTTCGAAAAATCTGAGACCAGAGTGGCTCATGTCCGGATAGGTCTTCGCGATACTGGCGACGACTTCGCCGATCGTAAATGTCACAGGATGGGTTGAAATGCTCTCAGTCATGAAGATTAACCTCAACTTCAAGTATATATTTAATTTCCCGCCGTTGCACGGCGCGGTTCCGGGGGACCGCGTCAAGGAATCCACTCCGACATATGACCTCTTGACAAATATAAACCTATACTTTAGGTTTATATTCAGATTCGGCGGTGGGCCGACACTGGGATCGGACGTTTTTCTGAAGGAGTGACTCTCGATGAAGGTACGGACTCAACTTGTCAAGTTCGCGCTCATTGCGCCACTGGCGTTTGGAATGATTGGCGGTATGGCGATTTCGGCGAGTGCGCAGGATTCCACGCCGGGCGCCACTCCGGCATCCGATATGGGAATCTGCTCCGAAGCGCTGCGCATCGGCATGGCCGGCGATTCGTGCATCAACGTCGTTCATGCATCGCCTGATGCGCCTGCAGTCGATGTTTATCTGGACGGCACCAAGGCACTGAGCGATCTGGCCTTTGGCTCGTTCTCCGGCTGGGTTGCCGTTCCATCTGGCAAGCATCAGGTTCAGGTAGCCGCTGCCGGTAGCGATGTTTCAACGGCCGTCATTGATGCAGAAGTCGAACTCAGCCCGGATGCGGCATACGAAGTGGCTGCGGTCGGCAATCTCGCTGAAATCAAGCCTGCGGTCTTCCAGGTGGACCTCAGTGACGTCGGAACGGCCACCGACGCGATGTCGCGAATCCGTGTGATCCATGCTTCTCCCGATGCGCCGGCCGTTGATATCGCCCTAAAGGGCGGCGATGTGCTGATCGGCGGCCTCGCCTTCCCGGATGCGAGCGATTTCCTTGAAGTTCCGGCAGGATCGTACGATCTCGAAGTTCGCCCGGCGGGCACCATGG
Source organism: uncultured Chloroflexia bacterium (assembly GCA_963804925.1). Lineage (GTDB taxonomy): Bacteria > Chloroflexota > Chloroflexia > Thermomicrobiales > UBA6265 > JADLGF01. Next base: position 617,745 of record CAWDSC010000004.1, read on the forward strand.
ATGTCGCGCTCGATCTTCCCGGTGTGGCGCTCGAGGGCGGTATGGTCTACGACGTCTTCGCGATTGGCCAGTTGGCTGATGGCACCTTGACAGTCCTTGTGATTCCTTCGACCACGGCAGTCGCGGTGATGGCGACACCGGTTGCCTAACTGAGAACGTTTTTCGTCGCTTGAACGATGAACGAAGGGGACCCGTGACCGGTTCGGTCCGGGTTCCCCTTCGTTCAGGGCAGGTGGAAACCATGAAGACGACGACGCTGAAATATGAGAGCCAGATTCCCGCCTCGACCGATGACGTGGTCGCATGGCACGCACGACCCGGCGCATTCGAGCGGCTCACCCCCGAATGGGCGCACACGCGAGTCGTGGAAAGCAGTGGATCGATCTATCCCGGTGATTGGAAAAAAATTCGTGTCGCCGTGGGCCCGACCCATTTCGACTGGGTCGTTGAGCACGAGCGTTTGGACGGAACCGGATTCCGGGATATCCAACGGACGGGCCCATTCAAATCCTGGAACCATGACCATTATTTTCGCGCCGGCGGGCCTGGAGAGTCGCTGCTCGAAGATCGCATAGATTACGCCCTGCCGCTTGGCGAGTTCGGTGCGTTGGTAGCCGACTCCCGAACCAGGCGGACACTTGACAATCTCTTCTGGTTTCGACACACACGTACACGGAATGATCTCGCTCGACATCATCGTTCCATGGGTTCGGCTCCCCTTCGGATCGCAGTCACCGGATCAACCGGTCTGGTCGGAAGCCAGCTCGTTTCATTCCTCAGGTCCGGCGGCCACACGGTCTTGCCGATTGTGCGAAAGCTTACCGGCGCACTCGACGAGATTTACTGGAATCCGCAGACAGAAGTCATCGACGCCACGGGCCTGGAAGGCGTCGATGCCGTTATCCATCTTGCCGGAGCGTCAATCGCTGACGGTCGATGGACACAAGCGCAAAAGCATCGCATCGCGGAAAGTCGAGTGCGGGGTACTGCCCTCCTCGCCGAAACCCTTGCAAAGCTTTCACGACCGCCGAAAGTACTGGTCTCCGCTTCCGCGGTCGGATTCTACGGGGACCGGGGTGAGACCATCATCACCGAAGCCCTACCCGCAGGAGATGGCTTTCTTTCCGGGGTCTGCGCCGCCTGGGAGGCTGCGGCAGACCCGGCTCGCGCGGCCGGCATCAGGGTCGTTCATCCGCGTCTCGGCATCGTGCTTGCTGGAGGAGGGGGCATGCTGTCGAAATTGCTCCCGCTGTTCCGGATCGGTGGCGGAGGGCGTCTTTCGGATGGTGGCCAGTATATGAGCTGGGTTGCTCTTGACGACCTCCTGGGAATATTGCTGGAATCGGTGACGAATGAGCGTCTTTCCGGCCCCGTGAACGCAGTCTCGCCGAATCCGGTGACGAACCGTGAATTCACGGAGATTCTGGCGCGTGTTGTGCATCGTCCGGCGATTATTCCGGCGCCAGCGCCGTTGCTGCGCATCGCGCTCGGGCAAATGGCCGACGAATTGCTACTTGCCAGCCAGCGAGCCATACCGCAGTACCTGACACGTGAGGGATTCGAGTTTGACTTTCCATTGCTTGAGGACGCGCTGCGGTTCGAGCTCGGAGCGATCGACGATGCAACTCTCGAGCACTTTCTGGGTGGGATATCACTGTCTTCTCGTTCGGAGGTATATGTGTGACGTTTCCTGGCAGTGTTGGCGCATCAGGTCAAAAAGAAGCTGAAGCCTCGGCGCCGCAACTACGCAAATACAACCTCGTAGTTGGGCTGGTTCACCTGGTCCAGGGGATCCTTCTGGTGCTTCTGAGCAATGACTTCAAATTGCCCATTCTGATGTCGTTTGTCGATGGGCCTCCGGGAACGAAATCGTCTGCGCCGGGTGTGGTCTGGAGCGTCCCTATCGGCATCGCGGTAGCGATCTTCATCTTCTTCGCCGCCACCGATCACTTGCTGATGGCGGCGCCGGGGATTAATGACTGGTATATGCGTAATCTTCGCGAGGGAATCAATCGGGCGCGCTGGAGCGAGTACAGCATCAGCGCGTCGCTGATGATGGTTCTGATCGCGATGGTGACGGGCATTCTCGATCTCAACGCGCTCATTGCGATCTTCGGCGCCAACATGGCGATGATTTTCTTTGGCCTGGTCATGGAATCCGTCAACCGACCGGATCGCAAGCAGGTTAACTGGTGGCCCTTCATCTTCGGTTCAATAGTGGGCATTGTTCCGTGGATCGCTATTGCCGTTCAGATTATCTACACCGACCAACAAACAACTGGCAACGGCATTCCCGGTTTCGTTTACGGGATCATCATTTCGCTTTTTCTCTGCTTCAACTCGTTCGCCATCAATATGGTGCTGCAATACAAACGCGTCGGGCCGTGGCAGTCAAATGAATTTGGCGAGCGCGTCTATATCTTGCTGAGCCTCATCGCAAAGTCGTTGCTCGCCTGGCAAATCTTCGCGAACACCCTCGTCTAGCAGATGAAACTGACGCCGGCTCACCGTTCAATCCAACGCGGGATTCACGCGTCTGCCCCTGGAGTGCCTTCACCTGGACCTTCGATCAGCCAGGCATCGAACTGTTCGGAGACGGCGTCGATATTGTCGGCCCACCAGTTCCAATTCTGGACGAATTGGATTGCTTTGTTCTCAGGCGCGGTGGGAATGAGCGGACGCCGGTCATCCCGGATCAAGCTGATGCTATCGACATTGACGGGTCCGAAGGGAACAAGGCGGCAGAAGTTCGCGCTTGGCACGGCGCGGGTGGCGAAATTGATGAAATCCATGGCGACGTCGGTGTTTGGCGCACCAAATGGTATCGCCCAGGCATCCGCGGAAAGCATGCCTCCTGCCCAAACCATGCCCAGGGCGTTTTGATCGCCGAACTGGTTGATCCGCACGTTCCAGGCGGAACCCATGCCAGCCTGTCCTGATTGCACCAGCTCGACCGGTTGCTTGCCATCCTCGTACCAGATAAGCACGTTCTTGCGGATTTTTTCGAGAGTGGCGAACGCCCGGGGTATGTCGAGCGGATAGAGACTGTCGACCTCAACGCCGTCCGCCAGCAGGGCGAACTCGAAGGTGCCGACAGGTGAATGCGAGAGCGTGCGCGCCTGCGTCGGATCGAGAGGTTCGCCCTCGACCGGCGGAGTGGTGTTCCAGAACGCCTGCCAGCCAGCTGGGCCGGTCACATGCGCTGGATCATAAATCATCACGGTGGAGTAGCAGGCGACGCCGACGCCATGCTGCAGTGCGAACTCATCGAACAAAGGGGTGCGATCGACGACTTTGTAGTCGATCGACGTGAGATAAGACTCCCGGCTGAGGGAGAGCACATTCTCCATTGGCACGGTGATCAGATCCCAGGTCACATTCTGATTCTTGACCTGGTCTTTCATCCGTTCGACATCAGCCGTCTTTAACTCGATCTGCACACCGGTTGCATCTTCAAACGGCTTAAAGAACGCTTCGCTTTGAGCGTCTTCAAAATCACCACCCCAGGTGGCGATGGAAAGGGTGCGCCCCTTCCATTTGATCGCGTCGAGATAGCCGGCGACGGGAGTCGAGATTGGTTCCTGAGTCGGCGTTGGCGAGACATCGGGTTCTGGAGTCGGGGTTGGCTTGTCCGGAGAATTGTCGCTGCCGCAGGCGCTCAGGAGCGAAACTCCGGCGAGTGCGCCAATGCCCATCGTGAGGTGACGGCGGGAAAAGCGGCGCTCCTTCTCACATCCGGTCGCGTTCATCAGTATCCGTTTACTCCACGTATCTCTTCGACGCGACGTCAATCTGCGGTAGGATCGCGGCGTTGATCAGTCGTTCACAAACGCGCTAAGCGCAACGCAAGGAGGATACGCGATGCTGCGGGTCGCCGTCGGTGGATTCGCTCACGAAACGAATACGTTCTCTCCCCGGAAGACCGATCTGAATGAGTTTGAAGCAGAGGAAATCCGTCGCGGATTGGAAATCGAAAAAGCCGCTGGTACGCGCACAACTCCCGGCGGCTTCGTCGACGCGATTGCCGCAGATTCCGATCTCGAACTCGTGCCGATCATTGTTGCCAGCGCGATTCCAGGCGGCGTGGTCACGAAGCGGGCTGTTGAAACGATCGAGGGTGAGCTTACTGAGGGATTGAAGCGCGAACGACCGGACGCGGTCGTGCTGTTCCTGCATGGAGCGATGGTGACCGAGCTTTCAGACGATGGCGAGGGGGAAACGCTTTCCCGCGTGCGCGAGGCTGTCGGACCGGATGTGCCGGTGATAATGGTGCTCGACTGCCATGCCAATGTCACCCAGAAGATGGTCGATCTCGCCGACGTCATTCTCCCGTTCGACACGTATCCACATGTTGACGGCCATGAGCGCGGTGTTGAAGCCGTCCAGCTTGCGAAGCTGATGTTGCGGGGAGAGCTCAAGCCGGCGAAGGGATACGCGCGCGTGCCATTGATGGCCGCCCCACCCCGCCAGTTCACCGGGGCTGATCCTGCCCTGGCGATCATGAACAAGGCCTTTGCTTATGAGGCAGATGAGCGCGTGGTCAATGTTGGCGTGAACTGGGGATTTGCCTACGCCGATACTCCGGTCACCGGGATGGCGTTCGTCGTTACGACGAATGGCGATCAGGCGCTGGCTCAAACGATTGCTGACGAAATGGCCGCGTTTGCCTGGGATCGGCGTCAGGCGTTCATTCCCGAAGCGCTCAGCGTGGAGCAGGCAATTAAAGAGGCGATTGCCGAACCGGAAGGTCCAATCGTTCTGGCCGATCTTGGCGACAACCCGGGCGGCGGCACGACCTGCGATGGCACGGCCATTCTCTGGGGGTTGCTCGATCTCGGCGCGGACAACGCCGCGATCGGTCCTATCGCCGATCCCGAAGTCGTGGCGTTGGCATTCGACGCGGGTGTCGGCGCGCATCTTTCGTGCATGCTCGGCGGCAAGGTCGACGATTTGCACGGCTATCCGATCCCGGTTGAAGCGGACGTCTTACGGCTATCTGACGGCCACTTCGTCTATGAAGGGCCGATGGGTGGCGGCGACACTGGTTGGCTCGGGCGAACTGCTGTGCTCTCTTGCGAGGGACGTCATGGCAGCAAGGTCGAGGTGATCGTGTCGGAGCGGCGCGTGCAGGCGCTCGATACGGCCCTCTTTCGCTCTCAGGGCGTGATCCCCGAAGAGAAGAAGATCATCGTCGTGAAATCGGCGGTGCACTTCCGTGGCGCCTTCACGCCGATCGCGAAACGAATCATCGAAGTAGACACGCCGGGTCTGCTTGCAATCGATCTCGACCGCTTCGAATATCACCGGATTCCTCGGCCAATGTGGCCGCTTGACCGGGAATAACGCCGTTCGCACGATTTCTGGCACAATAGGGCTGGACCGGCGGCGAAGAATTAGGTTATGGTAGGAGCCGAAAATCGACCAGCTTTTGGACGGTAAGCTCTGGCCGCGTGGCTTGAGTGCAACCGCCAGGGCACGTTACGTCCGGAAGTGCGGGAGGTTTCAGCGGTGGACACATACAACATTTATATGGACGAGACCCCAGTGGGCGGCGTTGAAGACGGCACGTTTGAAGTCGAATTTCGCGTGGTGCCGGCGAGCCGGGATGACAGTGACCAGCAGGAAGCCGTCGTTGCCGGTCTCGATCTCGTCGATCTGATCAACTTGCGAGATGCGCTGCAGCAGGAAATCGACAACTACGCCCTGCAGGCGCTTGAAGCCGAGGCCACCGCGCTGGAAGCTTCCCTCGACGTTGAAGAGTAAGATGCCTTTTCGCGCGGTGCGAAAAGGTCCAGGTCGCGCTTCTACGCGGCGTAAGAGGAGTCACCGTTGACGGAGTAGAACGCCATTTCCATAGACATGTCCGGGCGCACCGGGCCGGTCTTTCGCTGCCACGGCGGTCGCCCGTGCGTGGTGGGTCGCATTACGCGAGGCGTTCTTCATGTTGTCCGTCAGCAATGTTTCCGTGCGGCTTCCTGGCCGCACACTCCTCGACAAAGTTTCCTTTGTGGTCAATCCAGGTGAGCGAGTCGGCTTGATCGGTCCCAACGGGGCCGGCAAGTCGACGCTGCTTGCGATCGTCGCCGGGCTCACCCAGCCCGATAGCGGCTCAGTTGCGCTGCAACCGGGCGCCAGAATCGGCTACCTCCGGCAGGGAGTCGCCGATCTCGCCGGCGGGTCGCTACGCGATCTGCTTGATGGCGAAGCGAATGGATTGCTCGCGGCTCAGGCGTTGCTCGACGCCACCCTCGCTCATTTGGCCGGGGATAGCAGCAGTGAGGTTATCGACGCATATGAGCAAGCCGCAAACGCTTTCGAAGAAAAAGGCGGCTACGTTGCAGTGGCGCGACTTGAAGAAGCGCTACATGCGTTCGGCGTTGGTGCGATTCCTTTCGACCGTCCGCTAAGCGGGATGTCCGGCGGGGAGAAAACTCGCGCTGCCCTGGCCGCACTGATGGCCAATGATCCTGATCTTCTGCTCCTGGATGAACCGACGAACCATCTCGACCGCGATGGCATCGTCTGGCTGGAGCAGTTCTTGCGAACCCGCCAGGGCGCGGCGCTGATGGTTTCGCACGACCGGGCGCTGCTCGACTCGGTGGCGACCGGCGTGCTGGCGATCGATGAAGACACGGCGACCGTCAAGTCGTATGCAGGCGGCTATTCATCATTCGCGGATGAGCGCTCGGCGGAGATGGAGGCGCACGAAGAGGCTTACGCCCGCCAGCAGAAGATGGTCGCGCAGGTCGAGCAGGATGTGCGCGATGTCGCGGGCCGGGCTTCGAAATTCGAGAGCCTGTCGGTCAACGATTATCAGCGTGGCAGAGCACGGCGCGTCGCTCGCACGGCGGTTGTCCGCCAGCGCAAGCTGGAGCGCTTTCTTGATTCTGAAGAACGGCTGGACCGCCCTGAGCGCAAGTGGGGCATGGCCGTTTCGTTCGGAGACGCGCCGGAGAGCGGACCGGTGCTCGTACGGGTCGAAGACGCGGCCATTGATGTGGCGGGCCGGACGCTGCTTGAGCACGTGACCTTTGACATTCGCAGCGGCAATCGACTGGCGATTACTGGAGCGAATGGTTCCGGGAAGACCACGTTGCTTTTGGCGATTGCCGGGCGAATGCCGGTTAGCGCCGGTGAAATTATCCGGTCGCCGAGCGCGAGGATTGGTTGGTACAGTCAGGAACACGAAGGCATCGCTCTCGACGAAACTCCCCTCGCCCAGGCTCGGACGTTGACCGTCGGCTCGGAAGGAGAGATACGCGCGTTTCTCCATCAATTCTTGCTCGGCCCCGAACAGGTTCTGCGCCCGGCTGGCGAGCTCTCGTATGGTGAGCGGGCGAGACTGGCGCTGGCGCTCCTGGCCATCGGCGGAGCAAACTTGCTTCTGCTCGACGAACCGATGAACCATCTCGATATTCCGAGCCGCGAGCAACTCGAAGAAGCAATTCTGAATGCGCCGATTGCCGTGGTGATGGTTTCACATGACCGCTTCGCTATTGAGCGGCTCGGCGCGGATATGATTGACGTGACATCATTTCATCCGGAAAACAGGGCAAATGCCACCTTGCCGGCGTTTGCGATGCGTGACGACAAGGGAGCATGACGCGTTTGAAAACTTCGCGACAGGGATGGCGAGTCGTTGCCGTCGGTGTGCTGTTTCTGATTTTCGGCATCACGTCCATATCAAACAATGTCGGTCCGACTTCACTTGGTTTGGGACTGACCGTCTTTGCGGTGTTGATCATGATCGTTGGTCGGCAACTCTAGGTCTGGCTGCGTCGATTCTAGTGCTGCCGACTCGTCGCAAGGAATGAACTGAATGCGCGATGACCCTGGGATCGATGCAGAGGAGATCGCGGTCTGTCTCGATGGGCAATACGGTCTCCATGTTGCCGGGATTGTGTTTCTCCCTATCGGCCACGATATGAACGCTTTCGTTTACAGGGTTGTCGCGGATGATGCATCTGTCTACTTTCTGAAGATCCGGACCGGACCGGTCTATCTCCCCGGTCTCCTCGTGCCACGAGCGCTGATCGATTGTGGCATCAACTCCGTTCTCGCCCCGTTGCGAACGCGCAGGTCGGAACTTTGGGCATCGCTCGATGGGCAAAGCGGCTACAGCGTCGTGCTCTATCCATTCATCCCGGGCGAGAATGCAATGGTCGATGGGTTGTCCGACGATCAATGGCGAGCATTCGGAGCCGGGTTAAAGTCGATTCACTGCAGCGGACTCGAAGCGCGTTTTCGCGATGCACTTCGTGTTGAGAATTTCGCGCTTCCCTCGGCAGCGCTCGTGCGTCAATTGCTTCGCCTGATCGACCATACGGGCTTTGAAAACGCAGTTGCAAGGCGGTTCGCGCAGTTCTGGAGGCAACATGCTGAGCGAATCGAGCGCATGCTCGATCGGGCAGAGGAACTCGGAGCTACGCTCCAGTCCAAAGCCTTCGATCTGGTGCTTTGTCACTCAGATATTCACGCCGCCAATATCCTGACCGGCGATGACGGACGGATCTGGCTCGTGGATTGGGATGCTCCGCTCATCGCTCCCCGGGAGCGCGACTTGCTCTTCGTCATCGGCTCAGGAATCGCCAGAACGGTGACTCCAACAGAGGAAGACCTTTTCTTCGAGGGCTATGGTTCAGTTGAAATCGATGCTGAGGCGCTGATTTACTATCGTTATGAGCGGATCATTGAAGATCTCGGCGAGTTCGGGCGTCACGTTTTTCTCACGCAGGATGCAAGCGAGGCGTCTCGTGAGCATGAAGCCGAACTCGCGAGGGGATTCTTCGAACCAGGTGGAGACATCGATCGCGCCGAAGTCGTGCCCCGCATACGCTGGCCGAATCTGTCTGCAGCGGAAGCACCTTGTCCGGAGAGAAAAGGCGAACGATGACAATTACGCCGCGCTTTTTTGCCCGCCGAACACCGCCAGCTCGAGCACTTTGAAATAACAGTCGACATTGCTCAGCCCGAGTTCGCGCAGCCATTCGAGCTGCGTCTCGACCGGAGTCAGCCGGTTCGCCGCGCGATCGGGCCGTTTCGCATACTCGCGCTCCACAGCGATGGGATCGCGATTCGGGTGTTGTTGAATGAGACGCTCAACAAGCAACTGATCCCATATCGCCGAGACGTGAGGCGTCGCCGACTGTACGTGTTCGATATTGATGAACACGGCTCCGGGCGCAAGCAGGTCGACGATCTCACCATAAAGTGCCCGCTTGCGGTCGTCGGATTGATGATGAATTGCATAAGCTGAAAGCACGAGGTCGAACGGCGATCGCTCATTGACGCATTCGATCCAACCCGGCTCGCCAAAGTCCGCATGAATAAAGGCGATATCGCTCGCATCGGCAAAACGAAGACGAGCGGCGTCGAGCATCGGCTCCGAAAAGTCGACAAGCGTAAGTTTCGCTTCTGGCCAGATCTGGCGCGCCGCGCTTCCCGCAATGCCGTCTCCGCAGCCCAGATCCAGTATGTTCGTGACATCGAGTTGGAGCGACGCAGAGACGCGAAGGGCGATCTCGATTTGATCGACCCCGTATGGAATGCCCGCGCGGACATCCTGCAGATAGGTTCTGACCAACGCTTCGCCCTGCCAGACCTCCGGCCGGGATTCGAAAGCAGATTCCAATTCGCTCATCATCGCCGCCGTATCTAATAGATCGTCGTCATCCAGGCTTGCGCGTCAAATGGCTTTTCGCCCTTGGCCGGACGGCGGAGGGTCCATGAGCCATCCTCGTGCAGGATGCGCGCGTTGACGCTGTCGCGCAGATAGGCGCCGATCAAATCATCGAGAATATGACGGCGAATGCCTTCGTCCTCGACCGGGAACACCGCCTCAACGCGACGATCGAGATTCCGCTCCATCAAATCAGCGCTGCCAAGATAGAGTTCCTCGTCGCCGCCGTTGCCGAAATAATAGATCCGGCTGTGTTCGAGGAAACGCCCAACGATGCTTATGACGCGGATGTTCTCGCTCCAACCCTTGACGCCCGGTCTCAGACAGCAGATGCCGCGAATGATGAGATCGATCTTGACTCCGGCCTGCGATGCGCCGTAGAGCGCGCGAATCGTTTCCCGATCGACGAGCGAGTTCATCTTGAAAATGAGCCTTCCCTTCCCGTTTGCGCGGTGCGAATCAACTTCGCGCTGGATGCGCTCGATGATCTTGTCGCGAAGATTCGACGGCGCCACCAGGAGCTTTCGGTATTCATTCTGCAGCGAGAATCCGGTGAGGACATTGAAGAGTTCCATCACATCGCTGCCGATGTCGTCCCGAGACGTGATGATGCCGAGATCCTCGTAGACGCGGGCGGTGCCGGCGTTGTAATTGCCGGTGGAGAGATGCACGTAACGGCGCAGGCCGTCTGCTTCTCTGCGGACCACCAGCGTTGCTTTGCAGTGTGTTTTGAGCCCGTGCACGCCATAGGCGACGTGGACCCCGTGCTGTTCGAGCCGCTGGGCGAGCGAGATGTTGTTTTCCTCATCGAACCGCGCTTTGAGCTCAACCAGCACCGCGACTTGCGTATCGTCGTCTCGCGCTTCAATCAGCGAGGGGACGAGCGGGGAATCCTTGCCGATGCGATAGAGGGTTTCCTTGATCGCGACGACATCGCGGTCGGTTGCCGCTCGTTTCAGGAACTCGGCAATGATGCTGAATGATTGATATGGATGGTGAACCAGCACGTCCCGCTCACGCAGTACCGCCCAGATATCGATTCCTTCCGACACCTCTAGCTCGGATGCTCCGAGTAGGGAAGCGAAATCGGTATGCCTCGGCAGATAGGGCGCAACCTTGAGATCGGGACGATCGATCGACAGCAGTTCCATCAGGTTTTCCAGGCAGAGCGGACCATCGATTACATACGAATCGCGCTCCACCGCGTGCAATTGATCGACCAACCAGGTGCGGACATCGTCCGGCATGGCACGGTCGGTCATCACCTGTACAACCTGACCGAAGGTACGCTGTTGTAAAAATTCCTGCATGGACGAAAGCAGATCGTGCGCGTCGTCTTCATCTTCGTCCACGTCAAAATCGGAATCACGTATGACATGGAAGGGATACGACTTCATCACGTCGTTGCCGGGAAAGAGCCGGGTGAGATGTGCAGCGACGACTTGCTCAAGCCAGATCAACCGGATCGGCTGCTCCTTCTTTGGATCGGTTTCGCCGATTTCGGGAACTCGCACGAGTCGTGGTAGCAGTGCAGGTATTTTGACGCGAGCGAATCGGAATCCCGCGACAGTCGAGCGCAGCACCACCAGCAGATTGAGACTCTGGTTGGAGACGTGCGGGAACCGCCGGGCGCGATCGACCGCCTGCGGCGTGAGCACCGGGAAGATATCCCGCTCGAAGGAGATGCTGAGCGCAGCGTGCTCCGGTTCGGTAAGCTGGCTCCAATCGAGAATCTGGATGCCCTCGGCGGCAAGCGCCGGAATCAGCTCACCTCGAACCAACGCCGCATGACGGTCGAGGAGATCCTGTGATCGAGCCTGAATCGCGAGTGCGGCGACCTGCGGCGTGCGACCGTCAGGACCAGGCTCATTGCGGCCGGTCGTCAGCTTGCGCTTTACCCCGGCGACGCGAATCATGAAGAATTCGTCGAGATTCGTGGAAAAAATTGCGGCGAACTTGCACCGTTCCAGGAGTGGCAGCGTGGGGTCTTCCGCTTCGTCGAGCACGCGATGGTTGAACTCGAGCCAGCTCAACTCACGGTTGAAATAGAATTCGGGCAAGAGTGGCGGCCAGGAGAATTCATTGGTTGTCGACGCTCCGGGCTCCGACGGTGATTCGGAGGTCTGTTCGGCTACCACGCTATTCACCTTTGCGCTCTTGCGAAGTTCGCTGGCATGTGATGATCTCCGTCTCATAATGCTCGCTCATTTCTGCGAACGGCAACGCAACCAGCATGCTCGTGGTCGGCGTCGAGCGAAATCGAAAAAGGGTGGCGAATTGGCCACGATTCGTATGTTGATTGTAACGAACCAACGCATAATGCATTGCGGCGTTGAAGCGAACAAATACGAAGGTGGTATTAACGTTTGTTGAATCCACGCCGATGGTTCTGGATCGTATGGGGTTGTGGCGCGCTGATCGCGGTGGCGATGGCGCTCTACTTTCACGCCAATCCAGAGCCGCTTGGATGGGAGCTCGCCGTCGATCGCTGGATTCAAGCTCGGCCACTCGACACACTTTCCCGAATCGGCAACGCACTCGGCTATTCACGCATCGTCATCGCCAATTTGATTATTGCATGCGTCATCTTCCTGGTTATCGGCCGCAAATGGTGGGCCGTATTCCTGCTCGCGTCGATGGCCTGCTGGCTTTTCAATCAATTGATCAAAATGCTGGTTCATCGACCCCGCCCGACGACCGAGTATGTGCGCGTGACCGAGCACCCGGATGGCTGGTCGTTCGCCAGTGGCCACACCGTTGCCGGCACGCTCTTCTTCGGAGCGCTGGCGTTGATTGCCTGGAGATTCATGTCTCCAGGAAGATGGCGATCAGTTGTCATCGCCGTATTGATTGCGACAATTGGGCTGATCGGCATCAGCCGCGTGTATGTTGGGGCGCATTGGCCCACTGACGTGGTGGGTGGATGGCTGATTGCCGCGCTTTTTCTCGGGCTTTTGGCGCGGATAGCCATTTGGGCGAACAAACGATATGGTCCATTGGACCAAAAATCACCTCCGCACGGCGGATAACACCCCTCAGACGGCAAATAATGAAGAAAAGATGTATATTTAGGCAGCCGTCAGTCAAAGAACGATGTACTAACCTCGACCAAAGGGAAAGGATCGGAGCATGGCTGCGAGAGCAGTGGCGGCAGAAATTGCGCCCTGGTACGAACGGGCAAAGGTTCGCGAGGCCATTCGCGACAACCTCTGGCTGCATTTTACCCAGATGGGGCAATATCAAGACGCCGGGACCCGCCCACTAGTCATGGTGAAGGGCGAAGGGTCCACAGTTTGGGATGATCAAGGAAAACCCTATTTGGATGGACTGGCGGGGCTTTATTCAGTCAACGCCGGTTACGGACGCCGTGAGATCATCGATGCGATGGTCGCGCAATTGGAAATGATTCCCTTCGTTAATGGATTCGCGTTCGCAAGTGTGCCTGCGGCAGTGCTTGCGGATCGCCTCGGGGATTTAGCTCCACTTGGTGGGAATGCACGGGTTTTTTTCACATCCGGTGGCTCGGAAGCAGTCGAGTCGGCGCTGAAATTGGCGAAGCAGTATCAGACGGAACGGGGGTTCTCAAACCGATACAAGACGATCTCGCGACGTGGCGCCTACCACGGGACGACGATGGGTGCGCTGGCGGTCAATGGTCTGAGCGACCTGCGCAATGTCTTCGGCCCAATGGTGCCCGGAGCGCGGCATGTCCGCATGTCGCATCGTTACCGGTGCCCGTATTGCAAAGATCCTGCTACCTGCACGCACGATGGTTATGATGAGATCGAGCAGCTCGTCGAATTCGAAGGGCCGGAATCGATCGCCGCAATCATTACTGAGCCTGTGCAAAATGCAGGCGGATGTGTGCCGCCGGCCTCGATGGACTATTTCAAGAAAATCCGCAAACTCTGCGATGAAACCGGCATCCTGATGATTATGGATGAGGTGATTTGCGGGTTCGGGCGGTTGGGAACGATGTTCGGCTCCGAATATTTTGACGTCGAGCCGGACATCATCACGACGGCAAAAGGGATCACGTCGTCGTACGCGCCATTGGGGGCTGTGCTCGTTCGCAAGAGCGTGGCCGACGTCTTCAACTCTGGCCGTGGCTTCGTCCACGGGCTGACGTTTGGCGGACACCCTGCATCGTGCGCGGCGGCCATCGCCAATATTGACATCATGGAACGAGAGGATCTGCCAGGAAAAGCGCGCGATATGGGCGCCTATCTCCGGTCGGAACTCGAAGCCGCGCTCGGCAATCACCCCTACGTTGGTGACATCCGGGGCGTCGGACTCTTCATTGGCGTCGAGCTTGTCGAAGACAAACAGACGAAGAAGAGTCCGGAGGATCCCGGTTTGATGAACTGGATGACGGATCAATTTCGAAAGAGAGGCATCTTGCTTCGCAATGATGATCGGGTGGATCCCACCACGCAGATCTGCCCGCCATTGATCATCACCCGAGAGGAGTGTGACCGGGTTGTATCGACGCTGCGCGAAGTTATTGACGCCATTGGCCGACGGTGGGGAGCCGTTGGATCAGTGCACGCGGCTCGCTAACATCTCACCGCAGGAACACGACATTGATTGACGGCTTGCGGGACGGTTCCTGGTCGGGACCGTCCCGTTGGTTTAACGAGTTGTAAGTTGAGAGTCATGGGTTGTGAGAAAGCGTGGCTTGGTTGTGGGTGCCCTGAGCTGAAGCACCCGGCTGACACGCGACAAGTCCTCAAGACCGAGCACGGCTTTCGCCGTACCAGCTCAGCCCCAGAAGGGCATCCGCGTGATTGCCCTGCCTTTCAAGGCCGGGAGATATGGCAATCACCAGGCATCTCAAGCACGTCACCGCGGCGATCTTACAGACAACGAAAGCGCCCAGGATGCAATTCCTGGGCGCTTTCGTTGCGAATGTCGAAAGGGTTATTCGGCCGGAGCAATGACCGGTGAGGAGACTGGAGATTCGGCTTTCGGCGCGTCCGAGGTTTGCGCTTCGATTGCTTCCTCTGCCTGCTTCTCGGTGATCACCGTCGCGGCTTCACTGCGCACCGGTTGTCCGAGCATGGCGATCACATCCACCGCGTCAAGCGTTTCCCGCTCCAGCAGCGCCGCAACCAGCGTCTCCAGATGGACCCGGTTTTCATTGATGATCGCCAGCGCCGATTGTAGCGACACCTCGATCATCTCGCGGACGGCTTTGTCAAGCCTGGTCGCTGTCGTGTCGGAGAAGGCTTTTTCCTGGACGATCTCTCGGCCAAGGAAGACATGCTCTTCACCCGTGCCGAGGTAAACCGGTCCAACTTCCGAGCTCATGCCCCAGATGCCGACCATTCGCCGCGCCAGACCGGTCGCGTACTTGAGATCGCTTTCGGCGCCGTTCGTGATTTCGTCGAAGACGATCATTTCGGATGCACGGCCGCCGAGCGAGATCGCCAACCGGCCCATCAAGTAGGTGCGGCTGTAATTGTGGCGGTCTTCCTCAGGCATCTGAATGACGACGCCAAGCGCTCGTCCACGTGGCACGATCGTCACTTTGCGGACAGGATCCGAATCAGGAGTGAAGTGCGCGACAAGCGCGTGACCAGCTTCGTGGTACGCGACGACGCGGCGCTCTTGCAGATTCATCAGACCGCTGCGGGTCGTTCCGAGGAGAATCTTGTCGAGCGCGTCTTCGAAGTTCGCAGGCGTGATCTCTTTCTGATTGTACCGGGCGGCGACGAGCGCCGCTTCGTTAACCAGGTTTGCAAGATCCGCTCCGGTGAATCCGGTTGTCGAACGAGCGACGATGCTCAGGTCGAGATTCTTTGCCACTGGCAGTCCGCGCGTGTGGATGGTGAGAATCGCCTCACGTCCCTTCTTGTCGGGGAGGCCGACCGTCACCTGACGGTCAAACCGGCCCGGCCGAAGCAACGCGGGATCGAGCACGTCAGGACGGTTGGTCGCCGCCATGACGATGACTTCCACATTTGTATCGAATCCGTCCATCTCAACGAGGAGCTGGTTGAGCGTCTGCTCGCGCTCGTCGTTCGACCCGCCGAGACCGGCGAAACGCTGGCGACCGACGGCATCGAGCTCATCAATGAAGATGATGGCCGGTGAATTCACCTTGGCTTTTTCAAAGAGATCGCGTACGCGGCTGGCGCCGACGCCGACGAACATCTCAACGAACTCTGAAGCGGAGATGCTGAAGAAGGGCACACCGGCCTCGCCGGCAACCGCGCGAGCAGTCAGGGTCTTACCTGTGCCTGGAGGGCCCACGAGGAGCACGCCACGCGGCAGACGCGCGCCGAGTTGGTGGTACTTCGCCGGATTGCGGAGGAAGTCGACGACTTCGGTCAACTCGCGCTTGGCTTCTTCCTCACCCGCCACATCGGCGAAGGTGACTTGCGGCCGCTCCGGATCGTTCTGGCGCGCCTTGCTGCGGCCGAAGCCGAAAACATTCTGCTGACCGCGGGTCATCTGGCGACCCATGAAGACGATCAGACCGAGGAAGAGCAGGAAGGGCAACAGGCTAAAGAGCAGGCTTGCCCAGAGGGAACCGCTCTCACTCTCTCCCTTAATCACGACATTGTGTGCGGTCAGTTGGTCGACGAGCGCTTGATTGTCAGTACGCAGCGGCGGTGGAACCGTCGTCTTGAAGTCGGTGACCGACTCAGTCGTCGACCCGCCGTCCGAGGTGACGATTTGCCCCGACTCCGTGTCATAGAGAACGGACTGGTTCAGGGTGCCCTTGACCGACGACTCGGTGATCGAGACGTTCTGAACGTTATTCGCGTCGATCTGCTGCGTAAATGCCGAGTAGGCGATCGAGGTCACGTTGCTATCATCGCGGGGGATGAAGTAGTTGTAGACATACCATCCTGCGATACCGATAAGCAGCACGACGACAACCCAACTAGGTATCCGCGTCCGCTTGGGAGGCGTCGGCGTGCTTCCACCCTGCCCCTTGTTTCCCTTGTTGTTGTTTGGCGACTTGTTGCCGCCCGGAGGTTGGCCAGACGGGCGGTTGCCCCCACTCTTGTTTGGATCCTGCATTGTGCAATTGCCCTTATTTGCCGACGCCATCGTCGGGCCGTTGCTCGCGTCGAGCAATGATATCGAAGTCATTGAGCGGGGGCTTCAGACGCGGATGGCCGCGCTGTTAAAGCAGCGCCGAGCCCGCACACTGAATCCTAGGGGCAATGACCGTATCTCGTCTACACGTTGGGAGCCGAAACGGGCCTAAGTTAGGCGCATATACGACACGTTTTTCATTGCTAAGCGTTGCGGTCGATCCTCCAGGGATGGGTATAGATGGTTCGATCGCTGTCGAGGGCCCGTCCAATCAGCGTGATCCCCCCTCCCTGGGCGAGTCGGATCGCCTGTGCCGAGGGAAGCGCCCGGGTGACAACGATCTTGATTCCACCCCTCATCGCCTTATAAACGATGTCCCCGCTGATCCGGCCGGAGAGCACCATGACGGTTTGTGCGAGCGTCAATTTGGTGAGCACCGTCCACCCGATCAGCTTATCGACCGCATTGTGGCGACTGAAGTCCGAGAAAAACATGGCCGCTGCATTTCCATAGTCGTGCAATCCGCAAAAATGGCTGCCATTCGCCGCTTTCGCATCGCGAAATTGCTCGAAGAGGTCGTCGGTCGATCGCAATACCATACTGCCAGGCACGATGAACTGATCCCTCGGCGGCGGCGTCAGCGCGCGAAGCACGGGAGACCGCACGAGTCCGGCATCAAAACCAGCCGTGAGCAGTCCGCGCCAGTCATGCCCGCCCGGGAGTGACCGGTTCAGCATGATCGAGACTCTCCCGCCCTTGATCTTAACCGTAGCCAGATCATCCATTGAATCGATGAATCCGTGGCTGAAGCTCCAGCCGACAACGAGCTCCTCGATCGACTCGGGCGTGCAGAGCAACGTCCCCTGCGGAACCCCATTGATCTCGATCTCAACAGGAGACTCAACCGGCAGCCCGGAAATCCCGGTTGATATGTGAAAAGCCGGCGCCGATTGCTGCGTGGAGCGGCGTCCGATCGGCGTGGTGACGGCCCGAGATGTTTGTTTCATCGGTCGCTGCCGATCATTTTCCACCAGGCTGGAACGGCATAGGGATCGTGTTCGTCATAGGCGAATCCCGCCCATTCAACGCGTGGGCTCATGCGCAAGATCGTCGGGATGACCTGACCATGCACCACCATCTTGCTCGAAACTTCATCCTCGCCCCATCGCCGCACCGTTTCCTGATACGCGGCTTCTGCTGCTGGATCAGTTTGCATCGCGTCGATCAGCTGCACGGTGGTGAACTCGTCAACATCGATTCTCGCGAGGATGCCATCGACATAGGGAGCGAGAAACTCGATCAATGCGTCGACGTTGTCCTTCTTTAACGGACCGAAACCCTGCTCGCTCATCGTGCGTCGAAGCTCCTCAATCAGACATCCGCGAAAGGCTGCGCATTCCTCCGGCCGTGGCGCGGATCGGCGATCGACGCGACAATGACCAAAGTTGCTTTGGCTCCCAACATGACGGAGGTCGGACTCGTGAACACCGCGATTTTCAATCATCTCAGCGGCGAATTGCCGAAATCCGCGGACGTCGTCGTGATCGGCGGAGGCGTCAATGGCGCCGCCACCGCATTTCAACTTGCAAAGCGCGGGGTCAAACGAGTGCTCTTGCTTGAGCGCCGGCACATTGGAGCCGGGGCAACGGGCAAGTCGGGCGCGCTCGTTCGTGCTCACTATAGCAATGTCTCGGAGTCACAGCTCACGCTCGAAAGTCTGAAAATCTTCTGGAACTGGGAGTCCGAAGTCGGCTTCGGAAACCCTCGCTTTGAGAAAACAGGCTTCTTTCGGCTGGTTAAGCCGGAAGACACGGACAAATTGAAAGCAAACGTCGAAGCGCAGCAGGCGATCGGCGTTGGTACGCGGCTGGTCGATCCCTACGAAATCAATCAGATCGAGCCATTGATCCGGACCGACGATCTGACACTTGCCGCATACGAGCCCGATTCGGGCTATGCCGATCCGAACGCCACGACCTATGGATATATCGAGGGCGCGGTCCATTACGGGGCAATCGTGCGCACGCAGACCGAAGTGACCGGCATCATCGCGCAGGGTGGCAAGGTCACCGGCGTCGAAACGACGGCTGGAACGGTCGCGACCGAATCGGTCGTGCTTGCGGGTGGCGCCTGGGCGGATCGTCTACTGACGCCGATCGGCGTCGACCTGCCGCTTGAGCCGCATCAGGTGCGCGTGGCTGTGTTCCGCTGGCCGGCCGAGATGGATCAGCATCGTCAGCATGCGGTCGTGATCGATTCCACCAACCATGCCTGGCTTCGTCCTGAAGGAATCGCCAGCACGCTGATCGGTATGGAGCATGCGCACGACCGGATCGATCCCGATACCTTTGATGAGTCGGTCGAGTGGGAATATGTCCAGCGATGCAAGGCAACGCTTGCCGGGCGAATGCCGATTTTTGAGCATGCGACCATGCACGGTTGCTGGTCTGGCGTCGTCATGCAGAGCAAAGACAACCATCCGATCATTGGAAAAGCGGCAGAAGTCGATGGATTGCTGCTGATGACCGGCGACAGCGGATCGTCATTCAAAACCGCTCCAGCGACGGGAATCGTGCTGGCTGAGTGGATCATAGACGGTACGCCGAAGCTGATGGATATGTATCCGTTCCGGCCGTCTCGCTTCGCTGAGGGCCAACCCTGGGTCGATGAGTATGCTTACGACCAGTCCAAAGAAGTGACGATTTCGCGCTAAGCCCCGTACACTCCAGCCGGCAGAACGAGGGACCAGGCAACGTTTCGCTGGTCCCCACCGAGACCAACTTCAGGAGAACGACCAGACGTGGCACCGCATCAGCTATATCTCATTTCACTCGGCCGCTTGATCAACCAAAATCCATCGCCAGGGGTCGCCGCCGAGGCGCAGGTGCCTGCCTATTTGATCAGGAGCGCTGGCGGCAAGAACATCTTGATCGACACCGGAAATCCAGCGGCGCTAATCGGCGCTGAGAACGCCGACCCCTGGGCGCCAAAATTGGGAACGCGCATTACGGAAGACGATGACATCGTCGTGCAGTTGGCAAAGCTCGGCCTGCGCCCGAAGGACATTGACCTACTCGTGACGACGCATTTCGATTTCGATCACTGCGGTCGTCACGATGCGTTTGCTGCTGAAGGTGTCCACGTGCTCGTCCAACGCAGCCATTTCGAACACGCCATGGCCCGGCCAAAACGCTACGATCATTCCCTGTTCCTCTTTGATGGATGGAATTACGATCTCATTGATGGGGATGTAGAACTTGAGCGCGGCGTCGTGCTGCTTGAAACATCAGGCCATGCGATCGGGCATCAGTCGGTCTTTGTTGATTCCGCGAACGGTCCCGTGCTGCTTGCCATCGACGCGATCTCGCGGCCAATCGTGGCGCAAACGCGGGAGTTTCCTTCAAATTACGAAGACGCAAATGAAGCCAATAAAAGCATCGACAAGCTGATGGATTTCGCGCTCGATTATCGGACCTACATGATCTTCGGTCACGAAATCACCCAGTGGGACACGCTTCCGCACGCACCCAGAGTCTTCAGCCGGTAATTATCTTCGTGCGTTCAATCAATATTTAATTGCTAACGGGACAGGATGACGCCCCAGGCAAGTCCTGTCTCAAGTTTGCTAGGACGGGACTCATCGCGCTCGTTCACGATGGCGAACTGTCTCCGAAAGGGGGATCAAAAGTACAATCTAAGCGACATATCCCTTAAATTCTAATCATCTTCAAGCCCGCTCCGCAACGATTGGTAGGATTCCCACCGGTTTCGGGATATGTCGCCTCGATCGCGTGCTTCGAGCACTGCGCAGCCTGGCTCGTGGATGTGGGTGCAGTCGGCATAGAAGCAGTGGCCGAGATATGGCCGGAATTCCGGAAAGCACTCCGGCAGTTGTTCTGGCGCCACCCCTTGCAGCGCCAATGCCCTGATCCCCGGCGTGTCGGCGACAAAGGTGGTGGGGTCGATCTCATACAACACGGTCGAGGTCGTGGTATGCCGCCCCTTCCCGGTCGCCTCAGAGATGTCTCCGATCAGCCGCGCGCCCTCGGGATGGATGGCATTGAGCAGCGTCGACTTCCCTACTCCGCTCGGTCCAGCGACGACGGTGACTTTGTCTTGCAGGCACGCGCGGACGGCATCAAGCCCGATATTGGATTTCACGCTGAAAAGCAACAACGGGTAGATCGAAGCGTAGTCGGCGAAAAACGCGTTGATGCCGGGATGTCCTTCCTCATCAAGTTCGACTTTATTGACGCCGATCACCGCCGGTAATCCCCGTGACTCAGCCAGTACCAGGAATCGATCGAGCATTCTGACGTGCGGTTCGGGTTCTTTCCAGGCAAATGTGAAAAGCGCCTGATCGGGATTGGCAAGAATGATTTGCTCGACATCGTTGGTGTTGCGCGCCAATCTGGCGAGGGACCGCTTGCGTGGTTCGATGTACTCAATCTGCCCCTCGTTGTCTCCGTTGTCACTCGCCCAAACGTAGTCGCCAACGGCAACAAGATCGGTGCCGCGCCGAACGCGTCGAACCGCCCCTCTTACCGTGCAAAGAAGCACCCGGTCTTCATCATAGAGATGAACGTCGAAGTATTTGCCATACGCGCGAACCACGATGCCTCGCTGCGATCCATCAGGCGGGGTCTCTGGCTGGAGAGAAGGCATTCCTTCGGTCGGGTTTGACCGGCGCTGCGACCGGCTGGCACTTCGCATTCGGGTTGGAGACTCCTATCGATCAATTCGCACTCGGATTGCGCTCGTCTGTCGGGAGTACTTTACAGGTTCACGGCGGATGTCTGTCGCACAATAGTCAGCAAGAAGTCCTGCACAGGTCGCTTATCTCTCGTCAGTCCATGCTAGAATCGGTCAACAGACTGGGAGTGAATCAACAATCTGTTCTTGCCGATTCGGGCGTCGAATTTCGCAGCAAAGGCAAATGGGACTATGGATGCGGTATTGCTGATCGCACGTCTGGCGCTCGCGGCGGTGTTCGTGCTGGCGGGCGTAGGAAAACTCCTCGATCTCAAGGGGAGTCAGGAAGCAGTCAAGAACTTCGGCGTACCTGAATCCCTGGCGCGTCCAGCCGGATTGGCATTGCCCGTCGTTGAGCTGGCCATCGCGGCGCTGCTCATCCCGTCCAGCACCGCGCTCTACGGCGCCATCGCGGCGTTTCTGCTCATGCTTCTCTTTATCGGGGCTATTTCCTATAATCTCGCCAAAGGAAATCAACCCGATTGCCACTGTTTCGGCCAGCTGCATTCCGCACCCGCTGGTCCGCGAACGCTGATTCGCAATGGCATTTTCGCTGCCGTTGCCCTGTTCATCATCGTGTTTGGCTGGAGCGACGCAGGCGCGTCCACCATCGGTTGGAGTGACAGCATGTCCGGATTTGATTGGTTGGTGCTGATTCTTGGAGTCTTCCTGATCGCCGCGGTCATTGCCGAGGGCTGGCTCATCCTCCACATGCTTGGCCAGAACGGCCGACTCCTCCTTCGTCTCGACGAGCTCGACGAGCAAATCGGGCTTGTCGCGAGTGGCCAGCAGGTTGCTGCTCCAGCCGCGCCAAAGCCGGTCAAAGAGCAGCCTGTTCGCGGCTTGCCCGTCGGCGCCCCGGCTCCCGCGTTCAAGCTCGAAGGCATTTATGGCGAAACCATGACGCTCGACGCGCTCCGCGCCCAGGGCAAGCCGGTGATGCTTGTCTTTTCCGATCCAGGCTGCGGTCCATGTAGCGCCTTCATGCCGGAGCTCGGCTCGCTGCAAAAGGAACATGCGGCTGAGTTGAGCATTGCCGTCATCAGCCGTGGCTCCGCCGAGTCGAATCAAGATAAGGCTGGCAAGGCCGGTCTCTCGCCTGTGCTCCTGCAAAAGAACCGCGAGGTAAGCGAGGAATACAAAGCGCTCGGCACCCCCAGCGCGGTGATCGTGAACGCCGATGGATCGATCGGCAGCCCGGTGGCGGGCGGCGCCGATAGCATCCGCGACCTGCTCAAATCACGCACCAAGAGCGGCACAGCCGCGCCAGCCATAGCGCAAGCCGCGGCGCCGGCCCGCATCAACGCGCAGGCAGCACCAGCCGCGGCAAATGGCGGTTCAAAACCAGCAGAAGCCCAGGCGCCGCGTCCTCGCATGGATGAAGCCGCTCCCGAATTCGCGCTGAAAAATCTTGACGGGAAGAACGTGCGACTCGCGGATTTCCGAGGTCAGGAAGCCGTGCTGATCTTCTGGAGCCCGACTTGCGGCTACTGCAAGCGGATGGCCGATGATATCAAGGCATGGGAGGCCGCTCCTCAAGCCGGAGCGCCAAAAGCGGTCATCGTTACCAGTGGTGATGCCAAAGCAAACCGCGACTTCGGTTTCTCCTCGACTGTCCTGATGGATCCCGCCACTGACACAATGAAGAGCTACGGCACCGGCGGTACGCCAACCGCAATTCTGATCGACGCAAACGGCAACATCGCTTCGCAAATGCGCGTGGGGCAGCCGGGCGTAATGTCGCTGCTGCGCGGTGAGGAAGCTCCTGCTGCGCCCCCGCCGGCTCCGGCCGCGAAAGCAGTAAAAATCGGCGATCCCGCCCCCGCGGTCAAGCTCAATGATGTGAACGGAAAACCATTCGAGCTTTCGTCGCTCAAAGGGGAAAAGGCGCTCGTCGTCTTCTGGAATCCTGGCTGCGGTTTCTGCAAGCGAATGATCGAGGATCTCAAGCAATGGGAATCGGTTCGGCCCGCCGACGCGCCGAACATCGTGCTGGTTTCCACCGGAACCGTCGAAGCAAATACCGAGCAAGGACTTTCGTCGACCTTGCTGCTCGACCAGGGCTTCCAGGTAGGACGCTCGTTTGGCGCATCGGGCACGCCATCGGCCGTGCTCATTGACGAGAATGGGCGCATCGCCTCCGATGTCGCGGTCGGCTCGCCGAAAGTGCTTGCGCTCGCGGGAGCACCGCAAACGGTTTAGATCATCTCATCGACGAATCGCAAGATCGTTGAAAACGCCCGGGTCATCCGGGCGTTTTCCTGTCTGAGATGTCGATGACCTTCGATCGATTGTCACCATCGCCGGGAGCTGAAGCACCCGACTGACACGCGACAGGTCCTCCAGACTGAGCACGTTTATCGCCCGCCCAGTTCAGTCTCGTAGAGACTTCGGCTTGTTACTAGGTGTCGCTGGACTGCAGTCCGGCGCGCGACGACGCCGGGCTCCCTCCGCAAGCCTGATTTATGCACCCGGTCCGGCGGCACGCTGTTGCTGGACGGCGGCGAGAATAGCTTTGGCGGAATCGGCTTTCGCCTGGCGTTGCATGACGATTTTGACGTATTCCTCCAGTTCCCGCCTCGCTTTTTCCAGTTTCTCCTCTGCGGCTCGAAACTCTTGCTCGGCGGCAATTTCATCGGCGATAAGCCGATTCTCAGCGGCGGCAGCCGCCGCGAGCAACGAGGTGCGCCTGTCCTGCTCGACTTTCATAGCGGCGAGTTCTCCATTTCCAATTCGATAAATCCATCATTGCAAAGATTCTTGTGCCAAGATTAGCCTGAACCAGCCGTTACTGGGCAGCACCGGCCAAGCAAAGGATCGGAAATCGATGAGTGTTTCGACACCGGAGCAGCGAATCGCCGCATTTGATCTTGGATCAAACTCAATCAAGATGACGATTGCCAGCGTGACCGCCGATGGCAAAGTCGACGAATCGATCTGGATGACCAAGGCCGTCCGGCTTGGCGAAGGGATCGACCGGAACGGCGTGCTCGCCGACGACCGGATAGCCGCTGCGCTCGATGCGCTGCAAGAAATGACCGATCGCGCGACGCAGGAATCGGTCACAACAAAAATCGGCGTCGCCACCGAAGCAGTCCGCATTGCCGGCAATGGGGCGCAATTTCTTAAAACAATTGAAGACCGCTTCGGCATCGTGATCGCGTTGATCAGCGGTGATGAGGAGGCCTCGCTCGCGTATGCCGGACTCGCGGCCACGATGACGCTCGACGGGCCGATCATCATGGCCGATATCGGCGGAGCTAGCACCGAAATCGTCGCTGCGAACGGAGACGACATCAGCATTTCGACCTCGATGCCACTCGGTTCCGGAAGGCTGACCGACCGGCTCGTCACCGCAAATCCCCCGACGATGGAATCACTCCACGCATGTCATGACGCCGCTCGCTCGGTTCTGGCCCCGCTAGACCTGGACAAACGCCAGGGTTCACAGCTCATCATCACCGGCGGCACCGGCGAATATATGGGTCGGCTAATTGGCAAGTCCGACGATATCCGCCCGACTGAAGTGAATGGAATGCTGCGACGGCTAACCAAAGTGACGGCTGAAGAACTCGCGGCCGAAATCGACATTCAAATCGCGCGGGCCAAGGTGCTTCCGGCCGGCATCGCCATCGTTGCGGCGCTGTGCGAATTGATCGAGCCGTCGAAAGTGACGGGCGCGCGCAGTGGCATTCGCACCGGTATGTTGCTGGCGGCGGCAAGAGGTACCTGGAAATGAGCAAACAGGATCGAATGAACGTCGAGGCGCCTTTAGAACCTTCATTCAAAGTTGCGATGCGCGATCTGATCGGGAAACGTTGGGGCGCAGTCTGGGTCGCCGTTCCCGTCGCCATCGAAGGAACGGATCCCGAAGGAGTCCATGACGTTCGCGTGGCGTCGCGCCGCCTCCGCGCGGCAATGGATGTCGCCGCAATCTGTTTTCCATCGAGCTGGTATAAGCCGCTGCATCGCACGGCCAAGACGATCACTCAGGAGCTTGGCGAGGTGCGCGACCGGGATGTGCTGATTGATGCATTGATGGTTGATCGCGCGGCTGCGCCACCGGAAGAGTGGCCCGGCATCGATCGCCTCATCGCGAGAATCGACCGGGAACGCATCGCCGCGAGAACCGAGATGGAACGCTTTCTCAAGGAGCTGGAATCGAGCAAGGTCCCTGATGAGGTAGTCAAACGGTTCGGCGTTGATGCGATCGCGCCATGGCAACTCAATCCAGCCGACGACGTTGCGCAAGGAGAAGCGTCATGATCAAGGGAGCCTGGTCCGTGCGCGATCTCGATCCTGACGCACCGATCTCCGTGAATGCGCGCGCAATTTTGCGAGTGCGCATTGCGGAGTTCTATCACTATGAGCCGATCGTTGCTGATGACCGGGCGACGCCCGAATTGCATCAGCTCCGCATCGCCGCGAAGCGGCTTCGCTACACCCTGGAATTGTTCGCCGACATCTTCGGAGCATCAGGTCAGACGCAAATCGAGCGCGTCAAAGCGATTCAGGAAGTGCTTGGAAATCTGCATGACTGCGACGTTCGGATCGCCATGATCGAGGATGAGCTGGTCGAGTTGGCCGGTGAGCAGATGCAGGACCTCAATCGCTTGCTCGGAACCTCCCCGGAAGACGAGCACCGGTCATTGACATCGTCAGCATTGCGTCCGCCGCCCGACGATCCTCGCCGTGGGCTGATCGCGCTTTTGAGCCGGCAGCATGCCGCCCGGCGCACTGCCTACGCCGAGTTCGCCAAACTCTGGCAGAAATATGGAAAACAGGGGATGCGCGCAGATCTAGTGAAGCTCTCCAGCATGAGCACAAATCTCGCGAGGGTCGTACGAGCGGAGAATCCAGCATGACCGTAATCGGATCTGGATCCATCGATCGACGCGTCGAGGCGCTCGTCCCAGCAATCACCGCTGAGGTGGAAAAGCTCCGCGATGACCTAATTTCCAAACTGCAGGATCTTGTGCGTATCCCGAGTCTGACTGGCAATGAAGAGGCGGTTCAAAACCGCGTCGAGCACTTCATGCGTGAACTCGGGCTCGAGATTGATCGCTGGGAACCGGACGCGGCCGAGCTGGCACCCTATGCCGAACACGTCGGCGAGTTCACGTCGCTTACGGGGCGTCCGAATGTCGTCGGAACGTGGAAGGGCGCCGGCGGCGGACGCTCGCTCATCTTGAACGCCCACATCGACACCGTCGAAACAGGCGATCCCGGCCTCTGGATGCATGGTCCGTTTGCGGCGGAGATCGAGGGCGACCGCCTGTATGGGCGAGGTTCGTGCGATATGAAGGCTGGCCTTGTCGCTCACCTCATTGCCGTCAAGGCGCTCCAGGCAGCCGGGATTCGGCTTAAGGGCGAGGTCAAGATCGAAAGCGTGATCTCGGAGGAAGATGGCGGTGCCGGGGCGTTGGCGACGATTCTCCGGGGTCACCGTGCCGATGCGGCGATCATCACCGAGCCGACGCGGTTAGCGCTGATTCCGGCGCAGGGCGGCTCGCTGGTCTTCAGATTGCGGATTCAGGGACGATCGGCACACGCCTGCGTCCGCGACGAGGGTGTCAGCGCCATCGAGAAATACTATCTCGTGCATCAAGCAATGGTCGCCTTCGAGCAAAAGCGAAACGCGGAAATCGACCATCCGCTCTATGCCGGCATCGCCAACAAGATTCCCATCAGTATCGGCACGATGTCGGCTGGAGCGTGGCCGTCGTCGGTGCCGGAATTCGCCGTTGTCGAAGGACGGGCGGGACTCGTACCCGGCGAAGACCTTGAGGAATTCAAAGCGCAGTTTGCAAAGGTGATCGCCGAAGCCGCCGCCAAAGACCCATGGCTGGCCGAGCATCCACCTGAGCTCGAATGGTTTTCCGGTCAGTTCGCACCGGCTGAAATATCAATCGACGCCCCGATCGTTGCGCTGCTCCAGGATGCCCACGCATTCACCACGGGAACTCCTCCAGCAGTCGATGCCGCCACCTACGGGGCGGATATGCGGCATTTCGTCCTCTTCGGCGACATCCCCTGCGTGATGTACGGCCCCGGCGATGTTCGCCTCGCCCATTACACCGACGAATATGTGCCGATCTCGGAAGTGTTAACTGTCGCCACCACCCTGGCGGTCACCATCGCCGCCTGGTGCGAGTTGGCCTGAGAGAACCAGGAACTCCAGTATCAATTCCGTAGCAATGGCATCCAAATTGCATATGAACGCGTAACTGTATATGAGACCTAGATGCTGATTTGGGCCTCATATATGGATTGTGCGTTTTGCGACACTTCTGTCCATATGTTGTCAACTTATGACGTTTGTATCACGATTGTGTTGGGAATTTTCAGGCATATTCCGGCAAATCTCTACGAAATATCTTTGCAACCTATTGACAAACCCGGGATTTGGGCGTAGCATAGGTATCAACGAGGTGAGCGGCGAAGTCCCCGGAGGACGGAGACGTAGCCTGAAAAATGCCCCTCGGATAGGAATTGGAGGTTCCGCATGAAGTTTGCAGCGCGAGATGGCATGTCGGCTCGAACATTGGCGTTCACCGCAGCCCCTTCGAACCGCTCCATGACTCCATCGCACGCTTCGCCGGGTTGGTTTACGGCCTCCCCGTCTGCGCAGGCTGGTGGCGTGGTGACACGAGCGATCGATGAGCGGCCGGTGGCAGTCGAACGTCAGCGCAGCAAGCCGAGCACTGTCAATTTTCTCCGTGGCCAGGAAGTCTTTACTCCCGGCACCGGTCAGGGAATGGTCTACATCGTCCGTTCCGGTTGTATTCGCCTCTATAAAGTGCTTCCAGATGGGCGGTCCATCAATCTCGGTCTCCTTGGTCCCAACACCATCTTCACCCAGGAGGAGACGAGTGACGGCATCGCGTCCGGCTCGATCGCTGAGGCAATTGTCGACAGCACGGTTTCGATCGTTGAGGCTGACACCCTCGCTTCGTTGATCGTCGAGTCACCTGACCTGGCTGAGGCCGTCGTTGCCGGCATGACTCGCCGGATGACCGAGCTGCAGACGCTTGTCGAGCACCTGCTGGTTCGCGACACCGCAATTCGCCTGGCGTCAACGTTGATCAGTCTGGCTGGCCGCTTCGGCCGCCCGACCGCAGATGGCATGACGGCGATTGCCCTTCCGCTGACGCACCAGGGTCTGGCCAACATGATTGGCTCGAACCGGGTGACCGTGACCAGGAAGCTGCTTGAACTGCAGGAAGAGGGCTTCGTTCGCTCGCTTGGGCGCAATGCGCTCGCGGTCGATGTTGAACAGCTTCGTCAGTTCGCCCAGGCGGCAAGCGAAACTAAGTAGCGCCAGATCGCGAATACTGAGGTTTTGAACGAGGGACCGGCGCAGAAATGCCCGGTCCCTTTTCATTTGCCCTAACTCAGGAGTGTCAACAATGCCCGAACAGTCGAACACCGATCGTATTTTCGTCACCGGCGGCACTGGATTCGTCGGAACGAACGTTGTACGGGCGCTGGGTGACCGGCCATTACGAATATTGGTGCGCGACCGCGCCAAACATCGAGGACTCATCAGCGAGCAGATCGAGCTGGTTGAAGGTGATGTCACGAATCCCGATTCGCTGCGTTCAGCAATGGACGGCTGTACGGCGGTGCTCCATCTCGTCGCGATAATCGAACCGTCGTCAGGGCAATCCTTTGACGGCAACATTCGCAAAGGCACGGAGAATGTGCTCAATGAAGCGCATGCCGCAGGAGTCAGCCGGTACTTTCAGATGAGCGCGATAGGCGCGCAAGACAATCCCGAATTTCCCTATCACCAGGCGAAATGGCGGGCCGAACAGGCAGTCAAGGCATCCGGTCTTGAATGGACGATTTTCCGCCCATCGGTCATCTATGGACCAGGCGATGGATTCATCAGTGTCCTGGCCGGCGTGATCCGCTCGTTCCCAATTATTCCCGTCGTCGGCGATGGCAAGAGCCGGTTCCAACCGATTCAGGTCGGCGACGTCGCCAACGCGATCGCCCACGCGACCGACGAACCGTCCACCGCCGGGAAAACGCTCGATCTCGTTGGTCCGGACATTCTCACCTACGAAGAAATGCTCGACACGATCGCCGCCAGCCTCGGTAAGCACAAACGAAAGCTCCATCTCCCGGTCGGTCTGATGAAGCTCGTCGTCGCGGCGTCAAAACCACTGCCGAAATCGATCCGTCCGCCGGTCACCAGCGAACAGTTGAAAATGCTGGCGCTCGACAACACGAGCGACCACCCTGCCACCGCGGAACTCCTCGGCAGAGCACCAGTCAGGCTTGCGGACAACCTGGGATATCTCATGAATCAATGACCACTCAATGAAAAGGGAGCAGGCGATGTGCCTGCTCCTTTTTCGATTGCGATGAACGCTATGACTGTATTGGGCAGGGCGGGGTGCAAATAAACTCGAAATCCGGGTTGCTGGTTGCGATCGCCGGATTGCAATACGTTCCAGACGGGCATTCAGCGTCGATATTGCACGCGCCGAATCCATGATCGATATCAGCACAGACCGTGTCTCCACCGAAGGCAGACTCATAGCTGCCAAAGCAACTCGCGCATTCGTTACTACAAAACTCGTCGGGGGGAGCGAAGGTAAAACAGCCGCCATTCAGACAGCGTTTACCTGTGCTGCAATCACCATCGACACGGCAACTTGCGGCCAGCGTACAGATTGGCAGGCATTCGCCGCTGTTGTTACAGGTTCCCACGTATCCACCGGTTGTCGTGCAGGATCCGCCCGTCAGATAGTTGGTGATGCAGCCCTCTTCTGGATTGCATGTGTAGGCAATGCATTGCGTCGGTTCGCCACAGGGGTTTTTCGGAAAGAAGATGCAGAGCCCGTCACGGCAACTGTTCGTAAAGCAGAGATTATCATCTCCACAAATCGTGCCGTTATCCAGATTCACGGTCTGACACCCGCCAGCTTCTTCCGTGCAAATGGATGTCGTGCAAGGATTACCCGTATCGGGGCAGATAACCGGCGCACCCGATCCTGTGCAGTTGAAAGCGCCATCGCAAATGCCGCTTGTAACGCAAGCGAGCCCGGCGTCACACGGCATGCCCCCCGCGACCGGCAATTGCACACAGTACCCATTCGTGCAGGTCCCGCTGCCGCACTCCCCATACTGATTGGCGCAATCGCTATCGGCGCAGCAATCGACTTTCAGAAATGCTCCTCCGCGCGCATATAGGTTCATCTCGGCTTGTTGGATCGTCAGTTCCTGGTATGGCACATCTGGATTGCCGGTTGGATTGCATATCACCAGGGCGCGGCCATCGGCGCTAATATCCGGCCGTGATGCCACTCCTGCCGCGACCAGGCCGGCGAGTCCGCCCACGACCCCGCGAAGCACACCCCTCCGCGAGGTTCCCCGTCCCAATGCACGTGCAAGTCCATCGAACCGTGATCCGTCCATGACCTGCCTCCCGCTATTCCGTTTGAATGAGGTAATAGATTCCTATCCCAAGCTTCCCATAATGACGTCAACAATCCAAGGTCGGTGGATTCCGATGTTGCAGAAAACAGCGTGATCGAGGACCGTTGAGGCATGGCTTGCCAACGGCTTGATCACCGCATACGATGCCTCTTCTGACTGCGCGAAATAAGTGGGAGCTAGCATGGGTATTTACGATGACCTCGGCATCCGAACCGTGATCAACGCGTCGGGTGCATTGACCCGCCTTGGCGGCACGCGAATGGACCGCGAAACCCTTGATGCGATGGTTGAGGCGGCCGCCTCCTTCGTCCGTATCGATGATCTCCAGGAGCAAGCTGGAAAGGTGATCGCCGAAATCACCGGGGCCGAGGCTGGTTATGTCGTCACCGGCGCAGCGGCAGGACTGGCGATCGGCACGGCGGCCT
Organism: uncultured Chloroflexia bacterium; assembly: GCA_963804925.1. GTDB lineage: Bacteria > Chloroflexota > Chloroflexia > Thermomicrobiales > UBA6265 > JADLGF01. Next base: position 649,101 of record CAWDSC010000004.1, read on the forward strand.
GCATCGCCGGCATGGATGTCGGCAAGATGGACCGCCTGCCTGACACGACGGGCATGAAAAACGAGGTCGTCGTTCAGCGTGGGCATCGCAATGCCTACGATCATGGCATTCGCATGGCGGGTATTAAGTTCGTCGAAGTCGGCTATCTCGGCTATCCCGGCGCAGGCGGCACTTTTGCCTGGCAGATCGAAGAAGCGATCACCGAGCGCACCGCCGCGATCGCCTGCCCGATTCTCGACACGCCCGGCACACTGACGCTTCCTCAGGTCGCGGCAATTGGTCGGGCGCATGGCATTCCGGTCATTGTCGATGCCGCCGCCACGTTGCCGCCGCGAAGCAATCTCAAGCGGTTCATCGCTGAAGGCGCCGACCTTGTCACCTATTCAGGGGGCAAGGCGATCAAGGGACCGCAGGCGAGCGGCGTGCTGGCCGGACGCCGCGATCTCATCGCCTCGGTCGCACTGCAACACCAGGATATGGATGTCCGCGCCGAAACCTGGGTGAAACGCGGTCTACTCGGCGAGCGCGCCGTCGCGGGAATCCCGCATCAGGGTTTTGGCCGGGCAATGAAAGTCGGACGTGAGGAAGCCGTTGGGTTGATCGTGGCGCTGAGACGCTTCGCCGCCGGTTCGGATGAAGCCGATGCCGCCGTCTGGAACGAGCAACTCAATCTGATCGAATCAGCGCTCGAAGGCATTCCGAACATCACCGTCGAGCGCAAACTGGGCGGCCAAACAACCAATCCCGATGCTCGACATTACGATCGACGAGCACGCGCTCGGGCGTACCGCCTATCACGTGCTGAACGACCTGATCGAAGGCGATCCCGCCATCGCCATCGCGGAATCGCGCGCCGAATACGGCGTCATCACCGTCAACCCACACAGCCTCTGCGACGCCGAAATCCCGATCGTCGCCAAACGCCTGCGCGAGGTCTTGACGACATAGAGTTGTGTAAAATTATGCGGATATATCGGGGATTTCGTACCCTCTCCCAATGCTGGGAGAGGGTAATCCTTTAGGATCGGGTGAGGGTGCGCGTCACCGCCAGGCGAGATCATCGTCGAGCGCGGCCAGTGATTCTTCCAGCTCGGAGCGCTCAAGATTGACCTGGCTCAACGCGTAGTCGGACGCTTTCAACATCTGCCGGTAGAGATCTTCCGCGCGCGCCTTGTAGACAATCTGGTCGTCGGGCGATTCGAGCAATTCGAAGAGCACGTTGTCGACGAGGTCGTAAGCCGAGCGCTCCATCAATACCTCGAGCAGGGGATCAAGCGTGGTGTCGGAAAGCTCAGTCGCCGGCAAATGACGGAGCGTGTCGCGCAATCCGTCGATCTGAATGAATTCGCTGTCCGGTTCGGCGTGACGGAGCGCCTCGGTGTAGAGACGGGCGGCCTTGGTCAACCGGAGCGACGCTTCGATTGACTGGTCTCGGCTATGGTAAATCTCCCCCTCTTCCCGGAAGATCTCCGCCAGCGCGTAGCAGCGCTCGGCTTCGAATGCGCCACGCGCTTGCAGCGTTCCGATCAAGTCCTCATCGGAAAGCGCGTACACGAGTGATTCGGGAATGCCAGTCATGCGCGATGATTCATCGGCGAGCAGTGAAATCGCATCCTCGGTGTCACCTTGCCGGCGCATCCGCACGACACGCGTCATCAATGCACTGAGATCCTGGATCATGCGGAGCAAATAATCTTGTTGAAACGACATTTTGAAACGCCTCGCTTGATTGCTGACAGCCGTAGCGGCTCGTTCAATGATGAAGGATACGCTCGCACAAAGCCGGAAGGAATGATTGAATGACGCATCTGCATTGAGATGCTCCCGCATCCGGAATATTGGAGGCTCCGTGACTGAGTTTCATACGATGCCCGCGACCGAATTGATCGCCGGATATCGCGCGAAGTCCTTTTCACCGGTCGAGGTGACCGAGGCGATTCTGCGCCGCATCGATCAACTCGATCCAAAGATAAACGCCTTCATCACCAAAACTCCGGAGCTGGCGATCGAGCAGGCAAAAGTCGCCGAAACCGCCTATCTGGACGGCGACGCTGGATCGCTCGCCGGCATTCCGACATCTATCAAAGACCTGACCGTGACGAAAGGAATCAGGACGACGCGCGGCTCACTGCTTTATGCCGATTGGGTTCCCGATTTCGATGCCCCGGTTGTGGAGCGGGTCTACGCAGCCGGCGCGGTGATGCTCGGCAAAACGAACACGCCTGAGGTGGGTTGGAAAGGCGAGACAACAAATCGCGTTTCTGGTTCCACCCACAATCCCTGGAAATATGGGCTGACGCCCGGTGGTTCCTCTGGTGGCGGAGCAGCTGCAGTCGCGATCGGGTTTGGTCCGCTGGCGCAGGGCAGCGATGGCGCCGGGTCGATCCGGATACCCTGCAGCTTCAGCGGCATTTTCGGGCTCAAGCCATCGTTCGGACTCGTGCCGACCTATCCGCCCAGTCCCTCAGGCGATATCTCCCACATCGGGCCAATGACCAGAACCGTCGATGACGCCGCGCTCTTTCTCAACGTTCTGGCCGGGGCCGATGCGCGCGATCGCCTTTCCTGGTCGAGCGGCATCGATTATGTCTCAGCACTTCGCAAGCCGCTTGCCGAAACTGCGCATCGCCTGGTCGCCCGATCTTGGATACGTCAACGTCGATTCAGAAATTCTGCAATTGGTCGAACGGGCAGTTCATGCGTTTGCCGAAATGGGTCACATTGTTGAAGAAGCGACTCCTGACGTCGCCGATCCCATCGATATTCTCGACATCATCTGGGCAAGCGGCATGTCGGGTGGCTTCCGGGACAATCTGGAGCAGGTGGAGGATCTGCTCGATCCCGGACGTCTCCAGGTCATCAAAGCCGCTCCTAGCTTGAACGTGGTCGATTTTGGCGCTGCCATGCTCGCCCGGAATACCTATCATCAGGCGATCCGCAGCTTCATGGAAACCTACGATTTGCTGTTGACGCCAACGATGCCCTGCTCTCCCTTCCCGGTTGGGCTCGATCAACCCGAGCATGCAGGCAGACCATCGCTATCAAGTCTCGGCTGGACGCCATTCACCTACCCGTTCAATCTCACCGGTCAACCGGCGGCAACTGTCCCGGTTGGATTCACGGAAGCGGGGCTCCCAGTCGGACTGCAACTTGTCGGGCGGTTCCATGACGATGTCACCGTGCTTCAGGCCGCAAAAGCGCTCGAAGTCGCGCGCCCCTGGGCGCACATCTGGCCGGATGACGCGCCGTTTCGCTGAAGTCGCTATTGCGACGATACGGCGCTTTTAGCCCGGTCATGCGATGATCAATACAGGCGGACGCAATGCGCGTTTGCCAGGCACATCCAGATCACGCTTCAGGAGGAAGAAGGTTCATGTCAGCACCGGTCGAGCTTCTTGCACCAGAACCCGCGGGAGCAAGCGGAATTCTGACCCCGGAGGCGCTTGCTTTCGTCGCCGATCTCCACACCCACTTCGCGAGCCGGCGCGACGAGCTGCTCGCGCGACGCGCGCAACGCGCCGCGGAAATCGCCGAGGGTGCTCAGCTCGGATTTCTTCCTGAAACCGCATCCATCCGGTCATCCGACTGGTCTGTCGCACCCGCTCCCGCCGATCTGAACGACCGGCGCTGCGAGATCACCGGTCCGGTCGATCGCAAAATGATGATCAACGCGCTCAATTCCGGGGCGAAGGTCTTCATGGCCGATCTCGAAGACGCGACATCGCCTACCTGGTCCAATGTGCTCGAAGGTCAACGCAACATCGCCGACGCCATTCGCCGCACGATCACCTTTGAGAATCCTGACGGTCGCCAGTACAAACTCAACGACGAGATCGCGACGCTTGTGATCCGCCCACGCGGTTGGCATCTCACCGAGCGCCACATCCTGATCAACGGCGAACCGGCCTCAGCGAGTCTCGTCGACTTTGGCCTCTGCTTTTTCCACAATGCCCAGGAATTGCTTGCGCGCGGTTCCGGTCCCTATTTTTATCTGCCCAAACTGCAATCGCATCTCGAAGCCCGACTCTGGAACGACGTCTTCATCCATGCCCAGGAACAGCTCGGCGTGCCGCGCGGATCGATTCGCGCCACCGTGTTGATCGAGACGATTCACGCCGCCTTCGAGATGGAAGAAATTCTCTATGAATTGCGCGAGCATGCCGCTGGACTCAATGCGGGCCGGTGGGATTACATCTTCAGCCTGATCAAAACCTTTCGAAACGACCCGGCCTATCTGCTGCCCGATCGCGGTCAGGTGACGATGGGCGTTCCGTTCATGCGCGCCTACACCGAGTTGCTCGTCCGCACCTGCCACAAGCATGGGGCGCACGCGATCGGCGGCATGGCGGCATTCATCCCGAGCCGCCGCGATCCTGAAGTCAACAAGGTCGCCATGGCGAAGGTGAACGAAGACAAGGAGCGCGAAGCGGGCGCCGGGTTCGACGGCACCTGGGTCGCTCACCCCGACCTGATCCCGGTCGCGACGGCGATTTTTGATAAGCATCTCGGCGATCGCCCGAATCAAAAGGACAACCTGCGCGAGGATGTCGACGTTTCCGCCGCGCAGATTCTCGATACGAAAATCGAGGGCGGTCAAATCACCGAAGCCGGCGTCCGCAACAACATCAGTGTCGCGCTGCAATATCTTGACAACTGGCTACGCGGTCTCGGCGCGGTCGCCATCTACAACCTGATGGAAGATGCTGCCACCGCCGAGATCTCCCGCGCCCAGCTCTGGCAACAGAAGCGCCACGCCGCCACAACCTCAGAAGGCACCCTGATCGACGGCGCGCTCTACGAGCGCATCCGGGACGAGGAAATCGAAGCCCTCGGTGGAATGGATTTGGGACGCCTTCGGGACGCCGCCAACGTGCTCGACGCGCTTGTGCTCGGCGATGAATTCATCGAGTTCCTGACACTTCCCGCCTATTCGCTTCTTGATTAGCGGAGGAATGCGCTATGTCATTCGCGATCAGCAAACCAGAAGTATTGGTTTCCGGTATTCAAACGCCAGAGGGGCCGGCCTTTGACGGCAACGGAAATCTCTATTGGGTCAACTGGGAACTTCATTCGATCATGCGCCGGACACCTTCGGGCGACGTGAGTGAAATCTTCAACACCGGCGGCATCCCGGCGGGTCTCGCATTTGGCAAGGATGGCTGGCTCTACATCGCCGATGAGGGCGACGACATCCACGGCATCATGCGCATTCTCCCCGACGGCTCGAAATCGGAGATCGTCGTCGATCACTTTCGCAATCAGCCGCTCAATGGCGCAAACGATCTCGTCTTCGACGCCAATGGCGTGCTCTATTTCTCCGATCCCTGGCGATCGAGCCTCGACAATCCGATCGGCGGCTTCTACCGCCTGATGCCGGATGGCGAGCTCGATATCATCGACAGCGGACTCTGCTTTCCGAACGGCGTCGCCGTGTCGGGCGACAATTCCTACGTCTATTTAGCGGAAACGCAGAAGAACCGGATTCTCCGGTACCGGATCAACGGTGATGGCACCCACGGAACCCGCGAGCATTGGGCCGACACCACCCTGCCCTCTGGACCGGACGGCATGTGCTTCGCGGCCAGCGGCGAGTTGCTGGTCGCTCACCATGCCGGATCAGGCGTCGACGTTTTCGGGACTGACGGCAAGCAGATCGGCTTCATCGACATCCCGGGACGCTTCACCACCAACTGCTGCTTCGGCGGTCCCAACAACTCCACGCTGATCGTCACCGACGTCGACACCAAGTCGCTCTACAGCGTCGAAACGTCCCTCAAGGGTCAAGCGCTCAACGACGGTCGGGTATACGCCTGACTCGCAGTTCCTCTATCTGCATTAACGAAGAACCGGCCGGATTTACAATCCGGCCGGTTCTTCTTTCTTGGGATCGAGGGTTTTCCGCTGCGCGAAAAGTTACGTGATATCACCGATTGAGCCCGATCGATTCCGCCGTACCTTGAATACACAGCAGCCACCTGGCGGCAACGATCGAGCAACATGAAAGGAAGGTCACGATGAACGCACACGCACGACACAGGCACTTGAGATTCGCGACGATTCCCACCTCACTGCAAAGCGCCTGATCGGAGCGCTCCTACTCGCGTTCCTGCTCATCAACCTCACGGTCGCCTTTGCCGGAGCTGAACAGCCGTACACCTTCAAATACCAAGGAACGCAAAACGATTTCACAAAAGAATGTCGCAACCATGGAAGGCACTCCAAAGCGGGAGGCGACGCATGTCGTTTCCTGTACGTACCCCGGCGGCTCAGAAGACGGACTTGCGACTTCAACCAAAAACCGCCTGCTTGCACGTCAACCCCACCTCCAAGGACAAACAGAGTATCGAATGGCAACGTGGTCGTCAGTGACGTGAACCTTTCGACTGAGAACATCGAGCAGGCAGACATGAGTTCTGCGTCCCCGAGCGAAGCCAGCGGATCCAGCGAGGTTCTGGTCGAGGATACGCAGGTCGCGAACGTCGCCGAAAACGCCTCGACGGTTCCAGTCACAGCGGCGGAGCAGCCAGCGGTTGAGACGTCTACTGCGTGACTGTCAGCAGGTGACAGGTCGCCGAAGACGATGTCGACACCGCCCATCCCATGAAGTCGCGGCCGTAAAGCCTCAGATGCTCGAATGATGTTGCCATAGCAAGTCGAAGGACGCTCCGAGATGCGTGATCGCCTTCACACGTTGGACGCGTTTCTATCCGTGCATATGGATGGAGCAAACGGCCTTCCAGGCAAGCATGCATGAAGGCGCCGATTCCGCCGTGAGTTGGAACGGCCCTTCATCGGAGCTTGCTGCAGGACGTTGCTCCATTCGTGCATATGACCGATCGAAATTGTGTTGGGACGCACTGGCAGTATGGCCCTCGTCACGCAGGCCTTGCATCGATTCTTGCGACTTGCTGGGAAGCGATCGGTAGTGCAGGCCCTTGAAACGCCTCAGAGCTTACGCGCACCAGCCCCTTTCCTGGAATCAGGAGAGGGGCCGGTATCAATCGTTCGGATTCTGATAACCGATTATGCAGTGTTAGATCGGCCGAACAGGAATCACCTTGCCGCGCTGGTGCTCCGGCAATGCGGCCCAGGGTTGAATCGGCTCGTCCTCGACGCGGTCAAGCAGTTCGCCATCGATGATCGTGGCCTGGTTGACAAGAAGCTTGTCGCCTTTGCGAACATTCATGAAGATATCCTGGAAGGTGAAGTCGCCATCTTCGATCGTCCAGGTGGCGATATCGGCGGCGCTGCCAACCGCCAGCGAGCCAAGCTCCGGACGGCGCATCGCCTTGGCGGCTTTCGTCGACGCCGCTTCGATAATCTGATCGATCGACATTCCCAACAACAGAAACTTGGAAAGCGTGACCGGCATATCGAACATCGGACCCTGGATTGCCATCTGGTGAATGTCAGTCGAGATCACGTCGGGCAGGATCCCCTGCGCCAGCATCTTCTCCGCCGTATCGAACGCGAACGAGCCCGTGCCGTGACCGATATCGAGAATCAGACCCTGATCTTTCAGGCGCTTGATGTTCTCGTTGATCGCGCCATCAGGACGAACAATCTTGTTGGTCTGGCCGGTGAAGCAGTGCGTCAGGATGTCGCCGGGCCGAAGATATTCACAAATCTCGTCGAGCGTCGGCGGCGCTACGCCGATATGGACCATCAAGGGCAGATCGACTTTGTCCGCGAGTTCCCGCGCCAGCTCCAACGGTTTGATGCCGGTGCCACGGGTGGTGTTCGCGTCGATGCGGGCTTTGATGCCAAGAATGAGATCGCGATTATCGTTGACGATCATTTCGGCGAGATCGACATCGCAGTAATCAAGATTCGAAAGTTCCCAGGTCGGAGCGATCAACCCGATCGAAGAGAGATTGAGCAGCGAAAATACTTTCGACTTGCTTTGCTCTACGATGTGGCGGCGAAAGCCGGGGAAGGAATACCCGCCGGCGCTACCGACATCGAGCCATGTGGTGACACCGGTGCGAGCGGCGACAGGATCGGGATGCACTCCCCAATAGGTCGCGCCCCAATAGACATGGGTATGCAAATCGACCAGACCCGGCGTCACATACTGCCCGTAAGCGTCAATCACCTTCGCAGCCGATGCACGATCGATTTCGGCAGTGACTGACGCCACCTTGCCGTCTTTGACCGCCACATCCAGCTCGGCATGCGTACCCGTCGCAGGGTCAATGACCGTTCCGCCTGCGACGAGCAGGTCATACTTTGCGCGTTCGCTCATCGAATTCGATCCCCTTAGATTGCATTCGCCATTCCGGTTCCCAGCGCACCGGCCACGGTTATGAGTGGACGGCACGGTACCGCCGGTCAGACCGGCTGTCAACGCTTTCCCGCGTCAATGCATTTCAAATGCATGGGAAACGGCCTGCTTCTTGGCGAAGCAGGCCGTTTCCCATTGTGCTATTTCCAGCGGTCTTTTTCGGGATCATCGCCATCGAAGGGTAACGCGAAGATTTCTTCCCAACAGGCGTCGGGAATATCGACCATCAGCAGATCGATCGTGTGGGCGACTCGTTCCGGTTTGCTCATGCCGACAATCGTCGAGGTGATTCTGGGATCGCGGGTCGAGAACTGCAGCGCGACCGCCGCCAGCGGCACGTCGTAACGCTCGCAGATCGCCTCATATTGCTGCGTCGTGGCGATGAATGCATCCGATGCCTGCTGATAGGCATAGCGCGGATACGCCACTGTTCCCTTCGCCAGCATGCCGGAACCGTACGGTGCCGCATTGAGCACCGCCATTCCCCGCTCCGACGCGATATCGAGCAGCGGATCGGCCGAACGGTTCAACAAGGTATACCGGTTATGGGTGATGACGGCGTCGAAGAGCCCGGTCTCGACATATTTGATTTCAAGATCGATCGGACCGCTGGCGACGCCCAGATGACTGATAACACCCTGATCCTGGAACGTCTTCAGGACCTCGACGGGTCCACCGGGAGCCATCGCCGTTTCAAAGGGAATCCATTCGGCATCATGCAAATAGACGATGTCGATATGATCCATGCCGAGCAGCTCAAGACTGCGCTCGAAGCGCTTTTTGACGGTTTCCCCGCTGTAATCCGCACGCTTCGCATCGCGCCCGGCCTTCGTCTGCAGCACCGCGCCTTCTGGCAAGCCACCCAGTTCTCGCAATGCCAGCCCAACTCGCCGTTCGCTTTCGCCGTCGCCGTAATGGGCGGCGGTATCGATGTAATCGATCGGACTGGCCAGCGCCGCTTTCACCGTTGCAATCGCGTCTTCCTCAGAAACCGCGTAGGCGAAGGTATCGACCATGTTGCCGAGCGGCGCGCAACCGATCGATATCGGCGGAACCATGATCGGCGTCTGTCCAAACTGCTTCCGCGCGATCCGCTCAGGAAATGGAACCTGACTCATGCCCTACCCCTCAGTGTCGTTCATTCAAAAAGCGTCACGCTTGACACTGTATCAGTCCTGAAGCGGCAAGGGAGGATCCAAGCATGAGTCTTCCGCAGGCTGGGTAGACATTTGAGATCGCGAGGACGAACGAAGAACACCCGGGTGCAGCAGCACCCGGGTGTTGCAGACGATCGCATTGAAGGGCGCTAGCTGACAGGAGTAGCCATGGGTGTACCAACCGCCGGCAATGGCATCGTCAGATCGATCTTCACGATCTCACCAGCGCCTGCGGGAGCGCCGAACCCGTTATTCGAAACATAAATGTTGCCGTCGGGACCGAAGGTCATGCCCGTCGGTAGATTCAACCCGGTCGCGATCGGCGTCAGTGAGCCATCGGCTTCAATCCGGACGACCCTTCCAGTCCCGGGCGCGAAGGGAAGCTGCCCTGAGGCAGCGCCCGACATTTCGAGTGCGTAGAGCTGACCATCAGGACCGAACTCAAGTCCGAGCACGGCCGTAAGTCCTTTGACGAAGACGCTCACGTCTCCGGCGGGAGTGACCTTATAGATCGAGGCGTTTCCAGGTGTCACCGGAAAGACGGACAGGTTGCTTACGTAGAAATTGCCATCCGATCCAACGGCAACAACCGTCGGGACAATGTGGCCCATAGGTCGCCGAGAAATCGATGATGCGGGTGATCGTGCCGGTGGCCGGGTCACCTTATCGAGCTCGCCGTGATTCGGATTGACGATGTAGAACTCGCCATTCGACTCGATCAAAGCTGTATGTCGTTTCGTCCGGCTCGAAGTCACCGGCGTTCGGTTTCGCAACCGGGTTGGCCGCCACGTACGCGCTCACATCAGCGATCTGCGTGGTCTTGCCATCCGTGCCGACCTTCAGCACCGCGTTCGGCTGATTGGCAACACCATGCGAACATCCAGCGCCTGCCAGGACCGCATACAGGTCGCCATTCAAAAACGCAACATCGGCGACTCCGCTGGTGAGCCCTCCGGATTCAGCCGAAGTTTGACTCGACGGCAGGTTCTCAGCGACCGTCGTAACCGAGCCGTCCGGTGCGATCTTCGAAATCCTGGCTGTCATACCGCTGGTATAGGGGCCAATTGGCGGGACAACCTGTTCGCATTGCCCGTCCGTCGAGGTGGTGCCCCCAGTCCCTCCTTCGGCGACGAAGAGTGAGCCGTCGGGACCGAACGCGAGACCGCGGGGGTTATTGAACCCGGTCGCAAATACTGAGGCGTTGGCTGACATCGTCGGAGCAACAGGAGTTGACTGCTGGGCGATCGCCGAGACGGGAACGACGAGCGCCATGGTGAAGACGACGACCAGGGTAAGAATCGGTGCGAGCATGAAGGAATGACGGCGGGTCATCGTTTGCATCCTCCTCGCGAATCTTCAAGGTCTTGCCGGAAAATGGGGCAAGGGCGCCTGACCAGGGCCCATTTGAGCGACGCTCAGCGGGATGTCTCCCGAAGCAGCGACATCTTACGCCCTGCATCTGCGCTTTTCTTGTAGTCTGATTATCGTTAAGTCACATGTTCGGACTTAATGCGGAAGGGCAGCGACGAGTCGTCGCTGCCCTTCCGCATTCGATTTGCTGACTGTCTCAGTTACGATCCATAAAGCTCGGTCGCTTTGGCCGCGATGGATGCGCGCAGCGGCTCGGGATCGAGCTTCTGGATGCCGAGACCCTTCAGGAGCGTCTTCGTCCCGTAGGTGCGGCCGGTCTTGTGGACGTTTTCGCGGAGCCATTCACGCAGCGGAGAGAACTCACCAGACGCAAACTGCGAGTCGAGATTTGGAAGATCGCGCTGAATCAGTGTCCAGAGTTGAGCGCCGATCACATTTCCGAGGGTGTACCCGACAAACGTGCCGAACGAGCCGGATGACCAATGCACATCCTGGAGCACGCCGTCTGAGTCATTCGGCGGCATCACACCCAGGAACTCCTGCATCTTGGCGTTCCAGGCTTCAGGCAGATCTTTCACTTTGAGATCGCCGGTGATCAACTGCTGCTCGATTTCGAAACGCAGCGCGATGTGCATGTTGTAGGTCGACTCGTCGGCTTCAACCCGGATCAACGACGGGCGCATGACGTTCGCGCCGCGATACAGCGTCTCGGCGTCGACCGCGCCGAACTCCGCCGGGAAATGACTGCTGGAAGATTGGCAGCGCGTAATCGAAGAATGGACGCGAGCGGCCGACCAGATTCTCGATCATGCGGCTCTGCGATTCGTGCAGATCGAGCGTGCCGCCGCGGCCAATGATCGTCCGTGCCAGCGCGGGATCGACGCCATCTTCGTAGAGTCCATGCCCGGTTTCGTGCAACGTGCCGAAGAAACCGCTCGCGATGTCATCCTCGTAAAACCGGGTGGTGATGCGAACATCGTCCATGTTCATCGCGGTTTCGAAGGGATGGACGGTTTCATCGAGTCGCCAGGCATCGTCGCGAGCGCCCATAGCGCGAGCGAACTCGACGAACATCGCGTGCTGCTTCGCCTTCGGGAAATGCCCCTGGTAGCAGGCTTCGCTCACCGCGTCGGGATTCGCTGAGACCTTGGCGATGATCGGCTTGAAGCCCGCTTTCAGCTCATCGAACAATCCGGTCAGCTCTGCGGTCGTGTATTCAAGATCCCATTGCTTGAGCAGCACATCGTAGGGATGTGGCTCGGGATCAAAACAGTCGACATAGCGAAGCCGCAGCTCAACGGCTTGCTCCAGATAGGGAGCGAACGCCGCGAAATCATTGTTCTTGCGGGCTTCAACCCAGACCGCATAGGCAAGCGCGCTCAATCGCGACATCTCAGACGCCAGTTCAGTCGGCACCCGGACGAGACGCTCGCGTTCGCGAATCGCCACTTCGATATTCGCCTGGTCCGGATCACCGGCCGGCAGCGAAGCGACGTCATTCCGCGCTTTTTCCAGCAATCGGCCCAGTTCAGGATCGGTCCAGCGCTGGTGCATGATCGTGCTGAGCGTGCCGACGGCCTCACCGCGCAATGGTCCACCAAGCGGTCGCATCATCACGAGCTGGTCCCAGCCGATGACCGCGTCGATCGCTTCAAGGTCGTAAATCTCGGCGAGACGCGCTTTCACCTCGGTCAAATTCGCTGCCATACGTTCTCCTTCGAAACGAGCTGACCCATCGACGGGTCCCAACATAGTCCCATTGTTATGAGCGCTCAGCGCTCGGCGCAAGGATGGGAACGGTGAGGAGGCTACTCATATGCCAACGTTCTCAGCCCTTCGGTGAGCGTGGCGATGCCGAGCGCGGCGTCTTCCGGAGACGTGTATTCCGCCGGCGTGTGGCTGCGGCCATCTTTGCTGCGCACGAAAATCATCACGCCGGGAGCGAGCGTCGCCATCCGCTGCGTGTCGTGAACCGCGCCGCTCGTCATCGTTTTGAAGGGAATCTCAAGGTTCTTCGCCGCAGCTTCGAAGTTGGCGACGAGATCGGCGTCGCAGACATAGGGTGGATGCTCTTTGATGTTGACGCAGCTTACCTTCAAGCCTCGCCGCTCACCGATCGCGGCGATGGCCGCCTCATGCTCGGCATAGAGCGCCAGGCGCGCGGCTGGATCAGGATGGCGGGCGTCGATCATGAAGGTGACGCGGTCGGGCACGATCGCGGGAAAGTTCGGGTCGGCACTGATCCGGCCGACCGTCGTCACCGCCGGACGTCCGATCCGCTCGGCCCGGCTGATCACGTCGGAAATCATTTCGGCGGCGCCGGCCATCGGGTCGAGGCGCAGATCCATCGGGAACGCCCCGGCGTGATTCGAAACCCCGTCGACGGTCACCACGTAATGCCGAAGACCGGTGATCGCGGAAACGATACCAACCGGAAAGTTCTCCGCTTCGAGAATCGGACCCTGCTCGATATGCAGTTCGACAAACGCCGCGAGATCGTTTCGACGCGCCTCTGCGAACCGCAGAGGGTCGAATCCCGCCGACGCCATCACCTCACCGATCGGCTCTCCATCGTAACTGATGACCGTTTCGAGATCCGATTCGGTAATTGCTCCCCGAATCGCCCGAGATCCCCAGAAACCCGTGGTCGGGAACCGGCTCGACTCCTCTTCGCAAAGCGACACGATTTCGAGCGAGCGCTTCGGCACGCCATAGCGCTCTTTTAGCGTCGCGATTGCCGTTGCCGCTGCGATGACGCCCAGCACGCCGTCGAATCGTCCCCCAGGGCACTGCGAGTCGATGTGCGAGCCTGATGACGATGCTCGGCCCCGGCTCCGTTCCCGGCAGCTTGCCCCAGACGTTGCCGACGGCGTCCCAGCGCACTTCAAGACCAATCGCGTCGCACCAATCGGCGATCTCATCTTGCGCGGCACGCCACTCCGGCGAATAGACTGTCCGGGAAACACCGGTTTCCCCATGCTTTCCATGCCGGGCGAGCGATTCGATACGCTCCCAAACCACGTCAGGCTGAATGGCGGATCGTTCAAGAACCATCGCGTTATTCCTTTGCTAGGCTGCGCGTCGAACTCATCTCATGCGATGATCGCAGAGAAATGGGGGAGAGGAAACTGGTGGAGCTAACTTACGCGCAAATGATCGCCGACTACTTGCATTCGGTTGCCGACTGGCGCAAGCGGCGTGCGCTCGAAGAAGCTCACGAACCGCGCCACAAACAGGCGGCGAAACTGATGGAAGAGCTGGCTGATTACGTGGCCGCGCTTGATCCAGAAGACCTCCGACTCGAAGCAATTGGCCGCGCCACCCGCGAAGGTGAGCAAATGGCCCCCGGGCCAATCCTCGCCAACGCCGTCGCCCGCTTCGGCTTCTACTCCAATGAGATTTCCCTTGACGGTCTCGTCACCAACATGACCGAACTTGCCATGGAAGACCTTGGCCAGGCCGGCCGCGATCCATTGCGGGATTTGCCGTTTTAGCGAACGACCCTCACCCGGCGCTAAAGCGACACCCTCTCCCAATGCTGGGAGAGGGTACGACGTTGTGCTCCCCTCTCTCCAGGATCAGGAGAGGGGCTGGGAGTGAGGGCGTTCGAATCCTAAATCTGCCGCACATGGACGAGATTTGTCCGCCCTGAATGCTCGTGCATCGGGAGTGAGCCGACGATCAGTGCGTGGTCGCCGGGATTGGCGAATCCCGCTTCGATCGCCGCTTTCGCGCCTTCCCGGAATGCCGTGTCCGGGTCATGGTAAAGCGGGGCGACGACCGAGCGGACGCCCCAGACGAGGTTGAGTCTCCGAGCAGTGCGCTCACTCGTGGTGACCGCAATAATTGGGTTGCGCGGGCGGTATTTCGCGACGCGCTTGGCGGATGCGCCGGTCAAGGTGAAGACGATGATTCGGTGCGTGTTCGAGCTTTCGGCCAGCTCGTAGGTGGCTCGGGCGATTGCGTCCGCGAACGCCAACGCCGAATCGTCGGTCTTCGGCATCGGCATGCCTGAGGCGGCGGTGCGCACTGGACCTTCTCGCTCGGCTTCGAGAATGATGCGGTTCATCGTTTGCACGGCGTCAAACGGATATTGCCCGATCGCGGTTTCCGCCGAGAGCATCACCGCATCGGTGCCGTCCCATACCGCATTCGCGACATCGTTGGTTTCGGCTCGGGTCGCCATCGGTTGCTTGATCATCGATTCAAGCATCTGCGTCGCCGTGATCACTGGCACGCCTAGCTCGTTCGCGCAACTGATGATCGCCTTTTGCGCGCGCGGCACCCGCTCCGGCGGCAACTGCACGCCGAGATCGCCACGCGCGACCATAATCGCATCGGTCGAGCGGGTCAGATCGTAGAGATTGTCGAGCGCGCCGGGCCGCTCGATCTTGGCGATCAGTTGGGGAGGATTGCTCCCGGCCAGGTATTGCACGACCCCGCGCGCCCGGGAAAGATCTTCCGGGCTGTTGATGAAGCTCAGTCCGAGATAATCGACGCCCTGCTCGAT
Source organism: uncultured Chloroflexia bacterium (assembly GCA_963804925.1). GTDB lineage: Bacteria > Chloroflexota > Chloroflexia > Thermomicrobiales > UBA6265 > JADLGF01. The sequence continues at coordinate 664,423 of CAWDSC010000004.1, forward strand.
CGCGAATTTGGTGTCTTTGAGATCGGCTTCTGTCATCGCGCCGCCGGCGATCAACGCGCCCGGCAGCGTCACGCCCTGTCGGGAGGCGAGTGGACCGCCGCGGCCCACCGAGCATTGCAATCCCTTGCTGTCGATCGATTCAACAAACAGCTCGATCAGCCCATCGGAAATGAGAATGCGCGAACCGGGTTGAACATGCTCCGACAGACCGGGAAAAACGATGCCGATCTGCCCTTGCTTGGTCGGCGTGTCGCCTTCGACGACCAGCACTTTGTCGCCCCGGGCCACACTCACCCACGCTCCAGAGGTTGTGTCCTCTAGCGCGGTGGTGCGGATCTTCAAACCCCTGAGGTCGAAGAGGATCGGCACCCGATAGCCAAGCTCGTCAGTAACGAAGCGGACATCCTCGATCAGCACCTTCCGCTCATCGTCGTTCCCGTGGGCGGCATTGACTCGCACCATGTCAGCGCCTGCCAGGATCAGCTCGCGCAACTTGTCGCGGCCCGTCACCGAAGGTCCCAGCGTCGTCACAATCTTTACGCGTCGGTCAAAGCGTTGATTCACAGTGTCCTCCATGGATGCGCCAGGCGTAGTTCGGTTGGATGTCGATCAGCATGCATGCGCGTAAGCCCGCCAGGACCGATCTGAACATGTTCTTCAAAATGGCTCAAAGCGCCGGAATCCCAGACCCTCGAATGCGATCGGCACGTAACGTGCTTTCGCCGTCATAAGCGTAATTCATCGAACAATTGGGGATATTCTGCAAATCAGCTCGTAACATCGTCACATGCCAGACTACAGCGTGAATCGCCTCGCATTCGCAGGCAAAATCGATGGCGAAGTGTGTTTTGCCATTGATAAAGCATCGAGCATTGCAGAAGGATATGCCGAGAGTGCGGTTATTTCCGGACGAGCGTGAGTCCCGTCGGGTTCCCATCGCGCTCCATGGCCAGCAGCACGCCTTCCACGAGGCCAAATGCCCCGGTCAACATCATGTCGCCGTGGGGAGCTGCTTCGTGGAATCCGAGCGGTCGGGCGATGCCTCGATTTGGGCCGGTCACCGCCACAAAGGGAAACGGCCCGGCTTCAGCGTAATCGGCACTGAGTGCCGCGCCGTGCCCGTCGAACTCGCTGACGAATTGGGCAATATCGATCGATCCGCTCTGCAACCCATCGATCAGACGGCGGGCCAGCTCCGCTGTCATGCCGCCGGTGTGATGCTCGAAGAGTCCATACATCCGCCGGTCACGAACGAGTGCACCGAAGGTGTGCATATTCCCGAAATTGACGATCAACGCCCCGGTCGTTGCGACTGCCTCGGCGACGACGGGATCTCCCAGCACGCCAAGCACCGCCGCCGCGCCGGTGTCCATCAAGGAAACGCCGGACAACGCTCCGGCGACCGACGCCATGCGCGTCATATCGTTGGGTGCGTCGCGAAAAACCATCCCGGCGAGATCTCCGCCCTGATCGAGCAACGACTGAAGATAGGCGAACCGCACGTCATTGTTGCCGGCCCCCGGACGATAGCCATGATCCTGCACGGCAATCGCCAATCGTTCCGGCATTTCCACCCCAAACAGCGCAAGCCCTTCTCTGAGGTGTTCGACATCGACATCGCCAAGCTCAACAACGCTCGCCCCGTCAGGCGCTTCCTCTGCGATCAAGACCCCAGCCGCAGCGATGCGCTCGGGACGGTTGTGGACGGTCCGGGCGGCGTCAGCCGTCGCCGTCACCGCCAGACCGGCGGCGACGTGCGCGGCAATGGCGTTGGACGATGCTCCGCCACCCATCAGGCGCCCTGACAGATGGAGCGACTTCCCGGCTTCGGTCACCTTGCGAATTTGGGTCGCGACGATCTGCGTTTGCGAGGGGAGAATCAGCTTGGCGCAATTTTCGATCGATTTCCCGCTCTCGTAGATGAGAATGTCCTGCGTGCCCGCGCCGATGTCGATTGCCAGAATTCTGAGCGCCGGTTCGTGACGATCGTCGTGCGCATCGTGATTGTGTTCGTGCGAATGACTCATGGCCGCAGGTTCTCCCCATTCAGCAACTGGTATGCTCGGCAATCGAATGCGTGCCGGTATGAGCAGGAGTGTTGTTTGCGTGCATCTGGTGACCTATCGATTTCCCACCCACGGTCCGGCCTGGATTGCCGGTGTGCTCGACGGCAGCGCCGTGCTCAACGCCGGTGGCCTGCTGGGCCGCGCCGATCCGCTCGATATGCTCGGTCTCCTCGATCTTGGTCAACGCGGTCTCGACCGGCTCCAAAGCGAGTTCGACCGGTTCCATCAAAACTATAGCGACAATGCGTTGCTTCCCGAGCAGATCACCGCGCCGTCCTGGTTGGCGGAGTTTGCCGCGCCGTTGCCTTACCCCCGCTCGATCCGCGATTTCTATGCCTACGAAGCGCACGTTCAGGCTGGATATGAGCGGCGTGGCCGCCCGATCCCCGAAGTCTGGTATCAACTCCCGGTCTTTTTCTATCAACATGCCGGATCAGTTTTCGGGTCGGATGCGCTGATTCCCTACCCGCAAGGCTCAGAGCAACTCGACTTCGAGCTGGAACTGGCAGTGGTGATCGGGACGGCAGGGCGCGACATCAACGAGTCGTCAGCCTGGAGCCATGTCGCCGGGTTGACCATTTTCAACGATTGGAGCGCCCGTGATCTGCAGCAACGCGAAATGAGCGTTGGATTAGGTCCGGCCAAGGCAAAGGATTTCGCGAATTCCATTGGTCCATCGATCGTCACGCTTGACGAGCTTGCCCCGTACCTGGAAAACGACCGTCACCAGCTCCATGCGACCGTCCGGATCGACGGCGAAGAAATCGCCCGCACCAACGCCGGCGATCTGTTCTGGAGTGTGCCGCAGATCATCGCGCATGCATCGCGACAGGTAACCTTGCGCCCCGGCGATCTCCTTGGATTGGGAACGATGGCGAAAGGCTGCTTGCTGGAACTAGGAGAGGAGGCGCACGCCTGGCTCCAGCCAGGAGATGAGGTCGAGCTCGAGATCGAGGGGATCGGCAAGTTGCGCAACCGGATCGGCGACTGAGCGGCGATCGCTATTTCGTCTTCTTCGTCTTTGGATCGTCGGAGGGAGTCGGGACGTCATCGTCCTCGGACATCAGCCGGTCGAGCGCTGAGGCGCGGGCAATCGGTTTCGCCTCTCGAAACTGATCGAGTGGGTCTTCGCCCTGAGAACCATGTTGAGCGAGATCGGTATCGAGATCATCGAAGAGCCAGGACGGCACCCGCGATTCGGATTTCGTCGACTCCTCGATCAAGGCATCCTCACCGCTACCGGCGGTGGAATCAGCGCTTCCCGTATTCCAATGCCAGGGCGCGAGATCGGGCCAGCTATCATCGTCCGGGTCGTCGAGCGGTTCGAGGATCTTCTCGTCAGGTACTGACTGAGGTCGATCCTCGACCACTTCAACCTCAACCTCAGTTTCGTCCTCATCCTCAAGCTCGCCCGGCTCGTCGGGTTGAGATGCTTCCTCCGCCGGGGTAATGAGCCGGGTCGAGTTCCAGTCGAGCAACAGCTCGTCGAGCTCATCGTCGTCATTTACATCAATCAGATCGTCCCGGGACGGAGAATCGACCAACGCCGCGCCTTCACTCGCGGCGAATGTCGGTTGCGGGACAACGGCGGGAGCCGGCTGGTCTCGCTCTTGGGCGGGACGCGTTCGCTTCGACTTGCCTGTCTGACGCGCCCGGGTTGCCCGTTCTTGCGCGTAGACCATGTTCATGGCCGCGTGATACCGGCGATAGGAATCGTACGACCAGGCGGCGACGCCGACCGTCGCGAGAATGACGGACATACCGACCACCATCGCGCCCATCTTATCGTCGGCACTGGCCAGAAGCGCCGCAAAGGTGACGACGGCGATTCCTGCTCCCGCGAACGAGAGCCCGTTGCCGATCGTTGAAAGCGTTTGCTTGCGGATGGTGGTTTTAGCTGCTTCAAATTCAGGCAGGGCTTGCTCGTCGGATGTCTTGCCGAAAAGCCAGGGGCCGAGATCGCGCAGCGCAAAGCCGCCGAGCATCAGCAATGCGCCAAATCCACATCCGAATACGACGAAATCCACCCGCGAGCTCCCAATCAATCGATGCCCATACTGAGCGCCGCTCCTGTGCGGCACGGATAATCGACGACGAGCTCCGCGTTTGCCGGGGATCGTGAATCGAATCCGCCACTGCCGTAGCATAGAGGCTGTTCAATTGTAATAGTGTTCGGGCATTTCGACGCCCTCCAGCAGTGACGATCGTGATAGGCCGGTTTGGCAGGGCAAACCGGATCGGAACTTGACGAAAGGATGTCTCAGGTGCCAGCTGGTCGACCGCTAAAAGTCGGACTCTATATCCCCAACGGCGAAGGAGTGATGGGCGCGGGAACGCCGCGCTGGAAGGACGTGCTCCGGAAAGCTCGCACCGCCGAAGATGCCGGTTTCGATTCAATCTGGGTTGCGGATCATTTTATTTTTCGCTTCCCCGATTCCGGGCCGATGGGACGCTGGGAATGCTGGTCGCTGCTCTCCGCGCTCGCAGTCGCCACCACCAGGGTAGAGATCGGGCCGCTCGTAAACTGCATGAGTTTTCGCAACCCTGCCCTGTTGGCAAAAATCGCCGAAACCGTCGATGAGATCAGCGACGGACGTCTCAACCTGCTGGTTGGCGCTGGATGGCACCAACCGGAGTACGACGCCTACGGCTTTCCCTTCGATCACCGCGTGAGCAGGTTCGAAGAGGGATTCCATATTGTGCGGGGCATGCTCAAAGAGGGCGAGGTCACCTATACAGGGCAGTTCGAGAGGGCAGTGAACTGTGAGTTGCGGCCACGCGGCCCGCGTCCTGGCGGCATCCCGCTGATCATTGGGTCGAACGGTCCGAGAATGTTGCGGCTCATGGCCGAATATGCCGATGGCTGGAATACAACCTGGATCACTGACCCGGTCGAAATGGATGCGCTCAATCTTCAGGTCGATGCAGCCTGCGACGAAGTCGGCCGCGATCCCGGCTCACTTTCTCGCTCCGCCTGCATCTTCGTCGACCTCCCCTCGCGAACCGGACGAGGATTGCCCACGAACCAGAACCGGCCGGCAACATGCGAACCAGCGCAATTGGCGGAGCTTCTTGCCGCGTATGCCGGGAAGGGTCTCGATCACGTCATGCTCTGGATTGACCCCAATACCGAGACAGGCATCGAGGAAGTTGGCCGCGCGCTCGAAATCCTGGATGCCTAAGTCGCGTATGTTCATGTTGTACGGACGCGACACCTGATGCGAGGGGCTTGACATCGGTACGTGACCGTACTAAAGTGTTCGTACAGTCCCGAGGAGCCAAGCGCAAGCGCGGTTTCCCACCAGGTTGGAAAGCGGCGGTCGACTACGCGGGGTAGGTTCGGCCGATACGTGCCCAGTCGGGGATGCAGCTTACAGCATCGGATGCGTGCGGGGCGCTACGGTGCGATGGAGCTGGATCAGGGGAATCGCGGGAGCGCGCGGCTTGTCGGGACGTTTTTATGCGCATCCAACACCCCTAGTATCTTCAATCTATTCCTCCCCCATTCGGTTTGTTCCGGCCGGTTGCCGGTATCTCCGCCACATTCGCAGGCGGACCTCGCACGCGCTGATCACGGTTTCAACTATGATTGCTCACGGCTGAGCAGATTGATGAATAGCTATCCTGCACTTCTGCCGGACGCGTCATTGAGGGAAGACGTCGTCTCGAGCAGGAATATGCCGCAATTGTTTTTCTATGATCCATTGAAGCGAGGCGCAACAGGCGCCGCCGCCACAACCGGATGCGGTTGGCACGTGTGACGCGGTGCAATAATGACAGGGCAGTCTCAAGGTTCAACACCAAACCATGGTGATGCGGAACTCGAGATGCCTGACCATGGTGTAGAAGAAACAAACATTCCAGACGGTCTCCTGATCGCGCAAGCGGCGGCAGGCGACCTTGATGCGTTCAACGTAATCGTTGAGCGCTATCAACGCGCCGTCTATCACGCCTCCTGGGGCATTTTGCGCGATCAAATGCAGGCGGAAGATGCAACGCAGGACACTTTCATCCGGGCGTGGAATGCAATTGAATCGTTTCAAGGCGACAATGCCCGTCCTTGGCTTTTACGCATTGCCACGAATCGAAGTCTCGATCTCATCCGACAGCGCACTCGTCAGGCTACCGGATCGCTTGACGAGCAGATTGCTGAGCAGGAGCCGCGCTGGTCAACATTGAGCCCGCCAGCGACTCCGGAGCGGGAAGCGGAGAAGCATGAGCTGTCGGACCTGCTCGAAAAGGCGATCGCAGTGCTGCCGGAAGATCAGCGCGTGGCGATCGTGCTCTCCGACGTGATGGGATACGACTACAGCGAAATCGCCGAGGCTACCGATGCCGCAATCGGCACCATTAAGTCTCGAATTAGCCGTGGCCGCAATCGCCTTCGCTCGATTCTCCTTAATGACGACCTGGCCAGGGAACATTTATCACAGTTGATTCGTCAATGAAGAGTGAGAACGCCTTTTTCGGGAAGTTCAGCCCTTCAAACTGTAGAAATAGGGATCTATGAGCGATCTACAGCCGGCAAACGACGCGTTCGAACAGGGTCATGAGGAGCCGTCTCATGATCATGCTGATTGGCCATCGTTCGAAACGCTGAGCGCCTACTCGGACAGAGCATTGAATCCATCTGAGGAGGCGTTAGTTGCCGCGCATCTCGAAACCTGTGCGTATTGCCGGGCGATCGTAGAGGATATCGATCTGCTTTCCACGGCGATACGATCAGTGCAGGCGCCGGCTTCGAGCCGGTCTTTTCGTCTCACCGCCGAAATACCCGGTATCCGGCTTCCGGCCCAGCCGCCATTGCCAGCGGCGGTCATGGCTTCACCGATTTTGATTGAGTCTCGGAAGCCGACCCCGTCGCGATTTTATCCCTATGTGACTGCCATCGCCGCGATTCTGCTTCTCGCCATCTTCACCGGGGATATGTTCAGCCGGCATGATGGAAGCACCCCACCAACCACCGATTCCACCCCGGCCGTGTTGATCATCGATGGCACCGCTTTCACGGAGGAGGATTCCTCCTCGATCCATGCCGCTGGCCTGGACCCGACGAGTCAGAATCCAACCTCCGCCGATCAGCCGATCGGCTCGAATCCCGTGGTCACCCAGCCGCCGATTAGCTCGAATTCCGCCGATTCAGACCGCTTTTGGACCGGATGGCGCATTGCTGAGCTTCTTTTGGGCTTGACCGTAGCCTGCCTTCTCGTCACCATGTTCAAAGGGAGACCGTTCAGAAAGCGCTAGAATCGAAACGTTTCTCCCGAGATGAGCGTTGAGGTGGATGGGCGGGCATGAGCTCGCGATGTGACGGATGTCACATCAGGCCCATCCAAAGCGGAGTGAGCAGGAGCAGGCAATGAGGATCTTCCGGTCTTTCGTGATTATTTCTTGCACGGCGCTCGCGGCGGTGTTGCTCGCGGCCTTCCCCGCCAGGTTCGTTTCCGCTCAGGACGCCACGCCGACCGCTTCGCTCGACAACCGCTCAATCACCGCCGGCGGAACCGGCACGATCACCATCACGCCGGATATGGCGACCGTGACCTTCGGTGTCGATGTCTCGGGGTCGTCGCTGGTGCAGACGCAAACCGACGCGGCGACGAAGATGACCGGCGTCATTAACGCGATCAAATCCGCCGGCATTACCGAAGACAATATTCAGACAATCCAGTACTCCGTCAATGTCGTCAACGAGTACGATGACAAAGGGCTGCCAAAAGGCGTTTCCGGGTATCAGGTCAGTAATCAGGTTGCCGTCACCACAGATGACATCGAAGGTCTCGGCAAGCTGATTGACGATGTCGTCGCGGCCGGCGCGAATTCTGTCTGGGGCGTAAGCTTCCTGACCAGCGATTCGACCAACGCACAGAGCCAGGCGCGCGCCCTCGCCATCACCGATGCGCAGTCCAAGGCCAAGGAACTCGCCAAAGCCGCCGGAGTCACACTCGGGGATGTCGTCTCAATCACGGAAACCTCAACGACTCCCGGCCCTGTGTTGAAGGAAAGCGCGGCCAGTGATTCGTTCGGCGGCTCAACACCGATTCAATCCGGCTCGCTGCAAATCCAGATCATCGTCATCGTCACCTACGCCATCTCCTAACCGGATCGACCAGGCAAAAGGGCCGCACGCGGGACTTGCTCGCGTGCGGCCCTTTTCACAAGTCCTGCTGGGAAATGCTATTCACTGCTTCCGAGTAGCGGTCCGAGCAGCGAAACCGGCGCCGCAAACGACCAGCCCTGGGCAATCCCATCCTGCGCGGTCGTCGAAATCGAGCCGAGGTCGATGCCAATCACCTCGCCGTCGAGGTTGATCAGCGGACCGCCCTCATTTCCCTGGTTTGTAGCGGCGTCATGCTGCAGCACGCCCGAAATCGCCTCAGCGTCGCTCGCCGCCGGCATGGTGACGCCGATGGCGCCGACGATACCGGCGGTCACGGTGCTGGAAAAGTCGCCCAGCGGCGTTCCGATCGCCATCACTCGTTCGCCGCTTCTGGGAGCGGTCGCGGCCAGCTTCGCCACTGCTGGTATTTCGCCTTCAATCTGAAGCAGCACTAACTGCAGCGCTTCATCGACGCGCACGATTGTCGCCTTCGCACTTTCCCCAGTCGACAACACGACCGTGAGATTGCCGTCCGAGCCGGTCGTGCGCAGACTGGCGACCGCCAATCCGGAAGGGTCGATGATCACGCCTGAACCAACCCGGTCATCTGATGGATTTGCGGTTTCCGCGTTTGCTCTCCGCCGCACTGATATCACTGCCGGCGCCACCGCCTCGACGGCGTCGATCTGCATCTGCGACTGCTCGGCGTCAGTCAAGGGGCCACTGGATTGCCGATCGCGCACTGCCGTTGATTGCTCGCGCAGTTCCGTCGCCGTTGGCGAGATCATTGCATGAATCACAAACTCCGGGGTCGGGTCCGGCTCGGGAGCGACGCGGTCGCCCATCGCCACCGCCAGCGCGATGACCGCGATCAAGATCAGACAGATGCCACCGAGCGGAATCCGGCGGCGTGCGTTTTGCTCCACATTTGTCTCCAGAGTGCCGAACAGGTGACCGACGTCTTACACTTAACAGTATGATCGGAATGATGCAACGAAAACTCAACCGGCGAAACGCAATCGGCCTCGGCGTCGCGGCAACCATCTCGCTTTTGGGGCATCGCGGCGTCAACGCCCAGGCGACGCCTGAGCCGGGCAATCCCGCGTTTCCAGGCAATGTCGATCCTCCCCTGCTCGTCAGTCCGGAATGGCTTCAGCAAACGATGGAATCGGGAACGACCCCGCTCGTCGTCCTCGATCTGGGTGAGTGGTCCGATTATCGCGATGGCCATATTCCCGGCGCCATTCACAGCTACTGGCAGGAAACGATCGAACGAGATTCGCTTGTTTACGGCACAGTGCTGGGCAGTCCACCGCATCAAGCGGAACAGCTGGCCTGGCTGCGCCGATATGGGATCGGGCCCGATTCGCATGTGGTCGCATACGATCATGGCGATGGCCGGCGAGCAGCCCGCGTGCTCTGGCTGCTTCGCTACCTCGGGCATACATCGAGCTCCGCGCTTGATGGCGGCATCGACGGCTGGAAGAACGCGAAGCTGCCAACCTCAACTGATGGCAACGATCCGAAGTCGCTTTCTCAGGATCCCGTGGTCAAACCTCAGGATAATTTGTTCGTCGATACGCGTAAGCTCAAGATCGCCATGCGCGAGGAAAACACCGTTTTGCTCGATATCCGTTCAGATGAAGAACGGCACGACACCATCGACGGGCAATATCCACTTGGTCTGATTCAGGATTCAATCTGGACTCCCTGGACCGATTACATCGCGGACGACCATGGCCGCTTCATTGACTCCACCGAAGCGCAGGCAAAGCTCACCGCTGCTGGAGTTACTCCCGACCGCCGCGTCATTCTGTACGGGCGGTTCGGAACTGACCCCGATCAGATGTGGCTGCTCTTACGCCTTCTTGGCTACCCTTCCGTGGAAATTTATGACTGGGGCTGGGTGAGTTGGGGCACCGATGGCTCGACCAAGAAGGACCTTCTTCCTTCGACCTAAACCTCGCTCATGGTGTACATATAATACTGTACGTACATCGATTCACCGATGCACTGATGCGTGCTCATCAGTCGCAATTGGCGCGAACACCGCACGTACGTCTTGATCTTTGCGCCGGTGCTTGCCAAGATGAAAGCGCAGTGGCAATTGATCGATGTGGCTCGTCGGAGATTTTGCCTGTTTCGCTGCCTGATTTGGACCCGTGCGGTGCGGCCCTGTTGCATCGACGTTTGGGTTCAATCACGTTAATCGCACACCTTTGGTCACGCAGGTGACCAGTTCGCGTGAATCGGGTTGGCTGCCCGGAGCGCGGATTTGATCGGCTGCCGCTGTGGGGAGCGGCTGGGAGAACGGTTGTCGGAGCGCCGGAAATTCCGGCCTCCGTACCCGTTTGAATGCAACGATACTGAACCACTGGCGCGTCCCCGGTTGCCGGTGACGAAATCGCCAAATACTCGGCTTCCCCCATTGCCGAAATCGCGCTTTACCAGGTGTCGACCGTGTACTCGGTCTGGCCGCTGTGAAAGTTCCCTGGGGAGGGGCCGCGAATGCACCGGGTCAAACTTCGCACAATATCGGCGCGCGGCCGATTCCTACACGCGGTCGCCGTACTGGCGTTACTGGCTGGAATCGTCGCGAGCGTCGCGCCGTCACTACCTGTTTCCCCGATCCAGTCCGCATCAGCGCACCACACCGATATCAGGCTGCCGGTTCCGTCCGGCGAGCAGTGGTCCGTCTTGCAGGGATACAACACATCCCCGGCGCAGGGAGGAAGTCACTACAGCTGCGATCCGGCGACGCTGACCGACCAACCTTCCCACACGACAACGTGCAGCCAGTACTGGCAATACAAGTACTCGCTCGACCTTGTTGCGGTATCAGGCTCGACCTCGGGCCGAACGGTCATCTCGCCGGTGACCGGAACGATCCGCTGGATCGACCAATCTTATGGCGGCATGAGCATCGATCTTGGCGACGGCTATGCCTTCGCCTTTTTTCATGTCGATCTGGCCTCATCGCTCGCCGCCGGACAGTCGATCAGCCAGGGTCAATCCCTTGGCACGGTCGCATCGCCCGGAAATCGCGGCAACGGCGGAACGTCCCACGTTCACGTCACGCTCTGGAAAACGACCGATGGCGGCAACTGGAGCCGTATCCCTGAGCCATTCACCGGCGATCATTCCATTGATGGGGTGAATCTTCCCGCGCTGGCCGATAGCGCCCGTAATCAATATCAGGGGCAGTCGCTCACGTCCTCCAACTCCCCGACGACGACGGCGGCGACTGCACCCGCTGTTCCGTCGCTGACTACCCCTGCCAATGGCACGACCTACTGGGCTTCCTCGTACGTCGCAACCGTGAGTTGGGGCGCGGTATCAGGGGCGACGAGCTACCAGGTCGTCATGAATGACGGCGCGATCACCAGTCCCTGGGTTTCCGGCACGTCCTGGACCACTGGCTCGCTGACACCTGGACAATATGCCTGGCAGGTGAAATCGCGAAACGCCAACGGCGACAGTGCGCTCAGTGCGAAGTGGGTCTTCTGGGTTGAAGGCACTTCGCTGCCTACACCGCCCACGACGCCGCAGCCGCTTGGGGTCGCACTCGAGTCGAGCTCTGGCGCCCCGGGACTCGGCATCTGGGCCACCGGTGGCGGCATGAACGCCAACGAAAAAGTCGATCTCTACCTCGATCAAGCGACTGGCACGGCGCTGGCGTCGGCAACCGCCAATTCCGCGGGCAACTGGTCGGCTGGCATCAGCATCCCCGATGCAACCGGAGGCGCCCATAAGATCGTTGCAAAGGGACGCACGAGCAGTAAGTCAGCCAATGCCACGTTCACCGTCAAGAGCGCGCTGACGCGCAGTCCCTATCAAGGACCGCCGGGCACCCCGCTCAGCATTACGGTCAAGGGATTCGGCGCCAACGAAACGGTCAATCTCAGTTTCATCATCTCCAGCGGGAACACCGTCTCACTTGGCAATGCCACGACGAATGCCAGCGGCACGGGCACGATTTCGGCCACGATGCCCGAAGCCCCATTCGACTGGCACGATTACCAGGGCGTCGGCCAGACCAGCGGACTGCAGGCGTTTGGAGCTTTCTACGTCACATCTGGCGTCACCCTTTCGAGCACACAGGGATCACCGGGAGCATCAGTCACGCTGACCGCGAAGGGGTTCAGCGCGTCAGATTCGGTGCGTGTCGGCTGGAATCAGACAAGCTCGACCCAGGGAACGACCCTTTGCACCGGCACAACCTCTACCAAGGGCTCGTACAGCTGCACCTTCACCGTGCCACAGGCGGTCTCCGGCGCGTATCCGATTGTCGTCACCACATCGAATGGTCCGACCAACAGCGCCACTTTCGGCATCGCCGGTGCGGCATCTGTTTCGCTGACGCCGAATAGCGGCAAGGTCGGCGAGCCTTTCCAGATGAGCATTGGAGGATTCCAGGCAGGCGAGGCAATCGCCGTCACCTTCGACGGCGGATCGACCTGGCAATCGGCGACGGCCAGCTCGGCCGGCGCCGCGCTGATCAACGCCACCATTCCCTTCGCCGTCCAGGGCGCACACACGATTACCGCCAAAGGTGGAACGAGTGCGAAAACCGCATCGGCGACGCTGACGGTTTCCCCGAGCATGAGCGTGACTCCCAATGGCGGCGCCACCGGCACCAGCGTCACTGCCTACGTGCGCGGCATGAAGGCGAGTCAGAGCGTCAACGTGCGCTTCAATGCGACCTCGAGTTCAACGGGAACGTCTGTCTGCACCGGCACATCCAATGGCAGTGGTTCGTACCAATGCACCTTCGCCGTGCCAGGCGTCACCAGCGGCAATACCTACTCGCTCTATGCGGGTTCGGGAACCCTCAGCGCATCGTCCAGCTTTACGGCGACGGCCACCGGCGGCGTCATCAATGGCGGCACAGTCCTTGGCGATGGCACGTATCAAGTAACGGCCACTCAGGAAGGATTGGTTGGCGGCACGACCTCGAACGGGCACGTCATCGTCCCCAACGATCATTTCGTCTCGCTTCCTGCCTGCACACCGATGAACTGCGATTGGCTCGCCGGCGGATCAACCGATCCAAATCTCGGGTACGTCACGAACTGCGGCTCGAATTGCTACGTCCGGATCACCAATCCCGACACCGGGATCTGCCGGGTCGAACCGGTCTGGGATACCGGCCCCTGGTTCACCAACGACAACTGGTGGGAACCGACCGAGCGGCGCAATCTGAACAGTCTCTCGTCAACCGTCAACATCCTCGGCCAGGGATACACCGGGGCAGACGCCGCGAAAGATGGACTGAACGTTGGGTATGGCATCAGCAACGGCGTGGGCGTTTCCAATAAGCAATATCAAGTCGGCAATCGCGCGGCGATCGATATCGCCGATGGCACCTGGGTCGAAATAGGTTTCAATGACGGATCCGGACCAGAAACCGTCGTCGTTTCGATGCTCTGGCAGACGGGCGAAAGCGTTTCCGCAGCGCGAACCGCCTGCCAGGGCGGCGTCACCGGCGGCACGCCGAAGATTTCGATCAGCCCGACCTCCGGAAGCTCCGGATCAGCAGTCACCGTCACCGGTTCCGGCTACAACGCTGGTGAAACGGTCGACATTTACTGGGACACGACAACCGGCACGATTCTCGCCACGGTGACTGCCAGTAGCGCCGGCAGCTTCACAAAATCCGTGACGATTCCGTCCAACGCCTCGACAGCGTCGCATTTGATTGTCGGCAAAGGCCGTACCACCGGGGCGAAGCCGTCGCGAACCTTTACGGTAGTGGAGGCGACACCGACACCCACTCCGGCTGGCACGCCGAAGATTGCGGTCGCTCCGCTCAGTGGTCAGGTCGGCGCATCAGTCGCGGTCACTGGCACCGGCTATACGCCAAACGAAGCAGTCACCATCTATTGGGATAGCACGGTGACAGGAGCAGTGCTTGGCAATGCGACGGCGAACAGCCAGGGCGGGTTCAGCGTCAATGTGACGATTCCGTCCGCGACGGCCGGGCAGCACCTCATCGCCGGCAAAGGCTCGCAAAGTGGCTCCAAGCCTTCGCGGAGCTTTACGGTGCTGCCGAAAACGAAAGTGTCGATCGCTCCAACCAGCGGACCGGCGAACACGTCGGTCAATATCACCGCGATCGGCTATTCACCGGGCGAAACAGTGGAAATCCGCTGGAAAACGTCGAACGGGACGATGCTTTCCTCTGGATCCGCCGACACCTCAGGGGGATTCTCGACGACAATTCGGATTCCAAATGAAGTCGCGGGGACTTACTACATCGTTGGCCGGGGCACCTCATCCGGGTTCAAAGCAACTCGAAGCTTCACCGTCACCGGTTCAGCAACGCCCACTCCGACGCCGACGTCAACCGCCACACCAAAACCAGCAGTCTCGATCTCACCGAACACCGGCACGGTCGGCTCGAACGTTCAGGTCTCAGGGTCTGGATACAAAGCGAGCGAGCAGGTCCAGGTCTATTGGGATTCGACCGGTTCGGCCGGCATATTGCTGAAAACGGTAACGACGAACTCCAGCGGCGCGTTCTCAACGTCCGTCACCGTGCCAACCGCGCTCGGCGGCAAGCATCTGATCGTCGGCAAAGGCGTCACGTCAGGCGTGAAACCCTCCCGCACCTACATCGTGACCCAATCGTCCGCGCTTTCCGCGGCAAGTGGAAAACCGGGAGACAGCGTGACGGTTGATATTCGCGGCTATCAATCGGACGAGCCGGTTTCAATCTACTGGGATAGCGCCTCTGGAACCGCGCTCGCGACGATAACTGCCAGTTCTACCGGCTCCGGTTCGAGCACATTCAAGGTACCGACGACGGTAAATGGGCAGCATCAAGTCATCACGGTTGGCTCCGCCACCGCAACCGCGCTCACAACCCCGTTCACGATTTCCGGCGCAATGACCGGCGCGGCGAGTGTGACGCTCAGTCCGAGCGCAGGCGGCGGCGGTGGCGGCATCTCCAGCACGGCGAGCGGCGCAAACTTCTGGTCGCAGGAGAGCGTTCAACTCTTCTGGGGTGCGAACACCTCTCCATCCGCGACGGGAACCACGAACGCTGACGGAACGGTGTCCCTTGCATTCAATATCCCGACGGTGCCCGGCGCGGCTTATCCCGTCACGCTCAAGGGCGTCACCAGCGGTTTGACCGCAACCGCGAACTACACGGTTCAGCCTCGATTGGGATTCAGCCCGCCTATCGGCGAGGTCGGGGCGACGATCAAAGTCGACGTCAAGGGCTGGGCATCAGGCCAGGTGGCGTCCGTGTACTGGAATCGGACATCGAGCTCAAACGGCACGCTGCTTTGCTCGGCGACGGGCCGCGCCAGCGGAACCGCCAGCTGCTCGTTCACAGTGCCCTCCGGCTTCCCGGCGGGAACCGATGTGCCGGTGATGGCGGTGGGCAGCCCTGGATCAGCATCAGCCACGTTCCGGGTGACGAACAGCCCGGTCGGTTTCGCGGCAGAAGCCGATGAGACGACTGCAACACCTTCCGCAACGATTGATTCAGATGCGACACCCAGCCCCGCTCCCGCGTCGGAAACGGCTGCGTCCGATCCAACGGAAGCAGTCACGGAAGCGCCGACCGAGGTCGTAACGGAAGCACCGACAGAAGTGCCAACCGAAGTCGAGACGGAAGCTCCTACGGAGGTCCCGACCGAGGCTCCGACGGAGATTCCAACCGAGGAGCCAACCCAGGCTCCACAACCATGGACCGTGGTTGCCTTCGCCGCCAGCGATGCGTCAGTCTACTCAGCGAAGCCGGATGAACAGCCGTCGCCCGATCTCGTTGCACAGCTGACGGCGGGCGGTCCGGATGGTTCCGCGGCCTACATCACCTTCTCCGTCGAAGGTGTCGGCGAAGCGCAAGTGATCGATGCTCAACTGGTACTGACGAGCGGAGGATCATCGGCGGCGGGATCGTTGATCGGCATCATCCCTGATTACTGGGTTGATGAAGCATCTGCCGTCTACTCGACGTTGCCCACGGACGGCATCTCGGCGGCGGTCGATGCTGCGGGCAATCCCGCCTACCTGCCGCCGGCTGGTCCTGGTGAAGAGATCTGGCTCAACGTCACCGGCTCGATTGCCGGGGATGGCACGTACACATTCGTCATCACTGGCACACCTGACGCCCTCGCAATCTTGACCAGCCGCGAATCAGGCGTCCCGGCCCGGCTGGTGCTGACGGTGCAGTGAGTTGTGAGGAAGCGTAGTTGAGTGTGATGGCCCGGTGCTTCGGCTCCCGGCCATCCGCGACAAGTCCTCCGGACTGAGCACGCTTGCCGCCCACCTAGCTCCGTGCCTGCAGGGTGCTTCAGGTTGTGAGCGCTTGGCTTCAGCCCGGCACACGTCGACGCCCATGTCTCCCCGTGCTTGCGGCCCGCGGCTTCGTCACGGTCTGCCGCCTGCGGCCCGCGGCATGCTTCGCCCGTTCGTTAGACTCTCGTATCATTAGGCAGTGCAATTACTTCAACTTTCTGGCAGAATGGTCCGATAATTCCCTCGCCCTGCCGGCGACGCCAGCAGGGCGGAGAGCCATCTTCGATAAGCGCTGTTGCGAGCAGCGTTTCACCACAAAGCGAGAAGCCGTACGAGCACGTCATCTCCATCACCACCAAGTGCCCCATCTCAATGGCTGAGCAGGAAGGTTCCAGCGCTCCGACACCGCAATTACCGGCTCTTCTTCGCAGGCCAGCTTGTTTCTGTCACGGGAACCTGGATGGAAGTGCTCGCCCAATCCTGGCTTGTGCTCAGTCTTACTTCCTCGGCCTTCTATCTCGGGCTGGTTCCGGTCGCGCAGTTTCTTCCCGCCGTACTTTTTGGGCTTTATGGCGGGGTGATCGCGGACCGCTATCCCAAGCGCCGAATTCTTGTGATAACTCAGGCCTGCGCGGCCTCTCTCTCATTGATCCTTTCCGTGCTCATCTTCACGGGCAAGGTTCAGCTCTGGGAAGTTTTTCTCACTGCGGCACTGCTCGGACTGGTGAATTCGATCGATACCCCCACGCGCCAGGCATTCGTCAGCGAGATGGTCCCGAGAGAAGATCTCGTACAGGCGGTCTCGCTTAACTCTGCGGTCTTCAACGCTGGGCGGTTAGTCGGCCCTGCGATCGCGGGCGTCACGCTGGCGGCAATCGGACCGGCCTGGTGCTTTCTCGTCAACGGATTGAGCTTTTTCGCCGTAATTCTCCAACTGCTGCGGATGGACGAATCAAAGCTCTTCAGGCTGAAGATGCGACGCGCGTCGAACTCCATTCGCGAGGGGATCAGCTACGCGGTCCACGACAGCACGATCATGCGGACGATCCTGGTGATTGGTTTCATCTCGACCTTCGCGATGAACTTCAATGTCTGGATTCCGTTGCTCGCGAAAGACACGTTCGATATCGGAGCGGGCGGTTTTGGACTGCTCATGTCGATGCTCGGACTCGGCTCGATGTCGGGCGCGTTGTTCCTCGCCTTCATGGGAAGCCGCAGACCATCACCGTCGATCATTGTGTTGACGGCTGCCGCACTCGCGTTCACATTGATCTTGCTTGGCCTGGTCGGCGCGCTTTCCGCCCCCGTGTTCATCGCCATTTTGCTACTGCCAGTCGCCGGATTTGCGATGACCTTTACAGCGTCGATGGCCAATTCGACCATTCAAATGGAAGCCCCCGATCATATGCGGGGCCGGGTCATGGCGTTCTATTTCATGGTCTTCAATAGCGGCATGCCAATTGGCGCGCTCTTCGCTGGAGTGACTTCGCACGCGCTTCGGCGCACCTGCCTCTATTATCATCGGCGCGGTGATCGGTCTGGTCGCCACGCTCGCTATTGGCTATCTCACGCTGATCAGCCGCCCGCAACAGGCGAAGCCGGAACCAACGGGTGTCCCGGGCACGTCAGCCGACTAGTCACGCGCTGGTGGGCTATGATCATCCTTGCCGGTTCATTTGCACCTGAAGTCGGCAACGTATCGGCGATTCGGCCATATCACATAACGCGGCTTTTCCGGCGCGCTCACGAGGATCTATGGGCGGTTTCAACATTGCGATTCTGATCAGTCTCTTCTACGTTCTGATCGGTGTTCGCGTTGTTCGCGACATCTGGAAGAATCGCGCGACGGTATTCGACGACAATCTCACGCCGCAGGATCGCTACGCGATCTCGCAGGCGGCGTTTTTCGTGTTCATTCCGATCTCGGTCGCATTGCATGAATTCGGTCACGCGATTGCGATCTGGTCGTTCGGCGGCAAGGTCATCGACTTCGGTTTCTATTTTTTCGCCGGGTTTGTGAGCTACGCCGAACCCTTCTCTCCGCTGCAGGTGCTGGTCGTCGCGGCGGCAGGGACGATCGTCAACATCCTGATCTTCGTCGTCATTTTTGCGATTGTTCTGCTGAAACGCCCACCGCTGCGACCTGCGTACAACGAACTGTTAATCACCTTCGCCGTGCTTCAGGCCGCCAACGCGCTGATTTTCTATCCGATGCTTGATTTCGCCTTTGGCATGGAAGGCGACTGGAGCCAGATGTACTCCAGCGATACCGGGAACTGGCGCTGGGTCGTCCTGGCGATTCATGCCTCGTTGCTGATCGGCGCGTTCTGGTTCTCCCGGCAAACATGGTTCCGGCTCAAGCTTGGCGCGCTTACCGGACTCCCGCCTGGCACGGAACGTGGTTTGATGGGCGGCGCCATGGATGCGATCAGCAGCTCGGGACGCCAATCAGCACGGAAGGGCGCCGCACCGGATCCTCAACCCAACCGGAAACCGCTGACCCTGACTGAAGAGCGCATGGTCGAGGCCGCGACTCGGGTCACCAGCGGATGGGCTGGCAGCGTTCAGCATCAGCTGCGCTCAACCCCGAGTTCGTCGGAGGTGCTGATGGTCTGGAGCGACGGGGTCAATGGCGCCGTCCGCGCTGCGGCGCTACGCGCGCTTCCCGATGGTTCCGGAGAATTGTGGGGACTTCTCTTCGCCAATCAGTCCCCGGGCGCACCGGCTGAGCGACGGCCGCTCAAACGCTGGGATGCGATGCCGGATGCCGATGAGCTTACCCTCGCACTCAGAATCGGCATGGAAGAAATCGGCCGCTGGAAAATCCCGAACGCCACCAAACCCGCCGACGTTTAGCGCAGCTATCGCCTCCAGATTCACCTCGTTCCCAAACGTTCTAAATCGTCGATAATGCACTGCGTCGACGAATCAGGGGACGATTGGCTCCAAAGTGGCATATGGGAGGTTCTTCGTGACCAAAAAACTTCGGGAACGCGTTGCCGTCATCCTGGCCATTGCGCTGATGACGATCGCGGCAATTGCGATGTCACCAGCGAGTCATGCGCAGGATCAATCGTCCTACGAAAAGGCGCTGACGCGCACCGTGCTCGGCGGAGACACTCCCGCGACTGCTCCCAATGAAACGTTGCAGCTCTCCCTGATCGCCATTCCACCGGGAACATCATTGCCCGTACATACACATCCCGGCGTCCAGATTGCGTCAGTCGTCCAGGGTGAGCTGACCTATTACGTGCTTCAGGGCAGCGCGACCATCAATCGCGCTGAGGGTGTCGGCACACCGATGCCGACCGAAGAATTGCAAGCGGGCGAATCGACCGTTCTTTCCGGCGGCGACACCGTCATCGAGCGCGACGGCATGATCCACTACGGTGAAAATCTCGGCACGGAGCCGGTCTTGATCTACACCGCATCCCTCTTCGCCACCGATCAACCAATCAGCACGGTTTACGCCACACCACTGGCGACACCGGCCCCGTAACGGAGCCGGCCGCAGACAGCCGGCCGCAACGAAAAGCTCCCGATCCAGTGTCATTGGATCGGGAGCTTTTTGTTATCTCGTTCTTCGTTCGGTCTGCTGCTTGCGGTCTGCCAATCGTTATGCGACGTGCAGTCCAACAACTCCTTGAATCGGGGGTAACAGGGCGGCAGCCAGAACTTCGTCGAGCGTGCTGACCTGGATCAACTCCATATCGTTCTTGACGACATCGGCAGTTCGGCCAGATCCTTGGCGTTGCGCTGCGGCAGCATGAAGGTCTTGATGCCGCCACGGTGCGCCGCCAGCGTCTTCTCGCGCAGACCCGCCGATCGGCAGCACCTTGCCGCGCAGCGTGATCTCGCCGGTCATCGCCACGTCCTTGCGCACCTGACGCCCGGTCAGGGCCGAGATGAGCGCGGTCGCCATCGTGATCCCGGCCGACGGACCATCCTTCGGGAATCGCGCCGGCCGGGACGTGGACGTGGATGTTGTGCTTGTCGAAGAAGCCCGGCGTCGATGCCGTAATCAGCCGATGCGCGCGCCGGGCGTAGGAGATCGCCGCGCGCGCCGACTCCTGCATGACGTCGCCGAGCTGCCCGGTCAGGATCAGATCGCCCTTGCCCTCCATGACCGAGCACCTCGATCGACGAGCAGATCGCCGCCGACACTCGTCACCGCCGCGCCGGTCGCGACGCCGACTTCGTCCTGCTCTTCGGCCAGACCGAAGTCGTAGCGCGGCACGCCGAGGTAGTCCGCAGATCTGTCGCGTCATCGATCTTCAGCGATCTCCGGCGGCGTTCGATCGCCGGCGAATGCGGGCCACCTTGCGGCAGAGCGCGCCGATCTCGCGCTCGAGATTGCGAACGCCCGACTCCTCGGTGTACTCGCGAATGAGCCGGCCGCAACGCATCGTCGGTGACGGTCAGCATGCTTCGGGGTGAGACCGTGCGATCTCGAGCGCCTTCGGCAGCAGGAAGTTGCGCGCGATCGCCAGCTTCTCGACCTCGGTGTACCCCGACACCTCGATGATCTCCATCCGGTCGCGCAGCGCGGGCGGGATCGGCTCCAGCAGGTTCGCGGTCGTGATGAAGATCACCTTCGAGAGATCGAACGGCACTTCGAGGTAGTGATCGGAGAAGGTCGAGTTCTGCTCCGGATCGAGCACTTCGAGCAGCGCCGACGACGGGATCGCCGCGGAACGCATCCGAGCCGACCTTGTCGATCTCGTCGAGCACCATCACCGGGTTGTGGCTCTTCGCATCGCGCAGCGCCTTGATCACCCGACCCGGCATCGCGCCGACGTAGGTGCGCCGGTGACCGCGAATCTCCGCCTCGTCGCGCACGCCACCGAGCGACATCCGCACGTAGTTGCGGCCGATCGCGCGGGCGATCGACTCGCCCGAGGCTCGTCTTGCCGACGCCCGGAGGTCCGACGAAGCAGATGATCGGCGCTCGCAGGCTTGATCACCGGCCAGCTTGCGCACGGCGATGTATTCGAGGATGCGCTCCTTGACCTTTTCCAGGCCGTAGTGGTCTTCGTCAGGATCTCGGCGGCTTCGGTCAGATCGAGCCGGTCTTCGGTCTGCGACCGCCCAGGGCAGCTCGATCAGCCATTCCAGGTAGGTGCGGATGACGCCGATCTCCGGCGAGAACGGGTGCTGTTGCTCCAGCCGCTCGACCTGGACCAGCGCCTTGGCCTTGACCTCCTCCGGCATGCCGGCGGCTTCGATCTTCTCGCGCAGCTCGCTGGCCAGCGTCTCCTCCGGCGCTGCCCTCGCCCAGCTCCTTCTGGATCGCGCGCATCTGCTCGCGCAGGAAGTACTCGCGCTGCTGGCTGTCCATGCCGGCCTGCGCTTCGGTCTGCGATCTGCTGGCGCAGATTGAGCACATCAGCCGCTTCTGGATCATCACGCTCAAGCGGCGCAGACGCTCGCACCGGATCGAGGATCTTCCAGCAGATTCCTGCCGCTGGTCGCTGGCGAACTCGGGCGAGAAGGCGATCAGATCGGCCAGCCAGCCCGGCTCTTCGACACTGCGCACCATCGTCAGCACCTCTTCCGGGCACGTTCGGAAGCATGCTGATGTAGTTCTCGACCTGCTCCATCACCGCGGTCATCGCCGCTTCCGCTTCGGCGGTCGATCGACGGGTCATCGTGCCGGTCGACGCGCGCGACGAGATACGGCTCTTGCTGCACCAGTTCTGTGACGATGCCGCGCGCCAGCCCTTGCAGGATGACATGGCGAGTTGCCGCCCGGCCGGCTGATGCGCTGGCCAACTTCGGCGATGACGCCGACGCGGCCAAACTCCCATTCAGGTCCGGTGGGATCAGCGCCCGGCGTCCACCCAACCTCGTCGCCTTCTTCTGCGGCATCGGGATCAGGGATTTGCGGCTCGACCATCCGCTCGACCAGCACGAGCACCTGGCGCGGATTCATCCGCAGCGCTCGCTCGATCACCATCGACGATTCCTCATCCTCAAGGGGATAGGGAATCGACATGTGCGGCATCAGAAAGGTCTCGTCGACCACCAGCACCGGCAGCGCCATGGTGCGGGCACGGCGACGTTTTCCCTTCGTCGTGGCACGCTTGCGAACCGGCTTCTCGCCTTCGAGCTCGGCGTTCTCAACGGCAGATTCGACGGCAGCGCCAAGATCGCTCGCGAACAATGCGTCGAATGGCGCGAGCAAATCGTCGGTCGCGTCGGAGTGACTTTTATCAGCGCTTGGCTTTCGGCCTGCGGGCATCGCCTTTTTTTCACCTGTGTCATGGTCGTGAACCGGGCGCCGAGGAATGATTCTGTCGTTGAACGGCGTTCGAGCCGTTCAAATACAACCCGGTTAGCGCACATTGGCGCGCCATCGTCGATTCTATCCGCTTTACGAAGTTGGAACAAAACACTACGCGACCAAAGTCGGTAGGGCATGCCTCATCTGATGCCTGATGCACGAGATTCGCGGCCTTGAAAGGCCAGGCAAACACGCCGCAGCCCTTCCAGGGCTGCGCAGGGCGACGAACAATTCAAAGATTAGCGGGGTTTCGTCGTAGTCCCAACGGGACTTTGTGTTGCTTAGCCCGGCACTTCAGTGCTGGAGATATTCCCAAAACCGACCTACGGCGCCAACCGTTCAATCTTCCACTGGCCATTATCGAGTTGGTAGCGGAAGCGGTCGTGCAAACGGCTCTTGCGGCCTTGCCAGAATTCGATCCGTTCCGGGATGACGATGTAACCGCCCCAGGAATCGGCAGGAAATGGCACGTCGGTTTCAGCATACGTGTCGGTTGCGGCCGCGACCTGACCCTCCAGGGACTCGCGATCGGGAAGAGGTTGCGATTGCGGGGAAATTGCCGAGGAGATCTGACTACCTTTGGGTCGGGAGTGGAAATAGGCGGCTGATTCTTCCACGCTCAATCGCTCGACGCGGCCTTCGATCCGCACCTGGCGTTCAAGTTTCGCCCAGAAAAAGGCGAGCGCCGCTCGCGGATTCGCGAGCAATTCTTCGCCCTTGCGGCTTTGGTAGTTCGTGAAAAAGCGAAACCCGCGCTCATCGAAGCCCTTCAGCAGCACAAACCTGGCGGAGGGAATGCCGTCGCTGGTTGCCGTAGCCAGGGTCATGGCGTTCGGCTCGACAATTTCCGCCTGCTGGGCGTCGGTGAACCAGGCTTGGAACTGGGCGATCGGGTCCTGATTGAGATCGGAAAGCTCAAGCACTCCATTTGTATAGTCACGTCGCATGTCGGCAATCACGATCATTCACCCCGGTCACACGTCCAGTCCAATCCGCTCCGGCGATCGTAGCAGGAAGTTTCATTCCCGGTCGAGTGCGGAGACAGCATCCTCGACGGTGAGCAAGCGACCGCCAAAGAGCTTGTTGATCTGGGTGGCGAAGGTGAGCGATCCGGAAAGGATATCGCGCGGTGATCCATCGGCGACGATCTCTCCCTCGCCGAGCAACACCACGCGCGTCGCGCATTCCGCCACCAATTCGACATCGTGCGTCGCCATCACGATCGCCGCCCCGGCCGCGCGTTCCTTTTCCAGAATGCGGGCCAGCGCGCGCTTGCGAGCGGCGTCCATGCCGCGCGTCGGCTCATCGAGCAATAGCACCTTCGGCGCTCCGACCAGCACCGACGCCAGCGCCGCGCGTTCACGCTGACCGACCGACAGATCGCGGGGGTTGCGGTTTTCGAGACCTTCCAACCCAAGTTCGGCAAGCACTTCCCGTGGATTCCGTGCCGGCCAGGTCCGCTCTGCGGGCCGGTGCTTCAGCGTAAAGGCAAGCTCATCCCGCAATGTTTCCGCGAAGAGCAACCGTCCCGGCTGTTGCGGCACGTAGCCGACGATCCCCGCCAGCTCATCCGGGCGGGATCGCCGGGCATCACGCTCGCCGATGTGAACGCTGCCGCCACTGATCGGCGTCAGCCCCATCATCGAGCGCAACAGCGTCGTTTTGCCCGAGCCGTTTCGTCCCATCAAAGCGACGAACTCACCGGGTGCGATCGTGAGCGAAAGCTGATCGAGCACCTTGCGGTCGGCGTAGCCCGTGCTGAGACGCTCGATCTCGATGATCGGCGCGGCCAGTGGAGGGTGAATCTCAATCGGATATGGAAGAACATTGACATTTCCGAGCATGCGTCGCGCCTGCTTGATCGTCACCGGCGCTTCCGCCCAGCCGAGCGCACGCGCCAGCCGGGCAAGCGGCGGTGCTGAATCATTTGGCACCGCCAGCATCGCTTCGCCGGGCAGACCATCAAATGAGGGCAGTCCATCCCGCAAGATCCGCATCTGATCGGCGAACGCGGCGACGCGCTCCAATCGGTGCTCTGCCAGCACAATCGTCAGCCCAAGATCCTCGTTGAGACGATGCAGCGCCGTCAGCACATCCTCAGCGCCCCAGGGATCGAGCTGGCTGGTAGGCTCATCTAACACCAGCATCTCGGGCTGGAGCACGAGCGCCGAAGCGACCGCCACCCGCTGCCGTTCACCACCTGAGAGTGTCGAAACAGACCGATGCCGCAAGGAAGCGATGCCAAGCAGATCGAGCACTTCCTCAACCCGCTTCCGCATCGTCTGGCGCGGCAGACCGGCCTGTTCCAAACCAAACGCGATGTCATCCTCGACGATGTCGGCAACCGATTGCGCTTCCGGATCCTGAAAGACGAACCCGACCGATTGGCTCAAACTTCTCGGACCGTGATCGCGCGTATCAAGTCCGCGCACATGCACCGCGCCGGACATCCGTCCACCTGAAAAGTGCGGCACGAGCCCGTTGAGACAGCGGAGCATCGTCGATTTGCCACTCCCGGACGGACCGGCCAAAACGACGAACGATCCCCGCTCGATTTTCCAGCCAACTTCGTCCAGTACCGCCTGAGGCTCGCCGGGATACCAGTAGCTGACGGCGTCGAACTCCGCCTCGATCGGAACCGCGCTCATGGTCTGCTGCCCGGTTGAGGAACGATGAGCGCAGGCGTCATCAACAGTGCGATCGCAGCGATGAGCGGCAAGCTGACGGTTGGCCAGCCGATGGTGGGATAGGGCTCGTAGAAAAGCGCGGATCGATTGAGCGCGTTGATAGTCAAAATGAGCAATCCTGATATAAGACAGATTCCACAGACGATCCGGTCTCGCCGATCGAATCTGACTTCGCGGTAGCGCGTCGGTTTGTAGCTCGATTGAGCGCCTTTTGAGCGAACGAGCGCCAGAAAGCCGCCAAAACAGGCGGCTAAGCACAATGAGACCCGGTCCCGCCTGTGCCCGAGCTGATCAGGAACGCTCCCGCTGCGATGCCAGTGATCGCGCCAATCAGCCCGATCGAGAACCAGGCGCCCCGGTTCGTTTCCTCGGGCGGTCCGCCGAATCCTCGCGATTCCAGCGCCTCCGACATCGTCACGGCGCGTTCCAATCCGAGCGTGAGCAACGGCGCGGCGATCGGAACGATGTCGCGAGCTCCGCGCGGACGGTACCCGCGCAACGCCTGCGCCTCCCGGATTTCGCCGTATGCCTCCACCGTGCGCGGGGTGAGCGCCATCGCCACAGCTCCTGCGACGGTCAAACTGGCCAGCGACGGCGGCGCAAGCCGCACCATGTCAGACCAGGAAATCCGCTGGGCGACGGTCGACCAGACGACCACCAGCGTCACCAACGCCAATCCGCTCACCAGCCCGTAGACCAGCGCGTTCAGCGTCAGCGGCCCACCGGCGATTGGCACCCAGCCGGGGATCACCGCGAACTCGCGGTCACCGCCGTGGTAGGTAAACATGTTGAAGAGCACGCCAATCGCCGCGAAGACGACCGCCAATCGGAGCAGTGTTCCCCAGGCGCGATCGCGTCCATCGTCAATCGTCGCCCGGACGGTGATGGCGACGATGAGGCAGGCGGCGATCGGAAACGGATTGCGCCCAAGCAGCGATGGCAACGAAGCCGCCGCACCCCAGAGCAACCAGACGCGCGGATCGAGTCCGGCCTGCCGTTTCACGCCGCGCTCCCGATCTGTCGCCGGTTGCGCCGGACAATCAGCCCGCCCGCTCCCGCCAGCACGACCAACGCCGCCATTCCAGAAATCACTTCACCGGCGCTCGGCGCATTCGATGAACTGCTGGTGCGCAGCTTGCCGTTTGCATCGAACTCGCGTTTGATCGAGACGCTGCTTCCGTCTGCGGGCAACTCCAACGCGCTTGCATCCGACCCCATCAGATCACGCACTGACTCAACCGTCAGCGCGGGCAGATTGGCGTCGTGCGGAGTCCAGGACCAGCCATCGACATCGCCGTCATGCACTTTAGAGCTGCTGACGCCGAGCGGAACCGCAAACCACTCACCGGGCGACGATTGGCGAAAATATTGCCAGAATGGTGAATTGGGATCGCCTGTCTGGCAGACGCGTTTGCGGCAATCCCCCACCCCGCACCCTTCGCCTTCGAGCGTGCAAACCGCTTCGCCGAGACCGCCAAACGGAACGGTAATCAGCGAAATCCCCGAGCGGCGCAGCAGCTCCATCCCGCTGATCTCATCCTCGGGAAAGGCCACCAGGGCATAGGTGATGCCGCCGTCGCCATGGCGCACGGCAATCGCCGCCTCGTGCGCAGGCTCCTGCTCGGCCCATACTGTGGGGCCAAGCAAGAGTGCGACGAAGAGCGAAATAGTTGCCGCGATGAAGAGACGCGAGGTTCGATCAGGCTCCCGCGATGATCGGGAAGGTGATTCCGGCCAGCGCCGGCATTGCCTGCACGGTCGCGAAGAGATTGTCATCGGGCATGCTGTCCATATAGCGGAATGCTCCGCTCGCGTTCTGGAATGCGCTCAAGGCGGCGATCGGATCGCCCCACTCGGGCGCGGTCAGATCGACGCCGGCCGCAGTCAGTCCTTGAATGACGACGCCGGTTGAATTTGCGTCCGGCTATCAGGGCAGGAGCGGCGCCCGCCACCGGCGTCGCGCTTGGATCAACTGAGACAGCACCATAGGCAAATCCGCCAGTCGACACGACCAGGGTTTTCAAGAAGGCGATGCCGTTGACGATGGCGTCATCGGTCGCAGGAACACCGGCGGCAACCAGCGCCTCGATCACCAGCGCCGTCGTGTTGCTATCTGCCGCAGCTTCGTCGGTCGAACCGTCGAACGCCCAACCGCCGTTGGAACTCTGGGTTTTGCGCAGCGCGTCGATCCATTCCACCGGGGCTTCCTTGCCGATCGCGACTCGCGCCAGCACGCAATAGGCCTGGTCGAAGACGCCGCTGCCGCAAAGACCGGTGTCGGGATTGATGCCGCTTTCCATCAGATCAACGGGATTCACGCCGTTGACGCTGGTGGGATCGCCGCCGGTGGCCGCCATCGCCAGCACGACTTTCGCCGCCTGACCGGCGCCGGTTTCGATATAAGGTTTGGCGTTGCCATCGAGATAGGCGAGCGCCTTCTGCACGGCTGCTTCGTCATAACCAGGCGATGCGACCAGCGCGAGAATCGCGTCGACCGTGATCCCAGGATCAGGATTGCCATCGAGACCAGGGAACCCGCCGCCGGCATCCTGCTGTGATTGCAGCCAGGCAACCGCCGCCGCGATCGGCAACGGCTCGCCATTCGGGTGTTCCGGCAGGCGTCGCAACAGGCGTCGACTGCGCGAGCGCCCCCGCCACACCGCCGCCAAGCAGCGTGATCGCCAGCAGCAACGCCAGCAACCCGCCACGAATTCGAGACCATACGGAAACAACAAACCCGCTCTGATGAGCGGGGCTGCCGGATTTGCCTCCGGCACTTAAACGACCGTGATTCACGGTTGTCCGCCCCTTTCCGTCGAAGGACCTGGACCACTTGAGGAAGGTGCTCTGGCTCCGGCATACGCCGTTACAGTTGCGCGACAGCACCGGATTCTCACCGGTTTCCCCTTACGTTTCGGAAATCAATCGATCCCCGTCCCCAAGTGCTCTTCAGTTGTAATTGCCGAACCGGTCGTTCGGCTCAGTTGAGTTTGGCACCTGCGCGTACCGACGTCAATTCGCGCCAGGGACAGGAGGTAACCCCACTCGAAATTCTTCCCAAAACTCTTAAATTCTGTAGAAAAATTGAGGTATGTCGGGGACGCCGTGAGGTGCTGTAGGGTACCAACGGCTACTTTATTCAAGAAGTGACACTTCGTGCCGAAACGTCCCTCGAAAGCCCTATGGGACGAAGTGAGCCGGCACCGATTCTCTCTCAGGCGCCAGAAGCTGAAGATAGGCAGGTGCGGTACTTAGAATACGTTCCTGCAGGCGCTCGCGGCATGCCGCTAATGGTCGGCTGACCGAGTTTCTCGGCGGTTGCGCAGCAACTCCGCCTGGTCAACATCCGGGGGTTTGGTGAGGCGAACGCGCGCCGACCTGAGTCGACGAGTCGCGGATGCAGCTTGCGATCGCGGCAATGTCGCACCGTTGTGGCTTTCGGCCAACTCTTCGACTTGGCCGAACCCGGTTGTTCGCCCGCGGGTCAGAAAGGGACGAACTGCTTCGGGGGTAAGTGGCGGCGCGAAATAGTATCCCTGTGCTGAATCAACCCCGACGTCGATTGCCCCCAGCCACTGCTCCTCCGACTCAATCCCTTCAGCCGTCACATTCATGCCGAGCGTATGAGCCAGCGAGACGATTGACTCGACGATCGCCCGGTCGGCCCCTTTCGCCGAAAGCCCACTCGCGAACGAGCGATCGATCTTGAGTGTGTCGAGCGGCACCTGCCGTAAGTACGAGAGAGACGAATACCCGGTCCCGAAGTCGTCGATCGCCAGCTGCACCCCGAGCTTTTTAAGCTCATGCAGTACATGGTGATCGGACTCCCCCGCGTCAAGAAGCACGTTCTCGGTGATCTCGAGCCTGAGCAGGTGGGCCGGGAACCCGGTCTCGCGGAGGATGCGCTCAGCTCGACTGGCAAAGTCAGGGTCCCGAAGCTGGCGGACGGACACGTTGATTGCCATCCTGAACGACGTCGCCTCGCCGAGCTGTTCCTGCCACTCGCGGCCCTGACGACATGCCTCGGTCAGTACCCATTCCCCGATCGCGACGATCGAGCCCGTCTCTTCAGCCATCGGGATAAAATCGAGCGGGAGGTGGGTGATCTCCGGTGTACGGCGCCACCGGATTAGAGCCTCACAGCCGACGACTCGGCCGGTCGCTAGCTCGATCTCCGGCTGGTAGTAGAGGCGGAACTCGTTTCGGTCGACCGCCGTCTTCAGGGCAGTCATTATCTCCAGCCGCGCCATCGCCTCGGCCCGCATCGCCGGCTCGAAGACGCTCCAGCCACCGTTCATCGTTTCCTTCGCGTGGTACAGGGCGGTGTCTGCCGCCTGCAGGAGATCTTCGGGCTGCTTAAGCTCTGAGCCGCTGACGGCGATGCCAATACTGGCGCCGATGGTCGCCTCGGTCTCTTTCAGGTGGAAGGGCGCGGAGAACGCTGTGACGATGCGGCTGGCCACGGCGGTGGCCTGTGTTGGCGTGGATGGCGCCAGGAGAACGACAAACTCGTCCCCTCCAACGCGTGCCACGGTGTCTGAGCTCCGCGACGCCGCAACAAGCCGACGTCCGGCCTCGAAAAGCGCTCCGTCGCCCGCGTCGTGCCCGAGTCCGTCGTTGACGAGTTTGAACCCGTCAAGGTCTACAAACAACACCGCCACCGACGACCGGCGGTCTCGCGCAGTAAGAGCCGCCGCTAGCCGTTCGAGCAAACAGGCGCGATTGGGCAGTCCCGTCAAAGGATCGTGGGAGGCCTGGTGGGCGAGTTGAGATTCCAGCATCGAGCGCTCGGAAACATCCTGAAGCGTGCCGGCTATCCGGACTTTCTGGCCTTCCTCGACGACCACCGTTCCTTGCTGATATACCGTTCGCTCGTCGCCGTCCGGAGTTCGAACCCGATGCTGGAACGAGAATGAAACGCTCCGGCGAATGGCGTCGTGCACCGTTCGGTCGACCAACTTGCGGTCGTCAGGATGAACGGCGCGCAGAAACGCATCGAACGTCGGCTTGACCGCACCAGGGGCCAGACCCAAGATTCGGAATGTCTCGTCGGACCAGCGAACGTCTCCGGTTACGAGGTCCCACCCCCAACTGCCCAAGTCTCGCCAGGCGCTGTGCCTCCGCCAGACTGGCGTCACTCATCTGAAGATTGTCCTCTGCGCGCCGTCGCAGTTCGATGTTGCGCTTGAGCAGGACGGCAATGACGATAACGAGTCCCACCAGCAAGGGCAAGGTCCATGGGGCAACGTCGATCAAGATCGCCGCGATGATTCCAAGGCCGACCTGTGCCAGGTAGGTATAGATCTCTTCCCGACTCGCATGCCGAACGGTGTTGAGCCAGAGCCTGAAGGGCGACGTCCCCGTCTCCAGGGCAATGGCCGTCGCCACACACACATTGGAGATGAGAAAGATGACGGCACTGGCGATCAGGACGAGTGCCAGAACGGGCGGATCGCCGACTGAATCGGCGTTAATCCGCCCATCAGCGCCGGTCACGATTATCCCGCCCACGCCGGCCTGCAGCATCGTCTGGGCGGCATTAAACGCGGACTGAGCCAGACCCTGCCGGCGGATGACCTGCGCCAGCAGGGTTCCGGCTCCGACAGCAATCATGGCCACCCCAGGCTGGAGCAGCAGAATCGCAGCGACCACGACACTCGTATCGAGATACAGCTTACGCTTGAACGAGAGGGGGAAAGGCTCGAGCCACGCGATCATCATCAAGCCGCCCAGGACAACTGCCAGGATCAGGTCCGATGGAGCAAGCGGGTCGGCGCGAAGAAGGGCGGGGATCGCCAGGCAGGTGACGAGGAGAACCATTCCCGCAATATAGATCCTGACGGACCATGGGAGCGGAGTCATGCATGGCTCCTGACAGATCGTGGAGAAAGACCCGACCAGCTACCTATAAGTTGGACGCAAGCGGCGACAGAGCGTCCACAGACACCCAGTCGAGCGGTCCAATCCCCAGCAACGGCCGGCACGTCGGCCCTACACCAATACGCGGAAGGAGATCCAATCATTGGCGGTCCCTTCGGACGTAACTGGTGACAGGATATCGAGAAGGCGCGGGGAAAACTCAACCACGACCGGCAATTGATCGTCAATCGCCGGAACGAAGACCTGGATTCGTAACTCGATGCCTTCGTCTGTGATCTTGAGTGACCTCGACTGCTCGAACTCGACAATCTCACCTCGACCGAAGCCAAGCGTGCTAACGATGAGCGCAGCATCGACGTCGGGCGGGGTCGTCACCACGATCTGGGTAGGTCCCGTCACCTCCACGAGAGCGTCAACCGGTGCACTGACAAAGATGTCAGCGATGTTCCCGTTGACCATGATGACTGGATCCGACCGGCACCATCCAACGGCCGCAGTGGCAGTGGAAGCCGATATAATCATCAGAACAGTCATCAGGGCAAGAGCTCTCCGCAACAGTGGACCGAGAGTCGCGCGGCGACGTCGTGGTGACAACCATGATGGGCTCAGATTCGCTGTCTCCAACATTTCGTCTCTCCCCTTCGGCAGGTACAGGCCCTCAGAATCTCGTGGCACCGATCCGCTTAGACACAGTCGTGAAGCGGTCGACGGCTAATCTGGTAGTTGTCGACGATTTGATAATCATCGTGCGAACATCCGACGAGATTCAAGTGACCCGACCGCTATATCTTTCATTTGCCATTTTTATGGTGTGATGCAAGGATCGTGCCATCCCCACAACTTTGTCACTAGCCCGAACGGGTGGTAATAGTGCGAAGTGCGGCGTCGTTGTTTGCCTGCTCACGACCGATCCTCAATACATCCTTCCTCGCATGATGATTAGCAGAAACAGACGACTCACCATTTATTGAACGGGCGGCATGGCCCAGGGCTTCAACCTCCATCCGTATAACCGCTTTGGAAAATAAACATTGGTCTAGAGGGCCTCTTATCGTCATCAGTCACTGAGGCCGTGAATCCGTCCTATGGAGACGACATCCTTCGGAGAACGCGGACGCTTTCCGCGTCGGCGTCGCTGGATTTGCTAAGTGGGGAAGACACCCGCGACCATGCGGACCGGTGGGCAGAGCTTGTTACGCACAGCGGAGTCCCTCAGGCGCAAAATGTCTATTTTCATCCATCGCCTCTATGACTCGACGGCGTAGTCAGGCATTTCAATTTGAATCTCTTTCGCCGCGCTTCACGAGGGACATTGGGTCATTTCGGCCTGAAGACGAATGGCAAAAATCGAATCGACATCAACGACGTTTTTCAGCCCATGGCGAGAACTGCTGTCACCAGATAGAATCCGCCCTACACACATTGATCGAAGACACTCTTGACCTCGGGTTACCGTTTATCTTGACCCTTTCACCTGGAAGCAAGATGGCGTTTCGCACTCTTCGGTCGCGGTTCTCGCTATCGAATTCCGATGCACTGGCGTCGTTCGGCTCGCTGGCGTGGCGACGCGCGCGCTGGGGATGGATTTTCTTCAGTTCGAAATACTTGAGGGGGCATGACGCCGAGATTTTCGACAGCGCATATTTCACGATGCGGGAGCGGCTTTTTGATGAGCGGCAACTGGCGTCTGAGGCGTTTTACTGGGCGACGATTCGCGATCAAATCGAAGCATCCAAATCGGCATCCACGCGAAACCTGGCTTCGCCCCAGACGGATGACGCCGATGCCTCTTGAACCCCTGTTGTTCCTCAATTTCAACCAAGCGGATAGCGGCCGGATCGGGGATGAACCGCTGTCACCGGAGTACGTGCTTGCCTGTCGGTTTCTTCATTGCAGCATCATTGACCGCACGTCGGCGCTTGAGCCGGGATTCTCCTGTTCCGTGTTGGATCCCATTCCCGAAAGCACGTCCAATCAGGAATCGTTCTCCCAACTCTGTGATGCCGTCGGCGACGAGATCGTGGCCCAGGCAGATCGCGAATCACGAACGATATCGCTTCTCTGGTCGGGCGGGATCGATTCCACCGCCGCGCTGGTCGCCATCATCAAGGCGGCCGAGGCAAGACGATGCACCGAGTTGATGCAGGTGCGGCTATCGATGCATTCGGCCACCGAGTATCCAGGCTTCTTTCTCCGGTTTATCAACGACCGGATCGCCTTTGCGCCGGTTTCGCATCCGATTTCCGCCTGCCTGCGCGCGTGCGACATCAATGTAACCGGCGAGCATGGCGACCAACTCTTCGGCAGTCATCTGCTCGCGCCATATGTTCGTCGAGGACTTGGCGGCGCCCCGTACCAGGATGTGCTGCCCTTCGTATTGCATGATCGCCTCGGCAGCTGGCGCAGCGCCCGGCGCGTGCAGCGCTTTCTCGCGCCGGTAATCGCGGCGGCCCCAGTTCGCATCGCGACGCTCTTCGATTATTTCTGGTGGCTCAATTTCAGTCTCAAATGGCAGGAAGTCACGCTCCGATTGCCCGCGCTCCGGGGCGGTCATGCCGCTGAGATATACCGGTCCATTCACCATTTTTACCGGGACGAGCGCTTTCAGATGTGGGCGCTCGCCAATACGCCGGGCAAAGCAGTTCCAGGCTGGGATCGCTACAAGGACGAAGCAAAACGCTACATTCTCGACTTCACCGGCGACCGCGCCTACTTCCAGTACAAGGAAAAAGAAGATTCCCTTCGGCACGTCATGGCTGGCCGGGATATCAGCACGAAAACGCTCGCATTCATGCGACAGGACTTCCAGCCCATCTATTCCAGCGTCGAATGGAAACCATCCTGGCTAATCAGTCGTTTCTTTAGGCAATAGGGCGCACAACTCAACGCAAACATTGGTTCGCAAGGCGCACGGCATTCTGCCTGACGTCACAGGAGGCGTAAGATGGCTTCCAGCCTCAAGAACCCACTCCTCGCCATCGAGGGATTGAAACGCGCGCGTTGGTCAGTCGATCTCGGCATTTCCGGGGATCAATTGCTCGGCGTGGATCTGTCGGCTCGGCCAACACCGGTCGCCCACAGTCATGCGACGGGTGAGGCGCTCGTCTCAAACGGATTGCTCGGCGCCGACATCATCCGGCTTGCCGCCGGCGACGGATTCGTACCGCACACCCATGCCGGCGATCATCTCCTCATCGTGATTGGCGGCGAAGGAACCGTCACGTGCGGCGGTCAGATTCTCCCCACCCGCGCCGGAGATGTCTTCATGATCGAGGGCCAGCTCCCTCACGCCGTTGGGGCGATTACTGATCATGTCATCCTGGCGGTTGGATCGCCCCATCGTCCGATCGAGTCCGCCGATCGGATGACCGAAGTCGATTATGAGGAGATCGCCACCGAGATTCATACGCTTCACTGTTTGATCTGCGATCTCCAGGCACAGCTTCCCAGTCGCCTCCACGAGCGCGGCTGTCCGCACTGCCCATGTCCTGATTGCAGATCGCATCTGCCGGGGTAGCACCATCATCCGTCAATGTGCCAGGGACCTTTCGTTATCGACGCGTGATATGGAAGGACAAATGGTCACATGGTTGAACGGCAACCTGGAGAGCCCTGGACCCTTTCCGCGCCGGAATCGCTAGTGTTATTGACCGGCCCTGAAACGGGAGACGCCGTCGCGCTACGCGCTGCGCTGCTCGAGCTCGTCGTTCGCCGCTCGCTCAAGCTCACCCGGGCCACCGATCGTCGTTTCCTCATCCTGCATCCGAAGGTCAACGTGTTTTCAGGCGGCTCCAACTTCACCAGGCGACTGGAAAAGCCACTGCAGCACATTCTTGATCTCTTTCCACCGATACCAAGGCGCACCTTCGCCGATGGCGTCGTGGGCGTCCCCGTGAAGAACGTCGCACGTGAGGTCCTCCGGCAACATCGCCCGAGCTACCACTTTGTCCTTGGCCGGAGAACCAGAATACTCAATGCGCAAACGTATGTGGGAGGCACAATTCTCCCCGAGTTGGTCAAGCGCGGGTTCTATCTCTGCGATGTTCCGGTTGTGGGAAACCCGAGCGCCGCGATCACCTGCTCCATCACCGAGCATGGCATCGAGACACTGTCAGTACTCAGAGACATGGTCGACGAAGGACGTCGGTCATTTGCCGGATGGGTGGATACCGACCCAAAACGCGCGATGGATTACGTGGAACGGGCAGGTCCCGCCATCCTCTTGCTGCCGGCGCTGGCGCCCTCTATCCGCAAACTTCATATCCAACAGCAGTTCGCGAGGATACGTCCCGGCCGCACATCCTCGCCCTTTGGGCTCATCGCGCTCGCCGGGATATTCGGTCCCTCGGCGGAAGATGGTCTGGACGCTGCGTCGTACACGATCGCTCATGAGGTTGACCTGGCATGGGAATCTATTCTCCGTGGCGGTGCAAGTGTTGAATAAAGAGGGACACCACATGAAACCCGATCCATATCAACTCATCGAGGCAGCGCTCGAACCAGGTGAGACGCTGCTCTGGACCGGGCGCCCGCATCGAGGCTTCAAGTTCTCGAAATCGCTCTTTTTCCTTATCCCATTCTTTCTGATTTGGGGTGGGATTCCAACCAGTGTCATTGTTGGCAATCTTTTTTCGGGAGACTTTTCTCCTGGGATGGTGTTCCTGTTCGTCTTCCCCGTCGTTACGATTCTCTTCTTCAGCAATATGTTCATTTTCGATGTGCTCCAAAGTAAACGAACCTACTACGCCCTTTCCGACCGTCATGCGCTGATAGTCTCCGGATATCGCCACCCGGAAATTCGCACCGTTTGGCTCGGGAACATCGATTCCCTTGAGATCAAACCCAATGATCGTGGCCACGGCTCCATCAAATGTTATGCGCCGCTTGAGCCTCCTTTTGGCAAGATCAACAAGAAAGGCGAAGTAAGGCTGAAGCCACTCTTTCGAGGAGTGGCCGATGTATATGCCGTGCGCGATTTGCTTGAGCGAGAAGTCGACACTCAGAGGGCTGCGCGGGTTCGAGATGACGTTGTCAATAGGAACCTGGCAAAGGTCGGATATGAGCAGAAGATAGTCGTGGGCCTGCTTCAGTCGGAGTAACCATTTGCGGCTCTGGCGTCGATGCTCATCGAGAGCATGAGCAGTTCGTAAACAAATCGAGGTCGCCGGACCGCGTCATTCGCGACCTTCCCGATCTTGCGATTTGCGGATAACGGGCGTAGAGTGGGGCCAAGCCGGTTCCAATCGATGCGTGGCGCTGGCTCCCTCGTTCGTCGTTCGGGCATGATGCCGATGAGGCTCCCGGACACCGTGTTTTTCCCTATTCCATGAGGTGAACAAAGGAGGTCGACATGGGACGCATCATTGTCGCCAATCGTCGCGGGCATCAGGTTGTTGAGTGGGATACGTCGGTCGATACCGAAGAGTCCCGCCGGGCGATCGAGGAAGCCGAGCAGATTCTGCGCGAGGCCGTCGCCGCCGGCTGCGCAGTCTCGAAGAAGGTCGACGGCGTCCACGTGCTTGACCGCGGCGTATTCGATCCCGAAGCTGAGGAATATCAGATCGTCGCTCCGATCGCCGGCGGGTGATTCAGTGCTGACACTGGCAGCGCCCCGCTAAATCGGGGCGCTGCCTGGCTATCCCCAGCCTTGCGCTCGGGCGCACTGGCTGTCGTTGCCATAAAGGATGGGCACGACGATGTGGATCGGAGACACCTCACGGCGTCTGGTCAATTGGTTGCTCCAGGCGCCGTATGAATCGTATGACCATCCCCGGCTCTATGGCGTGGACAAGCTCCCTGACGCGAGCGACGAACAGTTGGAGCGTCCGTGGCGGCATCATTGGGACCACCTGCCGAAACGGTGCGCAGGGTTTGGTTTCACCGATCGCGATTACGAAGCAGCGCGGACGCGAGCCGAGGAGGTCGCCCGGCTGACGCTCGGCGATGATGTGTGGACGAGGTCAAACGGCGCGGCTATGTCGAATTGCCGTCGCGACGCTACCCCGGCGTCACCTATCGATTGCGAGTCGGACGCCGGATCGAGGTCCGGTGCAAGCCCGGCGTCGATCTGCCCTGGCGGCATCCCTTCCTCTGCATCAACCCGACCTACCCGCTCCCGGAAGCCGAGTTCTTCGCCCACCTCTACCTCTATGTCCGCGACCATGAGGATGAAGTGATCCGCGTCGCCGCTCCCCAACCCTGGGACCAGGCGCTCGGTCGCACCTTCTAGGTGAACTCCAGGTAAACGAAGGTCTCTCGATTGCATTGAGCCGCTGAGCGAGTTCCGACCTGGAATGGTATAAGTCCCAGGCTAAACCATTCGCTCGTCGGGAGTTCATCGTGGATCTGGTTCAATCGGTGGAACTTGGGGCGGCGTCGGCGCTGGCGGCGATTCTCGGCTCGATGCTGGGGCTTGGCGGCGGCGTCTTTTTGGTGCCGATCTTCACGCTGTTCTTCGATGTTTCGCAAAAGGCGGCGATTGGGGCGAGCGCGATCGCGGTGGTGACGAACTCCGTCGTCGGCTCGCAGGTTCACCTCAAAAGCGGGTTCACGAATCTGCGGATGGGGATGACGCTCCAGGTGTCGATGGCGCTCGGAGCGCTCTGCGGCGCGTTCATTGGCGTCTACGCGCCGGACAGCATTCTCTACGTGCTCTTCGGCATGGTGCTGCTCTATTCAGCTGTGTCGATGATGATCAAGCGCAAGGCGCCCCCGCCCGATGTAGCCGGGAACGATCCGCTGCGGCTTGGCGCGACGTTTCACGATCCCGCCATCAAGAACGACGTTCACTATGTCCCGCATGACGTGCCGGTTGGCCTCGGCATCAGCGGCGGCGCGGGGATTCTCTCAGGAATGCTTGGCGTCGGCGGCGGCGTGATCGCGGTGCCGGCGATGAATCTGCTGATGCGCGTGCCGATCAAAGCGGCAGCCGGCACCAGCGCTTTCATGGTCGGAATCACCTCGGTGTCGACGGCGTTCGTCTACTACTCGTCGGGCAAGGTCGATCCCACCGTCGTCGCTCCGGCGATGATCGGCATCTTCGCCGGCGGTCGCCTCGGCTCGACCCTGACCAAGAAACTGAAAACGGCGAATCTGATTTTCATCTTCGTCGCGATTTTGCTCTTTCTCGGCGCGTCGATGCTCCTGAAAGGGCTCGGCGTTGACGTTCCCTGGCAGCGCCGATGACCGCACCCACTCACTGACCAACCAATCGTTGAACCGATTTCAACCGGTCGCGATACGAATCCGATTCGAAATTCCGCTGCAAGCGTTTTGAGCTGGGGATTCCGAATCAGCGTCGTGGTGCTGGCGATCGGACTCGCCATCGCCGCATTCGGCGATCAAACGCTGGCCGTGAAAGCGACCAGCTTCGAGGACCTGATTCCCGGCCTGCTCGATGGCAAACGCGAGCGCGATCGTCAGTCTGGCGATTCTCGCGATGATGGTCACCCCGGTCGTCGCGGTGCTCGTCGTCGCTCGCGGCTTCCAGGAAATCGGCGACCGCCGGTACGCGCGCATATCATTCGTGGTGTTGCTGGTGCTGGCCGCCAGCATCGCATCGTCACTGCTTCGCTAGCGACAAAGGATCATATTCAGATGACCGGAACGTCCCCTATTGGCGCCGTGATCGCGATGGAGGTCGAGCTTCAGCATCTTCTCGCCCAGGGCCATATCAAACAGGAAGGTAAGCATGGTCCCTGGCGCGAGGTGCGGCTGCAGATCGGCGAGCATGAGGTGATGGCGGTGCTCTGCGGCATCGGCATGGTCAATGCCGCCGCCGCGACCGAATATCTGATCGGTGCGCATCGGCCCAGGATCATCGTCAATTCCGGTTGCACCGGGGCGCATGTCGCGGAGCTGTTGCCGGGTGATGTCGTCATCGGCACGAGTGTGATTTACCACGCCGCCATGCAGATTCTCGCCACTGGCGAAGAGCGCTACACCGGCTTTTCGTTCGAAACGATCACCGGCGACATCAAGACCCCGGCGCTGCCGACCGATCCAGGACTGGTCGATCTCGCCCAGCACGTCGCCGAAACGACGCAGCATCCCTGACTGGCCGGCAGATCTCGATTGGCCCGCGAGCCAGCCGCGACGCTCCCCGCACGTCGTTTCCGGACCAGTCGCTTCGGCTGATATCTGGACGCAATCGATCTCGCGCCTCGATATCCTGCGCGAGCGGCACGAAACGCTCTGTGAAGATATGGAAGCCGCCGCCATCGGCCAGATCGCGGCCCGGCACGAGATTCCCTACCTCACGATCAAGGACATTTCGAACAACGAGCGCCACGCGCAAACTGATCTCGTCGGAGACCTGTTCGGATTTCCGATGCACGAAGCAGGACATCGCGCCGCCATTCTGCTCGGCCGGATCATCGCCGCGATTCCAGCCGAATTCGACGCGCAGGCTCGATGAGCGCGTTTGTTCCCGGACAGGAGTTGAGCCGCCTCTTCTACGAAGAAGCGGTGCGCCCGATACTCGACCAGCATTTGCCCGGTCTCGACTATTCGGCGGCTCTGCTCGGATACGGTTCCGACGTGCTCGGGTACGACACGATCCGCTCCACCGACCATGGTTGGGGGCCGCGTCTCGTTCTTTTCCTGGACGACAGTGATCATACGTCGATCGCGACAGAAGTCGATCTCCTGCTGCAACGAGCGGTTGCCGTCAACGTTTCGCGGATACGCCGTCGATTTCGGGATGGGCGTTCCGCACGATCGCCCGCGCGATGATTTGATCCCTGGAGGGATCGATCACAACATCATGATCACGACGGTTCGGCGGATTTTCTCTAGCCAACATGTCGGCTTTCGCTCTTGGCGACGAATCGAGCTCGTCGATTGGCTGCTCGCATCTGAGCAGATGCTGCTTGAGCTGACTGCAGGGCGCCGTGCATCACGACGGTCTCAATCAACTGGTTCCGATGCGAAAAGCGCTTGCCTACTATCCTCGCGACGTCTGGCTGTTCTTGCTCAGCTCGCAGTGGCGTCGCATTTCCCAGCAAGAAGCGTTCGTCGGTCGGACGGGCGAAGTCGGCGATGAGCTTGGTTCAGCGTTGATCGCCGCCGATCTGGTGCGCGATATCATGCGACTCGCCTTTCTGCTCGAACGGACGTATGCGCCGTATGCCAAGTGGTTCGGCACGGCGTTTTCGCGCTTGCAGTCCGCCCCGGTCTTGACGCCCTATTTGCAGGGAGTAATGGCGGCGACATCGTGGCAGGTGCGCCAGGCTGCGCTTTCTCAAGCCTACGAATTCGTGGCGGAAATGCAGAACGGGCTCGGTATCTGTGATCCACTCCCGGCGAAGGTGTCGCGCTACTACGATCGGCCCTTCGACGTGATCCAGGCAGAGCACTTCGCTGACGCGATCGAGGCAATGATCGAGGATTCACGCATTCGCTCGCTGCCGAAACAGCTCGGCTCGATCGACCAGTTCGTCAACTCAACCGACATCCTGTCCCACGCCGATCGGCGACGTCGGCTGGCTGAGATTTATCGGTTCGAATGAACGAAACCCTCACGCGGTCCTGAAGGACCACCCTCTCTCAATGCTGGGAGAGGGTACGAGAATGTCCGATATATCGGCGCGTTTACATGCTGGTGTTATCCGGCGCATGTCTCACGCATACAGCGGCGGGCGCACCACAATCGTCTGCGTTTCAAGATCGATATTCAGGACAACGCTGGGGATGTTTGGGAGCAGGATTGTCTCTTTGCCTTCCGGCGGGGAGACGACGTAGACATCGTTTGCGCCGGTTTCGAGGATGTCGATGAGTGTGCCGAGCAGCTCACCGATTTCGTTCACGACCTTGATTCCGATCAGTTGGAAGTAAAAGTACTCACCTTCGGCCAGCGGTTTGACTTCCGAAGCGAAGGTCCTGATCGGCGTGCCGCTAAGCGCACGGACTTCTTCCGGCGTGGTGATGCCTTCCAACCGGATCAGCGCGTTGTCCTGGTGGAAGCGAACCCCGAGCACC
Organism: uncultured Chloroflexia bacterium; assembly: GCA_963804925.1. Classification (GTDB taxonomy): domain Bacteria; phylum Chloroflexota; class Chloroflexia; order Thermomicrobiales; family UBA6265; genus JADLGF01. The sequence continues at coordinate 705,667 of CAWDSC010000004.1, forward strand.
CGGCGTTGGGTTTCCTCGTCGCCAAGAAAGAGCCGCTTCGCTTTCGCAAAATGCTCGGGGGAGTCTGTGGTGAGCCGGACCCGAATTTCGCCACGCACTCCGTGCGGGCGCTCGATCACGCCGATGGAGAGCTTCGCGGCATCGAGGGGTGTGCCGGGCTCCGGTCCTGGTGTCTCAACGAGCGGCGGCGGACCGGGCGGGCGTCGCCGCGCGGGCGCCGCAGGGCGTGCCCGCCCTGTGCCGCGAGCTGGACCAGCCGGTTTTTGCGAGGGAGGTGTCTTATTCTCCGCCATTGCCGTCAATGTCGAGATTCGCCCGGACGTTGTGATGCGATCCGGCAACCATGACGAGTGTGCGCATCGAGCGGGCAATGCGGCCTTCGCGGCCGATCACTTTGCCAAGCTCGCGCGTCGGCACGCGCAGGTCGATCTGCACGGTTGTCCCGCGCTGCTCAGCCACCACGGTGACTGCTTCCTGCTCGTCAACGAGATTCGTGGCCATATATTCAACGAGGTCGCGCAGCGCCTCGGCCGACGTAGGCTCGCTCATGGTTCCTCCCCGGCAGCCGGCAGGATCAAGATCAGCCGGTCAAAGAGAACAAAACGCGGGGACAGCGCTGGCGCCGTCCCCGCGAACGAGTGTTTGCTCATTCCGTCCCGCTTGAAAAAGCGGAGACTAGGACGCAGATTCGACGGCCTCTGCCCCGATGCCCTGCTTCTTGAGCAGCATCTTCACGGTGTCGGTCGGCTGTGCGCCAACGCTGAGCCAGTGCTTCGCCCGCTCATCGTCGATCTTCAGCGTTTTCGGCACGGCGATTGGGTCGTAATAGCCAATCGACTCAATGAACCGTCCATCGCGAGGTGATTTGCTGTCGGCGACAACGATTCGGTAGCTTGGCCGCTTCTTGGCGCCCATCCGCTTAAGTCGAAGTTTGATCACGCGCGTGTGCTCCCTTAACCACGAGGCGATTCGTCCTCTGCTCGCGCTGCGAGCAGAAAACTCGCGGTGCGCTGTCGCCTCATTCAATCCAGCAGGCCGACCTTGCGGCCGTCGCTCCGTCCATGACATAGATAAACGCGGGGCTGCCTTCCGGCGCCCCGCCTTAACGTGTTGTTTGTATCACCGATGGACGATTTCCGTCAACAGTGAACGCCCAAACTGGGCTTATCGCGCTGCTGTTCCAGAGGAGGTGCGGAGATTCGAGGGCATCGCCGCATCACGGCGGCAACCACAGATTTTAATCGCCATATCTGCGACGTCTCCAGAGAGACCGTCCGCCTTCGCGCGCTCTGCGACTTCCGGCGCACTTAAACGTCGTACCAGCACTTCAGCGACCATGCGGGCGAGAGCCGGTGACGCATCTTCATTCAGCGATTGGGCGGGCATAATGTGGCGAGATTCCTTTCAAGCCGTGCCTGCGCGGCACGTATTCCGTCGGTAACAGGAGAGCAATCAGCGCTGGACGCCAATTGTTGCCTCTACTTTAACGTCGCAAAGTTTGAAAGGCAACACCTTAGGCGACGTTTTGTGAGATTTGCCGCGTATTGGTACGAATGACTACGGCAGCTGTCCAGTCGAACGGTTCATTTGTGTTACATGCTGGCCAGTAGCCGCGGGTGCGCATTCCATTGAAGAATGAGTTCATTCCCGATTGCGTATAATCGGGAACCCGGCTAGCATTTTCAGTGAGAAGTCACTCGCCGGCTGACCCAGGAGCGAAACAATCCGTGAACTATCTCCGCATGACGTCATATTTGATGGTGGTCTTTGGCGTCATCTCTATCATCGCGGGCGTCGTTTCTGATCTCGGCCCGTTTTATATCGTCTGCGGCATGCTGATGGTCGTCGCCGGAATCGTAAAGATTGTTGCGGTGGCGATCTGGCAGGGATCCATCGTCTCGTCGACCCCGCTTGATCGTGACGATCAATGAGGCAGCTATGTCCACCGATAACAGCGAGCGCAAACAACAGAATAAATATGCCCGCGAGGTGCTTTCCGGCAGTGAAGTGAAACTTTCCCACCGTTCGCCAACACCGCAACCGAATCCCGGCGGCGGCCTGGCGATGCCGTCGCTGTCCAATTCCCGCGGCATCTACGCCGCCGCGGCGATCGCCCTGCTCGTTATCGGCCTCGGCGTCTATATCGTGTCCGGTTTCGGTCCGGCCAGCGTCATCTTCTTTCTGCTCAGCCTGGTGCTGATGGCCGGCTGGTTTGTTTTCTGATTATCGTCTGCCTGCACCCGTGATAGTGGTCAGCCCTGAAGGGGCGATAAACGCGTCGGAAAATATTGGAGCAGGAAGGTATGTTCAGTCGAAGGAGATGGCAAGGAAAGTGGCCGTCTGTTCAATGAATTTGTCGCCTGGTCGTACGTCCAAGCACTATGCGGCCACCCCCCTAACAGCTCAATCTGTTGATGCGGCTGCTGTGCCTCAGTGATTGCCCGACGATTCTCTTCCGAGACTTAGGCGTCTGCAGTCGCGAAGAAAACGAGGGTAGGCGCAGCAATCGCCCGAAACCGCCCAAGGATGTCCGCGTCATGCGCTTCCTGCCATTAGCTTCGACGTACCCGCTCCCCCTTTTCACCTAATGTCAAGAAACGTGAGATCGCCGGTGGACTGATTCATCAAACGCGATCCTAGCACGACAGAAACCGCGAACATACTACGCTCGGGTCGCGAGAGATCAACCCACGTGATGTCGGAGACATGATGATCTTAAAGAATGAAGCCCGGACCATTTTCAGGTCCGGACTTCCTCGTTTTCGTCGCGGAACTATCGCTTCGGCAGCGTGTCGGCGACGAATGCGTCGAAATCGGTTTTGAGCTTTTTCAAGCCGTCCATATGCACGTAGACCATATGCCCGACTTCGTAATCGCCAGTGACGATCCGGTCGCGCTGCGAAGGATCGAGACCGAGATGGTCAAGCGTGTAGCGCGCGGCGAAGTAAGGCGTCGCGAGGTCGTAGTAGCCGAGCGCCACGTAGACCTTCATGAACTGATTTTTAGAGAAGGCGGCGCGCAGCGGTTCCGACGTGTTCGGATAGCCGTCGCGGCCTGAGCCCCAGTTCCATTTCAGCCCGTTGAGAATTTTGTACTCGTCGTCGTTCTCATATCCCAGCTCGAAACGGAGATAGGGATTGATCGTGGAGCTGTACGGCGGGCGAATCGCCGCGAGGGATGGATCGTAATCGGACGTTTCGGTGATCGCCAGCGCATCGATACCGATATAGCGGCTGTCGAGTCGTCCAACCGTGCGCTTGTCGTCCCGCATCAATTCCTTGCAGAAGCGTTGGATGTCGATGCGCAGGTTTGATTGCTCGATCACCGTTTCGCTCAAGCCAGTGTATCGCGCGAGTTTCTGCACGATCGCGACGCGCTCGGCGCCCTGCAGCGCGTCACCCTTCAAAAGCGCCAGCACATAGTCGGTCGAGGTCCATTGCTCGACTTCAGCCAGCACCGCTTTGAGCGGTTTCGCCTGGAGATCGGCGGGCAATTGCTTGTGGTACCAGGCGGTGGCCGCATAGGTCGGGAGGAAGAGCACGGTCGGGAGGTCGTTGCCCGAATGGAATTCGTGCGTCAGGAAATTGAAGATCATCGAGATGAGCAGGATACCGTTGAGCGCGACACCCTTTTCAACCAGATACCCCGCAAGTCCGGCGGCGCGGGTTGTGCCGTAGCTCTCACCGGAGAGGTAAAGTGGAGAGGTCCAACGGCCATTTTTGACCAGATAAAGGCGGATGATCTCGGCGACCGATTCGATATCGCCCTCGACGCCATGGAATTTTTCGGTCAGCTCCGGTTTCGTTGCGCGCGAGTAGCCCGTTCCCACCGGATCGATGAAGACGAGATCGCTCTTGTCGAGCCAGGTGAATTCGTTGTCGACGAGGTGGAAGGGAGGCTGCGGCATCCAGCCTTCTTCATCGAGCACGACCCGCTTTGGTCCAAGTCCGCCGAGATGCAGCCAGACCGACGCAGAACCCGGTCCGCCATTGAAGCAGAAGGTCAACGGCCGGTTGGGATCGCCCTGCGCTGACCCAACGGTGTAGGCGGTATAGAAAAAGTTCGCCTCGTGAACGCCTTCGGGATTCCGGTACGGCATCATCCCGGTGGTGGCGAAATATTTGAGCTTTTTCTTACCGATTGAAATCTCATGCTCGGTCACCACCGGAGGCGGCGGCAATTCAGCAGAGACTGCCCCTGGTATCACCGCAGGCACTGCCGCTGATTCAGTTGTCGCCGCGCCATCGTATCCAAATCGCGATCGCTCGCGCTCCATGCGTGGGGGTCCTTCCTGTCAATCCGCCGGAAAATGGCGGCCGGTCATCGTGCTGGCAGGATACACGAGACGAGTTGTGAGTTGTGAGGAAGCGCAATTGGACTGTCGCTGCCAATGCCAAGGGCTGAAGCCCACGGCTCACAGGCGGAAACCCTGAAGGGCTGAGCATTACGTCGCCGACCCAGTTCAGTGCTCGAAGGGTACTTCGGCTTGTGAGCGCTGGTACTTCAGTCCGGCGCGCGTGAGCACCAGGTTCGCGAGCATTACCGGGAGCTAAAGCACCCGGCTGACACGCGACAAGTCCTACGAACTTCGCACGCCGATCGCCCACCCAGATCAGCCTTGGAAGGGCTTCAGCCCGGCGCACGTTTGGAAGCAGAATCGCCAAAAAACCGCTATTCCCACCGCGCAATCAATTCCTCAATCGGCAAACGTGGTCGACGTACCGGCTCTTTTGCGGCGTAGCCAACCGGGAGCATGGCGTGAGGAATCAGGCTTTTCTCGAGGCCGAGGGCGTCGCGGACGACGTCGGGGCAGAAGAGCGGGGCGCACATCCAGCCTGCGTCGAGACCGTTTGCGTAAAGGGAGAGCAGCGCGTTTTGGATGGCCGCGCCGATACTCTGGATCGCCATCAAGCGCTCGGCTTCCTGCCGCTCGGGATCGGGATAGGCATCGAGATCGTCGAGATAGAGACAGGGAATGATCAGCAGCGATGCTTCGAGCATCCGCTCCCGGCTCTTTTGCAGGCGCAGCGCGATGATCCCGGTATCCTGGCCATCGAGCGCGAGCTGATCGCTCCAGGTTTCCGCCATGGCGTCGGCAAGCGCTTCACGCGTTGCCACTGATTCAACGATGGCGAACCGCCAGGGTTGGCGTCCGTGTGGCGAAGGAGCCCAGCCTGCTGCCTCAATCGCTGCTTCGATGGATGAACGTGGAACGATTCCGGGCGCGAACGAGCGAACTGAGCGCCTGCCCATAAAAACCGATTCAAGATGATGAGACCGCATTTCCGGTCGACGCTCGCTGCTCACGCGTTGCTCCCGATGGAGCCGCACCTGGCGTTGTCGTTCGCAACAACGCCAGGTGCGGCTGGTTGATTATCCGACGTGGGTCGGGATCGTGTAATCGTCGTTTCGCGATGTCCAGGCGGGGAGATCGGCAGCCACGCCATACAGCGACACCAGGCTGTTAATGAAGATAGCAGGTGGGTCCTGTTGCATTGCCGCGCCAAGCTGCTGGTAGATCTCCGCGCGCTTCGCCTGATCGGTTTCGATCGCACCCGAATCGATCAACGGCTGCAAGGTCTCGCTATTGAAGCGCGAAAGAAATCCTGCGTTCGAGAAGACGAGGCTGAGCAGCGTATATGGGTCGTTCATTGGCCGCCAGCTGACGTAGCGCAGCGGCGCGGCCGATGCATCCTTCCAGGTTGCGTTGAACGTCGCCAGCTCGATCGGTTTCACGGTGACCTTGATGCCAACATCACCGAGCATTCCCGCAATCGCTTCGGCGATGGGATTCGGCTCGGAATCAGACGTTTCCAGCGTCGTTTCGAATCCATCCGGAAATCCGGCTTCGGCCAGCAACGACTTCGCTTTGTCCGGGTCGAACCCCATCGGGGCGAGATTCGGATCGTACCCCATTCCACCCTCGGGGAAGAGTGAGGCGAGGTGCGATCCGTTGCCATTGAGCAGCGCCGCGATGATCGTATCGACATCAACCGCGTGATTGAGCGCCTGCCGCACCCGTGCATCCGTGAATGGTGCAACGTCATTGGCGACTCGCACGAACGCGATCCCGGTGACCGGCTGGGTGACGATCTTCGCGCCGCCACTTTCGACGGCGGATGCCTGATCGGGCGGCACCGAGCGAACGATGGACGCCGAATTGGAGAGCAGATCGGCGACACGCGTCGACGGCTCAGGCACGAAGCGGAAGGTGACTCGTTTCGCGATCGGCTGGCCTTTCGGTGAATCTGCGGGATAGTTCGGATCAGCCTCAACGATCAGGCTCTCGCCCGGTGTCCAGGAAACGAATTTGAACGGTCCGGCCCCAACCGGCTGCTGCCCGAGATTCGCGGCGGCGCTGGGCGGGAATGGCGTCCACCAAGGCGCCATCTGGGAAAGCAGCCAGGGCGCGGGCGTGGAGAGCGCGAGATCGACGGTGAGCGGATCGACGATTGTCAAAGTGTCGATCACCGCGAAATTGTCGGCGATTTGCGATGCGGTTTTGGGATCGCGAATGTGATCGAGCACCGCCTGCACCGAGTCGGCATTGACCGGCGAGCCATCCTGGAAAACGCGGTCGGACCGCAACACGATCCGGCAGGTGAGCGGATCGGGGAAGGTCACCGATTCCGCCAGCAACGGCTCTGCTTCGCCTGACGGACTGAGATTGACCAGGCTGTCGTAGATCGAATGGACGACCGACCAGCCGTTGAGATCGTTGGTCAATGCCGGATCAAGTGTGGTTGGTTCCACTTCAAGATCGATGATGATCTCGTCGGCCACGTCAGGAGTCGCCTGCGCAAACGCCGAGCGCGACAGCAATTGCGGCATGATAGCGGCAATCGTTGCCGCGACGGAACCGGCGAGTGCGCCTCGCCGCGTTATCCGGGTTCGAGTGAGGATCGATTCAGACACGTCTGGTTCCTCCTTTGGGTATGATCGAGTTGACGTCAGTTGTGTTCGATGCGATCGCGCAGCCAATCGCCTGCCAGGGCGAAGCCGACGACCGTGATGACGAGCATGAGTCCGGGAATCGTGGAGACCCACCAGGCGACGATGAGACTCGGTTGACCATCGGCGACCATGCCTCCCCAGGTGATTTGCGAGCCGCTCAGACCCAATCCAAGGTAGCTAAGCGCGGCCTCGAACAGCATCATCGCGGCGATTTGCTGGGTCGCCAGCACGATAATCGTCCCGGAAACATTCGGGAGCAGGTGCCGGAATAGCACCCGAGCGCGGCCGGCGCCGAGCGCCCGGGCCGCTTCGATATAGGTTTCTCCACGCAACGAGCGACTTTGCAGACGTATGATCCGGGCATATCCCACCCAGCCGGTCGCGATGAGTGTCACCATCAGCGCCCGCAATCCGCCGCCCATCGAGGCAGTAACCGCGATCGCGACGACAACGAACGGCATCGCCAGCACGACATCAAGCAGGAAAACGACGACCGCATCCCAGCGGCCACCTTGCAGTCCCGCCATCAACCCGAGCAGCACCCCGATAGCGGCGGTGATCAGCGTGGCGGAGAGTCCGATCGCCAGCGACATCCGCGCTCCGGCCAATACGCGGGCGAACAGATCGCGCCCAAGCTCATCGGTGCCGAACGGATGACTCCAGCTTCCGCCGAATCCGAACGGCGGTTGCAATCGCGCGATCAGATTCTGCTTCGCAGGATCAGCCGGCGAGAGCCACGGACCCGCCACCGCCGCCACGACAATCAGCGCGATCAGTGCGAATCCGACGATGCCGCCAACTGAGCGAACCGGCCACTGCCGTCCGCGTCGCTGCTCGTGCTCCAGGCTTGCTTTTGGCGTGCGTCCCGTTGCAGGAGTGTCGATGACGATTGCCATCAGACGGCTCCCGTCCAGGATCGGCTGCCGTCGCGCAGTCGGGGATCGATCCAGGCGGCAACCGCTTCAACGACCAGATTGACGATCAGGATCATCGCGGCAAGAACGACAACAAACGCCTGGATGACGGGCAGATCGCGATCGGCGACCGCTTGCATCGCCAACCGGCCTACGCCTGGATAGGCGAACACCGATTCAACGACGACGGCTCCGCCCAGCAAAAAGCTGATCTGCAATCCGGCGAATCCCAGCACTGGCAGAACGGCGTTCGGCAGCAGATGCCGCGTCATCACTGTTCCCGGTGCGAGACCCTTTGCTGTGGCCGTTCGGGCGTACTCCGTGCCACGCACGTCGATGAGCGCGCCCCGCAACAACCTGGCGATGATCCCGGCCGGGTAGATCGCCAGCGTCACCGCCGGCAGGATCAAAGCTTTCCACCCTACCCCGCCAGACGACGGCAACCATTTCCACCGCACTGCGAAAAGGAGGATCAGCATCGTGCCGAGCCAGAATCCGGGCGTGGCCTGTCCGGCCAGCGCCAGCAGACGGGTGATCGAGTCGAGGAATCCGCCCGGTTTTCGCGCGGAGAGCAAACCGAGTCCACCGCCGATCAGGATTGCGATCACTACCGCCACCCCGGTGAGCCGGAGTGTCGCCGGCAGGCGCTCGATCACGATGTCCATCGCCGACCGGCGCGCTCGCCACGACTCGCCGAAATCGCCGGTCATAGCACGACCGATGAAGTCGGCGTACTGAACCGCAATCGGGCGATCAAGCCCAAGCTGTTCGCGAATGACCTCTTTCTGCTCAGGGGACGCGCCGGGCGGCACGAAACCAGCCAGCGGATCACCGGACAGATGAACCATCACGAACACGAGCGATGCGACAGTGACGAGCACGAGCAACGCTCGCCCCACACCACGAAATATGAGTGCGCTCATCTGTTACGTCTGCTTTGTTCCGTTGTGAAGGAAAAACCTGAACTGCATTGAGGTAATCGCGCTCCTTTCAATGTACGCCGATAGACGCGCACTGCCTTTGCCTGGAATTGGCGCAAAAAATAACCCGACGGCATGATGCCTTCGGGTCAGGATGCGCTTCATTTCAGGAAATAGGAACGCAAAGCGGGCAGCCTTCCCCGGCCGGAGAAAGGTGATCTGCCACGCACCGCGCCTTCTTCCATCCGGACTTTACCGTCGGCCTCGGAGTTTCACCGAATCATGCTCGCTCAAATCCTGAGCTCGCTCGCGGGCTGTACCGCCGGTCGGGACTTGGCCGTCATAGCTCGACGACCTCACCGCAACCCTGAAGGCTGTGCTCCTTTGATGGTAACAAAAGGGAAGTGATGCGTCAACGATCGGATGTACGTGCCGTAAGCCGTAAGCCGTAAGCCGTAAGCCGTAAGCCGTAAGCCGTAAGCAAATGTAACTCCCGTGCTTATCGCTTACTGCCTACGGCTTGCAACTAGCTTTTCAATTCCAGCGAAGCTTGTTTACCACGTGCTCTCCGTAGGCTTCGATGAACTCGGTTTGGTTGCGGCCGACGTTGTGGATGTAGATTTCGGGGAAGCCGAGATCGATGAAGTGCTGGATGTGGGCGACATGCTCGTCCAGATCGGCCGACATCAGCACCCGGTTCTTGAAGTGCTCCGGTTTCACGAGTTTCGCCATTGCTTCGAAGTCTTCAGGGTTGCGGATATCGCCTTTCGGGAAGGACATGCCGCCGTTTGGCCATTCCTTGACGGCCTGGTCGACCGCGGCCTGAGTCGTGTCCGCGTATGACACCTTGATCTGAAGAATCTTGGTCATGGTCGCCGGGTCTTTGCCCGCTTCTCTCGCGCCTTTTTCGAAGCGCTCGATCAGCATCTTGAGCTTTTCGTCCGCCGCGCCGACGGTGAGAATGCCATCGGCGAACTTGCCGGTGCGCTGGGCGTTGATCGGTCCCGACGTGGCGATCACGATCGGCGGCGGGCTCTCCGGCAGGGTGTAGAGCTTCGCGCTTTCAACGGTGAAATGCTTGCCGCGCGTTTTGAAGACCTTACCGGTGAAGAGACCGCGAATCACTTCGATCGCTTCGAAGAGCACCTCGCTGCGGACGGCGGCTTCCGGCCAGTAGCCGCCGACGATATGCTCGTTCAGCGCCTCACCCGCTCCGAGTCCAAGCACGAAACGCCCCGGGAACATCGCTTCGAGTGTTGCGGCCGCCTGCGCCAGAATGGCTGGATGGTAGCGATAACCGGGAGGGGTCACGCCGGTGCCGAAGCGGAGATTGGTGGATGCGCCGAGCGCACCCAGCCAGGCCCAGACGAACGCCGATTGACCCTGCTGCGGCGTCCAGGGATGAAAGTGATCGGATGCGGAAACCCCTTCGAATCCGGCCTTTTCCGCTTGCTTGCAATACTCAAGGAGATCGGTGGGATGGAATTGTTCAAAGGAAGCCATATATCCGAGCATTGAACGCGCTCCTTCAGTATTACGAAAAGACAATCCTCATCTCAGTCTACGGGAAGAGGTTTCGCGAGGGATCGAGCACCATGTCGCGCGCGCTCCCATGCGGCGCTGACGTCGGCGGCGAATAGCCTCGAATCAGCACGACGGGAATCGCATCCAGCTTGTTCATCACCAGCTCAGCCGCTGCCGCCAGCTCATCCGCCACGGCCAGCACCGAGACGTGCAGTTCATAGCCAGCCGCGTCGGACATGCCGCGATAGTCGGCAAGCGGCGCCAGCCCGGCCACACCGACCGCGACATTGACGATGCCCGCCCGCCAGGGGCGCCCGAACGAATCGGAGACGATGATGCCCGGACCAGATTTCAAACCGAATCGCGCCCCCAGCGCGGTCCGAATCGCCCGGGCGGATGCATCGGGATCGATCGGAAGCAGGCAGACCGTTTCGGCGCTGACATTCGATTGATCGACACCGGCGTTTGCGCAGACGAACCCGTGACGCGTTTCCGCAATCAGCACGCCGCGATCCATCCGAATGATGCGTTTCGATTCGTTCAGCACCACTTCGACCTGACGAGCATCTTTGTCGAAGTCCGCCGCCCACCTTTTTGCGAAGAGACTCGGCGTCACGTTGCGAAGATCGACCAGGCGCCCCTCGGATTTGCTCACGATTTTGTGCGTGACGACGAGTACGTCATCGTCTTGGAGGCCATTACCGCTGGACTCGATTGCATCGCCAATCAGCTGATGCAGATCGTCGCCCGGTTGAACCTCAGGGATTCCGTTGATACCGATAATCCGCAACTCAGCGGATGAAGCGCCTTTGCTCACGCAGATTGCTCCCGGGAAAGCCGGTCGATCGACCTGACGGCCGCCGGCAGATGACCGTCCGTTTGACCAAGTCGTTCCAGATCGTCGATCGTATCGAGATCGAAGGCGGTGCCGGTTCCGATTGCCGTAATCACTTCCATCCCAAGCCGGTCGGCTTCATCGACGTGCCGCTGGCGGCTGTCCGGTCCATATGAAAACCGAAATTCGTGCCCGCCGCTTGCTCCGCCAAGACGGAGCACCAATCCGTTGGTGCCCAGACCGTGCCGGTCGGTGGCGATCACCACCGGCGCATCGCGCCGGACCAGACTCGTGACATCACCAGGGGTGAGCAATGGCAGATCGCCGAAGAGCATCAACATTGCTCCGGCGCCGATTGTTTCGGCCCACTCCCGGCCGATATTCGCTGCCTCGTTGAGGCCGGGCCGGTCGTCTCCCTGGCCAATCGCGGTGAGATCGTCGCCAAGCAATTCCACTGCAGCAAGCACTTCTGGATCAGGAGAGACGACGCCGATGCGGGCAATTGCACCTGATTTCCGGACAGCCGAGATGACCGTCGCAAACATCTCCTCGATCAGAGCCCGGCGCTGCGTCGGCGACAGCACGTTGATGAGCCGGGTTTTGCCCTCAGCAAATGAGCGGATCGGAATGATCGCGACCATACCGTGCGTCACCATGCTGCACCTGCCGCTTCGATTGAGCGCGCAATCTCCAGCACTTCGCGGGCGAAACGCGTGCGATCGCCACGGTCGCCCATGATCGTCTGGCGGGTGTATGACCGGGGCCAGAGCTGGCTGATTTCCGGCATTAGCCCGGCGTCTTGCTCGTCGAAGATGAATGCATCAATGATTTCGAGATAGATTCTGGCGATCCCGAGCGCGGACGATTCATGTCCAAGGGTTCTGAGCATCTTGTCGGCTGGACCCTTCAGGGCCTTTCCGCCGATGATCGGGCTGATGGCGACGCGCACCGCACTTGTATGCAGCAAGGCGTCGCGGATGCCGGGAACGTTGAGAATCGGTCCGATGCTGACGATCGGGTTGGATGGGCAGAGAATGATCGCGTCGGCGTTTTTGATCGCGTCCATCACACCCGGCGCTGGCCTGGCCGATTCGATCCCATCGAAACGAATGCCGGTGACATCATCCTTTTGCTGGCGGCGCACGAAATAGTCCTGGAAAGTCAGCGTCCCGGCAGGCGTTTCGACCATCGTGGCGATTGGATCGTTGGTAACCGGGAGAACTTGCGCCGGGATGCCAAGGTTTCGGGCGAAATCACTGGTGATCTCCGAAAGCGACTCCCCTCGATGGAGCCGCTCCGTCCGCAAGATATGGGTGGCGAGATCCTGATCACCCAGAATGAACCAGGGTTCCTCACCCAGGCGCGGCATCGCATCGAGCACATTCCGCGTATCACCGGCGATGCCCCAGCCTGTCGTCGGGTTGGCGATGCCGCCCAGTGTGTAAAGGACGGTATCGATATCCGGGCTGATCCGCAGGCCGTAGAGCGAAAAGTCATCGGCGGTATTGACGATGACGGTCAGCTCACCAGGCGGCAGCGCATGCATCAGCCCTTCCGCCATTTTCGCGCCGCCGACGCCGCCGGCAAGTGCAACGATCATAGTTCGTTCCCATTGGAGGAACGTTTCCCGGGGTTGAAACCCCCGGCTAACACGCCGAAGCCCATCCAGGGCTGAGCCGGAAGGCGATTACCCCGAGCATCACCGGGCTCTCGTCGTAGTCCCAGCGGGACTGTGTTTTGTTTAGCCCGGCACTGAAGTGCCGGGAAATCATGAACCCTAGAGACCATACGCGGAAACCTTTTCAATAGCGACGAGAATGGTGATCCGCTCTTCGTGGCTGAATTGTCGCGCCATGCTCTCCTTCGCACCCTGCTCACCAACATATCTCACCGCGAGACGGTAGACATCGGCCTGAGCGCGCGATTGATCGTCGATGAGCGTAGCAGTGCCACGGATCGCCACATAGCGCTGGCCATCTTCAAAGCAAAGTGAGAGGCGGGGATCAGCCAGCAAATTGCGATCCTTTACCCGGCCGCGCTTCGTATTCATGAGGATCGCGTCACCCTCAAAGTCGAATTCCATGACCGATTGCTGGATTGTGCCATCAGGATTGCTTGTCGCCAGCACGCCAAAGCGCAACTTTTCGGTCAAGAATGTGCGCACCTTTGGATCAAGTCCCATGATTGCTCGTAACCCTTTCCTCGCACGATCTCAAATCAGTTTGCCCGGCCGGCTGGCACAATCTTTGAGATAATCGGAATGATGTCGCTCGCAACAACATCACGTGCCTCCGGGGCATCGACGAGCGCGATGCCCAGCAATGCTTGGTCGACGCCTTCCTCAGCCAGCAATCCGAACATGTCGATCGCTTCCTGGGAGGACATTGTCCCATCCGCGCCGGTGCGGCTCAATGGGCGGAATCCACCCATGGTCGTGATTTCGATTTCGGAATAATCGCGACCGACCTTATCGCAGTGCGCTTTCAAAACATCGAGTTTGTGCCGCAGATAGTCCATCCCCGGTTCGCGAAGAATGATGTTGCACGCATCTCCATACTGCGCAACCAACCGGAGGGTCTTTTGCTCGCCACTTCCGCCAATCAGAATCTTCGGATGGGATTGCGAAATAGGCTGCGGCTGGCAGATTGGCTCGGCAAGCTGAAAATGCTTGCCCTCATACGCGCTCGTATTCCCAGACCACATCTGTTTGGCGATCTGCAGGGTTTCTTCAAGCTGTTCGAAACGTATCTTCAAGGGCGGAAACTCGACCCCAAGCCCAAGATGCTCGCGCTCGAACCAGGCAGCGCCAATACCGAGATAGGTTCTCCCTCCGGCAAGCACATCGAGCGTCGTCGCGGTCTTGATCAACACACCAGGATGACGATAGGTGACGCCGAGCACCATTTGCCCAAGCTGGATTTGCTTCGTCAGTGCGGCTGCATATGAGAGCACCGAATAGGCCTCCAACATGGGATCATCGACGGTTCCATTGCTGTCGAGCTGGAAGAAATGATCCATGACGAACAGCGTGGATACGCCCGCCTGATCGGCCCAGACAGCGCGATCGGCGAAGGTGGAAGCAATCGTCGCCCCAGCTCCCACCGCTTCATACCGGTTGATCTGTACTCCAAGCCTCACCCTGCGCATCCTCCCCGACGCTTGATCGCCCTTACCTGTCCAATACTTCCCAAATGTAACCCGCCGTCGAACGGTTCGGCCATTTTCGATCAACGACGAAGGAATCCACCTTCTGAATGGATGATCTGCCCGGTGACCCACTCTCCCTGCTCGCTCACGAGAAATGCGACAAGTTTGGCGATATCGGACGGCATTCCAAACCGGCCCAGCGGATGTTTCGGCAGCAGGACTTCTTTGATCTTATCGGTCATCCAGCCGGTGTCCGTTGGTCCCGGGCCAACTGCATTGACGGTAATTCCGTGCGACGCCAGCTCGGCCGCCATCGTGACGGTGAATGCATCTATTGCGCCCTTGGTTGACGCATATGCGATCTCTCCGAGCATCGGACCCTTGAACTGGCCGGACGTGAGCGAGACCACCCTGCCCCCAGGTCCGCCGCTCCAGCGCCGTGCGAATTCGACGGTCATAAGTGCGGTCGCCCGCAGATTGACCTGGTAATGCGCATCGAGCGTTGCGGCATCGAGCGTCTGCCAGGAATCGCTTGTCGAATGGGCGGCGTTGTTGATGAGAATGCTCACCGGGCCGAGCACGCTTTCGGCGGCTTTGAAGATCGCCGCTGGGGCCTCCGGATCGGCAAGATCAACTTCTTCCCACCCGCCGGTTACCCCCAGGTCGAGAATCTCCTGCAGCAGCGCGTCGGGACCATCGGCATCAATGCCGGTTTCAATTGACGCGTCGAAGGCGCTCCAACCGGTAAAGAACACCGATACGCCCGACTCAGCAAGCAACCTGCAGATCGCCGCGCCGATGCCCTGCCGCCGGCTGGCGCCAGTCACTATGGCGATCGGTTTGTCCGCTCCCGACGCAACGCGGTAGTTCAATTGCATCAATTCCTCCTGAAACTCCGGCAATGTTTACCCGCGCAGAGTGTATTGGACCGGGAATGATTCAACGTCCCTTTCACGCGCATGCGCGACAGCGTACATCGGTCGTACTTCCGGTGAGCTACTGGCTGCATGGAGATCGTTCATGATGCGCAAACTGCGGTATAGGAGAATCGATTGTCATTGGGCAGTTCAATTGGCATATCAGACTCAGGCGCGTGTACTATGCCGCTCAGGACGTAGATTCAAACGCTTTGTTGCATGCCGCGAGGCGACGCTGCCTCTCTTTGGCGTAGCCAATTAGACGAGAGGTTCAATGCTACGGTACATCGCCGGACGCCTGGTGAGTCTCATTTTCGTCTTGCTTGCGGTGTCGCTTATCACCTTTGTCATCATGCATCAGGTGCCGGGCGGACCGTTCGATCTTGGCGAGCGCCCACTACCCGCCCCCACGAAACTCGCGATGGAAAAGAAATTCGGACTCGATAAGCCACTCTGGCAGCAATATTTCGTCTACCTCAAAAATATTCTGCATCTCGACTTCGGCGTTCCCAACAAATACCCGAACGAGACGGTGATCTCGCTGATCGGGCGGACCTGGCCGACCACGCTCAAGCTTGGCCTGGTCACAATCAGCATCGCCTATCCGCTCGGCCTTTTCCTTGGTTATCTCGCGGCCACTCGGCAGCGTTCCACGGTTGATTATTCGATGACCTTACTCGCGACGATGGGGATCGCCATTCCAAACTTCGTGCTGGCGATCTGGCTCATCCTCCTCTTCGGTGTGAGGTGGGAGATCTTCCCGCTCCGTGGTCTTGATACGTGGAAAAGCTATGTGCTGCCCGTAACGGCGTATGCCCTCGGGCCAATGGCGCTCGTCGCCCGCTATACCCGCACGACCCTTGTCGACAATCTACGCGCCGACTATGTGCGAACCGCGCGAGCTAAAGGATTGAGCGAGCGTAGAGTCATGAGTCGCCACGTTTTTCGAAACGCGTCAATTCCATTGGTGACGGTGATTCTGCCGGAGATTCCGAACATTCTCACCGGCTCGATCTTCATCGAATTGGCATTCGGCATTCCCGGCATTGGGCGCTTTTTCGTCCAGAGCACCTTCAACCGCGACTATCCAATGATCATGGCGCTGGTGTTATTGGTTGCCGCTGTTTGGGGACTTATGTACCTGATCACTGATATCCTGTATGTGCTCCTTGATCCCAGGATCAGGTTGGGCTAGGAGACTCGGAGAACGCGATGTCTGCCCCAATCCAACCTCTTGCTCCCGAATCTTCCAGAGCCGCATCGCTTTTCGCGGCAGAACATCAGCAAGTGAAATCCCGCTCGAATTTCGAGCTTTCCATGCATCGCTTTTTCCGGCATAAGCTCGCAGTGTTCGGCCTGGTTGTCACTTCGACACTTGTTCTCCTGGCGATCCTGGCGCCAGTCCTGGCGCCCTATCCGTATGATTTTGCCAAGCTCCTTGACGCCAATCAGTTTCCAAGCCGAGCGCATTATTTCGGCACCGACGCCATCGGCCGCGACTACTTCAGCCGCATTCTCTACGGCCTGCGCACCTCACTGATGGTCGGATTCGTCTCCGTATTCATCGCCTGTTGCATCGGCATTCCGCTTGGCATGATCGGAGGACTGGGCGGAAAATGGGGCGACTTCATCGTCATGCGGATCGTCGAGATCATGACGGCGTTTCCGGGTCTCCTCTTCGCGATCTTTCTCGTGTCGGTGCTGGGGAGCGGCGTCAAAAACGTCATCCTCGTTATTGGTTTGACGAGCTGGCTGACGATCTGCCGGTTGATGCGCGCACAGTTGCTCACCTTACGCGAACAGGATTTCGTCCTTGCGGCGCGGTCGCTGGGCCAATCTGAATTCAAGATCGCCGTTCGCCACCTGTTGCCGATGGCCGTAGCGCCGCTGGTGATTGTGATCACGCTTAGCATTCCCGTGGCCATCTTCATTGAGGCTGGTCTTTCTTTCCTGGGCATCGGCATCAATGAACCGACACCCAGCCTAGGAAAAATGGTCTCAGATGGTGCACCATATATTCAGCTGTATTGGTACCTCGGATTCTTTCCGACGGTGGCAATCGCGCTGGCAATGCTTGGTTTCACATTTCTCGGAGACGGCTTGCGCGACGCGCTCGATCCCCGCCTTTAGGAATGTGCCGCCCGGACGATTCTTCATCGTCCGTCAAATCCATGTTGAAATCCACCGCTCAAGCGGCCTGGATTTGGGTTTATTCAGTCGAGAAGGAGATGCTCAATGTCACACGACGAAACATCACTGCCCGGCAGCATCGCTGATCGCGCAGTCCTCGCGGCAATCTCACGGCGGAAATTCGTCGGTGGTGCAGCTGGCATGCATCGGCGGTTTCGCGGCAACAGGGTTCTTCAATCGCGCAGGGGCGGCGCCATTGCAGCAATTCGGACTCGCCAACTATCTGGCGCAGACGCTTCCGGACGATGCCGCTGCTGCGGATCAGCAAACCTTCGTGGTGCCCGCCGATCCATCGATCCCCAAAGCCCTCGACTTCTACGAAACGGTCTACGAGCGACCATCAGATGGCGCGTCCGATCTGTTCAGCGATCCCCTGGTGCGCATGGACCGCAATTTCCAGATTCATCCCGGCTGCCGCCGAATCCTGGTCAAGCGACGAAACCGGCACGATCTGGACCTTCAAGATCAAGCAGGGGTTGATGTGGAATGACGGCAATCCGCTCACCGGAAACGACTTCGTGAAGACCTTCCAGTATGGCGCGGATCCCGCCCATGCCTGGGACTTCACCTGGTTTTTCGACGGCGTGATGAAAAACTGGCACGAGGTCATCAATGGCACGATGCCGGTCGATCAGCTTGGCGTGAAAACGGGCGCCGACGAGTACGAGTTCATCATGGAAACGGTCGCCGCGGCGCCCTATCTGCCATCGATGCTGCTCTATTCCTGCCCGCTTTCGAAAGCGGCGCTGGAGAAATATGGCCCGCTCTACAACACCAAACCGGAAACCCATGTTTCCTCCGGCCCATTCAAGCTTGAGGAGTGGACGCCTGATCAGCAGATCGTCTACGTGAAGAACGAGGACTATAAGGGAGCCCTACAGGTCCCTGTGAACAAGGTCTTCATCAAGCTCGCCGCTCCCACCAGCCAGTTCGGGCTGTATCAGACCGACGAAATTGACTTCATGGGATCGATCGCCCCGCAGGATCTCCAGCTTGTCCTGGCCGATCCCGACATGTCGAAGCAGGCCTATTCAGGTGTGGGCGATTTCCGCACGTTCTACATGTTCTTCGACGTGACCAAAGCTCCATTCGACGATCTACGCGTCCGCCAGGCATTCAGCCATGCGATCGACCGCGACGCGATTGCTTCCAGCATTCTCGGCCCGCAAGGCACTCCGGCCTACTCCTGGCTTGCGCCAGGATTCCCTGCTTCCGATCGCGATGGGTTGAAGAGCATCCAGAACTATGACGTCGCTACCGCAAAGCAATTGCTGGCCGATGCCGGTTTCCCGGATGGCTCGGGGTTCCCGAAGCAGGAGATGTGGCTCCGCGCCGCGGCGCCGCTCGACCAAAACGTCGCAGCCGCCATGGCCGCGATGCTGACCGAAAATCTCGGCATCGCGGTCGAAGTTTCCAATCGGGACCAAAAGCTCTTCACCGACGCGCTGAACGCAAAGCCGACCGAGATTCTCTTCGGCTACGTGTCGTACGGCATGGACTTCCTCGATCCCGTCAATATGCTGAGCGTCTGGAAATCGGGAGGACGCCACTCCTGGTCGAATCCAGATTTTGATAAGGGTCTGAGTGATGCCGCCTCGTTCCTCGGCGATCCTGCCCAGCGGCTCGAGATGTTCAAAGCGGTCGAGAAAATTCTGGTCGAGGACGTGCCAGGGGTCTTTGTTTACCACTACACACCCGTCCAGATGATCAAGCCGTGGGTCAAGGGCGATTTCATCGCTCCGGACGACAACGGCATCACCAGCCTGCACTGGCCGGGCTACTCGTCGATGGATACGGTTACATCCGAACTCTACATTTCGTCAGACGCTTCGAGCCGACCGTAACAGTTCGAAGATAATTGCGCGGCATGATCGGGAACCCGATCATGCCGCGTTCTGATTGCCCTCCAGGTTTTTATTGATTGAAGGAGCGATTGCGTGAGCATTTCTTCGGTCGCGACCTTGCGCGACCAGTTTCTGCTCGATAAGTCAGTGACATTTCTTAATCATGGATCGTTTGGAGCCTGCCCGATCCCGGTGTTTGAGGAATACCAGCGCTGGCAACTCGAGCTTGGAGCGGCAGCCAGTTGAATTTATCGGGAGGCGACTCGAAGGACTGCTCGATGAGGCACGCGAGCCGATCGCCAGGTATCTGAATACCGACGCCAATAATCTCGTCTATGTGCAAAACGCCACCTCAGGGCTCAATGTGATCGCCCGGTCATTCCCCCTCGAACAGGGGGATGAGATTCTGACGACCGATCACGAATATGGCGCACTTGACATGACCTGGGAATGGATGTGCGGCAAGTCGGGCGCGAAATATATCAAGCATCCCGTGCCGATTCCGGTGACGACGCACGAGGAGTTCGTGGAATCCTTCTGGAGCGCGGTGACGCCAAAAACCAAGATCATCTTTATGAGCCACATCACGTCACCTACCGCGTTGATCTTCCCGGTCAAGGATATCTGCGCTCGCGCCAGAGCCGCCGGTATTTTGACCGTCATCGACGGCGCGCACGCGCCGGGTCAAATCCCGATCGACTTGACCGCTATTGAAGCAGACATCTACTCCGGCAACTTTCACAAATGGCTCTGCGCACCCAAGGGCTCGGCATTTCTTTACGTGCGTCCCGAGCAGCAGGAATGGGTGGAATCGTTGACCGTATCCTGGGGATGGCGCGGTGAATCGACGTTCATCACGCGCAACCAGTATCAGGGCACACGGGATGCCGCGTCGTTTCTCGCGACGCCAACAGCGATTAAATTCCAGGAAGAGCATAACTGGCCAGCCGTGCGAGAACGCTGCCACGGTCTGGCGCGGGAGGCTCGCTCGCGCATCAGCGAGCGATTCGGGCTGGCGCCGATCACACCAGACCAGCCGGACGAATGGATCGCCCAACTCGTGAGCTGCCCGATTCCAACCGACGACATCGAAACGCTTAAAACGCGTCTGTACGATGAGTTCCGGGTCGAAGTTCCGCTCGGCAGCTGGAACGGCCACAACTGGGTCCGCGTCTCATTCCAGGGTTACAACGACGAATCGGACCTGGATCGATTGATCGAAGCATTGGAGGCGTGCATATAGTTCCTGCCACTACAGAGAACATGCGGATATAGCTAGGGATTCGTACCCTCTCCCAGCATTGGGAGAGGGTGGCGCTTTAGCGCCGGGTGAGGGTTTCTACGTCACCAGCACATCGTGCATGGCTCGATAGCGCTCGATCGCCCAGGCAGGCAAAACCGCTTCGGGTTCGATGCCGGCCAATGGCAGGCGGGCGACATGCTCGTCGACCGGGCGGTTGTCGTGCTGGTGCTGCCAGATGTGCGGCTGCTGATCGTTGACTCCGCCATGCCGCACATTCAAGAATGCCCGGTTGTCGCTCACGGAAAGCGTTCGCGTTCCTGAGCGGCGGCAATCGAAGAGAAACCAGAAATCGACCTGGCTAACGATGTGGCGGAACGGCGTGGCTCGCCAGACCGATCGCGGGAAACAGAGCGATCCACCGGCGGCTTCCGTGGCGTTGCTCCGGCGGATCTCCCATCGCGCCAGCGAGAAAAAGTGAATCGGCTGGATAAATGAGATTGCCGGCGAGCAGACGTTTTCCCATTCCATGCTGATGCGGCTGGTCAACAGCTCAAGAAAATGCGCGCCGTACCAGTCATCGTCATCCATCTTGGTCAGAAAAAGGCCGTTCGCCAGCTCGCAGCCGATGTTGAGCTTTTCGCCGAGTGGTGTTCCCGATTTGACCCGGATCAACCGCCCGCCGACCGCCTCAATCGCCGCCTGATCGGCAGGGAAACGTTCGCCATCATCAACGACAATCAACTCGCGGGAGGAACGATCCTGCTCGGCAAAGCAGCGCAACGCGATCGGCAGAAAATCGGGCCGGTCGCGGGTGGTCAAAATCATCGAGACGAGCGGTGCATCAGTCAAACCGGTTGGTACCCCCATCGCTCATCCAGCGCCTGCTTCGATGTCAGCAATCAGACTCCAGATAGCTTGAACACCGCTCGCCGGAGTTCCCACGATTGTGCCCTCTGGTGAAATGCGCACCGCCGCCGGTGATTCCAGGACCTGAAAGGCGCGGGATGCTTCCTGTCGCGATTGCAATGCGATTGGAAGGGAAAGACCTGTATTGGCGAGATCCTGATTCTCTGCAGCGCTGCCGCTGGCAATGATCGCCGCGTCGAATCCGCTCCAGGTGCGGGCAGCGACCGCGAGTTCTGGGAGCATTCGTTGGCACGGCGGACAATCAGGACTCCAGAAAAGCACCAATCGGGTCCGCCCGGGTCCGCTGGCTCCCATCCAGGTTCCGCCGGTCAGGAGCGGCAATTCGAGCTCCGGCGCGGGGCTTCCATCCGGCAAGCCACGATAACTCCGCTGCGTCGGTTGCGCGAGGGGTTTGAGTCCATTCGCTTTCCGTGCTGCTGAAGGAATACTCCCCTGCGGAAGGCCAAGCGATTCCAGGATCGCGACTGCGCCGGTTCGTAAACGCCCTTGCGTCATGCCCTGAGCATCGAAGAGGTAGGCGGAAGGCGTGCCATTCGCGCGAAGGACCGTAGCCACCTCGGTGTCCTCCTGGAGCAGCACCGTCACCTGCTTCGGCACCCTCCCCAACCAGGCTGCAATCGTTTCGCTCTTTACGTTCCCGCCAATCACGTAGATCAACTTCGGCAGCGATTTCCGCTTCGCGGCCACTGAGCGGAGTGCATCGACGACGGCTTTTGATCCTTCGTCTTCGGCGCTGAGGAAGAGAATGGCGGATCGCCGGGCAGTGACCTGCGAGCGCCGGAACCGCTCCCCGTCGATTGTCCGCAGCTCGAAGTCCGGCAGCGGAGACCCGGGCGCAAGTCCTTCGCCCCGATGCGGTTCTTCGCTCGCTGCCCGAAGCGATGAAGATGCTTTCAGCGCAGGATTCGATGGCGCGGGTGTTGCCGCGCTTGCGGGCGGAGTTGGTTTTGCGATGGTTGCTGGAGCGGTGATTGGAGCAACCGGGGCGGCAGGTGCGCGCTCGATCTGTTTCTACCTGCTGATTCTGTTCTGCGGGCGGGCTTGCGGCGCGCAGCGGCTCGGGCAATTGCTTCGGAGCCAGAGTTTCCGCTGCGCTCTGCGTCACCTTGGCCGCTGGCGCAGGAGGCGGCAACTCACGGCCATTGAGCCAGGCAAGCTGGGTCATCAATCCCAGCACCCGTTCCTCAGCTCGCTGTTGTTGCGCGAACAGCTGGGCGATGAACCAGGTCAGCACCGAGAGCGCAAGGATGCCGCCAACGATGATTACGATCGCTACGGCAGTCATGACAGGATGCACTCCTCGTCTGGACCGGGCGATTGGCGCTATCGCCCCGTTTCCGCTGGATGTCCCGCCGATTCAGCTACCGGGCGAATCTAGGGGAACCAATCTTCGCAGGCAATGCCGTCGCCATCGACATCGATATCCTCCGCGATCTGAGGATACTCGTTCAAAAAGTCCTGGGCATCCTGGAATGAATCGAAGACGGCGCAGAATGGATCATCTTCGATTGTCGCCGGCGCAGTTGGCGTCGGGTCATTCATCGTCGGAAAATTTTCGCCGCTCTCCTGGGTTGGATCCATCGTGACGGTGCGATCGCAGGAGAGCCACATCCCGTTGGCGTTGGAGATCGCATCTTCCTCCGCCTGGTCGAGCATGTCTTGCCGCGCCAGATTCGGCTGGTAGTTCTTGGCGAGGGCATATCCTTCGTGCACCAGCTCTTCATTCAAGAAGTAGATGTTGCCGCTGGCAGGATCTTCATACCAGACATAGCGAAGCAAGCGGCCAAAGTCGTCCTCGTCATCCTTGTCGCTTTCAATCCAGATGCGCGGCGCGGCGTTGAGAATCGAATCGGCGTAGCGCGTCGCTTCCTTGCCGTAGCACTCCGGATGGTTGCCGTATGAGTTGTTGGTCTCCGGCGTGTCGATGCCGATCATACGGATTTTCTCTTCCTGCCAGCGCCCATTTTCCTGGACCTCGGCAATGAAGGTATCCCCGTCGATCACCTGCACGAAACGCGCTTCAACGGCGTCATTCGGAAGGTCATATCCATCGAGCGGAGCCGCAAGAGCTGAACCCGCCAATCCCGGGTTGACCAGCCCAACCAGAACGAGCAGGAAACTAAACCACTTTTTAGCTGGCCCCAACTGCATGAGCTCCTGCCTGCTCCCTAGAATCCGACTTGATGGATGCCCTTAAGCGCCAGCATTTCCCGCGTTTGATCGGGCGTGGCGATATCGAAGGAAAGCTCCTTGAGAATGCGCACAATCTTGGCCACGAGCGCCGCGTTCGACGGCGCGTATTCACCTTTGCCAAGATAGACGCTGTCCTCAAGCCCGGTGCGGACATTGCCGCCCATGATCGCTCCCATGGTCAGCAAGTTCATCTGATGACGCCCAGCGCCCAGAATCGACCAGAGATACTGGTCGCCGAAGAGGCGGTCAGCCGTTCGCTTCATATGGAGCAGATCCTCAGGATCAGGCCCGATGCCGCCGAGAATGCCGAAGATTGTCTGCACAAAGAAGGGTGGCTTGATCAACCCGCGATCGAGCATATGGGCGAGATTGTAGAGATGCCCGACGTCGTAGCACTCAAACTCGAAACGCACACCGTGGTTTTCACCGAGCTCCCGCAAGATGTACTCGATGTCTTTGTAGGTGTTCCGGAAGATATAATCCCTGGACGATTCGAGATCGGCTTCTTCCCAGTCGAATCGATATTCCTTGATCCGATCTTTGATGCCGTAGCGTCCGAAGTTCATCGATCCCATGTTGAGCGAGCACATTTCCGGCTTCGCACGGAGCGCCGCAGCGAGACGCTGGTCGAGCGTCATTCCCTGTCCGCCACCGGTGGTGATATTGACGACGGCGTCGGTGCGCTCCTTGATCTCCGGCAAGAACTGCATGAAGAGATCGGGATCAGGAGTGGGGCGGCCATTCTCCGGATTACGCGCGTGCAGGTGGAGAATCGACGCGCCCGCCTCGGCTGCGCCGATCGCTGACTCCGCAATCTCTTCCGGCGTGATCGGTATATGTTGCGACTGTGACGGAACGTGTACCGCGCCCGTTACCGCGCAGGTGACGATGACCGGTCGGATGCCTTTCGCGGACAAGGTGTTCCTCCAGGAATCTGGCCGGGGCTTTTCCGGCATCGAACGATCCAACGATGACGTGATGGTACCCGATCTGTAGATCCATGAGAAACCGGGATGTTTGCGAGATCGGCCCGCACAGCCAGCATTTCTGCGATGATGCCGGGCAGAATGTCGAATCGCTCCTTCTAATACCAACTCGCAACTGTGGAGGACGCTCAATGATTCTCGATATCACGCCCGTTGCAAAGATCGACTGGGATGCACCCGGTGGGCGCTACTATCACGTGCCGTTCACCTCTGACGGCACCTGGGGACGGATACGTGTTCCCCTGTACATCGCCTGCTCCGGGCAGCCTGGACCCACCATTCTCGCCATCGGCGGCACGCATGGCGATGAGTATGAGGGACCGGTCGGGCTCAAGAATCTCATCCAGGAACTCGATCCAAAGTCGCTGGTCAAAGGCCGACTGATCGTTGTGCCCGTGCTCAACGTTCCCGCGTTCAAAGCCGATCGCCGCGACTCGCCGCTCGACAGTGGCAATATGAACCGAGCGTTTCCCGGCAATCCCAAAGGATCCATCACCAGCCGCATTGCCGACTTCGTCACGACCGAGCTGTTGAGCCGCGCAGATGTCGTGATCGATCTTCATGCAGGTGGCGCCGGGTTTGAGATCGTTCGCTGCATGTCGTTCCATGAAGTTGCCGACCCTGCTCGCTTCGCCGAATTCAAAGAGATCGCCCTGTTATTCGGCACGCCCTTCGTGATGATCTACTCATCCGGCATGGGCACCGGTTTGTTGACAGAAGAAGCGGAGGCGATGGGGAAGATCACGATCGGCAGCGAGCTTGGGTATGGCGCATCGACCGACTACGACGGCGTTCGCTGGGCCCAACATGGCACGCGCAATGTGATGCGTCACTTCGGGTTGCTTGACGAGCCGATCGAATCGGTCGTGCCTGCCTGGGTCGATCAGCAGCGTGTGATCAGTCAGACCGACATCGACCACTATGTCACCGCGCCGTGCGACGGCATCAGCGAACCGGTCGTGCCGATCGGCAGCTACGTGAAGGCAGGGCGATCTCGTCAGCCGGATTCACGATTTCGACCGGCCGGACGACGCTCCGGTCGAAATCCGGGCCGACATCGACGGCTTCGTCATGTGCCGCAAATTCCGCGCCCGCACCGTTCAGGGCGAGGTCGTGATGGTGATCGCGCCCGAGATCGCGTAGGAGCGCTGGACAGCAGCGCGAAAATTACGGAAACTCGACCGAGCGCCCGCCTCTCAGCCGGGTGACAATTGCCAACCTGTTTCTGGAGCTCCAACGATGCCAGGCGAACGCCAACGTCAATACGGCTTTGCGACCCGGATGATCCATGCCGGTGAAACGCCCGATCCCACGACCGGCGCTCGTGGCGTGCCGATTCATCAAAGCGCGACCTATGCGTTCGACTCGTACGATCAGATCCGGCAGTGGGAAGATGGCGAGTTTCCACATTTCCAGTACAGCCGCGAAGCCAACCCGACGGTGCAGAAGCTCGAAGCGAAGCTGGCGAATCTGGAAGGGGCCGAAGCATCGGTCGCTGTCAGCAGCGGCATGGGTGCGATCAGCTCGTTGCTGCTCGAATATGGCTCGAATGGTGGTCATATCATCGGCAGTTCGCAGTTGTATGGATCGAGCGGCGATCTGCTAGACCGTGATCTCCCCTCGTTCGGCGCGGACGTGACTCGGCTCGATTTTACCGATCTCGATGCGGTTGAAGCAGCGATCCAACCCAATACCCGGCTCATCTTCGCCGAGACCTTTTCCAATCCAACGCTCCGGGTGGCGGATGTGCCGGCGCTCGCCGATATCGCGCATCGTCACGGAGCGCTGCTGGCGATCGATAACACCTTCCTCTCCCCTGCACTCTACCGACCGATTGAGGATGGCGCTGATCTGGTGTTGCACAGCGCCACGAAATACCTCTCGGGATCGGGACAGGCGATCGGCGGGATCATTTCCGGATCGCAAGCGCAGATCGCGTCCATCCGTGATCGTATCGTTCGGCTCGGCACGAACATGGCGCCGTTCACCGCCTGGTTGATCATCAACGGCTGTAAAACGCTTTCGTTCCGGGTCGAGCGCCACTCATCGACAGCGCAGCGACTGGCCGAGCAACTTGCCGCGCATCCCGCCGTCAAAACGGTGATGTATCCCGGATTGCCAACGCATCCTGGGCACGACGTCGCCATGAAACTGACCGGCGGTCCCTGCAGCGGACTGCTTTCGTTCGAGCTTCATGGCGATCCAGGCTCAACGCGGTCGTTCATCGACAGTCTTGAGCTTTTCACGATCGCGGTTTCGCTCGGCGAGGCGACCACCCTGATCTGGCCATACCGGGAAGGGACGATCCGCCTCGCGGTCGGACTTGAAGATCCCGACGATCTCGCGGCCGATCTGGCCACCGGACTCACCGCTGCCGCCGCCACCCTGGATCACGCCTCAATTGCCGTTTAAGAGCTGGAGCAACTAATGATCGACGCGAGAATCGAGCGCTGGGCACATGTGATCGTCAGCTATTCACTCAGTGTCAAACCGGGCGACAAAGTCGCGATCGTCGGTGGCGTCGACGCCGAACCGCTGCTGCGCGCCATCGGGCAGGAAACACTCAAAGCCGGTGCGCATCCCGTCATCATCCCAACGTTGCGCGGTCAGCAAGCCGACCTGCTCACATATGGATCGGACGAGCAGCTTTCCTATATCTCGCCGATCGAAACCTTTGCGAGGCTGGAAGCTGATTGCCTCGCCATCGTCGCGGCAGACTCGAACACCCGCTCGCTCGCGGAAATCGATCCCGCTCGCCAGCGTTTCCATCGCTCCGCCCGCGCCGAGCTGGGCCAGCAATATATGAAACGCGCATCGGATGGAGAGATGCGCTGGTCGCTGACGATGTTCCCAACGGACGCCTACGCGCAGGACGCAGGCATGTCGACCGAGGCGTTCGCCGGTTTCCTTTTCTCCGCCTGCAAGCTCGACCAGCCCGATCCCGCTGCTGCGTGGCGTGAGCTGAGCGTCGAGCAGCAGCGGTTGATCGATTGGATCGCCCCTCGTTCAACCATCCACGTCGAAGGTCCGGACACCGATCTCACCGTCGAAACCGGGGGCCGCGTCTGGATCAACTCAGACGGCAAACGCAACTTCCCCTCCGGCGAAATCTTCACCGGCCCGATCGAAACCTCGGCCAACGGGCACATCCGCTTCAGCTTTCCCGTCGTCACCAGCGGCCGCGAAATCGCCGACATCCGCCTTCGCTTCGAGGATGGGCTGGTCGTCGACGCATCCGCCGCCAAGGATGAGGACTACCTGCTGACGATGCTCGATAGCGACCTGGGCGCTCGCCGTCTCGGCGAATTCGCCTTCGGCACCAACTTCGGCATCACCCAGTTCACCAAGCAAATCCTGCTTGACGAGAAAATCGGGGGCACCATCCACATGGCCCTCGGCGCCGGCTACCCCGACTCCGGCAGCACCAACCAATCCGCCATCCACTGGGACATGATCTGCGACATTCGCCAGGGTGGAACGGTGACGGTAGATGGGGAGCCGTTTCTGGTGAACGGGAAATTTGTGATTTAGTACGCGTCCCAGGTGATTCGAGAGCCGGGAAGTTACGACCTTCCCGATTCCCGCACTCATGCCCAACTCGGGTCAATCCGCAGTCCTTCGAGTGCTATGGTCAATCGTTGAACGCCGTCCAGGCCCGGACGGCTTGAGATGTCGTTATATCCCTACGAGAGGACCATTGGATGTCAGTAAAAACCCTTAAATATGTTGCGCTTGCGGAAACAATTTCGTGGACGCTGTTGTTGATTTCGATGATTTTCAAGCATGGATTCGATCAGCCGGCTGGTGTGCAGATCATGGGTCCGATTCATGGTGTGCTGACGATCGCGTTGATCGGCGTGACCTTGATTATGCAGCAGAAATACAACTGGGGCATTGCCCGCTCGGTGAAGATTCTGCTCTCATCCTTGATTCCGATCGGCGGCTATTTCCTGATCGAGCATGCGGTCGATGAGACGCCTGCCGTTTCGCAAGCCTGAATCGAACGCGAGCAACGTTGACAACTCGGGTCCACACGCGCACCATCCTCAATGAACGAACTGGTCGCGCGTTGCTGGAGGAATTGGCATGAGTTTCGAGGGACTGTCCGTATTTGAACGAGGCGAATTCCCTCGCTGGGCTCGCGTCAAGCAGCATCTTGATCCGGCCGAGCTGAGCGATCCAACCGCCGCCGTGATCGAGCAACTCGCTCGGCCCGAGATCGCCGACACCATCAATCCTGGTATGCGGGTGGCGATCACCGCCGGCAGCCGCGGCATTGACCGCATTGACAAGGCGATCAAAGGCGTCGTCGAGGCCGTCAAGAGCCGGGGAGCCGATCCCTTCATCATTCCTGCCATGGGGAGTCATGGCGGTGCGACCGCCGAAGGGCAAACCGCGATTCTCGAGCATTTCGGCATCACGGAAGCAGCGATGGGATGCCCGATCAAGGCGAGCATGGAAACGATCCATCTCGGCGAAGTGCTCGACGGCGTTCCGGTCTACTTCGATCGTATCGCCTACTCCGAGGCCGACATCGTGATCCCGGTTGGACGGGTAAAACCGCACACAGCGTTCCGAGGTCCGGTCGAATCAGGCCTGATGAAAATGCTTGCGATCGGGCTCGGCAAGCAAAAGGGCGCAGACTTCTTCCACTCGCGAGGGTTCCCCGAGTTCCACCGCCTGATTCCAGCGGTCGGTCAGTTCACGCTCACCCAGGTCAACATCCCCTTCGGCGTCGCGTTGATCGAAAACGGCATGTCGCGGCTGACGATGGTCGAAGCGGTTCCGGCGGCGAAGATCTGGACTCGCGAGCAGGAACTCCTCAAAATCGCCTTCCAGAAAATGCCGAAGCTGCCCGGTTCGCAGATCGATATCCTGATCATCGATGAGATCGGCAAGGATATCAGCGGCGACGGCGCTGATCCCAACGTAGTCAACCGCGATTGCACGGGATTCCTCGCGCGCAGCGAAGTGCCGGTGCGGCCGATCGTCGACCGGATCATCGTCCGCGACCTGACCGAAAACACTGAAGGCAACGCGACCGGAATCGGCATGGCCGATTTTCTGCTCAAGCGGGCGGTCGACAAAATCGATCCTGTCAAGACCTACATGAATCTGATCACGTCGAAATCGCCGCAGGGTGGCCGCGTCGCGATCGGGCTCGACAACGATCGTCAGGCGCTCTACCTGGCGATTGCTTCGGCGCTCAACATCACGACCGAGCAGGCGAAGATCGTCCGCATCGAAAGCTCCAAACATGTCGAAGAGATGTGGGTTTCGGAGCCGATGCTGACGCAGCTCGAAGGCGATGACCGCTTCGAAGTGGTGGGCAATCTGCACGAAATTCCGTTCGATGGCGTCGGGATGTTCGCTGAATAACTCAGTGCGATCCGGGAGACATGCTTCGCCAGGAATCAACGTAGCGGCGAATTGGCACGCGCCGCTCGTGCAAGAACTCGATGATTCCGGAGATGTTGGACGACGTCGCTGTGAGAAGCGCCGGACCGTTGTGCTTCCCGGCGTTCTTGACGAGTTGCGTCCAGGGCTCGAAGTCCTTGTGCCCGAGTGGCCCCCGGCAGACAACCGCCAGCGCGAAACGCGTGACATCGAAACTGCCGGGATGACGCCGTAAATCGGGCGTGGCCGTGCCCTGCTCCCCAAAAAAAGCGGCGACATCGCCCGATCCTGAAAGCATCATTACTTTCGATGCTTCAAGATCGATGTCAACAAGAAAGCGGGCGAACCGCTCGGCAGGATCGCGGGACTCGATGCCCGGCGCCGCTGCAGTCTCGTCGGATGCCGCTTCGGCGGGTAAACGCCAGACCGAACCGAGATAGGCTTCATCGAGCAACCGCTCGCCGACCGCCTCGATTGGCATGCCTTGAAAGTCGCTGCGGAATCTGCCGATCGAAAGCGATCCGGAAGGAAGCCCGAGACGCCGCTCATAGCGACTGCGATCAAGTGCGCCCAGATCCCGGTCCCGTTCAACCGGCTTGAGATCGCTAATCTCGCCAAAAACCAGCAACCAGTTAATGGCGTCCGCCCGCAGCGCATTGGCCCCACTCTGGGCGATATCGGACTCGCTGGTCACGATTGAATCCGAGATTGGTTTTCGCGATTGCCCCGTGTTGACGCCCACGGCTGACACGTGAAAGCATCATTCGGTCTGAATACGACACTCGCCACAACCAGTCCTGGAAGGGCTTCGTCGTGTTCAGCCCGGCACTTCGAGTGCCGGGTTCTCTCCGCTGAAACATTCGTATTACTCACCACGAGCAGCATCGCGAATCGAGATCAGCGCGGGGTGCGTGAGTACGTCATCGACCTCTTTGGCAAACGAGGCCATGGGACGGGTCTCGTCCTCTTTGCCATAGGTGAGTGACTGGAGATAGGCTTCAAGCTTATCCGCCTGTTTGACGAATCGCGCTTCGACCGTGAGCCCTTCGTTCAGCTCATGCCAGAGAGCAGCCAGCTCGACCTTCGCGTTGCCGCGAAGATCGGTAAGTAGCACATTCATGGCATCGGTTTCTGATTGTCGCTTTGCCTGCTTGCTTTCGGCGCTTCGGACATGGTGGCGATCGAGATAAGCGCGCCAGGCAGCTCGGTCGGCGCCAGAATCGGGCACCTTGTCGCGATCGTAGGGAGTCTTGTCGCCAGTGATGGCTTCCGGCAAATCATGAATCAGGGCGAGTTTGAGAATGCGGTCCCGGTCGAGTGTCGGATCGCCTGCCGCTGCAAGCCAGGCCAGTAGCGCGGTCTGGTACGCATGATCGGCGACCGATTCGGTTTCAGCTGGTGGAATGCCGCGATCGAGCCAGCCGGTGCGGGGCGTCGATTTCAGGCGCAGCGATTGCGTCAGAAAACGAACTAACCCTTTTGCCCGCGCTGGATCGCCAATCACCCCGAAGCTCCTAGCCGGGTGGCGAAAAACTGGACCGTCGCCGCCCAGGCATCCTGCGCGGTTTCGTAGTTCGGGGCGTCCGGTTCGAAGGTGAGAAAGGCATGACCAACTCCGGAATAGACGATGTCGCGGTAGTCAGCCTCCCGCGCTTCCATTGCCGCCCGGTAAGCGAGCACATTGTCCATGCCGACGCCGGCGTCGTCCTCGCCATAGATCGCCAGGATCGGCGCGGCGCTCTTCTCGGCTTCGCCGATGGGAAAGAGCGTCCAGCGCGGACGTTGGCTGCCGGCAGGAAAGCCATACAGTGAGACGACCGCATCGGGCAACGGATCACGGCCTGATTGGAGCAACACCAGCGTGCCGCCCATGCAGATTCCCATGACGCCGATCTTCTGACCGTCAAGACGCTCTCGCAGCCAGGTCATTCCCGCCGAGATATCGTTGAGCGCACTCATCTGATCCATCTGGGCCGCCCGGGCGCTGGCGAGTTCGCGGGTTCGCTCAGCCAGTGGCCCCTGCCGGACAAAGAGATCAGGCACAAGCACTGAAAATCCCTCAGCGGCGAGCCGGGTTGCGACATCTTCCCAGACCGGTTTCGATCCCCAGACGTCGGAGATGATCACCACACCGGGAGTCGCGTCGCCTTCAGGGCGTTACGAGATAGGCCGGAATGTCCGCCCCATCACCCTGGTACGAAACTCGTTCCTCGATCAATCCAGCGCCGCCGCGAATGGGCGCCAATGGCTGTTCGTGACACATACCACGTCACTCCAATTCAACGAGTCTGGCTTGCCGGCTGACCGCGCTCCCATGCATCGATGACATCGCGCAGGTGATCGTCCGACATGATGTAGCCGACTGCCGAGGTTTTGCGGGCGCTGCCGCTGTCCTGCAATTCGGCGAGCCCGTCGCGCAGGTCGCGTTGAAACGCCCGGCGTTGCTCGGGAGTCATCGCCTCGGTGAAGGGGAAAAGCGCCGCGTCTTTCGTCTGTAAATAGCGAATTACGCGCTCGACGAGGTAATAGTTGTATGCGACCCTCGATTGCAACTGAGCCACTCGTCACCTCCGGTGCGGTTCATGGAAGAGGTCTTCTGATCCTGCTCATTACCTTCTGTTGATTGTAGCCGCTCAGCACCGGTCGATCGTTCCGATTTGCCCGAATATGACCGCCATCTCCCCAGTCCCGGCGGGATGAGGAATGCGGCGAACGCGATCAGCATCGCCAGAATCGCAAGAGCTGAAAGTGCAACGCCGATGCGGAGCGACGTTGGCTCGTAGCGCAGCACGACCGAATGCTCGCCAGCCGTCAGTGGAATCCCACGGAAAAGATAGTTCGTTGGCAAGATGTCGACGCGGTTGCCATCGACATAGGCGTTCCAACCCTTTGAATAGACATCGCTGACGACCAAGAGCCCATCCGCGGCAGTTGACGCCGAAATCTCGATCCGGTTGGCCTCATATTTGGTGACCATTGCCCGGTCAACCGCCCCATCAGGGAGACTGGCGAGCGGCGGTGCGTCACCTTCGATCACAGCGGTGGTGTGGAGGTCGAGCGAGCCGCCGGCCACAAGTGCGAGCGCTGCATCCTCGGTCGATGCCACGATGTCGTGCACGATCCAGGCATGGGGGAACGCGTTGTGATTCTCGTAGACACTGACCAGCTTGTTCTGAAACACGAGCTTTCGCCCGGCGGTCAGACTCACGACATCGTCGCGGTCAGGTGGAAGGGAGCGGTCGAGCAGAAGATAGCGCACGTTGAGGAGATCGAGTAATTGAGATGTCAAACCGCCGGTGCGCAGATCGGCGTTGTGATAGTCCTGCCGCATGCCGTTCATGGCGGTGACATACTCGTAGTAACGTGTGAGTTGAGTGGGGTTATATCCCTGCGTGTCGTAGAGCCCGAGGAATATTGAGCGTCCATTGACGAGCACGGCCTGTACCGCCGGTAAAACTCGCCGATCGGTGTAAGCAGTGGATGATTTCTTTCCGCCTGGATATCCCTCACCGGCATAACCGGCGTATCGGAAAACTCCCTTGCTGTCTGCCTGTTGTTGGAGGAATTCACCTGCGCCGTCCAGGTCTGTATTGGAGCTATTGATTTCAGGAGCATGGTCGTAGGGGCCAGCAGGCGACAGAGATTTTCGCCAGTCGCTGGAAACCGCAAGACCAGTGGTCGCCTCGAAGATCTCCATTCCGGTCGGATAGATGAAGATGATGGCAATCATGAGAATAGCCACGAATGTATTTGCTGAAACTCCAATATTTGATGACGTGGAAAGCAGCATATTTCTTTGGAGGAGGAAGAGCAGCGCGGCAACCAGGATCGTAGCGATCACCGCTTTCCAACCAATCCAGATCGAATAGCCGAATCCGAGCCAGATTCCAATCGCTCCGATAACCACGAGCGGCACGCCAAGAGAACGGAATGGATGATTGCTCTTCACCCAGGTTGTCAGTGTGTCAATCGTCGCGCCGACGAGAATTGCCGGTCCAATGAAAATGCCGGTAGTGACCTGCGGAACGTAATGCTCGTGGAGATCTTTCCAGCGGGGAATCAAAAAGAAAAGATATTGAACCGGTGTCGTCCGTGTGGTAAGAACCAGGATGACGATTGTCATTCCCGCAAAGAATGGAACCGCGAATTTCTTCCTCGCGATAAACGGAGCAATCATCGCCAGTACGATGACCGGAGTTCCAAACGCAAGATTGCGCAATGCGTTGCTGTCTCCCACCAGGAACTGAAGCAGCCGATGATAGGAATAGGGTCCGAAGTTGTACCCCCCCTGTACGTTTTCATAGCTCCCACCGGCGAGTGTGGTTTCTCCATTGAGCTGCAATCGCGGGAAAAGCGCGGCAGCATCGAGCGCGATTCCGGCCGCCAGTGAACCAATCCCGACGGTGAAGAGATCGCGCACGCGGCGAGTCCATATCGGCTGCGCTCGTGGAGGAGAAATCACGGCGCGGTAGAGCGTAAATGCGCCGATCAGGATGAGCGCATTCATCGCGCCCTGACCGAGCCAACCAGCGAAAAATTGACTGATGGCTACTCCCGCGAGAAAGCAAGAAGCGATCCGCCCACGCCTCGTTGATGCGCGAAGCCCAAGCTCAATTCCCAGTAAGGCCATTGGCAAGAAGGCTTCAATATTGAGCCGAACTGTGCAGCAGTAGGTGAGATGGAAGGAAACTGGGCCGAACGCATAAACCACCGCTGCGGCAAGCGAGCCGATCGGTGCAATGCCGAGCACCCGCGCCAAAACATACGTGCCAAGACCAGCCGCGAAAAGTTCAATCGTTATGGTGAGTTTAAATGCCGTGAGCGGATTGAAAAACGGAAATGAGAGCATGGTTGGCAGATATGTCCAACCCGATTGTGGATCCGCGGCGAAGAGAGTGCCGCTAAAGAGATGAGGGTTCCAGCCAGGGATGTTGAATTCCCGCAGTTGCTGTCCAAGCAATGAATACCAGGGGAGATAGAAGGCAAGAATGTCATGCCGGGCGAGCCAGCCGTCATTGATGATTCGACTTGCTGCGACAAGACCGAGTAAGCATATGAGAACTGTGCCCGCAATGCGGTCTCCTCTGGCGACGAGGGAGCGATTCGGCAAGTCGCCGGGGATGCTCACATGAATCTGGTTCTCAGTCACCCTCATCTCCGACATCGAACATTCATTCCACATAAATGTAAGCGGTGGCACATAACTCTCGCAGGAAATGTGCCGCCTGAGCGCAACTCAACGAAGCTCTTGGCACATGTGCGTTTGAAGATGGTGTTCGGTTCCGCGATCGAGTTTGGGATTCGGACCTCGATCGGTATTTCGCTACAGTCAATGTCACAGAATAGGCGATATGGTTCATGGGCACCTTTCGCCTTTGTTATAGTCGTGATCGCAACTGCCGAACCGTGGTGGATCGCCAATTGACCGAGCGGCGTACCGTGCGAGAGATCATGAGCCAATTGCCCGAAACAACACCCCTCTCCAGTTCACCAGTTTGGATCGAGCGATCACTGGGTTTCGTCGCAGATCGTCGTTCCTGGTTTATCGCCTTTCTCGCCGTTTTCGTTTTCACGATCAGCCTGGTGGTCAATCTCCGCACGGTTCATTCCAGCGCATTTCATCCGGATGAATCACGCTGGATTAACCGAGCGCACTACCTGAACGATCTTAAGTCACCGCTCGGGGATGTCTGGTCCGATCGCTATTTGCTTCGCGGCCAGCCTCCACTAGGCTCTTATATCACGGCGCTTGGATTGATCCTGCAGGGAAAAGACACAGCGACGAATGCGCCGTTTGATTTCCATTACGGCGATCAGACCTACATCACCTGGGAAGCGGGGCGAAACGCCATTCCGTCGCAAGAGGATCTGATCGCCGCCCGGCAAACGAACGCCGTAATTGGCGCGCTGACCGCTGCGTTACTGGTCATCATTTTGGCGAAGATCACAAATCTCGCCGGCGGGTTGGTGGGAGGCATCATCTTTGCTGTCAATGGGCTGCAGGAATACCTGTCGAGCACAGCCCTTTCGGACGCGACGCTTGGTCTCATTCTCGTTCTCGCCACGCTCGCAACGATGCGGTTAGTCGTCAAACCTGGCTGGTTCTGGACTATTGTGCTGGGGGTCATTTTCGGCGCCGGGATGTCGGCGAAGCTGAGTCCAATCGCCCTCGCTATCGGCTTTGCGGCGATCGGCTTGCTGTTCCTGCTCCGGAGATTTCTCGTCCGTATCCCAGGTGTCAGGAGACCTGTTAACTATCTGGCGCATGGTCAGGAAGTGAGAACCGACCGGCTTGGCTGGATGTTTATTTCGCTCCCCTTTGTCGCCTTTGCCGTTTTTGTGCTGTCGTATCCCTATGTCTGGTCAAAGCCAATCGGGCGCACACAAATCCTTTTTGACTTTCGCACGCGAGAAATGAAAAGCCAGGCGCGTATCTGGCCGAATCTCAAGATCAAAGACCGGATCGACGCCCTCGGCACACTTAAGCACACTTTTCAGGACATCTATCCGAGCAGCGAAAAGCTCTTTGTCTGGCTATCAGACAACACGCCATTTCCCGCCGGAGTGCCGAGCATCGATATCGTTCTGGTAATCATGGGTCTCGTTCTGGCTTTTGTCGCCGTCATTCGCACCGGTTTCGCCACGCGTCTGGCCGCCGCATTCTTCCTGCTTGGCGGACAGGCCACCGCGATCATCGTCGGCTTACGGGTTGATTTCAACCGCTATTACCTGCCGATTCTTTTGTTCGGCGCGTTCTGCATCGGCTATCTCATCGGTGAGGCGTTTCGCGTGATCGGCGAGCGTTACCTTGCCAAACAATCGCGCAAGCACGCGTCCTCCCGGAGCACATCCGCCATAACGGGGCTGTCCATCGCTCCCGAAACGCTCGATTCTCACCCTTGATTCTGTTCGACGATCGCAAAGGAGCCGCTCATCCTGATGCTGAGCGGCTCATCGAATTCATGTACAAACCCGCGTTGAAATCTACTGGTAGATGATCAAATCGGGTGTTGGTTCGAACGCGAGCGTTTCGGCTGCGCTCATCAGCGGCGTGTCCTGGGGATAGAAGAGCTTGATGCCGTTGAACTCAATTGGCGATTGGGTGATCACCGCATCATAGGAAGCAGCCTTGTCTTCCGGAGATCCCCAACCGTCCGCGTCGATCACGAGTTGGACGCCATCAACCGGTTTGATCACCTCTTTGTCCTCGATCATGTAGTAATTGAACTGGTGGACGAGCAGAATTTTCGGCGCCAGCCCATCTTCACCCGCCCAGGCGGCTATCGTCTGTTGGGCCGTCGTCACCTGTTCGCCGGTGATCGCGCCAAGATGCACGCCCGGTTGCTCTCCCGGTTTCATCATGAACTCGGGGTCGAGCGCGGGATGCACATGCGGGTAGCGGAGATAATCGCGAAGCGCATTGAGCTCGTTCTCCAGCGTGTCGTATCCGAACTGGCAATCAAGAAGCAAGAGCAGGTCGTTCTGCGCGGTGAAATCGATGTACTCCTGAATGACAGCTGGATCGGTGCGAGCGAGATAGAGCCCATCCGCTCCGGCGTCAGCCTGCGCCACAGACTCGATGACCTCAAACGCCAGCTTCATTGGGCGGCTCGGATCGACGTCCGCATATTCCTGCGCCTGGGTTTGCAATTTTTTGAGCAAGGTTTCCTTGTCGTATTCGCCAAGAATGCCCATGTTCGGATTGCCGGGAAATCCATAATAGGAAATCACTCGATATGCAGGCAGCACGCCTTCGCCGACCGGAAGCACCGGCGCTGGCGTGGGAGTATTTGGAGCAGGAGTTGGGCTTGGCGGCGAAGCGGGAAGCGAGCCGCCATCCACTTTGTATGGGTCTGGAACGTTCGTTCCGTCGTCCTGCGCCAGGGCAGAAAAGCGATTTGCCGCGACGAACGCCGCGCCCGCGGCAAGCGCCGACCGGCGGGTTATTCGACTATGGACCATGAGGACTCCTTCTGGACTTGGGCGATGCGGGGATTCGCATTGACCGCTCAGGCGGGGATGAAACTGCGTGATGAGCGTCAATGCTCAACCCCAATAGTACCCGGCTTGAGGAGGTCGGGGGGCAAATTGACCGGAATCCAGCTCCCCGAAAGGAACGGATTCCGAACACGAGTTGATCATTTGCAGCGGAAATGCGAGACAAAATGAAACCGCCGGTCATTCAGCGTGGAGGGATGGGCTCCAACACCAGTCCGGCGGCCTCGGCAGCCTCAGGGAGGGATCTCTGAGGTGTACGTACAATAGAGCTTTCGCCGCTTTTCGTCAAGACGTTCAGGCGAAACAAGGTGGCTGAAACTGCTCTCCCGCCCAATAGAATAGCAATTCGCGCGGAAATTCTCACACATTTACTGCGTCGCGCGTTATTGGCATAGACTCGCTGCGGGGAGCGTTTCATTGCCTCCGCCCAATTGGCACGAAAGGTTCCCCAATGCGGGTTAGAAGACCAGGGTCACTCCATTACGCCTGGATTGTCGCGGGCGTGGTGTTCATCACGCTTTTCGGAGCGGCAGGATTCCGCTCGACTCCCAGCATTCTCATCGTTCCGCTCCAGGATGAGTTTGGCTGGAGCCGGGCAACCATCTCGCTGGCGATCTCCGTCAACTTGTTGCTCTTTGGATTGATGGCGCCCTTTGCCGCGGCGCTGATGCAGCGGTTCGGATTGCGCCGGGTGTCGGTCGCGGCGTTGATCACCATTTCGGCCGGGGTCCTGCTGACGACGCAAATGACCAAGTCGTGGCAGCTCGTGCTGCTGTGGGGCGTGGTCGTCGGGCTCGGCACCGGCTCAATGACGCAGGTACTTGCGGCGACCGTCGTCAATCGCTGGTTCGCCACCCGTCGGGGCATGGTGCTCGGAGTGCTAACGGCAGCGTCCGCAACCGGCCAGCTCATCTTTCTCCCGCTGCTCGCCTGGATCGCAGGCGCCCATGGTTGGCGATCAGTGGCGATAGTCGTAGCGATCGCCGCCCTCTCTGTGATTCCAATCATTGTTCTGTTCCTGAAGGAGCAGCCCTCCGATGTCGGACTTGAGCGGTACGGCGCGACCCCTGGAGAGCATTTTCTCCCGCCCACGCCGCCGCGTGATCCCGTCCGCTCGGCGCTGGGCACGTTGCGCACCGCCTCGTCGTCCGTCGATTTCTGGTTGCTGGCGGGAACCTTCTTCATTTGCGGAGCATCGACGAACGGGTTGATCGGCATCCATCTCATTCCGGCGGCAGTCGATCATGGCATGGCTGAAGTGACAGCCGCGAGCTTGCTGGCGCTGGTCGGTATTTTTGATGTCATCGGAACCACTGCATCAGGATGGCTCACCGACCGCTGGGATCCGCGAAAGCTCCTCGCCACCTATTACGCCCTCCGTGGACTCTCGCTCCTGTATCTCCCAATCGCGCTCAATCAACCCAACGCCGGGCTCGTGCTCTTTATCGTCTTTTACGGACTCGATTGGGTTGCCACCGTTCCCCCGACCGCCACCCTGGCGACCAGCGCCTTTGGCCGCGAGAATGGACCGGTCGTGTACGGGTGGATTTTCACGGCGCACCAGTTTGGCGCGGCCTTTGCGGCGCTCGCCGCCGGCACCGTGCGATCTACATTTGGCGACTACCTGGTTGCGTTCGTCTTTGCCGGTGGTCTCTGCCTGGCAGCCGCGGCGATGTCGATCCGCATCGGGAAAAGCGGGACGTCGGCAATTCCAGCCGAGTGGAAACCCGCCATCGCCGACTGACTCACGTGCCGGGTGTCCTGGAGACGTAACTTTCACCCACTCGCGAGCATCTTTCCACGTAAAATAGTTTCAAGCGCACCCCGTGCCACGAATTCCAGTGATAAAATCGGCGTACATTGCACGCCACCTGATTGGCGAATGAGCTTTTGCGCTGGAACTCGTTCCGGCAGCTCCCAACCTGGCGCGATGGTGTAACGATGGATTTCATTGTCGCGGTGTTCCTCGAACGCCGGGCATCGGACAGCACGTGATTCCGGCGCTTGCCGCAAATCACGTTTCTTACGGAAGGAGCACGCTGCATGGGAACGACGACCGCGACTGCCGCCGAGATTCCGCTTCCAAAGCCGGAGGGGCTCGAAGGCGTCGTGGCGGCGTCTACCGCGCTTAGCCACGTATTCGGTGAGGAAGGCCGCCTCATTTATCGAGGCTACGACATCCATGAGCTGGCCGGGAAAGCGAGCTTCGAGGAAGTCGCCCACCTGCTCTGGATCGGGCATCTGCCGGATCGGGCCGAGCTCGACGTTTTCAACGCCCGCCTTGACGCCAATCGCGAACTTCCTCCAGCCGTTCTTGAGGTGATTCGTGCGCTGCCCCGGGAAACGCCGCCGATGGATGTGCTGCGCACAGCCGTTTCAGCGGTCGGCCCGACGATGCCTGAGCTGTTCGATCTGGAACATCCGGCCAATCTCGATGCGGCGATCGCGCTTTCAGCCCGGTTCCCCAGCATCCTCGCCGCCTTCCATCGCATCCGACAAGGATTGGAGCCCATCCTCCACCGGAAGGGTTACAACACCGCGCAAAGCTATCTCTATCAGCTCTTCGGGGAAGAACCTCAGGAACGCCACTGGAAACCGCTTGAGACCTATCTCGTTCTCCTGGCGGACCATGGTATGAACGCGTCGACCTTCACGGCACGCGTGATCGCGTCGACGCAATCTGATCTCTGCTCGGCGTTGACTGGCGCGGTTGGAGCGCTCAAGGGGCCACTTCATGGCGGCGCCCCATCGCTCGTGCTCGATATGCTCAATGAAATCGGCTCGGCCGAAAACGTCGATATCTGGCTGACGAACGCCCTCGATCGCGGTGACCGCTTGATGGGCTTTGGCCATCGCGTCTACAAGGCTGAAGATCCCCGTGCCGAAATTCTGCGTGGGCTTGCTGAAACCGCCAGCGATCCCGCCTTCTTTGAGCTGTCGCTTAAAACCGAGCGTCGCGCCCTTGAGATGCTGAACGAGCGCAAGCCAGGACGCAAGCTCTACACGAACGTCGAATTCTATTCCGCTGCCGTTCTGGCCGCCGTTGGACTGCCGGGTGACATGTTCACGCCGACGTTCGCCGTTGCGCGCTCGGTAGGATATAGCGCTCATGTCCTGGAGCAGGTTTCAAATAATCGGTTGATCCGGCCACAGTCCGAGTTTATCGGCGTCACCGACAAGGTGTTCCAGCCGATCGACAAGCGCTGACCTGCGCATGAGAAGGGGCGGTTCCGGGGAGCCCGGAACCGCCCCTTTTTGCCATACACCGGTGGGAACGCGTTTCGAGCAGCGTGAGCGATGCCATTCTCGGAGAATATTCAGCGCCAAGGAGAGAGACAAGGCGATTCGCTGTACGACATATATTTTTCAGTCCATTTTGCATATATGATATATCGCCATTTGGGCTAGGCAATAACGACTATCTTGACTGGGTCAATAGTCAGGCAGAAGGCACTTGCAGTTTGCTTCTTTTCGTCGTCCAATTAATCAAGCGACCTTGGTATTTTGTGCTGGTCTAATCGGCCCGTAGGCAACTACGGTCATCGACGCGCCGTGTCGATGATGGCTGAACACCGCGTCGATTCAGCGCCAGTGGATGTGTATTCAGGGGAGCGCGACCGACCGGGGGGAAATCGCGGCGTAATCCTCACCGGCATCGACAACAGTGCGTTCAGGGAGCACGGGTTCACAATGTACGAGTCATGCGACACGCACGGCTGGATTGAAACAACAGCGCCATCGGGCTTTTCGGCATATGACAGCACTCTCTTCGGTTGCCTTCGCTTTTCGTCGATCTTTCCGCGCTTTCCACTCAGCATCGCCTTTCCTGCCTGGAGCCATCCGACCCTCGAACTTGACGAGCAGGGATTCGGTTCCGTGCAATTCAAGGGGGCGTTCACCATGCGCCGGATACTGCTTCCCCGGCATCTCAC
This sequence comes from uncultured Chloroflexia bacterium, assembly GCA_963804925.1. GTDB lineage: Bacteria > Chloroflexota > Chloroflexia > Thermomicrobiales > UBA6265 > JADLGF01. Next base: position 747,588 of record CAWDSC010000004.1, read on the forward strand.
CAGACGACGGGATATTCACGACTTCGCTATCGAGCAATTCCAGGCTCGCCGAAATTGGCGGGCTGCTTTCGACCCGATCGCAGCCGGACATCATGATGACCTCCGATCCTCCGCGCACAGACCCGATCTTTGCGAAGAGATTCCACGAGCGAACCTTGCGGGCGCCATCGATTCGGATCAGATGCAGGAGATCTTTTTCACGACATCCTTCGAGCCAACGCTCTGGACCTTCACGCGGCGGCGCGACGACATTGACGACGACCGCGCGCGCGATTTCCTGCACTCGATCGCCTGGCTCGATCCGATCTGGTTCGCTGCCTACCCTGCGCTCTAGTCATCCGCGCGATCGGTCCCTTCAGACGCATCGGCTGCAATGACTGCAGCGTATCGACATGACTGGTTGGCGTCTTTGTGCGACGCTTAGCAGGAGCAATGCTCAGTCAATCCCTGAACAAGCGGAGGAACACGTTCATGCTAAACGTAGGAGACCGGGCGCCGAAGCTCGATCTTGTGGTATCCGACAGCGAAGGCAATCAAACCACGCTTAACGACCTGGCAAACGGTGGCGCGCTTTTGCTCGTGCTGCTTAAGACCTCTTGCAAGTCGTGCAAGATCGGGCTGCCATTTGCCTCAACGCTTGCCACGAAACTCGGTAACGTGCCGCTCGCGATTGTTGCGGTTTCCCAGGATTCGCCAAATGTGACGCGGTCGTTCAAACGTCGCTATGAAGTCGATCTTCCGTTTGTGATCGACAACGATCCGTACCCGCTCTCTGAGGCCTTCGCCATCGAGGCGACTCCGAGCTGGTTTCTCATCGACACAGACGGCATCATCCGTCAAACCGGACTCGGAATCTTCCATCAGCCGCTCAACGATCTGCTCGCGGCCATAGCGGATATCGTGCCCAATGCAGAGACGCTGACCTTCCGCGACATCGATCCCGAGCTGCCTCCATTCGTGCCAGCGTGCCCGAGCAAGCACATTCAGGAACCGCTCGGCAAATGGTGAACAGCTTCAGTTGATCCATGCAGGTTGACAATACAAAAGCCCGGCCACAAAATGGCCGGGTTTTTGCTGCTCAATCGTTGAAAGTGCGAACGGACGCAGGGAAATATACCTTGAGACTATTCCATTTACCCATCAATCCTCTTATGATGACGATGGCTGTTTGGGCTGGCGCGTATCAGGAGGAGTAGACGATGGACTTTCTCATCGGAATCATTACAATCGTGTGCGGTTTGGCGATCTGCTTTGCAGGTCTCCGCTTATGGTTCATTTTGCTGCCAATTTTCGGATTCATCATCGGATTCACGCTGGCAGCAACCGCGGTGGCCTCGTTCTGGGACGATCACGTCTTCCTGGCGGGAACATCAGCCGTGATCGCGGGGCTCGTCACCGGTATTATCTTCGCGCTCATCGCCTACTTCTGGTGGTACTTCGGCGTCATCCTGGCCGCAGGATTCGTCGGGGCTTCGCTGGCGGCAGGATTCGGCCAGGCGATCAACATCGACGCTGATTGGCTGCTCTTTATTTTCGCCCTCGTTGGCGGCATCTTGTTCGTTGCGGCAGCATTCCTGTTGGCGCTTCCGATCTATCTCATCATCGTGAACTCTGCGATTGGCGGTGGAGTCGTCATCATTACTGGACTCCTGTTGATTTTCAATCGCATCAACTATGAGGACCTCGGCTATGGCACCGGCTGGGCGGCCGTCGATGATTCCTGGTGGTGGATGCTCGTCTTGATCGTCCTTGCCGCCGCAGGAATCTTCATCCAGTTGATGTCGATGGCGCAGACGGTGCTCCCCGAGGAGAAATGGGTGCCGGCAAATCCGAGCACCCAGGCCGCGACGACCTGACCTCGATCGTACGAATTTCGCAACGCCCGTATGCCGCGCCGGACTGACCGGCGCGGCATCGTGCAATGAGTGATTCACGCCAGTCCTCGCGACATCGATCGAGGTGGGTTTGTGATCCCTTTTCTGCTGATCTTCTATGGGGTCTTTCACACGATATATCGAGGTCTGCGCGATCCAGAATTTCGCCAGATTTGCATCATGGCTGCGTTCGTTCTTTCGCTGGGAACCTTTTTCTACTGGCGCGTCGAACATTGGTCGCTGGTCGACTCGTTTTATTTTTCGGTTGTGACCCTGGCGACTGTCGGATTCGGCGATCTTCACCCTTCCAGTACCGCATCCAAGCTATTCACCGCCGCCTACATCATGGTCGGCGTGGGCATTCTCGTTGCATTTTATAGCCGGTTGGCCTTCCGAATTCTGTCGGAGCGCAATCGCGGCCGCCCGCTTTCTCCCTTGCCTCGAGCCGGGTACAAGCGGATACCGCATCGCCGCTGGCGCGTACATTCGAGGATCAGTGAAATGCCTCCTCGTGCAGTCAAATCGCGCAGTACCATTCATGGCGAAAACAGTGAAGATGGGTAAAGCGTAGGGTGCACTTTCGCGTAATGACGGTGCGTACTCAGAACCGGGCCTACGGATTGAGATTTTCACACAGGTTACCCAGAGGTACCGCATCTGTGATAGAACACGAATGATAAGCACCAACGGTATTCATTTTCCGAAGAGATGAATTGGGAGCTGCGCATGCATCCCCAGGGTCGCGCTGGATTCATCACGATTCTTTTCGCAAGCGTGCTTGCGTTGACGTTCGCCATGAACTTTACGGCTCCTGCGAATGGGCAGGATGCATCATCGCTCTCGGTTGAGCAGCAGCTTGCCGATAAGTACGCACCGTATATGAGCTTGAAAAAAGAGAAAAGCGTTTGCGACAGCAATACTGAGCAGTATCTGCCGATCACCGTCGATATCGTACTGAACAACCCCGAGGTGTCGTTGCGCAATTCGGATGGCGACGTCGTCAAGGTCGCTCCCTCCGCGCAGGATCTCGCTAATCTACCGGCGGGGTATTACCTGGACTATCCGGGCACCCCGCGCGATCCGGGCTGCACCTACGCCAAATGGTTCCAGAAGATCAAAGGCGACAATCCTCCTTCGACCTACGCGCACGTCATCAACGACGGCGAGGGGCACATCGTCGTTCAATACTGGTTCTTCTACGTCTTCAACAATTTCAACGACACCCATGAGAGTGACTGGGAAATGATGCAGATCACCTTCGACGCAAACAGCGTCGAGGAGGCGCTGCAGATCGAGCCGACCTCAGTGGCACTGGCGCAACATGCCGGCGGTGAAACGAGCGATTGGGGTTCAGTCAAGCTTGAGATGAAAGATGGGCACCCGGTCACGCATTCGGCGTCGGGGTCACATGCGGACTACTACGCCGACGACATCTATCTCGGTTGGGGCGATAACGGCACCGGCTTTGGCTGTGATATCACCACCCCGCCGTCGCATGTCATTTTGCTCAAGGCGATTCTCGTTCCCGACAATCCCGACCCGACCGGGCCATTTGCCTGGGCGACCTTCGGCGGACGTTGGGGAGAAAAGCAACCGGCCGTCTTCAACGGACCCGAGGGTCCCAATATCCACAAGCAATGGGACGAGCCGGTGGAATGGGAAGATGGCCTGCGGGATTCCTCGCTCACCGTTCCAACCACCAAAACACCGGGACCCGATCCCGGCACGGTTTTTTGCACCATCACAAAGTACGGCTCCTGGCCGCTGATTCACGCGCAGGCGAACCCACGATTGGTTGGGGCGATCGTGGGAACCGTTCTCCTGCTGCTCATTTCCATGTTCGTCGCCGGGAAGCACTATTTTCGCGAGGCGACCGATCTTTACGCGCGGCACATCAGAGTCTTTTTACCGGTTGGGTTGCTCCTGATTCCGATCGGCGTTGTCGCCAACTTCCTGCAATATCTGCTCATCAACTATCCGCCGGGTGAGCAGGTTTTCGATGTCATGAACAAAACGCCGGGAGCGAAATTGCTCGCCGCCGTCTTCATCGGCGGGCTGCAGCATTTCGTTGGCGTGATCCTGGTTGGACCAGCAGTGACGCTGGCCGTCGAGCGCATCATTCACGGCAAAACCATCTCGGTCAGCAGTTGTTATCGCGATTCGGTTCGATTTTTCTGGCCACTCACGCGAGCGCTCTTCCGCGTGATTCTGTTCATTTCGCTGCTGGCGGCGACGGTGATCGGGCTGCCGTTCGCGGTTCATCGCACCGTCCGCTGGATCTTCACGCCCCAGGCGGTAGTTCTTGAAGGATCCGAGCCGAAGCAAGCGCGATTTGTGAGCGCCAATCTGGTGATCCATCGCTGGTGGCGAACGGGCTTTGCCACCCTCTTTTTCCTGCTCATAGCTCTCGCGCCCGGACCACTGGTCGGAATGGTGTTGCTCATCGCCGGGCACCAGTCGATCAGCTTCGCGAATACGGTGGCGTCATTCGTCTTCGCGGTCTTCTTGCCGATCTCGGTCATCGGCTTCACGCTGCTCTACTTCCGCCTGAAAGAGACCGAGCGCACTCCTGCTCCCGCGCCGGAACCCGCACCGGTTGTACCGGATGGCAGCGTGGCCGCGCCGGGATAGACGCTAGCCAATCCATCGTTTCTGAAGCGCTCGATAGTCCAGAAGCACGATCCCTTCGCGTTCGATGATGTCTCGCGCTTCCGGTGAGGTCACGAAATCGAAGTCAGCCCGGCGAATCCGCCAGCCGTCTGGTTCCAGCGCTTGCGATTCCGCGTTCCCGAGACTGGGGTGGACGGCCCACTCGGTGAGTCCAACCGGCAACTCATGCAAGCAGTTGCGCGTAGCGGGCCGATTTGCCCTCAGTCGGAAGGTGATAGCTGTCCAGCAGATTGTGATCGTTGGCGGGTAGTTTCTGGAGCCGGAGTCGCTCAGCCCGCGACCGGTCATGAACGCGCATCGCCAGACCATATTCCCTGGCAAGTCTGAACGCCAGATTGAAGATATCTTCCCGACCGCCGTCAGCGATGCAGTGCCAGTCGAGATGCGTCGGTTTGAGCCCCGCATCAAGCACTCGATCTATTTGCGCGCGGAACTCGATTTCGAGCTCATCGAGCTTCGCCTGCGCGAGCAGGTCCGGAATCCGTTCATACCTGAAGAAAAAGCCGGATTCGTCAACGATGGACGGAACGTTTTCCCGGCAGGCGATCGGCCCCCACCGGTAGATGCCGAAATCGCTGACGAGCGTCAGGTGAACGCCAAAGGCAATGTCCGGATTTTCCTGAAGCAACTGAATCGCATAAGGCGCCCAGGGACAGGTCGTCATCAACGTGGTTGATGTCACCACTCCATTGTTCAACCCTCGCAAGATGGCCTCAACGACCGAATGGCACATGCCGAAGTCATCGGCATTGATGATCAGCAGGCGAGCGTCATCTGGGTAGCCCAACAACGCATTCGATTGATGTTCATTCAACGGTGCCGTTCCTTTCATTCTGAAATCACGCGCTTCGTGATTTTGGAGCACTTCGATCCAGAAGAGATTTTGATGACCTGGAGGCACCAGGCTTCATAGCAAGCCGATTCCGGCGCAAGATTCATAGTCCAATCCCAGGATGGAATTTCTCCTCGATGGCGGCATCGGCCAACTTCAATACAGTGGCGTCTATGTGCCGAAATTGCTTGGCAGACTAGGTACTTTATGCCCGTATTTTCGCTCTGAGTCCTAGGACATATGGCCTCCTCCTATTTCGCACCTGTGGGAATTCTGCTAGCGTGGGATTGAGAGGAGCGAGTGCTTCGTTCGTCGGAATCATTGCTAGTATTTAGCAAGGGGGCAACGTCATGTCCAGATTCAAAATGTTGGCGTCCGCATCAGTGATTGCGTCGCTTTCCATTATGGCGACGTTGGGAGGATCATTCGCGCAAGATGCGACTCCGACCGCTGATATTTCACCGAATCCTGAAGACTGCGTTGTCGCAAACCTGCGCACGGTCGCAGACCTTCAGGCGATCTATGGCACTCCGGCGCCTGCAGGAGCAGGAGAAGCCACCTCGTTGGCGGAAATGGCGACGCCTGAAGTCACCGAGCTTCCGACCGGCACATCCGGCGGATGCCGCAACCGTCGCCGCCATCGAGGAATGGGCGCATGTCAACTTCGCGTGCGTCAATGCTGGAAATTACCTCGCCGGTTTGTCGATGGTGACTGAGGAAATGATCGTAAGCTCCGTCGGCGAGTCGGTCTACGATGAGGACCTGATCGCTGCCCTTGAGGCGAGCCCTGTTGCGCTACCGGAAGGTCGAGCAAGTCGATCTGATCGGTGTCCGCAATGTCATCGTTCTTGACGATGGCCGGGTTGGCGCGCTGATCGACTACGAGGCCCACTCAGGGCAGACCGAAGGCATCAACGGTCAGGAAACTGACTTCTTCATCTTCAAGCAGGTCGATGGCGTCTGGCTGCTCGATGATGTCTACCAGAACATGGAAGGCCTCTACGGTCCGGATGCCACACCGGCAGCATAAAGTCCGGCAGAATAACGAATAAGCCTCGCGCCGTTGGCGCGAGGCTCATTCCCGTGAATGATGCGTTACTACGTGACGAACGGAGAAGGTTCAATGACCAGTCGTGAAGATGAGAAGCTCGACACGAAACTTTCTCGACGATCGGTAATCGCCATGAGCGCCGGAGCGCTCGCCGCTGCCGGCATCGCCATGGCTCCAGGCCGGAGTCTGGCCGACGACGCCACCCCGGCGAGCGGCCATTCGATGGATATGGGATCAACCCCTGAAGCCTCGCCAGAAACCACTCCGGTTCCTCCCCCCTGGCAGCCCGTCACCGGTGAAGAGCTCACCGAGCCTGAGGTCCGCCAGAGCGTCGACGGCGTGCTCGAGACGACGCTTGAAGCGAAAACACGCGAAGTCACCGTCGCGGGAACGAAAGTCACATCGATCGGCTACGAGGGCCAGTTCAGCGGACCAACGCTGCGGATGAACCAGGCCGAAACGCTGAAGCTTAAGGTCATCAACAAGCTCGAAGACAGTCACGAATATTCATACTCATGGTTTCCACGTCTCGCCGCAGGGAAACTCCGACAACATCTTCATCCACATCAATCCGGGCGAATCCTTTGACTACGAGTACAACCTGCCCGAGTCGAACACGTCCGGGAACCTACTGGTACCACCCGCACGCGCATGGCAATACCGCCGAGCAGACGACGTTCGGCATGACCGGCGTGATCATCGTCGACGGACCAGGACTCGACGATATCGAAGGGATCAAGGGGCTGCCCGACCGGGTGATGCTGCTGCAGTCGACCCAATACGACGGCAATGGCAACATGGTTCCCTTCAACACCCAGAGCGCTGCCTCACGCTACCGGCTGATCAACGGCCACTACCAGCCGAAGATCACCCTGCGCCCCGGTGAAACGCAGCGCTGGCGGTTCGCCAATGTCTGCTCCGACGACTTTTTCCTTCTGGCGCTGAGCGGGCACAACCTGTACCAGATCGCCGGAGACGGCAATTCCTTCAAGGAAACGGTGCCGTTGCAGAACCTGCTGCTCGGTCCAGCCGAACGAGCCGAGGTGCTCATCCAGGCATCGTCGACACCGGGCACCTATGAGCTGCGGTCACTTCTGTGGGGCCCCGATTACCAGTCGCAGCCCGATGCGCTGCTCGCCACGGTGGTGATTGAAGGGGAGCCGATTACCCCGCAGGAAATCCCGACGGATCTTGTCCCATTTGAGGATCTCCGGTTCTGACGGTGGATCACAGCCGCACCACCGAGTTCCAGGAGCCAGGGCGCGCCGCTCTATCTGGCGATCGACGGCAAGCATTGGGATCCCGACCGGATCGATCAGACGGTGAAGCTCGGCGATGTGGAAGAGTGGACGATCATCAACACCAGCTCGCACTGGCACCCATTCCACATTCACATCAACGACTTCCAGGTCGTTTCGGTGAACGGCGAGCCGGTCGAAGCATGGGGACTGAATGACACCTATGCGCTCGCGCCGAACAGCACGACCGTGATGCGCTCTCACTTCGCCGAATTCCCCGGCAAGTTCGTCTACCACTGCCACATCCTCTCCCACGAGGACTTCGGCATGATGGCGAACGTTGAGGTGGTTGAGTAGTTCAGATGAGCACCGACTCACGTCCATGATCCCGTCTCGCCGAAGTCCTGCGAGAGAGCGGAGCATGCTCGATATGTCGACGTACTCCTCGTCTCAGCATTGGGAGAGCTTCGGCCTGTTAGCCCGGGTGCGCGGCATTCGGCAATGCAAGCAAAGACGGGCGTCCATCGAAGGCCTTCGATGGACGCCCGTCTTGCTCGGGAGATGGTTCAGAGGGCGGTCGTCACCATCTGCTGAGCCGGAAATGCAGCGGGCTGCGAGGCGGATCGGCGCAGCCGAACCGCAAGCCCGATACCGAAAATGATCATCCAGAAGGGATCGACCACGCCGGGGAAACCTGGCAGACCCGTGGCGACGAGAAACGCAATCGGAACTACCGCGAAGACCGCCGCAACGATGCCGTGCCAGATCGGGAGCCGATGCTCGCGCAACGAAAACCAGGCCACCCCAATTGCCGCCATCGCAACGCCATACCAGGCGATGTAGGGCGCGAAGTCATTGAACATGAAGACGGAAAGCAGATTTTCGTTTGGGTAGGGCTCTCCATCCATGCCGCCCGGCAAATAGACCGCCAGCGATCCCTTGAAGCCGTATCCGAGCAGCATCGCACCGGCGCTGGCGACGAGCGCAAGCGAGATCATTTCTCCCGCGATGCTGTCGGGCGCATGGCCGGCATTCCATCGCCGCCAGCCTGCCGTGAAGATCAAGAGACAGAACACCGCCGCCATTCCAGCCACGATACCAATGTGATAGCTGGTCCGGTCGAGCGCATCAATGACCGCAGCCCCAGATGCCCGCTCTTCATCCGATCAGGTTCTGGTCGGTAAAAAGATGCCCAATCGCCCCAAGCACTCCCGCCGCGACGCCGAAGAGTGGCCAGGTCCAGCTCGATGGTGTGGTACGCCGTTGTTCCACGATTGCTCTCCTCACATTTGCTCAATCACCATTGATCGAGCATGGCACGATGGTAGAGGTCCAACTTCCCTGCGAACCCCAGGCCAGACGCGGGTTTTGCCGGGGAGATGACGACATCAATCGGTAACAAGCGCATCGGTTAAGCGGTCACGGAATCGTTGCGCGGGTCTCATCGATGCGCTAGCGTTCGCCCATTGCGCTCCCGTGGGCAGGCGAGTTCGCAGTCGAGCATCGGCGCAGGAGGCCACGTGGGATGACGAAACTCCGCACGCTCGATTACAAGTGGATCGTTGCGATCGCCTTCATCATGGGGATATTCATGGATATCCTCGATACGACGATCGTCAATGTCGCGCTTCCCGCGATCGCCGAAGATTTCGGCGTCAACGACACCACCATCCAGTGGGTCGTCACCGGATATCTCCTCAGTCTCGCCGTCTGGATTCCGGTATCGGGCTGGCTCGGCGACAAATTCGGCACGAAGCGGGTTTTCATTTTCGCGCTGAGCGCCTTCACGGTTGGTTCGCTGCTCTGCGCCACTGCCTGGAATCTCGAATCGCTGATTTTCTTCCGCGTGCTCCAGGGAGTTGGCGGCGGCATGATGACGCCGGTTGGCGCGGCGATGCTCTTTCGAGCCTTTCCGCCAAACGAGCGAGCCGCGGCCTCGGCGGTCATGGTGGTGCCGATCGCCATCGCTCCGGCAATGGGACCGGTGCTTGGCGGCGTGCTGGTCGACCAGTTGAGTTGGCACTGGATTTTCTTGATCAATATTCCGATCGGTATCGTCGGAGTGATCTTCTGCAGCATGATGCTCAAGAATGAAGTGCAGCCAAATCCGGGCAGGTTCGATCCCTGGGGATTTGTGCTCTCGGCGACCGGCTTGCCGATTCTGCTCTATGGCATATCCGAAGGACCAAACGCGAGGCTGGACGATCGACGGTTGTCCTCGGATCAATCGCCGCTCGGATTGGTGTTGCTCACATTGCTGGTCGTCGTCGAATTGCACAAGCGGGAACCGATGCTCGCGTTGCGGCTCTTCAGCGATCGCATGTTCCGCAATGCGAATCTCGCCAACTTCATGTCGTCGGCTGGATTGATCGGAGCGCTCTTCTTGCTTCCGCTGCTGCTGCAGCAGTTGCGCGGTCTTTCGGCGACGCAATCAGGGCTCACGACCTTCCCGCAGGCGCTGGGAACGATCGCCATGTCACAGCTTTCAACGCGGATGTACCCGAAAGATCGGACCGCGCCGGATGATGTTCGTTGGCGGACTCGGCACGGCAGTGCTGACGGCCGGCTTTCTCTTCGTCGATCTTGAAACGAGTCTTTGGTGGATCCGCGGCATCATGTTTGCACGAGGTATTTTCTTCAGTCTTTCGCTCGTGCCGATTCAAGCCGCGACCTACTCGACGATCAGCCAGGAAGATCAGGGCCGCGCATCGTCCCTCTTCAATACGAACCGCCAGGTCGCGTCCTCGGTCGGCGTCGCCATCCTGGCGACCGTGCTGGCCCAAAGTCTGGCCACCCAAACCCGTGGAGCCACGACTCCTCAAGCGTTTGCGGATGGCGCGTTAACCGCATTCCACTATGCATTCGCAGTTGCGGTGGTGCTGGCACTTCTCGCGGCGCTCTTCGCGTTGTTCATTCATGACGAGGACGCCAAAGCCTCGATGGAACCCATAGCAAAACGAGCTTCACCTGTTCCGGAAGAAGCGGCGGCCGTTCCATGAAGGTGAGCCACCGGACGCGCATGGCGTCCGGTGGCTCGATCTCAGCCAGCGTTCAACCGATCGACAAGCTCGCACGCCTGCAGCAGCGAATCGGCGACCCGGTTTCGTTGCCGCCGCAGTTTGGTCAGCAGAAACTGGTAGTCATCGGATCCGGCATCGAGCGTGACCAACTGACGCAGCGGCGCGAGTCCCGGCAGCACCGGCAATTGCAGCGCTGGATCGAATTCGTACGGTCCGTCGATGGTGAAGAGCGCCGGATTCAAAATCTGCGAAAGCCGCTTCATTCCCTGATTGCGCGCGTCAGCGTCATCGGGATCGGACGTTGCCAGCGTGGAGACCGCAGCCTTCAACCGCTCGGCAAGCGCGATCGGCTCGCTCAGATCGAGATGCGATCCGGCGACCTGCTGCAGCTCGCTGAGCTGCTCGATGAAATCATTCGCGCTCGGGGTGAAGTTGTACGGAATGACCTCCGGCGCGCACATGCGCACGGTCATCGCCACGTAGACCGCAACATCCTCGGCCAGAATGTTTGAATCCGCTTTGTCGAGCGTGTCCTCCGGCGAGTGCCACCAGTAGCCGCCGCCGCAACCGCCGACAGCTTTGCGTTCCGGGTGGTCGATCGGCAGCATCCGGTACGCGCCGAGACTCGGCATTCCCACACCGAGGAAACGACTGGTCGCCTGCTTTCAGCGGACGCCGGACATTCGGCTCCTGCCCTGAAAGCTCCCGCACCACCGCGCCGGTGATGTGCTCGATCTCGCCCATGTTGTAGCGGCAATCCCAATCGACCGTATCCCGCACACCGGGTGAGTCGATGTTGAGATAGCCGATCGAATGCGCGCGGAGCTCCATGAACTGCGTGTCGGCGAACCAGGTCGAGCCCGAATAGCGTCCGGTCGAGTGTCCCGGCCACCAACCGAAGCGAACGCCCCGGGTCAGCTGCTGCCTTGTGCTCTTGAAGCACGCGAGCCATCTCGATCAGCGCCGCGTCGCCGGTCGCGTTGTCGGTGATCCCCTCGTACCAGGAGTCGATATGGGCTCCGACGAGCAGATAATCCTCGCTCGCCGATCCAGGAATGAAGGCGGTCACCAATGGGACGCGCATCCATTCGGTTTTGACGTTGGATTCGATGCGTGCCCGTACTGGACCATTTTGGAGCCGGGCGGCGATACGCTCGCCGTCACCGTTCTTGATGCCGAGTGCAGGGATTGATGGGCAGACGCTTCGCCGATTCGGGGGTCGGCGTGCCCCAGACGCTGGTGCCGATCATCTCGTGAACGACATCCTCGTCCGACGGCCAGATATGGATATGTCCCGCCGCTCCATGCTCCTGGGCGCGACGAATGCCGTCCGGGCCGCCATCTGCAGTGATCACGATTTTCCCGGCGACATCGAGCCCCGAGTAGTCACCAGCCACGGCGCGATGGGAAAAGATCATCTCTCCTTTGGCGGGCGCAGCGAAGGGCACGAACACGAGTTCAGCGGTGATGCCACCGTCAGGCGTCTGTTTGCCGAACGCCCGCGTTCGCGTTTGAATCTGCTCGATCGCCTTGCCATCGGCGTCGAGCAGTTCGAGCTTCCCTTCGAGCGGCCAGGAGATCAGCGAGTCAAATTCGAGAATTTCTGACTGCACGCCATACTCCGCCATCTTCTCGGCGATGTAGCGCGCGGCTTTCCATTCATCTTCGCTGCCGCTGTCACGGAACAGTGTGCTGAAGACCTCCAGGTGATTTTGCAACCGATCCGCCGAAATCGTGGCGAGAACCGCCGCCTCGTCTGTTGCTTGTTCTTGATGCGTTACCATCCTGGTACATCCCCCAATATCGACCACGCAGTTGCCTTCACTGATCCGAGCCAATCGACGCGATCTCGTCCAGCGAGCAGGCTCGCGCAATTGATGGGTCCGCCCCGATCGTCAGGCGTTGACGGATTCAACCTGGTCTCGGGCTTGCTCAAGCGCCCAGACCAGCCGGTTGCGCCCACGCAGTAGATGCGCTTTCAAGATGCCGCGCTGATGCTGATCGCCGCGAACGCGACTCATCGTCAACGCCGGTTCGAGATCGGGCAGGGCCGGCACTTCAAGCGCCGGATCGTGATAGAAGGGGAGCGACCGGCTGTAATTCACCGGCACGAGGATGCGAGCGAGCATCCGCTGGGCGCGGTTGAAGCGGCGAGCTTCGGGCGAATCGGGAGTGGAGATCTTTGGGGCTCCGGCATAGAGTTGCGCGAGCGCCACATCGAGCGCGCCAACTGCATCAACGGCAGGAGCGAAGTCGAAATCGCTTCCGGCGGCCGCCTGATAGTTGGCGAGCGTCTGCTGGAACTCCGCCGTCACCTGCCGCCAGTCGAACGGAAGCACCGGCGCGTTCGCCACTCGTAGCACCGACGCCGCGTACATCTTGATGTCGCGGAGGAGATTGTCCTTGTCGGCGATGTGCATGAGGTCATCTTCGGTGTGCCAGGCGATGTTGGCCCCACAGCCTCCTACCGGGTAATAGCCCATTTCGTCGCGCTTGGCCTGCGACATCGTCGAGGAGAGCATGTAGAACGAGGATATGCCGATGCCGTTGAACGAGTAGTCACCGGCTCGCACGGCCCGCTCGGTTTGCGGCACGATGCCGGTCGTTTCGACGATGGCGCGGTTGACGAAGGGATTCGTCTCACTCATTGTCGTCAGTTCATTGAAGGTGTCGGCCCAGCGGCAGCCGGGCGAATCGCAATTGACCTGCGCAACGCATCCCTTCGCCAGCTCAATCGCGAAGGCATCGGCGAACCAGGTTGAACCGGCGTAGCGACCGTGGCTGTGCCCCGACCACCAGGCGACCTTGACGCCTCTGGCCAGATCGGCGCGGTTTTGCCAGAACACCCGGGCAATTTCGAGCATCGTCGCGTCGCCGGTGGCGTTGTCGCCCACGCCCTGATGCCAGGAATCGACATGCCCATGCAGCAACACGAATTCTTCGGGCACCGTCGCGCCCGGAATGTCCGCCACCAGCACCGGGAATCGTCCGCCAGCGGGTATCGACCGTCGTCGACGCGGCGACGCGCGCGCCTCCCTGCTTCGCCAGCGCGATCAGCTCATCGCCATCCTTCTTGTTGACGCCGAGCACCGGCAACTGCGGTTGGCGGTCGGCGGAGTCGAGATCGGGCGTGCCCCAGATGGTGGTGACGATGCTCTCGTGGATCGCCTCGCCCGGATTGACGAAGATTCCGGCAAGCGCACCCGCTTTCATCACGTCGATCACGCGGCCCGGCGACGCCATGCCATCGGCGATGACGATCTTGCCGGTGACGTCGAGACCGGTGAAGTCGAGTCCATACGACCAATCATCGACGGTGTTCTCGGGAATGCGAGGCGGCACATAGACCAGCTCAGCTTCGATCTCCTTGCCATCGGTCGAAACCGACATCGCCGTCGTCTTGGCGAAATAGCTCTTGCCGTCGGTCGCGGCGATTCGCAGCGTCGCCGCGATCGGCCAGGAGATGAAGCACTCTGGCTCGTGCAATGTGTGCGGCACACCCCACTTCTTGAGGTGGCCGATCATGATCTCGAACGCCTCTCGCTCTTCCGGCGATCCTGAAAGGCGAACGATCTCGCTGAATTGCTCGACCACCGGCCAGGCCGTATCGAGATTGATCTGATCGAGGATCCGCGATTCAACTGGCGGCGTTGCTCCAGCCGGTGAAAGCGGCGGTTTCAGTTGCGGTCACATTATTCTCCTTTGGTGCTTCGACTCAGCACGTAACGACGATTTTCCCGAACGATTCCCGTGATTCCGCGCGGCGATGCGCATCGGCGATTTCTGCAAGCGGATAGACGCTGTCGATCACCGGCGCGATCTCATCTTGAAAGAGCAGTCGACATCACGCGGTTGAAATCAGCCCAGTTCCCCATCGGCGCGCCGAGGATGCGGCGATGACGCTGGTAGACCTCGCGGATGTCGAACTCAGGCTTGTTTCCGGCAGTTGCGCCGCAGACGACCAGCGCCCCACCCCGGGCCAGACTGCGAATGCTCTGCTCCCAGGTCGCTCCCAGCGGATCGACGACGATATCGACGCCGCGTCCATTCGTCTGCTCCATCACCCAATCGGAAAATGGACCGGCAGTGTGGTCGACGGCATCTTCGGCCCCGTGGGCGATTGCCTGCTCGCGCTTCCATTCGGCGCTGCCGCGTGGCGAAGACGGTCGCGCCCGCCCGGCGAGCGAGCGTCAGCGCCGCCGTACCGACTCCGCCGCCGACGCCAAGCACCAGCACGGAATCTCCGGCCTTGATCCCGGCTGATTTCAGCATTCGCCAGGCGGTCGTGTAGGCCACTGGCATCGCCGCCGCGTTCTCGAACGAGACATGCTCCGGCAGGACAACCAGATTCGCGGCGGGTGCAACGGCGTATTCCGCCATCGCGCCGTAGGTGTGCTCGCCAAAGATGTGATAGTCCAGGCACATCGTCTGCTCGCCGGCCCGGCAGTAGTCGCACTGGCCGCAGAAGAGACTTGGATACAGCACGACCCGATCGCCGGGACGGACATTCGTCACGCCTTCGCCGATTTCGGCCACCTCTCCGGCGCAATCACTGCCGCTGATCAGCGGGAAATCGGGTTCCGTCCAGGGGAAGATCTTGACCGGCGGACCACTCCGCGCCCAGAGATCGAGGCGGTTGATCGAGGTCGCGCGCACGCGAATCAGCGCTTCTCCCGGTCCTGGAGTGGGCCGGGGAAACTCCTCGTAGGCAATGGATTCCGGGCCGCCGTGCTGGTGAATCACGGCGGCCATCATGGTATCGGTTTCCATCAATAATCCTAGGCGTCGATCGATGCTTCGCCGCGAGCGGTGCTGCTCGCCTGGCGCAACGCCCATTGCAGCCGGTTGAGTCCACGCTTCAGGCTGACTTTCGCCGCATGGTCCTGATGAGAACCGACGTCGGCCGCAGCCAGCTTGCGAACCACCGCCAGATCAGGGAGCGACGGCACATTCTCGGCCGGGTCCTGCCAGAAACGTCCCTGGCGGGCGTAGTTGACCGGGATCAGAATGCGCGCGAGCTGACGCTGGATCTTCGATGCGGCCCGGGCGCCTGGATCGGACGCATCCGCATCCTGCAAGCTATCGACCTGCGCGTAGAAGCGATCGAGCTCGTCTCGCAGCGCGGTGATGTCGCCGCGAGCAGGCGAGAGATCGAAGCGATCTCCGGCGATGGCCTGGTACTCATCGAGCGTTTGCTCGAACTGATCGAGGGTGACTCGGAAATCGAAGGGCGGCACGGCGGCGTTGACTGCTCGCAGCACCGCCGTCGCGTAGACCGCGATGTCCCGGGCCAGATTGTCTTTATCGCCGATTTCCAGCGTGTCGTCTTCGGTGTGCCAGGCGATGTTGCCGCCGCAGCCGCCGACCGCGTAGTAGCCCTTCTCCTCGCGAAGATCGTCCGGCATCGTGCTGCTGAGCATCAGGTAGCCGGTGAGTCCGAGATTGTTGAAGGAGTAGTCGCCTGCGCGCAGCGCCCGCGCCCAGTGCGCGTCTTCGCCGGTGACATCTTTGATCGCGCCGCGCACCAGCGGTCCAGCTTCCTCGGTCCACATCACGTTGGTGAAGACGGTCGCCCAGCGGCAACCCGGTGAATCGCAGTCGACCTGCGCCACGCAGTTCTCGGCGAGGTCGAGCGCGAACTCGTCCGCGAACCAGGTCGATCCGGCGTAGCGGCCATGGCTGTGACCCGACCACCAGGCGATCCGCACCGAGCGCTTCAGCTCGCCGGCGTTTTGCTGGAAAATCCGCGCCAGCTCCAGCAGCGTCGCGTCGCCGGTCAGGTTGTCGCCGACGCCGATGTGCCAGCCATCGAGGTGGCCATGCACCAGCACGAATTCATCCGGCGCGGCGCTGCCTTCGATTTCGGCGACGAGAATCGGAATCGGCCGCCATTGGGTGTCGAGCTTGGTCGAGAACGCCACGCGGGCATCGCCGCGCTTCGCTCGCTCGATCAGCTTCTGGCCTTCCGGCTTGTTGACGGCGATGATCGGAATCGATGGCTGCCGGTCCATCGAATCGAGATCGGGCGAACCCCAGATCGTCGTGCAGACGCCCTCATGGATCCGCTCGCCGGGACCGACGAAGACCGCCGCAATCGCGCCGCGGGCGCTGATGTCGGCGACCTTGCCCGGCATCGGCAGCCCTTCGGTGATCACGATTTTGCCGTTGAGATCGACGTCGCCGAGATCGGCGGCGTTGAAGAGCGACATCACGCCCTTCGCCCAGCCGGTTTCCAGGTAGAAGAGGTCGCCCTCGACTTCCTTGCCATCGGTGGAAATCGACATCGCGGGGGTTTTGGCGGTGACGCTGAAGCCGTCGTCGCCGAGCACCCGAAAGGTCGCCCCGAGCGGCCAGCTGACGAACAGCGTCGGCGTGTGGAGCGTTTGCTTGACGCCATAGTCATCGAGCTTGCCGCGAAGGTAGGCAATGGCCTTCGCTTCGTCGTCATTTCCGGAAAGCCGGACGGTCGTGCTGAGGGTCGTAACCGTCGACCATGCCTCATCGGCAGTTGATCGCCTCACGGACCGTCGCTTCGAGGTCTTTTGTCTGCTGTGCGCTCATCGAAGAGTTTCCCTCCCTGACTATTTTCGTAACCGGGTTACGCCGCGAAACAAGAACAACTCATTGATCGACTGCATCGGATGAGATCGACCGGTCAGGCTGGGCGGCGCCCAGAGCAATCGGTCCTGCCGGATCCCGTTTTTCACGACGATGCGCGTGCGTTCGATATTGGCGATGTCTTCGAGCGGATTCCCGGCAACCGTGATGAGATCAGCCCGCTTGCCAGGCTCCAGCGTTCCGACTTCTGCTTCGACACGGCAGCACTCGGCGGCGCGGATCGTGCCGGCGCGCAGGGCGTCGACCGGGGACATCCCCCAGCGTACGAGCGTTTGCAACTCGAACGGGAAAAGCCCATGCATGCTGTCGGTTCCGGCGGTCAATTTGACGTTGGAAGCGACCAGCGCTCGCAAGCGCTCGCCTGCTGTTTCGCGGGCCGCGTGGAGCTTGGCCATGATGACGGGATTGTCGCGGTCACCCTGCTCGATGCCGGTCGGGTGGAGCATGATCGCCTGCGTCAGCACCACCCAGGCGCCGCGCTCTTCCATCAAGGCGATGTCGTCGTCGGTCGCCATCGTGGCGTGCTCGATCGTGCGCACCCCCTCTTCGACGGCGAGCCGGATGCCGGGACCGCCGATGGCGTGAGCCGCGACATAGGTGCCGCCCCGATCAGCTTCCTCGACGCAGGCGCGCACTTCTTCGCGGGAGTAGCTTGCCTTGAGCATGCCTCCGCCACGGGTGCTGCTGACGCCGCCGGTGATGAAGATTTTCAGAAACTGCGCGCCGCCATGAAGATTTTCTCGCGATCCCTTGCGAATCTCGTCTGGACCATCAAACGCGCTCAGCGCCCGGCCGTGACCGTTGCTCTGCGTGATCGGCCGCGTCGAAACGATCAGTTCCGGTCCCGCGACATTTCCCGACCGAATCTGTTCTTGAAAGGTGACGTCCAGCCAGCGTTCCTCGCCCATGATCCGCGCAGTGGTGACGCCGGAATCGAGCATCGCGCGCAGGTTGGCGACGCCGCGCATCGTCTGCACCTCGATCGGATCGAAGAGCTGTCCGATCTGGTTGCCATTGCCGGGATTGATCGTGATGTGGGTGTGGGCGTCGATCAGGCCCGGCATCAGGAACTCGCCGGGACGATGTATCACCTCGGCATCACCTGGAACATCGCCAGCGTTGTATGGGCGGACGGCGGCCACGTCGACCGTCATCGACGATCACCATTCCATCGCGAATCGGCGCATCTTCGACGCCTGTCCAAACCCAATCTGCCCGGTAAACCGTCGACACGCGTTCTCCCCTTCCCGCTCAGGATCTGGTTCCACTCGCAACGACTGGCTCGCCGATCTTCGTATGCAAAAAACAGCGAACCATCACGCCGTCAATCTCGGCTTCAGCCGGCATTTGCTGGCTGCAGATGTCCATGGCATAGGGGCAGCGCGGGTGAAATGGACAGCCGGAAGGAATGTCGAGCGCGCTTGGAATACCGCCCTTTGATCGGGAATGACATGCTCGGGCCGGTTCGGATCGGGCATCGGAATCGTGGCGATCAGCGCCTGGGTATAGGGGTGCTGCGG
Source organism: uncultured Chloroflexia bacterium (assembly GCA_963804925.1). Taxonomy (GTDB): domain Bacteria; phylum Chloroflexota; class Chloroflexia; order Thermomicrobiales; family UBA6265; genus JADLGF01. The sequence continues at coordinate 766,411 of CAWDSC010000004.1, forward strand.
ATGCTGAATCACCTGTCGCGTCGGGCCGATTTCGACCAGGCTGCCCAGGTACATGATCGCGGTGCGGTCGCAGAGATACTGGATCAGCGACAGATCGTGGGAGATGTAGACGATCGTCAGCCCCCGGCCGCGCGCCAGCTCCTTCATCGTGTTCAGTATGCCGGCGCGCACCGAAACGTCGAGCATCGAGACCGGCTCGTCGGCCACGAGGAAGTCGGGATCGAGCATCAGCGCACGCGCCAGCACGACCCGTTGCAACTGCCCGCCCGAAAGCTGGTGCGGGAATTTGCCGAGAAAGTTTTCAACCGGGCGCAGATGGACATCGTTCAGTCGCCTTGATCACCCGCTCGGTGCGTTCGGCATTGTTACCGATGCTGTGGATGATCAGCGGTTCAGTCAGCGTTTTCTCGATGGTGAAGCGCGGGTTGAGCGATTCGTAAGGATTCTGGAACATCAGCGAGGCGCGACGGCGAAACTGCTTGAGCTCGGCGCCCTTGAGCGTTCCCAGCACCTGACCGTCGACCCTGATTGAGCCGCTGGTTGGCTCGAACAACTTGAGCAGCATTTTGGCGGTCGTGCTCTTGCCGCAGCCGCTTTCCCCGGCGATGCCAATCACTTCTCCGCGGCGGATCGTTAAAGGACACTCCGTTGACGGCTCGCACGGTGTCATGCGACCCGGCGAGACTCCCCATGAGACCGCCTCGCGCGGAAAAGTGTTTGACCAGGTCGCGAACTTCGATCAGTGTGTCGTCGCTGGTTGCAGCGTTTGTCATTATTTCCTACTCCACCGCCGCGACCGCGGTTTGCCAGGTGCGGGCCTCCTGCGCCAGGCTTCTCATCAAATCGACTTCCTGCCAGCGATGACAGGCAGCCTTGTGCCCTGGGGCAACCTCGATCAGCGGCGGCTCCTCGGCGAAGCAGCGCTCCTGCGCGAAGGGGCAGCGCGTCGCAAACCGGCAGCCGACCGGCGGATTGACCAGATCGGGCGGATAGCCCTCGATCGAGATCAAGTCCGATTTCCGGTTTCGCCAGATTCGGGTAGGCATTCTGAAGGCCGAGCGTGTACGGATGCAACGGCTCGGCGAAGAAACTCCCGCACCGGCGCGAACTCGACGATCTTGCCGGCGTACATCACCGCGACGTCGTCGCAGGTTTCCGCGACGACGGAGATATCGTGCGTGATCATGATGACGGAGAGATTGAAGCGCTCCTGCAAATCCCGGAAGGTTTTCAACACCTGGTGCTGGACGATCACGTCGAGCGCGGTCACCGGTTCGTCGGCGATGACCAGATCGGGATCGAGCGCCAGCGCCATCGCGATCACCGCCCGTTGCCGCATCCCTCCCGAGAACTCGTGCGGGTAGTTGCTCCAGGCGGTCTGCCGAGAGTCCGACCAGGCGAAGAGCTCCACCGACCGCTCTCGTGGCTTCGCCTCGTGGCCGAGATCGCCCCGGATCGGTCAGGACTTCGACGAGCTGCTTGCCGACGCGATAGACCGGGTTGAGCGAGTCCATCGACGCCTGCGGCACCATGCTGATCTCGCGCCAGCGGAGGTCGCCGCATCTCATTTTTCGGAGAGCGACGAGATCGCGACCCTTGAAGCGCATCTCGCCCTTCGGCGATCCGGCCGTTGCGCGGCATCACCCGCAGCACGGCGCGGCCGGTTGTCGTTTTGCCGCAGCCGCTTTCGCCGATCAGGCCGAGATGGCGGCCCGGCTCGAGCGGTGAAGCGAGACGCCGTCGACGGCTTTCATGACACCGCGCCGGGTGTTCGTAGTAGAATGCAGATCGCGAATTCGAGCAGCGGAGTCGTCACTAGCGCTCCTCGCAGTCGTGGGAAGAGGAGTTCTTCGTACCCGCGGCCGATGAAGAATCCCGCCATCACGGCCAGCATGATGCAGATGCCCGGCGGCACGAACCAGTAGTAGGCGCCCCGCGCCAGCGCCTGGCTGACGTAGGCGTCCTGGAGCATGAACCCCCAGCTGACGACCTTCGGATCGCCGAAGCCGAGGAAGCTGACACCGACGCCTCGGTCAGGATCGCCCAGCCGATCGCCAGCGTTCCGTAGAGCAGCGACAGCGACAGGATATTCGGCGCGATATAGAGAAAGATGGTCCGTTATGTCGCTGGCGCCCGTCAGCTTGCGCCGCCTGCACGAACGAGCGTTGCCGCACGGTCAGCACCTGGCTGCGGATGACCCGCGCCGTGTCCCGCCAGAAAAGCAACGCCATCGCCAGCACGATGTTCCAGATGCTCGGGCTCAGGAAGGCGACGAGCACGATCACGAACGGCGAAGAACGGGATGCCGAAGGCAACGTCCGTCACCCGCATCAGCACGCTGTCGACCCAACCGCCGAAATACCCGGAAATCAACCCGATCGACGGTTCCAATGACGACCATGAAGAAGGCCGCCGAGAAGCCGACGTAGAGGCGGGTCGTGCTCCGTAGATCAATTGCGAGAAGATGTCGCGACCGACATTCGTCGTGCCGAGCAGAAAGTCGCGGCTCGGCGGCTGGTTCGTTTGCCAGATGCCGTCGACTTCCATCACCTCGTGCGGGATTATGCGGCGCGATCAGCGGCGCGAAGATCGCCGATCATGATCATCACGATGTAGATGATGATCCCGGCCCGCGCGAACCGGTCACGCTTGAAGATCTCGACCATCGAGCCGAGGATGCTGTGGTACCACCGGTGTCGCTCGATGACCGGAGGCGGTGGTGATTGTCGCCGGCGTCGCGTTGGAGCTGGCCATCTAGGCCACCTCCTGTCGGCTCGTCGACACCCGGGGATCGAGCGTCGTGTAGACCACGTCAGCGAGGAAGTTCATCACGACCACGACGAGCGCGATCAGGAGAAATGCTCCCTGCGCCAGCGGATAGTCATGCGAGCTGACGGCTCGGACCAGCATGCGGCCGAGCCCCGGCCAGCTAAAGACCGTTCTCGATGACGACGTCCCCACCGATCGCGTAGCCGATGCCGAGCGTCAGCGCCGTCACGATCGGCAACAGGGCGTTGCGTGCCGCGTGGGACAGCATGATGCGCCACTCCGAAAGCCCCTTCATTCTGGCCATGACGACGAAATCCTCGTCGAGCACTTCCAGCATGTTGCTGCGCATGAGCAGGAGCGGCAGCCCCTGCAGGTAGATCGCGAGCGTAAAGGCGGGCAGAATCAGGTGATGCCAGAAATCAGCGCGAGGTGAGCTGCTCCCAGATCGAGGTCGTAGATCACCCCGGGATTGCTGATCCCGGACGAAGGGAAACCACCCTAAATTGAAGGAGAAGATCGAGAGAAGCAAGCATGCCGACGAAGAACTCGGGTGCGGCCCGGGTCATCAGCGTCACCAGAATCCCGCCGCTCTCCAGCCGCGATCCCCGCCGCCAGGCCGAGCACTGCCCCGACAAAAGACACCGAAGATGTAGGCGATCAACAACGCGAATCCGGTCAAGAATGAGCGTGTTCGGAAAGACCTCCATCAGCACATCGAAGACCGGTTCCTTCTGGAAGAACGAAACGCCGAAATCTCCAGTTAGCGAGATTCTTAAGATAGAACCCGTACTGAACGATGAGCGGCTTATCGAGCCCGAATTGCTTCCTCACCTCAGCGGCCTGCTCTTCGGTGAACGTCGGATCGATGTACGCGGTGAGCGGATTGCCCGGCATCAGCCGGAAAATCAAAAAGAGAATCGTCGCGATGGCCCAGAGCACGATCACCATCTGGACCATTTTGCTTCCGATATAGAGAAGGCGGCCTCTCGCCATACGTCGTCCTTCGTCGCATGACGGCGCGGGGGATTCCGGCGCACAGTGCAGGGACTACGAGAAACGAAGTCGCTTTCAGGACTGGCACCCGGCCCCCTCTCCCGACTCTGGGGAGAGGCGGGTGAGGGGGTCTGCCCGGGGAACTCCGCATTTCCCCGGGCGAGACGTCGTCTTGCCCGTCTCAAGCGTCTCGGTCTTGCCTGCCGGGTAGAGCAGGTGCCCGTCCCCGTCCCAGGTGTAACCGGCCGCCGTGAGGACGGCCTTGGCGCCTTCGATGTCGGTCGTGGCGTACGCTCGCAGATCGGTCGGCGTGCCAGAACTCCAGCGCCTCGGAGACGACCGAATCGGCGATCGTGGCGAAGTTCTTGTAGATGTTCTGCCACGATCTGGTCCTTGCCGACTGCCGTCGAAATGGCGAGGCGGAACGCCGGATCATCCATCGGCTGGCGGCGGTGTTCGGCGCCAGGAAGCGGAATCCGACCTGGATCGTCGAAACCAGTTTCAGCATGTCGGACTGGCTGTCGACTGTCTGCTTGAGCAGTTCCGGATCGCCGGTGTAGTCGGACAGGAAGTTGATCTCGCCACTCGTGAGGCCGCCGGTCGCGGCGGAGACGTTCGGAATGTCGCGAAGTATCCATTTGCCAATCTTCGGCGCGGCGTAGTGATCGGGGTTCGCTTCCAGGATCACTTCCTGCGCTCGCGCCCAGTTGACGTACTTGAACGGACCGGAGCCGATCGGCGTATCTTCCTGATACTGCTCGGCGTTCTGGCCCTTGGCTTCGAGGTCAGCCAATAGCGGCTCCCAGATGTGCTTCGGAATCAGGTTGACCTTGGAGAGGCTCGATGTCTCAAAGGCCGCGTTCGGGCGGAGCAGCGTGAACGTACCTGACATTTCCTTCAGCCGTCACCGACTCGATCGTCGAAACGAATGGCTTGTACATCGGCGACATGGTGCCGGCCGGAGCCGTGAACGAGAAGATGACGTCGTCGGTGGTCACCGGCTGGCCGTCGTGCCAGGTCAATCCGTCTCGAAGCGTGACGTTGCAGGTGAGATTGTCGACCCATTCGACGGATGTCGCCGCCGATGGCGTTGGCAGTCCATCCAGGCCGACGCGCATCAGGCGATCCCAGATCAACTCGGTGATCCAGGAGTCGGTGCCGCCGGAGATGTAGAGCGGGTTGATCGCCTGAACCGACGACCAGGGTGTTGAGAATCATGTCCTTCTGGTCGCCGAGCGGCGTGGCGCCGACGAACGTCCAGTAGTTCTTGATGCCGATGCCCTTGGCGTCAACCATCGTGTTCTCATCGAAAATGGTCTTGTTGAAGGCGTAGTTGGCGGCGGGATAGACGAAGAAGGTGTACGGCTGATCTCTGGCGACGATCTTTTGCGTTTCGAGCACGATCGCCTGGCGCTTTTCCAGATCGATTTCGGATCGCTGCGCTTCGGCCAGCGCGTCGTACTCCGGATTGATGTAGCCGACGAAGTTGTAGCCATCTTCCGCCGTTGACGAGTGGAAGAGGTTGTAGATGAACTCGTCGGGATCGAGCCGTTCCGGGCGGCCGACCATCTGCCAGGCGGTCATGTCCCAGGTCGGGCGGTCAAACCAGACGATGTCGCTCAACTGGTCGTAGGGCATCGCCTGAACATCAAGCTCGATGCCAAGCTGGGTGATCTGGCTGGCGGCGAGCTGGATTGATTCAAACTCTTCCGGCACGCTCGCTTGCGGTTGGGTGAGGACACCAAGCTTGCGGACGCGGCTGGCATCCTGCGCCGCCGCCGACCCAATGCCGGCAACGCCACTCGTGGCCAGTGTTGCCGCTGCGGCGAGCGCACCGACGCTCTTCAGGAAGCTGCGACGATTGATCTCACCGGACATGTACCGCTCAATGAGCGAATCAAGTTCAGCCCGGCGCTGCTTCGACGACATCTGATTTCATCCTCCGTGCGACGTGACCCAATCCGGCGAATGCGGCGAATGGTCGCCACACCGTGACGAGAACGTTCCCCAGACGAGATGTCGCTGCTGCTCATTCGAATAGTCGCGAGACGGCCAAAACCACGCATCTTGGATCAGTTCAGGTTTCAACGAACCGTCTGGTGAAATGCTTATTCGCATTGGAGTTACGCAGAGCGAACCCTGGGAACGTTTCGAGTAACAACATCGTAGTAAAGGGCTCAAGGACTGTCAAGAGCTATTCAATAGATCGCCCCACCGGTCTTCAACCGATGGGGCGTCTCAACAGGTTTCGTTTGGGCGATCTGCCCTACTCCACGGCCGCTATCAATCCATCGGCCTCACGAAGCGCCGCGGCGATCCGGTTTCGAGACCGGACGAGTTTGGTGCGGAGAAATCGGTATTCGGAGGACTTCGGGTCCAGAGTTCCGAGCTTTGCCGCTTCCGCCAATCCCTTGGCGGGCGAGCCTCCCAGCGCGAGATCATGGTCGAACGGACCGGATGCCGTGAAGTTCACCGGAATGATCAGCCGGCAGAGATTCATCACCAGGGCGTTTGCTTCGTCAGCGGGAAGCGTCGTGAGATCGAGATCGTCGATACGCGCCGCCAGCGATCGCGCGCTGCCGGAGATGTCGCCGAGCTTCAGCCCGCCGTTCGATGCGGTCTGAGCCGCTTCGAGCGCGTCCGCCAGCTCGTTCAATCCCGCCTGCGGCTTGAACGGCAACCGCTCGCGCGTGCAGAGTTCCCAGAGCACGGCGAGATAGAGCCAGGCATCGCGCACGAGGAATTCCGGATCGATCTTATCGATCGTGTCCTCGGTGGTGTGCCACCACCAGCCGAGTCCACCCGCGCGGCCGCCTCCGCCGAGCAGCGCCGCGTGCGCTCTGCCGGTCGGGGTGTCGGAGACTTCCTGCTCGGAAAGCGCGGCCAGCGTGCTTGGCACCCCATGCCCCCAAAACGACTGGTCGCTCGACCGGCTCATGCGCCGGTATTCCAGCTCGATGCCGCCTGCCTCGCGCAACACATCGCGGGTGAACTCGAATGTCTCTGCCATCACCGGTGCTTCTTCGAGCACGACCGCGCCCTTCGCGCCGACGGAATCGATGTTGACATGGCAAACGCAACGGGTGGAGATGTCATCAAAAAAGGTGTCAGCGTACCAGGTCGAACCGGCATAGCGCGCATGCGAATGTCCCGACCAGAATGCGACACGAATGCCGCGCTTCAACTCGTCTTTCCGCTCGGAAAGAATTCTCGCCACCTCCAGCTGGGTCGCATTGGCCGTGCCGTTATCCATTGCGCCGAGATGCCAGGAATCGACGTGCCCGCTGAACAGCACATAGGAGTCGTCGAGTGTGCCTAGCAGCTCAGCGGTAAGCACCGGCAGCGTGGACCAGCCGAGATAAGGTTGCGTCATCAATTGCAGCTTGACCGCTCCCTTCACCAGGGATGCCCGGAGTACCTCGGCGGTTTCACCCGAAATGGCGACGGCGGGAACCGAAGGCAAGAGATGCGCGGTTTCCGGGGTCGGCGTTCCCCAGATCGGCGAGATGCACATTTCATGGATGTGATCGCCATTGTTATGAATTTGGCCAACTGCCCCCGCTTCGGCGGCCAGCAGCGCTTTGCCGGGGGTCGCCAGACCATCGGTGAGGACAATTTTTCCCCGGGCGTCGATCGCCTCGAAGTCGGCGGCAGATCCATCACCGGCGTCGACCAGATCGGCTTCGATGCCTTCGGGCGGCGTGGCAGGGCTGAGCGAGTAGCCATTCGCCGGAAATTCCGCCATGCCCGGGGCGATCATTTTCAGCCACGCCTGCTGGGGATATCCGGTATAGGCATCGCAGCTATAGCGGTTGATGGTATATCCCCAGCCTTTCAGCTGCGCTTCGATATAGTCGAACGCCCGCGCTTCCTCTGGCGATCCCGACAACCGAACCTCCGCCGAAACGGCGCGCAAATGGCGCATCAACTCCTCTTGCCGGACATTACTTCGGTCGATCGACATCTGACTCTCCTGCCTGGTGAGATCGCGTTTCCCGGCACCACTCACATGAGGTTACGGTGAGCGAACCCGGGTTCCGTTCCAGAGCATGTATTCTATCAATGCTTTCGTTTGCGCGGGCAAGCACATATAGGAAGTCGTCGCACGAACGGAAGATCATTATGCTTCGAATCTCACCAACGCCGGTGAGCATGTCGCGCATCGGGTATTGTCATGCGGTCGCTTGCGCGAGGGGCTGCGAGGGCACGGTATGACCTCATCCTCAACATCGTATCAATTGGAGAGTGTTCAGCGGGCACTGCGGGTGCTTGATTGTTTCACTGCTGAAACACCCGAGCTGCGCCTGATCGATATCAGCCGGATGCTTGAGATCAACAAGGTTCAGGCGTTGCGGCTCGCGTCGACGCTCGAGTCTGAGGGATTCCTGGTGCGCGATCCCCGCACGAAGTACTACCGGCTCGGATTGCGACTGTTCCAGTTGGGGATGATCGTCCAGCAGCAATCAGAAATTCAGCGGGTTGCCCACCTGATGTTGCACGACCTGGTGGCGGAAACCGGGGAGACCGCCCGGATCATGCTGCCGCACGAAAATGGCCCGACCTGCATCGATCTCGTCGAGAGCCCCCGACAGTACCGCGTCTTCGGCAAGCTGGGCGGTTTTTATCCCTGGCATGCGGGTACATCTACGAAGCTGCTCCTGGCCTATCAACCGATTGAGTTTCAAGAGCGCATTCTCTCGAATCCACTCGAACGATATACGGCGACCACTACCACCGATCCCGATCAGCTCCGAAGCCAGTTTCAATTGATCCGCGAACGGGGTTATCACGTATCGAGCAATGACATCGAATGGGGAGCCACTGCGATCGCCGCGCCGATATTCGACAAAAGTGGCGAGGTGGTGGCCGCCGTAAGCGTGTCGGGACCAAGCGAACGGCTCGACCCCGCCACGATCGAACGCGTTCTCGGTCTCGTGCTCGCGACCTCCGGCGATATTTCCCGTTCTCTGGGATATGTCGTGTCTTCCGGACATTTCCTCGGCCAGTCGATGCGCTCTGCCGACTGGGTTTCCCGGCGTGCATCATCCATCATGAGCGAGGATTAACGGAATGAGGCAAGCCGCGCTGATGGCGTCCTTCCTCTTGGTTCAACCGGTTTTCGAGCCGAATCAGATGCCGATCTGAACATCGTCGCCGACGACGCGCACCTCATAGATTTTTGCCGCGACGACAACCGGGAACGCGGCGGGCATCCCGGTCTTAATCTCAAATGCGCCACCATGCATCGGGCATTCGATTTCGTCCCGCTCAATCGTCCCATCGGAAAGCGAAGCATCCTCGTGGGTGCAGCAATCATTCAATGCATAGAACTCGCCATCAAGATTGATTAAGCAGACCGGTTCGTACTTCTTACCAACTTCGACATACATCATTTCACCCGGGGCGATCTCGCTCGTTTTCGCCACGGCATACCAGGTTTTGGTGGTCATGCGATAATGCTCCGGATTTCGATCGATGGGCCGATCAATCATTTCCCGGCACTGAAGTGCCGGGCTAAGCAAAACAAAGTCCCGTCGGGACTAGGAGCGTGCTCCCTCTCTCCGGAAGCGGGAGACGGGGCTGGGGGTGAGGGCCAGCTCGGCCTACAGCCCCTCGTCCTTCACCCGTTCGACCCCGTAAATCCCGGCTTTCAGCACTTTCAAACCGAGCAGGGCGCATTTCAGGCGGGCGGGGCTGACCGGGATGCCGATCTCTTCGAGGAGATCGTCTTTGGTGATCGCTTTCACTTCATCCAGCGATTTGCCTTCGACCATTTCCATCAGGATCGAGGCCGAGGCCTGGCTGACGGCGCAGCCGCGCCCAGAAAAGGCGATCTCGCTGACGTGGTCATCCTTGACCCGCACATCCACCCGGATCTCATCGCCGCAGAGAGGATTGACATCCTCATAGGTGTAGTCATGCGGATCGAGTGTCCCCTTGTTCCGGGGATTTTTGTAGTGATCGAGAATGATCTCGCGGTAAATGTCATCCGCCATGGTTGATCGCTTTCGTATCAGGCAACGCCAAAGATGCGGTTTGCCTTATGGAGTCCCTCGATCAGCTGATCGATATCCTGCGTCGTCGTGTAGACATAGAACGATGCTCGCGTGGTGGCGACGACATCAAGATGGGTCATGAGTGGTTGATTACAGTGATGTCCGGCGCGCACAGCGACATTTTCGCTGTCGAGAATCGCGGAAACATCGTGCGGGTGAATCTCATCAAGCGTAAAGGAAATGACGCCGCTGCGATGCGCAAGATCAGTTGGCCCATAGGTTTTCAACCCTGGAACTTCAGTCAGGCGGCCGAGCGCGTAGTCGAGCATTTCCAGCTCGTGAGCGCGAACGCGGTCCATTCCGAGCGATTGCAGATAGTCGACCGCAACGCCCAACCCGATCGCATCGCCGACCGAGGGAGTGCCTGCTTCAAACTTCGCCGGTACGTCGGCGAATGTCGATCGCTCCAGCGTCACCTTGCGGATCATGCTGCCGCCACCCATGTAGGGGGGCATCGCGTCGAGCAGCGCTTCCTTGCCGTAGAGCACGCCCGATCCCATCGGCCCGGCCATTTTGTGCCCTGAAAAGGCGAGAAAATCGACATCGAGCGCCTGCACATCGACCGGGAGATGCGGCACGCTCTGCGCGCCATCGACCATTACCATCGCGCCTGCGTCGTGCGCGAGCCTCGTGATCGTGGCGATGTCATTGAGTGTGCCCAGCGAGTTGGAAACGTGCGTGACCGCGACGAGCTTCGGCGAATGCGTTGTCAGGAGCTTTGCGTAGGCATCCATGTCGAGCTGAAGATCTTCGGTGAGCGGAATCGCGACGACCTTGATTCCGATCTGCTCGGCCAATAGGTGCCAGGGCACGATGTTCGAGTGATGCTCCATCACCGAAAAGAGCACGACATCGCCCGCTTTGAGGTTCTTTCGTCCCCACGATGACGCAACGAGGTTGATCCCCTCGGTCGTATTGCGAACGAAGATGCATTCGCGCGGCGACTTCGCGTTGATGAAATCGGCGACCAGATGCCGCGCTTCTTCATATTTGCTGGTGGCGATCTCCGAGATCTCGTAGACGCCCCGGTGGATATTCGCGTTATAGCGGCGATAGTAGTCATCGAGCGCCTCGATCACCACCGCCGGTTTCTGGGAGCTGGCCGCGCTGTCAAGAAACGCGAGCGGCCGCTTCCCATCGAGGATCGGCTGATTCAAGATCGGGAAATCGTGTCGAATCACCGCACCATCCAGCGCGGCAACCGGGGTCGCAGTTGGGTCAGCCATAACTCAGTTCCTTCGCCAGAACCGAGTTCCGAGAGCCGGATCATTCAATGCGCGGCTCTCGGCCCTCAGCCCCGGCTCTTCGTTAGTACCTAGTACCCGACTTTTCGGGCGATTGCGCCTTCGAGGAAACCCTGGATTTCCTCGACCGGGATGCGGTCGATTACCGGCCGGAAGAAGCCTTCAACGATCAGCTTCTGCGCTTCGGTGCGTGGGATGCCGCGCGCCTGCAGGTAGAAGATGTGTTCCTCTTCAACCTGCGACACGGTCGCGCCGTGGGTGCAGCGGACATCGTTCGCGCCAATTTCAAGATTCGGAATGGTGTCGGCGCGCGCGTTGCGGCTCAGCACCAGGTTCCGGTTTTGCTGGTAGGCGTCTGTGCGCTGGGCGCCTTCGCTCACCTTGATCAGCCCGGAGTAAACGCTGCGCGAGCTGTCTTTCAAGGCGCCCTTGAACTCGAGATCGCTGGTCGCATAGGGCGACTCGTGCAGCTGCCAGGTGTGATGATCGAAGAACTGATCGCCATCGGCGAAGAATATGCCAAGCATTTCCGCCAGCGAGTTCTGCCCGACCAACTGTGACGAGATCGAGTTCTTGGTGAACTTCGATCCCAACGTCACATGGAGACTGCGCAGCGTGGCGTTGTCTTCGATTACCGCGCGCTCGGTCATGAAGTTCCAGACGTGGCGGCCCCAGTCCTGCACCTGCACGTAGCGCAACTGCGCGTGCTTGCCGGCGAACAACTCAATCACGCCACTGGCGAACGCGGAGTCCTCCAGCGACTCGGATCGATAAGAATCGACCAGAAATGCTTCGGCGCCCTCTTCGAGCACGATCAGCGTGTGCGTGAAGATCGCGGACTCGGGCGACTGCGCGACGGTGAACGATCGGAACGGCAGCTCGACGGTCACACCCTTCGGCACAAAGAGGAACGATCCTCCCTGCCAGAACGCTCCGTGAAGCGCTTCGTACTTCCCGTACTCCGCCGGCACGGCCTTGGTCATGAAATACTGCTTGACGAGCTCAGGATGCTCTTTCACCGCCGTATCGAGATCGGTGAAGATGACGCCCCTGGCAGTGACATCGGCGCTCAGATCGGCGTAGATCGTCGCCGCATCGCGCTGCACGAGCACACCGGCCCGCTCGCTTTCGTGGCTGACGCCGCCTGCTTCCGCAGTGGCCAGCACGCCGGACAGTGATTCGACCCGGGCATCTTCAACACCGGCAAACGGTCTGATCTTATCGAGCTTGAGCCCCCGGATATCGGTCCGCCGCCACTCTTCATCGGTGCGAGCAGGGAACGGGAGATTTTCGTAAACCGCCCACGCCTTCAGGCGTTGCTCCAGCACCCACGAGGGCTCACCCTTCGCTTTGGAGAGCGCCTCGACCGCTTCCCGGCTAAATCCGGTCAGCGAGGCCTCCTTTGTTATCGTCGCTTCCATACGTTCCTCACGAGCGGCAAGCCGTAGGCAGTAGCGAGTAAGCAGAGTCATGTTCTCGCTTACGGCTCACTGCTTCCTGCTTACGGCTTCGTCTATCCTACCGACCCTTCCATTTCGAGCTGGATCAAACGGTTGAGTTCGACCGCGTACTCGAGGGGAAGTTCCTTGGCGATGGGCTCGATAAATCCGTTGACGATCATGCTCATCGCTTCGGTTTCCGAAAGCCCACGGCTCTGCAGATAAAAGATCTGCTCGTCCGCGACCTTCGAAACCGTGGCTTCGTGGCCGATCGAAACGCGCTCTTCCTCGATCTCCATATACGGGTAGGTATCGGTGCGGCTGGTTTCATCAAGCAGCAGCGCGTCGCAGACGACGTTGCTTCTGACGTTCTCAGCGCCCTTGTAGACCTTCACCAGACCGCGATAGGACGAGCGGCCTGTGCCCTTCGAGATCGACTTCGAGATGATCTGCGACGAGGTGTTCGGCGCGACGTGAACGACTTTGCCGCCGGCATCCTGGTGCTGACCGTCACCGGAGAACGCGACCGAGAGAATCTCGCCGCGTGCGCCCGGCTCCATCAGCCAGACCGCCGGGTACTTCATCGTCAACTTCGAACCGAGGTTGCCATCGACCCACTCCATGGTGGCGTTCTTGTAGGCGACGGCGCGCTTGGTGACGAGGTTGTAGACATTCTTCGACCAGTTCTGGATCGTCGTGTAGCGGCAGCGAGCGCCTTCCTGCACGATGATCTCGACCACGGCCGAGTGGAGCGAATCGGTGCTGTAGGTCGGCGCGGTGCAGCCTTCGACGTAGTGGACGTAGGAGCCCGGCGCGCAGATGATCAGCGTCCGCTCGAACTGCCCCATGTTCTCGGCGTTGATGCGGAAGTAGGCCTGCAGCGGCACTTCGATCTTCACGCCTTCCGGCACATAGATGAAGGAACCACCCGACCAGACCGCCGAGTTCAACGCGGCGAACTTGTTGTCGTTGAACGGAATCACGGTGCCGAAATATTGCTTGACGAGATCGGGGTACTGAAGCACCGCCGAATCCATGTCAAGGAAGACGACGCCGAGCGTCGTCAGATCGTCACGCAGCGAGTGGTAGATCACTTCCGATTCGTACTGCGCGCCAACACCGGCGAGGAACTTGCGCTCCGCTTCGGGAATGCCGAGCTTCTCGAAGGTGTTCTTGATGTACTCCGGCACCTCGTCCCACGTCTTGCCCTGCTTTTCAGCCGGGCGGATGTAGTAGTAGATGTTGTCGAAGTCGATCCCCGAAAGATCACCACCCCACTTCGGCATCGGGCGCTTGAGATAGTGCTCGTACGCTTTCAGCCGGAAGTCGAGCATCCACTCGGGCTCGCCCTTCATTTTCGAGATCTGTTCGACCTTGGCGCGATCGAGACCGCGCTCGCTCTTATAGACGTAATCTTCGACATCGCGGAACCCGTACTTGTAGTCCCCCATGTCTTGAAGTTGTTCTTTTTCAGCAACCATCTGGTTACCCTCCGGGTCTGCTGTCAGCATCGCGTCACCGGCAAACGTGCCAATGGCGTGCGGCTGGCAGCTCTAGCTCGTTGCGTATTGCGCGCGGAGCGTTTCGTAGCCCTTGGCCTCAAGCTCATGTGCGAGCTCCGGGCCACCTTCTTGTACGATCCGGCCGTTCATCATGATGTGAACGTAATCCGGCTTGATGTGGTTAAGCAGTCGTTGATAGTGGGTGATGAGCAAAATACCCATTTCCGGGTTCATCAGCGCGTTGACGCCGTCCGACACGACGCGAAGCGCGTCGATATCGAGTCCGGAGTCGGTCTCATCCAGCACCGCGAGCGACGGCTCAAGCAGCGCCATCTGGAGAATTTCCGCGCGCTTCTTCTCACCACCGGAGAAGCCTTCGTTCAGATAACGGGTGGCGAAGGCGTCATCCATTTTCAGGAGCGCCATCTTCTCTTTCATCAACCGGCGGAACTCACGCGGCGCCATCTTCTGGATTTCCGCGCCGGTTTCGGCGGCAGCGGCTTCAGCCTTGGCGTTGCGGACATTCGTCACTGCCATGCGCAGGAAGTTCGCCATCGAGACGCCAGGAATGACCGTGGGGTACTGGAAGGCAAGGAAGATTCCCCGCTGCGCCCGCTCATCCGGGGAAAGCTCGAAGATGTCTTCGCCGTTGTAACGGATGCTGCCCTCGGTGACTTCGTATGCCGGGTGACCGGCGATCACATAGGCGAGCGTGCTCTTGCCGGAACCGTTTGGTCCCATCAGCGCGTGAACTTCGCCCTTATTAATCGTCAGGTCCACGCCCTTGAGGATTTCTTTGTCCTCAATGGAAACGTGCAGATTTTCAATCTCAAACGTCGGCGTTTTGTCTGCCATTGCTGGTTCGCGTCCTCCTGGCGTTCGGTACGGCTCAATCATGCCGTTTGGCCGGGTCGCCATTCCCCGGTCATCGACGAGTGGAAGGTAAAGGCTCATTCCCATGCGAAGCGCTGGGACGATGGCGCAGGAGTTCCTGCTGCTCGTCATGCGCTTTTCGCCGGCATTGGGGGCAAACCCCGGAGAAGACGGTATGGTGACCGGTGACCGCGAATCCGCTTTGCTCTTCCGCGACGTGCCGCGCTATCAGCGCAACCGGCACATCGACGTCGATCAGCAAACCGCACGATTCACAAAAGACGTGATCGTGACGATCGGTCCGGGCATCATATCGACTCGATTGATCCGCAAACGTCAGTTCCTGGATCACTCCGTGCCGGGAAAGCAGATGCAGCGTTCGATAGACGGTGCCATAGGCGACCCTGGGATCGCGCTGGCGCACGCGCTCGAAAATCTCGCCGGCAGTCAGGTGGCTGTCAGCCTCCTGCACGACCAGGCGGATCGTCTCCCGCTGTGTTGTCTTTCGAAACGTCGATTCCATCGAGTAGCTGCCTCGCTCGACCAGCATGATGCTAGTTGAGAATGAGTCTTGTTTTCCGATCCTTATTCTACTGGAACGGTCGGATTTGCGTCAACGGCAAGCGACACCCGGAAATTCTTCCGCAAGGAGACATATCTCAGGTCATGGACGTGGTATGAAACGAGAGAAATGCGGTATTTATTGCGTGTTGATCGCAATTAAGCGATCACTCGGGGCGTCGAGGGACGTGCCGGCCGTTTGCGGATGCCGTTCAATCGACAGGAGAACGACCGGTGGATTGGATTTCCAACCCCGATATCTGGATCGCCCTCTTAACGCTCACTTCACTCGAAATCATTCTTGGCGTCGATAACGTTATCTTCATCTCGATTCTTTCCGACAAACTGCCGGTCGATCAGCGAAAACGCGCTCGCACCCTTGGGCTCGGGCTGGCGATGTTCATGCGGATCGGCCTGCTGCTTTCAATCAACTGGGTTATCGGGCTGAAAGAGCCGATCTTCCACATCGGCGACCACGGCTTTTCCGGACGCGATCTGATCCTGCTCGGCGGCGGCCTCTTCCTGATCGCGAAAGCGACCCTTGAAATCCACGCCAAGCTCGAAGGCGAAGAAGAGCACGGAAGCGCCGGGGGCAAGGCCGTTTCCTTTGCCGGCACCATCGTCCAGATTTTAATCCTCGATATCGTCTTCTCGCTGGACTCTGTCATCACCGCGGTCGGTATGGCGGAAGAAGTCGGCGTGATGATCGCGGCCGTCGTTATCGCCGTCGGTGTGATGATGATTTCTGCCGGACCGATCAGCGACTTCGTCCAGCAGCATCCAACCGTCAAAATGCTGGCGCTCAGCTTCCTGGTAATGATTGGCTTCTCGCTCGTCGCCGAAGGTTGGGGATTGCATATCTCGAAAGGCTACATCTACGCGGCAATGGGCTTCTCGGTGCTGGTTGAGGTGCTCAATCTCCAGGTGTCAAAACGCAGGAAGAAGGCCATCGATCCGGTGCAGTTGCGCCCCGATCTGGAAGCTCCGCGGTAAGAAACCTATTACCAACGAGGAAAGTCCAGCGTCTTGAACGCCGGACTTTCCTCGTTGGTTCAAAAATCAAATCGTGCGTCCGCCATGCGCCGGGCTGAAGCTCAGCGCTCACAGGCGGAAGTACCCTTCGGGCACTGACCTGGGTGGGCGACATGCGTTCGTAGTCCGGAGGACTTGTGGCGTGTCAGCCGGGTGCTTCAGCGCCTGGCATTTCGGCCGCAGCTACTTCCGCATCCGTGCAGGTAAATCGCCACGGAGCGTTTCCGCCGAGCGGATGCTCAACGAGCGATCCAGCAATGGCAAATCAACCCGTCGTCCACCCAACCGGTGCGATTCGCGCAGGGCGATTGCGCATTCGAGCGCGGCAACGCCGTCGACTCCGGCGCATTCAGGCTTTTTGCCGGTTTCGATCGCGGCGATGATGTCGTGAACGGCGTTGACGCCAGGGCTGAGAATGCGTTGCGGGCGAGGGATCGGACCCCGCGCCATCATCCCCTTCTCCAACGGCCGCCACCATTCGATGTCGCTGCCGTTGGCGGTGGCCTTGAGCGAGCCCTCCGTGCCGATGATGTCGACGGTCCAGTCACCGGCACCGCTCTGCCAGGTGCGAATGAAACAGCGAACGCCATCCTCGAAGGCGATATAGCCGTTCATGCGGAGATCGTCGTCCGAGATCGCTAGCTCATCGCTTTCCGCTTCACCAAACACCCAGGATATCGGCGTGTTCCCGACGAGAAACCGGACGAGATCGATCATGTGGCTGCCGTTGTGGGAGATACCGGCATTGCCATGCGCATTGATTTGCAGCAACTGGCCGATCTGCCCATCGGCGATGAGCCGGCGCGCCTCGGTCCACCAGGCATCCCAGCGCCGGGTGCAACCAACGGCCAGCACAATACCCCGCTCCTGGCAATCAGCGACCATGGTGTCGGCCTCGGCCAATGAGATCGCCAGCGGCTTCTCCGCGAAGATCGCCTTCACGCCGGCCGCGGCGACATCACGCACGATCCCCGGGCGCGGTTTCGCGGTGGTCGTCACGCTGACAATATCCAGGCGCTCCTTCGCGAGCATCTCTTTATAGTCGGCGTACATATTCTGAACGCCCCAGCGCTCGCGGAAATCGTCTCGCTGCTGTTCGAACGGGTCAGCGCCTGCAACGACTTCGACTTCGTCCACCTCGCGGTAGCAGGCCATGTGGGAATAGGGCAGCATCACTGACGGATGCCCCTGCACTTCATCGTCAATCGTCGAGGCAATCCGGCCCAGGCCGATAATGCCGACGCGGTATTTCGCCAATTGAATACTCCTTTTAGTCGTCCCAGGTAAAGATCACGCCCATGGCCTCACCGAGGCGGTCGTGCAAGAGATCAAACGCCTCTTTTGCTTCGGTAAATGGAAAACGGTGGCTGATGAGCGGATCGATTTGATACGCTCCCGCCGCAAGGCGCTGCATCGTCTCATCTGCAGCGGCACGCCAGACAGATTCCAGTTCGATGTAATACCCTCCGATCAGCATCTTGCCCTGAATAGCGCTGCTATCGAGCGGCAAAGGCTGTTCGTGGTAGAGGCTGATCAGGTGGATGCGCCCGAGTTTGCGCGTCATCTCCACTGCCTGCGGAAACGATTTCACCCCGGCCGGTCCGCCAACGCACTCCAACACCAGGTCGGCGCCGCCATCGGTCAATTCACGGACGCGCTCGATCGGATCTTCGGTGAGGGCGTTGACCGCGTAGTCAGCGCCAAGGCTCGTAGCTCGCTCGACACGCGAATCGAGCGCGTCGACAGCGATCGTCATGCCTGGTTTGTAGGCGAGCGCGTTCTGCATCACCAGCACGCCGACCAACCCCTGCCCCATTACGACGATCCGCTCGCCCAGCTCGATCTTCGAAATCTTCGTCCAGATGTTGCCGCCGAGCGCCAGTGGATGAAACGTGGCGTGGTCATAGGAAATGCCGTCGATGATTGGCGTCACAGCCCGGGCGGCGATCGCATCGAGATCGCCAATCACATACTGCGCGTGCGGCGCGACCGCCGTCACTCGCCGGCCGATCCAGCCTTCATCAACGTCTGGTCCAACCCCGACAACCTCACCCGCCGCTGAGTAGCCGACGATCGAGGGATCAACTCCTTCGCTCTTCCGGTAGCGCCCGCCGATCTCCGAGCCCCGGCTGATCAGCGTTCGCTTGTTCTTGATCAGGATTTCGCGAGAACCGGGAACCGGAACCGGGGCTTTTTCAACATCGATGTTGCCAAACCCTTCCGGTTTGACTACCCGCCACATCTCTTGAGGAATCGACCGTCATCGCACTTCGCCCCAGATCTCTTGCTCGGCAACGCTAAAGCGAAGTTCGGTGTAATCGGTCACTTCGACCGACGTCCCATCCTTCTCGCCAACAACATGCGGCTTGCGCAGGATGAACTCGACCTGGTCTTCCTTCCAATAGACGGTGTGCGCGATCGCCAGTCGCTCGAATGGGTCGCAGCGGTCGAATCAAAGAGCGGCACGACGATCGGGCCGGTATCGACCTGAAATCGGTCGGGATCGCGGGTGACATTCATGGTCTTGACGGGATATTCGAGCAGCGCGGTCGTGCCGGTCGCTTCGTCTTTGATCTTCGTCCGGGCGACCAGGAGCCGATTGGCGAGGGTGGCGTCGACGATCGCTTCGACTGAGGTCAGCCGCTCGGCCGGGAGATTCGTATAGTCGATCGCAACCTTATCGAAGCGATCGGTGATCTTGTGGATGTCATTCTGCTCGCGATCGCTGGTCCAGTGCGTGCGAACCAGCGATACGCGATCGTGCGTGAAAATGCCGCAAAACTCATAGTTCGGAATCTGAAAGAGCTGCCCCTCGGCGTACATTTTTTCGCTACGGCAGGGCGCGATGAGGTGAAATGTCTCGCTTGCGCCCGCATCGCCCCAGCCATCAACTGTGCAGATGGCGTCGAGCTGGATGCGAGCGATGTTTTTGTCCTGTTTCGAGCTTGCGAAAAACGTCATGAAAGAACGCGAGTAATCGAGAACCCCGTTCACAGATACCGCCTTTCATCTCGTGAACGAAAGAAAACTCCCGGATCGCTACTTCTTGCTCCTGCTCTTTACATCAAAGGCATCCCTCAATCCGTCTCCGATGAAGTTGGCGGAAAGCACCGCCAGGCTGATCAAGATGCCCGGCGCCAACCAGAGCCAGGGTTGGGTGGCGAGCGTCGCCGGATTGCGCGCCTCGCTCAACATCGCTCCCCAGCTCGGCATCGGCTTGACGACGCCAAGTCCCAGGAAGCTCAGTCCGGCCTCGGCCAGAATCGCTCCGGCGATGCCGAGCGACGCGGCGACTGTCAGCGGGCCAATCACATTCGGAAGGATGTGCTTGAACATCACATAGCGGCTGGTGCCGCCGATCGCCCGGGCTGAAATGACATAGTCAAGCTCACGAAGCTGAAGCACCTGCCCGCGCACAAGCCGAGCGATGCCGGGCCAGCCGAACAGACCGATCACGAAAATGATGTTCGCCACGTTGGGTCCAACCATGCCGACCAGGATGAGAATCAAGACGAAGGTTGGAAAGCACATCATGATTTCCGTGAAACGCATGATGCAGGTGTCGACGATTCCGCCGAAATAGCCGGATATCGCGCCGAGAATAAATCCGATGGTCATGTACATCGCCACGGCCAGCACACCAACCGAAAGCGAGATGCGCGCGCCATAAAGCGCGCGGCTGAACGTGTCGCGTCCAACCGTATCGGTGCCGAAGATATGGCTCCAGCTGGGGGGTTGGGAAATCGCGCGGAGGTTGATCGCATTCGGATCATATGGAGCGAGGAGCGGCGCAAAGATGGCGCAGAAGACCAGGATCCCGAGCGTTATTGCGCCAATCAGCGCCAGTCGGTGCGAAAGAAATCTCCGCAGCGTTCGCCGCCCCGGCGAGATCGCGCGTTCCTGCGGAGCGATGCCCTGCGTCGCGGCAACAGGATCAAGCGTCAGTTCCTCAGCGCTACTCATAGCGGATTCTCGGATCGACGACCGCATAGGTCAGGTCAGTGATCAGCGTCGCGAAGAGCACGACGACCGCCGCCATCAGCGCAATGCCGAGTTGCACCGGGTAGTCACGCTGCATGATCGCGGTATAGCCGAGCATGCCGATGCCTGGCCAGGAGAAGATCGTTTCAATGACGAACGAACCGCTGATCAAACCAGGAATGGACAGACCCGCAATCGTAATCAGCGGCACCAACGCATTGCGAAAAACATGCCGCCTGAAAACAGACCGCTCGCGCAATCCTTTCGCGCGCGCCGTCACCACATGTTCGGCGCCCATCGCTTCGAGCGTGGCCGCCCTCGAATAGCGCATGTATTCGGCGATGTGCGGAATCGCCAACGCCGACACCGGGAGAATGGCATGTCTGAGAAGATCCATATTCAGCTCATTCGGTTGGCCGGGTGTCCACATGCCGAACACCGGTAGCCAGCCAAGCCGAACCGAAAAAATGAACATGCCGAGCAGTGCAAAAAAGAATGCCGGCACCGAAAGTCCAAAAAACGCAGTGATCGTCAGCACATAGTCCAGGGACGAATACTGCTTTCGCGCCGAGATGATCCCGAGCGTAATCCCAATCGTCATGGCAAGGAAAAGGGCGCTGCAGGTCAGAATCAACGTCTCCGGCAGTCGATCTCCAATCATTTGAACGACCGGCGTTTTGTTTTGATATGAGTAACCGAGGTTTCCTTGGACCGCTTCTTTAAGCCAGAGCGCGTACCGAACCGGAATCGGGTCGTTGAGGCCAAGATCGGCCCGAATCTGGTTAAGCTCGGCGTCACTCCGAACGTTCATTTCCTGGGGATTGATCATTGCCGACACCGGGTCGCCCGGGGCCAGCGAAATAATGACGTAGGTGATGATGGTGATGCCGAGCAGCATGGGAATGACCATGGCCAGCCGGCGCAGTACGTATTGCATAGGCTCAGGAATCCCTGAACTGGCGGGGCAATCGCATTGATTGCCCTGCTGGTTCAAACTTAGACGATCGCTCGCTTAGGACTTGGCGATCCAGACTTTCTCGAACGCCGGGCGAACCGGGAGCCGATACTGGTACGGATAGGCGCCGCGAACGCGGTTGTTCCAGACGTACGGATCGAACTGGCGGAAGACCGTTCCCTGTGGGAAGTTCTCGGAAAGCGCCATCGAAACCTGACCCCAGAGATTCGACCTGCTTGGCCGGCATCGCTTCGTCAAGGGCCTTCTGCCAGAGCGCGTCGACATCGGCATTGGCATATCGGGCGAAATTGAATCCGCCCGTGTCATAGCCCCAACCGGTCTTGATGTACTTCCAGTTGTCGAGCTGCGACTGAGCCGGACCGAAGTTCGCGAAGACGATGTCGTAGTTGCCCTGGGTGTAGAGCTCGTCGATCACCGTCGCCGCGTCGATCTGGCGGTATTTCGTCTTGATTCCCACTGCGGCCAGCATCGCCGCCATGGCGTCGTACGCCGGCGGTTGGCGGCGACCAGACCAGCCACTCGAGTTCGGTGTTGGAATCCCATCCCGCTTCCTTCAACAGCGCCTGCGCCCCTTCGGGATCGTAGGTGTAAGTTGGGAAGCCGGCGGGAGGCGTTTCGAGACCGACGACATGCTCGAAGAGGTAGTTCGAGGGCCGCAGCGTGCTGCTGTAGAGCTGCTCATTGAGCGTCGGAATGTCGAGCGCCATCATCGTCGCCTGATTCAGCACGCCCGCCATATCGGGGAAACGCTCGAAGTTGACGGTGAAGCCTTCAGGATGGGTGCGTGGAACCACATTGCCGGTAATGAAATCAAGCCCGGTCAACCGGTCGATAGACCGGACCGGCGGGCACGCCGGTGCCGTCGATCTCCTGTGCTTCCAGCGCGGCAGTCAGCGTGTCGGATCGCCGAAACGGACGATGAACTTGTCGACGTGCGGCTTCCCGGCGAAGAAGTCCGGGTTTGCCTCCATCTCCATATACTGCCCGTCGACGAACTTTGTCGCCTTGAAGGCGCCATTGCCAATCGGCATGGTGGCATATGGCTCGGCGAACAGCTGATCGAGCGGCATCTCACCGAAAATATGCTTCGGCATCGGCCAATATCCGACGCTCCAGTTGACCCAGTAGTTCGGAATCGGCTTTTCGAGTTCGATCCGAACGACCGTTGTCGCCGACCTTGGTCGCGCCTTCAACGACGACGTCATAGGGAGGAACGAGCGATCCACCGCCATTCTTCCTGCAGCTTGTCGCCGCCCAAGATGCCGACGACCGGCGTTTCGCTGGTGGTCTTGGCGTCTTTGTTGAGCGAAAGCCAGATGCCGAAGATGACGTCATCGGCGGTGACCGGCTCGCCGTCGTGCCATTTCACATTGTCGCGGATCGTCGAATTCCCAGATCGCGGTTCGGCTCGATCTCTTTGACTCGACTTCGGCGACGGCCAAGCTCGAGATCGCCGCTTCCTGCGGGATTGATGCCGTCACCCCACTGCTGGCCGTAGACCAGGCGGAGAACATCGCCTCGATCAGGACGTTCTGACCGGTGCCGACGGTGTTGAGCGGATTGATGATATTTGACGACGGTTTGCCATTGCCGTAGGTGAACGTGCCGCCCTCAACAGGCGTCTCATCCTGACGAAGCGCAAGTGCGGAGGCTCGCTCGGCCATCTTCGGAAACGCCGCCACTGCACTTGCAGCGCCAGCCGCCTTGATGACCGATCGACGAGAAATGGATCGGTTAAACCCGTTCATCGGCAACTCCTCAATTCAGGAACCAACGTTCGTCTGATTTCACATGGCATAACGTCTCAAACCGCATTCAGGATGCGTGCCGCGAAAGATTGCGCGACGCCTCATTGCTTGCGAATCCGAGACATATGACATCTGATGTGATGACAATCCTAGAAGCCGGGATACACCTTGTCAAGCGGGTCGATCAGGCGTCAACGCCGAGAAAATGGAGCGACGCCGGTTCGTGCCCGAAACCGCACTTCATAGTGCCCGCCGGAAACGGGAATTGTCGTCGATTCCGTCGGCCATCCGCCCACGGCGACATCTCGATGCACGGAGAAAAGATCGGAGGCATATTTCAGTGTCGCTTTGAACCGGCTGTCTTCATCTTCCGATTCGGCGCCGGCCAATCCATGATTTCCATTGGCGATCGCAGCGAACCGGACCTGCTTTCCATGCGCCAGCAGCCGGGCGTATAGCTCAACCGCATGGCGAATATCGACATTGTCATCCCGGGTTCCGTGAATCAAAGCAATTGGCACATCTGACGGCATGAGATGGGCATTTTGCCTCGGACTTCGGATATCGATTTCGTGCTGCGGCCAGCCGGGAGCTTCGGCTCCAAGCGCATACTCAATGAATCCCGATCCAGGATAGTGAACCATATCGAACGCGTACCCATCCTCTTGCTGGCGGTCGAAGGTGTAGGGGTGATAGAGCCCGCAGCAGAGCACCGCCGCCGACCAGAGCGTTGGCGCGAAAACCAGGCACTGCGCGGCGATCTGCGCTCCCTGGCTCCCACCCCAGAGCATCATCCGGGTCCGGTCTAGGTCCGGATAGCGGTCCAGGGTCGCTTTCGCCGCCCGGAGTGCGTCGATCGTCTGCAGCTTCGAGAAATCGTAGGGCCGATCGAAGGTTACGCCGGGTTCGGGATGATGCGCTTCGCGGCCGCAATCCCGGTATTCCACCCGGGTGACGACGAGGTCGAACAGATCGGCGAACTCGATGCTCTCTTCTTCGTAGGAGACGCTGCCATCGTTTCCCCACCCATGGATCAGCAGCAGAAAGCCAGTCTGATCAGTCACGCCCTGCGCGGGTTCCGTCACATAACCATCGATAGTTGCGTCGCCATGCTGGCGACTCACGTAATCCTGCGTCGGAAAGGTGATTGTCTTGATGCGAGGCTTGACAGTCATCTTGTCACCCGACCAGCCAATCAGGATCGATGCGGATAACCTCCCGGATCGGATGGTGCCAGTTCCGGCCTTCTTTTGCCTGAACCCGGTGAAAGACAAGCACGATCTTTCCGTCAGACGCCTGGATAAGGTAGGGATAGGTGGTTTGTGCTTGAGGCAAATCGCCCGGCTCAACACCTGCCACCACTTTGGGAATGCTCCAGGTCTGGCCGTCGTTGTCCGAAATGGCCATGTGCAGTTTTTGCCGGGCGTAGCTGATCCCTCGCTCATGCATCGGCTCGCCGTAGAGATTGTTCCAGGCAAGCACAATCCGGCCGTCGTCCAGCTTCAGCACACCGGCCGGCGCGTTCGAGGAGACGATCCGCGTCGGTTTCGGCGGCGTCCAGATCGCGCCGTCATTGGAGAAGGATTCCCAGAAATAGCCGGTGGTGGTGCGAATCACCATCCAGACCAAACCGCTTTGCAATTGAACGACCACCGGTTCCGCCGCGCCCGACTCGAGAAACTGACCGCCATACTCGACGGCGCAATCGTTCGAGCAATTCCAGGTCGCGCCGCCATCATCGGAATAGACCGTCATGCTGACAAACTGTCCCGATGGGCGTTCCAGATCGAGATAGGAAAGCGGCAGGAGAATGCGGCCGCTTTCGAGCACCAGCACGTTGTTGAGCGATCCGGTGTAGTCGTGACCGAAGTCGATCGCTTTGCTTGCGCTCCAGGCTCGCGCCGCCATCGTCGGACGTGGTGTGGACAAGCTCGCTTCGCCATGGCAGACCTTCACGTCCCAATCCGTAGAATCGCAAGCCAAAGACATGGAGTCGATCGTCATGATCCGCGCAGGAGACGACCGGCATCGCGAATCCCAGCCCTGCCGCGTAGGCGAAAGCGCGAACCGGATCAGTCCAGGTTGCCCCGCCGTCATCTGATGATCGCAGCGCGGTCCAGCGCTCGGGACGTTCCTCGGCCAGCCGTTCAATCGGCGCGGGGTCATTGAGGATGGTGATCAGGCGACCGCTTCTTGAGCTTCGCGACGTAGTTCACGTCTCCAGTCACATCGATGCGCTGAAAATCAGCCAACGAATCATCCTTTCTCACGTCCACGCCAGTCGCCGGAGGTTCATCCGCCCGGAAGCAATCCGAGCGGTTTGAGATCGGCTGCAAGCTCCTCCATTTCCCGGTCATTCAGCGAAACCCGTGGCGCCCGGAGATACCGTTGCGCGATTCCGTTCAGCTCCAGCGCGCCGCGATGAACGTCCTGAAACCGCTCGTGATAGCGATCCATCAGCCGGAAATAGGGCGCTTCGATATTCGCGATCACGTCGGCGGCGTTGGCGATGTCATTCGCCTGCACCGCCGTCCAGTAGCGCTGAGCGATTGCCGGCGCAATGGTCGAGGCCCAGCTGAAGAACGCCTTGCAGCCGTAGGGCCATTGGGCGAGATGACGGCGATACATGCCGCCGGTCATGTAGGCCCACTGCCCCGGATAGCGAATCATCATGCCGAGGGAATAATCGAGCGTGCCATCCTCTTTGAACGCGCAAATCCGGGGCTCGTCACAGACGGCATCGAGTATGTCGAAGGTTGGAAACCCAACCAGCATGACCGGAATCTCGCGAGCGGCGGCTTTGTACCAACTGATCTTGCCTGCCGAGCTGAAGGCATGGTCGGACGGCAGCATCATCAACAGATCGACGCCGAGATCCTTGCAATAGCGCGCGAATTCGAGTGTTTGCCGCTGCGACCAGCGCTTGGTCGCCGCCACGGTGAGCGCCCGTCCCGCGGTTTGCTCCACAACGACCCGCGTCAGCTCGGCAACTTCCTGATCGCTCAGAAAATCGAGCTGGCTATCGCCAAAGGTGAGCAGGCTGATCTCGCTTCCGCCAGAAATGCCCACCTCGATCATGGCGCGAATTCCGGGCCAATCGAGTTCGCCGTCCCTGGTAAATGTGGTGTAGATCGAATTGACGGGCCCCTGGATGCGGGCCCGCAATTCCATGATCCGCGTGTCTGCCGTCGCGACAGTGCTCATTGCACCCCTCCCCTACGCAACGGTTCCGTTCGCTGCTACTGCTCAAGCCATACACGCTCGAAGGCCGGACGGACGGGTTGCTGGTACTGGTAGGGATAGGCGCCCTGAACCCGCTTGTTCCAGATGTAGGCAACCGACTGACGCCAGAGCGTCGCCTGCGGCGGGGTTTCGCCGATCAGGAGCGACACCTGATCGAAGAGCGCTTTCCGCTCGGCGGCGTCGGTGGTGTCGAGCGCCTGTTGCCAGAGCGTATCGACCTCCTCGTTGCAATAGCGCACGTAGTTGAAGCCGCCATTGTCGTAACTGGCCCCGCACTTGATGTTGACCCAGTTGAACTCCATATCCTGACTGCCCTGGAAGTTCGCGTGGACGATGTCGTATTCACCCTTGATGTAGAGCTCATCGACGACGGTCGCCACATCGATCACCTTGTACTTGGCGTTGATGCCGCCTTCGCCGAGCATCGCCAGCATGGCGTCCGTCGCAGGGGTCGTCGGCGACCACATCATCCACTCAAGCGTCTTGCTGGAATCCCAGTTGATCCCCTGGAGCAGCGCTTTCGCCTTTTCGGGGTCGTAATCATAGGTCGGGAATCCATCGGGTGGGGTTTCGAGTCCGACCACATGCCCGAAGAGATAGTTGGATCCTATAAGGGTGCCGCTGAAGAGCTGCTCGTTCAGCGTCGGAACGTCGATTGCATGCATCATCGCTTTATTGAGCGTGGCGGCCTCGTTGGGAAAACGCTCGTAGTTTGCGGCGAATCCAATCGGAAGGTTTGACTTCACCGGATTACCGACGAAATCTGGAAGACTTGTCAGACGGTCATAGACCGGTCCGGCACTGACGCTCGTGCCGTCGATCTCGTTCGCTTCGAGCGCGGCGGCCAGCGTGTCGGGGTCGCCGAAGCGAACGATGAGCGAATCGAGATGCGGGCGGCCCAGGTAAAAATCGTCATTTGCCGCCATTTCCATGTACTGCCCATCAACATACTTCACCGCCTTGAAGGCGCCATTGCCGATCGGCATGGTGGCATACGGTTCTGCGTACACCTGGTCGAGCGGCAACGACGCCAAAAGGTGTGTTGGCATCGGCCAGTATCCGATTTGCCAGTTGACCCAATAGTTTGGCGTCGCCTGTTCCAGCTCGATTCGCAGCGCGTAATCGCCGAGCTTCGTCGCGCCCTCCACCACAATGTCGTATGGAGGGGTCAACGAGCCTCCGCCATCCGTTTTGAGTTTCGCTGCGCCTTTGATGCCGTTTGGCGGCGTGGCGCCGCTCGATTTCGCATCCTTGTTCAGCGCGAGCCAGATGCCGAAGATCACGTCATCGGCCGTAACCGGCGTGCCATCGTGCCAGAGCACATTCTGTCGCAGCGTAAATTCCCAGATCCGGTCCGTTTCGATTTCGGTCATCGTCTCGGCGACGCCAAGCTCAAGCTCATTGATTGTGGGATCGGGATTTACCCCATCGCCCCATTGACGACCATAGACGAGCCGGAGAAAGAGCGCATCAACCACGACATTTTGATTGGTGCTGATCGAAACGAGGGGATTGAAGACTGGCTGCGGGGGTTTGCCGCTCCCGTAGGTGAGCGTGCCGCCTGCGATCGGCGTGGCGGATTGGGCTCGCCGCGCGGCGCTCGCCGAATGCGAGAACCCAGGAATGGCGGCGAGCGCTCCAGCCGCGCCGGCCGCCTGGAGAACTGATCGACGGGAAAGAGCATTCGAGAAATGACGCATCGACTTCTCCTCAATCCTGCATGCAACCAGACGGCACCAAACGTAGACTGCAGCAAAAACGCCGGCGCAACGGCACGCTGCCGCGACACCAACTGCGATCCTTCAGAAACGGTTCCACTTCGTAGTCTGACGTCTGATGTGTAACCATCCTATGGAGCGATCTGTCGAATGTCAACAGCCTGATCGGGTCACCCGGCGGGATATCCTCCGTCTTGCAACCGCTTCGACGAGACCGCAATATGATCCGCTTGACAAATCGAGATTGGAGCGGCACGATCAGTGCATAACCCATCGCACGTCGGATGTCTGATCTTTCGGAATGTTGCCTGCGACTATGCCTGCTTCGCTGCAATCGCTTCATGCCATCGATTCGCGGAAACGAGCCGATCAGGTTCGCGATCGGCTTGTCGATTTGATGCGCACCGGCGATTTCCCCGCCGGACAGAAACTTCCCACCGAACCTGAACTTATGGAGGCTTTCGGCGTTGGCCGCTCGTCCATCCGCGCCGCCGTTCAATCGCTGGTCGGTCTCGGCATTCTCGAGCGCCGTCCCGGCGTCGGCACGTTCGTCCGCTCCCTGACGGTGGAAGACTTGCGCGGCCTCGTCCATCGCACCGTGCTGCTCGACTATGGCGAAGCGCTGCAGCTGCATGAGATTCGCACGATGCTGGAAACGACCAGCGCACGGTTGGCGGCAATTCGCCGGAACGATGCCGATCTCCAGGAAATGGCCCTGCAGATTGATCGCTATCGTGCCGCCTATCTGGCGGGACAACGTGAAACGTCGATCGACGCCGACCTTGGTTTCCATCGGGCGATCGTGTTGGCGTCGCAAAACCCGATGCTGCTTTCACTGCTCGATTCGATTTCGGTCAATCTCAAAGCGCACCGCCGGGAATATGGACCCTTTGCAGACAAACAGGAACTCGACGAAGTGATCTCCGAACACACGAAAATCTACGAGGCGATCCGTGCCGGCGACGCCGAAGAAAGCGAGCGGGTCATTGCCAGGCACATGCGCCATGTCTGGTACCAGATCGAGGAGTTGACGGATCATCCCGATCGAACGGAACGATCCGAACTTTTTTTGTTTTTCGATGAATCAGGGGAAGATGAATGACGGAAACGCTTCGAGCGGCAATTATCGGACCGGGACGCATCGCCAGCAGCTACGATGACGAAATCCCAAATCCCCGGCCCTCAAGCTTTTTTCAGGGAGCGCACCGGCATCCCGGTCTTTACACGATTCTCCCGGTCAACCACGCCAAAGCGTATCTGTCCACACCGGGATATGAGCTTGTCGCCGTTGCCGGTCGCGGCCAGGAACGGATCGACGCGTTTTCACAGCGCTGGAACGTTGCGGCGGCGTACGACGACGCCGAAAAGATGCTCGACGAAGTCAAACCCGATGTTGTCTCGATCTGCACGCAGTCTGACGCCAAAGCGGCTCTGACGATCGCAGCGGCAAGGGCCGGAGTCCGCGCAATCATCGTGGAAAAGGCAATGGCCACCAGCGCGGCGGAGACCGACGCGATGATTACCGCCTGTGATGAGGCAGGAGCGTTGCTTGTCGTCAATCATCCCTGGCGCTTTACGCCAATGGCTGCGCGAGGCGAAACAGCGGCTGGACGACGGTGAGATCGGCGCCCTCGGCACGGTGGCAGGCTGGTCACGTGGCGGGATGTTGCACGGCGGCACGCACACGCTCGATATG
The DNA here is from genome assembly GCA_963804925.1 of uncultured Chloroflexia bacterium. GTDB lineage: Bacteria > Chloroflexota > Chloroflexia > Thermomicrobiales > UBA6265 > JADLGF01. The sequence continues at coordinate 796,242 of CAWDSC010000004.1, forward strand.
CTCCGCTTTTTCGGCGGCGACATCAAGGAAGTCGTCGCCTGGGGACCGGTCGCCGATGAGTGGACAGATCGCAACGCGGATGGCATGGTCCGCTTCACCTCCGGGCTCACCGGCTTTTTCGCGCTCGCGCATGATGCCTTCGCCGGTTTCGATTTACGTGGCTCAGGCGGTCAAATCTCGTTCTCAACCGCCGTCGGCGACGCGTCGATCGTCCGTGCCGAGTTGATGGACAAGGGAAGCAAGCGCGCCTATCCGCTCATCAGCGAGCGTTCCGCATTTGCCGAGGCGGAAATCGAGCTCAGCCCAACCCAACGGTTGATCGCGGAAACGCGCGACGCGCTGCTGCATGGCGGTCCGGTCATCTCGACGGCGCGCGACGGCGCGGCGGCGCTGGAGGCCGGGATTGCGGCGCTCATTTCCGCAAAGGAAGGACGAGCAATCCAGCTTCCGATGGCCGATCGATCCGTTTCGATTCCAAACAGGTAGCGATCTCCGAAAATCTCAATCGTCGGATATGCTGCCGGGAGCCTGATTCTGTGCTGTCTGCACCATTGCTGGGAGCGTTTAGGAATGTCGTCGAAACCGATCATTGCCGTTACGCGTGTACTGCCTGACGCAGGCATGTCGATGCTTGCCGAAGCGGCCGATATCGATGTTCGCATCTGGCCCGGTGATCTTCCGCCGTCGACGGGACGAACTCGCCAAACTGGTCGAGGGCGCGAGCGCGGTGATCAGCCTGGTCACCGATACGATCGATGCCGAGCTGCTCGATCAGAATCCGTCAATCCGAACAGTCTCCAACTTTGCGGTCGGCTACGACAATATCGACATCGCCGCTGCGACCGAGCGGGGTGTGCTCGTCTGCAATACCCCTGGCGTGCTGACGGAAACGACCGCCGATCTCACCTTTGCGCTGCTGGTCAGCGCGGCGCGGCGCATTGTTGAAGGGGTCGAATACGTTCGCGCCGGGAAGTGGCAAACCTGGAGCCCAACCCTGCTGCTCGGGCAGGATCTCCACGACGCAACGATCGCGATCATCGGATTTGGCAGGATTGGCCGGGAAGTCGCCAAACGGGCGGCCGGTTTTTCGATGCGTATCCTTGCCGTCACCAGCGATCCGACGCCCCGGGTAGATGCGGAAACCGGCGCAACCTACACCGATCTTGACACCGCACTAAAAGAAGCCGATTTCGTTTGCCTCAATGTGGCGCTCAATGATGAAACCCGGGGATTGATCGGAGCGCGTGAGTTTGGGCTGATGAAGCGTTCAGCGATTCTGGTCAATGCCGCCCGTGGCCCGGTCGTCGACACCGATGCGCTGACCGACGCGCTCAAGAACGGCGTCATCGCCGGAGCGGCGCTCGACGTCACCGATCCGGAGCCATTGCCGGCCGATCATCCGCTCATCCATCTTGAGAATTGCATCGTGGTGCCACACATCGCATCGGGATCTGTCGCCACGCGCGCCAAAATGGCCAGGATGGCAGCGACGAACGCGATTGAGGCGGTGAGGGGTAACCAACCGCCGAATATCGTCAACGACAGGTGTGGGAAGCGCGAACATCCGTCTGAGGAAACAGTTCGCAATCGAACGCAGCAACCCCGGGCCAGTGGCCCGGGGTTGCTGCATTCGAGGCTCGACAAATGGGCGATCGCTGCACGCTACTTCAGATCGTCAGCGGCCTTTTCAACATGAGACTTGGCGTCGTCTGCGGCTGACTTTACATCGCCAACTGCTGATTTGGTGTCGCCTTCCACCTTCTTGGCAGCATCATCGGCTTTGGCCATTGCGTCATCCGCCTTGGCTTGCGCGTCTTTCATGGCACTGTCGGCGTCCGACTGCGCATCTTTGACCGCGCTATCCGCCTTCGCTTGCGCATCTTTGGCGGCGCTATCGGCCTTTGCCTGCTCAGCATCCGCTTTGGACTGAACATCGGCGCCCATCTTGTCGACTTTGCTGGCCACCTTGTCGCCACCAGGAGCCTTGGACACCAGATCGGACGCCTTGCCGGCCGCGGTCGCGGCCGCACTCTGGGCCGAGTCAACGGCTTTGTTGGCCGTCGCTGTCGCAGAATCTGCGGCCTTGTTTACCGTCGCTGTGGCGGAATCCACCGCGCTTGAGGCTTTCGATGACGCCTGCGTCGTCGCCTGATTCACGGTTGACGTCGCCGAATCTTTCGCTCCAGAGAACATGCCTTTGATCTTTGCAAACAAATCACCGAGCGCCATCGTGTAACTCCTCTCCGAAAATAATTCGGTTGGTGTTCCCCACGGAACTCATTCGCACGAAAATGCCACCTCCGGCTACATAATGATAGCGCCGATCACATCGCAGCGTATAGCGGCAATTTGCACACGAGTCGTGAGATGATCTGGCATAACCGGGTAATATCCGCTGCCGCGCGGGATGCTCGATGACTTTGCGCCGGTTAGGGAGCCTGTCACCGGTTAAAGCAGCGCATCTCGCCGGTCACCCGGCGAGATGCGTCAAGCTCGGATGCAAACATTCACACGTTATGAGGTGATGTCTTTCGCCTTCTTGCTGGCGTCGTCAGCCGCATCTTTGGCCTTGTCGCTGGCATCATCGGTTGCATCTTTACCTTGGTCAAAAAGATCGCCGACCTTATCGGCGGCGTCACCCATCATATCGCCAATCTTTCCAAAGAGGCCTGAGCCTTCGTCGGCCGCGCTCTTGGCGGCATCTTACGCATCCGCCGCGCTTTTCTTGGCGTCGTCAAGTCCCATGTCACACGCTCCCTCTGTAATGTTCGGTTCCCAATGACGCCATCGGGGAATTAAGGTGACATTACTTGGTTGAGGACTGCAATGGAATCCCCGGAAGGTCCAACGTGTGCCGGGGATTTCAGCTCAGAATGCTGCGCTCACTCATGGTTTGCCGGGCGAGCTAAGGTATCATGAGCGGGACAGATTCTTTGATTTGGCATGACTCTTCGCTATCACTGTCGCTTCCATTCTTTTCGGGAGGTGCGACGTCAATGTTCCGATGTAAAGTCTGTGGTTGGATCCATGAAGGAGCCACGCCACCTGATTCCTGCCCATCGTGCGGCGCTTCAACTGATCGATTCCGAGCGATGGATGCCAGTGAGCTCGGCTCAGCGGTTCGAGATTTCGAAGCGCACGGCATCGTCGGCCAGGGGTATGAGGTCGAAGTCGAAGACACGCGCCGGATCCGGCTGCTTGCCTTCGTCGACGCGTCATTCTTCTCGCCCTATATGCGCCGCTCTGGAAAGAGCTATCCGATTTACACCGGAGATGCGCAATGGTTTTCCGACAACATTCCATGCATGACGGCCTGCCCGTCGCACACCGATATCTCGCGCTATATCGCGCTGATTGCTGATGGACGTTACGCCGACAGCTATGAGCTGAACCGCGAGCACAATGTCTTCCCCGGGTGTCTCGGGCGCATGTGCGCACGCCCGTGCGAAGAAGCCTGCCGCCGCAAAGAAGTCGATGCCCCGATCGGCATCTGCTATCTCAAGCGGGTTGCGGCAGATTATCGGGGCGCGACGAGACGCGAGATTCCCGCTCCCTGGAACGGGATGACGGCGGCCGTCATCGGCGCCGGCGTCGCCGGTCTCACGACCGCTCGCCAGCTTGCCCGCAAGGGGTATCGCGTCACCATTTTCGAAAAGCAGCCTGTGCCAGGCGGCGTGATGTGGACCGGTGTTCCCGAGTGGCGATTGCCGCGCGATGTCATCACCGAGGAAACCGAGCAGATTCTCCAGCTCGGTATTGAGATTCGCTATAACACCGAAATCGGCAAAGAAGTCACCCTTCAGGCGCTGGTTGATGATTACGATGTGGTCGTCGCTGCTGCCGGTTGTCAGGTGCCGCAAAAGATCGGCATTCCCGGCGAGGATCTGAACGGGGTGGTCCCCGGACTGCAATTCCTCGAAGATGTCAACCTCGGGCAGATGGATGTCTGGGTCGGCAAGAAGGTCGTCACCGTCGGTGGCGGTTTCACCTCGATGGACTGTGTCCGCACCGTCATTCGGATGGGCGCCGAAACGTCGATCATGACCTATCGCCGTTCGATCCAGGAAATTCCGGTCGACGAGATCGAGCTTGAAGAAGCCGAGATCGAAGGCGTCGAGATCATGTTCATGGTGTCGCCGACCCGGGTCGTCGGCGATGACAATGGACACGTCATCGGGCTCGAAGTCGTGCGGAACGAGCTTGGCGAACCTGACGCCAAGGGTCGCCGCCGCCCGGAGCCGGTTGCCGGTTCCGAGTTCGTCATCCCATGCGATATGGTGCTCGCGGCAATCGGCCAGCGCCAGGACAATAATTTCCTTGGCGATCTGCTCCCGAACCGCGACCGGCGCGGGGTGCCGTTCCTGGATGAGAATCTCCGCACTGAACTGCCGAATGTCTGGGCGGTCGGCGACTACGTCATCAATCCGACCAACTTCATTTCCGCGATCGGCGAAGGCAAGCGCGTTTCAGAATCGATCGACCGCGCGATGCGCGGCACCCGCCCGATCGTGAAAGAAATGGAGATCACCCGCGTTCCGACCGAGCTGGTCGCCACGCCGAACGCGCTGATTTCCGAAGGCATCGCCGAGTGGTCGATGACCTCGATGAGCCGGCGGCTGGTTTGGGGTGATGACTATTCCGGCGTGCCGCGCCAGTTGATTCCGTCACTTTCGGTGCCGGATCGCGGCATCGGCTCGCACGACACGACGCTCGAAGTCGAAGTCGGCTACACCAAACCGATCGGGTTCGAAGAGGCCAAGCGCTGCTTGCAGTGCCAGCTCAACATCTTCATTGACGGCAATCGCTGCATTCTCTGCAACGGCTGCGTCGATGCCTGCCCACATCAGTGCATTGAGATGATCTCGCCCGAACGCATTTACGCGATTGATGGAGAAACGGAACTCGCCGAGCTAGCCCGGGCTGAGCTCGGACCATTCGGAGCGGCAATGGTGATCGACGAGCGCTCCTGCATCCGCTGCGGAATCTGCGTCGATTGGTGCCCCACCGAATGCCTGACAATGGATCACTTCCGCGTCACCCCGCCGCTGGAACGAGAATCGGTCGACCTGGCGATCGTCGCGCAGGGTTAGAACAACCACACAAAGAACGAACACAAAACCCCCGGCAATGCCGGGGGTTTTGTGTTCGTTCCACGGCACTTCGAGCGCCGTGCTGAGCATGACGAAGTCCTTCCAGGACTGGTGGTGATGTGATGGGTTTTTCAATGAAACCGGGCGTCTCCGGGTTCAGTCTCGAAGAGCCGTCGTCTTGTGAGCGCTGGACTTCAGTCCGGCGTTCGTCATTCAGGGACTGCTAACTCTTCCGCTCCCCGGTTCTCGCCAGCAGTGCAGCTTCCACCCGGTTTCGCACCTGCAGTTTTTGCAGGATGTTGGTCATATGATGCTTGACCGTTTTCTCGCTCAGTTGCAATTGCGCGCCGATTTCCTTGTTGCTGTCGCCAGCCGCGACCCGTTCGAGAATTTGTCGCTCTCGCTCGGTCAGGTCATCCAGACCGGTTGATGACGAGCGATTTGATCCGGCTCGGTTCATGTCGAAGAGCAAGCTTGCCGCCAGTGACGGGGTGACGTAGACCTCGCCACGCGCAACTGACCGGACGATCTCAACGAGATCCCGGGCGGCGACGCCTTTCAGGACATACCCGCGTGCCCCGGCCCGCAGCGCAGTGGTGACATCTTCCTCGTCTTGCGAAACGGTCAGCATGACGACGTTGATGACCGGATAGGTGGCGGCGATTTCGCGGACGGCGTTGATGCCGCCACCCGGCATCGAGACGTCGAGCAGCATCACATCCGGCAGGCGGCGCGCGGCGATGGCGATCGCCTCCTCAGCGGTTCCTCCTTCACCGACGATCTCGATATCAGGTTGCCGGCTCAGCGCCTGGCTGACGCCTTCCCGGAACAGCGGATGGTCGTCGACAATTGCGATCTGCAAACGCTCAGTCATCCCCAACTCCTGAGACCTGCACCGGGAGAAGGGCAATGACGCGGGTGCCAAGACCGGGAGCGGTTTCGATACGGAATTCGCCGCCCAGGCTTTCGACTCGCTCTCTCATTCCCAGCAACCCGAGATGCTCTTCCGATCGGCCAAGCGATCCTGCCTCAAAGCCAGGGCCGTCGTCCGCCACTTCAACCCGAATCTGGTTCAAAACACCGGTCGCAGTCACCCGTTCCTTCGCGCCTTTGGCGTGACGCCAGGCATTGGCGAGCGCTTCCTGAATCACCCGGTAAAGTGCGATCTTGGTCGCCAATGGAGCCTGGTCGGGGAGTAGTTCCGATGAGACTGCGACATCTTCACCGGTCCGGCGACGGTGCGCGCGAATGGCATGATCGATGGTTTCATCCACCGTCATTGCTTCGAGCTGAGGGAGCAGGAGTCCTGATGACGTGGCGCGAACGTCCTCGAGCGCGCGCAGCAGACTCGATTGAATAACGCTGAGATCGCGCTCGGTTTCGGCCTGATCGCCTGCTGGAGGTTCCTGGCTCGCGATTCGCGCTTCAACATTATCAAGTTGCAGCAGCGCCAGGCTGATGTCCTGCGCCGGACCATCATGAAGCTCGGCGCTGAAGCGGCGGAGAAATCGCTCATTGAGCGCGGTTGTCCGCGCGGCCGCCGAGCGCACGCGCTCGTGCAGTTCCTGGTTTTGATTGAGCACATCGGTCAGGCGATCGACCTGGTTGGCCAACGTCTGCTGCTGTCGAGAAATGGTATTGCTCGCCTGTTGCACGAACACTGCCAGCAACAGGTAGACCGCAGCTGTTCCTGCCGCCACGATCATCCAGCTATGCCGTTCCGCTTGCTGAATGTCATGCCGGAGATCGGTCGCATCGAAGTAAAACTCCGCGACGGCGATGATATCGTTGGTGCCGCGTGCGCGAACCGGACTGTAAATCTCCAGCATTTTTGAATCATTCTGGTTGGCGTCCGCAGACCTGACCGCGTCGAAATTGCTCATTTCGGCCACGACTTCGCCATTGAACGCGCTTTGCCAATCAGCTTCGATCGGGAACTGCTGGCCGATCTGCGTGTGATCGGAGCTGTAGACGATACGCCCCGATTGATCCCAGATCCGAAAGAGAGAGACCTGTTGCCCCAAGGGTGTGCCGGTCAGCAGCCAGTCGAGCTTATCGATGCTGTCACTGGAAAGCGATTCGCTGGTGGCGAGATCCTGCGCGCGAGGCGCGACCAGACTGTCAACGTAGAGCGCATTGGTGGCGGCCGTACGGTGAATGACGCCATCGCTGATTTGATTGGAAACCCAGAATCCGATGCCGACCATTCCGACGAGCAGAATGACGAGACTTCCAAGCAGGAATCGCTGGGCAAAACTCAGCCGGCGCACGGCTTTTGCTCTCGACGAATGTATCGCGTCATGACAGTTGCTTTCGCACGCAGCGAGTATCCCACGAACCTGACGAATCCCCTATGCGACTTAAGTCTGACCTCGAACACGTCGAAGGTCGCACAAACTTTCCCGACTTTCGCCCGTTCCAGCAAGCGCGAATGACCGCCATAGTCGAAGCACACCGTTATTTGAGCGGGAGTTCGGAGGTCGATGACCGCCGTTCTAGGGTTTGAGGAGGAATATTCGATGAAGCGATTGTTGCTTGGGTTGATTCCCGCATTGCTCCTTGTTCTGGCTGGCACCGCAGCTGCGGCACAAAGCACCCCGACCGCCGCGACGCCGACGGTATTTGTTCGCCAGAGCTCAACACTTGGCCCGTTCTTAACCGACGCCAGCGGCAAAACACTCTATCTTTTCACCAAGGATACCGTGAAGGGTGAAAGCACTTGCTACGACAAGTGCGAGACGAACTGGCCGATTTTCACCGCGACCGAGCCACTGACACTTCCGGATGGAGTTGCCGGCGAATTGACGACCATCACCCGCACCGACGGCACGACGCAGGTCGCCTACAACGGCATTCCACTCTACTACTTCGCCGGTGACGCGAATACGGGCGAAACCAATGGCCAGGGCGTCGGCGATGTCTGGTACATCGTCACACCAGGCATGGAGTTCGGCCAGCCTGCCGCCACTCCGGTCGCCTCGGCAGTCGCGTCCCCGATGGCAACGGATGGCGCCGTCGACGTGACCCTGTCTGAGTTCGTCATCACCTCGACAGCGAATACCTTCAAGGTCGGCGAAACCTATACCTTCAACATCACCAACCAGGGCGCCTACACCCATCAGCTCTACATTGAGCCGGTTGGCGCGGTCGACGAGCCAATAGAGAGCAACGGCGAGAAGGCAGAGGTCGAAGAAATCGCTTCTGGCTCATCTGCATCACTTGAAGTGACGTTCTCCGAACCAGGTATCTATCAACTCGCCTGCCACCTGCATGGTCACTATGCGCAGGGCATGGCGTTGACGATCTACGTCACCGAATAACGCTCACTCGAACACCTCCCCCTCTTTCGCACAAGGACCGATTTGCTTGCAGGAATCGGTCCTTGTGCATGTCCGGCATTACGATTGCGCGCACTCCGCCAGATAGCGCTTTCGGTTCAGCGGATTGCGGCCGATCCTGGTTCGCTCCGGAATCATGCCGGTCACCGGTACGTATCCCTTGAATGTCGAGGCCCAGTCACCCAGCCCGCGGCTGATGCCGGGTAGGCGTTGCTCGAAGTGGTGCACCTCCGCCGACGGGATCGTGCCGCCCAGATGGCACGTCTCCCCCTGCCGCGAGATGTCGGCGGCAATCGCCCGCGCCGCGACCAGCGCCGAAAGCGTTTCCCCGATCGTTTCCGCGGGAATATCCAGCGTAAATGCCTCTATTGGCTCACACACCTCAGTACCGGCTTCATGCAGCGCCTGCATGACCACAAGCGGCGTGAGCAAGCGAAAATCGGAGGCGATGCTGATCGGCGACCAATAGCCGACATCGGTCAGCGTGACGAGGCAATCAGTCACCGGCCAACCATGTAGCCCTTGTTCCAGCGTTTCCATCACGGTTTCTTCGGTTGCGCGGTAAAAGGCGTGCGGCAGCGATCCCGGTTCGTAGGCGTAGCGAATCCCGCTCGCGGGTTCCGCGCGCTCGATTCGAATGCCAACCGTCGCGGCGAAGGGATTCTCGTCGCTGCCGATCAATTCGAATCCACGCCCGGTCCCGAGCGGACGCTCGATATGCAGCACCTGGCTCTCGGCGAAATGCACGACGATGCCGAAATCGAGCGCCAGCGTTTCAGCGATCACTTCCTTCTGCACTTCGCCAAAGAGCCGCAGAAAGAGTTCCCCCTCCCGGTCTCCGTTCCGGAGTCCGATGAGGGGATCTTGCTCGGTGAGATGCTGAAGCGCGATGCCGAGCTTGGTCATCTGTCCGGAATCGACCGGATGAACGGCGCTCTCCAGCGCCGGCGGCGGAAAAATGGACGCCCCGATTCCATCGGGAATGCAGCCATCGCCAATCAAGTCGCCGATCCGCGCATCCTTGATGCCATGCAGCCGCACGATCTCACCCGCGCTTGCCGATGAGACGGCGATCGTTGCGCCACGCTCGAAGCGATCGATGCCGGTGATGCGGGCCTCATGATCGTCAACAGATCCGTCGTTCCTCCCTCTGATCGGCAGGCGCTGACGCAATGCGATCGAGCCGGAGAACAATCGGGCGAAGACGAGCTTTTCTCCCTGCCGGTTCCGCAGAATCTTGAAGATGATTCCGGCAAGCGGAGCGTCAGCACAGGATTTCGCCGGCGGAAGGAGCGTCTCGATTCCAAGGAGCAGTTGATCGACGCCCGTTCCAGTCATTGCAGAACCGAAGAAAACCGGGGTGATCTCTCCGCGAACAATCTGGTCCGCGAATTCCCTTTGGATGTTACCGGGCGACAGGCTCCCGTTTGTTTCGACATATTCCGTAAGCAGCGATTCGCTCGATTCGGTAAGCAGCTCGATCAGGCTTGACTGCCAGCCCACGTCAGTCCGATCGACCGGACGCACTGCCGCGTCCCGGTTGCCGAGATCGCGAACCGTGCTGAAGGGAATTACTCTGCTTTTGAGCCGAATTCGGATCTCTTCGAGCAGATCAGCTTCCCGCGCGCCGATGCGGTCGATCTTGTTTACGAAGAAGAGCACCGGGATGCCGCGCGCTCGGATCGCATCCAGCAACCGGCGCGTTTGCGCCTGCACACCTTCAACCGCCGAAATCACCAGCACCACCGCATCGAGCACGCCAAGCGAGCGCTCGACCTCGGCGATGAAATCGGAGTGTCCGGGGGTATCGATCAGATTGACTTTGAGATCACCAAGCTGAAACGACACCACGGCCGATTTGATCGTGATGCCGCGCGATCGCTCTATTTCCAGCGTATCGGTCTGGGTATTGCCGTCATCTACACGGCCGGCCTGTCGAATGACGCCGGTTTCATAGAGAATGCGTTCGGTGAGGGTCGTTTTACCGGCGTCTACATGCGCCAGAATTCCAAGATTGAGTATCTCCATGCGGCACAGCTCTCACGTCGAAGGGCTTCCTGGTCATTGGTTCCATCGACGCCTGGCGCATGGGTTTCTCCTTCAAATCATTGCTCTGCCGCGAACCTCGCCATCTTGCCGGATCGGCTCCACCTGGGTGGAACCGTGACGATGCAGTTCGCGTACGTCGAGTCTATCACCTCATTTCCCGTGCGAGAATCAACCGGTCTCAATCTGAAAGAGGAGCAAGACATGACCAGTGCACAGGGAACCGTTTGCCTGACGTTTGATTTCGACGCGATCTCGATCTGGATCGGGCCGCACGCCTCGAAGTCACCCAGCATGATCTCGCGCGGCGAATTCGGCGCGGTTGCGGTTGAGCGGATTCTCCGCCTGCTCGACCGCGAAGCGATCCCCGCCACCTTCTTCATCCCCGGTCATACCGTTGAAACCTACCCGGACCACATCCGCGCCATCATCGCCGCGGGTCATGAGGTCGGGCATCATGGCTATCTCCACGAAAACCCGGTGCGGCTTTCGCCGGAGGAGGAACGCCGGGTGCTGGAGCGTGGGTTCGAGGCGTTTGACAAGATCGCTCACGTTCGGCCCACCGGATACCGATCACCGGCCTGGGACAATAGTCCTGTTACGATCGACCTTTTGCTCGAATATGGTTTCACGTATGAAAGCTCGCTCATGGGAAGGGACTTCGAACCCTACTGGTGCCGGACGGGCGACGTCATCGATCTCGACGGGCCATATCAATTCGGCAATACCGTCGATCTGGTTGAGCTGCCGGTCTCGTGGGTGCTCGATGACTTCCCGCATTTCGAGTTCTACCGGTCAGAGTCAGGACGCAATGAAGGACTCTCGTCACCTTCAAAAGTGAAGGAAATCTGGCTGAATGAGTTCGCCTTCATGCTGCGCGATGTCCCCAACGGCGTCTTCACCCTCACCATGCACCCCCAGGTGATCGGGCGCGGTCACCGGCTGTTGATGCTCGAAGAGATCATCGCCACCATGAAACAGCACGAAGACGTCCGGTTCTCGACGATGCGCGATGCCGCCGACGCGTTCCGTCGTCAGCAGACGTCGTGAATGCATCACATCTGATCTCGGTTGAAGGCTTAAACCGATGAACTTCGTTCACAAATGCTTGACAACCTTTTTCCCCGCACTATCATGAAGTAAGGAATATCCGGTGATTCGCTAAGCGAATCATTAGCTTCTAGATAGTCGGTCTCACGGAGGACTCGAATTATGATTACCATCACCCCGGCGGCGGTGGACCAGCTCAAGGCTTTTCTCGTTGAGCAAGGCACCCCTGATCACGCGTTGCGCGTGTTTGTGGCCCCGGGCGGTTGTTCCGGTTTGCAATACGGTATGACGATCGAAGAAGCCTCCGAGGAAGATGACGAAGTCATCGAACAGGGCGGCGTTCGACTCATGGTTGATACGTTCAGCTCAATGTATCTCCAGGGCGCCGAAGTCGATTTCATCAGTTCGTTGATGGGCGGTGGGTTCACCGTTCGCAATCCAAACGCCGTCGCGAACTGCTCGTGCGGTCATTCATTCAATGCTGGCGCGAACGAAGAAACAGCCCACGGCTGTGGCTGCGGCAACTAGCGTTTCAATGCACTCCCCTGGCGTGTCCCAGGTGATCCCGGCTGGCGGTTGTGACCTTGCCAGCCGGGAATCAAATCGCCCCAATGGTCACCTTTGCTACCACGCTGAGTTCACCCCGCTTGCGCGAGACTTGTTTCCGGGGTATATTTGTCAAGTTGCGCGGCCCCGCCCGCCAACTTAGCGTGATTTCTCGCCGTTCGATGCTTCTCTCTTCGCCACTCCAGACGTGCGAACAGACCCCTTTCGATCGAACCGCCGAGCAACACGAAGGTAACCCCGGTTTCGCCTAGTTGAACACACAACGTGATAGTGAGCTCTTAGCTTGCAGGAGGCCGCCCGATGACTGACGCCATCCAGCCCTTTGATGTGTCCAAAATCGACGATCTGTCGCTCGACAACGTCGTTATGGATGACAAAGTTGCTGTTCCCGATGAAATTCAAACCCAACTTGCCGACGTCGACGAAGAACCCGAAGTCGATCTTGAGCGTGATTTAGACGTTCTTCAGCGTCTTGATCCGAACTTTATTAATGATCCTGTCCGGCTCTATCTTCGAGAAATCGCCGAAACCCCGCTGCTTACGCATGATCAGGAGATCGATCTCGCCAAGCGCGTCGAGAATGGCGAACAGGAAGCCACCCAACGCTTCGTTCGCGCTAATCTCCGTCTGGTCGTTTCGATCGCCAAGCGCTACGTGAACCGCGGTCTCACCCTGCTCGACCTGATTCAGGAAGGCAACATCGGCCTGATGCGCGCCGTCCAGAAGTATGACTGGCGCAAGGGTTTCCGCTTCAGCACCTACGCGACCTGGTGGATTCGCCAGGCGATTACCCGCGCCATCGCCGATCAGAGCCGGACGATTCGTCTCCCGGTTCATATGGGCGACTCGATTTCACGCTATCGCAAGACGCTCAACATGCTCGCCCAGGAGCTTGGCCGCCAGCCGACTCCCGAAGAAGTCGCCGAAGCCATGGCCGTTCAGCCGGAGAAGATCCAGCAGATCGTTCAGGCCGCTCAGCGCACCATTTCGCTCGAAACACCGATCGGGAGCGAAGACGAAACGAGTCTTGGCGATCTGATCGCCGATGAGGTTTCTGAAACTCCGTACGACGCCGCCAGCGAGGCGATGCTTAAGCGTGACGTGAACGAGGCGCTCGATCGCCTGACGCCGCGCGAAAAACTCGTGCTCCAGCTGCGATTCGGGCTTGGCCACGGTCATCAGCACACGCTTGCCGAAGTTGGCGAGCAACTCCAGATCAGCCGTGAGCGAGTTCGCCAGATTGAAAATGAGGCACTGCAAAAGCTCCGCCGCATCGATGGCGAGCGATTGTTCGCCTATCATCAAGAACTCTAGTAACGCCCACTCCACCTGAAATCAATCGCAAACCCGGCAGATCTTCCCGATCTGCCGGGTTTCGTATTTCCCCTGTTGACGTTCCCACGTACAATCGAACACATCACACGACGGACGTGCGATCGATCGGCGACTCCCCGAGCGCATTGAAGCGCACCTGTTGGAGGAACTCATGCAAAACGGGTCCCGGCATAAGCCTTCATTCACGCAATATGCAGCAATCCGCTCCTATCAACCCTCGCTCGCCTATTCCCCCGACGGATGCGACATAGCCTATTCAACCAATACATCTGGGCAGTTCAATCTCTGGCGCCAGCCGGTCGCCGGCGGCTACCCACGGCAGATCACGACCTATGACAACGAATCGGTTCGCACCATCGCCTGGTCGCCTGCCGGGGATCAGATCCTCTATACCGCCGACCGCGATGGCGACGAGTTCTTCACGCCAACGGTCATCGCTGCCCAGGGAGGCATTCCGCGCAAGCTCACCAGCGAGCCAGAGGTGCAATATTTTCTCGGTGACCGCGCGTTTTCACCAGATGGACGCTTCGTTGCGTATGGCGGGAAACGATCGTGAGCCGACCGAGCAGGATGTGATCGTCCAGGAGCTCGAAACCGGAGCCGAACGCCGGGTAATGGCAGGCGCCAATTATCAGCCCGGCGCGTTCTCGCCGGATGGGAAGTATCTTTCCGTTCTTGAGTTCCGCAGCAATACCGATCTCGACACGTTCATCGTCAATCTGGAGACCGGCGAGTACGAAAAGCTCCCGCTCGGTGACGGAAAGCAGGTTCGCGCTCCCGGTTCCTGGTTTCCCGATGGCTCCGGACTCTGGATCCTGAGCGATGTTGGCCGGGAGTTCAATGGCATCGGCAAATACGACATTGCGTCGAAGACATTTACCTGGGACATCACGCCCGAATGGGGTATCGAGGATTTCGCCCTTTCAGCGGACGGCAGCCTCTTTGTCTGGGTGGTGAATGAGGATGGCCGATCGGTTGTGCATGCTCGTGACGCCGCAACCGGGAAGGACATCGAGCTGCCGCCGGTGCCGCTCGGCGTGGTCACCACCATGACGGTCGCGCCCGATGGAGGCAGTATCGCTGTATTGCTCAATCGTCCGACGCATCCGAACGAGTTGTTCGTGATCGATATTAGAGCAGGACAGACCCGGCAAATCACCGACGGTATGCTCGGCGGCATCGGCCCCGAGTTTTTTGTTGAGCCAGAACTGGTTCATTATCCGACGTTCGACGGACGCTCAATTCCTGCGTGGTTGTACCGGCCCAAAGGCAAAGGCCCGTTCGGTGCGGTGCTGTCGATTCATGGCGGTCCGGAATCACAGGAACGCCCAACCTACGCCTACAACGGACTCTATCAATATCTCGCCAGTCGCGGCATCGCCGTTCTGGCCCCGAATGTCCGGGGATCGACCGGATACGGGATTTCCTATCAGAAGTTGATCTACCGCGATTGGGGCGGAGACGAGCTGAAGGATTTCGAAGCCTCGGCGAAATATTTGCAATCGCTTTCCTGGATTGATCCTTCCCGGCTTGCGGTCTACGGCGGTTCATTCGGCGGATTCGCGACGCTCTCATGCGTGAGCCGATTGCCCGACTATTGGGCGGCAGCAGTTGATATCGTCGGCCCATCGAATCTCGTCACCTTCGCCAAAGCGGTGCCGCCGACTTGGCGATCCGTCATGACGGAATGGGTGGGCGATCCGTACACCGAAGAAACATTCATGCTGAGCCGTTCCCCGATCACCTACGTCGATCAGATCAAAGCTCCGATCTTCATTATCCAGGGCGCAAACGACCCGCGCGTCGTCAAACCGGAAAGCGACCAGATTGTCGAGCGCCTTCGCGAGCGAGGCGTCGACGTTCGCTACGACGTCTATGAAGACGAGGGTCACGGCTTCACCAAACGCTCGAACAGCATCAAAGCCATGGGCGACATCGCCGACTTCCTGGAAAAACATCTGAACGGGAAGATTTAGCGAGCAGGCGGCAGGCAGCAACACAAGGATGAACGCCCGGCGGCACCTTTTTGGGTAGCCGCCGGGCGTTCATCATTTTAATTAGGGCTTTCGTGTGTCGGTCTTCGGTATTTGGCGCTAAGACGTTGCCGTCGGGATTGGCAACAACGTGTTGGACGTGACCACGATCACGTCAGCGGTTGTGTGGTCTTCTGAGCTGTATGCAAAGAGCGCCGTGCCGATCACGCCTGATTCATCAACTTGCTGCAGACCGATTGAGAGCGTACCGTCCTGGTTATCGACGCCGCCAAGCTCGCCGCAGGCAAGCAGCGCGGCGTTGTCGTCGTCACTCTCGAAGACTGCGAGCGTGTATCCATCGGCAATCGCATCATTGAGCGAGAATTCCGCGCTCGAGTTGATGCTGGCGGCGGCTTGAATCGCCGCTTCATCTCCGACCTGCTCGCCTGATTCATCAAGAATGTCGTTGAACCAGATGACTTCTTTGCCAAGATCATCGCAGTCGCCGGTGAAGAGCTTGACGGCGCGGCCACCGCGAACTGGCTCGGACGGCACTGCGGTTTCTTCGATGACAACATCTGCTTCGGGAGTTGCCACGACCCCGCCGCTCCGCTTCCGGAGTTGCGCCATTTTCAATTGGCGTGCTGCCATTGCCGTACAGGAACCAATCGCAATAGACGACATCTCCTTCGGCCACACCATTCAGCGCGACGCCGTCGTCATTGATCTGCATGTCGACCGACTCGTCTTCATTCTTCACGCAAACGGGATAGAACGAAACGTAGGCGTCAGGCATAGCGATCGTCACGACTGAACCGAGATCCGCCCCACTCGCATCGACCATCGCCGAGCCAGTGTCGTCCGTTTCAAATGGAATCGGATCACCCGGCGCTGAGACCTGAAGCGTGAATGGAATCGCGGCAACAGTCGTTCCGCAGTCTCCAATCGTTCCCGGACCGGTGAAATTCGGCGGGCACTCGTAGACGTTGGTGACCAATGTCCAGTCGTTGGACTGTGCGGTCGCCGTGCCGCCCGAGATCAACGTTCCAACCGTGAGCGCCACCGCCATTGCGGCTGCTCCGAGGCAACGAGGAATTGAACGCAGCATGAATTTCCCTTCCCTTTCTCCGCAACATCTGCAATTGTTGCGGCTGCGAAAGCTAAGACGCTTCGTCCCACCGATCGGTTTCGGCGCAAAAACGGCCCGGAGGGAGCGAGTCCCGCCGGGCCGTTTCGATCTTCGTCAAAAAGGTTCGTCGATTCAGGCGCTGAGAACTTCGCCCAACACGGCGATCAACTCATCAACCTGTTCCTGTTCCCAGATCATTGGCGGCAGGAAGCGGAGCGATGTGCTGCTTGCGGTCAACGCGAGCACGCCCCGCTCCTGCAGTCCGCGCAGGGTCGGCGTGACCCGCTCCTTGAGCTCCAGGCCGATCATGAATCCACGTCCCCGGACCTGACGCACTTTGGGATTCGCAAGCTCTTCAATCCGGGCAATGATCTGCGCGCCGAGCGCGTCCGCCCGGGCATAGAGACCGCGCTGATCGAGCGCATTGAGCGTAACGATCGCCGCCCGGCAGGCAAGCGGGTTGCCGCCAAAGGTGGTGCCATGCGCGCCACCTGGCATCGCTGAGGAAATCTCGTCGGTCGTCAGCGTCAATCCGATCGGGAAGCCGTTGGCAACTGCCTTTGCGGTCGCGATCATATCGGGAATCACGCCAGAATCGACAATCGAGAATGGAACGCCGGTGCGGAATCCGGATTGAATCTCATCCGCAATCAGCAACGCGCCTTTCGCCGTGGCGATCTCGCGAGCGCCCTTCAGGTATTCCGGACTGGCTGGATAGATACCCGCTTCGCCCTGAATCGGCTCAAGAATAATCGCCGCCGTTTCACCGTCGACAGCTGCTTCCAACGCATCGAGATCGTTGAATGACACATGCGTCGCCGGAATTGGAAGCGGTTCGAATGGAGCGCGGTACTTGTTGTCCGCCGTCGCAGACAGCGCCCCCATCGTCCGGCCGTGATAGCCGCGCTTGGCGGCGACGATCTTCGGCTTGCCAGTGGCGGCGCGGGCAAACTTGAGCGCTGCTTCAATCGCTTCCGCACCGGAATTGCTCAGAAACGCCCGCTTCACGCCTTCAGGGGCGATCGTGGCGATCTTCGCCAACAGCTCGGCGCGCTGATCGTTGTAAAAACTTTGATGACAGGTGGAAAGCGTCGCAAGCTGATCGGTCAGCGCGGAGGTGAACTCCGGATCGGCATGACCAAGCACCGCCACACCATAGTTGCTCATCGCATCGAGATAGCGCTTGCCGGTCGAGTCGTAGAGATACGCGCCCTCCCCCCGCACGAGCGCAATCTCGCGCTTGGCGTAGAGCGGCAACGAATAGTCATGCTCAAGCTGCTGAATCTCTTCCAGCGATCGCATCGCGGGAATGGTCATGGTGGATTCTCCTGTATTGATTGCATCAGCATTTCCCGGGGTTGAAACCCCGGGGCGACCTAGTAACACGCCGAAGCCCTTCCGTGGCTGAACTGGGTCGGTAATATGCTCGATACACCGGGACGATTCCGGGTCTCAGTGCCCTCCAGGGTACTCCCGCCTGTAAGCCGGGTGCTTCAGCTCCCGGCATTCTCGCGGCGAGCAGCAACGCTATTCGCTACCCGGATCACCGTTCCTTCACCGGCCAACGCCCGCTGAACCGGGTGCTCAGCGCGGCCATCAGAAAAGACCACTCGGCCAACTCCGCGATCGATCGCTTTCAGGGCAGATTCGACTTTCACCTTCATCCGACCCACGGCCGCATCCATCGCTGCGTCTGGATTTCCGGCGTCGATCTCGCGAATAAGCGTCGACTCATCATATCGATCGGCCAGCAATCCGGGAGTGTCCGAGAAGAACAACAGCGCCTCAGCGCTGAGCGCGGTGGCGATGCCGAGCGCGAGCTTGTCGCCATCGACATTGATCGGCGTGCCATCCTCGGCCAGACCCGGCGGGGTCAGTACCGGCAGGTAGCCGTTGTCGAGCAGCAATTGGACCAGCGTCGTATCGAACTGCTCGATCGTGCCGGCATGATCGTCGCGCAGCACTTTTTGCTTGCCATCTTCCATACCGCGCAGCACCGGTTTCCGCCGTCCGAAGGCAATGCGGCCATCAAGCCCGCTCAGTCCAACCGCATTCACGCCGGCAGCCTGCAAAATGCCAACGAGCCGCTTGTTGACCTTGCCGCAGTAGGTCATCAGCATCGCGTCGATCGTTTCACTGTCGGTGTAGCGGGTTACCCGCCCTTTGTCGTTCGTGATCATCCGAGGCGGAATGCCGAGCTTCGTGCTGAGCGCGCTGAACTCGGCATTCCCGCCATGAATCACCACTGCCGGCTGATCGAGCACGGCCAGATCGGCAGCGAACTGCGCATACGCTTCCGCCCCAATCGCCGCCCCACCGCCTATCTTGATGACGAGCATGATGCCTCCGGAGTAGAGAGTGAAGAGTTAAGAGTGGAGAGGACGAATGGTTCTTACTCTTAACTCTTCACTCTCTACTCTCCACTAGATGGGATGCAACCCCGCGAACTCCAGCCCGACCGTTTCGCAGAAACCGGCGCGCAGGTTGAAGGCCTGTACGGCCTGGCCCGCTGCGCCCTTCATCAGGTTGTCGAGCGCGGCCATGACAACGATCCGGTTTGAATGGGGATCGCGCTCCCAGCCGACGTCACAGTAGTTGCTGCCGGAGAGAATCTTCGGTTCCGGATAGCGATGGATGCCGGTCGATTCCTTGACGATCCGCACGAACGGCTCTTTGCCATATGCGCCGCGATAGATCGCCCAGAGATCCTTGTCGGTCAGCGGTTCATTAAGATAGACGTGCGACGTGGCGAGAATACCCCGCACCGCTTCGATTGAGGTCGCCGAGAACGCGACCTCGGGCACACGGCCATCGAATGTCAATTCTTGAATGACTTCGGCGGAGTGGCGATGCCCGGTTGGCTTGAACGACCGGATGACGCCGCTCCGCTCCGGGTGGTGTGAGCCGAGTCCCGGCGATCCGCCTGATCCCGACGAGCCGGTTTTCGCCTCAACCACGATCGGTTTCGAAAGATCGGCAACTCCGGCCTTATAGAGCGGCCAGAGACCGAGAATGGTCGTCGTCGCCATGCAGCCGGCGCTCGAGATCAGATCGGAGTTCCGAATCTCCTCCCGGTGCAACTCCGGGATGCCGTAAACAAACTCCGAAAGCATCTCCGGATGCTCATGCGCGTGTCCGTACCACGTTGGATAGTCGGCTTTGTCGCGCAGGCGGAAGTCGGAGCTGAGGTCGATGATGATCCGCGCCTTGCGCCGGAGCTCCACCATCTTGCCCATCGATACCCCATGCGGCAGCGCGATGAAGATCACGTCGGCTTCCTTGACAGCCTCGATGCTCGTGAACTTCATATCTGTCCGCTTGCGCAGATTCGGATGCACCGAGCGCACGAACTTGCCCGCATTCCGCTCCGATGTCACCTGGGTCAGATTCGCCCCCGGATGATCGAGCAACAGCCGAACCAGCTCGCCTCCCGCATATCCCGAACCGCCAATCACGGCAACGTTGTAAACCTGGTGTTCCACTACTTCTCCCTTGTTGTTTCCCTCACCCGCAACCCCTTTCCCGATTCAGGAGCGGGGGCTTCCGTCGTACCCTCTCCCAGTATTGGGAGAGGGTGGTCCGTTAGGACCGGGTGAGGGTTCTAATCCGCCACCGCCAGCATCATCTCGCGTCGCTCTTGCGCTTCGGCGCCGACGCGCATCACGTAATCGGCGACCACGCCAGGGATATTCACCCCGGTTGTATCGATGCTGTTGCGGAATTCCATCGTGTAATTCACTTCGTTGACCGTCAGTCCCTCGTCCGATTCGAACAGGTCGATGGCGACCACGCCGCCGCCGACTGCTTCCGCCGCACGGAGCGAGATGTCGTGGAGTTCTGGCGTCACCGGACAGTTGGTGGCTTTGCCACCCTTTGCCGTGTTGGTAATCCAGTGCTCTGACGAGCGGTAGATCGCGCAGATGGTTTCGCCATCGACAACGAACGAGCGGATGTCGCGTCCCGGCTTTTTCACGAACTCCTGAATGTAGAACGCGCCGTGGTGAAACGAGCCGAGCGTCACTTTGTGCTCGAGAATCGCCTCAGCGGCGTCGCGGTCGTTGATCTTCGCCAGCAACCGCCCCCAGGAACCAACGGCGGGTTTGATCACCACCGGATAGCCCAGCTCTTCGATCGCCTCCAGCGCCGATTCCGGCGTGAACGCGAGCATCGTACGCGGGTTCGGCACACCGTGCCGGTTGAGCGCCGACGTGGTCAGCAGCTTGTCCCCGCAGGTGTTCGCCACTTCCCAGGTGTTGACCGTCGGAATCCCCCAGTCGTTGAGAATTCGCAACGCATAGAGCGCTCGCAGGTGATTGATGCAACGCTCAAGCACCACATCGCAATCGACGGACGGCCGGTTCAGATCGAAGTAGAGCTCGCGATCGTCAAACTTGGTGATGTTCGCCCCGCGCGCGCTCAACTCCTCCAGGAGCAATTTTTCCTCGACGCGAATGCGAGACAACATGATGCCGACATTGATTGGTGTACCCACGGAAACCCGACTCCTTCAGGCGAGGGATGCTGACGCCCTCACTCCTGGAAAAACACAAAAAAGCCCCGCATCCAAAGGACGGAGGGCTTCAATCCGTGGTACCACCTTCGTTCGCCGCATCTTTGCAGACGCAGCCTCTTCGAGCGCCAGCACGCTCTAGCTCAATAACGGGAGCACCCGACCGGTTCTACTTGATCCGAAGCGGATCGTTCTTCCGGTAGCTCAGGGGTCTTTTTCTTCCGGGAGGCTCGCCGTAGGGCTTTCACCAGTTCCCTACTCGCTTAGGCGCTTTTCCCGGCGTACCTGTCCCCATCAACGCCGTTCTTATGAAAGGTATGTTCTCCGTCCTCAATTGTCAATTCAGGAAGGCGGAATGGCCTGATTCCACCGAGATCTCCTTCCCTAGTTGTTGATTTCAACCTGATTCAGCCACGCTTCCGCATGTGATCGTGTTCGAGTTCTCAAAAAGTCGAGCCACCCGGCATCCTCTCCCAGTATCTTGTTCCAGGCTTTGCCCGGTTCTGGGAGTTCAAGCGCCGCTTCCAATTGCTCGGCCATCCCGTCGTCAGCAATCTGATCGAGGAACGCCTCCATCGCCTCTTCGCGCCAGGCAAACGAGAGCGGTGGAATAGGGATATATCGGGTCCGTTCCTTTTTCATCGCCAGTCGTTGCCGCTCTGCATCAATAAACCCAAGCGCGTCTGAAACGAGCAGAATCTCGCCCGTCGTCCGGTCCAGGAAATAGGGCATCACCGGCGACGCGTCTTCAAAGGCATCGGTCAAATCGTCGAGATCAACAGCGTACATCTCAAACGACCTGAGCGACACCGTTGGTACGTGCGCGACTGGCGACGCGCACCACTTCGTCGATGATTTCCGCCGCGATATCTATATCGGTCGTTCCCATTAGCCCTTTGAATTCGGCGCCGGTGTTGACCTCGATGACGCTATAGCCGTCGTCAGTTTCCATCAGATCGATCCCGGCCAGCATTGCGCCGACCGCATCTTTCGCCTTGAGCGCGATCTCTTCGATTTCCGGCGTGATCGGGCAACTGGTGGAAACCGCGCCCCGCGCCGAGTTCGTGATCCAGTGCTCCGAGCTGCGGTACGACGCCGCGATCGCCCGGTCGCCGATCACGTAGACGCGAATGTCGCGGCCCGGTTTTTCGATGAACTCCTGAACGTAAAAGATCTGATGATGAAACGAGCCGAGCTGCTCTTTTTGCTCGAGAATCACCCGCGCCTGATCCGGCCCGTTCACCTTGGCGAGCAACCGCCCCCAGGAGCCGGTGATCGGTTTCAGCACCGCCGGATAGCCAACCGTTTCGCAGGCTTCAATCGCCGCATCGACGGAGAATGCAAGCAAGGTGCGCGGCGTCAGCAATCCAGCCTCTTCGATCGCCAGCGTACAAAGCGCTTTGTCGTCGCAAAGCGATGTCGCCTTCGGTGGATTGACCGTGGGAATGCCCCACCGCTCAAATGCATTCAGGGTGTATTCAGCGCGTGAATGCACGACGCCGCGATCGAGCACGACATCGACATGAATGCCGGCGGCCTCAGCCGTCCGCGCCGAAAGGTCAATCACCAGCGAGCGGTCAAACAACGGCGTGACATCGTACCCCTTCGCTCGCGCCGCCTGGAGAATCAGTTTTTCTTCAAGTCTTAAATGGGAAACAAGAACGCCAAGCCGGGGCCAGCCTGCGTACTGCGCCCCCGAATGCATTTCGTTCATAGGGCAACCAGCACCTCAGTCAGCACGCGGATAGCGCGAAGATAGTCATCGAGCACGATATGCTCGTCGGGTGTGTGATCGAGCGACGAATCGCCCGGTCCATAGGCAAGAATCGGGCATTGCCAGACCGGTCCAACGACGTTCATGTCGGAGGTGCCGAGCTTGACGGTCGTTCGCGGCGTGCCGCCTTCGGCGCGAATGCCGCGATTGAACGGCGCGGTGAGTGGATTCTTGCGATCGGTTCGGTATCCAGGTTGCGCTCCGTGCAGGGTGATGATCGCCTCGCCTGCGAATCCTCGAACGACGGCTTCGATCTCGTCGACCGAAACACCCGGAGGCAATCGCAACCCGCAGGAAAGCCGGGCAATGTCGTACAACCCGTCGCTCTCGGACCACATACCGCGCAGCGAAGTCGCGATGGCACTGAAGCCGGTGGCGTCGCCGTTGCGGGCCGCCATTTCGCCGCAAACCGCGTTCCAGAAGGCGATCGCCTGCTCGCACACCGATTCGCCCGGACCGGCCGTATGCCGACCGGCTTCACGCAGTTCATACGTGAAAGAAAGCGTGCCTCGATAGCCGAGGCAGACAGTATCCCAGCCGCTCGGCTCGCCGATGATGCAGTAGTCAGGCGCATCCCAGTGCTTGACATGGTTCGCGCCGACTGAGCCGATGGCTTCCTCCCCAACCGCGCCGACGACCGTCACCCTGGACTTCAATCGAGAGCCCGCCAATGCGGCCGCGGCGGCAAAAGTGGCCAGCGGACCTTTGGCGTCGACCGATCCACGTCCCCAGAGCACGCCGTCTTCGATCCGGACCGCAATTTCCCCCGGCACGGTGTCGATATGGCCGAGCAGCACGATATGCCGCTCGCCGCTGCCGGTCGTGCCGACCGCGTTTCCCGCCTGATCGATATGCGCGGCAAGCCCGAGCGCGCTCATCCGGTCCACCAGATACGAAACCGCATCAGCTTCCTGACCGCTCAGACTCGGGGTTGCGACCAGACCTTTCAGGAGATCGATCGCGGTTTGATCGTCTGTGTTCGGGGTGAAGCTGGCATCAACAGATGGCGACAACGTCATGTTGCACCTCCATCGCGTTGATGATCAAACCGGTCACCGAACCGATCCCGAACTTTCCCACGACGTAATTCGCAATCGCGTCGGCGACCGTGGCGGAGCCAGTCGAGCTGGCCGACCGGAAGTCAGGAACCGGATCAACATCCCAAACCGCTAAACCTGACGCGGTTTTCACAATTGAAATACCCACCAGATCCGCGTGAAGTACCTGCGCCGCAGCAATTGCGAGTCCAAATGCGCTGGCATTCGCGAGTGCGGCATTGCCTTCGTATCCGATCACCGCGCCATCGACGACGATGACGAGAATGGCGTCGGCGGCAATACCGGCCTGGATGATGCCTAGCGCGTCATGGCGCGCGCCAAGCACATCCCGATGCTCCATCACCGCTTCGGCGGTATCGCGATCGGCGAGCACGATGCCGTCGCGCTTTGGCTCCAGTGGCGTGAAGGTGCACGGATAGCTCAGGGATTCAATCGCGGTGAGCGCCGTTCCTTCATCAAAGACGAGATGCGATTCCGGCCGGGCTATGCCTGCCCGCGCCAGCGTCGTCGCGACGGTAAGTCGATTCTCGGTTGCTGCCAGTCCTGCGCCAATCCATGTGCCGCCATTCGCCTGCACCAGGCGAAGCGCGGCCGATGCCAGCGCGCGATCCTGCAACCGATCGATCATCACCTCTGCCGCGACGCCGCTCACGGTGGTCACCGCGAGCGGCTGCACAGGGGAGGGCCCAAGGGGTGAGGGAAGCGCCGCGGGGGGCACGGGAAGCGCCGCCACGCCGGCAACCGCCAGCGCTGCAATCAGCTGCTTCTCTTCCACCCGGGTCCGCGTGCTGAGCACGCCAATCTTCGCCGTCACCGCTTGTTCCTCCTGTCCCTGGCGAGCGCGACATGCGCCCGCCGTTCACACACTGTGCGTTGTGGGACTACTCGCCCCAGTCTTCGCCTTCTTCAGGCGCCAATCCCAGCAACACCGGATCGGTGCCGAGCACTTCGAGATCGACTCCACAATCCGGGCACGAAACGATCTCGCCGGTTTCCGCTCCGCCGAGCTCAATTTCCGCGCCACACTCCGGGCATGCACCAACCATGACAATCTCTCCAGAAACGTGAATATCCAACCAATCGGTCCCGGGCTACGTCCCGAGCGCCCGATCCCCGTCTCCCGAGGATCCAGCGTTCAGAACCCATCCTCATTTAAAACAACGTGTGCAATAACAGTGATTTGTGAACGTGCAGGCGGTTCTCTGCCTGGTCGAAAATGATCGACTGTGGACCGTCCGCGACCGCGCCTTCCACTTCAACTCCCCTCCGCATCGGCAGGCAGTGCATAAACACCGCTGACGGCTTCGCCGCCCCCATCACCTTCGTCGTCACCCGGAATGGCGCGAGCGCAGTCAGCTTTTGCAGACCTTCATCCGCGCCCATGCTCTGGTGCACATCGGTGTAAACGGCATCCGCGCCCTCAGCCGCTTCGAAAATGTCCTCAGTTAACGTCACCTTCGCGCCGCTGACGTCAGCCAGTTGCCGCGCAGTTTCAACAATCGCCGGATCTGGTCGATACGCTTCCGGCGCTGCCACGGTCACGTTTACACCAACCGCGCTCAGATTGAGCAGCAGCGAGTGGCAGACGTTGTTGCCATCACCGAGATAGGCGAACTTCAATCCCTTCAGATTGCCGAACTGCTCCCACAAGGTGAAGACATCTCCCAATGCTTCAATCGGATGCCGCTCAGAGGTCAAACCGTTATAAACCGGCACGCTCGCGCCAGAGGCGAACTCTTCGAGATCGTCCTGGCTGGCGATGCGGATGCCGATCGCATTCACATACCCGCTCATGATCGCCGCCGTGTCGGCAAGCGTCTCGCCCCGCTTGAGTTGCAGATCGTCTGCGCCGAGAAAGACTGCCTGACCGCCAAGCTGCTCCATGCCGACCTGAAACGCGGTTCGCGTTCGCGTGCTCGGGTGCTGGAAGATCAACCCCAGCGTCCGACCGCGCAAATAGGTGTGCGGCTGACCGAGCTTCCGGATTTCTTTCAACCGGCCGGCGGTGTCGATCAGATCGAGAATCTCGCCCGGCGTGAAATCGGTATCGCGAATGAGACTGCGGCCACGCAGATTCGGGCTGATCTCGCAGGAAGCAAGACTCACCGCCCGCTCCCCACCCAGCACCAGATCGTGATATGCCTGCTCACCCGTCGCAAAACTCATGACTGTCTATCGTTTCTCGTGACCTGGGTTGAACTCCCAGGCTATGCAACGTCGTTCTCACATACTCTCAGCTCACAACTTCGTCAGATCATCGTCTGCAGCAGCAAAGCCTTCTGCAGATGAAGCCGGTTTTCGGCCTGATCGAAGATGATCGATTGCTTGCCGTCCGCCACATCGGCGGCGACTTCCTCGTCCCGGTGCATCGGCAGGCAATGCATGAAAATGGCGGTTGGCTTCGCGTCGGACATCAACTCCTGCGTCACCTTGTAGGGAGCGAGCGAGACCGCCCGTTGCGCGCCATCGGTCATTCCCATGCTGACGTGGACATCGGTATAGACCGCGTCGGCATCTTTGACGGCTTCGTAGGGATCGTCGGTGATTGAGATCGTCGCCTTGTTGGCGCTGGCGAACCAGGCTGCCTGCGAGACCGCCTGATCGTGCGGCTGATATTTCTTCGGGGCGGCGACGCTGACGCTGATCCCCATCGCCGCGCCGATGATCATCAGCGAGCAGGCCATGTTATTGCCGTCGCCGAGATAGGCCAGCTTCAATCCGTGCAGATCGCCGAACCGCTCCTTGAGCGTCAGCATGTCGGCCAGCGCCTGCAGCGGGTGACTCTTATCGGACAGCCCGTTCATCACTGGAATCGAGGAAAAATCGGCGAGCGTAAGCAGATCGTTGTGATCGGCGACCCGGGCGACAATGGCGTCGACATACCGGCTCAACACCTGCGCGGTATCGGCGAGTGTTTCGCCCCGCTTCATCTGCAGGTCATTGACGCCCATGAAGATCGCCTGGCCGCCAAGCTGGGCGATGCCGGCTTCGAACGAGACCCGGGTCCGGGTGGATGGGTGCTGGAACAGCAGACCGAGCGTTTTACCGGCGAGGTAGGGATGCGGCTCGCCCCGCTTCTGCATCTTCTTCAACCGGGCAGCGGTATCAAGCACTTCCAGAATCTCATCGGTGTTGAGATCGGTGTCTTCGATCACGTCCCGGTTCCGCAACCGCGTGCTTACGGAAAACGACGGCACTTTCGCCACGGCGACGCCGCCCAGCGCCACTGTCCGCTCTGACGGACTGGCGTTGGTCAGATCAGCAGCCCGCGTTTTGATCGCGTGCAACTCAGGCAATTCAAATTCGGGGTTAAAAACATTGGATGCATCGGTCATAGTGGTTTGTTCCCTTCGACTCACGTCATCGACGTGACGCATCGGACTCGATTCCACATCTGTGGATGAGCCGAAGGGGCGAGCTGCGCCTGAGCCCGCGGTACCACCCTTCTTACATGCCCGCGCTTGAAGCAAACCAGGACATGCGTCTCTCAGCTGTTTGTTGCGTGGGAGCCACCCACTCAATCCTACTTGCGATTCCAGGTGATGGAATGCGCTTTCTTCGGTTGAACGCTCAAGGGCGCGTTCCAGGTGTTCGCGTCGGTCCCGGGCTTGCACCATCCCCAGGTCGCTAAGACGCGTTGCCCCTGTACTACTCCCCTTCACCGCGTGCGGTAAAGTGCAAATCGTTGAGTTGTGGTCATCATATCGGCGACCGGAAACGCAGTTAGCGCGCCAGCCGCCCCAGGGGAGAGCGGGAGTTGTCCGCTGTCCTGGAGAGTGCGGAATTCATCCACAGACCTCCGAATTCCGATCAAAGCGCCGTTCCGAAATCGTCACTGCGCACTGAGTCTGATCGACAAGCGCGTTATGCGCAAGCCAACGGTCGTAATCTTCAATGCTATTGGAAATGGCAGTCATGAAATCGTGATTGCCGGATGCGGCCGATTCTGATTGGGATTGCGTCACCTTGGTACTCCTCGTCACATTACCTGCTACACGGATACGTCGACCCCGGCAAGCCGGGGAGGCTGCTTATACCGAACGGGGGAAGCCCGCTCGGCAAGTACGTGTAGGTGGCTTGGGTGACGAAGGAACCATTGAATGATTTCCCAGTTGAATCGCGCAAACAGCAATTCGCCGTCTTGTGACGGCGATCACAAACATGACCTTACCGGTCATCACGAAATCTGTCAAGCCGCAACGTCCTGTTTCACCTGAGGATGCGTCTTTCGCCTGCGGCCTTGGCGTATTCTTCGCGATGGACGCGTCGTTCTTCAATGGAGTGGAGAGGATCATCGATGGTTGAGCCGATGCTCATTGCCCGTGGAACAGTCGATTGCCTGATGTTGCCGGGGATGGCAAATCGTCATGGTCTGATCGCCGGCGCGACCGGCACCGGGAAAACCGTCACCCTCCATACCATTGCCGAAAAATTTAGCAATCTGGGTGTGCCTGTGCTGCTGGTCGATGTCAAAGGCGACCTCGCCGGACTCGCTCAGCCAGGCGGCGACAACCCGAAGGTGACGGAGCGGATCGCCGAGATGAAACTCGAACCGTTCGCCTACACGAGCTACCCGGTCACCTTCTGGGATGTGTACGGGCAACTCGGTCACCCGGTTCGGGCAACGATCAGCGATCTCGGCCCACTGTTGATTTCGCGATTGCTCGGACTGAACGAAACGCAGGGCGGAGTGCTCACCCTCGTCTTCAAATATGCCGACGACAACGGACTGCTGCTGCTCGATCTCAAGGATTTGCGCGCTGCCATTCAATACGTTGGTGACAATCGCAGCACCGTCACGACGGAGTATGGCAATGTCTCTCCCGCCAGCATCGGCGCGATCCAGCGTGGACTCCTGCAACTCGAGGAAGCTGGAGGCGAAGCGCTGTTCGGCGAACCAGCGCTGGAAATCCCCGATCTGTTTCGCATCGAAGCCGATGGCCGGGGCGTCGTCAATATCCTGGCGGCCGAGCAGCTATTCCATAATCCATCGGCCTACGCCACCTTTTTGCTCTATCTCCTCTCCGATCTCTTCGAAAAGCTGCCTGAGGTGGGTGACGCCGAGAAACCGAAGTTCGCGCTTTTCCTCGATGAAGCGCATCTCCTCTTTGATGGCTCCTCGAAGATGCTTGTCGACAAGATCGAGCAGGTCGTGAGGTTGATCCGGTCAAAGGGCGTCGGCGTTTACTTCATCACCCAGAATCCGATCGATCTCCCCGAAACAGTGCTTGGCCAGCTTGGCAATCGCGTTCAGCACGCCCTCCGCTCGTACACGCCGAAGGATCAGAAAGCCGTCAAATCGGCTGCCGAAACATTTCGCATCAACCCCGATCTCGATGTCGCCACGGTGATCACCGAACTCGGCACCGGCGAAGCGCTCATCTCATTCCTTGATGAACAAGGCGCGCCGGGCATCGTTCAGCGGGCATTCGTCCTGCCGCCGCAAAGCAAGATCGGCGCGATTGAGCCGGCCGAGCGCCAGGCGCTGATCACGGCATCACCGCTGCACGGCAAATATGAAACAGCCATCGATCGCGTTTCGGCCTACGAAATCCTGAAGGGGAAAACCGAAGCAGCGGTCCAGGCCACGGCGGAGGCAACCGCCGCCGAGCAAGCGGCGAAAGCTCAGGCGATCGCCGACAAAGAAGCGGCGAAAGCAGATGCTGAAGCCGAAAAGGAAGCTGCCCGGTTGCAAAAAGAATTCGACCAGGCCGAAAAGAAACGCCAGGCCGAGCTCGAGCGAATGCAGCGCGAGGCCGACAAAGAGATCGAAGCACACATCCTCCAAAAAGCAATCCAGCTCGAACGATCTCGGCGATATCGTCGAAGGATGCCGCTCGCTCATTCGGAACGAGCGCCGGTCGCTCGCTGGTGCGGGGATTGCTGGGAACGCTGACAAAAGGCCGGTAGGCGCGAGATATGGAAGCGATGCATTCCAGTCCTCGCGCTGCGCTGCCATTGCCAAATAGAATATTCGTTCTATACTGAAATCAATCATGTCAACGATTTGGCGCATCGCAGGCGGCGTCAGGATTGCCTGCGTCCTCAGTGTGGAGGCACCTGAATGACCGGTCAGTTTCCCGAAACCTTCTTCAAAGATGCCGTCGATTTCCTCTTGACGGAAACGTTCACCGAGGTGCGCGGCGCCTATCTCGACCGCGGCACCTCGCTTTTTGAAACACTGGCGACGATCGACGCCGCCGAGGCCTCGAAACCAATCTCTCCCTGCTGCGGTAGCATCGCCGCACAGGTCTATCACACTCGCTTTTACATCGATGTCTCCGAGCAATACATGAATGGCACGCCTCCGGAGAATGTCGATTGGGATGGCAGCTGGACCGCCGTCACGACGGTCAACGACGAGGAGTGGCAGTCGCTGATCGGCGATCTTCGCGCCTCCGTCGACCGGGTGCGGGCAGACGGTCGACGGGTACGACAGCTGGGCCGTGCCAGACCGGGTCAACGGCGCGCTGACGATCCTGATGCACTCCGCCTTTCACCTCGGGCAGATCCGCCAATCGCTTTGCACGATCAAAACCTGTATGCCCTAGCCACGCTCGCGTTCATAGTCAGCGCTTGACGAACCGGCGATCCAACGGTAGGATCGCTGGAACAACTGAAGAGATGCCTTATCCAGAGAGGTGGAGGGAAACGGCCCTGTGAAGCCCGGCAGCCTGCAATCTGATTGCAAGGTGCCAATTCCGGCAGAGCGATCTGCGAGATAAGGGAACGGCGATGGATACGCCTCCTTGCATACGCATGGAGGTTTTTTTGTTCATCGGTTTCCAGAAATGCAGTTCACATGCCGTCACCTGGATGCACGCGCGCCCGCTGATCGTCACGATGACGCGGCGCTTATTGCACGAGGAACGACGCAATGCAACGAACAATCGACGTGCCTGTCACCCCTAACCCGCCGAGGCTGCGACTGGTGGAAACACGACGAGACGGTCAGCTTCAATTTCAAGAACTCGGTCCGCTAGAGCTTGAATATGGCGGGCATCTCGACTCAATCACCCTCGCTTATCGCAGCTGGGGGCAACTGAACGACGCTAAAAACAACGCCGTGCTCGTCGTCCATGCCCTCACCGGCGACAGCAACGCCGGCAACGCCGATGGCTGGTGGGCGCCATTGATCGGCCCCGGCAAGGCGATCGACACCAACGAGTGCTGCGTCCTTTGTTCAAATGTCATCGGCGGTTGCCAGGGCAGCACCGGTCCCGCCTCGATCGACCCGTCAACTGGTCGGCCGTACGCCATGAAGTTCCCGTTGATCACGATCGGCGACATGGTCGCCGCGCAGCGTAAGCTGATCGACCGACTCGGCATCACCCGCGTCCTGGTGATGGGGGGCTCAATCGGCGGATTTCAGGTGCTGGAATGGGCGACGCGCCAGGCCGACATCGTGTCGGGCAGCGCCACGATCGCGGCGAGCGGCGCGCTCGGGCCGCAGGGTATCGCGCTCAACGAAGCCGGTCGCCGGGCGATCATGGCCGATCCCGATTGGCGCGGCGGCAATTATGCGCGCGAGGGCACGGTTCCCTCAAACGGACTGTCGATCGCCCGCATGATCGCAATGGTCACCTACCACAGCCAGGAAAGCATGCGCGCCCGCTTTGGCCGCCAACCGGCGACCCGCGCTGGGATCTATCCGGAGTTCGGGCCGACATTCGATGTCGAAGGATACATCCACTATCACGGTGCCGCGCTCGTGCGCCGCTTCGACGCCAATTCGTATCTCTATCTGACCCGGGCGATGGATATGTTCGATCTCAGCCGTGACGGCGGAGAGGATATCTGGCTGAACAAAGTGCAGAGTCCGATGTTCTTCGCCGGTATTCGCACCGACTGGCTCTTCCCGCCCGACGATGTCAAATTGCTGGCGGAAGACGCGCAGAAACTGGGCATCGACGCCAGCTACGCTGAAATCAATTCTCCCGATGGGCACGACGCCTTTTTGAAGGAATGGGACCAACTGACTGATATGCTGCATCCATTCGTTCAGAAATCGCTCGCTCATCATTAGGCGAGACTGGCAGCGCACCATCTCGCACCAATCTTTTGTTCATGCTATAGAAGTCATCTACAACCGGGCGATTGTCCAGGGATATCTCTTCCCTCGAATCAGCATCATGCGAAAGGATGAGTTCAGCCAATGACTGACGAAGCGCCAAAACTTGGATTCGAAACGCTCGCGCTCCACGGCGGCCAGGTTCCCGATCCCACCACCGGGGCGCGGGCGGTGCCGATCTATCAGACGACCTCATACGTGTTCAACAGCACCGAGCACGCCGCCAATCTCTTCGGATTGAAGGAACTCGGCAATATCTACACCCGGATCATGAATCCGACCACCGCCGTGTTCGAAGAGCGAGTCGCATTGCTCGAAGGCGGTGCGGCCGGTCTCGCCTTCTCCTCTGGGCAGTCGGCGGAAACGTTGACGATTCTCAATCTGGCGGGAGCTGGCGATGAGATCGTCTCCACCACCAGCCTCTACGGCGGCACCTACACACTCTTTGCCTACACATTGAAGAAGCTCGGCATCACGGTCAAGTTCGTTGAGCCGAACGCCGAGGCTGTCGCAGCTGCAATCACCGACAAGACGAAAGCGGTCTACTCGGAAACGGTTGGCAACCCAAATCTCTTCACCCTTGATATTGCCGCCGTCGCTGAGGTTGCGCATGCCGCCGGCGTGCCGCTGATCATCGACAACACCTTCCCCTCCCCCTATCTGGTCAATCCGATCAAGCATGGCGCCGATATCGTCATTCACTCGGCGACGAAGTTTATCGGCGGTCATGGCACGAGCATCGGCGGCATCGTCGTCGATGGCGGCAACTTCGATTGGACCGCGTCAGGGCGCTTCCCTGGCTTCACCGAGCCGGATGAGTCGTACCACGGTCTGGTTCACGCCGAGGCATTCGGACCACTCGCCTTCATCTTCAAGCTCCGCGTGCAGGGGCTTCGCGATATCGGCGCGGCTGCGTCACCGTTCAACGCGTGGCTCTTCATTCAGGGATTGGAGACGCTGCCATTGCGGATGGAGCGTCACAGCCAGAATGCGATGGCTGTCGCCACTTACCTGAGCGAGCACCCGAAGGTGAGCTGGGTCAATTACCCCGGTCTGCCGAGCCATCCCGCCTACGCCACCGCGACGAAATATCACCGCGAGGGTCTGTACGGCGCGCTGCTCGGGTTCGGCGTCAAAGGCGGGCTCGAATCCGGCAAGAAGTTCATCGAATCGGTCAAGATCTTCTCGCACCTGGCGAATGTCGGCGACGCCAAGTCGCTCGTCATCCACCCGGCCAGCACGACTCACTCGCAATTGACCGAAGAAGAACAGATCACGACCGGCACGACACCCGACTACGTCCGGATCTCGGTCGGGCTCGAAACGCTCAGCGACCTCCTGGCCGACCTCGACCAGGCGTTGGCGCAGCTCTAAAACTCGTTACTAGTTATTTGATGCAAGGGTCCGGGAGTTTGCTTCCGGGCCCTTGTTGTGTCCAAAAGGTCGCTGTTAACCTTTCCCCGCCCACATCAAGTTTCGGCGAAACTGTATCGACGGAATGGCGATAGGTGGGGGAAGTGAACGTGGATCGAACACTACGGATCGGCGTGATCGGATTGCGCCGGGGAGAGGGCCTTGCCGCCGCCTGCCGTGCCGTCGGCGGCGCGGAGGTGACGGCGCTTTACGACATCGACGCGGCAGTCGTCACCGATCTCGCGAACAAACTGGGCGCGACGCCCTTTACCGAACTCGATGCGTTTCTGGCGTCGGATATCGACATCGTCGCCGTCGCGTCGCCGATACCCAATCACGCCGGACAGAGTATTGCCGCGCTGAACGCCGGCAAGCATGTGCTCTGCGAGGTGACCGCCTGCGAGACGGTTGATGAAGCGCGGGCGGTCGTTGCGGCGGCAAATGCCGCGCCAGGCATTTTCATGCTGGCGGAAAACTGCAACTACTACGACGAGATCGAAGTCGTCAAACGGTTTGCGGATGCGGGACGATTCGGTCAGATTTACTATGGCGAAGGCGACTACGTCCACGACCTCGAAGGGCTGTGGTACGACACCAGCGGCAGTCGCACCTGGCGCGGCGCCGGACACATGGGCGTCTACGGGACCCACGGTCTCGGCCCGCTCCTCTACATCACTGGCGACCGGGTAGCGACAGTTCGCGCGATCGGCGTCGCGCCGGAGGTCGTCCGTCCCGATCTTCGGTTCCCGACGATGCATCTGGTAGAGATGACCACGGTCAGCGGCGCGGTGTTCCGCACGCGGGTTGACATCATCTCACCTCGGCCACTCGAATCGACGACCTTCTTTTTGATCCAGGGGCAGAACGGCAGTTATGAATCAGCCCGTGGATTCGGCGACCGCGCCAAATACTGGCTTCGCGACGAGCACGGCGTCTCCGACAACAACCACGCGAGCGCCTGGCGTCCGCTCCAGGATGAATACGAACGCATCATCCCGGAACGAGCAAACGCCGTCGCGGTGACCGGGGGCCACGGCACGGCCGAATTCTGGATGCTTCGAGACTTCTTCGGGGCCATTCGCGAGGGCCGCCCCTCGCCAATCGACCAGCACCGCGGCTTCGACATCAGTCTCCCCTGCATCGTGGCTGTCGAGTCGGCGAGGCTAGGCGGCGTGGTGATCGACGTGCCTGACACCCGACTGTGGTGATCCCTCGCCGAGCAGGCTGCAAGAATGGCTCAAAGTATCCCGAGTTCTCTGGGAAATCCCTTGCCGGGGAGAGCTACATCTCGAGCAGATTGAACAATACAGAGGTTATCGAGGTGCTCGCACACTCAGACGGGCTTTCATCTGTTCGTCCCCGGTCGCTCGCAGCTCGAAACCGTCGTCGCAGGTGACTTGATAGCTCGGATCGGGTTGGACGAGATTCGGGTAGACGACCAGATCGTCGCCGAAAGAGACGTTCTGAAATGCGAGCACGCCAGCTTCTGAGGCACTTTTTGAATTGAACTGGCTCGCTTTCCAAGCGGCAGAAAGAGCCGAACTGCCGCTTGAGGACGATCCCTCCGGTCAACAGCTCCGGCAGATCACGGCCGATCTGATTTTCCTGCCGCATCTCGGTCACCCTGGAACTGAGCAGCGCCGGGGGAAGCGACCATTCGCCCCCTTGAGATGGCGGCGGTTGCGAAAGGAAAAGGAAACGCGCCCGAAGTGAGCTTCGGGCGCGTTTCCTTTTCGAACCGTCTCGCGTATTTACTACGAAGAAGGTGAAGCTTCCGGCGTCGCGGCTCCGCCTGCGCCGATCTTGAAGGCGTGCAGGGCGTTTGCCTGTGTAGGAGCCGGATTGTCTGTATCAGCCGAAGGCGCAAAGATGCCGCCTGCAGGCACGAGCAGGTAGTCACCGGAGATCGCCAGCGGGGCGTTGATACCGGCTGGCGCCTTCCCCATCCAGACTGCCGATCCGTCTGCCGTATTGTAGGCTCGGACGACTCCGTCGAGACCGGCGGTGAAGACGACGTCATTCGCAACCGTGGCCGCCGCGTACGGCGCAATGATGATTTCCACATCCCAGATCGTGGCACCGGTATTCACGTCGATCGCCACGAGTTCACCCGATCCCTTGGTGAAGTCGAGCTTGGCCGCGTCCAGCTTGGTCGGGAAATAGAACGTGGAAAGATTGATCACCGGGACATAGAGGACGCCGTTAGCGAGCGCCATCGGCGTTTCGACGCCGCCGAGCGTGCCCGGGTAGACCTCGAGTGAATCGCCAGTGTCCGGAATGTCGGAGACGTTGTCGTTCTGGTGCTTGCCGACCGGCCGGCGCCAGAGTTCCTTGCCGCTTTCCCGATCGATAGCGACCACCATACCGTGCTTGCCCGAGCTGATGGCGATCTTGGTGTCCGTACCAGCAATATTTGCCGTCGTCAGAATCGGCGTCAGCTGGTTGTCGAGATCGAACACATCGTGCGGATTGACATTGAGTGCCCAGCGGAGATCGCCATTCTTAGAATCAAACGAAAGCGTGTTGTTCGCGTAATCGTTCGGTCCCGGTCGGCTCGTTGCGCTCGGCCAACCTTCGGCTCCCGGATACGGAGCGGCGTTGCCGACGCCGGCGTAGAGATAGCCTTCGTCGTCGACAGACGGCGGATGCCAGAGACCACCACCCGAGTTCACCGTTGGGTTGCCCCAGAGATTGTCAGTGGTGGTGTCGAAGTACCAGATCACCGCGCCGGAAGCCGCGTCAATCGCATGGATGACGCCGCGCTGGCCACCACCGTAGAATCCGGTGGAGCTGCCGGGAATGGTGCTGACATAAACGATGCCGTCATAGACGAGCGGCGCCATCGTGATGCCTTCACCGAGCGGTCCGGTGATCGAGATATGCCAGATTTCATCACCCGTTTCGGCGTTCAGCGCGACGAGCTCGCCGTCGCCGACCGGGAAATAGAGATTGCCGTAGGCCGCGGCGATGCCATTCGGACCACCGGAAGGAACCGCGAGGTTGTACTCCTTGGTCCACACTGACTGGCCGCTGTCGAGGTCGATTGCATAGACGTTGCTGACCGCGTCTTGCAGGTAGATCGTCGAGCCGACAACGGCGGGGTTCGCCGTCAGCGCCCCGAATGCGCCAGCTGCCGTGATCGGGAAGGTCCAGGCGAGGCCCAGCGTCGATACGGTCGATGTGCTGATCGTGCTGCCCTGAACGTTCCGGGTTGCCGCGAGATCATACCCCTCATACGCCCAGTTGGTTTGACTGTCGGTGATTTCAGGGGGAATAGCAGGACCGAGTGCGACAGGAGACGCCTCGGGTGTTGCGGGAGCGTCCTGGGCGGAAGCTGCGCCGACGCCAAATGCGCCAACCGCAAGCCCGGCGGCGGTTGCTCCACCAATGAGCTGTCTTCGATTCAATTGTTTCCGTGACATGTCGCTGTTCACCTTTCCCAAATCCGAGACTGCGAAACACGCCTATGCGCACACACCGTTAACCCTATACCCATTTAGCTACGCATGGACAATAAATATTGTAGCTACTAGTACGCGAGCCATTGTATGAGGATATCAAAGAGCACTGACCCGATGTGTTCGCTTGTTCGAACGGCTAGAAAGGCTGGCCCGATCGGGCCAGCCTTTCTAGTTAAAGACCCCAGATATTGCCGAGTCTATCGAGTCACAGGAACCTGAGCCGCCTCTAGCCAGTTCTCGCGGAACCAGTAGGACTGCTGAGGAATCCCCAGGCGACTGTTGTCGAAATTGCGGAAATCGACCAGATAGAGCGGCACGCCATGCGTGCCGCTTGGATTGACGTCGACGACCGTGCCGGTCGCACCTTCGAAGCGCGACTCAATCCAGGTCTGGTACATGACATTCACGCCATGCACGCCTCGTTTGTTGAAGCCCTTCGGCATATCGACTGTAACGGTATCGCCGGTCGTGAAATCACCATCCATAAAGCGCCTCAATCATCTCAAAACGAACTCCTCGAAATCACCCCTCGAACGAGCAAAAGTATAGACCAGCCGGATGCCGAGCAGAATTCGATGGGCGACGGATTTCCGATGTCTCGCTCGCCATTACCGATCGCCTGACTGCCTGGACGATTGTGATGGCCGCCGGAATCGCGCTTGGTTTCTCCGTCCGCCTGGACAACGGCACCGTCGCCCGGGCGGTGTTCCCAAAGCCGCGACTGGACCAATATACTTTCGCCATTCAAGTAACCGTAGTGTTGGGAGTCCCTGACCGTCTGGTAGGGACAGCGTGTTGTCATGGGCGATTGCCGAAAGGAACATCGCATTGGACGAGCGTCGGTTCGACGATATGGCGCGATCCCTGGCCCAGAATGTCTCCCGCAGAGGAGCGCTGAAAGGATTCGCGGCGGCCGTAGGCGGTGGGGTGCTCTCCGCCATGGGACTCAGAAGCGCCGAGGCGAAGGTACGGCGTGTCGGCCAGCGCTGTGATGGTGCCGGCGATGTCTGCGGCCTATGTACGGAGTGTAAGCGCAGCTTGCCAGATTGGCGCGGACGAAGAGCCATGGTCTGCCATGCAGTTGGGGTTGACCCGTCGTGCAATGAGACTCCCTGCGGCGTCTGCGAGCATGGCGTTTGCCTGAAAAAACAAGACCGATGCGAAGATTGTGAAACCTGCAATCGCGCGTTCCAATGCGTCTCGAAGTGTGGTCGGAACCATTCTTGCTGCAATGGCACCTGCAAGAAGGGCCAAACATGTTGTCCTTCGGAGCGTGAATGCGACAGCGGCAATACCTGCTGTGGTGTAGGGGAATTCTGTCAGGATGGCCATTGTTGCGCGCCCTGCGCAGATGGATCTTGCTGTCCTCTCGAAACGACCTGCACAGATGATGGCGTATGTTGTCCTCCGGATCGTGCCTGCGGGCATGGCATTGTCAGTGGGGCAAAGGAGTGCTGCGCCGAGAACGACATATGCGTCGATAGGCATTGCTGCCCCGCGTCCCAGGCGTGCGGAGATGTCTGTTGCGCGGCGAATGAAACCTGCATCGACGACGCATGCTGCCCGGACGCGCAGGTCTGCAACGGCCAATGCTGCGAGAAGGGCCAGCAGTGCCAGAATGGGATTTGCTGCGCAGCGTGTCTTTCCAACGGAAACTGCTGCTCGGCCGGATCGGCGTGCATTAACCCCGGCATCTTCTCAAGCAATTTCTGCTGCGATCAGAGCGCCAACACCCCATGCGGTGACAACGGTGATGGAACATTCGAGCAGTGCTGCTCGAACCACAATGAAGAATGCTGCAACGGCGAATGCGTCGCCATGGGTTGTTGCAATCAAGGTCAATTCCGCGCCGCGGCGGATGTCTGCTGTCCCAACGGCCCTGCATGCGACGGGAATTGCTGCGAAAGTGGCGAGCAATGCTGCAATGGGTCATGCATTGCCGAAGCACAGGCATGTTGTACCCCCGGAACGGAGTGCGGAGACGGTTGTTGCGTTGATGGAGAAGAGTGCTGCGGGGGTGAGTGCAAGGCCTTTTGTGGCGATTGCCCGCCCTCGTCGACTGCATGTACGCTCACCGATGGAACGATTGTCTGTTGCGACAGCGGGCAATGCTGCGGCGGCAATTTCTTCGACTACTGCGGCCCCGGAGCGGTTGACTCTCACTGTTGCCAGGCGGGCAGCACCCCATGTGGAGACGGATGTTGCGCAGGGGGACAGGCTTGTCTCGAATCGCGTGGCGATGACAACCAGTACCATGCCTATTGTTGTCCGGAAGGTAGCGGCGACGTGACTAAGGATGGAGTCTGTTGCCCGGCGGGCCAGCAGGCAAGCTGCGGCGGCGCGAAGTGCTGCGCGGTTGAGTCAACCTGCTGCGAGTGCTGCGGCCCAAATGCCGGCTGCCTCGAGTGCTAGGCAAAACGCGGCGCCCTGTCACCAGGGCGCCGCGTTTCCCAATTCGGGTCAAGCTCCGAGAACGTGGTAGCCGTTATCGATGAAGATTGTCTCACCGGTGATACCCGACGCGGCGTCGCTCGCAAGGAAGGCAGCAACGTCCCCCACCTGCTTGGCCGTAAACTCGCCCTTCATCGGGCTTCGCTCGGCGGCGGAGTTTTTCATGGCGGTGAAACCAGGTATTCCTCGGGCCGCTGCTGATTTGATCGGTCCGGCCGAAAGGGCGTTTACCCTAATTCGCTGATCTCCGAGATCGGCCGCGAGATAGCGGACGGTCGCTTCGAGCGCGGCTTTTGCCACCCCCATGACGTTGTAATGGGGGAACACACGATCGGCGCCGAGGTAGCTCAGCGTCATGATGCTGCCGCCGTTGGTCATGAGGGGTGAAATCCGCTGCGCCGCCGCGATCAACGAAAAGACGCTGACCGAATGCGCGGTCATGAATCCTTCACGGGACGTTTCGATGAAGCGCCCGCGAAGCTCGGACGGCGGCGCAAAGGCGATGCTGTGCACCAGGGTATCGACTGCGCCGTACTCGGCCTTCAAATCCTCGCCAAGCTTGTCGAGATCGTCGTCTGATTCAACATTGCATTGGAAGGTCTTGCTGTCCTGGAACGAGCGCAACCAGCTTCGACGCCTCTCGCAAACTTCGCTCAGCCCGGTAAGTGATCGCCAGCTTGGCTCCCGCACTCGCCAGCGCTTCGGCAATGGCATAGCCAATGCTCCATTGATTGGCGACGCCCATCACCACCGCAACTTTCCCCGCCAGCGGTCCGCTCTGCTCAGCCACGTTCATCCTCCCGAGTCACTATTCATCAATGCTCCGCCCGATCGGGCCCAGCGTCATGTCTTCAGTGGAAAGCACGGATCGCACCCTGCTCGAAGCATGATACTCGCGGCATTCGCTTCAATGGCGCATAACGGTCCAGGGAGAACTCCGCCCAATCTCGTCTTGGGGAAAACGAAGCCGCGCCAGATCCTCGGGAAATCAGGCGCGGCTTCGAGCGATGTTCGTTTCCGAGGTTCAGGCGAGGCGAAGCCGGCGCGCCAGCGTGAAACAGGGAGAGAGAATCGGGTTCGATCCAGGTTCGTGCGCGCCAGACGATCGCCGCCGCAACAGTGCCGACCACCGCCCCGCCAAGTACATCAGAGGGATAGTGCGTGCCCGCCGCAACCCGCGACATCGCGAGCAGGCATGCCAGCGCGAAAAGCAGCCAGCCGAGTCGTTTTCGCGCAAAGATGAACGGCATTGCCAGGCCGAAGGCGCCGACGGCATGATCGCTGGGAAACGAAGGATCGCCAGAGGGAGTAAGGAGGAGGAAGGCGTGATGATCGACGTAGGGTCGGTCGCGAAACCAGATATGCCCGATCACCTGTGAGATCGCAAGCCCAATCAACGCTGAAGCCACGGCGTAGACCACCAACCGCTCACGAATGGCGCGTTCCTCGCCCGATCCCGGCCAGAACCAGGCACCCACGAGCAACGCCCCCATCACCACCGGCAAATAGGTCGCGAGCAGCTTGATTAGATGGTCAGCCCAGTCCGCCCTGCCGGCGAGTCCATTGAGCGCATGAAATACCGAATAATCCATTGATAGTCGACTCCCACCATGACTCAACACTGTGCCTCTGCGCAAATCAATCGACGCAGAGCCCGTCCACTCATCATTGACCGGCTCTGCGAAGTTCCTGGGCACCTCGGTTGGTATCATCGACTCCGATCATTAAGAATCGATGAACTTCCAAGCAGTCGATGCGGAAACCATCTGGAACTTGCCCGATTACACAAGCGCACCCCGGGAAGGCGGCCTTCCCGGGGTGCGTGAGCGCAGTTCGCCTTTTTTAAACGCGAGTTCTACCGGTAAACAGGTTGTAGATCAACAAGAGGAGTGCGACGACAAGGAGGAGATGGATCAGGCTTCCGCCAAATCCAACAATGAAGCCCAGCAACCAGAGAATGACCACAACAACGAGAACGGCCCAAATGAGTGATGCCATACCTTCTCCAATCATCCGGGTTGTTGATCCCGGTCTATCCTGCAGCGCCCATGCCTCACCCCAACGGACGCTCATCGTTCATGCAAATACGTTCCCGAGTGGTGAAGGCACTCGATCCGTTATTCGCAAATTTAGTGCCACGATAACGGAGATCCTGAGTTCAAACAATTGAAAGCGATCGCAAGCGCCTTATGAGCCTGCCCACAGCCGGACCCAAAACGGCAAGGTGATGCAATGGTTCGGATAGTGCATCATACCGGCCTAGGTTCCGATTTCGCGGGAACGCGGCGAAGGGAGTACAGAGTGACAGCGGCAAGCACGGCGGCGATTCCAGTCTTTGATGGCCATAACGATACGATTCTCGCGATCCTGAGTGGGAAAACCGATTTCTTTGATGAGAACACCACCGGGCATATCGATCTTCCCCGCGCGAAGCGGGGCGGTCTCGCCGGCGGATTCTTCGCCGTGTTCATTCCCGATCCCAAGGTCGAGGTGGACAGCACAAGCCCGACGTCCAGCCCGTACAGCGGCAATGGCGATCTGCCACCGATGATGGGCATCGAGTACGCACAGCATTTCGCCCTTACCGCGCTTGGCCGATTGCTGAAGCTCGAAAAGGAATCGAATGGCGAGGTCGTCATTGTCCGCACGCCGTCTCAGGTCCAGAGCGCGATCGACAGCGGCGCCCTCGCGATGGAACTCCATCTCGAAGGCGCTGAAGGCATCGACGCCAATCTCGATGCGCTTGAGGTCTACTACGCCGCCGGAGTTCGCTCGATCGGATTGGTCTGGTCGCGCTCGAATATCTTTGGCCACGGCGTGCCGTTCCAGTTCCCGGGCTCGCCTGATTCGGGACCGGGACTGACCGATGCCGGCAAGTCGTTGGTCAAAGCGAGCAACGAGCTTGGCATTCTCCTTGATGTCTCGCACCTCAATGAAAAGGGATTCTGGGATCTCGCAAAGATTTCAACCGCGCCGATCGTCGCCACGCACTCGGGTGTTCACGCCATCGCGCCGTCGACCCGGAATCTGACGGACAAGCAGCTTGACGCGATTCGAGATTCAGACGGGATCGTCGGCGTCAATTTCCACATCGGGTTTCTCAATCCCGACGGCAGCACTGATGCCGCGAACACCACGGTCAAAGCCATGGCGAACCATCTCGACTATATGGTCGAGCGGATCGGCATCGACCGCGTCGCCTTCGGCTCCGATTTCGACGGCGCGCTGATGGCAGGCGACCTCAAGGATTGCGCCGGATTGCCACTGCTGATCGACGAGTTGCGCGCGCGGGGCTACGACGACGCAAGCCTGCTCAAAATTGGTTACCAGAACTGGATTCGCGTCTTCGAGAAGACCTGGAAGGCATAAGCGCGTTCAGCGCCCTCAGCTCCAGTCCCAATCACCACCAACCCGTAGTGGCCGATCTTGTATCGGCCAAGGCGAGCACACGCCAGCTTGGATTCCTGCGAGGATGGCCGATACGAGGTCGACCACTACAGAACATGCGGAGATATCAGGCATTTCGTACCCTCTCCCAATACCGGGAGAGGGTGGCGCTTTAGCGCTGGGTGAGGGTTCTTCGCAAAACCTCCCGCACAGATTCACAACTTCTTCACACCCTGCTTCTACGGTTAAGAGCGTAAGGAGCGGCGCCATGAAGCGCGTCGCCCACGGCCGTAGGAGGGTCACTGATGAGACGTTTTCTTCCGCTCGCGATCGCGATCACGCTCTTTGTCGCGCTGATTGGGACCGCGGCATTTTTCTGGAACGATGGTTGGAACAATCATCGCAACGGCACTGAGATCGTTCAGGTCGTCCCGGCAGGGACAGACGCCACAACCGGCAACACGGTCGTGGTGCTGCGCGACAATCACCGCCCCTTCTTCTTTTTTCCAGGATTCCTCTTCATTCCGCTTTTCTTTTTCATCGTCTTCTGCATCGCGCGCCCGTTCCGAGGATCACGCCGCTGGGGCGGTTGGGACGGCAATTACCCACCGAACTCAAATCCACCCGCCTGGTTCGATCAATGGCATCGGGATGCGCACACTCCCCGACCAGGGATGAATGAACCTGCCACACCGCGACCGGCTTCTCCGCCACCAGCGCACGATTCTGACGCTACGCCGACGTAGCGCCGTCCAGGCAGCGCCCGGGGTGATCAGCGACGATTACCCCGGGCATTGCCATGTATGTGAGGCGAACGATCATGAGCCCTTTGCTGATTGTTGAAGATGAACAGGCGTTGGCGCGGCTCGTTCGGGATTATCTCGAGCGGGTTGGGTTTCAGGTTCGACTCGCGGGCGACGCCGCTTCAGCGCTGCAGCATTTCGCCATCGACAAACCAGCGCTGATCGTGCTCGATCTCGGGCTGCCCGACCGCGATGGTCTCGACGTAATACGCGCGATCCGCAAAACATCGGACACGCCGATCATCGTCCTCACCGCGCGTGGCGATGAATCGGACCGGATCGTCGGGCTTGAGCTTGGCGCGGATGATTACATGGTGAAGCCATTCAGCCCGAAAGAGCTCGTCGCTCGCATACGCGCTGTGCTTCGCCGGGTCGAGGCGCGACCCGTTCAGGATCAAGAAATCAGCCGGGGCGATCTTCTCATCGATATTCCCAGAATGCGAGTTACCCGCAGCGGCGAGATCGTTGATCTGACGCCGACGGAGTTTCAGCTTCTGCTGGCGATGGCGCGCGAACCGGGCAGGGTTTTCACCCGCTCGCACCTGCTGGATGTCATTCATGGAGTAGTGATCGAATCATATGAGCGCGCAGTTGACGCCCACGTCAAGAACATCCGCCGCAAGCTCGAAACCGATACCGCTCATCCTCACTATCTCCTGACCGTGCACGGCGTCGGCTACCGGTTCAACGATGACCTCGACTGACCCGAACGACGGTGGAGGGCCGCCCTGGAGAAACCGAAAGCGATCCGGTCGCAACAAGCAGCCCCCCTGGTGGCCGGAAGGTGAGCCGTGGCCCCCGTCATCGGAATGGGTCGCCCGTCGGCGCCGCATCGCAATCCGAGTGGCGGCATTCCTCGTCGTCCTCTTTCTCATCGCCTGCCTTGGCATCT
Organism: uncultured Chloroflexia bacterium; assembly: GCA_963804925.1. Taxonomy (GTDB): domain Bacteria; phylum Chloroflexota; class Chloroflexia; order Thermomicrobiales; family UBA6265; genus JADLGF01. The sequence continues at coordinate 840,590 of CAWDSC010000004.1, forward strand.
ACTTCGCCACTGCGAACTTTGCAGGCAACGACTGGCAGAACGATCGGAGTGGTCGCCCGCACGGATTTTTCATCGTCGTTCCCCTGCTCGCACTGCTGGCGGCGTTCATCGTCTTCCGGCGATTGCGCCGTTCGATCGACCCGTTCGTCGATCTGATGGAAGCATCTCAACAGGTGTCGGAGGGGAACTATGCCGCCCGCGTCGAGATCGATTCCACTCGCAACCGGGGGGTGAATGCGCAGGTCGCGGGGCTGGTCACGTCATTCAACACCATGGCAGAGCAGCTTGAATCGAACGACGCCCAACGTCGCCGGCTCCTGGCCGATATCGCGCACGAATTTCGAACGCCCCTCTCCGTCATCCAGGGCAACATCGAGGCGATGCTAGATGGCATCTACCCGCGCGACGACGCGCACCTGAAACCACTCGTTGACGAGATTCAGCTGATCGCGCGGCTGCTTGAAGATCTCCAGCTGATAGCGACGGTCGAAGGCGGATCGCTCAAACTCCACCGCGAGTCTGCCGATCTCAACGCCATCGTCGAAGACCTCGTAACCACCTTTACGGCACCCGCAACCGCGAAAAGGATTCAGCTGGCATCAGACCTGGGATCGATTCCCGAGCTATCGATCGATCCACTGCGCATTCGCCAGGTGATCGAAAATCTTCTCTCGAATGCGCTGCGCTTCACGCCGGATGGAGGAACAGTTTCAATCACCACCGCTGTGGATGGCGATACGATTCGCGTCGACATTCGCGACTCTGGCCGGGGACTCTCGACTGAAGAGCAGGTCCACATGTTCGACCGCTTCGTCAAAGCGGTCGACTCGGGCGGCAGTGGCCTCGGTCTACCGATTGCCAAAAGCCTGGTGGAAGCCCATGGCGGCACAATCTCTGTCGAAAGTGTCCCCGGCGCCGGCACAACCGTCACCTTCCACCTGCCGTTGATCGCCACTACATCGTAGTGGCCGATCTTCTATCGGCCATGGTCATCACACGCGAGATTGAGTTCCCACGAGGATGGCCGACACGAGGTCGGCCACTACAGAATGTGCGGATATGTCGAGGTTTTCGTGCTGCCAGCTGTATGCTGTCTGCTTAGTAAGATCAATACACAATCAAGCTCTGAATTTCGTGAGGCGCGAGTCGGGCGCGGCCTTCGAGAAATGCCAACTCTGCGAGTACGCTGACGCCGACGATGTCGCCGCCGAGCTCGTCGATCAGCTTGATCGTCGCCTGGACGGTGCCGCCGGTAGCGAGGAGATCGTCGACGATCAATACCCGCTGTCCGGGGGTGATCGCATCCTTGTGAATTTCGATCGTGTTCACGCCATATTCGAGCTCATAGTCGGCGCGAATCGTCTCCGCGGGAAGCCGGCCGACTTTGCGCACCGGAACCAGTCCCGCGCCGAGCGCGAGGGCGACCGGCGCGCCGAGAATGAATCCCCGGCTCTCGATCGCCACGACGACATCGATCTCGTCATATGGCGCCGCCATCAATCCAACGACCGCTTGGAACGCCTCTCCGTTGGCCAGCAACGGCGTGATGTCGCGGAACAAAATGCCCGGGTTCGGGAAATCGGGTACGTCGCGGACAAGATCACGAAGATCGTCAATCGACCATGGACCCGAAAACGTCATGCGGGGTAGCTCCCTTTTCAACACGCCAACCAATGGCGCCGGCCCGTATTGTGGCACCGCCGGACATGAATGGTCAGGGTTTTCGCACCCAGCTATTGTTCGGCTATCGGCAAGATCGTCGGCGAGCCGTTTTCGTCCTCCGGTCCGAACCGGATCACGCCCTGCGTGCGCGCCTGATCGAAGTAGGATCGCGCGCTGCCGAATCCGTTGTACTCGCTCTGCTTCAGGCTGTAGCCGAGCCGCCGTTCGATATCTTTCAACACCGCCGGAAACACCGCCCGCCGCCCTGCCAGGGCAAACGCATGGGCGGTTTCGGCCAATACCAACACCTGATCTTCGGGCAGTCGTGGACCGCTCCCATTCGTCGGCGGAAGCTCCGTTGCCGGAGGTGGCTCGATATCAGCGAGCGGCAGCACCGGCAAATCGGCGCGATCGTCCTCCAGGCTGCGCTGTTCGAGCTGCCAAACGCGGGAAGTAAGCGACGAGATCTGATCTTCGAGATCGCGGAGGTAATTGGTCAACGAGCTAAAAACGTGATCGAGACTGGAAATGGAAACGGCGGGCCGCTCGGTAATGACTTCGCGCGGGGATTCCGTGCGGCTGTCATAAATCTCATGCGTGTTGAACAACTCAGCGAGCTTGATCAGCTCGCTTTCCGTAAAACGCCGAGTGCGGTCGCGCTGATTTGGTCGCCAGGTGAGCACATGCTGCGCCCAGCGATCGAGCTCGAACCACCACATCCCGAACCCGTTGGTGGGACGAACCGGCAACCGGTGATCGATCGGCCGGTCGTGGCGGGGCAGAATGAGCACGTCAGGCCAGACCGAAAAGTTCGACTCCTGGCGAGTGGCGCTGTCACCATGCTCGTCGCAGAACAGCTTGTGATGATTCCAGAGCCAGTTGCGCAGAGCATTCGCCGCGCTCACCGCCTGCCAGTAGGGATTCTTTTCCTGGCCTCCACTGACTGATTCGATGGTGCCGTCGATGCGTTCGACTTTCCACTCGTCCTGGACCGTGCCGGTGATCGGCGCTGAAACTCGCTTCAGCTCGGTCAGAATCGCCGCTGAGAACGGGGCATCCCCTTTTCCTCCTCCGTCGGACGCCCGGATGATCAGCCAGTCGATGTTGCGGCGATCGATGTCAAACTCCGCGAAAGCAAAGAACTCGTGCGGCAATCGTTTAACGGATTCGAGCACTTCTGGGTCAACCAAAGCGAGGTTGCCCGCAAAAACACGTGCCATAGACGTCTCCTCATCGAGACAAAAGCTCTCGAACAGACGGAAATCGTTTAGCTTATGAAGCACTGAAATCATAGCAAAGCCGCCATCGTTTGCAAAACTTTTGAATCGAGTGAAGAGCGAAGAGTAGAGAGTTAAGGGGAGGAATTGGCTCTGCTGTCCATTCTCTCCGCTCAACGCTCTACTCTTTTCACACTCCTTCATCCATCATTCGTTCAACTGTCGTCGTTGACTTGGAGGCGACGGTCGCGCATAGTAGAGTGAACGTACACCTCGATACGTAGGTACCCCGCATCGCTTTCGTCCACGGAGATCGCTTCCCATGAAACAATCCACGATCCTTCGCAGCGCCTCGCGCCGCACTGCACTCAAAGCGCTGATTGCCGCACCCGCGGCCCTTTCGGCAGTATCTGCCTGGCGTCCCTTCAGCGCGGGCGCGCAAGAAGCCGCCGATCCAGCGTCGCTTGGCACGTTGAATTTCATCGTCGGCGGAATTGATTTCCGCTCCTATGACGAACCGGAAAATTCGGACGTGCTGATGATCGCCCGGGTTGATCTGATCAACAGCACGGTTCGGGCGGTGGCGATTCCACGCGATCTCTGGGTGACGATTCCCAATTTTGGTGAGGACAAGATCACTCGCGCCTACGACTATGGATCGAAAGCCGCAGGGAGCGATTTCAAATCAGGCGCCGAAGCGATCTCCGAGACGATCACCTATAACTTTGGCGTCGATATTCATGCCGCGATCATGACGACCTTCGACGGCTTCGCCCAGATCGTCAATGCGTTCGGCGGCGTCAACGTCAACAACCCCTACGATATCTATGACGCCGAATACCCGACCGCCGATTACGGCATCAAAGAAGTCTATTTCCCGGCCGGGGACATCACGCTCAGCGGGGAAGAGGCGCTCGAGTTCTGCCGCACGCGTCACCAGGATGGCGACGACGGCCGCAGCATGCGCCAGCGCATCGTGCTCCGCTCGCTGCTCGATACCGCCAGGCAATCGGACGGATTGAGCTTGCAGGACCTGGTCAACGCCAATCGCGGCGCCTATCGCACCAATCTCGGCCGGTCGAAACAGCTCGCGCTCGCGCTGGCGGCGCCAGATTTCACCAACGACGGCGTCACCTTCGCCACGCTGCAGAACTACATCTATCCGAGCACCGCTTCGAATGGCGCCTGGATCTACGCGGGCGATTGGTCTCAGATTCCAGGGTATGTGCAGGGCTTCCTCGACGGCTCGATCGACGGCAACGCTTAGCCCAATCGGATCATTCATTTTGCGGTCAACCGCTCCGCGTGCTATCGTCGCCAGTAGCCCCTGCCCTCGCTGGGGGCTACTGGCATTCGCCCACGCAACGGAGTACCGGCAACGCGATGACCGCAACCGAGCTTCACCAACAGGACGCGCCGGCGCGCACCGCGCCGGAAATCGCCCGCGAGGCGGGGATGAATCCGCTCGACTATCTGATTGAGCGGGGCTACGTTCAGGACGTCACCAATCCCGACGCCCTGCGGGCCGCGTTCGCGTCTGGTTCGGTCACCGCCTACGTCGGCTTCGATCCCACCGCGCGTTCGCTCCACGTCGGTCACATGATGGGCATCATGGCGCTGGCAACGCTGCAACGCTTCGGGCACCGCCCGATCGCGCTTGGCGGCGGCGGCACGGCCATGGTCGGCGATCCCAGCGGCAAAACTTCTACCCGCGCTCAGCTTTCGATCGAGGCGATTCAGGACAACCTGAGCAACATCCTCACCCAGTTCGACCACTACATCGACTTCGCAGGGGGACCGTTTCGGCGGCAATCCGGCGGCGCTGCTGCTTAACAACGCCGATTGGCTGCTCGAGCTGCGCTATATCGAATTCTTGCGGGATATCGGTCGCCACTTCTCAGTCAACGAAATGCTGACGGTTGAGACCTACCGGAACCGGCTCGAAACGACCGGGCTGAATTTCGTTGAATTCAACTACCGGCTCGTCCAGTCGTACGATTTCCTGCATCTCTTCCGGACCTACGACTGCAAGCTGCAGCTCGGCGGCTCGGATCAGTGGGGCAACATCACCGCCGGGGTTGATCTCGTTCGCCGTGTCGAATCGAGTGAAGCGTTCGGTGTCGTCTGGCCGTTGCTGACGACTGCCTCCGGGCAGAAGATGGGCAAATCCGAAGGCAACTCACTCTGGCTCGATCCAGAGATGACCTCGCCTTACGACTTCTACCAGTACTGGGTCAATGTCGATGACGCCGATGTCGAGAAGCTGCTCCGGCTCTACACCTTCCTGCCGATGGAACGGATCGCCGAGTTGACCAGCGTCGATGGAGCAGCGCTCCGCGACGCCAAGCAGGTGCTGGCGCTGGAAGTGACGACCCTCACGCATGGCGCTGAAGCCGCCGCCGAGGCCGTCACCGCGAGCCGCGCGCTGTTTGGCAACAACTCCGTCAGCATTGATGATGCCTCGGTCCCGACCGCGACAATCGCCGCAAGCGACGTTACATCGGGTGAGATCACGATCGCCGAAGCGTTTGTTCGTTCTGGGCTCTGCTCATCGCGCGGTGAAGCGCGCCGTCTCGCCCAGCAAGGCGGTCTCTCGATCGACGACGTCAAGATCGACGATGTCGATCAGCCATTCGGGCAAACCAATGGAGCGTCGCTCTTCCGCGTCGGCAAGAAACGCTACATGCGGGTCGTGGTGGAGTAACGGACGAACCCGATTCTGAAATATCAATTAAAGAGCCTGTTGGATTGCCAGCGGGCTCTTTCGATTTCAATCTCACTCACGATCGCTACCCACATCATCTGAACTTGATCGTGCTCTAGCGCAGCAAGCGCCCAGACTTCGATCGTTCACGGAGACCACCATGAGGCGCCGAAGGTTCATAACGCTCATTGCCGGAGCGCCGATCGCCGGTTCAGCAGGCCATTTGACTTCCTCTGTGACCACTGCGACGGCCTCAGGTCGACAGGAGCAGGCAACCGCGAACTCGACCCCGATTCCGGTTATCGATGCCCGGAGTGCGGCCCTGCTGGTGATGGACTACCAGCTCGCCTGGATTCAGACACTCACCAACACTGATACCCTGCTCTCACGGGCCGCGGAGGCGATCGCGATTGCCCGCGCCCACGGGATGCAGGTCGCTTTTTGCCGCGTGGCCTTCACCCCTGCCGACTATGAGGCCGTTCCAGAGGGCAATGTCATCTTCACCCAGTTGACCAGCAAAACCGGCGCTCTGGATGTAGATGCGCCGGAGATGGCCATTGATAGCCGCGTTGCGCCCGAGCCTGACGACAAAGTCGTCATCAAAACGCGCGTTGGCGCGTTCGGGCGAAACGACCTCGATGAATGGCTCCGCGCCCGCGCCATCGACACCCTGATCCTGGCCGGAATCTCCACCAGCGGCGTCGTCCTCTCCACCGTTTGCGACGCCGCAGATCGCGACTATCGCCTCATTGTCCTCGCCGACGCCTGCGCCGACACCGACCCCGAAATCCAGAACGTGCTCATGACCAAGGTCTTCCCGCAGCGGGCGCAGGTCATCACCGTCGCGGACTTACCGGAGTTACTCACGAATTGATTCTACGGGCTCGTTTTCGCGCGCCAGCCGGGATCGGGAGCGAAGGCCGGCTTGATCTGCATGACGCGCAAGAGCGCCATAGCGCCGAACGCCATCAGGAAGGCGATGGCGATCGCCACTTTCTCGACGCCGACGAGATCGGCGGCGATTCCGGCCAGCAAGGTCGGACCCAGTGCGCCGACATTTTGCAGCAGCGATTGGGTCGCGACGACCTGCCCTCGGGCCGATGGCGGCGTCCGCTGCATCAGAACGGAACGAGCCGCCACTGAGACGATCGAGGTCGAGAGTCCGGCCGGGATCGAGAGGATCATCACCATCACCACGAGCGGCGGAATGCCGACCTGGTTGGCAATGCGATCGACCAGCGGCTCACCGCGCCTGCTCATCAGACTGTGAATCTGCTCCACCATCCCGATTGAGGCGACCACCACAGAGAAGAGCATCAACCCAACTGTCGCGGTGAACCGCTCGCCGAGACTTCTTGCCAGGATCGGGGCAACGCGCAAACCGACCAGCAGGCCGATCGCGGCGGGCGCGAACACAAAGACGGTGTTCTCAGCGCCGGTGTCGAGCACGCCTTTCAGGTAGAGAGGAATGATGACGATGATGGCGCTGCTGCCGATGCCGATCAGAATGTCATCGACCAGCACTTCGAGCATGACTGGATCGCTCCGCGTCAATCGCCAGCCTGTCAGCAGCGCCTCGCGCGAGGCGCGCTTCGCCCGTTCCGACGTGACTCCGGCAAAGTCGTTGACAGCCGGAAGCAACGACGTGCAGGCGGCAGTGGCGATAAAGCAGCACGCGCACACTGCAAAAAGCGCTCGAGGACCGGCGAACTTGAGCAGCAGCGGCCCGAGGATCACCAGTCCGACCGCCTGGGCGATCGTCAGCGCCAGATTCGAGAGCGCCTGAGCCGAGACATAGCGATTGCGCGGCACTAGCGCCGCCATCGTGGCGCTTTCAGTCGGCGAATAGAACTGATGGATCGTCCAGATGCCGAGCGCGGCCGCGAACAGCCCTGGCAAGCCAGGATCACTGGCGACAAGCACCAGCGCGAACGCAAACCGCAGCAGATTCAAACCAACCAGCAGCGGCACCCGGGGCATCGAATCGGCGACGACTCCAGCGGGAAGTCCGAAGAAAATCGCCGGCAAAATGGAGCAAATCACAAAGAGTGAGTTATAAAAGGACGAATCGGTGCGATCGACAACGATGATCAACAGCCCGTAGATCAGCGCTCCCTGCCCGATCTGGCCGAGCAATCGCGAAAACCAGAGCATTTGAAACGCCGGCAACTTGAACAGCGACTCGTCCGTCGTCGCGCCACCCCGTCCGCCTACGAGCGGCAGGCTGGACGGCAGCGTTTCCGGTGTAAGCGGCGTGGTGCTGAATCCGCGAATCCGCTCTTTGCGCAGCATTCGCTCGGCGTCGCTGGCGTCATATTCCGCGTCGACATCGGGAGATTCGCCGAAGCCGAAGGCAGCTGCCGCCGGGCCGAGATCCATCGTCGCCGGGGTACCACGCGGGTCCAAACGAAATGGACCCTGGGCCTCGGCTTCAGCAGGGGGTTCGCCAGTGGAGTTATTTGGCCGCTCATTGGATGAGCGTTTGCCAGTCATGGCTCATCCTTTCGCGCAGCTGGTAAGTTCAAGCGGGGATGCCACGAATCCGGACGCGCGGGTGAGATCACAATCCTCACCACAAGAAGTGAGTCTAGTCGAGAAATGGAATCAGGTTCTTAATTCCATCGGTAACTTCTTTGATCGACGGCGCAATATCGATGAACGCCGCTAGCAACATCAAGTCGGCCACCAGGAGGAGAACGGCCAGCGCAATCGGGCCGATCGCGCCCGTTTCCCGCATCGCGTTTCGCACGCCGAGCCAGTTCATGCTGGAAAGCATGAACACGACCCAGCCCACGATCAGCAGCACGCCGCCGATCGTCATCGCCCGGTTTGATTCGGCGTCGTTCCAGAGAATGGCGCCGAGATTCATCAGGGCGAGAATCGCGCCCGGCAGCACCAACAGCCCGACAATGCCCCAGACCGGCTGCGCACGACGCGCGCCGGGGACAATACCCGCCGCACGCTGTTCGTGCGGCCAGGCCGTCTCGATGGCGCTTTCAATCGCTTGAATGGTGAATAACGCCGCAACCGCGACCCCGATAAAGAGCCACAGGGTGTGGTCATCGAGGTTCAGTTTATCGCGCAGATCGTCCAGTGATGACATCCAGAACCGTGCGGGATTCATAGGGAGGACAATGCCTCGCCCGGACCCCTGCCCGAGCAGGGTGAGCGTAGCACAGTGCGTCCCTACGATGAAGAATCGCCCTGCTCCACAAAGGCCATGATGGCTTCGCCAAGACGCCTCAGTCCCTCTTCGATCTTCTCTTCGGGAAGGGTCGAGAAATTCAACCGCAAGTTTGATACGGCGTCTGCCGACACGTAGCCGGGGTAAAACCATTCGCCGGCGAGAAACGCGACGCCCCGTTTGGCGGCAAACGGAAGCAGTTCGACCGCCGAGATGCCATCGGGCAGCGTGACCCAGACAAAAAAGCCGCCGCCCGGCAGCGACCAGCTCGTCCCGACTGGCAGGAACCGCGCCAGCCCGGAGAGCATCGCATCGCGCCGCAGCCGGTAGAGTGCTCGCGCGCCGACGAGATGATCGTCGAGGAAGCCTTCGACCGTGTTGCGAACGATGCGCATCATCAGCCGCTCATTATGGATATCGACAATCTCTTTCTCGATCGAAAGCATCTCGGCGAATCCATCCGGCGCGACAACCCAACCGGAGCGGATACCCGGCGCGATCGTCTTGGAAAAGGTGCCGAGATAGGCGACGCCGGAATCGAGCGCCCGCAGTGCGGGGGGAGGCGGCTCATCGATCCAGAGCTCGCCGTAGGGATCGTCTTCGAGAATCAGAATCCCATACTCATGCATCAGCTCGATCAACGCATGCCGACGCTCCAGCGGCATCGTGATGCCGCTCGGATTCTGAAACGTTGGAATCGTATACAGCAATTTCGGAACGACCGGAGCCGACGCGAGGGTTGCACGCAGGTGATCGACATCAAGCCCGCAGTCATCCATCGGCGCCACGATGTAATTCACCTGGTAGGTGTCGAAGATTTGCAGCGCGCCGAGATAGGTCGGTCCCTCAATGATGATGGTGTCGCCGGGATCGAGCATCAGCCGGCAGAGATAGTCGATCGCCTGCTGGCTGCCGTTCGAGATGATGATATTTTTTCGCTCGGCGTGGATGCCGAGATTCTGCTCCATCCGGACTGCGATCAAATCGCGAAGCTCGTTCAGCCCGGCGGCATTGCCATAGTCGAGCGCGCCTGGCGTTTCCATCACTTCCGCCCAGGCCCGATCGCTCGCCTCCTGCATTCGGGCGAAGGGAATCGCCTCGCGCGATGGCGTGCCGTTGCCGAAATAGATGGTGTCAGCCGGTCCACCGCTAACGAGCCGGTCGACCTTTTCCCAGGGGGAGGTTTGAAATGCTGGGGCACGCTGAGCGAGCCGGCTGAGCGGGGAAACTCCTTCTGTCTGCTTCAACACATCGCGCGCGGTCATGAATGCCCCCAATAGCTCGCAATCAAAAAGAATCGTGCCAAACCTTACCAGTAATCATGGAACCGGGAATCGGACTTTTCCAAACCGACCTGCCGTCAATTGGCATATTGATCGTCGCCCTCACCGCCGGTCAACACAATCTCCAGCCGCTTGTTGCTCTTTCCTTTCGACCGGGTGCCAACGACCTTGATCCCTCCCACCTCGCGGGTATTGGCGACATGCGTGCCGCCGTCCGCCTGCAGGTCGAGCCCGACGATCTCCACCGTCCGCACCTCGGGAATCCCTTCCGGCAGGAGATTAATTTTGGTCCGGATCAGATCGGGAATCTGAAACGCCTGCTCGCGCGGAAGAATCTGCACGCGGATGTCACGCTCTTGCGCGATCTCGGCGTTAGCGCGTAGCTCGATCTCGGCGACGATCGCGGGATTGAACTCCTCCATCTCGAAATCCATCCTGGCCCGATCCGGCCCCATATTGCCGCCCGTTACCAGCGCCCCATAATCGCGATAGACCATGCCGCACAACACATGCAGCGCCGTGTGCATCCGCATCAACCGGTACCGCCGCGTCCAATCAAGGGCAAGATGGACCTGGTCACCCAGCGCCGGCAGGCCATCTGGCCCGGACAACACGTACCAGGCGATGTTTCCCTGCTTTTTCCCCGATTCGATCCGCCATGCGCCATTCGCACTCGTCAGCGTACCGAGATCGAATGGCTGCCCCCCGCCGCCGGGGTAGGCAATGGTGCGGTCGAGCGCCACCGCATTGGTTTCCTGATCGACGGCGATGACCGTTGCATCGAGTTCCCGCGCATAGGAATCGAGATGGTAGACAAGCTCAGTCGCGGGAATGCTGTCGGGAAATGCTTCAGTCATAGTCAACCTCTCTGGTTCGATCGGCACACTGTCGGGTTCATTGCACCACATCCCCGGGGAACATGAAAAATGACCGGCGCGTAGCCGATTGATTACGGCAAGGAGTCCGCCCGGACATACCGCCGGTTACCAAGGATCGGGCGGCGTGTGGTCTTAGTTCTCTATCCGCCGCTACACGCGCTTGACTATCCGACCAGAAAGCATCTATGTCCTCATCATTGCCTGATCGCGATCACTTATTAAGAGTTCAAGGCGCACGTCGACAAGCGTTGGGATGCCAAGCCTGCAGTTATGCCCAACATTGAGCGTCCGGAGTGCGAACGGTGCGAGCGGGTAATTCGGTGATGGGCGCGCATTGGGCCAATCCTCAACGTCGACTGATGCACGACATGGCGATGGGGAGATTCACACTCCCCAGCGTCACCAAGCGGGCGCGCTGATTATCTTCGCCTCTTGCTCAATTGCCACACCAAAAGCGCTACCACCACACAGACTGCGACGATCTGCAACCAACTCATGATGACTCCAGACAGCAATGCTCGAGCCCGATTGTCACGCGTGCCGAGGACGTTTTGGGTCACGAGTCATCCCGGCGCTCAACGCGGCTATGGAGCGCTCCTCTCCGCGTCGTTCCTTAACTTGCTGCTATCACACTGGGATTGCATGACGACTGTTTGGACGAGCAGGTGCGGGAGCACCACATTCCTGGCAAAACCGCTGCTCCGTATCCATCTCCATTCCACACGATGGGCAGGGGAAAATGGTCATGACCGGGGCAACGCTCGGCATCGCTGAGATAGGCATCGGAACGGTTGGCGTTGCGGCTAGTGGGGCGGTCATCGCAGCGACCATCGTCGTCTGGCTGGGTACCATCGTTGGCGGCGTCTCGTCGTGTTCGCGGCTTCGCGTGTCCACTTCCTTCTTTTGACGAGCAGCAACATAAGAAAAGGCGGCGAGGGCGAACGCAACGGCGCCCCACACCCAGAGATCTGCATGGGATGTGGTCGCTGCGCCGAGCCAGGCGAGCACGCCCGCGACAATGAACAGGCCCGTTGCAAGGCGGGGAAGCCAGAAGACATACAGCGCCGCAAAGAGCCAGGGTACGGCGACAAAGGCGCCGCTGACGCCGGCCCGCCACGTCGAAACATCCTCACTTGCGAGGGCGTTCACAAATATGCCTTGAAACAGGAAGCCGACTAACAGCAGCAGTCCGCCGATCGCGATCGCAATACGCATATGAGTTGTTGCCCTTCTCGCCGACGTGACGCCCCGACCAGGGCGGTTACCGATTGTGCCACTTTACCGACCAGTGGGGTGTAGTCGCATCCGGCCAAGGGCGTATTGGACGCTCACCACGGGGTGACCGGCGGAGTGTGATCGATCTGAAGAGGGAAAGGGCGTCGCCGATTGGGTAACGGGTCATCCCAGCGACCCGGTGCCTGCAACTGGCTGAGTTCGCGCGATGGGCGCAGCTGAGCGGATCATGTTTTCTGGCACGCTCTATGCCCTGATCCCTATGTGGCAAGCGCGGAATCGGGATCTTTCCGCGATGCGCCTAACCCGAATAACCCGGTCATTGCTCGGCTTATTCGGATTCCCCATCCAGACGAAAACATGCACCCGAGTTATGGGATCGAGCCGAGCTAAAGCAAGAACGGCTCATGGCGAGCCCGGTTGGGATAGACCCAGAAGATCGTGGCCTGCACCATCAACTCCGCGCGTACATTCGAATCTGACTGCCCAGTCGCGAGTTGCTGATGGGCGCGTTCCACCAACCACTGGCGCAGATCGGCAACTGGGCGCGCCGGCCGGGCAACGCGTGCGCGATGCACGAATTCACTCCGGCTGATGCGAAGCGGCACGGACATCGTGCGGTCATCGGTAAAGGTGAGGACGACCTCGAGGGTGATCATATGCGAGTCGGGGTCAATCACCCCCGGTGGAATAAAGCCGATGACGCTTTGGGGTCCTTGTATGGGGATTGCTCCCACGTCCCTGGGCGGTTGTCCTGCGTTTCGCGTGGATTTCATCGCCAGCCACCTCATGATCTCACTCTGTGACTGTCAGACGTGAGGACGGATGATTCGATTGTCCGGGTGCGGGTACTGCCGGATCTAGGCTGTGGGGTCTAAGTGGATAGTACCAAAAAAAGCGGCGCGACGGTTGGACACCAGCTGCGGCGATCGAAGGTGCGCCACTGGGAAGTTGTCGATCGCGGTGTTCGCGCGGGAATCCGGCGAGGGGCAGAGACCGATCCTTTACACCCTGGTGTCACCAAAGGTGTCACATCGCTGCACGATGCGGCTATCGCAAGCTACCACTCGGAGCCAGGTGGTATCCGATCGGCTGACGTTTTTGCGACACGGGTAGCGGGAACATCGGGTCATATTGGGCTAAAATACAGTATTGTTCTGGGAACATGGGCTCCCGCGTCGCCCATGAAGCAGGATTGATCATGGCGAATAGCTCCGCGTCCCGCACGCCGAAGCAACCAATCACCACGTCGAAACAACGCGGCAGCGACGATCTCGCCGATTGGTACGAGGCACGGCTGCGCCTGCAGGGATCACGTGGCAACGCGTTCATTGTCCATCGCACCGGGGCATCCACACCTGAACGCCCAACCACGATCAATCCGATTCCGTTTGGGCGCGCGAACCGGCATTCCTCGATCATCACCCCGTTGCGGGCCGCGTCGGATGCCTCTTCAGATCCCGCGAAATCAGACGTCGACTAGCGTCGCAGGAACGTCATTCCCCTCCCGAAATCTCCAACCTACCCGAACAGGCAGGCTCGATCCTGCTTGCCTTGCTGATGTTGATTTCGTTAGGGAGTCGTATTGTTAGAGAGTGCATAAGCAATGCACTTTCAACTTCACGACCACAATGGACGAGACGCGCCGTTTCCACAACCTCCGGCCCGCCTCAGAGAGGACCAATTTATGCAACGAGGCGGAGGCCGAATGATGGGAACGGGACGCCCCCTTCCCGAAGGCGCAAACAAGAAAATCGACCGGCAAACATTTCATCGCGTCGTCGGGTTCTTTGAACCCTACTGGAAACGCGTGGCGATCACCGTCGTGCTGATCCTGATCACCGCGGGACTCGGGATCATCAATCCCTACCTGCTCAAGTACATCATCGACGACGCGATTCCGAATCAAGATCTGCACCAACTCTATGTCCTGGTCAGTCTGATGGTGGTCATCCCGCTCATCTCCGGGTTGATCGGCGTTGGGCAGTCCTACCTCAACATCTCAGTTGGGCAGCATGTGATGCGCGATCTTCGCAACGCGCTCTACCAGCATCTCCAAAGACAGCCACTGCGATTTTTCACCGCAACGAGAACCGGCGAAATCCAATCACGCCTGTCGAATGACGTCGGCGGCATTCAGAGCGTCGTTACTGAAACGGCGACGAGCATCGTCAGCAACGTCGCCATCGCTATCTCGACCGTCATCGCCATGTGGCTGATCGACTGGCGGCTGGCGCTGATCAGCCTCGGGCTGATCCCGATCTTCGCCGTGCTCACCTACCGCGTCGGCATGGAACGGCGCCGATTGGCTGGATCGACCCAAAAAACGCTGGCCGATATGAGCGCGATGACCGAGGAAACGCTGTCCGTTTCCGGCATTCTGCTCACGAAGGCGTTTGGCCGGCAGAAATATCAGAGCAACCGATACTCAGAAGAAAACATCCGTCTCTCCGGTCTGCAGGTTCGCCAGCAGCTGGTCGGACGCTGGTTCTTCATGATGATCTCGACCTTCTTTTCGATCACCCCCGCGATCGTCTATCTCGTCGCTGGCCGCTACATCATTCATGGCAACAGCGGGCTTACCATCGGCGACATCGTCGCCTTCACTACCCTGCAAAGTAGGCTCTTCTTCCCGATTGGACAGTTGCTCAGTGTTCAGGTGGAAATCCAGGGAGCGTTCGCGCTCTTCGACCGCATCTTCGAGTACCTCGATCTCCCGATCGAGATCACCGACCGTCCGAACGCCATCGCGCTGACGACCGATCAAGTGGCGGGATATGTCGCGTATGAGGACGTTTCGTTCCGCTACGAAGCGCCGGTTGAGTTGCCACCGAAAGCAGCCAATGCGAACGGCTTGGACGCCGTTTCGACCCAGCGGCCCTTCGCGCTCGACCATGTTGACTTCGAAGCAAAACCGGGACAGTTGATCGCACTGGTGGGACCGAGCGGCGCCGGCAAAACGTCGATCTCGATGCTCTTGCCCCGTCTGTACGATGTGACCGGCGGCGCGGTGAAGATCGACAACATCGACGTGCGCGATATCCAGCTCGAAAGTCTCGGCCAGATCATCGGCATGGTGACGCAGGAGACCTATCTCTTCCACGACACCGTTCGCCAGAACATCATCTACGGCAAGCTCGATGCGACCCAGGAGGAACTGGAATCAGCCTCACGCGCAGCGGCGATACACGACCGGATCGTGGAGCTTCCCGAAGGATATGACACGGTTGTCGGCGAACGGGGATACAAACTCTCCGGGCGGCGAAAAGCAACGTATCGCGATCGCCCGGGTGATCTTGAAGAATCCGAAAATTCTCGTGCTCGACGAAGCGACCAGCGCGCTCGATACGACATCCGAACGATTGATCCAGAGCGCGCTCGAAGACCTGATGAGCGGGCGTACAACGATCGCGATCGCTCATCGTCTCAGCACGATCCTCTCGGCCGATCAGATACTGGTCGTGCAGCGCGGGGAAATCGTCGAGAGGGGTACGCACCCGCAATTGCTGGCAAAGGGCGGTGTCTACGCCAAACTCTTCAACCAGCAATTCGCCACGATCGACGAAGCCGCCGTGACAGCGTAAGGCGCCTCAGGGGGATTCCCTTCGGCGCGTTGTCCTTACCCGGCGAAATGCGTCACTCTTTTCCGCTTCGCGAAGGCTGGTGGACGTGCACCCTCTCCCGGTGCGGGAGAGGGGCTGGGAATGAGGAAGAGTTCCGCCTGTTCTATGCCTTCGCCGTTTTTGCCGCTTTTTGGGCTTGTTCGGAAAAGTAGCTGAGTGCATGGCCCGTTTTCGTCAGCGGAGCATCGGACGGCTCAATCCCAAGCTTGTTAAGGAATGCTCGGAGCTCAATCGCAATCTGGAATGCTTCCGTTGTCGCGCCCTTCGTTGAGAGCTCCAGCACGCGGCTATTGTCCGGGTACATCCACAACTCAGTCGTGAGCCGGCGATTGAAACCCTCCGGATTAGTCTTGAGTTTGAGCACGAAGATTGGCCCAAAAAGTGTCAAATCATCAAGTTCAAGGCCCGCAGGCGCGTGCTCTTTATAGTAGGCGCGCTGCTCCTGACTGAACAGCTTGCGAATAGGCTTTCCGTTGAATTGGACCGATCGGACATCCGTGGCGCCAAGCACCGCTCCAAGTGATCCCGAGCAGACGTGACCACCAGGCATCGCATCCACTTCCACCTTAAAGGTTGGCATCTTTCGAAGTTTCGGCGAAAGCTCTTCAGGCACGACGGGACGCAACTTGACCGTCGATTCGTCGGCACGTCCCTGTGTCCGCCGGGCACGAACCACGACGCCCGCCTTATTGAGTTTCAAATCGGGCGTGTCTAAGAAAAAAACCTGCCGAATCTGCGCGGTGAGCGCGTCGAGATTCAATTTCCTTGCGGTTGACAGAAGAGTGTCTTCCGGAAGCGTTAGCTTGATCTCTACGTCATCAGAATTCTTCATCAGTGCGAGCATGTCAGCGAGCTCTTCGTCGGATATCCCTTTTCGAGGCGCTTTAGTTGTAGCCATCGCGAAATTCTCTCCAATCCGATGTCACCATCGATCAACCTTCTGCGCTGGTCTATCCGTTTCAATTCTTTCGATCAGCGCGAGAACCTGCACCGCGACACACATTGCCGTTCGTCGCATATTCAGTATAAGTATTAAAAGAATATTTTGGATCATCCTAACGGCGTATTGGATTGGGGGATTCGGCGGACTCCCTTCGTCGCAAGCGATGAAGAAAGGTGCCGAATACGAATCTCCTGCGCTCTTTTCCCTCTCGTGACGTGACCACCAGGGAAAAGAGCGCAGGAGATAAAGTTTAGACGAGCGCCTTCTCAGGCTCGGCGGCAAGATTGTTGCCGGCGATATAGCCAAAGGTCAGCGCCGGGCCAAGCGTGCCGCCGCCCGACCAATAGGCCTGGCCGGCTGGAGATGCGACGCAGTTGCCCGCTCCATACAGACCCGGAATGACCGAGCCGTTGATGTGCAACACGCGCGCGCTGGTATCGGTGACCGGGCCACCCTTGGTATCGAGCGTCATGCTGCCGAGCAGAATGCAGTAGTACGGCCCCTTCGTGGCGAATGGCGCCATCGTCGGATTTGCGTTGGTCTTGAACCGGGTCGTGCCGCCGCCCCAGGCGATCTGGATCGGCGTCGAGCCACGGCCGAAGTCCTCGTCAACGCCCGACTCCGCAAAGCCGTTGAACCGCTCCAGCGTGGCGCTGAACTTGTCGAGGAAGTCATCGGCCAGCACGACATCCGCGCCGACGCGGGCCGTGAGCTGACCCTGGCCACGAATCGAGTCGAGCCGGTCGCTGATGTTCTGGATCAGCTCTTCCCAGGTTTCGCCCTTGATCACGTAATCGGCGTCTTTGCCGGCTGCCGGAACCGGGAAGCGGAAGCCGAATTCAGTGGGATCTTGCGCGACGGCGTCGTCGTAGATCATGAACTGGACGAGATTGCTGAACTCGCGCTTCGCTGGATTCCACCAGTGATGCGTCTGCCCGCGCTCGTTATAGACCATCTTTTCCGTCGTGATCCGCTCGCCATATTTGTTGACGATGAGCATGCTATCGCCGTACGGAATCCAGGTATCGGCGCCGGGGAGACTCGGCGCGGCGAGCGCAAGCTCGAGCGGGCACTGGAGCCACCAGGCGTTCTGCATATTGCCAAGCTCCGCCCCGGCGGCAATGCCGATATCGACAAAGTCCCCGGTGCAGGTGCCGACGCTGCAACTTGCGAAAACCGGTCCGCGCAGGTATGCCAGATTTTTTTCGAGACTCTGCGTGAATCCACCGGTGCCGAAAAAGACACCCTTCTTTGCGCGAAAGTTGAGTTCCGTGCCTTCGTTGTCGACCCGCACGCCGACAACCTCGCCATTGCTGTTCTGGTACAGACCAATGACCCGGTGGTTGAGCAACAGCGGCACGCCTTTTTCATCGGTCCACTTCTGCATCTGCACGGGGATCGCGCCGGAGCCGCCCTTATCAGGATCAGGATTCAACCCACGTCCGTAAGGCGCCTTGTCTTCAGGCAGATCGGCGTGATAGTCAGGATCGGCGAAATCGGGGAATTCGCTGTATCCCATCGACGGCTGAATGCGGTTGTAGAGCGCGCCCCACTCCTCGAATTTATCGACCGCAACCGAGCCGGTGTCGTAGTAGACGTCGAGCAGGTCGTACTGATGCTGGGGCAGGCCGAGCGTCGGGGAATCGGCGTCGTAGAGGTTCGCATACGAAAGCCGCGCCATGTACTTGAGCGCGTCTGGTTTCGGATCGGTTTTGCCTGCGGCGACCATCTTCGAATTGTTGGGGATCCAGAACTCGCCGCCGGAGATCAGCGTGGTGCCGCCGGCGTTGCCCGCGCGCTCGAGGATGATCACCTCGGCCCCGGCCTGCGTCGCCGTCACGGCGGCGGCAAAACCAGCGCCACCGGTGCCGACCACGATCACGTCAGTTTCTTGATCCCAACTCGCGGGAAGCGTGGACGAAAGGAGCGCGTCCTCCGCAAGCGGTGATGCCTCAGGTGTCGCCTGAGCGGCGGCCATGAATGGGGCAGCTGCGGCAGCCGCTCCTGCGGTGGCGCCGAGAAGTCGACGGCGTGAAAGCTTGGAACTGAACTCGTTCATCGTGACCCTCACTAGGCTAATGAGAAAAGGTTGCGAAACCTGTTAAGGAATCCTGGTGTGTATCCTCCTCACGCAACTACCACATCCGTCTGACTGCCGACTAAACTAGATGCACGCACTCGCGCATTCGGTGCAGCCAGCACGATCGGATTAGTTGACGCATGGTAACGAATGATTCCTCGAACCGCAATAGAGGCCGACCCCGCCAGTTTCAAGATGCCGAGGTTTTCGGCGCAATGAATGAAGTGCTGGCGGAACTCGGGCTACACAACCTCACACTCGGAAGCGTAGCCACGCGTCTGGGCTGCACCTCCCAGGCCTTGATTCGACGGTTCGGCTCCCGTCAGGGGCTCATCCTGGCGTACCTGATCTGGGGCACGGACGAGTCAGCGGGACGCTATGAGCGGCTGCAGGAGGAATATGCATCCCCGCTCGAAGCATTCAGGGAAGGGTATGTTTCGCCAGGCACACCCTTTAGCCAGGAACGGCCCGGCCCATCCGGTTACGCCAATCTCCTGGTGTTCGGCATCGAAGCGGGACTCGATCCCGTGCTCCACGAAGAGCTTGACCGCCGGGAGCGCATCTATCATCAGAATCTCGTCGCAAGCGTGCGCGCGGCGATCCAGGCGGGCGAGCTGACCGGCTGCGACGCAGATGACATCGCGTTTCTCTTACTCTCAGCCGGAAGCGGGGCCATGCTCAGATGGATCGCCAACCCGGCCGGTCCGCCCCACGAGCAGATCGCCCGGGTCTTCGACGCGATCATCGGTCCATATCGCATCGAAGCAGCGGCGGACTAGGGAGTTGGATTCAACTCTCGGGGTCGTACTGGAACTCCCGCACCTCTTGCGCACACCGGCACGCGACGGCGAGCTTCGCGGCCCACGCGACGGCCGCCTCCCGCGCCGGCAGTTCGAGGATGGTGTAGCCGCCGTTGGGTACCTGGGCCTGCGCGTAGAGCTTGTCGGAGACAGTGCCCTCACGCGTGACGAGCACGGGCGCGACGCCTTCGTTGATCCCGCCGCCGAAGACGTACACCCCGGCATCCTTCGCCTCCTGGATCACGGCATGGGCCTCCGCGGCGACGGTCGGACGGTCTTCCTCCGGGATGCACCATCGCAAAGCTTGGGAACGAAATCAGGTACTTGGTCATCGGTGGCCTCCTGTCCGGCGGCTCCGTCGTGGCCGCGTCGGTTTGCTGATCGCGCTCGACTGGCGCGCCGGCTGGCGTTCATTACCACAGACGCTCAGCACGGCGTCCGCACCTTTGTCAGAAACGCCCTAGGTCGCGTGACTCGCCAGCTCTTCCTTCGATTTGTTGATCTTCTGCGTGGCGATCAGCGAGAGCGCCACGAAGACAGTTCCGAAGAGGAAGGGAAATTGGTAGCCCAGTTGCTTCCAGAGTGCGGCCCCGACCACCGGCACGACGATCGCGGTGACATGCGACAGCGAGACGCCCATCGCCAGACTCGGCGCAAGATCTTCGCGCTTGCAGATCTTACGGAGATAGGTCGTGGTTCCCACGGAAAAGAGAAAGAGGAAGTTGTACAGGATGTAGAAGAAGTAGAGCAGCCAGACATTTTGCGACAGCGCGAAACCGAGAAACGTCACCCCATGCAGCGTGTAACCAACGGTCAGCACTTTCTGCTCGCCGAAGCGGTCGACGAAGCCGCCGATGATCCTGCCGCACCGCCAGTTGATCACCGCAACGATGATCAGCAACGTGGTGAGCGTCGTGGCATTGACATTGAATTCCTCGACCAGCACAAAAGGCGCGAAGGCGAAGTAAATCTGCATCCGGCTGCCGTCGAGAAACGCCAGCCAGTAATAGAGCCGGTATTCCTTGCGCCAGGTGATGCGTGGCGCAGTCCTCGCTATGGTCCGGTCGTCGTCGGAAACGGGAAAACGAAAGACAAAGCAAGCGCCAATGATGGCCGCAATGCCGCCGATGACAAAAAAGGTGCGGAGCGCGTTGTCCTGGAATCCTGTCAGCGTGCCGTGCACGATGCTCGATCCAGAGCAATGTCGCCAGCACCGCGCCCAGCGCGAGCATCGTTCCCGCGAAGCCGATACTGCTCAATCGACCGAGCATCGAACCCTCGGCGCCTTTCTTTGCCAGCGAAAGCCCGAGCGCTGGTTGCAACTGCATCCAGGAGTGATAGCCGACACTCGAGATCAGCGTCGGCAGGATCAGCGCGAGAAAGGAATTCGCACCGGCGAAGAGGGCGAAGCCAATACCGGCGACGATCAGCGAGACCGTGGCCGCCCGGGCCATTCCCAGACGCAAGAGAAACGCGGCGACGAAAATGAGCAGGAATCCTGGACACCTCGCGAATGGCGATGAGATACCCATTTTGCGCGCCGTCCATGCCGATGACATCGCGGAAGAAGTTCGGCTGGATCGCCTGGGTGATGTTCATCGCGATGGCCATCGCGAAGGTGGTCATCGCGAGCAGCACAAATCCACGTTGAACTTGCGCCTCGTTGAGGTCGGAACGGCCGGACTCGTCCGGTGAAGTAGCCGTTGTGTCAGGCGCTATTCCTGGCACGGCGGCAGCTCTGGAGCTGCTAACTGGCGCCGCCACGCGAAGACCCCCGCTCTCACTTCCCAATCACGCGAATTGGACACCGTTGGAGCGGCGTCCTATCGCTTCTGCAGGATTTGAGACTAGCAGATTGGGGATGTTCCTGTGGGCTGGTTACTTCACGAACGGGGCAAGTGCGATGTCGGACGCATGGCGATCGACGATCGCAGACTCGCCCATGATGCGGCGTCCGGCCGAAACGACCATCCGGCCAACTCGATTGCGAACAGCGGCCACCGCGCTTCCTCGCGCGGCGAATGTGCGAGCACTCGCTCGCCCTGACGAAAGACTGGCTGAGCGCTCATGACCAAGTTGCAACTGAAGATCTGGGGGCAGACTCATGACATTTCCTCCATCCGGTGACCGGCTCCGTTGCCGGTCGCGCTGTTCTTGATAAGAGGATGTCAGATTGCGAAGCTGTCAACATCGTCCGAACGATTGATTTGCATTCGTGAATTGCTTTACGCGGTCTACGTAGTTCGCGCAAAGGTGTCTACGTAGCGAGTCCCTCGCGGACAGCATAAGCCGCCAGCTCGGCACGGGAATCGACTCCGACCTTTCTGAGGATATTGGTGACGTGCGTCTGGGCAGTTCGCAAGCTGATGAACAGTGCATCGGCGATTTCCTGGTTGGTGGCGCCGGTGACGACCAGCTTCAATACCTCGATTTCTCGCTGCGTCAGCCCCGATGCCTGCTGACCGGATGACGCCAGGACAGTAGCTGGCTCGTGGTATGGCTCTGGAGTTTCGAGGGCCAGTGCAACTGCTTCTTCCAGCGTCAATGTTGCGCCTTCAGCCATCAATGCGATGAAACGTTCCTCGCCAAGCGCAGTTCTGATCAACGAATCGATCGGTTCTTCACCCTCAATTTCCTGGATATCTCTGTTTGGTGGAATGCCCAGATGTTCGCGGGCACTATCGGCCCAGCCGAAAACGATTGCAGCCCGCTCCGGGTTCCCCTCACCCATCAGCAATCCGGCGCCGCCATGCATCGCCTGGTAAAGATCATCGAGACTGCGGCGTTTATAAAAATGCGTGAGTCCCTCATTAAAGAGAAGACGCGATTTCTGCAGGTCGCCTCGCTCAAACGCAATATCGGAAAGATTGACGAGCGCATGCCCTTCCCGTTCGCTCCTGAGCTCGATTGGGTTCGCGTCGAGACTTTCATTGAAATAGCGTTCAGCAGCATCGAGATCGCGGCGAGTTCTCGCCGCCACGCCCAGATTGTTGAGAATGCCCGCCCGCGTGGCTCCATTATCGACGGCGATAGCCAGCGCCTCGGTCCATGCCTGCTCAGCCAGCAGAGACTCACGCCGGAAAATGTGAATCACCCCAAGCGTGTTCAGCGCGTCCGCGAGCTGCGCTTGGCCGGGAACCGTACGACTGATTTCTACCGCCCGATTTGCCCTTTCCAGCCCTTCATCGACCTCGCCGCTCAATGTGCTGTACCAGGCAGCAAAGCGAAGAATCTTCGCCTGAGTCTCTGGTTCAACGCGTTGAATCAGTCCCATCGCCCGATCAATCCAGCGTTTCCCTTCGACGTTATATCCGCGCGTCGTCCATTGCTTGCCCATCGAGGAGATGATGGTCGCGACGCCGTCGGCGTCTTCACGCTCAAGGTACCAGGCCAGCGCCTGGTGGATATTTGCCAGCTCTTCCTCAACTTCATCGGAGCGAGCGACATCGAGAAAACCAACGACCGTTGTGGACCGTTCATAGACGAAATCGCGGAAATAGGCGGCGTGATTCGCATTGACCCGCTCATCTTCCCCATATGCTTTGAGTTGCTCCTGGCCAAACTCCCGGATCGTTTCGAGCATGAGCATGCGCGGTTGCGCGCTCGCGCTTTCAATACGCCTGATCAAACTTTGATCGGCGAGCGAGGTCAACCAGTCGAGCAACATCGGATCGTCTGCGTCGGCGCCAAGCACCGCCGCCGCTGCGGGAAAATCAAAACTCTGGGGGAAAATCGAAAGCGTTCGAAAAACGGACCGCTCATCCGGGTCGAGCAGGTCGTAGCTCCAGGCGATCGTCTGCCGCAGCGTTTGCTGCCGTTCGGGAAGATCGCGCGCTCCGCCGCCAAGCACCCGCAACCGGTTATCGAAGCGAGCCAGCAGGGCTGCCGGGGAAAGCAGCTTCATCCGGGCGGCGGCAAGCTCGATCGCCAGCGGCAATCCATCGAGCCGGGCGCAGAGCTGCGCCACGTCGGCGGCATTTTCCGGTGTGAGCTGGAAGGCGGGATTGACCGCTTGCGCCCGGTCGACGAAGAGCGCCACCGCCGGGCTCTTTTCAATATCGGTGAACCCGGGCGAGCGATAGTCACCAAACTTCGGCAGCACCAATGGGGCAAGAGGGAATTCGATTTCGCTGCGGATTCTCAATGGCACGCGGCTGGTGTTGAGCAGCGTCAGCCCGGCCCCTGCTTCGGCAAGCCGCGCAAAAATGGGCGCGGCGTCAATCAATTGCTCCAGGTTGTCGAGGACGACAAGCATCGAGCGCGAGCGGATCGCCTCGATGATCTGTTCTTCCTCGAACGCCCGCTCCTGCACCGGCATCAGCAATGACTGCGCGAGCCGGCGAATGACCGCGTTCGTGTCGCGAACATCTCCCAGCGGCACGAACACGACTCCATCCGCAAATCCCTTGGTCCGGACAGCATTGGCGACCTGGAGCGCCAGCCGGGTTTTGCCGACGCCGCCCGGGCCGGTGATCGTGAGCACGGATACGGCGGGATCGAGGATGCGCTCGACGATGCCGTCGACTTCGGCATCGCGTCCGAGCAGGGGAGTACGCGGCGCAGGCAAGCGGTAATCGGGAGTCCAGCGCTGGGTTGTCAGATCAACCACGTGAGCCATGCAGATTCCTCTAGCGCGGGCAAATGATCTCGCAGGTTGATTGTAAGAAAAAGCAACGCGGTCGGGCGTGCACGCCCGACCGCGTTTGCATCTTGCGCTTCAGTCCGGGGCACATCAAACGCTCGTGCCCGCCAGCTTCTGCTTTACGACGATGAGTCGAGCGACTCGTCAATGATGCGGCTGCCTCGGTTAAAGGTGAAATACGACGTGCCCCATCGCCATCCAACCGCGAGCTTATTGCCGAATCCGTGCAGCTTCGTCACGTGCGCACCTTCCCAGAGGATCCAGGCGGCCGGGCCACTGAGCTCACGGCCACGGATACTGGCAATCGCGCGGTTGCGGCCGATCACTGCCATGCTACCGGGGTCTTTATACGTGAATTCCGTCAAAGGCTCACCCTTGACTGCCCGGGCGATATTCTCGCCGGCGTGGGTGCCTTCCTGTTGCGCCACCGGAGCAATGCCGGGAAGCGGGCGTCCTTCCGGTCCTGACGGGAGGGCGGAAACATCGCCAATGACATAAATCTCGGGATGGCCTTCGATGGTGAGATCGGGTTGGATCGTGATCCGCCCAGCCCGGTCAACCGGCACGCCGATCGTTTTCGCCAGCGGTCCGGCGGCGACTCCCGCAGCCCAGATAATCGTATCTGCCTCGATCACTTCATCACCGAGATGCACCTTGTGCTCCTCGATCAACGTGACCATGCCGTTTGTGCGAACCGTGACGCCGATCTCTTCGAGCTGTTTCTGGGTGCTCGCCGACAGGTTCTCCGAGAACATCGGCATGATCCGAGGCAGTGCTTCGATCAGAAGAATCTTCGCGTTGCGCGGGTCGTAGTTCTTGAAATCCTTGGCAATCGTGTGGTGGGCGATTTCGGCGATCGCGCCCGCCAACTCGACGCCGGTCGGACCACCGCCGATGATCGCGAAAGTGAGCAGCTTCTTGCGCTCTTCATCGGAGGTCGCGTGCTCCGCCTTTTCAAATGAGGAGAAAATCTGGCTGCGCATAGCGTTCGCGTCGTCCAGATTTTTCAATCCCGGCGCGAACTGCTCCCATTCATCGTGACCGAAGTAAGAGTGTCGCGCCCCCACCGCCAGCACGAGATAGTCGTAGGCGACGGTCGAACCGTCGGCCAGCACGACCTCTTTGCCCTCGGCGTTGATGCTGGTCACCTCGGCAAGCATCACCTTGGCGTTTTTCTGGTGATGCAGCATGCCGCGAATCGGCGATGAAATATCGCCCGGTGGCAATGTGCCGGTGGCGACCTGATAGAGCAGCGGCTGGAAGAGATGATGATTGCGGCGGTCGATGACCGTCACATCGACATTCGCTTTCTCAAGCGCTTTCGCGGCGTTGATCCCCGCGAATCCTCCCCCAACGATGACAACCTGCGGACGTCTGTTCCCGGATCGGGCTGCGGCCGATTGAACTTTTTCGGCTGTTTCTGTCGCGGCGCTCAGCGGACTGCTCCTTCCAAACAAGCAGCGTCCGGCGAAAGCACCGGAACTGCGGGTATCGAATCGCCGCTGAGCCTAGCAGTTCCCGACAACCTAAGCAACCCACCCTGTTAACAAGGTGCGAACAGCCTCCATGACGGCGTCCGGTCATTTGTGCGCGGTGACCGAATTTGCGGCAAAACTCGGTCAAACTGCGCTAGCGATTCTTCGTGAGATTCATCACAATAGAAATCAGGGACGCGTAACCATTCACTGCTCCCAGGCGTCGTTAATCACAGTGCAACCTCTCCGCCTCCATTTCACCCGAGAATGGAATGGGGCCATGATCTCGCTCTCCGCATCGAGTTCCGTCATTCGAGCACGCGGAAAGGCAATTCCATGGGACCCACAATGCTCACTCTTCTTTCCTTGCTCGTTGGCTGCTGCGTGATCGCCGGCACCATTCCATCGTCTCGAAGCAGCCTCCGCCGAACGCCGATCCCGGCCGGTGGCGCAACGAAACTCGAGCCTTGTGCCGCCACTTCGACAATCAACGACTCGCTGCCCCGCGTTAGCCGCAACCACTGGACCCGCGCCGACCTCAACCGCGTCCTCGGCGTTGAAGACGACTACATCCAGCAGATCAGCCCCTCAACCCGACCAGTGCGCTAGCGTTTCACGACCTTACTCTTCACGACAGATTGCGCGACGGATTGAGCTACCAAGAACGGGGGCGTTTGAGAGTCATTGGGGAGGGAGTTTTGAGTCCCGTATGCGAACGATTGTGAGACGCCACCCGATGCTTCTGCGCTCCATTTTCTCTCATCGCTTGACGGCCGTCACCGGTGGTCTATGATGGCTTTCGATTCTTGACCGAATACTGAGCTCTCCGGGGAGTATGCATGGATGCAGGCCGGTTTGATGGACTGTCGCGCTCGTTCGCCAATCGTCGCTCACGCCGATCCGCCCTCAAGGGTCTTGGTCTGGCAGGTGTCGCCGCAGTGGTCAGGGCGGACCATGCACCTGCCGCATCCGGCGCGTGCGCGCTCCCCATCGTCGCCACGACCGCTGTCGGACCGCATAAAGACACGACGTATTCCGGCACGCTCAACCTGGAGATCGGCGACAACGGCGCGATCGACGGCGGCAGCTTCGATCTCGACAACGGCGCAAGCTTGCCCCTCGTCGGGCAGACAACCGGCCGCGTCCTCACCCTGCGGGTGGCGCTCTCGGACGGCGGGATCCTGGCGCTCAACGGCACGGCCGACATTGATCTGGTGCTCTGTCGCGGCGACGCCTCGGGCGTTTTCGGCGGGCCGGACGACACCGATCTCGGCACGTGGCGCACCGGAAATAACGGTACGAGCGGCTCATCGAATGGATCTTCCGGCGGTGGTAGTTCCACGAGCGGAGGCACGACGAGTGTCCCGGCCGGCGGGTCGACCTCGAGCGACCAGTGCCCGGCGCCGCAGATCCCCTGTGGCCCGAATTGTTGCCCGGGGGGCGGCACCTGCACCGATGCCAATCAGGGCCTCTGCACCTGTCCCGACAACTCGACGCAGTGTGGGATCACCTGCGTCCCTAACTGCCCCGGCGATCAGACGCTTGATCTCGACCGTTGCACCTGCAGCGGAGGACAGGATTGCCCGCCCCCCACGGTAGCGTGCGGCGCAGTTTGCTGTCCCAGTGGCTCGATCTGCACGGACGAGGCGAATGGCGAGTGCACCTGCCCGGATGGGACCGAGCTCTGCATCGACACCTGCGTGCCGTCCTGCGAGGACGGCAACTCTCCCGATCCCAATACCTGCGAATGCGGCGCTCAGCAAGGCGGCGGCGGCTGCGTCCAGCCCCTCGTCAATTGCGGCGACAGCCAGAACGTGCAATGCACTGACCTCACGAGCGATGCACAGAACTGCGGCAGCTGCGGCACGGTCTGCTCCGCGAACCAGATTTGCGTCGGCAACGTTTGCATCAACTAGTCCGATGGTCTCCTTGCCGGAGCGAAATGGGGCCGGTCCGAAGATAGGGTGGTCCCTGCTTGGTCGTGTGGAGAAGACGCGAATAACCCGCGCGAACTGGTCGTCCGAGACGTTTCTGAGATGACTCGAAAACGGGGTCCGTCGCGGAGGCTGACGGCGCCCGTCTCAATGTGAGATTCCCCACCGTCCGCGCGCTATGAATGCTCTCTACACCTTGCAGGATTTCTTCGGACGACTGATCTATTTGCAGGATCGCGCTAAGTTCCCGCTCAGTCTCGGGCTCTATGCCTTCCGGGCGCAACGCGCCAACGAGTGGGGTTTGACGATGATGGGCTCGCTCCTGACGACGATTCCGCTCATCCTCGTTTTTCTCTTTACCCAGCGCTATTTCTTGCGCGGAGTGGCGATGACCGGCATCAAGGGATGACAGTTGTGAAGGGAACACCATGCGAGTGATCGTGGCCGAAAACTACGATGCGTTGAGCGATCAGGCGGCCGATTTTTTCGCCGGATTGATCGCGGAAAGCCCGGAGGCGAATGTAATGCCAGCCACCGGCAACACGCCGATGGGGATGTACCGGGCGCTCGCCGCCCGAAAAGAACGCGGCGAATTCAACGCGGACGGGATCAAGGTGTTTCAGCTCAATGAGTATTGCGGGCTCGCGCGGGATGACTACCGGTCACTATTCGGGTGGATGCTGCGCTCATTCATCGAGCCGCTCGATATCCCGCTGACCAATGTCACCCGGCTTCCCGGCGACGCCGCCAATCCCGCAGCTGCTTGCGAATCATTCGAAACCCGTGTCGTGGAAGCGGGAGGAATCGATATCGCCATTCTCGGTCTCGGGCCGAATGGCCATCTCGGGTTCAACGAGCCGCCGACCGATCAGAACGCCCCGACGCGACTTGTCACCTTAACCAGCGAAAGCATCGTCAGCAACGGGCCTTATTGGGGCGGAGACCAGCAGGTTCCCCTCCAGGCGGTCACTGCCGGCATGACCTTGCTGCTCGCGGCGAAACAGATCATCCTCGTCGTCTCCGGCAAGAACAAGCGAAACATCCTCAAACAGACGTTAAGGGTCCTGTCACGCCGGACGTCCCCTCATCGTTTCTGCAGCAGGCTCCAAACGTGACGATCATCACCGACCAGGATGCGTATAAGTTTTAGCCGGCAGCAGACCGCAGGCAGCTGGCCGAACTCATGACGCAACTAACCTCTCGCCTGGCAGGGAGACGAATTTGGGTTGAAGGCGATCACGGCCCTCCGGCTCCACTGCCATCGCCTGAGCCGGGAGTCGAGTTAGCGCCGGTAATTGGAGAAATCTGGGAAATAAACCAGACATCGTCCCGCGGCTCCAGCACGACCAGCGCCGAATCCGCTCCATCCCGAGGTGCGACGACGACTGCACCGACTCGCCCATCTTCCAGCACGACGACCCGCGTTGGATCGAGCGTCGGAACGTGCTGCACCGGCGCCATGCCGGTTGGAGTGCCTTCTGGGGGAGGAGTTTGCTCCGCCTGCAGATCGAAGACTCCGAGATAAATCAACTCGATGGCGGAGATGCCGGGATTGAGGAACGCATACGCGCCGGCAGCGCCATATTTCGCGACGCAGCCCCGGTATGATTCGAGGGTAGCGCGAATGGCGGCATCCGTCTCCGCATCGGCGTCGGCGCTGGCCGTCACCGTCGCCTCATCCACCGCCGCCAGCTC
This sequence comes from uncultured Chloroflexia bacterium, assembly GCA_963804925.1. Taxonomy (GTDB): domain Bacteria; phylum Chloroflexota; class Chloroflexia; order Thermomicrobiales; family UBA6265; genus JADLGF01. Next base: position 869,943 of record CAWDSC010000004.1, read on the forward strand.
GCCCGTAAATATGCCGGGGGTTCCATCGACGATTGACGCGATGGCTGTTTGATCGAGCAACGTCCGATCGCAGGTCGACGCATCAGGCGTTCCTTGATCGGGGCCGCCTGTGCCATCAGCCGTATCGGCGGCAAATGTGGATGCCGAGGGTATCATCAGGGTAATGCCGAACGCGGCGATTGCCATCAAGCGGGCTCGTTTCATCGTTCCTCCTTGGCGCGTGCGATCCATCATCGCACGCAACTGTTTTCGCCGTTATTGGTGCAACGCCCGAAGTGCGCCTATCGTTCCGATATGATCATCATTGCCGGGGCGCTGCAACGTCAATGACGCAATTGGACCATCAGGGAAGGAGCTTCGATTTGGGCGCTCCAGACTACGAGAACCGTGGCGTCCCTCATGGCGGTCTCTGGGTCGATCGGTATCACATCGATTCGATGCAGATTGCCTGGAAAAACCAGCTCTTCAATCGCGCCACCTTCGATCTCTTCGGACGGCGTCACCCATTCGGGGGTGGCTACATCCTTGCCGCCGGTCTCGCCATCGCGCTCGATTTCGCATCAACTTTTTCGTTCGATGCCGGTGAGATCGAGTTCCTGAGATCGCTCAACCGCTACGATGCCGGCTTTCTCGCATGGCTCAGCCGCTTTCGCTTCACCGGCGATATCGAGGCAATTCCCGAGGGGACGATCGCCTACGCGAACGAACCGCTACTCCGTGTTACCGCACCGTTTCCGGAAGCATTGGCGGTCGAAGCGGGGCTCCTGCACGCCATCGGCATTTCCTCCACCATCGCAACCAAAGCTGCGCGAATCGTCCAGGCGGCGGATGGGCGATCCGTGTCCGAATTCGCCCTGCGACGCGCCCATCATCCCTGGCTGACGACACGTTCAGCGGTCACCGGCGGGTTTTCTTCAACGTCGAATCTCGACGCCGCCCGCGATCTTTCGATACCGGCATCCGGCACGATTCCCCATGCGCTCGTCACCGCATTCGCCAGCGAGCGCGAAGCATTCACCGCAGTCGCCAACTCCTTTCAGTCATATACGTTGCTGCTCGATACCTACGACGTTGAAAAGGCGACGGACATTGCCATCGAGGTCGCGAAGGAAGCCTTTGTGTCTCGCGGGCACAGACTCGACGCGGTCCGGCTTGATAGCGGCGATCTTGGAGCGCAGGCGAAAATGGTGCGCGCCAGACTCAACCGGGGCGGACAGCACGACACGAAGATCGTCGCGAGCGGCGATCTCGATGAGTGGGCGATCTCCAGACTGGTGGCGTCCGGGGCGCCGATCGATGGATTCGGCGTCGGCGGGCGGCTGATCGTGCCGGGAGAAGTGTCTGAGGAGTGGCCGTCCTCGATCGGGGCCGTCTACAAGCTGGTCTGGTTGGAGGGCGCACCCGAGCCAGCCCGCATGAAGCTTTCCACAGACAAGCACACCTGGCCCGGCAAGAAGCAGATCTATCGCCTCCCTGGTTGGGCCGGCGATGTGATCTCGACCGACGATGAACCGGGGCCGGAAAATAGCACGCCGCTGCTTGTGCCGGTGATGCGCGCGGGAGCGATCACGCCCGATGCACGTCCGACCTTTCGCATCGTCTGCCTGCGGGCGCGGGCAAACCTGGCGGCGATGCCAGCGCGGTTCGGCGCTTTGGAAAACCCCAAGCACTATGAGGTTTCTTACTCGAAACAATTGACGGCGCTGCGCGATCGCGCCCGGCATTCGATTCTCGGCGATTGATTTCGATTCCCTCTTGCAATTTTCCGATTCAGTCGTTATCTTGGATTTCGGTCGCAATGGGGCGGCCGGATTGAGCGGATCATATCCCGCTCACGACGCTGACGAGGAGGTCAACGCGTCATGTCTTCTCCAACCCTTTTTTCCACCCGTAGTCGAGTTCGTTTTCTTGCCGCCGCAGGTCTTGGGCTTGCCGCGGGTGGGTTCCGCTTTGGCAATTTTGCCCTGGCGCAAGAAAGCACCCCGGCTGCCGAAGTCTCCATCACCATGTCGGCGATCGAATTTTCGTTCGACATTCCTGACCAGATCCCCTCTGGCTGGGTGCGGGTCACGATGGAGAACAAAGGTGCGGAAGCGCACCACGCGCAATTCCTGAAACTCGCCGATGGCGTCACAGCCGATGATTTTCAAAACACCCTCCTGAGCGAAGGCGAGGCCGCTCTTGCGACGGTGCTCGCCTATGGCGGCGCCGGCGTCATCGATCCGGGCGGCTCTTCCGAAGCGATCGTCTGGCTCGATCCAGGCAATTACGTCGCGGTCTGCTTCGTCTCCGGCGCCGATAATGTGCCCCATTTTGCTAAAGGGATGCTCACACCATTCAGCGTCATTGAGGGTGACGGCACCTCACAGCCGCCGGTGGAGGATGCCGCCGTCGAGCTGATCGATTTCGGCTTCAAAACGCTTCCGGCTGAGTTCCCGGCCGGGAAGGTGACGATCAAGGCGACGAATAGCGGTACAGAGATGCACGAGCTGACCGTGCTGTCGCCGATCGAAGGCGTCACGGTGGATGAAATCATCGCCATGTTCAGCGTGCCGCCCGCTTCTCCGGAGTCGGAAGCGACAATGGACCACGGAGATATGGCGACTCCAGCTCCCGAAGCGTCAGGTCCGCCGCCGTTCCACTTCAATGGCGGCCTGCAAGGCATCATGCCGGGGATGACCGGCTATGCCGTGCTCGATCTCACGCCAGGCGAGTACATTGCTCTCTGCGGAATCCCCAGCCCGGCAAACGGCGGCGCTCCCCATTTCATGCTCGGCATGACTGCAACCTTCGCGGTCAAATAAAAGGTCCTTTTGACCCCGTACTGCAGGGTCTGTAGTGCGGGGTCAAACCCGGTACAACTGGTATATTGACTTCAACTGATAAAAGGAATATAAGATAGGTGGGTTCCGAAAAGACGGCGGAACCGGGCGAAACAGGAATGAATCTCTCGGATACGTGCCCAAAATGGCGCAAAGGTGAATTTGCGTCATTCCCGATCGTATGACAGAGCGTGAGCTCGGCGACCGGGGAAACGTGACCGCCGTCCATGAAGCGAGGAGACGTAGATATGGAAACCGGAACGGTTCCAAATCGCATCCTCTGGGGAGTGTGGGAGGTTGACAGACCACGCCCCGTGGGCCGCGGGGCTCGACACTGCTCTCCCAACTTCTCCGACTGAAGCATTGGTGCGAGCGGCGCGTTGGAACATCGAAAGATGATCGCGCGACCGGCTGAACCGCCAACTCAGATACCCGATTGAGGGTAGAAACGAAGACCGGGAGCAGCGAAGAATGTTCTAGGCCGGAATTACGCATCCAGTTTGGAATCACGTGAGATACCGGATTACCGGCTGGGAACATGCGATCGAGCGAGATGATCGCTCAATATATGAAGCAACAACGCAGAGGGGACCGCGATACCGCGGTCCCCTTTCGCATGTCAGGCGAAACAAGTCCGCGCCACTGGCAGTGCCGGGCTCACCGGACGAAGTACTCCAGCACTGGCCTTGGGGATGCGGGTTTCATATCGATTAGTTTGTTCATCACTACCAACCCTGGCATGGCTTTGTCCGTTCAACCCGGCACCTCGAGTGCCGGGAAACACAGCTCCAATTCCTTTTCCCAATGTGTGGTCCATCTCGAAACCGGGCCGCCGGATCATTCCGGCGGCCATTTCCTTCTATAGTCAACATTGACGCTGTTGCGACCACGCCAGGCATGCGGGCGTTTTTCCGTTCGGCGTATGACGCGTGACCGAGTTGCGGTTGACCTTGAGCGGACCGGGGTTCGACACCGTTGTCCCATCTCCCCCGATGAAGCCAAGGGCGATAATCGCATCGGCCGCTTCCTGAACGGTCGCGAATTGCGCAGAGGCGAATCCGACATCATTCGCGGGGCCGGCCCCGGCGACGTAGTTCACCAGAACCCGGTGCTCGCCTTCAACCGCGGGACCTCCATAGCCGTACAGGGTGACGGCGAGCGCTTCGGCCGTAGCGGCGATATTGATGATGTCCTGCACCGACTCGCAGGAGCTTGCAGTTGTCTGCAGTATCGCCGCCAGAATTCGCTGGCTTATCGTTCACTTCCCCTTCGATGCCAGAACCAATCGAGGTCTCAACCTGAGCCTCCCTGTTCTGGTTATCCCAGGAAGGTGCGGCGGTCACCGTTCCGGAACAATGCCCCGACGGATGGCAATGCCAGATCGGATTGCATCCGGAATCCAGACCGTGATCGTCATTCGTGGCGAGCAGCCGTTGGGCGCAACATCCAGACTTGCTGCCATGGAACTTCTGCGGACGTATATCGTTCTTGGTATTGTTGAGGCACGCAGACGGATCGGTCTGGGATGGGGCCACGACGATCGCGGTTGCTGCATTGGGCGGCAGGATGCGTTCAACATATTTCCGGGTTCGTCTCGGAAAGGGAGAAAAGCGTGAAACGTCGGGAGTTTCTTGCAGTGCCGGTGGCGCTCGGAGCGCTGAAGGCGCTTGGGCCGGTTGCAGCCATGGCCAAGCAGGACGACCAGAAGTTCAAGGCGGCATTCGTGTACGTTGGTCCAATCGGAGATCTCGGCTGGAGCTGGTCGCACGATCAAGGACGCCAGGCGCTTGAAGCGGCGATTCCGAACGTCGAAACAACCTATCAGGAATCAGTGCCGGAAAACCCCGCCGATGCCGAGCGCGTCATCCGCGACTTCGCGCAAAAGGGCAACAACCTCGTCGTCACCACCTCGTTCGGCTATATGGATCCGACGATCAATGTCGCCAAAGATTTCCCCGACACGCAATTCATCCACATCTCCGGTTACAAAACCGCTGAGAACGTATCGACCGCATTCGGCAAGATCGAAGAACCACGCTATGTCTCCGGCATCATCGCCGGGCAGATGACCAAGTCAAACCAACTTGGCTACGTCGCCGCGTTCCCGATTCCGGAAGTGATCCGGGGCATCAATGCTTTCACCCTTGGGGTCCGCTCGGTGAACCCCGCTGCTACGGTCAAAGTTGTCTGGACCAGCACCTGGTACGATCCGCAACTTGAGCGTCAGGCAGCCGAAGCCCTGCTCGACGGCGGCGCCGACGTGATCGCCCAGCATCAGGATACGGCTGGCCCGATGCAGGCGGCTCAGGATCGCGGCGTATATGGCGTTGGATACGACGCCGATATGTCATCGCTCGCCCCCGATGCAGTTCTGACGAGCGCGATCTGGAACTGGGGCGTCTATTACATTCAGGCCGTGCAGTCGATCATGGCCGGAACCTGGACCTCGAATCAGTTCTGGGGCGGCTGGCCGGAAGGTGTCGTCGATCTCGCTCCGATCGGAGCGATGGTTCCAGAAGAGGTCAAAACCCAGGCGGAGGCGGAAATCGTCAAGTTCAAAGCGGGCGAAGAATCGATCTTCACGATCTTCACCGGACCGGTGAACGACAATACCGGCGCCGCCAAACTGACCGATGGTCAGGCGATGACCGCTGAAGAACTCCTCAGCATGGATTGGTTCGTCGAAGGCGTCGACGGTAAGACGAGCTAGCGAACGTCAACAATGCAGGCGCGGGATCGATTCTGACCCCGCGCCTGCATTGGTTCAGATCGTGATAGAACGCACAATCCGTTCTGAAACCGTCACGCAATCCGTTATCATTGCATAAGATTGTTGATCTGAGCGCCCGGAGTGGCGGCTTTGGTGGCGTTTCATTTCACTTCAAGGCGCGCGCATTGACCCATCTATTCGAGTTGAATAATCAGGGATTTGCTCCCGGCTACCGTGGCTGCCCGAGACGGTATTCTCCGGTACCATTGCCGTGATGGAATCTCCTGAAACGCCGAAAGCGCCAGCGATCGCTATGCGCGGCATCACCAAACGATTCGGCCCCGTCACCGCGAACGACGGAGTCGAATTCGATGTGCGCCGTGGCGAAGTGCATGCGCTTGTCGGTGAAAACGGCGCCGGCAAATCGACCTTGATGAGCATCCTCTCCGGACTTTATCAAGCCGACGAAGGGCAGATCGAGCTCGACGGTGTGCCGATCCGTTTTCAGTCGCCGAAGGACGCGATTGACGCCGGCATCGGCATGGTCTATCAGCACTTCATGCTGATCGAACCGTTCACCGTCGCTGAGAACGTCCTGCTCGGACAGCCGAAGCAGGGGCGCTGGTTTGAAAAGCTGGAAACCGCAACCGTCGAGTCAGAACTCACCGCGATTAGCCAGAGATACGGTCTTCGCGTAGATCCACACGCGCGCATTTGGCAGCTTTCCGTCGGCGAGCAACAGCGAGTTGAAATCGTGCGGTTGCTCTACCGCGGCGCGAAGGTGCTCGTGCTCGACGAGCCGACCGCCGTGCTCACGCCGCAAGAAGCGCAATCACTGATCGCGGTGCTGCGGGGCATGGCCGCCCAGGGTTTCGCCATCGTCTTCATATCCCACAAGCTCGATGAAGTAATGGCGGTCGCTGACCGCATCACCATTCTGCGCCGGGGGAAGACGATCGCCACGGTTGCGACGGCGGATACCGATCGCCATGCGCTCGCCCGGTTGATGGTGGGACGCAATCTTGCTCCGCTGATCGATGATCCCCGCCGTCATGAGAGCGATCCGCAGTCGCTCGGTGCTCCGCGATTGGTGATCGACAATCTCAACGCTATCGGCGATCGCGGATTGCCTGCCTTGAAGGGCGTCACCTTTTCCGTGCGGGGCGGCGAAACGCTCGGCATCGCTGGTGTCGCGGGAAATGGGCAGAGCGAGCTGGCTGAGGTGCTGACCGGACTCCGCAATTCCACCTCCGGCACGGTGACGCTCGACGGCAATGACATCACCAACAAAAACGCCGGGGTCATCGCTGATGCCGGGATCGCCCATGTGCCGGAAGACCGGCTGGCGACCGGGCTGATCGCATCGATGGATCTGAGCGGCAATGCGATCCTTCGCCGTTACTCCGACGATCCACTTTCGATCGGCCCCTTTCTCGTCCAGAAAGCGATCAACGCTTTCACCGACGACATTCTGAGTGAATACGATGTGCAGCCGGGCCGGCGGCAGGCTCGCGCCGGATTGCTGTCCGGCGGCAACCAGCAAAAGCTCGTGATAGGCCGCGAGTTGAGTGGACTGCCGAGCGTGATTGTGGCGGTTCATCCAACGCGAGGCGTCGATATCGGCGCTACCGAAACGATCCACCGCCTGCTGGCGCTCCAGCGGGAACGAGGCGCGGCGACGCTCTTGATCTCCGAGGATCTCGATGAGTTGATTGCCGTCGCAGATCGCATCGCCGTGATTTATGACGGCCGCATTACCGGTATCGTCGACGCCGTCGCTGCCGATCCAGTTGAAATCGGGCTGCTCATGACCGGCGGCACAAAAACGGAGCCGTCCAGTGTCGAGTAGCCCCTCGCTCGCTGTTGGCGGCCCGATCCGGTTCGAGCGCGTGCTCAGCCCAACGCGAAACATGCGGATTCTCGCGCCGATTATCAGCGTGCTGCTTGGTCTATTGACCGGCGGTCTGCTTATTCTCCTCACCGGTGAAAATCCGATCGAGGTCTACCGCGCCATGCTCAACGGCGCGCTGGGCGACAAATATGGCCTCGCCGAAACGCTCGTCAAGCAGATCCCGCTCTTGCTCGCCGGACTCGGCGTCGCCGTCGCCTTCCGGATGGGTCTCTGGAACATCGGGGCCGAGGGCCAGATTTATTGGGGGGCGATCGGCGCGACCGCCGTCGCGTTATTTATCCTTCCGGCAGACACCTCCGCCTGGTTGATGATTCCAGCCATGATGGCCGCCGGAATGATCGGCGGCGCGCTCTGGGCGCTGATCCCTGCCACTCTGCGAGCTTACTTTGGGGCCAGCGAAACCATTACCAGTTTGCTGCTCAATTACGTTGCAATTTCTTTTACCGACTATCTCGTGCATGGCCCGTGGAAAAACCCCGTCGGCATGGGCTTTCCCGGTACAGAACAATTTCCCGAGTCGGCTTGGCTGCCGCGCTTCGCACCATATCGCGTTCATCTCGGCCTTCTGTTTGGACTCCTGGCGGCTACGTTGCTGATGTTCGCGTTCCGCCGCACGCGCTGGGGGTATGAAGTCGGGGTTATGGGGCAAAACGAGCGCGCCGCCCGCTACGCCGGAATGTCGGTGAAGAAGATGATTCTGATCGTGATGATGATCAGCGGCGCGCTCGCCGGACTGGCCGGAATGAGCGAAGTCGCCGGTATCGGCCACCAGCTTCAGCGCAATCTCTCGCCCGGCTATGGGTACACCGCGATCATCGTCGCCTGGGTGGGACGGCTGAATCCCTATGGCATTGTGCTCGTTTCGTTTTTGATGGCAGTGTTGCTGGTCGGTGGCGATCAATTGCAGACATCGATGGGACTACCCTCGGCGATCGCGCCGATGCTCCAGGGCATCATTCTCTTCTTTCTGCTCGGCGGTGAGATCTTGACTCGCTACCGGATTCGCTGGGTGGGGCGTCGAACCGTTCCTGCTGCGGCAAGCGAGTAGCGGCGCACGATGGACAACATCTGGACAATTGCCTTCCTCACCTCCGTGCTCGCTGCCGCCGTTCCGGCCGGCACCGCAATTCTCTACGCCGCGCTGGGCGAAACGTTTGCAGAACGCGCCGGCATCCTCAATCTCGGCGTCGAAGGCATGATGCTGATGGGCGCGCTGAGCGGGTTCGCCGTGATGAACTGGACCGGCAGCGCCTGGATCGGGCTACTCGGCGCGTTGCTGGCGGGCGCGGGCATGGCGCTGATTCACGCCACCCTGACGATCACCTTCCAGGCCAATCAAGTCGTGAGCGGTCTCGCCCTCACCCTCTTCGGCGCTGGTCTATCAGCGTATCTCGGGCGCGATCTCGTCGGCATTCCGGCGAAAAGCCGTTTCCAGAACATCGACATCCCCCTGCTCTCCGATATTCCGAGAGTGGGTCAAATTCTGTTTCAGCAGAGCGCTTTGGTTTATATCTCATTCATCTTCGTGCCCTTTTGTTGGTGGTTTTTCTATCGCACGCGCCAGGGGCTTAACCTCCGCGCCATCGGCGAGCGGCCCGAAGCAGCCGACGCCATGGGCATCAACGTCGCCGCGCTTCGCTATCTCTATGTCATCATTGGCGGCGCTCTGGCCGGAGTAGGCGGCGCTGCGATCTCGCTGGGAACGAACCCGGGTTGGTCCGAATCGATGACCGCCGGCCGCGGCTGGATCGCCATTGCGCTGGTCATCTTCGCCGGCTGGAATCCGGGCCGCGTGGCGCTGGGTGCGTATCTCTTTGGCGGCGTCGAAGCGGGACAGTTTCGTTTGCAGAGCGCCGGGGTCGACATCTCCCCTTTCTTCTTGAGCATGCTCCCCTACCTCTTTACGATATTGGTGCTGGTCATATCCATGCGCGGGGCCAGACGCCTGCGGTTCGGCGCACCGGCAGCGTTGGGAGAAGCCTATGTGCGAGGCGATCGCGGATGAGTGATTCCGGTATCCGGCGCTATGTGCGACCGGTTGAGCAGCAAACGCGGCGCGAACGGATCACCCCGTTGACGCCCAAGATGGCAGAGCAGGCAATCGCCCTGTCGACGCTTTCCTCCGGCTCGAAAACGCTGCTGAGAGGCTTGCTTGAACTTGGGTCGGTCCAGAACTTTCCGGGCGGCGGCATCGGCATCGAATACGGCAGTCTGCTAAAGACTGCCGTTCGCCCCGATATCGTCGCCGGTCACGTCGAAGAAGCAGCGAAGCATCTTCAAGAGCGGCAAGTCGATGTGCTGCTCGTGCCAGGCATGTCCGGTTTTCCGATCGGCTCGATCTACTCCTATGTCGCCGGCATTCCCGCGATCTTGCTGCGCAAAAGTGAAATCCGGTCCGACCGTCCGCTCACCTATTCGGCAGGTGCGTTCGTGATCCCCTCGTACACCGGCGAAGGAGATGTCGTCATGACCGCCGATCCGACCGGTGTGCAGGATATCGTCGACGGCCTGCTGGCGACGCAGCTCGCCGCGCAAAAAGAGGCGGAGGAGCTGCACTTTGCGCTCCGCTGCGCAGGAGCGGACGACATCATCGACAAAGCGACGATGAGTCACGCGATCAGCGAAAGCGCCTCGGTCATCGGTGAGGTCGCGATCGAAACCTTCGTCAGCGAGCACCGGAAGCGAACCGGCGATCAACGCCGCGCGCATGCCCACGTCGAAGTCGTCGCCTGGGTGACGCCGCTGATCAAAACGTACAACGATCCGCAGGGGCAACTTCGCCGCTCGTTCGGCATCACCCCCTTTTCAGGTCTTTCGATCACCGGGCTGCAAACCGATCCGCAGGCGATCGGCATCGAGGGCGTCGGCATGCTGCCGCTGCATGGCCACGACCGGTAATCCAGGGTCGTTTGCGCATCTCGCCGCGATGCATCGGTAAGCGCTGACCATCTAAACTTCTCAATCCGCATAGAGGATCGCGATCCCGAGCGATCTGAGGAGGAGAAGCGCCAATGGAAACCGTGCATCTTTTCGTCTTTGACACGCTTTCGGATTGGGAAACGGGTTTCGCCACGGCCTGGATCACTTCACCCGGTATGGGGCTGCCGCAAGACCGCTTTACCGTTGAAACCGTCGCCGAAACCAATGACCCGATCCGCACAGCAGGCGGACTGCGCATTCTCCCCGACCACCTGCTTGGCGACATCGATCCCATTGATAGCGCCATGCTGATTCTGCCGGGCGGCGGCGCCTGGGACGAAGGAAAGCATCTCGCTGCCGCCGAAACGGCCGGCGCATTTCTCGCCGCCGACCGACCGGTCGCCGCGATCTGCGGAGCGACCTCCGGACTCGCCCGCGCCGGATTGCTCGATACGTACCGGCATACCAGCAACGCGCTCGAATATCTCGCGGCCACTGGTTACGCGGGTGAGCGGCTGTATGTTGACGTTCCCGCCATGACCGACGGCAATCTGATCACCGCCGGAGCGGTCAACCCTATTGAGTTCGCCCGGGAAATCTTTCTAAAACTCGATCTCTTCCCACGGGCCGTGCTTGATGCGTGGTACGGACTCTTTAAAACCGGCGAGGCGGCATACTTTTACGAGATGGCGCTTGCCGCGAGTGAAATCAATTCCTGAGCGAAAGAGTTCGATATGGCGAATAGGTCGTTCGATGCCATCGTCGTGGGGGTCGGGGCGATGGGAAGCGCCGCCTGCCATCAGCTGGCGCGGCGCGGATCGCGCGTGCTGGGGCTTGAGCGCTTCGACATCCCGCATGCCATGGGATCGTCTCACGGAATAAATCGGATCATCCGCCTCGCCTATTACGAGGATCCCTCGTATGTTCCCCTGCTTCGCCGCGCCTACGAGCTCTGGCGTGAGCTGGAGCGGGGATTCGGAGAGCAATTGCTGCATATCACTGGCTCGATCGATGCCAGTCCCCGTGATAACTGGGTGTTCGCGGGGTCGCTTCGCTCATGCGAGGAACACGACCTCCCGTTCGAGATTCTCGACCACCGCCAGCTTGCCACGCGCTTTCCTGCCTACCGGCTGCCGGAAGGTCATTTCGCACTCTTTCAACCCGACGGCGGTTTTCTGCTTTCCGAGCGCTGCATCGTCGCCAATGTGCTGGCGGCGCAGGATGCCGGAGCGGAAATCCACGCCAGGGAAAAGGTGCTCAACTGGGATTTCACCGCGTCGGGTGTAAAAGTCGAAACCGACCGCGACACCTATGAGGCCGAGCGCATCGTGCTCAGCGGCGGAGCCTGGATGAGCGATCTGCTTCCGTCGCTGAAACCATTGGCGATTCCCGAACGACAGGTGCTCGCATGGTTTCAACCAACCAAACCAGCGCTGTTCGCGCCCGAGCGATTCCCGGTTTTCAACATGGAGGTCGATGAAGGTCGATACTACGGCTTTCCCGTATCTGAAATTCCTGGCTTTAAAGTCGGCAAGTATCATCATTTCCACGAAGTCGTCAATCCAGACGACATGAACCGCGATCCAACCGCAGAAGATGAAGAGGTGTTGCGCTCGTTTGCCTCACGTTATTTTCCAGCCAGCAACGGACCAGTCATGGCCCTCAAGAGCTGCATTTTCACCAACACGCCCGACGAGCATTTCGTCATCGACACGCTTACCGGGGAGCCGCGTGTGATCGTCGCTTCTCCTTGCTCTGGGCACGGGTTCAAGTTCGCGTCAGTCATCGGCGAGATTCTTGCCGATCTCGTCATCGACGGATCGACGAAGCACGACATCGACCTCTTCAAACTCGACCGCTTTCAGCAATCACTGGTGATGCAATGACAAATCGCTCCAATTCAGTCGATGATGCGCTTCGTGTGATGGACGAAGCGCGAGCAATCAGCGGCGAATTTTGGGCAGGATTGTCCGATCGCCCGGTCGCCCGGCAGACCTCACCGGAGGATCTGGCTGGGCGTTTCGACGAACCGCTTCCCGAGGAATCTTCCAATCCTGCTGCGACCCTTTCCGCATGGATGGAGCGAGCTGAACCGGGAATCGTCGCCTCAGTTGGTCCGCACTTTTTCGGATTTGTGGTCGGCGGCGTTACGCCCGCCGCGCTTGGCGGCGATTGGCTGGCGACTGCCCTTGATCAAAGCGGCGGCATCTGGGCGGGCAGTCCCGCGGCAGCCGAAACCGAACTCGCGGTGCTACGCTGGTTGAAAGAGCTGTTTCATCTCCCGCTTGAATGGCCCGGGGTGATGACAAACGGCGCCACGACCGGGAATCTGATTGGACTCGCCGCGGCCAGGCAATGGGCCGGACAACGACTCGGATACGACGCCGCCGTTGATGGTCTCTTCGGTCAGCCGCGCATTCCGGTTATCGTCAGCGACGCCACGCATGCCAGCGTTATCAAAGCGCTGGGAACACTTGGATTTGGCCGGAGCTCGGTCGAGCGCATTCCCGCGCCGTCGGGCCGCCTCGATCTCTCCGCGCTCGAATTACGTATCGCTAAATGCGCGGAGCCGGTTATCGTCGTCGCCACTGCGGGTGAGGTGAACACCGGGCAGTTCGATGACCTTGCGGCAATTTCGGAGATTTGTGCACAACATGTCCCTGGGGCTTGGCTCCACGTCGATGCCGCATTCGGACTGTTCGCCGCCGCCTCTCCTCGATTCGCCCACCGACTCAATGGCCTCGAGCGGGCAGATTCCGTTTCTTCAGACGCCCACAAATGGCTGAACGTTCCCTACGACAGCGGGTTTGTTTTCGTTCGCGACGAGGCGGCGCTGCGCGCCGCGTTCTCGGCAAGCGGCCCCTACCTTTCCGGCAGCGCTGGGTGGGACGCGGATGATTTCAGTCCCGAGATGTCACGAAGGTTTCGAGCGCTTCCTGCATGGTGCGCGCTCAAGGCATATGGCCGAACTGGTTACCGTCATCTCGTAGATCGATGCGTCGCTCATGCGTCGTTACTTGCGAGCTGGGTCGACGCAACTGACGGCTTTGCACTGCTGAACGGCGACGCATTCCGGCAAGCGCCTTTCAATGTCGTCTGCTTCCGCCTGGAGCGCGAAGGATGCACCTCTACAGAACTCGATGACCTCAATCGACGTGCTGTTACGACAATTCAAACCGATGGACGCGTCTTCATTACTGGCACGAAATGGAATGGCGTAACCGCGTTGCGAGCGGCGTTCGTCAATTGGTCGACTTGTGAACGTGATGTAGAGCTATTGCAACAGGTGTTGGCGGAAACAAGGGCAACGCTGCTGGCGTCGGATCGAGGAAATGGATGATTGAAACCGAACGCAAGCTTCGGATCGGCGTGCTTGGCTGCGGTCAGATATCGCAGGCCGCGCACTTCGAGGCGTGTCGTAAGGCCAGCAATGCCGAACTCTATGCCATTTGCGATCTCGCCGATGACCTTGTCGCCAAAATGGCGGCGATTCATGAGCCGACCACGACCTTTACGAGTCTTCGACGCGATGCTCGCCGATCCGAAGGTCGATGCCGTCATCATCGGCGTGGCGGATCAATATCATGTCGCGATGGCGCTGCAGGCGCTGGCGGCGGGCAAACATGTGCTGGTTGAGAAACCGCTTGGCGTTTCAATCGAGGAATGCGCGTCGTTGCAATCGGCGGTCGCGGCATCAGGACTCGTGCTGCAAGTTGGCACGATGAAGCGGTTCGATCCTGGCATCGCCTTCGCGCAGAAGTTCATCGCTGAAGAAATGGGCGAAATGCTGGCGCTCAAAGCCTGGTATTGCGACTCCACCTACCGATATATCATGACCGACAACCTTCAGCCGATCGTCGTTTCCAGCGCCGCCGCCAGACGGCCGGCGGGAGATCCCAAAGCGGACCGCGAACGCTACTATCTGCTCGGCCATGGCAGCCATCTCGTCGATACCGCCCGCTTTCTTGGCGGCGAGATCGTGGCGGTGCGAGCGCGGCTCGTGCAGAAATTCGATGCCTATTGCTGGTTTGTCGAGGTTGAATTCGCCAGCGGCGCGGTTGGTCATCTCGATCTCACGATTGCCGTCCGCATGGATTGGCATGAAGGCTTCCAGATCTACGGCGAGCATGGAAGCGTTATCGGCAAAACCTACAACCCCTGGTATTTCCGGGGCAGCGACGTCGAATGCTTTTCAACCAGAGACGACCAGTATCACCGGGTGCTTGGGGCCGATTCCCATTTCTATAAACTCCAGGTTGAAGGCTTCGCCGATACGATCGTCAACGGCGCGCCGATGCGAGGTGCGAACGTCGATGACGGAACCGCCGCCATTCGCGCGATCGTCGCGATTGCGCGGTCAACGGAATCGGGCGATTGGGTGCGTCTCGATCAGGTGGTGGGGAAGATTTCATGAAATTGGGCGTTTTCGCCAAAACCTACCAACGCACGTCTCTGGACGAAACGCTCGACGCTGTTCAAGCCAGCGGTTTGCAGCTCATCCAGTTCAATATGACCTCCGTCGGCCTTCCCACCCTGCCCGAACAGATTCCACCGGAAACGATTGATCGAATCGCCCGCGCGACCGAGTTGAGAAACATTCAAATCGTCGCGATCTCTGCGACCTATAACATGGCGCATCCTGACCAGATCGTTCGCAAGCGGGGACTTTCTCGACTTCGCATTCTCGCGAAAGCAGCGCAGAAACTGGGCGTGGAGACGCTTTCGCTTTGCACGGGCACCCGAAATCGAGGAGATATTTGGAGTTACCATCCAGACAACGACACTCCAGAAGCCTGGGAAGCCATGCGCAACTCGATCTTCGATGCGCTGGATATTGCAGATTCTTTTGATCTCAATCTTGCCATTGAGCCGGAAGCTGGAAACATCGCCCGTGATGCGGCAAGAGCGCGAATGCTCCTCGATGAATGTGATGATCATCCGCGCCTCCGGGTCATTCTCGATCCTGCGAACATCGTCGACACCGACCCATTGCGCCCATCCGCCGAGCTCATTGCCGAAGCAGTTGATCTGCTCGGAGCGTCCACCATCATGGCACATGCAAAAGACAGTGCCGGGCATGGCATCGTCCGTCCGCCGGGCCAGGGCATCGTGCCATGGGAAGGCTTTCTCCGGCAGCTGCGGAAGATTGGCTTCAACGGTCCTCTAATGATGCACGGATTTGACGAGGCAGATGTGCCAGGAGCGATCGCCTACCTGTCGCCGATCATCAACAATCTCTCATCGCCCGAACGACACTGAGCCGCGTGACTGAGGACGGGGAAATCATTGCGAAATCACCTCACCCCCGTCGTCAAAGATCACTAATCTGTAGTGGCCGCTCTTGTATCGGCCAGGGTGATCTCACGCCAGATTGGGTTCCAATGAGCATGGCCGACACGAGGTCGGCCACTACAAGGATGTGCGGAATTGCGAAGGTTTAGCACCCTCTCCCAATGCTGGGAGAGGGTGGTTCTTCAGGACCGCGTGAGGGTTTTCACCTCACGCGAAATCGTTCGACGATGTCTTCATCAATCTCGATACCGAGACCTGGTTTCGACGGAATCGCGACGTTGCCGTTAGCATCGAGCGGGAACGTTTCGTCCGTCAACACCTGATTCAGCGGCGTTTCCTGCACGCAGTATTCGAACCACTCGGATTTGGGGAGCGCGGCCAGTGCGTGCAGCGAGGCGGCTTTGATGATGCCGGTGCTCCAGGAGTGAGTCACGGTCATCACCCCGCGCAGTTCTGCCATCCGGCCGATACGCACCACCTCGCTGATGCCGCCGGCACGGGTGACATCTGGCTGGATAACATCGACCTTCGCCCGGTCCATCAGCTCGCGAAAGCCCCAACGGGTCGAATCCTCTTCGCCGGCGGCGATACGCGTTTCGACGGTGTCCGACAGCTTCGCATATCCCTCGATGTCATCCGGCCAGAGCGGTTCTTCAACCCAATAGGGATGAAACTCCTCCAGCCGGCGCACCTGGCGGATCGCGTGATCGCCGTTCGGCCAGGCCATGCCGATATCGAACATCAGCTCAACTTGCTCTCCAGCAGCCTCTCGGGCAGCGCGGGCAAGCGCGATATCGAGATCGGCGTCGCGTCCCCACGGTCCCCATCCCAGTTTGATCGCAGTGAAACCTCGCTCGACCAATCCTGAAACGACCGGCCCAACCTCTTCCACCGTATCAGGCATCAGCGTCGAGGCATAGGCGCGAATCGCCTGCGTATGCGGACCACCGAGCAACCGACTGACTGGTTGCCCGAGCGCCTTTCCCTTGATGTCCCAGAGTGCGATGTCGATTCCGCTGATGGCATGAATGGCCGCGCTGCGGCGACCGTAATAGATCGAACCGCGATACATCTTTTCCCAGAGACGGTCGATTTCAAACGGATCCTCGCCAATCAGGAGCGCTTTGAGTCCGCTCGCATTCGAATGCGACGGCGGAGCATCGACAATCGTCTTGATCACCGATGGTAACGAATCAACCTCACCGATGCCGGTGATCCCTTCATCGGTATGAATCCGGATCAGCAGCGCATCCTGGCTCCCATCCGCTTTGGACGTATCAACATCAGGCTGGCGAAGAATGATCGCTTCGACATCGGTGATGAGCACGGGGAATCTCCTGAGCCGAGAGCCGAGAGCCGAGAGCGAGAGCAAGATCGTCTTTCCTGCTAACAGCTCTCGGCTCTCGGCATCGTCGTTACAACACTCCGAATTTGTCGTACACGTCCCGCAACAGATACCCCTCGCGGAGCATGTCGCGGCTGTGGTTTTCGCTTTCGACTTTCTTCAGCGCGAGACCAACGACTTCCTCAAGCAATGCCTGAGGAACGACGACGATGCCGTCGAAGTCGCCAAAGATGATGTCACCCTGGTTCACATGCACGCCGCCAACGACAACCGGAATACCGTAACTGATGACCGTCGAGCGGGATGATGAATCGACCGGTCGGAAACCGGTGCAAAAGAGCGGGAAACCCATATCGATGATCTGCAGCGCGTCGCGGGTATGCCCCTCGATGATGCAGCCGTTCGCGCCTCGTGCTGTAGCCGCAGTGGAAAGCAGCTCGCCCCAGAAACAGGTGCGTTCCGACCCGTTCACACAGGCAACCATCACATCGCCCGGCTTCAAGGCGTCAACCGATTCGATTTCGAGCCGGTATGGCTCGGCCGGACGCTCATAAACATCTGCGGTCAACACCGTGTGAGCCCGGCCGATCACGCGCATGTGCGGCTCAAGCGGCCGGATATTGGCGGTCATCGCCTGATCGTGATGGCCGAGGTTATCGAGCACATCGGAAACAACCGCCACGTAGAGTTTCTCGCGGATCACGTCGAGCAATTGGTCTTCGCGTGTTTTCACGTCGCTGGTCACCTGAATGCCCCTCCTTTTAACCCTGTATCTATGCCCCGGCGGTCGTTGCTTCTATCTCGGCGGGCGCCGGCTGCCATCCAAATTGCCGAGATAGTGAACTCGCTGCTTGAATCAGCACGGGGGCGAACGCCTCCGCGCGCTCATTGGTGAACCGTCCTGATGGGCCGGTGATGCTGATCGCAAAGAGCGGCTCGCCGCCGCCGGTGCGCACGGCGGCGCCAATGCAACGGACACCAATCGAATCCTCTTCATTATCTACACTGTGGCCGCGTTCAAGCGTTTCCACGATCTCAAGCCGCAACCATGCCGGATCGGACAGCGTATCTGGAGCTGGCAATCGCTGCGCGTGGGCGATGTAGGCATCGATCATCTCAGGCGAGAAGGTGGCGAGCAATGCCTTGCCGAGCGCCGCCAGGTGCGGCACCGCTCGGGTGCCGATTTTGGAGGAAACGCTCACTCGCTCAGGACTGTCGATCTTGCCGACATGCACGATCTCGAATCCATCGAGCACGCCGACATGCACCGTTTCCCGGGATTGCGCGGAAAGCCGCTCCAGCGTCGGTCTGATCTCTTCCAGCACATTGCGGTCCTGATAGGCGACATTGGCCAGAATGAGAAATCGCAACGAGGCGCGATAAGCGGACGATCCATCTTCTTTTTCGATCCATCCCCGATGCATGATCGCGTTAATCAGGCGGTGCGCAGTCGTCCGGTTAATGCCGGTATCGGTCGCGATATCCCGTGCGGAAAGCGCCGTTCCATGCCGCATGAGCAATTCGATGATCAATAGGGCCTTATCGACCGATTGCACGGTCGAGAGATCGGCGCGGGCTTCAACGACCGTGGAATCGTGGACTGCAGGCAATTCGTTGATTGATTCCATCGTCCCGGTCACTTCCTGGTGGTCACCCTCGCGTAATCAATTCCAACTGTCATGCAGATGGTATGGATGGCACCTTGAAAATATACACCTTGCCTATCATTGTGTTCTCAATGCGGACAAAAAGCTACCTTGCGTTCTCAATGAGAACACGATAGAGTGCAAAACGTCGAAACGTCAACCAAACGTCGCGAGTCGGAGATCCAATTCGAAGATCGTAGGAATTCCTCATCGAAATTGTTGCGAATCAATCCATCAGGGCTGATAGTAAGAACGTCCTATGCGATTTCGATACGATCATCGTCAACGGCGTCACGGCGCTACCGGCAAACAACCTCAGGACTTAAGCAGACCGATCCGTTTCGGCTGCCATGTCAATCGGTCATTCGGCTTCGTTCCGTTCGAGGAGGAAACATGATCGAACACGAGAGTGGACTCGGCCTGCTCAATCAACTTTTGCGCGGACGTATCAGCCGGCGCGACGCCCTGAAGCGGGGCGCAGCCATTGGACTGAGCGCGTCGGCGCTGGGAACCCTCGCCCAGATCGGCGGGGAGGCGGCGCTGGCCCAGGATGCAACACCCACGGCGGCGGCCCCTGCCGGCGAAATCGTCTGGGCACTGGATACGACGGTTCCGAACATCATTCCTTTCGGCGGCATCGCCCTTGCCCAATGGCAGGGCAAAGAATTTCTGTATGACTCCTTGCTCGCCTGGGACGCCGATCTCAAGGTAATTCCAGCATTGGCTGAATCGTACGAAACACCGGACGACCTTACGTACATTTTCCATCTCCGCCAGGGTGTCAAGTTCCACAATGGCAACGAGATGACATCCAAAGATGTTGTCTACTCCATCACCACGGCGCTCAACCCACCCGAGCCGGGCGTGAAGGTTCCTTACCTCGGCAATGTCGTCAGTGCGGAAGCTGTTGATGACTACACCGTCAAAATTATCATGTCGAAACTCGATCCAACGTTGGTCGGCACGCTCGCCTGGACGAACTACACCTCGATCGTCCCTGAAGGTTTGCTTGAGCAGGTCAACGTTCTGAGTGAAGGCATCGGCACCGGTCCTTTCAAGCTCGTTGAATACAGCCAGGACGATCAGATCGTCTACGAGGCGTTCCCTGACTTCTGGGGCAATGGCTCGGGCGCTCCCGGCGTGCAGAAGCTGACGCTGAAAATGCTGACGGACGAGCAGGCGCGAGTCGCCGCGCTTCGTTCCGGCGAAACGATCGGCTCGACATTCACTGCCGACGTTGCCAGCACCCTGGCCAGTGATGAGATCACGGTCCTGAATGGCTTGACCTCAGCGCCAAAAGTGATCCAGTTCTCGATGGTGAATGATGTGCCATGGCGCGATAAGCGCGTGCGCCAGGCGATCAGCCTGGTCGTCGATCGGCAAGAAATCATCGACAAGGTCTATGGCGGCCAGGCCGTCGTGACCGGCGCGATTCCACCGGGATACGGCGACTGGCCGCTGGCGGATGATGTCGTTGCCGCCGCCTACGCGAACGATGTCGAAAAAGCGAAGCAGTTGATGGCCGACGCCGGGTTCGCCGATGGCTTTGACGTCAAGCTGCAGGCGATCGCCGCGCCGCACGAGTACGTGCAGATCTCCGAAATCGTGCAGCAAAGCGTGAAGCAACTCAACATCAACGTGAGTGTTGAGCCGCTCGAAATCGGCACGTTCGCCGCGAATATCGGATCTGGCGAATTCGAATGGGCGTCTACTGGGCGCGGAATGCGTGGCGATCCAAGCGGCCACGTCGTCGACTTCCGATCCGGCACCGCCAACAATGTCGTTTGGTTCGGCGACGGTTGGAAGAACGACGAGATCGACGCCCTCTACGATCAGGGTCTGGCTGAGCTTGATCAGGCGAAGCGGCACGATATCTACAACCAGATTCAGACACTGCTGCTCGACGAAATGCCGAACATGTATACCGTCGTCAGCTACAAATACCAGGCGGTCAACAACGCATTGCATGGGATGTATGTCTTCTACGGCAATACGAATCCCGGTCTTCGCACGGTGACCGTCACCGAGTAGCGAGTTCCCAGATCTAAGAACTGAGCTCGGCAACGGTCATCCTGTTGCTGAGCTCAGTTCTCGGACCTTGATTCTCGGTTCTCACACTCGAGGAGTGAGCTCTTGGGGGCCTATATTCTTCGCCGGCTGGCGATGCTCGTGCCCACGTTGATCGGAATGAGCATCATCATTTTCTTGATGCTCCGATTGCTGCCAGGCGACATCGTCGACATTATTGCCGGCGCGGACGCGCAAACCGACTCATCGTCACGGGCGAAACTCCGCAAGTCGATGGGACTCTCCGATCCGATTCCTACCCAATACGCGAAATGGATGTGGGGACTGCTGCATGGCGATCCCGGCACCTCGCTGCGTTCGGGAAAACCGGTCGCCGATCTGCTCTGGAAAGCGCTGCCCATCACCTTTGAGCTGGCGATTCTTTCCGTGTTGATGGCGACAATCGTCGCCATCCCGCTCGGCGTCATCTCAGCGGTGCGCCGGGACACGGGGATGGACTATTCATCCCGCGTTTTCGGATTAATCGGACTTTCGCTTCCCAATTTCTGGATCGCGACATTGTTGCTGCTTTTCACCTCAAAAATGTTCGGTTGGGTGCCGGCAATCCGATACGTTCCGTTTGTCGAGGATCCAATCGGCAATCTCAAGCAGTTCCTGTTACCGGCATTCGCGGTCGCAATTCAGCTCATGGCAATCATCATGCGGATGACGCGCACGACAATGCTCGAAGTGCTCAGCCAGGATTACGTCCGCACGGCTCGCGCCAAAGGGCTCTCCAATCAAGTCGTGGTCTTTCGTCACGGGCTTCGCAACGCGACGATTCCGGTCATCACGGTGATCGGTTTTCAACTCGGAGCGTTGATGGGGACTTCCGCGATCATCGAAACCGTGTTCGGGCTCAATGGCATCGGCTACACGCTGGTGCAGGCCATTTTCAATCGCGACTATCCGCTGGTGCAGGCGGCTGTGCTCTACCTGGCAGTCATCTTCGTGCTGATCAATCTCGTGGTTGACATTCTTTACGCCTATCTCGATCCGCGAATCAAGCAGGGATGAGCAGATGAGCACTGGAGTCACCGCGCCAACTGTGTCCCTGGGGAATGTCGCCGAGCCGCGCACGCGAGCGAAGCGCGTCTGGTGGAAGCGAGGTATTTTCGCCAATCCCATCGGCTTGACTGGCCTGGTTATCGTCACGATCACGATCCTGGTCGCCATCTTCGCGCCGCTTATCGCCCCCTATCCTCCCGACGATCAGAGTGCGAAGCGCCTTCTCAGTCCCTCCTGGGATCACATTTTCGGCACTGATGAGCTTGGCCGCGACACCTTTTCTCGCATCGTTTACGGATCGCGCGTTTCGCTTGAAGTCGGCATCATCGCAGTCTTCGTCGCTCTGGCCGTCGGTGGAATGCTTGGATTGATCGCCGGATTTTTCGGCGGGACATTTTGATAGCTTGATCATGCGCTTCGTTGACATCCTGTTTGCGTTTCCAGGCTTGATCCTGGCCATCGTTATCGCGGGACTGCTTGGACCGAGTAGCCGGAATGCGATGATCGCGATTGGCGTCATCTACGCGCCCGCATTCGCCCGGGTTATCAGGGGTTCCGTATTGACGGTCGAAAGCGAGCTCTATATGGAATCTGGCCGTGTCGCCGGAGCGACGAACTCCCGGCTGATTGCGAAACATGTGCTCCCGAACATCGTCGCGCCGTTGATCGTGCTCACCACCGTCTATCTCTCCAGCGCGATTCTCGCCGAAGCCGGGACTCTCATTCCTGGGACTCGGCACGCAGCCACCGGAACCGTCCTGGGGCGGCATGCTCAATTCGGCGCGATCATACATGGAGCTATGCCCCTGGATGGCGATCGCTCCGGGATTGGCGATCATGTTCGTCGTGCTCGGGCTCAATTTCCTCGGGGATGGGCTGCGCGACATTCTTGACCCACGCCTTCGCATCAGATAACCGCCCCGAGAACGATGGCCGTTCGATCGTCGCCAACCGGGACGAATGGGGCCGAGAACCATATTGGGAGAGGTATTCCATGACTGAGGGATCGTTTTCCGCAGGCATCGGCCGTGTGACGATTACACCACCGATGACCGCTCCTCATGCCAGTTGGGGCGCTCAAGTTCACGTTCTGCCGGATGGCATTCACGAAGATCTCTTTGGAACGGTGCTCGTCGTCAGCGATGGCAGAACGACGGCTGCGTTTTGCGAGCTTGAGGTCGTCGTCATCTCCCGCGAGCAAAGCGACGCCATTCGCGCGGCCGTCGCCGATGAGCTTGGCATCACGGTCGAGAACGTCCGTTGCTCCATCTCGCACAACCACGCCGGGCCGCCACCAAGCGCCTGGAACTGGACCAAGCTCGGCCAGGATGCGCTGGAAAACTACTACAATCTCCTCCCGGCTCAACTCGGGGGCGCGGCGCGTGCGGCCAAACTGGCGGCCCGTCCGGCGAGAATCGGGTACGGGGTCGGCGAAAGCCACGTCGCGGTCAATCGTCGCGAAACGGCTCCGAGTGGACGCACCGTCACCGGCGTCAATCCCGGCGGGGAGATCGATCCTGAAGTGCTGGTCGTGCGCATCGATGGCACGGATGGCGAGCCGATCGGCTCGATCGTCGGTTACACCATGCATCCCACCTTTCTTGGTCCAACCAACCGCCTGATCAGCTCCGACTGGCCCGGTCAAATGCGTAAAGTCGTCGAGCAGGTCACCGGCGTGCCCTGTCTCTTTGCGCAGGGCGCCACAGGCGACATCGGCCCGGGTCCAAAAGGATTCAGCGACGATCTCAAAGCGGTAAAGGCAGTCGGCGGCCAGGTCGGCTGCGAGGCTGCTCGCGTTTACCTTTCGATTGATCTCCCACCTGTTCGCTATGAGCATGAGCGTATTTGGGAATCGGGCGCGCCACTTGGGAAATGGAAAGCAGTTCCGATCGAAGAGGAAGCACCCATCGTCCGTGCGCAAAGCATCTGGATCGACCTCCCCCTCGACCAGCAGGTTCCTCTCGCCGAGGCGAAGCAACGCGTCGCCGACGCTCAGGCGAAGCTCGACGAATTGAAGGCGTCTGGAGCACCAGCCGCCGAGGTTGAAGCGGCGACGTTTGTCACCAAACGCGCCAATATGACATTGTCTCGCTCGTCCAATTACGACGGCAAGAAAGCGACTCCGACCGAAATGCACATTCTGCAGATCGGCCCCGTCGTCTTTGCCGGGATCGAAGGCGAGCCCTTTTCCGAGACCGGCAAAGCCATTAAGGCGGCATCGCCCTTTGCCGCCACCTGGTTCGGAGGTTACACCGGCGGCTGGGCTGGGTATGTGCCGACGCCGGAAGAGCGCCTTCGTAAGGGATACGAAGTCGACACTTCGCCTTTCGCAGAAAACGCCGCTGATGTTCTCGCGGAAAATGCGATTCTGGCGCTCAAGATGCTGGCAAGCGAGCGCGACTGAACGCCGGGATGATCCCGATACCAAGCGACTGGCAGCTGCGGGGTGGATTGTCCACCCGGCCCCGACGGAGGATTCGGCGTGACTGAGGTTGATCCAGCGGTGGTTCGCGCGGAGCATCGCTATGAAAAACTGACCTGGCCAGAAATCAACGAAGCGATCGCCCAGAACAAGGTGGTGGTGCTGCCGGTCGGCTCGATCGAGCAGCATGGCTATCATCTGCCGATCGATGTCGATGTCCGCTCGGCGAACACCATTTGCCAGCTGGCAGGCGCAGCCTCACCGGAAGATATGCTCGTGCTGCCGCCATTTAGCTACGGCTACTGCAACCACGTCATGGATTTTCCGGGAACGATCACGATCCAGCCCGACACCTTCGTGCGAGCGCTGGTCGATATCACCACCTCGCTCGCCTATCACGGGTTCAAACGAATCGTGCTGGTCAATGGTCACGGCTCGAATCACCCGCTCGTTGAGCAAGCCGGACGACAGACCAATCTGCGAACCGATGCGCTCTGCCTCACCCTCTCCTGGTGGAATCTCATCGCTGATTACTGGAATGAGATTCGCGACTCCGGACCCGGCGGCAGCGCCCACGCCTGCGAGCTGGAAACATCGCTCTATCTCCATATGGATGAGGATGCGGTGCATATGGAGAAGCTCGTCGCCGCGCATCCTGAGTTCGTGACGAACATTCCGGGTGGCGACAAATGGCAATACGTCGATCTCACGCTCGGGGCCGGACCGGCCAATATCATTTCCTGGACGTCGTCCTATTCTGAATCAGGTTCGTTCGGCAATCCTGAGCTGGCCACGGTCGAAAAAGGCCGACTCGTCATGGAGCGCGCCACGGAGCGAATGGTGGAGATGGTGCAATGGTTCCGCTCCCGTCCCACCGAATCGCGCCGCGAGCTTCACGCGACACCGCCAACATTTCCCTATCCATTTGAATGGTAGGCACAAAACGCGCACGCTGTCACAAAGGCTCCGCACGGTGTTCATCGTGCAAAATGTTCACACCGTGTACGCTCGATCGAGTAATCACGATGATCCACTGGAGCGCCTGTGACCGAAATCGAGGGAGCTATCGTCATTCTCGTCGCCGCCGCTATTGTGGCGGTGGCGGCGAGGCGATTTCGTTTTCCGCAGACGCTTGCGTTGATGCTGTTAGGACTGGTACTCGGAGCAACCCAAATCCTCCCACACATCATCCTCAGCGCCGATCTCATTCTCCTCGTCTTCCTGCCACCCCTCCTCTTTGAAGCCGCATTCGTCCTCGATCTGACGCAACTCTGGCGCAACCGCCGGGAAGTGCTCGTGCTTGCAGGGCCAGGCGTTGTCATTGCGACGTTGGCCGGAGGGGTCGTAATCCAGGCATGGCTTGGGACTGGCTGGTCAATCGCATTCCTCTTTGGCGCAATCGTGGCAGCGACCGATCCTGTATCGGTTTTTGCAATCTTTCGGCGTTTGGGTGTCGAAAAGCGCCTGGCGTCAGTAGTTGAAGGTGAAAGTCTTCTCAATGACGGGGTCGCGCTCGTCGTCTTTGCGGCAGTGCTGGAGATCGTCGAGGGGTCAAGCGCCGGCGCCGGGATCGCTGTCGACTTCGTGCGGGCCATTGCGTTTGGAGTGGGGATCGGACTTGCGGTTTCCTGGGCCGGAAAAAGACTTCTGGCGATCGCCGACGACCACCTGACCGAGATGGTCATTTCGCTGGCTGTGGCGTACGGCGCATTTTTAGGCGCCGATCTGGTTGGCGGCTCGGGGGTGCTCGCCACATTGACCTCAGCCGTCGTGCTTGGCAGGCTCTGGCGCCAGGAGTCACCCGCGTACACGCCGATGTCGCACCGTCTCCTTGCTGACCTCTGGTCGCTTCTCGCGTTTCTCGCCAACGCCGCCCTCTTTGTATTGATCGGGTTAGAAATTCGCGTGGCAGGCGTGACTGACTATCCCGTATCAGTCGTCGCGGGCATTGCGGCTGCGCTCGTTGGCCGGGCGGCAGTCGCTTATGGTTTGGGAGCATTCCTCGATCGTTTCAGTCAACCAGTGCCCCGCCCGGAACGGCATCTCCTCTTTTGGGGAGGACTGCGAGGAGCCGTGGCGCTCGCAGCGGCGCTGAGCTTGCCAGCGGATTTGCCGGCTCGAAACGAATTGCTTGCGATGACCTACGGGGCCGTGCTCTTCACAAATCTCGTACAAGGACTCACCATTGGCGCGGTCGTGAAGCGTCTTGGCCTGCAATCAAAAGCCGCAGCGTAGCTCCCGCGCAGATCGCCATCTAAACCTCGGCCCGGGCAGGGTGTGGAACCATTTCTTCCTTAACCCGCCACTTCGTGATCCACGTGACAATCCAGATGAAGCCAAGTATCCCGATCGCAATCCCGAGAGCGTAGAGCACGACCGCACCGTATCCTCCGTCATTTCTGGGATCGAGGAATGGATAAGGATACCAATCGACTCGCGGTCCACGGATCAGGGTGTAGACGATATAGACCGCCGGGTACGTGAGCCAGATCAGCCCTTTGCGAAAGGTGATGCGGCGCGAAGGAGGCGCAATCAGCCAGTCGGCGACGACGATCAGCGGGAAGATGCGATGGACAACGTTGTCGACCCAGATCACCGATGTTTGCAGCTCTTCGGTGTAGCCGGACAGTAGTAAGCCATACACCACCCCCGTCGTGCCCATATAAAGCGCTGCCGCGCCACGAACCATGTCAAAGGTGCGAGACGGTTTATCACCAAGGCTTGTAAGAGCGGCAAGCAGAAACACAACGCTCGCAAAGATGTTGCTTTGAATCGTGAAAAAGCTGAAAAAGTTCGCCGGACTGTAGTTATCAATTACATCGTAGAGATGATAGAGTTGGTATCCCATTGCCACGATTGCCAACAGGGCGAAAAAGATTCGATACGCACTGATCCAGATCGGCTTCGCCATTCAGTTTCCCCTTCCGGCCGCATCGTACACGAAAAAGTGAGTGATATTGGGAAGTTTCCCAATATCACCCACTGCAACGGATTGCTAGCGAACCTTGAAAAACTCCACTTTCTCGTCATCGAGTGACACGCCAAGTCCAGGACGCTCAAACGGCCGCGCTTCTCCTGCACTGACCAGAACCGGCTCGGCCAGGAAATCTCCTTCGTAATAGAAGTTGCTGAGGATGTCGCAGGGGAAGGCTTCGGAGTCGATTGATGGCATCGCCATGCCTAGATGGATCATCGCGGACATCGCGATGCCCATTTCGAGATTGCTGCCGATTGTGCAGGTCAGCCCTGCCGCCTCAGCGATGGCGGCCGTTTTGCGGCCCGCGCCGATGCCGCCGCCTTTGCCGATGTAGATCGAAAGCACATCTGCCGCGCCGGAGCGGGCGATCGCCATCGCATCCTGGATCGTGTAAATGCTTTCATCGGCGATTACCGGCAGGGAAATGCGCGATCGCACATCGACCATCCAGGCCATATCGAGCGCCGGCACCGGCTGCTCGACGAAGGCGATGTTGTATTCCATCAGGCGCGGGATCGTCTGCGCCGCTTCGCGCGGCGACCAACCTCCGTTCGCGTCGACGCCGAGCTTGATGTCCGGTCCAATCGCGTCGCGGACCGCTTTCACCCGGGCAACGTCTCCCTCCGGACCAACGCCGACTTTTACCTTCATCGCCCGGTAACCCTGCTCGACCGCCCAGAGCGCAATCTTCGCGGCTGCCTCCGGCGCAACGCCTGAGACCGAGAACTTCGTGGTCACATATTCGCGCACCGGTCCGCCGAGCAGGCGATAGACGGGCAACCCGGTCGCTTTGCCGAGGATATCCCAGCAAGCGGTTTCGATCGCCGCTTTGGTGAAGGGATTCGCTGCGACCACCTTCCGCATTTTGATCGTGATCGCCTCAATCGCCCGGGGATCCATGCCGATCAAGGCGGGAGCAAGGTACGCGTCGATCACGCGAATCGCGGTCAGGTGATCCTCGCCGCTCCAGATCGGCGTGCATGACACTTCGCCGAGACCGGTGATCCCTTCATCCGTCTGAACTTTGACGATGACGAAAAACGATTCGAGATGCGCCCCTCCGCCACCCCGCACTGCCCGGCTGGGATTGATCGGAATGCTCACGGGAATCGTTTCGATGCCGGTGATCTTCATTGCCGGCTTTGCTCCGCTGCTTGCGAGAATTCAACGAAGGCGTCAGCCACCGCGCCGGTGACGGCGGCCAGCGACAACTCGCCGATCTCAGCCGTGCCAAGATCGGGGCTGTCGGTATAGCCATCCACGGACGCCCACCAGCCATGATGCTCGGCCCGGTACGGAGCAGCCATGCGCAGCTCGCCGAACCCTTCGGGCAAGTCACGGTGCGGTCTTGGCTCAACGACCAGCTCCGGCCGCAACGCCTGGATGACACTGGTTTCAAACCGCCCGGCGTGGCCCGGCATCCGTCCACCCTGGTGGATGCCAGCTTCGACCAGCGCATCCCAGGCAATCGTCCAGTAGGGCGCCGCTGCCACCGACGCCGCCTTTCGCAGGGCAACGTCCCGCGCCGCGAGCTGGATCAATTCGCTATTCCCGCCGTGACCGTTGATGATGAAGATCTTGGTGAAGCCGTCCGTGATGAGCGATTCCACCAGATCAACCAACACCCGGTAATACGTTTCAGTCGAAAGCGAAAGCGTGCCGCCAAACTGGAGGTGATGCTCCGACGATCCGAAAGGCAACGTCGGCGCGACCACGACGTTAATCCGGTCGCTCGCCTTCTGCGCCGACTCCACCGCGATTCGCTCGATCGCGAACGAATCGGTGCCAACCGGCAAATGCGGTCCATGCTGCTCGGTCGCGCCGACCGGCAGCACCACCAGCGCATCCTTCGCAAGCTCACCAATCCGAACCCGCGTCTGTTCATTGAATCGATAGAATCCAGACATTATTAAACTCGCTTTCTTGAGTGACCTGGGGTTGAAACCCCAGGCTAACGCGACGAAGCCCTTCCAGGGCTGAGCACGATTGTGAATCCGGCTCAGTCTCGTAGCGACTTCGTCTTGTCAGCACCGGACTTCAGTCCGGTGCATCGCCAGTGACGTTCTAGACTTCTGTCAACCTACTCCAAAAACCGGCTCAATACATTTGCCGTGATCCGCGAGACATTCACGTCTGGGAAGAGCGATGCGACCCAGGTGATCGAGCCGACGGAAAAAACTTTGCCGCCGTTGTCGAGTTCGTAGATCACCATTTCGGCGCCGCCATCTTCGATGTTCGTGCCTTTGGCCAGCAACACGGTTTGCTCGGGCGAAGACGGGCTCATCTTGTCCGTCTCATGCCCGGATGCGCCGCCATGGATCCGCTCGTGCAGCGATTCCGTGCCGAAGATATCTCCCGCTTTCAGTCCCGTGCCTGCGTAGACCCAGTGATCGGATTTGATCACTTTATACGGCGCCGAGGTCATGATGCCGGCGTCGGTGGTGGTGACGCCGGTGAGATTCGCTTCGCTTTCGACGGTGCGGTGGAAGCGGCTGTCGCGCGGTTCGCCGGTGTCGGGATCGATAAAGCCGATCGAGCCGCCCTCGCTTGGCTGGTAGCTCTTGACCCACATCGTCGCCTCGTCGAGGAAGACGATTTCGCAGTTGAGTCCGTTGCCGCCCAGGTACATGAAGCGTCCGCCCCGCTCGTGCACCCAGGTCTTGACGCGCATGTACATCTCTTTGGACCAGTATTCGGGATGGACGGAGATCATCAGCACTTTGTAGGCGTCGAGATCGAGCACGCCGGTATGCAGCTGCTGCTCGCTGTAGAGGTCGTAGTCGAATCCCTGCTGTTCGAGCCAGCCGAGCAATCGCCATTCCGCCGGCGCCTGACCGCAGGAGCGGCGGCCGCGAATCGGATCGGTGACCTCAGTTCCTTTCGGAATGCTGTCCTCAAGATCAGGTCGCTCAAACGAGATCGGCTTGTATTCTTCGTCTTTCGATTTCCATTCGCCGAATGTCGAATCCTTGTACCGGATCAAATCCAGGCGGGCATTGACGACCGGTTCGGCGGAAGTCCGGTTGAATTGACGTAGTTGCTCCGCCCGCCGAAGTTGTTGTAGGCGTTCCAGTCGTTCGTCGCAGCGACGACCGCGATCTGCGCCGACGGCACGTCCGGCGCCACGATCCAGGGAAACGAGAAGAACTCGGATTCATCCTGGGTTTCCGCTTCGAGATAGTAGAGTCCGGACCGCTCGGGACCGGTCACGAACTGGGTGTGGTGCGCGCTGGCGTAGCCGCGCTTGTTCCATTCGACGCCGGTTTGCGTGTAATCGCCGTCCGGCGTGATCTGCATCACCGCCCGCGGACCATGCTCGTCGAACCACCCGAGAATCTTGATTTGCTCTTTCTTGAGCCCGTACCGGTGCAACGAGAGCCGGTACGGCTTGACGGAGTGGACCCGGAATTCCGAGCGCTCGCCCGTCTGCACCCACTTCGGCCAGACATAGCCGAGCAGGCAATCGGTCAGCAGCCGGAACTGGTACGGATTGGCGGGATCGGCGGTCATCTCGACGCTCTTTGAGCCGAAGCCGCTCTTCACCAGCGTCACGCGATAGTCCCCCGGTTCGATATCGGCGATCACTTTGCCCCGCGCGGTGGAATGGACGCACGCGACCGTTTCTCCGTCGCGCTCGAATTCGATCGTGACATCGGCGATCGCCACGAATCGTTCGTCGCTGACATATCCGACGAGCATGATTTCTCCCAACAATGGTGATTCAGAAGCATCAACCTCAGAACCTATTCCAGCCCAAGGAGTTCGAGACTATTGCGTTCGAGGATTTTTTCGAGTTGATCGATCGGCACGCGCGGCAGGGCGGTTCCTTCGAGGATGTCGTTCACCGTCCAGAGCGCGTCGATCGTCTCTTGCGGCGAGACGATGGGAAAGTCGGACCCGAACAGCACTTTGTGAAAGACATTCCATTCAGTGACGGCCCGGAACGCGTTGTAGTAGGCCCAGGGACGGTAAAAGTTGGCGGAGATGATCGGCATAGACATTCGGGTGCTTGCGGATGACGACGCAGCAATCGACCTGCCAGGGATGCCCGAGGTGGGCCAGGATCATCTTGAGATCGGGAAAGGCGGTGGCGACTCGATCGATATGGCGAGGATGGGCAAAATCGAGATCGGCGAACTGAACCGGCGACGTACCCTGATGAAAGAGAATCGGCAGCTTCAGTTCCTCAGCGCGCTTGAAAACGCGGAACGCCTCCGGTCCGAGCGGATCGAAATTCTGGTAGTTCGGCCCGAGCTTGATGCCGCGCAGCCCAAGATCCTGGACGCCGCGCTCAATCTCGTCGAGCACGTTCGGATCAAAAGGATGCACCGTCAGAAACCCGAGAAACTTCTCGGGGTACGCGCGCACGAAAGCGGCGGTGTCGTCGTTCGCTTTGCGAGCCGGGTAGATCAGACTGCCGTCGTCCGGCTCGCCGATCCGGGGATCGGAGGCGATGTTGAAAACGATCGCCCGCTCGATCCCCTCCAGCGCTTTGACATGTTGATCCCAGGTATGCGCGGTCGACGCACTCTGGTCCGGACGCCAGAGCGAGCTCATCGAGGTGTTCTCCACCTCGGGTGGCACGCGGTAACGTGGCGTGTGATTGTGAACGTCGATGATCCCCACTGGTTCCTCCTGGATGCCTGTGTGCGCCATACGAACGATCAGATGGAATTCGTTCTCATGGTAGACACGATACGGCATTCAGCGAAGCTGTCAACAGGGGTACTGAACAGGGAGTGAAAGCGTAAACCCGGTTGTGATGGCCGGGAGCTGAAGCACCCGGCTTACACGCGGCAAGTCCTCCGGACTCCGAACGCGCTCCCCTCTCCTGGAATCGGGAGAGGGGTTGGGGGTGAGGGCCGTCATTCTTAGCCTCGTATGAGGCTTTGGCTTGTTAGCGCTGGGCTTTAGCCCGGCATACGACGGCGCCCAAGTCTCCTTTGCTTACGGCTTACCGCTTTCAGATTCGTCGCGGCCTGCTGTCTGCGGTCTGCTGCTTCTATCGCGAAAGCGCCGGTTGAGGGTTCGGGTCGTGCGTCCCGGGGGAGAGGTCAGAGAGGGCGATCGCCAGCGCCTGCACCGATTCGATGAAACAGGATCGTTGTTCCGGGCGCAACGCATCGACCGCTCCTAGCACCTGGCGGCGGCGAAGGGCGCGGATCTCGGCTATTACTGCAGCGGCCGAGTCGGTGGCTTCAATCAGCACCTGGCGGCGATCGTCAGGATTCACTGCCCGATCCACCAGTCCGTTATCGACCAATTTATCGACAAGACCCGATGCCGTGGAAATCGTCACGCCCATCGACTCGGCGAGATCGCCGATCGTTTGCTCCCCATCGCGGGCGAGGAAATTGAGCGCCCGGATCTGTGCGGGAGTCCGTTCGGCCAGCAAGGGATGGCTCGACGTGGTGGCGTAGATCGCACGAGATATTTGATAAACCGCGACCATTGTGGCATCAACGAATGCATCATCGAGCATGTCACTTCTCCTCATTAAGATGGTTGTGTTGCAAAGCCTGAATTTCATCAATACTACGTGTGCCTAAACATATGCGCAACAGCCCAACACACCATAATGCACAGCGAAGAGCATCAGCGCATAATTCCGATGATTACGTTTTTCTCTCGCAAACGCGAGTCGGAATTAAATGACGCGAAGCCGGACAACATCGTCCGGCTTCGTTCCTGTCACTCATGGATGTCGCACCGATTGCTACCCGGCGTCGCCGCCGCGCGTGCGTTCCCGGGAAACTTCGTAAAAGTTGTCCGAGGTTGGCAGGTGGGGCAAATCATCCGGGTTCGGCAGCACGTCCATCAGACCATCTTTCGTCTGGGGATCGGCTGCTTCAGCTCCCGAGAGGATGAATTCAACGATGTCGACCAGATCGCTACGGAAATCGAGACCGGCCACACCGACGCCAGAGGCAAGCACCGCATAGGGACCACGCTCGACGATCAGTAAGCCAACGGTAAGGTCAACACCCTGCGATGTCAGCGGTCCCCAGAGAAAAAACTGATCGTCGCCAAGTGAATCGATCTCGGTCAACTCAAGCTGATTGTAAGGGTCAAGATCTTGAACGCTGCGAATGGCGGGCATCGCGGCAGCGGCGGTTTCAGGATCGGGAAACGCGCCGATCGACGTGCCAATGATGATGGCATAGCCGGGGAATTCGCCTACCTGCTCGAAATCGCGAGACGCCACACCCCAGGCGCCGTACTTGAGCAGGTCGATCAACGGCGGATCTTCTTCAGTTCCAGGCGAAGCGACCGGGGTCGATGCCATGGGTTGATCCTGCCCGCCCGTCTTATCGAACGATTCAGGGGTGGAGTCGTCTTCTTGAGCTTCGACGAGCATCGGGGTCAGCGCGAGCGCGCCGAATCCGAGCATAAGCGAACGTCTGGTCGTTGACATGAAAGCTCCTGCGCAGCGTTGCGACAATGTGACTATCGCCCATCGACAGTCAGATCAACTATTTTTCCGATTGATCCCGCTCGCGTCAAGTCGTGATCAGGCTCTTGTACGGAGTTTTGTTCCGCGAGGCAGCAGGGGGCCGATTCTCGGGTCGTCCAATCCGCCGACGATCAAATGCGCGCCATCGTAGCCAACGTGCGTTGGTGTGAGCGCGATGCAATGCATGCCAGCAGCCAGCGCCGCCGCGACTCCGGGGCGAGAATCTTCAAAGGCGAGACACCGTCCCGGCTCCACCTTGAGCCGGGAGGCGGCTTCGAGATAGACGTCCGGCGCGGGTTTGCCGTTAGCGACATCGGTCAGCGTGACGATGACCTCGAAGTGCGTAAGCAGCCCGCTGAGCGCGAGCGTGCGCATCGCCGGATCCCGCTCGGCGTTCGTCGCAATCGCGCGCGGCACATCGCGAAGCGAATGCAGAAGCTCATGCACGCCGGCGATCGGTGATATTCCTTCCTCAGCAATTTCCCAGAAGCGGCGATCAACGGCGGCGAGGGTGGCTTCGATATCGTCGCCGCTCAACCCAAGCAATCCGGAACAGATATCGCGATTCGTGACGCCGGTGAACCAGCGCAGATAGTCATCCGGGGTGATTTCCCGGCCGGTGGCGAGAATTTCGGGTTCCCAGGCGCGGTGGTGAATTGATTCTGTTTGCACCAGCGTGCCGTCCATATCAAAGATCACGGCATCGATATCAAGCAAATTCATCTATGCTCCGTCTGATTCGTCCATTCGCGCCCGGATCGAGCGCCGACCATCGCATTCTAGACGCTCTCACGCCTTCCTCTGTTTTCAGGACGTCACTTCGAGTATCCTCTCCGATCCTGCCCGGAAGATGATT
Source organism: uncultured Chloroflexia bacterium (assembly GCA_963804925.1). Taxonomy (GTDB): domain Bacteria; phylum Chloroflexota; class Chloroflexia; order Thermomicrobiales; family UBA6265; genus JADLGF01. The sequence goes on from CAWDSC010000004.1 coordinate 904,373, forward strand.
AACGCACGTTGGCGACAACGAGGAAAGGACGATCAATCGATGGATTCAGTGACGCCGAGCCGGTCATCCGTGCGCGACATCTGGGATGCGAACGCCTCGTTCTGGGATGAACAAATGGGCGAGGGCAACCTTTTTCATTCCACGCTGATCGGGCCGTCAGCGGAGCGGCTGCTCGATTTGCAGTCTGGGGAGTCAGTTATCGAGTTCGGTTGCGGCAATGGCCAGTTCTCCCGCCGCATGGGTGAACTTGGAGCGATTGTTACCGCTACGGAGCTGAGCCCGCAACTCGTCGAGCTGGCCCGCAAGCGAACCGATGCGCGGCCCGATCTTGCCGGCCGCATCACCTATGCCCAACTCGATGCATCTGATTCCGACCAGCTTGCCGCTATCACCGGCGGGCCATTCGATGCCGCTGTCTGCAACATGGTGATCATGGATATGATCGAAGTCGATCCACTTTTTCAGGCGATATCGCAACTCGTCAAACCAGGGGGCCGGTTTGTCTTCACGATCATGCATCCGGTGCTCAATAACTCCGGCGGCACATGCTTTTGCCTGGAGGAGCGCGTCAATGACGGCGACATCCTGGCTGAGCATTCGATGAAGATCTACCGTTATCGCACCACCGGAGCGACACGCGGCTTGGCGATGTATGGCCAGCCGGAGAAGCAGTGGTACTTCCACCGCACGCTCAGCGTGCTTTTCGGCGCGGCGTTTGCGGCCGGACTCGTCATGGACGGCATCGAGGAACCGTATCTCGCGAGCGACCCGACGGTGTCCAAACGTTCGCTCGATTGGCGCAATTTTCAGGAAATCCCGCCAGTTCTCGCCGTTCGTCTGCGCGTTCCCTTGCGCTAATCAGCATTTCTCATTGACAGGCTCATCAGGAGACGCGCATGACGATCCACAATCTGGAACCAACGGAATCGAATCTCCACGGCGGCTTCAACTCCGATCTGAAGCCAGTATTGACCGTCGACCCGGGCGATACCGTGCGCTGCCGCACTCTTGAGGCTGGTTGGAATCTGGATCCTCCCGGCCCGAATCAGAGAAAAGCGACGGCGCTTCCCGGCGTCCCGACTGACGGGCATGCGCTGATCGGCCCGATCGCCATCCGGGGCGCCGAGCCCGGCATGACCCTCGTCGTGCGGCTCGATCGGTTCGTTCCCGGCATCTGGGGCCGCACCTTTTCCGGTGGCTGGGAGATGGTCGTCAACGACTGGTTCGGGATCCGCGATCCCGGGCAGCGTTTCGCCGTCGACTGGAAGCTCGAATGGGATGAAGCCACCAACAGCGGCATCGGACGAAGCAATCTCGGATTCGACGTGGCGTTGAAGCCGTTCCTCGGTGTCATCGGCATGCCGCCGGTCGAGCCAGGTTGGCATGAAACCGATCCGCCTCGACGCGGCGGCGGCAATATCGACTGCGCCGAGCTTGTCGCCGGCAGCACGCTCTACCTCCCGATCGAACTGCCAGGCGGATTGGTCTCGGTTGGCGATGGGCATGGTTTGCAAAGCGACGGCGAAGCGAGCGGTACAGCGATCGAATGCCCCATGGATCTCGCCGAACTCACCTTCGATCTGCTGCCGGATCAGCCGCTTCCCGGTCCCTGGGCCGAAACGCCAATCGGCACGATCACCTTTGGTTTCGATGAGGATCTCGACATCGCAACCTTCCAGGCGCTCGAAGCAATGGTCACCGTTCTGATGCATCGCTATCAACTGGAAAAGCAAGCCGCCCTCTCAATGGCCAGCCTGATCGTCGATCTCCGGGTCACGCAGATCGTCAACGGGGTGAAAGGTGTCCACGCGATTCTGAAACCGGATGCGTTGAAACGCGGTTGACCCTCACCCGGTCCTAAAGGACCACCCTCTCCCAATGCTGGGAGAGGGTACGAAAAGCTCTCAAGTTCCCAACCCGTAGTGGCGTATGGGTATTACCGGGCAACGCTTTTCGCTGATTCGACGAGCGAACCTGGAACGGCGCCGACGTTGAAGAAGATCCGATTCCGCGATGGATCCTGGACCACGATGCCGTTTTCTGCGGCGCCGTAGCTCACGCCTGCGGCATCGAGCCGGGCAATTACGTCATCGAGCGCGGCTTGCGAGGGCATGATTACCGTGAAGTAGCGGAGCCCCGCGCTGCCTTCCGATGCAGGAGATGCTCCCCGGCTGTGCCAGATATTCATGCCAAGGTGGTGGTGATACCCGCCAGCCGACAGGAAAAGCGCGGACGGCATTTCAGCCATCAGGTCGAATCCAAGCACGCCTTCATAGAAAGCCCGCGCTTCGGGGATGTCGCGTACCTGCAGATGCATGTGACCGATCGTCGTTCCTTCCGGCAGTCCGGTGAACGAAAGACCTTCGCGATCGCTTTCTTCGACGACGCCGCGAAGATCGACCGGATCGGTGCCCATGGCGACGCGGCCATCGGTCAGCTTCCACTCGCTGCGCGGGCGGTCACGATAAATCTCGATGCCATTCCCGTCCGGATCGGAGAGGTAGAGCGCTTCGCTCACCCAGTGATCCCCCTGACCAGGCAGCTCATGCCCCGTTTCGAGCCAGTGGCGCAACCAGCGGCCAAGATCGGCGCGGGTTGGCAGGAGAATCGCGAAGTGGTAGAGCCCGGTCGCACGGCCCGGCCAGGGTTGGCCATCCGGATTGCCGGTCAGCAGAAGCAGTGGCGTCGTGCCGACGCCAAGTGTCGCGCTTCCCTCATGCTGTTCGAGCAGAGCGAACCCCATCGCGCTGGTGTAGAAGTCGATCGATCGGGCAAGATCGGTAACGTTGAGTGAAAGAAGACCGATCCGGGTTTCAGGGTGAATCGATGTCGTCAAAGGAAAACTCCAGTCATTGATGCAGGGGCAGATGATTGCTCCCGACTTATACGCTTCGACTGGACTCAGATCAATCCGCGGACAGCGCAAATGTCCGCGCAATGCCAGTCGATATACTTACTATATCATACTCTCTTTCTTTTGGTAAGTTACATTTCGAGCTCCAGTCGCGGTGCAATTCACGACGTATCCTGTCGGGAATTACCGGTAGAGTGAGAACAAGGCGCTGCTGATGCGCCGCAACGAGGCATGAGGGGGAAAGTGCAATGACGCACGAAGATGATGGACGGCATGATTTCGACTTCTTCTTTGGCTCCTGGACACAGCGCAACCGGAAGCTGAAAAAACGTCTGGTTGGCTGCACGGAATGGGATGAATTCGCGTCAACCGCTTCCTGCTTCCCGATGCTCGGGGGACTGGGAAACATCGACAACCTCTCCCCGGCCGACGAAGACGATCCATTTGAAGGAATGTCGATCCGCATATTCGACCCCGCAACAAAGCTCTGGGCGATCTGGTGGGCCGACAACGTCGGATACACCATCTTTCCGCCGGTCTATGGCCGCTTCGTCGACGGTATCGGTGAGTTCAATGGCGAAGATGTTCAGGACGGCATTCCGGTCGACGTGAAATTCATCTGGAGCCAGATCACGCCGACCTCCGCCAAATGGGAGCAGGCCTTTTCAACCGATGGGGGTGAAACCTGGGAAACGAATTGGGAGACTTTTCACACCCGTGTCGTCGAGTGATTGACCCAATAACGATTCGAGGAGCAATTGCAGTGTCGCATGGCAACGATGGCCGTCACGACTTCGATTTTTTGCATGGAACCTGGAACAACTACAATCGCAAGCTGAAAGAGCGCCTGGTTGGTTGCACCGAATGGGATGAGTTCGAAGCCACCGGCTCCTGTTTTGCAACACTCGGCGGGCTCGGGAACATCGACAACTTTCTCCCGACCATCGAGGGCAATACCTTCGAAGCAATGTCGATCCGCATCTTCAATCCTGAGACCCGGCTCTGGAGTATCTGGTGGGGAGACAACAATGCCTGCACGCTCTTCCCGCCTGTCCATGGCCGCTTCGTCGATGGCGTCGGCGAGTTTCGCGGCACGGATATTCAGGATGGCGCGCCCGTGGATGTCCGCTACCTCTGGACCGACATCACCCCCACGTCCGCAAAATGGGAACAGGCCATGTCAACTGATAGTGGCCAAACCTGGGAACCTAACTGGGAAATGCACTTCACTCGCGTATCGTAACCGCGCAAAAAACCCCTCTCCCGGCTCGGGAGAGGGGTTGGGGTGAGGGCTTTTAGACAGGCAACAGCCCTTCTTCTTTCAGAAGCTCCGCATTCAGAATGCTGGCGCCCGCCGCGCCGCGCACGGTGTTGTGCCCGAGCAACACATATTTCAGTCCGAGCACAGAACACTCGCGCACGCGTCCCACGGTGGAGGCCATGCCCTGCTCGACATCCCGGTCGAGGTTTGGCTGCGGGCGGTTGTTCTCGTGACGGACGATGATCGGCCGCTTGGGCGCGCTCGGCAGATCGAGCTCTTGCGGTCGACCGCGGAATGATTCAAACGCTTCGATCGCCTCGGCCGGCGTCGCCAGTTGCTTCAGCCTGATCGAGACACACTCAGTGTGGCCATCGCGCACGGCCACGCGGTTGCAATGGGCGCTGATTCCGAAATCGGCTGAAGTGAAGGCGCCGTCGTAGCTACCGAGAAATTTGCGCGCTTCTTCCTGCATCTTTTCTTCTTCCGTGCCGATGTACGGAACGACATTATCGATCATGTCGAGCGACGGCACGCCCGGATACCCGGCGCCGGAAACGGCCTGCATTGTCGTGACCAGCATCGCATCAATGCCAAAGGCGTCGTAGAGCGGTTTCAATGTCAGGGTGAGGTGAATGGCCGAGCAGTTGCCATTGGTGATGATGTATCCAGCCCAGCCCTTGTTCGCCTTTTGGCGCTCGACGCCGCGAATGTGATCGGGATTCACTTCCGCAATCACCAGCGGCACGTCAGGGTCCATCCGGTAGGCCGACGCGTTGGAAAGCACGGCGTGTCCGGCTTTCGCCAGCCGCGCTTCCACCTCAAGCGCGGCATCTCCCGGCAGGGCAGAAAACGCGATCGGACTGGAGAGCTCCTCGCCAAGATCCTTGACCTTGAGTCCGCGCGCGCTTTCCGGCATCTCTGCGGTCAAACGCCATTCGGTTGCCTCGGCATAGCACTTGCCGGCGGAGCGATCAGAAGCCGCCACCTCCGCCACCCGAAACCATGGGTGCCCTTCCAGCAACTGAATAAACCGCTGCCCCACACTTCCGGTCGCCCCCAAAACTGCAACCGGAATCCGTTTATCAGATGACACGGTAGGTCCTTTCTGACGAGTTGTGAGTAGAGAGTTATGAGTTGTGAGAGAAAGCATTCGTACTCATAACTCTCAACTATCCAAGCGACAACGATTCTGCTTTGATTTCGATTCGGCGGGGACGGCGTCCCCGGGCGCTAGCGGGTTGCGGACGGATGAAATCGTCATGGACGGCATCAACCGCGCGGCGACAATCTCGCTCATGGATCGCGGCGACCATGGCGACATTCGACATCTGCTGATTCGCCGCCAGAACATCCACGCCAGCGCGTTGCAATGTCCCCAACATACGAGCCAGGGAGGATGGTTGCTCGGAGATCCCCTGCCCGACGGCCGAGATGACCGCCACATTTTCCAGACAGCCAACCTCGGCTTCGAAGTCGATCAAGGCGTCCTCGATCTGCTTCCGGACGATCGGGCAGCCCCCCGCGTGATTGCTGTCGATCAAGAATGTCATGCGGCGGCGCGAGGATGCCTGCGCCGCCAACACCACTTCAATTCCATCCCTGTAAAGTGCGCCAAATACGATCGACGCGGCCCCTGACAGATCCTCAAGTTCCGGCACGTCGATGGTCAGCAGCGTCAATCCCTTCAGCGCCGTCACCGCTTTGACATATTGCCCGGTCGCCTGCCGCGTCACCAGGGTTCCCGGCTCGGTTGGCGCGAAGGTCGAAAGAATGCGAACCGGAATATCGAGCGCGACCGCCGGCCGGATCGTTCGCGGATGCAGCACTTTCGCGCCGAAGTGCGCGAGCTCCTGCGCTTCCTCATAGCTGATATTCGGCACGACGCGGGCATCCGGCACCTGGCGCGGATCGGCGGAAAGCACCCCCGGCACATCAGTCCAGATCTGCACTTCGTCTGCGTTGAGCGCTGCGCCCAGCAGGGTCGCACTGTAATCGGACCCGCCTCTCCCGAGCGTCGTGGTCGATCCATCCGGCGCGAATCCGATGAACCCGGTCATCACGACCGTCAGCCCTTGATCGAGCAGCGGCTGCACGACGAGTTGCGCGGCAAGCCGGGTGCGATCTCGATCGGGCCGCGCCGAGGCGTGGCGATCGTCAGTGGCGATCACCGTGTCGGCAAAAACATGAACCGCCCGGTTTCCGCGAGAGCGGAGCGTGGCGGCCATGATGACGCTCATTGATTTTTCGCCTGTCGAGACGATGCGATCGGAGAGACGGTCGGAACAATCTCTGGCCGCCGCGACCTCGACGAGCGCGTCGTCGAGCGCGGCATGGAGCTGGTCCAGCTCCGCGACCGCCGCCGCTCGTTCTGCCTCATCGGCGATCCCGGCGACAATAGCGAGATGCCTTTCGCGGATCGCCGAAGCGACCTGCCCGGCCCGTCCACCCGCGCCATTTGCGGCGGCGGCCGACGCTTCGAGCAACATGTTGGTGATGCCGGACGCCGCCGACACCACGGCAGCGCGAGGTTGCGGCTGCGCCTCGATGATGGCAGCGGCGTTCTGGACTCGATTGAGATCCCCGACTGAGGTGCCGCCGAACTTCAAGACGATCATGACCGCTCCTCGATGACGCCGTTGGTGCACCGCGAAAACTGGCGATGCGATGGAAACAAAAAGGCGAGAGCGTTGTTTCCGCTCTCGCCTGCCGTGTCGTTTGGTTTGTTGACGCGTTTGCTATCGCGACTCACTCACCTCTACGACCGGCAGGCACCGCTTCATAATCGAAATTCCCATGATGGAAATTTCGGCGCCGGTAGTGGTCGTGGTAGTCAAGACAAACGCTACGTTCATGTGGCGCACTATACCGCCTCCTCGTTTCCTTGACAAGAGATTCCTCGCGATGCGACGCTCCCTCGTTGGCAATCGATCACCGTCGATCGATCGTCCGCAGGCTTGGCAGCCGGGAGAAACAGGAGTCGAAGATGTCTACGAACCAGGAACGGCGCAAGGAACTCAAGGAGCAGGCGAGGCAAACCGCGCCCGAAGCAGGGGTGTACGGCATTCGCAATACGGAGACAGGGCGAATGCTGATCGCCTCGTCGCGCAATCTCAAGAATGTCGCCAATCGCATCGTATTCGCGAAATCAACGAACGCGACGACCTTTTTCGACCACCGCATCAGCAACGATGTGAAAACCTACGGCATTCAGGCCTTCACGTTCGAGCCCATTGAAACGATTTCAATCAAGCCGGACATGACAACAGCTCAGCTCGACGCCGATCTCAAAGCATTGGAAGAGCTTGTGCTGCTTCGATTCGATCCGGCAGATCTCTATTAGGAGTGCTCGCAACGGGAAGCGCGAGATCGAGGATGAGCCGGTCGAGATCATCTTGCGAGATGAGTCCCCGCTCCAACTCTGATGAGAGTTCTATCCTGACCCGGTGCGCCAGCGCAGCGGGTTCGAGCGTTTCGCCGTCGACGATGTGGCCGTTATCGCGAAAATACTGCTCCAGTTGCTCGATCCTCTCGGTTCGAAAATTGAGAATTGCCTTCTCCTTCAATCTCACCACGAACGCAGCGGCGTCACCATCGCACGCATCGAGCAACTCCAGGCAGCGTTCGGAATAGTTACTGCTGATGGAGTTGCTGGCATTCAGCGTGGCCGCCGTGGCAGGCATGCCCCTACCCGCTCGCGCTCCTTCCCGGATCGCCGAGCAGAGTTTCGCCATCGCTCTCACCCGCTCGGCGTCATCCGCATTCAGTCCAAGCTGCGCGGCTGCCCCCTGATCGATGTAACTTCGGAGCTGCCCCCAGGTCGACACATCGGCAACGAGCAAACGATGAAGCCGCGACAGATCGGGCATGAGATACCAGAGATGCAGATCGCCATCGCCCCGCGCCCAAAGCGACACCGGCGGCACACCAATCACCGCCCGGTAATGCGCCCGGCTCATGGAATCCGGTTCGGGCGGCAACACCCGCTCCATCCTTGGCAATGCAAGCCAGTCGGTCCTGATTTGTGATGGGATATGTCGTGCGGCGGCGAGGTCGATCACCGTCACGTTCGTTTCCGGATGATCTGCCCCGATCGCCCGCCACTTTTCCACCTCGTCACGCTGGGCAGTAAAGTAGAAAAGCTGCCGCCCTTCCGCCGCCAGATCGAACGCTGCTTCGATCATTGCTTCCGCTCGCGATTCGTCGGCGTTTGCGAGGGTTTCATCAAGAAGCAGCGGCAATTTTGCCGTTCGCTCATTGGTCTCGACGAAAGCGGCGCGCACCGCGAGGAGCAGTTGGACGCGCGTCGCGCTCGAAAGCTGATCGAGCGGCTGCTCAATGCTGGAAATCGTGTCGATTGCCGTGAAAACCGGCTTTTCTCCCGCCACTATTTTCAGCTCGTAGCGGCCCCGCGTGATCTGGCTGAAGCGCTCGCGTGCTTTCCGGGCGACAATCGGCAAATTCGCCTCGTCTGATTGCTCGCGCACTGCCTCGACAACCAACGCGCCGAGCGCGCTGGCGATGTCGTCATCTCTACGGCGCACGAGCGCATCTCGCGCGAGCTCTTCGTTCGCAAGCGCGCGCTCAACGCTTTGCCCCTGTTTCGCCTCGTTCAACTCGTACTCGATCGCGTTGATTGCCTTTATCGCGGATTCATACTGACTGGCCTCGTGTTGCAACTCGATTCGTTCACTTGCGATGCGTTCGGGACTCCAGCGATCGAATAAACAATCGAGCGGCAACAGCGATCGCCGATCCGCGAACGTGAGCTCGGCATCATCCAGCCGCTTTTTCGCGGTTTTCCATTCGTCGTGCTGCCCGGCAAGCGACGCAATTTCGCCGAGGTGCTCAATCCCGGTCCGCGTCCGAAGCGCTGCCCGTTCGTTCTCAATCGCCGCAAGAGCTGGCAGAAGTTGTTCATCCAGCTTCCGCCGAGCAGTTTCCAGCGAGTGGCGGATTTCGCCTGACTTCTGAACGCGGTGCTGCAATTCCTGCAGCAGCGCCGCTGCGTGCGCCGCATCGATCGCCGCCGCAATCGTCACCGTTTCGCCCTGACGATTGAATGCGGTGAGCAAATCCCGGCGCTCTCGTTGACTTGCGAGTAATCGCCCTGCCGCGTCCTGCGCCTGCACTTCGGCGGACAATGTCTCGCGCAGGGCCTGACCGGCGAACGCGGAACTTTGGGCACTCAACTCCCGGCTGATTCCGAGACGCGTTTTGAGCGCTTCTACTCCGGCTCGCGTGTCGGCGCGCAAGCGTTCCGCGTCAGCTCGCTTGCGGCCGAGATCGGACCAGCGCAACGCCTTTTCGCGCTGCACTGCACCCGCGCCAGCCTGGTATTGCAATTGATCGAGCGCATGCTCGACATCCTCAACGCGCCACTCGCGTAGATCGGCAAGTCCCAACCGTGCGAATCGACTCATCGCCTCCTGGCGACGATCGATGAGAGCCGGACCACGCCGGGTACGCATCACTACTATTGCCGCAGGCACGAGCAACAGAGCGAAAGCTGCCGGATAGACAAGCAATCCAAGCAACACGGCCTCAATGACCAGAAAGAACATCGCCGCGATCAACAGCCCGTTGAATGAATCCTGCTGCACATTAGGATCGGGAGCGCGCAGCCATGTCTGCAACTCCCGGATTCCCTCTTCGACACGCGCCTGATCGATGAGCGGCTCATCGGCCCCGATCCAGATTGCGACCTCCCGCTGCAGTTCATCGCTTCTGGCCGCCTGTTCGAGTTTTGCCAGCGCCTCAGCCAGGTCATCGAGCAACTCAACCGACTGCTCGACTGCCACATCAGGATCAAGCAGTCCCGCGATGCCACGGATGGCAACTTCACGTTTCTGCATCGCCGCCAAACGGTCGCGCTCGTGGGTCGCTCCCACCTGCTCGACAGCTTCAAGCGCCTTAAGATGCGCAGTCATCGCCGTGATGGGAATATCGAGATTCATCTCGGAAGGCAGCCGCAATTCTTGCAATTCAACCGTCGCCAGCCCGATTTGCTGCTCGATCCGGTTGCGATTGAGCCCTTCGTTCATTTCTTTTTCGTCGAGTTCCTGCAGTGTTTGAAGTTCATCTCCACGAAAACGGGCCAACGCGTCGGGAAGCGCCTCCAGAGCACGGCGGGCAGCGTCACGGTCGCGATCGGCCGCGAGCGCCAGCTCGATTTGATTGAGCGTGATCAGTTCTGAATCTGCCGCCCGGGCACGCTGCGCTTGCTCATGATGTTCGCTAAGTTTCGCCTCACGGCTGGCAAGCGCTTCCTGTTGCCCCTGCATTTGGTGCAACCCAATGCGGGCGCGATCCAGTTCTTCTTTCAGCTTCTGCGGCGACGGAGGTTTGACGTGATAGTTGAGCGACTTCGCCGCCGCGTCGAGATCAAATCCACCTGCGGCTTCACGCGCGATCGTCCGCGCGAACGCGACATCATCTGTCCTGAGCAGATCGTGCAGCGCGAGTAGGTAGCGATCGCGGGTGTCATCCGTCAGTTCATCGAATACCGGTTGCGGTTTCGCTTCGCCATTGCAGTGACAGATGACGCGGTGGCCGTCCCGGCGCAGTGTCCAGACATCGCCACCGTAGCGGAACCGTACTTCCAGATGGGCGTCGCCATGCGTTTCCTGCTTCCAAAACAGCTGATGCAGCAATTGCGCAGTCGTGCTTTTGCCCGAGGCGTTCGGACCGGTGATCACGTTGATCCCGCTACCGAACGGCGGCAGCGAAAAACCTTCCGGAATCCCGGGAGCACGCCGGATCTCGATCGATTCGATGACGAGTGGATTCGTCATGATGCGGCGCTCTTCTGCGCGAGCAGCGTGCTCAACAATTGCCAGGCTTCGTGTTCGATGGTGACCGCCAACGCGTCATCATCCGGAATCGGGACGTCATTGATCCCGCGAAATGCATGCTGCCGGGCGATCGACTCTGCGCGCTTGCGCGCTTCCGTCACAATCACAGGCCGCTCACGGCCCGGCTGCAGCGAAAGAATTAGCCTGGCGATGGATGCAGGCGCGTCGATCCCGGAGGCGACACTCTGCAGATCGACCGCCGTCGTGGTGGCGTCGATGAACTTCTCGATCGCAACAGTCGCGCCGCCATGAGGAAATGCATAGTTTTGCTGCATCTGGGCAAGTTCGGATTTAAGTGAGATCAGCGGCGAAATGGCTCCTGATACGATCACCCGCAAGAGCAGAAGCTCAAGTGACGAGCCACCCTCTGCCCGCTTTGCATCGATGAGCGCCGCTTCGACCCCGCGCTCAATCCGCTCGATCGCGTGCTGAGCCGATTCTGCGCCGCTGACATCAACGCAACATGGTTGATAGCGAACTCGCGCGATCGCCCGGCGCTCAAACCGAACCGGCTTCCCCGGCTCGAAGGTCGCCAGCCAGACGCCATGTACGCCGGTTTCGCCCGGATCAAGCGCATAAGGCGAGCCGGGATAGAGCACCGGCGGCGCTCCTTCCTGCTCGATCAAGCGCGGCACGTGGATATGCCCGAGCAGCCAGGCATTGACCGGAAATTGCTGCAATCGCCAGAGTCGCACGGGCGCATATCGCGCCTCCTGCGCGTCGAGGTCGGCATGCAGCAACCCAAGCACCGGGGCATCATCGGACCGGGGCAGCGCATACATGGCCAGCGGATCAACGGTGACATGCTCCTGACGGAACGACCAGCCATCGACATGGAGCAGCGGCGTGCCGTCCCGCACGAGCGACCAGCGCTCCCATTGCTGATTCCGCCCGATCAGATGGAGTGCGCCGTCGAGACGGTCGGCGATTCTCGGCAGCGCCGAGTAATCATGGTTCCCTGCCACCGCCACCACAGGAATCCCTGCTGTGGCAAGCCGGCGCACTCCTTCTTCAACCGGGCCGATCGCCTCGTAATAGCGATTGGCGTAGTCAACGAGATCGCCGCTGATCGCGACGAGATCGACCCGCTCTTCAATGGCCAGATCGACGATCACCCGCCACGCAGCTGTTGACGACATTCCCGCCAGAAGCGACGTGAAAGGAATCTGGCTGATGGGACGCCCGAGATGAATATCGCCCGTGCAAAGCACGCGCATGGTCTGATTCCTTCCACAAATCGCGGGATGCTCAATGTGTACGGACAGTAGCACGGGCGTTCTTCACCGTCAATTGAAAAGATCGGCATTCGGTCAGCAACGCAACTGCTGCTCCAGCTAAGTACCCGACGGCCCCTCCCCTTCTTCTCGTTCGTCGCCTGAACAACACGCATCCAGCACAGCCTGCAAGTAGGGTAAATAGGAAGAGGGGCGAGGTGCGGCATTCGCTTTCGTGAAGATGGAGCGGCCAAGATGCGCGCATTGACCCAAATCGAGAACTATCTCATCCATGAATTCGTCGAAGATTTTGATGACGGACTTCTCTCCAGACGAGGTCTGGTTCGGCGCGTCATCGGTGTCACCGGAGGCGTGGCGACGGCAGCGACCGCGCTCGCGGCGATGGGCGTCACCCCGATGACCCGCGCCGAAGCCCGGCAATCTGCGACGCCCGGTGCTCCAGTTGCCCAGAGCCCGCTTTCAGTGGCGGAAGACGATCCCAGGGTAGTGACCGCAAATCTGTCATTCGCCGGCAATGGGGCTGAACTCTACGCGTATGAAGCCAGACCGTACGATGCCGACAGCCCGTACCCCCTTGTGCTGATCTGTCACGAAAATCGAGGCCTCACCGACCATATACGTGACGTGGCGCGTCGCTGGGCCGTCGAAGGCTACGTCGCGGTTGCTGTCGATCTGCTCAGCCGTGAAGGGGGCACCAACGCGATCGCCGATCCTGCCGACGCCCCGGGCTTGCTCACCCAGAATGTCGATATGAACCGGCATGTCGGCGATTTCCGGGCGACGCTCGATTATTACCTGGCGCAAAACGAGGTAATCGACCCAGACAAAATCGGCATGCAGGGATTTTGTTTCGGCGGCGGCGTCACCTGGCTGGCGGCCGAGCAACTGCCGGAGCTGAAAGCCGCCGCGCCATTCTATGGCCCGCCACCACCTCTCGATCAGGTTGGCGGAATCAAAGCCGCCGTTCTCGGCGTCTACTCCGCCGATCCGTCCGACTTCGCCAACGAAGGCCGCGACGAACTCGAAACCGCGCTCACCGCGGCGGGCATCACCTTCGAGTTCAAGATCTATCCTGACACCCAGCACGCCTTCCACAACGACACCGGAGCCCGCTACAACGAAACACAAGCCGTGGCAGCCTGGAACGACACCGTCGCCTGGTTCGCGGAATACATCCTGGGAACCACATATGGCGACTCCCGAAGCATCCCCCGTTTCATAGCCAATGAGACAGCAGCGGGAGTCGGTGTTCGCTTGGACACCGAACTCCTGAGATTGCCTGAAACCTGCACCGGTCGATCTCTGCTACTTTTCCGCTATGAGCACGCTTCAGACCGAAGAAATGGCGTCCAGGTTGGCGGAACAGTACGGGCTCGCTCACCGACTTCGGATCGAACTTCTCCGCTCCTATACCAATGATGTCTATCTCGTTGAGACTCCCCGAGCTCGATATGTTTTGAAGGTGTACGGCGCAGGGTGGAGAAACGAAGCGGACATCCTGTACGAAGTGAGTTTGCTCCGGCATCTTGCGTCTCGCGGCGTTTTGGTGGCGGAAGCAGTCGCAGCCCTCGATCAGGGCTTTGTTCATTCCATCCAGACAGGTTCCGAAGAACGTCTCGCGGTCTTGTTCGCCTATGCGGACGGGGCAAAGCCGTCTGAACCGTTTAGTGCCGGGCTCTACGAGCAAGTCGGAAGCGCCGCCGCCCGCATGCACGCGGCGGCAGATGACTTTGTATCCGCGTATCCTCGCGCCAGCCTGGACATCGCATTTCTCCTCGACCGGCCGTCTGAGCTGGTGGCGTCGCTCTTGAAGGAGCGAGTTGAACGAACGTGCTTTCTCGATCTCGTCGAAGGGATTCGCGCGGCGATTCGAGTCGTACATGGAGCGTGGTCTCGACTGGGGGCCGTGTCACGGAGATCTCACGCTCGACAATCTCCACATCTCCGATGATGGACAGGTCGTGTTCTATGACTTCGATTCGGGCGGTCCGGGCTGGCGAGCGGGTGATCTTCCCGGATGGGCAAAAGTCCATCCCGAGATCTCCGAGGCCGAGATGCGGGCACAGGCATTTTTGCGCGGCTACCAATCGATACGGCCACTGAGTGACGCCGATATCGAAGCCGCGCCCTATCTCTATCTCGCATTCGAAGTCTGGGGCATGGAGATCAACCTGCAAAACCGCGTGCTGGCCCAGGGTCGAGACGCCGTTCAGCTTTACCTTGCATCATCAATTGCAAGCCTGCAGCTTCGCGTGCGTCAGCTTCTTCGCGAATGTCTGTAGTCGAAGCAGACATCGAAACGATCCGGTAGACGAGTCCCGATTGCCGGGATATGCTCAGATCATTGGCAATCAAGACGTTGAAGGCGTGACCATGGCCGCATCGAGCGTACATCATCGAGCACGGCTCGTCGGAACGATCGTTGCCGGCGCATTCGTGGCAATCCTTACCCCGATCGCCACGATCCTCGCCTGGTATCGCTGGCGCATTCTCGACAGCGACCGGATGGTGAAGTTGCTCTATCCGGTCGGCACGAATAACGAGGTGCGGGACGATCTGACGAACATCGTCACCTCGCAGCTCACGACCCGCCTGGAGGCATTCGAGCAGTCTGCCGAAGGTCGATGTGCTGCGCCCGCTGATCGATGCGCTCGGCGGCGTTCCGGCGGCGGTGAGCGCAGTCGGAACGCAGATTCGCGACGTGGTCTACTCCGACCAGTTCGGCGCCGATCTGGACGGCGATTCTCACCGATGGCTACCCGCGCCTGATCAGCATCATCAAAGGCAATCAAGACGGTGTGCTCGCGACGTCAGGCGGCGATGTCACGCTCGATGTCGGGCATCTCGACTGCCGCCATCGACCAAGGCGTCGGGGGAGCTGCCGGCGATTTGATTGGCGCGCTCTGGGGAGATTGCGCCAGTCTACGTCACCCTCTATCACATGCGAAAGCTCGCTTACCTGGAATTTGCGGCGCGCCACGCCACCACGCTGGCCTTTGGCTCGTTACTGCTCGCGATTCTCAGCCTCGTCGTGCTGCTGCTCGTGGCCGAAAACCGGTCCCGGGCCATCCTTTGGACGGCGGGAGCAACGATCTTGACCTTCATTGGCACGACGATCTACATCGAAACCGAGGTAGAAAAGCAACTCAACCGGGTGCATGATGCGAACGCAAACGATATCGCGCGGGTCTTTTCGAATACGGTCATCGGCTCGCTCTATGATGTTTTCGTGATCGTGGTGATCGCGTTGGCGATCATCGTGCTCCTCGCGTTCATCTATCCGCGCTGGCTCGAGCCCTGGTGGCGCGGTCGCCACACGCCAGTTATGCAGCCAGCCGATTTAGCGACCGGTTCTCAATCAGCCGGATCGTCAGGTACACTCTGATACGCGGGTGCGAAACCCGATTGCCCGGATGGCGGAATTGGCAGACGCGCCAGATTTAGGATCTGGTGGCCGAAAGGTTGTGGAGGTTCGAGTCCTCTTCCGGGCACGCTAAGATGTAGCGGCGAATTGTAGTCCAGTCGGGCGCCTCTTCTTATTGATCTCTCTAACGTGTCTCGGCTATTGTTCCCGAAGAAATAATCCAACGTTTCAATGAGATAATCGCGGCAACGGGATTAAAAGATTTCTCGATCTCACGGTCGGGGAGAGAATGCTGCACGTGCTCGTAGATGGAGCGCTCGGACTCACGCGATCTTTTGGCGTTTCGATCAACCAATAATGACGTTTAGGGGAGCAGTGCGGATGAGTCAGCATTCAGTCGATCTCGCAGTTTTTCTCTTCGTCGTCGGGCTCAGGTTGGGTGTTCCCCTCTTTGTTCCTCGATTTCCGCTGCCCGCAATGATTGCCGCCATGCTCATCGATGCGGCGGATCAAACCATTTTTCAGAAGTTCACCCATCTGGATCTGACGAACTACCAGGGCTACGATAAAGCGCTCGACATCTATTACCTCTCGATCGCCTATCTCTCGACCATGCGCAACTGGGCGAACATGCCCGCATTTCGCACGAGCCGATTCCTCTATTTCTACCGCATGGTCGGTGTGTTGCTGTTCGAGTTTCTCCACATACGGGCGATTCTGCTCATATTTCCGAATACGTTCGAGTACTTCTTCGATTTCTATGAAGCCGTTCGACTCCGCTGGAATCCGGTGCGCATGACCAAACGTCTCGTCATCGGAGCAGCCGCATTTATCTGGATCTTCATTAAGCTCCCGCAGGAATACTGGATTCACGTCGCCCAGCTGGACACGACGGATCTCATTAAAGAGTATCCAATTGCCGCGGCGACCATCGCGGTCGTTGCAGTCGTGGCCTTAATTGCGGCGTACAAAATCGTCTGGCCCAAATTGCCCCCGAAAGAATGGAAGCTGGAGTTCGATGTCGATAAGCGCCCGGATGTCACCATGGCACAGGTGAAGCAGGAGCGTCTCACCAGCGCAGAGCGGCTTTGGGATTCGGTTCTGGTGGAAAAAGTGGCCCTCGTTTCCATGATCGCCATCATCTTTGGCAAAGTTCTGCCGGAAGTGCAAGCGTCGGACATCCAACTTGCGCTTGGCCTCGCCGTGATCATTGTGGCCAACACGCTGGTCAGCCATTGGTTTACCCGCCGGGGCAGGGAATGGAGCACCATCTTCGTCGAGTTCGGCGCGATGGCCGCGGTGAATGCTGGGCTCGCGGTATTGGCGTTCTATATCCTGCCGCTCACCGATGATTCGATTCACCTGGGGAGCACGCTCTTTTTCCTTTTGATGCTGACTCTCATTGTCGTCCTGTACGATCGATACCATCCTCGCTACCTGGCGCGGCTTGAAGAAGCCGTACCTGCCTGATGTGTCTTGGCCGCGGCCCGACGTGGTGAACGCGCGGGCGGCGGTCCATTCATGCCACGCCGACACCCTTCGTGGTTTACCAAGGCGTCCCTACACGGTGGCTGTCGATCAGAATGGGGTGAAAAAGAGATGCCATTGCGAGGTCGTCAGGCTGTGTTGAGCGAACGATGCGCCCTCACCCTACGTTGGGGTCGGTAGCGCCAGCGCCCTGCCAGAAACACCAAACTCTGAACACGTTTCAAGTGGCTCTTGCTCATATCGTCTATTCATTTCTTACCGTAAACACGAATGGAGTACAGCGCCTGATCTCATGCCCGTCATCAACGGTTATACAGGCAATCGAATACGTTCCGGGAGCGAGCTCCAGAGAATACATTTTCGTCGCTCCCTTTTTAATTTCCATTTCGAGCATGAGTTGACCGCATGATGTGGCGCATATTGGCTCTTCGTCTTGCTGAGTCGAAGTCCCGATCATCGAGGTCGTGTCGAAAGCGAACAGCCCGACTCTAAGTGAGTTCTCGCTCGAGTTCTTGAAGTGGAAGATGTTGGACGCACCGGTGATCCGAAGCGGCATCCCGACCACTGTTTCTCCATCCAGGCTGACTAAATAGGTCGCCTCAGCCGATGCGGCCATTGCCCCAACCGTCATTGTCGCCTTCGCAGCCGGCATAGGAATGCTTCGTACCTGTTCTTGCGCGATTGCCGGCTCACTCGAGTGCACCACCGGATACAGGTCAGCGATGATCAACAGCGCAGAAATGAGCAGCATGGGTACGGAGAACTGAAGAACAGCCCGTAGTGGAGGTGTTTTGACCTTTGCGAGCAGATAAATGCCCGCCAGCAAAATGCACCACGCGCCGCCCATCATTTCGAAGACATTTTCATGTGGATATCGGTCTGGGTCTGCTGCAATGCTTCGCCGATAACCGAGCATAATGTGATTGCAACGAGCACGAGAACATGTATGAATGCTGCCAGATTTGCGGTTGATATGCGATATTGCCGCCCCTCTGCATCCATCCCTCATCATCCCTGAGTGGCCTCGATCGAGATCCATCCTGGGTCTTATGTTGACTCTCTTCAGCGTGCGTCACATCAGCAAATGTACGGATATTTCAGCTGGCTTCTCGTCGGAACGTGGATGGTTTCCGTTTCGATTGGCGGGGTTCGAACATGCGGTCATAGGTACATCAAGCTCCACAAATCCGCCTTCACTCAATGGCAGATCGAAGACACGCAAACGGCCCGGCGAATCGCCGGGCCGTTTGCGCGTATGTCGAGACTTCGATCAGGCAGTAACGGGCGTCGTTGGTGTCGGCGGGGTAGTGTGTTGCGTGCGTGCCTCGCCGTATCGGTTCCACGGAGTGCGCAGGATCGGCAGCAGCACTCGGTCGAGACCCCAGAATCCGGCAACTTTCCATCCGAGCACCAGCAGGACTGTGAGGGCGAAGAGCACCGGGTTCATGCTGGTGGTGCCGGCAAGCATGAAGTTGATGTTCATGAACGATCCGAAGAAAGCGGCGATGCCGACCAGCGCTCCCACGACCAGACCAATTCCAACCAGGAACTCGCCGACCGCGATCACCTTGGCGAACCAGGTGTACCACTCATGATTCAGCATGTAGACGAGAAAGTCATGGAACCAACCGACTGTGCCTGCGGCTTTCGACGCCGTGCCGCCTTCAGGAACCGTGGTGGCGTTGGTCCAATAGCCCTTGAGCGCCGTGCCGCCATTCATCCAGGCGTCATCGCGAATCTTGTGCTCGCCTGCCGCCAGCCAATCGCGGCCGACGAAAAAGCGAATTGGGAGCCAGAGCAATGCGTAGAAGCTGTTGCCGAGCAGCAGTTTCCAGGAAGCAGGATCGTCAACCTGACCCTTGGTGCGAGTGTAAGGATCTGGTTCGATCAGCACGCCCTCTTCGGGAATCTGGCTCGCCTGGTAGAAACCGAGCCCGATGATCGTTGCCAGCAGCACATAGGTCCAGATTGGTGAGGCTGTAATTACGTCCGAGTTCCAGAGCGGTGTTGAGAACATGCCGTCCGAAAAGATCCAGGTGAGCAAAACATAGAGCGCCGCCGAAATCGCGGTCAGCAGGTAAGTCTTTTGCCTGGTCATGATGTCAACCTCCTTCGGCGGCTCCCCGTGGCCACCCTCTAATAACATCTTTATGGTAGGTCCAAAAGGGTGGAGATCTTATCCCTCTGGGGAGTTCAAGTGCGACAAAATCGCAACAGTTTCAAGGACATGACGAAGGCGGCCCCTGTCAGGGACCGCCTCATCTCACGAACATCGATGTGATCGGATTCCTACGGCACCTTAGCGGTTTCAATAGCAGGGGCAGGCTCTCGCGCCGGAACGATGCAAACCGGCGCCGGCGCTGATCGCACCAGCTTCTCCGCGACACTTCCGAGCAACCAGCGGGTGAAACCGGTGCGGCCATGGCTCGTCATCACGATCAGGTCGGACGGAGTCGCGAAGTTCGAGATTGCGGCGAAAGGAGCGCCCTGAAGAACCTCAATCTTCGAACTAACACCGGCTTCGTCGAAGATCTTCGCCGTTGGTTCCAGCATGTCGCGAGCTGCATTCCACGAATCGTCAAGCGCGGATTGCGGAACTGGCAACGCTGCCGACGCGACGTAAGGTGAAACCGTATCGATGACATGGACCAGGCTGACCGGTTTCCCAAGTCTTGCGGCGACATCTTTCACATACGGAATAGCTGAATCGGCCAGTGCCGAGCCATCGAGCGGGAGGATGACGCGCTGGAGCTGTGCAGGCTTGCCCACCGCCACAATATCGTCAGTCGGCCGGATGATCACCACCGGGATATCGGCCGTTCTCGCCACGCGATCAGCGACGCTGCCGAATGCGGCACGTCCAAGCGCACCGCGCGCGTGACTGGTCATGACGATCGTCCCGATTTGCTCCCGCTGCGCGGCCTCGAGAATTTCGCTCGCCGGATCACCAACCACGACCGCCGTATTCACAGTGATTCCGGAGGCCACCTGCAGTTGCAACGTGCCTGCGAAGTCGTCGAGTTCCCGCTGAATTTCCTCCACATGCCAGCGTCCAGCCATCTCCTTTGACACCAGCGAAACCCCGAGATTATCTCGAATCGGGTCCGAAGGCGAAACGACCTGCAACAGGAGAATGGTTCCATCCGCTCCAGCCAGCGATTGGGCAAAGGGAATGGCGCTCTTCGCCAGATTTGATCCATCCACGGGAACGAGAATATATTTTGACCTTTCCAACGATGACTCCTTTATTGCAAAGAAACGGCAGTTTGAGATTCCAGGCGCTTACTCGTCAGGCGGACTTTCCAGGCGATATCCAAAACCGGGAAAGGTCGTGATGATCGATTCCTGTCCTTCGATCGCCAGCTTGGCTCGCAGGCGGCTGATCCAGGTGCGCAGGTAGTGCGTCTCGTCTGAAAACTCGGGACCCCAGACCCGGCTGAGCAACTCATTTTGGCGGAGCACCCGCCCTGCATTCGACGCGAGTTGCAGGAGGATGCCCCACTCAGTCGGGGACAACCGGGACTCGGCGTCATTGACCATGATCCGGCGTCGTTCAAGATCGATCTCGATGCCAGGATAGCGAAGCACCTGGCGCCCGCCCGAAGGTTGAGAGCCTTCGGTTCGCCGCAGAATGGCGGCGATACGAGCCGCCAGTTCTTCGGGATTGAAGGGCTTGGTCAGGTAATCGTCCGCTCCACTCTGGAATCCACGAAGGCGGTCGACATCGCGGGCGCGCGCCGTCAACATCAACACCGGCACGGAACTCTCCATGCGAATGCGCCGCAAGGTTTCGAACCCGTCAATGCCGGGCATCATCAAATCGAGCACGATGAGATCGGGCCGCTCATCGTCAAGCCGTCCCAGCGCTTCCTCGCCATTGCTGGCGGTAATGACGCTGTAACGATCGGCTTCCAACCGCAATTTGACCAGGCGCACAATGGCCGGTTCGTCATCAACGACCATGATGAGATGCTTTCTCATTCCACACTCCCGTCTAATTGCTGATCGTGATCGTCGCGCTGCTCGTCCAACCATCCCTCCGAAATGGGCAATGTGACCGTAAAGGTGCTGCCGAGCCCAGGACCAGGCGACGATGCGGCGAGGGTGCCGTGCTGCGTTTCCGCCAGCAGTCGCGCCAGGTAAAGTCCGAGTCCCATGCCCCGCACCGATGAGGTCTCACCGACGCGGCGGAACCGCTCGAAAATATGCTCGAGATGCCCGGCAGCGATGCCAATGCCTTCGTCCGTCACCGAAATCGCGATGCTTTGACCGGTGACGATTGCGCTGGTCGTGATGCTCCCAGCCGACGGCGAGTATTTCGCGGCATTTTCATAGAGATTGCGCAACAGCTGTTCCATCAGCCCGGGGTCAGCTTCAACCGGAGGCAGCGATCGTTCGATATCAATGGGAAAGACGTGCCGGGGATAGCGAACCGCGATGGCGGAGATCGCCAACCTGGCGACCGGAGCCACCAGCACTGGTTCCGTGGTGGGATCGAGACTGCCGGAGAGTAGCGATGTCAACGTCGCCAGATTGCCAAGCAACTGATCGAGCCGGTCACTTTCGATGATGACATCGTTCAGCACCTCGGCCCTGTCTGCTGGGCTGAACGAATCACCATGCGTCGCCAGCAGCCTGGCTCCGCCATGAATCGACGTCAACGGGGTGCGAAGCTCGTGGGATATCAGCGCCAGGAAATCATCCTTGACCTGTTCGGCCTGCCGCAGTTGCGTGGTGTCCTGATAGATAACGATCGCCCTGGGATGGGTAGTAGAAGCGCTCTCGATCGGCGCGGCATGCGCCGCAATCGGCACATCGGCGCCACTCGCATTGCGCAGAATGAATTGTTGATTCTGGATCCGCTCTCCAAGCAATGCGCGCTGCCCAGGACTCGCATTCGCCGGCAGCGGCGTTCCATCAGCCCGTCGCAATGCAAACGCCCGGCGATCAACCGGGGCTGCGCCGTTCGCCTGACCAGTGCCCGAAACCAGGTCATTGAACGCGGCATTGCTGAATTCAATCTGTCCGTCCGGTCCTTCAATGATCATCACCCCGGCGGGAAGACTGTCGAGCATTTCCTGGAGCCGGTCTCGCTGCCGGGCAAGCACGGCGCGCTCGGCACGGGCGGCGGCTTCACGCTCCATCACCGCCAACCGTTCTTCTTCGGCATGTTTACGCGCGGTGATATCCCGGCAGGCTTCAATCGTGGAGCGATCCCGGCCATCCCCCGCGATGACATGACGGCTTTCGACCGGAATGGTCACGCCATCTTTTCGCGTGTGCCGCATCTCACCTTCCCATGAGCCGGTCGCCACCAGCGACTCGATGCACTGTCGCAGCACCTCCGGCGGTCCCGTTTGCAGGAATTCGTGGCTGTGCCGGCCGATCGCCTCCTCCGAGGTATAGCCGTACAGCCGCTCGGCCCCCTGGTTCCAGAAGGTGATTCTCCCATCGGATGAGCGGGTGAAAATGGCATCGTAGGCGAGATTGAGCAGATCGAGCTGCCGTCTCAGCGCGAGATCGGCCGCGTGACGGGCGGAGATGTCTCGAACGATCGCTGCGGCGTAGGGCTGATCGCCAATCGTGATCTGCGAGATGGTCGCTTCAATGGGGAATTCGGTTCCGTCCGCTCGCAGCGCGGTCAATGGCCGCAGGTGGCCCATCGCCCGGGATGTGGAGCCGGTTGAGATGAAGGTATCGACATCCTGCTGATGGGAACGGGCGAAGCGCCGAGGCAACAGACGATCAAGGGATTGCCCGATCATCTCGGTTCGAGAAGCGTCAAACATCGATTCAGCGGCGTGATTGAATAGCAGGATGTGCTGCGAGGCGTCAACCACGATGATTGCATCCATCGCCGACTCGAGAATCGCATCGAGCAACGTCGGATTCTCAGTCGGAACGAGCTGCCCAGTTTGAGACAGTGGCGGATCAGCGTGGGACATCAATTCTTCCTTGCGCCGCACCGCGAGGTCGATGCCAGGAACTCCATCCCGAGCCCGTCGTCGCCTCGATACGGCAATGATAGGCCGCATCGATCGGTGACATCGCGGTTAAGGCTCTCCGCGAAAGATTGCCAGTGGTCGCGTTTGCGATCGACTCATGCGAGCGACGGCTCACCCGGAGCACGATGCGCCTTCACTGCGTCGTCGAACTCCCGGCGGCAACGATCGCCGCTGGCGATTGCTCTCGCCATTTCAATGAGCAGTAGCTGGGGTTCGATCGACACCGGCAAGAATGTCGCCAACCCGGCTCCCTCTGCAGGAGAATCATCCGTCAGCGCGAGGACAGGCGTCTCACAGTCCGTTGCGGCAAGCAGCTTCGAGAGTGTTTCCTCGTCAAACCAGGGGGCGTCAAGTCCCACGATGAGGAGACGGGGCTTCACTGACCGCACGGTTTCCGCAATCAACGACGTATCGGGCGAGCGGTAGACGCTCCATCCTGCGGCGCGGAGATATTGTTCGAGCCGCCGTCCCAGTTCTGGCTGAGCGATCACGAGTATTCGCTTCTGCTCATTCATGGGTCTGGGGCTCCTTGAGAGCTTCAACGTCGCCGACAGGTGCTTAAATCGGTAGCAACGAAGAGGCCTCGTACTCGTCAGGATGGGCATTCGTGACGCCGATACGACTGATGAGCATCGAAATCCGGCGCTGCATACGCAATGGCGACAATCGAGGCGATTGCCCATTCCAGTTCCTGTAAGGTAATGCGCTTCGCGTTGCATCAGCGTTTCAGCGCCGTTGAACGGCGCAACAATCGCGTGACAGTCAAGCCGATAAGAGGTCTCACAAGTCTGCGTCAACTGCGATCCACTGAGATTCCGCTGCTCCGGTTTCAAGTCAATGCGCGTGGCAATCTGCCCGTTCCGGCAACCTTCCTCATCCACCCAACACCAGATTGCCAGCGGTGTCCGCTGTTGCGCATTCTGCATCTCGTTCAGCCAGATGTTGCACGATCGCAACGCGCGATCATGACAATAGGAATGGATCTGCATACGCTCAGTATCCGGCGCTCCACGCACCAAAATGGAGGCTTACCTCATGCAATCAACCGCAAAGCTGTTCGATGTTTCTGGAAAGGTCGCGATTGTAACGGGCGCCGGAACCGGTCTGGGCGTCGTGTTCTCCGAAGCGCTGGCAGCTGCGGGCGCGGCGGTCGCATGCGTCGGACTCCACGCTGAATCGGTCGAACGCACTGCAACTCGTATCAGCGATTTGGGGTATCAAGCCGTCGGAATCCAGCTCGATGTAACTGACGACGATGCCATCACCCGTGTCATGCAGGAGGTCTCATCCCGCTTCGGCAGCGTCGATATCCTCGTGAACAATGCCGGAATAGCGACGATGGGCCCACCCGAATCGATGACCCGTGAGGACTGGCAATCGGTGATCGATGTGAACCTCACAGGTGCTTTTATCTGCGCGCGCGAGGCGGCAAAACTCATGATCGCCGCCGGGCGTGGCGGTTCCATAATCAATATTGCGTCAATCCTGGGCATGGTCGCATCCGAGCCGACCCCAGCCACTTCGTATGCTGCGGCCAAGGGCGCTGTCGTCAACCTGACCCGGGATCTCGCGGTGCATTGGGCGCAATACGGCATCCGGGTCAATGCGCTTGGTCCCGCGTACTTCCCTTCAGAAATGACCGCGCCGATTCTCGCCGCCCCTGAGGTT
Source organism: uncultured Chloroflexia bacterium (assembly GCA_963804925.1). Taxonomy (GTDB): domain Bacteria; phylum Chloroflexota; class Chloroflexia; order Thermomicrobiales; family UBA6265; genus JADLGF01. The sequence goes on from CAWDSC010000004.1 coordinate 929,099, forward strand.
CTCGCCGACATCGAACGTCGCACCCCACTCGGACGGATGGGACGGCTCGAAGAATTGCAGGGCCCTATCCTCTTCCTCGCGTCCGAAGCATCGTCTTATGTCACCGGCCAGACGTTGTACGTCGATGGCGGTTGGACCGCCTGGTAGAAGGAGTAGACCTCAAATGACCGCATCAGATGACTGCGATATGGACGTATTGCTCAAACAAAAGATTTATCGTCCGGAGGAAGCTGCTTCGCTCCTTGAAATCGATGTCGATGTCATTCGCAACGCGGCGTTCGAAGGGACGCTGCCAGCAACGATCATCGGCCACGACATCGTCGAGATTCGTCGCAATGACCTGTTTATGTCGCTCAAACAAACGAGTTGATCGGAAGCGTCAATCCGAAGAAAGGGCCAACGGAGCGAACAGGCGACGGTTGCGCATCGCCGCCGAGAGCTCGGCGCGAAAATCTGGATGGGCGACGGAAATCAGCAGCTCCGCGCGATGGCGGAGTGATTGCCCTTCAAGATTGACGACCCCAAACTCGGTGGCAACATACTGGACGTGGCCTCTCGTCGTCACCACTCCGGCTCCAGACGCGATCTCCGCCACGATGCGCGAAACCGTGCCCTGTTTTGCGGTCGATCGAAGCGCGATGATCGCTTTGCCACCCGGCGAAAGCGCTGCTCCGCGAACAAAATCCATCTGACCGCCGATCCCGCTGTAGATCTTGTTCCCGATCGAGTCAGCCACCACCTGCCCGGACAGATCGACTTCAATCGCGGAGTTGATCGCGATCATCCCCGGCAGCTTCCGGATTTCCCGGGTGTCGTTGACGATGTCGGAGGGGTGAAATTCGACGAATGGATTGTCGTCGACAAATTGGCCGACGCGGGCGCTGCCGTTCGCGAACGACGTCACAATGCGATTTCGCCAGGTCGGCTTGAAGCGATTGGTGACCGCGCCTGTTTCAGCCAAGGTCACCAATCCATCGGAGAACATCTCCGTGTGGATGCCAAGATCTTCGCGGTCACCCAGCAGGGCAAGCGTCGCGTCGGGTATCGCCCCGATCCCAACCTGTAACGTCGCCCGGTCGGGAACGAGCGCCGCCACATGCTCGCCAATTTGCCGCTCGGTCGGCCCGATTGCAGACGGCAGCACTTCCGGCAATGGCCGGTCGATATGAACCATCGCCGCGAACCGGCTGACATGAACGGCCGAGTTCCCCATGCTGCGCGGAACCTGGGGATTGACCATAGCGATCACAATGGGGGCGTTATCCACTGCTGCGCGGGCGCAGGCGATTGAGAGCCCCAGCCGGCAATAGCCATGCGCGTCTGGTGGAGACACCTGGATCAGCGCGACATCCAGCCTCATCTTTCTGCTGGAAATCAGATGGGGAACGTCCGAGAGAAAAACCGGGGTGTAGTCGGCCCGGCCCTCATTCACGGCGGCTCGCACGTTTGACCCAACAAACAGCGCATTATGCCGAATGTGCCCCGCCATCTCCGCCTCCGCATGTGGCGCCGGGCCGTCGGTATGCATCGAAACTGTTTCGACATCACTTAAATCGGGTGCTCGCCGGACAAGCGCGTCGATCAGCTCGTGAGGAACCATCGCCGCTTCATGGAGATAGACGCGATCGCCTGATTTGATCAATTGCACCGCTTCATCAGCGGAACATTCTGGCGGATTTCGGCGAACAAACGTCATCAAGCACTCCCTCTATACGGCATCGATTCGGCCATTGTGGCGATTTTGTCGCGAACAGCTCCGGCCTGTCGACATCGATTCGACATTAAATAGCCATAATCGACATTACCACCGCATCCGCAATGCGCAGCGATACGGCGTTCGTATCGAGAGGAGCGTCATCACATGAATATCCTGGTCTGCTACGCCAGCAAGCATGAGGCAACACATGGCATCGCCGACACCATTGGCGAAGAGCTTCGGCTCCACGATCACCATGTCAATGTTTTGCCGATCAAAGGAACCATCAATCTTACCGGATACGACGCGATCATCTTTGGGAGCGCCGTCTATATGGGAAAGTGGCTGCCGGAAGCAATGACCTTCGCGAAAGATCAGCAATCCATCCTTATGACGAAATCGCTCTGGCTTTTTAGCAGTGGCCCGGTGGGTGATAAGACACCATCTTCGACGTTTGAGCTGGCCGACGTGAACGCGTTCGCCCAGGAAATCGGCGCTCATGAGCATCGCGTCTTTCAGGGACGACTGGAATTGGACGATCTCGGTTTTGGCCAGCGCATGATCGTAAAAGCAATTCACGCGCCCACCGGCGATTTTCGCGATTGGGATGCGATTCGATCCTGGGCGCATGAGATTGACCAGCAACTGATGGTTCATTCCTGATCAAGGGTTCGCAACGGCTCATCTTCCGCGCCACATCCCCGCAAATTCCACCCTGGATTCGAACTCCGCCGGCAATAGGTACACTGCCTGGAAACGACAACATGGCGAGTGATCGGGTGGCGAGAAGGTGGAAGGCGCGGAAAAGTTGGGTGAGCGGGAAGACAGCTCAAATCAAGCGACGGATGCATCTGAAAAGCAATGGCGATCCCGGCTGGATTGGGTGCTAGTCATCATCCTGGCCGTCACATCATTATGCGCAGCCTGGTCCGGCTATGAAGCGGCGCGGTGGAGCGGAATTCAGTCCGCCGAATATCACCGGGCGACGGCCAGCCAGTCTGAAGCCAATCTCGAAACGAGCAGGGGGTATTTAGCGGCGCTTGGGGACGAATCCCACTTCAGCGGTTGGGCCGATGCCTATATCAGCGGCAATGACGAGCTGGCCACGTTCTTTCAGCAGCGCTTCTCTCCAGAGTACGAGACCGCCTTCAATGCCTGGATCGCCACGTCACCCCGGACAAACCCGGATGCGCCGGCCAGCCCAATGCAGATGCCGGAATATGTGAATCCCGCCATCGATCACGCAGAGTCCCTGACGGTGGAATCTCAAGCCGCCTTCGACCGAGGCGATCAAGCAAACGAGCGCTCCGACGCACATGTGCTGAACACGGTCATCTTTGCGTCGGTCCTCTTTTTCGCCGGGTTCGCCTCCCGCATCCGCGCTGTCAAAGGGCAATTCGTCATCGAAGCGATTGCGATCGTGGTGCTCCTCATCGGGCTCTACCAGATCCTGATGATCCCCGTCGCCTGATGAGGAGCCATTCACCGTCAGGTCACGCGGTCGCGAGCAGCTACGCCGTGTAGGACTGCATCTGATTCTGCGCCATCTGGCGCGTCGCCACGTCATAGCGTGAGCCCGGCTTGGCGGGCAGAATCGCGCCGATCAGCCAGAGGAAGGGAATGAAAATGCCAACAATGCCGAGCACGGTGCGCCCCTTCTGGAAGGTGAGCCCACACACGGTGAAAAGGCACATGATGTAGAACATGATCAGCAACGAGTAGATGATCCAGTCATACCATTGCATCGGATTATCCCGTCCTTTCAGAACGACACGGTCGAGGAGAAATCCCCGGACAATCCGGGCAGATTCTTCGAATTCCGCTTGATCTGCGAAACCCGCTGAACGCTTCGTCATTGACACATGACCAGACCCGGTTTGCACCTTCTGTCGTGATGCCATTGAACCACTTGCAAGGTCGTATGCACAAGAGTCACGGGGCGTATTTGCTTGTGAGGATTTCGCACGCCTGCGCTTTGCAATACCGGCGGAGACCGACTAATCCTCAGCCGGCTCAACTCGCTCGGGCTGCCAGGGCCATCGATGCTCGATTTCGACTACAAGAGACCAGCTCAGCGCGATCCGGATCACAACCAGCAATCCCAGCACGCCGGCGCTTTCAAGCGTTGGCTCTAAAGCGACGGTTCGGACGACATCCGCGGCAACCAGAATTTCCAACCCGAGTAAAAGCCCCGAACCGAGACGTCCCCGAAACGCGCGATATGCCAGTCTTTCGTCATACTTTTTACGGCGCTGGTCGAGATAGATAGTCGTCGCGGAAACGATCGCGACGGTAATGACGACAACCGCAAATACCTCGATGCCGACCGCAAAATATTCGATGACTTTAAGAATACGCACGATGATCTCCGATTGACGTTCCACCGTTGATGCTGATTCCATCGCTTCTCACCATCTCCAGTCGACGCCATGCCGGTTGCCATCTTGATTGCGCGCCGGTGCTCACCTACGAGCTGCGACGAGGGCCGGGAATGAACATCTGGTCATCATCGAAAATCGTCACGCGAAATTCCGGGCTACGATCGCCGTGCCCAATCCGCCGGCACATCCGATCCGCCCTCTTGCGATATTCTCCGGCCAAACCGCAGGAGCATCGGCGAAGGCACAATCTTTCCTGCCAGCAACGACTCGCCCTGCGCAAAAACGGGCGATTCCGCCAGCAGCGATTCCGGCACGAACGAGAACACCGAGGCAAGATGCCCGAGATCGGCATGCGAGTTGACGCGCATCAACACCAGGTTGTCACATTGCGACAGCACGTTGATATGAATCTTCTGTGGGCGCTGTGTCGAGACGAGCATGTACAGTCCGTATTTTCGCCCTTCGCCCGCGATACGGATGGCATGCTCGATGACAGGTTGCTGCAAGGCGTGGGTCGCTTCCTGCGGGAAGAGATTGTGCGCCTCGTCAGCGACAATCAAGACCGGTTTCTTCTCATTGCGATGCTTCCAGAAATGGCCGAGCGTGGCCAGCGCCACGATCGATTGCTCATCCTGGCGGCCGAATCCGCTCAAGTCGAGCACCAGTACCCGCCAGTCATCTTCGAGCGCGCTCGCCAGCGAACTACCCTCCGTCGCCGCCCAGACATCCCACTTCGCCACATCGAGATTGTCGATGCGCAGTGAGAGCTGCCGCGCGAGGGCCGAAAGATCACCGGCTGCAGCCTGCCGCACATCAGCCAGGCTGTACGATTCTTTGTCCAGCCGGTCGACAGTTTGCCAGAAGGTGTTGAATTCCTCGCGAGACTCGATCGGATCGAGCTTCAGCGCCAGCGCCTGCTCGGCCCGGCTGAGCTCGCTGTATCGGACGTGCAGCTCCTCGTCGACTGTTCCGGCGGAATGCGTTGGACGCAGCACCCGCACGCCTTTTGCGGCTTCTTCATACCGAGCGCGGAGATCATCATCCTTGACGCTTTCCAGCACCTTGCCGAGCTGCACGTAATCGGCGTTGGGATCAAGGATCACGATGCGCAAGTCGGTTTCAAGAATGAGCTGCTCAAGCAGGATGCCAAGCGAATAGGTTTTGCCCGATCCTGATTGACCGACGAGAAAGGTATGCCGGTCGAATCCAGCGGCGTTGATCCGCGCCGCGACCTGTTCCACACCGCCAATCGATCCGATTGGAAGCGTCGTGCGGCTGCTGGCCCAATCGTCCAGATACCGGCCCACCGTCTCTGAATCCGCGGGGGCGATATCAGCATCCTTGAACGACGTTCCTCGCGTCATCTGCGCGAACCGGCTGCCGTCCGATTCGCCGATCAGCACCCCGCTCCCTTCGAGTGATTGGAGCTTCATGCGAAACGAGGTCTGGGTCAGCCCCGCCTCGACCCCTTGACTCCCGAACACGTTGCCGCCGAAGTTGAGTTCCGGCCCCTCTCGTTCGCGCAGCGATCGTTGCAACACCTGCCCGAGAAAGATGCGGCCATCGTCCGCCGTTAGCCGCACATATCCGCCGAGCGGCAAGTTCGACGTCAACGGCGCTTCGTAGGTGAAGGTGCGGCCATCAACTGAGGAAGCGAGCGCCAGTGCTTCCATCTCTTTTTGCAGCGTGCGTCGCGACCCGATCAATTTCTGGCGGAATCCGAGCCCTTCGGATGCGTCGTCCATGGGTAACACTCCTCGACCAGCCTCCTGGCGTGAAGACGGCGTCCCGTACTCCAGGCGCCGCCGTGTCTCTTTGACGGTTTCAGAGATATTCGAGCGCGAAGGTATCAGACGGGAAGAAACCTCGAAGACAAAGATCTACAGAACATCATGACTCGTCAGATCATAGCAGTCTCAGGGGAGGCATTTATCATCTGGAGCAGAACAGGGAGATGAGATGGTAATGAGCCACGTTCCCCTGATATCGGACGTCAGTCCAGCTCAGCTTCGCGGTCCTTATGCTTCCGTGCCAGGCCGAGGCCATTGCGTTTGCGCAACGACGATTTCATCGTCAGGCTGCCATCTTCCACGGATATTCCCGACGAGATACAACGAGCCAGTGACCAGAATCGCATCGTCGGAAGTCGCGATGGCGAGTGCGGCATCGATCGCATGGCGCGGTTGCGGCTCAACCAGTACCTGACCGGTAAACCCGCGCGACCACGCCAGGGCCGCCAGTCGATCGGCCGCGAAGCTTTCTTTCGCCAGCACATGGGGCGAGGTGAGCACCATCACATCCACGTGGGGAATCAGGGAATCCATCGCCTCGATATGCGACTTCGATTCGAGCATACCGAGCACGGCGATGCGCCTTCCTCCGGCATCGACCGGCAACAGCACCGGCAGGTCAGTCGCCAAAGCGGCCACTTTTTGCGGATTATGGGCGCCATCGAGCAACACCAGGGGGCGGTGCTGCATATACTCCGCCCGGCCCGGGATGCGCCCGGCGGCGATCCCCTCCACCAGCGCAGCTTCGGGAATCGCGAACCCATTCGACGCCAGTTCCCGCGCCGCCGCTACTGCCGTCGCGGCGTTGACCGCTTGAAACCGACCCGGCATCACCGTTGAAAAGGCAAGCCCTCCATCCGCAAGCTCATGCCAGCGAACACCACTCGCCGATGAAGCGTCGATCGCGAAGGTCCCATCTTGAATCACCCGGGTCACGCGGCTTTTCGTGAGCTCAGCCTCGCGAAAGAGCGCCGGCAAGGCGTTGGGATCATCGACCGCGGTCACGAGCGGCACGCCAGGTTTGATGATGCCGGCCTTGTGCCAGGCAATCTCCTCGATCGTGTCACCGAGCGTCTGAATATGATCGAGTCCGACCGAGGTCACGACTGACAGCACCGGCGAGATCACATTCGTGAGATCGAACCGGCCGCCGGCGCCGACTTCGAGCACACCGATATCGACCTGCTCCGAACGGAAAAAGAGCCCGATGATCCCCATCCAGATTTCGCCGTAGGTCAGGCGCTCGCCATGACGCCTGGTCCAATGCGTCGCGGCGGCGGTTACCTCCTGGACGATAGCGGCGAAACGATCAGCGGCGATCAAGCGGCTATTCAGCTGCAGTTTTTCGGTGGCGACTTGAAGATATGGGGAGGTATGCAATCCGGTTCGCAAGCCCGCTTTCGCCAGAATCGAGGCCAGCAGTGCGCTCGTCGAGCCCTTTCCCGACGTGCCGCCGATATGCACGATCGGGATGTTCCGAAACGGATTCCCAAGCTCCGCCAGCAGTGAGAGAACCCTGGCCATGCGGCGCTCAGCTCGGGCCGTGATCTCGGCGCGTGACGTGCCGCCCGGCGCGTATGCCCCGTCGATCAAGACATCGGTCGCTCGCACTGCCGACTGATAGCGCGCCAGCAGCGTTGTTCTTTCCACGGTCGTCGTCAGCCCTTCAATTGGGAAGCGAAACGATCAAGATGCGGGCGGATTGTATCCGGCTTTAAGGGAGCGTGATGAAACGCTCTGCGACATCATTGGCGACCATCAGCCCGCGATGCGTTAACCGGATGCGGTCCCCCTCGCGCGTAATCATGCCAATCTCAATCAGCGACTGCAGCTCGTCGCCAAAGACGCTGTCGAGCAATGCGCCGTGACGTTCGGCGAATTGGGTCGCATCCACCCCATCCAGGAGCAACCTGAGTCCGATCATCATCGTTTCCCCTCGTTCCATATCGGGCGTGAGTTGCTCGATATTGCTGACACCGTCCTCTCCCCGCTCGATGGCGTCGATATATCGACGCGGATGGAGGTGATTAAGCAAGCGGCGATCGCCGAGACGTCCATGCGCCCCGGCTCCGATCGCCAGATACTCGCCATTTTGCCAGTAGATTTTGTTGTGGCGCGATTGAAGCCCGGGCGCTTTCGCCCAGTTCGCAACTTCATAGTGCATCCAGCCGCGCCCGGCGAGAAACTCGATGGCGTCTTCATACAAATCGGCGGAAAGATCGTCATCCACCGGATGCAGAATACCGCGCGCAACGGCATCGGACATCGGCGTGCCCGGCTCGACAATCAGACCGTAGAGTGAAAGATGATCGGGACCGCCGCCCCAATCAAACACCGCTTCAAGATCGCTTCTCCAGATCTCCCGCGTCTGACCCGGCCAGCCAAAGATCAAGTCGAGACTGACATTCTCAAACCCCGCCGCCCGCGCCGATTCCAGAGCCGTGCGCGCGTCACCCGCTTCATGATTGCGGCCAAGCGTTCGCAACCCACGCCGGTTCGCCGTCTGCACGCCAATGCTCAGCCGGTTCACCCCGGCGGCGCGATATCCAGCGAACCGGGTTTGATCGGATGAATTCGGATTTGCCTCAAGCGTGATTTCGGCATTCGAATCGAGCGTAAACGATGCCGAACAGGCCCCGATGATCCGGGCGATATCATCAGGATCGATCAGCGACGGCGTACCGCCGCCGAAGAAGACGGTCTCCACAGCCCGGTGGTCCAATTGTTCCCCGGCACGACGAATTGCGGTCACGAGCGCATCGACATAGCGAGGAATCAACGGCTCCTGACCTGCATAGGTCGTGAAATCGCAATACGGGCAAATATGCTGGCAAAAGGGAATGTGAATGTAGACGCCAAGAGGGGCGCCCAGAAGTCTCGGTGTCATAGAACGATTGTAACGGAGTAGTTAGCAGTGAGCACCGAAAGCGTAATTGGGTGTGGCCGTGCTCGCTGCCCACGGCTTTCGGCTTACAGCTTCGTTTCAGTCTGCATCACATGCGAGAATCAACCTGCGAATTGAGCAGGAAACGATGACGGGAGCGCATGGTGACTCAGGGGATCGAAACGGCAACAGAACCGATTGTGGAAATCGACAGTGTGCGAGTCTGGCTGCCGGATGGCACGTCGATTCTCGACGGCATTAACTGGACGATTCGGCCCGGCGAGCAGTGGGCACTGCTTGGTCCGAATGGCTCGGGGAAAACGACCCTGCTCACCATCATGCGGGCGTTCAAGCATCCGAGCCAGGGCAGCGTCACCGTGCTCGGAAGGCGCTTTGGCGAAAGTGATCTCTGGCCACTCCGCGAGCAGATCGGTCTCGTCGATTCCGGGCAGCGCGTGCTCGAATGGCTCGCCGCCGAAGATGTCGTGCTCACCGGGCTGACCGGTTCGATCCAGCCGATCTGGGATCGCTACGGTCCGGTGGAGGTTGAGCGAGCGCACGAATTGCTCGGGCTTGTGGGGGTGTCAGCCTTCGCCACTCGCGTCTTCAACACCTGCTCGCAGGGTGAGAAACAACGCATCCGCATCGCCAGAGCGCTCATGGCGAGTCCGTCGCTGCTACTGCTCGACGAGCCGACCACCGGACTCGATCTTCCGGCGCGTGAAGCCCTGCTCAACGCCATTTCTGCGCTTGCCAACGCGCAACCGGAACTCGCGACGGTGACCGTGTCGCATCATCTCGAAGAGCTTCCTGCCACGACCACCCATGCGCTGCTCCTACGCGGCGGCAAGATGGTCGCCATCGGGCCAGTCGCGGACGTGCTCACCACCGCCAATGTCTCTTCGAGTTTCGGCTTTCCCGATCACTGTTCGGCAGGATGAGGGACGCTGGTTCGCCCGCGCCACCGGCTCCTGGGTTTCCGGCGAACGAGAACAGCATTAGCGGTTCCAGTGCAATCTTCCCAGGCGTAAGGTCACGTTAGAGTTTGCTGTACGGTCATGGCCGTACAGGTGTGGTGTACACTGTGATTACTCGCTCATGCGAATGGCGTCGTTCCGTTCGGGATGGATGGTCCTGGCAGACATGCGGTGGATGGCCGCAACGAGACGCTTTCGATCGACGATGCGGCCGCGTCAACCGTGGATGGCGATAGGTGCGGGTCCAGACACACGTAAAAGGCTCCTCTGGAATCTCGCCGGTGAGATTCCCTGGTTTGCCTGGCAGCGATTCGGCGACATCAGGGAGGGATTTATGTTCGCGCGACCAAACGCGCCGCGCCGGCGTTTCTTCATATTTTTTCTCATCAGTCTGCTTGCAATTGTTCCCACACTCGGGAGTCATCAGTCTGCTTCCGCTGCCGATTTGCTGATCGGCGGGGCGGCTCAGATTGTCGATGCTGACGGCGATCCGGTACGCCTCCGCGAAAGCGCCAGTCTCAGCGCCACGATTCTCGAATCGGTCCCCGAAGGTTCGATCGTCGATGTCATTGATGGTCCGGTCGAATCGAGCGACGGCATGAGCTGGTATCGCGTCGCCTTTGAGGGCACGACCGGCTACATGTCGGCGGATTATCTCGCTGATTACACCGGGGATGGCGGAGGCGGCAGCGGTGATGGCGCCGTGGTCACCGACCGCGTCAATCTGCGCGGTGGTCCCAGCACGGCCGATGAGATCATCACGGTGCTTTCAACCGGAGACGATGTCACCCTCACCGGCGGCATCGAAAATGGCTTCTATCCCGTCACCACCTCGTCCGGTGACGACGGTTGGGTCTACGGGGCATACCTCGCCGTCAACGGCAGCTCGTCAGGATCATCGGCGCGAACGAACGATGCCCTTAATCTTCGCGACGGCCCAAGCACAGGCGACGCCGTTCTGCTCGTCATTCCTGCCGGAAGTTCTGTGACGATCACCGGCGCGGAGTCGAATGGCTACCTGCCGGTCGATTACAACGGCACATCGGGCTGGGCATCCTCCCAATATCTTTCGACCAGCGGCGAGCCCGCCCAGACGACCGATGACGTCAACTTCCGCACCGGGCCAAGCCTCACTTCAGAGGTGATCCGCGTCGTTCCTTCAGGGCGGACGGTGCTCGTCACCGGCGATGCTGTCGACGGGTTTTACCCGGTCGACTTCGATGGCGAGAGCGGCTGGATCTCAACCAATTTTGTCTCGGTCAATGGCTCGACGCCCTCGACGCCAGATGAACCGACTCCGACACCGGAACCCGTGTCGAGCGAGATCATCTGGCCAATGTCGGGCGGGGAGTGGACGATCAGCCAGGGGTACAACGGCCCCTATGGCCACTACTCGTCCGGTCTCTGGGCGTATGGCAACTCCTTCGATCTGATCCGAACCGATGACACGACGGCCGGTCAAACGGTCTACTCACCCGTAGACGGCACCATCACCTGGACTGAAGCGGCGACCGGCGGTCTCGCCATCGACATTGGCAATGGACATGCCGTCGCCCTGTTCCATCTCACGCTCGATCCATCGCTTGGAGCCGGTGACACTATCTCGCAGGGTCAGGTGCTTGGGTACGTTTCCGGACCAGGCGGAGCCGGTTTCTCCGATCTTCCGCACATCCACCTCACCCTCTGGGAAACGACCGATGGCGGCAACTGGAGCCGAACCGCCGTTCCATTCACCGGCGCTTACGCGATCTCCGGCGAGGAGTTCCCGGATACGGGGGGATCAAGCGCCTGGGCTGGTACGCTCATCTATCCATAGAGAGAACACCCTGTACGCTTTGCTTCGAGAGCCGGGTATCTTATGAGTGCGACGCATTCGTGTGACCCGGGGCGATGGGCGACGAAATTGTTCGAGACGATCTACGACGTCACCCTGAGAAATGTCATCGGGAGACCCTGAAAACCGATTCGGAATGATGACGGGTCATCGACGGAACTATCCGTCGATGACCTCTGGTTTCATCTGGCCCTCGAACGCCTTTTCTTCGTTGCGCAATCGGTTGCCGCCAGCGACGGTTTCGCCGAGATGACGAAGCAAATTACAGAGGGATTGCTTGGTCTCGGCGGTGCTGAATCGGTCAGCATCTATCTCCTCGATCTCGATCGCGCCCAATGCAGCCTCGTCTCCGCCGCCGATTCTCCCGATTGGATTAGAGATTCGGAGGGCAGGGATCAACGCGCTCTATCGGACTGGCCCTTTTTGGCGGAAATCGTTGCTTCCGGCCTGCCAGCCGATTGGTTGGTGGCGGACGAAGGCATCAGTTCCGGTGAACGAGCCTGGCATCGGGAGGATGGAACGGCTGCGATCCTCGTGCTGCCGTTGAACTATGCCGATGATAGGCTCGGCTTTGTCTCGTTTGAAAAGCGGTTGCCAGAGCCATTCGCCCGCCGAAACATCGATCTGCGAACCTGGTCGCCGCGGCCCTCAACCTGGTGTTCGTCAGCGAGCGAGCGCTTGAACAGTCAGCGCTGCAGACCCGCGATCAGCAGTCCCTTGCTCGCATCGCCCAAGCGGCGATCACCCAGCGCGGACCGCGCGACATGCTTCAGCGCGTGGCCGGGGTGCTACGTGAACTTCTGGCGGTCGATTGCGTTGATATCGAGCTCTGGTCGATCGCCGAAAATCGCGGCGACATCATGGCCCAATCGGTCGCGGTGGACTGGGAAGCCCCACTGGGCGACGCGGCTTCCTACCCGCGAGCTTGGCCGACACGAGGTCGGCCACTACGGGATGTTGAGACGGGCTGGGGGTGACAGCCCAATCTAGAACATCGTCTTCAGGCGATCCAGGCTCATATTGCCGCCACTCAGCAATGCCACAACCCGGGTGTTCTCCGGAAGTTCGATCCGGCGGGTCAGGAGCGCGGCGGTCGCGGCCGCGCCGGCCGGCTCGGCGAAGAGCTTCGTGCGGGTGATGATCAAATCGAGCGCTTCCTTGATCTCGTCGTCGCTGACCAGAACGACCTCTTCCACACAGGCGGTGATGATCTTTTGGGTGACATTCCCGGCGTACGGTGCAGCCAGGCCATCTGCGATCGTGCTGACGGATTCGAGCGCCATCGGCTTGCCTGCCGCCAGACTGTTGTGGACCGTCGGTGCGCCAGTTGGCTCAACGCCATAGACCTTGATCTCAGGGCGGAGCGACTTCATCACCAGCGAGATTCCGGAGATCAGACCGCCGCCGCCGATCGGCACGATGATCGCCTCGACATCAGGCGCATCTTCAAGGATTTCCAGCGCGACGACACCCTGCCCGGCAACCACATGCGGATCGTCGAACGGCGAGACATAGGTTCGGCCATCCTGCTCGATCGCCGCGTGCATCTTCTCCAGCGCTTCGGCGATCGTTTCTCCGAACACTGCTTCTCCGCCGTAGCCGCGAATGGCGTCGACCTTGGCGGGAACCGCATTGCTGGCCATGTAGACCCAGGATTGAACGCCAAGCAGGCCCGCGGCGTATGCAACACCCTGTCCATGATTCCCGGCCGAAAAGGTCACGACGCCACCGGCAAGCTGCTCCGGAGTCAACTGCAGCATGGCGTTGAGCGCGCCGCGCGACTTGAACGAACCGGTTCGCTGGAAGTTCTCGGCCTTGAGCGAGAATTGAGTTCCGGTTAGCTTGCTCAGCGTCGCCGAGGCGACCAGGGGAGTCCGGTGGAGATGCGCCATAATCCGTTCCCGGGCGGCGTAAACGTCGTCTATCGAGACCGGCAAATCGGCGATCGCACTGGCGGTCGTAGTGAGATTCAAGCGATCGGTTGCGCCGGGGGTCATCGTCTGCTCCTCCATGTCCATCGCAATTGGTTCAACATACGGAGTATAGCCGGGTCAAATAGGTCTGAGAGCGTGCATGTCCGACGATAAACTCCCAACAATTCAGCGGCGAATTGACCGGCTTCCGTTCGATGAGCGATCGATTGAGCCTGTTGCGACGTTGCTAAAAGGGGAGCTGCGCCTGGCCGATTTTCGCCTGCCAAACGCCGCCGTTCATCAAATCACGGTGCCCGGCGCCGATGGCCGGGCCGCGACGATGCTCACGCTCTGGCCGTCGCTCCGGCGAATCGACGCGATCGCACCCGGACTCACTGTCGTCTTCACCGATGTCGTCACGGTCGATCTCGTCGAGGGGGTTGAAGTGCTCTTTCGGCGGGGAAATCGCGACTATCTTGTGGTCGCCATCGGCGGCAAGGTGATCGTTCGAGCGTAACCCGTGTGCGTTGCTTTTTTCCGATCCGGTGGTAGGCTACGGCGGCGCCACCTTCCTCCGGCGCATGACTCTTTCAGCTGGGGCAATGCAATCGTGACTTCACAATCGGAACCATCTTTTATTTCTCCTTTGCTTCTTTCGCGTCGTTCTCTTATCGCCGGAGGCAGCGCGTTCGCTGCGCTTGCGGCAACCGGCGGTATGCCCGCGTTCGCCCGCCAGGCGACGCCGTCTTCAGCCGGAGATCCCAAACCGGGCGGCACGCTCAAACTCGGCGTGCAGGGCGATCCCGTCGGACTCGATCCGCATATCTCGATTCTCGACGCCGCCGATATCGTTTTCGATTTCGTCTATGAAGGACTGGTTCGACTTGACCCCACGCTTGAGCCTATTCCTTCGCTCGCGGAATCGTGGGTCCTTTCAGATGATGGGCTCACCTACACCTTCGCCCTCCGCTCCGGCGTCACCTTTCACAATGGCCGCGCGCTTGATTCCAGCGACATTCAGTACAGCATTCAGCGGGTGATGGACCCGGCCACGGCATCCCCGGATGTCACCCATACCGAGGGCATTGCCGGCGTCGAGGCGCTCGATCCCGCAACGGTGGTGATCACGCTCAAAGCCCCTGATGCTTCGTTTCTGACGCGTCTCGCCCGCCCGGGTCTATCTGCAGTGCCGAAAGAAGAAGTCGAAAAGAATGGCGATCTCCAGCAAGTGATGGTCGGCACCGGTCCCTTCGTCTTTTCGGAGTACATCCCCAACACCAGTCTCTCGTTCACCAAAAACCAGGCGTACTGGGATACGGGAAAACCATATATCGATCAGCTCGATCTGTTGATTCTTCCGAACGACACCTCCCGCACGACGGCGCTCGTCACCGGCACGGTCGATATGATCGAAGCCGTGCCGCATAAAGACGTCGAAGCCATCAAAGGCGAAAGCTCGCTCAAGCTCACCGGCGACCGCGTCACCAATCTCCGCTGGATCGCATTCAACCTGGAACGGGAGCCTTTCGACAATCTCGAATTCCGGAAAGCGGTCGGGCTTGGACTGGACCGGCAGCCGATCATCGATACGGCCGTCTTCGGTTTTGGCGAGCCGCTGCTGGGGATGTACCCGGTCGAGTTCTGGGCTGGTTATCAGGGGACGATTCCCGATCCTGATCCTGAGGCTGCTCGGGCCGCGCTTGCCTCGATCACATTGCCGGAAGGATTCAAACCGAAATTGCTCACCTGGGCCGCCTATCAGTTTCTGTCATCCACGTCGATCGTCGTGCAGGAGCAACTGAAGAACATCGGTATCGAAAGCGAAATCGACCCGCAAGAAAATGCCACCTACATCGAAAATTTCTTTGGTGGCAACTTCGATATCGCAGTAATGGGCGCGGCCGGTTACTCAGATCCAGACGAGTTTCTCCGCTCGATTCTCGGCACCGGCGAGGTCACCAACGCCAGCCGGTACAGTAATGAGGAGTTCGACGCCCTGCTTGATGAAGGACTCGCCACGCAGGAGCGCAGCGCCCGCGCCGATATCTACCAGCTCGCCCAGCAGATCGCCATCAACGACGCGCCGATTATCCCGCTTTACACATCAAACACCTACGAGGGAATGTCAGTCGAAATCGAAGGCTTCGAGCACAGCCTCTCTGGCCGCCTCGGCTCGATCCGCTCCACCTGGATCAACCGGTAACGGGCAGACAGCAGGGCGCACGAAAACCCTGATATCTCCAACATGTCGTAGTGGCCGATCTTGTTGTATGGACCAGGGCCCTGATGATCACACGCCAGCTTGGGTTCCCGCGAGGATAGCCGACACGAGGTTGGCCACTACCGAATGTGCGGATACAGCGAGCATTTCCGTACCCTCTCCCAGAATTGGGAGAGGGTGGTCCTTTAGAACCGGGTGAGGGATCTACCGGCTCGACACAATATCCGACGAGGCCCAGAAGCGGTCCATCAGTCCGGCGTGTTCCCCGGCGGTCATCAGGCGCGGTTGGTGGAAATCTTCGATCTCGATGCCTTTCGGACGCAGACCGACCACCTTGCCGTTTTGAATGACGATTTCAAGAATCGTGCCGGTGCGGACTTCGTTGCTGAACATCTGATCAAAGACGAAATTACCGACGGAATAGACAATCGGTTTGCCGCTATAGACTTCCATTCCCTGGATCAGGTGCGGGTGATTCGTCACCACCATCGTCGCCCCGGCATCAATCGCCGCCCGAGCCCCTTCGAGCGCCCAGTCGGGCGCGACCGGGATGTACTCGACCCCCATGTGGAAATAGGGAATGACGACGTCATATTCCGCGGCGAGACTGGCGATATCACTGGTGAACTGCTCAGTGTTGTATGGGTTCGTGCCGGCGCTGCTGTCGCTCGCGCCGACATAATCGGAGAGCACGCCCTGCGTCTGCTCTTTGTTCGCGGTAACCCCATCAACGCCGTAAATCGCAACCCGCGATCCATCAACTTCAAGCACCCAGGGAGCGCTGGCGACACCGAGATTGTCTCCCGCGCCAAAGTGCGGAATGCTGTACGAATCGAGCGCGGCGACTGTGTCGTTGAACGCGCTCAGCCCCCAGCCATCGCTGTTCCAGACACTGTGATTATTGGCCAGCGACACGGCGTCGATTCCACCGTAGACCAATCCCTCGATAAATTTCGGATCGGACACGAACGAGAACGTGTGCACGTCGGTCGGCGGCGCGATGTTCGGGGAAACGTTACCTTCAAGATTGGCAATGACCGCGTGATATGACTTCAGCTCGGGCGCGATTTTGCGGAACGGGCGCACCCAATCCTCGCCATAGTGGCGGATTTTGGCGTCGACATTTCGCCCGGGCACGATATCGCCGATAAAGGCGACGCGGGTCACGCCATCGCCATCCCGGATTGGATCATACCCTTCCACAGAAAGCACATTCGCGCGGAAATCGACCTGATCGGTGGGAATCATCGCGACCGCGCCGGGCGTCGTCGCGAGAAATGCCGCCAGCTCATCGTAGGAGCCAAAGGTCTGTGACGGGGTCATTCCCTCGGGAACGTTGCTGGAAAGCGCCACCGGCGTCACGGCCAGCTGCAGCGGAGCGCCCGCTTCCAGCCAATCGGTCGTCTGCCCATTCAACAGCCCGGGCAGATCGTTTTGCCCGATGCCAAAGAGCGGCAAGCGCGGCGAGCTGACGAGCGCCATGCCGGCCGGCAGATTCGCGACCTGCTGTTTCGCGCTTGACGACGATGGAGTCGATGCCATCGGCGCCAGGTTCGATTCAACTGGAACGGTCGATTGCGCGCCTTGCGCTGCGAGCGATGGCTGAGTTGACGCGGGCGCATTCGCGGTGGTCGTTGGAATGGCGTCGCCATCTCCTGATAACAGCGAGGCCGCCGCGTAGGCGCCTGCGCCGAGCACCGCCACCGCGCCGATCGCTCCGGCCACCGCGACGCGCCGGTCAATGCGGCGCTCCCAGTTCGGGGCGGCGACAGGCTTGAATGGAATCTTTGGCGTCTGCGGCTGATCGGTCATCTGGACGACTCCGGCGGCCCGTTCTGGTTACCGAGGATGATGTTGAAATATGCCGCGATGCCATTTGCATACGCGGTCACGATCGCTTCACGCCCTGCGTCACTGGCCAGAATCGCGGCGTCCTGATCGTTTGACACGAAGAGGGTTTCGATAATCGCGCCCGGCATGGCGCTCGCCACGATCGCGCCCGGCTGATCGGGACCGGTAATGACATAGGTGTCGAACACATCATGGGTGACGCCGACGTTTGCGGTTTGGTCGTCGTTCACCTGACGCGCAGTGACATTGTACCCGGCGGCGGCGAATTGCTCCCCGAGCTCGTCAAAAATCAAGCTCGCGATCAGGTGATTTTGTCCTCGAAACGGCCGGGACGACGACCACCAGGTTTCATAGCCCGAGACTTTCGAGTCGGGATACCCGTTGACATGCATCGAAAGCATCAGCTCCGCATTCGCGTTGTTGCAGATGTTGATGCGAGCCTGCAGTTCGTCGATGTCGCGCGCGCGGTTGGTTGCATCCTTGGTGTCCTGATTCGCGGCGGTGTCGCCGTCGCCGTTCACATCCGCGCCATCGGCGTTGACATCGACATCCTCGGTGCGGGTCATCACGACGGTGAACCCCATGGCTTCTAATCGCACCTTGAGCGCTTGCGCATTTTCGAGATTGATATCCGCCTCGCGCAACGCGGGCGCAGCGGCGTTCGCTTCACGGGTATAGCCGGGATCGCTGCCGCCATGTCCGGGATCGAGACAGATCACCTCGCCCTCGAACCGCGGATCAACGGTCGGCTCCGGCGTGGGCGTCACGCTTTCGGCGGGAGTTGGCGTCACCGTTGGTATTGCCGGTGATCGTCGGCGGAATCGTTGCGGTTTCCACAATCGCCGCGACATCCGATACCGCCTCGGTTGGCGCCGCTGTGGTTTCCGCCGTCGAGGTCGGCGGGGGATCGTCGCTATTGCCGCCGCCAAAGATTCGCCAGTTCCCGGCAATGATGATCACCAGCATCAGCACCGCCACCCCACCCCAGCGGGGCCAGCGTCGCTTGTGGGGAGCATGGCCGAAATACTCCGGTGGGAGTTGCTTGCGCGCCCGCGCCTGCCGGCGCAGCTCGTCCCGCTCATCTGGAGTGAGTCGGCGTCCGGAACCGGGATCGGGCGGGATATCGAGTGGATCGAGGTCGGGATCGGCGTCGCCGGATCGGCTCGACGGCAGCGGCTCGGAGATAAAATCCTCATCTCCGAGACGGCTTAAATCCCACGGATCGCGCGATCCCCCGTCACTCATCAAGGGGATCCTCGACAACTGCGATCGAATTGCCTATGAAGTGCCGCATTGCGCCCCGCCCTGAAAGGGTCATGCTTTGCTTTGCCCGGAAACTCTTTCCCGGGAAATCACGATCTCGGACGGGCACGCCTGACTCGTTTCCTTGATGTGCTTACGATATCCATGGAACGGAAAAGCGCCTCTCAAAAATGACGCTGCTCTCCATCCCGACAAAAGCGCGGTCGTGCAAGACCAGCGCCGGAGTAGATTGTATGGCCTGCGATCACTGCGCCAATGTCGCTGGCCAGCATACCGATGACTTTATGACACCGGCAACCATATCGCTACGCATTTCCGCTTCTGCTCTGCAGCGATCGGCGTAAAATTCGGGATGACGAACCAGCCGGATTGGACTGGTTTGGAGGAACAATGGCAACGAATCATCCGGCGCTCCGGCCGGTACTCCACACAGAACGATGGTCGCTTCCGCCGGCCGGTTTCGCCCGGCTCCGCACCCTGCTATCACGTGCCGCCCGACGTGTTTGCCCATATTGCGGTCAGGTGAAGGTCTTCAAGAATTGGTTCTCGATCGAGAGATATTGCCCGGCGTGCGGGGTTCGCTTCGAACGCGAAGATGGGTACTTTCTGGGCGCAATGGCGGTGAACTTGATTGTGGCCGAAATGGTCGGTATGAGCGCGGTCATCGTTCTTCTCTTGCAGAGGGATATGTCGCTTATCTGGCAGGAAGCGCTCGCCATTACCGTCGCCGTCGGCATGCCGCTCCTGTTCTATCCCTTTTCCCGCACCTTCTGGATGGCGATCGATCTCTACTTCGATAAAGAATTGACACGCTCCACGCTGCGGGGAAGACAATAAACGGAGACTGATGTTCGATCGCATCATGATCCATTGCATTCGCCAGCGGATCCCTCGCCTTTTCTTGGGAAGTTGGCATCAAGCCCCGTATACTCCGCAGAATTAACTCGCAGCATTCCGGCAGTTTCGCTGAAGCCACATTGGGAGGAATCATGGAGACGGACCGCGCCGATCGCCGGGAGGATTTCGAGCGTGGAACGCATCCAGCGCTGCGGCGCGCCGGAAAGCGCGAGGTCGATCTTTATATCCGCACCTATACCACCCTGCTGCAGAGTTCCGGCGTCATCGGCGTTTCCAGTCTTGAGCCTGCCCACATCAATGTCGCCTCCGCGCTCCATGCCGGCGCAACGGAAGTCCAACCCGATATGAGCGCCTTCATGTACTCGACGCAGCGGCTCCCGAGCTGCATCGTCGATGTGCGCCACATCGTGCTCGGCCAGAGCGTGCAGGCATTTCGCCGCTCCGGGTATAGCGGGTTCCTCTCCTGGGAGCAACAATCAGCGCCAGGACGGCGACGGCACTGGCACTACGACGGCCACGAAACGCTGGCAGCGACGATCGCCTCCGCCTCCGATCTCGATGATCTGATTCCGACGATCGTCGCCTATCAAATTGAATGGAATAAGTTTCACCGGCTGATCCGCGCCGATGAATCGCTCATGCACACGATCGAGCAGGCCGCGACCGAATCGAATCCCGAGCGATTGCCCTCGGGCATCGTCGTCGAGGCAATTGGTGCCGCGCTGCATCTTCAGCGCATCGATTGGGACCGCCTCCAGCAGGTCTGGGGGGAGCGGCTCTGGGTCAATCTGCACAAGATGGCATCGGAGCGGAAGCGGTACACCCTGCGCATGCTCGGCGGCACCTACGTCGGGTACAACCGCGCGGCCCATCAGTGGTGGCAACCGGTTCAGCACTATCTCAGCGACAACGGTCTTACCGAACGTCCCATCTATTTCATCTCGTCGAACACGCATAGTTTCGTCAATGTGCTTTCGGGGGCCGCAATGCGCCGACGCGACGCACTGAGTGACTTCATTCGCAAGCGCGACGATGATGAGCTGTTGCCCGAGCTTGAGCGGCTCGAACGGGGAGAGAGCCGGTCACCCTGGGAGAATCTGCTTTACTTCGCCGCCCGCCCTTACTTCCAGCAACCTGGCATGGAGGGTGAGCGCAAGCGCCGTTCGCAGGAAGAGCGCGAGCTTGGCATCGTCACCCTCGAGCCGACCGGCGCCATCGATGTGGGCGTGCAGGTCATCGATATCAACAAGCTCGATCCGAGCTGCTTCGATCCTCGCCTCGGCGCGAACGAACCGGGCTGGAGTCTTGATCCGGCGCTGACGGATGCCGTCATCGTCAATATTAATTACCCGCTCGGACTCGCCGCCTATCACATTCTTTCGCAGCTCTCGATGTCTGGAGACTGGCTCAGGGGCATGTATGTGCTCGGCAAAGCGGCCACCCTCAACGCCCGCATCGGCGACGTCATGCTCTCCGATGTCGTGTTCGACGAGCATTCCGGCAACACCTACTGGTTCGACAATTGTTTCAACTACGACTCATTGGCGCCCTATCTTGTCTATGGGGCCGCGCTCGATAATCAAAAAGCGGTGACGGTCAAGGGTACCTATCTTCAAAACGAGGGGTACCTCGACTTCTATTACCGGGAGAACTACACCGTTGTTGAGATGGAAGCGGGCCCATATCTCAACGCCATCTACGAAGACCGGTTCTTGCGCCGGTATCCCGAAGGCGAGGCGATCAATCTCCAGCAACATGGCGCCGGCAAGATGGATCTCGGCGTTATCCACTACGCGTCAGACACGCCCTACACCCGCGCCCAAACGCTCGGCGCACGCGGCCTCTCCTACTACGGCATGGACTCGACCTACGCTTCGACGATCGCCATCCTGCGACGGGTGTTCCAGCAATCAGGCGTGCTATCGCAAATCGATGTCGAGCCGACTCCAGAGCCGTCCGATCCACCCGTTCCAGCCGCCGAAGAAACGGTCGTTGACAAAGCAGGATGACGTACGCGCCGGCGCGAATGCGCGTCACTTCCCAGAGGTAACGCAAATCAGCTAAGCTCCACTTAAGCCGCTGCCATCAGTGTTTTTTTGGAGACCCGCCGTGGAGCATATCTACCCGTCGAAGCCCAGAATAAGTCGCATCGACCGGATGTGGGAGAACGGCCGGGATTGGATCGTCACCGCGTTGATGGCGGCATTCGGTTTCGTTCTCGCCATCGTCCTGGTCCGGCTTGACGACCATCTTGAGCTCGATCCAGCCACCGAGCGGCTCTGGCTCTACGCCGGTGACTCCGGCAGCGCCAGCACACTGCTCGCGGCGATTGCCGGAGCGACAATTACGGTCGCCGGAGTCATTTTCTCCGCGAATTTCGTGACGATGCAGCTGGCCTCAAGCCAGTACACGCCGCGCATCATTCGCAGTTTGACCCGAAAGCGACGGCTTCAGTTTGTGCTGGGCGTTTTTGTCGGAACGTTTGTCTACTCCATCATGGTTCTCCGCGCCACCAGCGCCGCCACGCCGGCGCGGGCAGAATTCGTCCCGGTGGTCAGCATTACAGTCGCAATGTTCTTCGCACTTGCCAGCGTCGGCACACTGGTATTTTTTGTTCACTACGGCACGATGACGATGCAACCCGCCTTCTTGATCGGCTCGGCGGCGCAAGATTCGCTTCGCCTGATCGCGGAAGGGGCTCCACTTAAGCACATCGCAGGTAATCTACGCTTGAAATACCCGGGACCGGTGGACGAGCCATCGACGGTAGTCACATCAACGCATTGGGGCTACATCCAGAGTCTGGACCCAGGCTTGCTCGGGACACTTGCCGAAAACCGGGATCTGATCATCCGGTTGGAGCTCACGGTTGGCGAAGCAGTGCTTCCGGGGGAAGCACTGGTGACGATCTGGCCCGAGTCAGCGGGTGATGACGTCGTTGAAAAGATCGTGCGCTCAGCTTATACGATCGGAGATGAGCGCACGCCCGAGCAAGATATCGAATTTGGCTACCAGCGCGTGCAGGACATCGCGCTCAAGGCCCTTTCGCCCGCCATCAACGATCCGACGACCGCCCGTTGGTGTATCGACCGGCTGGGGGAAATGCTCGTCATCCTCGCCCGCAATCCGGTAAACCCCTACCGCATCGAGGGCGCGCTCGGACAGGACCGGATCCTTTGGGATCATCGCCTCTTCGAGCGATGCGTCGATATCGCATTCACGCAGATCCGCTTTTACGGAGCGGCGGATCCCATCGTCGTTGAGCACGTCTTGAATACCATGCGCCGGGTCGTGCTCCTTTCCCCCCCAAATTGCCTGGCCTGCGTCGCCGCCGAAGCACAGCGGTTGCGAAACGCGGCGCTGGTCCACGCCACCAGCGATGCCGATCGCGACCGCATCGAGAAAGCGGCTGATTGGGGATCGATCGCTTCGTCTCCCCCGGTCAACATGGCAAATCCCTTCGCTCTGGAGCGACGGGATAGTTAGCTGAAAGGATCGCTTGCGTCGTGTTTGAAGCACTCGGATGGGGAATGGTCACGGCCGCCTCGTTGCTTCTCGGCTCGCTCGTCGCATTGAAATGGAAGCTTCCCAATAAGATCGTCGGTTGGTTCATGGCGTTTGGAGCGGGAGCGCTGATCAGCGCGATCTCATTTGATCTTTTTGAAAATGCCGCAATCACTGCCGAACGAAAAAGCGTCGCCTTCATTGGATTGGCGATCGGCGCGCTCGTCTATTTCGGTGGGGATTGGATGCTCGACCGGCGCGGCGGCGATGGACGCAAGGACATCGAGGGCGATCAGCCCGGCGCCGATGGACAGGGGATCGTGCTTGGCTCGGTGCTTGATGGCATCCCCGAATCGTTCGTCATCGGCGGCAGCCTTATCACCGGCGGGTCAGTAAGCATTGCGATCGTTGCAGCGGCCTTTATCTCGAATATCCCCGAAGGTTTAGCTTCGACAGCTGGCCTGAAGTCGACCGGAAAGACAAAGCGCGAGATCATCTTGCTGTGGATCAAGATCATCATTGTCAGCGGTATCTCATCTCTGGTCGGATATCTCGTTCTCGATAAAACATCCCCCGACGTTGGCGCATTCGCCCAGGCATTCGCGGCGGGAGCGATGCTGACGATGCTTGCCGACACGATGATGCCCGAGGCATTCGAAGAAAGTGGTAAGCTGGCCGGGCTCTTGACCGTCCTGGGATTCTCTGTCGCGGTGCTGATTTCGGCGCTTGATTAGGGTGCCAGTTCGTCGTCGCTGATCAACAACAAAGAGACCCCGGAACCAATTGGTTCCGGGGTCTCTTTGTTTCTCTGGCTGGAAGTCGTTACGAGTCGTGCGATCTCATGGCGCGCTTTTCATCTGCCCGGTAGATCGCCACGCCGATGATTCCGGCGATTAATCCCCCGAAGAGCAATGCAAGCCCGATATTGGCCATACTGTCATTACGAGATGACATGGATGTTGCCATGCCGTAGACCGTGAGGCCGACACCCGAGGCCGAAAATCCGAGCGCAGCCAGCAGCCGAGCGATCATGCCTTCCTCCAACACTCATCGCACGGCGCCATCTGGCGCTGCGAATGCATCCCTTACCTCTATAGCCTACCGGAAAGTTTCGAAGCCGTCGACCTACCCTGCACGCCTGCCCGTCTGGGTTCCGACCGAACCGTTTCGATTACCCTTAACGAGAGCTATTTGGCTCAGGCTTCGAAGGATGAGGCATGGTTCAGCCAACCGACATGGTCGTCGCAGAAAATCTCGAAAAGCGGTATGGCGATGTCCGCGCGGTCGACGGAATCTCGTTTTCGGTCGAACGCGGCGAGATTTTTGGACTCCTCGGGCATAACGGCGCCGGCAAAACGACGACGGTTCGCATGCTCACTGGCCGCACCAGACCGACCGGCGGAGATGCGAAGGTCGCGGGATTCGACATCGTCACCGGCCGCGAGCAGATCAAGCCGATCATCAATCTCGTCTTCGAAGATCAAAATCTCTATGAGCGATTGACCGGGCTCGATAATTTGCGCGTCTTCGCCGATCTCTACGGCGCGCCGCGCACCCGAGTCGAAGAGCTGCTCGATCTGGTTGATCTCGATGCCGCCGCCCGCAAGCGCAAGGTCAAAACCTACTCCACCGGCATGAAGCAGCGCCTCCTCATCGCCCGGGCCCTGATCAACAATCCCTCGGTGCTCTTTCTCGATGAGCCGACGCGGGGACTCGATCCAGCTTCGGCCCACGATCTCCGCGAGATCATTCGCAATCTCGCCCGCGAAGGCGCCACGATCCTCCTCACCACGCATTACATGGAAGAGGCGGACGATCTCTGCCAGCGCGTCGGTTTTATGAGCGAGGGAAAACTGGTCGCGCTCGATGAGCCGCGCGAACTGAAGCTGCGCTACGGCCAGCGAACGGCGAAGGTGTTGCTCAAGAATCGCGAGGAATACGAAATCCGGCTCGATGATCCCGAGGATGCCCGCCGCCTCGAAAGCTGGATGAATGACGGCGAGGTGCTCACGATGCATTCGCAAGAAGGCACCCTGGAGGATGTCTTCATCGCGCTCGCGGGACGAAAGCTGTGAGCAATGAGCAGTTCGTCGTGAACATCCGATTGCGAGGGAATTCTTGCTGAGCATCAAGCGGATCAAGACGATTCTGTTCAAGGATTTGAAGGACGTCATTCGGGATTCGCGAATCCTGGTGGCGATTCTCACGCCGCTCCTGATCGGGGTCATTTACAACTACACCTTCCAGGACGACACGACCCCGACGGCGACGATCGCGGTTACCGGTGACGACTCCGAGTTGCCGACACAGCTTCAGCAAGCAGCCGGGGCAGCGGTGAATATCCACATCCAGAGCGAGCCGGACGAAGCAGCCGTTCGGTCGGTCGTCATCGACAAACAGGACGCCGATATCGGCCTGGTCATCCCGGCAGGATTCGATGATGCGATCAAAGCCGGGCAATCTCCTGAACTTACGGTCATTTTGCCAGCGGATCCGACGCTCGCCGGAAGCTTGATCGCGGGTTTGATCGACCCTGTGTTGCGAAGCGAAGCCGGACAGGCGCCGCCCGCGCAGGTCCAGATCGTTACCGCGGAGCCGAATCCCGCCGATCAAAATCTGATCGATGTCGTCGGGTTGCGTTCATGGGCCGTCGTGGGGTCGCTGGCGCTTTCCGTCGTGATGACGGCGATGTTCGCCGTGCCAATGGTGCTGGCGGAAGAATCGGAAAAGAAAACGCTCGACGCGCTGGTGATGATCGCATCCTATGCCGAAGTGATCATAGCCAAAGCCCTGTTGGGCATCGTTCTGGTCGCCGTCACCGCGACGATCCTGCTGCAAATCACCAATCTCGACATCGTCAAACCAGCGCTGATGGTGCTCGGCATGTTGGCGATGGCGATAGCGTTGATCGGCGCGGGACTGCTGATGGCGGGATTGTTCAAGAGCACCGCCCAGATCAATACCTGGTCGGGGCTGATCGTGCTCCCGTTCATCTTTCCAGCATTCGTCGTCGGGTTGCCAGTGCCGGATTGGGTCGAAAAACTCGCCACTGCCTTCCCCACCGGTGCAGGGACCAAGGTGCTGCTGAACAGCATTTCCCACACCACCCTTTTCCCAAACAACGTGTTCTATTTCGCGATCATGCTCGGCTGGGGCGTCTTCTTTTACGGCCTACTATTGCTCCGCCTGAACCGCCGGCAGGCATGAAAACCCTCACCCGGGCCTGAAGGACCACCCTCTCCCAATGCTGGGAGAGAGTACGAAAGCCCGATATATCCGCATGTTTCTGTAGGGGAAGTGGATGCTTTGCGACCTACTGCCTGTTCCGGATTACGCACCGATGATCCGGGCGTAGCTTTTCGGGTCAGTCGCGCCTTCGGTGTTGATCACCAGGATGCGTTTGCCAGAGACGTCTCCGCCGAAGCCGTCAGCCCAGGCGAGCAATCCCGCCAATCCGGCTGCACCCGTTTCTCCGGCGACGATGCCATCTTTGGCGAGCAGTCGCATCGCCTGCGTGGTTCGGCGGTCATCGATGGCGATCGCGGCGTCTAGCCCGCGTGAGACCATCGGCCAGGACGTTTCCGACGCCAGCCCCGCGTTAAGTCCGGACATGATGGACGGGTGATTCCCGGGCAGATAGGTGACCTCGCCATTCTGGAGTGAGTGCATGATGCAGGCAGCGGTAAATGGCTCAACCCCGAGCAGGAACGCGCCGATCGATCGCGCGTAGGGCACAGTCGACGCCGCGAGTGCGCCCACACCCATCTGCACGGCAATCACCTCAGGCGATCGGATATGTCGCCTGGAAAGCTCGTCAGTGATTTCCCGAAAGATCGTTGAATAGCCATCCACCACCCAGCCCGGCACTTCTTCATATCCCGGCCAGGAGGTGTCGGAAATGACCAGCGTCTGGCTGCTCGCCTCGTCGGCTGAGCGCTTGATCGCATCGTCGTACGTGCCGTCGATTGGCACGACCTCCGCGCCCTCGCTTGCGATCGCGTCGATCCGCGCCTGAGACATGGTGTCCGGCACAAAGATTTTCGCCGCGAATCCAAACAGTTTCGCCATGTGGGCGACCGCGCGGCCATGATTTCCGTCAGTCGCGCAGCACAACTCCATCGGTCCCAGCGCCTTCGCCGCATCGCGCAACGTCGTAAATCCGTCGCTCAGTGATGGCGCGGGCAATACCCGCTGCTCAAGCGTCTGATGCACGGCGCAGGCAACCGCCCACGACGCGCCGATGATCTTGAAGGCGGGAAGGCCAAGCCGGCTCGACTCGTCCTTGACCAGCACCTCGGCTGCTCCAAGTGCTTCGGCGGCGTGAGGAGCCGAGAGCAACGCCGTCGGTGCATATCCCGGCAGGGTTTGGTGAAATGCCAGCGGATCAACTTGTTCTTCACCAACGGCAGGAAGCGCCCCGCGCAAAGGATTCGGGAAATAGGACTCGCCCTCGTATAAGGTCACGCGCAAAACTCCTTCGCCGTCGCTACAAATAGCTCAACGCAATGTTCGCAGTCGTCCAGATCAACCCACTCTTCAATCGCGTGAGCGCCCGCGCCCCCCGGTCCGTAAATCACGGTCGGAATCCCGGCATCGCCCAGGATCGATGAATCCATCCAGCCAAATGTTCCCGTTACTTGAGGCGCTTTACTGAGAAGCCGCTCTGCCTGAGCGGCGACAATCTGACATATGGGACTCGCCAGATCGGCCTCATACGCATTTCTCGTAAAGGTCCGCCGGTAGCTCGCGTTGAAGTTCGGCCACGACTTCCGGGCGGAATCAAGGATTGAAAGGAATTGCTGATCGATCATCTCCATCGTCTCGCCGGGAATAGTGCGCCGCTCGATCGAGAGCAGCGCTCGCTCCGGATAGGTCGAGAGTTCCACGCCACCTTCGATCAATGACGCATGCAATGAGCCAGTCCCCAACAGTGGATGCGGCTCACCCGCTCGCAGCAGATCACCCAACGCCTGAATGCCTTCGAGAACGGGAGCGAGCATCGTGATGGCGTCGACCCCGTCGTCGGGAAGCGAGCCATGCGCCGCCACTCCCGAGGTTTCGATTTCGACCCAGGCAAAGCCTTTGTGGGCGACGCAAAGCTCAAGCTCGCTCGGCTCAGTCACGATGGCGCCATCGGCGCGGTAGTCGCGGACGATCGCATCCGTGCCAATGCTCGCGAATTCTTCATCGGACACAGCCGTTATCAGCACATCACCATCCGGCGGATCAATCGCGAGCCTGGCGGCTGCCAGCATGATCGCCGCCAAACTGCCTTTCATATCGAACGCGCCGCGCCCATAGAGCCGGTTGCCCTCAATGCATGGATCGAGTGGCGATGCCATGCCGGCATAGCCAACGGTGTCCATATGAGCATTGAGCATCAGCGTCCGCCCGTTGGCTCGACCACGCACACGCCCGATCACATTCGGCCGTCCGGGCGCGGTTTCCTGCATGGTCACTTCGATTCCGGCGCGTTCCAACCAGGCGGCGACGTAACGCGCAATCTCCGCTTCCCCTGCTCCACCGGGGACGAGACTCGGATTGACGGAATCAATTCGCACCAGATCAGCCAGCAATGTCGCGAGTTCGCTCATCTTCCCTCACTTTCATCCGGGCAGCCGCAGCTTCAAGATGAAATCATCGCAGGCTCAACCGAATTCAGCGCGATCTCATCTTCGACATCAGCTTGTGCAAGTGTCCGCACTTCGCGAACCGGCGAAAAGAAGAGCGGCAACACCGCGATCAGCATGCCGATTTCGGCCAACGTCAACGTCAGGGCAGAACCAATCGCCGTTGCAAGGAGACCACCCGCGATCGCTCCGATCGGTTTCAAGCCGCGCACGACGAGGAGCGCGGTCGATTGCACGCGTCCCATCTCCTGCATCGGCGTAAACGCCTGCCGCATTCCGGCCGCATTCACCTGACGAAGAATGAGAAATCCCCACTGCAGAAATTCCGAGGCGATCACCATTGGCAACGCAATCGACGGCAGCAGGACTGCCAACGGGATCAACATCCCGGTCAGTCCGAACATCGCCTGTCCAAGCATGATCGAGTTGCCGATGCCGATCCGGCGCGAGAGCGGCTCGGCCAGCATCGCCCCGATCAACGCTCCGACTCCCCCAATTCCGAAGATCAAACCGATCATCGATGTGCTCAGGTCAAGCTCTCGCGTCAGATAGAGCACGTAGATCGCCATGAAGACTTCACCGAAAAAGGCCGTGGCGCCGCTCGTGCCGATTAACGCCCGCAAAATTGGCGATTGTGCAACGGTGCGCATGCCAGTGGTGATCTCAACCCGGATTGGTTCATGCTCAGCCACGGGAATCGGCGGATCTTCGACGTGCTTAATCTTGCGGAGCCAGTAGGCCGAGCCGAGAAAGGTCAGTGCATTCACGAACAGTGCGAATGGCGCGGTAATAAGCGCCACCAGCACACCCGCGATCGCCGGACCGGCAATCTGGGCGGTGGAATAGGTCCCCTCCATCTTGCTGTTCGCCTCGACCAGTTGATCGCGACGGACGAGCGATGGCAGATACGAGAGATCGGCCACGTCGAAAATGACCGAGAGCAGACCATTGATCAGCGCCACCACCATGAGCAAGCCGAACGACAGTTGATCGACCAACGCAGCGATCGGAATCGCCAGCAGCACGATCGCCCGGCTGATGTCGGCCATCACCATCATTGGCCGCTTGCGGTTGCGATCGGCCCAGACACCAACGAAAAGACCGGCGATCAGAAACGGAATCGATCCTGCGGCGGTCAGAATCCCCATTTCAAGTGCGGTGGCGTCGAGCGTAACCGCAGCCAGCAACGGCACAGCAATGCCGGCGATCTGCGCGCCGAATGCTGACGTTGATTGCGCTGCCCAGAGTTTGAGGAAATCAGGATGCGACCAGAGACCGCCGCGACGGTTCTTCCAGGAATTGAATGTTGAAACCACGAAGATCACCTACCGGAATTGTCCGGGAGGAGCTGCCACTTGGCACTACTCCCGCTGTCCACCTGCGCCAGGGTTCTCAGGACAGCGGTCGATCATCCATTTTGACGAACGGTGGTTTCACGCGATCAATCCTCAAGCCATCGCTTCGAGTCGATCTCGATGCCACACCAGACTATCGGAGTCAAGCTCGAAAAACAAGCAAGCGTTCCCCACATTCGGGCACTCGCAACGTCGCCAGCGTTCTCATTCATAATTGCGAGATACCAGCTTCCGTCGTTCATCCAGATATTGGAGGCCTCCATGTCGATCAAACTTCGAACCAGCGCGGTCATCGTTGATACGACTGCCAGTGCCCACGCCCGGCTCCGGCCTGTCGCGGTCGATGCGGTTCGCCTGAGCGACACGATCTGGGAACCGCGCCGGCGGATGACGATCGATTCGACGATCCCCGGCCAGTATCAGCTTCTGGAAAAGACCGAGCGCCTGGAGAACTTCCGGCGCACGGCTCGCAAAGAAAAAGGCAATTTCACCGGTCGCTATTACAACGACAGCGATCTCTATAAATGGATCGAAGCTGCAGCCTGGGCGCTCGCGACCGAGCCAAACTCCGAGCTCGATGCGCTCCTCGACGAGGCCATCGAACTGATCGCGGGGGCGCAGCAACCCGATGGATATATCGACAACTTCTACACGCTTGCCGATATGTCGAAAAAATGGACTGAGCTCACGGTCACCCACGAGCTCTATTGCGCGGGGCATCTCTTTCAGGCGGCAGTCGCCCATCATCGCGCCACCGGCAAAACGAATCTGCTCGATATTTCCTGCAGGTTCGCCGATCTCATCTGCGACACCTTTGGTCCAGCGGCGTCAGGCAAGCGGCCGGGCACGGACGGCCACGAAGAGATCGAACTGGCGATGGTTGAGCTCGGCCGGGTCACCGGAAATCAGCGCTACATCGATCAAGCCGCCTATTTCCTCGATGCGCGCGGCTACGGACTCGTGGGCGGCGATGAATACCACCAGGATCACGTTCCTTTTCGGGAGGCGACCGCCGTGGTTGGTCACGCGGTGAGGCAGGTCTATCTCACCGCCGGAGCCGCCGACATCTACGCCGAACTCGGCGATCCTGCCGTGCTCGCCGCCCTCGATCGCCTCTGGGAGAACATGACAACGCGGCGCATCTACGTCTCGAGCGGAATCGGCGCACGCTGGGAAGGCGAGGCATTCGGCAGGGATTTCGAGTTGCCGAATCTGCGCGCCTACACCGAGTCGTGCGCGGCGATCGGCAGCATCATGTGGAACTGGCGGATGCTGCTCATCACCGGCGACGCGAAATATGCCGACCTGATTGAAACCACCCTCATCAACGGCATGCTGCCCGGCATAGCACTCGACGGTAACACCTACTTTTACCAAAACCCGCTCGCGAACGATGGCACGCATCGCCGCCAACCCTGGTTCGAAACGGCCTGCTGCCCGCCGAACATCGCCCGCACTCTGGCAGCTCTCGGGGGATATGTCGCGTCAACCTCTGATGACGCGATCTGGCTCCATCTCTACGCCCAGTCAGACCTTGATCTGGAACTTCCATCGGGCCTGGTCCACCTGCAAGTTCAGACGGACTTCCCGTGGGATGAATCTGTCCGGGTAACCGTCGATGGTTCCGGCGACTTCTCGCTGCGCTTGCGCATTCCAGGCTGGTGCGGAAGCGGTGTCGCACTTTCCGTCAATGGCGAGCCTGCAACCGTCGATCTTATCCCCGGCAACTACGCGGAGATTCGCCGCACCTGGTCGCCCGGCGATCTGGTCGAGCTCACGCTCCCAATGCCAGTTCGGGCAGTGCAAGCGCACCCCTACCTCTTCGAAAATGCGGGCCGCGTCGCCCTGTTCCGGGGACCGGTGCTCTATTGCGCGGAACAGGCCGATAATCCAGGCATCGACCCAAGGGACGCCGTCCTCACCACGCTCAGAGACTTCACGATCAAGCACGACCCGAATCTGCTGGGAGGCGTGACTTCGATCACCACCGACGCCACCATCACGCATCCTGCGCCCGATTGGTCCCACCAACTCTATCGTCCTGTCGTGACCGGCAATACCGAGCAGCAAGGCGAGCCAACCCGGCTGACGCTTATCCCCTACTTCGTCTGGGCCAATCGCGAAGCCGGTCCGATGGAGGTCTGGCTCCGGGCAAAGGCATGAAAATTCAGGGCTCACTTCTCGGCCTTGAAAGGCCGGGAAGTGAGCCGATGCCCTTCCAACGCTGAGCTGTTTGGGAGAACTTGTCGATATATCCGGCTGTTTCCGGGTTCAGCCTCGTAGAGGCTTCGGCTTGTGAGCGCTGGACTTCAGTCCGGCGACCAACGCGCCAACCTTCGATTCCTTCCTCCGCGCGTCAGCACCGAGTAAACAAAGCCGCCCGCTCCGAATTCGGAGCGGGCGGCTTGCCTTCGGTTGCTTCTAGAACTCGTCGATGCAGGCGAATCCAACCGCAATCGCGGTCGCCGAGAGTGCTTGGGTCGCTTCCGAAACGCTGCCAAGATGCGCGGCGTAAACGGCGCCGACATCGCCTCCGGAATTGATGGCCACGACCACAGCCTCGAACTGGTCGATCTCGCGGTCAAAGAGCATCAGTAGCGCTCCCTGCATCACGGCTCCCGACGAGGCGGGCACATCTGCGGCCTGCTCGGCACGCACCGATTTGAGCAGATCGAGGTAGGCGGTGATCTGATCGAGCGATGCTCCGACAAGATCATCCTGCGTCTTGAATTGCGCGGCGAGTTCATCAAGCGGAGCCACTCGAGTCTGCACTCTCGTGAACCAGTCACCGATGCCCGTGCAATCCTTGCCGGCGATCGGGGATGCGGTCGGTGATCCGATTGGCGAAGCGACAGGTGATGCCAACGATGATCGGGCTTCGACGGTGGTCATGGTCGGCTGCTGGGGCGCGGCGACCTGCTGGGTGGGTTTGTTTTCCGATCCGTCCGCATCGGATCTCGCATTGACTCCGGCGACAATGCCGGCGACGAGCAGCAACGCGACGAGCATCGTCACGACTTTTCTCATGGTTCGTTCTCCTCCGCCTGCATCGGCGGATGTGGATTGCTTGATTCGGAATCACGGCTCCGAATCAAAACCACCGTGCCGTCCCCCATTGGACGGCACTACCTGGAGTTCAGCGAACGGGTTCCTCGATCGGGTTGAACGTGGTCGCCGTTCTCTTCCTAGACAATACGGCGCAACATAATCATGAGCAATAGGTGAACGCACCCATTCGCTACCCAGAAAAATGACGGATAGCAGAGCCCGGCTTTCATGAAAGCCGGGCTCTGCTTCGTTTGCTGTTTCTGAACGTCTGGCCTGCTACGCGACCGAAGCGGGACAGGCGTCGGCGACTTTGCTGTATTCGTCCAGCAACGCCGTGCTCGAATCGGTGAGTTGCGTCTGGTAATCATCGAAGATCGGTTGGAGATCTTTCCCGGCATCTTTCGCGTCAATGACATCGTTTAAGGCATCGAGCTGCAGGTTGAGATAATCCACGTAGGCGTTGCCGAGATCCTCAGCAATGGCCGGCGGGGCATCCCCCTCCTGTTCGCTCACCATCGATTCAAGAGCGTCGACGTAAGAGTTCAACGTGTCCACGTCGGCATTCTGGAGATCCTCAACGGTGTCCACGGAAATATCAAAGGTGTCGAGTTGGGCCGAACGATCATCGATGCGCGTCAACCAATCACGCAATCCGACGCAATCACCCGTTTCCTCGGCGATCGCCGTGGCCTCTTCCGTTGCCCCGGCCACTTCAGTTGCGCCGGCATTGCCGGCTCCCGGGGTCGCCGCCGCACCTGCGGGGATATCGGAGATCGCAGGCACAGTGGTTGCCGTATCGAGCACGGCCAACGTCACGAGTTGCGTGCCGCCTGAGCTATAGATGATGCGCGAGGGAGCAGCCTCGTTGAAGACCTGGTAAGTGACGATTCCGGTCACGGTATCGCCAGGCGCCAGATCGGCGTAGGCAAGATCGGGAACTTCTGGAGCGTCGCCGCGATACGCGCCCGCAGCACCGGAGGCGAAGCCCTGATCATCAACCAGCATGAATGCGGAAGGATCAATGGAGATCGGCCGCGAGCTGGTGTTTTCAAAGGTGATCGTCGCGGCGACATAGTGGTAGCCACGCGGCGCGCCGTAGCCGGGATCGACCTCTGTGTAGGGATCGGTGATGTCGCTCACCGTAACGGACCCAGCCTCGCCGCCCTCTTCGCCAAGAATCGTGACCGGCGCACCGGCTTCTGGCACGTCGCCATTCGAGGCAAGCAAATAGAACTGGGAGTAGTCCGGCTGGAAGACGACGCTCGCAATTTCAGCGTCGCTGAGCACCTGGTAAAACAGCGCGCCGGTGATGCTTGCACCTGGATCGATCGGATCGGTCACTAGATCAGGCACGCTCATATCGGTGCGGTAGACGTAGGTCGGCGTTGCCAGAAATCCATCCTGGTCAATGAGCGACAGTCCGTAGCTATATCCCTGATACGGCTGGTCGCCGGTGTTAGTGATCGTAACCGTCACCATCACGAACCGAAAACCGCGTTGCGGCCCGGAGGAAGCGTCATAGCCCTCGAATGGATCGGTGATTGAATCGACTGAAATCTCAGCGACTGGATTGCCGGAGGTATTGGAGATCACCGTTCCCGAGGAAGCAGCCTGCTTCGCTCTGGCCGGAGTTCCAACACCGATCGTAAATCCGGCAACGAGCATCAACGCCATCAGCGCTGAAAATGCTTTTCGCATACGATCCTCCCCTTCATCGGCTCGCGCGGGCATGGCAAAACCTGCTCCGGGAAACCCGCTCGCTCCTGGAACAAGGCGACACGCGTGATCCTCCATCGGATCAGACGAAAAAACGCTCGCATCGCGTTTCCGAAACGTGCACCGCGCCACTCGTTGCGTCGCGCTCTTAACCTACACCCCGCATACTCATTGCACAATGCCGCGAACCCGCGGGGCGCAATGGCAAAGGATCATTGGGGAAAATCGACCTGAATTGCATACGCAAAGGAGCGGAAATTGAAAACGATTGTCTGCTACGGCGATTCGAACACCTGGGGAGCAGACCCCTCATCACCCAACCGGTTCGCCCACGATGTCCGCTGGACGGCGGTGCTCGCCCGCGAGCTCGGCAATGACTACCGAGTCGTCGAGGAAGGCCTGAATGGCCGCACGACCGTTGTCGACGATTTCAACGAGCCAAATCGCAATGGGTATAAACAGCTCATCCCGGTGCTCGAATCGCAGCATCCGATCGACCTCGTCATCATCATGCTTGGCACGAACGATCTGAAGGCGCGCCACAATCGCAGCGCCGCCGACATCGGCCAGAGCGTTTCGTTGCTCGCCAACACCGCGCGCTCAACCCTCTTCGGCCCCAAACAATCCCGGCCAAAGGTGCTCATCCTCTGCCCGCCGCCAATCGCGACGCTGACCGAGTTCGACGGCATGTTCACCGGAGCCCTCGAAAAATCGCGTGAGATGCCCCGCTACTACGAGCTTGCCGCCCGCTGGTCCGGCTCGGACTACCTCAACACCGGCGACTACATCCACTCCAGTAACGCCGACGGCATCCACTTCGACCAGGATCAACTCGAACCACTCGGAAAAGCCGTCGCCGCGAAGGTGAAGGAGATTTTTGAGCAGTGAGGAAAGCGTAGCTTGGTTGCGATTGCCGGGAGCTGAAGCACCCGGCTGACACGCGACAAGTCCTCCGGACTACGACGCGATCCCCTCGCCGGAGCGGGAGAGGGGTTGGGGGTGAGGGCCGTCATCACCAGCGCCGGACTCTCATTTCTATACCAGGTCCACCCAGGTGGACACCATAGGAGCAACAATAATGACCAAGCAATGTCCGAATGGAGATGGGGATTTCGATGATTGGGTTGTGCGCTGCCCGAAATGCGGGGAGCGGCTCGTCGATCTTCCCGCGCCAGATCATGATGGCGTACCCCAGCAGATTGCGATCGCTCCGAATGAAGTTATCGCGGGCATGTGGGTCTCGGCGCTGAACAGTGAGGGAATCGTCGCCTTCGCCAGACCACTCGGACCCGGCTACGGCGCCTGGGGATCGGTCGCGACCTTTGAGCATGAAGTGATCGTTCGTCATTCCGATATCGAGAACGCGAAACTCGTGCTGGCCGAATTCACGGACATCGAAGAGGACGAAACCGTCTAATTCGACTCGTTTGGCGCGAGCGGAGCGGGGACGCAAATCGGATCGTCGGGGTTCGTCGAATGCCAGCACTGGTTGCCGCTGGGATACGAAATTTCGAAATTCGCGCCGCGCCGGGGGATCTCCACGGAATAGACAGAGCCGTGCTCGTCAACTTCGGCGATCACGTTGGCATCCGCGGTGCGAGCGAATGGATCGGCCGATTCGTCCAGTGGCAGATAGCGCGGCGGCTCACCTGGCAGCAACAATTCGAAGCCAATCAACCGTCCGCGCGGTCCAATATCAAGCGCGCCCCGGCCATTGATCCGGCGCGTATGCTCCGAATTCCGCTCGATCAGCACCAGATGCAGCACGTTTCGCGTCGTATCAACCAGTATCTTCACGACGTTCCACCTTCAATTGACCTTCGAAGCGACAGGCTCAACTGCACCCCACCTTCACTATTCGCCATCGTCAGCCCATGTAGCACCGGCGCGTTGATGACAGTATCCCCTGCCCCTACCAGGAGATGCCCCCACCCTGCGTAGCCTTCGTCAGTCCTCACCATGCCATCGAACACAAGCCCGCCGGGAACTGCCTCGCTCGCAATCAGATCGAGCAACGCGTCACAGAGCGATCGAGCCATCTCCTCGAACGTCTCCCCTTCTGCTCTCACCACAATCGACCGGGACGAATCATCAGACCAGGCTGGCATGATCGCCA
Source organism: uncultured Chloroflexia bacterium (assembly GCA_963804925.1). Taxonomy (GTDB): domain Bacteria; phylum Chloroflexota; class Chloroflexia; order Thermomicrobiales; family UBA6265; genus JADLGF01. Next base: position 966,136 of record CAWDSC010000004.1, read on the forward strand.
AGCTGAGCCGCTCGATCAACAACGCCAGCGCCGCCCGCCGATCCCTGCCAACCGCCACAATGGTCCAATCTTCCGCACTAACTGATTCGACGGCCGCCGTTGTTTCACTTGTCTCCATGTCCAATCATTTCCCCAAATGAGCATTCGCTCCACTCGTCGCTCCAACATCTTCATTATGGGCAGCCCCGTAGCTCTCTACTCTCTACTCTCTCTCTCTACTCTCTACTAACAGTTTGCGCACAATGTTTCACGTGCAACATTCGCCGATTCGATCAATTGAAGCGGGAAAAGCAGTCGCGGACCCCTCCGGGTTTGGTACCCTACGTTGGTGTTGGCAGCAGCGTCGCATTAAAGACGCACCTTGAACCGGCCGCGAAACCGAATCGCCAGACGGTTCGTTAGAGCGGTCGATATGGATGGATTAGCTGCCAGCTTGACGAACTTGAACACATGGGCCGGACTTCGTCCGGTCGAGCGGGGTGGGAGCGGCAGCGTGGTAGATGACGGGGATCTCGTCGGGCGAGCCCGAGCGGGGGACCCAGCAGCGTTCGAGCGACTTTTCGAGCGCTACCAGGCGCCGATCTTGAATTACCTCCACCGGATGGTGGGGGATCGCGCCGTTGCCGAAGATCTCACCCAGGACACCTTCATCAAGGCTTATCGCGCGCTTCCGGCCACGAGTCCGGATCTCGCGTTCAAAGCCTGGCTCTATCGCATCGCGACCAACACCGCCATATCGCATCTCCGGCGCAACAAAATCGTCAAGTGGATTCCGTTTCTGGCTGGGACGGACCACGCGTCTGATGAATCGATCGAGCGATCGGTCGGCCGGCGTTACGACGTTGAGCAGGCGCTCAAACGTCTACCGCAGCACTACGCAATGATCTTGCTGCTGCGTCACTATCAGGGCCTCTCCCTCGCGGAAACGGCTTCGGCGCTCGATATCACCGAGAACGCCGCCAAACTTCGCCTCTTCCGAGCGCGTAAAGCGTTCGCCGGGGTGTATCAGGAGGGAGAAGAAATGCTGGCCAAAGGAGACGACAACCGGTGAGCGACAAACGGCGGGAGCCCGTTGAGGGAGCGGCCCCGCTAAACCATACTGACGCAGAAACGCTCATTTCGGCACGCCTTGATGGCCCGCTCGATCCGGTCATGAACCGGGCGCTCCAGGCTCATTTAGCGACCTGCTCATCGTGCCGCGCCTTTGCCTCCCAGATGGAGTCAATGGCGACCGCGTTCCGTGAGCTGCCGGTGCTGCCGCCGAGCCCAACCGTTTCTCGCAAAGTCCGGGCAGAGATTCGCAGCGGCGGCTCGCCCGTCAGGCGATTCGGCGCCTGGGTGACAACAAGCAAAGCCGCCCCGGTCACGGCGTTGGCCGGAGCTGCTGTGGCACTGGCGCTCGTCACCGCCTCTGTCTTTGGGACATTCGATGACAACAACGGGGGAAATCCCAACACGGTCAATGCGCCGGGCAGCTTCGGCGCCCAGTCAACCAGCGGCTCCTCGAATGACGCGGCACTTGCACTCACACAAACTTCGAAAGAGACGACTGCAGGTATCGCCAACGTCCAGGTGACTCGACCGGCTCCGACCCAAACACCCGGAAGCACTGACACCAGCGGCGCTGACGTCGCAGCTGTAATTCCCACCGCGAAACAGGCGGAGCCAACGAGTGGCGCCAGTGAAGGCTATACCCCCGCGCCGACCGACACTGCGCCAACATCCGGAGCAGGAAATGGCTCTGGAGACGTTCCCCCCACGAATCCGCCATCGCAGGGCGAAGCGCCGACCGCAACCACTGCCTCGAATGTCGGGACCGGCAGCGAGGCCAGCGCGCCGACATCAACCGCTGAACCGCAACTGGGGGCGGCAGCGGTCGTGGAAGAGTCCCCCACAGCGACAGAAGCACCCACGGAGGAGCCGGCGACCGAAACTCCGATACCAGTAGACATCGCGACGAATACGCCCGAGCCGGAGCCAACAGAAACGGCCACGAATACGCCCGAGCCGGAGCCAACGGAAACAGCGATTCTCATTTCGACGTCGACTCCGACAGAAGAACCCGCGCCAACTGAGACGGCGACGAATACGCCCGAACCGCAACCGACCGAGACGCCTGCCCCAGCGCCAACTGAACCGGCGATCGGAGCCGCGTCGGTGGCATCGACTCCGGAGCAGACGGAGCCCAAAAACACGCCTGAGGCGAACAACGCGGAACCGACACCGACAGAAACACCCGGGATCGTTCCGCGCAATGGCTCAGTCGCGCAAGACGAAACAGCTCCGACCGTCGAGGGCCAAAACCCGCAGGAAACCGCGGTGGAAGGCGAATCCACCGCGAATCCCACCGACGAAGCAGCGATTGGTGCGGCGGATGCAGGTTCGAACGAGGGGCAGATTGTCCAGCGCGGCAGCGAGTCGAATGCCGAACAGTCGTCGACAACCGATGGAGCGGGAACTGACACTCCCGTGGCTGAGACGGCGCAGGGCGGCGACACCGGGCAACCACCCGCCGACACCGCAGCGCCTGCCCAACCTCTCACCTACTCCGACCTTCCGGTCGGTTCGGTAACCATTGGCACTTCCGGCAGTCTCATCCCGAGCGGCGGCGGTCTCTACGCCATCGTCCACTCCGGCGGCGGCATGGAAATTTACAACAGCAACGGCGGATTGATCGTCAATGGCTATGGCTATAACCCCGTCTGGTCAAGCGACGGACAAACGCTCTACACGGCAGGCGGAGCCATTACCGAAGGAAGCTCAGCCGTCAACGGTTGGAGCGCCAACGGCGGTCCTGCCTTCGTGACCGAAGGCAATGCCATCGACACCCCTGCCGGGAGCGACGGGAGTCTTTACTTCATCCGATTCCAGCCGGGCGGCGATCCCGTTTTGCAGCTCAGAACAGTGGGAAGCGATACCGCAATCTGGCAGAGCAATAACTATCAGCTCACGGGCCAGACGATCTATATGGCTAATGGCACGGTCTACGCCCCGACCGATCAAGGGTGGCTCGCCATTCCAAATGGTGGCGGCGATGCGGCGACCGTTGGCGCGGTCGGCAGCGGAGCGGACGAGGTCATTCTCAGTCCTGACGGCGGTCAGGTCGCCTTCATCAGCGGCGGCTCCGTCTTTGTGGCGCCATCCGGCGATCCATCTTCTGCGACTCAGATCGCGGATGTTGGCAACGGCGGTGTCGCCTGGACCGATATGGGGCTAGCCATCGCTAGCGGCACGCAGGTTTCCATCTGGAACGGCGGGAGTGCGATCGTCGTCGTTGACGGCGGCGGCGATCTCACCGCCCCAATCTGGAGCAACGGCGTGCTCACCGTCGCAGACGGCACCCAGGGCGGCGCGACCAAAACCATTACCGCCGACCAGATCAACACCGCGCTGGCCGGATAATCTTTCCTCGGAATCTCGGATCACAAAGTTTCGCATGAGAAAGCCCCCGTCCACCCAGGTGGACGGGGGCTTTCTCATGCGATCACAGAAGATCAGCGATTACGAGGAAGGAGTTGCTTCTGGCATACCCGCCCCGGCGACTCCGGCCGCCTGCAACGCGGCAAGCACGCGATCCTTGGCAAAGGGAGCCTCATACATCCAGACGGCGGTGGCGTCGTAGATTGCACTCGAGACAGCGCCGATCACCGGCGCTACCCCCGGCTCGCCGACGCCGCCCATCGGATTCGACTTGTCTTCGACGAAGCCGACTTCGATCTGACGCGGCGCTTCGTTCAGGCGCAATGGATCGTATGTGCCAAACGTGTTGTTGAGCACCTTGCCATTGTCGAACTTGATCGCTTCCTTAATCGCAGGGCTCAGTGAAAGCACGATCGCGCATTACATCACTAGTTTCTCGAATAGTTCGTAGTTCAACTATCTTCAGTGTGGTATTAGTCAAAGCTTGACCATGGAGAAAACATGCCATATTGCACGACGATGCCAAACTGACCGGTGGTAGACTCGGACGGGGAGGATGGCGTGTGAATCGATATGGCTGAGAGCGAAAGCAGCGAGCGTTATTTCGGTCGGGTTGCCGTTCGAGCAACCACCGGCGAAATCATCGATCAACCGGTAGAGGCAATTGTCTACGCGACGAATGGCCGGGGCATGATGGAAGCCGGATCACCTGGCTCGATTCGTCTGGTCGGCGGCACGGAGGTCGAGCGCGAAGCGATGACGCTCGCCCCGCATCGCATCGGCACGGTATTCCTCACCAGCTCCGGCCGTCTTAAAGAACGCGATATCGACTACGTGATTCATCTTGTGCTTTCTGGCATGCTCGGTGAAGCGCCACGCCGCGAATACATTGGACGCACCCTGACCCTGGCGCTCGAGCTCGCAGAACAACACCGGATCAGATCGATCGCGGTTCCCCTGCTTGGCGCAACCACGGACTCAAACGAAGACGAACGCCGCGAGGCAGCCGAAACCGTGGTGGATGTCATCGTGTCACATTTACGCCGCACGTCCAGCCGCTTAGATTCAATCGTGGTCGTTTCCCGCTTCGCCGATGACCAGCCGGTCATCGGCGCGGCGATGGAACGCGCCCGGCGCCGATCCTGGATCGAATGAGACGCTTTCGCAAACCTCTTTCCGGCGCGGAAACCGATGAAGCATCCGGGGCGAACCGGCGGACGGCCATCGATCCCTCTGTGGAGGCGCAGCAGGCGCTCGATGCCTTTCTTCGCAAGCGCGGCGCCCTCGCCCTGCCCTCCCCGCTCCTGGCTCGCATCGCCGCATTGGGACTCCCTTCCGAATCGGTTCAGCAGGCACTCGGCGCGATTCACGCGCTTGAAGAATGGATGATCGCCTGGACTCGCCTGGGTCAACAGTGGATCGCCATTGCTCGCCGCGAAGATATCGCAGGACGCTGGCGGCACGGCGCAATGGCCCGGCGGCACGCGGCGATGTGCTACCACGCCGCGCATTTCATCACGGTCGCCGATCCAAAAACCGCGCTGATGCTCCGTTCGACGGCGGCAGGGTTCTTCTCGCAAGCGCTTCCTTATCTCTATGAAGCGACTGAGCGGATTACGATCGGCTGGAAAGAGCACAATCTTCCCGCCTATCTCCGGCGTCCACCTCACGCCGAGCACCCCGTACCGCTGCTGATAGCCTTGAACGGCGCAACGACCTCTAAGGAAGAAACGCTGATCTGGAGCGATCCAATCATCGCCGCCGGTTGGGCCATGCTCTGTATCGACTGGCCAGGAACCGGAGAATCAACCGCGCTCGCACCACTCACTGGCCGCCATGAGAGTGTGCTGGTCGCCGCGCTGCGCGAAGCAAGCCGTGATGGCCGCCTCGATCCCGAACGCAGCGCCGTGCTTGGCTTCAGTCTCGGCGCAACGCCTGCCGTCCGGGCCGCCGCTCGCGAACCTCGGATCGGCGCGGTCGTGCTGGTATCTCCCCCCTTCGATCCCACCGCCTGGCCCGCGCTGCGCGATCCGCTGATGGCGCGGCAGCTCTTGATGCTAGCGGACGACGGCCGCGATCCACGCGAGGTGATTGATTCGTTTTCGCTGAAATCGTCACTGGCGCATTGGGACCGCCCGGCGCTCATCTTTGGCGCCGGCGCCGATCTGGTCGCCCCGCCCGACGAGGCGGATCGCGTCGCCTACGCCATGGGAGACTGGGCGACGCTCATTCGTTACCCGTACGCCTGTCACGGTCTCTTTGACGTCATCGACGATTGGCCCTACGTCGTCGCGCAGTGGCTTTCCGTATTGAATCAACCCGTTCCCGATCAAATGGAGTCCACCCAGGTGGACGGAACCCCATACATTGATGAAGAGGATGACTTGTGAGAAGTGAGAAAGAATAGTTGATCGGTCATCGCCAAAGCCAAAGGCTGACACGCGACAAGTCCTCCGGACTCCAGCCCGGCGCACGACGGAGTCCAAATCTCCCCGCGCCTAACGCTTACGGCCTACGGCTTGCCGCTTCGTATCGGGGAAAGATTTCCTAGAGATAGTCGATCTTCTTGAACAAAAAGATGAGCACACCGGCGGCGCCTGCCATAATGCCGAGCGCCATGGGATATCCCAATCGCCAGTCGAGCTCAGGCATGTACTTGAAGTTCATGCCGTAAATGCTGGCGACGATGGTGACGGTCATCAGGATGATCGACGATGCGGTCATTCGTTTCATAACGACGTTCAGGCGATTCGACGTCATGCTCAAATAGGCGTCCAGCGCCCCGGTTACGATATCCCGGTAGGTGTCGAGCGCGTCAGAAACGCGCAGGATATGGTCGTAGACATCCTGCATGTAGACGACGATCGTGATCTCGAAGATCGGCGTGTCGCGCCGCACGAGCACGTTCATCACATCTCGCTCGGGACCGAGCAATTTCCGCATGCTCAACAGATTGCGCTTCATCGAGAAGATTTTCCGTTGCGCATCGAGATCGTCGGTGGTGAAGATTTCCTCTTCAAGCCGGTCAAGCTCGTCGCCGAAATGATCGATAATCGGGAAATAGGCATCCACAATCGCATCGAGAATTGAATAGAGCAGAATCCCGGAGGATTGAGCGCCGCCGTTAGCGCTCATGGTGTTGCGCGTCCAACGTTCCTGAACATCGCCAAGCACGGCGAGGGGAAGATGGTGCATGCTCACCACGTACCGCTCACCAACAAAGAAGGAGATCTCTTCGGCTTTTACCGATTCGTCGACAATCGCCATCGCATAAAAGACGATGAAAAAGTAAGCGTCGTACTGATCAATTTTGGGCCGCTGGTGGCGCCGGTGGGCATCTTCAACCGATAACGGGTGGAAGTGAAAACTTTCCCCGAGTTCGTCGATCTCCTCAAACGACGGGTCTGTCGCATCAATCCAGACGACCCCATCTTTCTTCTGCAGGCAGTCATGGATATCCTCCATTGATATATCAGCCTGCGATGCCGCCCCGTTTCGAATGATTGAAAGTTTCAACGCCATCGCCCGAATCCTCCGTTGTCGGGAGTGTAGCGGACGATGGCGTTGATGGTGGGGGAGGGGAGTGCTAGGCGAGCTTCCGCGATCCGAACAGCGCTTCCAGACGCCGCCAGAATCCGAGTCTGATTGACCACTCCATCAGGGCCGCGAACAATCCGAGCGACAGGAACCAGCCCCACGTGTGCCGGTACGAGGCAAATCCGGAGTCTTGATTCTCGATCGGGGCGTAGAGATTGGTCGGATTGTCGTCGAGCGTCAGTTGATCGCCGCCGCTTTGCGTCGAAAGCGATGCTAGCAGCGCATTACCGTCAAAGGTCGGCCGTAACTCAGGCGAAGGCGGCAGCACCAAGGCCGATTGATCGGTCACCGATCCGGGCCAGGAAATGGTGACCTGATAGGCGCCTTCGGCGGCTTGCGGCAGCGTGCCTTCATAGATGTCCGCGCCAACGGCAACCAGCGGCAACTGCACGCCGGGACCGCCCCCTGGCCCTACAACCGTGACGACGGCATGTTCGAGATCGGCAGTTTGCCCGCCCGCGCCAGTCGCCGTAAAGCGGAACCTCGCAGCATCGCCGTCCCGGCTGACCGTGGTGTTGACTGCGCGAAACTCAGGATCGGGGAGCGCCCAGCGTAGAACGTTGGCGAAAAACGCGTCGTATTGATCCCATGTTTTCCATTGCGAGGCGAAATCCGAGCCGTCATCCGCCATCCAGGCGATCACCCGGCCAAGCCCGTATTGCCAATTGGCAAGGATCGGGTCCTCCCGCCGGCTTTCCAGCACAGCACTGCCCTCGGGTTTTATCTTGGTGAAATCGTACCCATCAAGTACCGGCATCGCCGCCGGATCGAATCCATCCATGATTGGGCTGGCCGAAACCTGAATTGGGGTGAAGCCCCCGCGCACGACCGATTGGCTTCCCGCGCTCAATGCTTCCTTCAGGGTATAGCGAGGGATATCTTCCGGGGTTTTTGTCAGGTAGTAATTACCACCCCCTTGCTGGGCGATGAATCGCAGCAGATCTTGATCAGCATCCTCACCGAGCGCGAGCGTTGAAACAGTGACGCGGTCCCGGGCCGCTGCGTCGATCAGGGTTTGATAGCTCTCTGTGGTTCCCGAACTCGATTTGCCATCTGAAAGGAGGATGACGTGACGCACATCGACATCGACTGCTCGGATTGCATCAAGCCCCACTTGCATCGCGGGATAGACCTCGGTGCCGCTATCGGCCGTGAGTCCATCGATTGCCGCATTGATCTGATCGCGCGTTTGCTGGCCCTCAATCACGGTCATCTGCACCAGCCATTGCTGCTTGTCATTGAAGACCAGCACGCCGATCTGATCGCCGTCGGTCAGCGCGGTCAGCGCCTGCTTGGCAGCCTCGCGCGCCATGTCGAGCTTGGAAACTCCATTTTTGGGACTGTAAGTCATGGAGCCGGAGTGGTCGATGATCAGCAGCAAGGCCACCCGTGGACGTTGCGCGCCATCGGTGACCTTTATCGTGACCGGCAACATCTTCTCGAGATCGGTGCCCGCGTAACCTCCCGGCCCAAAGCTCGCAGCTCCGCCGGCGATGAGCACACCCTTGCCAAGCGTGCGCGCCGCCTGATCAAGGGCGGCGATCTGATCGATAGTCAGATCAGACGCTGAGACATTGTTGAGCACGATCGCATCATATGGAGCGAGCCCGGAAACAAGGGTGGGGAGATTCTGCGGGGTGATCTTGGTGACGCTTGCACCCTTCCGGGTGAAAGCTGCCGAGAGCAAACCCGTATCGCCATTTTCCGAGGCGACAAACAGAAGATTTGGCGCGTTGCGCACCATGATCGCGGCCGGCAACGCATCGTTCTCTGGAACCGGGTCATATGACGAATCGTTGGGAACGATGACCGCCTGGATCGCGTGAAATCCGGGGGGAAGTTCACCCAAATCCGCCGCTACGCTGTTGATTCCTGCCGAGAGATTAACGTTGGTTTCGCTCAAGAGCTGGCCATCGACGTTGATCTGCAGTTTGCCGGTGGTCAGGGCAGGGGAGTTGATCGAGACCGTCAGTCCGGCATGATCGCCCGACCAGATCGCGGATGGTCCTGTTATCTGCTCGATGCGCAAATCGCCATGGGAGATGCCAGGAACGGCGACAGTATCGATCGGCGCCCCCATCTGGCTTGCCTGGGAGATCGCGGACCCAGCATTTTCTGCCCCGTCGCTCAATACAACGATTCGCCGCGAGCCATGCGTGGGCAGCGCGTTCGCCACCGCCAGCGCCGACTCGAGATTTGTCGCAGATCCATCAATCGCCCCGTTCGCCTGCCAGCTCGATGCGACTGACGAAGCGGACCCCATCGAGGCCGCCACGTTTGGATTCGCGCCGAAAGTGATCACTGCCGACTCGGCTCCCGCCGGGGCGCCATTCAGCGCCGTATTCACCCAGGCAGCGACCTCGTCACTTGTGCCCGGAGGAATGCTTCCCGACTGATCCACGACGAAGATTGCGCTTGCCGACGACGCCGTGGTCGCGATCAAAGGATCGACAACCGCCAGGATGATCGCCAGCGCCGCGAGACCCCGCAAGAAGGGGATCGGCACGGACATCCGCCCGGTTTTCACACCATAGCGCCAGCTGGCAATCACCAGCATCGGCACGATGAGCAGCAACCAGAGCAGGCCAGGATGCGTAAAGGTCATGTTCGAAAGTGGCCCGATCATGCGACGCCCCCTTTTCTTTGGGAGAGGTGTTTCGAGATCCGGGGATTGCGAAGCGACATCAGCCAATCGATGATCAAGAGTCCAAGCGCCAGCAACGCCAGCAACGGCCAGAGATCGGATTCCAGGTCCTGTTTCGCAGCGCTTTCAGCAACTCCGGATGCCTGGTCGAGCAAACTGCCCAGATCAGAATTGGCGCGAAGATTCGATTCGGTGCTATTTCCGGCGTTGACCATGACCATCCCGGTCACCAGGGTTTGATCCTGCGCATCGGCCTCGCGCAGACGGTACGCGCCAACCGTATTCGTCTGGCCATACGCGACCTGGCGAGCGCCTTGCGGCAGTCCATCCGCTTCCGGCACCGGAATGGTCGTCACTTCCCCGGCGGGATTGGTGATGGTGACCGATGCTGAACCCGCTCTCGGGGCAATGGTCAGTGGCTCTCCGAGCGAAAGCGTCACCGGAGCAGGGGAGGGGGAGAGCTTTTCGGCGATATTCGCCATCAAGATCGGGAACGCAATTCGCTGCGAGAGATTCGACTCGTCGAGATTTCCAGCCAGCAAGACCGTGGACGACTCGCTCCCCGGCAGCGTGCCATAGGCGAGCAATGGGCCATCGGCCGCGGAGACAATTGGGGTGAATCCGCCGGGCAGCTGATAGTTTGGCGTCGCGCCGAAGGTGACGCCGTTGAAATCAACGCCATTGAGCAGTGAATCCGTCTGGACCATGGTCACTGGCACAGGGGCTGCGAGCATATCCGGCGATGGGAAGAGCGGGGAATCGGGAGGCTGGATGAACAGGCTCGGTGCGATCGGCGCTTTCGATGGGGCGACCTGGTCATAGACGACGAGATCGTAGCCGCCGACTCCAACCCCCTGGGCGACGGCATCGGTCGTTTGCACCATTACCTGTGCGCCCGGAATAGCGCTGAAGACTCGCTGCAGCGTTTCCGGACGATCGGAAAAGATCAAGACACTCAGCGACAGTGTATCCCCCGCACCAAGGGCGATCGACGCGCGATCGTCGATCGGCTGGGCATCAGTCGTCACGACCCTGATCTCCGCTTCCGTAGCGTCTGGCGGCGCATCGAAGGAGAGCACCTTGCTGGCATTCGCGCTCAGTTCCACATTCTGGCCCGAGATCATGAAGCCATCAGCCCAGAATTGCACAGGAACGGTCACGGCCTTGTCACTGAAGTTCGCCAACCGCCCGGAAATCTGTTGCTGGGCAGGATTTGCGGGATTGGCGCGTGTCAAAATGTTGAAAATCGCGAGATTTCCATCGATGGGATTCCCAACCTGGACATAGTCGATCGGCATCCCGGCATCGGTGACCGCCGTCGGATCGACCTCCAATGCCCCGTCGCTCAGCAAAACGATGCTGTTTTCCATATCGGGAACGCGGAGATCATGCGCGAGCAACATCGCTGACGTGAGATCAGTCACCCCGCCGGGTGGATCGATCGAGGCTAGCCGGTCTTTGAGCGCTTGCAGCGAGCCAGTGTCGCTCGCCGAAAAGGTCTCAACACGCTGGCCCAGCAGCAGGACCGTAACGGCATCGTCCGCGTGCAGCGAGCCAAGGCGGTCAAGCGCCTGCTTGCGCGCGGCGTCGAATCGCGTCTCGCCATCGTCGGTCGCGAGCATGCTGGTTGAGCCGTCAAGCATGACAATGAGGTGGCTCGGTTGGCTCGATGAGCTGATAACGCCAAGGGCCAGACTGCTGACCGGGCGCGCGAGCGCCAGCGAGAGCAGCAACGCCGCCGCGATATGCAACAGCATGCTTGCCGAGATCGGCGGGCGCTGAAAACGTGGCTCATCGGTTGGTTTTGGGGCAGCAACCTGCCAGAAACGGATCGCCGGCACCGGAATGGCCTTCGGTGTTGGGCTGCGCATATGGAAGAGCACCACCAGCGGCACACTGATAAGTGCGATCAATCCTGCTGGCAGCAAAAGCGCGAGACCGCTCATGACGTCATCCCCATGTTGTGGAGACGGCGAAGCGTCTCAGTAAGAGGGCTGCTCGTGTCGATTTCAATCCGCAGGCTCTGTTCAGACCGGCAGACCTCTTCGATAGCCGTCAACCACTCACCGGTGGCCTCCCGGCAGCGGAGCACAACATCGTCGCTTAGCGCCAACTGGATATGATCGCGCGATTCGAGATCGATCAGATCAACCGCGCCGCGCTCAAGCACGGTCGCCGCGAAGAGTTCGGGATCGAGCTCCGCCGGATCGATAATCTGAAGCACCGCGACTTCCCAGCCATGCGCGCGGAACGACCGGAGGATTGTCGCCAGATCCTCCGGCTCACCCGCCAGCAGATCGGAGATCAGCAGCGCGAAACCAGGTCGTTTTCGCTCGCGAACGTAGCGATCGAGCGCCTTCTTCAGATTGGTTTCGCCATCGGCGCGCAATCCAGTCAGGTAGGAAAGCATCGGCGTCACCGCCGCGCGCCCCTGCGCCGGACCGAAAACCGGCAAGATTCCTGAGGAAAAGGGCACGATCGTGACGCGGTCGGATCGCTGCAAGGAGAGATAGCCGAGCAGTCCGGCGATCTGGCGGGCCATGGTGAATTTCTGTGGCCGCTCGGGTGAGCCGGTCCAGAGCATGCTGGCACTGGCATCGAGCAGAATGTGAACCGGGATTTCGGTTGTGATTTCGCTCAGCCGGACGAACAACGTGCCGAGCCGCCCATAGATATTCCAATCGATCCGGCGGAAGTCATCCCCCTGGCTGTACGACTTGAAATCGGCGAACTCTGGCGATGATCCCCGCTTGCGCGACCGGTGCTCACCCGCCAAACCCTCGGGTGTGAAGGTGCGCGGCGACAGCGAGAGCCGTCGCGTAAGCGCAAGCAGTTCCTCGCTGAACAGGGTGTTATCGGTTTCCTGCCTGGCGATCGTCGCCGTGGCGGCATCGCCACGTTTCCAGAGGCTTCTCATTACGGTGTGCCCCGGTTGAAGTAGTTCTCAACAACTGAGCGGTACTCAGGCGGCACGCGGTTGCTTTCAGGTCCCGCCGTCGGAACGGCTTCCTGCGTGGCATTTCCATCGGCCATCGTGGCGCCATTTCCGTTCCCGGCGTTCGCGGAGCCTGTGTTTCCACCAAGCGATACATTTTCCTGACTCGGGCCACCCGCCAGTTCGGCGGAAGCCGTCGGCACGAGGGTCGATTCCGTTCCCGGACCAGTCGGAGTGGGAGCTTCGGACACGTTGGTTGATACAGGCGGCGCAGATTCTTCGCTTTTCTTATCCGAGGGCTGATTGCCGCCCTTACCATCCGTTTGGTCTTGAGGTGACTTCGCAGAACCGCTGCTTGAGGGATCTCCAGAGCTGGTGCTGCCGCCTTGCGGAACATCCTGTCGGCGATTGGCTACCCGAGTCGGAGGCCGACTGGCTATCCGACGGTTGACCAGGTTGATTTGACGAGCTGTCGCCCGGATTCTGGCTATTTCCGGGCTGACTCGGGTCACCCGGCTGGTCGCCCGGCTGATCACCAGGTTTCGTGTCACTGGGAGCTCCCTCGGAATTCTTGTTATCTGCGGCGTTTGAAGGCTGCTGGTTCGGAAGGATCGCTGGTTGACGACTGGCTGCTATCATTCGGGTTCGATCCCGGCTCGGAGCCCGGCGCGGAATCACCCGGCGCCTGCTGGCTCACGCTGTCCGGATTGGCGTTCGGTTGGTCCCCTGAAGGTTGCGAAGGATTGGAAGCGCTCGAAGGTTGGTTCTGCGCCGCATCTCCACCCTGTTGCGGATTTGCCGCGTTTTCCTGAGCTTGCTGCATTTCTGCATCGAGCTGCGATTGCGGCACAACCGATTCTCCGGCCAGGTCAACGGCGTCGCCAAGATCGCGCATCGATGATTCCGCCGGGGTTCCGCCCTCGCGAAGTCCATCTGCTGCCTGGGACGCGGCATCCGCCAATGCTGGAGATGACTCCTGCGCGCTGGCAGCCGCTTGATCGAGCGCATTCGCGAGCGTTGCCTGCGATTCCGGGGAAAGCTCATCAGCGTGGCTGGCGGCATCGCGAATATCCTGCGCCGCTGTTGGGTAATCCCCGCTGCGAATCGCATCCGCCGCCGGTTGCGTGATCGCGTTTTGGTCAAGCGCATCCGCGATCGCGTTGAGATCTTCACGCGCGGCATTCGATCGGTCCGACTTCGCGTTGACTTCATCAACGGTCGCAGGCGGCGCGGCCGGATTCGCCTCCGGGTTTGGCGCCTCGGCAGCGATCTGCCGGTCAGCGGCCGGCACGAAGATCGGCACGGCGGTTTCGGCAGCGCCGGGGATATGCCCGCCGATGCCACGCAGGAACAGCAACGCGCAGAGCATCAAACCGGCCAGAATCGCCAGGGATAGCTCGCGTGCCGGCAGGTGCAGGCGAAAACGGGGATCGCGACGCAGTCCGATCGCCGCGTTCGCGGTGTCGGCAAGTTGCAGATAGGCCATGGATGCCCGCGAACCTGCTGTTGGCGCGTCGGTTTCAAGCGCTTCGACGGCGGTGGTCATGCGGTCGTGGAGATTGAAGGTGTGATCCATCATCCAGGCGACGCGACGCCGCCTGGGCCGCAGGAAGATGCCAAGCAGCAATCCGAGCGGCAAGGTGACCGCCCAGACCCAGATCAACCGCTCAGGCGCAAAATGATTGCCGCGCGCGAGATCGATCAATCCAATGACCGACCCGATGGCGAAGGGTAGCCATAATCCCCGGGCGATGCAGGCGATAATCCAGTTCACCCAGATGCGCCGGCCAATCGAGTCGATTGCGCTGGCGGCCCCCATTGCGGCAGGCGATCCTGCTTTCAGACGCCGCTCATGCTCCGGCAACCAGGGGGCGGGGATATCGCCGCCGAACCAGAACGGGAACCAGAGCAGACGCCAGATGAACAACCGTCCGTCGTCGGGACGCCAACTTGCGAACTGGCGCAGGCGCTCGATCAAGACCCTGCCAGGATGATCGGGAAGTTCGGGAAGACGCGGGAGTCCAAGTCGTCTGGTTGCCATTAGTTTGCCGTTTCCGAAGGTGACGACGAGTCGGGAAGATGCTTTGGCCATTGGAGCTGTTTCGCGGCGGAGGTGCGCCGCCAGAGCAGCAACCACGCGCCTGAGACCAGCGCGAACCCGCCCAGGAGATAGACAAGGCGGCGTTGCCGGCGGTCGATATCGGCGAGCACGCCTCGCGATTCGGCCACATGATCGGCGTCGCCAAGCGCGGCGAACTGCTGTCCGGCGGTGATCGCGCTTTCCCGGGCATCCGGGTAATCGGTCCAGGAATTCGCCAGTTTATGCGCATTCGCGAGTTCGGCGGTGGCCGTGACGCCTTGATTGGTCAGATCGCGATACTGTTGGATTGTCTCAAGCGGGCGTTGCTCGGGTGGCAGTTGCGCATATTGATCTTCCGCCTGGCTCAACAGATCGTTTGCTTGCGCATAGGCGAAATGCTCGAGCGCCTGCTGGGTTTGCGCCATAAATTCCTCAGCTTGCGAGCCCGTATTGCACTGTGCGATCAGCGTATCGACCGCTTGCAAGTTTTCTTCATCCCCAAGACCGTCAAAGAGCCTCCGGGATCGATCGAGAAGCGCATTCGCGGCGGTGTAATTGCCGCGTTCGAGGAGGGCGCGGGCAGGATCGAGATCAAAGGCGGCGATCACATTTGTTTTCCACCCGCCATTCGTCCAGCGCGAGAGGTTATTGCGCCAGCCCTTTTCCATGTCGACGGGATTGCTCTTGTATGCGGCCTGCAATGCCTCTCGCCAGGAAGGTTGTGTGCGGGTTTCTTTAAGGAACGTCTGGTATTCGGCGATCGAAAAGCGCTCAAACAGGTAGGCGGTGATTGCATAGGCTTCGGACGCCCCGAGATCGCTATCGATCGTTGCGCCGTCGCGATTGAGATCGGCCCAGGTGAGGATGCTGGACTGGGCGCTGGCGTTCTGCACATCGGCGGCGTAGCGGGCGACCACCGCCGTGACTGGCCGTTGCGCGTACAGCACCATACCTTCCATGAATCCGGCGCTGAGCTTGCCACCCGTTGCGACAATCAGCAATTCGCGAGCGACAGCGCCGCGAATAGCGTTGGTCGCCTCGACATCGGTGGCTTGCGCCAACGCCGTTGCGTCGACCACGAGATCGCCGGGACGCAGCCCACTTACAACGGGAGACGCCCCCGCTCCCTGAGCGGATGGATAGAGCGTTGTCATGGTGGTGTTGGCGTCGACCCAGACCGTGATCGGGAGTTGGCCGGTCAGTCCGAAAACTTGCGAAAGCTCATCGGACGCTTTGTCGAACGCCGATCCATAGCGGTCGACAAACGCATCCGGGGAAAAGGAGGAGGTCGATGTCGAAAGCTGAGGATCAAACAGATACAGGTAAGCCGGAGATTGACGCTGATCCCAGTCTGCAGCAGGCACTTGCGCAGTTGCGGCGGAAACGATCCCACTGGTGGAAGCCAGCGCCATCGTGAGCAAGACCGCGAAGAGAACGCGACCGGTGAATTGTGAAATGGGATAGTTTCGAACTCTGTCCATCGCGCCTGCTCCGGCACTTGCGCCTGCACGTCCCGACACCTTCGTCGGGACTGCATCCATGGAGTTCTGGACGTCATCTGTCGATCTGGCGCGTGAGCGAAGTCTACTCCACCCACCCACAAAAAGAGTGTATCAAGCCGATCTGACATAAGACATAGGTAATAATAAGTAAAGCAAACCCGCCCCTCGATTCATGTCTCTCTGGGCCCAGGCGAGGATCGCGCATTGAATGGGGAAATCGAGCGAATGGGGTCGGGAGTTCTATATTTCAGCGAATCGGTCGCCAGGTTGCCCTCCCCGAGGTTCATCGGGTTCGGAGAGCATCGTCGCATTGCGATTTTCCGGGGTTGAAACCCCGGGCTAAGCAAAAGGAAGTCCCGCTGGGACCGAGCTGGGGTGGAAAACAGCCCGTCATATCCGAACGTTTCCAGGTTCGGTACCCCGCAGGGTACTTTCACATGTCAGCCCGGTGCTTCAGCTCCGGGCAATCGTGATCGAATCACGCTCGAACAATCAGCCTGAAATGGAACGCCGCGATCACCCGTTCCCGAAGGTCACCTCTGGCGGGCCGTCGGGGACTTCTCGCTCGTCGGCATCGGCGAAGAAGGCGGGGGCGGTTGCCTTGAGCGCGGTATAGATCTCGTAGGCGAATTCGCGGATGCCGAGATCGGCATGCTCACCCGTCCGGAGACCGATGATATGCCGCGCGGACCGGGCATTGAGGGTGATCATACCGTCGCTGGCGCGGCATCCAGGCAAGAATCCACGGGCGGCTTCTTTCATCCGCTTCCGCTTCAGCGTTCCCTCGTCCCCTTCCGATTCGGCGAGTCGGCGCAGCGCTTCGTACGATTCCACCTGGCGCAGGATGCCCTCTCGGAAGATCCGCTCAGCTTCCGGGTTGTCACGCAAGCGCGGCGGTATGACGAAGCGCAGATGCTTGTCGGTGAAGCGGGTCGATTCCCACGAATAGCCCGTTCCGGCACGATGGCGCACGAACTCAAGCTGGATATCACGCGGCACATCGGCGCAGAGCATATTGAAGCTGACATGCTCGATCACGCTGCCGTGCTTGTGGGAGAGAATCGATTCCTGCAAATAGCGCTCGCGAACGCGTGATTTGGCGTTTGAGAACGACATATAGCAGACGCGTCCGGCCCATTCCGAAACGGTGGCGGGGTCGTGCTGGTTGAATTCCTCGTCGTCGATGGAGGTCCAGTTTTCGCCGCGATAGGCCAGATAATCGCCAAACGCCGCGAGATTCGGGATCGTGGAGCCGACCACGAACACTTTGGGCGGAGTGGTCACAAACTCGACTTTGGCGGCGAGGGTCATCGTCTCCATCTGCATCTCTCTCTTCTGGCGGCAAGGCGCATCGAATCCCGCGCGTTTGCGAACGCTGATCAGGTGTCCGTACAGAGCATAGCACTCCGGCGCGCATCGGCTCGATCGATCGCCAACTGGCACCAGGCTGCCACTTCTTCGGTCAGACCCGAGCGCCGCCCATTCATGCAGGAGCGAACCAGCCAACTTGCGCTCGCGGCTCGGCCGGAGCGCCTTCGGCGAGATAGATGAGATCGATATGCTCGTGCCCGGGCTTGATCGGCGTCACCTGAATTCCAACGGGCGGGCAGAGCTGCCTCGGCTGTCCGGGCAGATCGACATCGATCGCCGGTTCGCCGATCAACCGGACGATGACGCCCGTTTCCTCCTCAACCTCCCGCCGGGCGGCATCATCGGGAAGCTCATTTGGCTCAACGTGTCCACCGGGAGGGAGCCAGCGATTCAGGCGAATGTGGTGGTGCAGCAATACCCGCCGGTCATGCGTGACGAGCACGGCCACGGTGAAATCGCGCGTTAATTCTGGGACAGCATCAGTCACGCCCAAGCCTTCGGCGCGTTTCGGCAGCTTTCTCTGGGCTCTGAGATTCGGACAATGGGGCTTCGACGGGAGTCTCGTCGGCGTCTGGATCAACTGGCTCCTGCCAAGCCACCTCCGGCGGCTCATCGACGGAGCGGTTCGCGAGCCAGGCCTCAGCGGCGGCTTCCACCCAGGTCCAGCGCTGATCACCTTCAACGGGAGCGACGGAGATCACGGGCTCGCCCAGCAGAGCCGCGCCTTCTTTTAGAGACTCGGTCGTTGGCGGCGCGGTTTCAGGCAATGCCGGCGCCGGAGTTCGTGGTGGGGGTGACGCGGGCGCGACGCCCGGACCCATCACCGTCCATCCGGGTGGTGATGTGCGTGGGCGAGCTTCGGAGTACGGCGTTTCACCTCGCCAGCTGCGAAATCCGAAAAGACCTTTATCCTCTTCAGCAGCGCCATCCGCTGGTGTCGAGGGGGCAGGCTGGAATCGGGGCCGGGGAGGTCCTTGTGGAATTGGCTCGGCTTGAGCTACCGGGGCCAGAGGCATCGGAAGGGGTGGGGTGACCGGCGGAACCCGGGCTTCGGTCTCCGCACGAGTGGTGCGGGCGGCATCCATGGCCGTCGTCACCGCCCAGCAGACGACCGCGCCGAGAAAGTGAACAAAAACGAGCATTCCCCAGCGGAATAACGGGCCACCCACCCAGAGGTCACCGGGGTCTCTCAAGAGATTAATCGTAAGGAGCGTCATCCCGGTGATCAGATAGACCCCGAGGCTGACGCAAAAGAACCCAAACCCGAAAAACCACCGGGCGATTCGCCCGCCAGTTGCGCCAAGTTGCCAGGGGTTCTCTGATTGATTGAAGGTTGTTTGCATACGATTGCTCCCGCGCCCGCTCGCGCGGCCTCTATTGTACGCCGGGCGAGGAAACCGGCGCGAACGCACCGCCCGTGCGAGGGTCACCAGCCTGATGCTAGACTCGCCACGAATGGTTCGCGTGGAACCCAAGCACATAAACGCAATCTTGCATCAATGAACTAAGAAGGAGATCGTGGCAGATGGCGAGCATCAGTTCCCGGGAACGCATGAATGCATCGACCCCGATGCATTGCCCGGTCTGCGATCGCGAGCTGACGAATGTCTTGATCCGCGATCTCGGCGGCATCACGGCCGACATTGTCTGGCAGCTCCACGCCGGTGAATGCCCCGATCATGGCTGGTTCCAGGCGGAGATCGTCTCTCGCCCGCCGCGCGAGATCTTCGCGGTCGATCGTCCGTTCGGCGTCGCCCGGCGGGTGGTCATTGATGGCCTGGAGCAATACTCATTCCCAACCGTCTGGAACTACCAGCACGCGAAGGGCGCCCGCAAGAAGGTCGATCCCTTTGATCCGGAGTACTGGCGTCCGCAACGGCAACTGCGCCGGTAACCGGCATGGAGCGCCACGCATCCTTTTCGACATGTCTATGCGTGGCCCCCGATCGAAATCGTATCGATACGAGCCCAAATCCGATGATGGCTTAAGAACACGTCCTGGCGGGAGCACTGCTGTTGGGAACCGGCATTGCCCGCGGCGCGCCACCGTCGCGGCTGCGCTCGCTCTATTACCTGCTGGTGATTGGACTCCTGATCAGCATGTTCATCGGGATCCTGCTGGCGCACCGGTAGAACGAGCCGGAAGTCACGATGTTATTCACCCTGCCACGATCCTTGCTCCGCCATCCAGAATGCGGTCACCGAGGTCTCAGCGATCCTGACGGAGGCCCTCAAGCGCGCGGCTTCGGCGGCTTTACCAACAACTCGATTTCCTCTTCGTGGATTTCGAATACATACCCCGCGACGGTGACAATGGCCGGCGAGCTGATTTCGCCATGCCGGACTTCCACGTTGATTCCCTCGATTTCATAGTCCGTCGCAGGGAAGAGTGTGAATGGATGGCGTGGGCTGCGGTAGATCATCCGCGTGCCCCCCGCCTTATCGACGCCCAGCATGGCAAGCGCAAACGCTCGCTGCTCGTCGATCACCGGTCGTTTCGGTTTTTCCATGGTCATGGTATCTGGCCCTCTTGGTCGGTCGTGGCATCACGACCGCGATCGATGCTACCACGTCCCAACTACCTGGCTTAATTTTGGTAAGGTGACTCCCATATTCGTCGCACGGTGGCACCAAGGAGGAATGTGAACGGCATGGTGACGGCTTCTCCCGCGCTCGCGCAGGACATCGACGAGATTCTTCCAGGCGTCATTGCCGATCGAAGGCACCTCCACCAATATCCAGAATTGGGTTTTCAGGAATTTGAAACCGCGAGGTTCGTCGCCGAACGCTTGCACTCGCTTGGACTGGACGATGTGCAAACGGAAGTCGGCCGTACCGGTGTGGTCGGCATTCTCAAAGGGGGCAAGCCGGGGAAGGTCGTCGCGCTCCGCGCCGACATGGATGCACTGCCGATTACTGAACTCAACGACGTCGACTACAGATCAAAAAATGACGGCGTCATGCATGCCTGTGGGCATGACGCTCACATCTCAATGTTGCTTGGGGCGGCGCGCGTGCTCACCGCACATCGTGAGGAGATTCCAGGAACGGTCAAATTTATCTTCCAACCGGCCGAGGAAGGTCTCGGCGGCGCAAAGGCGATGCTCGAAGATGGCGCGCTCGAAAATCCCGCACCCGACGCCATCTTCGGACTTCATATCTGGAACGACGATCCGGTTGGCAAGGTGATCGTCCACGACACCATCGCAATGGTCGCCGGTGACGGTTTCAAAATGACGATCAAAGGCAAGGGTGGTCACGGCGCCCAACCTCAGACGACCGTCGATCCGATCGTGATCGGCACGTCGATCGTCTCCGCGCTGCAAACGATCATTTCTCGCAATCTCGATCCGATTCGCTCAGGTGTAGTAACGGTTGGCGCGTTCCATGCCGGCAACGCCAGCAACGTCATTCCCGACACCGCTGAACTTCGCGGCACCATCCGCAGCGCCTCGCCTGAAGACCGGGCGCTGCTGCACGGACGTGTCGAAGAAATTTCCCATGGTATCGCCGAGGCGATGGGCGGCACGGTCGAAATCGATATTCTCTTCGGCGTCCCGGCGGTCATGAACGAACCGGAAATGGCGGCGATCGTGCGCGAGGCGGTCACGGACTTGTTCGGAGCCGATCGCCTGATGGAAGCCCCGATGAAGATGGTTTCAGAGGATATGAGCCTCTTCCTCAACGAGGTTCCCGGCTGCTACTTCTTCGTCGGCAGCAACAACGCCGAGAAGGGGTATGTCTACAGCCACCACCACGCCCGCTTCGATATCGATGAGGAAGCGATGGCGACCGGCGTCGGCGCGTTGGCGGGTTCTGCGCTTCGTTTTCTTCAATTGAACGCCGAATAAGCAAAGGAGCCATTCATTCATGGTCGCAGCCCCCCCAGCCCTGCTTCGCGAAGCCGATGAGATCCTGCCCGGTGTAATCGCCGATCGGCGTCATTTTCACGAGCATCCCGAACTCGGCTTTCAGGAATTCGAAACTGCCAAGATCGTGGCCGAGCGTCTTCGCTCCTTTGGATTTGACGACGTGCAGTCCGAGGTCGCTGTCACCGGCGTCGTCGGCATTCTCAAGGGAACCAAGCCGGGCAAGGTCGTCGCCCTCCGCGCCGACATGGACGCCCTCCCGATCGACGAAGAAAACCAGGTCGACTACAAATCGCAAACCGCCGGGGTGATGCACGCCTGCGGTCACGACGCGCACACGGCCATGCTGCTTGGCGTCGCGCGCATCCTCTCTTCGCGCCGCGACGAGATCGCAGGCACGATTAAGTTCCTGTTCCAGCCGGCCGAGGAAGGGCTCGGCGGCGCCAAAGGGATGATCGCCGCCGGGGTGCTCGAGAATCCCCACGTCGATGCGATCTTCGGACTTCATGTGTCGCAAGGGATGCCGGCCGGGTATCTGGTGGCGCGAGACAACGCCACACTTGCCGGCGGCGATGGCTTCAAGATCACCGTCGAAGGCAAAGGCGGCCACGGCGCGCAGCCACACACGACGATTGACCCGATCGTCATCGGCTCGCAGATTGTTTCAGCGCTCCAGACGGTGGTCAGCCGCAATGTCGATCCGATTTTGCCCGGTGTCGTCTCTGTCGGTTCCTTCCACGCCGGCCAGGCGTCGAATGTCATTCCCAATACTGCCGAGATGACCGGCACGATTCGCTCGGTCGATCATGACCAGCGGGCGATGATGGCGAAACGCGTTGAGGAAATCGCCACCGGCGTCGGAGAGGCGATGGGCGCCAAGGTCCATGTTGAGCTCACCTTCGGCGTCGCGCCGACGATCAACACGCCGGAGATGGCGGCGATCGTGCGCGAGGTGGCGACGGACATCCTTGGCGATGAATACGTGTCGCAAGGCGTGCTCGTCACCGCTTCGGAAGACTTCAGTGAATTCCTGGTTCACACCCCCGGCTGCTTTTTCTTTCTCGGCACGATGAATGCGGAAAAAGGACTCACCTGGGGACATCACCATCCCCGCTTCGACATCTCGGAAGAACCGATGTCGATCGGGATTGCGGTCATGGCCGGAACTGCCCTTCGCTATCTCGACCAGAACGCTGAATAGCACGATTCCTGGAAAGGACTGAACGGGACATGGCCATCGATACGTTGCGAACCGATATCGACGAAATCCTGCCAGGCGTCATCGCCGACCGGCGGCATTTGCATCAATTCCCGGAGCTCGGTTTCCAGGAATTCAAAACGTCGGCGTTCGTCGCGGAGCGGCTGGGCGCGCTGCAAGTCGAAGATATCCGCACCGGCATCGCTAAAACGGGCGTCACGGCGTTGATCCATGGGACAAAACCAGGTCCGGACAAAGTCGCATTGATTCGCGCAGACATGGACGCGCTGCCGATTCAAGAAGAAAACGAAGTCGATTACGTTTCCCAGGTTGATGGTGCGATGCATGCCTGCGGTCACGATGCCCACACGGCCATGTTGCTCGGCGTCACACGCTTGCTGCTGGAACGCCGCGATCAGTTCTCCGGCACGGTGAAGCTGCTCTTTCAGCCGGCAGAAGAGGGACCGGGAGGCGCTCGCCCGATGATCGAAGAAGGCGTGCTCGAAGATCCGCATGTCGACGCCGTCTTCGGGCTCCATGTCGCCCAGGATGTTCCAGTTGGACGGATCGAGCTCCGGCCCGGCGCGGCAATGGCTGCATCCGATCGCTTCTATGTGCAGATTCAGGGGAAGGGTGGGCACGGGGCATCGCCGCATCTGACGATCGACGCCGTCACCGTCGCCGCATATGTCCTGACCACCCTGCAAACGATCGTTTCACGCGAGGTCGATCCGATCGATCCTGCCGTGGTTACCGTTGGCATGATCCGCGCGGGCGAAGCGCCGAACGTCATTCCCGACACTGCGGAAATGCGCGGCACCGTGCGCACATTCAACCCCGAGACCCGCAAGCGGCTTTCAGAGCGGATTCCGCAAATCATTGAAGGCGTCGCCAAAGGTCTCGGCGCGAACGCGGATGTGCGCTACGAGCTGCGCTACCCCGCCTCGATCAACGATCCCGCCATCACCGCGCTGGTGAAGGAAGTCGCTGAGGAAGTGGTCGGTCCCGAGCAGGTCAACATCCCCGATCCGCAGATGGGCGCCGAGGATTTCAGCTACTTCCTCCAGGAACGTCCCGGTTGCTTTTTCTTCGTCGGCACCAAGAATGAGGACAAGGGATTCGTCTGGGGTCACCATCACCCGCGCTTCGACATCGACGAAGACGGCATGGCCATCGGCATGGAAACGATGACCCGCTCGGTGATTCGGTATTTGAACGATTGACGAGCAGAGTTGTGAGGAAGCGTAGACAGGTTGTGATGGCCGGGAGCTGAAGTACCCGGCTGACAGCGCGACAAGTCCTCGGAGCACGGGTTGATGCTGCGATCAGATTCAGTCTCGGAGAGACTTCGGCTTGTGAGCGCTGGACTTCGGTCCGGCGCACGAAGGAGATCAAGTCTCCCTCGTGCTTACGGCTTATTGCTAACGGCCTATAGCTTCGTTCTACTGAACCTGGGCTGGGTATCCGGCATCGTCGAGCGCGGCCTGGATTGCCGGAATGGACGATTTGCCAGCTTCGACGGTCACCTTGACGACTTTCGTCGCCGAGCTGACATCGACATTGACGACGCCAGGAAGCTCGCCCACGGCTTTTCGCACGGTGGCTTCGCAGTGCGCGCACGAAATATCAGGGGCGACCAGCGTTACAACTTCACTCATTGTTTACTCCTCAGACAATTTATCGAAGTAAGCGCCGTTGCTTACCTGTTCATGATGCAATTATACCCCCCACCGGTATATTGTCAAGAAAGACTACGCTGGTTGCGTGCGAGGGTAGGGGTTATCCGGAAAGAGCAGCGCCTGATATCGCCCATCCTGGGCTAGCGCCAGGTGGAGAAATGATGCGCCGACTCCTGCCGCACCGATCATATAGCCGGTTTCCGCATTGACTGCATCTGGGCGGGTTCGCGTCCATGCCTGATACCAGCGCGGTCCCTGACCATCGAAATCGCTTTCCCGGCTCAAGCGTTACGGCCGCCACCCGCTCGGCAAAGGTTAGGTATTCCTCATTGTTTGTCACGAGCGCGAGACCGGTGAAGAAGTCAGCAATTCCGGCGGTGCCGCAACATTGACACACGACATTCCAGAGTCCCGGCGTCTGCATCTCGGGAACACCGCTGCGAATCACCCCGCGCGCGAGCCTTACCACCCATTCGAGATAGCGATCATCGCCGGTGATCTCGTGCAAGAGGTAGAAGGTGCGTGAGGTTCCGACCGGTCCATGGCAATAGCCGAGATAGTAGAGATCGGTGAAATCGGGAGACCGATAGTAGATAAGCGCGGCGTCATCCTCGAGGGTCGCAATCGACTTCAGGTGCTCAACCCCGGCAATCGCGGCATCGAGAAACGCCTGCTCATTGGTCTCTTGATAAAGCCGCGCCAGCACAAATGCGGTTCCGGCGGTGCCGAGCTCGAAATTTGGCGCGTACGCCCCCTCAGGAGCGCCAAACTGACTCAGAAACGGATTGCGCCAGCGAATGCCGCCGAGACCATCCGGCTCCTGGCGTTTCGAGAAATCGCCGGCCACCCCGTAATCGCCAGATCCCGGAACGCCGGCTCATCAAAGGTCTCCGCCGCCCAGAGCAACGTCAGGATGATCAGACCATCGCCCAATCCGACAGTGGGTGAGCCGATCCAGGCGACTCCAGAACCTGCCGGTTTGGCCTTACTGGCAATGTACTGAAAGATGTCGTGCGAGGCGTCGCGGTATCGGGTCTCGCCTGTGGCCAGCCAGAGTTGTCCAAGCAGCCAGCCCGTGCCCGAAAGACCAAATTGGAAGTCGAGCAAGGCATTCTCAAGGGTAAGAAAACCTTGAAACTGCTCGATCTCGCGCCAGGTTGCCGCGATCTGATCGCCGCCTTGCTTCGCCTCGTCGAGATAGTCAGGGTTGCCGGTGGCATTGGCGAGCTCAAGCAAGAAGAGCACGATCCCGGCATTCCCGCTGTAGAGCGTAGCGGGCGAGGTAATCGTTGCCTCGAGATCGGGTTGATCGGGATCGGGCAGCCAGACGAGACCATGCTCGGTGGGCCGAGCGGTCGAACGAATCCAGCGAGCTGCCTCTTCGGCCGCCTGGAGATACGAAGGACGTGCCGGTGCAATTGATCCCATGATTCACCCTCGCAAGTCTGAATGGGGGAAACGCCATTATGAAAAGATTTATTGCACTTATTTGCTAACAACTCAAGTACGGCACTGCCAGAGGCTCACCAATCAAAAAGCGGCCGGCGATTGCCGGCCGCTCATTCATGTCGTTCAGTCTACGAATTGTTGCTCGTGTCCGGCAGCAACGGCGCCAACCAGGAAATGAACGCCGATGGGCTTCGGGATTGGAGGTAGAGATTGCCCGGGCCGGTGAACTCGACCATCAACCCCTCGCCGCCAAAGATCGTCGACTTCCAGGAGCCAACCTTGCGTACCTGATAGGGAATGTGGGCGTCAAAGGCGACGATATGGCCGGAATCGACGTTGTAGATCTCGCCTTCGCCAAGTTGGACCTTATGAATCGCGCCGTAGCTGGAAACGATGAGCGTTCCGTTGCCGGAACAGCGGAGCATGAACAGCCCTTCGCCGCCGAAGAAGGTCTTTGCGCCACCCCATTTGGTGTCGACATTGACCTTGGTATCGCTGCCCAGGTAGCTTCCCGACTGCACAATGAAATCACGCCCCTGCATTTCCATCTGCATGATGTCGCCGGGCAGGTGTGGAGCGAGCGTCAACTCGGCTCCATCGTTTGTCGCCTTAAAGGTATTCATGAAGAATGATTCGCCGCCAAGCACTGAGCGGCTGAGCGACTTGAGAAACCCGCCCTGAGCTTTGGTTTCAATCTCAAGATACTGGTTCATGCTGACCATCGCGCCCGCCTCAGCGCGGACTTCGTCGCCCTTGGACATGGACACCTTCGCCAACGCAAAAGCTGGCTGGTACAAGATTTCGACTTGCAACATGATGTCGATCCTCCATACGTTTGCTACGACTCCAGCGCCCCGTTGCGCCATCGATGATTTTAGCAGGCAGCGACGACGAGAGCCTATTCCCGCTTCGCTCTTCGTTTCAGCCTGCGTCTGCGCCTGCCCCGTCGTCACGCCGAAACGGACCGCGCGGGTGCGCGATCCGTTCCGGTTGCGGGGTAATGATGCGGGCGAGGTAAGGAGTAATCTAGCCGGTGACGTACCCGGTCGGATCCTGGGCGGTTCCGTTGACGAGCACCATGAAGTGGGTGTGCGGACCGGTTGACGCGCCCGTGCTGCCGACATGCCCGATCAGATCACCCTTGGCGACAAGCTGACCGGCGCTAACGACGGGCTGTTCAACCATGTGGCCGTAAATCGTCTGGATGCCATTGCCATGATCGATCTGGACGTAGTAACCGAGTCCGCAGTCACACCAGCCGGCGGCAGTCACCGTGCCACCATCGGCAGCATGGATGTCTGTTCCGGACGGAGCAGCGAGATCGATGCCGTCATGAACCGGGCAGCCGTAGGCGTCGTTGTAAGCGTAGAAGCCGAGATAGCTGCAGCCGAAGCCCTGCGTCACCGTGTAGTTATCGAGCGGGTAGCGCAGCGATCCGGTCGCAACACCTGGCTCGGCGACGGGCGCCGCAGCAGGGGGATTGCTGTTCGAGTTGCTGGAACTGCTCGAACTCGACGATGACGAGTTCGATTTCTTCACCTTCTCAAGGAAGGAGCCGATCACGAATCCGTGGGAGCCATCGGCGTCGACCTCGTACCAGGGCAGACCATCGGCATCGAGCACCGGTCCGGCGACGATTTGCGCGGTGGAATCTTCCGGCAGCGTATCGATGACCGTCGAGGATCGCGATGCCGAAGCGCGCAGATTCAGCCCGGTGCCGTCGTCGGTAACGACCTTCACCGTGTCGTCGGCGCTGAACTCGGCCTGGATTTCCGCGGAGGCAGCCATGCCGGTCGCAATGACTAACCACTCGGCGCTGGCGTAACCGGTCGTTTCGCCGTCGGTCACCTTGTACCAGACGTTGCCATCGCCATCCGTGGTGGGGCCATCCATCACCTGGACGATGCCTCCATTCGGGATACCCGAAAGCACATCGGCGGAAAGCGACGCTTTGGAACGAATATTGACGCCCTTGCCATCGTCAGTGGCCGCCTTGACGTAGGCGCCGGCGGCGAAGCTGCCACTGCTCGACGAAGGCGAATCGCTTGAAGACGAAGAGGATGAGTTGGCATGACCTGAATCGCTGAGATAGGTTCCGGCGATCCAGCCGTCCTTGCCGTTCACCGAAACTGGCCACCAGCGAACGCCATCCTGTTGAACAGTGTCGAGCACATCGACGCGGAGATTCACCACGGTCCCATCGGGAACGGTGGTCACCACATCGCTGCTCATTCCTGGCGCGGAACGAACGTTGACGCCATCTCCATCGCCTGCACCGGCAACGGCGGTGAGCCCGGTGAGATCTGAAATGCTATTGACGGAAATATCGAAATCCTGTGCGCTCGCGGACGAGACCGGAGCGGAGACGACGCTCAAAGCGATCGCCAGCGCCGCTCCTATGGAAAACGCGCGCGTTCTCCATGATTGGTGTTGACGTGCGGTAGACACCGCGCTTCCCTCCCTGTGACCGCCGAGACCCCGGGTCCGCGAGCGGCGGATGCTCAGATGTCGTGGGAGGCGAGCGCGAACCGAATGAGCACGCGCTCGCCCGCCAGGACGCCGGTACGGGACCGGCTTCGGGGAACGCGATCAAGAAAAAGAGACAGCTTCGCCCGTGGGTGTGCGGCGCCATCCTCGCTGCATACCCACGCCATCCGGCGTGCGTTTCCTTAAATTGATCGGCGTTTTGCCCGATGGGCTCACCGGTCCGGCTGATGGACTCCACACGACGTCGGGGAAGTGCTGCCTGCGGGCGCAATTCGGGGTCGCGCCAATCGGGGTCTCCGGCAACACTCGACGTGCTTGGGTGCGGGGTTTCCCACCAGCAGCCAGTGAACGTTGAGCACCGCAGACACGATAAACCCCTCGTACAGACCGGACAAGATGAACGTACACCTCAATTTCGAAGGTATTTTCGTTTTTTGCCTATTCTTGCGGATAATTTGTGTACGTTCACACCGGTGATTGCCATGACATGTATTGGCCGCACGTTGCCAGTTGTGCCGTGCAGCAGCGCCCTGCGTTCGCAGGTCGACCAAGCTTCAGGGTTCTGGCTCATTTCGATGCGTGAGGCTTGTGGCGCACAATCTCTGAGCTTTCTATTGACGGGTTCTGTCGCGCGCCACGTTTCTATGCCCACCCCTATCGCGTTTCAAGCGCCAATCAATCGGCGCCGTTCAACTCCGTCATGCGGCCAATACCAGTAGGTAAGCAATGACGATCACGACGTCGACGATCAACTGGCATTACAGTCGTAAACTTGACGACCATTCAATGATTTTTTCGCGATGAGGACACCACATGGCTGCCGCCCCAGAACCGCACTGCACCGAAGGACTGATCGGGGGTCCCCGACGGGCTCCATCGCTCCAAGCAACGCCTGAGGAGTTGGTGACGCTCAACGGGAGAGCGAGCAATTATTGGCGGTACCGCCTGCCATCTCGGGACGCTCCCGCAACGGTCGAAGCACATGAACAAGATTGAGGCGGCGTATCGCGCCAGGATCGACCTGGGCGACGGCGAGGCCGCCCGCGATCTCGGAATCCTGCTGCAGAAGCAAGGCCGGCTTGCCGAGGCTGAGACGGTCGTACCGCACCGGAATCAAGCTGGGCGACAGTCGTGCCCCCATCAATCTCGGCTTCCTGCTCGAGGAGCAGGGCCGGCTCGACGAGGCCGAGGCGGCGTACCGCACCGGAATCGAGTTGGGCGATGGTCGTGCTGCCACCTATCTCGGAAACCTGCTCAGGGAGCAGGGCCGGCTCGACGAGGCCGAGGCGGCGTACCGCACCGGGATCGAGCTGGGCGACGGTCGGGCCGCCTTCAATCTCGGCCTGCTGCTCGAGGAGCAGGGCCGGCTCGACGAGGCCGAGGCGGCGTATCGCAGCGGAATCGAGTTGGGCAATGGTCGTGCCGCCTCCAATCTCGGAAACCAGCTCAGGGAGCAAGGCCGGCTCGACGAGGCCGAGGCGGCATACCGCACCGGAATCGAGCTGGGCGACAGTTGGGCTGCCTTCAATCTCGGCCTGCTGTTCGAGGAGCAAGGCCGGCTCGATGACGCTGAGGCGGCGTATCGCACCGGAATCGAGTTGGGCGACGGTCATGCCGCCTCCAGTCTCGGCGTCTTGCTCGAGCAGCAGGGCCGGCTCGACGAGGCCGAGGCGGCGTACCGGAGCGGAATCGACTTGGGCGACGGTGGTGCCGCCATCTATCTCGGAATCCTGCTCGAGGAGCAGGGCCGGCTCGACGAGGCTGAGGCGGCGTACCGGAGCGGGATCGACCTGGGCGACGGTCGTGCCGCCTCCAATCTCGGAGTCCTGCTCAAGGAGCAGGGCCGGCTCGACGAGGCCGAGGCGGCGTATCGCACCGGGATCGACCTGGACGACCGTCGGTGCCGCCATCTGTCTCGGAATCCTGCTCGAGGAGCAGGACCGGCTCGACGAGGCCGAGGCGGCGTACCGCACCGGGATCGACCTGGGCGACGGTCGGTGCCGCTTCAATCTCGGACGTCCTGCTCGAGAAGCAGGGCCGGCTCGACGAAGCCGAGGCGGCGTATCGCACCGGAATCGACCTGGGCGACGGTGGTGCCGCGTCCAATCTCGGCAGTCCTGCTCAAGGAGCAGGGCCGGCTCGACGAGGCCGAGGCGGCGTATCGCACCGGGATCGACCTGGGCTTCGGTGGTGCCGCCTCCAATCTCGGCGTCCTGCTCAAGGAGCAGGGCCGGCTCGACGAGGCCGAGGCGGCGTATCGCACCGGAATCGACCTGGGCGACAGTCGAGGCCGCCCACAATCTCGGAGTCCTGCTCAAGGAACAGGGCCGCTCGAGGAAGCCGAGGCGGCGTACCGGAGCGAAATGGCCTTGGCGACGATGAGGCCGCATCTAATCTCCGTCAACCTGGTCAACCACCAAGTGGCATGGAGGAACTAATGAAACGCCATCCCTTCCACAGGTTGTGCGCGTCGGTCCGGCTCGCGGCCACCGCGAGATTGTTTGGTGACGCACCACAGGAGCAGCGACCACGTATTGGCGGAACCGCATGCAAGCTCCGGATACTCCTGCAACGGTCGAAGCACATGAACAAGGTTGAGGCGGCGTATCGCGCCAAGATGGACCTGGGCGACGGTGAGGCGGCTCGCAGTCTCGGGATTCTGCTCGAGCAGCGGGGCCGGCTCGACGAGGCCGAAGCCGCGTATCGCACCGGAATCGAGCTGGGAGACGATCGGTGCCGCCTACCAATTTCGAACGCCTGCTCGAGGCGCAGGACCGACTCGACGAGGCCGAGGCGGTCTACCGGAGCGGAATCGACCTGGGCGACAGTGCGGCCGCCGGCGCGCTCGGTCACCTGCTCGAGGAGCAGGGCCGGCTCGACGAGGCTGAGGCGGCTGTATCGCACCAGGATCGATCTGGGCGACGGTGGGGCCGCCACCGATCTCGGAAGAATGCTCAAGAAGCAGGGCCGGTTCGACGAGGCTGAGGCGGCCTTTCGCACCGGCATCGACTTGGGCGACGGTTGGGCCGCCTACCTATTTCGAAGCCCTGCTCGAGCAACAGGGTCGGCTCGACGAGGCTGAGGCGGTCTACCGCACCAGGATCGACCAGGGCGACGGTGGCGCCGCCTACGTCTACTATCTCGGTCGCCTGCTCGAGCAGCAAGGCCGGCTCGACGAGGCCGAGGCGGTGTATCGCACCGGAATCGACCTGGGTGACAGGGCGTGCCGTCTGGCGATCTCGGCTTGCAGCTCGAGGAGCAGGGTCGGTTCGACGAGGCTGAGGCGGTATACCGCACCGGGATGGACCTGGGCGACAGTGCGGCCGCCGCCGCTCTCGGTCACCTGCTTGAGCAGCAGGGTCGGCTCGACGAGGCCGAGGCGGCGTATCGGAGCGCGATTCGAACTGGGCGACGTACAGCGTTTTCTACGAACTCGGCGACCTGCTCGATGGAGCAGGGCCGGATCGACGAGGCCGAGACGGTCTACCGCTCCGGAATCGAGCTGGGCGACGGTCGTGCCGCCACTTGGTCTCGGAGACTTACTCAAGGAGCAGGGCCGGCTCGCTGAGGCCGAGGCGGCGTATCGCATCGGGATCGAGCTGGGTGCTCCTTGATCTTTCGAGTTGATGGTTGGCCGCCGCCCATCTCGGGGTGCTGCTTCAACGGCAGAGACAACGGACGAGGCTGAGGTGGCGTACCGGACAGGAGTCGACCTGGGTGAAGGGACGGCCGCCCTCCTTCTCGGAAACCTGCTCATGCAGCAGGGCCGATTCGACGAGGCTGAGGCGGCGTTTCGCACCGGAATCGACTTGGGCGGCGGTCATGCCGCCAGCTATGTCGGAGGACTGCTCATGGAGCAGGGCCGGCTCGACGAGGCTGAGGCAGCGTACCGGACCGGGATCGACCTGGGCGACCCTAGGGCAACCTTCATGCTCGGTCACCTGCTCGAGCAGCAGGGCCGGCTCGACGAGACCGAGGACGAGGACTGGACGGGTATCGCACCATAATCGAACTGGACGACGGTGGCACTGCCGCCTTCTTTCTCGGCGTCCTGCTCGAGCAGCAGGGCCGGTTCGATGAAGCCGAGGCGGCATATCGAAACGGGATCGACCGGGGCGACGGTGGCGCCGCCGTCTTCTATCTCGGACACCTGCTCGAGAAGCAGGGTCGACTCGACGAGGCCGAGGCGGTGTATCGCACCGGGATTGACCTGGGCGACGGTCGTGCCGCCGCCAATCTCGGAAGCCTGCTCGAGCAGCAGGGCAGAATCGATGAAGCCGAGGCGGCATATCGCACCGGAATCGACCGGGGCGACGGTGATGCCGTCTTCTTTCTCGGCGTCCTGCTCGAGGAGCGTGGCCGGCTCGATGAAGCCGAGGCGGTCTACCGCTCCAGAATCGAGCTGGGCGACGGTCGGCCGCTGTCCAGTCTCGGAATCCTGCTCGAGCAGCAGGGCCGGCTCGACGAGGCCGAGGCGGCGTATCGCACCGGGATCGATCTGGGCGACGTTGGCGCCGTCTTCTTTCTCGGAGCTCTGCTCAAGGAGCGTGGCCGGCTCGACGAAGCCGAGGCGGTCTACCGCTCCAGAATCGAGCTGGGTGATGGTACGGCCGCGTCTCATCTCGGAATTCTGCTCAAGGAGCAGGGCCGGCTCGATGAGGCCGAGGCGGCGTATCGCACCGGAATCGACCTGGGTGACGGTCGGGCCGCCTGCCAATCTCGGCGTCCTGCTCGAGGTGCAAGGTCGGCTCGGTGAAGCTGAGGCAGCGTATCGGAGCGGGATCGACCTGGGCGACGGTAGTGCCGCCTCCCATCTCGGGGTGCTCCTTCAATGGCAGAAGAACTTGGACGAGGCCGAGGCGGCGTATCGCACCGGAATCGAGCTGGGTGATGGGTATGCCGCCTTCAATCTCGGCATCTTGCTCGAGAAGCAGGGTCGGCTCGACGAGGCGGAGGCGGCGTACCGCAATGGAATCGAGCTGGGAAACGGTCGTGCCGCCTTCAATCTCGGCGTCCTGCTCAAGAAGCAAGGCCGACGTGAAGAGGCCGAGGCGGTGTACCGCACCGGAATCGACCTGGGCACGGTCATGCCGCGTCCAATCTCGGAATCCTGCTCAAGGAGCAAGGCCGGCTCGACGAGGCCGAGGCGGCGTACCGCACCGGAATCGACCTGGGCGACGGTCGTGCCGCCTCCAATCTCGGCGTCCTGCTCAAGAAGCAAGGCCGGCTTGAGGAGGCTGAGACGGCGTACCGCGACCGGAATCGACCTGGGCGACGGTTATGGCCGCCTTCTATCTCGGCGTCTTGCTCGAGCAGCAGGGCCGGCTCGACGAGGCTGAGGCGGCGTACCGCACCGGGATGGCGTTGGGTCATCGCGGGGCCGCCTACAATCTCCTGGTCCTTCTCCGAGAGCACGGGGATTCGGAAGCGGCCTACCGGGCCGGGATGGCGCTGGGCGACGGTCGGGCGGCCTATAAACTCGGGCTGTTGCTCCGAGAGCGGGGAGATGCGGACGAGGCCGAGGCGGCGTACCGCACCGGAATCGACCTGGGCAACGGTCGGGCCGCCCACAATCTCGGAATCCTGCTCAGGGAGCAAGACCGGCTCGACGAGGCCGAGGCGGCGTACCGCACCGGGGTCGACTTGGGCATCGGCGGTGGCCGCCACCAATCTCGGCGTCCTGCTCAAGGAGCAGGGCCGGCTCGACGAGGCCGAGGCGGCGTACCGCACCGGAATCGACCTGGGCCACGGTCGTGCTGCGCAGCCAATCTCGGAGACCTGCTCAAGCAGCAGGGACGGCTCGACGAGGCCGAGGCGGCGTACCGCACCGGCATCGACGCTGGGCGACGGTGGGGCGCTGCGCCAATCTCGGGAGTTCTCCTTCGAGAGCAGAACCGGCTCGACGAGGCTGAGGCGGCGTACTTCGCACCGGAGTCGACCTGGGCGACAGTGAGGCCGCGTCCCATCTCCGTCAACCTCGGACAACCACCAAATGGCATGGAGGAACAATGAAGCGCCGTCCCTTCAACAACTTGCTGCACGTCGGTCTTGCTCGCGGTGGCCGCGGAGTTTTTGGTGACGACAACCGGAGAGCGACCACGTATTGGCGGGGCCACCTGCAATCTCGAGGGGCTCCTGCAACGGTCGAAACAAATGGACGAGGTTGAGGCGGCCTATCGCACCAGGATCGACCTGGGCGACGGTGAGGCCGCCCTACGATCTCGGAACCCTGCTCGCAGAAGCAGGGCCGGCTCGACGAGGCTGAGGCGGCCTACCGCACCGGAATCGACCTGGGCGACGGCTCGTTCCGCCGTCCAATCTCGGAAACCTGCTCAAGGATCAGGGCCGACTCGACGAGGCCGAGGCGGCGTACCGCGCAGCGGAATCGATCTTGGGCGACCGTAGAGCCGCCTGCAGATCTCGGATTTCTGCTCAGGGAGCAGGGCCGGCTCGACGAGGCCGAGGCGGCATACCGCACCGGGATCGAGCTGGGCGACGGTGAGTGCCGCCTCCTATCTCGGACAGCCTGCTCAGCGAGCAGGGCCGGCTTGACGAGGCCGAGGCCGCGTATCGGACCGGAATCGACTTGGGCGAGCGGTGAGGCCGCCTCGCGGTCTCGGAGTCCTGCTCGAGGAGCAGGGCCGGCTCGACGAGGCTGAGGCAGCGTACCGCAGCAGGATCGACCTGGGCGACGGTGGTGCCGCCTCCTATCTCGGCAGCCTGCTCGGAGCAGGGTCGGCTTCGACGAGGCCGAGGCGGTCTACCGCACCAGGATCGACCAGGGCGACGGTGAGGCCGCTTATTATCTCGGCATCCTGCTCGAGAGCAGGGCCGGCTCGACGAGGCCGAGGCGGTTTTCCGCACCGGGATCGAGCTGGGTGACAGCAGGGCTGCCTACAATCTCGGAATCCTGCTTGAGGAGCAGGGCCGGTTTGACGAGGCGGAGGCGGTGTACCGGAGTGGGACCAATCGGGGTGATACCAGAGCCGTCTCAATCTCGCAAGCCTGCTCAAGCAGCAGGGCCGACTCGACGAAGCTGAGGCGGTGTATCGCACCAGAATCGACCAGGGCGACGGTCGGGCCGCCTTCAGTCTCGGCTTCCTGCTCACGGAGCGTGGCCGGCTTGGCGAAGCCGAGGCGGCGTACCGCACCGGAATCGAGCTGGGCGAAGATTGGGCCGCCCACAATCTCGGATATCCTGCTCAAGCAGCAGGGCCGGCTTGACGAAGCCGAGGCGGCGTACCGCACCGGGATCGAGCTGGGCCACGGTGGGGCCGTCTACGCTCTCGGTCACCTGCTCACGGAGCGTGGCCGGCTCGACGAGGCCGAGGCGGCGTACCGGAGCGGGGTCGAGTTGGGCGACGGTCGGGCCGCCACTGTCTCGATCTTGGCGTCCTGCTCAATGCACAGGGCCGGCTTGAGGAGGCTGAGGCGGCGTATCGGAGCGGGATCGACCTGGGCAACGGTGGTGCCTGCGCACCAATCTCGGAGTT
Source organism: uncultured Chloroflexia bacterium (assembly GCA_963804925.1). Classification (GTDB taxonomy): domain Bacteria; phylum Chloroflexota; class Chloroflexia; order Thermomicrobiales; family UBA6265; genus JADLGF01. The sequence goes on from CAWDSC010000004.1 coordinate 1,001,860, forward strand.
CTGCTCGAGGAGCAGGACCGGCTCGACGAGGCTGAGGCGGTGTTTCGCACGGGATCGACCTGGCGACAGTGGCGTCGCCGCCTTTCTTCTCGGAAACCTGCTCTTGAGCAGAGCCGAATCGATGAAGCCGAGGCGGCTCTCGGGCACGGAATCGACTTGGGCGACAGTCATGCCGCTCACAATCTCGGAATTCTGCTCAGTGAGCAAGGCCGGCTCGACGAGGCCAAGGCGGCGTATCGGCGTGGGATCGACCTGGGCGAACGTCATGCCGCCACCAATCTCGGCGTTCTGCTCAAGGAGCAGGGACAGCTCGATGAGGTTGAGGCGGCATATCGGAGCGGAATTGATCGGGGCGACGGTGGGGCCG
>CAWDSC010000005.1:0-629973 GCA_963804925.1 uncultured Chloroflexia bacterium
TATCCCCGACGTCATCAATCTGAGTTCAGGGCGGGTGGCGTTGGGTCCCCTGCGGGAAGATTTCGCTCCCCTCTACAACCGGTGGCGTAACGATTTCTGGGCGCAGCGGACCTATGGATTCCCGATTCGCCCCGTCTCACTTGAAATGACGCTGGAAGATATTCAGGGGTATGCCCGTTCGCCTGACTGCCATTGGTTCACCATCTACAAGCGGGACAGCTGGCAGCCAATCGGCATGACCGATCTCCAGAATATCCAGCTCGACCATCGCACGGCGGAATTCGGTATTGGTATTCTCGAGCCGTCTCTTCGCGGACAGGGCTACGGCACAGAAGCGACAAAGCTGATGCTCTTCTATGGCTTTCGCCTACTCGGATTACACAGTATTTTTCTGACCGTCGACGGCGCCAATCCCGGCGGTCAGCGCGCCTATGAAAAGGCGGGCTTCCAACACGCAGGCCGATACCGTGAAGCAATCATGGTTGACGCCAGGTACTACGATCTGATCCATATGGACATCCTCGCCAGCGAATTCACCGATCCGGACGGCATCATTTGGGGAATGCCGGAGCGTAGGTCTGTGAACACGATCAACGCTTCAGCTCCGGCCATCACAACCCGTTCGCTTTCTCACAACTCACTCTTCTGATTTCAGGCCGGTGGTTGTCACGTCCTCGATGCGGCTGCAGCCGTCGGCGTCTTCGACGATGCGCCAGACGCGGCTGAAGATCGGTGAGGTGCGGACATCATCGACGTGGCTGATGACGAACATCTGCTTGAACGACGGTGTCTGCTCGGAGAGTTGACCGAGCAGATCGAGCAGTTGCGCACGCCGTTCGCGGTCGAGTGCGCCGAATGCTTCATCCAGCACGAGAAACGACGGTGGGTTCGCGGCGGCGCTGCCGATGACTTGAGACAGCGCCAACCGAGCGCAGAGCGAAACGATGTCGCGCTCACCGCCGGAGAACTCCGCAAGTGGGAATTTCTCTTCGAAGCCGTCGTAGATATCGATGCCATAGTTTTCATCGAAGTCGACGCGGTCATATTTGCCGTCGGTCACCAGTCCAAGCAGTTCACTGGTCTGCTCGGCCAGACGTGGCCCGATGCGAGAAGCGACGAATTGATCGAATGCGGCGAATTCCCGGTACATCCTGTCTAGCAGATCGGCCTCACGCCGGCAACGAAGCGACTCCTCGAAAAGATCGGCGAGCCGCGCTTTTTCCTTTTTCAATCCGCTCACGTCGGTTCGCCGATCCCGCAGCGCGGTCTGGGCCAGATGCAGTGCGGTCATTGCCTCGCGATCCCTCTGGGTGGCGGCAGTGACCGATTCCCGGGCGGTAACAACTTCCGAAGTATCGAATCCGAATGCTTTCCGAGCGTCGTGCACTTGAGCGCGCGCCTGCGTGCTGGCTTCGATTTCCGATGTAAGTGACGAGTGGCGCTGCTTCAACTCAGGGATGCGGGCGAGACCGAGGTCGATCTCGGTAATCGCTGCAGCCGCGTGATGTGCTTCTTCCAGGAGCGCTTCCGCCGCTCGATGAGCGGATTCGTCATAGTTGGTTTGGCCAAGGTCGTTCAGCGACGAGCGAATGCCCTCCGCGGTCTGATTGCACTGGGCAATATGCGCTCGACGCTGTTCGAGTCCACGCATGGCCTGCGTAATCGCCGTGAGGTCCCTGGCGCGCGCAGCGGCGGCGTCGACCTCCGCCTTCGATGGAAGAGTTGTGAGACCCAACGATGAAAGGAGCGACTTGACGTCTTCGTCGAGAATCCGTACTTCGGTTGATTTGTCACGGACGAACTGATGCCCGTTTTCGAGGCGCGAGCGTGTTGTCACAATCAGCTGTTGACGCTCGTGGATTTTCGTCCGCGTGGCGGTGGCGTCGTCAATCGCCTTGCGCGCTTGATTCGCGTCGCGATCGCGTTTCGTCGCCAGTTCATTCCAGCTTCGCGATCTGGCTGTTCAGCGTCAAAATCACCTGATCCGCATCGCCGGGCTCGATGTCGCGGCCGCAGGTAGGGCAATGATCGCCGAACTGCTTGCCTTGCAGACTCTTGAGCAGCGGAACAAGCTGCTGTCCGGAGGCGCGCGCCTGCTTGGCCTCACTCGTGGCGTTTGCTTCGAGTTGGCGCGCCGTTTCGAGTTCCGCTTCAGTCTGAGCAAGTGCCGGATCGAGCGACTCATCCGAGAGCAGCGATTCGAGTTGTTGCTCAATTTTGGTGAGCGCCAGCTCGTACTTTTTGAGCTCCTGCGCCGCACGGTCCAGATCGGCATTCCGCTGGAGACTGCGCCCAAGCGCGTGCGCCTCTTCTCGGATGGCGACCGCGTCGATCGTGCCACCGACTTCGATCAAGAAATCGATCGCATCGATTGGCTCCAGCTCGATATCCCAATTCCAATCAGCGAGAACAGGCGTCTGGCTGTCGCGGACCAGTCCCGTTGCGGCTTCAATGGCCGTCGAGAGTTCTTTGCCGGTGGCCTCTTGCCTGGCGAGGAGCTCGTTGCGCCGATTGCGTCGCTGCAGTTCTTCTCGCCATTTTTCAACCGACTGTTGCCGGTTAGGAGCGTCGGCGGCAATCGGGGCAAGGTGTTCACGGCGCGCGTGTTCGCCATCGAGACGAGTGAGCTCACGCACGATACCGGCATGCTCGGTCTGGAGCTTGCCGGCAACTCCGTCGATCTGACTGATCTGGTCGGCGAATTGCCGGTCCTGTTGTTCCCGGGTTCGGACGGCATCCGCTCGTTCGTTCGCCTGCTGGAGCAAGTGCTGGGCGGCGGCGTAGCCAGCATCGAAGGATGCCACCTGTGCGGACGCCAATTCCGCCTGTTCTTCCGCCCTGGATAGTTCAGCGTCGAAATCGATGCCGCGCTGCTCCTGTTCAACCTGGGCCGCCAATCCTTCCGCACGATTGACCATCCTGGAACGCTCAAGCCCGATTGATTCCTGCGCGATCCGGACCGACTCAACGCCAAGCAAGCGGCCAACCATGATCCGGCGCTCGGTGGCGCGGAGCGAGCCGAAAAAGGTCAGCTCTTTCTGCCGGGTGAAAAAGGTTGAAACAAAGGCGTCGTGTCGAAGACCGATCAATTGCTCGGCGACGAATGCGCGGACTGGGGCTGATCCGGTCGCCAGAATCTGCTCGGGTTGATCGTCGCGCCAGACCTGCGCCTGCATCGTTTTGCCGCGCAACCGTCGTTCGATCACATAGCGGCGCCCGTCATCCGGGTGTTCCAGCGTCACCTGGACTAGCGGCTTGCCTTCACGCCCACGCGGAAAGACATCAGCATTGGAGATCGCGCGAGGACCATAGAGACACCACTCGATGGCCTCGAACAGCGTCGTCTTTCCCGAGCCGTTCGCTCCGACAATCCCGATGACTCCCTGGCTGTCGGGAGTGACCACGTGTACGCCGGCGAATTGTTTGTAATCCTGAATGCGCAGCTCGGCGAGGATCATTTGTCGTCCTCCGCCATCGCCTGGTTCACCTGATCGTTCGCGCTCGTGATCGCCGCCATGCCACGTTGCCGGAAGGCATCCGAAAAGACCTGATCGTAGACGCCCGTCGTCGTTCGCTCATCGACAAATTCGCCAAAGAGCGTTTGAACGTCGGTGACCGCGCCATCAAGTGGCACCCGCTCTCCTATGTTCGCGATCAGGTCACCACGGGTATAGCAATCGATCGACCAGACGCGCCCTTCGAGTTCTCTGCGGACGAGATGCTCGACCTCCCGCCGGGTCGCGCGGGTGACATCCTTGAGTTCGATCCGGGTCATGGCGGTTGGATCGCCAACGGCGTCGGCTCGTTTGAGGATGATGTTCGCGATCTCACGCGCCGGAAGACCTTCACCATTGACTGCGGCAAGCGTCTTCATAATCCGTGTCGGAATTGAGACATGCTCTGGATCGGCGGGCCTCAATTCATTATTATGGAAATCTAGTAAGACGAAGCCTGGTTCAGCCCGCTCATCACCCCAGCCGGTTCGCTCTGTCGATCCGGAGTACCAGGCATTTGCTCTCGCCCGGTGAAATTCATGGTAGTGCCCGAGCGCAATATACGAGAATGACGTATCGATCAAGGAATCGGTAATTTCTTCAGTTCCAGGCTCATATCGCGCGAAGTCGGACATGCCCGGGATCATGCCGTGGGTTAGCAAGATATTCCGCACGCCCTTATCGGCGTATGCAGCAGGCTCGTAAGACGAAAGAGAGAGTGCGCCGTGTGGAACCGCATGGACCGTGACCCCGAGCTTTTCGAACCGCTTGCGTGCGACATCGTAATCGGTGACGAACTCGATCTCCGGGAGCGCCAGCTCAAGCACCGAAAAGGCAGTGCCGCTCGTGCGCATCCGGGGCGTGTCGTGGTTCCCCGCAATGATGACGGTGGGAATGCCAGCCCGTTCAATACGCCGCATCTGCCGGATAAAGACCCGCATCGCATGCCAGGTCGGGCGCGTGTGATGAAAGACATCTCCAGCGTGAAGCACCAGATCCGGCTTTGCCTCAAGAATGGCGTCAATCGTTGCCTCAAAGGCGCGCTCGAAATCGACCGACCGTTGATTGCGCTCGGTTTCCGGATCGAGTTTCGACATGGCGCGATAACCGAGATGGGTATCGGCGAGGTGCGCGATGCGAATGGCGGGTAATTCTGTCATCAGTCGTTATCGCCGGGCCGACGTGAGCTTATGCTGTGCGATTTGCCATGGCGAGCGGTTGGGCCCGGTTCCCTTGGCTTGAAAGTCATGCCAGGCCATATCGACATCCGTGGTAATTCGAACGAGCGTGTCTGCTTCGATTCCGACGCAAGCATTCAAAACCTCGGCCTTGCCTGGCGGTTTCGGATCAATGCGTAGCAGCAAGAGATAGAGCCCTTCTCCCGGTTTGGCGGTGAGTTGCGCAGCGTCAGCGTTGAAGAGCCGTTGCCCTGCCGATCCGGCCACTGTTGGCGGGAGCGGAAACGTGCCGAATACCGGCGCGCGGTAATGTGCGTGGCGGGCGAGCAACCGCCCCTTTGGCAACCCGAGGAGTTCCGTCTTCGTGTTTTCGCTCAGCGATCGGTATGAGGCGTTGGTGATTTCCTCGTCGCCGACCCTGCCGTAAAAGGAGGTGCCGCAATTTCCAAGAATTTCGTCATCGACCTTTGAGCGGAACTGCTGCGCGCCGAAGAGCACGACGTTGAGATGGCGACCACGCGATGCAATGTCGACCAGCGTATCTCGCAACGCGTTCTGCGATCCGCTGGCCGCGTACTTGTTCAGCTCGTCAACGAAAATGATGACCTTGTCGACGCCGAGTTCGTCTCGCTCGGCTTTTCTCCAGATTTCATTGACGATCGAAGACACGAGCACTTCCTGCACATTGGTGTTGCAGTGGGCGATATCGACAACCCTCACCTCGTCTGGACTGAATGCCTCGTCCACCTGCGGCAGACGTCCGTAGTCGACCGTCCCATCAGTGAGCAAGCCACCGAACTTCCCGGTGAGATGCTTGAAGCGGTTGCGCGCCTTCGTGACCGTCGCTTTGTGGTGACCGTGCCAATCCGACGTACCGTCGTCATCCATTTGCCGAATCGCCTCATTGAGCGTTGAGTCAATATCCTTTAGGGAGCGACATTTGAGATTATCGCGAAGCTCGTAGATCAGTCCAAAGAGCTTGTCGTCGAGATCGTGAAATTCAAAGAGCTTATGTGGGTAGTAGAGCAGCGAACCGATATCCCAGAGAATCGGAAAGACCTTGTTGGTCGCCTCTTCATCGCGATTGCGAAGCGTATTCAGCTTGCGATAGTAGTCGGACTGACTTTCGAGCGAGATCGTTGATGCATTGCCGAACGGAGCCGTGGGCTCGAGCTGAGGCTTAAACGGCGCAAAGATGCGGAAGTTATCGAACACCTGCGCTTTCAATCCCATTGCTTCATAGGCAGCGTGATCTTCCGGACGCAAAAGTCTCGCGCCTTCCGATTCGTAAACGTTGCGCTGGGTTTCATCGGGATTCGCCGGCTTATCGAGCCAGAGCAGATCGGGTCCCTTGACGTTGAACATCAACGCAGCGACGCGCTTTGTCTCGTCACGGCTATCAGGCTGCTGCAATTTTTGAAAGATGGCGCTGATCAGGAAGAGCACATGACTCGTCTTGGTCGCGAGTCCCGATTGGCCGGTCCAATTGCCGTGACCAGCCTCCGGTCCGAGGAGATAGTCCTCGTCGAGCCAGAGGGGAGCGCGCTGGAAGACGATGTTGCCGTTCTCGTCTTTCATCGGAACGCCAAGTTCATCGTATTCAGGATTTCCGTTCGTATGGAGAAGCGCCGGAATGGCGCGGCCCGTGAACTCAGGCTTGCCGGTGGCATATTCGATCGCCTGTGGCGTCGCGAAATAAACCGGCCCAACTGTTGGAGGACGGTGCGACGTTACATCCGATCGCAAATGTTTTGTCGCCAGCACCTTGACGGTAAAGACGAGAATTTCCGGCCGTTTTGTCGGCGGATCCTCATCGAGTTCATCTTCCACGTGGCGGTCGAAATAGTCATCGAGAAATGATTTGAGATCGGAAAAGCGACGCGGTTCATCGACAACGCCGATGACGACGGCATCCTCCGAGAAGGCGACGACGATATGCCCGACATCGAGCGTGCGCGCGGTATCCGACGCCCAGAAGAAAAACTCGTGCGAATCCGGATGGCTCCCGCTCACTGCCGACGACGCGCCCGATCGCACCCGTCCGATGATCGACGAACTCGCCGAAGGTTTCGAGCAAATGCGAAAGATCGGGACGATCTTGCGGTTCATGCGGTTCGACGCCATTTGATGGGATGATCGTGAAGATGTCGGTCATCGATGTTCCTTCGGTGGATGACTAGCGTTGGCGAGCGCCGGGCCAGGAGCGCGTTGCGGTGTCAATACGGCGCTTGAGCATCTTTTCGAGCAGGTGAATCGGGTAGAGCAGGGTGTCCCACCTTGCGTCGGCGGTCGCTCGGGGAGCACGCTCGGCGAGCAACCAGGACGAGATCTCGTTGATCTTTTCCGGTTCCCGGAAATCGGTTGTGGTTTCAATTCGCACCAATGCGTGACGCGCGTCATGCCCGGATGCGTCCCAGAATCTGAGATACCAGAGCACGCGCTCGTCGGACGGCTCGATTTCGATTGGCGCGGTTTCGCCCTGGGTCGTCCGCCAGCGATTGGCGGCGGCGAATGCGCTTGTTCGATGTTGGGGCGGCAGCGTGAAGAGCGTCGCGGCCTCATCTCCGGCCAGATACTGGTAATTGAATGATTTCACCAAACCGACCGCATTGGGAATCGCCGCTCGCAGCGCGCCATCGACCACGATCCAATCGCCACTTGAGCCGAATTCTCGGCTCCATTCGAGGAGCAATGTCCGCTCAAGGTGTTCCCGGCGTGATCGAGCGGCCTGCATCGCTTTTGCTTCAAGATGGAGATAGTCGCCGGACGATCGCCTGTAATCTTCACTTCCAGCATCAAGCGAAGCCAATGGGTCGATGATCGTGCCGCCGATGTCGCGAATCACGCTGCAAAGCTCGTTGAGTCGTGGCTCTTCAGCGTATTCCGGCACGATCCAGGCGTGCTGGAGGCGCAGCGAGCCGGGCAGCAACCGTGTTTCACCGGATTGGTCTCGCTCCAGAATTGCCGATGATGAAAGCGTGGCGAAGATCGGCACATGCCCGATGCAGAACATTGGATACGTTTTCTGAGCGCCGTCAATGAAAAAGCGCAGCCGAGTCGGAGTCGACGCTTTTGCCATCGGAATGGAACGTACCGGTCCTTCGAATCGTTCGATCCCGACCGATCCGGCCAGTGTTGCGGAGCGGCCATCAAGCCCACCAGTCGAAATTTGCAGTTCCATCATGCCTTCGCGGCTCATGTCGCGCAGCGGCATTCCCTGCTTTTTGAAGGTGGACACGAGGTGCTGGCACTGCACCGAGAAGTCGTTTGATACGACGGGAGATGCCGCGACGAATTGTTCGGTCAACCTGCACCTCCTATGCTCGCCCATCGATTTTGCATCTGCCGGGGAAAATCGCCATAAACTAGAACAAAAGTACGACACATTTGCGCATTCGGCAAGACTAGTCTAGTACGTTCGCGAGGATTTTGCCCCAGTTTGAGCGTAGTGGCTCAACGCCGAACTCTTCAATGAGAAAACGGCCCATATCGCGGCGACAGTAGTTTGACAACCGAATCGCCCCGGTTTTGACGACGGATCAGGCGCAGGGGAGGGCCATCTCCGGGATCGTCACGAACGTGTAGCCGTCGTTTTTGAGACTGGTGATGATGCCGGGGAGCGCGGTTGCAGTTACCCCGGTTGAGTTGGCGGCATCGAGGTGCATCTGTACGATCGCGCCGTCATAGACGTTATCCAGCACCTGGTTTGTTACGCTGTCGGCGGTGGCGTTGTCGGCGAGATCCTTTGAATCCACACCCCAAATCACCGGCAAATAGCCAGCGAAGGCAATCATGCTGAGCACGCGGAAATCGGCGTCGGTGCTGGATGGGGTGAAGATCGGATCGCTCGCGCCGGGAGCGCCGAGCGCGGTGTCGATTTCCGCCGTTGAACCAGCGACATCGGTCATCACGTCTTCCGCGGTGCGATCGCCCAGCTCCAGATCAGCATCTCCGTGCATGCCGATCACGAATCCCCGATTCGCGAAATCAGCCACGTACGCGGGGTAATAGGCCGCCCACCAGGATTGGACGAAGATCGTTGCTGGAACCGACTGGTTTTCGAGGGCGTTGATGACATCCCACGACAGTCCAGCACCAGGCTCCCCAACACCGACGTTGAAGATCAGTGCCACTCGCTTGCAGCCAGGCACGCCTTCGGTCAGCGTTGGAGTACCGGTATAAGACGAAGCGATGAAGAGGTAGTAGGCCCATCCCTGATCTTTGCCATGCTTGACGGGGAGAAAACCATTCTCGGGCGGACCGAGCACTTCCAGATCTTCGCCAAGATTGACGCCGCCGATCGATGCGCAATCGGAGCGGGGACATTCACGGATGTTGATGGTGGGCGTATTGACGACGATGCCGACCTCGCTTGTTCCCGTTGATGGTGACGGAATCGGCGTGCTTTGCACAAGCGCCGTAAGTGGCAGTGAAGCGAAAAGCGTGATCGCGATCAAGATTGCAGAAATTCGGTGGCGCATGAATGTCCTCTACTGCGGCATGTGGGGAGCAAGGTGATCGCTCTCATCGTCGGCTGAACCTACCATCCTCACGTCACCAAGGTCAATCCAACGCAACCGCCCTCCGGGTGGCTGAGACCAAGAAGGCCGTTGCAAAGGGAAGAGCATGCCGCTCCACCACTTACTCGCCAACACTCCGCATCCAAGACCCGCACTCTGAATTTCTATCGTGAAAATGCGTGTGAAACATAAGGGAAGAAGGTCACCATGTGAAAAGTGTTGCCCGGATTTGCAGACACGATGATAAAGATGCCTACGCAACTGAGTTTCGACGTAGTGGCCGATCTCGTATCGGCCATGGTGATTACTTGCGAGATTGGGTTTCAGCGAGGATGATCGACACGAGGTCGGCCACTACAGAAATGTGCGGATATAACGGGTAGGTTTTGCGCCGGGTGATGGGTTATTCCTTCGATATCCCGCTCATCCAGGCGCCGTTCGTCCAGCCGTTGGCGGCGAGGTCGCGGAGGAATGGGCCGACTTCGGCGGCAATGGCGTTGAGGATTATTTCGCCCTCTTCGGCAGTTCCTTTTGAAGGCTGGCCGCTGAAGCCGTGGGGGACGACGTTTGAAAACGGGCCGAAAACGCGTACCGGTTCGTCTGCTTTCTGGTTTGGCAGATCAACCGCCCATTCGGGATGCGCCAGTTCGGGTGCGAGGTAGAGGATCATCGACATTTCCGACGATCCGGCGTGGTCGAGATCGATGTCGTGCCGCCCTTTGAGCAACCGGTGCGACATCCCCTGCCAGCCTCCGAAGAGCGCGACCACCATGCCATGCCGGTGATTCAACTCGCGGGCCGCCTGCTCGACTGCGGGTGGATTGCCATCGTGCGCGGAGACGACCAGCAACCGGGTGATGCCGTGGCGCAGCAACGATTCCGCGATATCGACGACGACCTGTGTGAGCGTAGCGGGACGAATGGACACGGTCCAGGGCCACGCTAGCAGGTGATCCGACATGCCGTAATCGAGCGCCGGCAGCACCAGCGCCGTCCCGATTTCCTCCGCCAGCCGAATGGCAATCGCCTCAGCGGTGATCGTGTCGGTGCTGAAGGGAAGATGATCGCCGTGCATTTCAGTCGCGCCGATTGGCAGTACGGCGGTATCGAACGCACCCTCGCGAATCGCTTTTGCGGTCAGATGGGTCAGGCGACGTTCGTGCATCGTTTGCTCCATTACTGCGGACCGTTGGCGACGATCCAGGCGAGATACTGCTTCATGCCATCGTCAAATGACGTTGATGGAACCCAGCCAAAATCTGCCTTGAGCCGGGCATTGCTCGGAACCGGTCCGGCGTGACCGCCGGTGACGAGATAGTTGGCTTCACTGGTTGGCACAACGCGATAGTCAAGCCCAGGAATGTGTCGCTTGAAGGCGGCGAGCACATCGCCGATTGAGTAGAGCTTTCCGCCGGTGATTGAATAGACGTCGTGGGGGAGGTGTGGGGTTGCCCAGCCTCGTTCGATCCCTTCGGCGATATCTTCGACAAAGGTCCAGTCGAGATAGGGACCTTCCAGCGAATTAACCAGAATCGACTCGCCGGAGAAATGGATGCGCAGCATCTCGCGGAGTTCAGTCGCGCCCTCGTAGCCAGGGGTGACGCGCTCCATCGGACCGTAGACATTCGCCGGACGCATGGAGACGATATCGAGTCCGAACAACTCGGCGTACCGCTGGCACACGCGCTCGCTCGTATGCTTGGTGATGCCGTAGAGACTCGTCGCGTTCGAAGGAGTTTCTTCGGTCAACTCAGTCAGTTCGGGATGCGAACCCCAGATTGCTCCGGAGGAGACGTAGACCATCCGCTCGAATCCCTCGATCGAACGCACCGTGTCCAGCACGTTGATCGTACCGAGCAAATTGACTTCGACGATACGGGCGGGTTCGGCTTGCTCACGTTCGCGTCGCGGGGTGATGACTGCCGCATGGATGATCCTGGTGACGCGATGCTGATGCGCCACATGCTGCAGCTCGTACTGATTCGTGATGTCGCCGCCGACGAAGGTGACATTGTTGACCGCGCTGCCGAGCATAGTGATCATGTGCGCGTCAGGTTCCATAAGGTCGTAGGAAATGACCTGTTCGCCCCGCCGGGCGAGACGGCGGACGATGTGGCTGGGTAGCCAGCCGTTGCCGCCGGTCACGAGTGTTGTCATCTGCAAATCCAACTTTCGCGTACGCGCGTCGTCGCAATGCCTGGCATTATCACGGTTTCAAGACCGGCCCGTCCTCCTCTCGCGAAGGAGGTGATAATCAACGCAACGAATGAGGTGGATTCTTGCGTTGAGGAGAGGTGAGCGGGTGTCGGCAGAGATTCGGGAAGGTTCGGCCAAGGCATGGGGCGGGCGATTCGCCTCAACGCCTGATAAGCGACTCGAAGCGTTCAATGCGTCGGTCAACTTCGATGTTCGCTTCATCCGCGAAGATTTGCGCGGGTCGGTCGCCCATGTGCGAATGCTCGGCCGGCAAGGGATCATCCCGGTTGAGGATGCGAAGACCATTGAGGACGGACTCTGGCTGATCTGGGATGAGGTTGAGGCGGAAACCTTTCGGCTGACGATCGCCGACGAGGATGTTCACACCGGCGCGGAGCGCCGCCTGCGTGAAATCATCGGTCCGGTCACCGGCAAGCTCCACACCGGCCGCAGCCGCAACGATCAGGTCGGCAACGACTTTCGCCTCTGGACCAAAGACGCTCTGTTGCGGATGATCTCCGGCACGCTCGATTTAATGGATGCGCTGCTCGAAGTCGCCGGCAACTATCCCGACGCGATCATGCCGGGCTATACCCATTTGCAGCGGGCGCAGCCGGTGCTGCTCGCCCATCATCTGCTTGCGTATGTCGAAATGCTCACGCGTGACGTCGATCGGCTCAAAGGCGCGTTGCGGCGGACTGATGTGCTGGTGCTCGGATCAGCAGCAATGGCCGGGGCGACCTATCCACTCGACCGCGAGTTTGTCGCCCGCGATCTTGGCTTCGCAGCTATCTCTCGAAACAGCATGGATGGCGTTTCCGACCGCGATTTCGTGCTCGATGCGCTCTCCGCCGGGGCGATCCTGATGATGCATATCTCGCGGCTGAGCGAAGAGATCATCTTCTGGTCATCGGGTGAAGCGAAATTCCTTTCGTTGAGCGACGCTTTTTCGACCGGTTCTTCGATCATGCCGCAAAAGAAGAATGCCGATGTCGCTGAACTGGCACGCGGCAAAACAGGCCGCGTCTATGGCAACCTGATGGGGATGCTCACGGTCACAAAGGGGACACCGCTCACCTACAACAAGGATTTCCAGGAAGATAAGGAAGGTCTCTTCGACACGGTCGACACCTGCCTGATCGTGCTCGACGTCGTGCCGCCGATGCTGACGACGGCGACCTTCAATACGGACAGGATGCTTGAAGCTGCTATCGCCGATTTCTCGCTGGCGACTGATGTGGCCGATCATCTGGCGCGCAATGGCGTGCCGTTCCGCGAAGCGCACGAAGTGGTCGGGAAACTGGTCGGGCTCTGCGCCAGCCGGGGAATTAGCTTCGCAGATCTGACCGATGAGGAATGGGCGGATGTTCACCCGCTTTTCGCAACGCAAAAACCACCGTTGACGGCGCTCGAAAGCGTCAGCGCTCGCGACGTTCCGGGTGGAACCGCGCCGAACCGTGTCCACGCCGCCCACGGCGAGGCGGTCGAACGTGCTGCCGGAGGAACGGGCGTGGTTGCGCCACGAACAGAAACAATTGGCGAATGTCATGTCGCGTAACAGCACAGGTCCCGAGGAAGCGTGGTGATTTCCGCCGAGGCACCGATTGAACTGCGAACCGTTGCCGGCCCGATCGAGCTGGCAACGGTCGTGGATATTCGCCGGCGGGTATTCGGGAACGAGCAACGCATTCTTCTGCCTCGTTATCAAGACCCGGAAGACACGTTCAGCTTCAATCTGCTTGCGTATCTCGGGCGAGAAGCTGTCGGTACCGGCAGGTTATCACCGGCCTACGAACGCGCGAATATTCCGACGATCACCTGGGTCGCGACGCTCGCCGCCTATCGCGGGCGCGGCATTGGCACGGCGATTGTCGCGGCGCTTATCCAGGAAGCAGACGATCGCGATTACGAAGCGATTTTCCTCAACTCCCAGGTTCACGCGAATCCGCTCTACGAATCATTCGGCTTCAAACCACTCGGCCACGCGCAAACCATCCATGGCATCCCCCATCAGGCAATGATTCGCCGGAATCCGGCCCTGAAACGTTAACAAGACCGAACCGCAATCTCTTCGATCGTGGTCAGGGGACGTCGATTGAGGCATGTTCCTTGCATACGATCGTTGGAAGCTTATTTCCGATCGACATTTTGCCAATCGCTCAGTCATAGCAAGGATGGATCAATGCCCGAACTGGTCGAAACTCAGGCGCCGACATCGACCTATCGCGTCCAGTTTCGCCCTGGATTCGGGTTTCATGAAGGAGCTGAGCTCGCCGAGTACCTGAGTGCGCTTGGCGTTGGCGCGTTCTATGCGTCGCCCCATTTTCAGTCGGGTCCGGGAAGCACGCATGGATATGACGTCGTTGATCCGTCAAAGCTCAATGAAGAGCTCGGCGGGGAGGCGGGGTACCAGGAGTTGCACGAGGCGCTTCGGCAACATCAGCTCGGTCTCATCGCCGACATCGTGCCGAACCATATGGGAATCGCCAACGGCCGAAATCAATATTGGCAGGACGTGCTCGAAAATGGCCGCACGTCACGATATGCCTGCGTACTTTGACATCGATTGGGATCCGCTCAAAGAAGAGTTGCGCGGAAAGGTGCTGTTGCCGGTTTGGGCGAACAGTACGGGGTCGTGCTTGAGCGGGGCGAGCTCGTCCTCAGTTATCAGGAAGGCGGCTTCGGAATCCGCTATTACGAACTTCCACTGCCGGTTGCGCCGCCAAGCTACGCGATCATCTTGCGCCGGTCGCTTGCTGAAATCGAACAGCGCATTGGTCCGGAAGAGTTTGAACGGCTTGAATATCTGAGCATTCTTTCGGCGTTTGAGCAGCTTGCGCCGAACGAGATCATTGCCCCTGATCTCATTGAGGTGCGGCAGCGCGAGCAAACGATCACAAAGCGACGCCTCGACACGCTCGTGCAGGCAACGCCAGTAATTGCCCAGGTAATCGACCAGGCAGTCGCGGATACTGAACGGCGATCCCGGCGATCCCTCGTCGTTTGATGCACTTGATGAATTGCTTCAAGCGCAGTCGTATCGACTCGCCTTTTGGCGGGTCGCGTCGGACGAGATTAACTACCGCCGCTTTTTTGCGATCAACGACCTGGCGGCCATCCGCCAGGAAATCCCGCAGGTCTTTGAAGAAACGCACCGGTTGTTGATCCGCCTGATTGCGGAGGGCAAGATTACTGGTGTCCGCGTCGATCATCCGGATGGGCTGTGGGATCCCGGTGACTACTTCCGGAATCTCCAGCGGGCAACCTATCAGGCTCTTGCAGCTTCAAACAACGATGGTCAATCCCCTCCTGATCTCGCGCTCCATTGGGACGCGCAATGGGAAATAGACGGTAAAGACACCACACCCTGTCCCCTCTTTGTGACTATTGAGAAAATAGTTGAGCCGGGGGAGGATATTCCTGGCGACTGGCCAGTTAGCGGCACGGTTGGCTATGAATTCGCGCGGATCGTTGCTGGTCTCTTTGTCGATCCGACCGGTGAAAAAGGATTCGATCAGTGGTATGAACGCTTCATCGATAGCGACGAAACCTTTCAGGAAACGGTCTATGAAGGAAAACGGCTGATCTTACGGGGCGCGCTCAGCAGCGAGCTTCAGGTGCTCTCGCTGGCTCTGAACCGCCTCTCGGAGCGCCGCCGGCGCACTCGCGATTTCACGCTGAACAATCTTCGCTCCGCGCTGAGAGAGGTGATCGCCGCCTTTCCGATCTATCGCACCTATCTCGGCGAGGATGGCGTGCTCACGGCCAACGATCGGAAAACGATCGAGCAGGCCGTCCAGCGAGCGCGGCGGCAAAATCCATCGACCGACCCCCATGTCTTCAATTTTGTCCGCGACATGTTGATGGCCGGGATGAAGCAACCGATCCAGAGGACGATCTCGAACGCATCAGGTTCACGATGCGTTTCCAGCAGCTGACCGGTCCGGTGATGGCGAAGGGTCTCGAAGACACCGCCTTTTATCGAAATTTCCGCTTTGCCGCCCTGAATGAGGTCGGCGGGGATCCAGCGCAGTTTGGTGTTCCTGTTGCCGAATTTCACCGCCACAACCAGCATCAGTTGGCGCATTGGCCGGACGGCATGCTGGCATCGTCGACGCATGACACAAAACGTAGCGAGGATGTTCGAGCGCGCCTGGTTACTCTCTCCGAGTATCCGCGGGATTGGCGAGCGGCGACGGGCCGCTGGTCGAAGCTGAACCGCAAGCAGCGGAGCCGGGTGGACGGAGTGGTCATTCCGACACCGCTCGACGAAGCGCTCTTTTACCAGACGCTGATCGGGACCTGGCCGTTTCCGGGCGCGTCTGTCGAGGGCGACTATGTCGATCGCATCGCGGCGTATATGCAAAAAGCCGCGCGTGAAGCGCAGCTGCACACTACCTGGGAGAATCCTGATGCCGAGTACGAGGCCGCGCTGGATCGCTTCGTGAGGCGATCGCTTGATCCCGACATTTCGACGGCGTTCATCGAAGACTTCAGCACCTCGCATGTCGAGGTCGCTCGCACCGGCGCGATCACCAGTCTCGCCATGCAGGTGCTCAAGCTGACCTCGCCGGGAGTTCCCGATCTCTATCAAGGCACTGAACTCTGGGACTTCTCACTGGTCGACCCGGATAACCGGCGACCGGTCGATTTCTCGACCAGGCGAGCGATGCTCGCGCAGATCGAGGAAGATCAGATTTCGCTTGACACGATGCTCGACCGCATTGACAGCGGCATCGTGAAACTGTTCGTCACGAATCGCCTGCTCCGCCTGCGCCGGCAGTTTCCATTGCTCTTCGCCAGAGGCGACTATGTACCGCTGCAGGTCATCGGCGATCGGAAAGACCATGTCATCGCCTTTGCCCGGCATTGTGGCGAATTGACGCTGATCGTCGTTGTGCCACGACTCGTTCGTCGCTTGATGCGGGGCAACGATGGCAATGGAATTGCTTCAAGTACGTGGGGATCGACACGTGTTCGCCTGCCCGAAGGACTCGAAGATTGTTCAGCCGCGGATATTTTCACGGCTCAGTCGTGGCCGATCGACTTGGGCGGCGAATTGGCAATCGCCGATCTCCTGGACCGGTTTCCGGTCGCCTGCATCTTGATCAATACGGAGGAACAGGGACTCGAATGAAGCATGGAATCGAACCACGGCGCTCCATGCCCGGTGCGACGGTCACCCAGGATGGCGTCGAGTTTTCTGTGTGGGCTCCAGCGGTTTTGCAGGTCGATGTCATCGTCGAGGGGCGGGCGGATTCGATTCGACTCGTATCCCAACCGGACGGTTTGCATCAAGCGACAGTTCCAGGCGCCGCCGCCGGAGATCGCTATCGCTTTTTGCTCGACGGTTACGGGCCGTTTCCCGATCCCTATTCCCGGTTTCAGCCTGAGGGAGTTCATGGTCCTTCAGAGGTCATCGATCCAGGTCATTTCAAGTGGAACGATGCCGATTGGCGGGGCATCACGATGACCGGAATGGTGTTGTACGAGCTGCATGTCGGTACGTTCACGCCTGAAGGAACCTTTCGAGCGGTGATTGCGCAGCTTCAGGAACTGAAGAACCTCGGCGTGACGACCATCGAGCTTATGCCGGTGGCGAGCTTTCCGGGACGATGGAACTGGGGTTATGACGGGGTCGATCTCTTTGCGCCAACCGCGAACTATGGCGGACCCGACGATCTGCGAGCGTTGGTCGATGCCGCGCATCAGGTTGGTTTGGGCGTTCTCCTTGATGTCGTCTACAACCATCTCGGTCCCGATGGTAATTATTTACGCTCGTTCAGCGAGGATTATTTTACCGACCACCACACGACGCCCTGGGGTGATGCCATCAATTACGACGGCCCAAACTCCCGGCGGGTAAGAGATTTCGTGATCGACAACGCCTGCATGTGGATTCGGGAATATCACTTCGATGGTCTTCGGCTCGATGCGACTGATACGATCAAGGACGATAGCCGGCCGCACATTCTGCAGGAGCTTGCGGAAGCCGCCCGGAACGCCGCAGGCGATCGTTCCATCGTCATCATCGCTGAAGACGCAAAGAACGATACCGGTCTTATTCGTAGCCCGGAATCTGGCGGATACGGGCTCGACGCGTCATGGGCGGATGACTTTCATCATGTCATGCATGTGGCGCTCACCGGAGGCCAGGAAAATTACTATGCCGATTACACCGGCACGCCGGATGAAATCACCCAGACCATCGAGCGGGGGCATCTCTATCGCGGGCAGCGATCGAGCGTCACCGGGGAGCCTCGGGGAACCGAGGTGACCGACGAGCCGGCCGAGGCGTTCGTCTTCTGCCTGCAGAACCACGATCAGATAGGAAACCGCCCACTTGGCGAGCGTCTGCATCATTTGATTGACCGGGAGCGGTACGCGGTTGCTTCGGCGTTGCTTCTATTCGCTCCGGAAACGCCGTTGCTCTTTATGGGACAGGAATTCGCCGCGTCATCGCCATTCGTCTTCTTCTCCGATCATCACGACGAACTTGGCCAGCTTGTCACCGAAGGACGGCGCAACGAGTTTTCAGGGTATAAGGCATTCCATCATCACGAGATTCGTCATTTGATCCCCGACCCGCAAAGCCCGTTCTCGTTCAACGCGGCCGTGCTCGATTTTGACGCGCGGCAAATGCACAGCGGCATTTACGATCTCTACCACGATCTCTTGCATCTGCGGAGAAGCGATCCTGTCCTTCAAGTTCAGGATCGAGCCCGTACAAAGGTCGTAACCCACGGCTTCATTACGCTCTCGGTTCGTCGTTGGACTGATGAGGGTGAAAGAGTGCTTATCGCCAATTTCGGACCTCGTGTCGAGATTCCACTTGAGAAGTTGCCGGTGGCGCTTGGAAATCGAAATCAAGATGAATGGAACCTTCTGCTTTTCACAACATCGAAGCGGATACGGAGGTTCCGGGAAAGAGCCTCATCTTGCGCTGGATCGAACCGACACCCCAAATCGTGATGCCCGCTCGATCTGCCGCGATCTGGGCGATCAATCGTTAAAGACTTACGGACGATCACTTGAAATCACGCGGCGGACGAGCGCGATGAATTTGTGCATTTCTTCAGACATCGCGTCATGGGTCGTTACGTGCCGCATTACAAGAAATGGCCGAACACCATCAACAAGGTCACAAAGCCGTTCGATTGTATCCAGTGCGATGAGTGGCGTGATCCTCTCCGGCATCTCAGAAATCGCAAGCGGCTGATAATCAACGTGAAGCTCACGCAATGCGTCGTCGAGTTGACGAATAGATTGCTCCAGCAGACCAATCTGTCGAATCGCGGCGGCGGTGTCTCGTCTCGCGGAGCATTTCGCGGCGATCGGCGCTATTGCCCAGAAGAACTCGATCATCCAAGCCGCCTGGGCCATCATTTCATCGTTCGTTTTCTCTGTGGGCTGTACGACGGGAATTCCGATGCGGTCGAAAATGAGCAGCGTGTCTGATGCGCGTACCGCGAGGCTGACCGGACCTGCCGTCCAATCTACTTCGACTGGACCATCGTAGATCGCCAGTTGAAAAGAACCGCCTTGCAGGATCGAATTTCCGGCAAGCTCTCGCTGGACAAAAACGACTTGATCGATCAGACCGAATAGAACGATCCGGTCCTCCCAAAAAGAGGCGAAATCATCGTCTCGAATGGCGAGGACCAGATCGAGATCACTCCAGGCGTCCTCTTGCCCGCGTCCGACCGATCCGGTGTACCAGGCGGCGATCACCCGTTGGTCGATCGAAAGAACGCGTTGGATTCGCTCGCGAATCTGAATGCGCCGGTTTCGCAGTTGCGCGAAGCTATCCAATTTGCTCCTTCAGGGCTTACGCCATTCCAGATCGCCTTGCACTCACTGCTCACGCCTCGGGTGGGGCAGTTTGCGCAGGGCGCCCGCTTCGATCTGGCGAATGCGCTCTCGGGAAACGCCGAAAAATTTGCCGGTTTCCTCCAGGGTATGCGAGTGGCCGTCTTTGAGCCCGAAGCGCATGATCAGAACGTTTCTCTCAAGATCGGAGAGCCAGTTGAGTACTCCGTCCTTTTGTATCCGGACCCACTGGCGCCTCGCCTCATCGCTCGGCGTCCCCACCTATTTCTCGCTGCTCTGGATCGCTCGCCAGACCTTCTCCGGGGTCATCGGGATGTCAATGTGCGTCACGCCCCAGGGAGTGAGGGCGTCGATGACGGCGTTGGCGGTCGCCGGGGTGGAGCCGATCGTGGCGGCTTCGCCGATGCCTTTTGCTCCGAGCACATTGATGTGCGTTTTCGTTTCGGTGTGGCCGGTGGTGAACATCGGAAAGAGATTTGCGCGCGGCACGGCGTAATCGGTGAGTGTGCCGGTGAGCAATTCTCCGCCACCGTCGTAGTGCATTTCTTCCACCAGCGCTTGACCGATGCCCTGGGCGAGACCACCGTGAACCTGGCCGTCAACGAGCATCGGCGAGATGATCACGCCGCAATCGTCGATCGAGAAGAAATCGAGCATTTTCAATTCGCCGGTTTCAGGGAAGACCTCAACCACCGCAATGTGTGAACCGAACGGGAATGTCTCGTCAGCCGGTTTGAAGAAGTTGGTTGTTTCTAATCCCGGTTCTTCGTCAAGATCGCCGCTGTAGGCTTTCGCCGAGATGTCGCCGAGGGTCAGCCCTTCGGTTGGGACGCCCCTTACCCGGAATTTGCCTTCGGACACTTCAATGTCATCGACAGAAGCTTCGAGCATCTGAGCCGCGATTCGCTTGGCTTTCTCCTGGATTTTCTCCAGCGACATCGCCAGCGCCGCGCCGCCGACGACCAGCCCGCGCGATCCCATCGTGCCGTGTGCCCTGCGGCGTGTTGCCGGTGTCACCATGATGGACGACGACATCCTGGAAATCGGCGCCGATGTAATCGGCGGCCATCTGGGCGAAGGTCGTTTCCTGTCCCTGGCCGTGAGGAGAGATGCCGGTGAAAATCGAGACGGCGCCGCTCGGCTCAACCCGGACCGTTGATGATTCGAACGGCCCGAATCCGCAGATTTCGACGTAGGAAACCAGCCCGATGCCGAGATAGCGCCCTTCCTCGCGAAGTTTCGCCTGCTTCTTGCGAAGATCGGCATACCCAGAGACTTCGAGCGCTTTGTTCAATGCTTTTTCGTACTCACCGGTGTCATACACCTCACCCGAGAGGGTGGTGTAGGGGAACTGATCGGGCTGCACAAAGTTGACGCGGCGAATTTCGGCGGGATCGATACCCGAGGCGTCGGCCAGCAAATCCATCACCCGCTCGATGTAGAAGGCGGCTTCCGGACGGCCGGCGCCGCGATACGCCCCGTTGGCCATCGTGTTGGTGTAGACGCCGGTGACTTTGTAATCGAGATTTGGAATCAGATAGGTGCCGGTCGACATCACCCAGGTCGCCCAGGCGAGATCGAGCGCTTTCGGATACGCGCCGGAATCGAGCGTGATCCGCGCCTTCAATCCGACCAGCTTCCCGTTTTCATCGACTCCGGCTTCGAACTCGCCGTATTGATTGCGACCATGGTTGGTGGCGAGGAACGATTCCGATCGCGACTCCACCCATTTCACCGGCTGCTTCAAGATGTGCGCGATGGCGGTGACCACGTAGTCTTCCGGGTACGCGCCGATCTTGCAGCCGAAACCGCCGCCCACCTCTGGCGCGATGCAGCGCACCTGCGTCTGGCTCAAACCGAGCGCTTCGGCGATCGAATTGCGGTTCCAGTGCGGAGCCTGGGTCGAAGTCCAGAAGGTGAGTCCTCGGGTGATCGGATCGGGGGTCGCTAGCACCGCCCGGCCTTCAACCGGCATCGGATGCACTCGC
The DNA here is from genome assembly GCA_963804925.1 of uncultured Chloroflexia bacterium. Lineage (GTDB taxonomy): Bacteria > Chloroflexota > Chloroflexia > Thermomicrobiales > UBA6265 > JADLGF01. The sequence continues at coordinate 21,207 of CAWDSC010000005.1, forward strand.
GGCGCTTTGATGATCTGCTTGATTTTGTATTTCGCTGCCGCGATCGCCGAACCGGCATCGCCGACGACGGTTTGTTCAATCACGCTGATATTGTTTTTGACATTCTCGTAGAGCAGAGGAGCGCCGTCCTCGAGCGCGTCGATGGGATTGATGACTGCATCAAGCACGTCATAATCGACGACGACGGTGCTGGCGGCGTCTATCGCCTGGACGAGCGTTTCGGCCACGACCGCGGCGATCGGGTCGCCGATATAGCGCACCCTGTCATCAGCAAGCGGTAATACCGAAGGGACCTCAATTTCCTCGTCGGAAACGGTTGGATCGGGGGTGTTTGCGACGTCGCGCGCTTCGCCCATCGGCGCCGGGAACTGCCCGGTCATCACCTTCTTGAGGTCGGCAGCGGTGATCACGGCTTTGACGCCCGGCATCGCCAGCGCTTCACTGCCGTCAATGCCGTTGATCGCCGCGTGCGGATACTGGCTACGGACGAAGGCGACATGCAGGGTGCCGGGAATCTTAATGTCATCAACATAGGTGGAGGAGCCGGTAATAAGCCGTGGATCTTCTTTGCGTTTAACAACAGCTCCCACGTATCTGCTCAACACCATGAGGTTGCGCTCCATTCCGAAAATCGCTCGGCCATCGCTGGCCTCCAACATGATTTCGTGATGCCAGCATTATACGAGCGCACGCCGCGATCCGGCGATCATGATCGAACGGATTGAGCTGACCCCTGCGTTCGCCTGGTTCCGTTGGAGCGGGCCTTGACGAGTCTGATACTCTTTCGGCGGCCAAAGTACGCCGCCTCGCACGATGCTTAAGCTCACGCCCCGCTCACCGGCCCGGCGTCCGTAAGATGGACCGTTCAATTGCGTTCTCGATCGATCAATCAAAAGTACGTGGTTGCCGTCGTCTACGTCTGCGGCATGATGATGAACTCACTCGATTCGACGGCGGTCAATGTGGCGCTCCCGACCCTTGCTCGTGAGTTCGATGTCGATCCCACCGCTATCGAGGCAATCGTCATCGGCTACCTGGTCAGTCTGGCCGTCTTCATTCCTTCATCTGGTTGGGTTGGCGACCGGTTCGGCACCAAAAAGACGCTGCTCTTCGCGCTGGCGATCTTCACAACCGCTTCGATGCTCTGCGGACTCGCCCAATCGATCGATCAACTTGTGTTGTTCCGCGTGCTTCAGGGAGCGGGCGGCGGATTGCTGACCCCGGTCGGCATGGCGATGCTCTTCCGTACATTCCCTCCGGAAGAGCGGGTCGGTGTCTCGCGGATCTTAATGTTCGCCACGATCATTGGTCCGGCGATGGGACCGATTCTCGGCGGCATTCTGATCGAGCATCAGTCCTGGCGGTGGATCTTTTACATCAACCTTCCGGTTGGCTTCATTGCGCTGGTGTTCGGCGCGCTCTTTCTCAATGAACATCGGGAGCATGCGCCCGGGCGTTTTGACTTACCAGGATTCATCACCGCGGGCAGCGGACTTGCTATGGTCATGTTCGCACTGGCGGAAGGACCGCAAAAAGGGTGGACATCACCCACGATTCTGGGCTGCCTGGTGGTGGGAGCCGGGATTCTTGCGCTCTTCGTCTGGATTGAGCTGCGCGTGTCCGAGCCGATGGTCAAGTTGCGCCTGCTCAAGAATCGTCTGTTTGGCTCGACGCTCTCGGTTTCCGTGTTCGCTTCGTCCGGTTTTCTCGGCGTTCTCTTTTTGACGCCACTCTTCCTGCAGGAAGCCCACGGCGCCACCCCATTGCAATCAGGATTGGCGACCTTCCCCGAGGCGCTTGGCGTGGTGGTTTCGACGCAGCTTGTTGCTCGTCTCTATCCCCGATTCGGACCGCGCCGCCTGATGATGGGCGGGCTGATCTGGGTTGGCATCGACATGTTGCTCTTCTGCGCGATCGATCTCGACACCAGCCTCTGGGTCTTCCGGATACTGATGTTTGGACTCGGCATCGGGATGGCCTACGTCTTTCTCCCGAATCAGGCGGCGAGCCAGGCGACCATTTCTCGTGAAGACGCCGGGCGAGCCTCGATGCTGTCAAGCGTCGGACGGCAACTCGGAGCGGCATTTGGCGTGGCGATGATCAGCACCGTGCTGTCGCTCGTGAATCCAATCACGACGAGCGACCTCGGCGTCAGCTCGCCGAATCTGACCGCATACCGGGCAGGCTACATCGTTGCAGCCGCGCTCGCGTTCATCGCCGCCTTCCTGGCCCGCCGCGTGCCAGACGCCGACGCCGCCGTTACGATGGTTCAGCGGGCCAAAGCCCCAAAAGAACCCGTCGCCGCGCACTGAAACCATTCCCAGCAAACCATCACCATCATCTGGGATCTACAGGTAACAGCCATGCTCATCACGACCAGGTCGTAGTGGCCGATCTCGTATCGGCCACGGTCATTACATACATCTTTAGGTCCCGGCGTGGATGGCCGACACAAGGTCGTCCACTACCATAATATCTGGAGATATCGAGCTTTCGTGCCCACTCTCAGCACCGGGAGAGAGAGGTCCTTTAGGACCGGGTGAGGGTTAACGACAAAGCGGCAAGCTCCTCAAACCTGAGGAACTTGCCGCTTCGTTCGCTTGAAATGTTTCTACCTGAAGCCGGAAGGTTCGTCATCGATCGACAGCCAGCCGCGCTTGAGCGCCATCACCACAGCTTGCGTGCGGTCGTTGACGGCGAGCTTGCGCAGAATCGATGTCACGTGATTCTTTACCGTCTGCGCGCTGATGCCGAGCTCATATCCGATGGCGGCATTCGTTTTACCTTCAGAGACCAGCTTGAGAATCTGCAACTCCCGGTCGGTCAGTGGAGCAAACGCCTGAGTTGGTCCGATCTGGTCCGAATTGCTCCGGAACTGTTCGAGCACCCGGGAGGCGACGTAGGGCTTTTCGAGCAACTGCTCGTTGATCACCCATTCGCCGTTCTTGGTCCGCTGAATCAGCGAAATGATCTTTTCCTCGGCGACATCCTGGGCACAGTATGCCGAAGCACCGGCACGGATGGCCGCGAAGAGCTCATCATCGCTCTCTTGCGGGGAGACGACGATCGTCGCCAAAGATGGAAATCGCCGCCGAAATTCGGACGCGGCCGAAACATTGGGCGCATCCGCCAGCGTGGTTCCAACGAGCACCACTTCGGGAAGCTCGTTGTCGGCGATGCCGTAGCCTTCTTCAGCCGAGCTCGCCATGCCAACGACTTCGATGCTCGGATCGGTATCGAGGATCGACTTCAAGCCCTTTCGAAAAAGCGCTTCTCGACCCACGATAAGAACGCGGATGGTGTCCGTCACGACAGATCACCTCCTTGTCGTTTCATGTACCGCATCGGGTTATCCCCCCTCCTAAGACACCCCCATTGGGCACAATAGCTTTCACATCGATCGGTCCGGTTTTATTGCGGCCGGTGTCCAATCTGGGTGTGTGAGCGTCAGTGTATCGCAGTTGGAATAGTCAGGCATCAACAGAAACCTGCGAATGTTCCGAAATCCTCTCGCAAATCTCGCTTCAGATCGAGGTTTTGTATCCAGGAGTTTGTGTCGAAAGCACCAATGCCGACTCAATTGCGCCCCTTGCAAATGCTCTGCGGCTGAGAGCTCGATGGCTGATGCGGATTTCTTCATCATCTCCCGCAAAGAGGACGACATGCTCTCCAGGCAGCGCTCCGGCGCGCAGCGCATGGATGCCGATCTCTCCAGATGTCCGGGGAGCGACTCCCGATCTCCCATAGACGGCCAACTCGTCGATGGAGCGGCTGCGCCCCTCGGCAGCAGCCTCAGCGAGGATCATCGCCGTCCCGGAAGGCGCATCCCGCTTTCCCCGGTGATGGGTTTCAACGATCTCGATATCGTATGACGCCAGCGCCGCTGAGAGCGTGCGTACAAGATCGGCGATGAGTGGAATGCCGGCGCTGAGATTGCGCGACCAGAGCACCGGAATGGAATCTGCGGCGCTCATCAGCGCGCCAATCGCATCGTCCTCCAACCCGGTCACGCCGCAGACGAGCGCGACGCGATGCCTGGCGCTGGCGGCCGCAAGCGATGACGTCGCAGTGGGCAGCGAAAGATCGATCAGACAATCGATGTTGGGTAAGAGGTGATCGGGTTCATCGACGATAAGAAGCCCTTCCCACTCGGGCGGGCGGGATCCCGGCCGGATCAGCCCGCCCACCAGGGAGACGCGAGGATCCGCTTCGGCGATGACCGCCGTTTCTCCTCCCATCCGTCCGCCGATACCGGCGATGCCAATGCGAATCGGTCGCGTCATCGGTAACTCCTGACGGTACTAGGCCGCAATCGGACGGCGCGTATAGAGACAGCTTTCCAGCGCGGCGACGACGCGCGATCGATTTGCCGGATTCATTGGAACCAGGGGAAGGCGCAGTTCATCCGAACAGAGACCGAGCATCGAGGCCGCTGCCTTGACGGCGGTCGGATTGTTCTCGATGAACATCGCCCGCATCAGATCAAAGAGGGAGAAATGGATGTCGCGCGCGGCATCGAAATCGCCCCGCAGACCGGCATCAGCCAACGCCGCGATCGCGCCCGGCACGATATTGCTTGCGACCGAAATCACGCCATGTGCGCCGACGCTCATCATCGGCAGCGTTAGGGAATCATCTCCCGAGAGCACCGAGAAGTTGCGCGGAGCCCCGGCAATGATCTCGCTGACCTGATCGAGCGAGCCGCACGCTTCCTTAATCGCCACGACCGACGGCAGATTCGCGAGGCGGAGCGTCGTCTCAGCCGACATGCTGATCCCGGTGCGTCCCGGAACGTTGTAGAGCACGAGCGGCAACTCCGAAGAGTTCGCGATCGCGGTGTAATGGGCGATTAGCCCATCCTGGGTTGGCTTGTTGTAGTAGGGAACGACGACGAGCGCGGCATTTGCGCCGACCGCTTGCGCGTGTTGCGTCGCTTCGATGGTGCGACGGGTGTCGTTCGATCCCGTTCCGGCAATGACCGGAACCCTGCCGGCTGTCTGATCGATCACGATTTCGATCACGCGTCGTCGCTCATCTTCGGTCATGGTCGCGGATTCGCCGGTGGTCCCGCAGGGCACGAGTCCGTGAATGCCGTTGGAGATTTGAAAGTCCACGAGGGACCGCAGCGCGGACTCGTCGATTTCCTGGTGTCGGAACGGGGTGATGAGCGCGGTGAATGCGCCGGTGAGTTGCATGGTCATGGATTTGCTGCTCCATCTTGGATTGCTCGATCGCCGCTCGCATCGAGCGACGAATGACAACGACGCCCGGCGGAAATCCGCGGACGAAGGTTGCGGCGGCGCCAGCGGCATAAGAGCCGGGGGCGCCTAGAGCTTGAACGCTGGTTTCGAGCAGCAGAAATGATTGACGGTCCGGCAATGGTGGCCAGTGTGGTTCACATGTTGACTGTTCATCTGTCACCTCCCGCGGCGATGATTCGCCGGACGGAACGTGACACCTGCGCTGTGGGTTCGCGGCCACAAAAAAACCGCCGATCCCCACACAGGGGACGAGCGGTGTCTTGCTCGTGGTACCACCCCAGTTCGCCGTTCGTGAGAACGGCCTTCGCCTGCACAACGCGGGCGCAACCGCGTGATGCAGTGGCTCGATAACGGAAGCCAATTGGATCCGGAGATCCTCCGTCGCCGCCTACTGACGATCGCAACCGATCGCGTTTGGAGCGAAGCTCTGGGGTCTTATCTGCTGGCGATCCTGATCCCGCTTTTCAGCGTCCCGCGGTTCTCTGCATCACTTACGCCAGGGACCTGTCCCCTTCATTGCCGTTGAAGTAGACGTTAGCAAGATGTGGATCATGATGTCAAGTGGGGTGCTGTGAAAACCCTCACCTCCGGCCCAATCACCACCATGACGTAGTGGCCGATCTTGTGTCGGCCATGGTCATCACACGCAAGTTCGGGTTCTCGCGAGCATGGCCGACACGAGGTCGACCACAACAGAATGTGTGGAAATTGCAGGCAATTCGTACCCACTCCCAGCATTGGGAGAGGGTGGCGCTTGAGCGTCGGGTGAGGGTTCTCATTCAACCGGTTTCTTGACTGGTTTCCGTTTTCGCTTCGGGCGGGATTCGAAGTCGTCCTCTGGCTCGTCCGGGACCGGTTCGATTGATCCGGCTGCGGAGCGATGCCATCGACGGCGATGTTCGCTTCGGCTTCTTCAGGGGTTTCGATGGGGGAGAAGCCGATCGTCAGCGATTGCTCGACGATGCCGCGCCGCAGCATCTTTTCGGCTTCGGCGAGTTTGTTCCGCAGTGGATGCTCCGGGAGACCGTTGGTCAGCATGTCGCGGACCTGGCGCATCAGATCGATCGTTTTGTTGAAGGTGAGCACCAGATCGCCTTCGGACAGGTCGATCGCCTTGGTGATCTCAACCATGGTCTGCCCCTGGCACCAGGCCCGCGCCGAACCATAAAACGTGGGGTTGTGGCCGTCGGAAATGGCGAGACCGTTATCGCGCTCTTCACCGAGAATGGCCTGCTCCAGGTCCTCGAGTCTTCTCCGGACAAGGACGAGCTGATCGGAGAGGGTGAAGTGATTTCCGTACCGGAATTCACGGTCGAAGCTGAACCAGGAAAAGACTTCGGCGAGATCTTCCGGGGGCAGCCGGTCGAGGATGCCCCGGTCAACGAGTTCGCAGAGAATCAGTCCATCGCTATCGAAAATGTCGGCGAGCATGTCCGCTTTCGGCGTCGCATAGCCGCGATGGAGATAGCCGAAGCGATGGAGGATTTCGCGGATGCCGCGGATCACCCCGCGAATCCGCGCTTCCTCGGCATCGACTTCCCGTTCCAGAATATCGCCGAGCATATTGCGCTCGCGATCGAGCAGCTCGATGCGGGCAAGATTCTCGCGATGTTCCTTCCGGCGCGGGCAGGCGTGGCAGGGATGCTGGTCGCGTGCTTCATGCAGAAGCTTCGTCTGGTCGTTTGCTTCCTGATAGACCAATTCCACCGTGGCGACTTCGGCGGCGATGCGCGCCGCTTCGCGAGCGTGATGCTCCTCCGCCATTTTGGCGAGATCGGGAAGATCAAGGCGCTTCGCCCGCCGCCAGAGATTTTCTAGCTCATTGACGGGGACAAGCGTCGAGGCATCGGCGATATCTTCGGCGGGATGCATCAACGCTTCCGGCAAGGTGACAACCTTCGCGTCCGGAACATAGTCGATCGAGCGGTATTCCGGCACCAGCACGATCTGTTTCTTGTGCAGGAACAACCCGACCCCGCCCCGTGTGCTGCGTCCGAGATAGACGATCCAGCCGAGCTCGCGGTGATGAATGATTGTGCCGGGCATGGCTGTTCGGAACGCTTTGCGCAGCGCTTGCCGTCCCGGCTCGTTCCAGGGTGAGTTGGTGGAAGCCGCTCTGGCCGCATCGAGATCTTTTAACGCTCGCCGCTCGCGCTGCTGGGACGTCGTAAAGACACCGGTGAGCCGCCGGTAGTCGTCGAGCAGCTCGTCGCCGGCGTCGAGACCGATCAAGCATCCGGTCGGCACTCCGGCGATATCGCCGCCGATCTCGACAATGTCGTCTTCGAGCTGACGAATCCGCTGGCTCGTCTGAAACTGGGCGAGGCTTTGCTGAAGCATCGAGCGAACGCGGTCGCCGTGCGGGGGATCCCAGAGATTGAGCACGGTGTTGTAGCGAACGGCGAAGGCCGATCGCACCGGCTCAAGCGGACCGGTCGCGACCTGCAGCATTTCGCGAAAGGTGATCCAGGGCGAGTAGGGAACGATAACGTGCCCGAAGGCGTCCATGCCGCGCCGTCCGGCTCGCCCGGCCATCTGCTGGAATTCGTTCGCGATCAGAATGCGGCGACGGCGGCCGTCCCACTTCGTCATCCGGCCGATCACGACCGATCGCGCCGGCATGTTGACGCCGAGCGCGAGGGTGTCGGTGGCGAAGACGACCTGCATCAAGCCGCGCGAAAAGAGCACTTCGACGAGTTGCTTGAGCACCGGCAGCAGCCCGGCGTGGTGGAACCCGATGCCCTTGCGGGCAAGCGATGTCGCCACCTGCACCTGATCGAGCGCGACATCTTCGGGCCGCATCGCGGCGATGAAGGCGTCGATTGTCGCCTCGATGCGCACGGCCTGCTGCTCGGAGATGAGGTGCGGGCGCATCAACGCCAACCGCTCGGCGTAGGCCTGGCAGTCGTTGCGGCTGAAGAGGAAATAGATGGCCGGCAGCATATCCCGAGCGGCGAGCGCGTCGATGATCTCGCGCGGCTGCGGCTCGTCCATCTCCGCGCCTTCGCCCTCATTCAGGCGGCGCGATTGGCCGCCCCGGCGGGCCTGCTTGCGAAGCTCGCCGCCGGTGTGAGGAAAGTCGCGAATCAACACGCCGTTGTGATCGACCGATCGATGCAGCTCATTTTCAAAGAAGTAGTAGAGCGATAGCGGCACCGCCCGTTCGGTGTGCGTGATCAGGCGAATCGGGCGGTGGGTGCGGCTGATCCAGGCGGCGATTTCATCGGCATTGGAGACAGTGGCGGAAAGACAGATCAACTGGACATGATCGGGACAGAGAATGATCGACTCTTCCCAGGTGGTGCCACGTTCCGGATCGGCCAGGAAATGAATCTCATCGAAGATGATGCAATCGACCTGATCGAGATCCCAGGGCGTCTGCAGCAGCATGTTGCGCAGCACTTCGGTGGTCATCACGACCACGCGAGCATCGCGGTTTTCCGAAACATCACCGGTCAGGAGACCGACTTCATCGCCGTAGATCGCCCGAAGGTCGCGGAACTTTTGATTGGAGAGCGCCTTGATCGGCGTCGTGTAGATGACGCGACCCGCGCGCTTGAATGATTGGTAGACGCCAAACTCGGCGACAACCGTTTTGCCGGTGCCGGTTGGCGCGGCGACCATCACCGAATCGCCGTTCAGCAGAATGCGAATGGCGTCGCGTTGAAACTCGTCGAGCGGAAACGGAAACAGAACGGAAAATTGGTCGATCTGAGCCTCGATGAGGGGGTCTCGATCGTTCACCCAGGCGTCAGGCGATCCAGGATGCATGGCGGATGTTGAGGTCATGAGCGTCGCGTGGCTCGCTCTCCGGATGTGAAAAGAAAAGCACGCTCGTTCTCGCATCTGAACGTTTTCGAGCCTGCCGCGCCAGTCCGGATGAGGCGCAAAGATTGTCACCATCGCCCGGAGATATTGGTGGCTAGGATACCATGCGGGCCTATTGGCCCGTCCTGAAACCGGTACCTGTGAAGATGGGATGATTGTGGCGAGACGAGGCCGTCGTTGGCTGAGCGAGGATGATGAGAAAGAGGCAATACGTTGCGGATAGGTCTTGATGCATTGCTGCTTGGGGGTCGACCCGGTGTGCGGAAAACCGGGGTGAGCCGCTACGAAGCGCAACTCGCCGATGCTCTCTTGAAACTACCGGGCGACGATGAATACCGGGTCTATGCGTCGCCTGGCAATGATGAGATTGTGGCCCCTACAGCGGCAACATGGCGTGCTCCCTGGATTCCCACGGAGCATCCTGTTGCCCGTATCGGTTGGGAACAATCAGGACTCGTTTTTCAAGCGTACCGCGACCGCATCGATCTCCTGCATGGCATGGCGTTCGTCACCCCTCCGGCGTGGCGTGGCCCATCGGTGGTGACGATTCACGATCTTGCCTTCATGAAGCTGGGCGGGCACGCGACGAAACGACGTTCGATCTATCTCTCGGCGATGGTTCGGCTATCGGTCAAGCGAGCGGGCAGGGTGATCGTCATCTCATCCCAAACGAGCCAGGATGCCCAGGAATTGCTTGGCGTCGACCCGGGCAAGATTGCGATCACGCCACTTGGCGTTTCCCCGACTTTGCGTCCGCTCACGCCAGAAGCGCGCGCTGCCTTTCGCATTCAGCACAACCTCGACCGGCCAACAATTCTCTACCTCGGCACGCTGGAACCAAGAAAGAACATTCCCATCTTGCTGCAAGCGTTCGATCGAATCGCTGAAGAATCCGGGGCAGAACTCGTGCTTGGCGGAGCCGAGGGCTGGCTGACCGACGAGCTGCATCAGACGCTGAATGCGATGCGCTGGCGCGACCGGGTGCGATTGACCGGGTTCATCCCCGAAACCGAACTTGCCGCCTGGTTGAGCGCCGCCGATTGCTTCGCTTTTCCATCAAGATATGAAGGTTTCGGTTTGCCGCCCCTCGAAGCTATGGCCTGCGGCACGCCGGTTGTGGCTTCCAACAGCTCGTCACTACCTGAAGTCCTGGGAGACGATGCGTTGCTCGTTGATCCGGATGATGTCGAAGGACTTGGCGAAGCGCTGGCGAACATGCTGGGAGATGCTGCCCTTGCAGCCGATTTGCGGGAACGCGGTTTTTCCCGCGCTGCCCGCTACTCCTGGTCAGAAACGGCCCGCCTCACTCGCATCGTTTATCAGGAAGCGCTTGGATGACGCCTGCTCAAGCAACGCGCTCGATTGAGTGACGGACATACGCATGCTGGTTTGGCGGTCCGACTGCTACCCAGAGCGCTCCCTCCGACGGCTCGGCGATGACTGAGGCGAAGGTGATCGTGTCGCTGGTTTCGCTGTCGCCCGGCTCACGGCAGAGCGCATCGGGAAAGCAGGCGCGATCGCGGAGAATCGCCTGCATTCCCTCAGCCGTGTGATGTCCGTGATGCTCCCGTAGCAATTCTTCCATCCGGGCCTGGCGAGCGCGGGTATTGCCGAGGTAGTGCTCGGGCGATCGTTCTTCTTCAAGCAGTTCAGGCGCGGTGTAGTGATTGGCGTGAGCGAGCAGCCCGTCAACTGGATCGAGCCTGGCATCGCGGGTCGGGGTGGTTTCAAGATCGGCCGCGCCGCCATGCGAGTCGAGCATCATCAGATTGCGTGAAGAGGCCCGCTTCACCCCTCGAATCGCCGCGATGCCATCGTTCACCGTCTCCTTCGTCAAGGCGAGCCGGGAGTAGAAATAGCGCGGGAAGCCGATGCGCCAGCCGTCGCAGGTCAGAAAATTGGCGAAGCAGCCCATGCCGCGATCGTTGATGCCGATGTAGGAGATCTGCCCGGCGGGAAGCAGCATCAGGGTCGCGGGCAGATCGTCCGGACGCATCTCCGCGACGATCGCAATCTCTCGGTAAAACGCCGGCAGATCAGCGTTTTGTCCGACCAGACCGATGCCATCGGCGGTCGCCTCGGGCAGAATCGCAAAGGTGGTGCATTCGTCGTTGGCCTCGGCGACGGCGTCAGTCCAGGGTCCGGGCGTGGCGACCTCAGCCCGTAGCTGCAAGAGATACGCCTGGGCCAGCGTGAGATCCGCCCCCTCGGCCATCCCCTCGATCTCGTCGGAAAAGTAGGGCGCGTACTCCACGACTGAATCCTGAAACGCAAGGGCGCGCTGGTAGGCGATCTCCGCTGGTATACCGACTCTGGTTTCCAGTCGATTCACTGCCAGTTCGACATGCCGGTGAATCAACTCGCGGCACGACTCGCCGAATTGCCGACCAATCTCGCGATGACTTCCCTCAAAGCGGAAATACGGAAATACCGCATCGCTTGAAGACATCGCTTTTGCGGACTTATCGACTGACGATGACATGCCCGAACCTCCACGAACCGCTAGGAATCAATGATGCGATCTTACGGCAAACGATGCGCTCGGCCCATGCGGTCTGCGGTCTGCTCGTCCGCTATCATCTTCAGAAGAGGAGCGAGGAGTGATGAAGAGCGTTCTTGTCCGCGATGCCGGTGAATTTGGATTGATCGATGCGCTGCAGGCAGTGTTGCCACTCACGGCCAGGGTCGGCGGTGGACTCGACGTGCCGATCGGGGACGACGCCGCCGTCTGGCAGCCTCCTGCCGGTGAGGCGGTTGTCGTTTCGACCGATAGCCTGATCGAAGGCGTTCATTTCCGGCTTGAGTGGACTGATTGGGAGCGGCTTGGCCACAAGGCGCTGGCGGTCAATCTTTCCGATATTGCGGCAATGGGAGCCGTGCCCGGCATCGCAGTGGTTTCGCTGGGCTTGCGTGGTAACGAGCGCGTCGCCGATCTGGAATCGCTTTATCGCGGCATGGGAGCACTGGCGGTGAAAACAGCGACCAGGATCGCCGGGGGGGATATCGTCTCCTCGCCAAACGGGTTTTCCATCACCATCACGGTACTCGGCACGACCCGTGACGGACGCGCGCTCCATCGAGCCGGTGCGAAACCGGGCGACGTCATCGGCGTTAGCGGCACACTCGGCGCTTCAGCCGCTGGATTGCGCCTGCTGCAAGCCGGCGGCATGAATGCGCGCCGTCGCGCCGCGACCGCCGACCAACTTATCGAAACGCATTTGCGGCCAGAGCCACGGCTCGAGCTTGGACGCATCCTGCTCGAAGGCGGCGCAACTTCGGCGATGGATCTGAGTGATGGATTGCTCGGCGATCTCCCGAAGATGCTCGCGAAAAGCCATGTCCGGGCCAGGATTAACGAGCAGGCAATTCCGGTGGCGGCCTCAGTCCGTTCTCTCTTTCCCGACGAGCGGCTCAATCTTGCCCTACGCGGCGGCGAGGACTACGAACTCCTCTTCACCGCTCCCCAGAAGGTCTTTCAGGAATTGCGGGACTCCGCCAAAGCAATCGGCAACACCCTGACCGCCATCGGCGAAATCCTCCCCGGTGATGAGGAGCAACCGTTGGTGCTGCTCAATACACCAGCGGGTGACCGGCCGATTCGAGCGGGCGCATTCGATCATTTCGCGGGATCGTAGACAACCTCGCGTAGACCTGAATGGCTTATCCAGCTCTGCAGGTCTCGCACTCGAGCTAGCAATTAAGTACCTGATCACGTACTTCCACGGTTGTCCCTCATCTTTCGCGCGTCCTAATCTGGACGTCGAGGATCAGCAGGGCAAATCTCCGAATTCATCACCATGATCGAACCCGGCGAAAAACCGTTTTCCTGCTGCTCCCGGCACAACATTATCGATTGCGTCGAACCACTCGGTTTGGATTGAATTGAAAGGAACCAGCTATGGATCCGAATCGCTTCGACTCGATTTCCAGACTTCTCGCCGAACGGCGGCTGACGCGCCGGCAGGCAGTGCGACAGGGTGGCGCCGGTCTCGCAGCCGGGGCCATTGCCGCCGCTGGAGTGAGCCGGCTGGCGCGAGCCCAGGACGCGACGCCAGCCGCCGATGTTCCGACCGCAACGGTTGACGAAACTACGATCGAGAAGACGGAATTCCTCTTCGTGCAGTCATTCAAGAACGGAACCCTCGTCGCGAAAACCGGCGACAGCCCGGGTGGCCATACGCTGACGCTCGAACAGGGCTTAGGTCAGACCCTCTTTTTCTCCGACCGCCCGGAGCGGATCGTCGGGGCAAAACCGACCGCCGATTTTCTTCAGGATCTTGGCTTTTCGGAGAAGAATCCACCGAACGCCGCCCTGGTCATGGAAGCCACGCCAGGAGACTCCGATTTCGCCGTGTTCGAGCTCTTCAACCCCAGATATGACGTGGAAACGTCCACTGCGACGTACGACGTGCATTTGCTCGAAGCATGGGAACAGAAAGTCGACATGTCCTTCACCGAGCAGCAGACCGAAGCGCAATACCTGCACCCGGAGTTCGGCGCGGCGCACCTTTTCATCGACGGTTGCGCCGACGAAGCGGTGGTATGCATCAAAATGTCTGATCCCTCCCGTGTCGCCGCGCAGTGGTCCGATTATCCGTGTTGCTACGACGCCTCCTTAGGGTGCTTTCCTTGTTTGAGCAAAGGGATGCCGGTGAGCGAAAAAAGTGTTCAGGATTACTGGACGAACCTGTGCAATTTTGAGTTCGCCGAAGACTGCGATGGCGATTGCTATGCCGCCTGGACTGGGGGTAGTTGCGACGATTGCTGATCCGTGGCCCAGAGCAGAGGACCCGTTCAGTACGCCACTGGGCGGAATGCAGTGCAAGTACGGATGGCTCAATTTTCAGACGATACTTAGGGTAGGAACGTAACGCGCCGCTCTACTCCACAGCCCGACGGAGGAACAGTTCCATGCCGAGGCAAGCGTCGTCCAAGGTTTCGATCCTATCCCTGTCTCGCCGTCACATGATCGCCGCCGCAGCTTCCGCCAGTGTGGGAATTGCCATGAATCATCGAAGGGCCACGGCGTCGCAAACACCGGTTAGCGCATCAACTGGCGATGACGTCGCCGGTCTCATCGATATCGGCGGCAGATCGCTCTATCTGGACTGTCGCGGTTCCGGGAGCCCGACGGTCATCCTCGAGGCGGGTTTCGGAAATGACAGCGAGATCTGGGATAGCGTGGCGCTTCCGGAAGACGAGACGGGGCCCGCTGTGTTCCCTGCTGTCGCGATGTTCACGCGGGTCTGCGCCTACGACCGTCCTGGAACGTACCGAGATCCCGGTTTTCCCGGTCGCAGTGATCCCGTGGAGATGCCTCGCACCGCAGACGATATCGTCGAGCGATCTGCATGCGCTGTTGACTGCGGCGAATGTTCCCGGTCCCTACGTCTTGGTGGGACATTCATTCGGCGGCCTGATCGTTCGTCTCTACGCCAGCACGTATCCCGATGACGTTGCAGGACTTGTACTCGTCGACGCCGCCCATGAGGATTATTACGCTGAAGTTGAAAAGGTGCTGACGCCGGCTCAATGGGACGCGTACTCGAATGCGCCAGAACCTGAGGGCTATCCCGGTCTGGAGAAAATCGACATTGCGGCGAGCGCAGCGCAAATGCGGGAGGCAGCGGCCTCATCGCCGTTGCAACCCATGCCGCTCGTTGTGATCACTCATGGCCAGCCCTGGGAATGGCCGGAGGAGTATCCCAGCGATGCGTTGGAAGCGGTTTGGCGGCCATTGCAAGACAGACTGGCGGCGCTCGTGCCGGGTGCCCAGCTCCTCGTCGCCGAGCACAGCGGTCACTACATCCAGCTTACGCAACCTGATCTGGTGATCGACGCGATTCACCAGGTTGTCGAGACCGTTCGAAATCCGGATTAGCACACGTTGAACGGAGGGAGAGAACGATGCACGACCGAACGCTGGATGCGATTTCCCGGAGATTGGCGAAGCGCGGCGCTTCCCGACGTGATGTGCTGCGCGTTTCAGGAGTCGCCCTGGCGGCGATTGCGCTCTCAAATGCGAGCATGTGTCCGTCGGCCCTTGCCCAGGCAACGCCTGTCGCCGATCTCTCCGATGCATCGCCCACGATCCTGACCGGAGAAATCCTGGCGTCGTTCGAAGCGTTCGTGGCGGAAAAGCTCGCTGCGTATGGCGTCGTGGGCGCGTCGATCGCGATCGTTCAGAATGGGGAGGTCGTCTTTCTTAACGGATTCGGCGTGGGCGAATTGGGGAAAACAAACGCGGTCACGCCGGATACGCTCTTGCGGATCGGCTCGGTCACGAAATCGTTTAGCTCGATGATGGCCGCGACGCTGGTCGATGAAGGGAGATTGGGCTGGGAGACGCCGATCGTCGAACTGTTGCCGGATTTCGCTGTCTCCGATCCCGCGTTGACTCCAAGATTGACGGAGAGCGATGCCTTTTGCGCCTGCACGGGGCTGCCTCGCCGCGATCTTGAATTCATGTTCAATGCGGACGAGCTGACACGGGAACAACTGGTTGCCGATGTCGCGCGGATTCCGCTCGTCACCGACTACGGAACGACGTTTGCCTACAACAACCAGATGGTTGCGGTGGGAGCATACGCCGCGGCGGTTGCAGGTGGTGGAGCGCAGAATGATCTTGCCCACGCCTACGCGATCGTGCTGCGCGAGCAGGTGCTCAATCCGATCGGCATGAAGCGGACGACTCTATCCCTCGATGACGTTCTCGCAGATGGTGACTATTCCTCCCCGCATTCGGGCGATATCTCGGGAGTGCTCCACGTATTGCCGCTGCTAACCGACCATACCGCGATCACCCCGGTGGAACCTTCTGGAGGTCTCTGGTCGAGCGCGCGGGAAATGGCGCGCTATGTTCAGACCGAGTTAAGCCACGGCATCAATCCGGATGGCACGCGGGTGGTTTCGGCTGAGAACCTGGAGCGGACCTGGCAACCGGGCGTGCGGATTCAAGCCGCTCCGGCTGGGACGCCTGCCGACATTGCCGCTTTTCTCCAGAACTATGCGCTTGGATGGATGACCGGCAACTACCGTGGGATGCCGTTGGTCACGCACGGCGGTGACACCTTCGGGTTCTCGGCGTATGTCACCTTTGTGCCGGACGCCGACGCCGGAATCGTCGTGCTGACCAACTCCTCGGGACCAGGCAGCCTCTTGATCTATTCGGCGATATTCCGCTTCCTGGAGTTGCTGTTCGATCAACCGCAGACGACCGATGCCGAGCTCATGGCGCTGGAATCGGCGGGCGCAAAGGCTCGCGCCGAAGCGCTCACGCATATCGGTCAAATCGACGAGCCCACGGTCACTCCGTACCTTGGAAACTTCACCAGCCCTGATTTGGGCAATCTGACGCTCAGCTTGCGGGAGGGGAAACTGATCTTCGATGTTGGTGAGTTCCGCTCTGAGCTGCGACCACAGCTTGACGCCGGCGGCGCGACCACCGGCTACATATGCGTCGATGCGCCGCTGGCGACCTTCGCGCCGCCGATGATCGTCACACTTCCGGCGCCGGAAGGCGATACCCATTCAGTCGTGCTGACGGTGAACACCGAGCCGGTTGAGCCCAATCTCGTCTACACGTTCACCCCGGCCGCCTGATACAGCAACGCCCCGCCGCCGATAGGCGGCGGGGCGTTTGCGTTCCTCTAGTCTCCGTCGGGCCAGTTGCTGACCTGATTCTCGAACGCGCCACCTTCGCCGGGGTGAGGATCGACATGAAGAGGGCCGTGTTGTCCGGGTTGAAGGATGAGCCGGAAACCTCGACAGTGGAACTGAAGCGAAGAACTGCTTCATGAACCCGTGATCGGCGCCATCGATCGGGGTTGCGAAGAGATCGACATTGAACTCAAAGATGCCCAGAGAAATCGCCTTTTCTGTTCGTGGAGGAGGCGATTTCTCCGTCCACGCGGATGCTTCCTGAAAACTAATTGCCTCGGTTACGCGTAAGCGAAGCGAGTGCACGCGCAGCGATGCCGCTTCTAGGCTGTTGCGCAGTCAGATTCGTCGAATTAAATCGGAGAATACCGGGAGCTCATTCTTTGTCAATTGTGAGTCCGGAATCGTGGCGCGAGACAGGTCCGAAATGAACCGGGTTCGGCATTTCGGAACCCACGGTGCAGCGAAGAACGAACCAGCCTGCCATGATAAGATGACCCTTGAGTTCGGGGGTGTTATGTCCAGTTCAGTCGAACGTGAACAATTACAGGAATCTCTGCCGACCCTGGTTGGCCGCGCGAACGAGCAGGATCAGCTTCTGGGCCATCTCAGCGCTGCAATCGAAGGTCGTGGGAGTCTCCTGCTCATCGGTGGAGAAGCTGGAATCGGGAAAACGTACCTGGTTCAGGATCTCGCCCGCCAGGCGGCTGCGGCTGGCATTCTCGTGCTGACCGGATCCTGCTACGACCTTTCGGCGACGCCCCCATATGGTCCCTGGATAGACCTCGCACTCCGATTTCCGCACGAGCCGGGCAGACCGTCGCCACCGGTAACGTTGGTTGCCGGCGAAGTTGAAGGCATCTCGAATCAGGCGGCGTTGTTCGCCCAGGTGCGGTCGTTTCTAGGCTCCGTTCATCCGGCGCTGATTGTGCTGGAAGACCTGCACTGGGCCGATCCCGGCAGTCTGGAACTGCTGCGATTTATCGCGGCATCGGTCGCTACCCAACAACTTTGCATCGCCGTCACCTATCGATCCGATGAACTGACGCGCCAGCATCCGCTGTACCGGCAGCTTCCGTCACTGGTCCACTCAGCGGGCACGTATCGCTATGACCTGCGGCCG
The DNA here is from genome assembly GCA_963804925.1 of uncultured Chloroflexia bacterium. Classification (GTDB taxonomy): domain Bacteria; phylum Chloroflexota; class Chloroflexia; order Thermomicrobiales; family UBA6265; genus JADLGF01. The sequence continues at coordinate 39,078 of CAWDSC010000005.1, forward strand.
CTCACGGCAGACGATTTCGACGATCTCGTCGGCGCCCGCTATCCGCTGCGACCGGCGGATCAGGGTCGGTTGGTCAACTATCTCGAGCGTTTCGCGGAAGGTAATCCCTTTTTCGCGTGCGAGCTGATGCGGACCCTTGAGGAAGAGGGACGGTTGACGTGCGTTGGTGACGAATGGTTGTTTGAGCCAACCATAGAAATTGTCGTCCCGCCGCTCCTCCGGCAGATCGTAGACGCCCGTGCCGCCAGGCTCGGTGAGGAAACGATGCGCGCCCTCGAAGTCGCCTCGGTCATTGGCCAGGATGTCCGGATCGATCAATGGGGACGCCTGCTTGGCATACTCGAAGATGACCTGATGGAGATCGTGGAGCGGGCGGTAGAGGCACATTTGATCACGATCAACCGGGATGGCACACGAATACAGTTTGTCCATGCGCTGACCCGGTCGGCGTTTTACGAAGGATTCTCACCACAACGCCGGCGATCCTGGCATCGCCAGATCGGCGAAATGCTCGCAGGGGTGGCGAATCCCGATCCGGATGCTGTCGCATATCACATGCAGCAGTCGGGAGATACGTGCGCATGGGAATGGCTTGAGCGCGCGGGTGAACGGGCCCAGCGTGCTTATGCCTGGCTGACTGCCGTCGACAGATTCGACGCTGCTGCAGCCTCGCTCGATGGAGTTGAAGGAGCCGAAGAAGATCGGAGCCGGTTGCTCTACCGGAGCGGCCGCCTCCGCCGCTACTTCGATCCCGTCACCGGCATGGCCAATCTTGCTGAAGCTGAGCGACTGGCGCGCCTGACCGGAAACGTCGTCCTCGGAGCCGATGCCCGGTACTCACGGGGTCTGCTCAACTGCTACGCGGACGAGTTTCGCTATGGCCTTGAGGAGATGGCGGCCGGAATTGCGACGCTCGAATCCCTCTCGCCGGAAGATGCCCGCGCGAGCTGGGTTTCGGGTCCCTGGCTCGCTGACTCCGTGCCACGTCACGCACGCGGCGACGAGCCTGATATTGATCCGGCGGCAGCGGTGCTCAATGCCGCTGGCATTCACCACCGGGGAGGTAGTATCCCCTGGTTCCTGGCTGCCGCCGGGCGGTTGGATGAAGCCAAGGCGATCGCCGATCGATTCCTGGCAACGGTCGCCGGAATACCGGCAGGTGGGCTCACCGCCTCCAACACGGGGCATTCGCTGCATGGACTTGGCATTATCCATGCGGCGCGTGGGGAACCTGAGTTAGCCCGACGGTGCTTCGCCCAGGCCCGCGCGATCTATGAAACCCTCGACCACCACGCAGTCATGGCGTTCACATACCTTTGTGAGCTTCGGGAAGTCGTGCTTCCCTACTTTGCATCTGATTTGGCCGAGTGCCGCCGGTTGGCGGCGGAAGCGGAAGAGGCGATTCGCCGCGCCGGTGACGCCTTTCCGGTTGGAATGTCGAAGAAAATTGCCTGGGTCGGCATGTTGGTCGTGGATGGCCATTGGGACGAAGCCATCGACATTGCCGCGAGCGTGGCTGATTACGGCAACTATTGCCTGCGCCAGCAGGTTACGGCGAATGTCGCTTACCTGGCCAAATGGCGCGGGCAGGCTGATGAAGCGCGGGCCGTGCTTCAGGATTACTTCCCACAAGGGGCGGACACCGAGCCGGGAAACCGCGTCCTGCATGAAGGGCTGCAGTTGCAACGGCTTGGCGCGGAGCTGGCGCTTGATGACGGTAATTTGCCGGCAGCAGCTTCATGGCTGGAGGCAAGCGACCGCTGGCTTGCTTGGAGCGGAGCGACGCTGGGACGGGCCGATAACCGCACGGTCTGGAGCAAGTATGAGCTTGTTGCGGGCAATCTGACGCGCGCCAGGGCGTATGCCGAAGAAGCCGTGCAATTCGCGACCCAGCCGATGCAACCGCTTGCAATGATTCCGGCTCAACGCACGGCGGGCATCGTGGCGCACCGCGACGGGAGATTGGATGACGCAGAGGATCATTTCGCGTCGGCGCTGCTTGCCGCGGATTCCTGCGATGCGACCTTTGGCCGAGCGCTCACGCAACTGGCGCTGGCACAGCTTTGCGCGGCTTCGAATCGTATAGGTGAAGCGACAGAACTGCTTGAAGCATGCAGGGCTGCCTTCGCGACGCTGAGGGCTCGTCCGGCGCTGGCGGAAGCAGATGCCCTGGCAGCCCAGCTATCCAGGAACAATTCGCCGTTACCGATGGGGCTGACCGCCCGGGAGGTGGAGGTGCTCCGATTCGTCGCGCATGGCCTCACCGACGCAGAAGTCGCGGATCGCCTCTCGATCAGCCCGCGCACCGTCGGGCAGCATTTGCGCTCGGTATACAACAAGCTGGATGTGACCTCACGCACCTCCGCTGCCCGATTCGCCATCGAGCATGGCCTCGATTAGCAGCCCCATCCGACGCTCTGCGTAGATTTACCTAGACCTCCGTTGTCGCGACTCCAATTCGATTGCTGAATTCTGCCGATTCGTAACGCGTGCAAAGTCCCTAATCTCAAGAGTGCTAGCAGTTCCCAGTGGGAAACCATCGAGTCAGGGATTCGATGTAACGCTTTACGAGTCAGGAGTTTTCAATGAAGAGAATTCGCGTTCTGCTTTTCGCCCTCGCGATGCTCGGGATCGGCGGAATCGGCGCAGTCGGCGTCAACGCTCAGGATAGTGGTCAGCCACTCGATCTTCCTTGCACAACCGGCGTTTCCATCAAACCCCTCGCCGCAGCCTCTCCAACCGATGCGCCGGACTACACGCTTTCCATGCTTCAGTTGACGATTGCTCCGGGTGGCGGATTCACCGCTCATACCCATCCCCCGACCCTTCTCGTTTCAGTCGTATCAGGCAACTTTGGACTGACTCCGCTCGAGCACGACATGACCGTGATGAAAGAGGGAGCTGAGGTCAAAGTGGCCAAAGGTGAAGAAGTTGAACTGCATGCCGGTGACTGGGTGATCGAGCGTGGAATGATCCACTCGATGCGCGCCATCGGCGATGAGCCGGTAGTGGCCCTCATTTCTGGATACACGGAATCCGACCAGGCGCTCGTCCAGTGTGTTGAAGGCACACCGACTCCGTAATTCTCGCTGTATGCGGGGCGTGAGCGGCAGAATCTATGAAACGCTCGCGCTCCGTGTACTCAAGAGCATCAACCGTAGCCATCAATCCAGGAGGAACTTCATGACTGGCACAATCACATCAACTACCGTTCTCTCACCATCAGCGGTCCAGGGATTTGCATCCACCATCAAGGGCGATGTCGTGCAACCTGGCGATTCCGGATATGACGATGCGCGTCGCGTCTTCAACGCGATGATCGACCGGTATCCCAAACTCATCGCCTACTGCACCGATCAATCTGACGTCATCGCGGCGATCGAGTTCGCCCGCGACCAGAAGCTGCCAGTTGCTGTCCGAGGCGGCGGACATAATGGTCCCGGACTGGGCGTCGTAGACGGCGGGCTGGTCATTGACCTTTCGAGAATGAACGACGTGCAGGTCGATCCCGTGAAGCGTACCGCTCGTGTCGGCGGGGGGGCGATTTGGAGTCAGGTCGACGCCGCCACCCATGCGCACGGACTTGCCACGCCGAGCGGCATCATTGCATCCACCGGCGTCGGTGGGCTTACGCTCGGCGGCGGTCTCGGGCATCTGACGCGAAAGTTCGGCCTCTCCATTGACAACCTCATGGAGGTCGACATGGTGCTCGCTGATGGGCGTGCCGTCACGGCCAATGCCAGCGAGTTTCCCGATCTCTTCTGGGCCATTCGCGGCGGCGGCGGAAACTTCGGCGTGGTCACCGCGTTCACGTTCCGGCTCCACCCGATCGACACGGTCTACGCGGGTCCAATGCTCTGGCCGATGGAGAAAGCGGACGAGATCATGCGCTGGTACCGTGATTTCTTGCCCCAGGCGCAGGACGATCTGAACGGGTTCTTCGCGTTTCTGATCGTGCCTCCCGGTCCGCCATTCCCTGAAGAACTGCACAGTGAAAAAATGTGCGGCATCGTCTGGTGCTACACGGGACCACTCGATCAAGCCGAATCAGTCTTCGCGCCGATTCGCACACGCTTCGGAGCACCGGCGCTCGACTGGGTTGGCCCGATCCCGCATCCCGCGTTGCAAGGCATGTTCGATCCGCTCTATCCATCCGGGCATCACTGGTACTGGAAAGCCGACTTCTTCAATGAGCTCACCGATGAGGCGATCACGCGGCATGTGAAATACGGGAAGGAACTTCCGACCGCCGGCCCCGGCACATCGACCATGCATCTCTATCCGATTGACGGCGCGGCGGGGCGCGTGCCGAAGGATGCCACGGCCTGGAACTATCGCGACGCCAAATGGGCCGAGGTGATCGTCGGGGTCAACGCTGATCCCGCCGACAGCGCAGCCACAACGGAGTGGGCAAAGACGTACTGGAGCGCATTGCACCCCTACTCGGCAGGCGGAGCCTACATCAACATGATGATGGAGGAAGGCGATCAGCGCATCCGCGCCACGTACGGGAGCAATTACGACCGGCTGTCCCGCATCAAGGCGAAATACGATCCGTCCAACTTCTTTCGGTCGAACCAGAATATTCTTCCAAAGGCGTAGGAATCAGGTTCGCTCCGAAGCTGGGCAAAATGGAAGCGGGACCGGCAACATTGCCGGTCCCGCTTCGCCTTGAGGTGGGTGTGGATGTAATCGATGTTTGGAACCCGCTTCGTTGTCCCGGAAACGCCTTCAGCGCGCTTCGTGGTCTTATCTTGACCGATTGTTGCCGGAAGATGGTAAAGAGAACATGAACTCGCACGGCACATAATTCCATCTGCGGCTATAATCCATACTAAATTGGTCGGATTTATGGAGGTCACGGTGGTACAGTCCCAGGAAGCAGTAGACACGTCGATTTTGGCGGCCCTTCGCTCGGTCATCGAGGGCCGGCGCTCGATCGGCAAAGTCCATCCCGAACAGCCGCCTCGCGAGATGATCGAAACGATTCTTGAAGCCGCCACCTGGGCGCCGAATCACCGCCTGACCGAGCCGTGGCGTTTTTTTGTGCTCGCGGGAGACGCTCGTAACGAACTCGGTCGGTTCATGGGAAACCAGAACGCCGAACGATACCCCGAAGGCGATCCCAACCGTGAAATCGAGCGCGCGAGAGGCGCGAAGAAAGCGCTTCGTGCGCCGGTCGTGATCGGCGTGGCCGTTGAGCCGGTTGCGGCGTCGAATGTCGACGACCTCGAAGAGATCGAAGCGGTCGCCTGCGCCGTGCAAAACATGCTGCTCACCGCCCACGCGCTCGGACTTGGCGCTAAGTGGAGCAGCGGCAACATCACCAAGTCGCCGGAAGTCAACGCGTGGTTCGGCCTGAGTGAGCGGGGACAGGTGCTCGGGTTCATCTACATCGGCTATCCGGCGATGGTTTCCGAGCGCTCAGTGCGAACTCCTTCTGCCGGGCTGACCGAGTGGCGCGGCTGGGACGATGACGCAAGCGTTGATCCATCCGCGCTGACCCAGGTTGACAGGCTTAATCCGCTCGGCTAGGCTAATCTCATATCCGACCAATTTGATCGGATATGCGAGTGGGGCTGTTGCCCCGCGCACTGAACACCGGCAATGGGCGATTCGCTGAAGGCACGCGGCGAATTGAAGATGCGTCGCACGACGACGCAACGGCGAGGAATGCGCCCCGGTTCTGCTATCGCTGGACTCGCGGTTCCAATGTGAAACGCGTGGATATCAGGATTGATGACGATATCCAGGTCCTGACTGGACAAAGGGCGATTGCCGTTCATTCGATGGACGGTGATTGCAGTGCGAGGAGCCGTATCCCCACGGTCTCGCCACCTGGATCGTTTCACGCTTCGCCCACCTGGGCGATGATCGTCTGGCAACGCGCTCTTGCCGCGGATAGGCAATCAAATGCGAGTTGGTTGCTCGATCCGTCAATGCCCGCACGACAAAGGGCGATCAGAACGCTGGCACGTCTGATCGCCCGGTCGCTGGCATGTTCAAGCTCTAGCACTGCTGCCATTCTCTCCTGAGAAGGGCAGTCGAGCAAGCGCCTGGTGTTGCGCAGACTCACTCGCGAATACGCAAACACAAAGGGCGACGCTGCATTGCGTCGCCCTTTGTGCTGTCTTCCAGCGCATTTTGACCGTTTCGACGTATGCTCTCGGCAATGCTTGAACGAGATGCCGGGGACTTGCAGCGAGGCGTAGATTCTGGAATGGTCGAGGAATATCTCATCGAGTCGCCTGCGGCGATGCGCGCGCTGGGCGAACGACTCGCGAAAGAACTTCAGGCTGGCGACACGTTGCTCGTCAATGGCGATCTTGGCGCAGGGAAAACGACGCTCGCGCAGGGTATCGCGTACGGACTTGGAATTACCGAAGCCGTCACCAGTCCCACGTTTACGCTTGTGGCCGAGCATCTGATTCCGTCGCACGATAACGGGATCGGCAAGCTCTACCACCTCGATCTCTACCGTCTCGATGACCCGGGCGATCTGGAATCCATTGGATACGACGACTATCTCTCGCCAGCTGACGGGGTGAGCCTGATCGAATGGCCGGAGCGGGCCGGTGGCTGGCTTCCCGATCATGCGTACGTCATCGAAATTGAGTATGCTGGCCCTGACCGCCGGACGGTGCAGATACGCAAACTTCAGCATGACTCAGTGCCAGGCACTCCGCCATTGATCTGATTGCCATTGGGCACGTTAATCTGGGCAGGATCCTGTGTTTTGATCAACGCTTTTGTGACGACTCTGGGGGTGGGGAAGTCGGCGAAGTCGTCGCGCAGCCATAAACCATCCGGGCAAATGCAAGTTGAGCGGGGCAATGCGCCCCGCTCAACTTGCATTTCAACATGCTGCGGTTAGCCTTCGATCGACTTAACCTGTTCGATCACCGGTTTGGCATCTTCGGTGAGCGTGGCGGCGACATCGTCAAAGGCGCTTTGGACGTTATCCTGATCGATCAGGATGCGCTCCAGACCCTTGCCGATGATCTGGTCACCGTTCGGAATGAAGACGCGGGCGGCATCCTGCGGCTTGGTCTGGGCGAGTTGATCGACGGCCGTTTTAAAGTTCGGATTGTCCTTGAAGAACGTCTGCATCGTCTCGCTTTCGACCGCTGACTTGCGGACCGGCATGTAGCCGGTGTTCTGCGACCACCATTCGGTCTGCTCCGGCGAGGTCATCCACTCGATGAACTTGAAGCCTGCCTCCTGCTTTTCGGGTGCCGAGGCGGCGAGAACCGCCATGCCGGCGCCGCCCGTGCAGCAGCCGAAGCCGACCGGCCCTTCCGGAAGGAAACCAGTGCCGACCTCGAATTCGGCGTCATCGGTGATGCCCTTGAGCCCGCCCGTCGAGAGCATGACGGCGGCGGTCAGACCGCTGGTGAAATCGGCCTGCGGATCATCGGGAGTGGTCGCCCAGCCATTCTTGACCGAATCCTGGTAGAACTGCCCCGCCGCCACAGCTTCCGGCTTGTTGAGCAGGATGTTGAAATCGGCATCGGAGAAGGCCCCACCGTATTGCCAGACGACCGGCTGGAACAACCAGGCGACATACGATGCGGCGGATGGGTGCGCGAACGCCGAGCGGTTGTCACCTTTCAGCTGTGGTGCCGCCGCGACAAACTCGTCCCAGGTCTTCGGGGCGGCAGTGAGACCGGCGGCCGTGAAGACATCCTTGTTGTAGTAGAAGAGCGGCGTCGAGCGGGCGAACGGAATCCAGTACTGCTGACCTCCGCGGTTGCCCTCGTTGATGAGCGAATCGACATAGTCGGTCGTGTCGAGTTTGTTGGCCGAGATCAGATCGTTCAACGGGGCGAGCGCGCCGGCGAGATAGAACTTGAACCACCAGACGTCGGAAAGCAGCGAAACATCCGGAGCCTGCTTCGCCTGAAGCGCGGTGGTCAGTTTCTGAGCGGTTTCCTCATAGGTGCCCTGGAACTGGTAGTTGAGCTTGATGTCGGTCTGGGCCGCATTGAAATTATCGGTGATCGTCTTTTCCGCTTCGCCGAGCGCGCCGGAGAACGAGCCCCAATAGGTGATCTCGATCGGCCCGCTTTGAATCACCGCCGGAGCGGCGAAGGTCGTGCTCGCCTTGCTGGCGGCTGCGACAGCCATGGCGCCCGCAGCGCCCTTGAGGATGGACCGTCGTGAGAAGCCTGAAGTCATGGATTCTATCCTCCACCTTTAACGCTACGATCATGATCTGCCTATCGGGCCATCCGAATCGGCAGTTAGATCCAATTTTTCGTCCAGAGGCCGCGCGCATGCGCTTAGCCCTTGGTCGCACCTGACGTGATGCCCTCAATAATGAATCGCTGGAACCAGATAAAGACCGCGATTAATGGCGCGAGCACGAAGATCGTTCCCGCCATGACCACGCCCCATTGCGTGTTGCCTTCGCTGTCGAAGAGATAGGTCAGTCCGACCGTGAGCGTGCGCATCCGGTCTTCGTTCGTGACCACCAGCGGCCAGAGATATTCATTCCATTTGGCGACGAGCGAGATCAGAGCAAAGGTAAGAATCGCCGGTCGCGCCATCGGGATCACCATCTGGGTGAGCAACCGGACGTGCCCGCAGCCATCGACTTTGGCTGCATCGAGCACTTCCCTCGGCAATCCCATGAACGCCTGTCGCAGGAAGAACGCTCCGAATGCCACGGACGCGCCGGGAATGATGATGCCCTGGTAGGTGTTGACCCACGAATGACCGAAGACGTTCGCCACGGTCAAGTAATTCGGCACGATCACGACTTCGTCCGGAATCATCAATGCGACCAGAATCAGGACGAAGATGAGATTCTTCTTCGGAAATTTCAAGAACGCCAACGCATAAGCCGTCATGACCGCATTGATCAGCTCAGCCGACGAGCCGATCGCGGTCGTGATAAGGGTGTTGATATAGAAGCGGCCGAACGGAGCCGCGTTCCACGCATCGGTGAAATTGGACCATTGCGGCACGGCCGGCAGCCAGACCGTCGGAATTGCCCGAATTTCCTTGGTCGTTTTCAGCGATCCGGAGACCATCCAGAAGAGCGGGATGCCGACCATGAGCACGAGCAGCAGGAGCCCGAGATAGGCCACCCAGCGCCCGGCCTGTTGCTTACGGCGATTCGTCCAGAATCCGGCTGGCGGAGCCTCGCGATAATCAGTCGCCATAGTGAACCCTCCGCTCGTTGACGCGAACCTGGAACAGCGTGAAGACGAGCAGGAACATAAAGAGGATCACCGTGGCGGCGGACGAACGCCCCGCGTTGAATGCTACAAAACCCTGTTCATAGATGTACCAAATAAGTGTTGAGGTCGAATTGACCGGGCCACCCTGGGTCATGACTCGGATGATGTCGAACGACTGGAACGAGCTAAGCACCGAGGTGACGGTCAGGAAGAAGACGATCGGCGAAAGCATCGGCAGGGTGACGGACCGGAATCGCCAGAGTGCTCCTGCTCCGTCGACCTTCGCCGCTTCATAGAGATCGCGCGGGATGCCCTGAAGCCCGGCCAGGAAGATGATGGTGGCGAATCCGAGCGTTTTCCATATCGAAACGATAATGATGGCTGGCATTGCCCACTGAGGATCGCGCAGCCAGTTTGGCGAGGTGATCCCGAACCAACCGAGCATCGCCTGGATGACGCCGAACCGGGGATCGAACATATAGACCCAGACGATGCTGATGGCGGCGCCGCTCAGGAGATTTGGCGCGAACACCGCTGCTCGCACCGTATCCCGCCCTCGCAGCGGCAGATTGAGTAGCAACGCCGCGCCCAATCCAAGGACCAGCGAGCCGCCGATGCTGCCGAGCGAGAAGTAGAGCGAGTTGATGAGCGTGGCGCGAAAATCATCGTCATGAAATAGATATTGATAATTGGCGAAGCCGACCCAGGTTTTCGTAGGGGAGATCATGTCCCAGCGAACACCTGAGAGATAGAATGCCCGGATCATCGGCCAGTAGGTGAAGATGGCGAAAAGCAACAGATTCGGGCCAACGAACAGCAGGAAGATCAGCCATTCGGCGTGGAAAAGGCGCTTCCACGAGCGGGAGGACTCACGCGTGTCGACCTGTTCCTGCGCCGGAGCAACCGAGAGTTGACTCTGCATTTCCACCTACACTCGTAGACTATGACGTACGCAAACAGCGTGGCCATTACGACGCACACCGGCGAGCACGCCTGCGGACAATGTACCCGGACATTCCGCACATACAATCAAACTGACGTTAACGTTTGTCGATTGTTGTTCAATATCCACCTGAAATCAAGGTGACTGGTAAGAAAGTCGCATGAATCACGTACTCGCGATCGACACTTCAACCGATTTCGCCGGCATTGCCGTCTCCGACGGTTCGAATGTCGTCGAATTGCGCTGGTCCGCCGGGCGCGATCAAACGACGTCGGTGCTGGAGCAGATCGACCATTGCCTGAAGCTCGCGGGAATAACCGTATCCGACCTTGCTGCGATCGCCGTCGCAATCGGACCGGGTATGTTCAATGGCTTACGTGTTGGCGCGAGCATCGCCAAGGGCCTGGCGATTGCAGGGAATGTCCCGCTCATCGGTGTCTCCACACTTGAGCTGGCCGCCGCGCCCTGGCACGGACTCGATCGGGATGTCATCGCCGTGGTGTCGGCGGGGCGGGGCAGAGTCGTTTGGCAACGGTTCGTCGCAGCACCTCCTTATTCCGCCACGAACGAGGCGCAGAATATGACGCTGGATGGATTGATTGACGCGCTGGCATTGGAATCAGGACTGTTGGCGGTCGGTGAAATCTCCCCGGCGCTTGCCAATGTCCTTGCCGGGCAAGGCGTGATCGTGCGCACCGCTGAGGTAGGGGGACGTCGTCCCGCGCTGCTGGCTGAGCTTGGGCTCCGGCGGCTCGAACTTGGCGAGATCGATGATCTGGCCACCCTGGAACCGGTCTACCTGCACGGTCAACCGGTTCCCGTGGCGGAATGAACGGATTGAAGTTGCCACGTACTTTTATGGGTGCTAGTGTCCACAGCGGCGAGTCCACAGCGGCTCGGGTGATTGCGGAGATTGAAGGCGGATGTTTCGAATCGACCTCATGACGCTTGACGACATTCCGGAGGTAGGTCGGGTCGAACGGCGCTGCTTTTCAAATCCCTGGCCGGTTTCCGCCTACCGGCGCGAGCTGCGCTACCTCGACACCAACTATTACATTGTGCTGCGGGCACTGCCTGGCGAACCGGAAATGACGAACGGGCGGGATCATCCGGCAGGCGAGCTGACTCGCCGCGCGCTGACCCGATTGGTGCATCCTTTCATCAGGAAACATGACGAACCTGACGAGGCGCCGCATATCGCCGGCTTTGCCGGTATGTGGGTGATGTATGACGAAGCGCACATCACCACGATCGGCACCGATCCGCACTACCGGGGCCGGGGACTTGGCGAGTTGATGCTGGCGGCGCTGTTCGATCAGGCCATCGGCCGGAATGCGTCCCTGCTGTCGCTCGAAGTGCGCGTCACGAATCAGATCGCCCAGCGGCTCTATGAAAAGTATGGAATGAGCGTGCAGGGTGTGCGCGCGCGCTATTACACCGACAATGGTGAGGACGCGTACATCATGTGGTCGCGCTCATTGCGCGATCCGCTCTATGTCGAGCAGATTGATGAATTGCGGGCGGAAATAGTCGAGCGAGTCGGGGAGCATCTGCTCGATTCGCCGATCTTTTCTGTTGACCCTGCCTATGAGTATCCGGAAGCTGCTCCATGAAGATCCTTGGAATCGAAACATCATGTGACGAAACTGCCGCCTCGGTCGTGCAGGGCGGCGTCTGGGTGCATTCCAATGTCATCGCTTCGCAGATCGCGCTGCATCAGGCGCATGGCGGCGTGGTGCCGGAGCTCGCCGCACGCGGGCACATCACCGCGATCGTGCCGGTCATCGAAGCAGCACTGGCAGAGGCGGGCGTTGACCGCAGTGGTATCGATGCCGTCGCGGTGACGCATGGCCCAGGTCTCGCAGGCTCGTTGCTCGTTGGCGTTAATGTCGCCAAGGCGTTCGCCTACGCGATTGACCGGCCGCTCGTGCCGGTCAACCATCTTGAAGCTCATGTCGGCGCGAACTGGCTCCGTGAGCGGGGCGAGAAAGCCGATCCTCCCGCGTTGCCAGCGATCTGCCTGCTGGTGTCGGGCGGCCATACGGAATTGATCCTGATCGACAAACCGGGGCGATTCCGGTTGCTCGGACGGACGCTTGATGATGCCGCAGGTGAAGCGTTCGATAAGGGCGCCCGGCTGCTCGGGCTTGGCTATCCGGGTGGACCCGCCATTCAGCAGGCGGCAGAGCATGGTTCTTCGTCGGCGTTCGCGTTGCCTCGCGCCTGGTTGGGCGAATCGGATGATTTCAGCTTTTCGGGGTTGAAGACGGCGCTGTTGCGGCAAGTCGAGCCGTACCGGCTGCCGGTGGAGAAAGCGCCCCCACTTGCGCCTGGACTTTTTGTTGAGCACCGAGCTCCCCGATTCGCAGACGGACTGCCAGCGGCAGATCTCGCGGCATCGTTTCAGGAGGCAATCGTCGAGGTGCTGGCGGTTAAAGCCGCCCGGGCGGCAGTCACCCACAACGCGCGAACGGTGATGCTCGCGGGTGGGGTGGCGGCGAACCGCTCGCTGCGACAGCGTTTGACGGAAGAAGTCGATCGGGCATTCGCGGGGCAAGAAGCGCCTCGGGTTCGATTTCCCTCCTTCGCCTTTTGCACCGACAATGCGGCGATGATCGCCGGGGCCGCATATCACGCCCTTTTGCGTGGCGAGCAGGCGGGTTGGGATCTCGATATCAATCCGCGCTTGCCGCTACGTGTTTTGAATGCTGATGCTATTCACGAATGATGGGAGCTCAAGAAGCAATGCAAGATGTTGAACTCGCCGCGCCAGCCGCGCCGGCTGGCGCATTCGAGATCGCAAGGGAGATCGTGCTCGCCGCCGGAGCGATTTTGCGGGACAAGGTCCAAACCGAGCGGCGGATCGATTTCAAAGGTGAAGTTGACCTGGTGACCGATGCCGATCGCGCGTCGGAAGCGCTGATCGCGTCCCGGCTACGAGAGGCGTTTCCCGGTCACCGGCTGATCGGCGAGGAAGGCTCGCGCAGCGAAACCGCTGAAAGCGATGCGCCCTTCGTCTGGATTTTCGATCCGCTCGATGGCACCACCAATTATGCCCACGGCTATCCGCACTTCGCCGTTTCGCTGGCGCTCCGCTGGAACGATGTGGGGCTCATCGGTTTGGTGTACGACCCGATGCGCGATGAGCTGTTTGCCGCCGAGCGAGGCAAGGGTGCGACGTTGAATGGCAAGCCGATGCATGTGTCGGCGATTGATTCGCTGGTCAGTGCGCTGCTCGCCACAGGTTTCTCGTACAACCTGGCCGAGCGAGCTGAGAATGAGCTCATCTGGCGCGACTTTTTGCTGAGCAGCCAGGGACCGCGACGCGACGGCGCGGCGGCCCTCAATCTTGCCTATGTCGCTGCCGGCCGCCTGGACGGTTTCTGGGAGCGCCCGCTCGAAGTCTGGGACATGGCGGCAGGGGCAATCCTGATCGAAGAGGCCGGGGGCAAAGTCTCGAATTACGCCAATGGTCCATTTGATCCCTTTTCCCGGCAGTGCATGTCGTCGAACGGGCATCTGCACGAGCTGATGCTTGAGATTATCTGGCGGCATGAGCCGCCTGCCGAAGCAGTTCAGGGATAACGAGCGATGGAAGATCAGGAGCGAGAAGCCTACATCCACCAGGTCATCGAATCGGTGCGCACCGCCGAGGTGATGAGCCTCTTTTTCCCAACGGCGATGCGCTCGCTGATTCTTGACATGCGCCGCTCGCTGGTTTCGGAGCCGCGGATCATGGTTGACCGGATCGTGACGTCGCCAGCCGCGCGGATCCAGACCTTTCGCCGCATCCGCCCGGAGATGCCGCTGCCGATCAACGTGACCATCATTCCCTGGGTCGGCTACGTCATGCAGCTCGTCGAGACGGGTGTGTTGGAGGCGATCTACGAGCGATGCCGGTGGGAAGGGGACGACACGCTCGAAGCGGCCGCGAAAGCCTGCTATCAAACGCTGGTGACGATCGAGCGCGAATTGCGCCGCGAACTGGTCTTCGGAGCGGGGATGAAAACGCTCTGGCAGCGCGATCTTGGTATGGGGAAGAGGTCGAATATTTGATGCCAGCCACCCCGGCGCGTAATCATTAGCTTGAATTCGCTGTTATCAGCTCGCTGGTCGGGAGGTTGTCATGCGCGCGTACGTCTTGATCACAGCGGAAGCTGGAACGCCGGAAGCGATCGAGCAACACCTCAATGAGGCAGGAATCGATCAGGTCGACCACGTTGCGGGCGTCTACGATCTCGTCGCCGTGATCGACTCAGAAGATTCCCGCCGAATCGGCGAACTTGTCATGAAAACGATTCAGCGCACACCCGGCGTCATCAGCACGGTGACATTGATGTCGCTTCGATAGTAGAAAGTAGAGAGTTAAGAGTGGTGAGTACGAATGCTTTTTCTCTCAACTCTTAACTCACTACTCTCAACTCCGCACGTAGTACACTCGCGGAACGTTTGTGAGGATTGTCACGGAGCGTCCGACGAAAGGAGGGCCGGGCCATGAAGCTCATCATCGCCATCGTGCAAGATGAGGACACCGACACCCTGACTGAGGCGTTGATTGCAGCACACTTTCGATTCACAAAAGTCAGCACCACCGGCTCGTTTCTCCGCACCGGGAATACCGGGTTGCTGCTTGGAGTTGAAGATGCCCAGGTGCGTCAGGTGATGGACGTCTTGCAGCGCACCTGCCGTCGCCGCACTCAGATCGCCGTGCCTTATTCGCCGGCGCTGGAGCCAGGATTGCTGTACATGCCTGAGAATTTCGAAGTCGAGGTGGGTGGGGCCGTCGTCTTTGTGGCGAACGTCTCGCGCTTCGAGCGGCTCTAGAGCTTATCGGGCTCGCGTAATCGCGGATCATCGTAAGTGTCGATCGGCGGCGGGAGTGGCATACAAGCCGGTCCCGCCGTTGTCATGTATTGAGAAGGAGCGAGGCAAACTGTGACCGTTCATCCACAAGTCGAAAAGGTCGATCGCGCCGGAATCATTGATATCGCCAGTAAGTTGATTGCCGTTCCCAGTCCCAGCGGGGATGAAAAAGCGGTGATGGATTTCGTGACGCAATGGTGCGTTCAGCGCGGGTTGCGCTACACCATCGTCGCCAACGATCCGATGCGGCCCAACGTCATCGTCTCGATCGGCGATCCGGCGTCAGGACCAACGATCGCGATGAACGGCCACCTCGATACCGTGCCGGTTTCCGATCCCGACAAGTGGAAAACGGGTCCGTACGAGCCGGTCGTCAGCGATGATGGCAAGAAAATCTTCGGTCGCGGCGCATCCGACATGAAGAGCGCAGTCGGCGTCATGCTGTACGTGATCGATCTGCTCAAGGATGCTCCGCTGAAGGGATGCCTGCAGGCGCACGTCGTTTCCGACGAGGAAACGAGCGCCAAGTATGGATCGATCCATGTCATCGATGAAATTCAGGCGGGCCGGTTGCCGCGCCCGGACTATGTCTTCATCGGCGAGAAGAGCGACCTCAAGGTGCGCAACGCCGAGCGCGGCATTCTCGGTCTGGAAGTGATTTTCCATGGCCGTGCATCGCATACCGCAGCCGCGCGCGCTACGGGCATCAACGCCATCGCCAAGGCCGCCAAAGGCATCCTGGCGCTGGAAAAGGATATCGACAAGTTCCATCCTGCCGTCGGCAAGCCGGTGATCAGCGTCAACATGATCGAAGCCGGAGTGGCCCATAATGTCGTTCCGGGAGAGTGCAAGTTCTCAATCGACCGCCGCTTGATCCCAGGCGAGACGAAAGAGTCCGTCGTGAACGAGATTCGCGAAACGCTCGATGCCGCTGGCGCCGGTGACTCCGATTACTCCTACACCCTGATCGTCGATCCAACGGGCGATTTCATTGACGCAAACATCACCGACGAGCATTCCCCGTTCGTGCAGGCGATCCAGGAAAGCATCCGCATCGTCACCGGTAAAGAGCCGGAGTATTTCGTCGCCTGGGCAGGGGCGACCGACGGGCGCTTTTACCGCCAGGCGGGCATCGACACCGTCGGCTACGGACCGGGCGGCGAAAACGCTCACGGTGCAAATGAAGCAGGCTTCATCGACGATCTCGTGACGCAGGCAAAGGTCTACGTGGAGACGGCGTGCCGATTGCTCGACGTGAAATAGGCATTTGCCAACGATGCTCTGCGCCACTGCAGCATGTGCGGATATACCGGACATTTCGTGCCCTCTCCCAGCATGCTGGGAGAGGGTGGCGCTTTAGCGCCGGGTGAGGGTCAAACCCGAGCCTCTACGCAGATATCGAGGCGCTCCAGGATTTGCTGAAAAGCTGGCGATGGGGATGTCGTGACGAAGTCGTGGGTTGGGTGCGATCCGCTGGCGAGGAGCGATTCGCGTTCCAGCACCCGTCCGACCTGACGGGCGATCGCTGTGCCCGAGTCGAGCACCGTCACATCGCCCCCCATCTCGCGCTGGATCTGCTCCCGGATGATCGGGTAGTGCGAGCAGCCGAGCACCAGTGCGTCGATCTCGGCGCGCTTGAATGGCGCGAGCAATCTGGGCAGGATTTCCGGCACGCCGGTATCCCACTCGGCCCGTTCGATCAGTGGCACCAGCTCATTCGTGCCGAGGTTGGTCACCACGCATCCGGCGGCGAATTGCTCGATCAATCCCGCCTGGTAGCTGCTTTCCGCAGTCGAAACGGTTGAAAGGATGCCGATGCGCTTTCGAGATGAAAGCGCCGCAGCGGGCTTGATCGCGGGCGCCGTGCCGATGAACGGCAGCTCCGGGAAGTCCGCTCGCAGTAACTGGATGCAATTGACGCTGATCGTGTTGCAGGCGATGACGACTGCTTTGACTCCTCGCTCGATCAGCGTCTCGACCAAGGTCGTCGTCAGGCTAAAGATCTCTGCTGGAGTTTTGCCGCCATAGGGACAGTTCGCGGTATCGCCGATGTAGAAGAGCGATTCGGCCGGCAGAGCGAGTTGAATCTCTTTGAGAATCGTCAGTCCGCCAACACCTGAATCAATAATCCCGATGGGAGCATTGCTCCCCATCATTCCTTGAATGGCGATCGATTCCACGGCGTCGTATCCCTCAACTGCAACTGAGCAAAATGTGTGAAATATGGCGCTATCCGCCACTTTCATGATTCAGTCCAAGGCGACGATGCGATCGCATCGAGCGAATGGCTCCTCGCGTCTCACGCGCTCATTCCGTAATACACGATTTCGGCTCGTTCCGGCGAGCGAATAAGCAAACGAACGTGAAATTGCCGGGGAAACAGCAGTGGGAGTCTGTCAACACAGACTCCCACTGCACGCATTTCATGGTGGCGGAACGGAACTACGATTTGGCCGGCGTCGGCGGTTTTTCCGGATTCAGCCATTTTGTGTACCAGCCGAGCAGGCGGGTCATCAGGTCGATCTGATGGGCGCGTTCCTTGATTCCGTGCGGTTCGCGCGGGTACCGGACGAACTGCACCGGTACTCCCAGCACCTTCAATGCCCTGAACATCTCCGCGCCCTGGGATGGGTGCACGCGGTCGTCGGAATCGCCATGAAGAATCAATGTCGGCGTCGTCACCTTCGTGATGTGCTTGATCGCCGAACTCTCCCAGTAGACATCGAGATGATGATAGGGCTGGCCGGGATAGTAGAGCAGATTGGCGGACGGAATATCATCGGTGCCATGATCGGAGATCATGTTCGACAGGCCCGCGCCCATCACTGCTGCTTTGAAGATCGTTGTCTGCGTGATCGTGAAAGCGGTGAGATAACCACCCCACGACCAGCCGCCGATGCCGAGCCGATCGGGATCGGCGATGCCACGCTCGACCATCGCCTGCGCGCCATTGATGAGATCGCGCGATTCACCACCGCCGACATCGTCCTGCAACAGCGCGGCGAAAGCTGCACCGCGACCGGTGCTGCCGCGCGGATTCGGGGCGAGAACGGCGAAGCCGTTCGTGGCCAGCATCTGCGCCCAATCGTGCCAATCGACAAAGGCGTAGTCCTCCCATTGCCAGGAGGGTCCGCCATGAATTTCGACCACGAGCGGATAGCGCTTGCCTTCTTCGTAGCCAGCAGGGTAAGTGAGCAGCCCCTCGATTTCATGCCCGTCGCTCTGCCAGGTGACGATTTCCACCGGGCAAAGCCGCCCTTCGAAGCGCTTGCCCAACTCCGTGACCGCTTCAGTTTTGCCCGAAGTTGCGCCGGTATAGACCTCGCCCATCTTGTCCCCGTCGGACCAGACGAGCGCGACCTTCTCGCCATCGGCTGAGAACGAAGGTCCGGCGATTACGCTGCCTTCGTTGTGCATCCCCTCAGGAGTGAGGGATGTCAGCTCGCCGGTGGCCATGTCGACCTTATACAGGTTCGCGTGCGTGCGTTCGACCGAGCGGATGTAGAGACTGCCGCAATCCCCTGAGACGGGGCCCATCCATTCGATGTTTCCCTCGTAGCCTGGAAGCAGATTTCGCGGCTTACGTTTGCCTTCCAGCGGCAACAACCAGATCGACAACGTTGGATCGTCGCGGTGATCGCTCACCAGCGCGGCAATCGCCGGGCCATCAGGCGTGGTGACGAATGCGACGGCGTCGGCAGCCAACGATAGCGTCGCAACTGTTTTCGGCAATCCACCCGATGCAGGCACGATGGAAACTGGAGTCGGGTATCCGCTGAGATCGATTTCCGGGGCTGATGTCGCAACGAATGCAATGCTGGCACTGTCCGGCGACCACCGGTAGGTCAGGACATGGCGCTTGCCGTAGGTCAGTTTTCGCGCTTTTCCCGTCGCCGCATCGACGATCCAGAGTCGGCTGAACTTTGGTTGTTCCTCTACGACGATCGGATCGTGGCGATCTTCTTTTTTCTTCTTTTCCTCGGCAGTTTCCGGATCAACCCGCATCACCGCAATGAGCTTACCGTCAGGTGACCACGTCGGCGCCGACAATTCACCTTCAAGATCGCCGAGCGCTTTCGCCTCACCGCCGTTGAGCGAGATCGTGTAAAGCTTCGACTCGCCCCGCTTGGCGCGATCGGAGCTGAAGAGCAATTTCTGACCGTCTGGACTCCAGACGGGAGCGCCGTCGTCGGCGATGCCCGAGGTGAACTGCTCGGCTTTGCCGCCATTGCGGCTGAGCCAGATTGACCGCTCGGCATGCTCTCCCTTCTTGCCGCCCGGCGCGACGGTGAAGGCGACGTTCGCGCCGTCAGGAGAGATTGCTGGTTTGTCAGGAACGAGTCGATCGGCGATTTCTTCAGGGGTAAGTGGACCGGTTGGCTGCGACGTTGCATCCGTCATGTAGCGGCAAGCTCCCGTTGAAGCCAGTCGTAGTGACCGGCGGCGAACCATGTGCGACGATTCTACTGTTTACCCCGGCACCGTGGTGAGAGAAAATGATCTGGATACACCGCGACGGCAACGTCGCACACCGGGCGAATGTGAGGAGCCACTATGCCCCGCTTTGCGGCGAATCTTTCGATGTTGTTCAACGAGTATCCCTTTATCGAGCGTTTCGACCGGGCCGCGCTGGCCGGTTTCGAGGCGATCGAGTTCATGTTTCCCTATGCCGAAGATATCCCGGCCGTGCGAGACGCGCTGACGCGCAATGACCTGACAATGGCGTTGTTCAATCTGCCACCAGGGGATTGGGCGGCGGGGGAGCGCGGCATCGCCAGCGATCCTCGCCGGATTGAAGAGTTTCGCGAAAGTCTGAAGCGGGCGCTTGAGATCGCCGTGTTGCTCGGCGCGGAAAAGCTGAATTGCCTGGCCGGACTGCGAATCAATGAGATCACGCCGGACGTCCAGCTCGGCACATACAAGGAGAACCTCGTCTACGCGGCCGATCGCGCCCTGACCGCGGGAATCAAACTGGTCTTTGAGCCGCTCAATCACTATGACAACCGGGGTATTTTTCTGGACCGGGCGAGTGTCGCGTTTGAAATCGCCCGGGAACTCAATCATCCGAACCTGGGTGTGCAGTACGACGTCTATCACGCCCAGCGGACGGAAGGAAATCTGTCCGACACGATCAAGCAGCAAAGCGGACAGATCGGCCACGTTCAGATTGCCGACAGTCCTTACCGTCATGAACCTGGCACGGGAGAGATCAACTATCCCTACGTGCTGGCGACCCTCGATGAGGCGGGCTACGACGGTTGGGTGGGACTGGAATATCGCCCGCTGCAAGGAACCGAATATTCGCTGCGCTGGTTGCGCGAGTGGGGCTACTGGCGGTAGCTGGAAAGGAACTGACGTTGGCGGAAACCATTGGATTCATCGGGCTTGGCATTATGGGCAAGCCGATGGCGCGTAATCTCGCCAAAGCGGGCTATCATCTCGTGCTGCATAACCGGAGCCGGGAAGCAGTCGATGAGCTGCTGGCGGAGATACCCGGATCTCGCTCGGCGGAGACCCCCGCCGCGGTTGCGAGTCTGGCAGACACCGTCATCATGATGGTGCCAGACTCGCCGGATGTGCGAGAGGTCGTGTTCGGTTTGGGCGGATTAATCGAAACGGTCACCTCCAAATCGCTGGTGATCGACATGAGCACGATCGCAACATCGACCGCGCTCGATGTCCACGATGCCGTGACCGCTAAAGGCGGCGCATTCCTCGATGCCCCGGTCAGCGGCGGCGATAAGGGCGCAATCGCCGGCACGCTGAGCATTATGGTCGGAGGTTCGGAAAAAGCGTTCAAGCGAGCATTACCGGTGTTCGAGGCAATGGGTAAAACGATCGTTCATGTCGGTGGGCCTGGATCCGGACAAACAGTCAAATCGTGCAATCAGATCGCCGTCGCGGTGAATATCGCCGGGCTCAGCGAGGCGCTGGTCTTCGGCGCGAAAGCGGGCGTTGATCCGGCGAAGGTGCTCGAAGTGCTTGGCGGCGGGTTGGCGAACAGCCGCGTCCTCGAAACGCGCGGGCCAGGGATGATCAAGGATGAGTTCGTGCCAGGATTCCGGGTCGATCTGCATCGCAAAGATCTCAACATCATTCTTGGCACCGCCCGCGATCAGGGCTCGCCGCTGCCGGTGACGGCACTCGTCTCGCAGTTGATGGATTCGGTCAGCGCGGCGGGAAATGGCGATCTCGATCACTCGGCGCTGATGACGGCGATCGAGTCCCTGGCGAGGATCACTGTCAAGCAATAAGTAACGTCCGAATGGCGCGCCGCTCGCAGGTAGTTGTAGGCTGCGAGCGGCGTTTCCATCTCTGGAAACCTGCTTGCTTGCCGCCATTCAAGTGATCTCATTCTGGCTCGGGGAGCCGCGATGGAAGCTCGAACAGAATCAGAATCCAGCGAACCTCAGCTTGAACCATCTCCAGGATTTGTTTCAGCTTTCCGCCATTGGTTGCGACAGGTGGACGGCCGCATCTGGGTCATGCTGCTCGTTCTGCTCGGCGCGATCTTCCTCTGGCGGAACCAATCCGAGCTTCATCGCGCCATCGTGGTGCTCAGAACCGCGAATATCTGGTGGATTTGGGCGGTCCTCTTTGGCTCGCTGGCGATGCATGCGGTGTTCGCGATCTCCCAGACTGCTGTCTTCAAGCCACTCGGTTTTGCGATCCCGATCCCAACCTCACTGCGCACCTACGCCGAGCGGCAAACGATGACCGCGATCACGCCGTTGGGCGCAGCTTCGTCACTCGTAATGACGACCCGGCAGTACGCGCAGTTCGGTGTGACGAGCAACGGTGCGATGTTTGGATTCGCGCTTTCCAGCGTCATCGGCTACGGCACGTTCATCCTCTTCGTGCTTGCGCCTGTCCTCATCTGGCTCGTCTTGCGAGGAGCAGCTTCGACGCTAGAACTCGTAGCGGCGGCCATTTTGCTTGCGCTGGTTGTACTCGCCGTGGGGCTGATGGCGCATCTCCTTCGAGGCGGTTCCTTCCCTTCCCCAATTGAGAGACGCATTCCAACACGGGCAGTTGAACTGCTGGATGAAGCTCGCGCGTTTGGACTGCGTCCCCGGCAGTTGGTAGGTCCGACCACATGGGCGTTGCTTGGAGATGTGCTCGGCATTCTCTGTGTCTATGGCAGCCTGCGCGCGGTTGGATCGCACGCATCAATCGGTGTCGCGGCAGCGGGATATGCCGTCGGAACGCTCTTCGTGCTGGTCACGCCGATTTTCCAGGGGATCGGCGTGGTTGAGCTGACGATGACCGTCATCCTGCAACAGTTGGGCGTGCCACCGGCGTTGGCGCTCGGTGCGACGTTGATCTACAGGTTGGGCGAGGTCTGGCTGCCGGTCACCCTTGGCGCGGCGCTGCAGGCGGGGAAGCAAAAACGGTTGCGGGGCGCCCCGGCACGTTTGCCGGCAATCTGGACCGGAATGACCGGCGTTCTGTCGGTGCTTACGCTGATCGCCCCGTTACGGCCGCGAAATCCAGAGGTGATGCGCAGAGTCGAGTTTTTCCGTCCCGATCACGCGACCTACTGGTCGATCACGCTTACTGCCGGCATGCTGCTGATCTACCTGTCATACGGTCTGATGCGGCGACAACGGTTGGCCTGGATCGCGACGATCGCGCTCAGCCTGGTGGTTTTCTTTACGCATCTGCGGGAGCCGCACGACCGGGCGATTGCGGTGCTCGCGCTGGTGAATCTCGCGATCCTGCTCCTGTACCGCCGCCGCTTCCGGGTGCGCAACGATCCACCGTCGCTCAGGATCGGCCTGATTACCCTGGTGCTGAGTCTTTTCTTTGCGCTCTTTTATGGCATCGCGGGGTTCTGGCTGGCCTCGCCGCGTGAGTTCGGCCGGGAATTCGATGTCGGACAGGCAGTCAACAACACACTCAGTCAGTACTACGTCGCCAGCGGCGATGAGCTGATGCCACGTACCAGACGCGCCGACTGGTTTCTCGACTCGTTCAGCGTGGTCGGCATTCTCGCGCTGTCCCTCTCGATCGTGGCGCTGGCCAGACCGGTGATCTGGCGCAAGCGGACGAGTGTGATCGAGCGCGAACAGGCGACGCGCTTGATCCAGGAGCATGGCGGATCGTCACAAGATTATTTCAAGTATTGGCCCGACAAGCTCTATTTCTTCTCTGAGCGTAGGGATGCCGTCGTCAGCTATGGAACGTCAAACGCCGTCGCGCTCGCGCTCGGTGATCCCGCCGCCGTCGATGCGCGCGCATTCCATGAAGTGCTGCTTGAATTCATCGAGTTTTGCGACATCAATGGCTGGCAGTTCGCCTTTCACCAGGCGACACCTCGATATCTGGGCGCGTACCACGAGGCAGGATTGATCGCCGTGAATATTGGCGGTGAAGCAGTGGTCGATATTGATGCGTTCACTCTTTCCGGCAAAAAGATGAAGCACCTGCGCGCCACCATGAACCGGTTCGAGCGAGAACAGATCCAGGCCGTATTGCACGAACCTCCTCACGATGCCGCGCTGCTTCAACAGTTGCGGGAGGTTTCGAACGAGTGGCTTACCCTGGATGGCAGGCGCGAGCGTGAATTCACGCTCGGTCAGTTCTCCGAGACGTACATTTCCAGCACGCCCGTGCTCGTTGCGGTCGACACCGGAGAAACGATTCAGGCGTTTATCAATCTGATACCGGACGGCGTGAAGGATGAGATCACGTTCGATCTGATGCGGCATCGTGTCACGGCGCCGAACGGGGCAATAGATTTCCTCATGCTGTCGCTGATCGAAATCGGGAGAGCGAAGGGGTTTCATCGGCTTTCGCTGGGGATGGCGCCGTTCGTCGATGTCGCTTCTGAAACTGATCCGCTTTTCCGGGATCGCGCGCTGGCGTTGCTTACATCGCGGTTCGACCGGTTTTTCGCCGCAAAGAATCTGTACAACTACAAGGACAAGTTCGGGCCGGATTGGGAGCCTCGTTTTCTCGTCTACAGCAGCGATACAGCGTTACCGCGAATTGGACTGGCGATTGCGCGATTGACGGAAGGAAAGCAACAAGCACCCGTGATCGATCTGCCGTCGATTACATCGCCCACCATCCTGGAGGAGCCGTCGTGATAAATGATTGGTTACTTCTGAAAACGGAACTCTCAGCTCGCTTGCCAGAACGATCATTGCGCGGATGGCTGGCAACCTTTCCAGCATCGATTGTGCTGATCTCGTTCATCACCGCCGTTGGATTGGTGACCGCTGACGACACACCTGCTGAATTCGCCGAAAAGCTCGAAAAATACGGCATGAGTTATGAGATTCTGAAAGCGGGCCACTTCTGGCATCTCTTGACCGGCACCTTTATCCAATCTGAACCCGGCATCGCCTGGTCGATGATATTGCTTCTGGTCTGCTCGCTTGTGCCCTGCGAATACCTGGCCGGCAGCAGGCGGATGCTGATCACCTTTTTTATCTCCGATTGGGTGGCGACATTGTTAATGGTGCTCTCTCTCCGGCTGCTCGCCGGACTCGGAATGGCCAGCGCTCAGGCGTCGCTTAATGTTCCGGATGCCGGATCATCGGCGGCCGCGCATGGCTGTATGGCCGCAGCGTTCATGTTGTTGCCGCGTCGACTGGCATTTGCTTCATACGGGATATTCCTGGCAGTTACGGTGGCGCTCCTTTTCCAGCAGGAACTTGACGCCGGGATCGCTCATATGGCGGCGGTGCTTGTCGGCGGGGCGTTGGGCTGGTTTGCTTGGCGGCCCGGAGTTGAGGCGGAGAACGAGGCGAAAGCCTCGCTGCAATCGGAAACGGCCCAGGGCGCAATACTTCCACTTCGGCGAAACTGACCCATATTGATCAGAGAAGCGTGGGAAGGTGGAGGGGTTATGCAACCGAACCGGGTGAAAGCGGCGTTGAAAGCGGGCGAAGTGGTGAGCGGACCGATCATCGGCGAGGCGCGCTCGTTCGGCACGGTCAAGCTGATGGCGGTCGCCGGACACGATTTCCTGTTTCTCGATATGGAACATGCGATGTTCGATTGGGAAACGATGGTCAATCTCGTACAGGCATCGCTGCTGTGCGACATCTGCCCGATCGTGCGAGTAACAGATCTTTCCTACCAATTGGTGGCGCGAGCGCTCGACTCGGGCGCGCAGGGGGTCATCATTCCTCGCGTCGATACCCGGGAGCAGGTTGAGCTGGCCGTCAGCTACGCCAAATATCCACCGCTGGGACGCCGGGGAGCCGGTGGCGAGGCTCGCAACGGGTACGAGCGGCGCGACGTGCTGACGGCGCTTGAGGAGTCGAACCGGGAAACGCTCGTGGTCGTGCAGGTCGAGTCGCTCGGCGCGGTGGAGATCATCGATGAGATCGCGTCGGTGCCGGGTCTTGATGTCGTGCTGATCGGCCCGCAGGATCTCTCCATCTCGATGGGATTGCACGGCCAGTTCACCCATCCCGATTTCGTCGCGACGCTGCAGAAGGTCGCCGACGCCTGCGCGAAGCACGGCGTCGCGACCGGCATGGTCGAGCGCGAAGCCGCCAGCCAGCAGCGCTGGTACGAAATGGGCATGCAATTTCTCTGCACCAGCACCGATTCTTACATGATGCTGCAAGCCGCCACGAAAGACGTGAACACGATTCGCGACTTCACGAAGAAACCGGCGATTTAGGGTCCGGACGGCCCCCACTCCCAGCACCTTTCCCGCGCCGGGAGCGGGGAACTCGTCGTCGTACCCTCGCCCGAAGCGGGAGAGGGTGGCCCTTTAGGGCCGGGTGAGGGCCGTCGGGCGCGACGACAACGTCTTGAAAGGAGCCAGCGTGCAGGCGAACCATGAAAGCGAACATCCGCTTGCGGTCGAAACGCTGGTGGGGAAAGTGGTTTCGTTGGGACCGCTGCGCCGGGATTTGCTGCCGCTCTATCACCGCTGGAGCAACGATCTCGATGTCAGCAAAACGGGCGGCATCGGCTGGCCGACGACATTCGAGCAGGATGGCGCGCTGTTCGATCTGCGTGTGCGCTCGAATGAGATCACCTATTTCACGATCTACGAGCGAAGCAGCCATCGGCCAATCGGTTGGACCGGTCTGTTTGAGATCGAGCATCGCCATTCTCGGGCGAGCTTCGCCATCCTGATCGGTGAGGCGGACGCGCGCGGGAAAGGTTATGGCGCGGAAGCGACTCGTCTCACGCTCGAATATGCGCACCTCGGTCTTGGTCTCTCGAATGTGCTGCTGACCTGTTACGAGTTCAACGTCGCTGGAATACGGGCATACCAAAAGGCCGGGTTCCGGGAGTTTGGTCGTCGGCATCAATGCAGCCGCTGGGGCAACAAGCTCTGGGATCTCATCTACATGGAGAGCGTCGGCAGCGACTATCAACCGCTTGGATTATTGACGCTCGATCAGCCCCGGTAACGTTTCCCCGAAGTCTTTCGTCTGAACATTGCAATGATGGGCGTAGCGTTGGTTCCGCTCATTGGAGTCGCACTGCACGCCTTGGGCTTGACCTCAAGTTTACTTGAGGTTGTATCGTCGAGGCACATCGCCAATGCGGGCGATGAAACGGTTTCGACGAGGACACCACTGTGACACACCAGTTGGACACCAATGCTCAGGTCATCGCCGTTTTTCGCGCCAACAGCGGAGAAGTTCCCGCGCCATACTCGGATCCTCCTCCCATGCTGCTGGTTCACACGATTGGTGCTCGTAGTGGCAAAGAACACGTTGTGCCGATGCGCTGCCTGCCGGAAGGGGATACGCTGTATATTTTCGGATCGGCGTATGGGAGCGACCGGCATCCGGACTGGTATTACAATCTCATCGCCAATCCTGACATCACCATCGAAAAGGGAACTGAGATCATTCCAGTTCGCGCGACGGAAACGGTCGGAGCCGAGCGCGAAACCATATTTGCCAGGCATTCCGGCAGATTTCCAGTCTTCGCGGAGTACGAGCGCAAAACCGGGCGGAAGATCCCGGTCATTCGGCTCGACCGAAGATTCGAATAACCGAACGCTCTGATATGTTCGTGCATGACACAATCGATGTTCAGGTGGTTTCAGCGAGTTCAAGCATTGCAAGATAGGGACGAGGAACAGATCACATGGATATGACCGCCTGGACGGCGCTGCACAAATCGATGATTGGGCAGCAAGCGCAACGCCCGCTTTCGAAAGTCACCTTGCGCAGAATCGCTGGATTCGCCCGTCCGCTGCGGAAGCAGATCATCTGCTTTTTGCTGCTCAGCGTCGTGCTGGCCGGGACAGCCGTGGCGACGCCGGTGCTCGCCGGCAAAACGATCGACGCCATCATCAAAGGCGAGTCGCAGCGAACGGTGCTCACATTGGCCGGGCTGATCGCGCTGATCGCCATCGTCGAAGCGGGGATCGGATTGCTGACGCGCTGGCTTTCGGCGAACATCGGCGAGAGTCTGATTCTCGAGTTGCGCACCTCCGTCTTCGATCATGTCCAGCAAATGCCGATCGCCTTTTTCATGCGAACACGCACCGGCGCGCTGGTCAGCCGGCTCAACAGTGATGTGATGGGCGCCCAGCGCGCGTTCAGCGACACGCTTTCGGGCGTGGTCAGTAATCTGGTGATGCTGTTCATCACCTTGATCGTGATGATCCGTATCTCCTGGCAAATCACCTTGCTGGCGCTGATCCTGTTACCGATCTTCGTGCTGCCGGCGCGGCGGATGGGCTCGAAACTCGCCGATCTCAGGCGCGAATCGGCCAATCTCAATGCCGCACTCAGCACGCAGACGACCGAGCGCTTTTCGGCTCCGGGCGCGACGCTGATCAAGCTCTACGGCCAGACCGTCCGAAGAGTCGGCGGAGTTCGAGCGTCGGGCGCACCGGGTTCGCGATATCGGTGTGAAATCGGCCATGCTCCAATTTGTCTTCATCACCGCGCTGACGCTCGTGTCGGCGTTGGCGCTGTCGATCGTCTATGGCCTGGGCGGGTATTACGCGCTGAAGGGCACGCTCGAAGCAGGCGCGGTTGTCTCGCTGGCCTTGCTGATCGGCCGTCTCTACTCCCCGCTGACCTCGCTCGCCAGCGCGCGGGTGGAAGTGATGGGCGCGTTGGTCAGTTTCGAACGAGTCTTCGAGGTGCTCGATCTCAAGCCGTTGATCGCCGAAAAACCGGATGCCGTGCGCGTGCCGGATGGACCTGTTTCGGTCGAATTCGATGACGTTTCGTTCAGCTACCCATCGGCGGACAAGGTTTCATTGGCGTCGCTAGAGGAAGTGGCGACGCTCGATTCGCGCGGCGGGGTGGAGGTGCTGCACAACCTATCATTCCGGGCGGAGCCAGGCGAAATGGTGGCCCTGGTGGGATCGTCGGGAGCAGGGAAATCGACGATCGCCCAGCTGCTGCCACGACTTTACGATGTCGACAGCGGCGCAGTGCGATTCTCTGGCGTGGATGTCCGCGATCTGACGTTCGAGTCGATTCGCGATACGCTCGGCATGGTGACGCAGGACGGGCATCTTTTCCATGAATCGATCCGGGCGAATTTGCTGCTGGCCCAGCCTGAAGCAACAGACGAAGAGTTGTGGGATGCCCTGAACCGCGCCAGGCTGACCGAGGTCATTGCCGGTCTTGCGGATGGGCTCGACACGATTGTCGGCGAGCGCGGCTACCGTCTTTCCGGGGGAGAGCGCCAGCGCCTGACGATCGCCCGATTGCTGCTGGCGAAGCCGAGAGTCGTCATTCTTGACGAGGCAACCGCGCATCTTGATTCGACGTCAGAAGCCGCGGTTGCCGATGCACTGGCGGAGGCTCTGACCGGTCGGACCGTCATCGTGATCGCCCACCGGCTCTCTACCGTCCGAGCGGCGGATTTGATCCTGGTGATCGAGAACGGGCGAATCGTCGAGCGAGGTCGCCACATCGATCTGCTGGCGGCCGGGGGCCGGTACGAAGACTTGTATCGGACCCAGTTCGAGACGAAAGCCGGCAACTCCGTGCCGATCGCAGATTTAGCGCACGCCGACTGATCCAGACCACTAATCGAGATCGACGGCGAGCAGACGAGGGCCGGGACCCTGCTTGCCGAGCCGATCACGAGGATTGACCAGGTAACAACGATCGAGCGAGAGGCAGCCGCAGCCAATGCACCCGGTAAGGTCATCTCTGAGCCGAATAAGCTGCTCGATTCGCGCCTCGAGATCGTCGCGCCACCGCTCGGAGAGTTGCGCCCATTCGGCGCGGCCAGGGGTTTTGCCTTCTGGAAGCGTCTCCAGCGCGGCGCGAATTTCGGCGAGCGGGATGCCAACCCGTTGCGATACCCGGATAAATGCCACTCGCCGCAACGTCTCTCGTGGATACCGGCGTTGATTGCCGGACGTACGGCGGCTCTGGATCAACCCCTGGCGCTCATAGAAATGGAGCGCCGAAACTGCCACTCCGCTTCGTTCCGCAAGCTCACCGGGCGTGAGTTCGATGCTGTGCCAATCTGGTTTTGTCATGGTTGGCGGCTCCTGCGGATTCCGCCCCGGGCTGAAGTCCAGGGCTCACAAGCCGAAGTCTCTACGAGTCTGATCCGGGAAATGTCCCGATATATCCAACATATTTCCCACCGAGTTCAGTCCCAGCGGGACTTCGTTTTGCTTAGCCCGGGGTTTCAACCTTGGGAATTCAAAACCCAAACCAATGTTGAGATTCTATCAATCTGGACGGTTCGCCGTCGTGCCTAAAGCGACGTGAGGATCGCGTCTGCTGCTTCTACCGTTGAACATGTCCCCCCGAGATCAGGAGTGACCTGGCCGGTTGCAGTGGCGTGCTCGATTGCTTTGATCACCCGTGCGGCTTCGGTTGAGAGACCGAGGTGATCGAGCATGAGGGCGGCGCTCCAGATGGCGGCGATCGGGTTAGCGATGCCTTTGCCGGCGATGTCGGGGGCGGAGCCATGGACTGGCTCGAACATGCTGGGGTATCGGCGGTCGGGATCGATGTTGGCGCTGGCGGCAATGCCCATGCTGCCGGCGAGGGCGCTGCCGAGATCGGAGAGAATGTCGCCGAAGAGATTCGAGGCGACGACGACATCGAGCGTGTCGGGCCGGAGCACGAATCGCGCGGCCATGGCGTCGACCAGCCAGTGCTCGGTTTCGATCTCGGGAAATTCAGTGGCGATCCTGGCGAATGAATCGTCCCAGAGCGTCATGCCATATTGCTGGGCGTTGCTCTTGGTGACGCTTGTCACTTTTTTGCGGCGTGTGGCGGCCAATTCGAATGCGTAGCGGATGATCCGCTCGCAGCCTTTGGCGGTGAAGATGGCGGATTGAACGGCGACTTCCTGCTGGGGACCGCGTGTAGCGAAATTGCGCCCACCAACGCCGGAGTATTCGCCTTCACTGTTTTCACGGACGACGACCCAATCGAAATGGTCTGGATCGGCGGTTCGAAGCGGGCTGGCGATGCCGGGCAGTAAGCGGACTGGCCGGACGCAGGCGTATTGGTCGAACCCCTGGCAGATGGCGAGCCGCAATCCCCAGAGCGAGAGGTGATCGGGCACATCAGGCCAGCCGACCGCGCCGAAGTAGATGGCGTCGAATTCGCGCAGGCGGTCGAGTCCATCCTCTGACATCATCCGGCCCGTTCGCTTGTAGTAGTCGCAGCCCCAGGGAAAGGATTCAAACGAGAACGCGAGCTTACCTGCTGTATGTTCGGCGATCCGGTTCAGAACGTCGACGCCATGTTGCGTGACTTCCTGGCCGATACCGTCGCCGGGAATCACGGCAATTCGAAACGATTGAATTCCTGACACGCCGATCTCCTTCAAAGCAGCCGATCGTTTTAGACCGGCATTCTATCTCTGCGGGAGATCGAGGCAGGAGGCGGTCTATCCGGAAACGCGGGTAAAGCGCTCGATCGCCTCGCTCAGCTCGGAGAGCAGCTCTTCCTGATCGTGAGGGCCGTGGGAACAGGTGCCCATCACGCAGTTGCGCATGTGGTCTTCAAGGATGAGGAGGCCGGTTTGCCGTACGGCGGACATGATCGCCGAAAGCTGCGTCAGGATATCGACGCAGTACTTGTCCTCCTGCACCATGCGCTGCACGCCGCGCGTTTGCCCCTCGATCCGGCGCAGGCGCGCCTGGATTTTCGCTTTGTCCGCAGCGTAGGCAGCTTTCGACTCTGGTTCGTGCTGGTTGATGGGAACGATAGTCGGTGTTGTTGTTTGAGCCATCACGGCTTCCTTTCTGGGAAGTGTTGATACTGAAACGCTTGAGCCTTCGAGATGCTGAATCGTATGCCTTTCTCGGTTAATATACCATAGTGGGGTATATAATAGTCCTATACACACTGGTCGCTCCTATCGTGTCCCGAAGCAACCAGATTTGCGGATCTCAGACAAGAATCCTTGACTAATATACCGCCTGGGGGTATATTTGATCTGGATACGGGGACAGGGTATCGATGATGATGCGCTTGAACCATGCGCCGGACAATGACGTCTGGCGAAGTCCGGAAGGACAAAAGCGATGTGCTTCTCTCGAAGTATGCAGAAGGAAGACGGGCGTGCAGACCTACGATAAAAGCAAAACCGAAGCGGCGCACGATCCGGATCATTTCCGCGAGGTGAGTCTTCCGATCGACGGGATGACGTGCGCGTCGTGCGTGCGCCGCGTTGAAAAGGCATTGACGAAGGTCGAGGGCGTCTCGGACGCCAGCGTGAATCTGGCGACTGAGAAAGCGAAGATCAGCTTCGACCCGAGCCTGGTGCAGATCGTCGATCTCACAGCCGCGGTCGAAAAAGCAGGCTATAAGGTCCCGCAACTCCCTGAAGAGACTCCAGCTGCTCCCGCCATTCAGATCGTCTCCCTGGATACCCCTGGCGAAGCGATGCTCCCGATCGAAGGCATGACCTGCGCCTCGTGCGTTCGGCGAGTCGAAAAAGCGCTCGTGAAGGTTCCCGGTGTGACTGAAGCGAGCGTCAATCTCGCCACCGAAAAGGCGTCTGTGGCATTCGATCCGGCGCTCGTTTCGCTCGCCGATCTCAATCTCGCGGTGGAAAAGGCCGGCTATCACGTCGGCGCGATGCCTGCACCGGTTGAATCGCCGGGAATCCCCCAGGTGGCGACGGCTGATCCAGTCGATGTGCGCGAACTCACCCGAAACCATGAAATCGCCGATCTCAAGAAAAAGTCGCTCGTCAGCCTGGCAGTCGGCATCGCCATGATGTTGCTGATGTACCTGCCGCTGCCCTTCGGAATCGAGATGCGCGACATCGCGCCGCTGCTGCTGATCGCGGCGACGGTGATCCAGTTCTGGGCTGGCAAGGTCTTTTACCAGGCGGCCTGGGCGGCGCTGAAACATGGCAGCACCAACATGAACACGCTGGTCGCGGCGGGAACGAGCGCGGCCTACGGCTACAGCGCGTTTGTCACCCTCTGGCCAGTCCGGGCTGAAAGCTGGGGGTTCGAGTACCACCTCTACTACGAATCGGCGGTCATCATCATTGCGCTGATCCTGATGGGACGCTGGCTCGAAGCACGCGCCAAGCAGCGGACCGGTGAGGCGATCAAAGCGCTCATGGGTTTGCAGGCAAAAACGGCGCGGGTGATTCGCAACGGCATTGAGCAGGATATTCCCGTTGAACAGGTTGTCGTCGGTGATCTGGTGCGGGTTCGCCCGGGAGAGAAGGTGCCGGTTGACGGCGTCATCACTGAAGGGCGCTCGGCGCTCGATGAAAGCATGCTGACCGGGGAAAGCCTACCGGTTGAAAAGAGACCCGGCGACGACGTAATCGGCGCCACACTCAATAAAACGGGCGGGTTCGTTTTCCAGGCGACGAAGGTTGGACGTGACACCACGCTTGCCCAGATCGTGCGGCTGGTCGAAGATGCGCAGGGTTCGAAAGCGCCGATGCAGCGCCTGGCCGACACTATCTCGTCCTACTTCGTGCCGGTGGTGCTTGGTCTGGCAGCGCTGACCTTCACGCTCTGGATGGTGTTCGGACCGGAGCCGAAGTTCACCTTCGCATTGACGGCATTCGTCGCGGTGCTGGTGATCGCCTGCCCCTGCGCACTGGGATTGGCTGCGCCGACGGCAATCATGGTCGGCACGGGCAAGGCGGCCGAGAATGGCATTCTCGTTCGCGGCGGCGAAGCACTGGAACAGGCGCGGCGCATCAACGCGATCGTGCTCGACAAAACCGGCACAATCACACGAGGCAAACCGGCGGTGACCGGTGTTATTCCAACGAACGGCTTTGGCGAAACTGAACTTCTCACACTGGCGGCGGCGGTTGAGGTCGGCTCTGAGCATCCGCTCGGCGAGGCGATCGTCAATCGGGCGAAGGAGCAGGGAATCGATCTGCCGAAGGCGGACGCGTTCGTTTCGATCACCGGCAAAGGTGTTGAAGCGAGCGTCGATGGCCGGGCCATCTTGCTCGGCAACCGCTCACTGATGAACGATCGAGGCGTCGAGCTTGGCGAAATGGCCGCGACGGCGCAATCGCTTGCCGCCACTGGCGCAACGCCGATGTACGTGGCGATCGATGGTAGAGCGGCTGGTATCCTCGCCGTTGCCGACACGCTCAAGCCGGAATCGGCTGAGGCGGTCGCCCAATTGAAGGCGCTCGGACTCGATGTCTGGATGCTCACCGGCGACAACCAGGCAACCGCCGAGGCGATCGCAAAAGAAGCGGGCATCACCAACGTGTTGGCCGAAGTGTTGCCGGAGCAAAAAGCGGCCAAGGTGCAGGAGCTGCAAGGGCAGGGGAAGGTCGTCGCCATGGTGGGCGATGGCATCAACGATGCCCCGGCGCTGGCGCAGGCAGATCTCGGCATGGCGATTGGCACCGGCACCGACGTGGCGATGGCGGCATCCGACATCACGCTGATCGGTGGTGATCTCCGCACGATCGTGACCGCGATTGCCCTTTCCCGGCGTACGGTGGGGACGATCAAACAAGGGCTCTTCTGGGCATTTGCCTACAACGTCGCACTGATTCCGGTCGCGATGGGGGTGCTTTATCCCCGATGGGACATTCTGCTCAACCCGGTCATCGCCGCGGCGGCGATGGCGATGAGCAGTGTGTCGGTCGTCACGAATGCGCTGCGCTTGCGTGGATTCAAGCGGCCGCAAAGCGCCGAAGCGATCCTGCATCCTCCCTTGCGATCTCGTGTCGCCGACTGGGGCTACCTGCTCGGCATCGGCATCCTGGCGATCGGGATTGGCGCGGGTGCGCTCTGGCTGAGCGACAAATCGGGTATGGGCATCAAGGCCTCCGACTCGCATGAGGAGATGCCCACAGTTGAGACGCCGGTAAGCGAGCCGACGGTTCCCGCCAATGGCGAGCATGACATGACCATGGAATCGTCGGGCGTCGTCGATGGCCAGAGCCTGTATACGATTTATAAGAGCTAACCGCCTGCATTCAGAACTTTCCTTGCCAATTCCTGGCGGGGAGGTTCTCGATGCGGGTATGAGTAAGAACGTCCAGTATTTCGGGCGACGCCGTCATGGAGATTCATTGGATAGGTTTTGGGCCACACCGACTGCGAGCAGCAGATCCCAGGCATCGCCAGTGGCCGTTCCCAACAGAGTCGCCACCAATGGGATCATCCAGCCTTCGGTAATCAGCCCGGTTTGGCCGAGAATCGATCCTCCGGCGACCACAATCACTCCCAGGTAGCACAAGGTTGGTGCCAGCTCGAGCAGGTAACCCCGCCATCCAGAGCGGAGCAGGCGACGTGCGCGATCGCTTTCCTTCTGGGTCATCACCAGTTCGACTCCACTGAAGATCAGCAGCGACCACCCAAGCGAGTCTGGGTCGGGATTCGGGGCAACGAAGATCAGGGAAATCAGAACGAGATAGAGATAACTGCTGAAGGTAACACTGGCGTCAGCGCGAAACCGGGGCTGGGAAGGGTCGGTGAAAAGCCGCAGATTGAGGGAAACGGCCACGAAGAGCAGCCCAAGAAGGGTTGCGGCTGCGCCCGCCGTCAGCATGTAGAAGTCATGCCAGCCAGCGATGGCATCCTCAAACGATGATGTAGGCACCGCGACCTCCGGGAACGACCTGACTGATCAGCCGGTATCGTACACGAATGGAGTCTGGCAACTGGGAATTGCTTATTTCACGCTCCGTGGCCATCGCGTCCTTCCGTCGAAACACCGGCACAACCTCAGTGGTCGAGCTTCCACATGCTTGGGAAGGACCACTGTCCTGATTGCACAGTTTTGGCTGCTCCCAGTAGGTCGTTCGGGTCTTGCATGGTTGGTCCGAAGGACATCGACGATGTACCTTCGCTGACATGGATTCTGAATGACGCTGCAGATTCAGTTGATGGGCAGCGCCGGCATTCGTGCAAAGGACCTGGCATGCCAGTAAACCGGACTCTATCCGATGACATCTACCTCCTGGGCGGCCTGCTCGGCGAGGTAATTCAGGCGCAAGCTGGCCAGGATGCATTCGATCTCGAAGAAACGGTCCGGGCGCTCGGCAAAGCGTATCGCGGCGGCGATGACGCGGCAGGCGGACAGCTGGCGGGAGTCGTTTCCAGGTCATCGGTCGATGAGATCAATGTGCTCATTCGCGCCTTTACCAACTATTTTCAGTTGATCAATCTCTCTGAGGACAACGAACGAATTCGCCGCATCCGGAGCCGTGAAGCGGCGCAATCGCCGGCGCCACGGCGCGGCTCGATCCGCGAAGCCATCTCGATTTTGCGCGACCGAGGCATGACCGCACCCGAGTTGCAAAAATTGCTCGATGATGCGTCGATCCGCCTCGTTTTCACCGCGCACCCGACCGAGGCGCGACGCCGGACGGTCATCGACAAGCTCGCCCGCGTCTTTCACGCGCTGCGCGACCTCGACGAGCGCTCGACGTTGCCCTTGGAAGAAGAGCGGATCCGCAATCGGCTGGCGGCAACGATCGCCGAGCTCTGGAGCAGCAACGAGGTCCGCGCGGTCAAACCGACTGTGCTCGATGAAGTGCGCGCCGGGTTGATCTACTTCCGCTCGACGCTCGTTCACGTCGTGCCGATGATCTACCGCGACTTTGAAGAAGCGGTCGACGATCTCTACCCCGGTCAGGGCATCACGATACCGGCCCTGCTCTCCTTTGGTTCATGGATTGGCGGCGACCGGGACGGCAACCCGAACGTGACCCCTGCCGTAACCCAGGAAACGCTCGTGATCATGCAGGATGCCGCGTTGCGCCTGCTTGACGAGCGTTTGAGTGAGCTGGCCGGACGTATTTCGGTGTCGACCCTGGTGGCAGGTCCGCAGCCAGAGATTGGCCCGCTCGTCGATGCATATCGAAGCTATTTCCCTGAATTGGCGGAGGAGCTGGCGCAGATCAACGCCGATGAGCCATATCGCCAGGCGATCACGTTGATGCGGGAACGGGTGCGGTCGGTGCGGTCCGGCGCTCCCGGCGCCTACACGAACTCGACGGAACTCGTCGCCGATCTCAAAATGGTCGAGCGCGCCCTTTCAGCCCAAAGCCACGGACTCATTCTGGAAGGGGATTTGCGCGACACGATCCGGTTGGTCGAAGTTTTTGGATTTCATATGGCGCGGCTCGATATTCGCGATCACTCCGCTCGCCACGAGCGCGCTGTCGCCGAAGCGCTGGCGATCACCGGCGTAGAAACGAATTACCGGGCGCTCTCCGAACCGGAGCGCTGCGCGCTGCTCGCCAGGGAAATCGCGAATCCGCGCCCGCTGATACCAAATGACCGCCGGCTATTGTCCGACCAGGCGCGCGAAGTGATTGAAACGTTTGAGGTGGTGCGTGACTCCATCACCGGAGCGCATCAGAGCGCGATCGAGTCGTATATCATCTCCGCCGCCGAAGAGCCATCCGATGTGCTCGAAGTCCTGTTGTTGATGAAAGAAACGGGACTGTCGAATGCCGGAGGCGACGGCGCGATGCTGCGAATTGCCCCGTTGTTCGAGGCGGGATCGTCGCTGGCGGAATCACCGGACACGATGGCGGCATTGCTTTCGCAGCCGGTGTATCAAAAGGCGCTCGTTTCATCCGGCGGTGCGCAGGAAATCATGATCGGCTATTCCGATTCGAATAAGGACGTTGGGTATCTCGGCTCCGGATGGGCGCTGTACAACGCCCAGGTGCGGTTGGCGCGTCTTTTTCGTGACCTTGGTATTCCGCTCACCTTTTTTCATGGACGCGGTGGCTCGATCGGTCGAGGCGGCGGTCCAACCAATGTCGCGATCCTTTCACAACCTCCCCATACCGTCGACGGCCGCATCAAGCTGACCGAGCAGGGCGAGGTGCTTTCGGCGCGCTACTCGACTGCCGAGATCGCCCATCGCGAACTGGAACTCGTGGCGGGAGCGACGCTTGTGAGCACCGTCGGGGCGCTCTCGCACCCCGGACCGGAACAACTGGCCAGGTTCGAGTCCGCGATGCATGCGATGGCGGACTACGGGTCGAAGGTCTACCGCGATCTGGTGTATGGCGACCCCGACTTCGTCAGCTTTTTCCATCAGGCGACGCCGATTACCGAGATCGCCTCGTTGCAGTTGGGATCGCGCCCGGCCCGGCGAACGGGATCGTCCAAAATCGAGGATTTACGGGCGATACCCTGGGTCTTTTCCTGGACGCAGATCCGGGTGATCCTCCCCGGTTGGTACGGAGTCGGTTCGGCATTGGAACGAGCTGAGCACGAACATAGTTTGGCGTTTTTGCAATCAATGGAATCGAGCTGGCCCTTTTTCACCGGGCTCCTGAGTAATGCTGAGATGGCGCTGGCGAAAGCAGACCTTCGCATCGCCGAGCGCTATATCGAACACGTCGATCCGGTGGACGTTCGTGATCGCATATGGAATCAGATCACCGCCGAATTCGAGCGGACGACGGAACTGATCAAGCGCATCACCGGTCAGCAGAAACTGCTCGACCGCGACCCGGTGCTGCAGCGATCGATCGAGCGCCGCAACCCCTACGTCGATCCCCTCTCGTTCATCCAGATCGACGTGCTGCGCCAACTCCGCCAGGGCGGAGACACCGACACGCTTCTGCGCCCGGTGCTCCTCGCCATCAACGGCATCGCGAACGCGATGAAGAATACGGGGTGAGCGAAAGCAGGCAGCAGACCGCGGGCAGCAGGCCGAGACGGAGGTGTAAGTCGTAAGCGGTAAGCACGAGGAGGCTTGGGATTCGTCGTGCGCCGGAGATGAGATGTATAGAGGGACGTAGGCTTCGTCCTGCGCCGGGCTGAAGCCCAGCGCTCACAAGACGAAGTCTTTACGAGACTGAACTGGGTGGGCGGCAGGCAGGCCCGATCGCATCGATCCGCCCCATTTCTCGAGGTTAAAACCCCGGGCCAACAAAAACGAAGTCCCGCTGGGACTGAACTGGGTGGGCGACTTTGCGCAATCCCCATACAACCTGTGCTCAGTGCGCTTTAGCGTACTTTCGCGTGTGAGCCGGGTGCTTCAGCTCCCGGCACTCGCAGCCTAGCTACGCTTCCTCACAACTCCACAACCCCGTGCTACTTCCCGTCACCCCCAATGGCGTACAGGAAACCATCGAGGCTGCCGAAGTAGATTTGGCCGTTGGCAATGGCGGGGCTGGCTTCGATTGTGTCGGTGGCGCCGAAGCGCCAGTTGCCGGAGCCGCTTTCCAGATCAATGCTATAGAGGGTGAATCCACTCGCCACATAGACGACGTTGTCGACCACGACCGGCGAGGATGTGACTTTGCTTCCGGTCGGGTAGAGCCAGATTGATTGGCCGGTGTCGAGACTCAGCGCATGGACTCCGCCATCGTCCGCTCCGACAATCACTTTGTTTCCAACGATGGAGGCCGAGGAAATCCCGGAAAGGCCAAAACTCCAGATCTTGGCTCCGTTCGTTGTATTCAACGCGACGACCGTTCCGCCTCGTGCGGTCACGACGAGCGTGTTGCCGGAGATCGCCGGTGAGGAGAAGATCGTACCGCCCACTTCCGTTTTCCAGACGAGATTTCCCGATTCCGCGCTCACCGCGTGAATCACCCCACCATCGGTTCCGACGTAGACGAATGGACCGGACGCGGCCGGAGATGAGAAGATCAACCCTTTCGCGTTATACGACCATTGCTGGTCGCCCGTCCGGGCATCGACGCCGTAGAGTTTGCCGTCCTGGCTCGCGATATAGACCATGTCGCCGGAAACCGTAGGCGATGATTGCGCGGCATATTGAATCGGGAGCTTCCAGCGCTCTTTCCCGGTCGCGGCATCATAGGAGTAGAGCCCGAAGCCACCGGAGACATAGACTGAGCCGTCGACCACTGCCGGAGACGAGCCGAGGACGTATTCGCCGAGATGAGCCTGCCAGCGCAATTCGCCGGTTGCCGCATCGACAGCGAAGAGATCGCCGCGCTTGCCAGTGAAAAAGACCAGACCATCGGCAACCGCGGCAGTGCTGGTGATCTCACCACCTGAGTCGTATCGCCAGGTGATGACTGGATGGCCAACGGGCGCCGGTCCGCCGAGCTGGCCTGTATGCGCGGCGTCGCCCCGGAACATTGGAGATACGCCGGCGATGGTGATCGAGTTCGCCGCCACGGTCTGGCTCGATTCTTCCGACGCGCTGACGGGAGTGAGAGCGGGAACGTTCGAGCTGGAGTCGGCGGGCGCGACGATGACGCGAGCGACGACGAGCGCCAGCGCGAGGAACGCGCCTCCATTGGCAATGATGCCCGCGCGTGCGAGCGTGCGAGGACTATGCCGCATTCTGAGCAGACCGAGCCCGATGATTGAGAGTCCGGCAGCAAACGCGCCGATCGCCAGCGGTTTCCTGGGATCGATGAGAAATGGAACGATCGCCAGCAGCCCACCAATCCAGAGCAAACCTGAACCGGATGCGCCAAGATCGCGGGTCCGCTGCCAGTGACTTGCTTCGAGCAGGAAATCAGGAATTTCCCAATAGTGCTCTTTCCCTGCCCCATAGAGTGACTGAATCTGGGTCTCTTGCAGGGAAGCGCCGCAA
Organism: uncultured Chloroflexia bacterium; assembly: GCA_963804925.1. Taxonomy (GTDB): domain Bacteria; phylum Chloroflexota; class Chloroflexia; order Thermomicrobiales; family UBA6265; genus JADLGF01. The sequence continues at coordinate 78,998 of CAWDSC010000005.1, forward strand.
ATCGGGCAAAAGGCATGAGTTGGAGGGTGGTGCGTCCCACAAGAGGGACATTGCTTGAAGTCGGCCATTGCCTTGCCTTCATCAGGACATATCTGTCGCGCCGTCGTTGCCGCATTGTCCTGAGGCTGACTGTAGCGTATCACGTTCGGTGAGGGATAGCGCAGAAATGACTATTACGGAGCCGCAGAGCCGCAAGCGCGAGTTCAGGCGTTGCGCGGATGAAGGATATTGATTTCCTTTTATTGAGGAGCGCTTTTTTCGATATCGGTGCGGAGTCGTTTTGAGAAGCCGTGGAGCAACCTGCCAACTTCCTGGCTGATCGATTGAATCTGTTGGAACTCTGCTTGGGCGAGAAACTGAAGTCGTAAAGCGATGATCAAGTGCGTCTCAAGTTCACAGTGTGAACCACGAGAAATTGCAATAAAGCGAGCAAGTTCTTTGTCGCTTCCTCGGCCCTGTCCTTCAGCGATATTTGCAGGTATTGAGACGGATGCTCTCCGAATTTGTCCAGTCAGCCCGTACGCTTCGGATGCTGGCCACTGAGCGCTGACGCGATACACAGCCTCTACGAGATCAATTCCCCGTTTCCACACAAGCAAATCCTGATAACTCCTGACCAATTCCTGAGTCATCTGCAGCCCTCTCTCTGCTTACGGCTTACGGCTTACCGCTTCGTCGCAACGACAATCGTCCACGGCAACGAGCCGCCGAGCCACTGCAGCTTGAGCTCTTGCTCGACGAAGGCGGCGAAGGCGCGGCGGGACCAGAGGTTGCGGTGGTCGGGGTCGCTGCCGCGGGGGCGGATGTCGTGGTTTTTGCCTCGCGCGGCATTCAGCAACGAGAAATAGGGTTCGTGGGGGACGCTCATGACGATGGCGCGGTTGCTAACGCGGGCCAGTTCTTTCAGAGCGGCATGGGGATCGTGCAAGTGCTCGAGCACTTCGAAGCAGCCGACCACATCGAACTGGCGATTCTGGAAGGGGAGGTCGTAGATGCTGGCGGTGACGAAAGTGGAGCCCGGATTTTTGGTTTTCGCCAACTCGACGGATGGCTCGTTGAAGTCAAAACCGGTGATGGGCAAGCCGGGGAATTGGCGGGTCATGATTTCGTCGACGAATCCTTCACCGCAACCGGCATCCAGGAACGAAGTCGGCGCCAACTGGCCGAGCTTCGCCATAAGCACGTGGTGAAATCGGTCGATCAATTTGCGCTGGAGCGGATTGCCACTGCTGTGCTTCTGGTAATTACTCGTATCTTCGGCGGCATCATTCGGCGCTGCGATGTTTGGAATTGTGGCGGTCATCGGTTCTCCTCCAATGGTGCGGCGACGGCGGCACCGGCGTTTGCATCGGCAAGATGGTGAAGATCGGCGATCGGTTGTTCGTGCTCGAGTTTAAGCCAGAGCCGCACGCCGGCATACAGAATCGGAATCGCCGCGAAGAGCGCGACGCGGTACACCAGGGCCGCCAGCAGCACCGCCCCTGAATCGACATTGTATACATGGGCCATGGCGATCATCAGCGCCTCGCGAACGCCTGCTCCGCCGGGAACGGGGCTCAACATGCCGACGAGAATCGGTACGCTGACCAACCCGAGCGTGAGACTCGGTCCAGCATCGACGCCGACGGCCTTCAGCAGCAACCAGAGCACAGCGATCTGCATGCCCCAATAAACGAATGTGACGATCATCGCGCGCGCGGCATCGAGCGGATACTGGCGGGGATAGCGAAAGAACTGGATGGCCTCGAAACGGATGCGCGCCCAGAGCGACGGCTTGAGATGCCGAATCAGAACCATACCAATGCCGACGAATAACAGACCCGCGACGATCACCCCGAGGACGAGCAACGGGCTGACAGCGTTATCGAGCGCGTTGAGCGCCTTAGAGCCACTGATCAGGACCCAGAGCAGACTGAGCAGCGATAGCACCAGCACATCCGCTCCGACCTCCCAGAGCGCAACGGCGCCCGTTTCCGGTCCAGAGAGCCCGAGCGCGCGCTTGGTCAGCGCGGCGCGGCTTGGCACGGCTAATCCAACTGGCGCGGCGTAATTGATGACGACCGATGTCAAAAACGCCTCCGCCGCTCGGGCAGCGTGCGATGAGCGGTGGATCATGACGATGAGGATGTGCCAGCGCCCGGCCAGCAGGGCGAGACTGACCATGTAGAGGAGCATTGCGCCGATCATCAGCCAGGGATTGGCGTCCCTCGCGGCATCGATGACATCGCCGAGCGAGCCCTGTTGCCAGAGCAGTCCGACGGCGAGCAAAACGGAGAAAACGAAGATGAGCGGGGTCGGAACGGCGGAAATCCGCTTCATCAGCGACCGGCCGTTTGACTCCTTTGGCTCGATCTCTCCCGCGCTCATGGGAGAAATGACGCTTTATGCATTCGTGGCGACATCAGATAGCTCAATGCCGATCGCCTCTCGTACGGAAACGAGATTCGTCCGGCGATCGCTCTGATTGTCATGGGCCAGAAACTCGCCGAGCAGACCCAGGCCAAAGAATTGGGTGCCGACCATGATCAGCAGCACCGTCAGCCAGAGCAAAGGCCGGGTGCCGATTTGCTGATCGAGCACCAGACGTTCGATGCTGAGGTATACCCCGAGCAGCATGCCCAGGAAAATCGTCACGATACCGGGGATACCGAAGAGATGCATTGGCCGTTGGCGATAGTTCGTAAGAAAAACCACTGTTAACAGGTCAAGAAATCCTTTGACCAGACGAGACCATCCATATTTCGATGTGCCCCAGGTGCGCGGATTGTGCTTGACCGGAAGCTCGGCAACGCGAAATCCTTCGGCGTTCGCCAGCACCGGCGTGAAGCGATGGAGCTCGCCGTAAAGGCGGATGTTTTCGGTCACATCCTTGCGGTAAGCCTTGAATCCGCAATTGAAGTCATGCAGCTGGACACCGGATGCTTTTCGGACGGTCCAGTTGAATACTTTGCTTGGCGCGGTTTTACCGAGGGGATCCTTGCGGCGTTGTTTCCAGCCAGATACGAGATCATAGCCCTCGTCGAGTTTGGTGAGAAAGCGGGGAAGCTCGTCGGGATCGTCCTGCAGGTCGCCATCCATCGTGATGATGACATCTCCGCGAGCGACCGCGAATCCGTTGGCGAGGCCCTGGGCTTTGCCGAAGTTGCGGCGATGGCGAAGTGCTCGGACGCGGCTGTCCTGCGCGCGAAGCATTTCGATCTTTTCCCAGGTGCCGTCTTTCGAACCGTCGTCGACAAAGAGCAGCTCAAAGGGGATGCTTTCGCGATCGAGCACCTCAAGCAGACGCGCATACAACGCATCGAGATTGCCTTCTTCGTTGTAGACCGGGATGACGATGCTGAGCAGTGTCGGGATGGCGGACGGCGAGAGTGCTTCAGTCACAACGCCGCTTTCCACCTGTTCTGAGGCCGCCGCGCGTACTGGCGCAGCCGGCGACAATGATTGCGGGGCCGCGCTTCCTGCGGTGCTTGCCACCAATTCCAACCTCGCCAGCGTAAATCGAACGTGTGCGGAAGTCGACTCCCAAAGCACACGGGGTAACGGAATGACTATAGTGCGGGATGCTAACCGGCGCAAACTTAAACGCAGGTTCGCGGTTGTCATGACAGCGAAAAAGCCCGGTCGATTCCGCGCGGAATCGACCGGGCTTTTAGATCATTCAGGATCAGGTTGTGGCGGCTTCGAAGGTGGAAAGCTGATCCGCGGAGGTCAGTGAAAAGGTCATCGAACCATTCAACGGCTTGGCGGCGATCGGAGCCGCCTTCGATCGGTCCAATCATCAGCATGCTGAAATCAGAGATCGGCCGAACCAGCGAGAAGGTTGTCTGGCCATTTCCGTTTGCATCAATGTTGATCTTCGCGATGAGCGTTTTCAGTCCATTCTTCGCTTTGAGGTAGATACCTGCCTCACCAGCTCCGCCCGGCAATGCCACGCCACTTAGCGAAAGCTGGTATTGCCCTTCTTTATAGCTGGACATCCGGCACATGCCTTCAGTCGGGGCGATCGAGCGGGCAGACTCGGTTGGACTGCCGTTGCTCCTGGCGCTGAGGGCATAGAGCGGCTGCGACGATAGGAACTGCGTCGTGAAGCCGTCCAGATTCACCGCCGTGTCAATCGACGAGTCATCCTGAGTTGAATTGTTTGCGATCTGAACGTGTTCGAGGAGCGCGGCGCGACAGGGGCTTTGATCGATCGTCGCGGTCGGTTCGCTGCTCACATCGGATGAAGCGAGCGTCGCTTCTACGATCGATGGCGACGTCTCCATCAGCGGAATCTTGTCGCCGCTGAAGGGATTGAATGGCGTAGATGCCCACCAGCACCAGACGCGAACGCCAGGGGCGCGCGGCGATCTTGGCGACCCGACTGTTGAACCAGGCGAAGATGGAGTGTTCGCTCCTGGATCCAGCGGCGATCGACGTCCTTGACTGAATCGCGAGCCAGGGACCACGTTTCGCCGCCGGAGAATCAATGATGGCGGAATATTGCGCGGTCGCGATCGACAGGACAGGCGCGGAAGCGGTGGGCGATTGCGCAATTCGCGCGAAGAGCGCCGATTTTGCCCCCTCGGATGGTGTTGAGAGCTGCATGGCGAATGGGAGGTACGCAACAGTCTCCCGCGAGCGTTCAAGAAGGCTCGCGCAATCGGGGCAGGTTTCGCAGTGGGCGAGAAGGAGCAATCGCTCGGCTGGTTCGATTGGCCCCAGCGCGAGCGCGGGAATTAAATCCCCGGCTTCGTTGCAATTGATGCCTGGCCGGCGCGGTGCGGGATGGGCGCCGCCGTCCGTTCGTGGTTCGAGGGGTGTGCTCACGCTTCCTCAACTCCCGTTCGGATCATCATCTCAAGCTCCGAGTTTCCAAGCTGCTCACGCAACTTCTGTAAGCCAAGCCGCATCCGCGTTTTGACTGTGCCGAGCGGTTGACCGAGTGTTTCCGCGATTTCGCGCTGCGTCAAACCGCGAAAATACGCCAGTTCAATCACAACTCGCTGCTCTTTCGGTACCCGATCGAGCGCTTCGACGATGGCAGTGCGAACGCCTGATAGCCAGACTTCCTGTTCGATATCGGTGCTTTCATCGGCCATTCCGCCGAGCACCAATTCGGGATCTTCGCTATCCGCCTTTTGCGGGCGGCGGTTGCGCTTTCGCACTTCATCGATGGCGAGATTGTGCGTAATGCTGAGCAACCAGGTGATGAGCGAGCCGCGGTTCGACTGGAACCCACTTCCTTGCTGCCAGACCCGAAAAAAAACCTCCTGAAGAATCTCTTCGGCCAGTTGCGGGTCACCCACGATGCGCAGCGCAAAGGAGTAAACGACGCGTGAATACCGGTCGTAGAGGACTTCCAACGCACGCGCCTCTCCATTCGCGACAAGCTCAATCAGCTCCGCGTCGGACAGGTCAGCGACGTTGCGAGACATTTGTGGGTCGGCGGTCATGGCCATTGCCGTAGGTGGCTTTCCGTTCGCCACGAGACGATTTCGGCCTGATCGCTTTTCCTCAATCCTGTATACGCACAATTCAGGAAAGAGGATGCGTCGCGGCGCGGAACTCGTTGGCGATGCGTGCTTGGCTTCCGGCAAGAATTCACCGGCTGCGGCGTATGTCGAGTTTAGTGGAAAGCATCGGATAAAGTCAGGTCATAGACATCAATACACGATGTTCATCGGACACGTTTGTGCAGATGGCTGAGAACGAGCGTGATCCTCGGTGGCGAACGATGCAATTCCGCAATTAGGAGGCGAGCTTCAGCTCCTCACCTGCTCGGACTCACGCGCAATGCCGGAGGATTAATTGTCCTCGGGATAACAATGGGATTCTCGTTGCCCGAACTGCAGCGATGATCGTGCGAGAAATGACCTCCCAGATCGCAAGCGTCTGCGACAATATGGCGAGCCCGATATTGATACTGATCAGCAAGCGACGATCACCTGACGCGATGGCATTCCAGGGCGGAAATATGCTCGCTGATTCTGGCGATCCCGGTAGCGTTGGACCATGGAGGGACGTATGGCGGAGCGCAAGAAGCCCGAGCTAACGAACTTCGATCTGTTTATCCTCGCCCTGTCGATTTTTTCCGTCATCAACCTGATCTGGTTGGTCTTACCAGTCAGCGACGCCGTTCGTAATGCGGTGACGATCGTCGATGTCGGCATCTCGCTGATGTTTTTGGCGGATTTCCTTCTCTTGCTCCGCCGGGCGCCGAACAAATCGGCCTATTTCTTCAAAGGTTACGGGTGGCTAGATCTCATCAGCAGCATTCCCTTTCCGGCGCTAAAGTTCGTTCGCATTTTCCGGATCGTGCGGGTGTGGCGCCCCATGCGCGCGATGGGAGCGCGCGGCGTCATGCGGCGCATCCTGGTCGACCTGGCGGGGAGCGCGCTCCTGGTCGCGGTCTTCCTGGTTATCGTTGTGCTCCAGTACGGGGCCATGCTTGAGCTCTGGGCTGAGGGCGGAGATTCCAGCGCGAATATCAAGACCGGCTCAGACGCCGTTTGGTGGGCGTACGTTACCGTCACCACGGTGGGGTACGGTGACAAGTTCCCGGTAACGAACTGGGGGCGCGTGATTGGCATCCTGGTGATGGCGGTAGGCGTTGGTCTCTTCGGCGTCATCACCGGGTTTCTGGCCAATTCGTTCCTGTCGCCGAAGAAAAGCGATGAGCCAGCAACTCCACCTGCCAACGATGAGCTTTCAGCGAAGCTGGATGCGCTGATTGAGCAAGTGGGGGTCCTGTCGGAGCGGTTAGATCGCGTTGCTGGCCCCTGAGTTCCATCCATAGTGGGCCGAATCTACCGGGATGGGGTGTCTCGACGCGTTACTCCGCTGATGTCACTGCGCTTGGAGTCAGCTCCGGAGCGTCAGGTAACGCCGTTTCCAGTCGGTGCGCGTACCACCCCGCCAATGGCACGGCCGTTATCGCGTGCAACACCACGCTCAAGAGGATGGTCCACCCCGCCATTGCGACCAGCGTATGCGCCTCCTTGCCCGCCTCATGCAGCGCCTCGAAGGCAATCAAGGTGAAGACCACCGATGCCAGACCGCGAGGGCCGAGCCACCCCATCATCAGCACCGTATCCCGTCGCAGGCCAGTCTCGATCAGGCAGATCGCCACGGGAACCATGCGTGCAATAGTCAACGCGACCAAGGCGAAGACAAGGGCGCGGGCGTCGAACTCTTCAATAAACGGCCCGACCAATATCGTGCCGAAGATGATCCAGACCAATGCCGAGAGCACCGTGCCGCTCGCCTCAGTGAACTCTGTCGCTTCCTCTAATACTGGTAGCGAGTCACGGATCCAAACAAGAGTCCGCCGACGAATGCGGCGATAAAGCCGTTGCCTCCCACGCTGAGTGCCGCCAAGTAGACGCCGAGGGCGAGAGCGAGATTGCCGACCTGTCGCACACAGGCCGTCGATCAGGCGCGCCGGATCGGGCTGCCGTGATTATCGACTGAAGTCGGATTGTTCCCCGCGACAGAGCCCGGAATGAACTGCGTTCGAGGACCTTTGCGGCAGCGAGATGATAGTCGACTCGGCGAGCATTCGCGGTTTTAGACTCAACCTTTTGACTTTCCGTCGTGCCGGCCATCAACGAACCTTGATACGCTGCGTGCTCGACGACACCGGCGTCATAGTGCATCTGCCAAATACTCCAATAGCCACCTGCAACTACTACTCATCGGCCGCTAACGTGCTTATGCCATCCTGGTGCTCGCCGAGATGCGCAGATATACAGCTCGACCCGCGCAGACCGGGGAGCACCAGGAGGCGCGACGCGGCGACCAGGCAGATCCCGAACGCGCTGACGGCCTGGCGTTCGGCCTCCCGGCGCTCCCGGTGATCCGAGCCGGCAGGAGCAATTCGACCACTCGAGATATCCGCGACAGTCAAGACGCGCCTTCTGCCAGATGACGAGCGATAGCGGACGAGTACGTTCCTCCAGCCGGGCAGCGTCCACCAGCGGGAGCGGCTTGACTCCGTTCGTTGCAACCACGTCGCTTCATCTCGAACTTAGGAACACCATGGTGTGCCCGCTAGTTCTCCGTGTTAAGGGCCGCATCGAGTTCGACGACATCAAGCGCAAGGCCCAGCGCGCCGGTGATGTTGCCGAGTGCGGAGACCGTGCGTGCCGTGCCCACGATCGGGGCGATGGCCGCGAGGACGCCGCGGACGTCTTCCGCATCCAGGCCGACTTCCCGCCCAGCGCCAAAATTAAGCAGGTAGGCAATCGGCGGGGCGTCGACCGCGACCAACGCCGCAATCCGCACCAGCATCAGCGACTGTGCGTCGAGTTTTGACGCGTCGAGCGACGCCAACGTCATCGTTTCAAGCAAATCGAGCACCGGTGTTTCTGTCGATTGGTCTTCCATCGAATCCTCCACATCACGAGCGTAGACCGCGCAGCCGTGCGCCGAACGGTGAGATAGGAACGATTATTCCACCAATACGCGTTCTCCTCCCTTGCTCGGTCGAGGTCGGGCTCTGGCGACCGGCACGCACAAGGCGTCTTTCAGGCCAGTCCGCGGAACTCGAACTCCGAGCCGGTGCTGCCACGTTAAGGGCATCCAGGGCGTACCCGCATCCGGCTAAGGGCGTAATTGGTATGTTTCAGTAGTGCAGCCCATGACTGGACACATGGATCCGGCCTTCATCAGGCGGGTGAATGTGCGCCACGATGAGACCGGCCATCGAATCGCGATGCGCCCCTATCTGGTCACTACTGCGGCGAAACGACACTCGTTCGCGCGCAAACGTGCCTCGACGGTCACGGATGAACCTGAAGCATTTGAGAGGTCAGCGGGACGGACCAAGTCGAATTTACTTCGTCAGGATGGAAATTTTTCGGTGATTGCGAGACCGGCGACTTCGCGCGCTTCCCCGGCAAAGCTGAGCGAACCGGTCACCACGATGACGGTTTCAGGCTGCGCCCGGGCGCTTGCCTCAGCCATTGCCTGTTTCAGCGATGCGAAACGGGTTGAGGTCAAGTCTGCCTGTCGGGCGGCCTGTTCCATTTGCTCGAAGGACATCGCGCGCGGGTTGGCGGGACGCACCAGGGACACCCGGTCGGTTAGCGCACGGAAGTGGGTCATCATGGCGACAGCGTCCTTGCCGCCGAGCATGCCGAAGATCAAGTTGATCGGCTGACCGGGAAACTGAGCGTCCAGTGCGGCGGCCAGCGCCGCGCCCGAAGCGCCAGTGTGCGCGCCATCGATGACGATGACTGGCCGATTCGGTTTTGCGACGACCTCGAATCGTGCAGGCCAGAACGTTTCGGCAAGGCCGGTTTCAATTGTCTGCACGGATATGTTTGTTCGCCCCTGTTCAGCCAGAAGCGAAGCGGACATCGCAGCGAAACCAGCGTTGTGCAGCTGATGGTTCCCGCTTAGCCCCAGACGAACCGGGCCGATTTCCCCGATCGGCGCCGAAATGCGAGCGGCTTTCCAATCGCCGCCGATCGTCCAGTCGATGCCTTCGACCAGCAGCGGGGCGTTTTCCTGACTGGCGATGAGCTTGATGACGTTCATGCCTTCGTCAGCCTGCTGCAGGGTGAGCACAGGCCGTCGCGGTTTGATGATGCCGGCTTTGTTCTCGGCGATCTCGGCCAGCGTGTCGCCAAGAATGTCGGTGTGCTCGTAGTCGAGCAGGGCGATCACCGTGATTTCAGGATCGACGACGTTGGTTGCGTCCCACGTGCCGCCGAGGCCGACCTCGATCACTGCCAGATCGCAGGCTGTCCTGGCGAAATGATCGAATGCCATCACGGTGCTTATTTCGAACGCGGTGATCCTGTCCCAGCTCGGGCTCTCGTGATTCAACGATCTCGCACGCCTGAAGCACCCGGTCGAGCGAGGCCGTGAACTCAGCTTCCGACATCGGCAGATCGTCGACGGCGATGCGCTCGCGGAGCGTGTGGAGATGCGGGGAAATATAGCGACCGGTGCGATACCCGGCAGTGGTCAGGATCGTGGAAAGAAAGGCGCAGGTGGAACCTTTGCCTTTGCTGCCGGCAATGTGAACGATCGCGTAGCGAGTTTCGGGATGATCGAATTCTCCCAGTAGTGCCCGCACTCTGGCCAGACCGCGCGCTCCCTCATCGCCAGCGCGGCCAAACGGGTTGGTGATCGTGCCCTTTTCGTAGTCCGAGCGATCGTGAAACCGCCGGAGCGCGTCGAGATAATCCGCGTGCTCGCTCACCGGGTCTTGCTTCCCAGTGCCACGCCTTCCCACGCTTCAGCGAGGGAGCCGTAGCGCCATTGCTGATCGGCGGGATCTTGAAGCGAGTGCAGACCATCGAGCGCGGGATCAATCGTAGGGAAGTCACTTCGAAACTGCGCGCCTCGGCTCTCCTGGCGGTGCAGCGCCGCCGTGGCGATTGCCGTGGCGGACGTGAGGAGATTGCGCGATTCAAGACCGGTGCGAGTCAAGGGCAATTCCTCAACCTGATTGACAAACTGCAGCAGCATATCGACCGCTCTGCTCAACCCTGCCGCGTCTCGCTCGACTCCGACGTGGTCGCTCATGGTCTTTTGCACCGACTCGCGCAATGCCAGCGCCAGGCTATCGTCGCCGTGGCTGGTGGCGATGCCGCGTGTCGATTGCTCGTTCGAGCAATTAACTGGGCTGTAGTCTCTAGCCACTCGTCCAGCGGCAAACGCGCCGAAAACGAGTCCTTCAAGCAGCGAGTTGCTGGCCAGCCGGTTCGCGCCGTGAACGCCGGTGCACGACGCCTCACCCAGCGCGAGCAGCCCATCCAGCGAGGTTCGCCCTTCAAACGATGCGGCCAATCCGCCCATGAAATAGTGGGCAGCAGGTGCAACTGGAATCAGATCATGGGCAAGATCGAGACCTCGTTTTTGCAATTCTCGGGCGATCGTTGGAAAACGTTCGACGACAGTTCCGGGATCGAGCGCCCGGAGATCGAGATAGACGTTGCCGTCAGGATTGCGGATGAGCTGGCGATGAATGCCCCTCGCGACAACATCGCGCGGCGCCAACTCTGCCTGCGGATGCTCATCGAGCATGAAGCGCGCGCCGGCATCGTTGCGCAGCACCGCGCCTTCTCCCCGAACCGCCTCTGATACAAGGAAGGCCGTTGAGCTTTCGAGCGACAACACGGTGGGGTGGAACTGGACGAATTCGCAGTCGGCGATCATCGCGCCTGCCCGGATCCCCATCGCCAGACCATCGGCGGTTGCTCCGAGCGGATTCGACGTTGTCGCCCAGATCTGGCCCGCGCCTCCGGCGGCGATCACGGTGACCGGCGCTTCGAGTCGCTTGATCAACCCGGTCTGATCTTCAATGAGCAGACCGGTGACGCAACTGCGTTCTCGCACGAGATCAATGGCAAACGAATGGGGCCAGAAGTCGATGTTGGATCGGCGGCGAGCTTCAGCGACGAGCGCACGCTCGATCTCCGCACCGGTGGCGTCGCCGCCGGCATGTAGCACGCGACGGCGACTGTGCGCCGCCTCGCGCCCGAGCAGGATCGCACCGCCGGCGTCGCGGTCAAAATTCGCGCCGATGCTGATCAGCCATTCAACCGCCTCAGGCGCGCCATCGACCAGCGTTCGCACGGCGTCTGGATCGGATAGCCCGGCTCCGGCGATGAGGGTGTCTTGCTCGTGGAATCGCGGCGAATCATCGGGGCTGATTGCGGCGGAAAGACCGCCCTGGGCGTAGCGGGTATTGCTCTCGCCAAGCTCGCCCTTCGTGATCAGCGCTACCCGCCGGTTTTCCGGGAGTTGTAGGGCGAAGGTCAGACCCGCAACCCCCGCGCCGATGACGATTGCGTCATATGCGCGAGCGGGCAGGGCAGATTGAAGTGCGTGATCGAGAACCGGTGTGCGCAAATCCACGTTGAGCGCCTCTCCAGAATACGGACCGCTCGTCATCGGGCGATCGACAATTTGTACTTAGTGTACATGTGACACGAACTATTTTCGAGCAGTCGCTACGTGATTGTCAGCCGCCGACGAGCAAGAACCCACGGTCGGTCACTCGAGCTTTTGGAATGACAGAAAGCCCCATGAAGGCGAGTGTGCCGAAGGGTGAGGGGAGGGTGCTGCCGAGCGCTCGGGCTGCGTTTTCGACCTCTTCGTAGCCGTTGGCGACGTCCCCTGCCGGTCGATCTGAAAGCAATCCCGCGATCGGGAGCGGGAGATGCGCTTTGACTTCTCCATCGGCGACCACCGCCAGTCCGCCCTGGCTTTCCGCGACGATAGCGATGGCGGCCAGGATGTCGGTGTCATCCACGCCGACCGCCATGATGTTGTGCGCGTCATGCGCGATCGTGCCGGCGATTGCTCCGCGCTTAAGTCCGAATCCCTGGATCAAGCCGACGCCGACCCGGCCCGTCGCGTGATGGCGCTCGACGCAGACGATCTTGAGGAGATCGCGGGCGGGATCGGCGACGGCGAACCCGTCCCGAACCAGCGGGTCCACCTCGGCGACATCGGTGACGATCTGGCCAGGGATGGCGACAACCGCGCGCCGGGCGTCCTCGGTGCAAGCCGGAGATGCCGCAGCATCACCGGAGCGACATTCATCGTATGGAACAAGAACTCCGGAGCGTCGATTGATGGGATGTTCGCGACGCATTCGCCGTTCTTCGCGACGACGGTTCCCTGGAACAACGTCATGGCGACCGTGACCTGCCGCAGATCGCTGAGCAGCACGAGGTTCGCCTCGTACCCAGGAGCGACCGCGCCGATGCCCTGGAGCCGCCAGTGTTGCGCCGGATTCCAGGTCGCCATGGTGATGGCGCGGACAGGATCGAGCCCTGCCGCGATCGCCTGGCGCATGATGTCGTCGAGATGCCCATTCACGACGAGATCGTGGCAATCGCGGTCGTCGGAGCCAAAGGCGCAGCGATGGTAGGTCACATCGTTCACGATCGGCAGAAGCTCGTGGAGATTGTGCTCGGATGATCCCTGCCGGATGACCACCAGCATTCCCGCGCGAAGCTTCGCCAACGCCTCCTCTGCGACCGTCGATTCGTGATCGGAGGTGATGCCGGATCCAGCATAGGCGTGCAGGGCATCTCCCCCGACGCCCGGCGCATGACCGTCACGGATCATTCCCGCCGAAGCCATAAGCTTCTTGCCGATCTCGCCATCTCCGGCAAGCACGCCGGGATAGTTCATCATCTCGCCCAGTGAGCCTGATTCGTGCCAGGCAAGTGCTTCAGCGGTTTGATCGGCATCAAGCGTTGCGCCCGGACTTTCAAATGGACTCGCGGGCACGCAGGAAGGAATGGTCCAGCGAACGTGGAGCGGCAGATCGACGACTGCTTCGCGGAACGCGTGGAGTCCAGGCATTCCGGCGACATTCGCAAGCTCATGCGCATCGGCAACGACCGCGCCCGTCCCATGCGGAAGCACTGCCCGCGCGAACTCCGAGGGCCAGAGATGGGTGCTCTCGATATGGATGTGGGCGTCGATGAAAGAGGGCGCAATCACCATGCCGCTGGCGTCGATCGTTTCCGTCGCCTGCCGGTAGTCGCCGATGCCGGCGATGACGCCGTCGACAATCGCGACGTTGGCGGAAATCAGCTCGCCGGAAAAGACGTTCGCCACCAACCCGTTGGCAATGACGAGATCCGCCGGTTGCTGTCGTTGCGCCACCGCCAATCGGCGTCGCCAGCGCTCGATATCGAAGGTCGAACTGGTCGCGCCGATCAACCGGGCCATGCCGTTCCTCTTCCTTCTCGTTTAAGCCGCGATCTGCCGCTCGACGAATTCGAGAAGCTCATCCAACTCGGGGATATGCTGCCGCACGAAGAGCCCGACATTGTCGCGCCTCATCGACCGGCAACCTGTACGTGAGCCTGACCGCAACGCCATGATCCTCTTCGTCCCACATCGCTTCTTGATGGGAGGCGAGCATGCCCTGAGAAAGGCGCGGGAGCGACATCCGGGCCAGACGTTCCATCGCCCGTCGCTTCCACTGATTTTCTTCCTCGACGTAGAGACCGGGAGAGGACGCCCAGAGCGTGATAACGAAGTCGTCGCCATCCACCCAGATGTCGAATCTGCCCATCTCATCGTCAGAGGCGACGGTGAGCCGCTGTTGCTGATCGAAGGTGTTGTAGGCGTAGAATCCGGCTTCTTCCATTGATTGCCGGGCCGGCACCAGCAACGCCCGGATCCGCGCGATCGCCTCCGGACTGTCGATATCGATTACGCCTTCGACGCTCTCCCCGCTCAGCTCGGGAACGTCGATAGGCGCGTCGATGCGCTCGTAAATTTCTTCATCGATGTCGTCTTTATGAAAGCCATTTGAATGGGGGATGCTCATTGATTCGTTCATTTCCCGCGACTAAAGCACGATCTGCTCGCAATCAGGTGGTTTACTCCCGGCCTCGAACCGCCCGGGGTGAAAGGGATTATCGGCTGCATCGAGTTTCCCGGCGATGGCGTCCGCCAGAATGCGGCCGCCGCTGGGACTTCCCATGATGCCATGCCCGCTGTACCCGGTGTTGATCCAGAGTCCTTCGGTTTCGTTGGCGGGGCCAATCAACGGTTTGTGATCGGGCGTCATCGTGTACTGACCGGCCCGAGTCGAGATGGCGTCCGTCGGGAGCGACGGAACGAGCTCGTTCCAGAATGGCGCCAATCGTTGCACGCCGTTGCAGTCATTGAGGATGAGATCGACGTAGCCCGGTCGTGGCGGCACCGGGAAAACGGGATCGCTCGTCGTCTCCGGCTGCGCCCAGGCCATCAACGCACCGCCCTGATGCGGACGCCAGTGCGCGCCGGTGTTGGCGTCGATGGTCATCGGGCCATGCTGAGGGATGGCGGGGTGCGCGGCGACGATCACTCGCTGCCGCCGTAGCGGCGCGATCGGGAGCGGCTCCCCGGCCAGCGGTCCCGAGAATGGTCCAGCCGTCAAGACGACAGTGTCTGAGGCAATCGTCCCACGATCGGTGCGGACGCCGGTGACGCGAGAACCATCGCGTTCAATTTCCAGAACCGTGGTTCCAAAGAGGATTGGCGCCTTGGCGGCGTGCGCGAAGAGCGCCGCTGCCTTGCAGCCGTCGATCCAGCCGTCTCGTTGCCGGAAAGCGCCGCAGAACGATTTCGGATGAGAGCCAGGGCCAGCGATAGCGGATTTCCTCGCCATCCAACAGCTCAACGTCGGCCAGGCCCATTGATTGCTGGCGCGCAACCCGGATTTCGAAATCCGGCCGCTCTTCTGGCTTCGTCGTGGCGAAGAGATACCCTTGCTGCTGGAGCGCGATTGACCCGACTTCCGGGGAAACATCGAGCAGGTCGGCGAAACGCTCAAAATAGCCGAGACTCTCGCTCATCATGGCGATGTTTTCCGGCTCGCTGAATTGGGCCCGGATGCAGTGGGCAGAAGATGAGGTGGTGACCGTGGCGAGCCCGGCTTCTCTTTCAAGGATGACGGGTCTTCTCCCGGACCTTGCCAGCCAGAATGCAGACGCCGCTCCGACGATGCCGCCGCCAATGATCACGACATCGGCGGATGCGGGCAATTCGGTGATGATCTGGCCTGTAATCAATGATTGCTCGTCGGGCATGTTCGTTCCTTTGTGCGGCTGCGACATGATTATTGGATTGTACGCACGATCGGCTCAAGCACACACTGAGAAACCGCGACAATTGCGGTCTGTTTGGTGATCACATTTATTGATGCATTCTTATCAAACAATTCATCATTTCTGGCTTCAACCGGGATTCCAAAGGGAAGTTGCTGCATTGGTGCCCACAAATTGACATCAGTCATCGATTCCGCCTATTCTCCGCCATTGAAACCAACTGGACCAGGACTCTGAATGGCGTCAGGAGAGCGGCGAGCCGCCTCTTGGTGAACCTGCCTTTTCTGAGCCTTCTCGGAAATCTCCACTGGCCAGGAATGGTGACAGAGGTATTGCGCAACCGGAGTGGCCGGTTGTCGATTCGGCAATAATGCCGCGGTTCCAAACATGGGAGAATGCGAATATGCAGCGCGATTGGATCGGGGACCTCGTTACCCAACTTCACCAGGGAACCATCACCCGGCGGCAATTCGCCAGGCGGG
The DNA here is from genome assembly GCA_963804925.1 of uncultured Chloroflexia bacterium. Classification (GTDB taxonomy): domain Bacteria; phylum Chloroflexota; class Chloroflexia; order Thermomicrobiales; family UBA6265; genus JADLGF01. The sequence continues at coordinate 95,037 of CAWDSC010000005.1, forward strand.
CAGCCGCAATTGGTCTGTCAGCATCGTTGGTCGCCCAGGCATTGCGTTCGGCGCCGGCATTCGCCCAGGATTCGACGCCTGCGGCGGGCGGCACAGCGTCGGACATCGGACAGGCGGGTATCGAGCACGTCTCCGACACCAGCAAGGGAACCATCAATCTCTACTCCTCGTGGCCGCTCACCGGCTCGTCGGAGCAGATCGGTGGAGATGCGGTTGAGGCCGTCAAACTGGCGATCTCCGATTTTGGCGGAGCTGCTGGCGGATTCGCGCTGAACTACGAGGCGATGGACGATGGCATCGCCGCCAACAACGGATCGTGGGATGCCGCGACTGAATCGGACAACGTCACCAAAGTCGTGAACGATGCCGACGCCATGGTCTACATGGGCACATATAATTCAGGCGCGGCCAAGATTTCGATGCCGATCACGAACGAAGCGGGAATGGCTCAGATTTCCTACGCCAACACCTACGTCGGGTTGACCAGGGCGATGGACGGCGTCACCGAAGAGGGCGAGCCTGACATCTACTTCCCAACCGGCAAGATCAACTACATGCGCACGGTGCCGGCGGATGACATCCAGGGCAACGCGGCGGCGACCTGGGCCTATGGCGAGCTCGGCGCGCGCAAAGCCTACATTCTTCATGACAACCAACCGTATGGCAAAGGCGTCGCCAAGGTCTTCCAGCTCAAATTCGAGGAGCTGGGCGGCGAAGTGCTCGGCTTCGAGGCGTTCGTTGCTGACGCCGGCGATTACCAGTCGCTGATGGCCGGCATCGCGGACCAGGAGCCGGATCTGCTCTACCTTGGCGCCATCGTCAACCTCAACGCCAGCAAGCTGCTGCTTGACATGCGCGACTTCATGTCGGTTGACGACGTGACCTTCCTCGGTCCGGACGGCCTGATCAATCAGGACTTCGTCGACGGCGCTGGTGAGGCCGGTAACGGCGCGTACATCACCTTCGGCGGCGTGCCGGCCGGAAACCTCGAAGGACCCGGCGCGGACTACGCGACCCGCATGTCGGCGATTCTCGGTCACATGCCGGATGCCTACGCCATGTACGCCTATGAGACGACTGTGGTCGTGATCCAGGCGATCGACAAGGTCGGTGAGAAGGACCGCGCGAAGATTCTGGATGCGATGCTCGCGACCAAGGACTTCTCGGGTTTGCTCGGCACTACCTGGTCGTTCACCGACACGGGCGACACCAGCTCCACTCGAATGGGTCTGAACCAGATCGAGGACGGGCAGATCGTTTATTTGAAGGCGATCGGATAACCGCTTTTCGGAGAGGTGATGTTGATGGCACGGGTGCGCAAGCGCCCGTGTCTCAGCATCGGCTGGCCGCTCGCGGAACGTGGATGCACGGAGTCCTCTAACAATGGATGTGAATTGGAATCTGCTGATGCAGGCGGTGGTGATCGGCATCGCCAGCGGATCGCTGATCGCCCTCATCGCCCTCGGATACACCATCGTTTACGGCATCGTCGAGATCATCAACTTCGCGCATGGTGAAGTCTTCATGATGGGCGCGATCCTGGCGATGACGATCGTATGGGATTTCCGGAGTGACGCCATCGTCCGGCATGGCCACTCCTGATTGGTGTCGTCCGTTCTCGCGTTCGTTGCGTCGTCCGTCTTTAGCGCGAGCATCAATTTTGGCATGGATCGCATCGCCTACCGGCGCTTGCGACAGGCGCCGCGTTTGGCGCCATTGATCACGGCCATTGGATTCAGCTTTATCTTGCAGAATATTGGCATTTACTGGATTGGCTCGAATACGGAAAAGCCAAACCCGCTCATCGCGCAGAAATACCGGACCTACAACATTCTGAACGAATGGTTCGGGTTGAACACCGACATTCGGGTGCGCCCCCTCGATTTGATGGTGATCGGAACAACGATTCCGCTCCTGCTCGGTCTCTCCTGGTTTGTGCATCGCACGCGCACCGGCAAGGCGATGCGAGCGACTGCCCAGGACCGGGATGCCGCGGCGTTGATGGGCATCGACGTCAACCGCACGATTTCAATCGCCTTCATCATCGGCGGCGCGCTCGCGGGCGCGGCCGGCATGATCGCGCTCTATTACAACAACAGCGCCCGTTATCAGATGGGGTTCCGCTATGGCCTTTTCGCATTTACGGCGGCGGTGCTCGGCGGCATCGGCAATATGAACGGAGCGGTCGTCGGCGGCATCTTCATCGGGCTCGTCTGGTCGATCAGCGACGGATTCATGAAAAGCATGGTTGGTGGCTGGGGCGCCCAGTGGACTCCGGCGGTCATCTTCGGCGTGCTCGTCATCGTGATGATCTTCAAACCATCGGGGCTGTTCGGCGATCACGCACCGGAGAAGGTGTAGACCATGGCTGTCAGCGCTCCGACCAGCCCGCGCTCAACGCGGCTCGCGAATCAGGCATAACCATGAAGCGTTTGATCCCGATCGGGATCATCGCGCTGGCGTTTCTCTATCCGCTGATCGACAAGGCGCTCGGCATCGGGCAGATCGGCTCGATGGAAGGGATTCTGATCTTCGCGATTCTCGCGATGGGTTTGAACGTCGTCGTTGGCTATGCCGGATTGCTCGATCTTGGCTACGCCGCCTTTTTCGCCATCGGCGCCTACGCCAACGCCTTTCTCACTTCTCCCGCCAGCTACTTCGTGCGTAAAGACTGGGTTCCCGAGTTCATGCAGAACTTCTGGATCGCCCTGGCGCTGTCGTGGGTGGTGGCGGCGATCTTCGGCGTACTGCTTGGCGCGCCGACATTGCGATTGCGGGGCGATTACCTGGCGATCGTCACCCTCGGTTTCGGCGAGATCGTGCCGAACTTTTTCCTGAACGCGGATAAGATCACCGGCGGCACGCAGGGGCTCAACCCCATCGGAAAACCGACGATTGATCTCCCCGGCCGCGAGGCGATGGTGCTTGGCGCGGTGAATCAGCGCGGATGGTACTGGCTGATTCTGATCGTTCTCCTCTTCAGCCTGTTCCTGATCTTGCGATTCAAGGAGTCGCGGCTGGGCCGGTCGTGGGTCGCCATTCGTGAAGATGAGATTGCCGCCGCCAGCATGGGCGTCAATTTGACCCGCACCAAACTGTGGGCGTTCGCCATGGGCGCATCGTTCGCGGGATTCGCGGGGTCGGTGTTCGCGTCCGCGTTTCAGATCGTCAATCCAGACCAGTTCCTCTTCTCCGTATCGGTCATGGTGCTGGCGATGGTCGTGCTGGGCGGTATGGGCAACGTCTATGGAGCAATTCTCGGGGCGCTCATCATTGGCGGGTTCGACCGGATTCTCTCGAAGGAACTCAACCGGCCGGTGCAATGGGTGGGTGAAAACATAGGGCTATCTCAGCTCGAGAACCACGATCTCGGCCGTGACCGTTTTATCGTCTTCGGGCTCGCATTGGTGATCACGATGCTGGTTCGGCCGGAAGGCCTGCTGCCAAGCCAGCGGCGCAAGCGAGAGCTGCACGATACGTTCGAGAACCCGGGGGATGTGGGAGTGCCAGTGTCTGGATTCGAATCTGAGGCGGCGAAATGAACGCGACCGCCGAGCACATCGAGCGAACGACCTCCTCCGCGGAACCGCTGCTTATTGCTGAAGGGATCACGAAAATCTTCGGTGGTCTCACCGCTGTGGACCGCGTCGATCTCCGGATCGAGCGGGGAAGCATTTTCGGCGTGATTGGACCCAACGGTGCGGGGAAGACGACCTTCTTCAACATGATCGCGGGGATTTACCACCCCACTGCCGGCAATATTGTTTTTGATGGAAAACCAATGCATCGTCCATCCACCGGATTGTTCCGTAAGGGAAAGGGTCTGCGCCCGGATCAGGTGGCCGCGCAGGGGATCGCGCGCACGTTTCAGAACATCCGGCTCTTCGGCAATATGACCGCGCTCGAAAATGTGCTGATTGGCATGCACACCCGCTTGCACTCTTCGCCACTCGCGGCGGTCTTTCATGCGAACAGTTTCAAGCGCGAAGAAGCATTCGCGTTCGCCACGTCCCGCGAGATTCTGGAGTACGTCGGGATCGGCGCGGTGCGCGACGAGCTTGCCAAGAATCTCAGTTACGGCGATCAGCGACGATTGGAGATCGCCCGTGCGATTGCCAGCGAGCCAAAGCTGCTTCTGCTGGATGAGCCGACCGCCGGCATGAATCCGCAAGAAACGGCCGCGATGACCACCTTCATCAACAAACTGCGGCACGATCGCAAGCTGACGATTCTCCTCATCGAGCACGACATGAAAGTCGTGATGGGTATTTCGGACCAGATCGCCGTTCTCGATCATGGAGTAAAAATTGCCGATGGAACACCCGTCGAAGTCCAGCGGAACCCTCTTGTCATCGAAGCCTATCTTGGACGCGGCGCCAGCGGCGCAACCTCCGAAGCCGGAGCGTAGCGCCATGCCGATGCTTGAAATCGTCGACCTGCATACCTATTACGGCAATATCCACGCGCTCAAAGGCATATCGCTGCATGTGGATCAAGGTGAGATCGTCACCCTGATCGGCTCAAACGGAGCAGGTAAATCGACCACGCTCCGGACCATCTCCGGATTGATCACACCGCGCGAAGGCGATGTGCTGCTGAACAACGCCTCGCTGCGAGGAGTTCCTGCGCATAAGATCGCCACCATGGGGGTCGCGCAATCTCCTGAAGGGCGGCGCATCTTTCCGCGCATGTCGGTGCTTGAGAACCTCGAAATGGGCGCGTTTGCCCGTGGCCATGTCGACCCCAACGATATGGCACGGGTTTTCGATCTCTTTCCGCGCCTGGCGGAGCGGAAAACGCAAAAAGCGGGAACGATGTCGGGCGGCGAGCAGCAGATGCTGGCGATCGGGCGCGCGCTGATGGCGCAACCAACGCTGCTGCTGCTCGACGAGCCATCGATGGGACTCGCTCCGATTCTGGTTGAATCAATTTTCAATATCGTGGTCGAGATCAACAAGCAGGGAACGACCGTACTGCTCGTCGAGCAAAACGCGCTGATGGCGCTGGCCATCGCCCAGCGAGGCTATGTGCTACAAACCGGGCAGATTGTGCTTTCCGACACCGGCAAGGCGTTGCTTTCGAACGAGATGGTCCGGAAAGCCTACCTCGGAGAGGCGTAGAATCGGCGCATGACCCGTCTGACGCATTCAGAAGGAGAGCCCCATGTGCCAGTTCGACAACGCGACGCCAACTTCCACCGGCGAAGACGAGTGGTTGCTCGATAATCCGCAGTTGCGAGCATTCATCGGCGCGGTGAATGAGATCAAGTCCCGGGAGAGTGATCCCAAGCGGATCGTCGATGCGATCCGGCCCTATTTCAAGACACTGCTCGCAGATTCTGAATGGCTCCCGGCTTCCTACCAGGAGCAGTTCGAGAATTCAGGCATGGGGGGCGGCATCGGCATGTGGCTGCTCTACCGAGCCGGAGATGGCTCGCTCGGTTTCTCAACGCTCGTTGTGCCGCCGGGTGCGCAAACCCCCGTTCACGACCACCTCGCCTGGGGACTGGTTGGTCTCTATCGTGGTGCTCAGGATGAGGATGTCTACGAACGAGTCGATGACGGATCGGACGAAGACCGGGCTGTGCTGAAAACGGTCGAGCAGAATGCGCTCGTCCCGGGCGACTTCTACGAGTTGATGCCATCAAACGATATCCACCGCGTCCGCACCACCTCTGACGTGACATCGGTGTCGCTGCACCTGCTCGGAAACGACAACGGCTGCATCTGGCGACACCGCTTCTATCCGGATGAGGAAAAGGTGGTGGCATTCAAATCGGGGTATGTGAATGTGCCCTGCCGGATACGGCAGAAGTGGCGGGGTAGCGGCCCACAATCTCAGACTCAAACCACCACATCGTAGGGGAGGGTCTTGTGCCATCCCGTGGTGAGAACGCCAACATCGTTCCCGAAACCCGGGAGGGCACAAGACCCTCCCCTACAGAAATATGCGGATATATCGGGGTATTCGGACTCTCTCCCAGAATTGGGAGAGGGTGGTCCTTTAGGACCGGGTGAGGGCTTTACGCCGAAGTTCGGCTCATATCACCGCACAGTTTTCGCGCCTTCCACCAGGCGTACGAATCGGCGGCCTCGAAGAGCGCGACGATGATGGCGGGGCCGAGCATCAGCAACACCATGAACATGCCGATGTCGGCGAAGTTGGTGCCACGCCAGGCTTGAATCCAGATGGCGAGACCGTAGGAGCCGAGTGCGCCTGCGGCGAAGACAATGCCGCGGGCGGCTGGCCAGCCGAGGGGCAGGAGCGCGGCGAGGGCGATGATCCAGATACCGTACCACTCGCGCAATGCCGGAACGCCGAAGAGCAGCAAAATGAAGAATGCCTCGAAGGCGTAGCGGATCATGTGGTTGGGGCGTTTTGCTGCGAGAATCGTCAGCCCCACGATGATGATTCCAGCGATCACTTGACCAGCCCGGATGATGGTGTGGGATACGGATGCAGGCTCGCCGCGCAGCTGGAATTCATGAAGAAGCGCCGCGCTGGGCGACGTGAGCAGAATGTTGCTCTGATCGCTGATGCTCGTCTTGATGGCGTCGAGATCGTAAAAGGGCGACAGTCCCAGCGCGATGACCGCCCCGCCCAATAGCAGCCACCAGGCCATCAGCTTGATGGCCGCTCCCACCGATCGTTGCCGGAAAAGCGCCGCCACGGCCATGATCGGCAGGATCACCAGCGCCACGTACTTGATCAGCACCGCCACGATGATCAGCGGCACGACCGCTTCATCGACCCGTGCCGACCATGCCCAGCAAGCGGCGAGCACGAAGAACATCATCACCAGATCGTTGTGCGCGTTTCCGATCCCCTCCCAGAGTACGAGCGGGTTCCAGAGAAACACCGTTGCGGCCGCGATCCCGGCGCCGGGACGCATCCGCTCCGCCGTGCGCCAGATCAATGCGCCGCAGCCGAGAAATGCCGCGCCGGACATGATCTTGAAGCCGATCAAGGCCTTCGTGATGCTCTCGCCGCCGAAAATCGTCACGGGAGCGGCGATGAGATTCCACAGCGGTCCATAGGGAGAGCCGACTGCTCCCCATTCCGACGACGCGTAGTGGAAATAGGGATCGCGGTCGACGTAGAGATTCGGCAACGCCGTCAACGGATCGAGCCCATATTCGGTGTAAAGCCGGGAGCGGGCCGCGTAGATGAACACGTCGATGGCGTTGACTGGATACATCGCGGCAAAGGCGATGGCGGCGCCAACTGCGCCAACAAGGATCGGCCAGAAGCTCCGGCGTCCTCCCTTGAGCGCGAGATATGGAGCGATTGCGGCGGCAGCGGTGAGCAGCGCAATGCCGAGCAGCCACCGCCAGAACTCGGCGTGACCGTAATGCGCCATTTTGCCGATATCGGTGAGCGTCTCGCTGTTGCCGCGCAGAGGATAGCGTCGCGCAAAGGCAGCTGATACGCCAATGACGAGCGCCGCCAGCAGCCATAGCTCGATGATCGCGGCGTTTGGCCGCGTCAAACGGGAGATTGCGCCGGAAAGCCGCAGCCGAATCGCCATCGCGGGAAGGCTACCACTGCCAGGGATAGAGAGTCTTGACAAATGTAAGTTTAGGACTAAACTAAAAACAAGTGAATGAGATGAAGATCGTGATGGAACAACAGACTGCAATGACGGAACGGCGAGGACGGATCGGAGAGCGGGACATCGGCGTAATCGCCTGGATGCGGCTCGCACGGGTCTATCACCTGATCGATCGCGCTACGGTTGAGCTTGTTAAGCGGTTTGATCTGACCACTGCGCAATTCGATGTGATTGCGCAGGTTGGCGCGAAAGAGGGGCGAACGCAGCAGGAGCTCGCTGATGCATTGCTCGTCACCAAAGGAAATATCACCCAGTTGCTCGATCGACTTGAAGAGCGACGCCTGATCGAGCGGCGCACCGAACCGGGACGGCGAGGCAAGATGCTCTACCTCACTGATTCCGGATGGAATCTTAACCGGCAGGTCGTGCCGGCGCAGGAAGCGATGATCGCAGGGTTGTTCGAACGATTGACCGGAGACGATCAATCGGAACTCAACCGGATTCTCCGGCAATTCAACCGGTCGCTCGGGCAACCGGGCACAGAGGAGTAAATCAAATGGACTTTATCAGCAAGGGCTTTCACCACTCGACGCACGTTTCGTCGAACGCGGCGAGAACGCTCTCGTTCTACCGCGATATTCTCGGATTTCGACTCGTCAAGAAGACGGTCAATTTTGATCTGCCCGACACCTATCACCTCTATTTCGGTGATGAGAAAGGATCGCCGGGCACGTTGCTGACCTTTTTCGAGTGGCCGAATTCGCCCCGCGGTTCGTGGGGTGTCGGCGGCATCCATCACGTCGCGCTCGGCACGAAGGATTACGACGCCCAGCTGAAATGGAAGCGCTGGTTGACCGATCATGGCGTGCCGGTGTCTGGTCCCTACGATCGCGGCTATTTCACCAGCATCTACTTTGCCGATCCCGACGGGCAGATTCTCGAAATCGCCACTGCTGGTCCCGGTTTCGATGTTGATGAGCCCATGAACGCCCTCGGCCGCGATCTGATGACACCGCCCGAATCCCGCCTCCCTGCCGGCCGCGACGAAGCGAAGATCGCCGCCACGACCTACCCGGAACCTGTTGATGCATTGACCGACGAGATGACGCTGGAAGGCATCCACCATATCACCGGGCATACCGACGATCTGGGCGCTGCCGGTGAATTCTACGAGCGGGCGCTCGGTCTGAAGCTGGTCAAAAAGTCGTTCAATCAGGACGCTCCGGAAATTCTTCACTATTTCTGGGCCAACTATGACGGCGACGCATTTTGCCGGGCAGCGACATGACCCTCTTCGGCGCGCCAAAGAATGGCCGCAAGTCGCGCGAAGGGGTGGGACAGACGCACCATATCGCCTTCCGCGCCGACAACGAGGAGCAGCTGAACGCCTGGCGCGAGCATCTGCAGCAGCAGGAGATCGACGTCACCGACGTTCGCGACCGATCCTACTTCAAGAGCATCTACTTCCGATCCCCCGATGGTTTGCTGGTGGAGATCGCCAGCGATACGCCGGGATTCGCGATTGATGAGCCGGTGGCGACACTCGGCCAGGGTTTGAAACTCCCGGATTGGCTTGAAGCCAATCGTTCGGAGATCGTCACTCAGCTCCGCCCGCTGAGTTGATTCGATAGGGAGCCGGGAACGCACGCGTTCCCGGCTCTTTGTCATTACCCAAGGAATCAGACTTGATGTTCGACATCCCCGAGATTCGACATTTCGACAGCGCTGATGCTCCCGGTCACATTCGCCATGTGCTGAACGCGATCGTGGCGCCGCGTCCGATCGCCTGGGTCGGTAGCCTGGCTCCGAACGGCGCGGTCAATCTGGCCCCGCATTCGTACACCACCGTCTTTGGCGTCAATCCGCCGATCGTCGGGTTCGTCAGCACAGGCAAGAAAGACACACTCCAGAACATCGCCGATCGCGGCGAGTTCGTTTACCACGTCGCTGGAGAGGATCTCGGCGAAAAGCTCAATCTCACCTCGGCCGATTTTCCGCGCGAGATCAGCGAGCTGGAATGGGCGGGACTGACGGCGGTTCCAGGCGATCTGATCGAAACGCCACATCTGCTCGAAGCCGAAATCGCAATCGAGTGCCGGTTGCATGACATCGTTGAGATTCGTCAGGCCGGAAGCTGGCTCATTCTTGGGGAAGCGTTGCGGTTCCACATCCACGAGCGAGTAATCGAGCATGAGCGGATCGCGCCGTGGCTGATCCGCCCGCTCGCCAGGTTGGCCGGTAATGACTACTCGACCTTCGGAACAGTGCTCAAAATGGAACGACCGGTTTATCAGCAGCTGTTGCTGGACGGAGCAAATTCGCCGGAGAACGCTGAAACGGTAGAGTAAAAGTTGTTCCTGTTCCGGCGAGTCGCTGCGACAGGGTCACCGCAGATATTCACCTAATAAGGACGATTCGATGCGAACCTGAGGAATCTGTTTACTGGTTCACATGGTAGTTTAGGGCGGTTGGTGGCAGGGTATTCGTTAACGCTTTATGATCACTGCTGCCCTCGCTGCTTTGCCGAGACTCGTTTTAGGTCGGCGAAGCTGACTGACATTTGTGAATTGGGAGTCCTCCTTGGTTGCGACAAAGATATCGCCGTCCTTAGCTGTGCCCGAAAGGCTGAACCGGCTCGTCGATCTGGCCTACAACGTCTGGTGGAGCTGGCATTCGGAAGCCCGCCGGCTCTATCGCGACCTTGACCCGATGGTCTGGGAAAGCGTGAATGGCAACCCGGTTTTGATGCTGCACCGGCTCACCCTGGAAGCGTTTGAGACCGCGATCCAGTCGCACGATTACATGAGGCGCTATCGTGAAGTTGTCGACCGATTCGATGAAGCGACCAACACCCACCCAAAAACTACATGGGTCGGCCGCCATCGTCCCGATCTCGCCGATCAGCAGCTTGCCTATTTTTCCGCCGAGTTTGGTCTGAACTCGATTCTGCCGATCTATTCCGGCGGACTCGGCGTGCTGGCCGGTGACCACATCAAAGAGGCGAGCGATCTCGGTTTGCCATTGGTGGCGGTGTCGCTGCTTTATCGCCAGGGTTACCTCAGCCAGCGGCTCGATCATGAAGGCTGGCAGCAGGATGTCACCGCCGATCTGGAACCGTGGGCCGAGCCAACGTCGCAGGTCGTGCATGACGACGGCACGCCGGTCATCGTTGAAGTCGCTTTTGATGATCCGGATCACCCGCTCAAGCTGGCGATCTGGAAAGTGAATGTCGGCCGCGTCCATCTCTACTTGCTCGATGCCGATGTTGAAGGCAATCCCGAGTGGACCCGCACCGTCTCGTCGCGGCTCTACGGCGGCGGTGTTGAGCACCGACTGCGCCAGGAGTTGATCCTCGGGATCGGCGGAGTTCGCGCGCTGCGAGCGATCGGGATTCACCCCACCTACTGGCACGCGAATGAAGGGCACGCGGCGTTCCACCTGCTTGAACGATTGCGGGAGGAAGTTGCCGCCGGAGCGACGTTCGAGGAAGCCCGCGAGCGCGTTCACCCCAAAACGGTTTTCACCACGCATACTCCCGTGGCGGCGGGGCATGACGTCTTCGATCGCGAGATGATGGACCGGTATTTCGGTGCTTTCTGGCCGCAGCTCGGCATCTCGCGGGACGAGTTTTACGCGCTCGGCTATCACGAAAACAGCGGCGATGCGTTCAATCTCACGGCGCTTTCGATGCGCCTGGCCGATTTCCGCAACGGCGTCAGCGAAAAGCATGGCGAGATCACCAGAGAGATGTGGGCCGATATCTGGCCGGGCACGCCGGTCGACGACGTGCCGATCACGTCGATCACCAATGGCGTCCATCTGCAAACCTGGATGACGAGCCCGACGAACCGGGCGCTCCGCCGCTGGTTCCCCGGCTGGCGCGACGCGCAGGCCGATGCAGCCGCCTGGGATGTGATCCGGGAGATTCCCGACGAGCTTTTCTGGGAAATGCACCTGGGCTCGAAGCGCCGCTTTTTCGATCTCCTGCGCGAGCGCTCTCGCCGGCGCTGGGCCAATGGCGGCGTCGATGCGGGGCAGGTCGTCGCGTCCGGACCGTTCCTGGAAGAGAACGTGCTCACGCTCGGCTTCGCCCGCCGTTTCGCCACGTACAAGCGGGCGACGCTGTTGTTTCACGATTCCGATCGCCTGGCGCGGATTCTGAACAATCCGGAGCGGCCCGTGCAGATCATCTGGAGCGGCAAAGCCCACCCCGCCGATGAAGGAGGCAAGCGGCTGATCCAGGAGATTTTCTGGCGCGCCCGCGATCCGCGCTTCGGCGGCAGGATCGCCTTTGCCGAGGACTACGACATGCGGCTCGCGGGGCACATGGTGGCGGGTGTCGATGTCTGGCTGAACAATCCTCGCGCGCCGCTTGAAGCCAGTGGCACCAGCGGCATGAAAGCCGCCGTCAACGGCGTGCCAAATCTCAGCATCCTCGATGGTTGGTGGAGCGAGGCCTGGACCGCCGATCGTGAAAATGGTTGGGGGATCGAGCCCTCTGTCCATCACGGCGAGCTCGGCGACGCTGAAGAAGCGGCCGAGATGTACGACCTGATCGAGCATGGCGTCGTTCCCGCCTATTACGAGCGCAACAGCGCCGGTGTGCCGACCCGCTACGTGCAGATCGGCAAAGAGGCGATGCGCACTGTCGCGCCTCGATTCTCGGCCCGCCGGATGCTGATCGACTATATCTACCGGCTCTACGGACCGGCGGCGACCGGCCACTGACGCTCTGAGCCTGAACCAGAAACAGAGACAGCCCGCTCATTCCGAGCGGGCTGTTCCCGTTCATGCGGACCGGTTGTGGCCGAACCGCCATCGTTGCTCGTCAGGGTGTGGAGGGCTGACTCGCATTGATGGAGCGGCGGGGAGAGACGGAACTTATTGATCGCCGTTGTTTCGGCACGTCCGGCCGCTCACTTCAGTGTTGATCGCCCGGCGCGAAAGAGGCGCAAAGAGATACGGGCGTGCTGTTACAAAATCGCAACAGGCAGACTACGGCGTACCTTCGTAACCGTCCCGTCTCAAAATGAGCAGATACTGCGGTGAGTCGTGAAGCCAGGCGGAAAAGGGCTGGATAGCGATCGTTGTATATCCCTTGATTGGCTCGCCGGAGACGACGTAGGTGGAGTTCGTCGGCTTCGCGTAGGTGTCGGTCCACCAGGTGCCGTCCGGTGTTTGCGGCGTGGTGATGCCGGCGGCTTCTCCATATTCCCAGAGATGATAGGCGTCCCACGGATACCCGGCGTCAATCATCGTATTGGGAACGCCCTGATAGTTGAGCCAGCTTGCCAGACCCCACACCGTGTCTTGAAAGACGAGCGCATCGCGCGTGCCGGCGATCGAGAAGACCGCCATGGCAATCGTGAGCACCCAGGCCAGACCGGATGGAAATCGCTCCCCTTTGACCGACCAGAGAAAAAGCACCACCAGAAATGGGAACATCGGCAGCAAATAGCGATCGAGCGAGATGATCCAGTTGCGGAACATCAGCGACTGTGGAACCACACCCGCCGCCTGAAAAACGCCGATCGTTACGAGCAGAAACGCGCCGGAGCGATCAACGCTCGGTCCGGCAGCAAAGGCGCGGACGATCGCCAGGACCGCGATAAGCGAGGCGAGAATGCAGAAGATCGTCAGTAGATCCCAGGCCCAGGATCCCAGGAGAGGAGACCGGGTGAAACGAACATCGCCGGAACCGGGTCCGCCTCGTCCGAAGAAGTGGGGAACGTAGGGCATGCGCCGGTCCTGTCCCCAGAAGACGATCGCTCCCCAGAGCAGTCCGGCGGCGAACACGAGGAAGACGAACCAGCCAACGAGACTGCGCATCGACAGAAATCTGAAGATCAGCGCGAACGATGCCAACGCCAGCGGCAGCAAGAAGAAGCCGGTGTACACCGCCTCGATCGTGGCGACCCGCTTCGCCAGGAGCGCAGTCTGCTGAAGGCCGGCACTGCGCGCGTCGTCGAGAAACAGTCCCTGCTGACTGGGCAGCCCCCGCGACACCACCAGGTAGTAAAAGAGGAATGTTCCAGCTGGAAGCGCGACGATCTCCAGAAAGCGGATGATTCCTGCCCGGTCGAACCACAGCCGTCTGGTCACGACCAGGAACAGCACGATGGCGAACGGAATCAGTGCCGCGTGGGGACGTTGCAGCACGCCGAGCGAGGCGATCGCCGCGCCATAGAGGATGTACCTGGATTGCTCGCTGCCCGATCTGAGACCTCGCAAATAGAAGTAGCTGCTCATGGCAAGCAGCGCGAGATAATGCGGGTCCGTCATGAATGAGTAGGTCACGGCGAAGAGAATCGGATTGAAGAGATAGACGGCCATGCCGAGTGCGGCCCGCTCACGGCGGACGCCCAACTCGCGAGCCATGCCGAACACGGCGAACCCGCCGAGGAGCGTGATGACGATCGTCGACATCCGGAGCACGCCGAACGACATTCCGAAGATGAATCCGAACAGACCGCCCCAAAAGAGCTGGAAGACCATGGTCGCGGCTGAAACCGAGAGAATGTCGAACCGGCCATGGGTGACGAGATTGTCGACGGAGAGGTAGTAGGTCCAATCGTCGCTGACTCCGACTGGGGCGCCGGTCGGGATGATGAAGATGGCGACGATATAGAGCAGAATTACCCCGGCAAAGGGCCAGAGCGATTTCGGCAGGCGGGTTTCGATCAGCGCGGGAATCTCGCGAATCTGGATTCGCTCCCTGTTGCTGGTATCCTGAGGGACATCGGTTGACGCGTTCACCATGAGTCCTGTCTTGATCGAAGCGAGTATGTAACGACGACAATTCAGACTACTCGATATGCCTGACAGCCGACAGGCTACGCCTGATAATGGTATCGTCTCCCGTCGTGGCTGCCACTTCTTGGCGGTGCGAACGCAGCAGTCGCAGAGGGATCAATGGAACAACGGTATTACGAAACGTATTATCAGCATGAAACCCGCCACTGGTGGTTTCGCTGGCGATTTGCCCTCATCCATGACGTCATCTCGCAAATCGGCGGGATGCCGGCGCGACCGCGCATGCTCGACGCGGGGTGCGGCACCGGCCAGATGCTGAAACATCTTCAGCAGCATGGCGATGCCGTTGGGCTCGATCTTTCGCCCGAAGCGATCGCATTTGCCGCTTCTCGCGACGCCAAGAACCTGGTGCTCGGGTCTGTCACGAGGCCCCCATTTTCACCGGGATCGTTCGACATCGCCCTTGCGCTCGACGTCATCGAACATGTCGATGACGACCGCACGATTCTGAAGGGTTTACTGGAATTGATCAAGCCGGGCGGGGCGCTGATCCTGACCGTGCCCGCCTATGAATCGCTCTGGTCCGACCACGACAAAATCAATCATCACCGGCGGCGCTATCGTACCGAGCAACTGCAATCGTGCGTGGAAAGCGCCGGATTCGATGTCGAGCGCATGACCTATTGCAACACCCTGCTCTTTCCGGTTGTATACGTGACCCGCCGGGCGCAGTCGTTGAAGCGCCGCTTTTTTCCGAAAGCCGACGCAGAAATCTCATCCGACCTGCATTCTTATCCCGGTTTACTCAACTCCGCGCTCTATCGGGTGATGTTGTTCGAGAACTGGTTGCTTCGTCGCTGGAATATGCCGGCCGGAGTTTCGATTCTCGCGGTGGCGCGTCGCCCGCTCGCGCAGGCGGTTGAACCGAATCCCGTTACCCAGCCAACTACGGTGCAAACTCCTATTGGTGTCTCATGACCGATTCGGTCCCCAAACGCCCGCGAGCGGCACATGACGCGCTGATTTTGCTGCTCGTCATTGCACTCTCGGCGGGGTTGATTGGGGGCCTGTATCTCGTTGCGCGAGGAGCTGATTCGGCGGGAACGACGGGGCTTGTCACCGATGTTCCAACCCCCGACATTTCAGCGGCGCAAGTTTGCCAGAACTGGGCTGACTACTGGACGCGGGAGTCGGGGCTGGGCGTTCCGCCCGAAGCGCTGGAGCAGATGAGCAATTGCCGGCAAACGACGGACGGAACATGGATTGTTCCGGTTGGTCCGGATGACCCACGCATCGCCCGACCGGTCACGTTGAGCGCCGAAGAAGATGCGGCGACGGCGCAACTTCGCATTGACATCATGCAGCAGATTTCGGAGATGTCGGGGTCGATGCCCGCGGATGTTCGCAAGGGCATCAACCGCCTGCACAGCTCGGTCGCCGATGGCGTCGTTGGCAACGTGCGGCCCGATGTCCAGATTGCCCCAACTCGCGGCGCATATTCTGACTACCTGAAGGGTCTTGCTGACAATCCCAATTACACGGCGATGGTGAGCTATATCCGCTGGATCATCGCCACCCGCCAGGCCGCATTTGATCAGCTCAGCGCCGCCTGCAACAAACCGGAATTCAAATACCTCAATAAGACCTGCTCCGGATCGTGGGACGGTCTTGGCATCGGATTCGCTCCCTGGCCCTGGGACTTGACGAAAACCCTCAACCTCGAGCCCTATCTCCAGGCTGTCGCGAATGGGGAGACACCCCCGCCAGACGGTTACGATATCCAGCCGGTTTCTCCGGAAGCAACGACCCCCGATTGAAATTTGCCGTGAACGCGATATGATCCCCGCCGACAGGGAGGAATGATCTCGTGATTGACCGTGCCCCGCGAACCGAGCGGGTGCTTATTGCAAACCGGAGTGAAATCGCGCTTCGCATCATCCGAGCCTGCCGGGAGCTCGGCCTATCGACCGTCGCTATCTACGGCGAAGACGAAGAGCAGAGCGCGCATGTTCTTGCTGCAGACGACGCCTATCGGATTCCCGACGGCGCGATGCTGCCCTATCTCAACATCCCGGCGATCATCGAGATCGCGAATCGTGCAGGCGCTACCATGGTCCACCCGGGCTATGGGTTTCTGGCGGAGAATGCGGCGTTTGCTGAGGCGATCCGTGAAGCAGGGCTGCTCTTTGCCGGGCCCACGCCGGAAGCGATGCGGGCGTTGGGGGATAAAGTCGCCGCCCGGAAGGTCGCAGTTCGCGCGAACGTCCCGATCGTGCCAGGCACCGATGATCCAGTTGACACCGTTGAAGAAGCGCGGGCTTGGACCGAGCAGTTCGGCTATCCAGTTGCGGTCAAAGCAGCCGGTGGCGGCGGTGGCCGTGGATTCAGAGTTGCACGCGAAGCCGGGGAGTTGGAGGACGCCTATCTCGGCAGCGCTGGGGAAGCGCAACGCTACTTCGCTAACCCGACCGTCTTCCTGGAACGCTACCTGGAACGGCCTCGCCACATAGAAGTGCAGATCATTGCCGATCATCAGGGAAATGTCGTCGCGCTCGGTGAACGCGATTGTTCCGTTCAGCGCCGTCACCAAAAGCTGATCGAAGAGACGCCTTCGCCGGCGGTGACGCCTGAAATCCGCGAGCAACTGATGGCGGCGTCGGTGTCGTTGGCGCGCGAGGTCGGTTACACCAGCGCCGGCACGGTCGAGTTCATGCTCGCCCCTGATGGGCAGTTCTATTTTCTTGAAATGAACACCCGGATTCAGGTCGAGCACACGATCACTGAAATGGTGACGGGGTTCGACCTGGTCAAGGAGCAGCTTCGGATCGCGCAGGGCCATCCGCTTTCGTTTTCGCAGGCCGATGTCGATCCCAAAGGGCATTCGATTCAATGCCGGATCAACGCCGAGGATGCCGGGCGCGATTTCGCACCGACTCCCGGGAAGATCACGACGTATCGCGAACCAGGAGGATTCGGCGTCCGCATCGACAGCGCCATGAGCGCCGGTGCGGCGATCTCGCCGATGTACGACTCGCTGATCGCCAAGCTGGTCGTCTGGGGCCGAGACCGGACCGAGGCGATCGCCAGAATGCAACGCGCGCTCGGCGAATTCCAGATCGAGGGCGTGGCGACGACGATCCCATTCCACCAGAACGTGCTGGCGAATGCCGCCTTTGTTGATGGAGAGGCGACCACATCATTCCTGCCCGAGCATCCGGAAGTGATTCCTGCTGCGCAGACTCCGGTTGCTGCAACCTCCGACGCGGATGCTCCGGTGAATGCTGAAGCGCTTGTCGAGGTGAATGGCCGGCGATTCTCTGTCGTCGTTCACGGTCGCGCGTTTGCGATGGCTTCGGATCCAGCGGCCGCCAATGGCGTCTCGCCAGGGCGGCGCAGCGTCGCCAAGAAAGGTGCGAAAGCCAGCGCGAAAGCGATGCTGGAAAGCCCGATTCAGGGCACGATCGTGCGCGTTGAGGTGGCTGAGGGGCAGGACGTAACGGCGGGACAGCTCATCTGCGTCGTTGAAGCGATGAAGATGGAAAACGAACTGCTTGCGCATCGCGCCGGTACGGTGAAATCACTGTTTGTGAAAAAGGGCGACGCGATTAAGGTTGGCGCTTCCGTCGTCGAGATTTCTTAGTCGCTGGCTCTGGAGCCTGGTTCAGATCAGAACCAGGCTCCGCGAGGTCTTCGGCCAGGCGGTCAACCGCCCGGCCCGATTCATCTTCCGAACCGACCAGGAACGTTGATCCAGAGACAAAGCGCACCCCTTTGAGCAGGAGATTGCGCTGCAACGCCGCGCTCTGCAGCGAATCGGCGTCAGCGACGCTTGTCAGGACCGTGACCGGCTCGACGTTGAACTTCTCACGGTAGCGATCGAGGGCGTCATCAAGCTTTCGTTCGAGCGATTTGCGACGATCGGGGTCGTACCATCCAAGAAACATTGTTGCTCTCCTCATGAGCAGGCGTCATTGCCTGTGTGTCATTGATTATAGCACAAATGTTCTTCTTGTTCGCATAAACTGTCACCCGACATCGCTCATCATTCACTGTTTGGCAGCGATTTTCGTTGAGCCGGTCGACACTTTTACACCGGGCCACGTATTCTGTGTCAGGAGAAGGTCCGGCTATCCTTTCCTCCCTGGAAACCCCTGCATTGGCGGCGCCCGCAGCGCTTCGTATCGCCCCAAGAAGGACAACGCGTCGAGTGTGCCCTGGCTCCAGCTTTACCATGTTTGATTCCAACGGCCATATCGAGACGCCATCGTGATTGCACCGCCGAATCCAGGCCACCTCCCGGTGATGCGTGAAGAGGTTGTCACCGCGTTGCGGCCACGAGCCGGAGCGCGCTTCATCGACGCCACGTTCGGCGGGGGAGGGCACACTGCGCTCCTGCTCGAAAGCTCGGCTCCAGATGGCCGCGTGGTCGCGATTGACGCCGATCCCGAAGCGCAATCGCGGGCCGAGGTGATCCGGGCGTCCCTTGACGATCCCAATCGACTCGTGCTGGTTCAGGCGAATTTTTCGGAAATCTCTTCCGTCGCCGAACAACATCGATTCACCGATGTTGACGGGATTCTGTTTGATCTGGGACTTTCATCATTTCAGCTGGACGATCCGGAGCGCGGATTCGCATTTCGCACCGATGGTCCGCTCGATATGCGAATGAATCCCGATACCCATCCTTCGGCGGCTGAATTGATCGCCACGATCGACGAGTTGTCGCTTATGCGACTCCTTCGCGAGTATGGTGAGGAGCCGCGAGCGCGGCAGATCGCCCGCGCGATCGTGCAAGAACGCGAGAAGGAACCGATCGTTTCCACAGCGCAATTCGCGGCGCTCGTAGAAAAAGCGGTTGGTGGCAGGCGAGGAGCCAAAACGCATCCGGCCACTCGAACGTTTCAGGCAGTACGGATCGCTGTGAACCAGGAGCTTGATTCAATCGAGCGAGGGGTGCGCAGCGCCATCGATTTGCTCGCCCCGGGTGGGAGATTGGTCACGATCGCCTTTCATTCGCTGGAAGACCGGCTGGTGAAACGCATCATTCAGGAAGAAAGCGCGACCTGCGTCTGCCCGCCAGAAATCCCGGTCTGTGTTTGTGAGGCGACGCCTCGATTGCGTCGAGTGGGCGGCAGCAGGAAGCCATCGAGCGCCGAGATTGCGCATAATCCACGAGCGCGGAGCGCGATCATGCGCATTGCCGAGCGTCTGCCGGACGCGTCCTGACCACCCTATTGGAGGTGCAATGAGCTCCGTCTATCTGTCAGAACTTCTCCGCCTGGGCGGAGTGGACGTTCAGGGAGAACTCGATCCGGCGACGCAGTTTCGCCGCATTTCCTATCACTCTCAGCGTGATGTGGCTGGATCGCTTTTTATTGCTTTGCAGGGTGAGCGGGTCGATGGGCACCAATTCGTCGCGGACGCGGCGGCGAATGGCGCGATCGCCGCGCTCGTAGCTCGCCGTTGGGCCGAATCCGAACCAGGCGTCTCGATCCCGCTCCTCGTCGTTGACGATCCGGTTGCGACCTTACAGGAGCTGTCGCGGGCACGCCGGGCCGAGCTGCCGAACATGATCGTCGTCGGGGTGACCGGCAGCGTCGGCAAAACGAGCACCAAAGAAATCATCGCCTCGGTGCTTTCGCACCAATTTCGGACCTTTCGCAATCCGGGAAACCTCAATAGTGAGATCGGGCTGCCGCTGGCGATGCTGGAAGTGCCCCGCGACACCGAGGTCGGCGTCTTTGAGATGGCCGGCGCCTGGGTGATGGGCGAATTGGGGCTGATCGCCGATATCGCCAAACCGACGATCGGCGTCGTCACCAACGTTCATCCGGTGCATCTGGAGCGAATGGGCACGATCGAGCGGATCGCCGAAAGCAAATCGGAGCTGGTGCAGGCGCTGCCGGCGGAAGGCGTCGCGGTGCTCAACGGCGACGATCCGCTCGTCCGCGCCATGGCCGCCCAGACCAAAGCCAGAGTGCTGACGTACGGGCTCGACCAAGACAACGATGTCTACGTCACCGGTCTGACCACGCTGGGACTCGAAGGTTCCGAATTCTGGGTCCATATCGAAAATGAGCGGTACTACATCCGAGTGCCGATGATCGGCGCGCACGCGGTCGAGCTGGCCCTGGCGGCGATCACGGTCGGGCACGCGCTCGGGATGCATATCTCCGAAATGCTGCATGGCTTCGCCGACGCGTCGACGCAGATTCGGCTGATCGTGCTGGGCGGGCCGAACGGCTCGCGGATGATCGACGACACCTACAACGCCAGCACGCCGTCCGTCTTTTCGGCGTTGTCGCTGCTTGAAGAAGTGGGCGACGCCCGCAAAATCGCGGTGCTCGGCGACATGCGCGAGCTTGGCAACGTGACCGAGATGGAGCACCGGAAAGTCGGCCGGCGCGTCGCTGAGGTGGCCGATGTGCTCTTCACCTTTGGCGAACTGGCCCGGATCATCGGAGAGGAAGCGCAGCAGACAGCGGCGATGAATGGCCGCGAGTTGCCCGTTTCCTCGTTTGGACCGGACGAAACTGACAGCCTGATCGAGGCGCTCCGGGAAACGCTGCAGGAAGGGGACATGCTCCTCCTCAAGGGGTCGCGTGGACTTGAGATGGAGCGGGTTGTCAGCGCTCTTGCGCGAACCGGCTCGGGAAGAGGAGGACGCACCTTGAGTATCTTTGCCGGCTCGTTCGGCGGGATCGCTCCAATGCTCTCCTGGCCGCAGCTTCCGGGGAATCCCAGCGACAACATGGCGGCGTCGCTGATCCTCGGCGGCATTGCGTTCGCAGTCACGCTCCTGGCGGGCGGCGTCTTCATCGACCAATTGCGCCGGTTCAATCTGGGCAAAGAGATCCGGATCGACGGTCCCCAGTCGCACTACATCAAGCGTGGCACGCCGACCATGGGCGGGGTGATGGTGATCGCGGTGCTTGTGATCCTATCGCTGCTCTTTGACATCTCCGACCGCTATTCCGTGCTGCTGCCGATCGCGGTCGCCGTCCTTGCCGGGGCGGTCGGAGCGCTCGATGATTTCGAGAGTCTGGTGGGCCGGAGCAAAGGGGGCATGTCCGCCCGAAAGAAATTCGCGCTGCTGATGGTCATCGCCATCGGCGCAGCGCTGGTGCTTCACTTTGGATTCGGGCTGCACCATATGTACATTCCCTGGGTGGGGAGATTTGATATCGGCTTCGCGTATATCCCGGTGGCAGTGCTCTTTATCGCGGGTATGGGACATGCGGTGAATCTGACCGATGGGCTTGATACTCAGGCTCCGGGGCTGCTTGCGATCGCGTTTGTGGCCTACGGGATCATCGCCTACCGGCAGGGACAGATCGGCGTGGTCACCTTTTGCTTCATCGCCGTGGGCGCGTTGCTTGGCTTTCTCTGGTACAACGCGCATCCCGCGCTCATCTTCATGGGAGATGCCGGTGCGCTCGGACTTGGCGCAGCGCTGGCGACCTGCGCGTTCATGACCGGGCAGTGGTTGCTCTTGCCATTGATCGGATCGGTGTTCGTCGCCGAGATGTTTTCGGTGGTGATCCAGGTGTTTTTCTTCAAGCGGTCAGGTGGGAAGCGGCGCGTGTTCAAGATGACCCCGTTGCACCATCATTTTGAATTGTCGGGTTGGAAAGAGACGCAAATTTCGATGCGCTTCTGGATTATCGGCATGGTCAGCGGCCTGATCGGCGTCGCGATGGCGCTTTCCTGATGAGCGAACGAACTGATTCTGATCTTGCGGGCAAACGCGCCACGCTGCTCGGGCTCGGCAAGCATGGCGGCGGAGTCGGCGTGGCCCGGTATCTCGCCGAGCAGGGGGCGATCGTCACCGTCACCGACGCCAAACCTGCTGCCGAGCTGGCGGAATCGGTGAGCGCGCTCGACGGATTGCCGATCCGTTTCGTGCTCGGTGAGCACGATGAGGCTGATTTCACTCCCGCAGGCGCGGACCTCGTCGTGCGCAATCCGAGCGTGCCCCGGCTCGCGCCGCTGCTGGAGCTGGCGCGATCGACCGGTGTGCCGGTCGAGATGGAGATGAGTCTCTTTCTTCGCCACGCGCCCGGTCCGGTGATCGGCATCACGGGCACCAAGGGAAAGACGACCACATCAACGATGCTGGCGGCGATGCTGCAAAGCTGGAAACCGGAAACGGCGCTGGCCGGGAACATGGGCATCTCGGCACTGGCCCTGCTGCCAACGCTCACCGCTGAGCAACCAGTCGTGCTCGAACTCTCGTCCTGGCAACTGGAGGGAATGGACGAGCACCAGTTTATCGCCGCACATCGCGGTGCTGACGAATATCTCACCCGATCACCTCAATACCTACTCAAGCTTCGATGCATATGCGGATACCAAGCGCCGCATCGCCGCGTCACCAGACTGCTGCCGACTTCTTCGTCGTGAATGCCGATGACCGTGAAGCCCGCCGGGCAATCGTCGATACACCTGGTCGAAGCATCCCCTTCGGGAGAAACGTGAAGAACGGCGTTGGCATGACCGTCAACGGGCGAACG
The DNA here is from genome assembly GCA_963804925.1 of uncultured Chloroflexia bacterium. Classification (GTDB taxonomy): domain Bacteria; phylum Chloroflexota; class Chloroflexia; order Thermomicrobiales; family UBA6265; genus JADLGF01. The sequence continues at coordinate 117,855 of CAWDSC010000005.1, forward strand.
CTCAACTGGCGGTTTGAAGAGCAAACAGCGACGTTCTCGCTGCCGGCGGGATCATTCGCGCTCGCCGGGGATCATCAGGTGTTGAACGTCGCTGCCGCAGCGACGGCTGCGTTGCTGCAGGGTGCGCCGCCAGAAGCCGTTGAAGCGGGCATCGCGGCATTTGACGGCATTCCCAATCGCAACGAGTTCATCGCCGAGATCGAAGGCGTCACCTTCGTGAATGACACCACCGCCACCGCCCCGGCGGCGACCATCGTCGCCCTGGAACGGTTTGCCGGGAAACGGATTCACCTGATCTCCGGCGGCGCGAACAAAGCGCTCGACCTGCAGCCGCTGGCCGACGCCATTCGCGAGCGCGCAGCATCGGTGTCACTGATCGATGGCAGCGCCACACCGCTGCTGATCGAGCTGCTTGGCGATACGACCGTGCCGGTGCATGGTCCGTTTCGAGGAATGGAATCGGCAGTCGAGGCAGCGGTAAGCGACGCCCGGCAGGGCGATGTCGTTCTGCTCGCGCCGGGCGTGGCCAGTTTCGGTATCTTCATCGATGAATTCGACCGGGGTGAGCAATTCCGCGCGGTCGTCAACCGCCGGGTTCGAGAGGCATCTACATCGTGAGTGAACGCGGGTATCAACCTTCCATCACCCTGCCCGAGCCTCCGGCCCGGGTTCATTTCGTCGGCATCGGCGGCATCGGCATGAGCGGTTTGGCCCGCATCTTTCTGGCGCGCGGGTATCAGGTGTCGGGCTCTGACGCCATCAGCTCCGATCAAACCGAAGCGCTTGAGTCGATCGGCATTCCCGTTTCGATCGGGCATACGGATACTGCCAGGGCGGCACGAGCCGATCTGGTGGTGGCGACCGCTGCTGCGCCCGCGACGAACCCCGAGCTTGTAGCAGCCCGGCAGGCGAACCGTGCGGTCGTCAAACGCGCGGCGGCGCTCGGCGCGCTGGCGAACGCTCGCCTGTGCGTTGCGGTGGCGGGATCGCACGGAAAATCAACGACAAGCGGCATGATCACGACAGCCTTGCTCGCCCTAGGCTACGACCCGTCTTACGCCGTAGGGGCGATCGTGAGCGCCAGTGGCGTCAATGCATCGCCGGGCCGTGGCGAGGAGATGGTGGTTGAAGCGGACGAATATGACTATTCGTTCCTGACGCTGACTCCCGATATCGCCATCGTCACCAATGTCGAGTTCGACCATCCCGATCTCTTTGCCGATCAAGCCGCGTATGATGAGGCGTTTTGCCGTTTCATTCGGCAAATCCGGCCAGGCGGCACGCTGGTGATGTCGGTGGATGATGCGGGCTGCAAGCGTCTGACAGCGAATCCGCTCTTCGTCTGGCCCGAACATCTCCACTGGTTCGGCGAATCAGACCAGGCGAACTGGCAGCTGCGCCCGAGTGGTCAGCAGTGGAAGGTGAAAACGCCTGAAGGCGAGATCGTTCCGCTGAACATCCAGGTTCCGGGTCGCCACAACGCCATGAATGCGCTGGCGAGCATGGTGGCGTTCTCGGCGCTTGGGTATTCCCGCCGCTGACGCAGCGGAAGCGCTTGGAACCTTCGCCGGGGTGGGACGTCGCTTCGAGCTCAAAGGTGAAGCGGCGGGTGTCACGGTCATCGACGAGTATTCCCATCACCCAACTGAGGTGCGGGCATCGTTGCTGGCCGCTCGCCAGCGCTACCCGGACCGGCGCATCTGGGCCGTGTTTCAACCTCACACGTACAGCCGCACGAAGGCGTTTCTCGATGAATGGCCGGGCGGGTTTGTCTCGGCCGATCGCGTGATGCTGCTCGACATCTATCCGTCGCGCGAAACGGACGATCTCGGCGTATCCAGCGACGACATCGCAAGCCGAATGCCGGGTGACGTGCTGCGCGCCGCCACTCCGGCGGACGCCGCCGATCAGCTTGCCCGCCTGGTCCAGGATGGCGATGTCGTCATCACGCTGGGCGCAGGCGACATCACCAAAGCAGGCCCAATGCTGCTCGCGCTGCTCAACGGGAAGCGGTCCTGATGAGTAAAGTCGAAACCTTTCCGCTTCCAACCAGACCAACCTTGAAAGTATTTCGCGATTCGCCGATGTCGCTTCACACCACCTGGCGCATCGGTGGTCCAGCCGATTTCCTGATCCGCGTGCCAACTCAAGACGATCTCCTCGCCGCCGTGCAATGGGCGAATGATGAGGAGATGCCGGTCACGGTCATCGGCGGCGGCAGCAATCTGCTCGCTCCCGACGCCGGGATTCGCGGCGTCGTCTTGCTCTCACGCACGCCGGGCGAACGGGCGGAAAACTTACTCGAACTGGGAAGATCTCGGAGACGCCGTTCGCGTGGAGGTTGGCGCGCAGGCGCCGCTTTCGTGGGTCGGACGTTTCGCCGCCGAGCATGGCTGGGCCGGAATGGATTGGGGCGTCGGTCTGCCGGGTACGATCGGCGGCGCGACCGTGAACAACGCGGGCGCGCACGGAACCGAGCAGAAAGACCATCTCGAATCGGTCACCGTTCGTCACGATGACGGCTCCATCGTCATCCATCCCCGGGAATGGCTTGAGCCTGCCTACCGGCATACGATCATCAAAGCCTCGCCACGCCCTCGTCCCTACATCGTGCTGGGCGTCAGTCTGATGCTTGCCGAAGGCCGATAAGCATGAACTCGTGCGGCTGGCAGACGAGCATGCCGCGTATCGCAAGGAAACGCAGCCGACCGGCGCCTGCGCGGGATCGACCTTCGCGAATCCCCCGGGAGATTTCGCCGGCCGTCTGCTTGAGGCGAGCGGCATGAAGGGGTTCAATGTCGGACCGGTCGCCTATTCGACCAAACACAGCAATTTCATTGTCAATAGCGGCGGCGGCACAGCCGCGCAGGTGCGCGAGCTGATCGCCACCGGCAAATCCGAGGTGCGAGAGCGCTTCGGAGTGGAGCTGATGACCGAAATCGAAGATCTCGGAGAGCCGGTCTGAGACGCATCGTGCGGACCGGAATGGGAGCAGTGAGCAATGTCCGATAGCGGAAACGAGCAAGGCGGGATGAATCACCGCGTGCGGGTGGCGATTCTCTTCGGCGGCCAATCGGATGAGCATGATGTCTCACTGCGATCGGCCAAAACGGTGATGGATGCGCTGGACCCCAACCTCTATGAGGTCGTCAAGATCGGCATCACGCGCGAAGGCCATTGGCTGACGCAGGGCGATCCGCACGCGCAACTCGTCGCGTCGTCGCCGATGTACGCCCAGCTCGGCGGCTCGACCGAAATCGCTCCGCAGCCGGAAGGAACATCGGGCGCGCTGGCGCTGCCTTCGCTGGCGACCGGCAGCGTCGATATCGTTTTTCCGGTGCTGCATGGTCCGATGGGCGAAGACGGCACGGTTCAGGGAATGCTCGAATTGCTGGGCGTGCCTTACGTCGGATCGAGCGTGCTCGGCTCGTCGCTGGCGATGGACAAAGCCGCGACGAAAATGGTGCTCTGCGCAGCATGGTCTTGCTCAGGCTGACTGGGTGCTGGTTCAGCGCCGCGACTGGAAGGCCGATCCCAATGCGGTCGAAACAAAGATCGCGGCTGAGCTTGGCTTCCCTTGTTTCGTGAAACCGGCAAATCTTGGATCAAGTGTCGGCATCGCCAAGGTGCACGATGCCAGCGAACTCCCTGCCGCGCTTGATGTTGCCGCGCACTACGACAGACGGATTGTCGTGGAAAAAGGGATCAGCGGGCGCGAGCTGGAGATTGCTGTATTAGGCAACGACGATCCGATCGCGTCGGTCGCTGGCGAGATCGAGCCGGGTCATGAGTTCTACGATTACGAAGTCAAAGTATCTCGATGATTCTGCGAATCTGATCATTCCAGCCGAGCTGGAGCCGGGCACACTCGCTGAAATGCAGCGAATGGCGACGGAAGCCTTCAAAGCGCTCGATCTGGCCGGAATGGCCCGGGTCGATTTCTTTCTGGAAGCCGGAACGAACCGCCTGCTGATCAATGAGGTGAACACGATTCCCGGTTTTACCTCGATCAGCATGTACCCGATGCTGTGGGCAGCGAGTGGGATTCCCAACGGCGAGCTGGTGCAAAAATTGCTGGCGCTGGCGCTCGAGCGTTACGCCGAGCGGCGTCCCGCGCGGCGTGCCGGAGTCGAATGAGCCGCATATGTCGCCGGTGGTATACTCTCGCGTCAAACCGCTCTTCTTTGAAAAAGACGAGCGTCCGTGAATTCAATGGTAATATAGGCGTACGTTCGCACCGTTGAAGCTCTTTCTTGCCGCGAGGCGTGTCGGCCTACTTGCAACAACGTGATGGGATGGTAAAGAGGATGCAACCTCAAGGGCAGCGACCAGGACAGGGGCAGGGGAGCCGGGGAGCACCATCGACCCCCAGCCCAAGCGCCATGTACGGCGCTGCACCGGGAGCCGGTGACGATACGAGCACGATGCAGACCTATTTTGACGACTACGCATCGTCGTTTGCGCGCATTAAGGTCATCGGTGTCGGCGGCGCCGGCAGCAACGCTGTCAACCGGATGATCAACTCCGGTGTGGGCGGCATCGAGTTCATCGCGATCAACACCGATGCCCAGGCACTGCTGACGAGTCACGCCGAAATCGCCGTCCGCATTGGCGATAAGATCACGCGCGGTCTCGGCGCCGGAGGCCGTCCTGAGGTTGGCGCGCGCGCTGCTGAAGAAAGCGCCGACATGCTCGCGGAAATTGTCCGCGACGCCGATATGATCTTCATCACCGCCGGCATGGGCGGCGGCACCGGCACCGGCGCGTCGCCGGTGATCGCCAAGCTCGCCAAGAGCGTCGGCGCGCTGACCGTCGGCGTGGTGACGAAACCGTTCGATTTCGAGGGCAGCCGCCGCCGTCGCGCCGCCGAAGATGGCATCGCCAGTCTTCGCGAAACGGTCGACGCGCTGATCACGATCCCGAACGAGCGCTTGCTCCATATGGTCGATCCGCGCACGCCCTTGACTGAAGCATTTCAGATGGCGGACGACGTGCTGCGGCAAGGTATTGCCGGCATCTCCGATCTGATCACCAAGCCGGGCATCATCAATCTCGACTTCGCCGACGTGAAGACGATCATGAGCGACGCCGGATCGGCCTTGATGGCGATCGGCGCCGGACAGGGCGAAACCCGCTGCGCGGATGCCGCGCGCCAGGCGATCGCATCGCCGCTGCTCGAAATGGACATCCAGGGCGCGACCGGCGTGCTCTACAACATCACCGGCGGTTCCGATCTCACGCTGCATGAAACGAGCGAGGCCGCGGAGATCATTCGCGCCGCCGCGCATGAGGACGCCGAGATCATCTACGGCACCTCGATCGATGAGACGATCGGCGACGGGGTGATGATTACGTTGATTGCGACCGGATTCGATGACCGGGCGCAGGTCAATGACTATCGTTACCGGCCAGGCATTCGCAACGCGCCGCCGCCACAGCAGCAGCAACAGCGGATGCCACCTCAGCAGGGCGGCTATCCACCGCAAGGCGGCGGCTACAGGACGCCGCAGGAACCGCAGCGCCCGCAGTCGACCGGCCCAATGCAACCTGATGATGATTGGGGCGACATGGGCGGCGGTTCGAAGCTCGTCGATTTCATTCGCCGAGGTTAGACCGGAGTCATTCGTGCGATGTCCCTTTTGCCATTCGCGTGATTCACGTGTGATCGACAGCCGGGAGCTCACCGGCGGCGAATCGATTCGCCGCCGCCGGGAGTGCCCGGTCTGTTCGCGTCGCTTCACCACCTATGAGCGCGTCGAATTAGCCGCGCTGATGGTCGTGAAGAAGGATGGCCGCCGCCAGGAGTTCGATCCCGAAAAGCTCCGCGCCAAACTTCGCATCGCCCTCACGAAGCGCCCTGTCGGCGAGCAGGAAATCCAGGAGCTGGTGCAGAAGATCGAAACTGATCTGATGGCGCTCGGCACACCTGAAGTGCCCTCAAGCGCGATTGGCGAGGCTGTGCTGCGCCGCCTGCAGGCACTCGACCAGGTCGCGTACATCCGCTACGCCTCCGTCTACCGCCAGTTCGCGGATATTGACGAGCTGCGACGCGAAGTTGAGGGCCTGGCAATTCCAGGAGACGCTTCAGACGGTGCAAAGATCTAAATCAGGAGCTGCACGGCCGTTGATCGCTAGTTGCGGTTTTCATCTTTTAGCAGCAAGTCGGCGAGCGAATCGGTGATCCATTTCTCCGCATCGTCGAACGTCAGCCCAAAGTCGCCTGTGAGTTCTGTCCAGACCCCCCATGAGGACAAGGTTCCAAGCGTCGTTGCCGCATAATCGACTGTCACTCCGGGTTTCAGCATTTCTCGCTCCGCCATCATCTCAATCCATCGCCGCGTTCCGTCGATGTGATGGCGCTTGCCTTCCTTCAGTGCGTCCGCAGCGATCTGCTCGGTTGATGAGGCGCTACTGAGCAATGCGACGATGTCGCCGCTCTGTTCGTTAATCGTGCGAGTGAGTCCGATGGCCAGCGCGAGCATCTTCCTTGGCTCAACGGTGGTTTCTGACTGCTTCCAGATTCCTGCAACAGGTTGCTCGACGAGCTCCGTCAATGCCAACAATACGGCGGCCTTCGATCCAACGCTGTCATAGATGGTCTGCACGGCGGCGCTGGCCGCTTCGGCGATTGCCGCCATGGAAGTCGCTGCGTAGCCCCGCTCTGCGAAAAGCTCTCGCGCGGCATTCAGGATCTCGATTCTGGTCGCCTCTCGCTGGCGCTGACGGCGGTTTGGTCGCGGCGATGACACAGGGCTTGACTTCTCCTTATTTGACCAGTATATCTCAAGTCAGTGGAATAACATTCCAGTGAATGTATGCTTATTCCACTCGACCGGATGAACGGTCGATCAGGTATCACAAGGAGTTAGGTATGCCTTTGCTCGGGGAAACAAAGAACTTTGATCGACGGACATTGTTGGGCGGCGCGGCGGCGCTCGCCGGCGCGCTCGCGCTCGGAGTGACGTGGTCGAGTTCGGGCGCTGCGCTGGCGGCCCAAAATGGAGATTATCCAGAGTCGGTTTATTCAGCGAAAGAATATGCCTTCGACGGGCCAGTGGAGATCGCCGCTGGAGTCAGCAAGCTGACAATGCAAAACGTCGGGATGATGGACCATCACTTCATGCTGCTGAAGTTTGCCGATGGCAAGACAATGGCCGATTTCGGTCCGGCTATGGAGCAGGGACTGGGCGGACTTGCGACGTTGGGCGTAGCCGTCGGTGGTCCGGGCTCAGCCAGCCCGGGCGAGAATTCGTCGGTGCTCATGGACCTCGTTGAGGGTAATTACGTCGCGATGTGTCTTATCCCGGATGACGATGGCATCCCGCACGCCGCCAAGGGCATGGTGCTGCCGATCACCGTGACTGCCGCTGCAACCCCGACCGCTCAGGTCGCCCTGACTGCAGATGCGACGGTGACGTTGACCGAGTTCCACTTCATGGGGATTCCAGAGACGAGCGCAGCCGGACCTCAGCTTTGGGAAATCACCAACACCGGGACGCAGCTCCACGAAATGGGTATTGCCAAACTCGCGCCTGGCGTCACGTTCGAGATGGTGCAGGCAATGCTCATGAGCACTGAGGCAACACCCGCCGCCGATATGGCCGCGATGGCGACCCCGGATGCAGCCACGAACGACATGGCGACCCCTGCCGCTGCGGGCGCGCCATTCACCTCGATCGGCGGCGCCGCGCCAATGTCGCCGGGAACGTCCTTGTGGTACACCGCTGATCTCGACGCAGGCGACTACTTCGCGATCTGCTTCGTTCCTGACAGCGAATCCGGCGCTCCGCATTTCGTGCTTGGCATGATCTCGCCATTCACCGTTTCCTGAGCAGACGCTAGCTCGCAATGGCAACACAAAACCCCCGGGCCGCTCGCAAGAGCGGCCCGGGGGTTTGTTCAGGCATGACTAGTTCGCCGGGACGCCGAGCGAGTCGTCGATCCAGCTTTCGAGGTGGCGCTTCGGGTAGGCGCCGAAGGTCTTGTTGACCAGCTCGCCATCCTTGAAGATCATCAGCGCGGGCACGGACATGACGCCCAGCTTGGCGGCGTACTCGACATTGTCGTCAACATTCACTGAGACGATCTTGAGGGCGGCGCCACGCTCGGTGGCAACTTGCTCAAGCACCGGATGAAGCATCCGGCAGGGTCCGCACCAGGGGGCCCAAAAATCAACCAGCACCGGCTGCTCAGCTTTGAGCACCTCGGCGTCAAACGTTCCATCAGTTACGGCAGGTAATCCAGACACAGTAAAAGTTCTCCTTGGGTTCCGAATAGAAACCTACTATCCTAATGATAGCATAGGTTCGGCCAATTCGTCCGCTCAGCGGGGTCAATGGCAGGGACGCCGTTATACTACGCTATGCGTTCGTTCGGCGAAAGACCGCACGAAACATTCCCACCATACTATATGTTGTAGGAGGAACGGCGTGCGAGTCGCAATAGATGGGCAATTCCTGTCGCTGCCTCCTTCAGGCACGGGAACGTATCTCCGGAATCTCATAGACGCGCTGCCGTCCGCGGCTCCCGATATCACATTTACAATCGTCGATTCAGCTGATGAGGCGAATTGGCCTCGTCATTGGCGATTGCTGCCTGCCACGATCCGCAACGAACCGCGGCTTCGCCGGTTGAACTGGGAAGCCCTGGGGTTTGGCAAAGCCGCCGCGCTGCTTCCGGATATCGATCTTCTGCATATTCCCAGCATGGCCGCTCCGCTTCGTAGTCGATTGCCCTATGTGGTGACGGTCCACGACGCCATCCCCTTCGTTTTGCCCGAATATCGCGCCTCACGGGCGATGCGGGCGCACCTGACGCTGATGCGGCACACCATTGCGAAGGCCACCTTGATCCTCACGCCTTCCAATGCGGCGGCGCTCGATCTCGTGAGCGTGCTCGGTCTGCCAGCCGGGAAGATCCGAGTGACACCCGAGGCCGCCGATCCCAGGTGCGTGCCGAGCGAGCACACGGATGTCCTGGAGGTAGTTCGTCGCCGGTTTGGCATTAGCGGTCCGTTCTGCTTCACAGTTGGGGGCCTCGACGTGCGCAAACGCGTCGATCTCTTGATCGAATCATTCGCCCGGTCGCTACCGGAGCTACCCGAGGGAGCTCAATTGGTGATCGGTGGCAAAGCGCATTCAGGAAACAGCGTGGTCTATCCGCCGCTGCAACCGGTGATTGATCGGTTCGGCGTGCGCAACCGCGTCATCGTCACTGGTTGGTTGGGCGACGCCGAAAAAGTCGCGCTTTATCAGGCGGCGACGGTGTATGTGACGCCATCAATCTACGAAGGTTTTGGTCTGACGGCGCTCGAAGCGATGGCCTGCGGGACTCCAGTCATCGCCGCCAATCGAACCAGCCTGCCCGAAATCGTTGGCTCTGCAGGTCTCCTCGTCGAACCGAACGCCCGGGACCTGGGCCGTGCCCTGGTCGAATTGATGAATAATGAGGAACTGCGGTGCGAGATGCGCGCCAAAGGACTTGAGCGGGCATCGCACTATACCTGGCGCCGCACTGCGGAACTAACGGCGGATGCCTATCGCGAGGCAGTCGCGATTGCTGATCGAACGAGATAAGGCAGGAAAAGATGGGGACCAAAATATACCGGCAATCGCGAGACGCCCTGCGCATGCTCGCGCCTGGCCCTGTGGCGCTCGTGACGACGATGTACCACGATCAGCCGAACATCATGACCGCGGCCTGGATGCAGCCCCTCTCGCTGTCACCCCTGCTGATCTCGATCGCGGTGCAGCCGTCGCGCCTGACGTACGAGTTCATGACCAAAACCGAAGTTTTTACCCTCAACATCCCAACGGTCGATTTGCTCTCGGCCGTGCATCTCTGCGGGATGATTTCCGGCAATGAGAAAGACAAGTTCGAAGCGACCGGACTGACGCCTGAGCTCGGCGTCGCGACCGAAGCGCCGTTGATTGCCGAGTGCGTGGCTCACATTGAGTGCGAAGTGCGCGATCGCGTTTCGATCGGCGATCACGATCTTTTTGTGGCGCTGCCGTTGCGGGTGACCGCTGACGACGAAGCCTTCGATGGCATCTGGAAGCGTTGACACCGACGCGGGCAGGATTCTGCACCATCTGGGCGCTGACCGCTATGCCGGATTGGGCAAGGCGTACCAGGCGACGTTGCCTGAGGACGACGAATCTTGAGGCCGGTGCGACTGGCGCATGTCGAGATCGCTGAACTGGCTCCGACCTTAAGGTGAACGGCATCCAGCGCGGATGCTGAAATGATCGGGAGCAGCAACGTGAAGTACCTGTTGATGATTTATGAGAACGCAGAAGTCTGGGGGAAGCTTTCCGAGCAGGAGCGCGATGCCGTGAACAGCGAGGGCGGTCGGCTCTGGCAAGAACTCGTGGCGTCGGGTGAGGTAATCATGGGGGAACCGTTGGCCGACCCAAAGGATTCCCGCATCGTGCGTGTCCAGAACGGCGAGCGAGTGGTCACCGACGGTCCCTTCGCCGAGTCCAAGGAGCAGTTCGTCGGCTTCCTTATGATTGATGTTGCAAGCGAAGCGCGCGCGATCGAGATCGCCGCAAGCTGGCCGAACGCACGGTACTCGCCGCTGGAAGTGCGGCTGATCCGGGTCTTCAACGCGACGCAGAGTCCCGACCCGGTGTAAGTGCCAGCAGAAGAGCGACGCTGAATTGCGTCGCTCTTCTGCTGATGCCTATCCGTTAGTTCGGAACGCAGCCGGAGTAGAAGTAAATCTCCATGTCGACCTGACCATACGGCTGGTTCAAATTGGCATAGTCGTTGAAGGCCGTATTCTCGAAGATCGCTGAGAAATCTTCGGTCAACATCTGATTGATCGCTTGCGCGACCGCTTGACCTTCACCAATGTCATTCGCGTATCCCGAGGTCAATACGACGGCAGCGCGACAGCCCTTATAAGACGAGAGCGCATCTTCGAGCTGGTTTTGCGCGTCTTGCACATCCGAGCCGTTGCCATTGATGACGCCGTTCGAGTTGACCTGAATCGAGACCTGAGCCGCGTTGTCTTCGATCGCATTACCGTTGGCGAAGGCGGCGAGCTGCGTCGCCTGAGCGGCAACGGTTGATTGCAACTGAGCCGCCTGCGCCTGAGCCGTGGCGATCGCGCCTGGATCTTGCCCCGCCAGCGCCGCTTCAGCGGTGGCGGCAGCGGCAGACGCCTGTGCCTGGGCGGTGGCGAGATCGTTCGCTCCAGATTCCGCATTCTGGGTTGCGATTGCCGCAATCTCCGCAAGCTGCGTTGACTGGGCGTTGGCGGTCGCCTGGGCGGTTCTCCCACTCGCGTCGTTTTGGGCAGCGACCGTCGCCTGCGCCGCTTGCTCGGTTGCCAGCGCGTTGATCGTCGCCTCTGCTGCGGCGGCATCCTCAGTCGCCTGAGCTGCTGATGCCGCCAGATTGGCCTGCAGGTCAGTCGCGTCCTTCTGGCTGAGCGCGAGCTGGGTGGCGAACGCCGCCATCGTCGCCTCGGCCTCAAGCGCCTGCTGGGTGGATTGAGCATCAGCGGTCGCCCGCTCATCGGCGGACATCGCTTCGCGCGTTTGCTCGGCGACGGCGGTTGCGGTTGCCTGCTTGGCGATGAGCGCATCAGCGGTGGCCCTGGCTTCGGCGGTATCCCGTTGCGCCTGGATCGTCGCCTGAGCGGCGGTCATAGCGACTTGGTTTTTAGCCTGGGCGGTAGCGAGTTGATTGGGCGTTGCGGTCGGGGTCGGCGTTGCCGGCGCCTGGCCAAAGGTGTTCGAGGCGAGAAAGAGCATCGCCAGACCAAGCAGGAGATCGGCGAAGAGCCAACCTCCAAGCAGGAGCATGTCCTTTTGTGAGCGTTTTTTTCTGAACACGTTGAATGCTCGCTTTACCGGTTAGTCGCCGCCGGGCCAGCCCGTGCCTCGTCGCGGGGGAGTGGTGTTGTTCGTTCCCATCTCGCGGCGGACTGCCTGGCTGACAGCGTCTTGAACCATGTCGGGAGTCGGAAGACCGGACGCGGCTCGACCGAGCACGCTGGTCAGGGTATCGATGCGCTGGATGAGCGCGGCTGCCTCATCAGTGATCTCTCGCTGGCGCTGGGCGGTCTGTCCACCGACTGCGCTGAGTTCGCGAGCGATCTGCTGCATGCTGCCAGCCATGCCATTCTGGTCCGCAAGCATGCGCTGCAGTGCGCCTGTTTGCGTGCCGGTCAGCTCAGACATTCTGGCGAGATCATCGCGAACCCGGACCAACATGTTGGCGATTTCGCCCATTGCCCGAGTTGCGTTCGACACGCCGGAGGCGCTGCCTCTGAGCGAGTCGGCGAGCAGAGCGTTGGCCTCCGATTCGGCGGCAATCGCATGCTCGATGCGTACCTGGCCATCTCCGAGCGCTGCCGCGATTTCAGCGATATGGCGAACTGCTTCCGCCGCAACCTGACCTGCCTTGGCACTCGAATCGGCCCCGGCGACAGCCTTATCGGTCGTCTCCGTCAAGCCGCGAGCGGCGTCGGCCAGCTGGCGCACGAGCGCCGAATCCGATTGCGTCGATGCGCCGACGATGCGCTCCAGCCCGGCGGTGACGCCGAGCAGTGCGCGCTGCTGCTCTCCAGCCAGACCAACCTCACTCGTCAGATCCTCGACGGCTGTTTGCAAGGATGAAGCAACCTGACGCAGCTCGATCAGCATGCGATGTGATTCTTCTGCTCCATTGCGCATACCTGACGCAAAGACGGCGAAGTCGTCGAACTCGCGCTCTCGCTTCGAGGCGATCGCATCGAGACGATCGTGTTCGACGCGCAACCGCGTCAGCAGTTCCTGCGATGTGCCGTCGAAGCGAACGGCGACCTGATTGATCGAGTCGGAAATCGCGTTCGGGCGGATGGCGCGGGCCATGGCGAAGCGAACGGTGGCTTCACCGAGCGCGTTGTCCATATGCGCCTGGAAATCGCGGGCGGTATTGGCGATATCGTCTTCGCGCTGCTCGCGCCGGCCATGGGCGAAAAAGGTGATCGTGACGATGACGAGCATCAGCAGAGCGTCGACCATTGCGACTGTAGAAAAGCTCGGCGAATGCCAGGACGATGTTCCGCCGAAACCGTTTTGCCACAGCAGCAGGAACGGCTTGGAAAGCGCTTCGGGATTGGCGTTGACGTAGTCGGCGTAGTCGCTGACTGCCTGGGCGAGCGCGGCCCAGGTGATCATGATCGGGAGCAACACCATGATGTTGCGGATTTTGTCCATCGTATCAACGAGAGGAGGAGCTTCTCCGCCTTCATGATAAATGGCATAGGTATAGGCGAGCCGTTCCGTGTGGAACGCCCGGTGCAGATCGACATCGATCCAGAGTTCGCTCTCGCGAGGATCGAGGACGGCAGACGCCAACCGCTCGAGCCGTTCGGCTGAGCTGGCATCCATCGGAGCTATTGCCGCCGCGATTCCACGAAGGTCGCTGGCGAGCGAATCATTTCCCGCGAGCGGCCCATGCGCTTTCCGGCCGTTTTCCGGAAAGGGAGGAATCGTCGTGGTGGGTCCAGCAGAGGAGGATGGGAATGGTGATGTTTCCTCCGCCGTCCCCGTTGGGCGTCGTAGCACGGTTGGGGACTCCTGACCGTTGAGGACCGTGGGGCGAGGGTGCGATCTTGAGGGCGATTCCGACGATCAATCGCCAGACTGCCTCGCTCAATGTACCATCAACGTGATAAAACGAGATACCTCCTCGCGACTATGCCGCGAACACCTTGATTGCCATCCTGCAATGCTCCGTACGTTCAATACAATCGTTGTTATGCGAACGTACGCACCTGTACCATATTCCCGAGCGCGCAATCATGCAAGTTTGGGCGCGAAGCTGGGAGCAGCCATGCCAACACCCGCCACTATAGAGAACGCACTACGCACCCCAAATCGTTTCGCTCCCGGCATCAAGCGCCTCGGCGGCGGCACGATCGCCAGGAGATCGGACGGATCGCTCGCGCTCCTGGTTGGAAGCGATGCGGTTGTCGGCCGTCTTGAACAGCCGACCGGCCGCACGATTGCGCTGCGTGTTCCGCTGCGAGACGATGGCGACCGCGCCTCGCTCGATATCTACACGGCGTTCGCCACCGATCCCGTCATCAGCCGGTTGCGAACCCTCGTTCCCTCGCCAATTGCCGGTGGCGTCAGCGTCGTGCCTGATGGATTGCAGCTCCAGAATCTCGACGGCTCATCGCGCTCGTTTCCAGTTGTTGCGATGGAATGGATTCCTGGTCCGACGTTGGCCGATGCCGTGGTGCGAACGATCGAATCGAACGATCTGGTTCGCATGTCGATGCTCGGGACGCAATGGCTGCGCATGATGCAGACGTTGACTGACGCCGGGTTCAGTCATGGCAATCTGACGCCTGACAACGTGATGATCCGGCGCGGAGATGCGATGGCGATTGTCGATTATGACACTGCGGCGTGGCCCGGATCGCCGCGCGGGCGCACCGGGAACGACAATCCTGCGTATCGACATCCATCAGGGGACGTCCCATTTGCCCTGGAGCGGCGCGACGATTTCGCTGCGCTCGTAATCGCCGTCACACTGCGGGCATTGGCGACCGACCCCGGTATGCTGCAAAAGCAGATGCTGACGCCAGGTATTGGGTTGCTGTTCGATCGCGCCGATCTTGTCGATCCGGCGCGCTCGCCGAAATTTGAGCGTCTTGGACGAATCAACGACCCGGAGACCGCCGCGCTGGCCGGCATTCTGGCGAGCGCCTGCACGATGCCGGTCGATCAAACACCTCCCTTCGAGGAGGCCACCCGCGCCGCCCGCGCCGCCGCAGGTCGACTGCGCAGGTCGGCCATCGATCGTCTGTCGACGCCGTCGTCCTTCGATCAACCATCGCCTGCGATCACTGAAGCAACCAACGCGTCATCTGAGCGATTGGCGCCGCAAACGCGGCAGGCGCGACTAACCAGATTGAACGCGATGCTGCTGCAACAGCAGGACAAAGAGGCGCTGGATTACTGGCAGTCGAGTGGCTTGTCCATGGATGAAATAGCTCAGCGCTCGGTCGGGAATTTGATCGAAAGCGCCCGCGACCGCCTGGCGGGCAAGAAGCCACCTGCGCCGGAACCACCACGAGAGAAAACGCCAGAACCCGCCCCGAGTCCGAGAGCCGGTTGGCGGGTGATATCGACCGGCGCGTCCATGGCCCGGCTCGATGCGGCGATCGAAGCGCACGATCATGAAACCGTGCTGCGAGAGTGGCGGGATATCGAGGGAACCCCAGAGGCAAGCCGATACGCTGCCATCGTTCACCAATTTGCCACCGATTACTGGGCGATGGCGATTCGAGACGCGGCTCGCCGTGGTGACGCTGAGCGCGTCGTCCTGGCGGTCGGACAGGCGGATGATGCGGGCGTCGCTATTCCGGCTGCGATGCGGCCGGTGATTCGCGAGGCGCAACATCGTCTCGATCTTCGCGATGCGCGGGACGAAGAATCCGAGCCGATTTCCTGGGCTGCCGCCTGGCCGGTGCTGGCGCACGCGCTGGAACAGGACAGCGATCGCGCCATCGGCTCTGCCGTGGCAGGATTTGGACCGGACGATCTGCACCGCCTGCCTGCTCGCGAACGTGCGCGCATTGAGCTTGCAGCTCATCGTCTGGGTTGGGCGCATGACGTTCGACTGGCGATGCGCCGGCATGACCAGACCCGTCTCGAAGCATTGATGCGGCAGCCCGCTCCCGGTGGTGACCGCCTCTTGAGCAGTGTGGAGAGAAACCGGGCCGAGCGGCTGATGCGCCAGAAGGAAGCCCAGCTTGCCGTTAGCGAGGCGATTCAGGAGCGCGACGATCGAGCGCTAATCCAGGCAATGCAACAGTTGGAGGAATCGGGAGCCCAGCTGCCGGACGATCTCGATCACCGCGCATTCGCGGCGGCGCTCGACCGGGTCACACTGCTGACAGCGCTGCGCCGGGCTGCGAAATCTGATCAATCGAATACCCAAACACTGGCCCGGCTCGTTCCTGCGGCCATCGCCGCCACCGGCAACCGGGCGGCAGTGCAGCGGATTGTCGATGTGGATGCCCTCGAAAAATCGCTCCAGCAATCAGCGCAAATTGCGCGCCTGCGCGAGGCGCTCGCATCGAAAAACGATCAGCGAATCGCGATGACCGCCACGCCTGACCTCCTCGATGTGGTGAAGTTGCTTCAACCCGAAGAACAGGCGAAAGTCCGCCACGCAGTTGCGCTCCTCAAACCTGGGAAACGCCAATCATGAATGCTTGAAGAGTTACTATTGGTGCAACAACGAGGAGAAAGAAATGGACATAGCGCTCTCACCCAAGATTCAACAGATTATTCAGGAAAAGGTAGACCATGGGGACTATGCGGGTCCCGATGAGGTTGTTGGGGAAGCATTGCAGTTGCTTGAGAGCCGCGACCGTAAGTTGAAAAAATTGAGGTCGATGCTCGATGCTGCTGACGCCGAAATAGCTCGTGGAGAGTGCGAAGACTGGTCACCGGCGTTGCTGGCGAAGATGCGGGCCCGTGCTATCGAATTGGCTGAAAGTGGAGCACCTCTGGATCCAGATGTCTCCCCGTAAGCTCAGGGTTACATTTTCAGCGCTTGCGCAAGGCGATTTCGAACGTATTCTGGCGTACACCTATAAAGAATATGGAAGTTCCGAAGAAAAACGGATGAGTGATCAACTCTCAAATACAATCGATACTATTTCAAGGAATCCCTATATTGGCGAACGGAGATCAGATCTACGACCTAGTATGAGATGCTTCCCAACTGGTCAGCATCTCATTTTTTACCGGCCTCACGACGATCACATTGAGATCATTCGAATTGCCCACTCAAGAATGGACGTATCGAGATTGCAATTAGACGAGTAAACGAATCCGCGCTACGTATTGAACAAATGGCGACGCAACTCCGCAACGGTCTCACAAATGACATTCGGTTTTGCGGCGCGGAGGTCGTCGTGCTCGGGGACGCCCCAGGTGACGCCGATCGTGTAGAGACCTGCACCTCGTCCGGCGAAGGTATCAGCGGCTGAATCGCCGACCATTGCGCCTTTTTCTTCGGTGTTGTGGCCGAGTTGGGCGAGCGCGGAGATGACGCCCTCGGGATGTGGTTTTGGCATCACCACATCGTCACCGGCCACGAGGACATCGATGAATTGCTCGATTTTGAGCTCGCGGAGACTGATGTTGGCGGAGACGCGGCTCTTACCGGTCATGATGCCAACACGAATCCCCGCTTCTTTGCACGTCTGAAGCAGTTCATACATGCCGTCGTAGAGATAGACGTGCTCGTTGTGATCGCGCTCGTACAGCTCAATGTATTCCGCGAAGGCGGTTTCACGTTCGGCTTCATCGACGTAGCGACCCAGGATCACCTGGTCCGGCGGACCAAAGTGGGAGCGAATCTCCGCGTCAGGCAAGATGCGGCCGATACGCGGTTCCAGAACAGTGTTAAAGCTCTGGTAGATCAACGGCAGGGTATTGGCGATGGTGCCGTCGAAATCGAAGACGATGGTGGCGAAACGAGACACGCGTGAACTCTTTCTACGAAGGGTCAGATGCCGAATTGGAGAGGTGCGGATTGAATCGCGGAGCGCGTTTTTCGAGAAATGACTGCATGCCTTCGCGGTGATCGGGCGATCGTGCGGCGACGTCCTGCCAGACGATTTCACGATCGAGATGCTCGCGCAGGTTTGGGAGCGATGCCGCGTTGAACGCGGCCTTGGTCATCGCGAATGCACGCTCCGGCAATCCCGCGAGCCGCCGGCTGGTTTCCTCAATGGACGATTCATAGTCGTCCCCGGAAACGACGCGGCTGATCAAGCCCGCGTTATAGGCGGTCGTGGCGTCGATACGGTCGTAAAGGGCGCAGAAATCCATGGCGCGACCGAGTCCAAGAATGGCTGGAAGCAGAATGGACAGGCCGACGGCCGGCATCAGACCGATCCGATAGGGCGCGGTGATGAACGTTGCGGCATCGGTGGCGATCCGCACATCACAGGCGAGCGCGATCGCCAATCCTGCGCCGGTGGCGATGCCGTTGATGGCGGCGATAAAAGGCTTTGGCGATTCGCGGATGCGAATGATCAGGGGAGCGTAGCGGTCGCGCAGCTCGAGCCCGATGCCGCCGACGCCTTCGGATTCCTCGATCTGAACGATCTCGTCGATGTCCTGACCGGAGGAAAACGCTCGGCGGGCGCCGGTGATGACGATACAACGGACTGAGTCGTCATGCTCGGCGTCGGTCAACGCCTGGTTAAGGCGATCGAGCAGATCAGCGTTGAGCGCGTTCAGCGACAGCCGCCGGTTGAGGGTGAGTTTGAGCGTGCTGTTGCGGTGTTCGATCAGTAAAGGCTCGCCGTTTGCTGGCATCACGGATACTCCCTTCCAAAACCTGAGATGAGAATACCCGCATGCAAGCACATTTGACTTCCACACCGGGCGGTATCCTGTCTGCAGACAACGCAGTCACCGGGTGAAGGGGCTAAGGTCACAACCGCCAGAGATGGAAGACGACGAGATCGACCCACAAAAGGCGGCACGGCTTGTCGTCGCGAATAGATACGCGGTTGATCTCGACGCCATGATCGGTTCGGGTGGGATGGCGCTGGTCTATCGTGGCCGCGATCTGCGCACGCGCCGGAATGTTGCGCTGAAGACGTTGCGCCTGGAATACCGGCGCGATCCCGATACCCGCGCCCGCTTTCGGCGCGAGATGCGAACACTTGCGTTCCTCGCCCATCCCAACGTCGTCAAGATTTACGACATCTACGAAGACGATGATGCGCCTTGGGCGGTGATGGAGTATGTGGACGGCCGCTCGCTCAAGGAAGTCGTCCAGCAGGATGGCCCGCTTGAACTCGAGGAAGTTGCAAGCGTGCTGGAGCAGACGGCAGGAGCGCTGCAATACCTGCACGAGCATGGGCTCGTGCATCTCGATGTCAAACCTCAAAATCTGATCATTCAGGAAGATGGGCTGGTCAAGCTGATTGATTTCGGTCTTGCGCAGCCAGCCCATTCTCCGCAAGAACTCATCGGAGGGGCGACGTTCGGCACGGCATCCTACCTTTCCCCCGAGCAAGCGAGCGGCGAGCCGGTCGATGCGCAAACGGATGTTTATTCCCTCGGATGCGTTATTTACGAGCTGATCACGGGCAGGGCGCCGTTCGATCTCGAAAATGGCGAAGCGCGCACGGATTTGATCCGCGCTCATCTTCAGGAAGATCCCTTGCCGCCATCGCAAACCGATCCAACCGGGGCCATTCCAAGCTGGGTCGACCCGATCGTGCTGGGGGCGCTTGCGAAACGTCCGCACGACCGGTATCGCGACGCACCGACCTTTGCGGCGTTCTTTCGCAACTCGGTTGACGAGGCGTCGGAGGAGCGCACGAGCCGGCGCGGGGTCGCTGGATCGAACGAAGTCCATCCCGTTACCGTGCCGACCAGGGGTCCAATGCGATCGGTCGTGGTTGAACCGGCGCCGGTCACATCCAAAGCGCCGTCATTTATCTACTCCGCCAGGCTGCGGCGCTTGCTATGGTGGAGTGTCGCGCTTCTTCTGGCATTGAATGCGGCGCTGGCGATAGTGGTGATCGTCGACCGGGGAGAACTTCCCCCGTTCGTTTCCCGGCCTGACTCGATTGAAGCAGGAGCGACCGTGCGGGTCGTTTCCGATCAGCTCAATCTGCGGGCGACGCCGGGCGCGAATGGGCAGGTAATCGATCTCCTGCGATTCGGAACGCGGGCACATGTTACTGGTCCAGCTGAGGAATCGGGCGGTGAGCACTGGTGGCCCGTTGAGGTCGAAGGCAATGATCCTGCATCGGCAGGATATGTCTGGGCAGGAGGTGTTGAGCCGGCCGGCACGGGCACGCTTGGTGGCGTCCAACAGCGCGCCGATCGCATGCGCCGCTCGATAGGTGACGCAATTGGTTGGACTCCCTGAACGGGCGCAACCTCCGGGCGTTTGATAGACTCCATCTGCAGGCGTTGAGCAACGAATTCGTTCGCGCGGCATCCAGGCCGGTCGCTCGGCCAGAAACGAGCCTGAACACGACGTGACCACGTCCGAGTCGTCTCAACCAGCATCATCACGGAGCGAGGGCGCGGTTCGCGCCACTCGGCCAGCGTATGCCCCGGAAGAGCAGGCGCGCGATGTTGAACTCATGAGCAGGGTCGTCAATGGCGATCGCGAGGCCCTGGGAACGCTCTACGATCTTCACGCGCCGCGCATGCTCGCGGTCGTTCAAGGCATCCTGCGCGATCGTCGTTTGGCTGAAGAAGCCACACACGACGTCTTTTTGAATCTATGGCAGCACCCTCGTGCGTATGAACCACAGCGGGGCGCGTTTGGTGGGTGGCTGCTCCGGGTCGCAAGGAATCGCTCGATCGATCTTCTTCGCCGTCAGCGCGAGCGACGCTTCGCAGATCTGGCGACCGGGGAAGATGGATCACCAATTGACCCTGCGGCCTGGTTGCCCGACCCCGACCCCGATCCAGCCGATCAGGCGGTCACTGCAGACCTCGGCGCTCGCGTGCGAGTCGCTTTGGCGCAGTTGAATCCTGAGCAGCGTTCAGCGCTGGAATTAGCCTATTTTGGAGGACTGAGTCACAGCGAAATCGCAGAACGGTTGGGGAGACCGTTGGGAACCGTAAAAACACAAATTCGGACAGGAATGCAGCGTCTTGCGGTGACGCTTGCGGGACTTGATCCGAGCAAGATTGCCGATCAATGAGGACGAGTTAACCAGTATGAGCGAACGAGCAGCACAACCAAACCCACGCTCATGCGATGAGATCGAGGAGTTGCTCCCGCTCTATCCGCTTGGTGTGCTTGATCGAGAAGAAACGGCGGCCGTTGAGTCGCATGTGGCGATCTGCCCTGCCTGCGCTGCTGAACTGCTGCGCTACGAGGCGGTCACCGACATGCTTGGCGAAGCGGTTACCCCGGTACGGCTACCAGTTGATGGCCGCGCGAGCTTGCTCGCCGATGCCATGAAACTCCCGCAAGACACTGCGGCTAAGGCGGACACCCCGGTGGCGGCAGCTCCCATGGCGCCAATCACACCGATCACCAAGGCTAAGTCGAATGGCTGGAAGGCGTTCGCTCTGGTGGCCGCAGCCGCACTGATTCTGTTTGCGGGTGGCGCTGCCGCGCTGACGAAGTCGCTGATCGACGAGCGGAACGACGCCAGGCAATCGGCCCAGTCGCTTGCGCCATTCATCGATGCCAATACGACAATGGTGGCGATGGCGGCGCAGCCGGCGGCGCAAACATCAAGCTGGGATGGCAAGGGAGTCATGATCGAGTCGAATGGCGGCTCGATGGCGGTCGTCGTCAATGGCTGCCCTCCCAGCACCGATGAGCGCGTTTACAAAGTCTGGGTGGCGCAAACCGACGTGGAAGGCGATCCCCGTATCGTGCTTGGCGATATGACCATCGGTTCGGATGGAAAGGGCTGGATGCCGGTGTCGATGCCGGCCGACATGCCGGCGCCCCAAATCCTGGGTGTATCGGTAATCGAAGGCAGCGAACCGCTGAGCGATCTCTTCATCGGCCAGCTTTCCACCACATAATCGACCCGGTTGAACCAGGTGTGTCAGAATCGCATGAGGCAGACGAGAGTCTGCCTCATGCGATTCGTTTTGTGATGCCGCGTGGCGGCGGTGGGATTTCGTTGAAGGATCTTGATCTTATCTGCGTTGATTGTGACGCGACGTTTCGGTTTTCCATCGCCGAGCAGCGCTTTTACGCCGAACGCGGCATCAAGCAGCCAGTGCGCTGCGAGACGTGCCGGGCGGAACGACGCGCTGAACGCAATGCGGCCCTGATCAGCAATTACGAATCGGTCCGTGACGCCACCACCTGGACCGAGCATCAAGCATCAAATGCTGGCTATGGTCTCTCCACCGGCCACACGACGAAACCAGCGCGCGGTCCGCGCCAGAGTTACAAGGCTGTCTGCGCTTCCTGCGGCAAAGCCACCGAGATCCCCTTCCAACCACGCGGCGGCCGCCCGGTCTATTGTCGAGAATGTTTCAACGCCCGGCGCGGAAAGTAAGACGAGCGTGGCATCTGACACTCACGGCCACGTTGATCCACTCCAGCGCGTGAATAGAATTCCCATCTACTGCAGATAGTTCATCATCCGAATGAGCCCCTGGATGTAGCCGATGGCATGTGCGCGGCCGCGATGCCCATACTCGGTATCGTCATCCATGTGCGGCACGTGGTCGTCGAGCAGGAAGCCAGTGAAGCCGTTTTTCTTGAGCAGCAGGATGATCTCGGCGGGATCGTAGTTGCCTTCTCCGATGAAACACTCCTGGAAGTTCGGCACCTCGCCTTGCACGTCACGGAAGTGGCTGTAGAGAATCTTTCCCTTTGGTCCAAAGTATTCAATCATCTCGACCACATTGGCCTTGCCGCCTTGCATTTCCGAGCAGCAACCAAGACAGAGATTGAGACCCCAGGATGGGCTGCCCGGGTTGAGTTCGTAGGCTCGCTTGAATCCAGCTGGCTCGTGAAAGAGTCTCGCCACGCCGCCAAGCATCGGCACCGGCGGATCGTCCGGGTGCAGTGCCAGCTTGACGCCCGCCTCCTCCGCGACTGGAAGCACGGCATTCATGAAATAAACATAGTTCGCCCACATCTGATCATGCGTGATGATCTCGTCTTCGTTCGTGAACAGCGGAATTTCGTCCTTGCGCTCTTCGGCGATGGCGACGAACTGGCGAAGCCCGGCAGCGCCTTCTGCCTGCTCGACTGCCGCGAGATCGAACTTCGTGCAGCCGGCTCCTCCGCGACCCGGTGCCATCCATTCCGTTCGCCAGACGAAGTTCGGCATGAAGTGAAAGCCGAGGATAGGAATGCCAGCTTTGCCGACGTTGCGAATCGTTCGTTGGTAGTTCTCGATCTGCTCATCCCGCCCGGGGAGACCGAGCATCGCCTTGCTGTAAAAGTGGGCAGGGACATTCTCAAGCGATTCGAGTTTGAGACCGTACTCCTGGCATTTGAGCACCTGCGCCCGGAGCACATCTTCCTCCCAATAGGACTCGCCGGGAAGAAGCGGGGTATTGATTTGAACCCCGCTGACTCCGAGCTGGACGGCGAATCGCAGCTTTTCGTCGGTGAGATCACGAATTTGTCCGGCCGCCACGCGCAACGTTGGCGCTGTCATCGATCAATCCTCCAATCGCAATTAATTCCCTCAAACCGGATCTGCCTCACCAGACTGGAGGGAAGACCACCGCTTTGGGATTGCACAATGCGTGCGTTGACATCGGTCCGACAATCGGATAACTTGACCGAAAGGATACCTGAAAATTCGATACAGTTGTGCGTGATGATTTGACGATTGAGCGTCGTTTCAGGCGGCTCAAACGTCGGGGAGGGGTGGAATGTCAGGGATCAGCTCGACTCACACGACGTCGCATGCTTGGAGCGTCAATTGCCGGTGCGGCTGCGTTGTCTCAGGGACATGGATTGCAGCAGGCGATTGCCGCACGCAAGGCGCCGGTGACCTTGCAAGCAAGCGGAAAGCTGACCTATTGGGTTGGCATCACGCTTTCTGAAAAAGCCGACAATATGATTGTCGATGCCATCAACGAGTGGGGTGATGCCAATAACGTTGACACCGAGGTAACGCTCGTCAATGTGAATGACATGAATCAGAAAATTGCGGCTGCCGTTGAATCGGGAACGATGCCTGATGGGTTCGATCTTGGTCTCGACCTCCTCCTGCTGCTTTCAAATCAGAAGGACATCCTCGCACCGGTCGATGATATCTTCGGCACGCTGGCAGATGCGCAGGGTGGTTGGTATGACACGTTTGCTAAGGCGACTGACACCACGGCGATTGCCGGAGCGCGAACGGGCATTCCGTTCGGCGCGTCAGGCAATCTGCTGTTTCGGCGAATCGATGCGCTCAAGGGCGTTGGGCTCACCGAAGCTCCTGCTACATGGGACGATCTTGTTTCTCAGGCGGTAGCAGTCAACGAGCCGCCGCTCTATGGACTTGGGCTGGCAGTTTCAAATGTTGGCGACGGGAATCTGCAGATTTCAGTGCTTCAGTCTTATGGTGGACGTATCGCCGACGATGCGGGGACGACCGTCACGATCAAATCGGACGCGACGCGAACCTATCTCGAGTGGATCAAGAATGCCTGGGACCAGGGGATCTTCCCGCCGGGCGCGGCGACCTGGGACGGGCAGGGCGACAATCAAGCCTATCTCTCGGGTCAGGCCGCTTTCATAGCGAATACCGGCTCGGTTGCGAACGCCGCCAAAGTGGACGATCCAGAGCTCTACGCCGCCACCGGCTACTCGCCGCTCCCGGCAGGACCTGTTCTGCACATCTCGCAGGTTTCCTGCCAGAACCGGGCGGTTTCCGCAGATGGCAATGTCGAGGCGGCGAAGGCCGTGATCGAAGCGCTGGCTGCCCCGGAGTTGATGCAGGAGTATTACAAAACTGCCATCTGGGGTCCGGTGCTGAAGAATCAAGCGTCGTTCGAAATCTTCAACGGCGACGATCCTGTCCATGTCGGCCTGCGCGAACTGGTGGAAAATGGCACACCGCCGGGCTCGCCCGATGTCTACAACACCGCCTACGGCGACTTCAGCGCCAACTTTATCGTCCCGAAGATGATCCAGCGCGTCCTCATTGACGGCTACGAATTCGACAAGGCGATGGACGAGGCCCAGACGGCAGGTCAGGCGATTTACGATAAGTACAAGTGAGTTGTCAGTTGAGAGTCGAAGGTTAACAGAGAACGACGACAAAACGGCCGCTGCAATTGCAGCGGCCGTTTTGTGTATGTGATCGAGAGGTTGGCGATGCCTACGAAATATCACCGGCGAATTCGCCTTCGGCGATCGTGAGGACTTCGTCGGCGATGCTGACCATGCGGTCGATTTCATCTTTGGTGACGGTCAGTGGCGGCGCGAAGTGCATGACCGACCAGACGCGGGAAATGAGGCCGCGCTCGTCGAGCAGATCGGTGACGCGCTCGGTGAATTTATTGCCGCGTCCCCATGACTCCTTCGTTTCCTTGTTGCTGACCAGCTCGATCGCTTGCAACATGCCGAGCCCACGGACGTCGCCGACGGTCGGGTGGCTGCGAAGCTCTTCAAGCTGCGAGTTGAGGTACGCTCCCATCGTCGCGCCATTCTCGACCAGCTTTTCGTCGGTCATGATCTCGATGTTCTTGAGTGCTGCCGCTGCCGCGACGGGGTGACCGCCGAAGGTGAGGAGGTGCCCCATGTAGGCCTCTTTGTTCGTCTGGAAGACTTCAAAGACGGACGGGCGAACGACGGTCGCGGCGATCGGCGCATAACCGGAGGAGAGCCCCTTCGCCATCGTCATGATGTCGGGAACGACGCCGAACTGCTCCATGGCGAACCATGAGCCGGTGCGGCCCCAGCCGGTGATGACTTCGTCGGCGATCAGCAGCACGCCATGCTTGTCGCAGATTTCGCGCAGCATTTTCCAGTAGATCGGGGAAGGAACGTGCACGCCGGCTGAGGTCGAGATCGGCTCGGCGATCACGGCGGCGACGGTGTCCGGTCCCTGGTTCTCAATTTCCTGCTCGATGTATTTCGCGGCCATAATATCGGCCTGCTCGCCCTCAACGCCGAAATCGGACTTGTAGCGATTCGGGTGCGGCACGTGCGAGACGCCATACATGAACGGGCCGAAGTGGTTTTCATTGCGCGATGCGGTCAGGCTCATCGCGCCGTGGGTCATGCCGTGATACGAGCCACGGCGAGCAATGATCTTGTATCGGCGGGAAAAGCCGCGCATAGCCTGAACTTGCTTGGCGATTTTGAGCGCGGATTCGACCGCTTCGGAACCACCTGAGGAAAAGAAAACACGGCTGAGATCGCCCGGGGTGAGCTCGGCAATCTTCGCCGCCAGCTGTGTGGCTGGAACGGTGGTGTAATTTGCCGCCGATGCGTAGGCGAGCCGTTTGGCCTGCTCAGCCATCGCATCGCCGATCTCGGCGCGGCCGTGCCCGGCGTTGACAACCCAGAGACCCGAGATGCCATCGATGAACTGGCGTCCATGAACATCGTAGAGATAAATGCCTTCACCGCGATCGAAGACGTGAAGCCCGCTATTTTCGGCAATCTCAACCCACGGGGCTTGATGAATCCAGACGTGTTCGAGTGCCTCGCGCTCAATATCGAGCAATGGAGGATCGACAACTCCGGTCTTGTAGTTCGATTCAGTTTTGACCGGCGCTTTCACCATGCTCGTGCGACTCCTTGGCTCTGAGAGCGGCAGGAAATGTGCCTGACCCTCAACGCGCAATGGGGATCCATTCCCAGCCCGCTTGCTTAAGGGGCGTTCATGCGTGAGAGCGATTATACCGCGCGCCCTAATCGCCAAGCTTCTGTTGCACAATCGGCACAAATGTGTTGAGCAATTCGCTTCGCTGGTGGCCTCGTTGACGACAGAACCGGTTTCTCGGTGATGATCCGCCAGAATGGTTGATAAGGAGTCTTTATCGATGAGCGACAGACGGATTGCATCGCACCCGTTGCTGGGTCCGTTGCCCGACGTAGGAATGGTTTCGCTGACCGTAGACGGCGTGGAGATCAGCGCCCGCCCCGGCGAGCCGATCGCCGTGGCGCTGCTGGCGAATGGGGTTCGCCGGTTTCGGACGATGCCGAAATCGGGGAATCCTCGGGGCGGGTTTTGTTTTGCCGGCCGCTGCAGCGACTGCCAGATGATCGTGGATGACATCCCGAATGTGATGACCTGCGTGACCCCGGTTCGTGAGGGCATGCGCGTTGAAACCCAGCATGGCGTCGGCGTCTGGGCGGAATCGAACGGCGAGGCGGCACCATGATCGAATTTGATGTCGTCGTCGTTGGGGGTGGTCCTGCCGGATTGAGTGCGGCGATCGCCTCCGCTCGAAACGGACTTCGCACCGCATTGTTTGATGAAAACCCGGCCGTAGGCGGAGCCCTGCGCTACCGGCTTGATCCAGTGAGTCTGCCGAATGGGGGAACACTTCCCGGACCGGCGGCCGCGCGGGCGCTGGTTGATGATGCCTTGCGGCAGCGTGTCCAGATCGCCACAGGCGTGGTGGCGTGGGGAGCATTTTCGGGATTCGTCGTTGGCGTCACCGGGCTGGAGGCTCACCGGGAGATCAGGGCCGAGAGGTTGATCCTGGCGACCGGTTCAACCGATCTCGCAGCGGCCTTTCCAGGAAGTGATTTGCCAGGAGTGCTGACGGGAAGCGCGTTGCTCAGGCTCCTCCACGTTCATCGCGTCTGGCCAGGAGGCCGCCGGGTGGCAATTGTTGGTGCGGGTGATCTTGCTGAAGATGTCGCCGCGGCGGTTCGCGACGCGGGAGGCGCGGTCGTTGCGCGGGGGGCGATTGATTCCCTTACTGTTTCGGGCGATGGCGTCGTTGAGCGAGTGGAAATCGACGGGGTCGAACATGCGGCGGATGTTGTTGCGATTTGCGCCGGACAGCGGCCAGATATCTCGCTGGCGCTCGCGCTGGAAGCTGATGCCGGGTATTCGAGTTCGCTCGGTGGATTCACAGTCATGCGATCGGAATCGCTGGAGACCAGCGTGGCCGGACTTTACGTTTGTGGCAGCGCCGGTGGAATCGGCAGCATCGCATCGAGTCTTGCCGAGGGAACGCTGGCCGGGCTCGCGGCGGCTGCGTCACTCGGTAACATCTCGGAATCGACATTGCAGCAAGAAATCACCGCATTTGCAGGCGCGTTCCCGGATCGCGTGCAACAGATCGATGCGATCGAGCCGGAGTGGACGCAGCACTTTGTCGAATCGGTGATCGCGGGAGCAGGGGAGAAAAGCCGGTGACTGACGAGCATTCGATCATGCTTTGCCGCTGCTACGAAGTGAGCAAAACGGCCGATTGACGAGGCGATTGCGAATGGCGCGATCACGGTCAACGACGTCAAGCGCATGACCCGCGCCGGGATGGGATTATGCCAGGGTATCTACTGCGTTCCCCAGATTTCGGCGATGCTCCACGAAGCCACTGGAGCGCCGATGACGACGATCGCGCCAATGACGGCACGGCCCCCTGCCCGGTTGATCACGCTGGGCGATCTGGAACGGTTCGTTCCCGAGCCGTAACGAATTTACCGCGACAATTCCGTAGAATCTCGCATCAGGCCGCGTGCTACCATCGTTCGAGAAGCACGATATGACGCTCAACCAGCGGAGGAGCACGGCCTTGGCAACATCAACGAAATCCGGCGTATCGAGATTGGTTGTCGATTATCGAAACGCCATGGCGGAGGCCGTCGGCACGAAGGATGGCGTGACATCGGCGCAGCTCGACGCCATCGCGCCAAAGATCGCCGCTGAGCATGACCGGATCGTCAGAGAGCACGCGGCCGGCGAGCAGCTCTGGATGGATTTGCCCGATAACAGTGATCTGGCCGACTCGATCACTGAGTTTGCCGGTAAAGTTCGGGCGAAGTACAGCGATTTCATCCTGATCGGCATCGGCGGGTCATCGCTCGGGGCCATTGCAACCATTCAGGCGCTGGTTCATCCATATCGAAATCTTCTCCCAGCAAGTGAACGCAGGGGTCCGCGCTTTTTTGTGCTCGACAACCCCGATCCGGAAAAGGTGCGAGCCACACTCGAGCTCGTTGATCTACCGAACACCCTGATCAATGTCGTCAGCAAGTCGGGGCAGACCGCCGAAACGGCGGCGAACTTTCTGGTCGTGCTGGAAACGCTGAAGGATGCGGTCGGCGAGAAGCAGGCCCGCACGCAGATCGTTGCCACCACCGATGAAAAGAGCGGCTTGCTGCGGCAACTCTCCGACCAGGAGGGCTATGTCACCTTCCCGGTTCCTGATGGAGTTGATGGACGGCAGACCGTGCTCAGCGCCGTCGGCATGATCCCAGCCGCGATCTGCGGTGTCGACATCCACCAGTTGCTGGCCGGAGCCGCCGCCATGCGCGAGCGCTGCTCGACGACCGATCTTCGCGAGAACCCGGCCTATTTACTGGCAGCGCTCGCGTATCTTTCGGACACCAAGCATGGCAAGTCGATGCTCGTGACGATGCCCTACGCCGATGCATTGTTTGGCATCTGCGATTGGTTCCGCCAGCTCTGGGCAGAGAGTCTCGGCAAGCGGTTGTCCGTGACGGGCGAAGAAGTGTTCGCAGGGCAAACGCCGATCAAGGCGCTCGGCGCGATCGATCAGCATTCGCAAATCCAGCTCTACGTCGAGGGACCGAACGACAAACTCGTTTCGATCATTCGAACCGGGGCGTACCGGGAAACGGTGACGATCAGTGATCCGCCGGCGTCGATTCCCGATTTCGCCTATCTGAAGCAGGCGGAGCTTGGCCAGTTGCTCGATCGGGAAGCCGTCGCCACGGCCTGGGCGTTAACCCAGGCGAAGCGCCCAAACCTGACGATCACCACGCCGGTGATCGACGCGTTCGCGATCGGCGAATTTTTCTTCCTCTACGAGTTGCAAACCGTGATGGCGGGCGCGCTTTACGGCGTCAATCCGTTTGGCCAGCCGGGAGTCGAGGCCGGCAAGAACGCAACCTACGCGCTGATGGGCCGAGATGGGTATGAAGCGCTGCGAACGGAGCTGTTGACGGGAGACGAAGCCTCGCCCTACGTCGTGGCGGCGAAGGGATAGCGTTCTTTGAGTCAACTTCAGCGAGCGAGAGCGGTCCGAAGTTTCACGGACCGCTCTCGCACTATTTCTTGCGCGATCAAGCGAAGCCGGGCGAATATCGGCCGTTTCGTATCGCTCGGCAACGCCAAATTCGACTTCATGGGTTAATAGTAATGAGCGGCACTGACGCCGAACTGGTCAACCGTGATGTAGGGATCGCGTGCCAGATGCATGAATAAGCGCAATGACGCGCGGGGCAGGGTTGATGCGACGTGAACTGACGCCGGGCAAAATTATGATCTTCGCCATCGCCGTGTTGGTGGTGTTCGCGCTTGCCTGGCTTTTGATCCAGATTCGCTCGGTGATGGCGATGGCGCTGGTTGGCGTCATTTTCGCCACGGCGGTCGAGCCGATGGTGAACCGGCTGCGCCGCCTTGGGCTGCCCCACATTCAGTCGATTCTCGTCGTCTATGTCTTCATGATCGGTTTGCTCACGCTGCTGCTGATGCTGATCGTGCCGACACTGCTCAGCCAGGGTTCGAACCTGATCGACGATGTGCCGACGATTTTGCAGGAGCTGCGCAGACAGGCGGACGCCAGTCCCAATAGCTTCATCAACTCAACAGTTTGGGATGCGCTGCTCCGGGCGGAACGAGCCTGGATCGAATGGCGGTCGAGTCCGCCGATCGAAGGCCAGGAAGCGATTCGCATCGTCTCGTCTGTTGGCGGGGCCATCTTCACGATCTTTACTGTGCTAGTCGTCGGTTTTTACTGGCTTTCGGAGAAGAACACGCTCAAAAAGATCTTTATCGGTCTCTTCTCCTCGAAGCGGCAGGGAACAGTCACCGAAATCTGGGATGCGATCGAGTTCAAGATCGGTGGCTGGATTCGCGGCCAGTTGCTGCTCTGCCTGATCATTGGATCGCTTTCCACCACCGCCTATTTCTTTCTCGATCTGCGATTCTGGCTGGCGCTCGGCATCTTCGCCGGGATCACCGAGGCGGTGCCGTTCATCGGCCCGATCGTTGGCGGTGGCGCGGCGGTTGTTGTCGCGCTTACGGACAGCTGGCAAAAGGCGGTGATCGTGTTGGTGTTCGCGGTGCTTATTCAACAGCTTGAAAGTGCGTTGCTGGTGCCGCGAGTGATGCGCAATGCGGTTGGCATGTCGCCGCTTACGGTGATTTTCGCGGTGCTGATCGGAAGTGAAGCAGCCGGGATTCTCGGGGCCGTGCTTGCGATTCCAGTTGGGGCGGCGGTGCAGGTGACCCTGCAGATCATCCTGCGCAGCAAACTGCATCCAGAGTTGGCGATGGCCCTGCCAGGGGGATTCTCAAACGCTACCGTTCCATCTGCACCGCCAGCCCGGCGGTTTGTCGTCAAACGAGTCGAGCGCAATGGCGGGCCGGGAAACCGGCCCGTCTATGCAAACAACCATCAGTCGCGAGATGGCGCGGATCAGGCCGGCGATTCGTCGTCGGCGGTGGAAATGGCGTCGAGCAGCGTGGCGGGCTCCGGCGAGCCCGCTTCGCGGTAGATCACCTTGCCGTTTTTGCCGACAATGATGACGGTCCGGGCGTTCATGCGTTGCGTTTCGCGCAGGCAGCCGTAGGCTTCAGCGACCTCGAACTGCTCGTCAATCAGCAGATCGAACGGGAGACTCAACTCGTCGATAAAGCGCTGATGACTTGCGGCATCCGCTTCATTGACGCCGTACGGCTCGGTATCGAGCGCGCGGAAGTATTCGATGGAATCGCTGATCGCCGACAGTTGATTGCGGCACCCCGGTGTTTGATCGACTGGATAAAATACGAGCAGCGTCCGCTTTTTGCCGCGCGTTTCACTCAGCGTGAATGTCTCGCCTCCCGTTCCTTTGAGCGTGAAATCGGGAGCGTCAGAACCAATTCGAGCAACCATGCAGACTCTTCCTCCAGGAATAAACAAGAACCCGCGCGGCTCGCAAGCCGCGCGGGTTCATTGTAGAGCGCGATCAAAGCCATGAGACTTAAGGAACTGCGAGCATCCGATCGAGCGCGACCAGGGCATCTCGCCGGGTCTCTTCATCAACGGTGATCACATTGACGATTTTATCCTCAACGAGGTGCTCAAGCGTCCAGAGAATGTAGGCCGGATGAACTCGATACATCGTCGAGCAGGGGCAGATGACCGGATCGAGGCAGAAGACATGCTTGTTCGGGAACTCGTTATTCAGGCGATTGACGAGATTGACCTCGGTGCCGACGGCCCAGACCGTACCGTCCGGCGCGTCGCGAATCGTATCGATGATGAACTCGGTTGAGCCGTACGAATCGGCGGCTTTCACCACTTCCAGCTTGCACTCAGGATGAACGATGACGTGCACCCCGGGGAACTCGGCGCGGGCGGCTTCGATCTGCTCGACGGAAAAGCGGGCATGAACCGAGCAAAAACCCTTCCAGAGAATGACCTTCGCGTTTTGCAGCGCTTCAGGTGAATTGCCGCCAAGCGGTTTGAACGGGTCCCAGACGACCATCTCATCTTCTGAGATGCCTTTGGCGACGCCGGTATTGCGGCCAAGATGCTCGTCCGGGAAGAAGAGAATGCGCTCGCCCCGCTCGAACGCCCAGTCAAAGACGCGCGGCGCATTGGACGAGGTGCAGACGATGCCGCCCTCGCGCCCGCAAAAGGCTTTGATGCTGGCGGCAGAGTTCATATAGGTGATCGGCACGACCTTTTCGATGCCGAGCGCGGCCAGAGCGTCCCAGCAGGCCTGGACATCCTCCGGTTTCGCCATGTCGGCCATCGAGCAACCTGCTTCAAGGTTTGGCAGGATCACCCGCTGATTGGGGCCGGAGAGAATATCGGCGCTTTCGGCCATGAAGTGAACGCCGCAGAAAAGCAGGAATTCGGCATCGGTGCGGGTTGCGGCTTCGAGGGAAAGCTTGAACGAGTCGCCCCGAAAATCGGCGAACTGAATGACTTCGTCACGCTGGTAGTGGTGACCGAGAATCACGAGGCGCTCGCCGAGCTGGTTGCGAAGCGCCCAGATGCGAGCGTCACGCTCGACCGGGTCCATCTTGAAATAGCTGCGCGGAATCCGCTCCTGGCGCAACGGACCAACATCATAGCGGTGGAGCAGCTCATAGGCTCCAGTGCCTTCTTCGGGCACGCACGACGCGGCCGGCAGTTGCGGATTGATGAGCCAAGATTCTCGTGTTCCGCTGGCCGGCTCATCGACACGAGGTTCTGAAATAAGCGTCGACATCCAACTGGCTCCTTGTTCGCCCGCCGGTCAAGCGTTGGACCAGTGAGCTTGCCAGTCTTGATCGGGAGGAGAGGAACGTCCGCTCCGCCCGTAGACTGCAAAACAAATGGTATTGAATTATTGAGTAATTGTCAATGTGACACTAAGTGCATGCCGGTGATCTGGAAGCCAGTCGATGGATGCCGGAGATGAGCATGAAACCGGCTGCGGGTATCATTCGAATGGCGGTACGCGCCGAATTGAGGAAGGACGATTCATGACAGCGGCGCCGACCAGCGTGTTGACACGCGATCAGGTTCCGGTTGAAGAAACCTGGGATCTTACTGACTACTACGCCACTGATGCCGACTGGGCGACAGCAGCCGAAAGCATTGCCGGGCAAGTGGATAAAGCGGTCGCCTATCGGGGCCGCTTGACCGAATCCGCCGCGACGTTGCTGGAAGCGCTTGACGCGATCATGGATGCGCATCAGGCGATTTCGAGGCTCTTTACCTATGCCTCGCTACGGTCCGATGAAGATATTGCCAACAACGAAACGATGGCGATGCGCGACCGCGCTACCCGGCTTGCTGTTGAATCGGGTTCTCGGCTCGCATTTGTTGAGCCAGAGATTCTCGCGGCGCCTGAAGAGGCGCTGGCGGGATTGATCGACGATCCCACCTTGCAGGGGTATCGCCACCTCCTTGAGGAAATGGCTGGAAAGCGGGCGCACACCCGCTCAATCGAAGTCGAGGAGCTGCTGGCGCAATCCGCTGACATTGCTCGCTCGCCGCGCGAAATCTTTGACGCACTCGATGACGCCGATCTTGTCTACGGCGTGGTGCTCGACGACGATGGCAATCCGGTTGAGTTGACTAAAGGGTTGTACCAGCGCCTGATGGAAAGCAAAAAGCGGGATGTGCGAAAAGGTTCCTGGGACGCGTTCATGGGCGCGTACGACGCCCACAAGCAGACGATCGCCACCGCGCATATCGCCTCAGTCCGCAAGGATGTTTTCTACGCGCGGGTGCGTGGCTACGCCTCGGCCCGGGATGCCGCACTTTTCGACGTGAAGATTCCCGGCTCCGTCTATGACAGTCTGATCGAGGCGGTGCGCGAAGCGCAGCCGGTGATGGAGCGCTATGCCGAGCTGCGGCGTCGTCTCCTCGGACTCGATCAGCTGGAGATGTACGACACCTATGTGCCGCTCTCCGATGAGCCGGAACGGCACTACAGCTACGACGAGGCCGTCGAGATCGTGCTGGCGAGCGTGGCGCCGCTTGGCGACGACTATGTCACCAAACTCGAGCAAGGGTTGCGCGGTCGCTGGGTCGATCAATCGGAGTCGAAGGGCAAGTCGTCCGGCGCCTACTCGTGGGGTTCGTATGGCGTCCATCCAGTCATCCTGATGAACTGGAATGGCACGCTCGATACCGTTTTCACGTTGGCGCACGAAGCCGGTCACGCCATGCACTCGCTTTACGCGAATGAGTCGCAGCCGTTCCACTACGCCGGCTATTCCATCTTCACCGCCGAGATCGCCTCGACAGTGAACGAAGTGCTGATGACCTGGCATCTGCTCGATCAGACGCCTGCCGACGATTTCGACACGCGCTTTTCGATCATCAATCGGTTGGCCGATGGCATTCAATCGACCCTGGTGCGGCAGACGCAGTTCGCCGAGTTCGAGCGCGAATCCCACGCTCGCTACGAAGCAGGGGAAACGCTGACGCTCGAATCGCTGAGCGAGCTCTATGCCCAGCTGCAAGCAGCGTATGTGCCGGGTGTGGTGATCGACGAGCAGGTGCCGCTCACCTGGGCGCGGGTGCCGCATTTCTACCGGGCTTTCTACGTCTACCAGTACGCGACCGGAATGTCTTCCGCCATCGCGATCGCCCAGCAAATCCGGGATGAAGGCAAGCCGGCCGCCGACCGTTACTTGACCATGCTTCGATCGGGCGGTTCCGATTACCCATTGCCGATGCTGCAAAAAGCGGGCGTCGATCTGACCAAGCCTGAGCCGGTGCGAGCAGCGCTGCGCGAATACGATCGCCTGATCGGCGAGATGGAAGAGATCGCGAAGAAGAGCGGTCGAATCTAGACATCGTTCCACGGTATTGAAGGGGAGCAGCCAGTCATGGGTTTCGATCAGTATCACGAGCCGCCTGAAGAGCTTTCGGCAGAGACGCGAACCTTCGCCCGGATGATCGCCTCGCTAACGGAAGAAACCGAGGCGATCAACTGGTATCAACAGCGCATCGAAGTTGAGCCAGATCCAATGGCGCGGGCGATCATGCAGAATGCCCAGCATGAAGAGTTCAAGCACTTCGGCATGGACCTCGAGTTTCTCCTGCGCCGCACCCCCGTCTGGCGAACGACGCTCCAGAAGATTCTCTTCACCGAGGGCGACATCATCGAGCGCGGCGAGGAAGGCGAAGAGGCGTCGGAATAGGTTGGGTTTCGCATCACTAATTCCCGGCCTTGAAACCCCGTGCGACCTAGTAACACGAAGAGCCCTACCAGGGCTGAACACGACGGCCCTCACTCCCAACCCCTCTCCCGCTCCGGGAGAGGGGAGCACGACGCAGTCCCAACGGGACTTTGTATTACTTAGCCCGGCACTTCAGTGCCGGGTGCCCCATGGCATCAGCCCCTTTAATTGGGCTCGCACGACGGCGGTGATGATCCGGTTTATGCTTTGTTGGTCGAAAAGTCGATCTTACCGGTCGGGGTGCACATGGACCGTTTCGCTGCAGAGAAGATCCGGGTATTTGGAACATCGATCTTTACCGAAATGAGCAGGCTGGCAGCCGAGTATCAGGCGGTCAATCTGGGTCAAGGGTTTCCCGATTTCGCCGGCCCGGACTTTGTCAAAGAAGCGGCGAAATCGGCGATTGATGCGAATCTCAATCAGTATGCTCCCAGTCATGGCACGCCGCGCCTTCGCAACGCCATCGCCGCAACGTTTGAAACGCAGACCGGGCGAGCAATTGATCCTGATCGCGAGGTCACGGTCACGAGCGGAGCGACGGAGGCGGTGTTCGATGCGATCCAGGCGTTTCTCGATCCGGGCGATGAAATCATCCTGTTCGAGCCGTTCTACGATTCGTACACGGCAAGCGCGACGATCGCCAGCGCCGTGCCGCGATTTGTCACGCTTCAAGCCCCCGATTGGTCGTTTGATCCCGATGCGCTGCGAGCGGCATTCAC
Organism: uncultured Chloroflexia bacterium; assembly: GCA_963804925.1. GTDB lineage: Bacteria > Chloroflexota > Chloroflexia > Thermomicrobiales > UBA6265 > JADLGF01. Next base: position 153,894 of record CAWDSC010000005.1, read on the forward strand.
TCCGAAAACACGCCTGCTTCTCCTCAACACGCCGCACAATCCGACTGGAAAGGTGTTCACGCTTCCTGAGTTGACGTTGATCGCTGAGCTTGCGCAGGAACACGATGTGCTGGTCATCACCGACGAGGTCTACGACCGGATTTTGTTCGATGGAGCGAAGCACATCTCGCTGGCGACGCTGCCGGGGATGTGGGAGCGGACGCTGACCATCAATTCGACGGGGAAGACCTTCAGCATGACCGGCTGGAAAATCGGCTATGCGGTCGGTCCAGCCTCCTTGAACGCCGCCATCCGATCGGTGCATCAATTCGTGACCTTCGCCAGCCAGACGCCGTTTCAGGAAGCGATGGCTGTGGCGCTTGAAACGGCGGATGAACGCGGGTATTACGCCCAACTCGCACGGGATTACGCCGAGCGAAAGCAGGCGCTGGCATCAGGGCTCGAAGCTGCCGGATTCGACGTGCTGCCGATTGGCGGGGCGTATTTCCTGATGGCCGATGTGGCCAATCGGGGATTTGCAACAGACGTCGATTTCTGCCGGTGGATGACGGTCGAAGCGGGAGTTGCGGCGGTGCCGCCGAGCGCATTCTATGCCGATCCGGCCCAGGCGCCGCTTCTCGCTCGCTTCTGCTTTGCGAAGCGGCTTGAAACGATCGCCGAGGCCGGTCAGCGTTTACAACGAGTGAAGATAGCCGCGCACGTCCCGAGTTGATTGAACTCAGATCAGGCCGGCTTTTTGGAATCCTCGCTCATGAATGAACCGATCAACGCGCCGATCGCCCCGCAAACGAGCACGCCGACGACAATCGACATGCCGGTATTCATCGTGTCGCTGAATTGATCGCGCACCAGCAAACCGGCGAACGCGCCGACGACGGCGCCTGCCATCAGCCCATATACGGCGTATTTCTGGAGAATCAGCGCGGAGTCATGATCCTCCTGCGATCCATCTAGCCAGGCATCGAGATCGACGTGGTAGGTCAATCCAAGCACCGCGCCATAGATAAGGTGAAGCACCAGATTGCCGACGATCGGCAACGGACCAGCATGAAGGTCTTTTCCGAAGATTCCGCCATCCAAGATCGGGAAAAAGGCGATGATTGAAAGCAACCATGGAATCAATGCGAAGATCATGCCACGTTGAATGCCTTCTCGACCCGGGAGACGTTGCTCAACTGCTCCATAAATCAACGCGAAAATGAGTCCCATCGCCAGGTTCAGTCCCAGCGCTAAGATCACTGAGTTACCGGTGCGGTCGGTGATCACGTTGTGCTGGAGACCATAGAACCATTGCTCGACCCGGCCGCCATTGGCGTCGCCGATCCAGTGGGCCAATCCGTAGGCGATCGCGAGTGCGGCGCCCATGGCGAACGTCGCCACGAAACCGCTCAGCAGGCTATCGGAAACCCAGTCTTCTCGCCGTCCCTGGGCGTTGTAGCCATGCCGCTGCGATTCGGATGTAGAGGGGTGTCCTGCCACCATAGTCGCGTACCTCCTCGGTATCTGCGAGGACCGTTCGCCGCATTCAGTTCCGCGGTTACCAAGGTTGTACGGGATAAATTGGCATTTGGATTGATCCGCCGCTACCTTGTGCAAAAATGAACAATCACGCCAAAATCCTCATAGGAATGATGCTCTACATTTATCCGATGATTTGCTAGGAAGATCGGGGGAAGCCGCCCGGGTGCTTCTGAACCGAGCAGGGGTGCGTCACTCCATGGTCTCATTCGAGGCAGCATGCTGGTCGGGGCCTCCACGGATGGAGGAGACGTCATCAATGATGCCCAGCCAATCAAACGTATTGAAGCTCTCATGGGTCAGCGGATAATAGCCTGGATTCGTCGAGCTTTTTGAACGAATGGTCAGCTTCGAGAGTTCGTTGGCAGGGAGTCCAGACCCGCGATGCGTCGGGATGAAGCGAGCGTCGCCGGGGGCGGCAACAAGACGGGCCTCGATGCTGCCATTCTCTGGCTGGCCGACGCCGTTGCTGGGCGAAACACCTATCGCTGTCCCAATAACGGCATATCGCGCGCCGAACAGCTGATGGAGATGGGAACCGGCCGGCCACATGTCGTTGACGCCTTCCGGACTCGTCATCTTCGCGCGTTGCAGATGGGCGTTGTGAGCGAAGACAAGGACTTTGCCACGTCCGCGCTCGCGTTCGACGATGTATTTGAGGTTATCCGCCATCAGGGCATCCCGGACGCCAAGCGGCTCTGACCAGGCTGGATCCCGGGTGAGCGCGGCGAAGAAGGTCAGCAGCTGACGCGCCACCGCAACATGCTGCACGGCGTCGAGATACGCGTTGTCATTGCTTTTCGGAGCCAGTTCCGGCAATCGCACGCGAAGGACTGACATCAAATCTTCGACTTCGATGCGGAGAGCGTTGGCCCTGGCGATCATTTCCTCCGAAGCGCCGGGCTGTCGCCAGATCGCCTCGCCCTCCCAATGGGCATCGTCGCCAAGCAGGGCATCGAGCCGTTGGCGACGCTCTATGGTTCCTGCGATCTCCATCGCGTCGAGATAATCGAGGGCAAATTCAAGGTCCTGGCGTGGACTTGCCCCCTGGGCGTCCTCGGTTGTGGGAAGGTCGATCCCGTAAAAACGGAGCTTCACATCACGGGCGGGTTCGGCGTTTTGCTCACGCATCCACCCGACCAGCTCGCGATTCGCTTCAAGATGTCCGAACCCATAGCTGAATCCGGTTTCAACAAGATCGTCGTACGATTCCGGCCCGCTTCCCTGGACGAACTCGCTCACGATTCGCCCGCGCGGAAAGCTGCTTTCGATGCGCGATGGCGCTAAATCCATGCGCCGACGCCAGTCGCTGAAAGAGCCGATTTCGCAGTTGAAGAAGTTCTTCCCCGCCGTGCAGCGCCTCTCCGAACCCGAGAAGTTGGACCGATTCATCAAATGACGTGATCACCTGATCGAGGACCGAGTCGAGTGATTCTGATGCCTCTAAATCAAATGGGATCGCTTCGCAATCAATCCAATCGGCGATTGTTTCATGCGTGGGAGTCGGTTTTGATATCTCAGTAGTTCTGCCTGGCATGGATTCCTCTCAAGGCGTCGCACAGAAATGGTCACCGCATGCGCGCCGCTGCGGCCCAGTAGGGCCACGAGCGTACCGGCACAAACCCTTCGCTCTCATAGAGCGGGAGCGCGCGATTGTTGGAATCGACGACCTCAAGCTCGATCGTCGCGCATCCTGCGGTTTGCAGTCGCCAGATGCCCCATCGCAGCAGCAATCGTCCCGAAACCGCGATTTCGATATTCCCGGTCGACGCCGAGCATGCCGATGCCGCCGTTGATTGTGCCTTCGTCGTTCGGTCGCAGCCGGACAAAACTGAAGGCGACGGGATCATCCGGGCGATCAATGGGGGCGAGCAGTGCGATCAACGTCGGATCGAAGTCCGGGCGCTCATGAACTGACCGCATCCGCTCTTCGGAGACATGCATCGGCGTGGGGTGATCGCTGAAGGCCCGGTTCAAGAGCGCGTGGTAGTGAGCGAAATCTTCCTCTCGATAGGTTCGGAGCACGAAACCTGCCGGCATCTGCGGTTCTTCGACGCGAGCGCCATCTTGACGGGTCAATTGCCAGAGCAGGTGGTGGGGCGCGAACCCAACCGCTCGCAGGAACGGCTCGCTGCCCGTGCTCCCGACGGGAGGAGCGAGTTCGAGATGGGGCTGGTTCGCGACTCCAGTGGCGACGAGCTTACTGCCAATTCCCTGCCGCCGTGCTTCGGGCGAGACGACGAGCATCGAATAATCGGACGCCAGGAATCCAACGATGCGATCGGCGGTCAGCGCGACGAAGGTCGACTCAGGAGTCGATCCAATGCCGCGCACCATGTTGTCGATTTCGTACGGTTCCCACCCTGAAATCTCGTTGTCGGCGAAGGCGGTTCTGATGATCGTTTCAAGCGCATCCTGATCGGAAGGCTCGTAAGCGCGAATGGCAACCTCAGCTGGAGACGGCTGGGACATCGACCACCCTGATCGTGTTCAATTGCGGATCGACCGGGCCGGAAAGATACATGCCGTGGGCCGATCCCGCGCGAAGGTACTCGACTTTATCACGCGGAATGATGTCGCCCGGAGCAAGCACAGGAATGCCGGGAGGGTAGGGAATCACCAACTCTGCCGAAATCTCACCAACCGCGTCGCTCAGCGGCACGGTGCGAGTCCGCGCGAAAAAGGCCTCACGCGGCGACATCGCTTGCTCGCCAGGATTGATCACTGAACCCGACGACCGCAGCAGCGCAGTCGAGGTTTCCCGGTGCGCGCCGAAATGTTCGTCGGATATGGTCTGAAACGCGTTCAAGAGTCTGGCGATGGAATGGTCATCGTCGGCGATCGTCACCAACGCGACGATGCTGACCAGGTCACTCATCTCCGGCTGGATGTGGAAGCGGTTGCGGAGCATTTCTTCAACGGCGAACCCGGTCAGCCCGAGTGAATGCACGTCGATGACCAGTTTGATCAGATCGTACTGGGCGACGCCGAGCGATTCCGCTGTCAAGACCGACACGCCGGGAATCTGGTTGAGACTCGATCGAGCTTGATTCGCAAGTTGGATCGCCCGCCCGAATAGCTCGGTGCCGTGCAGCGCCATTTGCCGCCGCGCAGCGTCGATCGACGCCAGAATGAGAATTGACGGGCTGGTGGTATTGACCATCGCCACCGCCGATTTCATCCGGGCCGCGTCGACATAGTCTCCCCGTACATTGAGCAGCGCGGCCTGAGTCAGACTCGGCAGAATCTTGTGCGCGCTGGTGACCGCGCCATCGACGCCGCTATCCATGGCGGATTTCGGCAGATCGGGGTGAAAGTGAAAATGCGGTCCCCAGGCTTCATCGACGTAGACCGGGATGCCTCGTTCATGTGCGACGTCGGCGATCGCTTCGAGATCAGACGCCACTCCGCAGTAGGACGGGCTGACGAGCATCACCAGTTTCGCTTCGGGATGCTCGTCGAGTGCGGCGGCGATATCGTCCGGATGAACGCCGACGCCAACGTGAAGCTCGGGATGGAGACGCGGCGTCACGTAGACCGGCCGCACTCCAGTCAGAATCATCGAGATCAAGAGCGATTTATGAATGTCGCGCGCGACGATGACGGTGTCGCCCGGTCCCACCATGCCAAGCAAAAAGGCATGGTTGCCCGCCGACGATCCATTCAGCAGATAAAAGGTGCGATCGGCGCCCCAGGCGTGCGCGGCCAGCTCTTCGGCGGCTTCGAGGGTTTCATTGCCGAAATGCGTGTTGTCGACTCCGCCCCCAAGCGGAATATCGACCTCGAAATAGCCGGGAACCGAAGAGTTCGAGGAGTCCTGGCTCAACGCCTTTCCCCCGTTTATGGCCGGGTGTGGAAAATGGAGCAAAGTCGCGTTCGACATACCACTGAATTCCCTCAAGAATTGGGGCGCGTTGTTGATCGATCATCTGTCCTTGCACCGTGGCGCGGTCATGCCGCGGACGGGGATGTTGAGGGTCAAATCGCGGGCGCAGTGCCGCCGCGAACGTGCTTCACATTTCGGTGCCAGCCACTCGTAGTTTCGAAGCAGACAACGACGAAAAGCATACGCCGTTTCAGCGGCATTTGATCAAGGTTCCGTGCCCGGAAGCTCCGTTGCCGGAAGATTGGCATCTTCCCAGTCGATCCACGCGGCTCCTGTCTCCGATACGTAGCCACGGACGGCCATGCCGATCGTCGGGAAGAAGCGGTTCAGCCCGATTACGGCAAGCAGCCCATATCGCCCGAGCTGATCCCTTACCATGTCTTTCATCTCCGCGAAACAGAGGACTATGCCGGCCGCCGCAAGCTCGTCGTGCAGCTCACGGACGGAGTCGGCGGCGGTGGTATCAACATCCGTGACCGGCTCGGCGGTGACGACGACCCATCGCACCAGGCCCGGTGATTGCTGAATGGCCCGCTTGACTTCATCCTGGAAGGCATCGGCGTTGGCGAAGAAGAGGGGCGCATCCCAGCGGAACAGCACCAAACCGGGGATTTGTCGCGCCTCGGGGTGGCGCGACACGTCGTGGTAGCCCTTCTGGCCATCAATTCGGCCCAACACTGCATGGTACGGATACCACGACCGCTGGATGAAGCTCAGGAGCGCCAGACCGACGGCGATGAGGATGCCGAGGAGCACCCCGAACAGTGCGACACCGAGGAAACAGGCGATAGCCAGCAAGAACTCCGTCCGGCGCAACCGATAGAGCCTGCGGATGCCGGAAATTTCGACAAGACTGAACGCCGCCGTGATGACGACCGCCGCCAGGGTGGTGGAGGGCAGATTCTTGAACAGCCCTGGAAACGCCACCAGCATCAGCACGATGGCTCCTGCGCCGACCAGTCCCGTCACCTGAGTTTTCGCCCCAGCCTCCGCCGCCACCGGGGTTCGCGACGAGCTGCTGCTGACGGCGAACCCCTGGAAGAGCCCCGAGGCGGCGTTAGCCGCGCCGAGCGCGATCATTTCCTGGTTGGCATCCACCTGATACCCGCCCCGCAAGGCAAAGGTGCGAGAAAGCACGCTGGTATCGGCAAAGGAGACTAGAGCGATGCTGACCGCCCCGACCAGGAGCGCGCCGACGTCCGCTGCAGAAATGTCCGGAATTTCGAACGGCGGCAATCCCTGCGGCAGGACCCCTACCACGGAGAGCCCGGCACTCTCCGCCAGGTTGAACACGCCGACGACCACTGTCGCACCGGCCACGGCCACCAACACTCCGGGAACTTTCGGAATCCAGCGCTTGCATGCCAGGATGGCTACGAGGGAGGCGGCGCCAATCAGGAGCGCGGTCCCGTTCGTTTTGCCGTCCACGACACCGCGAGCGAACGCGCGAGCTTCGTCGATCAGACCGTCCGCATCGACGGAGAACCCGAATAGCTTCGGGAGTTGCCCGACGATCACGGTGAGCGCGATGCCGTTCACATAGCCGTAACGGATCGGTTTGGAAAGGAGATCCGTAATGAAGCCGAATTTGAGGATGCCCGCCGCGATGCAGATGATGCCGGTGAAGATCGAGAGCATCCCGGCCAGGGCGATGGCCCGCGCTGGATCTCCGGCGGCCAGCGGCAGCACGACCGCCGCGATAATGCCCGCTAACGAAGAATCCGGACCGAGGACGAGAATGCGGCTGGGACCGAGAATCGCATAGACGATCAGTGGGACGATGGTGGCATAGAGCCCGTTAATCGCGGGGAGCCCGGATGCTTGCGCGTACGCCATCCCGACTGGCACCAGGACGGACGTGAGGACCAGCCCGGCAACGATGTCCTGCCGTAGCCATCCCTTCTGATACTCGCGGAGGATCTTCGGGCCTGGGAGCCAACGGAGGATGCCGCCTTCGGCGGATTCCGACGAGGCCGGTTGGAGGGAGGCTTGCAAGCCTTCGCCTCCAGTCTCGGCCAGTGCCGCACTGCTGCTCGGAGTGTCCACCGGAGCCTTGTTCATGCAGTCACCTCTCGGCTCCCCGGAATGGGACCGGCGGAGGACGCTTCGATGCGATCAACGCGCGGCGCGTTTTAGGAACGACACTGAAATTAAGTCGCGGGCAACGCAGCCGGATCCTGCAATGCGGCGACCGCTGATTCCGGCAATGAGATGACGACTGTGACGTAGATGTCGATCATTGCCATGACGCGCTCATCGTAGTGCTTCAGCCAGTGCTCGCTGCCATAAAAATCCTCTTCTTGCTGAATCCGGGACGACATCGAAGAAAAAGCACGGATCAAAACGTACGAATCTTTGTCGTGCAGAGATGGGCCGAAGCGGATCACGCGAATGCCCTGGTCGTGAAGCATCGCCAGCGATTCTTCTGTGAGCATTTTGTGAAACAGCACCCGCTTCCCAGGTTTGAGATGATAGGTGCGAATTTCGACCATCACATCATTTTCCGGCTGCGTCATGGTGCCGCCTTTCTCCTCATCGAGATGATTGAAACGGATTAGCCCCGTTCAAAATAGCGCGTCCGTTCCCAGTCAGTGACGACATTATCGTAGGCTTCCTGCTCGACCCGGACCATATTGAGATAGTGCTGATGCACCTCGTCGCCGAAGAGGCGGGGAGCCAGCTCGCTGGATTCCCAGCAATCGATCGCCTCGTACAGCGCCTTCGGGATACGCGGATAGCCTGACGCCCGATAGCCATTCCCTGTGAACTCGGCCGTAGGCTCGATCTTGCGCTCAATGCCTTCGAGCCCGGCGGCAATTACTGCTGCAAATGAGAGGTAGGGATTCGCGTCGCCGCCCGGCAGCCGGTTCTCGATTCGGAGCGCGTTCCCTTTGCCGACGATGCGAAAGGCGACGGTGCGATTGTCTCGCGCCCAGACGAGATGAACGGGCGCCCAGGAAGCACTGGCGAACCGCTTGTAGGAATTGACCGTCGAGGCGATCAGAATCGAAAGGTCGCGCGCTCCCGCGATCAATCCTCCGAGGAACCAGCGCATCGTATTCGACATCTCGGCGCTGCCGGGTTCTGCCGCGAAGGCGTTCGTCCCGCACTCGTTGTCGAAGAGGCTGAGGTGGATGTGACCGCTGGAGCCGGTCCAGGTCTGGTGCGGTTTCGCCATGAAGGTGACCGCGAGACCTTCCTGGTAGGCGATCTCCTTGGCTCCGTGCTTGAACAATGCGGCGCGATCGGCTGATTCGAGCGCGTGATCGTAATGGATGTTCACCTCGTGCTGGCCGGGAGCGGCTTCGCCTTTGGAGAACTCAATCGGGACACCGGCGGCGATCATATCGTTGCGGAACCGGCGATAGAGCGGCTCGGCTTTGGTCGCCTGAAGCAGCTGGTAATCCTCGTTGTACCAGCCGAACGGCGTCAAATTCGCGTATCCCTTCAAATGAGCGGCGTCGTAGTTTTCCTTCAGCACATAGAACTCAAGCTCAGTTGCCATGTTCGGGGTGAAGCCGAGCGCGTTCGCCCGCTCGATCTGGCGGCGCAGGATCGTGCGCGGAGCGATCTCGACCAGCCTGTCCGCTGCCTCATCGACGGTGTCGCACATCACCAGGGCGGTGCGCTCCAACCAGGGAATGACGCGGAGCGTCGACCAATCGGGACGGGCGAGATAGTCGCCGTAGCCGCTCTCCCAGTTTTGCGAGGCGAATCCATCGGGCGTGTTCAGTTCCATATCAGTGGCAAGGAGATAGGTGCAAAAATGCGTGCCATGATCGAGACAATGGTCAAGAAAAAACTGCCCGGTGACCCGCTTGCCGACCAGGCGGCCCTGCATATCGCAGACCGCGGTGATCACGGTATCAATGTCGCCCGACTGAATCTGCTGCGCCAGCTCATCGACGGTGATCTTGCCACGTTCCGGCATCAAGCCCCCCTTGCGTCGATTCGGTCCGATTGTTCCAGCGATTCTCAGGAGCGGAGCGGCTCGTGTCAACGTCTGCCGGTGCTAGGATGACCGCAAACTCGGCGAATCTCACGATGACTGAATCGATTGAAAGGATCGGGGAATAGATGCGGCTCGCAAACAAGGTGATTCTCGTGACGGGAGCGGCCAGCGGCATGGGCCGGGTGGCGACGCGGATGTTCGCCGAGCAAGGCGCAAAGATCATCGCCGCCGATCTCAATGAAAGCGGTCTCAACGCCGCAATCGCCGAAATCGATGCCGGGTATCACGAAGCGATTTTGCCAGTCGTCGGGAATGTTGCGGTGAGCGATGACGTGAAGCGGATCGTCGACACCGGCGTCGAGCATTTCGGATCGCTCAATGTGCTCTATAACAACGCCGGTATCATGCCGAACGAAGATACGTCGGTCATCGACACCACTGAGGAGCTGTGGGACACGGTGCTCGACGTCAATCTAAAAAGCATCTTCCTGTGCTGCAAACATGGTATCCCTCGCATGATCGAAGCAGGGGGAGGCTCCATCATCAACATCGCGTCCTTTGTCGCCCTGATGGGCTGCACGGTGCCGCAGGATGCCTACACCGCCAGTAAGGGCGGCATCCTTTCGCTCACGCGCTCCATGGCCGTCCAATACGGCAAGCAGGGCGTCCGCGCCAATGCGATCTGCCCAGGCCCGGTGCTGACCCCGCTGATGGAAACCCTCTTCGCCAGCGAAGAAGAAAAGATGAAGCGCCTGAATCGCATCCCGATGGGCCGCTTCGGCCGCGCCGAAGACATCGTCTGGGCAGGTGTCTTTCTCGCCTCCGACGAATCCTCCTGGATGACCGGATCGCAGTTTGTCGTGGATGGCGGGATTACGGTGAATTATTTCTAGCTGGGAGAGGGGACCTATGCAGATGTTGTCTCGACTGACATTGCTCCATCGTTGAGCTTGAGCGAAACAGCCATCAATTCGAGCACGATGATGATCCAGTTTCCCAATCCCCCTCGATGCCCGTCCTTAATACGAACGCATCGAGGCGGTTCACGCCAGATGCGTTCGAATCGAGGAACATGCCCCGGCGCGATTTCGCGCCGGGGCATTGCATCACGCGGGAACAGAGCCGATCGGCGCCCCTCCTGACAGACGATGCCTGGATGAGAATGCTAGACGGCGCCTGCCGCTACCTCGGCTCGCACCGCCTCGGTGAACATGTATCCGACCGTATGGCCCATTGTCAGCCCGGTATCGTTGTCGCTCGGGTAATGAATGCCAGCCCAGCAACGCGAGTACGCGGCTTCGGTCGCCATCCCGAGGAGATCCGACTCGTCGTCCGGGAAGATGGATGCCAGGGTCACCGCCGCCGCTGCCGAAAGCGTCGAGTGCCCGGATGGATAGGAAGGATGGGGCGGCGTCGGGAAGAGGACCTTGATGTCTGGGTCGGCAGTAATCGGTCGCGCGGTCCAGTAGGTGTATTTCGCGTCCCAGCAGGCGACCCCGGCGTCGTACATCGCCACTGCCATATTGGCCAGAGCGCGGGCGGCGTGCGGGAGGTCGAGCACGTGACGCACGATCAGGTCGGCGGCTATGCCGCTCCAGATCACCCCCGCAACCTGGCCGCTCTTCGTACCGTTCCAGAAATTGGCTGCCTGCTCCTGATCGAGGGTTCGGTTTGCGCAAGACGCCTCAACGGCGGCGAGCTGCGCCGTAAATGCAGGGGAGTCATAGACCGGCGGTGGACCAGGACGAACTGCATCGCCGCTCGGCAGGATCCAGGTTTGCCAGGTCCCGGCGAGTGGAAAGGCCGGATCTTTCACAAATGCGGGGGGAGTAGGCTCCCAGTAACCGTCACCCGTGAGACGTCCGGTCGACCCGTCCCATTTGGCGTCAGAGCCATCGCCTTTACCGCGGGCGACCGCTTTCGCGCCAATTGCCTCGCCAATCGCTATCCCGGCGTCGATGTCGCTGCGGAATGCGGCTCCTGCGGCGATCCGCGATTCGGCCGCCTCTTTGGCAAGTGTATCGAAGCGACCGGGAGCAGCATCTGGCAGCACGTAGGTCAGGACGGCCGCCGCTGCCGCCGCAATCGCTGCGTGCTCTGAAGGAAACGACGACTGCTTTGGATCGACTCCAGCGCCTGGCTTGATCTCGTCGCTGGTCGCTCCCGGGCTCGGCCGTGCGAGTGTCGCCTGGGCATCCCAGGCAGCAAGTGCGGCGTCGGACATGGCCGTCTGCAACAGCGCTTCCGCCCTGCCAACCAGAAGCGGGGCCATTTTGAACTCTGTGAAGGCCGCGCTCGCCACGTCATTCCAGGGGAGCACCGCTACCCTGCCACCCCAGCGGGAAATGGCCGCGGTCGTGGCGTCGGTCGCCGCGGCCTGCGCGGCAATGACCTCGTCAATTTCGGCCTGGGAGGGCGCACCGGGATCAGCCGGACGGAGTTCGTCGGGAGACGTGAGATACCAGGTCTTCCAGCCAGTCGGTCCAGCTGCCGCATTCTGACGGGCGCTCGCCAAAGCCGGTGAAGCCGGTGCGCCGAGGAGGCCCGTGGCAACGAGAACGCCCCCAGTTGCCCAGAAAAGCGTTCGGCGTGTCAGTCGGTGAGTGATGCGATCGTCAGTGATCATCATGGATCTCCTGAGTAATCCAGTCCTGAAGTGAGACAAAACGAGGAGTCGGAGCGTTGCCGCATAGGCGCCGTCCTTCTGTGGGTAGCCCGTTTCACTGCGGAGAAGCTGTGGTCTTATCCTCTGTCAGCATCGGCGCTGGATGGGCATACATATGGACGAAGCGACGGTTCGGCCTCCCACGACTGGCCATTGGACCGTTTCACCAAGGCTTCGCTCGCGGCCACTATGCGCCGGTTCATCTAACGACGAATCGGTAGAAGTACCCATTCATATTCACTTCATATTCGGCGTTACGATCTTGGGGGACGTGCCGACCAGGAAGTAGAACCTGCGAGCTGGCATGCCAGCTCGCATTGTATGGTCGAATGCATGTTTGCAGTGATGAGATTCGAGCACCGATCGAGCCTCACACCTGATATCGGACGGAACCCGATTCGGTCTTGCGGTATCCATTACGCCGGGTGACTTGAATGGAACGCTCTTCGCCGTGGATGACGAGACCCCAGCGAATATGTTCTGTATGGAAGAATGGAAACGGGTCTCATCGTTTTTATCCCCTGTTTGCGCGGATTTTGGTGTTCGACTGTAAAGTAGTAACCTGGTCGTAAGTTCACATAATTTGCGCTAAACTCTCGCAGTCTCCGTCGCTTTTCCCCGTGGAAGACCGGAGGGTCCGGCCATTGACTCGTCGAAGCGGTGGAGTTGGAACATGGAGGTTCGGATGTCGTTACGTCGTCTGTCCTCGTTTGCGGTCGCATTGCTTGTCGTGCTGCTCGGGTTCGCCCCGATCATGGTTCGGGCGCAAAGCGCGTCACCGGCTGCAGCTACCCCGGTTGCAGGGACGCCGATCGTTCCCATCGCGTCAGGACTCACCAATCCACGCGGTTTCATCTGGGGTCCTGACGGCACGCTCTACGTCGCGCTGGCTGGATCGGGAGGATCCGCCCCTGCCACCGAGCAAGCTCCAACATCTGCGATCATCGGGCCGTTCACGGGTGGTCTCACTGGCGCACTCGCCAAAATCGACAGTGGCTGCCCTGTCGCGGTGGCAACTGGTCTCGCCTCAACCCTTGATGGAATGGGTGAAGTGCTCGGTGCGGAAGATGTCGCCATGCTCGGCGGCGAGCTTTACGTTTCAGTGGACGGCGGTGGTCCGGTCCACGGCAATGCCGATCATCCGTCTGGCATTTATAAAGTGGCTGCAGACGGATCAACGACGATTGTCGCCGACCTCTCCGCATACCTTCGCGCCAATCCAGTCAAAACCGCGCCGGGCGATTACGACCCCGACGCTGATGGCTACCGGATGGCTGCCGATGAGACGGCAGGCGCACTCTGGGTGCTTGAGCCGAACAGCCAGGGTGTGTTGAGCGTGAAGCCTGATGGCACGATCACGCGCGTCGCCGATCTCTCGGACTCGCATCCAGTTCCGGCTTCGATCGCCCTGGTTCCAGGTGGCGGCGCGGTCTACGTCGGCATGTTGACCGGAGTGCCATTTGCTGACGGATCCGCCAAGGTGATCAAGGTCATGGCTGACGGGACCGTCTCCGACGTCTGGACCAATCTGACGACCGTCACCGGGCTCGCAGTTGGACCGGACGGGACCCTCTATGCGGCGGAAATGTCCACCGGCAATCTTGCCGGTCCGCCATTCCTGGTTCCAGGCAGCGGCAAAGTCGTGAAGCAGACCGGGATGAACACCAGTGAAGACGTGGCGACAGGTCTGATGCTGCCCGTATCCCTCGGTTTCGGTCCGGACGGCGGGCTTTACGCATCGATGCCCGCGATCGGCGCGAACGGTGGCGAGGGCATGATCGCCTGGGTTGGCGGCGCTACTCCAGGAGACGTCCCGACAGCAGCCTCCTGCCTGCCGATTGCCGAAACGCTCTCCCCCATGATGGCTACGCCTGCGGCGGCCACGCCCATCAGCTAACACGCTCGCTTCTCAATTGCTGGCGGCCACACACGGTGACCGCCAGCAATCGGGCGTTCTATGCAGTCCAGGTGTGGTAGACGAGAAAACTCACCAGCATCCATACGAACGTGAGGGCGATCAAGACTCTGCCTCCGGCGCGTTGTGTTGTCGCCCAGACAAGAGCCAGCGGCGCCAGGGGCCAGATCGCATACCAGGCGTGCGCATTGAGAGGAAGAAGCCCGAGCGCTACTGTGACGGCCATCCAGGCCGGAGCTTGAACGCGGATTGGAGTGCTCGCCCATCGATCGTGTGACCCGCGTTGACGAATGAGTGGTACGACGACGAGGCAAAGCGCGGCAACCAGGAATGATCCGACGAAGATCCGGGAAATGTCGCTGGCGTGCGTTCTCGCCCAATGAGCGGCGTCTTCCCCGCCAATCTTTTCGGCCAGCCAGGGAAATGCCCAAACCCAGAGCGGATTCACTCTGAGCGGCCGGGTAAGGTAGAGCTGCTGTTGCTGCTCCCATATTGCGTTCGGAAGACGCCCTCCAGCCCAATAGGGAGCAAAAGCCACCGCCGCGAGCGCCGTTACCGCTAGCGCATCGAGCGCCCAGCGATAGACCAGCACGACCATTCCTTTGTGGGGCTGTGTCAACCGCAGCAGCGCTGCGAAGAACAGAAGCGGGAGTGCGATCGGTTTGATCAAGGCCGCAGCCGCGATCAGGAGCAACCCGACCCGGAGCGCCCCTTTCTTTTCACTCATCGCCACGAAGAGCCCGGTCACGGCGAGCATCATCATGACTGCATCGTTATGGGCGGCGCCGGCGGACTCGGCCAGTAAGACTGGAGACCATCCCACCAGCACCATCGCCCCAATGGCGACTCCGCTGTTGTTCGTCAGCCGCCGCGCCACGCCGTAGGTCGCGACAGCCAGACCAATCGCGGCGGCGCCGGCCAACGCCTTCAGGAGCATGGCGACCGCGAATGGATCGTTGCGGCCAATGAAGGTGGCGAGGCGGCTGAGCCCGGTCCAGCCGGGTCCGTACGGGGTGGTAATGGTCGTCCAGTCATTCAACCGGGCGAACGGATCGCGTCCTAGAGCAGAAGGCGGAATCAGATAGGGATTGATATTGAGGTTGGCCTCCCAGGCGAAGCTGGCATAGGAAAAGATGTCGGTGTTGATCGGCGGGTAAAACAGGAGAATGACGGAGGCCAGCACCGGTCCCACCAACCAGGGCCAGACGCTGGTCGGTGGCCGGCGCAGAATCGATATCAGCGCGATTGCTTGCACAAGCCCCATCGCGATAACGGCATAGCGAAGCCCATGAATATATGGTCCGGGTGACAGTACGACGCCTGACGCGGGGTAGGGCAGCCAATCGAGCCGATCGCGGAAGAGCGCGAGTCCCCTGCGAGCGCCGCGCGAGTTAATCGCGTTGGAGAGGGTGATACCGTGAAGTTCCTTTGACCTGGGCGGTTCCGCGAGTTCGATCATGACAAGCGCCGCGGAGGCAGCGGCAAACAGAACCCCAAGAATGATAGGAGTGATCCATTGGCGCCTGGAATCTTCGGGCGGTTGCTTCGGCCGGAGAATCAATGAAAAACCATGGGATCTGTGATGCACACTGCATCCTTCAGCGTCAGCCTCGCGCCAGGACAGGATGTCGAATGTGCGTGATGCGTAGCAAGCAACATAGAGGGCTCGTGTGATCTCGTTTTACCCGCGAACTGGACGTTGTTATCGGAACATCATGCCACAGACGACGATAGGACGGCCCATAAATTCCACAAGATGCCCTCTCGACCACGGGTGTCTTCTCCCACAGTGAAACTCGCCCAGGAAACAAGGGCAAAAAGCATTGCTTTCACCGTAAATGCCGCTACGATCGAATGAGCAGATCTCTCCTTCATAGCGCCGCATCAGGTGTCGCTTCGGCCGTGTCAAACAGACGGAGAATAAAAGCATGGATTCCAATCGTTTCGATCGATTCGCGAAATCCTTCAGCAGGCGGCTGACACGGCGGCAAACGCTCGCTGCAAGCACCGCTGCCCTGACCACGCTCGGACTGGCGAAGGGTGGTTTGGCGGCGCAAGGGGCCACCCCGGACGCGTCGCCGGAGGCCGTGGAGCTGGGACCGAGCTTTCTCTTCGTCCAGCTCGCCGAGCGTGGATCCTGGATGCCGAAACCGGATGAACCGGGTGTCTATCTCCTGACGCTGTACGGCGCCAGCAATCAAACCATCTACTTCTCTGACCGGCCGGACCGCATTGTCGGCACGGTGCCGACGGACCGTTTTCTTGGGGCGCTGGGCTTTACCCCCGGCGAGCCGCCGAATGCGGCGGCCGTCGTGCAGACGCCGGACGGTGAGCGGGATGTGCTGGTCGTCGAGCTCTTCAACCCGGTCTACACCCAGGGATTCGGCGAAAACGGCGAGGATGCCCTGACGTATGAGGCGAAGGTGCTTGCGGGGTATCAGGGGGAGGGACTCGCCGAATGGGTTCCTCAGGCTGACGACGACCAGCTTCCCCAGGATTTCACGCAGATCAGTCTCTTTATCGATGACTGCGCGGATATGGAAGGTTGTTACCTTGACGGTATCGGCGGTCCAACGGCATATGTTGGCCCTATCCCCGGCGGCCCCTATGGGCGGTGCTGGGATTGGGGATATCTCACCTGCGTCCCTTGTCGAGGAGGATTCCACAGATACAAAGAATATGACAAAGTGTGCAATGAGACCTATCCACGTTGCCAGGGTATTTGCATCACGAATACGTGCTGGTTGGGCATTTGCTAATACCGGCGGTTCACCGATGAAATGTTCAGCAAAGTAAAAGCGCCTGGAATTTGCAGGCGCTTCATCGGTGACTCCGCTGGGACTCGAACCCAGAACCATCGGATTAAAAGTCCGGTGCTCTGCCAATTGAGCTACGGAGTCACGGCGCGTTTGCGCCTTGAAAATCCTACCCTGTGTTGGGCCATACGCGCCACCCGCTCTTTGGGCCACAATGGGTGAATTGTTGGCGTTTCCTCAAGGTGGCGGAAGATTCCTGTGATTGAGATTGGGCTGGCGTTCGCGGTTGCCGCGCTGATAGCATCTTTTGCCTGGAAAGCACATGCGCTTTCAGAGAGCGGCGCTATCGCCGCGTTTGCGCTCGGAGGAGCCACTGTCGCTGGTGGCGGCTGGAATTGGGGAATCCTGCTGGTCGTCTTTTTTGTGACGAGCTCAGGTCTTTCAAAGCTGGCAGACCGCGCCAGACCGGATCATGGCAAGATCGCGGCCCGTGGCTCCAGACGCGACGCCGTGCAGGTGATGGCGAACGGCGGGCTCCCGCTCCTTTTCGTAGTGATCAACTGGCTCAGCCCTCATTCGATCTGGTACGTCGGATTTGCGGCGGCGCTAGCTGCTGCCGCCGCGGATACCTGGGCGACGGAGATCGGTTCCTGGAGCAGGCGCGCGCCAAGAATGATTACCACGCTGCGCCCGGTCGAGGCCGGCATGTCGGGAGCTGTTTCCGTTCCCGGCACGTTGGGAAGCGCCGCCGGGGCGTTGTTCATCGGCATTCTCGCAGCGGTTGTCGCCCCCAACGAGTTTTCTGTGGTGATCTGGTTGGCGATCGCCGTCGCCATCGGCGGGCTGGCCGGCAGCCTGATTGACAGCCTGCTCGGCGCGACGGTTCAGGCGATCTACCGGTGTCCCGCCTGTGGCAAGCTGGTCGAATCACCCATGCATAACTGCGGAACCGCAACGATCCTGGTGCGTGGGCATCGGTTCATGACAAACGATGTGGTCAATTTCACGGCGATCTCCGCCGGAGCGCTCATATCCATGCTCCTCTGGCGACTCGTCTAACGGTTGTTGCAAGAGACCGAAAAGCGCTCCGGTCGAATTCGACCGGAGCGCTTTTGCGTCTGAATTGACGATTGAGGTGTTAGATCGCGTGTCGGCGGAGGCGGATGCCAATTCCGGCCATGAGTGCGGCTGCGAAGAAGATACCGAGCGGCATGAGCGGCAGTGACGAGTCCGAGCCGGTCCCGGTGTTTGGAAGCGCCGTCACACCGGATGCGGAATTGCTCGCGTAGGGCAGGTCGTTGCTGGAGTTCGGACATCCCGGTGCCGTCACCGCCAATAGTGTTTCCGGTATTGCTACCGTTGCCGCCGGTATTGCCGTTGCCGCCGCCGCTTGCCATTCCCGCCGGCTGCATTGCCACCGGTGCCGTCGTCGGGATCGAAGCAACCGTAGACGGAAACGCCGGTGGTGTTTCCAGACGTGACATCGAATCCGAACGACGCGTCAGATGCCGCCGGCAAAGATGCCGCAGACATTAGATCCGGAGAGCGAGTAGGCGCCAGGCACCACCGCATCATTTGACGCTGATCCCGAGCCGTCAGTCTGCATCGTAAAGGGCACACCGGCATCGGGAGTAATCGTGAAGGTCTTGCCCGTCCACGCCTCGGTGCATTGCGCGGCGAATTCGTCCTGCGAAGTTGGCGTGACGCCATCCGGGCAGACGAATCCATTGCAGCTGCAATCGCGCCGGTTGTGGCGACGGTCAGCAGGCGAACGGTGGTCGTTTGACCGGCGATGACGCTTGCTGTGCCGGAGGCGAGTCCATTCTGCGAGTCGACTTGATAGTCGCCCGGCTTGAGCGATGTCGATGTCGAGCCGTTCTGCGCGATGACGATCGGCGTTGAGGAACCGCCCTCAGCCACATCAGTCACATACGCGATGGTTCCGGCTGGAACACACGACGCGTCCGGATCATCGGCTGGATCTACTTCGACATATTCGCCGTCGATACCTTCGCTGCAGAGGAAATGCTCGAGCAGCAAGGTTCCGTCTTCTTGCTGGACGTAAGGTGATTGCTACACCAACGGCGAGTCCGGCCGATGCGACGGAAAGGTTGGTGCTGTAGCCATCCGGTGAGGTCGCGACGTATTCGCCGACCGGAACATATCCGCGCCATGTGCCATCGGCTTCGATCCGGATGGACCAGGAGCCTTCAGCGAGTGCTTCGCTTGAGAGGGTGAAGACTGCGCCGACATTCGGGCCGCATGAAACTGCCGCCGCGCCGAAGGTGCTCGGCTGATTCGAATTCCATTCGGTGCGGCTTTCGCCTGAAGTCGGGCAAAGACCGGCGACAATCTGAATGCGTCCGGTTTCCAGCTTGGCGACATTGATGAATGAAAGCGTCGTGTCGCCTTGAAGTGAAATGACTTCGAGATGACCGTCGCCAAGCGGCACATAGCCGCTCGTTGCGGCAGATGCCTGCTGAATGACATCGAACGATGCGCCAACAACCGAGGCGAAGCTCGTCGATCCCGATCCGTCCGTTGATTGCGTGGCGTTGAGACCGTTGTTGTCGGTCGCGAGCGTATGGAACGCCGACCGCGGCCGTGCATCCCGCCGCAATCGGATCGGAATTACCGGGATCCGTTGCGCAGAGATAGGAGTAGATCGGTCACGGTAGCCGGAGTGGTAGTTGGATCGCCAGGTACATTGGTGGGATCAACGATGACGCTTGCAGGATTTACCCCAGGATCGGTTGCCTCGGGCGTGCTTTCGTCGGTCGTGACGACCGGCGTCTCAACTGGATCGGCCTGCGTCGCCGAATCATCAACGGCAGGCACGACCTCGGTTTGCGCGACCGGCGTGGCGTCTTGCGCCATCGCCCGCATCGTCCCGGCAAAACCCGCGAGCACCAGCATCAACGCCAGTGCAAACGCGAGCTGGGACTGCCTGCGATAGTGTCGAGTCATGTTTCCCCCTCACTGACCCGTGTTCGCACGAAGCGAGCTTCCTGCGGTGACACGCGCGTTGCCCGAAGATGCTCCCCTAAGCAAATTCGAACAGTCGCATGGCCGGTACTTCCCTGAGAATACTCTTCCCGGTGAACGTCACCAGGACGAGTTTGGATGCATTTTTGGGTCCATTCGAACCAGTAATTGTTCAGCCTGCATCGCAGGTTGCCTATTTCTGATTCCATCCTATCAATCATTGCCCGTCGCATCAATGATTCGTACACCTGTATGTTCATCGGATTCGCCGGTTTTCGGCCCGAGTCATGGCGTTGCCGGACGATTTCGCCTGGCGTTGAACTAGTCACTCGGGAAGCATGCGCGTAAAGTAGAAGGAACATCGATAACGCCCCGCGACGGGACTGCCGCGTGGGCGGCGCACCAAACAGGCCCGGCGTTTCGGAAGAGAGAGGTCCATGGCACGAAGAACCTTGCTCCCTGCCACGTTGGTGGCGCTCGTCATCTTTGGCATGCTCGGCGCCGTCCGGCCGGCTCCCAGCACTGCCCAGGATGCACCGGAGACGGTGACATCGTTGATGCAGGTCGGGCTCGAAGCCGGTGAGCTCCCGATCGCTCCATCATTCGTGCGGCTTCTTCGCATTACCATGGAACCCGATTCTGTGAGTCCGCTCCACACGCATCCTGGTCCTGAATTCAATCTCGTTGAGTCGGGCACCGTGCGTGTGATGGTGCAAGGGAAAGCGCTCTTGCAGCGGGCGGCGGTCGATGGCGTTGCGCAGCCAGTGGAAACCGTTCCCGACAATGAGGAGCAGGTGCTCCGGCGGGGCGATCAGATCGCTTACATGATCGGCACCGCGCTGACCTTCCGGAATAGCGGAACCAAACCTGCGGTTATGCTTGCCGCCGTCATCCTGCCGGCAGGCAGCCAGCACCCGCCGGGACTCGTCTGGGTTGGCCAGGCGCCGACCGCGGATCAGCTCGC
This sequence comes from uncultured Chloroflexia bacterium, assembly GCA_963804925.1. Lineage (GTDB taxonomy): Bacteria > Chloroflexota > Chloroflexia > Thermomicrobiales > UBA6265 > JADLGF01. The sequence goes on from CAWDSC010000005.1 coordinate 174,535, forward strand.
CGGCGTGACGTCCGAGGTGCTTGGCGACGGCATCGCCACGACGCTGCCAACCGGTGCGTCGACCTTCGCGGTCGACCAAGTGACGCTCGATGCGGGCGCGCCACTGGCAGGTGGCCCGGGCCCCGAACTCTATTCTCTTGTCAGCGGCGTTTTTGACTTCACCATTCAATCTGGATCGGTCCAGGTGTCCCGTATTGCCGAGCCGGGGCCGCGTCCCGAATCTCCGGCGGGAACAGCGGTGAGTCTGGCGCCTGGAGATGCGGTCTTCTTTCCAAACGGAGTCGAGCAGTCTGCCCGTAACGCGGTTTCAGGTGCGGCGACTTTCTATCGCGTTGCACTCACAAGCGCAGCGGCCGAAGCAGGAGCGACTCCGATCGCCGGCGCCAGCCCAATTGCGCAACCAGGGGGAGAACCCGCGGTGATCGCCATTGCGGCAACACCATCGGCCGAGCCGACCGCGACGCCAACTCAGGAAGCAACACCTGAGCCGACGCAGGCCGCCGAAACGCCGGCCGCGGAGACACCTGCAGCCACGGTTGCCGCGACAACCACGGCAACGGCTCCGACCGAGCTCGCACAAGGCGTGTACGCACTTGCGAATGACGACGGCATCCGCGTTCGCGATCAGCCAGGCACGACGACCAATATCGTCGGATCGATCAAGAAGGGTGATCGCGTTCTGATCACCGGACCGTCCCAAGACGTCGATGGCATCGTCTGGTGGCCGATTCAAGGCGTCACCGACCCGGCAATTGTCGGATTTGCATCAGGCGACTTCTTCGACGTTGACCCGAATCAGCAACCGTAGACTTCACGATTCGCTCACCAGGTGAGCGCTTGAACAACAGCCCCGGTAGGAAATTGCCGGGGCTGTTGTTATGTCAGGACGACCAAGATCGTGCTGCTGACGTAGCCATAGAGAGAAACCCAGATTGACTGCCTGGAGCAACGACTCGTGATGAATCGACGCCGGGATTCCGCCAGAAGCATGGATGTGCGCCGGATTGGCGTTGGGCTGGCGTTCGCAATCCTCTCGTTGATTCATGTTGGCGCGGCAGGAGTCTCAGCGCAATCATCACCGGAGGCGACACCATTGAGCGAGGCCGTAGTCGACGACGTCACAATCGCCTTACTTTCATGGTCCGTGCCCGCTGAAGGCAGCGGAGTCTTCGAAGCGAAAGTCGCATTGACGAATCGATCCGGCGATCCTATCACCATCGACCCCGCCGTCGTGCTGGTTACGAAAAACGCGCAAGGCAATCTCAGCAGCATTCAGTTGAAGGCGACGCCAGGAGCGGAATGCCTGATCGGTGACGGCGAGCGGGTCGAGTTCCTCTTTCAAGCGGAAATCAAGACCGGTGAGCGGCCGGACCGCTTGATCCTTGGATTGATTGAATTGCACCGTAGCGGCGGTCGGGTTGAATTCCCGCTTAATGGCGACGGCGCTTCGGCGTTTGGGGGAAGTGGAATTCCGGGAGGGAATGCAGGAGCGGGAGCACCGATTTCAGGGAGCGACGCCACGACGCCCGCGAGTGCGACTCCGGGCAGCGCGACTCCTGTGAGCCATCAAGGCGCGTGCGACATTTGACGCTTGCACCGCGTCGCCTGATACCATCGAGACAACCCGCAGCGAACCAGCCCGTGTCGGTTCGCGCTGAACGGTTTACGACGCCCCTGGCGGCGTCATCATTTCGTGTTTGTGAGGGGATAGCATGGTGATGCGATCAATCCGGCGGCTGATGCTCGTCTTTGTGGCTGCGGTCATGCTCGTCATGCCGGGCGTGGCGATTGCCAATCAGGGCAGTTACGACACACTTCGCGTGCAGCTCGATGACGGAACAGAGGTGCTCTACCGCGTGTGGACCACCTGGCCGCAACTGTTGCTCACCACGCCGGATGGAGGAGCTTTTGGTTTCTTCACCGCTCAGGCCGGTACAATTGACGCTCCATACAAGCTCTACGTGGCGCGGTTTGATCCAACGGCGGCGAAATGGTCCGACGCGACTGCCGTTCCTGGCGGTCAGATTCAGTTCGGCGTCACCGGCGCCGTTGATTCGAATGGTGTGGCGCATGTCGTCTTCACCGACCGGGCCGCCGATTCCGCTGATTCGTTCGGCAAGCTCGTCTACATGCATTCCAATCCGGATGGCACCTGGACGACGCCGGTCAATGTGAATGACAACGCTGACGCCGGTCATCAACTGGCGCCGTCGATGGTCGTTGACGCTCAGAATGTGCTGCATCTCGTCTGGCAGGATCAGCGAACGGTCACACCCGAATTGCGCGCGGCATCGCCATCGAACGCGGCAATTCTTTCGTGCGATCTGACGGCCGATGGCGTTTGCTCGGCTGACCCGGCAGTGATCTCTACACCATCCACGCCAACGGAAATCGCCAACCGTCCGCGTATTGCCACCGACGGTCAGCGGGTCGTCGCGACCTGGTCGGTCTACGCCGGCACGACCGATGAGCAACTTGCTTCGGCATCGCAGATCGCCTGGAACTCGAAACCGCTTGGCGATCCGAATGCGGCATGGACCGGGCAGCAGGTGCTCGTCGAACTCGGACAACACCGCGATCGGCGGTCGTCTTGTCGACCTGACGAGCGATCCCACCGGCAATGTCGTGGCTGTCTTCGGACGTCGCGGCGATTTCACCTCGCTCTATATGTCCAAACTCGCGGCCGGGCAGACGGCCTGGTCGGAGCCGGTTCTCCTCGGCGCTGGCGCGCGGGGATCATTCCCTTCGGTGGCTGTCGGCAAAGACGGCACGGTCTACGTTGCCTACAACGTGAGCGGCACCAACAACGGTGACGGTCGCCGGGCTGACGATTCCGGCAGGAACGAACGCGCCGACGAAAGAAGTCGAGTTGTCGGTGGCCGAGTTTGGACAAAAGGGCCAGCCGGTGCTCAGCGTCGATAATCAAGGGCGCGTCTGGGTGATGTATCTCTTTGCGCCGCTCTACTCCGGTGATCTGGAGTCGGGTCAGGTGCCAAACGAGGTGCGAACGCTTCGTGGCGCAGCCTTCTCGACCGATCCTGCTCCGCAGGACCAGCTGGTTCCACCGCCACCGGCAACGCCGGAAGCGTCGACGCCAGTCGCGTCCGATGGAACTGGCGTGGGAGCAACCGCAGCGCCCGCCGTCGAGGGAACTCCAGCGTCTTAGCAATGTTGTGAATGAGGGGGCGCGGGCGAATAGATATTAAAAAAGGCTCGTTCGCGCTCCCTTTGGACGAGGAAAAGAGTCAGACGGGGCAAAAAAGACTTGCGCCGGGGGCATGCGGTTCGTATGATCCTGATAAGGTTTTTGCGATCGCTCAAATGAGGGGAAGCTCTACCCTGCGCAATTATGCAAAGGGAACGAGGGGGTAAACGCGAATGGCGCCAAGACGTAGCACGATCCTCAGTCTGGTCGCGGCGGGAGCCGTGTTTGCCGGGCTCTGGTCTGGTGCTCCGGTAGCGAGAGCCAGCGATCTCCCGCCCGCGCTCACGGGGTATCAAATTTCGCTTAACAGTGACTCGGATACGTTTGCTGCAGCCGCAGTGAGCGATGGCCCCATCAACGGTGGCAACGCTTCCAGTTTTGTGACCGGCGGCGGTAATCGTGGCGGTGATGGCACTGGCGGAGACGGTATTGCCGGTAATTCGATCGGCGGTCCGGCGGTGGCCGGCGCCGCGAATGGCGGACCAGCCATCTCTGGAACTGTCACCGGCGGCAGCACGACCACCCGAGGGGCAGGACAGGGGCAAAACCGCACCGGCCAGCCAGGCACGGGCGGCACCTCCGCAACCGGCGAAATCGGCGAAGTGATTGAATTCGGCGCGCCCGGCATCAATGGGCTGGATGGAACCGCTGCAACTGGCGGTGTCGGCTATTCCGGGTTCGATGCGAATGGTGGAACAAGTCAGGGTGGGAGAGCCACTGGCGGCAACGCTACTGGTGGCAACGCGACGGGTGGCAATGGCCGAAATGGTGGTAATGGCACCGGCGGTCCAGGCACCGGCGAACGCGCCGACGGGAATACGATTGGAACAACGGTTATTGGCGGAGCAGGAACGCTCGGTTCCGGTGGAAGCCAATCGGGCGCGAACGGTGGCAACGCATCCTCCTCGACGATCCATCTCGGAAACAGCGGCGGCAATGGCGTCGGTGGAGCCGGTGAAGGCGGAGACTCGCGTGGCGGCAACGCCACAGGTGGCGCGGCGCGCGGCGGTGATGCCACAGGTGGACCGACGACTGCGGGAAATGTCCTTGGCGGGCAGGGCGGCACCGGCGGCAACGGCATCGGCGGTTCCGGCGGCGGCGGTGGCTCGATCACGCTTACCGGCGCTGAAGGTATCGATGAAGGATTGATCCTTTCCGGCACCGATCCGGTCACGGCAGTTGCAGGCAACGCGGGTAATGGCGCGGCTGGCACAGGCGGAACTGGAGGAGTCGGGGCCACGGCGTTCGGCAGTGACGCCACCGGCGGCGATGTCAAGGGCGGCAACGCCACTGGCGGCAATGCAACAGGTGGGAACTCGGCGAACGGCGGAGTGGGCGTCGGCGGTCGCGCCGATGGTGGTGACGCAACCGGAAACGTCGTAGGCGCAAACGCCATCGGCGGCATGGGTGCGGGCACCGGGAATGGCGGCAACGCGACAACCTTTACGCAGGGTGGCGACAACCAGGGCGGTAACGCCACTGGCGGCGCCGGCACGGGCGGAGACTCGATTGCCGGTAACGGCACCGGCGGCGCCGGCACGGGCGGGAACGCCACGGGCGGCAATGTCTATGGAGGCACAACCTCAGGCGGCATTGGCGGCACCGGCGGTCTCGGCCAGGGCGGAGACGCCAACGATGGCGGCAACGCGTCCGTCACGTATGCATCTGGGACAAACGCGACCGGCACCGTGGTGGCGATCATCACGACGGATGGATCGGTTGTTTCCGGTGGTGACGGTGGAAATGGCGGAGCCGGTCAGGGTGGCGCTGGCGGAACCGGCGGCGCCGCAATCGGCGGAGATTTGAAGACCGGAAACGTCGTGGGCGGCAACGGAACCGGCGGCATTGGAACGGGTGGCAACGCCGGAAATGGCGGAAGTGGCACCGGTGGAAATGCTGAAGGCGGCAGTGCCAGCGGCGATATGGTGGTGGGAAATGCAATCGGCGGCGCCGGTGGTCCTGGCGGATCGAACGGCACGCAAAGCGGAGTCGGCGTATTCACCTTCAACCAGGGCGGAGATGGTACCGGCGGCGCTGGCACGGGTGGTGATTCGCTCGGCGGCAACGGCAATGGCGGCGCCGGCACGGGTGGAAATGCGACCGGTGGTGATATCTACGAAGGCGTCACCATGGGTGGCCAGGGCGGCACCGGCGGAGCTGGTCTTGGTGGCGACGCCGGTGATGGCGGCAATGCCCTCAGCGTTGGACTGACATTGGACGGAGGATCCGGCATATTGCTCGTCGCCACTTCGGGCGGCCAGACGGTCAACGGCGGTTCTGGCGGGCTCGGCGGCAATGCGACCGGCGGCAACGGCGGTAACGGCGGCGACGCCGTCAAAGGCACGAGCACGCTCGGCACCGTCACTGCGGGTACAGGTACAGGCGGCGCCGGACATGGCGGGACGGCTGGTCAAGCTGGCATCGGAACCGGCGGGACCGGCATCGGTGGAACGGCGACTGGCGCCATCTCTGGATTCGGTAGCGGATTCGGCATTCCGGGAGACTCAATCCCTGGTGTCGGGCAAAACGGTCAGGCGACAGCTGGTGTCGGAACTGAAGGCATCGGAACGCCTGGCAAACGCACTGAAGGGCAAATTCACGACGGCATTACGGCTGATGGAGTGGTTGGCAATGGCGGTATCGCCATCGGCGGAGTCGGCGGCAGCGGCGGCATCGCGGTCAATCTCACCGCAACGATCACGAACTACGACGGAGTCGTCCTTGTGGCCGAAGGCTTCTCGAACTCCATCAATGGCGGTTCGGCTGGAGCTGGCGGCGACGCAACGGGCGGCAACGGCATCATCGCCGGTGACGCAACCGGCGGCCAGGGCGGCAACGGCGGCGGAGCCTACTCCGGTTGGATTGCTTCTACCCCCTGTTCGCTCGCCGAGATCATGGCGGGAATCAGCCCGGGCGCTCCGATGGGACTCGATGGCACTTGCCTGGTCGATATTTCCACTGTTGACTTCGTCACGGCCGGTAACGGCGGTGCTGGCGGCAATGCGACCGGCGGAACCGGCGTGCTGAGCGGCGGCAATGCGACCGGTGGTAAGGGCGGCAATGGCGGTTCTGCCGTTGGCGGCAACGCGACCGGCGGCAACGGCGCGAACGGTGGCGACGCCAATGCAACCCTCGCTACGGCCACCGGCGGTAACGGCGGTAACGGCGGCGATGCCTACGGGAACGTTGCAAATGGCGGCGACGGTGGCGCGGGCGGCGACGCATCCGTGGTCAACGGCACCGCAAATGGCGGCGACGGCGGCAATGGTGGCAACGGATATGGCGATGACGTCGCTCAGGGTGGCGACGGCGGAGCAGGTGGCGACGCCACCGCGGTGAATGGCGATGCCAACGGCGGCAATGGTGGCGACCCCGGCAATGGCGGAACTGGTGGCGCGGGTGGCGACGGTGTCGCGATCAACGGCAACGGAACCGGCGGCGACGGTGGCACCTCCAATGACGGCGGATGTGGAATCGCGATTGGCGGCACAGGAACGGGCGGTCAGGGTGGCCTTGGCGGCTACGATGGTTGCAGCGTTTCCATGGACGAAAATGGCGACTTCTACGACGTCAATTGGGGCCAGCAACCGTAAGGCGAATCCTCATACCTCGTAGCACTTGAAAACGCGGGGCGATCTGTCGCCCCGCGTTTTCGCGTTCTGGTTGTTGCATTTCCCCATATCGATTTCGATCGAGCCTGTACCATAACGAACGGATTTGCGATGGCACTTCCGTCGGAGGACAGATTTATCCAGATCGCATTTCCCGGGGATGCGCCCACTTCCCCGTCCTGACCGGAGAGAAGGATCTCCGCGAAGCGCTTCGCTGGGAATGCGCGCTCAGGTGTCCAGCAGCGGCTTCGCCGGGGGATGCATGCGGCGGCTCAACATGACGGACGCGCGGCAATCTCCCGTGCAATCTGATTCAAAATCGCTTCAGGCGGCCGACAAGCAGTATGTCCGAATGGATGAATCGGGTGACTATCGACATGGATCGCTGGGTTGCGACAAGTTGGTCAAAGATTCGGGGTATTTCGCCAGTCGTGATCGATGCGGCGATCGCCGCGTTGCTGGTTGTGCTTCGGCGCGCTTGCCCTGCGATCGGAAGTCGAACTTGACTCGGCGGATGTCGCATCCTGGGCCGCCTATCTCCTCGGTGGGTTGATCGCGATTCCACTCGTTTTCCGCCGTCGCTGGCCGATCCGGGTGCTCATTTGCATCAATCTTCTCGCTTTTCTCTTTCAGTTCATCTTTTCACCCGATGAAATTTCGACCGCGCAAAGTCTTCCCTTGATGTTTGCGCTCTATGCTGTAGGCGCTTACGGACTCCGGTGGCGATCGCTCGCCTGGGGATTCGCGATCAGCGCGCCGTTGCTCTGGTACGTCTCGCCTGGTTTCCCGCTGAGCGGCTCGACGGTGGCGAATCTCTCCTGGGTCATTACCTGTCTCACGATTGGCGGCGCCATCCGGGTGAAGCGCGAGCGGGCGAGATTGCTGGAAGAGCGACAGACTGGAAGATGCGCACAATATGGTGGTCGAGGAGCGATTGCGCATTGCGCGCGAGTTGCACGATGTCGTCGCGCATTCGATTGCCACGATCAGCGTGCAGGCCGGAATGGCGGCACACGTATTCGATGACCAACCGGAGCAGGCGAGGGCCGCGGTTCTTGAAATCAGGCGGCTGAGTAAGGATGCGCTCAAAGAGCTTCGAGCCACGCTCGGCGTCTTGCGTATGGCGGACGAGCAAGACGGCGCACTTGCACCGGCGCCCGGCTTGGGTGAGCTTTGTAATTTGATTGAGCGCGCGAAGAAATCGGGAATCAATGTCGATCTCAAGACCGAAGGGGAAACGCGGACGCTGCCGGCGCTGGTTGATTTGACGGCGTACCGGATCGTTCAAGAAGCGTTGACCAATGTCGTGCGTCACGCCGGTCCGACCATGGCAACTGTGACGATCCGCTATGAACCGAGCCAGCTCGATCTGCGGGTGCGGGATCATGGCCGGGGCATGTCGCAGATCCCTAACCGGTCAGGCGAAGGAAGCCGGCTTGGTCTGGTTGGCATGCATGAGCGCGTAACATCGGTTGGCGGAGAATTCTGGGCGGGCAATCGCCGGGAAGGCGGATTCGAAGTGCGGGCGTGCTTACCAACCGGGGAGGCTGGATGACCATCAATGTCGGGATCGCCGATGATCATGCGCTGGTGCGTGCAGGATTTCGCGTGCTGATCGACTCAGCCGCCGACCTTGCCGTTCGAGGAGAGGCGGCGACCGGTCGTGAGGCCATCGAACTGGCGCGCTCTCAGTCGATCGACGTGATGCTGATGGATATCCGGATGCCGGAGATGGACGGAATCGAGGCGACGCGTCAAATCTGCTCGGATCCAGCGCTGTCCTCGACCCGAGTGCTGGTGCTGACGACGTTTGAAACGGACGAATACGTCTCTGCCACCCTCCGGGCAGGCGCCAGCGGGTTTCTCCTGAAAGATGCGGAACCAGCCGAGTTGCTGGACGCGATTCGCATCGTTTCAGAAGGGGATTCGCTCCTTTCTCCGAGCGTGACCCGGCGGTTGATCGAGGCGTTCGTGGCCACACCGCAACGAGCGCTGCGTACGTCGATGACGAAAGAATTGGACGCGTTGACCGAGCGGGAGCTTGAAGTGCTGACGCTCGTGGCGCGGGGTCTCAACAACTTCGAGATTGCGGACGAGCTTTTCATGAGCGTGGCGACGGCGAAAACCCATGTGAGCCGGATCATGGCAAAGCTCGATGCTCGTGATCGCACACAGCTCGTGATCATTGGGTATAACACCGGGCTGGTGGCTCCGCGCGGAGCGTAAAACGTTGCGCTCGCGTTCCCGGCACTGATGGCCGTTGACATCTTCATCCGGCGATCGCATTTTGCCTGAGATGTCAACGGTCTTCAGTTTTTATGCTGCTGGCGGACGGTCGGATTAACTTCGCAACGCTCATAAGCGCCGGACTACTAAAAACAAAGTCCCGTGGGGACTACGACGATCGTGCTCTGCGCTGAACGGGCTTCAGTTGTGGCGGTCCGGGGTTTCAACCTTGGGAGCAGCTGGAGGATCAGAATCTCCGAGGTTAATCGAATATTCGAGAAGATACTCGAATTTGTCGACGTGATTCCGTATTTGTTTTGCAATTTCGGCTGGAAGATACACCCGTGGGCGTACGTTCTGGGTGAACTACAACCGGGGATGTACGGCGAATTGCATGCTGCAGACCAATGTCAGGAAGTCAATGGGCGTCGTAGGCTTGGAATGCGATCGGCAACGAAGCCGATCTCTTGACGCTCCGGTTGCGTCCGGCGCCGCTGCCCGGGTTCAATGAATGGACCGGGACAGCGCGCTTCGCCGTGGAGGCTCAATGAACGAAACAGTGCCGGATATCCAGGGCAGCAGGTCTGCGCAATCGACCCTTGCCGGGGTTGGCTCACGAGGGATCGGCGCAAATCAGGTCGTGCTCGAGATCATGAATCTCACCAAGCAATTCAAGGCGTTCACCGCGGTCGACGATCTGAGCTTGCAATTGCGGGCCGGCGAGGTTCTGGGCTTTCTCGGGCCAAACGGTGCTGGCAAGAGCACGACCGTCGGCATGATTCTCGGATTGATTAAGCCGACCAAAGGCACGGTCGTGATCGCGAGCGAAGAGTTGCAGCGCAATTCCGCGATTGTCTCCGAAAACATCGGCGCGATCATCGAAAATCCGGCGTTTTATCCGCATATGACTGGTCGCGACAACCTCCGGGCGCTTGCTTTGACCGCCGGGAAGATTGACGAAGAGCGGATTGAGACGTTGCTCAAACTCGTCAATATGGCGGATCGTGCGGATAAGAAGTACAAAACCTTTTCTCTCGGTATGAAGCAGCGGTTGGGGATCTCCGCGACGCTGCTTTCCGATCCGGCGATCGTGATTCTGGACGAGCCGACGAATGGACTCGACCCGGCGGGGCAGCGCGAGATTCGCGAGATCATTCCCCGGCTCGGTGAGGAAGGCCACGCGGTATTGCTGGCCAGTCACATGCTGCACGAGGTGGAGCAGGTGAGTGACCGTATTGCAATTGTGCGCAAAGGCAAGCTGATCCGCGAAGGAAATGTCGAAGAGCTTCTTCAAGATACCGGCTATATCGAGGTTGTGGTGCAACCCACGGAGCTCGAGATGGCGTCGCAGGTGCTGGAGCAGATGCCCTGGGTCGAAAAGGTCACGGTCGAAGATGGAATGCTGCGGGTCGTTGCGATGGACGATACCGGATCGGCGATCAACCGGGCGCTGGTGGAGCGAGGCATTTATCTGAGCACGCTGACGCCGAAACGCGAATCGCTTGAGGATCTCTTCCTCGATCTGACCGAGGGTGACGTAGCTCCGGTCGCATCGGAAACGGCTGCTTAGATCGCGTTTCAATGGCACCGCGTTACCAGGCTTCGTCATGCTGAGACGCTGCGAAGCATCTCCGCGCGAAGCGCCTGATCGAAACTGAGCGAATTGATGCCCGCAGCCTTCGCCGGGGATCCTTCCCTTCGGTCAAGATGACGGGTGGTGATGAAAACGGCAGCGCAAGGTCATTAGAACGTAGCTAAGTTCGAGATGTCGAGTAAGGACGCAATCAAATGATGAATTTGTTTCGCAGTGAGTTGTTTCGGGTGCGCAAGCGGACGCAGAGCTGGTCGTTGCTGGTGATTCTGGTGGCGCTTGAGGTGCTGCTGTACGGGATCATGGTGATCGTCAATTTTGCGAGCAGCGATCCGACAAATGTCAAAGAGAATATCCAGCTGCCGAAGATCTATGACACCGGTCTGATCATCGTTGGACTGGCCGGAACAATTCTCGCCATTATTTTCGGGTCCAGTATTCTCGGGAGCGAGTATGGCTGGAATACCCTGCGCCCGATGCTCGCCCGGGCGAAGAGCCGCTCATCCTTCCTGACCGCGAAATGGCTGACAGTGGGACTCTACACGCTCGTTCTCGTTGTCGTGGGGGTCGTCGGGACGATGCTGGCGTCCGTGGTTGCATCGTTGATTGTCGGAGAAGGGGCGGGCGTCAGCGGCTCGACGTTTGTCGATGCGATTGCCTATTCCGCTCGTTTCTTTACCGGCATCTTCCCGTACGCGGCGTTGGCGATGTTATTGGCGGTGGTGACTCGCTCGAACACGGCTGGAATCGCCATTGCGATCGCCTTGAATCTGCTTGAGCCGGCGATCTTCGGATTGTTAGGTGCGCTGAGCGATGTCTTTCACACGGTCGAAAAGGGTGGACTTTCCTGGAACTCGAACCGGGTGGCGTCCTATGGCGGTGACAACAACATTACGTCGACCCAAGCCCTCGAATCCGCCGGGGTGATTCTGATCTACATCGTGGTGTTCGTGATCATCTCGTATCGTGTATTTGACAAGCGCGATGTGACGTCGGGCTGACGAACCCCTCACCCGGCGCCAAAGCGCCGTACCCTCTCCCAATTCTGGGAGAGGCTACGGGCTTTTAACCGCCTACGATTTGGTTAGAACCAGAGAATGAATATGGGGATGGCGGCGGCGCAGAGGAAGGGGCCGAAGGGGACGACGGCCGCCTGGTCATTGCGGCGGGCGCTGAGGACGATCGCCGCGCCGATTCCTGCGACCAACACGCCGGCGGAGAGGACGAGGATCACACCGGGCCAGCGGGCCATTGCGCCGATCATGCCGGCGATGAGAACATCGCCTTCGCCGACGGGGGCGAGGTGAACGGTCGGCAAAATCTTGCGCATGACGAGCATCATGATGCCAAAGACGGCAATGCCGACACCAGCTCCGACGAGCGCTTCCTTGAACGTTTCCCAGCCGCTGATACCGGCGAAGAGCAGCCCGAGGGCGATGCCAAAGACCGCGAAATTGCGAAAAACGGCGCCGGTCCAGAGATCGGTGAGCAGGATGACGATCAGCGGTATCGAGAAAAGCACGATTTCGATCAACGCTTTGGTGCTGTCAATTCTGTAGGCGGCGACAGCAAAGGCCGCAGCAAGTCCAACCTCTAGCACGATTCGCCCGTTACCCATGGTTCGACGGCAATTTGTGCAGCGCGAAAATGCGCCGATGAGCGGAATCCAGGCGTCGCTCGAAAATTCTCCAGGACAATAGGGGCAGGGCGGTTGCATTGCCGGTAGCTCGCCTGAGGCGAGGGAACGGCTGGTGATCCAGAGCACAGCAGCAAGCGCCAGACCGAAGATCGCAAAAATGATCGGAAGGACGAAATCCATGCCGCTACGACCGGGGAGCGCGCGCGAGTCGGGCGGCCTTCCACATCACGTCGAGCGGGGCAGGCTGTCCGGTGAACCGCTCGAACGCCAGGGCTCCCTGATGGACAAGCATGCCGAGACCATCGAGCGTGGCGAGGCCGCGTGCGCGCGCCGCATCGAGGAGATCGGTGTCGCGATAGGTGAGATCCACGACGAGGGCGTCTGACGGAAGCGAAGCCAGTGCTTGTGGTTCGGTCGGGGACTCCCCCGCATGCCAGCCGAGTGAAGTGGCGTTGATCAGGATGTCGGCCCTGGCGAACGGCGCGTCGGCAAAGGCAGTTGATTGGAGATTCGCCAATCCGAGTTCATTGCAGAGGGTTCGCGCGCGATCGACGTTGCGGTTTGCGATGGTGATCGACAGGACGCCGATTTGCGAGAGGGCAAGCGCGACGCCACGCGCTGCGCCGCCAGCGCCGAGCAGCACCGCGCGGCGATTCGCGGCATCGGGGCAGACTTCCAGCAAGGCAGTCGCGAATCCGTAGACATCGGTGTTGTCCCCGGAAAGGCGGCCGTCTTTGCTCACGATGGTGTTGACTGCGCCGACTTGTTTGGCGAGCGGGGAGACATCGTCGATCAGCGCCATCACCGCTTGCTTATGTGGCACCGTGACATTTGCGCCGAGCATACCCGGCTGGCGCAACGAGGCGATGCGCTCAGGAAGCTCAGACTCGCTGGTTTGCCAGCGTTCATAGGTGATATTCGCGCCGATGGCATCGAGCGCTGGTTGCTGCATGGCGGGCGAGATGCTATGAGCAACAGGATCGCCGATGATTCCCAATCTCAAAACCTGAGACACGATTCCACTCTCCCGGGAACGTTGCGATCCGATCATTTTTGATATTCAGCGATGTTGCGCTGATGTTCTTCGTAGTTGTCGGTAAATGCATGCTCGCCGGTGTCCCCTTTCGCCACCATGTAGATGTAGTTGGTGTTGGCAGGGTTCAGGACGGCGACGATTGAATCGAGACCGGGATTGGCGATCGGTCCGGGCGGCAAACCAGAGTTGTTATAGGTGTTGTACGAGCTGTCAGTGCTCTGGATGTCGCTCCCGCCAACCGTTGGCCACCAATCGCCTTCCTTTCCGAGCACATATTGCACGGTCGGGTCTGATTGCAACGGCATGTCGATAGCCATCCGGTTCAGGTAGAGACTGGCGATAACGGGGCGCTCGTCGGAGATGGCGGCTTCGCGCTCGACGATCGAGGCCAGGGTGACGACATCGCGTACCGACATGCCCTGATCGCTCGCCTGCTGGCGCATCTTGTCGGTGAATTTCTCGTTGAAGTTGTCGAGCATCGACTGAATCAAATATTCCGGCGGATCGTCCGACTTGAAGTTGTAGGTGTCCGGGAAGAGGAAGCCTTCGAGGTATTCGCTCTTCGGGCCATTCTTCGGCAAATCCTTCAAGAAGTCGTAACCGGAATAATCGAAGGTTTCCAGGGCAGTGAGAAACGCCTGGCGTCCGCCATTGATGCCCGCCTTGTCCACCGCGTCGGCGATCTGACCGATCCGATACCCTTCCGGGATCGTGACCGTGAGATCCTTGTTTTCGGTTTTGGCGGTGCTCTTGTCGGTCGTGATGGCGCCGATGATGTCACCGGTGGTCATTCCGACTTCAAGCCGATAGGTGCCAGGAACGAGATCCTTGTTCTGGACCCGCATCATCGTCTCAAAGTAGATCGGGAAATTGATCAGGTCATACTTCTCTAGCTGCTTGGCGACATCGCCGGCATTCTGGTCCTCTTTGATCGTGATGACGATCGCCTGGCCGACATTTTTGTCCGACGTGCGATCGCGGTAATAGTTGAAAAACCAGAACCCGGCGCTAAGAACCGCGATCGCCGTAATGCCGATAATGGCAATCTTAATGGCTGAAGTGGCAAAACGAAGCAAGGAGAGCGCCTCTCTCGATCCGGCGTTCAATTCGACGCCAGTCATTCATGGGCGATCGGGCCGCCGTCATGCGCGGCCGGGGAGAAAAAGCCCGCAACCAATACACGCGCCTCGAGGAGGTCGCAGATCACATCAGATTGTACGCAGAGACCGCGCCCGTCACAACCGGAGATATCCATTTTTATGACATTCGAAGCACCGAATTCCGAGGAATCAACTGAGCGGACTGGCCGCAAGCTCATTGTCGTGGCAGGTCCAACTGGAGCCGGCAAGACGATGCTTGGCGTCGAGCTCGCCAGGCGATTCAATGGCGAGGTGATCAACGCCGACTCCCGCTATCTCTATCGCGGTTTCAACATCGGCACGGCGAAGCCAACGAAAGATGAACAGCAAGGCGTGCCGCACCACCTCATCGACATCCTCGATCCGGTGGACGATTTTTCGCTGGCGCGCTACCAGGAGATGGCGAACGCGGCGATCGAGGACGTATTGCAACGTGGCCGTCTGCCGCTGCTGGTCGGCGGTACTCCGCTTTACGCAAATGCGGTGATAGAGGGATGGAAGATCCCACGAGTGGCGCCTCAACCGGAGATCAGAGAGCGGCTAGAACTCGAAGCGGGAAGCGAAGGAGTTGCAACGCTTTCTGCGCGATTGGCGGAGATCGATCCGGTGGCGGCAGAGCGAAGCGGCGTCAATCTGCGGCGAATCATCCGAGCGCTCGAAATCTATGAGGTGACCGGCGAGCGGATGTCGGACCTGGAAGGGAAGGGGCCACGGCCCTTTCAAACGCTTGAACTGGGATTGTCGCTTCCCCGTCCACTTCTGCACGATCGGCTTGACCGGCGGGTTGACGATCAAATCCGAAATGGTCTTGTCGAAGAGGTTGCCGGTCTGCTTGAGGAGGGCGTGCCGCGGGACGCTCCCGCGATGTCATCGATCGGTTACCGGCAGTTGCTGCCATTCCTCGATGGAGAGCAGACGCTCGACGGGGCGATTGCCCAACTGAAGCACGATACGCATCGGTATGTCCGCCACCAGGAAACCTGGCTGCGGCGGAATGCGCATTTGCAGCCGATCGATGTTCGTCAGCGTGATTGGATTCAGCGAGCGATAGCGCAGGTTGCGGCATTCGTCAATGAGGAGAGTCCCCGCAGGGACTCTCCTCCGCATGAGCCGCGTTCCAGGTGACGCATCGATGACTTACTGTTGCGATGTTTTCCTCTGGCTTGCAGGCAGATCTTTCATCATGCGTTGGGCGATGTCGAAAAGCTCGCCGGGATGGTAGCCAGGTGAAAAGACCTGCGGCTCCGGGGTGCCCGGATTGACCGGGCCACCATTCGGGATCTGGTCGGAAACGGTGACCGGTTTGCCGTCCTCAGGATGTACTCCGTTCCAGACCTTATCGACATCCTTGTAATCGTCCGGGCTAAAGCGATACAGCACCGTGTGGATGCCCTGGTCCTGATATTTCTTCGCTTCCGGGATTTCGTTATTCGAGATATTCGGGATGTTGAGCATCTTGGTAACCTCAACGCCCGTCAATTTTTCCAGGGCCTTCGCGTAGGCAACCTGGTGTACCCCGCCTCGCACCAGCAAGTAGCCACATAGCTCCCGCGCGATCGGATTGCTGGTGCTTTCATACACGCGAAGCTTGCCCATTCTGGCGCCGCATTCCAGGAAAAAGTTATGCAACATGTCAAGGACGAGGTCACCGGAATTGAAGACGTAGTCACCGTTCCAGGCGAGTCCCTGAGAGTTATAGGGGAGCGATCCTTGCCCGCCGAGAAGGAAGTGGTGTGGAAGTCCCTCTCTACCGACGATGCCTTCGAGTGGATGTTTCGTCGCGGCGCCTTCCTCGCGTGGCGCCGCTCCAGTCAGCAGACCATTAATGGTCGCCGCGACAGCTTCCACATGTCCAAGCTCCTCCGCCGTGATGCTTGCAACGAGATCATAAAACGGTTTGATCTTGTCCTTACCGCGCATATTGAACGATTGGAAGGTGTAATTCATCAGGGTCGACATTTCGCCAAAGCGACCGCCCATGAGCTCCTGAACCGCCTGAGCCGCCACTGCATCCGGCTCTTCAGCCATGGGTAGTTCCACCTGCAATTTGTCGATTCGTAGAAACATGCTTCTTGCTCCCTCATACGTAGAATCAGCTCAGCCGTCATGCGACGGACTGCTCGTCTGTCTCCTTGCACTTTGCAAGAAATGGGCCAGCGTGGAGCGCTTCCCCCTGGCCTCCAAGGAATGCGAGCGAGCGATAGCGTGTCCTGGAGTGGTCTTGAGCCAGCGATGCTGTAACGCGATGATCTCGACAAAAAACTCTATAATTGGATAGGAACATGCCTATTCACAGCTCCGCTGCTCGCGTGAAGCTGATGACTTCTAGAAGGGGAGTTTTCTAATGGGTGACGAATCTCCAATTGCCTCGCGTGGCTATGTCAATGCCGATGTGCTCGTTTCAACCCAGTGGGTCGCCGACCATCTCGACGACCCCAAGGTCCGCATCGTCGAGTCGGACGAGGACATCATGCTGTACGAGGTCGGGCATATCCCCGGCTCAATCAAGCTGGATTGGCAGTCGGATCTTCAAGATCACGTTCAACGCGATTTTGTCGACAAGGACGCTTTCGGCGCCTTGCTGAGCCGGGTCGGCATTGCCAATGACTCGACCGTCGTCTTCTACGGCGATAAGAGCAACTGGTACGCCTGCTACACCTTCTGGCTGTTCAAGTATTTCGGTCACGAAGATGCCCGCATCATGGACGGTGGCCGGACCAAATGGGAAGCTGAAGGACGCCCGGAAACGCGGGACGTGAAGCAGTATCCGGCGACCACCTACGTGGCCAAAGAGCCGAACGCGGCGGTTCGCGCGTTCCGTGATGACGTGCTGCGCGCCGTCCAAAGCCAGGACACCCAACTCGTCGACGTGCGCTCACCACAGGAGTTCAGCGGCGAGGTCATTCACATGGCCGGGTATCCGCAGGAAGGCGCGCAGCGAGCGGGACACATTACCGGAGCGAAGAGCATTCCGTGGGGGCAGGCCGCCAATCCAGACGGCACCTTTCAAGAATGCTGCTGAACTGAAAGATGTCTATGGATCGCGCGGCATTACTGACGAGCAGCCAACAATCGCGTATTGCCGGATCGGCGAGCGGGCGAGTCATACCTGGTTTGCATTGACCTATCTGCTCGGATTCGAGAACGTCAGCAATTATGACGGCTCGTGGACCGAGTGGGGAAGCATGGTGAACGTCCCGGTTGAAAAGTCGGTGTAGATCAGAGGATTTGACGGACCTCACGCCCAGCCCCTCTCCCGCGTCGGGAGAGGGAGGCCTCGTTCGGTAAGAGTTGAGGGGATCAATCGGGTTTTTCAGTCTGATATTTGCGTATGTTTCGTAGCCATTAAGTCATCGGCGCTGTCGCTCGCCGCTGAGGTTTCGTATGATTCCGCACGTCGAAAGGCGGAAAGGACCGGGCTGTGGATCGACAGCAATATATTGAAGAAATTCTTGATCACTTTCAGCATCCCCGAAATAAAGGGAGGATGGAGGACGCCGACATTCAGCTAGGCGGTGGAAATCCTGGCTGCGGTGACTTGATCACTGTCTACCTCAAGCTTTCTCCTGACGGCAAGACGGTTGAGAAAGCCTCGTTTGAAGGATCGGGATGCACCATCAGCCAGGCGGGCGGGTCGATGTTGATGGAAATCATCGAGGGAATGCCAGTCGATGAAATTCATGATCTCGGAGCCGCGACGATGCGCGAGTTGATGGGGGATGATGTCGTGAATCAGCGCGTGCGCTGCGCCACACTGGCGATGGGAACGGTGCAGGCCGCTCTTGAGGAGCGCAAGCGGCAGGATGCGCGAGACGTTGTCGCCGCGCGAACCGCTCCGACTGAGTCATAGGCCGCCATGGCCCGCCCGCCCGTCAGTGAACTTGCACTCGCGCGGGCGTGGGCGACGGGAGCCATTCCATCGCACCTGATCACAACCAATGGCCTGGCGGTCGATGTGGTCTACCGCGGCAGCTGGACGCACGGTTCCGGACCTGACTTCGCCGGAGCGATGGTGGCGCTGCCGAACGGGCGGTTGCTGACCGGAAGCATCGAGTTTCATTTGGCAACGAGTGGCTGGCGGAGCCACGGGCATCATCGTGATCCCGCGTATGACGACGTGATTCTCCATCTGGTTGGTGAAGACGATAGCGGCGAAACGATTCGATCCAATGGCGAGGTTGTTCCGGTGGCCATCGTCGGCTTCGAGGAGGCTGTTGCGGTCAATGCCGCGCTCGACTGGGCGAAAGTCGGTGGGAGCATTTGCGCCGCCGATCTCGCCCGGAGTCGGCCCCAGGTGCTAGTCGAACCGATCAAGCAACTTGGAGACCGGAGACTGGCGACGAAATCGGCGCAATTTGAGGCGGCGTTGTCGTCCTCCACCCCATCTCAAGTGCTCTGGAGCGGGTTGCTTGAAGCACTCGGGTATCAGGCGAACCGTCGGGCCGATGCAGGTGCTGGCGAATCATCTGCGGTTTGTTTCACTGGAACGAGAACTCTCGCTGGTGAGCGATCGGTTCCTGACTGCTTCGACATTGCTGCTTGGTGCGGCCGGCTTTTTGCCGTTAACGCCTCGTGATGCAATGGCGGGTGGCATCGCACCCGAGCAGGGAATGCGTATCGAGCAGGCGTGGGTGCAACTGCGACGTGTCGTTGACGAGCCGATGCGAGCGGGTGATTGGCAAACCCACCGGGTGCGTCCGGCAAATCATCCTGTTGCGAGATTGCTTGTCGCGGCGGTCATTCTCCACTTCTCAGGGGGAGGTTTGACCTCGCTGCTGCTTGACCCGATCCGGAACGGCGTTTCGTTTCCCGATGCGTTGATTGCAATGACTGAGCGGTTGCGCGTACAGATCGGCGCTGACCGGGCGATTGCCATCGCGGCGAACGTCGTGATTCCGTTTGCGCTGGCGTTGGCAGCCCAGGATGATGATCTGGCGCTGAGTGAGGCGGCGAGCAATGCCTGGGAGCGGTTGCCTGCGTCGTCGCCGAATCAGATTACGAAAGCGGCGACCATCCAGGTAACGGGGGGACCGGCGTTGCGAGGGATCGGGGAGCGCGGCATGCAGGGGTTGATCCATTTGAATCGCGCGCTTTGCACGCCACGGCGTTGTTTTGAGTGTCCGGTGGCAACGCTGGTGCTTACCGCGGACTAGGATCGGCTATTGCGCCGTGATGTTCCTGGCTTCGAGCTCATCCCGAAGTCGTTTGTGATCGTCGCTGAGCTTCATGTAATCCTTTTTGAGTTTCTGCAACTGTTTTTCGTCATCCTCCTCTGCGCTCATCATCTCGTCGTCGGCCTCCTGGATCGCGCGGAGGAGTTCGTCAAGCTTGAGATGCATGGCCATTGCATCTCGGTTCTGGCTGTTTTGAATCAGGAAGACCATCAAGAACGTAATGATGGTGGTGCCGGTGTTAATGACAAGTTGCCAGGTGCTGGAAAACTTGAAGAATGGTCCCGTTGCCGCCCAGATGACGATGATCACGACCGCTGCGAGAAAGGCGAGATAGTGGCCGGCCCAATGCGCGGCGCGGGAAGCGAAATGGGAAAACCATTTCGACATGTTGGTACCTCCTGAAGCCCGAAAGGCGGCGGACATCTGAGCACGAACCATGCATGGTTCGTGCCAGTCGATACCTGCCCCAGTGATTCTGGAACGACTTCAAGAACGATCCGGTTAGGGCAAGCTACGGCAGACCACGCCGTCGCCGTCCTCATCGAGGCTGTCGGGATCATTTCCGGGTCCGCCCATCGCTTCAAAGAAGGCCTGAGCGTCTTTTTGACTGGCGAAATCGGCGCAATCGAGATCGCCACCGGTCCACCAGTCTGGAGCGCCAGGAACGAAGGTTCCCTGCGCTTTCAGCTCACACGATCCCCATATTCCCAGCTGGTGCGAGCGCGCGTTGTCGAGGGCGGCGAAGAGACGATTGTGATAGTGCGTGTCGGGCGGATAGTCGCCGGCAGTTCCAAATCCAAGAGTGACGATTTCTTCATTCGCGAGCAGAGATACGATGATCCGTTTTCGACCCAGACGTAGCGAAGCAGCCGGCCATATTGATCGCGGTTCGATTTATCCGATTCGAGCCAAATCTTTTTGCCGGTGAGCAATTTCGTCGTGAACGCGGTTGCTTCCTTGCCGTAGCATTGAACGGGTGTATTCGGCTTTTTGGTTTCAGGGGTGTCGATCCCGATCAGCCGCACGGTTTCCTGACCGCTTTCACCTTTGATCCGTACGACGATCGTATCGCCATCAACGATGCGAACAAGGTCTGCGGGCACGGCATTGGCGGGAAGGGTCGATTGAAGTGAGGGCGTGGGCACGACCATCGTGACCGATGAGGTTGAAGCTGGTGGGGTGAGGTCGTTGCCAGGAGAGCTTTGCACGTAGCGCAGAACGAGGTAAGGCGGCGAGGACGATGAGGCCGATGCCGATCAATTCGACAAAGATGCGAGCGCGACGGTTCACGAGTGGCCCCAATCGATACGAACAGTCGTTCGGGTGATAATAGCAGTCAGCAATCGAGCTGTCGTCCGTTGCAGGCGGCATGCGTCGTTGGAGGAAACGATGTGCGGACGCTATGTACTTGAGTCACTGGGTGATCTGTCGCACGAATTCTCGGAGCGATTTGATATCCGGCAAATCCCGCTGAATCTGAAGTCGACGTTCAACGCGGCGCCAAGCCAGCTGTTGCCGGTGATCGTGGAATCAGAGGAGGGCGAGCGAATCGTCCGGTTGATGAACTGGGGGTTGACGCCGCGTTGGGCGAGTCGCGGCAAATCACTGCCGCCGCCGATCAACGCCCGTCTTGAGACGATCGATCAGAAACCGATGTTCAAAGGGTTGCTTTCGAAGCAGCGTTGCCTGGTGCCAAACTCAGGTTTTTTCGAGTGGAAGGCAACATCGGGCGGGAAAAAGCAGCCCTATTTCATCCATGTGAAAGATGAGCCGCTGGCAGCGTTCGCGGGGCTCTGGGACGAGACGAAAGCCGAAAGCGCATCGCCCGAATCCTCGGGATCGTTCACGATCGTGACGACCGAAGCAGTGGGGCCAATGACGGAGTTGCATCACCGGATGCCGGTGATTCTGGTGCGAGCGCTGGAAGAGGATTGGCTCGATGCCGAACTGAATCAGCCGGAGATGGTGACGTCGCTGCTGCGCTCGTCGCCGGTGCGCGATCTGGAAGCGTTTCCGGTTTCCACCGCTGTCAATAATGTGCGAAACAACGCGCCGGAGTTGATCGAGCCGATCGATGCGGATCCGGACGAGGAGCAGGGGGCGTTGTTCTAAAAAGTTGTGAGTGGAGAGTTAAGAGTTGAGAGTAACGATGCGGTTCATCGCAGTCTGTTGTCAGGATTCAGCACTGCTTCTGACAGAGCCGAATCGTGTAATTCTCTCTACTCTCTACTTTTAACCTATCGTTTGCGCCCGTTTTCAGCGTGCTCTTGCTCGATGACGCCTTCGCCGATGCTGCGGAGGAGGTCGATGTTTTCGACGTCGAAATCTTCGGTCAGGAAAGAGATCGATGCCGGCTTCTTCGAGCGCCTGGCGAAAGCTGAAGACGAGGGCGCGCTCGCGCTCGTTGAGGTCGTAGCCGAATTGGGTAAGGGCAAGCTCAACGTCCTGGCGGGCGACGGCTCGAAATTCGAGATCGCTCATCGCCTGTTCGGCCAGTTGAAGCAGTACGGGCATGCGAATCGGGTCGCTTGAGCTCATAGTCGTGCAGCGGCTCCTCGGATGCCGGGTCGAGTCCGGCTGAGTGGAATGGTATAACCCGGACGAACATACGCCGTGTATCAACCAAAGGATAAGCGATGAACGATCCTCGAATTCAACGATGGGCAGAAGTGCTTGTTCGCTATTCCGTAGCAGTCAAGCCAGGGCAGACAGTCGCGATTCAGGGGGGAGTCGAAGCGGCGCCGTTGCTGCGAGCCATCTATCGCGAAACACTCAAGGCTGGCGGCGTGCCGGTGATGTTGCCTGTGCTTCCCGGGTTGCAGCGCGACCTCTTCGAGCTTGCTTCCGACGAACAACTGGCGACGATCCAGCCAGTTGAGCGGTTCTTCCGCGAGCAGGCGGACGTGACGATTCAAATCATGGCCGATCGCGAACACCCGAGGATTGACAGGGATCGATCCGTCCCGGCAGGGAGTCTTTTCCCGCGCGCGCTCGGAATTATTCAACACGTTTCTGAGCCGCGAGGCTAACGGATCACTGCACTGGACGCTGACACTCTATCCGACCGATGGCTACGCGCAGGACGCCGGACTATCGACCGAGGAATACACCGAGTTCGTGCTCAATGCCTGCAAGCTCAACGACGACGACCCGGTTGCGTCCTGGAAGGCAGTCGGGGTCGAGCAGCAGCGACTGACCGATTGGCTGACCGGCAAAAGTGAGATTCATGTCGTCGGGCCCGACACCGATCTGACCGTCGGCGTGGCGGGCCGAATCTGGGAGAATTGCGACGGCACGAAGAACTTCCCCGACGGCGAAGTCTTCACCGGACCGGTCGAGGATTCAACGAACGGACACGTGCGGTTCAGCTTCCCGGTGGTGGCGTATGGTCGCCAGATCGACGATATCCGTCTGACGTTCCGGGATGGCGTGGTGGTCGAAGCGACGGCAGCGAGCGAGGAAGAGTTCCTGATCAAGACGCTCGATACTGACGAGGGAGCGCGACGGCTCGGCGAGTTCGCCTTCGGCACCAATTTCGACATCACTCGCTTCACCAAGAACATCCTCTTCGACGAGAAGATCGGCGGCACAATCCATATGGCGCTTGGATCGGGTTACCCGGGTTCGGGAAGCACGAATCAGTCCGCCATCCACTGGGATATGATCTGCGATCTGCGACAGGGCGGCAGCGTGACCGTTGACGGGGAGCTTGTCCTCGAGAACGGGAAATATCTGGTTTAGATCGATCCTGCAATGAAGGTGAGAAAGGGACCGCACGCAGTGTGCGGTCCCTCTCGTGTCACGTGCAGTCAACATTTGCGTAGCCTTGGGCGGCATCGGAGACCTGGTTATCGCAGGTGATGGTGTTGTTCGACGTTTCTGCATCGTGAATGTAAAACCCGTAGCCGGAGCCAAACACCTCGGCGATGTTCGCCTCGAATCGATTGTCGCGTCCCCATTCCATATTGTTAATGACGTGGGTTTGGAAACCATCAGTTGGGCTTTTGGTTCCAATATTGGCGCGGATAACGTAGCCATTTCCTTTGACATCCACCCAAGAATCGGCGCCCGAAAGCATCGATCCATCGAAGCGATTGCCCTCTACCAAGCCACCGGTCGATCCCTCTTTGATGTCGATGCATTCGGCGGTCGTGTTCCAGATGCGATTGCGGAGGACCTGATTGCGGTCGCTGCGGTCTTCCGAGCCGTTGCTGTACTTACTCCAATTCGAGACTGCCGAGCCGATGTAAATGCCCTCGCCAAACTTTTCGCGCCGCAGTCCGGTGTCGTGAACCTCGCTGTCCTGAATGATGTTGTCGGAACTGAACGCGCGGAAGTGGACTCCTTCATCGCCAATCTGGTAGACGGCGAGTTGCTCCAGGATGTTGAAGCTGGCTCCGTCGAGCACGACGCCTTTTTGCGCATTCGTCACGGAAAACCCGTGCAGCGTCCAGTAACTGGCAGTGACATGAAGGGCGTAGCCGCCGGTTGTGCTGACGCCATCGAGAATGGCGTTGCGCGATCCGCAGAGGGCGATGCGCTGCTCGACCGTGCCAGATCGGTCGATGGTGAAATTGCCAGCGTAGATTCCATCTGCAATCGTGATCTGGTCGCCAGGTTCGGCGGAGGCGAGCGCCTGTTCCAGCTCGGTTGTGTTGGTGACGCTTACTGTGCGGGCCGTTGCTTCAGGACAGGGCGAATTGGCAGGCGGCGCAGTCGGGAATAACGCTGGCGTAGAGCTGACGGTCGCCTGAAGTGGAGATGTTATTCCTTCAATTTCATATTCGTCAGTTGCTTCGACGCTGTCAACTCTCGCGGTGACCCGGTAGTTGCCGGATGGCCGGTCGGGGACTGCAAAGGTGACTTCAAACGCCCCGGAATCGTCGGTCGATACATCGACCAGAAGCGTACCGTCTTCCCAGAGGAGCGAGCCGGTTGCGGAAGAAGGGAAGCTTTTGCCGCGAGCTACGATGGGAGCACCCGGCGGACCGTTGTTCGGACGCAAGCGCAAGTCTGGTGCTGAGGGGGAATGGCTCATTGACGTGGAGGGGAGGAGCGCAATGGTGGAGATGAACAGGCCAAGCAATACAGGCAAAAGCTTTCGTTTCCTCATGCGCTGACCTTTCACTTCAGGTTCAACCGCCCCATCAGATATGACGGGGCGGCGTGGCTATCAGTACCGGTATCGACGCGTTCGAGCGTGGTTTGAAGGAGGCGGGCGAAGTTATCGATATCATCGTCGCTGAGATGTCCGAAGACCTCACTTATATGCTCCTTCCGCTCGCGCTGGATCGTCAGCGCCATTTCCCGACCCTGTTCCGTAAGGACGACGAGGGAGACCCGGCGATCGGTCGGATGCGCCGTCCGGGCAATTAAACCAGCTCCGACGAGACGGTCGATGGTGTTCTTCATCGAGCGGGCGGCAATGGGCTGGCTCACCGCCGTGTCGACTGCGTTGGGATCGGCTCCCTGATAGGTGGTGATGACTGTCAGCACCGGGATGTTGATGTCGGGCAAGAACTCGGATTTGAGCTGGGTCATTCCGTAGACGCCCATCAGGGCAACATGAATGGTCGCCAGAATGACGACCGAGCGCTGCTTCAGCGAAAGCACCGTTAATCGATACATTGAGTGTGCCGACAGACGGTGCAATACGCGCGTTTAACCCCCCTCCGTCAAACGCTTCGACGTCGAATAAAACGCCGTCGAAATAGTTTTTGTCCGCTTCTCATCACCAGACAAATGCCCCGTTGGCATGTGATTTGTATAGGAACGAGGGTCTGTGAGTAAGTTCCCAGACCAACGTATTTCCTTTCATCTCGTCTTGTAATATAATTATAGTCACTGTGTAAACCGTTTTCACGGGCTGCCACCAGGTTTGGAGTAAGTCACATGGGATCATGGGTACGTCGATTTACTGAAGGATCAGCATCGGACCGGGCATTGCTCGGCGGCAAGGGCGCTAATCTGGCCGAGATGACCAGGCTCGGGCTGCCAGTGCCTCCAGGATTTACCGTCACCACCGAAGCCTGCCGCCAGTATCTCGACGATGACTACGCGATTCCAGATGGACTTTGGGATGAAGTAACCGATGCGCTAACCTGGGTTGAGGGCCGGGTGGGACGGCGTTTCGGCGATGAGCAAGAGCCGCTGCTCGTTTCAGTCCGTTCCGGTGCGAAGTTCTCAATGCCCGGCATGATGGACACGATTCTCAATCTCGGTCTGACCGAGAAATCGCTGAAGGGATTCGGCGATACGGCGGGCGAGTGGTTCGTGCTTGACGCTTACCGGCGTCTCCTGCACATGTTTGGCCATGTCGCCCTCGACCTTCCCGATGAGCCCTTTGAAGACATCATCACCGCTGCTCGCGAAGAAGCAGGCGTGCTCGCCGATCAAGAGCTTTCCATTGCGGAAATGCGTGATGTTGTCGCTGCCTACAAGGCGGTCTATCCGGCCCATGGCCTGATCTTTCCCGACGATCCGTGGGAACAGTTGCGTTTGGCGGTGCAGGCAGTCTTTCGATCGTGGAACACTCCCCGGGCGATTGCCTACCGGGACGCGGAGCACATTTCGCACGATCTCGGCACGGCGGCGAATGTGCAAGCGATGGTGTTCGGCAATCTCGGGTTGACCAGCGGCACCGGAGTCGCGTTCACGCGGAATCCTTCGACCGGCGAACCGGGGCTGTTCGGCGAATACCTGGTCAATGCCCAGGGCGAAGATGTCGTCGCCGGCATTCGCACGCCGTTCCCGATTTCGGAGATGGCCGAGGATCCCGATTTCGTTCCCGCTTACATGGGATTGCTTTCGGTCGCTCAGACGCTGGAGTGCCACTACCGGGACATGCAGGATCTTGAGTTCACCGTGGAACGCGGCGTGCTCTGGATGCTGCAAACCCGTAGCGGCAAGCGGACGGCGGACGCCGCCGCCCGGATCGCGGTCGATATGGCCGAGCAGGGATTGATCGACGAGCGGACCGCAGTTTCGCGGGTTTCCCCGGCGCAGGTGGAGCGACTGCTTCATCCTGCGATCGACGACGCCTCGGGTGTCACCGTGATAGCGATTGGTTTACCAGCCAGTCCAGGCGCCGCAAGCGGAACAGTCGTCTTCACCGCTGAAGCCGCGGTCGAAGCGGCGAGCCAGGGTGAGCGAGTGATTCTTGTACGGCCTGAGACATCAGCGGACGATTTTCCGGGTATTCACGCCGCGTCAGGTGTGTTGACTGCCAGGGGAGGTATGACCTCGCACGCGGCGGTGGTGGCACGCGGAATGGGCAAACCGGCGGTGACCGGTTGCAGCGCGTTGGAAATTAATGTCGCTGCTGGATCGATGAAGATCAATAACTCAGTGGTGCAAATCGGTGATTTGCTGACCATTGACGGTGCGACCGGGCGGGTGATCATCGGAGAAGCGCCGATGCGCCGTCCAGATATCCAGGCCGCCCACCTGACGCACCTGCTCGGCTGGGCCGATCACGAACGGAAACTTGATGTTCGAGCCAACGCCGATACACCGGAGGATGCGCGACGCGCCCGGGCATTCGGCGCGCAGGGAATCGGGCTGTGCCGGACCGAGCATATGTTTTTCGGCGAGGAGCGGCTGCCGATCATGCGCTCGATGATTCTGGCCGGCAACGACGAAGACCGCCAGAAGGCGCTCTGCCAACTTGAGCAGTTCCAGCAGGATGATTTTATTGGCATATTCGAAGCGATGGACGGATTGCCGGTGACGATCCGGACGCTCGATCCGCCGCTGCACGAGTTTCTCCCTTCGACCAAGGGGGAGATCAGGTCGCTGGCGAAGCAACTGAACCAGAATTGGGACGTCATCGATGCCCGCATTTCGGCGATGCGCGAGCAGAATCCGATGCTCGGATTGCGTGGGGTGCGTGTCGGCATTCTCTGGCCGGAAGTGACGCAGATGCAAGCGCGGGCGATTCTCCGGGCTGCCGCGATCTGCCAGCAGCGGGGCATCGTCGCCAGACCGGAGATCATGATCCCGCTGGTGAGCATGGCGGAAGAGCTGAAACGCCAGAAGGAGATCGTGTCGGAGGCCGCCGACGAGATCTTCGAGGAAACAGGCATTCGGGTCGAATACTTGCTGGGAACGATGATCGAGGTGCCACGGGCGGCGCTGGTGGCAGATGAGATCGCCGAGCATGCCGAGTTCTTCAGCTTCGGCACCAACGATCTGACGCAAACCGCCCTTGCCTTGAGCCGTGATGATGCGGGATCGTTTCTCGCGAAGTACATCGAAGAAGGGGTGATGCCCGAGGATCCGTTCCAGACACTCGATCAGGAGGGAGTCGGTCAGCTGGTCCAAATCGCCGTCAACCGGGGACGGCAGCACCGCCCAGACATCAAGCTGGGCATCTGCGGCGAGCATGGCGGCGATCCGAAATCGATCGGGTTCTTCCACCGGATCGGGCTTGACTATGTGAGTTGCTCCCCGTTCCGGTTGCCGGTCGCCCGTCTGGCTGCCGCTCATGCCGCGATGGGTCAGACGGATTTCGACCGCTAGACGCAAAAGCCATTTGACGAAAGGCGCTCCTGCACCTGAGAGTTGCCGCAAGAGATATTGGCAACGTTCACCCTGAAGGAGCGCCTTTCCATGGCGGTATCACCCGCGATCGCGGCGATGCGGATTCAGCCGACCGGCGCGCCGGTCGACGCGGTCGCGAGCATCCCGGGATCGAAGAGCATTACGAACCGGGCATTGTTGATCGCGGCGCTGGCGGCGGGTGAAAGCGAGTTGCTCGGCGCTCTGGCGAGCGAAGACACGATCTACATGGCGAAAGCGCTAAAAGCGCTCGGACTTCGGGTCGAACATGACATCGAAGGCGAGCGCTTCCTCGTGCAAGGCGGCGACGGGACATTTCCGGCTTCGAACGCCGAACTCTTCGTCGGTAACTCCGGCACATCGATGCGATTTCTGACGGCCGCATTGCCGTTAGGACGAGGTACCTATCGCATCGATGGTGTGCCCAGAATGCGGCAGACGACCGATCGCGCCGCTGCTTGACGCGTTGCGTGACCTCGGCGCCGATGCCGTGAGTGAGGCTGGAACAGGTTGCCCGCCGGTCATCGTTCACGCGAAGGGACTGCCGGGGGGCAAGATCAGCGTTCCGGGCGATCAGAGCAGCCAGTATTTTTCCGCACTGCTGATGGTGGCTCCCTATGCGAAGGAAACGGTGGAGATTGCCGTCATCGGCGATCTGGTTTCCAAACCATATATGCAGATCACTGCCGCTGTGATGCGCTCGTTCGGTGTCGAGGCGGTGATTGACGAGGAGGATTGGGGCTGGTTTCGCGTGGCGCGGGGGCAGCGGTACCAGGGTCGCCGCTATCACATTGAACCGGATGCATCGAATGCTTCCTACTTCTTTGCGGCGGCAGCAGTCACGGGCGGTCGTGTCCGGGTGAATGGGCTTGGCAGAGCGTCGACCCAGGGCGATCTCAATTTTGTGCGGGCGCTCGAAGCGATGGGGGCCAGGGTGGAGATCGGCGACGATTTCACCGAGGTGCGCGGACCCAGGGATGGACAATTGCATGGTGTTGATATCGATATGAATGCGATTTCCGACACCGCGCAGACGCTGGCGGCGATTGCGCCTTTTGCGGATGGGCCAACGACGATCCGGGGAATCGGCCACGCACGGCTAAAGGAAACAGACCGCGTAGCGGCACTGGCGACTGAGTTGCGCAAGATGGGGCAGGATGTCGATGAGCGGCCGGATGGATTAACCATCATCGCCGCGACCCGTTCAGGCGGCGGACATCGCCACCTACGACGACCACCGGATGGCGATGAGCTTCGCCATCGCCGCATTGCGCGCGCCGGAACTGCGGATTCTCGATCCGGGCTGCACTGCGAAAACGTTTCCAGATTTTTTCGACCGGCTGGCCCTTGTTACCGGGGCGGAAATGATTCCTGAAAAGGGTTTGTAATCACATCCTGCCGAAGCGTTTGACGCATTCGTGCCTATACTGCGAGAGAAGTTGGGCCATGACGAATCGCCTGTTCGTCACGTCATGGCGCTCGCATGGAGTGACCCGGTGAAGATGAAATCTCGAACGGTCCGGTGGTCCGCATTGCTTCCGCTTTTGATGATGCTGGTTGCGCCGATCGCGCTGGCCGGCTCGACGGCTGGAAGCGCCAGCGCGCAATCAGCGCTCTCCTGCGCTCCGCTTCAGGTCGCAGCGCAGCCCGCCGCGAGCGAAGCAGCTACTCCGGCCACACCCGCCGCCGAGCTGACGAAGGTGACGATGGGCTACGTGCCGGCGTCGATTTTCGCGCCGGTCTTTGTGGCAAAGGAAAAGGGCTATTTCGCCGAGCAGGGAATCGACATGAACCTGGAGCCGCTGCCGGGCGGTTCGGACATGGTGCTTCTCACCGCGAGCGGTGATTTTGATGCCGGCATCGGCGGCACTGGCCCAGCCTTTTTCAACGCGATTCAGCAGGGATTGCCGTTGAAAGTGATTGCGCCAGGGCATCAGGAGGGCTCGCCAGTGGCGACGCCGCTAATGATTTCCAAGGCGAATTGCGAGTCAGGGGCGATCAAGTCGGTGGCCGATCTGAAGGGCAAAAAGGTCTCGGTTAATGCGCGGGGCGCGACTGAGTACTGGCTGTCGCAGGCGCTGGGAACCGCCGGTTTGACGATTGATGACATCCAGCTGGAAACGCTGGCATTCCCGGATGCGGTAGCTGCGTTGGCGTCGGGCGCGATCGACGCCGCGATGGTGGGCGAGCCGCTGGCGACGAAGGCCGAGCAAGATGGCATCGCCATTCGCCTGCTCAGCGATTTCCCGGTGCAGAACATTCAGCCGACGATGATCTTCGCGAACCAGAAATGGCTTGATGAGAATCCTGAGCTGGCGACCGGATTGGTCACGGCCTATCTGAAAGCGGCGCGCGATCTGACGAATGGCGGATTTGACGATCCGGCGACGCTGGCGATCATCGAGCAGTACACCAACGTTCCTGCCGATCTGATCAGGCAGTCGGTGAAACCGGTCTACTCGCTCAACGGCGAAATCGATCTGAACAGCATCATGACGCTGCAGCAGTTTTTCCGTGACCGCGATCAGCTTGAGTACGACGAGAATGTCGACCCGGCAACGTTTGTAGACATGCAGTTCGTCAACGCCGCCATCGCCCAGATCGGCCAGGTCGAGGCAACTCCGGGGGCAACACCATCATCCTGATTTGGCCAGCGAATGGTGGAGCGATTTGTGCGATGCGCGCCGTTCACGCTGAACCAATAAGGATATTCTTGATGCGCGCTGGTCTCCGTTGGGAGACCAGCGCGTTCTCACGAGCGATTAGCAGGCGGATCGAGCCGGAAGGGCTGAACGCCGCGAATGGGTTCCGATGAAGGGCGAACGGTTTTTTCACGCAATGCCATCGGTCGATGAGCGCAGCCCGAAACCGCAACTCCGCTTTGATCCTGCTCCAGCGGGAGAGCGAGGCGCACGAATCGAGGCGACCGGCGTGCGCCGGGTTTACGAAACCCAGGCAGGTGAGATCGTTGCGCTCGATGACATATCGCTGGTGGTGGAGCCGGGTGAGTTTTGCGTGATCGTCGGTCCTTCAGGGTGTGGAAAGACCACGTTCCTGCGGATGCTGGCGGGTCTGGAATCGCCCTCTTCCGGGACGATTTCGATCGCGAGCAAGAGCGGGCGTGAACCATCGAACGCGATGGTGTTTCAGGGACGGTCAGTGTTTCCCTGGCTGACGGTGCGGCAGAACATCACCTACGGTTTGTCGCTCCGGCACGTTCCGCGCAAAGACCGCAAGGAGATTGTCGACCGGCTCCTCGATGTCATCGGGCTTTCGAACTTTGCCGGAGCATTTCCGCATCAGATATCCGAAGGGATGCGCCAACGGGTCGCGATTGCGCGGGCGCTGGCAGTAGATCCCGATCTGTTGCTGATGGATGAGCCGTTTGGCGCGCTCGACGAGCAAACCCGGATGATCTTGCAGGAAGAGCTCTTGCGGATCTGGGAGGACACCGGCAAGACGGTTGTGTTCATCACCCACTCGATCGATGAAGCGCTGACGCTTGCGGACCGGATCATCGTGATGTCGGCGCACCCAGGGAGGGTGAACGATGTCATCCAGGTACCGTTTTCGCGGCCACGGGAGCAGAGCTCAGTGCGCTCCGATCCCGCCTTTGCTGAGCTTTTTACGCGGGTCTGGTCCGGATTGCGGGACGAAGTGACGCGATCACGAACTGAAGGACGGATATGACCGCACGCCGACGTAGGGCGCTCGAAGTGTTTCTGACGCTCATGGCGCCGCTGCTGATTCTGCTGTTCTGGGAGTTTCTCTCCAAAACCGAACGGATCAATCCGCTTTTCTGGCCCGCACCCTCTAGTCTCTGGGATACGCTGACCAAGCTGATCCGCGACGGAACGCTGTTCAGCGATATCTGGATCAGCACGCTGCGAATTCTTGGCGGGTTTCTGATCGGTGCCGTACCGGGGGTGATTGTTGGTCTGGCGATGGGGTTGTTCTGGCCGGTGCGGGTTTTTCTCATGCCAATTGCGACCGCTCTTTACGCCGTGCCGAAGATCGCCATCCTGCCCCTGGTGATCATCGCGTTCGGTATTGGCGAGATGTCAAAATTAATGATCGTGGCGCTTTCTATTTTCTTTCTGGTCGTGCTGAATACGATGAGCGGGGTGATGACGATCGATCGGTCGTACCAGGATGTCGCCCGAAATTTTGGGGCGAGCAAGTGGCAGCTCTTCACGACCGTCGCTTTTCCGGGCGCGTTGCCGGCGATCTTTACCGGGTTGCGGTTGGCGCTCGGGTTCTCGCTGATCGTGATTGTTGGCGCGGAGTTTCTTTCGGCCAAGAATGGTGTCGGTCATCTCATCTGGGAAAGCTATCAAACGCTGGCGATGAAGAAGATGTTCGTCGGGTTGATTGTAACGGGTTTAATGGGTTGGGCGTTGACGCTCGGACTTGATCTGCTCGAACGGTTGGCGCTTCCCTGGAACGCCGACCGCTAACTGGAGAGGTCCCGGCACTGAAGTGCCGGGCTACCAAAAACGAAGTCCCGCTGGGACTAAATTGATGGTTGAGGTTGTTCTGATCCATGTCCTCACATCAGATGATTCCAGAGTCGCATCCGAGCCGGTTGAAGATCTGGATGCAGGCGGTCCGCATTTTTTCTTTCACGGCTTCGGTGATTCCGATTGCAGCAGGCGCGGCGCTGGCGTTGGTGGACGACTTCTTCGATCCGTTGCTCTTTCCGGTGATGTTGCTGGCGGGGATCGCAACTCATGCCGGCTGCAACATGGCGAACGACTACTACGATCACAAAAAGGGCGTCGACACGCCCGAGTCGATCGGCCCCAGCCGGGTGATCCAACAGGGGTTATTGAGTCCATCTGAGGTGAAGCGCGGGATGATCGTCGCGTTCACGATCGCGACCTTGCTGGGATTGATCGTGGTGATCTCGGCTGGTTGGCCGATTCTCGTTGTCGCGCTCTTGAGCCTGGCGGCGGCCTATTTTTACACCGCCGGCCCAAGACCACTTGGATATATCGCGCTCGGCGAGGTGACCGTTTATCTCTTCATGGGTTTGGCGATGGTGATGGGATCGTATTACGTCCTCGCCGATCAGGTCACCTGGCCGAGTTTTCTGGTTGGATCGGCAATTGGTTTGATGGCGGCGGCGATTCTCCACGCCAACAATATCCGGGACATCGCACTCGACCGGCGAGCGGGCAAAGCAACGCTGGCGACGATATTCGGGCGTACGATCGCGAACTGGGAGTACCTCTTTTTGGTCATCTCGGTATATCTTTGTATCGTTGGGCTGGTGGCGCTCGATTTGATCTTCTGGCCGACGCTGATTGTTTTCGCGACTGTCCCGGTGGCGGTGCGGCTGGTGAGGCTGAGCTTCAGCAAAGCGGCAGGACCAGAACTCAACCCGCTCTTGCGCCGTTCGGCGGGATTGCATCTCCGATTCGGGGTGCTGCTGGTGGTTGGGTTGTTGCTGAGCGCGATGATCTGAAAGGGCCGGGAGCGAAACGCGAAGGGCAATGAACGCGTTTGATCAGGTGGGGTGGGGCAATCCGGTTTGCGGCCCGCGATGATGCATGAAAAGGATGATGTTTTGCGGGCGACGCGATTGAAGCAGCTTTCAACCTCGGCGATGATCGTCGTTGCAGTGGTGATCGTGGTGATCATCGTTGGACCGGGATCGCTCGTGCTCAATCGATTGACGAACACGAGCACGTCGGCCAATCCGGAAATTACTGCTCCTGACGATGCGCTTGCCCCGACAACCGCCGCCAATATCGCAGTGGTTGAAACCCCCACCATTGCTGCTCAAGTGAACATCGCATCTGAGAACAATCCGACCGGGAATCAGCTCTCTGCTGCAAGTGGTTCTCTTGCCGCATTGATACCGGTTGAATCCCTGACTGCGCACGGCATCTATGCCTACGATGTCGCTACCGGTGAAATGCTTTATGGCGTCGGGGAGAACGAGGAACTGGCGATCGGCAGCACGACCAAGATTGCGACGGCGCTGGTCGTGCTTGACTACGTTTCCCCCGATGACGAGATTGTGATCGACCAGACAGATCTGGTCGATACGTCGCTCTATTCGAATATGGGGCTTGTCGCGGGAGACACATTGACGGTCGAGCAACTGCTGCAGGGATTGCTTGTCGCATCGGGAACCGATGCGGCGCAGGCGTTGGCGCGGGTTGTTGGGACGGGCATCAGCGGCAGCGACGATCCTGAGACGGCGCGCGCGGCGTTTATTTCGGCAATGAACGATTACGCGACTCAGCTGGGACTGACGCAGACGCATTTCGCGAACCCGGGCGGCGAAGATGATCCTGGAAACTATTCGACGGCTAAAGAGATCGCCCTGCTCGGCGGCGAGCTGATGCAGGAGCCGATGCTGGCTGAGATCGTGGCGATGCCGAGCTATTCGTTCGTTTCTTCCGGGACGGGGCAGACCTACGAAGGCGCGAACACCAATCAGATGCTGGGAACCGATGGGATTGTCGGTGTCAAAACCGGCTCGACCGATCAGGCTGGCGGTTGTGTGGTGTTGGCACAGGATGGCGCTGGAGTTGGTGATTTGATGATCGTGGCGATTCTTGGCTCCGACCTGACCTATAACAATCTGAGCCAGATCGTGACGGACACCCGGTGGGCTGACGCGCATGCAATCTTCGCCGGTATCGACAGCGCGAAATGACCGTCGGGTTGAACGATATACAACATTGCCGGGTGCGATCTCGCGCATGACTCATCAATTCATGGAGTGAAAAGTTGGCGACGTTGTCACGCGGATCCCTGTTGGCAGGAGGCGCGATTGGCGCGCTCGCAGCGATTGGCGTTTCGGCGCGTGAGCTGTATGCCGCCCGGCACATCAACCCCTACTCCCCCCAACTCGAACGAATAGAGCTACCACTGCCGCCTTCGATCGCCGCGTTGCATGGGCTGAAGATCGGCTTTGTCACCGACACCCACGTCGGTCCGTTCATATCCCTGGATGATTTGCAGCGAGCGCTCGACCTGCTTCGCCCGGAAAAACCTGATCTGCTGCTGCTCGGCGGTGATTACATTTCGGAATCGCCGCGCTATCTTGCCGGCGCAGCAGAATTGCTTGAATTGCTCGCCGCAGAGGCGCCGCTTGGGTGCTATGCCGTGATGGGAAATCACGATTACAGCATCACCGGGGCGTATGCGATCAAGGCGCTTGCCGAGGTGGGGATTCCGATCTTACGGAACGACGTAGCTGAGGTAAAAGTCGGCAACGATTCGCTCTGGATCGCCGGGATTGATGAGACATTGCTCGGCTCGCCCGATCCGGAAGGAACGATGGCCAAGGTGCCGAAGGGGGGAGCCGCGCTCGCGCTGTGGCACGAGCCGACGTTTGCCGAACAGGCCGCCGCCGCTGGGGCGTTCGCACAGCTTTCGGGACATACCCATGGCGGTCAGGTGCGATTGCCAATCATCGGGCCGATCGGGTTGCCGGTCCATGGTCATCGCCACGTCATCGGATTGAGCGAGGCCAACGGCATGCCCGTCTACACAAGCCGCGGAGTTGGGGTCTATCGCCCACCGATCCGGATCAACTGTCCTCCTGAAGTCACGGTCGTGACGCTCGTTGCTCCGAAATCCGCTGCATAGCTCTTGCATCATTCGTTCGCAATTGCCAGACGATGTGTCAATCGATCGGATCGAGACAGTTCTCGATGCGTCTGATGAAGCGGGGCACGCGGTTTGGGGGCGGAAATGCAGGGTCGAACCGTATTTTCCAAACCAGTCCACGCCCTGTTGGCGCTGGCGCTCACGTTGTCGTTACTCGGATTTAATCTGCTCACGATGATGGGTTCGACGGCGCAGGCTCAGGCGAGCAAGACCGTGAATGTCGAGCTGATCCTGGATGCGTCTGGTTCTATGGCGGAAGAGATCGCGCCAGGACAGACGCGCATCGACGCGGCGAAGGATGTGCTGACTGAGGTGGTTGCCTCGTTGCCCGAACGAGAGGGAATTAACCTTGGTTTTCGCGTTTACGATCACAAGAAGAACAACACCGAGGCAGGTAAAGCGGAAAGCTGCAAATCGACCGAACTCCGTGTTCCAATCGACGGTGTCAATAAGCCCGCGCTCCAGGCGGTGGTTGATGCGTAAGAACCGGTCGGGTGGACGCCGATTGCGCTTTCGCTGAAGCAGGCGGCGAATGACTTTCCTGCCGCCGCGCCGAACGTGAGCAATGCCGTGGTGCTGGTCACGGACGGTCTCGAAACTTGCGGCGGCAATCCCGCTCGGCATCTCGTGGGCTGGTGGACAGGCGAATCTGCAGTGCATCGTTAATAAAAGCGGCGGATTGCTGCTGGGAGCGGGCAGCGCTGCTGAGTTGAGCGCCGCGCTTTTCACGGTGCTTGAAGCGCTGGAAGTCGTCGTTCAGAACGGCAAGCTCGAGATCGAGTCGATCGGAGGTGTCGTCCCGAAGGCTACGTTCACCGGCACGGCGAGTTCGAACGATTCCAATCCGTCAGGAGCGCCATTCAAGCAGACGCTGACGGACACGATTGTGATCGAGGTCCCGGCGGGAACCTACGCAGTTTCCTGGCCGAACCCGAGCGGAACGACAAGCGAGATCACCGTACAAGTGGTTTCGAATCAGAAAACGGTGGTGCGCGGATCAAGCTTCCGCTTTCCTCAGGGAGATGGCGACGTTTACCCGTTAAAGGATCAGGCGGGAGTCGTGATCTTGGAATGCTCCGATCGAGTTCGGTGATGCGGTCTGGGTGCTGCCGGGATACGACAACTGCCGAGGCGACTGGCGACGCGGCGATCATTTCGCTCGATGTGCAAACGCTGCCCGGTTCCGTCACGCAGATCGATGTTTCGGTTACCCCCTAACCGCGCGCGATTGAACCGATTCATAGGAAAGATGAGACCGGTGCGTTGCGCATCGGTCTCATCTTTCTGCAATCACCGAAAAAAGGTTGCAACGCCGCGCATTCGCGTAGATGCTTTGCATATTGCGCGCTGTTTGGCGCGAAGCGGTGAACTTAGAGAACGGTGTCGACAATGGAACAGGTTCGGGTCGGTGTCATTGGATGCGGTATCGGCCTTTTTCATATTGAAGGGTATGATCTGGAACCTCGCGCGAAGGTCGTGGCGCTGGCTGGTCTCGATGAGGAGCGCTGCGCCTCGCTGGTGCAGAAATTCAACATTCCGCTCCGGTACCGTGATTATCAGGATCTCCTCGACAATCCTGACATCGATGCAGTGAGCGTCTGCGTGCCGAATTTCCTGCACGCCGAAGTTGCCATTGCAGCGCTGCGGGCAGGAAAGCATGTGTTGGTGGAAAAGCCGCTGGCGCGAACGGCCGCCGAGGGCGAAGAGATTCTGCGCGTGGCGAAGGACGTGGACCGGATCGTCGGCATCGTCTTCAACAAGCGACACCGGGCTGATTTTGAATATGTCGGCGAGCTCGCCCGCTCAGGCTATTTGGGCGATATCTACTACGCCAAGGCGTACTGGATGCGGCGATCGGGCATTCCGGGGCTCGGCTCATGGTTTACGAGTAAAGAACTTGCCGGCGGCGGACCTTTGATCGATCTGGGCGTGCATATGATCGACGCTTCGCTCTGGGCGCTCGGCAACCCTGAGCTGTCGACGGTGAGTGCTTCGACCTTCGCCAAGATTGGACCGCAAGGCAAAGGCAACTGGCCGCGCGGGCGATTCAAGGCGGTCGAAGGGTCTGTCTACGAGGTCGAGGATCTGGCGTCGGCATTTATTCGCACCGCAAGCGGGGCGACGCTGCAACTCGAAGTATCCTGGGCGGCCTATTGCAAAGAGACCGATGAGTTTGGGCTTGAGTTGATGGGCGATAAGGGCGGCGCGCGGGTGCATGTCAAGGACTACGCCAAGGAAGGCGATGTCACGCTGTTCTCCGATCTCAACGGCAGCAGGGTTGAGACGAAGCCGCGCATCTACGAGCAGCACGAGCATGGACGGGTGATATCGCAATTCGTTGATAGCATTCAGCTAGGCGTGCCGATGTCGCCGAGCGGGGAAGAAGGTCTTGACCGGATTCGGGTCATTGATGCGATCTACGCTTCGGCCGAGGCGCAACGAGAGGTTGTTTTCGCGACCGAAGCGGTCGTAGGGGCATAGCAGGGGAGGGATTCACATGTCGATCCGGGTAACCGTCTGGAATGAATACCGTCACGAAAAAGAGAGCGAAGAGATCGCCGCCGTCTACCCCAATGGCATCCACGCGGCGATCGCCGAAGGGCTGAAGGCATCGGGTGGATTCGAGGTTGGAACGGCCACGCTCGACGAGCCGGAGCATGGGCTGACCGACGAGGTGCTGGCGAAGACCGACGTGCTTGTCTGGTGGGGACACAAAGCGCACGGCGCGGTAAGCGACGAGATCGTCACCCGGGTGCAGAAGCGTGTGCTCGATGGCATGGGGATGGTCGTGCTCCATTCAGGGCATATGTCGAAGATTTTCATGCGCTTGATGGGCACGAGCTGCGATCTGAAGTGGCGTGAAGCCGACGAGAAAGAGCGGCTCTGGGTCGTTTCTCCCGGTCATCCGATTGTCGAAGGAATCGGCGAGTACATCGAGATGGAAAAAGAGGAGATGTACGGCGAGCACTTCGATATCCCGCAGCCGGAGACGCTGGTGTTCGTTTCGTGGTTCGAGGGGGGCGAGGTGTTCCGCAGCGGGTGCTGCTATCAGCGTGGCGCGGGCAAGATCTTCTACTTCCGCCCCGGACACGAAACCTATCCAACCTATTTCAATCCTGAAATTCGCCGGGTGATCGCGAACGCGGCGAACTGGGCCGCGCCGGTCGATGGGCCAAAGCGGACATTTGGGAACATCAAGGTGCCGCTGGAGAAGATTGGGTAGAGGCGAGAAACCCTCACCCGGTCCTAAAGGGCCATCCTCCCCTGCACCAGAGTTGTTGTACCTGGGCCGGGAAAGGCACCATCACTGCGGTCTGCGGTCTGCGGTCATGCGGTCTGCGGTCTGCTCGTTGGAGTGACATCGATTGAACGCGAAACGACATTACGAAACGATTGTGCTGGGTGGCGGGACGATGGGGACCGCTGCGGCGTGGGAATTGGGGAAGCGGGGCGAGCGGGCGCTGGTGCTTGAGCAGTTCGAGCATGTGCATGATCGTGGTTCGCACAGCGGGCAGACGCGGATCATTCGTCATGCATATGCTGAAGGCCCCGATTACATTCCGCTGGTGCTTCGGGCTGATGAGCTCTGGATGGAGCTTGAGGAGAGCACTGGCATCAAGGTGTTCCATCGCGTTGGTGGGCTGGAGTTGGCCGCGCCGGGACGAGACCATGCCCGACTGGCGAAGGAAGCGGCTGCGCAGCATGACGTTCCTCTGGAATGGATCGATGCGGCGGAAGTCCGCCGGCGTTGGCCCGTTTTCAATCTTCCTGATGACTGGGAAGCGGGGTACGGGGCGCGCTCGGGGTTCCTCGATGTCGAGCCGGCGCTGCAGGCGATGGGCGATCAGGCACGCATCAGCGGCGTGAAGATTCGCGAGAACGAGCCCGTGCGATCGTGGGAGATCGATGGCGACGGCGTGCGGGTCACGACCGCAGATGAAACCTACACGGCCGACCGGTTGATCATTACAGCAGGTGCATGGGCGGCAAAGATGCTTGGTGAGCTTGGTTTGCCGCTCGAAGTGCGCCGGAAAGTGCTCTTCTGGCTTGAAGTCGAAGACGAATCGCTGTTTCAACCGGAACGCATGCCGGTTTATATCAGCGACAGCTCGCTTGGAGAAATCTACGGATTTCCGGTGTTTGATCAACCTGGCTTGAAAATCGCCCGGCACGATGGCGGCGTCCCGGCTGATCCGGACCACCTCGACCGGGACGTGCAGCCGGGTGAAGAAGCCGATGTCGTTGCGCTCGCGCAGCAGCTTTTCCCGGGAGTCACTGGCAAGGTCGTGAGCAGCGCCGTCTGCATGTACACGGTGACGCCTGACGCGAACTTTATTGTCGATCGGCACCCGGAACATTCGAATGTCGTCATTGGCGCCGGTTTTTCGGGGCATGGCTTCAAGTTTGCGACGGCAATCGGCGAATACCTCGTAGACCTTGCTACCGATGACATGGTGCAGCCACTACCGATTCTAGCGATCGATCGTTTCGCGATAGGTAGGATTTAGGCAGATTCGGATGTGGCCGAATCGATTCCAGTCGACAGGGGAGGTCAGCTAGCTCGCGACTCGAAGAACAAATAACTAATCGCAGGAGGAGCATAACGAGAAGAAGCGGCGTGATTAGATGCGTTGCTTCGCAAAAGAAATCACTGGTGTTTCGCCCGTTTTCGCCGTGCGAACAACGACATTGCGGCGTTACTTCCTCATCCAAACAGGGGAGTCGGAGAGAGGGCTTGTGATACCATACACAAGGCACGACGAGGACCCATCCAGCGGGCGAGCGTACGCATGCTGCGTGTTTGAATACGAGCGTGGCCAACGAGGAGCAGGCGCACTGTGCACGTCTTTGGCAATAACTGGCTCGTCATCCTTTTGATGTTGGCGGCTGCATTCTCAATGGGAATGTTGTTGCTGACCCTCAACTGGATCATCGCCCCTACGAAACCCTCGGAAGCAAAAGCAGCTCCTTACGAGAGTGGCGTCCCCGGCGTTTCAGCGGTAAAACCGCGCTATACTCCGCGCTTTTATGTCGTCGCGATGCTCTTCGTAATTTTCGACATCGAAGCGGTGTTCATCTTCCCCTGGGCAGTGATTTTTGATGATCTCGGGAACTACGGCTTTGTATCGATGGTGTCATTCATCGGGCTGCTGTTCGTAGGCTATATCTACGCCTGGAAGAAGGGGGCCCTCGAATGGGTCTAGTAGACGATCGTTTCGACAAGAACGTTTTTATCAGCTCGCTCGACTTTGTCTTCAACTGGGCCCGGCGGTCATCGCTTTGGTGGTTGCAATTCGGTCTCGCCTGCTGCGCAATCGAGATGATCGCGGCCTCAATGGCCCGGTTTGATCTTGCCGAACGGTTCGGCATGCTTTATCGCGCCAGCCCGCGCCAGGCCGATCTGATGATCGTGGCCGGCACCGTGACCAAGAAGATGGCCCCGGTGGTGCGGCAGCTTTACGATCAGATGCCGGAGCCGAAGTGGGTGGTTTCGATGGGATCATGCGCCAACGTGGGCGGTCCGTTCGACACCTACGCGGTGGTGCAGGGGGTCGATCAGGTCGTTCCGGTCGATATCTATGTGCCGGGATGCCCGCCGACGCCGGAAGCGCTCTACTATGGCATTCTTGAACTGCAAAACCGCGTGATCAAGTACGAAACGATGGCCAAGAAGCAGGGTCAGGCAGCGGCGGAGGCACAGCGCATTACCGACCGGCAAACTGCGATGGTTTCGGTGCGCGGGTAGGCGAGCCGAAGCACGCCGGACGGAAGGAATGGCCCGGGCGCCATTCCGAAGACGGAAAGGACGCAAGTCAACGTGAGCGAAGCGACTGCTGCTGAAGGATCTGTGGTGTCAGGCGGTGAGGCGGTAGCACAAGAAGCGACGAATCCCTGGGCGCGAAGCGCCTATTTCGACGCGGATGTTGAATTGCATCCGGCGGTTCGCGTGCTGCGTGAAGCGATGCCTGAAGCGATCGTCGATGTCGTCCGTTTCAGCAATGAGACGACGATTCACGTCGTCGCCAGCCAGCTTCGAGAAGTTGCGGGCTTTTTGCGAGCGCACGAACAGGTTTCGTTCAATATGCTCAGCGATCTGACGGCGGTCGATATGCTCCGGCTTCGCCCAACCCCGCGCTTTGATGTCGTTGTTCAACTCTATTCGCTCAAGAATCGGGTTCGCCTTCGCCTGAAGGCGGGGGTGAATGATGGCGAATCAGCGCCGTCGCTCGTGTCGCTCTGGAATGGAGCGAACTGGCTTGAGCGCGAAGCCTATGACATGTTCGGAATCGTTTTCGAGGGGCATCCAAGCTTGAAGCGGATTCTCCTGGCGGACGATTGGGACGAAGGATTTCCACTGCGTAAAGATTATCCGTTGCGCGGTTGGAAAGAATTTCCCGTGTACAACACGGAACGCACGGTTGGCCGCGTGAAAACGCGCTGGACCGGACGGGGGGTGTAGCGATGACCGCCACGGAATCGCGTACTCCGGCAGTACCTGAAGATTTTCCCGCTGATTATCCAAGCACCGGCACACT
The DNA here is from genome assembly GCA_963804925.1 of uncultured Chloroflexia bacterium. Lineage (GTDB taxonomy): Bacteria > Chloroflexota > Chloroflexia > Thermomicrobiales > UBA6265 > JADLGF01. The sequence goes on from CAWDSC010000005.1 coordinate 216,880, forward strand.
CTCGGTCGGCGAAGACCAGATTTTGGATGACGGATCGCATCTAATGGTCCTGAATATGGGACCACAGCATCCGTCGACGCACGGAGTGTTGCGGGTGATCCTCAAGCTCGATGGCGAGGTGATCGTCGATTGCGATCCCGTCATCGGCTATCTCCATCGGGGTGTGGAGAAGCTGGGCGAGTCGCACCGGTACGCTCAGGTGATTCCCTGGACGGACCGGACCGATTACGTCGCCGCGCCGCTGAACAATCTCGGCTGCGCGATGGCCTTTGAAAAACTTTGCGATCTCGAAGCTCCCGAGCGCGCGCAATACTGGCGCGTCATCATGGCGGAGCTGTCGCGCATCGCCAGCCATCTGGTCTGGCTGGGCACGCATGCGCTCGATATCGGCGCGCTGTCGATGTCGCTCTATTGCTTCCGCGAGCGCGAGTACATTCTCGACATTTTCGAAGCATTTTGCGGTGCCCGGCTAACCACGAACATGATGGAAATCGGCGGATTTTCCCGCCCAATTCCTGCTGACCTGCCCAAGATGATCCGGGAGTTCCTGGCGATCTTCCCGAGCCGCCAGCTTGAATACGTGAAATTGCTCGATGCGAATCCGATCTGGATGGCGCGGACGAAGGGCGTTGGCGTGATCACGCCGGAAGCGGCGATCTCCTACGCCCTCACCGGCGCGTGCTTGCGAGGATCGGGCATCAATTACGACATCCGTAAATCAACGCCATACCTGGTCTATGACCGGCTCGATTTCGAAGTGCCCTTGGGAACGCATGGTGATGTGTTCGACCGCTATCTCGTCCGCCAGGAGGAGATGCGCCAGTCGATCAAGATCATCACCCAGGCGCTTGACTACTGCGAAAAAATGGACACGCCACTGATGGCCTATGAATCGGCGTACGTGATTCCGCCCCACAAGGGGACGATGACGACCGCCGAGGATATGCAGCGCCATTTCGTCTGGGTGATCAAGGGCTTCAGCCCGCCGGTTGGCGAGGCGTATATGGCCATCGAGCACTCGAAGGGCGAGCTCGGCTACTATGTGGTGTCCGACGGATCGTCGCTGCCGTATCGATTCCGGGTCCGCTCTCCAGATTTCGTCAATCTTTCGGTGTTGCCGCACCTGGCGCAGGGGGCGATGCTGGCTGATGTCGTGGCGCTTATTGGTACGATTGACATCGTGCTTGGGTCAGTAGATCGATAACGCCTGTCGCGAAGTTTCATTGGGAACGGGGCGCGAACAAGCAAGCTAGAATAGTTCGTTGTGCGGGAAGATGCTGGCTGCGCTAGGAGCCGGCGGGGTAGACGGGGCGAGGGATGGACGAGCCGATCTGGCTACAATTCATCGTAGCGTTCATCATCATGAACGTCCTTTTGGTCGGCATGGCCTACATGACCTATTACGAGCGCAAAGTGCTCGCGGCCATGCAGGATCGGATGGGACCGACGCGAACTGGTCCGCACGGCTTGCTGCAGCCAATCGCGGATGGCATCAAGCTCCTCGGCAAAGAGGACCTGATTCCGAAGGCGGCGGACAAGCCGGTCTTCTTTTTCGCGCCGCTGATCGTGTTTGTCACCGCAATTTGCTCGGTGGCGGTCATCCCATTCGGCAATGAGATCACCGTGTTTGGCGAGGACATTCAGCTGACGATCGCCAGTCTGAATGTCGGCGCGCTGTTCCTGCTGGCGTTTTCCTCGATCGGCGTTTACGGCATCATTCTCGGGGCCTGGGCATCGGCGAATCGTTACTCACTGCTAGGTGGATTGCGATCGGCCGCACAGGTGGTTTCGTATGAAATCATCCTGGGGTTATCGCTGGTCGGCATTTTCATGCTGTCGGGTTCGCTGAATCTCGGCGATATTGTGCATGAGCAGCAGCGAGCGCTGGAAATCGGGCCTTTCTCGATCAGCAACTGGTACATCCTCTCCCAGCCGCTCGCGTTCGTTCTCTTCCTGATCGCGGCGGTCGCGGAAACAAACCGGGCGCCATTTGACCTGCCGGAGGCGGAGACCGAGCTGGTTTCCGGCTTCCACACCGAATACTCCGCATTTCGCTTTTCGTTCTACTTCCTTGGCGAATACATCTCAATGATCGTGATCTCGCTGTTCGCGAGCACGCTCTTCCTGGGCGGAACCGATGGACCGGGCTCTGATCACGTCGGGCTGGGGATTCTCTGGCTGCTGCTGAAAACGGTTCTTTTCCTCTTCTTTTACATCTGGCTACGTGCCACATTGCCACGATTCCGCTATGACCAGTTGATGGGCATTGCCTGGAAAGTGCTCCTGCCATTGGCGTTGCTGAACATCGTCGTCACGGCGGCGGTACGATTGGCGACGAACTGATGGAAGGGCGGTCGATGAAGATTTGGCGCTCGATCGAACGAGGGCGAGCAGGAGCTGAAGCATGCCCTGGGATTTAGTCGTCTTTTATTTGCTCGCGGCGGTTTGCATTCTGGCAGCCGGAGGCGTGGTGGCGGCGAGCAATCCCGTGCACTCGGCCATCTTCCTGGTGATCTGCTTCTTCAACGTGGCGGGCGTCTTCGTGATGATGGGGGCGGAGTTCCTGGCGGTGATCCAGGTGATCGTTTACACGGGCGCGATCATGGTGTTGATCCTCTTCGTGTTGATGCTCGTCGATCCCGATGACTTACCCGAGTTCCACCAGGGGAGACCGGTGCAACGCGCGGTTGGCGTGTTGCTGGGCGTGATCCTGCTGCTCGAGGTGTCAGTGGCGATCTTGAATCGCCAGGTCATTGGCCTGAAGGGAAACGCGACGCCGCAGGCGATCGCAGCGGTCGGCGGCAACACGCAGGCGCTGGGACGTGTGCTCTACTCGGACTATCTCTTCGCCTTCGAGGTGGTTTCGCTGGTGCTCACGGTCGGAGTGATTGGGGCGATCGTGCTGGCGTTGCCGGAGCGGTTGGGTCTGAAGACATTGCCGCGGCGTGGGACGATTTCGCTCGGCCATGGCAAGGGCATCGACGCTGAGGCGATTGCGATGGGACCGGTTGAAGAGATGCCGATGCAGCCGGTGGCGACGAACGTGACGCCGAAAGCGACGGGCGGTCGCCGGTTGGTGATGGTGAAAGATCCTGACGAGCATACCGGTGCGAAGTAAGCGCGTTTTCATACACGAGGCGGGCAATGGGTGAGCTAGGCGTCGAACATTTTCTTTTCCTGAGCGCGGCGCTCTTCATCATCGGGATGATGGGTGTGCTGATCCGCCGCAACTTGCTCATTATCTTCATGTGCGTGGAGATGATGGTGACTGCGGCGAATATCAGTCTCGTGGCGTTCGGTTGGGAGAATGATTCGCTGGACGGTCAGGCGTTCGTGCTGTTCACCGTGGCGGTGGCCGCGGCTGAAGCGGCGGTTGGTCTGGCGATCATCATTGCGCTGAGCCGCCGGGTTCACTCGGTGGATGTCGACGAGTTCAATACGCTGAAGGACTGACGAAGCAAACTTTAATTCGACGTAAACCCGGGGTTGAAACCCCGGGCTAACACGCCGAAGCCCTTCCAGGGCTGAACGGGAAGATCGATTGGCCATCGGGCGCGATGGAGTACGAAACGCCGATTGGGCGTTGGAACGCCTTAGGGACTACCAGGGCAGAGGGACCGATGGCGAGTTATCTGGTTCTGATTCCGTTGCTGCCGCTCATCGCGGCGGTAATCAATCTCCTCCTGGGGCGATCAATCACCCGGGACAATGCCCATTGGGTTTCCATCCCGGCGGTGGCTGTCTCCTGGGTGCTGTCGCTTGCCGTGCTTTACGAAGTGCACGATAAAAGCGAAGCGATTCACCAGAATCTCTTTACCTGGATTGCCTCTGGATCGTTCACTATTCCGGTCAATCTCTATGCTGACCAGCTCACCGCGATCATGCTGGTGGTGGTGACGACGGTCGGACTGCTGGTTCATATTTATTCAACCGAATATATGAAAGGGGACGGCGGCTACTACCGCTTCTTCGCGTATCTTCCGCTCTTCCTCTTCACGATGTTGATGTTGGTGTTGGCAGACAACTACCTGGTTATCTTCTTCGGATGGGAAGGTGTCGGTCTTTGTTCCTACCTCTTGATCGGTTTCTGGTATAAGCGGCGCTCCGCCAGTAACGCGGCGAAGAAGGCGTTCATCGTCAACCGGATCGGCGACCTTGGTTTCGGTCTCGGTGTCATGTACGCCTTCTGGTCGTGGGGAACCCTGCAATTCTGGGGCAGTGAGGGTATTTTCGCCCGAGTCCATGAGATCCCTTCAACCAATCTGACGATCATTGCGCTGCTGCTCTTCACCGGCGCCATCGGCAAGAGCGCACAGTTCCCGTTGCACGTCTGGTTGCCGGACGCGATGGAAGGTCCGACGCCGGTTTCCGCCTTGATCCACGCGGCGACCATGGTCACCGCCGGCATCTATCTGGTGGCGCGATCGAACTCGCTGTTCCAGGCATCGCCAAATGCGATGTGGGTGGTGGCGACCATTGGCGCGTTCACCGCGCTGCTCGGCGCATCGATCGCACTTGTACAGAACGACATCAAAAAGGTCGTCGCGTATTCAACGGTTTCGCAGCTCGGTTACATGGCGCTGGCGCTCGGAACCGGGGCATGGGTTGCGGCGATCTTCCACCTGATGACTCACGCGTTTTTCAAAGGTCTCCTCTTCCTTGGCTGCGGTAGCGTCATTCACGGTATGCATGGCGAGCAGGACATGCAGAAGATGGGGAACCTGCGCAAGTACATGCCGGTAACCTTCTTCACGTTCCTGATCGGCGCGCTCGCCAATGCCGGCGTGATTCCGCTGGCGGGCTTCTGGAGCAAGGACGAGATCATCGTCGGAGCCTGGTCAAGTGGCGTCCACCAGACGTGGGGCAAGATGATCGCCGTGATCGCGCTTGTCGCCGCGTTCATGACCGCCTTCTACATGTTCCGGCTCGTCTTCCTGACTTTCTTCACCAAAGAGCGCTTTGACCAGCAGGAGATTCACCCGCACGAATCGAAGTCGCCGATGACGATTCCGCTGATCGTGCTGGCGGTGGCGACCGTGCTAGTTGGTTGGCTTGGGTTCCCGCCGGAGAAGGGGCCTTTCCAGAAATTCCTGGAGCCAGTCTTCGCAACGGTTTCCGGTGAGGGAACGAGCAACGAAACGGCGTCGCTGTATGCGGTCAATGATGGCGGCCAGGCTGTTCTCTCCTCCAATCAGGACGCAACCCAGACGGCGGAAGCCGCCGGGACGACCGATGAGGCCACGCACCACGAAGGGCACACGCCGAAGAGGGCGGGCACCACATTTCGACCCGGACAACGATCATCTTCGGAATCATCTCGACGGTGATCGCGCTCTCCGGAATCTTCCTCGCCTATCTGATGTACATCAAGAATCGCCCGAGTCCGGTCGCGATGGGCGCGAAGTATGCAGGGCTCTACCGATTCCTCTACAACAAGTGGGGATTCGACCAGCTCTACGATCGCGCCATTGTCAAACCGCTGTACGCCTTTGCGATGTTCCTCTGGACCGTGGTCGATGTTCGCATCATCGATGGCACCGTGAATGGCGTGGCGCGCGGGACGCTGGCGCTCAGCCAGCGATTGCGCAAAGTGCAGACGGGATTGGTTTCGAACTACGCGCTGGCGATCGCCCTGGGAATGGTCGTCATCGTCGGTGTGTATCTGGTCGGTTTCAGCAGCCTTGATGTGCCGTTCTTTGGCTAGGCGCGTGCGAACTGTGCAAGGACGAGCAATGAACGACGGAGCAACAATGACGGGCGACAGCGCTCGATACCAGCGGGAGAGGATCTGTGGATAGCATTCCAGTTCTCAGCCTCACGGCCTACGCGCCGGCGGTTGGAGCGCTCCTCATCTTTCTGGTGCCTGGTTTCCAGAAGGAAAAAGCGCGGCTGATCGCGCTGATCGCGTCGCTCGTCTCGTTCGTGCTGTCGATCGGCATGGCGATCGATTTCGATAAGAACGACAAGTTCCAATATGAAGAGCACGCCTCGTGGCTGAGCGGCGTCGGCGCGTCGTATCACCTTGGAATCGATGGCATCGCCCTGCTCCTGATCGTGCTGACGACATTGATCATGGTGATCAGCGTCATCTGGTCGTGGGGCACGATCGATTCGAAACCGCGCGAGTATTACATCGCATTGCTGATTCTCGAAGCAGGCATGCTCGGCGTCTTCATGGCGCTCGACCTCTTCGTGTTCTACATCTTCTGGGAAATCATGCTGATCCCGATGGCGCTGCTCATCGGCGTCTGGGGATCATCGAACCGCGTGTACGCCGCGATCAAGTTTTTCATCTACACCCTGGCCGGCTCGTTGTTGATGCTGGTCGGCATCGTGGCGACCTACCAGGCGTTCTATGAGAAGACCGGAGAACGAACGCTCGACATCCTCCGCTTACAGGAAGGATGGCATCTCGGCGCGTATGGAGGCACCTTCCAGATCGTGATCTTCGGGGCGTTCCTGATCGCTTTTGCGGTCAAGGTTCCGATGTTCCCGTTGCACACCTGGTTGCCGGATGCGCACGTGGAAGCTCCCACCGCGGCGTCGGTCATCCTGGCGTCCGTGATGCTCAAAATGGGTGGCTACGGTCTGCTCCGGTTCAATCTGCCGCTCTTCCCCGAGGGGTCAAAAGACTGGGCGCCGTACATCATCGCCCTCTCGGTGATTGCGATTCTCTATGGCGCATTCGTGGCGCTCGTCCAGCCCGATATGAAGAAACTTGTGGCCTATTCTTCCGTCAGCCACATGGGTTTCGTGACGCTGGGCATCTTCGTCAACATCTTCGCCCATACCGCCGATAACCTGCAGGGATTCAATGGCGCGATGATCGTGATGATCGCCCATGGGTTCAATACTGGCGCGCTCTTCCTGCTTATCGGCGTGATCTACCAACGAGCGCACACGCGACAGATTTCCGCGTTCGGTGGCCTGGCCCGCTCGATGCCGATCTACGCGGCGTTCTGGGTCTTCTTCATGTTCGCGAGTGTCGGCCTGCCAGGTCTCTCGGGGTTCGTCGGTGAATTCCTGGTGACGTTGGCCGTCTGGGATTACAACAAGATCGTCGCGCTCTTCACATTCTCGATCGTGATCTTCTCCGCCTGGTACATGCTGTGGATGGTGCAGCGGATTTTGTTTGGCCGGGCAAAAGGCGAAGCTCCCGATCCCGGCGACACCGAGTTGACACCAGAAGAGAAACTGGAAGTCGCGGCAATGTCCTCGCACGGGCATGGGCACAATCCGATTCCGGCGGTGTCAGGCGGCTCACACGATCATCACGAAGAAAGCGAAGATGGCATCGTCAGCTATCCCGATCTGAACCGGGCGGAACTGCTCTGCCTTGTGCCCCTGGCTGCGCTGACGCTCCTGGTCGGCATTTATCCGAAGATCGTCATCGAATTCGTGCAGCCATCATTCGAGCGCATTCTGGCGCCGTTCCTGAGCTAACTCGATGTTCAACCGGGGCGGTCCCGGGACTATGACTGAACGATGCCTCGCTGAGGCGATAAGAACGAAAGGTTGCCCGTGATCAACGGTGCGACGACGATAGGCTGGTAGGGGAGCAACGCGGTGAACCCATTGGATCTCAATCTGCAAAGTCCGGACTACGGTCTGCTTGCTCCGCAGCTGATCGTTTTCGGCCTGGCGCTGCTCCTGATGATCCTCGACGCCTTTATGCCGAAAGCGCGGCATTTCACGGTGTTGACGGTGGTGTCGCTCATTGGCTATGCGGCCGCGATGGTGGCGCTCTACTGGCAGGATGGTAAAAACGAATCGACCTTCAAGGGACTCTTCCGTTCCGATGGGCTGACGGTCTTCCTGAGCGTCGTGCTGCTGACAGTTGCGATCCTGACGGTGATGACCTCGGCGAGCTACGTAGACCGGCTCGAAGGGCGAATGCCAATCGGCGAGTTCTACGTCTTGCTGGCGTTTTCGATCCTCGGCGCGCTGCTGGTCTCCTCCGCCGGCAACATCGTGATGGTCTTTGTCGGCATCGAGCTTTCGTCACTCGCGACCTACGTGCTGACCGCGTTCGCGCGGCGGCGGACATCATCGCTCGAAGGCGCCATCAAGTATTTCTTGCTTGGTATTTTCGCCAGCGCCATCCTGATCTATGGTCTGGCCTGGATTTATGGCATCACCGGCTCGACCGATCTCGATCAGATCGCCGTGCAAATCCAGGGAGCGGTGCAGAGCGGCGATTCGCGCCAGCCTGAGATCCTTTTCGCCGTGTTGCTCGTGATCGTCGGGCTTGGGTTCAAGATCGCGGCAGTGCCGTTCCATATGTGGACGCCGGATGCGTACGACGGCGCGCCAACGCCGATCACCGGATTCATGTCGGTTGGACCAAAGGCGGCTGGCTTTGCGGCGATTATCAGAATCATGGTGCAGGGACTTGGACCGCTCCGCGATGACTGGTACGTGCTGATCGCGATCCTTGCCGTGATGACCATGGCGCTCGGAAACCTCGTCGCTCTTTCCCAGCGCAATCTCAAGCGAATGCTGGCGTATTCATCGATCGCGCACACCGGCTACATCCTCGTCGGACTGGCGGCGTATCAAAGCGTGACTGGAGAGGGCAAGTTTGTCAGTCTGGCTGGGGATGCTGCGTCAAGCGATCCCGGCATCACGGCGATGCTCTACTACACGCTGGCCTATACCTTCATGAATATCGGCGCATTCGCCGTGATCACCTGGATGCAGCACCGGGGCCGGGGCATGATGCTCGACGACTTCGCCGGTCTGGCTTCGACGCAGCCGATGGCCGCGCTTGCGATGACGATCTTCATGGTGTCATTGATGGGTGTGCCGCCGTTGCTCGGGTTCTACGCGAAGTACTACGTCATCGTCGCGGCCATCAACGCCAATCTGCTCTGGCTGGCGGTCGCGGTCGTGCTCGCCTCTGCCATCAGCGCCTATTTCTACCTTCGTGTGGTAGCGGTGATGTACTTCAATCCGTCCGACCGTGAGCTGCGCAAGTCGAGTACGACGTTGCTCAATGCCGGTATCGTGGTGCTGGCGGTGGCGAACGTGTTGCTCGGCGTCTTCAGCAGCCAGATCATCGATCTCGCGGATAAGTGGTCCGGAGCGTTGCAGGTCGCGCAAACGGTGGCTTCTCGCTAAGGTCAAGTCTTGAGAGTGAACGATACGCGCCACGCTGATTTAGCGTGGCGCGTTTTCATTTGAGATGTGAGAAGTGAGATAGGGGTGGGGCGATGATTTTGGGTGAGCTGGTTAATTTGCGGGCGGTTGATCTGGACGATGTCCGGGTGGTTTATCGATGGTTGAATGATCCGGTGGTGATGGATGGATGGGGAGATTCGGCGTCGACGATATCGCAGAGCGGGGTGACGCGGAAGATTGCCGGATGGCTAGATGATGAGGACAAGCTGGGGCGACCAGTTGGATTTGTGATTGAGCGGCTTGATGGAGATCCGATCGGGTTGCTGGTGGCGTCGCCGACCGATCAGGAACAGCGAGTCTTTCAGCTTTCGTTGCTGATTGGCGATCCAGATGAATGGGGTAAGGGGTTTGGACGGGATGCGCTTGATGCCTTCATCGATGTCGCGTTCGATGAATGGAATGTCCGGCGAATCTGGTTGGAGGTCGAAGCGGGAAACAATCGGGCCGAGCGGCTGTACCTCGCTGCCGGATTCGAGCTTGAAGCGACGCTTCGCGGAGCCCGGTATCGTCATGGCGCTCGTCAGGATGTGCGCCGCTTCGGCCTGACGAACAGCATGCGACGAGGCGCAGAGGCGTTGCCTTCGGAATCGAAGGCCCAGGATCCTGGTGAGCTCTTCGATGTAGTGACCGCGAATGGCGATCCGACTGGCATCGTGAAGCCGAGATGGCAGGTGCATCGTGATGGCGACTGGCATCGATCGATTCACCTCTGGATCTTTGGGGTCGAATCGGGCGTACCGTTTCTCGATTTTCAGCGTCGCGGCGAGGAAAAGGACACCTGGCCAGGCAAGCTCGACGCGACGGTTGCTGGGCATCTCGGCGCTGGTGAGCAGGTAAACGACGCACTTCGCGAGGTCGAAGAAGAGGTTGGCATCACGATCGCTCCAGACAATGCCCGGCAAGTCGGAGTGCGGATGTCATCAAACGAAGGAGATGGCCGTCCAATCGATCGCGAGCTGCAGCAACTTTTCCTGGTCCGGCGCGATGAGTCGATCGAGGAATATCGGCCAAACGCCGATGAGGTAGCGGCGATTGTCCGAATGGGACTCGATGATGCGATTGCCCTCTTAAGCGGCGATATCGATCAAGTGGCCGCCATCGCGATTGATCATCATCACAGGGTTTTCGAGATGTTCTTGACGCGAGATGACTTTATTCCCAGCGTAGACCAGTACTTTATTCGCGTTTGCATAGCTGTTCGTCGTAGTATTGCGGGAGACGAGCCGATCGTCGTGTAAGAGCATTTGGTATTGAGCGGCAGGGAATTGTCGAAGAGTGATGGTTTCCGAGTCCGAGAGTGATACCATTTGGGACGGTCGTGCGTATATAAAGGCAGAGCCTCATTCGCACGCTGAAACGTGCTTTGGCGCAGCTTTGACGATAGGCGTCTGACGCAGGGAATACCGAGGGTGACGGGCATGAGTAAATCCAGGGGATCGCGATTGTATCGTGCGTTGGCGGGGCTGATTGGGGCTCTGATCATCGTGAGCATGATGGGCGCGACCGCGCTCGCGCAAGACAGCACCATTACGTCGACCAAGCAGGGCGAAACGCCGACGAGCGGCGGGGCGCGTCCGGGGCCGGCGACAGCAGTTGCGGCGACGCCGACACCGCACACGGGAGCACTTCCGGTTTCGATCAGCATCGCGAATGCTCAGGTTGATGCGGCGGTCGAGCAGCGGGAGATCGTCAACGGCGTCATGCAGGATCCTTCGGGGCCGTGGGTCGTTTCCTGGTATAAGGAAACGCCGAAGCTGGGCGCAGATGGCAACACTGTCATGGCAGGGCATCTCGATTACTGGGATGTTGGACCAGCCGTTTTCTACAACGTCGGCTCGCTGAAGAAGGGTGATCTGATCACTATCAACGGTGATGACGGCAAGATTTACACCTACAAAGTCGATTGGGTGCGCCAGTATGACGCGAACAACGCGCCGATCCAGGACATTGTCGGGCCAACCACGAAGCGGGCGCTGACATTGATCACTTGCGGCGGACCGTTCGATTACCAAAATGGCGTCTACCTGCAGCGCACGGTCGTTCGTGCCAACTATGTCGGCAGCCAGCGCGCTCCACAGTAGATTGAAGAACGACCCTTACCCCCGCCTCTCTCCTAATTCTGGTGAGAGCGGAGTATGTATCGTGCAATGTGAGGATCCAAACCCGCCGGACGATTGTCCGGCGGGTTTGTTTTGTTTGGTGGAGATGGGCGCGTGGTATGCTCATTCACTGGAAACGAACGGGCGTTTTCTCGCTGGTAGGGAAAGGTGATGGGGCGATGAGCCTCGCGCAGGACGAGCAAATGGCGTCGTCGCGGGCGACAATCGAGAACCTTCGGGTTCGATGCATGGTTTGCGGCACAGTGACGACCGCCGATGTGCCGATCAGCGTTTGCCCGACCTGTGGCGGATTGCTCGATTGCCTGATTCCAGATCTCGATCAGCTTACCCGTTCAGCCCTCGCTGCCGGTGCGTCCGCCCGTTTGAAGCAATCCGGGGTCTGGAAGTACCGGGCGATCCTGCCGGCGATTCCTGAAGAAGCCGTGGTGACACGCTTCGAGGGGAACACACCGCTCTATTTCGATGACCGCATTGCGGACTATGCGGGAATCGCTTCGTTTGGTTTGAAGCACGAGGGACAGAATCCCACTGCGTCGTTCAAAGATCGCGGCATGACGGTCGGCGTGTCGCACGCCAAGGCCGTCGGCGCGAAGATCGTCGCCTGCGCCTCGACCGGCAATACGTCTGCGTCGTTGGCGTCGTATGCCGCTGCGGCGCGAATGGCCGCACTGGTGCTGATTCCTGAAGGCAAGATCAGCGCCGGCAAATTGAGCCAGACGATCGCGCATGGCGCTCGCGTGGTGCAAATCCAGGGCGACTTCGATCAGGCGCTGACATTGCTGCGGGAGCTGACCGCGAAATACCCGGTCTATCTCGTCAATTCGCTCAATCCATTCCGGCTTGAAGGTCAAAAGACGACCCTGATCGAGTTGTTCGAGCAGCTTGATTGGCAGATTCCCGATGTGATTGCCCTACCGGGCGGTAATCTCGGCAACACCGGCGCGTTTGGCAAAGCGCTGCTTGATTTGAGCGAAGCGAAGCTGATCGATAAAATTCCACGCATCGTCACCATTCAGGCCGCCGGGGCATCGCCCTTTACCCAGTACTACGATCGAGGCTATACCAATTGGCAACCGGTCGAGGCGGATACCGTTGCGACCGCCATCAAGATCGGTAATCCAGCGAGCCTGGGGCGAGCCGAGCGGACGATCAAGTTGACCGATGGCATCGTCACCAGTGTGACCGACGATGAGATTCTCGATGCGAAAGCGGAGATCGATCGGGTCGGCATCGGCTGCGAACCGGCGTCGGCGGCAACGCTGGCAGGGGTGCGCAAGCTGGTGCGGCAGGGGCTGCTTCCGGCTGATACGATCGCCGCCGGCATCCTGACCGGACATGTGCTCAAAGATAGCGAAGCGGTCGTTCGCTATCACCTTGAAGATGTCGATGGCGCGCCGCGCGCGGGCGCGAACCGGCCGGTTTCGGTTGCCGCGACGATGAGCGCGCTGGAGCAGGTGCTGGCAGATGCGCTTCACGGCTAAAGCTCCGGCTTCTTCGGCGAATCTCGGTCCTGGCTTCGACGCCATTGGGCTTGCGCTTGATCTCTGGAACGAGTTGACGGTCGAACCGAGCGACGAGATGTCGGTTCGCCTCGACGGTTCTGACGGCGAGATGCTGATCGAGCGCGAAAATCTTTCGTTGACGGCGATGCGCATCCTCGCGCATGAGTATCACCAGGAATTGCCGCCGCTTGCCCTGACGGTGCGAGCTGAGGTGCCGGTATCCCGGGGCCTGGGGAGTTCCGCTGCGGCGATTGTCGTCGGGTTGCTGGCGGCGAACGAAGTGATGGGACTTGGTCTCGGGCGACGCGAGCTCTTTGCGACCGCCTGGCGCATGGAAGGCCACGGCGACAATGTCGGCGCCGCGTTGTACGGCGGCGCGATTCTCGCCGCGCCGGGTGTCGCCGAGGCGATCTGTCTCACCGCGAACTCAAGTCATCAGCTTCAGGCGGTTGTTTTTATTCCTGAGATGACCGGGGCGACCCACGCCGCGCGGGCGGCGTTGCCGACATCGATTCCACTCGTCGACGCGGCGTTCAATGTGGCGACGGCGTCGAGCCTGGTGGCGGGATTCCTCACCGGGAATCTCGAAGCGATCTCCGCCGGGATGCACGATCGGATGCACGAACCCTATCGAGCAAGGCTTTTTCCTCATCTCGATCCGGTGCGATCGGCTGCGAGGGAAGCAGGCGCGATCGGCGCGAGTTTGAGCGGTGCAGGTCCCTGCGTGCTGGCGCTGGTCTGTCCGGAGCGGATCGATTGCGTGGCGACGCGCATGCAAGCGGCGGCGCGTGAGATTCACGCACCGGGCCGTGTAACCACGCTGGCGATCGCACATGAGGGCGCGCATATCGTTCGTGAATAGCGCGCCAACGTCCTTCCAGGACTATGATGTTCGCGACGTCAGATCGAGTTTCGCGGTGCGTTCGCCCCAGGGCGCCAGGTCGCCTTCGATGAAGCCGACGCTTTTATAGAGATTCGCGGCAACGTGATTTTCGAGATCGAAGCCGACGTTGAGCTCGGGGGCATTGGGAAGGGCGCGGATGATTTCGATCAATTCGAGCAGGGCTTTTTTGCCATAGCCCTTGCCCTGGTAGCGTTCGTCGATCATGAAGCGGTAGAGCCAGTACTGGTCATCGCGTGGATCCCGGCAATACATCAGAAAGCCGACCATGGTGGTTTCCAGGTAGATCGCGCAGGGGACGAGTTCTGGATGGAACTTTGATTCGGCGATGGAATAGACGTTTGGCGTCAGGAAGTCGACTTGCTCCGGGAGGATGCGGAGATTTGCCGCTTCCTCCCAGTTGGATTCGGTAATTGGTTTGATAGAGATTTCGGGTCTTTGAGACTTCGATGCGCCGAACTCGTCACCGGGGTTGAACCCCTGGGCTAACACGACGAAGCCCTTCCAGGGCTGACCTGGATGGGAGATATTCCTGATACATCGTGGAATCTCTGCAGTCCCAGCGGGACTTTATTTTGCATAGCCCGGCACTGAAGTGCCGGGTCCACAACGACCTTGTGCCCACAATCGGCTCCAGATTGAGAATTCATCAGCGTTGCAAAACGCCGCCTTCTTCGGCGTTGATGGCGGCGATGATTTCCTCACGGGTGGAGCAGAGGAAATCGCCGGGCATGGTGTGTTTGAGGGCGCTGGCGGCAGCGCCGAGCTGGACGCCCCACTGCAGGTTTGCAGGATCTTCAAGGTATCCAGTTATGAATCCACCGGCGAAGGCGTCGCCGCCGCCGAGGCGATCGACGACCTCGATCAATCGCCATCCACCATCAACCAGGGGCTGATCGACACCGATTGCGTACGAGCAAAGTTTGAGCTCGCGGCTTCGCTTGCCTTTCTTGCGAGTCAGGGCAATCGCCTTCAGATCGAGTTCCTTGATCGCAAGATCCATCGCGCCCTGCAGACGTTTCATGCACGATGCCGTAGAAGGTGTCCAGTCCGCCTTTCGACGCAAACAGGAGATCGACGTACGGAATGATCTCCTGAAAGCAGTCGCGAGCGTCTTCTTCGGACCAGAGTTTCGACCGGTAATTGAGATCGAAGAAGACCGGGACATTCGCTTCGCGAGCGGCTTTCATCGCGGCGAGCGTTTCAGCTCGAGGGCCGGGGCCAACTGCCGGCGTGATGCCGCAGATGTGGAGCGCGGCCGCTCCCTTGAGAATGACGTCCCAATCGAAGGTGTCCGGCGACATCCGGGCGATGGCCGAGTTCGCGCGGTCGTAGAGCACTGAGGAGGGACGGGGATCAGCTCCCTCTTCGAGGTAGTAGGTTCCGGCGCGACCTTCGGATTCGTCGACCCATTTGACGTGCGAGACGTCGACGCCATTTGCCCGGGCCTGGCGGGCGATTGCTCGCCCCAATCCGTTCTCCGGCAGCACCGAAACCCAGGTGGAGGGAATGCCCAGGCAAGCGAGGGTGACGGCGGTATTGAGTTCCGCGCCGCCGATGGTGACGTCGAGACTGATCGTTCGTTCCAGCCGTTCATTTCGAGGCGGAGTAAGGCGGACCATCGCTTCACCAAAGGTGACCACGCGTCCGGAATTTGCCGCAGGACTTATCGGGGGCATCAGCTCTCCTCTTCCCTCTCTTCAAAAAGCGCCGGAACTATTGACCAGAAACCGGGTTCATTCAGCTACAGGTATCTTAACCGGGCGGCGCATGATCTGCTTTCGATCGAACGTCGGGTCGGGTTGCTTGACAAGCCGTCGTCATTCAGGGCTAAATTGCGCAACCGACTTTCGCAAGACGCCGTGATTGGCGGAACCTATTGATAAGGCGTCTCTGGGCGCGCGATGCGTCCTGTAGTCTGAAGGGAGAGCGGAATGGCACGGGTTATCTTCGACCAAGTGACCAAGCGCTACGCAGGTGGTGCACCAGCCGTCGATAGCCTCAGCATGGAAGTTGACGACCAGGAGTTCCTGGTGTTGGTCGGTCCATCTGGATGTGGGAAGTCGACCGCCATGCGTATGGTGGCTGGACTCGAAGAAATCTCGGAAGGTCGGATCATCATCGGCGACCGCGTCGTCAATGACCTTCCTCCGAAAGACCGCGACGTCGCAATGGTGTTCCAGAGCTACGCGCTCTATCCGCATATGACGGTTCGCGACAATCTCGCTTATCCGTTGAAGCTGCGAAAAGTGCCGAAGGATGAGCGCGAGCGCCGCGTGCGCGATGCGGCCCGTATTCTCGACATCGAGCAGTTCCTTGACCGGAAACCGAAGGCACTCTCCGGCGGCCAGCGGCAGCGTGTCGCACTTGGCCGTGCGATTGTGCGCAACGCCGATCTCTTCCTGATGGACGAGCCGCTTTCGAACCTTGACGCCAAGCTGCGCGTGCAAACGCGTGCCGAGCTCATCAAACTTCACGAGCGCGTGCAGACGACGACCATCTATGTGACGCACGACCAGGTGGAAGCGATGACGATGGGCGACCGCATCGCCGTCATGAGCCTCGGTGTGCTCCAGCAGCTGGCGACGCCTCAGACGCTTTACGACGAGCCGACGAATAAGTTCGTCGCCGGTTTCATCGGATCGCCATCGATGAACTTCCTCGACAGCACGATTTCCAGCGAAGACGGTCACCTGTACGCCACGGGCGAAGGATTCAAGGTCCGTACCGCCGACAATCGAGCGGGCGGCGCTTGAGCCATACATCGGCAAGAATGTGACACTCGGTATCCGTCCTGAGCACCTGATGGAACGCAATCATGCGGGCGATCAGGTGCCCCCGGATTCGTACATGAATGTGACCGTCGACGTGATTGAGTTGCTCGGCAACGAAATTTTCGTTTACCTGATCGCCGGCAACCAGACCTTCACGGCCCGAATGGATCCTGATATCCGCCTTCAGAAAGGCGAGCAGATTCAGGTTGGGTCACCAACTGACCGGCTGCACTTCTTCGATCCTCAGACGGAATTGGCGATTCGCTAGTTCATCTGAACATCGACGGGAAATAAAGAGAGCGCGATGTCATTTGACGTCGCGCTCTTTGCATTTGTGCGGCGACCATTTTCACGGCACTGGAAGTGCCGTGCTATGCATGACGAAGCCCTTCCAGGGCTGGTGGTGATGAACAATCGGTTGAATATGAAAACCCGGTCCCCGAAACCCGCGCTGGAAGCGCTTCGTCCGGTAAGCTCGGCACTTTTAGTGCCGCGTTCTTACGATGACGTGATTTCTTGCCAGCCGCCGTCGTAGTTGGTGGTGAGACCAGCGTCGTTGACTTTGAGATAGGTTTCAAAGCCGGAGGCTGATTGGTAGTGGTAAGTGGACTCGTCGATGCGGATGTAGGTTTGGGGGAGGCGGGCGACTTCGAGCGACGGGAATTGCACCCAAACGGCGTCGACGGAGGCTTTTTCGCCGATCGAGAGATTGAGGCGGCGAATGGGGAGGGTGTTCGTTGAAGGCGTGATGCCGAGGTCGATATCGAAGCAACCATCGAGTTCGGGGTAGGCGACATCGTTACATTGCCATTGGCCCTGGTCGTTTCGCACGAGCGTGAGCCGGGATGTTGTTGGGCCATTCGAGCAGCTCAGGCGGACGAGCTCGGTTGCCCACACTGAAGAGACCGTAATCTCGTAGTGGACTTCAGTTGGAGCATCGACAAGGCAGATGACTGTCCCGATGAGCTCCCAGCCATTGGAAGTGGATCGGAGTGTGCAGCGCTCGAGGCTTTCGAATCCTTCAGCTCTCCAAAGGATTTGATGAAACGCATGGTCGTCCATGGCATGACTCCGGCACGATCGGCGAACCGAAAACGCGCGAGGTGAGAGCTGATCACTTCGCTCTCACGCTCGCGCGATTTCAGTTTAGCAAAGCTGTCGAGCGGTTACGCGCGGGCGGCGACTGCATTCTTGAGCACGCCAACTCCGCCGATCTCGATCTCGATCGTGTCGCCCGGCTTCATACCGCCGACACCTTCCGGAGTGCCGGTCATGATGACGTCGCCTGGCTGCAGGGTCATCACCTTGCTGAGAAAGGAAACGAGGAACGGAATGCTGAAGATCAAATCTTTGGTCGATGATGATTGCCGCGTCGTACCGTTAAGCCGGGACGAAACGCTGATGTCCGAGACGTCCGCGATGCTCGTTTCAATGACCGGCCCGAGTGGGCAGTAGGTATCGAAGCCCTTGGCGCGAACCCACTGGCCATCTTTCTTCTGCAATACGCGGTCAGATACATCGTTCCCGCAGGTATAGCCAAGGATGTACTCGAGCGCGTTTGACTCTTCGACGTCTTTGGCGGTCTTGCCAATGACAATCGCAAGCTCGGCTTCATAGTGGGTGTCGTTTTCGACATTGGCGATTTCGATCGTGTCACCAGGGCCGATAATCGCCGTGGTCGGCTTCATGAAGATGATCGGCTCGGTCGGCAAGTCGAAAATACCGCCTTCGGCCGCATGCTTTGCGTAGTTGAGCCCGACGCAAACGACTTTTCCCGGCTCGATCGGAGCGAGCAGCTTGACGCTGTCAACATTGCCGACGGCGGCGCCTTTGGTGAGACTCGTGAAGATATCGCCAGAGGCAGCGTAGACAGTGGCGTCTTCCAGAATTCCAACGGCGGCAGCGCCAGCCGCATCACGATAGCGAACGATTTTCATGCTTGCTCTCCCGATCCTTTCCCGAATCGTCGCGAATCAGCACCTTGCTCATCGCAGTCCAATAACCTGGTCATTTTACGGGCAATCATGGTTTTCAGGTGACACGTATATCAGGAATGATCGTTGAAGCCGGGTACACTTGCCGCAATCTTCGATCGACTTCGGTGCGAACGGGGATTCTCTCACTGGAACCTATGCTTCGGGAACGTGGTCCATGCCGCATTTGCATCTCTCGCTTCGAAACGATGATGGTGAGCCGCGAGAAATCATCAGCCAGCCGCTCACCGACCCGGAAGCGCTCGACCTGCTGCGTTCCGCCGATATTGCAGGTTCGCAGCTCGTGCCATGGGGATCGAACTACACCTTCGCGGTGTTGTTGACGAGCGCACAAGGAAGTGAGCACCTCGCAATTTATAAACCGCAGGCGGGTGAGGCCCCTCTCTACGACTTTCCTGATGGAACGCTATACCGGCGTGAAGTGGCGTCGTATGAGCTCAGCAAGTTGCTTGGCTGGGATCTGGTGCCGCCCACCATCGTCCGCGAAGGACCACATGGAATCGGGAGCTTGCAGATTTACGTGACGGCGCTTGCCGACGATGAGGGAAGTCTCTTCTGGCGGAAGCAAAATCTTGATGTCGAGCGGATGGTGCTGTTCGACCATATCACCAACAACGCTGACCGGAAGATCGGTCACTGCCTGCGCGACGAACGGGGCAAAGTGTGGGGCATCGACCACGGTCTCACCTTTAACGTGCAGCCAAAGTTGCGGACCGTGCTCTGGCAGTATGCCGGGTGCGAGATTTCCGACCAATTGCAGCAAGACCTCGTCGATCTCCAGGTTCGGGAGAGTGAGGTGCGCGACGCGCTGCGTCCCTATGTCTCTCCGGTCGAGACTGAGGCGTTTTTCCGGCGCGTGAATTTCATGCTGCAAACAGGGTGTTATCCCGAGCTCAATCCGAGGCGAAATATTCCCTACGGCTGGTAAACGGGCACCGGAATTGGTTCAGGTGTATCCGGGTTGGGATTGAGCGCGAATTCGCGGCGCAATTCCTCGGACCGGCGCCGAAAGGCGCGGATGTTGCCGACCGCAGATATCGGCGACGTGATCAAGAAGGTCAGCCAAACCCAACCGATTCCCATATCGAACCAGTGAACCCCGACAAATGCCAGAACGACGGCCAGCCAGACGGTGATGACGCCACGAACCATTGGCGAGCGGGTGTCGCCGCTTCCGCGCAGCGAGCCGGCCGAGGTCATCCAGATTCCCCAGAGCGGAAGACTCAGGCCGATGGCGCGGAGACCGCCCGTGCCGGCTGCGATGACATCCGGGTCGCTGGAGAAGAGCTTGATCATCCATTCGGCGGCGAAGACATAGAGCACCAGCCCTGCTGCCATCCAGACAATCGACCAGCGAAGGGAGATGCGAAAGGCCGTGATCGCGTCGTCGATCCGGCGCGCGCCAATGCTCTGTCCGACGAGTGCGGTCGCCGTCACCGCGAAGCCAATTGAAGGCAGGAAGCCGAGACTCATCGCCGTGAAGCTGATTTGCTGTGCTGCCAGCGCGGCGGTGCCGAGGGTGGCGACGATCATCACGAGCGACATGAATCCCGCTTCCATCATGCCTTGCTCGATTGCCGCCGGCCCGCCAAGCCGGAACAGATCCTTGCCGACTCTTCGTTCCGGACGCCAACCGCTTTTGCCGTGAATGGAGAGCGGGCCCTTGCCGCGCCAGAGCATGACGAGCATGAATGCCGCCGCGATGCCGCGCCCGATCGATGCGCCCCAGGCGCTTCCGGCGACTCCCAGTTCTGGCAAGTCCGAGATGTCCAAAGATCAACGCGTACGAAAGAAAAATGTTGACGATGTTCGCGAGAATGGCTGCTTTGAGCGGCGTGCGACTATCTCCGGCCCCACGAAGTACGGCGCCGCATAGGAACGACAGGAGGAGAAAGACGCTGGTTGATGCGATGACCTGGAAATAGCTGATCGCGTATTCAGTCACCTGCGGCTCGGCGCCGAAGAGGCCCACGAGTGCGGGCGTTGCGAAATACCCGACAATGGAAAGCGGGATGGCGATAAGGATGCCCCAGGTAATCGCCTGGCGGGCGAGTTGATTGGATCGCTCCTTGTTGCCCGATCCAATCGCCTGGGAGACGAGTACAGTCGCTCCAACGGTCACCGCGCTCAGAATCGCCAACATGAAGAAAACAAGTTCAGCGCCGACGCCGACACCGGCGATGGCGTCGTCGCCGATCCGGCTGACGAGCAGCGTATCGACCGCGCCGACCGCAGTTTGCAGCAAATTCTCGCCAATAATGGGGAGCGCAAGGAGGAGCACGACCCGCTGGGTCATTGCTGGAATCGGCGGCTTGCCTGTTTGAGGCGTCTCGATCAAATCGCCGGTCGTCGTCTCAGGGAAATCAGTGACGTGAACCATCGTTGCTCCTGAAGCATGCAACCCCAATGTCGCCGCTCCATGGTAATCGCTGGAACGATGGATTGCTCAGGAAATTTGACGTGAAACATGGATGTCATCGGAAATTTCAGATTGCGTGAGTTCCTGTCCCGGCGTGCGCCCGTTCGGAGTCAATGACGCGTGGATGGGGCGCATGCTCCTCAAACTCGATTGGAAAGTTCGCTTCTCTCCAGGCCAGGGTGCCGCCGCGAACGCTTTGGACCTGACTGATTCCATGCTGTGCGAGATATTGCGCTGTCCGAAACGAACGGGAACCTGCCTGGCAGATCATCAAGACGGGCAGATCGCGCGTGATTTCATCGAAGCGTGTTGCAAGCTCCGCCACAGGTGAAACCTCTGTGAGCATGGCGCAGCGATTGTCGACCACTCCGCGGTTGGTCGCTTCGATATGCCCGGGGAAAGGCTGCGACCCAATCGGGCAAACGAAGCAGCCGGCCGAAGCTCTCATATTGGTCGGCGGCGGCGTCGCTTCCAAAGTCGGGACGACTGATATCGCCAACCAGCATGGAATCGCCGGTTAGCACCATCGAAGGCTCCGGACTTCGCTCAGGATTGATCACCAGCAGGGAAATGAGTTCGGGACGGTGCCCCGGCGTATGAATGACGCCGCAGGCGAAGCTGTCCGAGAGGGAGTTCCTCGACGTCATGGAGTGTCCGAAATGGGTGGACGACCTGCGCTGATGCGTGGAGGCAGAGCACGGCTTCGTGGCGTCACGCGAGCCAGCGGGCGCCGGAAACGTGATCGGCATGGGTGTGCGTATCGATGACGTAACGAAGATCAAAATTCCGCTCGGCAAGAATGGCTTCGTACTGATCGGTGATAAGGGCGGGATCGACGATAGCGGCTTCACCGGTCTGGCGACTGGCGATCAGGTATGAGGCGCAACCGCAACGTTCATCGAGAATTTGCCTGAAATACATCGATGTTCTCATCAGGCAAGGTGCTTGCGAATGGGCGAGTCGATTGGGAAGTTGCCATCAAGTGATCGATGTCGCAAGGTATGGCGCGACTCGCCAAGTTCGCCTATGACTTATGTCATGGGCAGAACGTATTGCGAAGCGGAATGGGCGAAGTACGGCCCGATCTGCGATGCTGACGGCTCGTGCTGTCGAAGGGAGTGAGACATGCTGCGGCTGGCGATATTGAGTTACTGGCATGTGCACGCGAAAGACTATGCGCGTGACGCGAGCAATCACCCGGACACCGTCGTCACCACGGTCTGGGATAGCGATCCGCAGCGCGGCGCGGCCGCCGCAAGTGAGATCGGCGCGCGTTTCGAGCCGAGTCTTGCGGCAGTTCTGGCTGATCCTGAGATCGATGGTGTGATCGTGACGACACCGACCACCGACCATCGCGAAGTGATGATCGCCGCAGCACAGGCCGGGAAGCATATCTTCACCGAGAAGGTGATCGCTGCGACTGTTGAGGATGCTACGGCGATTGTGTCGGCGGTCGAGAAAGCAGGCGTCGTATTTGTCGTGTCGTTGCCGAGACTGTCGAACGGCTATACCCAGGTCATCAAGCGGATGATCGATGATGGCGAACTTGGTGAGATCGGGTATGTCAGGATGCGGGTGGGTCATAATGGCGCGCTTGCGACTGAGAATCATCCGCAAGGCTGGTTGCCGGAGCATTTCTACAATGTGAATGAAGCGGCCGGAGGAGCGCTGATCGATCTCGGGGCGCACCCGCTCTATCTCACCCGGTATTTCGTTGGCATGCCCATTTCGTTGTCGGCGCAGTATGGCTATTTCACCGGGCGGAACGTTGAAGATCATGCCGTCGTTTCGATGCGATTCGATTCCGGAGCGCTTGCCGTTGCTGAAGTGAGCTTCATCGATAATCCAGGCACGTTCGAGATCGAAGTACATGGCACGAAGGGGATCATCCGATACGCCGCTCCGAAGCGGAAGCTCGTGCACCGGCCGGGCAACATGCGCGGTGAGGCGGTGATCGATCCGGTGGTCATTACGGAGCCAGCTGAATTGCCGAGCGCGTTCGAGGAGTGGATTGCCTGCATTCAGCAGGGGCGGAAAGCGACGGAAAATGTTGCGATTGCGCTCGATCTCACGAGGTTAGCCGAAGCGGCAAATCGCTCCGCGCGGGAAGGCGCCGTTATAGCGATCGCGTAGCTGTCGTGGGACGCATTTCGACGGTGGCATTCCATGAGAGCATTTGCGGGCGCAAGCGCTCTGGAACGAATAACGATATGCTATTCGAACTAAGCGCTAGCGCCGCAACATCGTTTGGCGTGCCCACGAGAGTGTGATAAGATGCACAATCGGAAAAGGCCGAGGATTCATGCCTGACGGGCTGTCTCCAGAGGAGCATTCAGGGCTCAGCGCCGCGGGCGCCGCGGCAGGTCTTGGATGTTCGATCGTCGCCACAATTGTGGTGTTCATCGCTGGAGGCGTCGCAATTGATGAGAAGACAGGGAAGGGACCAGTCTTCACATTAATAGGCGTGGGGGTCGCGCTCATCGCCGCCGGCTATCAACTGGTGGAGCTGGCGCGAGTCGGCCGAAAAGATGCGCCGGTTGGCCCCGTGACCCGGGGAGTCCAGCAGCTGACAAAACCGCTACGATCTCGCCGTCAGAAGGGTGGCGAACAGGGACCGGGATCGGTCGAGGAGTGATGTTGAGACCATGAACCTGGATGTTCATGTCGAGATAGCCGCAGAAACCCTGTTCAATATCGGGCCGATTCCGGTCACGAACTCGATGTTGACGATGTGGATCGTCATGGCGGCGATCATTCTTGCGTTCTGGGCAGCAGCTCGGAGGAGCAAGGATATCCCGGGTCGATTCCAGGGCCTGATCGAGATGATCGTTGGCGCTATTCTGGGATTGGTTGAGGGTACCGCCGGTCGCCGGTTTGGCCGCAAAGTGCTCCCGCTCATTCTCGGACTCTTCGTTTTCATTCTATTCGCAAATCTCTCTGGACTCCTACCCGGCGTCGGCACGATCGGCAAATGGGAAGACGAGGCGGTTGTTGCCTCCGAGCCGACCACGACGATCACTACGTCGGATACGCGCACCGGCGAAGCAGCAGCCGAAGAAGCGACCGCGCACGAGGGCCAGGTTCTCGTTCCATTCTTCCGCGCTCCGAATGCCGATCTCAATATGACTCTGGCGATGGCGCTGATCGCGTTTACGGCAGTTCAGATTGTCGGCATCCGGGCGCATGGCGTTGGCGGCCGCATCAAGCACATGGCCGATCCGCCATTCCTCTTCCCCATTGAAGTCATTGGCGAGTTTTCCCGCATCATTTCGCTCTCTGCCCGTCTCTTCGGCAACGTCTTCGCAGGCGAAGTGCTGCTGGGTGTGATGTTCGCGCTCGGCGCAGCGATCAAGATCGCGGTGCTGCCGGTGCTCTTCCCGGTGATCTTCCTCTTCCTTGAAGTCTTGTTCGGTTCAATCCAGGCGCTCGTCTTCGCGCTGTTGACCTTGATTTACCTGACGCTCGCAGCCGCGAGCAGCCATGGGCATGAAGACGAGCATGCTCATGACGACGCAAAAGCGCAGGGCGCGGTTGCGGCGCAGGGCTCGGTGGGCGATTAGCACCCACGCTCCCGTCCGGCCCTCCGGGACTGGACGGTATTCTTATGCGGACGATCGGCGCAAAGTCGCCGTCGAGAGATAGTCCGGTTTTATGGCTCGATTGGTGGGGGCGGCATGGGTCGTCTCCGGGGAACATGGGCGCCAGCGTACACGGTCGTTCGGCCCCGAAGGAGGAACCTCGGTGTTTGGCTCGATTACTGATCCGGATGCGGTGCGATATATCGGCGCTGCGATCGCCATCGGCCTTGGGGCGATTGGCCCAGGCATTGGTATCGGTATGGCCGTTCGCGGTGCAATGGAAGCAATCGGACGGAACCCAGAGGCGTCCGGCGAAGTCCGCACCACGATGATCATCGGTGCGGCGCTCGCGGAAGCGGTCGCCATCTATGCGTTCGTTATCGCGATCATCGTTCTCTTCGTCTAGTCGAGATGGGGGTGCGGCCATGGCCGCACCCGCTCTGATCCTGTTGCTATGCATCAGGATGTTCGACTTGGACGATGCGATGCCGATGAGCCTCCGTAAAGAGGGGTAAGGAACGCAAGCATGGACGCCCTAGGTCTCAGCGGTTGGAAGCTCATTATCCAGTTGGTTTCGTTCTTGATCTTCATCGCGCTTCTCTGGAAGCTCGGCGGCGGTCCGATCCTGGCGATGCTGGATAAGCGGCAAGACAAAATTCGCGAAGGAATGGAAGCGGCCGAGCGCATGCAGGCCGAACTCCAGGCGACCTCCGCGAAAAATGAAGATGTGCTCCGGCAAGCTCGCGTCGAGGCTCAGCAGATTTTGACCGATGCCCGCGCGACTGGCGATGCCCAGATCGCGAAGGCAAAGGAAGAGGCCGAGCGCCAGGGCGATGAGTATCTCAATCGCGCCCGGCAATCACTGCAAGCTGAAGTCGAGAACGCCCGGCAGCAGCTCCGGCAGGAAGTCGCCGGTCTGGCCGTTTCGGCTGCAACGAAGATCGTCCGCAAGGAGCTCGATCCCGCGACGCAAGCCAGGCTGATCGAAGAAACATTGTCGGAGGCGGCGGGAACCAACGGAAAACCGGCCGCGTAGCGTGCCGAATCGCAGGCGGCCGTCTGGCGCGGGAAGCGCAAGAGGGCCGCTCTTGTAAGGGAGCAAGGCATGGCAAGCGGCGCCGCGAACCGGTACGCGCAGGCCGTGTTGAGTCTGGCCAAAGAGCAAAATACGATGGCTCAATGGCGGGCCGACCTGGCGCTCCTGAACGATGTGGCGAGTGACGAAGCTGCGACCGCGTATCTCAAGAACCCGAGCGTTCGGAGTGAGAGCAAGGTCGCGTTTCTCAATGCGGTGTTGGACAAAGGCAATGGCCAGCAAGAGGCGAAGAACCTCGTCGGGCTTTTGGTCCAACGCCAGCGTCTCGACATCATTCCGGAGCTGAATCAGCTCTTTGAAGCGGCAGTGCTTGCAGAGCAGGGCATTGTTATCGCCGACGTCACGACTGCGGAGCCGCTCGACGACGCTGAACAAGAGGTCGTTCGGGCGCAGTTGTCGAAGATCGTCGGCAAAGAGGTTCAGCTTCGATTGAAGGTGGACCCAGACATTATTGGCGGAATCGTCGCCCTCGTCGGCGACCAGCTCATCGACGGAAGCGTTGTGAACCAGTTGCGCCGGTTGCGCACGCGTCTTTCAGCCGCGTAAACATCTGGGGCAGTCGAAGGTTCCACGACCGTCGACATCGCGAGCGCCATGCGGCCGACGAGGCCGTGAGAGGACAGGACAAGGATGGTCGTACGGGCAACCGAAATCGGCGACATTCTGAAGCAACAGATTGCCGGTTTCGAGCAAGAAATGACCGTCACCAATGTCGGCCGCGTCGTGGAAGTCGGCGATGGTATTGCACAGGTGTACGGTCTCAGCAACGTGATGGCGAGTGAGCTGGTCGAGTTTACGAAGACCGGCGTGCTCGGACTCGCATTCAACCTGGAAGAAGATTCAGTCGGTATCATCATCATGGGTGAGTACACCGAGATCGAGGAGGGCGATGAAGTTCGCTCGACCGGTCGAATCGCTTCCGTGCCGGTCGGCGATGCGCTGATCGGCCGTGTGGTCAACGCCCTCGGTCAACCGATCGACGGCAAAGGACCAATCAGCACCGATAAGTCACGTCCGATCGAGCGCATCGCCCCCGGCGTCGTGCTGCGGCAGGACGTCGATCAGCCGGTCCAGACTGGCATCAAGTCAATCGACTCGATGATCCCGATTGGCCGTGGCCAGCGTGAGCTGATCATTGGCGACCGCCAGACCGGCAAGAGCGCAATCGCAATCGACGCGATCATCAATCAAAAGGGTTCTGGGGTTATTTGCATCTACGTCGCCATCGGCCAGAAGCAGGCCCAGGTGGCGCAGGTGATGCGAACCCTCGAGCTGCACGGTGCGTTGGAACACACGATTATCGTGAGCGCCTCTGCTTCCGACCCTGCGTCGCTCCAGTACATCGCCCCGTTCGCCGGTTGCGCGATGGGCGAAGAGTTCATGGAGACGGGCAAGGCTGCGCTCATTGTTTACGATGATCTTTCCAAGCACGCCTGGGCGTACCGCCAGGTTTCGCTGCTGATGCGCCGTCCTCCGGGGCGTGAGGCGTATCCTGGCGACGTTTTCTACCTTCACTCTCGATTGCTTGAGCGCGCGGCGCGCATGAACGATTCGCTGGGTGGCGGTTCGCTGACGGCGCTGCCGATCATTGAGACCCAGGCCGGCGACGTTTCAGCCTACATTCCAACGAACGTGATTTCGATCACCGACGGACAGATCTTCCTGGAATCGGATCTCTTCTACGCCGGCGTCCGCCCGGCGGTGAATGCCGGCATTTCGGTTTCCCGCGTCGGTGGCGCGGCGCAGATCCGAGCGATGAACAAGGTCGCGGGGCGCCTGCGTCTCGACATGGCCGCGTATCGCTCGCTCGCCGCGTTCGCCCAGTTTGGCTCTGATCTCGATCCTGTGACGAAAGCGCAGCTCGATCGTGGTCAGCGTTTGACTGAGATTCTCAAGCAGCCGCAATATCGACCGTTGCCGGTTCAAGAGGAAGTTGCGTCGCTCTGGATGGCGACCAATGGATTCCTCGAGGACGTGCCGGTGGAAGAAGTGCGCGCGTTTGAGGCTTCGTATCTTGACTACCTGCGGTCGGCCGGCTCTGCTGTGCTCGATCGTATCGCAACGCAGCCGTGGGGCGATGAGCTTATTGCAGAGTTGCGCACCGCCACCGAGACCTTCAAGAAGGGCTCGAAGTGGGGAGCGTCTCCAGCAAAAGCCACGGCGGCAGCGGCCCGATAGACGGACGGCGCGCGGCGGAGTAAACGCCGTCGCGGGAGGAGAAATCGATCGTGGCAAGCCCACGTGAAATACGCCGCCGTATCAGGTCGGTTCGCAATATTTCGCAAATCACGCGCGCCATGGAAATGGTTTCCGCGTCGAAGATGCGACGAGCGCAGCAACGCGTGACCTCGGCGCGCCCCTATGCCCAACGGCTTCAGGGCGTGATCGCGGATCTCTCGTCGCTGCAGCTTGACCCCGACGATGTGGCCCGGTTTCCGATGCTTCAGCAGCGGGAGGTCAAATCGACGGCAATAATTGTGATCACGCCGGATAAAGGACTTACGGGCCCGCTCAACTCGAACATTCTTCGCCGGTCAACTCGCTTCATTCTTCAAGAAGCGGGCGGGCCAGTGAAGGTGATCGCGGTTGGGAAGAAATCGCGTGAGTTCATGGCGCGCACCAAACAAGAGATGATCGCGGAGTTCACAGGACTCGGCGACAACTTCTCGCTCGATACAATTCGCCCGATTGCGCAGGTCGCGGTGGACGAGTATGTGTCGGGTCGAGTCGACGCGGTGCATATTGTCTACGCGCGTTACGTGAATACGCTGACCCAGGTTCCGGAAGTGAAGCAGTTGCTGCCGATCGACCAACCTGAGGGTGAAGGCGAATTCAGCGACTATATCTTCGAGCCATCTCCGGCGGCCGTGCTGGAGCAACTGCTCCCGCGCTTTATCGAGATTCAGGTCTACCAGACCTTGCTTGAGGCGAACGCTTCGGAGCACTCGGCGCGAATGGTGGCGATGCGAAACGCGACGGACAACGCGAAAGACCTTGTTTCCGATCTGACGCTTTCCTACAACAAGGCGCGTCAGGCACTGATTACCCGCGAAGTGGCCGAGATTTCGGCGGGCGCTGCCGCGGCTGGTAAATAGGACCGTACTCGGCGCGCGCTGCGCCGAACGACCATTCGGCGTAAGAAGTCGGTGAACGGCCGGGCGAGGCGCGCGCCCGGGCAGAACGCACCAGAAGAGGAGCCAGATCATGGTTGCCGCTGCCCAGCAGACAACGGGAAGGATCGTTCAGGTCCTCGGTCCGGTTGTGGACATTGTTTTCCCACCGGATCAACTGCCCGAGATTTACAACTCCGTTCAGGTCACCCGTGATGACGGGTCGATCCTGACGCTCGAAGTCCAGTCGCACCTCGGGAATGACTGGGTTCGCGCCGTGGCGATGTCGTCAACCGACGGTCTTCGCCGTGGCATGGATGCGATCAACACCGGTAAGGCGATCGCCGTGCCGGTTGGCAAAGAGACGCTTGGCCGCATTCTCAACGTCGTCGGCGAGCCAATCGACCAGGCCGGACCGGTTGAATCGACGCAGACGTCGCCAATCCACCGCCTCGCACCTTCGTTTGAAGAGCAGGCGTCGTCGGTCGAAGTCTTCGAAACCGGCATCAAGGTCATTGACCTGATCGCCCCCTTCACCAAGGGTGGCAAGACCGGCGTCTTCGGAGGCGCCGGTGTCGGCAAGACGGTGATCATCACCGAGCTCATCCGGAACATCGCCGCCGTTCACCAGGGATACTCGGTGTTCGTGGGCGTGGGTGAGCGGACGCGTGAAGGCACCGCGCTCTACAAAGAAATGCAGGACTCGGGCGTTATCAGCCAGACCACCATGGTCTTTGGCCAGATGAACGAGCCGCCAGGAGCGCGACTTCGCGTCGGTCTGACCGGTCTGACGATGGCCGAGTCGTTCCGCGACGAGGGCCGCGACGTTCTCCTCTTCATCGACAACATCTTCCGCTTCGTGCAGGCGGGTTCGGAAGTGTCGGCGTTGCTTGGCCGTATGCCGAGCGCCGTCGGTTACCAGCCAACACTTGCGGCGGAAATGGGTCAGCTCCAGGAGCGGATTACTTCGACCAAGGTCGGATCGATCACCTCCGTGCAGGCCGTGTACGTTCCCGCCGACGACTACACCGACCCAGCGCCAGCGACGGTGTTCGCCCACCTCGACGCGACCGTGTCGCTTGAGCGATCGATCGCCGAGCGCGGCATCTTCCCGGCGGTCGATCCGCTGGCGTCGACGTCCCGCGTGCTCGATCCGCTCGTCGTTGGTGAGGAGCATTACCAGGTTGCCCGTGAAGTGCAGCAGGTGCTCCAGCGCTACCGCGATCTCCAGGACATTATTGCCATTCTCGGTATCGAAGAACTGAGCCCGGAAGACCGCGAAATCGTCGAGCGAGCTCGACGGATCGAGCGCTTCTTCTCACAGCCGTTCTACACGGCCGAGCAGTTCACCGGCACGCCGGGACAGTACGTTTCGCGTGAAGAAACGGTGCGCGGCTTCAAGGAGATTCTTGAAGGCAAGCACGACCGGTTGCCGGAGCAGGCGTTCATGTACGCCGGCTCGATCGACATGGTCGTCGCCGCAGCCGAGAAGATGGGATCGTAAGACGAGTAGAGAGTGAAGAGTTAAGAGTTGTGAGTACGAGGGGTTGAAACCTTCTCCTCTCAACTCTTAACTCGACAACTCCCCACTCCGCAGGGAGATGACATGGCAAAGCTTGCGGTCGAAGTTGTCACCGGAGAACGATCGATCCTCACTGAGACCGACGTCGATTCGGTGGTTGTGCCTGGATCTGACGGACAGCTCGGCATCCTGCCGAGTCATGCGCCGCTGATCAGCACACTCGCCGCCGGTGAGCTGCGCATCAAAAAAGGAAATAACGAGCAGTCGATCGCCGTGTTCGGCGGGTTCGTTGAGGTCACGCCGACCAAAGTCGTGATCCTCGCCGACACTGCCGAGCGCATCGATGAGATCGATGTCGCGCGCGCCGAAGCCGCTCGCAAGGGCGCAGAGGAAGCGTTGCGCAATACGCAGGATGTGGTTGAGCTCGAAGCCGCCCAATCGGCGCTTCGACGCGCGACGATCCGGCTCAAGCTCGCACAGACGAAGCGGCAGTCTCGCTCGGCGTAAAGCTGACGCAGATAGCGATCGCTTCCAGGAACCTCGTTCCCCCAGCCGGGGGAACGAGGTTTTGTGCGTTTCAAGTAGGCGATGTTTTAGCGCAAAGGGTATAGTGTCCGGACAAGGCGGCACGCCGCCTCGATCTTAATGGGGAGCCGATTGGGTACATGCTCGTAGCCGATTGGATCGTTCCAGCACAGTCTGCGTAGGGCGCACGCCGAAAGGGGCAGCGCGCATGTTCCACGAGGACGATCACGATTTGACCGGGTAATGCTCGACGATTCGTCTCGTGGCCAGGAGTACAGAAACGATGACGGTATCGAGCGGTCTCCGCACTTCTCAACTCGCAAGGCCCGCAGGAGAGCGCATCTATCGCATCGTGGGCGGGAGTCCGCTCAACGGCTCGGTTCGGATCGGCGGAGCGAAGAATGCCGCGCTGCCGATGTTGGCGGCGACGCTGCTGACATCTGAACCGGTTGTGTTGAACGATGTGCCAAACCTCGCCGATATCGACAACATGATCGAAATTCTGCGATCGCTCGGCGCTGAAGTTGAGTGGGACCGCGCCAAGCGCAAAGTCACGGTGCGCGCGGAATCGATTCA
Organism: uncultured Chloroflexia bacterium; assembly: GCA_963804925.1. GTDB lineage: Bacteria > Chloroflexota > Chloroflexia > Thermomicrobiales > UBA6265 > JADLGF01. Next base: position 248,177 of record CAWDSC010000005.1, read on the forward strand.
CACCATGGCGGTTCCGCCGGAGTTGGTGGAGCGGATGCGTGCGTCGTTTCTCGTTTCCGGTCCGTTGCTGGCCCGATTTGGTGAATTCGATGCATCGGTGCCGGGAGGGTGCCAGCTTGGCGCCCGTCCGGTCGATGTCGATATGCACGGGTTCCGCCAGATGGGCGCAGAGGTTCTTGCATCGGAAGAGTCAATATCGGCAAAGGCAGAGGCGCTGCACGGCGCTCGCATCTTCATGGACTATCCAAGCCACACCGGCACCGAGAATCTGTTAATGGCGGCGACGCTGGCCGAAGGCACGATGACGATCACGAATGCATCGTGCGAACCGGAAATCGTCGCGCTGGGCGCAATGCTCAACCGGATGGGAGCGCGGATCAGCGGGCTTGGCTCGCCGTACATCACCGTTGAGGGTGTTGCCCGGTTGCGCGGCGTGTCGGAGACGATTCTTCCAGATCGGCTCGAAGCGGGAACCTACGCGGTCGCCGCCGTTGTCACCGGCGGGAAGATCGTGCTCGAGAATGTACGATCGTCGGACATGCTGCCGGTGACGTCGAAATTGCGCGATGCCGGGGCATCGGTCTGGCAGAGCGATAGCTCGATGCTGGTCGAAGCAGGCATATCGCTCAATTCTATCGACATTCAGACGCTGCCGTTCCCGGGCTTTCCGACCGATTTGCAGGCGCCCTTTGCCGTGCTGATGACGCAGGCCAAGGGAACGTCGAAACTGAAAGAGCGCATCTTTGACGACCGGTTGCGGTACACCGATGAGCTCGCCCGGATGGGAGCGAATGTTGCGATCAATAAATACAGCTCGTCGCCCGGCAAGGTGAGCTACGGAAATGAAGTGACGATCACCGGCCCGACGAAATTGCATGGAGCCGAAGTGCGGGCGCTCGATATTCGCGCCGGCGCCGGGGTGGTGATCGCCGGTCTTGTGGCCGAAGGTGAAACGACCATCACCGATGTGAAGCATATGGACCGGGGCTACGATGGCCTCGTTGAAAAACTCCGGTCGCTTGGGGCTACAATCGAAGAAGGAACCAAGCCCGCTTCCTAGGACGTAGAACTGGCCCGTACCCCGCGCGGGTGCAACGACTGTGAGGAGTCATCGTGCCTTCGCGCATCTTGATCGTCGATGATGAGCCAGGCGTGGCTGATCTGATCGACACTGTGCTTAAAGAAGAGGGATACACCGTCGCCATCGCTCGGGATGGGGTGGAAGGACTGATGCTGGCGCGCGAGTGGGATCCCGACCTGATCCTGATGGATGTGATGCTGCCCGGTCTTGACGGCGGAGCGGCGATTCGGCGTCTCAAAAATGATCCCGCCACCGAGAATATTCCCATTGTAGCGATGTCGGCTGCGAGTAATATTCGCCGGCTGCGGGAGGAATTGAAAGAAGCGGACGCCGCGCTTTCGAAACCGTTCGACATCGACTCGTTGCTCGCGCAGGTCGCGTTTCATCTGACACGCCGGGACAACGAGGAGGCATAGTGTCTCGTGGCTCCCAATGCCCCGTCTCGGGCGCTCGTGATCGTGCCGACCTACAACGAAGTTGAAAATCTCGCATCGCTGGTTGAGGCCGTATTGGCCCAACCAGCGGATTTGTCATTGCTGGTCGTCGACGATGACTCGCCGGATGGCACCGGAAAGCTTGCTGATGAGTTAGCGATGACGAATCCCGACAGATTGTCGGTGCTGCACCGTCCGGGAAAGAGCGGCATTGGTCCAGCGTACATCGCAGGATTCCGACAATCACTGCAAGGTGACGCTGAGATGATCGTGACGATGGACGCCGATCTGTCTCACGATCCGCATGATCTGCCCAGAATGCTGCAGGCGGCAGCATCGGCGGATGTCGTCATTGGCTCTCGCTATGTCGAGGGCGGGAGCACCGTCGGCTGGCCGTTGCATCGCCGGTTGATCAGCAAAGGTGGTGGCACCTATGCGCGCTTTGTGCTTGGGGTGCCGGTTCGTGATCTCACCAGTGGGTATAAGGTCTACCGGAGAGAAGTGATCGAGCAGTTCGATTTCGACCACATCCGCTCCGACGGCTATGGCTTCCAAATCGAAACGGTGTTTCGGGCGATCAAGAACGGGTTCCGTGTCGTTGAAATCCCGATCGAATTCCACGATCGCACGCGAGGGAAATCGAAGCTCTCCCGGCGGATCGTGCTTGAAGCGGCGCCGATGGTATGGAAGCTGAGGTTTGAGTGATTTCAGCTGGGAGCAGAGAGTAGGGAGTAGGGTATGGCGGGTGGTTTTGGGGAAATTGATTCTTCAGCGGACCGGGAATGGGTTCGAGAATATCTCGAATTGATTGGCGGAGCCAATGACGATCCCTCGCTGTCTGCACTATCCGGTTTGATGCAAAGGCAGATCACGACCGTCCCTTTTGAAAACCTGACGTCGATTCTGCGCCGATATGAGTTTCTTTCAGAGCCGGTGCCGCCGCCGAATCCCGATGAGCTGCTCGGCAACTGGCGACAGAAGCAAGGCGGGGGAGTCTGTTACGAGCTTTCGGCGATGTTCGCTCGCCTGCTGAGAGCTGTTGGATATGACGCCAGGTTAGTTCTCGGCCAGATCAGCATTCCAGGCGGACACCAGGCGATTGTCGTGGAGCTATCAGGTGACAGCTATCTCGTGGACATTGGCTCGGGCTCACCGCTTTTTGAGCCAGTTCCGCTCGACCGCGAGTTCGAAGTGCAGCGAGCCGGGCTTGGTTTTCGATTCCGGCCGGGTGATGCGCCGAAAGAATGGGTGCAGGACCGCTGGCTTGATGGGGCCTGGGTCCAGCATTGCCGGTACGATCTCCGCCCAATATCGGCTGACGTACGGATGTCCGCGTACCAGCATCATCACACCCCGGGAGCGAGCTGGGTGATTGGCGCTCCGCGCGTTGTACGCTGTGATGAGAATGCGGTGGATCGGATGATCGGGGACGAGTTCACGCACTTCTCAGTTGCTGACAAACGAAAAGAAAGCGTGGACGGCCCCGAACGGTTTGCGCTCCTTGCAACCGAAGTTTTTGGACTGCCAGCGTTGCCTGTTGCGGATGCATTCAGGGCGCAGACAGAAATGACCGCCAACCTGACATTGAATTAAGTCTTCGTCGTTCCGATCAACGAAGGATCTCCCGGCGAAGCCGATTTTCGCATTCCAACCGGCCCATTCTGATTGGGCGCTTTGCGCGGAGATTCTTCGCAGCGGCTCAGAATGACGGACCCAGGTGGCGCAGATGCATGGGGATGGGTCAAAAAGGGTCAACAATACCCACTCTAGCTCCGAGTGTTCGGGTCGAGGGCGTCGCGGAGACCGTCGCCGGCGAGGTTGAAGCCGAGGACGGTGAGCATGATCGCCAGGCCGGGAAAGATACCGATGTAAAGGGCGTCGAAGACGTAGCGCTTGGCGTCGTTTAGCATGCGTCCCCACTCGGCCTGCGGCGGTTGCGCGCCGAGTCCCAGGAACCCCAATGCCGACACCAGCAGAATCGCGCTGCCGATGCCGACAGCGGTCTGAATGATGAGCGGCGAAAGGATGTTGGGCAGGATATGGCGGCGCATGATCGATGAATCTGTCGCGCCCAGCGCCTGGGCTGCCAGGGTGTAGTCTCGCTGTTTGGCGGAGAGGGTCGCGCTGCGCGCCAACCGGGCGTAACCCGGAATACCGATCACCCCGGCCGCGATCATGGCGGTGGTCAATCCCGCCCCGAGCCGCGCGGACATGGCGATGGCCAGCAGGATCGCGGGCAAAGCGAGGAGGATGTCCATGGCGGCCATAATCGTCACGCCAATGCGACCCTCGAAGTAGCCCGCCACGATACCAAGCGATGCGCCGAAGGCGAGCCCGATCGCGACTGAGACAACACCCGCCAGAAGCGATACGCGGGCGCCATTGGCGACGCGCGAAAAGATGTCGCGGCCAAAATCGTCGGTGCCGAACCAGTGCTGAAGACTGGGTGATTGCAGGCGGTCAGGGACGTGTTGCTTGTTGGGATCGGACGTGAAAAAGGGCGCGATGATGGCGATGGCCACGACGATCGCGATGATCGTCAGTCCGATCATCGCCATTCTGTTGTGCAAAAACCGCGTCCATACGCCGCTCGACTGAGGTCGATCGGGAAGCGCGAGCGCGGGAGTTTCGGCCAGGTCCAGCGTCGATTCGCTCATGCGTAACGAATCCTCGGATCGAGCCAGACATAGACGATGTCGACAATCAGGTTCATGACAATGAAGATGACGCCGACGAGAATCACGACGCCTTGCACAATCTGATAATCACGGTTGGTGATGGCATCGACCGTGAGCTTGCCAATGCCCGGCCAGGAGAAAACCTGCTCGGTGACGACGGCTCCGGCAAGCAGACCGCCGAATTCAAGCCCGGCGACGGTAATGATCGGGAGCATCGCATTTCGGAACACGTGGCGGGCGATAACGGTGCGTTCTTTCAACCCTTTCGCGCGGGCGGTACGGATGTAATCCTGTCCCATCGACTCAAGAAGCGAGGCGCGAGTCATCCGGGCGATGATCGCGGCCGGCCAGGCGGCGAGCGTGAACGCGGGCAGAATGAGGTGTTTGAGCGCATCCCAGAAGACTGCCCAGTCGCCATGAATGAACGAATTGAGAATGAGAAAGTGAGCATTGGGATCGGCCCCGATGCGGGGATCAACCCGGCCGGAAATCGGCAGCCATTTCAACTCAACGCCAAAGATGATGATCAGGATGATGCCAAGCCAGAAGGTCGGCACCGAAACGCCGATCAGCGACATGGCGGTGCTGGAATAGTCGAAGAAGCTGTTTTTTCGCGTGGCGGCGACAGTTCCCGCAATCAGTCCGATGATCGTGGCGATGAACATCGCGCCGATGGCGAGCTCGACCGTGGCAGGAAAGCGTGAGAAGACCTCGTGGGCTACCGGTTGTTTCGATCGGTAGGACGTGCCGAGATTTCCCTGCACCGCGCCACGTACGAAATCGACATATTGCACCGGCAGCGGTTCATCGAGCCCGAGCTCGGATCGCAGCGCCGCGAGCGATTCATCACTTGCGCGCGCGCCCAACATGACGACCGCAGGATCTCCGCCCGCCGAATGGAGCATGATGAAGACGATCAGCGTGATGCTCAAGAGCACCGGAACGGCGATCAGCATCCGTCGCACGATATACCGGGTCACGGAACTAATGCTCCGAGCGCTCGATCGAGATCAATCGCGAAGGGAAGCCGGTCAACCTGCTCAATGCGCGATTCATGGATCAGCAGCATCGTTTCCAGCTGAAACGTGCCGACGCCACCGACGTAAAACGGAAGCTCCAGGCTCAACGCCATGCCGGGCACGACCGGTCGATGTTCGTCCGGGCAGATGAATGGCGCTTCCTCGAAGTTCGTCGTCAATCCAAGACTGTGGCCGAGATGCCCGCGGCTGTATGACGGGAAGCCAAGTGAACGCATCGAATTCGCCCCGGCGTCATAAATGGCGCTGAGCGGCTCGCCGATTTTGACAGCATCAATCGCATGCATCAGTGATTCGCGCAGAGCGTCGTAGATCGCGCGCTGCTCGACAGTGGGGTCCAGCGCCACGGTGCGGCCAAGATCGGAGTGGTAACCACCGAGCTCGACCTGCATGTCGAATTTGATTGTCACGCCCGGTCCAAGGGTATCTCCAGCGCCAGGAGCGCCGACCGCAACGAGACCTTCGATATCGCCGACCAATCCCTTCATCGGGTGGTTTTTCATCGCGGCAAGCACACCCTGCTGATAGGCGATCCATGCGTCGATGCTTTTCATCCCCGGTTCGAGATTGCCGATTGCGGCCGCAAGCCCCTGCTCGGTGAGCTTTCCGGCTTCGCGGAGCAAGTCAAGCTCGTCGGTGTCTTTTATGGTGCGGAGATCGTCAAAGATAGCTGTTGCGTCGATCCAGGTGATATTCGGGAGATGCTGTGAAAGCATGGTCATGAATGGAGCAGGAATCAAGCTGAGTTCAGTTCCGATTGTTCTCGCTTCTGGCGCTGTAAGAAGGATGGCATCGGCGACACAGGCAGCGATTTGAGCAATCTCGTATTGGGCGGGGCGATGGAAGGGATCGTCGCCGCGCACGGTGGAAATTCGCGCCTGGCAGGAATCACCGGGGCAATCGCGCAGATCGACATTGTCGATCCAGAGCGGGTAGGTGAAGTGTTGCTGACCATTTCCCACTGAGACGCCGTTGTCGCCGGAGATGACCGCTCGATCGCCGTTAGCCGTGATGAGTGCGGCGGCGAGTCCAGGCGTGCGCCAGCGCGTCGCGATGAAGTTGGCAACGCCGCTCAGATGGAACGCATTTTCAGGCGTGAGCGCCAGCAAGGCATCAACACCGATTCCAGGAAGTGCGGCAAGGGCGCGAGCGTTTCGATTCGGACCTACTGGCCAATAGGACATGTTTACTCCGGGCGAAAGGTTTCGATGGAATCGAGCAGTCGATCGATGTCTGACTCGTCGTTCCAGAAGTGGACGGCAGACCGAACCCAACCGCCACGATAGGTGAGTGAGATCTGGTTTGCGGCAGCAGCCTGTACGAATGCTTCCGTGCGTTCCGGCGATCCCATCGAGAAGGTGACGATCGTCGACGCATGGAGTGGGCGGAGATCACTCGTGATCTCGACACCTTGCTCGCCCAATCCAGAGACGAGATAGTCTCGTATGCTCATGGCGCGGGATTCGACGTTGGCGAAGCCAAAGTCTTCGTGCAGGCTGAGCGAGGCGGCGAGTCCCCAGACGGCAAGCCAGTTCAGATTGCCGCTCTGGTATCGTCGGGCGTCTGGCAGCCAGTTGAGATTGAGATCGCCATCCATCCAGGCGTCTGTCATCCCATTCCGGCCGGCGATCGTTGGTTCGATTGCATCCTGCGCCCAATCGGCGATGCCAAGCAGGCTGAGACCATGCAACCCCATCAGCCACTTGAAGCCGACACCGACGATCCCGGCGACGCCTGCCGAGGCGTAGTCGAATGGCCGCGCGCCGAGTGATTGACTGACATCGAGAAAGAGATAAATGCCCCGGTCTCGGGCAAGTTTGCCAAGCGCCGCGATGTCATTCTTGAACCCGCTCTGGAAATCGACATGGCTGATGGCGATCACCCGGGTGCGATCGGTGATAGCTGCTTCGATGCGATCGAGATTGGTGGCAACGCCATCCTTCGACACGAAGATGCAGCGCACTCCGCGCCGCTCCTGCACGCGCCAGGGAAAAACAAACGATGGGAACTCGCGCTCAACCATGATGATCTCGTCGCCGCTCTGCAAACGCAGCCCGTTGGCGATGGTGGAGGTGGCATCTCCGACGTTGGTGAGCAACGCGAACCGCTCAGGCGCGTAACCGGTCATGCCGGAGAGCCGGCGCTTGATCTCATCGAGCGCGTGGTCATGTTGAGGGAAGGCGAGATATGGGCGTTGAGCTTGCGCGACCTTGTCGGCGATCGCGGCAATGGCGCGGGCTGGATTCGGCGACTCATAGGCGTGATTGAGATAGGTCCATTCAGCTGTGATTGGAAACTCGGTTTCACGTAGCGCCGGAATCGATTGGGTGTCCGACAGCATTGTCACGCGCAACTCCTCACCGCGAAAAACTGCCCCGGACGTCAGAAGACGCCCAGGGCAGTTTACGTCGAGATGCGGTGTCAGGAGAGATTGACCTCGCGCAATACCATTGAGCCGAGTGGCGAGAGCTGAAGGTTCTGAACCGTCGCCTGCGTGGCGATGGCGCGAGCCGGGTAGCCAAGCTCGACGTGCACCGAATCGGCCAGCACTTGCGTCTGGATCTGCTTGTACAGCTCGGCGCGCTTGTCCTGATCGGCCTCAACCTGGGCGTCGAGAATCCACTTATCGACATCCGGATTGTTGTAGCCGACCCGGCTCTTCGCCCGTTCCGAATAGAAGAGCGCGTAGATGGCGTTGTCGGGATCACCGTTGTCCCAGGTCCAGTCATTGACGAAGACCGGGACGTTCCCTTCATCGATCGCGCCGAAGAAGTCCGCATCTTCAAGTGAGACGATATTGGCTTTGACGCCAACTTCGGCCAGGTCGGCCTGGATCAACTGGGCGACGATCGGCCAGAAGGTGTTGGTGCGGGCGTAGAGGTCGAACTCAAGTCCGGCCTGGCCAGCACCTTCGAGCAGCGACTTTGCCTTGTCTGGATCAAGACTGAAGGTGGTCGCGAGCGACTCATCGAAACCGAGCAGTCCAGGAGCGATCGGACCACCGCCGAGCGTGTAGTTGCCGTAGAACGCAACGTCGGCGATGTTCTGCTTGTTGATCGCATACTGGAACGCCGTGCGTACATCCAGGTTGTCGAACGGCGCGATGTTCTGGTTGAAGGCGACGTACTGGATGTTGAAGAAGGTGCCGGTGATGACACCGAGCGAGGCGTCCTGTTGAAGCGACTCGACATCTTTGAGGTCGATCTGGTTGCCGACGTCGATCGAACCGGCCTTCAGCTCCGAAAGGCGAACGGAATCTTCCGAGATCGTGCGGAACACGACGCGGTCGAGCGCGGGGCGCCCTCCCCAGTACTCGTCATTGGCGACGAGTGAAAGCTCGACATCAGGTGTGAAGGCATCGAGCTTGAAGGGGCCGGTTCCGGCCGCGTGCTGGCTGTAATCGTCGGCATAGGTTTCGAGAGCTGTCGGGCTGACGACGCCACCGGCAAAAACGGCGAGATTGCCCGGGAGCAGCGTGATCGGGCGAGAAAGCGTGAAGGTCACCTCAGTTTCGCTGGCAGCGGCGACGTCGGAAACGTCCTGGTAGACGATGCCGGCGTAAATGAACTGATCGCTGTAGCCGGGGTCCTTCGGATCGATCTGGCGTTTGACGTTCTTGACCACGGCGTCCGCGTTGAGCGGTGTGCCGTCATGAAAGGTGACGCCCTGGCGAAGCGTGAAGGTGTAGGTCAGTCCGTCCTCAGACGCCGACCAGGATTCGGCGAGCGCGGGCTCGACTTCGCCGGTGCCGATCTTGAAGCGCGTGAGTCCTTCGTTGATGTTGTCGTGGATTGGAATGATGTCGCCGTAGCCATTGCCGCCGGCGATTGCGGGGTCAAGCTGAACGGTTTGCTGCGGAATGGCGACGACGAGCGTCTTGCCGCCATCTTGCGCGGAAACGCGGAAGGAAGCGCGTCCGGCGGCGGGTGCGGCGACGGCGCCCTGCCAGAGTGCGGAGCCAATAGCGGCGGAGAGCCCGAGCGCGCTTGCGCCCTGAACAAAGTTGCGTCGTGAAACGCTGCCGCGCTGGGCACGGGCGACCAGTGATTCGATTGCGGATGCGGTGGACATGTGCGTTCGCTCCTGAGTAGCCGATCCGCGCACCATTGCGCGGATAACATCTGGCGACAACTATATTCTCTAAAACTGTACTCACTTGTCAAGAATATTTGAACGAATGCCAGTCCGGATGGGTTGGCACGAATGGTTTGCTCGATTCAGGACCCATTATTCCCCGGTTGTATTGAACAGCCGGTCGCCCGCGTCGCCGAGTCCAGGGCGAATGAACATGTTTTCGTCGAGTTCACGGTCGAGCGCAGCAGCATGGACCACAATGTCTGGGTGTGCGTCGTACAGGCGCTGCACGCCTTCGGGGGCGGCGATCATGGCGATGAAGCGAATGTCGGGCGCACCCCACGTTTTGAGCGCGTCGACCGCGTCCACCGCAGAGCCGCCAGTCGCAAGCATAGGATCGAGGACAAAAACCAGCTCCATCGGGCAGATATCCGGCAGCTTGTTGTAATAGTTGACCGGTTGGTGGGTCGTCTCGTCGCGGTACATGCCGAGGTGGTAGACGACGGCGCCTGGAATGGCGTCGATGGCGGCGTCGACCATGCCAAGCCCGGCCCGAAGAATCGGCACGAGTCCGATTCGTTCATCGAGATGCCAACCGGGCGTCAGCTCAAGCGGAGTCTGGACCTCAATCTCGGCGACGGGGAGGTCGGTCGTGGCTTCGTAGAGCAGGAGGCCAGTGAGCTCGCGCACGAGTTCCCGGAAGACTTTCGGCGTCGTGCGCTCGTCGCGAAGCACGGTTGATTTGTGGCGGATCAATGGATGATTGCTAATTCTGAGGTTCGGAAAGTCGCGCGCTTCGCTGCACATCGATACAAAGTCCTCCAGGTGGTTGCTGACTGTTCGACCAGAGTTTGATAACGGGTCTATTGTATGGGAGGCGAAAGCGGATGCGGAGGATACAACAGATTTATCATAGTCGTTGGATTGCGTTCGAGAATGATTGGACTGGAGGGATGACTATGCCCCGGGTGCAACGATTGCAGCATACGAGCGTGCCGATGCCGCCAGGCAGCGAAGACGATGCGCGGCGATTTTACGGACTCATCCTCAATATGGAGGAGAAGCCGGTTCCAGAATCGCTCAAGCACCTCGGATTGGTCTGGCTCAAAGCTGGTGACGACGAGATTCACGTGTTCAGTGAAGAGAATTTTGGGAATGCGTCAGTTGAGCAGCATTTCTGCCTGCACGTTGACGACATTGATTGGTATCGGGAACAACTCGTGCGTTACGACGTGCCGATCGAGGAGACAATTTCGGTGCCGAACCGTCCACGATTTTTCGTGCGCGATCCGTTTGGTAACAAGATTGAGATGACGGAAGTTCGGGGCGATTACACTTAGATTGTTTGGCTCCTGGCCCGCATTAAACAGCGGGCATCGTCCGAGGTAGAGCATGTCCGCAGCGACAGAAAAAATCACGTACACCGCGACCCCCGAGCAGGTCGCTCGAATGCACGACACGTTCGACACCGCCATTGCCGAGGTGCGCAAAGGGTTCGGTCAAACGCACCCGATGATCATCAATGGCGAAGAGCGCACCGGCCGCACGACGTTCGCCGTCCGGGCGCCGCACGACCGCTCGATCGTGCTCGGGTATTTCCAGCTGGGTACGAAGGACGACGTGAACGATGCGGTCGCCGCTGCCCAAGCGGCATACCCGGCCTGGTCGTCGCGACCATGGCAGGAGCGGGTGGCGATTCTGCGCAAAGCGGCCGAAATCATCCGCGAGCGCAAGTTCGTCCTTTCATCGCTGCTTGTGATTGAAGCCGGCAAGAGCCGGGGCGAGGCGATCGGCGAGGTCGAAGAGGGCGCAGACCTGATCGACGAGTATGCGCGCCAGACCGAAGCCGCCGATGGGTTCATTACGCCGCTCGAAACCCTTGATGGGCGCGAGCACAATCAATCGGTGTTTCGACCGTTCGGAGTCTGGGCAGTGCTGGCCCCGTTCAACTTCCCACACGCCTTGTCAGCGGGTCCTACCGCAGCGGCATTGATCGCCGGAAATACGGTCGTCTACAAACCAGCGTCGGCAACTGCTTTCTCGGGCTATGAGCTGGCACGCTGCTTTGTCGATGCTGGCGTACCGGACGGCGCATTCAATCTGCTCACCGGTTCGGGGAGCGAGGTCGGCGGCACGCTGACGCATCATCCGGACGTTGACGGGGTGATCTTCACCGGCTCGAAGGAAGTGGGTTGGGATCTCTTCAAGACCTTCAGCACCGAGTATTCGAAGCCATGCATCACGGAGATGGGCGGCAAGAATCCGGTGATTGTCACCGAGAATGCCGACATCGATAAGGCGATCGACGGCACCGTTCGCGCCGCCTTCGGATTTTCCGGGCAGAAATGCTCGGCGGCGTCCCGCGCCTATGTCGCGCGGCCGGTCTACGACGAGTTCATCACCAAGCTGGCGGAGCGGGCGAATGCCTATGTCGTCGGCGATCCAACCGCGCGTGATACCGGTACCGGACCGGTGATCGATGAATTGGCGGTCGAGCGATTCGAAGCGGCCGTGGCGAGCGCGCAAGGCGGGACTATCCGCGCTGGTGGTAAGCGTCTCACTGGCGGCATTTACGATGCCGGAACCTATGTCGCGCCGACGGTGATCGATGGCTTGCCGCCGTCTCACGAACTTTTCCACAAGGAGCTCTTCCTTCCCTTCATCGTGGTTGCGCCGTTCGATACGCTCGATGAGGCGATCGGCTACGCCAACGATACCGAGTACGGGTTGACGGCCGGCATTTTCTCCGAGGACAAGGACGAGCAGGAGCAATTCTTCGGCAACATCGAGGCGGGAGTCGTCTACGCTAACCGGCGTGGCGGCGCCACGACCGGAGCGTGGCCGGGATGCCAGTCGTTCTGCGGTTGGAAGGGAAGCGGCAGCACCGGCAAGGGCGCGCTTGGTCCCTTCTACGTGGCGCAGTTTTTGCGCGAGCAGAGCCGCACCCGCTGGATTGAAGAGTAGAAACGCGGAGCGATACTGAATCAGATGGGAGCGGGCTACAATGCCCGCTCTTGTCGTATCTGAGGGGGAACCAATGTCGCTGACCATTCCACCTGTTGATGGAACCTACATGCTCGAACTGACGGCCGAGCTTTGCCGGATTCCGAGTCCGACCGGCTATACGGCGAACGTTACGGAGCGGGCCAAGGAAATTGCCGCCGATCTTGGACTTCCAGTGACCCAAACGGTGAAGGGGAGTCTACTTCTGCCGCTTGGGGGCACGGGCACGGGCGGCCGCGTGCTCTCGGCGCATGTCGATACGCTCGGCGTGATGGTCAAAGAGATCAAAGCGAATGGCCGTCTGAAGATGACGCAGATTGGCGGATACGACTGGTCGACGATTGAGGGCGAGTTCTGCACCGTTCACACGGCCAAACATGGTGAGGTCACCGGCACGATCGTGACGACCCACTCCTCTTTCCACGTACATGGTTACGCGTTACGCGATCTCAAGCGAGACGAGAATAGCATCGAAGTGCGGCTTGACGCGGTGGTTGAATCCGAGGATGACGCGAAGGAACTCGGGATCAGCGTCGGCGATTTCGTCAGTCTCGACCCTCGCACGACGATCACTCCGAATGGATATATCAAGTCGCGCCATCTCGATGACAAGGCCTGCGTGGCGATCAACTTTGGCGTGGCGAAAGCGCTCCGTGACGCGGGGCTGACGCCGAAGAAGCCGTCCTGGCTCTATGTCAGCGTCTGGGAAGAGGTCGGACACGGCACCTCAGCGGGTTTGCCGGATGGCATTGATGAAGTGATTGCCGTCGATATGGCAGCTGTCGGCGCGGGGCAAACTTCGAACGAGCTGGCGACCACGGTCTGCGTCAAAGACGGCACCGGTCCGTATGATTACGAGCTGAGCCATCGTCTGATTGATCTCGCTGGAGCGAACGACATCGACTGCCGGGTCGACATCTACACCTACTACGGGTCGGATGTCAGCCAGGCATTGCGTGCTGGTTACGACATCAAAGGCGGATTGGTTGGTCCGGGGGTCGATGCATCACATTCCTATGAGCGGTTGCACCAGAAATCACTTGAGGAAACGGCGCGGTTGTTGCTGGCGTATTTGCTGAGCTGATGCGACGGCCTTCACCCCCAGCCCCTCTCCAGCCTCGGGAGAGGCGAGGCGCGGCGTACTTCTGGATTCGAGATTAGCGGACAGGTTTGGCCGTTCGGATTCGGGACGCGGCGACGGAAGACGGGCGGCGGATGGTTGTGGTGGCGTTGATCAGCGCGCCGCTAAGGAGGAGCGCGAACACGAGAATTACCGCTCCACCGGCGATCACGTTGTCGATGCCGCGCGTTTTGGCGATCGAGGCAGCGACGACCGGGGCGAAGGCGAGCACCATCAAGAGGGCGTTGAGCATGTTCGCGGCGTGAAAGCGCTTGCCGCTGGGAACGATTTCATTCATATAACCAAAGCTGCCGCGGATCTGACCGGCGAGCGCGATGCCGAGCGCCGCAAATGCAATGCCGAAAAGCATGTACGTGACTTCGGGATTGGTCATGTGCTGCTGCCAATAGTCGGTGCGGGTGAGAGATGGCATAAGCAACGCAATGCCGGGAGCGACGATGCGGAACGCGGTGGATGCCTGAAGCACCGCACGATGCCCGGATGAACGCGCCAACCAGGCCCAGATCGGATCGGCGACAAGCCGGCCGATCACCAGCGCGATCAGATAAAAGCCAACATACCTGGGCGGGATAGCGAGCTGCTGCATTCCATAGATGATGAGTAGCGGATCAATACCCGCCGATAGTGCAACAACGCAACGGTAGAGGATGAAACGGCGCATGGCGCGGTCGCCGAACGAGCCGATCGCTCCGCTGATGCTTTCAGCGAGTTTCGGAATGCGAACGTTGCTCATCCGCTTCGGTTCGCGGATCAGCCCAGCGAGGAATGTTCCGGTGGCTACTGCGCCGGCGGCTGCCAGTACGAGCAGGGTGAGACTTCGCGGGAAACCCGGCCCGTCGACGTCGAAGACGCTGGCGACGATCAAACCCGCCACGATCGCCAGAACCCCTGCCAATACAACACGGCCGCTGAACAATGTTCGCTGCTGATCGGCGGAGACGGAGCGGGCGGTCAGGATCGTCAGCGGCAAGGAGCTGAAGGCGCTCGCGGTCGTCGCAACCACGAGGGCGAAGATCAACCAGCGAAGAAGCTCCTGGTGGCTGAAGTCATCGGCCCGGAATCCAATGTAGGTAAAGAGTCCGAACGCTGCCGCGCGGGTGATGCCGCCGACGATGAGCACCGGTTTGACCCGGCGACGGTCTTGAATGACCCCGGCGGAAATGATCTGCGGAATAAACCAGAGACCGGCGGCGAGCGAGGCCGCGAGGCCGACGGTCGTCAGATTGCCGGTGAGCTGCCCGACAACGACGGGAAGAACCAGCGCAGGGTAGAGGAGAGCGTCCGCAAATGCCATGAGCGCGGCGGCAAGCGCCGCCAATGGGGCATTGAGCGACGTTCCGCGACGGTCAGTGGAAAAGCGACGAATATCGGCTCCAGCCACGCGCTGGGGAAGCTCCTTGAGTCAACGTTTGCCCCGATCGAGCGGGGAATGGTTGATTATAGCCCGAACGGGTGTACGGACAGCTTTGGGCGAGCGTGAGCCACTCATTTGTCGAGGTTGAGATGGTCGAGCGTGTTGTTCAGCAATCGCAGATCAGGTAAATCGAGGAGCGATTGCTCCGAACTGCGCACGGATTCGAGCGGAACAAATCGGGCGTCGTTCTCAGGATTGACCGACCCCTGCGTGAGGACGAGCAACCCGATGGGTTCGTCGCTGTTTGCTCGTCGAGATCCGGCCCAACCTGCGGTATAGCCCTGGATTCCGAGTGTTTCGAGCGTGTTCGCTGCGGTTTTCCAGATTGCTTCATCGGAACTGGCACTGAATCGGGGCAAGTGCAAAGCGCCGTTTCCCGTTATCGCGTCCACCAGGATCGAATTGCGTTCAAGATCGAGCGCGATCAGCGTGACATCGCCGGCGTGGTTACTGATCTCGCGTTCGATTTCGACGCGAATTTTTGCATAAGTCACGGGGATCAGCTCGGGGAGCACCTTGGTGTTGGCCAGAATCGGCATGAAGTTCGCGTCTCCGCTCCAACGGGGTACCACATGCTGGTGCATATGCGCGGCGATGCCGGCGCCAGCCACCCATCCAAGGTTCATCCCGACATTGAACCCGCCCGGATTCAACGCGCGGCGGACCGCGCGAAGCACGATCGGGACGAGGAGCGCCATTTCAAACTGGGTTTCGTCGTCGAGATCTTCCGGAGACGCGACGTGCTGGTTCGGCACGATCATGAGGTGTCCGGTGTTGTACGGGAAGAGATTCATGATCAGGAAGGCGTTCTTGCCTCGATAGAGGATCAGCGAATCGACATCGTCGTCCCCGGCAAGTCGATTGCAGAACACGCATCCTTCCTCAGCAGGTCCGCTGCCGACATATTGCATGCGCCACGGGGTCCAGAGGCGCTCAAGATTCGAGGCTGAAAGATGGCGCTGAGTTTCGCTGGCTGCAGGTTGGTCTGATTCGCTCATAGACCGATCCTAGCACGTCGAGAAGAGAGGCATCGAGGCGCTTTTGGGGTAGGATTATGCGAAGCAGACACTGATCGACGGGTCCCACACCTGGGTCGGATCGACCAGACGGCAGGGAGGGCCGAGTTGCATCAAACGGGAGCGTTCCCCAGCGCGCCAGGAGCGGTGCTTACACGCTCGAAACCGGTCGCCACCCGTCGGGTGGCGCGGATTCAACGCGCTAGCGATCTCCTGCTCGACGCCTGCCTGATCTACACCGGTTTTGGGCTCGCCTACGTCGCGCGGTACACACTGGAGCTCGGCGGCAGGGTGCTGCCCTGGGATTACGAGCCGTTTCGCACCTTCCAGAAGCCGGCAGTTCTCTTCATTCTGATGACGCTCCTTGCGTTGCTGTTTCGGGGCGCGTTCCGGTTGCCCCGATGGACGGGATTGCTCGATCAATCGGTGCTTGTTGCTGGAGCGGTGACGACCTCGATGGGTGGGCTGGTGCTGTTCGCCTACCTTCTTCGTTTTTCACCCAGCCGTCTTGTGTTCATCTTCGCCTGGGCGTTCACGATCATCCTGCTGGTTATCCGACGAATCTGGTCGAAATGGCTGATGCACTGGCTCTGGTCCAAGGGCATTGGCGTCAACCGCGTACTTGTGGTCGGATCGAATGACACCGCCCGGCGGGTGATGCAGGCGCTGGTCAATCAACCAGGGCTTGGCTATGCGCTCGTAGGGTTTGTCGACGACAGCGTTCCGCTGGAGTCGCTCGGCGTTGGGTCCGAGCGCCGGGTCGTGTGGCTCAACCGGTTGGGAACCCTGAATGATGTTGGATCAGTCGTCGCCGCGCACGCGGTCGATGAGGTGATTATCACCATGCCTGGATCGGCGCACGATCAGGTGATGGGCATCATCGATCAATGCCGCCAGCGGGCAGTGACGTTTAAAGTCGTGCCTGATCTCGTGCAGCTGTCTCTCGACCGGGTTGATCTGGGCGAAGTGGCGGGGATGCCGCTGATCGGACTCAAGGATGCTTCGATTACCGGCTGGAGCTATGCGCTCAAGCGGTCGCTTGACGTTGTGATCGCAACGATCATATTGGTGCTGGCGGCGATCCCGATGGGCGTCATCGCGCTGCTCATCAAGCATGATTCGCCGGGTCCGGTGCTCTTTCGACAGGGCAGGATAGGGCGAAACGGCGTTCCGTTTACGATCACGAAGTTCCGCTGCATGGTAGCCGACGCCGAAGAGCAGCGGCAGGCGCTGATGGCGGCGATGGGCGATGCCGATCCCCGACTGTTTAAGATGCGAGACGACCCGCGCCTGACAAGAGTGGGGCGAACCCTTCGCCGCTGGAGTCTCGATGAGCTACCGCAATTCGTGCAGGTGCTGAAAGGCGAAATGAGCGTCGTCGGGCCCCGTCCCCAGTTGATGGAAGAAGTGGTGCGCTATGAGGATTGGCAGCGGCAGCGCCTGTTGATGACGCCTGGCCTCACGGGTCTTTGGCAGATCAACGGCCGCAGCGATCTTTCGTTCGATGAAATGGTCCGGCTCGATCTTTACTACGCCGAGCATTGGTCGCTCTGGCTCGATGTTAAGGTGATCTTGCGCACGATTCCCGCCGTTTTTGCCGGTCGCGGAGCATATTGAGTTGATGCTATATCTCCCAGAACTCAGGACATCGCGATGACCTATGCCGATTTCGGCCGATTCGTGCGCCGTTGGTGGTGGCTGATCCTGTTTTTGCCGATCGTCGGCGGTGTGGCCGGGTTCGTGATGACCCGCGACCAGCCCTATAGCTCCTCTATCCGGGCGACGGTTCTGTTGCCGGGAGATACGGAAGACACCGGCAGCGCCGAGCGGCCCGAATTAATGATTCTCGACGATGTGCCCGCCTTCGTGAGTTCGACGGCTTTTGCTGAGCTCGTGCATGGGGCGCTGCCGGGCGATCTCCAGCAATCGCTTTCAGTCGATGACGTCAAGAACTCGCTAAGTGGGAGCCGGTATAGCCGGGTGCTGACTGCTGTGGCGACGAATGACAACTCGGCTAACGCTTTGGCGATTGCAACAGCATCCGCACTGGTGCTGCCCGACGCAGTTAACCAGTATCTGATTGCGGACGGCTCGCCGAATGCCACGGTGCGCATCATCGATCCCCCGTCCGCGCCGGAGCAGGATCGGATGGGACGTGTGACGAGAATTGCGGCGCAGATATTTGCTGGGTTTGCCCTGGCTGTGGTGCTGGCTGTCTTACTGGACGCGGTGCTCACGACAAGGAATCGTCCTGAAGTTGAAGCCCCAGCCAATCCAGACCAGGCGTCCCCGGCGATCGATAGGTGAAGCGAAACGCCCGTCGAAACATCGGCGGGTGTTTCGCTTAACTAGATCTGCTCGAAAATAGGGGTCAGATAGTCACGAGAACGGAGATCGTCGAGGTCGCGCTGGAGGATGGCGCCGGGTTCGATGCCCGCGGCGACGCAGGCCTGGGCGACGAGCGTCACCGTCGCGTGACAGCGGGCGGGTGCGTCGTAGGTGGGGATCGGGTCGCGCTCCCAGGCTTCGGCTTCGGCGCGGAGTAACTGCGCGGCGATCTGCTTGCTCAACCCTTCATCGGAGGTAGCGAGGGCGCGATCGGGTCGCCAGGAACTCCAGGGCGCCATGGTGCGAACTGCTATCAGGGCGGTCCAATAGATCGACTGGCTGCCTTCGAGCAACACATCGGCGATGAATCCCTGGTGCGAGTGCGAGCCGTCGAGCACGCCGGCGAGTTCGCGCAGTTCGTCCGCAAGACGTTCGGCGAGTGGCTCATTTGGCGTGCGCAGCCGTCTCGACGTGCCCGATTCGGCGGCGAGATCGTTGTCACGGAGAAATTCATACGCCCGATACCAGAGACGCGTCGGCTCGTTCATATTTTCGGTTGATTGCGATCCGTACATCGCTTCAGGATCGGTCGTTTGCTCGGCGATGACCGTCAGCCGCTCGTCATATTCGACACGGCGGAAGTAGCACGAATCGTGCCCGGTGTGACAGGTGGGACCGGCTGGCGTGGCGATAACGAGCAGGCTGTTTTGTTCGCAATTGACGCGAATTTCCTCGACATGCAGCTCATTGCCCGAAGTCTCGCCTTTTCGCCAGAGCCGATTCCGGCTTCGGCTGAAGAAATGAACCTTGTGCGTAGAGAGCGATTCCTGAAATGCCGTCTGATTCATGAAGCCAACCATCAATACTTGCAACGTGTTGGCGTCCTGAACGACTGCGGGGACGAGATCATGCTCGTCCCAGCGGATCGCATGTGCGGATTCGTCAATGGCATGAGACACGGCACTATGCCCCCTTGATTTGGATCGGCCGAATCGGCACCCCGGCTGCGGCGAGCCTCGTCTTCGCATCGGCGATGCGATATTCGCCAAAGTGAAAAATCGATGCGGCAAGCACGGCATCGGCGCGGCCCGGTTGAAGCGCCTCGACCAGGTGATCGAGATTGCCCGCGCCGCCGGAAGCGATTACCGGGATTGATACGGCTGTTCCGATTGCGGCAAGCAGATCAAGATCGTATCCGTCTCTCGTGCCGTCGCGATCCATTGAGGTAAGCAAGATCTCGCCAGCGCCAAGCCGTGCGGCCTCTTTCGCCCACTGAACGGCATCGAGTCCCGCGTGCCTGCGTCCACCGTGCGTGTAGACGCCCCAGCCACTGCCGTCCGGCTCGCGTCGTGCGTCGATGGCGACAACGATGCACTGCGTGCCAAAAATTTCCGCGCCCTCAGTAATCAGCTCCGGGCGGGCTATCGCGGCGGTGTTAACTGATACCTTGTCCGCTCCGGCGCGCAGGATTTGAAACATGTCGTCGGTCGTGCGGATGCCGCCGCCGACGGTGAGCGGGATGAAGATCTGATCGGCGGTGCGCTGGACAACCTCGATCATCGTGTTGCGGCTGTCGGAACTGGCGGTAATGTCGAGAAAGACCAGTTCGTCGGCGCCTTCACTGTTGTAGAAGGCGGCGAGTTCAACCGGGTCACCGGCGTCGCGAAGATTGAGAAACTCGATGCCTTTGACGACGCGGCCATTGGTGACATCGAGACAGGGTATGACTCGTCGGGTCAATGTTGCGGTGTTGATGCTTGTCGACATGGCAGATCCCCTAAGAAAATCGCTTAACGGCAGTGCGGAGATTGACGCGGCCATCATAGAGCGCGCGACCGATGATCGCGCCATCGGCTCCTACGCCTTCAATGGCGTCGAGATCATCGATCGAGCTGACGCCGCCTGAGGCGATGACTCTGCCCCGAACCGCCTGGACCATTTCGCGGAGCGCGTCGATGTTTGGTCCTTTGAGCGTGCCGTCGCGGCGGATGTCAGTGAAGATGAAGTTCCTCACTCCGAGTTTGGCGAGTTCCTGCGCGAAGGTGACAGCATCGACGTCGGTTTGCTCGAGCCAGCCGCTGGCGGCGAGCTTGCCGTCGCGGGCGTCGAGACCGATGGCGATCTTGTCGCCCCAGCGTTTCGCGGCGTTTTCGACGAGCGCCGTGCTGCGCAATGCGGCAGTGCCGAGAATGACACGGCTGATGCCGCGATCGAGCGCCTCGGCGATATGCGCCTCAGTGCGGATACCCCCGCCAAGTTGAATCGGGATATCGACCGCGTCACGAATACGGGAAATGGCGTCGAGATTAACCGGTTCGCCCGCGACCGAGCCGTCGAGATCGACGACGTGAAGCCAGGTAGCACCGGAGTCCGCCCAACGGGTGGCAGCATCGGATGGGTCCGCATCGAACGCAGTTTCGCGATTGAAATCACCTTCGACGAGCCGGACGCAGCGGCCGCCGCGAATATCAATGGCGGGATACAGGATCATTGGCGCACTGCTCCGGATTGCATCGAGGTCCGCACGGTTTCGACCCATGATTTGATCAACGCGAGACCATCTTCACTGCTCTTCTCAGGGTGAAACTGCGTTCCCCATACATTGTCGCGGACAACAACACTTGGGAATTGCTCGCCGTACTCAGCTGTTGCCGCCACATCCGCTAGATCATCCGGTATCACGATGAACGAGTGAACGAAGTAGTAGTAGAACGCGTCGCCTGGCTCAAGACCCGGCAACGGCCGGCGGACGGTCGATTGGTTCCAGCCGATGTGCGGCACTTTTTCGGCGTGACGGATGGTCCGCACGGAACCCTTCAGCAATTCAAGCCCGTTCGCATCGCCCTCTTCCTGGTGACCGAACAGCAACTGCATTCCGAGACAGACACCAAGAAATGGCGTGCCGCGTTCGACAACTTCATGAATCACCGGAACGAGCTTTTTCTCTTCAAGCCGATCCATGGCATGACCGGCGGCGCCGACGCCCGGTAGAACCACGCCGTCGGCGGCGCGGATCACGTCCGGATCGGCGGTGATGACTGTTTCTTCACCGGCGGCCTGCAATGCACGGCCGATCGAGCGGAGATTGCCGGCTCCATAATCAATAATGGCAATCATGCGAGAACTCCCTTAGTCGACGGAACAGTGGCAGGATCACCTGTGATCCGGGTGGCGTCGCGGAGCGCGAGCGCGCCCGCTTTGAAGATCGCTTCCGCCGCATGATGGGAATTGCGCGCGCGAATGAGATCGATGTGGCAGGTCAACCCTGCATTCACGACCAGCGCGCGCCAAAACTCCTCGACAAGACTGGCGGCAAAATCGAGACCAATCACCGGCTCGGGCATTGCCGCTTCGAAATGCAGATAGGGACGCCCCGAAATATCGATGACGACGCGGGCGAGCGCCTCATCAAGCGGGGCGTAGGCATGACCATATCGGGCGATGCCGGCTTTGCTGCCCAGCGCCTGGCGAATGGCGTTGCCGAGCGCGATGCCGACATCTTCTACGGTGTGATGCGGATCCATGGCGGCGTCGCCCGTGCAGGCAACGTCGAGATCGAGATGTCCGTGACGTCCCAGGGCATCGAGCATATGATCAAAAAAGGGGACACCCGTTTTCGCGCGCACGTTGCCCGAGCCATCGAGATCGACCGAAAGCTTGATTTCGGTTTCATTTGTTTTCCGCTCGATCGTCGCCTCACGGATCAGATGCACCTGGTGGATCATTGCGCCGCTCCCGTGGCAAGAATGTCCGCCAACTCATTCAGGAAAATCTCGTTCTCCTCAGTTGTCCCGATCGAGGGACGGATGCAGTGCTTCAAGACGGGATCGGCGCTGCCGAAATAGCGGACGAAAATGCCGCGATTCGCCAGCTCATTCACAATCGGGCCGGCGTCTTCAACCGGCAGCTTGATCAATATGAAGTTCGTCTCGGATGGATATGGCTCCACGCCGGGAATTTCGCGAAGGTTGTCAGCGAGCAGATCGCGCAGCACGATGGTCCGCTCCAGATTTCCCCGCAGCGTATCGATGTCTTCGAGCGCGGCGGTCACCGCCACAGCCGACGCTGCCGAGACATTGTGGAACGCCGGAACGACCTTGTTGATCTCGCGAATGACATCAACTGGATAGATGCCGTAGCCGACGCGCATGCCGGCCATGCCGGCGAACTTACTCATCGTGCGAAAAATGCCGACATTCGGATAGCGCTCGAGAAGTGGCAGATGGGTATAGCCCGCGAATTCGCTGTAAGCCTCGTCGATGGCGACGAAGCAAGGCGCATCCCGGACGATCTTTTCAATCGCATCATGGTCAAGCTGATTACCGGTCGGGTTATTCGGCGAGCAGATGACGATGATCTTGGTAAGGTCAGTGACTGCCGCCAGCACGCCGTCAGCATCGAGCTCCCATCCGGGCAGAAGCGGCACGTTCACCGTTTCGGCGCCGAAGATGCTGGCCAGATGCCGGTAGACGCCGAATGTCGGATCGGAAATGATGATCTGATCGCCCGGTTCCAGGAATGTCTGGAAGAGGACGTTGAGCACATCATCGAGGCCAGCTCCTGCGACCAGTTGCTCGACCGGCACGCCGGCATACGCCGCCAGCGGCTCGCGTACGTCACCGGCGTCGAAGGCTGGATAACGATTCGTTTCCAGAAAGGCTGCCAGCGCAGCCCGGACGTGGTCAGAGGGCGGATAGGGCGACTCATTCATGTCGAGCCGAATCACGCGATCGGTGGGCACGCCCGCGCCCTTGGCAGGGACGTAGGAATGAATCGCCTTGATAGAAGGGCGAACCAATCGATCAAGTGAAAAGGAACGGGCTGAAGTTGTCGTCACGTCGCCAATCCTTCTGGAAATAGAACTGACCCGGCGCTCGCCGGGCTTCGTGCGTTTCATATGATCGTACCGCCTCAGTGGCGGCTCGTCATGCCTTTTGGCTAAAGCAGGAGCTTTTCAAGCGAGGAAACGAGGATTTCAGACGCGCCGGCGGCGCGCAAGCGCTCAATTGAATCCCAGAACGCCTCTTCTTCGATAGCCGTATGAATGGCGACCCACCCGGGATCGGCCAATGGGACGATCGTTGGTGACTTGAGCCCGGGGACCACTGCGCGGATCGCGGGAAGGTCTTCTTCGCGAGCGTTCATCATCACATATTTGTAGCGGCGAGCCGCGAGAACGGCGTTGACCCGCATCACGAGCCGGTCAATGTTCACCTTTTTCTCGGGATCAGCGTATGATTGCTTGTTGGCGACCAGTACCGCCTGCGATTCCAGAATCGTGGTGATCGGCCGCAAATCGTTGAGCAGCAGGGTCGATCCAGTCGCAGTCAGCTCAACGATCGCATCGGCCAGTCCCAAACTTGGCGCAACCTCGACTGATCCGCTCAAGGTGATGATTTCAGGTTCCGCGCCATGCTGAGCGAAAAAGCGGCGAGCGGAATTGGGATACGAAGTTGCGATGCGCAGGTGCTTGATCTCATCGATGGTCTGATAGGGCGAATCGCGCATCACGGCGACGACAAGCGAGCAGAAACCGAAACCCATCGGGATCAACTCTTCAACGTCGACGGCTTCTTCGTAGATAAGATTCTGACCAACAATGCCAAGGTCAGTGGCGCCAGACCCGACATAGCCGGGGATGTCATCATCGCGGCCATAGAGAATGGAAAGCGGGAAATTGCGGCACCGTGAAAAGAGTCGCTGTCCGTAGCTTTCAAATTGCAAGCCGATTGAATGGAGATGGCCAAGCGTCTCCTCGGTCAGGCGCCCGGAGCGCTGGATCGCGAGTTTGAGACGGTCGTCTCCATTGATAATCGACTTGGACATCGGATTGTTCGACTCCTCCGCCAATCAGGCGGAAATAGACGCGAAGCGCCGCAACCGCGGCAAGGTCCATTTTCAATGATTGTGATGGACGGCACAAGCGAGGAAAGATTAAAGACGTGACGGATCTAGAGACAATCGAAGAAATAGTGCCAGAGTACGCGGAAGCGACGATCGAACGGATCGTCCCTGGCGGGTACGGTCTCGCGCATGGCGCCGGGGCGACCTACCTCATCACCGGTGGCATCGAAGGCGAAAGAGTTCGCGCCAGGCTGACGGGAATTCGGGGAAAAGCCCGGAGTGGCATTGTCGAGGAGGTGCTCGAAGCATCCCCGGCTCGCATCACGCCGCCTTGCCCGGTGGCAGGTATTTGCGGCGGTTGTGATTTCCAACACATGAATTATGAGGCGCAGCTGGCGGCGAAGCGCAGCATCGTGATTGACGCTTTCCGGCGAATCGGCGCGATCACCCTCGACGACTCCTTTGTGATCGCACCATCTCCTGCCGAGTTCGGCTATCGAACGCGAGCGAACTGGCATCTGGAGCCGATGACGGGCGATTTCGGCTATCTCGCGGCTGAGAGCCATACGGTGGTGGATGTCGATACCTGTCCGATCCTCGAGCCACTGCTGGACGCCGAATTGCGAAAAACACGAGAAGGGATTCGCTCCGGTCTGACGGCGGGAGTTTCCTACGATGCGGCGGCCGGAGACGATTCGGCGAATGCATTCAGCGGTCTCGGGGAACCTTTGCCGCTTCATCGCACAGTCGGTGGAGTTCGCTATCGGTTCGATGCGCCAACCTTTTTCCAATCGAATGGATCGCTGCTCGACACACTCGTCGAAGAAGCGCTCTGGTTGGCTGACACGCTGATCGCTGAGTCGGGACGCGGGATCGCGCTTGATCTCTACAGCGGCGTCGGGCTTTTTAGCATTCCGCTGGCGACGCGATTCGAAAAAGTGAATGCGGTCGAATCAGATCCGCGTGCGGTGAAGCATGCCAAGCGCAATGCTCGCAACGCCAACGCGTCGAATCTCACGGTGAACGGATTGGAGACGCATCGGTTTCTGCGCGATCAGAAGAAAGCCGTGCGTAAAGTTCGGTTCGCGCTGATGGATCCACCCCGAAGTGGTCTCGATCCCGAAACACGGACGAGCTTGATCGAAGCGGAAATTCCGGCGATCACCTATGTCTCCTGCGATCCTGCCACCCTGGCTCGCGACCTCAAGGCGTTCATCAGCGCGGGATATCGACTTGAGCGAGTCGTAGGGCTCGACTGCTTCCCGCAGACGCATCACGTCGAACTGGTGGCGCATCTCAGGCTCGACTCGAAGTAGCACAATCACTGGCGGCGCATTCGCGTTATCATCCCGATGCAAACAGATGATCCAGTCTTCATTGATGGCGAGATTCGCCGGTTGCAACGGGGAGAACGGGTGTGCTCGCCAAGGTTTTTAGCTGTGCCGTGGTCGGCGTTGATGGCGTGCTTGTCGAGGTCGAAGTCGATGTCGGCAATGGGCAACCCGGGATCGTGGTCGTCGGGTTGCCCGATACCGCTGTTCAGGAGAGCAAGGAACGCGTTCGCACGGCGATCCGGAACAGCGGCGGGCGGATTCCTCACGGTAAGGTCACGATCAATCTCGCCCCGGCCGATCTGAAAAAGGCAGGACCAACCTACGATCTTCCGATCGCGCTTGGCATCTTGCTGGCGTCGGGGCAGGTCGCCGCTGATCTCGACGATGCACTCGTGGTCGGCGAGCTATCGCTCGATGGCATCTTGCGGCATACGCCCGGCATCATCTCGATGATTTCGCTGGCGGCAAGCAAGGGGATGCATCGCGCATTCGTCCCGTTCGACGACGCCCCGGAAGCCGCACTGGTGAGCGATGTTGAGATTTACGGGCTTCGGACCCTGGCCGATCTCGTCAACCATCTCAACGGCGAAACGCTGATCGAGCGATTTGATCCATCTACCGTTGCCGCAGCCGAACCGGCGGCAAGCCGGGTCGACTTCGCTGAGATCAAGGGGCAGGAACAGGTTAAGCGCGGTTTGGAGATCGCGGCCGCCGGTTCACATAATGTCCTTATGAGCGGCCCGCCAGGCAGCGGCAAGACGCTGCTGGCGCGAGCATTACCGTCGATTCTCCCACCAATGACTATTCAGGAATCGCTCGAAGTCACGAAGATCTTCAGCGTGCGCGGACTTCTGCCGAGCGATACGCCACTCATGCGCGATCGACCATTTCGGTCGCCGCATCATGGCACGTCGAGCGCAGGTCTGATCGGCGGTGGCTCATGGCCGCGACCCGGTGAAATAAGCCTCGCGCATCGCGGCATTCTTTTTCTCGATGAATTGCCGGAATTCAACGCGGCGACGCTCGAAATGCTGCGTCAGCCGCTGGAGGACCGGAGGGTGACTCTGGGGCGTGCGTCGGGAACGCTGACCTTTCCGGCGAACTTCATGCTGGTCACCGCAATGAATCCCTGTCCGTGCGGCTATTTCGGCGATCCAATCCGCTCGTGCAGCTGCAGCGCTTCAACGATCGCCCGGTATCAAAAGAAGATCAGCGGACCATTATTGGACCGCATCGATATTCATGTGGAAGCGCCGCGTGTTGAATTCGAGAAGCTGTCGGACCGGCGGGCATCGGAAGCGTCGAGCGCCATTCGAGGCCGGGTTTCCGCGGCGCGAGAGGTGCAGGTGGCGAGATTCAAAGATATCGACGTGCTCACCAACGCCGATATGGGACCCGCCGAGTTGGAGCGGTTCGTGCTGCTTGATCTACAAGGCGAAGCGCTGATGAAGTCGGCGGTGAAGCAGTTGCATCTTTCGGCGCGGTCTTATCACCGGGTGCTGAAGCTATCCCGCACGATCGCGGATCTGGGGGCGTCTGAGCAGGTGCAGGCCGCGCATGTGGCGGAAGCGCTGCAGTTCCGTCCCCGGCAGCAGACTGCTTGAGAACTTCGGATGAGATTGCGATGATGGCCGGTAATGCTTATTCGGTTCTCGCCGTTTTCCCGGGACTGGAAGTCCCGGGCTGAGCATGACGAAGTCCTTCCAGGACTAGTGTTGGAGATGTCGCACTCGAATCTAGTCGATCTGTTTGGGAAGTTGGAGGATGTGTCAGGAGCTTAGTTCTACGTGCCCGGCTATGCGATTGCGTGGAGGGCGGTATTCATTGACGAGGATAACCCGGATTCGATGGCGATTCGTTTCGATCTGAGATCGTCGGCTGTTTCTTTGGTTTTGATCAAGATGAGATTGGTGTCGACCATCACAATTGCTGCGGATCCGGCGGAGGCGAGCATGTGGGCGGCGACGCCGAGGTCGGAGCGCATGTGACTGCTCGCGATTTTAGTGACATCGAAAATGCGCTTGAGGAGGGATTCTGCGAGCACCGCCGTTTGAAGCGGCGCTTCGGCGGAGGCGATGGTTGCCTTCTCAAGGGCATCACGCCGGGCCACTTTTTCCTCGTCAGATGATTTTGGGAGGGCAAGCGCGACGCGATAGCCGTTGTACGCTCGCTCGTCCATGGTTCCAAACACGACAAAGCGCGCCCGCGCTTCAGTGGCGATTTGAAGCTCCGTGTGGAGTTCGTCAACATGCTCGGGGTGCGCCGATCGAAGACTGACGTTGATCACCATTTCGATCAACGCCGCCCCGATCGCACCGACTGCCGCGCAGGCCGAGCCACCGCCTGGTGTTGGCGCTGGGCTTGCCAGTTGCGCAAGATACGGGGCGATCAGCGTTGAGGCAATATAGGGGTCGCTCATCTCAGGATCCTTCTCGGGCGAGTCCTTTTCAGTCAGGCGAACTGACCGGTTTACGGGTTGATTCTGCCAGGGCATCGAGTTCGGCGACGAATCGCTCTTCATCGACGAACTCAAGTCGATAGGCATTTTCGTCGGATGTCGGGGCAGGGGGTAGGACCACTTTGACCCAGCCCTCGCTCGATCCGCGACAGAGCATATCGGTGACCATGGCTTCGAATCGATTGTACGGAACATCGGGAGCGAGCACGCGATAGTATTTTTCGCCCATGCCATTGCGCGTCCAGATCAAGCGGACGAGCTGACGATGCTTCGTCATCAAATCCGAAGAGACGAGCTCCTGCGACATGAATCCGCGAACGATCGCATTCAGCCGCTTCATCGGTTGGAGGGGAGCGCCACAAACGGGACAGACCCCCTCGGGAGCATCGGTGCGCTTGAAACTGCGACGGCAGGAGTTGCACCAGAGATAGTGCTTCGGATTTTCCGAGGACATGCATGATTCCTTTATGCGCACGACCCGGTCCGGCAATTGCCGGACCGGGTCGTCATTGTCTCAGAATGAACGATACCGAGATTAGTCGCGGATCGATTTCGCTTCAGTGCGCTGACCACCGCCACCGTAGCCGGTGTTGGCTGCCGCTGGAGGCTCACCCGATTTGTCGGCCCATTTCTGGATGAGATGGGTGATCCAGATGCCGCCGATCATCATCACCACGGCACCGACGACTTCGATGGTATCGGCCAGTACGCCGAATGTCTCAGCGAGGTTATAGACGCGGAAATTGCCAATCTTGTCGAAAAAATTCCTGCATGGCATCAGACCTCCGTTACTGCGATGTCAAGGTGCCGACCATGCCGGCTTCCTTATGACCCGGGATATTGCAATAGAACTGGTATGTACCGGCCGGTGCATTGATTTCGACGGTTTCCGTTGCTCCTGCCGGCAGGTTGACTGCAATGCCAAGCTCGTCAATCGAAAAGTCGTGCTCGGCGGCGCCGTTGTTGGTGATGGTGAGCGTCGTCGGCGTGTCCGCCTTGACCGTCAATTCTGTGGGCTTGAAGGCGATGTCGACAGCTTCAAGCGTCAGTCCTGGCGCAGCTGCTTCGCCGCCTCCAGAGGCCGCTGTGCCTTCGGCGGGAGCGGCCGATGTTCCTTCGGCTGGTGGTGCGGCAGCTCCTTCAGGAAGGGTGGCGCTATCGCTGACGGTAAGTGTTCCGACCATGCCGGCTTCTTTGTGACCAGGAACATCGCAATCGAATGCGTAGTCGCCCGCAGGAAGAGCGGGGATTTCGACGTCGGCTGATTGACCGGGTTCGACGTCGACCGACACCCCCTGGTCAGGAATGCTGAAGTTGTGAAGCGCCGCGCCCTCATTCACCACGTGGATGGTGACAGCGGTGTTCGATGGGATCGTCAGCGAGGTCGGATCGAACGAGATGTCGTGCATCGTAATCGTGACGCCGCTGGAGGGTACTCCTGATGCCGATCCTCCGCCTGCTGCCTCTGTGCTGGTGACCGCGACGGCGGTTTCGGCGACTTCAGGAGGAGGGGGAACAGTTGGATAGCCGCCAGAGACTTCGATCGCTTCGTTATAGACCTTGTTCCAATCGACATGCTGGATCATGATCACCAGCTCGATGATCTGCTGATCATTGAGCTGGCCGCCATTTTCCTGGCCCCAGGCCGGCATGATCTCGCCTTTGCCGTTATGGATTGTCTTGGTCAAATACTCGGTGCGACCAGCAAATCCGCCCGGATAAGGCGTGCCATCAGCCTGAATGCCTTCCTGATTGAGCTTCGTTGCGTAGGTATCGCCGCCGAGGGGAAGCCCTAATCGCTTCGGATCAACATTCTCCATAAGGCCTTCGCCGGCCGGGCCATGGCAAGCCATACAGAACTGGATGAAGTTGGCGGTTCCACGTTCGATGGCCGCGTCTTGTTGCACCGTCGCCTGCTTGTCGACGCGGTTGTTCTCGTCGGCGGTATAGAGCACCAGGACCGTGGAAAGCGCCACGAGCCCGATGATTACGACGGTCGCGAGCCGCTGGACAGCTCCCACAGTGCCGATCTCCTATCGCATCGCCCGCAAACGGGCTTCGTCAGGTTCTCATCTTCCCCGCGATACGCGGAGCTGAAATCGAGTTGAGCTACGCCGGGTAAGGCACGGCCTGGCTCGGCTCATACGAGTGTCGTTCCAAAATGGCGCCGGTATCCACGCTGAGATCGCCGCTTGGTTCGACTGTAATCGCCATCAGATCGAGCGGCCTCGGCGCGGGACCACCGGTATTGACGCCGTCGTAGTTGTAGATCGAGCCATGGCACGGGCAGCGGAATTCATCGAAATTCGGCGCCCAGGGCACGGTGCAACCCAGATGAACGCACTTCCAGTAGAGGGCGAGCAGTCCATCGTCGTTGTGAACGACATAGAACTTTCCGGGAGCGAACGTAAACGGCGTGCCGCCGATCGGAGGAATGTCCTTCGCGGGAACCGTCAGCACGCTGCCGAAAGCGCCGGTCTTATTTGGCCAGAGCAAGCGGACAAAGCCGCCAGTGACCAACCCGACCCCAAGCACACAGCTCCCGAGCACCGCGTTTCGGGTGAAGTTGCGGCGGCTCGTCAGCTTTGCCTCGGTTGTCGGTGACGTGTGGAGACGGGTAAGCATCCCAATGGCTCGGGAAGCGAGCCAGCTGAAAGCCATTCCCGTCACAGATCGTGCAGCCCCTGTCATGTTGCTCCCTTGCTATCGCCTTTGGCCGGATGCGAGCCGCTCGAACGACTAATGATGGGTCAGCGGAAGATTCCACGGCCATACCAGCGTCTGGCTTGGACCACGGAACGACGTGCCGATGATGGTGAGAACCCAATATGAGACATAGAAACCGGTAAAGAGCGCAATGATCATTTCACGCGTGGTCGGCCGATAAATCGTCTTGACGAGGAATCCGAGAATCGCAATGAAGACGATGATGACGATGCTCGGCACAACCTGCTTCGTGATGAATTCGGACGCGCCATGCTGGGCGAGATAGCGCCCAATGCCGAACTGGGTGCGATTGCTCTGCTCGTCGATGTAGACCATCGCGATCACGACAACAGCCGTGAATACCGCACTAAATCCGGCGATTTTGCGTCCTTTGGATGACGTGCCGAGAATACCGACGCCCATCGGGCTGCGATCGATGTAGGGAATCGCCGCGATGCCGCCCAACGCGATGGTCGGGATGATCACGCCGGCGAGCCCCGCATCCATATGCAGCAGGAGTTCCTGCAGATTCAGGAAGTACCAGGGTGCTTTGGCCGGGTTCGGCGTCTTGTTCGGATTCGCCATTTCCGTGAGCGGCGCGCTAATGAAGATCGAGAGCAACGTCAGGATTAGCAAGAACACCGTTGCCGACACCGCCTCGACGACAACGAGCGATGGCCAGACCATGACTTCGTCGTCTGCGAGATCGGTGGGCCGGGCCATCGCCCGGCCGCGCACCAGTTCCAGCAGCTTCTGGCGCTTGGCATCATCGATGCTTTGCGCCTGGCCGCCGGATCCGGGCTGTTGCACGATTTCAGCCATTTCCTTCCCCCAGTTTCGTCAGCACGTTATGCGAACCATCGATTGTCATTACAGCGGACCTGAAATGCCGCCGTCTTTGCGGATTCGCCAGAAGTGGACGGCCATCAAGAAGGCCGCCGCCAACGGCAGGAAGATGACATGGAGCGTGTAGAAGCGGATAAGGCTGCTCTGCCCGATGTCATAGTCACCACGAAGAAGCAGGTCGATCTTCGGCCCAATCAGCGGAGCGGCACCACCGATCTCGGTGCCGACGGTGATGGCCCAGAGTGCGAGTTGATCCCAGGGAAGGAGATAGCCTGTGAACGAGAGCAAAAAGGTCGTGACGAGCAGGAGCACGCCGATGACCCAGTTGAATTCACGAGGCGGCTTGTACGAGCCGGTGTAAAAGACGCGGCCCATGTGCAGGAACACGGCGATGACCATGCCCTGCGCCGACCAGCGATGCATGTTGCGCATGAGCTGTCCGAAGGTGACGCTGGCTTGAATGTCGTTCATGTTCTGATATGCCTGCGTTGACGAAGGCACGTAGTAGAACATAAGCAACACGCCGGTCATCACGAGAACGAGAAACATGAAGAATGAAAGACCACCCAGACAAAAGGTGTAGGTCACTTTCGTGGCGTACCGCTTGATCTTGACCGGATGGATATGAAGAAAGACATTGCTCGCGATAATGAGCGCCTGGTTGCGCTGATTATCGGGATACCCGTGACGCACCACGGAACGCCAGACCGATGAGCTGGTTATCCGATCGGCTAGCGTTTGCTCACGCCTCATCCGATACCTCCCTTTACCCGCCACACGCGTGAAGGACCCGAAAAGCAGTTTCGAAAACGGATTGAACCGCACACGCTCCTGCGATTCCATTTTCTGCGAGCGACTTAATGTCGAACCAGCGTTCCAATATTGTCCGTTCCGGCTCGTATTGGGTCAAGCGAATTCAATCCGATTCGCCTGCATTCTAGGCGAAATGGTGGCAGATGTGCTTCATGTGGCAGGGAAAATAAAAGACGCCATGCCGTTTCCGGACCTGGCGTCGTTCTGTGGGCGTAACAGGACTCGAACCTGTGACCTCACGGATGTGAACCGTGCGCTCTAACCAACTGAGCTATACGCCCGAGCGTGCCGGAGATTGTAGCCGTTTCAGACGAAACCGGCAACAGTTTCCGGCAGGCGATTATTCGGCGGCGAGCGCCACGCATTCGACTTCGACGAGCACGCCGCGCGGCAGTTTGGAAACCTCAACGGTGCTCCGGGCGGGAGCGCCTGAACCGAAGTACGCCGCGTAGATTTCGTTGAATGCCGCGAAATTGCCGAGATCGGTGAGGAAGCAGGTGGTTTTGACGACGCTATCGAAATCGCTGCCGGCGGCGGCAAGCACCGCCTTCAGGCTCTGCATCACCCGTTCGGTCTGCGCGGCAATATCGCCCTCGACAACCTCACCTGTCGCGGGATCGAGCGGGATCTGACCGGCGGTGAAGACGAAACCGTTCGCTTTGACCGCCTGCGAATAGGGGCCAATCGCTGCCGGCGCGTCCGGCGAGGAGAGAATCTGCTTTCCGTTCGACATTCCTATGCCCTTTCGTTAAATAATCGTTTGAACATCGCCGCAGCAACCGTATCCGCGCAAGTTTAGCAGCCAATACCGCACGATCTTCTGCCGCTTGATGTGATTTCGGCGTATATTCAGCACATCTGCGCACACGCAGGCGAGTATTCGGAGGCGAATCGCACGTGGGGCGACCACAACTGGCCAAATCAAGCGCGGAGTTACCCCCTGTGAGCGCAAAGCCGCAAAACAGGCGTGGGGAATGGCGCGGCCTCGATTATCCCAATCGCATTGTTAAGTGGTTTCGATGGGACCGCCGGGAGAGCATCCTGGCGTTGTCGACGCTTGGCGTTGCCCTTTTCGCGATTCTGCTCGGACTTTCACTTTATGGGTTTTCGCACGGATCGCGTATCTATGAGGGCGTGCAAGTTGCCGGCGTCGATGTTGGCGGCATGACGAAAGCGGAGGCGCGTTCAGCATTGCAGGCGCCGCTTGCTGAATCGAATTCAAATCCGCTCACGCTTCAGAGCGGCTCGGAAACCTATACCATCGTCCCTGCCGATTCAGGAATCCGGTTTGATCTCGATGCAACGGTTGATCGAGCGTATGACGTTGGGCGCTCGGAATCGGCTGCTCGGCGGGTGTTCGTCTGGTCAAATGCGTTGTTGCATGGGCGGAATGTCGCGCCGGTCTACACGATTGACGACGCGGCGCTCAATTCCGCGCTGGCGAATATTGCCAGCAAGGTGATCGTCGCGCCGCAAGACGCGTATGTATCGATGAACGCGGAAGGGGGGCCGTCGATTGTACAAGAGCAGAATGGACGTGCCTTCGATCTGTCATCGACGCGTTCGGCGCTGGTGGATCAATTCGCGAGCCTGAACCGAACACCGGTCGCGATGGTGCTCCCGGTGCTCACAGCGTCGGTTTCAAGTGCCCAGCTCGAATCGGGCGCCGAAAGCGCACGATCTGCGGTGGCCGGGGCGTTCACGATCGATGGCCCCGAGAATGAGACCTGGACTCTCGATCCGGCTGATCTGCAAAGAGTGCTCTCCGTCTCACAGCAAACTGGCAAGCTTGACGTCGATCAAGCGGCGATTCAACGCCTGGTTGACGGGTTAGCTTCCTCTATAGAGCGAGACTCGCAAAACGCCAATATCTCCGTGGATGACAACGATCAGATTGTCGTGCAGCCAGGTGTCGCTTCGATCAAAGTCGATCGTGACGGCTCCACGAAAGCGATCGCAGATGCAATGTTGAGCGGTGGCACGACCGTCAACCTTGTCTCTTCATCGACGCCTCCAGCGATTCAAGACGACAAGGCGAGCGCCGCTGCCGCAGATGTGGAGGCGCTGGTTGCCAATGGACTACCGCTCACCTGGACGGACGGCAATGGCGAATTGACCCGCCGGGAGCTGCTGGCGGCGCTCACGATCAGTGTTGATCCGACTGCGGATTCCCCATTTGCGTTCGGTTTCGATCAAAGCGTGCTAGGCGCGGTGCTGCAGCCACTGTTCGATGAGATCGCCGTCGATCCGAAGAATCCGCAACTGCGACTTGTCGATGGCAAGATCACGGTTGAAAGCAAAGCGGAAGAGGGCATCGCGGTCGACGCCGATCGATCGATTGCGTCGGTTGCGGATGCAGCAGTCAATAAGAAGGGTACGGCTGAAGTCTTCACCCAGGTCGCCAAACCAGACTATGGAGACGTAAAAGCAAGCGAAATCAAACTTCCGGATACGCTGGCGTCGTCTTCAACCTATTACGGTGAATCGAGTGACGCCCGGCGAAAGAATGTGGAGCAAGCAGCCAATCTAGAAAACGGCTGGCTGGTGGCGCCGGGAGACACGTTCTCCTTCGTCGAGCATGTCGGAGGCGTTTCCGAGAAGGAAGGTTTCGTTGTCGGATTCGGCATCGTCGATAACGGGGAGGGTGGGGTAACAACCGCGCCGGTCATCGGCGGCGGTGTTTGCCAGATGTCGACCACGATATTCCAGGCGGCATTCTGGTCGGGTCTGCCAATCGTCGAGCGGTACACCCATCCATATTGGATTAATACCTACGGTCAACCGCCAACCGGATTCCTCGGACTCGACGCGATGATCAACGTTGAAAAGGACTATTCCCTCGACTTCAAGTTCACGAACTCGACCGGAAACTGGATTGCCGTTGTGACGGAAGCAGATGGGGAAAACCTGAGCGCGAAGATTCTCGGCACGAATCCTGGCTGGACGATTGATGTGAGCGACCCGGTCATTTCCGATATTCAGACGCCCAGCGAGGAAATGAACTATGAGGATTCGCCTGAGCTGCCGGCAGGGCAGGAACTCCAGGTCGAGCATGCGGCGCAAGGGTTTACGTCGACGTTTGAGCGAACAGTCAAAGATGGGGACACGGTATTAAGTGAGGACACGTTTACCGGCACCTATGCTCCATCAAATAACACGACGCTCCGGGGAACCGGCAGCTGAGAAGTGGATAGGTACGTGTGACGGTGAGGCACGGCAGCGCGCTGCCGCCCGATTCGAAATATTCCCTCAACATTTGCCTTGACACCCCGGCACCCGGCTAGTACTATACGTGAGCTGCGCTGAACGGCGGGGCAAAATCGGGCACACCGCCCGGCAAAAGCACCTTGACAAGTGAGCGTGGAACACGGAGCGCCGGGCGTTTCGGGGACCGGACCGCAGTGGGGGATGGGCAACCATGCCGGCGGCGGACGGGGACCGGAGCGAGCAGCCTGGGCGCGGTCGTGGTGCGCTGCAAAGGAAGCAGCGACACCGGGTGGGGACGCGAGTCCGATCGGGTGGCGCAACATGAATCACACAAGAACGTCAATGCAACCAATCAGTGGACCGAGCCCGTTGCGAAGACGGGGGCTGGTCAACCGGATGACTCACCAACAAAGGAACAACACGCACGGCCCGGAGCTGGTCGCAAGACGAGCCGAGGGGTGCGGAACAACTATTTTGGTGGAGAGTTTGATCCTGGCTCAGGATCAACGCTGGCGGCGTGCCTAATGCATGCAAGTCGAACGGAGCCGCCTTCGGGCGGTCACGTGGCGGACGGGTGAGGAACACGTGGGCGATCTGCCCCGGGGCGGGGGATAGCCACCAGAAATGGTGGGTAATACCGCATGAGCTCGGTTGGTTACGGCCAGCCGAGGAAAGGCGCAAGCCACCCTGGGAGGAGCCTGCGGCGGATTAGCTTGTTGGTGGGGTAACGGCTCACCAAGGCTGTGATCCGTAGCTGGTCTGAGAGGACGGCCAGCCACAGGGGAACTGAGACACGGTCCCCACTCCTACGGGAGGCAGCAGCAAGGAATTTTCCGCAATGGGCGAAAGCCTGACGGAGCAACGCCGCGTGGGGGATGACGCTTTTCGGAGTGTAAACCCCTTTTCTCAGGGATGAATCAACTGACAGTACCTGAGGAAGAAGGCCCGGCTAACTACGTGCCAGCAGCCGCGGTAATACGTAGGGGTCGAGCGTTGTCCGGAGTTACTGGGCGTAAAGCGCGCGCAGGCGGCGCGATAAGACCGGCGTGAAAGCCCCCGGCTCAACCGGGGAGGGTCGTTGGTGACTGTCGCGCTTGAAGGCAGCAGGGGTGAGTGGAATTCCCGGTGTAGTGGTGAAATGCGTAGAGATCGGGAGGAACACCCGTGGCGAAGGCGGCTCACTGGGCTGACCTTGACGCTGAGGCGCGAAGGCGTGGGGAGCGAACGGGATTAGATACCCCGGTAGTCCACGCAGTAAACGATGCAGACTAGGCGTGGGGGGACTTGACCCCCTCCGTGCCGGAGCTAACGCGGTAAGTCTGCCGCCTGGGGAGTACGGCCGCAAGGCTAAAACTCAAAGGAATTGACGGGGGCCCGCACAAGCGGCGGAGCGTGCGGTTTAATTCGACGCAACGCGCAGAACCTTACCAGGGCTTGACATGCACCTGCAGAGCGCCGAAAGGCGATGTCCTTCGAGGGTGGTGCACAGGTGCTGCATGGCTGTCGTCAGCTCGTGTCGTGAGATGTTGGGTTAAGTCCCGCAACGAGCGCAACCCTCGCGGCCAGTTACGTGGATGTCTGGCCGGACTGCCGGTAGCAAGCCGGAGGAAGGCGGGGATGACGTCAAGTCAGCATGGCCCTTACGTCCTGGGCTACACGCACGCTACAATGGCGAGGACAATGGGTAGCCAAACCGCAAGGTGGAGCGAATCCTCACAAAACCTCGCCTCAGTTCAGATTGTGGGCTGCAACTCGCCCGCATGAAGGTGGAGTCGCTAGTAACCGCAGGTCAGCAATACTGCGGTGAATACGTTCCCGGGCCTTGTACACACCGCCCGTCACGTCACGAAAGCTGGCAACACCTGAAGCCGGTGGGCCAACCCGCAAGGGAGGCAGCCGTCGAGGGTGGGGCGAGTGATTGGGACGAAGTCGTAACAAGGTAGCCGTAGCGGAAGCTGCGGCTGGATCACCTCCTTTCTAGGGAGCCATGCGTGTTCGCCGGCGGCTGATCTGCCCAACAGATCGGACCGGGCACCGGCTTAACGCACGCAGGACCCAGGTCAAGCGGTCAAGCAATGAAGCCGGCCCTGCTGGGACCGAGCGTCGAGCGTCTCCGTCGGGGAGTCCCCCGGGTGTTGAGAGCTGGCAGGCGCGCAGCAGGACGGGGGAGCGCGACCGAGTGAGTACCGAACACTGAGCATTGAAACGAATGGGTGAGCGCGATGCGCGCAGCTGCTTCCTTTTCAGCGCAGCATGACGGCGACGCGCGGCTGGCGCAAGCGAGCCGGGTGGCCGGTCCGTGACGACGAGCGCACGCGTTTGGGCGCGTAGCTCAGCTGGTTAGAGCGCGGCCCTGATAAGGCCGAGGTCCCTGGTTCGAGTCCAGGCGCGCCCACCGGATGCGCGGCAGCAGATGCCGCGTGACGGGTCGGTGCGTCCAGGACAGAAAAGCGCAGGGGGCCGTAGCTTAGCTGGGAGAGCGCCGCCTTTGCACGGCGGAGGTCCGGGGTTCGAGTCCCCGCGGCTCCACCGGCGCGCAAGAGCCGCCCGTTGTGTTTTCCACGATTCTCACCGCACTTTGACAACTCATCACGGCGACCTGAACCCAGGTTGCCCGGACCACCGATGCGCGCTGGCGTCACGCTGGAGCGGTGGGTCCGAAGAGACGCAGGTTGCACACATGCGTGCGATGCACGCACCAATGCCGAGAAGCGAAAGAATGAAGGTGGACGTAAGCGCCGTGACCTGGCGTGGGCACGAACGACCCCGGGTGACCGGGGGGCATGGCCCGCGTGGGGGACGGAGGCGCGTTCGGCGGAGCGACGAAAAGCTCTGCGAGTATGGGCGGACGGTGGATGCCTTGGCGCCTGCAGCCGAGGAAGGACGCGGCCACGCGGCGAAATGCGCGGGGGAGGGGCTGGCACCCGGTGATCCCGCGATCTCCGAATGGGGCAACCCGGCGGCCGTAATGGGCCGTCACCCTGCCTAGCAGGGAGGGCACCGGGGGAACTGAAACATCTCAGTACCCCGAGGAAAAGAGAGGATTCCCGGAGTAGCGGCGAGCGAAACGGGAGGAGCCCAAACCCATGGGGCGTACGAGCCAGTCGGCGCTGTCTCATGGGGGTAGAACGTGATCGCGGGAGAGGGCGACTGACCTCTCGCTCGGATCCACAACGTCAGCGGAACGGTCCTGGAACGGCCGGCCGGAGCGGGTGAGAGCCCCGTAGGCGACGACGAGGTGGATTGAGTGCGCGATGAACGTGAGTACCGCCGGACACGAGACATCTGGTGGGAAGCAGGGCCGACCACGGCCCAAGGCTAAATACTGCAGGCGACCGATAGTGAACCAGTACCGTGAGGGAACGGTGAAAAGCACCCCGTCAAGGGGAGTGAAAGAGATCCTGAAACCGTCCGCTTCCGGCCGGTCGGAGCCTCCTTGAGGGGTGACGGCGTGCCTTTTGTAGAATGAGCCGACGAGTGATTCTGTGTGGCGAGGTTAAGCCAGCGACAGGTGGAGCCGGAGCGAACGCGAGTCCGAAAGGGCGATAAGTCGCATAGAGTCGACCCGAAACCG
The DNA here is from genome assembly GCA_963804925.1 of uncultured Chloroflexia bacterium. Lineage (GTDB taxonomy): Bacteria > Chloroflexota > Chloroflexia > Thermomicrobiales > UBA6265 > JADLGF01. Next base: position 287,165 of record CAWDSC010000005.1, read on the forward strand.
GGTGAGCTATCCATGGGCAGGGTGAAGCGCGCGGAACACGCGCGTGGAGGCCCGAACCCAGATCGATTGCAAACGATCGGGATGACCTGTGGATAGGGGTGAAATGCCAAGCGAACTCGGAGATAGCTGGTTCTCCCCGAAATGTATTTAGGTACAGCCTCAAGATGAGATGGCCCATGGAGGTAGCGCACTGGATCGGCGATGGGGCTTCCCGCTTACTGACCCGACTCAAACGACGAATGCTGTGGGGCAATCTTGGGAGTGAGACTACGGGTGCTAAGATTCGTGGTCGAGAGGGAAACAACCCAGATCGCCAGCTAAGGTCCCTAAGTTTCGGCTAAGTGGGCAAGGTAGTTGCGACGCGTCAACAACCAGGAGGTTGGCTTAGAAGCAGCCACCCTTGAAAGAGTGCGTAATAGCTCACTGGTCGAAGGTGTCGTGGCGCCGACAATCCACCGGGGCTTAAGCCGAACACCGAAGCTGCGGATGTGCGTTTTGACGCACGTGGTAGGGGAGCGTCCCATGCTGCAGTGAAGGAGGCGCGTAAGCAAATCTGGAGCGCATGGGAGTGCGAATGTCGGCATGAGTAGCGCGATGGGGGTGCGAATCCCCCACACCGAATGCCCCAGGGTTCCGCAGCCATGCTGATCAGCTGCGGGTGAGTCGGGCCTAAGCCGAGGCCGCGAGGCGTAGGTGATGGACAACAGGTTCAAATTCCTGTACCGCTCGGGACCGTTTGAGCAATGGGGGGACGCAGGAGGGTAGGTCCGGGGCCGCGAGGCCTCCAAGCCGGTAGGGAGTCCCGATAGGCAAATCCGTTGGGACGTTGACCGAGGGGTGATGGGAAGTGGCGGGTTTCGGCCCAAAACGCACGGATTGATCCCAGGCTGCCAAGAAAAGCCTCTAGCGAGGGCACGAGCGCCCGTACCGCAAACCGACACAGGTGGGCTGGTAGAGTATACCAAGGTGGACGAGAGAACCTCCGTCAAGGAACTCGGCAAAATGGCCCCGTAACTTCGGGAGAAGGGGCACCCCGTGTAGGGTGAAGCGGCTAGCCCGTGGAGCTTGAGGGGGTCGCAGAGAGCAGGCCCAGGCGACTGTTTACCAAAAACACAGGTCCCTGCGAACGCGGTGGTGCGGACGTATAGGGGCTGAAACCTGCCCAGTGCCGGAAGGTTAAAGGGAGCGGTGCAAGCTGCGAACTGAAGCCCCGGTAAACGGCGGCCGTAACTATAACGGTCCTAAGGTAGCGAAATTCCTTGTCGGGTAAGTTCCGACCCGCACGAAAGGTACAACGATCTGGGCGCTGTCTCGACGGGGGACTCGGCGAAATTGTAGGGACGGTGAAGATACCGTCGACCCGCGGCAGGACAAAAAGACCCCGTGGAGCTTTACTCCAACTTGTCGTTGGGCGAAGGCGCGCGTTGTGTAGGATAGGTGGGAGCCGGGGAAGCTGAGGCGCTAGCCTTGGTGGAGGCGCCGTTGAAATACCACTCTGCGCGTGCCGTCGTTCTCACCTGAGCTCGTAATCCGGGCCAGGGACCGCGACTGGTGGGGAGTTTGACTGGGGCGGTCGCCTCCTAAAGAGTAACGGAGGCGCCCAATGGTTCCCTCAGGCCGGATGGCAATCGGCCGGAGCGCGTAAGGGCAGCAAGGGAGCTTGACTGTGAGGCCGACCAGCCGAACAGGGACGAAAGTCGGGCCTAGTGATCCCACGGTACCGGGTGGAAGGGCCGTGGCTTAACGGATAAAAGCTACCCCGGGGATAACAGGCTGATCCTGCCCAAGAGTCCATATCGACGGCAGGGTTTGGCACCTCGATGTCGGCTCGTCGCATCCTGGGGCTGGAGAAGGTCCCAAGGGTTGGGCTGTTCGCCCATTAAAGCGGTACGCGAGCTGGGTTCAGAACGTCGTGAGACAGTTCGGTCTCTATCCGCCGTGGGCGTTGGATACGTGAGGGACGCTGACCCTAGTACGAGAGGACCGGGTTGGACGCACCGCTGGTGGGTCAGTTGTCTGGCAACGGGCATCGCTGAGTAGCCATGTGCGGACGGGCGAACCGCTGAAAGCATCTAAGCGGGAATCTTTTCCCAAGACGACGTATCCCACTGCGAGAGCAGGTAAGATCCCCGGAAGACGACCGGGTTGATAGGCGCGAGGTGGACGGCGGGTAACCGACCGGAGCTGACGCGTCCTAATGATCGAGGGCAGACTTTTCACACGAGCCGCCGAACGGGCTCCGTTCCCCAGGCGGGGTGACCTCGTAGGGTCCCGCCGGGAACCACGACGCACGACGACCACCAGCGCGGCTGGGCAGGACGACGGGTGCGCACGCATGACGCAACCAACCAAGATACGTGCGGAACGCGACGCGTTCCGTGCGGTGAGCACGAACTTCAACGGGGCAGACGTTGGGGGTCGGGGGGTGCCCGTGGCCGAGAGCGCGGTGGCCCCACCCGGTCCCATCCCGAACCCGGTCGTGACCCGCCGCAGCGCCGGAGAGTACTGCAGGGGCGACCCTGTGGGAGGCGAGGCCGCTGCGGGCACCCCCCGACCCCAATCGTCGGTTCCGTTGAGGTGTTTGTGCTTGTGCCGCGGGGTGGAGCAGCGGCAGCTCGTTGGGCTCATAACCCAAAGGTCGCGGGTTCGAATCCCGCCCCCGCCACCAGTTGAAAAGAGGACCGGCCAGCATATGGCCGGTCCTTTTTTGTTGTGTTCACCTCGATACTTCGGCGAAACTGCTGAGAGCGATTCGATATTCAACAAGGGGTAATCTCGCTTTGAGTGCTGAACGAAACGGCCGTGGCGTCGGACAGGCATTTGACGCTGATGCCGGCGGATATGATCGGGAGCGCCGTATGCTCATACCCTGTTTCGATGGCTTCTATGGCAACGCCATGGAAGTTATTCGCGATTGGAGCGGACCAGCGCAAGCCCGCGTCGTCGATCTCGGAGCAGGAACCGGACTGTTCTCGGCGATGATTGCCGAAGCGTTGCCTGGCGCGACGATTCAATTGCTTGATCTCTCGCCGGATATGCTCGCGCAGGCTACGGCGCGATTCGCGGGTAACGCAAACGGACGGATCGAAGCGCGCGTGTTCGATCTTGCCAGTGACAATCTGGAGGGACCGTGGGATCTGGTCATCTCGGCGCTGGCGATTCATCATCTCGGCGACGAGGATAAGAAAGCGCTCTTTCGCCGGATATATAACGCGCTTGCCCCAGGCGGTCTCTTCGTTAACGCTGAACAAGTTCTCGGGTCAACTCCTGAGATCGATGAGCGATACGTCCGGCGCTGGCACGAATCGATTCGGGCGGCGGGAGCGAGCGACGAAAGCGTTGCGCGTGCCGAAGCTCGGATGACATTCGATCAATCGAGCTCGGTTGCGGATCAGTTGAACTGGATGCGCGATGCCGGATTCAACCAGGCCGACTGCACGTTCAAAGCGTGGCGCTTTGCGGTGCTCGCGGGTTGGAAATCGTAGCTTTCTCGAACTATTGCACGCAGCATGAGGGAAATTTGATGTTTGACACGCTGATCACGGGTGGCCATCTTCTGACGATGTCGGGAGACGGCGTTGGATTCGTTGAGCATGGCGCGATCGCCATCGATCGCGGCGTCATCGTCGCCGCTGGACCGCAGGAAGGCATCGTTGCCCGTGATCGAGCCCGGCGCGTCATCGATGTTCAGGGCGGCATCGTCATGCCCGGGCTCGTCGATGCCCATCTTCACTCCTCGGCGACTATGGGGCGCGGCTGGGCGCAGGAGGTTTCTCCATGGATGGCGTCGTCATATGGGCCGCTCATGACCCATGCGATCGAAGACGACGCGCCGATCTGGACGATGCTGGCGTTGATGGAGGGCGTTGCGAACGGCACCACCTGTTTTGGCGACTATGAGTTTCCGATGGGCGAGTTGGTCCAGCAACATGTCGCGATGGGTAGCCGGGCCGTTCTTTGCGAAGGGGTCTCCGAGCTGAACTGGGCCAATCGCGAGCAGTGGCTTGCAGATGGCTGGAAACCGGGAGACCCGATTCCTCTCGACCGGGCGTTTGGCGATGAGTCGTTCGCGAGCGAGCTGAAGCTTTTCGACGCATGGGATGGGCATGACGACGGCCGGATCAAGATCATCTTCGGTCCCCACGCGGCTGACTTTATTTCAAAGGAATTACTTCTCAAGGTTCAAGACGAGGCGCGGAAGCGGGGAGCAGCGCTCCATTTGCACGTCGCGCAGGATGACCGCGAGAACCGAGCGACCGAGCAGCGATATGGTCTCCGTGCGATTCCCTATCTCGACTCGATCGGATTGCTCGCGCCAGATCTGATCGCCGTCCATCTTTCGACGGCGCTTCCTGAAGAAGTCGATCTCGTCGCTGATCGAGGCGCGCGGATGATCTCGTGCACCAATTCGATCGGGATCATCGACGGTGTCGTTCCCCCTGCGAGGCAGTTCATCGAGCGTGGCGGCATCCTGGGATTAGGGTCGGATCAATCGGCAGGCAACAACTCGCACAATATCTTCTCGGAAATGCGCGCCACGGCCATGTTCGCCAAGATCCAGGCGGGCAGCCCGCTGGCGATCCCTGCCTGGCAGGTGCTGCGAGCGGCAACGATCGGCGGAGCATGCGCGCTTGGAGTGGGTGATCGCATTGGTTCGCTTGAAGTCGGGAAACAGGCCGATCTCATCGTGCTCGATACCAATCGGCCTCCGCTCGCGCCGCTTTTGTTGCGGCCCGCCCGCAACATCGTTCCCAATCTGGTCTACGCCGAAACCGGGTCGAACGTCGTGCTGAACATGGTCGCCGGCCGCGTTATTTACGAGCAGGGCGAGTTCACGTTGATCGACCGCAAAGCGATTATGGAAGATGTGTCAGCGGCGACGAATCGTTTTACTGACCGCGTCGCTGCGGATCCATCGGTCAACGCCCTTCCGATTGTGGAGCTTTCCCGAACAGGACGTCACTAATTCTCTATGGACCTGCTTCGATCCGGGATTCAAAAAGCAAGATGGTCGGTTCGCGAGGCAGCCTGGCCCCGGCGATGCGCAGGGTGTGGGATGCGCGGAACCTGGGCATGTCAGGAGTGCCAGGTGCGGTGCCCGCTCTGGACGCCACCCTGGTGCGCACGATGTGGTTCACCTCTGGGAGTTGGGTGTCTGTGTGATGATGTTCCTGTCGCCGTTGATGCCGCGCGATCTGCTGGTCGATACGACCAGTGGCTGGAAGCGTCGATCCATCAGATGAAGTATGCGCGTGAGTCTGCACGCGCCGCGCACCTGGGTTCGCTCCTGGCGCGACCGCTCGACGATCTGCCACCACCCGATCTCGTTGTTCCGGTGCCGTTGCATCCGCGTCGCCTCCAACAGCGTGGATACAATCAATCGCTGTTGATCGCGCAGGCGCTTGTCCACGAAACTGGCTGGACTATCGAGGAAGGAATCGTGACGCGGATCGTTGATACGGCGCCTCAGGTGAGGATGCGGCATGACGAACGTCACGCAAATATGCGAGCCGCATTCGCAATCAACGATTCAAACTTGCCCAGGAACGCACATGTCTTGATTGTGGACGACGTCCTGACAACTGGAGCCACGACCGGCGAGATCGCGCGAATGTTACGTGCGGCCGGAGCGCGTCGCATTGACGTCGCCACCGTTGCGCGGGCGTTGCCGGATCGGCGATGAGCAATTGCCTAAGTCGCCCGCAATTTGATGATTGTCGCCGCGTCCGCTCGCGCCCATTGGTCGACATCGGCGATGAGATCGAAGCTCATGCTTGTGGGACCGCTGTAACGCGATAGCGTCTCTTCGACAATTGCCCCAATATCCGGGAATCGAATCTTCCCGGTGACAAATGCCGCGACCGCGATTTCATCCGCAGCGCTCAAGATGGTAGGGTAGGGGCCGCCGTGAATGCCTGCTTCACGTGCGATCCGCAGTGCGGGAAATCGCTCCTCATCGGGCGCTTCGAAATGAAGCGAGCCAACGTCAGCGAGGGAAAGCGGTTTGCATGGTCCGGCGACATGATCAGGATATGAGAGCGCGTATTGAATTGGCAGCCGCATGTCGGGCAGGCTGAGTTGCGCCACCTGACTCTGGTCGGCGAACTCGACGATCGAGTGGATGATGCTTTCAGGATGCACAAGCACGTCGATCTGCTCATATGGCATCGAAAAGAGCCAGTGGGCTTCGATGACCTCGAGGCCCTTGTTCATCAGCGTTGCGGAGTCAATCGTGATCTTGCCGCCCATCGTCCAGGTCGGGTGCTTCAATGCTTGTTCGATGGTGACGTTCTGAATCTCTTCGCGCGAGTGGGAGCGAAACGGGCCGCCGGAGGCGGTGAGAATGAGCCGCTTGATGCCCGCGCCACGCGCTGACGACAGACTTTGCCAGATGGCGCTGTGCTCGCTATCCACCGGCCTAAGGGCGACGCCATGTTGTTCCGCCAGGGGCAGGATCAGCTCCCCGGCGCAAACGATTGTTTCCTTGTTGGCGAGGGCGATGCACTTCCCGGCCCTGATCGCTTCGGCAGTGGGAACAATCGCCGCGTGGCCCGAAGTGGCGGTCACGACGATTTGCACACCAGGCAGCGTGGCGGCTTCTATCATCCCTTCGGCGCCAATGACGACACGGCTGCCGGCCGGGAGATCGCGATTGAGCAGCGCTGGATCGCTGGAGACAATGAGATCCGGTTTGAGCCGCCAGGCTTGCTGAACGAGGAGATCGATATTCTTGCCACCGCAGAGCGCGGCCACACGGACACGCTCCGGCATCTGCTCCGCCACCTCAACCGTCTGGGTGCCCACAGAGCCGGTTGAGCCGAGAATCGCAATCGGAATGGGATCATCTCCGGGAGTCCAGGAGGGACCGGGGCGATTGACGGGGAGCATATCTGAGGTGATGCCGTTCATAGTAGGTAATTGTCGATGAGCAGGGCGAGAAGCCAGCCACCAGTAAAGGCGAAGAGAAGAGAGTCGATGCGGTCGAGCATACCGCCATGACCGGGAATGAACGAGCCGCTGTCCTTTACTCCCGCCTGTCGCTTGAGCAACGACTCCGCGAGATCGCCGAATATCGCGAGGATCGCGATGGCCGAGCCGAAGAGGGCGCCGATTCCCGGATTGACGCCGAGATCGAAAAGCCAGAATCCGAAGGCGCTCGTCGCGGCGGCCATGACCAGACCACCGGCGAATCCCTCGCGCGTTTTCTTCGGACTGATGCGTGGACTCAAGGGGGTTTTGCCGAAGCGACGACCGACCAGATATTGCCCGGTATCGCAGAGCCAGGTTGTTAACAATACCAGGAGAAGCCAGGCGAGACCGCGCGGATTTGGGTCCCAGGGAAGCGGCAGCCAATCAGAAAATCGGTGAAGCCAGCCATTGCCGTATTCGCCGTCGATTTGCCGCATCATGACTGCCGCGTAGGCAGGAATCGCCAGATAGACGATACCGGTGACACCGAACGCCCAGTCGGTGAATGTGCCATCAAGTGAGGGGCGGCGCATTAGCTCAATGATGCCGAGTGCGGCCGTGCCACCGACAACAGCGACGATGGCCCACGATCCATAACCAAGCAGAGCGACAAGCGCGGCGAGCGATGCACCAGCAATGGCAAGACGGGGTGGCTTGCCGCCGACGCCATGCGCCAGGCGCTCGTATTCCAGATATCCGATGGTGCAGAAGATGGCCATGGCGATCGCGAAAACAGGTCCGCCGAGAAAAACGGGGACCAATCCTGCAAGCACGACGCCGACGGCGCTCTTCGAACGCTGCAGCACCCCGGTTACTCGTTCGCCAATGAGGCGGTTGCTGACGAGATATCCCCGAAGCGACGCTCCCGGCGGCCGTAATCTTCGACGGCCTGTCGCAGTTCGTCTGGCCCAAAATCGGGCCAGAGCACAGGCGTGAAGTAGAGCTCGCTGTAGGCGGATTGCCAGAGCAGGAAGTTACTCAGCCGATGCTCGCCGGAGGTGCGGATGATCAGATCAGGATCAGGGAGATCTTTGGTGTAGAGGTAGGCATCGATGGTTTCTTCGGTAATCGAGTCAGGAGCGATACCATCCGCAATCATCTGCCGGATCGCCGAAAGCATTTCCTGACGGCCGCCATAGTTGAAGGCGAGCGTGAGCGTGAGGCGGGAGTTATATCGGGTCAATTCGATTGCGCTCAACACGGCATCGCGAAGCTCAGGCGCGAGGCCGTCGAGACTGCCAATGTGGCAAAGCCGGGCGCCCTGCTCGTGGAGCGCCATGGTCTCGCGTTCGATCGCTTCGCCGAGAATGCGCATGATGCCGTCAACCTCATCGGCCGGGCGCTTCCAGTTCTCCGTCGAAAACGCCCAAAGGGTGAGGTAGTCGATGCCGAGTTCGCCGGCGGCGTAGGTGATGCGGCGAATATTGTCAGTGCCATGCTCATGACCGAGAACACGCGGCCACCCGCGCTGCGCGGCCCAGCGACCGTTGCCATCCATGATGATGGCGACGTGCCTGGGGGTGAGCGAAGATGGCGGTTCGGCGGATTGACTCGCCGTCGTTGATGTCTCGGTCACGGTCCCTTAAACCTCCAGGACCTCGGCTTCTTTGGCTTTACCGATCTTCTCGGCTTCATCGGTGAATTTCTTCGTCAACTCGTCAACCTGGTGCTCGCCACGGCGCTCGTCGTTTTCCGAGATCATTTTTTCGTTCATCAGCTCTTTGATGTTGGTGATCGCGTCGCGGCGCACATTGCGGATCGAGACTTTGGCGTCTTCCGTTTGCTGGTGAACGATCTTGACCATCTGCTTGCGGCGCTCCTCAGTGAGCTGGGGGAGCGCGATGCGAATGACCTGGCCGTCGTTGCTCGGCGTCACGCCGAGGTCGGACTTCATGATCGCTTTTTCGATCGCGGGAATGCTGCCTTTATCCCAGGGCTGGATGACGAGCATCCGGGATTCAGGAACCGAAATGCTCGCAACTTGATTGATTGGCGAGTTTGTTCCATAGTACTCGACCATGACGCGGTCGAGAATCGACGGATTGGCGCGGCCCGTTCGGATTGAGGTGAGATCTCGTCGCAGCGCATCGAGCGCCTTCGACATCCTGCCGTCGGCATCGTTCATGACGTCCTGGATCATCGATGACGCTCCTTACTGAAACAGCGTCTGCCGTTTCTGCTGCGGGCCAACCTCCGGGACTATTCCGGAATGGCTCCGTGCGTAAAGCAATTATGAAGAAAAAACCGATTCTCCGGCGGTAACGAGCGTGCCCGCGACTTCACCAAGGATAGCGCGTGTGATCGATCCTGGGTCGGTCATGTCGAATACGAGAATCGGGAGATTGTTTTCCCGGCAGAGGGAGAGCGCGGCCGCATCCATCACCCTGAGATTGCGCTCGATCGCTTCTTGATGGCTCACGCGCAAATAGCGGCGTGCATCAAGCACGGTGCGGGGATCGGCGGAATAGACGCCGTCAACCTTGTTCTTTGCCATCAATAACACATCGCAGCTGAGCTCGAGCGCGCGCAGGGCGGCGGCAGTGTCAGTTGTGAAATAGGGATTGCCGGTACCGGCGACAAGGATGACGACACGTCCTTTTTCCATGTGCCGAATGGCGCGGCGGCGGATGTAGGGTTCGGCGACTTCGTGCATCTGGATGGCGGTCATCACGCGGGTGTAAACCTGCTGATGTTCCAGCGCATCCTGCAGGGCGAGACCGTTCAGCACGGTAGCAACCATGCCCATATAGTCGCCGGTGGAGCGGTCCATCCCTTTGCTGCTGGCGGAGAGTCCACGGAAGATATTGCCGCCGCCGACGACAATGGCGATTTCCACGCCGCTATCCCGGGCTTCTTTAATCTGGCGAGCAATTGAAACCGCGACGTCGGGATCGATTCCAAACGAGGAGGAGCCCATCAGCGCCTCGCCGCTCAACTTCAAGAGAACCCGCTGGTAGACTCGATCCACGCCACCGCTCCCGTATAGATTCGGAACGGGCGGCGCAAAACGCGCCGCCCGCCGGTGTGATTACTCTGCCTCTTCGGCTGCAGCCTCTGCGGCTGCGGCCTCGCCAACCTCGAAACGAGCGAAGCGGCGAACAAGGATGTTCTCGCCGAGTTTGCCAATGGCGGTGCGGACGAGATCGTTGATGGTCGTTCGCGGGTTCTTGATGAAGGGCTGATCGAGCAGCACGACGGCTTCGATCGCACGGCGGCGATCGCCGTATTCCTTCTCAAGCGCGGCCCAATCCTCTTCGGCAATCTCATCCTGAGAGAGATACCGCGGTTTGGTGGCCGCAACCTGCATGGCGATGTCGTGGGCCAGTTCCTTGAAATCAGGAGTACGGGCCACGAAATCGGTTTCGCAGGCGATTTCAACGAGCGAGCCAATACGCCCGCCGGAGTGGATGTATGGCTCAACCATGCCCTGCGCGGCGACCCGGCCAGCCTTCTTGTCGGCCTTGGCCAGACCTTGCTGCTTCAGCAGGTCGATCGCTTTGTCGATGTTGCCATCGGTTTCCTGGAGCGCGCGCTTGCACTCCATAATGCCTGCTCCGGTTTTCTCCCGGAGTGTCTTTACCTGATCTGCGGTAATCGCCACGATTCTGACTACCTCACTCCACTATCGTATTCGGCGAACAGGGTGGAGCGTCTGACCATGCCAGACGCTCCAGGATTACTTTGCGTCTTCTGTTGCAGCAGCGGCTGCCGCCACTTCAGGTTCGGGCGTCGCAGCGGCTGCGGGCGCCGGTACCGCGGCAACTTCAGGAATGAAATCGCGCTCGGTGACCATCGGCGATTCGATGACTTCGTCCGGCGCCTGCATGTTGAGCTCGCGATCGGCGCTCGTCGCTTCAGCGCGCATCCTGCCCTGAATGGCGGCATCAGCGATGCCAGCGGAGATCAAGCGGACCGAACGAATTGCGTCGTCGTTAGCGGCGATGACGAAATCGATCGAATCGGGATCGCAGTTGGTGTCAGTGATGGCGATGATCGGAATGTGCAGCCGCTTCGCTTCGTGAATCGCGAGGTGCTCGCGCTTCGGATCGATGATGAAGAGGGCGCCTGGCAGCTGCACCATATCGCGCATACCGCCGAGCGTTCGCTCGAGGCGCTCCAGGTCCTTCTCTTTGGTGGCCGCTTCCTGATTTGGCAGCAATTCGAAATCACCGCCGGCCGACTGCTTCTGGAGATCCTTGAGCAGGCGGAGGCGCTGGCGAATCGTGATGAAGTTGGTGAGCGTGCCACCGAGCCAGCGGCGGTTGATGTAGAACTGACCGCTGCGGCCGGCTTCGCGGGCGACGACTTCCTGCGCTTGCTTTTTGGTGCCGACGAAGAGGACCTTGCCACCGCGGGCGGTGAGATCGGCCACGAAGTTGTGAACGTCTTCGAGCTGCTTCACCGTCTGCTGGAGATCGATGATGTGAATGCCGTTGCGCTCGGTGAAGATATAGGGCTTCATCTTCGGGTTCCAGCGCTTGGTCTGGTGACCGAAGTGAACGCCCGCCTCAAGCAGCGTCCTGAGGCTCGTCTGGGGCGACATGCCCAGCGTGCTTTGAACCACAATGTCCTCCGATTGAATTGAGTTGAACATCCGCGCCCATCAACCCGAAGTAACGACCGCGCAAGGCGGCACTCCGTTTTCGGTCCGGACGCGTGCCAAATAAGGCGCTCGCGCTCGCGAGGCCCGGAAGAGTATAGCATTTGTTCGCTGGGGTAACGAAAATCGCCGGTCGCAAAGCAGACCGGCGATCATGTCATTCCTTATTCGAGAAACGATGTCTTATTGGGCGTCGAGTGCGTCTTCGACGACCCAGCCTTCATCACCAGTGGCCTGATCTTGAACCTGCCACCAGGTGTAATTGTCAGCGGTTTCCGGGCCGCCGATAATCGTAAGTTCGACACCGGCGTCAAGCGTGATGATGAGAGCACCGGTGGTCGTCGGATCGGACCGCATGTTAACCGAGTCATTCGTCGTAACAATGTCGTCCATAGCGAACTTGGGGTTACCTGTTGTCGCATCGGTTGCCGGCGGATTCGTCGCGTCAGACGCCGGATTTGTGGCCGCACCTGTCGCCTGATCTCCACTGCCAGCCCCTGCTTCGGTGGTCTGGACTGGAAGATTGGTTTCTGACGTCACCGTCGCCGTCGGATTCTCCGGCGTGATGACAATCGCAACTGCGCTCGTCGAGGTTGCCCCTGGTGAGTTGCCGTCGTCCCCGATCAATGTTGACGCCCAGTACCAGAACAGCCCAAGCAAGAGCAGCAGACCTACTACCGGGAGAATCACCCGGAGATAATCGGTCCAATACCGTTCTTCAGATTGAAAGCTGATCGGACGATCAGACTGCGGTGGAGGCTGCTGTTGACGCGGTGGGCGACCCGAGCCGCCTGTTGGCGGTGGTGTTCCGCCGCCGGTTCCCGCGCCGCGCCCACCAGATCCCGTGGGTGCGCCGCCGGACGGTCCCGAACCGGACCCACCTGATCGTGCGCCGCCTCCGGCATTTGAGCTACTGATGGCGCTCCCTCCTCCGTCTTAACCACCTGGTCGGCTTGCCTCATCGCCATCGTTACGAAGAGGCGCCCGAGGGATATCAAATGATTGACTGCACATAACCCGAAACATATCCGGGAATCGACGCTGGCCGTATACCGACACCCATCTGTCGATGCCAACCGGAAACCCGAGCGAGCCACGCCCATCGTTTCCGATTCGGCTTTTGTCCGACTATACCATGCGTTTTCGTCCCGAACACTCGGTGTCTTACAGGCAACTCCGCGTGCTTACTAGAGAGACAAGCCTGGCGGAACGGTTCTCAAGAGCGATCTTCTGTGCCCGGTTCGTCAAGCGGCGCTCCCTCGGAGTCCGTGTCCCAGGCAGTTTCCGGGCCACCGAAGCGGCGAATGAAGGTGCGCGACCCCGGATCAGACGCCGATTGCGCTTGCGAAGGGGGCGGGGCGACCGGCGCTTGCTGAGTTGGCGCTGGAGCAGGTGCCGTTGGCCGGGGCGTGGGTGTCGTAACCGGCGCGGTCGGCAAAGCGCGAGGAGGGGTGCCCGGCGCGACTCTCGTTTCCGAAGTCATTTCCATCTCGCCCTCGTAGTACGCGCCTTCATTGATCACGAGACTCTTGGTCATCACCTTGCCGCGAACCCGCCCGCTCGGCATTACCTGAAGCCGGCCCCGGCAATTCACTTCACCGGTAAATTCTCCGGCGACCGTGATGTTTTCCGCTTCGACGCGCGCGTTGACGTTCGCACCCTGGGCGATAAAAAGCGTGCCGCTGCAATCGATGGCGCCCTTAACTTCGCCCTCGATACGGAGATCGCGCTTGGCGACAAACGTGCCATCGAAATTCGAATGGCGATCGATCACGCTGAAGCCCTCACCGGTGTCGTCCGGAGCAGTGGTCAGCATGCTTGTCGGTGTGAACATCCCACTCTCGGACGGCCGATAGGCCATGGCGCTGAACCTCCCTCACCCAAGCTCGAAATCTATGCGGTGCCACGCGTGGCGCGGCGACCCATCACGCTCGAAACCCGGCCCTCTGCACTGACCTCCGGTGATCCCATGCGGAACTGCCCGGTGATCGAGGCGCCTTCGTGAATCACCAGACTCGGCGCCTGGATATTGCCGTCAACTCGTCCGGACGGAAGCATTTCGAATCGGTTCGAACAGCGCACTTCACCAGTCACCTTACCGGCGATGATAATCGCGGCGGCAGTAAGTGTCGCTTCGACTTCGGCCTGATCGGCAATGTAAATCTCGCGAGCCGCCGTGATCGTGCCCTCAACGCGCCCGTGGACGTGAATCGATCCACGGGTTTCGAGATCGCCTTTCCAGACGGTGTCGATCGAGATCACGCTCGTTTGCTCATCAGTCGTCGGAATCACAGGAATCGATTGCTCCTGAGCCAAGGCAGCCGGCGAGTCGTAAGCCGAGCCAAACGAGTATCCACTCTGGTCGCGGATCGGAGGCTGCGCTTCCCGCGTTGGAGTCATCTGATAGGAAGCCTCCTGTCGAGGATCGTTGTACTGCTCCGGAGCCTGCTCGGGCACCTCGTCGGCAGCGCCAAGCTGCTGGCGCAGCGCGCCCATCTGGCGTTGAAACTCCGGTTTGTTGTCTCGGCGAAAGACCATCGTCCGCTCCCTTCGCCCTTGCGCGAACCAAACTCCGGCGATCCCGCCTGGAACGCAACGCGCACATCTCGCGATCGGATTTCGCTCGCCCGGTCGGGCGTGCCCTTTTAGAATCAATCTTCAGGGCGAAGACTGTATGTACGTACAGTCAGGCGATACCGTACGTACAGGATACCACGCCCGTACGAAGCATGGAATACCCTGTTATTGCCAACGCATAGTATCGGTTTATGGTTCTTTGGACGATGTGGCGTTGCAAACAAACGTTCGGCGTTGTGAGTGGTGAGTTATGGGTTGGGAGAAGTGCTAAGCACGACGGCCTTCGCCCCTAGCTCCTCTCCCGCGCCGGGAGAGGGCCGTCGTGCTCGGCCCTTTAGGGCTTCCGCCTGTGAGCCGTGGGCTGCAGCCCTCGGCAGAGAAAGCCACCTTCGATTTCTCTGCTTCAATCGCCAGGCGGTTTCGGTCGGCGGTTGAAGGCGGCGAGGCCGAGGGGATGGATGTCGCCGTTGGCGATCATGGCTTCGACGCGGGCGATGTTGCGATCGGTCCAGTTGCCCTTCGGTTTGCGCGGGGTGAAGCGTATCGAATAGCTCTCGTCATCGATGCGACGGGTGAGGCTGTCGATCCAGCCGACGCGTAGACCCTCGATTACCGCGTCGTCGTACGAGACGCCCTGTTTCAAAGCTCCCTTCTTATAGAAGCCGATGATCACGTCCGGTTCAGTTGCCGCGTTAGCGTTGAACCAGTCTCGAAGCGCTTCCTTTGTTTCAAAAAAGCAAACTGCCAATCGATGCCCTCCTGTGATTGACTCCCCGGCGTCATGTTCAACGAATCCGTTGGACGCTTGACGTTCTCTTCACAACGCGCGATGGAAGTTGAAGCGCCGCGCTTTTCCTACTGCCTGGGAACGGTGTCAGTGTACTATCCGGAAATACTGATCAACGTCTTTTTGCGATGCGCAGACCTGAATATCCAGGTGGCGCAATTCTCCGGAGTTTGCGATGAAACGCATTCAGATGCGCTGGGCTTCACTCCTCGTTATCGTCGCGATGATGGCAGGCATTTTCGCGCCGATTGCAAGAGCGGAAGATACTCCAGCGGTCCACGGCATCGACCGCAATGACATGAATCTTGGCGTCGAGCCAGGCGTGGACTTCTACGATTTTTCAAATGGCGGCTGGTTAGCGGAAACCGAGCTTCCCCCAACCAATCCCTCGTACGGCGTCTTCAATGAACTCGACGATCAGGTGACCGAGCTGTTGCTTGGAATCCTGGCGGATCTCAAGCCGGAAGAGGGCACCGACTCAGGCCGGGTCGCATCCCTTTTCTCTCAGGCGACTGACATCGAGACGCGAGCAACGCAGGGCGTCGAGCCGCTGCAGCCCTCTCTCGACAACATCGCCGCGATCAAGACGATTGACGATGCACTGGCGTATCAGTCCCAGGCTATTCTGGATGGATTCCCGGGACTCTTCTCGGTCTATGCCGGTCCCGGACTGGTCGATGCATCCGTCAACATTGCCTGGCTCGGCGGACCAACGTTGAGCCTGCCGAGTCGCCCATATTATCTCGATCCGAGCGAAGATTCTCAGGCTATTCGTGATGCCTGGGTGGCAACGACCGCCGCGCTGCTCGGGTATCTCGGCTATTCCGATGCCGATGCAAAAGCTGCCGCTGAGTCGACGCTTGCATTTGAAACCGAAGTTGCCGAGGCGATGACGCCGGATGAAGAGCGCTCGGACATCGAGACGTATAACAGTCCCCGCACGATCGCCGAACTGACGGAAATCCTCCCGGGCATGGATTGGGAAGCATATCTGGCCGCGCTCGGGCTTACGGACACCGACACCCTCTATGTCGATGACATTCGCTATCTCAACGCGCTGGGGGGAATCCTGGAAGGGAAAGATCCGCAGGTGCTGAAGGATCTCTTCACTGTCCAGTTGATCTGGGCCGCGTCTCCTTATCTTTCTGAAGAGATCGGCGATGTCGCATTCTCGTTCAATGGCCCGGTGCTCAATGGCGTCGATGAACGGCGACCTATTCAGGAGCGAGCACTCTACTCGGTCGAAGAAACGTTTCCGGATGCGCTTGGGCAGCTGTACGTCGCCGAAGCATTCTCACCCGAAGCAAAGGCCGCTATTGAAGAACTCGTAGGAAATCTGATCGACGCCTTCCGAATTCGGATCGAGCATTCCAGCTGGATGAGCGACGCCACAAAGCTCAAAGCGATTGAGAAGCTTGAAAAGATGCGAGTCAAGGTTGGGTATCCAGACGTCTGGGAAACGTACGAGGATGTCGCGATCGGTGACTCGTACGCCGAGACACTGAACAACGCTTCGATCGCCGCAATTAAGGACAACCTCAAGGATGTCGGGCAGCCGGTGGACAAAGATGCCTGGGATATGGCCGTCTTTGAGATCAACGCCTACTACAATCCGCTCGGCAACGAAATCGTCTTTCCGGCGGCAATCCTACAGGCGCCCTTCTTTGATCCTGAAGCCGATCCTGCGTCGAATTACGGTGGCATCGGCTATGTGATCGGGCACGAGATCACGCACGGATTCGACCTGAGCGGTTCCCAATTCGACGGCGATGGGAACTACGTTTCGTGGTGGACCGATGCCGATCTCGAAGCATTTCAGGCGCTCAACGACGAGGTGATCGCGCAGTACTCCGCGATCGAGGCTGCTCCTGGTCTGATGGTCAACGGCGAGCTGTCGATCGGCGAGAATGTCGCTGACATGGGCGGTTTGCAAACCGCGTTCGATGCGATGCACGCCGATCTCGCCGGTCTTTCCGACGAGGAACTCGCCGCATTGCCCTGGTTCCTCACCCAGGATCAGCGCTTCTTCGTTTCGGCAGCGACCGTCTGGCGAGCCAAAGCGACGGAGGAATTCACGCAACTGATCGTTGCTTCCGACGAACATGCGCCGTCATTCATTCGGGCGGTGCAGCCTGCCCGCAACATGGACGACTTTTACAGCGCGTTTGGCATCGACGAATCTGACGCTGAGTACCTGGCTCCAGATGAGCGGATCGTGATCTGGTAGGAACGCAGCCAGGCGTCAAGCGGAAAGCGCGCTAAACGAGTAGGAGCCCGGCGATTCGCCGGGCTCCTACTCGTTTCATTTACGCTCGAGTCGATCAGTTCGACGGGGTGGCCACGACGGTAGGCATGACGTTCAATTCGGCGCGGACCTGAGACACGAATTCCGGGGTGACAGGACCGCCGGTATTTCCCCAGGCGCTGCGGAGATAGTTGGCGATCGCGGCGATCTCTTCGTCAGTAAAGATTCCGTCGAAACGGGGCATACCGCCGCGCCCCTCGAGAATGGTGGCAACCATCACCTTCGTATCTTCGAGACTTACTAACGCATTGCCTGCGAGCACCGGATAAACCCCTGCGATGCCTTTGCCCCCGCTTGATCGTCCATCCATACACACACGAACGGATTGAAATGGTGAGCGCGAGGCCGGGTTGCGACGGCGCCGAATCGGTTGTTCATCATGTCCCGGAAGTTGAAGAATCTATCTCAAGGGGCAAAAAAGTTCGCGTAAAAGCCCCTCTCCCGCGTCGGGAGAAGGGCTCGGTTTGAGGACTGTCGGATTCAGGACCGTGGATAAAAGAGTTTGAGCAACTGCAGAAAATGCTGATCCCGCTCAGCGAGAATTGCTTCGGATGTCTCCGCGGAATAGCTGTAAAAGCCTTCGCCGTTCTTGAAGCCGAAGTGCCCGGCGTCGACGATCGCCTGGACTGAGGCAGGAATCTCCGTGCCCGACGCGATTTCAGGTACGAGGTTGTTGTAGACCGCCTCTTGAACGTCGAGCCCACCAAAATCGTCGACCCGGAGCTGGCCCATCGTTGCCAACCTGAACCCCATGCTTCCCTGAATAGCGGCGTCGATATCCTCCACTGAGGCGATGCCGCGATCGTAGAGATCCCACACTTCCCGCTTGATTGCGATCTGAATCCGGTTAACCAGAAAGCCAGGCAGCTCCTGGTTGATCCTGATTGGCAGCTTTCCGGCGCTTCGCAGGAGATCGATCATCGCTACGATGGTCGATTCACTGGTTGCCGGACCTCCGACGACCTCGACTGTCGGGACGATATGAGGGGGATTGAACCAATGCGTGACGATCGCTCGTTCGGGATGCGCCAGCTCGCTCCCGGATTGCGAGATGGGAAACGTCGAGGAGTTACTGGCGAGAATCGTCGTATCGCTCACGAGCGATTCGAGCCGTTTCAGCAGCGCCCGCTTCGCTGGAAGATCTTCGATAATAGCCTCGGTGACGCAATCAACGCCCTGTACCGCTTCCGCTTCGGAATTGCACACCGTCAACCGCGCAAGCGTTGGCTCGACCTCTGTTGCCGTGCAGAAGTCCCACTTCGACAAACGAGTTGAGATTTGCTCTGACCCGCTGATGCAGTGATTGCCGGGCAGGCTCGAATTCGTCAAAGGCTCTGACTTCACATCCCGCCATTGCATAGGTCTGCGCGATGCCATGTCCCATCGTTCCGAGACCGATCACGGCCATGCGCTCGATTTGCGCCACGTTTTCCTCCTCCTTCGATTCCGTCTTTGCGTTCAGGTTGCCTGATTGTCGCAGGGTTCGAGCCTGTCAGAAAGCGCCTCCAGGACAACCGCAGGGGATGCGCTCGATGTCACTTGCCATCGGTACTTTCGATCAGCAGAATAGAATTCTCTTCCGGGAATACGCGGCATGTTGCGCTTGGGGGACGAATGGACTATTCACCATCAGACGACATCGTGAACGCGCCGCGCGAGCGGACAACCCGCCGTCGCGTCATCGTTCGCACAGGCCACAGTGCCGCTATTGCAGGGTTGATCGGCGGGTTCGGATTGAATGCACAGCGGGCGATGGCCCAACAGGCGACGCCGGTTCCATCCACTGGCAGCGCGATCCTCACTGGCAGTTGGATTGTCGCCGTGAGCTTCGACGGGTCAACGCCACTGACACTGCCCAACCTCGTCAGTTTCGCCGCGGACGGAACGATGTCGGTCGCCGCGCCTCCACTGCTGCCTGAACTCCCCGGCGCGGGTCGCAACCAGGATGCCTTCAGCGGCGGCATCGGCGCCTGGACGCAGTCAGGAAATGGAAATGCCGAAGCTCGCTTCGCATTTCTGGTCACTTCCGCAGATGGAACATTGGCCAGCATTAATACCGTGCGCCAGTCGATCGCTCTCGATCCATCCGGCGACGTGTACAACGGCACGTTCACCCTCGATATCGCAGATGCTGCGGGCACGATCTCATCTACCGCGACGGGCAAGATTCAGGGAAACCGCATTCTGGCCGGCCCGACTGGACCAGTTACCCTACCTGGCGAGGTGATGACCATTTCCTAGTGCGATTCACCTGCACTTCACCTCACTCCCGGCCGAGCGCCCGTATGATCAGATGTGAGGGGGACAGTCGTGACACTTCGAGCCTCTATTCCCAGGTTCAACCGGCGCGTCATCAATCCGATTGCGCGGAAATTCGCGGGTCGTGTTCCGCCGTTCTCGCTACTGGAGCATGCCGGCCGCATCAGTGGAACGCGCTATCAAACTCCGATCATGGCGTTTCGATCGGGCAACGACATCATCATTGCGCTCACCTACGGACCCAGCACCGACTGGGTCCGCAATGTCATCGCGGCGGGCGGATGCACGATCGAATACCGGCGCCGGCGCATCACTCTATCCAATCCTCGCATCGAACATGGCGCTCCGGTGGACAAACCGCTCCCATGGCTGGTGCAACGCGCACTGACGGTGATGAACGTGTCCGACTTTCTCCTGCTTGAACGCGTCCAACAGGCGCGCTAGTTTTTCCGGTGGCTGTCGCGCTCCGCGTTGCCGAACGACCAGGCGAGGTCCGTTGTGCGCGGCGGCAAGGGATAGCCGACACCCGTTTCCTCGACCCGCTCCGGCGCTTGATAGACGATGTCGAGATCCGGCGTTTCGATCCGCGCGTGCTCCTTCCAGCGTGAGTGCATTGCTTTGTCGAGCACACAGGTCGTCAGCAATGTCCGCTCGATCGGGATTGGCGAACGTCCGGTCAGCATCATCGTTTCGATCTGCCGCAGGAAGAACGTGAAGTGACCGTGAGGAGGATAGTCCTGCAGAAAGAACTCGCAGGCGTCGATCTCGTCGCCGCGCTGCGCGGCAAAGCCGAACGAGGTGATGAACGTGTCGAGCAGGATCACCGTGCCGCGAAGACCGCTCGTGTACTCGATCAAGAATGCGATCGGGTTTGGCGTGTCGCGCTCCGCGTCGGCATCGGGAGCGGTCGGAACCGTCGCCAGCGCCGCATCGAAGAGCGCCTGGCTCCAACGCCCGTCGCGCCCCGCTTGCCAGACCGCATCACCCTCCAGGCATTGCACTGAGACGACCCCAGTTTCGCCACCTGTCCGGCGCTCGACCATACACTGCAACGCTTCAAGCGCGTGAAATCCGTAGCGCTCGATCGGACCGTAGGCGACAATCATCGCCTCCGAAATCTCGACACCAAGCGGCCAATCAATGACCGGATCACGCCAGGCGAGCGGCAGCGTCGACCCGGCCAGCATCGGAATCCCGAGCCGGTTGGCTGTCGCGACCTCCCACTTCGCATCAACCGTCAATTGGTCAAGATGCTTGTCGTTGAAGATCGGCACGAACTTCCCGGCAGAAACCATCGATGCCACGGCCGCCTCGAAAAAGCGCCGGCGCGGATAGAGCTGCTGCCCCAGCTCGTTCTCGAGATAGACGCCATGCTCGGCGATAATGATCACGCCATCGACATTGACGCCCGTGCCGCCGATCGCCATAGCCTCGCCAATGCTGCCGAAGAGCGGCACGCCATGTTCTGCAGCCAGCCCAACGCCGATGTCGATTTTGTCGATCTGCTCCAGATACATCGAGGCGATTTCAATCCGTGATTCCATCGGCTCGCCATACAGGTCATAACCTTCGAAGATCTTCGTGATGAGCACATCGGCATGCGATCCCCGGAAATACTCCGTCACCAGCGCCGCAACTTTGATTTTCGACATCGACTGTCTGCCCCCGATTTCCAGATAGCTCGCCCAGCGAATCGTCCTGGTTTCCGATTGAGACTTATCTTCTCAGAATCGCGTTGAGTTCATGATGAGCCCAAAACAATACCGGGCCGATCCATTTGCTGGATCGGCCCGGCTCTTCGACGGTTGCGGCGGACTACTCTTGAATCGGCACAAAAACCGGTTGATTGTCGCTGGTCGTGCCGAAGATGATCCCGATCACCGGGGATGCGCCCGGATTGGTGAACGGCACATGCATCGAAGGCACTCCGCCGTAGGTATCGCTCACCACCTGGCGCGGTCCCGAGTAAGTCGCCCGGCCGGTCGAGGCGCCGGGGGTTGGCATGCCGCCGGACAGAATCAGGAGGTTGAATGACGCTGGCGCGCTGGAGATCGCGTAACCATCCGTGGTCGCTCCATCGTCCCAGACCCCTGTTCCGAGATAGAGCTGCGTCGCATCGGTCCCCGCCCATCCCCACACTTTGAAGGTCGCGTGCAAAAGGGCGTTGTCGCCAATCTCTTTGCAGAAGCTTCCCTCCGGCCAATCGGTCATGGTCTTCGCCAATCTGACCACCGGCTGGATTGGTTCGGTGGTTGATCCATCCCTGAAACGGGTGACCGCAAGGAGCAGAACTTCCGCCTGGAATGCGGGATCGACCATCCCGTTCATGACAATGAAGTCAGTATTCGCTGGAATCAACACCGAGTCGCCTTGTTTGAGGAGCAGATCACTCTGCCCGGTCCCGTTATCGAATCGCACCGTGACCTCATATGACTCAGCGAAAACGAGCATTGGACCCTCGGCGTGCGATCCTTCACCGGCGCTGCAGGAGCCGATCGCCATCCCCTCCAGGAAGAGCAAGCGGTTTGAAACCGGCGCATCCATGTCTGCAAGAGCAGAGACCATCAGGTCAATGTCGTCGGGGCCTGATTCGATCGGAGTGAAGGTCGATTGTGCCAGCGCCGCGTTTCGCCCGCCGAGCACTGTTGCGACAAGCATCACGAAGGCAAAGAAATTCAGGAATCTCCGGGATGGAACGTGAGTAGTCATTGGATGCTCCCCTTTCTTTCGCATCTATCAATGCTCTTCGGGGCGACTTCGATAGTAGCCGCCCCGCAACAACTGTTCCTAGCTGACGTAGCAGGTGTCACCGGAGACATAGGCGCAGCTCGGTTGAAGCCAGGTGTTGACGATGTAGTTGTTGTACGCGTTGTTGATCGCGTCGACTGTCGCGTTGCCGGTTGAGTAGCCAGTCCCGCCGATCGTCGCGTAGTAGGTCGGCGCCGATTGTTGCGCCAAACTGGAGCAGGAGGTATAGACGACATCTCCGCCATCCCAGAAAGAGAAGCAGCTGTTGACATCCCAGTAGCCGAGGCCCCGATAGATCCACTGGCCGCTGTCGGCCTCGTAGATGTCGTACCAGCCATCGCTGCGCGGGCAGGCGGCGACATATGAAACCGTGCCGTCGCCGAAATACAGACAGCCGGTCGATTGGTTGACGGCCCAATAGATACCGTCAGATGCCGATGCCGTGCGATCGCCATTTCCGAATCCGAACGCTGCGATTATCGCGGTCATGAGCATCAGGCACTGGATCATTCGTCGTGCGTTCATCGGAGCTCCCTTTCCATCTTCTGCGATCCGGTTCGCGTGTGAACCATGACTGCATTCTGGGTTCGGGGAAGTGGCTCGCCTATCGTCCGATCGGAGTATTTCGCACTCAGGCGATGCCCTGGCGGGCGGCCCAGGTCGCAGCAGCTGCGCGTGTTTCCGCGCCGAGCTTCGCGAGCAGATTCGAAACGTGCGTCTTCGCAGTGAAGGGACTGATAAAGAGCGTTTTGCCGATTTCGGCATTCGAGCGGCCAGCAGCGATCAGGCGCAGCACCTCGATTTCGCGTGCCGTTAGGCCATGATCATCGGGAGTGGGGTCTGGGCGCAGTTGAATGAGCGAGGCAGGCTCCTCGGCGCCTGAAGCCTCGCCTCCCGCCGCCGTCAACACCATCAGCGCGATCCCGACTGCTTGATCAGTTGAAAGCTCCATCCCTTCGTTCCACGCTGCGGCAAACATCGTCCCTCCGAGCTTGTCGCGAATCTCATCGAGCTCAGGTGGCGTCTCCTGCTCCGGTTGAACTGAGCGCTGGCAAGCTGCGCTGACCAGACGGACTGATTCGCCCGGATAGCCTGTTCGCCGGGCTATCTCCGCCACGGCTGAGAGCGCGCGCGCGAGATCGCCGGAAGCGTCGAGACGGGCCCGGATTGTCAGGCTTTCCCGCAGCATCGGTCGGGCCCGCTCAATCTCGTCCTGGCGAATCGCGTCGGTGGCGAGATTGTGAAGCGCCAGCGCGACGCCATGCTCATCGCCAAGATCGCGCCAGATTGCGAGCGCGCGCTCATACCGTTCCGTCGCCGCCACGAAATCACCGGACTGTGAGGCAAGGAAACCGAGGCTGTTGAGCGCAAGCGCCTCCGAACCGCGATGCCCAAGTTCCCGTACGATCGAAAGCTGGCGCTCATGGAATTGAGACGCTGCCACGTTGTCACCAAGCGCCGATGCCGTAACGCCAAGATTGTGCAGCGCAGTCGCAATGCCTTGCGCATTGCCAAGCTTCTCCTGGATTGCCAGCGCTTCCTGATGCATCGCCTGTGCGCGCCTAAATTCGCCCAGATCGTGATGGGCATAGCCGAGATTGTCGAGCGCGAAGGCAGCACCCGACTCTTCGGATACGCTCCGGAAGCAGGCCAGCGCCTGTTCGAATCCGTCTCGCGCCGCCGCCGGATTCCCTGTCCGCAACTCAAGCAGGGCGAGGTTGTTGAGACTCCCGCAGCGCCAGCGTTCTTCAGCTGATCCCTCCCAGGCGGCAATCGCTCCCTGGAATGCTTCGCGCGCGGATTGGTAATCGGACTGGACGAGACAGAGTGCGCCCAGGCCATTGAGCGCCCTTGCTCGAAGTCGCGAGTCAGCGTTGATTCCTACACCAAGCGCACGCTCGAGCCAGCGCCGTCCCTCGGATGGGCTTCCGCGCTCGTACCAGAATCGCCAGATTGCTCCGGCAATGCGGAGCATACGCTCGCCATCACCCTGTTCAAGAGACCAGGAGAGCGCCGATTCCAGGTTAGCAAGCTCACGCTCCAGCCGGTCGAAAGCGTTCACCTGATCGGCGCCAAGCAGGAGCGGAGACAACTCCTCTGCCAGTAGACCGAACCATGTCGCATGCGCTGCTCGCACTTCTTCCGCATCGCTCCGTGCCTGCAGGCGTTCCAGCGCTTCCTCCCGAATCGTTGCGAGCATGGAATAGCGAATCTCGCCATCGTCGAGCTCAACAGTCTGGACCAGGCTCTGATCGATCAGTGTTGATAGCGCTGCCAGCAGCTCATCGCTCTCGCGGCGGCAAATCGCGGTCACGGCATCAGGAGAAAATCCACTTCGAAACACGCCGAGATCCTCATAGAGAGCCCGCTCGGTGGACGACAGGAGATCGACGCTCCAGGCGATCGTCGCCCGGATCGTCTGCTGCCGCGAAGGGAGCGAGCGAGCGCCTCCTGCAAGGAGCGCCAGCGGCTGCCGTAGCCGCGCCAGCAAGGCATCGAGCGAGAGCATCCGCAACCTCGCCGCAGCCAGCTCGATTGCCAGCGGCAACCCATCAAGCTGCCGGACGATCGCGGCAACCGTCGCCGCGTTTCCCGGCGTGAGAGCGAAACCGGGACGTGCCCTGCGTGCCGCCGACAGAAAGAACGAGACCGCCGGGCTTGTCGCGATGGCGTCGGGATCATTCCGCTTCGGCAGGGCCAGAGGGTCGACCGGCCAGAGCTGCTCGCCGGAAAGGCCGACCGATCTCCTGCTCGTCGCCAGCACCGTGATCGACGGGCAGCGCCCGAGGAGCGAGGCGATCGATTGCTCCGCACCAGCGATTTGCTCCAGATTGTCGAGCACGATCAACAGGTCCTCGCCGGCAAACGCCGCCGCAAGGAGATCGGCTGGAGTGCGGTCATCCTCCTGCAATCCGAAAGCACGTGCGATCGTAGGGAGGAGTTGCTCGGATTCTCGCAGCGGTGAGCAGTCGATGAACGCGACGTCCGCTCCAGAGTCGGAGGCACGGTGCGCTACGGCGACTGCCAGCCGAGTCTTCCCCGCGCCTCCTGGGCCGATCAATGTCAGCAGACGCGTCTGATCGTCGACGAGCAGCGCATCGAGGGCGGCGAGATCGGGTTCCCGCCCGATAAGCGGAGCAATCTGCGCTGGCAAGCCGATGCGAAGCGGCAGCTCATCGTATTTGGCGAAACCTGCTTCCACGGCCGGCCCCACGTCGACGATCGATGCGACTCGAAACGAAGCTTGTTGTTCGAATTTCGCCACCAGTCTAGCAAATTCGTCCTATGACGAGCGCGACGTGTGATCTGAGCGGAAATGCAGAGCCAGATTCCGCTCCGTCGCCCCCAGATATCGGTGTAACGGCTATCCCCCCGCTGCCATTTGGTTTCGTGGTCAAGTCTCCCGGGATTGAAATCCGGGAGTTTGCAACCGATGCAGGAATGATCAAGACCAGACGCTCGTCAGCTTCCGCACCCAGTTTCCATGGCAGATCGCCTCAATATCCGCCTCGGCATACCCGCGATCGCGCAGCATTTGCGGCACGCGCTGCATGTCGATGTAGGTGTCGAAATCGCCCGGGGTTTGCTCGGTGCCGTAGCCGCCGTCGAGATCGGTGCCGATCGCGGCATGGTTCGCGTTTCCGGCGAGCTGGCACACGTGGTCGATCTGATCGACATAGGCTTCCAGCGTCACGACATCCGGTTGCGTTTCGCCACGAATCCAGCCAGGGGAAAGCATCCAGGCATCCATCGCCGCGCCAATCACCGCATCGCGCTCGATCAAGTACTTGAGTTGATCGTCGGAGAACTGGCGTCCATCAGG
Source organism: uncultured Chloroflexia bacterium (assembly GCA_963804925.1). Taxonomy (GTDB): domain Bacteria; phylum Chloroflexota; class Chloroflexia; order Thermomicrobiales; family UBA6265; genus JADLGF01. The sequence goes on from CAWDSC010000005.1 coordinate 313,233, forward strand.
GACGAGCGCCCTGCTGTTCGAATGGGTCGCGATCAGCGGTCCGGGGAAATGCTTGACGGCTTCCCAGAAGCTCGTGTCGCAAAGGTGGGTGACATCGAGAATCATCCCAACCTTCGCCATCTCGTTGAGCAGCTCCAGGCCCACTGCGGTCACCGGGCCATCGCTGCCAGTTCCATACGCGTATTTGCTCGGACCGTAGTGCGCGAGCGAAACAACGCGCAACCCTTGATCCCACCAACTTTGCACAGTGCTCGGCTCGACGATCGGATCGGCGCCTTCCATGGTCAATACAAATCCAAGTGGACTCGTTCCCGGAGTCGTTCGCCAATCTTCCATGTGCGCATTGAGCGCGGCGGCATCGGAAAGGATGCGCACAACGCCTTGCCGCTCGAGCTCCCGGTAATAGGCGAGTTCACCCTGTGCGTGTGCGTAGGCCGCTTCGTGGGTGCGGTAATCGATCGCCGGCTCACTGGTTCGCTCTTTGACCCGCGCCAGCACGGTCACAAAACTCACCGCCACCTCGGCCCCGCGCAGATCGGGAAACCCGAGCGTTCCGCGCGCGCGTCCCTTATCGGTCATGCCGGTTTCGTCGATGCGAATCTCTCTGGCGGTTTTGCGAAGATCCCGATTCCAGACAACCGCGTTCAGGGCGATATCGAGATGCCCGTCGATCAATAGCATTTCGTGAAAAACCTTTCTGATTCAAAACCAATCCGGCAAACGAACACTAGCGATCGCGTCCACGCGGGTCGAGCGCATCGCGCAGCGCATCCCCGAGCAAGTTCAGGGACAGCACCAGTAGCACCAGCGCCGTCCCTGGGAAAATCGCCGGCCACCAGGCGCGCTGGATCAACCGCTGCCCGTCCCGCAGCATATTTCCCCAGGTGGGAGTTTCGGGATTCACGCCCGCGCCAAGAAAGGAAAGCGATGCTTCCGCAATGATTGCAAATGCGATCACGAAGGTGCATTGCACGATCAGCGGTGAGCGCGCGTTCGGAAAGATGTAACGCCGCAGAATATCGCGGTCGCGCAATCCGATCGACCGCGCCGACTCCACATACTGCTGCTGCCGCAACACCAGCGTTGAGCTTCGCATCAAGCGGGCGATCGCCGGGGTGTAGACAATCACCAGCGCCAGGCAGACATTGGCGGCGCCCGGGCCGAGCGCGACCATGATCGCGATCGCCAGCAAAATACTCGGAAACGCCATCAGACCGTCCATCGTGCGCATGATCACGGTATCGAATGAGCTGTAGTAGCCGGAGATCATCCCGAGGAGCGTGCCGATGATCGCCGAGACAAGCATGACGACGACCCCGATCAGGATCGAAACGCGTCCGCCGTACAGCACCCGGCTGTAGATATCCCGCCCCACGTCATCAGTCCCCATCCAGGCGGAGTGTGAAGGAGGCTCTAGCCGCCGCACCGGGTCGAGAAAGGTTGGATCGGCATGGGCCAGCAGCGGGGCAAATACCGCAGAAAAGATGAGCAGCAAGAGAATGGTTCCGCTGGCGATCGCCATCGGATTTTCCAGCAACTTACGCACCCAGTACCAGCGCGAGGTTGGCCCAATCCGGGAAAGCACGCCCCCGCCGGATCGCTTTTCGGTTTCCGCCGCCAGCGACGGCGTCGCCTTAACTGTCGCCATATCGCACCCTGGGGTCAATGAAGACATAGAGAATATCGACGATGAGATTCACGAAGACATATATGCCGGCAATAAACATCACCGCGCCCTGAATCACCGGAAAATCGCGCCGGCCAATGCTCTGGACAACGAGCCTCCCCATGCCGGGAATGGTGAACACCGTTTCAGTGACCGTCGCCCCGCCAAGCAACGCCCCGACTGACGCGCCGATGATCGTGATCGCCGGAATGAGCGCATTGCGCAGGGCATGACGCAAAATCACATTTCGCTCGCTTGTTCCCTTGGCGAAGGCGGTGCGAATGTAATCCTCCCGCATCACATCGAGCATCGTTGAGCGCACGAGCCGGGCGAGCAGTCCGGCGCTGGCGAAGCCGAGCGTGAACGCCGGCAGAAGCATTGATTTGAAGTGCGCGACCGGGTCTTCCTGAATAGGAACGTAGCCGCCGCTCGGTAGCCAGCGCCGGTTGACGGAGAAAAAGAGAATCAACAAAATGCCGAGAAAAAAGGTGGGGATCGCCGCGCCGCTCACTGAAAAGATCATCAGGAACCGGTCGATGAATTTACCCTGCCGAACGGCGGCGATGATCCCGGCCGGAATACCGATCGCGATCTGAATGAAGAGCGCGTAGATCGTCAGCAGCAGTGTCGGCTCGACGCGGTCCTTGATCGCTTCAGTGACTGGCATGCCAAGAAAAATCGACTCGCCGAAGTCGAGATGCAGCACCCCCCCGAACCATTCGATGAACTGCTTGGGCAGCGGCTCGTTCAAGCCCATCTGATCCCGCAGTTGCTCGATCTGTTCGGGGGTCGCGCTTTGACCCAGCATCACCGCCGCCGGATCGCCGGGAGTAATGTGCATCAATGAAAAGACGATGGTTCCAACAATGAGGAGCACCGGGATGAGCATCACCAATCGACGCACGATATAGGCGATCATCCCGATGCCCCTTCACTGTTGTCGTACACGACGATATTCACCGTTATCGGCTAACTGGTGAACCAGAGATTCCAGAACGGCACACCGCGCTCGATCTGAGGCACCCAACCGCCGATCTTCTCGGCTCGGAACGAGCAGTTCGAGGAATCGCCGATCTTGATCGCCGGCACCTGCGTATAGGCATTCGCCTGGATTTTGTCCCAGATGCCCTTTCGGGTGTCGAAATCGGATTCGGCCAGTAATTCTCCGGCAAGATCGAGACTTTCCGGGTTATCCCACCAGCCGGGATAGACATTCATCTGCCCGACGTATGAGATCTGGCTCGGATCGGGCACGAAGCCATGCCCGGTCGTGAACGCGTCCCACTCTTCCGGCTTGGCCCGGTTTTGCACCACGGTCGCCCAGTCGGTCACTCGCAGATCGACCGTGAACCCAACCTGCTCAAGCTGCTGCTTGGCGACGATCGCCTCGCCATACATGTACGAATATTCCTGGGTCGTCAGGAAGCGAAGCGGCGTGCCGTCGTAGCCTGCTTCTGTCAGCTTTTGCTTGGCGAGCTCTGGATTGTTCATGTTGTAGCGCTCGATGCCGGCGTCGGTGTACCAGACCGTTTCCTTCATCATCAGACCGGGATCGAGCCGAATGAATTCCTCGGAGCCACGGCCCGACAGGAGCATCGCCTTAGATTCCAGCGCGGCCTGGAAGGCATCGCGCATGACCTGGTTCGAGAACATCGGTGACTTCCAGTTCAGGAAGATCACGTCCCAGTTGGTCGGATGGAGAATCTCGGCGGTGACGCCCGGATAATCCTTCAGCACTTCATACTGGTCGTTGCCAATATCAAGCCCGATGTCGTAGTCGCCGGCCTGCAACCCTGCCACGCGAGCGGCTTCATCCGGAACCGGGATGAAATCGATCTGATCGAAATAGGCGTATTTCTTGCCTCCGTACCCGTTCGTCGGATTGGGCGAAGCCGCATATTCTTCGAACCGCTCAAACCGGATGTAGGCGTCCGCCTGCCGGTCAGTCAGCTTGTAAGGCCCGGTGCCGACGTAGCCATCCTGGATCGGATCGAGCGAACTGGCGTCGATGACCGACTTCGGATAGATCACGCAGGCCTGGGTGTTATGGGCGAGCGCCACGGTCAGCGTGCCGTAGGGGCGCGTCAGCTTCCAATCAAAGGTGAGATCGTCGACCTTGTCGATCGAGGCGGTCGCCTCGAGCAACCGTTTACCGACACCGGAGATTTGCCCCCACCGCTGAAGGGATGCGATCGCATCGTCGGTTTTGAGAATCTCTCCATTATGAAACGGAACATCGGCGCGCAGTTTCATCGTATGCGTCAGGCCATCTTCCGAAATCGTGTGGGTCTCAACGAGTTCCGGAGTCGGCTTGTAATCGGCGTCGTAGGTGAACAACCCTTCGAACATGCAGTAGGAAACGATGGCGGTGACTTCAGCGGTGGTGGTTTGCTCGTCGAGTGTGGGAGGCTCGCCGATGATCGCGACCCGCAACTTGCCGCCCTTGACGCCGCTATCCGGGGAATCCTGCCGGCGGCGCGCTTGCGCCCCCTGGAATCCCAGCAGCGAGCCGGCGCCGGCCGCAAGCGCCGCCGACCCGAGACCCAGGGCAGCGCCACGTTGAATCAGAGATCGACGATTGACAGATGTTCCGCCGAGTTTGTGCAACAATCGAGCGTTATCCTCGTTCAATGTCAACTCCTCTCTTCGATTCTTCGGCATCACGTGCGAATGCTGTGACGAGAAGCGAATCAGTGAGCAACCTCCTTACATGCCTTCTCGCAAAGGCCGGCAAGCACGAGTGAGGAAATCGGAATCAATACCTCCCTGGCCCGCTCAAGAGAGCCGGTCATAAAGGCAATGACGCATACTCGCGTTCCTGGTGGCGTCCGAAACTGTCTATTGCTGTCTGATGATCAGGTTACACAATTTTTCATCGCCTGTCTTAATGCATATATGACACTTGCGAAAAACCATTTGGTCCGATTCTCAACGATATCTCTGATCGAACGAAAACACTTGATCTATTAGCTGGACAGGGAAGCCATTTATCCGGGACGCGGGCGTCGATGATCGCAGCGATTCGCATGCTTAACTTCGCACTCCGGATCGCGGTTTTTGATCGTCCGGAACTCGACGGCGCCCCGCTCGTGTCTGGCCCTTCAAAGTGATCGCCCGAAAGCGCTCGACTGCACCCCGATGTCGTCGCCAGTTGCCCGCTCGCGCAGGTTGTCGCCGCCAATCCTGAGTCAAGAAAGGGCCGGTCATATCAAGGTGCTTACGACTCAGCTCAGCCCTGCAAAGTCTTCATCTCGTTACGGCGGGTTGCGAATCGGTTGTCTACGGTCCTAAGGTTGAAACCCCAGAACCTTAGACAAAGCACCTCCGGCTCTATGTGCGCGGAATTCCTGCGGATATGGAGGCCTGCGTCGCTCGACACGTGGAGCAGGTGCGCGGAATCGTCAGTCGACGGTGACCGGAACGTGACTGACGGCATTCATCTGATAGCCTTTGACATTCCAGAGGGCATGTTCCGGCTGCTGAAGACCGCGCTCATCGGTCGCTCTTGAGCAAAGGACTGCACCGCCCGCCGACGCAGCCCACCTGTGCTCGAACCGGACCCAGGAGCGCCGCCCGCCATTGTGGGTAATGGTCGCTTCCTGCCAGTGATTCCCGCCATCGGTGCTGACTTCGACCTTCTTGATCCCCCCATATCCGGACCAGGCATAGCCGTACATTGTCTGCTCGCCATGCGAAACCGTCTCATCAGGACGAGGAGAAACGATCACTGACTTGACCGGCATTTCGCGCACGGGGCGAACCCGCTCATCGTCTTCCGTTATGAGGGTGTAAAGCTCGCGGTTATAGTGGCCGGCGAAGGCATGATCGATCACCTCAAGCCCGACGATCCATTTCGTTGAAGCGATTCCGCCCCATCCTGGTACGAGCAGTCGCACAGGCCCGCCATTTGGGCGTGGCAGATCGGCGCCGTTCATCTGCCAGACAAGCATCACATCCGCGCCCATCGCCACGTCGATCGGAAGCCCGCGCTGCATGTCTTCGAGGTCGGCTCCTTGTGAGACGACGTCGACAGCGCCTGCCTTGACTCCGGCGAGATTGAGCACGGAGGAGAGCGAGACTCCAAGCCACTCGGCGTTGCCGATGGCGCTATCGCTCCATTTGGTCCCTTCCGTGGCAGGCTCAAACCCGGAGCGGCTGTTTCCGGAGCATTCAAGGAATGCGGTCATCGTTCGTTGGGGAAGTTGCTTAAGATCATCCAGTGTGATCTCAAGGTCACGCTCGACCAGACCAGTTACCGTCAATCGCCACGCGTCAGGCTCGATAGTTGTCAGGATCGGTCCGTAACTTCGAATGAAGAAAAGCTCGTTCGGGACGATCAGGCCCTCAAACAGGTCCAGTGGCGTTCCGAATTCCTTGGCGCTGTAGGCGATCAATCGCGGATCCTTGCCGATCCGTTCCAGGAACGCTTGCGGGGTTTCCGCGGCGACCGATTCCTTCATATCGTCCTCCAGCATCGAGCAAGCGCAGGGTTCAGCGCAGGAGTTCAATCAACGTCGTGTGCATTGATAGCACGCATTCCGTAGCATCGCACTCAAGTTGACTGCCGGGCAATAGCTGCCGGCGGGATGGTCAAGAACTGAGCGTTCTTGCGCCGGTACGCATGTTCGCGTTGCGTGTTTCAGACGGTTGTCTACGGCGATTTTCGGGACGTGAAAATGGCGGGCCCTGCATGGATTGCGGGGGTTCCGCTCACACTCGGCTCTGCCTCTGGCATGCCTAAAAAGGCGCTATCGGCTTGTCACCCGCTGAGATCATTCTTTCTCGTTACGGTAACAGTGGCTCAGCCAGAATTCTCATTGAGTACGAGCCAGAGCCGTCCCGCAACGGAGACCGCTCTGGCAAGAAGCATCAAGTGTCTGACCGGCGATTCGGCTGATTCAGGCTCCGGAACGTTTATTGAGACGCTCATTTCGCTTGTTCCGGCCGTGACCGGTTGATCCGGAGCTGTCCCGGTGGCGTCACCAAAGATGCCGGTGTTGACGAGCACCTAATGGTTCGAGCATACGTCGTGAGATGGACTCGCCACTTTCGAATATTCGATTTCTGCGGTACCTTAGGGCCAATCAATCGGAAATATTCATGCTGATCGCAGGATTCTCGCAATTCGTGCGAGACCCCTGCCGCAGCGAGCCGGCGCCGGCCGAGGAGAGGGACTGTCAGGATGAGCCAGCAGATTCCAGACAAAAAATTTGCGATTGATCGAAGAACGATGGTGAAAACGGTCGCTGCGGGAAGCGCCGCTATTCTTGCGATGTCGGCGAAACCGGGCGCCGGGGCATTCGCTGAGGAGGCAACTCCAGTGATGGCCGCTGTTGTCGGGCAATTCGCATATGTCGGTTCCGATTCACGTACCGCGATCGCGGCGGGAGTTGATCCAGCCGAGGTCGGTATTTCCGTTTTTGCCGTCGATCCACAGAGTGGCGCGCTCACTCCGGTGCAGACGATCGTCAGCGATAACCCGTTTTTCTTTGCCTTCGATCCAACTCAGCAATTTCTCTACGCCGTCAATGTGATCGGGGACTATGATGGCGGAACGACCGGTTCCGTGGAAGCGTATGCCGTCGATCCTGCGACCGGCAAGCTGACATTCCTCAATAGAGTCGCGTCAGGCGGGGCAGTCGCTGCGCATCTTTCGGTCGATCCGAGCGGCAAGTATCTCGTTGTCGCGAACTACGGCGGCGCGAATATCGTTGTACTTCCAATCAACCCGGACGGTTCGCTGGAGCCGGTTATCAGCACGGTCACGCGGACGGGAACGGGACCGGACACCGTACGCCAGGACGCTTCTCATCCCCACGCGGTTATTTACGATCCTGCCGGAAAGTTCATCGCCGCGGCTGATCTTGGGACGGACAACGTTATCACCTACGCGCTCGATACCGACACTGGAACGCTGACGCAGATCAGCGAGGTCTCGACTGCGCCGGGAGCCGGGCCGCGTCATATTGCTTTCAGCCTCGATAGCACCAAGCTCTATGTCGTCAACGAAATGGGGGCGACGATCACGTCGTTTGCGTATGACGCGGCAACAGGCGTCATTGGAGACGAGATTCAGACGATTTCGACGGTGCCGGATCCATTCGTCGGCACGAAGAGCACCGCCGAGATTTTCATTCACTCTTCCGGGAAATTCCTATACAACTCAAACCGGGGTCAACCCGATTCCACGACTCCCGAAGGCAATGCGATTGTTGGATTCAGCATTGATCCTGATTCAGGTGAGCTGACGCTGATTGGTCACACCATGGACGGCGTCGACGTGCCATGGAGTTTTGCGATCGATCAGCCGGGGACATCGCTCTATTCGGCAAACTATGACGGCGATTCAGTCACACAATTCACGATCGATCAGGCAACAGGCGAATTGAGTGGAACCGGCGAACCGGCCAGCGTGCCGAAGCCATTCGTGATTCTACTTTCGACTCCGGCCTGAACTGAGTTCACCCGGTTTTGAGAAGGAGACGTTCGCCAACGCAATTGTTCAGACAGAAGGGGGATGCACCGCGCCGGTGCGTCCCCCTTCTGTCTTGTGCGGAGTCTGGGGTATGTGTGCCCGAGGCTCCATCGGGGTATGCTCCTGGCGATGTTTGGATGATCGCGATGGTGAGAGAGACGGTCAATGAGCAGAAATTGGGTCTTTGAGGCAATCCGGGCGATCGATCGAGATTACCGGCGCTCGGCGGACACGCACCTGGTGCCGGTTGATTTTCCGGCAATTCCCTCGATCAAGATCTATATCAAGGATGAATCGACCCATCTCACCGGCAGCCTCAAGCACCGGTTGGCGCGGTCGCTCTTTCTTTATGGTCTCTGCAACGGTGCGATCGAGCAGGGAACGACCATCGTCGAAGCCTCATCCGGAAGCACCGCAGTTTCAGAAGCTTATTTCGCGCGATTGCTCGGTCTGCCGTTTATCGCCGTGATGCCGATGGGAACGTCCGCCGCCAAGGTGGCGCAGATCGAGTTTTATGGCGGGAATTGCCATTTCGTCGACAATCCCGCTGCCGTCTACGAGGTGGCGGCACAACTCGCTGCGGCGGCTGGCGGCTTCTATATCGACCAATTCACGAACGCGGCCGTGGCGACCGACTGGCGAGGAAACAACAACATCGCCGAGTCGATCTACGAGCAAATGGCTGACGAAACGTATCCGGTGCCTCGATGGATTGTGGTAGGCGCAGGCACGGGCGGAACATCCGCCACGATCGGGCGCTATATCCGCTATCGCAGCTTCGATACCAATCTCTGCGTTGTAGATCCGACGCAATCGGTCTTTTATCACCACTTCATGCATCGAGATTCGGCGGCGCTCGAAGGAAGCAAAGGATCGGGTATAGAGGGCATCGGACGTCCCCGGGTCGAGCCTTCCTTCAATCCAGACGTTATTGACCGGATGATCCAGGTAGAGAACTCCGCATCATTTGCCGCGATGCATTTTCTCGCCGAACGGACCGGGCGCAAATATGGCGGATCGACCGGCACGAACTTTTACGGCGTGTTTCAGCTTGCTAGAGAAATGCACGAATCAGGGCTGGAGGGATCGATCGTAACGCTTGCGTGCGATCCCGGCGACCGCTACCTCACGACCTATTATGATCACGACTGGCTCCGCCAGAATGGGTATGACATCGAACCAACTCTGGCGCAAATGCGAAATCTGTTTTCGTAGAGGTACATGCGACTTCGCGCAATCTCGGGGATATCGTCCCCGGGGTTCTCCGAAACATTCATCAACAATTGGTACGGATCATGCTGCTCTTTTCGCGAAGCTCCGTTTCAATGCACAGATTCCGGTAGCTTCAATTGTGGAATAGCTGGCTCAGGCGCAAACTGGAGCCCCGTGCCTCGGGCATTCAAGTTTCTGATGCTGATCTCCTTGCAAACGGTTTGGGGATAGTACCGAGCTTACGCATTTCTCAGTGCTGGCGTTCGTCAACGCCGGGCACCTCAGTTACAAGGATGGCGAATGGTTCTATACCTTTTCGGAGGAACAGCGAGCAGAAATCTTGTCTGAGCGGGATCAGCAATTTCTACAGTTGCTAAAGCTCTTCGATGGCCGCGCGGAAAGTGATGAGTGAGCCAGCGGGCTCCAGTGGACTCCACTGAAGCCCGCTGTTGCAGCCTACGCGGTGATTTCGATGACGTTGTGCATGCCGAGCATAGCGTGGGGAGCGCCGGTGCCGGCATTCGGGAACCAGCACATGACGGCATAGGTGCCAGGTTTGAATGCGTATTTGAACCACGTACTCACGCCGATTGACTGGGTCTGAGTGATAAATTCGTCGCTGAAATCGGTCTCGAAGTTGAGACCTCCTTCAGGAACTGGTGTTCCAGTCATGTCAGCGTTAATAAGTGCGGTAAGATCGTCATTCGTCGTGCCGTCCGTCACCTTGAACATGTCAAGAAAGTGCGGTTGGGCCCCAATGTTCGTGAGCTGGACGATATGCTCGCCAGCTGTCAACGCGCCCTCCGCACTGATGTCAAATTCGAAGAGTGAAATCTGGACATCGGCGCCAGGGTCGGCCGGACTCTCGGGAAACGCGCCGGTCACGTTAAAGATGACGGGGGGAACTGGTGAATCAGGGGTGTCTCCCCAGGCAAACCATTCACCCTCGGTCAGATCGATGACTGTAGTGTACGTCGCCCCTCCAGTGCCGCCGGCGCCGCCTGCAAATGTCGCTCGATAAATGTAGTCGGGAAGTGCGAAGTCGCCTCCCTCTTCCCCCTCGCCTTCTTCGGCTGCAGGGGACGCTTCCGCGCTGTCGTCGCTGGCAGCGGGAGATGCCGCATCACCACCGACTGAAACGCCAATCCCGCCCAGAAAATCCGCGGCGGACGTGCCTGCAGGAGGTTGAACGAACGCGGCTTCGCCAGTCTCGAGATCCGACCCAACTGAGAGGGTGAGGAGATAGCGTCCGGCTGGCAGCGATTCGGGAATCCCTTCGTATCCGGCCGCACTGACCGCAACGTCAAGCGTTGGCAAGCCAAGACTGGCAAGGTCCGCCGCCTGCCTGGCGCTGGCAAAGCGCCCGAAACCAGGAAGTGCCAGCATCGCACCGGCGGCCAACGTGCCGACTGTCACTTGGCGACGGTTTAAGATGGGCGCAGTTCGATTAATGTGGCCATGCATTTCGACGTCTCCTTTGAGTCTGGAATACAGGTCATTGTTCTTCAAGACGCTTCTTCTGACCGGTACCTCTGCAGGCGTTCTGCTCTGGGATCCCCCTTCCTTTAAGCATTATTGGTCGCGCTGGAAGCCAAGGGTCTCTCGGTTTCGACACAATGAAAAGAGGCGTCATTCGGAGCGCGCGGCCCTGACTTCCGTACTCGTTTTCACGCGTCGTTCTACTGGAGACCTATCCAAATTCTATCGGAATTTTTTGATCTGTAAATCGGAAACCTTCAAGATGGCACCGATTTCGAGGGTTATCTCTACGGTAACGTTGAGTCATCGTCCATCTGGGTCGATATGAGACCCGGCGAGGGGCCACGGATGCATCGCCCCATCACACCCGATGTCGGCCGCGTGCGTGCACTTATCAAAAGTTGAACTTGTAACGATTGACGCTCACATGAACAGGAGTGCTCCAAAGCGGAGCACTCCTGTTGCTGATTGCAGTACGTTGCGATCTGTCGTGGATTAATCCTGTCGTAGGCTGCCTGCAGCACCGCGATGTCGAGCTTGGACATTTTCAGCATTGCCTGCATCGCCCGGTTCGCTCGGACCGGATCGCTCCCGCCAATCAGGTCGCCGAGTTGCGTGGGAACGACCTGCCACGACAATCCGAACTTGTCTTTCAGCCAGCCGCACTGACTCTCTTCTCCACCTTCAGTGAGCTTGTCCCAGTAGTAATCGACTTCGGCCTGGTCGGCGCAGTCGATCATGAAAGACACAGCTTCAGTGAACTTAAACATGGGTCCGCCGTTGAGCGCTTTGAATTCCTGCCCGTCGAGTTTGAAGTTGACCACGAACGCCTGACCGGCGGGACCGGGACCATTTTCGCCACTCCGGCTGACTTCGAGAATTTCTGAGTTCTTGAAAACCGAGACATAAAAATTCGCGGCGTCTTCGGCATTTGTGTCGAACCACAGGAACGGGCTGATCTTCTGCGCCATGATTTCCTCCACGTCGTTGTGCTCAGTTCCCGGATCGTTTCCGGGAGGTCTCGACACGTTGTCGATTGAGCTCGCAGTAATTCGACAGAACGTGATTCCCCCGGTTAAGGCGAATGACTCGTGGAAGCGCGTGAATGTGAACGCCAGTGATATCGCGCCCAAGTGAGGAGTTTGAGTCGCATGGTCATGCAGATGGTCTTCCTGCGAAAGAGCATATCCCAGAACCACTCTGCAGGCTGTCTCGACAATCGCTACGGATAGATCAGGAAACTGCGCCTGTCAAGCACCCCTCGGCGTTGCCAACCAGTCAAATTCCCCCGATTCTTGCGCGAAAAGAACAAATGTTCTAATCTGTAGTCATCTTGGTGCGTAGTCGGGAGGCGCCGCAGATGATCGCTTGTGTTCGCGTTCTCAATTTTGCTTTACGGCTCTACCTGCTCGACCATCCTGAGTGTGACGGTGAGCCTATGGTGCTCAGTTCTTCTGAACATGAGCGACGAATAATCCTCGACTGCTCGCCTGAGGCGGAGGCCGTTCACCTCCGGATTGGGATGTCGATTCGCGACATGCAGAGCATCTATCCCGGCGCGATCGTGGTTGAAATGAATCCGGCTCATGAAGCGGCGGTAAGCGAACGTATCCTCACTGAACTTGAAGCACTGAGTCCATTCGTCGAAGCCGATGTCAATGAGACTGGTTGTTGGCACCTTGACTTGATCGGACTCGATCGACTCTTCGGGAGTTCCACCAAAATCGCTCAACAGCTCCTGGAGTTGATGCCGCCATTGCTTCGACCTCGTGTAGGTGTCGCCGAAACGAAATTCGCCTCTCGTATCGCTGCTGGCCGTGCGGCGGCTGGATCATTCCAATATGTTGCCGCAGGCACAATAGCGTCCTATCTCGCGACTGAGAAAATCGAGAGTTTACCGGCAACGCCCGCACAGCTACGGCTCTTTCGGGAACTTGGCCTCAATACGCTTGGGGATCTTGCATTGCTGCCGCCGGCTGCTGTCGCCGCACGCTTTGGCCCGAGTGGGCAAGCCGTTTGGGAACTTGCTCGTGGGATTGATACGTCTCAGGTCGCGGCTCGAAAGCTACGAGAGGTTATCAGGGAGCGGCTTGAATTGGAGGCATCGACCGCAAGCCGGGATGTCGTGCTTATCGCACTCCAGATGTTAGTGCAACGCGCATCAAGTTCTCGACAAATGCGAGGGCGGGTTGCTCGCCAGGTGCTCATCCGGATCGTTTTTGAGAGCGGTGGATCCTGGGAGAAGCGAATCACGCTGCGCAACCCTGTGGATGGCGATGCTCTCGCCAAAACGCTTCGATTGCGACTTCAATCGCTGATGTTGTCGCAGCCAGCAGCGGAGCTTGAGCTCGAGCTCTTTGACCTTGGACCCGAGCCTACTCGGCAATCGCGTCTGGCGACATTGCACGGACGTGACGAGCGCCCCATCGAAGCTGCCGACCAACATCTCAAAGAGCGCTACGCTTCATCACTGCTTTACCGGGTGGTTTCGGTTGAGCCGTGGTCTCGCTTTCCTGAACGGCGCTACGCGCTTATGCCGTTGAAACCGACACCGGGTGACACGCCCCAGGCGCTCAATATTCCGCATCCGATCGATGTGGAGTCTCGTTCCACACCCTTTCAACAACCCGAACCGATCGCCATTTACCAGGGCAGGCAAAGGCGCGCAATCGAACGCATCACGTCTCGTTGGTATCTCAATGACGAGTGGTGGCTGCGTCCAATCCGACGACGTTACTTCATTCTGCTGCTTGAAGGAGGCGTAACGCGCACCGTTTATCACGATTTGAGCGATCAACGATGGTACGCTCAAGACTCCCATCCAAACCGGCGATAGACCGATTCACGCCATGACGATGCACAGTGGAACATATGTGGAACTCCATCTCCATTCAGCATATTCCATGCTGGATGGAGCGTCGTTGCCGGAAGAGCTCGTTCTTCGTGCGCGAGATCTGGGGTTTCATGCACTGGCGATAACGGATCATGATGGGCTCTACGGTGCGCTGGAGTTTGCCCGGTGTTGCCAGGCATACGGCATTCAGCCAATCACCGGCGCTGAACTGACGCTTATCGATGGATCGCACCTTACCCTTCTCGCTGAGAGTCAACTTGGCTACCAGAATCTTTGCCGGTTGATCACTGAAGCGCACCACACGCAGCGTATTGGAGTTGAACCAATACTGAGCGCTCAGGAAACCGTTAAATGGGAAGAAGGGCAGGGTGATGCGCCATTTCTCCATCACTATCCTGATCCGGCAACAAGCCCATGGCTCACGCCCACACTGTTACAGCGATATGCGGCCGGCCTCATTCTGCTCACCGGGTGCCGGCAAGGACGTCTCTCACAGTTGGCGCTAGCTGACCGTCTCACGGAAGCGGAGCAGCAACTTCATCAATACGTGGAGTGGTTTGGCAAAGCAAACGTGTTCGTCGAACTCCAAAACAACTATCTGCCCGGCGATGACATCCGGACGCATCGTTTGGTGTGTCTGGCGAAACAGGTTGGTGTTGGGTATGTCGCCACGGGCAACGTGCACTATCACGAGCGCGCACGACACCGGTTGCAGGATGTGCTCGTCGCGATTCGGCATCGCACAACCCTCGATGGTTGCCATCGCCAGCGACGTGGCAATTCAGAGTTTCATCTTGCAACGGATCGCGAAATGCGCAAGCGTTTCACCGCCTATCCCGAAGCTATTGCCGCAACAGGCGCCATTGCCAAACGCTGCGCCAACTTCAACCTTAACAATGACCTGGGGTATAGCTTTCCAACGTATGAGGATGTTGCAGATGGCGAAACTCCAGACGATGCGCTCCGCCGTATCTGCTTGCCGCGATTCGCCGATCGTTATCCACCCGGCTCGCCACGACGGCTTGAGGCGGAGGAACGGCTCGATCACGAACTCAGTTTGATTGCCCGGCATCGGCTTGCCGGATTTTTCCTTATTCATTTTGACCTGATGCGATTGGCGGAAGAGGTCGCGATCGAGGTGCGCGGAGCTAATCTCGCAAGATCACAATCGAATCTGCCGCCAGGACGGGGCCGGGGATCATCCGTCAGTTCAATCGTGTGCTACCTGATTGGACTTTCGCCGGCCGATCCACTCGAACATGGACTCAAAATCGGCCGATTCTTGAATGAGGAGGCTTCGGAAGTACCAGACATCGACCTCGATTTTCCGAGAGACATTCGTGAAGCGCTCCTGGCTCGGATTCATCACGACTATGGAGAGCGTGCGGCGATGATCTGCGCGTTCTCTACCTACCGCTTGAGATCAGCAGTGCGAGATATCGGGAAAGCTCTGGGATTGCCGATCGCCGATCTCGATCGTATCGCCAAACTGGCCGAGCCGCGATCTGCGTCCGAACTCGCTTCAGAGATGCAGCGTGTCCCGACATTTGCCGGGCGTTTATCGACGCCTCCCTGGTCTCATCTCATCGAATTGGCAAGCCAACTGTCCGGGCATCCGCGACATGTCTCCCAACACTCCGGTGGAGTCATCGTTTCCTCGAAACCAATCTCACAGATCGTGCCGGTCCAACCGGCAAAGATGGAAGGCCGCTATCTGTCACAGTGGGACAAAGATTCAGTCGATGACGCGGGAATGGTCAAGATCGACTTTTTGGCGCTCGGCATGCTCTCAGCTATTGAGGAAACACTTTCGCTGATCGGCGAGCTGGGGGCAAAGCCCCCTGATCTGAGCCGAATTGACTACGCTGATTCAGCGGTGTACGCCATGATCCAACGCGGCGATACCCTGGGCACATTTCAAATCGAGTCTCGCGCACAGATTCAAACAACGCTCCGCACCACGCCGAATTGTCTGGCGGATCTCGTGGTGCAAGTCGCGATCGTGCGCCCTGGCCCCATCATTGGCGGCGCAACCACCCCTTATCTTCAGCGGAGACGCGATCCCTCATACGAAGTTACGTACGACCACCCGCTCCTGGAACCCGTTTTGGCGGAAACGATGGGCGTGGTGATCTATCAAGATCAGGTGCTTGAAATCGCGGTCGAATTAGCCGGATTCTCACCCGGTCAAGCCGATTCGCTCCGGCGAGCTATGACCCGTCGACGCTCTGAAGAGGCAATCGAAGCCCATCGTCGTGATTTCTACACGGGCGCGCAAGCCAAAGGCGTTCCACTCGATGTCGCCGAGCGGGTATTCGAGAAGCTTCGCGGTTTTTCAAGCTACGGATTTCCGAAGGGCCATGCCGCTTCCTTCGGGATATTGGCCTATCAAAGCGCATTTCTTAAGCATTATTTCCCCGCCGAGTTTCTGTGCGCGCTCATAAACAATCAGCCGATGGGTTTTTACCCGGCCCATGTCCTGGTCCACGAAGCCAAGCGCCGGGGAATTTTCATATTGACGCCAGGGGTCAACACGAGCAAAGTGCGATCGTCTGTCCCGCGACGCTCCGCCGTGCAAATTGGCTTTACCCACGTTAAAGGGCTAAGCGAAGAGCAAGCGATGCAGATTGTCGCGGAGCGACAGGCGAATGGTCGATTTCAATCCCTGGCTGATTTCATCCGTCGCGTTGTGCTTCCAACGGAAATCGTGGAGAGCATGATCTCAATTGGTATGTTCGACGAGTTTGGACTCCGGCGTCGTGAATCCTTGTGGCAGCTGGGACTGTTTGTCAAACCTCAGCGGTTCGGTGGCGCCACTGTCAAAAGCCAACGGCGCAAGGGAGATCGCCATGCTGGGATCCAGATCGCGTTGCCGCTCCCGGTCGAGCAGGATATGGTCGAGATGTCTCCAGTACCAGCGGTTGTTCGTATGGCATCCGATTATCGTGTGCTCGGAATGTCTGCCCGCTATCATCCGATGGGATTGATGCGATCGCGCCTCCCGCGTGGATTCATCACCGCCGAAACCCTTCCATTCGTCCCTGATGGGGTGATGATCCAGATTGGCGGTCTGGTCGTGTGCCGGCAACGGCCAGAAACAGCGAAGGGGGTGACATTTCTTTTAATCGAGGACGAGCATGGGTTATCCAATGTGATTGTCTACAAAGCGCTCTACGAGAAATACCGGCCCACTGTGCGAGGCGAATCATTCCTCTTGATCACTGGCCGGATTCAGAAGCAAGAAAACACGATCAATATCGTAGCGACGGCGATTGAATCTTTGACGCGCTACATCGATGCAAAGCACGCAGACTCCGACGTCGAACAAACGGACCTGGCCGAGCTTTCGCCGGTCTCACACAACTATCGGTAGGAGGCAAAGTGTCTGCCATTGCCCTGGATCACACAGGAAATGTCGTAAAAGGCAACATCTGTGTTTCAGGCAATGGGCGTTGCCCAGGAGCCTGGATCGCGCGACGCGTTAACCACCTGCTCGATTGCGGCGATCACGAGTTCCGGTTGCTGGAGCTGGACGTAGTGCGCGCTTTCGGTCGCGACCTCGAACCGGCCATCCGGCGTCAACATCGCCAACTCATGCTGAGCGGAGGTCCACGCCTGCTCCAGCGCATCGGGTGAGAATCCCAGCGCGCTTTCGGGAATTCCGAACGGCTGTCCGTGGGTGATTACCGTCAACGGCATCGGACGGAGGGGCGATTGGGCCGCCGCTTGCCGCATTTGCGCGAACGAGACCGGAAAATCGATCGTTTCGTAGGAAGGATACCCGGCGAACTCGGGTGGAAGCGCGGCATTGAGCTTGGCGTACGCAGACCATTCGTCCGGCGTCAGCAACGTTTCAATGCTCTCGGAAAGCGCGTCGACAAGCACCATGCCTACGACTTCATCCGGGTAGGTGCTCGCGTAGAGCCGGACAAAAAGCCCGCCAAACGAGTGTCCAACGAGCACGTAGGGTCCCGGAACATTGGCATGCGCAAGCAACGCGTGCAGATCGGCGACCACATCCTCAGCGGTGCGCGGCATCGGCGCTGGATCGCTTCGGCTTGGAAGAACGACACCGTCCAGATAGGCGGCAACACCTGGGCGTTCGTAAGCGCAGACATGAGTGAAAGCGCCAACCCCCGGCAAAACCATCGTCGGGGATCCCTCCACCTCGTAGAGATTGTCTGTCCAGACCGTGGCGGGCGATCGGTATCCGGCTTCCAGGATTACGGTGGGGGAGCCTGAGCCCGTGCATTCCAGATAGAGCCTCCGTCCATCGCCGATGTCGACCAACCCGGCGAAATCGCCGCTCGCATCGACCGTGTCACCGGAGCCGGTTGGCGTGGCCTGGGCTGCGCTGCCCGGTAGAGAGATCGTGAACAGCATCAGCGCCACAATCCCGGCAGGGATCATCCGGGTGAATGAGATCAAAACGCATACCTCCGTAGACTGATTGCCCACATTTGAGGACTGGAACCGGGCTGGACGTCAGCTGAGTGCAGGGTTCCCGGTAACAGCTTCTGGCATCGCCTGTCGGTGGGACGCCCGGCATCCATTCGGGGAACTGCATGATAGGTGAACGCTTTGGCTGAAGTATAAGCCTGAGCAACCCGAGGACGATATCACGGCATTCGCCGGTGCATCGCTCCACAAGCATTCGCCCTCGAAGTAGGTAATTCGATTAAGCCATCTGGACGATGCCCTCGCCCTCGCAGGACGGCATCATCGAGCCGTGCCTGGAGGCCACCCGGCGCCGGCCAGACTCCGCCGGATGAGGAGTCTCCCCATTTCAAAGAAACGGAGAACCAGGATGTCTTATGCACTTGAAAACCGATTATCGCGCCGTTGTCTCCTTTCTCATGCGGCTGTGGTTTCAAGTCTGGCCCTGACCGCCCAACTTCTGAACAGCCCATCAGCAGCTCAGGCGCAGACGCCGGGGGCGGACTCGGCGACGCCCGCTGCGCTGCCCGCAACGTTCGAAGAGCTCCTGCAGACCGGGCTCGATCGCGGACTGCCCGGCGTCGCCCTCCGCGTCGAGCGGGGTAACGAGGTCGTCTTCGACGGGGCCGCCGGGTTCGCCAGCCGCGAACAGCAGACCCTGGTGGCGCCGTCGGACCGTTTCGGCGTCGGCAGCGTTACGAAGACCTTCACCGCCGTCCTTGTCCTGCAACTGGTCGACGACGGCGTCCTGACCCTCGACGACACGGTCACCAAATGGCTCGACGATCCGGTCGTCGGGCGCATCCCATACGTCGACCGGATCACGCTCCGCCAGTTGCTCACCCACACGAGTGGGATCTATGACATGTTCGACGGCGACAGCCCGTTCTTTCAGGACGCGTACCTCGGCGAAGGGGCGGATTGGACGCGGGTTTGGACGCCGCTGGAGGTGCTCGCTTACGCCGATGGCGCCAAGCAGGAGCCCTACTTTGCTCCCGGCGAGGGCATCCACTACTCCAACACCGGCTACATCCTGCTCGGCCTGATCCTCGAACAAGCGACCGGCCAAACGTACGCCGAGCGGTTACATGCTCGGATCCTCGGCCCCCTGGACCTGGCCGACACCTTCTTCGCCTCCACGGAGCCGGTGCCCGGTGGGAAGGTGGACGCCTACCAACTCATCGACGGCGAGCTCCTCAACGTCAGCGCCATTGATCTCTCGTCGCCGGGGACGGCCGGGGGGATGGTGTCGACGACGCGGGACCTGGCCCGGTTCGCCGAGGCCCTGTTCGGCGGCGAGCTGCTGCAACCGGCAACCCTGGAGAAGATGGTCACGTTCATCCCGTCGGGGAGGCCGAACCTGGATGCGGGCATGGGCGTCTTCCGGCAGCAAACACCCAGCGGCGTGATCGTGGGCAATTCGGGGGACGGCATCGGGTCCACCGCCCGCATGTACCAGCCCGCCGACACAGACCTCACACTGGTGCTGCTCTCGAACACCAGCGATGGCGAGACCGTCGACAGCCTATTCGACGACACCGTTCGGATTGCGCTCGCAATGGCCAAATAGAACAGTTAGCGCTCCATGGTCTGGAACCAGCCGGAAACTATCCGGCTGGTTCCCCCATGGCGGGCCCCTCTTCCACGAGCTCGGTAGGGGGCTCATCGTCGTCGAGCAACGAGGTCGAGATGAGAACGATCGACTCAGCGGTGCGATTTTCGGCGAAGTGGACCATTCCAACTGGCTCGACCCAGGAATCACCAACGGTAAACGTGGTCATCTCTCCCGGTCCAACCTCTTCTCCGGTTCCATTTGCACGGGTGACGATGACGTTCCCGTGCGAGACGACATGGTAGGTCAGGGTTCCTGACTCAACGGTCGCCATCTGGACGCCCGGATGCATGTGAACCGGCAGCACCGCCCCGGCCGGAATGATGTATTGCACCAGTTCGAGCGTCTCGCCCGGAGCGGAGAGGGGATGATTGGAGCTGAGAACATGGCGAATGACGGCTGTCGTCGTCTCGGACAATGCCCCACCGGGAACGCCATGGTTTTCAAAAGATGACGTAGCGATGGACTCTCTCCTCAGCGCCGATGGCGCAACTCCGTCGGATTGGAACTGATACGAACCACTTGGTCGAATATAGCTGCCGTGCCGCCTATGCCGGCGTCGCAGCTGGGGTTGCCGGAGCATTGTCGCCTGGCAACGCGATCGATTGCTGGTGGTTGAAGATGTTGTGCGGATCCCAGCGCGCTTTCACAAGCTGCAAGCGGGCGTAGTTCTCCTTGTAATAGAGCATCGGCCAGTCTTGCAGATCGACGTCGGGATAGTTGATGTAACAGCCGTCCATGACATCATCGGGCACGGGACCCTGATCGCCGTACATCGCTGTGTAGAACGATCGAATCCACTCCAGGTTGACATCATCGTCGGCGGGGTCAGTCCAGTAGGTCTGATATTGCAGCTTCATGATGGAGGATCGCTGCACCATCGCCGTCGCTGCCGGGTCGACTGCGTTCACCTGGCATCCGTAACCATCAACCTGCAGGACGGCCTGGGGATTAGGATTCGCCGGGTTCGCGAGATACTCCCACATCACATCGATTTGCTCATCGGGAAAGGGTTTGAGCATGTAGGCGGATTTGTATTTGCCGCGCTCGTTTCGCCCGGAACCGTCGAGCGTCATGGTCGCATAGAGCCAGGGGAGGGTCCGGATGTCCGTCGAGTGGCTGGCGGGGTTGTGCTGACCGGCCGGCACGACGTTCGCCACTGGTTGGGGAAGACCGTCCTCCACGATGCGGGCGAATTCCGTGAGCAGGTCTGGTTTATCGCCAACGTACTGCGCGGTCAACCCGATCTGCCCCGCTGCCTTTTGCGATATATGCAACAGCGGAAACAGTCCCTTATATGGGCTGTCGACGGCGCTATTCTCCGCCATGAAATTGCCGTAGTTCTGGATCAGGCGACGGAAGGCCGGCTGGTCGAGTGTGCTCCAGCTAAACGCATGAGAGAAGATATGGGCTTCGGTGGGCGCCTGCGGCAAATCGCGAAAAAAGAATTTGGTGACGATGCCGAAGTTGCCGCCCCCGCCCCCGAGATGCCCCCAGATGAGATCTTGCTCGTCTGAGTTCGATGCGTCACGACTAACAGTGATCGCCTCGGCTCGCCCTTCTTTGGTGACGTGGACCACCTCAACGGCATGAAGATAATCGACCGTCAGTCCGTGGAGGCGCGAGAGCAACCCATAGCCGCCACCGGTCACATGGCCGCCGATGCCAACCGAATAGCAGGAGCCAGCCGGCAACGTGACTCCGTACTCCCGGTAGAGTTGCGAATAGACATTCCAGAGGGTCGCGCCTCCCTCGACGCCGTACCAGCCGGTGCTGGCATCGCGCCAGACCGCTTGCATTGGAGAAAGGTCGATGATCACCCCGCCGTCATTGCCGCTGACGAAATCCTCGTAGCAATGCCCGCCACCCCGGATCGTGATCCTCCGGTCGTCATCGACTGCCTGCTGCACTGCCTGGACGACCTGCGCCGTATCGCCGCAGAGCGCGACATATGCCGGTTTCCCCACCCAGCGCAGATTGAAACCGCGCACCAGGGTGGAGTAGCGGGGATCGTCTGGCAGCACCTGCTCACCTGGAAAGATCGGCAGGGCAGGTGAGGCGACTGGCGTAGACTGGGCGAACGCATCGAAGTGGTGGACATGCGCGGCGACGGCGCCAGCCGCGCCCGCCTTCAATAAATGCCGGCGATTGACGGGGGATGCCAAAGTATCGTTCCTCCATAGCGGGCGCATCACCATCGAGCAACGTCCCTGGCGGCAGACCCAATATCGTACTGGTGTTGCTGAAACCCGAAATTCAGCCTATCAGACGGGTTCATTGTTGACTAGTCTGAAATCGTGGAAAGCCAGTTCGCTGCCGGATCGATGCCGTGACCGGTAAGACCGATTCTCTCCCGGGTTCCTGGTTTCCCTGACAGAGCAAGCGCTTCGATTCTTTGGCCCAATGAAGCCTCGAAAGCCGGTGACCATTCCTGTCGGCAAATCATCAAACTGCCTGTGGGATTTCCGTTATGATGCCAACGGGCAGGACTTCCGGGTTGATGCCAATCGAATCTCAATTTCATTGAAAATTATCTTCGATCAGCCTTCTGGCAGTGCGAGGACCGCGCCAATTTTTTGGTCGAAACCTGCGCAATCAGGCGCAAGGAGCATTCTACGAGAGCGTCGCTGTTCAGGTTGGGATCGCTCGTGGGCGCCGCAGCCCTTGTTGCCACGTTGGTTTCATTTACTCCGGGCCAAGCGCGGGCCGATGGCACCCCATTTCAGGTGGATTCGTTTTCGAGAATTCAGATTGAAGGTGGCGGCCACGCCATTATCACCATCGGCGAACCAGCTTCGGTCGGCGTGTCTGGTTCTCAGAAGGATCGTCGACCAACTTCAGGTTCAGGTCTGGTTCGGCACGCTTGAAATCGAACCGGAGGATGACGTCAATAGCACGAAATCCGATCTCGTCTACCACATCACCGTGCCGTCGCTGACGCAAATCGAGCTTGAAGGATCGGTTACTGCTGAGCTCGACGGTCTCACCGTCGATTCGCTGGAAATCCAGGTCGAAGACTCCGCAACGCTCCAGCTGACGAAGCTCGCGGTTTCCCGGCTCCAGGTCCAGGTCGAAAATAACGCATCGGTCACGATCGGCGGCGCCGCCGATCAGCAGGACATCGAGATCCAGGACAGCGCCACCTATGACGCGCTTGAACTCGATGGCCGCAGCGCGGAAATCCAGGGAGTCTGTACCCGCTTGCTCCACAATTACCAAGATATGTGCCACGACCGATTTGACCTCGTAGGGACTCGCGTTCATTAACATTCGCCCTATCCTTGAACCGGTCAGATCCCTGAAAAGGCGATTTGCCGCACAGACTGAGCATTTCTTCGTCTCGGGGGATGTCGGATGGACCTACTCGATATGCTGCTGGATCACGATCAGTGGGCCACCGCGCAGCTCTTGGAGGTGAGCGGCGGCCTGACCGACGCGCAGCTGGATCAGGAGTTCGACATCGGGCACCGGTCGTTGCGGGCGACGTTCGGGCACATGATCTTCAACCTGCCGTTCTGGACTTCGTTCCTGGCAGGGCAACCGGATGATGGCGGGTATTCCGCTGATGTTCAGCCAGATGACCGATCGTTGACCGCGATGGGCCGCCACTTCGAGCGCTCCTACGCGGCCTTTGCAAGCGTTGCGCGCCGGTTGCGCGACGAGCAGCGTCTTAGCGAGATTTTTGTCGACCACTATGGGGTCCGCAAGTCGTTCGGCGGCGCGATTCTTATGGTGGTCGAGCATAATGCAGAGCACCGTACCGAAGTGCTGCACATCCTCGAACGTCTCGGTGTGCCCAACCTGCCCGAAGTCGATCCTGGCGCGTGGGAATACTTGCTGCTCAATACCCAGACCATGCGACCATCAGATGTATAGATTTCGGAATATGAGTACGCTCTTCAGATTTCCGTAAAACTACTTATAGACAGCGCACACAGAGCCCCTACAGTTGTGGCATACGCCAATGAATTGTCCGGCAGCAACTGGATGTTTTTGGCGTCAGGAGAATCTAGTTGCGTCGGTTCCCGGTCTTTCGCGACCGTGCGAGCCGAGCAATCCTGTCACCGAACCGATCGGGAGGTAATCGTTCCGATGGTGATCATGGTGAGCACCGAATTTGGACAATGGTTCAAACGGCAGCTGCGTCTGCGCCACTGGACGCAGGCTGATTTCTCGCATGAGTATCGATTCTCGGCCGCAGGCGTGAGTCGATGGATCACGGAAAACCGCGTCCCGACTCCCGAATCTTGCGAACGCATTGCCGAGGCGTTTGGCGTGGATGTCGATCTGGTGCTTACGCAGGCGGGACATCGGCCGGCCGTCGAGCAGGTCGATCCAGACGATCCCGTCGTCGGGATCATCGGGCTGGTGAAACGGGTGGAATGGAACGACGAGCGGCTGGCGGGTATCCGCGCGGCGCTCATCGTTTATCAGGATATTGATCGGAAGAAGCGGGAAACTTAAGCCGCTACTGCTGGGAGCATCGTACCGGCTCATTTGAGGATGACAATGAAGAACAATCTCGATGCGTCATTCCTCAATGTAAATGCAAAACGGATGTCCGTCGGGATCGAGATGCACCCGGACGCCATCCTGCGGTTGATAGGCCGCCATCACCCCTCCACATGCCTGAGCGTGGGCGCATCCCGCGTCGAGATCATCGACAAGCACTTCGAGATGCATTTGCATGATCTGCTTGCCAGGTTCTGACGGCCACGTTGGAGGCGTGTAAACGTCTTCAATGTGAAATGACAACCCGATCCCGCCATTTGGATTCGGCAGCGTCACCCAGCCTTCCTCTTCTTTTCCGATTTTCCACCCTAGTAACCGGGCATAAAAGCGGGCCAGAGCTGGCGGATCGGGTGAATTGAGCGTGACGGAAGTTACGCGCGCGTTGTGCGAAAGCGTCATGGTGAGCCTCCGTTAATCGAGCAGTTCTTTAAATACACGCACGTAGCTTGCCACGAACTCATCGACCTGGTTTCGCCGGTATTGCATGATGAACCGCGGGTGCTCCACGGCGCGAAGCTCATCGAAGAAGTGGTGTTCCGCGTTGAGTCGTTGCATGACCTGGAGATTCTTGCCGGTTCCGATCACGACGGCTGCTTGCGCCCGCGCCCCGAAGGCGAGCTGCCGCTGGATGGCGTCGACAAGGAATGGCTCCAATTCCTTAAGTACGGAACGATCGTCGTAGTAATTGAAGTTTGTGCCCCCACGGAGCAGGCCGAGCGGGGACACGGCAGTGATGTACATCTGTCCGAAGAAGGGATCAGCTCCGCCCCACGCCTGAATCACCCGGTGGATGAACGTCGCCGAGAGCTCTTGCCGTTGTGGCAGCGACGTGGCGATGCCGCACGCGTGCGTGAGCGAATGGCCATCAGTAAATGGAATGCCGGTGATACCCGAACCAAATCTGCCTGGATTGATTCCGAATACAAACAGCCGTGGCCGATTGTCCCCGTAAAACCGACTGTAGAACTCGTTCATGCAGCGACTGACTTCCGGCATGTGGTAGGGATCGATCCACTCGACTGGCGCGGAGGTCAGCGGCGGTCTGGGAAGGGTGCGGTAGAACGCCAAGACCTGGTCGCCGAAAGAGATGGCAGACCCCGTATCTGCCGGGATCTGCGTCTGCTGGCTGTGAACTGAATCAAAGGTCGTCATGCGACTGAGTATAGGAGCACAGCCTGGTGACGAGCCTCATTGTCGCGTCGTTGGGCCGAACGCAATGCTTGACTACCACCCAAGGATATTTATCCCATCGGACAACCGATTCAACTCGTCAACGTCATCGTCCGCCAATCGCAAGCCGACGGATCCGATGTTGTCGTCGAGTTGTTCGGCGCTGTCGGCGCCGGTGATCACAACGGAAATCTCCGGATGCGTCATCACCCATTGGAGCGCCACCTGCGCCACGGTCGCGCCCATCCGCTCCGCAATCTCAAATGCTTTCCGAATCACGTCGCCGGGCCGGCCGTTCAGTGCCGCAGCCAGACGTTCGGGGCCATTGCGTCGCCCAGAGCGTTGCGGACGACGGCGGCGCGTCCGGCCGGTAGGCTCCGCTGAGCAGGCCGATCGCCAGCGGCGCGTAGGCCATGATCCCGACACCCGCTCGCCCGCGCAAACGGAAACATCTCCAGTTCAAGCTCGCGATTGAGCAGGCTATACGAGTTCTGGGCCGTGATCAGCCGGCTCGCGTTGATCCGCTCTTGCACGGACAGCGCCTGGCAGATTTGCCAGGCTTGATAGTTGCAGACGCCGACATAGCGGATTTTGCCCTGGCGCACCAAATCTTCGAGCGCGCGAAACTGCTCGTCCAACGGTGTCACGGCATCGAAGACGTGCAGGAGGTAGACGTCGATGCGGTCGGTGCCGAGCCGCTGCAGCGATCGCTCAACCTCACGCATGATGTGGTAGCGCGACGCTCTACTGTCATTCGGACCATCCCCGATCGGCTGGTTCGACCTTCGACGTGATCACGACGTCGTCGCGTTTTCCCTTCAACGCGCGGCCGAGGATCTCCTCGGATTTCCCGATGAACGCGCGATCGTCGCCCAGGCCGTAGACATTGGCGCAATCGAACAGATTGATGCCACTGTCTACGGCCCGGTGGATCAGTCGTTCGGCTTGCTGTTCGTTATGCTGGTCGCGCAAGCCCAGCCCAAGTGCCATGCGGGAGACTTTCAGACCGGAACTTCCAAAATAGACGTATTCCACGGTTGGCCCTCAACAGTTTGCCGGCGGCGCCGGGTGCGATCGAACGGTTCAATGTATCAGGTGGAGCACTGAAGCTTGGCGTTAATTTAATTGAGCTTCTCCCATTGATATCCGGTTCCGTGCGGCACGATGCGACCCCATGCCGGGAAGGGCTCGTGGCCGGTGACCACAATCGCGTCGTCGCGTGCGACGGCGGCGAAGATCTTCGCACGCGAGGAGCGCGATGCCACCGGATCGTTGCCTGGAGAAATCCAGTCGGGATGCTCAACTTCGCAAGCATGATGGACGAGGTCGCCGAGATCGTACCAGACTTCGCCGGCCGACTCGAGGCGGACGACCATGTGGCCAGGACTCTCGCCGGGTGCGGTCAGCATCGTCACGCCGGGCGCGATCTCGCGGTCGCCGTCGACGGTCTCGAGCAACCCGAGTTCGTCGATCAGGCCGAGCCGCTGCTCCAACTCCGGCTCCGGATCGGGGAGGTCGAGACGCCCTTCCCAGTCGTCGCGTCCGATGTAATGCCTGGCGTGCGGAAATCGCGGCAGGAGGTCGCCGCCCTGTTCGACGACCACCCCGGCGTAGTGGTCGTTATGGGCGTGGGTGATCAGCACGTGAGTGACCGCCTCGGGCGTCAACCCGAGGTGGGACATAGCAGCTTTGAGTCCGGCGGTTCGTGTCATCCCGTCGATGTCGACGGCGAAGTGCTGCTGCCAGGCCGACCAGGGATCATCGAGCCCTGGATCGATGACGATCGTTGCGTCACCGGTCTGAATGAGTGCGACGTTGAGTCCGAATCGGAACCGACCGCGCTCGTCGGCCTCAGGTATTGCCTGCCGCCATTCCGCTTCCGGCGCGCTCAGTTCCGGCGCCCATGGCAATTCACCCTCGGAGATGATGGTGACGGTCGCATCGCCGATGCGTCGCGATGAGACATGGGGAGGCGGTTTGTGCGGGATCATCTCTGTCTCCTGATTCGAGTGCGCCGCTACTCACCGTTTGGGAGCGCAGCCCAAAAAGCACCATGTTGGAAAATCTCGTGCTTGACTAGGATTGACGGCTTAAGATGATTCGCTTCGTGCCTTCCATGCGCATCCAGCGGCAGGCTTGCGCAAAGTCGTCCAGTCCTTCTTCAATGACTCCCCAGACGCTGCCGCGCCACCCATCCTCCATCGGCATTCGGAGGTTCGCGTCGCCGTAGGCAAAGAACAGCTCATGTACATCGTCTTCAGGGCGACGCCACGACGGATCATGATCAGCCAGACCGCGCATACTGTTCCATGGCTGAAAAAAATAGAGAATCTCGCCGGCCTTCGGATAGATCGTGTGGTTTTCGAGCGGTAAATCCTTCGCCCCATCGAGCGGCGGAAAATTGTAGAAGAAGACGACCGATCCCGTAACAGTCGTGTGGATGAGCCGGCGCTCGACAGGTTCTTCGAGAACATTCCAGATCGCCTCACACGTGAGTGGGGCGAGATCCGTCAACAGCCGTACGGTGGCCGTGACATTGAGCTCTGGAATCGCGAGCGTGATCTTCCGATTCATCCAATATGCTCCTTCTGCCGCCTGCCTGACGGGTTTCATCATTCGCGCGATCACTGCCGGGGACACCCATCACATGCAGCGTGGATATCGTTTCTGATCTGCTCGATCGCGAGCAATCCTTGAACGTGACGCTCATCTTCCCACAATGCAGCGGATCGCCGATCACCTTGCCGGTCATATGCATTTTTTCTCAAATCACCCGGGGCGAGTTGGCGGCATGGTTTCGACACCCACGGGAAGGATTCCCTGTGACGGGCTCTCTGGTCCCCAAGCAATCATTGCTATTCTCGGATATCTTCCAGACGACTCTGAATCGATTCAGGGATAAGGAACAAGGAGATAGAGCGGGTGAGGACGAGCGAGCCTACCTGGACGCTGACCGGTTTTGGAGATGAAATCGACGACGATCCGGAACTACAGTGTGTGGTGTTGCAGGCGCTCGGGGCATCGCATATCGAACTTCGCAGCGCATGGAAAACAAACGTCCTGGCACTCGACGACAATCAGGTAACGCGGCTGGCCGAATGCCTGGATCGGCGACGTCTACGCGTATCGGCCATCGCTTCACCGATCGGGAAGATTGACATCAGTTTGCCGGTCGCAGACTCGCTGGTCAGCCTGGAGCGCGCGATCTCGCTTGCTCACACATTCGAAACCGCATACATTCGCATCTTTTCGTTTTATCGCGCCTCGGATCAATCGTCCGAAGAGATTCGTGATGCGGTTCTGGAGCGGATGGCGGCGCTTGCCCGGCGAGCGGAACGCGAGGGCATAACGCTCGTTCACGAAAACGAGAAGGGGATCTATGGCGACACTCCGGAGCGAGTGCTCGACCTGATCGAATCAATCGGCTCCGAACGGCTCCGTGTTGTCTGGGATCCAGCGAACTTCGTCCAGGTCGGGGTTCGTCCCTTCAGCGAGGGCTACGCGAGGTTGGCTCCCTATATTGACTACGTTCATATCAAGGACGCTCAGTTCGCAACGAGCCTTGTCACGCCGGCTGGTGAGGGCGATGGTGAGTTGCCGGAAACCATTTCGGCCTTGATCGAGGGGAACTATGCCGGTTTCGTTTCGTTGGAACCGCATCTCTCCACCGAAGGAAACGCGGGCGGCGTCCCCTCCGCTGCCACATTTGGAGTTGCCGCCCGCGCATTTCGTCGACTTGCGGAACAATCTGGAGTGACGTTGCAATGACCCGATCCCAATACAACACCGCCGTCGTTGGCTGCGGCGTCATCGGTCGCCTGCACATGCGCGCGATCACGGCGCATTCCCGCTTTGCGCTTGGCGCGCTCGTTGATTCGGATTCAGCTGCCCGAGCGCGGTTGCGGGATGAGATCGGCGGCACGGTTATCGAGGCCGATTCCCTGGTCGATCTCATTAACTCCGGCTACCGTCCGCAGGTCGTGGTGATCGCCACGCCGAGCGGTACCCACGCCGATCTCGCTTCGGCGGCGCTTGCGGCAGGGAGTCACGTCATCATCGAGAAACCGCTCGATGTTAATGTGGCGCGCGCGCTCCCACTGGTGCGACTGGCGAACGAAGCAGCCTCCAACGGGCAAGTGACGTCAGTCATGAGCCAACGTCGATTCGATCCTGCCTGCCAGGTTGTTTCGAAGGCGATCCGGGATGGGCGATTCGGCGCGATCACCTCCGGGTTGGCATCGATCGCCTGGTGGAGGGGACAGGACTATTACGACAGCGGCGCCTGGCGCGGCACCATTGCGCTCGACGGCGGAGGAGCCACGATGAATCAGGGGATCCATACCGTCGATCTCCTGCGCTGGTTTCTCGGACGCCCGGTCGAGATTTACGCTGAAACCGGGCTCATTGCACACGAGCGAATCGAGGTGGAAGACACCGCGGTGGCGACGGTGCGATTTGAATCGGGCGCACTCGCGACTATTCTCGCCACCACCGCCGCATACCCCGGTGTTTCAGCGCGCGTACAAGTCCACGGCTCGCGTGGTTCGGCCATCATCGAAAACGATCGACTCGAATACTTCCATAGTGCTGGCAATGAAGCGTCGAAGGGCGGCTATGGCCTCTCCGGCGACAGTTCAACGAATCAAGCACTGAACGAACTGCCGCCCACCGAATCATCGATCGAACTGCAGAATGCCGATAGATCCCTGATCGCCCATCTCCGCCAGTACGACGACATCGCCAACGCAATTGACAGTGGCACGAGTCCGTTAGTCGACGTCAACGAGGCATTTCTTTCGCTGGCGCTGGTTGAATCGATCTACCGCTCCGCTAAAGCGCATACCCCGGTGCGATTCGATGATGTCGTCGCCGGGCGGTGATCAGCAGGCACGCCCTGCTCCTCATGGAGACGAAGATTTAATCGGAAAGCGGAAGGGAATCCGGACTGAAAATTCAGGCAGTACGTCCGACAGGACTCGAACCTGCGGCCTCTTGCTCCGGAGGCATGATGCGTAAAACCGGGGTTTTCTAGCCCAAAGCCTCTTGCCTCAATGAAGCCTGACCTCATGCCTGAGCTCCTTGCATTGGATCAAGTATAGCGGCAAATCAGCATGATGGAGCACGGCTTCATGTGATCTGCGACCTACCGCTTAGAAGGCAGAGTGCGGAATTCCCGGGGTTTTTGGGCTTATACCTACTGCCTGAAAATCACCAGACCTACTGCTGTGACGGAGCCTGTCATAAGCACAGAATAGCATCATTCATTAGGCAAGTCAGGGATTGGTGCGCGTGATGACTTAGCATAAGCATAACTTGCCTCTCATTTTATTGCGCAATTGTGGAATGGCGGACGCGCAACCTCGGGACGCAGGTTCTGGCCACACTTATTAGCGCCGCCA
This sequence comes from uncultured Chloroflexia bacterium, assembly GCA_963804925.1. Classification (GTDB taxonomy): domain Bacteria; phylum Chloroflexota; class Chloroflexia; order Thermomicrobiales; family UBA6265; genus JADLGF01. The sequence continues at coordinate 344,049 of CAWDSC010000005.1, forward strand.
CCGCGACATTGATCAGGATCTCGGCCACCGTCGCCCACAATCTCGTGGCGCCACCCCAGCCGCCGCCGTTCAGCAGCAGCAACAGCACGAGTCCGCTGATCAGGGCGTTCACGAGCAGCGCGACGGTGATGTAACCAGCGTCGCATGATCCCCTCTCCAGCACTGCCTCGCATGGAGTCCGCGGCGACACGGTCGCCCCGCCCGCCCAGTCCCCCGGTCGCACACGTTCGGCGGTCCGCTGCCACGCGCAGGGCACGGGCGAGTCAATGTCGCTCGGATGACCAGCTATCGGAATACACGTCCTGGCTGGCTGGACCGCGCGCTCGGCCGATCGCACATGACGGTACTTTGGAACAGTTTGGCCCAACGGTTGACCTTTGCGTAGCACACCTCGGTCGCGCGTCTGGGCGAGACACATCCTCCATCCGCCCCAAGAGTGCTGGCGGCTCGCGGGAGGGCGGTCAGTGATTCCCACGGTCGCTCCACCCTTCATCGACCAATGGATGGATGGCAACGAGCACCGAATTGCGCGCAATCACCCGTGGCATCGGCAGATCGTCGACGCGCTCGGCGCAGCGACACCGAACCGTTCGGTGACGCCACGTCGAGCGCATCGACGCGGACGCACGGCCCGTCATCCGCCGGGAGCGGGCGGGGCTGCTGGGGTTCGAGCCCGCCTCCAGCGCGTTCTACCGACGGGTTGTTCGGGAGCTCAGCGACGAGCGTCTTTTCATACCGGCCGAACCTGCCCAACGCGATGCCCCGGCAGGTCAGTTGGATCAATATCGATCTCAGAGCTTGTTTATGCGAGGAGTCCCTGGAGCCCCTGACTGATCAGGATGACACCGAAGAACAGGAAGATCGCGATCGTAACCGCAATCTGGTTCACGACCAGCCATGCATCGACCTTGCCGAGATTCACCTCAGCACTCTTCCTGGCCGCGAAGAAATAGATCACCGGCCCCCAAATCGTGCTGGTGCTCAGAATGACGAACACGATGACCGCTCCCCAACCCGCGGACTTGCTGATATCGAGCAGCGCGATGGAGGTCCCGGCTGCAACGCCGAGGATGACATTCTTAGGATTTGGCAGCGTACCGCCGAGCGCGAGCGCCGTCACCGGAGTGAGGCGATCGAGCCCCCGCATCCACGCCGGTTGCTCTTGCGTGACGTTTCGATCCCGCCATTGACGCCAGGCAAGAACGAGAAGACCTCCCCCAAGTGCGACTTGAGAATGAACGCGATATTCGTGACGGCAGACGAGGTCGCAGCGTCCTGGCTATTGCCGATCAGGTACGTGATACCGACCGCCGCGCAACAGTCCGAGGGCACACCCGATCGCGAACGCCGGGGCCTTCAGTTTCGAACCGGGAGAGAAGAGGAGAAGGATCACGATGGTGATCTGAATCGGACTGATCGCTGCCCCAAGCGCCTGAGGAAGCACGTCGCTGATCGCGGCCCCCATGAATGCTTCCCTTCAGCAGAAGCCACGCACAAATCAGGTTGATTTGGGCAACATACCCCAAATCAGGTTGAAAAAGGGAACGGAAGCAAAGAAGCCGAACGAACGCGAAGCGGGCGGTTCAAACGCTGGACCGAGAGGTGCCGGGAGCGCTCGATCTTTCTGGATTTCTGCCTTGGTACGCCCGACAGGACTCGAACCTGTGACCTCTTACTCCGGAGGCAAGCGCTCTATCCGCTGAGCTACGGGCGCGTACATGCACGGGTCTAAAAAAATTGCTTTTACGCAAGGGTCGCTGAGCACTCTACACCTTGTGGCGGAATTCTAACAGGTCGATTCGGGAACTGTCGTTAAAAAGTCCGAGTGATCGTGGCACCCGGAGTGGTGCATTCGGACGGTGGGCTTATCATCCTCAATCACTCCCTCGAACGCTGACCTACTCACCTTTCGAGGCGAAAGATCGGTCAATCGTCGGAGCTAGGACAGAGTGGCTCCAGACAGGTGACATTATCGATGTCAAAATGACTGGCTACGATTCATGCCCCGTCTTGAGCAAAGGATGGAATGCGCTCAGCAGATAGACGTTCCTCACTAAATAATTGAGGAGCGTCGCACGCATAACTATCCACTAAGCAATTAAGTCGGTTGGCTGATTCGGTTGCCATTCTTCTGAAGTTTATTTAAGGAAGGCAAGGCCGACGATCTGTTTTTAGGATCAAGGCACCCGGACGCGGCAAAGGCGCAACCTCTTGTTTCGGAGGCCAGGAACAGACTCCATTGTGTACGAACGCGTCCTTCCGAACCAAGATCAAAATACCTTAAGGAGATCAGTATGTTTAGACTTTATCCGCGACGATTCTCGGAATCGAATCCACTAGTCACACCAGTGTTCGATCAGCGCACGCACCACTGCGCCAGTTCGTGAATAGACGCCGAGCTTGCCAATGATGTTGCTCATATGGTCGTTGACAGTTCGGGGCGATCTGAAAAGAATGTCGGCAATTTCCTGATCGGTTTTGTCTTCAGCGACCAGGCAAAGCACCTCGACCTCTCGGCGGGTAAGCGCATCCGCCCCCTTCTTTTCCTTCTCCCGAGGAGCTTCCACCGGATTCATCGACGCAGAGATTTCCGACCGTGCCGCTTCGAACAGAGCGACGACACCCCGGTCGTCCATGGTTGTCAGTGTCGCTCCGCTGGGTGGAATGGGAAGCTCTGCGAGCATTCCCGGATCAGCAATGGGAATCACGTATGGTGGCAGGGGAGAGCCGGCGGACGCGATCGAAGAGGCGTCGCGGAGTAAGCGACTGGCAAGCTCGGGAAGGGATTGGTGAATCGCAATATGGGCAATTCCTGCCAACCCACATGCGAGCATTCCCGCCTGGGGGCGCATCAGCTGAAGGCGCACACACTCCTCGAGCGCATTCAATGCGGATTGCCATTCCTCTTTGGCAATGGTAATGGCGGCCTGATTCAGACGTGCGGCGCTTTGCATGAAGGGATCCGATTGGGAAGATGCACGGCTATAGACAAATTCCGCGTGAACGTTTGCATCCTCCCAATTGCCCAATTGGAAATGCGCGCTGCTGAGCGCAAGGTGCACCATGCTACGCCAGAGCGGGGACCCGTCGCGCGCGCGGCGAGCCTTCTTATCGATGGCATCCAGATACAGTTCGCAGAGCCCAATCGCCGCCTCCGACTCACCCTTTTGCAAGCGGACGATGCCGAGCGCCCCAAGTGCACCCCGTTGCCATCGCTCCTGCGCCCGGGGACAACTTGGCCGTGAAGCTTCAACCAATCGAGCGCGCGCCGGAGCAATGTTGCCAAGTAGAAGCTCGATCAAACCCGAGGCGAAGAGCAACTCACGCTCGAGATCATCGGGATCCTGATCAGCACTGGAAGAGATAACGAAATTGAGCAGCTTTTGCCCGTCGCGCATCCGCCCACGGATGACCCAATACGGCCAGAGTGCCGACACCAGCTTCCTGGCCAGATAGATTCGGTGCCGCTCGATAAAGGTGCCAAGCGCGATGTTCAGCGACGCCTCTTCCAGCTCGAACCATTTCAGACCTCGCTCCCGATCCGCTCCAAGGAGCAACGATCGCATTTCGATCGAGCGGTGCAAGAAATAACGCGCGAGTTCGAGGCGAACGGCAGCCACTTGTCCCGTGGCATTGAGCTGAGCGAGCGCCACTTCCCGGACTGCCACAGGTATCCGAAAGCCGCGTTCGGGCGAGCCACGCATGAGTCCAGACTCGAGCAGCATCGCTATCTCGCGTCCGGGCTTGATCGCAATCGATGGCTGGAGCGCGGCCGTGGCGCGCAGAGTGGAATCGGAAAATCCGTCCGTGAGCACCGAGATCCGACATAACAGCATTTGGCAGGTCGGCGAGAGTTGCCCGATTGCCCACGTCACAACCTCCGGCAACGTGAAGTCGCGCTCCATATCGGATGCGTCACCAGGAGGGCGCACTGCATCGAACTGCGCCGCGACCAGCTCGATCGCCAATGGATTGCCGCCGAGCGGCCGGCAACGTTCCTCAGCCGTTTGCGTTGCTTCAGCAGCCAGTCCGACCCGCTGCAAAAATAACGCTCTGCCATGGTCATTTAAGGGGCCAACCTGCACAACCCGTTCGCCTGCCGCATTCAGTGGCGCCCGGCAGGTGGCAACGACGAGCACGTTCGGACAGTAGGCCAGCAGGTGTTCGAGCACTCGATCGATACCGGTGACGTGATCGAGTCCATCGAGAACCATCACCATCTCGAGATCCTTGGGCAAGCGCCTGAGTGGCAGATCTGGCCAGTGATCGCTTGCGCCAGCCGTGGCGATCATCCTCGTCACGAACCTTGCATCCTGCACGTGATCGGCTCGCAGAAATGTGATGCGATTCCCTTGGGTAGCCAGTATCGACGCCCATTCGATCGCCAGTCGCGACTTCCCGATTCCCGCTGTTCCGGTGAGCGTGATGAGCTGGGCACCGTTCGATTTGAGGTGTGCGAGTGCTTCGAGCTCAGCAGATCGCGCAATGAAGGCCGAGCGGTCTTCCGGTAGTTCGAACGGCGTCATCCAATCGACCAGGGCATTCTCTTGCACGTGTTCACCGTTCTCTACGTCGGAGCCAAACACCGATGCAGGCTTAATCCGAGTTCCCGTTTCTGAGTGGCGTCCGGCCCATTCCGAATCATTTCGAAGGTTGAGCTTGGACCGGATTGTAGGCTGTTTGGCTGCTCCAAGAGCTATATGCGGTGATCCTCGTCTCCATCCACGGCCATCGCATCGAGGATCGGATCGCGAGCCAACATTGGCAGCCGGCGCACGCGCTGCTGGATCGAGTGCAGCTGCGCTTCGACCAGCTCGTCCTCGTTTGGATCCAGGCGGCCGTCGAGCGCGTAGGATGAGAGCTCTGCCAACGCCGCGGCCTTGGCTTCAGATACGCGCACGCTACGCCCCAGACGATTGAACTCCTGATCGATGCCTGTTCCGCCAATCTTTTGCATCGATGTCGTCATCGCGACTTGGGCATCAGCAAGTCGTTTTCGCGCGACCAGGCTATCTCGCTCATGCTGCATGTGCCGCAGCTTGGAATCAACCTGGCCCAGCTGGACTTTCAAGCGCTCCACCATCAATTGGAGCGCCTCCCCCTGTTGGGTGAAGAGGTTGGCCGCATCCACAGCGTCATTTCGCCGGCGCAATGCCGCTCGGGCACGTTCGTCTTCGCCGCGGCGAACGGCCGCCTCGGCGATCGCCATGGCTTTGCTCGCCTGCATTTCTTCGAACGCAGCTTCGGCGCCAATACGGTTTCGCTCTGATATCGCCACCAGGAGCTGCTGCTCGGCTGCCTTTCGAACCGACTGCGCATCGCGGATGAGCTGATCGAGCACCTTTTCCGGATCCTCTGCCGCATCGATGGCCGCGTTGATATTCGCCCGAAGTAACAGCGACAGCCTGTCGAAAATCTGCATGGCTCCCTCCTGGAGTGGCTGGTGACGTTGCTGCGGCCGCAAACGTTGCCGGTACGACTCGACTTTACAGAGGTTGCTCTTTCCAAGAAAACCGTATATCTACGGGTTTCATCGATTTGAAGGCGACAGCATACTGAACGCATCGTCAAATCTCGTGAGTGGTGCCATAATCCGTGCCACAGCACAATCAGCGAAACCGAGGCGGAACATCATGTCCGATGCAGAACGCGCTTCTCGAGCCAGACGCCGTCGTGTTATGAGGCATGCAAAGTGGGTCGTGCCATTGCTGGCACTCGCACTTGTATGGATTGGCTTCTCCATCTACCACGACCAGAACTCACCGCCACCCGGCCAAACGCTTTACATCCTGACCGGAACCGAAAACCGCATCTTGTTCGACGATCCCAATTCGGACGAGCCGGCGATCCTGGAGCGATTCGCCGAGGACCACAACGTCAAACTGGTACCGACGTTTCAAGGTTCGGTCGACACCATGATCGACCTGCAAGGCGGGGCAGCCGAGTATGACGCGGTCTGGCCGGCAAGCTCGATCTGGCTCGACTTGGGCAATACGAAGGGCGTGATTTCCCGCACGCAAAGCATCATGACCACACCGGTCGTCTTCGGGGTGAAACGGAGTACAGCTCAAGCACTGGGCTGGATCGGTCGCGATGTGTCGGTCGACGATATTCTGGCAGCTGCCGAAAGTGGGCAGTTCGATTTTCTGATGTCGAGCGCCAGCCAGAGCAACTCGGGAGCGATGGCCTACCTCGGATTCCTCTCTGCCTTCGCCGGACATCCGAACGTGCTGACCTCGGCAGATGCTGCAAGACCCGGACGTCGCTGATCAGGTCACTCGCATCCTCGGCGAAGTCGACCGCACCGCCGGAGCGTCGGGACTACTTACGTGACCTCTTTGTCGAGAACTATGCCGACTACGACGGCATGGTCAACAACGAATCCGCCATCATCACCGCCAATCAAAGCCTGATCGATAAGGGAGAAACCGATCTGCTCTATGTGGTCTACCCGGTGGACGGTCTCGCCATTGCTGACTGGCCCCTCGCGTTTGTCGATCATCAGGTCGAAGGACGGTCGGAACTGTTCGATGCAATGCAGGAGTACCTGCTTTCGGACGACGTGCAACACGAGTTGCTCGCCCAGGGGCGGCGCACTTCCAAGCTAGGGGCGACGATCGATCCCGCTCTCGTCGATCCAGCAGTGTTCAATCCGGATTGGGGAATCGATATTGCTCGCCCGCTCAATACCTTCACGTTGCCCGCCGCCGATGTCATCCTGGAAGCGCTGAACCTGTATCAGATCGACATTCCGGAAACCATCGCTCATCGTGTTCTGCCTCGACTATTCCGGCAGCATGGAAGGCGGCGGCGAGCAGCAGCTCGAAGAGGCAATGGCCACGTTGCTCGATCCAGCACAAGCGTCCAAATACTTCCTGCAGCGTACGGGTAGCGACATCACGATCGTGCTTCCGTTCAGCGACGGCCTCAAGAAGACGCTGAAAGTGGAGGGAAACAGCAGTCCGGCGTTACTTGGCCTGCTCGATCAAGTGCAACAAACGGATGCCTCGGGTGGAACCAATATCTATGGGTGTCTTCAGGACGCGCAGGCGTACTTCACCGGTCCGCTCGAGGACTATGCCCCCGCCATCATCCTGATGACCGACGGGCGCTCGAACAAGGGTTCCTTCGATGATTTCAAATCCTCGCTTCCGACGGATCCAGATCTCATCGTGCCGGTCTACTCCGTCCTCTTTGGCGACGCCTCACGGGACCAGCTCGAGCAGATTTCCGAATCTGACCGGGGGCGATATCTACGACGGCACCGATGAGTTGATCAAGGCGATGCGCGACGCATTTGCCAATGCCTGAGCGCGTTCTTCTACTCAGTGAGGAGATCCGATGAGCTCGGATAAATACGCAAACGCGGTCAACACCGATCCTGATCTCAAAACCCGGGCGAAGCAACTGGCGGTCGATTCGATGGCCATCCTGCGGAACTTCGACCGGGTGGCTGCGGTCGTGGCCATCGTGGCCTTTCTCGTTATCGCGATCCCTCTCGATATTGGTCCACTTTGGGCCCTTGGGCTGGCCGCCATGACCTATGTGGGAATGGCATTGCTACGCCCCCACCAGGTTCCTGTCTCAATAGAGCCAATTCCCTCAATCGATGAAGAGGCTTACGCCCTGAGCCGGGATTCGTGCGCACACATGTTGATCGTTGTCAAAGAGTGTCCCGACCCCGCCACTCGCCGGCGGGTACGCGCCGTGCAAGGCAAATTCACCAAGATGCTCGACGTCATGGATGAGGACCAAAAGTTCAAGTCGACGAACGATTACTACACCGCGCTGGTTCGCCCGTTCGAGCGTCTCCTCAGCGAATACGTCCGGCTGTCGTCTCGAGCAGTTCCGCTTGCAGGTCCGCAGCTTAGATATTTCGAACGCGACATTGTGCCCCGCACCGAGGCCGTCGCCGAGGCGTTTTACCAGGACTATCACCAAACCGACGTGATCGATCTGGCCGCGCTCATGGAAATCCACCGCCTTAATCTCGACTCGCTCAGTCCCGATGACGACGAGTTCGACACTGGACGAAGGCGAGGAGCAGGACGATGGCGAATCCGAAGAAGTTGGAGGCGGCGACAATCGATGAACGACAAGCACCGCTCAAAGCGTCCAGGCCTGATCGTCACCATGAGCGCATTCCTGTTAGCGCGCCGATCCTGCAACCACTCTCGGACGCTCAACGCATTCTTCAGGAAGACCGTCAGGTCATGGCGTTTAGCTGCGGAGGCGGAAGTATGTTCGCCGCTCCTGCCGCCGACCAGCGCCGCGATCTCACGGCGACGATTCAGGAAGTCACGCAACTAGCTACCCGGTTGGCTCACGGTCAATGACGACAAGTCGGATCAGGACATGGAGGCACTTACATGAAACCAGTGCAATGGCTTGGCGCCGGAAACCTTGTCTCCGTGATCGCGATCGTGCTAGCGCTTGTACTCACTGCCGGAACACCTGGTCCTGAGGTGATCGTCGTTCGCGGTCACGTTGGCAATCTGAAGCTTCCCTTCTTCGCGGACGAAAGAGTAAAGCAAATCCTGAAAAATAAATACGGCCTTGTCGTGGAAGTCGAGGGGATGGCGACCCAGGAAATGCTCTGTCCGAGTGATCCATCGACGCTCGACGATGTGGACTTTCTCTTCCCCGGAGAAATAAGCCAGGTCGCCAGCTACGAGGCGTGCCAGGGTCGAAGCGATCCATACAAGGCCGTCTTTCTCTCCCCGATGGTGATCTATTCCTGGGCGGATACCATCGATGCTCTTGTCCAGATCGGGGTCGCGAGCCAGGATCCGGACGGCGTCTTCCACGTCGACATGTTGAAGCTGGTTGAGCTTATGGAAAGCAACAAAACGTGGCAGGACATTGGCCTGCCGAATCGTCCCAGCCAAATTTTTGTCCACGTCACCGATCCCGAGAAAAGTAGCTCCGGTGGCACATTTTCTGGTCTCCTGGCAAATTCTATGAACTGTGTTGAAGTCGTCGACTTCGGCGACGGTCGATCCAATTCTTCCCCGGATCTTTGATTACTACCAGGGGGTCGGCTATCTCGAGCCGTCCTCCGAGGCGCTCTTTCGCTCCTACATGACACAGGGCCAGGGCGCGCGGCCGATGGTGGCACTCCTGGAGTCGCAGATCGCGGACTATCTCTATGCCAATCCAGACGACGCAGGGGTTGTCGCTCAAGTACGGTCCGCATGCTTTATCCATCGCCAACGGTATGGACCTCGCATCCGATCATCGCACGCACCGAGCTTGGGGAACGCCTCATGGAAGCGATGCTCGATCCCGAGCTGCAGACACTTGGATGGGAAATAACCGGGTTCCGGCCGGCGGTGCCAGGAGTCGGCATCGATGTCGCCAAGTATGGGGTTCCTGGCATCCTGCCGCAGATAACCTCGGTTATCGATCTACCGAGCGAGCAAATCCTCGCGCAGATCAAGGCCGCCACCAAGACCCAGCCACCAGCCTCCTCCACCCCACCACGCGTCTGTGCTCCATGAGATCAATCGGCCGGGTCGCTTTCGGCTTATCGCATTGCAACGGCACACATGGTCGGAGGCGCGTAGGTCATGGAATGGAGCCGCATATGTCAGGCAAACAGAAAGCACTGCTGGGTGTAACGCTTGCTGTTCTTCTGGTCTGTTCAGCCGGTGCGCTCTATGGCTATTTCGAACTCTGGCCACGATTCAGGAAGCACACGTCGCAGGCACTCGAAAATGAGATTGCGGCGAACGTCGAGCGGTCAGTGGGGCTGGCGCTCGAATCGTCGGCAGACGGCACCGTGCGGATAACCGCCGCCGATCTCGACTTCAGCTCGGTGCACGACGACTCCGATGAGAGCGGATACGACGTGACCAACGGTGACGCCACAATCTATAACGCCTTCGTCGAGATACTGCCGGACGGCGCGCACTTTTATCTGGTTGACATGCAGCTCGACGCAATGCCGGAAATCGTCGACGGACAGTTCATATTGAAGGATGTATCTATGGACGGGGGACTCACCGGCACGATATTCGAAACCGACGTTCTCGAGCAAGGAGTCACTCGGGGCGTGAACGCCGCCTTTGCCGCTGCGTCTTTGCACCCCACCGGTCTTTACATCCGAGACAACACGATTTACGTGTCGTTCGACGTGCACACATCGGCCACGATGACATAGTTGCCGGCCAGTCGATCAAGCAGCATCCGGCGAGCATCGGTATCCGAAAACGCCTCGACATTCTGGAATGCCAGCATGGTTGCGGCCAGGATGGACATGCCATATGCACCAATCAGATTTGGATATCACTCGAAGTAATCGCTACATCTTATAGTTGCAACTGCGAAAATGAGCCAGATCCACCTCAGTCCTGGCGCCAGCGAACGGAGTCGTGCACGCCAGAGCCCTGGGCGCCGTTGCCCTCGATCGACGCTCCGCAATCCGAAAATCCATTTCCCTGGCGAAACATTGATGGCTGTGAATGCGAGGAGCTATCCGATAGGCAGCAAGTGGGGGTATCCATAACCATCGATCCGGGACAGCGCGTTTCGACAGGTGCGAGACAACCATCATGCCGACAACGACGATAACGGTGTCGGCAACCCATGCAAAAGAACGCGATCGACGGCGTGCGACCTGCCGCGTAGACCGGTCATCAGTGGTTCCGATCTGGGTAGCCTCATAGCTTGTTTCTTCTGCGATCACACACGTATCACATAGGTGCCGGCAAGCTTGTCGTGCAGCATCTGCTTGTGCTCATCCCAAATCATCCAGAGTGGATCGAGGATCGAGATCGCAATCAACGCCAGCGAGACAACGATCAACACCGAAACTTGTGCATCGAGCAATACGTCAGAGCCAGCAAAAACGAAGAACCAGGGCAGGGACGAAAGCGCTGGCAGGATGTACCGGCGTATCGAGCGCACCATCCCGGGCCGTTGGCGTTCCGCATCGACGACGCGCAGTCCCAGCACGTGCATTCCGGGGGTAGCGCCATATGAGATGAACAGAATCGAATAGAGAATCTCGACAATGGGCAAGTCGGTGGAGACGACCCATGCCGCTGCCACACCGATCACTCCCGCCGTTACCGTCAGAATGACTCCGTCGAGACATGCCGCGACGAACCGCCGCCAAAAAGATGCGAAATCCGCTCGCGCCAGTGGCGGGGACTGGAAACGCTTCAGGACTCGTTTCAACGGAAACATTGGACATTGCACCCGCTCCTGCAAATGACGATCGAGTGGCTCGATAAAACGATCCTCCCATCCGGGCTCTGCGCCGTCATCCGTAGGAGTACGGGAATTTACGGCAGACCGGGACATTCCGCAATCGCAAGTGTGGACCTCAGGTGCCTGCCAAGTGCTCTGAATGTCTACGGGATAAAAGAGTACAAAATGGGGATTTTAGGCGTAAGTGAGCGGCTTTTCCGGAGGCAAGCGCTCTATCCGCTGAGCTACGGGCGCGTATGCACGCAATATTGGGATTTCTTGCCAAGGCTTCCCCGGCCCGAGGATTATACCTCAGTTGAAACTCGATGGAATAATCGACCTTCAGATGTGATGGAATCATCACGAACTGACCGAAGATGGTCATCTACATCATCAGGCACTCAAATCGGTCTGATCACTTATTTGACTGCCCCCATCGAAAGTCCACGTACGAGCTGGCGTTGTGAAACCCATCCAAGAATGACCACTGGTGCGATCGCCATGGTGCTGGCGGCGGAGAGCTTCGCCCAGAAGAGACCTTCTGAGGTAATGAATTTTTGCATGAAGAGTGGAACGGTCGACGCCTGCTCGGTCGCGACCAGATTGACTGCGAAAAAGAATTCGTTCCAGGAGAAGATGATCGAGAGAAAGGCGGTCGCGACCAGACCGGGAAACACCATCGGCAGCAGAATCTGGGTCATCTCCCGAAACATACCCGCGCCGTCGACTCGTGCGGCGTCCAGGACCTCCTTCGGAACTTCTTCAAAGAACGACATGAGCATCCAGATCGCGATGGGCAAATTCATTGCGATGTAGATGACGACCAAACCCTGGATCGTGTTGAGCAGCGAGAGATCACGAAAGATCACATAGAGCGGAACGATGATTCCGGCTGGCGGAAGAAATTTCGTCGAGATAAAGAAGAAGAGCAGATCTTTCCACTTTTTCATTGGCCGAAACGCCAACGCATAGGCTGCAGGCACAGCTAGCGTAAGCACGATGGCCGTCGACGCGAGCGAGGCGAGGATCGAATTCCGGAAAAAGGGGTAAAACCCGCGGCTTTGGATTTCCCGGTATTGGTCGAGCGTTGGCTTGAAGATGAGCTTCGGCGGCAGGCTGATCGCATTCGCCTCAGATTTGAATCCGGTCGCGACGATGTAAAGCACCGGAAAGAAGACGACCAGGCCGACGATCCAGGCCACGATGGTCCAGGCGATCGACGCTTGCTCTCGCCGAAAATCCTGACGCCGGCGGCTAGCCATCTGCATATTGACCTCGCAATATTCTGTCGAGCGTGCGGAGCAGAAGCGTCATTGCGATGATCGTCAGCATGACGACGATCACCCCCATGGCAGCGCCCAATCCGACGTTGCTTCCGCGAACGGCCGTTTCATAGACGCGGTACGGGAGATTCGTTGTCAGCGTGCCCGGCCCACCCTGCGTTGTCATGAAAATCGCGTCGGTTTCCTGGACGATGTAGACGGCTCCTAGCAAGGCCCCAAGCTGCATAAAGCGAAAAAGATGCGGGAGTGTGATTCCGATGAACTCCTGCACGGGCGTCGCCCCATCGACGCGAGCTGCTTCACGAACTTCTTCATCAATCGACTGCATACCGGCGAGCAGAATCAGCATCATGAAGGGCGCCCAGCGCCAGACGAGCATGATGATGATCGACTGGCGCGGATACTGGGCCAGCCAAACCGGATCGAACCCGAGATGCAGTGATCGCAATGCCCAATCGATGACGCCGAAATCAGGGTCCATCATCAGGTTTTTCCACCCGAGCGCCCCGGCGACCGGCATCACCAGGAAGGGCGTGATCAGCATGGTGCGAACGATGTTTCTTCCCGGAAATCGATGATTCACAAGCTCCGCGTAGAACAAGCCGAGCAGGAGTGAGAGCAGCACGGCGCCGATGGTGAAAATGAGCGAATTGACAATCGAGGCGCGAAAGGCGTAAGGATCGCTTGAATCGGTGAGGCTCGTAAACAGATTCTTGTAATTCTGAAGGCCGATGTTCATCTTGCGGTCTGGCCGCATCAGATTCCAGCGAAAGGTGCTGTAGTAGAGCGCAAGGAGAAACGGCCCCTGGGTGACGACGACCGCGTAGATAAATGCCGGCGCGACCAGCCAGCGTCCGACTGAAAAATAGCGCCGGTTGTCAACAAAGGCCGACTCCGCGTTCCCACCCGATGCGCGCGTCACGCGGCGCGAAGCAATGCCCATATGGCGCCCCCTGGACGTGCAGCGGAGCAAACGGAGCGAGGAGATGGCAAGGAAATTGAAGGGTTCAATCCCATACCAGCAGCGCGCCTGAGGCATGCGCCGTTGCCTTCTCCTCGCTTATCCATTTGCGTTTCGAGCATCTACGACTGGTAGCCGTTCTCCTTCGCCCACGAATTGGCCATGTCGTCGATCTTCTTGATCGCGTCCTCGATCTTTTCATTCCCGGCGATGACGTTGGCCAGCTCCTTGGTCACGTTATCGCCCAGCGTCACGAATTCAGGCACTCCAACGAATTGGAGTCCCTTGTAGGGCACTGGATCGACGCAGCACTTCGTTGGGTCCTGCGCTTCGATGATGCTGAGGACGAGATCGGCGTAGCCCTTTGCATATTCCTTGTATCCGGGATCGGCATAGGTCGAGGCGCGCACGCCCGATGGGACTGAGCCGTAGCCGAGTTGGGACGCGACGAGCTGAACGTATTCCTTTGAAGTGGCCCAGCGTACAAACGCCAGCGCGGCATCCTGGTGATCCGTGCCCTGCTCAATCGCAAAGGCCCATGCCCAAAGCCAGCCGCTGCCGATTTCCTCCGAGGGCGGATAGACGAACCCGGTATTCGCCGCCTGGGGATTCAACTTGGGATCGCCCAGCAGATCGGCCGCAGATGTGGCGTCCATCCACATCGTCGTTTTGCCCTGGACAAAGAGGTTCTCGCACTCGGTGAATCCGGACGTGGTCGCGCTCGGCTGTCCGGAATTGATCAGGAGATCGGTGTAGAACTTGATGCCAGCCGCGCTCTTTTCCGACGCCAGCTGCGATTTCCAATCTTCATCGAACCATCGGCCGCCAAACGCGTTCATTGTCGCCGTCAGCGGGGCTCCGAATTCACCCCAGCCTGGAAGAGCGCGGAGCGCAATACCGTACGGTCCGTCTGGGTTATGGAGCTGCTGGGCGAAGCCGGACACCTCATCCCAGGTCGGCTTCTCCGGCATGGTCAGGCCGGCTGCTCCGAAGAGGTCTGTGCGGTAATAGAGCATGCAGCTCTCGCCATAAAACGGGGCCGCGTAGAGTTTGCCATCTGCGCCCGAAAGCGCCGAAACCATGGCTGGAAAGATGTCCGAGAAGTCATAGCCCGGATCCGCCTGGAGCGGCGTGCCAACATCGAGCGTCCACCCTTGCTGGGCGTAGTCCGCGGCTTCGAACATGCCAATCGTCACCACATCGAACTGTCCGGCTTCGGTCGAGACGTCAGTTCGAATCCGGTCGCGCACTTCGTTTTCCGGAAGAACGAGCAGATTGAGCTTGATATTCGGGTAGGCCTTTTGAAATTCCGGAGCCAACTTCTGGAGCGCCACCATTTGCGGGTTGGCGACCATCGCCACATTCAGGTCGCCGGAAATCGACGTGTCCGGCGCGACAGGGCTGGCTTCCTGGGCTGAGATCGATCCGAGCCGTGAGACCGCGGCAGCCGAAAGGCCGAGCGCTCCTGCTCGCTTCATGAGAGCACGACGGTTCATTCCTCGATCCATCATGGTCTTCGCTCCTCATGCGTGGGAACCCGCCCAGCGTTTGCAACCAGCGTCGCAATGGAGGAGGCGCGTTCCAACCCGACATCCGGCGCGACCTTTTCGCGCCATCGCTCAAGTGGGTTGATCGAAGCCGAAGCTTCGGCCCCGATTCAAACTCACCATAATGCTTGGCTCCAATGTATCACGCCAGACAGCAGGAATGATGTCCACGGCAGAGGTCCCGGTTCCCAACAACTCGGGCAAAATCCTCGTTGTACATCGTAGAAACGTTATACTCTGACTGCCGCTCAGTTGCCGGCTAGTTGTGACGTATAGCTGTTGTTACAACTGACCGCCTGAGGTAAGGGATAGAATGACTCGTCTGATTCCAGTTGCGAACGTTCGCCGATTTTCCTCCAATCCATCGCTCTCGCGCCGTCGTTTGTTGGGAATGTCGGCTGGAATCGTGCTTTCCCCGGCGTTTGACGCCCTGGGAAATGGTTCCGTGTTTGCCGAGAGCGCAAAAAGTGATATCCAGAGCCTGGTTTCCGGAGCCGCTGCCAATCTCCTCTTCGCAGAGCAAGGCATCTATGGGGTCGTGATGATGCAGACGGACGGCACGGTGCTCTTCAAGCAGAACGCCGATCTTCCCTTCGTCGCCGCCAGTCTCTACAAACTCATCGTGATGGTTGATTTCTATGCGTCCCGGGATCGGGGCGATATCACCTTTGATGACTACGCGGTGTTGCAGCCAGAGTATTTTCACAAGGTCGATGAGGATGTCGACGCTTTTTACGACGATACGATGGTCAACGCCGAAGTCCAGATCAATGAATTGCTCTACGCAATGATTGCGTATTCAAGCAATGTTGCCGCTCATGCGCTGCTCGCGATGACTTCGCCTGGCGACCTGAATGCGGTGGCTGCCGATCTTGGAATGGCGAATACGTTCTTGCTGATGCCATTAAAGGAAGTCGATCCATGGCCGCCTGCATCGATCGGAACCGATAGCCCGGGCGCGTCTGAAACCGCGCTCAGATTTGTCGGTGAATATGGCAAGGACGGGGATATCAATCTCACCACCCCGGCTGACATCGCCACCTTCTTCATGATGCTCGAAGCGGGGAACATCGTTTCCGAATCGACGAGCCAGGAAATGATCGCCTTGCTTGAGCAGCAGGAGATCAATGACCGGCTTCCGTTCTTGCTTCCTCCTGGCACGCAATGCGCCCACAAAACGGGTGATCTGGATGGGGTTGTTCATGACGCGGGCGTCGTATATGGCGACCAAGGGCCGATTATCGTCGTGGCGATGACTGAAGCCGTGCACGATCCCGATCGCGCGAACTCGGTGATTCAGCGCCTGGGATTGATCGCGTTTGGCGATTTTGAACTTCCGCCGATTCCGGAAGGCAGCCCCGAAGCGACTCCTGCAACGCCGGATCTGTCCAATTAAGTCAGGAAGAAATGGATTTGATTCTGGTCGTTTAGCGCAAACGTTCTGAATTGTGCCTCAAACTCCTGTACAGAATCGTTGGAACCTCGTATGATCGCGGAAATATCGCGGCGAAATCGATCGATCGCGTAATCGTGCCCTGGCTCATCGCTGACGTGAGCAGGCGCGGAGAAGCGAATGCTTCGCTCCTACACCATTTTTACGATCTACGGCATCGCGATCCGCGTCCACCCGACGTTCGGAATACTCCTGCTTTGGGTCATTTTTCACTGGGGAGTTCAAGCGGGCGGCGGTTTGGGCGGCGTGTTGTTTGGCTTCACCCTGATGATTGCGCTCTTCGCCTTTGTCGTGCTCCACGAGTTGGGGCACAGCTTGATGGCGATGGAGTATGGCGTGCGCGTCCACGATATCACCCTGTTGCCGATCGGCGGTGTGGTACGGCTCGATCATGTTCCTGACGGCGGACGCCGCGAAGCGATGATCGCGCTCGCGGGACCAGCCGTGAATGTCGCGATCGCCGCCGCGATGTTCCCGATGGTGTTGGCGTATGGCGCCGCGAAATCGTATGGCTCGGTCGGAGATTACGTGCATAGTCTCAACGAGGTGGGGTTCGGTGGACTGCTAATCTCGCTCTTCTTCGTCAATATCACCCTCGTGATCTTCAATCTCGTTCCAGCCTTTCCAATGGATGGCGGCCGCATACTTCGCGCAGTCACCTCTGCGTTCGTCGGCCGCGAGCGAGCGACACGGTTTGCGGTGGTGGTTGGTCAGTTGATCGCCATCGCTATTGCTATTGTCGGCATTCTGGCCGGAGATTTTCTGCTGCCGCTGATGGCGCTGTTCGTCATTGTCGCTGCCCATGGCGAATGGCAGGCCGTGCGCATGGAGTCTGCGCTGCGCCGCTTGCGAGTGGGGCAGTTCGCCCTCTGGGATCGCGGAGGCATTTCGCCGGACAAGCTGTTGCGACAGGCGCATGGCGGTCAACCCAAAGATATCGCTGTCACCGACGGTGGCCATGTCGTCGGCATGCTCTGGCGGCAGCAATTGACCGAAGCCCTGACCGCGGGAAAAGCCGAAGTGCCCGTCGCGGATGTGATGGATACGGTCGTCATTGCCGTCGATCTCAACGATTCCGTCTATGATGTTCAGCAACTGATGCGAGAAACCGGCCGCTGGGCGGTTCCGGTCGTTGAAGAAGGGTTCTATCGTGGCATCTTCACGACGGATCGCTTCGGACACGTGTATCGTTCAGTCAACGGCCAAACCTTCACCGCGAAAGCCCAGCGTGCCCTCGTGACCCGCCTCGCTGAGTTCCGCGGGAACCGAACGCGCGCCTCCCGGGAATGGTGGCGTCGCCTCCGCGCTTGACCTTGTTCCGTTCTCACCGTAGCATGGAGTGAAATATCTGGGTCCATAGGGCTCGGAGGGTGAAATGAAAGTATCGACTCGTGGAGAATATGGCGTTCGGGCAATGGTTGCGCTCGCAAAAAACTACGGCGAGGGTCCGTTGTCGATTGCTGCTGTCGCCCGGGAGTCGTCCGTCCCCTATGCCTATCTTGAACAACTGATCGTCCCATTGCGCCGCGCCGGACTCGTGGAAAGCAAGCGAGGAGCGCAGGGTGGCTACACGCTGTCGCGCTCGCCTGAGCTGATGACTGTCGGTGAGGTCTATCGAGTCATGGAAGGTCCCGTGGCGCCGATGGATTGCGTTTCGGAAGACGAAGCGGACCAGACCTGTCCATTGATCGAGGGTTGTGAAACCCGGCCGGTTTGGTTGAAGGTGCGCGACTCGATTGTCGATGCGATCGATTCGATTACCCTCGCCGATCTGATCAAAGAAAGTCGGACGAAGCCGTCTCGTCCCGAAAAGGCGACGGTTCCGGCCTCCGTCTAGCGATCAAAATTGCCACCGATGAACACGCGCCGCCCCATCGGGTGGCGCGTTTCTTGTTGAAATGATTTCAAGGATTGCATTTCCATGATCGGCGACGACACGATTTATCTCGACTACGCCGCAACGACGCCGCTCGATCCGGCGGTGCTTGAAGCGATGCTGCCATTTCTCCAGACGGACTTTGGCAATCCGTCCAGCATTTATCGGTTGGGCCAAGATGCAAAAGCAGGTGTGGAACGGTCGCGCGGTGCGATCGCCCGCGTCCTGGGCTGCCACCCGAGTGAGATTGTTTTCACCAGCGGCGCGACCGAAAGCAACAACCTGGCGCTATCCGGGGTGATGTGGGCCGCTCGGTTTCGAAATCCAGACGGTCCTACGCCGCATCTCATCGTCTCGGCCATTGAGCACCATGCGGTTTTGCATCCGGCTGAGATGCTTGAGCGACAGGGATTCCACGTGTCGGTCGCGCCGGTCGACGCACATGGATTTGTCGATCCTTCCGCCATCGAAGCAGCAATCCGTCCGGAAACGGTGCTCATTTCGGTGATGCTTGGCGAACAATGAGGTCGGAGCTATTCAACCGGTCGAGCAAATCTCGGCGATTGCACGAACGCATGGCGTGCTCATGCACACCGACGCCGTGCAGGCGGCGGGAGCGCGATCGATCGATGTCCAGGAGCTGGGTGTCGATTTCCTCTCGCTTTCGGCGCACAAGTTTTCCGGACCCAAAGGGATTGGGCTGCTCTATGTACGGAAGGGAACCGCGATTGAGTGGATGCAGCTTGGCGGTGGGCAGGAAAGCGGTCGGCGTGGCGGGACGGAGAATGTTCCCTACATCGTCGGCTTCGGTGCGGCGATTCAGCGAGCGGAGGCAAATCGCGAAAGGTCAGCGTCGCAGATCGGCGCGCTGAGAGACCGGCTCTGGGATGGTATTCAGCGTGAAGTTCCGGATGTGCAGCTCAACGGGCCGGATGATTTCTCTCGACGTCTACCAAACAATCTGAACGTTTCTTTTCCTGGAGTCCAGGGAGAAACGATGCTGCTCGCACTCGACATGATGGGCGTGGCGGCCTCGGCGGGATCGGCCTGTACGACCGGAAATTCCGAACCGAGTCACGTCTTGCTGGCAATGGGCCAAACTGAAGAACGCGCCCGCTCCAGCATTCGGTTCAGTCTGGGGCGAATGACGACCGAAGAGGATATTGACGAGGTTGTCGAGATTATCGCGGAAACCGTCGACCGTGTTCGCCGGGTTGGGGGAGCGCGCTAGCGATTTTTCGCCAGGATTGAGCGCGACGGCCCTCACCTCCAGGCCCTTTTCTCGCTTCAGGAACGGGGAGCACGCGCTCAGTGCTGGAAGCGCTTCGGCTTGTTAGAGCGGGCTGCAACTCCGGAAGCTTCATCGCTCTCATCTGTTTCCGAGGCGCTGGCGACTGCGGCGGTGAGGGCGGTGCTGATGTCACGACCTTCGATCTGACCGAGCGGCGGCAGATCGTCAAGCGAGTGCAAGCCGAACAGGCGGAGAAATTCGACGGTCGTGCCGTATTGGATCGGATTCCCGACGGAGGGAAGCCGTCCGATCGCATCGACCAGACCGCGATTGTGCAGGGTCGCCAGCACGCCGGATGAGTCGACGCCGCGAACGGACTCGATTTCCGACCGGGTGACCGGTTGCTGATACGCGATGATCGCCAGCGTTTCGAGTGCGGCCGGGGTGAGGCGGGCTTCGCGATCGAGTTTGAGCAACCGTCGCACCTGAGAAGCGAAAAATGGGTTGCTGGCGACGGTGATCCTTGGCCCTTGCTGCTGGAGCACGATGCCTCGATGCGGCTGCTGGCGGTGCCACAGCAGCGCTTCCTCGACGCGGCTGGTGGTGGTCGTGGCGATGTCGGCGATCGCCGGCAGCTCCACGCCCTCTTCTGCCACCAGCGCCAACGCTTCAATCATCGCAGCAAGACGCGCAAGCCCGTCCTCCCCAGGATAGGCGTCGAGCGTGAGCGCTGGTTGAT
The DNA here is from genome assembly GCA_963804925.1 of uncultured Chloroflexia bacterium. Lineage (GTDB taxonomy): Bacteria > Chloroflexota > Chloroflexia > Thermomicrobiales > UBA6265 > JADLGF01. The sequence goes on from CAWDSC010000005.1 coordinate 364,332, forward strand.
TGACGTTCTCTTCGGTGACGAGATGTGGCTGGGTCGTTGTCATGCAATCTCACTCAGTGCTTCCGCCGGGATCAGTTCCGTCAGGGAGATATCGGTTTCGCTGGTTCGCCAGAGATCGATCGGCTCGAACGGGCCTTCTTGCTCGGCATCAAACATGCGCCGTCGCACGAGAATCAGCACCGCCAGAAACGCGGTCATTGCTTCCTCACGCGTTGGCGACGGTCCCACGACGTCCTGAAAACGGTATCGCCCGCCGGGGAGCACCGTGGAAAGCGCTCGCTCCAGCATCACGCGAATCGGCACGCGTTCTCGCCCGTCGACCAGTGTGCGGGGAGAAGGCAGCGCCGAAAATCGCCTCCTGATCGCCCGGGCCAGGGAAACGGCCTGATGGCGGGCAAGTGGCGCCAGCTGATCACTTGCAGGCGCAGCGACGGATGCGAGCCGAACATACGCTCGCTCGCCTGATTGCTGCTTCTCGGCGAGCAGAAGAGCGGCGGCTTTGGCGGACTGGTATTCCAGCAATCGGGTCACCAACTCTTCGCCGAAATCATCCTCGGCGGTCTCCGCTGGTCTTGGCAAAAGCGACCGCGATTTCAGGAGCACCAACCGGGCGCCGATCGCGGTGAACTCGGCCAGCGCTTCCGGTCGAATCCCGCCGAGTTCCTCAACGTGGGCCAGAAACTGACCGGTCACGGAAATCAGCGAAACCTCAGAGATTGGCAACTCCGCCTTTTCGATCAACTTCAGCAGGAGATCGAGCGGACCTTCAAACGACGGGAGATGAAGCTGGTAGTTGGTGAGCACAAGGCGGTCAGGCAGGGTTGACATGTCGGTCAAGTCTACGCGATTTCGCGGCTATGGCGTCGCATCATCGATGGCGGCGAGTAAGGCAAGTTCGGGATCATTGAATGCGCTTGCTTCCTCATGGTGCGCGATGAGCCAGCATGTACGGTCAGTACAGCCAAGCTCTCTTGCGAGCCTCGCTCCGATCTCCGGATGATGGACCGCCAGCGCTAGTCCGCCTCGAAAGCGAGCGGGCGGCATGGTCGCCAGCCTTTGCAGCAATCGAGGTGAAATTGCCTGAAGCAGCACCTTTGTGACCCGGTCGATCAACCGGACATGGAAACCTTGATAGGCCTTGCCGAGATCGTGCAGGAACGCTGCGATGATCAACTCCTGATTATCTGGAGCTTGTTGGATCATTGACCTGCCAACACGAACGAGGTGAGCTCGATCGTGTAGAGGCAGTTCGCGAAAGGCGGCGTGCTGGATCGGGGTCAACCATGCCGCGAGAAGCTTATCGTCACCGGATTCGCGCGCGGGCCGAAGCGATGCGATCCCTTGCCGGATGCGACGGATGACGGCCAACGTCAATAACCGAGCTCGAATCCAATGATGACGCGGCTAAAGAGATTCATCGGTGGACTGATCAGTGCGGACACGATCGTATTCGTGTAGTTCCCTGGAATGACGATCGGCAGGAAGAAGAGCGCCATGAGCAAGACAAATCCGTATTGTTCCAGCGGAGCCAGCACTCCGTACCAGAACCTTGGCACGATTCCGAGCAAGAGTTTGCTGCCATCGAGGGGTGGAATCGGAATCATATTGAACGCGGCAAGCAGGATATTGACGTAGACGAAAGTCCAGGCAAGCATGCCGAACCCGGAATCCTTGCCGAAATCGCTGAAAGGAACGCCAGCGATGCGCAATGGAATCGCGACGACTGATGCCTGGATGAGATTTGAGATCGGTCCGGCAACGGCGACGATCGCCATTCCACGCCGGGCGCGCAATCGATGGTGCGTGAAACGGGCTGGGTTCACGGGAACAGGTTTGCCCCAGCCAATAAAAGGGTATCCAATCGAGATCATGACCATACCGAAAAAACCAAATGGATCGAAGTGCGCCATCGGATTGAGGGTGACGCGGCCAAGATCGGCAGCTGTGCGATCTCCAAGCAACAGCGCGACATAGGCGTGGCAGAACTCGTGAATCGCGGTTGCGATAGTGAACGATGCGAGGAATGCGACGATTTGCTCGGTCGATCGGTGACTCGAATTGCGAAGAAGTGCTGATCCCGCGAGAATGGCAAAGAGGAGGATCATCCCGGTTGACGAATTGTTCTGATTGATGAATCCGAGCTTCTGCGAATGACGATTCATCAATACTCCGATCCAAGACTGCTCACAAGACAAACGGGCCGTTTGCCCGCGCGTTTGCTCATAATGCTTGAGCGAACGCCGTGATGCAAACGACCCGAATGATTCAACGTCTTTCCAGGAACGATCTTACGACGTGGCCGTGATCGGTTCCGGATAGAGGTGACACGCGACGAGGTGATCCGGACCCTTGGCCGTATATGGCGGATCGACTTGCTTGCAGATCTCCATCACATACGGGCAACGGGTATGGAAGTGACAACCAGTTGGTGGATTGATTGGACTTGGCACGTCACCGGTGAGGATGATGCGCTCTCGTCTCCGTTCAATCACCGGATCCGGAATCGGCACCGCTGAAAGCAGCGCCTTCGTGTACGGATGCATAGGATTCTCGTAGAGCTCATTGCGGTCCGCCATCTCGACAATCTTGCCGAGATACATCACCGCAACGCGATCCGAGATATGGCGCACGACGGAAAGGTCGTGGGCAATGAAGAGATAGGTGAGCTTGAACTGATCCTGAAGGTCTTCCAGGAGGTTCACGATCTGCGCCTGAATCGACACGTCGAGCGCTGACACCGGCTCATCGCAGACGATGAAGTCCGGATTCGCGGCGAGGGCGCGGGCGATGCCGATACGCTGTCGCTGACCGCCTGAGAACTCGTGCGGGTAGCGGTTGGCGAAGTAGGGGTTGAGACCGACCGTCTGCAGGAGTTCCTGCACGCGCTTGGTCCGCTCCGCCTTCGGCACCAGATTGTGAATCTGCATCGGCTCCGACACGATGTTGCCGACGGTCATCCGCGGGTTGAGCGACGCATAGGGATCCTGGAAGATCATCTGCAGGTGGCGGCGCATCTTGCGCATGTCACCCGAATCGAGCTTCGTCAGATCTTTGCCGTCGAAGACAACTTCGCCGGCGGTCGGCTTGTAGAGCTGGAGGATTGCGCGACCGGTCGTTGATTTCCCGCAACCAGACTCGCCCACCAACCCGAGGGTCTCGCCCTTCTTGACTGTAAACGAAACGCCGTCGACAGCCTGAACAGCGCCGACCTTTCGTTGAATAATGATTCCCTGGGTGAGAGGGAAGTGCATAACAAGGTTGCGGACATCAAGCAGAGGTCGTTCCTCAGTTGACTGAGCCGAAGCCGTCGCCTGATTCGCAACCGGCGATGCGCCGTTTGCCGTCATTTACTCTTGCCTCCTCGGCGGCTCGCCGTCCTTGGAAACCTCTTCCCAGAACCAGCATGCTGAATAGTGTCCCGGTGCGATTTCGAGCAGCGGCGGATTCTTCTGCTCGCACTGCTCGCGCGCATAGTTGCAGCGCGGCACGAAGGGGCACATGTCGGGAAGATCGATGAGATCCGGTGGAAGCCCGCGGATCGGCTCAAGGCGTTCCTTGGTCCGCGCGTCGAGTCGAGGAATCGACTTCATCAAACCAACGGTATATGGATGCCGTGGGTTGGCGAAGATCTCCTCGGTGGTCGCTGTTTCGACGATGTGCCCGGCGTACATGACCTGGACCCGATCGGCCACACCAGCCACAACTCCCATCGAGTGGGTGATCATGATGACGCCCGTGCCGCTCTTAACCTGGAGCGCTTTCATCAGGTCGAGAATCTGCGCCTGAATCGTCACGTCGAGCGCGGTGGTCGGCTCGTCGGCGATGAGCAACTTCGGGTCGCACGAAAGCGCCATTGCGATCATCACGCGCTGGCGCATACCACCGGAGAACTGGTGAGGATACTGATCGACTCGTTCTTCCGCGTTCGGAATGCCGACCATCTTCAACAATTCGACCGACCGGTGTCGTGCCTGGCCCTTATTCATGCCCAAATGGAGCATAAGCGACTCGCTGATCTGCCGGTTCACGGTAAGTACCGGGTTCAGCGATGTCATCGGGTCCTGAAAGATCATTGCGATTTGATTGCCACGGATCGAACGGACCTGACCATCGGACATCTTGATGATGTCCTTGCCTTCGAACAGCACCTGTCCGGAGGCGATCTTGCCCGGCGGCGATGGAATCAGACGCATGATTGAAAGTCCGGTCATGCTCTTGCCTGAACCGGATTCTCCCACGACGCCGAGTGTCTCCCCCGGCATAACGTAGAAAGACACGTCATCAACGGCCTTCACGACGCCATCCTGGGTCATAAACTGGGTTCGTAAACCCTTTACCTCAAGCAGCGGTGCGTTGGCGGCGGTAGCCGACTTGCCCGTACTCGAGGGATCCACGCGTGGCTCTGAAGCCATCGTCGCTCCTCTCGGTCCCCTTGCTGCGATATGCCGCGGCGCTCGTGCGCGCGCAACCTACCGTGCGCCGTATGATCGGCCGATCCTTGCGAGCACGCTTGACGTGGAGTCGTTTCGACAATGACAAATGGATCGTCATCGTCGACAACCCCACTCCATGCCCGCGCCATGCTTCTCCAAGGAGTACTCGGACGTACCGGCAGGATAGCATAGCGATAAAAAACGTCGCAATCAGGTAAATCGTTTTCGTGACCAAGTTCGCAAAGTTGAGGGGCGATAAATCGTGCAAGTTCAACAAGAACCGTCATGGAAATGGTGGGTGGCGTTCCAGCAAACGCCGCTTATCGGCCCGAACCGGATCCAGAAACTGATCGCATCATTTAATGGAGATCTGGCGGCGGCCTGGAATGCTCCCGTTGCCCGGCTGGCTCCGACGGTTGGTGAGCGAATCGCCGAGCAGGTCGTAAAAACGCGCGAGCAGCTCGATCTCGCCGGGATCATCGAGCGGATAGACAAGCTCGGGCAAACGGTGATCGCCTTCGATGATCCCCGGTATCCGCAACTGTTGAAGGAAACTCCGGCTCCGCCACTCGTGCTCTACGTCGAAGGAACGATCGAGCCCGAGGATGATCTCTCGATCGCGGTCGTTGGCTCGCGCGAATCGACGCCGTATGGCAGGGATGTCGCCAGAATGATTGCCGGCGATCTCGCCACCGGCGGTGTCACCGTCGTTTCCGGTCTTGCTCGGGGCATCGACGGCGTGGCGCATGAGGCGGCGCTGGCCGCAGGTGGGCGAACGATCGCCGTACTCGCGGGTGGCGTGGATTGGATCTACCCGTCGGAACACAAGGGACTGGCGCGGCGAATTCGGGATCGCGGCGCGCTGATCTCCGAATATCCGCCCAAAACGCGGCCGGTGCCGCGCAACTTTCCGGCGCGGAACCGGATCATGGCCGGTCTCTCATCCGGCGTCGTCATCGTCGAGGCGCGGATTAAGAGCGGCACGTTGATCACGGCGAACTACGCGGCGCACTACAACCGGGAAGTCTTCGCGGTGCCGGGTAGCGTGCTGTCGCCAGCGAGTTCCGGGTGTCATCACCTGCTGCGGGAGGGCGCTTGCCTGGCGACCAGCGCGGCGGACATTCTGAAAGAGTTGCAACTGGAGTCGCTGGCGACGGGTCAGGATGTGGCGGAGGATACGACGCCGGTAACGCCTGAAGAGCGGGTGATTCTTTCGTCGCTGACGATCGAGCCGCAGCATATCGATGATCTGGCCGTCCTGGTTGAGCGCCCGATCCACGAAGTGGCGACCGCGCTGATGATGCTTGAGTTGCAGGGCAGAGTCCGAAATGCGGGGGCGCAGCACTATGCCAGAATCCGTTAAGCAACGTACACAGCCAGAGGGCTTGACATCCCATGCACACTTGACAATGAAGAGACAACGTTTCTAGTGTTGTTTTTAGGCTGCTGGAATAAGTAGCTTTCTCTTGGCCCCTGCCGAACCATCGCGGGATCACCTGCCGTGGATTTTCGGGTGGGGCTAAATCACTAAAGGAACCTGGATGCCAACCACTCGAACGGGCGGCGCTGCCCGCTCGGCAGAGACAACAACCGAAAATGGTGTGGCGGAGAAGCCAAAAACCACCCGAAGCGCGTCAAAGACGACGGCGAAGAAGTCCACCACCAAGAGTCCGAAGACGCCTGCCCGCAAAGGCGGGAAGTTGGTGATTGTTGAATCGCCGGCCAAAGCGCGCACTATCGGTCGCTATCTTGGCGGCGGCTACACCGTGAAAGCCTCGATGGGGCATGTCCGCGATCTGCCCAAGAGCACGCTTGGCGTTGAAGTCGATCATGACTTCGAGCCGAAGTATCTGGTGCCGCGCGACAAGTCGAAGCTCGTGAAGGAACTAAAAGAAAGCGTGCAGAACGCCAGCGAGATCATTCTCGCGACCGACCCTGACCGCGAAGGGGAGGCGATCGCCTGGCACCTGCTGAAAGCCACCGATGCCGGCGATAAGCAAGTGCATCGTGTCGTGTTTCATGAAATCACGCCGGAAGCCGTGCGAGAGGCGATGGAGCACCCGCGCGACATCGACGACGATCTGGTGAACGCCTATCAAGCGCGCCGGATTCTCGATCGCCTCGTCGGGTATGGCGTTAGCCCGCTGCTCTGGAAAAAAGTGAAGCGTGGGCTTTCTGCCGGCCGCGTGCAAACGGCGGGCCAGCGTCTGGTCGTCGAGCGGGAAAAGGAAATTCAGGCGTTCGTCGCCGAAGAGTACTGGTCGCTCGATGCGTCACTCGGACGCCAGGTGGCGGACCGAAAGCCGAAGGATGAGTTGACTGCAGCGCTTTTCCGCATTCGCGGAGAAAAGGCGGCCCTGAAAACAGGCGAGCAGACGAACACCATTGTCGAAGACCTTGAAGGTGCGCTCTACCGGGTGGCGGCGGTGACGGCTCGCGAAAGCCAGCGCCGTCCTTCCGCGCCGTTCACCACCAGCACCCTGCAGCAGGAAGCCTCGCGCAAGCTTGGCTATCCGCTCCGGCGCACCATGCAGATCGCGCAGGAACTCTATGAGGGCGTCGATCTTGGAGCCGAAGGAACGCAGGGCCTGATCACCTACATGCGTACCGACTCGACGAATATCGCCGCATCCGCTCAACAGGCGGCGCGGGAAGTGATCGAGGCGAAATACGGAAGCGATTCAGTTCCGGCCAAGCCTCCGGTTTACACCCGGAAATCGAAAGGCGCTCAGGAGGCCCACGAGGCAATTCGGCCGACCGGACCGCATCGCGATCCTGCCAGCGTCAAGGCCTTTCTCTCGCCACAGCAGCTGAAGGTCTACACGTTGGTCTGGCAGCGCTTCATTGCCAGTCAGATGGCCCCGGCGATTCTGGATGGCACCACCGTCGATATCGATGCCGGGCCTGCTGCGCTGATCAATGCGGGCAAGGAAACCGATTACCGATTCCGGGCGACCGGTTCGGTCGTGCGGTTCCCCGGCTTCCTCGCTGTCTACCGCGATGGACGGGATGAAGGCGACGAGGATGAGCTGGACAAGGGCGCATTGCCGAAGCTTGAAAAAGGCGAAATGCTCGACCTCCTGAAATTGCTTCCGGAGCAGCATTTTACCCAGCCGCCACCGCGATTCACCGAAGCGATGCTGGTCAAAGCGCTGGAAGAGCAGGGGATCGGACGACCAAGCACCTACGCACCGACCATCGGCACGCTGCAGGCGCGCGGATATGTCGCGGTCGAACAGAAGAAACTCGTCCCGACCGAGCTCGGTATGCTGGTGAACGATTTGCTTGTTGAGCATTTCCCCGCCATTTTCGATCTTGGTTTCACCTCCCGAATGGAGGATGAGCTTGATGAGATCGCGGCCGGCGAGCGAGCCTGGGTGCCAACGCTTCATGAGTTTTACGGCCCATTCACGCAATCCCTGAAAACGGCCGAATCGACGATGGAGCGCGTGAAGCTGAAAGACGAGCCATCTGGCGAGCTTTGCGAAAAGTGCGAACGACCGATGGTGATCAAGCTCGGACGGTATGGCAAGTTCCTTGCCTGCAGCGGTTTTCCGGAGTGCCGGAACTCGCGGCCGTTGCTTGAGCGCATCGGCGTCGAATGCCCGAAGTGCCACCAGGGCCAGGTCGTTGAGCGGCGGTCGAAGAAGGGCCGAACCTTTTACGGCTGCGAGCGCTATCCAGAGTGCGATTTCACCGCCTGGGCGAAGCCGGTCAATCAGACCTGTCCGAACTGCGGCTCATTCATGGTTGAAGCCGGACGGAAGGGGCAGATTCGCTGCCCGAGCTGCCGTCCGACCGGTGAAGCATTGCCAGCAGCGTGAATTCCATCCTGAAGTACACTTGCGGGTTGAATACCGATTCGGTATGCGACGGTCTCCAGATGGAGTTCCGTCTTCGATTTCCAAAGAAAGCGTGTAAAACCGCGTGAACGGCCACGATCGATTTGATCATGCACCTCAGCGCCATGGCACCACCGTGCTCGGCGTGAAGCGAGGAAATGCTGTGGCGCTGGCCGGTGACGGCCAGATCACGCTCGGCGATATGGTGATAAAGCATGGCGCTCGCAAGGTGCGCACCATGCAAGACGGAGCGATCGTCGTCGGTTTTGCTGGCGCGGTCGCGGATGCGTTGACCTTGCTCAGCAAGTTTGAACTGCAGCTCAAAGCCTGGGACGGCAACCTCCGCAAAGCGGCGGTAGAGCTGACCAAGGAATGGCGAACGGAGCGCTACCTGCGCCGACTCGAAGCCCAATTGCTGGTTGCGGACTCGGGTACGCTTTTGCTGCTATCCGGCGAAGGGGACGTGATCGAGAGCGATGATGGCGTGGCCGCGATTGGATCAGGCGCGCCCTATGCGACGGCGGCAGCGAAAGCGCTGCTGGCGCACACCGACCTGAGCGCTCGCGAGATCGTTGAGTCGGCGATGCTCATTGCCTCGGAACTCTGCATTTTCACCAACAGTCATTTCACGATCGCTGTCGTCGGGGAAGACACCTCGATCGCTGCCGATTTGCCCTTGCCTGAACCGACCGATCCTACCGATGCCGGAAGCGATTCCGAGCCCGAAGAGGAGGATGTCTGATGGTTGAGGCAGCATTGCAGCGCCAGGCGAGCAATATGGGGATACGACCATCAGCGGACGGCTCCAGCCGGCCATTGATGGAGGATCTCACCCCGGCGCAAATCGTTGAAGAGCTCGACCGGTATGTGATCGGCCAGATCGACGCAAAGCGCGCGGTCGCCGTTGCGCTCCGGAACCGGTTTCGCCGTCAACTCCTCTCGGAGGAGCTTCGCCGGGAAATCACGCCAAAGAATATCTTGATGATCGGACCGACCGGCGTCGGAAAATCGGAGATCGCCCGGAGAGTGGCCCGGATCGTTGACGCCCCGTTCCTCAAGGTCGAAGCGACCAAATTTACTGAGGTCGGGTACGTTGGCCGGGACGTCGAGTCAATCGTGCGAGATCTCGTCGAGATTTCGATCGATATGTTGCACAGCGAACGCCTCGAAGCAGTCAAGGAAGAAGCGACGACGCTGGCCATTCAGCGATTGGCCGATCTCCTCGCTGTGCAGGTGACCAACGATTCAGAGCAGCGTAAGCAACGCCGGACGGCGATGCCAACCGAATCGATCGATCCCGATCAGGAGCGGCGAGCGCACAAAGCGCGCGAGCGCAAAGTCGAGCGGGAAAAGAAGCGGATTCTCCAATTGCTCGCTTCGAACGCGATCGAGGATGAAACGGTTGAGATCGAGGTTGCGCCTACGCCCGATTTTGATGACAGCGGCTCGATTGAGTTCGATCCAGGCACCGCTCCCGATGATATGAGTGCCGTCTTTGACGATTTCTTTGACCGGTTCATGCCGCGCCGGGCGATGCGCCGCCGCGTGTCGGTGAAGGATGCGCGGAGAATCCTCACGCAGCAGGAAGCTGACCGGCTTGTTGATGTCGATGCCGTGATCGATGAAGCGATTCATCGGGTCGAAGAAGCGGGTGTCGTTTTTATCGATGAGATCGATAAAACGATCAGCAGCGACATCGATGTTGGCGGCGATGTCTCCAACGAAGGTGTGCAGCGCGATCTCTTGCCGATCGTTGAAGGCTCGGTCGTGATGACGAGGTATGGTCCTGTTCGAACTGACCATGTGCTCTTCATCGCCGCCGGATCGTTTCACGACACGCGTCCTTCCGATCTGATCCCGGAGCTGCAAGGACGTTTCCCGATCCGCGTTGAGCTGAATAGCTTGACCGAGGATGATCTCTACGCGATTCTGACCCAGCCGAAAAACGCGTTGACCAAACAGTACGAAGCGCTGCTTGGAACCGAGGGGCTGGAAGTGGTTTTTGAAGAGGATGGCCTGCGCGAGATGGCTCGCCTGGCGACCCTGTTCAATGCGCGGATGGAAGATATCGGAGCCAGGCGGCTGCAGACGATTCTCGAAAAGGTCGTCGAAGAAATCTCGTTCGACGCGCCGACGTACAAGGGCACCCGTGTGGTGATCGACACCGATCTGGTGACCGAGCGGATCGGTGAAATTCAGCCGGACGAGGATCTCAGCGAATACATTCTCTAACAGCAACGAATCCGTGATGTGAGCGACGTGCGAGTGATGTGAGGGAGTGGCGGGGAAGCATGGGCACCGGGGGAAGCGTGCTGGCGGTCGATCTTGGTGGGACGAATTTGCGGGTGGCGGCCATTGCTCCCGATGGCCGCATTCTCCATCGGCAGAGCGCCCCGACGCGCGCCGAGGAAGGGCCGGGCGCCGTCATCACGCGGATGGGCGCGCTGTGCGATGCGGTTGCCGAGGAGGCGGGCATTGCGGAAAACGCACCGATCGGCGTCGCCTCGCCTGGGCCGCTTGATCCGCGCACCGGCGTCGTGCTCTTTACCCCGAATTTGCCGGGATGGCGCGACGTTCCGCTCGGTCCGATGCTTTCCGCCGCCACGAACCGGCCGGTTCGCGTGTCGAATGACGCCAACTGCGCGGCGCTGGGCGAAGCTCGTTTTGGCGCTGCCGCCGGTATGCATGATGTCGTCTATCTCGGACTTGGCACCGGAGTTGGCGGCGGTTTGATCCTCGACGGTAGGCTTTACGAAGGCGGGTTTGGCATGGGCGTCGAGCTCGGCCATGTTACGGTTTCGACCGACGGACCACGCTGCACATGCGGCGGGATCGGATGTCTCGAAGCGTATGTCGCCGGATGGGCGATTGCTCGCGAAGCCTATCTCGTCTGCACCACCGTCGACGGAGACCGCATCAGAGCGATTGCAGGTTCCGGTAGCCCGGATGCACGCGCCGTGACCCTGGCGGCAGCCGGCGGAGATCCCGCTGCCCGGGCGATTCTGGCGCGAGCCGGGTTGGCGCTTGGCGCTGCAATCGGCGCATTTATCAACATTTTTAATCCCGAGGCAATTGTGATCGGCGGAGGATTATCCGCCACCGGCGAGGCGCTGCTCGCCCCTGCGCGGGAGGCGATCCCCAGCTACAGTTTCCAGGGATTGCGTGTGGCGGCGGTGATCCTCGCAGCCACACTCGGCGATGACAACGGATTGATCGGCGCCGGCGCACTGGCGCTTGAGCGGAGCGAGCGGATGAACCGATGGTGATCGCCAATACCACCGTGTCATAACAATTCCCTTATATCGAGTTCCTGATATAACGATCAGCCAATTAGGCGATTTGCTCAAGAAGGATTAAAAAATTCCCCCATTGTGCCCATGCACGTTGGGGGAGTTTTTGCTTGACACTCTACCGGGGCAGTGCTAATTTTTCGCCACGTTGAAGCAACAACATGGGACGGCAACGGCGACGGGAAGCCAGGTTGTCACAGCGTGAATGCGTTTTCGCCTTATGGGCAGCCCAGAGTGGGGTTGTATTCAGGCGTCGCAGGGTCATTGCGAGAAGGCGACTTCTCGATGGTGGCGCCAACCCGCGGAGAATCCCGCTCATGATGCGTTATGCGACCGGTCGCATCCTCTGGTTCATTCCAACGCTCCTGGCCATGATTGCGGTGACGTTTGTCATTATGACGCTCACACCCGGCAGTCCGTTCGATCTGGCCAATAGCAATGGCATCAATCCGGAGACGATCAAGAATCTCGAGCACCTTTATGGGCTCGACAAACCCATCTATGAGCGGTTCGTGCTCTACGTCTGGCACTCGCTCCATGGGGACTTCGGCGTTTCTTATCAGTACCGGCCACAAACGGCCTCGAGCATCATCCACAGAACGCTTCCGATCTCGCTCGCGCTTGGGTTGATGGCGACGTTGTTCGCAGTGGTGTTTGGTCTGGCCTTCGGCATCCTGGCCGCCGTCAATCAGAACGGCAAGGTCGATTACGCATCGGTCTCGACCTCCATCCTTTTTTACTCCATGCCGAATTTTGTGATGGGATATCTGCTGATCCTTCTCTTCGTCGTCTATCTGCCGAAAGCCGGAGTCAATCTCGGCTTCGCGGTCGGGGGCTGGAACTCTCCCAAGGACTACATCTTGCCTGTGATCGCGCTCGGCGCCGCGCCGATGGCGACGATCGCCAGGTACACCCGATCGAGCATCATCGACATCATCCGCAGCGATTACGTGCGTACAGCACGGGCGAAGGGGCTTTCAGAACGCAAAGTCATCATGAAGCACGTGTTGAAAAATGCCCTCATCCCGGTAATTACGCTGGTCGGTCCGATTTTCGCAGCGGTTGGAACCGGCTCGTTCTTTGTCGAAAACGTTTTCAACATTCCCGGCATGGGCCGGTTCTTTGTCATCAGCATGCAAACCAAAGACCAACCGATGATCCTTGCGGTCACGCTGGTCTACGGATTCTTGCTGGCCTTTATGAATCTTGTCGTCGACATTCTCTACGGCGTGATCGACCCGCGAATCAGGTACTAGGTGCTAGGCGCCAGCTGACGGGACCTAAAACCGCCGATTCTTACCGGGTTTCGAACCCTACTGAGGAAGCAAGATGGTACATAGTGAACTTGGAAGCGCAGCCGATCAACCACGAGAACGCACCGCCGAACTGGCGGATGCGGTCGTGGCGGGGCCGGGAACGCTTGCAGTGGAAGCAGAAGCATCTCCTCGTCATCAGGCGAGTTTGTGGGGCGATGCGTGGCGGCGATTGATTCGAAACCGTCTGGCGCTCATCGGGCTCATCGTCGTGACATCTTTTCTCATTCTCGCTATTTTCGCGCCGCTCATCGCCCCGTACGGCCAGAACGAGGTGGTCGATGTCCGCCTCGCCAGTCACGGACCATCCTGGACCTGGCCGTTCGGGCTCGACCGCAATGGGCGGGATGTCTTCAGCCGGGTGATGTATGGCGCTCGGGTTTCTCTGCTCGTCGGTGTGTTTTCGCAGATCATCGTGCTGGCGATCGGGATTCCGCTCGGCGCAATTGCGGGCTACGCCTCAGGGAAAGTCGACAACGTCATCATGCGGCTCGTAGACGTGATCTACGCGATCCCGCAGGTGTTGCTCGTCCTGCTCTTCGTCAACTGGATGGGACCCGGTTTGGTCAACATCTTTCTCGCGATTGGTTTAACCGGCTGGGTGACTGAAGCCCGGTTGGTCCGCGGTCAATTCCTGACGCTTCGCGAGTCTGAATATGTGAAAGCGTCCCGCGTGGCGGGCGCGAGCGGCCGTCACATCGTCACCCGGCACCTACTGCCAAATAGCCTGACGCCGATCATCGTGGCTCTGACGTTCGGGATTCCCACAGCGATCTTTACTGAAGCTGCGATCAGTTTCATCGGCGTCGGCATTCGTCCTCCCCAGGCAAGCTGGGGACAAATGGTCGGCGAGGCAGCCCAGCGGGTCGGATTGGTGCAGACCAGCCCGCACCTGCTCCTGTTCCCCGTGCTGGCAATCGGCATGACGATGCTTGGCTTTACCTTCCTGGGTGATGGTCTTCGCGACGCACTCGATCCTAAAGGCAACGACTAGCCGCATTTCTGCGGCTCCTGGGAGTAGCGCGGTGACATCAACCAAGGTCAAAAATAAAACGGCCACAGTTCAAGAGGAAAAGCCATTTCTCGGCTTGCGAGCCGTCAAACCCGTGCTTCAAGTGCACGATCTGGAAACACGCTTCTTCACGCGCGCCGGGGTTGTGTTCGCCGTCGACGGAGTGACGTTCGAAGTTGGCGAAGGCGAAACGCTTGGCATTGTCGGCGAGTCGGGATGTGGGAAATCGGTCACCGCGACCAGCATCATGCGACTGATTCCCAGCCCTCCTGGCAGGATCGTCGGCGGCAAGATCCTGCTGAACTACGATGGCAAGACGATCGATCTGGTGACCTTGCCGAATGACGAGCTGCGCCATGTGCGTGGCAATGTCGTCTCGATGATCTTCCAGGATCCGATGACGTCGCTCAACCCGGTCTACACCGTCGGCAACCAGCTGATGGAACCATTGATGCTCCATCTTAAGCTTGACAAGAAAGAGGCGCGTGAGCGAGCGATCGATCTGCTACGCCGGGTCGGTATTCCAGGGGCCGAAGATCGCATCGATGCCTTTCCGCACCAATTCTCCGGTGGCATGCGCCAGCGCGTGATGATTGCGATCGCGCTCGCGTGCAATCCGAAATTGCTTATCGCCGACGAACCGACCACCGCCCTCGACGTGACGATTCAGGCCCAGATTCTCGATCTGATGATGGGGCTTAATCGTGATTTGGGCACGGCAATCGTCTTGATTACGCACGACTTAGGAGTCGTGGCCGAATCCTGCCAGCGCGTGGTCGTCATGTATGCCGGAAAGATTGTCGAACAGGGGTTCGCCACAGAGCTCTTCGGGAATCCTCAACACCCATACACGCAAGGTTTATTGAAATCGGTGCCGGCGATCGGAGACCGTGTTAAAGATGCGCTGATCCCGATCGGCGGATTGCCGCCCGATCTGCTCGCGCCGCCGACCGGTTGCCGATTCCGGCCGCGTTGCCCTCGACGGCAGGCGAAATGCGAGGAAATGCCGCCGCTTGTCGAAACCGAAAAAGACCAATGGGCCGCCTGTTGGTTCCCTGGACCGAGCGGCGCGGTCAGCGCTCGTGCGGATGCGGCGACCGAAGCCAACTAAGCGGAAAGTGAACGACCGAATGGCCATGTCAGCCGAAGCAG
Organism: uncultured Chloroflexia bacterium; assembly: GCA_963804925.1. Taxonomy (GTDB): domain Bacteria; phylum Chloroflexota; class Chloroflexia; order Thermomicrobiales; family UBA6265; genus JADLGF01. The sequence goes on from CAWDSC010000005.1 coordinate 379,374, forward strand.
TGATGCAAGATCAACCGACAACGGAGATGCCAGAAGATGCGAACTCGATTCTTCGCGTCCGGCATCTGAAGAAATATTTTGAGCTCGGCGGCGGATTTCTCGGCGGTAGCAAGATCAGCATTCGCGCCGTCGATGATGTTTCGTTCTCAGTGCGCCCTGGTGAAACGTTCGGGCTCGTCGGTGAATCGGGCTGCGGGAAAACGACGCTTGGCCAAACGATCATCCGCCTGTACAAACCCACCGCGGGTTCGATCGAGTTCGATGGCCGTGATCTGAGCACATTGAAATCCCGGCAGATGCGCCCGGTTCGCCGGGACATTCAGATGATTTTTCAGGATCCCTCGGCCTCGCTCGATCCGAGAATGACGGTTGGCTCCGTGATTTCTGAGCCGCTGGGCATCTATGGCATCGGCAATAAGAACGAACAGCGCGAGCGTGTGCAGGAATTGTTGCGTGTCGTGGGATTGAATTCCTATTTTGCGAATCGCTATCCGCACGAATTTTCAGGGGGGCAGCGCCAGCGCATCGGCATTGCGCGCGCCCTGGCGCTCAATCCCAAACTCGTGATTTGCGACGAGCCGGTGTCAGCGCTCGATGTGTCGATTCAGGCCCAGGTGCTCAATCTGCTCAAACAGTTGCAGAAGCAATTTTCGCTTACTTATCTTTTTATCGCCCATAACCTTGCGGTCGTCGCGCATATCAGTGACCGGGTCGGGGTGATGTACCTCGGCAAAATCGTCGAAGTCGGCGAAGCGCGAGAAATTACCGAACGTCCGCGACATCCCTACACCCAGGCGCTGATTTCCGCGGTTCCAGTGCCTGATCCAACGCGCGTGCGTGGACGGATCATTCTCCAGGGAGACGTGCCAAGTCCGGCGAATCCGCCGAATGGGTGCCGTTTTCATCCCCGATGCCCAATCGCGCGGCCCGATTGCGCTCAAACGGAGCCTCAGCTTCGCTTGATCGCGGATAACCATTGGGTCGCCTGCCATTATGCGTAGCGTTCGTGATTCAACTAGGAAAGGAGGTCGTTCGTTCCAGCCGTGATTCAGTGCAACGCTCGGGTAAATCGTCCGAAGCGTGGCGGAAGATCGGTCCGGACTTCCTGTTCAATCCGCGACGCGTAATGGTCGGATGGGAAATTCGGCCACATGGCGACAGAATCGGCGAGGAACTAGGTCCTCAATGAAATCTCGCCAGTGGCGCATATTGCACTTCGTTGTTCTGATGGAAGGAGCACGCATGTCTTCGAAGGATCAATCTAGCAAGAGCGAGCAACTGGACATCATGAAAGGGCGCTTGATGGCGTCCGGCGCCAGTCGTCGCGACGTGATCAAGGGAGCTGCCGCCATTGCGGGCGGCGCGGCGATCGCTGCCGCTGCGCCCGGATTGGCTTCTGCGGCGCCGGGTGTCGGCACCCGAGCCCATCTGTATCGGGACCAGGGCGCATCGGAGCAGACCTACTACAACGATGGCATGTGGGACAATCCCACCAGCTTCGACTTCAACCTCAATCTCTATTGCAACGCTCCGGTCGAAAGTGCCGCTGGACTTCTCACATTTGATGAGAATCTGACGGCAGCTGCTGACTGGGCGGAAAAATGGGAGCCGAACGAGGACGCTTCGGTTTGGACCTTCCACATTCGTCCGAACAACACCGGATGGGCTGATGGGAAGCCAGTGACCGCCGGCGACTTCGTCTACTCATGGGCTCGCCAGCTCGATCCGGCGAATGGCGCCGCCTACGCTGGCTTCCTGTTCGACATCAAGTACGCGCAGGCGTTCAACACCAGCACTGCTGTTGACGATGCTTCAGATCCGTTGAACGGAAAGGTGCCAACTGCAGCGGATCTCGGTATCAAGGCAATCGATGACTGGACGCTTGAGGTCACGACTGCCGGACCCCGTGGGTATTTCCCCCAGGTTGTGGCCTACACGGCCGCCGTGCCCGCACCCCAGTGGGAAGTGGAAAAGTATGGTGACAAATGGGCCATCGGCGAAACGCCGATCGTGACCGCTGCGCCATTCATCTACGACGACTGGCAGCAAGGTGTGACGGTCAATCTCAAGAAGAACCCGAATTACTGGGACGTAGAGAACATCAAGCTTGAGAAAATCGTCGCGCCAATCCATCCGAATTCAAACAGCGTCTTGATGTTCGAAGAGGGCACGGGCGAGCAGCAGCTTGACTGGACAACCCTGTCGGCGGCCGACTACGAGCGCTTCAGCGCCGATGCCACACTCTCCACCATGGTGCAGCCTTACGTCTATCCAGGCCTCTGGATGATGTTGCCGCAGGTGACGATTGCTCCGTTCGATCAGATTGAAGTCCGGCGCGCGCTGAGCCATGCGATTGATCGAGATCGTTTGGCGACCGTCACCAATGGCCTTGTCACGCCAGCTGCATGCCAGGTTCCCCCAGGCGTCTTCGGCTTTCTTGACGATCCAGCGTTGGCGGAGATCCAGAAATTCGATCCAGCTGCGGCGATGGATGCGCTCAAAGGCACCGACTTCGAAGGCGGCAAGAACTGGCCCGCCGTCACCATGTACATGCGTGCCAATGAAGAGTCGTATAACGCCGACATCATGGCGAACGACATCGTCGCGCAGATCAAGGAGAATATCGGCCTCGATATCCAGATTCAGGCCGTGCCGCAGACGAACTTCGTCGCCTCGCTCAATGAGCTCAAATGGGAACTCGTCTTCATTCGCTGGTGGTTGGACTATCCAGATCCGAACAACACGTATGGTGACATGTTCTACAGCCGGAAGTCGTCGGGCAAGCGCCAGGCCTGGTCGAACGCCGACTTCGACGATCTGGTCAACAAGGGCAAGGCGGAAGCGGATCCGACCAAACGGCTCGATATCTACCATCAGGCCGAAGAGGTCATCCAGACTGATGTCGGATACATCCCGCTGGTCTATCGCACCGACATGAACGTCTTCAAGCCGTTCGTCAAGGGCGTGCCGGTCAACGCGCAGGGATACGCGGTTCCAGACGGAAACATCTACGTTCGCTCCCTGACGAAGACCTACATCGAGGGACGATCATAGTTCCAAATCGGAGCTAATCGCCGATTTCGATCAAGAAATGGGGATTGCCAGCAATGGCAATCCCCATTTTCGTCGGTTCCAATCGTCCTCTTTAAGGTGTGCTACCTTTCCATATGTCTCACTCAATGCGAGGGACGCGCCTGGAGACGGGACTCCAGAGCGGTTTCATGACAGGAGCGATTGCGCAGTGAATACCCCGAATTTCCTCTGGTGGAACGGTGAACGACGACCCTGGAACGAATGCACCGTGCATGTGAGTGAGGTCGGCTGGTCGACGGTAGGAGCGGTATTCGAAGGAATTCGCGCCTACTGGAACGAAGAGCGCCAGGAGCTTTTCGTGTTCCGCCTTGAGGATCATATCGATCGGCTCCTTCGTTCGCAGAAGCTGGTGCGACTGCCGATCCATCACGATCGCGAGACGCTGATCGCCGCTGTGCTCGATTTGCTCGCGGCGAATGAGATTCGCGAAGACAGCTACATTTTCCCGCTCGCGTACACCGCTGACACCCGTGCGCGGCGTTACGACCGCCCCGGATACGATTCCGAGCTCTACATCACCACCAAGCCGATGCCGTCGCATCTCCTCACTGGCATGACCATGACAGCGAAGGTCAGCTCATGGCGTCGGATTTCCGAAGATGTGATGCCTCCTCGCGCGAAGAATATTTCCAACTACCGGAATGGTCAGCTCGCCCGGATGGAAGCGTCCGCTGATGGATACGACACCGCGCTGCTGCTGAACCATCACGGTCACGTTTCAGAAGCTCCGGGCGCCTGTGTGATGTTCATTCGCAACGGCGTGCTCGTGACTCCCGATCTGACATCGGGCATTCTCGAAAGCATCACGCGCGATGCGATTCTCACCTTCGCGCGCGAATCGCTGGGAATCCCTGTGGAAGAACGGGTGGTCGATCGCACCGAGCTCTATCTCGCCGACGAAATCTTCACGTGCGGCACCGCCGCCGAAGTCTCGCCGATCACGGAAATCGATCACTACACGGTTGGCGATGGCGCAATCGGACCGGTCACCCGCCAGCTTGAGCAGCTCTATAACGATGTGCTGCGCGGCAATGAGTCGCAGCATGCGTCGTGGCGGACGCTTGTGCCATCGACTGCTGCCGTGAAAGCGTAGGGGGTCGATCGCCATTCGTGCAGTAATCGCGGGGGTTGGTTGCCATTTCCCGGGGTTGAAACCCCGGGCTAACACGACGAAGCCCTTCCAGGGCTGAGCTTGTTTGGATATAGGTACGATGGCGCCGAAATAAGTTGTAGCAGAGTAAAACGCCCGGCATTGCCGGGCGTTTTACTTATTCAGGGAACTGGATTCCGTAGGGGCGGCTTGCGTAGTCGTAGAGATATTTGGCGAATTCCGCTCCAGTTGCGTCGGGGTAGCCGAGCCAGGCTTCTTTGACCTGGGAGAATTGGATCATGAAGGTGACGTCGCCGTTCTTGTAGAAGAAATAGAGACTCCACCGCTCATCGCGGTCGAGCAGGGTGAAATCGCTCGTCAGACTCGATTTGTGAGCCTGGAGGTGGGCATATGCCGCTTCAAGGTCGTCGACAACGAACCCGATGTGGTGCCAGGAGGATGGCTGGCCCGTCGAGAGCGGCGCGTCCTTGTTCGCATCGAACAGGAAGAGCGCAGTGTGACCCGTCGCCATGACGGTCAGATGCGCGTCATCTCGCATGATCTGCATTTGCAGCACGTCACTGAAAAAGTCGCGAGCTCCGGCGCGGTCAGCCAGTGTGATCGCCAGATGGTCGAATCCAAGATTCTTCCAGTCTCCCGGTTTCGCGGTGATTGGCGTAGCTGTCGTGATCAGCGTTGTCGTGCCGTAGAAGTCGTTGACGTCGCCGATGAAGTTATCGGCGAAGACTTCTTCGCCGTTGGGCGTTGCGAACGTCAATCGATGCCCAACGGTCACCTCCGCTGGCAGCGCTTTGTGAAATCCTTCGTGCACGATCTGACCACGAGTGAGCGTTGCCTGGTAATTCGTGCCATCGAGTTGAAATACGATATCCACCGGTGCTGATGCGCGAGCAACTGCCATCTCATTCGCCCTTCAAACTGTGCGATGTGACGGCGCGCGTCACATATCGAATACCTGAGGAAGCGTACACTCGCCGCAGCGTCAAACGCTGACTTATTTCAACGACGCGTGGAGAATCAAGATGAAAAGCGACACATCCCCCGGACGCAAATGGCGGAGCCGGGTGGCGATCACTGTGGTGGTGATGTTGATCTTCGTTTCCGGTATCGTCACGGGACATACCGGGATGCCCGTTGTGGGCGCAGCCGACACATTACAAAACCAGGACGCGTTCAAAGCCTTCGAGCAGGCATGGCAGTTGATTCACGACAAGTATGTCGTGCCGGACTCGATTGACGACGAAGCGCTGATTCATGGGGCAACGAAAGGCATGGTCGATGCCCTCGGCGACACCGGCCATTCGACCTATTTGACGCCGCTCGAAGTGCAGACAACGGACCCGGGCCTGACCGGCGAATATGTCGGCATCGGCATCAGTTTTGATTTCACCGGCTCGTATCCACGAGTTGCCTACACCCTTCCGGGCGGTCCCGCCGACAAAGCTGGCGTTTTGCCGGGGTATCTCCTCTCAAGCGTTAATGGGCAGCGGCTCGACGGATTGTCCGCCACGGAAGTTTCAACGCTCTTGCGAGGTGAAGAAGGTTCGTCGGTCGAATTGCAGTTTCTGCGCGATGGTGAGTCGACGCTGACGCTCAATCTGATCAGGTCAAAGATTACCGTCGATCCAGTGTCGTGGTGGATGCTTCCGGGACATGTCGCGCAGCTACGCCTGGAAGAATTTTCATCTGGAGCCAGTGAGGAAATGAAGACGGCGATCGCCGATGCAACCGCCGCCGGCGCCACGTCGTTTATTCTCGATCTTCGCAGCAATCCAGGTGGTCTGGTGGAGGAAGCCGAGAAGATCGGCGGGCTCTTCTTGCCCGAGGGCTCAACGCTCTATCAAGAGCGAAGACCGCGCCGGAGATACGACCAATCATGCCGTTCAGGGTGGGACTGAGTTTGGATTCCCGTTGGCCGTGTTGATTGATTCGCGATCGGCGTCAGCCGCAGAAATTCTCGCGGCGTCGATTAGCGAAAATGGAGTCGGCACAACGATCGGCGACACGACTTTTGGCACCGGTACGGTGTTGAACGGATTCCCGCTGAGCGACGGCGGTTTGCTTGTGCTGGGAACCCAACTCTGGCTGACTCCGAATGGAACGCAGATCTGGAAAATTGGGGTTACGCCTGATATTCCTGTCACACTTGATAATCTGGCGGCGCGCATCCGTCCCGAAGAAGGCGGCGTGATGACGGCGAGCGCCTACAAGGCAAGCAAGGATACGCAGCTCGAAGCCGCCGTCGACTGGATCGACTCGCTCACCAGTGGTCGCTAGACGCGGAAAAATGTGAGATCGGCGCTAAATGCGCCGATTCTCCCGCGTTACCGTGTTATGGTTGGAAAGATAAATCGCGATTGCTTGACGAGGATGGAAGTTTGGGCGCACAGGGGGGGCACGAAGACGCCATGATATCAAGTGAACGGCTTCCCGCATCCGTCACGCGCGCATGGCACCTTGGAAAGCGATTCCAGAAATTCATTCTCGTCGGCGCACTTGGACTGCTGGTCAATCAGCTTTTCCTCTTCATTTTCAGTGATTTCGCCAATATGGCGCTCCATTTCGCCAGCCCGATCTCTATTTTCCTCTCGATGATCGTCACCTTCACGCTCAATGAAGTCTGGACGTGGCACGATCGCGGCAGCGGACACGTTATTCACCGGATCGGCCTCTATTTCCCCATCAACATGGTGGGATTGGTCATCAATTACCTCATCCTTCAGCTTCTGGTCGACCACACGGGCATGCATTATTTGATCGCGAACTTGATTGGCGCGGGCGTGGCGGCGGTCTGGAACTTCCTTGTCAATAACTCGGTAACCTGGCGGTCACAGCGGGTGGATGAAACGCCTGGTGTGTGACGGCATTTCGTCATCAACACGCAATGAATGGTATACACCCATGGTTGACGCGCTCCGGCGCGCCTGCCATCTTTCGCATGGTGAATGATCGCGGCATCCGTGATGTCGCCGTCGCTCTCAATGAGCAGGACGGGCGATCTGGAGGGATTACGATTCGATGTCCGAGACTGAAATGAACGAGCAACCCAGGACCGGGAAGACGCTCGTGATGGGAGCGGGACCCGGTGGTCTCTGCGCCGCATATGTGCTGAGCAAAGCTGGAGTTCCGACAACGGTCGTCGAGCGTGCCCCGTTTGTTGGCGGGCTGGCGCGAACGATCAAACGCGATACGCCGTATGGCGAATTCAAGTTCGATATCGGCGGGCACCGCTGGTTTACCAAGGTTGACGAGCTCAACGAGATCTTCCGCGAAGTCATTGATGACGAGCTGCTCTGGGTGAACCGCACCAGCCGTATCTACTTTGACGGCAAGTACGTCGACTATCCGCTCAAGATCGGGAACGCGCTGAAGGCGATCGGTCCGGTGACCGCTGCCCGCGCCATGGCCGATTACGGCAAAGAGCGCGTCGACAAAAAAATGCATCCCAAAGAAATCGTTTCGATGAAAGACGCCTACATCGATCAGTATGGCGAAATGCTTTACGAGCTTTTCTTTGCCCGCTATTCAGAGAAAGTCTGGGGCCTGCCATGCGATCAGATGAGTGGTGACTGGGTTTCCCAGCGCACCAAGGGCATGTCGATCGTCACGGCGGTCAAGGACGCGATCGTTCCTTCGAAGGGGAAGGTCGTCAGCCTCATCGACGAATTCATGTACCCCAAATATGGCTTCGGCCGCTTCTCGGAGCGGATGGCCGATCGCATCACCGAACTTGGCAATGAAGTGCGGCTTGGCGCCGGCGTCGAGAAAGTTCACCGTGAGGGGAACAAGGTCGTCGCGGTCACGATTGCGACCGAAAACGGCCCGGAACGAGTCGTGGCGGAAAACTACATCTCGTCGATTCCGTTGACCGTGCTCGCCAAGATCGTCGAGCCGGCGGCGCCAGCCGATGTGCTGGCGGCGGCTGATGCATTGACATTCCGCAATGTGATCACGGTCAATCTGATGCTGAAGAAGCGTCAGGTTACCTCCGACACCTGGCTCTACGTGCATGACAAGAACATCCTGTTCGGGCGGTTCCACGAGCCGAAGAACTGGTCGCCATTCATGGTTCCGAGCGACGAGTACACCTCGCTCGTGATCGAGTACTTCTGCTCCTTCGGCGACCACATCTGGTCGATGACGGAAGAGCAGTTGGTCGAGCAATCGATCCGCCATCTGGTCGATGACATGGGGTTCATTACCCGAGACGAAGTGATCGAAGGCTTCATCGTCCGGGCTCCGCGCGCGTATCCATCCTATGTGATTGGATACGAGGAGCCGCTGGAGAAGATCAAGAACTTCATCGACTCGCTGGAGAATATCCAGATCATCGGTCGCTACGGCACCTTCCGGTACAACAATACCGATCACTCGATTGAAACCGGCTTGTTGGCGGCAAAGAACGTGCTCGGCGGTCACTTCGATCTCGACACCGTGAACGCCGAAAAGGAATATCACGAGATCAAGCGGTCAAACGAGCCAGTCGCAGCCGGAGACTAGCTGTCATGCTCAGACGGAGCGGCACTTGCGCCGCTCCGTCTGCCATTTCCCAGGTGAGCAATGGACACGATTCCAACCACCGTGGAATTACAGCCAGAAGTAACTCCAGCCAGAGCAGCTTCATCGCGAGGCCCGCTGCTCTTCGGCGTGATCATGATCCTGGTCGGCAGCCTGTTCCTGGCGTTCGGCCGCATCACCATCGTGCCATTTCTCGAAGACGAAACGCGGCGCGTCGACCTCCGTCATATGTGGTTCGTGCTTTCGCACAATCTGCCGAGCGTGGGACATCCCGATCTCATTCGCTTCGGTTTCTGGATTTTGATTTCTCTCGTCTTTCTCCTCTGCGCCGCACTCATTCTTCTCGCCGCCACTGTGCGTGACGCCGACGAAGAAGGCATTGACCAGCCGGCGTGATCGCCACCTTCCAGCGTTCAGGGACCATCAGAATCATTGCGTGGGCGGTGGGATTCATCGCGCTTGCCCTGCTCGTTGCGCAACGGTTTGAGCTCTGGCATGTCTGGAAACTCGTTGAGATGCCTGACGGCAGCACGGTTCGTCTTGCTAATGGCTGGGCGACGGTCGATCATCCATTCCATGTCGCGCGAGCCGTCGAGCTCAAGAATGCGCTTCTTGATGGGCAATTGCTGCGCTGGTTCGGAGCGCATCAGGGCGGCTATCCGGTGGAGTTCTACCCGCTGGGCGCGGCGTGGCTCGATGTTGGTGTCTGGGCGCTGACGGTCGGGTTGCTGCCGATGGCGGTCATCCACAAGATCGTGATCTGGGGGATTGTGATCACCCCCGCATTTGTCTATCTCTGGTGGGCAAAGCGGGACGGTCTGTCCCCTGGGATCGCCTTGCTGGCCGGAACCGGGCACGCGGTGATCGCGGGGTGGTGGTGGTCCGGTGGGTGGTACGAGATCGCACTCTGGGGACTTGTCACCAATGTCGCCGCGCAAACCGCGATCTTGATCGCGCTCGGCGGTGTGGCGATCTGGCTGCGCGACGGACGTCGCCGTGAGCTGGCAGTTGCAGCCATTGCCGTTGGATTCGCGCTCGGGACCAACCCCCGCACCTTCATCGCATTGGCGGCTGTTGGCATATCGGCCGGGATCGTCGCGCTCTGGATGACGCCTCGGATCGCATTCAGGCAGGTCGCCATGAGATCGGCGCTCCTCGTAGGACTGTGCATCGCCGTCAGTGCACCCGCGCTATTTCCGCTTTTGCGCTATCGAAGTCTTTATTACTTCGTTCACTACTCTGGATATGCGGATTTGCAGGCTTATCTGGATTCGTCGGTCCAGGCAGTTTCGGGACCCGTGTTCATCTGCGGATTGTTTGGCATTGCCACCGGTCTGCTAATCGGCGGCAGGGCGCTTACGCGCACGATTGCATTGACCGCGCTGCTCTATATCAGCACGACGGCATTCCTGACGGTCGCGGGCGGACAGGTTGTCGAACAGCTTGAACTGACCCGGCTGATGCCGTTCCAGCGGATGTTGATCTTTTACCTGGCGGCGCTGGCGATCTACGACGTCATTCGATTCATTGGTTCGAAGCTGGAAACGAATGTTCAAGCGGTGGCCAGCGGAGCGCTGGTGGTGCTCGCGGTTGGCATGGCCTGGTTCGTCGTCATCGAGCCTGCTTCCTGGGTGCCAGTTGGAGACAGGGGGCTGCAACCGGTGCCGACATCGGCGGAAGCGGCGATACAGGATCTCCATGATGCCGTTTCGATCGCGGATGAGCAGGCTCAAGACGGGACGGCGCTGCTGGTGTTGGGAAGCGTCGTTTCCTGGCACGATCCGCTCTGGTCCACCACCTGGAGCGATCGCCGCTTTTTCTACGATGACTGGCTCTGGTACTGGCAAAAAAAGAACTTCGGCGACTACGACCCAAACATCGAGCATGCCTATCCGATCGACACCTCGACGTTGAATTCGGACCTACTTGCAAACGCAAGGCATCGGTGCGGTGATCGTGACCGATGCTCCCGGGCAGCCAAATCGAGAGATCGCCGCCGAGTCTCCGTTGCTGACCCCCGTTGCGACCGGGTTCTGGTACGACGTTTTTCTCGTCAACCAGCCGACGCCGATGGTTACCTCTGGCGGGAACCAGGCGACTTCAATCGATATCGGGCGAAATTCGATCGTGGCAACCGGGACTGGCCATGGTCAGGAAATCACCATCCGGCACAACTGGTATCCGCGCTGGAAGGCGTTCGTCAACGGCGATAGCGTTCCCATCACGCAAACAGCGAATGGATATATGTCTGTGCCCGCTCCAGATGGCGACTACACGCTGAAACTGGAGTACGAGGTTACCTGGCTCGATTGGCTGGGGCGAGCGCTATTCGTACTGGGCGGAGCCGTGGTCATCCTGCTTTTGATCGATCGCTGGCCACGGCGCTTCGCGGACCCGAGGAACGAAAAAGGCTCCGGAGCCGAAGCCCCGGAGCCTGTTGCCAGTGGGAGTTAGACCCAGCCGCGAATCGGCGCGTTGATGATCGTCGGGCCGGTGCGTTCGAGCGCAGCGCGGATTTCGGCTTCGAGCGCTTCGGGAGTCTCCGGGCGCGCCGACGGGACGCCATAGGCGTCGGCCAGCTTGATGAAATCGGGGTTGATCAGATCGACGGCCATGAAACGGCCGTCACGCGACAGGTTCTGCGCATCCTTCACGGCTGAGTAGGTGGAATCGTCGAAGATGACGATCGGCACGCTCAGCTTGAACTGCACAGCCGTGGCGAGTTCCGCCATGGTGAACTGGAAGCCACCGTCGCCGATGATCGCCACCACGGCCTTGTCAGGGCAGGCAACCTTTGCGCCGAGCGCGACCGGCAGCGAGAATCCGAGCGTGCCATACCCGGACGGGAACATGAAGGTGCGCGGCTCGTAGACTGGGAATTGCTTGCCCGCGACATAGCTCATCATCGTCATGTCCCAGACGGTGATGCCGTCACGCGGAACCGCACGCCTCACGGCATTGATGTAATCCTGGCGGTCATGTCCCCAGCCGGTCGCAAGCGCTTCAGCTTTGACTGCGGCGATTCGCTCCTTCGGGAATGAGATCGTCGAAACGCCGGCTGTTGCCAATTCATCTGCAATCGCGCGAACCGAAAGGGCGGCGTCGCCAACGACTGAAACAGTCGGAGAGGCGTTGCGATGCATTTCCTCGGCGTCGATATCGATCCGGACAATCTCGGTCGGAAGCGGCAGCTTGAACATGCTGGTCGCCTGCGCGCCGAGCTTGGAGCCGATAACGAAAAGCAGATCGGCCTCGCGCAACAGCTGATCGACTCCGTTGCCTTCTTCCCAGAGCGCGCCGATGACGAGTGGATGATCTTCAGGAACCGATCCTTTGCCCATCGTCGATGTCAGCACCGGAGCGGACAGGCGCTCGGCAATCGCCAGGATCGCCTCGGCATCTGGAGATTCGACCGCGCCGCCGCCGGTGTAGATGACGACTTTTTTCGCCGCACCAAGCCGCTCGGCTGCAGCTTTGATCTCCTTTGGATCAGGCGCGGTACGCTCCGTCTCGACAACTGGAATCGAAATGTCACCGGAAACCTGCTCGTCGAGCACATCGAGTGGAAGTTCGACATGAACCGGTCGACGGCGACCGGAGTTGAGCCGGCGGATGCCCTCGGCAATGGTCGCCGGGGTGTCGCTCGCGTCCATGACCCGGCTGTTCCACTGGGTGACGGCCGCCATCACGCTCAACTGGTCCTTGAGATCGTGGAGATTGCCCTTCATCGCATCGAGGTACGGACGCTCAACATTCGCCGAAACGACGAAGACGGGTGAGCCGTCGGTATACGCCTCGCCAATTGGAGTCGCAACATTGGTGATGCCAGGTCCGGTGATGATGAATGCGACGCCAGGCTTGCCGGATGCGCGTGCGTATCCATCGGCCATGAACCCCGCGCCTTGCTCGTGTCGGGCCAGGATATGGTTGATGGACCGGCCATGCAGCGCATCGTAGAGTGCCAGCGTATGCACGCCGGGAATACCGAAAACGGTATCCACACCATTCGCTTCCAGCGTGTCGACGACCAGCTCAGCGGCGTTTCGCGACGTTGGTGACTCATCAGTTTGAACTCGTTCAATGGTCTCGACCACAATGCCCTCCGGGTTTTTCAAAGACGAATGCTCCAATTGATGGAATGCGGAATGATTTCAACCGTCTTCAGGTTGATGAATGATCTGGCTTTCAAGAAATTGCAACGCCCGTTTCGAGAGCTGCAGGCGCGGTGCGCCTCGTCCGGCGCCCCCAGAGTAGAGGTCGAAAAAGCGTCGTTTCTTGGCGCTGGTGTAGATCGCGTCGATGAACGCGTCGTTCCATCCGAAACGGCGTATCAGCTCAAGCCTGTCCGTTGAGTGCCGATAACCATTGGGAAGCGAGGCGATCCCGGCGAGAAACTCGGCCAGGAACGGATCGAGGGGCGACGGATGTTGAGTTCGCCCATTCGGTTGCGATAGCGGTGATGACGAATGCATGACGAGTATGGTATCACGCAAGTAGACGGTGGATTGGTATGCTTTCCCCGTCTGGCGAACTGCCAGTGACGAATTGCCTCATTCATGCAAGCGGGGACGCGTGGTCGCAGACATCGAGATTCATTCTGATTTGTTGCCGGGTGGAGATCTCATCTCGGCGGTGCTCAACCGGCAGTTGATGGCCTTCTCCGATCGCGGGGGATCAAGCGGCATCATCGGGCAGCGTTGGGCCGATCACTGTGGTGACACAGTGGAAGGATGGGCTGGCGGCGTCAGTGACGTTCCCGGCGGACGTCCTCCGATTCAGATCGACCGGGTTGCCCGGCTCGACGCCTTTCCCACGATCGCCCGAGCGGCATCCAAGCGCGGGTTGCAGAACCCGGATTTCATCGTGATTGGCACCCAGAATGGCGAGCCGGTTCTGCAGGCCGCAGATGCGAAGTTCTCAATCGAGACTGCCCGATCGCGACAGGTAAGCACCGAGGTGCTCGCGGCGCTGCTCGACCTCCAAACGGTGCTTGAGCCTGCCACCGGGTCTATCGATCCGGCAGCGCGCATCGAACCCGGGTTTTTCATGTCGCCCGACTACCCATTGACCCGGCTGATGATGCGGCGGCGCTACGGCATCATGCGCGTTTCGGTTCGTGACGATGAAGTCGAGGCCTTGCAAGTCGATGCCGCCGGGTTCTTCGCGCCTGCCGAAGGTGTCGAGGTCATGCGAATTCTTGCAGGCGTCGATGGTCTGCCAGTGTCGGTCGACGAAAGCCTGCTGGCCGGTCTCTATTATTTCCGCGTCGCAAGATCGGCGATCGGCGCGTGGCTGGACAGCGTACGGCCGCTGCTGCAAATGAACGATCGGGTAGAGACTGACATCGAAGCGGTGTCGGCAGAGGCGCTTCGACGAGCCGCGAATGCGACGTCGGCGTACGATCTCTTCCGAACCTGGGATGTCGATGTTGAACGGATACGGGCCAACCGCACCGCCGTCGATCAGGTAGCGGGATTGCCGGTGATCAATCGCGAGCTCCGCGAATTGATCGCCAGGGTGGCGGCGGAGCTCGACGCCGAGCCACCTTCGATGAATCAGGTCCGACGGCGTTTAGGGTCCTGGTTCCGGGGCGAGCTGCGCGATCGAGTCGGGCCACTGACTCCGCCAATCGCTGATTTTCCGGGGACGTTGCAGCAACTTGCCGCGATTTCGGCGGAACTCGCACCTCGGATTCCGGGTGAATCCGAACGAATCGTGCTGGAGCTGATCGCGGCGAAATCGGACGAAGAGCAGGCCGCCGAAGCGGTCGAGGCGAACGTCCCCGCTTAAAGCGAGCGCAACGCGGGCGACGTCAACGCGAGCAGCGCGGTAAGCAGAATCGTCATTGATGCACCGACCGCGACCGCGATCGGGACGCTTGTTGCCCCGGCGATGATGCCCATCGGCATCGCTCCTAGCGGGAGCAAGCCGTTGTTCAGCATGTATGCGCTCATGACGCGTCCCCGCACATCCTCGGTGATGCGGTGCTGGACGAGCGAGTTGTTCTGCGCCATGTACCAGGAGCCGATGCCACCGGCCGCGATCAGCAGCGGCATCGTCATCCAGATCGAGCGAGATGCCGACATACAGAGGATGAGCGAGGCATAGAGGATCGTGGTGCCGATGAGCATCATCCCCTGACCCTCGGCTTTACGTCCGCGCGCGACGATTAGACTGCCGATCACCGCGCCCGAACCCGAACTCGCCATCAACAATCCAAGCCCGCTGGGGCCGATCTGCAGAATGTCCCGGGCGAACACATTCAGAAACTGGATGTAGGGGAAGGTGAAAAAGGTTGGGATCAGTGCGAGCAGGAAGAGCCCTCGCAGATCGTCCCGCTGGAAGATGTACCGCAACCCCTCAAGCGCCGCTCCGGGCTTGACCACGCGCGGCGCGATGTGCTGTTTCGGGAACTTCGTCATCGCGATCAGCACAAACGCCGCGCCGAGCGCGATCGCCTGGACGATGAACGCCTCGCCGGTGCCGCTCACCCCGATGATCGCGCCCGCCAGTGACGGTCCGAATACTCGGGTCAGATTGTTGCCGGCGCTGGTGAGGCCGATCGCGTTCGTCAAATCCTTGCGATCCACGAGCGACGGCGTCAACGCTTGCTGGGTCGGCGAAAGCACTGACAGAAGTGAACCATTCAGGAATGCCGCGATCAAGAGATGCCAGGGTTCGACGAATCCGGAAATGACATCGATCGCCACGACGATCGCAAGCATCGCGGCGGCGCACTGGCAAAACATGAGCACCTTGCGGCGCTCGACCCGGTCGATGATCGCCCCGGCTGGAATTGCGACGACAATGAACGGAATGCCGGCCATAAAGCTGACGAGCCCGACAAAGAAGGCGGAATCGGTGAGATCGAGCGCCACCCAACCAAGGGCGACGGTTTGCATCCACTGGCCAAGCTGGGCCAGAACGGATCCCATCCAGAGGCGACGAAACAGGGGATATTGCTGGAGGGCATAAAAGAGCCCATCGGGGTTGCCGCGTTCGGCCTGAGAAGCGTCACCACTCGCGCGAGCAGCGAACAAACGAGCCAATCGAACGCGCCCTCTCTCGAAATCGGCACTGCCGGAAAACCAGATTCGGATTCGGACTATACCATGCGATTTTTCGATTCCCTCATCAGCAACTTTGAGTTGATGCATCCAAGACAAGCGCATCAATCCCGTAGTCCAATGCACGCGATGGGGATAACGCCCGCTGTAGCATTCGAAAACGATGAACTGAGCGTTCACGGCGCTCAACTCTGATGAATCGGATGCTCTATTGGGCGCGATCTGCGCTTATTGGCATCAATCTTGCATCCGAACGATCTAATAGCCTGTTTGGCTGAATGGAGGTTTCGACGATGCGTGACTCTGGAAAGCAGCTCATCTCTTCACGTGCCCGTGTGCTCGCCGTTCCGGGTGCGGTTGCCGCTTATGCGCTGAGCAGGGGATTTTCTCCAGCGCTTGCCCAGGACAAGACCACGGTTAAGCTCCGATCCTCGACGTCGTCCGGCGCGGAAACTGATCTCTACAATCAGATTCTCGATGACGCCCGAGCGGCGTTGCCGAATGTCGATATCCAGAATGAACTCGTTACCGCCGACTATCTGACCAAACTCCAGACTGATATTGCTGCCGGAACCGGACCGGATATCTTCTTTCTCGACAGCCTGCCCGCGCCGAACTTCATTTTCAGCGAAGCGCTGCTCGCCATCGATGACTACATGGCGAAAGACGGCGTGACGGCTGAGGATTTCTATCCAGGTTTGATCGGCGCCTTTCAATCCGGCGGCAAGACATATGGACTGCCAAAGGACTGGTCGGCGCTGGGCATGGTCTACAACACGACCGCGCTGACAGACGCCGGCATCACTGCGCCACCTGCCAACTGGGACGATCTCAAAGCGGCCGCGCAGGCGCTCGCCGACAAGCAGGGCACGCCGCGCATCATGATTCCGCCTTCCTTCGATCGCTACCTGGCATTCCACTATGCGGCCGGTGCATCAGTCACCAAGCGATGACGGGACTGAGGTCACCGTCGATTCTCCTGAGGCCGAGGAGGCGCTCAATTTCTACTACGGTCTCTACAAGGATGGCCTGGCGACGACTCCAGCCGATGCCGGAGCCGAGTGGCCGGGCGACGGTCTCGCCAAAGGGTCTGGCGGATATCGTTTTCGAAGGGAACTGGGTCGTCCCGTTCCTCCAGACAAGCGCGCCCGATTTGCAGTACGCCATTGCGGAAATGCCGGAAGGTCCGAAGACGAAGGCAACGCTTGCGTTCACAGTCTGCTATGCCATCAACGGATCGACCAAGGTGGCGGACGCCGCCTGGAGCGTCGAGAACTACCTCGTCGGCACTGAGGGAATGACGAAATGGGCGTCACTCGGGCTTGCCATGCCGACCCGCCCGGCGCTCGCGGATGCCTGGAGCCAGCAATTCCCTGAGAAGGCTGCATTCCTCGCGGGCGGCGCGTACGCAAGGGGATGGGGATTTGGCGTCGGTGGACAGGCGTTTGTTGACGACACCACAGCTGAGATGCAGTCGCTGTTCGCCGGTCAGCAGGATGTTAAAACGACGCTGCAGCATATCGCCGACGCAGCGAAAAACCGTCTGACGCTGGCCACTGCCTCGCCGGAAGCGACCCCGGCGTAATGACGAACTCATGCTTCGTGAGGAGGCGGGCAGTCGCCTCCTCACTCAGGAGAAGACACTCGACGTCGGGTAAGGGATAGGAGAGCGTCGTATGGCGGTGTCAGTTCCGGCCAACCGGCGCATGAAGAACCCGATCGTCGCCGAGGATCGGCGAGCAGGCTGGGTTTTCATTGCTCCAGCGATGGTGATCTTCGTCGTCTTTATCTTTGGCGCGATTCTTTTCTCGTTCTACGTCAGCTTTTTCGATTATCAACTCCTGGCCAAAGGCGGCATCGGCCAGCTTTTCACCGATCCGGGCAAGCGCTGGGTCGGTCTCGACAACTACCGCCACATTATTCACAACAAGGACTTCTGGACCGCGTTCCGCAATACGAGCTGGTATGCGCTGGGCGTCGTTCCGGCGCAAACGATCACCGGGCTGGTGCTGGCGGTGCTGGCGAATCGAAAGATTCGCGGCAAGACCTTTTTTCGCACCGCCTTCTATTTCCCCTCGATCAGCTCATCGGTTGTGATTTCGATCATTTTTCTCTGGATGTTTTCCGCACGCGGCGTCGTCAATTACACGCTTCAACAATTCGGATTCCCGACACCGAAACCGATCTGGCTCGCCAATCCGAACGGCGTGATCGAGCTGCTGCTTGGAAAAGTTCGGGATTGACAACGTGTCCGTCTGGCTCGCTGGACCGAGTCTGGCGTTGCTGACGATCATGATCCTGAATATCTGGACGACGACCGGCACGATGATGATCGTCTTTCTCGCCGGTCTACAGAACGTTCCATCGCGATGCATATGAGGCAGCCGCGCTCGACGGCGCCAGCCGCTACCGGATTTTCCGTGACATCACGGTGCCGCTGCTCAAGCCGGTGACGGCCTTCGTCGTCACCATCGGGCTTGATCGGCACCTTCCAGGTCTTCGATCAGATCTACATCATGAGCGCGGGTGGACCCGCGAAAACGACGACCACGATCGCTTATCTCATTTACATCGAGGGATTCGGGCAGGGTAGGGGATTTGGTTACGCATCGGCGTTGGCCGTGATTCTCTTCTTCATCATCCTGACGCTCTATTTCATCCAGCGGCGTCTCACACGCGAGGACAAATGACGCGATGTCGTCGTCCGGTCATTGCAGGAGCAAATGCACATGGTTGCCGCTGAAACGGAAGTCGTGACTCACGTCGAGACGCCGGGCAGCCGGGCGCGCCTGACAACCTGGTTCGATCGCGCGCTGTCCA
Organism: uncultured Chloroflexia bacterium; assembly: GCA_963804925.1. Lineage (GTDB taxonomy): Bacteria > Chloroflexota > Chloroflexia > Thermomicrobiales > UBA6265 > JADLGF01. The sequence goes on from CAWDSC010000005.1 coordinate 397,983, forward strand.
CAATCGCCTATATCGCGCTGATCGGCGTCGCCCTGCTGATGTTCTTTCCGTTCGTCTTTTCGATTTCGACCTCGCTCAAGACCCAGGCCGAAGCAAACCAGTTGCTGACCTGGAAGTCGCTTGTTCTGGCCTGCGAATCCGACGTTCGATGCGTATCGCACGGTGTTCGATTCGAACATCGAGCGCTGGTTCGCGAACAGCGTGATCGTTGCGGTGATCTGGGTGATCGCGCGCGCGTTCACGGCGTCGCTGGCGGGGTACGCCTTCGCTCGGATGGATTTCTTCGGCAAGGATGTCATCTTCGTGCTGGTGCTCAGCACGATGATGATCCCGGGCATCGTCACGATCGTTCCGAAGTTTCTCATCCTCAAAGAACTGCATTTGGTCAACACCTACGGGGCGCTGACGATTCCGTTCATGGCCGACGCGTTCGGGATATTCCTGATGAAGCAGTTTTTCGAATCGATCCCGGTTGAGCTCGAAGAAGCCGCCCGGGTCGACGGGGCGAGTCGCTACCGGATGTTCTGGCAGATCATCCTGCCGAACGCCATGCCCGCGCTAACGGCATTGGCGATCTTCAGCTTCCAGGGGAGCTGGAATGCGTTTCTCGAACCGTTGATCTTTATCAGCAATCAATCGCTCTTCACGCTGCCGCTCGGACTGGCCTATTTCCAAAAAGCCAACTACACCGAGTGGCCGATCTTGATGGCCATGGCTGTCATCACCACCGTGCCGATGGCGATCTTCTATCTCGTCTTCCAGCGCTGGTTCGTCGAGGGTCAGGTCACGGCCGGGATCAAGGGATAGGCCCTCACGGACCGAATCGCCGTTTTGCTTGCGCCTGTGATTCTTCGATCCGCCGCTCGTCCGACGGCGCCAGCGGATCGACGATCTGCTATTCCCAGTCCATCAAGCACCAGCCGGTTGAAAGACGGCGGCGAGCAGGGCCGGGAGAAAGAGAAACGCCGGTACGACCAGTCCGATGCAAATGATCAACACCGGGACGAGCGCGATTAGCAGGGGAATCGTGCAGGAGGGGCGTCCAAACGCGAGCACCGCCGCCAGACGGATCGACTCGATCGCCGAGTTCTTGAAGAGCGAGACGATCGAAAACGCCATCAAGCCCGATCACGGCTGAACGAGACCAGGAGAATCAGCCAGATCGGGATCAATATGCGTCCAGTTGCTGTCTGACCAGGAGAGATTCGCAAGCAGCACGACGATCGGGAACAACGACGATCACCGAGAGACCCCACGCCCGACCATAGTTCTTGAGGGGATTGTGAAATGCCAGCGCGGATGCCAGGTCGATCCAGCTCGGAGATGATGCGTGGATCGGCGATTCTGAACAGCATCTGGGTAGCGCCGGGACCAAACAGAATCGAGACAATCCCCAGCCACCACCCTAAACTTGCCAGCGTAAACGGGAGCAGATGCTCAAGGGTGTCTGAAAGTCCCTTGAGAACGATGTGCAATCCGCGCATGCTGGTCACCTCTCGTTACCCGGAATCGACTTCGATTCTGATTATCAGCGAACAGTGCGTTCCTCGTCGCCAGGAACTGATTGTCCAGCGATCTTCGTTCCCAGAAGACTATTTCCAGCAGGTGCACGAGCTAGAAACGACTCGCAGGAGGCACGCGTGCTTGATCATGATCTCGTTCTGAAAGCAGATGAATTGTTCCTCGTTGGTGAAATCCAAACCGACGGAAGCGGTGAAAGCGGAAAGGGGCTCTATCTGCGCGATACGCGGCATCTTTGCAGATACGACGTAAAGCTTGGCTGGCGAGCAGCTCGATGTGCTGGCCGTTCACCCGCACGACGCAACCTCGGCGACGGCCGTGATGGCCAATGCCTGGATGCCGGATATCGGCGGCGCGCCGCTGCCAAAACATATGGTGATGGTTCGAGAGCATATCGAATTGAACGATCGGCTCTGCGTTGTGTATGAACTCAAGAATTTCGGACTTCGCCCACTTTCGATCACCTTTTCTATGGAATTTTCCGCAGATTTTCGAGATATTTTCGACATCCGGGGATTTGCGCGGACCGAGCGTGGGCTGCTCCGTGCGCCACAGGTTCATGACAGCTCATTTGTCCTCGGATATGAAGGGCGAGACGGTCTCCGGTTGGAAACCAGCACTCAGTTCAGCCAGCCTGTCCGGCTCGCCGAGACGACAGAAACGCAAGAACTTCCCGATGGAACGACTATTAACATACCGGGTGTGATTGCGACATTTGATCTCGACCTCTCGCCCGCTGCGTCCTGGAACGTCATCGTCGAACTTGCGCTATTGCCCGCTGACCAGGAGCCGCCTCGTCATTTGAGGCACGCGACACGATTTGCTTCGGTCGAGACGAATCACATCGTTCTCAACAATATTCACGATCAATCCATTCGCGATCTGACGGCGCTGCAGACGCCGTTTGGCCACGGATCCATTCCTGCTGCCGGGATTCCCTGGTTCGTGGCTCCTTTCGGTCGTGACAGTTTGATTGTGGGGCTGCAGACATTGCATCTTCATCCCGAAGCCGCGATTCAAACCCTTACCTTTCTTTCATCGCTTCAAGGAGAAAAAGTCGACCAGTTCACCGATGAGGCTCCAGGAAAGATCCTCCATGAGATGCGGTACGGCGAAATGGCTCGACTGAAGGAGGTGCCCCATGTCCCGTACTACGGGACGGCCGATGCCACGCCGCTGTTCGTCTGGCTTGCGGCCGAGGTGTTCAACTGGACCTGCGATGACCAACTCTACGGGAGACTCAAGCCACATGTACTCCGGGCGATCGACTGGATCGATCGATACGGCGATGTCGATGGGGATGGTCTCGTTGAATATTCAACCCTGACGACAAGCACGGGAACGATATCCCATAAAGTCTGGAAGGATAGCTGGGATTCCCTCCATGACACCGCAGGAAACCCGGTTAGCGGTTTAATCACTCCCATCGAAGTGCAGGGATACGTCTATGCCGGATACAGGCGGCTCGCTGACGTGGCGGATTTCCATGGCGACGCCGAATGGGCGGAAATGCTTAGGCGGAAAGCCGAGGCTGTTCGCGAGAAGGTCGAATCCCTTTTCTGGATGGACGAGGATGGGTGCTACGCTCAGGCGCTCGATACCGATAAGCAACCGATCAGGGCCGTCAGCTCAAATGCCGCCCAGCTTTTCAATTCCGGACTGCCATCGCCCGAACGGGCGAGGCGAATGGCTCGCCGCTTTCTCGCCTCAGATATGCTCACCGGTTGGGGAATGCGCACACTCAGCTCCAACATGGCAAGCTACAATCCGATGAGCTATCACAACGGTTCAATCTGGCCGCACGACAACAGTCTGATCATTTCGGGTTTGTATCGCTACGGCGAGCACCATCTCGGCATAAAGGTCGTCGAAGGTCTACTGGAGGCCGCAGCGGTCTATCCGATTCTCAGGTTGCCCGAGCTCTATTGCGGATTTGATCGAGATGATGCAGTCAATGATGCACCGGTTGCCTATCCCGTGAGCTGCAATCCCCAGGCCTGGGCGTCAGGCGCACTGCCATATGTCGTGCGTTCGATCGCCGGCCTGGAGGCCAGCCCCCGGCAAAACTCGCTTCTTGTCTCTCCTCATTTACCGTGCTGGCTCGATCGCATCGAGTTCAAAAATCTGCGCGTCCTGGGGCAGAAAGGATCGTTGCTGATCGAGCGGGCAAAGCGGGGTGAGAACGAGATCCGGGTGACCGCGAGCGGTCTCAATATCGACGTGGTCAGTTGAACATGCTCCGTCCGGTCGATTGCTCGTGCCGTTCATAGGTCTCCGCCATTTCAGCGATATACTTGCGGCACGACGTGAAACAAGCATGGTCCCGGCAACGCGCCGAACAAGATGTCTCATCCAGTCGTTGCGTTGGAACCGGCGGCATGCGCGGCATGGAGGTCCACGGGGGATCGTGGGCCACGCTCAGGAGGCAGGAACCGCATGGGAACCGCGACAACCGTTCCGGCAAAGGTTGCCGTGACCATCAAGGTCAATGGTCAGGAACATACAGCCGAGGTTGAGCCTCGCCTGCTGCTCGTTCAGTTCATCCGGGAAACCATCGGACTCACTGGCACGCACGTCGGATGCGACACGACCTCATGCGGAGCCTGCACCGTTCATCTGAATGGTCTGCCAGTCAAAAGTTGCACAGTGCTCGCCGTTCAGGCCGACGGCGGCGAGGTCACCACGATCGAAGGCATTGGTTCCGAAGGGAATCTCCACCCGATGCAGGACGCATTCTGGGAGATGCACGGTCTTCAATGCGGCTACTGCACTCCGGGCATGATCATGGCGGGCATTTCATTGCTGGAGCAGAACCCGAATCCGACCGAGGCGGAAATCCGCCATGGACTGGAAGGGAACATCTGTCGCTGCACCGGGTATCAGAACATCGTCAAATCGGTGCAACTCGCCGCAACGAAGATGCCGCGAAAGCAGACCTACTAGGGCGCCACGGCGTTTTGACCGATCGTTCGTCCCCGGGATCGCAAGAGAGGGACAGCAATGGTTGCAGCTTCAGAACCATCGACCAGGATGGTTGGCCAGGCCATCAAGCGCCGGGAAGATCCGCGTCTGATCACCGGTCAGGGCTCGTTTCTTGACGACATCAGGCTCCACCGGCTGAGCCAGGCGGCGATTCTTCGATCGCCCTACGGCCACGCGAAAATCAACAGTATCGACATCAGCGCGGCGCAATCGATGCCCGGTGTCGTTGGAGTGTTCACCGGCAAGGACTTTCTCGATGCGAATCCGCTGCCATGCGCGTGGCAGGCAGGTAAGGTTGAGAACCATGTCAATACGCCGCGGGTGCTGGCGGTCGATGAGGTACACCATATCGGTGATCCCGTCGCAGTTGTCGTTGCTGAGACTTTGGAGCAGGCTGTCGACGCGCTGAGCGCGATTGCCGTTGATTACACCGAGCTCGGTGTCGTTGTCGACGGCAAAAAGGCGCTCGATCCGGACGCTCCGCAACTCCATGAAAACGCGCCAAACAATATCGTTTTGCAGTGGGAGTGCGGAAAAGACGCCGCAACGGTCGATGCTGCGCTCGCGAATTCCGAAGTTCGCATCAGTCAGGGGATCATCAACCAGCGATTGATTCCGAATCCTATCGAGACGCGCGGCTCCATCGGCGATTACAACCCCGGCACGGGCGATTACACGCTCTGGGCCACATCGCAGGCGCCCCATGTGATGCGCTTGCTGATTTCAGCATTTGTGCTCGGTATTCCAGAGCAGAAAATCCGGGTGATCTCGCCGAATATCGGCGGCGGATTCGGGGCGAAGATCTTTCTCTATTACGACATGGTGCTGACGTTGATGCTGGCGAAGAAGCTTGGCCGGCCGGTCAAATTCTTCGAAGACCGGTCGGAGAACTATCTCTCCAGCACGCATGGCCGCGACCATATCTCCCAGGTGGAGATCGGCGCGAGCAGAGACGGCAAGATCACCGCGCTCAAGGTTGATACAATCGCCAATCTCGGCGCGTATCTTTCGACGATCGCGCCCGGTATCCCGACGACGCTCTACGGACGGATGATCGCGGGATGCTACAAGATCCCCGATATTCACGTTCATGTCACCGGCGTCTACACGAATACGGCGATGGTCGACGCTTACCGTGGTGCTGGACGGCCGGAGGCGGCGTTCGTGATCGAGCGGGTCTGCGATCTCGTTGCGCGGGCCACCGGCGTCGACGCTGCCGAGGTGCGCAGGCGCAACTTCATTCAGCCGGAAGATTTTCCCTATGACACCGGCGTCGGCATGCTGGAGTACGACAGCGGCAATTATGAAGGCGCGCTCGACCGGGCGATGGAGCACGTCGGCTACCAGGAGCTGCGCGCCGAACAGAGACGCCGCCGTGACGCAGGCGAGCAAAAGCTGCTCGGGATCGGGCTCTCAACCTACGTCGAAGTTTGCGGCGTTGCGCCATCGAAATGGATCGGTCTCCCCGGCGAAGGATGGGGCGCGGGACTCTGGGAAAGCGCGAACGTGAAGGTTCACCTTACCGGCAAGGTGGTGGCGACAACCGGAGCGCTACCGCACGGCCAGGGACATGAAACGACGTTCGCCCAGGTGATCTCCGATCAGCTCGGCATTCCGTACGACGACATTGAGATCAAGCACTCCGATACGCTCGGCGCGCCATTCGGATACGGCTCCTATGGCAGCCGGTCGCTCTCGGTCGGCGGCACGGCACTCTACAAGAGTTCCGAGAAGGTCGTCACCAAAGCGAAGAAGCTCGCGGCTCACATGCTCGAAGTCGCCGAAGAAGATATCGTCTTCGAGAATGGCAAGGCGTTCGTGCTGGGCGTGCCCGCCGCGGTGAAAACGATTCAGGAAATCGCCCTCGCCGCCAGCGTCGCGTACGACCTGCCGGACGGCATGGAGCCATTCCTGGACGAGACGACCTACTACGATCCGCCGAACTGCACCTTCCCCTTTGGCACGCACATCTGCGTGGTGGAAATTGATCGCGACAGCGGCGAGATCGAAATCAAGCGCTACGTCGCGGTCGACGACGTCGGCAACGTCGTCAATCCACTCATCGTTGATGGCCAGATTCATGGCGGCATCGTGCAGGGAATGGCGCAGGCGCTCTTCGAGGGCGCGCACTACGACGACAATGGCGAATTGATTACCGGCACGATGTCCGAGTATGCCGTGCCGAAGGCGAGCATGGTTCCCTGGTTCGAGCTCGATCGAACCGTCACGCCGTCGCCGGTGAATCCGATGGGGGTCAAGGGCGCGGGAGAAGCGGGAACGATCGCTTCGACGCCAGCCGTGGCAAACGCGGTCATCGACGCCATTTCGCATCTTGGAATCAGTCACGTGGATATGCCAATAACGCCGGAGCGCGTTTGGCGGGCGATCGCATCGGCATCGGCCTAACCGCCAGCCGGCAAACAAGGGAGAAACCAACGTGTTTCCTGAGCAATTCGCGTATCACAAGGCGACGAGCGTCGATGACGCGGTGCGCCTGCTCGGCGAAGTTGAGGATGGCAAGATCATCGCCGGCGGCCACAGTCTGCTTCCGGCCATGAAACTGCGTCTCGCCGCGCCGTTGGCGTTGATCGACATCGGGCAACTCCCGGAACTCAAAGGGATTTCGATCAATGGCGGAGTGACAATCGGCGCGGGCACAACCTATCGCGAGATCGAAGATTCTGCTGAACTGGCCGCTGCATTGCCCGTGATGAAAGAAACGGCCAACGTCGTCGGCGACCTGCAGGTGCGGTCACGCGGCACGCTGGGCGGATCGCTCGCGCACAGCGATCCCGCCGCCGATTTCACCGCCGTGCTGCTGGCGCTCGGCGCATCGGTTCATGCAAAGGGACCGGACGGCGAGCGGGAGATCTCCACCGACGATTTCTTTGTCGACCTCCTGACGACCTCATTGAGGGAGCAGGAAATCATTACCTCGATCACGATTCCCGCCTCAGCCGTGAACGGGAAAGCGGCATACGAAAAACATGCGCACCCCGCCTCTGGCTACGCTGTCGCCGGAGTCGCTGCCGTGCTGACTATCGAGAACGGTGTCTGCACCGCTGCTGGCGTGGCAGTGACCGGCGCAACCTCAAAAGCGACGCGACTTTCGGCAGTCGAGAGCGCATTGGTCGGGCAGCAGCTCACGGCGGAATCGATCGCGTCGGCAACTGCCAATGCCGCTGACGGCCTTGACATCAATGGCGACGTCTACGCATCAGCGGAGTATCGCGCTCATCTCGTGAACGTCCTGGCGAAACGCGCCGTGACGCGAGCTGCAGGCATCTAAAGCCTGACGATACAATCAATGGAAACGCCCTCGGCTGATTTCAGCCGGGGGCGTTTTAAAATGGATTCGGGATCACCGACGTTCGTGTTGCGTAGAACTCGGAGGCGATGCAATCCATCAGGACGATGTCATAGACGTTTGAGCCGATGCGGTGCGCAGCGCGTCGGCGTCCGATTTCTTTGAACCCGGCCTTTTCGTAGGAGCGAATGGCGCGAATATTGACCGAAAGCGTGTCGAGCCAGACGTTTTCCAATCCGAAGACGGTGAACGCGTAGTCGAGGAGGAGCGTGGTTGCCTCTGTGCCGCGCCCTTTGCCGCGATATTCGGCCTCGCCAATGCTGATGCCATATTCACCGGTGCGGTGCATCGTATTGATATCGCGAATATTGCACATGCCGATCGGCAGCATTCCGGCATTTTCGTAAATACCGAAAAAGACGCGCTTTTCATTCTCCTCATCGATGATCTTGTTCCACGAGGCGGCGGAGCGAGATTCGGTGGTGGGAATGAGATCGTCCCCACCAAGGAGAAGCGTCGTCGGGTCGTTGTACCAGCGGGTGAGCGGTTCGATGAACCCCTGATGGAGCGGTCCGAGTGATACGAGTTCTCCTCGGAGTGTGATGAGTGGGGGATGATCTTGTGTCGACATTGACCTGCTCCCTTGACGCAGCGTTGCGCCCAAAATCTTTCCAGTTTCGGAGATAGCCTGGAACCGATTATCAGTGTGGGAATATTTCGGAGCAAGTTGCTTATGCAAAGAGCGGTTTGATCGACTCCGGCACATCGGTGATCAGACCGTCGACGCCGAGATCGTTCAGGCGTTTTGATTCGGATTCGTCGTTGACGGTCCAGGCGAATATCTGGAGACTGGCGGCATGCAATGTTGTGACGGTCTGCGCATCGATTGCCTGGTAGTAGAGTGCGATCCCCTTCGCCTTAATTCTGGCAGCCGTTTCCAGCAAAATGCGATTAACCTGGATCGCCAGAAGCCAGAGTTCCGCCGTGTCGCTCAACTCGCGAAAGGCGACCAGAGACGTCCAATCGAACGATGAAATGCCCCAGGCGCCTTTGTAATCCGCCAGGTCGTCGAGCACTTGTTGTTCGATGCCGGATTGCTTGACCTCAATGTCGAGATAGCCACGACCTGCACAGAGGGCGAGCGCTTCCGCCAATGTGGGTATCTGCTGGCCGTCGCCCGCATCGAGCGATTTGAGCTCGTCGAGTGTCACCCTATCGACTTCCCGCACATCGCCGGTTCGTCGAGCCAGAGAGCGGTCGTGCGTCAACACCGGGATGCCATCGGATGTCGCGTGGACATCCCATTCCAGACCATCGGCGTTCGCCTCGTACGCCGCCTGAAAGGCGATGAGCGTGTTCTCAGGATGGACTTTCGACGCGCCGCGATGTCCAAGAATCAACACGATAGGTTCCTTTCCATGTGAGCCAACCATCATTTCCAGTGAATGATGTTGACACGAATCGTATCAATGTTTATACTTTACCCAGTGATAAAGGAGACGATGTATGGCGCCTCGATTCAATGAGCCGCTTTTTGTCATAAGTGTAGCGGCGCGTCTCGTTGAAATGCATCCGCAGACACTGAGAAAGTATGAACGTGAAGGACTGATCGCGCCTTCGCGCACCACGGGAAATCTACGCCTCTATTCCGACCGGGATATCGAGCGATTGCGACAGGTGAAATACCTGGTGGAAGAGTGCGGTCTGAATCTGGCGGGAGTGCAGCTCGCGCTGGAGATGACGAACTCGCTCCATGAGCTTCGCGACCGGCTCGGCCGGATGGCGGCTTCGATCGACCGCGGCGACGGCAAAGGGGCAGTGGCTGAATTCAGCTCGTCCTTCACCGGCGTTGACCGTGCATTGAAGTTGCTTGGTTATGAGCCGCTCGGTGAACAGTCCTAGACCCGAATTTCACATCGGGCTCCTGCATTCACGCACACAGGTTAGCGACGCGCGGCCGGGCGCGGCCACGCCAGGGACAGTCCATGCCCTGAAACCGGCGCCAATAGTCTTTCAGGAGGAACATTGAATGGCTGCCCCAACGAAATTTACAGAAAAGGCCCAGGAAGCTGTGGTCGAGGCGCAACGTGAAACGGAGCGCCGTCGACTCAGCCAGTTTGAGCCGGAAGTGCTGCTCGCAGCACTTGTCAATCAGCACGACGGCATCGTGCCGCAGGTGCTGCACAAGCTTGAGGTCGACCCGCAACTGATCGTCGAAGAGACCGAGGCAGAAATCGCCCGGCTGCCGGTGTTGCAATACAGCTCCGAGGCGTCGGTGTCGCAAGGCATGCGGCGCGTGCTGGAAACGGCCGAAAAAGAGGCCAAGCAGTTCGGCGACGAGTACATCTCGACTGAGCATCTCTTGCTTGGCATTACGGCCGGCTCATCCCCTGCCGCGAAACTGCTTGGCAAGAACGGCGTTAATTCCGGTTCCGTGCGGGAAGCGCTCAAAAGCGTGCGCGGTTCGCAACGGGTGACTGACGCCAACCCGGAAGGGAAGTACCAGGCGCTCGAAAAGTATGGCAAGGATCTGACCGCGCTGGCTAAGAACGGCAAGCTCGATCCGGTGATCGGCCGTGACGAGGAAATCCGGCGCGTGATCCAGGTGCTGTCTCGCCGGACGAAAAACAACCCGGTGCTGATCGGCGAGCCGGGCGTCGGCAAAACCGCCATCGCCGAAGGACTCGCCCAGCGGATCGTGCGCGGCGACGTGCCCGAAGGGTTGAAGGAAAAGCAGATCATCGCGCTCGATATGGGCTCACTGATCGCGGGAGCGAAGTTCCGCGGTGAATTTGAAGAGCGGCTGAAGGCTGTGCTGAAAGAAGTTCAGGACAGCGACGGCCAGGTGATTCTCTTCATTGACGAGCTGCATACCGTCGTCGGCGCGGGAGCTGCCGAAGGCGCGGTTGACGCGGCGAATTTGCTCAAGCCAATGCTGGCCCGCGGCGAATTGCACGCGATCGGCGCGACGACGCTCAACGAGTACCGCAAGTACATCGAAAAAGATGCGGCGTTGGAGCGGCGTTTCCAGCCGGTGATCGTTGGCGAGCCGACGGTGGAAGATACGATCTCGATTCTGCGTGGCTTGCGCGAGCGGTATGAAACGCATCACAAAGTGCGCATTCTCGACTCCGCCCTCGTGTCGGCGGCGATTCTTTCGAATCGCTATATCGCCGATCGCTTCCTGCCGGACAAAGCAATCGATCTCGTCGATGAAGCGGCGGCTCGATTGCGGATGGAAATCACCTCGATGCCGGTCGAGCTTGATGAAAAAGAGCGCCGGATCATGCAGCTCGAAATCGAGCGCGAGGCCCTGAAGAAAGAAAAGGACCACGCCTCTCAAGAGCGGTTGAAGACGCTTGAAAAAGAGTTGGCCGATCTTAAAGAAGATCGCGATGCATTGCGATCGCGCTGGGATCAGGAGCGTGAGGCAATCCAGGCAGTTTCCGAGCTGCGCCAGCAAATTGAAGAAACCCGGATCGAAATTGAGCAGGCGCAGCGGGCGTTCGACTACAACAAGGCAGCCGAACTCCAGTATGGAACGCTCGTCGCACTCCAGGAACAGGTGAAAGAGCAGGAGAAGCGGCTCGCGCAACTTCAGGCAAGCGGCAAGCTCCTCAAGGAGGAAGTCGACGCGGAGGATATCGCCGAGGTCGTGAGCCGCTGGACCGGGGTGCCGGTCAGCAGGTTGATGGAAGGCGAAATCGAGAAGCTGCTCAAGATGGAGGATCGCCTCCACATGCGAGTGGTTGGCCAGGACGAAGCGATCTCGGCTGTTTCGAACGCGATTCGTCGCTCGCGAGCCGGTCTGTCCGATCCGAACAAGCCGCTCGGCTCGTTCATCTTCCTTGGTCCGACCGGTGTCGGCAAAACGGAACTGGCGCGGGCGCTGGCTGAATATCTCTTCGACAGCGATCAGGCGATGGTCCGCATTGATATGTCCGAGTACATGGAGAAGCACGCTGTCAGCCGTTTGATCGGAGCGCCTCCAGGATACGTCGGCTATGACGAAGGTGGTCAGCTGACTGAAGCGGTTCGCCGCCGGCCCTACAGCGTGATTCTCTTTGACGAGATTGAAAAGGCGCATCCGGATGTCTTCAACGTCTTGCTGCAACTGCTTGATGACGGTCGATTGACCGACGGGCAGGGGCGCACGGTTGATTTCCGCAATGCGGTCATCATCATGACGAGCAACCTGGGATCGTCGTATATCACGGCCCTCGGGGACCGGAATCAGGATGAGATGCGGGCCAAAGTGACGGAAGCGCTGCATACAGCCTTCCGGCCCGAGTTCCTGAACCGGATCGACGAGATCGTGATCTTCACCGCGCTCTCACGCGAGGAGATCGGGAAAATCGTCGATTTCCAGATGTCGACGGTTTCGAAGCGATTGGCTGAGCGGCAGATCAATGTTCAGGTGTCGACGGGGGCGAAGGAGTGGTTGTCCCAGCGCGGCTACGATCCGGTGTTCGGCGCTCGCCCACTGAAGCGGCTGATCCAGCGCGAAGTGCTCGATCCGCTTTCGATGAAGGTCCTTTCGGGTGAATTGCATGACGGTGAAACGATCTTGATCGATCGAATCGACGATCATCTGGTCTTCACTGCCGCGCTGACCGCAGCGCCAATGGTGGCCTAGTTCGATCTGAAACCGCACAAAGTGCCCGGTGATGAATGTCACCGGGCACTTTGGCTTCTATACTCTGGGAAGTACCGGATTTATGCGTGAGGAGAGGTCATTCGGTGGACGTGGTTGAGCAGATCATTCGCGCGGGACTCACGGTGGTGGCATTGATTTTGATCATCGGTTTGGTCGCGGCGCTTTTCATGATTATGTTCAGCGTCGCCACAGGAATCGACGACCAAATCCAGGATTAGCGTTTACCGCTTCATACAGAATTCACCGCCAATTGGTTGACGTACCCTTTGCCGCTTCCTAGAGTTGAGGGTGACTCAATCTGAGTCGCGCTGCTGTGAGGCAGTTCCTCGCGCCATGTTCGGCGCATGATGAGCCACAATTCGGCAGGAAAAGGACATTGGGTATGGCGATAACCTTCCCCAGACGTTTGCTTTCACTGCTCCTCGTTGCGACGTTTGTCATCTCGTCATTCGGCCTGGCGTTCAGCCATGGACCGGTCGCAAGCGCTCGGGAACAGGCGCCGGAAACCGCCACCTATGTGCCGGCGACCGCGCTTGCCTTTGTCTCCGCAGATCTCGACTCCACGTCAGCGCAATGGACGCAGGCGAATGTCCTGGGCCAACGCATCGGGCGGACGATCACTCCTGAACGACTCTTTGAACTCTTCACCCAAACGGTGCTCGGCAGCAGCGGCGTCATCGACGCTAATGATTTCCTGGGTGGTGAGGTGGCGATCGCGGTGACGAATCCCGATCTCAACGGCATGATGCCGAGTCTTACCACCGGCGCCGCATTGAGTCAGGGATCGACCGGAGTCCTCGCTGATGCGGCGACAAAAGCAGCTCAGTCAGGATATGTCCTGATTGCGCTTCCTAAGGATCCGTCGATCGCCGAGGTTGTGCTCAAGACTGCGTTGCAACGCATCGCTGAAAACAACGGCGTCACGATTAAAGATGAAGAGCATGACGGCGTCAGTGTGACCTGGGTCGCTGGTGATGAGACAGCAGGCACGCCGGGACTCGCCATCGCCCGGATCGACGATGCGCTGATCGCAGCGCCGACTGTGAAAGATCTGTTGCCGGTGCTGGATCTGCGCGTCAATGGCGGCGACTCCCTTGACACCGTACCCCGGTTCCAGGAGGTCATCCGGCCGTTGCCGGACGAATCGCTGGCGCTCGGCGTCGTGAACGGCTCCCAGCTTGCAGCTGACATCGGACCGGAGGCGGACAAGAACCTGCCCGGGATCGATGCCGTCACCAATGGAGTCAATGCCTTTACGGCGTTCTCGGTAACCGCTGTGGATAACGGCTTTCAGACCGATTCCCGATCCGTTGGCGAGAATGGCAGCCCGATTTTCGGCGACGCCGATAACTTCACGTCAACGCTGATCGATCAAATGCCGGCGGATACACAGGTCTTCGTCGACGGCATGGACTTTTCTTCGACAGGTTTGCTTGATGCGATTGGCGTCATCGGATCGCAGTTCCTGCTTGGCGCACTGGCCGGTATGTCGTCAGCCACTGCCGCTGCGACCCCGGTGATTGATCCATCAACAATCACGCTTCCGGATGCGGCAAATACGGCATTCGGCCAGCTCGCGCTACTGTTCGGCGTCAATCTCAAGAGCCAGCTTATCGACAAGCTCGACGGTGAATATGCCTTTGGACTCTGGGGCGTGAACTCAACCGACGCGACCGGTGTGAATGCCGCCTTTATCGCGCAAACGTCAGATCCCGCGGCTGTTGACGCGTCGCTCAATGCGCTGCTCTCGTTTGTCGGCCTGTTTGCGAAGAACTCGGCGGCGGTGACGCCCACCACGATCGATGGCGTGGCGATGAACTCGATCGATTTGAGCAGCTCGGGCGTTTCCAATCCCGTCGTGGTTGGTGTAAATAACGACCAATTGATCATCGGCGTCGGCGATGGCGTGAACGCCGCAATCAGCGGCTCAACCGATCAGTTGGCTGACACGGAGCTGTTCCAGAATGCAACCGCCTCCTTACCCGCTGATCGGAATGCGATGCTCTTCGTCAACCTGGGCGCACTTTCCTCGACCGTCAATGCCGCGACTGCCGCTGTGCTCGGTGACGCGACTCCAGTTGCAGTTGCTTCTCCGACGGCCGTTTCCATGCCGCAGGCGTTCGCCGTCGTCGGCTTCAAAGACAATCTGCTCGCAGGTTCGCAAGGACTCCTCTATATCCCTGAATAGAATCGGATGGGTAAGTGACCTGAAAGCAGAGCGCCGGGCATTCCCTGGCGCTTTGCTTTTTCCTGTATGACATGCGCGAATCTTCGGCACCTGGCATCTGCCGACGTGCTAGCATCGACTGAGCAACGATTTGAATCTCGCGAAGTGCCGTCGTCAGTGGAGATGAATGCTGCATGCCGGAGTTCAACCTTCCCCTGCTCAAACGCCTGTGCGACGCTCCTGGAATCTCAGGGCGTGAAGATGCCATTCGTGCAATCGTGCTGGAGGAGATGACGCCGCTGGTGGACGATCTGACGATCGACGCTATGGGCAATGTCATCGGAACCAAAATGGGTAACGGCGGGCCGCGCGTCGCCATTTCCGGGCATATGGATGAGATCGGGTTTTTCGTCAAGCATATCGACGAGGGAGGATTCCTGAGGGTCCACCCGGTCGGCGGTTTCGATGCGCGAGTGCTCATCGCCCAACGTGTGATTGTTCACACTGAATCGGGTGATCAATTGCTCGGCGCATTTCAGGCGACATCCGTTCCTCAATTTCCACCAACGCCGGGCGAAGTCAAAGCGCCACGACTTGATGACCTTTTCATCGATCTCGGATTATCAGCCGACGACGTCAAAGCGAAAGTCGAGATTGGCAATCAGGTCACGCTCAATCGCGATCTGCAGTCAAACGGAACGACCGTGATGGCGAAAGCGATCGACGACCGCGTCGGCGTCTTCGTAATGCTGGAGTCGCTCAAGCGATTGAATGGGCAGGCAGCCGAGGTTATCGCGCTCGCCTCGGTGCAGGAAGAAGTCGGGCTTCGTGGCGCGACCACGGCTTCGTATGCCATTGACGCCGACATCAGCATCGCGATCGACATCACCGCATCGTGGGAATCCCCTGGTCGAAGTCCGGAGCAATATGTCGCCAAGATTGGCGATGGCGTGGCGCTCAAGATCATTGACATGTCGCACATTTCGCATCCAAAGCTCTTGCGTCATCTTCGCGACCTGGCTGAAGACGAACGACATTCCCTACCAGTTGGAAGTGCTTCCACACGGTGGCACAGACGCTGCCGCCATGCAACGCGCCAAAGCGGGAAGCGTCGCAACCACACTTTCGATTCCAACGCGCTACGCGCACACCGTCAATGAAATGGCGGGGATCTCCGACATCGAAGCAACGATCGATCTCCTCGTCGCCTATCTCAATGACGCCGGCAGTCGCGATTACAGCTATTTGCCAAATGGGATGAGGTAGCAGGATGGATCGGAGTTGGTGGCGAAGCGGTGTCATTTATCAGATCTACATCCGCTCGTTTCAGGATGCGGACGGAGATGGGGTCGGTGACCTTGAAGGAATCCGCCAGCGTCTGGACCATCTCAAGGGAGCGCCTGGCGCGCTCGACGTCGACGCGATCTGGATCACACCGTTCAATCCATCGCCGATGGCCGATTTTGGTTACGACGTCAGCAACTATGTGGACGTGCATCCGCTGTTTGGAGATCTGGCCGCGTTTGACCGGTTGGTCGAGGAGTGCCACGCTCGTGGGTTGAAGGTCATTGTCGATTTCGTGCCGAATCATTGCTCGATCGAGCACGCATGGTTTCAGGAATCACGGTCATCCCGAGACAATCCCAAACGGGATTGGTTTATCTGGCGCGATCCGTCTCCGGCAGGCGGGCCACCTAACAACTGGACAGCAATGTTCGGTGGTCCGTCCTGGGAGTTTGATGCGGTTACCGGTCAATATTATTTCCACCAGTTTCTATCCTCGCAGCCCGATCTCAACTGGCGCAATCCAGATGTTCGGAATGCGATCGGTGACGCCATGCGGTTCTGGCTCGATCGCGGGGTTGACGGTCTGCGCATCGACGCGGTGCAAACGCTGACCGAGGATGAGCTTCTTCGGGACAATCCGCCGCCACAGGGCGAAAATCAGAAATCGATGGCCGGTGGCGAGTATCTCTCGCAAGACCACATTTATGATATTGACTGGCCCGACAATATTGAGATTGTTGAAGAGTGGGGGACACTCTTTCGCGACTACCCGAACCGGCTGCTGCTGGGAGAGGTCTATCTGCTCGATCCGGTCCGGACGATCAAGTACTACGCCGATGGACGCGGGTTCGATCTCTGCTTCAACTTCAATCTCGTCAACATTCCCTGGAGCGCGAAGGCGGTTCGCGACGCCGTAGAACCGGTCGATCGACTGCTCCCACCTGGGGCGCAGATCGCAAATGTGCTTGGTTCACATGATGAGCCGCGCCTGGCGACGCGCTTTGGTCCAAATCGTGCTGGTGCCGCAGCATTGCTGCTGATGTCGCTGCATGGCGTAGCTGCGGTTTATCAGGGCGATGAGATCGGCACGCCGAGCGGGGTGATTCCGAAAGAGCTGCTTCAAGATCCCTGGGCGCTCGCCGGCGAGGGATTGAGCCGAGATCCAGCACGGACGCCGATGCAATGGGACGCGGCACAAGGTGCGTCATTCGGGTTCACGACCGGGCAATCCTGGCTGCCAATGGCGAGCAACGATCCTGCCATCAGTGTCGCAGCCCAGGTGAACGATCATGATTCGCTCTTGTCGTTTTACCGGGATCTGATCGCGTATCGCCGGACTAGCGATCCGTTGCGAGGAGGCACCCAGCGCTTTCTCGATGAGCTTCCCACAGGAGTTTTAGGATTCATCCGCGAAAAGGGTAACCAAGCAGCTACGGCATTCGTTCATATGGGTGATGACGCCTGCGAGATTGCTCTTTCCCATCCGGGAAGGATCGCCATGGCGACTGATCGCCGCCGAATCGACGAACTCTGTTCGGATTCATTGCGGCTTGCGCCCGATGAGGCAGTGATTGTCGAATCGATCTGACCGATACTGGTGCGAATACCGGCACACCAAAGGAGCAACGAATGGCAGACGAGACGAGACCGCAAATGGGCGTTTCCGAATCAGGGGCAGATCGGCTCTTCCGTCTCTTTGCGGATACGTCGCCGAAGGGGAGTCGCCGCGATCTGCTCCGATGGGGAGCCATTGCAGCGGGCGTTGCCGCCACGACGCGCGTTGGGGTGGCGTCAGCATCGCCAGTGGCATCTTCTCGTGTCGATGTCGCCCGAAACCAGGCGGATGTCGAGACCGGCGTCACGTTGACGATTCCATTCAATCCGTTCGGGCAGCTCATCACGCTTGATCCACATCACACCGTTAACTGGGGGCCATTCTGGAATCTCTTCCCGAATGTCTGGGGAGGGTTGCTTCGCTACGATGAGAATGGCAAAGTCGAGGTCGATCTCGCCGAATCATTTGCGGTCAGCGAGGACGGCAAGACCTACACGTTCAAAATCCGACCCGACGCGAAATACGCCAGCGGCAATCCGGTGATCGCCGGAGATTTCATTACGTCGTGGAAGCGCGCGCTCGACCCGGCGAATCTTTCGCCAATGGCGTCGTTCATGGAGCTCGTTTCGGGATATCAGGATTACATCAATCGATCGAGCGACAAGCTCGGCTTCAACGCTCCTGACGATCAGACCGTTGAGATCACGTTGAACGCCGCGTACAACTACTTCCCGTCGTATCTCGCGGCATTCGTCTGGAGCGTCGTCGATCCTGCCGTCGTGAAGAGCGCCGGGGCGAACTTCGCCTTGAGCGATGCCGGCACCGGCCCCTGGCGCTTTACCGAGCTCGATGCTTCCACTCAGATCGTAATGGAGCCGAACACCAATCATTACGCCGGCAATTCGCCTTCGTTGGCGAAACTGGTCTGGTCCGTGATGGAGGGACCGTCGGCTGATAGTGATGCGCTCGAGCTCTATAAGAAGGACGAGGTTCCTCTGGTCGATGTGCCGATCTCGCTGCTTTCAGGCGTTGAGCGCGATCCCGATCTTTCGGCGGAGCTGATCCGGATCGAGCTTTCAGGTTCGACCCGATCGCTGGCCATGGACTTCAAGCAAGCGCCGTTTGACGATGTGCGGATTCGGCAGGCGCTTGCTCGCGCATCGAATCGGGACACCTGGGCCAACGATATCTGGGAGAGCACCTGGTCGCCGTCAACGTCCTTTTCGCCACCAGTATTGGCGACCCTGAGTACGTACGAGCCACCCGATGGACTTGACTATGATCTCGATGCCGCCAAGAAACTGCTCGACGACGCAGGATTTGCCAATGGCGAAGGGCTGCCGGAGATCGTTTACTACGAGCCGAGCGAAGATACCGATGATGAAAAGGCGCGCTGGCAGACCTTTTTCCAATCGGTTGCAGAAGCCACCGGCATGCCGATCACCGTCGATGCGACGCACACTGCTGCCGATATCGCCCAGCTTCAGCTCGACAATGGCGGGCGACAGCTCGACGTCGTCTGGTGGTGGAATGTGACGGAGACGCCACATCTCATGGTCGACGCGTTTCAATCCGCCGCGCCCGCGATGCGAGGCGTCTTCAACTGGAATGGCGATCTCGCCAAGAGCGGCGATTACGATCCCGGGGCAGATTCTAAAAAGTTCGACGAGCTGGTTGCCCAGGCCGATGTTGAAACCGACCAGAACGCGCGAAACGATCTCTTCAAGCAGGCGGAAGCGCTGGCGTTGAAAAACGCCGTCTACGTGCCGCTCGGCCACTGGATTCAGATGTTCGTTCAAAAGTCGTGGCTGCAGGGAACCAAGCAAGGTCCGTGGACGGGAAGACTTCCCGTCTGGTTCAACAAAGATGTGGTGGTCGTCAAGCACTAGCCGGACTTACAGAGGCAAAGGAGAGTCGCCGCGCATCGCCCGGTGGTGTTTGCGCGGTGAATTCGCCACAGTCGAGTATCCTGATGTTTCGTGGGCAGAGCAGTTGCCTGCGTACTTCTCGTAGCTGAATCAGCCGCGCGGTTCCTCACCGAATGACGTGCGGTCCCCGACGACAGCGATATCGCCGGGAGGCGACATGACCAACGATCTGATCCTCAATCTCTTTCTGGCCGGGTTTGTCGTCGTATTCGCCGCAATTGGCTTCGTACGTGGCGTGCAACGGGAAGTTTTCGTGACCGCCGCGATTTTGGGCGGTTGGGCGATAGCGAACGCCTGGTCACAGCGCTGGGGCGCCGAACTCGCTGACCTGGTCAACATCTCCACCAAAACCGCTGGATTCATCGTCACGATGGGCTTGCTCATCGGCAGCCTGATCATTCTTGGTTGGGGCGGGAGTAATGCCATCGGCTCACGCGCGTCTGGGAGCGGTGAACGCATCGCCGGAGCGATTCTTGGCGGCGTGAATGGCGTTCTCCTGGCATCGTACTCACTTTCGACCTACACCAGATATCTCTCAGATGCTGGAGACCGTGAACTCATCACCACGTCGCGTCTTGCGCACCTGGCGCGCGATGAATATGGCTATATTCTGGCAATCGGAATGGGGGCGATGGTGTTGCTTGCGTTGATTGGGCTCGCAATTGGCGGCAAGGCGGAGCGTCCGCCAATGCCCCAGGGCCGCTCGTACCCAATACCGGCGGGCTCCCCAGTCGCTTACCGCAACGATGACTCCAAGGTCGAACCAACCCGCACAAGCTCGCAAAACCATCTTGACTCAACCATGCCCATTGCGCCGGTCGAGCCGAACCGTTACGCGGAAAATGGCGGCAGGCGTCAGCAAGCGCGCTTTCGACCAGGGGCGACCTCCGAGTGGTCCAAGGTTCCAGCGAATGAGTTGACCGCGCCGATCAATGTCGCCAGTGCCGACGCGTACGAGGCGGCGGCGACCGTTTCATGTCGCGCCTGTGGGCAGCAGGTGTCGCTATCGGACGTCTACTGTCCATACTGCGGAAAGCTCACGCGCTGAGCATGTATGCTGATTGCTGAAAAAGAGTGCTCCGCACAGTTCGTGACTGGAATCCAGCCGAGGCCATTGCGGAATCTATACGATGCCGGTGATGACCGGGAAGGGACGTGTTGGTGACAGTCACGCTCGAACAAAAACGTGCTGCGATTCTGGCGGCTATTGACGAAAACGCCGACGGCATCGTCTCGCTTTCGAAGTACATTCACGCCAATCCGGAAATCGCGCTCGAAGAGTTCAAGAGCAGCGCCGCCTGCGCCGAGTTTCTCGAGCATCAGGGTTTTGCGGTAACGCGCAATGTCGCTGAATTGCCTACGGCATTCTCAGCGACGGTTGGCAACACCGGACCAAGCATTGCTTTTCTTTCTGAATACGACGCGCTTCCGGGAATTGGCCATGGCTGCGGGCATAATCTGATCGCTATCGCGGGCATCTCCGCAGGCATCGGCTTGAAGGCAGCGATCGAAGCCGGTGCGAAAGGGCGAGTAACGGTGTTCGGCACTCCGGCCGAAGAAGCGGTCGGCGGCAAGGTGATCATGGCCGACGCCGGGATTTTCGAAGGCGTCGATGTCGCGCTCGGCGCGCACCCCGGCACGTCGGAAGCGGTTTGCCCCACCGTCGAAGGCAGCGGCAACGCGCTCGCTTGCCAGATGGTGCGGATCGAATTTCATGGCAAAGCGGCTCACGCCGCTGCCGATCCTTACAATGGCGCGAATGCGCTCGACGCGGTGATCTTGCTTTTCAATGGCATCAATGCACTGCGCCAGCATGTGAAGAGCGACGCTCGATTGCATGGCATCGTCACCCACGGCGGCGATGCGCCAAATGTCATCCCGCATTACGCGGCGGCGGAGTTCTTCGTACGCGCGGCGACACTGGCCTACATGGATGTGCTGACGGACAAAGTCGAAAAGATCGCAGAAGGCGCGGCGCTGATGACCGGCACCACGGTCACATTCTCGAAGCCAGAAAAAGCGAACAGCGACATGATCACGAACTATGTCGTTGCCCGCCGCTTGAAAGAGCATCTCGACTCAGTCGGACTCAGACTTCCCGAAGCGCGGCCAGCGGAAGGAAGCGGCTCCACCGACTGGGGCAACGTCAGCTATGTGACGCCATCGGTCGAAACGAGCTATCCGATTCTCGACCGGGTCTGCACCTGGCATTCGCAGGATGTCGTTGAAGCATCAGACAGCGAGCTTGGATACAACAACACCCTGCTCGTTGCTAAGGCGATGGCCTTGACCGCCCTCGACCTGATCGAAGATCCAGCGATGCTGGCAAACGTCCGCTCAGAGTGGGAGCGAGAGAGAGCGGTCCGGCAGGCAGCTGGATAGCGTTTAGCGCGGTCGCAACCACGAGAAATCATCAGCCAATGAGGCGGCCGTGATCTTGAGCTGGATTGCGGTCGCCGTTTTTTGAGGAGCATTACTCGAATGCCTGTTTCGATCGAACACGCCCGTGAGGCAGCCATCGCGGCGATTGAAGCGAACACCGAAGCGCTGATAGCGCTCTCAAAGTACATTCACGCCAATCCCGAGACGGGATTGCAGGAATTCAAGTGCAGCGCTGCCTGCGTCGATTTTCTGCAATCGCACGGGTTCGAGGTTGAGCGAAATGTTTCCGGATTGAAAACTGCATTCGCCGCCCGGACGGGAGATTCTGGTCCGTCGGTGGCATTTCTCGCGGAATATGACGCATTGGCCGGGATCGGTCACGGCTGCGGGCACAACCTGATCGCCATCGCGAATATCGCTGCCGGACTTGGTTTGAAAGCGGCAATCGACCAGGGGAGATCAGGGCGCGTGATTGTTTTCGGAACGCCGGCCGAGGAGAGTTTCGGCGGCAAGGCGATCATGGCGAAAGCGGGCGCGTTCGATGGCATCGATGCCGCCCTGGGTGCGCATCCCGGCACGTCGGATGCGACTTGCCCAACGGTGGAAGGCAGCGGACGCTCGCTAGCTCGTCAGGAGTTTTTAGTCGCATTTCATGGCAAACCTGCCCACGCCGCCGCTGATCCATACAACGGCATCAACGCTCTCGATGCGCTGACACTTTTCTACAACGGCGTCAGCGCGCTCCGGCAACAAACATCAACTGACGCCCGGTTCCACGGCATCATCACCGATGGCGGCGATGCGCCGAACATCATCCCGCACTACGCCGCGACGAAGTATCGCGCTCGCGCCGCCACGATTGGCTATATGGAAACGCTGATCGAGAAAGTGCGGCGCATCGGTGAAGGGGCGGCATTGATGACCGGCTGCCGCTTCGAATTCGTGCGCACGGTTGAACCCTATTTCGACATGATCACGAATCACACCCTCGCCCGGCAGGTGAAACGCCATCTTGATGAGCTCGGTTTCGAGCAGCCGGAGGCGACTGCCTCGGAGCCTGCGGGCTCGACCGACTGGGGCAACACGAGCTATGCAGCACCATCAGTTGAAACGTCGTTTCCGATTATGGAGGGCACTTGCACGTGGCATTCCCAGGCCGTGGTTGACGCGTCCGATAGTGAGCTTGCCTACGCGAACACGATTACCGTAGCCAAAGCGCTCGCGCTCACCGGCATCGATTTGATCAGCAACCCCGCATTGCTCGTTGAAGTTCGGCAGGAGTTTGACCGGTCGTTGCAGCAACGGGCGGCAATCGCTTAGTCATCCTTCCACGATCCCGGGATAGTGATAGAGCCTTGACCAATCGGTATCCTGACCGCATCGCCTGGTTTGATCAATCCCAGGGGGTATGAAGCTCCCGTAACCTGATCGCCAACGATTGAGCTGACGGCAATGCTCGGGGCAGGCGGTTCTCCAGGAACGTCGAATTCGTCGCCCATTGCGCCGATCAACGACGATCCCACGATGGATCGAAGTGGTAATCGCTCGACAAGCAGAATCTCCACGCCGCGACCATGAATCGAAACGCTCCAACCAGAAATTGGTGAGCCGATGGTAATGCCGGGGTCAAGGATGAGTGTCATCTCGTTTCCAATTGCGATCGTTTCACGAGCACGTATCAGATGATTGTCTGAAAGTTCTGATTCGGTATCTGCAGATGCGATTTCGAGCATTATTGACGGATTCGTGATTTCCTTCGCTCGGTTGGCAACTCGCTCAGAACCGGGTGCAATGATTAGCAGATCGATGCGCGGAGCGGTTAGCGGGCGTGCTTCGGCCAGGGCATTCGCGAATGCGATTGGATCGTTCCCGGCGGCAATGAGGACGCGGGTTCCACCGGTGGTGACAAGGGCTGAGAGCCCTTTTCCACTGCCAAGAAGGAGCACGGCGTCGTTGTTGTTGTAGGGACGATTCCACGCATAAACGAGCGTCGTCGATGCAATCAGCCCGCAGAGCAATCCAAAGAAAAGCGGTGTCCAGCGATTCCGGAGTTGACCGGGAATGGCCACCGCCGCTGCTTCCTACGTGCCTTCTTGGCTGTCAAGTGAAGCATCGTAGTAGACGAGGGTGACTTCAGTTCCGCGCGGAACCCAGATTCCGAACTCAGCTCCATTGTCCTGAATGCCGACTACGTCGCGATCGACGATTCCGGCGGCGTTGAGATCGATTCCGGCGTTCTCGATGGTTTTTGCCGAAACGCCGAGCTGATCCGAAACCACCAGCCCACCGCTTTCGAGCGTGCTGATCACATCATCCAGCGGCGCACCTTGCAACTCTGGAGCCAGCCAGACTTGATCGCCCATGCTCACGTAGATTGAAACTGAGTCGCCGGGATGCGCTTCACCTGTCGGGTCGTAACGAATCACATTTCCCGTGGGAACGTCCGCACTGCCTTCCTGGATCACCTGCGATTGAATGCCGAGCTGTTCGAGCTTGGCCGTCGCCTGATCGACCGGCAGCCCCGTGAGATTGAGCTTGTCGAGATTGACGGCGTCGCCGATGGTGGTCGTCGTTGAGGTTTTTTCGACGATCGCGGGTTGCGTTGGATCCGCCTTGGATCCGCCAGCCTGAGCGGCCGTCACCGTCTGCGAAGCAGTAGCGGTCGGAGTTGGGTTGTCATGCTTGCGAGCGTCGGCGAACCGCCCGCCAAACCAGACGATGATCGCGAGCGCCGCTATGACGAAGAAACCTGCCCAAAGCGTCCCATTCCCACGTTCCCGATGAGGAGAGGGCAGCGGCGCGGCGAGATAATCCCCGTCGTCATGCGACGACTCGTCAGGTTTCTGCGCCGGGATTGGCGCCGTATAGCGTTTAGACTGCGACTGGCTCGGAACCTGATCCGCGTTGCGCCTTCGAGCCGCGCGTTGGAGCGCTTCCACGCGGTTTCTGCGCCGGTAACGGCTGCGTCAGCATCCCCTTTGGAGGAATGCCGCCAGTGCGCCAATTGGTGAGCCCTTCGGCGAACGCGCCGGCTGATGGATAGCGACGAGTGGGATCCTTGTCGAGCGCGCGCAATACGATATCGGCAGCCCCAGGAGGCACTTCGGGGTCCACTTCGTCCGGTGGAGTGGGAGGCTGGTTGACCTGCATCAACGCCACAGCTACCGCGTTCGGAGCATCGAACGGCATCTGACCGCAAAGCATTTCGTACGCGATGATGCCGAGTGAATAGACATCCGACGACGGAGTAGCCGGGAGTCCGCTCGCTTGCTCGGGGGAGATATAGTGCGCGGTGCCGATGGTCAATCCGGCATCCGTCAACGCGCTTTCGCCTGGCGATTTGGCGATGCCGAAGTCGACGACCTTCGCCAATCCCTCGTTCGTCACCAGAATGTTTTGCGGTTTGACATCGCGATGAATGACGCCACGGGCATGCGCGTAGTCGAGCGCGGCCGCCACTTGTTCGATCAGCGACGCCACGTCGTCGGGGTCAAAAGGACCCTCGTTCTCGATGATTTCTTTGAGAGTGTCGCCTTCGATATATTCCATGACGATATAAGGCGCGCCATTCATCTCGCCGACATCGTAGATATCGATGATATTCGGGTGCGCGAACGACGCCGCGGCCTGTGCTTCGCGCTGAAAACGCGCCACATACTGCGGGTCTCCACCATATTGAGCCCTGAGAACTTTGACCGCGACGCGGCGATTCAGGAGAAGATCGCGACCGAGGTAAACGATCGCGGCCCCGCCATGACCGATCGAGCGCACGATCTCGTAACGGCTATTTAGCGTCGATCCGTCCAACTAGTCGCCCCCCGAAACGGGATGATCGAAATGTCGTCCCTCTGCGTCAAACGCATGAGGCGGCAGCTAGGTTCCGCTTCAGATAAGCTCGACTGCCGGAAAGGTGTCCAGAGATGACGCAATGTGGATACTGCTCATTGGAAAGCGATTGCGCATTTCATGTGCCAACGTCTCAGCGTCGCTCTCACCATCGACCATGGCGAACCAGGTCGGTCCGGCTCCGGTAAGACTAACGCGATTTGCCCCAAGCGTGCGGAAAGCGTCAGGAATCCGCGCAAGTTCCGGCATCATTCGCAGCAATACCACCTCAAACGTGTTCGTGAGCTGCACCGTTTCGGTCAGTCGACCGCGTTTTGCCTCCCGAACATTTTCCTCGATCGCTGATCCGTCCGAAAAGTCAGCGTGCGTAAGATTCGCATACATCGTCGCCGTCTTGCGATTAATTGCGACGTCTGGGGTCAAGAGCACAAACCAACTCGTTTCAATCGGAGGCAGTGGCTCGATGATTTCTCCCCGGCCTGCAATGGACGCCGTCGCTTCACCGAGGAAGAACGCCACGTCCGAACCGATCGATGCCGCCGCCCGATGCAATTCAACAGTGGTCAATCGATCACGGTAAAGGGCATTCGCCAGGCGCAGTGCCGATGCGGCGTCGCTGCTGGCGCCGCCAAGTCCGGAGGACGTTGGTATCCGTTTCACTAGCGACACGGCCAGCAGAGATCGCGGCATTCCTGCCGCCTGGGCCCAAGATCGCACAGCTTTGCAGACAAGATTGTCGTCGTAATCAAGCTCCGAACGGTCAACGATGAGGCTGATGTCAGCGGTTGGAATGGCCGAAAGCGTGTCGTAAAGCGAGATCGCCTGCATGATGGTGCGAATCTCGTGATAGCCATCGGCGCGCTTGCCGAGAATCTCGAGTCCGAGATTCAGCTTGGCGGGCGCGAGGATCCGGGCGATGGTCATTGAATGAAACCGCAGGAACTCTTCGTGAGGCTGACCCACTCTTTGACGCTCAGCGTTTCAGCCCGGCGCATTGGATCAACATCATTCGCACGTAACCAGGTTTCCGCTGCAGGTTTCTCAATGGCGAGTCCATGCGAAAGACTATTCGCCAGGTTTTTTCGCTTCTGACCAAATCCCGCGTGAACGATCCGAAAGAAGAGTGGCCATTGATTGCGGGCAAGATCAGGAGTGATGGATCGTAGGGAGATGACCGCCGAATCGACACGAGGCGGTGGAATGAACACGCCGGGAGGAACCGTGAACGCCATCGACGGAGCGCTGAAGAATTGCGTCGCCACTGAAAGGATGCTCATGTCCGGCGGTGGAGCCATTAACCGCAGCGCGACTTCTTTTTGCACCATGACCGTCATCGTCTCGGGCGGGTGTTCAGCCTCCAGAAACCGCTGAATCACGGCGGCAGCGACCGAATAGGGGAGATTCGCGACGATCTTGTACCGTTCTTTCGGCAGCGCGTTGTCGAGATCGACAGCGAGCGCGTCTCCTTCGACAAGACGAAAGGACGGAACGCTGGCGAAGAACAGATCAAGATGTTCCGCGAGTCTCCAGTCAAGCTCAATCGCCGTGACTGATGCCCCTGCATTCAGCAATTCCCAGGTGAGGATGCCGAGTCCCGGGCCAATTTCGACGACGTGATCGCCGGGAGCGATTTTTGCGGACCGTACGATGCGCTGGACAACGCCGCGCTCGAAAAGGAAGTTCTGTCCCTTACCTTTGCTCGGACGCACGCCGATCTGCTCGATCAGCCCTTTCCAGGCGCGAATCGTGGTCGGAATTTCAGGCAACTGTTGAGGCGATGAATCGGTCATACGAATACTTGCAACGCTCCCGGTTGGACGGAAAAGGTCACCGGCGTTTCCGAAGCGAGTTCACCATCGACCTGAACGATCGCCGGACGTTCGGTGGTGACTCGAATCTCGGTCGCCGGGAAATGGGTGAATTTCTTGTGATTGACGTGATTGCCTTTGTAAACGCTCGGTGTGGCTCGGGCCAGCTCAAACCGGCCGAGATCGCCCAGTATGGCAATGTCGAGCTTGCCATCAGCGATATCGGCCATCGGAGCAATTTTCATGCCGCCCGCGAAGAACTTTGCATTGGCGACGATCACGGAGCAGGCGCGCCCTTCGAAGGACTGATCGCCTGCTTCGATCTTCATCTCCATATTCTTATAGACCCGCATCGTCTTCAGCACACTGATGATGTAGGGCAGGGTGCTGCCGGGCAGCTTCGACGCCATCGCATACCGGGCGACGACTGAGTCGAATCCGAGCCCTGCGACATTGACGAAGTGGCGGCGAGAACCATCATCGAACTGGGCCATTCCCGCATCGATGTGTCTTTTGGACCCGCGAAGAATGCGGTAGAGCGCCTTGTCGGTTTCTTTCGGAATCGCCAGCGTTCGGGCGAGATCGCTGCCGTGGCCGGAAGGAATGATGCCGAGCGTCGCTTCCTCGCCGCTTTCCAGGATCGCGGAGGCCACTTCGTTGATCGTGCCGTCGCCGCCGATTGCCACCAGCGTGCCGTGACCCTGGGCCAGCATTTGCCGGCCGACTCCCATCGTTTCGCCGGCGAACGACGTAACGTAGATGTCGTGGCGCCTGCCCGACCGGTCGAGCGTTTCCGCAATCAATGGCAAAAGCTTGATTGTCTTGCCTCCGGCTGCTGCCGGATTGAGAATGACGCCGATCGTATCGTTGTCCACCCGGTCATCCCTTCCATCATTACTGCTATCTGGTTGCAAGAACGCCTGATCCTCGCTGTGACGATCCGATGTGCCAGGCCTGGACTTCGAAATCTGCGCATGCCTGTTCGAATTCGCCAACTCGTTCGGGAGAAATTGCGATCAAGAGACCGCCCGATGTTTCCGGATTGTAAATGAGGGCGGCAGTCACTGTATCCAGGTCCTCGTCAATCAGCGCTCCGGGCGTCGTCGTGCTGTAGTAGCTCCGGTTGCGATGGTAGCCTCCAGGCATCTGACCGGCTTCGGCAAATCGTCGCGCTCCGGGCAGCCAGGGCAGTTTATCGGTGTTGATCGTAAGCCGAACATCGCTGCGATCGGCCATTTCATGGGCGTGTCCCATCAATCCATAACCGGTCACATCGGTGCAGGCGTGCGCCCTGGCCGCAAGCGCCGCTTTCGACGCGGCCAGATTGAGCGTCGTCATTGATGCGACAGCCGCAGCGAGGGACGCGTCGTCAACGACGCCATTCTTATGGGCGGTGGTGATGACGCCGACACCGAGCGGTTTGGTCAAATAGAGTTGATCGCCGGGCGCGATGCCGCCCTTCGTCAGAATCCGGGCGGGATCGACGAATCCAGTCACGGAAAGACCGTATTTCGGTTCGTTATCGATCACGGTGTGACCGCCGGCGATAACGCCTCCCGCCTGCGTGACGACCTCTGCCCCTCCGGCGAAGATTTCCGCCAGAATTGCCGGATCGGCGTCGCCTGGCCAGGCCGCGACATTGAGCGCGAGTGCTACCTCGCCGCCCATGGCGAAGACGTCGCTCATGCTGTTGGCAGCAGCGATCCGACCGAAATCGCGCGGATTATCGACCACGGGTGGAAAAAAGTCGATGGTCTGCACCAGCGCCCGTTCTTGATCAATTCGATAAACGGCAGCGTCATCGCTCGTCTGCAGACCAACGAGTAAATTTGGATGCGTGAACGCGCCAAGCGGCCGCACGACATCGGCCAATACGCCTGGCGCCATCTTCGCGGCGCATCCCGCGCATGACGCGAGCGTGGTCAGCCGGATTTCTTCATGAATTGTCATTGAGAATGCTCCCGAATGGTCCCAAAGGTGGTTATTCCCCACTGCATTGTGGCGATAATTGGTCCAGACTGCCAGCGCAGGCGGATCAATGGCAAACAAAGGAGAGGCGCGTGTCGAACGATGAAACTCCGCACGTGACGTTGCATCTCTGTCCGGCAGAGGTCTGGAATGCACAGAAGAATGCCGAAACGTATCTGCCGGAGGCGTACGCCCTGGATGGCTTCATACATTGCACGGATGGGGACGGTGAGTTGGTCGCGGTTGGTAACCGCTATTACAAGGCCGATGCCCGCGAGTTCGTCGTGCTTTCCGTCGATCTTGGCGCCAATGACTCGAAATGGATTTATGAAGACCCTGCCCGGATCTTTCCGCATATCTATGGCCCGATTGCTCCGGCGGCCGTCGTGGGGATCAGGCAGGTGCTCCGCGATGGGGATGGCACATTCACGGGCATAGGAAAATTTACTTCCTGATTCCAGACTGACCGCATCGTCGGGCAGGTGAGGTCGACCGGGTGTTCGCAAAACTGGGCCGAATCATGGTGCGCTGGCGCTGGCAGGTGGTTGCCCTCTGGGGAATCCTCTTGCTGGCGGCATTGCCGATCCTGCCCAAGGTCGAAGAGCCGCTCAAAGTGGGTGGATTTTCTTCGCCGAACACCGAGGCTTCGCGAGCACGAGCAGCGATGGAGCAGGAGCTCGGAGCAACCGCCTCACAGATCGTCGTCATTTTCCAATCCGATTCACTCGATGCGAACAGCGCTGAATTCCAGGATCAGGTCCAGAGCGCATTGGCCGGGATCGATCAGTTCCCGAATGTCGTCGATGTCATCCTGCCCACGCAGGATCCGCACCTCATCTCCGGCGATGGCACGACCGCGTATGCCTTGGTCGGGCTCGATCTACCGCCGGAAGAGGCGCAGCGCGATGTGCCAGCTTTCAAGGCGGCGCTGCATCAGCCGGCGGATCTGACGATGACGGTCGCCGGTGGACCGGCGTTTTACGCCGACATCGAAACGGTCAGCCAGCGCGATCTCCGCCGGGCCGAGTTGATCGCCTTTCCGTTTGCGTTGATTGCGCTGCTCATAGTGTTTGGCTCGTTGGTCGCAGCTGTGGTGCCGCTGGCGGTTGGCGGTTTGGGGGTCGCCGCAGTGCTGCTCAGTCTTTACTGGATCGGGCATACCGTCGATCTCTCGATTTTCGTGCTCAATCTGGCGACGATGCTGGGGTTGGGGCTGGCGGTTGACTACTCGCTCTTCATCACCAGCCGGTTTCGCGAGGAGCTTGCCCGCTCCAACGGCGATGTCAACGCGTCGGTCGAACGGACGATCGCCACGGCAGGGCGGGCGATTTTCTTCTCCGGGATCACCGTACTTATTGGACTTTCCGGTCTTTCATTTTTCTCGTTCATGTTTTTGCGATCAGTTGGCATCGCCGGGGTCATCGTCGTTTTCTTCGCGGTGCTGGCGGCGCTGACCTTGCTCCCGGCCATGCTGGCTATTATCGGCACGAGGATCGACCGGGGACGGATTGTGCGGATTCCGCACGGCGATGAAGGAGATCACGGCTTCTGGGCCGCGCTGTCGCACAAGGTGATGGCGCACCCGATTCTGGTTTTGATCCCGACGCTGGCGCTGTTGCTATTTCTCGGCTCGCCATTTTTGAATGTCAATGTCTCGTCCCCTGACGCCACGATCCTGCCGAACGATCTCGAATCGCGACAGGGATTCAATATCCTCACCGAGAAATATGGGGAAGGGGAGATTTCGCCATTCGTCGTGGTGCTGCAGTCGCCGGGAACGATGGAGGGGAGCGACCAGCTTCACGCCCTCTATAACCTTTCCACCTGGCTCAGCGAGCAACCGGAAATCTCACGAGTTCAAAGCGCCATGGCCTACGATGAGCCAGTTCCATACAGCCAGGCCGAGGCATTGCTTGCCGCGAGGACGAATTTGGCGAAGCTTGGGATTGATACACGGCTCGATCAGTTCATCAACACCGACGCGGCGATCATCCTCGCGTATCCCAATACCTACCCAAACTCACCCGAAAACAAAGCGTTACTTGGCCGGATCCGGGATCAGCAACCTGGTGCTGGCATCACGATGCTGGTCGATGGCGGGACGGCGGAAATCGTTGATGTCGTTGACTTGATGTACCACGACTTTCCAATTGCGATCGGAATGATCGTCGTCGCCACCTATATCGTGCTGTTGATCCTGTTCCGCTCGGTGCTGCTGCCGCTGAAAGCGATCGCGATGAACACGCTGTCGATTCTGGCGTCGTATGGCGCCCTGGTCTATTTCTTCCAGGAGGGGCACTTCAATAACCTGCTGCAGTTCGACAAGCTCGGCTTTGTCGAAGCGTCGCTGCCGGTCATTATGTTTTGCGTGCTCTTTGGATTGAGCATGGATTA
Organism: uncultured Chloroflexia bacterium; assembly: GCA_963804925.1. GTDB lineage: Bacteria > Chloroflexota > Chloroflexia > Thermomicrobiales > UBA6265 > JADLGF01. The sequence continues at coordinate 429,785 of CAWDSC010000005.1, forward strand.
CGAAGTGTTCTTGCTCTCCCGGGTGAAGGAAGAGTGGGAGCGCACGGGCGACAATGCCCATAGCGTCGCCGTTGGATTGCAACGGAGTGGTCGCATCATTACCAGCGCGGCGGCAATTGTGGTGGTCGTGACCGCGTCATTCGTCTCCGCCGATGTCATATTGATCAAGGCGCTCGGGCTGGGAATTGCACTGGCGGTGCTTATTGACGCCACGATCGTCCGGGCGTTGCTCGTTCCGGCGACGATGCGGCTGCTGGGCAAATGGAACTGGTGGATGCCGGCATCGCTTGAGCGGTTCCTGCCCGCGAAATCATTGACTGAGGAATCAACCTGATTCCGGTGAGGAGCAACGGTGTCCCGGCTGAGCTTTTCAAACTACGATCTTGCGCGAGCCAGGCGCTACGCCCGGATTCGCCGCACCGGCTTTCTCGCGGGAATGACGACATCCCTGCTCTGGGAGGCGGGACTCGTCGCGACCGGGTATTCGGCAAAACTCCGCAATCGCATCGGTGGCGGCATTGCCCAGAACGAGCTTGCTGACGCCGCCCATATCAGCGCGCTATCGGTGCAGGGCTGGTTGGTTGGCCTTCCAATCCGATACGTGACAGGACACGTGATCGAGCGACGCTTCGAGATGTCGAAACAGACCACGCGATCCTGGATCGGCAATGAACTGAAAGCACTCGGCGTCGGCCTGGCGTTCGCGGTTCCATCCGCGACCGTGGCATTTGCGGTGATGCGACGTCGTCCGAATGACTGGCACATCATTCTGGCCAGCGCCGCGATCCCCGCGCAATTGCTGATGACCCAGCTCGCTCCCGTTCTGCTCTTCCCGATTTTCAATCGATTTTCACCAATCGAAGAAGGCGAGCTACGCGAGCGGATCGAAGCGCTGGCAGCCAGGGCGGGCGTCGAGATCAACGGGGCATTCCTGATGAATCTCAGCAGTCAGACCGAACGCGCGAACGCGTTCTTCGCCGGGATGGGACCAACCCGGCGGATCGTGCTCGGCGACACGCTGGTTCGTTCGTTCGAGATTGATGAGATCGAGGGAGTTGTCGCCCACGAGATCGGACATCAGGTCCATCACGATCTCTGGCGGTCGAGCGCGATCAATATCGCCAGCGGATATCTCATGGCTTTCGGGCTGAAGCGTCTTGTGCCGCAAATCGCCGAGGCGACAAAGCCCTGGACTGGCAGCGCGGATTCGTCGAACTCCGCCAGTCTGCCGCTCTGGATGATTTCCGCAGGATCGTTCGCGAGTCTGATCAGTCCATTTCAGCTCTGGCACAGCCGAAACGTCGAAACGCGCACCGATGCCTACGCGGTCGGCCTCACCCAAAACGCTGCAGCGTTCGCCAGCGGGATGGAACGGTTGATGCGCCAGAATCTTGACGATCCGTATCCATCCCGGTTGGTGACCTGGTTTTTTCGAAGCCATCCTCCGACCGGGGAACGGATCGAAGCGGCGCACCGAGCCGCAAAAGCGCAGGCATAGGGTGGAGTACACTGAACGCCTGCCACGCTCCGGGCGGCGTGGACGCCGCCCCTTCGAAGCAGGAGCTCGCGTGTCCGATCACCCCGAACATGATGCCAACCGCTTTTTCTGGCGGTTCGGTGAAACCGAGGTGACCGTCACCTGGGAACCGCCCTCCTGGGTGGTGAAGCTGCACGCGACGAGTCGTCTCGCCGGGCCGAATGCGCTGGTCTCCCGGCGCGAATATCAGCTGGCGACGCATGCCGCATTCGCGGTGATGACCCACGTTTCCCGAGTGACTTACAGTGATGATGAAGGGGTCGAACAAGGTCGGCGGGCCGCTCGCTGGATGCGCGATCTGACTGCCGGTACGCCCTCGGGCCAACCGGATGTTCCCCGGAATCATCAGAGGAGTAGTTCAGGTGCCTGAGCTGCCTGAAGTTGAGACGATGCGCCGGAACATTGCATCAGCGTTGACCGGGGCGACGGTTGAACGCTACGACTTAACCCTGCCGAAACTGCTTCGCACCTCTCCGATTCCGACCCTCGATCCCATCGTTGGCAAGCGGTTGATTGAAGTCAGGCGTCGCGCCAAGGTGCTGATGATCGATTTCGAAGGTGATCTCACCCTGGCGATGCACGCCAAACTGGCGGGCCAGATCACGATCATTCGCCCTGATGAAAGCCGATTGGTGGCCGGTCATCCCCATCCATCGCCAACCGGTGATTTCCCTGCGAATACGACCCATCTCACCGTCTGGTTCGAGGATGGCAGCCGGTTCTACTACAGCGACATCAGGCAGTTTGGCTGGTTTCGTTTAGCGCCAACCGAGGATATTCAGGCGCTCGTCGATGCAATGGCGTTCGGACCGGAAGGGATCGGTGAGAACGCGGCTGATGTCGAAACGCTGCAGCGAGGACTGGCTCGGAGACGGATTCCGGTCAAGCTCGCGCTGCTCGATCAAAAGCTCCTGGCCGGCCTTGGCAACATCTACGTCGATGAAGCGTTGCACCGGGCGAAAATCCATCCATCCACTCCGGCGAATGAGGTTCCAGAGGAAAAACTTCCGGCGCTTCTGGACGCTATCCAGTGGGCACTTACCGAAGGACTGCGCCAGGGCGGCGCGAAGATCATCAATGGCAAAGCTCATCCGGTCGACAATTTCCCCGAAGTGCATGGCCGCGAAGGCGAGCCGTGCCCGGTCTGCGGAACCACTATCATCAAGGTGAGAGTAGGGCAGCGCGGGACCTATCTCTGTCCCTATTGCCAGCCCTTACCGGAAGGCGTGAAACCTCCCGCGTCGGGACGAACTACATCTGAGATTCCTGAAGAAGAATGAATGGCGTTGACGGCCGCCTGGTTCAAACGTGAACCAGGCGGCCGTCGGATTTCGAGTTTACGGGCGGAAGTCGCTTTCTGAAGTGATGCTTCGGACGAATTCGGCCAGGAGCTTTGCGGCGTTTTCCAGATCTCTCAGCGACACGAGTTCATTCGGCGAGTGCATGTACCGGTTCGGGATCGAGACCACACCGGCTGCCGTACCGACTCCTGCATAGATCAGGGCATCCGCATCGGTTCCGGTTGAGGATGGTTGCGCCTGGACCGGCAGATCGAGTCCCAGCCGTTTCGAGGCGGCGACCAGCTCGCGATAGACGACTGGATTTTGCGATGAGCCGCGATGAAGCACCGGACCGCCGCCGAGTCGGACATCGCCGTTGATCGCTTTGTTGCCGCCGGGATAGTCGCTGCAATGGGTGACGTCGATGGCAATCGCAACTGCTGATGCCAGCCTGACGCCCGCAGCATAAGCACCCGCGAACGAAATCTCTTCCTGAGCGCTGGCGACGGCAACGACCTCGACGGCAGGCCGATCGTCCGCGAGCAACCGGATCGTTTCCAGCGCAACCCACGCGCCAACGCGGTTGTCGAGACTCCGCGACGTGACGATATCATCGGTAATCTGGATGAAGTTGGCGTCGATCACTGCTGCGTCGCCGACCTGGACGCGCTTTTTAGCGTCGGCGGCATCTTTTGCCCCGATGTCGATCCACAGATCCTGAACCTTGACCGCCTTGTCGCCGTTGTCTCGCTTGAGCAGATGCGCGGCCTTTCGCCCGATCACGCCGATGACCCAGCCATCGTCCGTGATGATCCGCATTCGCTGCCCGACGAAGACGATGTCGTCCCACCCGCCAACCTTATCGAACCAGAGGAATCCCTGCTCGTCGATATGGGTGATTTGCACGCCGATTTCGTCGATATGACCGACCAGGGAGACGACGGGCGCACCCTTCTTCTGAAGGATGGCATACGATGATCCGACCGAGTCGCGGTCGACAACGTCGGCGAACTTCCCCGCCTGCTCGCGCCAGATCGACGCGGGATGGGTTTCGAAGCCGGACGGTCCGGGAGCGTCGAGCAGACGCTTCAAGAACGCCAGTGAATCGTCATTCGTCGTCATCGAGCGGTTGCTCCTTTTCTTCATTTGAAGGTGATTGATCGGGTGGAGCGGAGCGTTCGGAGCCCAGGGCCAGAACGACCGCGACGATCGCCACCAACATCATCGCCACAATGATCCAGTATGTCATTGTGGGGTTTCTCCATCACCGCGCATCAGTTGGGCAATGAAAAGAACTCGCCCTGAATCCTCGCCGCCGGGACCCATTAAGGTCATTGAAGCATCATCGACCGCATAGCATTCAATTACCTGAAACTGCGACGCATTCAGGAGTGACTTCGATACGCGTGAGCGAGTAGGCATAGGCGATATGTTCCTCATCCCATCGGATCCAACTATTTGTGTTGCCCGTTGCGCGTTGAAACGTCGTCAGGAAGAGCGGCGATCGATAGCTGACGGCGTCGTATGTCGAGCGCACCAGACACAGAAGATCATCCTCGTCATATGCAACGAATGTTGAATCGTTCCAATCGGTGGCTAAGCGATTTACCGTGTTGACATCGAAGACGAACCACCCCGCATTCTTCAAACAGCCAGCCACTGAGTTGAAACAGGCGGCAAGGTCTTTTTCACGACCCAGGTAGTTGAGGCTGTCGAAAAAACAGACAACCAGGTCAACTTGTGAGTGCGAGACCGAACCGGCGCATGTCGCCGAGTCGAAACTCGATGTCGCATCCCTCCTCGGCGGCATTTGTGCGCGCTTTGCTGAGCATTGCCGGTTCTAGATCGATTCCCGTGACGCTGATCCCGTTCCGGGCAAGCGCAATGGCCGCTGAGCCGGTGCCGCAGGCGAGATCGATCGCGCTCGAAATGGTGGAACCATGTTCTTGCAGGTAGTTGATCGTGAGTTTCGCCATTTCGGCACCGAATCGGTCCTGCCCGGTGCGATCGTAGATTTCTGCGTATCGGGCGTATGGTCGAGTCATGTAGATGCTTGTACTTCGCGAGTAGACAGGTATGGGCGGACGATTGCAACGGCTGCCTCGACCTGATCAGGATCGACGCTCGTTTCAAATCCACGTTCGTGGAGATGGCGAACGATCGTTTCTGTCGCGGCGTTCCCTGGCGCTCCCGGAGCGAACGGGCAGCCGCCCAATCCGCCCGCTGAGCCGTCGATAATGCGGATGCCGCGCTCCATGGCGACATCGATGTTCTCAAGTGCTCTTCCGCCGGTGTCGTGGACGTGAAGTGATGTTATCTCGATCTGGATAACGGATTCGGATCGAGCGAGCACCGCGTCAATTTGAGCGGACGTTGCGCGTCCAACCGTATCGGCAAAGCAGATTTCGTCGCATCCTAGCGACAGCAATCGCGCGCCGACATCGACCGCTGCTTGGGGATCGACATCTCCACTGAATGGGCAGACGAATGCGACTGAAACATAGCCGCGAACCCAGATGTTCAAAGCTTTCGCTCGCGAAATCACTGGCTCAAATCGTGCGAATGATTCCTCGATGCTGCAACGAATGTTGGCCTGGCAGAACTCTTCAGTGGCCGACGTAAAGAGCGCAATGCTTTCTACGTTGGATGCGAGCGCGCGCTCGAATCCTATTTCATTCGGGGTCAGCGCGAGATAGCGGATGCCCGGAGCGCGTTCGATTTCCGCCATGACTTCGACTGCATCAGCCATTTGCGGGACAGCCTTCGGAGATACGAACGACGTCGTTTCGATCGCTGTTAGCCCAGTCCGGCTCAACGCGTTGATAAACGCCACTTTCGCGCCAAGCGGGATCGGATGTGCTTCATTTTGCAGACCATCGCGCGGGCCAACTTCGACGATCGTGACGTGGTTCGACATCCGGCATCCTTCTGTGCGACAACAGATTCATTCGATTGATTGTAATTCTTCCGCGAAATGAAGCGAGGCCCGGACATCAGATGTCCGGGCCTCGCTTCATTCAATTAGCAGGTTCTAGCAAGAGGTCTCGGCGATTGGGGTACCGCTGACCGGAGTCGCTGGCCCGGACACTGGCGTCGCGCCAGTGCGTGGTGACGCGATCACGGTCGGCTCCCGACCCTCAAATGTCGCAGTACCTGTTGCGGACGAACTCGCGCCCGTTTGAGGCGTTGTGCCGGTAGTCGGAGTGCAGCCCGTTTCGGGTGTCCCGTTTGAAGGAACGACCACGACCGGGACGGTTGTTGCAGCCGCCGTTGCGGTGGCCGCGATCGTCGGCTCCAGGGTGGTCGCAGGAGTTGCGACTTCCGGAGTTGCCGGTTGCGTCACTGCGACTGTCGCTTCTGGTGTCGCGGCAATGACAGGCGCCGTTGTCGGCTCAGGCGTGGCGGCTGGAGTCGTTGGCTCCGGAGTCGCAGCTTCTATCGCCGAAGTTGACTCGGGCGATCCAACGGCAACGACGGCTGTGGTCGGTGCTGGAGTGGCAACCTGAACGACAGCGGTCGTCGGTTCTGGAGTTGCTACTTCGGGTGTTGATGCTTCAACAACCGCTGTGGTTGATTCAGGAGTTGCAACTTCGACAACGGCTGTCGTCGACTCTGCAGTAGCTGCGCCGACCACAACAGCCGTCGTAGCTGCAGGAGTGGCCGCTTCGGGAGTTGAAACTTCTGCTGGCTCTGTGGTTGCGGCAGGAGTGGACGGGCCGCCAATTACCTCCGACGCTTCAGGCGATGCGCCTTCCGATTTCGCGGTCGCGACCTCGGATTGAGCAGTCGCTTCCTTCCCTTCAATAACGGTTGGCTCAACGGCAATCGCCGTTGCAGCCTGGACTTCGGCAGATGCGACGCCGGTTGCGATTCCTGCTTCGATTGTCGCGCCCTCGGTGGCGACTGCAGTTGCTCCGCCAGCTAAAATCGTTGCAGCCTCCGATTTCGCGGTCGCTACCTCAGTGGTGGTATGAGCTACCGCTGACGCCGCTCCGGTTGCGACGCCTGAAACGACGGAAGCTTTTTCAGTCGCGACATTTTTCACAACCTCAGTGGCTTTTGCTTCTACTGCGGCGGCGACCGTCGCCTGTGGAGCTGGAACGGTGGGCGTGGCTTTGTCGTTACCGTTGCCGCAGGCTGCGAGGATCATGGTGGCACTGAGAGCGACCACGGCCAGACTGGCGCGTCTTGGTACGAGATTCAGCGGGTTCATGTCGAGTTTCCCTCCCCTCGAAGTCGAATCAATCCGCTTCATTCTTTTGACATCGCAATTTTTCTCGACGAGACGATCTTCTTCAATCCTAGGGGAGCAAATCTTTATCCGCAACATCTTGATGGGATCATTTACCTTTGGGTACCCAAATATGCGGCATCCATCCTGTGAAGATGGACGGCCATCGGCATAAGTCTGCTGTCTTTGACAACTTCTCCGGAGGCTGCTACGATCGGCGCAATTGAACAGCGGCTTTGATCGGAACGAGTAGACATCGTCACGGTCGTCCTAGAGAGCCAGGGATTGGTGAAATCCTGGTGGCGGGCGGATGTCGAATGGATCCAGGAGCCGTGGCCCAAACAGGCGCAAGCCCCAGTAGGCGTCACCGGATTCTCCACCGTTACAGGGAGCGGCTTATCGGCTTCACTGGCCCGTAGGCTTGAGCGGGAGCTTCGGCTCCAACGAGGGTGGCACCGCGGGTGCGCTTTGAGCGCCTCCGTCCCGGAATGATGGGACGGGGGTTTTTTGTGTTCCCGCGATGCAACGGAGGTCGAACAACATGGTTCAAGGAGCAGTCCAACGACAGAGCGCGCGGCGCCTCGGCACGGTGACGCCTTCTATCGAGGAGGTCCGATCCTGGCTTGATGGACTGGCGCCTGGTTCCGTGCGGTCGACGCCGATTTCTCGCGAAATCATCGCCGACGCGGAGACTCCTGTTTCCGCGTATCTCAAGATTGCCAGCGAAGCCCCTTCCTTCATGTTGGAAAGTATCGAAGGAGGCGAGCGGCTTGCCAGATACTCGTTTCTGGGAGCAGGACCACTGCTCGATATCACCATGAATGATGGGGAAACCCGGATCGAGCATGAGGGCGAAGTGACCGTCCGCTCGTTCGCTGATCCACTGGCCGAGCTTGGCGACATTCTCAACGGATTCAAAAGTAAGCAGGTTCCGGGTCAATCGCTGCCCCGATTCACCGGCGGGGCCGTCGGTTATCTCGCCTACGAGTCGATCCGGTATTTCGAGCCGCGCGTGCATGTGGCGAAGGGCCCAGGGTTGCAGCTGCCGGATGGCCGGTTCATGGTTGTCGACAGCTTGCTGGTGTTTGATCATATCGCCCGAACGATCCGCATCGTCAGCCACCTTCACCACGACGGAACCACACCGCTGAGAGATGCCTACGCGGCGGCAGTGGAGCGCATTGATCATCTGGAGGCGCTTCTGCGCGGTCCGTTGCCGGAAATGCCGCTAGGAAGTGAGCCGGTTGACTCCGCCCCGGCCGAGCGTCGGCTGCCGAACACCAGTGCCGAGCGCTATTACGAGATGGTCAACATCGCCAAGGAATACATTTCGGCAGGTGACATCTTCCAGGTCGTGCCGTCGCAGCGGGTTGACCTGCCAACGCCGGTACATCCGTTCACCATCTATCGCGCACTCAGGATGGTGAATCCTTCGCCCTACATGATCTATCTCGACTTCAAAGACCACCAGGTGATCGCCGCTTCTCCGGAATTGTTGGCTCGTCTTGAAGATGGAGTCGTGACGAATCATCCGATCGCCGGAACTCGACCGCGCGGCGAAACACCAGAGCGCGACATCGAACTCGAAATCGAGCTTGAAGCCGATCCGAAGGAGCGAGCTGAGCACATCATGCTCGTTGATCTCGGTCGCAATGATGTCGGGCGGGTTTCGAAACCGGGCAGCGTGCGCGTGCCCAAGCTGATGGAAGTCGAGCGTTACTCCCACGTCATGCACCTTGTCAGTCATGTGGAAGGGGATCTCGAAAACGGTCTCACTGGTCTTGACGCACTGCGCTCCTGCTTTCCGGCAGGAACGGTGTCGGGTGCGCCGAAAGTTCGGGCGATGGAGATCATCGGTGAGATGGAAACTGACCGGCGTGGGGTCTATTCCGGCGCGATCGGCTACGTCGATTTCTCAGGGGGCATGGATACCGCGATCGCATTGCGGACGATGGTCTTCAGGGATGGCGTGGCATCGATGCAAGCGGGTGGAGGGGTGGTTGCCGACAGCGTCCCTGAAACGGAATACGCCGAGTCCTACCACAAAATGCGCGCGCTTCTCCGGTCGATTGAACTCGCCGAGCAAATCGAGGCCAGTGAATACGAGCGAAACGCAACACTCGCGAAGGGAGCGACTCGATGATTCTGCTGCTTGATAACTACGACTCGTTTACCTTCAATCTTTACCAGCATCTGAGCGAGCTCGGCGCAAAAGTCGTTGTTTATCGCAACGACAAGATTTCCATCGATGAGATCGACGCAATGCTGCCCGAGATCAGCCAGATCGTGATCTCGCCGGGACCTTGCACGCCCGATCAGGCCGGAATCTCGGTGCCGCTGGTGCAAGCATTCGCCGGGCGGGTGCCGATTCTGGGGGTCTGCCTGGGACATCAGGCAGTCGGTGAGGCCTTCGGTGGCGAAATTGTGAAGGCGCCGATGTTGATGCATGGCAAGACGTCGATGATTTACCACAATGACACCGGCGTTTTCGCGGGATTGCCGAATCCGTTCATCGCGACCCGCTACCACTCGCTGATCGTCGAGCGATCGACGCTTCCGGCCGATCTCGAAGTAACCGCCGAAACGGACGATGGCATCATCATGGGGTTGCGCCACCGGCAGTTCGAGGTTGAAGGCGTCCAGTTCCATCCTGAATCAATCCTGACGACCTCCGGCAAGGAACTCTTGGCGAATTTCATCGGGGCGCGCCGTCCGGCCGAATCGCTGGCGACGATCGGCTATTAGGACGGAGAACATGATGGCTGACTCATCATTCACGATTCGACACGCAATCCAGCTCGTCGTCGACGGCGAAACGCTTTCAACCGATGAAGCGGGCGCGGTCATGAACCAGATCATGTCCGGGCAGGCGACCGGAGCGCAGATCGGCGCCTTGGTGACCGCGCTGCGCATACGCGGCGAAACCGTCGAGGAAATCGCCGGATTTGCGCGATCAATGCGCGAGCATGCTTTGCGGGTGGAGCTCGCCCCCGATTCCGGCATCGTGGTCGACACCTGCGGAACAGGCGGGGATGTCTCAGGCACGTTCAATATCTCGACGACTGCGGCCTTCGTCATCGCCGCGGCTGGCGTGAAAGTCGCGAAGCACGGCAATCGCGCCATGACCAGTAAATGCGGTTCCGCCGATCTCCTCGAAGGACTTGGCGTGGAAATCGAGCTGACGCCCGAGCAAGTGGTGTCTTGCATCGAGGACGCCGGCATTGGCTTCATGTATGCGCCCGCGTTTCACCCAGCCATGCGTTACGTCGGACCGTCCCGTCGCGAAATCGGCATTCGAACGATCTTCAACGTGCTCGGGCCGCTGACCAATCCGGCCGGTGCTCGCCACCAGCTGATCGGCGTGGGGCATCCTGACATCGCCGGTAAGCTGGCGCAGGTGTTGGGTGTGCTGGGTAGCGCACATGCCGTGCTGGTGCATGCCGAGGAAGGGCTCGACGAGTTGGGTCTTGCAGGTTCGTCGGTCGTGACCGAATGGGACGAGCGAATCGGCGAAACGCGTGTCTCGGTGATTGCCCCTGAGGATGTGGGATTGAAGCGGGCATTGATCGGAGATCTCGCCGGCGGGGATGTCACGACCAACGTCGCAATTACGACTGCCATTCTCCAGGGAGAGCCGGGGCCGAAGCGAGATGCCACGCTGCTGAATGCAGGTGCGGGGCTCTATGCCGCGAACGCCGCGTCGTCGATCGCGGAAGGTGTGGTGATCGCTGCGACAGCGATCGATTCCGGAAAGGCGTTCGGCGTGCTTGAACTTCTCGTTGCACGGTCGCAGGCATTCACGAGAGAGGCAGCGCCCGCATGAGCGGTTTCGTTGAAACAGGAACCTACCTCGATCGCATCCTGGCCCGGACAGCAATCGACCTCGATGCGCGAAGGCAGTCTGTCTCCGAGGCGGAGCTTGAGCGTCTTGCGGCAAATCGGCCGATCCCGCTCAGTCTCAAGCAGGCGCTTAATCGGCCGAACATTGCCGTGATTTCGGAAATCAAGCGGGCGTCGCCATCAAAGGGACGGTTTGCCGCCGAGGTCGATCCGCCGAAGCTCGCTGCAGAATATGTCCAGGGTGGCGCTGCGGCAATCTCGGTGCTGACCGACGAGCCATTTTTCCAGGGATCACTGGCCGATATGGCAGTGGCGTCGGATGTGGCGCACGTGGCATCATCGCCGGTTCCGATTTTGCGAAAAGACTTCGTCATTGACCGCTACCAATTGAAAGAAGCAGTGGCGTATGGAGCAGATGCCGCGCTGTTGATAGTTTCCGCGCTGGAGCAATCGAAGCTCGTCAGTCTGCTTGGTGAAGCGCGTGCAATGGGACTTTCCGTGCTCGTCGAGGTGCATGACGAATCGGAAATGGCGAGGGCCATTGACGCAGGGGCCGACGTGATCGGGATCAACAATCGCGATTTGCGGTCGTTTCATGTCGATCTGGCGGTGACGGAGCGCGTCGGGATCCTTTGCCCTCCTGAAGCCATCCTGGTGGCGGAGAGCGGCATCTTCAACCGGGATGACGTTCAACGGCTGGCGAATGCTGGGGCGTCGGCGATTCTCGTCGGAGAATCGCTCATTCTGGCGCCTGAACGGATTGCCGCGCTCAATGAGCTCGGCAGCGTGACCAATCCACGTTGGTCCGCGACATGAACCACATCATCAAGATTTGTGGATTGCGCGAACCGGAACATGCGCTTGCGGCAGCAGAAGCGGGCGCGACGCATATCGGGTACAACTTCGCGTCTTCCCGGCGGCGAGTAGACGCCGGCACGGCACGGCGTTGCATCGAGTTCGCTAAGGCCGACTTTCCTGAGATCAAGGCAGTCGGGCTTTTCGTCGATGCCGATTTCGATGAAATCGAGGCAACCTCTCAAGCAGCAGGCGTCGATATGATTCAGCTTCACAATCAGCCATCAGCCGAGTTGATTTCCAGACTGTCGTTGCCGGTTTTGCCGGTGATGCGATCGGCTCCAGGCGAACAGGTGAGCTCGGTCATCGAGTATTTCGATTCGGTGCGATCGGAGGGAGTTCGAGCTGTCTTGCTCGATGCATATCACCCGACGTTGGCAGGGGGAACAGGACTGCTTGCCGACTGGGATCTTGCAGCAGCGGCCGCATTATCAGTGCCGATCGTGCTTGCGGGTGGGCTCAACCCAGACAACGTTGGTGACGCAATCCGAAAAGTGAGCCCGCTTGGCGTCGACGTGGCCAGCGGTGTTGAGCGCGATGGCGTCAAGAATGTGGCGCTCATCAGAGCGTTCATCGAGCAAGCTCAATCGGCATTTGCGGAACTCGATCATTCAACAAAGACCGGTGCGTCGTCCCACGACGCACCGTAACCGCAGAGCCAGTTCAACGCTTTCGCCCGCCGCTGCGTAATCCACCAGTAGTCATCCAGCGTCTCCTCATCGAGATCGCGCACCTTCACGCCGTTGATCGCGAAGTCGCCGTCGATCTCCTCGCGCAAATAACCAGCGGTCATCGCTTCTTCGGTGGTGATGAGAATCGTGTCATCGAGTTCTTTCCGCTCAGCCGGGGAGAGCATATCGCGGTCGACCTCGGCATCGAACCGCCACCACCAGATTTCCGCGATTTCTCGCGCTTCGGCGATTTCCTCAAGTTCGCGGAGATGTGCGGTGTTCAAAAACGTGCCGACATCGTCACCGGGACCGGGAAGGGCCGCGAGCAACGCGCCCCCATCGCGGATTGATGGCAGGCCGGGATCGACATCGAATTGACCTAACGACCAGGCGAGGATCGCGGCCGACTCCATGGCGAACGCCAGCTCGCGGATGTCTCCCTCGTCGATGCCGCCGACAGGTTCTTTGAAGAGCGCTTGCTCGAAAGGGGTCATCTGGGCATCGGCGCCGGAATCGATCAGCCAGGCGTGAAGATCGAATCGATCCTCATTCGCCGTGGCGCGCTGTTCTTTCGTTTTCGCCGCTTCCAATCCAGCTCGGTTGACGACGCCGATTTCAATCAACAAACGGAGCGCGACATCGCGGGGAGTGCGGAGATTAATCTCGATTGAATCGTCCATTGGCTGCTCCTTGATGAAACATGGACGTCGCGCTTCCCCGCTAAATGTTCCTAAAATGCGGAGTGACCTCGCGAGCGAACAGTTCCATCCCGTCGCGGTCAGGCGCGTCCAGAAACCATAGCAGGAAGTGCGTGATCCCTTCGTCGATGTAGGTCTGCAGCTGCGCTCGCACCTGCTCGGGTGTGCCAATGGCGGTGATATCGGCAAGAGACGCTGGGGCGTCCTCGCGCTCGCCATTCGCGAAGCGGCGAAGCTCAGGATCGACTGCCGACTGATCGGGTGCGAGATCGAGAATGCCCGTGAGTTTCGATTGAATCTCACCTTCTGGCGCGATCAGGACCTGAAGCTCAAGACTCTTTTCGATGGCATCGTAGGATGTTCCGGCGTCGGCGCAGGCCGATTTCAATGCGGCGAGGCGTCGCTGCAACTCATCCATCGCGACTGGCACGGTGTTCCACCCCTGGCCGAGGCGGGCGCAGGCGTCGAGCAAGGTTGGATTCGCTTCCCCGAACCAGATCGGGGGATGTGGCTGTTGCACGGGAGCCGGTCTGCAGATGGCCTCGGTTACTCCGTATTGACCAATCTGGATCGTGAGAGGTGCTTCTGCCGCCCAGAGTTGGAGAATCAGACTCAGTCCGTCCAGAACATCGGCAGCGCGTACATCAACATCGTCTGGATATGGAAATTGATAGTTCACGTGCTCGCGTTTTTGGTGGCCATAGTCATAAAAAAGGATGAAGCGGCCGCCTGTGATCTGATCCAGTGTGGCGGCCATCTTGGCCATCAGCGCCGGGGATCGGAAGAAATGCGCCTGATGGATCATTCCGATCTGGGCGCGGTTCGTTGCTCCGCCAAGAGCGGACAGGGTGGTCCACCCTTCCATGATCGCTTCGTCTTTGCCGAGCATGAGATGGTCGGCGACCCAGAGCGAATCAAACCCGAGCGCGTCGGCATGCACGCCGAGCGCGAGCGTGGTTCTCGAGTCGAGCCGCTGGTAATTCGGGGTTCGGAACAGCCCGGCGCTCGGGTTCGCGAAGATCGGAAGACAGTATCCAAACTTGATCGGCGACATCAACGGTCCTTTCAATAGTTCAGGACGGAACGTAGCTTTCTGGCACGAGGTGCTCCAGCGGCTCACCCTTCAGCGAGCGGATGATGTTGAACCAGATTTCCTGCGAATCGCGAATCCAGGTCCAGGGTCCCTGCGCGGCTGAATGAGGCGTGAGGATCACGCGATGTTCATCGGCCTCATGCAGCGCATGTAGCGGGCTGTCACCAGGAACAGGCTCGTCGTAGTAGACGTCGAGCGCGGCTCCGCCGATCGACTTCGATTCGAGCGCAGCGATCAGGGCATCTTGATCGACGAGACGGCCTCGTGCGGTGTTGATGAACAGCGAGGTCGGCTTCATCATGGCGAATTCAGGTGCGCCGATGATCCCCTCAGTCTTTTCATTCAGGGCAAGTTGCACGGAGAGAATATCGGATTGTGTGAACAGCTCGTCCCATTCGACGAATTCCAGCCCGAACCGCTCTTCGAGCTTCGGAAAGCGGACGATATCCCAGTAGAGAATGCGCATGTTGAACGCCTGCGCGACCCTCGCGATCGGCCGGGCTATTTCGCCCATCCCGACGAGGCCGAGCGTCAGATCGCTGAGAACGGTTACGCCCGGGTGGTACGCGCCCCAACCATGAGGGTTGAGATAGCTGCGTGACTGCATGTAGTCACGCTGATCGGGAAGCCGCTTGACCCAGTCGAGGATCAGCGCCCAGACATGCTCGGCGACCGCCGAATAGTTAATCAATGGTGTCGCGGCGACCGGAACCTGGATATCCCAGGCGGCGTCGAGATTCACGCCGCGATGATCGCCGCCAAGATGCTGAATCAACTTCAGCTTGTGCGCGCTGACGAGCGCCAACGCCGGCAGCTGCTCTTTGTGAAAGACGAGATAGTCGGCGTCCTTGAGCTCATTGATGACATCTTCAGGACTGTTGACCGGGCGCAAATGCTCCCGATTCTCTTTGAAGAGCTCGCGGAAGCCTCGTTGGGATTTGACCGGATCGTAGAGCCAGACCAGCTCGACATCGTAATCGGCGAAGAGATCATCGAACGAGACGACATGCTCCCTGGCGTCCGGATCTTCGATCAAGAGCCGCTCCTGGATGTCAGGCGACCATTGATCCCAGGATCGCATCCCGAGAATCGTATTGCCGATATTGTCCCAAACGACGATCTTGATCTTTTCCAAGAAGATGCGCTCCTCACGAAATGGTTAAGCGGTCAATGTTCAGGTCAGCCGGGCGGCGGCCAAAAGTTCGTCTTGATAGGGGCTATCTTCGCCCTTCAAGAGGGTTGCGACATTGACGGGACGGCCAAGCTGTTCCGCCTCCATAAACCCATAGGCGATCGCCAGCGCGCGCAATCCACCCATTCCATCAACCTCCGGCGCCCGGTCATTCGCAATCGCGTCAGCGAAATCCGCCTGCTCGATCGCAAGCAAACTCGAGTCGATATCGACGAATGGCAGATCGTAGGAGGCGAGACGGTGACCACCGAACAACTTGGCGGTGACATGATCCAGTGCGAAGTCTGGCACGAGCGCAAGTTGCTGCTCTGGAGTGATCTCCACGTCGTTGCCATCCCGGCGCAATGTGAGTTCAAGCGGCTTGCCGGATCGATCGTGCGGGATCGAGAGTGAACCCCCGCGACCTTGAACCAGTCGTGTAAAGTGCCCTTTGCCCCGCCCTGCGAGGTCGACCATGTAGTTAGCGATGGCGCCGGATTCAAACCGGGCGACTCCGGCTGAGAAGTCTTCGGCGTCGACCTCATGGAGTGCTCCGTCAGTTCCAACGCGCAGTTTGTCGACGATCGCATTGAATCCGAAAACCTGATCGACCGGTCCCAGGAAATACTCGAAGAGATCGGCATAATGAATGCCCATATCGACGACGATGCCGCCCGACTGCTTCTTATGCCGCCAGGGAGTGATGATGACCTTCTCGCCCGATCCCGAGGAGGACTGCACGGCGAGGTAAATTTGATGCAGCACACCGGAATCGATAAGCGCTTTGGCAAGCCGATTGATCGGATCTCGACGGTAGTTCTCGGCGACAGCGAGTTTCTTGCCAGATGATTCGGCAGCGTCGATCATGGCGATGCCCTGGCGAACGGTCAATGCGATCGGTTTCTCGACCATGACGTTGATGCCGCTCGCCATCGCATCGATGCCGACTTCCGCGTGGAAATCGGGCGCAGTCGTCACGATCATCGCATCGACCGCGCCAATCGCCTGGCGCATTTCGTCAACGCTGGCGAATGTTTGCGGACGCTCGGCCAGCAATTCTTCAGCAAGATCAGCCGCCTTGGTTGCGTTCGCGCCAAAAATGTCGACTGCCGCGACGAGGCGAAAGCGCTGTTCATCGATCTCGCGCAGTTTGGCAAGACCGCGAATATGCCGGCAGCCCATGCCGCCGCAGCCGACGAGCGCGAGGGTTAGCATGGAAGTGACTCCTCTGTAAATTGATGCTTCTGATTCCCGGGGTTGAAACCGCGGGTAATGGCAGACCGAAACTCCGGAATCCAGCATTGTTTTCGCGAACATTCTGCTATCGAATCGAATACCCCAGCACTTCAAGATAGGCTGCATTGATTCGGGCGCTTTCGAGCGGCGATACGTCGCTCTGGCTCTGCTCGAGCACGACCCAGCCGCCGAACGATTTCGCTTCGAGGGCGGCGAGCAGTCCGGCGAAGTCGATCCCGAGCGTGCCCTGGCCAAGCTCTCGGAACTTGCCATGTCCCCAGTCTTTCAAATGGATATAGCCGAGGCGGTCCCAGTAGTGCTCAACAACGGCGATCGGATCTTCATCAACGAGGGCGATGTGCGAGGCGTCGAGACAGAGTTTGAGCTGTTTGCTGTTGGCGACGAGCCGGTCGATTTCCTCAGAGGTTTCAATCGTGCAGGCGACGTGGGGATGATAGCTGACGGTGACACCACGCTGTTCGCCGTAAATGGCGAGTTCTTCGCAAAAGTTTGAGAGTTCGACGTATTCGGCTTCGACTGGCGGACGCCAGCGAAGCCGGGAACCACCCACAAGCCCATATTCTGTGGCGCCGATCTCGGCGGCAAAGTCGATGCGGTTGAACTGCGTAGTGCGTTGAATTTCGGTGACCGGTAGCTCGATGCCGCTGAATAGCGTTGCCGGCTGCAGACCGCCCAGCCGTCGCGTCAGCGTTTTCGGTGTGCCCAACCAGTCAAGCGTATGTCCAAAAAGCTCAACCGCTCCCCATCCTGCGTTGCGAATATCTGCCAGCGCCGCGTCGAGATCGCACGTCGCGCCCCAATTGATCGTGCTGTATGCGAATCGTAGCCCCACTGATGATCCCTTCCTGAGTGGTCGATTAGCCCTTTTGCCCGGACATGGCGATGCCTTCAACGAACCATCGTTGCGCAACGATGTAGAGAATGAGAATCGGCAAGATGGAGAGTCCGACGGCTGCCATCATAACGCCGCGATCCTGGCTCGCGTTGCCGCTCAAATCGGCGATCGCCATCGGAACAACCTTGAGTGCATTCGATCGGACGACAATCAGCGGCCAGAGATACATCTTCCAGGCGGTGAGAAAAGTGAGGACGCTGTATGCGATCAGCACCGGCTTTGAAAGCGGCAATGTAAAGCGCCAGTACTGTTGCCAGTAGCTTGCGCCGTCGAGACGGGCCGCTTCGTACATTTCGTCGGGCAGGCGCATAAAGAACTGGCGGAACAGAAATGTGCCAAACGCACCTTGAGCGACGATCGGCAGAATCAGTCCCTGATAAGTGTTCACCCAACCGAACTTGACGACGATGATGTAGGTGGGAATGAGCGTCACCTGTGGGGGAATCATCATGGTGCCGAGATAGATCAGGAAGATGACATTACGGAAAGGGAACTTGATTCGCGCGAAGGCAAATCCTCCCATCGTCGTCACCAATCCCTGCAACAGTACGATCGATATGGCAAAGAAGGCAGAATTGAAGAAAACGCGCCCGTTGACGCGGCGGAAGCCTTCGACATAGTTGTGCCAGACGAACGGATTCGGGATCCACGCCGGCGGATACTGAAACACCTCCGACGGGGACTTAAGTGATGTCGAGATCATCCAGATGAAGGGGAGCAGATTGATCGCGGCTCCAACGAGCAAGGCAATCAGGATCAGCATTTTCGTGGAGATTCTGCGGACCGGATTGGTCGTCATGAGTAATGCACCCACTTTCTCTGGAAAGACCAATTCAAGATGGTGAACACGAAGATGGCCATAAAGAGGATGTACGCTTCCGCCGAGGCGTAGCCCATTCGGAAATACTGGAAGGCGTTTTGATAGATGTCATAGATGAAGATGTTGGTGGCATCGAGCGGGCCGCCCTGCGTCATCACGTTGATGGAATCGAAGCTACCAAAGATGACGCCGATCATCGTCGTCATCAACACAAAGAAGGTTGTCGGCGTGATGAGCGGAATGGTGATGTCGAAGAACTGCCGCACCTGGGACGCGCCGTCGATCTGAGCCGCCTCGTAATAATCCCTGGGGATTTCCTGCAATCCAGCGGTGTAGAGAATGATGTTGAAGGGCAGCAATAGCCAGATCGTCATGACGATCACCGCCGGCATCGCCCAGTCGAGGTTGAACAGCCAGTCAACCGGTTGTCCACCGATTTTCCGCAAGCCGAAATTGATCAGACCGAAGTCGCGAGCGTAGAGCCATTTCCAGACGGCGGCCGCCGCAACCGCAGATGTGACCAGTGGCAAGAAGTAAATCGCCCGCCAGAGCCCGGTGAAGCGCCCTGCGTTATTGAGCAGGACGGCGATAAGCAGTGGGAGAATAAGCAGGGGAATAATGGTGCCGAGGGCGAAGACGATCGAGTTCTTGAGAAGCGTCGCGGTCAAGGGATCGTTGAAAAACGTTCGATAGTTTTGCAAACCGATGTATTTCGCCGGCTTCAGCACGCTGTACTTGAAAAAGCTGAGATAGAACCCATAGACCACCGGATAGGCGGTAAACAGGAGAAAAAGTACGAGGTTCGGTCCCAGAAAAAAGAGCGCCCAGAGTCCAGCACGCCAATCTTTCTTTTCCTTGCGCTTGACGATCTGGCGCTCGACTGATTTTGGTGCGACCGAAACGTCGCGTGTAACTGTTCCCTGCATCGTGATGATGTCCCCACGATCGAGTGAAACGAGCCACGAATAGATGGGCGATTCGGGGCGGCCCACTCGACCGCCCCAATCGCCAACTCGTCACTCCTGGAGAGAACGGGTTGCTTCTTTCGCCATGTTGTCCACGGCCTCATCACCCGACATCTGCCCGAGAATGACAGCATCGATGCCATCGGTCATCGATTTGTTGAACGGTCCTGTACTGTAGAACGGTAGATCAGGTGGCAGCATCGCGTCGTCAATGGCGCTGATGAAGATATCGTTGTTGTACGGCGGGCCGGGAAGGTCCTTCCAGGCGGGATCGTCGTAGTAGGTCGAGATCGCCGGAACGATGAGATATGACTCCATGAAGAACTTCAAACCGTCGGAGTAGGCGTACTCAAGCAGCTTCCAGGTCGCCGAGGGATTCTTGGTCTGCGAGGACATCGCGTATCCCATCGTGCCCATGCCGGTCTTGCGCATCGCCGTGCCCTTCGGCATCACTTGCACGTCCCAGTCGTCCTTCAGCTGGGAGCGGAACGTTGGGGTGAGCGCGCGCACGGTGAACGTCATCGCGGCCTTTCCGGCGCCAAATGGGGCCCACTCGCCGCCCATCGTCTTTTGCACCGAAGTCGGCACGAACCATCCATTTTGCAAACCGGTGAAGATGACGCCCCAGGCCTTTTTCCCCTCTTCCGAATTGAAGATGGCTTCGGTGTTATCTTCGTTGAGAATCTGGCCACCCTCGGCCACGACCATCGGCACCCAGTAGGCCCACCAGCTGTAGGCGGCAGTGACGCCGTATTGCGTGGTGGTTCCGTCCGATGCCTTGATCGTCAGCTTTTCGGCTGCCGCGAGCATGTCGTCGTAGGTCCAGTCAGGTGTGGGGTAGGGGATACCTGCCGTGTCGAACATGACCTTGTTGTAATAGGTGACGACGACGTCGGCTGCGCGAGGGAGGAACCCAACCTTTGCCGTCGTACTTCGCAAGCGCCAGAAACTTCTCATCAAAAAGGTTCAGGTCGTATCCGGTTTCGGCTGCCAATGGAGTCAAGTCGGCCGTCAGATTCGACTCAAAAAACGGCTTGGTGAAAACATCGGCGCTGACGAACAGATCGGGAAGGGTACCGGCCGAAATGTCGGTGAGAAGCTTCTGGTCGTAGGTTACAGGATCGTAATTGAGGACTTCGACCTTATAGTTCGGATTGAGCTCAACGAACTTATCAACGACAGCCTGAACGAGGTCGATCTCGGTGCCTGACGTGGCATTGATTGCCCAGGTAAGCTCGTGATTCTCATCCTGGGCGCGGCCAATTGAGGCGGCTTTTGACGCCGACCCGGCGGCAAGCGAACCCTCTGCATTCATGACGGAGAGACTGGCGGCTCCAGCGCCTGCGGCGGCAATGGTCCGGAGCACGTCTCGACGAGTTGCTTTCGTCATTATGACCTCCTGGTTGTCCTGGAATGGCTGACGTTCGCCCTCGATTTCCGGATACCGGAAAGGATGAGCACGTCCAGCGCATTGCTCGCATCAACGTGGTGGAGCGTTTCCCTGAAGAAAATTCGAGACTCCTCCTTTCACAGTTCAGTCGTGTTCGAGCGGAGTGCTGCGCGATTCGCGTGTGCGAATCGGTGCCTCCGATTTCCGGGAAATGGCTAGCCTGCGGCGATCTGATCTCCTTTTGATGCGGATATCCAGTCGCCGAGTTCTTCGATATGCGATTTGATCGCGATTTCGGCAGCCGCCGAATCGCCTATTCGGAGCGCGTCCAAGATATCGACGTGCCGTTCCGCCAGCTCAGCGAGCGGCCGCACGACCAGGGTCAAGGTGACGAGCGTCGTGCTGGTCAGGCGGGTTCCCTCCCACATTTGCAGGAGCATTCGGTTGCCCGAAGCCTGGACAATCGTTCGATGAAAATCGTTGTCGGCCTCGATGTAATTCGGACGGTCGCTTGAGGCGGCAGTCGCGCGCATCAGCTCAAGAAGTGCGTCGAGTTTTTGCAATGTTTCCTGGTCAATTCGCCGCGCGGCTTCCCGTGCGGCTACGCCCTCAAGCGCGGCGCGGATTTCGTAGAGCTCGATCAGGTCTTCTTTGGATGTTTCACGCACCCGTGTGCCGCGAAACGGCTCGCTAACGACAAATCCGAACAGCTCAAGATCGCGGAGCGCCTCTCGCACCGGTCCCTGGCTGACGCCGATCTGCTGCGCCACTTTGGTTTCGATGATGCGGTCGCCAGGTTGCAGGTCGCCATTGAGAATGGCGTCAAGAAGAAACTCCTTGACGTCTTCCCGAAAGACGCGCCGGCCCGCACGACCGTCGGCATACGCCATCGAGTGAAGCCTCACACGGACAAATTGAGAATCGATTATCAATCATCTTATCGTAGGACGAATCAAAGTCAATCCCCTTTTTGGGCAAATCGATTATCGATACAGCGATCTATTGATCATTTGAGCCAATGGACGACCAATGGACGTACATCGAGAAGGAACAAGGAATTGTAAAAAGCGCCCCGCACACATTCGTGCAGAGCGCTTTCTTTTGCTGTAGAAGAGGAGCGATCGATCAAACGTTGAAGAGAAAATTGATCGTGTCGCCATCCTGGACGATATAGGTTTTACCTTCACGCCGGAATGTTCCATTCGCTTTGGTCGCGGCAAGACTGCCCGCCGCGATGAGATCGTCGTAGGAAACCACCTCGGCCCGAATGAATCCGCGCTGAATGTCGCTGTGAATCGCTCCGGCTGCTTCGAGCGCGGTGATGCCGCGCTCGATTGTCCACGCGCGGCACTCGTCCGGTCCGACGGTGAAAAAGGGCATCAGGCCGAGGAGGTTGAAGGAAACCCTGATCACCCGGTCGAGGCTCGACTCAGTGATGCCGAGATCTTCCATGAAGACGCCGGCGCTTTCCTCGTCGAGGCGGCCGATTTCCATTTCGATCTGTCCGGCCAGCGCATCGATTGCCACCCCGGTTCCACCGAACCGTGCCGTTGCTTCGTCAACAAGTTTCTGAGACGGCTCTCCGAGCTGCTCTTCACCAACATTGAAGAGAATCAGCAACGGCTTGGCGGTAAGCAATCCGAATCCACGCAAAATCTTCTCGTCGTCCGGCTCCAGTGTTGGCACAACTTCGCGCAAAGGCCGGTCTGCTTCGAGCGCTTCCTTGAGCTGGGTCATCACCACTTGCTCGCGCTCGTAAGCTTCTTTTTCGGCCCCGCGCATTTTCGGAATCTGCGCGACGAGTCGATGAAGACGCTTTTCGACAATGTTGAGATCGCTGAAGAGAAATTCAAGGTTCAGCGTTTCAATATCGCGAAATGGATCAACACTCCCATCGGGGTGGGGAAGATCGTCGTCGGCGAAAGCGCGCACCACATGAATCAGCGCGTCTGCCTGACCGAGGTGATTGAGCAGTTGCCCGCTCATTCCCTTTTCCGCGATGCCTTTGGCGATGCCGGCGACATCGAAATACTGCACATCGGCCGGAACTTTGCGCTGAGGATTGAATAGCTCAGTCAGAGTGTCGAGCCGGGGATCGGGAACTTTGACCGTCGCAAGATTGGGCTCGTCCGCCGAAGCTCCGAAGCCGCCCGTTTTTGCTTCCGCTCGCGTGAGCGCGTTAAAGACGGTCGTCTTGCCGCTGCCCGGCAAACCTAGAATCACCAACCGCGTCGCCACGAATTCCCCTCTCGGTCACATTTGAAACGCGATGCCGAACAGATCGGCATCAGCAGTTGATTATGACTGAGTGGAAGCCGCTCGCCAAATTGCGACGGATTCGATTACGACTGACCGGTGAGTGTCGCGATCTCAGCGAGATCCAGTGAAATGATATCGGCAGGAGCCAGGTCGATCAGGGTATCCTCAGTTCCGCCGCCACCGAACACGCGGGGCCAGTCAAGCACCCCCCGATCGACATAGGTTTGAAGAGGAATGCGTGAGCCAACCGGCGCTACGCCCCCCGCCGGCCAGCCGGTCGCTTCGAGAACGATTTCCGGCCGGGCAAGTTTTGGACGATCGAGCGATCCCAATTGCGCGAGTCGATCGAGATCGATGCGACTTGGTCCGGAAGCGATGACGCGAACCAACGTACCGGCACGGTCGCGAAAGAGCAGCGTTTTCAGAATCTGCTGCTCGTCGACGCCGATGGCCTGCGCAGCCAGCGGCACGGTGGGCATCGGCACACCTGGTCTCAGCAGCCGGTTTTCGATGCCAAGTCCAGTCAGCCAGGCGACCAATCCCTCTGGCGTGAAGGTGAGAAGCGAAGTCATAGAGCTCGCTAGGCACGTCGCTTCGGATCGAGCGCGTCACGCAATCCGTCGCCGAAAAAACTCAATCCCATCACCACCGTGACAATGGCGAGACCGGGCGCGGCAGCATACCACCAGTATTCGAGCCCTTTATCCGCGCCTTGCTTGATGATGGCGCCCCATTCGGCGGTAGGAGGCACGGCCCCGAGCCCGATGAAACTGAGACCAGCCATCAGGACAATCGCAGCGCCGACATCAAGGGTCGCTTTTACGATGATTGGCGCGTCGGTTCCTGGAAGCACATGTCGACCTAGAACACGCCATCGAGACGCACCGAGCGCGGTTGCAGCTGCAACGTAGTCGTTTTCCCGGAGTGTGAGAACCTGCCCGCGCATGAGTCGGGCATACTCTGGCCAGAGAACGAACCCAACGGCGAAGAGCGCGTTGCTTAAACCAGGGCCACCGCGAACGGCCGTGATCGTCATCGCGAGAATGATCGACGGAAATGCAAGAACGGCATCAGAGATCCGCATGATGATCGAGTCAACCGCGCCACCGAAGAAACCCGCTGCCGCTCCGAGGGAGCAGCCGACCAATCCTGATGCGACGATTACCAGTACTCCAGCGGGAAGCGATACGCGCGCGCCATAGATCACCCGGCTGAAGAGATCACGGCCAAGCTCATCGGTGCCGAAGTAGTGCTCAGCACTCGGTGCCTGGAGCCGCTCGGAAAGGTTTTGGGCGTTAGGATCGGCGATCGGCAGGATTGGCGCAGTGATGCCAAGAATCAGCCAGATCATCACCACGACGAAACCGCCGATCGCCAGCGGCTTGCGCCGCAACGTCGCGATCGTGTCTCCAAGTGGAGTCCGATGTTTTCGGGCGGCTATCGGACCTGCTAAAGCCTGTGTGTCTGATGCGATTGCTGACTCAGCCAAGGCGATGCCTCTCTCCATCCGGCACTATTGCACCCGGATCCGTGGATCGAGCAGCGCGTACACGATATCAACGAGGAAGTTCATTGTGACGTAGGCAATCGCCACGACCAGCGTCACGCCAAACAGAGCGGGATAGTCGAGCGTTCGGGCGGCGTCAACGCCGTATCTGCCGATGCCGGGCCAGGAAAAGATCGTCTCGGTGAGCACCGCTCCCGCCAGCAGGCTCGCAGTCGTCAATCCGATGACGGTGACCGTCGGAATCATCGCGTTGCGGAGCGCGTGGCGAATGACGACTTCCCGCTCGGTCAGCCCCTTGGCTCTTGCGGTACGGACGTAGTCATCGTTGAGCGACGTCAGCAACGACGATCGAAGCATCCTGGCGATGATTCCCATCGCGTACGCGCCGAGCGCGATCGCCGGTAGGATCATGTGCCGGATGGAGCTCCACCAGACCGACCAATTGCGATCGATCAGCGCGTCGACGGTGATCAGCCCTGTCACGCGAGGCGGAACTTCCATGCCGATATCGAGACGTCCCGGCCCCGGCGCCCAATGCAGCCGGTAGAAAAAGATGAAAAGCAGGATGAGCGCCAGCCAGAAAACCGGGATCGAGGTTCCGGTCAACGCCAGGAAACGGGCGACGTGATCGGGCCATTTGTCGCGTTTCACGGCGGCAATGATGCCGAGGGGAATGCCAAACAGCAGCGCGAAGCAAAGCGCCGAAAAGGCGAGCTCGAAGGTTCCCGGCACGAACTGACGCAAATCGGTCATGACCGGCCGGCGAGTGCTGATCGATTCGCCCAGGTCACCTCGGAAGAGATTTTTCACGTAGGTGAGATATTGCTCGGGAAGCGGTTTGTCGAAGCCATATTTCTTTTCAGCGGCGGCCCGGATTTCGGGATTGCTGGCGACGCGGTCGCCCAGAATGGTTTCGACGGGATCGCCGGGTGCGGCGTGCGCAAGCAGAAACGTTCCCGTGCTCACCATCAGCAGCACGAGAATCGAGAGCAAGAACCGGCGAATGATGAACGGCCAGAGTCCCATGGCGCGGCTCCGAGAACCAGGATGTGACGTGAACGCGCGCAACTGCGCGCGTTCACGTCGCTTTTTCGCTAGGAGGTCTTCGAACCGAACCGAAGCTGAATGATGAAGATGCCGTGCGGGGTGACGCCGGTGACGCTCTTCACCGCCGGCATTCGATATGAAGGCTGGAACTCAACGATGAAGGGGACGTCATCGATCATGATCTCCTGAACCTGCGTGTACAGATCAGTCCGTTTGGCGGGATCAGTTTCAACGATTCCCTGATCGAGCAGGGCGTCCACATCTGGATTCGAGTAGCCAACCCGCTTCGCCGCGCCGCCGCCAGTGTGGCCGAACGGCTCGGCATAGGTGTGGACATCGGCATAGTCTGGCGCCCAGTCGGACATCACGAACTGGAGCTTTCCAGCCCGGTAATCGGCAAATCGCTGGGTCGGATCCATTGGCACGAGCTTGACGGTCAGGCCTTTGATTTGCTGAAGATCCGATTGCAGCTTCGAGGCGAGAATTTCCCGGCTGACGCCGCCCGGCGAGCTGCCGCCTGCGTCATAGGTGAGTGAAATCTCGGCGCTGCCGAGTCCGCTCGCATCGAACAGACTCTGCGCCTTTGCGAGATCCTGCACCCACTTTTTCGGCTCGACGACATCGGCGCCTTGCAATCCGAGTGGCACGATCGTGGCGGGACGAACGCCCGCGCCGCCGAGGAGTCCAGAGATGATGCCGTCATAGTCGATTGCAGACGCGATCGCCTGGCGCAGGCTCTTGTTTGCCAGCGGGCCGCCAACCTCCGACGTTGTATTCAGCGCCAGATATTCGTAAGCGAGAGAAGGACCCTCGATGATCTGCAGGTCGGGATTGTCCGTGACCTTGGAGAAATTGTCGGGATCGATCGAATAGGCGAGGTCCGCTTCGCCCGTTTCGAGCAACTGGAGCTGGGTGTTGAGATCGTCGACGTTGCGGAAGATGACGCGGTCGAATTGCGGTGCATCTCCCCAATAGTCGGTATTCGCTTCCAGGGTCACTTCGGTATTGGGGTCCCACCCGGTCAGTTTGTACGGACCGGTGCCGAGCGAATTTCCCTCGTTGATCCAGTCGGTCAGAGTGTCAGTCTGGTCAGCATCAGAGGCGTCGGTTCCTCCGTGTTCTTTGGCGACGACTGAATCGATCGCCGCGAACGGGGCGGAGACCAGAATCGCGAGCAACGCCGCATTCGGCGCTTTCAATTTGAGTTCGATCGTCAATGGATCGATCGCCGTGATCGATTCAAAGAAGTCGGTGAAGAGAAAACTCGGGTTCCCTTTCAGGTTCGCCAACCGCTGGATGCTGAAGACCCAGTCAGCCGAGGTCGCGATATTGCCGGAATTGTGGAATTTCATGCCATCGCGAAGTTTGATGGTCGCGGTGAGACCGTCGGCCGACATGGTCGGCACATCGGCCGCGCCAAGCGGTTCGATCGCGGTGAGATTCGATCCATCCGGAATCTGGTAGAGCGGATCGTAGAGGAGGTTCTGAGCGGCCTGGTCGTTGACTTCGTAGATCTTTCCTGGATCGAGATAGAGCCACTTATTCGCTACAAGGCTGTCGAGCACGACAAGGGTCTTCGCATCGCTCTGATGGGACCGGGCGATTGTCGATTTACCTGGTCCTGGCGCAGCGAGAACCGCCGATCGGAGCGAGGTTGCGCTTACGGTTGCAGCGGCGCCAAGCGCGGCGGCACGGGCGAGGAAGTCGCGCCGGGACAGGAGACCATGATGGTGGAGAAGGAGAAGATCCTTGAGACGAAGATCAACCATCGTGTCATCACCCTTGCTTGCCGGTGTCGAGCGGGTCGATCACCGGATATGCCAAAGCCAGTTGACTCACGGAAATGGTGCTGGTCACTCGTGCCAGCTCGAACGGATGTCTCGATATTCTCTTCTTAAGTTTCGAGCGGACTATAGCATGCGGACAGCTAGCGCTATCAACATTTCAGTGCGCGACGACGTGATCGAAATCGAAAAACCGCCACGTTGTCGAGATTTTGCGTCTCTGGACAACGTGGCGGTTTGATGGGCTGATGGATTTAACCCAGATTAGGCCTTGGTGAGACCGATCTGCAGCGTCGCGTCTCCCACCTTGATAGTCGCGTTATGAGCGCCATTTTCCGGCGAACCTGCCGAAAGGGAAGTCGCCAGGGTTTCGGATTTGATCAGCTCTGCGCCATTCGAAAGCGCATCGGCCACACCATCCGGAGCCTCGTAGGTCAGGATGATGCGATCTTCGATCCGCAATCCCGCGTCCTTGCGAGCATCTTGCGCACCACGAATGAAGTCGCGCACCAGACCTTCGGCGACAAGCTCGGGCGTCAGCTCGGTGTCGAGCACCACCGTCGAGTTCGGTCCCTGCGCCGCCGCGTATCCAGGCGTCTTTTTGAGATCGACAAGAATTTCCGCCGGATCAATCTGCACCGTTGAACCATCTGCAAGCGAGAGCGAAACGGGCTGCCCGGCTTTGACTGTCTCGGCAGTCTCCAGAGCAGACGCCGCTTGCAATGCCTGCCGGATTGCGCCAAGACGCTTGCCATATTTCGGACCCAGCAAACTCAGGTTCGGACGGATCTCATAGCTGACGACATCGCCGAGATCGGTCAACGGAGACACCGACTTGATATTGAGCTCATCGAGCAGCTGATCTTGTAACGTCAGCACCGCTTCCAGGAACTTCGGCTCGCGGGTGTAGACTTTGATCCCCTGCAACGGCTGGCGAACTTTGATCCCCGCTTCCGTGCGAGCAGATCGACCGAGGCGGATCACTTCAAGCACAGCCGCCATGTCGCTTGAGAGCTTCGCGTCGATCTGTGTTTGATCTCGCGTCCGGATAGTCGCAAAAGTGAACTGATTCCGGCGCGTTCGGATCGATCTGGCGCACCAGATTCTGATACATCTGCTCGGTCAGGAACGGAATGAATGGCGCCAGCGCTTCGAAAGCGTCGTCAGGCACTCGTAGAGCGTGTGATAGGCGGCGGCCTTGTCGCCGTCATTCTCGCTCTTCCAGAAGCGGCGGCGATTGCGGCGGATGTACCAGTTGGAAAGCTCGTCGACCATGAACCGCTCGATCGCGTCGGCGGCGAGATTCGGGCTCGTAGGCGAGATTGTGCTTCCGCGCTTCAGCGATCACCTGGTTGAGCCGGGAGATGATCCAGCGGTCGAGCAGCGACCGCTCGGCCAGCGGCGAAGCGGTTGCCGGATCGAGCGGATCGAACCCATCGAGCCGGGCATAGGTGGCGAAGAACGAGTAGGAGTTCCAGAGCGGCAGGATGAATCGTCGCCGGACTTCGTCGGTGACATGTGGAGCCGAAGTTGAGATTCTGACTCGGGGTATGCGGTGCGAAGAGCCAGCGCATGGTGTCGACGCCGATCTCGTCGGCCGCGTCGTCGAACCAGATCGCGTTGCCCTTGCTCTTGTGCATCTCCTCGCCCTTCTCGTCGCGCATCAGGGCGTAGGAGAAGACGTTTTGAAGGGAGGCGTGCCGGTGAGCGCGGTGCTCTGGGCGATCATCGAGTAGAACCAGTTGCGGAACTGACCAGGGAAGACTCTCGAGATCAGATCGGCCGGGAACCACTCTTCCCAGTAGGCGCGATCCTTGCGGTAGTTGAGCGTCGAGAAGGCGACGATGCCGGCGTCGAGCCAGGGGTTGCCGACATCCTTGATCCGGCTCACGGTTTCACCGCACGACGAGCAGGCGATCTTGACCTCGTCGATCTAGGGCCGGTGCGGAGTGTGCCCTTCGAACTCGTCCCAGCCTTCGACCGCGCGCTCCTCGAGCTCGGTTTCGCTGCCGATCACCTCGAAATTGCCGCACGCTTGGCATTCATAGATCGGCAGCGCCAGACCCCAGTAGCGCTTCTTCGAGATCATCCAGTCGTCCATGTGGGCGAGCCAGTCGAGCTCGCGATCCAGGCCGAAGCCCGGAATCCAGTTGATCTGGCGGGTGACGTCCATCATCGGCTCGCGCAGATCGTCCATGCCGATGAACCACTCGTCGACCAGCCGGAAGACGAGATCGGTGCCGCAGCGCCAGCAGACCGGATAGCGGTGCTGGTATTGCTCGGCGCGGTAGAGCAGGCCCTTCTGCTTCGAGATTCTTGCGCGATCGGCGTTGCGCGACTTCGTGGACGTACTGACCCGTCAGCCAATCGAACCCGTCGACATAGACGCCGAACTCGTTGATCGGCGCGATGACAGCGAGTCCTTGCGCTTTCGAGAGCGCGAAGTCTTCCTTACCGCAGCCAGGCGCGATGTGGACGATGCCGGTTCCTTCGGCGGCGTCGACATCGTCCCAGGCGATGACGCGGTGCGTCGACGCCCTGTGCGGCTGGAAGCTCGTCGAACGGACCGGTGTAGACGCGGCCGATCAGGTCCGCGCCCTTCAGCTCCTGGGTGACGGTGTACTCACCCCTGAGCGCGGATCTTCGCGGCTTCCTTGGCGAGGTAGAAGATCTTGCCATCCTGCTCGGCGCGGATGTAGTCGAGCTCGGGATGGACGGCGGCGGCGACATTGGCGGCCAGCGTCCACGGCGTCGTCGTCCAGGCGAGGAGGTAGGCGTTCTCCTCATCGACCAGCGGGAAGCGGACGTAGATCGAGAGGTGCGTTCGCTCCTGGTAGCCCTCGGTCACGATTTCGTGCTCGGAGATGCCGGTGCCGCAGCGCGGGCACCAGGGCATGACGTCGTGGCCCTTGTAGATCCAGCCCCGTTCGTGGCAGGTCTTCAGGAAGTGCCAGATCGTGTAGTTGTTCTCGTCCGACATCGTGAAATAGGAGTTGTCCCAATCCATCCAGTAGCCGAGGCGAATCGATTGGTCGGTCTGGCGAGCGGCGAATTTGAGAACCCGCGCTTTGCATCGCTCGACGAACTCGGCGATGCCGAAGGTTTCGATGTCGCGCTTGCTCTTGAGTCCGAGCTCCTTTTCGACCTCGACCTCGACCCAGAGTCCCTGGCAGTCGAACCCGTTCTGGAAGCGCTGCTTCTTGCCGAGCATGGCGTGGATAGCGCTGGAAGAGGTCCTTGTAGGTCCGGCCCCAGGCATGATGAACACCCATCGGGTTGTTGGCCGTGATCGGGCCATCGAGGAATGAGAACTTTTCGTCGCTCTCATCGTTTCGGTGGAGATATTTCTCGACAATTCCCTGTTGGTCCCACCAGTCGAGCGTCGCTCGCTCCAGCGCGGGGAAGTCTGGCTTGGCCGGAAGCTCGTTGAATGTCGGCATATTAAGATCAACTCCTCTGGTGCAGCGTAAAAGCAATGCTTCGGAAAAACAAAAAGCCCGCCCTCTCAATGAGGACGGGAGACCCGTGGTACCACCTCGGTTGGCGCAGTGCGCCCACTTACCGGAATGCGCCCGCACCGGTTTGCCATCGGTTCGACGCATTCATTTCCGCGGTATCGGGCGGACCCGGTTGCGCTTACTGAGCGATGCGATCGCGGTTCGGGCAACGGCTCGGGAAGGATCACTCGTGGGGCGGGAACGATCCGGCTCGCAACATCCCGGATTTGCTGGGACGACGCCTGGCACGAGCGTTGTTTCCGTCAACGCCACCCGGAAGAGTACCGCGATGCGGAGTACCGGTCAATATCGCCCGGCTACCCGTTCGGGGCGGAGCAGATCCTGTACGAGATCGGGACGATTGGAGATAATTCCATCGACCTGACACGCGGCGATCCACTTGATCTCGTTCGGTTTGTCGACTGTCCACGCGTACACCTTGTGACCGCGACGATGAAACGCGCGGACAACGCGGCGAGAAACGAGATGGCGATGGAGCATGATTTCATTCGCGCCGCACCAACGCATGGCGATGAGCAGCGGAAAGGGGCCAATCGCCCTGAGGATTGTCCCCGCAATCGGTCGTCCAAATACAAGTGCACCCCCAGTTGGGCGATGACCCGTGGAAAGACCGATTGGAATAGCAGGAAACGCTTTTCGCAGCAGCTTGATTGTGCGCGGATTAGTGCAAGAGATGTGAATTTCATCCTCAAGCTCATGCCGTTTGATCGAGGCGATCAGCACCGGCTCAAATCCTGGAACTTTCACATCGAGGAGCAGCGGTACTTTACCTTTGGTCAGCTCAACTGCTTCATCAAAGGTGATGAATCCTGGCAGAATTCGTTTCAGCAGCTCGACTGGAGAGGTCGCGGTCTTGTGGATCACTCCTTCTTCGTCGGCATGCTGCAGGTCATGTACCAGCACGAGCTGCCCATCGCCGGCGGTCATGAGGTCGAACTCGATTCGGTCGACGCCTAGCCGGAGTCCGGTTAGCAGCGCGTCGCGGGTATTTCCAGGGTAAAACGCCCCGGCTCCGCCATGTCCGACGATTTCAAAAGAAGGCGATCTAGTCGACGCGCGATCCTCAGCATTAGCTCCGGTCACGTTTCTTGACCTCGTTGTATACGCCGGCCAAACCCAGCAAATAACTGGTTCCAAGGAGATACGATGCTGTCGTATCGGACGCCCAATGGTGGCCGAGATAGATGCGGCTCGGCCCGACCAACGCCAGCATCAAGGCGATCGGCAGCAGAATCAGGCGGCGCAGCAGCTTCGATTCAACGCTATTAGCGACGAGATACGCGAATGTCCCGTAGACGCCGATGTAGTTAATGACGTGACCGCTCGGAAAACTGGAGCCGCCGATATTCGCCGTCGCGAAGTAAAACTCATCCTTGCTCGGGCGAGGCCGCTTCATCCGCGTCTTTACCAGGAACGAGATTGCGCCGGTTCCCCATCCGGCCATCTGGAAGAACGCTTCCCGTCGTTTGCCCACTGCAAGCCAGAGGAGCGGCATCAGCCAGGGTATCGTCCTGCTCTGTGGAGGGAATCCGGCCCACGAAGCCGCGTGCAGCACATCTGAAAGTATCGGCTCCTGGTGCTCTTGCAGCGCCTTTGTGATGGCGCGGTCGATTCCGTCGGTTTTGTGATGGCGGACGAGCTTATGGAGCATGATGAAAAGGGAGAGAAGTGTGACTATCGCGCGAAGCCGCCTCGGTGTTGAAAGGCTGTTCGAACTCGGCACGCAATCATCTCCCCCGGTAGCGTCTGAGCGATTCGAGCCGCATGATGGTGAGATGCACCACCTACGATCGTCCTATGTGATTGTAAGCGAGCACGACTTCCTGTCGAAATGCTGGTAGATTCAGATCAAGAAACTGTAAACAATGCCCGGGACGCTCATGGCCACGCAAACCGCATCGAACAACGCAGAAACGATCGACGGATCGCCCGACTATCGCCGCTGGCTCGGATTGATTGTCATCCTTTCCGCGACCCTGGGGTTCATCGCCGCTCCCTGGCCATTGAGCGAGAAAGCGCACGCCGTGCTTCACGGACTCTGCGCCCAGACCCCGTCGCACACGTTGCGCCTCGGCGGTCACATGCTGCCGTTCGACGCAAGAATGACGGGAATCTATGCGGGAGTGGCCGTGGCGATGTTCGTCATTGGCATCCGAACGCGACTCAGATTCGCGGGCATTCCGCGCTGGCCACTCATGGCTGTGTTGGCGGCATTCGTCCTCCTTATGGCGGCGGACGGATTCAATTCGTTCTTTCTTGATATGGGCGCCTGGCACGCCTATGCCCCGAAGAATTGGTTGCGTCTCGTCACTGGCATGGGCGCGGGGATCGCGCTGGGCGCGACGCTCTGCTACCTGATCGCCTCGACGCTCTGGCGCGATACGAGCTTTCGAACACCCGCATTATCCTGGCGCGATCTCGCATTGATCTTGGTTGTGTGCGTCGGAGTCGCGGCGCTCTTTCTGTCCGGGTGGGGATTTCTCTACCTGGTTGCAACATTTGCCTTGGTGGCCTCCGCGGTCTTCGTGATTTGCTCGATCGTCTTGCTGATGCTGATTTTGCTCAGGGAATCAAACAATCGCTGGCGATCCGTCGGAGACATGCAGCTTGAAGGAGCGATTGGCATTCTGCTCGGGTTGCTGGTGATCGCGATGTTGGCGGGAGGTCGGTTCGCGCTCGAATACTGGCTCGGAATACCGGCGCTCGCGTAGGCATAAATCGGAAGATTCGTAAATCAGGTGTGCTACACTCATTGACACGAATGAGCAGCATCAACGGCTCGTTTGCCCCTCTTTTTGTCAGTCGTCGCCGTGCGTTGCTGCGTCATGTAACGCTAGAGACCCACTCATGCGTATCGTGAAAAATACGGGATATATCAGCAAGCGGAAGCGAATCGCCCGCGTGGCTGCCCTCATTGGCTTTCTTTTGCTTGGGTCGACGTTTCTGCTCATCTTCAAACCGAATTTGATTCTGATCGCCTACGCGATTCTTTTCAGCGGATTCATCGTCTTCAACTTCGGTATGCAGCAGCTCGGCAAATGGAGCCGGTCGCCCCGGAATGACGAACTGATTGACGCCCGCCTCAAGGCCCTTCCCGATTCGAAATACACGATGATTCACTATGCATCGTTCGGAAAGCGGGTTGTCGAGCACTTGCTCGTGCATCCGGGCGGATTGTTGGTGATCACGTCGCGAGAGCTTGCAGGCAAAGTGACTGTTAAGGAAAAGCGATGGCGGAAAACAGGCGCCGGGTTCACGCGTTTTTTCAGCATGAGCGGCCCGCAGCTTGGCAACCCAACTGCCGATCTGGAAACTGATGTTGAAGCAGTTGAAAAATATCTCGAAGAGAAGAGTCTCGCCGTCGATATTTACGGGGTTGTCGCCTTCCTGAACGAGAAGGTTGATCTCGAAACCGAAGATCCTGTCTATCCCGCGATTAAGGGTGACCTCTTGCTTCCATTCGTGAACGCGATGGAACATGACGACACGTTCACCGGCAAGGATCGCGATACCTTCATTTCCGGTTTGTCGCAACTCGAAGGGGTCGAAGTTGCCGTCGCCAAGTCGACCAAGCGACCGGTGAAGGTGAAAAGGCGGGCGGCGTGACCGGCGGCCCCAAAATCGGCTGGGGCATCTGCGGGCATGAAAGCGCCGTCGAGCAGTTGCAGCGTTCGATCGTTCAGAACCGGATCAGCCATGCGCTCCTGATCGCCGGACCCAAGGGCATCGGCAAAACCACGTTCGCCACTGCGTTCGCCAAATCGATCTCCTGTCTCAACCCTCCTGAACCAGGCGTGCCCTGTGGCGAATGCCGGGCCTGCCGCAAGATCGATCGTGGCGTTCACCCCGATATTCAAACATTCAACCTCGCATCCCAGGCGATCACCGCCGAGAAATCTGGTGGAAAGAACACCGGCATTACGATCGAAACCGTTCGCGATGTCTCGTCAACGGCCTCCCTGCGCCCGATCGAAGGCAGATGGCGGATCGTGCTGCTTGACGACGCCGAGACGTTGAACGAAGTCGCCCAGGAAGCGCTGCTCAAGACGCTTGAGGAGCCGCCGCCGTCAATGCTGCTCGTCTTGCTGTCGGATGACATTGAAGCCCTCTTGCCGACGATTCGCTCCCGCTGCCAGTTGATCGAATTGCGGACCGTCGCGAGACCATTGATCGAATCAGCGCTCATTGAGCGCGGAGCAACTCCTTCAGTCGCGGAAGAACTGGCAAGCTTGAGCGACGGCGCTCCCGGTTGGGCGATCCGCGCGCTTGACGATCCTCAACTTCGCGAGGCACGGCTGCAGGCCGTCGACCAGGCGGTCACCTGGATTGGAGCGGCAACGTATGAACGGCTGGTGCAGGCTGTTCGCGCCGCGGATGACTTTTCAAAGTCACGCTGGGAGCCACTGGAACGGCTCGGCGTATTACTCTCCGTCTGGCGCGATGCGCTCCTGCTTGGAGCGGGCTTGCGTGAACGGATGACGTATCTCTTGTTTGCCGACCGGTTGTCCGGTCTGAGCGCGGCGTGGTCGCTCACTGACGTGCATCGTGCGGTGCAGTCAGTTCAACAATGTATTCGCGATCTCGAGACCAACGTTCGACCGCGTCTCGCGATGGAAGCGATGGTGCTGCAATGGCCGAAACCTTCACAGGCGACACAGACGTCCACTTCGACGAAAGCGTCAACCCGCTAGAACCGCCGAAGAGCGTCGACGAAGCGCGGGCGCTCGCGCGGCTCCGATTCAAAGAGCGCGTTGAGCAGGGCGAAAAAGTCGGCAATTGCGATTGCCATACCGATGAATCCGAAACTCGATTGGCCGGAGAGGGACCGATCGGACAGGTGGTTGGGCTCCGATTTCTCGATTCTGGACAGACCTATTTCTTTGACTCGGACAACCAATCGCTCGCGATCGGTGATTGGGTGGTTGCCGAAACGACGCGTGGCAAAGAAGCGGGTCGCGTGGTATTGGCGCCCCATCAGATTCGCCTGAGCCAGCTCAAGGGAGATCTGAAGCCGATCGTGCGACGGCTTGACGACCGGGACCTCGAAAAGATGAACCGGCTCAAACGGGACGCGGCCGAGGCAGTCAAGATCTTCGGCCAGAAGATCCGCGAGCAACACCTCCCCATGAAACCGATCTCGGCCGAATATTCGTTCGATGGCAGCCATCTCACACTGAACTTTTCGGCGCCTGATCGGGTCGACTTCCGCGAGCTTGCACGCGAGCTTGCTTCGTCGTTCCGATGCCGGATCGAATTGCGCCAGGTTGGCGCCAGAGACGAAGCGCGGTTGCTAGGAGGCATGGGGCGCTGTGGGCGCACCCTTTGCTGCGCTTCCTGGCTGCCGATCTTTCCTGAGGTCTCCATGGGAATGGCGAAAACGCAGGACCTGCCCCTCAATCCGCAGAAAGTGTCGGGGGTCTGTGGTCGTCTGCTGTGCTGCCTCTCCTACGAAAACGATCAGTATCGCCAGATGAAAGCGGTGATGCCGCGACTCGGTCAGATGATCGAAACGCAGGGCGGGCCCGGTATGGTGATTGCGATGCAGGTGCTTCGCGAGGCGGTCACGATTCGATTTGAATCGGACGGAACCGAAGCAACATTCACCGCAGAGGAATTGGGGTTGCGCCAGACCACGTCAGCTCCGCCTCCTCGCCCTGTCCAGATCACACCGCCGCCGAAACCGGTCGTGCAGGCTGAACCCGTCGTAGAAGTTGAAGCAGCAGAATCCGTACCAGAAGAAGCTGCCGTCGAACCTGGGGAAGAGCAATCGAGTTCGAGCCGCTCGAAATCGCGCCGCCGCAGACGATCGCGCGGAGCCAAGAATCGGCCACAAGCGTAAAAAGTCATTTTACGATCAGCGTTCGGAAAGGGGAGTTGCCGGAGATGACGCTTTATTTCGCTGTCCATGTGCCGAAAGACGCGAGCGAAGAATCGCCAACCATGCCAACTGACCTGCAGGGTCTGGCGACGTCGCACGGCGTCGACGGCGCCATTCCACGCTGGCTAAAGGCGTGGTCGCCCGATC
The DNA here is from genome assembly GCA_963804925.1 of uncultured Chloroflexia bacterium. Taxonomy (GTDB): domain Bacteria; phylum Chloroflexota; class Chloroflexia; order Thermomicrobiales; family UBA6265; genus JADLGF01. The sequence continues at coordinate 466,628 of CAWDSC010000005.1, forward strand.
TCCATGACGACCGGCTTTTCACCTTGTGGGAAGCTGACGATGCCGAATCGATTGTGGACGTACTCAAAGAGTACGGATTCCTCGACGACATGGTCACGAAAGCATTTCAGGTGACGGAATGGGGACCTGATGCGGTGCTGACGTCGCAAACGCTGGGTCAGCAGTAGCGATCGAGCATCCACTACGAGTGATTTGATCGTTTGCCTGATAAGATTGGCGTATAAGCCAGTGCAGGTCAACGGTCGCTTCGGCGGCCGCTTACGTTTTGGGGAGGGCGCCACAGCATGGTTGCGACGATTGGAATTGGACAACGCGTAAAACGACTTGACGGGCCCGCCAAATTGACGGGTCAAGAGCGCTTCACCGGCGATTTGCGGCTCCCGGGGATGCTTTATGCACGCCCGGTTGGAAGCGCATACGCGCACGCAAAGATTGCCGGCGTCAACAAAGCTGCGGCGCTCGCGATTCCTGGCGTCGTCGCCGTCCTGACGGCTGACGAATTGCCGATCACGAAGGACGAGCAAGGCAATCCGGCAAAAACACCGATTGCCTTCGATGAAGCGCTCTACGCCGGGCACATTGTTGCCATCGTCCTCGCCGAGAATGATGTAGCGGCGCAGGACGGAGCGGCAGCGGTTGAGATCGAGTATGACAATCTTTCGGTGATCTCAACTATCGAACAGGCATTCGATCCCGCTACCGCTTCAATGAGCGAGCGCAAGGTGACGATCAGCGCTGAAGAAGCGGCGATGCACAATGCCGACGCGGCCAAGAAAAGCGACGAAGAGCAGGAAGAACTACCGGTCAACGTTTCGAACTCGGTGCATTACCATCGCGGCGACATCGAGGCAGGTTTCGCCGAAGCCGATGCGATCGTCGAGTACTCATTTACGTCGCAGAGCGTTCACCAGGGCTACATGGAGACGCAGGTCGCGCTGGTCGCCGTTGATCCGCTTGGAAATTTGACGGTCTACACCAGTACCCAAGGTGCGTTCCATTGCCGCAATCGGGTGTCGGAAACGCTGGGCATCCCGATCAGTCAGGTCAATGTCGTGCCGATGCCAGTTGGCGGCGGATTTGGCGGCAAGTTCGTGTTGATCGAGCCGCTGGTGGCTGCGGTGGCGGTTGCCGCCAAGCGTCCGGTTCTGCTCCAGTACACCCGCATGGAAGATTTCAGCGCGGGTAATCCGGCTCCGGCCTGCGAGATCAGTGTCAAGCTCGGCGCGAAAAAGGACGGTACGTTTACCGCGCTGCAGAGCCGGCTGGTGTTTGACTCTGGAGCGAGTCCGACCTCGCCAATGCAAATCGCGGCTATTCTGCTTGGTGGCTACTACCGCTTCCCGAACATGGACTTGCGCGGCTACGAAGTCGTCACCCACAAAGCGGGTGCTGGCGCGTACCGCGCTCCCGGTGCGCAGCAGGCCACGATGGCGATTGAGTCCGCCGTCGCCGAATTGGCGATCAAGCTCGATCTCGATCCATTCGATATCCGCCTGACGAACTGCGTGCTCGAAGGCGATCCCCGGCCAAATGGCGGTCCATGGCCAAGCATTGGTCTCAAGCAGACCCTCGAAGCCCTCCGCGAACATCCGCTGTGGAAAGAACGCGACTCGATTCGCGCCGCCGGCAAGGGCATTGGCGTCGCCGTTGGCGGTTGGCCGGGTGGCGTCGAGCCGGCGACCGCCGTTTGCCGGTTGGAGCAAGATGGCAAGTTCACGATTGTGCTCGGCTCAGTCGACCTCAATGGCACCAACACCACCTTCGCTCAGATCGTGGCGGAAGAGTTGGGACTCGACGCGAATGATCTGCGCGTGGTGACGGCGCCAACTGACTCCGCCCCGTTCGCGGGTGGCACCGGTGGCTCGAAGATCACCTATACCGTCGGCGTAGCGGTGAAGAAGGCTGCTGAGGATGCGAAGCAGCAGATTCTTAACATCGCGGCAGATCACCTTGAAGTTGCTCCGGACGATCTCGAGCTGACTGGCGGTCGAGTCCAGGTGAAGGGTGTCCCGTCGTCGGGATTGACACTCAAAGAGCTGGCGGGAATGTCGCTCAGTGCGGCCAACAAGCATGAGCCAGTGCTCGGGCGCGGCGCGTCATCGATCACCGAAAGCGCGCCCGGCTTTGCGGTCCATCTCGCCGAGGTAGACGTCGATCAGCTCACGGGCGAGACGCAGGTGACGCGATACGTCGCTGCGCAGGATGTCGGGTTCGCCTTGAATCCGGCGCTCGTTGAAGGTCAGGTCCAGGGCGGCGTTGGTCAGGGCATCGGCTGGGCGCTCTATGAAGGACTCATTTTCGACGAGTCTGGTCAGCTAGTGACGGCGAGTCTGATGGACTACGCGTTGCCGCGAGCGGCGATGATTCCGCCAATCGATATCGTTCTCGTCGAGGTGCGTTCGGAACATGGTCCGTATGGCGCAAAGGGCATCGGCGAGCCTCCCGCGATTCCAGGTGCGGCGGCGATCGCGAATGCGATCAAGGATGCGACTGGCGTGCGAGTCAACGAGTTTCCGGTTCGCCCGGAATCACTTTCGAACCAGCTTTTCAGTCACGCTGCGGCGGACTAATTCTCCGAAACGGCCGTTGAATGAACAGGCGTTTGCTCGTTGGAGCAAGCGCCTGTTTCGTTCGTCCCGAACCAGAGATTGAGCAATTGGCGTGGTACACTCCGGCAAAGTAGCACGGATGATCGTACACCTTCTTTCGTACACCTGGCGTCTGTCCGTGGGGTACAAAGCGTAGACTGCATTCCTCGTCTATTCCGGATGGTAAGACCACATGCTCATCGAGCTTGAAATCCGAGATTTTGCCATCATCGAGCGGCTTTCCCTGGCGCTTCGGCCAGGCCTGAATGTGCTGACCGGGGAAACCGGGGCAGGGAAGTCGATCATCATCGACGCGCTCGGCGCGGTGCTCGGCGATCGCACCGGGGCTGATGTCGTGCGGACCGGCGCGAGCCGCGCCACCGTCGACGCGACCTTCGACATCTCCCGTGTGAGCCGCAAATCCGATCTCGCGGCGGCGATGGATGAGCTCGGCATTGAGGCGGAAGAAGGCACACTGATTCTTTCTCGCGAGATCGCCGCTGCAGGACGCAACAACGCCCGCATCAATGGCCGCGCAGTCACTGCCGGCGCGTTGCAGCGGCTGGGACGTCTGCTCGTCGATATTCATGGCCAGAGCGAGCACCTGTCACTGCTGCGGCCCGAGCAACATTTGTTGCTGGTCGATCAATACGCCGGGACGACCAAAGCCCGTGAAGAGTTCAGTGGACTCGTCAGCCGGATTCGGGCATTGCGCGGGCAGATCGAACTCATCGAGCGTGGCTCCCGCGATCGCGCCCAGCGAGTCGATCTCCTTGAGTTCCAGGTTGGGGAGATCGCTGCGGCTGAGCTTCGAATTGGTGAAGAGGAAGAGCTGATCAACGAGCGCCGGGTGCTTTCGTCGGCGGAACGATTGGCCACGGATGCGTCGGAAGCGCTGATCTTGTTGAATGGCGGCGATGTCGAAGAGTTGCTTCCGGCCCTTCAAGCGGCGAAAAAAGCTACTCATCTCATCGAAGGTCTGGCGACGATCGACGAATCTCTTGAGAGTCTCTCGACTCGTCTAAATGAGCAGGTGTTTCTTCTGGAAGACCTCGCGGCCGAAATCCGCGTCTATCGGGATGAGATCGAGGCCGATCCGCTCCGGCTCGAACTGGTGGAGGAACGGCTCGATCTGCTCCAGAAGCTCAAGCGCAAGTATGGCGAATCGATTGTCGATGTGATCGCTTACGGTGAACAAGCGCAGCAGGAGCTGGAATCCCTTACCGGCGGCGAGGGCAGCGTCGACGCGATACGGTCGCGCCTGGAGGCTCTCGAAGAGGTCGCCGGGTCAGCGGCACAGCGCTTGAGCAAGAGCCGGTCTGACGCGTCGGTCCGTATGGCGAAAGATATAGAGCATGCCATCGCCGAGCTTGATATGGGGCACGCCAAAATGGAAGTGCGCGTCAGTCAACGGGACGATCCGAACGGCCTGCGACTATCCCCGAATCGAGCGCTGGTCGCCTTCGACGCTACAGGCGCCGATCATGTCGAGTTCTTGCTTGCGCCAAATCTCGGCGAGCAATTGAAACCGTTGGCTCGGGTCGCTTCGGGCGGTGAGATGGCGAGATTGATGCTGGCGATCAAATCGATCCTTTCCGACGCCGACTCGACGCCAACGCTCGTGTTCGACGAGGTCGATACCGGAGTCGGCGGTAGATCGGGGAAGATCGTCGGCGAAAAACTCTGGGATCTCACCCACGCCCATCAGGTGCTCGTCATCACCCACCTTTCGCAGATCGCCGCCTATGGCGACGCGCACTATCAGATCACCAAGCGTGACAAGGCAGGCGCAACGGTTTCCAGCGTGCATGAGATTTCGGGACAGGAACGGATCGAAGAGCTGGCTGAAATGTTGAGCGGCAAGCCGCCGACACCGATCTCGCGCCGCAATGCGGAGGAACTCCTTGAGCGAATCGAGGATTGGAAGCGGAACCAGGCTGAGACGATTGCACCGACAGGCTAGGCTTTATACTCGGATCAGGCGGTGACGGGCGGAAATTGCCCGGGACTGGCGGTCTTCGTTTGATACAGAGGAGTTCCCAAATGCAACCAAGCATGAAGATGATCCAGCAGATGCAAAACCGGCTGGCGAAAATTCAAGAAGAGCTGGCTGCGACGGAAATCGAAGGCAGCGCCGGCGGCGGAGCTGTCAAAGTCGTCGTGACCGGGCAGCGCGAGTTTCAGAGCATCAAGATCGATCCTGAGTTCGTCGATCCCGAAGATGTTGAATTGCTGGAAGATGCGATCACCGCGGCGGTGCAGGACGCGATGCGACGCGCTCAGGAACTGAGCGAGGATCGCATGGGCGCGCTTACCGGCGGCATGAAGATTCCAGGGCTTTCGTAGCTCACCACCTCTCAGGAATCCAACCGGCGGATTGCCGCATTTTTTTGGGTTGACGGGGATGAGTTCACCTTCGAAACCGCCAATCGACTTCTTTCTTGACGATGAGGTGCGGCTGCGTAAGCCGCACCCCTGCGGGAGCTATGACTGGACCGTTGTCCGGCTCGGCGCTGATATCGGGCTGCGTTGCCACGGTTGCAGCAGGCGGGTGCTCTTGCCCCGCAGAGAGCTTCAGAAGCGCGTCAAGCTCTTCTTGAAGCGAGGCCCGGCCTATGAGGCGGCGATGGCCGCGATCGAGGCGCACGAGGCGACTGCGGCTGCCTCTGGGGATGAGCCGACCGACTCCACCGCGACGATCGCCTGATGGCATCTGGACCGTTTGAACCGTCGATCGTCTCGCTGCATCTTCTCCCTGAAGAGGATGAGTTCTTTCTCACTCCGCCGCCACCCCGGCCGCAGAGCAGGCAGTCGCTTTTCTCGCTGCTCAAGGGTCCCTTTTTGCGGTTGTGGATCGCCCAGGCGCTTTCTCAAACCGCAAACAACATGGTCAACTTCGCGTTGCTCCTCCTCGTTCAGGACATCATTCAGATTCACAATGTCGAGCAGGCGAACACCGCGATCAGTCTGGTGATTCTTGCCTTCTCACTGCCATCCGTCTTGTTCGGACCGATCGCAGGCGTTCTCGCCGACCGGTGGGACCGGAAGCTGCTCATGGCCGCGATGAACGCCTTGCGCGCCGTGTCGGTGATCTCATTTCTCATCATCAACCCGGAGTGGCACGTCGGCTCGATCCTGGCCGCGATCTATTTCCTGACATTTATTTTTGGCATCGCCGGTCAGTTTTTCGCTCCGGCCCTTGGCGCGAGCATTCCGTCATTGGTGCCGCGCCCGCAGTTGATCCAGGCAAACGCACTGTTCAATCTCACCTTCACGGCCGCGCAGCTGATCGGCTTCGCCACAATCGGGCCGCTGTTGGTGAAAGTCGTAGGGATCGACCGCCTTTTCGAGATTACGGCGATCATCTTCGTGCTTTGCACGGGATTGGTGCTGACGCTTCCGAAAATCGAAGCCGGCATTGCGCCGAACGGGGCAGACGCCTCCCGCAAGATGCTTGGAGACGTCAAAGAGGGCATCACCTACATTCTCAACGATCCCTATCTCATCAAGGCGATTGTCTATCTCACTGTCTCATCATCGACCTTCTTGATGGTTGCGGCGCTCGGGCCGACTTTCCTGACAACCGTCATCGGCATCCCGGCGGAGGATATCGGCTATATCGTCGCCCCGGCCGGGTTGGGTGTCGTCGTGGGTGTGCTGCTGGTTCCCGCGGTCGCCAGGCGATTCGAGCGCAACCTGCTGATCGATTCAGCATTGACCATTGCCGGAGCAATGCTGTTTTGCCTGGCGGTGAGTCCGACCGTGCTTGACCTTGCTCTGGACAAACGGAGATGCGCCGTCGAATGTGAAGACGATCGTCGTCGCTTTTTTCGCGTCACTGCTCGGGATGGCGAATGCATTCGTGCTCGTGCCATCGCAGACGATCTTGCAGGAACGGTCACACGAGCGCATTCGGGCCAGGGTCTACGCGACGTTCTACGCGATCTCAAACACCGTCTCGTTCGTCCCGATCTTTTTTGCGGCAGCCTCTGCGGACCTGTTTGGCGTCGAGCAAGTGCTAACCGCGGTCGCGCTGATCGTCGTCTCGCTTGGTGTCGCCGGCAGTCTGCGCCGGACTGCCGAGGAGCGAGCGCGGTGGAGCCGGGTACGGTCGCGACATCGTGAAGGGCCTGAAGCGATCCAGCTCCCGAAACCGAAGCTGCCTAAGCGCTCTCGCCGCGTTGATTGAGCACCAGATCGAGCAGCGCCATCCGCACGTAGACGCCGTTCTGCGCCTGCCGGAAATAGGCGGCGCGCGGATCAGCGTCAACATCAGTGGCGATCTCATCGACGCGAGGCAAGGGATGCAGAAGGATCGCGTCCGGCTGCATCAAGGAGAGGGAAGTCGAATCGATGACATAGCTTCCCCGCGCGGCCTCATAGTCCGCTGGAGAATCAAACCGCTCTTTCTGGATGCGAGTTTGGTAAACGACATCGACCTCGGCGAGCGCGGCGTCAAGATTTGATTCGTCACGGTAGCGAACCCCTGCGGAATCGAGCGCCGCGCGAATGTCATCACCCATCGGTGTGCTTGGCGGCGACACGAAGATCAGCTCCGCGCCGGTGGTTTCGCGCAGCAAGAGTGCCAGCGATCGCGCGGTCCGGCCATATTTAAGATCGCCGACCAGCGCAACCTTGAGGCCGTCGATCCGGCCAAGCTCATGACGAATGGTGTAAAGATCGAGCAGCGCCTGGGTGGGGTGTTCCCCCGGACCATCACCGGCATTGAGAATTGGCACTGCGGAGACCTTCGCGGCTCGGTTGGCCGCGCCCTGTTCGTAGTGCCGGATGACGATCGCGTCAGCGTAGCTTTCGACGATGCGGATCGTATCCTCAACGGTTTCGCCCTTGATCGCCGAGGAAAACTCGCGCGCGTTTTCGGTGGAGATGACGCCGCCGCCGAGACGGAGCATCGCCGATTCGAAACTGAGCCGGGTACGAGTCGAGGGCTCATAAAAGATCGTGGCGAGAATGCGTCCGCTCAGTCGTTGCTCATTGCGCGGAAGATCGCGCATTGCGTCTGCATGGGTGAATATCTGCTCCAGATCGTTTCGCGAAAACTGACTGACCGCAACGACATGCCGGAATCCCACGCGCTCCCCCTTTGTGTGGCGTCCAATCGCCTCCGGATCACAAGTATAGTTTTCGCGAGTAGAGCGTAGAGAGTAGAGAGAGTAGTGGGAAGGGAGAAAGGCATTGGCCTATGTTCCGTTGACGGAGCGGGTGGGGTATGTGCCGGGCGGGGTGAATATCGGCGTGGTCCAGGGGAAATCGGGCAACGCGATCATGATCGACACCGGCATCGGCGAGACGAACGGGAAGAAAGCGCTCAAGAGCATTCGAGAGGCGCTTGAGTCAAATGTTTCGACGATCGTGACCACCCATGGTCACGCCGATCATTTCGGCGCGAACATGGTGGTGGTCAAACGAACGGGCGCGAGGGTGTATGCCCCGACGATCGACGAGGTCTTCCTCCGCTATCCGATGTTCCAGCCTTCGTCGCTCTTCGGCGGGGCCGATCCGCTCGACGCATTGCGAGGTGGATTCTTGCTGGCTGATGCCAGCCCGGTCGATGTCGTGTACGACGCGGGGCCGCTCGTTATCGATGGAGTCGAGCTTGAGGTGATCGATCTTTCGGGACACTCACCGGGGCAAAAAGGCCTACTTGTGGATGGCGTCTTCTTCTGCGCCGATGTCGTGCTGCCGGAGAGCGTACTGGCGAAGTACAGGATTCCCTATCTCTACTCCGTCACCCAACACCTGACTGCACTCGATCGAGCGGCGGACGTGAGTTGCCATATCGCGGTGCCCGGGCACGGCGCGATCACAGAGGACTTAACCGAGCTCATCAACATGAACCGGTCGCTCGTTCATCGGGTGATTGACGTGATCATGAGTGAACTGGAGACACCGCAAACTGCCGAAGCGCTTCTAACCGGAGTCCTTAGCCGTCTCGATGCACCTATTAGCGACGCGCCCGGTTACTACCTGCTGCAACCGACGGTGTTCGCGTTTTTGAGCCACCTCGAACGCGAGGGCCTGGTCTCGCACTCCATTGATGAGCGCCGGTCAGTGTGGAGTCGCGCGTCGTCGTGAGTTACAAATCGCTTTGGCTCGCGATGAAGGCGTTGAGCGGACCGGTGAGGATGCCGCCTTCAACCGGGAGATTCACGCCCGTGATCCAGGCAGCGTCCTCGGAGGCAAGGAACGCCACTGCTGCCGCGATATCCGCAGGCTCGCCAATGCGGCCGAGCGGATACATTTTTGCGAACTCGATGAGCTGCTCCTCGCGGCCATCCCAGTTGCGGGTGCGGATGGTTCCCGGTGTGACCAGATTGAAGCGAACTCCCTGGCGTCCGTATCGTGCGGCGAGGTTTTTCGTCATGATTTCGAGGCCGGCTTTCGCGGCGGAGTATGGGTAGCCGCCGAAGGCAGCAGTTCCATTCACCGATCCGATCATGACGACATTGCTGCCGGAGCCCGACTTGATGAGGTGGGGCAGGGCGGCCCGGATGCAGCGCATCGTGCCGGTCAGGTTCAGGTCCATCTTTCGGTTCCAGAGATCGTCGGTGATTTCCGCGAAATCCGGTTCGTCAAAGTCCCCGCCAGCGGTATTCACCAGGACATCGAGTTTCCCCAGGCGCTCCACCGCCTCTGCGACGCTCGCGTCGACGGAGGTTGTATCAGTCACATCGCAGTGGACTGCAAACGCGTTGCGGCCGTTTTCGACGATTTCCATCGCGGCGTGTGAAGCAGCGTCGACATCAATATCGGCGAGTGCGATGCTCCCACCTTCTCTGGAAAGCCGATGAGCGATGGCTCGCCCTATGCCGTGCCCCGCGCCGGTTACGAAGATCGATCGGTTCTCAAATCTCCCCATCACGGTTGTCCGTTTTCTGCCTGCTTGTGTCCCGTCAAATCTTCGCCAACGATTCCGGCAATCTGGTTGCCGAGGCGGACGCTGTAGTTGGTGCCGCGATCTTCAGGATAGATCTGGCCGGTGTTGGCGAGATAGAGACCCTTTTTCGGCGTTCGGTGATCGGGAATCTTTTCGCTGTAATTCAGGGTGACGATCGGCTGGGCTGAGCGCTCGCGGAACACCCATGAATTTGATATCCAGGATGGATCGAAATCAGGATTGATTCGCTTGATATAGGGCACATAGGCCGCAAGCAACTCATCTTCCGGCATGGTGAAGTAGGGATGATCGGGTTCAAGATATTTGCTCAGATAGACATAGTGCTTGCCGCCATATTCAGAAGACGGCATGAAGTTCGTATGCTCGATCACGCCGGTGAATGGCATGTCGCGGTCGGCGATGTTGAGCCAGTAGATTGAGGAAAGGGGGCGATCAAGCTCAAGTAAAACGACGGCGGCAGCTTCGTAGGTAAGCCCTTTGAGCTTTGCCATATAGTCCGGCGGAAGATCGGGCACGAGCCTCGCTAGCACCGGTGAGGGTGTGGTCACGACGACCGCGTCGGCGGCAACCGGATCTTGAGAGCCATCGAATTCAAGATTCCATGTGCCGTCATCGCGTTGCTTGAGCGCGGATGGTCCCTCGCCGACATGAAGCTCAACCCCAGCGTCGCGAAGCGCCTGCTCCAGCGCGTCGATCAGGGTGTTGAAGCTCCCCTTGATATAGCCGAGCTTTTCTTGTTCGAGTGGGCTGCGCCGCGATGTCGTGCGAAGCCAGATTTTACCCCAGAACCAGACCATTGCGATCTGATCGGCATAGCTGCCGAACTTGGCGTCGATCTGAGCTCCAAGCGTTTTCTCATAACCGCGCTTGCCGAGCGCTCTGGTCAGCCAGTCCTTCGCGGTGACCTTTTCGAACTTCTTCCAATCTTTGACATGCTGGAGATAGAAGGTCGTCGCGCCGAGCCGGATGCGGTCGTGAATGGGAATGATCGGCAGCTTAAGGAGATCGAGCGCGCCATTGAGCGGATAGGATTTGCCGTCCGCGAAGTAGCCGACGTTCGAAGGTAGCCAGAGCAGTTTGTCGCCGATGCCGATCTCTTCCATCAGTTTGACGATCTCGCGATCGCTTTGAAACAGGTGATGGTAGAAGTATTCCAGCGAAGCGCCGCCGGCGACGGGGAATGCCGCCGCCTGACCGCCGAGGCGGTCTCCCCGCTCCCAAAGCGAGACGCGAAAACCTTGCTGGCTCAGTTTGAGCGCCGCTGTCAGTCCGGCAATGCCGCCGCCGATCACGGCAATGTGTGAATTCGATTCCGTGGACATCGACGCCCCTTTGCAAAGATCTGCGTGCAATGGAACGGCGGGCTGCCGAAGGGCATACCCGCCGCGTCCAGTGCGATTATTGACGATTTGCCGTCGTTAGACGAAAAGCGGTGCAAGCACCAGGGTGATCGTCGCGAGCAGTTTCACGAGTACGTGCAGCGATGGACCGGCCGTGTCCTTGAAGGGATCGCCGACGGTGTCGCCCACGACTGCCGCTGCGTGCGCCGCCGATCCCTTGCCAAGCACCTTGCCGTTGTCATCTTTGAGATGCCCGGCTTCGATGTACTTCTTGGCATTGTCCCAGGCGCCGCCGCCATTGTTGAGCACGATTGCGAGGAGCACACCTGCGATAGTGCCGATCATCAACATGCCGGCCGCTGCTTCCCAGCGAAGGATCACCCCAACCAGAATCGGCACCACGACAACCAGCGTGCCCGGCAGAATCATTTGGCGGAGTGCGGAGCGGACCGAGATGTCGACGCAGGCGGCGTAGTCGGGCTCCGAGGTTCCCTTCATGATGCCGGGATCGGCCTTAAATTGGCGCCGAACCTCGTTAATCATCGCTTCGGCCGACTTGCCGACGGCTCGAATAGCAAATGAGGCGAAGACATAGACCAGAGCCGCACCGATCAACCCGCCGACGAACACTTTCGGTTCCGCAAGATTGACCACCCGGTCGAACGTATCAAAGTTTCCGAAGCGCTTCACCTCATCGAGGAAGGCCGAGAAGAGCAGGAACGCGGCGAGGGCTGCTGTGCCCACTGCATAGCCCTTGGTGAGCGCTTTGGTGGTGTTGCCTGCCGAGTCGAGGGCGTCGGTGATATCTCGAACCGACTCCGGTTGGCCGCTCATCTCGACAATGCCGCCGGCGTTGTCAGTGATCGGACCGAAGCAGTCCATAGCAAGCACGTAGGCACCCGCCATCAACATGCCCATCGTGGCAACGGCGGTGCCGAAGATGCCGCCGCTGCCGCCGATCACATATTGCCCCTCCGGGAAGTCGACGGTGTCGCCGAGCCAGTACGAAATGAGCAGCGCCGCGCCGATCGTCAGGGCTGGCAGCGCAACCGTTTCAAATCCAACCGAAATGCCGGAGATGATATTCGTCGCGGAGCCCGTTTTCGAGGCTTCGGCGATCTCCTTGACCGGTCGATACGATCCAGACGTGTAGTACTGGGTGATGTAGAGGATGGCGATTGACGTGAGGATGCCGATGATTCCGCAAATCGCATACTCGAACGAGCCGTACGGCAACATCCAGTAGCAGATAGCGACCAGGAAGACTCCTGAAAGCACTGCTACCGCGAAGTACCCTTTGTTCATTTCCGCCATCGGATCCTTCGGCGATGCCGAAGGACGCACCAATAGCAAGCCGACCATTGACGCGATCAGCCCAAACGCGGCAGTTACGACCGGGAAGAAGATCCAGGCAACCGCGTCGTCCGTTTTGCCGGAGGCGTTATAGAGCGCAACGCCGAGAATCATCGCTCCGATCATTTCAGCAGCGGATGACTCGAAGAGGTCGGCGCCACGGCCCGCGCAGTCACCGACGTTGTCCCCGACAAGATCGGCGATGACGGCAGGATTGCGGGGATCGTCTTCCGGAATGCCGGCTTCAACTTTTCCGACGAGGTCCGCGCCAACATCCGCCGCTTTGGTGTAAATGCCGCCGCCGAGCTGGGCAAACAGGGCGACGAAGGATGCGCCGAATGCGAAGCCGACGATCCAGAACGGCGTTTCGGCTACCGCGGCGCTCGAACCATCGGCGAAGTTGTAAACGACCCAGTAGACGCCCATCACGCCGAGCATGCCCAGAGCAATGACCAGGAAGCCCGAGACCGCGCCGCCGCGAAGCGAAACCGTGAGAGCTTCACCTAGCGATCTTCGCGCCGCTGAAGCGGTGCGGATATTGCTTTTGACGGCGACGTACATCCCGATGAATCCGGAGAGTCCGGAAAGGGCGGCGCCGAAAATGAAGGAAAGCGAGGTGATCACGCCCCGTGTGGTCTGATGATCTTTTTCAAAAACACCGACCAGAATGCCCATGATGATCGCCGTCACGAACGCGAGGAGGGCAATCGTTTGGTATTGGCGTTTCAGGTAGGCCATTGCCCCCTTGAAAATCGCGTTTGAAACCTTTTGCATCTCAGGCGTACCGGTGTCACGACTGAGAACGTCTCGCGCCAGCCATCCTGCAAAGCCAATTGCAAGTAATCCGAAGATGATCACTGGCAGCGTATAGAGGAGCTTTTCGTCCAAGATTCCCTCCCTCAGGGTACCCCATCGTGCACACAACGCCCCATCGGGTCGGCAATTCTTGACGCCGGCTCGTGAGTGCGTATCCTCGACATCGAGACGTTTAAGCCCCTCCCCCTCACGCTCCTCCGCCCAGCGGATCTATGCAGGCCATGAGTCTACCATCGCGAGATTAACCCGTAAAACGAACCGGCCCGGCATTGTGATGCCAGACCGGTTCCCGTTCTCACTGCATGTCGAGCCCGCGGCCTACTGCTGGGTCGCCGGCGAGGGTTTGCGCCCGAAACTCGTGATCCGGTGGAACAGACGTTGAATTTCGCCGTTGTCCCATGAAACAAGAATCTGGCTCGCATTGAAGATCGACGAATACGTGCCGATGATGACGCCGAGAAGCAGCGCGAGCACAAAGTTCTGCGTCGACGCGCCGCCAAAGAGGTAGAGCGCAAAGAGTGTGAAGACGACGGTCATCGATGTGTTGAGCGATCGGACAATCGTCTGCGCCAGACTGTAGTTGACGATCCCCTCGAACGTCGGATCGGTGTGGTGGGCGAGATTTTCGCGGATACGGTCGAACACGACGATCGTGTCGTGGACGGAGAAGCCAATGACGGTCAACACCGCCGTGACGAAGAGGGCATCGATCTCGACATGAAAGAAATGGCCGAGAATTGAAAAGACGCCGAGCACGAAGAGCACGTCATGAAGCATGCCGGTGATGGCCGCGAGTCCATAGAGCGCAGGGTTCTGCGTGTTTCGGAATGCGAAGGCGATGTAGGCAAGAATCGCAACGGAAGCGACCATCACCGCCAGAATGGCGCGGTTTCGGATCGATTGACCGACCGAGCCTCCAACCGTGGAAAAATCGAGTTCGGTATATGGGCCGACTTCAGCGGTGAAATTCGCCGAGAGCTGCGCTTTTTCTGCCGATGATTCCTGCAACTCACGCATGCGGATGAGCGCGACATTGTTCGAACCGCCTTCACTCGAAATCTGAACGGATGAACCGCTGTACCCGTTTTGTTCGAGAACGGAGCGAATCTCCTGCGTGGTGATCGCGTGATCGAATTGCAGCTCCCAGAGCGTGCCGCCCGTGAAGTCGATTCCCTGCTTGAGTCCAAAAAAGATCAGCGAAATCACGCCGGGTAAGATCAGGCAGAGCGAGATCAAATACCACCATTTTCGACGGCTCGCGAGATGATCCATAACGTCAAATCCTTCTGGCGCCTAATCCGCTGCGCTCGACGTATTCGCCGCCACCATCTCGCGGTCGTGTTCGATGCCAAACCACCATTTTGGATTGGCGAGACGGGTGCCGACGATGACGCGGAGCAGGGTCCGGGTCACCGTAATTGCCGTAATAAAGCTGACCGCGACGCCGATGAAGAGCGTCAGGGCGAAACCAGTGATCAATGTCGCGCCGGTATATTGCCCAAACCAGTACAGAATCGCACTGGTCAGCATCGATGTGATGTTGGAGTCACGAATCGATGGCCAGGCGTGGTCGAATCCCGCTTCAATGGCATTTTTCAGGGTCCGGCCCGCGCGCATTTCTTCCTTCATACGCGAGAAGATCAGTACGTTGGCGTCAACTGCCATACCGATCGACAGCACGAACCCCGCAATTCCGGCAAGTGTGAGCGTGACGGGAATCAGCTTGTACAGGGCAAAGACGATCGCGGTATAGATCAAGAGTCCGAAGACGGCGAGAAGGCCTGGCAGGCGGTAGAACAGGATCATGAAGAGCGCAACCGCCCCGAGTCCGACGAGACCGGCGATGATGCTCTTGTGAATCGAATCCTTACCGAGTGTCGGCCCAACAGACGCGGCTCTGAACGACCTTCAGCGGCACGGAGAGCGCACCTGATTGCAACTGAACGACCAGGTCATTAACTTCGGCGCCAGAAACGCCTGAAATGATGCCTTCTTTGGAAATCGCCGCGTCGATGCGCGGGGAGGAGATGACCTTTTTGTCGAGCACAATCGACATCGGCTGCCCGATGTGCTGGCTGGTGTAATCGAAAAACGTGCCCGCGGCGCTGTTGCTCAAGCGGAAACCAACGACGACCTGGCCGAGGCTGTTCGTGGTTGGGAATGCGTCTTCAAGATCGCGGCCGCTGATGATCGTCGTGTACACGGGTCCCGTTGGAGTCGCGCTCGCTTCGGGAGTCGTAATACCGGCGATCGGGCTGGCCACGGGTGAGGCGCTCGGACTTCCGGACGGAGACGCCTGCGGAGATGCTTCCGGGGTTGATGGCACCGGAGTGGCAATGCCCATTTGCTCGTTCGTGGCGTTGCCGAGTGTTGTATTGACGATAGTCCCTGGCGGAAGAAATTGCCCGTTTGGATCAACAATCTCGAGCAGCGCCGTCGTTTTCAGAACGTCAATCGCCTGATTAACATCAGTCAGGCCGGGTAGCTCAACGATGATTTGATTGTTGCCGCGCGTCTGAATGAGCGGCTCGCTGACACCGAGTGCGTTAACACGGCGCTCGACGGTGTCGCGGGTACCGTTCATGGTGGCGCTGTCGACCTTGGTTCCCGCAGGCGGATCTGCTTCAAGCACCACCTGGAGACCACCCTGAAGGTCCAATCCCTGGCGGATTTCGTGATCCGCGCGGAAGTTCCCGAAATCGAAATCAGCGCCAGGAAGAGCAACCCAGACTGCTCCGAAGGTAACGATCAGGATGAGGATGAGAGACTGCCATGGCCGTAAGTGCACGCCGTTTGCTCCTCAATAGATAGGCGCGTTCGCCGCGCAATGCGATTGCGTTCGACTGCGAAGCCGGCAGAATCGCCAGATGAGTATAGGCTTGCAGCGAAAACGCGGTCAATCAGTTAATTCAACGCGCGATATGGAGCGAATTTCTGCATGCGGTTCCGATTTACTCCATATACAGTCTATGTTGTTCGATGTGCTGCTCGACAGGCGATGGCACGAGATAGGTTATCGGCACACCTTCGTGCAAACGCTTGCGAATCGCGGTTGAAGAAATCGCGACCTCGGGTGTTGCGACGATGGATATTCGTCCCCGGGCGGTCGGAATTGTGCGAAAAATCGATTCAAGATCCACGCTCACACCCGGCCGCGTGGCAACGGCGATTCGAGCGATCTCGACGATACCTTCTGGAGCATCCCACGTTGGGAAATCTCTCAATGAATCCTCGCCCATGATAAAGAAGATGTCGTCGTGTGGCCCGCGGGCGCGAAAGGACCGCAACGTATCGATGGTGTAGGAAGGTCCCATTCGCTCGAACTCGATCAGATCGATGACGAAGCGGGGATCCGCCGCGATCGCCGCGTTCACCATGGAGATGCGGTCATCATCAGAGGCCTGGATGCCGTTCTTGTGCGGTGGGCGCGGGGCGACGATAAACCGTATTTCGTCGAGCTTCATCCGATGAAAGATCTCGCTGGCGATGATCAAATGCCCCAGGTGAATCGGGTCAAACGTTCCGCCGAGAAGTCCAATCCGGCGCCTGGGCTGTAGTTGATCCGACATTGTTTCTCTTTCGGCAGCGAAATGCAGTCACGGTGGCAGATCATAACCGTTCTAGGATCGAACCGTATACTTTCCCCTGATGTTGCTTCTGATTCGCCGGGAGGGAATCGTGCTCGACTACCATGTTCACACTGAGTATTCCGTTGATTGCAAGATTCCGATGGCGGAGCAATGCAAGGCGGCGATTGCCGTGGGAGTCACGGAGATCGCCTTTACGGATCATATCGACCATGAACCAGCCGATCCCGGGCTGAATTATTGGCGAGCGGAAGCCTATTTCGCTTCCCTTGAAGCGTGCCGCCAGATGTTCGGAGATCAGCTCACGATTCTCGCGGGTGCGGAAGTCGATTTCAACGAGCGCATTGTCGACCAGGTAGATCAATTTCTCGGACAGCATGAATTCGATTTCGTCATTGGCTCCGTGCATTACGGCGACAACGGCCAGATCATCTTTCAGGATTACTTCGCCGATCGAAGCTGGAACGAGGTCTATCTTCCTTATCTCACGCGACTCAAACTGGCGGCTGCCTCAGGGTATTTCAACACGCTCGGGCACATCGATCTGCCGAAGCGGTACGCCCCGATCGACAAGCGAACCTACGATCCGTTGCAGTTCAAAGAGGGGTTGCTTGATCTCTTTGCGACGTTGATCGAGCATCAAGTCGCATTCGAGATCAACACCTCAGGACTGCGGCAAACGCCGAAGACCTCGATGCCCGGTCCGGTGATCGTGCGCTGGTATTCCGAGGCTGGAGGAAAATTGATCACGACGGGAACCGACAGTCACGCTCCGCAAACAATTGGAGCCGGGATTCCGAAGACGCTGGACATGCTGGAGCTGTGTGGGATTTCGGAGGTCGCGTCATTCCGGAAACGACAATGCACAATGCGGCCAATCGAATCCTTGCGGGCACGCACCGTGACCGGAGCGGCGCATGGCTAACTCGGGTCCGCGCGGTGATATCCGGTGACCGACGAGTGGGATCCAGAACCATGGGTCGCTCGAACTGAGCTGCCGAGAACGCCGGCGCCGGAAAAGCCTCCAACGCAGGTGCGTCCGCCGATTCGCCCGAAGGCGGCTCCGGGCCGCGATCGAAGTATTCTGGGGATCGCGCTGACTCAGTTTGTGACCGGAATGGTTGCGCTGCTCGTCAGCTTCATTCCCATTCTCAACGTGCCTGGCAATTGGCCCAGGGCGATTATCTTCCTAATCGCCATATTGCTCATCGGCTGCATTACGTCACAGGACGATGGACCGACGCTCTTTACCCGGGGATGGGTTTCGAATCTGATCGCGGTGGTCGCCGTTCTGCCGATGGCGGCGCTCACGGTGACGCTTGCGCGCCAGCCACATGTCTCACTCCGGGCAGGTAGCGCCTGGAGCTCAATTGGACTCACCTTTATTTTAAGTTTCGTGCTAGTGGGCATTGCCGTTGGATTCGCTATCTGGTCGTCGGATGAACCGGACGAGAGTGGATTGCTGATGCTTCCATCAGCGCTGCTCATTCCTGCGGTCATTGGCATTCGCGGTGAGGTGGATGAACAGTCCGCGCTTCGGGCATTGGCGCTGGCGACGATTGTTGCCGCCTTTGCCGCATTGATGAGCTGGTCCGTCGCGCGTCCGCTACGGGCGTTCGCTCCGCCGGCCGCGCTCTGTGTCACGGTGCTTGCGCTCTGGCTCACCGGTCATGGCCCGACGTTCACCACCACATCGGGACAGATTGTGCCGTTGCTCTTCAGCCTGCTCTTCACGGTGACCGTGCTGGTTGGCGTCGCCACAAGCGGTCTTTCCGCATTTGCGCATCAGATCGAGCTGGAAAGCCGCCCGTCCTACGCGCGTGATATTGAAGGCGACGCTGCCCGCGCCAATATGGCCCAGCGCCCCCCGCTCAGATAGGCCGTCAAGCGATCCACATTGAAACGACCCGTGCGGCTCAGCCGCACGGGTCGTTTCGTCCGTTCTGACCTCGAGGAAGCTGTTACAGGTCGCCCTGCAGGATCATGGCAGGATCGACGCCATTCATCGATGCATCGCCGTCCTTGGCGCGCGCGATCGTCATCGTGGCGACTTGCTCGTCCTCGGCGAATCGCATCAGGGTGACGCCCTGGGTGGTTCGGCCAAGTTTATTGATCTGGCTGGCGGGGATGCGGATGATTGTTCCCTTGGTGTTCATCATCATCACCGTATCTTCATCTCGGACCATCCCGGCGGCGACGATGAGACCCGTCTTCGGGGTCAGCTTCATCGCCTGAATGCCCTTGCCGCCGCGTCCCTGGCCCCGGAAGAGGTTAATCGCGGTGCGCTTACCGAAACCGCGACGAGAGACGACCAGAAGGTCGTCCGTTGGGTCAACGACTTCGAAGGCGATAACGCGATCCTTCGGCGCCAACCGCATGCCGATCACACCGGCGGCGGGACGGCCCATGGCGCGCGCATCAGTCTCGTGGAACTTGATCGCCTGACCATGCTCGCTGACGAGAATGACTTCGTCGCTTCCCGAGGTGATGCGCACCCAGGCGAGCTCGTCCTCTTCCTCGATGCCGATCGCAATCAGGCCGGACGATCGCACCGCCTTGAACTGATCGAGACTCGTCCGCTTCACACGACCCATGCGCGTCGTGAAGAAGAGGAACTTCGTCGAGTCGTACTCTTTGATGTTCATCAAGGTCGTCACCGATTCATCCGGTTGCAAATTGATGACGTTGATGATCGGCAATCCCTTGGCGGTTCGTCCCGCATCAGGAAGCTCGTGAACCTTGACCTGGTAAACGCGTCCACGATTGGTGAAGACGAGGAGAGAATCCATCGTGTTCGCGGCGAGGATGTGCTGGATGCCATCTGCCTCGCGCATCGTCACCCCGGCAACTCCACGGCCACCGCGATGCTGCGTTCGATAGACATCATCGGCGATGCGCTTGACGTAACCCTTGTTGGTAATCGTGACAAGCACATCGACTTCAGGAATGAGATCCTCTTCGGAAAGCATGCCCGAGACGTCCTGAATGCGCGTGCGGCGCTCGTCGCCATACTTCTGCTTCAGCTCGGCCATGTCGGTCCGGATGATCGAAAGGATTTTCTCAGGATCGGCCAGGATCGCTTCGAGCGCCGCGATCATCTTCAGGACTTCTTTGTATTCGTCGTCTATCTTCTTGCGCTCAAGCGCCGCCAGGCGGGCGAGGCGGAGATCGAGAATCGCATTGGCTTGAAGCTCGGTGAGCTTGAAACCGCTCATCAAGTTCCGCCGGGCAGTGTCCGTCGTTTGCGAACGCCGGATCGTGGCGATGATCGCATCGATATTATCGAGCGCGATTTTCAAGCCTTCGAGAATATGCGCGCGGCGACGGGCTCGCTCAAGATCGTACTCTGTCCGGCGGCGAATGACTTCCTGCCGGTGGGTGATGTACTCCTGCAGAGCGCGGCGTAGGCCGAGCACACGTGGTTGCGTGCCTCGTTCGACGAGGGCGAGCATGTTGACGCCGAAGGTCGATTGCAGCGCGGTGTGCTTGAAGAGGTTGTTCAGCACCTTCATCGGCTGTGCGTCGCGCTTGAGCTCGATCAGCGCCCGCATGCCGGTCCGGTCAGATTCATCCCGAAGATCGCTGATGCCGTCGAGCTTGCCATCTTTGACCAGCTCGGCGATGCGCTCCATCAGGTTGGCTTTGTTCACCTGGTAGGGGAGCTCGGTGATGATGATCTGCCAGCGATTGCCTTTCATCTCCTCGATGAAGGCTTTCGCCCGGATTACGACCCGGCCACGGCCAGTGGCGAATGCGGAGCGGATGCCCTCTCGGCCGAGGATCGTGCCCCCGGTCGGGAAGTCGGGGCCTTTGACGATCTCCATCAGCTCGTCGACGGTCGCTTCTGGATTATCAATGACATAGAGCACTGCGTCGCAGATTTCGTTGAGATTGTGCGGCGGGATATTCGTCGCCATTCCAACCGCGATCCCGGTTGACCCGTTGATGAGCAGATTGGGTAGTCGGGATGGGAGGACGATTGGTTCCTGCATCGACGCGTCGTAATTCGGTTTGTAATCTACCGTCCCTTTATCGATATCGACGACCATCTCATCGGCGATGGCGGACATCCGGGTTTCGGTGTAGCGCATGGCGGCGGCTTCGTCGCCATCGACCGAGCCAAAGTTGCCCTGACCGTCAACGAGCGGATAGCGCAAGTTGAAATCCTGAGCCATGCGCACCAACGTGTCGTAAACAGCGGTGTCACTATGTGGGTGATAACTCTTCAGCACTTCGCCAACGATACCGGCGCTTTTGCGGTATCGCGTGTTGCTGCGCAGATTCATCTCGGACATCGCGTAGATCACGCGGCGATGGACCGGTTTGAATCCGTCTCGGGCATCAGGAAGTGCGCGTTGGACGATGACGCTCATCGCATAGTCGAGATACGACTGGCGCATCTCGGCATCGATGCTGGCGATGCGCACGTTGCCGATTTCCAAGACTCAAACCCCTTTGTAAAACTTCACGTTTCTTGGCAAATTTGCCCCTGAAAGTATACCAAATCCGCGTATTCCGGACCTTCTTTAACGGAACTCACGATACTCTACCGATATTGCCGTTGGTTGAATTCGAAATACCTCTGAATATGCGGAAATAGATCAGTGCAAACAACGAAACCAGGGTGCTCCGGACACCTCCGGAGCACCCTGGTTTCTCGAAATGCTGATTGAATAATGGTCAGGTCGTGAGCTTGTGACCGCAGTTCGTACAAAACTTCGCTCCGGCGGCATTGGCGGTCCCGCATTCGGGACAATAGACAACTGCCGGAGCTTCGATTTTCGCTCCGCACTCGGGGCAGAACTTCGAGTCCGCGGGAATCGTCTTACCGCATGCTGGACAGGTCATCGTTGCCGCGGCTGGCGCTGCTTGAGGGGTAGCCTGTTGAGGCTGCGGCTGTTGCTGGGGATTCATGGCGTCGCGCATCGATTGCGCCATTGCTGAGCCGAGTCCCACGCCTGCGCCGAGCCCGACTCCTGTCGCCGCCATGTCGCCACCGGTACCAGGGTTGGACGCAGCCTCGCCGATTGCCTGAGCAGTCTGGTATTGCATGTAGGTTTGCATGTTGCCGATTGCGCCCATGCTTGAACGCTCGTCGATCCGCTTTTGCACTTCATCCGGCGGCGTGATTGCGCCGATCTGGAACGTCAGCATCTGCAGCCCGAGTCGCCGGAACTGGTCGGCAAGACCTGCTTGCATGCCGTCGGCCAGTTCTTTAGTCATGCCAGGCAGATCGAGCAGTGACTTGTGCGTGTCGCCGAGTAGATCGTTGAACTCGTTGACGATGATGTTTTTTAGATAATCGTCGAGATCGGCAATTGAGTAGATGCCGCGCGATCCCGCCAACGTTCCAACGAGCAATTGCGGTTCGACGACTTTCATCGAGTAGCCGCCAAATGCTCGCAACCGGACCATGCCGAAATCGCTGTCACGATAGGTCATCGGCTGAACGGTTCCCCATTTCATGCCGGTGAACTCGCGCATCGAAACGAAATAGACCTCAGCCGTGAACGGAGATTTGCCGCCGAACATACTGCCGATCAACCCGCCGAGCATCGGGAGATTGTTCGTTGAAAGCGTGTGCCGACCCGGTCCGAAGACATCGAGGGCTTTGCCATCGCGCATGAAGATCGCGCGTTGATCTTCCCGAACGACGAGCTGCGATCCGAGCCGAAACTCGCCGGAACCCGACTCCGGGATCCGATGTACGACTTCATCGGGTCCTTGATTTGGCAATTGAACGAGATCGAGGACCGCCATCGGTCACCCCCTTTGAACGACGCCTGTCGCAGACGAGCCGCCGATCGGCGGCTCGTCTGGCGTCATGCTAAAGCTGACTGCTGTTACCTGTCGTTGACGATGACTTGATCGAGTTGAGATCATCTTCGACATCATCGCCGGTCGTGAGAGCGGCAGGGTTCTGGGAAGCTTTCAGCTTCGCCAGTTCGTCCTCAATCGTGGTGTCGTAGTCAAGCTCGGCGAACTGCGCATCGATCGAGGTGTCTTGCATCTCGAGCTCGGCCGCTGCCTGGGCCTCATTGGTGCGAATCTTCCGCTCCATCCGCTCAAGGTCAGCGGAGGGATCCATCGGTGAGAAGGTGGAAAGCGTACCTGTCACCTTCTTCTGTGCTTCAGCGCGCCGCTGGCGGGTAATCAGCGCACCACGCTGGGAAAGCGTCGTCTGATATTTCGTCTCAAGTTGCTGGAGTTGTGACTTCAGCTTGGTGACTGCTTGCTCCTGAACAGTGAGTTGCTGCTGATAGACAGCGGCATTCTCATCGTTGTCCTTTTTGCGACGGAGCGCTTCGCGAGCCAGGTCATCTTTCCCCGCGCCGACGGCACGCTCGGCCTTTTTCTGCCATTCGACGGAAAGGCCCTGCGTCTGCTTGAGATCGATCTCAAGCTCTTTTTCCTGAGCGATCATGGAGGCGACCGCTTTTCTCGCTTCGCCGATGTTTTCCTGCATGTCGCGCAGTATCTGATTGATCATCTTCTCAGGATCTTCAGACCGGTCAAGCATGTCGTTGACGTTTGCTCGAACCAGTTGGGATACGCGATCAAGAATGCCCATCGTTCCTCACTCCATCTCCTGCGCTCCTGGCGACAATCGCCCGGGCGCGTTTGCGGCGAGACGCCGCCTTACGAGAAAAACGTGCCTCGATTTACTTTAGAGTCGATCCGAATATCTCAACGTCGTCCGGATGAACCGGCTGCCCGCGAAACGCCTGCCGCTCGGTTCCCCAATCAATCAGCAGGGCACGTGCGTTCGGATCACTCGCTCCCGTAAGCTGGACGAAGGTCACCGGGAGGTTCTTTTGTTCTCCGCCTGCGCCAACCGCCGAACCCGTTCCCGATTGAGGCGACGCCGGCGTGAACTCGACGCCGTCAAGCGTGGTTGCGGATACCTTATCCGGTGCGGCAGTTTCGGTGAGCAGCCCAAACTCCTTTCCCGCGACGGACGGGACGACCAGCCAGCGTTTGGGGTTGCCCTCGAGCCGGAACAAGCGAATCGAATTATTTCCGGAGATGTCGATGCGCGCGTCAATCACGCCGTTGTCGCCGAGAATGGCAATTGCATCCCGGTCATGCAGATCAAACGCGGCCGGCGGTTTTGGCGCTTCAGTCTGGTCGAGCGCTGAGGAAATCGGCGGCAGCGCCGGGGTCACCGGGGACGGCTTCGCGGTTTCGACCACGCTCGCACGGGCATCGAACTGGGTGGAAAGATGCCGAACGACGTCATTCACCTCCTCCACGGCAGTCGTGATTCCAGTCGGGGCGGCCTGTTCAAGCGTCTGTAACGCGGGATCAAGAGCGGCAACGCCCTCGAGCAGCGTTTCATCGAACGCTTGAATCTGCGCCAATGCCGCGCCATTCACATCTTTATTGCCGAAAAGTCCGCCATAGCCGTAGCTGGCGGTGCGCACGCGGGTGGAGAGCAGGCGAATTTCCTGAACAACGCCATTGACGGCGCCAACGTTGGAGAGATCGCGGGCTGCGGCCATTTTGCTCGCGAGTTGCTCTGCTCCCGCGGCGCGGGAATCGAGTTCGGCGGAGATCTTGTCTCGAACCACACGATCGGCGTCGCGGCGATCTTCTTTCGCGCGATATCCCTTATAGCCAGGAATGCTGTTTGCAAGTGAGCCAAGTTTTCCAGCTCGATCCATTGCCATCCTCCCTCTCTCGAATGCTCGTTATTGGAGAAAGATCTCGGCTCCGCAATATGGGCATTTGATCAGGCCCTTGCCGGCAAGCTCGAGCTGCCCACCACAATTCGGGCAGGTTGTTCGTCCCTGGAGTTTCGAAGCTTCGACGGAATAGAGCATGCCCTTGGACCAGTCGACGTAGCCGCTGAAGAGGCCACGGCTGACAAGGGCATTGAGATCGGACTGAACCTGATCGCGGGTCGATTTCATCTGAAGCACGACATCGCCGATCGAAACCTGGCCACGCGTGCTGATGATGCCGAGCAATTCGCGCTGTCGGTCGACGTTGGCCAGATCTTTCGCCTCGGATTGTCCTTTGATCAACAGGAACACGCCGCCGCCGATGAGCGGCAGTACGATCAAACCGTAGATGAAGACCGCGCCAAAAACAGCGCCAGTCGTCTGGAGATCGTCACTTTGAACGTTGAGAATCAGCCATGTGCCGGCCAGGATGCCCACGACGGCCCCGACGGCAATGAGAATGAGGCCGACGACTCGCCCCGATGCGCGCATCCAACCATCCTCTCGATGACGACATGAACCCGGAATCTTCCGGGTTCACCGAAGAATGTCACCGTTCACATCCTACCATGTGGACGATCACTTACGCCGAAAAGTTTCGTCGCGCTGGTTTCTCAGGACTTCCAGCGTCAACCGCGCGGTTCGCTCCCATGTGAACTCGCGGGCCCTGCGGCGACCCGCTGCGATGAGCCGTTGTCTGAGCGCGTCATCCGTCAGCCCGCGCACCAACGTCTGTCCAAGAGCGGCTTCGTCGCCGGGATCGACGATCAATCCCGCATCTCCCACCGACTCGGGGAGCGCGCCACGGTTTGACGAAACGACCGGCGTTCCACACTGCATCGCCTCCAGCGCGGGCAGCCCAAACCCTTCATACCAGGAGGGAAAGACCATGAGATCGGCGGCGGCGTAGAGCGCCGCCAGGTCATGCTCCGAAACATAGCCGAGCTGGTGGACACGATCGGCATTGCCCGATGCGTCGATCTTGCGATGGACTTCGTCTGCGAGCCAGCCGCGCTTTCCGGCAATCACAAGCTGGTGCGGAAGGCCAGCGATCTTAATTGCCCCAAGGGCACGCGCCAATCCGTCGTAGTTTTTTCGGGGTTGCACCGTGCCGACTGCGAGCACGAACGGGCGCGTAAGTCCTAGTCGTTGCATCGTCTCAGCAATTGTTACGTCGTCGGGCCGGGTTAGGCTTGTGTTGACGCCATGCGGAATGACGGTGATGTTTTGCTCGGCCACGCGATACCGCTCAACCAGATCGCGTTTCGTCGTTTCCGAGATCGCGATGATGTGCGCCGCCGCGTGGACGCTCCAGCGCGTCGTGTAATCGAGCATCCGGCGCTGTCGGTCTGTGTGACCTTCGGGAACATGGAGATAGCCGAGATCGTGGATTGTCACCACGGACTTCGGATGGTTGATGGGGATGACGTGCGCAGGAACCCACAATACGCTAGGGGGATGAATCGCTATCTCAAGTGAGAGTCGCGCATGGGTCCAGAAACGCGGAAATGGAATCGAGCGTATATCCCAGGGGAAATTGGATTCTGAGGGTAGCGCGTTGGCGTTGAGATACAGGCGAATGGCGTCCGGCTCGTTGAGCGCCGCCATCGCGCGCAATGTCTCCCAGGTGTAGGTTTCTGTGCCGGTTCGCTGCCCGACGGACAGCCTGCTGGCATCGATGCCGATGACCGGCTCGATTGGTCTGAGGCGGATCTGGGTCACAGACCCAGCGCGGATTTTGGCGCAAGCGCGAACATGAAATCACCCTTGCATGCGACTTCGCCATCGACCGTCGCGATGCCCGATCCGGTGCCGATGTTGCGGCGAATCTGGCCCAGCTCGACTTCGAGGCGAAGCGTGTCTCCAGGTTTCACCTGGCGCTTGAAGCGGACATTGTCGATGCCGGCGAAGAATGCGATCTTGCCCTCATGCTCTTCCAGTCCGAGCATCGTCACCGCTCCGACCTGGGCGATCGCTTCGACGATCAAGACGCCGGGCATGACGGGATACTGGGGGAAATGCCCCTGAAAGAATCCATCGCCCATGGTGACGTTCTTGATGCCCACGGCCCGCTTGCCGGGATCAAGTTCAATGATGCGGTCGACGAGAAGAAACGGATAGCGATGGGGGATGATTTTCTGAATCGCCACCGCGTCAAGAATCGTCTGCTCTGCTGGTTTTTCAGCCACGAACGCCGGTCCTTTCGCTGCTATCGAGTCGGAGTAATTTGTCGAATAGCCGCCCAGTCTGTCAGCGGAACGAGTTGTTCGCGGCCAGGACCCACGCCGATCATCGTGATTGGCGCTCCGATGATCCGTTCGAGCGTGGAGATGTATTCGCGTGCTGCGCTGGGAAGATCGCTGAGCGACCGCGCCCCCGTGAGATCAGCTTTCCATCCGCGAATTGATTCATTAACTGGTTGGGCCCTTGCGTATTCATCCACGGCGGAGGGGACTGTGGTTGTGAGTTCGCCATCAATGTCGTACGCAGTGCAGATCTTGATTTCTTCCATCACATCGAGCACATCAAGCAACGAGAGATTGACCTCGGTCACCCCATTGAGACGGGCAGCTTGCCGGGCTGCGACCCCATCGAACCAGCCGGTTCGGCGCGGGCGTCCGGTAGACGTACCATATTCGCGGCCTCGCTCGCGGATGAGATCGCCTGTCTCATCGAGCAATTCGGTGGGCATCGGCCCGCCGCCGACGCGCGTCGTGTAGGCCTTGAAGACGGCGATGACGCGCTCAATCTGGGTCGGTGCAATCCCCGCGCCCTGGCATGCGCCGGCGGCAGTCGGAGACGATGAGGTCACGTAGGGATAGGTGCCGTAGTCGATATCGAGCATCGCGGCTTGAGCGCATTCGATCAAGGCGCGCTTTCCATCAGACATCGCGTCTTGCACGATCGTTTCTGATGCCTTGATATAGGGGCGAAGAAACTGTGCGGCCTGTTCAAGCTCGGAGATCACCACATCGGCATCGAGTGCGGGTGATCCGTAAAAGCGTGTCAACACCTCGTTGTGCTCGGCCACCGCAGCTGCGACGACCTTGCGGAGCAACTCCGGGCGGCGAAGATCTCCGACGCGAACGCCCCGTCGCCCGACTTTGTCGGCATAGGCCGGTCCATTGCCCCGGCGCGTCGTGCCGATTTGCTCATCTTCTCTGGCGACTTCTTCAAGCGTGTCAATGATCGGATGATATGGAAGCACAAGGTGAGCGCGATCGCTCAGAACCAGGCGGTCGATGGTGATGCCGCGCTCGATCAGTCCTTTGAGCTCGCCAACGAGCGAAGGCGCATCGACAACGACACCCGCTCCAACCACGCAGAGACAGTCGGGATTGAGAATGCCTGATGGGACCAGATGAAGCTTGAAGACACCTGCCGACGTTGTCACGGTATGGCCGGCGTTACTGCCGCCGTTGGCGCGGATCACGAGATCCACCTGGCTCGCTAACGCGTCCGTTAGCTTGCCTTTGCCTTCATCTCCCCATTGGCCGCCCATGATGATCGTTGCCGGCATGTCTCGTCCGTGCTCCCTGGATATCGCGCGCAGGCGCCGCTCGTCTAAACGCCGTAAAGACTATAGACGAAACCAGCTATTTGGTTGCCGTCGCGGAACGAAGGTCGTTCAGTTCTTTGACGAGTTCTCGCTCGCGCTCAGACAGTTTCGTCGGCAGGACGATGCTGACCCGCGCCAGAAGATCGCCAGCGCTCCCGCCCTTTTTCGCCATCCCCTTGCCCCGGAGCCGGAACACTTTGCCGGCCTGGGTCTCAGCGGGGATTGTCAGCGCGACGCGGCCAGTCGGGGTCTCAACCACGACCTCGCCGCCGAGGAGCGCGGTATAGAGCGGAACGGGAACGTCGGTGCGAAGGTCATCGCCTTCACGCTCGAATTTGCGGCTCTCCGATACCCGCACGCGAAGATAGACATCACCATTGGGACCGCCGTTGACGCCGGGTCCACCCTGGGCTGGAACGCGAATCCGCGCGCCGTTGGCGATTCCGGCGGGAATTTTGACCTCCAACGTCCGGCGCTTGGATATGAGGCCGGTGGCGTCGCAGGTCGGGCAGGGCGCCTCGCGCACATAGCCCGCGCCACCGCAGGTGGGGCAGGGTTCCTGGATCTGAACATTGACACCCCGGACCGTGCCCCGGAACGACTCGTCGAACGAAACGGTGATCTCAGTCTCAAGATCTTCGCCGCGTTGCCGAGAAGGTCGCGTGGTCGAATACCCGCGTGAGCCGAAAATGGTGCGGAAGAAATCAGAGAAACCGTCGCCGGAAGCTTCGCCGAAATCAGTGCGGGTTCCGCCGGTCGTCGATTGTCCGCTGAACCACTGACCGAAGTCGTTTGGATTCGTCGTCGTTGAAGATGACGTGGAACGACCTGCGGGTTCGTCGCCCGTATATCCAGCATCGCGATAACGCTGCCAATCCTCGCCGAAGCGGTCGTACATTTTCCGCTTTTCGGCATCTGCGAGCACTTCGTTGGCTTCGTTGATTTCTTTGAAACGATCTTCGGCGCTGTTGTCGCCAGGATTCTTATCGGGGTGGTATTTGCGGGCAAGCTTCAGGTACGCGCTGCGGATTTCTTTATCCGTGGCGTTCCGGCCCACACCGAGTATTTTGTAGTAATCCTTAAATTGCACACTTGCCACGACGACTCACCTCTTTACGTCGTGTATATCATACACCTTGAGTCTTACTGACGCAAGGTTGGAGGGTCCGTCGGCCGTCTGGACGGTCCTCTGGCGCGCCGGACGAGGTTGCCAACCTTGCGATAGGAATAGTAGATAAAGACCGCAAAGACGATAAAGAGAATGACCGCGAGGATCGGCAGCAGGATCGCCAGGACCGAAACGATGACGGCGATGCCATCCTCCAGCATAGAAACGATCGGATTTCCGAGGCCGCCGGTCGAGAGCGTGACTGCGGGCCGGGAAACGGTTTTAACCGCGTGAACGCCGCCCGCGATACCAAGCCCAAGAATCATGGCGATGACCGGATTGATCACATTTTCGTCATTGGTCGTCGCCATCAACAGCACGGCGCCTGAGGCCGGGCGAATCACGGATTGAATCAAGTCGTTCGCGTGATCGAAGCCGGGAATCTTATCGACGATGATCTCGATCAGCAGCAGCCCGAGCAAAATGAAGATGAACCAGGTCGATGAAATGAAATCGTATGGCTGCCCCAGCGTCACTTTGTCGGACGCACGATCGGCGAGCGCGAGCACGAGCAGCGGGATATACGCATTGAGACCGGCCGGACCTGCAAGTCCGAGCCCGCTCAGTAAAGGCATCTCCACGGGGAGCCTCCGGGGACAGTGAAGACCGCGACGCCAATGACGCGGCTGAGAGTGAGATTGAAACACACTTCGGCCCGTCGCTCATGATTGTGGAGCGACGGGCCGGGTGATGAGGCCTGACAGCAAGCGGCTAGAAGCGAGCGACCGCTCCGGTCGCAGACTTGTTCTCGGCGATTCGATACGCCTGACCGGCGAGGTGGGTCATGGCAAAGAAGGCGATGGAAATCGTGAAAACGACACCAACGACGAGCAGGATCAATCCGAACATCGCCAGAATGCTAGAACACGATCGCCATCAAGAGATAGATCACGTAGGGACCGATATTGCTGAAGACCCGATTGAGCGGGCGCATATTGAGCGCATCGGCAATATTTCCCGAAACGGCCAGATCGCTCACGGCGCTGACGCTCACCGCTCCCCAGATCCAGCTGAGGACGGTAATGAGAAAGGTCAGGATCGAGACGTCGATGGCCCGGCCAATTGCCTGAATGATCCAGATCGGGATTGCCCCAGATAATGCCGACAACGAATGCCTTCAGTCCACCCGCGATATCGCCGCCCCAGTTGTTCCACTCAGGCAGCGTCGGTTCTTCGCCGGTGATGACGTTGTGCAGAAGCCGCAGCACGTAGCCACCGATCAACAAGCCAGCCGATGATGGGGACGAAGAAAAGGAGACCGCAGATCAAGACTTTGCTGACCCACGACCGGTCCGCAAAAATGAAACTGATTGATCTTCCTATGTCCATCTGAACTCCCCAGCGAGCGATGCCACGTGCCCAGAACAAGCAAACACCGAGACTGGTGTCCCTCTCAACGCGTGGTCCGTACGTTCGACGTTAAATCAGTCTACAACGGAACTTTACATGACTCAACAGGGGTGATCTGTAAATTCGCCAAACTCAGGATTATTGAAGCTGAGGATCGTGGGCGGATCGTGGTCCCAATTCTCATAGAACACACAAACGTGGGCCATCAATTGATGGCCCACGTTTGTTGAACATCATCTTCTGGGAAGCGACGCTACATCATCGAACGGAAGACGGTCACCAGCTTGCCCTGAATCTCGACATTGTCAGGCGAGGTGTAGATCGGCTCCATGGTGCTGTTGGCCGGCTGCAACCGCACGCGGTCGCCCTCGAAATAGAACTTCTTGAGGGTGGTCTCTTTTTCGTCCTTCAACCAGGCCGCGACCGTATCCCCGTTTTCGCAGGTAATTTGCTTTCGCAGCACCACGATATCGCCGTCGTTGATCAACGCGTCGATCATCGAAAGACCCTTGACCCGGAGTGCAAAGACTTCGTGGCCACCGGAGGGCAGCATATCGGCGCTGATGCTGATCGTCTCAAGCCAGTCAGAGGTTTGAATATCATCCGGGGCCGAGATCGGAATACCGGCTGCGATCTGACCGATGACTGGAATCGAGAGAATGTCTCGCTTGGAGGCGCGATGAACGACCTCGATACCGCGCGAGATATTCCGGTTTCGGCGAATGTAGTTGCGCTGCTCAAGCACCTTCAGGTTGTAATCAACCACGCTTGTCGATGAGATCGCAAGCGCGTTCTGAATATCTCGAATGGTGGGAGGATAATCGTTGTCATCGAGAAAGGCAGAGATGTAATCGAGAATCGATGCCTGTCGTTCTGAGAGATCCTTCATCGGCTCAACCCCTTCAAGGTATTGCCGTACTCCAATGAGCCGGCCCATGACTCATGGTGTAATTTACCAGCGAACAATTGTTCGTGTCAAGAACACACTTTCGGAACGAAAGTTCCAACGTACGTATATTAATGGTTTCGAAATCGAATTCTGCTTGACTCCGCATCGTAAACTATGACGTTGGGGTATTCACGCGTCTCGTCGATGAAGCGCAATGCAGACTTACTTGATCAGTCACGCGCCGTCATGCGCCATATCAAACCACGCCGTTGTGGCTTCCACGCTCCAGAACCGGGCGGGAATGCGGCCTGGCGCTAACAGGTAGACATCTCACCATGGAAACGATTCAAACGACCTCGATGCACGAGGCAACAATCCGTAAGCTCGAATTTCCTGCTGTGCTCGCCCGGCTGGCGCGGCAGTGTCAATTCTCTGTCGCCGCCGAGCGTGCGCTCGAAGTTGGTCCGAGTGGCGAGCCAATGCAGGTTCGCTATCTCCTCGCGATCACCGAAGAGGCGTACCAGCTGATCAATGCGTTTCCCGATCTATCGATCGGCGGTGCGCGAGACATTCGGGCGCATCGTCACGAAAGCGGAAAAGGGAGGCCGATTGCAGCCTCCCGATCTCTTGCTCGTGCTCGACATGATTTCGGCGGGCCGCACGCTTCGGCGTTCGTTCTTCCGCCTGCCAGACGCCGAGACGCGATTTCCGGGATTGACCGACTTCGCGATCCATATTGCCGACGAACATGGTCTCGAAACCGATATCGGCCGTTCGATCAGCCCGCGTGGCGACGTGCTGGATTCCGCTTCGATGGAGCTGGCGCGGATTCGCCGTGAGATTCGCATTGCGCACAGCCGCTTGATGGACCGGCTCAATGCCTATCTGGCGTCGTCCAAGGCTTCAGGAGCCGCTCAGGATGCGCTGATCACCATGCGCGATGGGCGGTACGTGATTCCGATCCGGGCCGATTCGCGAGCGCAGTTGCCGGGCGTCGTTCACGACACCTCGTCGTCGGGTCAGACGCTCTTCATCGAGCCGCTGGCGGTCGTCGAGCTGAACAACAAATGGCGCGAAGCCCAAATCGACGAGCAGCATGAAATCGACCGCATTCTCGACATGCTCAGTGACGCTGTCGGGAAAAAGGCTGAGGCGCTCCTGCTCTCGGTCGAGGCGATCGCCGCGATCGATCTCGCGATGGCGAAGGCCAGGCTCGCCTTTGACATGAATGCCTCGAAGCCTGAACTCTGGAACGGGGTCACGACGAACAGCGATGGGCATGTCACCCACCGGATCGATCTCCATCGCGCCCGCCATCCGCTGCTCGATCCCGCAACGGTCGTGCCGATCAACGTCGAAATCGGAGAACGTTTTCGCATTCTGCTCGTCACCGGACCGAACACTGGCGGTAAGACGGTCGCGCTGAAAACGATCGGACTGCTGACGTTGATGGCCCAGGCGGGGTTGTACATCCCGGCTGATCCAGGTTCGATCATGTCGGTCTTCCCGGCGATCTTCGTCGACATCGGAGATGAGCAGAGCATCGCCCAGAATCTCTCGACCTTCTCGGGTCACATGAAAACTGTCGTCGCCATGCTCCGACATGTCAGTTCCGACAGTCTCGTTCTGCTCGATGAGCTGGGCGCGGGCACTGACCCGCAGGAAGGTTCGGCGCTGGCGCGAGCGATCATCTCGGCGCTGCTCTCCCGGCGGGCGATGGTTGTCGGCACGACGCACTATTCCGAATTGAAATCGTACGCCTACGCGACGCCCGGGGTGGAAAACGCCAGCGTTGAATTCAATGTCAAATCACTCGCACCTACCTATCGACTGATGGTTGGCGTGCCGGGTCGTTCGAACGCGCTGGCGATCGCCAAACGCCTCGGCATGCCGCAGCCGATTTTGAATGAAGCGGCCGGGATGATCGATCCCGATGACCAGCGCGCCGATTCGTTGCTGCAGGACATTCGCCGCAGGCGGGATGAAACCGAAGAAGCGCTACGCAGGGCAAAGGCGTCGGAGCAAGAAGCCGAACGGCTTCGCGATGAGATCGCCCGCGAGCGCTACGCCGCCGAGCAGGAACGCATCTCGGCGCGCAAAGAAGCGTTGGATCAGGCCGAGCTCGAACTTGCTGAAGTTCGAGACACGTTGCGCCGTCTGCAACGGGACCGGGAAATGATTGGCGCTGCGCGCGACCATGTGGAGCAGCGCAAGGATGAAGCCGAGAAAGCCGCCGAAGTGGTCAAGACCTTCAAGCGCCAGCGTGTGCCGCGTCCCGCGCCACTGCAATCGCCGAAGAAGATCGGCATCGGCGACAAGGTCATGATTCTCTCGATCGGACAGGAGGGCGAGGTCATGGCCGTCAATGACGGTCAGGCCGATGTCCAGCTCGGGGCGCTCAAAACGCGCCAACCGGTCGACGGATTGAAACGTTTGGGCCGGGCGAGAGGCGAGGGGACCGAAGAGCGTCAATTCACGCCAACACCGATCATGCCCTTTGTCTCGATGGAAATCGACATCCGGGGCCAACGGGCAGTTGAAGTCGAAGCGGTTCTTGAGCGGTATCTCGACGAAGCGTATCGGGCCGGGTTGCCGATGGTTCGCATCATTCATGGCAAGGGCACCGGAGCGCTGCGTGAGGTCGTCCGAAATCTGCTCAGGACGAGTCCAGTTGTCGAACGGCAGGAATCCGCGCGGGCGAATGAGGGGGGCGAAGGCGCCACCCTTGCCTACCTGCGAGGAACCTGATCGATGGGCTCAAATGCAAGCGAGGTTGACCGGATCGAGCACATCGAATTCACGATGATCCGGCACGACTTGAACGACATCCCTCCGGTTGAGCTACCGGAGGGATATCGCATTCGCACTTTTCGCGATGGCGACATCGCCAACTGGTGCCGTATTGAGACATCAGTTGATGAGTTTCCGACGATTGAGAAGGCCGAACGCTATTTCGAACGAGAGTTCGGCCCGCAAATCGAGTTGATGGGCGATCGCTCGTTCATGCTGGAAACCAGCGGTGGTGAGGCCATTGGAACGACGACTGCCTGGATGGGGACGTTTGAGGGCGACTTGATCGGATTGATTCACTGGGTGGCCATCGACCCAGACTACCAGGGACGCGGTCTCGCCAAACCACTTCTGGCGACCGCGTTGCATCGTCTGGCTCGGGATCATCAACGCGCCTTTCTCGGCACCCAGACAACAAGCTACCGCGCCGTCGGGCTCTACCTGAAATTTGGATTCGAGCCTGTTCTCGAGACAGATACGGATCGACGCGCCTGGGCAATCGTGGAGACGCTGCTGGCAGGGCGTTGATCAGCTCGCCGTTGCTGCAACCGCTATCGGACTGAGTTGCTCGCTGACTACCCGTTCGACGGCGTCGAGGATGCCGTCGAGCACGACCTGCCACGGGCGGCTCAGTTCGGGGAGCTTGATCCGGACCGAATTTGGTGTGAGGCGAACAGCGGTGCCATAGTCTCGCGCCAACCGGCGGGCGTCGAGCCGCTTCGTGTTGACCGGGCGCAAGACGATCTCCCGCTCTCGCTCTACGATCGACTCGATCTGAAGCTGTTCACAGCGCAGGCGAAGGGTGATCAGCGAAAAGAGCCGCTCGACTTCCTCAGGCGGCTCGCCGAACCGGTCGATCAGTTCTTCACGCATCGCGTGCAGCTCGCGCATCGAGGCCACCGCTGCCACCCGGCGATAGGTGGCGAGCCGAAGCTCGGTGTCGGCGATGTAGTCGGCCGGTATCAGCGCCGTAAGCGGCAGGTCGAGAGTGATCATCTGCTGCTCAGCGAATGGCCGTCCCTGCTTGATCTCCTCAACAGCCTGAGCCAGTAGCCGGATATAGAGATCGTATCCAATCGCGGCGATGTGCCCGCTTTGTTCGGCCCCGAGGATATTGCCCGCACCCCTGATTTCCATATCGCGCATGGCGACTTGAAGACCCGCACCGAGCTCTGTCGCTTCCTGGATCGCTTCCAACCGCTCGCGGGCTTCGGGACTGATCGATTTGCCAGGGCGATAGACGAGATAGGCGTAGGCGCGCTTGGCTCCTCGCCCTACGCGGCCGCGTAGCTGATAGAGCTGGGTGAGACCCATGGTATCGGCGTTGTCGATGATGATCGTGTTGACGTTCGGAATATCGATACCCGATTCGATGATCGTCGTCGAAACCAGAACGTCATATTCCTTGCGCACGAACGAGAGAATCACCTGCTCTAGCACTTCCTCGTCCATCTGGCCGTGCCCGATGCCGAACTGCGCCTCCGGGATGAGATGGCGAAGATGCCCGGCGACCCGGTCAATCGATTGCACTCGGTTATGGACGACGTAAATCTGCCCGCCACGGTCGATTTCACGAAGAATCACCTCTCGCAGGAGTTGATCGCCCGTTTGCGTGACAAATGTCCGGATGGGAAGTCGAGCCTGCGGAGCGGTGTTAATGACACTTATGTCCCGGATTCCCGCCAGCGACATGTGCAACGTGCGGGGAATCGGCGTCGCACTCATGGTGAGCACGTCGATCTCCGTCCGCATCTGCTTCATGAATTCTTTGTGGCGGACGCCGAACCGCTGCTCTTCGTCGACGACAGCTAACCCAAGCGCTTTGAACTTCACATCCTTTTGAACGAGACGATGCGTGCCGATAACGATATCGACCGTACCCGCTTCAAGTCCCTCAAGGACGACCTTCTGCTCGGCTTTGGTGCGGAGCCGGGAGAGCATTTCGACTTTGATCGGATAAGCCGCGAGACGCTGGGTGAATGTTTCGAAATGCTGCAATGCCAGGACAGTTGTCGGCACCAGCACCGCGACCTGCATGCCGCCATTTACGGCTTTGAACGCCGCGCGTAGGGCGACCTCGGTTTTGCCAAAACCGACGTCACCGCAGATGAGACGGTCCATCGGTTTCGTCGATTCCATGTCGCTTTTGACATCGTCAATCGCCCGGCGCTGATCGACGGTTTCCGCATAGGGGAAGGATTCGGCAAGCTCGAGATCCCAAGTGGTGTCGGGAGGAAAGGCGTGTCCTTTCCCGGACTCACGAACGGCATAGAGCTGCACGAGCTCGAAGGCCATTTCGCGCACGGCCTTGCGGACACGTTGCTTGACCCGCACCCATTCACCCGAACCGAGTTTCGTCGCCTGCGGATCGATGCCGCCGCCGGTGTACCGCGTGACCCGTGAGCTTTGATCGACCGGAACGTAGAGTTTGTCCCCTTTGGCATATTCGAGCAGAAGATACTCCCGCTCGACGCCTCCGGTTTCGGTGCGGGCGAGACCGGTAAATTTGGCGATACCATGATCGATATGCACGACGAACTCACCCGGCGTGAGGCTATTCGCAAATGCCACACTTTCCGTCAGCGAGCGACTGCTCTGATGCCGCGCGACCTTGCGGAATCCGAACAGCTCCAGATCGGTCAGCAACATCGTTTTGTCGTGCGTGAGGGTCCAGCCGCCGTCGACCGCGGCCGGGCGGATTTCGAGCATCCCCGGCAAGAGCGGCGGAGGCGTTTCAAGCTCGTTCCGTTTGACCGACCGGGGAAAGATGCTGCGTTCTTCGAAGATTTCCGTCAGCCGATCCACCTGCTCGGAGGAGACAATCACCCGCCAACCCTCAGTGAGGCGTTCGGCGATCTCCTCGGTGATGCGCTGCATTCTCCCGGCGAAAAAGGGCGCTTCGCCCACATCAGTCAGGCTGATGACCGAGTGGCCATCGGTTGCGCTCTCAATGCCAAGGTGCATCGAGATACCCCGGTGCAGCATTGGATCGATGGCAAGCCACCCGGCATAGGGTTGGCGAAGTCCCTTCGGCAATTCCCCGTTCGCTTCGAAACCAGTTTTGAGCTCATCGGCTTGCCGTTCGAGATTCTGAATCGCGAGAGAGATCGACGATGGCTCGTCCTGAATGACGAGCGTGTCGGACGGCAGGTAGTCGAGCAGGGTGGCGGGCCGTGTGACGAGGTAGGGGGAAAAGATATCGACCGATGCGGGAGTGATGCCCGCATCCATGTAGGTCACCATCCGCTCCCATTCGTCGCGGACTTCCTCGCGCATGGACGAGGTATCGAGCTCGCGAACGATTGCAGCCGCATTGGCCAATCGCCATAGCGGCAATTCCGTCGGCGGGAGGATTGTGGCGCTGGACATTCTTTGATCGGAGCGTTGTGAGCTCGAATTAAATCGCCGGATCGAATCGACCTCATCTCCGAAAAAGTCGATGCGGATGGGATACTCCGACGCTGCTGGCCAGAGATCGATAATGCCGCCGCGACGGGCGATCTGACCCGCTTCCTGTACGAGCGGAACCGGCTGGAATCCAACTTTCGTGGCAAACGCAAGCAGCGTATCGATATTGAGCTTCGCCCCGGTTTTGACCGTTATCGTGTATTTTTCGAATTCATCAGGCGGTACGACGAGATGCATGAGACCGTGGGCTGCAACGACGATAATCGGAGGGTTATCGTTTGCCAGTTTCAATGCCCCGAGCAGGGCCACTCGATCGGCTGAAGCGGCGAGATCGAAGGGGAGTTGCTCGTAGGGAAGCGCTTCAGGACTGATCCAGAGCATCGCCTGACGGTCGAGGGGCAGGAACTCGTTGATGGCGGTGCAGAGGGTATCGGCGCGGTCGGCGCGCGAGGTGACGATCAGCACCGGTTTAGTTGCGTCGTCAATCGACGCCGCGATCAGAGCGGGGCGAAACGCCGATGGAAGATCGGCGACGGTGATATCGCGCTGACCAGAGGCCAATGTGCGAACGACCGTGGCAATCCCAGGCTCGGCTTTGAGATGTGGGAGCAGGTGCGTGAGCGTCACGAGGGCCTCCTTGGCAGCAGATAGGCGTGCTTTAAACCGGATGCGGGCGGCAACCGGTAGAGCAGCGAAGTGTAAACGTATATTGCTGGCAGCGATGTAGTTTGTTTGGAGACGAACCAGGCGTGGCAAACCGATTGCTGATGTGGATTTCGGGCGTTGTGATTGCTGCGACCGCTGTATTGGCGCTCGTGATGCAACTCGATCTCCGGGCTGCTCCTTCGATTTCGATTGTCGCACCAGGTGAGCCGGCGATGATCGTCGTTGCCATCGACGGCGCCGTCGAAAGTCCAGGAATCTACGAACTGCCCTATGGCTCGAGGGTTCACGATTTGCTCGAAGCTTCCGGCGGATACCTCTCATCGTCCGATCTTGCGGCGATCAATCAGGCGGCGTTGCTGATTGATGGCCAACGACTCTTCGTACCGGCCCGCGAATCGTCGGAAAGCGCGAGATTGACCGCATCACCTTCTCCACTTTTGATCGATATCAACCGGGCAACCGCAGAAGTACTCGATCAGCTGCCTGGCATCGGCGAGGTCAAAGCAGAAGCGATCGTCGCCTACCGGAATCAGAACGGTCCGTTTCGATCAGTTGATGATCTGCTCCTGGTCGATGGCATCTCCGAAGCCCTACTCGCAGACATTCGACCGTTCGTGATGGTCGGTCCATGACCGGACTGGCGATCGGAACGACGGTGTTGCTGGCAGGCTGCTTCGGCGCATGGTCACTGGTGGCCATCCTCCCATTGGCTGTGGTCGGAGCCTTTCGCTTTGGCGCAAAAACCTCCTTCCTTGCTCCGCTGGCCCTTCTGACGGTTTGGTGGGTGGCTTCGGCGCAGCCAGCTTCCGTTCCACTGGCCGCAATCGGGGAAGAGAGCTGGAATCTTGAAATCACGTCGATGCCGCTTTCACGCGAACGAGGGTTCATTTTTGACGCGGAAATTCTGGATGGTCCCGCAACTGGACTTCATGTCTGGGTATTGACCTATGGGGAGGATCCGATTGCGCTCGGCGATCGGATTTATGGCCGGGGAACGATGACGCCGAGCGCCGATCTCAGCAACGGCTTCGGCGCGTACGTTGAGGGCCGAGGGGATTCGGGTGAACTCATTCTTGGATGGCACTCAGTTGACGTTTCCGGAAAGGGTTTACTTTCGTGGATCGACCGCCAGCGCCAGGCGGCGCTGCAGCGCCTGCAGAACGCCATTCCCGGGGATGCGGGCGTCTTGCTTTCCGGACTTGTTACCGGTGACGATGGCAGGCTCTCCGACGAAGCTGGAGACGCGTTCCAGCGCGCCGGGCTGAGTCACCTGACCGCGGTGTCAGGCGCGAATCTCAGCGCAATTGCGGCAATGGTGCTGGCGATAGGCGCCTGGTCTGGCAGGCGACGCGCATTCTGGCTTTACAGCGCCACCGCGGCGACCTGGTTTTATGCGATCGTGGTTGGACTTTCGCCGCCAACGCTCCGGGCGGCGCTGGTCGCCACCGGCGCAACGATGGGGAGAATCGCCGGACGACCGATCGATTTGCTGACGATCACGCTTCTTTCAGGAGCGATGCAGATTGCCATTCGACCGGTCGATGCCCATTCGATCTCGTTTCAACTCTCGATGGCGGCTTCAATTGGCATCGCGGCGGCGCTCACCCGGTATCCTCCGCGCGGAGGACGGGAAATGCTGAGCGATGCGTTACTCGCGACGCTCTACGCGCAGATTGCGACCCTGCCATTGGTTGCCTGGACATTCCGCGATCTGCCGCTGCTCGCATTGCTCTCGAACATCG
The DNA here is from genome assembly GCA_963804925.1 of uncultured Chloroflexia bacterium. Lineage (GTDB taxonomy): Bacteria > Chloroflexota > Chloroflexia > Thermomicrobiales > UBA6265 > JADLGF01. The sequence continues at coordinate 506,527 of CAWDSC010000005.1, forward strand.
TCGCCGCTCCGCTGGCGGCAGTCGCCTTCCCGATTGGCGTTCTCGGCGCATTGCTTCTCGGCGTTGCGCCGGTAGTTGGCACGGCGCTGCTCATCCCGGCCGCGTTCGCCTGTCGAGGACTGATTGCGGTGGCGAAAATCTACGGCAAGGAATGGGCATCGATCCCCGTGCCCGAACTGGGCATCTCGGTGCTGCTCATTGGTCTCGGGTTCAGTGTCGTCGTCGTGCTCATGGCGGGCGGTGAAGGAAAATTGCTCGTCAGGTCGCTCCGAAAAACCTGAATCGCGGTCGAAAATGCTTGACAATCCTTCTCCAGATGAGTATCTTTTTTGCCGTTGCGCCCCTATAGTCTAGCGGCCAAGGACGTCACCCTTTCAAGGTGAAGATCGCGGGTTCGAATCCCGCTGGGGGTACCAACATCACCCCTCCCCGGCGCCAACACTGATTCCCAAATCGGCAAGCTGCTGCGAAATTCGGCGGTTATTTGCCTCGATCAATTCGGCTGCGCGGTGATAAGCGATAATTGCCGCAGTACGCAAGAGATCTCCGAATGGTCCGAGATGCTCTTCGTCTTCCTGGGCAGCATCGAGTTCTTCCATGCGTTGGCTTACAAGTAGGTCGAGTTCGTCGCGGGTCAATCCGAACTGCATGGCGCTATCAAATTCCTTTCACGATCGATACGTTTGTGACACGACATCGTCGATCAGATTGTATCGATGCGTGGGAACATCCGTTGCAGATGGAACCTGGCTATTGAAGATGAGGAGGATGTAAGGATGGATGTCATATTTCCAGTCGCCGGGTTGGGAACGCGCTTGAGGCCTCTTACCTGGAGCAAGCCGAAGCCACTGGTCAGCGTCGCCGGTAAGCCAATCCTCGAACATGTCATCGATCGAGTCACGCCCGCCAATCCTGATTCATTCGTCTTTATCACGGGCTTTCTCGGCGAGCAAATCGAATCATGGGCTCGCCAGACATATGATCTGCCGATGGAGTTCGTTGAGCAGCCTCAAATGCTGGGACAGACAGATGCGATCATTCGCACCCGCGATCTCTGCAAGGGTGCGGGGTTGATTCTCTTTCCCGATATGGTGTTCGAAGCTGATTTCACGGGACTGGCTGCAACCGATGCCGACGCAGTCATTTACACCAAAGAAGTTGACGATCCATCCGCGTTCGGTGTGGTGGTCACCGACGCAAACGGACAGATCACAACCTTTATTGAGAAGCCCGAAAGGCCCGTATCCAACCAGGCGGTGGTGGGCATCTACTATTTCCGCCATATGCCTGATCTATATGACGCCATCGACGAGCAGATGGACCGCAGGATGATGCTGAAAGATGAATACTTTATCGCCGATGCCATTCAAATCATGATCGATCGCGGCAAGAAGGTGATTACGGCTCCAGTTACCGCTTGGGAAGATTGCGGCAATATCGAGGTCTTGCTGAGCACGAACCGGTATCTGCTCGAACGCACGTCGAGTGATGACGATCGCGAAAGCGCGCTGATTATCCAACCGTCGGTCGTAGCCGACGACGCGGTGCTTGAAGGCTCAATCGTGGGTCCCTATGCAAGTATCGGTGCGGGGGCGATCGTGCGCGATTCGATCGTGCGTGACGCGATAGTTGAGGCAGGAGCGAACATCGAGAGTGCGATCATCGAGCATTCAGTCGTTGGGCGCGGTGCCAGCGTCAGTGGCAGGCCGGTTGAAATCCAGATTGGTGACAACAGCGTGACGAAATGGTGACGGATAACGATGCGCCACTGCAGGCGGGCGAGTGGCTGGAATTGATTGTCGAAGCTGACCGCGAGGCGATCGAAAGCGTCGCCGAGCTGTTTGGCCGCTTCGGGTACAACGAAGGCGTGGTGATCGAAGAGCCATTCCTTCAGGAGCCGGATGGAGATAATCTGCGCGTTGATCTGACAAAACCGGTCTCGATTCGCACCTTTATCCCGGCTGAAACCGCATCGGAGGCGACGATCGACGCTATTCGATCCGGACTGCGCAATCTCAACATGATCCGACCGGTCAGTGAATTGCAGATCGAGCGTCGCCGCGAGGAAGATTGGGCAAATGTCTGGCGCGAGTTTTACCGCCCGGTCAAAGTCGGAACGCGCACCGTCGTCCGTCCGCCGTGGTACGAATATGAGACGGTTGGAGATGAAATCGTCGTCATGCTCGACCCCGGTATGGCCTTCGGGAACGGCACGCATCACTCGACCCGGCTTTGCCTGATCGGCCTGGAAGAAACGATCGAACCAGGCATGAGCGTCTATGACGCAGGCACCGGATCAGGCATTCTCGCTATTGCCGCCGCGAAACTCGGCGCCTCGAAAGTCGACGGAGTCGACATAGATGCCGTTTCCGTGCGCACAGCTCTGGAAAATGTTTCGAGAAACGTGACCGAGGCAAAGGTCGATCTTCGGGTTGGATCGGTCGGGGATGGTGAGCCATTCTGGGGCGAAACCTACGATCTCGTGCTTGCAAACATCATCGCCCGAATTCTCATTGAGCTGAATGCTGGAATAGCTGGTTTTGTCCGTCCGGGCGGATTGCTCGTGTTGAGCGGCATCATTGCCGATCGCGAGCAGCAAACCCGTGAAGTTTTCGACGCGCACGGACTGTCGCTTTTGCGACGGCGGCAGGAGGAAGACTGGATTTCGCTGATTTATCAGAAGCCGGTCTGAGTCCATATCTCGTAACTATCTGGTACCATTATCAAAGGGCCGCTGCCGGGACACTTCCCCAGCGGCTTTTTGATGGGTCTGAACCGTCTCATGGTGCGGGCCTCCTCCGGATCGCTCAATTCCGATGCGACCCTGTCGCCATCCAAGAGGCCCGCATGCCAGTCGTAAGCCCCCTTTCACATCGCCGCGTCGATCTGATCCCGAGTCAGACCGGCATCATCGCGGCCGTTGCTCCTGGTTCTCTGGCTGCTGAATTTGGCATTTCCGCCGGCGATCGCATTCTTTCGGTCAACGGCCATCCCGTGCTCGACGCGCTGGATTTCCAGTTCAATGCGCAGTCCGAGCACGTGTCGTTCGAAGTTGAGCAAGGCGGCATCAAGCGAGGCTACGAGCTGCAGCTCGAAGGCGATGAGTTCTGGGGCATCACCTTTGGCGATCCAACCTTTGACGGCGTGCGGATTTGCGAAAATGCCTGCCCGTTTTGCTTTATCAAACAGATTCCCAAAGGGATGCGGAAATCGCTTTACGTCATGGATGACGATTTCCGCTACTCGATGCTCTATGGCAACTTTGTCACGCTTACCAACCTTGATGATGCCGATTGGGATCGGATCGAGCGCGAAAAGATCAGCCCAATGCACGTTTCCGTGCATGCGACCAATCCGGAATTGCGCGTGGCACTTGTTGGCAACCCTCGAGGCGCTCAGATCCTTGACGATCTGTCCCGGCTTGAGCGAGCCGGCATCGACTTTCATACCCAGATGGTTCTCGTTCCCGGCGTCAATGATGGAGCGGAACTCGATCGCAGTCTCGAAGACCTTTCGCGGTACAAGCGGATGCTCTCGATTGCCGCCGTCCCGGTTGGATTGACGCGATATGGGCTGGAACGCCAGAGCAAGCAGGTTCGGCTCTCCCGGACCTGTATGCGGACGCTCCCGGGCAAGCAGATTGCCGTTCGTCGCTACGAACCGGAAGAAGCACTGGAGGTCGTCGAACAGGCGATCACGTGGCAAGAGCGATTCCGGGTTGAGCGGGGCGAGACATTTTTCCATCTCGGCGACGAGTTCTACCTGATGTGCGATCTTCCCGTACCTGAAGCTCCTCATTATGACGGCTATCCGCAGATCGAAGACGGCATCGGCATCACGCGTCACTTTCTGGAAAACGTCGATGGACTGATTCGACGCACGAAGTCGGGAAGTCTTGCCGGAACGAACGGCATCGTGGCGTGCGCCACGCTGATCGGGCCAACGATGCAAGAGGCCGTCGACCGGTTCAACCGGCACACCGGCGCCGCGCTGGACGTAGTCATCGTTGAAAACACTTTTTTCGGCTCAGAGATCAATGTCTCAGGGCTGCTCACCGGGCAGGACCTGATGCGAGCGATCGAACATCGTCCAGCCGATAGCCCGGTCTACATCTCAAACCGGATGGTCTCCGATCGCACACACACGCTCATGGACGATCTCTCCGTGCGGGATGTCAGCGACCAGCTTCGACGCCCGGTCGTCCCCTGCGGACTGATGAGCGACGTCGCCCGCGATTTGCGCACGCGCCTGCGTGAAGCGAATGCGGCTGCGTAGATTTCGATGCGAGTTCGTGAAATCGATCTTTGTGCCGGCGATCGCCCCGGACTGAAGTTCAGGGTTGACAGGCCGAAGTCTCTTAGAGACTGAACCTGGTGCTTCAGTTCCCGGCACGTCATGAAACCGAATCGCGACAACTGCAACATTGATCACGCAAAAACTCCCGGCAGTTGCCGGGAGTTTTTATTCGTTCGGAAGATGGAGATTCAGCGTCCTCGTCGTAGCATTGAGACGACGGCGGAAACGGCCACGACTACGCCGGTGCCGACCGCGAAGTCGCCGAGCCGGTAAGGTCCGCTCGGATTCGGGCTGGAGGCGGGCGGGGTGTAAGAATGCATCTTCAACCAGAGCATGATGGTTTCTTTCATGGCCCGAATAATGACGCGCGGATTGCCGCCTGTGGCTTCGCCTGCCAGGCGCGGGTAGTGATGCACACCGATCTGAACGAGCGTGGCGCCCTGGCGGCGGAGTTTTGCCATGATTTCCGTGTTGATCAGCGCGCCAGGAGCCGAGAGCTTGAGCGAGCGCAGCATGTCGCCCCGGAAGATCTTGAACGCGCAGTCAATATCACGCATGTGCACTCCGAAGAGGACACGCACGGTGAGATTAAAGATTTCCGCGAAGAGCTTGCGGTGGAACTCGTCGTTTCGTTCCATGCGGAACCCGGCGACGATGTCGAACTTATCAACCAGTGGAGACAGCATGCCGAGATCGGCGATATCGAACTGACGATCGGCGTCCATGAACATGACGAAATCGCCGGTGGACGACTCGAAGCCGGTCGTCAGCGCCCCGCCGTATCCCTTGTTCTTTTTATGGTGAATAGGTCGGACGCGTTTGTCGTTGGCGGCGAGCTCGTCAATGATCGACGCCGTTTTGTCGCGACTGCCATCGTTCACGATCACGACTTCGAAGTCATCGGTGAAGAGCGGGAGAACTTCCAGCGCCTGTTCAACGACCAGTCGGATGTTGGCTTCCTCGTTGTGCGCTGGCAATACGAGTGAAAGGGAACCGGGAATTCGCACGGGCGATTTGGCCGCCCCCTTGAGGGTTTCCTCAGGGGAGGCTACAAGCACATTGACCATGTTTGAGATTGTCGCTCCTACTGCTGTTGGCTCGCGGGTGATTTGCCTTGCATATCTGGCGCTACCTGCCAAACATTGGGATGCGAAGCGTACGGCGAATCGTAGGTGTCTTCGATGAGGAGATTACCATCCTTGTCGTAGACATCTCGCGTAAAGGACACGTTATATCCAGGCACCGCATATTCGGTTTGCCGCATTTCGCCGGGTGCGAGATCTGGATTGACATTCTCAATGTCGTTGTCATCGGGGGGAATCGCGTCGCCAATGATTGGGTCGCTGATTTTGACATTGTACCCAAGATCAGGGCCGTAAATCATCACGAAGACGTTTGGATAGTCTGTGTAGGACTCCAGGAGCAGCCAGGAATCAGTCGGATTCACGAACTTGAAGTCGCCGCCACCAAATGGATTGCCATCCGGTTGGAGGATCGAAGCGTCGAACCCGGCGGTCCAACCGTCCTTTTCATAGAACCCGAGCCGGTAGCTATGCGGCCACCACTCGGAAATCGGAAAACCAGCCAGAAGTGCTGCGCGGAAAACGGTCGTCGAAACCTGGCAGATTCCACCACCAACATCGCGGCCAATTCGCTCGCCGTCGATCACGCCAGCTTCGACATACCCTTTGTCGGTTTCGATAATGCCAATCGCGTGATTGAACGAGAACTCGCCGCGCGGCGGCACGAGCGTGCCGTTGAGCAAGCCAGCTCCAACCCCGATGTTGGTCGCGCGGCCCTCATCGGAGCCGTCAAAGTTTGAGTCTCCTACAGCAAGTTTTGTCGTGATCCCGAGAGCGGAGAGATTGTTGCTGTCGATCTGCGGCGCTTGAACAGTCACCGGAACATCGACCGGGTCGTGGCCTCCGAAGAAGCTGGTGGCGACGGCCTGAGCGAACGTCGTCGGCTTGATCTTTGTGCCGTCGACGCTGGCTTCAGTGGCGACAAGCTCGGCGTTATCGACATTCCAGGCAACCTTTGCGTCAACCGCGTCGCGGTTGACATCGCCGGAATAGGTCTTGGTCAGATATTTTGAAAGCGCTTTGATGTCGAGTTCAACGGAAACGGCCGCGGCTCCAGTTTTGTTCGGATCGACGGTCTGGGTCACAAACTGACCAAGCACGTCAGGTGTCAGATCCCATGAATTGCCACCAAACGTGATGGTGACTGGTTTCGACAATGCACCGTCAAGCGTCGCTTGCGCCGCAGACAAATCTGCTGAATGCACGCTCGCGGTAAAGGAACGGACCGGGAGTTCGGCCGTCACTGGCTGGAGCGAGGTGATCGAATTCAGGATGATCGCCTGCGCCGCTACGGTGTCGACAACTGTTCCTTCAACGTCCGGGGTGACAACGACCTTGCCGTTCTCTACCGAGATCGACGCGTCGTGCGGCGGGGCGCCAAGGTCACCCGAGACACCCGCAAACCAGGCAGTCAACTGGTTTTGATTTACCGTCATTGAAAGCGGAATGTGATGCGCATCGCGAAGAAGACCGACGCTCGATGTGAAGCGGTCCATCGCATCGGATTCGCGTCCGACACTGTATGCGTCATCAAGCGTGGCGTTGTAGTCGACGGAAACGCCGAGGTCGCTCAACGTAGGATTCCAGGTTTGCCCGTTGTAGGTGAACGCAATCGTACCCTGCTCGAGCTGGGCGCCGCGAGTCTGGAGCACCTGCAGCGCGTCTTCGCGGGACATCCCACCGATGTTCATACCGGCGACGGATACCTGCGGATAGACGCGATCGCTGTAGAGACCCCGCAAAGAACCCAAGCCCACTGCGAGAATCGCCAGGACAATAGCGAGCACGAGCGCGAGCCGGTAACCGCCACGGCTAAGCCGATAGCGCCAGCTGCCTGATTGTTCGTTCGGAGCGATCAGATCGGAAACGGATGAACGAAGACGATCTAGCGAAACAGAGCCGACTGGAAGCGCTGCTCGTTCGTTCTGCACAGTGCTCTTTCCCTTCCTTTTTTTGCGCGCGAAGCCTTGTTACACGCGCATCGCCCGTCTTAAGCAGCCCCATCCTCGTTGATGGCCGCCGCATATCTCAGGCGGACGTTGCCGAATTGTACGATGTCACCATCAAAAAGTGTTACCGGAGCGGTCACCCATTCGCCATTGACACGCGATCCGTTCGTGCTTCCCAGATCCTTGAGGACGGTCGTACCGGCATTAACTGCGAATTCGGCATGCTCAGTCGACACAAATGGATCGTCCAGGATCAGATCGCACGCATCTCCGCGGCCGACCAGAATTTCACCCGCCAAGGGTAAGTACGCTCCATCGACCAGAACTGTGTCGCCGGGATCGAGTACGACGAGTCCGATATCGGGTCCGCCGTTTTGCGGTTGGCGGCGCATCGGGGCAAATGACTGTCCATTGGCGGCGATCGCCTGAATCTCGCGGAGCATGAGTTTGCCGATCTGGAAGAGGAAGATGTAGAGAACGGCGATGAATGCGATGCGGAGTCCGAGGAGCACCCACTCGATGCCGACATCGCTGATCGATTCGCTCATCGCCGCTTACCGACCGGACTTCGCGGGATTCAATTCCACGGCCGCTTCGATTCCGCCAAAGGTGATCGTATCTCCCGCTTCGACTGGGGCATATTTGACGGGATATCCATTGAGGCGGGTTCCGTTGGTGCTATCGAGATCGCGCACGTCGATCCGGCGGCCGCGAACTTCGAGCCGCGCATGGAACCGGGAAACGCTTGGATCATCCAGCACCAGATCGGAGGTAGGTGCGCGACCTATAATCGTGTACCCCTCCCGCAAGTGAATGCGGCGCGACCGCAATCTGCCCGCAGAAAGCGAAAGCACGTATCCGACTTCGAGTTCGTCACCCGGTGAGACTGGTTGGTGCCCTGACTGGTCTTCAATCATCGCCGCCGTGATGCGCATGCCTCGTCGTGGAATTCTGTCTTCCGGTTCAATCTCCACCCGGATCTGGCCCACACAGCGAAGATCTCGCTGATTCGCGAGATCTTCAAGCCAGACTGCCAGATCGCTTGTCAGTTGTTGCTCGTATCCCTCGAATTCGGCGGCGTCACTTGGATTGAGATGTACGACGAATGCGTTTGGTGCAATCGGTCCTGAAACACTGATCACCTGCTGGATCGTCATCTCGCGTTCGAGACGACGAGCGATTTCGGCGGGTTGAACCTTCGAAGGAAGCACACGGCCGACGGAGCCTTCGACGATTCGCTCAATCGAATGCTCGAGGAGATCGAAAATGCGAAGTTGCCGGCGGTTGCGGTCGTTGGTCACTGAAGATCCTTTTCGCCGCGTTCGAGGAGATCACGGTCAATGAGCAGACGCGATGGAATGCGGCCGAGCGTGAACGACCGGACGAGATGATAGGCCGCATAGAGTTCGAGCGCGAACGGGAAATAGCCTCCGAATCCGAGCAGCGGCATCTCGAAGATCTTGGGTCGACCGGCATATGGAACCGAGTAGACCCATTTAGGCATTGAGTAGAAGTTCCACATTTCCCAGAAGAATCCGCAAATCAAACCGGCGGCGAAAATGGCGACTACCGGCGACCAGTCGCCATTGGCGACGCGGCCGCTCATGCTCGGGAAACCCCGGAGACGGTTGATCGGATCGAACGCGAAAAAGAGTCCGATCCAGGTGAAAGGAAACAGGAGGTCCGGAAAAAGGAGTGAACCGGCGAAAATCAATGCCCCTGCAACAGAAATGATGACCAGCGCATGACGGGACGGGTTCCAGCGAATCCATTGTTTTCCCCATGATCGGATTCTGGTCGTTGAAATCAGGTCTGATGTTTCAAAGACCGCAGGGACGACCGTCGAAAAGGCGAGGGTTGCGAAGACGTGGCTATGGAGCCAGGAAAAGTGATAGGGATGGAGATAGCGCCAGTTGTCGAGACGGATGTTCGCGAGCTCGAAGATCCACCAGAGCGGCGCGGAAACGAGAAACAGCAGCGCGAACTCCCGGCGGCTCCGGCTGAGCAAAGATGAGCTCTGACGAATGAAAACGATGCCATCGACCGTGAGAATGTAGCCGAGCCAGAGTGGAATGAAGGCAATTTCACGAGCCCGATCAGGTCCGAACCAGGATGAAATCCAGGCCAGAACGACCAACATGATCCCGATCCAGAGCTGGCGAGGCGCAGCTCGCTTCGATTGGCGTGTTCGCTGGGATGTTTCGGCCAGGATCGCCATTTAGCTGCTCCAGATACTAAGTGGTATCGAAAAACGAGCGACAACCCATAAGTCGTCGAATCTGAATGGAAAACCAATTGGACGCTGAATGAGTGCCGCCATCACCTGGTTCGCCCCGACGCCGTTGACTCAGGTCAGTATAGTCAGTGAGGCGAGCAGAACGTCCGTCTCAGGATGATCAAAAAGGGGTTTTCATGGCCAGCTCAGTCGCAATTGGACCGTCGATCATGACAGCCGACCTCCTCAATCTCGGCGCGCAAATCGAGGTTGCCGAGGCCGCAGGAGTCGATTTTATTCACCTCGATGTGATGGATGGACGATTCGTTCCAAACATCTCGTTCGGGATGCCAGTGTGCGCCGCCTTGCGAAGAGCGACCTCACTTCCCCTCGATGCTCACCTGATGATCGAACAACCCGAAAACTACGTGGATGCGTTCCGGGACGCCGGGGCTGACCGGATTACGGTTCATGTGGAGTCCTGTCTGCATCTGCACCGCACGCTCTTGCAGATTGGAGAAATGGGAGCCGTTGCCGGAGTGTCGATCAATCCATCGACGCCGCTTGGCGCAATTGAGGAAGTTTTGCCGATTTGCGGTCAAGTCCTGGTGATGCTGGTGAATCCCGGTTTTGGCGGTCAGTCGCTGATTCCATCAATGCTCGACAAAGTGCGGCGGCTTCGGTCCATGATCGATGCCAGGAATCCGCGATGCCTGCTTGAAGTCGATGGCGGCATCAAATCGAGCAATATCAAGCGCGTGGTCGAAGCAGGAGCAGACACCATCGTCGTTGGATCAGCGATCTACAACGACGAAGATTCGGTGTCCGATGCGGTCGCGGCGCTGCGATCGGCAATCGGCTGATTCAGGCTCTGTCGAGACGCTTCCAGAGGAATGCCAGCGGAATGAATGCCACGGCGGCAAGCATCGCCGCGAGAAAAAAGGTTTCGGTGATGACGCGGAAGCTGAGCGGGATCGCTGTGTCTTGAATGTATTGCGACTGCCGCAAAAGATACTGAGCGGTTGATTCTCCCGATTGCTGGACGACGGGTTCGAGCCGCCCGGTCAGGATTTGCAGCCGGCGAACGCCGATGGCGGTGAGGGCGGAAATGCCGATGGTCATGCCAAGCAGCCGCGCCACCATCGCCAGCGCCGAGGCGGATCCCAGTTCTTTCACCGGCGCGGCGTCGAGCACGGTCGCACCGAGCGGGGCCATCGCCAGTCCGAAACCAACGCCGGCAATAATCAAACCAGGGACCATCGTGTAAACATTGTCACTCGATGCCATGAGCCAGAGGAGCACGTACCCGGCCACGACTAGCGCAATGCCGATTGCCGCAGTGCGCACGACGCCAAATCTTGATGCAATCAGACTTCCGCCAAACGAAAAGGCGGCCATGCAGAGCGTAAAAGGCGCCAGGATCAAGGCGCTTTGACGGCTGACATTATCGCCGCTCGCGGTAAGGGCGACAGCCACCGGTCCGTCCACCATCGCCACGATAAGTGCGGCGCCCACAAGAAAGTTGATCGCGATGGTCGCAACGATGATTGGTGAGCGAAAGAGATCTGATGGAAATAGGGGAGTGCTGCGCCTACGCGACCAAAGCACGAACGCTATTCCCAGGATCAAGGCCACGCCGAGCAATGGCCACAGATAATCGGCCAGCGGATTTTTTGAGCCGCCGAACGCGCGAAGTCCCGAGCCGGAGATGACGCCAACTTCACCGCCGGACGAGAGCGCGAGGTTGAACAGCAGCAGCGCCCCCGCAAACAGCAGCGCGCCGATCAGATCGAAATCTCGGAGCCGCGCGGATGATTTCTCAATTGGATGCTGATCGCGCGAGCGCCAGATGAACCAGCCCGCGATCACTGCGATTGGAATGTTGATCCAGAAAATTAACCGCCACCGCTGATCGATCGAAATCGGCAACCCGATGATCGCCGCTCCCCAGATTGGGCCAAGCACCCAGCCAATCGTATCGACCGCGCCGACAATACCGATCGCGGCGATGCGCCGCCCCGGTGGAAAGAGATCGCCAACCAGCGCCAGCGTGATCGGCAACAGCGCCCCGCCACCGGCTCCCTGAATCGCCCGGGCCGCGATCAGCGTTTGCAGCGAATCGGCGTTCGCGCAAATGATCGATCCCGCCACAAAGACCGCCAGCGCGCCGATGACGATCGGCGTTCTCCCGAGCATGTCGGAAAGGCGGCCGACGACAGGAATGGCGACGATATACGCGAGGAGGTAGGCGTTGACGACCCAGACGTAGCGGTCGATGTCGGCGGTGTTGATGCGCAAGTCGACGATCATCTTGGGGAGAACCGTCGCGATCACCGTGAGATCGAGCGCGCCAAGAAAGACCGCTGCGAGGGCGGCCACAAACGGTTTGCGCTGGCTACTGCCGAGCGATGCAAAAGGATTGATCGTTTCAGTGGATGGATTCGGTTGGCGCGCCATTAGCTCGGAGGATTGATGTCAATTGACTCGCCATGCTTGGAAAGATCGAGTGTCCATGTGGCCGGGTGGTCTTTGCCGTTGTCCTTTGGTTCCGCCAGCTGCACTCGCAAGAGGTCTGATGTCGTCGAATCGATCCAAAGATCGACCGAAATGGGATCGCCATCCATCGTGTTTGAGGTGAGATCACCAATGATCGACTGGGGTACATCGGCGTGTATGTGAAAGACGCTTTTCCCGTCAATCGACTCCTCACCGACCAGCGTGGCGTCATTCACCTGATCCATGACCGGGCCAATGCCAAGCGTGTTGTCGAACAGAATGCCGGGATCATAGGCGAACTCGGCTGGCGCGGATATCCATTTGCCGCTGATTAAGTCAGTTGACCAGTGCTGATCGGCGATCGTGATCATACTGATCGAGGCATTGACCGAGTTGAGGACATTGACTTTGAATGAGGCGATGACGCGGTCCGGACGAACGACATCACCCTCTGCTTCGATCAATCGAATCGTGTCTTGATCGTCGATATAGGCGTCACCGTCGATGTTGATGGAGAAATGCAACGAGGGAGTCTCGGCGAGCTTTTTGCTTGTCGCCCGGAGAATCTCTGTCGCCTGGGAGGGGGCAACGGGCGTGCTCGCGACATCTGCCGCCCGCACAGATCCCGACAGCAGCGTTGCAACGACGAGAAAGCCTGCGAGGGAAAGGTACCTTCGACGATGTCTCATGGCGATGCTCCCTGGCTCGTTTCGAGCTACATCGCTCGATCTGCTGGGAGTCTAGCATCGTGCTCTCCTGATCCGGTTGATAATCCAAACATTGTCACGTTGGCCGGCATGACGAAGGTTGCGCTCGTGATACCATCGGAAACTGGCCAGGCACTGGCGCATCTGACGATTTGCGAATGAACGAGGGTGAGAGACATCCGTGGCGCAACGATCACTTCCCGCAGAAGCTCCCGCTGAAGATGCGGTTCGGTTGACAGTCGGCATGGCCGGCGGCGGCAACGGCGCCGGTGTGATCGGTGAACGCATGCCGGTCAATCCAATCCTCGAGGACGAAACCTGGCTCCTGGCCGTCGTCGATGGCGAAGGAGCCGCCGACACCGGAGCCCGGGTGATCTCGACCCTTCGCAATGAGCTTTCGACCGACTTAAGCGACGATGCAGGAGCGGCAGTAAAGCAGGCGTTCCGGCAGGCGAACGTGGCGCTCTTTCAAGCCGGGGAGGGGCAATACGTCGCATCGGCGGTAGCACTCTACTCGCATGGGAAGTATGCGACGGTCGCAAGTGTCGGCACCGGCCGGGCATATCTTGTCCGGGCCGGCCGACTCAACCAAATTACCCGTGATCCAATCTCGATCCAGAGCAAATCAGCAAAGAATGAAGGGGTGGATCAACTGAAAGCGCCAGTGGCGTTGCTGGGCGCCCGAGACCGGCTTGATTCCCGGCAACCGGCGATCTACGAGATTACGCTGTTGCCGGAGGATCGGTTGCTCCTCTGCACGGCCGAAGTCTTTTCGAACGCTGACGATACCCGGTTATTGTCCGATCTCACCAGTGGCGATGCGACAACGTCGGCTTCAGCGCTGGTTCCGATCGGGAATCTGGCGGTGGCGGTCGTGGCGACGGTCGCGGCCGCTCGGGTCAGGCAGCCAGTGATCGTACCGGCGGGAGGACGTCCCGCGTATCTGCCGCTGATCGCCGCCGTGATCTTGATCGCGATCATCGTTGCCGCTCTGTTTTACACGGGAACGATCTAGCGATGAGCGGGGGTGCGGAGTTCAACGGAGCAATCATTGACGCGCACACCCACGCCTTCAGTCCTGACCTGCTCAAACGTCGCAATGCCGTCGTCGAGCAAGACTCCTGGTTCGGGACGCTTTATCAAAATCCGCAGGCTCATGCTGTTGACGCCATTGCGGTTCGGGAATCGAGCGAGCGCGCCGGCATCACCTCGACGCTGCTTTGCGGATTTCCGTGGTCGGACGAGGGCCGATGCCGCGAGGAAAACGCCTATCTGGCAGATGTCGCGGCAGCGAGCAATGGCGCGCTGTCCTGGCTCGGCACAGTCGTCCCGGGTGATGAAAACGCTGCAAGCGATGCCGCATGGTGTCTCGATCAGGGCGCGCTCGGCATTGGAGAACTCAATGCGGATGGACAATCAGTTCCGCTGAGTGAGCCGCGATTGTGGGATCCATTGATTCAATTGATGACTGAGCGCGCAAAACCAATCATGCTGCACGCGTCCGAGCCAATCGGCCACGACTATCCCGGGAAAGGTTCCGCGACGCCTGAGCGGCTGGTTGAATGGCTCTCACGCTATCCGGCGCTCGATGTCGTTCTCGCTCATTGGGGTGGTGGACTTCCGTTTTACGAACTGATGCCGGAGGTCCATGCGGTCACCCGGCGAGTGGCCTACGACTGTGCGGCATCGACTTATCTCTATGACTTTGCTGTTTTCCCGCGCGTGATCGATCTCGTTGGTGTCAACAGGGTAATCTGGGGTAGCGACTTTCCAGTACTCAAACAGGGACCATTTCTACGCAAGAGCCGAGCAGCGCTTCGTTCGGCAGATGAACAACGATTCGTCCTTGAGCGCGAATGCGAGGCGTATTTACGGCATGAAAGATGAACAGGTGGAGCGGTCATGATTGCAGGATTGCGCGGGATTGTGGCCGGGGCCGATGCTGAGGGCGTGCTGATAGACGTGCAGGGCGTTATCTATCGGGTGGGAACGTCGTCCACGACCATCGCCGATCTCGCGCAACATACTGGAGAGACCCAGCTTTTTACCCGGCTGATCGTTCGCGAAGATCAACTCGCACTTTATGGATTTCTCACCCCGGAAGAGCTGGCGCTATTCGATCTGGTGACGAGCGTTGGAGGAATCGGACCGAGACTCGGTTGCGCGATTCTCTCACGGTTTACTCCGGAACGGCTCCACGCCGCGCTTACGAGCGGCGATGTTGCCTTGCTTGCGACCGTTCCTGGCATTGGCCAGAAAACCGCCGCGCGCATGATCGTCGATCTTCGCGGAAAACTTCCCCAGCTTGGCACGCTTGCAGGTGGGATCGCCATTGCGCCAGTGGACGCTGAAGCCATCGAAGCGCTCAAGGCGCTTGGCTATTCAGTCGCCGAAGCGAACACCGCGATTGCATCCTTACCACGCGACACGGCCATGACTGTGGAAGAGCGCATCGTCGCAGCCTTGCAACTCATCTCAGAATAACGGCGACCAGTAGAACCGGTCGCCGTCAGTCGATTACCTGTCGTCTTCGAGTCGAATCGAGATTGCCCGTGCATGGCCATCAAGACCTTCAGCGTGCGCAATCGCCATCGTGGCTGGAGCGAGTTCCACGAGCGTTTCGCGGGTCACCGCCGCGACGCTGATCACCTTCGTGAAATCCTGAACGTGAATTGGTGAGGAGAATCTGGCCGTGCCTCCCGTCGGCATGACGTGGCTTGGGCCTGCCGTATAGTCGCCAAGCGCCTCGGGGCTATGCTCGCCGACGAATATCCCACCCGCGTGCTTGACGAGCGGAACCACTGACCACGGATCGGAAAGCAGCAGGCAGAGATGTTCGGGCGCATAGGTGTTCGCCAGATCGATCGCGGTTTCACGATCCGGGGCGATCACAATCGCTCCATGCGCAGCGAGCGATTGCCGGATGATGGCAGCTCGCGGGAGAAGAGAAGACTGCCGCTCAAGCTCTTCACGAACGTCGTCCGCGAGAGAGGTCGAAGTGGTGATGAGGATTGCGCTCGACATCGCGTCATGTTCCGCCTGCGCAATCATGTCGGCGGCAGTGATGCGTGGATTGGCGGATTCGTCGGCAATGATCATCGTTTCAGTCGGACCCGGCAGTTGGTCGATCGCCACCACGCCGTAAACTCGCTGCTTGGCGATCACGACGAAGATGTTGCCCGGACCGTAGATCTTATCGACATGGGGTATCGACTCCGTGCCGAACGCCATCGCGCCGATGGCCTGCGCGCCACCGACCTGGAAAACTCGGTCTGCGCCCGCCACCGCAGCGGCAGCAAGAATCACCGGCGCGACCTTGCCGTCTCGACCCGGGGGCGAGCAGACGATGATCTCATTGACCCCCGCAACTCTGGCGGGAATCGCCGTCATCAGCAGCGTTGATGGATAGAGCGCGGTGCCTCCGGGCGTATAGACGCCGACCCGCTCAAGTGGCCGGACGATCTGCCCGAGCGCGCCGCCGGTGGAGTAATCGATCCAGGAGGTTCGCACCTGCTTCTGGTGGAATGCTCGAATTCGACCGGCGGCTACATTGAGTGCGTCACGCAATTCACCTGGAATAGATTCCAGCGCTTCCGCCCATTCGGATTTCGGAACTTCAAAATGATCTGGCGCAGCGCCATCAAACGCCACGGTGTAGCGGCGAACCGCCACGTCTCCCTCATTGCGAACATCCCGGAGGATTCGATCCACGACTTGATCGGCGGTCAAATCCTCACCGAATACGCGATGGATACCTTGCTTCATCCGGTCCGAAAGCTCGGGTTCTTCGAAGCCGCGCCGACGCGTGAGCGCTTTGCGGGCAACCTCTACGTCGTCAATCGTTCGGATCGAGAAGGCGGGAATCTCGTCGTTCATCGTCATGTCATCGCTCATTTCTCAGGCGCGAAGCACGCCGTTCAAGCGTTGCTTCAGCGTCTTTTCAATGCGTCCGCGCACTTTGCCGAGGTCACTGTCAGTGAGCGCGCGGTCGGGTGCGGTGAAGGTGATCCGGTAGGCAAGGCTCTTTTTGCCTTCCCCGATCTGAGATCCCTGGAAGAGATCGAACAAGACGAATCCGGACGCCAACGGACCAGCTGCTGACCGCAGCGCCGCCTCGACGTCGGACGATGGAATGTTGTCGTCTACGACAATGGCGAAATCTTGCTCTACTGGCAGGAAGTGAGGAACTGTACGTTCAACCGGGCGCTCGGGAACGAGACGCATCAGCTCATCCACATTCAATTCAGCAACGGCGACTCGTTCAACATCAAAGCCCAGGGTTGACGCGAGATCCGGGCGCAGCTCTCCGAATCGTCCCAGCAGGGTCTCGCCGTGGCAAATCTGAGCGCTGCGGCCAGGGTGAAATGCGACATGCGGAGCTGCCTGCACGATCCAGTCAGTGACGCCGATCCGTCGCAGGACTTCCTCGATCGCACCCTTCAGATCGAAGAGATCGAGATTCCCTGACGAACCAAAGCGGCTTAGCGGTTCTCTCGCTCCGGCGAAGACAAGGGCGAGCAAGTTTATTTCTTCGGGCAGCTCATCTGGCTCGGTCGGCAGGAACCCCCTGGAAAGCTCGAAGAATCGAACACCGCTTTCATGCTTCAAGTTTTGCAGGGCAGGCTGGAGGAGCGATGGGAGCAGGGTAGGACGCATGAATGGGCGCTCGGCCTGAAGCGGATTCTTCAATCGGATTAATGTTTTCGCGCTGGTCAATCGGGTTATGCCGACCTCGCCGGTCGCATCAGTGAACGGCGCAAGTTCGGCGTCTCCGACGGTCACGTACGTCACCGCTTCATATGCGCCGACTCCGACAAGCGTGGCGCGTATCTCTTCCTGCAGCAGGTAGTTCACGTCACGCTGAACGATCGGCGTGCCACCACGCGGCAGCGTTTCCGGCAGCACGTCATATCCGATCAGCCGGGCTATTTCTTCAATGACATCTTCGCGGATCTTG
This sequence comes from uncultured Chloroflexia bacterium, assembly GCA_963804925.1. Classification (GTDB taxonomy): domain Bacteria; phylum Chloroflexota; class Chloroflexia; order Thermomicrobiales; family UBA6265; genus JADLGF01. The sequence goes on from CAWDSC010000005.1 coordinate 524,229, forward strand.
ACATCGTTGCGGTATGTCGGTGGAGTGACCGAAAGTGTGCGGACGCCATCGAAATCTGCAAGCGTAGGCCGCATATCCAGGCGACCGAGTACATCAAGAACCTGATCCTCGGGGAATCCAATACCGAGGAGATGCTCGATTCGCGAGAAGGCGAAGCTGATAGTGCGCCGATCAACCGGATTCGGATAGACATCGGCGATCGATGTGACGACGGCGTCCGGGCAAAGCTCTAGGATTAACTGGGTTGCTCGCGCCATCGCCGGACCGGCGAGGTTCGGATCCATTCCCCGCTCGAATCGAGCTGACGCGTCGGTTCGGAGCTTCAGTGCCCTTGACGTATGGCGCACCGACTTCATATCGAAGTTCGCGCCCTCGAGGATCAGACTGGTGGTGTCGTCGGCGACTTCGCTGTCAACGCCGCCCATCAAACCGGCGATGGCGACGGCGTGCTTTTCATCGGCGATGACGAGCATGTTCGAGGTCAGGGTGCGCTCGACATGATCGAGCGTTTCCATTTTTTCACCGTCGTTCGCCCGGCGCACGATGATTCGGCCCGCGATATTGCGGCGATCGAACGCGTGCAGTGGCTGGCCCATATCGAGCATCACGTAGTTGGTGACATCGACGATATTGTTGATCGGGCGGATGCCGGCGGCTTTCAATCGCTGCTGCATCCAATCCGGCGAAGGCGCTACGTTCACGCCGTCGAAGGTGATGCCGATATACCGGCTGCAGAGATCGTCCGCCTCGATCGTGACCAGTCGATCTACGATTCGTCGGGAATGGTGCTGAGATCGTGCATCGGTTGTTCATGCAGCGGTTTGTCGGTGATCGCGGCGGCTTCACGGGCGATGCCAAGCACCGAGAAGGCATGAACGAGATTCGGCGTGATCTCGAACTCGATGACCTTGTCACCAAGGTAGTCCTTGAGCGGAACGCCGACCGGAGCATCGGCCGGCAACTCGAGAATGCCTTCATGCTCGTCGGAGATGCCGAGCTCTTTTTCGGAACAGACCATGCCTTCCGATTTGATGCCGCGAATCATCCCCGGTTTCAGCGTCTTGTACTGGAGCGTGTCGCTGTGGCCGTCAATCAAGCGCGCTCCGGCCAATGCCAGCGCGACTTTTTGTCCTTCTCGAACGTTCGGAGCGCCGGTGACGACGGTAAGCCGATGCTCGCCTGCTTCGACATCGGCCAGCACCAGTCGATCGGCGTCGGGATGGCGCTCGACCTTGTGGACGATGGCGACGTAGACCTTGTCCCAGCCTTCGCCGATCTCTTCGATTTTCTCGGCTTCGAGCCCCGCCATCGTCATTCGGTAGGCGAGATCTTTCGCGCTCAGACCGGTGTCGACGTAGTCGGTCAGCCAACGCATGGGAACTTTCATGGATCTTTCCTTCGTGCTACCTGGCGATCGTTAGCGGCTCGCGACGGCGAATTGTTGGAGGAAGCGAAGATCGTTGCCTGCGAACGCGCGGACGTCATTGATGCCGTAGCGCTGCATGACGATCCGGTCGATGCCGAGTCCGAACGCGAAGCCGGTGTACTTCTCGGAGTCATAGCCGACGCCTTCAAGCACGCTCGGATGGACCATTCCGGCGCCTCCCATTTCGAGCCAGCCGGTCTGTTTGCAGACGCGGCAACCCGTCCGTTGCAGATCATGCAGTCGACGGCGAAATCGACTCCTGGTTCAACGAACGGAAAGAAATCGCAGCGGAAACGGATGCGCCGCTTCGGACCGAAAAGCTGTCTGGCCATCTCGCGAAGCACGCCCTTGAGATCGGCCAGGGTGATCCGCTCGTCGACCGCCAGATCCTTCAAGCTGATGGAACATCCACTCGTGCGACGCATCCTGGGCCTCGTAGCGATAGACGCGGCCCGGCACGATCACTCGCACCGGCGGAGCAGTTTTCTCCATCACCCGGGCCTGCATCGGCGACGTATGGGTGCGGAGCACGATCTCGCTGTTCGGCGTGTCGACGATCATCGTATCCCAGACGTCGCGAGCAGGGTGGTCGCTCGGAATGTTGAGCAGGTCGAAGTTGTAATGCCCGGTTTCTACCTCAGGGCCAAATGCGGTCTGGAATCCCATCAGCGCGAAGATATCGCTCAGCTCGCGAATCATCTGGCTGACCGGATGATCGACGCCGATGGTTGGCATCCGGCCAGGCAGGGTGACATCGACCGCGTCGGTCGCCAGTCTGTCGTCAAGCGCGGCGGCCTGGAGCGCGGATTTACGGGCTTCGAACGCCGTCACGAGCGCGGTTTTCACCTCATTCGCTGCTCGCCCAAGTGCGGGGCGTTCTTCAGGGGATGCCTTGCCGAGACCGCGCAGGAAGGTGGACAACGAGCCCTTTGCCCCGAGGACATCGCGATCCCAGGCTTGAAGCGATTCAAGGTCATTCGCCAGTTCGAGACTGCTTTCAGCCTCTCGGCGCAGGATTTCCAGATCGTCGAGTGTCATTTGCTGTCGCTTTCCTTTCGCAACGCGATACCGTCGCGGCGCACAAAAAAGACCCCTCGGCAGGGACGAGGGGTCTCCACGCGGTACCACCCTGCTTCGCTACCGCATCAGGCGACAACGCGCTTGCATCCGGAATGCCAGCGGCATTCCGGAAGTTGGCCCGGTAATGGGGACCAGTCCAGGCGCAGTTACTGACGATTGCTCGTGTTCACCTGCCGGCTCGAGAGTGAACTTCGCCCTGTCGCGATCGAGGCGGCTTCCAGTCGAGGGCCGACCATTCACTGTGCGTCGCTGTCAGAGCTACTTTTCTCTGTCTTCGCCGTTGCGCTCTTCAATTTGAGAGTCAGTATAGCAACTCATTTGTGATTTTTCGGACATTCGCCGGAGTACGCGCAATTATACTCAACTCGATAAACGCCGAAACCCTCCCGGAATAACCGGTTATCGAGATTGCGAGGTTCACGTGGACACGATCATCGAGTCGATTTACGCCCGCGAAATTCTTGATTCGCGCGGCAATCCGACGCTTGAAGTTGATGTTTCCCTGTTCGGCGGCGGACGCGGAACTGCGGCGGTTCCATCAGGAGCCTCGACCGGCGCGTATGAAGCGGTTGAGCTGCGAGACGGCGACAAATCCCGGTATGGCGGCAAGGGAACGTTGACTGCCGTCGCCAATGTGAACGACCAGATTGCCGAGAGTCATCGTCGGTTTGAGCGCGCTCGACCAGCGATCGATCGACCAGCAGATGATCGATCTCGACGGCACGCCCAATAAGGGCACGCCTCGGGGCGAATGCGATTCTCGGCGTCTCGCTGGCAGTCGCGCGAGCGGCAGCAGATCAGTTGAATCTTCCGCTCTATCGATATCTCGGCGGCCCAAACGCGCACATCTTGCCGACGCCGATGATGAACATTCTCAATGGAGGCAAGCACGCCCTCGGCTCCAGCGTCGATATGCAGGAGTTCATGGTGATGCCGATCGGCGCGCCTACGTTTCGCGAGGGACTCCGCTGGGGCGCCGAGATTTTCCATACCCTCAAAGGCGTGCTCGCGAAGCGCGGCATGAGCACCAATGTCGGAGACGAAGGCGGCTACGCGCCGAGTCTGCCTTCCAATGAGGATGCGGTGGCTGTCGTCCTCGAAGCGATTGAAAAGGCCGGTTACAAAGCGGGAGAGCAGATCGTGATCGCGCTCGATCCTGCCGCCACTGAACTGTTCGAGAACGGCGTCTATAACCTCGCGGGCGAGGGGAGGACGCTGAGTCCGGCTGAGATGTCGACTTACTGGCAGGACTGGGTGAAGAAATACCCGATCAGCTCGATTGAAGATGGTCTGGCCGAGGACGATTGGCAGACCTGGACCGATCTCACCAAAGCGATCGGAGCGACGACTCAGCTCGTCGGCGACGATCTCTTTGTGACGAACACGGAGCGTCTGACGCGAGGCATTGCCGAAAAAGCCGGGAACTCGATTCTGGTCAAGCTCAACCAGATCGGCACGCTGACGGAAACGTTCGATGCGATCGCGCTGGCGCAGCGCAATGGCTTCAATCCGGTGATTTCACACCGGTCGGGTGAAACCGACGACACGTTTATCGCCGATCTTGCCGTCGCAACGAACGCCGGTCAGATCAAGACCGGCGCTCCGTCCCGCGTCGATCGCGTCGCCAAATACAACCAGCTGCTCCGGATCGAGGAAGAGCTTGGCCCGATCGCGGAGTTCGCGGGACGATCGCCATTCGGGCGATTTCAATAGGCTTCGATGGTGGGGCCGTCATCATGCGTTGCCCGGAGTTGAAACCCCGGGCTAACAAAAACGAAGGCCGTCCGGGACTGAGCTGGATGGGAGAAATAGCCGGATATAATCGGACATTTCCCGGCTCAGTCTCGGAGATAATTTCGGCTTGTGAGCCCTGGACTTCAGTCCGGGGCGTTGTGGAACGAATCCTTCTGTTCAGTCGATCAACGACGGTTGGTCCATTTCAGCAGGCGGTTCCAGTCCGAGCAGATGGAGAATTGTTGGAGCGACCGCACTGAGCACTGCTCCCTCACGAAGTGATACCGAGCGGAGCGGATCGCCTTCTGGAGAGAAGAGGACGACTGGAACTGGATTGGTCGTGTGTGCGGTCATCGGTCCGCCGGTGACTCGGTCGATCATTTCTTCCGCGTTGCCGTGGTCGGCGGTGACGATTGCTATTCCGCCTGCCATTTCCAGTGCTTCGAGTATCCGCCCCAGGTCGCGATCGGCAGTTTCGACAGCTTTCACAGCGGCATTGAACACGCCGGTGTGGCCGACCATGTCGCCGTTGGCGAAGTTGACAATGATGAAATCGAACTCACCTGAATTGATGGCGTGAATCACCTGCTCCGTGACGCCATCCGCCGACATTTCGGGCTGCAGATCGTAGGTCGCCACCTTTGGTGATGGAACCATGGCGCGCTCTTCTCGCGGGAATGCGTCTTCTCGGCCCCCATTGAAGAAAAAGGTGACGTGCGGATACTTCTCCGTTTCGGCGGAGTGGAATTGCGCCAGTCCGGCATCGCTGATGACTCTTGAGACCGGATTCACGACATCCTTCGGCGCGAAAGCGACTTCGACCGGGAGCCCTTCTTCATATCGGGTCATGGTGACGATCTCAAGATCTGTGGGGACGACACCTCGATCGAAATCATTGAAATCAGACTCCGAAAGCGCGGCAATCAACTGGCGCATCCGGTCCGAGCGGTAGTTAAACGAGATCACGGTGTCGCCAGAACTGATTGGAGTGGGCGAGCCTTGCGGATCGAGGATTACAGTCGGAATGATGAACTCATCGGTCGTTCCAGCGGCATAAGCATCGCGAATGATTTCTTCAACTGAAGATGATGTTGGCCCGGCGCTATGAACGATGGCGTCGTATGCGAGCTGTGTTCGTTCCCAGCGCTTGTCGCGGTCCATGGCGTAATAACGTCCGCTGACAGTGGCGATTCGTCCGGCGCCGATGTCCTCGAGATTCTTCTTAAGTTCCTGAAGGAATCCCAGACCGCTGGTTGGTGAGGTGTCGCGGCCGTCGGTGAAGGCGTGAATGGCAATGCGCTTGAGGCCGTGTAGAGCAGCTAGTCGGACGAGCGCCACCAAATGTCGGGTATGGCTATGCACGCCACCATCAGACACGAGACCCATCAGATGGAGCGTCGCTCCATTCTGCTTTGTGCGCTCAATGGCGTTGAGAAACACCGTATTCTGGTCAAAATCGCCATCAGCGATTGATTTATCGATGCGCGAAATCCACTGGTAAACGATGAAACCTGCGCCGAGGTTCATATGACCGACTTCTGAATTGCCCATCTGGCCGGGAGGAAGTCCCACTGCTTCGCCGCTGGTAAGCAGCGTTGCATGGGGATAGTTTTCCCAGAGGCGGTCCATTACAGGCGTATCGGCGGCGAGCACGGCATTCCCCGGCTCATCGCGTCCGATCCCCCAGCCATCGAGAATGATCAGCGCAACAGGCCGGTGCGATAGGGCCGATTTCTGATTCTGCTCTTCCATGCATGCTCTCCCAACCGGTGCGGCCGCGTGAGTAATGCGACAATGGACCGGACAATTGACCGCTCGTTTGTAGCACGGATGGATGGATAGATGACCGCGTATCACGTCACGTTGATTCCGGGCGACGGAATTGGACCGGAAGTCACCGAGGCAACTCGACGAGTGCTGGAAGCAACCGGCATCGATTTCACCTGGGATTACCAGGATGCAGGACTGACCGCACTCGAAAAGCATGGCGAGTTGCTGCCGAAGGCGACGCTCGATTCAGTTCGCAGCAATAAGATCGGTCTGAAGGGTCCTATCACCACGCCGATCGGCACCGGATTCCGCAGCGTCAATGTCGGTTTGCGACAGGAGCTTGGACTCTACGCCAATCTGCGCCCGGCCAAGACGATCAAGGGCGTCCAATCGACGTTCGACAACATCGATCTCGTCGTTGTCCGCGAGAATCTCGAAGGCATGTACTCCGGCGTCGAGTTCGACACCGGAACTCCTGAGGCCGCCGAAGTCATTGCCGCGATCAACAGCCGCTCCAAGAAGCAAGTTGACCCGACGGCCGCGATCAGTATCAAGATCATCACCGAGCACAACACTCGCAACATCGTGAAGTTCGCATTCGACTACGCCCGGGCGAATGGCCGCAAAAAGGTCACGATCGTCCACAAAGCGAACATCATGAAGTTCAGCGACGGCCTCTTCCTCCGCATCGCGCAGGAAGTCGCGGCGCAATATCCCGACATCGAATCTGAAGACCGCATCATCGACAACATGTGCATGCAGTTGATGCAAAAGCCTGAGCTGTACGACGTGCTGGTGATGGCGAATCTCTACGGCGATATCGTCAGCGATCTCACGGCAGGCATGATCGGCGGTCTTGGTGTTGCGCCAGGCGGCAACATCGGCACGCTGGCGTCCGTTTTCGAGCCAATTCATGGCTCCGCCCCGACCCACGCCGGCAAGAACGTCGCCAACCCGACGGCAATGATCCTTTCCGGCGCGTTGATGCTCCGCCATCTTGGTGAGCAGTCCGCCGCCGAATCGGTGGAGAGCGCCGTCGCGGACGTGATCGGGGCTGGAACGGATGTGACGTACGACCTCCGCGCCGATCGCGACCAGAAAATGGCCGCTGGAACTTCCGGAATGGCCGACGCGATCATCGCGAACATCAAGAAGTAGGGATAGAGCCGTAGGCGGTAAGCAGTGGAGACTTGGGTTCCGACGTGCGCCGGGCTGAAGCCTAGCGTTCACAAGCCGAAGTCTCTTCGAGATAGCTCAACCTTGGAACGGCATCGGCCTGTTAGCCCGGCCTTTTTAGGACAGAAATCTGGGTTGGGCAGCGGCACGGTAACACGAACCAACCCGTGCGCAGTCCGTAGGCCTTGTCGCGTTTCAGCCGGGTGCTTCATCTCCCGGTGGTCGTCGCCAAATTACACTTTGTCGACCTGCGGCTGCCTGCTAAATCCCGTGCCCGAAGTCGGAGCCGAGCTCGTATTCGTCGGATGACCAGGAGGCGTGCCAGTTATCGGATAGGAAACGATCGAGCCGGAATGGCGCGAGGTCGATCCAATCTGAGCCGCCATCGACAAGGAGATCCGCCATCGCGATGCCGATGGCGGGTCCTTTTTTGAACCCTGCACCACTGAATCCAACCGCCAGATACAGACCTTTTGGACCTGCCTCGCCAAGAATCGGGTGGCCGTCGGGAGTCATGTCGTAGATGCAAGCGTGGCCGTTGAGATAGCTCGCTCCGGCGAACTCGGGGAAGCGTTTGGTCATGACTGATTTCGCCATTTCTGGATAGTTGAGATCGTTGCGGGGGTCGAAATCGTCGGGATCGACCGGGTCATGCTGGTCTCCGCCGCCGACGCCCACCAGTGATCGGCCTGGACCTGCGGGACGACAGAAGAGTCCGGCGGCGTTGTCGACGAACACACGATGCGGAGCCGCCATAGCTCTTGGCCGCTGAAATGTGGCGACTTGAACGCGTAATGCCTCGACCGGAAGATCCAGCTCGATCGTCGCCGCAAGTGGTTTTGATGAAGCACCGTTAGCGACAAGAACACGCGGAGCGGAAATGACGCCCTGGTTCGTCTCAACGCCGGTGATGCGTCCGTTGTGCTCGATCAGGCTGGTGACGTTCACACCCTCGAAAATGCTGGCTCCTGCTCGAACTGCCGCGTCGGCCATTGATCGTGTCGCCGCGCCGGAATCGACGTATCCGCTTTTTGGCTCAAAGGTCGCTGCGGCAACGTCATCAAATGTCGCCGCCGGTTCAATCTCATTGAGTTCGGTAGCAGTTTTCACTTCAATATTGGTGCCGATTGATCGCAATCTGGCCGCGTTGCGGTGCAGGCGTTCGACATTTGCTTGAAATGGCTCGACGGTTGGAACGGTGACGATGACCCCGCAACGGTCGAATCCGCAATCACCGCCGACGCGATCATCCCAGTTGGCGAAGATTTCCAGCGAGCGGGCTGCGAGCGTCGCTTCCGGGATGTTGCTGTAGTGCTGCCTGAGCAATGCGCCGGTGCGGCCACTGGCGCCTGAGGCGAGCGTGGAGCGCTCCAGGAGCACGATCTTACCGGCGCCCCGTGTCGCGAGTTGCCAGGCGATGCTGGCGCCCATAATGCCGCCGCCAACGATAACGACGTCGGCACTTGACGGAAGATTCATTTGCATCTGCCGCTCCGGTAGCTAGGATCGGAATGTCCGATCATCGCGAAACGTTTTCAGGGCGAAATGTCTTGACACCCCTAACGGGGCGTTTCTATACTACCCGTCGGCGTCTGTGCTGATTGCGCACTCTGCCGACGTAGCTCAATTGGCAGAGCAGCTGTTTTGTAAACAGCAGGTTGCGGGTTCGAGTCCCATCGTCGGCTCCGCGCTCAAGACCAGGCAGATGTCAGAGCGCAACGGGCAGTTGCCAGAGTGGACAATTGGGGCTGACTGTAAATCAGCTGCGTGAGCTTCGGCGGTTCGAATCCGTCACTGCCCACCGAACAGGCAGGCCATCACGGCCTCTGTCGGGCCCACATAGCTCAGTTGGTAGAGCACATTCTTGGTAAGAATGAGGTCTCCGGTTCAAGTCCGGATGTGGGCTCCAGCTTGTTCATCGGGTGAGAGGCTCCAACCCGGGGCCTCTCATTTGTGTCAGGCCGATAATTTGCCAGCGGTCGCATCGACGGCGGCCAGGAGGACCACGAACGTGGGGAAGCAGAAATTTGAGCGGACGAAGCCGCATTTGAACGTGGGGACGATCGGGCACGTCGACCACGGCAAGACGACGCTGACGGCGGCGATCACCAAGACGCTGGCGCTGAAAGGGCAGGCCGCCACCCGCGACTTCGCCTCGATCGACAACGCGCCGGAAGAGCGGGAGCGCGGCATCACCATCGCCATCGCCCACGTCGAGTACGAAACCGACAAGCGGCACTACGCCCACGTCGACTGCCCGGGGCACGCCGACTACATCAAGAACATGATCACCGGCGCGGCGCAGATGGACGGGGCGATCCTGGTCGTCTCGGCGCCGGACGGGCCGATGCCGCAGACGCGCGAGCACATTCTGCTGGCGCGCCAGGTGGAAGTGCCGGCGATGGTCGTCTTCCTGAACAAGGTCGACATGATGGACGATGAGGAGCTGCTGGAGCTGGTCGAGCTGGAAGTGCGGGAGCTGCTCTCGAAGTACAACTTCCCCGGCGACGACATCCCGATCATCCGGGGCTCGGGGCTGGCGGCGCTCTCGTCGCGAGAGCAAGGATCCCGAACGCGCCGGAGTACGCGCCGATCTGGGAGCTGATGGCGGCGGTGGACGACTACATGCCGACGCCGGAGCGGGCGATCGACCAGCCGTTCCTGATGCCGATCGAAGACGTGTTCGGGATCAAGGGCCGCGGCACGGTGGTGACGGGGCGGGTCGAGCGGGGCCTGGTGAAAACCGGCGACGAGATCGAGATCGTCGGGCTCGGGCGAGCGGCGCAAGGTGATCGTCACCGGCGTGGAGATGTTCCAGAAGACGCTCGACCAGGGGCAGGCCGGCGACAACGTCGGGGCGCTGTTGCGCGGGGTGGAGCGGGAAGATGTCCAGCGGGGGCAGGTGCTGTGCGAAACCGGGCATCGATCAACCCGCACACGCAGGTTCCAGGCCGAGGTGTATGTGCTGGGCAAGGAAGAGGGGGGGCGGCACACGCCGTTCTTCCCCGGCTACCGGCCGCAGTTCTACATCCGGACCACCGACGTGACGGGCATCGATCGAGCTGCCGGAGGGCGTCGAGATGGTGATGCCGGGGGACAACATCCAGATGGGGGTGGAGCTGATCACGCCGGTGGCGATTGAGGAAGGGTTGCGCTTCGCGATCCGCGAAGGGGGCCGCACCGTCGGCGCCGGCGTCGTCACCTCGATCACGGAGTAGTACACTCTTACAGTTGAATTCAAGGCAACGTGCGCGCGGCCATGTTCTTGGCCGCGCGCTCCGAGTCTCGACGGTCGTGAGACCGCCAGGTGAAGGAAAGAACAATGGCCAAAGAAGGCAAGGCCGATCGGCCGGTTATCACGCTCGAGTGCACCAATTGCCGCGAGCGCAATTACACGACCGAGAAGAATCGACGCAACGATCCCAGCCGGCTGGAGCTGAAGAAGTTCTGCCCGCGATGCAGGCTGCATCAGTTGCACCGAGAAACTCGGTAGCGTTTATACTTGCTGCAAGACCGGGTGACCTAGGGTCGTAGCTCAATTGGAAGAGCAGCGGTCTCCAAAACCGCAGGTTGCGGGTTCGATGCCTGCCGGCCCTGCCAGGGAAGCGAGTCACTACCGGCGACGGGGCGGCGAACAAACGTCGCCCCGTTTTCTTGCCACCTGATCACTGCGTGATCCAACGCTTAACGAGGATGGTGGATCGCGATCGATTGATTCGGAAGGACATGGCTCATGTGCGCGCAGCGCAAGCCCGCCGTCAAGGATGCGAAAGAGCAATCGACCGCGAAATCGACACAGGCTGTGTCGAAGCAGGTTCGATCTGCCGGCGCCGCGGCGAAGCAGCCAGCCCAAAGTCAACCCAAGCGCCAGGAGAAAGAAAAAGAGAAGGAAAAGAGTGTCCTCGCGCAACGGGGCGAGCGAATCGCGCAATCAGTTCGAGACACACGATCCGAAATGAAAAAGGTGTCGTGGCCTGATAAGGAAACGACCCGAAATTTGACCTTGCTCGTCATTGGCATGACGACCGTGCTCGGATTGCTCCTCGGCGGGATCGACTTCGTTCTCCTCAAACTCTTCGAGTGGCTCTAGGTCCAGCGCGACGCATGAGATTCACCATCCTTCCGAACGCTCTCCGCGGCAAAGGAGCATTGATATGGAACGCCTGACGCTGAAACAGCGGCTCGCAGCCAAACGGGCAGTCGAGCAAGGCGAGCTTGGCGAAGAGCCCCCTGGAAAGTGGTACGTGCTCCACACGTATTCCGGCTACGAAAATAAAGTCAAGAAAACGATCGAAAGCCGGATAGAAGCGCTCGACCTTGACGATGTGTCTACGATGTCGTCGTGCCGACCCAGGAAGAGATCGAAATCAAGAGCGGTCAGCGGCACCCGGTGCAGCGCAAGGTGTTCCCGGGCTATGTGCTTGTCCGTATGGAAATGGACGACGACACCTGGTATGCCCTGCGCAACACGCCGGGCGTGACAGGCTTCGTCAATATCAATAACAAGCCGGTGCCGCTGGAAGACCGGGCCGTTCAGGCGATCATGCAGGGCATGGCCGCCGAGACCCCAGTCGTCAAGATGTCGTTCCAGATTGGCGACACCGTGCGCATTATCGATGGTCCGTTTGCCGACTTCCGTGGCGAGATCGACGAGATCAACAACGAGAAGGGCAAGATTCGCGTACTGGTTTCCTTCTTTGGCCGGGAAACCCCGGTCGAGCTCGACTTCCTGCAAGCAGAGCGGGAAACATAAATCTGGTATTCTTTACGGTCGCGTCATCGGGCGCGGTCTTGACCTTCGGGAGGTCGTCAGTTGGCTAAGAGAGTAAAGGGCTACGTAAAGCTCCAGATTCCGGCAGGCAAGGCCACGCCGGCGCCGCCAATCGGTCCGGCGCTCGGTCAGCATGGTGTTGCCATCATGAACTTCGTCAAGGAGTACAACGAGCGGACCGCTCAGCAGGCCGGTCAGATCATCCCTGTGGTGATCACCGTCTATGAAGACCGCTCCTTCACCTTTGTCACCAAGACCCCGCCCGCGCCGGACCTGCTCCGCCGCGCCGCTGGCGTCGATAAGGGCTCAGGCAGCCCGCGCGGCACCAAGGTCGGTAAAGTGACTGAGGCGCAGGTGCGCGAGATCGCCGAGCTGAAGATGAAGGATCTCAACGCCGTCGACATCGAAGGCGCGATGCTTCAGATCAAAGGAACCGCCCGCAGCATGGGCATCGACGTCGTCGCCTAAGACCCGTTTTGCGGGTTCCAACGTGGGAGGGGATCATTCCCCGCTTGCACCACGGGAGTAATCAACCATGACAAAGCACGGAAAGAAATTCGAGGACGCCGTCAAGAAGATCGAGCTCGGCAAAGAGTACACCGTCACGGATGCGTTCCCCCTCCTGAAAGAGGTTGCGTACGCCAACTTTGACGAAACCGTCGAAGTTCATGCGAAGCTGGGAATCGATCCGCGGCAGGCGGACCAATCAGTCCGGTCAACCGTGACCCTCCCGCACGGAACCGGCAAAGTGGTTCGGGTGCTCGTGTTTGCCGCCGGTGAGGCTGAGCGTATCGCGCTCGATGCTGGCGCCGATTATGCCGGTCTCGACGAATATGTCCAGCAGATCCAGTCAGGCTGGCTTGAGTTCGATGCCGCAATCGCTATGGCGGACCAGATGGGCAAGGTCGGTGGACTTGGCCGCATTCTCGGTCGCCGTGGTTTGATGCCGAATCCGCGCTCCGGCACCGTTGTTCGCAACCCGGAAGATCTGCCGAACGTGATCCGCGATCTCAAAGGCGGCCGGGTTGAGTTCCGCAATGACCGGACCGGCATCGTTCACTCGGTGATCGGCCGCAAGAGCTTCAGCGAAGATCAGCTCAAGGACAATCTCTACGCCTTCGTTGACGCCATCAATCGTTCCAAGCCGACCGGCTTGAAGTCGATCTACCTGCGCTCACTCTCGATCTCTACGACCATGTCGCCGGGAATTAATCTCGGAGTCGCGCAGACGATTGCAGACGCTTCGGCGGCTGCGTCCTAACTTTTGAATCGGATCGAACGAGCACGATCCTGGCTGTAGACCGTCGGTGGAGCGCATGCGCTCCTTAATCTCCGACCGAGGCTGGTGCGCGAGACAACGAGCGATGCTCGATTCGCGCCCTGGCCCATAGCGGACCAGGGCGCGTTTCGTTTGTATCGCGAGAGTTGTCCTCGCCCAGCGCTGGGCTCGTGGCTTATGGAAGGAGGTGTATGCTCATGCCTACAGCAAAAAAAGCGCAAACGATCAATGAGTTGACCTCTTTGATCGGTGGATCGCAATTCACCGTCATCTGCGACTATCGCGGACTCTCCGTGACCCAGATGCAGCAGTTCCGCGCAGCACTGCGGCCGCACGACGCGGAATTCCACATCGTCAAGAACACGCTGACCAATATCGCCGCAAAAGCGAATGGCATCGATGGTCTCGAAGATGTGCTCAATGGACCAAGCGGCGTCGTCTTCGTTCGCGGAGACATTGTCGGAGCCGCGAAAGCGGTCAGTGATTTCGCTCGCTCGTCCCGCATTCTGACCGTCAAGGGCGGATTGCTCGGATCGGCCGTGATCACCGTCGCGGATGTCGAAGCCGTGTCGAGCTTGCCATCTCGTGAGGAGCTCTACGGGAAGATTGTCGGAATGCTTGCGTCTCCGATGTCTCGCACCGTTGGCGTTCTCAGTGGACCAGGGCGATCGTTCGCGTATCTTCTCAATTCGCGCGCCGAACAGATGGCAGCGGACTAGATATCGTTTTGAAATGCTGGCGCCGTTGGCGCGCTGAGCGATAAGAACGGCGACCGAATCAATGGATCGCCGTCGGAGGAATCAAGAAGATGGAAAAGGATCAGATCATCTCCGCACTCGAGGGCATGACCGTTCTCGATCTCAATTCGTTGGTCAAGGAGCTTGAGGAGCGCTGGGGCGTTTCCGCTGCTGCTCCTGCCGCCGCTGCCGCCGCTCCTGCGGCTGGTGGCGCTGCCGCTGCCGCCGAAGAAGAGCAGACCGAGTTCTCGGTCGTCCTCCTCGAGGCCGGCGCGAACAAGATCCAGGTCATCAAGGCCGTTCGTGAGCTGACGAGCCTCGGTCTCAAAGAGGCCAAGGACGTCGTTGACGGCGCTCCGAAGGCGGTCAAGGAAGGCGTCTCCAAGGACGAGGCCGCCGCTGCCAAGACCAAGCTCGAAGAGGCCGGCGCCAAGGTCGAGATCAAATAAATTGACCCGAGGGCTGGATACAGCAATGTGTCCAGCCCATCAGGTTCGAAAAAGGCAGCATGCTATAATTTTCTCGGTTTCGGGGTGTGGCGCAGTCCGGTAGCGCACCGGTATGGGGTACCGGTGGTCGGAGGTTCGAATCCTCTCACCCCGACCATTTTCTTGTTCCGACATGACATCTTGAGTATGTCGAAGGCGCAGTACGGTCCAACGGCGGACCGCGAGGTAATGAGCACCAATGAGGAATCCCGCTCCTTCTCCTCGATCCCAGCGCCGCATTATCATCGCCGACGATGAATCGTTGATCAGACTCGACCTGCGCGAGATGTTGATCTCCCTCGAGTACGATGTCATTGCCGAAGTGGGTGATGGGCGGACTGCGGTCGATCTGGCGAAGAAACTCCGACCCGATCTTGTCATCATGGATATCAAAATGCCGGAAGTCGACGGCATCGCGGCGGCCGAAGTGCTGACGCGCGAAAAGATCGCACCGGTCGTGTTACTCACTGCCTATTCCGACCAGGCGCTTGTTGAGCGGGCGAAGGAAGCCGGGGTTGTCGGCTATGTCGTCAAGCCATTTCGCGAAGCCGAGCTGATGCCGGTCATCGAAGTGGCGATGGCGCGATTCGACGAGTTCATGTCGCTGGAGCGCGAGCTTGGCAGCATGAAGGAAGCGCTCGAATCACGCAAAGTGGTCGAGCGTGCGAAGGGCATTTTGATGGAGGTGCATGGTCTTCGCGAGACCGAAGCATTCCATCGTATTCGCCGCACCAGCATGGATTCACGCAAATCGATGAAGGAAGTCGCTGAGGCGATCTTGCTCACTCACGAGATGGAATTTGGTCCATCGCGATCTTCTCAGCGAGAAGAGTAGGTTTCCCGTCAATTAACAAAATTTGCAATTTGGAAACACCTCGCGAGTCTCTCGCGGGGTGTCTTGTCATTCGCGCGCTGCGCTTCAGCTCGGCGTTCACATGTCGAAGTACCTTCGGGCACTCAGTCCAGAAACCTCCGGATACGCCGGAAATATTTCCCGTTGTATTCAGTCCCAGCGGGATTTTTTTCGTAGCCGGGCATTCTGTGCCGGGGAAACAGGGCCACGACAGAGTTAGGGCTATGGACCCGGCGCTGTCGCTTCCGCGGACGCCTCTGGCGGAGCGGCAGCCGGCGATCCCGTGACTTCGGGCGACGTCTCGTTGCTTGTCCCAGTGACGTCGCTGATGGTGACGGTTACGCTGGTTGGATTCGAGGCGACCCAGGTGACGCCCTGGGGAACGCGCACCTGCGGTTCCAGGGTGTAGGTGCCGGGTCCCAATCCGGTGAGATCAACCTGGGCGCTGATATCGCCTGCGCCAAGTGACGAGAGGGCAGCATCGGGTCCGATCACGGTAACGGTGATCTCGGTCGGCAGAATCGTTGCGCCCAGACCCTTGCCGAGATTGATGCCCTGAACTCGCTGTCCTGGAAGATCCTGGCGCACGCCGATCTGCGTGATCGGTACGACGACATCGACTTCGCCGCTCGAAGGCTCGATCACGGTCACACCTGCTGGTAAACCGGTCATCGACACCCGTTTTTGCACCGTGCCATCTGCGTTCTGGATATCGACCGGTTCGGTCTGGACGAACATGATCGTGTCGAGAACTTCAGCCGGTCCGTCGACGACCACCGTTGCAGGATTGACGACATACGTATCGCTTTGATACCCCTCGGCGGGCCGGCCAATGACCTGCGGAAGCACCGCGACGCTCTTTCCGCGCGTCGTCAACTGAACCGTTGCTGTGATCGGTGAGGGGTTTATTGTGACGTTGGCGATGACGCCGTTCGAAGTATCCAGCGCTTGTGGCGTAAACGAGCCGACGAACGTTCGCAGCTGATTATCGAGCGTAATGGGTAAGACGACCTTATTGATTCGCGCGACTACAGATTCCGCGCCGGTCACGGCAACGGACGACACCGTCGGCACGACATCATTGATGACGCGGAGCGTCGCGCCTTCGTTTTCCGCTTCCTGCCAGGTCAATGGGAAATTGGTGGTCACCAGCCGTTCGACCGTAATATGCAGCGTTTCCGGCGTGACATTGCTGTGCCATATTTCGTCAATCTCATTAACCTTGATTGGTACGTCGTAATCTCCGGGGCCAGTGATATTCGATAGATCGACGAATGGCGTCACCAGGGACGCAGTAATCGGAATCATCACCGATCGTGGCGCTTCGAGCTGAACTGCAACACGCGGTATCGGCGTCGTGATCGTCAGTTCCGGGGCAAGATCTTTGACGGTGATCTGGAGATCAGAAAAGGTCCGCTTTGCGCTTGGATCCTCGATGGTGTTGACCCAACCCCAGAGAACCAGGGCGAGCACCAGCGATGCACCCAGGCGCCAGAGATTGTCTTTTGTGAGCCGTGCTCGAAGATTCCAGGTCATAGCTGATTGCGCCTCTAAACTGTTTGACTCGGCGTTCGGGTCTTGCTCTTACCGGTTCGATCGACCCGGGCGACATTTGCGGCTCGTTGTGAGAGCCGCACTCTTCCGTTCGCGCTGGAACCGGGAGTTTCGGGTTTATCGATGCGGAGTAGCGATCGCAAGACGCGGCGGAGCCGGTCTTGATCGAGGTTTCGAATCAAGCGGCCGTTGTGCGCGACGGAGATCTGTCCCGTTTCCTCTGAGACGACGACGGCAAGCGCGTCTGAGTCTTCGGTGACTCCGATCGCGGCGCGGTGGCGCGTGCCAAGCTGACCCTGGGCTGACACGTTGTCAGTCAGGGGAAGCACGACGCTGGCCGCGACGACGCGATCCCCGCGCACAAGCACAGCAGCATCGTGCAACGGTGAATTGGGATAGAAAATATTGATCAGCAATTGCCTGGTTAAATACGCGTCAATGGGAACACCGCGATCGGCGTAGTCTTGAAGTCCCGTTTCCCGTTCGATCACAATCAACGCGCCGAAGCGTAATCTTGCCAACTGGGCGGATGCGCGTACGACTTCGTCAATCATTCGCTCGGTGATCGCGACATCATTGGCCGGGATGGTTCTGAGCCAGGATCCGGTATGTCCGAGCTGTTCGAGCGCACGTCGAATCTCTGGCTGAAAGATCACCGGGATGGCAATGAACAGCGCCGGCCACATACTGGCAAGCATCCAGTTGAGCGTCGTCAGTGAAAGCGAGGAGGCGAGTACGTAGGCGAGTACGAGCAAAATGACGGCGCCGCGAAGCACAACCGTCGCTCTCGTTCCCTGGGCAACCCAGAGCACCCAATAAATGATGACGGTGACAACGAGAATATCGATGATCGACCGCAGGTTGGTGAGTTGAGAAAGAAGCCATGTGACTTCGGGCATTCATCCACCCGCGTCGCGAGAACCGAAAAGCCGCTGAAATGCAATTCTACCATCCGGACGAGTCGGAACTTATTGGCGCTTCGCTAACGCCGAAGCTGTCGAAGCTGTGCCGGGCGGCCCCGGAGGCGGTAGTCCTCTGCATCAGACATCTCGACGAAAACCGTCATCTGCTCGTCGAGCAGCCTGGAGCGAATACGCTCATCGATTTGCCCACTCTGCCCGGTTTTTGAGGAATTAGCGCCTGGTCGAAGCTCGGCATTCGTCGTGACCACGATGGGCAGACGTTCGTTGTACCGGTAATTGAACACCTGATACAGCTTTTCTCGCGCCCACGGCGTGGCGTTCTCGGTGCCGAGATCATCGAGGACGAGGATCGGCGCGGTGCGCACCTGCTCGAAGCGCTCGTCGTATCCGACTCCACTGGAGGGATCGAAGGTCGATCGAAGGTGGTCGAGCAGATCGGGAACGACCATAAAGAGAACGGGGGTCTCGTAGCGATCCATGATTTCCAGCGCGACGGCGACCGCAAGGTGCGTCTTACCTGAACCGTATGGCCCTTTCAGCAACAACCAGCCGTCAGGAGATTCGGCGAAGTTCCTGGCCGACGTATAGGCATCGCCAACACCGGCTGCTTTGGAATCGAATTGCGCGAAACTCAGATGCGACATCATGTCGAGGTTTGAAAGGCGGAGCAATTCCTTGCCTTTGCGCTCTTCCTCAACGCCCTTTCGGCAGGAGCATTTTTGCAACTGTCCGAATTGCGGGTGGTCGATCGGCACGTCGAGTTGGTAGAAACCGGCGTCGTGACAGATATTGCAGGCAAAGACCGGCTCAGTCTGGCGGGATGATGAACCACGCGGAGTGATAGGGATGGAAAGCTCTTTAAGAACGTCCCCGATGTGTCTCATTGCGTGAATCACTTTCCCGGCGTTCATCGCCGCGACCAGCGGTGGCCCATTGTTGGAGAATGCGTTGAATATATCGCCAATTCCGGCGATTGTAGGCAACCGACTCGCCGATTGCATCTTCGATCCACTCGCGGGGATAGCGTTCGAGGGCTCGCACCAGTTGCTCGGCGATGATCGGGGTCAGCAGCCCGATGTTCTGCTCGTAGAGTCGGAAAACGGTGGGGCGCTCCGGCTCGACCCGCGGTGCACGATCACTTTGCCATAATTCGCGCGGCGGCAGCGTGCGCCCCATCACCATCTGTTGAATGTTGAGCCGGGCTTCTTGCGTTGCCAGACAGTACCAGACCAGCTCATTGGCGTCGTCAATCGTGCGGAAGCGGACCAACGCTCCCCGGCCAACGGCGAGCTCAAGTCCAGTCGCGATCCGGTTGTCCGGTTCGTTCGGACTGCCGACCACCCGCAACGCGCGACGCAGCGACGGATCGCGCACGATTCGTGCTTCATTGATCGGTGAATCGACAGACCCGGCATCGGCAGCAAGCCGGGCAGCGACCAGCGTGACCTGTATTTCCGCGACATCGGTCATCGCGGGAATGAGTTCGGTCAAGAGATTGAGCGGCAGATTGAGGGTAATCGCAGGGTCAACCACCACCCCGTTCATCAATTCATCCACAGAAAGAAATGCTTCCTTTAGTTCGTTGGCGGTTCCCGATAGAGTTCGAGATCGGAGAACCGGGCGGTGCGATCGAAAAAGCGCAGATTGACGGTATCGACCGGTCCGTTTCGATGCTTGGCGATGATGATCTCGGCAATGCCCTTGCGCTCCGTATCGGGATTGTAAATCTCGTCACGGTAGATAAACATCACAATGTCGGCGTCCTGCTCGATCGATCCTGATTCGCGAAGGTCCGAAAGCATGGGATGGTGATCGGCGCGCGTTTCAACGGCGCGCGAAAGCTGTGAAAGTGCGACAACCGGAATGTTCAGCTCGCGGGCGATGCCTTTGAGCCCGCGCGAAATCTCCGAGATTTCCTGAACCCGGTTCTCTGAGCCACGACCACTCATCAACTGCAAATAATCGATGACAAGAAGATCGAGTCCATGCTCGGCCTGGAGCCGCCGCGCTTTGCTGCGGAGATCCATGATGCTGACGCCCGCTGAGTCGTCGATAAAGATTTTGGCCTCACCGAGGCGGCCAAAGGCGCGGGAAATGCGGTCCCAATCGTTGTCATCGATCTGGCCGAGGCGAAGGCGATGCGAATCGACACCAGTTTCCATCGACAACAGGCGCTGAACGAGCTGTTCCGCTGACATTTCCAGAGAAAATAACCCGACGGTTTTGCCGTGCTTCAGTGCGGCGCCGTGCGCCATGCCGAGTGCGAACGATGTCTTACCAACACTGGGCCGGGCAGCGACGATGATGAGGTCCGAGCGCTGAAGCCCGCCGGTAAGCTTGTCGAGATCGGTATACCCGGTGCCGACGCCCACCAATTCACCACGATTTTGCTGGAGATAGTCGATTTGATCGAAGAAGCGGTCAAGCACTTCGGCGATCGGCACGAAATCGCGCGTCGTCCGCCGCTGCGACACGTCGAACAGCGTTCGCTCGGCCCGATCAAGCGCGTCCTCGATATCCCCTTCTTCGTTGTAGCCGATGCCGACAATGCTTGTGCCGGCGTTGATCAGGCGTCGCAGGGTCGCGGTGCGCTCGACGATCTTGCCGTAGAACTCGACGTGAACAGATGTCGGCACAACGTTGAGGAGCGATGAGAGATAGGCGACGCCCCCAACCTGATTCAATCGATCGCGTCGATTGAGTTCGTCCGTGAGGGTGACGAGATCGGTGGGCTCGCGCTTGTTATAGAGATCGACAATGGCTTGAAAAATTGCCCCGTTGGCGGAGCTATAGAAATCGTCGGCTTTGAGCGCGGCAGCGACGCGAATGATCGCATCCCGGTCAATGAGGAGACTCCCGAGCATCGACTGCTCGGCTTCGAGGTTGTGCGGCGGCAAGCGATCGATTGACGCGACCATAATTGAATGCTCCCTGCCTCAGGCCGTAGAGCGGGGGAGGTCGCCAGTGGCAGGTGTTTGCGCAGTGCGGGCTGCCGCTTCACCAGTGATAACCATAGCGTGTACGAAATGAAGCGCCCGCGCAACCCCGATCTGCAACGAGGTCGTGCGGGCGCCTGCTGAATGCGATCGTTACTCGGCCGAATCAGTCTCTTCGACGACTTCAACCTCTGCCTCAGCTTCCGCCTCGGCAGGATCTTCCTGGCCATTGACGACCACGGTGATCTGTGGGCGAAGCTTGCCGACAAGATGTACGGTGACATGATGCTCACCGGAGGTGCGGATCGCTTCGTCGAGCACGACTTTGCGGCGGTCGATCTCGGCCCCGACAACACCACCCAATCGCTCGGCGATATCACTGGCGGTGATCGAACCGTAGAGGCGACCATCTTTTCCGGAGCGTGCTTCGAAGGTCAGCGTTTTGCCGCTGATCTTGTCGGCGAGTGATTGCTGGTCGCGCTCCTGGCGAGCCACCTTACGCTCGGCGACTTTCTGATTTTCGGCGACGGTTCGCAACTCGCCATCTGTGGCCAGAATCGCAAATCCCTGAGGAATCAGGTAATTGCGGGCAAAGCCATCAGAGACGGTGTGCACCGTGCCTTTATCGCCCACTTTGGGCACGTCCTGGCGGAGAATGACCTTCATGTGTACGCCTTCCAGCCTTTATGTTTCATCGACATCGCGCCTCACCCCGAGGCTCGTTGCCGGGACGATGCGTTTCAACTCACCAATTATGCCCGTCGCGGCCACTTCCTGCAATCATCGGCGGCCAATGTAGTTGGCGACGACCCAGCCAGTTCCCCACTTGGACGAACGGAGCTGCCACCAGGTATAGCCATTCGCCGTGCGTGGACCATCCACTACCTGCAATTTGGCGTCTTGCGGCAGGATACTGACGATCGAAGCGCTGGTGCTCGGACTCGAGCGCATGTTGAGCGGTCCATCGTTGACATAGACCGTAAATCCGATCTTGATCGGTTTCACATTGGTGACAGGTGTCGATGAAAGATACGCTCCTGCCACCCAACCCGCGCCGTACGGCCCGGTGACTTTGTACCATTCGAACCCGTTCGCGCGGTTATACGCGTACGTGATCGTGAGCTTGGTTCCCTTTTTCATGGTGGCGATCAGCGACTTGCTCGTGCCCGCTCCCGTCCGTAGCGCCACATCATTGTCGTTGACGTAGACAACATCACCCTTGGCGAATTGACCGGGTGGCTTGGACGGTGTGGACTTGACCAGGTAATCCTGCACCGCCCAGCCAGAGCCGTACGACGTTGAGAGCTTGTACCAGGTGTAGCCGGAGCCCGACGTAGGCCCATCCTGCACCGTGCCAATCGTTCCGTTCGGCATCGTCGCGACGACCGACGCGCCGGTGCTGGCGCTCGACCGAAGATTGAGATTATCCGTTGACACTTTGACCGTGTCGCCGATACTGAATTTGCCGGCCGGAGTCGACGTGTCCTTCTCAAAAAGGAATGATGCCATCCATCCCGAGTAGGACGCTGTTCCAATTTCATACCAGGTGTATCCATCCGCGGATACGGGGCCGTCGGTGATGGTTCCTTTGGTTCCCGTGGAGAGTGACGCGACGACCGAAGCCCCGGTGCTCGGCGTTGATCGGAGATTTGCGCCTTCAGTGGTGACGACGATCTTGTCGCCATCCTGATAGTCGCCGGGGATTCCTGGGTCGGTCGTCCCATCGAGAACGTCTTTGACTGCATCGCGAATGAACGGGAGATCGCTCCAGAGCACATCTCCGGGACATTCGGTGTCCAGCACATCGCGGTGCCCGCAGATCGTCGGCACGTTGGCGGTGTCGATGAAAAATGATGAGCCAAGAGGATCGAGCGCGCGGCCTGCCCAGGCAGTGATCCAGATCAAACCTGCCTGCGCTTCGGGCGTGACGTCGACCGAAGTGAATGTGCCCATGGCGCAGATGCCCGCGCTGCCATGGTTGTACTGGAAGGCGTGACCGCCAACGACATTGACGCCGCCGAACCGGCCTTCATAGACATTTCCGAGGTAATCGACCAGATAGTTGTATCCGATGTCGCCCCATCCGCGCGTAATCGCGTGATAGTAGTAGATCGACCGGATCGTCACGAGCGGATCCTGTTTGTTGGTTGTGACTGAGTGATGAATGATGACGTGCTTGACGGTCTCGTATTCAGCGGGCCAGATGATCGGCTTGCTGAGATTCTGATTTTCATGAGTCAGCGCTTCGTCGCAGCCCCACGCGGCACGGGAAATGATCGTCGGGGCCGTCACCGCGGCGGCGGAAAAGCCGCTATTCGACATCCGCAGTCGTCGGGCCGACGCTGGAATCGATGTAAGTGAAGACGAGATCGGGGAGGGTCGTCGCGTTTCCCGACGCGTCGAGCGTTTCATACCGGACGAACTGCTCGCCCCCGGCGACGACAAGTTGCCCGAAATAGCGGCCATCGCGATCGTCGCCACGGCCATCTTCCGCAACGCCGACGGTGACGGGATCACCCCAGGTCTCGCCATCGAAGCTCAATGAGAAACGGACCTGCCCGCCTTCTGGGGCCGTTCCGGCCCAGTGGGGAGCAATAGCAGTAAAGGCGATGTCGGCCTGAAATTCCTTTGGTCCGGTGCTGGCGGCGCTGAAATCGCCTTGCAGAACCTCGGAAAAATAGCCCGACAACGTTTCAGGGGCATCCTGCGCGCTGGCGGTCGAAAGCCAGCTGGAAGCAGGGAGCGCCGACATTGCGGCCAGCGCCGCTGACGCTTTGAGAAGCACCCGGCGATCGGCTCGCTGAGTGAACCATCGGACAGCACTGCACTGGTGCTCGGTCATTGATGATCCCTTCTGGAGTGAGTTCGAGATGCGGGAAACTCACTCGTTTTCTTTCATGGCGCAATGCGCCCGTGTACGGACGCTATCACCCTAACATTGTGATTCACGAACGTCAACGATCCAGCATAGCGAACAGTTACGCGAATCCTCTAGGTTGATAGGGAAAGGCGCTCTCGTCTCAGAATTTCATAGATCGCGATCGATCCTGCGGTCGCCGCATTAAGTGACTCTACACGTCCGTTCATCGGTAAAGAAAGCACGAGATCAGCTGACTTGCGCAGCAGTGGTCCGACGCCGTCTCCCTCCGCTCCAACAATGAGCGCGACCGGAAGTGGAATGTCTGCCGTCTGGATGTCGAGCGCATCGTCACCGGTGTCGAGAGCGGCGATCCACCAACCCCGACCGCTCAATGCCTTCAAGGCGTTGGCGATATTGGGAACCATCGAAATTCGGAGCAGCTCAACGGCGCCCGCCGATGAATTGACCACGGCTGGCGTGATCGCTGCGGCGCGACGCTCGGCAATGATGACGCCGCAGATCCCTGCCGCCTCAGCGGCCCGCAAAAGTGTGCCGAGGTTTTGGGGATCCTGCAGGTGGTCGAGCACGACGACTGTACCTTCGCCATCAAGGATTTCATCGAGATCGGCATAGGGGTAGGGATCCGTTTCGAGCGCGATTCCCTGGTGATTGCCCATGATCAGATCGTCAAGAAGCGGCCGGGGAACGCGGTCGATCTGGATTTCCCGCTCTCTGGCGCTGGCTTCGATCTGCCGCATCCGGTCGTCCATCGTCACGCCTTCGGCAATCATCAGCGTGTGGAGCTTGCGCCGGCCTCGAAGGGCCTCAGCAACGCTGTTGCGACCAAAGATCAGTTCCCGGCCGGGGCGAATGGTGGGGCGAACGGGCAGTTCGACGGGACGCGGCGTGACCGAGCGCGGCGCGCGTGGAGGTTCGCCTGGTCCTCCGGGCCGCGGTGGCCGTGGCGGCCCGCCCTTTCCGGGTGGGCGCGACGATCGAGAGGAGCCTGGTCCAGATGACTTTGGAGGCCGTCCGGATCCGCCGTCTCGATTGGGGGGGCCGGATTTTGGACTGTTCGATGGTCGGCCGGTGTTTTTAGGCGCGGCGCCAGGTCGTGCCTGTTGGGGAGTCTTCAATGAGAATTCCTTGCTCGGTGAGTTGATCGCGAACCCGATCCGCCAGCGCCCACTGTTTCGCCTGGCGCAAGTCCTGGCGAAGCGAGATAAGCAATTCGATGAACGGCGCGGCGTCAGTCAGAGTAGATGCTGATTCTACGAGTTCGAGGCCCAGCACGTTGGCTAACTCAATCAGTTTAGCGCGTCCGGGTTCGACGTCTGCTGATGCCTGTCCGATGGACCGGCCGCGATTGACCGATCGAGCCAGATCAAACAGCGCCGCCACTGCAGTTGGCGTATCGAAATCATCGTTCATGGCGTCATGGAATCGCTCATCTACCTCAGCGGCAAGCTGGACGAAATCGATTCGGTCTCCAGATTGCGATGCAGCGTCGTTCACTCCCGTTCGCGCGGCGGAGCGGAGCCGGTCGAGGCCACGGTTCGCGCCTTCAAGACTTTCGTCGGTGAAGGTGACCGGAGCGCGGTAATGCGACTGCAACACCATCAACCGGAACGCCGGACCCAGATTGTTGCCGGTAATTTCCTTAAGTTGGACGATATTCCCGAGCGACTTCGACATCTTATCGCCGCCCAGCTGAAGGAGTCCGTTATGCACCCAGTACCGGGCGAACGGCTCCTTGTGCATATAGGCCTCGGATTGGGCGATCTCGTTCTCATGGTGCGGAAAGATCAGATCGGCACCGCCGCCATGAATATCGACCGAGCCGCCGAGATGATTCGAGCACATGGCGGAGCATTCGATGTGCCAGCCAGGACGGCCCTTCCCCCATGGGCTTTCCCACCAGGGCTCGCCGGGCTTGACGGCTTTCCAGAGGGCGAAGTCGAGCGGATCGGATTTTCGCTCGTCAATCTCGATGCGTGCGCCCGAGAGGAGATCCTCTAGACGCCGGTGCGAGAGCTTGCCGTAATCAGGGAACGCCCGGACCCGGAAGTAAACATCGCCGTCGACTTCATAGGCGAAGCCATCAGCGATCAGCCCTTCGATCATCGCGATGATTCCTGGAATCTCCAGGGTGGCGCGTGGGTAGATCGTCGCTGGAAGGACATTGAGCGTAGCTGATTCCTCGTGCCAGTCAGCGATCAGGCGCTCGGTCAACTCGTTGGGATTTATCTCCTCTCGGTTGGCACGAGCAATGATCTTGTCGTCGATGTCAGTGAAGTTCTGGGCATGCCGCACCTCGTAGCCGAGGTGCAGGAGATAGCGCTTGATCACGTCGAAGGCGATCAGCGACATGCCGTGGCCGATGTGCGCGCTGGAGTACGGCGTCACCCCGCAGACATACATCCGAACCTTCCCGGGCTCGATTGTCTCGAATGGTTCCTTTTGCCGGGAGAGCGTGTTATAGATGCGCAGTTTTTCGGGCATGACGTTACTCAGCTCCTGTTTCGGGCGAGATTCAATTGAAGTCATCTTATTTTGCCGGAATATGCTCTTCGGTACGAGCGGTTTCCAGTTCGTGAAGGCGTTGCTCCAGCTCATTGATCCGGTCGGAAAGCACGCGCAGTGTTTCCCTGGTCGGATCCGGAAGCGATTCCTGGCGTTTGGTGCGGCCCGAAGCAGGATCGGTCCACGCGACCGCCCGGGCCGGCACCCCGACTGCCGTCGTATATGGCGGCACATCTTTCAGCACCACCGAACCACCACCGATGCGGGCGCCGTCACCAATGGTGATCGCGCCGAGCACCTTCGCGCCGACGCCGACGATGATGTTGTTCCCAAGCGTTGGATGGCGCTTACCCCGTTCTTTCCCGGTTCCGCCGAGCGTGACGCCCTGGTAGAGGGTCACGTCATCGCCAACAATCGCGGTTTCGCCAATGACGACACCCATCCCGTGGTCAATAAAGAAACGTCTTCCGATCACCGCACCGGGATGAATCTCAATGCCAGTCAGGAATCGCGCGACGTGCGAAAGCACTCGCGCCACGGTTGGGTGTCCATTGTTCCAGAGGGAGTGCGTCAACCGGTAGAACAGGACGGCGTGGAGACCGGGGTAGGCGAGGAGAATCTCGACGGTCGAGCGGGCAGCTGGATCGCGCTCCTTGATAATCTGAATGTCTTCTTTGATCTGGGAAAATGCCATCAGAAATCTCCTGTCTTCGGTCGCGGGAACCGAACCGGTGGTCACAGCTCCATGAATCGGCGTGACCATCGAATGCCAGGGGACGCATCGCGCCCCCTAGAGACAGGAGCAGAACCCTCCGACAGCGGCTCCGCATCGTTCTGGATGAAAGAAGCAGAAGGGCGTAAGCCGCTTCATCGGGGAAGCCATATCTAACTCGCTGCTTTCGTTTCAACCGCGGCTTTTGGTTCACTGGACGTCGCGGCAGGTTTCGATTCTACGCCGGCAGCGGCTGGAGCGGCGGTTGCCGCAGCGACAGCTGGTTCGGCGGTGGTCGAGGGCACAGCCGGCACGGTCGCGTCAGTCGTTGCCGTTTCGGCTGTCGGTGACGTACCAGCCGGAGCCTTTGAAGACAATTCCGACTGGATGAATGACTCGTTTCACCTGGCCGTGGCACGTCGGGCACTCGGTAAGCGGATCTTCGGCAAACTTCTGGAACTGGTCGAACGCGACGCCGCAATCAGCACATTGGTAGGTATAAGTTGGCATTCGTTGATGATCTCCGCGCCCGGTGAAAACGGCAAAAACTCCGTCGGTCAATTCTACAGGTCTACACGCTCAGACTCAAGGTTTCGAAACGGAAGCGTTAGAGCGTGATCTCCTCCATCTCATTCCAGTTCTGGCCGGTGGAAACATCCGCTAGCAATGGCACGCTGAGCTCCCAGGCCGATTCCATTTCCGCTTTGAGCAGGTTAGCGACGTCGGTCATTGCAGAACGGTCTACTTCAAGAACGAGTTCGTCGTGCACCTGTAAGATCATGCGCCCGGGAAGCTTCTTTTCCCGCAGCCGTGAATCGACCTTGAGCATCGCAATTTTCATGATATCGGCCGCCGAGCCCTGTAACGGCATATTCTGGGCGACCCGCTCAGCACCGGCGCGGCGAGCGCCATTTGTCGACGTCAATTCGGGCATCGCGCGCCGGCGTCCGCTCATCGTCTCAACGTACCCGTGGGTAACGCCGAACTGCAGTATCTCGTCGAAAAAGGTGCGAACGCGCGGCAATCTGGCCCAGTACTGTTCGATGAACTTATTCGCATCCGCCCGGCTCAAACCGGTGTCTCGAGACAGCCCGAACGCCTGCATGCCGTAAAGCAGTCCGAAGTTGACTGTCTTGGCGACCCGGCGCATGTCCGAGGTCACTTCGTCCTGCGAGACGCCATAGACGAGCGCCGCTGTCGCCCGGTGGATATCTTGATTCGCGCGGAACGCTTCGACGAGAAATGGCTCGCCGCTCATGTGCGCCATGACACGCAGCTCGATCTGGGAATAATCAGCCCCGACAAGCACGGCGTCATCGTACAGCCGGAAATCGGGACGATGATCGGCGACAAAGGCCCGGCGAACCCTGCGTCCCAATTCCGTTCGAATCGGAATGTTCTGGAGATTCGGATTGACAGACGAAAGCCGCCCGGTCGCGGCGACGGTCATGTTGTAGTTCGTGTGAATGCGGCCGGTCGCGCTGTTGACCTGAGTCGGAAGCGCGTCCACATAGGTCGATTTCAGCTTGCCGAGTGATCGATATTCAAGAATCATCGGCACGATGGGATGCGCGTCCCGAAGTGATTCCAGGACATCCGAATCGACGCTATAACCTGTCTTCGTTCGCTTGCCGGAAGGCAGCTTAAGTTCTTCAAAGAGCAGGGTGGCGAGTTGCTTGGTCGAATTGATGTTGAATGATCGTCCGACGATTTCGTAGATATCGCGCTCGATTTGATGAAACCGGGTCGTGATCTCGTCGGAGAGCTCTTTCAGATATTCGACATCGATCGCGACGCCGCTCCGCTCCATCCGAACGAGAACGGGCACGAGCGGCAATTCGATCGTATCGAGCAGGTGGGTCTGCTTTTGCACGTCGATTTGGGGCTTCAAGTCTTCGGCGAGCGCGAAGGTCGCTTCCACATCACCGCTGGCATATTCAGCGGCCTGCTCGGCGGAAACCATATTCATGGTGAGCTGGTTCTTGCCGGCGCCGATCAGCTCGTTGATCTCCGTCATCTGGATTCCGAGACGGTTGAACGCGAGATCTTTTAGCCGGATCGACGTTTCGCCCAGCAGGAAAGCGGCGATCATCGTATCGAACTCAAGCTGGCCCACTTCGATTCCGTGCCGCTCCAACACCTGGATGTCGTACTTCCCATGATGGGCATACGCCTTGTTTGCGGGATCGGCAAGGGTGGGACCGAGCGCCTTGATGACTTGGTCGAGCGTGATGTTCGACCAGGACGAGTGACCGACCGGAATGTAGTAAGCCTCGAACGGTGAGACGGCAATGGCGATGCCGACGAGATCGGCCGTCATCGGATCGACAGAGGTTGTTTCGACATCGATCGCGTAGACGCCGGTTTCCTTGATCCGGGCCGCGACCATATCGATCTCAGCGGCCTCATTCACCAACGTTCGGTTCGACGGTTCGCGCTCGACTCTCTCAACTGGAGGCGCGTCCGGACTCGAATGCTGATGCCCGCCGTCGGTTTCCGGAAGCTTGTTGATCAGCGTGCGGAACTCAAGTGTTTGAAACAGGGAAACGGCTGCATCGCGGTCGTATGTTGAAACCCTGGCGGATTCCTTCTTGAATGGCACATCGAGATCGCGAATGATGGTCGCCAGCACCTTTGAGGCTGCAGCAGCGGCGGCATTCTCCTGGAGTGCTTTCTGCGCTCTTGGCGGGGTCACTTCGTCGATATGCTCAAGAATGCTTTCGAGCGGGCCAAAACGCGCGATGAGCGCCTTGGCAGTCTTTTCGCCGATTCCTGGCACCCCGGGGATGTTGTCCGAGGTGTCTCCGACCAGCGCTTTGTAATCAGGTATTAATTCCGGCGCGAAGCCAAAGCGCTCGTTCACCGCCGGACGGTCGTAGAAGCGGAATTCACCAAAGCGGCGAGCTCCGGGCAGCACTGCGACGACATGATCGTCGACCAGTTGCAGGAGATCGCTATCACCGGTGACGACGACGACGCTGAAACCATCCGCTGAGCAGGAGCGGGCGAGACTGCCGATAACATCGTCCGCTTCGTAGCCGGGCTGTTCGAAGATCGGGACGTTGAGCGTTTCGATCAACTCTCGAACGCGGCCAATTTGCTGGCGCAAATCCTCCGGCATTTCCGCGCGGTTGGCTTTGTATCCTTCAAATGATTCATGGCGGAATGTTTTTCCGCCTTCGAGCGCGACGGCGATATAGTCGGGCTCGTGCTGGCGGATGACATCAAGCAGCATCGACGCGAAGCCGTAGACGGCGTTTGTCTGCTCGCCTGTTTTGGTCGCCATCGTCGGCGGGAGGGCATGATAAGCCCGAAAGATCAAACCATAGCCGTCGACCAGCGCCAGTCGCGGTCTCGATTCTTCTGCCGGATTCATCACCGTTGCCACCTCCTTGTGGTTCGTCCACTTCAGTATAAGTGGCAACGGCGCTGCGTTTGATGCGATGTCATCGGTATACTCATTCCTGAGATGACCTTGATAAAAAGCATCCAGGATTCTCGATTTACTCGTACCCATGATAGGGAACTGCTTCAGACCAGCTGTGCTGAGCGTCCCGATCGCCCGACCTGTGCCGGGAAGGACCGCACCTCGTGACCGATATCTCAGTCGTGCAGACGCTCTCCGATCGCGCCGTTCTCAATGTTGAACGGGCGATCGTAGGCAAACGTCGCGAAGTGCAACTCGTGCTGCTGGCGTTGCTCTGCCGTGGACATGTGCTGATCGAAGATGTGCCCGGCGTTGGCAAAACCGTCGTCGCAAAAGCCTTCGCGAAAACGATCGGATGCTCTTTTAAACGGATTCAATTTACACCTGATTTGCTCCCGAGCGATGTCACCGGAGTAAATATTTTCAATCAGCAAACCCAGCAGTTTGAGTTTCGCCCGGGACCGATTGTCGCTCAGCTTGTGCTGGCCGATGAAATTAACCGGGCGACGCCAAAAACCCAGTCATCGCTGCTCGAAGCCATGGAAGAGGCTCAGGTTACGGTTGATGGCAACACTCATAAGTTGCCCGAGCCGTTCATCGTGCTGGCGACCGAAAATCCAATTGAGTATCAAGGCACGTTTCCGCTGCCCGAAGCCCAACTTGACCGATTCCTGATCCGGCTCTCACTGGGATACCCTGGCCGGGAAAACGAGCTCCGAATGCTGGAACGCCAGCATGACATCCATCCTCTCGAAACCCTGGGACAGGCGATCGGCGTCGATGAATTGCTCGCCGCCCAGGCGGCAGTCAAGACGGTTCGCGTCGACTCGGCGGTCGCGGCCTATGCTGTTGCGATCGTGGAAGCAACGCGACGCCACGAATCGGTGCAGCTTGGCGCAAGTCCACGCGGATCGCTGGCGCTCTACAACACGGCGCGAGCCTGGGCGGCAATGAATGGCCGAACGTTCGTGGAACCGGACGACATCAAAGCGCTGGCGGATGCCGCGCTGGCTCACCGGGTGATCATTCATCCTGGAGCGCGGCTGCGAGGCGTCTCTAGCTCGTCAGTGATCCGGGACATTCTCTCCACCGTTCCTGTGCCGGGAGCTGTCGTCAGCGGCCGTTCCCGGGGCGGGGCGAGATAAGCGGGCCACCATGTTTCGGCTGCTGCTGATTCTGGCCGGAGCTATCGTGCTGGTTCAGATCAATGATGCGAAACCGCTTGATCAGGCGATCATCGCCGTCGCGCTGGCATGCGTGCTCGCATTCGTCTGGAGCCGGCTGAGCGTTCGGAATCTGACGATCCGGCGGGTTCCGCTCATCGAACATGCATCGGTTGGGGAACTCTTCAGCGAGCAACTGACGCTGGCCAATAACAGCATCGTGCCGAAACCGTGGCTAGAAGTGCTCGATTTCTCAACATTGCCTGGACATGCCGCAGGGCAAGTGGTGCGAGTAAAGAGCAAAGGATCGGTTCACTGGACGGCGGGAAGCGTCTGCTCCCATCGGGGTCAGTTTCACCTCGGTCCGATCCGCGTGCGATCCGGCGACCCGTTCGGCATTTTTTCTCGCACTGTGATCGCGCCAGACACCATGCCGATTCTCGTCTGGCCGATTGCCATTTCACTTCCGTCGTTTCGAGAACCCGGCGGACTCTTTTCGGGCGGTCCACAGTCTGGTTGGAGTCCATTTACCTCGCCCAGCGTGGCGGGTGTGCGCGACTACGTCCCGGGTGATCCTTTCAACCGGATTGCGTGGAGCGCGACGGCGCGAACGAGCCGGTTGATGGTCAAGGAATTCGAGCAAGATCCGGTTGCGGACGTATGGGTCGTGCTCGACCTTTGCGAGGAGGTCCAGCGCGCGGCGACTATCTCGGGAGAGCCATCGCAGCCGCGCCGACCGGCGACTGATTATTGGCTTGACTCCACGGTTGAATATGGCGTCGCTCTGGCCGCTTCGATCTGCAGAACGTATCTGGAGCGTGGTCGGTCGGTTGGATTCATCGCCACTTGCCAGCAGCCGATTGTGCTGTCACCAGACCGGGGCACGACTCAAACCGCGCGTATTCTCGACAATCTCGCCGTCGTCACCGCCAATGGGACGCAGCCCCTGGAAACGGCGCTGAGAGCACATGAAACGCGGTTCAACCGGAGAGTGTCTCTGGTCACCATATCGTCGTCACTCGATGAAGGATGGGGCGAGGAGCTGGGACGCCTGGCGTCAAGCGGAATTGCGACGCAGGCCGTGATGATCCAACCCGAAACCTTCGATGGCTCTGGATCGTCGTTGCCGTTGATTGGGGCGATGATCGCAAGGGGCGTGCCCGTCAGCACCATGGCCTATGGCGACCGGCTGGAACATCTCTCAAACGTAGATATCGGCGGAGGAGTGCTCAGTGCAGGGTATTGAGTCCGTTCCGGCCGCGCAATTGAAATCCGAAGGAACGTGGGCTTCGGGCATTGTGCTATTGCTGGTGTTGCAGGCCGGGCTCGTCTCGATCGCCGCACGCTCGATTGAACTGGAAGCGTGGTCGAAAGGCGCATCGACGCTCGTGCCAATGGCGCTGCTCGGAGTGCTGGGCGGATTCGCGCTCGGGCGGACGCGCGTTCCCGATCTCCTTTCGCACGCGTGGGCGGTGCTCGTTGGCGCTGGTCTGACGATTCTCGTCACTGCCATTCCTGCCGGCGAGCTTGGGGTTCCGTGGGCTTCGCGCGTGCGATACCTGATCGATACCGGCAGGTTCTGGTTGCGAGATTCGATTTCTGGCAGGTCCACGGACAACGACTTGCTCTTTATCGCCGCGATGGGGATGCTTGCCTGGCTCGTTGGCTATGCGTCGTCATGGTTCCTGTTCCGTCGCGATTGGATCCTGCCGGCGATCGTCCTGCCGGGAATGTTGATCATTGTCAGCGTCACCAATGGCGGCGAGGGCACAAGTGCCACCGCGCTACTCTTCGTCGTGATTGCGCTGGCCTTGATTGCAGCTCACGTATCGCGGCAGCGCGCCGCCGCCTGGCGCAAAGCGGGACTTTCCTTCAGCACGATCGCCTGGCGGGCGCCGGCGTTGGGAGGGGCAGTGATCGCGCTGCTGGCGGTGGCGTTGGTCTGGAGTTCGCCCGTCACCCCGCCGGATTCGATCGCCAATGCCATTGCGGACAATCTCGATCAACCGTTGGGCGCGGTCGACTCCGCCTGGAACTCCCTTGCGCAACGACTTTCGCCGAATACCAATCGCGGCGCCGAGTTCTCACAATTTGACGACCAATTTCAGATGGGTGGCCAGCTCAATCTCGGCGATAGCTCCGTCGCCATTCTCTACTCCGATCAGCCGCATTACCTGGTCGCCCAGCGATACGCCGTCTACAACGGAAAGGGATGGTCGAGCGGGATCGAGGACACATTTACTGAGCCGGGAAGTGGCACGGCGTCGGTTCCGTCGATGACGTTTCTGCCAAACGATCAGGTGTTTCTCTCCGATCAGGTGCTCGGATCGCGGCAACTCGTCAATGGAAACGTCACCATCCTGGCGCCGAAGGGGAGCCGGCTTTTTACGCTGGAGACCTACCTGAGCGCCAGCGATCTGACCAATGTCAGCATGAGCTGGCGGCAACTGAAGAATGAGCCATTTTCCGTACAGGACACCAAGCTTGACGATATTCCGGTTGAGCTGCGGCCACTGGTCGACCTGCTCCGCCAGGTGACGATGGAACGGGATGCAAGCGGCGATTATTTCATCGCCGATGCGAACCTTTCTCATCGGCTCGACGCGCTGGTGAGCGATCTCAAAAACCGCTACCTGACTGTTTCATTCCAACCTGATGCGTCCGGCGCGATTCAAACGGTGTATGTCACCGGCCAGCTGCCCGTCTATGACGATATCGACGCCATCACGGTCAACAATTCGCTGGCAGTGGGAGATCAATATCAGGTTTCAGGATTGGAGAGCGTCGCCACTAAAGAAGAGCTGAGTGGCGCGGGGACGTCTTACCCGCCCTATGTGTCGAACCGTTACCTTCAGCTTCCAGATTCCGTCACCCAGCGAACGGTTGATCTCGCCGCTACTGCGGCAAATGGGGCGACCGATCCATTTGACATTGCTCAGAACATTCAGAATTATCTGCGTGCTACCTATGCCTACGATGAAGATATTTCAGGTCCCGGCGCGGGAGATGATGCAGTCGACTATTTCCTGTTCGACGAGCAACGAGGATATTGCGAGTATTTCGCTTCGGCCATGGTGGTGATGCTGCGATCGCTCGACGTGCCGGCGCGGATTGCAGCAGGATATCGCGAAGTTCCGTTCGATCAGAGCGCAAACGGGTATCTCTACACCGAGAAGCAAGCGCATACCTGGGTTGAGGTCTATTTCCCCGGGTATGGTTGGGTGCCCTTCGAGCCGACGCCAGCCGCGTCTCCATTCGATCACGAGGCAGCGGCTTCGACTACTCCGGCCGCTCCCTTGCCGACGCCAACCGCAGTCCCTGAATTGTCAGCGCCTGTTGAGGCGAGTCCAACCGCGGCGATACCGGCAACAACCAACGACCAGCCCGCTCCGCCGAAAGACGGTGGCGCATCAGGATGGCAGCAGCGGGCGATTTACGCACTTGTGGTGCTCCTTGCGGTGACCTGTTCGCTGATGCTATTGGTTCGACGATTCGGTGCACCGTCGATGAAACCAGGCGCGTTTCTCTACCGGCGGATGGTGAAAATGGGGCAACGGTTCGGCGTGCATTCAACGATGGCGACCACTCCGCAGGAACTCGCTGTCAGATTGGGAGATACCTTGCCGGCCGCGAAAGGACCGGCGGAAACAATTGCCAATCTGTATCGTCGAGAGACGTATGGCGGTCAACCGTTGACCCCAGATGACCGTTCTGACGGACATGCAGCCTGGAAAATGATCCAGCGCTCGATCGCCATCCGAGGGCGATTTCGCAAGGGGAATACGGCATCATGAGTAGCGCTTCTGAAGGTAGGGTGCTCACGGCGGGATCGATCAACACCGATCTCGTCGTTCATGTCCGCCGTGCGCCCGAGCGCGGCGAAACGGTGACCGGTTCCGCATTCGCGACGTTCGGCGGCGGAAAAGGCGCGAACCAGACGCTGGCGAGTGTCCGCTCCGGCGCGCCAACGTCGATCCTTGGCGCAGTCGGCGACGACGACTTTGGCCGGCAACGGTTGGCCGATCTCGAACGAGATGGCGTCGATTGCCAGAGCGTGTTGATCTCGGACAAGGCGTCGTCAGGTGTTGCCCTGATCACCATTGAAGCGGATGGGGACAACCGGATCGCCTACGTTCCCGGCGCAACGCTCACGATTGGTCCGAATCAGGCCATCGAGGCGATCAATCGGGTGCGTCCGGCGGCAATCATGATGACCCTGGAACTCCCGCACGAAACGATGCAGACCCTGATCACCGAAGGGCGCAGAGCTGGCGCGGTGATCATTCTCAACGCCACTCCAGAACCAGCAGCCGGGGCGTCATTGGCGATTCAAGCGGATATCCTGATCGCCAACGAAACGGAAGCGCTCGAACTGCTCGGTTGGGGAAAAGACGAGCGAGATTGGGAATCGGCAGCGAGCGCATTGCGGGAACTTGGACCTCAGAACGTGATCATCACGCTCGGAGCTGCGGGCGCGTATGTGCTGGCCAATGGGGTTTCCTTGATTGAACCACCGAGGGTCGAGGTGGTCGACACGACAGGTGCAGGTGACGCGTTTTGTGGGGCATTCGCGGCCCAAATCGCGAAAGGCGCGGAAATCGAATTTGCCGCACGCGCTGGGGTGGTTGCCGGGGCGCTTTCGGTGACTAAACCGGGCGCACAACCATCTCAGCCATACTGGAACGAGATTGTACTCCGCTTGTGAGCGGAGGCGTGAAAGCGGTTGCGTCGTCCGCAGGGAGCGAGCTGCGGACGTTCCTCAGCGACGAGCAAGGCCAGGGTTGAACTTGACGCGCTCTTTATCGAAGTGTTTGCTTTTGGCGTTGAGAAATCCTGGAGGATTGATCTGATCTGGCGGAAGGGGAGGGATTCGAACCCTCGAGACGGTATAACCGCCTACGCGATTTCCAGTCGCGCGCACTAGGCCAAACTATGCGACCCTTCCAAATCAAATGCGTGCGCCGCCATTGTGGCGGAGAGGGCGGGATTCGAACCCGCGGTGGCTCGTCACCACACCGCTTTTCGAGAGCGGCACCTTAAACCACTCGGACACCTCTCCGCCGGGGATTGTACCAAAATGCGGCGCTGCCTCCCACCTTCTTGCGCCGGCAGACCGAGAAGCAGATTCCATCCCGAGACAAATTGGAAAACGCGTTCATATTGGTGTTTCGGTCGAAGCACGGAACATTGATCGATCGATTGAATGTCGCATGTTTTTATGTTTAATTCGCATATGCTATTGACGTGATTCGCCCGGCAACATCGATAAGGCAGCTTCCATCACGTAAGGAAGTCAGATGTTAAAGTCCAAGCCACCGTCTGCAACCAACCAGATAGACAGTGGGCAATTCAGTCTCTTATTCGATACGCATACGCATCTGGAAAAGGTTGGCAAGGCGTCAGTGGTGGTGTTGGCGTCGCTTTTTGCGCTCGGATTGCTGGTTACGAACG
Source organism: uncultured Chloroflexia bacterium (assembly GCA_963804925.1). GTDB lineage: Bacteria > Chloroflexota > Chloroflexia > Thermomicrobiales > UBA6265 > JADLGF01. The sequence continues at coordinate 561,092 of CAWDSC010000005.1, forward strand.
TCTATTTGCTTCAATTCGGATTGTCCGAGTTCAGTCTGCTTCGTGCCAGATTCGTGCTCACGGGATTGTTGGCGAGTTTTCCGACGATCGCAAATGTTTCCTGCCTGGCGTTCGCATACATCCTCACGAGAGAAATCGGCTGGAAGTTTGAGGACAAATCAGCCCGCGTCGTAAGAGCAGCTTCATTCGCCACCATGATAACCATCGGCGTGGTGCTTCCGATAGTGATTCTTGGTGTCCTCTTCAGAAGGGCACATTTCACGGATAGTCAAGTCATGGACGCGTTGTTGATTTGGGCGATCGGTTTTTTGCCGATTCTTCCATTTTTGGTGATCGTGGTTGACCGGATGATCGAGCTGTTCCGGAGAAATGATGCTGACTGGTTCAGAATCGAGGATCAACCAGTCGAGCGGCCCACGTCGTCACAGCGCCAACTGCCCCGTATGTTCACAATTCCCCTGGTCATGATCGGATTGTTGTTACTTGGATATATCTACGTTGATTTATTCGTCCGCTACATCTACCCGAACGTTCCCGAGCAATTTGGCGGCGGCATGCCATATGAAGTTCAATTGCTTTTCCGTGCCGATTCGGTCGATGCCGTTGAAAAAATGCACATTTCCATGGTTCCGGGATCGACGTTGTCCGAGCCATTGACCATGCTGTGGCATGGCGATACCGGATTATTGGTACGAGTGACGTATGAGGGCGAGGACGATTTGATCCTATTCGATGGATCTCAGGTGAGCGCAATCGTACTTGAAAACGACTAGCTGCCGCACTGTTCGCAAATTTCGAGAATGAAAGCGCTGACAAAAAACAGAACCGTCGCGGCATGTGCCGCGACGGTTCTCACTTTATGGTACGCCCGAAGGGACTCGAACCCCTGGCCTCTTGGTCCGCAACCAAACGCTCTATCCGCTGAGCTACGGGCGCGTAGCGGGGCTAAGTTTACACGGAGTTGACGATCAGTGACAACTCAGCGATACCCGGCGGGAAGGGAGGGATTCGAACCCTCGGTAGGGGAATTACCCCTACAACCGCTTAGCAGGCGGTCCCGATCAACCACTCTGGCACCTTCCCAGTGGATTGCTTGTCAAGGCAGGTCGCGGGTTTTCCTCGCGCCGAGAATCCATTATAGGCGGAGAATCTACCCTGAACAACCTGCATTCGACGGGCTATACTTAGATGTGGAGAGATGGCGGAGCGGCCGATCGCGCTCGTCTTGAAAACGAGAGTAGGTGATGAGCCTACCGTGGGTTCGAATCCCACTCTCTCCGCCAGAAATACGATCCGAGAACAAAGCGGCGCGCCCGAATATGGCGCGCCGCTTTGTGATTCAGGAGCGGGCGAGTGTACGTTGTTGAGCAGGCTGCCAGCCGAGCGCGGGGGCGACTTCGGTCGCGATCAGCTCGATCGCTTCGAGCGTTTCCTCGAACGACGGCAAGCCTGGTTGCACCTGGCAAATGAGATCGGTCGATTCGCCAAGCAGCGGCTCCTTTTTGAGGCTTTCGACAACATCTTCTGGCCGTCCCCAGTGGATGTTGTTGTGCTTGATCTGTTCGTCGATGGACATCGTGGCGAGCTCGGGACGAGACGCTGCCGACGCTTCAAGACCGGCTTTGATATTGCGATAGGCGACGTCTGGATCACGGGACGGATAGATGGTGCGTGAGAGTCCGATCTGGGGGGCGACTCCAGCCGGAAGCGTCGCCTTATAGAGATCGACCATCGGGATTTGCACCTGATCGCTTGGCGTGCTTCCTGCACCGATGGCAACTCTCGAAAGCAACAGACCACTCCCCCGAGCAGCGGATTCCTTGACACGCTCAAGTGTCGAAGGTGCTTCCCAGATTCGCTGGTTCAACGTTCCTGCGCCAGGATAGAGGACGCCGCCTTCAGCGTTCAGCTTCTCGCCATTCAGCGCCTGCAGAAAGCGTTCGATTGAGCCGTCGTAGAGCGCGCGGCGGTCGCCGCCTGCCTTGTCGAAGGTGCTGAGCACGTCGGCGGTGGCGAAGCCGGTGCCAATGCCGAGTTGGAGACGTCCCGGAAAGAGTGTCTCGAAGACAGACGCGTCTTCAGCCAGGCGAATCGGTTGCTCCAACGGCAAGGAGATGATGGCCGTGCCCAGCATTAGACGTTGGGTCCGGGCCGCAAGTGCTCCGAAAAAGACGAGTGGTGAAGGCAATCCGCCGAGCCTGCCGAAGTGATGTTGAGCCACCCATCCAGCGTCGAATCCAAGTTCTTCAGCGGCGAGGAATAACTCCAGGGACTGCTCGTATATCTCGGCCTGTGTGCCTTTCCCCTGCAGATAGGAGAAAAAGCCGAGGCGAAACCGGGGTGATGTGCTCATGTTGATGAAACTCCCAATGACTTCGAGGCGTTGCCGCCATAGATACGTTCGATATGCAGTCGAATAATCTGGCGGTCGATGACGGGATAGCGCTGAATGTGATCGGCGCGTTCCGCGTCCGTCATTCCGTTGCGCTCGGACTCACTCATCGCGAGGATTTCTCGTCCCACCGCATCATCAATCGATCTGGCCGGTTCCGAAATCTCAACAGTTCCCTCCGCTACGAGCCAGAGCGTAAAGCCGTCGTTGGAGACATGAAGACTTGCGCGGGGGTCGCGCTGGAGATTCCTCGTTTTGGCGCGAAACGAGGCCGCGAGCATGCGTGCGATTCGATTGTCCGCATCGTAGTGATAGCTGATGTTCGACAGTTGAGGACGCCCATCCCGCTTGATCGTCGCGAGGATGCCGTTGTGCTGCTCGCCGAGCAACGACCAGAGTGCGTCGATTGAGAGTTCTGGGACGAGTTTCGGTTCAGCGTCAGTCACGTTTTCTCCTGGACGCATTTGGTGAGTCAGGAACACTGGATCTAATTCTAAATTACTTGGTAAAGATGTCAATTATAGAAACGACGAGATGCTTGAGGATTCATCAGGAAGGTCTGACACTCTTGCTGCCAGACCTTCCTGATGGCCGTTAGGCGACGCGAGCGGGGCCGCTGGGGGGCTGGACGCCGATCACGGTCTGACCGCCCATGTAGGGTTGCAGCACGGCGGGAATCTGAATCGTGCCGTCTTCCTGCTGGTACTGCTCCATGACCGAAATCATCGTGCGGGGTAGCGCGAGACCGCTCCCGTTGAGCGTATGGACGAACCGTGTGCGTCCACCTTCGGCGGGGCGGAAGCGAATGTCCATGCGCCGCGCCTGGAAATCGCCGAAGTTCGAGCAAGAAGTGACTTCCAGCCATTCCTCCGCTCCCGGCGCCCAGGTTTCCAGGTCGACCTTATTCGCTGCCGTGAATGAGAGGTCGCCGGTGCAAATTTGCAGGTAACGGAAGGGGAGTTCCAGCCCTCGCAGCACATCGGCGGCGTCTTCGATGAGCTTTTCGTGCTCCGCTTTGGAATTGTCAGGATGAACGAATTTCACCATCTCGACCTTGTCGAACTGATACACGCGCTTGATGCCGCGGACGTCGCGTCCAGCCGAAATCTGCTCGCGCCGGAAGCAGGCCGAGAGAGCGACATGATAGATCGGCAACATCGCTTCATCGAGAATTTCATCGCGGTACATGTTTGAAACCGGGACCTCGGCAGTCGGAATCAACCAGCGGTCCTCGCTGATGTCGCGGTAGAGCGTGTCGGCGAATTTCGGGAGATTGCCGGTTCCGTAGAGCGCCGCCGACGGCACCATGTAGGGCGGAGTCACTTCCTGATAGCCATGTTTCTGCGTGGCAAGATCGAGCATCCAGGTGATTAGAGCACGTTGGAGTCTGGCCCCATCGCCACGCAGGAAATAGGCGCGTGAACCGGCGACTTTCACTCCGCGCTCGAAGTCGATGATGCCGAGCGCTTCGGCGAGATCCCAGTGCGGCTTCGGCTGAAAATCGAACTGCCGCTTTTCTCCCCATTCCTTGTAGACCACGTTGCTCGACTCGTCTTCTCCGACGGGAACTTCGGGAAATGGAAGATTCGGAACGAGATACTGAAGGCGGAGCAGGTTGTCGTCGATTTCACGGACTTCGTTGTCGAGGGTGTCGATCCGATCGCCAAGCGCGCGCATCTCGGCAATCAACTGCTGACGCTCGGTGGCTTCTTTCGCTTTTGAGACAAGCTTCGAGCCTTCGTTGCGTTTGGCTTTGAGTTGCTCAACTTCGGTCAGCACGGTTCGACGCCGTTCATCGACGGCGATGATTTCGTCAATCGGCGCTTCCGTGAAAAGCGAAGCGATTGCCGTTTTGACTTGTTCCGGTTGTTCGCGAATAAGTCGAAGATCGAGCATTGGTTTTCACTCCTGTTATAGACAATCGTCGCCACAAAAAAAGACGCCCCGCGGACAAGCAGCGGGACGTCTTCGCGCATGTTCGAATCGCGCGAGACGCTCAGTAATGGGAACTGGAACGACGTGATCGAGTGCTCATTGCCAATCCTGGTAAAAACGGCATCCAGCCTTCATTCAGATCTCCCGCCAGCGATCGTTCGATCGCGTAGTAGGCGCCTGGTGATGGCTCTCGCGGTTCATGCTTCAGGTGCATTCTCGCCTCAGTCGGCGATTTGCCACCTTTGCGATGATTGCACACCTTGCAGGCGGCGACCAAATTGTCCCACGAGTGCCCGCCTCCGCGCGACCTCGGAATGACGTGGTCGATCGTAAGCTCAATATTGGTGCGACCGCAATACTGACAGGTGAAGTTGTCGCGAATGAAGATTTCTTTGCGCGTGAGTTTGACTCGGGGGCGGGGGCGTCTGATCGGATATACGAGGCGGACTACTGAGGGAGAGGGGAGAACAGTTGTGGGACTTGAGAAGAACGTGCCGTAGCTCTCTAACACTTCGGCCTTGCCGTCGAGGACTAACACGACGGCTCTCCGTAAAGTGCAGATGTTTAACGGCTCATAGTTTTGGTTCAAGACGAGAACAGCTCTGCTCACCTGTATGCACCATCCTCGCCAAAGCGTCGCCGACCTGGAGTGGCGGCGAAGCTTGCCAATGGTTTCGTTGCCATTGTGATGGTAGCACGCAGAAAATCACTTCTTCCACTTTTGATGCAGGAAATCGGCGTCAACCTGGCAGCGTGTGAATGTTTCGCAACATTGTCCTGAATCTAGAGGCATTTCTCGCCAAACTACGCATCGTTGCAGGATTCGTTTATCGGCGTCGTTTTGCCCTGGACTGAATTCCAGGGCCGACAGGCCGATGCTTCTACGAGACTGAGTCAGGGATTGACTCGATACAGTGAGATTGCCTCCCACCGAGATCAGCCCTGGAACGGCCTCGGCGTGTTAGTCCGGGGACTTATCCCCGGGAAAAATTGCTGTCAAAGTTCGCGAGCTCTGCGTCAGTCCGCCGCCGCAGCCGTTCGCTGTTCCAATAGTGGTTTCAGGTAATGACCGGTGAACGAATTTTGATCGTTGGAGACGGCTTCCGGCGTGCCTTCGGCGATGACGAGGCCGCCGCCGCTGCCGCCTTCGGGACCGAGATCGATGATCCAGTCGGCCGATTTGATGACGTCGAGGTTGTGCTCGATCACGACGATGGTGTTGCCGCCGTCGGCGAGTCGCTGCAGGACGTGGAGCAGCCGCTCGATGTCCGCGAAGTGAAGTCCGGTGGTCGGCTCGTCCAGGATGTAGAGGGTGCGACCTGTTGCCCGGCGCGAAAGCTCGCTGGCGAGTTTGACGCGTTGCGCTTCGCCGCCTGAGAGCTGGGTCGCAGGCTGGCCAAGACGGATGTAGCCGAGGCCGACATCGTTCAGCGTTTGCAGCTTGTTCTTGATTGCGGGGATATTCTCGAAAAATGCCAAGCCTTCGGAGACGGTCATCTCCAGAACGTCGGCGATCGTCTGTCCTTTGTAGGTGATTTCGAGCGCTTCGCGGTTGTAGCGGCGTCCATGACAGACCTCGCAGGGCACGAAGACGTTCGGCAGGAAGTTCATCTCGATCTGGATGATGCCCTCGCCTTTGCACGTTTCGCAGCGCCCGCCCTTGACATTGAATGAGAAGCGGCCCGGCTTGTAGCCGCGCGATTTCGCTTCCGGCATCGCCGCGAAGAGTTCACGGACCGGTGTGAAGAGCCCGGTGTAGGTGGCGGGGTTCGAGCGCGGAGTGCGCCCAATCGGGCTCTGATCGATCTCGATGACCTTGTCGAGATAGCCGATGCCTTCAAGCGATTCGTGCTTTGACGGCAGCCCTTTTGCCCCATTCAGATCCATCGCCAGACGTTGGTAAAGCGTGTCGGTGATGAGACTGCTCTTGCCCGAACCTGAGACGCCGGTGATCGCGATGAACGTGCCGAGCGGAAATGAGACCGTGATATCGCGGAGATTGTTACCCGTTCGCTCCACGCAGCACGAGTTCTTTGCCGTTGCCGGGACGCCGCACGTCGGGGATTTCGATTGCCCGGCGACCACTCAGATATTGGCCGGTGATGGAATCCGGCGATGCGAGGATGTCATTGAACTCACCCTCGGCGACGATATGACCACCATGCTCGCCGGCGCCCGGTCCGACATCGATGATCCAGTCGGCCCAGCGCATCATGTCTTCGTCGTGCTCGACGACGATCAAGCGTGTTGCCGATATCGCGCAGGCGGACCAGGGTCTTGATCAGGCGCTCGTTGTCACGCTGATGCAGACCGATACTCGGCTCGTCGAGGATGTAGAGCACGCCCATCAAGCTCGAGCCGATCTGCGTGGCGAGCCGGATGCGCTGCGCCTCGCCGCCGGAGAGCGTGTTGGCTGCTCGTTCGAGCGTGAGGTAGTCGAGTCCGACGTCGACCAGAAAGCCGAGCCGCTCGCGAATCTCCTTGAGCATCTGGCGGGCGATCAAGAATTCGCGCTCGGTGAGCAGCGCGCCTTTCTGCGCCCGGCTCCACCGCGATCGCCTCGCACCAACCCTGCGCCTGGCGAATCGGCATCCGGGAGACATCGACGATGCTCTTGTTCTGAATGGTGACGGCCCGCACGCGCAGGTTTGAGCCGTGCTCCTTTGCAGGTCGGACAGAGCCGCGCCGCCATGTAGCGCTCGATTTCCTCGCGCACCCAATCAGACGACGAGCCATCGTAGCGGCGCTGCAGGTTGGGAATGACCCCCTCAAACGGCACCTCGTAGGTGCGCACCCGGCCGTTCTTGCCTTATAGCGGAACGGCGATCTTCTTCGTGCCCGTGCCGTGGAGGACGATGTCGATGACCTCGACTGGGCAGTTCGCGAACGGGCGTGTTCATCGAAAAGCCGCGCTCGCTCGCCAGCGTTTCCAGAATCGCCAGATACCAGCTGAAGTTCTCGCCCGTCGCTTTCACCCAGGGCATGATCGCCCCTTGCGCCAGCGAGAGATTCTTGTTCGGCAGAATCAGATCTGGTTCGAACTCCATCTTGGTGCCAAGACCGGTGCAGTCCGGGCAAGCGCCGTGTGGGGAGTTGAACGAAAAGTTGCGCGGCTCGATCTCGCCGATGCTAAGTCCGCAGTGCGGGCAGGCGAAATGCTCAGAGAAGACCATCTCCTCGCCATCGATGATCTGCGCCAGCGCCAGCCCCTTGGCGATCCGGAGCGACGTTTCCAGCGAATCGATGATTCGCACCCGATCGGGATGATTGTCGGACGTGATGCCTTCATCGTGGCTGATGACCAGACGGTCGACGACGACCTCGATCGAATGCTTCTTCTTTTTGTCGAGATCGATCTGCTCGTCGACGTCGCGCACGATGCCATCGACGCGAACCCGGACGAATCCCTGGCGCCGGATTTCCTCGAAGATGCCCTGGTGCTCGCCCTTGCGATCGCGAATCACGGGCGCCAGCAACATCACCCGGGACTCGTCGGGAGCGCCAGTAGTGTGCGAGGCCATCTCTGGACCGACTGCTGGGTGATTGGGCGACCGCAGTTCGGACAATGCGGGATGCCGATCCGGGCGTAGAGAAGTCGTAGATAGTCATAGATTTCGGTGACGGTGCCGACTGTGGAGCGAGGATTTCGGCTCGTTCCCTTCTGGTCGATCGAGATTGCTGGTGACAGTCCGTCGATATGATCGACATCCGGCTTTTCCATCTGTCCGAGAAACTGGCGCGCATACGCCGAGAGCGATTCCACATAGCGACGCTGACCTTCGGCAAAAATCGTGTCGAAGGCCAGAGATGATTTCCCTGAGCCAGAAAGACCGGTAATGACGACGAGTTTGTCGCGGGGAATATCGACGTCGATGTTCTTGAGATTGTGCTCCCGCGCGCCGCGAACCGAGATCCGGTCAATCGTCTGTGGCATGGGGTCTGGATCCTGCTTACGATGCCTCGCCTGGATATTGACATCCAGGCAAAAGGCGAACATACTTTCGCATTGCCGAGTCTAACACGTCCGTCAAGTGTTCGTTCATCCTTGGGTAGTCTTATTTCTCATGCATCGCCCCGCTGAATCCTTCGATCGGCAGGAGTCGCGATGAGTCGCCGAAACAATTGACGTTTATTAGACGAAAGGGCAGAATTATCGATAACTGAATTGCCTGTGACCAGGAAGAGTAGGCGTTACCTTCATCGACAGAAATCAAGACACATTGCTGAGAGTCTTGCCGTTGAAAGCGCCGAATGTCGTCTGTGAGGCTGGAGGTCGAATCTCGCCATGATTTGGCGATGGAGGCCACCCGGGATGCGCCCGTTATCGCGCATTGAGTGAGCGGCGAAGAGAACATCGCCGCTAAGCAGGGTGGCACCACGGTTGACCCCGTCCTTGCGCGATGCGCAGGGCGGGTTTTTTGTTTCCTGACAGACAGGCGAGAGGAATCGAGTGCATGGCCATTAACGAAGATACAACCGAACGACTCGGCGCCGCGTTCAAACCGCAGGAAGTCGAATCCGGAATGTATGACCGGTGGGATGCTGCCGGCCTATTTCAGCCGGTCTGGCGCGACGATCGCACGCCGTTCGTTGTCATCATGCCGCCGCCGAACGTGACCGGCGAGCTGCACATTGGCCACGCGCTGTTTGTCAGCATTCAGGACATCATGACCCGCTATCACCGGATGCTCGGCGATCCGACCCTCTGGTTGCCGGGAGCCGATCACGCCGGCATCGCCGGGCAATGGGTGGTGGAGAGGCTTCTGGCGCAAGAGGGACTTACGCGCCACGATCTCGGGCGCGAAAAGTTTCTGGAGCGAGTCTGGGACTACATGACGACCTATCGAGGCCGCATTCGCGAGCAGATGCGTATTCTCGGCGCATCGTGCGATTGGTCGCGTTTCCATTTCACCATGGATCCCGGACCGTCGCGCGCGGTTCGCCACATGTTCAAGCATCTCTATGACAAGGGGCTCATCTACCGCGGCGAGCGGCTGATCTCCTGGTGCCCGCGCTGCATGACGGCGCTATCCGATCTGGAAGTTATCCACAAGGAAGTGCAGTCGAATCTCTGGTTGCTTGCCTATCCGCTGGAAGACGATCCGGACACTGCGGTGGTCGTGGCGACGACGCGTCCCGAAACGATGCTCGGTGACACGGCGGTGGCGGTTCATCCCGACGACGAGCGCTACGCCGGATCTGATCGGCAAGATGCTGGTGTTGCCAATTCTCGGCCGCCGGATTCCGATTGTCGCCGACGATGCGGTCGATATGAGCTTTGGCTCTGGCGCAGTCAAGGTGACGCCTGCCCACGATCACAACGACTTCGAGATCGGCAAGCGGCACAACCTGCCGATGATCACCGTGATGAACTTCGACGGCACGATGAATGCGGCCGCCGGTCCGTTCGAGGGGATGACGATCGCGCACGCGCGATCGGCGGTGGTCGATCGCCTGAAGGAAGACGGCGCGCTCATCGACGTCACTCCGCACACGCATTCGGTCGGGCACTGCGAACGCTGCGGCACGGTGGTCGAGCCGATGATCAGCAAGCAGTGGTTCGTCGAGATGGGACCGCTGGCGAAGCCGGCGATCGATGCCGCCTATTCAGGCGATGTCTACACTTCGTGCCTGATCGGTTCAAAGGCGTCTACCTCAACTGGATGGAAAACGTCCACGATTGGTGCATTTCGCGCCAGCTCTGGTGGGGACATCGCATTCCGGTCTGGTATTGCCAGTCGTGCGGTGAGGTGACCGCGACAATCGAGGAAACGATCCACGAGTGCCCGGCGTGCGGCGGACCGGTCGAGCAAGATCCAGATGTGCTCGACACCTGGTTCAGCTCCGGACTCTGGCCGTTTTCGACGATGGGCTGGCCCGATCAAACGGATGATCTCGCGCCGTTACTATCCATCCTCGGTGATGGAGACGGGGTACGAGATTCTCTTCTTCTGGGTTGCCAGAATGGTTTTCTTCGGCATCGAAATGATGGGCGAGCCTCCGTTCCACACTGTCTACCTGCATGGCACGGTGCGCGACGCCGAAGGCGCGAAGATGAGCAAGACGAAGGGGAACGTGCTCGATCCGACCGCGATCACCGAGGAATATGGCGCCGACGCGCTTCGCTTTGCGCTGGTGACCCAGGGATCGCCGGGCGTTGACATGCGTCTGTCGATGCAGCTGGTCGAGTCGAGCCGGAACTTTGTCAACAAGCTCTGGAACGCGACGCGTTATGCCCTCCGCTCGATTGGTGAATATGAAATCGAGATGGCGGTTGATGGACCGGCGAAACCGACCGCGAATCTCGGACCGGCCGATCGCTGGATTCTGAGCCGGACAGAGTCGATTACGGTCGAAGTGACGTCACTCCTCAACAACCATCTCTACGGCGAAGCGGGACGGCAGCTGCGCGAGTTCGTCTGGTCGGAACTCTGCGATTGGTATATCGAAGCGAGCAAGGTGCGCGGGCGGGCCAGCATCGAGGAGCAGCGGGCCGTCGCGCAGACGCTGGCCTACGTGCTGGAGCGAAGCGTTCGATTGCTGCATCCCTTCATTCCGTTCGCAACGGAAGCGCTCTGGCAGGCCCTACCGCACGTTGGAGAAAGCATCGTCGTTTCGACGTGGCCGATTCGCCGGCGAGCGCGATGCCGCTGCTGAGGAGAACTTCAATGTGCTGATCGAGCTGGTGCGGTCGATTCGCAATGTTCGCGCTGAGGCTGCCGTGGAACCGGCTCGCTGGATCGCGGCGGATATCTACGCCGGAAACCGAACTCCCGCATTCGAAGAGCTTCGACCCGAGCTCGCACAGCTGGCGCGCATCGCGGACGATCAGTTGACGTTCAAGTCTGGAGAGCCCAACCATGCCGATCAGGCGGTGACGGTGGTTGCGGCGGATGTCGTCGCCACGCTGCCATTGGCTGGCCTGGTCGATCTTGATGCCGAGCGGGTGCGATTGGAAAAGGAACTGATAGCAGCACAAGAAGAACAGGGGAGAGCGACGGCATCGCTCAATAACGAGGCGTTCGTCTCGCGGGCTCCGGCGCAGGTTGTCGATCAGCAGCGCAACCGGCTGCGCGTGGCGAACGAGCAAATTGAGGTGCTCACCAAGCGGTTGGGCATGCTCGGGTGAACTCGGAAATCCGAGAGCATAGACGACTCAATCTCGAATGGTATGCACGGCCAACCGAAGAGATTGCCAGAGCGCTTCTCGGCACATATCTGGTGACGAGAAGCGCCGAAGGGACGACATCGGGTCGGATCGTTGAAACCGAGGCCTACCTTGGCGATCGCGACGCGGCGTCGCATGCCAATCTGTACAAGCGGGGTCGCTCGGCGCTGATCCGGAGATACGGGCATGTCTACATGTACCGGTCGTATGGCATTCACACGATATTCAATGTCGTCACCGAGAAAGAAGGCATTGCTGGAGCCGTACTGATTCGCGCGATCGAGCCGGTGGTTGGTGGGGAACTCATGCTGACTCGCCGGGGAATCGATCGTCTGGAGAAGTGCGGGCAGGGACCGGGAAATCTCTGCATTGCGCTCGGTTTGCGTCTCGATGACGACGGCAACGATCTCACGACAGATGAGCGCGTCTGGCTGGAACAGGGCGTACAGCCGGATGAGATTGCGGTGTCGACGCGAATCGGGATCACCAAGAATCCGGACGCGCTGCTGCGCTTCTTTGATCCCGCGAGCCGCTCTGTTTCGGGTCATCGACGCGCGCAGTTGCTGGAATCGGCTACCGTCGTGGATCTGCCCGAATAGTAGGATGATGTCGTAAACGAACTCACGCGACTCGACTATCGTTCAGGACGCTCATGCCTATCAAGATGCTGACAGCAGAAACGATCGGGAAGATCGCCGCCGGTGAGGTGGTCGAGCGCCCGTCGTCCGTTGTGAAAGAGCTGATCGAGAACGCGCTCGATGCGCAGGCGCGGCGCATATCCGTAGACGTTCGCGGCGGCGGCATCGAGTCGATCGAAATCTCAGATGACGGCGTCGGGATTGCTCCTGACGATCTCAATCTTGCGCTTGAGCGCCATGCGACCTCGAAGTTGCAGACATTTGATGACCTCGACACCCTGGTGACCCTTGGTTTTCGCGGTGAAGCTTTGCCGAGCATCGCCGCCGTATCATCCTTTTCAATCCGGAGCAGGACCTCAGACCAGCCCGCCGGCGCGACCGTTCGGATTGAATTCGGCGATCGCTTCGATCCAGTCACGAGCGCTGCTCCTGGCGGGACGACCGTCAGCGTGCGTGATCTTTTCGGCAACGTTCCTGCGCGGCGGAAGTTCCTGCGCCAGCCTTCGACCGAGCACGGCTACATCGGGCGGGTCGTGGCGGCCTATGCCTGCGCCTATCCGCACGTGCAATTCATCCTGACCCTCGATGGCAGAACAACCATCTCCACCGGTGGAACCGGCGATGCGCTGGCGGCCGCGAGCGGTGTTTTTGGCGTTGAGGTCGGGAAAGCTGCACTGCCGATCGAGCCGCTTGACGAGTCGGCGGCAGTTCCTGGAGTGACGGTCGATGGCTGGATCGGCGCGCCGACCGTTTCACGGTCGCACCGGCAGGATATGATCTTTTTTGTGAATGGACGCTGGGTGCAGCACCGGGCGATGTCGTTTGCCCTGGAAGAGGCGTACCACTCGCTGCTCATGGTCGGACGTCACCCGATTTCATTTCTGCACGTCCACGTCGATCCCGCCACGATCGATGTCAACGTGCATCCAACCAAAGCCGAGATCAAGTTCCAGGATGAGCGGTCGGCCTGCCGGGCAGTGCAGCGCTCGGCGCATGCGGCACTGGCGAGAGCACCGCATGACGAGCTGCCAGGCGCTTCGTTCTCTCCTGTGTTCTCCCCAATCTCGCAACCGGCGTTTTCAATGCCGCTGCCAGGCGGGCGAGAGCGTCCGATCGAGCCGGAAGCTACACCCGCCACGCAATCCACGTCAGCGCATCAATCAGGCGTTCCGATGCTGCGGGTGCTTGGTCAGGTCGGGGCCGCATATATCGTTGCTGAAGGTCCGGATGGGATGTATCTCATTGACCAGCACGCCGCACACGAGCGGGTGATGTATGAAAAAATCGTCGGGCAGATGCGCTCGAGCGGCGTCGACCGCCAGCCATTTCTCGATCCATTGCTGGTCGAGCTGCCTCCCGAGGAATACGCCGTTTTCGAGCGTTCCCGTCAAGAGCTTGCTGAGACCGGATTTGAGATCGAGCCATTTGGCGACGCGATTGTGGCGGTGCGGTCAATTCCCGCTCTGGTTCAAGGCGTCGACATTCCCGAGCGAATTCATCTGATTCTGCAGCGAGCTGGCAGATGGGGGAGCAGGGGAATCCTGGATCGATTCTGTTGCTATCAGCGCCGCCTGTCACACATCCATTCGCGCCGGGCAATCGCTCTCCCTCGTGGAGATGCGCGAACTCGTTACCGATTTGGAGCGCACGAGCCAACCCCGCGCCTGCGGACATGGGCGGCCGACGATGCTGCATATGAGCCAGTTCGATCTCGAAAAGCAGTTCTCCCGCCGCTAAGTTGTTTCACCGATAGGCGTGACGAAGATCGTGGAGCTTTATGCGCGCGATATCGCGGGCGTTCATGATGGTGTCGGTGAGTGGATTGACTTTGCTCTGAGAGCCATAGGTCCATTCGACCTGGACGACATCGATCTTCATGCCGAGTCGCCGGGCGATGACGAGCATTTCGACGTCAAAAGCGGTCACACGGGCGCCGGTGACTTCCGTCACCGTGTCGGTATAGAGCAACGTGCGATCGAGAATCAGCTTTGCTGATGACCGGGTGAAGAGCTTGAAACCGCACTGGGTGTCCTCGATGCCAGGCAACAGCAGCAGTTGGACCATGCGATTGAACACCCGCCCCATGAAGTGGCGGTAGTGCGGCTCGCCGATTCGTTCTGCGGTTGCGCCCTCTCGTGACGCGATGACGACGTCGGCGCCACGCTGAGCGCGGGCCACGAATTCCTCGATATAGGTCAGCGGGGTGGCGAGATCAGCGTCTGAAAAGAGCAGATATGAACCTGACGCCTGGCGCATTCCGGCGCGAACTGCCGCCGCTTTTCCCGCGTGTGGAATCGAGATCACGGTCACTTCAGGATGTTCGGAAGCGAAGAGATGCGCCGAGGCGAAGGTATCGTCGTCGCTCCCATCGTCAACGACGAGGAGCTCAAACGAGTACGGGAGCAGCGACAACGAGGCATGAGCGCTCGCGAGCGACGCTCGGATCCGGTCATGTTCGTTGTAGGCGGGAATGATGAACGACAGCAACGGTGCTGTGGACGACTCCCATGTCGCTTCCTGGTGGTGATCCGTCACGCGCGCATCGCTCTCCGTTCGCCTGGGAGCACCGTCCTCACCGGCAAATAGGCATCGTGCAGAGTCTACCCGATCCCAACAACCAATATGCCCGTGGAACCCGGACGCCTGCGATCGATGTGCAATCCCGACTATGGAGCGTGGGGTGACGTTGATTGGAGGGTTATCATGTACGTACGTGTCGGCGGCAGATCGGCGAAGCAGCCACTGCCATGCGGAGGAGAATCCATGGCGGAACTCGAAATCTACGTCTACTCAAGCTGCACTTCATGCCGGAAGGCGGAAGAGCTGCTGCGAGAAAAGGGGGTGGACGCGGAACGGCGAGATTACTTCAAAGAGCGTTTCACCAAACCGGAGTTGATGGCGGTGCTCAAACGAGCCGGAGTCACTCCGTTCGATGTACTGTCGACCCGAAGCAACCCATATCGTGAGCTTGGATTGGCCGGGCGGACACTCACCGAAGGCGAGTTGCTCGACTTGATGGTGGCGCATCCGCAACTGCTGAAACGTCCCTTGATCTTAAAGAATGGTCATTCGACGGTTGGATTCAATCGCGGCGCCATTGAAGCGCTCATCGAGGAGTAGGAACGATGGCGTTATCGCTCGGAGCTCATATGTCAGCGGCAGGCGGGGCAGATCTCGCGATTACCCGGGCCGCGGCGTTTCAGATGGATTCGTGTCAGTTGTTCACGAAGAACGCCAACCAATGGAACGCGAAACCGCTTGATCCAGCAGTGATCGAGCGATTTCGCGTCAATAAAGCGACGCTCGGCGTCACCAACTTCGTCGTGCATGACTCCTACCTGATCAATATGGCTTCTCCGGCGGATGAGTTATGGGAAAAGTCAATCAATGCAATGAAGATCGAGCTTGAGCGGTGCGATCTGCTCGACGTCCCTTACCTCGTTTCACATCCGGGTGGACATGTCGGAAGCGGCGAAGACGTAGGCATCGCCCGGATTGCAGAGGCGATCAATCGGATCAATGCCGAGCGGCCCGATGGAACGACGATGATCTTGCTTGAGACGACGGCCGGGCAAGGAACGCACCTGGGACGGCGATTCGAGGAAATCGCCGGCATTATCGCGCTGGTCGAGGACAAAAGCCGCGTCGGGGTATGTTTTGATACCTGCCATGTCTTTGCCGCGGGATACGATCTCCGGAATCAGGCTTCCTACGATGCGACGATTTCCGATTTTGATCAGATCATCGGACTTGATCAGCTCAAGGTGTTTCATCTCAACGATTCGAAGAAGGGTCTTGGGAGCCGGGTCGATCGCCATGACCATATCGGTGAGGGTGAGCTTGGACTGGAGCCATTTCGTTTCCTGATGAACGATCCGCGGTTCGATGGGTTGCCAGGAGTGTTGGAAACGCCAAAGGGCGACGATGAAACCGAGGATTCCCGCAATATGGCGACGTTGAAGAGTCTGATCGCGGGGTAACGGGCCTCTATCGAGGTAAAAAAGAACGGACGCGGCCCGGTTGGGCTGCGTCCGTTTTTCGTTCAGTGAATATCGATCAGTTCAGAGTGAACGAATCGAGATGTGAACTAGTAGCGGCTGTACGATGACGAACCGCGCTGCTCCTGGAAGCACTCACGGCAGTACACCGGCTTGCCAGCGGTTGGCTGG
The DNA here is from genome assembly GCA_963804925.1 of uncultured Chloroflexia bacterium. GTDB lineage: Bacteria > Chloroflexota > Chloroflexia > Thermomicrobiales > UBA6265 > JADLGF01. The sequence continues at coordinate 577,394 of CAWDSC010000005.1, forward strand.
AAGGGCACTTCCGTGTCCTTGCCGCACGACGAGCAAACGGCCGGGTACATCTGGCGTGGGCCAGAGGAGTATCCACCGCTGCGTCCGCCGCCGCCAGTGCTGCTGCTGCCATAGCTGCTGTTGCCATAGCCGCCGCCAGCTGAATCACCGCGCTGTGCCTTGCGGGCAGCTCGGCAGGCCGGGCAGCGCTGTGGCTCAGTGTATCCGCGCTCCTGATAGAAAGCCTGCTCGCCCGCGGTGAAGGTGAATTCCTGTCCACAATCGCGGCAAGTCAGTGTTCGGTCACTCATTCCTGTTTCCATTTCCTTGCTATCGGCAAACTCACGTAGTTTGCCATACTGAAGTCAATTCTCTCATGTTATTCCGCCAGACTCAAAGGCGAGCCGGAGAAAACGCTGAGCCGAGATTCCAGACGTAAACGATGTCTGGCCGATCTGCTCCTTTCCCGGCCGCTTAAATGCGGTGTCTGAACGTAATGCGACCTCGCGCGAGGTCGTACGGAGAGAGCTCTACAACCACCCGGTCTCCAGGTAGTACACGGATATAGTTCTTGCGCATCTTGCCGGAGAGATGTCCGAGAACATTATGCCCGTTCTCAAGCTCCACGGTGAACATAGCGTTGGGAAGCGCATCGACAATTTTGCCCTCCACGGAGATCGCGTTCGGATCTTCGTGTCGAACCCGCTCAGGAACTGGTGTTGTCGCAACCGGAGCTGCCGGTCGTGTTGGTTTTCTATACTGCGGTTTCTTTGGCAACCTGTTCCTCCTTGGAGGCTAGACTCGCATCCACGGTTTCGCCGCGGCGCGTAAACTGATCGTCCCCGGGTCTTGGCGCTCCACATGCTTGGTGAAGCCAGGATGAGAGTTCTCGTTGATCCGTACCTGAAAGCCAGCTTTCGGGAGCGGAACGAATTTCTGTGAGCGTATCGAGGAGTTCCTGCCGGGACATACCTCGCATGCTGACATGCTGCTCGAATGTGCCGCCGGTGACGCCGATTCTCGAGCACTGCTCGACGAATAAGCACCAAAGGCGCGGCTGGTCTGGGTCGCGAACAGGCGCCACCCGGAAAAGCCAGTTCGACGGATTTGCTCTGATGTAGAGCGCGAGTCCTTCAGGAACTCTGAGGTCTGCGATTTCAAACGACTCTGCCATGTAAGGCTGCCCTCCTCGTTTCCAAACGAAGCGCATGCCACATTCCACGCCGGGTGAGAATCGGCACAGTCGTCACCGACGGTCGGGTATTCAGATGGAAATGTGGAGGTGTGCAAATAAACTGAACTACACCGTTCCGCCGGGACCGTGAGGTCGTTTGGCTCTTGATGCGGCAACGAGTCCACCATTGGACCCCGCGCACGCAATGACCCCAAAGAGCCGCTCCCGGCAGTAAAAGACCTGCGTGCCCACTTATCATAACAGATATTTGCGTTTTCCGCATGGTTTGCGATGAAACTCAGAATTATTCGCTCCCGGTCAACGTCATTTGCAGCAGGGCGAGTCGTTGTGCCGCCCTGCTGCGTCACGTACTTTAGCCGTCGACTTGCTGGCTGGCAAGCCGGTTAACCACCATCAACCGCATTTCGGTCATGTCTTCGATGGCGTAGCGAATTCCTTCCCGGCTTAAACCGGACGATTTCACACCGCCGTACGGCATGTGGTCGATCCGATAGGTGGGAATGTCATTGATGATCACGCCCCCCGCCTCGATCTGCTCGAACGCGTAAAGCGAGCGTTCCAGGTTGTTTGTGAAGACGCCGGCTTGAAGTCCGAATTCCGAGTCGTTCAGCTTCCTGACGCCAGCTGCGAACGATGGAACCTTGAAGACCGTCACCAGCGGGGCAAAAGCCTCTCGAGAACAGACAAACGACGCGGGATCAGCATTTTCGATGATGGTCGGCTCGAAAAACCGGCCGTTCGCTTTTCCGCCCGTAAGAATGCGCGCGCCTTCAGCGACGGCGTCGTTGACCCATTGCTCGGTTCGACTGGCTGCTTTGTCATCGATCATCGGCCCGAGATCTGTGGCGCGATCGAGCGGATCGCCGGAGACAATTGCCTCGGTCTCTTTGATGAGCAGTGGCAGAAACCGGTCGTAAACAGCTTCGTGGATGAAGACGCGCTGCACCGAGATGCAGACCTGTCCCGCATAGGCGAACGCGCCGGTGCGAACGCGATTCGCAGCGAACTCCAGGTCCGAGTCTTCATCAATGACGACGCCCGCGTTGCCGCCGAGCTCAAGGACGACTCGCTTCATGCCCGCCCGGTTTTTCATGCTCCAGCCAATGTCGGGCGAGCCGGTGAACGAGAGAAGCTTGAACCGTTCATCCTCCACCAGTGCGTCGCCGGTGGCGCGGTCCATCGGGAGCACGCTCAGCGCGCCCTTGGGAAGCCCGGATTCGTCGATCAACCTGGCGATGAGCAGCATCGTCAGCGGGTCCTTGGAGGGGGGCTTGAGCACGATGGGGTTGCCGCTGGCAATGGCCGGAGCAACTTTGTGCAGGGCGAGATTCAATGGAAAATTGAATGGCGATATCCCGGCGATCGGTCCGATAGGGAAACGGCGGACGATGCCGAATCGACCTTTTGACGACGGCAGCAGATCAAGCGGTATGACGTCGCCCTCGATCCGCTTTGCTTCTTCTGCGGCGATCTCGACAGTAAAGATGCCCCGGTCGGTTTCGACCTCGGCATCTCGAATTGGCTTGGCGGCTTCCAGGCAGATGGTGCGGGCGATTTCATCACGATGCTCGCGCATTTTTGCGGCGAGCTTCGTGAGAATGGCCACTCGCTCAAAGGTTGGCATGGTCTTGAGCTGAGGAAAGACGGCTTCTGCCGCGACGATCGCCGTTTCAAGTTGGTCGTGCGTGGCGAGATAGGTCGTGCCAATCAGATCGTCTTGATACGGATTGCGGATTTCGAGCGGATGCGGTGAATCAACCCATTCACCTGCCAGATAGATTGGAAACGTTTCAGCCATTCGACACTCCTTTAGTTTGCGTCAACTTGAGCAAGTATCGCCCGAAAATCCAGGAAGGGCGTGAGAAAGCCGCTGCAATGACAGCGGCTTTCATCATTTATTCATGCGTTCAATGTCGCGATCAGACAGCTGTCGCCTTGGCGGCAGGAGCGCCGTGGCACCGCTTGAATTTCTTGCCGCTCCCGCACCAGCAGGGATCATTGGCGCCGATTTTCTTCTTGTTCTGCAGTGGTTGATTCGCGGCGGATTCTTCACCCCGATTGGTCGTGCCCTGCTCGTCGGTGATGCGGGTTCGCACCGGCTGCTGCGCCACCGCCGGCTGTACCCGGAAGATGGTGTGGACGACGTCGTGCTGAATGTGCCCCATCAGCAGGCCGAACATCCGATACCCCTCGGTTCGATAGACGACGAGGGGATCTTTCTGCCCGTATGCCTGGAGTCCGACGCCTTCGCGCAGATCGTCCATTTCGGTGAGGTGCTGCACCCAAAGCTTGTCGATGATCGAGAGCATGACGTGGCGCTCGACGGCGCGCATGATCTCTGAACCGAAACGCGCCTCGACTTCCTGGTAGGCGCGATCGGCATCGTCGTCGAGCAGCTCGATCAAATCCTCCCGAGGTAGATTGATCATCTCATCGGGAGTGACCTTTGCATTCGGAATCAACACGTAGTAATCGTGAAAAATCTTCGGATAGTCGAGCGCGCCAACCTTCTCCTCAGAATGCCGGTCGACGATTTCCTCGATCTCGGCGGCGATGAAATCGGTGATCCGCTCGCTCATGTCCGCGCCTTGAACGAGCTGCCGGCGATCGGCGTAGATTGTTTCGCGGTGGCGATTCATTACGTCGTCGTACTGAACGACGTGTTTGCGGATATCGAAGTTATGACCTTCGACTTTCGTCTGGGCGCCTTCAATCGACTTCGAAATTACCCGGTGCTCGATCGGCACATCTTCTTCCATGCCGAGCCGGTCCATCAGGCCACCGATGCGTTCGGACCCAAACCGCTTCATCAGCTCATCTTCGAGTGACACGTAGAACTGGGATGAGCCAGGGTCACCCTGTCGGCCGGCGCGGCCGCGAAGCTGATTGTCGATCCGGCGCGATTCATGGCGCTCGGTGCCAATGATATGGAGTCCCCCGAGGTCGGCGACGCCGTCTTCGAGCACGATATCGGTGCCGCGCCCCGCCATGTTGGTGGCGATCGTCACGCTTCCTTTGTGGCCAGCTTCTGAAACGATGAGCGCTTCGCGCTCATGCTGCTTCGCGTTCAAGACTTGATGAGGCACGTCTTTGCGGGTGAGCAGATCGCTGAGATATTCAGATTTTTCGACCGAAGTGGTTCCGACGAGCACCGGTCGACCGACCTCGTTCAGCTTCGCGATTTCTTCAACGACGGCATCGAACTTCGATTTCTCGTTGCGATAGACGAGATCGGCGCCATCCTGACGAACATTTTCGCGATTGGTCGGAATGGTGACGACTTCGAGGTCGTAGATGCGCTGGAACTCTTCTTCTTCGGTCTTTGCGGTGCCCGTCATGCCCGACAGCTTTTCATACATACGGAAATAGTTCTGGAAGGTGATTGTGGCCAGCGTCACGTTCTGGCGCTGAACGCGCACCCCTTCTTTGGCTTCGATCGCCTGGTGCAGACCGTCGCTGTAGCGACGACCGTGCATCATCCGGCCGGTGAACTCATCGACGATGATCACCTCGCCGTCGCGAACGATATAGTCCTTGTCCCGGTGGAAAACGACCTGAGCCTTGAGCGCCTGTTCGAGATAGTGGGTGAGTTCAACGTAGCGCTCGTCGTAAATGCTTTCGTTGGGCGGAATGGTGAGCGCTTGCTCGACGCGGTCGATGCCTTCTTCCGTCAGACTGACGGTTTTCGATTTGAGATCGACATCGTAATCGCGATCTTTTCGCAGAATCCGAACGATCTGAGAAAACTGCGCATAGCGGTCCGTCGACTTGTCCGCCGGGCCTGAAATGATCAGCGGCGTCCGCGCTTCATCGATCAGGATGTTGTCGACTTCATCGACGATGGCGTAGACGAGATCGCGCTGTGCGAGTTGCTTCTCGGAAGCAACCATGTTGTCGCGGAGGTAGTCGAATCCGAATTCGTTGTTCGTTCCGTGGGTGATATCCGCTTCGTACGCCTCGCGACGGGTGACCGGCTCGAGAAACTGAAGTCGCTCATCCTCGTTCTCGTACTCTGGGTTATATCGATAGGCGACTTCATGTTGAATCGAACTCACCGACAGCCCCAGGGCGTGATAGACCGCGCCCATCCACTGCGCGTCGCGCTTGGCGAGATAGTCGTTAACGGTGATGACATGGACGCCACGGCCAGTGAGCGCGTTGAGCGCGACCGGCAAGGTGGCAGTCAGCGTTTTACCTTCGCCGGTGCGCATTTCGGCGATCTTGCCCTGATGCAGGACGACGCCACCCATCAGCTGGACATCGTAGTGCCGCTTTTCGAGCACCCGTTTCGCGGTTTCGCGCGTAACGGCGAATGATTCCGGCAGGAGATCGTCGAGGGTTTCCCCATCGGCGAAGCGCGCGCGGAGATTGATGGCGAACTCACGGAGCTCATCATCTTCCATCGCCACGAACTCAGGTTCGAGCTCGTTGATGTCTTCGACAAGTGGCAGAATCTGCTTTAGCGCTTTTGCGTTGGTGTCGCCAAATACTTTGGTCAGCAGGCTTCGCATCGATATGGACCTCGGAGGCGCGTTTTCGCGATTGAGCGCCGTCGCTCAATCTTCGGGGCGCCTGTTGTTACGGTCGAGTATACCCCGGCCAGCGAAACATCTTGAGGGAGCATGAACGAAGAATCTTCGCCCAAGCCGGACAAATACTCAGGGCGCCGGCGAGTCTGGACCATCGTCAACAGCATTCCATTCGGATGCGTCACCACGTACGGTTCCATCGCCAGAACGCTTGGCAATGCCAGGGGCGCGCGAGTCGTTGGGTGGATGCTGTACACAAGTCCATCCGGTCTCGATTTGCCCGCTCACCGTGTCGTAAACCGAAACGGCGAACTCTCAGGAGGATGGCATTTTGGCCACCCCGACGTCATGAAAGGTTTACTGCTCGACGAAGGTGTTCCTTTCAAGGGTGAATATCAAGTCGATCTCGATCGCTGCCTCTGGCTCCCCTGGGAATTATTCACCACCCCCGACGAAGTGAACGATTTCAACCTCGTCGCCGGATCTCAAGACGACCTCGCCGAATGAAGCGCGCGCGACGATCGCGCCGTTAACTTCCACAACCACCATCTGCGCTGTGAGGTCCTTGTCTGCCAGAAGCTGAGTGACGGTGAGCTCGGATGGATACTCAGCCTGCTTGCCATTGAGCATGAAAACGACTGATGCCGAATCACGAGAGGTCATCGTTTCGTCCACTCCCTGTCAATGACATTCCGTATTTCCTGCGCGCTCAGGTATGGGTCAAGAGCATCAGTGAGCGCTCTGATCAACGCCACGCCGTCCGCACCCGCACGAATCGCGTACGCGGCATTCGACGCGTCGATGCCGCCAATGGCGACAACAGGATAAGGGGACGCGTCAACGACTGCCTTCAGCCAATCAATCCCTCGTGATGGAATGCTCGCCTTGCTCGACGTTGGAAAGAGATGACCGGCGACGAGAAAATCTGGAGTCTCGTGCGACGAAATAGTCGCTGGGCTATGAATCGAGCGGCTGAACGGGTGCGGAGGATTGTCAAAAACCGGCGTCGCTTCCGGAAGATGCAGCCCGCATCCTAACTCCATCGCCAGATTCGGATGGCCGTTGATTTGCAGTTTGTGCGGCGATTCAATCGCCGTCAGCAGCGCTATCGCGATGGGGCGAAGCTCATCCTCCGTCAGGTCCTTCTCGCGAAGTTGAACGATATCGACGCCACCGTCGATGACGCGCCTGGCCCATTCAGGCATTGGAACATGAAGACGTTGGCGGTCGGTGACGGCTACCAGGAGCGGTCGCAACAGATCATCCACCGGCCAGTGCGAGATCTACGGCCGTCCGGAGTTCCTGCGCCGCGCTCCTCGGATCACCGGCGGAGAGAATTGCGCTGATCACCGCAACGCCGCACGATCCTGCATTGATGACAGCGCCAGCGTTCGCGGCAGTCACGCCGCCGATGCCGATCGTCGGCAGTCCAGCGAGACTCGTTCGGCGGGTAACGGTTTCCAATCCGATTGACGGACCGGCATCCTGTTTCGAGGTTGTGCCATACACCGGACCGACGCCGAGATAACTCGCCCCTCGCGCTCGCGCCTGAGAAGCCTGCTCATCGGTTTCAGGAGAAAAGCCGATGACGAATTCGGTTCCTGCGAGTTCGCGCGCGGCTTCGAGCGGAAAATCGTCGACACCGAGATGTACGCCGTCCGCTTTGAGCGCCAACGCAAAATCGACGCGGTCATTCACGAGAAATGCCGCGCCGTAGAACGTGCATTCGTCGCGAAGGGCTAAGCCGAGCCCAAAAGCTTCCCGATCGGTGAGCGATTTGGCGCGAAGCTGGATCATCGTTACGCCGCCGGCCAGCGCCTCGCGCGATTTCTCAATGAGATCGCGTTCCGCGAACGCCGGATCGGCGATGAGATAGACCCGGAGCGCTGTTTCGAGGGTTATTGCCATTATTAGTCTCTGAACTAGACTGGAACGCCGACGATATTTGTCGTCGGGCTGCTCGCGGAGGCGTATGGCTTGACCGGAATGCGGCCTGCCAGATAAGCGGCGCGCCCGGCGCGCACGCCAAGTCCCATCGCCTCGCCCATCAACTCGGGATCGTCAGATAGGGCGATGGCGGAGTTAATCAGCACGGCGTCGGCGCCGATTTCCATGGCGCTTGACGCATCAGAAGGAACGCCGATTCCCGCATCGACCACGACAGGGATGTTCGCCTGCTCAATGATGATCTTGATCGCTTCACGATTGATGATGCCCTGACCAGACCCAATGGGTGAGCCGAGCGGCATCACCGTGGCCGTGCCAAGTTCCTCAAGTCGCCGGGCGAGAATGGGATCAGCCCCAATGTATGGAAGGACGACGAATCCCTCTTCAACCAACACCCGGGCGGCTTCGAGCGTGCCGATCGGATCAGGGAGCAGATATTTGGGATCGGGGATCACTTCAAGTTTGACCCAGTTGGAAAGCTCCATCGCGCGCGCCATGCGGGCGATGCGGATTGCCTCGTCCGCGGTCTGGCAGCCGGCTGTGTTGGGAAGAATGGTGTACTTCTTCCAATCAACGTCATCCAGCACCGACCGGCTTTTGGGATCGTCGAAATCGATCCGTCGCAAGGCGACCGTGATGATCTCGGCACCGGAGGCTGCAAATGCAGCATTCATTTCCACGCTGTTGCGGTATTTGCCGGTGCCGATCATCAAGCGGCTGGAGAACGATTTGCCGGCGATGATCAATGGTGCGTCGATGCGGGCGCTCATGAGGCTTCCCCCTGGTTGCTGACGATTGGTTCTGGCCACAGATTGAAAAAGTGGTTGACGGGTGAATGTCCTTCGCCGATTTGATAGCTGGTTTCGAGCGCGCGAGTGATGTAGTGCTTGGCGGCGCTGATGGACTCGAACGGAGATTTCCCAAGCGCGAGATTGGCCGTGATGGCGGCTGAAAACGTGCAGCCGGTGCCGTGCGTGTTCTGCGTGTCGATCCGCTTGCCTTCAATCAACGTGAAGGTTTCACCGTCAAAGACGAGATCGGAAGGATCGCCGTCCCGATGTCCACCTTTGATCACGACATACTTCGGTCCCAGGGCTGAAATGATCCGGGCAGCTTCCTGCCGGTCGTTCTCAGTGGCGATGGTGATCCCCGAGAGGACCTCTGCTTCCGGAATATTGGGAGTGACGATGAGCGCAATCGGCAAGAGCTTAGCGCGAAGTGTGGAGACTGCCGAACCGTGTAACAGCCGGTCGCCGCTTTTTGCCACCATGACGGGATCAACGACGAGTTTCGTGATCCCCCAGGCAACGATCCGATCGGTGACCACTTCAATGATCGTGGGCGACGAGAGCATGCCGGTTTTGGCGGCATCCGTGCCGATATCGGACATGACGCCGTCGATTTCGAGAACGATGACTTCTTCAGGCACTTCCGCGATCGCCAGAACCTCCCGCGTGTTTTGTGCGGTCACGGCGGTCAGCACGGATGTCCCGTAGACCCCGTGCGCGGCGAATGTTTTGAGATCCGCCTGAATGCCAGCGCCCGCGCCGGAATCGGAGCCCGCGATGGTCATGGCTTTTGCCGGAGCCGGATACGAAAGGCTCAACAATTGCTCGCTTTCCATAAGTCTTTCGTGACGCACAAAAAAAGCGCCAACGGCAGGAACCGACGGCGCGAGGCATGCCTGTGTAGCAACAGGCAGTTGCCTTCCTTCGCCGGTACGAGCCGGATCAGGTTCAGAGGGTTGGCAGCCATTTCCGGCTGCACTCTCAGCGCGCCGCGCACCCCTGGCAACGTTTTCAAAATGGTATCACGGGTAGGGGAGTTTCAGGATAAGGCGAATGGAGCGAATGCTATACTTTCAGCGGTTATTTTGAATCGATCTCATGCGGAATCGACCATTCTGCGCAAGGAGAGGCTCCCACGAATGAACGTCGTTGACGGTCTCACGACGATACGGGAACGGCTCGTCGCGCAAAACGCAAATCCTAAAACGTTGACCTATGTCGACGTCTTCATCAAACGCGCCCAAACCCCCGGCGCTTCGAACGCTGCATCCGCTTCATTGACTCAGCTCGTCAAGATGCTGCTTCGCACTCCTGGCTCGCAAGATAATACGGTGATTTACAACGATTTCGCCCGGTTGGAGGAATCGCTCACGAACGCGGCCAGCGACTTCATGGCGCGCAAAGCGGCTGAAGACGCGAAGCCAGTGCCGAAAACGAAGAAGTACTACAAAGATCTGAAGGACAAAGACGCGAAGGAATAGCGCCAATTCCGGTTCCAGGAACGACGAGATTCGAGAAAGGATCGGTCATGGTTGCCCAGAATGTCGCACTCGATCCGAAGCAACTTATCCCCAAAGTCGTCGGGCGCTACTCGCCGGTCTTTGTCGATCATGGCGAAGGCATCTACGTCTGGGATATCGACGGTCAGCGGTATATGGATTTCACTTCCGGGATCGCCGTCACCAATACCGGGCATTCCCATCCCCGCGTGGTGGCGGCGATTCAAGAGCAGGCGGCCAAGATCATTCACGCCCAGCAGAATATCTTCGCGCATGAATCGATGCTCAAAGCCGCGGTTGAGTTGATGTCCACCTTGCCTGATTCGCTGAATCAGGTGTTCTGGACGAATAGCGGGGCCGAGGCGGTGGAAGGGGCGATCAAGCTTGCGAAAGCGGCGACGCGGCGTCCGGCGATCATCGCCTTCCGAGGTGGGTTTCACGGACGCACCCACGGTGCGATGTCGGTGACCTCGTCCCGGTCGAAGATTCGTGGGCATTACGAGCCTTTGCTGGCAGGCATCTATTTCGCGCCGTATCCGTATCTCTATCGGAGCCCGTACAGCGGTGATGCCGCCGATGCGGACTTGAAATATTTCGAAGAGCTTGAGTATCTCTTCGAGACGATGGTGATGCCGGATGATGTCGCGGCGATTCTGATTGAAACCATCGCGGGCGAAGGCGGCTATCTGGTGCCGACGCCTCGTTTCATGCAGAAGCTGCGCGAGCTCTGCGACAAGCATGGCATCCTGTTGATTCTCGATGAGATTCAGACCGGAGTTGGCCGCACTGGCAAAATGTGGGGGTTCGAGCATTTCGACGTCGTCCCCGACATCATCACCGTCGCGAAGGGCATTGCCTCGGGAATGCCGGTCAGCGCGGTGGTCGCGAACCGCTCCTTGATGGAAAAGTGGGCGCCCGGAGCGCACGGCGGCACGTATGGCGGCAATGCGGTCGGCACCGCCGCCGCCTATGCGACGCTCAAGGTGATCAAGGAAGAAAAGCTCGTTGAGAACTCAGCGAAGATGGGAACGCTGCTCAGCAATGGATTGCGCGCGATCCAGGCTAAATATCCGGTGATTGGCGATGTGCGCGGACTTGGTCTGATGGTCGCCGTGGAGTTCGTGAAATCGGACGGAACGCCGAATCCTGACGCGGTCGCCAAAGTCATTGCGGCCTGCTTCGCCCAAAAGGTGTTGCTTTTGAACTGCGGAACCTTCGATCAGGCGATTCGGATCATTCCGCCACTGGTCGTCAACGAAGCACAGATCAACGAATTCCTCGCCATCTTCGAGCAGGCAGTCGCTTCGATCTAATCAGCGATAGAGATTCAAAAAAGGGGGCGGAATCATCCGCCCCCTTTTCTCGTCTCATGGCAGGCGCTACGCGTAGATCTCTTCGTCGCAGCAGAGGTTCGCGCGGTGACCAGACGCGAGCTGATAGTAAACGTGGCGTACGGACTGGGCGATCGCTTCCCAGCTGAACCGATGCGCGGAGATTCGTGCAGCGCGGCCCATCTCGGCTCTCAAATTCGAGTCCGTCAGAATCTTAAGCATCGCGTCCGCGAATGCCCGGTCGTTTTCGATCGGCGCCAGGAAGCCCGTTTCACCATCCTCGACCGTATAGATCAGACCACCGGCCCGCGAGGCGACTACTGGCACGCCGCACGCCATAGCTTCAACGGCAACGAGACCGAACGATTCGTACCTCGATGGCACGCAGACGACGTCCGCGGCGCTGTAGATGAGCGGGAGTCGATTTTGTGGCTGAGCGCCGATCAAGCGAATAGATTCGGCGATGCCGAGTTCCTGGATCTCGTCAGCTACTTCTTGGAGCGCACCGATTGGTTCGCCATTCGCGTCCAGATCACCACCGACGATCAGCACAACCAGCGAATCGCCGATTTCACGCTGAAGATGCCGAGTCGCAGCGAGGAGGGTGTCGATCCCTTTGATGGGATCGATGCGGCCGACGAATGCCACGACCTTATCGTTCTCTGCTAGGCCGAGTTCATCCCGACATGCCGAGCGATCGAGTGGATAAAAAAGATCGGTGTCGACTCCGGGAGGAATCGTGCAGATCTTGCCGGCGTTCGCGCGCTCGCGCCAGATGAGATCTGCAGCTTCTCCCGGGTTTCCCGCAATGATGCTGTCAGCGAGCTTAACGAGCTTGCGCTCGATGTCGGCGCGTTGCACAGATTCCTGCAGGTGTTGTTGGGAGACGGCATTTTTCATATGCGCGGAGGTGTGGAACATAAACGAAAAGGGAACGGACCAATAACGCTTCACGAGTTGGGCAACCCAACCCGAGAGCCAGTAGTGCGCATGGACAACGTCATACCTGACGCCGTCGCGGAGCGCGAAAAGCGCCATTTCGGCTGCAAAATCGGGAAGATATTGAAAGAGATCGTGTTTGCTTATCTGCTCGGGGGGGCCCGCATTGATGGATATGACGCGGACGCCATTGCAGGGGTGCTGGATTTCTGGGGTTTCCGGATCAGTGCGGCGGGTGAAGACATCGATGGGAAGACCAAGACCGGCAATGTGGCAGCTGAGTTCTCGCACGTACACATTCATCCCGCCGGCGTCTTTGCTGCCAAGGTCGGCGAGAGGTGAGGTATGGACCGAAATAGCCGCGACACGGTTCAGGACATCAGTTTCGTATCCGAAAACTGACGGCCCCTCGTAGAGGGAAATGGGCACTCGATGACTCCTTCATGGCAGTCATTGTGCCGGTGCAGCGTTTGCGCCAGGCACGTACAACTGGACTGGTCCACTCGCTGAGAGTGGACCCACTTTCCGAATGATAGCAAGGGTTCTTTCGAAAGGATAGGGGGAGTTGCTACCCTTCCGTTGGCGCCAGCAATCCGAACGCACCGTCTTTCCGGCGATAAAGGACGTTGATATTCCCCTCGCCGAGATTATGAAAAACAAAGAAGTCGTGACCGAGGAGTTCCATCTGCTCAACTGCTTCCTCGATATCCATCGGTTTGACGTTGAATCGTTTCGTGCGGACGATCGGCTGTAACTCATCATCGATTTCAGGTTCGTCCCCAGCGCCATTATCCAGATCTAGCCCATCATATTCCGGAAGACGGCCACTTTTCATTCGGCTGATCCGGCGGGAGTTCACTTTGCGGATTTGCGTTTCCATTTTCGTGACGGCGAGATCGATCGCCTTGCGGGCATCACCATCCTGCTCTTCAGCGCGGAGGAGATCTCGGCCAGACTGAACAGTTAACTGCGCGACGATCGTGTTCGCGCCGGTTCGGCGGTGAATCCGCTTGATTTCAAGCTTGGCTTCTACGAGGTGCTCGACGATTCGATCGAGTCTCGAAACTCGTTGATTCGCGAATGCGCGAAGATCATCAGTGATCGTTACATCGGTTCCGCGAACGAGCAATTCCATCGTTGGCTCCCGTCTACTCAAGCGGCGGCGACCTGGCCGCCGCTCACGAATAAATCAGGTGCCCGCGGAGGGACTCGAACCCCCGGCGCCCGCCTTAGGACGGCGGCGCTCTATCCACTGAGCTACGCGGGCAGGTAGCCTCCGGTGCATCGATGCTAGCACACGGAAGCGGCAGTTGGCAGGGGGAATGGTTCGGAATTTCTCCCAATATGGGCATCGGCGCTACGCGGTTATTTCTTCCAGCAATTCGCGCATATTTATTCGATCAGCGGGCACAGCCGGTGGCGTCGAAGTTGAGGGTGGTGTATTATCCGATGCGCATCGGGGAGTAGCGCAGCCCGGTTAGCGCGCAGCGTTCGGGACGCTGAGGTCGGAGGTTCGAATCCTCTCTCCCCGACCGGCGAGGTGGCATTTATGCCCCCTCGCTTTTCCGTTTTCTGGGGGCGCGATCAGCATGCCGAAACGAACTTCAACCTCTCTCACCGATGATGATCCGCGCCGTTCACTTCCATCTATTCATGCAGTCTTACATGCTTATCGGGAAGCTGGCGGCACGTTCGAAGATTGGGCGATCAAACCGATCGTTCAGATGGAACTTGAATCGCTCCGAACTGCTATTTCGAGCATTGATCGAATCTGCACGATTCCGAATGATGTCGTCGGCGAAATGGTTGAGCGGCTTCGAACTCTCGATCAACCGAAACTCGAACCGATGCTCAATGGCACGGGCGTGATCATTCACACCAACCTAGGTCGCGCTCAGGTGAGCGCGGAGACAGCCGAGGCGATGGCTCGCGCGGCAACATCCAGCGTCACCCTCGAACTCGATCGCGCCAGCAACCAGCGTGGTCACCGGATGTCTGAAATATCGCTTTTGATGACCGCGTTGACTGGAGCGGAAGCGGCGCTTCTGGTCAACAACAACGCCGCCGCGATTCTCCTGACGCTTTCGGCAATGGCGAAGGGCAAAGAGGTTATCGTTTCGCGCGGAGAGTCGGTCGAGATTGGCGGCGGTTTCCGCATACCTGATGTGCTCGCCCAGAGCGGTGCGTCCATGGTGGAAGTCGGTACGACCAACCGCACCTATGTGGTCGATTATGAACGTGCAATCAACGCCGAAACTGCCGCGATCCTCAAAGTTCATCCAAGCAATTTCAACATTACCGGATTCGTTCATGCGCCGGCGCTGCCTGATCTGGCGACAATTGCTCGCGCTAAGGGCCTGGCGTTGATCGAAGATCAGGGAAGCGGTGCGTTGATCGATCCGTCGCGTTTCGGTCTGACCGGTGAGCGCCCCGTCTGGCAGAGTCTTGATGAAGGTGTCGATCTCATCACCATGAGTTGCGACAAACTCCTCGGTGGCCCGCAGGGAGGCATCATTGCCGGTAAGCGGTCGATGATCGATCGCATCACCAGGCATCCGCTGGCGCGTGCCGTACGAGCTGACAAGACGACGCTGGCAGGCGTCGCTGAGACGCTGCGGCACTACGCTCGTGGTGAAGCGACCATGAAGATTCCTGTGTGGCGAATGATTTCAACCCCGATGATCGAGCTCCAAGAGCGGGGACGCCGAATCTGTGCGGCAGTTTCCGGACTTTCGCTCGAATGCGTTTCGAGCGAGGCAACCGTGGGTGGCGGTACGCTGCCTGGTCAGACGCTCCCGAGTCTGGCAATTTCGCCGATATTGGATGCGAGCACCGACATCGATATCATCGCCAGGAAATTGAGACTTGGGAACCCAGGAGTCTTCTCGAGAATCACAGAAGGGAAGCTTCTCGTCGATTTGCGGACGATTTTGCCTGAGGACGATCATCTGTTGGTTGATGCGCTCATCGCTTTCGGCCCGGCACTTTGAGTGCCGGGTCGTCGCAACCAGCCTTCGCGAAATTTGCTGTTGATACGAAGACTAGCGGCCAGGCATGTAGCCGGGTTCGTCGCGGCTGTCGCGGAAATATGGGCTTTTTGGCGGCTCGAAGTTTTGTTTTTGGGCGGCGAGATTCGCCATCTGGCTGGTGAGCGCTTCCAGAACTGTGGCGTCGTGCTCTTGCTGGGCGGACATCAATTCCAGTTGCAATTGCCGCATCAGGAATTCGAGACGTTCGCGGCGAATGCCGTTCAGCGCTGAGGTTGCCGCCTGACGAATCTGGCCGGGGAATGCCGAAGGCGTGCCGTCGAGCAGTTGCAGGATCGATTCGCCGTGCAATTCGACATTTTCGTCAAGACCTGAAAGCAGCACATCTGGCTCGACTTGATCGGCGCCCTCCATCCGAAGCACGCGCACGATTTCACGATTGCGGCTATCGAGCAGATCGTCGTCGCTGATCACATCCAGGAAATCCCGCGAGAGCGAGGCGTGCTTGAGCAGGACTGCAGTGAGATAGTCCTCGTTCTTGATCCGGCGGGCGGTTGTTCGCGTTGGCTGCGAAAGGGGAACTTGCGGGGATGTGCGGAGTTGCCCGCGTTTCAGCTCCGACCAGAGCACCTGCTCTGATATCCCCAGTCGGCCCGCAACGCGTCCCAGATAATGCTGTTGGGTGACCTGATCGCCGACTTGCCGTAGCAGCGGCGCGATGCGCTGGAACGCGGCTGATTTCGAGCGAGGATCGTTGAGATCGACATCGCGCGCGATGACATCAATGACGAAATCGAGAAATGGAATCGCAGACTCGACCAGCGAATCCCATTGCTCTGGCGATTTTCGCAGCAGCTCATCGGGATCCTTGCCAACCGGCAGTTGCAAGATGCTGATCTGGGCGTCGAGCTTGCGTTCGAAACGGACGATCCCGGCGGCGTCGGGAACTGGCGAGTCAACGTGATCGAGCGCGTTTGGCATCGACTCCAGACTGCGCAGCGTGGCCATCTGGCCCGCCGCATCGGCATCGAGCGCCAGTACGATCCGCTTGCTGAAGCGCTTCAAGAGTCCGACCTGAGATTCGGTGAGCGCCGTGCCCATCGCCGCGACGACGTTCGGATGACCGAATTGATGGGCGGCAATGGCGTCCATATACCCTTCGACGATGATCGCCCGGTTTTCGCTTTTGATCGCATCCTTGGCCAGATGCAGCGCGTAGAGCAACGAGCTTTTGTCGAACAGCGATGTCTGCGGCGAATTGAGATATTTCGGCTGGTCATCCCCTAATGCGCGGGCCCCGAAGCCGACGATCCTCCCGTCGCGATCGGCGATCGGAAAGATCAGCCGGTTGCGAAACCGGTCGTAATGCCCGCCGGTTTGGCGTTCCTGCGCGAGACCCGCCTCGACCAGCGTCGCCGCGTCGAAGCCTCGCGCGCCGAGCATGGTCAGAAGCGCATCCCAGCGGTCGGGGGCGAACCCAAGCCGGAAGCGTTCGATCGTCGCCCGGTCGAGTCCGCGCTTTTCGGCAAGATCTCGCCCGGCAAGACCGGTTGGTTGGTTCAGCAGCTGATCGTGAAAGAACGTGGCGGCGAGGTCGATGGCGTTGAGCAGACGCTCACGACGTTCATCATTTTCCTTGGCGACGCCGGGAGCGTCGGCAAGATCAACTCCGGCGCGTTTCGCGAGCTCGCGCAGCGCCTCCGGAAAGTCGACTTTCTCCACTTCCATCTGGAAGGTGAAGATATCCCCGCCCTTCCCGCAGCCGAAGCAATGGAAATTCTGGGAATCAGGAAAGACGACGAACGAAGGTGTTTTTTCCTGGTGGAACGGGCAGAGACCTTTGTAGGATCGGCCGGCTTTCTTAAGCGGTGTGTAGGCGCCGACGAGTTCGACAATATCTGTTCGCTCGCGAATCTCAGCGACCGCATCATTACGCATGGTGTTTGCCCCCGCCTAAACCGACCAGTATCGCGGCACGAAGAGACGTTGAAATCGCTCGACCGCAAACCGATCGGTCATGCTGGCAACGTAATCAATGACGAGGCGGGGTAGGGGATCAGGGCGGGACCCTGGTTGATACTCGACCGGCATTTCATCCGGATGCTCATTGTAATAGGTACAGAGTTCCAGCACGACATGTTGCGCTCGAATTGTGTCTGGCAGCTCGTTCAGTGGCTCATACACTTGCTCGAACAGAAATGCACGCAGCGTATTCGCGGCGTCGAGCATTTCGAGCGACATCGTGATTTCGCCTGGGGCCGACTCAGTGTGGGAATTGCTGACGATGTCGATAACCAGCGAATTGATCCGAGAAGCGTGACTGTCGCCAAGCCTTGCTCTGGCAAGGGTAGGGACATCGCCAATCGAGATCAAGCCTGCTCGAATCGCATCATCAAGATCGTGATTGATGTAGGCGATCCCGTCCGAGATCTTGAGCACTTCGCCTTCCAGTGAGCCGGGTTTTCCAGAAACGGCGCCTGTAATTTCTTCATTGGTTTTTGAATGTCTGAGAATGCCGTCGCGTACCTGTTCAGTGAGATTGAGCCCGTGACCATCTTTTTCGAGCACATCGACCACACGCAGGCTTTGCTCGTTGTGGCGAAATCCGGGCCAGAAGCGACCGATCGCCGTTTCGCCGGCATGTCCGAACGGGGTATGGCCGAGATCATGCCCCATGCCGATGGCTTCGATCAGGTCTTCGTTGAGGCGCAGTGCGCGACCGATGGTTCGCGCGATCTGGGTTACCTCCAGCGTGTGCGTAAGGCGGGTTCGATAATGGTCGCTCGACGGTCCGATGAAAACCTGTGTTTTGTGCATGAGGCGGCGAAACGATTTCGTATGAATGATCCGGTCACGGTCGCGCTGGAACTCCATCCGAACGGGAGAAGGTTCTTCAGGGATAGCACGAAACGCATCCTGGCTCCGCGTGGCGAGCGGTGAAAGCCGGCGATCCTCGTCGGTTTCCATCCAGGAGCGGGCGTCCTGCCGTATCTTCGCTTGCCGGCGCCGGGCCGTCATAGGGGACTTCGTAGTAGACGCGGTCGAACCGCTCCGGCGGCGCCAGGAGTACCACCGGATTTGCGTGGTTACCCGGGTCCGCACCCGGCTCGCCGGGCACGCGCGCCGCTTCCGGCGACGATGCGCAGCCGGCCAGGAGCACGACCAGCGCCGCTGCTGCCCCGATGAGGCGCAACTGACGAGGGTGACGGGGTGGTGGGGTGACGGGGTGTCAGGAGACGACTCTCGTTCCCGGTCACCCTGTCACCACTTGGTCCGCAGGCGCGTAGCGAGTAATCACCCTGCCCCTGTATCACCCTCCGTCACATCGCCTCCGAGGAGAGGATCACCACCGTGCGCAGCAGGAAGCCGCCGATCAGCACCAGGAGCGCGGCGATGGGGATGGTCGCCGGGCCCAGGGCGCGCGGCCGCGCGTAGAGGACGATCGGCGTGACGATGCCGAGGACGCCGACGCCGAAGAGCAGGATCGCGCCCCAGGCGCCGCTCCAGACCACGCGCACGACGCTCCAGATGGTGGCGGCGATGATCGCCAGCACGATCAGCTCCAGGACGGAGCTGTAGGCTCTCCATCTGCTCGATCCAGCGCACGGTGCCGAGGTGCCCCTGCCGCCAGCCGAAGAGGATCATCGCCGCGCCTCCCGCCGAGATGCCGGAGAGGAGGAAGAGGAGGGTGATCCAGGCGGTGTCGCCCCAGAGCGGACGATTCGAACCGGTCAGGACGAGACCGGTGTATCCGGCCAGCGCCGAGCCGGTGATGATGCAGCCCAGGGCGATGATCTTGTGGAAGATCGAGTCGGCAGGTCGGTCAGTCG
Organism: uncultured Chloroflexia bacterium; assembly: GCA_963804925.1. Classification (GTDB taxonomy): domain Bacteria; phylum Chloroflexota; class Chloroflexia; order Thermomicrobiales; family UBA6265; genus JADLGF01. Next base: position 596,418 of record CAWDSC010000005.1, read on the forward strand.
GTGAGTCGGTAAGTGATCCGTCGTCACTGGCCGACTTCCGACTTCCGACTTCCGACCTCGTGTCGGCCAGGGAGGCGATCACCGCCAGAACCACAAAGATGACGAAGGCCATGATGATCCAGATCCCGAGCGAGATGGCCGAGTAGGGCTTGAACATCGGCCCGCCGGTTTCCGACTTCCAGACCATGTGCCAGAAGCGCTCCGGCCGCGTCAGATCGATGATCAGCAGCGGTGCCGCCGATGACGATGGCGACCAGGGCGATCGAGGTAGCCGATGCGGGTCATGCGCCGGTCGAGGCGGTTGCCGAGGAGATCGAGCAGACCGGAGAGGAAGGCGGCGCCGCCGGCGATGCCGCCCAGGAAGAAGTAGACGACGATGAACCAGCCCCACTCCGGGGATCGGGTGAACCAGGTGTTCGACGGCGGCGCGATCTGCAATGGCAAGTCGAGAAGTCGAGAAGTCGAGAAGTCGTGGAGTAGAGCGTCATCGCGCGTCCTCTCTTCCTGAGGGGGCATTGGGGGCGCTTCGCTAGGGGGGCGGAGGGGGAAGAGGATCGTCGGTCGCCTCCCCTCCGTTTCGCGCCTCTTCGGCGAAATCGTCCATGCGGCGCTTGCGGAAGGCGACCGCGCCGAGGGCGACCATGCCGAGGGTGCCGCCGATGCCGAGCGCCGATGCCGTGGGAATCGTCTTTGGAGGGGAGCTTGGCTGCGCCGGCAGGTGGTAGACCTCCGGCTTGTCGACCAGGAGAAAGAACGCGTTCAACCCGCCGACGATGGAGTCGTCCGCGCCGTAGAGGTAGGCGTTCTCCGGTTGTCCCGCGTCTCGCGCCTGGGCGTTGAGCTGCTGCACGCGCTCGTTGGCGATCTCGTGCAGCTCCTCGATCGTGCCGAACTTGATCGAGTCGGTCGGACAGGCCTTGGAGCAGGCGGGCTCCAGCCCATTCTGCAACCGGTCGTAGCAGAGCGTGCACTTCATCGCCGTGCTTGCGAGACCGGGTTGATCTCGATCACGCCGAAGGGGCAGGCCGCGATGCAGTCGCGGCAGCCGTTGCAGACGTCGGCCTGGATGACGACGGTGTCGTACTCGGTGCGGATGATGGCCCCGGTGGGACAGACCTCCAGGCAGCCGGCGTGGACGCAGTGCTTGCAGACGTCGCTCATCATCAGCCAGCGGCCGCCGACGCGATCCTGCGCGGGAACTGCTCGATGAACTGGACGTGCCGCCAGGTCTCGCCGCTGAGCTCCCGCGTGTTGTCGTAGGAGTCGCCGCTGAGGGTGAAGACGTCCGCGGAGAGACCGTTCCAGTTCTTGCAGGCGACCTCGCAGGCCTTGCAGCCGATGCAGATGGTGGTGTCGGTGAAGAAGCCCATCGGGGCCGCGGGGAAGGCCCCCGGCGGCGCCACCTGGGAGCCGGCGGTGGGCTCAGCTAGGTTGCGCGGAACCGGTTGGCGTGGCGACCGGGGTCGCCTGGGCTGGGATTGCCATCTCACGCCTTCTCCACGTTGCAGACGAACGCCTTGCCCTCGTGGATGGTGACGTTGGGGTCACCGACCATCAGCGAGAGGTCGTTGGTGACGGATCCGGTGACGAGCCCCTGGTAGCCCCAGTGCCAGGGCAGGCCGACGTGATGGACGGTCTTGCCGCCGACGGTCATCGGGCGCATGCGGCCGGTCACCAGCGCCTTGGCGGTGATCTCGGCGCGCGGGGTGATCACCCGCACCACCTCGGTGTTGGCGATGCCCTTCTCGCCGCGCCAGCTCGGGGCTGATCTCGACGAAGAGCTCCGGCTGCAGCTCGGCCAGCCAGGGCAGCCAGCGGCTCATCACCCCGGAGAGGTGATGCTCGGTCAGGCGGTAGGTGGTCAAGACGTAGGGGAAGGCCGGATCTCCCGGCTCGGCCCGGGGATTGCCATCGACGTTCCAGGCCTTGAGCACCGGCGAGTTCTGCTGGTTCGGGTAGAGGACGTTCGTGCGCCGGCGACTCCATCGGCTCGTAGTGCGTCGGCAGGGGGCCGTCGACGAGACCGGTCGGGCGTGAAGAGCCAGCCCTTGCCGTCCGCCTTCATGATGAAGGGGTCGGTGCCGCTCAGCGCGTCGAGACCGATGCCGTCCGGGTCGGGCTTGGCATCCGGCGCCTTGCCGACGGCGAAGTCGGGCACGTCGGCGCCCGTCCACACGCCGGGTTTGTCCGTTGCCGGGTTGACCTTGTCCGGGTCCCAGTAGACCCACTTCTTCTCCTCGGACCAGGGGGTGCCGTCCGGCCGGGCCGAGGCGCGGTTGTAGATGATGCGCCGGTTGGCCGGCCAGGCGAAGCCCCAGCCCAGGTTGGCCGAGCCGCCGCCTCCACCGTCGGGGACGCGGGAGGCCGCCTTGAGGTTCTCGATGCCCCGGTTTCGGGATAGATGCCGGAGTAGATCCAGGAGGCACAGGTGGTCGAGCCGTCGTCCTTGAGGGCGGCGAAGCCGGGCAGGTGCTCGTCCGGCTTGCCGGTGGTGTAGCCGTTGATCTCGCGCATGATCTTCAGCGCGCTCGGCTCGTCCTTGATCTGCCAGGCGCTCGACCTCCTCCGGGTCGGGCTCGTAGTCCCAGACCAGGTTGAGGAAGCCCTGGTCGCGCGCCTCGGTGCTGCCCTCGTAGAGCTTCTTCAGCCGCTGGCCGAGGTGATAGGTGAACCAGATGTCGGAGCGGGCAGTCGCCGGGCGGGTCGACCGCCTTGTGGTGGAACTTGATCAGGCGCTGGGTGTTGGTGAAGGTGCCGTCCATCTCCGCGACCTGGGCGGAGGGGAAGAAGAAGACCTCGGTCTGGATGTCCTCGGTGCGGATCGAGCCGTCCGCCACCTCCGGCGCCTTGTACCAGAAGGCGGCCGTCTCGGTCTCGAAGTTGTCCTTGACCACCAGCCAGTCGAGCTTGGCCAGCGCCGCCCGCTGGAAGCGCGCGTTCTGGCCGCCGACGGCGGGGTTCTGCCCCATGGCGAACATGCCCTTCACCCGACCCTCGCTCATGGCGATCATCATCGGCATGTGCGAGTGGTCGCCGGAGATGCGCGGGATGCCAGGCGAAGCCGAAGTCGTTCTCCTTGGTGGCCGCGTCGCCGTACATCGACTTCAGATAGGTGACGAAGAACTTGGGCGTGTTGGCCCAGTAGCCGGTCGGCAGCGTCTCGGTCTTCAGGTACTCCTCGACGGTGTTGTGCGACTTGAGCACGGTCGGCGCCGGCATGTAGCCGTGGATGGAGTGGTAGAGGGTCGGGACGTCGGTGCTGCCCTGGATGGTGGCGTGCCCGCGCAGGGCCACGATGCCGCCGCCCGGGCGGCCGATGTTGCCCAGGAGCAGTTGCAGCGTGGCCGCGGTGCCGATCATCTGCACGCCGTAGGTGTGCTGGGTCCAGCCGACGGCGTAGCAGATGGCGGAGGTCTTGTCCGGACCGGAGTTGTTCAGCAGCGTCTCCGCCACCTCGACGACCTTCTCCGGCGGGCAGCCGGTGACCTGCGAGACCATCTCCGGCGTGTAGCGGGCGAAGTGCTTCTTCAGGATCTGGAAGACGCAGCGCGGATCCTGCAGGGTCGTATCCCGTTCGCGCCGGGGCTGTCCGGCAGCAGATCCTCACCAGCGCGTCATAGGGCGGGCCAGGCGGGACCGGCATCTTCCTCGCCCGGCTGGCCTGACTCGACCGCCTGCTCGCCCGATTGCGCGGTGTTGGCCGGGCTTCGCCCTGGCTGCCGACGGCGGTCGCGCGTACTGCCAGGTCTTCGGGTCGTACTGGCCGACGAAGCCGTTGAGACCCCACTTCCCTTCCTTATACGGACCGAGACCGGAGAAGACGCCGAGCGGTTTGCCGTCGGCCTCGTCCTCGGTGTCGAGGAAGTCCTCGTTGATGATGGTGGCGGCGTTGGTGTAGGTGGTGACGTACTCCTTGAAGAAGGGCTCGGAGTTCCAGCGCTCGGAATTGATGACGTAGTTGATGAGGCCGCCGAGGAAGGCGATGTCGCTGCCGGCCCGGATCGGGGCGTGCATGTCCGCCACCGCGGTGGTGCGGGTGAAGCGCGGGTCGGCGTGGATGATCTTGGCGCCCTTGAGCTTGGCCTGCATCACCCAGCGGAAGGCCACGGGGTGGCACTCCGCCATGTTCGAGCCCTCGATGAGGATGGCGTTCGAGTGGACCAGGCTGCCGGGGAAGGTTGTCGCCGCTCCGCGGCCGAGTCGCACCCCCAGACCGGGGACGCTAGCGGAGTGTCATATGCGGGCCTGGTTTTCGATGGCGACCACCCCCAGGCCGCGCATCAGCTTCTGCTGGACGTGGTTCCACTCGTTGTCCATGGTGGCGCCGCCGAGGGAGAAGATGGCGGTGGTGGCCATCTGGATCTTCTCTTGCGGCTTGCCGTCGGCGTTCGGTGCCCTGGAAGGTCTCCTCGAAGGTCTCGTCGCGGGTCTTCTTGACCCGCTCGGCGACCATGTCCATCGCCTCTTCCAGCCCGAGGGTTTCCCACTGCGGTGGCGCCGGGGCGGCGATAGAGCACCTGGGTCAGCCGGTTGGGGTTGACGTGGAGCTGGTAGATGGCCGCGCCCTTGGGGCAGAGGGTGCCCTGGTTGATGGGAGAGTTGGGATCGCCCTCGATGTCGAGGATGGCGCCATCCTTGACGTAGATCAGGGTGTCGCAGCCGACGGCGCAGTAGGGGCAGACGCTGGGGTACTGCTTGGCCTCGGCGATACGCAGCGTCCAGGCGCGGGCCTGGGTCGGGCGCAGGTCGATGCCGAGGGCGGCCATGGCGGCCACGGCACTGCTGGCCAGGCTGCGTCCAAGCAACCGGCGCCGGGAAAGGACGGCAGCTGTCCATAGGTTCCTCCGGACTTCGGACCGTTTCGCGCCACCCCGAGGAGGGGGTCACTGCCAGGGAAGAGGATGGCAGCCAGCGACGCGCACCGCTGATTGCCGAATCGTAGCACCGGGCGTGCCAGGCGTCAAGATGGCGAGTCGGCGAGACGGCAAGACGGCAAGACGAGACGAGAGTCGAGGAGTCAGTGAGTCGTAGAGAGGAGAACGGGTGGAGGTCGCGGGGCTGGTCGATGTGACCTGGTCCCGAGATTGGGAAGGCAGGCGGCGAAGAGTTTGAAGTTGGCAAACTTGGCAAAGGTGGTGGGGGATCGTGCGCGGATTGTCATGCACCAGAGGAGCGTCAGTCTGGCAGGTGTTGCTTCTCGCCGCGGCGCTCAGGCGGTGATGATGGTCCCCACGTGCTCGCCGTTGAGCGCTCGAGTGAGGTTGCCTGGTTTCAGTCCGTTGATGACCTGAATCGAGCGCTGGTGCTGGGCGTTTTTCATCATGTCGAGCACGCTGTGCTCGATGACGAGGTCATCCAGACCCATTGCTTCCAACTCGTCGAGGGTGATCTCCGGGATGAGCTTCGCCGAGCGGTCTTTCTTGGGGTCCGCGGTGTAGAGCCCGTCTTCGTCCTTGACGTAGATCATCGAGCGAGCGCCAAAGACCTCGCTCACCAAAAAGGCGCCGGTATCGGTGCGGTGCGGCGGGATCTGGCCGGTAGCCGGGTTCGGCTGCCAGTAGATGTAGGGCGGCATGCCGAAGAAGACCACCGCCCGCCGCTCTTCCAGGTAGAGCGGAAGCTGAGCGAACTCCACAGGGGAGACAAACGGGATGCCGTGCTTGGCCAGCAGGTAATGCAGCATGCGGGCGTTCTGCATGCTGATGAAGGTGCCGAGAACGCTCATCACCCCGGTTGGCATGCCGAGATCGAGACCGACGCTGTAGGCATGGCGGGCACGAGCCCCAGCGCCGGCGCCGACGACCAGCTTGTGCCGCGCAAGATTGGCGACGATCTCGTCGAGCAAGGGAAATACGGCAGCGCGCCCGCGGTCGATGATGCTCTGCCCGCCGATCTTGACGACATTGGCGTCCGGGAGGATGGAGAGGACGGGTTGAGCACCCGTCTCGGCGAGCAACGCCTCGTCGGTGAGTGAGCCATTGACGAGGGCGGCGCCGAGCTGCGTCAGAAGTTGGTCTTGCACGTCTCTTCCACAACGAACCGCTGAGCAACCGATTACTCGGGAAAGCGAACGAGGTCGATCGCATAGCGTTCCCGGCCGACCTCCGGCTGATCGAGATCGCCGATCTCCTGAGCGAGCCCAGTCCTCGAAGCTCGGCAAGGATCTCGCTGGTGCAATGCTGGATCAACAGCGACGGAACCCATGCGCGTGAGCGACGCCCAGTCGGCGATGACCTCCGCCGGTGTGGTCGCGCCACTCCATTCGGCTACGACGCGGCGTCCCATCGATTGACCACCTGCGCAACTAGACATTGCTCGACAACGCGCCCGCGCTCCCTCTCTGCCTCGCAGCGCGCCGACGCCGGCCTGGCGCAGGAGCTCGAGGCGGCGGCGGCGCAGTCGCTCCTTCACGCCGTCGTCGTCGCGAAGCACTCTGCCCGAGCATCAGCCAGCCGCCCGGACGGCAGACCCGGGCCGTCTCCCTGGCGACATGTTCGGCGTCCAGGAGATGAATCACGCGCGAGGCGAAAACGACAACCGCGCGCGTTATCGTCGAGGGGCCACCGCTGGCCGGCATCTGCCAGGAGCAATGATGCGGGCCGTGTGCCGAGCTTTTGCGCGAAAGATCTGGAGCATCGGCGCCGAGTTGTCGATGCCGACATAGCGAACCGGGAGGCGCGCGAGATGCGTGCCAATCTCGCCGGTGCCGGCGCCAAGCTCGAGCACCAGATCATCGGTCCGCAGCCCGGCGCAGGCCACGATCTCCGATGCCACGGCGGCGGCAACCGACTCAGGAAGTCCGACCCGCGCGTCGTAGCGCGGGGCTTGCTCATCGAACGTGCTGGCGGAATGTGCGATCACGGTCGGCTGCGTCGTTCAGGCAAGGGCTTTCACCGTGCCCATCATGCCGTTGTCCTCGTGCAGCAGGATGTGGCAGTGGTAGACCCAGCGGCCGGGGAAGTCGAGGAACCGGGTCCGGATGGTGATCTCCCCGAGAGGCGGCACAGCGGTCGTGTCCTCGTTGTAGCGCACGGGGACCGGCCGCCCGTTCACGGCGACGACCTGATAGGGGTTGATATGGATGTGGAACGGGTGCCACGCGTCGGTGGCGTTGCGAATCACCCACTCCTCGGTCGTGTTGAGCCGGACGACCTGATCGTCGCGGTCGCCGCTGAACACCTGGTGGTCGATCCAGAAGATGGCCTCGTGGGGACCGATCGGCGGCGAGAACTGGAAGTTGATCTGGCGGCGCTGGTCGATGTCGGCGGTCGAGAGGTCCTCCAGCGGCAGGAGTGTCGTCGGCAGCGGCTGCGGCGTGACGGGGTTGCCGTCCACCACCAGCGTCGCCAGGGTTGGGTCCTTCATCGTGTTGATCCCGGTGGCGATGGGAAGCGTGCGGAACGCGTAGGTACCGGCCGGACCTGCCTGGACCAGCACCTCGACCCGCTCGCCCGGCGAGAGGGGGATGGCCTCGCGGGTCCAGGTCTCGTTCAGGGGGTTGCCGTCCTTGGCGATCTGATGGAGCTGGTGACCATCCAGGTGCAGAAGGTACGTGACGTTCGGCGACGCGTTGAGGATCCGCCAGCGCTGCGTCTCGCCCGGACGGATTCTCATCGTCGGGTTCAATTGTCCGTTGACCAGGCGCGAATACTTCTTCTGCATGACCGGGCCGTCGGTGGGTGGCCCCGGCACGTTCGTGATGCTCTGCACACTGCCACCGTCGGGATAGAGCTGTGTCGCCTGGAGCACCAGGAGCCGCTCGGGGACGCCGGCGATGCCGGGCAGGGCGTCGAGGTCACCCTCGACGATGAGCGGGCCCGCCAACCCCGCGAAGACTTGATTGGTCACGGTGCCGTGCAGATGCGGGTGATACCAATTGAGGCCAGCCGGGTGGTCGGGCGGGATCTGGTACTCGTATTGGAAGCTCTCGCCGGCCTTGACGGTGAGGAAGATATTGTCCGAGTTGTCGGAGGGGGAAACGTGCAGTCCGTGCAGGTGGAGGTTGGTGTCGCACGTCGTCCCTTCCTCGCCGAGGGCGTGACCGGTCGGGGTCGTCGGTGAGCAGAGGAGCGGGCTGTCATGCCGGCAGCCCGTCCGGCAGCGCGTTCAGCTTGTTGACGAGGTTGATCCGCAGCCGATCGCCCGGGCGAACGCGAAGCGCGGGAGCAGGGAGGGAGCCCTCGTAGACCGACATGATCGGCGTCTGATCGGCCACCCGCACCGGCATCACGTTCAGCTCGAGCGTCGTGTCGAGCAGGCCGTCGCGGCTGGCGCGAACCTCAGGTTCAACGAGCTCATCAGCGGCGGCGGCGCGGCCGAAGTCGACCCAGGGCAGGATCAATCCGCGGCCGGCAACGCTCATGGTGGCTACTCCGGCCCCGGCCGCCAGCTTCATGAGACCCCGCCGCCCGATCACGTGTTGCCTCTGCTGGGCCCGCCGGGTGCGATCCGCATGCGCCGTAATGATGTGGATGTGGCGACTGGTCCATGGCACTGTCTCCTCTGTCTCGTGCGTCCGCCCGTGCCAGACACCGGGCGCGTCGTCAATCAATGGTTAGCGCGGCTGTGGCTTCGGGATAACCACCACGGTCCCGGTCATGCCAGGGTGGATCGCGCACTCGTAGTGATACGTCCCGGGGTTGGGGAAGGTGACGCTGTAGCTGCTCGCATAGGGGAGTCCGCGGCCGATCGGCGAGTCCAGGTACTCCTGGGGGAGCAGGATGCCCGATGTTCTCTCGCCATCGGTGTACGGATCACCTGACGGCGCCGAGGGCTGGCTGGACTCGGTGAGGTTGTTCACCTCCGCGCCGGGGCACGTGTTCCAGATGTCGGGGGGGAAGCTGCCGGCCGGCGGCAGTTGCAGCTCGCCGCTGCTCGTCATGCAGCCCGGCTGGAATGGACTCAGGTCCTGCGGCATCGCATCGGGGGTGCTGGCGAAGCCGCTGACGGTGTGGGGCACGGCGCTAGGGCTGGAATTCGTCCAGGTCACGGTGTCGCCGGCGATGACGACCATCTGCGACGGGGCAAACTCGTTGATCGCCAACCATTGACCGGGCTGCGGCGCTTCAGAAGGATACGCTTGCGGCGTTCCCGCGGAAGACGCCACCGACCCCGCCCCTGCCCACGCCGACCCTGGAGCCATGATCGGACCGCCGGCGGCGACTTGCCAGGTCTTCGTGCCGTCCGGGTTCGACACCTCTGGCGGATTGACGACGACATCATGGGCGGCCAGCCAGGCCAGGCCGGCCTCGTACTGACGTTGGGCCGCTTCCTCCAGCTCACTGGCAGCCTGTACCGGCTGGTCCGGCGACACGACGTCGATGCGGCCGACCATCGTCGGTCCGTCCACATCGCTCATGACGTAGTAGGCTCCGGGACGCGTTGCGGGGTCAATCACGGCCGTGTACGACGTGTTCCCCTCGCCGCCTCCCGCCGGTGGGTTGACGAGGACGGGGGAGGCGACCCCGAAGCTGATGTCATCCGTGACGTCGACAGTCGCGCAGGTGTGTTGGCCGGCGCGCCCGCACGGGGTGCCCGCCTGGAAACCGAAGTACGTGCGTTGCCACCCACCCGGTCGCGTCAGGTCGGGTTGGATGAACCCACCGGAGAAGCCTGAGTAAAACTCCAACGGCGTCATGCCCAGGGCCAGGAGGTGGACCGTGTGGAACGCCTGCGGATTCGGCGCCAGGGTGAAGACGATCGTGTCCCCGGGATGCACCTGCAGGTGATCGGGATAGAAGGTGTTGAAGCTCCAGTTCTCGCCATCGGGGCTGACGTTGTTGACCAGGACGTGCCAGGTCTGCGCCCCGGGAATGGGAGTCGCCGGTTCGCGCGCTAACAGGAGTCCCCGTTTGCGCGCCAGCAGGCGTCGCCTCTTGCGCGCCGGCAACCCGACCGAGCTGGGCCGAACGGCGCCAGCATGATCGCGACGAGGACGAGAGCCAGGACCGCGCGCCTGTGGTGCCGTTCGCTCACGTTCATGGCATCGCCCTCCGAGTACTCGACGATACGCCGGGAGGCGCTAGCGTGAAGGAGCCAGGGGGCGTCCAAGGCGCATGCCTCCGAAGATGAGCACGAATCTCAGCGGTGGGGACTGGAAGTCAGGATAGCGGAAAGCGCCAGCGCTGATTGTGAAGCGACGCTGATTGTGAATCGACTGGGTGTAGCATACACCCGGACCCCAGGGTGTCAATGCGGGCGCGATGCGCCGCGCTGCCGAGCGAGCACGGAACCGGGCAATCGACGACGGCAAGGACGCCAACTCGGTTGCGCCGTCGCCGTCACGCCTAAGTCGACCGCTGGCGAGCGTACTGGCTGGCGGAACTGCGGGCTTCGCGCTGGTGGCGGCGGGTGAGGTGAGGCGGGACCATGCAGCACATGCAGCAGATCGACCCCCAAGGGCTCGTTCCTGAAAAACCTCGTGCTGTCGCTGGTGCTGATTGGGGTGAGCAGCTTGCTGATTCCGGCCGTGCTGAAACAGATCGATGATCGGAAGGCCATCGATCAGCAGCGGTTTCAGGAGCAGCTCGCGCGTCAAGACAAGATCATCGACGCGCAGGCTGAGGTGCTCGACACCCTGGCGTCGACATTCTGGGACTACGAGGCTTACGCCTCCGATGTGGTGTATTCGCGCGATGAACGCTTTGGACGGGACGGCTGGCACCAACAAGCCGTCGACGCATATTACGAGCAATCCGGCCCGCTGTTAGGGACAGATGCGGGCCGAGATCAGCATGTTGTTGCGGCTGGCCCCGCGAACGACCTACGAGTCGTTTCTGCGGCTGTACGAAGACGAGGTGCTTGCCTTTTGATTCCTGCCTGCTCGAGTTGATGAAACTCGAGGCTGATTCAGCTGCGACCCCGCAGCGGTCCGGGACCCCGCGGCCGTCCGGGACACCGCAGCCGTCCCGCTGTGTGGCGAGCGAGGGGAAGTTCGCCGGGGGAACCTGGGACACGCTGAATGACTATGTCTTGCAGCAGGAGCTGGCCACTAACGCCGATCGAGAGCTCGAGGCCCTGGCCAAGGCGTTCGGTCTCCAGGGGCAGCTGACTAGCGCTCCGGAGTCGAGAAGTCGAGAAGTCGAAGAAGAAGTGCGTAGGCAGCTGGAGCGGGAGGGGCGGGGATACTCACCGTGGAGTGGCGCTGATGGCTCGTGACCTCAGGCCCGCTGCCGGGATGGCTCGTCAGCGTCAGCCGCCGCGCACGGCGAGGACGATGAGCAACGCATTCAGGGCGACGAATGAGATGATCACCAGCGCCCCCACGCGATGGTTCAGAGCAGCGATCTCCGCAGCCTCCACTTTCGATTCAGCGTCCGTCAGGAAGAGCTTCGTGACCATGCGACGCGGCCGTCTCCATCGGGAATGATACGGGCGGGTTGAGGTCGGGCAGGACCTGGAGGTCAATGCCCTGCAAGGTGCGGTAGGCGCGCTCGTCCAGGTGATACTGCCAGCTGGCGTGCAGCAACTGGTCGAGCGGCCACCAGACCACGACCCAGGCGGCGACCGATAGTCCCTCGAGCGCCACGTCGAGCAATATGCCGGAGACGCCGAGCACGGACCCCGTGCGGCCGTACCAGAGGTAGACAAGCTGGGCAACGACGAAAAAGATCATCGCTACGGCGAGGACCCTGCGGGCCCTGACCCCCTCGATGTCCTGGGTCTGCCGAGCGGAGCTGGCCCACGCCTCCGCGTAGCGCTCGATCGCCTCGCGGGTGCGCGCTTCGAGCCCGGGCTGGGCCTCGATCTGGTCCGGCGGCAGCAGCACGGTCAGCTCGGTCCGCGTCGTGCCCGGCCGGCGCTGCATCTCGCCGACGAGGTAGTCCATGCCCGCGGCGAAGCTGTACGGAGCGTAGTACGGATCGAACGGCGACAGATCCGGCTCCGTGAAGAGATGCTCGATCGACTTCAGGCGCAACGTGACGCGCAGGGTGTCATCGGCCAGGGCGGCTATCCTCCACGCTCATTCCCCACTCCGCGGCGATGATCGGGCCGTATGCCGATCACTTCAGCACGATGAGACTGACGACAACGGCGAACGCGATCACGATGGTCAGGCCAACCAGCGCCCAGGTCAGGGATAAACGTCGCGTGGGCTGAGGCTCGGTGCCGTTGGCGGTGAGCTCGTTTCCCAGGAGCAGCCCGGTCGGGATGAGCATGAGCACGACGTCGAAAAGGGGCAGGATGATCAAGCCCGCCCTGACGCTGGCAACGGCGGCAACGGCGAAGGCACCCGTCGCCGCGACCAGGAGCAGGGTGGGCGGGATGCGAATAGTGAAGGCGTTGCTGCCGGCGAGCAGGACGACGCAGCCGATGCCGGCGATGGCACTGATCACGGAGAGGTTCAGGGCCGCTCTCATCGTCGCGCAGCCCGGCCCGGCGCAAAGGGCGGGGTCGAGCAGGAACTGGCCGAGGAACCAGCCCACGAAGACCAGCTCCGCGGCCACAACCGCGAAGACGAACAGGCAGCCTGGCTCATTGCCGCGGGTTGCCTCAGCCATGGCCTATCTTCGAGCCTGAGGGCTTCGGCAACGGCAACGACGTGCCTTGCCCCGGAGTGACGGCGTCAGGCATCCGGGTCGACGCGCGGCACGAGGCGCAGACCGGAGGAGACCCACTGCACGTGACCCTCCGCATCGCGCACAAAGGGCAGGCGCGACCCACCGACCACCGCCATGTCCCTGGCCAGGAAGGCGACCGGCAGCGGTGGCGGCGCGGGCGGCCGAATGGCAGGCTGCCACGATCCCGGTTGCTCGATCTGCTCCATCGAAACCTGCAGGCCGTCGCCCTGCTCCGTGAAGGTCATGACCATCCCGGGATCGGCGTAGCGGCCGGCATAGGCGGCCAGCTCCTCCGCCGACAAGGTCACGGTCGGTGCATCGGCGGGGGCAATCAGCGATTGCGTGATGCCGATGCGTGCCGGCCAGGGACGCCAGCGCGGGGAACTGGGCTGAGAGCGGCGTTCAGTGCCGCGACAGCCGCGAGGCTACCACCACCCTGGCCATTGGTCAGCACGACCAGGACGAAGCGATGCTCCGGGATGGCGAAGAAGTCGGTATGTTGGCCGAGGGTATCGCCGCCATGGAAGAAGACCCGCGTCCCCGCGACGTCCTGCACAAACCAGTCCCGGCCCATCTGCATCGGGGTTCCCGGAAACAGGAATCGCCGGCTCCCGCATCTGGAGCACGCTGTCCGGACTGACCACGTTCGCGACTCCGGTGACCGTCCCCGTATCGATGTGGAACCGGCCGTAGCGGATCACGTCGCGCGTCGTGGCCCAGATACCGCCAGCGGGATCGACCGAGCGCGGAACCCAGAGCGGGGTGGCCACGGTGAGGGCGGGAGTGCCATTGATGGGCAAGTACACGTGCCCATCGGCGTAGGGGCGCTGGCGCACGGCGTCATGGTCGAGCAGGCTGTCGTGCAGTCCGAGTGGTCCCAGCAGGAGGTGGTCCAAGGCGGCGTTGTAGGTCGTGCCGGTGGCCACCTCGATCAGCCGCCCGAGGAGGGTGAAGGCCGCGTTGTTGTAGGAAAAGAACGCGCCCAGCGGGAAGAGCTGGGGGAGTTGTGGTAGTCGCTCGGCGACGTAGCGGGCGATGGCGTCATCGCCGCTGCCCGTGTCGAAGCCCTCATCGCCGTAGAAGCCGGCGGAGTGGTCGAGGAGGTTGGCGACGGTGACCTCGGCCGCGACCGTCTCATCCATCAGTCTCAGCTCGGGGAGGTAGGTGCGCACCGGGGCATCGAGGTCCAGCACGCCTGCATCGATCAGATGCCAGATGGCGGTACTGGTGTAGGTCTTGGAGAGGGAGCCGATCTGAAAGAGCGTCTCCGGCGTGACCGGGCGCAAGGAGGAGAGACTGGCCAGACCGAGCGTGGCGTGCTCTTCACGATCGCCGGCGAGGAGACCGATGGCGGCGCCGGGGACCTGGTATTGCTGCATGGCCGCGACGAGGGCCTCGACGACAACGCGGAACTCCGGCGAAGCGTCGGCGGCCAGGGTGCTCGGCATCGGCAGCGGAGCCACGGCCGAGGCGCCGGCGACCGGCGTTCCCGCAACGGCAGGTGTGGCCACCGGGGAGGCGATGGGAGTGACCTGGGCGGCCGAGCGGCGGGCCGGTGTTCCCGCGACAGCCAGCGCGGTGGCTCCCGCGGCAAGGGACAGAACACGACGCCGGGAGAACCGCGCCGATCGCAACGGGGAGGGATCCATGGACACTCCTGCTCTGGTGGCGATGGCCGCGCTGCGGTGTGGAGCGAACATGGGTCGCACTCCACGCGGAATCCCGTCCCGCGCCAATCGGTCTGTTCTCGGGTGAATCTACTCTACGCCAATTGTCGGACGCGTCAAGCAGGCGGAAACACGGGTCGCGAAGCCAGACCCTGAGACCAATGGCGGTGCTGATAATGGGTGTAGGAAGAACCGGTGGCACAAACCGTTGTGGACCGAGTGTCTCAGTCCTAGATGAAACCCGGGATATCGGCGTAGACCACGACCCCGTCGTTGACGACTGGTGGCCCGGTGGTGGTCTCCGCGCTGTTGGCCGCGACCCAGGCCGCGACCACCTCGTTGCCCGCTGCCTGCTGATCCGGGGTCTCCCAGATGTTGATGGCGGTGCGCCCGTCCGCGGTCTGGAGCCAGGCATAGAGAACGAACCCCGGCATAGCCGCGAGCTTCGGCATCAGGTCGTTGGTGTTCCTGGCGATGACCGCCTCGATGTCGGCGCCGGGGGCATTGCGCCGGTTGCGCATGGTGAACACGCACGTCATTAAGGAAGGGAGGCAACTCGGTGGCGGGGCGCGTAGTCGTCTGGTAGATCCGCAGCGGACCCTGATCCGTGACCGGGGTCTCGGTGACGAAGCGGGGATCAAGCGAGGCCGCGTACTCACGCGCGACCTGGTCCGCGGCCGCCGCGGCCGCTTCGTCGGCGAGCAGCGTCAGGGAGATGGTGGCCGTGGGGTCGGTGACGTGCGCGCTGAAGACATAGCCGGCGTACCCCGGGAGGGCGGCCGTGCGCGGCAGGAAGGTCGCCAGCACGTCGGGAACGATGCGGCGGCCAGGTCGGGGGTGGGGAGCCGGCGGACGCGAGCGATCGCGTAGCCAGGTGTCACCGCGCTCATGGCGATGGGGGTGCTCTGCGCGGCCGTGTTTTTGGAGCGGCTCGATAGCAACGATGCCGCGACGACGGTGTATAGAACCTGTCGCCGGTTGACGGCCATACGGTCTCCCTCCAAGCCGGTGCCCATGCGTGTGCTGGAAGTCTACTGGCGGAGGATGCGAAGGTCCCCGAGCGGACACGATTGCCGCGGCGGGACAGTTACACTCACCGCACGTTTCAGGCGGAATGCCGACCGCGTTCATAGACCCGAGGGTGGGAGGCGGTAGAGGGCGAGCTGCGCCTGGCGCGAGGCGGGCGGGGAGGACGGGATGAGCTCAAGTGGCCGGGCGGACGGACGTGGCGATGCGAGAGACGACGCGACGGGTGGCGCTCAAACTGGCAGGCGGGGCGGCGCTGTTGGCATGCGCCGGGGCAGGTGCGGGCCGGGTGGCGCTGGCCGAGGAGGCCAGTCCGGTGGCGTCGCCGGCAGGCGGCAATGGCCTGAACGGGAAATACGTCGTCATCCGGATACGGACGGTGAAGCCGGACCGATCGGCGGACGAGCTGATGGCTCTGATCCAGGACGGGTTCGTCCCGCTGTTGGAGGAGGTACCCGGATTCATCTGGTACGTCGCGGGGGCGAACCCGGAGACCCGGGATTTCTACTCGGTGGGTGTCTTCGCGAACGAGGCAGGCGCCGCCGAATCCACCCGGCGCGCGGCGGAGTGGGGGAAGCTGGGCACGGCGGATTTCGTCGAAGGGGATCCGACCGTGTACGAAGGGGTGATCGGGGTCGCGGCGGAGTCGTCCGGGGCGGCAGTGACCGGCAGTCCGGAGGCGCTCGCGGCGAGCGGCGAGTTGGCCGGGAAATACGTCTTGATCCGATTGCGACAACCGAACCCGGACTGGCCGGTGGCGGACGTCATGGAGCTGATCGGGGAAGGATACGTGCCGCTGGTGCGGCAGATCCCGGGGTTCGTGTCGTATTTCGGGGTTGCGGATCCGGGGTCGGGCAGTCAGGCATATGTGGGTGTTTTCGACGACAAGGCCGGGGCGGATGAATCGACTCGGGTCGCGCGCGAGTGGTTGACGGAGAACTCGTACACCTTTTTCGCAGGGGATCCGACCGTGGCCGAGGGGGTCATCGGCGTGGCGGCGGAGGCGGCGGTGTAGGGCGCCGAGGCGGACCGTCAGGTCGAGCTCCTGGTATGACCTGCCAACGTGGGAAGAAGCGGCGGACATCGACGAACGCCGGGGTCGCTCAGACGGCGACCCCGCTGAACACGGGGAGGATGTCGCGGCCGTAGGCCTCGAGGGTCTCCTCCTGGCCCTGCGCCATCAGGTAGATGTTGAACTGGTCGACCCCGATCGCCGCGAGCTGGCGCAGCTTCGCGATCGCCAGCTCCGCGTTGCCGAGGACGCAGAAGCGGTCGCAGATCTCGTCCGTCACGAACTCACCGTGCTTGGCGCCGACGCGGGAGTGCTCGTTGTAGTCATAGAACTTGCGCGCCGCGACGAAGTCGGTGAGCGCCCTGGGGACGACCGACCCGTCGGCGCCGTAGCGGTCGATCAGGTCCTGGACGTGGTTGGAGACCATCGCCGGGAACCAGCGCACCTGCTCGCGCGCCTCGGCTAGATCGTGCGAGATGTAGCTCGGCGCGCTGACGATGCACTTGAGTGCCGACGGGTCCCGGCCCGCCGCCGCCGCCGCCTTGCGGGCCGTGTCCATGATCCACTGGATGATGTCCGGGTCGGCCAGCTGGATGATGACGCCGTCGCCGACGCGACCGGCGACGGCGAGCGTCTTCGGTCCGTAGCCGGCGACGTGCATCTCGATCTGGGGCAGCTCCGGGCGGACCCACGTGAGCTGGAGCTGCTTGTCGTTCCACGTCACTTCCTCGCCGTTCATGAACGGCTTGACCATGCGCAGCGCCTGCTCGAAGGCGGCGACCGGCATCGGATTGCGGCCGATGCAGCGGAGCGCCGAATCGCCCCGGCCGACACCCATGATCATGCGGCCGTCGGAGATGTCGTGGAGCGTGGCGTACGCGCTGGCGAGCAGCGTCGGGTCGCGCGTCGCGGGGTTCGCCACCATCTGCCCGAGCTTCATGCGCGTGGTCTCCCTGGCGAGGAGGGCCAGCAGGGGCGTCGACTCCTGCCAGAGGACGTGCGAGTCGTAGGTCCAGCCATACTCGAAGCCCTGCTGCTCGGCCAGCGTGGTGAGCTCGATCAGGCGCGTGTAGGGCGGGTCGGGCAGGATGGTGACGCCGAAGCTGAGCATGGGAACCCCCGGAGGTTGCCGGCAGGGAAAGCGCCATTCTGCCACGAATGCGCGGTCGCCGCAGGTGCTGAGGGGGAGAGGGGGGTCGCTTCGCTCACGGGGGAGGAGGGGGAGAAGGACGAAGGGCGAGGAGTATTCCCCTCGTGCTCCTCGCCCCCGGGGCAGCATTGTCACCCCGGCAGACGACCCGCGGTGGTCCGGAACAGCACGACCGGTGAGCCGTGGCCGTGCTTACTCGCCCGCCAGGATCTCTGACAGCACCGCCAGCTCGGCCTCCTCATCGGCCACCACGACGTGGGAGACCATCAGCTCGTCGATGCCGCGCGCCCGGATCGCCTCGAGGCGGTCCCGGATCTCCTGCGGGCCACCCGAGACGGCCAGGGTCTCGACCAGCTCGTCCGTCATCTCTTCGTCGGCGGTGACGGGATAGCCCGCGGCCGCGAACATCGCCGCATAGAACGGCAGCTTGGGGTAGATCGGAAACTGCGCGCGGAACGCCGCCCGCGCCGCGGCACGATCGGTCGAGACGCTGACCGGCACGTGCGCGATCAAGGGCGGGCGCTGGCGCCCCATCGCCTCCGCCCCGGCCTGCAGCTGGGGCATCGCGGTCTGCGTCAGGTAGTCGATCGGCGTCACCCAGGAGATGGCTCCGTCGGCAATCTCGCCCGCAAGACGAAAGGCGTTCGGGCGCAGCGCCGAGATGGGGACGGGGATCCGCGGCGCCGGCACACCCGCCGGCAAGGCCGTCTTGACCGTGAAGTAGTCGCCGGAGAAGTCGACCGCTCCCTCCCATAAGAGCGTGCGCAGGATCGTCACGTACTCGCGCAGGTGGGCCAGTGGCTTGCCCATCGGCAGGCCATAGGCTCCTTCGATGACGGGCTTGTGACTGGTACCGACGCCGAGCCGCAGCCGGCCAGGGGCCAGATCGTTGATGGCGATCGCTTGCGCGGCCAGCGTGATGGGATGGCGCGGATAGGTGGGCGTCACCGCCGTCCCGAGCCCGATGCGGTCGGTGGCGGCGCCAGCGGCAGCGTAGGCCGTCACGGGATCGGCGGTCGGTCCGCCCACCGTCGTCCAGGCGGTGGCGATGCCGCGGCGCTCCGCCTGCTCGACGCGCGCGACAAGGTCTGACGCGCTGCCACGAGGTATCACTAATCCGGCATTGAGCGGCATCACGCGTACCCTCCTTCTCACAAACCGACGATGCGCCAGCGCATCCCATGCTAATCGACCAGCCGCTCGCGGCGTGGGCTTTCGCTCAGCAGCCCGCCGTCTCGAGAAGCGATACGGGAGAAGAATGCGTGCCGCGGCGGGCGCACTCCCGCCGCATCTGGGGAAGGTGAGAGAATCGCTCGAGAGGCGGCACGTGGCACGCAGGATGGGGGCGATCGCGATGGAGACGGCGGAAGTCATCGAGCTCTTGCGCACGCTGCGGACGGTGCGGCGGTTTACTGACCAGCCGGTGCCGCAAGCCGTGCTGGATGACCTGCTGACCGTGGCGCGCTGGAGTGGCAGCGCCAACAACCGCCAGCCCTGGGTCTTCATCGTCGTCCGCGACCGGGAGACGCTGCGGCGGCTGTCGGAGCTGGAGGGGTACGTCGGTCACCTGGCGGGGGCCGCCCTGGCGATCGTGGTGGTGATGGACGGCGATGCGGACCAGGTCGAGCAGGAGACCTTCGACGAGGGGGTGCTCAGCCAGCGGCTGCAGCTGGCCGCCGCGGCGCACGGGCTGGGGTCCGCGATCGGCTGGTTCCACGGTGAGGGCCGGCAGACGGCCAAGGAGATCCTGGGCATCCCGCGCGAGCGGCTGGTGCGGACGGCACTCTCCTTCGGCTACGAGGACGCCGGCGCCGAAGGTGCTCGCTTCCACCCGCCGCAGGCGCGGAAGCCGCTCGCCGAGATCGTCCATGACGAGCGATTCGGCGCGGCGTGAGCCGTGGGCGTGAAACCGAGCGACGAGGGGACGTGCTCCCGACAGAACCCCCACGGTTTTCACATAGAGCGCCTAGTAAGCGCCTTGTATTGGAGGGTCGTGGCATGAACAGCGGTGAGTCCCGCGATTGCACCTCGCCCGGGACGGCAGCGCTCTCGCGACGGTGAGCAGTGCTCCGCCTCGGGGGCGGAGGGCTGGCAGTACTCCTGGCCAGCGGCGTGATCCCCGCCGCGGCAGAGGAGGCCAGCCCGATGGCCGGCAAGCCGGCGGCGGGCCGGGCGTATCTGGCCGCTCGCCAGTATCAGCTGGCCCCCGGCCACACGATGGAGGAACTGGCCGCGGTGGTCGAGAGCGGGTTTTTGCCCATCCTCAGGCAAGTCCCCGGCTTCCTGGAGTACTTCCTGGTCGAAACGGACGAGGGTCTGGTCTCGGTCAGCGTCTTTACGGATCAGGACGGAGCGGAGGAGTCGACGCGGCGGGCGGCCGACTGGGTGTCGCAGAACCTGGCCGGGTTCTTCACCGGGCCGCCGACGGTGACGATCGGGAGCGTCTGGCTGCATGACGAGCGGGGCAATGGCCGGCACCCCAGCGCCGTAGCGGCTAGCGATAGGGAAGGGGGGCGCTGCGCTAAGGGGGGATGAGGGGGGTCGCTTCGCTCCGGGGGGCGGAGGGCATGGTACTGGTGGAGGCGGAGCCGCGTGATCTCACCGAGGCGGTGATCACCGGGCCGGCTGGCTCGTGGTGCGCGAGATCCCCGGCAATCGGGACCACCGCCAGGATCGGACGGTGTCCTCGGTCTCGGAGATGTCGAGCGGCGCCGGCTGGAGGCCGTTGCTCGGGCGCGACCAGAGCCGGCAGGGGCGCCGAGGAAGGCGTCGGGTAGCGGGCTGTCGCTGCCTGCTTATACTGCTCGACAGCGTTCACCGGAATTGAGCTCATCCCGACGCGCCGCGGGCGTCAGGCCGGCGGGCGAGACGCACACCGCCAAGGAGATTGCCGTGACCACCAGCCGACCGCCCTCTCGCGAGCTATCTCGACTACACCGGCCGCGACGACATCCTCAGCGGCGGCGTCCGGATGATCCCGATCGAGACGCCGAAGGGCACGTTCCGGGTCTGGACGAAGCGCGTCGGCAACGCACCGACGATGAAGTTGCTGCTGCTGCACGGCGGGCCGGGCGCGACCCACGAGTACTTCGAGGCCTTCGACAGCTACCTGCCGGCGGCGGGGATCGAGTACTACTACTACGACCAGCTCGGCTCCTTCTACAGCGACCAGCCGGACGAGCCGGAGCTGTGGGAGCTGCCGCGCTTCGTGGACGAGGTGGAGCAGGTCCGCCAGGCGCTGGGGCTGGACCGCGACAGCTTCTTCCTGCTCGGGCACTCCTGGGGCGGCATCCTCGCGATCGAGTACGCGCTGCGGTACCAGCAGCACCTCAAGGGGCTGATCATCTCCAACATGATGGCCAGCTGCCCGGCCTACAACGCCTACGCCCACGACGTGCTGATGCCGGCCATGGACCAGGCGGTGCTGGCGGAGATCAAGGGGTACGAGGCCGCCGGCGACTTCGAGAACCCGCGCTACATGGAGCTGCTGATGGAGCACCACTACGTCCATCACGTGCTGCGCATGCCGGCGGCGGAGTGGCCCGACCCGGTCAACCGGGCCTTCGAGCATATCAACCCGTCGATCTACGTCCCGCTGCAGGGGCCGAGCGAGCTGGGTCTGAGCGGCAAGCTGCTCGACTGGGACCGCACGGCCGACCTCGGCCAGATCGAGGTGCCGACGCTGGTCATCGGCGCGCAGCACGACACGATGGACCCGGCGCACATGGAGTGGATGGCCAGCGCGGTGCAGCAGCGGGCGCTATCTGCACTGTCCCGACGGCAGCCACATGGCGATGTACGACGACCAGCAGGTCTACGTCCGTGGCCTGATCGACTTCATCCACGACGTGGATGCGGGCCGGTTCGCGGGGATGGACTCCGGACAGTGATGGGCACGGCGCGCTGACGGCGACGAGCTCTCCTCCCAGGTCATAAAGCCCACCACCAGTGCGGTGCACGCTGCGCCGCTCTCGACGTTGCCCGGTGCTACACTGCCGAGTAAGCACACAGGTGAGCTTGCCCTGATCCGCACCGTGGCGGGAATGCGTCTGTCGCCGGCTGTACAGAGCCGGTGTTCACGTCGTCCGGATCGGTCCGCAGCCGACTCACGGGAAAGGTCCATCATGCCCGCCGCACCCACTGCCGCAATTGACTGCCTCGCT
This sequence comes from uncultured Chloroflexia bacterium, assembly GCA_963804925.1. Taxonomy (GTDB): domain Bacteria; phylum Chloroflexota; class Chloroflexia; order Thermomicrobiales; family UBA6265; genus JADLGF01. The sequence goes on from CAWDSC010000005.1 coordinate 617,996, forward strand.
AGCGCGTCACTCGGTGCCGTCGAGCACCTCGAGGTCGTGCTGCTCCCCGGGGGTCACGTCTCGCCGATCGGGTCCGAGCCGGATCTTGAAGCAACGTGGGAAGTGCTCGGCCACACCGGGGAGGCCGGGACCACCATGGGCTTTATCCGCGTCGAGATGGCCGGCGTCTCATGGGCAACACTCATCCCCAGGGACCGCCTCGGCCGAATCGAGGCGGGTCTGCGGGTGAAGCTGCGGCGACAGTCGAGCGTGGCGCAAGACCCGCTCGTGGGATGGACGCTGTTCTGCTAACCGCCGCCCAAGGGCGAGTTGGTGAGCACGCGTTGCCGCCGGGGTGCAGGCCATCACCGCAGCGGGGCGGGCGCTAGCGGCCGCCACTGATCCGTGTCCGCCGCATGGAGTCGAGCTGTCATCACCCTGAGGCGATAGAGGGAGCAGAGTGGAGCATACGCCGGCAACGCCCACGGCTCTGCTCAATCGCGGCATCGCCGCGTATCACGCGGGCGACAGTGACGAGGCACTGCGGCTTTTTGCTCAGGCACTGCTTGTCGATCCCGATAACGAGGTAGGGTGGCTCTGGTTCGCCGCCGCCACGGACGATCCCGGCGAAAAGCGCTACGCGCTCGACCGCGCGGTCAGCATCAACCCTGACAGCATCGGTGTCCCCAGCCGCAAGCGGTTGATGGACACGCCCCCGGTCATGCCGAATGAGCTGACCGATATCGGGGCGCTGCCATTCCCGCCCGAACTGGCCGAGCTCGAGTCTCGACCCCGGTTTGTCCCGCGCCTCGCCGGGCCGAGCCTGGTTCGCGCCGGCGTGTTCCGGGCCGCGACAACTCGCGTCCGTGGGTTCCGCTGGCGATCGGTCCTCCTTGTCGGACTGCTCGTGGCGCTCGCGGCAGCCGGGCTCTTCCTGGCGTGGTCCTCGCGACCGCCGGAGCGGCTGTACCTGGCCTTCGCCGGTCCTTTGAGCGGACCGGACAGCCAGGTCGGTATCGAGATGGCCAATGCCGCCGAACTGGCCATCGGCCGGATGAACGAGTCAGGCGGAATCGGCGGCCGCCAGCTTGCCCTGCTGCGCTACGACGACCAGGGCGATCCGGATGTCGCGCGGCAGCGGGCCACGGAGATCGCCACCGACCCGCGACCACTCCTCGTGCTCGGCCACCGCACCTCGGCGCCCTCGATCGCGGCGGGCGAGGTCTATCGCGAGGCCGGAATCGCGGCCATCAGCGGTTCGGCGACGGCCGATGAGCTGACGGTGGACAACCCCTGGTACTTCCGGACGATCTTTACCAACAGCTTTGAAGGCAAGCTCCTGGCGACATACGTCAGCGACGTCCTGGGCAAGGACACCGCGTCCGTCGTCACGACGTCCCGTCCGTATGAGCAGTCGCTGTCCACGGCGTTCACGGAGGCGTTCTCCAAGGCCGGCACGGTCAAGCAGACCTGGGAACTCGACCGCGACCATCGCGAGGCGTCGATTCGGTCCATCGTCGACGCGATGACCGCCGATCCCGATCCCGGCATCGTGGTGATCTGCCTGCAGCAGGAGGACGCGCGGGACCTGCTGCTGGCCCTCCGCCGCGCGGGACTCTCGCCGCCGCTGATCGGGGGCGACGCGTTGGGCAACGAAGAATTCGCGGCACTGTTCGCCGACGAGCCGGAGGAAGCGGAGCAACCAGGGTTCTTCACGGATGGGCTGTACGCCGCGGCGCCGATGATCTACGACGCCATTGGCGGCGACGCGCTCGCATTCGCCCGACTCTACCAGGACACCTACGGTGTCTGGCCCTCCTGGCAGGCGGCCAAGGTGTACGACGCCGCGACGATGGCCTTCCATGCCCTCTCCGTGGCGGCGCTCGACGGCGATCCCAGCGCCATCGCGGCGGACCGCACGGCGGTGCGCGATGCGCTGGCAGCGATCAACACGAGCGATGTGGCGCTGCGCGGCTTGAGCGGTCCGCTGTTCTTCGACGAGACGCGCTCCGTGCCCCAGGCATTCTCCGTCGGCCGCTTCACCGGCCGCCTCCTGACCAGCGCCCCGTGGCAATACCGGCTCGTCATCGATCCCGCCCAGGATGCAGCGGCCGACCTCAAAAGCGGACGCGCCGTCGCGTTCGACGGGTGGCTGCTGCGCCGCTATCCCGTCGTCCAGGCCGGCATCGACATCAACGAAATCCGCGATCTGGATGTCAGCAACCGAGTCGTTCCTCGCCGATTTCTTCCTCTGGTTTCTGGCGCCGGAGGACGACCCGGCCTTGACCGACGTCTTCTTCCCCAATGCCACCAAACCGCGGTTGAAGCTCGAGGCAGCCGCTGGAAGAGCGGACCGATGCGGACGGGACGACCTACCGCATGTATCGCGTCCAGCGGACCTTCACGCAACCCCTCGATTTCCACGATTATCCCTGGGATCGCCATACCCTGCGGATCGTGGTGCAGAACGTGACGCTGCAAGCGGACGACGTCGTCTACGTGCCGAGTCCGGCGATCATCGCCCAACCGCAGGAGGTGCGCTTGCGCAGCGGATCGGACCTCGCCCAACCGTTCAACAACGTCTCGAACTGGGAGGCCACAGGGGTCTTCTACGTCTCGGAGGCAACCACGGGCCGCTCCGTGCAAAGCGCGGAGGGCGATGACGCCAACGCGTTTGTCCAGTTCTCCAAGTTCGTCACCGAGATCACCATGCAGCGCGACGTACGCGGCTTTCTCCTGAAGAACCTGCTGCCGTTGGGGTTGCTCGCGCTGGTGACCTACCTGGCGCTCTTCTTCTCGCCGGAACAGGCCGGGACGCGGGTCGGGTTCGCGGTGACCTCCATCCTGACCGCCTCCGTGCTGCTGGAGAGTGTGACCGGGCCGCTGGATGTCGGGTACACCGTCGCTATCGAGGGGGTCTTCTTCATCTACATCGCGCTCTCCGCGGCGTTGGTGTTCGTGAATATCGCGGTCGAGCGGTTGTACAAGGAGAAACGCTACAGGGCCGTCGCCCGGCTGGATACCGCGGCCCGGGTGGTGTACCCACTCATCTGTCTGGCCACAATCGCGTTCTACGCCGCACGCTACGGCGGCTAGTCGATGCTTGCCGTACGCGAGCCGGTGAGCCCTTGCGGCAACGAGTCTTCCTTCAGCCGTTGGAGGCGTCTGGCGGGAACGTCATGACGTCACGCCCCAACGGGAGCCCGCGAGGACGAACGCGATGGAGCAGGCGAGCACCGGCACCACGAGCCACAAGCCCATCCACGGCGCGCTCACGAGGATCGCGGCCGTCAGGACGCCGAATGCGGCCGCTCGCACGCCGGCCAGGCGCTGCTCCATGTCCAGCAGCCGTTCGCGATCGCCGGGGTTCGGACAGAGCCAGCTCACGGCCACCTTCATCGGCCCGGTTTGCAGGAAACTTCAATCGCGCACGCGCTCGCCTGACGGGTCGTACAGCGGCTCGGCGGCGACCTCGCCGCGACCCAGCGGCCGAAGATGTCGACCTCGACCGCCGTGCCCACGTCGCGCTCGGCGGCACGTAGGCGTAGGCGATCGAGCGCGCGACCGTGTAGCCGTAGCCGCCCGACGTGACGCGGCCCGCGACGTCGCCGCCGACCCGCACCGGCTCGTTGCCCAGCGCGACCGAGCGCGGGTCCTCGAGCACCAGGCAGCGCAGCCGCCGCTGCCGCCGGCGGCGCGTCGAGCGCCTCGCGGCCGACGAACTCCTTGTCGGCGCGCACGCGAAGCCCAGCCCCGCCTCGTGCGGGTGAGTCGTCGGGCGTGATGTCCGAGCCCCACACGCGGTAGCCCTTCTCCAGGCGCAGCGAGTCGATCGCCGGTAGCCGCCGGCGAGCATCCCGTGCGGGCGCCCCGCCTCCCACAGCGCCCGCCACAGCCCGGCGCCGTACTCCGTCGGGCAGTAGAGCTCCCAGCCCAGCTCGCCGACGAACGTGACCCGCAGCGCGCGGACCGGCACGTCGCCGACGGCGAGGTCGCGCATCCGCAGGTAGCCGAAGTCGAGCGGGTCGGGCGGTCAGCGGCGCGAGGATGTCGCGCGCCCGCGGGCCCCACAGCGCGAAGCACGCCCAGCGCGCGGTGACGTCGGTGAGGCGCACCGACCCGTCGCGCGGCGCGTGGCGGCGGATCCACGCGAGGTCGTGGCTGCCCGAAGGCCGTGCCGGTGACGATCTGGAACAGCTCCTCCTCCACGCGCGTGACGGTGAAGTCGCACTCGATCCCGCCGCGTGCGGTTGAGCATCTGCGTGTAGGTGATCGCGCCGACGTCGCGCGCGACGCGGTTGTCGCACAGCCGCTCGAGCAGCTCGGCGGCGCCCGGCCCGGCGATCTCGAGCTTGGCGAACGACGACTCGTCGAACAGCGCCGGCGCCTCGCGGCAGGCCGCGTGCTCGGCGCCGATCGCCGGCGACCAGTGCATCCCGGCCCAGCCGCGCGGGCGCAGCGCCTCGTCGCCGGCGGCGCGCGTTGGACTCGTACCAGTTGACCCGCTCCCAGCCGCGACTTCTCGCCGAACGCGGCACCGTGCGTCGCGTGCCACGGATACGCGCTCGAGGTGCGCAGCGGGCGGCCGGCCTGGCGCTCGTGGCCGGGGTAGCGGATGTCGTAGTAGGTCTCGTAGACCTCCTCGCGTGCGCTTGAGCGTGTAGGAGGGCGAGCGGTAGTGCGCGCCGAAGCGCCGGATGTCCATCTCCCACACGTCCATCGTGCGGCTCGCCGGCGACGATCCACTCGGCCATCACCTTGCCGATGCCGCCGGCGCCCGCCAGGCCGTGCGCGCAGAAGCCCGCCGCGACGAAGAAGCCGCGACCTCGGTCTCGCCGAGGCAGAACTCGTTGTCGGGCGTGAACGCCTCGGGCCCGTTGATCAGCCGCGTGACGGTGATCGTCGTCCATCGCCGGCACGCGGCCGCGCGCGTTGACGGCGATCTCCTCGAAGCGCGGCCAGTCCTCCTCCAGCAGGCGCCCGTTGAAGTCGGGCGGGATCGCGTCGACGCAGGTCGTCGTCGAGCGCCCACGGCGCGCAGGCGCGCTCGTAGCCGCCCATCACCAGCCCCCGCCCTCCTCGCGGAAGTAGATGAGCAGGTCGGGGTCGCGCAGCGTCGGCAGGTGCTCGCCGGCGCGCGCTCGCGGAACGGCTGCGTGACGAGGTACTCGTGCGCGATCGGCACGATCGGCACGCGCACGCCGGCCATCCGCCCGATCTCGGCGGCGAACATGCCGCCGGCGTTGACGACGACCTCGGCCTCGATCGGGCCCCACTCGGTCTGGACGCCGCGGACGCGCCCGTCGTCGACGTCGATGCCGGTCACGCGCGTGTGGGTGAAGATCCGCACGCCGCCGGCGCGCGCGCCCTCGGCCAGCGCGTAGGTCAGCAGCGACGGGTCCAGGTAGCCGTCGGTCGGCAGGTACGAGCCGACGCGCACGCCGTCGGTGCACCATCAGCGGGAAGCGCTCCGGCGGCCTCGGCGGGCGAGATCAGCTCGAGCGGCAGCCCGAACGTCGCGCCCACGCCACCTGGCGGTGGACCTCCTGCTCGCGCTCGGGCGTGCAGGCCAGGCGGATGCCGCCGCACTCGACCCAGCCGCAGTCGAGCGTCCGGTAGAGCTCGACCGAGTCCATCATCATCCGCGTCAGCGAGGCTCGAGACGCAGCTGGCCGACGAGCCCGGCCGAGTGGAACGTCGAGCCGCTGGTCAGCTCGTCGCGGTCGAGCAGCGACCACGTCGCGCTCGCCGAGCTGCGCGAGGTGGTGGGCGATCGAGCGCCGCCGACGCCGCCGCCGATGATCACGACGCGCGCGCGGTCGGGCAGCTCACGCGGTCGCGGCAGGCAGGCTCCTCGAATCCGGGGGGCGCGGCCGCCCCCAGCAGCCGCTCGAAGTGCTCGCCGCCGTAGTCGCCGAAGTCGAACGTCGAGCTCGACTCCGACGCCTGCACCGCGCCCCAGGCCGCCTCGCGGACGTCGGACATCACGCGCATCAGCGCAGCGCGCGCCGGCGCCGCGGCGCGGGATCGCCGCCGAGGTAGGCGTCCAGCAGGCGCCGCTCGCGTGCCGTCGTCGAGCTCGTTGTTGACGGCGAGGTTGCCGAGGTCGAAGCAACGGGTCGCCCATCCCCGCGTACTCCCAGTCGACGATCATCGACGCGGTCGCTCGGCGCGCGCGGGATGATGTTGCCGGCGAGCAGGTCGTTGTGGCAGGGACCGGCCGTGGCCGGCCCCCGGCATCGCCGCGGCGATCCGCTGCCGGCGGCGCGAGCGTCTCGTCGTAGCGCCGGGGGGTCGCGCCCGCCCGCGCTCCAGCGACGATCGTCGCGGTAGTCGCCGAGCGAGCGCGCAGGCGCCGAGAAGCGCACGGCGAGCGGCGGCCCGGTCGTGGACGGCGCGCAGCGCACCGGCGACCTGCTCGAGCCGGCGCGCTGCGCGACCCCGTCCGCGGTCGGACCGCGCCCTCGACCAGCGCGTGACGAGCACCGCCGGGTCGGGCGCCGCGACCAGCTCGGGGCCGATCCCGAGGCGCGCCGCGGCCTCGTCGCCGCGAGCCGCTCGGCGTCGCGGTCGATGCCGAGCACCGGTGTGTGCTTGGCGCCGTGCCGCGACGACGTAGTCGCGCGCCGCCGAGCCGGGCGCGGAAGTTGCGGTTGGTGATGCCGCCGTCCAGCGGCGCGGGCTCGCTGCCGCGAGCGCCGAGGACGGGCTCGAGCTCGTCCAGCAGGGTGACGGGGTCGGGCAGCTCGAACAGGATTGGTCTGGTCCAATCCGACGCTACCCGCCGCGCGGGCGGGAAGTCAATCGCGGCAGCTTACTGCTTCGGGTCGACCACGTGGACGGGCCGCATGTCGCAGCCGCCGCAGTTCCTGCACGAGGCGCCCAGCGAGTAGGCCCTCCAGCCGGTGGCGTGGACGCCGCACTCAGCGCACTCGCAGCGCACCTCACGGAGGGTGGGCGCTTGCCGGAGATCCAGGACGATCGGTGCCATGCGGGAGCATCGGCAGCCGCGCCGTTCGCGATCTCCACACTTTGCGGTGTCTTGCACCCCTTTTCTGGGATAGCCGATTTGCCGACGTTGCGGTTCTCGCTGCAAACCTCCCCAAAACATGTCCGGGGGCTGGAATCCGTGCCCCCTTGGCGTCTACCCTTCGTGTACAGACGTCCACGGCGGCAGGGGGCCAGGTTGGACATGCAGAAGATCCCGGTGCGTGGTCGGCGACGACCACGAAGCGCTTCGCAAGGGGCTGGTAGCCGTGCTCGAGGCCGAGGAGGACCTCCGCGTCATCGGGCAGGCCCGCGACGGCCGCGAGTTGCTCGAGATCTCCGAGCGCCGGCGCCCCGACGTCACGATCGTCGACCTCACGATGCCCACGATCGACGGCATCGAATGCTGCCGGCAGATCACGGCGCGCCCCGGCGCGCCCGCCGTGATCGTGTACACAGGCAACGCCCGAGCCCGATACCCTCGAGTCGGCGCTCGACGCGGGCGCGAGCGGCTTCGTCGTCAAGAGCGGCCCGACGCAGGACCTCATCCGAGCGGTCCGGGCCGTGCACGCCGGCCACCCCTACGTCGACGCGATGCTCGGCGCCGCGCTGAGCCGGCGGGAAGCTGCGACGTCACCGCTCAGCGATCGCGAGTCCCAGGTCCTGCAGCGCCTCGCCAATGGACTGACGACCGACGGGGTCGGGAAGGACCTGTTCCTCTCCCCCGCGACCGTTCGCTCTTACGCCGAGAACGCGATCCGCAAGCTCGGCGCCGACAACCGCGTCCACGCGGTCGCGATCGCTCTGCGCCTCGGCCTGATCAGGTGATCGGCAACGGGGCCGCCGCCTCGACCAGGAACCGCGCGCGATCGCCGCGGTGCAGATCGCGTGCGTACTCGACCGCGACCCCGTCGGCGTCGTAGGCGGTGCGCTCGACGAGCATCAGCGCGCAGCCGGCCTGGACACTGAGCGCCTGCGCGCTGTGGGCCTGGGCGACGACGGGCTCGAGCGCTTCGACGACGCGCACCGGCACGTGGTCGTACAGGTCGCGCATCAGCTGATAGATCGAGCCGCGCAGATCGAGGTCCTCGATACCGGGGAAGCGCTCCGATGGGATCCACGAGTCCTCGAGCGTCACCGGCAGGCGGCCCGCGAGCCGCAGCCGTTCGATGCGCACGACCGGGGCGCCCTCCAGGCCCAGCGCGGCGGCCACCTGCTCCGGCGCGGGGCGAACGCCGTCGCGCAGGACGCGCGCGGGCCTGGACCCCCGCGCGGGCCATCTGCTCGGTGAACCCGGCGACGTCGTGCAGGTGAACGTCGACCTTCCCCGCGGCGACGAACGTCCCGCGGCCGACGCCGCGCTCGACCAGCCCGCGCGCGGCGAGCGCGTCGAGCGCCTGACGGATCGTCCCGCGACTCACGTTCAGTTCCTCGGCGAGCTCGCGCTCGGCCGGCAGGCGGTCGCCGACCCGCAACTCGCCATGGCTGATGCGCGCCGCAAGCGCGTCTTCGACTGAGCCCAGACGGGAAGCGGTGAATCGCGATGCGGGCGGCGCAGCATGCGTCCAGACCACTACGACGACTCCGACCCTTGCGTCAAAGGACCGAGGGGAGTACCTTCCCGGCCGATGCGCTCGACGAGCTCCACGCAGAGGTCGAGCGAGGCGCGTCGACACGGTCCTGCTCTCCCTGTCCGACATGCAGGGCCGACTGCAGGGCAAGCGCCTGCACGGCGCGTTCTTCGTCGCCGAGGTCGGTCGACCACGGCGCCGAGGCGTGCAACTACCTGTTCGCGGTCGACGTCGAGATGAACACGGTCGGCGGGTACGCCAAGGGCTCGTGGGAGGCCGGCTACGGCCAGTTGAGTATGCGCCCCGACATGGACACTGCTGCGCACGCCGTGGCTGCGGGCACGGCACTGTGCCTTTGGACCTGCACTGGCTCGACGGCCGGCCGGTGGTCGCCTCGCCACGCCAGGTCCTGCGGCGTCAGCTCGACCGCCTGGCCGAGCGCGGCTGGGAGCGCCAACGCGGGCACCGAGCTCGAGTTCATCGTGTTCCGGACTCCTACGAGCAGGCCTGGACCGCGGCTATCGGGCTGACGCCGGCCAACCTCTACAACGTCGACTACTCGCTCATCGGCACCTCGCGCGTCGAGCCGCTCATCCGCCGTATCCGCAACGCAGATGGCCGGCGCGGGCATGAAGGTCGAGGACTCCAAGGGCGAGTGCAACCTCGGCCAGCACGAGATCAACTTCCACTACGGCGCCGCGCTGCGACGGCCAACGCAGCACGTGGTCTTCAAGACCGGCGCCAAGGAGATCGCGGCCCAGAAGGACAGGTCGATGACGTTCATGGCCAAGTACGACGAGGCGCGAGGGCAGCTCGTGCCACATCCACCTGTCGCTGGGCACGAGGCCGACGGCACAACTGTTCGACACCGACGACCCCTGTTCGACGCGTTCCTCGCCGGGTAGCTCGCCACCTGCGCGAGCTCACGCTCTTGCTCGCTCCGCAACGTCAACTCCTACAAGCGCTTCGCCGCGGGTCGTTCGCGCCACGACGGTCGCGTGGGGCGTGACAACCGCACGTGCTCGTTGCGCGTCATCGGCCACGGCCGGGGCGGCGCTTCGAGTGCCGGGTCGCCGGCGCCGACGTCAACCCGTACCTTGCGCTCGCCGGCCTGATCGCCGCGGGCTGGCCCGGGTCGATCGCGAGCTGCAACTCGAGCCGCGTTCGAGGGCAACGCGTACATCGCCACGACAAGCCGCAGCTGCCGACGACGCTGCGCGACGCGCGCGACCTGTTCGCGAGGAGCGCGCTGCCCGCGCCGCCTTCGGGACGAGGTCTTCGACCACTACCTCAACATAGGCCAATGTCGAGCTCGCCGCGTTCGATGCCGTCGTCACCGACTGGGAACGCGTGCGCGGGTTCGAACGGTTGTGAAGCCGCCGGCTCCTCCGCTCGGGCGACCCTGGACACCATCTACGCGCCGGTGCGCTCCCAGACGGCGTTCGAGGAGACGCTCGAGCGGCTGGGGACCGCGATCAAGCTCGGGCTGCTGGCACCGGCGCACAGCCTGCCCGCCGAGCGCGAGCTGTGCACGCGGCTGGGGTGTCGCGGTCGACGCTTGCGCCAGGCGCTGACCGCGTTCGTCCAGTCCGGCCACCTGCACGCCGTCCGCGGTCGTGGCGGCGGCACGTTCGTGTCCGACCGCCCACCGCCCGGTCGACCCACCGTCGCGCGAGCTGCTGGCCCACTGGCGTGACGCCTGCGACGTGCGCCGTCGATCGAGCTGGGCGTCGCGGCGATCGCTGCCGCGGCCCACGCGCGGACGCGCTCGCGCCGCTCGACGAGCTGGTCGCGCGATGGACGAGGTCGTCGACGACTTCGGCGCCTACCGTCAGGCCGACGTGCGGTTCCACATCGGCCTGGCCGAGGCGACCGGCTCGATCCCGCGGCTGGTCGCCGTGACCACCGACGCGCAGCGGGGCCATGACCGACCTGATCGCGCAACATCGCGCACCCGGCCGAGGTCCTCGGCCACTCCAACGACCAGCACGCACGGCTCCTGCCTGCGGTGCGCCGCCGCGACGCGCCGGGCCGTGACGCAGCTCATGGCCGATCATCTGCTCGGCACCGAGCACGTGCTGGCCGGGCTGCTTCCGGGCGACCCCCGTCCGCTTCCGCTTTGCGGGCGGAGCGTGGAACCGGACTGAGGGGTCTGTCCCCTGAGTCCGGCGCTCACGCAACTCGGCCAAAGCAACGAAGCGCGCAGGCGGCGATGCAGGACCTGCCTCGTCGCCTGCGATCCTTCCCCGGTGGAAGCCGGGACGATGATCCTCGTCGCGGGGGCGCTCCTGGCGACGGCGCTCGGCGCGTCCCTGCTCGCAGGGCAGCTGCGGGTGCCGGGACTCGTGGCGTTCCTGGGGATCGGGATGGCCGTCGGCTCGGACGGGTTCGGCTGGATCGCGTTCGACGACTACGAGCTGGCGCGCGACATCGGGATCGTCGCACTGGGTCTGATCCTGTTCGAGGGCGGGCTCGCGACGAGCTTCGGCGAGCTGCGGCCCGTGATGTGGCCCGCGCTGTCGCTCGCGACCGTGGGAACGATCCTAATCCCGCGGTCCTGACCGGGCTCGTGGCGTGGTGGCTGTTCGACTTCTCGGCGCTCCAGGCGATGCTCGTCGGGTCGATCGTCGCGGGTACCGACGGCGCCGCGATCTTCGCGGTGCTGCGGCAATCGACGCTCAAGCGCCGGCTCGCCCGGACGCTCGAGGGCGAGGCCGGCGTGAACGACCCCGTCGCGGTGATCCTGGTGATCGGATTCGTGCGCTGGCTGCAGCGCGACGACTACGGGATCGCGGACATGGCGCTGCTGTTCGTGCAGGAGCTGGCGATCGGCGCCGTCATCGGCGGGCTGACCGGTGTCGCGGCGAGCCGCGCGCTGCACCGCGTGCGGCTCGGCTCGGCGGGGCTCTACCCCGTGGCGTCGCTCGCAGCGGCGGCGATCGCGTACGGCGCTGCCGACGTCGCGCACGGGTCGGGGTTCCTCGCCGTCTACCTGTGCGGGCTGACGCTCGGCAGCAGCGACATCCCGGCCCGGCGCACGATCGTGACGTTCCATGAGGGGCTGGTGTGGGTCGCGCAGCTCGGGATGTTCCTCACGCTCGGCCTGCTCGTCTTCCCGTCGAAGCTCGGCGACGTCGCTGTCGAGGGCACGGTCGTTGCGCTCGTGGCGGCGGCGGTCGCGCGCCCGCTGGCGGTGTACCTCGCGCTTCCGTTCGGCGGCTTCCAGGTGCGCGAGCGGCTCGTACTGGGGTGGGCCGGCCTGCGTGGTGCGGTGCCCGTCGTGCTGGCCGGAACGTTCCCCGTGATCGACGGCGTCGCCCAGGGCGAGAAGGTCTTCAACATCGTGTTCTTCGCGGTCGTGCTGAGCACGGTGCTGCAGGGCGCGACGTTCGAGCCGTTCGCGCGGCTGCTGGGCGCCACGAGCGACGAGCAGGCGCTGCC
>CAWDSC010000006.1:0-516131 GCA_963804925.1 uncultured Chloroflexia bacterium
AGCGATTTGAAACTTCCTTCAACGGAACGCTTTCATGAGATTGCGCTGGAGTAGATTGGTCGCCAGCTGCGTTCTCGACGACTTCAACGCGAAAGTTGCGCCCTTCCCATTGCTTCTCGCGTGTCCAAAAGAAGGTGAATTCAACCTGTGACTTACCCGTCAGTTCTGCGGTAGGGAGAATCGAGAAACCAAAGATTCAGGTCGTCGACATGATTGGCTTTTGACTCGTTAGACCGTTTCCAATTGTCAGTGGTCCAGACGATGACGGTGTCGGCCGGTAGAATGATGCGCAAGGTTTTCCTCTGCGGCATTGCGACGAATCAGAATGCATCGTCCAGATCTCGTGCCGGCTTCGGACCCGGTTTACAACGTACCGTCGATAGGCAGCTTCAACGCGATCGAAAAGGACGCCATCCTTCCGACTGCGCACGAGCGATAGGTATTCGGCGTGCGCCCAGCAGAGCGGCATGGCGGCACCGGTCGGCGCGTCGCATCATCGGCCTCCGGCAGATCTCGCGCGTCCCACACTTGCTCGGGCATCATGCCGCCTTGATTCGCGAAATTCTCCAGCGCCCGGATGAACGGCATCGGATCGCGACCGGCCGCCAGTTCGTAATGGCCGCGCTCGCCGGTCAGAATCGGCCAGCAGCGGCCCGTGCCCGCCATCAAACGCGCTGCCGTCCTCTTTCTGCCCATAGCCATCGTGATTGTAGCGCCGCCAGCACGGGCCTTGCGGCAAATCATGCTGGATCACGCGGTCAATCACCTCGAGCGAGTCACGCACAATTGGATCGTCCGCCGCACGAATGCCGAGCCGGACGAGGTGAAGAAAATCGCCGCCGACAACGTTGCGCGCGGGATGCAGGCCGCCGCCGTTCGCGAGCTGAAGCATGGTTGTTCAGGATCGACGTGCATCCGGAGCCGCGGGATCGGCGGGATTGATGCGGATGTAGTGCCTGCGAGACCTTCTACCAATTCGCCGCGATTGGTGACCGTCCACTCCTCGAGGTGCGCCGCAAAGCCAGTCGGCATAGGTAAATAGGAAATCGCCGCTCCATCTTGCCGGATCCGCCTTGCCCATTGCGCTGCGCAGGCGAGTGCAGCAATGATGACAGCCAGGGTCGAAGGCGAGTAGCCGGAGTTTCTTCCCACCGTTCCTGGCTGGTTATCGGACCTTGCAAGATCAAGTAAGCTGCAGCCCGCACAATCATCGTCCGCGGATCGAACAGCCCTAGCTCGTGATGTTCCTGCAAGCGCCACGCCAGCAGAATTGGCGCAGCCACTTCATCAAGCTGAAGCCCAGTCCAGTAGGCGTGCCCGTTGATCCAACTGTTCTGCGGAAAACCGCCATCGGCTCGCTGGATGCAGGCGAGCCAGATCAGAGGCGCGCAAAGGCGTGCTCGTCTGGCCAGTGGCAAGCAGGGCGGTAGCGCTCTGCACCAGATCGCGCGTCCAGACGAGGTGATAACCGCCCACGTCTCCGTCGCCTTTCGTTTCGCCCCACGGAATGCTCATCGAAGCGACGAGCGCGCCTTGAAAGACCTTATCTTCATGCGCGAGCAGGATGGCGCGACTCAGCCGATACATCCCGCCACCGTCCGAAGTTTCGCTGCTAAGGTCAAACTTCGGAGTTACCACCGCCCGTTGCCATTGCCTGACATAATGCCGCGCGTGCTGCGCGAATGGCTCGATAGCGATTGCAATAGCTTCGTCGCGGCTCTCTGCTGGCTGCGACCGAAAGCGACCCCGATAATGAATTCATGTATCCGGCAAATCGATCTCACCGGTCAGCGCGATGTTGCCGTTTTCCGCGGGGCGAAATTCCCAATCCATCTGTAATCGCGCATCAGGTCCTGCCAGCCATCGCTCGCGCCCACGTAGCCCACCGAGCGGCGCGAGAACCCGGTGCCACACGCCATGATCAGGTGCGTGTCCTCGCGTTGGGCGTGCAGGAGCTTCACATCACCAATCTCACGCACCAACCAGAATTACCTGCACCGTGTCCGCCCACATGCGGCGCGAGCAAGGCATAGAGTCGCAGCTTGCCGCGCAAAGATTCGTCCAGGATCTCCAGCCGCGTGTGCAGGAGTAAGACCGATCGATGCGGATCAGTCAGGACATGCTTCAGCAAACGGTACCGTCCTCGCGGTCGGAATTGATGAGCCGGTGAAAAGACTATTATGTTCCGGATACTCGACTTCGTGGATCAGGTCCCGCTTTTCCTCGTGGCAGAACGTCTCGCCATCCGTGATCAGGAACTGAAAATCGCGTGTGTTCGGGTGATCTACGTGCGGCTAATAGATCTCGTTGATGATACCATGGCTGAGCGTGAACCAGACGCGGCAGCTCGTATGGTAGGCGGTGCCGATTCCCTCCTTCGCACTCGAAGTCCAGCCTGGCGGTGATCCTGGCGCGCCGAACGCCACGGGATTTCCCCCGGTTTCGCGAAAATTGAGAAAGTCGACATTGTTCATGTTATTAGCTCCTTTTACACAAACTTTTCATGAGCGCACTTTCGGATCGCCGAGGCCATTGCGGGAAAGACTATCTTTCTTGGCTGAGCATATCCCGCAGGCATGCTGAGATTGCCGGGGATCACCGAGGGTCGCGAGCGGGTGATGGCCACGGCTCCCCACATTGCTCACGAAGAATGTTGGAAGCTTTGTCGTGTTCGCAAGGTTAAGATTGTTTGGTCGATGCGCAAGAGCACGTTCGGTTGCCAATGAAACAATGAGCAGCTCCGTGAATTCGTGCTTCATCAGCGTCGCCGGTAAGACCAATCGCCACTTGGTGGAAATCCGGTCCGGGTGCTGCCACTCGGCGCATCGAGCTTCTCGCGCTGAGAGCCGGACCGGCGGGACTTTGGCTTGCGGAATCATGTGACGCTCGACTGCTTTGATCGTTCTGCTCATGTTATTGGTTCCTCTTAACTAGGGTTTTCAATGAGAAGACTATCGGATCGCCGAGGCCACTTCGGGAAAGATTATGTTTCTTGCCTAAGTATACGCCGCAGGCATGCTCGCCCTCGCGATGAAACTAAGGGTTTGTTCGATTGGCCACGAAAGGCCAATTAGCTCGCACCCCAGAGCAATTCGGTTGGGAAGAAATGGTCAAGCGGCCTAACGATTAAGAGTGCGCTTCAACACGGCTCGTTAGGAATTAAATTTAAGACAGAAACCTCCGAGCCTACCGGGTCCGGTACTTCCGCGGCTGCGGAATCATTTGCGGCTTTTTTCCCGCACATGCGGGACCGAAACGCAGCTGATTTCTTTGGCGCGCCGTCGCCTTATGCGAAGGCGGCTCCTGGGTCGCTTGCCGCGCTGTAGCCCGCCGAAGACGGGAGCTCCTAAAGCTGACGATTTGGAAGCTCTTTTCACACTGGCATCAAAGCCCGAACAACGTCGGGATTTGCGCAAACAACAGCATCCAAGCATATCCACCAAGTCACTGCAATAGGCGGATATATATATAGAGATCCCACAAGTTGAATCGACCAGCGCAAGTAACTCAGACCGGTCCATCGGCGCTCCACAAATCGCGCCAGCGCACATCATTTTCGAGACCGATCGCAGATCTCGACAGCACAAGCCCGGTAGACCGCACGCTGCACCCATTTTATCTCGCCGCCGAAGACCCGCGCGAAAGAGCATCCACGGTCTAACGCTTGGTTTATGGGACCTTCTGAGTTGGAAATGATCTTATTATGGACGGCGGCGAAATGAAGGCTATTTAGGGCGAGGAGATACGAAAATGAAAAAGTGGACAAAACTTGCGATTCCAGTTGTCGCGGTCGCGGCTTTGGTCGCCTGGTATGCATTTCGGCCGGAGCGACTGGTGGTCAATCGCCGTGTTGACGAAGCATTGCCGACGGCGCCAGGCGGCCTGTCGGTGCAGCCCTTCGAGTCCGGACGGTTCTACAGCATTTTGCATCCGACGGAAGGGTACCGCTACCATCTTCCAGATGGGAGATGGCACGCGTGTTCTCCGCCTAACGAGCTTCAGCACATCAAATGGTCCTGATGTACACGTCTACATGGTCGCCGCCGACGATGCAAAGGACGTTGCGACAGTGCAACAGGCTGGATTCATTGATCTGGGAGTCCTCAAGGGCAACATCGGCGACCAGAACTACAGGCTTGGTAGCGACTTGGATCTGGCGAAATACCGCGCAGTGTCCATCTGGTGCAAACGATTCAGTGTGAACTTCGGCGCCGCGGCGCTAAGACCGACTGAGGCGTCGCAAAATGATTAGGATCACGTCTCGTCGTCAAAGCTCAATGTGGTCTGGCTGCGCGAGGCACCTGCCTCAAACTTTTTACAATTCGGTGCATTTTGAGAAGGAAAGGACGTGAGCACCAGAGCAAGCTTCGAAGAATACGAGTGATTCCAGCCGGACACCCTCTCGGCCACCTCGTCGTGAAGAACCGCGAACATTTGGTTTGACCCCTCGTCGGGCGCCACCTAGAGATTGAGACAGCAGAATTCTGCCATGACCTCGCTTGGTACTTTGCTCTCGAAATGGCCGCTCGTGCGCCAAATTCGTGAAGGCAAAAACGGAACCGGGCTCGAATCGATGTCCGATAAAACGCGCGCGATGCACGCGCGGATCGACGGTGCGGAAGTGGCGCGTTCGGTTTGCCCGTACTGCGGCGTTGGTTGCGGACAAGTTGTTTATCACAAGGATGGCAAAATGATTTCGATCGAAGGCGATCCGGAGAGTCCGATCAGCCAGGGGAACCTTTGCCGAAAGGCGCCGCTTCTTATCAATTACTCACCCACAGTCGCCGGGTGACGAAAATGAAATATCGCGCGCCGCGCGCGAAAGAATGGACGGACATTTCGCTGGATCGCGCGCTCGACATGGTAGCAGATCGCGTTTGGGAGTCGCGCAAACGCACCTTCGTTCACAAAAAAGACGGGGTGACGATCAATCACACGACCGCGATCTGTCATCTTGGCGGCGCCACGCTCGATATCGAAGAGAACTATGTTATTCGAAAACTTTTCACTCTCGGCCTGGGGATGGTGTGCATATCCAACCAGGCGCGGATATGACATAGCAGCACGGTGCCCGGTCTGGGCACCTCCTTCGGCCGGGGCGGAGCTACGACTGCGCAACAAGATCTCGCTAACGCCGATTGCATTCTGATCGAGGGCTCGTCTATGGCCGAAGCACACCCGGTAGGTTTCCGCTGGGTCATGAAAGCAAAAGAGCGCGGCGCGACCATTATTCATGTTGATCCAAGATTTTCGCGCACCAGTGCGTTGGCCGACATCTGGGTGCCGATTCGCGCCGGGGGTGACATTGCGTTTCTGGGCGGGCTCGTCGAGGCACATTATCGAGAACAATCTTTTCTTTCGCGATTACGTCGTGCACTTCACGAATGCATCCTGCATTTTGCGCGAAGATTTTCGCGATGCGGAAGAGGGTGCCACCGGCTTTTTCTCGGGCTGGGACGAGCAACAACGCGCCTACGACGAGTAAACCTGGGGTTACCAAGGCGATCGCGGCCTGAGTTTTCCGGAACGCGATCTGACCTTGCAACATCCGCGCTGTGCCTTCCAAGCCTTGCGCCGTCACTTCGGGCGCTACACGCCGGAAATGGTCGAAAAGATTTGCGGGATTCCGCCGGCGCTGTTTCAAAAAGTTGCGGATGCGCTGGTCGCCGCCTCGGGTCCGGACAAGACCGCGGCGATTTGCTACGCGCTTGGTTGGACGCAACACTCGAAAGGCGTTCAGATCATTCGCACCGCGTCGATCCTGCAGCTCTTGTTGGCAACATCGGTCGGCCCGGCCGTCGAGGCTCACCATCGACGGCTGCGGCTTATGGCCGCCGTCGAGCAGCGTCTTGCCCACCTCGGGCGGCAGCTGGATGAGCGGCAGCTGCGCATTGGCCGCGCTGAACGTCTCGGGATCCAGGAACACGCGCTCGATGTCGGCGTAACGCATGACCACGTAGTAGTCGAGGGAGGGCGCGTAGAACACCGGCGCCTCCCCTACCTCGGACAGGATTGCGTAGGGATCGCGCAGGAACTCCTCGCCCAATGGGTCGAACCCGGGGTGGACGGGACAGCCGGCGGTCGTCGGGTTCATCGTCGCTCCTCCAGGATCTGCGGGTTGACCAGGGATGCGGGTTGGCGGCCAGCGAGCACGGCGGCGACGTTCTCGGCTGCGAGGCGGGCGAGGTCGCGCATCGACTCGTCCGAGAAGAAGGCGGTGTGCGGCGTGGCCAGCAGCCGCTCCTCGGCGAGCAGGGGGTGATCGGGCGGGAGGCGCTCGGGCTCGAAGACGTCGATGCCCGCGCCGGCGATCTCGCCGGCCTTCAGCGCCCACAGCAGCGCGTCGTGGTCGATGATGGCGCCGCGCGCCGCGTTGAAGAGATAGGCGCTCGGCTTCATCGCACTCAGGAACTCGCGGCCGATGAGCCCGCGGGTGGCCTCGACAAGCGGGACGTGCACCGAGACAAAGTCGGCGCGGCCGGCGAGCTCGAGCAGCCCGACGGGCTCGGCGCCGCCCTCGCGCACGCGTGCCTCGTCGGCGTCGTGGGCGACGACGGCGAGGTCGAGCCCGCGCGCCTTGCGCGCCAGCGTCTGCCCGATGGCGCCGAAGCCGACGATCCCGAGCGTGCGGCCCGCGACGCGACGGGTCGGCAGCCCGGTCGCGAGGCTCCAGTCACCTCGGCGCACCGCCCGGTCGTAGGGCACGAGCCCGCGAACGTGGGCGAGCAGCATCGCGAGCACGTGCTCGGTCACCTCGTCGGTGCAGTAGACGGGGACGTTGGTGACCGCGATGCCTCGGCGCGTCGCCTCCTCGACGGCGATGTTGTCGGTTCCAACGCCGTAGCGGCCGATGACGCGGAGCCGCTCGCCGGCGGCGACGACCGCCGGCGTGACGTGGGCGAAGCAGGTGAGGATCGCGTCGGCGTCGCGTACGAGCTCGACGAGCTCGTCCTCCTCACCGGTCTCGGCCAGCACGGTCACGGAATCCACGGCGCCGAGCACCTCGTCCTCGATCGTCGTGTCGGGCCAGCTGATGTCGGTGACCAGGACCTTCATGCCGGCTGCTCCAGCGCCAGCGCCGCCCGCCCGGCATACGCGTCGGCGCCGAGCTCCTCCTCGATGCGCAGGAGCTGGTTGTACTTGGCGAGACGCTCCGACTGAGCGACCGAGCCGACCTTGATCTGCCCGCCGGCAGTGCCCACCGCGAGGTCGGCCAGCGCCGGGTCCTCGGTTTCGCCGGACCGCGCGGAGATGACCGTGCGATACCCCGCGGCCTTCGCCCGCTTCACCACCGCCAGTGTCTCGCTGATGGTCCCGATCTGGTTCATCTTCACGAGCACCGCGTTGGCCGCGCCGCGCTCGATCCCGCGTTCGAGGCGTTCGAGGTTGGTGGTGAAGAGGTCGTCGCCGACGATCTGCAGGCGGTCACCGAGCGCGGCGGTCAGCGCCGTCCAGCCCTCCCAGTCGTCCTCGGCCAGCGCGTCCTCGACCGACAGCACGGGGTGCCGGTCGGCCAGTTCGCGGAGCACGGCCTCGAGCTCCTGCGCCGTACAGGTGCGGCCTTCCGAGGCGAGCTCATAGGTGCCGCTGCGCGGGTCGTAGAAGTGCGTGGCGGCGACGTCGAGCGCGTAGGCGATGTCATCGCCGATGCACAGGCCTGCGCGCTCGACGGCTACGTCGAGCAGTTCGAGGGCCGCTGCATGCGACTCGAGCGCGGGCCCGAAGCCGCCCTCGTCGGCCTTCAGCACCGAGAGGCCGCGCTCGCGCAGCACGTCGGCGGTCGCCTCGTAGACCGCGATGACAGTCCGCAGCGCCTCCCGATAGCTCTCGGCGCCGACCGGCATCACCAGGAAGTCCTGGAAGTCGAGCTGGCGCCCGGCGTGCAGCCCCCCGCTGATGACGTTCACCATCGGCATCGGCAGCACGGGCTCGGACTCGGCGGCGAGGTGGCGCCAGAGCGGCTGGCCAGCGACGGCGGCCTCGGCGCGTGCGCAGGCGAGCGAGACGGCGAGAATGGCGTTGGCCCCGAGGCGGGACTTGTCCGGCGTGCCGTCGAGCTCGATGAGGGTCTGGTCGACCGCGGCGAGATCGACGTCGGCACCGTGGATCGTCGCGGCGATCTCCGTGTTCACGGCCTCCACGGCGCGGAGCATGCCGCGCCCGCCGTATCGCTCGGGATCGCCATCCCGGCGCTCGACCGCTTCGTGGCGGCCGGTGGACGCGCCGGAGGGGACGCTTGCCCGCGTCGTCGTGCCGTCGGAGAGCCGGAGCTCCGCTTCGACGGTCGGCCGTCCGCGTGAGTCGAGGATCTCGCGCGCGTGCGCGGAGACGATCGTCGGGCTCATGGCGCGAGCAGGCGGTCGAGGGTGTCCGTGAGCGGGCGGTCGGTGGTCCTCAGGACGTCGTAGGCGAGGGCGCGGACGTGCACGCGCGGCTCTTCTGCGGGCAGGTACTCGATCCGCGACTTGCCGTCGATGCGGGCGAGAAGCAGGCAGCCGAGCTCGGCGACGACGTGTTCGTCGGGCGGCAGGACCGCGCCCGCAGTGCCTTGATAGCCCGTTAGGAACGCGTGCGCCGCGGCCCGCAGCCGCGCCGCATCGCCCGGGCGGCGTACGCGCTTGAGCACGAGGTGCGTGAGCAGGAAAGCGACGTCGAAGGCGGGGTCGCCATAGTGCGCGACCTCGAAGTCGAGGGCGAGCACCTGGGCCGGGTAGACGAGCAGGTTCTTCGGCGACCAGTCGCCGAGGACGAGGCAGCGCCGCGTCGAGAGCAGTCGCTCGACCTCCGCCTCAACCATCCCGGCGACTTCCGGGTTCACCGCGGCGGCCGTGCGGTGGTAGGGGTCGAGGCGGCCTTGAAGCAGCGGCGTCAGGTCCGCGAAGTCGCGCGCCACGCCGGGGTCCCCTGCCGACCGGCGGTGGATCTCCCCGAGCAGCGCGCCCGCCCGCTCCGCCGCCTGCAGGCCGATGTCGCCGCGCAGCAGCGCGTCCTTCCAGTTGACCCCTCCATCGGGTGCCTGGCTCATGACGAACAGGTACGCCTCGTCGTCGTGCGCGAGGACCGCCGGCACTGACCCGGCGGGCAGGATCTCCTCGAGGTAGCGCATCGCGCGTCGCTCATTGATGATCCGTGCCCGGTCGAAGTGCCACTCGACCGCCACGCGCAGCTCCGGCAGCGACTGCTTGAGCACCGCCCGCCCGCCCGGCCAGCTCGCCGCCAGCACGATGTTGGAGATCCCGCCCGAAAGGGCACGCGCTTCGACGGCGACTCCCTCGGGGACCACTCCGACCCGACGCAGGACCTCACCGGCGGTCGCCTCGGTGGTGAGCTCGAGCGGCTCGCTGACAGGCGTCATGTCCACAGCGCCGGCTGGGGGCTCGCCGGGGTCAGGGTCAGCTCGTTGGTGCGCCCGCGCCGGCCCTGGCGGGCGAGGCCGCGGACCGCGGCCGCGATGTCAGGCTGGTCGTGGACCTCCTCCGGCGGGAGCCGAGCGATCATGTGCGCGGTCTCGGGCGACGCGATCGGACCGTCGACGATGACCAGCGCCACGTGGATGCCGTGTCCGCGCAGCTCGTCGGCCGCGGCGAGCGTGAGCGCGCGCACGCCGTGCCAGCCGGCGGCCCACGCACCCATGCCAGGCGCCGCCGCGCGCGAGGAGCAGTTGGCGATCTGCACGAGCGTGGCCGGCCGGTCCTGCGCCACGAGCAACCGCGCGCCCTCGCTGAAGAACACGAACCCCTGCTCGGCGACCTCGGCGCCCCACGCGCGGTAGCGCTCGACCGTGACGTCGACGAGCAGCCCGCCGCCCCACGGCACCTCCGGGTCGAAGCGCG
The DNA here is from genome assembly GCA_963804925.1 of uncultured Chloroflexia bacterium. Classification (GTDB taxonomy): domain Bacteria; phylum Chloroflexota; class Chloroflexia; order Thermomicrobiales; family UBA6265; genus JADLGF01. The sequence goes on from CAWDSC010000006.1 coordinate 9,834, forward strand.
CGACGCTGACCGCGTTGACGAGGCAGTCGACCGGCCCGGCAGCGGCGAGCGCGTCGCGCAGCTGCGCGGGGTCGGTGACGTCGGCGCGGACGGCGCGCGCGCCGCGCGACTCAACAGCCTCGGCCGTCTCGGCGCTGCGCACGATCGCCGTCGCCTCCCAGCCGTCGGCGAGGAAGCGGTCGAGGATGGCGCCGCCGAGTTTGCGCGCACCGAGGACGACGAGCGCGGGCATCGCCCGGGTCAGGCGCGCGCGCCGACGAGTCGCGGCACGAGCCTCGCGATGTTCTCCGCCTCCACCGCGGCGCGGCCGCCTGGGCCGAGCACGTCGAGATCGGGCGCAGGGTCGCTGCCGTCGGGCAGCGCGGCGTACGGCCAGTCCGTGCCGAAGACGATGTGGCCGAGCTCGGTGACCTCGCGCGTCGCCGCGAGCGCCGGCGCGTTGTTGGACAGGCCGGTGTCGTAGTAGAGCCGCCGCAGGTACTCGAGCGCACCGGCCGGCGCCGCGGCGGCCGCCGCCGGCTCGCGCTCGGCCAGCGACGCGAGGCGATGCGCGAGAAACGGCGCCGCTCCGCCGAGATGGGCGAACTGCCAGCAGATCCCGGGATAGCGCTCGAGCGCGCCGGCGTAGACGAGCTGGGAGATCGCCCGCACCGTCTCGAACGGGAACTCGTACAGCCACACCGGATGGTGGGCCAGCGGGGGCGTGTACGGCGGGAGCGTCGGATGCACGAAGACGTAGGCGCCGCGCCGGTCGAGCTCGGCGAGCACCGGATCCCAGGCTGGATCGCCGAGGTAGGTTCCGCCCACGTGCGTCAACAGCATCACACCGTCGAGGGAGAGCCGGTCGAGCGCGTCTCCGATCTCCTCGAGCGCGCCGTCGACATCTGGCAGCGGCAGCAGCGCGAGGCCGGCGAAGCGGTCGGGCGCGCCGCGCACCACGTCGGCGATCCCCTCGTTCCCGATCCGCGCGAGCTCCCGCGCACGGCCGGCGTCGCCGAGGAACGCGCCGGGCGGGCCGGTGGAGACCACCGCCGCATCGATCTCGTGGCGCTCCATCATGGCCTCGAGGCCCTCGAGCGGCGCAGGCAGCACCGGCACGCCGCCGAGCGCCTCGACGTAGGCAGGCGGCAGCACGTGCGCGTGGGCGTCGATGCGGGTCATCCGAGCGCGCCTAGAGCGGGGCCATCGCGGCCATCGTGACTTCGAAGCGCTTCGCGCTCGGGTCGATCGGCAGGGAGTGGTCCTGCTCCCACGCGCCGATGGCCTCAGAGCCCTCGACGATGAAGCGGCAGCGGTCATAGCGGCGCTGCATGAACGCCTCTAGGGCGTCGGGCAGCGTCGCCTTCGCCTGCAGCTCCTGGGTGAGGACGACCCCGTCCTCGATCGCCTGCGCGGCGCCCTGACCGCAGTGGGGCGACGTGGCGTGCGCAGCATCGCCCAGGACCACGACGCGACCCTGGTGCCAGGGCGGGGGCAGCACCACGTTCTCCACGGGCCGGTAGACCACCGCCGCGTCGTCCACGATCAGATCCTTGTGCTCGGCGACCGGGCCGCCGAACTGCTCGAGGCGCTCGCGCATCGTGGCCGCGAGGCCCTCGACGGGGAGCCGGAGCGACTCCCCGGCCGGCGGCTTCTCGATCATCAGCATGTACATCAGGTCCGGCCCGAGCGGGACAAAGCCCGCGGTGCCGGTGGCGCCGATATAGACCCAGATGTGATCGAGCCCTTCGATGCGCGGCAGGTTGTAGCGCCAGCACACCTGGCCGGTGAACTTCGGCTGCACGGCGGGTCCGAAGACCATCTCCCGGACCTGGGAGCGCAGGCCGTCGGCGCCGATCACGAGGTCGTAGGCCCGGGTGTCGCCGTCCGTGAAGCCGACCGTGACCTGCTCGCCGTCATCCTCGAGCGTGGTCAGCGTCACACCCGTGCGGACCTCCGTGCCCGAGCCGAGCACGGCGTCCTGCAGGATGCGATGGAGGGCCGGGCGCGCGATGCCGTTGCCCGGCGGCAGGCCCTCGACGAGCGGCTCCCAGTCGTGCCCGACGAGGAAGGTCTCGCCGTCGCCGAGCCACGTCTTGTCTCCGTACATGGGATGGCCGGCTTCGGCGCACTGCTCGGCGAGCCCGATCTCGTGCAGCACGCGCAGGGCGTTGGCCGGCTGGATCATGCCGACGCCGTAGACGTCCCACTTCGGGTTCTTCTCCACGACGTCGACGGCGAAGCCCGCGCGCCGCAGCGCGATGCTCGTGGACAGGCCACCGATGCCTCCCCCCACCACCAGGATTCGCTCCACTTCGGTCATCTCTCTCCTCGTCAGAACCCGAATCGGCGTTCGAGTTCAAATCTAGTCGACGCCCGCGCCGGCTGTCAACTGGACACGGGTACGAATACGAACTATCGTTTTAGTTCGACTACGCGAGAGAGGGGTGGGCCGTGAGCACGACGATGAGCAAGGGCCGCCTGGCGATCGTGGGCGCCGGCCCCGGCGGGATGGCGACAGCTCTCGCCGCGCATCGCGCCGGATTCGACGTCAAGCTCTACGAGCGCTACGGCGAGATCAAAGCGGCAGGCAACATCCTCAACCTGTGGCCGCCGCCGCAGAAGGTGCTCGGGCTGATCGGCGTCGACACGCACGACCTGGGCGCGCCCGCCAACGCCACGTTCCGCCGCAACGACGGTCGCGTGCGCGTCACGGTCCGGCTGCCGGAGGCCGTCGTCGCCCAGTACGGCGGCGGCTTCATCGGACTGCTGCGCTGGGGCTTGTACAAGCGCATGATCGATGCGCTGCCACCCGGCGTGTTGCAGCTCGGCCACGAGGTGACCGCGCTCGACGATCGTGGCGACCGGGTCTCGCTCACGTTCGCGGACCGCCCACCGGCCGAGGCCGACGTCGTCGTCGGCGCCGACGGGCTCAACTCGTTCGTCCGCCGCGCGCTGTGGGGCGAGCAGCCGATCCGCCACCAGCGCCTGCACCTCGTGGGGGGCTACCTGTTCCTCGACGGTCCCCCGCCCAACGACACGGTGATCATGCACGACCGCACCACGCAGGGCAGCTACTCCGCGATTCGGCACGAGGGCAGGTGGGGCTACGAGTGGTGGGTCCTCGAGGCCTTCGACCCGGGCGCGCCCTTCGAGGAGGACATCTACGAGTTCGCGCGCGTGCGCGCCCGCCGCTTCGCAGACCCGCTCCCCTCCCTGGTCGAGCAGACCCCGCGCAAGCACCTGCAGCGCTGGGAGATCCGCGATCGCAAGCCGCTCAAGCAGTGGTCCAAGGGCCGGGCGACGCTCGTCGGCGATGCCGCCCACCCCACCTCCCCCTACGCCGCTTACGGCGCCGGCATGTCGATCGAGGACGGCTACTTCCTCGCCTGCCAGCTCGAGCGGATCGACGTCCGCGACAGCGCCGCAGTCAGGACCGCGCTGCAGGCCTTCGAGGAGCGGCGCAAGCCGCACACCAAGCAGGTGACCGAGCAGGCGTTCTACACCGGCTTTGCCTTCCACCGGCTGCCGCGCCCGCTGCGACCGCTGCGCGACCTCGTGTATGACCGCACGCCGCTGCTGCAGAAGGTCATCGGCGACGACACGCCCAAGCACATCCTCAGTCAGCTCGCGGAGATCGACGAGGCGGAGCGGCGGCGGCCCGTGCCGGTCGCGAGCTGAGCCGTCAGGCCGGCTCGGGCCCGATCAGGTAGTCGGCCGCCGCCCGCGCCAGTTCGCGGACGAGCACGTCGTCCGCGACCTGGCGGTCGGACTCGAAGTCCGGGCCGTGGGAGATGCGGCGCGCCAGCGTGTCGTAGACGAGCCGGAAGGCCATGTCGATCGCCAGGTCGGGATCCGGATGGCGGATCTCGTCGCGGTGGGCGCCCAGCGCTCCCTCGAAGGTCGCCGACAAGCCGCGCAAGCCCTTCGAGCCGCGCTTCCAGAAGTTCTCATCCACGACCGCACGGTGCATGAAGACGCGCAGCGTGTCGGCGTTGCCGAGCACGCCCGCGGCCAGCTCGTGCACCAGCGCCTCGACGAGCGCGCGACCATGGAGATCCTCGCGGCGCGAGGCCAGCTCGATGCGGCGGTTCTCCTCCCGCATCCGCGCCGTCTCGCGGTCGTAGATGGCAAGGATCAGCGCTTCCTTGCTGGCGGCGCGCGCGTAGATCGAGCCCACGGATACGCCCGAGCGGCTGCTGACCTCCTGCAGGGTGAAGCCCTCGTAGCCGACCTCGCGGAGCAGGTCGGCACCGGCCTGCAGCACGCGCTCGAGCGACTCCTGGCTCCGGCGCTGCAGCGGAGGGCGGATGAGCGGGTCGGGTTGTGGCTGCGTCGCCATGGTGAGATATTAGAACAGGCTTTCTAATTTTGAGCAAGGGAGGATGCAAGCCCGTGGGAGTCATCATCGTCACCGGGGCGGCGAGCGGCATCGGCGCCGCGACGGCGCAGCTGCTGCGCACAGCAGGCGAGACCGTGGTCGGCGCCGACCTCAACGAGGGGGCAGACGGGCGGCTCGACGTCGCCGACCCGGAGAGCTGGGCGCGGCTCGTCGCCCCGCTCGAGCGCGTCGACGGCCTCGTCAATGCCGCCGGCCTGACGGATCGTGCTCGGGTCGGCGACGTCGCGCCCGCGGACTTCGAGCGCGTCATGGCCGTCAACGCCGCCGGGCCGCTGCACGGCATCCAGGCGGTACTCCCCCGCATGCCGGCCGGCGGCTCAATCGTCAACATCTGCTCGCTCGCCGCGCTGACCGGGCACTACACCGCGGCCTACACCGCGAGCAAGTGGGCGCTGCGCGGCCTCACGCGCACGGCGAGCCTCGAGCTCGGGCCGCGCGGCATCCGCGTCAACGCCGTCTTCCCCGGCTACATCGAGACCCCGATGACCGCCTCGGCGCCGCCCGCGTTCCTCGAGGCCAGCGTGCAGGCCGCCTCGCTCGGCCGCGCGGGCACGCCCGAGGAGGTCGCCGCCGTGTGCGCGTTCCTGCTCTCCGACGCCGCCGCCTACGTCACCGGCGCCGAGATCGCCGTCGACGGCGGCGTCGCCGGCCACGGTGGCGCCAAGTCGCTCTCGGACGCGCTCCGCTAGCCAGCGCCTTCGAGCCCGAGGATCGCCACCGCCCGGCACCAGCCTGCGCTCGCACGAGTGATCTTCACGGGAAAGCAGCTGACGTAGAAGCCGCGCGCTGGGAGCGCGCCGAGGTTGGCCAGCTTCTCGATCTGGAAGTACTCGTGCTCGATCCCGACGCGGTGTGCCTCCCAGATCAGCGAGCGGTCGCCGGTGGCGGCGAAGTCGCGGGCAATGTAGGGATTGCCGCGGTCCAGCCCGGGCGCATCCGTCCCGATCACCTTGATCCCGTGCTCAATCAGCCAGCGGGTGGACGCAGCGCCAAGGCCCGGGTAGTCGTCCCAGTAGAGCTCGGTGCCGAAGTGCTCGTCCTGCCCGAACCACAAGCACACGATCTCGCCCGGGCTGAGCGCAGCGCCGGTGCGCTCAATGGCGCCCGCCAGTTCGTCCGGCTCGATCCGGTCTCCGGGCTCGTGGCCTCGCAGGTCGACGACGACGCCGGGGGCGAAGAAGTGCTCGAGCTCGAGCTGGTCGATCGTGCGCGCGGGCCGGCCTTCCGACGTAGGGTGGTAGTGCCACGGGGCATCGACGTGGGTGCCCGCGTGCGCGGTGAGGGCAAGCCGCTCGGCGCCGATGCCGACGCCGTCCATGTCCTCCGGCTCGGCACCGAACATGAGCTTGCACTCCGGGAGCGTGTCGGTGTGGCTCTGGTACTGGATCTCGGCGGCGAGGATGGCACCCATCCCGCCCCGGATCTCGCCCGGATTCGGCTCTTGGATCGGCACGCTCAGGTCCACGAAGCGCAGGTTCATCGGTCGCTCTCTCCCTCGCACATGAATTAGAGTCTGTATTCTAATCTCGCCCCGGGACGTGTCAAACCGAGCTGAGGAGGAGACATGCGCATCGCGCGGATCGACCTGGATGGACCCGTCACCGCGATCGCCGACGGCGACGACCTCCGCCCGCTGCCCGGCGTCCCCGTCGTCGACCTCCTCGCCGCGTCCGCGGAGGAGCGCGCCCGCCTGGCCGGCGGCGCCGGCGAGCCGGTGGCGGACGCCCGGCTGCTGTCCCCGCTCGAGCCTGCCTCGGTGCGCGATTACTCGGTGTTCGAGCAGCACGGCGAAGGCGCCTCCATGGCGATCGGCGGGCCCGACGCCAAGATCAGCCCGACCTGGTACGAGATGCCGGCCTTCTACTTCTCCAACCCGCACGCCACCATGGGCCCCGACGAGATGATCACGCCGCCCGCCGGGACCACGGGGCTCGACCTCGAGCTCGAGGTGGCGGCGATCGTCTGCCGGGGCGGCCGCAACCTGTCCGTGGAGGATGCGGAGGCCCACATCGGCGGCTACACGATCTTCAACGACTGGTCCGAGCGCGATATCGCGGCGCGCGAGGCGAGGATGCCGTTCGGCTTCCACAAGACGAAGGACTTCGCCAACACCTTCGGACCCTGGATCGTGACGCCGGACGAGCTCGAGCCCTATCGCCAGGACGACCGTCTGAACCTGCGCATGACCGCGTTCGTGAACGGGCGCGAGCTGGGCGGCGACACGCTCGCGTCGATGGCGTGGAGCTTCCCCGAGCTCGTCGCCTTCGCGGCCCGCGGCGCCTGGATCGCGCCGGGTGACGTGATCGCCAGCGGCACTTGCGGCGGCGGTTGCCTGTTCGAGCTATGGGGCCGCAACCAGGGCAAGGAGCCGCCCCCGCTCAAGCCGGGCGACGAGGTGCGCCTCGAGGTGGAGGGCATCGGAACGCTGACCAACACCATCGGGGCGCCGCACCCCGAGCTCGAGCCGCTGCCTCGCGCGCGGGCGCGCGTGAGTGCCTGATGTTCGCGCTCGGCACGTTCGCGCGCGGCGAGGGTGAGGCGTTCGCCGGCCTGGTCGTGGACGAGCGGGTCCATGACCTCGGGCCGGACACGACGACCCTGGCGCTGTTCCGTGACTGGGACGCCTCGCTGGAGCGCCTGCGGACGCTCGCCGTGGCGCCGCCCGGCGAGGGCGTCCCGCTCGGCGAGCTGCGCCCGCTGCCGCCCGTCGCCCCCGCCGGCCAGGTGCTGTGCGGCGGGGCGAACTACTCCAAGCACCTGCGCCAGATGGCCTACGCGCACCTCAAGCGCGAGGGCGACGAGCGCCCGGAGGAGGAGCTGCGCGCCGCCGCCGACGAGATCTCCGCGCGGCGGGCTCGGGAGGACCCGTTCGTGTTCGCCGGCCTGCCCAGCGCGCTGTGCGGCGCCGAGGACGATGTGATCCTGTGGGAACCGGGCCACGAGCACGACTGGGAGCTCGAGCTCGCGGTCGTGCTCGGCCGCGGTGGGCGGCAGATCTCGGAGTCCGACGCGCTGGGATGCGTCGCCGGCTACACGATCTGCAACGACGTCAGCACCCGCGACGTCATGTTCCGTCCCGGGTTCCCCATGACCGACTTCCTGATGACCAAGATGCGGCCGACGTTCTTCCCGACCGGGCCGTATGTCGTCCCGCGTGAGTTCGCGTCGGACTACCGGAAGCTGCGCATCACGCTCAAGGTCAACGGCGAGGTCATGCAGGACGAGGGCGTCGACGACATCATTTACGGCGTCGAGGCGCTCATCGCCTATGCGTCGCGCGTCGTCGAGCTGCAGCCCGGTGACCTGCTGCTGACCGGCTCCCCCGCCGGCAACGCCGCCCATCACGGCAACCGCTGGCTCGTGCCCGGCGATGTGATGGAGGGGGCCATCACCGGGCTCGGCGTCCAGCGCAACCGCTGTGTCGCGCCCGGGGTTGCCACGCCGTAACGAAACGCCTATTCTAGAACCCGAATCTGGATTCGGTATAGCGGAGGAGAGCCCATGTCCGAGGTCCTGCTGTCCCAGCTGGCGCATGTCGAGATCACCAGCCCGAAGCCCGAGGAGTCCGTGCGCTGGTTCGTGGACGTGCTCGGCCTCGAGCAGACCACCCAGGAGGGCCAGTCCGCCTACCTGCGCGGCTGGGGCGAGTGGCTGCACTCGAGCCTGATCGTGACCGAGGGCCCTGCGCCCGCGCTCGCCCACATCGGCTGGCGCGCGTACGGTCCGCAGGATGTGGAGACGATCGCGCAGCGCATTGATCCGGATCTCGCCGAGGGCTGGCTGGATGACTCGGTCGGACACGGCCGCTCCTTCCGCTTCCGCGCGCCGATGGGCCACGTGAACGAGGTGTTCTGGGAGACCGAGCTCTACGAGGCGCCGCCCGAGCTTCAGACCGATATGCGCCTGCGTCCCCAGCGCTACACGGGCCGCGGCGCGGCGGCCCGCTACATCGATCACGTCACGATCAACGCCCCGGCGCTCAAGGACGAGATCGCCTGGTACCGCAACACGCTCGGCTTCCGCCACACCGGGTCGATCTGTCCGGAGCCGGGCGTGCCGATGTTCTCCACGCTCACCTCGACGGCCATCCGCTCGACGCACGACCTGGCGCTCGTGCCCGATGCGCCGTTCGGCCGCGGTCGCGTCAACCACGTCGCCTTCCGCGTCGATCAGCGGCTCGATGTCGAGCGCGCTGCCGACGTCTTCCTCGGCGCCGACACCCCGATCGAGTTCGGCCCCGGCATCCACGGGATGGACGAGATCACCTACCTGTACGTGCGCGAGCCGGGCGGGCTGCGGATCGAGATCAACGCGGGCGGCTGGCAGAACGCCATGCCCGACTGGGTGCCGCCGGAGCACCTTCCCAACGAGGGCCCGACGTCCTACTTCCGCAACGTGCTCATGCCCGACTCGATGATGGAGTCGTTCCCGTCGCTCGAGGTCGCGCGCGAGCACTTCACCGGCGATCGGCCAGTTCAGCGAGGACTGAGCGTGGCCGCGCCGCGGCGGGTCGTCACCGGCCACGACGAGGCCGGCCGCTCGGTCGTACTGTCGGACGGGCCGGTGCCGCGCTCGCACGACGTCGGCTCCGCGGTGTTCCACGAGCTGTGGAGCACGCGCGCGACACCGGCGCCGGTCGCCGCGACCGAGCCGGAGCCGACGGACCGGCCGCTGGTCACGCCCCCGGACCCCAACGGCACCATCGTTCGCATCACGGAGATCAAGCCGGGCGAGCGCTCGCCCATGCACCGCACGCAGTCGATCGACTACGGGATCGTGCTCGAGGGCGAGCTGTGGCTCATGCTCGACGACGGCTCCGAGACCCGACTCGGCCCGGGCGACGTGGTCGTCCAGCGGGGTACCGATCACGCCTGGGAGAACCGCGCCGAGCAGGTCGTGCGCGTCGTCTTCGTGCTCGTCGACGGTGCCTTCACGGACGAGCTGCGGGCCGCCATCGGCGCCCCGCAGCTCTACGATCAGCCGCTCGACTGACCGCTACTCCAACGGCGCCGGGTTCGCGAAGAACCCGTCGAGCTCCTTGGAGGGCAGGAAGTCGTCGTCCTTGCCCGAGACGGTGCCGGGGGTCGTCGGAGTCCACTTCGGGTCCGCCCAGTCCGCCAGCGTGGCGTCGTTGACGACCGGGACCTTGCCGACGAGCGTGTTGAGCTTCACGCCCTGGCCGGCCAGCATCCGGCCCGTCACCTCCGCGAGGGCCCGGGCGGCGGGGACCGGCGGCAGCGACGTCGACGAGGCGTGATACCTGGCCTGGTTCTGCTGCCAGTAGCCGAAGAAGCCCTTGTCCATGCCGACCTCGGCCGCCGGCGGCACCGGCCGTCCGGTCTGCTTGAAGGCCTGGAGGACGCCGACGGCCTCGCCCGGCATGATCGCCACCCCGTCGAGCTTGCCGGGGTGCGTGCCCAGGTACTTGAGCGTCTCGGACTTCGCCGCGGCCTCGGTGAAGGCGCCGAACGCCTCGCCGGCCACCTTCATGCCGGGGCAGCTCTCGATCACGCGCTTCCAGCCCGTGTTGACCTGGCTGTCGACGGGAGCCGTCGCGAGCGCGCGGACGGCGAGCACGTTGCCCTTGCCGCCGAGGACCTTCGTGAGGTACGACGCACCCTCGGCCGCGGCGAGGTAGTTGTTGCCGTCGACGTTGACGGCGCCGTCGACGGGGACCGGGCTCAGCAGGGTCACGGTCGGGATGCCCGCGTCGGCCGCCTTCTGCACCGGTCCGTTGAACGAGTCGGGCGACGGTGTCTCGAGGATGATCAGATCGGGCTTCTTCTGGACGAGGCCGTTGAACTGCTGCAGCTGCTGGGCGATGTCGAGGTTGCTGCCCGTGGTGCGGACCTCCACCTCCCCCACCCCCTTCGTGTCGGCGAGGTCCTTCTTGAGCTCGTCGACGAGCTGGACCTGGAAGTCGCTCACCAGCTGCCCCCAGGACACGGCGACCGTGTACGGACCGGGGTGGGACGGCTTCCAATCCGCCCAGCGGCTCTTGAGGACCTTGACCGTCGACCCCGGGAAGTCGGCGTAGCCGCCGAGGGCCTCCTGGTGCGGTTGGTCGAGCGCCGCGATCACGCCGTCGGGGTCGGCGGGCGCCTTCGCCGTGTAGCTCCCGCAGCCGGAGGCGGGCGGCTTGAAGTTCTCGGCGAAGGCAGGGATCTTGGCGCCGCCCGCGGCCGCCGTGCCGCCACCGGCACCGCCGCCGCCGCCGCCGCAGCCGGCCGCCGCGAGCGCCGACGCGGCGAGCGCGGCCGCGATCCGTACGTTCCTCATCAGGGTCCCTTCGTCGGTCGGGGTCGGCTCAGTGCGCCGGGCGCCATGGGCGCCCGGCGCGACGTCGCGTCTACCAGCGGGCCTTGCCCTTGTAGCGGAAGGTGCCGGTCGAGAGCTTGCCGCTGAACGTGCCCTTGCCGGAGATGCCCTTGTACTTGCCCTTGCCGGAGCCCTTGGTGATCTTCCAGGTGCCCTTGGCGTCGTTGGCGGCGCCGGTCGTGCCGTGGCCGACGAGCTTGAACGAGCCGCCCTTGCACTTCCAGGTCTGCTGGGTGTCGGGGATGACCAGCTTGCCGGTCATCTTGCAGGTGCCGAACGGCTTGCCCTTGTAGGTCGACTTCAGGTTGACGCCGGTCTGGCCGCCCTTGCCGAGCATGTTGACCTTGTGCGACGACGCCGCTTGAGCGCCGGTGCTGATGCCGAGGACGGCGACGCCGACGGCGGCGGCGATGAGACGGGTACGGATGCGCACTGCTTTCCCTCCTTGGGTGGTTGGACCTTCAGACGCGATCCCGCAACCGCCGCTCGCGGCCGTAACCGGCCACGACGAGCAGGATGAGGACGCCGAAGACGATCTGCTGGTCGGCCTGGCTGTAGCCCTTGCCGACGAGGATGGTCGTGAGGACGGTGAGGATCAGCGCGCCCACGACCGTGTGCGTGTAGTCGCCGCGCGCGCCCATGAACGTCGTGCCGCCGACGATCACCGCGGTGAGCGAGCTGAACAGGTAGGGGTCGCCGACCGTCTGGTCGGCACCGGCGAAGCCGGCGAGCAGGCAGCCGGTGAGCGCCGACAGGCAGGCGCTCAACGCGAACACGACGACCCACACCCGCTTCGTGTCGATGCGGGCCAGCGCGGCGGCCCGCGGGTTCGCGCCCGTGGCATAGAGCCGGCGACCCTGCGTCGTGCGGTGCAGCAGCAGCGCGACGGCGGCGGCCACCAGCGCCCACAGCGCGACGACCGGCGGAACGGCGAGGCCGAACGTCGTGCCGGTCGCGGTGGTGAGCGTGGTCAGGAACGGCGGGGCGGCGCCCGTCAGGTGCCCCTGCGTCCAGGCGATCGCCGCACCCGCGCTGATCGCGCCGATGCCGAGCGTCACGATCAGCGGCTGGATGCGCCAGCGGTGGCAGATCCAGCCGGTGGCGGCGCCGAGGACGCCGGCCGCGACGGCCACCAGCGCGATCGCCAGCGGCGCGCTCCAGTGGCGCGCGCCGTAGAGCTCGCTGACGACGATGGCGCCCATGGCGATGTGCCCCGGCACCGAGAAGTCGATGCCGCCGAGGATGAGGACGAGCGTCTGCCCGAGCGCGGCAAGGCCGAGCAGCGCGGCGAGGACCAGCATCGAGTCGACGGTGATCTCGCTGCTGAAGCCCTCGATGGTGGCCGCGCCGTAGAGGAACAGCGCCACCAGCGCGAGCAGCTGGAGCATCGGCGCGCGGCGCTGGAGCGCGAGTGCCTGGCTCATGCCGTCGCCTCCCGCGGGCGAAGGGTGAGCAGCTTCGCGCCGACGACCACGCCGGCCACGAGCAGGCAGCCGTAGACGAAGTTGAGCCAGGCGCTCGAGACCTCGAGCGCGCCCAAGAGCGTCTGCATGAAGTAGATGCAGCAGGCGCCGAGCAGGGACGCCACGAGCCCGCCCCGGCCGCCGCCGAGCTGCGTCCCGCCCAGCGCGACCGCGGCGAGCGCGATCAGCGTGTACTGCGCGAAGCCGGACGCCTGCGTCGAGCTCACGAGCGCCGTCAGGGCGACGCCGCCGACCGCGGCGAAGGCTCCGCCGAGGCTGTAGGCGAGCACGCGCACGGCGGTGACGTCGATGCCGGCGCTGAAGGCCGTCGCGTCGTTGCCGCCGACGGCGTAGAGATTGCGGTGAAACGCCGTCCGCGACAGCAGCCACCAGACGACCAGCGGACCGGCGACGAGCAGCAGCCCGCCGGGGACCGGACCGACCATGTCGCCGAGGCCGGTGAGCCACGTGCCGGCCGGCGCGGTCTTCGGCGCCGGCGCGATCTTGGCGATCACGCCCGCCAGCACGAAGAACGTGCACAGCGTCGCGATCACCGACTGGTAGCGGAAGACGGCCACCAGGACGCCGTTGAGCGCGCCGATGGCGGCGCCGAGCAGGACCACGATCGGGATCGCCAGCCAGGCACTTCCCACGCGCCGTGCCCGAGCAGCCACTCGATCAGGACGACGTTGGCGAGCACGGCGATCGGCCCGATCGAGATGTCGAGGCCGCCGCCGCCGGAGAGGATCGCGGGTGTCGAGGCCATCGCGACGATCGCGAACGGCGCCAGCGCCGCCAGCAAGGCGGGCCAGTTGCCGGGCTCGCCGAAGGTCGGCTCAGCCGCGACGTTCGCGATCAGCAGGGCGAGCGCCAGGCACGCGGCGAAGAGCCACGTGTGCGTGCGGAGCCGCTCAGCCAAAGAAGGCTCCGACGATCGCGCGGCGCGAGAGCTCCTCGCGCGGCAGCTCCGCAGCGATCCCGCCCTCGCGGAAGACCAGCACGCGATCCATCAGCTCGACGTGCTCGTCGACCTCGGTCGAGAGCATGACGATCGCCATCCCCTCCGCGGCGAGGTCCAGCAGCAGCGCGTAGAGGTCGCGCTTCGCGTTGATGTCGACGCCTCGCGTCGGGTCGTTGAGCAGCAGCACCTTCGGCTCGGTCGCCAGCCAGCGCGCCATCACGACCTTCTGCTGGTTGCCGCCCGACAGCGTGGTGATCGGGTTCTCGGCATCGCCGAGCACGATGCTCAGCCGCGTCGACGTACTCCTGCATTCGCGCGCGCGTGCGCGCGTGCGACAGCAACCCTCGCTCCCGGTCGCGCTCCAGCGTCGCGATGCCGAAGTTCTCGCGCACCGACTTGGACTCGAACAGCGACTCGGCGCGGCGCTCGCGCGGGACGTAGGCGACGTCCTCGGCGCCGGCCAGCGAGCGCAGGAAGTCGTCCTGACCGTGGCCCTCGAGCCCCGCGAGGCCGACGAGCTCGCCCGCACGCAGCTCGAGCCCCGGGACGGCGAGCACGACCTCCGCCGGCGGGGCGATGCGGGCGCTTCGCCACCTCGGCAGTGAGGTGGTCGCTGCCGGTCATCAGCCGCACGAGCTCGTCGGCGGTCGCCGATCGGCGCTCGAGCGTCGCCACGGTCTCACCGGACCGCATGACCGTGCAGCGATCGCCGATCTCGGCGATCTCGTCCATCCGGTGCGAGATGAAGATCACCGCGGCGCCGGCTTCGGCGCGCTCCCGCAGGAGCTCGAACAGGCGGTCGCGCGTGGCGACGTCGAGGGCCGACGTCGCCTCGTCGAGGATGAGGATGCGCGGGTCGCGCACCAGCGCGCGGGCGAGGCAGCACGCCTGCCGCTCGCTGAGGGACAGCCGCTCCGCCGGCGTGTCGAGCGGAGGCGACTCGCCCAGCAGCGCGTCGAGCACCTGCTTGGCCCGCCGGCGCTTCTCGGCGGCGGGGACACGGCCGGCGAACACGCCGTCGGAGCCCATCCAGACGTTCTCGAGCACGGAGCGCGGCTCGACGACGAGCACCTCCTGGAACACGGTGGCGATGCCGGCCGCCGCGGCGCGCCGCGGCGAGCGGAGGTTCGGCACGGTCTCCGCCCCGAGCTCGAGCGTGCCGGCGTCGGGCCGGTGGACGCCGGCGAGGATCTTCACGAGCGTGGACTTGCCGGACCCGTTCTCGCCGACGACGCAGTGCACCTCACCGCGGCGCAGCTCGAACGAGCACGAGCGCAGGGCCTGCGTCGGCCCGAACGCCTTGGCGAGCTCGGTCGTGCGCAGCGCGATCGCGGTGGGGCGATCGACGTCGGCGGCCACGGGGGCGGGATCGACGGGTCGTGCTTGGGCCGGCATGGACCGGCGTCCTCCTCCTCCTCGGATGACCTGCACCTCCGAACCCGAGCGCAAGTTCTAATTCGGGTTTGTATACCTGCCTCCCGTACGGGTGTCAAGCCCGGACGGTCGAGACCGACGCAGCCACGCAGCGCGCCGGAATCGCGGTTAGCCTCCCTCCGGTGAGCGACACCGAACCGCTGATTCGCCGCCCCCAGCAGCGGCGCAGCCAGGAGTCGCTCGAGCGGGTTCTCAACGCCGGCGCGGAGCTCCTGCGCGAGAAGGGCTACGAGGGCTTCACGGTGCAGGAGGTGAGTCGCCGCGCGAACGTGTCGATCGGCTCCATCTACGCGCGCGCCGACAGCAAGGAGCGCCTCTTCATCGCGATCTACGAGCGCGAGATGGAGCGCATGAACCTGGAGAGCCTCAGCCTCCAGGACACCGCGCGCCGCGAGGATGTCTCCGGACGCGAGCTCGTGGTGGCGCTGGTGCAGGAGCTGGCCGACAACGTCCTCGGGAACGCGGCGACGCTCCGCGTGTTCATGCACCGGGCGGTCGTGGATCGCGACCTCTGGAAGCGCGGCTCGGCCGGCCTCCGCCATCTCTCCCGCACCTTCGAGTCGGCGCTGCTCGAGCACCGCGACGAGCTCGCGCACCCC
This sequence comes from uncultured Chloroflexia bacterium, assembly GCA_963804925.1. GTDB lineage: Bacteria > Chloroflexota > Chloroflexia > Thermomicrobiales > UBA6265 > JADLGF01. The sequence continues at coordinate 24,990 of CAWDSC010000006.1, forward strand.
GACCCCGAGCTCGCGATCGACATCGCCTTCCGCTTCGTCTACGACACGCTCGCTCGCCGCATCTCACACGGGGCGAAGTTCGAGTCCGACCGCGACCTGTCCGACGAAGAACTCGTGCGCGAGCTCGCCCGCGCCGCGGCCGACTACCTCATGGGCCCGGAGCCGGCGCCGAAGCGACCGAAAGGCAAGGCGCGCTCCAAGAAGTAAGCCGCGGCGCTTGACACGCGAATTAGAATTTCTCTTCGTATCTCGAGGAGGAGAGTGCGTGTTCCAGCCAGTAACCGGGCCGACGGTCGAGATCGCAAGCCCGCCCGCAGGGCCGCCCGATTTCGAGGAGCGAACGAGCAGGACGTTGCTGCTGATCGACGAACGCTGCGCGCCGCACGTACGCGAGACGGTCGCTCGCCTCGGCGCCTCGCACGTGACGGTCGTCGCCGTGCCGCGACTCCCCGCCCTGTGGCAGTACGCCCCGCTGTCGGGGCACGCCACGGTCAGCGGGCTGCGCGAGGACGCCGTCGCGGACGCGCAGCGCCTGGCGCGACGCGTCGCAGACGCCCTGCCGCACACGTGCAGCGTCGAGCATCGCGTGCTCGGAGCGTGGAGCGACGTCATCGGCGTGCTCCAGCACGGCGCCTTTCACGCGGTCGGTGCTGGCAGTCCAGCCCGGCCGCCGCGCGCTGCGCATGATCACCGCCGCCGGCGCGGCATCCGGCACCGCTGCTGGTGACCAGCTAGGTCGGCGAGAGGACGCCATGAGCGAGGAGCACCTCGGCCTCATCGCGCAGTACTACGACGCGTGCAGCACCGGCGACACCGACGGCGTCATCGCCACCACGACGTCAGACGTCGTGCACTACTTCCTCAGCCCGAATCCGGGAGCGGCGCCGGTGCGGGGCGGCGAGCATCTCGGCCGCTACTGGCGCAAGGTGCACCGGATGATCCGGCCGCTGTGGGTCGTCGACCACGGCATCGTCCAGGGCGACGAGGCGGTCATCGAGTGGAGCATGTACTGGACGCCGCAGGGCCACGACGCCCGCGTCGTCACGCGCGGCGCCGAGTGGTTCGCGTTCCGCGACGGGCGCATCGCCGAGATCCGCTCCTACTACCGCCAGGAGCCGTTCGACACCGAGCTCGACGGCTTCGCGTACGGCGACCGCGGCTACTCCACGCACGAGGCGGCGCGCAGCCGCCGCCACGTACCGGCGGTCGGGTGACGGCGAGGCTCGAGGTCGCGCTCCTGCGGCCAGGCGCGCCGAGCAGCATCCAGGCGGTGGCAACGCCGGCGGCAACCCGCGGTTGCCGAAACGGACGACGACCACGGATCGGCCGGGCCCGGAGAGGCCGGGCCCGGCCTCTCCGGTCAGACGACCTTCAGGATCACGCGCGTGTAGCGGGTGAGCGGAAAGTGGCCGTCGTCGGTCGCCTGGAGGATGAGCGAGATCGTCTGTCCCGGTCGGACATCCGCCGGGACGCTCACGGTCGTCCAGCGCCGATCCGGCGAAGCGAGCTCGACCTGGCCCGGGTACGTGCCCTCTTCGCCGTACTGCCACCACTGGAATCGAACCCGGTCACGGTCGGGGTCGAGCGCGAAGCCCCGCAGCCTGACCGTCCGGCCGGCGCGGACCTTGACCGTGCGGCGAGGCAAGGATGCCGACGCGCGGGGCGTGGTTGCCGCCCGGTAGCTGGGCGTGAGCGTCCACTGCATGCGTGCCGCGAAGTCGTTCTGTGCCGCGCCCGCCCATCGGAGAGTCGTGTAGTTCCGGACGTCGGCGCCGGTCTGATCCTTCTCGGTCTCGACGAGCGTCCAGAGCTCGGGGCTCGTGCTCTCCAGCTGGAGGCGACCGCCCCAGCCGCCGAGCGTCGGGTTCTCCGGAGCGTCGATCCCCGTGTCCAGCAGCGGGTTGAAGGCGACGTTGTCGCCCTCGGAGAGGAAGTCGTAGGGCTCGAGCGGCGGGCACCAGCCGGTCTTCGCCTTCTCGGGATCGCCGAAGATGTCGAGCTGGTCGCCGGGCATGGCCTGCCCGTCGAGCCAGGAGCGATACAGCGAGCCGTACGGGCCGATCTGGATGTTCGCCTTGATCCACGCGCCCTGGAAGTACTGCCGGTCGGCCGGTAGGCCGCGGACGTTGCCGACGCCACCGAAGTTGCAGTTGTAGCCCCAGGTCGCGTAGCCGGCCTGCAGGTTCTCGACTCGCAGCTGCGGCCAGTTGGGTGCGATGTACTGCTCGTAGGTCAGGTCCTGGAAGCCGCTGGCGAGGATCACCGCCTTGCTGGAGATCTTGGCCTTGAGTCGCGCTCCAGCGCGGCGAACCGGAGTACTGGTCCTCGATCGACTTCAGCGCGCGCGCGATCGTGTTGGTGCCGCCCCACGCCTGCAGGTAGAGGGGCCGGGGATCGCGGTCCAGCAGCAGCCGCTTGATGAGGTTGGAGCCGTCGGTGTCCCGGTCCATCGAGTTCTCGAACTCGATGTTCCCGACCTTCACCTTCGTGAGCAGTTCGCGGGCTGGGGTAGTCGCGGTCGTGGCGGCGGAGGTTGGGATAGACCTCGGCGTAGGCCTTGAGGATCTGGTCCTGGATCGTGCGCGTGCCGGTCCAGCGCCATGACGTCTGCGGCGTCGTGTACTCGCGGTCGGGGAGGAAGAACTCCGTGCCCTTGCCATCGCCGGCCCAGTGGTAGCGGCCGCTGGTGTAGACGAGCCCTTCGCGTGTCGACGTCGTTGGTGTAGAGCAGATAGCGGATGAGCGACGCGAGGTCGTCCTGCTCCATGTCCGTCGTGACCACGGTTCGGGGCTTCTGGTCGTGCCAGTGGCGCCCCCCGTCTGCGCGTGCGATGCCGGCGGTCATGGCCATGGCTGCCGTGGTGCCGATGAGGGCGATGCCGAGTCGACCTGCGAGTTGGCGTAGCCGGCGCGGTCGACGCGAATACTGGGGCATGTCTCCTTGGCCGGCGGCAAAGGCGCGGGGCGGCGAGCCGGCCGTCGTCTTCGGCGCGTCCGAGTCCTTGTACATGGAGGAGATGTGCCACATGGTGCATAGACAGCCATGGCTGCGCGCTTTTCTGGCGCTTGTAGTCGCCGGTGATGCTCGTCGGCGCCGGCAGGGGCGGCTCGGACGACACGTCGAGCAAGAAGCTTGGTCGTGAGATTCCCCGAGGCAGCACCGGCGAGGCGGCAAGGCCGGCGGCCTGATGCGATCATCACCCCGCCGCCGTCGAGAACCCGTTCTTCAAGGCCGAGGCCGACGCGGCCGCGGCGAAGGCCAAGGAGCTCGGCTACAAGACCTCGATCGCCTCGCACGACGACGACCCGAACAAGCAGAGCGAGCTGATCGACGCCGCGATCTCACGCAAGGCCAAGGCGATCATCCTCGACAACGCAGGCGCCGACGCGAGCATCGGCCCCGTGCGCAAGGCCAAGGCAGCGGGCATCCCCGTGTTCCTGATCGACCGCGAGATCAACGCCACCGGAATCGCGACCGCCCAGATCGTCTCCAACAACTCCCAGGGCGCCCAGCTCGGCGCGCAGGAGTTCGTCAAGGCGCTCAAGGAGAAGGGCAAGTACGTCGAGCTCGTCGGCAAGGAGTCCGACACCAACGCCGGCGTTCGCTCCAAGGGCTACGCCGACGTCCTCAGCCAGTACCCGGGCCTGAAGCGCGTCGCGCGCCAGAGCGCCAACTGGGACCAGCAGGAGGCGTTCAACAAGATGGAGACGATCCTCCAGCGCAACCGCGACATCGACGGTGTCATCGCCGGCAACGACACGATGGCCCTCGGCGCGGTCGCCGCGCTGAAGTCGGCCGGACTCACCAAGAAGGTCAAGGTGGTCGGCTTCGACGGCAGCCCCGACGTCGTCTCGGCGATCAAGAGCGACAAGGTGCAGGCCACCGTGCTCCAGCCCGCCGCCCTGATCGCCGAGATGGCGGTCCAGCAGGCGGATGAGTTCGTCAAGAACGGCAAGGCCAGCAAGCCCGAGAAGCAGTCGATCGACTGCGAGCTGGTCAACAAGGCGAACGCCGACCAGTTCGGCGTGTTCGCAAAGAAGGCGTAGGTCCGCAACCGAGTCGAGGCGCCCGGAAGGCTCGGGCGCCTCGATCGGCGACTCGCAGAGGAGAACTCCATGACCCTGCCCTCCTTCCGTCTCGACGACCGGGTCGCGCTCGTCACGGGCGCCTCCTCCGGCATCGGCCAGGCCATCGCCATGGGCCTGGCCGAGGCCGGCGCCCGCGTCGGCTGCCTCGACCGCGATGACGTCGGCACGACGCTTGACGCAGTCGGCGACCGGGGGCTCGCCCTCAAGGCCGACGTCACGGACGCCAAGGCGCTCGATTCCGCGGTTGCCGAGATGCAGCGCGAGCTCGGCCCGCTGCGGCTGGCCGTCAACTGCGCCGGCATCGCCAACGCCGCACCCGCCGAGGAGATGGACGCCGCCATGTGGCAGACCGTGATCGACGTCAATCTCGGCGGCGTGTTCAAGTCCTGCCAGGCCGAAGGTCGCGCACTGCTGGGCAACGGCGGCGGCGCGATCGTGAACATCGCTTCGATGTCCGGCTCGATCGTCAACCGCGGCCTCACCCAGGCCCACTACAACGCGTCCAAGGCCGGCGTGATCCACCTCTCCAAGAGCCTCGCGATGGAGTGGGCGCCCGCGGCATCCGCGTCAATGCCATCAGCCCCGGCTACACCGCAACGCCGATGAACACCCGCCCCGAGGTCGCCGAGCAGGCCAAGCAGTTCGAGCGCGACACGCCGCTCAGCCGCATGGCAACTCCCGAGGAGATGGTCGGCCCTGCGGTCTTCCTGCTGAGCGACGCTGCAAGCTTCTGCACCGGTCTCGACTTGGTCGTCGACGGGGGGTTCGTCTGCTGGTGATCGCGTCGAACAGGCCGGCCCCCTGCGGCAACATCCAGATCGTCGCTATGGACGACAGGGAGTGGCGGTTACTCCACGCCGTGACGCCGACGAGCGTGAGTTGCTGGTCCTCCGGCGGAGGCTCGCGCGGATCTCGCACGAGTACCGCGCGGCGGTGTGACGAGACCGGGGGCGCCTGCCGCTTCTCCGGTTCATCGACGCGCGCAGCGTTGGAGTGTTTGCGGCTACTTCTTCCGACGGTTGGCGCGCATCCTTGGTCCTGCCCGGACGCGCTCGATCTCCTCAGTCGCAACGTGCGTTGAAGAACTCGCCGCACTGCGCCACGGGCGAGGCGAAGACTTCGTGACGGATGACGAGCAAGGTCGAGTTGTAGGAGGGCGCAGCTCGTGAGAGGGTCGCGGAAACGAAGAGAGGACGAGGCCATGAGCGTCGAGCGGTATGACGCAATCGTCGTGGGAGCCCGGTGCGCAGGATCACCGACCGCGATGCTGCTGGCCCGCAAGGGGTATCGGGTGTTGCTGGTCGACAAGGCGACCTTTCCGTCCGACACGATGTCCACCCACGTCGTGCACCCGCCCGGCGTGGCCGCGCTCCGTGATTGGGGCCTGTTGGAGCGGTTGGAAGCGACAGGGTGTCCACCCGTGAGGACCTACTCCTTCGATTTCGGGCCGCTGACCATCTCGGGCACGCCGCAGCCCATCGACGGGATCGCCCACGGCTATTGCCCCCGCCGCACGGTCCTCGACCAACTGCTGGTCGACGCAGCGGTCGAAGCGGGTGCGGAACTGCGCGAAGGCTTCAACGTCGACGAGATCGTGGCTGCCGACGGCGCGGTGATCGGCATTCAAGGACATGTGAAGGGAGGCGCGACGGTCACCGAGCGCGCGCGCGTGGTGATCGGTGCCGACGGCAGGCATTCCCTGGTGGCGAAGACCGTTCAGCCCGAGCAGTACGAGCGAGCGCCGCTCACACCTTGCGATGTACTACGCCTACTGGAGCGGCTTGCCCGCCGACGGCTTCGACACCACGATCCGGGCCGAGCATCGCAGGGGCTGGGCGGCTATCCGGACGCATGACGATCTCACCGTCGTGCCGTTCGGATGGCCGGTCGAGGAGTTCCACGCAAACCGCAGCGACATCGAAGCCAACTTCCTCGCGGCGGTCGAGCTCGCCCCGGAGTTCGCCGAGCGTGTCCGCGCCGCCACGCGGGAGTCGAAGTTCATCGGCTCAGCCGAACTGCCCGGCTACTTCCGCAAGCCGTTCGGCAACGGCTGGGCGTTGCTCGGCGACGCCGGCTACCACAAGAACCCGATCACCGCGATGGGCATCAACGACGCGTTCCGCGACGCCGAACTGGTCGCCGGGGCCTTTGATGACGCCTTTTCGGGGCGGCGCACGTACGAGGAAGGGATGAGCGACTACCAGCAGACCCGCGACCGGGAGGCGCGGCCGGTCTACGAGTTCACCGACGACTTCGCGCAGCTGCGGCCGCCACCGCCTGAGATGCAGCAGCTACTCGGAGCGATGCGCGGAAACCAGGAGGCGATGGACGGGTTCGTCAGCGTTCAGGCAAACACGCTGGCGGCGCCCGAGTTCTTCGAGCCCGACAACATCGGGCGAATCATGACGGCGGCCCACGCGGCGAGCTGAGCGGGCCCGTTCGCGGCCGACGGATTCCCCGGCGCCCTTGCACGAGCACCAACCACCGCCGACTCTCGGCTGCCCGTGGCAACATCCGCGGCAACATCCAGATCGTCCATTGCGTCCGATGCGTCCAGATTCCCGGACGTTCTGGACGATATGGACGCCTTGGACCTATCTGACACCCGGGTGACCAGGTTGAGGGCCTGGTCCGTCTACAGCACCGACGGCCCCCAATTCGCGACGGATCCCACCGGCGTGCGCGTTCGGATGAGGGTTTGCGCGCGACGCCGGCACTTGATCTCGGCGGCAGCGGTCGAGTGCCTGCGCCAGCCGCGTTCGCACAGCTCTGCTAAGGCCCTTAGCCGCCGTGAGCTTTCGGCTCTTGACGGGTCGTCGTCCGGAGGTCCCGCATGCGCGTGGATCCCTCAGGATCTTCGCGGCCAGATCGCGCGCCGAGCGCGACGGAGCCGCACGACGCGTGCACAGCTGAGACCACCGTTTGTCGCCGCCTCCAGAGCTTGGCCTGCACGCTTCTGACCGGCGGTCGCCGCAAGCCCGTCGAGAAAATGATCCCCGTTTGATCCCCGTGGCCATTGAACAAAGCCCTGAGCTGCAGCAGAATAGCCACAATTTCCTGGGCTTTTCTGTAGTCGGGGAGACAGGATTTGAACCTGCGACCGCCCGGCCCCCAGCCGGGTGCGCTACCAGACTGCGCCACTCCCCGTGGTCGAGGCGAGTCTACGACACGCTTCCGCGCCGTGACAGGAGCCGGGTGAGAGGAGCGGGCGACGGGAATCGAACCCGTGCACTCGAGAGCTTGGAAGGCTCTCGTGCGAGCCGTTACACCACGCCCGCGCGCGCCCGCGGATGATAGTCGTGCAAGCCCGCTCAGCCCGCGCTGTACATTGCGCATATGGCCCTCGAGGACGAACTTGCGAAGTTGACCCGCCGGCGCGGCGGGGTCGGGCGACCGCCGGGACAGAACCGCGGCGTGGCGTTCGGCGTCGCTGCGATCGGCGATCGGCCTGCTCGTGATCATCCTCGCGCTGGTCGCGCTCTCGAGCCTCGCGCGCACCGGGCCGAACGAGGTCGGCGTCGTCTACAACGGCGGCCCGCTCGACAAGAAGACCCAGCGCCAGCTGATCCCGCCCGCGTCCGGGCTGACCTGGACGGGCTGGCTGTCGCAGGATCCGCGCCTGTATCCGTCGGAGGGCTCGCCGCGGCGCTACATCATCACGAGCACGCCCGGGCGCGGCGACCGCGTCGGCGTCGACGACCTGCGCGTCCCGACCGCCGACGGCATCGACGTCGGCCTCGAGGCGAAGATCTCGTTCACCACCGGCTTCACCGGCCAGGAGGACGACAAGCTCGTGAAGGAGTTCGACGCGCGCTTCGGCAACCGCACCTATCCCGTGCCGGGCCAGACCGGGCGCCTGCACCCGTGGGAGGGCGACGAGGGCTTCGGCGCGTTCCTCGACACGGAGTTCCGGCCCGTGCTCGACAACGCCCTGCGCGAGACGCTCGGGCGCTTCCGCTGCGACGAGCTCGTCTCCTCGTGCGCGCTGCTCTCCAACAAGGGCGGCGCGCTCGACCAGAAGTCCGGGGCCGCGACGAACGCGAACCTCGTCGAGGTCCAGAAGGCGATCGGCGAGGCGCTCAACGACGACCTCTCGACGCAACCTCGGCGGCCAGTACTTCAAGAACGTCCAGGTCGTCGTGTCCGCGGTCCGCCTGCCCGACCGGGTGCAGACGGCGGTCAACGAGGCGCAGGCGCAGTTCGCCGAGGTCAACAAGGCGAACGCCGACCTCCAGAAGGCGCGCATCCGCAAGCAGGTCAACGACACGCTCGGGCGCTCGTACGAGAACTGCCCCGCCTGCGCGGAGATCGACGCGCTGAAGTCGATCCCCGCCACCGTCAACGCGATCTCGCTCGGCGGCGGCGGGTCGATCGCGCTGAACAGCCAACAAGAAGTAACCGCCGGAGCGTGCCGGTGGCGCTCCTCGATGCCGCTGATCCTGTTCGCGGTCGTCTGGATCGCGCTCAGCGTGGCGTGGCTGATCCGGCAGCGGCGCCGCGCCGCCGCGACCGCGCGCTGGGAGGCGCGCACCCGCGCGCTCGACGGCGGCGGGCACGTGGTCGAGCTCGTCTGCGCCGGGCCAGCCGGCGCAGGAGGTCAAGCGGATCCCCGGCGACCTCGACTGGGACACGCTCGGGACCGAGCTCGCGGAGGGGATGTCCGAGGCCGAGGCGCGGGCCGCGACGCTCAACGGGGCGCGGGCGGCCGCCGCTCCTCCGTCGGCACCTCGCCGCCGTCCGCGCTGAGCGACTCCGGCGGCCACGGGCCGAACCAGTTGTCGCGGGCGCCGTCGAGCGTCACGACCGAGCCCGAGAGCGCGCGCCCGAACGGCGACGCCGCGAGCGCGACCAGCCACGCGTGCTCCTCCTCGCGCCCGAGCCGCTGCAGCGGGACGGTCCGCGCCGCCGCCTTCCAGACCGCCTCGGGGTACTTGCGCAGCGACTGCGTGTCGAAGTGACCCGCCGCGACCGCGAGCACGGAGATGCCGTCGTCGCGCCACTCGCGCGCGAGCGCGCGCGTGAGCCCCTCGACCGCCGCCCGCGCCGCGCTCGAGTGCGTCATGCCGGCCAGGCCGTGGTGCGGCGAGAGCGTGACGTTGACGATCGTGCCGCCGCCCTGGGGCCGGAACGCGAGCTCGGCCGCGGTGCGCGACATCAGCTCGGTGCCGCCGATGTTGAGGCGCGTGACCGCGCGCCAGCCCTTCGGCTCGATCGCCTCGGCCGGCACGAAGTACTGGCCGCCCGCGTTGTTGACGAGCACGTCGAGGCGCCCGCAGCGCTCGAGCGCGAAGCGGACCATCCGCTCGGCGTCCGTCGACCTCGCGGACGTCGCCCGCGACCGCGTGCGCGCCGAGCTCCGCCGCGGTCTCCTCGAGCACCTCGCGGCGGCGGCCGGAGATCACGACCTCCGCGCCGCAGGCGCGCAGCTCGGCCGCGGCGGCGCGGCCGAGGCCGGTGCCGCCGCCGGTGACGAGCACGACGCGGCCGTCGAGCATCCCGGGGGCGAAGATCTCCGACGACGCGCGGAGCGTATTGGCCGGTGATATGGAGCGGCCGATCGCGGGAATCCATTAGGGCATGGGCATTCCCGGCGTCCACATCGAGACGATCCAGAACCCGGTCCGCTACACGTACGCGCAGATCGAGCAGGCCTGCAAGGTCGCTGCCGCGCTGGGGCGCGGCAAGCTGATCCTCGCGGAGCCTCCTCGCCGCTAGCGAGCGACGGCGATCCGGGCGGCGAAGCGAGCTCGCCGCCAGGTCGAGCCCTGCGCGATCTCGATCGCGAGCGTCGGACCCGGATCGGGGTCCGACGACTGGCGTGAGGGCAGGAGCACGCGCGCGACGGCGCCCGGCGGTCGGCGCAGCGGCACGACCGTGTAGCCGCTGTGCGGCGCTCGTGATCTCGAAGCGCGCGACGCGCGAGAGCCGCAGCGCGCCGGCGCGCGCGCAGGCTCACGCGCGAGCCGTCGCGCAGCACCGCGACGACGCGCGCGCTCGCGGCGCCCCAGCTCGGCAGCAGGACGTCGACCCGCAGCCGCGCGCGCCCGTAGCGGCGCTCGAGCCGCCAGTTGGTCTCGATCGTGCTCGGCGTGAAGCGGTGCGAGGTGACGGCCTGGAAGCGCCCGGCGGTCAGCGTCCCGCGCGCCCGCAGGTCGTGGAACGGCCCGGCGAAGACCTTGCCGCCCGGCGCGGTGGCGCGCGGTCGCGCCGGTCCCGCACGGCGCGCGCGTGAGCCGCAGCGGCGTGACCGCCGGGTCGGTGCGCGCGCGCCCGGTCTGGGAGGAGAAGACGCGGCGACCGTTCGGCTGCGCGCACGAGCAGCCCGAACGCCGCGGGCGCGCGCCCGCCGACGTTCGCGGCGACGCGCTGGTCGCCGTCGAACAGGCGCGCGAGCTCGATGCCGCCGTAGGGGAAGGCGCGCTGGTTGACCGCGACGATCGCGGTGTTGTAGACCGGCGTGGTCACCGCGAGGCGGCCGATGTCGGGGTCGAAGGCGTACAGCGACGGCGGCGCGGCCGCGCGCATGCGCCCGAGCCCGGCCTCGACGCGCGCGCGCGGCGTTGGCCTGCAGCCGCGCGGCGGCGAGCCGCGCGCTCCCGACGCTCTGCGGGACGGTGAAGAGCTTGAACAGGACCGGGTCGGGCAGCCCGCCCTCCCCCACCGGCAGGCGCTCGTAGAACCGCAGCCCGCGGTCGAGCATCCACTTCGCCCACCGCCCCCACTCGCTCCCCGGCTGCAGGCTGCGGGTCTGCGCGATCCCGATCAGCGCCTGCTGGGCGAGCCCGAGCTTCTTCGCCTGGTGCCAGCGCTCGAACCCGAGGCCCGTGTCCCAGTTGAGGTAGCCGGCGTGGGTCCAGTAGCCGGCGATCGCGCGCCGCTCCCAGCGCCGGACGAGCCCGCGGCCCGCGCGCGAGAGCGGCGCCATCCCGGCGCGCCGCGCCTGGTTGTAGAAGCGCAGGAACGAGAGCACGATGTTCGCGTACTCGGCCGAGTCGAGGTTGGAGCGGGCGTAGGCCGCGAGGTGCGGGAGGTACTGGAAGCGCAGGCCGGCGCCGAAGTTGCGCCCGCGGACGAAGCGCGCGAGCTGCGCGCGCAGGTCGCGCCGCAGCAGGCCCGGGCGGCCGGTGACGGTCGCGTCGGCGGCGTACATCAGCGCGTACCAGTTGACCTGGTTGAGGCGCATGGTCGGCCAGCGCCAGAAGCGCGACGAGCGCGACGCGGTGGATGCGGTCGGCGATCCTCGCCGCCGTCTCGTCCGAGAGCCCGAGCGCGCGGCGCGCCTTCCACGCGTGCACGAGCCCGTCGACGATCTCGGCGTCGAAGACGAGGTGCTGGCCCGCGTCGGCGTTCCCCATCGAGCTCGTCCAGCCGGGGACGTGCGTCTGCGAGCCGGCCGCCGGATGGCGCGGCGGGCGCTCGATGAACACCGGGCGGCGACACGAGCGCCCGCGCGATCAGGCGCGCGCGGTGGTCGTTGCGCGCCGGGCCGTCGTGGCCCTGCTGCGCGGCGACGCTGTGCGTGAGCAGCATCAGCGAGTTGACGAGCGCGTCGACGCCGCCGGGCCCGGGCCGGTACTGGCCGCTCTCCTCGTTCCACAGCGGGTCGAGCCGCTCCTGCATCCGGTCGGCGTAGGCGAGGTAGCCCGCGTCGTCGTAGGCGAGCGCGGTCGTCGGCGGGCCGGCCGCGAGCAGCAGCAGGGCGGGGATCGAGGGCACGGCGGAGCCGCGCAGCGGGACGCATGTGAGCCTCCTTGCGCGCCGAGGGCGTCGACGGCGCGCCGGGTCCGGCCGGTTGTCACGCCCCCGCCGCTCGCGCGGCGGGGGCGGGTTGATCTGTCCGTCCGGGAACGCTCAGCCGCGCGAATCGGTGCGCGAAATCGCCTCGACGGTCAGCTCGTCGAGCGATTCGAGCACCCGCGCCGCCTTGGCGAGCGCGTCGTCGCCGGGCGGGAACTCGTGGTTGGGCAGCGCGAAGACGGTCATGCCGGCGGCGTGCGCGGCGAGGATGCCGTTGTGCGAGTCCTCGATCGCGGCGCACGCCGCCGGGTCGACCTCCATCCGCCGCGCGGCCTCGAGGAAGACGTCGGGCGCGGGCTTGCCGCCCGCGACCTCCTCGGAGGAGACCCACGTCTCGAAGAACGGCGCGAAGCCGCCGGCCTCCATCACGACCTCGATCACCTCGAGGTTCGAGGACGACGCGAGCCCGAGCGGCCAGCGCGCCGCGAGCCGCTCGACCGCCTCGACGGCGCCGGGCAGCAGCGGCAGCCGCTCGCGGTAGCCGACGAGCAGCCGCTTGACGACCTCGGCGTCGATCTCCTCCGGCGCGCGGTCGACCGCGAGCTCGTCGCGCATGTAGACCGACCACTCCGGCGCGCTCATCCCGAGCATCGCGCGGCTGGCCTCCTCCTTCCAGGTCCCGCCCCACTCGTCCACCACGGCGCGCTTGGCGTCGAGCCACGCCGACTCGGAGTCGAGCAGGACACCGTCGAGGTCGAAGATGACGGCGTCGATCAAGCGGGGGACCAGGGAATCGAACCCCGACCTGCGGTTTTGGAGACCGCCATCCTAGCCGTTGGACCAGTCCCCCAGAGGGCGTCCGCGTGGGCAGTCTAGCGTCCGAGGCGGCCGGGAGAATCCCAGCCATGGCAGCCGATCTTCGACGCCTTGGCAGACCGCCTGACGGCTCGCGGCTACAGCTGGCTGCTCGGCTTCTACCTGGGCGACGGCTGCATCGCGCGCGCCGCGGGACGTCTACCAGCTGCGCGTGATCCTCGACGGTGCCTATCCCGGGGTCATCGACGAGTGCGTCACGACGGCACGCGAAGCTGGAGTCGACGAGGACGCGCTGCGTGCGCGTCCGCCGCGACAGACCGATCGCGGGGTCATCGTCGAGATGTCGTCGAAGCGATGGCCCGAGATCTTCGCCCAGCACGGTCCGCGGGCGGAAGCACCTCCGGCCGATCGTGCTCGCCGAGTGGCAGCGCGGCGCTCGTGGATCAGCACCCACGCCCTTCTCCGCGGGCCTGCTCATCTCCGACGGCTGCCGGACGATCAACCGGTTCAAGACCAGGCTGCCAGCGGGCGAGTCGCCGAGTACGCCTATCCGCGCTACTTCTTCTCGAACCAGTCGGCCGACATCCGCGGGCTGTTCTGCGAGTACTGCGACAAGCTCGGCATCCGCTGGACGCAGTCCAACCCGCGCAACATCTCCGTCGTCGCACCGCGAGCAGCGTCGCGCTGCTCGACTCGTTCGTCGGCCCGAAGCAGCCGGTCAGCCGTACCGGTGGACCATCGAGCCGTGAGCGACGACGCTCTCCGCGGCGTCGGTGACGGTCACCTCGCAGAAGCACAGCGAGCGGCCGCGGCGGACGACCCTGGCGCGGGCGGTGAGGTCGGTCGCGCGGGCCGCGGCGGCGAAGGAGACCGACATCGAGACGGTCGCGCCGGCGAGGTTCTCGGGCACGGTGTCGTCGGACCAGGCGGCGGCCATCCCGGCGGTGTCGAGCAGGGCGGCGATCGCGCCGCCGTGGACGACGTCGCCCATCGTGGCCAGCTGCGGCGACCACGGCAGGCGCAGCTCGGCGTGGTCGGGCTGGAGGTCGACGAGCTCGATCCCGAGCTCCTTGGCGAACGGCGACGCGGGGACGAACGCGCGCATGATCTCGGCGCGGGTCGGGCGGCTCATCGAGGACGCCTCTCCGTCGGGGTCATGTAGTGCGGGCGGAGGGACTCGAACCCCCAAGCCGTTTCCGGCACCGGCACCTAAAGCCGGCGCGTCTGCCAGTTCCGCCACGCCCGCGTGCGGGTATCGATGTGCTGTCTTCGCGGCGGGGAGATTGTAAGGTCGCGCGACATGGCAGAGAGCGTGAGCGAAGACACGTACCTCGATCGCCCGAACCGCCGCAAGGCGTCGTCGAAGGCGACGAAGGCGATCGTGGCGCTGCTCCTCGTCGTCTCGGCCGTGATCGTGACGGTCATCGCGATCGGCGGGTGGGACACGCTCGAGGGCGCCGAAGCCGCTCCAGATCGCCTACATCGTCCCTACCTCGTGATGGCGTTCCTCGTCATGCGCTGGAACCGCGGCGTGCTCCCGCTGGCCGCGGCGCTGGCGATCGTGCTGCTGATCTTCGCCGCCGTCTCCGGCCCCGCGTGGTTCGACCGCGACAAGGCCGGGCCTCGCCGACCCGGCCCTCGGCGCGGACCTCCTCGGCCTGCTGTCGCTGATCCTCGTGCCGATCCAGATCCTGCTGATCGCCTTCGCGCTGCGCGGCTTCCAGCAGTCCTGGAACGTCGAGGTCGAGCGCTCGACCGACGAGCGCGGCGGCGGCCGCGAGGCCCGCCCCCCGCTTCCGGGCCGACCTCGACGCCCTGCTGCCGCGACTACGCCGGCCGTCCGTCGCCCCTGACCGAGTGCCGCAACCTCGGGGAGCGGCTGGGTCTGCGGCTGCTCCTCAAGCGGGAGGACCTCAACCACACCGGCTCGCACAAGATCAACAACGTGCTCGGCCAGGCGCTGCTGGCCCAGCGGATGGGGAAGCGCCGACTCGTGGCCGAGACGGGGGCGGGCCAGCACGGCGTCGCCACGGCCACCGCGGCCACGCTGCTGGGGATGGAGTGCAAGGTCTACATGGGTGCGGTCGACGTCGAGCGCCAGGCCCTCAACGTCTTCCGGATGCGGCTGCTCGGCTCCGAGGTCCAGGCCGTCCACTCGGGCAGCCGAACGCTCAAGGACGCGGTGAACGAGGCCATGCGGGACTGGGTGGCCACGGTCCAGAGCACGCACTACTGCCTCGGCTCGGTGATGGGACCCCATCCGTACCCATGGATGGTGCGGGAGCTGCAGCGGGTGCTCGGTGACGAGGCGCGGCGCCAGTGCCAGGAGCTGCTCGGCGGCCCGCCGGACGTCGTGACCGCGTGCGTTGGCGGGGGATCCAACGCCATGGGGATCTTCTCGGGGTTCATCGACACGACGGCGGAGCTGGTCGGGGTCGAGCCGGCCGGCGGCGCGGCGATCGGCCGGGGCGTGCCCGGCGTCGTCCACGGGATGAAGAGCTACCTGCTGCAGGACGAGGTCGGGCAGGTGCTCGAGGCCGAGTCCATCTCGGCCGGGCTGGACTACCCCGGCGTCGGACCGGAGCACAGCCACCTCGCGGTCAGCGGGCGGGCGCGGTACGAGGCGGTGACGGACGCCGAGGTGATCGAGGCGTTCCAGCTCCTCTCGCACACCGAGGGGATCATCCCCGCGCTCGAGCCGGCCCATGCGCTCGCCTGGGTGGTGCGGGCGGCGCCCGAGCTGCAGGGGCGCACGGTCCTGCTCAACCTGTCCGGCCGGGGCGACAAGGACGTCGCCCAGATGATGGACCTGCTGACGTGACGGTCGTCGAGGACGGGCAGCTGGAGCGGACGTTGCGGGCGCGGCGGGCCGCGGGCCGCAAGCTCCTCGTCCCCTACGTCACCGGCGGCCTGGACGGCTGGCGGGAGGCCATCGAGGCCGCCGCCGCGGCCGGGGCGGACGCGGTCGAGGTCGGCATCCCCTTCTCCGACCCGGTGATGGACGGCCCGGTCATCCAGGAGGCGTCGCAGCGCGCGCTGGAGGCCGGCACCACGCCCGCCGCCATCCTGGAGGGGCTGGCGGAGCTCGACGCCGGCATCCCCGTCGCCGTCATGACGTACTACAACCCGGTCTTCCGGGCCGGCCACGACCGGTTCGCGGGCGACCTCCGCCAGGCCGGCGTGAGCGGGGCGATCGTGCCCGACCTACCGCTGGAGGAGGCCGGCCCGTGGTGCGAGGCCGCCGACCGAGCCGGTATCGAGACCGTCCTGCTCGCCGCGCCGACCACACCGGACGAACGGCTGCCCCGCCTCTGCGAGCGGTCGCGAGGCTTCGTCTACTCGGTCGGGCTGCTGGGCGTGACCGGCGAGCGCAGCTCGCTGGCGGCCACCGCGGTCGATCTCGCCCGCCGGTTGAAGGCCGTGACCGATCGCCCGGTCCTCGTCGGCGTCGGTGTGTCCAACGCGGAGCAGGCCCGGGAGGCGTCGACGGTGGCGGACGGCGTCATCCAGGGCGCGTCGGTCGTGCGCCGGCTGATGGACGGCGGTCCGGAGGCGGTCGGCGCGTACGTCGCCGAGGTGCGCGCCGCGCTGGACGAGCTCGAGCGGTAGACCCGGGCCGGCGGAGCGGTCCGGTCCGCCCGGTACCGTCGACCCATGGCCGACTGCGACCTCTGCGAAGCCGCGCAGATCACCCCCTGGTTCCACGAGGACGAGCTGTGCTGGATCGCCGAGTGCGAGATCTGCGCCGTGCCGATGGTCGTGTGGAAGGTCCACGATCCCGACCCGCCGGACGACGTGAAGGAGGCGCTCCACGCTCGGCTCGCGGTGGTCGTCGAGGAGCACTTCGACTTCGAGCACTACGTCGACGACCACATGCGCAACATCCCGGACCACTACCACGCCCACGCCCGCGCCGCGAGGAGGGTTCTTCGGTCACGGGCTGCGCCGACGGTGATCCCACGGACGGTGCCCGGCGACCCACCTGTGGTGGTGGGGGATGCCGTGGCCAGGCACTTCGGCCCCCGTCGCGAGTCAAACCCACCCCACGGACCTGGCCACCCGTGCTATCTCAGCATCCAGGTAGGCACAGCAGTGTGCTAGCGGGAACCACCGGGGTGGGTGCACGGCGGGGGGCACCCACCCCGGGTTTGGTTGGCGCCGCCGGGTCCGGCCCCAACTACGGTCGAGGGCATGCTGAGCCCCGGTGACACGGCACCCTCGTTCGCGCTGCCCGACCAGGACGGCACCGTCCGTGAGCTCTCGGCCTACGCCGGCCGCCCCGTCCTCGTCTACTTCTACCCGCGGGCCGACACCCCGGGCTGCACGCAGCAGGCCTGCGGTCTGCGGGACATCGCGGAGGAGGTCGGCGACACCGCGATCATCGGCATCAGCCCGGACAAGCCGGCGGCCCAGAAGCGCTTCGACGCCAAGTACGGGCTCGGCTTCCCCCTCCTCTCCGATCCCGACCACGCGGTCGCCGAGGCCTTCGACGTCTGGCGGGAGAAGAAGATGTACGGCAAGACCTCGATGGGCATCCTGCGCTCGGCCTTCCTGATCGACGGCACGGGCAAGGTGCAGGAGGCCTGGTACAAGATCAGCTCCCAAGGACACGCCGACGAAGCTGCTCGAAGCCCTCGGGGCATGAGCGCGGCCGGCTGCGGCGGCTCTGCCCGACCCCGCGTCCGTCCTGCCCCACCGGCCGCCGTTCCTCTTCGTGGACGAGGTGGTCGAGCTCAGCCCCGGCGCGCAGGTCCGGGCCCGCTGGCACCTGACGGGGGAGGAGTGGTTCTTCGCCGGCCACTTCCCGGGCCGGCCCACGCTGCCGGGCGTGCTCATGTGCGAGGCCATCGCCCAAGCCGGAGCGATCGCCGTCCTGACCGACCCCCGCTTCGCCGGCCGCCTGCCGCTCTTCGGCGGCCTCGACAGCGCCCGCTTCCGCCGCCAGGTCGGCCCCGGCGACACGCTGGACCTGGAGGTGACGCTGGATCGGATGTCGGCCCGGGCCGGCAAGGGTGCCGGCCGGGCCCTCCTCGACGGCAAGCCGGCCTGCGAGTGCCAGCTCATGTTCGTCCTCGTCGACGTCTGAGCCGTCCGCCGGGACGGGCCGCCGCCGCACCGCCGACCCGGGACCATGCCGGAGTCTGGCGCGCGCGCCGGGAGCGGGGAGTCTGGCGCGGGTCCGTCGCTGCCGACTGGGCCGCGCCAGAAGCCGTCGGGGAGCCCTGACGCCGGGGCCCGCGCTCGGGGATCTGGCGCGGGTCCGTCTCCTGTGCGACTGGGCCGCGCCAGAAGCCGTTGGGGAGGGCCGCCGGCGGACCGCCGTCGTCCCAGGTGACAGTTGCGTTACGACGCGCTACCGTCACTGCAGCGGGCCCCGAACGGGGAGATGGCGCCAGGATGATGCGGCGGACCAGGTTGCGGCGGTCGGCGATGGTGGTGGGGGTCTGCGGGGCGCTCGTCGTCACGGCGTGCGTGCCGCCGCCGGCACCCGGTGGCTCGGGGCTCCCCAACGGCTCCCCGGGAGGGGCCATCGCCTGCCCCGTCCTCCCGGCGGACAACATCTGGAACACCCGGGTCGACACCGCGCCGCTGGATCCGTCGTCGGCCACCTACGTCGCCACCATCGGCGCGTCGGCCACGATGCACGCCGACTTCGGCTGCCGGCCTGTGGAACGGCGGCCCGATCGGCATCCCGTACGTGGTCGTGAACAGCGGCCAGCCGGGGGTGAGCGTCTCGTTCAGCCAGCCGCGCGAGAGCGACCCCGGCCCGTACCCGATCCCGCCCAACGCGCCGGTCGAGGGTGGTGCCAACGCCGGCGGTGACCGGCACGTGCTCGTCGTGGACAACGGGATCTGCCGGCTCTACGAGCTCTACGCCGCCTACCCAACGGCGACGGCAGCTGGCGGGCCTACTCGGGCGCGGTGTTCGACCTGCGGTCCAACGCCCTGCGGCCCGACTCGTGGACGTCGGCCGACGCCGCCGGCTTCCCGATCCTGCCCGGCCTCGTCCGCTACGACGAGGTGGCCTCGGGCGTGATCCGCCACGCCATCCGCTTCACCGCCCCCCAGACCCGCGACACGCACGTCTGGCCGGCCACCCACGACGCGTCCTCGCTCACCGGCGGCCAGTACCCGCCCATGGGCCAGCGCTTCCGTCTCGACCGCGAGCTTCGACGTCCGCGGGTTCTCGGCCCAGACCCAGGTCATCCTCCAGGCCATGAAGACCTACGGGATCGTGCTGGCCGACAACGGGTCGTCGTGGTTCATCAGCGGCGCGCCCGACGACCGCTGGAACAACGACGTGCTCCACGAGCTCGGCCGGGTGCCGGGCTCGGCCTTCGAGGCCGTCGACGTGAGCGGGCTGCAGGTCGCCGCGGGCTCCGGCCAGGCCCGCCAGCCCTAGCCCGGACGGTCAGCTCGGCGGCGCGATGATCACGGTGCCGTTGTGCCCACCGAAGCCGAAGCTGTTCGAGATGGTCGGGCCCGGCTCCCACGGACGGGCCTCGCCGAGCACGATGTCGGCCGCGATGGCCGGGTCGACCTCGGTGGTCCCCGCGGTCGGTGGGATGAGGCCCTTCTCGAACGAGAGCAGGACCGAGACACCCTCGAGCGCGCCGGCCCCGCCGAGCGCGTGACCGGTGACGCCCTTGATCGAGGTCATGGGCGGCCCCGGGGTGCCGAACACCTTGGCCACCGCCTCGGCCTCGGCCGCGTCGTTCAGCGGGGTCGACGTGCCGTGCGCGTTGATCTGACGGATGTCCGTGGCGCTCAGCCCGGCGTCGGCCAGCGCCAGCTCGATGCAGGCGACGGCCCCGCTGCCGCCGGGCGACGGCGCGGTGATGTGGTACGCGTCGGCCGTGCTGCCCGCGCCCAGCACCTCGCCGAGGATGGTCGCGCCCGCGCTCGACGGCCCGGTCCCACAGCTCGAGCACGAGGATGCCCGCGCCCTCCCCGAGGACGAAGCCGTCCCGGGTGGTGTCGAAGGGCTTGCTGGTCCCGGTGCTCGAGAGCGCGGTCATGTTGGCGAAGCCGGCCAGCGCGGTGATGGTGTCGGCCGACTCGGCGCCGCCGGTGACCACGACGTCGCATCGGTCCCAGGCGATCTGCCGAGCGGCGTAGCCGATCGCATGGGTCGACGCCGCGCAGGCCGTGCAGATCGTCTCGCACGGTCCCTGGAAGCCGTAGCGGAGGGAGATGGCGGCGCCGCAGGCGTTGGCCATCATCATCGGGACGAGGAACGGCGACACCCGCCGCTCGCCCTTCTCCATCCGGACGACGACCTGCTCCTCCAGTGTGTGCAGGCCGCCGACGCCCGTGCCGACCACGACCCCGGTGCGTCCGGGGTCGGCGTTCAGGTTGCCGGCCTGCTCGAGGGCCTCGGCCGCCGCGGCGAGCGCGAACTGCTGGACGCGGTCGGCGCGGCGGGCTTCCTTCGGGCTCTCGAACCACGGGCTCGGGTCCCAGTCCGGCAACCGCGTCGACGTGCCACCGGACGTGCCCGGTCCGAGGAGCCCCTGCCAGAACGCCTCCTTGCCGACCCCGCACGGCGCCACCACGCCGTAGCCGGTGATCGCGACCCGACGGTCGCCCGCGCCCTTCATCCCAGCTTGGCGACGACCAGGTCGTAGGCCTGGCCGACGGTCTCGACGCCCTCCAGATCCTCCTCCGGCACCTCGATCCCGAACTCCTCCTCGAGGGCCATCACCAGCTCGACGAGGTCCAGGCTGTCGGCGTCGAGGTCGTCACCGAACTTCGCCTCGGGCACGACCTTGTCCGCGTCCACGGACAGCACCTCGACGGCGCAGTTGCGGAAGCGGGCGTACAGCTCTTCGTCCACGGGATCTCCTTGTCGGGATGGATGCGGGGATCAGTGTCCCATGCCCAGGCCGCCATCGACAGGGATGACGGCGCCGGTGATGTACCCGGCCTCGGGCGAGGCCAGGAAGGCGACGGTGGCGGCGATCTCGTCCACCGAGGCGAAGCGGCCCAGGGGCACGGCCGCGGTCAGCTCGCCCAGGCGCTTCTCGCCCAGGGTCGAGGTCATGTCCGTCTCGACCGGGCCCGGTGCGACGACGTTGACGGTGATCCCGCGCGACGCCAGCTCTCGGGCCAGGGAGCGGGCCAGGCCGACGAGGCCCGCCTTCGACGCCGCGTAGTTGGCCTGGCCGGCCGAGCCGAGGAGCGCGACGACCGACGACATGAAGATCATCCGCCCCTTGCGCGCGCGGAGCATGCCTTGCGTCGGCCCGCTTGGCGACCCGGTAGGCCGCGGTCAGGTTGGCGTCGATGACGGAGGAGAAGTCGTCCTCGCTCATGCGCAGGAGCAGGCCGTCGTTGGTGACGCCGGCGTTCGAGACCAGCACCTCCACCGGTCCGTACTGCTCCTCGATGGCCTTGAACGCCGCTTCGACCGACTCGCCGGACGTCACGTCGCACGGCACGCCGAACAGGTCGTCGGGCGGTGGGGACGTGTGGTACGTGACGGCGACCTTGTCGCCCTGGTCGGCGAAGCGGCGGGCACAGGCCAGACCGATGCCGCGGCGAGCCTCCCGTGACCAGCACCACGCGGGTCACGCCGAGACGCCTCCCCAGCGGAGGACGGCGCTGGCGGCGGTCATCCCCGCGCCGAAGCCCACGAGGAGGAGGAGGTCGCCCTCCTGCACCCGGCCGTTGTCCAGCGCGTCGACGAGCGCGAGCGGGATCGAGGCCGACGAGGTGTTGCCCGTGTGCTGCAGGACCGTGGCCGTCCGCTCCATCGGGATGCCCAGGCGTTGGCACGCGGCCTCGATGATGCGGATGTTGGCCTGGTGGGGCACGACGAGGTTGATGTCGTCCGCGGTGACCCCCGCGTGGGCCATCGCCTTCTCGCCGGAGTCGACCATGATGCGCACGGCCCGGCGGAACACCTCCCGCCCGTCCATGTGCAGGTAGCCGCCGACCTCGGCGTAGAGGAAGCGCTCGGCCGAGCCGTCGGCGTCGAGGTCCCAGCCCAGCAGCTGGCCCTTCCCCTCCGACTTCTCGAGCACGACCGCGCCCGAGCCGTCGGCGAAGAGGATGGCGGTGTTGCGGTCCTCCCAGTCGGTGATGCGAGCGAGCGTGTCGGTGCCGATGACCAGGATCTTCTCGGCGCCCATGGTGATCAGGCCGTGGGCCACGACGAGGCCGTACATGAACCCGGAGCACGCCGCGTTCACGTCGAAGGAGCCACAGCGCAGGCCGAGCTCGTTCTGGACGGTCGGGGCGGTCGCCGGGACGGTGCGGTCGGGGGTGGTGGTGGCCAGGATCAGCCCGTCGATGCGGGCCGGGTCCACCCCGGACATCTCGAGGGCCTTGCGCCCGGCCTCGGCCGACAGCCCGGCGGTCGTCCCGCCGACCCGGCGCTCCTTGATCCCGGTGCGCTCCTGGATCCACTCGTCGCTGGTGTCCATCATGCCGGCGAGATCGTCGTTGGTCAGGATCTTGGGCGGCAGGGCGGTGCCCCAGCCGGTGATCACGGCGCCGGCGACGCCGTCGGGGATGGTGGGCACGTCAGCTCGACCTCAGCCAGGCGATGGGCTGGCGCAGCGTGACCCGCTCGCCGTCCATCGCGATGTAGCTCTGCAGCACGCCCGCGAAGGGGGACCGCACCTCCTGGTCGGCCACGTGGCCGAGGACGTCGCCGACGCCGATCACGGTCCCTCCTTCGATCCCCCCGACGGGGGTGAACAGTCCAGCCGCCGGGCTCACCACGAGCCGCTCGACGGCGAAGAGGTGCTCGCCCTCGTGCGGGACCGGCATCAGCGGCTTGCCGGCGTCGATGAAGTCGAGCAGCTTGTCGAGCTCGTCCGGCGTGGCGACGGACAGCGTGCGCGCCGCGTCGACGCTGCGCTTCGTCATGCCGGTGAGCACGCCGCCGGGGCCGAGCTCGACGTAGTCGGTCACGCCCTCGTCCTCGAGCTCGAGCAGACAGTGCTTCCAGCGCACCGGGCTCGTCAGCTGGGCCGAGAGGAGGCTCGCCCACTCCTCTCCCCGGTCGTGGGGGAGGGCGTCGACGTTGGAGATGATCGGGACCTCGGTGTCACGCGGGCTGGCCTCTGCGATGGCCTTGCGCAGCCGGTCACGGGCCGGCGACATGTACGGCGTGTGGAACGCTCCGGACACGGGAAGGGGCATGACCCTCTTGGCGCCGAGCTCCTTGGCCACCGCGCCGGCCGCGGCGACACCTTCGGCCGACCCCGCGATCACGACCTGCCCGGGGGCGTTGAAGTTCGCGACCCACACGTCGTTGTCGGCCCGCCGGCAGGCGATCTCGACGTCCTCGTCGTCCAGGCCGAGCACGGCGGCCATGGTGCCCGGGTTGTCGATGCCGGCCTCGTGCATGGCCTCGGCGCGCTCGCACACGAGGCGGACCCCGTCGTCGAAGCTCAGCGCGCCGCTCGCCGTCAGCGCCGTGTACTCGCCGAGGCTGTGCCCCGCGCAGTAGGACGGCTCGATGCCCAGGCGCTCGACGGCGTCGAGGACCATCAGGCTGGTGACGAACGTGCAGAGCTGGGCGTTGCGGGTGTCCTTCAGCTCGTCGGCGTCGGCGTCGAGGAGGAGGCGGGCGACATCGCGCTCGGCGTAGGTCGAGGCCTCCTCCGCGAGCTCCCAGCTCTCGTGGTCGGCCCACGGCCGGCCCATGCCGGGGCGCTGGGAGCCCTGGCCAGGGAAGGTGAACGCGAGCATGCGATGGCGAGGCTAGACCGTGGCCGGGAGCCGGTCTTGCTACCGCGCGGTAGCCGTAGCAGCGCACGCAGACCGGGCGCTGCGTCCGGTGCATTCACCGTTCTGGTCGCGTGACAGCCGACCAGAGCGGCATCCCCCGACCAGAACGGCTGCGGCGAGGGTGCTTGATTGCGTTCCCACCGGTCGTGATCATGCGGGCCGTGCGTTCCCCGGTCCGATGGCTCGTCGGTCCGCCGCCGGAGGCGGTGGGGAAGGAGCCGGACCCTCGCTTCTCGTACCGCGAACGAGCGGACGTTCCTGGCCTGGAACCGGACCGCCCTCGCGCTCATCAGCGTCGGCCTCGCCGTGACGACCCTGCTGCCGCCTTTCCACCTGCCGTTCGGGCGCCGGATCATCGGCTTGCCGCTCATCGGACTGGGCGCGTTCGTCGCACTGGCTTCGCTGCGGGAGTGGGCGGGCAACCAGCGGGCGATGCGGGAGGGTCGCCCGCTCCCGGTCGCCCGCCTGCCGCTCCTGGTGAGCGCGGTGATCGGCGTCGTCGCGGTGGTCGCGCTCGTCGTTGCCGCGATCGGGGCGTCGTGAGCCTGTTCACGGGCGAGCCACCGTTCGGCGACACACCCGACGACGGCGCGTCCGTCGAGCGCACCCGGCTGGCGTGGCAACGCTCGGGGCTGTCGCTGGCGGGCGCTGGGCTCGTCATCGCCCGGGGCGTGCCGATCCGTGGGGCGCGTCGGGCCGGCCGGCGTTCGGGGTCTTCGTGCTGGTGCTGGGCCTCATCGCCTGGGCCATCGGGCTGCGCCAGGAGCGGGTACGGGCCAAGCGCATCGGGACGCCACGGGAGGCGGCCGCGCTGAGCGACCTGGCGCCGGTCGCCATCGGCACGTTCCTCATCGGGATCTCCGGGCTGGTCGTCGACCTGCTGTTCCCCCGCTGACGACTCGGCCCTTCTGGGTACGATGTGACGCTCCACCAGCCCGAGTGGCGGAATGGCAGACGCGACGGACTCGAAATCCGTTGTCCGCAAGGGCGTGTGGGTTCGAATCCCACCTCGGGCACCAGTCCCTTCCGTCCGTGTCCCCTCACGATCGGCGTCCATCCAACCGGGGTACTTCCAGGTTCGTTCGATTGGGCCGTGTGCGATCTGTGTTCCCCCTGAAACCGTCCCCTACGTTGCCCCAGGTCGACGATCCGCCTCGTGGGTGGGCGCCGGTAGGTTGCGGCCGGTGCCCGACGAGGACGAGGAACTCGCAGCGTTCGCTGACTGGTCGACGTCGTACCGCAGCGGTGGGCTCACCTTGCCTGCCTTCTTCGTGGCGCCGACGGGCGACGGACCGTTCCCGGCGGTGGTGTTCCATCACGGCAGCGGCGGGCTGCTCGAGCGCGGCCCGAGCCGGCGCCGAGGCCCTCGTTGACATGGGCTACGCGGTGTTGCTGGCCGTGCGGCGCGGTCACAACGGGGCACCGGGGATGTTCTGGGAGACGCGGGTGACGGCACCGTGGGGGAGCCCGGAGATGGGCCCGCAGCTGGTCGACGCGCTCGAGGATGAGTGCGATGACGCTGTCGCGGCTCTGGCCTGGGTCAAGGAGCAGCCGATGGTCGATGCCACACGGGTGGCGATGATCGGTTCGTCCTACGGCGGTGTGATGGTCATGCTGGCTGCCCGCCGGCGAGCAGCCTTCCGAGCCGGGATCAGCTTTGCCGGCCCGTCGATCACCTGGCCGGACGCTCCCGCCCTGCAGGAGGTGCTCCTCGACGCCATGCGCACGACTGAGGTGCCGTTGTTCCTGGCCCAAGCGGCGGACGACGTGCACCTGACGCCGACCTACGCCCTTGGCAGTGAGCCGGCCCGTTGCGGAAAGGTCGCATGAGGTACGCATCTACGGAGCGATCGGCGAGAACCCAGGAGACGGTCACGGCATCTTCAACAAGGCCGTCGACCTGTGGCGACCTGACGTCGAGTGCTTCCTGTCCCGCTGGACCAGCTGACCACCGACGCAGTCCCCCAATTGCATTCGGTGCGCGGCTCGCCGTGGCCGACGGCGCCGGGCTCGTCATGCCGACCCGGCGGCGCGTGAGCTGACATCAAATGGTGGGCGGCCGGCCCGCGGGAGGTAGCCGAGCTCGCCCCAACGTAGGCAGGGTGCATCTGCCTACGTCTCCGTGGGTGGGGTCCGCCGTACACGACCAGGCCCGCCCCGACCTCATGCTCGCTGGCATCGCCCAAGCCCTCCGCCCTGACGGTGTCTACCTCTGCGTCGACATCGCCGCGTCAAGCACCCTCGCCGAGAACGTCGACCATCCGCTCGCCCCGTTCCTCTACACCATCTCGTGCATGCACTGCATGACCGTCTCGCTCGCCTGTGACGGGATGGGTCTCGGAACCATGTGGGGCGAACAGAAGGCCCACGCGATGCTTCGGGACGTGGGGTTCGCCTACATCAACACCGAAAAGATCGAGGGCGACATCGTCAACAGCTACTACATCGCCACCAAGTCCTGAGATCGAATCCGCGCACCAGCGCGCCAGAACTGCCTGATGATCTGGCCCGCGTCAGGACCGGTCGCTCGGTAGCGGCCCGGCCGTCGTGCTCCTCGCCATCCGCTCGAGCTCGTCCACTGGTACCCGGTCCTCCGCCACGTGCAGGAGTCTACGAACAGACGTACGGGGTATCCCTTTGCCTCTACTGGGTGGCTCCTGACCGGGGCCTCCATGTCGAGATGCCGGGCCGGTCCAACAAGAGCTACCCCGCACAGATGTTCGTAGTGGTCAAGGGGCTACGGTGCCTCGAGGGCGAGTAGCCCAAAGGGAGGCCAGTGCCAATGTCGCCAACCGTGCTCTTCATCATCGTGGCGGTCATCGCCGTCGTCGGGCTGATCCTGCTGTTTACTGGGTCGTGGGTCTGGGGGGATCATCCTCCTCATAGTGGCTGCGCTCGTCGGCCCTGGTGGCTACAGCATCTTCCGCCGCCGCTCCGCCTAGAGTTCGGTCGCCTCGACGACACCTCCACTGATGGGTGGCACTCGCAGCCCCCAGGAAAGAGGCCGAGGGCCACGCTGGTCGCCGAACCCTCCGCGGGGCGCTCAGCGACGTCCCGGTCAGCGTCGGCGAGGCCAGGTCGTCGCGCCCGGTTCGTCGTCGCGGCGGTCAGTTCGTCGAGGCTGACTTCCTCCGCGATCGCTGTGGCTATGAGCGTACGAACGCGGTTGGCTTGACGCCGAGACCGGCGCCAGATGCGGGGTGGGCACAGCGTTCGGGCGCGGCCCCTCACGAGGCGATGACCGTCGCCGCCGCCCCTGCGCCCGTCGACGAGGACCTCCGCCCTCGCGGACGAGCTGTCGCTGTCGCCGGAGGAGCGTCCGGTGGCGATCCGCCCATGTGACGATGGCCCGTACCGCGGCTCGTGCCTTCGCAGCTCGTGGAGGACCTCGGCGTGGGTGAATGACCTCCTGGCGGAGCGTCCACCGCGGCCGAACGTGAGTGTGAACTGACGTCCTAACCTCACCCGCGCATCAAGGCAATCGGCGAGGCTGCCGAGGGGGCGGGTTGCTGCCTAGTGGTCACCTCGTGGTCACGAACGCGACCTCACCGCACGGACGGACTGGCACCGCCATCTCTGCTGACAGGCCGTAAACCCTGGTCGGACGCGCTGACGGGCAGTGGTCATCGCCAGGCAACAGGACGTCGATCGGACTCAGAATCCGCTGTCCGCAAGGACGTGCGGGTTCGAAGCCCACCTCGGGCACCACGAGAAGTCCCGCTCAACCGCGGCGTCTGGGTCCGCGACACGAGTTGATGCGGTGAGCGATCACTGCGCCGGCGTGCTGGGCTGGATGTTCTTGTTGTTGTGGAACACGTTCTCGGGGTCGTATTTGGCTTTCACCTCGGCGAGCCGCCGGTACGTGTCGTCGCCGTAGGCCTCGCGGACGCGGCTCGTGTCGTCGTCGGAGTCGAGGAAGTTCACGTAGACGCCGGCGCGGTGGGGCTGCAGGGCGTCGAGGAATGCTCGGGCCCACGCGGTCTCCGATGCCCTGACGGTGTCGTCCTGCTCGGGGAGCCAGGCTGCGTCGATGATGATGTTGTGGTCCACATCGCGCCCCGGGTAGGCCGTGGCGTCCCGCGGGGCTCGGGCGTATTGCGCCACCCATGTGGAACATCGCCGCGTACGACCTCGGGGAGGTGGCGCCGTAGGCGTGCGCGGCGACGATGTCGATGACCTCGTCGGACAGGCGGGTGAGGTTCGTGGCCTTCCAGTAGTAGTGCCAGCCATGGGGGACGGTGTCGTCGAGGCCGCTTTGATGGTCGACGTACAGGGTGGGTCCGACCAGATCCACGAGCGGGGTCCCGAACTGGCGGAGCGCACGGACGGCACGCTCACCGTCTTCGACGGGTCCGGCGTAGCAGCTGGCCACGGCGATCGCCGGCCGGAAGTGGAGGTCCTCGTCGACAACCGGCAGCGGCGGGATCGTGCCGAGCCGGACGACGTTGCCGAGCTCGTCAGGTGCGTCGGTGACGAACTCGCGGTAGAAGCGCAGGACGTCGGTGGTGTCCTCGGCCGCCCAGAACACCGGTCCGGCCATGACGGTGGGGCCGACCGGGTGCAGCGCGAACCGGAACGAGCTGACGATGCCGAAGTTCCCGCCTCCGCCTCGCAGGGCCCAGAACAGGTCGGGGTGATCGCTGGCCGACGCCCCCACGATCTCGCCGTCGGCGGTGACCACCTCGGCCTGGACGAGGTTGTCGACGGTGAGCCCGTGCTTGCGCATGAGCCAGCCGATGCCGCCGCCCAGGCTGAGGCCGCCGACGCCGGTGTGGCCGACGATGCCGCCCGTGGTGGCCAGACCGTGCGCCTGTGTCTCGTGGTCGACATCTCCCCACAGGGCACCGCCCTGGACGAGGGCCGTGCGCTCGACAGGATCGACCGAGACGGCGCGCATCGCCGACAGGTCGATCACGATCCCGCCGTCGCACACCGCGGTGCCGGCGACGTTGTGACCCCCGCCGCGAACGGCGATCTCGAGATCGCGGTCGCGGGCGAAGCGCACCGCTGCGGCCACATCGGCGGTGCCGCGGCAGCGGGCAATCAGCCGAGGTCGTCGGTCGACGGTGCCGTTCCATACGGCTCGGGCGTCGTCGTAGTCGTGGTGGTCGGGGACGATCACATCGCCCCGGAACCCAGGAATCTGCATCGTGGTTCGTGCTGACATCGTTCCTCCTCTGGTGGATGGGCTCATCGCAACATCGAGGTGCACCGAGAAGAAGTCAGCGATCTGGACTTCGAAGTAAGGAATCTGGACTTCACGACGGTCGGGTGGCGCGGGACACTGCGCTCATGAGGACCTACGGCCAGTACTGCCCGATCGCCCGTGGCGCGGAGATCTTCGCTGAGCGTTGGACGCCGTTGATCATCCGCAACCTGCATCTGGGCTGTGAGACCTTCGGCGAGATCCTCGAGGGTGCGCCCGGACTCTCCCGCACCCTGCTCACGCAGCGGCTCAAGCAGCTCGAACGCCTCGGCATCGTCGAGTCGGCACCGAAGGCTCAGGGGCGCGGTCACCGATACCAGCTCACGAGCTCGGGCCACGATCTGTTCAAGGTCTGCGAGACCCTCGGCGAGTGGGGAGCTCGTTGGCTCGAGATCGCCCCCGAGAACCTCGATCCGTTCGTGGCGCTGTGGTCGATGTGCAACGCGCTCCGTCGTGACCGACTCCCGGACCAGCGCGTGGTCATCCGGTTGGACTTCACCGGCTTCCGGCCCCACGAGCGGTACTGGCTGCTGCTCGAGCACGGCGAGGCCGAGATCTGCAAGACGTATCCCGGTCTGGACGAGGACCTCTACATCACCGCCGACGCCGAAGCGTTCGTGAAGTGGCACGCCGGGCAGCTGTCCTGGGCGGAGGCCACCCGCGACTCCCGGATCCAGCTCCACGGTCCCTCATGGCTCGTACGGGCCTTCCCGACCTGGAACGGCCGCAGCATGTTCGCCCACATCAGGCCCGACGCCGCCGCTGCCACCGCGAATTGACGCAACGACCCGCCGCCGAGCCACTCCCAGGTAGCGCGATCTGAGGCACACAAGCGGCAGCAATCCGAACGCCGATGGGGCCAACCCAAACAAACCGCCGCATAGCGCGGCGAACGTTCGTGTTCAGAGCACTAGATGGCACTTTGACACCATTGGAACAGCCTGGGATCGACTCAAATCCGCTGTCCGCAAGGACGTGTGGGTTCGACTCCCACCTCGGGCACCGCAAGAGAACCCTGCGAGTCAGCGATCGAGGTCATGCCTCGGCGGATGTGGTCATCTGCCAGAGGTCGCCGCCCCAGTTGTCGGTGCCGCCGGTGTGCTTACCGCTGTAGATCCAGATCTTGTCCTGGAACACGATGGCGACGGGGAGGCGTGGCGCCCAGGGCGCATGCTCGGCTTGTCGGGTCCAGGTCATGCCGTCGTTGGAGTACCAGACGTCGTTGAGCGCGTTGGTGGAGGTGCCGATGAACCCGCCGAAGACCCACAGCTTCCCGTCGAAGACCACCTGGGCGGCTCCATGGCGTGGCCCCCACGGAGCCTGCGCCGCCAGCGGGGTCCAGTCCTTGCCGTTCGCTGTGCGCCACACGTCGGTGTTGCCTTGCCCGCCGACGACGTACAGCTGGTCGTTGAAGACGATCACGCCGGGGTAGTCCCGAGGCGACCATGCCGCGGCATCGGTCACCGGCGTCCAGTCGACGCCGTCGTCGGACACCCACACGTCGTTGAGGAACTGATCGGTCGAGCGATCCTGGGCGATGTGGTCGGCGCCCCCGAACAGCCACAGCCGGTCGTGGTAGGCGACCACCGATTGGGCGCCGCGCGGGGTCCACGCCGCGGTGCCCTCCTTCGTCCAGGTGATGCCGTCCGACGACGACCAGATGTCGTTCAGGAACGTCCGCGCCTCGTAGTCCAGCCCACCGAGCAGCCACAGCTTGCCCTTGAAGTAGGTGATCGACTGGTAGATCCGCTCGCCCCAGTCGGTCTTGTCGTGCCGGGTCCAGGTGAGCCCGTCCGGCGACGAGTACGCGACCGTCTGCGCCGTCATCCACAGCTCGTCGTCGAAGGCCAGGCGCGGGGTCAGCGTCAGGGGGAACTTCCCCGGCTGCCACAGCGGCTGGTCCTGCGACCCTGGGCTCGCCGGGAAGCCGCCACTCCCCAACGGCAGCACCTCACGCCAGCAACCCTGCGCCGCGGCAACGTCGGGCGTCGCGGACGATGAGCCCGGAGCCAGCGAGCCGGAGCCAGCGAACCGGGAGCCAACGAGGTCGGCGAAGCCGAGGAGGTCGGCTCCAACGGGTTCGACGCCGACGAGATCGGCCCCGCAGACGAGTGGCCGGCGCTGCAGCCTCCCGCAACGACCACGAGCGCGAGCAACGCGACCGTGCCGGTTCGTGCGCTCCGCATCCGCATGGCGTCACCTCCCGGGTTGGCTCGACCGCGCTGAGTACACCGCAGGGAGCGACCTGGTTCCCCGTCACGGCGAGGCATGGGCGACCTCGGCGGCCCTGCGCTCAACCCGGCCGGGCGAGGCCGCGATAGCGCAGCGGGCGCTCGGCGAGCTCCTCGACGAGGTGGGCGGCGAAGCCGGCGAGGCGGGCGACGGCGAAGAGGGGGATGTCGGCCGGCAGCTCGGCGACGAACGCCAGCGCGCCGAGGCCGAGGTCGATGTTGGGGCGGCGGGTCAGGCGGATCCCGGCCTCCCGCGTGAGGTCGTCGAGGACGTCGAGGCGGCCCCGGGGATCGGGAAGGGTGGCGATCGCCTCGAGCAGCGGCGTCAGGCGGGGGTCGTCGCCCTTGTAGATCTTGTGGCCGAAGCCAGGAAGGCGTTCGCCGGCACGGAGGCGCTGGGCCACCACGGCTTCGGCGCCGTACTGCTCGCAGTCGACGAGCAGCTCGTGGGCGAGCTGGGTGGCGGCGCCGTGCAACGGGCCCTGGATCACGGCCAGCCCGGCGACCAGCGCCTGGTAGGGCGGCGTCCAGGTCGACCCGGCGACGCGGACGGCGAGCGTGCTGGTCGCCAGCTCGTGGTCGGCCAGCAGGACGAGGGCACGGTCGACGACACCGACGAGCGCCTCGGAGGCCTGCGGCTGCCAGCAGCGCGCCAGACGCTCGGCCGTCGACCCGTCCGGGGCCCCGTCCGGCTCGCCCAGCACGGTTGGCAGAACGCTGAGGAGCCGCCGAGCTGCGGCAGGAGCGTCGTCGTCGAGGTGGCGCGTGCCGAGCGCGCTGGCCACGGCGACCAGCGCCGGCAGCGCCGGGCCGCGCACGGCCCGGGTGACCCGTCGGGCCAGCGCGCGATCGTTGGGTTCTGGCGACGGCCAGACGACGTGGTGGGGGAGCGTGCCGGTCCACAGCAGCTCGGCGACCTGCTCGAAGTGGCAGGAGCGGGCCAGCTCGGCGACGTCGTGGCCGCGGTAGCGGACACCGGTCTCGTCGAGGGCGGTGATCCGGGTGACGATCCGGACGTCGATCGACGGTCGCGGCTCGACGTCCCGACGTCGTGCCCGCTGGATCAGCGCGTCGAGGTCGGCAGCGGAGTACAGCGACGTGCGACCGTCGACGGCGACGCGACGCTTGATCAGCCCACGGCTGACGTAGGCGTAGAGCGTCGCCTTCTGCACACCGAGCTGGCGGGCAGCCTCGTCAGCGCCGACGAACCGCGTCACGACCGGGACGATAGCGCGTCAATCAATGTTGATTCAATCAACGTTGATTGCAGTGGCGGACGAACCGAGGATGGACCCATGACCATCCTGATCGATGTACCCCCGGGACTGAACGGCGTGGCGGTGACGGACACCGCGATCGGCGACGTCGACGGCGAGGCCGGCTACTACCACTACCGTGGGCACGACGCGACCGCCCTCGCCCGCTCCTGCGGCTTCGAGGAGGTGTGGCACCTCGTCGCGGTCGGTCACCTGCCCAACGCGGCAGAGGCCGCCCGCTTCCGTGAGGTGGTGGCTGCCGCGCGGCGCCTGCCCGAGTCGGTGCTGCCCGTCCTCGAGCCCCTGGCACAGGCCCGCGGGGCCACGCTCGGCGGCGTGCGGGCCGCCATCTCGATCGCCGCCGACGAGCTGGGCCTCCGCCCGCTGATCGACATCGCGCCCGACGAGCGAGCCGCGCAGGGTCTGCGCGTCGCCGCCGTCGTGCCGACGATCGTCGCTGCCCTGCACCGGACCAGCCTCGGCCTCGCGCCGATCACCATGCCGAGCGACCTGGGCCACGCGGCGGACTACCTCCGCCTCGTCACCGGCGACGTTGCCACCGTTGCTGCGGCCGGGGCGCTGGAGCGGTACCTGATCCTGACGGTCGACCACGGCTTCAACGCGTCGACGTTCGCGGCCCGGGTCGTCGCCTCCACCGGCGTCGACCTCGCCGACGTCTGCAGCGCAGCCCTGGGCGCGCTGGCCGGGCCGCTGCACGGCGGGGCCCCGAGCCGGGCCCTCGACGCGCTCGACGCCATCGGCGACCCGGCCCGCACCGAGGTCTGGGTCGCGGCCGAGATCGCGGCGGGGCGGCGGATCATGGGCTTCGGGCACGCCATCTACCGCACCCGCGACCCACGGTCGGCGCTGCTGCGCGAGACGGCGATCGGGCTCGGCGGCGACCTCGTCGACCTCGCCGTCGACGTCGAGGGTCGCATCCTCGACACACTGCGACGGCTCAAGCCGGACCGTCCGCTTCCGAGCAACGTCGAGTTCTTCGCCGGCGTGGTGATGGCCGCGGCCGGGCTACCCCGGCGCCCTGTTCACGCCGACGTTCGCCGTCAGCCGCACCGTCGGCTGGATGGCACACGCGGTCGAGCAGGCCTCGCAGGGCAAGCTGATCCGCCCCAGCGCACGGTACGTCGGGCCGTGACGGCGCGGCGTCGGCGGCCGTCACGGGCGGTCGGTTGACGATATCGGGTTCGAAATAGACTCGACCGTGCTGTTGACGCCGCCTGCCGTCGCCGAGGACGTCGCGAGCCCCTGTTTGTCGGGCCTGGTCGGCCGGCTGACGGGGATCCCGGAAGCAGACCAGCGGGTCATCAAGGAAGGGCCATCGCCATGAGCGACACCGAAGTCGATCCCTTCGACCCCGCGTTCATCGCCTGCCCGTTCCCCAGCTACCAGGTCCTGCGGGACGGTCCCGGCGCGACGTGGGTGCCCCACGGCAAGGGGTTCTGGTTGATCACCCGCCACGACCTGGTCCGACGGGCAGCAGGCGATGTGGCCACCTTCTCGTCCGAAGCGGGATCACTGGGCACGGTGCCGCCATCGCCCGAGCTGACGGCCGCGATCACCGAGCTCGCCCCTGATGGTGTGGGCGACATCCCGACGCTGCTGACCCTCGACCCGCCCGGCCACACCCGCAACCGGCGGCTGATCTCGCGGGCGTTCAGCACGGCGGCGGCGAAGCGGTACGAGTCGCTGGCGCGCTCGATCATCGAGGAGCTGCTCGCGGGCTGGCGTGACGGCGAGCAGGTCGACTTCGTCTCCACGTTCGCCATCCCGCTGCCGGTCCGGGTCATCGCGCGTGGCCTCGACGTTCCCGACGATCGGGTGGCGGACTTCAAGCGCTGGTCGGACGCCGCGGTCGCCAAGATCGGCGCGCGCCTGAGCGACGAGCAGGTCCTGGACTGGTGCGCGCCGCGCTGGAGCTGAAGGAGTTCATCCTCGAGCAGATCGCCCGGAAGCGGGAGCAGCCCCCGGGCGACTACGTGCTGTCGAGCCTCGTCCACGCCGCGGTCAGCGACGAAGAGGCTGAGGGCCTGGACGCCGGCGCCCGGCGGGTGCTCGGCACCCTGGAGATGGATGGCGTCGTCGTCATCGGCGAAGGGGCGAAGGACGAAGCGCCGATGCTCTACGTCGGTGAGCACGTCGGACGCGCGTCGTCTCCTGAAGTTGATATCGCTGTCGATCCGATCGACGGTACCCGGTTGCTCTCACTGGGCATGCCGAATGCGATAGCGGTGGTCGCAATCTCCGATCGCGGCTCGCTTTTCGCGTCGCCCGACATCATGTACATGGAAAAGATCGCCGTCGGTCGCGATGCGGCGGATGCGATTGATATCACCGACGATGTTGAAACGAACCTGCGCCGCGTGGCAAAAGCCAAGCACCGAAATGTAAAGGATCTGACGGTCGTGATTCTCGACCGCCCGCGTCACGACCAATTGGTCAAAGAAGTGCGCGCGACAGGGGCCAGGATCAAGATGATCACCGATGGCGATGTCGCAGGCGCGCTAATGACGACGATGGACACCGGCATCGATGTGCTGATGGGCATCGGCGGGGCGCCAGAGGCCGTGATCGCCGCGTGCGCGCTCAAATGCGCGGGAGGATCGATTCAAACACGGCTCTGGCCTCGTAACGACGATGAGCGAAGGGTCGCGATTGAGAAAGAAATCGATACGGAGCGCGTGCTGCATATCAACGATCTCGTCGCCGGCGACAATGTCTTCTTTTCGGCCACGGGCATCACGGACGGCGAGCTGTTGAAAGGCGTGCGGTTCTTCGGAAACGGTGCGACGACGGAGACGCTGGTCATGCGATCCAAATCCGGAACGGTGCGACGCGTCGCTGCCACCCATCAACTTGCGAAACTCCGCGAGATTTCCGCCTACTCTTACGAATGATTGTTCGATCAACGGTCCTGGGTTATACTTCAGGACCGTTGACGCACGAACCGGCGCATGGTATGCTTTACCAGTGCGCGATAGGCATCGAACGCCCCTGCCTATCTGTTCTGTTCTTCATTCGGTTGGTTATCAATGGAAACGCTTCGATCGAACTGATCGGCGAAGGCGCTCCGTATTGTTGTCAATTCCGCCTTCAACAATGCTGACCCATTGATGCTCCGACCCTCACTGCGCATTCCAGCGCCGCACCAAACATGCTGAATTACCCATCTCACAACACATTGAGTCTCGATGCTGCCGCCTTTCGTTGCACTCTTAGCGACGATCAGCACTACGGCACACATGAAATACCGGAGGAATAGTCTTGTCCGCTGAAGAGGAGCTGCAGACGTCTGAGGAAGCAAAACCGAAGGCGACTCGCAGCCGTGTGGCTCGGGGTACCCGCAAGCCGGCCAAAGAGGCTGCGTCCGCCGACAACGGCGCGGTTGGGGTCCTTACCGTAGAACCTGCCTCGGAACCGGCGAGCGACCCGATTGCCGAACCAATCGTTGCTCAGACCGCTGAGCCAATCACCGACACCATCGAAGCTCCCGTCGTTCCAGCACCAGATGTGCAAGAACCGGAAGCCTCCAATCCAGAAACCCCCATTCCGCAACTGACGATCCTTGAACCAACCGAAGCGCCGCAGTTGAATGACGCGCCTCCCGAAATTCCATCTCTGCGGCCACTGCCTGGGCCTGGATTTGGGCAGCAGAATGGCGACCGGCCGCGCCGCGACCGCGTTCAGCGTGGTGATCGCGCGCCCCGTCCGGAACGACCTTCTGGCGAAAACGAGAATCATGATGGGGCCCAGCAGGGTGGAGGAAGATTTCCGCAGCGCGAGAATCATGCTGCCCGTCCGCCACGCCCTGAGCGCCCGGAACGCCGTCCTTCTGGTCCGCATCTCAATGTCGCTGAGCTCGAGCAGAAGACGGTTGAAGAGTTGAACGAGATGGCCCGAACCCTTGAGGTTCAGGGCTATAGCCGGATGCGCCGTCCCGACTTGATCAGCAAGTTGCTTCAGGCGCAGACGGAGCGTGATGGCAACATCTTTGGCGATGGCGTGCTGGAAATCAATGAAGACGGCTTCGGCTTTCTTCGCGGCCCGCGATTGCTGCCAAGCCACGATGACATCTACGTGTCGCAGTCGCAAATCCGCCGATTCGGGCTTCGCACCGGTGACCGCATTTCCGGCCAGGTGCGTCCTCCAAAAGACAACGAGAAGTTCTTCAGCCTGCTTCGGGTCGAAGCCGTCAATGGCGTCGATCCTGAAACCGCACGCCGCCGACCTGCATTCGACACGCTGACGCCGATCTTCCCGCTTGAGATGATCGATCTCGAAACGCAGCCGAACATCCTCTCGACCCGGCTGCTCAATCTCGTCGCGCCGATCGGCAAAGGTCAGCGTGGTCTGATCGTCTCGCCGCCAAAAGCAGGCAAGACCTTGCTGCTCAAGGCGATCGCCAACGGCATCACCAGCAACAATCCCGAGATGCATCTCATGGTCTGCCTGATCGGCGAGCGGCCGGAAGAAGTGACCGACATGAAGCGCTCGGTTGAAGGGGAAGTCATCTCCTCCACATTCGACGAGCCGGTTGAAGACCATACCAAGGTCGCGGAGATGGCGCTGGAACGCGCCAAGCGGCTCGTGGAGGCCGGTCGACACGTAACGATCCTGCTTGACTCGATCACGCGTCTCGCCCGCGCCTACAACCTTGCCGTGCCGCCAAGTGGCCGCACGCTTGTCCGGTGGTATCGACCCGGTCGCGCTCTATCCACCCAAGCGCTTTTTCGGCGCCGCCCGAAATATCGAAGGTGGCGGCAGTCTGACGATTGTGGCGACCTGTCTCATTGACACCGGCAGCCGCATGGACGACGTCATTTACGAAGAGTTCAAGGGAACCGGCAACATGGAGCTGCATCTCGATCGTAAGCTCGCCGAGCGGCGGATCTACCCGGCGATCGACATCCAGCGCTCCGGCACCCGCCGTGAAGAGCTCCTGCTCGACGACTTCGCCCTTCGCCAGGTCTGGACCATGCGACGCATGGTTTCGATGCTCGGTGGCAGCGAAGGAACCGAGCTGATGCTCAGTCGTTTGTCGAAGACCGCCTCAAACTCCGAGTTCCTGCAGACTCTGAACAAGGATCTCTAAAGACAGCTTGTAACAAAAACGGTCCGGAATGTGATCACATTCCGGACCGTTTTTGTTTGTTTTCCAAAGTGAGCTTGGTTGCGATTGCACCGGAATGATGTCCAGTGCGGACGAAACGAAGTTTCTACGAGACCGAGCACGGAAACGCCCGGTTTCTCTGAGAAAACCGTCTTATCACCCCAGCCCTGGAATGGCTTCGTCCGGTCAGCCCGGCACTTCAAGTGCCGGGGAAATGCCAACGAGGCCGAACTAAATTTCCTCGTAAGGAACCGGAATCCGGCCCTCTTCAACACACGCATTCATTTCGGTCGTCATGTAGATGTAGGTCTTATCCAGCGCGCTGGATGCGGCGGACGGCTTACCGTCCCGGTCGAGTGCGATGATGTTCATTTCGCTGCGATAAGGATCATCGAGCGAACGAAGGTCAATCATCGCCTGCTTGAGCGCTTCCTCGACGGACATGCCAAAGCGCATGAAGGTGACGACGCTGTGCGAGGTGCAGCAGCGTTGGGCCATCTCGCCACGCCCCGTGCAGGCCGCCGCACCCCAACGATTGTCTGCGTAATTGCCGGCGCCGATGATCGGCGAATCACCGAGGCGTCCCGGATATTTCCAGGCCCAACCCGATGTGCTGACACCGCAGGCTATCGTGCCCTGATCGTCGCGGGCAATGAAGTTCACCGTGCCGTGCAGATCTTCGACCTTTTGCGGATCGCTCATGGCTGTGCCGACAATATCGGCGATCCGGGTGTAATAGGCTTCCCTCGTGCCAGGCTCTCCGGTGCCGAAGTCGCTGAATCGTTGTTTCCAGATGGCAGTCGCTTCGGGCGTCAGGAGGTCGATGGCAGGCAGCCCGACTTCGCTTGCGAGACGGTCCGCACCCGCGCTCACGATCAACACGTGGGGTAACGTGTCCATCACCTGTCTTGCCAGGGCAATCGCATCCTGATAGCCGTGCAACGCTCCAACGGACCCGGCCCGGAGACCTGAGCCCTCCATGATGCTGGCGTCGAGCTCAACTTCGCCCAGGAGATTCGGCAATCCGGAATACCCCACGCTGTGGTCATCGGGATTGGCCTCGACATAGGCGATGCCGGCGACGATCGCATCAACCGCCGAGCCGCCGGACCGAAGCACTTCAATGCTTGCCTCGATGCCGACGTTCCCATTTGCGCTTGCAACAACAATTCCAGCCATGCGGGTTCGATCCTCCGAGCTTGAAACGCCAGATATCGTCATGGCGTGACCGGGTCAACGACCGGATTGTATGGGCTTACGCGGATTCGAGCAGGAACCGGGAAACTTCGTCCTGGACAAACGTCGGCAATGGCAGGCATTCGTCTCCGCTAAGAATCCAGTAGCCAGAACCAGGGGCAGTAAGCTTACCGATTCGAGCTGCGGCGTGACCCTCGGAGCGCAATGCGACGAGGAGGTCCGTTTCACGTTGCGGTGCTGCTGCGATGAGCAGGCTCCCGGACGCGAGCATGCCGATTGGATCGATGCCACATGCATCAGCGATTGCCGCCGTTTCAGGATAAAAAACGATTGCATCACGATTGAGCTCGACGCCTAACCCGCTCGCTTCGGCGATCTCCCTGACGCCCATGGCGATGCCACCCTCAGTAGGATCGTGAAGCGCCCGAACGCCGCCGGTGGCAAACGCGATATCCGCATCCGGCGCGACCGAGAGACCCGGGCTATAAAGAAACTCCGCAGCTCGTTCAACAATATCGAAACCGACAGACTGTTCGAGAAACTCCCGGCGTTCTGCTGCGAGAAGAGCAGTCCCCTCGATGGCAAGTGGTTTCGAGAGGATGAGGACATCGCCAGTCTTCGCCATTCCCGGTTTCAGGAATCGTTCGTTCGACGCGATTCCGCTGAGCATTCCGATCAAGATCGGCCGGTCAATTCCAGGCGTGACCTCGGTGTGTCCACCGACGAGCGAGATGCCGCGCTCCTGGGTCGCAACGGAAAGCTCCGCGAAGGTTCGCTTGATCTGCGAGCGGGCGGTGCCGACCGGGAAAAGCGCTGTTACGAGCATCCAGCGGGGCGTGGCGCCCAGACAGGCGAGGTCGTTCGCGTTGATGTTGACAAGGTACCGGGCCGCTCCTTCTGACGCAAAGGTGATCGGATCGGTCTTGAGCACCAGGATCTCGTCCCCGATTCGGACTGCAGCCGCATCCCGGCCAATGCCCGGCCCGACAATCAGATCAGGATCGTCACTCTTAATGCCGCCGAGCAACCGTCCGAGCAGTTCGCCCGGAACCTTTCCGGCGTCGAGACTGCCCTCATACAGTGCCTTAGATTTACACGGCTCCATAGCGGCTTATCCATTCAAATCAAATAACGTTGGCGTTACAGATGTCGCCAGTGACGCTGAATCGGCTAGAAACGAATCATCCAGCTGGGTGATTTTCAGCTCTGCTTCCCGGAGCAGTGTCGCGCAACGCTTCGAAAGCCGGAGTCCAAGTTCATAACATTCGGTCATGTCCGCCAAAGGCATCCCACCCTGTTCGAGCAGACCGACTGCTTCTTCCATTGCTGCGAACGCCTCTTCGAAACTTCCGCTTTCTGCTAGATTCTCCCATGTTTTAAAGAGCGTTGAACTCTGGCTCTGTTTCGTCATCCGATTTCCTCCGCCAATTCGCGCTTGAACAATTTATCGACCTTGCCGGTAAATACTCCGTCAATGAGCGACGCGCGTATTTCGCTTCCCGAACTCAGTTCGCTGATCGAACGAATCACGCTATCTGAGGCCGCATCCTGGAGCAGTGCATATCCGCGTTGCAACACCGCGCCTGGCTCAAGCGCCGATAGTCCCGCTGACCTGACTTCGAGCGATGCGATGAGATTTGCCAGCGATCGTGCTCCGGCGACCGCGACTGACTGGCCCGCTGCCTCGGTGCGTTGTCGAAGCGCGCGTTGCTCGCTGATCGCGGAAATGATGATGCGGCGCTGAATCTGGTCAATGCTGTTTTCGGCTCGCCGAATCTGCTCAACTGGAGAAAAGCGGCGCAGGTGACGCTGCTGGGTGTCAACAAGCAGACGCAAGGAATAGGTGGTTTCAAGCATCACATCACGCATCGAGCGGTCGAGTTCGATCAGTTCCTCAGCAAGATTCGCTATGGAGGGAGCGACGAGCTCGGCTGCGGCAGACGGGGTAGGGGCGCGAAGATCCGCCACGAGATCGAGCAAGCTCCAATCGGTTTCATGTCCGACTGCGCTGACGATTGGAACAGGAGACGCAAATGCCGCCCGCACGACCTGTTCATCGTTGAAAGCGCTAAGGTCCTCCGCCGAGCCGCCGCCGCGACCGACGATGATCACCTCGGCTCGGCCATCATCAATCAAGCGCTGAAGCGCAGCGACGATTGAGGCGGGTGCGCGGTCGCCCTGAACCGAAGAAGGAGAAAGAATCAAATGCGCGAAAGGGTAACGACGCCGTAGCACCTGCTGGATGTCGTGCCAGACCGCTCCCTCTGCCGACGTGACCACACCGATCACTTTTGGTGCGGGAGGCAATGCGCGCTTGCGCGAAACGTCGAACAGTCCTTCGCTTTCCAGCTTCTGGCGCAGCAATTCAAACTGGAGCGCCTGGAGCCCAAGCCCGGCCGGTTGGATCAGATCGGCATAGAGCTGATACCGGCCCTGTTGCTCGTATATCGAAAACCGGCCATGGACAACGACTTGATCGCCACTTTGCGAATGGCTGCGCTGGCGAACGGCGCTTCCTTTGAACATGACGCATTTAAGCGTGGCGCGTTCGTCGTTGAGCGTGAAATAGATATGCCCCTGCCGGGAAACGAAATAGTCCGAGATTTCCCCTTCAACCCAGAGGTCGCTGAGGAAATCGTCAGACTCGATCAACTGTTTCAGGTAGGCGCTGACGTCAGCGACACCGAGCACCTGGCCCGCCATACATGGAACTCCTATGCGGGAATGATTCGAATCAATGGAGAACCATACTCAACGGCCTGGGAATTCGAAACGAAGATTTCCGCAACGACGCCGTTCCGGTCAGCAGCGATTTCGTTCATGATCTTCATCGCTTCGATGATGCCGATCGTCTGGCCCACTTCGACTTCATCACCAATGTCGACAAACAATGCCTCACCCGGAGACGGGGAGCCATAGTAGGTGCCGATCATGGGCGCCGTGACGATATGCCCCTCAGACTCCGGCGATTTAGCTGGCGCGTCAAGCGGTGCGACCGCAGCGGGCGCGGCAATGATGGCGGCAGGTTTGCCTGCGCTCAACCGGATATGAATGCCGCCCTGCGAAACCTCGATCTTGGCGAGACCATGGTCTTGCATGACCTCAGCAAGCTTGCGCACGGCATCGGCCGTTTCGCTGAGCGCGAGTTGTTCTGTTCCGGGTGCACCGTCGCTTGCTGCCACGTTGCTCTCCATTCCGCCAAATGCGCTAGACGCGCTCGATGTACTCGCCGTTTCGCGTGTCGATTTTCAGAACATCGCCATTCGTGATGAACAGCGGCACCTGGACGATGAGACCCGTTTCCATCGTGGCAGGTTTGTTGCCGCCGGTGGCGGTATCGCCCTTGAAACCTGGCTCAGTGTAATTAACGGCGAGCGTAACCGAGGTCGGCAATTCGATATCAATCGGCTCACCCTCGTACGTCAACAGATCGCACGTCTCGTTTTCTTTGATATAGAGCTTGAGATCGCCGACGGCGGACTCATCCAGGAGAATCTGGTCAAACGTTTCGGTGTCCATGAATTGGAAGTGGCCGTCGTCCTCGTAAAGAAATTGCACGTTCTGTCGCTCGAGCCGCACTGCCGGGAAGCGAGCACCAGCTTGCACGGAATGGGTGGTCGTGGAGCCCGTGCGAAGATCGCGAAGCGTCATCCGCACTTGAGCCGAGCCCCGCCCCTGCTTGTTGTGGGAGAACTCGATCACCTTCACAAGGCGGCCATCGAACTCCATCGTGGTGCCCTTGCGCAAATCACTCGTGTCAATCATTCCTGCGTCTCCATCGGTCTATTGGTTAATCGTCAGCCGCTTGGGAGCGGCGGTCAAATTTCGGTACCCATTGTTTTCAATAACCACAAAATCCTCGATGCGCACGCCGCCCCAACCTGGAATATACAGTCCCGGTTCGACCGTGAGTGTCATACCACTGGTCAATACGTCGTTTGATCGAGGTCCTGCGCTCGGTGCTTCGTGGATTCGGAGTCCGACGCCGTGTCCAAGCCCGTGAATGAAATGGTCACCATGGCCTGCTGCACGAAAGAATGCCCTTGCGACTTCATCGACATCTTTCCCGGACACGCCGGATCGAATCGCGGCAAGGACCGCTTCATGAGCGTCCAACACAGTAGTGTAAACCGAGATCAATTCTGAAGTCGGCTTCCCCACACAAATCGTCCTGGTGAGATCTGCGCGATAGCCGCGATATTCCGCACCCATATCAATGATCACCGGCTCCCCGGGTTCGATTTGGCGATTTCCAGGCGCGTGATGTGGCCGGGCAGCATGCGGTCCCGAGGCTACGATGGTCGAGAATCCAGGGCCGTCGCCGCCGTTGGCGCGCATTGCATCATCGAGAATGGCGACGAGCTCCATCTCGGTCATTCCGGCTTTAAGTGCTGATTCGCCGGCCGCAAACGCGGCGTCCGT
This sequence comes from uncultured Chloroflexia bacterium, assembly GCA_963804925.1. Classification (GTDB taxonomy): domain Bacteria; phylum Chloroflexota; class Chloroflexia; order Thermomicrobiales; family UBA6265; genus JADLGF01. Next base: position 67,812 of record CAWDSC010000006.1, read on the forward strand.
GATCCGGCAGGCCTCCGCGAGCAATTCAATCTCCGCGTCGTCCTTGATGACGCGGAGACGCTCTATTACGCCAGCTAGCGGAGTCCAGACGACTGTTTCGCCCGCCGCTTCAGTCAGTCGCTGAAACTCGCCGACCGAAAGCGCTTCCTCTTCGAATCCAACGTTCTTCGCGCCCGCCTCGGCAATTGCCTCGGCCACCGTATTCGTCCAGGGATAGCCCCAGGCCGACACCGCAATGTGAGGGGCTTCTGACTGCGCCCAATCAACATTGTTCGGACTGGCGAACATCCTGGCCCGATCGCGCAAGATCAGGAGGATGCCTGCCGTTTCGTCCGGTGGGTGATCGTCGCCGGTGTATCCCGTCAGGTAACGCCGCGAATGGGGGTTGCTGACCAGAATCGCGTCGAGCTCTCGCTCCTGCATCACTGCACGTGCCCGTTCGACTCGTTCAATCGTCATGACGAAATCTCCCGTTCCGCGAAGCGCCGCCGGAGGAACTCAAGGGCCAGTTCATAGCCGATGGCGCCAAGCCCAGCGATTTGCCCAACTGCAATTGGCGCGATCACGGAATGATGGCGGAACTCCTCGCGAGCGTGGATATTCGTGAGATGCACCTCGAGGATCGGACAAGAGCAAAGCGCGAGCGCATCACGCAGGGCGATGCTGTAATGCGTGAATGCGCCCGGATTGATAATGATCCCGTCGCTGGCTCGCCCGGTTGTCTGGATCGCATCGATCAGGGCGCCTTCATAATTCGACTGAATCGACTCGACCGCTATCCGCGGCTGAGACTGGGCGCCGAGATCAATCAATCGCTGCTCGATTTCAACAAGCGTCGTTGAGCCGTAAAGCTCTGGCTCCCGTTTGCCGAGCATATTCAGATTGGGTCCATTGATCAACAGGACCGAATACCGCGCAGACGGCTGCACGATGAGGCTCCTTCGCTACCCGACCGGCGCGCCGCTATTGGCGAGGGCAGGGACATAGGTGCGGATCGCGTAGGTGTCTTCGCCGCCTTCAAGGCGCATACGGCCCCGGAAGACAAAGATCGGAACCAGGTATTGATCGCCACCTGGCGGTCCGGCAGTCGTGTAGGCGATCGAGACATTGTTATAGGTCACGGTGCCTTTGACCGTTGCCCCGGCAGGAAGATCTGCAGCTGAAATATCTGCTTCGATATAGCCCTGGTTGCTCAGTACCTGGCCCCAGGCGTCGTCTGCGTCGCGAAGCTGGTAGATATCGCTGCGTTGGATATTCGCCCAGCGTTTGGTCGCCTCGAGGACAACACCGCCGGGACCTAGCGTCACGGTGACACCCGGGAAATCGCCCATAATCGTACCGGGTTCCTGGGCGTTGAACGTCACGGTCAGCCGCTTGGCGTCATCGGAGCGCTCAGTCACCGAGCCATTGCCGATGTTCGCAGGGAGAAGCCCGGTCGTACGAAGCCAGTCCTGGGCAAACGCAACCGCATCTTCGTCGGTTGGCAAATCACCATCGCCAACTGGTTCCTGGGAAATGTACTGAATGAAGTCGGGCGAAACAAACAGGCTGCCCGTGCCATTCGCGCTCCAGCTATTCGTGCCTTGCTCGACCAGGTCAGCGCCAATCCCGAGATTTTCAACGAGCCGAGCCGCATCCTCTTTCGTCGTCACTTCGCGAGTGACGGTATAGATCGGCGTCTGCTTGGGAATCGAATCGAGATCGGTTCGAAGTGTCGCCGTCAGATCGTAGGAGTATCCCTGCTGGCTGATCGATGGCAGGTCGGCGGGAGGAAGCTCGGGAGCGATTTCGCTGTTGTCGGCCTCGGGGGTCGTATCGGGTGGGGGAGTTGATGCGGCGTCGGGGGTACCCGGCACAATCGTTGCCGCCACCGGTGACGCAAATTCGGCGACAAGCACTATGGCAAGGGTAAAGACGGCGACATATCGCCAGTATCGAGTTACTTTTCCCTGAAAGGGCATTCATCCGTCTCCTGATGTTGATCGGGCCGCTCAGTGCAAAGCGACCGGATCGACTTCAACCAACCGCCGCAATTCCACGATTTGATCGCGGATCAAGGCTGCTTTCTCGAATTCGAGATTGCGGGCGGAGGTCTTCATTTGGGATTCGAGATCCTTGATCATGCGCACCAACTCGTCTTTCGGCATCTGGGCGATGATCCCGGTCGTTGAAACGCCATCCGGAACGGCGTCGTATTCCTCTCGATCCTCGGCGGCGGCACGCACGCGCTCGGTAAGATCGCGCACCTGTTTCACAATGCCGCGCGGGGTAATCCCATGCTCTTCGTTGTACGCGATCTGCATTTCACGCCGGCGATACGTCTCGTCGATCGCTGCCTTCATCGACCGCGTCATAGTATCAGCGTACATGATGACGGTGCCGTCGACATGGCGAGCGGCCCGTCCAATCGTCTGGATCAGTGCACCTTCGGACCGCAGGAAGCCCTCTTTGTCGGCGTCAAGAATCGCGACGAGCGACACTTCCGGCAGGTCCAGTCCTTCGCGCAAGAGATTAATGCCGACGACGACATCGTAGATGCCGAGCCGCAAATCGCGAAGAATCTCAATCCGCTCGAAGGTATCGATTTCGCTATGCAGGTATTGCGTGCGTACGCCCATTTCCTTGAGGTAGTCCGCGAGATCCTCCGCCATCCGCTTCGTTAGCGTCGTGACAAGAACACGCTCTCCCCGCGATACGCGCAGATTGATCTCACCCAGGAGATCGTCGATCTGACCCTTTGTCGGACGGACGGAGATGCCAGGATCGACAAGCCCGGTCGGGCGAATCACCTGCTGAACGGTTTTGGTCGCATGCTCTTTTTCGTACGGACCCGGTGTCGCCGAGACGAATACTGCCTGATGAATCATGCCTTCGAACTCATCAAAGGTGAGCGGACGGTTTTCGCGCGCGCTGGGGAGCCGGAACCCATGCTCGACCAGCACGTCCTTGCGCGATCGATCGCCCCCATACATGCCTCGAACCTGCGGCAACGACATGTGCGATTCGTCGACGAACAACAGAAAATCTTCGGGAAAGTAGTCGATCAAGCGTGGATGGCTGCTCGCCAAATCGCCGTCGCGAGAGATGCATTGAGTAATTTTCGACACCGGGGCAGTATCCGGCTTCAGAAAGCATTTCCAGGTCGTACATCGTGCGTTGCTTCAAGTCGTGCGGCTTCGAGCAGCCGCCCTGGGCGTCGAGCTCCTGCAACCGATGCGTCAGTTCGTCTTCGATGTCGCGAATCGCCACCGCGAGTTTGTCGGCGGTGGTGACGAAGTGCTTGGCCGGATAGATCACGACGTCGGTGCGCTCGATCAGAATCTCACCGGTGAGCGGATCGACTTCGACAATGCGTTCGACCTCGTCGCCAAAGAACTCGATCCGAACCGCAATTTCCTCGTAGGCTGGATAGACCTCAAGCGTGTCGCCGCGAACGCGGAAGTTGCCGCGCGAGAGATCCATATCGTTGCGGTCGTACTGAATATCGACGAGATGGCGGGTCACTTTGTCGCGGCGAATCTTCGCCCCGCGCCGGAGTGAAACGACGGTGCTCTGGTATTCCTCTGGCGAACCGAGACCGTAGATGCACGAGACCGACGCGACGATCAACGTGTCTTTGCGAGTCAGCAGCGATCGCGTCGCGGCATGGCGCAGCTTGTCGATTTCCTCGTTGACGTCCGATTCCTTTTCGATGAAGGTGTCGGTCCGGGCGACATACGCTTCCGGCTGGTAGTAGTCGTAGTACGAGACGAAATATTCGATTGCATTTTGCGGAAAGAACTCTTTGAACTCGGAATAGAGCTGAGCGGCCAGCGTCTTGTTATGCGCAAGAACGAGGGTAGGGCGATGGATCGCTTCAACGATGTTCGCCATCGTGAAGGTTTTACCGGAACCAGTGACGCCGAGCAGCGTTTGCATCCGCTCGCCCGCATTCACGCCTTCGACGAGCGCTTCGATCGCGGAGGGCTGGTCACCGGTTGGTCTCAGATCGGAAACGATTTTGAAATTGGGCATGACTGTCTCCTCGACGCCGCGCCAGTTGCGGCACGCATTCACGCGAGTATACCGGAGAACAGACGTTCGATAATCACCCGATCCGGTGTAGTTCGATGTCTTCGCCACCCCTGGCAAGGATTTTCGTGAACGTCCGGATGGCGGAGCGTTGACCGGCCCAAATCAAGCGATTCGCGGCATCTTCGGCATCAAACCAGGCGAGCGCCTTGAATCCCTCGCCAAGCGTGTATTCGCCTCCCGGCGCCAGAGAGAACGCGAGCGATGGCGCGAAAACAATCAGGTCACGTTCATGATCGAAGAATTGGTGGATATAGTCGACGGAGTATGCCGCAAGCGGATCGAGTCCAATGGCCTCACGTACGGACCGGCGTGCAGCGTCGAGCGTTGTTTCGCGTTGCTCGACACGCGTATGCATGCTCTGCCAGACACCTCCAAACGTGCGATCGCTTTCGCGCTGAACCAGCAGGAACTGCACCCGTTGACCCGCGGTTCGAAAAATATACGCGTCAACGCTATCCGCAATAATTTCGGGCATCGAGATCTACACCTGCGTTTCACGTTGAACGAAATAAGCAAAAGACGACCGAGCGGGGCATCGCCATCGCGGGATGCAATTGTGCGCGGCTCCGGGCCGAACGTCTAGGCGCGATGCGCCGATCTCAGATTGATCTCGCTGAGTCACGATTCTCGAATTGGGTGAAATGTCAGTGAGTAGAAACGGGAGGGTAGGGCAAAATGCCGAGCGGTCCCGGGTCAGGTGCTCTGAGCACCTTTTGGCAGAGGAAGCGATCCATCCGCTGGATGTAGTCGACGTTGGTCGCGACCCTGCGGAATCCGTGTCCTTCGTCGGGGTAGAACGCATATTCATAGTCGATCTGATAGCGCTCAAGTTCTCGAATCAATGTCTCTGATTGAGCTGGAAGTGCAGCGGGGTCGCGACCGCCATGAAGGAGCAAGATCGGAGATTTCACGCGACCAACGGCATTCAGCGGCGATCGTCGTCGCCAGAGCGGGTCATTTTCGGAGCTTGTGCCCAGGATCGTTTCCACGTAAAAGCGCTCGTACCGGTGCGTTTCCAGACCGAAGGCGTAAAGATCGTAGAGCCCAAAAAGTGCAACGCCAGCGGCGAATCGCTCGGGAGCACCGGCCAAACAGACAAGTGTCGAGTACCCGCCTGCGCTGCCTCCCCAGGCAACAACACGATCAGATCGAATGAGTCCACGACTCTTCGCAGAGATCGACCGCTCCGAGGTTGTCGTCGAGATCTCCATCGCCCCACGCGCCGAACAGCGCTTCGCGATACGCGCGGCCATACCCAAGCGTGCCGCGGTAGTTGGGTTGAATGACGACCCATCCCCGCTGAACCAGATACTGCAAGATCCCATTCCAGACGATCGCGATTGATTCATCGGTCCGCCATGGATCTCGACCAGGCAACCATGTTGTCCCGGTACCGACCTCTTTCGGGCGTGTAGAGCAATCCGTGCGCCTCGAAACCATCCGCGCTTTTCCAGGAGACATGCTCAGGCAAGGTCAAATCGACTGGCCGTCGATGCCCCCATCGCCGAGAACGTTCTCTGCCGTGTTTGACCGCTTGAAACATCGATCTCCCACACGTCGGGAGGGGCAACCGGACTCTCGTGCGGGTAGACGATCGATTCGCCCTTCGTCGACCAGGACGGACTTCCAGCACGACCGGGATTCGTCGTCAGCTGGCGGCGGTTTGCCACCGCCGCTCGGGACCGTCCAGATGCGTGTAGTCACCATCGACGTTTCGGGTGTAGACGATGTGTTTTGCCATCGGGCGAATACGATGGTTCCCCGTGCTCCCAGGGGTCCTCATGGAGCGTCCGGATGTTCCGCGCCGTCGACGCTCATCTCGGTGACGTTGAGCGCGCCACCGCGATCGCAAACACAGACGATGCGGGTGCCATCGGGCGAGAAGCGCGCATTTGCAAACGCGTCCGCGGCCGGACGCAATGGTTACGGGATATCCCCCGTCGACCTCGGCGATGACGAATCGCACTCTGATCCCACGGCATCAACGTGTTCGGATAGGCGTGCCAGATCAACCGCGTACTGTCCGGCGACCAGGACGGATCCATCGGAAAATCGGACGCCCGTGTCGAGCACCCGTTGCAGCGTCCCGTCCACCGAAATGACAACGACGTCGATCTCGTTGACTCGATCGCAGATGAAACTGATGAATCGACCATCAGGCGAAAACCGTGGGGTGTGGTGTCGTCCCTCTCGCAAGGTCAGGCGCCGTGCCTGGCCTCCGATGCCGGACAAAGCCAGAGCTTCCCATCGGACGCTGAGGTGAAGACAATCTGCGTCCATCCGGCGACCAGGCGTAACTTCCTCCCGCAAGCGCGTGATCCGCCGTGACCTGGCGCGGCCAACCCTTCCTGAGTCGACAAAGAGATCGGTTCGCCCGTCGAACTCACACCGCGAACGCCAGCCGCTGCCCGTCTGGCGAGAGTCGCGGAGCGGAGATCGTTCTTCTGACGGGCGATCAGTTCGGGGCTGAGCGATGGTTCCCAGGTTCCCGGGCAGTGATTGCGGCATCGACGACTCCTCGATCCTCCGCTAGCGTTTCATGTGCGGGTCCATCGCGTCCCGCAACCCGTCGCCGAGGAACGTAAACGCGAGCAGGGTGATCGCCGAGCGCCAGAGCCGGTGAGATCAGCATGTAGGGGTGGGAGCGCATGTTGGTGATACCGTCGGAAATCATCAGCCCCCAGGAGGGGGTAGGGGGATTGACGCCGATGCCGAGGAACGAGAGGCTCGCTTCAAGCATGATCGCGCCGGGAACACCGAAGGCGATCGCGATGATCACCGGCGCCAGCACGTGCGGAAGGATATGGACGTGGACGATCCGCGGACCGTGAGCGCCCGAGCGCCCGGGCCGCCTCGACGTGCTCTCGCTCCTTGATCGAGAGGACCTGGCCGCGAACCAGACGCGACACCGTCAGCCAGTGGGTGAGTGACATCACGATGAAGATGCCGATCAGACCGTCGGTATTTGTCGAGTGACGTGAGCCAGTTGCCGCTAGCTTTTGCGCTCGCCGATATATTGCTGCGCAGCATCGACATGATCAGGATCGCAATCAGCAGGTTCGGCATGGCGTAGATCGCGTCGATGAACCGCATCACCACCATGTCGAACCACCCGCCGAGGTACCCGGTCAAGCAATCCGATCGGGACGCCGATGACGACGATCACGATTTGGGCGGCGATGGCGACCGTCAGCGAGACCCGCGCGCCGTAAAGAGACGCGAGAAGATGTCGCGGCCGAGTTCGTCGGTACCCAGCCAGTGCTCGCGACTCGGTCCCTGGGAGCTCGCCAGCAGATTGCCGTCGTGCGTAGTCGTAGGGTGCGATGACAGCGGCGCGAGGATCGCGAGCGTGAGCAGAAGATGATGACGATCACCAGTCCGGCCATCGCCGCCTTGTTCAGTCGCAGCCGGCGCCAGGCATCGCGCCAGAACCCTCGGCCCTCGATGCTTGCACCTGCCGGGCGGTAGGACCGACATGCGGCGATCGTGGCTGCCATCAGCTCACCTTCACGCGCGGGTCGATCACCGCGTACGCCACGTCGGCAAGGAAGTTCATCAACCAGATCAGCGCCGCGAAGAGCAGCGTGACGGCCATCAGCACCGGGATAGTCTTTGTCGGACGACCGTGCTGACGAAGTACCGACCGATCCCAGGTACGCCGTAGATCGCCTCGACGAAAAACGACCCGGTGATGAGATCGGCCAGGGCCAACCCGGACATGGTGACGACTGGAATCAAGGCGTTCTGGAGCGCGTGGCGCAGCATCATCGGTCGCTCGGCGAGCCCCTTCGCGCGGGCGGTCCGCACGAAGTCCATCCGAATCGTCTCGAGCATCGAGGCGCGCGTGTGAGCGAGCGATCACCGCCATCGGACCCAGCGAGAGCGCGATCGCCGGGATGATGATTTCCTTGCTGAAGATGCCGTCCCAGCCGTAGGCCGGCAAGAAGCCGAGATTGACGGCCAGGACAATGATCATCAGGGTAATGACGACGAAACTCGGCGTCGCCACACCGATGACGGAAAAGAGCATCGCCAGGTGATCGGTGAACGTGTTCTGCTTGATCGCCGAGATGACGCCGAGGCTGATCCCGAAGACGATCGCGATGACGAACGCGACGGCGCCGAGCTGGAGCGAGACCGGGAAATAGCGAGAGACGATCTCGTTCGCGTCGACGTTTCGCTTGTAGCTCGGTCCGAAATCGAAGTGAAAGAAGATCCTGCGCAGGTAGTCGAGATATTGCTTCCAGACCGGATCGTTGTAGTGATACTTCTCTTCGAGTTTTGCGAGCACCTCGGGCCGAAACGGCTTCTCTGCGGTGTCCCACGGATTGCCAGGGGTCAGCTTGATCAGGGCGAAGACCAACGTGTAGAACAGCAGCATCGTCGGAATAAAGCTGAGCAGCCGCCGGATGAGAAACGTGCGCATTATGGTCCCCCGTCGCGTTCAATCCTGGAAAATGCTTGAGTCCGCTCAACGCAGGTTAGACTGAGTTCCGGCCAAAAAGCTCTCGAGCAGAGGGAGCAGCATCGATGCTGCTCCCTCTGCTCGAATGACCTAGCTTTCGGCGATCGAGATGTCGGGAGTGTTCAGGATTGGACCGTCAAGCGGGGAGATCTTCAGGTTCTGCACCCAGGGCTGAATCACCCAAAGCCGTCCGACCGTGAACAGCGGGATGGTCGCCATCTGATCCTGAATCCGGTATGTCTCGGCCGCGGAGTACATCTCGTTGCGCTTTTCGGGATCAACCTCGACGTTGGCGGCCCTGATCATGTCGAGGTAGGTCTGGTCTTTCCACTTCGTCTGCCAGGCGTCACCGTCGAAGATCACGTTGTGCCACTCGTATGGATCGGGGAAGTCGGTGATCCATTGACCGAGATACATGTCGTATGACTCGGTCTTGATCCGAGTTCGCCAATCGGTGGGCACCGGGAACACGGACGCGTTCGTGATACCGAGCCCGTCTTTCCACATCTGCACCAGCGCCTCGGACACGAGCTGGGCGTTCTCCTGCGCGGCGGCGTATCCCAGCTGAATGCCCGGAAATCCCTCACCATTGGGAAACCCTGCGTCCGCCAGAAATTTCTTGGCGTCGTCGATCGTTCCTGCCAATCGTGCGTTCTCGTCGTATGACGGAATGTCGGGCGACGTCAGGACATAGACCGGCGTCGTGAAGCCCTTCAGCACCACCGATGTCAGCACATCGCGGTCAATGGCGAGATAGAGCGCCTTGCGGACATTGACGTCGGCAATCGCGGATTCCGTGTTCGACATGTCGAGCCGCAGCTGCCAGGTGCCGGAGACTGCCTGGTGATAGACCAGTTCGCTCAACGTTGGATCGCTGTTGACGAAATCAGCATTCGCGACAGTGACCTGGGCGAGATCGACATCCTCCGTCTCGAACGCGGTCAGTCCCTGTGTCGGCGGATCCTGGAAGATGGTGTACTCGATGCCGGTGAGCAACGGTTTCGTGCCGTGGAAGTTTTCGTTGCGGACCAGGGTCATGCTCTGATCGTGCTCCCACGACTCCATCGTGAACCAGCCGTTGCTGACGATCGTAGGAGGCTCGGCCCATGTAGCGCCACCGGCATCGACGGCCGCCTTCGGAATCGGCATGGTGATCCAGAGGGAGAGAATGATCAACCAGTATGGAGTGACCGCATTGAGCGTCATCTCCAGCGTGACGTCGTCTTTAGCCGTGACGGCAACAGTTGACGGATCGGTGGATGTTCCGAGGAAAAAGTCCTCGGCGCCGGCAAGAGGATAGAGGAACGAAGCAAGCGGCGCGGCGAGTGTCGGGTCGAGATTTCGCTTGATCGCAAACTCAAAATCGTGGGCCGTGAGCGGGGAGCCGTCGCTCCAGACCATGCCTTCGTTCAGGTGGAACGTGTACGTGAGGTTGTCGGCGGAAATGTCCCAACTCGCCGCCGCAGCGGGAACGACCTGTTGGTTCTCCCAGTCGTAACGCGTGAGCCCTTCAAACAGATGATTTGCCCATTGGATGCCGATACCACCGCCGATGGTGCCGGTATCGAACGTCAAAGGTTCTTCGCACACGAGTCGAAGAATCTGTTCGGTCGAAGATTGGGCACTTGCAAGACTGGGGAAAGCCTGAGAACTCATTGCGAGTGCCGCACTCATTACGGCAGTTCGTTGAAGGAGTTGTCGTCGATTGAGCAGTGACCTTGAACAAGGTGACATCATGCTCTCCTGGAGGCAATCCTGTCCGAGCCACGATATCTGGTCGAAGTCCGGCAGGAAGCGAACGACCGATTGCATAAGTTTCCGTGTAACCGTAATTGTGATTATATAGTGGCTTTCGAACGCGTCAATCCGTTTCAAGTGTATGAATGAACATTTCACCAATGCATGCACGGCGTGCAAGAAAGCTGGAATGAAGAAGTCACATCAGCCATCAACTGAGCAGCGCCATCGCGCTCGGGATCTCGGCATTCGCATCGGATCGCTTGAGCCTGGTCGCTGGAACGCGATTACTGATGTTCCTGGCGTGCGCGTCGGCCACACGACACTGATCGCAGGGAACGGACCGCTCATCACGGGCGAAGGACCTGTGCGCACGGGTGTGACGGTCATCGTTCCACGGGATGACATCGCCAAAGATCCTGTCTTTGCCGGATATCACCAGCTGAATGGAAGCGGTGAAATGACCGGCATTGCATGGATCGAGGAGGCAGGGCTGATTTCGACGCCGATTGGCCTCACTAACACGCATAGTGTCGGCGTGGTCCGTGATGCGCTGATCGCGTACGACGTACAGCGCTGGACGGGCAATGATGCGATGCCATACCGGCTGCCAGTGGTCTCAGAAACGAGCGATAACTGGCTCAACGATATGAATGGATTTCACGTCAAGCCTGAGCATGTCGTTCAAGCGCTGGAATCCGCCGCGACCGGTCCCGTGGCGGAAGGGTGCGTCGGCGGCGGAACCGGCATGAACTGCCACGAATTCAAGGGCGGCATCGGCACGTCGTCACGGGCGCTGGCGGAGGAATTTGGCGGCTGGACTGTCGGCGTGCTTGTCCAGGCAAACTACGGCTGGCGGTCTCATCTCCACATCGATGGCGTGCCCGTCGGACGAGAAATTCCGGTGAATGAGATTCCATCTCACCGCATGCAACCAAACGCGGATGGATCGATCGTCATCGTCATCGCCACCGACGCACCGTTACTGCCGAATCAATGCAAACGGCTGGCACAACGCGGCACGATTGGACTGGCGCGCGCCGGTGGAAACGGCGACAACGGCAGCGGTGATTTATTTCTCGCATTTTCGACTGGAAATCATGGCGTCGATTCAAAAGGCATATACACAGCAACCAACATTCGCATGCTTCCAAACGACGCCATCAGCGTTCTGTTCGAAGCCGTTGCCGATGCCACGCACGAGGCAATCGCCAATGCGCTTTGCATGGCGACGACAATGACCGGCGCAAATGGCCGCATCTCACACGCGTTGCCGTTGGATCGACTGCAAGAGGTAATGCACAGGCATCACCGCATCGATTAGCCGTTCATGGAGCAAGCGAGACTAACCACGGGCATGAGCGCGCGTTCAATGGTCAAAATAATAAATTTGCGGATAAGTGCAGTTGTGCGCAATTGCCATTCGATTCGATGAGCCCGTCGTGAGGCGCAAAGGGGACATCGAGCCGCATGATGCAATTTCTGCGGCATGACTCAGCAATGACTGACTTCTTGCAGGGTATGCAATTTGCCGCAGCCAGATTGAAGGTCTGCATCCAATGAATGGCCACCAGACGACGCATCCCGCTTTCTGTTGATCAAGGCCAGTCCTGAAAGGATTCCTACCAGCGCTGTGCGGGGAGCTTGGAACACATGCACGATGTCTGCGAAGCAAGCAACGAACGCGCACGGGAATATGACTGGATAGGCGCTGAATGAGCAAGATGGATAGATCACTTGACATGATAAGGAAAGTCGCGTATTGTACGTACACACAGTTGATGGAATCTGAAATGCGGATATCCCGGGAATCGATGCTGGGCGCGGAATCGTTGCCGCTGTGACTCCTTGGTATGCTTCTCGTTGGACCTGATGGCCCTTTTAGAGTCGTGTCGACTCGCCGTCCGGATTCCAGCGCACGAGCAGATATGTCGCGGTTCTTCAACGCATCGACGGAAGCAAGTCCAACGACGCTCAACCGCCTGGTCAAGACCATCGTTTTTTTTGGCGGTCTGACCTCGATCGGCATCGAGCTGAGCGCATCGCGCTTGATCGCGCCCTACTTCGGCGATTCAACCTTCATTTGGGCCAATCTGATTGGGCTGACGATGCTCTATTTGAGCATCGGCTATGCCCTGGGCGGCCGTGTCGCCGATCGTCATCCCGAACCAGAATTGCTTTTCGTGTTGACCGCGCTCGCGGGGTTTGCGGCTGGGGTGATTCCGATCATCGCCCATCCGATTTTGCAGGTCTCGCTCGATGCGTTTGATTCGGTTTCGATCGGCGCGTTTTATGGGTCGCTTGTCGGAGTCCTTCTCCTTTTCGCAGTTCCTATTACCCTCATCGGATTCGTGTCGCCGTTCGCGTTGCGGTTGCTCGTTCGCGATGTCGCCAGCGCCGGGCATACGTCCGGCGGACTTTCGGCGGTCTCGACATTTGGGGCGATCGCCGGAAGCTTTCTACCGGTTCTCGTGCTGATTCCGCTCGTTGGCACGGCGAAGACGTTCTACATTCTCTCGATTGGCTTGATGGCCCTTTCAGCGATCGGATTGCTGATCTTGCGCTCGCCGCGCGGTGCGGTAGTGGCATCGTCACTGGTTGGATTGCTGTTGGTCATCATTGGCGTCTTTGGCGGCGGTCAGATCAAGCCCCCCTATCAGGGCGAGCTCGTCTACGAAACGGAATCGCAATACAACTACATTCAAGTGCTTGAAGACAACGGCCGCTATTTGCTCGCGCTCAACGAGGGACAGGCAATTCACTCGATCTACGATCCGAACTCGATCCTGACCGGTGGTCCCTGGGACTACTTCACGCTCGGTCCCCTCTTCTCCGAACAATTTGATGCAGCAAAGGTTCAGTCTGCGTGCATCATCGGGCTTGCGGGTGGAACGGCCGCGAGAGAATTAGCCGCGGAATATCCAGGCATCGCCATCGACGGCGTTGAAATCGATGGCACGATCGCTGATCTCGGTGAGAAATATTTTGGAATGGATTCCATTCCAAATCTCAATCTCATCATCGAAGATGGCCGCTATTATCTGAATCGAACCAGCCAGACGTATGACCTGGTCGCGGTTGACGCGTATCACCAGCCCTACATTCCGTTTCAGCTGACGACGAAGGAATTCTTTGAAACGGTCGCCGGTCATCTCAATCCGGGCGGAGCAGCGGTGATCAACGTTGGCCGCACCGAAACGGACTACCGCTTGATCGACGTGATCTCGGCGACGATGCACTCAGTATTCCCGTATGTATTTGCGATTGATGTCAGCGGCTACAGCAACACCATGCTGATTGGACTGACCTCGGCGGCAAGCGCCGAAGCATTTACACGCAACGCGGAATCACTCCCGGAAGGCTCAATCGCCAGACCGGTTTCGATCGATTCGTTGCAGCATGGCAATATACGAGTCGGACCAACTGGCGGCGAGGTCTTTACCGATGACCACGCGCCGGTGGAGCTTGTGACGGATCTGTTGATACTTGACGCGGCTCGAGAGGGAGATAAGCCCTGAATGGCATTTAGCGTGAATACGTCGATCGAACCATCGCTCGATCACTATCGGAAAGCGTTGCTCACGAGCCCAAGATTGTCGGCCATTCCGGACATGCGCCACGGCATCACCGGCCGCATCTCCGGCCTCGCGCCTGCTGAGGCAAATATTGGTTATGGCGTCCCACGCGATAAGGACGCGGCATGGATCGAACGCCAGCGCTGGTGTCGGGCCGCAGGTATCGATCCGCTGGCGATTTCGACGGTACATCAGGTTCATGGACGTGATGTGGTGCGCGTCGATATCGACGATCGGGGCCGGGGCGGACCGTTTGGCAGCAATGCGCTCGGCCAGGCGGATGCGTTGATGACCAACGCGCCCGGCGTGGCGATCATGACACTTCACGCCGACTGCCTACCGATCATTCTCGTCGATCCGGATGTGCTGGCGGTCTGCGTCATCCATTCCGGATGGCGCGGCACCGTCGCCGATATCCCAGGTGCTTCGATCGACGCGATGGTCAACGAGTACGGAGCTGATCCTGAACGCATCATCGCCATGATCGGACCGGGAATTCGTTCCTGCTGTTACGAGGTCGGCGACGAGGTTATTGCCGGGTGGCGCGCACTGGCAGGCGATGCCGCAGATGCAGCAATTGCATCCGGGCCTCGCCGCTTGCATCTCGATCTTCCAGACGCCAATCGCTGGCTGCTAATGCGGGCAGGCATTAAAGCTGGGAACATCGACGATTTGGCGCACTGCACGCGATGCAATGGGGACCGCTGGTTCTCACATCGCGGTCAGGGACCGGAAACCGGCCGATTTGCAGCAATGGTCGGAATTGCCCCTACGACACACGAGGAGTCAGATTCGTGGCATTAGATCTCGCGCATCGAATCGAAGAGGTGCGGTCACGGATTGCTGACGCCGCGTCTCGATCCGGACGGTCGAGCGACGATGTTACGCTCATCGCGGTTTCGAAGACGGTCAATCGAGCGGTGGTCGACGAAGCCTACGCGCTTGGGTTGCGCCAGTTCGGCGAAAACCGGGTGCAGGATTCGATCGCCAAGTACACGACTCCCCTACCCGGCGACGCCAGGCTCCATATGATCGGTCAATTGCAGTCGAATAAGAGCCTGGCAGCGATCAGATTATTTGACGTCATACAGTCCGTCGATCGATCCTCTTTGATCACTGCACTTGAAAAACATGCTGCATCAAACGGTACATCGAAAGATGTCCTTTTGGAAGTCAGCGTCGCAGGCGAAGCGCAAAAGGCAGGCTGCCCGCTTTCCCAGGTCGAAGACTTGACCCGGTACATTCTGGATTCACCCAGTCTGAACTTGCTTGGCTTCATGACCATGGCTCCGTACACGGCGACAGGCGAGGAAGCACGGCCAGTTTTCAGCGAACTCCGATCGATCCGGGATCGACTCGCCGATTCGCTCGACAGGCCCTTCCCCTGGTTGTCGATGGGTATGACGAACGACTTCGAGGTCGCCATTGAAGAAGGCGCCACCCATGTGCGCGTCGGCCGCGCGATCTTCTCGGAGTAGTCGACCTGACTTCATGATTCCTTTGTTCCTGAAGATCGGGATCATTCGAACCCATGGATGACGCTCTTCTCGTTCGGCATATCCGCCAGACGAGACGATTCCTCGGACGTCTATTTACTTTGCACTTCCGCGTGTGGTAATTTCCGAACACGGGTCCAAATACACATAGGAATTTCAGGCTATCTGGTCTTTACGCGAGAGATTCGATCTCTCAGAGAGATTAGACATGATGCCGATGTTGCGTCGAACGGTGATTTTCAGATCGATCGTCTTCATTGCGGTTCTCCTGAGTTTTCCGCTTTTCATGACGAATTGCGTCATCGCGCAGGATTCCACTCCGGGAGCGGCTGTAACGCATACGGCGGCTGCGAGTGACGAGCCGCAGCAAAACGCTGAAACTACCGATGACGCCACGCCGGAACCGACCGTCGCCCCCACAGCAACGTGAGGAACGGGTCCGACGATTCGAAATCCAATTACGAACAAAGATCTGAGCTTTGCACTGATCGCTTTTGGGGCGGCGTTGATTGCCACGTTGCTGCTCCTGCTTTTCGTCAGATGGTCGTTTGGCGAATCGCTTCGAGCGATGGTTGGTCTGGCCCGACGCGGTCACACCGTAGCCCCTGAATTCGTCGTCGCAACGATGCAAGCGTCGGATGCGGGAAACCGCATGTTCAACGCTGACGTCGTAGAAAACGCAAAATCGTTCTCGTTGATTGTTTCAGGGCCACTCGTGCTTGCAGTGGGAAAAGATTCAAAATATACCGTCAGGCCTTCCGATCCCACGATTGCGTTACCGCAGCTTGCCTGGTCCAAAGTCGAAACCGCGAGTCCAGACCCTGTACTGGCGATCACAATCAATCAAAAGGGCTCTGAAGCGACGATTCGTCCGCACAGCCCGGGTTCGTTCAAACTCAAGATCTTAGCCGTTGGCGACGGTGCAGATCAATGGCAGGAAAGCTTCTCGGACCTGATCGCCCAGGCAGATCCAGATGCCGATAAGGGAGGATTGAAGATTCCATTCTTCGGCCAGGGATATGGATCGCAGATCCTTGCGCTCTTCCTGCTGGCGGTGATCGCCATCCTCGGCATGTCGGAGCGCATATCAAGCGACGCCATCGCCGGGGTACTCGGCGCGATTGCCGGGTATATCTTTGGCACAACGGTTGGATCGCGACGCGACGACTGAGCCTACGAATTGACGATCAATAACGCGAATCGCCCGGTATCGAAAATTTCGATACCGGGCGATTCGGCTCTGTCTCAATGTTCAATCTACGGGGCCGGTGTCGCCGCGCTTTCTGGAACCGACGTCGCATTGGAACTGCCTGATGCTGCGGCGATCTGATTCAGCAAGTTCGAGAGTTCCTGCTGCGCAGCCCCGTATGCGGTCCAATCGCCCTTCTGCAGTGCATCCTGGCCCTTCTGGAAGGTATCGAGCGCCTGCTGGGTAAGCGAGTTGATCGTGGCGCTCTCCTGGGCATTTGGCGTCGCCTCAGGGGTCACCGCCACCGGAGCAGTGGTTTCCGGTGGGGTCTCGGTCGTCGTTCCCGGTTGGAGTTCAACCACCGCTGGACTCGAAGGCTCGATCGCAGCCGTGATCGCTTCATCGAGCGTCTCGCGCATCACGACCTTCTCATTCGTCGCAACGATGACCCGCTGAAGCTCCGGCAAGGCGCCTTCGGCGGTCGTTGACTGCAGGTAGAGCGGTTGCACATAGAGCACGCTTTCATCCACGGGTATGACTAGAAGATTACCGAAGATGACCTGGGTGCCTGCCTGATTCCAGAGACTGAGCTGCGAGGCGATCTCCGGTTGCTGATTAATCCGTCCCTCGATCTGGCTTGGGCCGAACACCGTTTCCTGACGAGGGAACCGGTAGAGCACAAGCTCAAGTTGACCCTCGGGTGTCATTCGGCCCGATAGCCACGAGGTCATGTTTTGCCGGTTTGTCTGTCCGCCGGGAATGTACGGAAGAATCAGGTTATAGGTCGTATCCGTTTCACCCGGCAGCCGCATCGTGACGTAGTACGGCTGCATTGGCGCCGATTGACCGTCGATCGTTTCGGTCGCGACGGTCCAGATATCTTCGCCTTTGTAGAGGGAAGTCGCATCCGAAACATGAGCCGACGCATAAATCTCCGACTGGATGTCGAACATCTTCTGCGGATAGCGGAAATGCTCTGCGAGTGACGCCGGCGCCTCGCTGATTGGTCGAAACAACCCTTTGTACATTTTGCCGTAGGCGTCCGCGATTGGGTCTGCCGTGTCTGTACGGTAATACGTTACATCTCCGGTGTAAGCGTCGACGATCACCTTGACGCTATTTCGGATGTAGTTAAGTCCATCCGACGTATGCGCGGCGGGATAATCGTTGCTCTGTGTAAAGCCGTCAACAATCCAGTAGAGCTTGCCGCCGTCAATGACCAGATAGGGATCGCTGTCGAACGAAAAGACCGGTGTGAGCGCGCTCAGACGATCTTGAATTGACCGGTTGATCACCAGGATCGAGTCGCTTTTGATCGCCCCGCTCAGGAGCGTATTGCGGTCGCTCAGATATGAAGCGAGGATCAGCCGCTTGAAGATCCCACCGAGTTCGATCCCGCCGGCAGGTGTTCCCTGAAACCGGGTGGCATCCTGCGTCGCGTCAAGCCCGGAGAATTCGTCATGCTGTGAATTGAGAATGATCCAGCTTGATGGCGCATCGCCGAAGTAGATCTCAGGTTGATCGATCGCATATTGCCCGGTTCCATTCGGTGGAATATTTGATACCACCATCACCGGCATGCCCTGCGATGAGACCTGGGATACCGGAGCGACGACCGCTCCATAGCCATGGGTGTAGATCAGGCGTTTATTGGTCCAGCTTTGCGAAGCTGACGGCAACCCGCTCTGGTCGAGTTCCCGTGCCGATGTCAGAACCTGCTGTATCTGCCCGTCCACCTGGTATTTGTCGACATCAACATCATCGAACGAGTAATAGGGCACGAACGATTGCAATTGCTGAAACGCCGAGCGGGCGATGCGGTAATCCCAGAGCCGGATGTTGTCGATCGTCTGCTGTTCATCCGACAGGGTTTCGGCGGTGAGCGGCGCCTGTCCGCTGGATTCCCGCTCCGTAACGTTGTCGAGAGCGTAGGCGCTTCTCGTCAGCTGCAGGTTTTTTTCGACATACGCACTTTCGCGCTTCAGCTCGCTTGGATTCACGAAGATTCGTTGCACCACGACTGGAAGCGCGATAAGACCAATCAAGAACACGACAAGGAGCGCTCCGCCGGAAATGGCGAGATAGCGCGTCCGAACTTGCTTCGTGCTCAAGGCCAGACCAATCGCGAGCACAACCGCGAGAATGGCCAGGAGCAGATTGGCCCACCTGACCACGTTCATGTCCGTGAAACTGGGGCCATGCACCAGTCCGCGATCCGAATAGACCAGCCTGTAAATGCTGATGAGGCGTCCAAACGCAATGACGAGCGACAGAAACGCCAGCAGCAACATCACGTGCGCCCGGGCGGCAAGCGGCGCCTGTTTCAGGGCATGCATGTTGAACCGGAGACTCTGCCGCAGGGCGTAGATGATGACGGTGACGACAAGCGTCAGCACGGTCAGCACCAGAACGGCGCGATAGATCCAGGTGATTGCCGGCAATGTGAAGATGTAGAAACCGATATCGCGGCTGAAATAAGGATCCTTTGTTCCGAAGCTGGAACCATAGAACCAACGAACCCAGAGATCCCAGGCATTCGCCGTCTTTGAGCCCATGAAAATCGCGACGACAATCGTCCCGCCAAACGCGAGCCAGAAAATGATGCGGTTGCTGACTTGGGTGACAAGCTTCCCCTTTTCCGGGTGGCGCGTGCGGCGGAGCGCCAGCACGCTGTTGCCGCCGACCATCAGCGCGGCGATCAACGCGCCGATGACAAACGCGGTCGTTTTAAAGACGTACCGGTCGGTCAAGAGCGACCGCCGTCCCATGCTGTCAAACCACCACCAATTGACCCAGAAACTGCTTGAGAGGTTGAGAAGAATGTAGAGGACGATCAACACACCGGCGATGATCAGCATCCGAATAGTCGATCGTGATGGTTTCCAGGAGCGCTTCTTTGGCGATTGACCGGTTATCGGGGCCGTTCCACTCGTCACGGATCAAACCTTTCCATATCGACATGCTTCGCGAACGTGGTTCTTGCATCGGTCGAATCACCGCTGGCATCGTACCATTCAGCCTTGTTGGGATGCCTTTCCCAAAGAACCGTCTGGAACGTTTTCGCATCATGGAGCGTGGTGATTGGCCGTCCGTGTCATCAGCCTTGGCAGTGGAAGTTCAGGAAATGCCCTGTTGATTGCGGCAGAAGGGTGCAATCTCCTCGTTGATTGCGGCGTCGGCGTTCGCACGATCGCCGCCAGCATGAAACTGCTTGGGATCACCTGGGAACAACTGAGCGGCGTGGTCATTTCGCACGAGCACTCCGACCATATTCGCGCGCTGGATCCCATTGTGCGTCGAGGCATTCCAATCCATTGCAGCAGAGGGACGGCGATTGGAGCTGGATTGGAGCCCGGAAGCTACAGCCAATTGAGTTTCAACCGCTCGTTCCAGATCGACGCGGCAACCATTCATCCGGTTCCGGTATCTCATGACGCATCCGAACCATGCGGGTATTTTGTCGAGGTCGCCGGATTTGGCATCTCGGTCATCACCGACACTGGTGAAGCGGGCGCACATTTTTTGGAACCGATCCGAAATTCGCAGCTCGTGGTGTTCGAATCGAACCACGACGAGCAAATGCTCTGGAACGGACCCTATCCAACGCATCTCAAGAAACGGGTCGCTTCCGCCAAAGGACATCTTTCGAACAAGGACTGCGGCGATACGCTTCGGTTGGCGCTGTCCGATGGAGCGCGTCCGGCCATCTGGCTCGCCCACCTTTCGGAAACGAACAACCGCCCTGAAGTTGCTCTCAAAACCGTCCGGACGCAACTCGGCGAATTGGGCCGCTCACTGGAGATCGAAGCGCTCACCCGGCGCGTCGGCATCCAGCGCTCGCTGACGCCTGAAGAACCGAGGCCAAGCCAGCTTTCCCTCTTCTAGCTGTCCATCCGCTGCATGAGTGCCGCGAAGTTCCGATTGTCCGCAATGTGCAATTCCCTATACTGTCGCAGGTGAATCTATTCGCTCGCGACATTCCCGTATTCGATGGGAAAGGGGCACATTCTGGACACTATTCTGCTTCTCCACGATCGGCTTGCTATTACGGTCGTCATGTTCATGTTTGCTGTTGGGATCTGGGGTCTCTTTACATTCTTCACCGGCGGTGTGCTCGGAGGAAGCATTTCCGGAGCCATGCTGATCGGTCAGGTCCTGATCGTGGTCCAGGTCGTGCTTGGTCTGATTCTCCTCACGGATGGTTTCGGCCCCTCAGCAACATCCACTATCTCTACGGCGTAACGGGAGTTATCGCCATGCCGTTTGCCTACAGCTATCTCCAAAAGCGCAGTCCCAGGGAGGCGCTCCTCTTTTTTAGCCTCGTCGCGCTCTTTATTGGCGGTATTGGAATCCGAGCCATCACAACAGGAAGTTAATCCTGCAAACAGAACTCTGTGCTCGGTTTGACTCCGAGTCCACGCATAATCACTAAATCCAAATCAATTCGCTATACGTACACAAGAATAACGGGATTCGCACGCAAGCGACTGTGACTACGTGTCGCTTGCCTTGCGAGATTATGCGTAAAATCGATTTTGCCTTGGAATCGTTGACACATACGCTACTGGCGCGTACAATCCGACCGTACAAACGCGACCGTACGTTTCGGCGGCTTGGGTCGATCCAGAAAGGAGCCACCGTGGAGTCCGTGCCTCGGGAACACCACGATGTCATCGATCAGGCGTTGCGATTGGTGTATACGCACCACCACCGGCTGATCTCACGTCTCTATCCATCGGCGTTCAAGCCGCTTTCTCTCGAGCAATTGCGCGAGGGTCCGTTGGGAACAGATCTCCAACGGTTGTCGCTGCTTGCGAGTGGGAAAGCAAAGGAAGCGAAGGACGAGGTTCTCCTCGCCATCGATTCAATTCTCCAGCTGCTCTTCTGGCCGGCTGGGGCTGACGACTACATGGTTCCCCGGTCGTTCTGGGAAACTCCGCTGGGTCGTTTGCTCGCGCAGGCCAAGCTGCAGGCGTTCGATCGCAGTGAGCTGGTCAGCATCGGCAATGCCGCGCAGCAGCTCGGCGTCACTCGTCCGACCATCTATCGCTGGATGGACGAGCGAACGCTCAACTATGTTGTCGACGATATGACCGGACGAACGTTCGTCGTCCGGCGTGACATCGACAATCTCAAGCGCGTCGCCGAGGGGTTCATCGACGATGGCCACGGCGTCGAGGCAAGCCTGGCTTAGCGCTTTTCAATCGAGATGTGCGAAAAAACCCCCGGCAGGAAGTTCACCTGCCGGGGGTTTTTGCTGTCCGATATCGTGACGAACTCAATAGCGGGTAAGACCCGAGAGATCTTCGATCGCCACAACATCGCCATCGCGAACGTAGACGCGCGGCACCCGGGCTGAAATGCCGGTGACGATTTCATACGGAATCGTGTCGAGCATTTCGGCGAGTCCAACCGCGGTTGGACTCTCCCCTTCCCCATCGGAAATCAACACCACGCGGTCACCCAGTGCGATGTCAGCCCCGTCCGGAACCCCCACAATCATCTGATCCATGCAGACGCGTCCGTGCACCGGCAGAACGCTCGCGCCCCTGGATACCCAGCCACGGTTTGAAAGCGACCGGCGATAGCCATCGCCATACCCGCAGGGGATCAGCGCGTCACGCTCGTCTCTAAGCGCTTCATACGTGCCGCCATAGCTGACCCGCTCTCCGGCGCGCAAATCGAACAATCGGGCGATGGTGCTTTCGAGCCGGAGAGCCGGCTTCATCCCAGATAGAAGCGGCACATCGGCGGATGATGGTATGCCGTAGAGTGAAATGCCAAGTCTGATCGCGTCGTAGTCGAATCGACGAGATCGGAGCGTGGCCGCGCTGTTCGCCGTGTGCAGCATCGGCACATCAATACCTTCGGCTTTGACTGCCGCAACCGTTCGATCGAAAAGTTCGGCTTGCCTTAGCGCGTTTGCATCATCGACTGCATCTGATTCCGCGTAATGGGTAAACAGCGCGGCGAGTTGCAGTTCAGGTGATTCGGTGATGATCGTTGCCAGGCCGAGCACATCGCGTGGATCAACCCCGAATCGATGCATCCCGGTGTCGATCTTGAGATGGACCCTCACCTGGACATGCTGCAGATTGGCGGCATGTTGAATGCTCTCGATGGCCGTCAGATCACCAACGGCCAGCTCGAGTCCAAGCTTCACTGCGGATTCATGCTCGCGGGGATGCGTTGGCCCCAGCACGATGATAGGCGCGCTGATGCCCTCGTCGCGCAGTTTGCGCGCTTCTCCGACTGTCGCGACCGCCAGGCAGGCTGCCCCGGCACGCATCGCAGATTCCGCGACCATTGTTGCGCCATGACCATAGCCATTGCCCTTAACGACGGCAATGACGTCGGTACCGGAACGCAATGAATCAGCGACGATCTTGAGATTACGTTCGATCACGCCAAGATTGACGACGGCAAAGGTCGGGCGCAACGAAAATCGAGACAGATCGAGACAATCGCCCATTATGAATCTGCCGGCTCCGCTTCAAGCCGGCTGTTCTCCAACCGGGCAATAACTGCCACCAGATCCGCGCGACTGACGATACCGACCAGATTGTTGTCATGGTCGAGCACGGGCAGCACGCTCACATTGCGATCGATCATCACCGTCGCCGTGTCCTCAAGAGTCGCCGAGTCGCGAATGTTAATAACCGGGTGCGTCATCAGCGATTCCGCGTCTGTGGCGAGAATCTTTTCGAGTTCCTCCGGCAGTTTGCGACCGGCGTCTGCAACGAAGAAATGGTCGAGAAACGGAACTACCGTGGGCGATGAGACATTCGCCTCACGTTGGACGATGTCCTTGTCCGTCACGATGCCGACGACGACCCCATTATCGACAACAGGCACGCCCGGCAAACCGCTGTCGGCCAACACCCGCGCCACCTTCGCAACCGTGTCGGTGAGCGCCACCGTCGGCACCTCACGGCGCATGATTTCTCGCAATGCTGGTTCAGCCATTCGATTCCGCCTTTCGTAACTCAAGCGCGCCAAGTTCTTCAGCAATGGCCGGTGGCAAATCGGTGGCGATGACGCCGAGTGTGCCAAATCGCTCAGTGAGACGTGCGACGGCCCGACAGCCAATGAAGATCGCCATTGCCGCGGATTCAAGCGGCTCCACACCCTGCGCGAGAAACGCCCCGATCGACCCCGCCAGTACATCTCCGGTGCCGGCGGTGGCCAATGCTCGCGGAGATGACTCCGCCACATAGACCCGTTCGCCATCGGTGGCAATCGTCGGCGAGCCCTTGAGCACAACGACTTGCTGCCATTCCTTCGCGGCAGCGACCGCCACGCCGATCGCATCGGCTTCGATGTCGGAGATATCCTTGCCCGTCAATCGTGCCATTTCGCCCAGATGCGGTGTGAGCACACAGGTATTTGGGTTGAGCAGCTTCCACCATTCATCCTGTGTGGCGAGCCAGTTCAAGGAGTCGGCATCAATGACGGCCGGTTTGTCCTGACCCAGTATTGCGTCTGAGCTGGCCCTCGCAGGGGACACTTCAGATTTCGGAGCGCTGAAGCCGAGCGAAACCTGGTGACGCGCGATCTGTTTGCCAAGGAGTGCCGTCATCACCAGATCGGCATATTCATCGTCACCAAGACCTGGTCCGACGACGAGTGCCTTCGCCTTATCCAGCCGCTCATCGATTTTCTCGGCTGCGCGCCGTCCGCCCACGCCGAGATCACCTTCCGGCATCGGGATAAAGGCTGCTTCCGGCACGATGCTCGCGATCGAGCCGACTGCGCCACGCGGGCTTGCGATCAACACGATGCCGGCGCCGGAACGACTGGCCCCGAGCGCGGCAAGTGCTGGCGCGCCGATATAGCCAGGCGACCCGCCGACAATAATGACCCCTCCAACGCTCCATTTGTGCGCGCCCGCCTCCCGATGCGGCAAGATCCTCAGCGCGACGCTCTCATTGATGACAACTGATTCGATGGCCGTTTTTGCTTTTGCGCTCATACCAGGTTCACCTGTTCTCTTTCGCTGGTCGACCCTTTGTCGCCACGACGAATGCCATAGCGTCGCCGCGCGAATGGGTCAACGAAACACTGAAATCGGTCAGTCCAAGTTGCTCGGCTCGCTCTGCCGCTTTGCCATGGAGGATCAACACGGGTTTGCCGCGTCGATTCGGCAAGACTTCCATTTCGCGCCAGTGAATGCCGATGATGCCGGTGCCGAGCGCTTTCGACGTGGCCTCTTTAGCCGCGAATCGAGCCGCAAGCTCAGATACTCGGTTCCGGTAGCGCTCTCGTTCTCCTTCGGTGTAGACGCGTTTGAGAAATCGCTCGCCGTAGATCGCAAGCACCCGTTCGATACGAGCAATCTCGATGATATCGACGCCGACTGCGATGTCACCGGAAGCGTCTGGATCAAACTCAGGCACGTACATCGATGAGCCTCCCCGGCGTAAAGTTCCCTGTTGATTCTAATGGGCAAATTACGATACGAGCGATGCCTTAGCAGGGATGTACCTGTCCGCAAATTTCTGATGTGACTCGAAAAACGTGCCTTGATCGATCGACGCTCGAATCGTTTCCATTTCTCGCGCGAGAAATCGCAGATTGTGAAGCGACGCCAGCCTCAACCCGAGGATCTCTCCGGCCCGAAACAGATGGTGCAGATAGGCCGCGCTGAACCGAGTGCAAGCGGGGCAATCGCATTCCTCGAAAAGTGGCTGGTGATGATCGCGCCAGCGCCGTTGCTTGATACTGATCCGCCCGTCAGGCGTGAAGAGCGCGCCGTTTCTGGCCAGGCGGGTTGGTAGTACACAATCGAAAAGATCGACTCCGCGCGCGACTCCCATCCAGAGATCTTCCGGTGAGCCGACACCCATCAAATAGCGAGGTTTGTGAACTGGAAGATGGGGAGTCACGACGTCGAGCATTTCGGCCATGACTGGCTTTGGCTCGCCGACGGAAAGACCGCCGATTGCGCAACCCGCCACTTCGGACGCGGCGACAAACTGCGCGCTTTCAACCCGAAAATCGGCTTCCATGCCACCCTGAACGATTCCAAACAGAGCGTGACCGCGCTCGTTGCCATCGCGAGTCTTGTGCTCGGCAATCGCTCGGTCGAGCCAGCGATGCGTTCGTTCCATCGCGGCGTGTATCGGTTTGCGCTCTGCCGGGAGCCCGACCAGATGATCGAGGGCCATCATGATCGTGGAGCCATATCCCAGCTGGAGCCGGACCGCTTCTTCAGGCGTTAGCATCCAGGATGAGCCGTCGATGTGCGATCGGAACGAGACGCCCTCTTCGCGGACCTTCGCCTGTTTGGCCAGACTGAAAATCTGAAATCCGCCGCTATCGGTGAGCAATGCCCCGTCCCACCCCATAAAGCGGTGAACGCCACCAGCGGCTTCAATCACGTCGATTCCGGGCCGCAGCATCAGGTGATAGGTATTGGCCAGAATCAGGTCAAAACCGAGCGCTTTGACCTCCGAGGGATCAAGCGTCTTGACGGTCGCCTGCGTGCCGACCGGCATAAATGCAGGCGTCTCGATCGTCGCGCGAGGCGTGGTCAACCGACCTCGGCGCGCACTCGTGCGCTGATCCGTGGCGAGCAGCTCATATTTGACCGGATACGATGAAGTCATATTCAGCCGGCGGCTCTACGCTTGCGTCCGGTTGTAACCGGCGGTGATTCGCCGGGCGCGCGCTCGGGCAAGCGCATCACTGGTTTCCGGTGTAGCCGCTCCATTCGACGCAGTTGCTGACGCAGTGGCCACGGGGGCCGGGCTCTTGACCGCAGGCTGCGCGAAAACCGCGAAGTCCGCGAGCGGATCGGCTTTCGTCGCCTTGGCAGGTTCAACCTTCGCAGGAGTGGTTGACTTGGCCGTGGTCGTTTTGCTGGCTGCGGCGACCGTCTTATTCGTTCCTGTAGTGGTGGTTTTTGCCGCCGTCGATGATGACGAACTTGTGGACGTGGTCGACTTTTTCGCCGCTGAAGTTGTGGAGGTGAGATCCTTCTTCACGCCGGACGTTACACTGTTAACTTCGGATTGGATGCCGGCCATTTCTTTCTGAACGGTTTTCTTGATTTCATCGAGACCGGCAGTTTTCTCAAACTCGCTCGAAAGGTCGGCGGTCATTCGTTTGAAATCGCGCACGGCCTTGCCAACTTGTCCCGCTACTTCGGGCAATTTTCCTGGTCCAAAGATCATCAGGCCGACGATCGCGATGACCGCGATCTCCATGGGGCCCATTCCGAGAAAGTTCATGGTTTGTCGCCTCTGATCATCGACCGTGCGGCGCGAAGAGTCGCGTGGCAGAATCAGAGGAAAGTATAGCACCGGCGGTTCAAACCACCCGTTTGAAACGTTCCACGCTGGAGAGTGCGTCAACTACATGCATATTGTCATTGGTCTTGGAAATCCGGGACGCGAATACGCGGATACCCGGCACAACATCGGCTTCATGGTTCTCGCGGAACTCGCCCGGCGCAACAGCGCGAAGTCCGAGCGATCGCGCTTTCGGGCCGAGCTCACGGAATACTTCTCGAATGGCGAGAAAGTGATTCTCGCCGCGCCCCAAACATTCATGAATCTTTCCGGCGTTGCCGCCAACCAGATTGTGAACTGGTATCGCGCTCCTCTGGACCGCGTGCTCATTGTTCACGATGAAATCGATCTGCCATTCGGTCAGCTCCGGATGCGTCAAACCGGGTCGGCAGGGGGCCACAACGGACTCAAGTCGATCATCGAAGAGCTGGGAACAACCGAGATCCCCCGGCTTCGCGTGGGAGTTGGGCGCGGTCCGGGCACAGCAAGTGCTCATGTGTTGTCGCGATTCAATCCGATGGAGCTACAGGCAGTCCCTGATCTCGTGACCCGCGCCGCTGATGCCGTGGAAATCTGGATTCGCGACGGTGTCGTCACCGCAATGAACTCCGTCAATCAGCGGCCTGTCGAGGCGGTCGCAAGTCCTAGTCAAGGAGACGAATCGTCTTGACCACCGACATCAAGCGCGCAGTCGTCATCGGTGCCGGGGCAATGGGGAGCGGCATCGCGCTCGTCTTTGCGCGATCAGGACTTGACGTCACACTCGTCGATATCGACGAAACGGGGCTACATCGCGCGATGAGCTCGATCTCCGATCAGCTCGACCGCGCCGTTGCCAAGGGGCGAATGGAGGCTGCCGAAAGCGTCGAAACGAAAAGGCGAATCATCACGTCGACGTTTCTCGAAGGGGCCGCATCACACGCCGATCTGGCGCTCGAAGCGATTTTCGAGAACATTGAAGCTAAACAAGAACTCTTCCGCAAGCTCGATGCGTCGATGCCCGACCACGCGATCATCACCACGAACACCTCATCGCTTTCGGTGACGAAACTTGCGGCCACTGTCAAGGATCCTGGCCGCGTCGCCGGCATGCACTTTTTCAATCCTGCCCCGGTCATGCCGCTCGTTGAGGTCGTCCGCGCGCTGCAAAGCACTGAGGAGACAATCGTGAGGATCACGAATCTCGCGGTCACCTGTGGAAAATCTCCGATCGAATCGAGCGACTCGCCGGGCTTCGTCGGAAATCGCATTCTGCTGCCGATGATTAATGAGGCCATCTTCTGCCTGAGTGAACATGGTGGCGGACCGGGATTCCATAGACCGCGTGATGAAACTCGGGATGGGGCACCCAATGGGACCGCTCGCCCTGGCAGATTTAGTCGGACTCGATGTTTGCCTCAGCGTGCTCGAAGTGCTGCATCAAGAATTCGGCGATGATAAGTACCGGCCTGCGCCGCTCCTGCGAACGCTGGTGGCGGCCGGTCGATTGGGCAAGAAATCGGGCCGGGGATTCTATGATTACTTGGCCGGCGAAACGCCAGCTTAAGGAGGAGCCGTGAGGATGACCGAAGAGGTCGCCAATCACCCCGCAGCGCCGCATCGGCCAATTCGAGTGCTCATTGCGAAACCAGGTCTGGATGGTCATGACCGGGGCGCGAAGGTGCTCGTGCGCGCTTTACGCGACGCGGGCTTTGAGGTGGTCTACACCGGACTCTTCCAGACGCCGGAATCGATTGCGAATGCCGCACTGCAGGAAGATGTTGATGTGATCGGTCTGAGCATCCTCTCGGGAGCGCATCTGGCGATCTTTCCGCGCATCATGGACGAACTGAAGCGTCGCGGCATATCGGCGCTCGTGATCGCCGGCGGCACCATCCCCGCGGAAGACGCCGCCGATATCAAAGCCCTCGGCGTCGCCGCGATTTTCGGCCCGGGCACTTCCTTTGCAGAGATCACAACCTTTCTTCGCGAGCAAACACCCGCTCGATTCGACGAGCTTTAGGCCCAAATGGGACTGCTCGATCGACTCGCTCAAGGCGATATTGCAGCGCTGGCCCGGCTTGCAAGCTACGTCGAAAATGGCGAAGCGCTCGGCATCGACGCAATCGACCGTCTTTATTCCCAAACTGGCAATGCGCTGGTCGTCGGGATTACCGGTCCTCCGGGCGCAGGCAAAAGCACGTTGATCGACCGGATGATCGATCTCTGGCGCGCGTCAGGTCTTCGCGTCGGCGTGATCGCCGTCGATCCCACCAGCCCTGTTTCCGGCGGCGCGACGCTCGGCGACCGCATCCGCATACGCGAGCGGACCGATGATCCCGGTGTCTTCATCCGGAGCATGGCGTCACGCGGTCGTCACGGAGGTCTGGCTCCCGCCACTGCAGGAATGGTGCATCTCCTCGACGCCGCAGGATTCGACCGAATCCTCGTGGAAACCGTCGGCGTCGGTCAGGAAGAAATCGAAGTCTCGTCGCTCGCACATCTGACCATGCTCTTGCAGGTTCCGGGATCCGGTGACGGAGTTCAGGCGCTGAAAGCCGGATTGCTCGAAGTTGCCGATCTCTACGTCGTCAACAAAGCCGATCTCCCAGGAGCAGAGTTGCTGGTGCGAGAGCTGAATTCAATTGCGATGCTCGGTTTTGACGCCGGAACGAAGACTCGCTCTCCGAAGGTCGTCAAAGTCAGTGCAGCGTCGGGTGATGGCGTGGAAAAGCTGATCGCAGAGATTGAAAAACTCGGCGCGACGGTGAACGATGCTCGATCGGCTGCAAATGCCCGGATGGCGCGTGCGGAGATTGCCGCGCTTGTCACCGATCGCGTGCGACGTTCGATCGAAGCTGAGCATGGTGAGATGAACATCGAGCCGCTTGTGACTGAGGTGGCGGAGCGACGGTTGTCCCCGCGAAACGCATCGGAAATCGTGTTGAATCGGTTGGGTACGTCTGCATCACGCCGGTGAGAACGTTAGCGCGACCGCCGAGCTTCGGCCGCCCGGTTCGCGATCAGCGCCGCCACTGCTCCAGCGCCGATGCCATTATCGATATTCACAACTGCTAATCCGGGCGCGCACGATTGCAGCATCGAGCCGAGCGCCGCGTCGCCATTACCTCCGAAGCCGTACCCGGAAGAAATCGGCAGCCCGATAACCGGAACCGGGACGAGCCCCGCGATTACTGATGGCAGCGCTCCGTCCATTCCGGCAGCCACGATGATCACATCAACATCGTCATCGGCCATCGTGCGAAGCGGACCGACGATGCGATGAAGTCCGGCGACTCCAGCGTCGCGCGCAATCGTCACAACGCAACCCATTTCCTCCGCCATCACACGAGCTTCGGTTGCGATGTCGATGTCGGATGTGCCAGCTGTGATGAGACCGATTTTCCCACCGGTTCGCAGTTGCTCCGAGCCAGTTCGATGAATCAGCACCGTCGACAGATGGACGTCGACCGCAAAATCATCGCCAAGCGCTTTTTCTATTGCGTTAATCGTTGCTGCAGAACACCTGCTTGCGATCGCTCTACCCCCCGGCTCCGCTAACCGCTTCAACGCCGTGACGACATCTTCAGTCCGCTTCGCAGCGGCATAGACAACTTCGGGAACACCGGCGCGTTCTGCTCGCAATGGATCGAGACGCAACCCGTCGTCGAATCGATCGGTGGGCCGGCTCATCGCGGCCTCGAAGTCGTCGAAGAGACGCCAGCGGTGTGTCACGTTGCGAAGACCCTTTCAATCAGTTGTTGAAGTTCGGGAGGCTCGACGTCGACGCGGGTGAGTTTCATCAGGAACTCGACGTTTCCAGCGGGTCCTACGATCGGGGACGTCGTGATGCCACTCACGGCAAACCCATTAGCATCGGCATAGGCCGCGACTTGCTCAAGCACCCGGCGATGAATAGCGGCATCGCGAACGACCCCACCCTTCCCGACATCTTTGCGGCCGGCCTCGAACTGCGGCTTCACGAGCGGAACGCAGACGCCGGCCGGTTTCAGTACCCTGGCTGCCACCGGCAGAATGAGCGAGAGCGAAATGAACGAAACATCGATCACCACCAGATCGATCGGCTCCGGCAGCGATTCGAGATAGCGCGCGTTTACCCGCTCCTCGACAATGACTCTGCGGTCATCGCGGAGTTTCTGGTCGATCTGCCCGTAGCCGACATCGATTGAATAAACCTTGCTCGCGCCACGCTGAAGCAAACAATCGGTGAATCCACCGGTGCTGGCTCCCAGATCGGCACACACATATCCATTTACATCGACCTCAAACTCATTGAGCGCGTGGTCGAGCTTTTCGCCGCCCCGGCTGACAAAGCGAGGTTTCGACTTGAGCGTGATCTCGTCCAAAGGTTTCACCGCTGTGCCGGCCTGAAGCGAAGGCAGCCCGTTGACCAGCACATCTCCGGCCATGATCATGGCGCGCGCTTTTGACCGGGTCGGCGCCAGACCGAGACGGGTGACCGCCTCATCAAGCCGTTCGCGAGATGCGCCGCTCATTCGACTTCCAGTTCGGTGAGTTCGGCGAAGCTGCGGCGTTGAGCGTGGCACAGCGCGACGGCCAGCGCATCGGCGGCATCATCGGGGTGAGGAACATACTCCATGCCAAGCAGAATGCGGACCATTTCTTGCATCTGCTGCTTATCCGCCTTGCCGTACCCGGCGATCGCGTGCTTCACCTGTGAAGGGGTGTACTCAACAACAACCAGTTTCGCCTGAGCGGCCGCAAGCAGTGCCACTCCCCTCGCCTGTCCAACCGTGATTGCCGTCGTGACGTTGCGAGCGAAGAAGAGCTGCTCGATCGACATGACATCAGGTTGATACCTGGCGATCAGCGCGGTGATCGCGTCATAGAGGGAAAGCAAACGATCCGGCATCGGCACTCCAACCACGGTTTCAACCGCGCCGAAGTCAACCAATTCCGGATCGTTGTCAGCATCAATGACGCCGAAGCCAAGCAACGCGGTGCCGGGGTCAATACCTATGATCCGCACCGGGCCCGCTCCTTGTCGTGAACTAAACCTGCGCCATTACATCTTCGGTGAGATTGAGATTGGTGTAGACCGTCTGGACATCGTCAAGATCTTCGAGGCGCTCAACCAGGCGAATCGCTTTCACCGCCTCATCGACCGACGCGTCGAGCATGGTTTTCGGCTTCATCACCAGCTCGGCCGATTCGACGGCCAGTCCGGCGCTTGTCAGGGCTTCCTGAACGCTATGCAAATCCTGAACCTCGGTGTAGATCTCAACGATGTCGCCGTCGGCCTGCACATCGGCGGCGCCGGCGTCAATCGCCACGAGCGACAGCTCGTCGGGGTCGGTATCGCCTGCCTGGATGATGATCTGCCCCATCTGATCGAACATCCAACCAACGCTGCCGGTCTCACCCAGGTTGCCGCCGCCCCGTGTAAACGCTGCGCGAACTTCACTTGCGGTGCGGTTGCGGTTGTCGGTCATCGCGTAGACGATCACTGCGACGCCAGCCGGGCCGTATCCCTCGTAATAGATCTCGTCGTAGTTATCGCCAGCGCCACTGGCGGAGGCGCGTTCGACCGCACGCTCTATATTGTCTTTCGGCATGCTTTCGGAACGCGCCTTCTGGATCGCCAGCCGCAGTCGGGCATTCGCGTCAGGATCAGGCGAGCCGGTACGCGCCGCAACGGTAATCTCGCGAGCGAGTTTGGTGAAAAGCTGGCCACGGCGGGCGTCGTTCGCGCCCTTTGCTCGCTTGATCGTGGCCCATTTTGAATGCCCAGACATGGTCGCCTTCCTCACGATCCGACGTTTACAACTCTTCAGTCTACCATTTGGCATGGAACCTGCGACGAGATCAGATGGTCTGACGAATTCATGAAAATCTGTCAGACAACCCCTTGAATGATGCTCATATCTAGATTATGATTTTATTACGCTGCTGCGGGTAAACCGTTTCTCTTTCTCTCACGAGAGGAGAAATAAGCGGCCACGTCCGACGTTTTTCTTTGTCGGCGCGGCAGTTTTTCGGAATATCGGTAGTGCTAGGTTTAACCGAAGCGCGAAAGCGCCGCATTCCGGACATGAGAAATGTCGCGGGGCAGGTGGATCGCCCAATGGTTGCTAGCCTGATCGCCAAGGCAAAAGACCAAGGTTTTCTTCTTTCAGACGATATTGTCGCCTATTTTCCGAACGCAGAGGACCAGGTCGAGCGGCTCGACGAACTCTATACATCTTTGGTGGCCGAGGGAATCGAGGTTGTCGATCAAGCGCCTGTGAAGCAGGGTTTCGATCTTTCGACCAATGACATCGTTCCGGTCGCCGAACCCGAGCCTGCGGATCTCGATGCAGTCACCGGCGTCGCCGATTCGGTTCGTCTCTACCTGCAAGAAATCGGAATGACCGATTTACTGACGATGCAGGAAGAGATATGGCTCGCCAAGCGAATGGAGCGCGGCAAGCTTGCCGAAGAAGGCCTCCAGGCGGTCGCAATCCCCGAGGATGTCCGCCGCGCCCTCGTCGATGACAAGGTCGATGGTGACGCCGCCCGTGCCCATCTCATCCAGGCAAATCTCCGGCTCGTCGTTTCCGTCGCGAAAAAATATGTCGGACGTGGCCTTTCCTTCCTTGATCTGATTCAAGAAGGGAACATCGGCCTGATGAAAGCGACCGACAAGTTCGATTACACCCGCGGATTCAAATTCAGCACCTACGCGACCTGGTGGATTCGTCAGGCGATCACGAGAGCGATCTCCGATCAGAGCCGCACGATCCGGTTGCCGGTTCACGTCGGCGAGACGATCAACCGGGTCAAGAAAACCGGTCATCGTCTTCAGCAAATTCTGGAGCGCGAGCCAACGCAGGAAGAAATCGCGCGAGCGATGGACATTTCGGACGAAAAAGTCCGTCAGGTGCTCGATGTTTCCCGTCATCCGGTGTCGCTCGAAGCGCCGGTTGGGAATGAGGGCGACGCCTTTCTCGGTGATTTCATCGAAGACGAGTCGATGCCCGCCCCGATCGAAATTGCGTCACAGGAGCTGCTCAAAGCGCAGATTTGTGACGCGTTGAGCAAGCTGACAGAGCGCGAGCGCAAGATTCTCGTGCTTCGGTTCGGACTTGAAGATGGCAAATTCCGCACCCTCGAAGAGGTCGGGCGCGAGTTCGGCATCACTCGCGAGCGGATAAGGCAGATCGAAGCGAAAGCGCTTCGCAAGCTTCGTCACCCCTCCTATAGCCGCAAGCTCCGGGGATATCTCGATTAGGCCGATGACCTTCAGGTGATAGAAACAGAACGAGCGCCGGAGTAAAATCCGGCGCTCGTTCTGTTTTATGTCTAAGTGACTACGCTTTCTGAAAAATCAACGCGACGTTGTGACCGCCGAATCCCATTGAGTTGCTGAGCGCGATGTCGAAGACCTTTGGCCGCGCCACATTTGGGATGTAATCGAGATCGCAATCGGGATCGGGGATTTCCTGGTTGATGGTCGGCGGCAGCATATCGTTCAGCATGGCCTGAATCGTGATGACCGCCTCAATCGCGCCAGCTGCCCCGAGCGTGTGCCCGGTCATCGATTTGGTCGAGCTGATCGGAACCTGATATGCGAAGTCGCCGAAGGCGCGCTTGATCGCCTCAGTCTCAAGCTTCTCGTTGAGCGGTGTCGAGGTGCCGTGCGCGTTGATGTAGCCGATCGCCGACGGTTCAAGACCGGCCTTGTTCAGCGCCATCACAATCGCGCGCGCCGCCCCTTCCCCACCCGGTCCCGGCTGCACGATGTGATTCGCATCGTCGGTCGAACCATAGCCGATGATTTCCGCCAGAATCGTCGCGCCGCGCTTGAGAGCGTGATCGCGCTCCTCGAGGATCAGCACTGCCGCGCCTTCCGCCAGCACGAATCCGTCTCTGCCGCCGTCGAAGGGCCGGCTTGATGCCTCTGGATCATCGTTGCGGCGGGAGAGCGCCCCCATCGCGCCATACCCCGCGATGCCAAGCCGGGTGATCGGAGCCTCCGCTCCTCCGGCGTAGACGATATCCGCATCGCCGCGCTCGATGATCAGTGACGCTTCACCGATGGCATGTCCGGCCGCTGCGCAGGCTGAGACCGGCGCAAAGTTCGACGCCTTCGCTCCCACGGCAATCGAGACATTTCCCGAAGCCATGTTCCCGAGCATCGCCGGCACGACAAATGGACTCACGCGTCGTGGACCACCGGTGAGCAAAGCCTCGGCTCCCTGCTCCATCGTCTCCATGCCGCCCATGCCAGTGCCGATCAGGGCGCCAATCCGGGTTGGATCGACATTTGCCTCGACGAGACCCGCCTGTTCGCGCGCCTGGAGGGCGGCTGCGACTGCGAGATGCGCGAACCGGTCCATGCGTCGTGCTTCTTTGCGACCAACCACCTCGGCGGCGTCGAACCCTTTGATTTCGCCCGCAATAGTCGTTTCGAATCCGGTTGGGTCGAACCGGGTAATCGTGCCGATACCGCTTTTTCCGGCGAGCGCGCTTGCCCAGATTTCGTCCGGTGTATTGCCTATGGCGCAGAGCGCACCCATGCCGGTAACGACGACTCGCCGCCGCATCCTCGTCTCCTCGCCGTAAGTGGGCATCGCTTGCCCTGTGTCCATTCCGAATCCTCATCTGACCAGTCGCTTGAGATTGGTCTGCTTTCCAGGTGCATGGTAACCTGCGAACCGGTCGGGCCTGCGGTGTACGTGATGTTCACGTTGTCTTGAGCCAACAGAGAGCGTTAAGGGAGCCTCCCGAAGTGGGCAGTACCCGCGGAATGGAGGCGCCCACCTGCGAAAGCAGGTTCAAGGCTCCGGTACACACGGCACAGGCGGGTTCGGCCAACTTTTCCCGAAGGTTTCAAGCTTTCCAGGTAAATGTCGATGATTGCATTCGTTCATGGACCCGATGCGCTCCTCGTTCGCCAGCAGGTGCGGGCGCTTTGCGCTGACCTCGATCCTTCGGGATCGAACACGACCCGGGTCGATGGCAGAGCGACCGCTCCCAATCAAATTGCGACCATGGTTGGCACACCCGCCTTTCTTGGCATGGGCCGCATTGTCATCGTTGACGATCTTTTTGCCGGAAAGCGAGGGAGCAAAGCGTCCGACGCGGATGATGAGAAAATCCCTGCGCCGTCGAAAGATGCGCTCGGGATTTTCTCCAACGTTGCGCCCGGAAATGCGCTGATCATTGTGGAACCATCGCTTTCGAGCGTTCCGGCGGCTGTCAAAAAAGTAATGCCAGATATTCAAGTGCGAACTGGCATTCCCCCGCGCGGACGAGAACTCGTGAGCTGGGTCACCTCGGAGGCCACAGCGGCCGGATCATCGATCGAAGAGGCTGCCGTCACCGGCTTGCTCACGCTGTTGTATCCCGGCACATGGCAGCAGGCGCCCTCGAATCCACGCTACGACGTTCCCCCGGATCTCGACCGGTTGCAACAGGAAGTTCGCAAACTCGCGGCATTTGCACATCCTCGGCCGATTTCGAAGGATGATCTGGCCGCCATGGTTCCGAGTTCAACGCAAGATCAGCTTTTTCCATTTTTGGGAGCACTATTCGGCGGACGCGTCGACGAGTCTGTGCGGCTGCTCCAGCAAGTCCTGGACAATGGCGATGACCATTTTCGAGTCCTGGCACAGGTCATGCAGCAAATCGAGCTTGCAACCCCGCTGGAAGCCGCGACAGGCGCAAGCCCGGAATCAGTTGGCCGCGATCTGGCGGTGCCGAACCCGAAACGCATGGCCGCGATCGAGCGGTCGTCGCGCACGCATCCGGCCACACCGATGCTCAACGCGGCGTTACAGGCCGACCGGGATCAAAAGCGGGGCCGATTGCGCAATGCCGAAGACGCGTTGCTGGCGATCATGGACGCTGCGGGCAAGCAAAAACGGAACCAGCGTTAAGCACCAGTTCCGTTTCTCAATGCTTCAGTTTTCGCAGTGACTAAGCGACTGCGGCGGCGTGATTGAACTTTGCCATCAGACGCGATTTGCGGCGAGCGGCGTTGTTCTTGTGAATGATGCCTTTACCGGCGGTGCGGTCGAGCATGCTCACGGCATCCACAACTGCTTCCTGCGCGGCAACCTGGTCGCCCTGGCGAATCGCCAGCTCGGCCTTCTTCACATAGGTGCGGCACGCCGAAACGTACGGGCGGTTGCGCTGGCGCTTCGCTTCTGCGATGCGGATGCGCTTCTCAGCCGACTTGTTATTCGCCAACGTTCCTATCCCTTCGCTTTCGCAGCGATCATCTCGAGGTGTCAAGAAAAGGACGGCTATTGCCGCCAACATGGAAGTCTACCTAAAGTCCGGATTTTCGTCCAGTCTTCGGGACAATTCTCTCGATAGGATGATTGGATGTTGCAGCATTACCCCATTCCCGGCCATTATCACCCGGGCACGTTTCATTCGCGCCTTCAATCAGCAGGCTCCCGCCATACAGCCCCTAGTTCAAGGATGATCCGTACCGAATGACCGCGACACGCGAATCCGTGACTCCCGCTCCTCATCACCTGAGCGAATCGGCGAGCCGGATCGGGCGCAATATTGCCATTGTCGGATTACTCTCGGTCGCCAGCCGTGTCATCGGCCTACTCCGGGAGATCATCATTGCGCGGCAATTTGGCACCAGCGGCGAGTATGACGCCTACCTGACGGCGTTCCGCATCCCCGATCTTCTCTTTCTTCTCGTCATCACCGCGTCGTTTGGTTCGGCATTTATTCCAGTTTTTCGGGGTCTGCTCGATCGCGACGAGGAGAAAGCCTGGCGACTGGCATCAGCGGTCATCACCTGGACGGCTTTGATCACCGTCGTCGCGAGTGTGATTACCTTCATCTTTGCCGAACCGATTGTTAAATACTTCATCGGATCCGGATTGCCGCCTGATATGCAGGTCATCTCGGCAAAGATGATGCGCATTCTGCTCCTGAGCCCGATCTTGCTGGGCATGGGCATTGCCGCCAAGGGCATTCTCGAGACGCACAATCGGTTCACGCTGCCGGCACTGGCCCCGCTGATGTACAACGCCGGCATTATCTTCGGCGCCGTCATGTTGTCGCCGCATTTCGGGGTGACAGGTCTTGCGGTCGGCGTGGTGATCGGCGCAGCGCTCTATTTCGTCATCGAAGCACCTGGTTTGAAGCGCGTCGGCATGCGCTTCAAACCGACATTGAGCCGGGAGGTCGAAGGACTCAAGTCGGTTGCGTTCGGCATGGCGCCACGTGTCGTCGGGCAGGCGGCGTTTCAGCTCAACTTCCTCATTGTCACGATTCTTGCCCAACGACAGGGTGAAGGTAAGGTTTCGGCGCTCAACTACGCGTTCGCCATCATGATGTTGCCGAATGCCGTTCTTGGGCAATCGTTCGCGACCGTGCTTTTTCCAACGATGACGGCGCAGTTCGAGCGTGGGGATGTCGAAGGGTTGCGCAAAACGCTTTCGAGCGGTTTACGGCCCCTGCTGTTTCTCGTGCTGCCTGCTTCGGTCGGGCTCTATGCGTTTCGCGTGCCAATCGTGCAGACCGTTTTTCAATCAGGGGCGTTCTCAAGCGCGTCAACCATGCTGGTGGTCCAACCGTTAGCGATTTTCGCCCTGGCGCTGGTCTTTTACAGTCTGGTCGAAATTCTCGCCCGCACCTTCTATGCGATGCGAAACACGCGGATTCCGGTCGGCGCCGGCATCTTCATTACCGTGATCAATATCGTCGTGGCGATCATCATCACTCCGCATGTCGGCTACTCCGGTCTCGCGCTCAGTCTTTCCCTCTCGACGGCCCTTGAGGCGCTGATCCTGATCGTTGCTCTCTCCTGGAAGATGGGACGCTTCGACGCCGAATTCGGCGCCTGGTTCGCCCGGGTCGTGCTGGCAACGGCGATCATGGGCTGCGGGGCACTGCTCCTGAGTAATTTCCTGATCGACCGGATGAACTCGGGAAACATGAACCGGTTCGTTTCGATGATCTTTATGGGGTACGCAATGGTGCTGGTCGCCGGCATCTATTTTGCCGCGGCATTCGCATTGCGGCTGGAAGAAACCGCTCGCTGGCTGTCGATGGCGCACCGGATGTCGATGAAAATTATCAGCCGCACGCCGTTCGCCCGAGGTTAGACGAATACTCGCTATACTGATCGATTGAAACGGGCAATCGCCTTCGAACGGCTGTGAGGTTCATGACCACTAATCACCCAACTGAGCGGATTCGCAACTTCAGCATCATCGCTCACATCGATCATGGAAAATCGACCCTCGCCGACCGGCTGCTGGAGAAAACCGGCACCCTCAGTCAGCGCGACATGATGGAACAAGTGCTCGATACTATGGATCTCGAGCGCGAAAAAGGGATCACGATCAAGGCGCGGGCGGTGCGCATGCACTATCTGGCGAAGGATGGTCTCGATTACCAGCTCAATCTCATCGATACCCCTGGTCACGTTGACTTCTCGTATGAAGTCAGCCGGAGTCTCGCTGCCTGCGAAGGCGCGCTCCTGGTCGTCGATGCCGCTCAGGGTATCGAAGCGCAGACGATGGCGAACGTCTATCTCGCGCTCGAGCAGAATCTCACGATCGTCGCGGTCATCAATAAGATCGATCTACCCAGCGCCGATCCCGATCGCGTCTCGCACGAGGTGCAGAACTTCATCGGATTGCTCGACCAGGAAATCGTTCGCGCCTCGGCCAAAAGTGGTATCGGCATCGACGATATTCTGGAAGCCATCGTCACCCAGATGCCGCCGCCCGAAGGAGATCCAACGGCTCCGACGCGCGCGTTGATCTTCGACTCTCACTACGATGCCTACAAAGGCGTCATCGCCTATGTAAAGGTTGTAGACGGGCGACTCAAGCCAGGAGAGCCGCTCCGGCTAATCACGACCGGGGGCGAAGCGGATTCTTTGGAAGTCGGCTATTTCTCGCCCGGCATGACGCCGGCAAAAGAGCTCAATGTCGGTGAGGTCGGATACGTCGCCACAGGTTTGAAAGCGGTCAAGGACCTGACTGTCGGCGACACGCTCACCGTCGCCTCCCGGCCCGCCAAAGTCGCATTGCCTGGCTATCATCCCTCGCAGCCGATGGTGTTCGCGGGACTTTATCCGGTCGAAAGCAGCGATTATCCGATGCTGCGCGACGCACTCGACAAACTCCAGTTGAACGACGCCTCATTGACCTACGAGCCTGAATCTTCCGCAGCGCTCGGATTCGGTTTCCGCTGCGGATTCCTCGGGCTGTTGCACATGGAAATCGTCCAGGAGCGGCTTGAGCGGGAATTCGATATCGACCTGCTCGCCACCGCCCCAAGCGTTGAATATCACGTGGTGCTGCACGGCGGAACGCTGGTCAAGATCGACAATCCCTCCGAGCTTCCATCACCGGGCGAGATCGAGGATATTCTCGAACCGTGGGTCAAGATCAGCGTCATCACTCCAACACGCTATATCGGCGCGATCATGGACCTGGTGACCGGCCGGCGCGGCATCTATCACGAAATGGTCTACCTGGACGATGACCGGGCGCAGTTGAAGTTCGACATGCCGCTCGGCGAGCTGATCGTCGATTTCTACGACCAACTCAAATCCCGCACCCAGGGATATGCCTCACTCGACTACACGTTTGATCAGATGAAATCGTCCGATCTCGTCAAGCTCGATGTGCTTGTGAACGGCTCGCCGGTTGATGCGCTTTCGTTAATCACTCACCGGGAAGATGCCTACGTCAAGGGCCGAGAGCTCGTCCAGCAGCTGCGCGGGTTGATCCCCCGGCAGATGTTCGACGTGCCAATTCAGGCATCGATCGGCGCCCGCATTATCGCTCGCGAAACGATTCGGGCTATGCGCAAGAACGTGATCGCGAAGTGCTACGGCGGTGACATTTCGCGGAAGCGCAAGCTGCTCGAAAAGCAAAAAGAGGGCAAGTCGCGGATGAAGATGGTCGGCAATGTGGAGATTCCACAGGAAGCCTTCATGGCCGTCTTGAGCCTCGGCAGCGACAAGGCTCCAACGACGAAGAGTTAGCGCATTATGGAGAAGCGTCGCGCAATGCAAAGGCAATGGTCGCAATGAGCCATATCACGATCGCGGGGCTTGGTCCTGGCGCGCCGGGCTTGCGAACCGTTGAAACTGCTCAGGCGATTTCCGACGCCTCAGTCATCGTTTTGCGAACCGCTATTCATCCCGGCATCGAGGATTTGATCAGAGACTCTCGCGTCGTCGCATGCGACGACATCTATGAATCCTGCCATTCGTTCGATGCCGTGTATGCCGAAATTGCCGAGCGAATCGTGACACTGGCGGATAGAGGGGACCTCCTATATCTCACACCGGGTCACCCCTTCTATGGTGAGCGCGTCACTCCACTCATCATGGAACGAGCCGGTGAGCGGCAGCATTCGTACAACATCCTGGCAGCCGTCAGCGCATTCGATACAATCGCGACTGCGCTTCAGATCGATCTGATGAACGCGGAACCGCAATCGATCGATGCGACAACATTGACGCATGCGCTCGATCAAGAGCCATTTGCCGTCGGGACTCGTGGATCTTTCGCCGACACGCCCGATTCTCGTGACGCAGCTGTTCAATCGCGAAATGGCGTCGGCGACAAAACTGACCCTAGGCCGAATCTTTCCAGAGTCTCATGAAGTCCTTGTCATCAGGAGCGCCGGACTCCCGGAAGAGACGATGGATCGAATCCCGCTCCATCGTCTCGACCGCGTCGATGTCGATCATTTGACATCAGTCTGGATTCCCGCACTGGATCCGCTTTCCAGCACGAAGACGTTTTCGTCACTGCTCCGAATCGCCGCCCGCTTGCGCGCTCCAGGTGGATGTCCATGGGATCGCGAGCAAACCGCTGAATCCCTGCTTCCGTCGTTGCTTGAAGAAGCCTATGAGGTCGTGGATGCAATTCAATCGGGCGACGCCGGAGCATGCGTCGGAGGAGCTTGGCGATCTGCTCTTGCACGTCGTCATGCAAAGCCAGATTGCTGAGGAAGAGGGACTTTTCGGCATCAATGATGTCGCCGAGCAGATAACGGACGAAGCTGATTCGACGACATCCACATGTGTTTGGCGATGTTTCTGTTGAGAATTCGGACGATGTACTCGGCGTCTGGCAGCGAGTCAAAGCGGCGGAACGTGCCGACGGCGGCAAGCAAGCACCCCCTGAGCATCCTGTTGATCGCTATCCGCGCTCAATGCCGGTCGCACGACGATTGCACGATCTCAACGGTGGCAAGACAACGACAACATCCGAACTCAGCGAAGCTGAAATTGCCGACAATCTTTTCGCCGCCACACAGGCGGCGATTAATGCGGGATACGATCCGGAGCGATTACTCCTGGATGCGGCCCGCCGGGGCATTCCCGCGAACAATTGAACTCCAACACCGTCATACTGAACGGGTTGAACTGAGCCATTCATTGATAAGGAGCCAGATGCGTCGTGGTGATTTTTCAAGACACTGATCCAAGATCATTGACGAAGTTGAGCTGCGGAACGCTGCGGCTTTCCGACCAGGGTACAACCGTGGTGCTCGAAGGCTGGGTAAACCGGCGCCGTGATCTCGGTGGATTGATCTTTATCGATCTTCGCGATCGCTTTGGCATCACCCAGGTCGTCTTCAATCCCGAAAATGCTCCCACCGCCCATGAGGCCGCCAGCGATGTGCGCAACGAGTTCGTGCTCCGGGTGGAAGGTGTCGTCCGGCAACGGCCAGATGGCACTGAGAATGCCAAATTGCCCACCGGTCAGATTGAGATCGAGGGTCAGGCGGTGACTGTTCTCAATGCCTCCAAAACGCCCCCCTTCTACATCAACGAGGAGGGCGAGGTCGATGAGAGTCTTCGTCTGACCAATCGCTACCTCGATCTCCGTCGGTCACGCATGCAGCGCAATATCATCGTCCGGCATCAGGTCGTGAAATTCATGCGCGACTTTTTCGACGAGCGCGGATTTCTTGAGATCGAAACTCCGCTCCTGATCAAAAGCACGCCGGAAGGAGCGCGGGATTTCCTGGTTCCTTCCAGCGCGCAACCCGGCGAGTTCTACGCCCTCCCCCAGTCACCGCAACAGTTGAAGCAGTTGCTGATGGTGTCGGGATTCGATCGCTATTTCCAGATCGCCCGCTGCTTCCGGGATGAGGCGCATCGCGCCGATCGCCAGCCTGAGTTCACCCAGCTCGATCTCGAGATGTCGTTCGTTCGCGAAGAGGACATCATGGAATTGATCGAGGGGATGTTCATCGAGTTGATGGCACGCTTCTCGGAAAAAGAGATTTCGTCAATTCCATTCACGCGGTTGACCTATGACGAAGCAATGAGCCGGTTTGGCATCGATCGCCCCGACCTGCGATTCGGCATCGAACTGCAGGATGTCTCCACCGCGCTTTCCGAGACCACGTTCAATGCCTTCAAAGGCGTGCTGGAAGCTGGTGGCCAGGTCAAAGCCATCGTCGTGCCAGGTTGCGCAACGTACACGCGACGGCAGGTCGATGAGCTGACAGAGTTCGCCAAACGCTCGGGCGCGAAAGGTCTTGCCTGGATCGCCCTGGGGGAAGATGGGGTTCGTTCCCCAATCGCCAAGTTCCTTTCGGAAGGCGAGCTTGAGGCTCTGACGACCGGGATCGGCGCGTCAAAGGGCGATCTCTGTCTCTTTGTCGCCGACACCGCGGCAGTCGTCGCGAAAACTCTGGCCGCCCTCCGAGAGCATTTCGGCGAAGTGCTTGAACTGGCGGATCCAAACATGCTCGCGTTTTGCTGGGTGACGCACTTCCCGTTGCTTGAGTGGGACGAAGCAGGAAACCGCTGGGACGCCACGCACAATCCATTCTCCGGTTACTTCGAGGAAGATCACGATCTCCTGCTCACCGACCCCGGCAAAGTTCGGGCGAAGCAATACGACATCACACTGAATGGTTTCGAAATCGGCGGCGGCAGTGTCCGCTTGCACAAGCGCGCCGATCAGGAAGAAATATTCGGGCTGATGGGGTATAGCGGCGATCAAC
This sequence comes from uncultured Chloroflexia bacterium, assembly GCA_963804925.1. Taxonomy (GTDB): domain Bacteria; phylum Chloroflexota; class Chloroflexia; order Thermomicrobiales; family UBA6265; genus JADLGF01. Next base: position 111,608 of record CAWDSC010000006.1, read on the forward strand.
TGACCGAACGTTTTGGGGCGTTGCTCGATGCGCTGGAATACGGCGCGCCACCCCACGGCGGCATTGCGCTTGGTCTCGACCGGCTGATGATGCTTCTCTGCGACGAGCACAACATCCGCGAGGTCATGGCGTTTCCGAAGAATCAGCGCGGCAGCGATCTGATGCTGCAGGCGCCCTCACCTGTTGACCAGGCACAGCTCGATGATGTTGGGCTGACACTCAAGCCCGTCGTCGTACCGGCTCCCGCTTAACGAGCCGGACCAGGGCGCAAGCTGATGCGCCCTGGTCCAGGATTCAGTTGCCTTCGACAAAGCCTTAAATTTGCCAGCTGATGCCGCTTGACGGGTCAAGATCGTCGGCACCGACAATCTTGACGGCTGTTCCAACCTGACCACCTTGCACGGGTGTCGCCCAGAGTTCAAACCGGTAATCGATCATCCGAAAGTAACCGATCCAGTTTCCATCAGAGGAATAGGTCGGGTTGATGGCCTGCGCGCCGTCGGTGATGCGCGTGCGATTGCCGCCGTCACGGGCAACGACCCAGATGTCGCTCTGATCCGCCGCTCGAATCGTCACCGCGACCTGGGTCCCGCCTGGATCGATCGAGGGAAAGAATGAACCGCCTGGATCATCGACAAGCGGAAACGCCTCGCCGCTGGCGAGATCCTGAATGCCCACATAGCTCACATATTCCGCGGTGTCCTCGTCAGCGTATCGCGAGGTAAACGCGGCGACGGATCCATCGGACGAGAGACAGATATTCTCCACGCCCTGATCGACATTGTAGGCAGAAGCAAGCACCGGCGCGTTACCTGGACCATCGATCAGCCAGAGCGAGAGCAAGCCATAGGGCGTGTAATAGTCGGAGGCATATCCGATCAGCCCGGTCGCCGCCCAGGATGGATCAACTGCCCATATGCTGTTATCTGCGTAATCTTTGCTGCCCGGATCGTAGGTGCTGGGTTGATTGAATGTCAGCTGAAAATCAGACCCACCTGAGAGTGAGCGAATATAGAGGTCCGAATAGCTATTGCCCGATCGAACAAAAAGAACCTGCGTTCCATCGGGAGACCATCGTGGCGACGTCGCTGCGCCATCGGCAATCAGCTTTTCCTCGTTGCCATTGGACCATTGCCAGATATCGCCGGATCGGGAGTAGAGAATCTTACCCGGCGCACTCGCGCTTTGCGCCCGGGCCGTTTTTGCGATGAGCAACGATCCGGCGACGCCGGTCAGTCCGGTCAAAACCGCACGGCGGGTAATCATGGTTGCCAGCCCTTTCCGAAACCAAGCGCCGCCAGCGCTTCGCGTGCGACGGCCGATTCGTCCCAGGGATGCTTGACGCCGTTCCAGATAATGCTGCGCTCATGCCCTTTGCCAGCCAGCAGAACCGTGTCACCAGGGCGCGCGAGCGATATCGCGTGAAAAACGGCTTCCTTGCGATCGACGATCTGGAAGAGGTTCTCCCCTTCAACGGCGCCTTTCGATCTGGCACCAGTTGCTATCTGCGCGATGATCTCTTCAGCGGGTTCGTTGCGAGGATCCTCGTTCGAGAACACTGAAATGTCGGCGTACTGCGCGCAAACGCCACCCTGGATCGCGCGCTTGGCGACATCTCGCTCTCCGGCGCTGCCGCTCACAACGATCAAGCGCCCCTGATTGTCCAGCGATCGAAGCAGCGTCAGCACTTTTTCAAGCGATGCCGGCGTGTGGGCATAGTCGACGATCACCTTGAACGGCTGCCCTTCATCAATCGATGCCATGCGTCCGGCAATGACCGGCGGGTGTTCAAGCGTTTCGATGATGGAATCGATGTCCAACCCCGCCGCTATCGCAATTCCGGCAGCGCAGAGCGCATTGGAAACGTTGAACTGCCCGAGAAGCGGACTCTCCACCATTTTCGAGCATGACGGTGCGGTGAGACGAAACCGTGATCCATGAATATCAAGGGATATGTCGTATGCGGCGAGATCGACATCTGACTTGTTCAATGCCGAAGCGAGTAATCGCAAGATTTTCACAATACGGCAGCACGCTCATCGCGCCTTCGTCGTCCGCATTCACGACGGCACGGCCACCGTTCCGATCGATCCGCTCAAACAACTGAGCTTTCGCGCGCCAATAAGCGGCAATCGTTCCGTGGTGTTCCAGATGTTCATGCGTGATATTGGTGACCGCGCCGATATCGAAGTCGACGTGGTCCAGCCGGTGCAGATCAAGCCCATGCGAAGTTGCTTCGAGCACGACCCATTCCACTCCAGCCTCGACCATTCGCCGAAGCATCCGCTGAATTTCGAGCGACTCCGGCGTCGTCTGGCGCGTCTCGTGGTCGACTGTTTCGTCGCCGATCTTGATTGACACCGTGCCGATGAGCCCGGTCCGCTTGCCGCTCCGGGCGAGCATGGCCTCGACAAGAAGACTGGTCGACGTCTTGCCATCGGTGCCGGTAATGCCAACAATCTTCAGCTCCCGCGACGGATCATCAAAGAATCTGGCGGAGATGTCCGCGAGCGACGCCCGGCTGTCGCGAACGACCACGAATGGAATGTTCGAAGCGACAACTTCTTCGACCATCAGCGCGGCTGCGCCATTCGCGATGGCTCTTTCAACGTAAAAGTGACCGTCGGTGTATCCGCCACGAAGCGCAACAAAGAGATCACCCGGCTGCACATCGTTCGAGTTGTAGGCGATCCCGCTGATCGCTATGTTTGCATCACCCGAAACGCGAATCGCGTTTGTCGCCTCGATCAACGCGGAGAATGGCTTCGATCGGCGTGCGTCAGTCACGGTGTGCCATCTTCTTACGAGCAACCATCGAGAGAAATCGGCTGTACCGCCGCTCCATCGTTACCGGGAATCGGATGATCTGACCGCCGAAGCCAACTTTGAACTTGTAGAGCCCGCGCCAGTCGTCGCCTTTCGTGCCGGCGACGAGTCCCCCTTCGATTCCTGTCGCCACTGGATCTTCATCGGGTATGCCCCAGAGGTCGTAGATCTTTGAGCCTTGTGCGCGGGCCCACTGCATCGCGGTGAATTGGAGGAGAAACGCGGCTCCGTGCGCCCGGTGCTCGGTGGAGGAGCCGCCGTACATGTAGATCGCCTCGTCACCGAAGCGAGCGGCAATCAGTCCCGCAGCGACATGCCCATCGTAATGGGCAATCGAAAGATGCGCATGTTCCCCAAATACCTCAACGAAATCAAGATAATACTCGAGCGAATGGATGCCGAACTCATTTCGGTTTGAGGTGTCTTCCAACAGCCGGTAGAACTCTTCAACATGCGCTCGATCCGAACATTGCTCGACGTTGACCCCGCGACGCGTCGCCAGCCTGACGCTGTATCGCGTCTTCTGGTGCATCTGCGCCAGCAGCGCGTCGTCTTCCAGGAGCGGAACCAGCACTGATCGGCTCGGTTGAAACGCGTGCGGACCGCGCACGAAACCATGATCCTTGAATGTGCCGGCCAGCGGCAGGGGAGCGTTCGGTTCGACGATGAGGTTAATCGCCCGGCGACGCTTCGCCACCCGGTCGATCATTTTGAACAATTCAGTGACGGCGTCGCTATCGCCTTCCTGAAACGCCGGTCCTCTTGGGATATACCCCAACGAGACCGGTCCGCGCGTCTTGAAAAGAACCTGAGCCATGGCGCGTGGCTGCTCAAGACTCGGATAGGCAATCCGCTCGACCTCCCAGCCATGCCTGGTCTTGAATTCGCCCCATCGCGATGATTGGAGAAGATGGCCTTGGAGCCGAAGAATCTGTCGATCCCACTCCTGGGCCACGTTTGCGGAGTCCAGCGTGTTGGTTTCGGGCTCGCTCACGTGGGTTTTGGCTCCTTTGTGTACCGCCCCGTGGCGCTATTCCATCGGGAACTCATCTGAGGTCTCAGCTTCGGTGATTCGCATGGCCTCTTCGATTGCGTCCCGCTCCTCGCCCGAGGCTCGTTCGGCAAGTCGCCGCAGCACACGAAGCGAAGCAGGACTGCCGATCTTGCCAAGGGCGGAGACCGCGCCGAATCGAACCTCGGCATCTGGATCTGCGCTCAGCGCCGCCAGCCCGCCAACCGCGTTGGCATCACCGATCTCGCCGGCAGCTCGGGCTGCTTCGTACCGCATTTCGGGATCGTCGCTTTCAAATTCAGACGTGATGATATCGAGCCAGCGCGCATCCAGCGTTCGCCCCATGGCGAACAGCGCTCCCGCCCGCATTCCGTGGTCGTCATCATCGATTGCTTCGCGAATCAGCGTGTAGACATTTCCACGATTCCCGAATCCAGCGACGGCTTCGAGAGCTCGCCGCCGCACCAAATAAGGCTGCGATTCGTCCGTGGCGACGCCCAGGAGCGTATCGAACAACTGGTCGGCGAGGTCGTCGTCAAGCTCTCCAGCGGCCGCCAGTACGGCGAATCGACCAAGCGCCTTGGCGGCTTCGGCCTGAACGTCCTGCGACTCGTCATCCAGGAGGCTTGTGTATTTCCCGATCAGGTCGCTCGACTCATCTTCCCACAGACCGGCGACCGCTCCCTGGCGAACGACGAAATCTGGGTCGTCGAGCCCAAGTCGAAAGATGCGGTTGAAATCGTAGAGAACGCTCTCTTCTGACAGGTCGGACAGGCCGCGCAGAAACCGGACGCGGTATCCGGGTTCGATGAGCGCCCAGACACGTCGGACCTGCTCGATCTTTTCCCGGTTGAGATCGGAAAAAGAGATGAGCACCCGATGCGAAAAGTCACCCTGGCCGATGGCGAGAATCGCATCGGCCAGGGGAAGCGAGGTTGGTTGTTTAGATGGGGTTTCCTGGGACATAGGTGTAGACATCATCGCCGTCTGGATCGCGGGCGAACGCGCCCGTCTCGTCCTGCTCCAGCACCTGGCGCAGGTAGTGTGCAGAGAATGGCCGCTCGACGTTCGACACGGCAAGGAGATCGTCAAAGCTGGCCGCGTAGCCGTGGCCCTCGTGGAGCTCGCCAACACGCTCGAACGTCGCCGCAATGACCGATTCGGCGCGACGGCGTCCCTTCTCATCAAGCGGCTTCTCAGAGCCGAGACGCGGGTAACGCTCTTCGCTGATCAGGTAGCGGTCATCGACCTCGCACGCAAACGTCGTTGGGCGGAAAACATAGCGCTGCCGGCGATCTTCCAGCTCAAGCAAGCGGCCGCTCTGGCTGCTGGCCGGGAGATACTCGACCTTGTAATGACCGTCGTTGTCGGTCCGTTGAATCGAGATCAGCGCGCCCGGAACGAGATTCTCGGTGAAGAAGTCGTCCAGACCGAGAATGAAACCACCCCGGTTCGGCGTCGGATACCGCAACTCGACGAGGTACGTTGTGTACGACTGCGGGCACTCAAATGTGAGCACTGCGGAACGCTGACCCGGAACGAGGGGCTCGGCGAAGAGCTCGTGGAGCTGCTGATCGTACGGCAGCAGGCCGAGGTGATATTCATAGAAGGTCAGCACGTGATCGACCGATGTCGCGGATCGATAGGCAGGCCGATCGGGCGTTTCCTCGAGCAGGAACTTCAGATCGGTGCCGATTTCGTTCGGCTTACGGCGCTTGGTGCCGATTTGCGGCAGGCTGCTGGTGCTCCAGAATCGCTGGCCCGACGTGCCGACGAAATCGAAATCACGATGCTCTTTCGAAAGCCGGAAGTTGACCGCAAAGCGCATCAGATCGAAATCCGCGCTTCCGGGCCGGATGCCGAACACATCCTGCACGAGCATGTCGTCCGTCAGGGGACGCTCCTGCTCCTGGATGTAATCCTTCATGCGCCGCAGATCGCCGCGTGAAACGCGCGGCGCCCGCTCTTCGAGCATCCACTGATCGCCGAAATTCGCGACGCGAATGTCAGCGCCCAATCGCTCGGCAATAGCTGCCGCCAGCTCAAGATCATCAACGCCGCTCACGTCAGTAGCAGGACTCGCGGCGACCGTGATCGTACGAGGCGCTTCCACCGGTGAAAGCTCGAGTTCCTCTTCGGCGAATTCGTCCACAATCGCTTCAGATTCGAGCGCGTCCACCGTTTCGATCTCAGCGTCTTCAGCTTGATCGGTCTCGTCGAACTCGCCGAAGATCACATCCATCGGAGTTGACCAGGCGGGATCGACGCGCGGCCGTTCTACAGGTGGCGCGGCCGGAATTTCCGGTTTTGGCTGCGGCGTCAGAAACCGGGTCTTGAAGTCATGAGCGTGAGCTTTCTGTTCAGTCTGCGCAATTGGCGCGCGGCCGATGCGCGTCGTCGCGACCCACGTCACGCCCTCGTCATCCGTTTCAAGCGAAAAAACAGCCGGATTCTGGGAAATCGCGGTTTTTGCCGCAGCCGGCTCGGCGATTTCACGCTCGGACAAAAATGCAAGCAGTGATTCGATCTCGATACGAATCGGCGCGTATTGCGCCATGAATCGCCCATGCGCGCTCATCGCGCCAAAGACATCAGAAGCAATTTTCTGCTGTTTCGCGGTGCCCGCAAAATTCACAGTCACTTGCTGAAAGGATGTAACCATCCCTTTAGGCTCTCCTTAGATCTGGATCACCGCGCTCCGCTTCGGAATCGAGCGCTGTTTATCCGCGCGAGCCGCGCTCTCGTAGAGCGTCGATCAATTGTTGGGTCGTAATGGGAAGATTTGACGTGCGGAGCAGATTGAGCAGAAACGCCACATCGTCGTCGGTTAGCTGAATAGGACCGTTCATGTCGCTCCGTCATCCTTACCAATGGAAAAAGAGCATCTCCATGCTCGTCCAACCGGCAAAGTGTACGTTGTCGGCGGCGAATCGCCAAATTGGAACGATCGGATAGCAGAAGCGCTACCATCGCGACTGCGTACAGAAACGATTCGCGGTACTCTTTGCGCTGTTGTCAGGGTGTGCGCACGGTGGCATACTCCGCGACGCAGTCCGCACAGGAATTTTGTACGGACGAGGCCGCAATAGGAGGATCGAAACATGGCTGGCCTTGGATGGCAGGAACTCGTCATCGTCCTGGTCATCGTCGTCATCATTTTCGGAGCGGGTAAACTGCCTGAAATCGGCGGCGCGATGGGCAAAAGCATCAAGCAGTTCAAGGATGCCACAGTGGAAGATGAACTTCCCGATGGCAAATCCAAGACGCAGCAGGCAACCGCCTCGCAGGCGACCGTTGCCGAACCGGTGAAGCCGGTTGAGTCAAAGCAGATGCGAGCTGACGAAATTTAGTCAGCCGACGCACGTGCTGGCGCCCAGTGGCCTCGCCGGTGATGCTCGGGTAATCTCGGCGTCGGAAGCAGTGCGCTTCCGACGCCTTTTTATGTTGAAGACGCCCTCGTCCCATCATTGGGCCGGCCGGCGAATCTTTTCGCCTTGCAATTCGGAGCGGTAATGACTGATCAAACGACGGCTCCAGATCCTTCTTTGCCCCTGGCCGATCCGCCCGCTACGCTTGGCGATCCCAATGCCGAACAGTTGCCTCCCGATGCCGCAACGTCCAAACCGGTGCCAAAAAAGACCGGAGCCGTCCGCGAGACGATCGAAACGCTGCTGCTGGCGCTGTTCATTTTCGTCGCGGTCCGTCAGGTCGTGCTCAACTTCCGGGTTGATGGCCACAGCATGGACCCGAATCTCCATAACGGCGAGATGCTGCTCGTCAATCGCCGGTCCTATTCAGAAGTCAATCCTGCATCACTGATCAATTGGATTCCTGGCGTTGACGTTTCAGGTCACGAGTACGAGCCGTTCGGCGGCGTCAGCCGTGGCGACATCATTGTGTTCAATCCGCCCAACGGCGATAAACCGTATATCAAACGGATCATCGGATTGCCGGGGGATGTCATCAGCTTCCAGGGTGGCAGTGTCTACGTGAACGGCGTCCAACTCGCAGAACCCTATATCGAGGCCGGCATTACCAACTGCCCAACCGCGAGCTGCCGGGTGCCCGTGACCATCGGCCCTAATCAGGTCTATGTCCTTGGCGATAACCGGGGAAACAGCGAAGACTCTCGCTACTTTGGACCGTTTGATATTGATTCGATCATCGGCAAGGCCTGGATCACCTATTGGCCGCTCAGCGACCTTGGAAGCGTCCCACACTACGATTATCCGGACATTCCGGAGGCCAATGCGTCAAGCGGCAATTGAGCGACCCATTGCCCGGTAGTAGAATGCCCATGAGATGGATTCCGAGAGGCGGCGCCACCATCGCGGTCATCGGAGATGCCGGAAATCCATCCTCATCGAAAGGGTCTATCCCATGATTGAGACGGTCGTTGAAAGCATTCGCGTCAACCTTGTCTCCAATAACCGTGTCGTGATTCTTAAAGAAGTTGACGGCGATCGACACCTTCCCATCTGGATCGGTGAGTTCGAGGCGAACGCGATCGTGATAGAGCTCCGGCATCAGGAATCGCCCCGGCCACTGGCCTACGACCTCATGCGGTCGCTGATCGACGCCCTTGGCGGATCAGTGGAACGCATCATCGTCTCCGATTTGACTCAGGATGTCTTTTTTGCACGGGTCATCGTCAATCAGCAAGGACAGACGATTGAGCTCGATGCACGTCCCAGCGACGCCATTGCCCTCTCGCTCCGATGCAGTTGCCCGATTTTCGTGGATGACAGTGTGATGGAAAAAGCCGGCGTCAGTCTCGACGACGATGAAGACGCAGATGATATCTCCGATCCGGACAGTGTCACCGCATCGGCTGAAGCCCTGGCGCTTGGGGACGATCGCCTTTCGGTCTTTCGCGATTTCATCGACACGCTCGATCTCGATGATTTCGGCCGTCCCAAGTGACCTATTGATCAAGCGAGCAGGTAAACGCTGAAATGCACATGGACTCATCTGAACAACAAATCAAACGAAACATTCTCGATCGGATGGATCGCTGCGCCGTCTGTCATCGCGACTTTGGCTCCGATGACCTCAAGGTGATCCGCAGGGAGCGGGGGTATTGGGTCGTCGCCGTCACCTGCGGCGATTGCAACAACCGCAATCTGGTCGCCGCGGTGCTCGATGATGGAGATACGACCGAAGCGCGAAACGTGCTCAAAGAAATGAGCCACACCGCCGGGTTTGAAATCTCGTTCACGCAGGACGCTGAAGATGTGATCTACCGCGAGGACGCGCCAACGCCCGGTCCTTTGGTAAGCGCGAGCGATGTCATCGACATGCATGAGTACCTCGAGCAGTTCGATGGCAACTTCAAAAGATTGTTTCGAGAGCGATCGGGGACCGAATAAACCGCGCGGCTTCGTGCACTCGTCGCGTATTCCGTACGGAAACTGTTGCCCCTATCCCGGTCATTTCGGATACACTCCTTCCTGAAATGACGGATTTGTCGCCTATTTCGGTGTGCCCTGTGCTCCGTATTCCGGGAGAGACGCAACGTGCCTGATGCGGAAACTCATTCCCATATCAACAGTGAGATCGATCTCGAGGTCGTCCGCGAGATGCTTTCCCACATCACCTATCAAGATCATCAAGAAGCGCAGGAGTTGATTCTCAGCGCGCTTCAAGAGATCAACGAGCATTTCGGCTGGGTGTCGCTCGAGGCCGCCGAACTGGTCGCCGACCATCTCGGCACGACTGCCACCCGGGTCTACGGATTGCTCACCTTTTACGCTGACTTTCGGACACGGCCGCGTGGCAAGCATTTCATGCTGCTCTGTCACGGCATGTCTTGCTACGTGATGGGATCGCAATCGCTGATCCAGGATCTCCAAACCAATCTTGAGATCGGTGACGGGGACACTACTGCTGATGGTGAATTGACCGTCCAGGTCGTCAATGGCTGCCTCGGCATGTGCGATCGCGCGCCCGTTGTCAAGCTTGATGAAGGATTTTACGGAGATCTCACGGTCGAGAAGCTGAACGAACTTATTCAGAACGTGATCGCCGCGCGCGTTGCCGCGCCAGCCTCATGAGGTGAACTATGGCGTCTGCAACTGAATTAACCCGGCTATCATCACGCGCTGAATTTGACGCGCTCGTCGACAAGGCGAAGCGGCGCTGGGCCGATATGTGGTCCGGTGACAAAACGGTTTACACCGTCAGCATTGGCAGCTGCTCGATCGGTAAAGGAGCGCCCGAGGTGCTCGCCGAACTTCAGCAGCTCATCACTGACGACAAGAGCATCGTTCGCAAAACGAGCTGCAACGGCGCTTGCTGGATGGAGCCCTGGGTTGAAATCAAACGACCCGGCGCGCCGCCAGTCATTTATCAGCAAATTCAACCAAGCGAGGTTGCGTCGCTTCTCGACGGCAAACTTGAAGATCGCGCCGTCGGCGTCCGCGCGGAAGAAGCGTACGGATCAATCCCTTCGCTGAACTCCCTCCCGTTCTTCAAGTACCAGGTGCGGATCGTGCTCGCGGATGTTGGCGTCATCGATCCTGACTCGCTTGAAGATGCGCTGGCGAACGACGCCTATCAAGGCTATGCAAAAGCCATTTTCGATCTCACCGATGAAGAAGTGATCGCCGAGGTCACCGCGGCAAATGTCCGCGGACGCGGCGGCGCTGGATTCCCCGCCGGAATCAAATGGGAAAGCGGCCGCAAAGCCCGCAACCAGCCAAAGTTCGTAGTTTGCAACAGTCACGAGGGTGAGCCGAACGTCTACAAGGACCGCCGGATCCATGAAGGCGATCCCCATCGCATTCTTGAGGGCATCCTCATTGCTTGCATCGCCGTCGGCGCGCAGCGCGGCTACAACTACATCGGCGGCGAATACCCGCTGGCAATCAAGCGATTCCGCGGCGCGCTCGAAGATGCCGTCGCCTTGGGACTGATTGGCAAGGACATTCTCGGCTCCGGCAAGAGTGTCGCCTTTCGGCTTCGCACCGGCGGCGGCGCGTATGTCTGCGGCGAAGGTTCCGCGATGATGTATTCCGTTATGGGGCTGCGCGGTCAACCGCGCACCAAGCCGCCGCGCTCGGTTGAAGAAGGCATCTGGAAGCGGCCGACAGTCGCGAATAACACTGAAACGCTTGCCAACATTCGAGACATCGTTCTGAAAGGCGGCGAGTGGTACGCCCAGTTCGGCACGGAAAAGAGCAAGGGCACCAAGTTGATGACGGTCCAGGGACCGCTCAAGACGATGGGTCTGGTTGAAGTGCCTATGGGACTCACCATGCGTACCCTGATCGAAGAAATCTGGGGCGGCATGCGGGATGGCTACACCTTCAAAGGCGTGCAAACCGGCGGCGTATCGGCGGGGCCATTGACAGAGGCCGAACTCGATCTCCCGGTCGATTTCGACAGTCTGACGCCGGTCGGCGGCATGCTCGGCTCCGGCGGATTCGTCGTCTTCGACGATAGCGTCTGTGCGGTGGACTTCGCCCGGTACATGACGGCGTTCAATCGGGTGGAATCCTGCGCGAAATGCGTTCCGTGCCACCGTGGCAATCCTGCTCTGGTGGAGATCATCGATCGCATTCGCCTCGGACGCGGCTCTATGAGCGATCTGGCGTTGATTGAGCGAACATCCAAGCACATCGTCGATCTGTCGCTCTGCGGACTTGGTCAGGTGGCTCCGATGCCGCTGATAGGCCTTTTGCAGATGTATCGGCCAGAGTTCGAACAGCACATCAAAGACGGCATCTGTATCGCCGGCGAGTGCCCGATCGAGCCGGGGGTTCGGCTTTCCGCCGCAGCTGCCGATTAAGAATGCATTGATATAAAAGCGAGACGGACCGGCGAAACACACGCCGGTCCGTTTTCTTGATGATCCCTTTCAGGCGTAGAGATCCACGTCCTGGCCGATGCCGAGCGCCTTAGCCCGTTCAAAGGCGAGTTTGGCGACGACGACATCCTGCACCGCGTTGCCGACTGATTTGAAGAAGGTGATTTGATCCGGATCAGTTCGCCCTTCGACGGTTCCGGAGACCAACATGCCAAGCTCATCATGGTAGTGATCGGGTGTGACCAATCCTTCAACTACTGGATTGATGAGATCGCCCGCTTCGGCGTAGGCATGACTGAAGAGATCGACGATAACGCGCGATCTTGCGATCGTTGCTGATGGAATTTCCTGCATGGCTGGGGTGAACGAGCCGACCGCGTTGATGTGTACGCCCGGCTTGAGGTCGCGATCGTCAAAGACGGGCGTTTTCGACGTCGTCGCGGTGCAGATAATGTCGGCGAGCGGCACGGCTTCGCCAGCGTTCGTCGATGTTTCAATCGTTCCCTCGAGAAGGTGATGTTCCTCACCCAGCGACTGCCTTGAATCGATTGAGCCGCTCCTGGTCTCGCCCGACGACGATGAGCCGATCGATCGGCCGAACCGCGCAAACGGCTGCCGCCTGGGTCATCCCCTGTGCTCCCGAGCCAATGACGACGAGCGTCGAGCTCTCCGGTCGCGCCAGCAAGTCAGTCGCCGCGCCGGAAACTGCTCCCGTGCGCAATGCCGTGAGATAGCCTCCCTCGATCAAAGCCAGTGGTTGGCCGGTATCAGCGGAAACCAGGCAGACAACCGCATGAATCGTCGGCAAACCCATCGAAGGATTTTGCGGAAACACGGAAACGAGCTTCATCCCCAGGGCGGCGCTGCCCGGAACGAACGCCGGCATGAAAAGTGAAACGCCGAGGTCCTCGCCAACGTCAATCGGCGTGCGAAGTGGTGAAACTGCTTTTCCCGCGGAGAGTTCTTGAAATGCCTGTTTCATCAGCCCGATCGCATCGGTCATCGATGCAACCGATTTGAGTTCCGAGCGATTCAAAATGAGCATAGTTCCTCCTGAACTGTGAGATAGCGCGAATGCGGAGATTATCGGCTCGATCGCGAATCTGCGCTCAATTCACCGGGCATATTGGCCTGCATGCTATACTCGCGGAAATGTCGTCACCGCCCGGGACTCGCGCCCGAACGCCTTCGGAAACCCCAATCACTGCATGACAGATTCCGGACTTACAAGCCGCCTGCGCCATCAATCCCGGCGAACCGGACTGGCGGTCGGCCTGGCAATGGCTTTGACGATTGCCGTGTGCGTCGGCAGCTTCGTCATCATTTACGCTCAGGTTGATCCCTTCACGCGTGATTTCGTTGCAGCTCCCGCGACCTCAACGCCCGCGCCGAAACCAACATCCACAAAAAACGATGACAAATCGAGCGGCGAAGCGGCAGCTGGAAATACTGGCAATTCAAACGCCACTCAGTCGAGCGGCAATGCGCCAGAACCAACGGCGACGACTGAGGCAGCGCCTACATCGACACCCAACGGCTTCAAAGCCGACTATCACTCGAATGATGAAACGGCGGTGAATTTTAGATCGCAACCAACAACTGATTCAGAAGTGCTGCTGGTGCTCGATGCTGGCACGCCAATGCAATCGACCGGAAATAAGCAGACGGACGATGGCGGCACTGTCTGGATGGAGTTCAAGCTCCAGGACAACACGACCGGCTGGATTCGTGAAATTGACGCTATAACAGAAGGATAACCGCGCGATGACGCGGCCAGGAAAGGACTTAACGCCATGCAACGTGTGGCAATCATCGGGCTCGGTTTGATTGGTGGATCCATCGGCCTCGGCCTTAAGCAATGGTCGGCTGCGAATGCCAAAGGCACTGACGAGGCGCTTGAGATCATCGGTTTCGACGCTGACATCGATCAACAGCAGATGGCCAAAAAGCTCAACGCGGTTGACCGCGCCGAGTGGGATCTCACCAAGGCCGTCAAAGACGCCGACATCATCATCGTCTGCACTCCGGTGCTGGCGATGAAGGACACCTTCATCAACATTGCCCCGAACCTCAAGGCCGGAGCGGTGGTCACCGATGTGGGCAGCACCAAAGGTGACGTCCTTGAATGGGCTCGAACCGAGTTGCCGCGGACGGTCAGCTTTGTCGGCGGACATCCGATGGCCGGCAAATCACAAAGTATTGAAGGGGCCGAAGCGACGCTCTTCAAGGGCGCGACCTGGTGCATCTGCCCGCTTCCGACCGCACGGGAAGAAGCAATTCGAAACGTGCTCGGGATGGTCGCCGCGCTAGACGCCGAGCCCTACTTCGTCGATGCGAATGAGCATGACGGACATGTCGCCGGCGTGAGTCATCTTCCATTCGTGCTTTCAGCCGCGCTCGTGAATGCGGTCAGCACTGATCCGTCCTGGCGGGATATGAAAACGCTGACTTCGTCTGGTTTTCGAGACGCGAGTCGACTTGCGTCCGGCAGCGCGACCATGCATCGCGACATCGTTGTATCCAACAAGGTTGCGGTCAATCGTTGGATCGACGAGGCCATCAAGCAGCTTGAAAGCGTCCAGTCGGCAATCGCGAAGCTCGACGATACAGACGAAGGGACCGCTGAGGAAGAGTTGTTGACCTTCTTCAATACTGCCCGCGACGCTCGCGCCGTCTGGTCGACGCAAACGGGACGCGAAGGCGAACTGTTGCAAAACACGGAAATGGATCTCGTCAAAGAGGGTTTCGGCGATCAGATGGGCCGGATGTTGCTCGGCGGTTTCGGGCGCAAGCGCAAGGCGATCGCCACCAGCGGCAAGCCAACGACGAGTCAGGACAAGCCGACGAACGGACGGCAATAGCCTAAGGAACGATGCTCCAGTCTGACGGAAGCGTGTAGCTGTAGAACGTCTGGGTGGCTTTCCCGTCACGACGTACGCGGCCGCGATCCGACCGCTGCAGATTCGCATAGGTGTTTTGCACCTGAACGATCCGGCGTGCCGGGAGATTGAAGACGACCAATCCGAGGCGAGTGGGCTCCAGGCTCGCTCGTCTCGTTCGTTCATCCAGCACGTCGAACGGCCCCGCTCCCTCGAGCTTCTCATCAAATCTCGCGCGTATCCAGCCAGTATCGCTGTTCGTATTGTGCTCTCGAAAGACGGAAAGTTGATCCCTGATCTCGATCGCCAAACAGGCGTCATATTCAGCTAGCATCGTCAAGACATCACGCGTGCTCGCCGCGCCGCGAGCGCAACACGCGGTGATGGCTTTCAGGACATGCGGCGGCGCGAGAAAACTGGTAGTGCTGCGATCGTCGACGATGGTGAAACGCATCATTGAGTGCTATGGTCCTGGGTAAAGATCGTGTTCCAATCTGGGGATCGGAGGACGTGGTGGCGCTCGCAATAGCCGCCCAACAGGTCGGAATGTACCATAGGGATAGGGTGAAAATGATGCCCACGCGCCTGACTCATCTCCGGCCACCACGAAAAAGATGCCAATGACCGTAACATCGCCAACCAATCTCCAACGCTATATCCGCCAGACAATCTTCGCGCCGATCGGCAAGTCCGGTCAGGAAAAGATCAGCAGCGCCACGGTCGCCATCGTTGGATGCGGAGCGCTCGGCAGCGCCATTTCCGACCAGCTTGCGCGCGCCGGTGTGGGCCGGATGATCGTGATCGATCGCGATTTCGTTGAGATTCACAACCTCCAGCGCCAATCACTTTTCACCGAAGACGACGTGCGGGATCGCACGCCCAAGGCGATCGCTGCTGGTCGTCGGCTTGCCCAGGTGAACAGCGAGATCGTCATCGAACCGATCGTCGATGATCTCGATAGCTCGAATGCCGAGCGATTGCTGTCCGGTGTCGATCTGATCGTCGATGGCACAGACAATTTTGAAACCCGCTATTTGCTCAATGATGTCGCGATCTCGCTTGGCATTCCCTGGATTTATGGCGGTGTGATCGGCAGCTACGGTATGACGATGACCATTCGTCCGGGCGACTCGCCCTGCCTGCAATGCGCCTTTCCCGAGCCACCTCCCGCAGGCAGCGCGCCGACGTGTGATACGGCAGGGGTTATCGCTCCGGCAGTGCACGCAATTGCTTCCGTTGAAGTCGCCGAGGCGCTGAAACTTCTCGTCGGCGCGACGGACAAACTCAACGACGGTTTGCTGGCGATCGATCTCTGGAATCTTACTTTTGAGCGGGTGCCGCTTGGTGAACCTCGTCCTGAGTGCCCTGCCTGCGGAAAGAAGAACTTCGCCTATCTCAACCAACCGGCGTCAGCGCGAGAAACCGTGCTGTGCGGGCAGGATTCGGTGCAAGTCCGCGTGAACCCGCCGGTCCGCATCGATCTCGATGCATTGGCGCGCCGGTTGCGTGGAGCGGGCGACGTGCAATTGAATCGCTTTTTGCTCAGATTCACTGACGATGCGACGAGCCGCCAGCTGACCGTATTCCCGGACGGGCGCGCCATTATCAGTGGCACATCCGACGGCGATGAAGCGCGCCGCCTCTATGCAACTTATATAGGCGTCTAGCGTGGGACCGAAACGATGATCTATCTCGACAACGCCGCGACAAGTTGGCCGAAACCAGAGGCAGTATATGAATCGCTCGGCCAGTTCCTGCGCGACGCCGGGGCGAATCCCGGTCGGGCTGGCCACAAGATGGCCGTCGCCGCCGCAGCTGCAATCGCGGAATGTCGGACAGGAATTGCGAACCTGATCAACGCAGAATCACCAGAACGCGTCATATTCACTGCCAACACCACTGACTCACTCAACCTGGCGATTCTCGGTTTGCTCAGATCGGGAGATCATGCGATTACGACATCCATGGAACACAACTCGGTTACTCGCCCACTGCGATTGCTTGAGCACAATGGCGTTGAGCTCACAATCGTCGAAGCCGCACCTGACGGATGGGTCGATCCAAAACGAGATCGAGGAGGCGCTCCGGTCCAATACGAAGTTGATCGTTGCAACCCATGCCACAAATTCCACCGGGGCGATCATGCCGATTGCCGAATTCGCCGAGATCGCGAGAAAGCACAACGTGCTTCTTCTCGTCGACGGCGCTCAAACACTCGGCGCCATTCCGGTCGATGTGCAGGCGCTCGGCGTCGATCTCTACGCGTTTCCGGGGCACAAAGGGCTGCTTGGTCCAACGGGGACCGGCGGACTTTACATCGGCCCGAGTGTCGATTTGGAGGCTTTCACTCCCTTACGATCCGGTGGCACCGGAGTTCAATCGGAGGACGACGAACAACCGCTTCTCCTCCCTTTCCGATTCGAGGCGGGCACAGTCAATACCGCCGGAATCGCCGCCCTCTCAAAGGGTGTCGAATACGTCACGGAGCGCACGGTTGCGGACATTGCTGTTCACGAACATCGACTAATGGGGCAACTTCTTGATAATCTAACTGCAATCGACGGCGTTCACATATTTCCGGCTCCTGAACAAACAGGGCGGGCTGCCGTCGTTTCGTTCGTCATCGACGGATGGACCCCGGCCGACGCCGGAGCCGTGTTGGATGAGTCGTTCGATATCGCCTGCCGCGTTGGGCTTCATTGTGCGCCGATGGCGATACGAACCATCGGCGCAATGCCTCGCGGTACGATACGGTTCAGTCCAGGTCCGTTTACGACGGAAGACGAAATCGATCAGGCGCTCGTGGCAGTCAAGGAAATCGCCGCTTCACCGCTTGCCTAGTCGACTCGGAAAGGAGGACCGCGTGGTTGCCAGCGGACCCCAAGAACCCAAACCAAAGGAGCCACTCAGTCGCATCGAGCGCGAGGTGCTTGAGATCCTCGAAAAATCGGATCAAGAAAAACCACCTGTGACTGACATGATGCGCTGGAAAGCGCAAAGCCAACGGCGGCAACGCAAGCAACAGCTAGCCACCGGATTGCAACATGCCAAAGAGCGATTGACGCCTGGCATCGTGTTCATCATTGGACTCGCGCTTACAGTGATCGCCATCGTCGTCAGACATGGCTCGCCGACTGTTGCGCGCACCATGGCGATACTGGCGCTGGTGTGCCTGATTGTTCCGTTTCTGATGGTTATGCGCCGGCCAAAGTCTCCGGCGGGAGTAAAGACCTGGCGCGGCAAAGAAATCAACGAGGATCAGGAATTTGAATCACCGATCGTCACCATCAAACGATGGTGGCATTCTCGCCATTAGGCCGAGCCACCATCGGTGAGCGTTCAGGCATGGCCCCATTCAGCACCAGACCCGTTCTGAGCTGTCCGTTTCCGAGCGCGTCGCTGGCGTCTACGGATTGCTTACCGGGAAACTGTACGCGTAGGAGACGCAGGTACCCTTCTCCGCATTTCACCACTGGATACCTCTGGTGCTCGCCAATACTGCCAACCGGCCCATTTAGATTCTGGTCACCGTTCGCAACGTCGCTCTGGTGAATCTGGACGATCGATCCGTCGATTTCCGTCCATGCTCGCGGCCAGGGCCACATTGCACGCACGTGCCGTTCGATTTCGTTCGCTGGCATCGACCAGTCAACCCAACCATCCGCCTTCGTCAATGGCCGGACAAACGACGCAGCTTCCGTCAACTGAGATATCGGTATGATCCTGCCAGCCGCGAAATCGGCAAGGTAATCTCTCGTGAGACGCGCTCCGACGGCGGCAAGCTCGGCCGTCAGTGCACCCGTGGTTGCCGCTGGCTTTATCGGTATCGACTCAGTCGCAATAACTGGGCCTGAATCAAGTCCTCGCTCCATCACCATCAACGACACGCCGGTCGATGCCCGCCCTTCAAGGATTGCAGCCGAAATAGGACTGGCGCCCCGGAAGTCGGGCAGAATAGACGCATGCAGATTCACGCAAGCAATGTTCGGAATTGCCAGCGTTTTATCACCGAAAATTAAACCGTACGCTGCGACCACAAAGAGATCCGCCTTGGCATCCACCAGCGGAATTCTCATGTCAGAAGTTCGCAACGACTCTGGCTGATAGACCGGAATGCCCAGTTGCTCCGCCGCCTTTTTCACCGGAGGAGGAGTGAGTTTGTGCCCTCGTCCCGCCGGCCGGTCAGGTTGCGTCACCACCAGCACGATGTCGAATCGCTCGTCGCTCGCAAGTTGTTCAAGCGCCGGAACGGCGTAGTCGGGTGTTCCAAAGTAGACAATTCGATACGTCATATCAGGGTTTTCCTTGCGATTCAGAGCGTTTCTCCTCGACCGATCATCATCCAGCTTCGTACAATGCCGGAGTGAGCGAGATGCGCGCTCGCCTGAGCGCATTCTTCCGGAACCCGATGTCCCTTGCGCTCGGCGTCATTTTGATCGCCGCTTTTGTGCTACGTGTATATGACCTCAATTGGGATCAAGGGCAGTATCTCCACCCGGATGAGCGCTATATCTCGGATGTGATCACCTCGCGCATTGTCTTCGAATGGCCGCCCAATATCGACAACTTGCTCGATCCGGAGCATTCGCTCCTCAACCCCCGGTCCAACGATCCGAATACTGAGCGGCCTCGCGATTTCGCATATGGGTCGTTGCCGCTATTTGTCACCGATCTCACCGGATCGCTGCTCTTCAAGATTACCGGCAATGATTGGTCGGCGTATTACGGCAAAGTCTATGAAGTCGGACGTGTGCTCTCGGCGCTTTTCGATACGCTGACAGTGTTGCTCGTCTACCTGATCGGGCGGCGGGTCGCCTCGAAGTCTGTCGGATTGCTGGCTGCAATCGTGGCCGCATTCACGCCGATGGCAATCCAGCTCGCCCACTTCTTCACGACCGATTCCTGGCTCACCTTTTTCGTCGCACTCACCTTGCTCTGGACTATCGAAGCATCCGATACCGGTCGCTTCAGATGGTTTCTGGCATCCGGCCTGGCGGTTGGACTGGCGATGGCGACCAAAGGCAGCGTCTTCACCCTCGGCGGCATCGTCGTCGTCGCGGCGCTGTTCGATCTCTGGAACCGTCGCAACCAGGAAGAAAGCAAACTCGAGCTTGTTTCATCGGTCGCAGCGAAGCTTTGCCTGGCCGCAATGGGTGCGCTTCTCACCTTCGCCGTCTTTGAACCCTACGCGATCGCCCGGCCGCGCACCTACGTCGATCAAATCCTGAATCAAGCCGATATCGTCAGCGGCACGTTTGATGTCCCGTTCACGCGCCAGTACATCGGCACAACTCCCGTGGTCTACCAGATCGAGCAGATCGTTCGCTGGGGATACGGCCCGGTGGCCGGCATCCTGATCGCCATTGGTGGACTTGTGCTGGCCAGGCGGTTCTTTTCTGAACGACGAGGGGGCCAGGCGATTCTGCTTGCCTGGTTCGCGGGATACGGCCTGGTCATCGCTATCCCGGAAACGAAGTTTCTTCGCTACCTGGCGCCGCTGATGCCGGTTTTCGCGATCTTCTGCGGGATCGCCATCGATGCGATCCGAACCTGGCTGATGCGGTTCCAGCGTCCCCGAGTTCCAGCGCTCGCCACCGGCGCTTTGCTGGTCGGCATCGCACTCTGGACCGCCGCGTTCATGAGTGTCTACGCCGAGCAGCAACCACGCATCACCGCCTCGCAATGGATCTACGCCAACGTGCCGCCCGGTAGCGTACTTAGCTCCGAATACTGGGACGATGCGCTGCCGCTCGGTCTTTCCGATGCGCTCAACGCCAACTCGTATCAATACAGCTGGGTCGGGATCGATCTCTACAACAGCACCCCCGGCGAACAGTCCGCCGATGCGATCTACTCGATGATGACAAATGTCGACTACATCATCATTTCGTCCAATCGGGTGATGAGTTCTCTTCCTCATTCGCCATGGCGCTATCCGGTGCAGATCGAGTATTACCAGCTGCTCACGAGCGGGCAACTTGGCTTTGAACAGGTGGCGGAATTCCAGACAAAACCGGGCATCGGTCCCTTTCAAATCGATGATCGCAACGCCGATGAGTCGTTCATCAATTACGATCATCCTCGCGTAATGATTTTCCAAAAGACGTCGACGATTCCGCGTGAAACCTACGACGCGCTGATGGCCGAGGCCGTCGCGCAACCGGTCATTTCTCAGCGTCATGCCAACACCGACACGATCATGCTCGACGAACCGGTTGGCAATCTTCCGGTCGTCAACGATGCGCGCTGGAGCAGCTCGCTCACCGACAATTCGCTCATTGCCGCAATCTGGTGGATCGTTTTTCTCTTCATTCTCCAGGCTGCCGGATTGCCGATCGCCATGGCTGCGTTCCGTCGGTTTGGCGATCGCGGCTGGGCATTCGCTCGCCTATTGAGCCTGCTTATCGCCGGTTGGCTGGTCTGGATTCTCGCCAGTATCGAGGTGATCTCGTTCCGCGCCTACTGGTGCTGGATCGCTCTGGCGTTGCTCGCGATCCCCTGGCTGATCCGCCGTTCAGCAACGATGCATCGATTCAAACGAGCGATGTCTGACCGGCAGACGAGACGCACGATCGTCGTCGGTGAAATCGTTTTTTGGGGCACGTTCGGCGTGTTCTTGCTCTTCCGGTATCTCAACCCTGACTCATGGCATCCATCCTGGGGCGGCGAGAAGCCGATGGAATTCGCGCATATCAACGCGATTCTCCGCAGCGCCCATTTTCCCCCATATGATCCCTGGTACAGCGGCGGATACATCAACTACTACTACTATGGGAGCTACCTGGTCGCGTTTTGCATGAAGGCGACCGGCATCCCGTCGGAGGTCGCCTTCAATCTCGCCCAGCCAACATTCGTCGCATTCCTTGCCCTGGCGGCTTATGGGCTTGCCGCAACGCTCGGACGAATGCTGACCCGAGCCAAAGCCTCGGCGCCGGTGATCGGCGTCTTTGGCGCAGTGATGCTCACGTTCATCGGCAATCTCTTCGCCGCCCGAAAGCTCATCGAGGCGTTTCCAGATATCCCCGCGTTCAATTTTGGGGATTGGACCTGGGGAGCCACTCGCCTGATTACGAACAACGGCGCCGCGCAAATCGCTGAGTTCCCCTACTTCACCGGTCTCTACGCCGATTTGCACGCCCACATGATCGCTGAGTCGATCACCGTGCTCTGTCTCGCCGTCGGATTGGCGATCGCGCTTGAAGCAAGGACGATCATCGTGGCTGTCGCTAACCGATCGGTTCGTCAGGCTGCGACGCCGATCGGGTTGACGCTGTTGGCGGCGCTGGTCGTCGGAACGCTCTATCCAACCAACACCTGGGACTTTTTCACCTACGCGGCGTTCATCATTGCCAGTCTCTTTGTCGGGTTTCGCTATCTGGACCTGACCCCGCGTTTGATTCTTTCCGGAATCGCCGGCGTCGTCACGGTCGCGCTTGGCTACGTTTTATTTCTGCCGTTCCACACCCATTTCGTCACGCTCTTCAGCTCTGTCGAGCGCACTGGCAACCAGACCAACATCTGGGAATTCAACGAGCATTTCGGCGGATTGCTGATCGTTGCGCTGCTTGGCATGATCGCCTTGACCTGGACCCGCATGCCGCCGAGCAATTACGCATTGACTCCGGCTATGGCGGTTCGCGTTGCGTTGTTGCTGCTTGGGCTCATTTTGGTGCTGCATCTCGGCGGTGAATCCGATGATCAGCTCATTGCGGTCATCCTGGTCATCGGCTTTTCCTGGCTCGCGCTTGTCAACGCGGGGTGGTGGTCGACTGATGGACCGCGATTCCTTGGCCAACCCTGGAACCGTCATCTCGCCCTTATCGGCGGCATCGTTTCGTTTGGGCTTGTGCTCGACGAGCGACTTGTTCTGGGACTTTGCCTGGCTCTTGCCGTGATGGCGGCCATCCTCTGGATCGGTTTCAACGGAACCGCCGAGAAGCATCTTGCCTTGATGCTCGCTGCCGGTACAGCCGTCGCCGGAGTGATCGAGATCGTCTACGTCGCCGACAACCTGAATGGCGGTGATTGGGAACGCATGAACACGATGTTCAAGTTCTACAATCAGGCCTGGATTTTGATCGCAATCTGCGGTGGCACACTGCTCGGCTGGGCGACCTGGAACGCCTTCGCTCATGGCAAGCTCGCCAATCTCCGGAAACCCGAGATCACGAGTTCGGCGCTCGGTGTCGTCGTGATCGGAATGCTGGTCATTGCGGCCGGATTTATGTATCCACTTACCTCAACGAAGCCCCGACTCGAAGAGCGGTTCACCACCAGTCTCGGATCGGGCACGCTGAACGCGCTCGACTGGATGAACTACGGAACGCTGCAATCTCCGGCTGGCAAGGTGATTTCGTTCAAGGACGATCTCGCCGCCATCGACTGGTTCAACGAGCACGTTGCGGGTTCGCCGGTCATCGCTGAAGCAAGCATCGGTCCATATCGAGGCAACGGTTCCCGCTTCGCTATCGCCACTGGGCTGCCAACCGTGCTCGGTTGGGACAACCATGAAACCCAACAACGCTACCTGGAAGGCATCTCGACCCGCTATCAAGATGTCCGCCGTCTCTATCAGAGCGCCGACCCCGCTGAAAAAATGGCCATCCTCAACCAGTACGGCGTCGAATACGTGATCGTGGGCGATGTTGAGCGATACAGCACAGCTGGTAATCAACTCTATGCCACTCCTGAAGGCATCGCAGCATTTGATCTGATGGTCGGGAATGGACTCGAAATCGCCTTCCAGAGTGGAAGCACGACCGTCTATCGAGTCGTGCCATCGGAAGCAGCGACCTCAGGTCTGGCGCCATGAGCGACTTCGAAGCGGTGATCCGCTGGTATCTCGTCCTGGCAGCCGCTGCCGCCATCGGACTGCCGATCGGCATGTTCGTCTTCGGCAATGCCTGGCGTCGCGCGCCCTGGTTCGCCAGGCCAATCGGTATGCTGGCGATTCTCTTTCCGACCTGGTATCTCTCCAGCGCGACATCGGTTCCCTACTCCACCACCGGGCTCTGGATCACCGCTGGACTGGTGGCAATTGCCGGATGGTTTTTCGTTATCCGGCGCTTCTCGCTTGACCGCCGATTCCTCTTCAATCTGATTTCGGCCGAGGTCGCGACGCTGATTGCGTTTCTCGGCGCGCTCTGGTTGCGAGGTTTTACACCTGACATCCTCAACACCGAGAAACCAATGGACGCCGCGTTTCTGTCATCTACGATCCGCGCCGTTTCGATGCCGCCGCCGGATCCCTGGATGGCCGGCGAAACGATCAACTACTACTACCTGGGATATGCCCTTCACGGCGCGATTGCCAGAATGGCTGGTATCACAACCGGTCAGGCATTCAACCTCGCCCTGATCACCACGACGGCAATGGTCATCGTTGCGGTGATGGGAGCAGCGCTGGTTGCGTTGCCTCGCTGGGGCAAGCTCGCCGCGCCGCTGGCGGCGTTTATGGTCGTCATCGCCGGAAATATGGTTGGCCCGGTTGATCTGCTCAATGACCGGAACGCCGCCTGGAACGCAGGTTGGTGGCAAGGAATGGGCTGGAACGCCAGCCGGGTCGTTTACGACGGCACAATCCAGACGATCAACGAATTTCCCTCGTTCAGCATCATCCTCGGAGATTTGCACCCGCATCTGTCGGCGCTACCATTTGCCGTCGTTGCGCTGGCGCTGGCGATCGGCATCGCCAGGCAACCCTCGGTCGTCAGCTTCCCGCAAATCATTGGTGCGGGCTGGATCGGCGGAGCACTGTATGCCCTGAACTCCTGGGATTTGCCGACCTATTTCGGACTCATCGCGCTCGCTTTGCTCTGGAATTCACGAAAGATGGGTTGGAAGTCGATCGCGATCCGGGTTGGAATACTCTGCGCAACGGCGCTGATCGCCTGGGCGCCATTCCTGGCGCACTTCACTCCGCCGCTTTCCGGGGACGAATCGGTCGTTCCGACTGCGTTCCGCAATGTGCCCATCGTCAGCTCGATCTTCAAGATTATCGGGGCGAATCATTGGGAATACACGTCCGCAGGGGAGTTTCTGAAGGTCTTCGGTCTCCCCTATGTCTTGATCTGTATGGCCCTTATCGTTGCAGCTCGACGATTCCCCGGTGAGGTGCACGAAAGCCGGGCAATGCGGCCAATCGGCTTGGTCGTCGTCGTCTTTTTGCTCATTGCCTTGCTCGCAAATGCACCGGTGCTGATCTTCGTCGGCATCCCGGGAGCGCTCGCCGCCTGGCTGATATCGCGATACAGCATCAACCGCACCGAGGGGTTGCTCGGAGCGCTTTTCCTGGCGGGAGGATTCCTCCTGTTGATCACGGAGTTCTTCTTCATCCACGATAATTTCGACACAAGGATGAACACCCTCTTCAAGGTCTATTACCAGGTCTGGCTGCTCTGGGGACTTGGAGCGGGACTTTCCCTTGCCTGGCTCATCTGCACATCGAAACGGCTGTTTGGCCGCACCTCGCTGGTTCTGGTTGCCACAGGGGCAATCGTGCTCGGTCTGGTCTATCCGGTCACCAGCGCCTATCGATGGACCACGGAATTCGCCGATTGGCGCGGACTTGACGGTCTCGCATATGTGGGCGATATGTCAGCGGACGAATTGGCCGGCATCGATTGGATCCAGGCACACGCCGGCGAAAACAGTACGTTGCTTGAGGCGCCTGGCTGCTCCTACCAACCGATCAGCAGGATTCCCTTCGATCACGTTTCGGCCTTCACCGGTGTTCCAACGGTGATGGGCTGGTTTGGCAGTCACGAAAGTCTCTGGCGAAGCGGCGACAAGTCCTTACAAAGCGACATTCAACCGCGAATCGCCGAGGCTCAGGGATTCTTCAAATCTCCGTCAATTGAATTCCTCAATGAATATGGCATCGACTTCGTCTATTACGGAATCTACGAACAGGGAAAGGGGCAAAGCAGGGACTGCGAAATGGCAATGCCACTTCCACGACCAGATGAGCAGTGGATGACCGACCACGGCTTCACGATTGGGTTTCAGCAGGGCGATGTGACGATCTGGCAACGAACCGAGAGCAGTTAATGGATCGCATTCCGGGGTTTTGGCACACTCGTCCAGAATCACCAAAACCGTGCGTATCTCCGGCAAAAACCGTCGCCAACTCCTTGACAGTTTTTTCACGTCCGCCTATAATCCGCCAACGTTGAGGGGCGATTAGCTCAGCTGGTTAGAGCGCTACGTTGACATCGTAGAGGTCACTGGTTCGAGTCCAGTATCGCCCACCAAGTTCGAGGCAATCGTCGCGGAAATGCGGCCGTTGCCTCGATTTTTTTGCGCTGAAAGTCCGCTGTTTTTGTTGAACTCCTTGACGCGGCAAAAACCCCGGCTCTACCATCTTCTCTGGTGATGCGACCCGCGCTCCGAATCACCACATACATTCCCTGCTCCGCAGGGCGCACGTTCAGAACCTCTTTTGAGGAGGGGCGCTTGACCAAACTCCGGCAACATACCTGGCAGTCCACGCCGAAGGCGCAAATCGCGACAGCGTTCTGTTTCGCGTTCCTCCTGATCGCCCGCTTCGCCGGAAGCGCGAGCGCGCAGGAAGTTCCCGAGCTTCAGATTCATTCCACCGCCTATATCGTCATCGACGCCGATACCGGCGAGATTTTCGCGCAGAAAAATGCGCACGACCATCGCGCGATGGCGAGTCTGACCAAAGTCTTCACCGCCACCGAGGCGCTTCACCGCGCTGCGCTCGATCGCCAGATCACGACCGAAGATTCAGATGTGTTTGACGATTCATCGACGCGCGTTGGCTTTGGCGCTGGAGAAACCTTCAGTATGGAGGACCTTCTCTACGGCATGTTGCTTCCGTCCGGCAATGATGCGGCTCACGCAATCGCTCGCGATCTCGGCACAGAACCAGGCGATAGCGCCGATGCAGGGTATGACCGGTTCATCAGCTGGATGAACGAGCGCATCAAACGGATGGGGCTCGCCGATACGAATCTCGTCAATGCCCATGGTTGGGGTGTGCCCAATCACTATTCTTCGGCATACGATCTCGCCACCTTCATGCGCTACGCGGTGCAAAGCCCTGAATTCCTCAATGTTATTTCAACGTCGAACTACACGACCGCGAACGGCTATTCGTTCGGCAACACGAACAAGTTGCTCAATACGTACGGGGACCTCATCGGCGGTAAAACCGGGTACGACGATGACGCCGGGTACTGCCTGATTGAAGTCGCCCAACGCGACGGCAACACCATGATTTCGGTCACGCTCGACGGCGTCGCTCCCGACGACTGGTACGACGACAATCGCGTGCTGCTCGACTACGCATTCGATCAGAAAGCGGCCCGTGGCGGTCAGATCGAAGGCGAAGTCGCCGCGTACAACAATCCGGATGTCGCTCTTCTCTCATCTGCATCGTCAGCAGGCGGAGTACTCGGAACCGGAGTTCAGGTGGCGGCGCAACCTGAGTCGACCACGGAGACTAAAGATGTCGCGAGCCAACCGGTTCAACCAGATCAAAGCGCAGAATCAAGTGAGGTCGCGGCGACGGCGTCCGGCAAGGGATTGCCCGGCTTTGAGCTGAGCCTCGTGCTTGCCCTCTTGATTGCCTTCGGTTTTGCGTTCCTGCGCGGCCGCGATCTCTTTCTCCATGCTCAAACCAAGGTTCCCCCAGCCGCTCCCGTTGCTTCGAAACCTACGCCCGTCACCGAACCGGCGGTCGTCGCCAAGGAACCGGCGTCAGAGATTATCAGCACGCCAATTACGAATGAGACCTGATCACCGGGGCGTTGACATTTCCATCTCCGGCTCTCTATGCTATGTCACGGCGCGAAAGCGCCACGCTACGATCAGGACGAGTACTCTTCCCCTCCCTTGCAGCGACGTTGCGACTTTGGTGAAACGCGACGATGTGGACCGGAGATGAAAACCCCCTGGGAGCAGGCGGCTGAACCCGCGATATTCGCGGCACTAAGCAGGCCCGGATCGCCTCGTTACCGGCGCATTGAGCGGCTTTGGATCGTGAGATTTCGGCCGAAATGAGGGTGGAACCACGTCGACCCGGCGTCCCTTTCCTGAGGACGCCGGGTCGCTTTTTGTCTTTTGGAGGAACCTGTCATGCCGCCGATGAGTGTTGAGGAAGAAAACCAGCAGATGGATTTCGCCATCCAACCCGAGGACCAGCACGCTTACGAGCTTGCGCGGATGCGACACTCCTGCGCGCACCTGATGGCCGAATCGGTACTCGAATTGTTCCCGGACGCGAAGTTCGCGATCGGTCCCGCCATTGAGAATGGCTTTTACTACGACATCGATCTGCCTCGCGGGCTGACGCCCGACGATCTCGTCGAAATCGAAAGCCGGATGCGTAATCATCAGGCAGCCGCCGAAGTATTCGAGCGCAAGGTCATTTCGAAACCCGAAGCGCTTGAGATTTTTGGCGATAATCCCTACAAAGTTGAACTGATCCAGGGTTTCGCCGATGGCGAGACGATCACGACATTCCAGCAGGGTTCGTTCCTCGATCTCTGCCGGGGACCGCACGTTGATGACACGAGCAAAACGGGCTCGTTCAAACTGCAGTCGGTCGCCGGAGCCTACTGGCGCGGTGACGAAAACCGCCCGATGCTCCAGCGCATCTACGGCACATCCTGGCCAACGCAGGCCGAGCTCGATGATTACCTGCACCGGCTCGAAGAAGCGCAACGGCGCGATCATCGCCGGTTGGGTCGCGAGCTCGATCTCTTTTCGGTCAACGAAGAAATTGGACCGGGTCTGATCCTCTGGCATCCCAAGGGAGCGATGATCCGCTTCCTCATCGAGCAGTTTGAGCAGCATGAACAGCTCGCGCGCGGCTACGATCTGGTCTACACGCCGCACATCGCGTCGGAGAAGATCTACAAAACGTCGGGCCACCTCGAAACATATCGCGAGAACATGTACTCGCCGATGTCAATCGAGGAAGTCGATTACTACCTGAAGCCGATGAATTGCCCCGGCCACATCATGATCTACAAGAACACGGTGCGGTCGTACCGTGATCTGCCGATCCGGCTTGCGGAGCTTGGCACGGTCTATCGTTACGAGCGGTCCGGCACGCTTCACGGCATGTTGCGAGTGCGCGGCTTCACGCAAGACGATTCCCATATCTTCTGCACGCCCGAGCAGGTCATCGAAGAGTTGAGCGCCGTCATCGATTTCGCTCAGCACTTCGCCAAGGTCTTCGGATACGAATTCACGGCCTATCTCGCGACACGTCCCGAGAAATCGATTGGCTCTGAAGAAGTCTGGGATCGCGCTGTCGATCAACTCAAGCAAGCTCTTGAGCAGCGCGGGTTGTCATGGAAACTCGACGAAGGTGGCGGAGCGTTCTACGGACCCAAGATCGATATCAAGTGGGTCGATGCCCTCGGTCGCGAGTGGACAGGCCCAACGATTCAGGTCGACTTCAATCTGCCTGAGCGGTTCGATGTGAATTACATCGGCGAGGATGGCGAGCGTCATCGCGCGGTGATGATTCACCGGACGTTGCTCGGCTCGATGGAGCGCTTCGTCGGCGGATTGATCGAGCACTACGCCGGCGCGTTCCCGGTCTGGCTGGCGCCGGTGCAGGTCGCGATCATCCCGATTGCCGACGATCAGATCGCGTTCGCCAATGAGGTGAAGGCGACCCTGGAAGCGAAAGGGCTGCGCGTCAACGTCAACGACGCCCGCGATCGGATGCAGGCGAAAATTCGCGACGCGCAGATGCAGAAGGTCCCCTACATGCTCGTCATCGGCAAGCGCGAAGTCGAGAAGAACGCAGTCGCTGTCCGGCTTCGATCCGGCGAAGATCTCGGCGCGATGCAAGTGGCTGATTTCGTCGACATGGTCGAAGCCGTCGTGGCGTCGAAGTCACTTGAGTTGAAACTCGGCGAATAGTCCCGTCAAGTTGAATCGCGAAATGCGGCGGGGCGACAATCGCCCCGCCGTTTCTCGTTGGATCAAGTTATCGAGACGATGTCCAGGCCGAATAGTCTGGAGTTTCGAACCCGGGATCGAGTGATCAACATTACGGCCACTCGCAATCGCTTATCGCCCTGAATCAGGACTCCGCAAAGCGATCCAGGATCAATGCCACCTGCTTGATGCTGGTGATGTAGTCCTCAACGAAGATGTTTTCGTTCGGAGCGTGGGCATTGGTCGCCGGGTGCCCCGCGCCCTGCGTGCAGGCATCAATGCCGAACGCGGTGCTGAGTTGATACCAGGGTCCTGATCCCTGCGATGTCGGTGTGACGATCGACTCCTGACCGGTCAGTTCCTTCCAGGTTTCGGCGACAACCTTTGCTAACGGCGACTCGAGCGGAGCGCGTCCCGGTGGTTCGCAACCGATCATCACCACTTCGATATCTTCGAATCCCTGGTCGTCGAGATGCTTGCGGAGCAGTTCGAAGATCTCTAGCGGGTCTTGATCCATGACGAGTCGCATATCGATCTTGGCCATTGCCGTGCTTGGCAGCACTGTTTTCGCCCCGGACCCTGTATATCCGCTGAGCAGTCCGGAAATGGTGCATGTGGGCAGGAAGTAGTCGCGCTTCTTACGCTCAAGACCTTCCGCGCCGAGAAGGAATCGCTCGATGCCGAGCTGCTTGAGCATCTTCTCCGATTCATCCGGCAGCGCCTCCAGCGCTTTCAGATCGGCCTCGGTCGGCGGCACGACTTTGTCATAGAATCCCGGAATGAGAATGTTTTCATTCTGATCTTTGAGCGTCGCCAGCGCCCAGGCGAGACGCCAGGCCGGATTGGGCACGCTGCTGGCGATCGAAGAGTGCTGGTCGCCGATCGCGCCCTTTGCGCGCAATTCGACGTAGCAAATGCCCTTGAGACCCAGGTAGATCACCTGGCGGCCCTCGAAGTCTTTGCCGCCGAACTCCCAGATGCAGCCGTCAGCAGCGACCAATTCAGGATGAGCGTGCGTGAAATCCTCAATGTGAACTGAGCTGATTTCCTCTTCGCCCTCGACGATGAATTTCACATTCAGGGGAAGTTGTCCCCGTACCTTCTTGATGGCGTCGATCGCGGCGATCCTGGCGGCGAGATTGCCTTTGTTGTCCGCCACTCCCCGACCCCAAATCCGGCCATCCTTGATCTCACCCGACCAGGGCTCGTGCTCCCAGAGATCGAGCGGCTCGGCGGGCTGGACATCATAGTGGTTATAAAAGGCCAGAGTTTTCGCGGAAATACCCGGATGCTCGCCATAGACGACCGGGAAACCGCCGGTTGGATATTGCTCGCCTTCAAACCCGATGCCATCAAGAAGTGATTCGACCATGGCCGCCATTTCTTTCATGCCATGATCCTGCGCGGCGACACTCGCTTGCTGGATCATCTCCTGAAGCATGCCGATGTACTGGTTGCGGTGGCTATCGATATACGCAAAAACGTCGTCCATGAGCGTTTAGGTATCCTTTCTCGTACGATCGCGCGATTACACGCCAAGAAGCTCAAGCGCCGCCAATGCATAGGCTCTGGTCGCCTGCATGACCTCTTCAATCCCGACCCACTCGTCGCGAATATGCGCAATTCTCGGATCGCCTGGTCCATAGATGATCGTCGGATAACCCGCCGTCGCAAAGAAGCGGCCATCGCTGCCCATATTGAACGCGGTTAGCTCCGTATCGAGATCAAGGAAACGGTTGGCGTCGACCATTGCCTGCACATGCGCGGCGTCAGGCTCGCTCATCACGGCGGGGAATGCGCGCGGCGTCAGCACTTCGACCCTGGTTCCCGGCACATTGGCGATCGCGCGTTCCGCAATCTCACGCACCTCCGCGATGCTTTGATCGAGATCCTCCCCTGGCATCGCCCTCCGGTCGATGTAAATTTCACATCGGTCGGGAACGACGTTTCTCGCCACGCCCCCTTCGATCATATTGACTGTTCCGGCGGATGGCTGGAAATAGGGATGCGTGCGGTGTTTCAACTGCGGCCAGAGCTCGCGGCGAAGCGCGACGATGACCTCGGCCATCCCCTCGATTGCATTCGCGCCTTCCCATGGCATCCCACCGTGCGCTGTTTTGCCATGCACCACGATCTGACAACCCGAATATCCCTTTTCCCCGATCGCCACGCGATTCATCGTTTGCTCGCCGACGATGACGAAATCCGGCACGATCTCCTTGCTTTCGATGACTGCTATCACCCCGGCAGGTCCGGCGGTTTCTTCATCCGCAACTTCGTTGATGACAAGCTTGCCGCGAATCGGCACTCCTGATCGCGCCAGCGCGATTCCCGCCATCACCTGTGCGGTCACGCTTGCTTTGTCATCCCCTGCTCCCCGGCCATAAACCCGCTCGTGCGCCACGACGCCGCCAAAGGGGGGATAGGTCCACTCTTCGACCTGACCCGGCGGGACGACATCCAGATGCGCGTTGAAGCAGAGCACCGGTCCATCACCAGGTCCATATTCGGCGATCAGATGCGGCTTTGTTTCAACAACCCGAACGGTTCGTGTCGCAAATCCCTCGGCCTGCAAAACCTCAGCGCAGTAGGTGACGGCATCCCGGACATCTCCCGGCGGGTTGACGGTTGGAAACTGAATCAACCGGCTCAAAAACGCGACGACCTCGCGCTGGTGTATCTCGCTAAGCACGAGCGCCGCGCTCTCTTCGCTGAACCGAGCCATTTCTCTCCCCTTGTCGCGCCTGACACGGCGCAGCCCAACTCACAATCGGATGTCAATAGTGCCGTAAAATTGGACGAACCGCGCGTGGCGCAATTTCAGAGCCAAGGAGGATGACATGACGTCGACACCACCTCGCGTCGCTATGGTGATCGCCAACAACTATGAGGACATCGAAGCCGATAGTCCGAAAGAGCATCTCGAATCGCTCGGTGCCGTGGTCACGGTGATCGGAATCACCGCCGAACCTGCCAAAGGCAAGAAGGGCGGTTCAATGCAACCCGACGACACCTTCGCCGATGTGGAGCCAGACCAGTTCGACATGCTGGTGATCCCGGGCGGCGGCGCTCCCGAGAATCTGCGCATCGTCGATGCTGCGGTCACATTCACCCGCGATTTTGTCGAACTGGGTCGTCCGGTTGCTGCGATCTGCCACGGTCCGCAGTTGCTCATTTCGGCCGGTGTGCTTGGCGGTCGCACGCTGACCTCGGTCAATAAGATTCGAGATGACATCACAAACGCTGGAGGCAACTATGTCGATGAAGCGCTTGTTATCGACGGCAATCTGATCACGTCCCGAACTCCTGCCGATCTCCCGCAATTCAACCATGCAATTGCTGCCGCTATTGGTCTAGCGGTCACACGGTAATATTCAGTTGATCTGGTGTTTGCGATTTGCGCTTTGGAGATGTGAATGACCGAACAAGAACGTGAGCCGTCAGAGAGGAATGCACTGGACCGCTTGAGAGCGGCGAAGGGGTTCGTCTTTGACATGGATGGCGTGCTCTACCGGGGCGACCATCAACTGCCCGGCGTCGTTGACCTGATCAACGCCCTGGTCATTCGCGACATCCCGTACATGCTGGCGACGAACAACTCAATGGCGACTCCGGCGATGTATGTCGCGAAGCTTGCCAAAATGGGGATTGAAACGGAGCCGGAGCACATTCTCACATCGGCAACCGCAACGCGCATCTATCTCGATCAGCATCTCTCCGAGGAAGCCGCTGTTTTCGTCGTCGGTATGCCACCGTTGCGCGATCAGCTTTTCAACGGCTCGAAGAAATCCTTTTCCGAAGATGGCGACGTCGAAGCAGTTGTCGTCGGGTTGGACCTCGACTTCTCGTACGCGAAACTTAAAAAGGCGAACTCAGCAATCCGCGCTGGAGCATCGTTCATCGCCACAAACGCCGATGCGACCCTTCCGACCGAAGAAGGACTTGTGCCGGGCGCTGGGAGCATCGTCGCCTCGATTCAGACTGCCTCCGGCGTCAAGCCCGTCATGATCGGCAAACCAGAACCGACCACGCTCCATATGTCGGCGAAGACAATGGGACTCGACCCGACCGACTGCGTCATGATCGGGGACCGCCTCGACACCGATATCCTGGCAGGAGCAAGAGCCGGCATGCTCACCGCACTTGTGCTGACCGGGGTTTCCACACGCGATGACATCGCGAAGTCAGATGTGCTTCCCGATCTGGTCTTTTCGGATTTGACCGCGCTTCTCGCTTCATTCACCGGGGAGGAATAATGGACATCGCTCCAAAACTCGGCGACCGCGTCGACGCGGTGCTCCAACGACTGTATGCGGAAGACCACGAGCAGCGCCGGCTTGGATTGCCCACCTCGCAGCGAACACGGAACATCGATATCGAGAGCGGCCGTTTCCTGTTCCTGCTCGCGCTCGGTATGCAGGCAAAGCAGATCGTTGAGATTGGCTCCTCCAACGCCGTCTCGACCATCTGGCTGGCTTCCGCTGCGAAGCGGACTGGCGGAACCATATTCGGAACCGAGTTGATTCCGGAACGAGCAGCGCAAGCCAATCGCAATCTTGCGGAGGCCGGGCTCGATTCCATCGCCACCGTCCACCCCGGTCCTGCCGCCGATTCACTGGCGTCTGTGAGCGGACCACTCGACCTCGTGTTCATCGACGCCGAGAAGGACGAATACTCCGCCTATTTCGATCGTATTGTCGATCGAGTCCGACCCGGCGGACTGATCGTCGCTGACAATGTGACCTCCCACGATTGCACGGTCTATCAAGCCATGCTTCGATCGCGGAGCGACATCGAAACCGTGACGGTGACTCTGGAGCGTGGATTCGAGATTTCGGCAAAGATCTAATTGGTCTTCACACCTGAAGTGACAGGCAGAGATGCGCCGGCAGCATGTAGGTGGTAGGGGATTCTGCTACCGCGTCGCAGCGCCGATCAGAACCTGGCAGGGAGCGATAAAGCCGTCTGGACCTTCAAAGGATCGTAGGGCTTTTTCGATCTCCAGCCAGGTCTCTTCCCGCTCGCTTTCCGACATTCCAGATAGCATCTGCTGCAAGGCGCCGAACGATTCTCGCTCGAACTGCAAACACTCCCTGGCCGATCGCATCCGCAGCGGAGCGTCAATCGCCCGAATCACAGGATCACTGAAGCCTGCCTTCAGAAATGCATCCTCCAACACACCATCCCCGCCCAGGCTGAACGGCCCAGGACGACCAGGCACCGGTGGCGGAAGATGCGCTCGTCGCCGAATGATCGACACCGGCAAGGAAAAGAACTCGTTCAAATCTGGTGTCGAAAAGACCATGGCGGCAATTAGGCCACCCGGTTTGAGGACCCGCCTCATGCCAGTCAGCGCCGTCTGCAGATCGGGAAGGTACATAAACCCGAGGCGGGAGATCACTGCATCAAAAGAAGCATCTGGGAGGGCAAGTTGCTCAGCGTCCATGACCCGCGTTTCCAGGTTGGTCAAACCGGCCGTCTCCGCCTCTCGGGCGGCCAGGTCGAGGATGTTTGAAGAGATATCGGTTGCGAGCACCGATCCGCTCCGGCCAACCAGCCTCGCGGCCTGAATACTTTGCTGCCCTGTGCCCGCGGCGATATCTAGAACGTGATCTCCCGGTCTGATGCCAGCCATTTCGAGCAGGACATTGGTCGCGGATCCGAGCCATTCCTGGAGCGTTGGATGCCAGTGCAGCCAGGCATCCGCGGCAGATTGCCATTGTTCCCGGGTCGTCGCTTTGTACATCTGGGCGTCGAAGTCTGCGCTCATCAACCGTCCTTCCCTATGTTCGAGACATGTTCGTCCATAACGTGCGCTTTCTGCTTGATGTCGTCAAGAGGAGGGGATTACTGAACTGGAGAGGGAAAGCTGTACAGCTCGGACAGTTCCCCGAAACAGTGATGCCCGACTACAATGCCCGACATCTCGTTCTTTTATGCGATGCAGTGTCGAAAATCGGAGGATCGATCAGATGCGGCTCACGCGCGACATTCTTCTCGTCGGTGGCGGCGACACCGGGTTCAACATCTCGCACCCGCTTGACTGCCATATGTATGTCATCGACGGCGGCGATGAGTTCGCGCTGGTCGATGCCGGCATTGGCGGGCCGCACGGTCAAACCGATCAAATCCTGAGCAATATCGAAGAGGACGGCATCGATCCAACCCAGATCGGCAGGCTTCTGCTCACCCACTACCACGCCGATCACGCCGGAGCGGCCGCTGATATGCACGAGCGGATCGGTTGCCTCGTGCATGGCTCGCCACTTTGCGCCGATGTCGTTTCGCGGGGCGACGAGGAAGCGATATCACTTCCCTTTGCGAAGAAGTCCGGATTCTATCCCGCCGACTACGTGTTTCGACGCTGTCCGGCGGAGCCGAGTCTGATCGAGGGATCGACGTTCAACGTGGGCCGTCTGCAGGTCACCGTATTTGACACTCCTGGACATTCAGCCGGTCACGTCTCGCTGCTTGTCGAAGGTGGAGATCGCACCTATTTGATTGGTGGAGATCTGGTGTTCTACGGCGGCACGATCGTCGCCCAGAATATCCCGGATTGCTCGATTCAGGATTACAGCAAGAGCATGATCAAAATGGCGGGCGTGCCGTTTGACGCGCTGCTGCCTGGGCACTTCACGATCTCACTGCGCAACGGCAAACGGCATGTCGATGCCGCCGCCGCGCAATTTTCCAGACTCGGGATTCCTCGAAACGCGATCTAAACTGCTTCGATCTTCTGGCGATTGAAGTTGGCGATCTCCACCAGGGTATCGAGTTGCTGCTCGAACATTTCCGGTGAGGGAATATCGTTGCGCGTCATCATCGGTTTGGTCAACCGGATGTGACCGGCTTCAGGGTCATATTCAACTCTCGTCCAACCGGGCATATTCAGAAGCGGCTCAAAGTGCGCGGGCAGCTCCGTTTCGTAATCGGCGCACATGTCCGGAGCGGCTTTGCATTCGAACTTGATCTCTCGCGGTTCATCTGGCTTGCGCGGAGACGAGCTGGTCCAGACCCATTTTTCGCCGCCGGCCGAATCGACGACCCGAGTGAAAAAGACACGTCCGGGTCCGTCCAGCGCGTTCGCCATTCTGCCTTCTGCAATATGCCCGTTCCAGTGCCCGGTCACGGTAACCTCCTCGGCCTGGAGCTCGCCGTCGATTTTGTCGGCCAATGGTTGCAGCCGTGCGGACAGATCCGCTTTCGCTTTCCGATTCATATGTGCGGCGAGATATGCGGTCAAAACAATCGAAATGAGGCCAATGGCGCACATCGCGAGACCAGTTGCTAAATACGGATTCACGCGCCCTCCTCAAGGTCGATCGACGTTTCTGCTGGAACGATGATACGCAACTGGATCGGCATTCGCCGCCGATCCTCGATAAAGGCTGCAGCACGCGTACACTTTGCCGGGCTCATCAACGTTGACGGCTCACGTTGAGAACGGCAATTGGCGAAAGCTGTCAGCGCCCATATTGTTTTTCGGATTACCTGTTTGACATCGGAAGTCGCATCAACCGGCAAGCGCCTCGACTTCAGGAGCATCATTTCGTGCGTTTACCAGGTTTTGGCATTCCCCGGCATCTTGTGCCGGCGTTCTGGGCGATGCTCTTCATCGAGGGCTCTCTTGGCGCCTACCTCGGCGTCTGGCCGCTCTGGATGGAGCGGCTGGGCGCCGATGTCACCATCATCGGTCTTTTGCTCGGAGTCGGCGGATTCCTCAGAATCCTGGTGGTGGGACCGTCGGCGGCCTTATCTGATCGGATCGGACCTCGCCGTCTTTTGCTCATCGCCCGCGCAGTTGCCCTGGTCGCCTACCTCGGCGCATTCGTAGCCACCGATTGGAAGCAGCTCCTACCGGTCATCCTCTTGATGTCGATGGCCGAAATTACCTTTCCGGTTATCCAATCGTACGTCGCGCATCACTCGAATGAGGAAGATCGCGTTCGCTCGTTCACGCTGGTGTTCAACGTCGGCCCCTCGTTTGCACTGGCGTTGTCCCCACTCCTCACTGGCGCCGTCGTCGCTCTGTTTGACGTGCGCGCCGCGTTTGCCATGACGGCGCTGTTCTGTGTCGGCTCGATCGTGGCCGTTTCTCAGTTTGATCACGACATAAAACCTGAGCCAACAACAAGCGCCCCAGTGTCCGGCTATCGCCAGGCGTTGAGCCAACGCAAAGTGCAAATCCTGCTAGCGCTGCAGGGCGCGATGATCTTTATCCTCGCGATCGGTATCGCGCTCATTCCGACATTTCTCGAGGATGTGCGCGGATTATCGCCAGCGATCATCTCTGTTTTGAGCGCGTTCCCGGCGGTTGGTTCCGCAGTTTTCGGTCTCGTGGCGTCACGGAACCGCACCATTCAGGACAACCCGATCATCGGCATCGTGATCGGCACCGGCATTACCATTCTCGGACTTATGATCTTCCGGCAATTCGACCAACCGCCACTTCTGGCGCTCGCCTTCTTCTTTCGCGGCGGCTTTTTCTCTAACTGGATCATGTTCATTTCCGCCATCGGCAGCGCATCGAATCCCATCCATCGCTCGCGATCCTTTGCATCGAGCGAGATCATTGGCGGTGTTTGCTACGCCATGGGGCCAATGGTCGCGGGCGTGCTGTACGCGGTGCGTCCCGAGCTCCCATTCGAGGTCTCAATTGTTCTTGGGCTGCTACTGATCCCGGTCATGCTCTTCGCGAATCGCCGGCTTCAATCGATGCCGGTCGTTAAGCAAGCATCATCTGCATAGCCTACGCTGCTTCATTGAGTGCAACGCGAATTGCCGGGTATATCCGCACGTGATAGCATCCCAGCGGGGGATGAGTCTGTGATCTTCCTCACGAGCATACCGGATAAGCCCGGTCGGAGCATGGAAGGAACTCATGGCAGTCGAGCCGTTGATTATTGAATTGAGCAAATCTGGTCGACGAGCGGTCCGTATGCCCGTCGCCGATGTACCTGTAACCGAACCTCCCGCCGAACAACTTCGCGACAGTCTCGACTGGCCGGAAGTCAGCGAAATTGATGTCATTCGCCATTACACTCGGGTAAGCCAGAAAAACCACGCGATCGACATCAATATGTACCCGCTTGGCTCCTGCACGATGAAATACAACCCGAAGATCAATGAGGTCGTCGCCCGCTATGCCGGATTCGCAGGCATCCACCCCTACCAGCCAGCCGAGCAGGTCCAGGGCGCGCTCGAGCTGATGTACGAGCTGCAGGAAATGCTCGGCGAGATCTCAGGCTTCTCGTCCGTCACGCTGCAACCAGCCGCCGGCGCGCATGGTGAGTTGACCGGCGTGCTCGTCGTTCGCTCATATCACCTCGAACGCGGCGATCTCGCCCGCACCAAGATTCTCGTTCCCGATTCAGCCCACGGCACCAATCCTGCGACCGCCGCCATGGCCGGTTTCCAGGTCATCACGATTCCGGGCGATGCGCGCGGCAACGTCGACATTGACGCGCTTCGCGCCGCCGTCGGCCCGGACACCGCGGCGCTGATGATCACCAATCCGAACACGCTCGGTCTTTGGGACGAGAACATCACTGAAGCGATCAAGGTTGTCCATGAAGCAGGGGGGCTCGTCTACAACGACGGCGCCAACTTCAATGCCATCCTGGGCATCGTTCGCCCCGGCGATCTCGGCATCGACGTCATGCACTACAACCTGCACAAGACCTTTTCCACGCCGCACGGTGGTGGCGGTCCAGGCTCAGGTCCGGTCGGCGTTCGCGATGGACTGGAGAAGTACCTTCCCGGTCCGCGCGTCGCGAAGTCCGAAAAAGATGGCGAGACGTACTACGATTGGGTCGAGCCGACTGATTCCGTCGGTCGCCTCCATGGCTTCCATGGCAACTTCGGTATGCACGTCCGTGCCTACACCTACATTCGCATGCACGGCGCCGACGGTCTGCGCAAGGTGAGCGAGGATGCCGTGCTTTCGGCGAACTACCTGCTTGCCGAGCTGCGCGACAAATACGACCTTCCTTACGACCGGTCGTGCATGCACGAGTTCGTTTTCAGCGGGAATCGCCAGAAGAAGAATGGCGTCAAAACGCTCGATATCGCCAAGCGGTTGCTCGACTTCGGCGTTCACCCGCCGACCACCTACTTCCCGCTCGTGGTGCCGGAAGCGCTGATGATCGAGCCGACCGAAACCGAATCGAAGGAATCGCTCGACTTCTTCATTTCCGCCATGCGACAGATTGCTGAAGAGGCGGAGAATACGCCCGAAGTGGTGACGAACGCCCCTCACACCACCGAGTTCAAGCGATTCGACGAAGCGGGCGCGAACCGAAATCTCAATCTTCGCTGGCGCACCGCGTTGGCTCCCGTCCCGGTTGCAGCAGACTAGCGACAGACCACGAGAAAGGACCGGGAGCGATCGCTCCCGGTCCTTTCTCGTGTTTCCGATCAATTCAACCCCGAACGTTACTTGACGATGATGTTCAGCAAGCGTCCTGGCACGTAGATAATTCGCGATGGCTCGCGTCCCGCCACATGGTCCGTGACCCGCGTGCTCGCCTGCGCGGCAATCATTGCCGCCTCTTGATTCGCATCGGCGGGAATCATGATCTTGTCGCGAACCTTGCCATTCACCTGAACCGCAATTTCGACGACGTCGTCCTTCGCCAATGCTGGATCAAACTCCGGCCACGATTGCTGATGCACGGAATACGTGTTGCCCAGGCGCTCCCAGAGTTCCTCCGCCACATAGGGGGTTGCAGGCGCCATCATCAGCACGAGCGCCTGCATCGCCTCGCGCCATGCCGGCGTGTTGGCGACCGGCGAATCCTTCTGCTTCATCAGCTCATTGGTGAACTCGATCAGTCCCGCCACCATCGTGTTGAACTGGAAATCCTGATAGTCCTTCGTTACGCGTTCAATCGTTTTATGGGTCAAACGCCGAATGTCCTGCATCGTATCGTCAGACGCTGCCCCATCAAAGGACCTGGTCGCGGATTCGGTCACGAGTTGATACGAGCGCCGGATGAATCGCTCCATGCCCGTAATGCCGCGATCATTCCACGGCCCGCCCTGGTCCCATGG
This sequence comes from uncultured Chloroflexia bacterium, assembly GCA_963804925.1. Taxonomy (GTDB): domain Bacteria; phylum Chloroflexota; class Chloroflexia; order Thermomicrobiales; family UBA6265; genus JADLGF01. Next base: position 152,106 of record CAWDSC010000006.1, read on the forward strand.
TCCAAGGAACATGAGATGGAGGCGAAGCGCATCAGCGCCATGTATCCCTACGAGCTCATCAGGCGCAACCTGCGTGCCGCGACTCTTGCTCATCTTGGTTCCTTCTTCGGCCAGGATCATCCCCTGGTTGCGAAGACGGGTGAAGGGCTCGCCATGATCGACCATGCCCAGATCGCGCAGCACTTTCGTGAAGAACCGCGAGTAGAGCAAATGGAGAATCGCGTGCTCGATGCCGCCGGTGTAGAGATCAACTGGCGTCCACTGTTTCGCGAGATTCGGATCGAATGGCATTTCTTCGAATCCTGGACTCGTATAGCGATACCAGTACCAGGATGAATCGACGAATGTGTCCATCGTGTCGGTTTCGCGCCGCGCTGGACCACCGCATTTCGGGCAGGTTGTGTTGACGAAGCTGTCGTGCGTCGCCAACGGGCTCTGACCGGTCGGGGTGAACTCGGCGTCCATCGGCAGCACCACCGGAAGTTGTTCTACCGGCACGGTTTGCATCCCGCAGTTGTCGCAATAAATAATCGGAAACGGCGTGCCCCAGTAGCGCTGTCGTGAGACCAGCCAGTCGCGCAACCGGAAATTGACTTCAGCCTTGCCTCGCCCCTGCTCGGTCAGCCAGTCGATCATCTCGGGCAGCGACTCCGGCATCGGATACCCGTCCCAACGCCCGGAATTCACCATGCGTCCCGGTCCGTCATACGCCTCCGTCATCGTAGAGGGATCAAGTGGATCGACGCCCTCTGGCTGAATCACCACGCGGATCGGGAGATTGAACGCGCGAGCGAACTGGAAGTCGCGCTCATCGCCGGAAGGCACGGCCATAATCGCGCCGGTGCCGTAGGACATCAGCACATAGTCGGCAATCCAGACCGGGATCCGCTCGTCGTTCACCGGATTGATCGCATAGCCTCCGGTGAAGACGCCGGTTTTCGACTTCGACGTGTCGGTCGACAGCCGTTCGATCTCGGTTTCGCGCCGCGCCTGTTCGATATACGCGTCCACCTCCGCCTGCTGCTCGGGCGTCGTGATCTTTGCAACAAGCGGATGTTCTGGCGCCATCACCATGAACGTGGCGCCGTATACGGTATCAGGACGGGTCGTGAAAACCTCCAGCTCGTCGCCGGTTTCCAGTCGGAATGTGAGGCGAGCGCCGTGTGAGCGTCCGATCCAGTTCCGCTGCATCTTCTTGACGCGATCTGGCCAGTCGAGACCGTCGATCTCGTCGAGCAGTTCGTCGGCATACTCGGTGATCTTGAAATACCACTGTTCCAGATCGCGCTTGTAGACCTCAGTTCCGCAGCGCTCGCAGACGTTGCCTTCCAGGACTTGCTCGTTGGCGAGCACTGTCTGGTCCTTTGGACACCACCAGACCGCCCCCATTTTTCGGTAGGCAAGGCCCTTTTCGAGCATTCTCAGAAAGATCCACTGATTCCAGCGGTAGTAATCGGGATCGCTCGTGGCAAGCTCACGCGACCAGTCAATCATCGCGCCCATCAACCGGTACTGGCCGCGCATATGCTCGATATTGTCGTAGGTCCAGGTGGCGGGATGGATGTTGTTCCGGATCGCCGCGTTTTCCGCAGGCAGGCCAAATGCATCGAACCCCATCGGGAAGAGGACGTTGTAGCCATTCATCCGCTGAAAACGAGCGAACGCATCCGGCACGGTAAACGCGTACCAATGCCCGACGTGAAGAATGCCGGACGGATAGGGATACATCGTCAGCGAGAACCACTTCGGCTTCGGATCATCGTCGTCGACGCGATACAGATCGGTTGCTTCCCAGCGGGTCCGCCATTTTGGCTCGATGGCCGCCGGATCGTAGCGATCTTCATGCACGCGGGATTCAGTCACTTGTTCGGTCATTCGTTTTCATGTCCATTCACGCGAAGCGGCGACACCACAATGAAATTTCGGGGATAAAAAAACGGCCTTTCACCCCCATAACAGGGACGAAAGGCCGTCAGCCGTGGCGGCTTGCGATCCGCGGTACCACCCTGGTTGATTAGCGTGCCGGTTGCCCGGCGCTGGTGGAGCTGAGGGGACTCGAACCCCTTACCTCAACACTGCCAGTGTTGCGCTCTCCCGGATGAGCTACAGCCCCAGGCATTTCCGCTAACCCACTCAACGTCCGCTATCGGTGACGAACCGGCAACCAGTACTCGATGTTCCCAGTCACAGCTCACGGGCGAGTTCAACGCTCATTGCCGCCTTGCACCACCCGGCGGCTCACTGCTTTGGCGCGTCTACTACTCCCGATCATCGCCTTGCTATTTGCGCACGCGGAAATCCGCGTTAGCTCTGAGAGAATACCAGTCAATCCTGCAAAGTGTCAAAGTAGACTTACGAGATGGTCGCCCGGAATGTTCGGCGGCAAATGAAGGGGATCAGCATGCGAGATTCGGCGGAATCATTGGCGCAAATCGGCGGCGCAATCATCGAGCGCTTTGAAACCACAAATGCCGCGCGCGACCGGGCGTTGAACGAGGGCCGTCAAATCACGCGGCTTTCGGCGAATACGATCCGCGCCATTCACCGCGCCGAATTCGTCGACGCGCAGCGATCGCTCTCCGAAGCCCGAACACTTTTGCAGGGACTCATTGAACATCTTTCAGAACACCTGAATCTCTACTGGCAGGGATACGTCCAGGACGCCACCAAGGAATTTGCGGAAGCGTGCATCACGATGGCGATGGTCCAGGGTGAACAGCTCCCCTCGCCTGCCGAGCTCGGCGTTGAGGATGCTCCGTATCTCAATGGGCTGGCCGAAGCCGCGAGCGAGCTTCGGCGAGAAGTGCTGGACAATTTGCGGGCCGGAAACTCCAGCCGGGCGTCGTCGCTGCTGGACGTGATGGACGAAGTCTACGATCTGCTCGTCTCAATCGATTTTCCCGATGGCATCACGGGCGGTCTCCGCCGCACTACAGACCAACTCCGCGCAGTGCTCGAACGAACTCGCAACGATCTGACGCTCACGCTGACCCAGGAACGGCTTCAGGCCGCACTCCGGGACGCCGAGCGCACATTCCTCGGCACAAATTGAATAGGGACTATCCGGAAAGACCGCTGAGGTCGACTGGAGTACCCACTCCGTATCCTCGCTCAGCCAGCCAGCCCGCGGGAACTTCCAACACGTACTGGACCTCGGGCGGCGATGGATACCGGTCAAGGTCTGCGTCGGGCAGATTGGGTTCAGGGCACACCGATTCCGCCGCGCCGACAATCTGGCCGTCATTGATCCAGACAATATCCAGACAGAAGTTCATGCCTTTCATCCAGTAGATCCGCTTGCCGATATCGTCGTAGACAAAAAGCATCCCAGTGTTCGGGAGCAAATCGGCGTGATAGCTCAATCCCCGCTCGCGCAACAGCGACGTGTCCGAAACCTCGACCACAAGTGCGTCGTCGCCGACGACAACATTGGCGGTTTGCCGGTAGTTGCCAAGCGTCCAGGTCCAGGGAAGTTCCCCTGCTGAGTCTGAAGATTGCGCAATGGTCGACGCCGGGATCAGACCCAACATGACGGCCACAGCGACGACGGGAACGAAACGCGAAAAACGTCGCCATCTTTTCTTCATCGTGAACTCCCGTCGCTCAATCTATCCGCCAACGTTTTCAAGAGCTCGATGCAGGCCGGAACTCCAGAAACCGACGTGTCGGCCGCCTCGATCACCTCGGGTTTCGCTTCGGGATCTGACACCGCGATCGATGCGCCCGCGAAACCAAGCCCATTTCGCATCAACGTGAGTGCTCTGAATCCGTCGATGTCCGTGACATCGTCGCCAAGAAAAACCATGCTTTTCAGCTGTTCGCGCGCAATGATGCTTCGCAGTGCGACGCCTTTGTTGATCTCGATCGCCGGACGTAGCTCGATGACCATCCGACCTTCGGTCACCTTCAAACCGTACCGGTCCGCTTCCACCTCGGCCAGGGCAAGCAGCTTCAATCGGCTGAAATCCCGGTCAGCCGTCAATCGATAATGAATCGATCCCGAAAGTGCCTTGTTTTCGACGATAGCTCCAACGAGCGCCGGATCGAGGGCGATCTGCCCTCCAATCTCAACCAGTGCGGCCTCGATTGCAGGAATGAACGGTTCGACCGATGCATCGGCGACACGAACGCCGTTCTGCAGCCATTCGAACCCATGATTTCCCACGACCAGAACTCCGGGAAGGTCAATCAGCAACGCGGCGTCGATTGCCGATCGTCCTGAAACCACCGCCACCACATCGACCAGAACGATCAGCCGGTTAAGCGCATCGCGAGCACCTGGCGCCAGTTTGGCTTCTCCGGGAGTCGGGGCGATTTCCGCGAGCGTTCCATCGATGTCGCAGACGATGGCAGCGGGCCGATGGCCAATTGCCCATTCCATCAGCGCTAGCGGTGATTGAACCTGAAATTCCGGCATTCCCATCCTGCCGTCGACCTCCTATGGAAAGGTGTGCCGGTAGACCGTGCCGTCCGGCAGCGTGATGAAGAGGTCGCGAACCTCTCCCAGATATTCAAGTGCGACGTGGCAGACGATCGCATTGGCGGGCACATCGCTCGGACCAAACGGGGTTGCTTTGGAATTCACCTGGATGGTGACGCCGGTCGATGCATTCAGAATGGTGTCATCGCCAAATCCGGCTTTTGCCAGCGTTCGCCAGATCGCACCGAAGGAAAAAGTGTTCGTGAGTTCAACCGCATCTTGAGGATCAAAGTCGGCGCCCCGGATAGCAGCCGTGTCGGTCATGAAAAACGCCTGTGCGCTCGGCGAATAATAGGTTCCTTGCCATCGAAATCCAGGTTCGAGAATATCGCAACCCACCCGCAGGCCCGTCATGAATGAATCCTGCTCCCATGCTTTGGCGGTTTGATCGAGGACCGGTTGTTGCGGTTGCCATTCGGCATCCATGGACTTCAAATCGCCGACGCGCAGCTCGCCGTCGCTGCAATTTGAACCGGTTGGGCTTGAGGTCGCGTCCACGGTAGGCGTTTGATCGGCCTGAGCGGCGGTAGGCGCCTCGATGAGGTTGGATTGAGGCGAGATGAGACGTACCGCGCCGATAAGTCCGATCGAGATGACGATGGTGATGAGCAAGGATGTCAGCCCTCGCCCTTTGAATCGACCGAAGTTCAGCCTGTTCACACGCTACCTCACCTACGGAAACAGATCAATTGACGCCAGTATGCCGCGCAACTGCCTGATCTGGCCGATATCTCACCACGGAAACCGGGAGTTTCGCTATACTCCTGGTTCATAGGGATGATTGTTACGCCGTGTTCCCGGATGGACCGGGCGGCGCGCGTCCGGACTTGCGCCGGTCTTCATGTTGGACTTCGGTCAATACCTTGCCGTCGCCTTCAGCGGTGACGATAGGAGCAACGAAGAAAATGCGGCTGTTCAATACGCAGACAGGGGAAGTCGAGCGTTTTACCGCGCGCGACAACCGGGTGGGAATCTACGTCTGCGGAGTGACTCCATATGACACAACCCATGCCGGACACGCCTTCACCTTTTTGACGTTCGATATCCTGATTCGTTACCTCCGCTCGCAGCGTCTCGACGTGACGTACGTCCAGAATGTCACGGATATCGATGACGATATTCTGCGGAAAGCGAAAGAAGTCGGGACAACCTGGGACGATCTTGGCAAACGCGAAACTGAGAAGTTCCGCAAAGACATGGTCGATCTGAACGCGCTCGACCCCGATCACTATGTACTTGCCACCGACCATGTTGCAGAGATGGTTGAGATCATCAAGCCGCTGATTGAAAAAGGGTTTGCCTACGAGAAGAATGGCAGCGTCTACTTCTCCGTGGCGTCCGATCCTGAGTTCGGCAAGCTGAGCCACATTCCCCGCGATCAAATGCTCGCCATCGCCAACGAGCGGGGAAATACCCCGGACGATCCCAACAAGCAGGATCCGCTCGACTTCATCATGTGGCAGGCGGCCTCGCCAGGAGAACCGACCTGGGAATCACCCTGGGGTCCTGGCCGTCCTGGCTGGCACATCGAATGCAGCGCCATGGCGCGAACGTATCTCGGCGATACGATCGACATCCACGGCGGCGGCTCAGATCTCATCTTCCCGCATCACGAATGTGAGATCGCCCAGTCCGAGAATGCGACGGGCGAGAAGCCGTTCGTGCGGTACTGGATGCACGCCGGCATGGTTGAGTACCAGGGCGAAAAGATGAGCAAGTCGCTGGGAAATCTCGTGCTCGCGCGCGATCTCCTCGGCGAGTATTCATCCGACGCGATTCGCCTCTACCTCTTCAGCCATCACTATCGTGCTGCCTGGGAGTTCCTCGACGACGAAATGTCCCGCTACGAAGCGCTCGCGAATGACCTGCGCGAGGCCGTGGAGTTCCCGGCCTACGGGATCGAAGACGAGGTCGATGTCTCGATGCTGCGTGAGCGGTTTTTCAATGCGCTCGATGAGGATCTCGATACACCCGACGCCGTCGAAGCGCTCGAGGAGATGGGGAAAGCCATTCTCGAAGCGCCGGAAGATGAAGATGTCCGCCGGGCCCAGCGCGCGTTGCGTGAATGCGCGGAGGTTTTCGGGCTGACGCTCGGAACCTGATTCTCCGCATAATCTGTCGACGATCATGGAGCTATCCATGGTATACTGGCCGCCGATCCGCCGATGATCGGCGGCTTTTGTATGCCTTTCTGCCCCGGCCTATCCGCGCGAGCGCAACCACGCGGATTTTGCACCGGAGCGGCTCCAGAGGAAGGAGGCCCCGTTGCGCCCGTATGAACTCATGACAATCCTCGCGCCAGACGTGCCCGAGGATGAACTCACCCCGACACTCGACGCCATCGGTGCGTACATCACCGCAACCGGTGGTGAAATCGTCCATATCAGCCGCGAGTCTCCGTGGGGCCGTCGCCGCCTCGCCTATTCGATCCGATACGCGGGTCGTGATGTTCGCGACGGTTTCTACACGCTCTGGTATTTCGATGCCGAGCCGCAAGCGATCGCCAACATTGAGCGCGAGCTTCGCCTCAATGACCGCGTGATTCGCTATCTGACCATCGCCCTCGAGAAACAGTACGTGCACATCATCGAAGAACCTGAAGTCGAGGAAACCGCCGGCGCAGCCGTCGATGGTGAAGCCGCCACCGAAGCTCCAGTCGAGGCGTCTGGTGAAACCAGCGCCGCCGAAGCGGTCGCTGAAATTGAAGCTGAAGTTGAAGTCGCCGAAGAAATCGAAGCGGTCGCTGAAACTGAAGCTGAGGTTGAAGTCGCTGAAGAGGCTGAGACGGAAGCCGCTGCTGAAGTCGAGGCCGAGACAGCCGGCGAAGCCGACGTACCGGACGCCGTGGCCGAAGCGATTGACGGAGAGATCGCAACCGAGCCGGAAGACGCATCCAAGGAGTAAACAATGGCCGGTGTCAGCAAAATCACACTCGTTGGAAACCTGGGCCGTGATCCCGAAACGAGATATACGCCGAACGGACGGATGAATGTCCGGTTCACGATGGCGGTGACTCGTCGCCGGTCAGACGGCAGCGGCGGCTTTCAAGAAACAACGAACTGGTTCAGCGTCACCGGCTGGGGTCGGCTTGCCGAAACACTCGATAAGCTCACTCAGCAGGGTGCGCTGGTCAAAGGCAAGCAGGTATTCGTCGCCGGCAGCTTCGAAGCCCGTGAGTATCAGGGCAACGACGGCCAGACCAGGCAATCGCTTGATGTGAACGCCGATGAAGTTCAGTTGCTTGGATCACGTGGTGATGCTGGCGGCGACTTCGGCGGTCCGGTTGGCTCCGGCAAGTCCGAGAACTTTGGCAGTGATGACGTTTCGATGGATGACGTTCCGTTCTAGGAACGGCGCCAAGAACAAATCCGCGTGTATATGGAGCATTCAATGAGCGATAACAGCGAAAATCAGCAGGGCGGCAGTCGCCCGGCAGCGCGGCCAGACCGCGATGAAGGCCGCCCTTCCCGCTTTGGCGGTGGTGGAGGCGGTGGCGGCTTTAGGCGGCGGGGAGGCGGCGGCTTTGGCGCCGGACGACCCGACGGTGACGCCGGTGGAGATCGACCGCAGCGCGGCCGTCGCGGCAGCGGCGGCGGTGGCGGACGTTTCGGCCCCCGCCGGAAGGTTTGCGGCTTTTGCGCCGACAATATCGAAGAAGTCGATTACAAGGACATCTCGCGCCTTCGCCGCCACCTTTCTGAGCGCGGGAAGATCGAGCCGCGTCGCAAGCTCGGCACCTGTGCCCGCCATCAGCGGTCACTGACGGTGGCGATCAAGCGCTCGCGCCACGTTGCGCTTCTTCCATTCGTCGCAGGAAGCACCAAATAGCCTACATCGTGCCGCCGCGCGAACCGCGACAATGATTGACGATGCGCCGGCGAGTGAGTTTGAAAACTCACCCCGGCGCGTCGTGTTGTTTCAGATTGAGAAGATCTGCGCGCCGCGCGTTCGCATTGCCGAAGGATCCGGTCTATGGCCAATAAGAACTCAGGTTCGCGAAAGCAACGCGCGACCGCACAACATGGGACGAAAATCCCCAAGAATGCGCAAACCGGGCCCAAACGCATTTCCCGCCATGAGCGAGATGTGCAGCGGCAAAAGCGTCTGAAGCTGGGTGTCGGCATCGCCGCCATTTCCGCGCTGGCGATTCTGCTCAGCTTTGGCGTCTACAACTACATCGTGAAGCCGCGCCAGGTACTGGCCACGGTACAAGGATCGAACATCCGGCGCGAAGACTACTGGAAATATCGATCCTTCGTACTCTACAACCAGGCCGCGCAGTATCAGCAATATTCATCGATGGTCAATGATGCGTCTCAGCAACAGCAATATCTGTCGATGGCCCAGCAAGCGCAGGCCGAGCTCCAGACCGTTTGGGGCTCAAAATCGGTCGACGATCAAACGCTCCAGCAGATGATCGATGACAAGGTGTACTTGCAAAGTCTGAATGAGCTTGGCATCACCGTCACCGACGATGATGTCAAACTCTGGACGGACAACCAGTTTGCCCCGAGTGACGCCCCATTGATCCCGCCCACGGCGACGCCGACATTTGTGCCGGAGCGTGCCGCATGGGCGACGCAAACCGTCGAAGCATTGCTGGTGACCCCGACAACCGAGGCGGCGTCCCCGGTCGCTGCCTCGCCGCAAGCCTCTCCAATTGATGAGACTGCATCAACTCCGCAGGCATCGCCGATCGGATCGCCCGAGGCGACACTGAATGCGACTCCGGCTGCATCACCCATCGCAAGTCCGGAAGTCTCTCCAACCGAGGCGATCTCGCCGACTCCAAATCCGGACCAGGCGATGCAAACGGCGCAAGCTGGTTTTAAGACCTATTCCGACAGCGTGCTCGGTCAGGCGCACATGTCGCGAAGCGACTATTACCGGTTGATCGCCAGACCTCAGGTCGCCCGCGAACGCGTGCGAGAGTCGCTGACGGCGAATATTGGCCAGACCGCCGATCAGATTCACGCCGAGCATATCCTCGTCGCCACAGAGGAACTTGCAAACCAGATCTATCAGGACGTCACGACCGGCGGACAAAACTTCGAGGATGTCGCTCGTGAGAAATCAACTGACACATCGACGGCCCCGAACGGCGGCGATCTCGGTTGGTTTGCGCGAGGCGTGATGGTTGCGCCGTTCGAAGATGCGGCATTTGGCACGGGACCAGGACAGATTCATGCGCCGGTGCAAACGCAATTCGGGTGGCACATCATTAAAGTGCTGGACGCTGAAAGCAATCGGGCCTTGAACGACGATCAGATCTCGCAATTGCAGGATTCGACCGTTAACAAATGGCTCGATCAGCAAAAAACCGATTTGAAGGTGAAGTCAGTGGTAGCGCCAACGCCAACACCGGCCACGCAGACATTCATCCCGCCGGTCGACGCGCCGCTGCCGCCAACCGCCACGCTTGAAGCATCTCCGGTATCGAGTCCGGTCGCTGAAGGCGTTTCGTCACCGGTGGCGTCACCAGAAATTGAACCTGGCGCCGAAGGCACATTGGTCTCAGCAGCGACTCCAGAAAGCAGCACACCGGTCACGGTCGCGTCCCCGGTCATCACGACCGCTGCGACACCGGCCATAATCGCGTCACCGGTCACTGCGGCGACACCGCTCGGTGAGGAGGCGACTCCGATCGTCGCAAGCCAGGCAGCGTCGCCGCAGGCAAGCCCTGCCGCCGCGTCACCGATTGCAAGCCCGTTCACAACTCCGGTCTTCAATCCGCTTGGCACGCCAACGGCCCCGTAAAACGTAGGAAATGTTGCAGTATTTGCGTTGCACGAGGCGTCCAATCGGACGCCTCGTGCTATGCTCAACGTATCAGTAGCACCGCGGAGGCGACGGATGGAATAGCTCCGCGGGGTCGTCGAGATGCAAGGGAGGGAAACACCAGCATGTCCGACGGCGATCCATACGGCCGCCGAAGCGGCCGCCAACCAAACGATCCGAATGTTCCGCAATCCTGGAGCGACGAGCCCGCGGTCGATCCCTACGAAACGCCGCCTCCTCGCGATCCACGGCGCTCATCGAGCGGCGGCAATCAACCGCAATCAGCTCCTGCCTACAATGATCCGAATCGGTATCCGCCACAACAGCAACCGCAACAGGGTGAATACGGCTGGTCGCAGGCTGACCAGCAGGGCGCTCAGTGGCCTGAACGACCGTATGCAGAGCCGGGTGCTGGAAATCGCCGCGCGCAGCAACAGCGGCGCGCGCCCGGTGGGTATCCCTACCCTGACGAAGATGGCGGCGAAGAGATCGATGATTGGGAGAATGAGCAGTACCGGCGCGGTCGGGGCAACCGGCCATCGTTGCCGAAGATAAACGCTCACCGGCCCCACATGCCCGTCGCCGTTTCGGCTGCGCTGGCCGGCCAGGATTCTCGGCTGTTGCTGGTCGCCGCCGGATCGCTGCTCAGCCTTGCGGCAATGGCGGCGGTGACTGCGAATCGGGTCGGCGCGATGAATGCCTGGTTCCCGTTGCATATCGACGCCTCAGGAGTCGCCGACAAATGGGGATCACCAGCAACGCTCTGGCGGCTCCCGCTTGGATTGGCGATGCTGACAATCATGAACGTCGCATCATCGTTCCTACTCGGAGCCCGAGACCGCAATCTCTCCTGGATCCTGATTGGGTCACTTCCGCTCATTCATTTGATCGGATGGATTGCGTTGATTATGATCGGCTGGTAGTGACCGGAAAATTCCGTTTCCTGCCGCTCTTGGTTGGATGGTGATCCTGTCGTTCACGGCGGGATAGCTTACATTCCGGGTCGAAAGCGAGGATGTCGCCGAATGGCGAACTTGATCACCATCGCGCGGCTCATGTTGCTGTTCGTGACGATCTGGTTGATCTACGAAGGCAACGTGCAGGTCATCACGGCCTGTATTTTCGTGCTGCTCTTCATTTTTATCAGTGATGGGCTTGACGGCTGGGTTGCCAGACGCCGTGGCACGACTTCAGATTTCGGCGCAGTATTCGACATCGCCAGCGATCGCATCGTCGAAAATGCTCTCTGGGTGGTCTTCGCGCAGATGGGGCTGATCCCTGTGTGGATTCCCTTGCTTGTGCTCTCACGCAGCTTCATCGTCGACGGGCTCCGCTCTTTATCCTTCTCCGAGGGGAAAACCGCTTTCGGAAAGAACAACATGATGCGGTCACCCCTGACTGAATGGCTCACCGCCGGGCGCTTTCTTCGCGCGGTGTATGGTTACGCCAAAGCACTGGGCTTCGCCTTTCTTTGCGGGCTTCAAGGGTACGAGCATCATGACGCCAGCGGAACCGTATTGGGTTCGATTTACAGCATTGACGCATTTCGATGGATTGGATGGGGCCTTGTGTACACCGCCGTCGTTCTGACCGTCGTCCGGGCGATCCCCGTCATCATCGATGCAATGGCGCTCTATGGACCGGACGCAAACAAGAATCAGGGCGAGGCGGTTAAATCATGACCGGTCCGTCCATTGAATCGCTCGGAGAAAAAAAACCGGAGAAGCACCGCAGGGTATTCAAGCAGGATCAGCGCCGGTGGATTCGCTACCGGCTTAGCGTCGCACTGACGGCGACCGTCTCATGGTTGTTCTGGATCATGCCGGGATTCATGCGAAGCAAAATCTCCGATGTGATAGGCGATCTCTTTTTTCGCTTTGCGCCGACCTACCGGCTCAATGCAATGGATAATGTCCGCCACGTCCTCCCGGATGCCACCGATCTCGACCTGGAGATGGTCGTGCGGTCCATTTGCAGGCAAAGCGTCTATAACTTTCGCGATCTCCTTCTCATCCCCCACGTCGAGCGCGGGGCCATCGTTCATCCCGATCCGCTCATCGAAGGATCGTGGTCATACCTCGACGACGCGCTGGCGATGGGGAAAGGCGCGATCATTGTCACCGCGCATGTTGGGCCGTTCGACTACATCATGCAGATGCTCCACCAGCGTGGATACAAGATGACGTCAGTGACGGGCCGGACAACGTCGCGATTTGTCTTCGACGGCGTGACCTGGCTGCGCCGCCGCCACAACGCCTCGATTGTCGAGGCGACGCCGTCGGGCATCAGGAAAGTCTTTCAAGTGCTAAAGCGAGGCGAGTGCGCGGCATTCCTGGGCGACTTCGATTACTTCGGCACGGGTATGAAGGTGACCATTTTCGGTCACGCCGCCAGTATTCCCCAGGGCCCGGTGCGGATCGCCCGCGATACCGGAGCGGCCATCGTTCCCTTGTTTGCCCGACGAATCGGCAACCGGCAAGCACTGGTGCTTCATAAGCCGTTCGTGGTCGAGAAAACCCGGGACATGGAAGCCGATTTCGCGCGCGGTCTGGCAACGTTGGTGGAATCGCTGGAGTACGGGATTGGCCGCACTCCGGACCAGTGGGTCATGTTCCAGAAAATGTGGCCGTTGGCTCCAATCAGCCCAGCGAGCCCTGCCCCGACGGCGGAATCGAATCTCCGCAATCTGGAGCCAGTCGCGCGAACGGGCACATAGGTCCCGTTCGGGCCAACTGCCTTATCGGTAGTTCGTGAATTGAAGCGCCACGGGATAGTCGCCTTCGGCCGCTTTCAGCGCGGTAATGACCGTTTGCAGGTCATCTTTCGATTTCGCCTGAACGCGCAATGAATCGCCCTGGATTTGCGGAGTCACCTTTTTGAACTCGTCGCGAATCCGCTTTGATAGTTGCTTGGCGATATCTTCGGGAATTCCCTGCTGCAGTTTCACGACCTGGCGCTTACGCCCGCCCGATGAATCCTGATCTTCCTGGTAGTCGAGAATCTTCAGCGAAAGATGTCTTCGCACAAGCTTGGTTTCAAGAATATCGCGAACGGCTTCGAGCGAATACTCGGACTCGGTATTGATGGTGATCTCTTTGTCCGTGAGTTCGATCTCAGTCTTGGTATCTTTGAGATCGTAGCGGGCCAGAACATCCCGCCGGGTTTGATCGACTGCGTTCTTCAGTTCCTGCTCATCGAACGATGAGACAATGTCAAATGAAAAGAGACTTGCCACGAACACACCTCCTTCGACGGCGTCAACACATGAGTCTAGCAGAGCAGCGGCGGTAAGTGCTCCGTCGACGCCGAATTCGCCGACTGATCGCAGCAGTCAGGCATCGCATACCTGGCGGGAGCCGATTGTGGCCCGTGCCAGCTCGCTTCGCATTCTCTACAAGGTATTGGCGGCGAACGCAGCGATCGTCGGCGTCGGGCGCACTTGCCGGCACCTGGATCACGGTCAACTTCGTCAAGGACGAAACCAATATCCTTCCGATCGGCGCCGCGTTTCTGCTGGTCGGCGTCGTCATGAGCCTGATCGCGAACTACCTCGTGCTTCGCGCCGCGTTTGAGCCGCTTGAACGACTAGAGGAAACCACGAGGGCTGTTCGGGAAGGCGACATCGACGCGCGAGTTACACTTCCGAGAACGAGCGACCCCCAGATCACGCAGCTTGCCGAAACGTTCAACTCAACGCTCGATCAGCTCGCCGCCGATCGCAATCAGGCGCGCTATCTCGCTTCACAGGTCGTACGTGCCCAGGAAGATGAGCGCAAGCGTATCTCTCGGGAGTTGCACGATGACACCGCCCAACTGCTCTTCGCCCAACTCATTCGTTTCGCCACGCTCAAGAGCCATCCCAACCCGGAAATCCAGCAAATCACCGCGTCGCTCGAACAATCGACGGTGGAGGCTATCGAAGGGGTGCGGCGGCTTGCACTTGAGCTTCGCCCTCCGGCCCTCGATGATCTTGGTCTCAATGAAGCGCTGGGAGAACTAGCGCAACGCTTCACGGAATCACGTGGGCTTGTGGTTGACTATGAATGGCGCGGTTCGAAATCCCGCCTTCGTCCCGACATCGAGCTTGCGCTCTACCGGGTCGCGCAGGAAGCCCTCTCGAATGTCGCCAAACATAGCGGCGCGGAGAAAGCGGCGCTCGATGTTGACCGCACTGCCACCGATGTCACTATCTCGATCCGCGATGCCGGCAAAGGTTTCAATCGCGAAGTGCCGTTTGTGCAGGACGACAGCGGCATTGGCCTCGGGCTCTTCGGCATGGAAGAGCGCGTGTCACTCGTCGGCGGAAGCCTGCGCATCTGGAGCGCTCCTGAACGCGGCACCGAGGTCTTCGCATACGTGCCAACTCAAAAGAGCGTAGCGAGAAATAAGGGGATTACCGATGGATGAACCGAGAGCCGATCGCAGCATTCGCATTGTCCTGGCCGACGATCATGGCGTCGTTCGCGCAGGATTGCGCGCGCTGCTCGATAGCCAGTCAGACATGATCGTTGTCGGGGAAGCAGCGGATGGTCCACAGGCCGTCGCGCTTTCGAGAACGGAACACCCGACCGTCGTGATTACGGATCTTTCGATGCCGGGTGGCGGCATGGACACGATTCGAGAAATCGCATCGCTCGGAAATCAAACGCGAGTGCTCGTACTGACAGTGCATGCCGAAGAGCGCTATCTCCTTCCGGTGCTGGAGGCCGGAGGCTCTGGTTACGTCCGGAAGTCGAGCGCGCATACCGACTTGATCGATGCCGTGCGCACTGTCGCCAAAGGGGAGGTGTTTCTCGACCCTGCGGCCACGAAAACGCTGTTGCGAGGATATCTCGGCCGCGTCCGCACCGGTGACGAAGATGATCTCGGCGAAGTGCTTTCCGAGCGGGAGCGCGAAGTGGTCAAGCTGACGGCAGAAGGGCACACCGCGTTACAGGCTGCTGACCTGCTGTCGCTCTCGCCCAAAACCGTTGAGACGTACAGGCACCGGGCAATGCAAAAACTCGGGCTCACCAATCGAGCCGAGCTTGTTCGCTATGCACTGAGAGCGGGGCTGATCGGTACGGACGAATCGTCCGTCTGATCGAAAATCACATTTTTCCTGACAGGCCTGTAAGTATTTTCCCGACAACTGGTCCTGTACTTAGGGAAGACTCCTGCTCCACACCACCGATTACTTTGCGTACCATTACACTCAACCGGTGACGAGCGCCCGGCACTGCTTATTCGACACGCTTCACGCCGCGATGACAAGGAAAGCCGTGCATCGGTTCCCCGAGTTTTCGGAAGCGAGACGCAAAGAATGGACGATTCGAAAATGGAACACCGAATCACCGAATCAAACCATGCCTTCGTTGGTGGATTGGATCGGCCGGTGAAACAGGGTTCGGGCGTGCATCCGGGTTGGTACTCCATGCCAGTCTCAGATTTTGAGACTACCCAGGAACAGGATGACACCGCTCGCTTTACAGCTTTTATGCAATTGCTTCGCACAGCCGGCGCGCTCGATCGAGCTGCGACCGACGTCCTGGCTGATCTCGATCTGACAGCAGGTGCGTTTGGTTCCTTGCTTGAGTTGGGTGACGTCTCTCCTGGTGGGCTGGCGCCATCTGAGCTTGCGCGGAGACTCTGTGTCGCGCGTCGCACCGCGACGCTTTATGTCGATATTCTGGAGCGGCAAGGTTGGGCCGAGCGACGGGCACATCCGGATGATCGCCGGATGGTGTCTGGCGACCCTTACTCCTAAGGGGTTGCACCTGCTCGCCGAGCTTGGTGATGTCTACAAACGACGTCTCGCCCAATTGCTCACCGACATGCCCGCGATCCAGGCCGAGCGCTTGCGGCACATCCTGTCGAGCATTGACGCGGATGAAGCCATCCGGCTGGCAAATCAACTTTAGAAAGAATGGTTGCGCTATAACGAGTGAGGGCCGCGCGAATAATCGCGCGGCCCTCATGCTTTAGCCCTGGTCGGTGCTCTGGCGGCGTCCCTGTCGTTCAAGCGCTCTTCCACTTTGGACCGCTGGAAAGTTGCCGCAGAACCAGCTAAGGAACGATCCGGAACGGTAACGGTTACCCCACCGGCAAAGACTCTCTGTGAGGGCTCACCGGTTGGGGAGTACGTATCGAGGAGCGTTTCCCAGGACGCTCCCACTCGATGCGGAACCCTCGGTAGTCGAAACAGCACGCCGTTTTCGCTGGCGTTCGCCAGGATGAGCAGCGTGTCCCCGACGAGTTGGTCCCCAGTTGTTGGATCAAGATCGTCGATCGCGTCGCCTCCCAGGCGAAACGCGAGCGCCCGCGCGTATCCGAGCTCCCAATCGTCTTCCTGCATCTCCTTGCCATCCGGGCGGATCCAGGTGATGTCTTTGTATCCAGAGGGTCGCAGCCGATCGCCATCTAGGAATGTCCGGCGTCTCAACGTCACCTCGGATTTGCGCAGCGCGATCAGCCGTTTGGTGAACGCGAGAAGCTGCAATCGGCGCTCGTCAAGTTCCCAATCGAACCAGCTAATCTCATTGTCCTGACAGTAGGCGTTGTTATTCCCCAGCTGCGTGCGGCCAATTTCATCGCCGCCGCACAGCATTGGCACACCTTGCGAGAGAAAGAGCGTTGCCAGAATGTTTCGTTTCTGACGGTCACGGAGCGCGAGTATGCCGGGGTCCTTCGTCGGTCCTTCGACTCCATAGTTGCCGGAGAGATTGTGATCGTGACCATCGCGATTATTCTCGCCATTGGCTTCGTTGTGCTTTTCCGCGTATGAAACGAGATCTTCGAGCGTGAATCCATCATGAGCGACGACGAAATTCACGCTGGCAGTCGCTGGACGTCCCGATCTTCGGAATATGTCGGCGGATCCAGCGACTCTTGACGCGAAATCACCGAGTTGGCCTCCGTCTCCCCGCCAGAATGCGCGAATCTCATCACGGAATTCGCCGTTCCATTCACTCCAGCCAATGGGAAAGCCGCCAACTTGATAGCCGTCAGGCCCCAGATCCCAGGGCTCGGCGATCATTTTCACCCGGGATAGAACCGGATCCTGGCGCACCGAGTCAAAGAACCCCGACCAGCGGTCGAATTCAGGATCCTCTCTGCCAATCGCCGGAGCGAGATCGAATCGGAACCCATCGACATGCATCTCTTGGACCCAGTAGCGAAGACTGTCCATGATCAGCTTCAACGCCTGGGGATGTTGCGCGTTGACGGTATTTCCCGTTCCGGTGAAATCAACGTAATACCGCCGGTCATCACTGGAAACACGGTAGTAGGCGAGATTGTCGATTCCGCGCAGCGAGAGCGTCGGGCCGAGATGGTTGCCTTCACAGGTATGGTTATAGACGACATCGAGAATCACTTCGATCCCGGCGCGATGCATCGCCTTCACCATCCCCTTGAACTCGCGGACCAGTTCCTGCGGATCAGTGGCGCTTCCGTAACGTGGATCGGGCGCAAAAAATGAAAGCGTGTTGTATCCCCAGTAATTCCTCAGTCCCTTGGAAACCAGCATCCCATCGTCAAGCGCGGCGTGAATGGGCAAGAGCTCGATTGCAGTGACGCCGAGATCGCGAAGATAGTTTGTGGATTCGACATTCGCGAGTCCGGCATACGTCCCGCGAAACTCCTCGGGAATCGACGTCAGTTGCTTGCTGAATCCCTTGACATGAACTTCGTAGATGATCGAATCGGAAAGTGGGATTCGAGGCGGCGCATCGTCTCCCCAATCGAATGTTGAATCAATCACCACTGATTTCGAAACAAACGGGGCGCTATCGGTTTCGGACGGATTGAGATCCTGTTCAGGTCCCGGCTCATACGCGAGGATGTCGCCCGTTGCGTCGGTCAACCCATCGAGCGCCAAACCATATGGATCGATGAGCAACTTATTGGGGTTATACCGATTTCCGGTCGATGGCTCGTATGGCCCATAGACTCGATACCCGTAGCGGGTACCCGGCTTGCAGCCTGGCAGATACCCATGAAATACCGCCTCGGACAGGTCGGGAAGCGCGCAACGTCCGGTTTCGTTCCCACTCTCATCGAAGAGGCAAAGCTCGATCTTCTCGGCGCCGCGCGAATAGATTGCAAAATTAACGCCCTCCGCGTCGGGAGTAGCTCCAAGCGGAAAGCGGCGATCCAGGAATCATTTTGAAATCAGACATCGTCATGGCACATCAGCAACTGCTCCCGGCGCAAAATGCAAACGCGGATCCTCGCTTTGCGAGGCCCGCGAATACGAGTCAGAATTACGTTACTGTCACGTTAGTCTTCAGATTGCTCTTCATCCGACTCTTCAGTTTCGGCCAACTGCACCGAGATCAACTCGAACTGGTCATCTCCGCGTCCATGATCGAATTGCGTTTTCGCCACGGCCGAGGCGGCATCGGTGGCGTCGATCGATTCGGTCTGTTCCTCGCCAGCCAGTAGAAATGTAACGTGATAGAGCATGGTCAAACGACCCCTTCCCGAGTGGTCACACGCGAGACGCTCGCGGACGCGACTCGTTCTCTCCTCTCAAAAAAACGAGACTTCGTTTGAATTGCAACGAAATCCAGGTTCCACTATACCGGACGCCGTCGGCATGAAACGTGCAAAACATACGTACCAATCGAGGATTGGCGCGTGCAGTCGCCACCGATTTCCGGGATTCAACTACCAGCGACTGGCATAATCATCATGAATACGCCGCCGTTTGGTCCACCAGGAGAGATTCATGACCGGATCACTTGAACATGTCATGCAGCGCCAATGTCCTCCGAGCAGCATCGTGATTGAGGACGTTCGCCCCATCGTCAATTGCGGACGATACGCGGTGAAACGGGAAGCCGGTGACGTCCTCATCGTCACCGCCGACATCTTCAAGGATGGACATGATCTCCTGGCCGCCGATCTTAAACTCCGAACGTCCGGGAGCGACGCACTGGCAGGAAGCGCCGATGCGCTTCGTCGACAACGATCGCTGGGGAGCTGAGATTCCGCTTTCGACGATCGGCGCGCATGAATACACGATCGTCGCGTATCCGGACGATTGGGGAACGTGGCTCTACGAAATCGGCAAGAAAATCGCCGCCGGGCTTGACGTTTCCCTTGAGCTGCAAGAGGGAATTGCCTTACTTACCGCAGCCGGCGCCCGCACCTCCAAAAACGACCCTGGCGTTGCAAGGGCGCTTGATCTCCTCAACAAGTCCCAGCCCATCGAATCACTCATCAATTCGCTCCGGGATCCCGCCATCGCCCGTTCGATGAAAACATTGCGTGACCGGAATGCCGATTGCACCTTACCATCCCCCCTTCCCCTCTATGTCGACCGTCAAGGCGCGCGGTACGCGGCCTGGTATGAACTCTTCCCCGCTCAGCGGGAACGACTCCTGGGAAGAGCGGGACATTTCAGGATGTCATCGATCAACTCCCGCGCATCGCCGCCATGGGGTTCGACGTCCTCTATTTTCCGCCGATCCACCCGATCGGCACGATCAACCGCAAGGGCAAGAACAATTCGGTCGTCAGCGGTCCGAGCGATCCGGGTGTGCCGTATGCGATCGGCAGCAGCGACGGCGGCCACGACGCCATCGATCCGCAACTCGGTGACTTCGATGATCTTGCGCGTCTGATCTCTGCCGCGAAGGCGTATGGCCTGGAGATCGCGCTCGATCTTGCGATTCAGTCCGCACCAGATCACCCCTGGGCGACGGAGCATCCTGACTGGTTCACGATTCGCCCGGACGGATCGATCAAATTCGCCGAAAACCCTCCAAAGCGCTACGAGGATATCTACCCGGTCAACTTTCTCTCCGCCGACTGGAAGGCGCTCTGGGAAGAGATGAAACGGCTCTTCCTCTTCTGGGCTGAGAAGGACATCCGCATATTCCGCGTGGACAATCCCCACACCAAACCCACGATTTTCTGGGAATGGCTGATCACCGAGGTTCACCGGACATTCCCCGATGTGCTCTTCCTCTCGGAATCGTTTACGCGCCCGAAAGTGATGAAAGCGCTGGCGAAGGCGGGCTTCACGCAGTCGTACAGCTATTTCACCTGGCGCAATGAGAAGCAAGAGTTGATCGACTATTTCACGGAACTCACCCAGACCGATGTCCGCGATTACATGCGGGCGAATCTCTTCACGAATACGCCTGACATCAACCCCTACTATCTCCAGACGAGCGGCCGGGCTGGCTTCAAGGTTCGCCACCTGCTGGCGGCCACGCTCTCGTCCGTGTACGGCATCTATAGCGGGTTTGAACTCTGCGAGGGCACTCCGGTGCCTGGCAAAGAGGAATATCTCAATTCCGAGAAATATGAGATCAAGGTCTGGGACTGGGACCGCCCCGGCAATATCAGCGCCGATATCACCCGGGTGAATGACATTCGCCGGCAGCACGCGGCGCTTCATGAATACGACAATCTCCGCTTCTACTGGGCGGAGGATGCGCAAATGCTCTGCTACGGCAAATCAACGCCCGATCACAGCGACAACATCCTCGTCGTCGTCAATCTCGACCCGCACGAAGCACGCTCCGGACGAATCTGGTTCGATCCGGCGGACTTTGGTTTCGCCGCCGGCGAGACGATCAAGGTCAACCGATCTCATCTCTGGCCGCAACTGGGAATGGTCCGGCGGCGATCAATGGGTGCGACTCGATCCTGCTGTGGAATCGGCGCACATCTTTCATCTCCAACGATGAATTGCTGCGCGGAATCGCGGCATAATTCACGATGAGCCCAAATGGGGAATAGAATCTTCGAGCTGGCGATCATTCGCCGTCATTGGAGCAGGGAAACCCGATGCTGAGTCATGACGAACTATGGTTCAGAGACGCTGTGATTTACGAGGCTCCAGTCAAGTCATTCATGGATGCGAATGGCGACGGCATCGGCGACTTCACCGGAATGATCGAAAAGCTCGATTACATCAAAGATCTCGGAGTTGACTGCATCTGGCTATTGCCGATGTATCCGTCGCCGCTTCAAGATGACGGTTACGATATCGCTGAGTTCAACGATGTCCATACTGACTACGGAACCCTGGAAGACTTCAAGCGATTTCTCGACGCCGCGCACAACAAGGGACTCCGTGTCGTCGCCGATCTCGTGATGAATCACACCTCCGATCAACATAGCTGGTTCAAGGAAGCAAGGTCCGACCCGGAGTCGCCAAAGCGCGACTATTACGTCTGGACCGACGACCCATCGAAATACAGTGAAGTCCGCATTATCTTCACCGACACCGAGCTTTCGAACTGGACCTTCGATCCCGTCGCGGGCCAGTATTTCTGGCACCGCTTTTTTAGCCATCAACCGGACCTCAACTACGACAACGAGGCGGTCTGGCTGGAAATGTTCGAAGTCGTTCGGTTCTGGCTCAATCTCGGGCTCGATGGCTTTCGCTGCGACGCCGTGCCCTATCTCTATGAACGCGAGGGCACGAATTGCGAAAATCTGCCGGAAACTCACGAATTCCTGCGCGAACTCCGGAAGATGGTCGATACGGAATATCCAGGACGCATTCTGCTGGCGGAAGCTAATCAATGGCCGTCTGACGTCATCGCCTACTTTGGAACTGAGGAAGAGCCCGAGTTCCATATGGCGTTCCACTTCCCCTTGATGCCTCGCATGTTTATGGCGATGCGGCAGGAAACCCGCACTCCAATCGTTGAAATCATGCAAAGCACCCCTGACATTCCGGCAGGTTGCCAGTGGGCGATCTTTCTCCGGAACCACGACGAGTTGACGCTTGAGATGGTCACCGACGCCGAGCGCGACTACATGTATTACGAGTACGCTCGCGATCCCCGCATGCGCATCAACGTCGGCATTCGGACGGCGACTTGCTCCGCTCATGGACAACGGACGTCGCCAGATCGAGATGATGAACTCGCTCTTGCTGTCAATGCCGGGAACACCCGTCATCTACTACGGCGACGAGATCGGCATGGGCGACAACATCTACCTGGGCGATCGCAATGGTGTGCGCACGCCCATGCAGTGGAGCATCGACCGCAACGCGGGGTTCTCCCGCGCTGATTGGGCACGGCTCTATTCACCCGCAAATATGGATGCCGTCTATGGCTACCAGGGCGTCAACGTCGAAGGGCAATCCCGCATCCCCACATCTCTGCTGAACTGGATGCGCCGCATGATCGCCGTGCGCAAGCGCTACCAGGCATTCGGCCGGGGCTCGCTCACCTTTTTCCACCCTGAGAATCTGAAGGTTCTCGCGTACGCCCGCGTATACGAACAGGAAACGATTCTTTGCATCGTCAATCTCAGCCGCTATGTGCAATGTTGCGAACTCGATCTGAGCGTGTACAAGGATTACCGCCCCGTTGAACTCGTCGGCGAGACGCCGTTCCCGCTTATCGGCGACCTCCCCTACTTCATCACGCTCGGACCGCATGCGTTCTACTGGTTCCGATTGGAGGCGCCAACCGCATGACCGATCAGGCGATCCCGTCTCCACTCGCGATCTGGCCGGAGCCCCTCTCAGAGCAGACGATCGCAACGCGCCTACCGGCGCTGCTCGCGACCGCCCTGCCAGCCTATCTGGTGGAGCAGCGGTGGTATGGGGAGAAGAGTCGTCTATTGCGTCATGCGACGATTCAACACGTTTATGCGGAGTCGCGAGGTGATTCGTGGATCGCGCTGACCTTTGCGATTCTGACGTATGACGACGGCGGTGAGGATGCCACCTATTTCATCCCGGTTGTGATCGCTTCAAGCAACGAGCATAGGCAATCGACGATCGCGAGAATCATCGATCACGCCGATCAAAACTGGACGGTGGCTGACGCGTCGTCCAATCAAGGCTTCCAACGATGGATCATCGAGTCCGCCGCGAAACAGTCAGTTCAAGTGATCTCAAGCGATGCCTTCTGCTCCTGGCAGGCTCCTCACCCGGAGACGCTCTCCAGGTCCGTAGTTTCTACGTCGCGACTGCTCAGCGGGGAACAAAGCAATAGCAATATCGCCTACGGCAACGAGTCGATCGTCAAGGTATTCCGGCGAGTTCAGCCCGGTTTGAATCCCGATATCGAACTTGGGCGCTACCTTACCGAGGACGCCGGAAACCAACATGTCGCGCCGTTGCTTGCCGACTGGACGCTCGTCACCGGTCAAGGCGCTTCGTCGTCGATCGGATTGGCGCAACGGCATGTTGCCAATGTCGGAGACGGCTGGACGTGGCTGCTCGACCGGATGCGGGCTGCGCATAACAATCCCAAAGTCATTGAGGAATTAGAAAGCTCGATCAACCTGTTGGGCCAGCGCACTGCCGATGTTCACTGCGCGCTCGCACGAGGCACGACAAGCGATCTCGTGCCGCACAAGATTTCGAGCGAGCAGGCGCAGGGTTGGCAGATGAGCGCCGACAGCCACTTCGTCGAAACACGCGAGCGACTCTCGGGAATCGACGTATTTCAAATCGACCGGTCGACACAGGAACTCATTCAACGATTCGATCGCGAGGCTGATTCGATCCGATCGGAGCTGGCAGAGTTCAAGCATCTGGTGGGCTTCGCCGCCACTCGCGTTCATGGCGACTATCACCTCGGTCAAACGCTGCACACGCCGGATGGCGATTGGGTGCTTATTGATTTTGAGGGCGAGCCGGCCCGCTCGCTGGATGAGCGGCGATCACGCAGCTCGCCACTCAAGGACGTCGCGGGGATGATCCGCTCGCTCGCCTACGCCCGCGCGTTCGCATCGACATCCGAAGCACCGAGCTGGACGGATGAATCACGTCGTCTCGAACAAGCGTTTATTGATGGCTATCTCTCGACCATTTCCAGCGTCGATCAAGCCCTGGCCTTGATTCCAGTTGAAGAGGCGCAATTCACCCGTGCCTTGCGGCCGTGGGTCATCGAGAAGGCGATCTACGAAATCGCCTATGAACTCGATAACCGCCCGGACTGGCTGTGGGCGCCGCTGAGAGCGCTTTTCGCCGAGTCTCCGACCGGCTAAACCTATCCCTGCTCGATCAGGCGATCTGCGTGTCCCTGCCGCTCGGCGAAGGCGAAGATATCGATATCTGGAAATGGATTGTCCCGGTCGCGAAGACCGGCCAGGAACGCGGCCTGATCGTTGCTGTAGTCCGACTCCTGGCGTGCGAGCGCGGCGAGCTGATCGAACCGGCTGACATGCTCGGTGAATCGCTCGATCGCGTATTCCTTCGCCTGACCGGTCGTCACGAGAAACGGCCAGTCGCTGCTTTCCAGCAGGAGTAATTCACGGGCCGCCTGAGCGACGATCGCCTTTCGCTGGTCATCTCGATCGCGCACGTCTTCAACGAGCTGTTCCATTTCGCGCTCGCGTTGATGGATCACCGGCCACATCGATTCCGTGTCGCGATTCAGCCAGGTCGAGTGATCGCCACCAGCGCCCCAGCTTGACTCGGGAAGATCGAGCACGCGCTCTGGCGCATGCTCCTCAATGATGCGCGTTGCCGTTGTCAGCTCAACATTTGCGTCGTTCGCCAGGTTGCGCAGCACTTCTCGCAACCACATCACTCCTTCGAACCACCAGTGGCCAAAGAGCTCTGTGTCATAGGCTGCGGAGATCACGCCGAACTGACCGGTCTCCTGGCCATATTCGTTCATCAACTCGCTCACGAGTCGGGCGAAATGCCGGGCATGTTCGTGCACGCGTTCCTCGGCTCGAATCGGGTCGTATGGTTCCTTGTCGCCGAGATCCACCTTCGCCCCGGAGATACGCCAGTACTGCATCCCGGAAATGGCGTCTTTGCGATGAAATTCGCGGTATGACGCATCCCCTGGATATCCATGTTCGCCCGACCACACCTGTTGCCCGGTCCGGTTGTTACGAGCCAGCACCGCCACCTGTCCAGGTGCGTCGCCGACCCAGTAGGGATGGTAAGTCGTACCGGGAACTCGTTGCTCCTCGCCAGTGAGGGGGATGGCATCCGCGCGCGGCACGAATCCGTACGGGCCGATCGCGTCCCCCGCTGCCTTACCGACCGGTCTCCCTCCTACCACCGTGTGCGTTTCGCTGAAAAAGACGCGGATGCCTTGTTCCGCAAGAAATGATTCAATGCCTGGCCGGCGGATCGCGGGATCGACCGTGGTGTCCATCGCGGCTGGGCGGTACGCGCACTCAGGAAGCCAGATTGCGCGCGGCGCTTTACCGAACCATCGCTTGTAGGTGGCGACACCGGTGGCGATCTGACCGTAGATCGATGAATCACGCGCGAGCAGCGGCAAATAACCATGAGTCGCGGCGCTGGTGGCGATCTCGACGAAACCCTCATCCTGGAGCGTGCGAAATGCCGCGAGCACGTTCTTGTTGAAGCGATCCCGGAAACTCGTCAACGTCCTTGCGTACCAGTGGTGATAGAAGCGGGCGAGCGACGCCATTTGCTCGTCGCCGTTCGCCTCAAAGCGGCTGATATCGGCGGCGGCCCACGCTGCCCGCTCAGATGCATAGTGAATGAAATGCTCGATGATGAGGGGATCGCCCAGCTGCTCTGCGAGAATCGGCGTAATGCCGATCGTCAGACGATAGGGAACGCCCTCATCTCTGAGATCGTAAAGCGCCTCAAGCAAGGGGATATACGTTTCCGCCAGCGCCTCATGGACCCATTCCTCGCCATGTGGCCACATCCCCGCTTGCCGGGCATAGGGAAGATGGCTGTGCAACACGAATGTGAATGCTCCAGCAGGTGACGTCATCAAGGATTCTCCTCTTGCCTGGCCCCTCAGCCGTCTTTTCAGCCTATCGCCGCAACGATCTGAACGATCAACCAGTGTTATGAAATCAATACAACGGGTGAACGGTTCCATCAACCGTATAATCGAATGGATCAGTTCCTCGCTCTGCTTCGGCTACCTGCCCTCGCCCGTACATGTCAGTCAGCGATCGCAAGCCGCGCGCGAGGTCTTCTGTGAGCTGTTCCGGGCGATATCGCCAACCCCAGTTGCCGCCCGCTCGTCCAGGCGTGTTCATACGCCCTTCCTGACCTAAGCGTAAGACATCCTGAAGTGGGAACAGGGCAACCGACGCCACCGACGCGAGCGCGATTCGCATCAAGTCCCATGCAACGTCCCTGCCATCCCGACCGATGTAGCTTTGAACTCGTGCCCGGTCGGCAGTTTCCAGCGACGTGAACCAGCCGATGGTGGTGTCATTGTCGTGCGTGCCGGTATACACCACGCAATGCGATTCGTACATGTGTGGGAGATAGACGTTTTGCGGATCTCCATTAAAGGCGAACTGCAACACTTTCATGCCCGGATAGCCCAACCGCTGCCGCAGTTCCACGACGTCGCTCGTGATCAGTCCGAGATCCTCCACGACGATCTCGATGGGGCCAAGGGCGCTGGCAATTGCGTGGAAGACGTCCTCACCAGGGCCGCGTGTCCAGAACCCGCCAGCGGCCGTTTCCGCCCCTGCCGGTACGCTCCAGGAAGCAGCGAACGCGCGAAAGTGATCGATCCTGATAATGTCGACGAGATCGAGCGTTGCCCGCGCCCGTTCAATCCACCAGGCGAAGTTCGATTCGCGATTCGCGGTCCAGTTGAAGACCGGATTACCCCAGAGCTGTCCGTCGGCGGAAAAATAATCGGGCGGCACACCTGAGACAACCGTCGGCATGCCCAGGTCGTCAAGCTCAAAGAGTTCGCGGTTCGCCCAGGCGTCCGCACTATCGAGTGCGACGAAGATGGGAATGTCGCCAATCACGCGAACGCCGCGATCGTTGGCATACTGCTTCAGTTGCTGCCATTGATTGCGAAAGAGAAACTGGACAAAGGTGTGAAAGAGTTCGTCTTCTGCCAGCCGCGTCCGCGCCTCGCTGATAGCGTCTGGTTTTCTCAACCTGGTCTCCACAGGCCAGGTGATCCAGTTCGCTCCTCCCATTTCATCCTTGATCGACATGAAAAGTGCGAAGTCAGCGAGCCATTGCGCATGTTGCAGGCGAAAGAGCTCGAACGCGTCGCTCTTGTCGCCGTCTTGCCGGCGCCAGTGGCCGAATGCTTTCCGCAGCATCGTTTGCTTGAAGGGAATGACCGCGCCAAAGTCGACGAACTCGTCCGCAAAATGCGGCGAATCGACAAAATCGTCGTTGTTGAGCAATCCATCGCCCCGCAACCAATCGAGTGAAATGAGCAATGGGTTGCCGGCAAACGCGGATGGGGATGCGTACGGGGAGTCACCAAATCCTGTTGGGCCCAGTGGCATGAGCTGCCAGAAGTGCTGTCCGGCAGCTTCCATCCAATCAACAAAATGGAACGAGCTTGGTCCGAGATCGCCGATGCCATATGGACCGGGAAACGAGGTCGGATGCAGGAGAATGCCACTACCGCGCTCCAACATGGAATCCTCCGTCATGTTTGATCGCGCTCAGGCGAATCCAACCGCACACGATGGCATGCCGTTACGCGTAGCATGCCATAGAACCGGGAGTTTCTTCCCGATTCTGCACGTTTTGCAGTGGAATCAGGATTCGTCGAGACTGTCCCGCAGTACGTCCATATGCTCGAGCGCAAGCCCGGTGCCGATGGCGACGCAGGAGAGTGGATCGTCCGCGACGTAGCATGGCACGCCGGTCACATCCATCAACAACTCGGGCAAATAGCGCAGCATGGCGCCGCCGCCCGTCAGGATCATGCCCTTGTCAATGACATCGGAAGAAAGCTCAGGTGGGGTGCGGTCAAGCACACTTCGGACCGCTTCAATAATCTGCTGCAGCGGTTCCGTCAATGCCTCGCTGATCTCATTGGCGCTGACGGTGATCGTCCGTGGCAGACCGGCAATTTCGTCGCGTCCGCGGACTTCCATCTTGATGTCTTCAGTCACCGACATCGCGCTGCCGATGGCAATTTTCACTTCTTCGGAAGTGCGCTCGCCGATTCGGAGATTATATTTTCGCTTGATGTATGACGCGATCGCCTCATCCAGCTTATTGCCGCCGACCCGGATCGAACGCCAGACCACCAGACCATTCAACGAAATGACGGCGACTTCGGTGGTGCCGCCGCCGATATCGATCACCATGTTTCCAGATGGGTCGGAAACCGGCACACGCGCGCCGATCGCCGCCGCCAATGGCTCGCTGATCAGGAACGCCCGGCGGGCGCCTGCGTGGAGCGCTGCATCGCGAACGGCCCGCCGCTCAACGCCGGTCACACCGGCTGGCACGCAGATCATCACCTCTGGACGGACCACCGACACGCGGCCGCTCGCCTTGTTGATGAAATATTTGAGCATTTCTTGGGTAACGACGTAGTCAGCGATCACGCCGTCGCGCATTGGGCGGACGACTTCGATCGTTTCTTGCGGTTCTCGGCCAAGCATGTTCCGGGCTTCGAGCCCTACAGCCTTGACCTTACCGGTCTTGGCGGAGATGGCGACAACGGAAGGTTCGTTGATTACGATGCCGCGTCCGCGAACGTAAACGAGGACGTTCGCCGTCCCCAGGTCAATGCCTAGCTGCTTCGGCACGAGTCGATGCTCTCCAGGCCAAATGGGTTTAACCGCGGCAAATCAAGGGCGAGAAATTCTCGCTGAGCGGCGCAAAGTGTACCATAGCCCCGTAATGCCATGGCTTCTTGCCGCCACCTTGGCCGGAGCGAAGATGAACGACGATACAATCGCGCGCGATGCATCCACACCGATAGAGACCGTCGCTCCTGTTCAAGGAGAGCGGGCGGGCCGGGGCCGCAGGCGTGACCGTCGCCCGCGGGGAAATCGCGATCTAGCGGGCCCACCTACAGAATCGGCTCCGCCTTTATCTGAACGCCCCGAAATCGCGCATCATGAACCTCGTCCAACCGGACCTGGGCCGTCCGCGCCGCCACGACCGCCGGAATTCAAGCGCCCGCGTGGTCAGCAAGGATTTGGCGATGGCATTGATCGGCAGATTTGCGCCTTCTGCGTGCCAGTGTTGCCAGAGACGTACCCAGTCCAGGGCCGTCCGGGTACTGCCGTCGCCGCGTATCACGTTATCGCCGAAATCGATGACCGCCAACTGCTATGCAATGAGCTTCATCCAGGCGAGTGCGCCTGGGCCGACCTCACGCCGCTCAACCCAGATGAAGCTGTCAGCCGCAACTGGAGCGTCGTCATGATCTCCAGCTCCAATCAGATCGACGAGCACGAACCGCGAACGCCTGATTCCACGCCGGTATAGTCACGCACGACGATCAAGAACGGGAAAGCCTGACGGAGTGCCGCCCAGGCAAGCGAAAGGGTGCCCGGCCGGCGAACCACTTTTCGCGCTCCGCATCAGAGATGATGATCGAACCAACCACCCGGAGAATTCCTGAGGCAACCAGAAGCGGAATCGTGCCGGTCCAATGAACGAGTCCCGACGCGAAAAGTGGTGAGATGCACGCGCCCGCTCCCTGGGCGAGACTGGTCCATGCCAGCATGGTCGGTCGGTCCTCTTCGGTCTCTGAGAGCTCCACAGCTCGCATCGTCAGTCCCATCGTGTGCCCCGGCCACGACGCGCTGGCGATAAATTCAATCAGCGGTCCGAACTGATAAATAGGCGCCACGCACCAGGCAAACGGGACCACCGCCGCGCCAAATCCGCTGAAGTAGATCATCGCTCGCGCACCCTGATGATCACCGTATCGGCCCCATTTGCGTTGCACGAGTGCCGCGCTCACAGCGGCAACTGCGGCAGTAACCGCGAAGTAGGCGGTTGGCGCGCCAAGATCGTTGATGATGTACGGCGGTAAGATCGGCCAGACAATGCCCGCACCGAACCAGAAGACAAGAACTCCACCCAGAAAGCGCCGCTTTTCGCGTCCTTCCGGAATCGTCCGCAACGATTCTGGCTCTTTTGCGATCGGCTGCGGATTCGCACTGAAGAGAAACCGCAGTTGCCAGAGGCTGACAAGTCCGGATATCGCCGCCAGGGTATAGGCGAACGGCACTGCGCCGGATTTCGATTGGAATTGCATCAGGATCAGCAGCGCGATCATGATCCCGGCAGATGCCGCCGACGCCGATGCGCCCCGCATCGCCAGCCAGCGGCCGCGCTGGCTGGCCGGCACCAGCCCCGCGATGAACGCGGTCCAGAGTGGGATGGCCAATCCTTCTCCTGCGGTCCAGAGCAGGACGAGCACAAGTAGCGGGGCGACCGCGCGATCAGGAACCGCCCACAAAAATGCGGTCAGCAAAATCAAGAGCATTCGAGCGACGAAGAGTGTGCCGATCACGGCACGGCCCAACCCGCCTACCTTATGGGCGAGTCGGGGCCCAACGAATCCTGATGAATAGAGAAAAAGGTTGGCCGCGCTGTTGAAGATCCCGAGCGCAATCGGCCCTGCGCCGCGATCGATAAGCAGTGGATTGACGAACGCATTGTGAATGGCGTTCATCATGCCCCAACCGCTGGCCTCGATCCGTACCGGTCGTCGGTTTTCACTTTCGCGAACCTGTGATGCTTCCAGTGGCAGATTGCTGGTATCGACCGGCGAGCCGGGTCGCCTGAGCTTCATAATTGGCGGCTAAACCTCGGGTGCGGCGGCGCGAATAAGATCAAGGTAGTTCGAAGCGTTGTCGTCGGCGACGATCGCTCGAACCACGATTTCATCAACGATTTCATCGAAACCGGCAAGACCGGCCTGGATTGCAGCTGTGGTTGGACCACTTACACATGTGTCAATTGCACGCACGCCCATCCGTTCGAAATGCGCCGCATATTGTGGATACGATTCATATCGCAGTGCTTCCGATTCCAGCTTTGCCAGTGCGCCATTGGCAAGAGCGACCCGAACATAGGCAATCGCTTCGACCGGCTTTCCGTTCGCGGCAACCCGCAGATCATCGACCGATCGCTCAGCCGCAACCGGGGTAAGCCAGTTCAGCAGCGCGCCATCGGTTTCCGATCCACTGAGCTCGATCATCTTGGGACCGAGCGCTCCGACGACCACTTTCACTCCCGCCGCTCTCAACGTTCCGGCCGCCTCGCGTACGAGATTGAGCGCGCCTTTTCTCGCTCCGCCCGAACCGATTCCAACCGTCAAACGATTGACGGGAAGATGCAGTTCTTCAATCCGTTCGAGAATCTGTGCGGCAGGAACGCGATCAACGGCAATCACACCTACACCGAGTTGAATTGAAGTCGTCATTGGTGCTGCAATCGCCAACGACGCCAGTCCGTCCCCTCCCGGCGTGTCATTCGCCCAGAATGAGGAATAGCCACTCCGCTCAATCTCGAAAATGATCTCGCTGACGATGCCATGATCGAGTGCGCCCGCGACGCCAAAACCTCGCCTGGTTTGTTTCATGTCGTCGTTCCTTCCTTCGCGCGCGGGAAGCCGAGTCCGAGACGCCGCAACGAGACGTGGCGCCCCTGCCCGACGATCAGGTGATCGAGAAGATCGATGTCGAGCATTTCACCTGCTCTCGCAAGTTCCGCCGTCAGCGCGATATCCGCAGCCGACGGAGTCGGATCGCCCGACGGGTGATTGTGCACGATGATAATAGCGATCGCGTTGATGCGGATCGGCTCTCGAAATACCTCGGCAATGCGTACCTGCGCCTGGTTGACGCTGCCTTGATAGATGGTCTTGATCGCCTGTACCCGGTGCTTCGTGTCGAGCACAACCACGCGCAGTTGCTCGTGGTCGAGCAGGCCCATTTCGACGCCAATCAGATTGATGACATCGTCTGGACTTGATATCTGCGGGCGAGCGTCCGATCCCAGCGCCTGCACGCGCGTGGCGATTTCCAACGCCGCTTTGAGTTTTGCCGCTTTCGCCGGACCGACTCCGCGAATTGCTGCCAGCTCCTGTACATCGAGCCGGATGAGCCCGAGCAATCCGCCATGATCGACAAGCAGCCGTTGCGCGACGGCGGTTACCGGCTCTCCTGGCAAGCCGGTGTTGAGCAAAATGGCCAGTAGGTCTCCGTTGCTCAATGACGAAGGACCGCGCAGCATCAGGCGCTCGCGCGGTCGTTCGTCGGGGCTCATTTCCCGCAACATGAGCGTTCGCGTCATTCATCGCTCCCTAAACGATTCGTCCATATTTGCGCATGATCGAAACGAGTTGATCATGCGGCAGCGCGAACGCGGTGTTTCCTGCTCTACCGGTCATCGTTTCAGCAGCGACAAGCGCATTGCCGATCGCTTCGCTTGTCGCTTCGACGGTTGCCTGAAAAATCGGATCGATCATGCGGTCATTGAGCTGAAGGCGGGTGTGAAGTGGATTGTCGATCGATGGATCGAACGATCGCGAGGTTCGATTCTCGGGCGCATTTGAAAACGCGATCATGATGTCGCCCGAGCTGTTCCGGCCAATCCCCCCGGCCCGCGACAGGCCCAACATCGCGCGATAGCAGAGCCGCCGCAATTGACGGTCGGAAAGCGGGGCATCGGTTGCGACCACAACGATGATCGAACCGTCTTTTTCGGCCACGTTTCCGTTTCGCAGCGGGAGCATGTCGACGATCTCACGTCCAATGGGCACGCCGTCAATCAGCAGATCCTGCCGGGCTCCAAAATTGGATTGAACGAGAACGCCCACGGTATATCCCGAAGCTCCGATCTCGACCAGGCGCGAAGAGGTGCCAATGCCACCCTTGAACTGGCAGGTCAGCATGCCGGTGCCGCCGCCGACGTTGCCTTCCGCGACCGGGCCATCCTTCGCCTCATTGAGCGCTGAGAACACATGCCGCCGATCGACGTGCTGCCCCGAGCCGTCATTCAGGAATCCATCGAAGGTTTCGGCGACAGCCGGAACGAAAAAATGATCGCTGCCGAGACCCGGCTCTTGTTCCGTGAGCCACTCGGTCACAGCCTTGTGGACCGCGCCAACCGAAAGCGTGTTCGTAATAAGCACCGGCGATTCAAGAATCCCGTATTCATCGATCTGCGATCGACCGGTCATCTCTCCTGAGCCATTGAGCACGGCGATCGCCGCCGGAGCGGACTCATGAAACACTGATCCGCCATGAGGATGAATCGCCGTGACGCCAGTGCGAACCGGGAGATCAGGATCGATCAAGGTCGTGTGCCCGACGCGCACACCGGGCACATCAGTAATCGCATTCCAGCGACCGGTCGCCATCGATCCAATCTTGATGCCGAGGTCGCGAAGTCGAGGTTTGTTCATCGATCAGGCGGCCGGAATCGCGAACGTGGCCACGATCATGCCGTAGTAGCGCGGTGCTTCGTAGACAAGCAGATCGCTCGTTGCGCCGGTTCCCTCGATGAATCCCTCAAGCATCAATGTCTGCCAGAGACCGTCGATCGCCGCGTCGCTCGTTTCCTGATCCGTCAGCGACATGAGTGACTTGATGTCGTTTCGCTTGACCGCGTCGACGACGATGCCGTCGACGCGCGCTGATTCGGCGTTGTAGCCGTACGGCCCTTCAGGAATATGGCAATGCCCCCAGTCGCATGAAGCGATGAACGCAACCCGCTTGTCGCTCGCCTTCGCGGCGTCAGCGATCGCCCGGCCGAACTCAACGTTCGCTTCATACGGAAGCTGGCGAGATGGATTGATGATCACAATTGGCGGAGCAATATCTTCCGCGGGAGCTGCGGCAAGCACCGAGCCCTGCCCGACCAGATTGCGCGTGTGCCCGATGAAATAAGAAGGCGTGATGATTCCCCAATCCAGTGGCGCGGCGCTCTGCGATCGCCGGTTTCCGGCGTATCCGATCAGCGCGATCGGCACGTCGCGCTCTTTGGCTTTGGCCGCAATCTCATCGGTGAAGTCGAGATCGACCGGGATGTTCATCTCAAACGAGCGGCCCTCCCAGTCGAGCTTGCCAGCCCCGCGTGCAACTGCGGCGAGCGCGACCATTCCTTCAGCACGCATTCCATGCGGGGTCGCGATCACAACCACGTCCGGTTTGGACGCGGCGATGCGGCGGCCAAATTCGAGCATCGCCTCGCGCGTGGCCATGCCACCTTCAGCGTCATCGCTCAACTCTGGAATGATCGGAAAGCCATGCGGAACGATCGCAGCAAACACAAGCGACATTGAAAACTGCTCCAATGCTCAAATCTCTAAGCGGTAGAGACCACCGCCGGACTGGCCCGGGTTTCACGAACAAGCAGCGCCAGCGTCAGCGCTGCGGCGAATCCAATCAGCGAAAGGGCATAGGCGCTGCCGCTCAGGGAGAACACTCCGGCAATAACGCCCACCACGATCGGACCCAAAAATGAACCGAGATCGCCGATCAGTCTCCAGATTCCGAGAAACTCACCGGTCGCCCCTTTTGGAGCCAGATCAGCGCCCAGGGTCATCATCGCGCCAGATCCCAATCCATTGCCGGCGCCGATCACCAACCCAACAATCATGAGGGTGATGAATGAACTTGAAAGTGGGATCATCGCCGTTCCGATCGCCATCACCGCAAAACTTGGCACCGATGCCGTTTTGCGGCCAAAGCGATCCATCAAGATACCCGCCGGAACAAACATCGCCACATCGAGCACCGATGACGCGGTCATCACCAGACCGATCTGCGCCGGTCCAAGATTGAGTTCTTGCGAAGCATAGAGCGGAATGATCAGCAGTCTGCCGGCGCGGATCATCTGCCCGAATGTCTGTGCCGCTCCCGCGGCTGAAAGGTCGCGCGCGTACGTTTTGATGGTTGTACGAACGATTCCCCATCGTCCCGGGACTCGACGTCCCAACATATCTGACGACTGCACATACCGGACGGCAAGCAACAGCGCCAGCGCGGCCATCGCTCCGCTCACGGCGAAAGACGCGCGCACGCCGACCGCTGCTGCGATGAAACCGCCCGCAGCCGGACCGAGGAGCACGCCAATACGGCCAATGCCGCCGTACGTTGAGAGAACTTTGCCACGCTGTTCCACGGGCGTCGCCGAAGCGATCAACGCGTGGCGGGACAATCCCCAAAACGCCGTCCCGATGCCCGCGATGATCCGCAAAGCGAGAACGGCTTCAACACTGTGCACAAATGCAAGTGGCAGCGTTCCGGCGACGACCAGAAGCGTACCGCCAATCATGGTCGATTTCAGACCCAGCCTGCCGAGAATCGCTCCGGCAGGCACGTCCATGACGAGCGTTCCCAGGGCGGCAGCGCCAACGATGAGACTGATGACTCCATAGGATGAGGTGAAATCCGCCGCGTAGAGCGGCAAGGTGGTGAGGAGAATGCCTTGCCCGAACGCCAGCAGCATCGCGGGGAGGTAAATCGTCAGCGTCAGTTCGGAACGCGCCATCGGGCGCATCCCCGTTCCTTCCGCTGTCATCCGCTATCCCTTCCGCCGCACGCTACATGAGTGGTGGGCAGTTTCGCACGATCGATCACGCCACGCAAAAGGTGATTCTCGTAGTCAACGCCTGTTCCCAAAAAGTGCCGCAAGAACCGGATGGTATACTCCAATGCGCCCATTTTAGGCGCGTTTGCATGCTGATCGACATTTTCGCTCCCCTTGATTCGTGAGGTGTTCCTGGTGGTATTTCGTCGTCTTTTCCGGCGTCAGGCCGAGCCAGACGTCCAGCTCGAGCGTAGTCTCGAAAAAACACGGCGAGGCGTCTTCAGCGAAATCACCCGCCTTTTCGACCGCTCGGCAATAGACGAAGAGTTGTTTGAAGACCTCGAAATGTTGCTGCTTCAAGCGGATGTCGGGGTCGAAGTCAGCGAACAGCTTGTCGGCGAACTGCGCGAGCGAGTTCGCGAGGATCACGTCGACGATCCTGCCATCGCCCGTGAGATTCTGCGTCAATCGATGATCGAGCTGCTTGAGCTGGCGACCCGAAATCGCACCGTTAAAATTCTCCAGCGGGGAGTTCCGTTCGTGATCATGGTGGTTGGCGTCAACGGAGTTGGCAAAACCACGACGATCGCCAAATTGGCCGCCTATCACCAGCGCTTTGGCCGAACGGTCATGCTGGCCGCGGGCGACACCTTCCGCGCGGCGGCCATCGACCAACTGAAAATCTGGGGCGACCGCACCGGTGTGCCGGTGATCGCGCACGAGCAGGGCGCCGATCCGGGCGCCGTCGTATTCGACGCGATGCAAGCCGCGCACGCTCGCAATGTCGATGTGCTGATCGTTGATACCGCCGGGCGATTGCACAACAAATTCAATTTGATGGAAGAACTTCGCAAGCTCCGGCGTATCATGCAGCGGCATGTCGAGGAAGCGCCGCAAGAAGTGCTCCTCGTTATTGACGCGACAACAGGGCAAAATGGATTGATCCAGGCGAAGAAATTCGCCGAATCGGTCGAGATCACCGATATCATGATCGCCAAGCTCGACGGCACTGCGAAGGGCGGTATCGCTTTCTCTGTCGCCAAGGAGCTCGGCACGCCGATCTCCTATATTGGTACCGGAGAAAAAGCGACCGATCTCGCAGAATTCAAACCAGAAACCTACGTCGATTCGCTCTTCTTTGGCGAGGGAGACGGCTTCTAGCTTCTCCTCCCTCGGTTGCCTCGCAGCGAGGACAGATCCATGTTTGAGTCACTTTCCGATCGATTACAGGAAACACTGGGTAAGCTCTCCAAAAAGGGGCAGCTGACCGAAAAAGATGTCGACGAAGCGATGAAAGAGGTCCGCCGGGCCTTGCTCGAAGCGGACGTCAATTTCAAAGTCGTCAAGGATTTCGTCGCTCGGGTGCGCGAGCGCTCCGTTGGTCAGGATGTCCTGAAGTCGCTTTCCCCGTTCCAGACGGTGCTCGGCATCGTCAACGAGGAATTGATCGCCACCCTCGGCACTGAACGCGAGCCGCTCCGCGCGCCCGATCGTCCCCCGCAGATCATCATGCTGGTCGGTCTCCAGGGCTCCGGTAAAACCACCCACGCCGCCAAGCTCGCCGTTCATCTCCGCAAAGAAGGACGCAACCCGATCATGGTCGCCGGCGATGTCTACCGCCCGGCGGCGGTCAATCAGTTGCAATCGCTCGGACGTCAGATCAACATCCCTGTGTATGACGAAGGAGTCGATAAGAATCCGGTCGATATCGCCGCGAACGGCGTTCGCTTCGCCGTCGAGCGCGGATTCAATCCGGTCATCGTCGACACCGCCGGCCGTCTCCAGATCGACGAGCGAATGATGCAAGAGCTCGTCAACGTCAGAGAACGCGTCAATCCGACTGAGATTCTCCTGGTCGCCGACGCGATGACCGGCCAGGAAGCCGTCGGCGTGGCCGAGGCGTTCCACGAAAAGCTCGGCGTCACCGGGCTCATTCTGACCAAAATGGACGGCGACGCCCGTGGTGGTGCGGCGCTTTCGATCCGCGCGGTCACCGGCGTGCCGATCAAGTTCATCGGCACCGGCGAGAAAACCGACGCGCTCGAACCGTTCTATCCCGACCGGCTCGCCAGCCGCATCCTCGGCATGGGCGACATCAAGTCATTGATGGAGCGGGCCCAGGAACAGACGACCGAAGAAGAAGCCGAACGCTTGCAAAAGCGGATGATGAAGGGCAACTTCGATCTCAGCGATTTCCTGGAGCAATTACAAAAAGTCAAAGCGATGGGACCGCTGGGCGATCTCCTGAAAATGATTCCGGGACTCGGCGGGCAGTTGCGCCAGGTCCAGGATCAAATCTCCGACGACGCCTACAAGAACGTTGAGGCGATCATCTATTCGATGACCCCTTACGAGCGGCGACATCCTGAGATGATTTCATCGGGCCGACGTCGTCGCATCGCCAGAGGTAGCGGAACAACAACCGCTGATGTAAATCAGCTACTATCCCAGTTCAAAGACATGCGCAAAATGATGGGACAAATGGGGACGATGGCCAAGAAAGGCCGGATGCCCAAGAATTTGCCGTTCCGCTAGGAGGTCCAGATGAGTGCTACGGCCCAAGCGCCTGTCACGGTCTATGTTACTGATACGTGCCCGTGGTGCGATCGCGCGAAGTCGTATCTGAAATCGAATAACGTACCTTTTGTCGAGAAAAATGTTGCCGCTGACTACAACGCCGCCATGGAAATGGTGAAGCTTTCCGGTCAACAGGGCGTGCCGGTCATTGCGTCTGACGGCGACGTCATCCTGGGGTTCGACCAGGGGCGGCTTGCGCGGCTCGTGGAGAAATATGCCGCGCCAAAGCGTCCGCCTCTCGGGCTGATGGCAGCCGAAGCGGAAACGTTTCTGCGGAAACGTCCGGAGCTCGCTGGCAATTACCCTGAAGATGTCAAAGGCATCTATGTCGGGGAAACACGGCCTAATTCCGTCGCCGCAAAAGCTGGACTCAAGTCTGGAGACATCATCGTTGCAGCCGCCAATAAGCGGGTGCAGAATCTCGCCGCGCTCGACAAGTTGATTGACACGTTGAAAACTGGTGATTCGATCAGCATTCGCTATTATCGAGGCAAGGAAGACCAGGTCGCGACACTACAGTTTTAGCCGGGTCCAATATCATCGTCGTTGCTATCCAATCCGGCACTTTTCTGGAGGTCGACGCGCGACATGATTGGTCTGACCGATTTCGAAGCAACCATTCGCATCTTGGTGGCGTTGGGAGTTGGCGCCGCAATCGGACTTGAACGCGAATGGCGCAACAAGAGCGCCGGTTTTCGCACCTACGCGCTAGTGTGCGAGGGCTCGGCGCTCTTCATGATTACCGGCATCCTGCTCTACGATCAGGTGCGGGAAGCGGGCGGCTTGGTTGCCGACCCCTCCCGCATCGCGTCAACGGTGGTTCAAGGAATTGGTTTTATTGCAGGCGGTCTGATTTTTGCGGCAGGGTCGCGGGTTCACGGTCTGACAACGGCTGCAGGAATCTGGGTGACCGCTGCGCTCGGACTCTTGATCGGCGCCGGTTTCTTTCACGTCGCCATTGTTGGCGCCGTCGCAACGTTCATCACCCTGGGTGTTCTGGGTTATGTCGATCGATTCATACCTATATCTGCCCCAAACCCGCGTAAGAACGCCGGCGATACGTCCGCTGATTCGGAACAAAGTGAATCAAGCTAGCGGCGAAGCCAGGTGTCGAGCCTTGACTCAAGCTCCTCGTCGCTGAGACGGGGAATGTCATACAGTCCCGCTTCCTGGCGCTGGCGGAGCGCCTCATAGAGCGTCACCGCGCACGCGACCGAAATATTAAGACTTTCGACCACGCCAAGCATCGGGATGTAGATCGTTCCATCCGCCAGCGCGACCGCCTGCTCTGAAGCTCCGCGCTGCTCGTTGCCAAAGACAAGCGCCACCGGACTCGCCAGATTAGATTCATACAATCGATTGCTGTCGGTTTGCAGTGCGGTGACCAAAATCTTTAGCTGCTTTTCGCGCAATGCCGCGTAGCACTCTTCAATCGTTTCATGGCGGTGAATATCCATCCACTTTGCCGTGCCGCTGGAAGTCGTCCGCGCGAAGACGCTTTCGGGTGGTTCTTCGACATCGTAGACGAGATGCACTTCAAGAACGCCAACGGCGTCGCATGAGCGCAGAACCGCGCTGGCGTTGTGCGCGTCGAAGACATTCTCAAGCACGACGATGAGATCGGGCTGCCGCCGGCTGAGTACAGAGCGCAGCCGCTGCTGGCGACGCTCGGTGCGCGGCCACTTGTTCGGCTTGGGCGGCTGGGTTTTGCTGAATTCCAGGCGATTCTCAGGATCAATCGGTGCGTTGGACATGTAGGTCGTTCCTCATTTTTAATTCAAAGGGTCGATCTCGGCAACTACTCTCAGCACATACCGGCGATCAAACGTCGGAGAGCACCGCACGCATGACCAGGTTCCTTTTCGCTTGCGGTAGACCGTTACGCCACATCCGGGACATGCATAAACCCACTTAAATGGACGTCGCACTGCCGGCGCCAGGCAGTTTCTCACCTCTTCAAGCGATGCGTTCGCGATCTGAGCAACACTGTGCGCAATCCGGTCGTACCCATGCTTGGAATGTCGACGCCGGTCGCCGTCGATCCAATCGCGCATGTGAATCAACTCTTCGGCCACCACCAGCTCGATCGCGCGCGGTTCATCAGGATTTAAGCGGGGCAGATTGATTAAGATCAGGTGACGCTTACGCCGGGGAAGATAGATATATGCGCCGCCAATAGAAGCGCCCACGCGCCGGCCGAGAATCTTTTCAAAGGCAGATCTGGAGGTCGTCACCCAGGCGTGCTCGGACTCTATACCGAGCAAGGAAGCGAAGTGTCGCACCCATCGCTCCACCTCCGGATCTCGGTCGAGAAGATCAATCACCGTCGGTTTCGCTGCCGATTTCATTGGCGCGGATGGCGTCGATTGTCGCCACCGCGTGCCGGAAATGGGGAATAACAATGCTCCCGCCGACAACCAATGCCACATTCAAAGCATCGTACAGCTCTTCGTCGGTCCAACCGGCGTCGGCGCACTGCAGCAGGTGATAGTCAACGCAGTCGTTGCATCGCAATACCGTTGACGCCACCAATCCGAGCAATTCTTTTGTCTTGGAGTCGAGCGCGCCGTCACGATAGGCAGCGCTATCGAGCGCAAAAAAACGTTTGATGCCGAGATGTTCGATTTCGCCGATCCGCTCGTTCATCACGCCTCGATAGGTTGCAAAGCCGTCCAGTCTCCGTTGTGCATCCGAAACGTGGTCGCTGTTCGCCATGGAATCATTCCTTCAAATCTGCCAAAGCCGGATACAATCGCTGCTATGATTGTGACCCCTTCACCAGCGACTGCACAATCGCAAAGCAACCAGGAAGGCTCGATTCCCGACCCTGCGAGCTGGTTCGGAACAAAGCCAGGAACGGATGGATTTGTCGCAAGCTCCTCGATGCTCGGCGGCTACATCGCCATGCTGGCGGCGGGGAGCGATCGTATCGCCCTGGAAGCATACGGGGAGGATCTTGAGTCTAAACCGCTCCTGGCGGCGACTGTTTCCGCGCGCGAAAACCTGGTCCGGCTTGACGAGCTCAAATCTATCCAGCAAGTACTCTCATTCGACGCCGGCATGGACGAGCGGCGACGGGCTCTGTTGACCACCCAGGCGCGAGGCGTCGTTCTGGTCACCTGCGGCATTCACGGAACCGAGATGGGCGCTCCCCAGATGGTTCCCGGCTTGCTCCACTATCTTGCCACTGACCGATCAGCTGCGACCACGAAAATTCTTCGCGAGTGCATCGTCATCGTCGTACCGAGTTTGAATCCTTCAGGGCTCGATATGGTGCGTGACTGGTATCACCGAACCCGAAACACCCGATTTGAAACGACGTCGCCTCCAGCGCGGTATCAGCGATATGCCGGGCATGACAATAACCGCGACTGGATCGCACAAACGCAGCCGGAAACGCGCTCAACCGTCGATCGGCTGCTCAATCGTTGGCTGCCGCACGTCGTCATCGATCTGCACCAGATGCATGGCACGGGGCCACGATACATTCTCCCCCCCTACCCTGATCCGTTTGACCCGAACGTGGATCCAGCGATCCAGCAGGCGTCCGCCGAGCTTGGCGATGCCGTCGCAGCGGCGCTCGCCGATCAAGGCAAGGCAGGAGTGGCGACTTCCGTGCTCTTCGATGCCTTTTCACCATCACGCGCCTATGCTCACTATCATGGCGGGGTCAGATTGCTGGGCGAGGCTGCCGCTGCGCCACTGTCACGCCCAGTGGACGTGCACCCGCAACTCCTTACCGGGCTGCCCGGTTACGAGCCACATGAACGATCGTCGAACCATCCAATTCCATGGCCCGGGGGCGCCTGGGGCACAGAAGATGTCATCGCCTATCATCGATCGATAGTGCTGGCTGCGCTGCAGCACGTCGCCTCGAACCGCGCGCATTGGGTTTCCCGGCAAAGCGAGATCGCTACTCGCGCAACATATGATGCCGATGCCCCGCAAGCCATCGCACTATGGCCCTCGCGCCTGCAGTCAGATCCTTCGTCGCTCCTTGCGATGATCCGTCTACTTCGTGCGAGCGGCATCCGGGTCGAAGAACTCATCGCGAGCACCGGGAGTAAGGATGACAATATCCCTCCGGGTTCGATCGTCGTTCGATTCGACCAGCCCTTTGGTAGCTATGCCCGCACGCTGCTCCTGCCGATGGGATACCCCGGCAATACTCCTCCATATGACACGTGCAGCCATAATCTCCCTCTGCTGATGGGAGTGAAGATACAGGCAATTGATCGGATTGACGTCTATCGGGACACGTTGCGTCCCTGGCAAGAACCGACAATACGAATCTCAACCTCAACGCCCAGTCGAGCAAACTCATTCGTACTAACTCCGGATCGCAACGACGTGCGACTTGTGGTGAATGAACTCATTGCCGAAGGCGTTCCGGTTCATCAATTGACCGAGTCGCTTCCAGGCGCAATCCATCGAGCTGGTTCCTATGTTGTCCCGAAAAGCAGTGCATCGCGACTCTCCGAACGTTTGGCTGCCCGTGGAATTGATTCAACCGAAGCCTTGATCGACCATGCGGATTCGTGCCTCTTGCCGCTCAATCAAACTCGAATCGGACTTTACGCATCCTGGCGATCGAACAGCGCCGACGAAGGCTGGACGCAATATGTTCTCGAATCTCATGGATTCGCCGTCGACGCATTGCGAGATACCGAACTTCAAGCTGGGAAGTTGAACCAGAGGTTCGACACGATCGTCTTCGCATCGATGAACGCCGCCGATCTCATCCACGGTAATAGTCGCCGCTATTATCCCGAGGAGTTTTGCGATGGTATTGGGGCCAGAGGCGTTGCTCAGATTCGCGACTTCGTGATGCGCGGCGGCAATCTGATCCTCCTCGATCAAGCGACCGAGCTTGCCACCAAGCGCCTCAAATGCGGCGTAAGGGAGGGATTCGTTACGTCGAACCTATCGGCGCCAGGTTCAATTCTCAAGCTGCATCTCAACTCGAACCATCCGGTCGCCTGGGGATACAGCGATAACGTTGGGGTCATGGTGACTGACTCGCCGCTCTTTGAATTTGTCGAGGGTGATCGTTCAATCGATAGAATCGGGTGGTTCGACGACCAGGAACCGTTGCTCTCAGGTTGGTTGCCAGAAGATCACCCCCGGCGTGGCGCGTGCGCGCTTGCGCAGGTTCAGCTCGGCAGAGGCAAGATCACGTTATTTGGATTTAGGCCTCAGTTTCGAGGTCACGCGCTTGGGAGCTTTCGGCTCCTATTTCAATGCCATTACACAGCCGGCATCGTTCCAAGATCGATAGGAACATCAAGCGAAATGACATCGACTTCAGCACTGAACCGAC
Source organism: uncultured Chloroflexia bacterium (assembly GCA_963804925.1). GTDB lineage: Bacteria > Chloroflexota > Chloroflexia > Thermomicrobiales > UBA6265 > JADLGF01. The sequence goes on from CAWDSC010000006.1 coordinate 195,465, forward strand.
CGCATCTTTTGATCGTTTCCGACGACACGGGGCTCGCATCATTCCTTGGCGAAGGCTTGATGATCGCCGGTTTCTGGACGAGCACCGTCGCCAGCGCGTTGCAGGCAATCGAGCTGTTTCGCCTGCGAACCTTTGATCTCATCATTGTCGACGCGGCGCTCGATGGACTGGGGGCGAGCGAGTTTTTGCGGCGATTGCGCTCCAAGCAGCGTGCGACCGGGTCCCCTTTGAGCAACCGGCCCGCAATGGTCATTGCCGCCACAGCAGAAGAAATGACGGAAGATGCCGCGCATTCTGCTGGTGCGGATCAGATCATATTCGCCCCATTTGAGATCGATGACGTCGCGCTGTTGCTGTTCGCGACTGTCCAGGTCTGGCGAAACAATCATCCAGGTGAACCGTGGGCCGACGACCTCGCTCAGCAAAAATAAAATAGGGCCGCACAGGACGGCCCTATTGAGATTCCATTTATCAAATCAGACGCTATGGATATGCGGCCAGATCGACTTTTCCGCTGACGCCGTAGAGCACGCGCTCGCAAATATTCGTGACGCGATCGCCGATCCGCTCCAGATTGTGTCCAACCCAGAGCAACCGGGTTGCGCGGTCGATGAGCGTCGGATCGGCAAGCATAGTCGTGATCAGCTCCCCGTATACCTGCTTATAGAGATTGTCGAGTTCATCATCCCGCTCAATGATCGCCTTTGCCGTTTCAACATCGCCCCGGATGAACGCCGTCAGGCTATCGGACAGCATCTCCCGACCAATATTCGACATCGACTTGAGCGTATCGAGGTGGCGCAGTGCCGGTTCATCCGACGTGTCGATGACGACTTTGGCAATACCGACGCAATGATCGGCCATTCGCTCGAGATCGGTGGCGATCGAGAGCACGGCCATGATTACCCGCAAATCACCGGCAAGCGGCGCCTGGGTGGCGATGATCTGAAAGGCTTCATCCTCGGTTGCCCAGCGATAATCGTTGATCGAAGAATCGTTCTGAATAATGTCCCTGGCGAGGATGAGATCCTGCCGGGTGAGCGCATCCATCGCACGAGCGATCGCCTTATCAACCATGCTGCCCATCGAGACCATGCGTTCTCGAAGCACTTCGAGCTCGTGATAGAAAACCTGCCTGGTCATTGTGTCCCCCGACTCAGCCGAACCGGCCGGTGATGTAGTCCTCAGTTCGCGGATCAGTTGGATTCGTGAACATCTCTCGCGTTGGTCCAGCCTCGATGAGCATGCCCTGACGTTTGTCATTCAGCGAAAAGAAGACGGTTTGATCGGAAACTCGGGCGGCCTGCTGCATATTGTGGGTGACGGTGATGATCGTGTATGACCTCGCTAATTCTCGCATCAGGTCCTCAATCTTCAGCGTCGAGATCGGGTCGAGCGCGCTGCACGGCTCGTCCATCAGAATCACATCTGGATTGTTCGCCAGCGCGCGAGCAATGCAGAGCCGCTGCTGCTGACCGCCCGAGAGCGAAAGCCCTGATTGCTTAAGCTTGTCCTTGACCTCTTCCCAGAGCGCGGAACGGCGCAGGCATTGCTCCACCAACTCATCCATGCGCCCCTTGTAGCCGTTGATCTTTGCTCCCCAGGCGACGTTGTCATAGATCGACTTCGGGAACGGATTCGGCTTCTGAAACACCATGCCGATATGACGCCGCACGACGACGGGATCGATTTTTTGATCGTTGATATTGACGCCGTGATAGATCACTTCGCCCTCAACCCGACAGCTCGGAATGAGATCGTTCATCCGGTTGATCGATCGAAGTACCGTGCTTTTGCCGCACCCGGACGGTCCGATCAGCGCCGCGATCGTGTTCCGCGGCACCTCGAATGACACATTGGTTACTGCAAGATTCGCGCCATAGTGAACGTTGAGATCATTGATGGTGATCTGGACATCTTTCGGAGGCGTCTCTGGCGCGAGCAACTCGCTCTTGCGCAAATTATCGAATTGGATTGCCATCTATTACCCCCTAAGGTTTCGGCTGGCGCGCTGACGGACGATGATTGCAATTGAGTTCATGACGAGCAATACAGCCAGCAACACGATGATTCCAGCAGCAGCGAGCTGGCGGAACTCCGCCTGTGGCCGTGACGTCCAGTTGAAGATCTGAATTGGCAACGTGGTATATGAGGAATTAAGTCCGTCCGGTTTGAACAACAGGAATCCGGACGCGCCGGCGACGAGGAGCGGCGCAGCTTCGCCAATGGCGCGGGAGACCGCCAGGATCGTGCCGGTCAAAATGCCCGGCAGCGCGGAGGGCAAAACATGATGCCAGGTGACCTGCCATTTCGTCGCGCCCAATCCGTATCCCGCCTCTCGCAAGGAAGGAGGTACGGCGCGAATCGCCTCCTGCGAAGCGATGATGATGATCGGCAGGATCAACAGCGCCATGGTGAGACCACCGGTGATCACCGATCGTCCCAGCGAAAGCATTTCGGCGAAGATGCCAAGACCGAGCAATCCATAGACAACGGAAGGGACTCCGGCGAGATTCGAGATATTCAGTTGCAGCAAGCGGGTCAGGCGGTTCTTCGGTCCGTATTCTTCGAGATAGATTGCGGATGCCGTACCGATCGGAAACGCGAACAGCGCGGTGATGCAGATCACCCAGACTGTGCCCCAGAGCGCGGAGTTGAGACCGGCGATTTCCGGTTTCCGTGGATGGCATATCAGTGATGAGGTGCCAGCTTACGTAGCTCCAGCCAGCCTTGAGGATCGTCCAGAGCAATGTCACAAGCGCGGCGATCGTAAAGGCCGCCGCCGAGATCAGAATGATCCTGAACCCGAATGCCTTACGTTTTCGAGCTATCTGATTCGGAGTTTCGACGACGTCAAATTGGGTATCGACGTTGTTCGCGGTTAGAGCGCTCAATCGTACGCCTCCCTGAACTTCGAGACGAGGAAGTTGCTGAAGATGTTCATCGCGAGTGTGATCAGGAAAAGCAGGAATCCAACCGCGAAGAGGGACTGGTAGACGGTGCTGCCGGAAACGACGTCTCCGGTGAATACCTGGACCATGTATGACGTCATCGTCTCCATGCCCTGCCGGGGATCGACCGACATGTTCGCCCGCAACCCTGCCGCGAGCGCAACGATCATCGTTTCACCGAACGCACGGGAAATTGCCAGCACGAACGAAGCGACGATTCCCGAGAGCGCGGCAGGCGTGACGACCTGGAGGGAAACTTCCATCTTCGTGGCGCCAAGACCATATGCGCCTTCGCGAATCGCCCGGGGAACGGCAGTGAGCGCATCCTCTGAAAGTGATGCGACCAGTGGCACGATCATGATTCCGACGGCGATTGACGCCGCGAGCGCGTTATAGACATCGGTGCCCGGAATCAGCGGTTTCAGAATATCGGGTGTGAGAAACGTCAGCGCGAAGAATCCGTAGACAATCGTGGGAATGCCGGCAAGGAGTTCCATCACCGGTTTCAAAACTGCCCGCACGCGCGGCGGAGCATATTCGCTGAGGAAAATCGCGCAGAGCAAACCGACTGGAATCGCGACAATCATCGACAGGACAGAAATCAACAATGTCGCGGTCACCAGCGGCAGCACGCCGAACTCGGGGTTCTGGAACAGCGCAGTCCAGGTTGTTCCGGTCAGGAAATCAATGACCGGGACATCCTGGAAGAATTTGAACGCCTCTTCAGCAAGAATGAAGACGATGCCGAGGGTCGTCAATATGGAAAGTACCCCGCAAATGAGGAGTGCGAGTCCGATGACGCGTTCGGCGATGCCGCCACTTTTCGTGTTTGTCAGCTCATGAGCTATTTCAGCTTCAGTTTTGACAGGTCGTAGATTCCTGTTCAGGGTGCCGGCTCTACCGACGGCTTGATGTGTCATCCGTCGAACCTCCTCGTCATCGAATCGACTCCTGATTTCAACGCCAACGGGTTGGGGATGCTTTCGCACGTCCCCAACCCATTCGCATGCGCCGTTCTTGTACGTTGGCGCTCCGTCATTCCTTAGGAAACTGGCGTTCCTTCGGGACTCGCAGCCGGAGCGGCAGGTCCGTCAGGAGCCTGAGTTCCGGCGATGATCGCCTCAACCTTGGCCTGATCTGAAACATAAATCTCAACCGGGGAATCGACATAGCCGACCTCGTCGACGATGCCCGGAGCCGTCGCGATGGCGAACCGCATGAACTCCTGAACTTCCGGTCGGGTGAAGCTGTTGGCGTTCACATAGATGTAGAGCGGGCGAGAAAGCGGAGCATAGGAACCGTCGCGGATCGAATCCTTGCTCGGAGCGATGCAGCCGGCGCCGGAATCAACGGAGACGAGCTTCAGGCTGTCCTGATTCTGCTCGTAGTAGGCGAAGCCGAAGTAGCCGAGCGCGCCTGAATCACCAGCAACGCCCTGAACGAGCACATTGTCATCTTCGCTCGGGGTGTAGTCGGTGCGGGAAGCGCCCTGCGTACCGTTGATCTTCTCGGTGAAGTAATCGAACGTGCCTGAAGCGGTGCCTGGACCGTACAGCGAGATCGAATCGGCTGGCCAGTCAGGATTGACATCCTGCCAGGTCTTCACCGTGCTGTCGGGAGCCCAGATCTTGTTGAGCTGCTCGACTGTAAGGCAGTCAACAAAGTCGTTCTCAGGATTGACGACGATCGAGATGCCGTCGTAGGCAATCTCAAATACGTAGTAATTGATTCCTGCAGCCTCGCAGACCGCCTTCTCTTCGTCCTTGATCGGCCGAGAAGCATCCTGGAGATCGGTCTCGCCGGCGCAGAAGCGGGCGAAGCCGCCGCCTGTTCCGGAGATGTCGACCGGGATCTTTACGCCGCTTGCCTGGCCAGCGAACTCTTCGGCAAGCGCTTCGGTGATCGGCCCGACTGTTGAAGAACCATCAGCGGTGATCGTGCCTGAGAGTGATCCCAGATCCGTCGACGGCTGATACGGCGTGACGGTCGCATCCTGCGCGCTCGCGGCAAGCGGCATCACGAGTGCGACGGCCAGCGCTGCACCCGCAACCGCCTTGCCCAACCGGCTAAAGCCAGACATTTCCATGCGTCCCTGTTCCTTTCGATACCGATGTATTGCCGGCAAGCTGGCCTTCAACTTGCCTATCGCGTGACGCATATGCGTCTCGAGATCTCGAAGTGGCGCTATCCGAGCGTTCGACTGGCGCTCAGCGCAGTCTCAGTCGGCAACGCGAAGCGATACCCCGCACCGTAGACAGTGCGGATGATTTCGTTGTCCGCGCCTGCGTCGATCAGCTTTCCGCGAAGCCACGAAACGTGGACATCGACCGTCCGCTCATCGACGACGATTTCTTCTCCCCAGATGCGATCGAGCAATTCCTGGCGGGAGAAAACCTTGCCCGGCTCCATCGCCAGCGTCACGAGCAGCCCGAATTCCTTGGGTCGCAGGTGCAACTCACGATCACCAGCCCGGGCGACGCGTCGCTCCGGCTCGATTTCGATGATTCCCCGGTAGAGAATGGAAGGTGGCCGCATGGCCGGAATGGCTCGCCGGCGGACTGCTGCTCGAACGCGAGCCATCAACTCCCGCAGCGCAAACGGCTTGACGACGTAGTCGTCAGCGCCGAGCTCAAGACCGTCGATCTTGTCCTGCTCCTCACCCCTGGCTGAGAGCATCAACACCGGGACGTCTGATTCAGCGCGGATATGGCGAAGCACCTGGAACCCATTCATTCCTGGCAGCATCACATCGAGCAAAATGAGATCGAGCCGGTCGCGCTCCTGGCGTGCGATCGCCAACGCCGTTTCGCCATCGGACGCGCGCAGCACGCGATATCCTTCCCGGCGAAAGTTGTAGGTGAGCGTGCTCAAGAGCGTCGGGTCATCCTCGACAACGAGAATGCTCGGCTCTTCGATATCACCAGACTGCGCTTCCACGGAAGACACCATTCTCACCTCTCGCATCCGGCGATCTGCCAGACACACGTGAAGCTTAGGAACGGCGTGTTAACGTTTGGTAAGCGAGCGGTAAATGTATGGTTAGGTTTTCACGAAGATATTGTAATCGTGGGGTAATTCTGCATAAAAATCGCCCGGCGGAGGGTTCCGCCAGGCGATTTGCGCGTTTCGAGTTTGTTCTGGAACACCTAGCTCACTGGCGAGGGCGACGCCTGCGGAGTTGCATCCGGCGAGGATGAAAGCGCCTGTATCGCGGCGTTCAGTTGCTCATCGGCCTCGGTTGTGTTGTCATCTGCCACCACGATGGAAGGTGGAATCCCGACACCCTGGATCTCCGATTTGGCCGGAGTCAACCATTCGGCCGACGTCACGCGCAGCGACGAGCCATCGTCGAAATTATGAACCGTCTGCACCACGCCTTTGCCATAGGTGTTCTCGCCAATGATGGTCGCCCGGTTGTAGTCGCGGAGCGCTCCAGTCACGATTTCAGATGCGCTGGCCGTGCCCTCATTTACGAGTACGACCATCGGCAGATCATACGCATTGACGTCGCCTGCCAGAATCGGCTCGCTCTGCATTGCGGTGTCCGTCGGATCGTCATCCTCGTACAACGCGGGGCCGTGCTCGGGCGTGACAAACCTCCCGATCATTTCCTGGGCGGCTTTGACCCAACCGCCGCCGTTGTTGCGGAGATCGAGCACGACGCTGGTGACTCCGTCTCGTTTCGCCTGTTGCAGGGCCGCATCGAGTTGCGCGGTGGTGTTGTCGCCAAACACCGTGACCGCAATGTGCGCGATCGAGCCGTTCGGGCCGACCCGTGTGTAGATCACTGACGGGGTGGTGATCTTGGCTCTGGTGACATCGAGCACCAGCGGTTGTGGCTCGCCTTCACGTTGCACCGTCAGCTTCACCGTTGTCCCGGCTGGACCGCGAATCAACGAAAGGGTCTGATCATCAGAAAGCCCCTTAAGCGATGTGCCATCGGCTTCGAGCAGGATATCTCCCGATTCCAGCCCGGCCTGTTCGGCGGGCGAACCGGGCATCGGCGCAATAATGCGTACCTGCCCATCGGGGTAATCGACCCAGACGCCGATCCCCTCATACTCTCCCGACATCTGCTCGGCAATGGGCGCGTTTTGAGCAGGTTCGAGATACATCGTGTAGTCGTCGTTGAGCCCGGCCGTCATCCCGTGGATGGCGTTGTCTTCAAGGGTCTGCGCGAAAGGGGATGCCTCAGGATCGGTCGGTCGGTAGTAGTACTCGCCTTCGAGCAGGTTCATCACCGTATCGACTTTGTCCGCGCCCTCGTCTGAGCTGCCGCCGATCTGAATCCCGTCGGTCGTAAACACCTCGCGTTGGGCCAGAATGCCGAACATGAAGCAGGCCAGTCCGAAAAGCACCGCCAGCGCCACCCAGGTCGATTTCGTCAACCAGCCTCCCCTGGAAGGTTCAGTGGCTTCGGGTGCTTCGTTCTCGATTTCGGACGACGCTTGCTCTTCGTCGAATCGATCGTCGTCAGCCATTAAGCATCTCCAGAAATGATCGAATCATGGTTCACACAAAAAGTCCGCGCCGCGACTTTGCGGCGACATCCATCATGCCAGTGAACCGTACCAGAATCGGCGAAGGCTATACTCCCAGTTCGAACATCACGTCAAGAGATGATGGAGCTGCAATGATCCTGGCAATTGATGTCGGAAACACCAACATCGTGATTGGATTGCTCGATCCAACGACTGATCGCCCGGTCAAATCATGGCGATTATCGTCGAATCGAGAGCGAACCTCGGACGAATGGCGCGGGCTCCTTGATCCTCTCTTGAGTGATTCGCTCGCGTCGTCTCCTGTGGTGGGATCGATCATCGATAGCGTCGTTCCGGCCATCACCATGCCCATGTCGACGCTCTGCGCGGAGTGGATCGGCCGCGCTCCGATTGTCGTCTCGCCTGCCCTCGATCTCGGCTTCGAGCTGGCGATGGAACGTCCCAGCGAAGTTGGGGCTGATCGGCTTGCCAATGCCGCCGCCGCGCGGCAGCTCATCGATGGCCCTTGCGTGATCCTCGATCTCGGCACCGCCACCAAGGTGGAAGCGATTGACCGGCAAGGCGTGTTCCGAGGCGGCATCATCGCTCCGGGCATTGGCCTGAGCCGCGATGCGCTCGCCACCCGCGCGGCGCGGCTCTTCGCTGTCGAGCTAACCGCTCCGGCCGAGGCAATCGGCATCAACACGAGCGGCGCTGTCCAGAGCGGCATTGTCCGCGGTCATGCCCGGATGATCGAGGGACTCGTAGCCGATGTCTGGACCGAGCTTGGCGAAGAAACGCCAATTCTGCTCACAGGCGGTTTTGCGTCCACAATCCACGAAATCTTGCGGCTGCCGGTCATCGCTGAACCCGACCTTACGCTCATCGGTCTTGGCTATCTTTACGCCCGGAACGAGACGAACTGAACGAACGCGCTCCGTTCCTTCCATAAATCCGTGGCAGATAGCACGAATGGCCTGTTGCGGCAATCGTGAACCTTTCTATAATGGAGCACGCCGCGCGACGACAGTTCAATCACCGCCGACCTGGGCGGTCCTGTCGCCGCATCCAGCCGACGCGGGATGGCGCGCCTCTGCGTCTATCCGCGCCGGTTTTTTTTCGGCGTCTTTCGTCCGCTCGTCCTGGAGGCGAGAAATGGAGCGATTGGCGACCAAAGCCGGCTTCCGGCGCCCCGAAACCAGCGGGGTCGCTCCCCTACGCCTTTGTCCGGGCCGAGACAATTCAATCACCAAGGAGGGTCGCGATGAAACAGTACCCTGCTGAACGGATTCGCAATGTTGGCCTCTTCGGCCATGGCGGGTGCGGCAAAACGTCGCTCGCAGAGGCGCTCCTTTTTGACACGCACGCCACAACACGGCTCGGCCGCGTGCTTGACGGCAACACGGTCACCGATTTCGACCCCGATGAAACAAAACGTCATATCTCCGTCAGTCTCGCGGTGGCCCCAATAGAATGGAGAGACACCAAAATCAATGTGGTCGATTGCCCGGGATATGCTGATTTTCGAGGGGATGTCGTCTCGACGATGCGGGTCATCGACGGGGCGATCGTCGTTGTCGACGCCGCGGCCGGCGTCGAAGTTGGCACCGAGCAGGTGTGGCGGCTCGCCGAGCAGCATGCGCTTCCTCGCATGGTCTTTGTGAATCGCATGGACCGTGAAAACGCCGACTTCAAGAATGCGCTCGAATCACTTCGCACCGCATTCGGCAAGACGATCGCCCCGGTGCAGTTCCCGATCGGCCGCGAAAAGGAGTTCAAAGGCATCGTCGATCTCCTCACCGAGCAGGCATACGTTTTCCATGACAATCTCGACGGCGGGTTTGAAACCGTCTCGATTCCTGATGAGCTGGCGGACGACGTGCATTTTTACCGGCAACAGCTGGTCGAATCGATCGCCGAGCAAGATGAGGACCTGATGGTTCGCTATCTTGAAGAAGATCCGATCGGCACCGACGAGTTGATTGCGGCACTGGAGCAATGCGTCGAGCATGGCTCCGTCGTGCCCGTTCTCTGCGGCGAGGCGATGACCAACCGCTGTATCCAGCCCTTGCTCGATGGCGTCGTCGATTTCTTCCCCGACGCCTCGAAAAAGCACTTCACACTCAGCGCTGAAGATGGAACCCTCGCCACCTCTGAAAATGGACCGCTCTGCATGTTCGTCTTCAAGACGCTCGCGGATCCGCACGTTGGCCGCGTTTCATTTTTCCGCGTCATTCGCGGCACGGCAAAGTCGAACTCGACGTCTCGCAAACGCAACGGAGCAGAAGCCGGAGCGACTCGGGCAGCTCTTTTACATGCGCGGCAAGGAGCATCTCAATACCGACTCCGTCTCTTCAGGCGATATCGGCGCCGTGAACAAATTGAGCAACACCATCACCGGTGACACGCTCACTGATGAATCGACCCGCGTCACGTTGCCGATGATCGATTTCCCGAACCCATCCTACCGGTGCGCGATTACGCCACGAACGAAAGCCGATCTCGACAAGCTCGGACAGGCGCTCACCCGCATCGTCGAGGAAGACCCATCACTCCACCTCGATCGCGACCCGGTCACCAGCGACGCCGTGCTTTCCGGTCTCGGCGAGCCTCATGTGCAAATCGCGATTGAGCGAATGTCGCGACGCTACGGCGTGAATGTCAACACCTCGTTGCCTCATGTGCCCTACCGGGAAACGATCGGCACGAAAACGGTCGCGGAGTACAAGCACAAAAAGCAAACGGGCGGCGCCGGTCAATACGGCCACGTCTATCTCGAAATGGAACCGCTCCAGACTGAGAACTTCGTCTTCACCGAAAAGGTCGTTGGTGGGGCTGTGCCTCGCGGCTACTATCCAGCCGTGGAAAAAGGGGTGCGCGAGGCGATGGAATCGGGTCCGATCGCCGGGTATCCCGTCGTCAACGTTCACGTCACGCTGACCGACGGCAGCTATCACGATGTCGACTCCAATGAAATGTCGTTCAAGATCGCCGCCAAGGAAGCGTTCAAGAAGGGCGTGCTCCAGGCAAAACCGGTCTTGCTCGAACCCGTCGTCACGCTTCGTGTGACCGTTCCCGATCAATTCACCGGCGACGTCATGAGCGATCTAAACGGCAAGCGAGCACAAGTGAGCGGGATGGATTCCGCCGCGAGCGGCTTCACGACCATCGAGTCGAAGGCGCCGGAGGCCGAGATTCAGCGCTATGCCACCGATCTTCGCTCGATCACCCAGGGACGCGGCAGCTATACTGCCGACTTCTCGCACTATCAGCCAGTTCCGCAGCATATCGCCGATCAGATCAAGCTCGATCTGGCTCGTCCGCACTCATCGGCTGCGGCCAGCTAGCGCCAATATCTGCTACAGGAGGAGTAAACTCGGATTTAGACATCCATGGTGTTTTCGCGACCGGGGACTTCGGTTCCCGGTCGCTCCACGAGCGGCGGATAGATGACAACGTACGAGATTGTGTTCGATGGTGGTTCGAAAGGAAATCCTGGCCGGGGCTACGGCAGCTATCAAATCCTGAAGGACGGCGCGGTAGTCGTTGAAGAGCGCCTTACGTACGACCACATCGGCATGGCGATTACGAACAACCAGGCAGAATACATGACCTTGATCCACGCGATCGAGCGTCTTGCGATCGACCAGGCTGGATCATTGAAAGAGACCTCGGTCGTCGTTTGGGGCGACAGTCTCCTCGTCATCAATCAGGTAGCAGGACGCTGGAAAGTGAACAATGCCGGACTGAAACCGCTTCAGCAGCGCGCGAAGACACTCCTCCAATCGTTCGCTGCATCCGATCTGCGCTGGCACGAACGCTCGAACTCCGTGCGGATTCTTGGACATTGACGATGTCCGGCCATCCGCTGCTTCGACCCGGCCAATCGCTGCCGAACTTTCTGGGAGAACGCGGCGGGATTTCCGTCGTGCTCTTTTTCCGGGGATCGTGGTGTCCTGTTTGTCGAAAATATCTCACGCGAATCGCGGAGCATGGCGATGAATGGCGCGGTTTGGGAGCGTCGATCATCGCCGTGTCGTCTTTCGCGTTAAATGGTTCAGAAGACGATGCGCGATTGCAAGCGCTCGACATCGACTATGTCTTTGATCCGGGAGCGGTCGAAATCAGCCGGTTAGGGATCAATCATGACGATGACGATCATGGCGCGATCGCCCATCCAGCGGTGCTCATCGCCGACAACCAGGGCATTATTCGATACGCCCACATCGGACTTCACCCGCGCGACCGGCCAGAGCCTGAGGCAATCCTGCTAGCAGTTCGGCGACTCGCGGAAGAAAGCAGTCCTTGACGATGTCCGACCGATTGCCTGTTGAATTCGTGGCGAACCCATCGTCAGACATCATCGACGCGATCGCCGACGGTTTGAATCGATTCAATGGCGCGAAAGGCGGGGATGACAATTATCAGCCCTTCGCACTCGTCGTTCGCAATGAAGCGGGCGAAATCGTCGGAGGGTTGAACGCAGCCACATTCTTCGGTTGGTTGGCGATTGAGTTGCTCTGGGTTGACGACGCGTTTCGCGGCCAGGGTTACGGTTCTGAACTGGTTCGGCGGGCTGAGGCAATCGGCCAGGATCGCGGATGCGACCTGTCGTACCTCAACACCATGTCATTTCAGGCGCCGGCCTTTTATAAGTCCCTCGGGTATCACCAGTTTGCCGAGCTCAACAACACATCACGCGGGTTCAAGCGTCACTACTTCCAGAAAAGACTACAGCCCTAAACGCGTGTTGCAAAAATCCTCACAAGCTCGCCTAAACGCATTGAGATAGTTCGAGTAGAAGTCCCTTGGTTACCTCGAGCGCTTCCGATCTCGGCGCTTGCAGGTTAGTTGCTCGCCTCAGATTTCCCTGGGCGGAACGTGTGAGAGCTTGACCGAGACCGATGGGACAGCCGCCGACATTGATCGACGTCGCGCCCCATCGGCCGCCGGTCGGCTTATGCCACGCTCGCCACTTCCCGCGCTGCGTGGATGGCGCTTTCCGCGGCGCTTGGCGCTTGGCGCTGCTCGCTGTCTCGTGCCGTCGCAACGCGGGTGACGAAAGTCTCCGTCGAGATGACGTCCGCCGTGTCCCTTGCCAGAATGATCAATGTGGCGCGGTGGACCTCTTCGGCCGACATGCTCCCGTAGCCGAGATCGGGATAGTCATTGTTCGCGGTGGCGTCGGCGAGGAAGACGACCTGGAAGTCGCGGAAGAACGCGTCGCGGGCGGTGGCGTGGCAGCAGTTCTCTGTGGTGACGCCGGTGATCACCACGGTCGTCACGCCGAGACCGCGCAGGATAATCTCCAAATCGGTGCCGTAGAATGCGCTGAAACGGTGCTTGGTGATCACGATTTCGTCGCCGCGCGGGGCGACCTCTGGGTAGATGGCCACACCGGGCGAGCCGATCGCCAGCGAGTTTCCGCTGGCGATCAGCGGGACGTGCGCCAGGAGCCCCTGGTCGCAGCCGCCGGCTCGGTGGGCATGCGTCGTGTAGATGATCGGAATGCCGTTATCGCGGCAGCAGGCGAGCGCCCGCTGAAGGTGCGGAAGCATGGCTCGGCCGGCATTGGCCTCCACCTCCATCGGGGCTCCCGGGGCGACGAAGTCGTTCTCCATGTCCACCACAATCATGGCGGTCGTACTGGGGTCGATGCGCTCAACGGTATACATCACGCGCTCCTTCTCACTCGAAACTCGAAGACTCGCCCCGATAGACGAGACTCCATTCCGTCGCTCTGCCGTACGCCCCGGTTGGGTTGATACCTCCTACTGGCTCCTCGGGCTCGCCCGCCATGGGTGGCTCGACAACGTGGGGGCACTTGGCGTCTCAGTCTGGCCGTAACTCTTTGGACGTTGGTTCCCAGGCGGCCCGGAGCACCGCGACGAGTTCCGGCACCAGGAGTTCCAGGCGATCTGGTGGGGGAAACCGTCGCTGCTTGCCGAGGTGTGCCGCGACGATGCCGAGACGCATGGCGAGCATGAGGTCGGTCGCCTGCTCCGGCGAGAGGTCCGGCCGAATCGCCCCTGCCTCGATCACCTCGCCGATCCCGCGCACAATCGCGTTGTACAGCTGCCGAACGACCTCCAGACTCTCAGGCGACGGCACGAACCCGGGGATTGGCACGTCGAAGACCAGATGGTAGAGATCGGGATGCGCCTGGGCCAGGGCGAGCCGCTTCGCGAACCATCCCTGGATGCGCTCCCAGCCGGGCGCCGTTGTCTGCCACAGCTCCGCATCGGCCTCGACGAAGAGCCGGATACCCATGCGATAGAGCGCATCGTAGAGCGCCATCTTGCTCGAAAAGTAGGTATAGAGGGCGGGCGGCGTGATGCCCACCCGGCGGGCGATCTCGTTCATGCTGAGCGCCGCGACCCCTTGCTCGCGCATGATCTCGCGCGCGACCTCCAGGATGCCGTCCTGCATCTCTTCGCGGTTGCGCTGCCGCCGCTCCTGCGCGGAGAGCCCCCGGGTGCCAGTGACCGACTTGATCGCCATGTCTCCTCGCTTCGTGAAGATCCGTTAGATGAATTAACATGATTAAGTTGAGTGAACACCTATAAACTAGAATGGCTGAAGGCATATGTCAAGCCCCTCAATGGTCGGGTATGGATCCGGTGCTCACTTATCTCGACTCGCGAATTCATCCCCTTCGAGGTTCTTCGCCAGCCTAGTCAGGAGCGATTCATCGGAAGACAGATTTTCAGTGTTGACAATCAATGGCCGTTCTTGATAACGTGCCCGAAAATTCCACAACGGGACCTAGAAATCTCTTACAGCAAAGTTCGGTCTGCTGACGTGCCGATTCGGGAGCTACATCGTCCGTCCAACCTCGTGGTGGCGACGCTCGATTTAGCATTCGTCATCATTTTCGAGGCATCACTCACGTTCCTGGGTCTCGGCATTCAACCGCCCACTCCGACTTGGGGATTCATGCTCAGCGAGGGGCGAAACTACCTGCAAGAAAGTCCGTGGATGTCGGTCTTCCCCGGCCTGGCCATCATCCTGACCGTCGTCGGCATCAATCTGTTTGGCGATTGGCTTCGAGATACTTTCGATCCGAGTTTGAGAAACCGGTAATCCGCAATCGGAAGCGTTCCGTTCTTTGATGAACGGCATTCAACGGAGATGTCTGGTGGGAAACAAGGAAGCAACAGATCGGGTCATCGCGGAAATTGAGGCGATGCGAGACGACATTCTGGGAACACTTTCGACTGCGGTTCAGATTCCAAGCATCACCCCCAAATATCCGGGACTCTCATATGAGGAGCTGGTTGGTGGCGAGACGCGGTGCAATGAGTCACTCCGCCCGACCTATGAAGCCGCCGGAGCCGCCATCGACCAATGGGAGGAAGAACCGGGTCGCGCAAATCTCGTCGGCGTCGTGAAGGGGTCCGGTGGAGGCCGGTCACTGATTTTCAATGGCCATATCGACACCGTGCCGCCCGGCGATCCTGCCACCTGGAAATGGGGTGACCCCTGGAGCGGGCGTATCGAAGACGGCAAGCTCTATGGACTCGGCTCCACCGACATGAAAGCGGGCGTGGTCGCGCAGGCGAAAGCCGCCGAAGCGCTGCGGCGAGCGGGAGTACGGCTCAAAGGCGATCTGATCATCGAAAGCGTCGTCGGCGAGGAAACGATGGACCACGAGCGGGGTGTGACGGCGACGGTCCGGCGTGGGTACCATGCCGACGCTGCCATCGTCACCGAGCCGACCGGTCTCCCCTCCCCTTCGACGCTCGCGCCCTGCTCAGTCGGCACCTACTGGTTGCGGATCACAGTTCCCGGCAAAGCCACGCATGTTCTCGTACGAGGAAACCTGATCTGGCCGGGTGGAGAAGGTGAAGAGTTCGGGGTCAATGCGATTGACAAAGGATTCTTCGTCTATCAGGCAATGAGCAAACTCGAAGCCAATTGGGGATTCACGAAAAAGCACCCGCTCTACCGCCCGGGACATTTCAATCTCGGCGTTAATCTCATCGTTGGACGACCGCCCGGTCCGATGGTGCCATTCATCGTGCCCAACGAATGCGTGCTTGATTACATCGTCATCTTCCCACCGGACGACGATCCTGAAGGCCGTTCAAGCGAGAAATCATCGATTATCTCGATCTCGTTTTCGATCAGGATCCCTGGCTCAAAAAGCACCGTCCTACCCTCGAATGGGTGCATCACTGGCCCGCCTACGACACTCCGACCGATCATCCGATCTGCCAGACCGTCGATCGAGCCCATGCGAACGTGCTGGGAGTTCCGGCGACGTTTCAAGGATTTCCGGCCGTGGATGATGCCACCTATCTTGAACGAGGTGGCATTCCGTCCATCAGTTTCGGTCCCGGCAATGTGATGATGGCGCATGCCGTCAATGAGTATGTGATCTGCGACGAGGTGATCAACGCCTGCAAAATCTACGCCGCGACCGCAATCGATTGGTGCGGACTCGCCGAATAATCGAAGGAGCATATCGTGCCCGAAACCGGTTCAAGAGCGCATCCCTATATTCCAAATTCTTCTCCGACGACGCGGGCGGAAATGCTCGAAGTCATCGGGGTTGCTCAGGCGTCCGATCTCTATGACGGCATTCCATCCGGGCTGAAACTCAACCGGCCGCTCAATCTTCCCGCCGCGCTTCCGTCCGAGCGCGATCTCCGCCGTCATGTGCAGGGCATTCTCAATAAGAACACGCCTTGCTCCAACGTGATCAGCTTTCTCGGCGGCGGATGCTGGCAGCACGACATCCCCGCCGTCTGCGACGAGATCAATTCACGCGCGGAGTTCCTGACTGCCTATGGAGGCGACACCTACGCCGACCTCGGCAAGTACCAGGCGATCTTCGAATTCCAGAGCATGATCGGCGAGCTGGTTGGATTCGATATGGTCAGCGCCCCGGTCTACGACTGGGCAGGAGCCACGACCAGCGCGCTGATGATGGCCGCCCGGATCACAGGACGCCGCAAAGTACTGATTCCCAGGATCATCTCGCCGGAGAAGACCAGCCATATCCACAATGTCGCCAGCGATCAGGTTGATGCGGTGATCGATCGGCATTCGACCCGGAGACAGGACAGCTCGATCTCGCCGATCTCCGCAGCAAACTTGATGACACCATCGCCGCTGTCTATCTGGAGATTCCATCATTTCTCGGCGTCATCGATGATCAGGCGGCGGAAATTGCCGATCTCGCCCACGCCCACGGCGCGCTCTTCATCGTCGGCGTCGACAGCATTTCATTGGGGGTGCTCGCGCCTCCCGCCGACTACGGCGCAGATCTCGTCGTCGGCGAGGCGCAACCGCTCGGCGTCCATATGCAATACAGCGGCGGACTTTGCGGCTTCATCGCCTCGCGTGATGAGCCGCGCATTCTTGAGGAATATCCCTACTTGATGGTCAGCATCGCGCCGGGAACCGTTGATGGCGAGCTCGGGTTCGGTTGGTCGACCATGGAGCGCACCTCGTACGACAAACGCGAACATGCCCGCGATTACGCCGGCACGACCCAGTGGCTCTGGGGCATCACCGCCGCCGTCTATCTCTCGCTGCTCGGACCTGAAGGACTCAAGGAGGTCGGCGAGGGCATTCTCCAGCGAGTCGCATTACGCGGCGAGCCAGCTTGCGACGATCCCGGGCGTGCGCGCGCCCTACTTCGACGCATCGCACTTCAAGGAATTCGTCGTCAATTTCGACGCCACCGGCAAGAGTGTCAGGCAGATCAATGCGGCGCTTCGATCGATGGATATCTTTGGCGGTCACGATTTGAGCGTTTCCCACCCCGAGCTCGGTCAGAGCGCGCTCTATTGCGTGACCGAAGTTCACACGAAGGCCGACATCGATCGGCTCGTCAACAGCATCCGGGAGGTCGTCGCATGAATTCGCTTCATCAGCCTCGCGCCTATCAAGCGGCGAAATGGGACGAGCCGATCATTCTCGAAATGGGATCGCCCGGCGAGCGCGGTTATTTTCCTCCCGCGGTCGAATCCGAGATCGCCGATTTTTCTGGTGATCCGGCAGCACTGATTCCGCCTGCAATGCGCAGAACGCACGCGCCACGACTGCCGGAGATGGCACAGCCCTCAGTGTTGCGCCACTTCCTCCGCCTCTCGCAGATGACAATGGGCGCCCACATCACGCCGGACGCCAGTCTCGGCACCTGCACGATGAAATACAGCCCGCTCGTCAATGAGCAAATGGCGCGCACTCCGCAGATGGGTGAGCTTCATCCCTATCAGGACGATGAAACAGCGCAGGGAATGCTGGAAATCATCTACGGTCTGGAGCAAATGCTCTGCGAAATCTCCGGCATGGACGCGTTCACCTTTCAGCCGGCGGGCGGATCGCAGGCGATCTTCGCCAATGCCTGCATCATTCGCGCCTATCACGCCGACCGGGGCGAAGGAGAACAGCGCAACGAGATCATTTCGACATCCTTCTCGCATCCGATCGATTGCGCCGCGCCGGCCGTCGCCGGGTTCCGGGTGATTACGCTCGCACCCAGTCCAAATGGCTACCCCGATCTGGAAGCGCTGAAAGCCGCGGTATCAGACCGCACCGCCGGCTTGATGATGACCAACCCGGAAGACACCGGCATCTTCAACCCGCATGTCGAAGACTTCACCCGGATCGTGCATGAAGCAGGCGGACTTTGCGCCTACGACCAGGCCAACGCGAACGGCATTCTCGGCGTCACGCGGGCCCGGGAAAACGGCTTCGATCTCTGCCAGTTCAATCTCCACAAGACCTTCTCGGTCCCGCACGGTTCGGCGGGCGGATCGTGCGGCGCGGGCGGCGTGACCGCCGAACTGGCGAAATACCTGCCGGCGCCGATGGTCGTTCGCGACGGCGATCGCTATCGCTGGGATTACGATCGCCCGGACAGCATTGGCAAGGTGCGCAGCTTCCACGGCAACATCCAGGCCGTGCTGCGCTCGTACGCCTGGATCATGGCCCACGGCGCCGAAGGCATCCAGACCGTGGCCGAAACAGCGGTGATCAACAACAACTATCTCGCCAAGAAGCTGGCAGAGATTCCAGGCATCACGATTCCATATGGCGGAAACGGGCATCGCCTGCAGGAAGTCCGCTATAGCTGGGAGACATTGCTCGACGAGACCGGAGTCGACACCGAGGATATCCGGCGGCGCATCGTCGATTTCGGACTCCAGGGCTATTTCACGAGCCACCATCCCGGTGCTGGTTCCGGAGCCGATGACCCTGGAGCCGTGCGAAAGCTATTCCCGCGCCGATCTTGATGAATATGCGACTGTGCTGACCCACATTTCAGACGAAGCTCATAGCGATCCCGAACTGGTCCGCTCCGCGCCGCACGCCTCGACCATTCATCGCATCCAGGAAGACGTCATCGACGATCCATCCCGGCTCGCGATGACCTGGCGTGGCTTTCTCAAGAAACAGGAGCAAGCTGCCGATGCTTCCGTCTCCTAGCACCGGGCGAGATTTCAGATGACCGGTCCGATCCGAGTGGGACTGGTCGTCAATCCAATCGCCGGGCTTGGCGGCGCAATCGGCATGAAGGGGACCGACCTCCCTGAAGCGTTGCAGCGCGCTCAAGAGCTCGATGCCCGCCCGCACTCCGCTGAGCGTGCGCAAACGGCGCTGGAAACACTGCTCAAGCACTTTCCGGGTGCGGTCGACATCCTGACTCCACCCGGTTCGATGGGCGAGAACGCTGCCCGCTCCGCCGGATCCGAGCCGGTGGTGATTGGAAATCGACCGGTCGAAGAAACGACCGCGGAGGATACGCAGCGCGCCGCCAGGATGCTCGTTGATCAAGGAATCGATCTGCTCCTCTTTGCCGGCGGTGATGGCACCGCACGTGACATCTTCAATGCAATTGGTCCAGGCTCAATCGTCCTCGGCATCCCAACCGGAGTGAAGATGCATTCTGCCGTCTATGCCACCAATCCTCGATCGGCAGGAGAAGCCGCCGCGAGATTCCTGGCATCGCAAACTCGAGCAACGCGAGAAGCCGAGGTTATGGACATCGACGAATCGGAATTCCGGCATGGCCGGGTATCCGCCCGGCTCTATGGAACGCTCCTCATTCCCGACCAGCCCCGCCTCATGCAGCACGTCAAGTCAGGCAGCAGTCAGCGCAACGAAACCGCGTTGATCGGCATCGCAGATGACATCGCCGAGCGGATGCGTGACGGCGCGCTCTACATCATCGGACCGGGATCATCGACCAGCCTGATCGCGGAGCGGCTCGGCGGTCCGAATACCCTCCTCGGCGTCGACCTCTATTGCCGGGGAGAAGCAGTCGCCCTCGATGTGACCGAGGCGGACATTCTCGACCACCTTGAAGGAAAGAAGGGCCGGATCGTGGTGACGCCAATCGGCGGGCAGGGGTTTCTGTTCGGGCGCGGCAATCAGCAAATCAGCGCGCGCGTGATCCAGAAAACAGGTCGGTCGAACATTCTGGTCGTCTCTTCCCTCGACAAGATTGCTGGTCTTAAGGGAGAACCGTTTCTCGTCGACACCGGCGATCTCGACACCGATCGACTGCTCGCCGGATATATCCGGGTGATCACCGGCTATCACGTAGAAACCGTGCACCCGGTTGGCTGACTCAATATCCAACCCGAAAGGCGTTCGATGCGTATCACCGCCGTTGAAACCTTCCACGTCAGCATTCCATTCAATGTGCCGTTCGTCGTTTGGCGCGGCGAACTGGAAAGCAAGGAACATGTCCTCGTTCGCATTTCGACCGACACAGGGCTTGTCGGCTGGGGTGAGGCCGCCCCGTTTCTGTATTACTCGCCAGAAACAGCAACCGACGTATCGTCGTTGATCAACGACGTGCTCGCCGCCGAAATCATCGGCCGCGATCCGGGCGATGTCCGCGGGATTTATCAGAGTTTCGACATGCTCGACGGTCATCTCTTCGCAAAATGCGCGATTGAGATGGCGCTCTGGGATATTGCAGGCAAGACCGCAGGACTCCCGCTTTACCGTCTCTTAGGTGGACCGGTGCAAGATCGTGTTCCAGTCACGACGGTGCTCCACACCGATGGTCCCGCCGAAATGGCGAAAGAAGCCCGCGCCCTCGCGGATCTCGGGTTCCACTCCCTCAAGATCAAAATCGGATTTGGACTGGATCAAGATGAAGCGATGGTCGCCGCCGTTCGCGAAACGGTCGGCCGCGATGTCCGGATTCGCGTCGATGCCGAGGAGCATTACACCGTCAAAGAAGCGCTCGCTATCGGAAAGCGGTTGGAGCGATTCGATCTTGAGCTCATCAGCCAGCCGGTCGCTCGTACCGACTGGGAAGGAATGGCCTACCTTCGCGCGTCGCTGACGACGAATCTTCTCGCCGACGAAGGCATTCACAGCCCGCATGATGTGCTGACCTGCGTCAAGCATGGCGCTGCCGACATGGTGAACATCAAAGTGCTGAAATCGGGAGGATTGCTGCCGACCATCGACATGGCGGGAATATGCCGTGCGGCACATATGCCAGTCATGATCGGCAGCATGATCGAATCTGGTATCGGCACCCTGTTCGGCGCGCATATCGCGGCGACGCTGCCAAACGTCTTTTCAACCGAACTCTGCGGTACGTTGCTGCTTGCGCAGGATTTGCTCGCCGATCCGGTTCGCATCGACAACGGAACTATCGTGCTCAATGGCAATCCTGGTCTTGGCTCCGAAATCGACCTGGATCTGCTCGAGCGCCACCGCGTTCGGTAACTCCGTTACAACTATGAAAAGGTCGGCAGGACGATTGTCCGGTGCTCCGCTGCCGATGCGACCGCTGAGTACGCGAGATCGAGGCTGGTGAGATTGTCGCGGCCTGAGCTGCCCGGTTCGTTCCCTGAAGCAATCGCCTCCGCGAACGCGTTGAGCGTGCCCGACCGTCCGTAGAACTCAACACTCGGGAGGGCAATGACCTGTTCTTTTTCGCCAGTGCGGCGAACAGTTACTCTGTCATGATCGCCCGTTCCGCCATCGCCGCGGCTGGTCCAGACGATTTCACCCTTCTCGCATTCGGCGCGCCACTCCCCTGCCCAATTCGTGGTTGGTCCTGGGCTCACCCAGCTGCCGCGCCACGAAACCGTGGTGCCACCATCGAACTTCACGACTGCAGCTCCCGCAGCGTCCGAGGTAAACGGACTCCAGACCGGATTCCAGGTTTCGCAGGTAATGGAAACCGGTTCCTGACCCAGCACAAATCGCATCGCGTCGAAATGGTGAATCGCCATATCGACGAGCAACGGATCAAGCAGTTGAAAGTGCCGGTGGCCGCCCGCCGATGCAGTCACATGACGGCGAAAATCGACATGAATCTCCCCGACGGACCCAAGCTCGCCCCGCTTGATGATTTCCGCCACCGCGATCGGCGCCGGAAAAAAGCGGTAGTTCTGGCTGACCATCAATACCCGGTCATTCGCCGTCGCTACATCAACGATGCGCTTTGCTTCCTCAACAGTCTGAGCAAATGGCTTCTCAACCAGCACATGCTTGCCGGCATTGAGTGCAGCGATCGAAACGGGAGCATGCGCCCGCAGTGGAACGGTCACCAGCACAGCATCCGCTTCGACTTCCGCCAGCGCGGTTTCGAGCGACTCATAGCAGATCGATGGATCAACTCCCAGCGCCTTTTGCGCCTCGGCCAGGATCGCCGGTGATGCATCGACACACGCGACCCGCTCAGCCGACTTGACCCTCGGAATCGGGTTCAGCTCCCAATCGAGTCCCCATCCGCCGACACCAACATGGATGAATCGTAGTACCAAAATCGTGCCCTCCGCGTGCGAAGTGCTGCTCCAGGCAGCGCAGCAGTCTCATCTGTCCGTGTCAATAAGACCACAAATAGGACGATTGACGCCTTTTTTTGTCCTGAGCAATGACTGCCGATCACTTTTCAAGCATGCCTGTTACGCCAACTGTCGAAAAGGTCAGATGTACATACTTGTTGTTTCATGCAACAACATTAAATCGATGCCTGGAGCTGCTCGCCATGACACAACTGGCGACAGTCTGGGAGAGATTGCCGTCGACCGTGTGCACGACTCGCCTGCGAAACTGAAGCGCCGTCCCAATGAGATCCAGGCGTCCATCTGGTCATGTCGATTCACGCCGCGGTTATCCTATTTTCAAATAGGACCTCGTGCGTCGGCGCGATTGAAAACCAGGCTTCCGATGAACGATCACGCCCCGACTTTCAGCGGCCGATCACTGTCCGTACATATCTCATGTATTCAATCGTGTCTCGAAAGAATCGGCGAACACATCAATGTCCATCTCCCCCATAGGTGCTGGTTTCAAGCGAATTGGAGACGTCCTCTTCAACCCCATACTATAGTAATTCCGCCAAGTGCATGTGGAGAAGAGTCGCATCTCTTAAACCATGCCTTGTGCGCGAAAACAGTGCCTTAAGGTGTTCGAATAGAAGCAAGTGGCTTGAGTACATTGGGCAAGCTCTGGTGTAAGTCCGTGAAAGATGGTGTGTTGATCACGGTGAATGAAGACGCCAAGATCAAGCACTGCTCGTACGGCTCCACCATCGTTCAACTGGACGGCGGCACGCCTTTCCGCATCAATGACAACGGCACGATCACGATCCTGGTGACACCTGGCGACCACACGATCTCGGAGCCTTCCGCGAACGCGTCCAAGGCGTTCACCGCAACTCCTGGTTCGCCGGTGACGATCCGGATCTACAACGAGCTCGGCAAGAATCCGCCGAAGGGCCCGGCCCTGCCGGATACCGGCGCCGGAAGCACGCTCGATACAGGTTCGTCGAATGGCATGATGAGTCTGGCGATGCTGACGGCAGCCTTGATGCTCGCCGGAATCGGACTCGGGCTGCGCCGTCGCCCGGCGATACTGAAGAACGACCGCTAGACGATACGATCAGCGCCGCGATGTCACGGCGCTGATCACACTCCTTCTCCTACCACCAAGAAACGCGCCGGTCAGCATTGACCGGCGCGTTTTCAATGGGTACGTCGCTTCAATACAACTGCAACTGCTAAAGTGCAGACATGGCAATGTTGGAGCGCGATCATCAAATCTCCCGGCTTCACGATCTGCTGCAAAAGGCCGGCGACGGAACTGGCCAGATGCTATTCCTGAGTGCTGAAGCTGGCGGGGGCAAATCGACCCTTATCGAGCACTTTGCGGAATCGGTGCGCGATCGCATTGGGGTTCAGGTCGTTTCGTGTGACGGACTCGGCATGCCAGGTCCGTTTGGCCCGTTGTATGACATCGCCTCCGCCCTGGGTCCGCAAGTCGAAAACGCGCTTAACACCCACGCTCCCCGTGATTTCGTCTTTCGCACCGTGCTCTCTGCGCTGCAGGAAGCACCTGGCGCAAACGTGTTCGTGGGAGAGGATGCTCATTGGAGTGATGAAGCCTCGCTCGATCTCATCCGGTTCTTGGGCCGCCGGATCGGCAGCACGCATACGCTCCTGGTCGTGACATACCGTGATGACTATCTTGATTCCTACCATCCGTTACGGCGCGTTCTCGGTGACCTTGTGAACGAGCCATCTGTCTCGCGAATGTCGCTCCCGCCGCTTTCGCTCGACGCCGTCAGGAGCCTGGCCGCTGGATCTACTGTCGATCCAGAAGCGCTCTTCGGCCAGACCAGCGGGAACCCCTTTTATGTCAGCGAAATTATCGCGTCGGGAGAATCCATCATCCCGTCCTCTATCCGCGATGCGATTCTCGGGCGCGCCTCCAGGATATCCATCGAAGCCAGAGCAGTGCTGGACGCTGCCGCAGCGATCGGGCCGGCTCCCGACCTGGAGCTGCTTTCGGCGGTGACGGGAGCGTCAATCGACGATGCGGTCGACGAATGTCTCGCCATCGGCATGTTTCGGCCATGGAACGATGGGGTCGATTTTCGACATGCCCTGACACGGGATGTCTTTCTCACCTCGATGTCGGCTTCCCGCCGCCGGGGACTTCACCGTCGAATTCTCAACATTCTGGAAACTGATCCCGCGTTTTCCGCTGCCGCCGATTTCCCCCATCTTGCTCATCACGCAGACGAAGCGCGCGAGCGCGACGCGGTGTTGCGCTATGCGCCGGAGGCGGCCCGTCACGCCGCAATGTGCGGCGCCCATCGAGAAGCAGCAGCCCAATTCGCCAGAACACTTCGCTTTGCGGACGGTTTGCCCGACAACGAACTCGCCGAGTTGCTTGAATCCAGATCGTACGAGTGCTACCTCACCGGAAAGGTGGACGAGGCAATCGCGGAGACCATCCGCGCATCCGAGCTGAGGAAATCGACCGGAAACCGACTCAAATATGGGGATGATCTCCGCATGCTCTCGCGGTATTACTGGTTTACCGGAGGGAATACCGAAGCCCGGCAGTACGCTCTGGCGTCGCTGAATGTGCTTGAAATGCTGCCTCCCGGTCCTGAGCTGGCGATGGCTTGCAGCAATCTCTCCCAACTCCATATGCTCGCGTATGAGGGAGACGAAGCGCTCCATTGGGGTCAGCGTGCCATTGACCTCGCCACAGAACTCAAGAATCAGCCGATCCTCGCCCATGCATTGACGAATGTCGGCACTGAGCGATCGAGGGTTAATTTTGAAGGAGGACGCCAGCTCATCGAGCAGGGGTTGGCGATCTCGCAGGAGTTCGATCTCCATGACGATGTTGCGCGAGCGCTAACCAATCTTGCGTTCACGGCTCTCGAACAACATGAGCTTGATGTCGCTGAAGCGTATATCGTCGAGGGGATAGCGTTCACGGCGGAACATGACCTGATCGGCATGGAGTTGTATCTGAGAGCGCTCCGGTCTCAACTCAAGCTGGGCGAGGTGAGTGGGAAGAGGCGATTCGTGAATCGACCGCGATAGCGCAGCATCCAGGAGCCAACACGCCTACATTCATCGTGGCGAACACCGTGCTTGGACTTGCCCGCGCTCGTCGAGGAGAATCCTCTGCGGGCCCCTTCGCAGAAGCGCTCGAATTGGCAGAAAAGACCGGCGAGCTTATGCGGCTCGGTCCGCTTCGCGCCGCTCGCGCGGAAGCTGCCTGGCTCGCCGGCGACTCCGAACTTTCGGCCTCAGAAGCCGAGAATGCCTATTCCGCTGCGCTGCGAACGGGATCTTTTTGGCTCGCAGGCGAGCTGGCGCTCTGGCTGCACCGGGCAGGACAGCATATCGGCGATACGTCGTCGCTCGCCGAGCCATTTGCGCTAGAGATCAATGGAGACGGATTGGCCGCAGCCAGAACCTGGCGACTCATCGGTCAGCCACTTGAAGAGGCCCGTGCACTCGCCAGCGCCGGAGATGAATTGTCCTTGAGAAACGCCCTGGCGATCATTGAACGCCTCGGCGCAAAACCCGATATTGTTCGCACGGTGCGACAATTGCGTGCCACCGGCGCGAAGCACATCCCCCGGGGTCCCCGTTCTGACACGCAAGCCAATCAGGCGCACCTCACCGGTCGCGAGTTCGAGGTTCTTCAATTGCTCGCGCAGGGCGCAACGAATCAGGAGATCGCTGACACGCTGTTTCTTTCTCCGAGAACAGTCGGGCATCACGTCTCCGCAATCCTCGCAAAACTCGAAATCTCCTCGCGTTCGAAAGCCCGCACACGAGCGGAAGAACTTGGTCTGCTCTCATTTAGGTAATCGATCTTGCCAATATAGGTATGGATGACCGATGCCGCATGCCGGCTATGTCGGCATCATCAATGCACGGATCGAATCCTTTGTCGATCCGATATCGATCAATGGAGGCAACCATGGCACCAGATACCGCGGCAGGAATGGTCGCAGCAGCAAAAAAGCGCATTCAAAACCTCTCCGCCGATGAGGTTGCCATTGAGCTCGCCACCGGCAACGTAATGCTGATCGACGTTCGAGAACCTGAAGAGCGTTCTGCAACTGGCATGATTCCCGGTGCAGTCCCTGCGGCGAGGGGCATGCTCGAGTTCTATGCCGACCCAACCTCTCCCTACCATCGCGAGGGATTCGAGACTGATCGTCAGATCATCCTCTACTGCGCATCCGGAGGGCGTTCAGCCCTCGCCACCGACATGCTCCAACAGCTGGGATATCAACATGTCGCGCATCTGGACGGCGGCATCAAGGCCTGGATCGCCGCCGATCGACCCGTTGAATCTGCCTGACGCGCTGAGTCACGGCATCGTCTGGCCAATATTCCGGCATTTCGCAAACATGACGATCGACCGTGGAGCAAGGCCACGGTCGATCCGCGTCTACCGCGACAGCATCATGCAGTTGACCCGTCGTCGGATGTTCATCAACGCAGCGGTAAACTCAACGAGAGCGAAATACGACTTCCTGAGCAAAGGATCAACACATATGCCCGGCAAGTCACTCACCATTGAGCAGGTGTTGCCGCTTCTCGCTGAAACGCCACGACGCATTGCCGAGATCACGGTCCGTCTCACTCCGGCTCAACTCAGGACGAGCCCCAGCCCGGATGAGTGGTCGGCGAATGATGTGCTGGCGCATCTTCGATCATGTGCGGATGTCTGGGGCGGTTGCATCATGACGATGATCGCCGAGGACACGCCAACCATTCGGGCGATCAATCCAACATCCTGGATCAAACGAACTGACTATCTCGACCTCGAGTTCCGGACTTCGTTGCAGGCCTTTGCGACACAGCGAGCTGAGCTCCTGGCGTTCCTGAAGCAGCTTCCGGTCGAGGCTTGGTCACGGAAGGCGATCGTGACCGGCGCGGGAAATGTCCTGGAGCGCACCGTTGACTCATATGCGCAACGCCTGGTTCGCCACGAACGACCGCATATCAAGCAGATCGACCGCATCGTCAGCGCGATCCAGGATTAGCACCACTGCGCCTCTCTTCTTCTACCCGCGCCGGAATACCTTTGGTTCGGCAACGAAGTTAATGTCCGTTTCCATCGGATACATCGGGCGGCGACAAACGGTGTGTCCGAGATACGGCAGGTTGGCACTCGTCGACCCCGCGGCATCTACGCCAATGAGTTCAGTCGCCCAGGCTGCGAAGAATTCGTAACGGCAGTGGGGAGATTTCTGAACCACCGCGTCAAAGCGCTTCGGGTCCTGCCCGGTGGCATAGAAAAGCGAGCGGTCATAAAGACTCACGGCGCGGCTGGTGGCGATAACGATGTGGCGCCCGATCTCCAGCACCGCCGTGTTGCCGCCGTACCACTCGACGCCGTGCGACTCGCTGATGATGCGTCCGTCCGAAAGCAGCCGGACCTTCGCCTCGACAGGCATGGGTGCGAAGCGACCGGGATCGAGCGTTCCTCCGAGCGTGACGTTGATCGTGGAACCGACTCCTGCCTTGAATGCTGCCGCCACTGCCGGCGCATCGACAATCGGAAACAGCACGCTGCCTGTGTAACCACGCTCGATCAACGCCCGCAGGATGACATTGCTGTCGCCGGACGCGCCCGAGCTGGTGGCGTCAGCCGCATCGACCAAAATAACGGTCCCACCATTCCGATCCTTCATCTCCTGTGCGCGTTGCACGGCCCGATCCACACTGACGAGCGGCGCCTGCATCTCAGCGCGATCCACCCAGAATGCTTCTGCCGAGCGGGTCGCCCACTCGATCGCCTGGTCCTCGTCACCGTCGGAAACCATCACCGTGTATGAACTGAGCTCAGGAACATCGGTGAAGGGATTACCCCAGAACATGTTGCCGGAAAGTCCGCCGGCCGCCTCAAACGCTTCGCACTCCCGAATTCGGCCGCGGATCAATCCTGATTCGGTGATCAACTCGTCGCCGCGAACGAGCGCCGGAATGCGAACGACGGCGGTAACTGGCGTCACTTCGTTGCGCATGATCCGCAGGAGCAGCCGTGCCGCTCGCTCGCCAGTGGACGCGAAATCGTTGTGAGGATAGGTGCGATAGGCGGTCAGGGCGTTAATGTGCGAAAGCATCCGGTCGGTGACGATCCCGTGAAGATCGAAGGAAACGACAAGCGGAACCGCTTCACCGACGATCTTGCGCGTCTCCTGGAGCAGGTATCCCTCGGGGTCGGGTTCGTTCGCGGCGCACATCGCTCCGTGCATCGAAAAATAGATGCCGTCAAACGGCCCTTTTTGCCAGGCTGCAGCGACGCCATCGAGAAATTCGCGCGCAATCCGATCCCAATCAGAAGCAGCGAGTGTGCCGTTGGACGTGATTGCGCGAGCGCTGAACGCACCAACGGTCTCGACGCTTGCAGCTGCGAAGACGCCCAGCGCCCCGCCGATTTCCGAATCAATTCCCTCATGGAACCGCATGATCTCGTCGCCGGTCGAGTAGACGAAATCGTCATACCCGCTCGGCGCCGGATTGAATGTGGAAACTTCCTGTTTGCACTCCCCAATCAGAACACGCACACAGTCCTCCGTTTACGCTATCCAGCAGATGGATTCGCATGTCGTTGAATCGATTCTCTCGCATTTGAGAAATCCGGTTCGACCTGCCTTTGGATTGTCGCGACGTTCGATCCCGCCATATTTCTGCGCCCCATTGGTGGTGTACGGCCGAGGTCGGGCGCTGACATGCTCGTTTCAACGGACACCGGGCCAGCTAAAAGAGGTTGGTAGTTTCAGCGCGTGACCCATTGTGACGAGAGAGAACTGAGTTTGCACAACGTCTCGGATGGGGATGCGCGACGGCCTAGGACGATTGGGATTAATCGAAAGGCCCGGAGTCATAAGACGGATGCAGTCGCTACGCATCTTGCGTCATATGAGTTCAGCTTCCTGGATCAGACATGGCTCATCTCCGAGGCAAACAAGCGGAAATCTCGCCGGTGCTCTTCATTGGACGCACCCAAAACAGACCCAGTTTTGAGGTCGAAGCATTCGGTGGGCCGACGAAAACCACCATACATAATTTTGAAACGTGGGCCTCACCCCCTAAAAGTCCTCCCAAATGTGCTATAAAAAGTGCAGAACATTGCATTAAAACGAGTTCAGGGGAGAAATGCAGGCGAATTAGGACGCGCTCTCGTCCGAGCGGGGGTCCTGGGATTATCGGGGGGTTAGTCGTGAAACGAAATGCAGTCCTCGTCCATTTACTTTCGATCTTCACTTTACTACTGGCGGTCATAGGACCTCTAAGCTGCGATCAACGTGTCCGCCCAGGCCGCTTCAGGCGACCTGCAGATTGTCCTGACGGACGAAAATGGCGCGC
The DNA here is from genome assembly GCA_963804925.1 of uncultured Chloroflexia bacterium. Classification (GTDB taxonomy): domain Bacteria; phylum Chloroflexota; class Chloroflexia; order Thermomicrobiales; family UBA6265; genus JADLGF01. The sequence continues at coordinate 225,027 of CAWDSC010000006.1, forward strand.
CCGTCAGTGGCGCCTGTTTTTCCGTTTACGACGCAAACGGTACCTCGCATGATATCTGTACCGGGAGCGACGGCACTGCAAATGTGTACGCGCTCCCCGTCGGCTCCGTTTCGACAGTGGAGACGAGCGGGCCGGATGGTTACAACTTCGCTGATGATGCCACCGGGACGATTAGTGATGGCACGGTTGCAACGCTCAACCTGACCAGCACGACGATTCCGGCGCCGGCGCAAGTCGATCCCACCGAAGAGCCAGCGGCAACCGAGACCCCCACCGAGGAGCCGGCGGCCACCGAGACCCCCACCGAAGAGCCGGCTGGCGACAGACACTCCGACTCAGGAGCCGGTGGCGACAGACACGCCAACCGAGGAGCCGGCAGCGACCGAAACCCCCACGGTCGAGACCCCGCCACGGAAACGCCGACCCCTGAAATCGCAACGGAAACGCCAACGGCGACAGCGACCCTCGGTCCGGACGGCGATGGCGATGGCGTGCCTGACGCCACCGACAACTGCCCCAAGGATGCAAACCCCGATCAGCTTGATGCCGACAAAGATGGCAAAGGCGCAGCCTGCGACAAGAACGACGGCCAAGCCACGCCAGCTGCGTCACCGGTCGCCAGAACCTCTTTTGCCGTTGCGGCAGTCAACCCACCGGATTCCGGTGATTTCACCATCAAGCTCGCTGCAATTGGTACCGATGGCAAAGTAGTCACGTCACTTCAGCCGTACAAGGACCTGGAATGCGGAACGCCGATTCGATTCCTGGACACGATCACGGTCAGGAACAGTAGCGACACCGGGGACTCCACCATCATCATCGTCAACCAATTTGCGGAGACAACCACCAGTGGTGGCTTGGTTGGATTTCCAGCTGGAAGCGTCGCACCAGCATTCAAGCTTATCTGGCGGCAGCGGAAACGAAACTGTAAGTTCTACCTTTTCGAGTTCCGGCGGTTTCACGGTCGTTACGACCACCGTCACTGACCTTACGTATGGTGAAGCCGTTGTCCTGGCCATCGATGCCACGCCTGTATGCCGCAACACGATGCGCCGTCGGCGGCACCATCCAGGTCGACATTCCAAGCTGCTTCTGTCGTGGGCGACGGCACCATCAGTGTCGGGAATCAGACGGTTCCGCTTAGCGCAAATAACATCATCCAGCCCGCTATTGCGGTCACGAAGACGTGCCCCACTGTTACATCCGGTCCAGCAGGCACCGTGCTCCAGTACCCCGTGACGGTGTCAAACCCCGGCAACATTGCCCTAACCCTCACTGCTACCGAATCAAGGACTGGAACATTCTCTCCTGCACTGATTGGGACGACCCTCGCTGCCGGCGCCACCTACACCGGCACGTTCAGCTACACAGTGGTCGCAGGCGAAACGAACGCGAACAACTCACTCACCGTCACCGGAGCCTACTCACAGGGAACCGCTTCGGGCTCCGTCTCTGGCACGAGTACGATCACGTGTCCCTTCACGGTAACCACGCCAGCTGTCGCCATCTTCAAAACCGCGGACAGCGGCTCGGTCAGCGCCGGTGACCCAATCGGGTTCACGATCACCATCAAGAACACCGGAACTGCACCGACATCCACACCGGTGACGTTCACCGATCAACTTCCATCTGGGACCGGCATTTCCTGGTCCGAGAGTCCCGACTCGGCCTCGTGTACCATCAGGCGGCGGACTGCTCACCTGTTCCAATATCACGCTGGCTGCCAACAACAATGCGCCCGGCGGAGCGGACGAATTCAGCGTCCACGTGACGAGTGCGACGACCAGCGGGAGTTGCGCGAACCTATAACAATACGGCGACGCTTGAGCTCTCCATCACAATGGGTCGGCGAGCGCCTCGGTCATCGTCAATTGCCCGAGCCTCACCATCACGAAGACCGCCGACAACAGCACCGTCAGCGCCGGTGACCCCATCGGCTACACCATTACCGTCACGAACATTGGCCAGGGCATCGCCCGCGGCGTCGTCCTCAGCGACACCCTGCCGACCGCAACCGGCATCGTCCTGGAGCATCGACGCCGCCAACAGCTCGACCGGCTGCTCCATCACCGGTGGCAAGGTCCTGAGCTGCACGGCGCGCGATCTCGCCGCAAGTCAGTCCATCACGGTCCATGTCACAAGTGCAACCACGGCCGCGAGTTGCACGACGCTGAACAACACGGCGACCTACACGGCGACCAATGCCCCTGGTGGCTCCGCGAGCGCGTGCCATCGTCGTCCAGTGCCCATCGCTCTCCATTACCAAGATCGCCGATGCCGGAACGGTGAGCGCCGGGAGTCCGATCGGTTATACGATTACCGTCACGAATGCCGGTCCAGGCACCGCCCGCAATGTCACCCTCAGTGACACCCTGCCGACCGCACCCGGCGTAAGTTGGAGCGTCGAAAGCGGCTCGCTCGGATGCGCCATCACCGGCAATGTACTGACCTGCCTTCCACGCGGATCTCCAGGCCGGTCAGTCCATCACGGTCCATGTCACGAGCCCGACCACCGCGGCCAGCTGCACGACCCTCAACAACACGGCGACCTACACGGCGACGAATGCCGCCACTGGCTCCGCGAGCGCGTCCATCGTCGTCCAGTGCCCATCGCTCTCCATTACCAAGATCGCCGATGCCGGAACGGTGAGCGCCGGGAGCCCGATCGGCTACACCATCAAGGTGACCAACGCCGGTCCCGGCATTGCCCGCGGTGTCACCCTCAGTGACACCCTCCCGACCGCGACAGGCGTGATCTGGAGTGTCGATACCGCAAATAGTTCGGCGGACTGTACGATCACCGGCAATGTCCTGACCTGCACCGCGCGCGATCTCGCCGCCACGCCAGTCGATCACGGTCCATGTCACGAGCCCGACCACCGCTGCGAGCTGCACGACGCTCAACAACACGGCGACCTACACGGCGACGAATGCCCCTGGTGGCTCCGCGAGCGCGTCCATCGTCGTCCAGTGCCCATCGCTCTCCATTACCAAGACCGCCGATGCCGGAACGGTGAGCGCCGGGAGCTCCGATCGGCTACCAAATCACCGTCACGAATGCCGGGCCGGGAATCGCCCGCGGGGTCGTCCTCAGCGACACCCTGCCGACCGCACCCGGCATCGTCTGGAGCGTCGTCGCCACCAGCTCAACCGGCTGCGCCATCACCGGGGGCACGGCTCTGGCCTGCACCGCTCGGGATCTCGCGGCGGGCGAGTCGATCACGGTCCACGTCACGAGTCCGACCACCGCTGCCAGCTGCACGACGCTCAACAACACGGCGACCTACACGGCGACCAATGCCCCGGGTGGCTCCGCGAGCGCGTCAATCGTCATCCAGTGCCCGTCGCTCTCGATTACCAAGATCGCCGATGCGGGAACGGTCAACGCTGGAGATCCGATCGGCTACACCATCAAGGTAACCAACGCCGGTCCCGGCATTGCCCGTGGGGTCGTTCTCAGCGACACCTTGCCGGTCTTCCCGGGCGCGAACTGGACGATCAGCCCCGCGGTTGACCGGCTGCTCGATTACGGCCGGCGTTCTGAACTGCACCGCGCGCGATCTCGCGGCAGGTGCCTCGATCACGGTCCATGTCACGAGTCCGACCACCGCTGCCAGCTGTCGCGACCCTCGACAACACGGCGACCTACACGGCGACGAATGCCCCGGGTGGCTCCGCGAGCGCTTCCATCATCGTCCAGTGCCCGGATGTCACCGTGCTCAAGACCGCCTCACCAAGCACGATTTCGGCCGGCACGAATGCGATCTTCACGATTACGGTCACGAATCTCGGCCCGGGCATCGCTCGCGGCGTGACCCTCTCCGATCCATTGCCGGCCGGCTTTGCCTGGACGGAAAACAGCGCGTCCTGCTCGATCACGACCGGCACGCTGAATTGCAATATCGGGGATCTGGCCGACCAGGGAACCTTCTCGGTCACCCTGACGGCGCCGACCACCTTCGCGCAGTGCGGCACGATCACCAACACCGCCACTGTCGCGGCGACGAATGAACCGGCCGCGGCCACGGTCAACAACACGTCCACCGCGACCATTTCCATCAACTGCTCCGCCATCGTCGTCACGAAGACCCCCGATGCGGCGAGCGTCAGTGCGGGCACGCCGATCGGCTTCCTGATTACGGTCACGAATACCGGCGAAGGCACCGCAACCGGGGTCACCCTGTCTGACACGCTGCCGACCAACGGCGGGCTGGCCTGGACCATCGACGCTGGCGGCAATGCGGCCAACTGTTCCATCACGGCCGGCGTTCTGAACTGTCAGTTTGGCGATCTCGCCTCGGGTGCGAGCCGCACGGTCCACATCTCCAGCCCGACGACCGCCGCCACCTGCGGCAACGTCAACAACACCGCCACCGTCACCTCGACGAACGCGCCGAACGCCTCGGGTTCCGGCAGCGTCACCGTCTTGTGCCCGAACGTGACGGTCACCAAAACGGCGAGTAGCCCGCACCGTCAGTGCCGGCGACCCGATCACCTTCACGATCACGGTCTCCAACAATGGCCAGGGCACGGCCACCAACGTCACGGTGAACGATCCGTTGCCATCTGGCGTGACCTGGACGATCAATCCAGCCGTGACCGGCTGCGCGATTACGGCCGGCACGCTCGCCTGTAGCTTCAGCTCGCTTGCGGCCGGAGCGTCTCTCCAGATCACCATCACCGGCACCACTGACGCCGCCGACTGCGGCACCATCACCAATACGGCGACGGTCGGAGCTAGCAACGAGCCCACCTCGGCCAACGGCGACAACAGCTCCAGTGCGTCCGTTGTCGTGCAATGTCCGGATGTTCGGATCGCCAAGACCGCCGATATCGGCGTCGTCAACGCTGGCGATCACGATCGGGTTCACGATCACCGTTATCAACGCGGGCCCGGGCATCGCCCGCGGCGTCACGCTGAGCCGACACCTTGCCGGTCTTCCCGGGCGCGAGCTGGGCGATCAGCCCCGCGGTTGACGGCTGCTCGATTACGGCCGGCGTGCTGAACTGCTCGTTCGGCGACCTCGCGGCCAATGCGACGAGGACGGTTCACCTGACGTCGCCCACGACCTCTGCATCGTGCGGCGATGTTTCGAATACCGCGACCGTGGCAGCCACGAACGAACCCGCGGGTTCGACGTCGAACAACAGCGCCACCGCGAGAATCACGATCAACTGTCCCGACATCGTCGTCACGAAAGTGGCAGACAATACAACGGTCAATGCCGGTGACGCGATCGGCTTCACGATTGTCGTGACGAACAATGGCCCGGGCATCGCCCGTAGCGTCACCCTCACCGACACGCTTCCCGTCTTCCAGGGAGCTGGTTGGTCAGTCAACCCGGCACTCCAGGAGTGCTCGATCACTGGCGGCGTGCTCAACTGCTCGTTCGGCGACCTCGCGGCCGGCGCATCCAGGACGGTTCACATCTCGTCGGCAACGACGGGTGAGTCGTGCGGCGTCATCCCGAACACCGTTCGGGTGGCTTCGACGAACGAGCCAACCGCGCGCAGGCCAACAACTCGGCAAGCGCAAGCACCACCGTCAACTGCCCAGACCTTGTCGTCACGAAGGTGGCAGACGCTGGTGTGGTCAGTGCCGGCGATGCAATCGGGTTCACGATCACCGTCACCAACAGTGGCCTGGGCATCGCCAGAGGCGTCACGCTGGCCGACACCTTGCCGGTCTTCACGGACGCGAGCTGGACGATCTCCCCGGCCGTGCCTGGCTGCGCGATTACGGCCGGCGTTCTGAACTGCTCGTTCGGCGACCTCGCGGCGGGCGCCTCCAAAACGGTTCATCTCACCTCAACCACGACGGGTGAATCGTGCGGCCTCGTCTCGAATACCGCTCGGGCCGCGGCGACGAACGAGCCTGCTTCTGCGCAAGGCAATAACTCCGCAACGGCCACCGTCACCGTCAACTGCCCGAACGTGACCGTGGTGAAAACCGCCGTCGAGTCGCCGATCTCGGCAGGAGAATCCATCGGCTTTACGATCGTCACCACCAACCTCGGACCGGGCATCGCGCGGGGCGTGACCCTTACCGACACCCTGCCCTCCGGCATTAGCTGGACGATCGACCCGGCGGTGCAGGGCTGCGCGATTACAGCCGGCGTTCTGAACTGCTCATTCGGCGATCTGGACGTAAATGCGTCCCGAACGGTGACGGTGACCGGTGTCACTGATGCGGCTGACTGCGGCACGGTTGTGAATACCGCCACGGTTGCCGCGACCAACGAATCGCTCGCATCCGGCGACGACAATGAATCGACCGACTCCGTCACCGTGCTCTGTCCCGACATCCTGGTGCAGAAGACGGCGGACAACGGCACGATCAACGCCGGCGAGACCGCGAGCTTCACGATCACGGTTTCCAACACCGGCGCGGGCACGGCCTTCGGCGTGACGCTGACCGATCCGCTGCCGGGCGGTTTGAACTGGACGATCTCCCCGGCCGTCCAGGGCTGCGCGATCACCGCCGGCACGCTGAACTGCGACATCGGCACGCTCCTGCCTCAAGAGTCCTTCTCCGTCACGGTCACCGCACCGACGACCTTCGAGGATTGCGGCGTGCTGACCAACACCGCCACCGCCGCGGCAACCAATGAGCCAGGCGCCAGTGACGGTGAAAATCAAGAGGTCGCTGAGGCGCTCGCGGTTGACTCGAATAGCTCGACCGCGACGATCTCCATCAACTGCTCGGACCTGGCTCCAACCAAGACCGCCGACGCCGAAGTCGTCAGCGCGGGTACCAGCATTGGCTTCACCCTGACGGTGACGAACAATGGCGACGGTTCTGCCGAGCAGGTTGTGTTGACTGACACACTTCCGTCGACGCCGGGTCTGGCCTGGACGATCGATGGTGGCGCTGATGCCGCTGACTGCTCAATCGCCAATGGCATCCTCACCTGTCAATTCGGCACACTGGCGTCAGGCGCTACGAAGACCGTGCATATCTCGTCCGTCACGACGTCAGCATCGTGCGGTGTGATCAACAACCTGGCGGTCGTTCGGGCTGCAAACGCTCCCGATGCCAGCGCGTCTGACAGTATTACGGTGAATTGCCCGAATCTGATCATCTCCAAACAGGCGGCGGCGCACACCATCTCGGCCGGAGAGACGATCTCCTTCACGATCACGGTCACCAACAACGGGTTGGGAGACGCGACCGGCGTCACCGTCAATGACCCGCTGCCATCCGGCATCGCCTGGTCTGACAACAGTGCCGACTGTTCGATCTCCAATGGCGTGCTTTCTTGCAACTTCGGCACGATTCCGAGCGGCGAGTCCCGCAGCGTGACGATTTCCGGCATTGCACCGGCGGCCGTCTGCGGATTGGTGACCAACACCGCGACCGTTGCAGGCACCAATGAACCAACGTCGGCAGCTAACGACAACAGCGGCAGCGACAGTGTCACGGTGAACTGCCCGCAGTTGCTGATCGTGAAGACCGCCGGTAACGGCACGATCTCGGCAGGAGATACGGCATCCTTCACGATCACCATTCGCAACACCGGAGCTGGCGTTGCGTCGAACGTCGTGCTGACAGATGTGCTGCCGAGTGGCGTCGCCTGGACGATCGATCCAGCCGTCAGCGGTTGCTCCATCACCGCGGGCACGCTTACCTGCACGATCGCCTCGTTCGCTCCGAGCGGGGAACTCAGCGTCACCATTACTGGCCAGACAGATGCCCAGGACTGTGGCGAGCTGACGAACACCGCCTCGGTCACTGCCTCCAACGATCCGGCCTCGCATTCGTCAACTGCGACCATCGTGGTCAACTGCCCTGACCTGACGATCACCAAGACCGCCGGCAACGACACGATCTCGGCGGGAGATACGGCATCCTTCACGATCACCGTCACGAATGAGGGCGCCGGCACGGCGTACGACGTCGTGATCACTGACGTACTGCCGGCTGGCATCGACTGGACGATCGAACCAGCCGTGACCGGCTGCGCCATTACAGACGGTACGCTCACCTGTACGGCACAGAGCCTTGCAGCCGGCGCGAGCATCCTCGTCACGGTTCGCGGAGTGACCGATGCTGCCGATTGCGGACAGCTCGTCAATACCGCATCCGTGGTTGCGAGCAATGATCCAGTCGAACAGCAGTCCTTGCGTCCGACGAGTTTCGCCCTGCTGGCGAATGCATCCACGGCGACGATCACCGTCAACTGCCCTGACCTGACCATCGCCAAGACCGCGGCCAACGACACGATCTCGGCCGGCGATCTGGCGAGCTATACGATCACGGTCAGCAATGCTGGTCCCGGTACAGCGACCGGCGTGACGTTGACCGACGTGTTGCCGGCTGGAGTCAGCTGGAGCGTCGATCCCGCGGTGGCCGGATGCGCGATCACAGATGGCACCCTGGAGTGCACGATCGGAACGCTCGTCGCCGGCGCCAGTCAATCGGTGACGGTGACTGGTTTGACCGACGCCGCTGATTGCGGAGTCCTCTCGAACACCGCTTCGACCGCGGCGACGAACGAACACGAGGACCAGACCGGCAACAACTCGGCAACTGCGACGATCACGGTCAACTGCCCGGATCTCGAAATCGAGAAATCGGCCGTATCCGGCACGATCAATGCAGGCGATATCGCCAGCTTCAATATCGTCGTGACCAACAGCGGCGAGGGCACGGCATACGACGTCACGGTCACTGACACGCTGCCTTCGGGCATCGACTGGGCAATTGAGCCGGCGGTGACGGGTTGCGCCATCGCAGCTGGCGTGCTGACATGCTCCATCGATGAACTTGCGCCTGAGGCCACATTTACGGTGACAATCACCGGCCAAACCAGCGCAACGGACTGCGGCACGATCACAAATACTGCTTCAGTGGCGGCCAGCAACGAGCCGGAGCGGCCCGTAACCCTGCATTCCAGCGCACTGCTCGAAGACAACAACTCGTCAACCGCGACCATCACGGTCAACTGCCCGGATATCACGGTGACCAAGACCGCCGATCACGAGATCGTCGTGGCGGGCGACCAGGTTGGATTTACGATCACCGTTTCCAATCTTGGCCCGGGCACTGCGTACGACGTGACGGTCCTCGATGAACTTCCTGCAGGCGTCGCGTGGTCGATCGACGGCGGCAGCGAAAATTGCGAGATCGACGGCTCAACGCTCTCATGCGACTACGCGGAGATCGCCAGCGGCGCTTCGGAAGTGGTCCATGTGTCCGGAACGACTGGCCTGGAAAGCTGCGGCTTGTTGACGAACTCCGTCGATGTCGCCGCATCTAATGAGCCTGAGGGCGCGACCGGCAATAATCATGCGTTCGCGAATGTCACAGTCGCCTGCGACAATCTGGTCGTTGCCAAGTACATCTGCGTAACCGACAAGTCGAAGCCATCCGTCGAATTCGTCGTCACGACGCCACGCGGCGATGACGGCTCTCGCGGCTGCGACATCGGACCTGGTGTCCACTTCACGATCACGGGCCCGAGCCTCACGGATCCGATCCATGTCGTTACGGGTAGCGACGGCAGGTTGAGCGTCACGCTCCTGACTGGTTCATACACGCTGACTGAGGACTCGACCGGCGCTTCAGTGGACTTCTCGGTGGTGACGAATCAGCCTACGCTGATCAACGTCTACAACCTCAAGCCCTCACCGACTGTCGAGGTAACGATTCTCAAGTTCTGGTGCAAGCACGTGAAGAACAACGTCTTGATCACGGTGGACAAAGACGCTGGCCTCAAGCACTGCAGCCCCGGCTCAGCGATGGTCCAGCTCGACGGCGGCACGCCATTCCGCATCAACGACAACGGCACGATCACCATCCTTGTCTCTGTGGGCGAACATACGATTTCCGAGCCGTCCGCAAACGCCTCGGCGACGTTTACGGCGACACCGGGCAAGCCGGTCACGATCCGGATCTACAACCAGATCCAGAAACCGAAACCGGGACCGACATTCCCGAACACCGGCGCCGGCAGTGCGCAGGGCACAGGATCGTCGAACTCGATGTTGAATCTGGCCATGCTGATTTCGGCGATGATGCTCGCTGGAATCGGGCTCAAACTGCGCCGTCGATCTCCATATCTGGAGAATGATCGCTAAACGGCACATTGATTGGGGAAGCAGCCGCGAGGCATTCCGCCGATCATTGCGAACCTCCTAATCGACAATGATCAACGCGGCGGTCAGAAATGACCGCCGCGTTGATCGTTCTCAGGAAAGATTCCGAAAAGGTTGTCGGGTCGTATTTTCTCGTGCGACAGCATGTCCCGGATCATTACAGACCCGTCCCGGTACCCAGCCTTGAGTTCAGGGCAGACCAGACGTAGTCGCTTCGAGACATAAGAACCTATCCACCCTCCGTCTGCGGAACCGAATGGATCCGTAGATATTGAGGGGGTGCCATTCGAATTCATCCGAACACGTGCGTCCACAACTGTCGGTGGATTCCGCGTCAGCGGCAAAGAGGAACCGTGGACATCATTCAAGGAAGGCGAACGCACGGCTGCTGCCGAGTTCCCTAAACGGGCATTATTCGACCATTCACTATCCAGATAACCAGCCATCATATGGACTCCGTATCAAGCGACAGCAGTGACGTGAGCATTGTCATTCCCGGCGAATCCTGTATAGTCAATGGAAAGCTACCGGGGGAAAGATGGTTCTGGAGTGTGTTGAGCGCGGAGGGGCCGTGGCATGCCTCAGATTCGGATGTTCTCCAATGTTGAGGCATCCGAGCCTTCTGATCACCGGTGGGAAAGCACAGATCGGATACGACGGCAGGTTTGCCTATCCCCGCAGCGTCACGACCCAGGAGGAAATATGAAGATGAAAAAGCACCGTTCGATCTCGCTACTAAGCGTCCTCTTGATCCTGTTCGCGTCGATCGGCTTGATATCCAACACGGCCTCGGCTCAAGAAGATCGGCCGATTCTCGTTCACGCCACGAACGCTGGTGACAAGGCGACGTTCGATCCGCATCTTGCATCAGGAACGCAAGATCGCACCGTGGTCGACATGGTTTTCAACGGTCTTCTTCGCTTCAAGCCAGGCGATTCCAGCGTGATCGAGCCCGATCTTGCGACTGCGATGCCGGAACCAGTTGCTGAGGCGGATGGCACGCAGTCATGGACATTCACGCTGCGCACCGACGCCGTTTGCCACGCCAGTTCGGCAACCGACGCCTACCCGCTGACCGCAGATGACGTCGTCTTCTCATTCCAGAAGGCAGCAAATCCGGATACCTCAGGCGTTTCCGGCGATTATGCCGGCTTCATGTTCGAGAAGATCGACGACACGACGGTCAAGGTCACGCTGCCGATCACCGGTCGGCCCCGCCGTGTTCCTGCCGAAGTTCGCTAACTACGCCGGCGGCTACATCATCTGCAAGCAGGCGTACGAAGCGCTCGGCGCCGATGGCTTCGCGAACGAGCCGGTTGGAACAGGTCCGTTCAAGTTCTCGGCGTACACGCCTCAGACGAGCACCATGCTCGTGGCGAACGATGACTATTTCCGCGGCGCGCCAAAGCTCGGTGGAGTGGAAGTCCGCTACATCGCCGACAACACCGCCCGCGAGCTTGGCATGCAGGCAGGTGAGCTTGACGTTGCGAATGGTCTCCCCGAAGCGCAGTTTGTTGAACGCACGAACCAGTCAGGACACCCTCATTGCCGATGTGTTCGGCGTTGGTGAAGCCGTCTGGCTGAATCTCGACACGACCAACGAGTATCTCAAGGATCCGCGTGTACGCGAAGCGATCATTCTCGCGGTTTCGCCGGAAAATCATGTTGCGCTGGCGGGCGCTCCAGTTGCTGAGCCGATCTATTCAGTGGTCCCAACCGGAATCGTGGCAGGGATCGCTATCCCAGGAGGAAGCCGAAGCGGCTGGCGTGCTTTACGAGCAGAATCTCGACCGCGCCAAGGAGTTGCTGACCGAGGCTGGCTATGCGGATGGCTTCTCGCTGAAACTGGTGTCGTCAGAGCAAACAGCCTACCTGACGCAGTACACCGTGTTGCAGGAAGAACTGGCCCAGATTGGCATCAAGATCGATCTCGAAGTGGTTCAGCACGCGGTGATGCATGAGCAAATTCGCGCCGGTTCGAACGCGATCACGATCTACAGTCGCCTATCGCCCGACCGCTGACACCTATCTGACACAATTCTTTACGACCGGTGGTGGCTCCACCAACTTCTCTCACTTCGACCTGGACGACGAAGTCGCCGCAGCTCGCGCCGAAATGAACGGCGACGCGCAGATTGCGGCATGGAAGCAGATCAACATCGAAATCTTGCAGGCCTTCGCCGGCTACGGACTCATGTACACCAACCAGGTGTACGTCCGCCAGAAGTCGGTCGATTACGGTCACGAGTTGGTCTCGATTCCGCAGCTTTACCCGGGATACGACGAGACCACGACCATTACCCGATAAGGGTGATGCCGGGGATGATTTTCAACTTCCGGTGATCATGCATTGGACAGGCGGCGTATCGCTACGCCGCCTGTCCCTGTTCTCCGGTTGCCCGCGCCACGTGAAAGGAGCGGCTCGTGCTTCGATTCATTCTCAAGCGTCTGCTGCTCGCAATTCCGACGCTTTTCGCTGTCCTGACCATCATTTTCCTGCTCATGCGAGTCGTGCCCGGCGATCCCGCGTACGCGGTGCTTGGAGACTATGCCACCGATGACGCCGTCAACGCGCTTCGCGAGCAAATGGGGCTCAACAAACCGATCTGGGAGCAGTACTCGACCTATATGGGAGGGCTGTTGCAGGGCGACCTGGGCGATTCGCTGGTGACGCGCAAACCGGCGTGGGATCAGATTCGCACCGTGCTCCCCTACACCATTGAACTCACCATCGCGGCGATGATCATTGCGCTGGCGCTCGGGATTCCCGCCGGCGTCATCACCGCGGTGAGGCAGAACACCTGGTTGGACTATTGGGTGCGCGTGCTCTCGCTCATCGGACTCTCAGCGCCGGCGTTTTACATCGGCTTGCTGCTGATGTATCTGCTCTCGGCAAAGGCGGGTTGGTTTCCGGCCATCAACACGGCCGGATTCGATGATCCGTTAGCGAATCTCCATGCACTCATTCTTCCGGCGTTGACGCTCGGATTGGTCGAAACCGCGTATGTCACGCGCATGACGCGTTCGGTCATGCTGAATGTGCTTGCGGATGACTACGTGCGGACTGCGCGAGCCAAGGGATTGGCCAATCGCACGGTTCTGATTCGTCACGCGCTGCGGCCCGGGTTGATGCCGATCGTGGCGCTCATCGGCATTTTCACAATCGGGTTGATCGGGGGCTCGGTGCTGACAGAAGAAGTCTTTGCCCGTCCAGGACTCGGCAAGCTGATGGTTGGCGCAACGACCCGGCGCGATTACAACCTGTTGCAAGCAGTGACGATCGTGTATGCCCTGATCATCGTGTTTGTAAATATCATCGTTGACATCATTTACACCTGGGTCGATCCAAGGGTGAGGCAGTAACCATGTCAACGAAGTCAGCTGTCGCCGGATCACCCGTCCCCACGATTGCGATCGTCTCGCAACGCAGGCGAGCATGGCGAACCTTCTCGCGCAACCGCTCGGCGCTCGTTGGCCTCGTCATGGTGATTTTAATTGTCCTGATTGCAATATTTGCGCCTGTTCTGGCTCCACACAACCCGTTGACGCAGAGCATTGTCAACCGGCTGCAGGGGCCATCCCCTGGCTATCCTCTCGGCCGCGACGGATACGGGCGCGATGTCCTTTCCCGCATCATTTACGGGACGCGAGTCGCCTTGCAGGTCGGCGTCTTTTCCGTGCTGCTCGGAGGCATCGTGGGCACGTCGATCGGCGTTTCCGCCGGTTATTTCGGGGGCAAACTGGAAGCAGGGCTGATGCGGTTGGTTGACGTTCTCCTCTCGTTTCCCGATCTGATCACAGGGCTTCTCGTCATGGCAGTCCTGGGTTCCGGTCTGTTCAAGCTGATCATTGCCATTGCGATCACCATCACGCCTCGATTCGCCCGGATCGCGTACGGACAGACGTTGTCGATAAAGGAAAAGGAGTATGTCGATGCCGCTCGCGCGCTCGGTCAGGGCAACCACATCATTCTGGTTCGGCACATCCTGCCGAACATAGGCGGGGAACTGGTGGTGCTGGCAAGTCTCTGGACTGCCTCAGCCATCCGGCTCGAGGCGAGCCTCAGTTTCATCGGATTGGGTGTTCCTCCACCAACCCCGACCTGGGGCCAGATGATTCGCGAAGGCACCGTCTACCTGTCGTCATTGCCGTTGCTGAGTCTTGCGCCCGGCGCCGCATTATTGATCGTCGTGTTTGCGTTCAACCTTGTCGGCGATGGTTTGCGTGACGTGCTCGATCCGCGATCAAAGAGCTAGTTTGAGAAATGGAGATGGTTGAATGAGTTCTCAGGTGGTCGTCATCGGCGGAGGCATCAGCGGCACAGCTGCGGCGTATGAATTGGCGCGCAACGGCGTCAACGTGACGCTGCTGGAACGCGGCGAGCTCGCGAGTATGGCATCCGGCTGGACGCTCGCTGGAGTTCGTCAATCTGGCCGGCACCCATCGGAGCTCCCCCTGGCCGCCGCTGCCGTTGCCCGATGGAAAGACCTTGATGAAGAACTCGTGGCAGAGACCGAATACCGGCAAAACGGCAACCTCCGGCTCGCCCTTTCCGAATCGGACGTACCCACAATAAAGGGCGTGGTTGCGGCGTCGAATGCGGCCGGTATTGAGATCACATACCTCGACGCAGTCGATGATATCCATGCAATTGCCCCTGCGTTGTGTGATGAGATGTATGGGGCGTCCTATTGCCCGACCGATGGCCACGCCAACCCGACCAAATCGGTGTTGGCGTTCGCAGCAGCGGCGAAACGCCACGGGGCAACGATCCGAACCGGCGTGGAGGTGATTGGCATCACCACACAAGGTGGCAAGGTTACCGGCGTCGAAACAACCGAAGGCCCGATCGGCGCCGATCGCGTGATCGTCGCCGCCGGCATCTACACCCCACACCTGCTGGAACCGCTCGGACTGAAACTGCCATTGCGCGTGACGCATGTTCCAGCGGTGCAGACCGTTCCGGCGCCACCGATGCTCGACCAGGTGATAGGCATCGCCTCTGGCAAGTTTGCTGGCCGCCAGCAGGTGGATGGGCGATTCCGACTCACACTCGGGAACAGCCCATGGGACGGCGGTGAGCGGCACGATCAATACAACGTGCAGCCGACACTTGAGCAAGTTCGGGACACCATTGACGTCGCATCCAAACTACTGCCTGCCATTCAAGGATTGCGTGTGGCGGAGGTGTGGGGCGGGTTACTCGATCTGACACCTGATGCGTTGCCGGTCATCGAGCGATCACCGGAGGTCGAAGGGCTGATTATCGCGGCAGGATTTAGCGGCCACGGATTCTGCCTCGGCCCGATCACGGGCCAAATTCTGGCCGATCTGGCCGTCTTCGGCTCGACCGAGTTGCCGATCGACGCGTTCCAGCTTTCGCGATTCGCCGATCAGAGCGCGGAGGCTGAATCGCTGACCCTGCACGGATAGACATCTTAATCTGCGATATATCCGCGTGTGCCAACCCTGGGACGGAGCGCTCAATGAAATGAGTTCAGCCGTGGAATAACATCTGCCATCGTGAGCGCTTTTAAATTTCAAATTAGATGCTTCAACGGCCCCTGATTTCCAGACATTGGCAAGATTATCGAGAACAGCGCGCCATTACCGTATTGTGATGTTTATCACTGTGCACTAAACTGTCTCTAGGTGATCTTGTGGGATCGGGAGGCTTAATGTCCAAACGGCGATCGAATATTCGAGATGTTGCAGCTGCGGCCAACGTCTCGCCAAGTGCTGTTTCGCTCGTTATTCGCGGGCGACCGGGTGTCGCCGATAAGACGCGAGAGCGCGTGTGGGCAGCTATCTCCGAGTTACGCTATGAAGTGCCGGTCGCTGCAAGCGTCGCTACGAAGGCGCAGGCTGTCTGTTTGCTCATCGAAAAGGGGAACTTACCTGTTGTCCTCGATGTCTTTTACGGTGACATCATCCGTGGGTTCCAGGCTGAAGCACAGCGGCTCGGCTATCAGGTGCTTCTGCACATGTACGATTCTTCCGCCGACACCCCTGCGCTTCTCAAAGAAAGCTTTCCGGATGAGGCGCGCGGACTGGTCGTGGCCAACGACGGCGACATCAGACCAGATCTCATTTTTCAGATGCAGGAACTCGACCTTCCACTGGTTTTGATCGAAAACCATGCCACCGATCACCGGCTCGACTGCGTGCTCGGCGATAACTTCGAAGCTGGCTACACCGTCACGCGTCATATCATCGAAAAAGGCCATCGCTCGATTGCGATCCTGAGGGGACCAACGAAATACAGCAGTCTCGTCGACCGATTGCGTGGATGTCGCGCGGCGATCGCCGAGGCGGGTCTTCATGTATCCGAAGAATTCATGCCGATTCCAGTTTCTGGCACTCCGAAGAAGGGTTACCTGCAGATGCGCGAAATCTTGCAGTTGCCAGTTCGCCCAACTGCCGTCGTCGCGGTGAGCGACAAAACGGCGTTCGGCGCAATGGAGGCGATTAAAGAAGCCGGTCTCAGAATTCCCGACGACATCGCGATTGCGGGGATCGACGACGTCCACGAAAGCGCGTACAGCCACCCACCACTGACGACATTTCATATGCCTCGCCACGATATGGGTGTGATCGCGATGCGCAAACTGCACAATCTGATCGCCGCCGACCGCCTGCCTCCGGCCAAGACAGTCCTCTATGGTGAGTTCATCATCCGCGCATCAACCGCAGGAGATCGATGTGCAGAGGCAGACTCTTAGCGATGCAACTTTATCGCTGGGTCTGATCGCCCTGAGAACTTGGCGCTACACCTGTTTCGCCATTCGAATGACATTCCATGAGAGTTTCGGCAGGACGGCGCTCAGGTGGCCATCCTGCAACACCGCGTCTCCCTGCGTGTGCGGCGCCACCAGGTTTGGACAGTCGGCAGTGTTACGTGCCTTTGGATCGTCGTGCTCGAGCACGATATGCTCGACGACCTTGTAACCCGGCAGGCTTCGCACATCTCCGACGACTTGAAGCGGCTCATCCTGGTTTCGATTCACGGCAAAAAGGGTCAGCGTTTCCTGCTCTTCATCAAGCGTTGCAACAGTTTCGATGAATGGCACGTCGTCCGCCTGCGCGCACGAGTAGGTCGGCGAAGTGACCTGGAGATCGAGCACAACCCCTCGACCAAAATTCGAAGCATGCAGGAATGGATAGAAAATTGTTTGCCTCCAGGCCTTCCCGCCATTCTCGGTCATGATTGGCGCGATGACGTTGACGAGCTGGGCGATGCAAGCAATTTTCACGCGGTCAGCGTTTTTCAGCAGCGTCATCAGCATGCATCCGACAACCAGCGCGTCCTCAAGCGTATAGATGTCTTCGAGGATCGGCGGGGCAATGGCCCAGGGTTGTTCTTTGTGAATTTTCTTGTCTTGTTCGGTCGTGTGGTACCAGACGTTCCACTCGTCGAATGAAAGATTGACCGTCTTCTTCGAGCGCTTCTTCGCCTTAATGAGATCGCAAGCGGCGACTGCGGTACGAATGAAATCGTTCAGCTCGAGCGACTTGGCCAGAAACGACGCAAGATCGTCCCCTGATTTCCGATGGTAGGTGTGCAACGAGAGATACTCGACGTGGTCGTAGGTATGTTCAAGCACCGTCGCTTCCCATTGCGGGAAGTGAGGCATACCAGGGTGTGAGCTTCCGCAGGCAACAAGCTCGATCGACGGATCGACCCACTTCATCACTTTCGCCGCCTCGGCCGCGACTCGCCCGTATTCATCAGCGGTCTTGCCGCCAATTTGCCACGGGCCGTCCATCTCGTTGCCGAGGCACCAGAGCTTGATGTCGTGCGGCTCCCTGGCGCCGTGGCTCACCCGCTCGTCACTCCAATAGGTCCCGCCTGGATGATTGCAATACTCGACGAGATTGCGAGCGGCGTCAGGGCCGCGCGTGCCAAGGTTCACTGCCATCATCACATCCGAGCCCGCGCGCTGCGCCCAGGCAGCAAATTCATTCGTGCCCACGTCGTTTGGCTCGGTCGTTTTCCAGGCGAGATCGAGTCGACGCGGTCGTTTGTCTCGCGCGCCGACGCCATCTTCCCAGTTGTAACCAGAAACAAAGTTGCCACCTGGATAGCGAATGACCGGTATGTCGAGTTCCTTCACCAGAGCGATCACATCTTTGCGAAAACCTAGGTCGTCCGCGTCTGGATGACCAGGTTCGTAGATCCCTCCGTAAATGGCCCGGCCCAGATGTTCGATAAATGCGCCGTACAGGCGAGGATCGACCTCGCCGATCCGGAAGTCCTTGTCCAGGACACATTTGGCGGTTTGCACGCGCTCGGCTCCCTCTCCGCGAAACGGCGTCGAACGCCGCTATCCATACACCTGATCAGCGCTGGCAGCCGCCGATTTACCCCTTGATTCCCGTCAATGTGATCGAACGAATGATCATCCGCTGCGCGAGCAAGAAGACGATGATCAGCCGGCAGCGCCGAAAGCACATTGCCTGCCATCTGCTTGCCATAGGTGATGGCGAAGTCCTGGCGAAACTGGATCAGCGCGATCGGCATCGTCATCATGTCGGCTTTGCTGATCGTGATGTAGGGCCAGGTGAAGTCGTTCCAGTAGAAGATGAAGGTGAAAATCGCCAGCGCGGCGATCGCGCCTCGAGTGGACGGAATGATGATGTCCCAGAGAATGCGCGCGTGGCCGGCGCCATCCAGTTTTGCGGCGTCCTCGAGCTCTCGTGGGAATCCCGACCATGAATTGACGCATGAGAAAGACACCGAACGCACCCGCCAGCGGCGGTACGATCATGACCTGGTAGCTGATTGAGCCAGTCGAGCTTCCAGACCCGTATGTAATTCGGCACGAGCAAAATCTCGTGCGGGACAATGAGCGAGGCAATAACGATCGCGAACAAGAAGTTTCTGCCCGGAAACCGCATGCGCGCGAAGACGTATCCCGCCGGGACATCGACCAATACGGTGAGCAACGCCCCCATCGACGCGACGATGAGGCTATTCTTGAACGCCGTGATGATATCGATGCCCCGCGGATGGTTGATCACGTCCTTGTAATTCGCGAGCGTGAAATCGCTCAACTTGTTTGGGAAGCCAATGCGGGGGATTCGTCATCGTTTGCACTTCGGGTTTGAGCGAGGTCAGAACCATCCACAGGACCGGCGCGACCCAGAACGCGCAAAAAAAGACGAGCGCGGCGAAGCGCAAGATCTTCCGCCAAGGAACATGCCGGCGAGGACGATACAAATCGTTCAGGGCATCTATTTGGGGAGCTTCATTCTCGATTACTGTCGTCGCCACTGCGATACCTCCTCAGTCCTGCTCTCGCAGCAGCCAGAATTGGATCAATGTGAACACGGCTACGAGGAGAAACAGCACCCAGGCGATCGCGGACGCGCTGCCCATCCGAAAGTTTTGAAATGCTGTGATATAGATGTGGTACCCAATCGTTCGTGAGGCATCGGCGGGACCTCCTCCGGTCATCACGTAGATCTGTCCGAAGACACGGAACGAAGCGATGATGGTTGTCGCGGAGACGAAGAGCAGCGTGGCGCGAATGCATCGGCAGCGTGATGTTCCAGAAGAGCGACCAGACGCCTGCGCCGTCAACCTTGGCGGCGTCATAGAGGTCCTCCGGGACTTCTTGCAGTCCCGCGAGGAAGATGACCATGTTGAATCCGGTCGTCCACCAGACGGTTGCAAGCGCAACGGCAACCAGTGACCATGGGCTTTGGGTGAGCCAGTGCTGTTGAGGAAGTCCAAGCAGGTCGAGATAGTGGTTGACGAGGCCAAAAACGGGATCGAGAAACCAGACCCAGAGCAAGCTGACCGTCGTCACCGACATCATCAGCGGCGTCGTGAACGCGCTTCGAAAAAAGGTGCGGCCGAGGATGGGACTGTCGATCAGGACCGCGAGAAGCAACGGAATGACGATCGCCAGCGGCGCGCAGACCGCGACGAAGAACAGTGTATTGTGAAGCGATTTTTGGAACAGCGTGTCGTCAAGCAATCGACGGTAATTCGCGAGCCCAACATACTGCTTTGGCGTGAGCAGGTTCCACTTGTAGAAGCTGATATAGAAGCCGTATCCAATCGGGTAAAGCAGAAAGTATCCGAAGAGAATCAACCAGGGGGCGACGAACGGAATAGGTCTGAGAATCCCCTGCTCTCCCGTGAGCCACGTCAGCGTTTTCCGCCGGTAGCGGACTGGGCTGCGCGACTTGGCTGGCCGTTGACATGACGTGCTCCCAATTGCCATGGAGACCGGGCGGAGTTCACCGCCCGGTCTCCACGAACACTCTTGACCTATCCGTTCGCGATGATGTCGTTGACTTCTTGCTCAGCATTCTTGAGCGCGTCTTCGACGCTCTCCTGGCCAATAATGGCGGCAATGGCGTGGCTGCCGAGCCGCGTCTGCAGCTCGAGCATCGTTGGCACGTTGGTCGGCCAGAACTTTGCGTACGCAAGCTCAGGTATGAACACCTTGACCTCCTGGAGTACAGGATTGTCGGTGTTCGCCAATACTTCTTCGCGCGCTGAGTTCCGGGCCGGGATTTGACCGGCTTTGGCCCAATCAACCGAATGTGCCGTCATCCACTCGATGAATTTGAACGACGCGGCCCGTCGCTCTTCGCTGTTGTCAGACTGCTTCGGCAACGAGAACTGGTGACTCTGTGCCCACACGGCAGGATTGCTCGGGTCTTTCTGGAAAATCGGGGCCACCGCGATATCCGGGGCGGCGGGCGCTTGAGCAGGGTCAGTCATCGGGGTGATGATCCATGGACCATCCGGCCACGTGGCGACCTGCCCGTTGCGCTGAAGATTGAAGTACGGGAGGTGGTCGGGATTCCCAATATCCTCCAGGTCCTTCATCGCCTGAAGCGCGGTAACGCCCTCAGGAGTATTGAAGGCCGCCTTTGACCCATCCTCGGAGAGGAACTGGCCGCCGTGTTGCGCCTGGAACGTCCACCAGAGCCATCCAAAGTTCTCAGCGGAGTTTGCATTGTCTGCAATCCAGTTCTGGTAGCCGCAAATCTGGTTCGCACGATCGGTCGTCGCCTGCGCGGCCGCCTTCAGCTCGTCAAGGGTTTTCGGCACCTCGAGGTTCTTCGCCCCAAGCAGCTTCTTGTTGTAGAACTGGGCGAAGCAATGGATGTCGAGAGGAATGGTGTACTGCGCATCCTCGAAGGTGGTAAATCCCCACACGGTCGGATCCCAATCCTCCGCCTTGATGCCCGCTGCCGTTAGCTCGTCTGCCGTTATCGGCGTTAGCACGCCTTTACTCGCGAACGGCCCGATATAGTGATTCCTTAGAAGTGCAATGTCGGGTGCGGTGCCGCTGATTGCCGCTGCTTGCAGCTTCGGCACGAAGTCGAGGAGACCCTGGAGCGAATCGACGCCGATGTCAGGATTCTCATCACTGAACTTCTGGACGAGGGCGCTCATCTCGTCGCCGTCGGGACCGCTCGAGAATCGTCCAATACTGAATCCTGACTTGCGCGTCACTGTTACTGCTAATGGCGATTGGTGTCTGTCGTTGGCTCCGGGGTCGGCGTCTCTTGAGCGTAGACTCTCCCGGTTCTCAGCATGCCATACGCGGCGCCCGCAGAAACTCCAATGCGAGGTCGCCGCTTGATGAATTCGCGTCGAGACATCTGACCTACGCGTACCGCTTCGAGTGCACCCTGAAGATACTTCGCCGGCATTGGATCACTCCTTTCGGGGCATTGGCACCCCGCTCTACCAACGTTCCTTCGAATCGTCAGACCTGTGTTCTCACGCGATGATGGTGAACGTCGACTGCGTCGGAACGCGCCTCTCCCACGAAACGTGAGGATCACACTGGGACCGCATTCGATCGTTTTTGAGGTTGAGCACTGAATCCGAGCACCGGCGCATCCAGTTTCGTCTAGTGCACAACTATCAGATCGACGAGTCATGATGTACAAACAGAATAGGACGGAGTTTAGGAAAGTCAAGTGGCAATCAAAAACGAATGAACGGGATGGTCGCGCGAATAGGTCGAGGCATACGTTGTGATCGGACGGTACAGGTCGCGTCACGCTCATTTCGAATGCCAGGTGGTCCACATACCGCGGCCTTCGCGGATGGCGGCATCCTGGGCGTTGTCGAGCCGGTCCTGGTAGAGCTCGTTGGGCGCGTAGTAGTGCGCTTCGGCATAGCCTTCGGCCACCAGCTGTTCGTTGAGCAGGTGGACCTGACCGTCGATTTCGGAGATGTACCAGACGTAGTGCAGCAGCCGGTCGTTGTTGTCGACCGGGTCTTTGTCCCGGTCGACCCAGATTTCGGACGCGGCTACCAGCAGGCTATCGGTCTTCTTGCTGGCTTCTTCGCCATAACATGCGGGGTGGTTTCCATAGGAGTAGGTGGTTCCGGGGGTGTCGATGCCGATCATGCGGATCCGGTCGGGATCTTCACGACGGCTCAGGTCGAAATCGACATCGACGGCGACACCGTCGATAACGCGGTTCAACTCCACTCGCAACGCGTCAGTCGGGATTTCATCTTTGGCAGCGACGGGTGAAGCCGCGTACAAGCGGGCACCAGTGAGTACAAGCGCGACCACGGCCAACAGGCGAAAGCAGACGCATGAAAACCTCTTCGAAGCGAGTAATCGACGCTGCAGCCAGAAGAAAGCAGCGTACCGGAGCAGCCCATGGTAGCATTCGAGGCGAACTTCAAGTTACCGAACAAGTGGAACCCGGTCTCAATTGGCGGTGCAGCCAGGGAGCGAGATTCGGATCGTGGGTGATCGTTCGCCAGTCGACGAAGTCGCCGGAGTTGCCTCCGAAGCCTCGCCCGTGCTCGAGATGCGCAACATCTCGAAACGCTTCGGCGCCACGCAGGCGTTGTCCGCGGTCTCCCTGCAGCTACGCCGCGGCGAGGTTCACGCGCTTCTCGGCGAGAACGGCGCGGGCAAGTCGACCCTGATCAAGATCATGACCGGAGTGCAATCGCCCGATACCGGCGAGATGCTGCTCGACGGCCAGCCCATCAGTCTCCACTCTTCCCAGGATGCCCAGCGGTACGGCATCGCGGCGATGTATCAGGAGCCGATGATCTTTCCCGATTTGTCGGTGGCGGAGAACATCTTCATCGGGCACCGCAACAGGGGACATATTGTCGATCGTCGCAAGATGGAAAAGGACGCGACCGAGGTGCTCGCTCGCCTTGGCGTGCAAATCGAGGTCGACGAGCCGGCGCGCGGGTTGACCCTGGCCGAGCAGCAAACCGTCGAAATTGCCAAGGCAATCTCGCTCGATGTGCGTATCCTCATCATGGACGAGCCGACCGCTTCATTGTCGGCTCATGAAGTACGGCGGCTCTTCAGCATCATCGACAACCTTCGCAGCCAGGGAGTCGCCATCCTCTTTATCTCGCACCGGATGGACGAGGTCTTCGAGATTTCCGATACCGTCACCATCCTCCGCGACGGGCAATGGATCTCCACTCGGCCTCGCTCTGAGCTGACTCCGCGCATAGCGATTCGCGACATGGTCGGCCGGCAAGTCGTCGAGATCTTTCAACGAAATCGTCGTGAGCCGGGCGATGTGCGGCTCAAGGTCGACGGTCTGAGCAAGGCCGGTGTGTTCGAGGACATGTCGTTCGAGATCCATGCCGGGGAAGTGCTGGGTTTCGCGGGACTGGTCGGCGCACGCCGCACCGATGTTGGGCTGGCGCTCTTTGGGATTGCGCCGGCAGAGCGTGGAACGGTCACGCTGGATGGCCAGCCGGCCCGCGCGGCGAATCCGCGCCAGGCGATGGATCTCGGCATCGCGTATAGCACCGAGGACCGGCGCCAGCTCGGACTGGTGCTGCCGCAGTCGATTGCAAACAACATCATCCTGCCTTCACTGCCGCGCTTTCTCGACAAGTTCGGGTTGGTGAAGCGCGAGGAAGAAGTGCAGGTCGCGGAAACCTATCGCATGCTGCTGAAGATACGCGCGGCTTCGGTCGATGTCCCGACGTCGTCGCTTTCCGGTGGGAACCAACAGAAAGTGGTCATCAGCAAGTGGCTGGAAACGCATCCGAAAGTGCTCATCCTGGACGAACCGACCCGAGGGATCGATGTGGGAGCCAAGGTGGAAGTCCATCAACTGATCGACGAGCTCGCCGGACAGGGGATGGCGATCATGCTCATCAGCTCCGACCTGCCCGAAGTGCTGGCCATGAGCGACCGCATCCTGATCATGCGTGAAGGGCGCCAAATGGCCATCCTCGATCGTCAGGAGGCCACGCAAGAACGCGTCCTGTCGTATGCAATGGGACAGAGCTTCGAGATGGAAGACAAGGAAGCGCTGGAAGCGTTGCGGACGGTCGACGCGCTGATCGACGCTGGGAGCGGCAGCAGTGACTGACCGGCTATTGCGCCATGTCCGGCCCGAACAGTTTCGCGCGCTGATCCTGCTGCTGATCACGATCGGCGCGTTGCTCTTCTTCTGGACGCAGATTCCGAACTATTTCGATCCGCGTTCGGTCAATCGCCTGACCGTTGGATTTGCCATTCCGTTGGTGGTCGCAGTCGGGCAGATGATGGTCGTGCTGACCCGAAATATCGATCTTTCAGTGTCATCGACTGTCGGGTTGAGCGCATACGTCGTCGGTACGTTTTTGACCAAGCATGAGACGTCGCCCTGGATCGCTGCGGCGCTGGCGATGCTCATCGGGGTCGGATTGGGAGCGATCAACGGTTTGCTGGTGGCGTATGGCGGCGTTCCGGCCATCATCACCACGCTCGGAACGCTGGCTCTTTATCGGGTGGTCCTGGTCGAAATCTCTGGCGCCAAGACGGTTACCACGAACGATCTCCCCGCATGGATGAGCGGTTTGCCCAGCAAGGCGATCTTCAGTGTCGGAGACTATGACCTGCGCCTGATGCCGGCAATTGCCCTTGTGGTCTTGATTTGCGGGCATCTGGTGCTGCGCTATCTGCCGTTCGGACGGCGGCTGTACGCGATTGGCTCGAATCCCGAAGCCGCCCGGGTTGCGGGAATCCCGGCCCAGCGCGACGTTTTCCTTGCCTTTGTCATTTGTGGTGGATTGGCCGGGCTGGGAGGATTTCTCTATCTGATCCGCTTCGGCAACATCACCGTTACTGCCGCACAAGGACTCGAATTGCAGGTGATTGCCGCGGTGGTGGTCGGCGGGGTCAGCACGCTGGGCGGCCAGGGCACCATGTTCGGCGTATTGCTGGGCGTCGTGCTCATCGAAATCCTGCAACAGAGCCTGTTGCGCTGGTCCGGGTTGAGCGAGTTCGCCAAGGACGCGATTCTGGGACTCCTGATCCTCATCGCGATCACTGTCGATGCTTTGTTGCTTGGGCGCCTGCGTGAAGCGTGGGTCGTGTCCCGGCGACGAGAAAGGGCGCAGGCACGATTGGCCCTCTCGCCGGAAGGAGCGCCCGATGCGAACGGCTAGCTGGAGCCGCTACCTGCGTCGATGGGAGTTTCTGCTCTTTATCTGCCTGATAGTGGTCATCGTCTTCAACAGCCTGCAAGTCTCCAACTTTCTGACCGCGCAAAACCAGGCGAACCTCTTGCAGCTCAGCATCGAAAAGGCGATCGTGGCGCTGATCATGACCTTCGTCATCATCAGCGGCGAGATCGACTTGTCGGTCGCATCGATGATGGGGTTGTCGGCCGCGGTTGTAGCGCGATTGCACGAGTCAGGATGGAACATGGCGCTTGCCATCGTTGCCGCGCTGGCGATGGGACTTATGTTCGGGGCGATGAACGGCTTCTTTGTGGCCAAGGTCGGAATCAACTCGCTGGCAGTGACGCTAGCAGGCTATATCGGCTTTCGCGGGTTGGCCGAGGTCTTCATCGAAGACAACTCGATTGGAGATTTCCCCCACTGGTTCACTCATCCTGGACAGAATGGTTTGATTGGGCCGATTACCTTTTCCATCATGCTTTTCGCGATTATGGCTGTCGTTGCCACCGTCGTTTTGCATTTCAGCGGGTTCGGGCGGCGAGTCTATGCCATTGGCGCGAATGCGCGCGTCGCCGTCTATTCCGGAGTGCCGGTGGCCCGCACCCGCATCATCATTTTTGCCATGAGCGGCTTTGTCGCGGCGCTGGCCGGCGTGCTGTACACCGCTCGCCTGGGCGCGGTTCGCGCCAGCACCGGCCAGGGATTCGAGCTCGACATCATCACCATCGTGCTACTCGGCGGTGTGAGCATCTTTGGCGGCGTGGGCTCGATGGTGGGCGTCCTGCTGTCGATTTTGCTCGTGCTGAACATCCGCAATGGGATGACTATTGCCGGGATCACCGGCAACACGCAGACCGGCGTGATCGGGCTATTGCTCATTCTTTCCGTGCTCATTCCTAATCTGGCGTCACGCGCACATGGACGATTCGTCCGACGCCCACCCGTCGATCCGCAATTTCAGGCGCCGCGCGCAGAAACGACCGCGCAAAACGCCGGATGAGAGGAGGTGCCCCGTACACTCGTGGATACGCGTTTTTTGCACTTCGGTTTCGAAGACGAACAGGAAGGAACGTTAAATGAAACGACGCACGTTCCTCATCTCGGCCGCAGTCGGCCCATTAATGCCGGCCATCGTGACAACTGCAGCTGGGGCGCAGACTCCGGTAGCGAGCCCGCAGCTGGTGAAGCTGCCGTGGCAACACCGGGGCAGGAAGTCAACATGATGCTCCTGCCCAAGTTCCTGGGGATCTCGGTCTTCGACCAGGCCAACCAGGGAGCGCAGGAAGCCCATGCTGAGCTGAAGAACCCGGGCAAGCTCGACTTCGTCGGTCCGACCGCTGACAACAGCGTCGCCGGTCAGATTGACTTTGTGACCAATGCTCCGGCCGGTGGCTATGACGTGGTCATGCTCTCCAACAATGCCGGCGACCAGATCGATCCCGCCGTGGCTGCCGCCACTGAGGCCGGCACCAAGGTGGTGACCTGGGACTCGCCGATCCCGAGTGGCAAGGGCGAGTCGCTCTTCGTGGCGCAGGTCGACTTCGACGAGACCGGCAAGGTCATGGCCGATATGGCGCTCGATATCCTCGGTGATGCGGGCGGCAAGTTCGCTGTCCTGTCGGCTTCGCCGGACGCCGCGAACCAGAATGCCTGGATCGAATCGCTCAAGACCACACTCAAGGATCCCGCCTATGCCAATCTCGAGTTGCTCGATATTGTCTATGGCAACGACCAGTCAGAGGAGAGCTACAATCAGGCGCTCGCGCTGGTTGACAAATATCCCGAGATGCAACTGATCATGGCTCCGACCACGGTTGGCATCGTGGCTGCTGCCAAAGCGATGCAAGACGAGGGACTGTGCGATACGGTGAAGGTCTCCGGTCTCGGGCTGCCGGAAGAGATGTCCTCCTATGTGGAGAACGACTGCGCGCCTGAATTCGCTCTCTGGAGCTTCGTCGATCTTGGCTACCTCACCTACTACGCCTCATATCTGATTGCCACCGGAGCCATTCAGGGTGTTGAGGGTGAGAGCTTCGATGCGGGCCGCATGGGCACGTACACGATCGGAGCGGACCCGACCCGGGCGGACACGGGCGCGAAGCGCGTCGTGATGGGGCCGTTCTCGGTCTACAACAAGGACAACCCGGGAGCCTAGAGCGGGTTGCGATGAACTTGATTTGCTGAGACGCTCTGGGGATGACACGCGCCTATTCCCCCGATCTCCGTGAGCAGCGGCTGCGAGCCGAAACGGCGGGACTCTCGGCAGCTGAGATCGAACGCATCACCGGCGTCAGTATTTCGAGTCTCAATCGCTGGCGCGTCCGCGTGGACCGCGGCAATCGCTCGCCCCCGGCCACGCGCCGGGGCGGGCGCTGCTGTTCGGCCCGGACCAGTGGGACGCGCTGCGGGGGCAGGTGGCGGCGCGGCCTGACGCCACGCTGTTCGGGCCGTGGGTGGCCGACCACCTGGTGCCGACCTTGCCGCCGGGAAAAACGTTGATCTTGGACAATATGAGTGTGCACAAGCACCTCGGCACCCGGAAAGCGATCGAAGCCGCCGGGTGCTGGCTGCGCTTCTTGCCGGCCTATTCACCCGACTTCAACCCCATCGAATTGGTCTTCAGCCGACTCAGGGCCCACCTGCGCAGGATCAGAGCCCGGTCCGTCGTCCCGCTG
This sequence comes from uncultured Chloroflexia bacterium, assembly GCA_963804925.1. GTDB lineage: Bacteria > Chloroflexota > Chloroflexia > Thermomicrobiales > UBA6265 > JADLGF01. The sequence continues at coordinate 253,227 of CAWDSC010000006.1, forward strand.
ATGGAAGCGATTGGTAACGGACTCAACGCCGTCACGGCTGCCGATGCGCTGGCCTGCTTTCGGCACGCCGGATAGCGGTAGCCGTGGCTACCATTTCGGATTGCGCTCTAGAGCGGAGCGTCAGCGTCGATCTCGTTTCCTGGTCGATTGCGAAGAACTGCGTTGAAACACGCGAAATTTTCCAGCGCGCCGTTGAGTTCGAGCAACTTACAGAGAAGGTGGCGTGCCCTTCGGAGGCTTAGCTGGGCGGCGAGACTCGCCGCGGCGAAGAGGTCACTCGGCAAGCTCCGGACGAAGGGTCGGGTTTGTGACGCATCTTGCCTGGTGAGAGCGGACATGGAAGTCCGTAGCGACGTGGTGAAGGGGCGGGTGCACCTTCCCGAATAATTCGGGATGGAGCGAAATCAAAATTGGTTGACGCCATCGACGTGTATGGACGGCGCTTTCGCTGCGAAGGCTGCGAGGAATGCGGGTCGCCATTTTGGCGGATTCGCTCTATCAGCTGCCGATATCGAAATACCGATCGCAGGGAACCCCATTCCCGTCCGGATCGAAATCGGACTGGAGATCCGGAAACTCCTCGTAGAAGTCGTTCGCTTCATCCCAGGTGTCGAAGAAGAAGCAGACTTCTTCTTCGTCGTTGACAGGAGTTTTGGTGCGGTCGATGGGAGCGGTGTCGGGGACGTTGTCGTCTTCGAGGTTTGGATCGAGGCTGACGGAAGCGTCGCAGGTATGTTTTGAATCATGCGCCACCATAGCGATATGCAGACAATTCGCATGAATCGAGAATTGAATTCCGACTCTCTCCATGTTCTCCAAAATCCTGGAGCACAATTCAACACGCCTGCGCCATCAGGCGTCGTCATTCGGACCAACGGGAAGGGTCTCTGGGCGAAGCGCTTGCTCATATTGGAGCGATTGGATGCCCAACAGCGGCGGCGCCGGGGATCCATCTCTGCGGTTCAAGATGACGAGGGGTTGGGCAAGAGTCCGCGCAGGGTCATTGGAATGTACTTCGAGGCCGCAATCTCATTCTCGGAATGAAAACAACTGCGAAATAGGCATTTAGCGCGGGTTGCGGAAAGCGCGTTGGATCAGTTTTGGCAGCAGCGGAAGCGCTTTGTCCTGATAAACACAGGGAACGTGGACACGCACTTCAGAACCTACTGAAATGGAAAAAGAAGAACCGCGAGCAGTTGCTCGCGGTTCTAATGGGCGGAAGTGACGGGATTCGAACCCGCGATCTCAGCCTTGACAGGGCTGCATGTTAGGCCGCTACACCACACCTCCAGCGCGACTGAGTGTAACCGAGACACCTGCTTCGTGCAAGAGCAATCGACGAATTCTTGAGGAAAACGCCGGGGAACTCGACATATTTCGATCGTTGACGTTCCGATCTTTAGAAGTTGTGCGATCTCTGCCGATCTCCGTGACAGACTCCGCCAGCCTATGGAACCTCGGGAACGAGAGCGACCAATTCTCGAAGGACATCGTCCGGTCCCTGCCCGCTTGCTTCAGCATCGAACGTCAGCATTAACCGGTGCCGGAGCGCCGGGAAGAGCACCGCCCGGATATCTGAGAGCGAGACATTCAGACGCCCGTCAAGCAAGGCGGAGATTTTCGCGCCGAGCACCATCGCTTGCGCCCCACGCGGGCTGACTCCGTAGCGAATAGCGCGTTTGGTGACATCGGACACACCAGGTCCGTCCGGATGAGTCGCCAGGGTGAAGCGCACCACGTAGTCAAGCAGGTGTGACCCAATCGGAGTCTGCCGGGCAAGTCGCCCCATGTCCAGGATCGATGCACCGTCGGCCACTTTATGAGGGGTTGGAGTGATCGTCGAGGTGGTGCGCCTGAGAATTTCGAGAAGACCGTCGGCGTGCGGATATTCGACCATGATCTTGAAGAAGAACCGGTCGAGTTGGGCTTCAGGAAGCGGATAGGTTCCTTCCATCTCAATCGGGTTTTGCGTGGCGAGCACAAAAAACGGTTCCGGCAACTTATGGGCAATGTTCGCGACGGTGCAAGTGCGGTCCTGCATCGCTTCGAGCAATGCCGATTGCGTCTTTGGCGTCGAACGGTTGATCTCGTCCGCAAGCACCAGGTTCGCGAAAACCGGTCCGGGCTGAAACACGAACTGTCTCGCTCCCCGTTCATCTTCGATCAGGATATTCGTACCCGTGATGTCGGCGGGCATCAGGTCGGGGGTGAACTGGATGCGGCTGAAGTCGAGCTCAAGCACCTGCGAGAGCGTGCGAACGAGCATCGTCTTGCCTAGCCCGGGCGCGCCTTCAAGCAAGGCATGGCTGCCGGCGATCAGGCAGATCATGACTTCGCGGACGACCTCGGACTGGCCAACGATGGCGCTGCCGACTTCTGATTCGATTTGAGCTGCAATCGATCGAAAATCTGCGATCGACATGCCGGCGACAGTGGCGGTCATGCGGACCTCCTTAAACTGAGCTGCGAGGCGCTCTAGAGCCGACCGGACTTCATGAGCGCGACAATGATCACGCCGAGGATAAGCAGAACGTTGAAGATCACTACTGCCCAGAATATCAGCACCAGGCTGTGTCGAGCAGATATGTTAAGTGGTCCGATCCGAACAGACCCTACGTTCGGATCAACAAGCCGAGGCGGGCCAAGCGGTTCGTCCGATAAATCGATCCCCCTATGATCGAGCGCAACTACTTCCTGAGCACCATCTTCGGTCAGTTGGCGAGGCTCCGCATCGTCAGATGTACCTATCTGCCGGGAAGTATTCGGATTCGGTTCCTGGTCTGGAATAATGGCGTCGGGGATTTCTGGCAGCCATTTTGAAATGCGCTTGATCACTGGAGCGCTCGAATCGATCGAACCAGCGCTTCACCGGCCGATGCCCAAGAATATTGGCGCGCACGCTTCTGGCGACCTTCGACCTCACGAGCACTCCGGCTGTCTGCGACGGCGAGATCGATCGCTTCTCCAATCGAGGCAGGTTCAGCAGCGTCGGCGAAACGCGCGACGCCACCGGCGATTTCGACCAGAGATGGCGCTCTGCTCACCGCAAGTGGCGATCCTGCAGCCAGCGCTTCGAGCGCCGGGAGGCCAAACCCCTCATACCATGAGGCGTAGACCGTTGCGGCTGCGCCTGCGTAGAGCGCTGGCAGATATTCCTCCGGAACATACTCCAACCAGATCGCCCGGCCCGATCGCTCAAGTCCACGCAACGCTTCAACAATCTCTTCATCCGCCCATCCCCGCTTTCCAGCGACGACGAGCATCAAGTCCTTCGCTGAGGAGGAATGTTCGAGCGCCCGAAAGATGCCAAGGTGGTTCTTGCGCGGTTCCAGCGTACCAACCGTCAGGAGATAGTCTGGAGGAATACCAAGCTCGGCCCGATCATCCCGGGAAAGCGGCATCGCCCCGAAAAAGCGTTGATCCACGCCGTTAGGAACAATTGATATCTGCTCCGGATCGACACGGTATCGCTCAATCAAATCGCGTTTTGTTGTCTCAGACACTGCGTTGATGCCAGTAGCGGCGCGGACTTGCCTGGGAACTACCGATTGAAGATAGCTCGCGGAGTCCGGCAGGTGCATGTTCCGGGGTAACCTCAAAGGCCAGATCATGTACCGTGATGACCGTCCGTTTCGACAGTGATGGCGGTGCGGTGAAATCTGGCGAGTAGACGAGATCAACCTTGCCGGTTGCAATCTCGATCGGCAGCGGCGCCATCGCCCGGAACCAGATCTGGTCGGCGCGACGGCGCGAAAATGGCAGCGTGCGAATGCTAATTCCGGCATCCTCAAGCGCGGCGCGCCCGATTGCCCGGACGACGGGATCGGCGGCGGGATCCGGCGCGACGATCGCCGAGATCTTCGCTTCCGGCATCCCGTAGGCAAGCGCCGGAATCAACGCGCGAGCATACCGACCGATTCCAGCACTTTGATTCAGCGCCGCGCTGGCGTCGATGGCAATACGCATCCGACCCGCCTCATTTCACTTCGTTGCGGAACCGGCGGATATAGAGAACCAATCCAACGACGATCAAGCTCCAGTAGGTGATCAACCGGTCCATGACTGCGATCGAAATCGCTAGCGACGGAGACACGTGCACCCACTTCAGCACAACAATCATCGCCCCTTCTACCACACCGAGACCGGCGGGAGTGATTGGCAACGTCGTCAGCATCGAGCTCATCAGCGATACGAACAGGCTGTTGGCGTAAGAAAGTGTCACGCCCAGCGATTTGGCGACCAGCAGCAGCCGGATGCCATCCATCGTCCAGATGACGACGCTGATAGCGATAAAGCGGCCCGGCCGCCGCAGGCAGGCGAACAGCGCATCATGCAGCCGGACAAACTGGCCCTGCCACTTTTCCGGCAATCGGCGCTCAATGAAATGCCTGGCAAACCACAATAAGAAGAGCGCCGCCGCCCCGAAACCAATCAGAAGTCCGGCGATGAAATAGGTCCGAGTCGCCTGACCTGGGGTGTTGCCATGAAATGTGATGAGACCGGCAGTGACCATCATCGCGACGAGGACGAAAAGATCGACCACTCGCTCGGCAACGATCGTGCCAAGCGACGCGCTGAATGAGATCTTCGTTTCTCGTTTGAGCACGTAGCTCCGATAGACATCTCCCATCCGGGCGGGAACCAGGCAGTTCACGAACCAGGAAAGAATTAATATCTCGGTGAGCTGCACGTTACCCGGGATTTTTACGCCATCAATTCGTTCAATATCAGCGGCGATCAACATCCACCGCCAGCGAATTCCCCGAAGCACCATGCCCGCGTAGTAGATGACAAGTGCGCCCAGGAAGTACCAGGGGTTTGCGGCTTTGAGATTGTTCCAGATTTCTCCGGGTGAAATATCTAGCCGTCGGTAAAAGAAGACCATGATCGCCAGGGCAATCAGGAACGAGACGATCGTCTGCGGCTTAAGGAGCTTTGATCCGAGCGTCCCGGGCGGTTCGCCATTTGGCGTCTCGCCATTTTGAGACGTGTCACCGGTCGGACCCTGCGGGTCTGCCGGAATCAGAACTGTTTCTTCGACCTTTTCACCGACATCTACAGCCATATTTTCCTGCTTCGAGGTGTGCACAGAGCTTCCACCCGTTTCAGTGGTCACGATGCAACCAGCCGCGCACGTGCGTCTGGAGAAAACGCCGCTGCTGGTTCCGCGCACGCAAGTGCCAGGGCAAGGGCCAGACTGAGGCTAAGTCCATGCAGGTAATCAAACTGTCCATGCACGACGACGGCGAGAAGCACGCCGAGGGCGCCGACTGCCAGAGCGTGAGACGTGGGCGGTGATTGGCCCCGCAACCCCCGGACAATCCGGGCGCCAACACTGAAGAGTAAGACCAAATACGCAATCAAACCAGTGTAGCCACTTTGCGCGCCCATCTGCATCACATTATTGTGGGCGTGTCCCCGGGGAATTCGAAACCGCCATACCTCCGTGTTTTCGCGATAGTTCCCGTTAAAATTCCCCGCTCCAACTCCTATCCATGGTCGATCGCGCAGCATATGTAGTCCAGCCTTCCAATGCGCAACACGCTCTTGAACGGACCAGTTTTCGACCGTCACCTGCTCCTCGCCGCCGATCGCCGTCAGACTCGATGCGAACCTGTTTGCTGCCCCCCGGCCAGGTGGCGTCGCCAGAATCATCAGCGAAACGATGACGATGCCAACCAGCGTCAGATTTCTCGCCCGGCGCCCGCTGAGCAACCCAATCAGCAAAAGTGATGCCACTATGCCGAGGTAGCCGCCGCGCGACTGCGTCAGGAGCAGTGTAGCGATACCGGCGATTGCGAGCAGCGTGAGCGCCGCCATGCCCCACTTCCCAAAAAGACTGTCGATTCTTCCGCGCGAAAAGAACCAGGGCAGCACAAGCGGCAACGAGCAAAGGGAGTGTCATTTCCAGGTATCCTGCGAGTGGATTCGGTTCGCCAAAGAATGCATAGACCCTTGTCAGCCCATTCGCTTGGAACGACGAAGGGCCGGCTGCTGTGACAGATCTGCCATGCCGCCACGATCGCGCAGAGGGCAATGCCGATAGATGCGCCAATGATGACCGGACGGCAGGATCGGGCAGTTTTCATGCTGTCGCACGCGACGACATAAAGCGCAAATGCGACCGCCCAGCGATAGACCTCTTCAGCCCAGGCGACTCGATCCGCTGCTGCCGGAAAGGAGACGATGAGGGCTGAAACCACCAGAAACCAGGCGACGATAGGCGGGGTCAACTTGATCTCCGCTCGCTGCGTCATCCACCGGATGAGCCAGCCAACCATGAATGGAATGAGCGCGAGCCGGGTCAACGTCATCGTGCCAGGTCCGATGGAAAGCGTGATGGCTTCCTGAATGGGGATGGTGACGGCGATGAATCCCAATCCGACTCCGGGCCGAGCCAACCCGAGCGCGGCCATCAACACGATGATCGCCAGCCCTACGGTCAATTGAGGAGGAAACATGATGACCGGAATCGCCGCTACCGCTGTCAGGGCAACTGCGATTCTCGAGTCAAGCTCGCGACCTCTCCAATGCCGCCGATCACTGTGATCGTTCCCCATCGTATAGGCGCAGCCCTTCAGAAAGCAGGACGATGGAGAACCAGGTCAGGACGGCGAGATCGGGGAGAAAAAACGCGTTGTCGACCATGCCGTGAACGAGCCCGGCCACCAGCGCTGCCGCGCCGCCGATCGCCAGGAATCGGATCGACGTTTCATCATCGCGGCGGCGCAGCCGGAGCATCGCGATGATTCCCCAGAAGATCGCGATGACGAGAAACAGCACGCCGCCGATGCCAAGCGACAACCAGAAATCGAGCACGATATTGTGGGGGTGTGATGTGTAGCGCTCCGGCCAGCCTGATGGCTGGATATAGCGCAGCCCATACATCACATAAAACTGATCCAGCCCAATGCCGGGGAGCGGGAAATCACGAATCATCCGCTCACTCGCTCGCCAGAGCACCAGCCGGGATGGCTCGCTACCTTCGCTTCCGCTATCGAACAACCTGTTACCCGCGAAGAGCGCCATCGCCCCACCGACGGCGATCGCTCCCACGACCACTCCCGCAATCGCGCGCAGGCGTCCGCTCAACCACAGCGCCACGGCAACGGCCACCGGGACGCCAATCAGCGCTCCGCGCGACAGCGTCGCCAGCACGCCAATAGCGCCGACCGTCACCAGAACGACGCCGATCTTGCGCCACTTTGGCAACAGCAATGCCGGAATTCCCACCAACAGCGTTGCCCGTTCAAGAAAAAAGGAGAGGTTGTTTGGATGGCTGTACGGACCCGTGGCGCGCCGCACGCCATCGGCGGCGATGCCAGAACCGGTTGCGATCTGAAGCACACCCCAGCACGTGGTCACGACGATCATCGCGGCGAGACCGCAGAGGACGACGACCGATTGCCCCCGCCTGAACGTCCACCGCGCAACCGGGATGATGACAAGCGGTTCCAGAATGACGGTTCGCAATGCACGGAGGCTGGCGTCGCGATGTTCGGTATCGGCGAGAGTCACAATCGAAATCGCCCCGAGTCCAGCCAGGACAATCGCGCCGATGATCGGCCCCCAGGGATGAAGGAGTCCAATCGTTCCTGAATCGAGCGGGCAAGGAACGCGTCGATGACCAGACGTCCACCGAAGCCAACCGCGAGGGCGAGCAGGGCCAGCTCAAGGTGCGTGAAGATTCTTCCATCGATTTCCACAGGCCGAAAAATGAACGGGGTTGCGGCAAGTACGCCCGCCAGCCCAACCGCCGGACAAAGGCACGAAATCGCTGCCGCCAGCACCATCAACAGTGCCGCCCCCGGAACGGGAGGATTGAATCCGAAAGCGACTCCAATCAGCGCAATCGCAGGGAGCAGATATTCAGGATGACGATCGAGCCGGCGCGTGAGGTCGGTCACCTGTTCGACCATCGCCCCGTCCATCGCTCAGAGAAATATCCCCAACTCGGAATGCCGTGACCGGTCGCAGGACGGTCAAGATGCCCCCAACGCTGGGCAATGACATAGATGAAATCGCGAAATCCTGCGATGAGAAAAATCAGACCCGCCACCGAAAGCACGATGATCGGCCAGACCATCGGCAACCGCCTTGTCACAATGAGTCCGCCGATCGTGACTCGTCCTTCGCCGGCGAGAGAGAGCACCAGCTCGTGCTCGCCATCATCGAGTCCACTCGCGAGACTGGACCGGATGTCCTGCGCCTGGAACCACTCCAGATCAATCATCGATGCTCCGTCTTCGACCGGGAAATTCCCTGGCAGCGGCTTTCCGTCAAGGGTCGCTTTCACCATGCCCGCGTCAGGACTCTCACGGAGGATCGCATCGATGCCAGTGCCTGAAAACCGTAACGTCATCATGGCGTTCGTTTCGTTGCTGGTTTGATAGACGCGCCCATTGAGATGTTGCTCGTTCCAGGACCCCGTATACGCAACGGCGCTGGAAAGCATCGGCGCATATCCCGTCGCCGCAATCCGGGGAGCGCCGCTTGCTGCCAAAATCCGCCAGCACCTGAAATTGCGGCTTCGCGGTGCCATCAGCATTGAGCAGTGAATACGATCCCCAGGGATCCTCGGGAATCAGGCTCCAGCCGAACATCGGTCCCATCCAGGGCCATTCTTCGCGGGCTCGTTGAATGCCTTCCAGCCCGTAATCGGCAGCGATTTCATTTGAGAGTTCAGGCGAGGCCGCCCAGCCGTAGCGCGTCGCCCAGATTGCTTTCGCCCGGTCCCCTTGATCGATCATCAATTCGCGCAAGGCGATCGCTCGGGAAAGATTGAGATTCTGCTGGCTGACGGATCGATCGCTCGGCGAGTGAGTGCCGCCATCGAGTTGCAACGACATGATGTCAAAATAGGGGGCGCCTCCAACGGCGTACACCTGCCGGATAAAGTCGAAATCGTCTCCGATCTGTCCGCTGCTTCCTTTTGGTTCCAACTCCGCCAACAGGATCTTGATCTCTGCATTCGCGCCACGCGCCGCGCTATTGGCTGCCGCAAGTAACTGGACGTATTCGGCAGGACTCGGGGTCGATCCTCCCCATCGCTCCGGAAGATTCGGCCGGTCCATAAACTGGATGAACTGGATTTTCGTTGCATATCGTGAGACAAGCGCCGTGGTGAAGGCCGCCAGAGTTTGGGGATCGCTCGGAGCCGCGTCCGCATAACCCCGTTCTGAGGCCCGACGCGCCCAATCGGGACTGTTCTCGATCACCATGACGAGTTTCATGCCGCGTGCCGTGGCCCGGTCGACGATGGCGTCAAGCTGCGTCCAGTTGAAGTTCCCCTGGGTCGCTTCAATCGCGGCCCAGGAGACAGGTTGGCGCAGATAGACGAATCCGCTCGTCTGAAGCGTCGACAGCACGGAATCGATCTGCGCTGGATCGAAACGGGTCAGATCGACATTGACGGCCAGCTCGCGCCCAGTGTTTTGCTGCACATAGGGGACTTCTTCCCCGGTCTCGACGCCGCGATGGAGCACCGGGTCCGTCATTCCGCTCGTCACGATGAGCAGGAGCCCAATCAACCCAAGCAGAAATGCCCGGCCGAGTCTGAGCAAGTCAGGTGCGGTGTTGACTCTCGCTCGAACTCTCGCGACCCGTCGCGACAACCAGGGAGCCGTGACCGGGGTTCGCGTTGATGCCGGGCGGACGCCGCTTCGCGCCGGTCTCCTTTGCTGATCTTGCGCGCGCGGAGCCGGCTGCATGCGGAGGCGTTCCCTTGGATGACTCAAAAACGGCGTGGCGAACGGCCGCCAGTCAGAACAGTATAGGAGTGGAGTCGCGCTGCGTCATCGCCAGGTCACTTCCTGAAGTATGCTCATGCGCATGGTGTGCGCTTTGTGGAAGGACGGACAGATGCCGCGTAGCCCGCTTATTACGCCACTGACGAATGAGCTTTCCGAGGAACTCCGGCAGCACTGGCAACAGACGCTGGTTGATGGCGATCCTCAAACGATCCGTCACGACTTCGAGCAATTCGCAAGCCAGGCGATTTCCCAGGGAATATCACTGGAAGAAGCGATGTCGGCGGCAGGCCTCGCGATAAACGCCGTGGCCTCAAATAGCAACGGATCGACGATCGAACCGATCGGCGCCCGCATGATCGGCGTGGGATTGGGAACGATCGCCCGGATCTATCTCGCGCCAGCCGATCAGCAATTGTCATCACAGGCTAACTCGGTTTCCAGTCCGATCGCCCGCCTCAGCGCGCTTCACCGCATCAATCGCACCGCCACCGCCAATCTGAAGCTGAGCGAAATGCTGGAAACGACGGTGCGCGTCGTTGCGGAGTCCACGGCAGCCGATGGTTGCGCGGTATTTCTGTACGACCCTGCCACGGAAACGCTTTCACTTCGCGCTGCGGTGGGCCTTGATCCGTCGTCAGTCGGTGCGGTAACCATTCACCTTGGCACCGGCATGACTGGTCAGGCCGCCAAAAGCGGACAACCGATCATCGCGTCGAATGCGCAGGCGCACGACATGCACTATCAAGTTCCGGGGTTGGGAGACGATCAATACCGTTCGCAAGCATCCATTCCAATGCTCATTCATGGCGCAAACCGGCTGGTCGGGGTGCTCAATATCCTGACGGTCGAAGAAACCGAGTGGAATGACGACGACGTCGCCTTCTTTCAGACAGTCGCCGGTGAGCTGGCGATCAGCGTCGAAAATGCGCGCCTTTACAGCAACACCGATGCCCGATTGCGCCGCAAAGTTGCCGAACTCGGCACGCTGCAGCGTGTCTCGTCGAAGATCGCATCGTCGCTCGATCCATCAGACGTATTGCGGTCGATCGTCGAAGCTGCCGTCGAGCTCTCACAGGCTGAAGCCGCCGCGATTTTTCGCCTTCCTGAACACGAAGATGAAGAGGGACCGGTGATCGAATACCGGATGGGCAGCGCCCGTCAGGTTTCCGATGAGCCGATGCGCAACGAGCTGATCACCAAGGTGATCGAAACCGGATCCCCCCACAGCGCGATGATGAACTATCTCAACGAAGGTTCTCGCCGCCTCTTTTGCATTCCGCTCCGGTCCGCTCGCAGTCGTCTCGGCGCGCTCTGTCTCCGTCTCAAGAGCGGCGTCGAGATGACCGAAGAACAACTCGGGATGTTGCAGGCGTTTTCCGACTCCGCTGCAATCGCGATTGAAAACGCCCAACTCTATGAGGATTTACGCCAGGGATTGGACACCACCAACGCGCTGCTCCAGGAGATGCATCACCGGGTTCGCAACAATCTGCAAACCGTCGCGGCGCTTTTGGGACTGCAGATTCGTCAATCAGGAAACGAAACGGACGCCGCGGCGCTTCGCGAGGCCGCCGGCAGAATCCAGGCGATTGCCGGTGTTCACGATCTGCTGAGCGATGAGCGCCGCCTCAGCGGGGCGACGGTCGATCAGATCGCCCGGCTTGTCGCGGAAGAGGCGCACTCGACCATGATCCGTCCCGATCTCAAGGTCAATTTCGATATTCCCCCGAGCGACGTCAACGTGCCGTCGCGAACAGCAACGATCCTGGCGTTGCTCATCAATGAGCTCGTGTCAAACGCCGTCCGACATGGCTTTCAGAACCGCACTGAGGGGAATATTTGGATCCGCACCAAGCGGGATGGCGGCATCGCCACGATCGACGTCGAAAACGACGGCGATCAGATCCCGACTGGATTCAATCCTTCCGAAACGCGTGGACTGGGCATGCGCATCGTGCACCGTCTGGTCACATCAGACCTTCGCGGGTACTTCACCATCAGCGCAACCGAACGGGGCACGTTGGCGCGCATCACCTTTCCGGTCGATCGCATTGCCACGGCCGACCGGCTGCACGAACGCTCCTAATCGGAATGGCTCCAACCCGTCACATTCGAGGTCGCCTCGCCGCCATAGGCTTCATCAAGCACCTCGGCAATGTGGCGAACGCGAGCCGTGCCGCCATTGCGGGCGAGTGAGGTTCGCAACTGCATTGCGCATCCCGGGTTCGCGGTGATCACATCAACCGCGCCGGTGGCAATGGCATTCTGCGCTTTGCGGTCGCCCAGATCGTCCGCCATCTGCCGCCGGATGAGGTTATAGATTCCCGCGCTGCCGCAACAGAGCGAGGACTCGCGCATCTCCACCAGCGTCAATCCCTCAACCTGTTCGAGCAGCTTCCGAGGTTGCGCGGTGATCCTCTGAGCGTGAGCAAGGTGACATGGCTCTTGATAGGTGACGACACGTTCGACGGGCGTCGTTGTCGGCGTCAACTCCCGCGATCCGAGATACTCCGTCATATCCTGGACGCGCTCGCTGAAGTGCTTCGCCCGCTCGGCGTAGGCTGGATCGTCTTTCAAGAGATGATCGTATTCCTTCAATGCGGCTCCACATCCGGCGGCGGTCACAATGATCGTTTCATGCCCCGAGGCTTCGAAGGCATTGATGTTTTTACGCGCCAGCTCTCGCGCTTCATCCATCTGACCACTGTGCACCTGCAACGCGCCGCAGCACTGCTGGCGGACCGGCACATCGACGGCAGAACCGTTGTGCGCGAGTACCCGACTGGCGGCTCGATTCACATCCGCGAACACCGTGCCCATGATGCACCCGTTGAAAAGTTGCACAGATGCCGTCGCGTTCTCAGGCTTCCAGCTTTCTTTCCCCGGGATGAGAAATTTCTTCGCAACCGGGGGAAGCATGTTTTCGAGATCGGTCATCCCGAGCAGATCGACCACTTTTGTTTTGCGCGCAAGCTTGGAGAGACCGGTGCGTTGATAGAGCCGCACCGTTCCGGTCAGCGCCCGCATCCGCTTTGCATCACCGAACAACCAGCCAAGCGACGCGCTCCGCCCGGCTTTTTGCCAGGTCGGCCGGGGCCGGTGCTGCTCCAACTGGGCGCGCGATGCTTCCACAAGCGGACCGTATTGCACTCCGGAGGGGCAAACTGCTTCGCACGCCCGGCAATTGAGACACTGGTACATCTGCTCGTCGAACACCGGATCGAGCAGATCCATCCGCCCTTCGGCGACCGCGTTCATCAACCAGAGACGACCGCGCGGAGACGACATCTCCTGACCGGTGATGCGATAGGTCGGGCATGAAGAAAGACACATGCCGCAATGGACACAGGCATGGAGCAGGTCCTCCTCCGGCACGTCGTCCCCGGAAAAACCGCCCAATCGTCGCAAATCGGCATCATACGCAACGGCCATTTCTGATCTCCAGTAACCCGTGAAAATGGTAAGCAAAGACGAATCGACTAAATGAATCCCGCAAACCGCCCGGGATTCAGGACATGAGTTGGATCAAACTGTTCCTTGAGCGCCCGCATCAGGTCGATCGTCTCCGGTGGCGTCACCCCAGACGTCGATCCCCTGTTTCAGATCGTGATCGTTTGAGACCAGCGAGATGTTTTCGGCGAATCCCTTGAGTCCATTTCGTACGCCGACAAACGATTCCTGTGTCAGCATTTTGTCAGGAACAGTGAGCCGAACCTCACCGAGTCCAGGAGAAATCCGCATTCGCGAACTGTCCAGCTCGCCGAGTGATTGAAGCGCAACGTGTTGCGAGCGTCCCGACAGAGCGTGGACGGCAGTTCGCGCGAATGGCGGATCCCCGCGACGGGTCGCCTTCCGGCTCCTGATTCACGTATTCCTGCCACCAGCGAGCGCTTGCCTCGCCATCCAGCTGCTCGATCGTCAGTTCTCCGGCGAGCGCGATCGCATCTCCGGTCAGGATCTCGACCGCGCCAGGTCGACCCTCAATTCGCGCAGCTATAAGCCAGTTGGAATCGTCCTGCTGGACGATTTCCAGCGCCACCGGTCGCACACGCGATTGCAGGAAACGGGTTGAATAGCTCAAGTGCGGCTTCGAGACCCGGCGCGTTCACAAACAGCGTTCGTTCAACGCGAGGCCGCGGAAGCGTTTTGAAGTTCGCCGAAACGATGACTCCGAGCGTGCCGAGCGATCCCAGATAGATGCGCATCATGTCGAAGCCGGTGACATTTTTGACGACCAATCCACCCGCCTTGGTCACCGTGCCACTCGGATGAGCCACGGAGATTCCGATGAGAAGATCCCGGAAGGTTTCCGACCCGAGTCTCCTCGGTCCTGAAATAGCGCAGTGGCGATCAATCCGCCAATGGTGGCACGTTCAGGATTGGGGGCATCGATCGGCAGCCACTGACCATGCTCGCCGAGCACCGTCTGCACCTCGGCAAGCGTCGCGCCTGCCTCGACCGACAACGTCAGATCGGTTGGCTCGTACATGAGGACGCGATTGAACGACTTCGTTGAAACTGGCGTAATCGATCGAGTTCGATGCGTTGCCGAGTACCAAGCATCGATCCACCGCCAACCGGGGCGACTCCCGAGCCATCGGCTGCCGCTCCGGCCAGGATCTCGGCGAGTTGGGATGCGGTGTCCGGCCGTTCGATACGAGTCAGACGCTGACCGTCGATGACGACTGCATCGGCATGACCGTTCAAATGAGCGTTCGTCATCTGGTCAGATTCCTCGGCAGGGCTCGGTGATACCGAACCCGTTACATCGGATAGATGCCATATTTCTGGGCAATAGCTTTCGCGCGAAGGGCTCGAACCTCGCCGCAAACATATCCTTTGGGAAAGATCTTTTCAGGATTCAGCATGCCTGCCGGATCAAACGCGTTTTTCACGCCTGCCATCGCCGCCAGATCATCGCCGGTGAAAACGAGCTCCATATACCCGCGCTTTTCCGTGCCGATGCCATGCTCGCCGGAAAGCGCTCCGCCGATATCGACACAGAAGGTGATCAGCTCTTTGCTGGCGAGCAGCACGCGCTCGACATCACCCTTCTTGTGGCGGTCGAAGAGCATCAACGGGTGCAGATTTCCATCACCGGCATGAAAGACGTTGGCGATCGGCAGGTTGAAATCTTTCGAAACCTGCGCGACATGGTTCAGCGTTGCCGGCAGCTTCGATCGCGGCACGACGGTGTCATGCAGATAGTAGGCGGGGGCGAGCCGGCCCATGGCGGCGATCGCCATCTTCCGGCCCTTCCAGAGGAGATCGCGCTCGGCTTTCGTTCGCGCCGCTCGGACTTCCGACGCTCCACTCTCCCAGCAGATGTTGCCGATTTCCTGCGCGGTGTCTTCAACATCCTCACGCATGCCATCGACTTCGATCAGCAAGACAGCTCCGGCGTCCATCGGATATCCGGCGTGAAAGGCCGGTTCAACTGCCTGAATCGTGAGCTGATCCATCATCTCGAGCGCGGCGGGAATGATCCCGGCGCCGATGATCCGGGACACGGCGACCGATGCGCTTTCGACATCGGGGAACGCGGCCAGTTGCACCGAAATCGCTTCCGGCGACACCGTCAGTCGCACCAGCGCCTTGGTGACGATGCCGAGCATCCCCTCGGAGCCAACCAGTGCGGCGGTGAGGTCATACCCCGGATTTCCTCCAGAACGCCCACCAACCCAGACAATCCGTCCGTCCGGCAACACGACTTCGAGACCAAGCACATGATTGGTCGTGACGCCATATTTCAGGCAATGCGGTCCGCCGGAGTTCTCGGCGACATTGCCGCCGATCGTGCAGGCACGTTGGCTGGAGGGATCAGGAGCAAAGAACAGTCCCTGCCCTGCCGTGAACTCGGAAAGCTCCAGATTGATCACGCCCGGCTCGACCAGCGCCGTCCGGTCGATTGGATCGATTTCGAGCACCTTGTCCATCCGCGTCAGCGCGACGACGATGCCGCCGGCCTGCGCCACAGCACCGCCTGACAGCCCGGTTCCCGCTCCTCGAGGAGTAATCGGCAGCCCTTCCTGCCTGGCGAGCTTGACGACGCCGCTCACCTGCTCGGCTGTTCGTGGCAGCACGACGGCGACCGGACGGGCGGTGTCGACGGCACCATCGACCGAACCGTCGTATTCGTAGACGATCAGATCGGATGGTTGGTGAAATACGCCATCGGGACCGACGATATCGATCAACCGATCGATGATGCGAGGAATACTCATGTGATGCGGCGCCTTTTCCAGTGAGGTCGAAGCATATCGTGTCGAGTATCACCCCGAGCGCCACTCTCCGCAACGGCTCTTACGAACTTTTCACGTGCGATACTGGCGTTGATTCCCGCTTCATTTGAGCCATTTCGTTCGCCGAGCTACCACGTTTTCTTTTGTTTGGAGACGGACATGTCCGAAATCGATATCGCCAACCTACTGGATCATCGTCGGGTCTCCCGATAATTTCGCCCGGACGCGCGCGATCGATTTCACGATGCAGGGAATCAAGTCTCGCCATCGCAAAAAGGCCGATCGCATGAAACCGGGCGATAAGATCGTCTATTACCTGACCGGACTGAAAGCATTCGCCGGCATTTCGACGATCACGTCGATCGCGTTTGAAAGCCACGATCGAATCTGGTCAAGCGGTGATCCGAAGAAGGAGGCCGAGGATTATCCATTCCGGGTGAATACACGAACCTGATCTCGTGCTTCCCGAAAGCGCATATGCCCCGGCTGAACCCATCGCCCGCCAGATGGACGTATGTCGCGAAATGGCCGGCGGCGAACTGGACACTGGCCTTTCAAGGCAATGTCCATGAGATTGGAGAAGACGACTTCAATCTCATTCGCAATGCATTGGCGGCACAGGTTTCAATATCCTCAAAGGATTTCAAGGAGCAGTAAATGAGCACGATCGTCTCCACGTCGAGAAGACCCGGCACGACATACACCTGTGACATCACTGTCCGGCAACACCACCTCGTCGCTGACGAGCCGGAAGATGCTGGAGGAGATGATCTTGGACCATCATCCAGTCGAAATAGTCTCGGCAGCGCTGGGTGCGTGCACGGCGATGACGATCGAGATGTATGCGAAACGCAAGGGCTGGAACATCTCGAAACTCGACGTCTCAGTCGTTCGCGAAGTCGTGAACGATCCTTCAGCTACGCTCGAAGGCCGTATCGAACGGCGCGATCAGTTCCGGACGCGAATCCATCTGGAAGGCGAATCTCGACGACGAACAACGCAAACGGCTCTACACGATCGCCGCGCGCTGTCCTGTCCATCGAATGCTGGCTGGTTCGCCAATCATTGATCGAGGAATGACGATCGACTCATATGATTCCGACAGCGAATAGATCATTGATACCTACCTGCTGTGTTTCGAGTGGTGGCATTCGCCCCAACTTCGTCGTTAGCAGCAACTTCAGGAGGTGTGTCCATGGATGCAGTCAGCCCGCTCGCAGATCTGATCTCCTCGTTGAGCGCACGTTCAATTCACTGATGGGCGCGATGGAACTCTTTTCAATTCACCTCGGCGACCAGCTCGGGTTCTATCGCCTGCTGGAAAGCGATGGTCCATCGACGCCCGCTGGGCTCGCGAACCGCGCCGGTACGAACGAGCGCTACGACGCGCGAATGGCTCGAGCAACAAGCTGTTACCGGGTTCATAGCCTGTGACTCAAAGAGGCGGATGACTCCGCACGGCGCTACTGGCTCCCCGATGAATACCGAGATCTCTTTTGCAATCCGGAGAGTTTGAGCGGCAGTCGTACCGATGGCGCAGATCTTTGTTGGCGTGCTCTTGCCCCTTCGCCGATTGGGAGAAGCCTATCCGAACCGGCGAAGGCATTTCTTACGCTGACTATGGCGAGGTCATGCACCACGCTCAGGCCGCGATCAATCGTCCGCAACTCCATCATCAGCTTGCGACGGAATGGCTCGCGGCAATGCCTGACGTGGTCGAAACATTGCGATCGCCGGCGGGATCGCGAGTGGCCGATATCGGGATGGGACAGGGCTGGTCAAGCATCGCCATTGCTCGAGGAGTTTCCGAATGTCAAAATCGATGGATTCGATCTTGACGAAGCGTCGGTAGCGGCGGCAAATGTCAACGCGAGAGAGGCCGGGCTGAGCGATCGGGTGGTGTTTCAGGCGCGTGACGCCGGCGATCCCGCGTTGGCGGGCGCCTACGACTTTGCGCTTGCCATCGAGTGCATTCATGACATGAGCGATCCCGTCTCAGTGCTGGCGGCGATTCGGCGCCTCGTTGGGCCGGGCGGCACGGTGCTCATCGTCGACGAAAAAGTGGGCGACGCGTTTTCCGCTCCAGGCAACGAAGTGGAACGGGTTATGTACGGATACAGCGTGCTGCACTGCCTTCCCGTCGGTATGGCGGATCAGCCGTCAGTCGGCACCGGTACCGTCATCCGCGAGCGAACAATGCGCAAGTACATCGCCGCCGCTGGTTACGAGCGAGTTGACACCCTTTCCATCGAGCATGATTTCTTCCGCTTTTATCGGTTGACCGCCTGACCCCGAAATCAATAATCCCAAACGCGGAGGTTTTCGGGCGTGCGGCGAGCTTCTCGCCCCACATCCCGTTTGCGCGAATTTGTGTTGCCAATTCTGGCAATTCTCGTTCGGGGGAATCTGAACCTGGTAATCGCGGCGGCCTGTCTGCGCTGGACCGGCTGACTGACTATCGGGCGCGCTAAACCTCCGCAGGCAACGCCGACCTCATAAGCCGCTCATTTGGAACGTCCTAAAGCAAACAGACCGGAGGCATTGCCTCCGGTCTGTTTCGTCTGGTGGAGATGGGGGGAGTCGAACCCCCGTCCAGAACCATTTGCAGCCCATATGCTACGTGCGTAGCCGTTCATTTTCGTGCCCCGTGCGTCGCAGAACGGCGAGCTACGCACGCGGTTAGCCAGATTGCCTTAGATGTTCGCGCTCCGGCGAACTAGAACATCGCACCCTCGCTTTGATGACGCCCAAACCCAATCCCGCAAGGGGGAGGATTGGCAGACGCGCTACTTAGAGGTCTGAGACTTAGGCAGCGAGTTGAAGCTGTGGTTTGCCAGCTCTTGGTTTTGCCCGTTTTAACGAGGCCTCGGGCACCTCGGCACGCAAAGAACGAACATCCGACCCTGTCGAAGCCAAACATCCCCAGAGCACGAATAAATGTAGCACATACGATCGGATTCGTCAACATCAACCGCGGTCGCGCATTGCTCTCGCGATGTCGCGTTGCGCTTCCCGGTCGGCCGATGCGTCGCGCTTGTCCCAGAGCTTCTTGCCGCGACAGACTCCGACCTCCAACTTGGCCCGTCCCTTTTTCAAATAGAGGTTGAGCGGAATGAGGGTGAGACCCTTGCGTTCGACTTCCTCGGCATAGTGCATGATCTGATCACGATGCGCTAGCAGCTTGCGTGGGCGCAATGGATCGTGGTTCGTATAGCTGCCGTGCGTATACGGCGAGATATGCATCCCGATGATCCAGAGCTCGCCATTCTCAACCCGGCAATAGGCTTCAGCCATCTGGACTTTGCCTTCTCGAACCGATTTGATTTCCGTGCCGCTCAGGACAACGCCGACCTCCATGCTTTCCAGCACGAAGTAATCGTGAAACGCCCGCCGGTTTTTGACGACGTTCCGATCGGCCTTGCGTTCTAATTGTGCTTCCTCTTTCGTCTTTGCCATAACTGTCAAACTATATTTGGCTGGCTATCGCCCGTCAAACTGCGGGCTTTTCCATCAACTGGATTGTGAGAACCGATGATCGACCAGAATCATGCTTCGTCCGATGCTTACGCCAACATTGTTGATCTCTACGATCTTGAACACGACCAGTTTGATGATGATATCGCCTGCTTCATGAACTTCATCGAAGCAGTCGGCGACCCCGTGTTGGAACTCGGAGCAGGCACTGGCCGGTTCTTGATTCCCATCGCGGAAGCAGGATTCCGCGTCACCGGACTCGATGCGTCCGAGCCGATGCTCGCGAAAGCAGCCGATCGAATCGCGGAAACCGATCTCGGCGAACTCGTGACCCTCGATCACCGTTCCATGGACGAATGCGATCAGGCTCCCGGCGGACCATTCGGCGTCGTGATCGCTCCGCTCAACGGGCTCATGCATCTCACGACGTCCACCGAACAACGGTCAGTGCTGGCGGCAGCTCGGATGGCGCTCGATCCTCGCGGTCAGTTGCTCCTGGATCTGATGAATCCATCTCCCGAAGCGCTGCGCGGCATCGACCAGGCGCTCATCCATGAGGGAGGATGGTCACTTCCTGACGGAGGGAGGGTCGACAAGTTCTCGTCGCGACACATTCGACCCTCAGAGCAGATCATCCGCACTGATCTGTGGTACGACGTCCTTGCTCCTGATGGATCAATGCGGCGTGTCGCTGCGCAATACGAAATGCGGTACATCCACCGTGCCGAGTTGGAGTTGATGCTCGAACTTGCCGGCTACCCGGAATGGGAGCTTTATGGCTCCTACGACCTGGATCCGTACGAGGATGGCTCTGACCGCTTGATCGTCGCCGCTGAAGCGTCGTAGCGATCAGTCACGCGGCCAGGAGATGCGCGCCGCCCGGTTGAGCAGCATCAAATCGGCCAGCACAATCGCCACCATCGCCTCCGCGACGGGAACCGCGCGCGGGCAAACCGAAGGATCGTGGCGCCCTTCAACCAGGATCTCACGAGGCTGGAGATTCAGGTCTACGGTCTGCTGTGGACGGGCAACCGAAGATGTTGGCTTCACTGCGATACGCACCACCAGATCCTCTCCGGTCGTAAGCCCGCCAAGCGTGCCCCCAGCACTGTTGGTATGCGTCCGCACCCGCCCTGATCCGTCGACGTAAAAGGAATCGTTCGACAAAGAGCCGCGCGAGCGGGTGATGGCGAATCCATCGCCGATCTCAACACCCTTGACTGCCGGAATGCTCAGCATCGCCTGGCCAAGCAGGCCGTCCACCTTATCGAATGTCGGTTCTCCCAATCCAACCGGCACTTTCATCGCATGAACTTCGACAATGCCGCCGAGCGAATCGTGCTCTTCCTTCACCGCCATAATCGCGTCAATCATCTTCTCGGCCGCGATTGGATCGGGACAGCGCACGATGTTCTGCTCGATTTCGTTTCGGTCGAAAGTTTCCATTTCGATGCCGCCAAGCTCGCGAACGAAGCCAAACACGTCGCAGCCCGCTGTCGCCAGAATCTTCATCGCGATCGCACCCGCCGCGACCCGTCCCCAGGTCTCGCGCGCAGACGATCGACCGCCGCCGCGATGGTCCCGGTGACCATATTTCGCCCAGTAGGTGTAATCGCCGTGACCTGGACGGAAGACATCACGCAGGTTTTCATATTTCGTTGAGTCGGCATCTTTGTTGTACGTGATCAGCGAAATCGGGGCCCCAGTCGTAACGCCTTCGAAAACACCGGAGAGCATCTCCGCCCGGTCGGTTTCCCCTCGTGGCGTCGTGACCTTGCTTTGCCCAACCCGGCGACGGTTCAACTGGAACTGGATATCTTCAACGGTCAGCGGAATACCGGCCGGACAGCCCTCGATGACCACGCCCAGCGCGGGACCATGGGATTCTCCCCAGGTCGTCAGTTTGAAAATTTTCCCGAACGTGCTGGCCATTGAGTGATCGATCCTTTCAACGTTTAGTTTGCCGGTGATGGTATCGTAATTCCGCCCTTCATCCGAAAGTCGTCACCCCACAAATCGTAGTCGTGGTCGTTCGTCCGGCGAAATCCGTACTTTAAATAGAGTCGCTGCGAGCGTTCATTCGTGCTCTGGGTGCTCAGACCAACTTTTCGCGCACCGCGCGCCAGAAGCGTTTCAACGGCGAACGCGAGCGCAAAGCGCCCGTAGCCTTTCCCTTGCAAATCAGGATCGACGGCGATCCGGTCAAGGTGGCCCCAGCTTGGAAAGGTCGTGATGCCAACGTAGGAAACTGGTCTGCCATCGACGAGTCCAAGATAAATTTCCACGCCCGGCGTCTGGCCATACAGCCGAAATTCCAGATCAGAATTCCACCAGATCCAGGGAAACGACCGATTGTCGAGACGCAAGAGTGTTTCTCGCATCTCTTCATTCGCGGGATCGACCGCCACAAAGGTCAGTTCGCGTGGCCGGACGACGCGCGGCGCGTCCCGCCGCTCGATCTCAAACGTAATGACTTTCTCAATGTGGGTGAATCCGCATCGATCGTAAAAGGAATTCCGGCGCGATTCGTCGACTTCGACCATCACGGTCAGCGATGCGCCGAGCTCACGCGCTCGATCAGAAATGGCGATCACCATCTCCTCGGGATGAAGCACCGCCGAGAGCTCCGCGATCTGCACAACATCCGTCCGGTTACGCCACGGAGCCACAATGCCATACTCGAATGACTGCCTGTCCCACATCGACCTGCCCGGCAGCTGGCCGAGTACGCGCCGGATATCATCCGCGGCCAGGCGAGAACGCCAGCCGATCCGCAACTGCGAGATATCCCGGAGTTCGAGCGGCACGATGGAATCAGCGGAATCGGTTTTCGTCAGCGCCGCCATCAGTCCAGCTTCCCTACCGTTCAATCCAGATGGTTTCCAGCTGGAGCAAGCCGAGCGGCGTGTATTCAAATCCCTTCACGCCAGGTTTCAAGAGCATGTACCCAACATCGTGGTACGTCGGGATCAGCACCGCGTCATCAATCAAGAGTCTGTTGGGCCTTCATATAGGTCTCGGCTCGCTTCGCAATGTCCTGCTCGGTCGCCGCCTCGTTCATCAATACGTCGAAGTCAGGATTGCTATAGTCGATGTAATTGTCGGAGCTTCCCGTTTGAAACAGGCTGCCGAGAAAAGTTGAAGGATCGGGATAATCGGCGCCCCAGTAAAGCCCGTAGGCCGGATATTGCCGGAGCGCCAGGCCATCAAAGAACTCGGTCGATTGCACGGTCACCGCGTCAACCTCAAGCCCAAGCACATCCTTGACGGCTTCCTTCAGCGCTGGAACGAAGGCGTTCCCGGTTGAGTAGATCTGAATCGGATCGACTTCGGTCACTCCGGCATATTTCGATTCCGCGAAGGCCGCCTTGGCGGCGTCAGGATCGTATGGCAGGGCCTTCACCGGCCAGGGAACGCCGAGCATGCCGTCCGGAACCAATCCCTCGGCCACATTGACATGCCCGCCGAATTGCACCTCGGCGATCTTCGCGCGCGGGAATGACATCGCCACGGCTTTCCGCACGTTGATGTCATCCATCGGCGCGGCGTCGGTTCGAAACGCGGCGTATTCCGTTGCGAAGAGATCGCTTTGAACCAACTGATCCGCGAGCCCAGACTCGGTGGAAGTTACGCGATCGACATCATTGCTGCCGATGCCGCAGATATCGACCTTTTCGGCCTGGTAAAGATTGAAGGCCGATCCAGCGCTCGGGCCGAGCAGAATCTGGACCTTCTGCAATGCGGGTGCGCCGTCGACGAATGTTGAAACCGGCGTAAGCACCATTTGCTGTCCCGGAGTCCACTCGCTGACATGGAATGGGCCGGAACCGTTCGGCGTCATCCACCAGCCATCACCCTTCGCGACGTCATCGGGATCGACAATCGATGTCGCCGCCGCGCCGAGTTTCATCAGAAATGGCGAACTGGGAGCGCTCAACCGGATTTCAACGGTGGCGTTGTCGATGGCGGTGATACCTGAAAGCACGTCGGTTTTGCCAGCAAGCATGTCAGCGACGCCGGCAATCGATGAGAGAAATGTCGGTCCGCTCAGCAGCGCGGCTTGCCCTCCCGCCGTCTGCGGGTTTACGGCCCGGGTAAACGAAAACACCACATCCTGCGCGGTGATCGCTCGCCCACTGTGGAATACCGCTTTCGGGTCCATGGTGAATGTGTAGGTCAATCCATCGGCGCTGATTTCAACCCGCTCGGCAAGTTCCAGCGCGGGGTTGAGCTCCGCATCGAACACGACCAGACCACGGAACATCAATCGCGTCAGGAACGCCGACGAGAGATCCCGGACCATGGCAGGATCGATCGTTTCCGGTCCTACAATCGGCCCGGTGACGCGAAAGAGCTGCTCGCCGGAGGGCGTCGCCGGCGGCAATGGACGCCGGGTCGTCAAAACGACGGCTTCTCCGCCCACCGGAGTGCCGTCTGCCTGGAGGCCCATTCGTGCCAGCGCCTGTTCGTGCACCAGCCCAAGACCCGCGAAAAGCCCAAGAGAAGCAGCGGCGAATTGTCGCCGCGAAAGGGTCGATTTCATGATGCGGATTCTACGGGCGGAAGCATCAACGGAACAAACGGACGCCGGGGATTTGCTACGAGATTCGCCCTAAACCTGTTTGGATTGTGAATCGTCGCTGTCGTTGGATTGAAGAATCTCACCCATTCGCCAGGCCTCGGCCAACGCCAGGGCTTTGTTCAGCGTCTCACCAACGTCGGATTGTGATGTCTGAATCTCAAGATCCGCCTGCGTTCTGGCCAGGGCCAACCTGCGTTCCTGAAGCGAAAAGATCGTCGCCGGCCAGGAGCCGCCGCGACGCTGTTGCACGGTCTCAAGGTCGACATCCAGAAAAATGAGCAGATCGGGATGAAGATGTCGCCAGAGATGGGGAACGACGCTGTGCTCCTGGGCGCTCGCGTGCGCATCGATCCCGGCATCGCGAAGACCATTCACCAGCGTGCTTTTCCCAGCAGCGCAATGCCCGATCACGGCAATCCTCGGCGCCGACACCGGTCTCGTGTCACGTTGATGTCTGCGGGCCACGCTGCTCATCTCCAGACATCGCTGACGTGCTGTCGTTGCACACGCTGATCGCTCTCTGCGCTGAGAAATCATGATCGCGACGATTGACAGATCGTCCTGCGGTCTTCCTCGATCGGCGGAAGTAGCGGAATCTAGCACCCGGAGACAAAGCAAACTGGCATCGTGCTCAACAGGAGCGGATTGCAGCGCATCGAGCAGATCGAATGCCATGCCGAATCGACTTCCGGCCCGCCCGATCCCATCCGTCGCGAGCACGATGGTCAATCCGTCCGCCAGGGAAAACGATTCGATCTCCGGCGTCTGATCCTGGAGACGTCCAGCTGGTTCCCCGGTGCGCTGCAATATGCTCCAGGAGCAGTCGCGGCGAACCACAATGAGGTTCGATGAGAAGCGGGCGATGTCGATGCCCAGACCAGGATCGATGGTGACAACATCAAGTCCCGCCGAAACCTGACCGGAACGAGCGTGCAACAGCGCGTCACTGGCGGCCATGGCCGCGACCTCAGCGCGTGCGCCGTCTTGTAGCAGCCTTGTCGCCTGGCCGGCAACCATTCGAGCAATCGCACGCCCAGCCGGTCCGCTCCCCTGCCCGTCCACCAACACGACGCCATAGCCGCCGCCGGGGCGCTCAACGATGTCAACCACGTCTCCACTTTTGCTCACCGCGTATTTGTGTGTCGCGGCCGAGGCAATATCAATCTTCCAACCCATCATTCTCTCGATCATTCAGCACCATCATCGGGCGCATCGGGCAAGTGCGGCGTATGCTTCAATACGATGTTTACTCTGCCGTTTCTGGAGCCTGTTGTCGATGACTGAACCCGCGATCACCTTCGATTTTCATAATACGATCGCCAGCGCCGACATGTGGTTTCACATTGAAGTGCACGATCTCATGGGCGCGTATCTTCGCTGGCGGGCTGAACGCGATGGAGTCGCGCCCGATCAGGCGCTCATCGACGAGGCGAACGCGTCGTATCGCCAGCTCCGCCAGGCGATTCACCACCACGGTCATGAGCCGACCGCTGAGCAATCGATCGATCTGGTCCTGCACCAGCTTGGCTTCGATGAATCATCAATGATGATCGACGAGGGGACCGAGGCGATCATGCGGGGAGCGCTCGGTGATATCGCGCCGATTCCCGGCGTCATTGACTCCATCGAAGCGATCGCGTCTGAAGGCATCCCGCTCGGCATCGTTTCGATCGCGATCTATCACCCGTTTTTGCTCTGGGTGCTGGATGAGTTCGGCATCGCCGAGCACTTCTCGTCAATCACGACATCCGCACGGGCAGGATTCTATAAAAACCGTCCCGAGATTTTTTGGCGAGCGCTTGAAGACGTTTCAGGCGATCCGGAGCGGTCGCTGCACATCGGCGATTCATTTCGCATGGATGTCGTGGGATCGCGCCGGGCCGGCATGCAAACTGCCTGGTATCAGCGCGAAGGCGCAGCGCCATTGCCGGAAGTTGCCGCGCCTGACCTCACCTTCACGACGCTCGAAGGCTCCGCGCCCCAGTTGCTCGACCGGCTTACTGTCACCCGAAAATGAGGTAGTCACTCCCGTGCGCATCGATTGTTTCACCCTCTTCCCGCCGATGTTCGAAGGACCGCTCGACTACAGCATCGTGAAGCGCGCACGCGACAGCGGCGCGGTCGACATCGCCATCCACGATATCCGCACCTGGACCACCGACCGGCACCGAACCGCCGACGACTCCCCCTACGGCGGCGGCGCCGGCATGGTGATGATGGTTCCGCCGATCGTGCAAGGAGTTGAGGAAATTCTCGGAGATGACCTTTCTTCCGCGCGCATCTTGATCACCAGTGCGTCGGGACGGCGTTTCACGCAGGCGATGGCGCATGAACTCGCCCTTGAATCGCGCGTCGTGATCATCTGCGGCCACTATGAGGGGATCGATGCTCGGGTCGCGGCGATTCTTGGTGCTGAGGAATTATCCGTCGGCGACTATGTGCTAACTGGCGGTGAATTGGCGGCGATGATCGTGGTCGACTCGGTGGCGCGTTTGATTCCCGGCGTCATCCAGGCGGCATCGATCGAAGAGGAATCGCATAGCGGCGACGGACTGGTCGAGTATCCTCATTACACTCGGCCGCTCGAGTATCGCGACCTGACCGTGCCCGATATTCTCCTGAGCGGACACCATGCGAATATCGCCGCCTGGCGCAGAGAACAGGCAATCCGGCAAACCGCGCTCAGGCGGCCCGATCTCCTGGCGACTGCGAATCTCACACCTAAAGAGTCTGCCCTTGCCCAATCGCTGCTCGATCACTCCCCGATTGGCGAACCCGATCCGGCGTGATCTTTTGACTGCATCGACCGAAGAACGGCCAGACTGGTGAGTTCTCGCTCGCAGTAGTACCGGGCGTAGAGCAGCATTGATTGCTCAACTTCGCTCCGCAGATCGTCTCCCGGAAGACGATGGATGATTTCGGTCAATCCCTGGCGATCGAGCAGGCGCAGATACTTCTGCGCGTTGACCGATAGCGCCAGCGCCGTAGCGTCGGCTGGATCGCATGCTGGGCACAGAAACCCGCCCAGTCGCGGGCTCAGTGAGTTCACCACCGGTTGCAAATCGCGACCGCAGCGCACACAGCGATACATCTCGATCCGGTATCCGAGCGCCGAATAAAGCGAGATTTCGAAATATCGCGCCACGGCGAACGGATCGACCCCATCGCTCACAACGCTCAACGCACCCGCCAGTAGATCGAACAGCTTGCGCTGCTCTTCGCGCTCCTTCGTCATCCGGTTGACGAGTTCCGCCATGTGCGACGCATAGGAATAGGCCCTGAGATCGCCCGACAATGCCAGGTGTCCGTCGACCAGCTCAACGTTGGTCACGACATCGAGCTCGCGGCCACGCGCCAGCATCACCCGCACCCTCGAAAGTTGATCGAGCCCATAGCCCAGTCGGCTGCCAGGTTTCCTGATGCCCTTGGCGATAACCCCAATCTTGCCCTGCTCACGGGTATAGAGCGTGAGAATGCGGTCGGCTTCTTTAAAGTCGACCCCGCTCAACACGATCGCCTCGGTGCGATAAATCCGGTCACCGCGCCGGGGTTCGCTCATCGGCTCTCCCACAACGTCAGATGCGATGAGGCAGAGTCCGGCAGCCGATCACAGTACCGTTCGGTCAGAATCGGTCCCCTTGCAGCGGACGAATGGTACGATTGCCGTATGATGGATGTATCCGTCGCCACGGCGTTTGTCGCCGGTGTGCTGTCCATTTCATCTCCGTGTGTCCTGCCGCTGATCCCCGTCTACCTTGCACATCTCGCGGGTACGTCGGCGGGTGATCTGTCGCCACGCGCGCGATCGCGCGTGCTTGCAAATGCGGCAGCATATGTTATCGGATTTTCCACTGTTTTCATCCTGCTTGGCGTAGCGCTGGGTGCAGCCGGGGCGTTGTTTGGCACCGCCGGCTGGGTCTCCGGAAATCGCGGCTGGTTGGTGCGAACCGGCGGCGTCGTGATGATCCTGCTCGGTCTCTACCAGATCGGACTGATTCAGATTCCGTTTCTCAATCGCGACCGACGGATGATGATCAGCAACGCCGAATCGGGCCGGCTTGTTTCATCATTTCTGATCGGCGTCACCTTTGGCGCCGGCTGGTCGCCCTGCGTCGGACCGATTCTTGGCTCGATCTTGACCATGGCGGCTTCTCAGCAAAGCGTCGCGCATTCCGCCTGGCTGCTGACGGTGTACAGTCTTGGACTGGCAGTTCCGTTCATGTTTTTCGCCCTGGCGCTCGGCTCCGCCTCTCGCATCATTCGCGGTCTGAACGGGAGATTGCAGGCGGTTTCGAGCATTTCCGGAGCGATGATGATCGCGGCGGGTGCAATCATGCTGCTTGGCATCTACCAGCAATTTTTTACGCGCATCACCGCAGCCGCCCCCTGGATTCCCTGGGAGCCGCGGCTCTAACTCTCGCAATAACGAACGCGATCGATTGAGGAACGATGAATGACTGAGGTAACGGCGAAGAAAGAGCTCACGGGACGAACGGTGATCGATATCGCCGTCGATCGCGTCTGGCGCTTTTTCTGCTCGACCCGCGCCGCCATTTATGAAATCGCCATTGTCGCTCTGCTCGTCCTGATCGGAACGCTTCACAACAGCCAGGTTCCCGAATGGATCGCCGATCACATCCCGGGGACTGTGTGGATCGTCCGGCGGTGGTACGCCTGGGATGTCTTCCACTCGTTCATCTTCATCGTCATGCTGGCAATTCTCGCCGTCGCCGTCTTCATTGGCGGCATGGTCAACCGCGCTCCCGGCATCTGGCGAACGATTCGCCACCCGACCATCCGGACAACCCAGGCATTCCTGACCAGCACGGAAACTTCGGCATTCGTCATCGCCGCCGAAACGCCGGATCAGTTGACGGCTGATCTCGGCGGCATGCTGAAGAAAAAGCGCTACCGGTTCATGACCGAAAAGGTCGGCGATGACGTCCACATCTACGCCGACAAAAATGCCTATGCCAAGCTGGGAACTTTCCCATTTCATATCGCGCTGATCCTGATGATCGCCGGTGGCATCATCAACGCCCAATGGGGATTCCGGGAGATGGAGTTCATCGTTCCTGAAGGATCGGTGCGCGAAGTCGGGCATGGGACGAATCTCAGCGTCGGCTTGACTCAGTTCACCGACACCTACTCCGAGGATGGCCAGCCCCACGAATATCGCAGCGATCTGGTCATTTACGACGGCGACCAGCAGGTGAAATCGGGATCAATCGTCGTCAATAAGCCGATCGGCTACAACAACGCGACGATCTATCAGTCGGGCTTCGGGCAGGCTGTCCAGATGCGCGTCTCCGACGCCAACGGCAATGTGCTATTTGATGATTCCATCCCTATCGGCATCTATCGGTCAACTATGAACCCGGACGCACCGGCGGGAATCGTCGAGCTCAAGGGATTGAACGCGTCACTTTACGTGATCGCGCCGGACGACAATCCGGCCAACATGCCGCAGCTCGACACCCTCAATCTCAAGAGCGGGCAAATGTTCGTCCAAATTCGCGACAACGCCGGCTCGAACGGGCAGATGCCACCGTCGCAGGTGGTCGAACAGGGTCAGCCGATCGACCTAGCGGGATTGAACATCGACTTTGTGCGCGAGCGCCGCTTCACCGTGCTTCAGGTTGCATACAATCCGGGTATTCCGGTCTTTATCTTTGCGTCGATTTTGTTGGTGGGTGGCGCAGCCTGGATCTTCTACTTCTCCCACCGGCGAATGCGGGCGATCATCAGCCCAACCGAAAGCGGCAGCGAAGCGCATCTGGCTCCAATGGCAAAACGGGATTGGACGGGCAAGCGCGACTTCGAGCGCCTGATGGATGAATGGCGGAATCGTTCCGGCTTCACCGTTGAGATGCGGGAAAACGACGCCAAATCAACTTCGCCAGATACCACTCCGGAGATCGCGGCTTCGACATAGTATTCACGTGATGCGGGCAGGCGACGAACCGCAACCCGCTCGGGCCACTAATGGCAAGAAGGCAGGTCACCGATGGAAGGTCTCGTCAAACTTGCGTTTTACTGCTTCACGGCGGCGTCGCTGGCGGTGTTCGCATCGGCGGTGTGCTATCTCGTCTACGGGATTGGGCGAATCCGCGTTCAGCGGCAGGTGTTGACGACGCCTACCGGGGAGCGCATGACCAGCACGTCAGCCGAACTCGGGCCAGGTTCCGTTGGCGCTGGTCGATTCGGCACGCTTCTGGCCGGATTTGCATTGGTCCTGGTGTTTTTCTCCGTCATCGCACGTATCGGCGCCACAAAACGGGGACCGTACAGCAATATGTACGAATTCTCCATCGCCTTTATCTTTGCCATTCTCTTGATGTACCTGTTGTTTGAGCGGTCGTATAAGACCAAGCAGCTTGGCTCGATCGTGCTGCCGATCACGGCTGGCATGGCGCTCTATGTCTGGTCGCTTCCCTCGTCGTTGCGCGAGAGCACGCATCTCATCCCTGCACTGCAGAACAACCTGCTGATGACGATCCACGTTTCGTCCGCCATTTTTGCTTATGCGGCAGCGTCCGTGTCCTTTGCGGCAGCGGTGTTCTTCCTGATTCAACTTCGCAAGCATGTCAGCTGGCTGCCAAGCGCGGAAATGCTCGACGATGTCGGCTACCGCGCGGTCACGATCGGATTCCCGCTCTTGACCCTCACCCTCATTCTTGGTTCCGTTTGGGCCCATGAAGCGTGGGGCAGCTACTGGTCCTGGGATCCAAAAGAGACGTCGGCGCTCTTCACCTGGTTGATCTACGCGATCTACCTGCATACTCGTTCATTGCGCGGCTGGCGCGGACGTCGCAGTGCGATGATCCTGATCGTCGGCTTCATCGCGGTGATGTTCACCTACTACGGTAACTATTTCTTCGGCGGGCTGCACGCCTATGGCGGCGTCTAGAAAGCAACGGAATCGCACGAGATGACCGCTTCGTCCACTCCTCAACCTGAACAGCAAGGACTGAGCCGTCTCGTGCGCGTTGGCGGCAGTCTGGCGATCGCGCTTGCAATCATTCTCGGCGCCTGGTTCGTTTCAGGCCATGAAGGGCTGAACGATCTCGGCAAGGCGGGGATGAACTACAGCGCGCTGCCTGCAGTGGGATCGATGGCCCCCGATTTCGCGGTTCCTGACGCTGATGGAAACATGCATACCCTCTCCGAGTACCGCGGTCAGCCAGTCTGGATCAATTTCTGGGGCTCATGGTGTCCGCCCTGCCGGGCCGAAATGCCCGACACGCAAGCAGCGTACGAAGTGCTCCAACCTGAGGGTGTCGTATTGCTCGCGATCAGCAGGCGAGAACCGGTGTCGGAAGCAGCAAACTTCGCCGAGCTGAACCACGCGACATTCCCGATCCTCTCCGATCCGATTGAAACTTTGACCGGGCAAAGCTACCCACTCGCCAACTTTCCCACCCACATCTTCGTGAATCGCGACGGAACCATCAACCGGATCGTGTTGTCTCCCTTGAGTGAGGCGCAGGCGGTCGAATACGCGCAAGAAATCATCAAATCCTGACGCGAGAGTCACCACACCCGGACCATTTGTGCTGGATTGGCGACCATTTCCGCATGTCTGGAATTGTCTCGACGCCCTCCAGTGCGTACACTCGAATTCATCAGGCTCCTACATTCAGCGAGTTGAGCGGTGGAACGATGGAACAGGCATCGGAACAACTGAGCACCGCGCCAGGCGAAACCGTGCGCGATGACGAGCGGTGCGTCGATCTTCGGATCGTGCTCCTCACTGTCGCGAACGGCCAGTTGCTGGTGGCTGTCTTGCCTGCCGCTGATCGCTGGCAGTTGCCGCGCGGCATCCCCTTCGCGGGAGTCCCGCTTGATACCGCTGCTCGCTCGCTAATTCGCGAATCAACCGAATTGCACGAGCAATATCTCGAACAGCTCTACACGCTGAGCGTGCGCGATTCCAACCGGTGGATCGTCGTCGTCAGCTATCTCGCCCTGATCGCCACGGCCGGCGGGCTACCTGAGCCGATGGCCGAGTGGCAGCCGGTCGGTTCGGTCTCACTATCCGAAGCCGATACGATGGTCCTCGAATATGCGATCGTGCGGCTCCGCGCCAAGCTCGGGTACACAACGATTGCCTACCACTTGATGCCTGAAACGTTCACCCTGACCGAATTGCAGGCGTCGTACGAAAGCGTCGTCGGGCTTTCATTGGATAAACGGAACTTCCGGCGAAGAGTGATCGCTTCTGGCATGCTTGAGCAGTTGTCGGAAAAGCGCCGCGATGGCAGCCACCGTCCTGCGCAACTCTACCGATTCCGCGCGGGGCACGATCCCGCCGCGTACCTCACCCCCTCCTGGGCGGGTGACGCCTGACACATTCGCGCTGTTTCATTGGATTTCATCGAGGAGAGTCAACACGGTGCAGCATCGAATCGGACTGGTCGCAGCGCTGAGCAAGCCCGAAGCCACCGAACTCTCGCACGAAATCGCTCGCTGGCTCGCTGATCGCGGCTGCCTCGTCGTACACGAGGCCGCACTCACGGCCGCTGCCGCCACCCAGGTAGATGCGATCGTCGTCCTCGGCGGCGACGGATTGATGATGCGCGCCGGCAATTCCTATCCCGACACGCCGCTCCTCGGCATCAATTTCGGAAAAGTTGGCTTCTTGGCGCTTGTCGAGCGCCGTGACTGGGAAGCGGCTCTGACCGCCCTTCTCAAAGGCGACTACATCGTTGAAGAGAGTTCGACGCTCGGCGCGGCGCTCGTCCGGGACGGCGTGGTGCGAGAGCAGGGCCGCGCCATCAATGACGTGGTCATTCGCGCCGGCATTCGCATGGTCGAGGTCGAGGTCTATATCGACGGGCAGTTCGTGAACACCTATCCCGGCGACGGCATGATCGTCTCGACTCCACGTGGCAGCACAGCCTATTGCATGGCGGCAGGCGGACCGATTCTCACCGCCGGAGTGCGCGGAGTTGCGATCGTGCCGATTTCCTGTCACTCGCCGATCCGCACCCCGATGGTCGTTGCCGAGTCGGCACTGGTCGAAGTCGTCACCGTCGGTCGGCACGAGGCGTCACTGATCCTGGATGGTCGTCCGACTGGATCGCTGCGATATGGCGATGTCGTCCAGGTTCGCCAGAGCGACCACTTTTTCCGGCTCGTCTCAATCGGTCGAAACGACTTTTATCAGGCATTTCGGACGAAATTCAATTTTCAGATTCGGCCGGACGCTGTTCCAACCCGTTCCGCGGGTCCTACGAGCTCGACTCCAGACTCGTGACAACTGGGAACGAATTGCCGTAAAAATGCCCGTTTCTTGGTGTATACTGGGGCGAACAAACTGTACGTACATGGCTTTCGTCACGCGTTTTTGTCGGCCGATGCCATACCGTTATCTGGAGCCAGCCCCTATGGCGACCCAATCAACCGTAAAGCCGCGAGGCGCTCGTGCCGCTCCGCCAGCTGCCCCAGCAGTTGAAAAGCACCGGGTATCGTTGGTGACCTCGCTCTTCCAGGGCATTGGGCGGCTCTTCGCCAAAATCTCGATCCCTGCCCATATCCAGCGCCAACTCGCCGGTGTGCTCTTTTTCATCCTTGGCGTCATCAGCGCCTGGTCGTTGATTGCGCCCGACGGGGATGGAGTGATTACCCATTGGTGGGGCGATACGCTGCGCGCGGCCTGCGGTCGCGGCGCGTTCTTGATTCCAACGCTTTTCCTGCTGCTCACTGTCCGGTCATTTCGCACGCAATCCGGACCCATCATCAAGATCCGGCACTATCTTGGTGCTACCGGCTTTGCGCTGGCCGTGACCGGGTTGCTTGATCTCGCCGGTTCGTCTCGCGAGCTTGGCGGCACACTCGGAATCGGGACCACCGCCCTGCTGCAGCGTCCGCTCGGCGAAGTCGCCGCCGCCATCCTTTTGCTTGTCATCGGCGTCATCGGCGTCTTCTTGCTTTCCAGCACCGACGTCATCACGCTCGTCGAAGACATTCGCAAAATCTGGCCAAAGCGCACGCCGAAAGCCGAACGCCTGAAACGCGCCAATCCGTCGCCGACGACACCTCCCGATGGTGGATCATCGCCGAAGAAATCCGTGCCGTTTACGCTCGATACGCTGGGAATCGATCTGGCGCCCTTGCCGCCGCCAGGTTCCACCGCGCCGGTTTCACGCGCCCTGGCCGACGACGAATCGATGATTTCGGCGCCATTGCCCGCCCCCACCAGCATCCGCGCCACGCGTTCGAGCAAAGCGCGGTCAACCAAACTTGATGACCTTGATCCATTCGAGGAAGCGGCCATTGCAATTGTTGAACCGGTGCGTACGCCGATCATCAACATCCCGATGAAAGACATTCGCCCGGTCAGCGCGACGCCGCTTGCCGCCAAACCTGTTGCGCTCGGACCGGACGGACCGTGGGAATTGCCCGATGTCAGTCTGCTCGCACACTACGATTCAGTCATGCCGGACGCTGCGGATCTCGAAGCGAAGGCCGAGCAAATCGAAGCCACGCTCAAGAATTTCAAGGTCGATGCTCGAGTTCGTGAAATCAATCCCGGACCGGCCGTCACCCAGTTCACCATCGAGCCGGGCATCGGCACAAAGGTGAAGCGCATCACCGAATTGCAGAACGATCTTGCCCTGGCGCTCGCCGCTCCGAGTGTCCGAATGGAAGCGCCGATCCCTGGTAAAGCCCGTCTTGGCATCGAAATTCCAAACGATCAGATCGCCATTGTCGGTTTGCGCGAGGCGATCGAATCGAGCTCATTCGAAGGCTCCAAGGCCAAATTGCCATTGCCGCTCGGACGCGATGTGACCGGGCGGTACGTCATCGGCGATCTCGCCAGAATGCCGCATCTTTTGATTGCCGGCTCAACCGGATCGGGCAAAAGCATTTGTCTCAATGGAATCATTTCAACTTTTTTACTCCGTCTTCAACCGACAGATCTCAAAATGGTGATGGTCGATCCAAAGATGGTCGAAATGGCGGGATATGGCGGCGTGCCGCATCTTCAGTGCCCGGTCATCACCGACATGGCGAAAACCGTTCCCGTCCTTCGACTTTGCGTTAAAGAGATGGAGCGCCGCTACGGCATCTTCACCAAACTCGGTGTCCGCAATCTCGACGGGTACAAACTTCGCCGCGAGGAAGATGACGAACTGGAGAATCTTCCCTTCCTCGTCGTCATCGTCGACGAGCTTGCCGACCTGATGATGGTCGCGCCGGCGGATGTTGAAACGCTTCTTGTCCGCCTTGCCCAGAAAGGACGCGCCTGCGGCATCCACCTCATCATCGCCACCCAGCGCCCGTCGGCTGATGTCATCACCGGATTGCTCAAGGCCAACATCGCCGCCCGCATCGCATTCATGGTGACGTCGCAGCTGGAAAGCAGGGTCATCATGGAAGCCCAGGGAGCTGAGAAGCTGCTCGGACGTGGCGACATGCTCTTCCTGCCGCCTGACGCGGCCAAGCCAGTGCGCATCCAGGGCGCCTATGTTGATGACGCGGATGTGCAATCAATCGTCGACCACTGGAAACGAATCGCCCCGATTCCAACATACGATCCAGCCTGGCTCGATATCGAAGCCGAGTCGACATCGTCCGTTGAGGAAGCGTATGACGACGACGAAGATGACGGCCTGATGGAGCGGGCGATTCTCATTTTCCGCGAAAGCGAAGATCGCCGCGCGAGTGCGTCCTATCTCCAGCGCCGACTGAAAATCGGCTACAACCGCGCCGCCCGAATCATGGAGCGTCTTGAGGACGAGGGGCGAGTCGGCCCGCCGGACGGACCGCGCGGCCGCGTTTTCCTCGGCTAAACCGAGTCGCCCCGAAGGTTCGCCCGGCACTGAAGTGCCGGGCTACGAAAAACAAAGTCCTTTTGGGATTACGCACGAAACCTCGGTGATTTCCGGATTATTCGTCGCCAGGCTCAGCCCTGGAAGGGCTTCGGCATGTTAGCCCGGTCCCTTCAAGGCCGGGAATCGAATCATGCCCACATAGCCCTCCCCTACTCCGGTCAGCCAGTCATTGTCGCCGCTTGCTGATTGCGGATGCGGTCAAAGCAGCGAGAGCAATAGACTGGATTTCCATTTCGGGGAACGAAGGGAACGGTCGTCAGCTGACCACATTCGGCGCACACAATCTCGGTTTGGGCGCGATCCTGAATCCCCATTTTCGCCTTTCGGGCCGAGCGACACGACGCGCAACGAACGGGAAGATTCGTCAAGCCCTTTTCATGGAAGAACTGCTGCTCGCCAGCGGTCCAGGTAAAGGCGGCGCCGCAATCGCGACACGCGAGCACTTGGTCAAGGTACTCCATCATGGATCCTCCCACGAACGCGCCTGACGGCAGCGCTGCCGCGGGGCCAGGGTCGGGACTATTTCTCGGCTTAACGGCGGATACGCCGCATATTCGGTGCCGTCAGCCTAGCAAAATCACGTCGCGGGCGCAAGACTTCGCGATGAATACCGTACTTTTCGACTCTCGCATGAAAATGAAGCGTTCATGACAGGTCAGAACGTTCGTTCCATGTAAACTTTCTAAATACGTATCGATGATGTGATTCCTCCGTAGACGATTGAAAGGCCGACCGGTGAACCAACGCTCTTCCGTCTCAGCAATGCCGGTCGCCCGCTTGATCGACGAGATGTCGAAGCTTCCGGGAATCGGCCCGAAAACCGCGTCGCGGCTTGCGTTCCATCTGCTGCGAACCTCCCGCGAAGAAGCCCTGGCGCTCGCCGAAGCAATCATTGAAGTCAAGGACCGCATTCGCCTCTGCTCCGTCTGCTTCAACATTACCGAGGAAGATCCCTGCTCCATCTGTCGCGATGTCACCCGGAGCAACGCGATTTGCGTCGTCGAAGAACCGCTTGATGTCGTGGCGCTGGAACGGACGGGACAGTTCCGCGGACGCTATCACGTGCTCCACGGAGCGGTTTCTCCGATTGAAGGCGTTGGACCCGAAAAGCTCAAAATCCAGGAGCTGATCCAACGAGTTCAGCGCGAGCAACCGGAGGAAGTGATTCTCGCCACGAATCTCGATATGCCAGGTGAAGCGACTGCGTCATACATTCACCGCCTCCTTGCACCAATGGGCGTTACCGTCACCCGGCCGGCCAGTGGTTTGCCCGCGGGTGGCGATCTTGAATACGCCGACGAGATCACGCTCGGCCGTGCTCTTTTGGGTCGCCGGACGCTTTAGGCGCGACATCTCAATATTGGATGCCTCCGCGACGATTGGGCGCGCAACACAATTGTTCTGCCTACCTCTCGGTAGTACAATCAACGTAGGGATCGACAAGCGTTCCGGGCGCCGTTTGGAGTGCGTAGAAACGCACTGATCGTGCCTGGATCCCAGCCGGCGACATCGGCGGCGATTCCTCAGGCAACTGGGTGAATCCGCCTTAGCCAAACTGCTGGCTCGCGCATGTTCCGATTCGGGGATTGCATGACGAGCCTCTCATTGACGATACGTCCTGCCCGCCTCCGGGATCTCCCCGGACTCATGAGCATATCGTCAGTACTCACGCTCAACCAACCAGAAACCTCCCTCGCCCCGTACCAACCTGCCCAGGCAGCACTTTCCTCGATATTGCCGAGGCGCAATCGCTCGCGCTTTTTTGTAGCGGATTCGGATGAAGGATTGCTGGCGTTCGCCCATTTTCAGCCTGAGGCGCCCGATCAGCGCTGGCAGTTGATCGCGCTCGGCGCGTCGACCGGCGTTTACGACGTGACTCCGCTCTGGGAAGAATTGCTTGAGCGATCGGTTGTCGCGGCGGGATTGAAAGGTGTGAAGCGGCTCTTTGCTCGTCCGCCTGTGGACTCGCCAGCGTCGCGAGCCTTGCGGGCTATTGGCTATGCGCCGTACGCAAATGATTTTGTGCTCGCCGTCGAGAACCCGCGATTAAGGCCATCCCGGCTGTTGCTCCGGCGTCAGGATCCCGCCGATACCTGGGCGATCAACCAGCTCTATAACACCGTAGTGCCCCGCCAGGTCCAATACGCTGAGGCTTTTACCAGCCATCGCTGGGATAGCGCGACGAAAACCTCTTTTCCGTCGGGTGTCACCACGGCCGCGTGGTTAGTAGAGGAGGCGTTCCAGATTGTCGCCTATGCGCGGGTCAAATCATTTGGCACGGTTCATGTATTAGACGTCATTGTTCATCCCGATTGGATCGGCATCACTGGCGATGTGATCGATGGAGCACTCGGAAAAGTTGCCGCCGATCGGCGACTTGGCCGGGTCTATAGCTCGATTCGGGGGTATCAAATGGAGACGCTTCCGAGGTACGAAGAACGCGGATTTCAGCAAGTGGTCGAGCTTGAGCTGTCGGTGAAATACACGACTGCCCGGGCACTGGCGCCGGTGATTGAGGCATTGCCTCAACCCGAAGGCGTATTGGAGCGACTGCCGAAGCCGAAACGTGCACCCTCGTTCTTCATTAGACCATCTGAGGATCGACCTCAAGGTCTTGAATAATCCCGCCGAAAGCTTCCGCGAGAACGCATGAACACTGACAATTGGCGCCGTTTTGAATGAAGGGGAAATACGCTTGACGAGCTCACTATCCGCGACCCGCGGGTCGTATAGCCGCAAGTATTACGAAACTGAACTGACCGACAACATCGACGATCTCCTGGCAGTGCTGCCGCTTGAGATCAGCACCGGAGTCAAACTCCTCCAGCAAGATCCGTCACATGGTGCGTTGATTGAGATCGTGATGGATCTCGGACGGGTGCCGGAAGCGCGATTTCATGAAGACGAGCTTCCCATCACCAGCGATGACATCACCCGCGACGACCTTGCCTACGTTGAAGGGCGCATCGGTCATTTCGGAGACGACAATCGGGCAGGCATCGAGCGGACGCTTCATCGCATCTCCGCAATCCGCAATCGTGGTGGGGAGATCGTCGGTCTCACCTGCCGCATCGGCCGTGCTGTCTATGGCACGATCGCGGTCATCGAAGATTTGATCGAATCGGGCGAAAGCATCTTGTTGCTTGGCCGTCCGGGCGTCGGCAAAACGACGATGCTGCGTGAAAGCGCGCGCGTTCTCGCCGAGGATATGCGCAAGCGGGTCATCGTGGTCGATACGAGCAACGAGATCGCCGGTGACGGAGATATTCCCCACCCGGCAATTGGCCGCGCCCGCCGGATGCAGGTGCCAACGCCGACCGCTCAGCATGGAGTCATGATCGAAGCGGTTGAAAACCACATGCCGCAAGTGATCGTGATCGATGAGATCGGGACCGAGCTTGAGGCGACCGCCGCGCGCACAATCGCCGAGCGCGGTGTGCAGCTCATCGGCACGGCCCACGGCAACACGCTCGAAAACCTGATGATGAACCCGACGCTCTCCGATCTGATCGGCGGCATCCAGTCGGTCACGCTCTCCGATGAGGAAGCGCGTCGCCGCGGCACCCAGAAGTCGATCCTGGAGCGCAAAGCTCCGCCGACCTTCAATGTGATGGTGGAGATCATCAACCGGGATGAAGTTGCGGTGCATCACGATGTCGCCGCGACGGTTGACGCCATTCTCCGCAGCGGGCCGGTGCGCGTCGAAAGCCGCCGCCGTCTGGAGTCGGGCGAAATCGAGATCAACAGACCGGATGAAGGCCGCCGCGATCCCAACGTGCATCATTCATCGACTCGCGTGAACAGCCGAGGCAGTGAGCGCGATCAATCCCGCAATACCGTCGTCGCCTTCCCGACGCCAGGCGAGCGGGAACACCGGGTGATCGTCGAGGAAGTCCACGAGTCGATCGATCTCGCACCGTCGCCGATCGAAATGGCGCCAGTCGCGCCAATGTTGCCGAAGGGACGTGGAACGACGCAGAAACCGCTGCGCATCTATCCATTCGGCGTCAGCCGCAACCGGCTGGAAAACGCCGTGAGCCAGCTCCGGTTGCCTGCCGTGATCGTCCGCGATCCGCGCGAAGCCGATATGGTGATGACGCTCAAGAGCTACTACCGGCAGAAGCCGCAGCCGATCCGCGAAGCTGAAGCTCGCGGCACATCGGTCTACGTGTTGCGTTCGAACACATCGATTCAAATGGAGCACGTGCTGGCATCGCTTTTCCCGAATGCGGTTCGCCGTGGCGGCGATCAGGCTTCGGATGATGTCGATGCTGATTCGAATGCCATTGCCGGCGCGATGCTCGAGGCGGAAGAAGCGATCACCAATGTCATGGCTGGAGCGCCGCCGGTGATGCTGACGCCGCAGGAAACGCACGTCCGAAAATTGCAGCACGCCCTGGCCGAGCGCTACAACATTGGTTCCCGCTCGACCGGACGCGAGCCGAACCGTCGCGTCGAAATCTTCCGCGAAGGGTTCTAGCCGAGTGCGCGGACGCTTCATTACGCTCGAAGGTCCCGACGGGGCCGGCAAGAGCACGCAGGCGAAACTGCTTGTCGCCGCCATCGAAATAGCGAACGTTCGCGCTGTATTAACACGGGAACCGGGGGGCACACGGATCGGTGAAAATATACGGTCAGTGCTTCTCGGCCCCGACTCGTATGCTATGCTCGCCTCAACCGAAGCGTTGCTGATGAGCGCGGCGCGCGCGCAGCACGTCGGGGAAGTGGTCGAGCCAGCCCTCGCTCGTGGCGAATGGGTGGTCTCCGATCGATACGTCGATTCAACGCTCGCCTATCAAGGCGGAGGTCGTGGACTATCGATGGATGCCCTCCGGCAGGTGCAGGCATTCGCCACCGGAAATTTGCAACCCGATCTCACATTCCTGCTCGATCTGCCGGTCGAGGTTGGGTTGCGCAGGCGCCTCGGGAGCGCTGGGGAAACGAATCGCCTTGATGAAGAAAGCTTCGCTTTTCACGAGGCGGTACGAGAACGATTTCTTGCGCTCGCCTCTGCTGAACCGGAACGTTGGATCGTCATTGATGCGTCGCAACCTGCGCAAATGGTGTGGCAGGATTTACGAACGGCCATGAACGATCGGTTTGTCCACCTTCTCGGTGATGCAATAACGGTGGACCTCACAACCGGATCGGTGTCATGAAGCTGATCGTCGCAGTCGTGCAAGGTATTGACGGGGACCTGGTGGCGGAAGCGCTTACCGCTCGTGGATTCGAAGCAACTCAGATCGATAGCGCCGGAGGATTTCTCCGGGAGCGAAACGCAACGCTCATGGTGGGCGTTCCAGAAGCGCACGTTGCGGAGGCAATGCAGATCATTAAAGAAAACTGCAGCTCCCGCACGCAGTATGTGAACCCGCTCATGCCGATTCTCGAACCGGGCGATCATTTCCTCGCGAGCCCGGTCGAGGTCATCATCGGTGGAGCCACGCTTTTCGTACTGCGAGTTTCACGATACGAGCGAATCGGGTAGCCTTTCCCGAGGGTCGGCCGGAAGCGCTTAGAGGTAGACGAGTCTATGCAAGAAGTTGTCGCGAGGGGCATACAGATACTGGTCGCGCTTTCAGGCGCGTATCTGTTTGCCATGTGGGTCGTCCTGGTCATCTGGGCGTACCGCGACATCGAATCTCGAAGCAAGAGCGTCGTCACCCAGGTCTTCTCGACGCTGATGGTGGTGCTTTTCTTCATTCCCGGCGTCTTGCTCTATATGATGCTGCGCCCCCGGGAAACACTCGATTCGACGTTTCAACGCTCGCTCGAAGAAGAATATCTCCTCCAGGATCTTGAAGAGATTCCACTTTGCCCTTCTTGCCAGCATTACATTCATGACGATTTCGTCGTTTGCCCCCATTGCCGGACGGAGCTTCGCGAGCCATGCCCGGCCTGCACTCGCCTGGTCGATTTGCGCTGGAATGTCTGTCCGTATTGTGCGGCGGCGCAATCTCGCGCGGCGGCGTTGCCGAAGGTTGAGCGGCCGGATGAGCGCTGGGTTGCTCCAGCTAAACCTGTTGTTGTGACAATCGACGCTCCAGACATGCCTGAAATTGCGGCGCAATCCCCGGCGACCACTACTCCGACCGTGTTGGAGCCCGCTGCAGAAGCAGAAACGGCCGAAGAGCCAGCCGAAAGCGACGAGTACGCTCCAGCGGTGCTGACGGTTTACCACCACGGTCAGCAGGTCGCGACGGTTCGCCCGTTCGATCGCCGCCGCACCCGCGCCTCGGGACGCCGCAGCAACGCCTCCCGCGACAACCTCGCCCGTGTCGATGACGACGACATGGAAATCGACGACGAGATGCCGGCCAAATATGTGATGGGCGGCGACGGCGACTAGATTCAATTCATTATTGAGAATGAAAGAGACCGGGGCGAACGTTCGCCCCGGTCTTTACGTTTATGGCTCGGCGAGCATCGCAATCATCTCGGCCTCAGTTATGATCGGAACTCCGAGTTCTTCCGCCCGGGCGGCTTTGCTGCCCGCTTCCTCACCCGCAACGACGAAGTTCGTCTTCTTAGAAACCGAACCGGTTACCGTTGCGCCCGCTCGTCTTAGCCGCTCTTCCGCTTGTGGACGTGACATAGTTTCCAACCGACCGGTGAGGACGAATGACGTACCGATCAGGTGCGACGAGCCGGTGGATTCAGATGCCGCCTCAGCCATCCTGAGACCGGCAGAGCGAAGTTTCTCGATGACCGCGGCATTGTGCTCTTCGCGGAAAAAGCGGTGAATGCTATCGGCGACGATCTCGCCAATTCCGGCAACGCTGTTGATCTCTTCCAGTGATGCTGCCGCCATCCGATCGATCGAATGAAAGCGATCGGCCAGGAGCGCCGCCGTTCGTTCGCCGACGTGGCGAATGCCGAGTGCATTCACTAATCGGGCAACGGGACGGTTTTTGCTCGCCTCGACCGCGCTACGAAGATTCTCCGCGCTCTTTTCGCCGAGACCCTCTAACTCCTCGACGGCTTTCCAGTCGAGGTAGTAAATATCGGCGGCATCGTGCAGCCAACCCAGATCGACAAACCGGTCGGTCAGCTTGCTGCCAAGTCCGTCGATGTCCATCGCGGTGCGCGCGACGAAATGATGCAGGTGTTCTTTGAGCTGAGCCGGACAGGCGCTGTTCGTGCAGTAGCGCATCGCTTCGCCCGGTTCGCGAAAGGTAGGGGAGCCGCAGGACGGGCACTTCTCCGGCATCTCGAACGGAACTTCAGTTCCAGTTCGGTGATCGGTCAGGACCATAACGACCTGCGGAATCACGTCACCAGCACGTTGGACGACGACGGTGTCGCCGATCCGGATATCCTTCCGGGCGATCTCGTCCTCGTTGTGCAGCGTGGCTCGCCGGACCAGCACTCCGCCGATATTGACCGGGGCCAAATGAGC
Organism: uncultured Chloroflexia bacterium; assembly: GCA_963804925.1. Lineage (GTDB taxonomy): Bacteria > Chloroflexota > Chloroflexia > Thermomicrobiales > UBA6265 > JADLGF01. The sequence goes on from CAWDSC010000006.1 coordinate 296,516, forward strand.
CGTTGGATTCAACGTCCCCGTGCGACCGACATTGATCTCGATGTCCTCGACTACCGTCGTCTTTTGGATTGCCGGAAACTTAAACGCGGTCGCCCATCGCGGTTCACGGGCGACGAAACCGATTTCTTCCTGCAAACGAACATCGTTGACCTTGATCACCACGCCGTCAATCTCATAGTCGAGATCGTGCCGCCGTTCCTGCCACTCCAGACAGAGCGCCCAGACTTCCTCGATCGTGGCGCACTCTCGGGCTCCTGGGGAGGCATCGAAGCCATAGCTTCGAAGCAGCTCCAGCGCGCCAGCATGCGTTGCCGGCAGCGATGCGCCCTGAACGTACCCAATGCCATAGGTGAAGAGCCGCAGTGGACGACTGGCCGTGATGCGGGGATCGAGCTGGCGCAGCGATCCAGCCGATGAATTGCGAGGATTCATGAAGGGTGTGCCGCCGCGCTCAAGAATGCCTTCATTGAGCCGCTCGAAGTCGGCTTTGCGCATATAGACTTCGCCCCGCACTTCAATCACCGGCGGCGGACTTTCAGCCTGCAGACGAAGCGGGATCGATTTGATTGTGCGGATATTGGCCGTGATGTCCTCGCCGACGAAGCCGTCGCCACGCGTCGCTCCTCGATCAAGGCGACCATCGATATAGGTGATCGCCAACGCCAGTCCATCAATCTTCGGTTCGACGACGAAGCTGAGCTCGGCGCCCCCACCCGCTTTTTGCGCCCGCGTCGCCCACGCTTTCAGCTCGTCTTCTCCGAAGACATTGCTGAGCGAGAGCATCGGAACCGGGTGTTCAACTTTGGCGAAGGCGCTTTGCGCGGTCGTACCGACCCGCTGGGTAGGTGAATCAGGGGTGATCAACTCGGGTTGCTCGGCTTCGATTGCCCGGAGCTCATTCAGCGCCTGATCGTAATCGCTATCCGGAACCGACGATTGATCGAGGATGTAATACTCGTAGTTCCAGCGATCGATCGACGTGCGCAATTCGATCACACGCTTCATCAATGATTCGTCAGCCATGCTGCCCTATCCTGGGTCGTCTATACTGAAACCGCCGAACATCTGTACGGAGCTGGGTCCGGCCAGAGTTTATCATGACGAACGTATGCGACCGAAGAGCACTGGCATAGCCTCTTGACGATGACGCAATCAGACGAACCCCGGTATGAATACCTCCTCCAACGCGCGACCGATTACATCTCGAGTCGCGGCGGACTCGCTTCTGAAGACGATGTCGTACGGCACGTTTTCGGGAACGGCGCCGCCCCGCGCCTCTGGACGCCGTTGCTGCGCTCGGTGCTCGCGAATGCGCCGAAGTTAAGCTTCCGGGCCGATGGCGCCTGGATGCTTGAAGGGTACGCGGAAGCGCAATCGCGATCTCCCTTCGCCGATTTCACGTCGATCGATGTCGAGACCACCGGTCTGCGCCCGCTCCAGCATCGCATCATTGAAATTGCTGCGCTTCGCTACCGCAACGGCCAGGAGACCGCCCGGTTCGAAATGCTGCTGCAACCTGACCGCGCGATTCCCCCGATCATCACCAAATTGACCGGCATCCGCGATGTCGATCTGGAGCACGCAGCGCACTTTCCAGACGTCGCCGACGATCTGCTGGAGTTTCTCGGCGACGATCTGCTCGTCGGACACAATGTCGGATTCGATATCTCGTTCATCGCCGGCGAATTCAAGCGGCTGGGGCGTCCTGGCTTACCTAACAGCCGGTTCGATACGCTTGCGGCCGCGAACCGGCTGCTCACCGGTCTCCGGAAGAAGAATCTCGGCAAACTGGCGGAGCATCTCGACGTTCCCCTGGGACGCCAGCATCGTGGCGGCGATGACGCGCGGATGACTGCCGAAGTCGCCTTCCGGTTGGCGGAAGTCGCGGCATCGAAAGGGATCACCGATCCCGAGGATTTCTTGAAACTCGGCGCGCCGATGCCGCGCGGTGAAACCGACGGCAATCCCCGGCGGCGATCGGTGCTCGATCGCTCCCTCCTCGCTGACATCCCCAAAAGCCCGGGCGTTTACATCATGTTCGACGGCTACGGGCACGTGATCTATGTCGGCAAAGCGAAGAATCTGCGCGACCGCGTTTCATCCTATTTTTCACAGGCGCTCGGGTATACCCGGAAAATGGACGGACTGCTCGAATCACTGATGGCGATCCATACCGAAGAAACAGGTTCGGAGCTACAGGCGCTTTTGCTCGAATCACAATTGATTCGCTTTTATCAACCCCGCTACAACACTGCCCTCAGAACCTCGGAGCTTTATCCCTATATCAAGGTGAATGTCTCGAACCCCTGGCCAAAGGTGACCCTGTCCAAAGAACGCAAAGATGACGGAGCTCGTTATTTCGGGCCGTATCGCAGCCGGAGCATGGCTCAGAAAGCTGTCGACCTGATCAACGCGACGGTTCCCCTCCGGACCTGCCCGCGTTCATTCAAGGATGCCAGGAGCTACGGCAAACCCTGTTTACGCCTCGATCTCCACCAATGCATGGGTCCGTGTATGGCGATCGCCGACCGTGCAACCTATCGCCAGCATGTGAATGACGTGCTCACCTTCCTCGAAGGTGATGGCCAGCGGCTGGCGACGCGCATTCAGGAACAGATCGACCTGGCAGCAACCCGACTCGATTTCGAGCGGGCGCGGCGCCTGCGAGACAATCTTGGTGTCGTCGCCATTGTCGCGGAGTCGCAAAAGCGCCTGCGGGAATCCGTCGCCCGGCACACGCTTCTGCTGGTGCAGCCTTCGGCGGAGGCAGGCGCTCGTGAAATCGTTATGGTGATCGAAGGAAAGCGCTGGGCACAATTCCGCGCTCGACCCGACGAGGAAGTCCGCGATCTGGCCGTTCGATTGGCCCGCTCATTTGGACGCGTCCAGTCGTTTGGCATTCCGACGATCGATCACGCATCGCTCGACGACACGCTGATTCTGAACCGATGGCTTTTCCAACAACCGGATCATCCGGCAACAATGCCATTTTCCCTCGATGATCAAGCAGTTGATTGGAATTTGCTCGCCGTATGGGCGCTCGCATTGCCCGAATCATCGCTTACCTTCGTCGCGCCATCGTCGCCGCCCGATCCGATCGAAACCGCAGACGCTGATCTCGTCCTCCAATCGGGTGAGGAATCCTTTCCAACGACCTTTTCATCCGAGCCGTTTTTCGAGTAGCAATGGCGCGCATTGCGTTGAGTCAGGCATTCGTCGTCGCTATACTCGCAAACGACGAAGGGGGAGACGTGTCCGACGAAAACGCAGTCATCAAACTGAATGAAATTGCCGCCGAGGTTCGCGTATGCACGAAATGTGAGTTGTCGCGAACGCGCACGCACGCCGTGCCAGGCGAAGGAAATCCAAACGCAAAAATCATGCTGATCGGTGAGGGACCGGGATTCCACGAAGATCAGGAAGGCAAGCCATTTGTCGGCGCATCCGGCAAGTTCCTGAGCGAATTGCTGGGTTATGCCGACCTCACCCGCGACGACGTCTTTATCACGAATGTGGTGAAATGCCGCCCTCCCGGCAATCGCGATCCCCTTCCGGATGAAATTGCCGCCTGTTCGAATTATCTTGAGCGACAGATTGAGGCCATCGATCCTGAAGTGATCGTGACGCTTGGCCGCTTTTCGATGTCACGCTGGTTTGCCGGCGAGCGCATTTCCAAGATCCATGGTCAACCACGAAAGGTTGGCGAGCGATTGATCGTTCCCATGTTCCACCCTGCAGCGGCGCTGCACCAGGGATCGATTCGGCCGCAAATTGAAGACGATTTCCGCAAGCTTCCAAAGATCGTTGCCGAAGCTGAGCGAGAACGTGCTGAGCAAGCCAAAGCAAACGACGAGCCAGAACCTACGCAAATGACCTTTTTCTAGTCGACGCTTGAGCGCCGGACGACCGTCGCGGCAGCAAGGCGCCGATTGTTCTCCGAGCGACGATCCTGGAATTGCTTCTGCGATCCGCTCCAGAAAGGAACGGCCATTTCTTCGCCAGTTCGCCTGATGTTCCTCGGCGGTATCGCCGAGGTTGGAAAGAACATGTTCCTCTTCGAGCATGAAGAGGACATCATCGTCATCGATTGTGGGGTCGGCTTTCCCGAGGAGGAGCAATTCGGCATCGATCTCGTCCTGCCCGACATCAGCTACTTGAAGAAACGCCGCGATCGCATTCGCGGTCTTTTTTTGACGCACGGGCACGAAGACCATATTGGCGCGATCGCCTATCACCTGCCCGATCTCAATGTTCCTGTCTATGGCACGAAACTGACGCTTGGACTGGTTCGAGTGAAGCTCGAAGAATCGGGTTTTCTGCCGCAGGCCGATTTGCGCGAATTCAATCCTGATTGCCACGAGCCGATCGCGGCCGGAGCGTTTTCGCTTGAGCCGTTCCGCGTTTGCCACAGCATTCCTGACGCCGTCGGCTTCGGCATCAACACACCTGCCGGGTTGATCGTGCACACAAGCGATTTCAAGCTCGATCCGACGCCGATCGATGGCCGCCTCACCGACTACGACCGCCTCAACGATTTCGCCGAGCGCGGAGTCCGTTTGCTGATTTCCGACTGCGTACATATCGAAACACCCGGCGCGACGCCATCCGAGCGCGTCGTCGGTGAAACGTACGACCGCGTCTTTGGGGAAACCGATGGCCGTATCTTCATCGCCACATTCGCCTCGCTGATCGCTCGCGTTCAGCAGATCATCGACACAGCCGGGAAGCATGGCCGCCGGGTCGCCACGCTCGGCCGAAGTCTAGAAAATAACGTCAAAATGGCGCTTGAGCTCGGGTATCTGAAAGATCCCGACAAGCTCCTGGTCGATGCAAGGGAAGCGTCGTTCCTCCCCGATCACGAGGTGGTTTTTGTCGTCACCGGCAGCCAGGGCGAGCCGATGGCGGTGCTGAGCCGGATAGCGAACGGCGACCATCGCGATGTCACCGTCGGCGAGGGCGATACCGTCATCATCTCGGCGACACCTATTCCAGGCAACGAAACGTCCGTCTATCGCATCATCAACAAGCTCTTTCACGCGGGGGCCGAAGTAATCTACGGGTCGCGCGCGAAGGTCCACGTTTCCGGACATGGAAGCTACGACGAGCTGGTGACGATGCTCAACCTGGTCAAGCCGCGAGATGTCGTTCCGTTCCATGGCGAGCACCGGCACATGGCGCTCTATCGCGATCTGGCGATCGAACAGGGAATAACCGCCGACCGGATCCATTTCGCCGAAGTTGGAACAATCATTGAGATCACCCCTGAGACGGTAAAAGTTGGCGGCAAGATCGAATCGGGCTATCTCTACGTCGATGGGGGAACGGTCGGAGATGTCGGCGATGTCGTCATTCGCGACCGTAAAGCCCTCTCCCGCGACGGCATCCTGATGGTGATTGTTACCGTCGATCGCGAAACCGGCGTCATTCTGGCTGGTCCCGAAATTGCCACCCGCGGATTCGTTCACGCCAAGGAGTCCGGGAAACTGCTCGAAGATGTAAAGACACATCTTCGTGACACGATCGGCGATGGTGCGCATTTTACTTCCGGTGATTGGGGATACCTCAGCCGCCAGATTCGCGAAACAACCTCATCGTTCCTGCACAAGAGAACCCGGCGCCGTCCGATGATCCTGCCGATGGTGATGGAAGTCTGATCAATTAGGTCAGAATGCTTGACGGCTCCAAACGGCTCATGCAAACTTCATCCAATTCTTACTAGTGTGATCGGATATGATCCGATCCAACAGTTGGTTGGAGTGAGCCGGTGATCTTTGGTGAAAATTCGTCGCGTTTCCGAGCGCGCGCATCGATCGTAACTCGCGCAATGGTTGGAGGCGCGTTCGTGGCGTCCCTGGTGCTGCCGATCGGCGCGGCGGCGCAAAGCACCCCCGAGCCCGTGACGCCCGATCTGGCGAGCCTCAAAGCGCAAATGATCACGAATATCACCGACATGAAAACCGGCACCACCGAGGTGCTGGCGTTCGCGCAGTGGTATTACGATCAGGCGAAAGCGGTCAACTTCGATTACCAGGCGCTCTGGGATCAGCAGCATGACGAAATTGTCTCCCGGCTCACCGCTGCTCGGGCGGCCTGGGTGAACGAGGCGCACGCCAATTACGAGTTGAGCGAGGGGCTCGTCGCTGGCGTGCCGTCGCTGTCGTCTTTCGACGTGCTGATCGATGCCGGACCAAGCGGAGCCGATGATCCCACCAACGCGCTTGATATCACCCTCGATCTTCCCGACGGCACGAAACTCGAGAAACCGGGCAACTATTTTCATCAGGTCACCGAGCCTGCGCTGTGGGGAACGAACGACGCCTTCGTCGGTCTCGCAATCGACATGGACAGCGATGGCACGATCGAAGTTGGCGAGGCCCTTCCCAACGCGAACGTCCTGATCGCCGGCGCAACGGCGCTCGACAATGCCACGGGCGATCTCGCGACCGCGATCAATGAATGGGAACCATCCCTTTCCGATGCCTTCACGGCGCTCGTCAACATGATTCCAACGATGGAAGGCTATTTCAACGAGTGGAAGCTTTCATCGTTCGTAATGGGCTCACAGTCGGAAGAACGAAGCTTCGTCGCAAGCAGCCGCCTTGTCGATGTGCTCGGCATTCTTAGCGGCTTGAATCTCACCTACTCCAAGCTGCAGCCGCTGGTCGAAAGCGCAGACCCGGCCATGGCTACCCAGATCGAAGCGGGAATGACCGACATGATGACCTTCGTCCAGGACCTCCTCGACAAAGAGAACGGCGGCACTCGCTTCACCCCGGAAGAGGCCGACCTCTACGGAAAATCGCTCCAGGATCAGGCGGCGACGACGGCCGGCCTGGTAACCCAAGCGGCAGCGCTGCTCGAAATCTCGCTCGAAACGGAGTAATCTTGACCGGGTTAGTCGGATATACAAGGGGAGCCCTTTTGTGACGAAGTTGATCCGCGGCGCCTGCATCCTCGCGTTCCTTTTCGCCTTGATCTCACCGGTCATCGGAATGGAACAGGCAGCCACCGCCCAGGAGCCGTCTCAGGATCAAGCAGTCCTGGCCAGTTCGGTCAAATCGGGTCTTACCTCCGCTCAACGCGATCTCATGCTCGATGACATCCCTTCCGCACAGGCGGGGATGTCATCGGCGCTTGATGCGGCAAATGCGCTTTCCCCCTCGTTCGTCGCCGACCCAACCGCAGCAACTGATCTCAATGAATCCCTGGCATCGGCATCAAAAGCGATCGCCGCCGGCAACGATGTTGAGTTCGCGGTCGCCAAGGGTCTTGCCTGGTCAGCGATTCTCCGGGGCGCGATGGCGGAGACACTTGCCGCCGCGCAATCAGGCGATGCCGCGACGGCAGCTTCCTGGCTGTTGATCCGGGAGTTCCGTCCCACCACCAAGTTTTCACGCCCGGGCGCGAATGCCACGCTTGCGGTCCAGAGTATGAAAAACGGTGATATCTCGCCCGATGAAGCAGTCGCGGCAATCCGGGCCGATCTGCTTGACACCTACCAGGCCAGACTCGACGCCGCGCTTTCATCGGCGTTAACATCCGCACGCGATGGGTATCCGGTGAGTCAGGCCGAATCTGCCGCAACGGCAGCCGGCTACTGGAAGATGCTCAACGGACCGTATGAATCGCAGCGCGATGCGACCGCCAGAGCAGATGCTGACTCAACGTTTAATCAACTCGTGAATAGCGTTATAGCTCAGGACAGCGCCGCCTTCACGATCCACGAAGACGCCGCTGCCACCATTGTCGAGAGTTTCCGCGCCACGCCAATGAGTCCCGATGAGCAGGCCAGCCGGGCGCATCAGCTCCTGCTCTACTTGCCGCTTGTTTCAGTTGAATATGGCCGGGGCGTCAAAGGCGATCAGGTCACCGTCGACATTGAAATGGTCGAATCGCTCGCCTTTCTCGACGCTGCGCGCGCCGCCTTTGCCGATCTGCGATCCGAGCTGAACGGCTATGACCAGGCGACGACCGACGCAGTCGCAACCTCGTTGGCAACGCTTAACGACCAGATTCAATCATCGGCTCGCAAAGAGAATGTCACCTCGGTCGATGTCGTCAAATCGTCGGTGAACGATATCCAGTCCAAGTTGAAAGGCATCTATCCAGATGCCTGGAACCAGACGAGCGGCACTGCCGACTTCGAAGTGATCTCCTCGATCCTCGACCAGATGGAAACGGCGGTTGCGGCCGGTCAGTACAAGCAGGCGGAATCCGCTCGCTTGCAGGCCTACGCCATATACGATGCCGGCCCTGAAAAGCATCTGATCGGTTTTGCGCCTGGCGTCGCCCGGGAGGCCGAGCAGCTCTTCTGGCAGGGAACGGGGAATACGCAAGGTCTGCAGTACGCCATCGACAACCAGGCGTCGCCCAAGGAAATCGCGCAGATTCGCGCCACTCTCAACAAGGTTTTGGCTGATGGCCAGGAAAGGTTGGGAGCCGGACGCCCCGGTGACGGCGCAATCGTCTTCAATGCGGCCACGATTGTTTTCCGAGAAGGACTCGAAGCGGTGCTCATCCTGGCGTCATTGCTCGCCAGCATGAAGGGCGCGAATGCAAAGTTCAAGCGTCCAATGGCGGTCGGAGCGATCGGCGCGTTTGTCGCCACCGCCGTGCTCTTCGTGCTTGCCCGGTCGGCGCTGCTCCAGTTCAGCCAGTATGGCGAGCGGCTTGAAGCGATCGTTTCGATCGTCGCCATCGGCGTGCTGCTGCTCGTGATGAACTGGTTTTTCCACAAGGTTTACTGGACCAAATGGATCGCCCACCACCACACACGGCGGCGGGTGCTCATCGGCGGGGCCGCGGGCCAGATGCTCGGATTAGTCATTCTCGGATTCACCAGCATCTTCCGAGAGGGTGCTGAGACGGTGCTCTTCCTGCAGGCCCTGGTGCTTGACGCCGGCACGCTTGTCGTCATTCAAGGCGTTGCGATCGGATTGGTCGGCACATTCATCGTGGGAGCGCTCGTCTTCTTCCTGCAAGCCAGACTGCCGCACAAGAAGATGCTGACGATGACCGGCGTCATGATCGCCGTCGTGCTGGTGATGATGGTCGGCAATACCGTTCATGTGTTGCAGACGGTCGGCTGGATGCCGATCACCCCGATCGGCAACACCGTGTTCCCCTACTGGTTGGGCGTCTGGTTCGGCGCGTACGCCACCTGGGAAGGCGTCGTGTTACAGGCCGTCGCGGTGATCTTTGTCATCGGCAGCTACTTCGCCGCCGAATGGCAGCACGAGCGGTCCATCCAACAGCGCGTCGCGGCGTCCGAGGCGGCAGCTGCCATGCCGGAATCACCAACTCTGGGAGCTCGGTCCGGACTCGAGCCGGTGACCCATTCGCGTTAGAGTTGCACTACCAATAACACTGACGGCCCGGGCGATTGAATCGCGCGGGCCGTCTTCATGTTGGCAATTCGAATGAGCAGGTCCGGGTTACACTGTTTCTGTTTCCATTTCGCCGTCGTAGCCACGGTAATCGCGAACCAGGTCCTGCACCTCTGCGGCTGCCGCTTTGGCTCGCTTGATGGTCTTCTCGCGGCGTTCCTTGCCCATGATGATGTAGAGCACAATCGCGACGAGCGCAGTCGACCAGAGCGCGATCGCCGCACCATTCTTGCCAGCTTTTGTGGCCTCGCTTGCGGCCACGGCCGATTTTTCTTTAGCGGCTGTCGCGGCGAGAGAGGATCTCTCTTTTGCAGCCGTCGCGGCCAGCGTCGATTTCTCCTTCGCAACCGCGACAGACATGCCGATTGGCTGTTCCAGCTGCTTCGCAAGATCGAGCAAGCGCTGGGCTTGTTCGATCAATGCGGTTTCGGCACTCTTCGCACGCACCGAAACTCCGGCAGAGGTCAGTCCAAGTTGCTCGCGCGTTGGTGCAGAGTCGAGCGCCGCATGCGATCGGTCACGCGCATTTTCGAGTATTTCCACTGCGGCCGTGGCAGCCTGCATCGCGAGCGCTTTGACATCTTTCGAGAGTTGATCACCACTCGCGGAAGTCTCGCGAACGCGATCAGAAACTTGCGCAGCCAGCGATGACGCCGTCCCGGAAGCCTGCGTCTTCCTCGTTGTCGCAGCATCGCTCGCCTGATGCTTGAGTGACGCGGCCGTTCCTGAAGCCTGATTCTTCAGGGAAGAAGCAGTGTCCGTCGCCTGACTCTTCAGAGAAGAGGCAGCTCCCGACGCCTGTTTTTTGACAGTCGACCCCTTCGCTGCCGCTTGCTCAGTAATCTTATTGGCGGCGTCCGTCACTTGCTCCATGATCTGTTCGCTTAACGTCTGCTTCTTGCGGAACGGAATGTACTGTTTCATTCTCGACGCTCCCTTCGCTACTCCCGGTATTCGTTAGGAACCAGAATCTCCTGAGGTGATGCTCGTGACGAGCGCTCGCCGCTCGTCAACGGAAATTCCATCCATAAGCACGTTGATGACGTCTCGCAATGTTTCGGCGCGTTCGATTGGCGTCATCTTTGCGGCGACTAATGCAGTAACATCTCGAATTGCCTCCTGACGCTCTTGCGGCGACATTGAGGTGACGACGTTCTGGATCATGCCTCGCATGAAACTCATTCGTGCGTTATCCCTTCTTTCTCAGCGCCGGACGAAAGTCCGTTGCCGTTCGGGTATAAACCCTACGATACTGGCTTTCAAATGATGAATAGTACGCACAATACAGACCAGAGATTCGACGTGGTAGTGATCGGGGCAGGACATGCCGGGTGCGAGGCCGCCCTTGCGGCCAGTAGGGCCGGCTGCCGAACCCTGGTGATCACGCCAAATCTCGACCGCGTTGGCTATATGCCCTGCAATCCCTCGATCGGGGGCCCGGGTAAGAGCCATATTGTCGCCGAAGTTGAGGCGCTCGGTGGAGAAATGGGGCGAGCCGCCGATCGCGCCGCCCTGCAAATCCGCACGCTCAACACAAGCAAGGGACCTGCGGTGCAGGCGCTGCGGGCGCAGGAGGACAAAGGTCTCTACGCACTCGCGATGAAAGAGGCGCTCGAAGCCTCTCCCAACCTGTCACTCATTCAGGATGAAGCGATCGCCCTACATGTGGAACCTGCGCCCGATCGACCTCGCGTGACAGGCGTCACCTGTCGCTCGCTCGGACTGGTCAACTCCACAGCCGTGATCGTGACCGCTGGAACATTCCTGCGCGGCGCGATGGTTTCCGGCGAATCCCGGGTTGCCGGCGGGCGAGCCGGTGATCGCGCCGACCAGGAGCTTTCGACCTCAATGTCGGGACTGGGACTTCGACTGCGGCGACTCAAGACCGGTACGCCTCCCCGCATTGATGGGCGCACCGTCAACTTTGACCACCTCGAACCGCAGGAAGGCGAGGACCGGCCGGTCTGGTTCAGCCGGGATGGACAGAGTAGCAACCTCGATCACCTCGCGCTGCCTCCGCTTTCCATGCACCGGTCCGCTACCGGTGAACGGGCATGGCGGCCCCAGCTTGCTTGCTGGAAGCTCGCGACGACTGAAGACGCGCACGATCTCATTCGTGCAAATCTCCATCGCGCTCCGATGTTTAACGGCTCGATCGAAGGGATCGGTCCGCGTTATTGCCCATCGATTGAGGATAAGGTCGCCCGATTCGGTGACAAGACATCGCATCCGCTTTTCCTGGAGCCTGAGGGGTGGCGAACGGTTGAGCTCTACCTGCAGGGTCTTAGCACAAGCCTCCCCGTTGACGTGCAGGAAGCCGTTCTGAAGTCCATCCCAGGTTTGGAACGAGCGCGCATGACCCGAGCCGGGTATGCGGTCGAGTACGACGCGGTCGATCCCAATGAACTCCTGCCGACCATGGAAGCCCGAGCTGTCACTGGTCTCTACCTGGCTGGACAGATCAACGGCACCTCGGGATATGAAGAAGCGGCGGGACAGGGCATTCTGGCCGGTTGGAACGCAGCGAATCAGGTCCGGCAGCTTCCGAGCGTGGTGCTGGGCCGGGACGAGGCGTACATCGGCGTCATGGTCGACGATCTCGTCACCCGCCCCTTTGATGAGCCATATCGGATGCTCACCTCGCGGGCCGAGTACCGCCTGCACCTGCGCACGGAAACAGCCGAAGACCGTCTTTCGGCGATGGCCCACCGTGATGGGCTTATCTCACAAGATCGCTATGATGCGGTTCTGGCCTCGCAATCAACACGCCAGGCGGCGCTGGCGTTGCTTCACTCCATCAAGATCAACCCGGTTTCGGACGACGCACGTCTCGAATCATCCGGAATAGCGCCGGTTTCACAGCCGACGAATGCAGGTGATTTGCTTCGACGCCCGGACGTGACGCTCGAACAGGTTGTCGAGCTTGTTCCATTGGAACGGCGCTCCGTCGTCGCCGGCCTGGATGAACCGCAACGCTTGCGCCTCGGGCACGATATGAAGTACGCCGCGTTCGTTGAGCGCGAAACCAAGGAAATTGCGCGGCACGCATCCATGGAAAAGCGCTCGATTCCCGCCTCACTCGACTATCAAGTCGTAGCAGGTCTTCGCATTGAAGCGATGCAAAAACTGTCGGTGACGCGGCCGATGACGATTGGACAGGCAGGACGCATGACCGGGGTGACTCCGGGCGATGTCGCGGCGCTGCTCGTGCACCTGAGCAAGCGAGGAATCACTGAATGCGCGTCCTGATCCTCACAGATGTCCATGCCAACCTGGAGGCGCTTGAGGCAGTGCTGGCCAGCGCCAATGGCCAGTACGACCAGATCTGGAATCTTGGCGATACGGTTGGCTATGGCCCCAATCCAGTCGAATGCCTGGAGAGGCTGAATCCCCTCGCCGTCGTTCAACTGGCGGGAAACCATGATCTTGCCTGCGCCGGAGCCGCCTCGACTGCGAACTTCAATCCGGTCGCGAAAGCGGCGGCGGATTGGACCGCCGGTCGACTATCGCCAGAAATCCGCGCCGAGCTGGCGGCTCGTCCGAGCCGGGTTGATCTCGACGGCATCACCCTCGCCCACGGCAGTCCTCGAGATCCCGTCTGGGAGTATGTGCTTGATCCAATCAGCGCAACCGCCAACATGCTGCACGTCGAGGGCGATCTCTGCTTCGTCGGACACTCGCATGTCGCCATGCTCGCGATCATCCGACCGGGTGACAAGAATGCCTCGATCTTCCCGCTTGCCGAAGACGAGACGGTCGATCTGCAAATCGGGCGCCTGCTCATCAACCCTGGCAGCGTCGGTCAACCGCGCGATGGTGATCCCCGGGCGGCGTATGCCGTGCTTGATACCGAGCGGCAGACGGTCGTTGGCCGCCGGATCGCCTATGATGTCACCATGACGCAAGCCAAAATGAGGGAGGCAGGGTTGCCTGATCGCCTTGCTACCAGACTCTCGTCCGGACGGTAGTTTCGGGCCATTGCGTTTGTTGGTGAGGGTAGTCATACTTTCGCGCGGTCCTAGCGTAATTGACGCGACCTTCGGAAGGAAGAACGGGTTCATTCATGGGAGATCGTGCTCGTCGCGTTCTCGCTCCGGTCAATGGCGGACCAGGAGATGTGCGGCTCATTGAAACGCTCGCCGCGATGTGTCAGGTTTTCAAGCCAAAGTTCACGCTTGTCTACGTCGTCGAGGTTCCACAAGCCATGCCGATCGACGCCGAACTCCCTGTGGAGCTGGCGCGTGGCGAGGCCGTCCTCGGCGCCGCCGAAACCTCGCTCAAAAAGCGGATCGGCGATAAAGGTGGAGAGGTGCTGACCGAGTTGCTCCAGGCCCGGTCCGTTGGCGCCGCGATCGTCGACGAAGCCATCGAGCAACGGGCTGAGACGGTGGTTATGGCCACCGAAAACCGGGTGACCCATGGCAAGGTCAGCTACGGTGATTCTGTGAAATACGTCATGATGAATTGCCCGTGCGAGGTGCTCCTCCTGCGTTTGGCTCTTGACGACGGAGAGGAATAACCACGAATGCGCGTTGTCATTGTTGGCTGCGGGCGTGTCGGAGCCAGAATCGCCTCAATTCTCGACCATAACGGTCACGATGTTTCGGTTATCGATATCGAAGCCCGAGCGTTTCGACGACTCCCGGCCAGCTTTAAGGGCGACACGGTCATCGGCACCGGGATCGATGAGGATGTTCTCCGGCATGCGGGCATCGAGGGGGCATCGGCTTTTGTTGCGGTCACCGATACCGATAACCGCAATATCATGGCGGCGCAAGTCGCTCGGCTCATCTTCAACGTGCCGGAAGTTGTGGTCAGAATCTACGATCCGGTTCGTGAAGACACCTATCGCCGTCTCGGACTGACCACCGTTTGTCCGACCACGACGATCTCCGCGCTCGTGCTCGACCACGTCATAAATTCGTTCGATACCCAGGTTGATCCGAACAGCCGCGGTCCGGAGGAGTAACCATGTACATCATCGTCGCTGGCGGCGGCAAAGTCGGTTACTACCTGACGAAAACGCTTCTTTCCGAAGGGTATGAAGTGCTCCTGATCGAAAAGAATCCCGAGAAGGTGGAGATTTTCCAGGAGCGGTTCGGCGCCGTGCTGGTTGAGGGCGACGCCGCCGAAGCCGGTGTCCTCGCCTCCGCCGGCGCGGGACGCGCCGATGTGGTGATCGCGGTAACGGGAGAAGACGAGGACAACCTCGTCATCTGCCAGATCGCCAAGAAGAAGTTCCAGGTCGGGCGCACGATTGCCCGCGTGAACAATCCGAAGAACGAACAGCTTTTTCGGATGCTTGGCATCGATGTCACCGTCAGTCAGACCAACTACATCATGCATCTGATCGAGCAATCGATTCCGGAACGGTCGTTCACTCATCTCCTATCGCTACGGCATGCTGGGCTGGCGATGATTGACGCACGGATCGGAGTTGGATCGGCCGTTGCGAACAAAGCGATTGATGATATCGACTTCCCGGACAACTGCATCGTCGCGGCCGTGGCTCGCGGCTCGAATGTCTTCGTTCCCCAGGGTTCGACGGTGCTTCTGCCTGGAGATGAAGTGATCGCGCTCGCGGTCCGTGATCAGGAAGATGATCTTCGCCGGTTGCTGGTCGAGTAATGTTCTCGACGTTGAAGCAAGCAACCCCGACCGTGGAGTTCCACAGCCGGGGTTGCTTGCATTTCGTTTCGGCCTTGAATGCTACGGATAGATCCCACGCAGCTTGGTGAACTCCGCCACGCGCTCAATGGCGCGAACGAGGGCAGCAGTGCGCATATGGACGTCGTACCGCTGTGACGTGACATGGACCGCCCGGAACGCGTTGCTCATGATCTCTTTGAGACGCTCGTTCACCTGAGCTTCCGTCCACGGAAACGCCTGCAACGCCTGCACCCACTCAAAGTACGAGACGGTGACTCCGCCAGCATTCGCAAGAATGTCAGGGATCAGGAAGACGTCATTGGCGCGAAGGATCGCGTCCGCCTCCGGACTCGTTGGTCCGTTGGCAGCTTCTGCGATCATGCGAGCCTTGATTCGCGGGGCATTGTCTTCGGTAATCTGTTTCTCCATCGCCGCCGGAATCAAGATTTCACAATCGAGCTCGAGGAGATCTTCATTCGACACATTTTCGGCGCCCGGAAAATCGACGACGGAGCCAGTGTTCGTTTTATGCGTCAGTACCGCGGCCACGTCAAGCCCGTTGGGATTCGCGATGCCACCCATCGAATCGCTGACGCCGACAACTTTCGATCCGAGTGCAGCAATGAGCGTGGCCGCAACTGATCCGGCATTGCCGAATCCCTGCACGACCGTGCGTGATTTTGAAATATCGAGACCGATCGTGTTAGCGGCCTCTTCAATCGCAAATACGCAACCTCGCCCCGTTGCTTCACCGCGTCCTGGTGAGCCTCCCAGCGCGAGCGGCTTGCCGGTGACGACGCCAGGCACGGAATAGCCCACATTCATGGAATAGGTGTCCATCAGCCACGCCATGATTTGCGGATTCGTGTTGACATCTGGAGCAGGAATGTCTTTGTGTGGTCCGATCATCGACGAGATTTCCGTCGTGAAGCGGCGCGTCAGATTTTGAAGCTCGTTCTGGGAAAGCAGCTTCGGATTGACCGTGACGCCGCCTTTGGCTCCTCCATATGGAAGTCCAACCACCGCGCATTTCCAGGTCATCCACATCGCCAGCGCGCGGACTTCGGAGATCGATACTCCCTGGTGATAGCGGATGCCACCCTTTGTTGGCCCGGGTCCCGTGTTGTGTTGAACGCGGTGGCCAGTAAAGACCTGCACGGAGCCATCGTCCATCTCGACTGGAAAATTGACCGTTAACTCGCGCTGGCAGTGGCTCAGAATCTGACGCATATCATCGTTGAGCCCGATGACATCCGCCGCGATGGTGAACTGCTCGACTGCGACGCTGAAGAGATCGTGCTCAACCTGCGTCTGGCCGGCTGCCTCGTGATGCGTCTTGGCATCGGTAACCATCTGCCAGGAACCTCCTGGACCGGGGCGCCTTCGCTCCGGAAACCCTATTTTGAACGGCAGGGCCGGTCCCTGCCGTCACTCCGTTAGGAGTCGAGTGCTTCAAGGAGCAGCGCGCGAACCTTATCGGGGTTCGCCCGCCCTCCAGTTGCTTTGATCGATTCGCCGATCAAGCGGCCAATTGCTGCTTTCTTGCCGCTCTTGTAATCGGCGACTGCGGCAGGATGCGCTTCCATTGCGGCGGCGATCGCCGCATGAATCGCCGCGTCGTCATCAAGTGAAACGAGATTCAACCGCAGTGCAGCTGCTCTCGGCATTTCACCCGGCTCCAGCTGGGCAAGCACTTCCTTGGCGGCACGAGCGGTGATCTCTCCACCGTTCACCGCGCCGAGAAGATCCCGAAGCTGCTCCGGGGTGAACGGAAGTTGATCGGCGGCGAGGCCCTGAGCCTTCGCCAATCCGAGTCCGTCATTGATGATCCAGTTCGCCGCCACACGAGCGCTGTCCGGGTTGCCGGCGATCGTCGCTTCGAACTGATCCGCAATTGCCCGGTCGGCCGTCAATGTCGCGGCATCGGCCGGCGTCAATCCAAGTATCTCTACGAAGCGTGACAGCCTGGCGGATGGGAGCTCAGGTAGCCGGGCGCGCACGTCGTCGACCCATCTGGCGTCGACATGCAGCGGCGGCAGATCGGGTTCGGGGAAATAGCGGTAGTCGTGCGCCTGCTCTTTGGTGCGCTGCGAGGTGGTGACGCCGCGAGCCTCGACCCAACCGCGCGTTTCCTGCGGGATCGAGCCGCCGCTTTCCAACACCTCACGCTGTCGCTGCACTTCAAATCGAAGCGCGCGCTCGACCGCGCGGAACGAATTCATATTCTTGATTTCGACTTTGCTGCCGAATTCGCTGCTGCCGACCGGTCGAATCGAAACGTTCGCATCGCAGCGGAACGCCCCTTCTTCCATGTTTCCGGTCGAAACGCCGATGTACCGGAGGATTTGCTGCAACGCCATCAAATAGTCGCGGGCTTCTTCGGGCGAGCGGAGATCGGGCTCACCCACAATCTCCATCAACGGAACTCCCGAGCGATTCAAGTCAACCAGCGAGACCTCGCGGCCATCGGCTTCGGTCCGGTGGACCAGACGACCGGTGTCTTCTTCCTGATGCACGCGGGTAATGCCGGCCCGAATCGTTTTTCCGCCGCTTTCAAATTCGAGAAACCCGCCGACGCAAAGCGGCAGATCGTACTGGCTGATTTGATAGCCCTTGGGGAGATCGGGATAGACGTAGTTCTTCCGGTCAAACTTACAGAAAGCCGGGATGTCACAACCAAGCGCGATGCCGGTCAGCATGGCGCCTTCTATGGCCGCGCGGTTCATGACCGGCAATGCGCCGGGGAGTCCCAGGCAAACGGGGCAAACATGCGTATTGGGTTCTGCGTTGGCATATTCCGCTGAGCAACCGCAATACATTTTGCTTCGGGTCAGGAGTTGCGCATGCACTTCCAGCCCGATGACTGTCTCGAATTCCACTGCCACCGCAACCGACACGCTGCCGCACCTCCAAATCAACAACCTCGACCCGTGCAAACGCATTCGCTGAGTTCACACGGCAAATCGGCTCATTTTAGCACGCTGTGAATGTAGCGATGCGCGGAAATAACCCGGAGACTACGGATTCCTATGCTAGACTTCCACAGGCCAGGTGAGGCACGAAAGTCATGCGGCAATACGCGCGAAAAGCCAGTGAGACGCCCGGACGCCCTTGACGATTTTGCCCGCTGTTTGCCGGGAAAACGCTCTTTGCCAGACTAGTGTGAGGCGAGCGCCACGATATGGTGACAACCACCGAAGTGAAAATGGTGACCGGCAAGATCAACGGCATCGAGGTTTCGGCGCCTGCCGGGACAACGATTCTCGAAGCCGCCAGAAATGCCGGAATCGAGATCCCGAATCTTTGCTATCAGCCACTCTTGCGTCCATGGGGCTCGTGCCGGATTTGCACGGTCGAGATTCTTGGCAAGCGTGGCGGTCTGATCGAATCCTGCGCGACACCATTCAGCGAAGGGATCGACGTGCTCACGCACTCCGACCCGACGATTGACGCGCGCCAGTTCATTCTTCAGATGTATCTGATCGACCACGCGCTTGACTGTCCAACCTGCGACAAGTCGGGTGAGTGCTATTTGCAAGACAATACGTATCTCCACAACATCAATTCCAATCCCTACCGCCGTCCAAAGCTCGCGCAGTCATATACGCACTTCAGCGACACGATCGACTACAAGTGGGACCGCTGCATCATGTGCACGCGCTGCACGCGCGTGTGCGATGAGATGATCGGCGTCACCGCGATCGAGTCAACCATCCGCAGCGCCGAAGCAAGCATCTCGCCGGCGTATGGCGTTGGCCTCGAAGACACGCTTTGCACGAACTGCGGCATGTGCATCGCGGTTTGCCCGGTCGGCGCATTGACCGATCGCCATTTCGCGCACCACCCGTGGGATCTCGATACGACCGAAACGATTTGTGGCGGTTGCGATGGCGGCTGCACGATCAACGTTGAAGCGAACAAAGGCATCGTCCGCCGCGTTTCCCATCTTTGGGAGCGAGGCGTCAATCACGGCTACACCTGCGAAACGGGCAAATGGGGGCACGAGGCGCTGCAGCATCCCGATCGCGTCTTCTACCCGCGTCTGCGTGAAAACGAGCGGGTCTACGAAGTCTCGTGGCAGGATGCCGTCGACACGATTGCCGAGTCATTCGCGCATTACCAGGGCGACGCGTTTGCCGCGTTGGTTTCGCCAGACGTCACCAATGAAGAGGCCTACGCGGTTCAGCAGTTCACCCGAGCGGTCATGCGGACGAACAATATCGACCGCCATCTCAGCGTGAGCCAGCTCGCGGTCGAGCAGGGCGTACGCGCCTCGCTTGGTCAGGATGTCGCGCACACCAACAACCTGCAGGAATTCTTCACTGATGTGAAGAGTGTGCTGGTCGTGGGGCCAAACGTGACCGCCACGACTCGCGTGCCGTCGTACTGGCTCTACCACTCCCGCATTTATCGCGAAGCCAAGACCGTCGTCATCAGTGAGGACAATTACCCGCTTGGGTGGCGTTCGGAAGTCTGGTTGAAACCGAATCCGGGCACGACAGTCACACTGCTGAATGGCATCGCCCGCCAGATCATCGATCAGGGCTACGTGCCGTCTGCTGAAACCTCCGAGCCGGGATTCGCCCGTTGGGTCGAGTCGCTGGCGTCGTTCGATCTCGCCTCGGTCGCCGCAACCACCGGTTGCGATCCTGAGAAGATCGCACGTGCGGCCCGGCTCTATGCCACCGGCGGCACCGAGCGCACGGATGAAAGCGGCAACTACCCACCGTCGCTGATCTTCAACACCGCTGCTCATATCGGCGCGGAGAAGCTCGGTCATAGCAGCGACAATCCGACTGAGATGACGATCGCCTGCAACAACCTCGCGATCCTCACGCAAAACCTCGGTCGTCGCGGCGGCGGCGTCGCCTCGATGCGCGGACCGGCCAACTACCAGGGCGTGACCGACATGGGCGCACAGCCCTGGACGTTGCCTGGCGGCGCTGACGTCAATGATCCCGTCGTCCGGAGCGCGTTCGAGCGAGCCTGGCTGGGCCGGTGGGGTGCGAAAGCGAAAACGCTGAACGGTTTCATGCCGGTTCACGAATTGCCGACCAATACCGGCAAAACCTTGATCGAAATGATCGCCGCAATTGAGCGTGGCGAAATCAAGGCGATGTACATCGAGGGCACGCTGGCTGGACGCTACGAAGCCATCAATCAGCAGTTGCTCGATGCGCTCGACAAGCTCGAGTTCCTTGTTGTCGCTGACTACTACGATTCACCAATCGCCCAGAAGGCGGACATCGTGCTGCCGCTGGCTTCATCCCTTGAGAAGGATGGCACCTTCACCAGCCTCGACCGGACGGTGCAGCGGGTTAGGGCCGCGATTCCGGCCATGGGCGAGTCGAAATCGTCGGTTGAGATCGCCGGACTCATCTCGCAGCGCATGGGCTATGAGATGGACTACCGGGGAGCTTCGGCCGTCATGACCGAAATCACCCGGATGACGGACACCTACGGCGGCGTCACCTACGCTCGGTTGGAGCGGTCCGGGCTTTCATCGCCGGTGACGTCATTCGCCGATCCCGGGACGCCGGTGCTCACGGTCAACGGAGATGGGAAAGTCACGCTTCACCCGTCGTTGATCAGCTTGAACGGTTAGTCAGGTCACACTCCTGGTTCTCGCCCGGCGGGAACCGGCAAAGGATGGTTCGATGTTCGACGAGGTCAAGGGCTTCGCCGTCACATTCAAACGGCTCTTCGCGCCGACGCTGACGATCCAGTATCCGGAAGAGCGTCGCGAAATGGCGCCCCGCTTCCGGGGTCTGCCATCGCTCCGTTCCGATCCGGAAACGAACGAGGCGCTCTGTGTCGCTTGCGGACTCTGCGCGCGCGTCTGCCCGACTTCCTGTCTTGAGATGAATGTCATCCCATCCGAGGAAGGCGACCGCGAGCTCGGCGAATTCATTTTGCGCTCCGGTCGCTGCATGTTCTGCGGGCTTTGCGCCCAGGTCTGCCCGGTCGATGCGATCACCATGAGCCAGGAGTACGAGCTTTCCGTGCTCGACCGCGACGGTCTCGTCTACACCAAGATCGAACTCGCCACGATCGGCTCGCAAGCGCCAATCTGGTGGGACTCCGGCAAAAACTAACGCAAACATCCACACAAAAAGCGGGCTGGAGATCGATCTCCAGCCCGCTTTTGATTGTCGTACAGTTCTCAGTCTCGTAGAGACTTTGTCTTGCAACACTGGACTTCAGTCCGGTGCTACCCCGGCGACTACGCCCCCGGAACTGCCGTCGTCCCCGGCTTCAACAATGGAATGTTCAACGCACACAACGGGCATTCATTTTCTGCCCAGCTCGTCACTTCGAGTTTGTTCACCAGCGAGAAGAGCGGCACGCCATCGAACGCAACCTGACCGCCGCTGCGGTCAACCAACACCGCCACCGCGATGACGTCAACCGGGTGCCGCTTCAGTGCAGCGAGCGTCTCTCGCACCGACCCACCGGTGGTCAGGATGTCGTCCACAACAAGCACCCGGCTTCCCGCTGCAAAGGTGGTACCACGACGAAATTCCCGGCCCGTGCCTCCGTCGGCGACACGCTCGGCGTATGCCGCCGCGACTCCAAGTTGGCGGCCCACTTCGAAGGCGAGGATGATGCCGCCGGTGGTTGGTCCCGCCACGACATCGATACGATCGTCTCGAAACCGGTCAGCGAAACCACGTGCAGACCGACTCGGTTTCTTTCGGTTGGCGGAGCAGATCGAACTTCTCAACATACCGGTCGGAATGTCGTCCGGATGAGAGAAGAAAGTGTCCCTCTTTCAGCGCGCCGGCGCTGCGAAGACGATCGAGCACGAAATCTTGATTCATGTCTCCCCTTCTCTTATCTATCGTCCCGAGGCGACACCGGGAATCTCGATGCCTCTCCGGGCGTGATACCGGCTGTTGGCGACACCGACGATCTCGTCGAGTGATGCGCATCCTTGCTGCTCAAGCCAGATCGGAAGCTGGTCGATCACGTCGATCAGCAGATTCGGCTGCACGAAGACAGCAGTGCCGATCTGAATGGCGCTGGCACCGGCCATGAAGAACTCCAGGGCGTCGTTGAACGTCGTAATGCCCCCCAGACCGATCACAGGTATCTGCACGGCTCCTGCAACCTGATAGACCATTCGCACCGCTACGGGCTTCACAGCGGGCCCTGAGAGGCCACCAGTGCCATTTGCGAGCACCGGCTTGCGACGGCGCACGTCGATCGCCATCCCGACAAGGGTGTTGATCAACGAGACGGCATCCGCTCCCGCTTCCTCGACCGCCTGAGCCACCTCGGCGACATCAATCGCGCCAGGACTTAGTTTGACGATCACCGGCAATGTCGTCGCCGATCGCACTGCCCGCGTCACCTCCGCCGACATTTCCGGATCCCAACCGAAACAGAATCCACCGGCGTTGATATTGGGACAGGAGATATTCACTTCGAGTCCGGCAATTCCCGGTGTCTCATCGAGAATGCTGGCCATCATCGCAAAATCATCAACCGTTTCGGCGGAGATATTGACGATCGCCGGCACCTGCCAGTGCTCCCAGAGCGGAGGATATTTCTTGATGAACCCTTTGATGCCTGGATTCTGCAGTCCGATCGCGTTCAGCATTCCTGCCGGCGTCTCGGTGATGCGCGGCATCGCATTGCCTTGACGCGACTTTGGCGTGATGCCTTTGCTGACGAATGCGCCAAGCCGCTGCACATCGATCAGATGCGCATACTCCTGGCCATACCCGAAACAGCCTGACGCCGCCATCACCGGGTTCGCCAGGCGCAGCTCGCGCGGATTGTTTGGAGCGAGATCGACCGCGATGTCTGGAAGTGTCACCGTTCGCTCCTCGCTACCATTGCACGATGTCCATGTCGTAGACCGGGCCTTCGATGCACGAGGTCGTCATGCCCCGCTTCGTTTCGACGACACAGCCCAGGCAAGCTCCGACTCCGCAGGCCATTGTTCGCTCCATCGATACCTGGATCTTCGGCTTGCCGCCGATCCGGTGCGGACTGATCGAGCTTCGCAATGCCCGGAACATCGGCTCAGGCCCGCATGAGAACACCTGGTCGGCCCAGCGGGTGTAGTTCGGCACGAGATCGGTGACAAAGCCCTGATATCCCCGGCTGCCGTCATCCGTCGCCACGATGTATTCGACCGCTTCCGGCAACTGCGACGATGGTAGTAGCGCCGCCTCGTTCGCCGCGCCCATCAGATAGGTCACGTTCAATCCGTTCGCGATCGCTTCCTCCGCCAGCATGACCAGCGGCGCAGCGCCGACGCCTCCTGCGACCATCAGGAGGTTCGTCGTGGTCGAGTTGACGGAATAGTTGTTTCCGAGCAATCCGAGCACGTCAATGTGCGTCCCGATCGGTTGCGCATCCAGCCAGCCGCTGCCCCGGCCATAGGGCCGAACCAGGATGGAGATTTCATTGGACGCTTGATTCGCCCGCATTACCGAAAACGGGCGGCGAATCATCGGGTCGAACGTATTTGGCTCCCGGCAAAGAATGCTCAGGAAATGGCCGGCCTTTGCCTCGCGCGCGATCCCTTCCGGCACGGTGATCGTGATTAGCTTTGCGTCACCCATCACCGGCAGACTCGCCTGGATGACACTCGTGAAGATTCGCGGAGGCATAGCAGTCCCGGCCTAGTAGCCAAATCCCCGTCGCCGGTAGCTCGGCAACGGCTCAATCGTGTAGGAATTCGCGCGTTTCGTCATCGCGCCAAGCATCGCTCGCGCGGTATCGATCGAGGTGAAGCAAGGCACGCCGCGCTCCACCGCCGCCCGCCTGATCTCAAGACCATCGAGCACTTCTTTGTCGGCCGCGCCCGGCGTGTTGATGACCCCATCGACGGTGCCGTTGAGAATCACATCGAGCACGTCCGGCTTGCCGCGACCGATCCGCTTGGTCACCATCTGCACCGGCATATTCGATCGCTCGATCCAGGCGGCGGTTCCCTCGGTGGCGTACAGCTTGTATCCGAGGCGGACAAGCTGCTCCACCATCTCCACGGAATCGTTTTTGTCTTCATCGGCGAGCGAAAGCAAGATCGAGCCATGCGGCGGCAGCGCCAACCCCGCCGAAATCAGCGCCTTGTAAAACGCCGATTCGAAGGTGCGGTCGATGCCCATCACTTCGCCGGTCGATTTCATTTCCGGGCCAAGATGCACTTCAACACCGCGAAGCTTCGCCATCGAGAATACCGGCGCTTTCACTGCCACCAACGGCTGGCGTGGCCAGAGACCGCCTTCATATCCCTGTTCGGCCAGCGTCTTGCCGAGCATGATGTTCGTCGCCAGCTTCACCATCGGCACACCGGTGACTTTGCTCAGGAACGGCACGGTGCGGGAAGAGCGCGGGTTCACTTCGAGTACGAAGATGCGGCCCTTGTGAATCACATACTGGATGTTGATCAAGCCCCGGGCGTTGATCGCCAGAGCGATGCGCGTGGTGTAGTCGACGATCGTCTCGACTTCCGCCGGGAAAAGATTGATGCCGGGATAGACCGCGAACGAGTCGCCGGAATGGACACCTGCTCGCTCGATATGCTCCATGATGCCCGGAATCAGCACCTTTTCGCCGTCGCAGATCGCATCGACCTCGACTTCTTTGCCGAGCAGATACTTATCAACCAGTACCGGGTGATCCGGCGTCATGCTGGTGGCGTTGCGGATATAGCGTGCGAGATGATCTGCCCCGTAGACGACTTCCATCGCCCGTCCACCCAGCACATAGGATGGGCGCACCAGCACCGGATAACCGATGCGCTCCGCCACCGCCTGCGCATCGGAGAGTGATGTCACCGCCGAACCGTGTGGCTGCGGAATACCGAGATTCCGCAGGAACGCTTCGAAGCGCTCGCGATCCTCGGCCATGTCGATCGATTCACGCCCACTGCCGAGAATTTTCACGCCAAGTTTGTCGAGCGGACCGGCAAGATTGATCGAGGTTTGACCACCAAACTGAACGACGACGGGCGGCATCTCGCGAGCCCCATCTTCGCCCTGCTCGTGGCGCAGAATCTCATACACGCTCTCGGCGTCTAGCGGCTCGAAGTAGAGGCGGTCGGAGGCGTCGAAATCGGTTGAGACCGTTTCGGGATTCGAGTTGACCATGATTGAGGCGACACCAGCAGCATGCAGCGCTTTGGCCGCCTGCACCGAGCAATAATCGAACTCGATCCCCTGCCCGATCCGGATCGGTCCTGAACCGACGACCAGTGCCCGATCGCCGGGAATCACCGGCGCCTCATCTTCCTCTTCATAGGTTGAATAGAAGTAGGGAGTCGATGAGGCGAATTCACCGGCGCAGGTATCGACCAGTTTGTAGACCGGCCGCATCCCCAGTTCGTCGCGCATTTCACGTATATCGAGCGCCGGACTCGCCGCGAAGCTTGGCGATCTGCTCATCCGAAAAGCCGAACCGCTTGGCGTTCCAGAGCAGCTCAGGATCAAGCGGTTTCGCTTCGGCGAGCTGCCGCTCCATCTTGACGATGCCCATCAGCTTGTCGAGGAACCAGAGATCGATCTTGCTTTTGGCGTGAATGTCGTCTGGCGTGCTGCCACGGCGCAGAGCGGCCATGATGGCGAACAACCGGATGTCGTTGGGACGCCGCACCAGATCGTCGAGCTTTGCGTCGGTCCAGTTAGCTTCTTCCCAGAGCAAATCTTTGGCATTGGTTTCGAGCGATCGCACCGCTTTTTGGAGGGAGCCTTCGAAGGAGCGATCGATCGCCATCACTTCGCCGGTCGCCTTCATCTGCGTGCCGATCGTCCGCTCGGCTTTCGTGAACTTATCGAAAGGCCAGCGCGGTATCTTGGTGACGATGTAATCAAGCGCGGGTTCGAACGCGGCGGTCGTCTTTCCCGTAACCGGGTTGATCAACTCATCCAGCCGTTTGCCGATGGCGATTTTCGCCGCCATCCGGGCGATCGGATAACCGGTCGCTTTCGACGCCAGCGCCGATGATCGGCTGACGCGCGGATTGACTTCGATCACGGCATATTCGAACGAATCCGGATCGAGCGCGTACTGGATATTGCAGCCGCCTTCGATGCCGAGCGCGCTGATGATCCGCAACGCCGAAGTGCGCAACATCTGATATTCGTGGTCCGAAAGGGTTTGCGAAGGCGCGACGACGATGCTGTCGCCGGTATGGACGCCGAGCGGATCGAAGTTCTCCATGTTGCAGATCGTGATGCAGGTGCCATTGCCATCCCGCATCACTTCGTATTCGATTTCTTTCCAGCCGGTAAGCGACTTTTCCAGCAACACCTGTTTGATCGGACTCGCGTTGAGTCCCGTGGTGACGATCCGTTCCAGTTCGCCAGGCGTCGACGCGACGCCGCCGCCGGAACCACCCAGCGTGTAGGCCGGGCGAATGACGAGCGGGAGCGGAACGATCTCAGCAAATGCTCTGGCTTCATCAATCGAGTGAACGATCGCGCTTTCAACGACCGGTTCATCGAGGCTGACAAGCAGCTCTTTGAAGAGCTGGCGATCTTCCGCTTGCTGAATGGCATGGAGCGGCGTGCCGAGCAGCTTGACGTTGTACTCATCGAGAATGCCGAGCTCGGCGACCTGGACAGCGAGGTTCAGTCCGGTCTGCCCGCCGAGTGTCGGAAGTAGCCCATCCGGACGTTCGCGCTGAATGACCCGGCGGATGACATCGGGCGTCAATGGCTCGATGTAGACGGCGTCGGCGATGTCTTCATCGGTCATGATCGTCGCCGGGTTCGAGTTGACGAGGATGGTGCGAATGCCTTCCTCGCGGAGCGCCTGGCACGCCTGCGTTCCGGCGTAATCGAACTCGGCCGCCTGGCCGATGATGATTGGTCCCGACCCTATGACCAGAACACTTTTGACCGGTGTTGCACTCACCTATTGCGTCTCCATCGCCCGAGTCTCGCTTTGGGTCGAGATCATCTGCAAGAACCGATCGAAAAGATACCCGTTGTCCAACGGACCGGGCGCTGCCTCCGGGTGGAACTGCACCGAGATGACGGGCCGTTCCGCATGCGCCAACCCCTCGACGCTGCCGTCATTGAGATTGACCAGCGCGACTTCCCACTCGTCGCCTTTTGGCAACGAATCTTCGTCAACGCGGTAGCCATGATTCTGGGCGGTGATCGTCACCTTGCCGGTCCGCTCGTCGCGCACCGGGTGGTTGCCGCCACGATGTCCGAATTTGAGTTTTGACGTTTCGGCGCCGATCGCCCGGGCCAGCAATTGATGCCCGAGACAGATTCCGAAATAGGGCGTCTTCGCGTCTAGGACGCTGCGAACGACATCCAACCCGCTGTCAAGCCGGGCAGGATCACCCGGTCCAGGTGAAACGATCACGCCATCCGGGTTCAATGCTGCGATATCGGCGTAAGGTGTTCCATAAGGCACGACCGTCACCCGCGCGTTGCGTTTGACCAGCGAGCGAATAATATTTCGCTTGACGCCACAGTCGATCACGACCACGTGTGGTCCATCAACCGAGCCGAGCTGCTCGATCTCGTCGCCCGAGACCTCGTCGACGACGTCATGCTCGCCGGGAATCGGCGCGTTGCGAGCGCGTTCGACAAGTTCCGCGTCGGAAAGCTCGGAAGCGTTCTGCACAAGCACCGCGCGGGTGTCGCCGATTGTGCGGATATGCCGGGTCAGCGCCCGGGTGTCGATTCCGGAAATGCCGGGAATATTATTGGCAATCAGATAATCGTTGAGCGTTCCCTGTGATCGCCAGTTGCTCGGCGAATCACAGACTTCACGCACGACCAGACCGGCGATCCAGGGCCGGCGTGATTCGTCATCAAGTGGTGTGACGCCGTAGTTGCCAATCAACGGATAGGTCATGCAGACGAGCTGCCCGCGAAATGATGGATCGGTGCAGACCTGCTGGTAACCGGTCATCGTCGTCGTGAAAACGGATTCGCCTTCAGCGTCGACCAGCGCGCCGAATGCCTTGCCCCGATAGACGACACCGTCTGCTAGGGCAAGTGCGGAATCGCTTTTGGGTCGATAGCGAGCCACGGCTCGTTTTCCATGAGGTGCTTGCTGAGTCGCCGCCGCGTCAACCATCGAACCGAACCTCTCCTTCAACCAGGGTATAGCGAACGCGGCCTTGCATGGTCATTCCGAGCAATGGCGTATTTGTGCTTTTCGTGCGCAGCGTTTCGCGCGACACAATCCACGTTTCATCAGGATCGAAGATGCAGACATCCGCGTCGACGCCTGGAGAGAGCGTTCCAAGCGGCATTTGCAGAATCTTGGCCGGCTCAATTGTCAGCCAGCGAATTACATCGACAAGTTTAAGGTGTCCGGCGCGAACCAGCGCGAGCATGGTTGGCAACGCCACTTCCAGCCCGCTCATCCCCATCGCGGCTTTTTCGAACGACCCAGCCGGTTTGTCCGATTCCGCATGAGGCGCATGATCTGTGGCCACGATGTCGAACGTGCCATTCTGGAGTTCCGCCAGGAGTCCTTCCGTGTCGGTCACCGGCCGCAATGGCGGATTAACCTTCGTGTTGGGATCCATCGGGATGCCGGCGGCGCCGGGTTGTTCATTCGTATTGTGGAGAATCCGCTCGCCGGCAACCCAGGCATCAGTCATCACCAGATGGTGCGGCATCACTTCAGCGGTGACGTTGACGCCACGTTCCTTCGCCAGGCGGATCATCTCCGCGCCGCGTGCGGTGCTGACATGGCACACGTGCAACCATCCGCCGGTCATCGCCGTGAGAAGGAGATCGCGGGCAATGATGATCTCTTCGGCCTCGGACGGGATGCCTTTGATGCCGAGCGATTCGCTGATCTCACCCTCGTTCATGGCTCCGTCGGCGAGGGTCCAATCCTCGCAGTGCACCATCACCGGACGGTTCAACCGCTTGCTCGCTTCAAGCGCGGCGCGCATGAGCGTGCTGTCGCGAGTTGAATCGCCATCGTCGGAAAAGCCGATCGCGCCAGCAGCGGCCAGCGCATCGAAGTCGACCGCTTCTTTGCTTTGCCGGCCTTTCGTGATTGCAGCAATCGGGAAAACGCGCACCTTGCCGTCGGAGGAGATCGTTTTCGCGAGTTCTTGCAGCACATCGACGCTATCAAGCGCTGGCCTGGTGTTCGGCATGCAGCAGATCGCGGTGAACCCACCGGCCGCAGCTGCAGCGGTGCCAGTCGCAATCGATTCCTTATATTCGAAGCCGGGTGTGCGGAGATGAACGTGGATATCGATCAATCCAGGACAGACAACCAGTCCGCGGGCGTCGATGATTTCGACGTCCTCGGGGCGATCAACAGTGCCAATCGCCTCGATCTTGCCATCCTTGATGAGGAGATCGCCCGGGCCATCGATCCCATTCGCCGGGTCGATGATGTGCCCACCGGCGATGAGCAGCGTCCGTCCCATGCTACCTCCCAGCCCGTTTTCGGGTCGCGAGTGCAAAAAAAAGCCCCCTGGTCCTGCCATTGGACCTGGAGGCATCTCCCCCGAACTTCGATTGCATCAAACCAGGCAACTGCGGTAGCCCCCAAATCACTCGACCATATCCCGCTAAGTTTACGAAGCGCGGCGGCGAACGTCAATGCCGCCGCACTTCATATTTCGACTTGCGTTACACGTCCTGTGCTGCGGCCCTCGCCCGACGGATCTGATCGGCATGGTTGTGCGCATGATCGGCGTAATAGACGAGCGAATCCTCGACGCTCGTTTTCCCGGTTTCACTGTGATTGCCGGTGCGCGCCCATTGCTCCTCGGACAGCGCCTGGAAGATCGGCGTCGTGCTGGCTCTCGCCCCGCGAAACGCCTCCAGCGACGCCTCGATCGGCCGGTCGTAAAAGAGGACTTCGGCAAACTGATCTTGATCGTATCCCTGCAACGACGGATTGTCCTCGGCGATCATGCGGCGAATTCGAATCGCCGACGTCATTTCACTATCACCAAGATGATGCACGACCTGGCGCGGCGACCACTCGCCGGATCCCTCGCGTGCATCAAGCTCCTCGGGTGTGATCCCATCGAGCGCGGCCATAACCGCGCCATACCCTGCCGCGTACTGGTCAATCAACTTGTTGCGTTGCTCGGCTGTCAGCACAAGAGCTCCTTTCATAGCGAAATCGTTCCTGATGATAGGACGCTTGATTTTGAAGCGTATGAGATGATGCCGTGATTGCGAAGCGCGTCCGGAGATTCGGTCAATGACGACCCGAAAGCAAAATCCAATTCCACTGTATCTCTATGAAAAGACAGCAGTCGTCGCCGATCGTCTCGACGAGCACTATGGCCCCCGAAAGCTCACACCGAATGGGGATCCAGTCGGAGAGGTCATTAACACGATTCTCTCGCAACATACCTCCGATGTGAATTCCGGACGAGCCTACGCCAGCCTGCGAGCAGCGTTTCCGACCTGGGAGTCGGTCATTGATGCGCCGTCAGAATTGATCGCGGAGTCGATTCGCTCCGGCGGACTGGCCGATCAAAAAGCGCCAAGAATTCAGCATGCGCTCGAAACCATCCTTGAAACTCGAGGAGCATTCGACCTCTCCTTTCTCAGCTCGATGACGATCGAAAACGCGCGAGCATGGCTGATGTCAATCAACGGCGTCGGACCAAAAACCGCTTCGTGTGTATTGCTCTTCAGTCTCGGCATGCCGGTGATGCCAGTTGATACCCACATTCATCGCGTCTCCTTGAGGCTCGGAGTCATGCCGCCATCGATGAGCGCGGGAGCGGGGCATGTATGGCTGGAATCGCTCCTCGGAGATGATCCTCAGCGGATTTTCGCGTTCCACGTCGAAATGATCCGGCACGGCCGGGAAATCTGCATCTCGCGGACGCCGCGCTGTGAGAATTGTTTCCTGCGAGACATCTGCGATTTCGCCGCGACCTCGAAGCTTGGTACGCTCTGATGGAGTGGATGGCGAATCGAGTCACCGAGTGAGGAGTGAGATTGCAGATGAAGGTCACGGTTCTAGGAGGTTCAGCGGCAGGCGGAAACACCGGCGCCGGTTGTTCCGGCTATCTCACGCAAATGGAGGGTGCGAGCTTTGTGCTCGATTTCGGCCCAGGGGTGCTGCTGGAGCTTCGCAAGCACATTGATTTTCGCAGCCTTGACGCGATCGTCATCTCCCATCTTCATCTCGATCACACGCTCGATCTCGGGGCGCTCAGATTTGCCCTTGCCTACAATCCAGTGACGACAGATCGGAGAATCCCGCTCTGGATGCCACCAGGAGGACGGGCGTTTCTCGACGCGTTCGGCGCGGCATTCGCTGAATCGCCCGATGAACATGATTTCTTCACCCGTGTGTTCGATATCGCCGAATACGATCCAAGCGGCACGATCACGATCGGTTCGGCCAGTATCACCTTCGCCAGAACGGTGCACTACATCCCTTGCTGGGCGATGCGCGTTCACGCTGGCAACGAAGGTGACTTTTTCTATACGGCGGACACCGGTCCGGCGGCCGATCTCGTCTCGTTTGGCAGCGGTTGCCGCGTCATTGCGGCGGAATCAGGAACTTTGGACGGCGCAGGAGAAACGTTCGAAGAACGTGGCCATCTCACCCCGAATGAGGCCGGCGCACTCGCCACAGCTGTTGGCGCCAGCACCCTCCTCCTTACCCACCTCTGGGAGGAACATGGATTCGAACGTTATCGCGAGAAGGCAGCCTCGACCTTCGACGGGAATCTTGAGATCGCGCACCCAGGATTGGCGGTCGAATGGTGAACAATCCCTTATCGTCAGGGTCGTTCAATGACGCAAATTCGATGATCGTCACCGTTGGTCACGCCACGGACGAAGAAAACCAAACCGGATGTACTGTGATCCTCTTTTCACAGCCTGCTCTGTGCGCCGTCGATGTGCGAGGCGGTGCACCCGGCACGCGTGAAACCGACCTGCTCCAGCCGGGCAGCCTGGTGCAACGAGTCGATGCCATCCTCCTGACCGGAGGCTCGGCGTTCGGTCTCAGCGCGGCGGATGGCGTCATGTCATACCTCAGCGATCAGGGACGCGGTTTCCCGACATCCGTCGGACCGGTTCCGATCGTTCCCGCGGCCGTGATTTTCGATCTCGGTATTGGCAACCCGATCGCTCCTGACGCTTCAATGGGATATGTCGCGTGCGAGCAGGCAACGCAGATTGATGCCGCTCGCTGGGGGTCTATCGGCGCAGGTCGCGGTGCTACGGTGGCAAACATCACCGGAAAAGCAATTCCGGGCGGCATTGGAATGCATCGCACGACGTTTGAAAACGGCTCGGTGACCGCGATTGCCGTCGTCAATGCGCTCGGCGTTGTCCTCAAAGAGCCAGTGTCGTTTCTAGAAGAGGATCCGCGACTGCACTTACCCTCGACTGCTGGCACGGGCAACTCTCGCGAAAATACGACGCTTGTTGTGCTGCTCATCGATGCTCCTGCCGGCAAGGATGCATTGATTCAATCAGCGATCTCAGCGCACGATGGCATGGCAAGAGCGATCGTCCCCTGCCATACGCCATTCGACGGCGATCTCGTGTTCTCCGTCGCTTTGCAACCGCAATCCACCACTGACCGCGCATCGCTCGCACTTTGCATCGCCGCCGAGCTGGCAACGGAATCCGCGATCCGCAACGCTGTGTGGTCGGCCAAACCTTTTGCCTCGTAACTCTTGCAGCCCTGATGATAGACTTAAGGGCAATGACTTATCGCCCGCTTCCCGGGCGAACCGGGCACTTTCGTAACGACCTGGGGCACAGCATATGACCCGCCTCGCCGGAACCCCTTCGCTGCTCGTGTCGACGCTCGCCTCATGCGCGATGCGTCTTGATGCGTACGACGCGGCGGCCGGGCATGCCGATCTCGCCGGGATTGATCTCGACGCAACAAATGAGCTCCGACGCATGCTGATCGGGTCGCGATCGATGCATCGCGCCCTTGCACACCCCGGCGTCAAATCAATCTGGCTGCGGCCGATTCAGCTTGAAACTTCCGGCCTGGTCCCATTTCGCGAGGTCGTCCAAGTATCCGGCGCTGGCACGCTTCCATTGCTGGTGATCGATGTTCCCGCCGGCGTCGACAGCGACGACGCCCTTTCGATTCAACTCAACGCTGCAGGCAATGTGCGATCAGCGGTAGGATCGGATCTTCCAATCGCGCTCGCGATTCGCGCCGAGAACCAGGATGGCAGCCACGACCATCTCGATCGTCTCCATATGCTCCGGCACCGTGTGAGTGAGTGGGATCTCAAGCTCGCGCTCGATCTCACCTGTCAACCTGATGGCAACTGGGAAGCAGAAGCGGCGATGAACCGCATCTTGCCGCGCACAGCCCTGATTCGCATCACCGTGCCTCGCACGTTCCTGAGCGGCGGCACGCGCTGGCGCATCGCTTCTCGGGTAATCGCTGCCGCCACTGATAGCGGCTTCCGGGGATATCTCTCGGTCGCACCCGAGCTTTCGCTTTGGGAAAAACGATCCGTCACATCGCTGGCCGACCGTAGCGCCATCTTCGCCGAAAATGTCGAGCGCCGCGCCGTCCGTGTCCAGAACGAACGCCTCCGCACCCACATCCGTCGCCAATTCCGCTAGATCAGCTGGCATATCTCGGGATAGCAGCGTCCAAAACCCCTGAGAGGTTTTCCGGCGACTCACTTTCCGAAAGGTTAGAGAATTGCCGGATACACTACACGCAAATTAACATAAGCTAATTAGGCTTGAAGGAGGTGGAAATGGCGACCCTCACCGACCCGCAGCAACCTGATTATTGTCTCGCCAGTTTCCCACGAGACAATTTTCCACAGTATGCATGGATCGAGCGTCCGCCCGGATTACCGGTGGAGGTTTGGACAACTGAGACGACGCACCGCGACGGTCAACAAGGCGGACTCCCGCTTTCAACCGAACAGAGCCTGGCGATTTATGACGTGCTTTGCGCCTTCACTGGAACGTCCGGAGCGATCCGTCAGGCCGAATTTTTTGTCTATCGTCCTTCAGATCGTGCCGCCT
This sequence comes from uncultured Chloroflexia bacterium, assembly GCA_963804925.1. GTDB lineage: Bacteria > Chloroflexota > Chloroflexia > Thermomicrobiales > UBA6265 > JADLGF01. The sequence goes on from CAWDSC010000006.1 coordinate 330,504, forward strand.
TCGAAGGCGCTTTGGAGCGATTCCGCGGCGGTGCGGCGATCGAGCCTACGACCTGGATTCGCGCGACGGCAAAGGATGTGGAACTCATTCGATCGCTGGGTGTCAGGGAAACGGGAATGTTGGCGTCAATCTCCGACTATCACACCTTTCACAAGTTCACCCCTGGCGGTCGAGTTCAGGCGGCCCAGACCTATCTAGAAGCGACACGGCTCACGCTTGAGGCCGGTATTCGCCCACGATTGCACCTCGAAGACGCAACTCGCGCCCCAACCGATTTTCTGCTCAAGTTCGTCGAGACTGTGCTCGAGCTCGCCGAGCGATATGGCGAAGGCTTACGGCCAAAATTTCGCGTCTGCGACACCATGGGACTTGGGTTGCCATATGACGACGTTGAGTTGCCGCGAAGTGTGCCTCTCATCTTCCGCAAGCTCCGATCGCTCGGGTTGCGGCCGGAAGATCTTGAATTTCATCCGCACAACGACACCTGGTTGATTGTCGCCAACTGCCTGGCAGCGTTGCGGGAAGGATGCGGGGCGATCAACGGGACGTGTTTGGGCAAGGGTGAGCGTACCGGAAATGCTCCACTGGAAGGGGTGCTGCTCCACCTGATTGGGATGGGGTTCTTCGCTGGTAATCAACCGGATTTCACCGCGCTCAACGCTCTGGCGGAAATGTACTCCGAGATGGGCGAGCCACTGCCGCCGAAATACCCGCTCTATGGGCGTGATGCTCACCGGACTCGGGCCGGTATTCACGCCGATGGTCTGAATAAGTTCTGGTGGATGTATGCCCCATTCGACGTCCCGCAGCTGCTCGGTCGACCATTGGAGGTATCACTGACGAAAGATTCCGGACTCGCGGGCCTCATTTTTCTCATCAAGCAACATCTCGGCATCGAAGTTGCCAAGGACGATCCTCGCCTTCACGAATTAAACGAACGAATCGTCTGCGAATTCGATGCGGGCCGGCAGACGGGGTTTGAGTGGGAGGAATTGCGGCCGCTTGCTGAGCTTGCCTTCACTGCCAATTCGCGGAGTGCAAGTGCATAACGCGGAAATTCTCCCTGTCCACAAGAAAAACTGAGGCGGCTTCCCCGTTTCGAAACACTCGAGTTGATCCGTGAACATCGGTCTGTTGCTCATGTGACGCGTTCGTACGTGAACACCACCTCAACGCAAAACCGGGAGCGATGTTTCCATCGCTCCCGGTTTCGTCGTTCCAGTTTAGTAAGTGGCTGTCGAGGACACCGAAGCGGATTAACGCTTCGTGTACTGAGGCGCCTTGCGGGCTCGTTTGAGTCCGACCTTCTTGCGCTCTTTGACGCGGGCGTCCCGTGTCAAAAGACCGGCCTTTTTGATCATCGGGCGCAACTCTTCGTCGAAACGGCAGAGCGCGCGGGCGATGCCATGACGCGCTGCTTCGGCCTGGCCGGTGCTGCCACCGCCAACGACGCGAATGTGCACGTCAAGCCGCTCAGCGGTGTTCGTCAGGCGAAGCGCCTGGAACAGCTTGAACTGGTGAATCGAGCGACCCCCAAAATAATCCTGGGAGGTCTTGCCATTGACAGTGATCACGCCCGTGCCCGGATAGAGCCGCACGCGCGCCACCGCTTCTTTTCGGCGTCCGACGCCGAAATGATATCGAGGCTTTTCCACGGAATCCCTCACCGTGTCGTCCCGCTGGCCGTCAGCGCGCCGGAACGACAATAAAATGCTAGACGGCCAAATCCTTCGGCTTTTGCGCCGTATGCGGGTGGTCGGCGCCCGTATAAACTTTCAGCTTCTTGAACTGCTCTTCACCCAGCACGTTCTTCGGCAGCATACCGCGTACGGCTGCTTTGATGATCCGATCCGGATGTGTCAGGCGCATGTCTTTCAACGCGATCGTCGTGAGACCACCCGGATACTGTGAGTGTCGATAGTAATTCTTTTGCGTTTCCTTCTTACCGGTCACCGCAATCTTATCGGCATTCACCACGACTACAAAATCGCCCGTGTCGACATGATTTGCGAAGATCGGCTTGTTCTTTCCGCGAAGCGTGGCCGCGATCACCGTCGCCAGACGTCCAAGCGTCTTTCCTTCGGCATCAACAACGAACCAGGCACGGGTAACCTCTGATTTCTTTGGAGAATACGTCTTCCGATCCATCGGAATTCCTCACTTCATCCGCGTTTCGAGCGACGCTCCCGCGTTTCCCGAAACCCCTGCTGCATCGATTTCCGGCACATCGCCGGCGTAGCCCACTCGCCAGAGCGTAAGCCCATGAGCCGGGGCTGTTTCGCCGGCCATTCGCCGGTCGCGACCGGCAAGCAGGGCATCGACCCAGGCCGGATCGCGGCGTCGCTGGCCGATCTCCTCCAGCACACCCGCAATGGTGCGCACCATCCGCGGCAAGAACCCGTCTGCCACGATACGCAGCTCGATCAGCTCCCCTGCTCCCGCTGGACCCCACCAGGGATCGATTGCGCGAGCGTTGCAGATCATGATCGTGCGAACCGTTCCCCTTGGCGCCGATTGGCGATCCGACCAGGGAACTCCTTCGCCGCCGCCGGCAAAGGCTGCGACATCGTGGGTGCCGTTGAGCCGGCTCGCTCCATCATTGATGGCCTCGACATCGATCGCTCCATGTCGCCGCCAGACAACCGAACGAGCCAACGGTTGGCGCGGACCAGACCAGATTCGGTACCGGTATTCACGCCACCGCGCATCGAACCGGGCGTGAAAAGTTGCCTCAACCCGTTCGATCCGCTCAACTCCGCAGTCATCCGGCAAGAGCGCATTGAGCGCCATTTCGTACCGGGATGCCTGCCAGTCAGGTCTTACATCCGCAACACCGGCGACCTGTCCGGCCGCGTGGACGCCCTCATCGGTTCGTCCTGCCAGTACGACAGCGGTTTGTCGTCCGGCCAATGTAGAGAAAGTGTCTTCAAGAACCGCCTGGACTGTTCGTTGACCCGGTTGACGCTGCGAACCCGCAAACCCCGAGCCATCGTATCCAAGAACAACTTTCAGCGCGAACCCGTCCGGAGACGAGGTTTCGCGCCGATCGTTCGTATTAGTCGACAAACTCAATCAACGCCAGCGGCGCTGCATCGCCACGTCGCGTGCCGAGGCGAGCAATCCGGGTGTATCCACCCGGCGTCGTCACGAATCGCGGTGCGATCACTTCGAAGAGCTTCACCATGGCGAGATCGTTATCGATCTTCGACATGATCAGCTTCCGGTGGTGCGGGGTATCCTCGCGAGCAATCGTCACGAGTTTTTCCACAACCGGTCTAATTTCCTTCGCCTTTGCCTCGGTCGTCGTGATCCGCTCATGCAGGATCATCGAGATTGCGAGTTGGCGAAGCAACGCCTGTCGCTGGGAGCTACTGCGCCCAAGCTTGCGACCAGCATTTCGATGCCGCATCGCTCTACTCCTCCTCGTCGAGCAGTGCGCTGTCGTCCAGGAGTGACGCTACCGCTTCCTGGAGGTCCAACGTTGCTGGATCGTCGGCGTACTCGCCGCCATCATCACCAGCCGACATCACAGCGCCTTCAGAGAGGAAACCATGCTCGGCCAGCTTCTCACGAAGCTCCAAAAATGAACGCGGACCGAAGTTGCGAATGGTCCGCAATTCTTCGGGATCCATCATCAGAACCTGTCCAACTCGCTCGATACCCTTGCTCTTCAACGCGTTCAGCACGCGGCTGGAGAGACCGAGATCGGCCAGCGGCTTGTTCTGCAATGCTTCGGAAATAATCGGTCCGGCACTCGTATCGCCCGCAACGCCGTGCTGGCCAAAACTGGCGAACACCTGCGCGTGGCCCACGAGCACCTGCGCCGCCGTTGACAACGCATCATCCGGCTCGATCGTTCCGTCGGTCAAAATCTCGAGAATCAAGCGGTCGAAATCGGTCTCGCCACCGACGCGCGTCTGCTCCACAACGAAGTTGACCCGCTGAATCGGCGTGTAGATCGCATCGATCGGAATCTCGCCGAGATTCTTGTTCTTTTCGTTCTGGCTTTCCGCATCAGCCGGGCGATAGCCGCGACCCTGCGTAATCCAGAGATCCATATCCAGCCCGGCGTCGGCGCTGCTCAATGTGGCAAGCACCTGGTCGGGATTGATGATCTCAACCTGGCTCGGGAACTTGATGTGCCCGGCCGTGATGAGTCGTTCTTCGCCAGAAGCATCACCCCGCTCGAAAAGGTGAGCGCTCAGCTCGCCTTCAAACGGAACGATAGTCTTGACCCGAATGCGCTTCAGATTCAGCACGATTTCGGTGACGTCCTCGCGAACGTGATTCACCGTTGCGAACTCGTGCCAGACGCCTTCAATGCGCAACCGGCTGATTGCCGCTCCGGGCAAGGAGCGAAGGAGAATGCGGCGAAGCGCATTTCCCATCGTGGTGCCATACCCAGGCTCCAGTGGCTCGATTTTGTAGCGGGCGTAATTGAGCCCTGATTCCACCGTCTCGATGGTGAACGGCTGCATGGCAGACAAGCGGCCTCGCCTCCTCGAAATTGTTCTCGCCGCGACGTTACTCCATTCACTATCGCGGCGGATAGTTACGCATTACCCGCGGCAATGCTTTGCGACAGCGATCGATCCTCTCGAATCACACCCTGTCATTTCCAGTCCGGCGACGCTTGCGTGTTGCTTACGCGGTGATGGATCAACCGCGCTGTTCCCTCTTGCCGGAATATCCGGCGCAGAAAGGAACTCAATCCGCCTGTCATCTGGACCGAAAGAACATGCTTTCGCCGCACCATCACTGGTGCGGCGACAACTCACTCAGACGCGCCGGCGTTTTGGCGGGCGGCATCCGTTGTGCGGAATCGGCGTCATATCGGTGATCGAGATGACCTGGACTCCGCTCGCTTGCAGCGAGCGAATGGCCATCTCGCGTCCGGAACCCGGACCCTTCACGTAAACATCTACCTGGCGAAGACCATGCTCGGCAGCCTTGCGGGCGGCCTGCTCAGCCGTCACCTGGGCCGCATATGGCGTGCTCTTGCGGGAACCTTTGAACCCGTTCGCTCCTGAGCTCGACCAGGCGATCACGTTTCCGGTCGGGTCGGTCAGGGTCACGATCGTGTTGTTAAAGGTTGCCGAAATAAACGCCTTGCCGCGAGGGATATTCTTTCGATCCCTGCGACGAACACGGGTCTTTCCTTTGCCGGCTCCTCCGGCGCGACGCCGTTCTGACATTGCGTCTCCACTTCTCCGGGCTGGTCACCGCTCGCTCCCGCGAGGAACGCCAGCCATTCACACAATCGGTCTAAGGCCGTGAATTACTTCTTGGTGCGACGGTTCATGCCGATTGCGCGGCGAGGACCACGGCGCGTGCGCGCGTTGGTCCGCGTTCGCTGACCGCGAACCGGCAGATTGCGACGATGACGAAGACCGCGATAGCAGGCAATGTCCATCAAGCGCTTGATATTGAGCGAAATCTCACGGCGGAGATCGCCTTCAACGCGCATCTCTTTGTCGATGATGTCGCGGAGGCGATTGACCTCGTCATCCGTCAGATCACGCACGCGGGTATCGGGACTGACGCCTGTCCGGGCCAGCAATGACTGGCTGGTGTGCAATCCAATTCCGAAGATATAAGTCAAGCCGATCTCAACCCGCTTTTCGCGTGGGAGATCAACACCGGAAATACGTGCCATCTGCTTCCTCTACTCCCGCCGACGCGCGCAGCGCGGTCTAGCCTTGTCGCTGCTTATGCTTGGGGTTCGTGCAAATCACGCGCACGACGCCCTTCCGGCGGATGACTTTGCACCGCTCACAGCGGGGCTTTACCGATGCCGATACTTTCATCCTGTTCCTTCCGTCCGTTTTCTAGAACGCATTCCACGACCAGCAGCCTCTCCCGAGGCGAGTGACGGCGCGTTCGCCGGCCGGTGCGTGACGCAATGCACGCCAAAGCGCATGCCGAACGCCATGCGCCCCACAAGACCCCTAGTGTACCACTTCACTGAGGCGTTTGGTCAAGATTTCGGGCGCTCCGCTCGTGATCACGACCGTATGCTCGAAATGGGCCGCCAGCGACTTATCGGCGGTTATGACCGTCCAGCCGTCCGCCAGCACCTTCGTTTGGTCCCGGCCGGTGGTCACCATCGGCTCGATCGCCAGCACCATGCCGGCTCGCAGCTGAGGTCCTTGCTTGGGTGAGCCATGATTGGCGATGTGCGGCTCTTCCCACATTGCTCGTCCGATGCCATGACCGCCATATTCCTGGATCAATCCATACTTCCCGGCGCGAACATGCGCTTCGATGGCATGCCCGATAGCGCCGAGACGATTTCCCGCCCGCGCCTGTGACAGTCCGAGCGCTAGCGCTTCTTCCGTCACCTTGAGCAGATTCGCGGCCTTTTCCGAAACCGTTCCGACGGGATAGGTCCAGGCCGAATCACCGTAATACCCCTCGATGATCGCGCCGAAATCGACGGAGATGATGTCGCCGTCTTTCAGGACCCGTCTACCGGGAATGCCATGGACGATTTCTTCGTTAACGGAAACGCAGACACGGCCGGGAAATCCCTGGTGTCCGAGAAACGCCGATCCGGCGCCAAACTCCACAAGCACGTCACGGGCGAGCAGATCGAGATCGAGTGTCGTCACCCCTGGCTGGATCATTGGAGCGACACGCTGGTGCAAGACCGAAACGACGTGCCCGGCCTGGCGCATATTGTTCAGTTCACGCGGTTGTTTGATCGTGATGCCCATGTTAGTGAATGCTCTTTGCTGACGTTTCAATGACCCGGACCAGATCGGCGCTCACGGTGTCGAAATTGCGATCGCCATCAACCGTCTGGAGGAGTCCTCGCTCGCGGTAATAATTCAAAAGCGGCGCGGTCTGCTCGTCATAGAGCGACAACCGGCGCTCGATAGCTTCAGGGGTATCATCAGCCCGCTGAATGATTTGATGTCCGCAGTTGTCGCAGATCGAGTCGACTTTCGGCGGGCTGAATTCGATGTGATACGTTGTGCCGCAGTTCGGGCACACGCGCCGCCCGGACAATCGCTCCACCAGGACGTCGCGGGGAGCGGTGATTTCGATCACCGTCACCAGCCGCTCGCCCCGCCGTTCGAGCAGATCGTCGAGTCCCCTGGCCTGAGCAGGAGTTCGCGGAAATCCGTCGAACAGCGCGCCACGGACATTGCCTCCCGCTGACCGGGTTTCGGCGATTTCTTCCAATCGCTTTTCGACAATCCCCAGGGTGATATCGTCCGGCACCAGATCTCCCCGGTCGAGGATCTCCTTCGCCATGACCCCCAGAGGAGTCTTTGCCTTGATTGCGTTGCGAAAGAGCTCGCCCGTCGAAACGTGAACCAGCTCCAACTGCTCCGCAATCCGGGTCGCCTGGGTGCCTTTTCCGGCGCCTTGCGGACCCATGAAGATGACGTGCATCCCAATCTCCTCCGCTCGATCGGAGCGGAAATCATAGCAACGCCCCAGCGCCGGTTAGCCCGGGCTGGGGCGCGCGGGAGGGCGCTACTTCTGTATGAAGCCCTCGTAATTTCTCATCATGAGTTGAGCTTCGAGTTGCCGCATCGTGTCGATGGCCACACCGACGACGATCAGCATCGAAGTCGCGCTCAGGAGTAAGGTCGACACTCCGGTAATCGTCGATGCGATATACGGAAGAATGGCGACGACACCCAGGAACACCGCACCGATGATCGTAATCCGCGTCAGCACTCGCTGGAGATACTGAGCAGTGTTCTTACCCGGCCGCACTCCTGGAATGAAGGCGCCCTGCCGCTGGAGATTCTCAGGAATCTTCTGTTGCTGGAACACCACCATCGTGTAGAAGAAGGTAAAGCCGACCACCATGAAAAAGTAGATCGCGTTGTAGAGCGCGGTATTCGGGCTGAAAATCCGCGAGATCGTGCTCGCGATATTTCGCACCCAGTCGCTATTTGAGCCCGACAGGAAGTTGGCGATCATGCCCGGGAAGACCATGATGCTGACCGCGAAGATCAACGGGATCATCCCGGCCGAATTGACCTTCAAGGGAATGTAGGTCGTGTTGCCGCCATACATCTTGCCGGCCCGCACGCGCTTGGCGTGATGAACCGGAATCCGCCGCTGACCTTCGTTGATCATAATGACGCCGACGATGGTGATCATCGCGATGATCGCGAAGAAGACCGTGCCAATCACATTCTGCGATGGCCCTCCGCCGGAAACCAGGCGACCGATTGCGCTTGGCAGGCTGGCGACAATGCCACCAAAGATGATCACCGAGACACCGTTGCCAATGCCATATTCCGTGATCAGCTCACCCATCCAGACCAGCAACACGGTTCCGGCTGTCATTGACGCAAGAATCGCGAGCGTTGGCAGCAACGTGCTCGCGTTGAACAGACCGAAGCCTTGAATAAGAGGCTGGCCGTTTGCGCCTGTTGTGCGCGAGAAGAGCAGCGCCTGACCATATGCTTGCAGCAATGCCAGGGGAACAGTCAGATAGTGCGTGTACTGGTTGATCTTGTTCCGGCCGCCTTGCCCCTCGTTTGAAAGCTCGTTCAAGCGCGGAATGATCGGCGTCATCAGCTGCATGATGATCGACGCCGTGATGTAGGGATAGACGCCCAACGCCAGGATCGAAAAGTTTTTCAAACCACTTCCGGAGAAGAGGTTCAACATTCCGAGGAGTTGGTTGCCTTCGATGTAATCCGAGAGCTCCTGCCGGTTAACTCCCGGTACAGGGATGCTGGCGATGATGCGAAACAGCACCAGCATCCCGACCGTGAAGAGAATCTTCCGGCGGAGATCGGGGATCTTGAACGCGTTGACAACAGCATCGAGCATGTCCGCGGCCCTCTAACTTCGCTGCTAGGCCTCGAATTCGCTCCGAGAAGGTCCGCCGGCTTTCCCGACTCTGGCTGCCTTCATCTCGCGATTCAATGGCAAACGGCGCGAACGTGGCCGCGCGACGGTCCAGCGATCGGTCCGCTCAATGACGGTGACCGACCCACCGGCGCCTTCGATCTGAGTCTTGGCAGACTCAGAGAAGGCATGAGCCGAAATGTTGACTGCTTTCGAGATCTCGCCGCTCCCGAGAATCTTCACCGGGAACTGGAGACCACGCGTTACGCCAGCTTCAAAAAGCGACTGCGGGGTGATCTCATCAAGATCGAGCTCGGCGAGCCGATCGAGATTCACGATCTCCCACTGGGCGCGCCAGATGTTGGTGAAACCGCGCTTGTACGGCATCCGCTTCTGAATTGGCAACTGACCACCTTCAAACCAGCGGGGAACGCCCGGTCCGGAGCGCGCCTTCTGGCCCTTGGAGCCTTTGCCTGATGTTTTTCCGTGACCGCTACCAGTGCCGCGTCCAACCCGCTTGCGAGCGCGGTTGGAACCCTCCGCCGGTTTGAGGTCACTCAAATTAGTCGGCATTGCTTCGTTTCCTTCTCTCCAGCTCGCCCTAGGCGCCGGTTTCTTCCACCGTCACCAAGTGCTGAATCTTCGCGACCTGGCCTCGAACCGAAGGCGTGTCCGGAAGCTCCACCGTTTGGTGTAGCTTCCGAAGCTTCAACGACTTCGCGGCGGCCTCCTGATCAGACGGACGCCCGATCGTGCTCCGCACAAGCGTCACTTTAAGTGTGCGCTCGGTAGTTGTCTTCGCCATGTTGATTATGCTCCCGACCGGCGACCGCGGCCCTGGCCTGCGCCCTGACCCTGCTGTCCCTGTCCGCCACGCCCGCGTCCACCACGGCCGTCAGGCTGCTGGACGACGGGCTGAGCGACACGCACGGCACGAACGGTCGTGTGTTGCGTATCAGCTGCGCCAGTCTTACGGACGAACGGACGCGAGCGACCTCGCCGCCGTTGAACAGCTTCCGCCGATTCAAGATTCTGCAGCGCCAACATCGTCGCGCGGACCATGTTGACCGGATTCCGGCTGCCGTAGGCCTTGGTCATCACGTCGTGCACACCGGCGGCTTCGATGACGGCGCGAACGCCGCCACCGGCGATAACCCCGGTACCCGGCGCAGCCGGCTTCAGCATGACGGTCGAGGCGCCATACGTCTCAACAATCTGGTGCGGAATGGTGGTTCCATCCAACGGCACGAGAATCAGAGACTTCTTGGCCTGCTCAACACCTTTTCGGATTGAGTCAGGCACTTCGCCTGCTTTTCCGAGACCAACGCCAACGCGGCCCTTGCCGTCACCGACGACCACGATGCTGGCGAATGCGAACCGGCGTCCGCCCTTCACCACTTTGGAGACGCGGTTGATTTGAACAACCCGCTCCTCGAATTCATTCGCTTCGCCTTCAGATCGGCGTCGCGACGAACGCTCCTCACGATCCATTACTCACCTCGATCGATGCGATGTTCGCTTTCGAGCCATCGCGACCGCCGCGTCGTTGACGCCTAGAACTGGAGCCCGCCCTCGCGCGCTCCATCGGCGACCGCGCGGACGCGGCCATGATAGAGAAATCCGCCTCGATCGAACACCACCAGGGTGATGCCCGCGGCCTTGGCTCGTTCAGCGATCACTTCGCCGACGACCTTGGCGCGCGCGGTTTTGTTTGCGCCCTCACCGGCGCGATCGACGATCTCTTGTTCGAGATCGCACGCGGCGAGAAGCGTGTGGCCCTGAGCGTCATCGATCACCTGCGCATAAATATGCGCGGACGAACGATACACGTTCAGCCGGGGCCGCTGCGGCGTTCCAATAACCTTTGCCCGCACGCGAACGTGCCGTCGCTTTCGCGGGCTCAGTGCCTTGCGATATTTAACGCGCATTGCTCTGCTCCAGCCGCGCCCCGCGCTCTTGCGCGATCATCATCCGCCACTGCGTGGCGGCGACTCGCGGGGCGCGCGATCGGCTACTTCGCCTTACCAGTCTTACCAGCTTTGCGACGGACCTTTTCGCCTTCGTATCGGATGCCCTTGCCCTTATAGGGTTCGGGCGGCCGATGCCGGCGAATCTGTGCCGCCTGCTCACCGACGGCCTGCTTATCAGTGCCGGTGACATGAATCTTGTTATTGCCTTCAACAGCAAAGGTGATGCCTTCAGGCGGCGTAATGCGCACGGGGTGCGAAAAGCCGACGTTGAGCACGAGCACTTTGCCGTCCATGGCGGCACGGTAACCGACGCCCTGAATTTCAAGGGTCTTGCGGAAACCGTCGGTCACGCCAACCACCATGTTTGAAAGCAGGGTGCGGGTGAGACCGTGGAGCGAGCGGTTGCGCCGCTCGTCATTTGGCCGCTCGACGAGAATCGTGTCGCCTTCGTGCTTGAGCGACAGCGCCTGATCGAAATCAGCGGCGAGCTGGCCCTTCGGCCCCTTCACCGTGACGCCGTTGACGTCGCTGATGACGATGTTGACTCCCGAGGGAACCGTAATCGGTCGTTGTCCAATCCGAGACATGATCGTGTTTACCTCCGCGAGCCGTGGCCCGCGCCTCGCCTCCAGGATTAGAAGACGGTGCAGAGTACCTCGCCGCCGATTCCCCGGCGCCGCGCCTCATACCCGGTCATCACACCCTGGGTGGTGCTGACGATGGCGATGCCCAAACCGCTACGCACGCGGGGAACACGTTCCTTCCCGGCATAAACGCGCAATCCTGGCTTGCTGACCCTCTTGATCTCGCGAATGGCATGCCGCTTATCGGCGCCATAGCGCAGGGTCACCATCAATTCGTTCTGAGGGCTCTTTTCAATCACCTGATACTCGGTGATGTAGCCCTCACTCTTCAGAATACCCGCGACGGCCACGAGAACTTTGGTTGACGGCATCGACGTCGTCGCCTTGCGCGCCATTCCCGCGTTGCGGATTCGAGTCAGCATGTCACTGATCGGGTCGTTAATAGTCATACGTGCGCCTCCGTACGCGCTGCCAGGCTGGATCGCCTACCAGCTCGACTTGGTGACTCCAGGGAGCTTGCCATTCGAGGCCAACTCACGGAAGCAGATTCGGCAGACGCCAAATTTCCGGATATAGGCGCGGCTACGGCCGCAGACCTTACACCGGTTCACCGCACGCGTCTGGAACTTCGCGGGCCTGTTTGCCTTGACAATCCAGGATTTCTTTGCCATTTCGGCTCTCCTACCTGTTACCGGTCTTTGCGAACGGCATTCCAAGCAACGTGAGAAGCCGCCGGCCTTCCTCGTCGTTTTGCGCGGTGGTCACGATGCTGACTTCAAGACCGCGGGTCTTATCGATCTTGTCGTAATCGATTTCCGGGAACATGATCTGATCCCGAAGACCCAGGGTGTAGTTGCCGCGGCCATCGAACGAATTTGGGGAAACGCCTCGGAAGTCTCGGATGCGCGGCAGTGACGCCGACACCAGGCGATCCATAAACTCATACATCTGGGGACCACGAAGGGTCACCATGGCTCCGATCGGCATTCCAGCGCGAAGCTTGAATGCGGCGATCGACTTTTTGGCTCGCGTGACCACCGGTTTTTGGCCGACGATCATGGTGAGGTCTCCAACCGCCGCTTCAAGTGCGCGCGCGTTTTGAACTGCCTCACCCAAGCCGATGTTGACCACAACTTTGGACAACTTCGGCACTTGCATCACATTCTGATATTGAAAATCAGTCATCATCTGTGGGACGACGTCATTTCGGTACGATTCTAGCAACCTCGCCATGCCGGCATTCCCTTCGCTGGCGTGAACGCATCGGGTGATCCCGCCTGGTCCGCGGCCGTTCCGCGCTCAGGCCACCCATCAATTAGTTGGCGTCCGATCGTTCTCAACTGCTAAAGCTCTGCGCGCGGCACGGCCGCATCACACTTCTTGCAGAATCGCTCGTTCTTCCCAGACGCATCATCTCGAACACCGACCCGTGTCGGCTTCTTGCATGCTGGGCAAATCAGCATCACGTTCGACACATGCAGGGGGCCTTCCATCTCGACCCGTCCGGCCTGACGCGCTCGGCCACGCTTGATGTGCTTCACAATGATGTTGACGCCTTCGACCACCACGCGGTCTTCTCGCACCAGGTTCAGCCGGACCGTGCCCTGCTGCCCCTTGTTGCGTCCGCTGATGACGATGACCTCATCGCCTCGCCGGATCTTTCGCATCCCCGTGCTCGCTTTCTCTGTCCCCTACTTCCGTGGTCCTAGAGGACTTCAGGAGCAAGAGAAACGATCCGCATGTACTGACGTTCACGCAGCTCGCGGGCAACTGGCCCAAAGATGCGCGTTCCACGCGGGTTTCCCGCGACATTGATCAACACTGCCGCGTTGTCGTCAAACTTGATGTGGCTGCCATCCTGGCGGCCGTAACCCTGAGCTGTTCGCACGACGACGGCGCGAACAACATCACCCTTCTTGACGCCGGCGTTGGGCTGCGCCGACTTGACGGACGCGATGATGATGTCACCAACGCTGCCATACTTCCGCCCCGAACCGCCGAGCACGCGAATGCACATGATCTCGCGAGCGCCGCTGTTGTCCGCGACTTTAAGTCGTGTTTGTTGCTGAATCACGGCTTCTCATCCTTGCCCGCACTGCCTCTCGGCAGTCAGGTCGAACGCCCGGTTCTGAACGGGACTAAATCTCCACGCCCTTTTCAAGCGTTTCGCGGACGACCCAGCGCTTCGTTTTCGAGAGGGGCCGGCATTCCTCGATGCGAACAACATCGCCAATGCTGCATTCGTTGTTCGCGTCGTGCGCAACAAACTTGCTGGTCTTGGTGATTCGCTTGTGATAAAGCGGGTGACGTCGCACGAAGTCCACGGCGACGACAACCGATTTATCCATTTTGTTGCTCACAACGCGGCCAACCTTTTGGGTTCGCTGCTTGCGAGCTTCTTGCTCCGCCGGGGCGGCTGCGCCCTGCGTATCTGTCATAGGTCGAAAACCTCGCCTTTCCTAACCGCGGACGTCCGCGTTGATCACCGCGGTCAAAGCCGCATCGATCTCCTGCTCCGTCCTAACCGTGTGGATGCGAGCGATGTCCTTGCGGATCTGTTTGATCCGTGCGGTATGCGTCAGCTGCCCCACTGCCTCCTGGAACCGGAGATTTCTCCACTCCGTATGCAGGTCAGTGAGCTGTTTCTCGACCTGCATCTCATTCATGCCGCGAATGTCGGCTGCCTTCATGCCACCACCTCTTCGGCCACGGCCTCGACTGCCTCGTCCGTCTCCGGGAATCCGATGCCAACTTCTTCTTTCACCACGAAGCGGCAATCCATCGGCATCTTCATCGCCGCGCGGCGAAGGGCTTCTTCAGCGCGCTCGCGATCCACTCCCGAAAGCTCGAACATAATGCGACCCGGCTTCACAACGGCCACCCAGTATTCCGGATTGCCTTTACCCGAGCCCATTCGCGTCTCAGCCGGCTTCTTCGTCACCGGCTTGTCGGGGAAGATCCGGATCCAGATCTTGCCGCCACGCTTCAAGTAGTTGGTTACTGATCGACGGGCTGCTTCGATCTGACGGCTATTGATCCACGCCGGCTCGAGTGCTTGCAGTCCATATTCGCCGAAGCTGATGGTGGAGCCACGGTAGGCTTTTCCCGTCATCCGGCCTTTCATCATCTTGCGGTACTTCGTCCGCTTCGGCATCAACATCGCGATACGCTCCCTCGTCACGCCTCAACACGCGACCCGTGCTAGTCGGCGGTGGTCGCCAATTCCGGCAGAACCGGCTCGACAACCTTACGGGTCGGCATCACGTCACCGCGGTACACCCAGACCTTGACGCCGATGCGTCCGTAGGTCGTATGCGCATGCACCATGCCGTAATCGATGTCTGCGCGGAGCGTTTGCAGCGGCACGCGGCCGTCCATTTCTGTAACCGATCGGCTCATCTCAGCCCCGCCGAGGCGGCCCGAGAGGCGAATCTTGACGCCCTTGGCGCCGCGACGCATCGCCTGCTGAACCGCATGCTTCATCGCCCGGCGGTACGAAACACGCCGTGCAATCTGCTCGGCGATGCTTTCCGCGATCAGGCGAGCATCGGTCTCCGGCGTCTTGATCTCCTCGATGCTGAGATGAACCTTCTTCTTCAGTTCCTTCTCAAGCATGTTGCGGAGACGCTCGACGTTGGCGCCCTGCTTGCCGATGACGATGCCAGGTTTGGCGGTATGGAGCTTGACATCGACCTTATTGGCCGAACGCTCAAGCTCGATCCGCGAAATCGATGCTCTTGTCAGCTCACGCATGATCAGCTTGCGGATTTTCAGATCCTCGTGGAGCTGCTCCGTGTAGGTGCGCTCCGCGAACCACTTCGATTCCCAATCGCTGACGATACCGAGGCGGAAGCCGATCGGATTGACTTTGCGACCCATTAGCGGCCTCCCCGCTCTTCGGCAACAATCGTGATGCTGCACGTCCGTTTGTTGATCTTGCCAACACGTCCGCGCGCTTTCGGTTGAAACCGTTTGTACGTCACGCTCTCGTCTGCATAAATCGACTTGATCCAGAGCGCTTCAGGATCGAGATCGTAGTTATTCTCGGCATTCGCGACGACCGACTTCATCAATCGCTCGACTTCGAATGCGGTTTTCTGCGGCATGAACCGCAGCTGTGCTTGCGCATCCACCACCCGCTTGCCACGCACGGCATCGCACACCAAACGGGCTTTCCGGGCGGACACGCGCACGCGACCAAGGCTGGCGCGCACTTCCATGTCTCGTACTCCTCAATACGCTGACGACCGGGCGACTAGCGTCGCGTCCGTCGATCAGCGTCTTTGCCGTGCCCCCGGTAGGTGCGGGTGGGCGCAAACTCACCAAGTTTATGTCCAACCATCTGTTCTGTCACGAAAACAGGAACATGCTGGCGGCCATTGTGGATCGCGATCGTGTGACCAACCATCCCCGGGAAGATCGTGCATGCACGAGCCCAGGTGCGGACCACGCGACGCTCGCCACCATGGTTGAGCACCTCGATCTTCTGTTGCAGCTTGGGGTCGATGTACGGCCCCTTCTTTGACGACCTCGACACTTGTTCCTCCCTGCCGCGCCATCCCGGCGTGGTCAGACTGTTTCTGGCCCTCTGCCGGGGTGGAGGCGTTCCCTTCACCCCGGCCGCGGCGCGCTAGCGGCTCCGCGCTCGGTTCGCCGGTCGGCGGCGAACGATCATGTTATCGGTCCGCTTGTTATTGCGCGTTCGCTGGAAGGCGGGCTTGCCCCACGGGGTCTTTGGCTGACCACCGATTGGCGCTTTACCCTCACCACCGCCGTGCGGATGGTCGCGCGGGTTCATCACTGAGCCACGAACCGTCGGCCGCTTGCCCATGTGGCGAGCGCGTCCGGCTTTTCCGATCTCAATATTTTCGTGATCGACGTTGCCGACCTGGCCGAGGGTCGCCATGCACTCAAGGTGAATGCGGCGAACTTCGCCCGATGGCATGCGCACCTGCGCATAGTCGCCAGATTTCGCCATCAACTGAGCCGCTGTTCCGGCCGAGCGGACGAGCTGTCCGCCCTTGCCCTTGCGGAGCTCAATGTTGTGGATCTGCGTACCGGTTGGAATGCTGCGCAACGGCAGCGCATTGCCAACGCGGATGGGCGATTGCGGGCCCGAAACGACCTCGTCGCCGACTTTCAGTCCGAGCGGCGCCAGCATGTAGCGCTTTTCGCCATCCACATAGAAGAGGAGCGCGATGCGGGCCGAGCGGTTTGGATCGTATTCAATCGCGGCCACACGGGCCGGAATCCCGATCTTGCTCCGCTTGAAGTCAACAATCCGGTAGAAACGCTTCGCTCCACCGCCACGGTGTCGAACCGTGATGCGGCCATGAACGTTGCGGCCCGCTTTCCGCTTGATCGGCTCGATCAGGTTTTTCTCGGGCTCTTTTTTCGTAATTTCCTCGAAGGTGCTCACGCTCATTGAGCGGCGGCCCGGCGAGGTTGGCTTGTATTTACGAATCGCCATCGTCGTTCTCCTTCCCCGCCGCTAGACCTGCTCGAAGAGGTCGATGTGATCGTTCGGATCGAGCGTCACAATCGCTTTCTTCCAGGTTGCCGTGGCGCCATTGACGCGGCCACCACGGCGGCTCGCCACTCGAGACTTCTTCTTCGGTTTGACGACGAGCGTATTCACCGCGAGCACCCTCACGCTGAAGGTCGTCTCAACCGCTTCTTTGATCTGAATCTTGTTCGCGGTCAGATCAACTTCGAAGGTGTACTGGCTGCTTTCCATGAGCCACGTATTCTTCTCGGTAATGATCGGACGGCGAATGATGTCCTCGATGCGCAGCGCCACGCTAGGCCCCCTTCTCCGCGTCAGCGGAGGCAGCGGCCAGCCGTGCCTGCTTGAACGCGCTTGGCGTCCGCTTCTCTTCCGGCAATGCCCAGAGTTCCTCGATCTTTGCGATCGCTTCCGGAGTCACCACCAGGCGCTCATACTTGAGCACGTCGCGGACATTCACATATGAAGCAAGAATCGTGCGGACATTCGGCAAGTTGCTCGCCGCGCGATCCACGATCTCGCTCTTCTCAGGAACAACAATCAACACAGAGCGGCTCTCGGGGAGCTTCTCGATGATCGCCTTCATCGTTTTGGTTTTCGGCTCGATCTCAACGAGTCCCTGAACGACCGTCAACCGATCGTCATGGAACTTGGCCGAAAGCGCCGACCGGATGGCGAGAACGCGCATCTGGCGAGGCAACGCCTGGGTGTAGCTGCGAGGGTGCGGTCCGAAGACGACACCGCCGCCTGCCCACTGCGGCGAACGGATCGAACCCTGCCGCGCGCGGCCGGTTCCCTTCTGGCGCCATGGCTTGCGTCCACCACCGCGAACCTCAGCTCGCGTTTTGGTGTCCGCCGTGCCGAGGCGGGCATTTGCCTGCTGGCGAAGCAGCGCCTGGTGCATCACCGGAATATTCGGTTCGATGCCCCACACCGTTTCGTCCAGCTCCTGCTTGGCGACCACATCGCCAGCAGTGTTTACAACATCGATTTGCATTCTTCCTGCGCTCCCTCGTCTGGGACGGGCCGATGAGCGATCGCGTCTCCGCGAAGCTTGGCCCAGCGGGCTGCCGATCTACGGCTCGCCGCGCCTACCTCTTCGCTTTCGCCTTGATCGCCCGGCGGATCATCACGGTTCCATTGTTCGGTCCCGGAACTGAGCCCTGAACCAACAGAATGTTTCGGTCGACATCGACTCGCAGCACCTTGAGGTTCTGCACGGTCACTTTGTCGACACCCATGTGACCCGCCATCTTGAGACCCTTGAATACGCGTCCCGGGGTCGCGCTCGATCCAATGGATCCAGGCGCGCGCCAACGGTCCGACTGTCCGTGGGTCTTCGAGCCGCCCGCGAAGCCATGACGCTTCACGCCGCCCTGGAAGCCACGTCCCTTCGAGGTGCCCGTGATATCCACGAGCTCGCCGGTATTGAAGGTGTCTGCTTTGAGAACTTGCCCGACCTCGTACTCGGAAACGTCGTCGGCTTTCACCTCGCGAAGCGTGCGGGACATATACCCGCTCGACTTGCGATGACCCTGCTCGGGTTTGGTGAGGCGCTTGTCAATTCCGAATCCGAGCTGAACGGCCTCATAGCCGTCCGAGTCGGTCGACTTCACCTGGGTAATCACATTCGGACCGCATTCAATAACGGTAACCGGATGCACTACGCCAGATTCGTCAAACATTTGCGTCATACCGAGCTTTCGCCCGATGAGCCCTTGAATCATTGGCTCTCCCCTGATCATCAGGACGCGCCACCAGCCTCAATTGCCGCCGGCGCTCTTAGAGCGTGACCTTCTTCAAGTTGTTCGTGGGCGGCGCCGGCGTGGATGTGTGTCCGACGCCGCCTCACGGAGGTCAACCGCTACAGTTTAATCTCGATATCAACCCCAGCTGGCAAATTCAGCCGCATCAGGGCACGAATAGTGTTTGGGCTCGGCTCAAGCACATCGATCAGGCGCTTGTGCGTCCGGATCTCAAAGTGCTCCTGCGAGTCTTTGTCGACGAACGGTGAACGCATCACCGTAAACTTCTCAATTCGCGTCGGCAGGGGCACCGGGCCCGCCACCTTCGCGCCAGTCGCTTCGGCCGTCTCTACGATCTTGCCGGCGGACTGATCAAGAATCTTGTGATCAAACGCCTTGAGCCGAATTCGGATCTTTTGCGTTTGCTTTCGCGCAGCTGCGACCATCTAGTGCTCCTCTCTGGGCTTCGATGAGCCGCATTTACTCCGTGATCGAGGTGACCACACCGGCGCCGACGGTGCGGCCCCCTTCGCGAATGGCGAAGCGCAACCCCTCTTCAATCGCGACCGGCGTGATCAGCTCCACCCCCATCTGGATGTTGTCCCCCGGCATCACCATCTCGACGCCCTCCGGCAGCTCGATCGAGCCCGTCACGTCGGTGGTCCGGATGTAGAACTGCGGCCGGTAGCCGGGGAAGAACGGCGTGTGCCGCCCCCCCTCTTCCTTGCCCAGCACATACACCTCGGCCTGGAACCGCGTGTGCGGGTTGATCGAGCCCGGTTTCGACGAGCACCTGCCCCCGCTGGACATCTTCCCGCTCCACGCCCCGCAAGAGCGCCCCGACGTTGTCGCCGGCCTGCCCCTGGTCGAGCGTCTTCTGGAACATCTCCACGCCCGGTGACGATCACCTTGCGCCGCTCGCCGAGCCCGACGATCTCGATCTCGTCGCCGGTTTTCACCAGGCCCCGCTCGATCCGCCCCGTCACCACCGTGCCGCGGCCCTTGATCCCGAACACATCTTCGATCGGCATCAGGAACGGCTGATCGATCGCCCGCTCCGGCGTCGGCACGTAGTCGTCCACCGCCGCCATCAGCTCCCAGATCGGCGCGTACTCCGGCGCGTTGGGATCCTTGCTCTCCGACGAGAGCGCCGCCAGCCCCGACCCCCGGATGATCGGGGTGTCGTCGCCGGGGAAGTTGTACTTCGAGAGCAACTCCCGCACTTCCAGCTCGACGAGCTCCAGCAGCTCCTCATCGTCCATCATGTCGACCTTGTTCAGGAAGACGACGATCGACGGCACTTCCACCTGGCGCGCCAGCAGAATGTGCTCGCGCGTTTGCGGCATCGGCCCGTCCGGGGCCGAGACGACCAGAATCGCCCCGTCCATCTGCGCGGCGCCGGTGATCATGTTCTTGATGTAGTCGGCGTGCCCCGGGCAGTCGACATGGGCGTAGTGCCGCTTGTCGGTTTCGTACTCGACGTGGGCGATGGCGATGGTGATGCCCCGCTCCCGCTCTTCCGGCGCGTTGTCAATCGAGGCGAAGTCGCGGGTGGCGGCCTGCCCCTTCAGCGACAGCGTCTTGGTGATCGCCGCGGTCAGCGTCGTCTTGCCGTGGTCGACGTGCCCGATCGTCCCCACGTTCAAATGCGGCTTCGTCCGCTCAAATTTCTGCTTCCCCACGGTTAACTCCTGGTGGCTTGTTGTCGCCACGAGCACGGGACCGAATGCCCCGCGCACACAGGGGCGGCCCCCAACGATAGGAGGCCGCCCTCATTAATCCAATACCTTTAGTCGCGACGTGCCTTCGCCAGCATTTCCTCAGCAACAGTGCTCGGAACCGGCGCGTAGTGGTCGAACGTCATGGACGAAACGGCGCGTCCCTGGGTGGCCGATCGGAGGTCGGTCACGTACCCGAACATGTTGGCAAGCGGCACATTTGCACGCACCACCTGAGCGCCTCCGCGCGCTTCCATGCCCTGAATCTGTCCACGGCGGCTGTTGAGGTCGCCGATGACGTCTCCCATGAAGTCGTCCGGCGTCGTCACTTCAACCGCCATGATTGGCTCGAGAATGACCGACTTACCGCGACGAATACCATCTTTGAGCGCCAGCGAACCGGCGATCTTGAAGGCCATTTCCGACGAGTCAACGTCGTGGTATGAGCCATCCACCAAGGTTGCCTTGATGTCCACAACAGGATACCCGGCCTGGCCACCAGTTGTCAGCGACTCCTGGATGCCCTGGTTGATCGGGTTGATGAATTCGCGTGGAATCGTGCCGCCGACGATCTTGTCCACAAATTCGTATCCCTTACCGCGTTCCTGCGGCTCGAAGATGACGACGCAGTGACCGTACTGGCCCTTACCACCCGACTGCCGGACATGCCGGCCCTCGGCGCGAACTTGCTGGGTGATGGTTTCGCGATACGCGACCTGCGGCTGACCAACATTCGCTTCGACCCGGAACTCGCGGAGCATCCGGTCGACGATGACTTCGAGGTGGAGCTCACCCATGCCATCGATCAACGTCTGGCCAGTTTCCTCGTTCGTGCGAACGCGGAAGGTCGGATCTTCCTCAGCTAGCCGGCCCAACGCTGCGCCCATCTTGTCCTGGTCGCTGCGGGTTTTTGGCTCGATCGAAATCGAGATGACCGGTTCCGGGAAGACAATCGATTCGAGCACGACCGGGTTGGCGGGATCGCAAAGCGTGTCACCGGTGAACGTGCTCTTGAGTCCGATGATCGCGCAGATATCGCCCGCACGAACTTCAGAAACTTCTTCGCGGTGGTTGGCGTGCATCTTCAGAATGCGGCCAACGCGCTCGCGGTTATCTTTCGACGTATTCTGAACGTATGTTCCCGACGTCAAAATGCCCGAATAGACACGGACGTAGGCGAGTTTGCCAACGTGCGGGTCAGACTGGATCTTGAAGGCAAGCGCCGCGAGCGGCTCTTTGTCGTCGGCATGCCGCTCAACTTCCTGGTCGGTGCCAGGAATGAAGGCGATCATCGGTGGCACATCCAGCGGTGAAGGGAGGAAGTCGACTACGGCATCCAGCATCAGCTGCACGCCCTTGTTCTTCAGCGACGATCCGCACAGAACCGGCACGAGCGTTCCCGCAAGGGTTGCGGTCCGCAGCGCGGCTCGCAGCTCGTGCGCTTCGAACTCGCCTTCTTCGAGATAGCGCATCGTCAACTCTTCATCGGTCTCGGCGATCGCCTCGATCAAGAGGTGACGGGCTTCCAGCGCCTTTTCAGCGTACTCCGCAGGAATTTCGACCGTGGAGATGTTCTTGCCGAGGTCGTCGTTATAGATGTAGGCAATGTTTTCGATGAGATCGATGATGCCCTTGAAATCAGACTCGGAGCCGATCGGAATCTGGATCGGGGCCGGCTTGGCTTTCAAACGGTCGATGATCATCGAAACCGTTCGTTCGAACGATGCGCCGGTGCGGTCCATTTTATTGACGAAACAGATGCGGGGCACGCTGTACTTGTCAGCCTGACGCCACACGGTTTCCGACTGAGGCTCAACACCAGCGACGGCATCGAACACGACGACGCCACCGTCAAGCACGCGCAGCGAGCGCTCGACTTCAACGGTGAAGTCGACGTGCCCCGGCGTGTCGATGATGTTGACGCGGATCTCATTCTCGTCGCGATCCTGCCAATAGGCCGTGGTCGCAGCGGACGTGATGGTGATACCGCGCTCGCGCTCTTGTTCCATCCAGTCCATGGTGGCGGCGCCATCATGGACTTCACCGATTTTGTAGCTTCGGCCGGTATAAAAGAGGATCCGCTCGGTGGTTGTCGTTTTGCCAGCGTCGATATGCGCAATGATGCCGATGTTGCGCGTGCGCGCCATCTGCGTCGCGAAATCGACCTTGGCAAATTCTTGCTTAGTGGCGGTGCCCGCTGTCATTTCCGAACCAAAAACCTTCCGGCAGCACCACTGCTGCCACGTGCTTCAACTTTCGTCCGCCCAGCATCATCGTCTCAGATCACTCCGGACGAAGAGCGATAAGACAGACTGTTTCAATCGTTTCTCGAGATCGAGCAAGCTCGATTTAGAAGCGATAGTGTGCGAATGCGCGGTTCGCTTCCGCCATGCGGTGCGTATCCTCGCGACGCTTAATGGTGGCGCCGGTGTTGTTCGCCGCGTCGATCAACTCGCTCGCGAGCTTCTCTTCCATCGACTTGCCGTTGCGAGATCGCGCTGATTGCAGCAACCAGCGAATCGCCAGCGACTGTCGCCGAACGCCTTCAATCTGAACCGGCACCTGGTAGGTCGCGCCGCCAACGCGGCGAGGCTTCACTTCGAGGAGCGGAGTGGCGTTCTGCAACGCGACTTCAAAAACCTCGATCGGGAAACGCCCGGTGCGCTGCTGAATGATGTCGAGCGCGTCATACATGATCCGCTCAGCAGTGCCTTTTTTGCCCCGCTGCATGATCTTGTTGATGAACTTCGAAACCAGCTCACTGTTGTACTTTGCATCCGGCAGCAATACGCGCCGGGTAATCTTTGCTCGCCGTGGCATGCGCCAACCTGCCTCCATCTCGGGATAATGTCCGCGCCGGCTACTTACCGCTGCGAACACCGCGCGCTCCGCACGGTTTGGGTCTCTTCAAGACACGCGAAAAGCGGTCAGTGCCGTACGAGACGGCCGGCCGCTTCTCGCCGTGTGCTTATTTCCGCGCAGGGCGGGAAATCATCACGAGCGCGTGACGTACTAGGCCGTTGTTATCGCTTCTTGGCGCCGGGGGCCGCCTGGCCCGCCTTCACCAATTTGGTGCCGTACTTCGATCGGCCCTGCTTCCGCTTCTCCACGCCGCGGGCGTCAAGCGTGCCGCGAACGATGTGATAGCGAACGCCCGGGAGGTCCTTCACACGACCACCACGCACGAGCACGACTGAGTGCTCCTGCAGGTTGTGACCTTCGCCAGGAATGTATGCCGTAACCTCAATACCATTAGAAAGACGCACACGAGCGATTTTTCGCAGTGCTGAGTTCGGCTTCTTCGGGGTCATGGTCTTCACCTGGGTGCAAACGCCACGTTTCTGCGGTGACGATGTCCCCTTGCGCAGTCGACCAGCGTACCGGCCCAGCGCATTATTCGTGAATCCCAGTGCAGGCGCCTTGGTCTTCTTCTTAACGGTCTTTCGACCTTTTCTCACCAACTGATTAATTGTCGGCACGTTTTGCTCCTCGCAAGGATCGGTGTTGCGAACCCCGCTCACCTTGCCGGCGCCAATCGCCGCCACGGGCCAGCGCCGCTAGATAAAGATAAAATGCTTTCCTGGCGCGTTCAGGCGCAAGGCAGGCGATAGTGCCCGCCGTGGCGGCCACAAGTGCTGATTTTACGGTTAAAGGGCCGTTTCGTCAACTTTTCCCACACGAACCATTCGGAGACATTAGCGTATTTTGAACCCGGCAGATGAAATCGAGCACGGGGAACGCTCCCCGTGCTCGATTCACCTGTGCAATAAGGCTATTTACTCGGCGCCGTTGTCTTCCGTAGTCTCGATCGAGTATCCGGAGTCCTCTCCGAACGCCCCACCGCCCGGGATCAACCCGGCGTCCATGAGCTCGCGCAAATCAGACTCGCTGGCCGGCTCGGCCTCGAGCGTCGCAGTGGCGCTGGCTCGGCTTGCAGCCGCTTCGGCCATACTCGCCTCTTGCAGCGCATTCCGCTCCGCCAGGTTGCCAAAGCGAGCATCGTACCCCGATCCCGCCGGGATCAGCTTGCCGATGATCACGTTTTCCTTCAGCGCGCGAAGCTGATCGACCTTGCCGTTGATCGCGGCTTCGGTGAGCACCTTCGTCGTTTCCTGGAACGATGCCGCCGAGAGGAAGGACTCAGTCTCGAGCGAGGCCTTCGTCAGTCCGAGCAGCACCGGCATTGCCGTCGCCGGCTCACCGCCCTGCGCCAGGATCTCATCGTTGATCTGCTGGAACTCAAACCGGTCGATCCGCTCATCCTGGAGATAATCGGTGTCGCCCGGATAGACGATGCTGACCTTGCGGAGCATCTGCCGGCAGATCACTTCGATGTGCTTATCGTTCGTGTTCACACCCTGTGAACGATAGACCTTCTGCACTTCTTCGATGATGTAGCGCTGAACGGCTTCCTGACCCAATGTCAGCAACAACTCCGCCGGATCTTTCGAGCCTTCGGTGAGCTGCTGGCCAAGGGTGACCGTATCGCCGTTCTGCACCAGCACCTGATATGACGCCGGCAGGGTCGAGCGATCGGCGTCCGGCCGCTGATCGCGAATCTGGACCGTCTGCCCGTCGACGAAGAACTCGCCGTCGATCCCGGCGAACAGCTTCTCGCCGTTCGGGCCAACTGCGACGACATCCTTATCCTTGATGACACGGTCACCAGGAAGTTTGTTGATCGTCCAATCGTCCGACAGTGCCTGATTCCACTCAAAGTAGTCCGTGCTGGTGATCACCAACTCACGACCCGAGTCAGACTGCTCGACCGTGACGACGCCTTCCTTGAGCGCGAGCACCGCTGCGCCCTTCGGTCGTCGCGCTTCGAACAGCTCCTCGACACGCGGCAGACCGGTCGTAATATCGGCCCGGTTCACACCGCCGGTGTGGAAGGTGCGCATCGTCAGCTGGGTGCCCGGCTCGCCGATTGACTGCGCCGCGATGATCCCGACTGCCTCACCGAGTCCAACACGCTGGCCGCTGGCGAGATTCCGCCCGTAGCAGGCGGCGCAAACACCATGCATCGCCTGGCAGGTCATGACGCTGCGGATATGGATCTTCTCGATATTGGCTGAGATGATCTCGGCGGCAACATCGCGAACGCTCCCATCCGGCAGCTCGATGCGGTCCAGGATTTCATCGCCGCGATCGGCAATCAATTCGCCGGTCTCCGGATGATAGATCGCCGATGCGACAACCCGGCCGACAATCCGCTGGCGATACTCTTCGTCCGTCAGCTTCGTGCGTCCATCAGTCGCGGTCCGCTCGGCCCACATGCCCTGCGTCGTGCCGCAGTCGTCATGCAGGGTAATGACATCCTGCGAAACGTCGACCAGTCGCCGGGTCAGATAACCCGAGTCGGCGGTACGAATCGCAGTGTCGGCAAGTCCCTTCCGCGCTCCGTGCGTCGAAAGGAAGTATTCGAGAATCGTCAGACCTTCGCGGAAGTTCGACTTGATCGGAATATCGATGATCTTCCCTTGCGGGTCGAGCACGAGTCCGCGCATACCGGCCATCTGGGAAACCTGGTTCATGTTTCCCTTCGCGCCGGAGTCCGCCATCATCCAGACCGAGTTCTGCCCATGCAACCGGTCTTCGACGTCCTTCGTCAACTGGTCACGGGCGCCGTTCCAGATGACCTCAAGCTCGCGAATTCGCTCTTCCTCAGTCACCATTCCGCGCTGGTATTGGCGATCGAGCAAGTCGGCATCTTTTTCCGCAGCTGCGACAATTGCCGGCTTGGTCTCTGACATGATGACGTCGTCAACGGCAATGCTCATTCCAGCCCGCGTCGAGTAGCGGAATCCGACTCGCTTGATGTCGTTGACGATCTTCGCGGTTCGGAATGGATCATTGAAGATGCGATAGCAGTCGGCGACGACCTTGCGGAGTTGTTTCCGGTCCATGCGGTCGTTGTAGTAAATCTCCAGCTCCGCGGGAAGGGCGAGATTGAAGATCGCCCGGCCAACGGTTGTTTCGATCATCTTCTGCACGCCGCCGTCGCGATCGGTTCGCACCACGATCTTCGCTTGAAGATCGATCACGCCGGTGTCGTACGCGAGCTGCACTTCATCGAGCGACGAGAAGGCCTTGCCCCATCCGCGAGGAACCGTGCCCTTGGCGAAGTCCTCATCGAAGTCCCGCTCACTCGTCATGTAGTAGCAGCCGAGCACGATGTCCTGCGTCGGCGAAACAATCGGCTCACCGTTCGACGGCGAGAGCAGGTTGCGCACGGAAAGCATGCGCGAGCGAGCCTCGTCTTGCGCCTTCTTCGAAAGCGGCACGTGAACGGCCATCTGGTCGCCGTCGAAGTCGGCGTTGAATGCCGGGCAGACCATCGGGTGCAGTTGAATCGCTGAACCCTCGATCAACTGCGGCCGGAACGCCTGGATGCCGAGACGGTGCAAGGTTGGTGCGCGGTTAAGAAGAACCACATAGTCCTTGATAACCTCTTCCAGCACTTCCCAAACCCGGTCATCGACGCGCTCAACAAGCCGTTTCGCCGCCTTGATGTTCGGCGCGTGGTTGTGCTGAACGAGCCGCTGCATCACGAATGGCTTGAAGAGTTCAAGCGCCATCCGCTTCGGCAAACCGCACTCATCGAGCGCCAGCTCAGGACCGACGACGATGACAGATCGGCCGGAGTAGTCGACACGCTTGCCGAGCAAGTTCTGGCGGAATCGCCCCTGCTTGCCCTTGAGCATATCGGAAAGACTCTTCAGCTTGTGCTTGCCGGAGCCTGAAACGACCCGGCCACGGCGGCCATTGTCGATCAGCGCATCGACCGCTTCCTGGAGCATGCGCTTTTCGTTGCGGACGATGATGTCCGGCGCGCCCAGCTCAAGCAAACGCTTGAGACGGTTGTTCCGGTTGATCACGCGGCGGTAGAGATCGTTCAAGTCAGAGGTCGC
Organism: uncultured Chloroflexia bacterium; assembly: GCA_963804925.1. Taxonomy (GTDB): domain Bacteria; phylum Chloroflexota; class Chloroflexia; order Thermomicrobiales; family UBA6265; genus JADLGF01. Next base: position 357,761 of record CAWDSC010000006.1, read on the forward strand.
GAAACGGCCACCATCGAGCTGAACCATCGGGCGCAGTTCGGGTGGAATGACCGGCAGCGCGGTGAAGATCATCCAGTGCGGGCGGTTGCCGCTCTTGCGGAGCGCTTCCACCACGCGCAGGCGCTTCACAGCCTTCTTGCGCTTCACTTCCGAATCGGTCTGCATCTGCGTGCGCAGTTCGAGCGCCAGCTGATCGAGATCGATCCGCGTGGTGACATAGTCGTAAACCGCTTCCGCGCCCATGGCCGCCCGGAACACGCCCGTCGGCACCAGCTCGTGAAGTTCGCGGTACTGCGTCTCGGTCAGGATTTGCAGCTCTTTGAGGTCGCTCAGGGACTTGAGCGCGAGATCGCGCTCCTTCTCCGCTTCACGAACCTGCTCACCGAGCTCGTCTTCGATCTTGCGACGCGCTTCAGAAAGCTCGTGCGTCAACTGATCGCGCTCAGCGCCGGCGAGCGCCTCGGATCCCGAGGACTCGTAGCCCGCCGCAGCGACCAGCTTGTCTTCGAGTTCCTGGAAGTGCGCGTCAAGCTCGGCCAGGCGATCGTCATTCGCGGCTTCACCAGCCTCGACAATCGTCTTACCCTGGAACTCAATCGTTTCAGCCGGAGATGATCCAAGCCACTGCGAAATCTGCTCGCGCGTTTCCCGATACGTCTTGCGAAGCTCAGCCAGATCAGCCGCCTGGCGGTCCTTGATCGAGCCTGAAAGCGATTCCTCGCCTTCATTCAGTGTCGCAATGCGCTCGCCAATCGAGCCTTCAAGCTCGGCGATGCGGGCGTCAGACTCCGCGCGGAATTCGCCAACGGCTTCATTGTGCGCCTCTTCGATCTCATTGATCGCTTCGGCTTTCCGCTCGTCGTCAACCATCGTCACGAGATAGGAGGCGAAGTAGAGCACGCGCTCGAGGTTGCGTGGCGAGATATCGAGCAGCAAACCAAGGCGGCTCGGCGTTCCCTTCACATACCAGATGTGCGCGACCGGAGCAGCAAGCTCGATGTGCCCCATCCGCTCACGGCGAACTTTGGCGCGGGTGACTTCGACGCCGCACTTATCGCAGATTGTACCGGCGTGGCGGATCCGCTTGTATTTGCCGCAGAAGCATTCCCAGTCTCGCGTCGGACCGAAAATCCGCTCGCAGAATAGACCGCCATGCTCCGGCTTCAAAGTTCGATAGTTAATCGTTTCGGGCTTAACCACTTCGCCGTACGACCAGGCGCGAATCGCTTCTGGCGAGGCGAGGCTAATCCGAATGGCGTTGAAATTGTTGACATCCATCACTCGAGCGCGATCGTTGCGATCGAGTCGGGCGACGGTGTTTCGGAGCGAATCGCTCTCCCCACTGTTTCCGCGAAAGCCAGTGGCTTCCTTCGATGAGATATCGCCGAACGTTGTCGACATAGTTCCTCCAGCAGCATTTGTGTGTTGATCCGCGCGGGACTGACGCGCGTCAAGCGGAAGGGACTGCCGTCCCCTCCGCTCAGCGACGAATGACTCGGCTACTCTTCTGCCCCTCGTTCGAAGCCGCTGAGATTGATGCGACCGATCGTCGACGACAGCAGATCGCGGGAGGTGTCCTCACCGAATTCCACGACTCGCTCGTCGTCGTCGATCACGTCGATCGACAGTCCGAGACTGCGAAGCTCTTTGACGAGCACCTTGAACGATTCCGGCACGCCGGCCTCGTTGATCTCCGTGCCCTTCACGATCGCTTCATAGGTCTTGACGCGGCCAACCGTATCGTCGGATTTCACGGTCAGCATTTCCTGAAGCGTGTAGGCAGCGCCATACGCTTCGAGCGCCCAGACTTCCATTTCGCCGAAGCGCTGCCCGCCGAACTGCGCTTTACCACCGAGCGGCTGCTGGGTGACGAGCGAGTACGGACCGGTCGACCGGGCGTGGATCTTGTCTTCCACGAGGTGTGCCAGCTTCAGCATATAGATGATGCCGACCGTCACCGGGCGATCGAATTTCTCACCCGTTCGGCCGTCATAAAGATCGACCCGTCCATCTTCCGGCAATCCGGCTTCGCCGAGAATCGCGTTGATTTCCGATTCCTTGGCGCCGTCGAATACCGGTGTCGCAACCTTGAATCCAAGTCGCTGCGCCGCCCAACCGAGGTGCGTTTCCAGCACCTGGCCGAGGTTCATCCGCGACGGCACGCCGATCGGATTCAGGATGATGTCGACCGACTGCCCATCAGGCAGATAGGGCATATCTTCCACCGGAAGAATCCGCGAGATAACACCCTTGTTGCCGTGGCGGCCGGCCATTTTGTCGCCCGCGGAGATCTTGCGCTTCTGCGCGATGCTGACGCGGACCATTTCATGCACGCCCGGCGGCAACTCATGGTCAGGGCTCTCGTCGCGGCGGAAGACCTTGACGTCGATCACCTTGCCATGCACACCGTGCGGCACGCGGAGCGAGGAGTCCTTCACCTCGCGCGCCTTCTCACCGAAGATCGCACGGAGCAATCGCTCTTCCGCACTCAGTTCCGTCTCACCGCGCGGAGTCACCTTACCGACCAAGATGTCGTTCGGGCGAACCTCGGCGCCGATGCGGATGATGCCGTCCTCGTCGAGATCCTTCAGACTGTCGTCACCGACATTCGGGATATCGCGAGTGATCTCTTCAGGTCCGAGCTTCGTGTCGCGGGCTTCGGTCTCGTACTTCTCAATATGAAGCGACGTGAACACGTCGTCCCGCACGAGCCGTTCCGAAATCAGAATCGCGTCCTCGAAGTTGCCGCCTTCCCAGGGCATGAACGCGACCAGCACGTTCTGTCCGAGGGCCAGCTCACCCTTCTCCGTGGAGGAGGAGTCGGCGAGGATATCGCCCTTCTCGACCCGGTCACCCTTGACCACGATTGGCCGCTGGTTGATGCAGGTGTCCTGGTTCGAGCGGATGAACTTCCGCAGGTCGTAAATCCGCTCGTTCCCGTCATCTTCGAGCACGCGAATTTGCTTCGCGCTCGCGTAGGTGACGAGTCCATCTTCGAGGGCTCCACGAACCTGGCCGGAGTCCTTCGCGGTCTTGTGCTCAACACCGGTGCCGATGATCGGCGATCGGGGCTGCAACAGCGGCACCGCCTGCCGCTGCATGTTCGCGCCCATCAAGGCGCGGTTTGCATCGTCGTGCTCAAGGAACGGAATCAGCGCCGTCGCCACCGAAACAACCTGCTTCGGCGACACGTCCATGTAGTGGACCTGCTCAGGAGGCACTGATGGGAACCGGTGACCGTCTCCAGAGCGAACCACCACGCTGGTGGCGGTGATGCGTCCGTAATCATCAACCGGCGTGTTCGCCTGGGCGATGTGGAGATTCGCCTCGCGATCGGCCGAGAGATAGTCAATCTTGTCCGTCGACACCGAGATGATGTCGATCGCCGGAATTTTCGCGTCGGTGAACGCCTTGACGTGCGCCTCGGTGATTTCCACGCCGACGTCAGCCAGGATTTCGCCCGACTCCGGATCAGCAACTGGCTTGCGGACGATCTGCCCGAGCGGGCTGAGATCAGTCACGCCGAAGATGATGCGCGAGACCACGCGGCGATACGGCGTTTCAATGAACCCGTAGGCATTGATCCGGCCATACGCGGCGAGTGAGCCGATCAAACCGATGTTCGGGCCTTCCGGCGTTTCGATCGGGCAGATGCGGCCATAGTGCGATGGGTGAACGTCACGAACATCCATGCCGGCGCGATCGCGGCTCAAGCCACCAGGGCCAAGCGCCGAGAGACGACGCTTGTGCGTCAGCTCCGCGAGCGGGTTGGTCTGATCCATGAACTGCGACAACTGGCTGCCGCCGAAGAATTCGCGGACGGCCGCCATCACCGGACGCGTGGTGCTGATCAATGCCTGCGGTGTGATCGTTTCCTGATCCATGATCGTCATCCGCTCGCGGATACCGCGCTCGAGGCGCTGGAACCCGGTGCGGACATGCATCTGGATCAGCTCACCGACGGCGCGGATGCGGCGATTGCCGAGATGATCGATATCGTCGCTATGCGATCGCTGATTCGCGATCCGAATCATTTCGCGGATGATCTCTAGCAGGTCTTCCTGGGTCAACACGCGACTGGTGATCTCGTCGGCGGTACCGACCATTTCGGAATGCAGGCGATTGTTCAGCTTGTAGCGCCCAACGCGGGCAAGATCGTAGCGACGCTCGTTAAAGAAGAAGTTGTCGAGCAGCGTCGCGGCGTTGTCCGGATTCGGCGGATCGCCAGGACGCAGCCGTCGATAGAGTTCCATCAGCGCTTCACGCTGAATCAGGCTGATGCCGTCGCGGGTTTTTTCGTTCGCCGGGTCCATCGCAATGCGGGAAACGGGATCCTTATCGATCGTCGATTGCAGGTAATGGCGATCGGGGTCAGTATCGACATCGGCAAAGAACTCACGAAGCTTTTCATTAGTGTCGATGCCAACGGCACGAAGCAGGATCGTGACAGGCATCTTGCGCTTGCGGTCAACTTTGACAGAAAGAACGTCACGATTGGAGGTCTCGAACTCCAACCAGGCGCCTCGGTTCGGAATCAGCTTCGCGGACGACACCATCTTATTGGTGACAGGGTCGCGCGCCTGTTCAAAATAGACACCAGGCGACCGCACAAGCTGCGACACAACGACGCGCTCGGCGCCATTGATCACAAACGTGCCGTCCTGGGTCATCCACGGGAAATCGCCGAGGAAAATACCCTCGTCGCCCGTTTCCTTAATTTCGCCGGTTTCCTTCATCACCAGGCGCGCTTTCACCCGCAGCGGCGCTGCATAGGTGATGTCACGCTCGCGGCAATACTGTTCGGCAACCCGCGAGTCTTGCTCGGCCCGGTCCCGCATATCGCCTTTCGGCATACGGGTGTAGGGTGCATCGAAACGCGGTTCCGAAATCCACAATTCCATTTTCTTGTGGTGATCCGTGATCGGGGAGATTTCTTCCAGCAGCTCCCGCAGTCCGTGTTCGACGAACCACTTGAATGAGGTTAGCTGAACCTCGATGAGCTCGGGCATCTCTAGCACGGTTGGGATATGTGCAAAGCTCCGGCGGTCGATACCGGTATTGGAGCGTACCTGCCGTCGCCCAAATGCCGGCGCCAACCCCTGGCTCTCCCCACCCTGCTTCACATCGCTCGAGACCATTAACTGCTCCTCCGCTTGCGCGCGACGCTTATTTGCGTCATGAGCCAGCGTGCGTTACCGTAGACCTCGCGCCAGGTGCGATGGTCAAAAGGCCACACATTAAAATTGACGAGCCGTGCGGCTCGGCAAAGAATCGTTTCCGCGTAAACCACGGGAAACGCCGAACCGGGAGGCAGAATGATCCCCTCCCGTCAACCTGGCTTTTCTTCAGAGACAATAATTTCGCACGCGCCGTCCGTTCGACTTGAGGTCGCGGCATTCGGGCCACCCCGCGGGCCGAAACCGCGCGAAACGGTATTTTATGCTTTTAGAGGTAGGAATGTCAACCCCTTTTTAAAGAAGAAGGCGTCGACTTTAATGCAAATGTAGCCCACAATTCGTTGCACGTTCTCTCGCACAAAAATTCCGGAGGCCAGACGCGGTGATTGACCCGCATATTCACGTATTGCCCGCCGTTGATGACGGCGCCCGATCCCGCGACATCTCCCGTCAACTCATCCAGCGGATGGCATCCTCAGGCTTTTCGACCCTCGTCGCGACACCTCACGTCACCGATATTCCCAAGCCAGCCTACGCACAGCTGGTGAAGAACGCGTTTGATGACATTGCGTCAATTGCCCGCGAATACGGCGTTGAATTGCTGCCTGGCTATGAGGTTTTGCTGACTCCGCACACGGCTGAACATCTTCGCAACGGCGTTCCTTTGACCCTTGGAGGATCGAAAACGGTTCTCGTCGAAGTGACGATGGCCGGGTGGCCGGCCTTTACCGATCAAATCCTGTATGAAATCCAGATCGCCGGCTTCACTCCAATCCTCGCGCATCCCGAGCGGTATCCATCGGTCGTCGCCGATCCACGCGTCGCGATTGCCCTCGCCGAACGCGGCGTGTTGTTGCAGGCGACAATAGGATCACTCACCGGTCTCTTCGGTCGGGCCGTGACGAAAGTCTCGGAAACGCTGATGACGAGCGGCGCCATCTCCATTCTTGCTTCGGATGCGCACGGAGTTGGCCAACGCGCGGAGTCAATCCCACGCGGCATTGAACGGGCGAAAGAACTTGTCGGCGCCGAGCGAGTCGCCCAGCTCACAACCGTCAACATGGCAGCGCTTCTGGACAACAAACCGCTTCCCGAACCCGCACCCGTCGAGGCATCGTCATCGAAACGACGATGGTCAATGCCCGGCAAGCGATCATAGATCGCAAAGATGCGAGCCGGCACTTTTCGAGAATGAGGTCGATGTGCTAACATCGGTGTCGGCGTCAGGGTTGCCTGAACTGTTCCCCGATAGCTCAACGGTAGAGCGTCCGGCTGTTAACCGGTAGGTTCTAGGTTCGAATCCTAGTCGGGGAGCCGATGGGCGGGTGTATACCCGCCCTTTTTCTTTGCCCGTCAGATGCAAGGAGCGCGCAGGGTGGCAGATCACTTCAAGAACTACATCGGCGGCGAGTGGAGCGATTCATCGTCCGGCGGCACATTCGAGCGAAAAAACCCGGCGACCGGTGAACTGGTCGGCGTGTTCACGAAGAGCGGCCCCGACGATGTCAATCGCGCCGTCGCGGCGGCGAAGAAAGCCTTCGAAACCTGGCGACTCTACCCTGCCCCCAAACGTGGCGAGCTGCTCTTCAAAGTCGCCCGCATTCTTGAAGACCGCAAAGAAGCGCTTGCGCGCGAAATGACCGAGGAGATGGGCAAAGTCCTGACCGAAGCCCGCGGCGACGTGCAGGAAGCGATCGACATGGCCTACTACATGGCCGGCGAGGGCCGCCGCATGTGGGGCCAGACCACCCCATCGGAAATGCGCGACAAGTTCCAGATGTCGATCCGCAAACCGCACGGTGTCTGCGGCATCATCACGCCCTGGAACTTCCCGATGGCGATTCCATCCTGGAAGATCTTCCCCGCCATCGTGACGGGCAACACGGTCGTCTTCAAACCGGCGTCATTCACCAGCCGGATGGGACTTCGCTTCGTCGAAATCCTCGCTGAGGCGGGTATTCCGGCAGGAGTCGTCAATCTCGTGCTCGGCGATGGCAAAGAGTGTCGGAGATCCAATCGTCGATCACCCTGACGTTGCCGCTCATCAGCTTCACTGGTTCGACCGAGTCCGGCATCGATGTCGCCACCCGCGGCCGCGCGCACGAACAAACGCGTTTCGCTCGAAATGGGCGGCAAAAACGCGGTCATCGTCATGGACGACGCCAATCTCGATCTCGCCGTTGAAGGCATCCTCTGGAGCGCCTTCGGCACCTCCGGCCAGCGCTGCACCGCCTGCAGCCGTGTCGTCGTCCACCGCGCCGTGCAGAAGGAACTGGCGGGACGCCTCGCCGAGCGCGCCGGGAAGCTCACCCTCGGCGATGGATTGGACGAATCGATCGATGTCGGCCCGGTGGTCAGCGAGCGTCAGCTCAAGACGATCAATGAGTACGTAAAGATCGGCCAGGGCGAAGGCGCCAAACTCCTCGTCGGCGGCGGCATCGCCACCGAAGGCGCGTTGGCGAAGGGCTTCTACCACCAACCAACCGTGTTTGATGATGTGGCGCCGACCATGCGAATCGGCGCAGGAAGAGATCTTCGGCCCCGTCGTATCGCTGATTCCAGTCGATTCGCTCGAAGAAGCGATCGATGTCGTCAACGGCGTGCAATACGGACTTTCAGCTTCGATCTTCACCGCCGATGTGAATAGCGCGTTCCGGGCGATGCAGGACATCTTCACCGGCATCCTCTACGTGAACGCAGGCACGACCGGCGCCGAAATCCATCTCCCCTTCGGCGGCACCAAGGGCACGGGCAACGGCCATCGCGAAGCCGGCACCGCCGCCCTCGACTTCTTCACCGAATGGCAGAGCATCTACGTCGACTACAGCGGCAAACTCCAACGCGCCCAGATCGACGAGGTCGAGATTTAGCTCTCATACAAACGTGACATTATAAGAAATGGGGCATCCAGTGGATGCCCCATTTCTTGTTGAAATCGACCAATTTTTATCCTCGTTCCCATGGATTGATTATTTCAACTCCACTTGAGATGAAATGCTTCACATTCCGGGTCGCCACTGGAACGTCATGAACGAGCGCAATCGCAGCGATCTGTGTGTCCCGAAAATCAATCGACTTGCCTTTTTCTTTTTGGTTCATCGTCAAACTTGCGGCCTTGATCGCCGCAAACTCGTCAAACGAGAGAATGCGATTGAGGACAATTTCGAAACGAAATCTCATAAATACATGGGTGAGTTCGCGCTTAAGCCATTCACTGCCGATACGACATTCGTGTCGAGAATGATCACTCCTTGTCAAAATCCGGAACTTGCGGCGTGCCACCACGAACCTCTTCAATGGGCGTCTCAAAGCCAACCCCTGAACCTGAAAATAGAGCGATCACTTTCGACCCAAATCCCAATGAATCCTGGTCATCAAAAAAACCGGTCCCTGAGGATAGTTATGGTTTCCTCTTCAGGTGTTGTGTGATGCTTCTCAGCTTGTTCGCGAATCCGCGATTGAATTTTCTCATCGACGGGTACATATAGTGTGTCAGTCATGGCACACCTCCTCAATGAAAGAGAGGTCTAAATCGCGTAGTTCACCGGAGGATGGCGTTCGTGCTCGCGCTCGACGAACGACTGCAGCGTGATTCCTTCGAGGAACGCCATCGTCTTTTGCTGCAGCTCGTGCCAGGTTTCGTGAACGGGATCGTGGTCGCTTTCCACCTGATGCGGGTGATGACGCCGGTCTGGGCCGTCGAGCAGGTTCAGGATGTCCCAGAGCGTCACGCTGCCGGGTTGGAGCACCAGCTCGTGTCCTCCCAGCGGACCGCGTGTGCTCTTGACGAGACCCGCCCGGCTCAGCGCTCCGAGCACCTGATGCAGATACGCTTCGGGCACACCTTGCCGGGCCGCGATATCTCGCGACTGAATCGGCCCCTGGCCAAAATGGAGCGCAAGATCAAAGAGCGCCCGAACCCCGTAGTCCGCTCGGCTGGAGACGCGCATTCAACACCTCATTCATTCGCCCGGCCCGATATCCCTCAAGATCAAGAGTGACATAATCGTACCCGGCGCGTTTAACCGCTTCGACTATTTCTGCCGACAGTTCAATGGCTTTCGGAATCTGATTGGCGGGTAGCTCAAGACGCGCCACCTCATTGTGATGACGAATCCTGAAACCGGTGAATCCTAGCGCCCGCACGCCTCGCTCAGCCGTTCCAACCTGCCTCAATTTTTCAACGGTGATTGGATCACCATAGGCGAATCGTGATGAGAGACAGGCTCCTGCCGGTTTGTCCCAGGTCCGCAATCCATATTCTGCTGAAAGCTCGCGAATTTCCCGTTTGGTCAAACCTACTTCCAAGAGCGGCGAGCGAACTTCCAATTGCTTCGCCGCCCGCATGCCTGGACGAAAGTCGCCGACATCATCCGCATTCGCGCCGTCGACCACCCAGGCGATGTTTCGACCTTTCGCGACTTCGATCAGTTTGGAGTAAAGCTCGGTCTTACAGAAGAAGCAGCGCTGGTGACTGTTGTCGGCGTAACGAGGATCGTCGAGCTCCATCGTGGAAACCATCAGATGCTCGGCGCCGATTTCGGCGGCGATCGCCTTCGCCTCATCCATCTCTTCAGATGCATACGACGCCGAGAGTCCAGTCGCCGCCACAGCGCGGTCGCCGAGCGTATCCCGGGCGATTTTCAGCAGCAGGGTGCTGTCCACGCCTCCGCTGAATGAAATCAATACTGAATCGAGTTCGCGCAGGAGATCGCGAAGCGCGGAGACCTTCGCCGACGTTTCCGTGTTGATCGCTGTTTCCGCCATGACCCCAGTACTCCTGCAATTCTGCTAATCCAGACAATTTCACCTACATCTCCAATAAGTATAGCCGCCGTGAATGCAGCGTCTGTATAGGCATATCGAAACGACGGTTCATCAGTAGATATCGATTCGCTACTTGAGAAAATGACGACTTTGGCACCGTTGGCATAGGGGAAATCGTAGCTTTTCATTCATTTTCAGAGAATTGGCATGCAAATTGCGTGACGCTGGACTTGTCAATCCATTATGGTTGGCCAGTAAGTCCTGACGTAGAACGCACTCAGGAATCCAGGTTTGACCTGGATCGCTTTCATGCGATGCGCGGGCACTACATTTCGTCATGCGGCCGGGTGTTGGAGCACCTGGAAACACCGCGAGGAGAAAAACTGTGTCGAACAACCCCGTAGTCAAACTGAACGAGGCGTATCACGAGTTCCTCGAAGGCAAGATCGACCGACGTGGGCTCATGATCCGCGCCGGCGCACTCGGGCTCTCCGCGGCCTCAGTCGCGACCTTCATGCGTGGCGTTCCCGCCAGCGCGCAGGATGCGTCACCAGCTGCATCGCCGACCGGAGATCTCTCCTTCAACTCGATCACTGCTGCAGAAGCCACCGCTCAAACGCTTGCCGCCTTCCCGATGGAAGAAGCCGCATCGACCGGCGGCAAGGTGATTATGGGCGAGACTCGCCTCATCGAGCCTCACCACGACCAACATCATTCTCGCGCGACAACAACCCGACGCTTCCGGTCATGGCTTGGTCTTCGAGTCGCTTGTCGGTTCAAGCCCAGTCGACGGTCAGTACATTCCCGGGTCTTGCCGATCACTGGACGATTGGCCGAAGATGGCAAGACCTATACGTTCTTCCTTCGTGAAGGCGTGACCTGGCATGATGGCGACGCCTTTCACCGCAGATGACGTCATCTTCTCGATGGATGCTCAGGCCAAGCGAAGACACTGGTTCGTCGTATACATGGCCACGTTCGTGAACACCGTCGAGTCATACAAGAAGATCGATGACCTGACGGTTGAGATCGTCGCCACAGCAGTGCTCGCCCAGGTCGTTTTCCTTGGCTATGCCTATGCGCCGGTCATGCCGAAGCATCTCTGGGAAAGCGTTCCGTTCTGCCGATTGGGAAACCGATCCCGGCAGCACCGGCGAGGATCCTTCTCGCGTCATCGGCACCGGTCCGCTCAAGTTCGTCGAGCTGAACGCCGCCGACGCCGTGGCTCGCTTCGCCCCGAACGAGAACTATTACGATCAGAAGGCCGTCTTCGAGGAGTTCATCTTCCAGCCCTGGCCAGATGAGACGTCGGCCATCGAAGCGCTCCGCGCCGGACAGATCGACTTCTACGAGAATGTTCCACCGGCCGATGTCGAGAGCCTTCGATGCCGAGGACAACACTCGATGTCGCGCTGTACGACACCTATTCCTTCACGCTTCTACGGAACGAATCTCGATCCCGAAAAGACGACGCTCTTCCAGGATGTGAAGACGCGCCAGGCGATGGCATATGCCATCGATCGCCAGTCGATCGTCGACAACATCCAGCTCGGATTCGCTGAAGTCGCTCAGGGCAGCCAGCCAGTCCTCTCGATCGCCTACGCTCCCGATCAGATCAAGACCCACTACAACTACGATCCGGAAAAAGCCAAGCAGCTCCTCGCCGACGCCGGTTGGGCTGACTCAGATGGCGACGGTGTTCTCGAACTCGACGGCCAGAAGTTCGAGTTCGAGATCATGTACGGCAGCGGCTCGGCCACAAGCGACCAGATCGTGGCCTATATTCAGGAAGTCTGGGCCGCCGTCGGCATCAAGGCAACGCCTTCAGCCGGTCGATTTCAGCGCAGTTCTTGTCCCGGCAATCACCGAGAACTTCAACTACCAGCTCGCCTTCCTTGGCTTCAACTGGGATGCGACCGGCGATCAGTCGCCCATGTTCAGCATCAGACCAGTACAAGACCGGATTCAACTTCATGAAGTACTCGAATCCTGAAGTTGACAAGCTCAACAAGAGCGCGAACGAGACGATCGATCCCGACGCGCGACGCGAGGCACTGATCGAAGCAGCCAACCTCGTGAATGAAGATCTGCCCGTGCTCGTGATCTCATTCCGCAAGGACCGAACGGCATACAATACGCGTATTCACAACTACTACCCGAATGCGCTTGGCGGTCTGCTCTGGAGCATCCCGTACGTCTGGGTCGCCCAGTAGACAGTCCATCGTAAAATCGACAGGGGCGGCAGCTCGCCGCCCCTGTCAGCACATCCGGGCTTGATCGTCCCGATTGCGACCCGCTAAAGACTCAAAGGAACAGTCCTATGGCCGCATTTACGTTGCGCCGAATCCTGCAGATGATCCCGCTTCTTCTCGGCGTCACGATCATTACATTTGTGGTCATCAATGCTGCCGGAAGCCCGGTTTCAAGCCTGCAGTTTGATCCCAAGGTGAAACCCGCAGACCGCGAGCGGCTCAAAGAAAACCTCGGACTCAATGAGCCTATCTATACACGCTATTTCATCTGGATCAAAAATGTCGCTCAGGGAGATCTCGGCGACTCGCTCGTGAATCATCAACCGGTGACAAAGCGAATTCTTGCGGTGCTTCCGAATACGCTCGTACTTTCGATTACCTCACTCATTTTCTCACTTGCTGTCGCCATACCTATTGGCATTCTTGCAGCAATTAAGCGAAATTCTCTCTTTGACCGGTTCGCAAACCTCGGCGCTGTCGCTGGCTTTGCGGTCCCGACCGTTTGGCTTTCCTTACTTCTGATCATCCTGTTTTCGGTTAAATTCAGCTCCTGGGGACTTCCCTCATTGCCCGTCGGCGGGGTTACCGACCTTCGCAATCCAGGTGGACTTCCTGATCGAATCAGGCACCTGATCCTGCCCGTTCTCGCGCTTTCGATTCCGCAGATCGCCGGTTGGGTCGTTTACGTGCGATCGTCGATGCTGGAAGTCATCCGGCAGGATTACATGCGCACCGCTCAGGCGAAGGGGCTCGAAACGCGAACGGTCATGCTGCGCCATGGATTCCGCAATGCTGCATTGCCACTGGTCACGTTGATCGGACTTAGCTTCCCTGAGCTTTTCGGCGGCGCGCTCATTGTCGAAAACATCTTTGCGTACAATGGCATGGGTCGCTTGACCTATGATGCCGTCGTCAAGAACGACTACACCGTGATTATGGGGACAACGCTTTTCTTCGCGGCCTTGATCATGCTCGGAAATCTCATTGCCGATCTCCTGTATGCCGTGGTGGACCCGCGCATTCGCTATGACTGAGAACTAAATCGCACTGTTGCTCAGGCAGTCCATTTGCGAACCATGGAGACTTCGATGTCAGATCAACTGACCACTTCACTCGAAACCACTTCGACGGCGATGGGTGCGTCGAATCGCCAGCAGATGGCGCTCGAGCGGGTTTCAAAGACCAAACCGCGAGGGTTCTGGTCATCGGTTGCCCATCGATTCTTCGAGAATAAGGTGTCGGTAGCCGCGCTTTTCATGACCCTGCTCATTCTGGCGTTTGTGCTCGGAGCGGGTCTCGTCTCGAAATACATCACCGGATTTACTCCGAGTGAAAATCACCTGGCGGATAAGCTCACCCCGCCTTTCACCAACGGCTACATTCTCGGCTCGGACGGCAATGGACGTGATGTCTTTACCCGGCTAGCTTACGGTGGACGCGCCTCACTCATGTTTGCTGCCCTTAGCACAATGACGATCTTGCTCATCGGTGGCACGCTCGGTGCAATTTCCGGCTACTTCGCCGGGATGTACGACACAATTATCATGCGCACGGTCGACGTCCTCCTCTCGCTCCCGACCTTGACCATGCTGATTCTTATTTCAGCTCTGTATCATCCCAATATCTTCATGCTTTCGGGCTTTGTCGCGTTGATAAGCTGGTCAGGTATTTCACGCCTGGTGCGCGCGGAAGTGCTCCGCCTCAAGAATCAAGAATTCATTGAGGCCGCCCGCCTGTCCGGAGGATCGAACTTCCGGATCATCTTCCGACATCTCATGCCGAATGTCTTACCGACCATCGTCGTCTTTGCATCTCTGGTCATTCCAGGATTGATCCTGCTCGAAGCCACCTTGAGCTATCTCGGTCTCGGAGTTCGCGTGCCGACTCCCTCCTGGGGCAATATGCTTCAGGATTCCAAACAGTTCTTCCGCTCGAATTGGACCCTCGTCTTCATTCCCGGTTTCATGATCTATCTCGCGGTGCTGAGCATCTACCTTGTTGGGTCCGGCTTGCGAGATGCGATTGATCCTCGACTCGGCAAATGAGTAATTGGTTGTCGTGACCCAATCGAGTCAGCTTGCTGAAAAGAATTCGGGATCCGGAAAATCAGGGCGCTGGCGCGCCCTGATTTTCGCATTGATCGGCCTCGTCGCCTTGCTGACCGGGCTTTCGCTTTTTGGCGATGTTCGCGAAGTGCGCGCCGCCCTGCGCGACTTCGACTGGCGACTCCTTCCGATCATTCTTGCGCTGACGCTCTGGAACTATGGCTGGCGATTCATCAAATGGAATCGCTTTCTACGCGCACTCGACATTCCTGAGATACCCGGCCCCTTGAATCTCGGCGTCTATCTCAGCGGCTACTCGATGTCAATCACACCAGGGAAAGTCGGCGAGCTGGTCAAAGCGGTCTATATCCGCCGGATCAACGGCACGCCCGTCAATCGCACCAGCGCGGCGATCGCGGCTGAGCGAATCACCGACGCCATCGCCATGCTGCTGCTGGCGCTCGTGGGACTCCTCGAATTCAATTATGGTCGACCGCTCGTCGGAATCTTCGCGTTTATCATGCTGGCTGGCATCATCGCGATCCAGAAACCTGCCTGGCTTCACGGGATGCTCGATTGGTTGACGCGATTTGGCCGGCTGGAGTCGCCGATCACCCACGCCCGCGCCTTCGTCGATGCATCCAATGTCCTTTATCGGCCCCGCATCCTTACCAAAGCCGTTGGAATTGGCATCATTTCCTGGGCTGGTGAATGCGTGGCCTTTTATTTTGTCCTGATTGGACTGGGCATCGATGCAAGTTGGGACCTTTTACTCACTGCAACGTTTATCCTTGCCGTATCATCGCTCGCAGGCGGCGCAAGTATGGTTCCCGGTGGATTGGGAGTCACCGATGCCAGCGTGGCCGGTATGCTCATGCTGCTGGTCGACGATCCATCGATGACACGCGCAGTCGCTGCCGCCGCAACGTTGATCATCCGATTTGCGACCTTGTGGTTTGCCGTGCTGATCGGCGCGATCGCGCTTCCGCTTGTGGAGCGGCAGATCAGGCGTATTTCGCCGAATGCAGCAATGCCCATCGCGGGAAATGACTGATTGAACACGACGTGGGACACGGGAGGACCAGTGATTTTTTGTCCATCATGCGGAGCCGAAAACTCGGACACCGCGAAGTTTTGCCAGGAATGCGGCACTCGCCTGCAACCGCCTGAATCAGCATCACAGATCCCGATAAAGCCTGCTCCGCCTCAACCAACTGAGCCGGATGCGGGAGTGCCAGCATCCTCCGAGTCAGCAATCACGACCTCATCACCGGATGCGGTCCCTGCTGCAGATATTCCACCGGTGGAACCGGCGTCAACCGAGCCGGCAAAACCCAAAAGAGATACGTCCGGACTGCCTCCTTCCTGGATGCCGGCTCCCGTGACCCTGAGCTCCCAGCCAACTCAGCCGCGTCAGAGCACGCCGGCGGCTCCACCTCCGAAGCCACCGCCCACTCCCGCGCCTCAAGTGACGGAGCCGTTTCCTCCGCTCGTCAATCGAACAGAGAAGGACACATCCGGCGCTCCACCTGCCTGGATGCCACCGCCGGTTTCGCTCTCAGAACCCGTTGAGCGATCCGAACCTGGCGACGATTGGAAAATGTCCGATGCTGGTCCGCTACCCGAGCGCAAAGGCCGCCGGCTCTGGCTCTGGATTCCGCTCGCGGTGATCGCACTGGTGCTGATCATCTGCATCGCCTTCTTCGTCTGGTCCTCAACGATTGGCGAGGGCACCGTCAATCGCTGGGCCACCGAAGCTGCCGTCAGCCAAACCGAAAAGGCTTCATCCGGCGGCAATTAGCGCAGAATGTGGAAATGTCGTCAGGCTAGATTCCCCGGGCTAAGCAAAACGAAGTCCTGCTTGGACTGAGCCGGATGGGGAAATTCCCCGATATACCGGAACGTTCTCTGGTTCAGTCTCGAAGAGACTTCGTCTTGTCAGCACTGGACTTCAATCCGGTGCATCAGCGGAAACTCAATGCGCAGTCCATTGGCATTTCCACAAAAACACCCCGGTCGAACAGATTCGACCGGGGTATTCTCATTTCACCAAGCTACAGGTCAGTGATCGCTAGCGAGGAGGACGGTTGCCGTCGCGGCGAGGCGCCGGTGGGCGCTGCTCGGGAACTTCGCCGGTAATGGCGGCACGGCGAGAAAGGCTGACCTTTCCGTTCGGCGCGACGTCGGTCACCATCACCTTGATTTCATCGCCGAGGTTGACGACATCCTCAACCCGGGCAACCCGGATCGAAGGATCCTCGCTCAGCTCCGAGATATGCACGAGACCGTCACGGCCCGGGATCAGCTCAACAAACGCGCCGTATGGCTGGATGCTGACAACCTTGCCGGTGTAGATCTCGCCGCGCTCGACCTTGGCCTCCTGGGTCATGCCCATGATGCGCTGCACGGCGGCATCGACGCCGGCCGAATCGGACGAGGAGATCAGCACCGTGCCATCATCCTGGATGTCGATCTTGGTGTTGGTCTCTTCCTGCAGGCTGCGGATGTTCTTGCCGCCAGGACCGATCAGCAGACCGATCTTCTCAGGATTGACCTTCACCTTCGAAACGCGAGGAGCGAACTTGCTCATCGCCTCGCGCGGCGCATCAATCGTCTCCGCCATCTTGCCGAGAATGAAGATCCGGCCGGTGTGGGCCTGATCGAGCGCCTGGCGCATGATCTCAGGCGTGATGCCCTTGACCTTGATGTCCATCTGAATTGCCGTCACACCATCTGTGGTGCCCGCAACCTTGAAGTCCATATCGCCGAGCGCGTCTTCCATCCCCTGGATATCGCTCAGAATCGTGTAGCGATCGGCCGAATCACCATCGGTGACCAACCCCATCGCCATACCAGCGACCGGCTTCGAGATTGGAACGCCGGCATCCATCAGCGCAAGGGTGCTGCCGCAAACGCTCGCCATCGAGGTCGATCCGTTAGACGAGACGACCTCGGAAACAAGGCGCATTGTATACGGGAAGTCTTCCGCGCTCGGCAGCACCGCGAGCAATGCCCGCTCGGCCAATGCGCCGTGACCGATTTCCCGGCGTCCCGCCCCACGCAAGCGGCGGACTTCTCCGACGCTGAATGGTGGGAAGTTGTAGTGATGGATGTATCGCTTGCGAGTCTCAGGGCCGATCGAATCAAGCCGCTGCTCTTCGGCGGTCGATCCGAGCGTCACGGTCGTGAGCACCTGGGTCTGTCCACGGGTGAAAATCGCCGAGCCGTGGGTGCGAGTCAGATATCCGACGCGCGACCAGATCGGGCGAATCTCATCGGGCTTGCGGCCATCAGGCCGTGAGCCATCGCGGAGAATGCCACCGCGAACTTCGGCTTTCAGCATCGAATCGAAGACTTCGCCGACTTCCTTCTTGCTCCATGCATCGCCTTCGGCAGCCTGAACAGAGGCGAGCACTTCGTCTTTCAGCGTGTTCGTGCCTTCGAGGCGAACCACCTTGTCGGGGTTGTTCACGGCGTCGCTGAGCTGAGTGCCGATGACCTTCTGAACGGCCTCGTAAAGCGCGGCATTTTTCTCAGGTGCCTGATACGCCCACTTGTCCTTGCCGGCTTTTTCGCGCAGCTCGTCCTGAAGCGCCGTGATCTGGCGAATCACTTCATGGGCTCGAACGATTCCTTCCAGCATGATCGCTTCGGAAATCTCGTTCGCTTCACCTTCGACCATCATGATCGCGTCGGCAGTGCCAGCGACGATCATGTTCATTTCCGAGTCCTCAAGCTGGGCAAAGGTTGGGTTGACGACGATCTCGCCATCGATATAGCCAACCTGTACGCCCGCGATCGGTCCCTCGAATGGAATCGGCGAGATCGTCAGCGCAGCGGACGCGCCGATGATCGACAGCAGCGCAGGATCATTTTCCTGATCGGCAGACAGCACCGTGTTGATGATTTGAACTTCCGCCCGGTAGCCTTTCGGGAAGAGCGGCCGAATTGGCCGGTCCGTCAACCGGGATGCGAGCGTCGCGGCCTCGGTCGGACGTCCTTCACGCTTAATGAAGCCGCCCGGGATCTTGCCGGCTGCGTACATCTTCTCTTCGTAATCAACAGTGAGCGGGAAGAAATCGAACTGTTCTTTGGCTTCCTGCTCACCTGTCGCCGCGGCGAGCAGCATTGAATCGCCATAGCGAACGACGACTGCGCCGTGCGCCTGCTCGGCGAGTAGTCCGGTTTCAAGCGAGAGTGTTCGTCCGGCGATCTCCGCCGATACGGTAATGACGTGTTGTCCGTCGTTCATGCTGTCTCCCTGGGTCGTGCTGACCCAACCGGCTCCGTGTTGAACCGGTCAATGGCAAGCAACCGATTGTCGCTGACCACGTGCGGGAGGAATGAGGGACTGGAGCGCAACGCCGGCGCGCCCGCAGCACGCTCCAATTCCTCATTGTCCTCCCATTCAAACAGTGTTCGCTGCCTTCGCCACCTCCATTCCTGTTGCCGGAATACCGAGCATATCGCCTTTGACGACGAGCAAGCAAAAGCCCAGGGTCATGAACCCTGGGCCCTTGAACGAGTTCTGGGTCGAGGCCGCATCGGACGCCAAACGCGATCGTGAGCCGTTGGAACGGCGCCGCGGCGAAACCACGTACCCCGAACTATTTGCGCAGTCCCAAACGGCTGATGGTCGCCCGATAACGCGATACGTCGTTCTTGCTCAGGTACGCAAGCAAGCGTCGCCGCTTACCCACCATCTGCAATAGGCCACGGCGCGAATGGTGATCCTGCCGATTGGAGCGAAGGTGATCGGTCAATTGCGTGATCCGCTCGGTCAGAAGCGCAATCTGCACCTCTGGCGATCCGGTATCCGTCTCATGAGCGCGAAACTCTGCGATAATTTCGTTCTTGCGATCTGCTTGCAACGCCATTCGGCGTGTACCTCCTGAACCAACGCACCGCTGCCCGAAGCACGAATGCGTCAGAAATCCATGACAACTCGCAAAGAATACCACAGCGACCGGCATTCATGGCCTTTTTAACAATGTGACGACACCCGCTGATAGCACGTCAACCGGTTCCGAACTACGATTCCCCCGATATGTGATTGATGACGCGCAGCATTGAGGTGACTGGAGTATGAAGCTCGGAATCATCGGCGGAAGCGGTTTTTATCACCTGCCCGGGCTGAAAATCTCCGACGTGGTCGACATCGAAACTCCGTTCGGTTCGCCCAGCGCCACGATTGCGCTGGGACGCCTGGGCGTAACCGAGATCGTGTTTCTCCCCAGACATGGAGGCGGACACATTCATCCGCCGTCATTTCTTCCCTATCGCGCAAACATCTACGCGCTCAAGCAACTCGGCGTGACTCATCTGCTCAGCATCAACGCAGTTGGAAGTCTGACTCAGGAACTGCCGCCGTTGTCACTCGTGCTGCCGGACCAGATCATCGACCGCACCGTATTGCGAGATCGCTCTTTTTTCGATGATGGCATCGTCGCCCACGTCGGAATTGCCGATCCATTTTGCAGTGACTTCTGCGATCAGATCGCTCGTGCGTCGTCCAAGACGGCTACTGCCGTCGCTCGTGGCGGCGCGTACGTCTGCATCGAAGGACCCCAGTTCTCCACCAGGGCAGAGTCGAATCTGTACCGTTCGTGGGGAGCATCGGTGATCGGGATGACGGCGATGCCCGAAGCGCGGCTCGCCCGGGAAGCCGAGCTTTGCTACGCATCACTCGCGCTCGTCACCGATTTCGATGTCTGGCATAGCGAAGAGGAGCCGGTCACGGTTGAACTCGTTCAGGGGCGAATGCAACGAAACACCGATGCTGCAATTGAGATCGTCGTCGCGCTTGCGAACGCCGGACTCTCCGAACGTTCGTGCCAATGTGAAAACGCGCTTGCCCACGCCATCATCACGAATCCAGCGAATATCTCCGCTGAGGTTCGCGCGCGTTTGCGCGTGATCGCCGGACGGCATCTCGACGAAGGACGACTGGCGTGATTCGCTCCCGCCCGGCGCGGCTGCGCTGGACGGAACTCCGGCTTCTTGTCGCTCCTGTGGTGATGACAGTGGTCGGATTATTGGCGATCGTTCTCGCGCCGAAAGCGACGGTTGAATGGTCATGGAGCGACATCTGGGTCGGTCTGGCGTTCGGCGGTGTAGCGCTCGCAGTCAGCATCATCTTCTCGATCGCCCGATTTACCGGCGATCAATTGATTCTGCCGCTCGCCACCACGATTTCGGCGATCGGTCTCCTGGAAATGCAGCGGCTTGGTCCATCGCTTGCCGTGCAGGGGCTGGCCACCATCCCGCAACGCCAGTTGCTCTATTTGCTGGCCGGGATGGGCGTCATGCTCGTAACGGCGCTGGGATTGCGCCGCCGTCTGCATCTGCTCCAGCGCTACCGATACACGCTGCTGGCCGTCAGCCTGCTCCTGCTGGCGATCACCGTTGTCGTTGGCGAAGAAACCTATGGCGCACGGCTCTGGATCAGCGTCGGACCAGTGCAGTTTCAGCCTTCAGAACTGGTCAAGATCACGCTCGTCATCTTTCTCGCTTCATATCTGGATGAGCGGCGGGAAATGCTGGCGCAACCCTGGCGCTTTCATGGCATTCCCTTCCCTCCGATTCCAACGCTGATCCCGTTGGGAGTTATGTGGGGTTCCTGCATCGTCATCCTGATCGCCGCCAACGATCTTGGCGCTTCCCTGCTTCTTTTCAGCATCTTTCTGACCATGATCTACCTGGCCACCAATCAACCGTCTTATGTGATTCTGGGGTTATCCAGCTTCGCGGTCGCGACGTTCATCCTCTACCAGAGCTTCGATCGGATCGCGATTCGTGGCCAGAACTGGCTCGATCCCTGGGTCGATCCACTCGGCATCGGCTACCAGCAAATCCAGTCTGACTACGCCATATCGAGCGGAGGCGTGTTCGGTTCAGGATTCGCCCAGGGCCAGCCCTGGCGCATCCCTGCCGTCCATACGGACTATGTCTTTTCGGCCATTGGCGAGGAACTCGGTCTGCTCGGCACGACCGCCGTCGTGCTGTTGCTGTTGCTGATTTCCGCCCGGGGCATGATGATCGCCCTGCGCGCGCCCGATGGGTTTAGCAGTCTGCTCGCCGGCGGACTCTCGACCGCGCTCGGCATCCAGACGCTGATCATTCTCGGCGGCGTCACCCGGCTCATCCCGCTGACCGGCATCACCCTGCCATTCATCTCCTACGGGGGCAGCTCGTTGCTGACCAACTTCGTTATCGCCGGCATTCTGCTCGCGGTTTCCTCCACCGGCACGCGCACGGAAAGGCGAACGCGCCCGTGAAACGCTCTGTGTTAGACACCATCAGATTCGTTGCTGGAATCGCCGCCGCGATCGCCTTGATCGGCTATGGACTGGTCGCCGAGCAGGGAATCAGCGATGGCCGTTGGCTGGCCCTGCTCGGTTTGGGCTGGGCGGCGGCAATCATCGCCATCTGGCCGCGATTGCCGAAATCCTGGGGATCGTTTCCCCGTGCCGCCGTCAAAACATCGTTCATTCTCGTAAGCCTCTTTGCACTGTTAATGGTTCAGCTCGTGCGAATCCAGGCCGTCGATCAAGCATCGATCGCCAATCGCACCGGCGGCGATCCATTGACCGGCGACTCCCTGCAAAACCCCCGCACGGTGAACGACGATCTCGCGAGCAATCGCGGCAATATCTATGACCGCAACGGCAATCTCATCGCCGGGGTCGAAGTTCGAGATGGTGTCGGCTATCGCACCTATCCCGACCCGAGCACGGCCTATGTCGCCGGTTATTACGCCCCGCTGCAATATGGGCTCACCGGGCTTGAATCACGATTCGATGATGAATTACGTGGCGTCGCCGGCGGAAATCCGCTCACCGAGGCGTTGAATTCGCTCCTGCACAAAGACGCGCAGGGCAATAATCTCAATCTCACCCTCGATCAGGATTTGCAGAATACGGCCCAGGATCTCCTCGCCAACCGCACCGGAGCAGTCGTCGTCATTGATGTCAAAACAGGCGCAACGCTCGTACTGGCAAGCAATCCACACTACGACCCTTCGAAGCTCGTGGCGGCGACCAAAGAGGAACGCGACGCCGCTGTGACGTACTGGAATTCGTTGCTTGATGATCCCAACACGCCACTCGTTCTTCGTGCAACCGAGGGCTCGCTGACACCGGGGTCGACGTTCAAAACCGTCACCGCCGCCGCAGGCATCGATACCGGAACCATCTCTCCATCAACGATTTACGAAGACAACGGCTCGATCAATATCGGCGGGCGCGAGTTGATCGAAAACAACCGGCCCGATGATTCCGTCGATCAGTGGACCGTCAGCGAGGGCTTCGCCTATTCGCTCAATCTCGTCTTCGCGCAGATTGGGCTCGATGTTGGCGCAACAACGCTGACGAACTATGCCGAGGCATTTGGCTTTGGCAGCGAGATCCCGTACGACCTTCCAATTGGCCAGAGCCAGGTGGCGAACGATTCGTCGTTTCTCAATAGCCAGGTTGCACTCGCCGAAACGGCGTTCGGTCAGGGTCAGCTGCTGGCGACGCCAATACAGATGGCGCTGATCGCCGCCTGCATCGCCAATGACGGCCAGATGATGGCCCCTTACCTGGTCCAGTCCATCACGAACCAGGATGGAGACGTGCTCTCGTCGCGTGACCCTTCGGTCTGGCGCACGCCGATATCAGGTCAGACGGCTTCAGCAATGCAGGATTTGATGATCGGCGCGGTCCAGAATGGATACGTCAACGGCGCGGCCGTGCCGGGCTATGTTGTTGGCGGCAAGACAGGAACCGCCGAAACGGGCAGCGGCGAACCTCACTCCTGGTTTATCGGATTCATCGGCGATCCGGAGCCTCGTTACGCAGTTGCAGTGGTTCTGGAGCATGGCGGCGGCGAGGTCGGAGCCGCAGTTTCCATCGGTCAGGGAATCCTTGCCAGCGCGATTACAGCCGATTAGCGCGATCTTCCTTTGATGGGAATGAAAATACGTACGTACGCACTACTTTTCTACGCCAAAGGGTCGTCTGGAGCATCAAAATATGGTACAATTAGACAAGCGAAGCAGCAGCCGGCGTACGATCGAGCGGGTGCGAAAACTCCGGTTCGATCGGCTCGTTTCAGAAGCGCTTCGTGGGCTTCCACCGCATATTGCGGCGATGTTGCAGAACGTCGATGTTGTCGTTGAAAACGAGCCATCGGCCAGGCAATTAGCTGATCTGGATGAGGGAGATACGCTCTTCGGCTATTACGAGGGCATCCCGCAAACGGAGCGAGCTGGATACAACTTCGCCCTTCCTGACAAGATCACGATTTTTCGCGGTCCTCTCGAACGCGAGTGTGATGGCGATGCGGAAATCGCCCGGGAAGTCCAGATCACGGTGCTGCACGAACTGGCGCACCATTTTGGATTCGACGAAGACCAGGTCGCTGATTTGGGGCTTTGACAATTGGCGTCGGACGGCGCAATGGCGGCAGGATGCAACGACCGAAGAGCCAATCCGAGAAACCGGCCAGGCCCAGGATTATAGACATCATTGCCGAGGGGCTTTCGCTCGTTCTCGTTCGCCCCTGGCTGCTTGCGGTGCCGATTCTGCTCGATCTTTTTTATTGGATTGGCGTCAAAATCGAGCCTTCCGCTCTCATCGAATCCTTGATTCGAATCGTCAATGAATCGGAAGTCGAGAATTCCGCAGAGGTCGTCAAGTCGCTCGAGGAAATGACCTCGAGCGATATATCACAGATGATTGGATTTTTCTCACCCACACTGCTGAATCAAGTACCGCGTGAAGACATCTACCAACTCGTCGACCGGGCAATTTGGAGCCCGTCTTCTTCTGGAGTCGTCCTATTGTTAGGACTCGGTCTCTTCCTCGTTTCTGCGCTCGTTGCCATGATTTATGGCGTACCGATCGGCGATGCAATTCTCGGACGGCGGCGTGCGCCGATGGAGTTGGTTCGGGCGATTGCTTCCGCCTGGGGTCGATTTCTCCTGTTGATTGGTCTGGTAATTGGATCGTTGATCGTCATCGCAATCCCGCTCTTGCTTGTCGCAGCGATTGCCGGGATCGGCGGCATCGATCTGATCCCGCTCTACACGATGTTGTTCTTCATCGCGATTATTGGAGCGGTCTTCGTGACGCCATTCGTACTTGATTCCATCGCGCTGATCGGCGCCGGACCGATCGATGCAATTCGATTCGGATCCACCATTTTCCGGTCGAACAAATTGCAATCGGCTGGCATGGTGCTGGCGCTATTGTTGGTGATCTACGGGTTGCCGCCGATCGCCCGCCCACTTCTCGCCAATCTGCCGGGAGTCATTATCTCGATCGCGCTTTACTCGCTGATCGTGACTGGATTCATTGCGGCAAGCATGCTCTTTTTCGTAGATCGCTTGCGGGAATGGCGCCCGGAACTGATTCAAGTTCCACAAGCCGCACCTGCATTCGATCTATCAAGCCAGGGAGAAATACACTCGTGAGCACCACAACAACCAAAGCTTCAAACAATGCATACGACGCGAGCTCGATTCAGGTGCTCGAAGGGCTCGAGGCGGTTCGCCGCCGTCCAGGCATGTATATCGGCAGCACCGATCAGCGTGGGCTTCATCACCTTGTGCGTGAAATCGTCGACAACTCGGTTGACGAGGCGCTCGGTGGCCACTGCGACACCATCACCTGCCTGATTCAGGCCGACGAGACGGTGATCGTCCGCGACAATGGCCGCGGCATCCCGGTCGACAAGCATGAGAAGACCAAGACGTCCGCGCTCGAAGTGATCATGACCGTGCTTCACGCCGGAGGGAAATTCGGCGGCGGCGGCTATAAGGTCTCAGGCGGTCTACACGGCGTCGGCGCGTCGGTCGTCAACGCGCTTTCGTCATTCATGTCAGTCGAAGTTCGCCGGAATGGCAAGGTCTATCGCCAGGAATACGAGCGCGGCATTCCCAAGGGACCCGTCAGGCAGGTCGGCACGACCGATCCCGACGATCACGGCACCACGACGGTGTTCCAGGCCGATCGAAACATTTTCAACGATGGCTCGTACTATTCATTCGACGCCCTGACTCAGTGGTTCCGGGAAACTGCTTATCTCACCCGGGCGCTCAAATTGACCTTGACTGACGAGCGCACCGACCGCGAGGCGACCTTCTACTTTGAGGGCGGTATCGTGTCATTCGTGCGGCATCTCAACCGCAATCGCGCCGTGGTTCACGAGCGCCCGTTCTACGTGTCGAAAGAAACGCCTGCTTGCCTCGTCGAAGTGGCGATGCAGTACAACGACAGCTATGGCGAGTCGACCCACACCTTCGCTAACAACATCAACACGATCGATGGCGGCACGCACCTTTCAGGCTTCAAGTCGGCGCTCACGCGAACGATCAACGACTACGCCAAGCGCAACGGTTTTCTGAAAGGCGACGAAGCGCTTTCGGGTGAAGATGTCCGTGAGGGTTTGACCGCGATCGTTTCGGTCAAGCTCGCGGAGCCGCAGTTCGAGGGGCAGACGAAAGGCAAGCTCGGCAACGCAGAAGTCGCCGGAGCCGTGCAATCAGTCGTCAACGAGTCGCTGGGAGCATTCCTGGAGGAAAACCCTCAGGTCGCCAAGCGCGTGATCGATAAGTGTCTCAACGCGGCCCGCGCTCGTGAAGCCGCACGAAAGGCGCGTGAACTCGTTCAGCGCAAGGGTGGATTGGAAAGCTTCAGTCTCCCCGGTAAGCTCGCCGACTGCACCGAGCGCGATCCTAGCCGCGCTGAGCTCTACATCGTCGAGGGAGACTCGGCCGGTGGTTCGGCCAAGCAGGGGCGCGATCGCCGCTTCCAGGCGATTCTGCCGCTTCGTGGCAAGATTCTGAATGTTGAGAAGGCCCGGCTCGACAAGATTCTGCAGAACAACGAAATTCGCACGCTGATCACCGCGTTGGGTACGTCAGTCGGCGACCAGTTCGATGCGTCGAAGCTTCGCTATCACCGCATCATCATCATGACCGACGCTGACGTCGACGGGGCGCACATTCGCACCTTGCTGCTCACCTTCTTCTTCAGGCACCTCGAGCAGTTGATTCTCGATGGACGCGTCTATATCGCTCAGCCGCCCCTGTATCGTGTCAAGGCGGGTAAGGAAGAGTCGTGGGTGTACAACGAAGCGGAGCGGGAAGAGGCGATCAAGCGCCTTGGTGAAAAGGCCGAAGTGCAGCGCTACAAGGGTCTTGGGGAAATGAACCCCGAGCAGCTCTGGACAACGACAATGGATCCGTCTGTCCGAACGCTGTTGCAGGTGAACGTCGAAGATGGCGTCCAGGCAGACGAAACGTTCGACATGCTGATGGGCAGCGCCGTTCCACCTCGCAAGAAATTCATCCAGACACATGCGCGAGACGTCCAGAATCTCGACGTATAGAGCGGCTCTGAATGATTCAAGCAGATCGCCCATCCCGTCTGGGATGGGCGACTTTGTGTCCACGTCCTGTCTCTTCGACTTTTATGACTGGAGAATGAGCGCTTTTTTCGCCTCAAATTCCGCGTCGGTCAAAATGCCGGCGTCGCGGAGCTCGCCCAATTGTTTCAGCTGTCCAAGGCGGTCATCCATCGATGCCCGCGTAGCCTGAGCAGGAGACGGCTGGGCGGGCAACGGCGGCGCCACTGCCTGGTCCTGCGCGGACCAGCGCGTTTGCTGCCGCCGTTGCACCCGTCCATGAACCGAGCTCGCGACAGCCACTCGACTGGCAGTTCTCTGGTACGAAAAGATGAATTGCGAGACGGATTCTCCCGAGATACCGCGCTCGTAGACGGAAAGCGAGAAGAACAAAAAACCGGGAGCATGTCGTTGTAGACACACTCCCGGTTTCGCGGTCCGAGCAAGCGATGAACTTGCCGAAGCTATTCTTCGTCGCCGAGATCTTCGCCATTGACAGCTCGCTTGAGACGAGCGCCAGGCTTGAAGGCCGGACTCTTACGCGCGTCGATTTTCATCGGCTTGCGCGTTTGCGGGTGAAGACCCTCGCGGGCCGGTCGCTCGGCAACTCGGAACGATCCGAATCCACTGACCGTTACTTCGTCACCCTCTGCAAGCGCCGACTCGATCGCCGTAAAGACGGCGCGTACTGCATGGTCCGCCTGAGAGTCGGTGAGACCCGTTTCCTTCGCAACGGCGCGCTTGAGGTCATCCCTTCGCATGCGTCCTCCTTTCGGTCAACAAGCACTGGAATCGCGTGACTCCCGGTCAAGCCGGTCTGCGCTTCCTGGTCGCAGTCTACACTGATTTTACAATTTGTGCGCATTCTTCCGGCAAAGTTAGGATTTGATGTTCAGGCTACGCTCCGCTGGCGCTGCGCCTCGAACAGCAGGATGCCCGCTGCGATTGATGCGTTCAGCGACTCGACGCGCCTGGTCAGCGGGATTCGAATGTGGGCGGTGGCAAGGCTGCGACCCCACGCCGTCGCCCCGTGCGCCTCCGAGCCGACGATTACCGCCACCCCTCCTTGCCACACGGCGGCGTCATACCTCACCTCGCCCGCGCCATCAGCCAGCAGGCGTGCGGGACATGCATCAACGAGCCACGACTCCGTGACACTGGAATGCTCCCATACAGGAATCGCGAACAGCGCTCCCATGGCCGCGCGCACCGCCTTCGCGTTGAAGGGATCGACGCATCCCGGGCCAAGCACGACACCATCCGCTCCGGCTGCAGCAGCGGTGCGAATGATCGTTCCGAGATTCCCTGGGTCGCCAATGCCGTCGAGCACGACGATGAGTTGATCACCGGCGTCAGGCAATGGCGATGCAGGCATCGAGAAGATCGCGGCAATGCCCTGTGGCGACTCGGTTTCCATCACCTGATCGAAAAGTCGCCGGGAGATGACACGTGAGGTATAGGGACTGGCGAGCTCGAACAGATCCGCTGCAGCGTCATCGGCGAGGAAAACGGCCTCGGGTTCGATTTCAGCGCCTACAGCGGCGGAAAACGCCCGCATCCCCTCCAACACGAACGCCCGCTCGGCGTACCGCGTTTTGCGGTTTCCGAGCGAGCGAATGCGCTTGATCAGCGGATTGTGCGGACTCTGGATGATGTCGGCTACGCGCTCTGTCATGTTCGTCCTCTTCGCGTTCCCGTTGCCGGAACGAGTTGAGCCGAGACGAGCGCGCGATACCGAATCGGTCTAAGCGGCGGCGTGCTGCTTTGCAGCATCCGCAATCGCGGAGAACGCGGCAGCGTCACGGACAGCGAGGTCAGCAAGCATCTTGCGATCGACTTCGATTCCAGCCTGCTTCAATCCGTACATCATCCGGCTGTAGCTGATGCCATTGATGCGAGCCGCAGCATTGATGCGGACGATCCAGAGCCGGCGGAAGTCGCGCTTACGATTGCGACGGTCGCGGTAGGCGTACTGATACGCATGCATCATCGATTCATGCGCGCGCTTGAAAAGCCGGTGATTGGTTGAGTGGTGACCCTTAACCTGCAACAACACCTTGCGGTGCCGGCGGTGCGAGGCTACACCTCGTTTAACGCGAGCCATATCGTTCGAGCACTCCTTGGCCGGACGCGGTGTCCGGGATCACCCTACTCGCCGTAGGGAAGCAAACGGCGAATATTCTTGACATTTGATTCATCCACCAGATGCATGCGGTCAAGCGCGCGCAGAACGCGAGCCGACTTGCGGCGGCGGAAGTGGCTCTTCATGCCATGCGCCTGCATCGGTTTGCCGGTCGAGGTGAATGAGAAACGTTTCTTGGCGCCTTTATGCGTCTTCAGCTTCGGTTTCGCGTTTGGGTTCTTCACGGCGTTGTGCCTCCTCCTTTTCGTGCTGACTCAACTTGGCACGTACCGGATTCAAAATCGCGGTCATCGCTCGCCCTTCAAGTCGGGGCGTCTGCTCAACAGTGCCGTGCGTTTTCAACAATTCAAGTAACTGGTCGAGCAGCCCTTTACCGATATCGGGGTGCGCCATCTCTCGTCCGCGGAACAACACGGTCAATTTGACCTTATCGCCATGATCGAGAAACTTTGCCGCCTGGCGCCCTTTGGTTTCCAGGTCATGGTCGTCGATCTTCGGTCGAATGCGAACTTCCTTGAGTTCGACGACGTGCTGATTCTTGCGAGAATCGCGCTCCTTGCGGCTCTGTTCATACCGGAACTTGCCATAGTCCATAAGACGGCACACCGGTGGAACAGCATTCGGCGCAACTTCGACGAGATCAAGTCCCTTTTGGCGAGCCATCTCGAGCGCGTCACGCGTCGCGATGATCCCTACCTGGTTACCTTCGTCATCGATCAGCCGGACCTCGCGGATCCGGATGCGCTCATTTACGCGCGTCTGAACGGGTCTGGAAATGGTCGGCCTCCTTTGAGATGCCGAGAACTCTTCGGCAAACATGCCTAAACGCCACCATGCGCGACTTCCGCGCATGCGGCGGTGAGTTCGGAAAATAATATCATGACCGGCGAAACCCGGTCAACGCAATTATAGGACAGTTGGCTGATTCGCGAGCCGGTTTCGTGTGGCCAATTCATCACGGCCGAGCTGGGAAATCATTTCCTCGACCGTTGTAAACGCCTCGTCTGGCCGCAGCCGCTCGACCAGGTCGAGTTCCAGCTTTCGCCCATACAGATCACCCTCATAATCGAGAATATTCGTTTCGATCTGCCTGGCCCCGCTATTCACCGTCGGCCGGGTGCCGACGTATGTCATCGCCGGCCGGGAGGTAGATTCTCCTGGCAGCCAGCAGAATGACGCGTAAATTCCATCCGCGAGCGGTACCTGATCGATCGGCGGTTCGAAGTTCGCCGTTGGATAGCCGATCGTCCTGCCAAAATGTGCGCCGTGAATAACGACGCCGCTCACGCGGAATGGGCGTCCGAGAAGTTTTGCCGCCTTAGAAACTTCTCCGTTGGCAATGGCAGATCGAATGGCGCTGCTGCTAATGACAAGATCGCCATCTGTCACGCGGTTGAGCACGTTGACGCTGAAGCCGAGCTCCGAGCCAATTTGGGTCAGCCGTTCCACATTGCCCACCCGATCCTTACCGAGCGCGAAGGCCTCACCCACCCAGAACTCGCGGATGCCAAATGCCCGTGCAAGATTGGTCATAAATATTTCAGGCGTCTGCAGCGAAAGCTCACGGTCGAAGGTCAACACGGCGATCGTGTCAGGATCGGCGCCGCCGAGCTGCTCGAGCTTTTCCTCAGCTGAGCAAATCCTGCCCTGAAAGCGATCGGGGCGAAGCACCATCGCCGGAATTGGTTCGAATGTGACGACCCCTGACTTCACGCCGAGTTCGCGCGCGCGCTGCACCGTCGTCTCCAGCAAGAGCTGGTGCCCGCGATGCACGCCGTCGAACGTGCCGATCGTGACCACCGACGGCGCGCCATCAAGTTCTTCCAGGCTATGGACAATCGTCACTGCGTTCCCCGTTCCCATATCTCAGCCGCGAATGCCGACCACTTTTTCCGGCGCCCATCGGCCCGCCTCTTGCTCGCCCCGGCCGATGCCGAGCCATTCGCCGTCAAGAGCATAAACCGAGACGAGCTCGTCCGAACATCCGGCGTCCTGGATCGGCATACCATGCCGCCAGCGCTGGCGTGATTCATCATCGATGACAAGAATTCCAAGTTCCTGCAGCATCGCGTCAGGATGCAAGGCGATGGAACTCCATTGCTCGGAAAAATCGTCCCGGCTCAACTGCCCCAGCTCATCCATCGTCCAGGCGTCGCAGAGCGTGAACGGTCCGGTGGAAAGCCGGACAAGATTGCCAAGGTGCGCGCCAACTCCGAGCGCCTCGCCGAGATCGCGCGCCAATGCGCGGACGTAGAACCCCTTCGAGCAATGCACCCGGATCGTGGCCACCGGCGGATTCCACGTCAGCAACACCAGCTCATGAATAACCACTGACCGCGGTGCGCGTTCGATCGTGAGGCCTTGCCGGGCAAGCTCGTAGAGCTTGACGCCATCGATCTTGATCGCCGCATGCATCGGTGGAATTTGCTCGATCGGACCACGAAATCCGGCAAAAGTCTGTTCCAGGATCTCAGCGTTCAAGTCGCCGATCGAAGATACGGCGATGACGCGTCCATCGGCGTCTTGTGTATCGGTTTCAACGCCGAAAACAATATCTGCTTCGTACGATTTGCTCTCGTTGGCCAGATATTCGATCGCCCGCGTTCCATCTCCTACAGCGACAGGCAACACGCCTGTCGCCATGGGATCAAGCGTGCCTGCATGGCCGACCTGGCGTTCTCCGGTGAGCCGCCGAATCTTTCCGACGACATCGTGGCTCGTCCAGCCCGCTGGTTTATCGATCACCAGCAATCCGTGCAATCGGGCCTGACGTCGTTGCTTCGCCATACGTGGAGAAACCTATGTTCCGTTGTAGGGGAATTGGGTCACCAGCTCGGCGACACGCTCCAGAAACTGGAGTTTTTCTTCCTGCCCGCCGTAAACCGTGCATCCCGCTGCACGCGGATGACCGCCACCGCCGAACTCCGCGCAAATCCGCGCCACATCGACGGGCGGCAGGCTTCGCATGGAAACCCGCCAGCCATCATCCGACTCATAGAGAATCGCCGCGAGCTTGGTTCCGTGCGTTCCCGCCAGGAAATTAACGATGCCTTCGGCCTCAGACCGGTCAGCTCCGCAATCTTTCAAATCCGTGTATGTGATCTCGGTCCAGATCACTTCGCCGGTCCAGCTGACATGGCTCAAGGCTTTCTCCCAGAGACACACCATGGAAGGCGGCTTGAACACGAAAAGAGCATCGATGATTGCCAGCGGTGACGCGCCCGCATCAATGAGGTCAGCGGCGGTGCGCATCGTGCGCGGAGTGGTGCCTTCGGTTCGCAATGCCAGCGTGTCGCCGTAGATGCCGGCGAGCAAGCACTGTGCGATCGATGGCGTGAGATCGACGCCCCAGAGACGCATCAATTCAGTTACAACTTCGGCAGTTGACGTTGCTTCGGGCTTAACGATCGCAACCTCGCCGTAGCGTTCATTCGTGACGTGGTGATCGATGTTGATAATCGGCTTGCCGTTTTCGATCCGGTCCGGATCATCGGTGTAGAACGCGCCGAGCCGGCGGCGGTCGGAACAATCGGCAAGACAGAGCAGATCGTATTCCGGCAGTGGATCGCGGCCATAGATCACGACTTGCTCGATCCCGGGCAGGAACCGGAGCGAGAGCGGCATGATCCCATCACCGATGAGCGGAACAACGCGCACGCCGCGCTGGGCGAGCGCGTGCATGATCGCCAGTGGAGTCGCCAACCCATCCGCATCAACATGCGGATGGGTTGGCATCAATACCGTTTTCGCTCTCGAAAGTCGAGCCAGGGCAGCATCGGCGAGTTCCGGCTCAATCGACCACGTTGGCGGCATTACTGCGCCTCCTCTCCTTCGACAGGAGCCGTCGTTACAGGCACAACGCTAATCTCACGGAGCGTCCGGGCAATCTGTTCCGCATGTTCCATGGAGCGATCGTCGCGAAACTCGAGCTCGGGAATCTGGCGCATCCGCAAACGTGGTTTCAAATGATGGCGGATGAACCCAGATGCCGAACGAAGCGCTTTCAGCGTTTCTTCGCGCTCTTCGTCGGTTCCCAATACGCTGATGTAGACAGCGGCATGGCGGAGATCAGGGGTGACATCAACCCGGGTCACGCTCATGAAGCCGATCCTCGGATCTTTCACCTCGCGCCGGATGATATCAGTGAGCTCTTCGCGAAGAAACTCCCCCACCTGTCGTGTTCGTCGGGTCACATGCACCTCCATGACGGGCCAGCGGGATGACCTCGCCCGGACAAGGGTTGCGCCCAGCCGTTATGGCCGGACGATTTCCTCGCGGTGATAGAACTCGATTTGATCCTTCAATTGGAGGTCGTTGAACCCTTCGAGACCAAGACCGCATTCATAGCCAGCTTGCACTTCGCGCACGTCATCCTTGAAGCGCTTGAGTGACTTGACGCCGCCCTCGAACATCACGACACCGCTGCGAAGCACGCGCGCCTTGCTGCTCCGCACGATCTTGCCGTCCAGCACATACATGCCCGCGACGACATCGTTGGATGGAAGCTTGAAGGTTTCGCGGACTTCCGCATAGCCGTCGGTGACGTCCTGGTACTCGGGAGCGAGGAGACCCTTCATGGCAGCCTGCATCTCTTCGAGCAATTTGTAGATGATGTTATAGAAGCGGATGTCGACGCCATCTTTATCGCCGGCCCGCTTGCCCGCGACATCAGGCCGGACATTAAAGCCGACGATGATGCTTTGGGTCGCGATTGCCAGCGCAACATCCGATTCCGAAATAGCGCCGGTGCTTGCGAGCGGAACGCTCACCATCACCTTGCCATCGGTATCGTCGTTCAGCTTCAGCAAAGCTGCCTGAATCGCCTGCAGCGATCCCATCACGTCGGCTTTGAGAATGACGCGAAGCTCGGCGGTTTTGCCGCTCTGAATTTGGCTGTACAGATCGGTCAGCTTGACGGCGCGGTCGCCAACGATGGACTCCGCGCGACGGACCGCTGTCCGCTGCTCAACGAGATCCTTCGCCTCTTTTTCGGTTTCGAGCGACTGAATCACGTCACCAGCGTGGGCGACATCAAGCAAGCCAAGAATCTCGACTGGCGTGCTCGGCTCGGCCCTGCGCATCCGCTTGCCGCGGTCGTCGTACATCGCTTTGACGCGGCCCCAGGTTTCCCCGGCCACAACAATGTCGCGAATATTGAGGGTGCCACTCTGCACCAGCACCGTTGCCACCGGTCCGCGGTTGCGGTCGACTTTCGCCTCGATCACCACACCGGTGCCTGGCTTGTTTGGATTCGCCTTCAATTCATTCACTTCGGCGACAAGCAGAATCATTTCGAGGAGATCGTCGAGTCCCAGCCGCTCTCGCGCTGAAACTTCAACCATCGGAACGTCACCGCCCCACTCTTCCGGAACGACCGCTTCTTCGCTCAATTGCTGCTTGACACGGTCGGGATTCGCTGCCGGCAGGTCGATCTTATTGATCGCCACAATCATCGGCACGTTCGCCGACCGGATGTGCGCAATCGCTTCTTTCGTCGTCGGCATCACGCCGTCGTCAGCGGCGACTACCAGGACCGCGATATCAGTCGCCTGGGCCCCGCGTGCTCGCATCGAGGTAAATGCTTCGTGGCCAGGGGTATCAAGAAAGGTAATCTTCTTGCCCTGGATTTCGACCTGATAGGCGCCGATGTGCTGAGTGATGCCACCCGCCTCGCCTTCAGCCACATTCGCCGACCGGATGGCATCTAACAGCTTGGTCTTACCATGGTCAACGTGTCCCATGATCGTCACCACCGGCGGTCGAATCACCGCTTGCGGATCGGTCATGCCCTCCGAGCGACGGCTTTCGAAATCGGCCGACGCCCTCTGGACGACTTCGGGCACAAGCTCGTTGACTTCCCAACCGAGCGCCACCGAAACCTTTTCCGCCGTCGTGAAATCGATCTGCTGATTCATGCTGGCCATGATGCCAACCTTCATCAACTCGCGAATCACTTCGATTGGCGTCGCGTGGATTTGTTCGGCAAGCTCGGCGACGGTCAGAACAGGAGGTAGCGACACCGGCTCACGCACCACTGGAGGCGCGTTGCGAATTGCAACCGTCCGCGCTCCGCCGCTACTTCGACCGCGACCACCCCGGCCAGGACCACCGCGACGGCCACCGCCGCCCCGGCTCGTTCCATTTCGTACACTCATTCAACACCCCCCTGTTGCTCCGCCGTGTCCTGCTGTTGAGGCGGACTGGGTGGCAACGTTGCGGCATGCTGGCTGAGTCGTTCGACTGCCTCTGGCGGCAATTCGATCTTCAACGCCCGCGACAGCGAATCATTCGAGAGAGCTCGTCGCCAACATGCCGGATCATCACAGAGATACGCCCCGCGTCCGTTTTTCTTGCCGGTGAGATCGACAGCGACCTCCCCTTCCGGCGATCGAACAATGCGAATCAAGGTTCGCTTGGCCGATCGCTCACGGCAGGAAATGCACATTCGTTGAGGAACGTGCTTCGGGCGGGGACCCTTCGCGTTTTTCTTGTTCTGGCGCGCCTGGGGCACGCCCGGCGATTGCGCCATCATCGTTTCCAAACTACTCGATATCATCCAATGGCAGCGCCGCGCTCGTTTCAAAGTCGAAACGGTGACGCAGTTCGCGGTCGTAATAGACGTCGACAATCCCGTTGAGAATTTCGAAGTCGACAGACTTGCCGCTCAAATCGTCGTCGAGCGGACCAAACGTTTTCTCGCGGATATTGATGAAGCCCTCACGCACCAACCGGGGTTGGCGGCCCTGCCACATCATTTCCTCGGAAGCACCGTCATTAAACGATTCGCGAGCCTTCCGGAAGAAGTCGAGATCCTGTCCCCGAAGCGATTCGGGATCCTTGATGTCGATTCTCCAGCCGGTCAGCTTGGCGGCAAGCCGGGCATTCTGCCCTTCTTTGCCAATCGCCAGCGACATCTGATCTGACGGCACGATGACGGTGGCGATGCGCTCGCCTTCCCCTTCACTCAGTTGAACACTCGTCGGTTTCGCCGGGCTCAAAGCGTTCGAGATGAAGCTCGCCGCATCGGGCGACCATTCGATCACGTCGATCTTCTCGCCGTAGAGCTCATTGACGATGTTCTGAATGCGAACACCGCGCATACCGACACACGATCCAACTGGATCGACCTTTTCCTGACGCGCCGCAACTGCGACCTTGGAGCGGACTCCGGCTTCACGAGCCACGGCCATGATTTCGACCGCGCCGCTGAAGATCTCCGGAACTTCCATTTCGAACAGCCGCCGGATGAGATCCGGGCTGGCGCGAGACACGACGAGCTGCGGCCCGCGCTGATCGCGGCTTACTTCTTTCAGCAAGACCTTGATCCGCTGTCCCGGACGATAGCGCTCGTTCGGCACCTGCTCGCGAATCGGCATCACCGCTTCAGTTTTGCCAAGCTCGATAATCACGGTCCGGGAATCAGCACGCTGAACGATGCCGTTGATGACCTCGTTCTCGCGTTCGTGATATTCCTCGAACACCGACTTGCGCTCGTACTCGCGAATCTGTTGCAACACGACTTGCTTGGCCGTCTGCGCGGCAATCCGCCCGAAGTTGTCGGGCGTGTTTTTAATGCGGATCGTGCCGCCGATCTCCGCTCTTGCATCGTACGTCAGCGCTTCGGGCAAGTTGATGTCGGTGTCTGCGTTCTCAATGTCAGACACAACCCGCATGACGTGATAGACCTCAAACGCACCAGATGCCGAGTCGATATCGACATCGACTTCAACGTCGTCATGCACGTTCGACATCTTGCGGTAGACCGTTTTAAGCGCATGCTTCAGGGAGTCGAGAACCGCTTCTTTCGGTATCCCGCGTTCCGCAGCAATCTGGGCAATCGCGGTGTAGAAGTCAGTCTTCAACCGCGCACCTCCTTTGCACATTGATTCAATAAGAGAAGCTGCTTGCTCCTGGACGGATTGTGGGGGGTTCCGAGGCCACAAAAAAACGCGGGCGCGGACACCCACGTTCGAGAACCTTGCATCCGTTCCATTCATTATATCAATCACGGGTCACCTTAGACAACAGCAGAGTATCCGTGCATACGAACGCACGTTTAGAACGATCGTCTCTCCAATCTTTGGCAAACCCTCCAGTCCCGGGTGCTATACTCGGCCAGATGACTCTTGGCTGCGTAATCACGTGGTATGCGAAGGCGCCTTAATGGACGTTCGAGACTGGCGGCGGTGGCTCCGTCCTGGCATGTCGGTAAAACGATGGTTCGTCCTGCTTGGTTTTGGCGTCATTCTCTCGAGTCTTGCACTGGCTATGGGTCTGGCGTGGGCCTATCGAAGCACGTCGTTCCCGGACGCTATTTCCGGCGTGGTCCGCAAAAGCACGCTGCAGTTTCTGCCGCACCCTTACCGAGAGGGTATTCTGCTCGCCGTTGGAATTCTTGCCTTTGGCTATGGTCTTTGGCGGTTGAGCATTTCGGTGATCAAACCATTGATGGACTTAATTGATAGCGACCTCCCGTTGATTGATCTCCTGCATAACAACCGGTTCGGTATTGCCGAGAGCAAGCAAATTCGCGTCGTCGCCATTGGCGGCGGCACCGGGCTTTCGACGTTGCTGCGAGGTCTCAAAAACCGCAAGGAATTCGATATCACAGCGATCGTCACGGTTGCCGACGATGGCGGCAGCACTGGCCGCATCCGCAAGGAATTCGATATTCCGGCCCCAGGTGATATCCGAAACTGCATCGTCGCCCTCGCTGAGGATGAGTCGATTGTCGCCCGGCTGTTCGATTACCGGTTTGATAAAGAAGGCTCAACACTTCAAGGTCATTCTTTCGGCAATCTCTTCATCACCGCGTTGAGCCAGGTCACCGGCAGTTTTGAGGAAGCCGTCATCGAATCGGCGAAGGTGCTCGCATCGCGTGGACGTGTCTTTCCATCCACGCTCGACACCATCGATCTCTGCGCTGAGATGGAAGATGGCCGCACGCTTTGTGGCGAATCCGCCATCGGTCACAGCTATGGCCGCATCCGGCAGATGCACCTGCAACATGCGGACGGATCGCCCATCAGCGAATCGGCCGTTTACGAACCGGCGCTGGCGGCGCTGCAATCAGCCGACCTGATCGTGCTTGGTCCCGGCAGTCTCTACACCAGCGTCGTCCCCAATTTGCTCTTTGCATCGATTCGCCAGGTGATCGGGCTTTCAACGGCTCCGGTTGTCTATGTCTGCAATGTCGCCACGCAGCCTGGTGAAACCGATCATTTCGAAGCCGCTGATCATATCAGCGAAGTGATGAAATATCTCGGCGACGCAACCCTATCCCACGCGCTGGTCAACAACAACCGCTCGGTCGAAGACGCGATCAAGACCGGTGTGCCGGTCGAAGCGGTCGTTGATGAAGGGCTTGACGAGATCAGGCAGACGGTCACGATTCTGTCCTGCGACCTGGTCAGCGATGCAAATCCGCTTCGTCACGATCCAGTGAAACTGGCGACCGCGCTCTTCGAGCTTGCCTCAAATCCTCAAGCGGAAGCGAACCGCACCCCTCGCCCTGTGGAAAAGCCTTCCTATTCAGCGGCTGAGCGGTAAACTCAAGTCTATAAATCAGGAATCATCCGGGGAATCGTTAACACCCCATTCTGCTTGCCGCTTAAAAGGAGTTTCAAGGTCAATGACAATACGGGTTGGCATCAATGGATTTGGCCGGATTGGCCGTCAGGTTCTTAAAGCGTCGCTGGCCGGTGGGTACAGCGATCTTTTTCAAATCGTCGCCGTGAACGATGTGTCAAAGGGCGTCAACGAGTCATCGGGCGCCCAGGCAAGTGCGCACCTCTTTAAATACGATTCAACCTATGGCCAATTCGCGGGTGAAGTGACCGCGACCGATGGCGAGATCATCGTCGATGGCAATCCGATCAAGGTCTTCTCCGATCGCGATCCTGCCAACGATCAGATGGGACACCGCGCAAGTCGATGTTGTCATCGAGTCGACCGGCCGCTTCACGGACTCCAACGATGCGAAAGCGCACTTCGAATCTGGCGTCAAGAAAGTCATCATCACCTCGCCGGCCAAGAATCCGGACATCACGATCGTTCTCGGCGTCAATGAGGACATGTACGATCCCGATGCCCACAACATCATTTCGAATGCCTCCTGCACCACGAATTGCCTGGCTCCGGTCGCAAAGGTGATCCTCGATGAATTCGGCATCAAGCGCGGCTTTATGTCGACCGTTCATGCTTACACGAACGACCAGGTCACACTCGACGGCACCCACGAAGATCCTCGCCGCGCCCGGACTGCCGCCGCGAAC
This sequence comes from uncultured Chloroflexia bacterium, assembly GCA_963804925.1. Lineage (GTDB taxonomy): Bacteria > Chloroflexota > Chloroflexia > Thermomicrobiales > UBA6265 > JADLGF01. The sequence goes on from CAWDSC010000006.1 coordinate 396,809, forward strand.
ATCATTCCCACCACCACCGGTGCAGCTCGGGCCCTCTCGCATGTGATTCCGGAACTCAAGGGCAAAATCGACGGATTTTCCCTTCGCGTGCCGGTGACGACCGTCTCCCTGGTCGATCTCGTTGTCGAGACCGAGCAAAACGTCACCGTCGAATCGCTCAATGCGGCATTCAAAGCCGCGTCGGAAGGCGATGTGATGCGCGGAATCCTCGGATATTCCGAAGAGCCGCTCGTCTCCTCCGACTACCGGCACGATTCGCGATCGTCGATCATCGACGCGCTTTCGACGATGGTGATCGAAGATAATCTCGCCAAGGTCATCGCCTGGTACGACAATGAATGGGGTTACTCGTGCCGGGTGGCAGATCTCACCGCACTCATCTGTGAGGCAGGCATCCCGGGAACCGCGTAAGACTCTCGTCTCGCGATGCTGACACTGAGAGGCGAGCCGAGCAATCGGCTCGTTTTCTGTCCTGAAACCATGACAAAGGAGAAGGGCGATGCCAAAGCGATCTGTCCGCGATGCCGAGGTCAAAGGAAAACGGGTTCTCATCCGCGTAGATTTCAACGTGCCGATCGATCGCGGCGTCATCACCGACGACACTCGAATCCGCGCCGCCCTCCCTACGATCAATCTCCTGCGTGAACGCGGCGCAAGGATCATCCTCTGCAGTCATCTGGGAAGGCCGAAGGGTAAGGTAGATCTTAAGTTCAGCCTGGAGCCGGTGGCAGAACGACTCAGCCAGCTCGAACACATTCCCATTACCCTGGCACATGCCGTCTCCGGACCGGAGGCCGAAGCCGCCATCGCAGGAATGGGCAACGGCGATATCGTCATGCTCGACAACGTCCGCTTCGATCCCGGTGAAGAGACAAACGATCCCGCACTCTCCGAGCGCTTGGCCAAACTCGCGGATATCTATGTCAACGATGCGTTTGGCGCGGCTCACCGAGCACATGCTTCGACTGCCGGCGTCGCCGCGCTCCTTCCCGCCTACGCCGGGTTGTTGATGGAATCGGAGATCAGCTCCCTCTCCCGGTTGCTTTCAGAGCCCGAGCGGCCCTTCGTCGCCATTCTTGGCGGAGCCAAAGTTTCGGACAAACTCGCCGTGATCGAGCACCTGCTCGACAAGGTCAACACATTGCTGATCGGCGGCGGCATGGCGAACACCTTCCTGCTCGCCGAAGGGAAAGAAATCGGCGCCTCGCTCGCGGAGGGCGACCTCGTCGAGAAGGCTCGCGACATCGCATCGGCCGCAAAGACTCAGGGCGTCGCATTGATGCTTCCTTCGGATGCGATCATTTCCTCATCAATCGACGGGAAAGGCAGCGTAGTCGCGATCGATCAGGTACCAGCCGAACAGGCTATTTTCGATATCGGTCCTGCCACCGTTTCCGCATTCGCCGATGTCATCGCCCAGGCTCGAACGATTTTCTGGAATGGTCCCATGGGGGTCTTCGAGAAACCAGCGTTCAATGCCGGAACGAAGGGCGTGGCCGAAGCCGTCGCGTCGTCAAGTGGCTTCAGCGTGGTCGGTGGCGGCGATTCCGTAGCCGCGATCGAGCAGCTCGGCCTGGCCGACAAGATCGGTCACATCTCAACAGGCGGTGGCGCATCGCTGGAATTTGTCGAGGGCCGCGTCCTTCCCGGCATCGCGGCAATTCCAGATGAGGAGAAGAGCTAGATGTCCCGACGCCAGCTCATCGCGGGCAACTGGAAAATGAACACGACTCGTTCCGAGGCGCGAGCGCTGGCAGGCGAGATCGCGACCGGATGCTCCCGGTCCGATCTGGATGTCGCGATTTTTCCGCCGTTCCTCTGGTTGAGTGACGTCGCCACGATTGCCGATGGCACTCAGGTCGCGGTTGGCGCGCAGAACTGCTGGTCGGCGGCGAAAGGGGCGTTCACTGGCGAGATTTCGCCAGTGATGATCGCCGAACTCGGATCGCTGGTCTTGATCGGGCATTCGGAACGACGGCAACTGCTCGGCGAAACGGACGCCATCGTGCGCGCCAAGATCGACGCCGCGCTCGCCACGCCGCTGACTCCTGTCGTCTGCGTTGGTGAATCGCTCGACACTCGCCGGCAAGGTGACGCGGTCGCGTATGTCTCAACACAGATCTCAGCGGCGCTTGCCGACCGCCCGGATGACGACTTGATTCGAATCGTGGTCGCCTACGAACCGATCTGGGCGATCGGAACGGGCGTCGCCGCTACCGCCTCAGACGCGCAGGAGATGTGCGCTGCGATCCGGTCGGCAATCGCCGAATTTGCACCATTGGCGACTCCAGGAATGCGCATCCTCTATGGCGGTTCGATGACCCCTGCCAACGCCCGCGAGTTGCTGACGCAGCCTGATGTCGATGGTGGATTGGTCGGTGGCGCGAGTCTGAAAGCCGCTGACTTCCTTGCAATCATCGCGGCTGCTCCGGAAAGAGATTGAACTGATGCCGCCGGCATGCTAGCCTGATGTGATGAATTAATGGAGCGACGCTCGCCTGGGAGTTCCAATGGATACGGCAATCAATATTGCGATGATCATTATTTCGGTGTTGCTGATCGTGTTGATCATGCTTCAGTCGAATCAATCATCGTTTCAGGGCGATTCCTCGGCCATTCACCGCACGCGCCGCGGTGTTGAGCGGACGCTCTTCAACCTGACGATCGTCTTCGCATGTGTCTTCGTCGTGCTTGCGACCATTTCATCATTTACGTAGAAGCGCAACGCTCCGAAGCAAAAGCGCCTGGTGCGACCGGGCGCTTTTTTCGTGCGCTCGAAACAGGAGCAACGTGCGTTGTCTAATCAATCGAGGTTCCGTCGGTGGGAGCGAGCGTCGCTTCTGGGGTGGCGATGGGAGTGGCGCGAACCGGAGATGCGACGGGAGTAGCGCTCTCAGGAGTCGCCGCTTCTGGCGTGCTTCGAAGAGTGGGCGTAGTTAATGGAACTGGAGTAACGGGCGTGGCGGCGGGTTTGGTTGGAGGAACCGTCGGAGTCGCCCCAGGCATTGGCGCGATGATGGTTGGAATGATGATGCCACTTGCGATCGTGGGTATCGGCGTCGAAAGCGGTGTGCTCGTCATCGCAGGAGGGGTCCATTCGACGGCCTTTTCCCGAGAGAGACCAGATGGTCCACCCGCGACCATCATTCCAATCAGCGCGCTCCAGCCAATTGCCAGAAGCACCACCAGCCAACGAGTTCGATTCATATCATGCTACCGCCTTCAACCCGGATGTCTTGATCCGGTTCGTCCCCACGACTATGCCACGCTTCGCAAGACATGACACCGCGAAAAGGGTCCCGATTTTAGCGCTGCTGCGCGGCTGATAGCGAGGAAATCGTTGTCCATTGTTCTGAATTCGCGGATATTCAGGCCACAATTCAGGACGCCGGTCCTGGAGTTTGACGGCGGCTGACTGGAATGGTCAAATCGTATCGGACAGGGCGAACGATCGCCGGAACTTCAAATCCGCGGGAAAGGCGAGGGAGTGACGATTCTCAACGGTGCGCGAATTACGCTTGGTGTCAGCGGCGGCATCGCCGCCTACAAGGCCGCCGATCTCGCCAGCAAGTTGGTGCAATCAGGGGCGACGGTCGACGTGCTCCTCACCAAAGCCGCCACCGAATTTGTTCAACCGCTCACCTTCCAGGCCATCACCAAGCAACCGGTGCATGTCGGCGTCTTCGAAGGATGGACCGAAACCTGGCACGGTCATATCTCGCTCGCCCACTCGACAAACGCGCTCATCATCGCGCCGGCCACCGCAAACACCATCGCACGGCTCGCTAGTGGCATCGCTGAGGATATGATCGGGGCAGTGGCGCTTTCAACGTCCGCTCCCCTGCTTATCGCTCCGGCAATGGAGCATCAGATGTTTCACCATCCAGCCACGCAGGCGAATCTCGCGTCGCTCCGGGCTCGCGGCGCGACCATCATCGGACCCGAAACGGGCCGGCTCGCATCGGGCGAGTTCGGTGATGGCCGTCTGATGCCGCCGGAGGCATTGCTCGGCGCGCTGCGGCAGGTGCTTGGCCGCGACGGACGCCTGGCAGGACGGCGAGTCGTCGTTTCAGCCGGCGGTACCCATGAGCCGATTGATCCAGTCCGTTACGTCGGTAACCGATCGAGCGGGTTGATGGGATACAGCCTCGCGCAGGCGGCGATCGACGCCGGGGCGTCCGTCACCCTCGTGACGGGTCCGACCTGGCTCAAGCCCCCGTTTGGCGCGCAGGTGATCCAGGTCGAAACCGCATTGCAGATGCATGGGGAATTGCTTACTGCCTGTGACGGGGCGGACATCCTGATCATGTCGGCGGCGGTGGCGGATTTCCGGCCGGCGGTGATGCATCGCTCGAAGATCAAAAAGGGGAGCGCCGACGAACCGACCGAGCTGGCGCTTACCCGCAATCCGGACATTCTCGCCTCGCTGAACATTCCCGGGATGCTCAAGGTTGGCTTCGCCGCTGAAACCGATGACTTGCTCGCGAACGCCCGCTCAAAAATGGAACGCAAAAATCTGGCGATGATCATCGCCAATGACGCCGTCAAAACGATCGGCAGCGACAAAAGCGCCGCAACCCTTCTCACTCCATTTGAAGAACCGGAAGCGCTTCCACTCATGGATAAAGAGTCGCTTGCCGCCACCATCATCGATCGAATCGCCGATCTGGCCGGGCGGCCCGATCGATGAAAGACCGGATGGAACTTGAGGATCGAACACGAAACGGCCGGTTCGATTCTCGCTCGCGGGTCCTTTTTGAAATCGGACTCTGGTTCTACGCAGTGGTCAGTGGCGTCATCGTCACCCGGACGATCGTGCTTGCGCTCGATGTGAGCGGCGAGATCTGGATTGTAAAATTCGTTCGCACGCTCACCGGTCCAATCGTCGACATCTTGAAGCGCTTGCCGGGCGGAGACGCCACGATCATCGGCGCGATGACGCTCGCCGATGTCACCCTGCTTGTCTTCGTTGGAATCGTTCCACTGATGCTCATCGCGTTTGGCAGGCCGTCAACGGGTCGGAAGCGGCTTTGATCGGCAAATCCTGCAGTTTTTTGTATCATAGTTGGAGAAGCGAACGAAGTTGCGACGAGAGGGGTTAAATGCGATGGCGAGAAACGTCGTTCGGGGAATCCTCGGCATACTCTTTGCTGCGGCAGCAACCTGGACAGTCAACATGATCGTCAATCGAATCTTCGGGCCAGACAAAGGCACAGCAGAAGGATAGGTCTGCGTGTCAGTGCCTGGTACACCGATTGCGCGTCGCCTGGCGCTTGTCGTCGCCAATCCTGCAACAAAGGGCGATGTCTCCAGCTATGTGGCAGCGATCCGGGCGGCAGCGCCCCCGGGGGTCGATGTCGCTGTGCGCTATACGCGCAAGGGCGACAATCCCCTGGCCGACATCGATGATCTCATCGAGCACGCCGATATCTTGATCGCCGCCGGCGGGGATGGCACCGTCGGCACGGTGGCGCACGCGGCGGTCATCAGGAAAATTCCGCTCGGCATTATCCCGGCTGGCTCGACGAATATCGTGGCCCGCGACCTCGGCATTCCATCCGAACCAGGAGCAGCGGCATCTCTCATTTTCGGTCGCCACCAGATCCGCGCCATTGATCTCGGCTGGTGCAACGATCACTGGTTCCTGCACATGGGGGGGTCAGGGGTCGACAGCAAGCTTTTCCTCGCCGCCGATCAATCGCTCAAGCAACGCTACGGCTGGAAAGCCTATCTGCTGCCTGCTCTCCGCAACATCTTCGGAGCGCCATCCCGATACACGCTGACAACCGAAAAGGGAACCATCTCGGTCGTCTCCCCATTGATTCTCGTGGCGATCGGCGGTTCGATCCTGATGCCAAGTCTCACCATCGGCAGTCACATTGCGCGTGACGACGGTTGGCTCGATGTCTTCATCTTCACGGCCAGAGGTTCGGCCAAGGTCGCGGAAACCGGATTTCGGTTTCTCTCGCGCCAGCTCGAATCATCCCCTTACGTCACGCGTGTCCAATGTCGCACGCTGTTGCTCGACTCCGAGCCAACCATGCCGATCGAAATCGACGGCGACGTCGTCACCCTGACCCCGGCAACCTTCCGCATTCAACCGCTCGCCCTTAAGGTCATTGTCCCACCGTCCTGATCCTGATCATTTTCATCGGATCTCAACCAGGGCCGAAAGATTGCGCGATGCTCGTTGGGTTAGGTCTCCCGCGGTTGAAACCCTGGGCTATCACGCCGAAGCCCTTCCATGGCTGAACTGGGTGGGGGATATTTCGGAGATCACCAGACCGTCATCGTAGTTCCAACGGGACTTTATTTTTCGTAGCCCTGCTTTACACAGTCGAGAAACCTCATACCGCACCCCACGCTTGCACCTGCAAACGGCCCGTCCATTTCTGGACGGGCCGTTTAGGAATCACTGTTTCGAATTATCGACTATGGGAAGTCCCACTGCGTTTCACCTGACCCACCCATAGTGAAATAATCGGACGTCAGACTCGTGTAGGCCGTAAGCGAATCGTCGCTGGTGAAAACCGTAATGTGGCTGCCACGGAATACGTCCGTGCTGTCACCCGCGGCCATCTGCCCGGAGAAGACCTCGACACCGTCTGCCGTGATCGACACGAAGATATCGCCAGTCGCAATGACGCCGATCCCAATTGCGCCTTCAGTCGCCGGAGGAGTCGGAGTTTCGAAATCTACAGGCGCCTCTTCAGTAGGCGCGGCGTTGACGGTCGAATTATCCGTCGTCGTGTCTGGAGCAGTCGTTTCTTGCACCACTGGCTCATCCGTCGGCGTTGGTTCCGGTTTCGGCGTGTTTGTCGCTTCTGGCGGTGGAGTCGGCGTTGGTGGCTGCGGGGTTGGCGACGGGATATTCAGATCCGCCGGATCCATTTCGGTCGGCGTTGAGATAATCTGTGTCGGCGTTTCCTGCGGATTGTCGTTTCCAAAGTAGGCGCTGTAGAACCAGGCGAACCCGACCAGTAACAGGACGGCGGTCACTCCGATCATCGAGAAGTTGAGATAGCCCAATCGTCCATGCACATTTGGCGCAGGGGTGTTGGAAATCGGCGTTGGCGTGGCGCGATCGCCGCTCGACTCTTCATAGAGTTTGAGCAGGGTCGCCGCATCGAGTCCGAGATATCCCGCGTAGTGGCGAACGATACCCCGGCGGAATGTCGCACCATCCGGCAGCGCGCCGAAGTTCTCCTCCTCGAGTGCAACGAGGTAGAAGCGGTTGATATAGGTCGCCTGCGCGGCTTCGATAAGGGAGACTCCCTTATGTGCTCGCGCTTGACGTAAGGTATCTCCAAAGGCCGCCATGCAGCTCTCGCTCGATGCGTTGCGACGCCCGAAAAAACGGCCATCGAACGGTGCTGATCCGAATCAACGGACCAATCGAAGCCATCGTTATGGCTTGGACAGGACAAAGCATACCGCACGTACTACTCGGTCGTGCGGCCCAGTTCCTCGTTCTCGTCCCGGTTCGACGGCGGTGAAACCAATCGATCCAGCAGTGGAGTCGGCTGTCCATGATGCGAAACATCGCCCAGCGATTCCCAGTAGCTGTCCGAAGGCAACCACCAGGCCCCAATCGACGACGCGCAGGAAAGACTGTTCTCGTCCACCACTCGGGTAAATGAAAAGGCAAAAGGATTTCCACAGGTGCCCCCATTTTCATAGGGACGGAAATAGCGACAAGTCGCGCAGATGTGCGGCAGTGGCGTGGCGATCTGCTCTTCATCGTAGAGCGCATTTAGATCGGCATCCATCAGTAACAGATCTTCGCCCTCTTCTTCCACGTCATAGGGAAATGGGGGCAGCGCATATTGCGGTTGCGGCGCGGGCGCGGAACGTGGAGCGACGTCCTCATAGGCGACATCTTCGTAATCGAGCGCCACAACTTCTTCGGCGACGCCGGGCAGTTCGTTCCATGCCGGTGCGGCGGCGATGGGCTTGTCGACGGTTTCGTCCTCGTCTTCAGTCCATGGCTCTTCAATATAGGTTGGCTCGATTCGCCGTTCCTGGCTTCGATGAAAGAGCGAATCAAGCAGGCTCCTGCGCTTGGGTCGTTTTGGTTCCCATGGCTCGACCGCTTCGCCTTCCTGAACCCAGGGGGCTTGCTCCGGCCAGGTCGACGCCGTCGCTTCGAACTGAATTGGCTCTTCTTGCCAATCCTCGTCGTCTTCGTCGATCAGTTCCGGTGCGCTGGCAGGTCCTGCCGACCACTCTGGCTCATCGGCCAACTCATCAGCGCCTACGATGGCGTTGAATGCTGCGAGACTTGCCGCATCTGACATTGGAGCAGCGGGTAGCGCGCTTTCGACCAGAAAATCATCGCTCGCCGATTCCGCGATCAGTGAATCTTCCGGAGGCGCCGGGGTAAAGTTGACTTCCTCCGGCTTCGCCGTCTCCTGCTCGCTCGTCGGAATCTCGGCGAAACGCTCGTCATCCTCGCGCAATGAGAGATTGAGCGGCGATTCGTACCCGCGACTGACGCGCCGGGCCTCGATCGCCCTCGCTCGAACTTCCTCAGCGGAAACGGGCGGCACAATGGTCGTCGAACGCTGCACGGGTGGCAGCGGGCGCTCATCGATCAAGGTGTCATCAATTAGTGGCGGCAGGATCGGCTGATCGAGCGGATCACGGCTGGCGGCGATGTGCAGCTCGCGCTGGCGCAATTCTCGGGCGCGCCGGATCGACTCTTTCACATTCCTCGTCCGCCTCGGATCGAGCAACTCGTTTTCCAGCACGTTGGCAGCCTGCTCCTGACTGGGTGCCTGCAATCCAGTCAACCGGTCTGGCAGCGTGTCCGCCCAGGCGGCCGCGCGTTCGCGGTCCTCGGCATCCGCATCGATATCACGCGGGGCATTCGCCGCCACGCGACTATCTGGAAAAGCGGGTTCGAAGAGATCTTCCTTCCATCCACGGCGGCAGCCAACCTCCGCTTCGCGGTACATCACCAGTCCACCCTGGTGGCTCACCACCGGCGGATTCGTGCAATGCCCTGTCGTCGATCCGTTGATTCGCTGGAAGTGGCGGCAGTTACCGCAACAGCGCGTCGTCACTATGCTTTCACCCGGCCCATCTTCCCCCACCGGCCGCTGTGCCGGCATGCACGCGTCCACGAGCCCCTCCGCTCGTTTCAGGGTCACGCCCTAATGGGACGCTGCATGCGTTGCCGTTGCATTCTAGACAACTTTAAGGTCATCTGTCCATCATTTCGGAGTTTTATACGTACGTTGTGAACGTTCGGAATGTCCGTTCGCTTCGGACTTTTTTACCCTGATGGGTGTTGCTTTGCTGATAATACTTGATTCTTCCGGTGACCTGGCGTCACGATCGGCGGTCGCTGAAAAGTCGGTACCTTGAGCCATGCAAATTGGCTGTTCCGCTCAACGAATGTAATCGCTTCACAACGCACGACAGGCTACCGCCGCTCAAATGCACGAGCAGTTCAGAAGAGCGTATACTTTGGCGTTCCGGCTTTTCGCGCCGGCTTCTTTTGTTGCTCCTTTTCCGGCGGGACGTCCGCCATCCGTGATGCCGAGGTTTCGCCCGTGGCAATGACCGAACCGCGCCTGACCCTCCATCCCGCGACCGCGCCAAGGCGCCTGCCGCCCAACGGCAAGCACTTTTTCATCTGGACCATCGGGTGTCAGATGAATGAAGCCGACAGCGCCAAGGTGGCGGCTATGCTGCTTGAAGTTGGATACCGTCCAACCGAGCAAGAGGATGACGCCGACATCATCGTGTTGAATTCGTGCGTCGTGCGCCAGGCGGCTGAGGATAAAGTTTCCGGAAAGCTGAACTACCTCGCCCGGCTGAAGCGCGAGAAGCCGGAAATGCCGCTCGTGCTCACCGGCTGCATGGTGACGAATCAGCAAGAGAAACTCCGCGAGCGCTTTCCACACGTCGATCTCTTTTTTGATCCGTCCGATTTCGACAAGCTGCAGGAAGTCGTGCCAGAACTGGCCGATCTCGAAGATGATCTCGTTCAGCTGCCGCACTACTACCTGCCTGAGACAGCGGGCGATGCCAGCATCGCCGCCTACGTGCCGATCATCTACGGTTGCAACTTTCTCTGCTCCTATTGCATCGTGCCCTACCGGCGCGGCAAGGAGACGAGCCGCCCGATGAACGATATCGTCCGCGAGGTCGCTGAGTTAATCGATAAGGGCGTGCGCGATGTCACACTGCTCGGTCAAACGGTGAACGCCTATGGCCACGATCTTCCAGAAGATGCCGGACTGGCGGAACTTCTGTCGGCGGTAGATGGCCTCGGCGGTCTCGACCGATTGCGCTTTCTGACGTCGCATCCCAAATACATGTCGGATCAGATCATCGACGCCATGGCCGATCTCACTTCGGTCTGCGAGCATATGAATCTGCCGGTTCAGGCCGGTGACAACGAAGTGTTACGGAGAATGCGTCGCACGTATACGACTGATCTCTGGCTCGACCGGCTCGCCTACACGCGCAAGCGGATGCCGGCGGTCACGATTGCCACAGATATCATTGTCGGCTTCCCGGGCGAAACTGACGCACAGTTCCAGAACACCCTCGATCTCCTTAAGGAAGCGCAGTGCGATAAGGTCCACGTCGCCATGTACTCACCTCGCCCGGGCACACTTTCGGCGCGGTGGGAGGACGACATTCCGCATGAGGAAAAGCAGCGTCGCCATCAGGCGGTTGAAAAGCAGCAAGAAGCGATCTGCACGGCCCGCAACGCCAATCATCTTGGCGCCGCCCTTGAAGTCCTGGTCGATAGCAAAGCGAAGGGACGCTGGGGAGGGCGCTCGCGCGGCAACCAGCTCGTTCACTTCGAAGACGACCGCGATCTTCTCGGCCAATTGGTCGACGTCAAAATCACGAAATCAAGTCCCTGGTATCTCATGGGAGAAGCCATTGGAGCACCCCGCTAAACCGGGGCATTCATACGCCCGATCCGGGCAAATGGAAGCGAGCAGATGACCAACCCTACCGCACAGGCAACACGCAAGCAGTTGATTGAAGATGCCCGCAAAGTGGCACTGGAAGGCAATTGGGCCGAAGCGATCACCATCAACCAGACGATTCTCGAGCGGAATCCGCGCGACGCCGAGGCGTACAACCGGATCGGACGCGCTCATCTCGAGCAGCATGATTACAACGCCGCGATCGACGCGTACACGCAGTCGCTGAAGAACGACAAGGCGAATATCATTGCCCGCCGCAATCTTCAGCGGTTGGAGCTGCTGCGCAAGGCACCCGCCAATGCGGCTCCTTCCGGCGCGATTGCGCCGCGCAGCGCCGTATTCATTGAGGAAGTGGGACGAACCTGGGTTGACGAACTTCACAATGCACTGGAGCTTGAGCAACTCGCATTGGTCTCTCCGGGCGAGCAGTTGCTCCTTGAGATCGTCGACGGCAAGCTCTTCGTCACGACGACCGAAGGGAAGCGGCTGGGCGAAATCGACGCCAAAGCCTCAGAGCGCGTCATCCAGCTGATGCGAAACGGCAACCTGTACGAAGTCTATGCGCTCGGCATCTCATCACGCAGTCTCCGCGTTATTTTGCGAGAGGTCTATCGGGATCTTCGTAATGGCTCGCTCGTCTCGTTCCCCCGGCAGGTATCCGCCACTCGCGCCTACCAGCGTGAGCGCGATTCACTGCGCGCCCGGGATGAGTCGGAGTTCATCCTTCTCGACGATGACGACGATCACGACGATGACTCGCGCCTCGACTCCAACGACGAAGAAGATTCCTCAGACAATGATTCCGATGGCTTCATGGATGATTCGATCCGGATCGAAGAAGAGGATACGGGACTCTAATCGTTCATTCCTCACAGGAGTCAATCGAGAAGGGGCTGGCGAATCATATCGCCAGCCCCTTCTAGTGTGCTTCAAGTTCAGCGAAGGGCGTTTCGTCTGAGTAACCTTCGGAATTCGACCCGAAATCGCCGATTTCACGATGCCTTTAGTCAATAAAGAAGAGAAGCACGACCATTCCAACGAGCAGACTGCCGGCGATGATCAGCAAGAGACGAAGATCCTCCCGGATCATAAACATCTCTTGCGCCCTCGTCAGTGTTGAGACGCCAACAGGCGCGCCGGTTCCGCGACTGGCGCCACCTCGCTCCAGCGCGCGGCGCTGAGCTGCCGTGAGTTTTGCTTGCGAAGAATTCGCCGTGGTGGGAACCAGATCTGAAGCTGTCTCGACCGTAGCAACGGTTTCAGAAGTTGTGGCGACCGATTGCTGCGCAGCTCGCGTTTGCGCCGCTTTCACCTGCGAGCGATTGGGCTTGGTTTGCTGGCGGGTCAATCGCCGATCGTGAACGGAAGTACGCTGCTTTGGCTCTTGCGGCGTCGGCTCAGATGACACGGCGTCCTACTCCAAACGAACTCCGGCGTTCGCCGGGAATGATTCAGCCTGACTGCCCCGATTGCAGGCATCGGTTCAGTATATCGTATCGATCTCTTTGACCGGCGCATTGGTCCTGGATTTCAGCCAGAAGACCGCCTGGTCCCGCTCCTCCGGCGTGTTGATGCTGAAGAACGACCGCAACCCAGGATCGAATCGAACCAGTTGTTCAACCGGGAGATTCAGCGTCTCTATATTCGCCAGCACCTGAGCCGCCTGACGTATCCCTCGTGCAAGCGCAATCTCAATGCCGGCAAGTGAGGATCGCGAATAGATTGCGTGGGTCGATTGGCGCGCCAGACGTGTCCCCTGGCGGCTTCGCCCAGGGATGCAAGGGACGATCGCCGCACGCGACCGATCTAGCTCCAACATCCACCTGAGAAGGGGCAGGCTGAGAAAGGGCAGATCGCAGGCGACCACGAGTACGCGCTCATGTTGTGCCCGGCGCAACGCGGTGGCGATACCGCCGAGCGGCCCTTCTCCGGGGTAGTCGTCCAGTGCAAGCGGCGCGTTGAGATCCCGGTATCCTGGCCGTTCGGGTCCCACGATAGAGAGATCGTTTGTGAGTGGCTGCAGCGTCTCGATTTGATGCGCGATCAGAGGACGCCCATCGCCATGAATGGAGATGAGCGCTTTGTCCTGGCCAAGCCGCTTGCTCTGGCCACCGGCAAGAATGGCGATAGAACATTCCAAAATGGGTCACCCTGACCAAGAGTACGTAGCATCGTGACGAACAGGGGATGGCACGAACACGAAACTCTTGTTAAGATACTGCGTTAATGAACCGCTAACGGAACCCGAAACCCGCGAACGGACGAGCGGAGTTGACGGCAATGCATGATATTGGCCGAACAACCAGGGATTGAGATGCAACACCGATGCGGGCGACCGCGCGGTGTTGATTCGTTTTAGTCGCTGCCGCCGCCTCGATCCAATCGCGATGGGAATGACGGTCCGTCGCTGGTCAAGGAGTGGAGGTGCGCGATGAATTCGAGCATGATCGGGAAGATCGAAAAGGCACATCGGTACGCTCGCGAGCCGCACCGGATTCAACTTGCTTCCCTCACAGCCGGATTTCAGGGAAGCCACGACGTCTACCAGATTGAATTGCGTGACGGTCAATGGCATTGCAATTGCCACACCTTTGAATCCCACGCGGTTGGTGACACCTGTGCGCACGTGATGGCGATGCAGGAAATGCTGAAAGCGATGCTTTCGGACGATGCCCGCTTCTATGGCGCCGAAGAATTGGTGATGTCCTAAACCGGGGGCGCGTACACGTTTCAATCAGTTTGGCGAAAACCATGAATCGTCGCCCGCTCCGGTTGACTCATCCCACGGCAGCGTGAGCACAATCCGGCGGGCGACGATCTCTCTTGGATCAAACTGCCCACGTGGTGCGCCGTGCAATCGCTCGATCGCAATTGAAGGTTGCACGCGTTCGGAGTCCGGCAGCGCATTCATGGCTCCTAGCGTTATCGCCGCCGAGGCGCTGTACGCCTGAAGTAACCGGCGCATTCGCTGCGCCCGCAGCGCAATCATCGTTTGGCCTGAGCCATCGCAGGTGGACAAATACGTTCAAAACGCGAAACTGGCATCACAAACAACACGCCCCCACCCCGCTGTACCGGGGAAATTGACCCCTGATCAATATCAGTCATATCCACCGGCATTCGATGAACGCGGCGCTGGCAGGTCTGATCAATGATCGCCTTGCACTGCGCGACCTGATCGTCTTCCACACCGATGAAGACCGTTGCGTTCGCTGTGCGGAGGTATCCTCCCGTGCTGGCGATGCGCGTTGCCCGGTACCCGGCGCTGGCCAACGCTCGAAAAAGCGCATCAATGTCTTGATCGTGGACGACGGCAAAAATCAGTTTCATTGACCCATGACCCTGCGCATTTCGCGTGGTCGCATGTGCGACCGCCTGCCGGTAGGATACCCCTCATATGATCCGGTGTCTTTGCAGGGGGAGCGGTGATGCGAGCGAATCCTACCCATCTGGCGGAATGCACCTGGCCCGAAGCTTCAACTGCGCTCGACGGCGCGGTGATCTTTCTTCCGGTCGGGGCGATTGAAGCGCACGGACCGCATTTGCCGCTCAACACCGACGTCGTGATCGCCTGCGAAACGGCCGTTCGCGCCGCAAAGCTCCACGCTGGCCCGACCGTAGTCCTGCCAGAAATCTCCTATGGAGTTAGCTTCGTCGGCACCTGCTTTCCCGGAACGACGCCAGTTCCGCCGGATGCGTTGACGAGAATAGTCAACGAGATCATCGTCACGCTGCTCGACTACGGCGCCGCGGCCGCCGTCATCGTGAACGCCCATCTTGAGCCTGCGCACATCCAGGCGCTCGCTGATGCCAGTGAGCGCGCGACGCACGCCACGCAGAAGCCAGTTGCCTTCGCCGACCTGCGGCAGGAGCGCTGGGCGAACCGCCTCTCCGCGGAGTTCGTCGCCGGCATGCGGCACGCTGGAGCATACGAAACCTCGTTGATGCTCGCCGCTCGCCCGGATGCCGTCAGGCTCGAATTCCTTTCCGGACTCGATCCAGTGATGATCGACCTCCCCGCCGCGCTGCGATCGGGAGCGCGCACCTTCGCAGAGGCGGGCGGCACGCTCGGCTATTTTGGCAATCCAAGAGAAGCGACAGCCGAAGAAGGCGACCGCCTTTTTGATGTGCTGGCGGCGATCATGATCGACGCGCTCAGAGAAGCGGAGCACGAGAACGTAGAAACGCCGGAACCGTAAAGTCCCGGCGTTTCCAATCGAATCTGAACTGGTTTAGGCGAGCGCCATCGATTTCGCAGCGGCGGCAAGCGTCTCTGCTTTGTCGGTGCGCTCCCATGGTAGATCGAGATCGTTTCGGCCGAAGTGACCATACGCGGCAGTCTGCCGGTAGATCGGACGGCGCAGATCGAGATCATGAATGATCGCGGCCGGGCGCAGATCGAAGTGATCGCGGATGAGCTGCTCGATGACGCTGTCAGGAACTTTGGCCGTGCCAAAAGTCTCCACGAACACCGACACCGGGTGCGACATGCCGATCGCATAGGACACCTGCAACTCGAACCGGTCGGCCAGACCCGCCGCCACGATGTTCTTGGCGACGTAACGCGCGGCGTAGGCAGCCGAGCGATCGACCTTTGTCGGATCTTTGCCCGAGAATGCGCCGCCGCCGTGACGAGCCATGCCGCCGTAGGTGTCAACGATGATCTTGCGTCCGGTCAAACCGGCGTCGGCCATCGGGCCGCCGATCTCGAAGCGCCCGCTTGGATTGACATGAATCTTGGTGTTCTCATCGAGCAGTTCAGCCGGAACGACCTGCTTGATGACCAATTCGGTCACTTCGGCGATAATTTCGTCATTTGTGGCCTCAGGCAGATGATGCGTTGAGACAACGATCGTGTCGACTCGCACCGGCTTGCCGTCCTGATATTCGACGGTAACCTGGCTCTTGCCATCCGGAAGCAGGAACGGAATCTCCCCCGACTTCCGGGCCTCGGAGAGCCGACGGGCGATCTGGTGCGCAAGCACGACCGGCATTGGCATCAGCTCGTCAGTCTCGTTGCAGGCGTAGCCGATCATCATGCCCTGGTCACCCGCGCCGGTCAGTTCGAATGGATCGGACTGCTCGCCGCCGCGTGTTTCCAGCGACGTGGTGACGCCGGCGGAAATGTCCGGGCTCTGTTCCTTGATCGCTACCATCACGCCGACGGAGTTGCAATCGAACCCGGCGGCGCTGGTGTACCCGATCTCGCTCAGCGTCTGTCGGACGAGCTTTTGCACGTCGACATACGATGAGGTCGTAATCTCGCCGAACACGAAAATCGTGCCAGTGGTCGCTGCCGTTTCACAGGCGACACGACCCATCGGATCCTCGGCAAGGATCGCGTCAAGCACAGCATCGGAAATCTGATCGCACACCTTGTCCGGGTGGCCCTCGGTCACCGACTCTGAGGTGAAGAAGGAGCGTTCGGCTGACCCGAACGACGATCCTAGCATCCCCACGTCAAGAACCTCCTCGCATCACCGTCGACCGGTGATGCCCATGTGCGCGAAAACGCTGGTCTGCGCACAAGAACGAATCGAGAATCGCTACTCCCACGAATTGAGGTAGCGAGTCTGTTCCTCACTCAACTGATCGATCGCAATATTCATGCTCACCAGCTTGAGGCGGGCAATCTCATGATCGATCTCAACCGGCACGCCATAGACGCGTGGCTCAAGCTCTTTCGAAGAGCGGACAAGATACCCCGCCGCCAGCGCCTGGTTGGCGAATGACATGTCCATCACGCTCGCAGGATGTCCTTCGGCGGCGGCCAGATTGATCAATCGGCCTTCGCCGAGCACGATCAGCTTCTTATCACCGGCGATCTGGAACTCTTCAACGAACGGGCGAAGCGTGCGCCGGCCTTCGCCGGCCATTTCTTCGAGTGCCTTGAGATTGATTTCAGAATTGAAGTGGCCCGAATTGGCCATGATCGCGCCGCTCTTCATCACTTCGAACGAGCTGCGATCGACCGCATTGATGTTACCGGTGGCGGTCACGATGATGTCCGCCTTCGGCGCAGCTTCGACCATCGGCATCACCGAGAAGCCATCCATAGCGGCTTCGAGCGCGCGCACGGCGTCGATCTCGGTCACGATGACCTGGGCGCCCATGCCGCGAAGCCGCATGGCGATGCCCTTGCCGCACCAACCGTATCCGGCAACGACAGCCACCTTACCGGCAATGAGAATGTTGGTGGCGCGGAGAATGCCGTCAATGGTGCTCTGGCCGGTGCCGTAGCGATTGTCGAAGAAATGCTTGGTGTCGGCGTCGTTGACGGCGATGACCGGGAACTTCAACATTCCCGCGTTTTCCATCGCCTTTTCGCGGATCACGCCGGTGGTCGTTTCCTCGGTGGCTCCGAGGATGTAAGGAATAAGCTCCGGGTACTCGCGGTGAATCGTGGTGACCACATCAGCGCCATCGTCGATCACGAGCTGTGGCTTGTGGGCGATCGTCGCGTGAATGTGGCGTTGGTAGGTTTCAGCGTCCTCGCCCTTGATGGCGAAAACGGGAATGCCTTCGTCAACGAGCGCGGCGGCGACATCGTCCTGCGTCGACAGCGGGTTGCTCGCGCAGATCACGGCGTCGGCGCCACCTGCCTTGAACGTGAGGGCAAGGTTTGCGGTCTCAGTGGTGACATGAGCGCAGACGCTCATCCGGATGCCGTCAAGCGGGCGCTCCACGGCGAACCGCTCGCGAATCTGGCGCAGCACGGGCATTTCACGGGCTGCCCATTCGATCCGGCGGCGGCCGTCCGCGGCCAGTGACGGATCCTTAATATCGAAGTTTTTCGCGCTCGTCGTCATCTATTCCTTCCCCCCGGTCTCCCGAACCATCGAGAACCGCTTTTCCGGCATCGCCGGTCTACGCCCGCAGCTTGCCGGCAGTCACCTGTCCTGCAAATTCAGGATATGCACTGTCAAATCGTGTAACGAACTCATCTATCGTGTAGGTATGAACCTGAGTTCCGTGCTCTTCCACCGCATAGGTTGCGGCCAACGACGCCATCCGTCCGATGACGGCGAAGTCAGTATCGATCAAAAGCCCCTTGATCATCCCGGCGCGGAATGCGTCGCCCGCGCCGCTTGGCTCCTGAGATTTTTCCGTGAGAACGGCTGGAATTTGAACCGTGTCGCCATGTGCAAAGAATTGCGAGCCCTGATCGCCGTAAGTCACGACGAGCAACTCGACCCGCTCCTTCAAGGCGTCGATCGACAGACCGGTCTTATTTTCGATCATGGCGAATTCGTAGTCATTGCCGACGAGTGCCCAGGCATCCTCGATTCCAGCCAGAAGATCCTCGGCTGGAAGCGCGACGATTTGCTGGGATGGGTCATAAATCAGTTTCGCGCCCGCTTCAGCAATTTCATGAGCGTGATTTCGCATCGCCAATGGCAAGGTGGGGCCGACGAGCCCGTATACGACATTCCCCGCTGCTTCAGCAATGGAAAGATCGCCGGTTTTGCTCGACGCTCCAGGGTAGAACGATGCTATTTGATTGTCTTTTTGATCGACCATCATGAATGCCGACGCGGTCAACTCTGGCTGAACGTCCATGACGAGAGAAAGATCGACCCCGAGCGCGTCAAATGCTTCCCGGTAGGGGCCAAAATCTGCACCGCCGGCGCCAGCCAGCAACGGCCGCTCGCCGAGGAGCGCCAGGCTATAGGCGATGTTCCCGGCCACGCCCCCCCGCTGTCGCCTGAGCGATTCCACGAGGAAGCTCACCGAAAGCATGTGCGTCTTGTCAGGAAGGATGTGGTCGCCGAAAAATCCAGGAAACGCCATGATGTAGTCATAGGCGATTGAGCCGCTCAACAACACTCGTGAGCGGTTACTCGCTCCCGCCGCTTCTCGCTGCACGCGTTCCCCCTAAAGAATTTCGCTCCACAACACAACACCGACAACGCAGGCCGGTGCCTCCGAGAATAGCACGCGATTGAAGCGTAAGACGATAATGAATGGTCCTTTCCTATTCAGATGCTACGGGAGTCACGACGTCGAGCAGGGCCTGACGCACAAGCTCCGCCGGAACGTCCTCTGAAAGCTGGACTCCTCCCTCCGGAAGCGGCAGCACCCAGCGCTGACGCCCAGCGCTTCGCTTTTTGTCGCTTCCAATGAGAGAAAGCACTTCTTCGGGATCGACCGGCGCCGTCTTCGGCAGTCCAAACCGGTCGAGCAACAGATCGAGCCGGTCCACGATTGGATCGGGAGCCGATCCCATTCCCCTGCCAACCCGCATCGCAGCTCGCATGCCAACGCCGATCGCCTCTCCGTGCAGCAACTTGTACCCGGCGGCTTCGATCGCATGACCAAGCGTATGCCCGAAATTGAGGAACGCCCTGATCCCCTGCTCGCGCTCGTCTGCCGCGACGACCGCGGCTTTCAACGCCACATTCCGGGTAATGGCGTAGGTCGTCACCGGTTCTTCTAGACTGAGGTGGTGTTACCCCTGGTGACCGGTGGCCTGCTCAGGGCGTTCGAGGCCATTGCCCGCGGCGAGACACCTCCTCCGCTCGAGATCGCCCGGAACAGCTTCGCCGTGACCACCGTGCTCGCGTCCGAGGGCTATCCCGAGAAGCCACTCAAGGGGCAGCCGATAGACCTGCCGGAGAGCTTCCCTCCCGGAATCGTCGCATTCCACGCGGGCACTGCGCGCGACCAGCAGGGCGTGCTTCGCGTCAGTGGCGGCCGGGTCTTCGCCGTGACGGGCCTGGGCGCGACGTTCGAGGAAGCCCAGGCGCGGAGCCGGGTCGGCGCCGAGTCGATTCACTACCAGGGCAAGATCTACCGCAGCGACATCGGATGGCGAGAGGCGGAGCGAGTCTGACCAATGCCTGAACTGCCCGAGGTCGAGACGATCGTTCGCGACCTCCGACCCCACCTCGTCGGTCGTACCATCCAGAGCGCGAAGCTGTCCCACGACGACGTCCTCCGCGGTGTTCGAAGCGGAAGCTGGTATCGTCGGTCGCCGGCGCGCGCATCGTCGGCATGACCCGCCGCGCGAAGCATGCCGTGATCGAACTGGAGCTGGCCGCGCCGTACGGCCGCGCCCCACCCGTCTCGTCGTCCAGCCCGGCATGACCGGGTCGCTCGTCATGCATGACGAGCCGCTCACGCCGGACGAGGCCAGGTACGCCGTCCTCCGTGCCAGCCTCGACGACGGCCGGGAGCTGGTCTACCGCGACGTGCGCCGTCTGGGCACAATTCTGTTGCTCGACGAGAAGGCCTGGGCCATCTACGATGCGGCGCTGGGCCCGGAACCGCTCGGCCCCGGGCTCACGCCAGCGCGCTTTGCCGCCATCATGGCGTCGTCAAAACAGGCAATCAAGAAGGTGCTGATGGACCAGCGGAAGATCGTCGGCGTCGGCAACATCTACGCGAACGAGGCCCTCTTCGCGGCGGGGATCGATCCGTCGAAGCCCGCCTCACACCTCACCCCTCACCAGGGTGCACAGCTGCTCGCCCACGTGCAGAGGATTCTGTACGCCGCCATCGCATTCCCAGGGCACCACCTTCCGCGACTACCGCACCGGCACCGGCGAGAAGGGCAATTTCCAGTTCGAGCTCTTCGTGTACGGGCGCGAGGGCGAGAAGTGCAGGGTGTGCGGCACCCGCCTGGCGCATACGCACGAGATCGACGCCCGCATCACGGTCTTCTGCCATCGATGCCAGCAGTAGCGCGCGGTCCCACGCTCGCACTCGCATCCGCCGACCTCGAGCGGCTGCGCGTCCGGGTGCGCGCGCTCGCCGAGAACCGCCCCGGTGTCTATCGCATGCTTTCCGCCACGGGCCGCATTCTCTACGTCGGCAAGGCGCGGAAGATCCGCACCCGGCTCCTCTCCTACTTCCGCGCCGACAATCACGAGAAGGCCGCGCGGATCCTCCAGGCGGCGCACGACATCAAGTGGGACTATGCGCCGAGCGAGTTCGCTGCCCTCCTGGGCGAGCTGCGCCTGATCCGCCAGCATCGTCCGGCGTACAACGTGCAAATGAACCGCACCCGCCGCGAGCTGCTCATCAAGATCAGCGGCGGCGCTGCACCGCGGGTGTACGGCGGCAGCTCGGTGTCCACCGGCGACCGGCTCGCCTACGGACCCTTCAACTCGATGGGGCGGATGCTCGATGCCGTGCGGGTGCTCAACGACCTGCTCGGCCTCCGTGACTGCGCGGCGACGATGCCCATCGTGTACGCCTCGCAGGGCGACCTCTTCGATGCCCCGCGCCACGCCGCCTGCATGCGTCACCAGTTCGGTACCTGTACCGGACCCTGCGCCGGCTTCGTAAGCGAGGCCGACTACCGTGCGCGTGCCGAGACCGCCGCCGCGTTCCTCGAGGGGCGCACGCTCACCCCGCTCGACCGCGCCGTCTACTCCATGACCGAGGCGGCCGCGACCAACGACTTCGAGCGCGCTGCGCGCTGGCGCGACAAGTTCGAGCAGCTCGAGTGGCTCCTCGCCGCCACCAGTCGCGCCCGCACGGCCATCGACCTGCTCACGTTCGTGTATCGCGATCCCGGCACCTTTGGTGACGATCGCGCCTACGTCGTGCGCCGCGGCGTGGTGCGGGCGACCTATCCGTGGCCCGGGACACCCATCGAGCTCGCGGCGTTTGATGGCGTCGTGGCCCATGAACGGCAGCAGCTCGCCGGACCTGCCTGGCCCCTCCCACTCGAATTCCTCGACGAGATCCTCCTCGTTTCGGCCTGGTTCCGGCGGCACCCCGACGCGCTCCGCCGTACCACTCCACTCGACGAATTCAACGCGAACTGCCATTGAACGTTCGCCCCGGATCGCCGCGCGGACGCTACAGACCGAAAAGCAGTCTCCTGCACCCCTCAGAGGCCTCACCCAAGTCGCTGTCCCGACCAGCCTTCCAGCGCTGTCCCGAAACCCGACACCGTAGCGCTTCCTGACGCTGAGGCTCCGTTACCACGATTTCCGCTGGCATCCCTGGTGCCCCTGAAATCGGGGTATGCGATACCTCCTCCGCTTCGTCCTGTCGTTCGTGGCAGTCACCTGCCTGCTCCTCGTGGCGCATCCTGCGCGCGCGGAAACGCCGGGTGTGCGCGAGCCTGCCCGCGTCACCGTCTATCCGGTGAGCCGCGTGCGCGAGGGCGGATGGTATCTCCAGCGCATCAGCATCCAGGGCGAGTTCCAGCCCTCCATCGGTGCGTCGCTCGAGGAAGCATTGCCCGACAGCCTGCTCAACGATCACGAGCGGCATGTCATGGCGTGGGACATGGCGGGCCTGCTGCGATGGGATGTCGACTTTGCGCGCGGGCTCGACGCCGGAGATCGGTACGCGATCGTCTTCGAACGCTTCCTGGGCGAGAACGGGGAGGTGCGCTACGGCCGCCTGCTCGCGGCCGAGCTGCAGGTGAGTGGACGGCCGGTATCGATCTACGCATTCGATTCGCCCGACGGGCGCATCGTGTACTTCGATGGCGAGGGACGCTCACTCGAGCGCAGCTACCTGAGCGCGCCGGTGGACTTCCAGCGCATCAGCAGCGGTTTCTCCCGTTCGCGCTATCACCCCGTGCTCCACCGCTGGCGGAGGCATGAGGGTATCGACTACGCCGCGGACACCGGAACGCCGGTGCGCACCATCGCCGATGGTGTGGTGATCCGGGCTGGCTGGTCGGGTGGCTATGGCCGGATGGTGGAGATTCGTCATGCGAACGGCGTGGTGACTCGCTACGGTCACCTGAGCGCCATCACCGCGGGACTCCAGTCGCGCATGTCGGTGCCCCAGGGCGCCGTGATCGGCGCGGTGGGATCGTCCGGCCTCGCCACGGGTCCGCATCTTCACTTCGAGCTGCGCGTCAACGGCGTCGCTACCGATCCGCGTTTCCTCCCGAAGGAAGGCGGCAAGCCGATCGCGGAGGATGATCGCGTCGCGTTCATGATCCAGCGCCAGAAGCTCCGTGGGCTGATGGACGAACTGCCACCGACCACGCTCTCCGCCAACACACGGTAGGTCCGCCGACACGCGCCTCCGCCCGACCCGCCTCACCCGCCTTATCGATCCTCCACCACCACCGTCGCCCACTGCACCGGGGTCATCTCCACCTTCGTCGGCCGCTCCCCTGGCAGCGGCGCCGGCCACGAATACCACGCATGCGGTGAGTCGTCGTAGCTCCGGAACGCGATCGTCGCCTTCCGTCCCGAGTCATCGGCGAACCAGAGCACCGGCAGCCTGAGCTCCAGGCTCCACCCCGTCGCATCAGAGCTGCTCCGTACTTCCCATCCTTCCCCGCTCCGCTCCTTCCCCAGCCGCCAGTCGGGATCGTCGCTCGGCGCCATCCAGCGTCCGTGCCGGCCGCGGTTCACCACGCTGCTGTCGAGCACCCGGCGGAAGTACCACTGGGTGTCGTCATGTCCCGGACCTGGAGTGCGGTCGCCCAGGGGATCGAGGCTGATCACGAAGTCGTCGCCCCAGTAGAACGTGGAATCGTTCAGGCGCGCCGCGATGTACACCGTGTCGCCCGTGCGGATGGACCACACGCTCACGCCGCCCTGTGCCGTCGGTATTTCCACGCTCGGTGCCCCGTACTCCCGCTCCGTCACCACGCCGTCGAACGTCGGCGCGCTCGTACGCGGACGGATCCGGAGCGTATCCCCACTTCCCGGCATCAGCGCCAAGGTCAACAGCAGAACAAGCATCCCATCACCCAGTTACAATGTGAAACAAATTTCCCAAGTCGTCCGTCCAGTGCGGCAACCCTCAACAGTGATCGTTTCCCATGCGCATGTCCCTCCCAGCCGCCGCGCTGGCCCTCGCCCTCGCGGTCGTGCCCGCCGCAGCCCAGAACGCTTCACCGGCGGCTCCGGCCGCGTCCACCGCCCCGGCGGTCAATTGGACCGACACCCAGTGGATCCTCTATGGTCGCCAGATCACGGAATGGTTCTTTACGGGGCAGACTGACAGCGTGCTCGCCCACTCGTCGCCCGATGCGCGGGAACATTCGGGTGGCGCAAACGGACTGCTGGAGGCGCGCGACCAGCTCCTGGCACGTGTCGGGTCGGAGACGAAAGTGATCTCCGACAAGATGACGAAGCGGAAGGGTAACGCCCAGTACTGGCGCGAGTCCGAGTACGAGAACGGCCCCGAGCCGATCGTGCTCCGCTTCGTGTTCAATGCCCAGGCCCAGATCATCGGCATCGGCATGGGCCCGCTCAGCCAGACACCGGCGCCTGACCCGGCGTAGCGCATCGCTCAGTGGCGAGCGGCGTCGCTCCGCTCCAGATTCCGGCGAGTCGACCCCGACAGACGCCTCGCCGGAAGGACCCGATGGTTCGCACGATCCTGCTACCCTGTGTGCTGGCCGCATGCGCGACCTTTCCAGCCGTGGCCGGCGCCCAGTCGAAGGTGGCCGCCAGCAACTGGAATAAGGGAGCCCGTCTCGACAGCGTGCGAGCCGTGGTGAAATGGGTGGATGGTTTGTCGCCCACCCTCACCGAGCAGACTGATTCGAGTTCCTGCGATGAGGGCCACGTCGTCCTCGTGAGCAGGCTTTTCGCCGACAGCGGCAACGTGGTGCGGCTGTTCACCATCGAGGGCGGTTCGGATGAATCGGCCGGCCAGGAGCATCACTACTACGACGGCCTGGGAACTCTCCGGTTCACCTTCGCTGAGACCAGTGCTACCAACGGGACCCGGCGAGAGGATCGCTACTACTACGACGCCTCCGGGTTCCTCATCTATCACGACGAGCGCATCCTGCACGGTCCTGGTTTCACCGGTGGGTTCATGGGCCTGCCGGTGCGCGACCCACGTGGCGCGTTCCTCGCCGGCTGCAGCGAGCACGACGAATAACGTCCGCTGACCACAGTATTTTCCCCGCAGACCAATCCCGGAGCTTTTCGCATGCGACGCTTGCCGCTGCTTGCCCTGCTCACCATTTCGCTGCTCGGCTGCAATGGAGCTCCGCCGCGCCAGGAGGCCCCGTCGCCCATCATCGGCGCGTGGCGCTCCTCCCTCCAGTTCAGTTCGGGCGCCTTTGCCGGCATCAAGGACCTGGAGTTCATGTACGTCTTCAACCAGGGCGGCACGCTCACCGAGTCTTCCAACTACGACGGCGCTCCGCCCGTGCCGCCCGCATATGGGGCCTGGCGCGCCATCTCCGCCACCGAGTTCGAGGCGAAGTACGAGTTCTACGTCACCGCCCCCGCGCCGCCCGAGGCGTTCAAGACCGGCGCGGGATGGCTGCCCTCGGGGCGTGGCGTCTTCAACGAACGCATCACCCTCGCCGCCGATGGCAAGTCGTTCACGTCGGTCATCACGTATGAGGCCTTCGATACACACGGCCAGCCCGCCGAGGGCGGCGGCACGGCGACCGGAACCGCCACGAGGATCGGCTGGTAGGGACAGGCAACAAATGATGTGACATGTTCACGTGTCTGAGAATCGGCATCTGCTCGAGGACCAAACATGAATGCTCGGCTGGGAGCGGAACTGCTGGTCGCGCTGGCGCTCCCGTGCTCGATCCTGCAGGCGCAGACCGGCGGCACCTGCGTGCCCGTCGCTCAACGCGGCGATCGCACGCTGGGGTGCTACATCACCGCGAGGCAGTCACTCGGCCCGCTTCCAGCCGACGCCGTCCTCTATTGGCACATCGACAGCTTCCCCACGCTTGCGGCTGCAGAGGCCGCGCGCTCCGGCCGGGCGACCGCCGTCTCCTCGCTTGGCACCGCCTGGCTGTTCACGCTGGCGGATTCAGCGTGGCACTCCACGGCGGGACATCATGTCGCCATCATCGGGCCAGTTCCCGTGGTCACGGCCGACAGCCTGGCTGCTGTTTACATGGAGGGAGTCTTTGAGCCCGGCATGAAAACGGTGGTGCATCGGCACGCCGGGGCCGAGGCGTGGTACACGCTGGTCGGGAGCGCAATGCCTCGAGACACCGCACGGCAAGCTCGTGCAGCGAGCGGGCGAGCCCGGCATGATAGTCCCGGCTGGGGTGCCGATGATGCTGGTCGGCACCGGCAGCACCGTGCGTCGCTCGCTGGTGCTGATCCTCCAGGACGCGAGCCAGCCGAGGTCGACACCGGCAATGGATTGGGTGCCGGCCGGCCTGTGCGACTCCTGAAGGCGCGACCGGCGACCGGCTATTGCGCCGGGGTGTAACCCAGCGCCTTGAGTTGTGCCGCCGTCATCTCCACCACGTCCACCTTGAGCGGGATCGGCACCAGCGGCGCATCCAGCGAGTCGGTGGGAACCGACACGATCGCTTCGACCACGTCCATGCCCTTGATGACCTGGCCGTACACCACGTAGTTCCCGTCCAGCCGCTTGAGCCCGTCCTTGTTCACCACGATGTAGAACTGGCATCCGGCGGAGAGCTTCTGGGGGTTGTCGTCCCGCCCCGCACCCACCGCACCGTAGACATGTTTCAGGTCGGGCACGAACTCCGGCGCCAGGTTGTAGGGCGAATCCTTGAAGCCCGCCGGCGTGTCGGGACAGCCGCCCTGCGCCACGAAGTTCTTGATCACGCGATTGAACGTGAGCGAGTCCCAGTAATGCGAGCCGGCGAGCTTGATGAAGCTCGCCATGTGATTCGGCGTCTGGGGATACAGGTAGAACAGGATCTCGCCCTTCGGTGTCACGATCCGGCCCACCGGGTAGGAGGGCGCGGCGTTGGCCGACAGGGCGGCGATCAGGACCAGCGCGGCGAGGGCGGGCAGGAGTTTCTTCATTGTCGTCATCCGGGGCTCACGAGTTGTTTGATGCCATCGACCACCGTCTGCACCGCCAGCGCCGCGAGGATCAGGCCCATCACCCGCCGCACGATGTTCACCCCGCCATCACCGATCAGCCGCTGGATCGGGCTCGCCGCCAGCATCAGCCCAAGCGTGAGGAGGAGGACGGCATAGAGTTCGAGCGAGGTCTGCGCCTGCTCCATGATGTTGAACTGGGAATTGTCGGTGAGGATCACCACCGCCATCATCGCCGCCGGCCCCGCGATGGAGGGAATCGCCAGCGGGAACACCGCCACGTCCTGGCCCCGGCTCTGGTCGGCGTCCTGCGCGTGACTCCCCGGATCGAACACCATCTGCAGCGCGAACAGGAAGAGCACGATTCCGCCCGCCACCTGGTAGGCCGAGAGCGAAATGCCCATCGCGTCCAGCACGATCTGTCCCACCACGACGAAGGCTGTGAGCACGCCGGCGGCGATCAGCGTGGCCCGGATCGCCACCTTGCGCTGCGCCGCCGCCGACATGCCCATGGTCGCCGTGAGGTAGATCGGGATCGTGCCGATCGGGTCCACCACCGCTATCAGCGTGATCAGGTCCTTCCAGAGGTCCATGGTCACTCCTCGTCGGGATCGGTAAGCGGCACCAGGCGCCCCCTCGGCGGGATCCCCGTCTCGAGTTCGAGGATGCCCACCGAGGGCAGGATGTCGAACCGGCGCTGGCCCGCGGCGCCCGGATTCATGACCGTCACGACCAGGTCGACCAGCGTCAGCAGCGGTTTGTGCGTGTGCCCGTACAGGATGATCTCGGCGTCAGGAAAGGCGGCGTAGAGCGCGTCGGGTGTGGGGCTGCCGAACTGGTCGCCGTGCGTGACAACGATCTCGAAACCGTCGAGCTGCAGCTTCGCGACCCTGGGCACCTTCGCCCGGACATCCCAGTCGTCCGTATTCCCGTAGACCGCGGTGACCGGCGCCAGTGCCTCGAGTTCCGTGAGCAGCGAGAGGGAGCCGATGTCGCCCGCGTGAAAGATGTGGTCCACTTCACGGAAGACGTCGAACACCTCGGGACGCAGCATTCCATGCGTGTCGGAGATGACGCCGAGTCGCATGGCCTCGCCGCCTCAATCCTTGCGCTGGGCCGGCGGGCCTGGCTGCGGCGTGCGCAACCGGGCCTGCTGCGAGTCGGCCAGGCGGATCTGCAGCGCGGACACGAACGCGCGCGCGTCGTGCCGGAACTTCCGGCTCACCAGCAGCGTCACCTCGCGCGGGTTTCGCGGTGAAAGCTCGACGAGAGAGGTCGCGTCACGCGCCGTGAGCCGGATGCGGCTTGTGAGGATGCCCGGACGGAGCACCGCCGACGCGATGGCGCTGTACTTCACCCGCGCCGTGTCTGTCACCGCTGGCGTCGGCCGCCTGCGATCTCGAACACCAGGGCATCCTCGGCCAGCACGACGTGCCCATGCAGCCGTCGCGACAGCGAGCTCACCATCAGCCGCGCCTCGGGATCGGCGTCGTCCGCCGAGCTCGACAGTCGGAAGGGAATGTCGAGCGCCACTCACCCCTCCCAGCGCGGAGCCATCGTGATGTCGAGGTCGAGCTGGTCGAGGATGCGCTGCACGATGAAGTCCACCAGTTCGGCGACCTGCGACGGGTCGGTGATAGAAACCCGGTGCGGCCGGCAGCACGGTCGCGCCCGCCTCCGTCACTGCCACCAGGTTGCGCAGGTGCACCAGCGACATCGGCGTCTCCCGCGGCACGAGGATGAGTTTCCGTCGTTCCTTGAGCGTCACGTCGGCGGCACGCTCCACCAGCGAGCGGCTGGAGCCGGTCGCCACCGCGGAGACGGTGCCCATGGAACAGGGACAGATCACCATGCCAGCGGTGCGCTGCGATCCCGACGCCGGCAAGGCGCACCGCGATCATCGTCGGGAAAGCCCGCACGCCGCACCAGTTGCCGCCCGTCGCGGCCTTGAGCCCATCGAGGTCGGCAATGCCGCACTCCGCCTGCAGCAGGCGGAACCCGTGCCCCGACACGATGAGCCACACCGGTACCTCGGCGCCGGCCAGCACCTCGAGCAGGCGCACGCCGTACGGCGCCCCCGACGCCCCGGTAATCGCGAGCACGATCGGCAATTGCTTCACGAGTTCCCGTTCACTGTTCACCGTTTACTGTTCACGCAGTTGCAGTTCCCCCTCACGCAGTTGCGGTTCCCCCTCACGCAGTCCCAGTTCCTCACGCCGTCAGTCGGTCAACGAGGGCGAAGGCAAACACCGTCACGCTCATCACCGCATTCATCGTGAAGAACGCGGCGTCCAGTTTCGACAGGTCGTCGGCGCGCACCAGCTGGTGTTCGCGGACGAGGATGCCCGCCGCCACCACGACGCCGGCGTAGTACCACATCCCGAACCCCGACCCCCAGCCGAACAGCAGCAGCGCCGGGATGGTGATTCCGTGCAGCAGCTTGGCCAGGATGATCGCGCGCGACACGCCCAGCCGCACCACCGCGCTGTGCAGTCCCTCGGTCCGGTCGAAGGCTTCATCGGGCAGGGCGTAGAAGATGTCGAACCCCGCCACCCAGGTCGCCACGGCCACGGTGATCGCCGCCAGCGTCCACCACGGCGTGCTCCACTGGCCCGGTGATGGCCAGGTACCCCCCGACCGGCGCAATGGCCAGGCTCAGGCCCAGCCACACGTGCGGCCACCAGGTGAAGCGCTTGGCGAGGCTGTAGATCATCACCCAGGCGAGCGCGAAAGGGAGCGAGCAGGGCACAGAGTGGATTGAGGGACCAGGCGAAGAAGAGGAATGCGGCTGCCGCGATCGTCACGGACACCCACGCCTGCCCCACCGTCAGCGCCCCCTTCGGGAGCTCGCGGTTGCTGGTGCGCGGATTCCGCGCGTCGAACTCGCCGGTCGGCGATCCGGTTGAAACCCATCGCCACCCAGCGGGCGGCGGTGAAGGCGGCGATCACAAGTAGTACCTCGCGCACGTGCAGCGGTGTCACTCGCGATGCGGCCAGCACGCCCAGGAGCGCGAATGGGAGCGCGAACAGGGTGTGCGGGAGCTTCACGAAGTTGGCGAATCGCACGACCAGCGATTCACCTGCCAGCAATTGCCCCTCGGCCATTGAGATCTCCAATCATGGGCCCGTTCACCGCTGACTGTTCACGCCGTTGCCGTTCCCTTACGCTGTTGCTGTTCCCCCTTCGCCGCCGTTCCTTACGCAATTGCTACATGCGTACCCACGTGCATCGCACACGACCCACCGAGCAACGTTTCGTACAGTCACGTCCGAGAAACCGTTCCCCTCCATCCGCCGGGCCAGTTCCGGCGGCCCGGGAAAGACCCGGGTAGACTCTGGAAGCCAGGAGTACGCAGTCCTATGTTTCGAAATGGCGCGACCAATCAGCGGGAGCACGTGATCAAAGTAGAAATCGAAGAGCGCCCGAAACGGCTGCCAGCCCGGTTGCGACATCTCGAGGATCGCGAGACGCGCGCCCGGCTTGAGCACCCGCGAGGCTTCCCGGAGTCCGGCCTCGAGATCCACCAGGTTCCGAATGCCCCACCCCACAACTGCACCATCGAAATAGGCGTCAGGAAACGGAAGTTCGAGCGCGTCCGCCGTCACCGGCAGGATCGCCTTCCGCTCGATCTTCGAGCGACCCGTGATGAGCATGGCCGGAACGAAATCGGCCGCGACGATGCGGCCGTTGAATCCCGGCTGCCCGCAAGCGCGACACTGAAGTCGAGTGTGCCGGCGCACAGGTCGAGATACACGCCGTCCGGGTGCCGTTCCCAGCCCAGCCGTCCAACCGCACGCTGTCGCCAGCGCTGGTCGAAGTTGAAGCTGATGATCCGGTTCAGGCGGTCGTAGGTCGGGGCAATCGCCGCGAACATGGTCCGCACGTATGCCCGCTTTTCGGGCCCGCCAAAGACGGGTAAATGCTGATTTGATGCGGACATACGAGCGCAATCTATCCCGGGCGGAATCGCGTCCGCAAGCACGGTGACCCTACGTGGCTGAGCGGTCGCCCGCCCTGAATACCCTCACCGACCAGGAGGTCGTCCTCCTGGCGCGCGGCGGACAGGAGCGCGCCTATCGGGAACTGGTCCGCCGCTATGAGCGGCCGATCTTCTCGCTGCTCTACCGCATGGTGCGCGATCGCGAGCTCGCCGAGGACCTGTCGCAGGAAACGTTCGTCAAGGCATTGAACGCGATCGAGAGCTACCGGCCCGAGTACAAGTTTTCCTCGTGGCTCTTCAAGATCGCGAACAATGCCGCCATCGATCATCTCCGTCGTCGCGAGCTCGACACCCTCTCGCTCGAGGGTTCACCCCATGCCGTCACCCCCGACGCGATGGAGGCCACGGCGCTCCAGATCGGGGATCGCGCCGAGAATCCGCTCGACATCGTGGAGGCGAAGGAACTCGGCGGCGAGATCGAGCGGGCCATCGCCCAGCTTCGACCCGAGTACCGCGCATGCATCCTGCTGCGGCACGTCGATGGCCGCGCATATGAAGAAATCGCTGAAATGCTCGACCTGCCGCTCGGCACCGTGAAGACGTACATCCATCGCGCCCGCAACGAGTTGCGGCGCCTGTTGGCCCATTTGAAGGAATAGTCCGGCTCGTTTCGATCTCGTTCTGCCGGGAATGAAACCCCGGCCGCACAGCCCGCGTAGGAGGGGTCAATTCTATGGAGCGCTCAAGCCTGCAGCACCTCACACCCGACGAGATCGATCTCGTCCTCGAGGGTACCTACCCCGAGCCACTTCGCATGCACGTCAACGGCTGCCCCGACTGCAGCTCGCTGCTGCAGGGCGAGAAGCTCGTGGTGCAGTGGCTGGCGGCGCTCCCGCTGCACGTGCCCGCGGCCGGTTTCGAGGACCGTGTCATGGCACGGGTGCAGGTTGTAACGCCCCGCACCGCGCTCGCGACCCTGCGTCACCGCGCACTCGCGACACCGACGTCGCGCGCGCTCGCCGCGGGCGCCGTCATCAGCGTGCTCGGTTCGCTCGCTGCCAGCGTCATCTGGTCCCTCGGGCACCGCGAGGTGCTCGCCTCCCTTGGAATGACCGCTTTCCGCAGCATCGCCGAACTCGGCTGGGTCGTCGTGCATGGACTGGCAACGACCATCGTCGAGCAGCCCTGGTACGGATCCGCACGCGCGCTGGTCGATTCGCCCGCGCGCCTCGCGACCGTCAGTGGGGTACTGGCGACGGCGTGGGCCGCGGGAATGCTGCTGATGCGCCGGCTGATTGCCATTCCGGCTGGGTCGGTGGCACATGAGCACATCTAGGACGCTTCGGCACGCTCCAGTCATTGCGCTGATTGCCCTGCTCGTCCTGCCCGCCGTCGCGCGGGCGGACGAGCCGAGCGACGTGCTGCGCGACGTCTGGACCCGCATCCAGCAGATCGCACCCGGTCAGGACCCGCAGGCTGACAAGCCCCGCCCGCAGGCGGTGCCGTCCGGCGCCGATGCGCCGACGATTGCGCTCCGCGACCTCTCGCATCCCATCTCGCTCGAGAAGAGCATCCGCGCCGCGGCGGCAACGCCGGCGGGTCAGCTGCGTCTCACCATTCCCGACGGCCAGGCCCGGCTCGGCGATTTCAGCATCGGGTCCGACCAGACGATGAAGGGCGACCTGCTGGTGCTCAAGGGCACCGCCGATGTCTATGGCCGGCTGGAGGGCAACCTTGTGAGCTGGGATGGTGACATCGTGCTGCATTCGGGCGCGGTGGTGGCCGGCGACGTGCTCGCTCTCGACGGCCAGGTGCGCCTCGAGGGAGGAGAGGTGACGGGCGAGGTGCGCACCATGTCGTCGCCCGCAGCCGAGCAGCCACCCGCCGTGGCACGCTCGCCGCTGAGCCATATCCTGCGGTCGCTCGCCGGCACCACCGGCGTGTTCCTCACCTTGATGCTGGCCGGGTTCGGGCTCGTGCTCTTCGGCAAGTCGCCCCTGGAGGTCACTTCCGACACCGTGCGCAGTTCCTTCAGCCGCGCCTTCATCGTGGGTCTCCTGGGACAGATCCTCGTCCTGCCCACCTTCGGCATGCTGGTGGTCGGGCTGATCCTCACCGTCGCCGGGATCCTCCTCATTCCCTTCGTGGTGATCGTCTTCGCGCTGCTGCTCATTGCCGGTGTCGTGGGCGGTGCGCTCGCCGTGGCCCATGCCATGGGCGAGTCGATCACCCGCCGGCAGATGGCGCAGGGACGCGCGCTCTCGCCCAACAGCTACCGTTACCTCCTCGTCGGCATGGCCTGCATCTTCGCACCCTGGGTGGTTTGGACCCTCTTCGGCTGGGTGCCGGTGGCCGGCGAGCTCATGCTTGGCGCGGCGATCCTCATCAGCTGGCTGCTCGCGAGCGTCGGGTTCGGTGCGGCGCTGCTGAGCCGCGGCGGGCTGAAGGAGCAGTTCGCGGGACGGTTCATACCACCCGAGATGCTCACCGACGAATTCCTCTGGGCCACGCCGCGCTATGGCGTACCCGCCGCCAAGCGGCCCGACGGCAGCACACCGCGCTCGGGCACGCGTCCGCCGGATGGCCCGCGGTGATCCGCCCGCTCGGAATCGCGGTTCTTGTCGCGCTTGCCTCCACCGCCACTGCGGTGCACGCGCAAACGCTGCGCGAGTACTCCAGCACCCGGCAGGATCACGGCGAGTCCCGGCTTGCGACGACCATCCAGTACACCGGTGGCACCCTCGAACTCACGCCGGCACCGGCGGGCATCCTCTACGCGCTTCGCCTCACTTACGATGCCGATCGTGTGGCACCCGTGGCGCGGTTCGACGCCGGCACCCCGCGACTCACGCTGGGCACCGAGGCACTGCGACAGCCGGGTGGCGTGCGCGTCAGTCATCGCGGCACGCCTCCCGCGGCCACGATCGGGCTCGGTACGCGTGCCGATCTCGATCTCGACATCGAGCTTGGTGCCGCCGAGGCGAACCTCGAGCTCGGTGGCATCCGCATCAGTCGACTCAGCCTGCAGACCGGGGCGAGCAAGACGGTGGTGCGTTTCTCCGAGGCAAACCCGATCCGGTGTTCCGAGGCCGAACTGTCGGCGGGAGCGGCGGAACTGCTGGTGGTGGGCCTGGGCTACTCCCGCTGCGGGGAAGTGGACTTCACCGGAGGGGTGGGCAAGGTGACGCTCGACTTCGGCGGCCGCTGGTCGGGGCCCATCCATCTCGATGCCAACATGGCGATGGGTGAGCTCGTGCTGCGCGTGCCGAGGCAGGCCGGGGTCAAGCTGGAGCTGGACAAGTTCCTCGCGAGCTTTGCGCCTGCCGGGCTCGTGCGCAGCGCCGACGGCCGCACCTGGATGAGCGGCGGATTCGCCGGCGCCAGCCAGCAGCTCGTCGTCGAGGTGGAGACGGCGTTCGGCGGCGTCACCGTCGAGTGGATCGAATGATGGCGGGCTGACTCAGCCCTTCTTGCGTACGCCCGTCACCGGCCTCGGCTCCTGGGGTCCGGCATCGGGGCTGTCGATCTTTCGCGCCACCGTGCCCTCCAGGCTGTCACCCTTTGCCCGCAACACCCACGTGCTCACCACGGCCGCCTCGTGCTCGGCGCCGTTGACGTTGATGGTGGCCTTCCCGTGCGCGGTGAAGGTGGCCTCCCCGGTGCTCGCCTTCGCGGCAAGCCGTACGGGAGGGCGCGCCGGCATGTCGGGAGCCGGGGTTGGTTTCCAGGGTCCCGATGAGCGAATCAGCCTCCGGCTTCACCGTGAGCGTGCCGGTCGCCATGATGGGCGTGGCCTCACCGTCCGCGATGCGCATGCCGGCCTGAAAGGTGACCTGCCAGGTGCCGGCGAGTGGCTGCTGTTGTGCGGCAAGGGCGCCGTGACACAGGGTGAGCAGCAACACGAGCTTTCTGGTCATCGGCTCGGACTCCGATTGGAAAGGGCTATGTTGGGACACCGGATCGGCCGGTTCCCTCCAGATGCCTGAATCAGCACCTCCGTCGCAGGACCTTCGTGCATGTCATTGTCCATCGAGCGAGTCGGACCGGCAACCTCGCACCCGCGCGTGCACGAGCAGGTGCGGGCACTCTGTGATGCGGCCTATGGAGAGGACCTCGCCGCGGTACTTCGCCGATATCGGACCCGGCGTGCACCTTCTTGGATGGCACGGTCCCGCGCTGGTATCGCATCTCATGTGGGTCGACCGCACACTGTACGTCGGAAGGGCGGGAACCATTGCGATCGGCCTATGTCGAGCTCGTCGCCACGCAGGAAGAGCGACCAGGGACGCCGGTTCGCCACCAGGCTGATGGAGCGACTGGCGCTCGAGATACAGGGATATGACATCGGCGCGCTCTCGCCCGCCGAAACCACGCTGTATCAGCGCCTGGGATGGGAGCGGTGGCACGGCGCGCTCTCGGTTCGCACCGCCGCTGGCGTCGTGCCGACGCCGGGAGAGGAACTGATGGTGCTGCGCTTGCCGGGATCCCCGCCAGTGGATCTGGAGGCCGCCTTGTCCGTCGATTGGCGAGCGGGTGAGGTCTGGTGACCTGCGCTGTCGAGCCGCGCCATGTTCGGTGCCGGGAACGAACCGGCGGACGCCCCCGTGGGGACGCCCGCCCTTGATGCTACAGCAGCGGCAAATCGAGCTATGCGTGCTGTGAGAAGAATGCCTCCGCGGCCTGCTGCAGTTCCTTGGGGTTCATGTCCTTCACGTGCTGGCATAGCCACCAGTGGTGACCGAACGGGTCCTCGATGCACCCGCCGCGGTCGCCCCAGAACTGGTCACGTCAGCGGCATGACGACCTTCGCCCCGGCATCGACGGCCCGCTTCCATGCCGCGTCGACGTTGTCGAGGTAGATGAAGAGGCTTACTGGACTGCCGCCGTATGATTTCGGCCCACGGCCGCCCTGCTCCGGCATCTCGTCACCCAGCATGATGATGGAATCGCCTATGCGGATCTCCGCATGCATGAGCGTTCCATCGGGCGCCGGAAACCGTGACTTCTCCTCTGCACCGAGTGCCTTCTTGTAGAACTCGATCGCTTTCGCCGCGCCCGCAACCACCAGGCTGGGCGTGACGGTGTGATAGCCCTTGGGTACGGCCTGTGCTGTCGTCGCCATTGTAACCTCCTTGTAAGAATGGCGCTAAGCGGATATTGGCTCGGATTCGTGACAGCCACCCTGACCGGGTGGCTGTACTTGAATACCCCGCGATGCTGCAGCGCCTTCCCGATTGTGACATGCAGGCGACGAATTGTTTCGCTAGAAAATCCTGATGATGCGTGCGATCGAGGGCACGCCGTTGGAGTTGATGAGGAACAGCATGTAATGCCCGGGAGGAGCCTCCCTCGAGCTCGCAGGCGCATTCACGATGACATTTGACGTTCCACTTGGCGTCACGGTCAGCCGGTTCATCCGCTGGTTCTGGTTGAACGCGTGAGTCACCGAGGAAAGCCGGATCCACGTCGCCTTCACGATGCTGGCGGCGGACGGCGTCTGCACGGTGAACGCCTGTCCGTACGGCACCTCGGTTGGCGCAGCCACGATCTCGGGTCTGGTGGCAAGCGTTCCGTCGAGGCGGTAGAGGTACGGCGGCGAAAATATTTCGGCGGTGTAGTCGTCCACCAGTCCCGCCGCGGCGGGCTGCCCGCTTCCCACCGACAGGACCCGTCCGTCCGGGAGCAGGAGCGCCGTCGAATGGTAGAGTCGATGGTGCGACATGCGCGCGAGGGTATCCCACGTCTCCGTTGCCGGATCCCAGCGCTCGGCCCTGAGCACCCTGCTGTCGGTCGGCGCCGAATTGAACCTGGTGGTGTTGCTGCCGCCGGTCACGAGGACCTTGCCGTCGGCAAGGATGGTGGCATTGTGTTGCCGCCGGGCAACCGACATGGACTGGACGGGTCGCCACGTCGCGCCCGCGTTCAGGTCGATCACTTCGGCGGTCGCCGTGCTGTAGCCGCCGCCCACCAGCAGGATCTTGCCCGGTTCGTACATCACCGCCGAGCCGTAGTCCCGCTGCCCGTAGCCACTCGCCGGGCCGGTGCTCCACTGGCCGGTGCCGTCGGTGTTCAGGAAGGCGGTGCCCTGTCCCGGACCCGCCATGAACGCCCGGCCATCAGGCGCGGCGAACATCATCGGGTAGTTCGACACCTTCCGCGATGCAGTGGAGAGCGGCCGCCAGGACCCGTTCCATACTTCCGGGATGAGGTTGGGCGTTCCAGCCGTATCGCCGCCCGAGATGGTGAGGACTTCGCCCGTTGGCAGCGTGAGGTTCGTCGGGTACCAGCGCCCGTTCTGCATGTCGGCCACGCGAGTCCAGCCGCCCGACGCGTTGAAGATGAACGTCGTCTTGGTGCCGAAGTTGTCGACACCGCTGTGACCACCGGCCACCAGCAGTCGGCCGTCCGGCAGGAGGGTGTGACCACTGCAGAATACGTCGCCCGGTGCAACGAAATTCTGGAACGCGCTCGGCACGGCAGGATCCCAGACGATGGGTGGGTTCCCGATGCGTCCGTAGGTCATCACCTTGCCGTTGGGCAGCAGGTGAGCGTGGATCGCCACGGCTCCCCACGCAATCGGAGTAGCCCAGCTTCCGATCTTGGCTTCGTCGGCACTCGTCTGGAATGAGACGATCACGCCCTGGGCCTGGCTCATCGTCACCACACACGATCCGGTCGCCATGCCCACACCGGTGCCGCTCGCGTCGCAGCTGCCGCCGGACCACGCCTTGATGTAACTCCCGGCACCGGCGGTGGCCCTGAGCGTCACCGATGCACCCGAGGGAAACGAGCCGGTGCAGCTCGCGCCCGCGGTGCCGTCAGTGATCACGCAGGAAATGCCCGTCGGCGTGGAGGTGACAGTCCCGCTCCCGTTGGCACCTCCCTGCACCGTCAGGTCGAAGTTGCTTGCCGGCGGCGTGAACACGGCCTTGACGGAACGATCCGCACTCATCGTGACCTGGCAGGACAGCGGATTGTCGGTCACTGGTGCATCACAGCCGGTCCACGCAACGGTGCTTCCGCTCGAGGGGGTGGCGGTGATCGTGAGCACCATGTCCGACTTGATGTCCTTCGAGCAGGTTCCGCTGAGCGTCAGCCGGCCAGAACTGAAGCTGACCGTGCAGGTGAGACCGGCCCGGCTCGATACCAGCAAGCCGCTGGCGGTGCTCCCTGTGCCCTGGAGCGTGAGCGTGAACTTGCCCCTTGCCATGAGCCGCGGCGATCGCGTCTGGAGTAGCCGGGCTCGACCGACTGGTCGCGGCAGGCGTAGAGGAGGGCCGTCGCGGCCACGACGGCGGCGATCGTAACGGCAAAAAGCCGGCGTGAGGCAGGCTTCGTCATACCATTCTCATCTGTGGGGGTCCGGTGCCGTTCGCCATCCGGGAACAGCGTCAGTGTCTGAACACCATGCCCAATTGCGACGCGATTTGGGAAGGGGACGAGGGTGGTTTGGCGGTAACGAGATTTTGGCGATACACTAGGCGGAATGGAAACCCTCCAGCTCCTCGGCCTGGCACTCGGCACGGCGTTTGCCGCCGGGCTGAATGTGTACGCCACGGTAGCCATCCTCGGTGCGTCGCAGTACTTCCATCTGTTTGCCCTGCCGGCCGGTCTCGGTGTCCTCGGCCACCCCGTGGTCATCTTCGGGTCGGCCATCCTCTTCTTCATCGAGTTCTTCGCCGACAAGGTCCCCTACGTCGACACGGTGTGGGACTCCATACATACGCTGGTGCGTCCCATCGTCGCGGCGGGACTCAGCTTCGGCATCTTCTCCGGCATGCCCGAGGCCTGGAAGGTCCTCGCGGCACTCATGGGCGGCACGGTGGCGCTCACTTCCCATGGGGCCAAGGCCGTCACGCGGACGGCGGCCAACACCAGCCCCGAGCCGTTCAGCAACTGGATCCTGAGCGTGCTCGAGGATGCGGTCGCGGTGGGGCTCACGACGCTCGCCATGTCACATCCTGTTGTCGCGGGCGTCATCGCCGTGGTCCTGGTGGTGCTCGCAGTGCTGGTGATCCGCCGCGTGGTCCGGTTCTTCAGGAAGGCTTTCGGCAACGTCGGCGCCGACCCGCCACTCGCGGAACCGGCGCCGCCTCCCTCGTAGCATTCGTTCGGCTTCATTCCCGGAGAATGACGGACACTTTTTCCCGCCCGATCCGTCATGTGCTGACCCTCATCCCGGAGCACCGGCAAGCATGCGATTTGATCTTCGAGACCCGGTCGCAGTGATCGCGTTGTGTGTCATGGCCGCGGCATCGCCGCTCCCGGCGACGGCGCAGGGCCTGAAGGCGCGGCAACCTCCTCGTCGCCAACCAGGAGGATGCGAGCGCCTCGCTCATCGACCTCAAGACCGACAGCATGCGCTTCATTCCGGTCGGCATCGGCCCGCATGAGGCGGCCATCTCCCCCAGCGGGCGCACCGGCGTCGTGACCATCTACGGGCAGCGGCCGCCCGGCAACGAACTGGCGATCATCGACATCGCCTCCGGCACCGTTGAGCCGCACCATTTCGCTCGGTCAGTACACCCGGCCACATGGCGTCGTGTTCATTCCCGGCGACGAGACCCGCGTCGTCGTTACCTCGGAGTCCACCGGCAACGTTGTCATCGTGAATATCGAGAGCGGTACGGTCGAGGCCGCGATCCCGACCGTGGCGCAGGGCTCGCACATGGCCGCGATCACCGCCGACGGGAAGCGGGTTTTCACGTCGAACGTGACCTCGGGCAGCGTGTCCGAGATCGACCTCGCCGAGAAGAAAGTTCGTGCGGGCGATCCCGGTGGCGCCCAAGGTGGAGGGAATCGCCGTGACCCCGGACGGCAGCCTCGTATTTGCCGGGAGCAACACTGACGGCACCGTGAGCATCATCGATACCGGCACCGGCACCATCGTCGGCACGCTGAAGGGTTTCAAGCTGCCTTACCGCCTTGCCATCTCCGCCGACGGCCGCACCGCGATCGTGTGCGATCCCGAGGGCGGGGCCATTCACGCCATCGACGTGGCCACGCGCGCAGTGGCGTGGACGCTCGACGGACTCGCGTCACCGCGCGGCGTGAGCATCGCACCCGACGGGGGCACGGCGTTCGTCACGCTCGCTGATGATCCGTCGGTGGGGCTGGTGGACATGACCACGCACAAGCTGGTACAGACGATCCCGGTGGGTGCGTCACCCGACGGCGTGGGCTACGGACCGGCACCATGATGGCGGAAGCGACGTCTCGCACCAGGATATTCCACCAGTTGCACGAAGCGGGATGCTTCGTGATCCCGAACCCGTGGGATCTCGGGAGCGCCCGTCGACTCGTGCAGCTCGGCTTTCCCGCACTGGCGACGACCAGCTGCCGGCTTTGCGTGGTCGCTGGGACGGCCCGACAACGACGTGACGCTCGATCGAGGCGCTGGTTCACCTGCGCCTCGTCGACGCAGGGAGTGCCGGTGCCGATCAACGCCGACTTCGAGGGTGGCTTTGCGAAAGAGCCGGAACAGGTCGCCGCCAACGTCGCGAAGGCAGCGCGGCACCGGCATCGCGGGCCTGTCGATCGAGGACTCGAGCGGTGATCCCGTCCGCGCCGCTCTTCGACTTTCCGCTCGCGCTCGAGCGAATCCGGGCGGCGCGGCGCGCGATCGACGACAGCGGGACCGGGATCCTGCTGACCGCGCGCTCCGAGGGCTTCATCGTGGGACGCCCCGACCTGGCGGAGACCATCCGGCGCCTCATCGCGTTTGCCGAGGCCGGCGCCGACTGCCTCTTCGCACCGGGCATCCGCACCACCGACGAGATCGCTGCGGTCGTCCGCGCGGTGGCACCGAGGCCGGTGAACGTGCTGGTCGGCGGCGACTTCACCACCGTGCCGCAGCTCGCCGACGCGGGCGTCGGCGCATCAGCGTGGGCGGGGCGCTTGCCCGGGCGGCCTGGAGCGGGTTCCTCGATGCGGCCGGGAGATTCGCGGAGCTACGGCACCTTCGCGAAGCTGGGAAGGGCGATTCCGTACGCCCCGATCAACGACGCATTCAAGTAGGGATACGTTGGACGGACGATGGGCGCCGTCCGATGGGAAGCCTGTCGGCGACGCAATCGCGCGGGAATGGAGTGCTAGCGGATCGCGGGGCTACTCCCGCGGCTGGTTGATGCCGCGCCGCGTCGCGCTGCTGTGCCAGCATCCGCTCGGCGAAATCCACTCGCTCGGCGAGCTCACCCACCTGCTGGTGGAGCGCCTCGAAATCCTCCCGGCTCGGTCCATCGCCGCCGCCGTTCCTGGCAATCTCGGCCCGCTCCTTCGACCGCTGGCTCAGGTAGGCGAAGAACATGGCCAGCGCCACCGTGCCACCGATGATCAGGACCTTCAGCACACCTTCCATGTGCGTCCTCCCGTGGCGCGGGCTACCAGCTGCCGCGCGCCTTCCGCTCGAGGTTGCCGCCGAAGTACTCCCCCCACCGCCGCTCCACCAGCTTGACCACCTCTTCCGGCATCGTCACCGGCGGCGGATAGCCCGGCTTCCACGTCGCATCGATGCCGATGCGTCCGCCGTACACCGGCTTGGCACCGATGAACTCCTGGCGCTCGAAGATCATGTCGCGCGCCGGGTCGAACCGGGTGAAGATACCCCACACCACGCTGCTCTCGTCGTCGAGGTCGACATCGTCGCTCACCGCCGCGACGAAGCGTACCGGGCCGAGTCCATCCCACTTCACCAGTCCCGCGAGCACCTCGCGCGGCTGCTCCTTCACCGTCACCACCGACGAACCCGCCGTCGAGCACCTTGTGCTTCGTGATGCGGCGGTCGAACGCCGACGGGTCGCTGATCGCCGTGGGCGGCACGTCCGTGGTGCGCGCCGGCCCCGTGGCATCGAGGATCAGCTTGCTCCCGACGTGCAGCTCGTACGACGTATAGTCGAGCGTGTCGAGCGGCGCGATCGGCAGCAGGAGCATCCGCTCGGTCGGGTCGAACCGGTACCACAGCTCCCGCAGCATCGCCGGGAAGCTCCGCACCGGCACGTCCTCGCGCACCAGCACCGTCACCTTGGTGAGCGACAGCTGTCCGGTGCCGAGCAGGTTGAGCGCCACCTTGAGCGCTTCCTTCGGGTGCCGCTCCACCATGCTCACCACGAGCAGGTTGTGGAACACCGCGTCGGCCGAGGCGCTGAGGTCGCGGATGGACGGGTTGATCACCCGGATCAGCGGGACCCACGATCTCGCCCGCGGCGATGCCGATCCACTTGTCCTCCTGCGGCGGCTTCCCGACGACGGCGCCCGGGATACACCGGGTTTCGCCGCCGGGTCACCGTCCGCACGTTGAAGACCGGGAACATCTCCGCCTCGGAGTAGTGCCCGAAGTGGTCGCCGAACGGCCCCTCGAGGCGGCGCACGTCCGGCGGTACCGTGCCCTCGAGGATGAACTCCGCATTCGCCGGCACGTCGAGGGAGATCGACTTCCCCTTCACGAAGCGCGTCGGGGCACCGCGCACGTAGCCCGCGCAGGAGAGTTCGTCCATGTCTTCCGGCAGCGGCAGGATCGCGCTCAGCATCGTGACGGGATCGCCGCCCAGCACCACCGCCGCCTCGAGCGGCTGGTGCAGCCGCTCCGCCTCGAAGTGATGCCCGCGTCCCCCCTTCATGCTCTGCCAGTGCATCCCGGTGGTCGCCGGATCGAAGACCTGCAGCCGGTAGAGACCGAAGTTGCGCGCATGGGTGCGGGGGTTCTGCGTGAGCGTCGGGCCGAAGGTGATGAATGGCCCGCCGTCACGCGGCCAGCTCCACAGGTTGGGCAGGCGGTCGAGCCGCGGGGCTTCCACCACCTCCTGCACCGGCGCGCTCGACACGCGCCCCGGCCGCATGAAGCGCGCACGCGCGAGCCGGCCGCGCATGGCCCAGAGCTTCGAGAGGGAGGGAGGATTGAGCTGCTGCACCAGGTCGATCAGTTCCCGGCCGATCTCCTCCGGATGTCGGCCAAGCGCGATCTCGAGGCGCCGCGACGAACCGAACAGGTTCATCACCAGCGGAAAGTCGGCGCCCTTCACCCGCTCGAAGAGCAGCGCCGGCCCATCCTGCCGGATGACCCGCTGCACCAGCTCCGCCACTTCGTACTGGGGATCGACTTCGACGGCGACGCGGACCAGCTCGCCCTGCCGCTCGAGTTCCGCGATGAATGACTGCAGGTCGGGAAAGATCATGCCT
This sequence comes from uncultured Chloroflexia bacterium, assembly GCA_963804925.1. GTDB lineage: Bacteria > Chloroflexota > Chloroflexia > Thermomicrobiales > UBA6265 > JADLGF01. The sequence goes on from CAWDSC010000006.1 coordinate 439,598, forward strand.
TCCTAGCCGCCCAGCCGGGCTCGCACTTCGTGACCGACGCCGATGCCCAGCCGGCGCGCAGCGGATCCATCACGCACCGCGATCTCCACCAGGCCGCCCGAGCCGACATACCCCACCAGCCCGCCGCTCGCCACGTCGCCGAAGGTCTTCTGCAGCCGGCCCACTTCGAGGTCATTGGTCTCCAGCACCGCGTAGTGTGGCACTTCCTCGGTGGTGAGGTTCGTCACCAGCGTCCCGAAGCGGTCCACGTAGATCACCTCGCCCACCACCACCTTGCCCTCGTAGTGCGGCGCGCCGGCGGTGAGGCGCACCAGGTCGGAACTCGCCGGGCATGCCGAGCAGGTGCAGCGGATAGCCCATGAGGATGCGCGCCGCGGCAGGGGCGAAGAGGTCGCGGCCGTGGAAGGTGGGCGCGGCCTTGTCCGGCGTCTCCAGCGTCACCGCCTCGAATGGGCCCGCCGGTGAGCACATACGAGAAGAGGCCGTTGTCGGGACCGACGAAGGTGTGGCCATGCGATCGCACCGCCAGCGCGGCGCGCGCCGTCCCCACGCCGGGATCCACCACGGCCAGGTGCACCGTGCCCTCGGGGAATGACCGCCACGCGCGGCCCAGCACGTAGGCCGCGCTCCGGATGTCGCCCGGCGGAATGAGGTGGGTGATGTCCACGATGCGTGGCATCCGGCACCCGCGACAACAGCACGCCCTTCACCTCGGCGACGTAGGAGTCGTTGAGGCCGTAGTCGGTGAGGAAGGTGATCAGGGGCACAGGGGAATTGTAGGCACCGGTGCGGCTTGCCGCTTGTCGCGGGGCCCGGTGCTGCCACTGAGGGAGCGGGATCTACCGGACAGCCGCACCCCGCTCCAGGAGCAATGCCTTGAGGACCGAGCGATGGCAGCGTTCTTCATCGACGCAGTAGCATCCCACTGACAGGGCACTGGTGTGTGAGAGGCCAGCCAGGAGGTCGAGCAGCCGCGCCGCGGCAGGGCGCTTCATTTCCGCCCGGTACCGCCGGACAAACGTCACTCCACTCCTTCTCGGTGCGGGCCTTGAGGGCGAGCTTGACCAGCGGCTCCGAGGGTGACAGTTCAGGCAGCCACACATCGTAGTAGTCGCGTGAGGCGTATTCCGACTTCGGGACACCGCGCGGTGGGCGCCGCACCGTGCCGATCCGCAGTCCCTCCGCCGTGCCGCGCGGGGTGCCGAGTTGAACGATGCTGATGGCCACGCTGTTCCCTGTTCCCTGTTCCCTGTTCCCCGTTCCCGCTATTCCCCTTCCATCTCCATCCGGTGCGCCTTCCGGCCCCCGCGCACCGTCTTCTCGACCGGCGCATCTGCCGCAAGCAGCTGTGACGCCTTCTCCACCGCTCGCCCCGCGAGCGCCCGCGCGCCCTCTCGCAGCTCGGGATTTCGCTTCACGTAGATGACGTTCTGCTCCATGTCCTCCGCTGACCACCCGCGGCTGTGCGCGATGAACGGGAACTGGGGAAAGTCGAAGCCGAGCTCGGAGAAGAACATCAGCATCTGCCCCGCCACCGCCTGCACGTTGTCCTGGCCGCCGGTGATGATGAACGCCGCCACCTTGTTGCGGATCAGCACGTTGTCCCGGATCGTCACCTGGTTCTGGATGCAGTTCATCCGCTCGATCAGCTTGAAGTAGAGGGAACTGGCACTGCCCCACCGGATCGGGCGACGACAGGATCACCACGTCGCACCAGAACACCAGCGCCTCGTACACCTGTTCCATCTCGTCCTCCGCATCCATCTGCGTGATGGAGCAGGGCCAGGTGCATGCCTGCGCGCTCTTCGAGTAGTAGCCCTCGCAGTGACGGAACTTGAGCGTGTTGGCGCGAAGCAGCCGCGTGTCGGCTCCCGCTTCGCCGGCGGCCTCGAGCGCGACCTCGAGGAGGCTGTCGGACGTGGAGTAGCGGGGGTAGGCGGCGTCCATCGCCGTCGTGGAAAGGCCCAGCACCCGCAGCCGGCCCGGTTCCCGGACGATCGGCCGCTCCAGGGGATGCCGCTCATGCGGCTTCTTCTTCCTGGGTGTGGCGCTGGCCAGGTCCACCAGCAGCCGGCCTCCCTCCACCTTGAGCTCATACCGGGGTACCTGGTCGGTTTCGTAGCCCGGCTCGCCCTGGCCGGTGACGCGATGAAATTTCCAGTGATGCCAGGGACACACGATGAGGTCGCCTTCGAGCCTGCCTTCGCCCAGCGGGCCGCCGACGTGGTTGCACACGCCGGACACCGCGCCGAAAACCCCATCCTGATGACTCAGTGCGATCTTCGTGCGCCCGATGCTGACCTGCTGCAGCGAACGCTGCCGCAGGTCGGCGACGGCGCCGAGATCCTGCCAGTCGGCCTCGCTCAACGGGCCGGTGCCGCGCGGCGCACGGCGGCGAGGAAGCGGTCGGGCTGGGCCGGGCTCAGGAGGAGGACGAACCCGCGGGTGGTCGGCAGGTAGACGGCGTGATGCGTGTCGGTGAGCGACACCAGTGCCTTCTCGCCGTTCTTGAGCCTGAACCACCCCGCCTTGTACCCCGGAAGCCCGGTGCCCAGCGTGCGCCAGCGCGGCGAGAGTTCCGGCTCGCGATCGAGATCCACGATGCGGGCGGCACCGCCAAGAAGGTCGGACGCGGGGATCAGCCGCCGGCCATAGAGGTCGCCCCGGAGTGAAATCCCCGCCGGTGAAAGTTCGTAGCGCGCCCGACGCGAGCCCAGCGCGGTCATGACCAGCGCGGCGGTGGCGGCGAACAGCAGGACGGCTATTGGAATGAAGAACCAGAGCGAGCGACTGCTGGCGGGCGCGATCGGAAACGCTTCCATCGGACCTCCGGAGATGTCCTGTTCCCTCTTCCCTCTGCTTAACCGTTCAGGATCGGCAGCGCCATCGGGCGCGCTGCCACAGCCTCCTGCACCTTCGCGGCGATGTCGCGGAGCACGGTGGCTGCCGCACTTCCCGGCGCGCCCGCCAGGACCGGCAGCCCCACATCGGCCGCCTCGGCGAGCCCCGGCTGCAGCGGCACGGAACCCAGCAGCGGCACCCCGATCTCGTCGGCAAGGCGCTGGCCGCCGCCCGACGAGAAGAGCTCGAAGCGTTTCCCCGTCTCCGGGTCGACGAACGCGCTCATGTTCTCCACCACGCCCACCACCGGCACGCCCACCTTTTCGAACATTTTGGCACCACGGAGCGCATCGCCCACCGCGACTTCCTGCGGCGTCGTGACGATGACGGCAGCGGCCACCTGCGTCGACTGCACCAGCGAGAGCTGCGCGTCGCCGGTGCCCGGCGGCAGGTCCACGATGAAGTAGTCCAGCTCGCCCCACTCCACGTCGCGCAGGAACTGCTGCACGATCTTCATGATGATCGGGCCGCGCCAGATCGCCGGCGCGTCACGGTCCACCAGGAGGCCCAGCGACATGAGCCGCACCCCGTGCGCCTCGAGCGGCTGGATCCGGCCGCCGAACACCGGCGGCTTGTCGAACACGCCGAACATGCGCGGGATGTTGGGGCCGTACACGTCGGCATCCATGATGCCGACCGTGAAGCCCTGCTGCACCAGCGCGATGGCGAGGTTGGCTGCGACGGTGGACTTGCCCACGCCGCCCTTGCCGGATGAGATCGCGATGACCCGGCCGAGGTTCGGCTGCGCCATGGGCTGCTGGGCCGGGACACCGGTGGACGCCGACTGCGGCCCGCCCGGCGGCGCATGCGTCGCCTTGGGCGCACCGGCCGGATCGACCACCGTGATCTTGATGTCGCTCACCCCATCGAGCTCGCGGATCGCCTTCCGCGCCTCGCGCACCAGCGTGGCGGGATCGTCACGCCCAAGCAGGAACGTGAACGCGACCCGGCCGGTCGAATCGACCGCCAGGTCGCGCACCATCCCCGCCGAGACGAGGTCGTTCTCCAGCCGCGGATTCTGCAGGCGACTGAGCGCCGCCATGACCTGCCCCTCGAGCGATTGTGCCACGCTTCTCCTTGTCACCCTGCGCCTTACCCACCCTGCCAGCCTAAACCGATTCCACCGCCTTCACTTCCGGCACCGCCTGCTTGAGCCGAACCTCGATGCCCTGCTTCAGCGTCACCGACGATGCCGAGCACCCGTGACAGGTGCCACCAAGCCGCAGCAGCAGTGTCCCGTCGGCGTCATCGAAGTCCACCACCTCCACCTGCCCGCGGTGCGACGCGATGTACGGCCGCAGCGTGTCGAGGGTCTGCTCGATTCGCTCCAGAACCGTCAATCCAGGGCCCGTTCTTAATTCCGACATAGTCATTCGGCAATATGTTCCGGTGCGTCGGTCAGGTCAACGCTGGTACGCGGGCACCGAGATACTCCCGGGCGGCGGCCAGTACGATCGCCTGTACCTCGGGGAGGCTCCCCTCCACGGACAGTCCCGCGGCCTTCGTGTGACCGCCGCCCCCAAAGTGCTTCGCAAACCTCGCCACGTCCACGTCCCCCACCGACCGCAGCGACACCTTTACCCGTCCCTGGGCGATTTCCCGGAAGAGGAGCGCCATCCGGACGCCCTCGATCGACCGGGGGAACTCGACGACGCCGTCCAGGTCATCGGCCGACACGCCCCAGCGGTCCATCGCACCGGGCGGTACGGTGATCCAGGCGAGCCCGGTGCCCGGCTCCACTACCAGCGTCTCCAGCGCCTCGGCCAGCAGTCGATGCCGTCCCTCCGGGACGTTGGCATATACCTCGAGGTAGATCTCCTCCGGGTCGACACCGGACTCCAGCAGGTCGGCCGCCACGCGCAGTACCCTGGGACGCGTGTTGCTGAAGCGGAACCCGCCGGTGTCGGTGAGCACGGCGACGTAGAGCGCGCGTGCCGCGCTCACCGGGATCTCCCATTCATTCGCCTCGGCGAGTTCGACCACCAGCTCGCCGGTCGCGCTCGCCTGTGCGTCCACATAGCGCGGGCCCGGCGGCAGTGTTCCCTCGCTCACGTGATGGTCGATGCACGCCACGGGCACGCCGCGATCACGCACCGCGTCGTGCAGCATGCCGAGCCGGCCCAGGTCGGCGATGTCGAGCACCAGGATGAGGTCGGCGCGGCGGATCTCCTTCACCGCCTCCGCGGTCCGGTCGACGCCGGGCAGGTCGTGCAGGAGGAACGCGAATCGCGGCGGAGTCGGTGTCGGGTTGGTGATGACCGGGTCCGCACCGAGCGCGCGCAGCAGGTGCACCATCGCCACTTCACTGCCGAGTCCGTCGCCGTCCGGGTTGACGTGAGTGGTGATGCACACGCGCTGGCCCGGCTTGATCGCTGCGGCGAACGCTGCGTGCCGCGGCGCGCTTCTCGGCGGAGAGTGAGATGGTCATGTGCCTGAAAGCTAAGTGAGGTGGTGATGGTGGAAAAGACGAGAGGACGGAAAACCATCTCCGTCCTCTCGCGTGTTCGTCTGCTGCAGCGCGCTACTTGTTCAGTACCGAGTGCTTGCGACCGTACGACGAAGTAGATCGCCAGGCCGATCGCGAGCCAGATGATGAGCCGGAGCCAGGTGTCCTTCGGCAGCAGCGCCATCATGCCGAGGCACGTCAGGATGCCGAGGATCGGCACCAGCGGCACCATCGGTGTCCGGAACGGGCGCGGCAGGTCGGGCTGCTTCCTGCGCAGCACGATGATGCCACCGCACACGATGACGAAGGCCAGCAGCGTGCCGATCGACACCAGTTCGCCCAGCAGGCCGATCGGGAACATGCCGGCGATCACCGCCGCCACGAGGCCGGTGACGATGGTCGAGACGTACGGCGTGCCGAACTTCGGGTGCACCTTGCCGAACACCGGCGGGAGCAGGCCGTCGCGCGCCATCGTGAAGAAGATGCGCGGCTGGCCCATGAGCATCACCAGCACCACCGAGGCGAGACCGGCGATGGCGCCGATGTTGACGAACAAGCCGAGCCACGCGAGTGCCGGGCCCGCCTTCTCGATCGCCACGAACACCGGGTGCGGCACGTTGAGCTCGGAGTAGTGCGCCAGGCCGGTCATGACGAGCGCCATGAGGATGTAGAGCACCGTGCAGATCGCCAGCGACCCGAGCATGCCGATCGGCAGGTCCTTCTGCGGGTTCTTCGCCTCCTGCGCCGCCGTCGAGACGGCGTCGAAGCCGATGTAGGCGAAGAAGATCACCGCCGCGCCGCGGATGACGCCGCTCCAGCCGTAGTGCCCGACCTCACCGGTGTTGGGCGGGATGAACGGCGTCCAGTTGGCGGTGTTGACGTACTTGAAGCCGAAGGCGATGACCAGGAGCACGATGGCCAGCTTGACGAACGACGACCAGGTTGTTGAACCGCGCCGACTCCTTGATGCCCACCACCAGCAGCGCCGTCAGGAGCAGCACCAGGACCACCGCCGGCACGTTGAGTACGCCGTTGCCGAGGGAGAAGCCCTTGGCGATGCAATCGGCGGCCGGCGATCAGCGTCCGCGCACCGCGTCGACGGCGACGCCGCCGGTCGCCGGGTCCACGCAGATCTGCGAGCGCACCAGCGTGTGCGTGCCCTCCACGCTGAACGGCGCGCCGGTGAGCGCCGGCGGGCAGGTGGAAGCCCGCCTGCGCCATGAAGGCCGTGAAGTAGCCCGACCAGCCCACCGCGACCGTCGGACGCCGCGAACAGGTACTCGAGGATCAGGTCCCAGCCGATGATCCAGGCCACCAGTTCGCCCAGCGTCGCATAGCCGTAGGTGTACGCGCTGCCCGCCACCGGGATCATCGACGAGAACTCGGCGTAGCAGAGGCCGGCGAAGAGGCAGCCGAGGCCGGCCAGGCAGAAGGAGAGCACGATGCCGGGGCCGGCGTACTGGGCCGCCGCCGTGCCGGTGAGGACGAAGATGCCGGCGCCGATGATGGCGCCGATGCCGAGCAGCACCAGGTTGGTCGCGGTGAGGACGCGCTTGAGGCCGCCCTCCTCGCCCCGGAGGTCGGCCATCGACTTTGTGCGGAAGTAATCCATGCAGTGCCCTGGGTTGAGGGTCGTGCTCAGGTGATGTCAGGAAACTCCGGCCGCGCGGGCGCGATCGCGCTCACGCTGCAGCGTGCTGTTGGAACGGCCGTACGTGAAGTAGATCAGCAGGCCGATGGCGAGCCACACCGCCAGCCGCAGCCAGGTGTCGAGCGGCAGCGTCGCCATGAGGCCCACGCATGCCGGACGCCAAGGATCGGTACCACCGGCATGAACGGCACCTTGAAGGGGCGCTCCAGGTCGGGCCGCTTCTTTCGCAGGATGATGACGCCGACGCACACCAGCGCAAACGCCAGCAGCGTGCCGATGTTCACCAGCTGCCCGAGGATCTGCAGCGGCAGCAGGCCCGAGGCCAGCGACACCGCGAACCCGGTGAAGATCGTCGACAGGTACGGGGTGCGGAACTTCGGGTGCACCTTGCTGAACCAGCCGCCGATCAGGCCGTCGCGCGACATCGCATAGAAGACGCGGCTCTGGCCGAGCATCTGCACCAGCACCACCGAGGCGAGGCCGAGCACCGCGCCCACGTCGATGGAAATCCGGAGCCAGTCGGGGGCGTTGGTGCGCTGCATCGCCAGCGCCATCGGCGCCGCCACGTTGAGCTCGGTGTACGACACCATCCCGGTGAGCACCGCCGACACCACCACATAGAGGATCGTGCAGACCACCAGCGACCCGAGGATGCCGATCGGCATGTCGCGCTGCGGGTTCTTCGCTTCCTGCGCCGCCGTGCTCACCGCGTCGAAGCCGATATAGGCGAAGAACACGAGCCCCGCGCCGCGCAGCACGCCGGACCAGCCGAACTCGCCCCACACGCCGGTATTGGGCGGGATGTACGGCTTCCAGTTGGCCGGCGTCAGGTGCATGACGCCCCAGGCGACGACGGTCAGGATGATGGCGACCTTGAGCACCACGATCAGGTTGTTGAAGTTCGCCGACTCCTTGATGCCGATCACCAGCACGATCGTCATCAGCACCGACACCAGGATCGCCGGGAAGTTGATGAGCGAGCCGGTGGCGTTCCATCCCGCGTGGGCGCAGCCCGCGACCGCCGCCTGCACGTTGGCCGCGGTGCACAGCTGATAGGGTGCCTGGGCCATCACCGCCGGTATGTGGATGCCGAAGATGTCCAGCAGGCTCGCGAGGTGACCCGACCAGCCCACCGCCACCGTCGCGGCACCCATCGCGTACTCGAGCACCAGGTCCCACCCGATGATCCACGCCACCAGCTCGCCCATGGTGGCGTACGAGTAGGTATAGGCACTGCCCGCCACCGGCACCGTGCTCGCCATCTCGGCGTAACACAGGCCGGCAAGCGTGCAGGCGATGCCCACGATCACCATCGAGATCGGCACCGCCGGCCCGGCATGCAGTGCCGCGGCCACGCCTGTCAGGACGAAGATGCCGGCGCCGATGATGGCGCCGATGCCGAGGAAGACCAGGTTGGACGCGGAGAGGCTGCGTCGCAGCCCGTGCTCCCCGACGTCATTGGCTTCTGCCTGCAATGCCGCGATCGACTTGGTGGCCCAGATGCTCATGCGCACACGCCTCCCGACGAGGGAACGACGGCTGCCGACGGACTGCTTACTTCGAGTAGTTCGGTGCCTCGCGCGTGATCGTCACGTCGTGCGGATGTGACTCGCGGAGGCCGGCGGTAGTGATCTGTACCATTTCCACGTCGCGCTGCAGCGACGCGATGTCGGCGACGCCGCAGTAACCCATGCCGCTGCGCAGGCCGCCCACCATCTGGAAGAGCACGTCGCCCACGGGACCGCGATAGGGCACGCGACCCTCGATGCCCTCGGGCACGAGCTTCGACGGTGACATTTCTCCGTCCTGGAAGTAGCGATCGGCCGAGCCATCCTGCATCGCCGAGAGGCTGCCCATGCCGCGGATCATCTTGAAGCGGCGTCCCTCGGCGAGCACCGACTCACCGGGACTTTCCTCGGTGCCGGCGAGCATCGAGCCCATCATGACACACGAGGCGCCGGAGGCGAGCGCCTTCACGATGTCACCGGAATACTTGATGCCGCCGTCGGCCACGATCGGGACGTCGCCCGCGCCGCGGACCGCGTCCATGACGGCGGTGATCTGCGGGACGCCGACGCCCGTCACGACCCGCGTGGTGCAGATGCTGCCCGGGCCGATGCCCACCTTCACGGCATCGACGCCGCGGCGTACCAGCTCGCGCGCCCCATCCTCGGTGGCCACGTTGCCGGCGACGAGCTGCACGTCCGGGAAACCCTGCCGGATCGCATCCACGGTGCTCAGCACGCCATCGCTGTGGCCGTGCGCCGAGTCGATGACGAGCACATCCACGCCCGATTGCACCAGCGCCGATGCGCGGGTATGGGCTTCAGGTCCCGTGCCGAGCGCAGCGGCCACGCGCAGCCGGCCATGCTGGTCCTTGTTCGCGTCCGGATGCTCGCGCCGCTTGAAGATGTCCTTCACCGTGATCAGCCCGCGGAGCACGCCTTCGCCATCGACGACCGGAAGCTTCTCGATGCGGTGCCGGGCCAGGATCCGCTCCGCCTCGTCGAGTGTCGTGCCCACCGGCGCGGTGACGAGGCGTTCCTTGGTCATCGCGTCGCGGATCGGCTGGTCGAGGTTCCGCTCGAACTGCAGGTCGCGGTTGGTAATGATGCCGATCAGGCGGCCCTCGCCGTCCACGATTGGAACGCCCGAAATGCGAAACCGCCGCATGAGGCCGTGGGCCTCTCGCAGCGGTCGGTCGGCGCCCAGCGTGATCGGGTTCATGATCATCCCGCTCTCGCTGCGCTTCACCCGGTCCACCTCCGCCGCCTGGCGGTCGATGGACATGTTCTTGTGCAGCACACCGATGCCGCCCGAACGGGCCATCGCGATGGCCATGTCGGCCTCGGTGACGGTATCCATGGCGGCGGCGACGAACGGGATGTTGAGCGGGATGGTGCGAGTGAAGCGGCTGACGATCGAGACATCGCGCGGGTGCACGCTCGAGTGCCGGGGCACGAGCAGCACGTCGTCGAACGTGAGCGCGATACCGGGTCGGATTCGACTCATGCTGGGCGCTGACGGACGAGGGACTGGCTGGCGATTCTGTTGTCGGGCGTACTGGGAGGCAACATCCATAAGCCTACGCCCCGGACCACCCTAAATCAAGCGGAGCGGGGACCCGTTACGCCCCGGTCCCCCGCCGATCCGCGCGCCGCCACAACAGGTAGACCGGGATCCCCAGCGCCACGATCAGCAGCCCGAAAGCCGAGAACTTCCGCTTGTCGGGATCGACCAGCAGCACCACCAGCAGGAACGCGATCGACAGGATGTAGAGCGCAGGAACCACCGGGTACCCGAATGCCTTCACCGGGCGCGGCAGGTCGGGCTGCAGCTTCCGCAGCCGGAACAGCGCCACCGTGGTGAGCAGGTAGAAGATCAGCGCGGCAAAGATCACGTAGTCGAGCAGCTGCCCGTAGGTGCCGGTCAGGCAGAGCGCCATGGCCCAGGCCGCCTGGGCCAGCAGGCCGAACGTCGGCGTGTGGTGCGTCGGGTGCAGCGTGCCCGCGCGTGCGAAGAACAGCCGGTCACGCGCCATGGCGTAGTACACCCGCGGCCCGGCGAGGATGAGGCCGTTGTTGCAGCCGAAGGTGGAGACGAGGATCGCGATGGCCATGACGATGGCCCCTGTCGGCCCGAGGATCGCTTCCAGCGCCGCGGTGCCCACGCGATCCTGCGACGCGAACAGGATGCCCCGCTCGAACGCGTCGGCTCCGTTCGGCTGCCCCCCGAACGGGAGCACGTTGAGGTACGCCACGTTCGCCAGGATGTAGAGGAGGCTCACCAGCCCGGTGCCGTACGCGAGCGCCCGGGGCAGGTTCTTCTGCGGCTCGCGCACCTCGGCGGCCGCGAACGTCACGTTGTTCCACGCATCGCTGGAAAAGAGCGACCCCACCATGGCGGCGCCTACCAGCGGAAGCATCGCGAGCCCCCACGGGCGCGCGCCCCAGAACGTGTCGAAGTTCATCGCCGAGATGGCCGGCTGCCGGAAGATGAACAGGCCGAGCACGATGAGCGCCACGAGGGCGCCCACCTTCGCCACCGTGAACACCGTCTGGATCGCGGCGCCGAGTCGAACGCCGCGCATGTTCACGAAGGTGAGGAACGCGATCATCACCACCGCGACCAGCCGCTGGTTCGACAGGCCGAGCTCGATGGTGCCCCCCGGCAGGTTGAGCGAGCCGAGCTTCAGGAAGACATCGGGCGTCACCGATGGCACCAGCACCGCGAGGAACTTGGCGAACGCCACCGCCACCGCCGCGATGGTGCCGGTCTGGATCACCGTGAAGAGGGTCCAGCCGTAGAGGAATCCCGCCGAGCGGGAGAAGCCCTCTCGCAGGAAGACGTACTGGCCGCCCACGTTCGGCAGCATGGCCGCGAGTTCCGCATACGCCAGCGCGCCCGCCATCGTCATCAGGCCGGTCAGCAGCCAGACCAGCAGCAGCCCGCCCTGGACCCCATCCTGCCACCTGCCGCCCGATGTCGGCGGACACGATGAAGATGCCCGACCCGATCATCGACCCCACAACCAGCGAGGTGGCGGCGAGCGGGCCGATGCCGCGGACAAACTGGTCGCGGGCCGGCGCGGGAGGCGCGTCGTTCGGGCTGGTCATGAGTTGGTGGCGGCTGAGGGTGGGAGGGTGAGCAAGGCGCGAGCCTCAGCTCGCGCTTTCACGGGGTGGTTCGAGCTTCTCGGGCGACGGCTTGGGAGCCGGAGTGCCGGGACGGCTCGGCGGTGCCTGGGCTACGTTGATCGCCTCGTCAACCACCGCCTGCCCCGCGGCGGCGAGCCCCTTCATCACCTTGCTGGCGCTGTCCATCAGGCCCATCGTGCCGGAAATCGCCTGGATCGGCAGCTTGCCGGCGCGCATGGTATCCTCGACCGTCTCCGTGATCTTCGCCAGGAAACCGGTCGGGCGCTGGCGCTCGGCGTAGCGGCTCTCGAGGAACTCCACGAAATCGAGCACCTGATACGCCCGGTCGTCGGGCAGGGTATCCAGCGCGCGCAGGATGCGTTGCTTCAGAAGGTCGTTCATCGGGTCCTCCAGGGATGGCCGCCACTACGCGGCACCAGCCGAAAAGTGTCCAGAAACGACACGCGACGCCAACCCGTCTTCCGCGCCCTGCCCCGTCCGGGCGCCTTCCCCTCAAGCCCTCGAAACCAGGTCCGCACTCCCCGGCTCATCCTGCCGCGGTGCGCCTTCGCGCTTCGTGAGCAGCCGCTTGAGCAGGATCGGCGCCAGGAACGTCGTTACCATGACCATCATGGCGCAGGCAGCGAACAGCTTGTCGTCCAGCACGCCGGTCAGGACGCCGGCCGTCGCGAAGATGAGCCCCACTTCGCCCCGCGGGATCATCCCCACCCCGATGACGACCTTGCGACCCTTCCACCAGAACGGCGCCCAGCCCGCGACCACCTTCCCCACCACCGCACAGAGCGTGAGGATGCCGCCCACCAGCAGCACCCGCGGATCGGCGAAGGCCCGCGCATCCACCAGCGCGCCCACGTGCACGAAGAAGAGCGGCACGAAGAAGTAGCCGATGCGCACCACTCCCTCCTCGATCTGGTGCACCTGGGGCGTGGGCGCGAAGAGCAGCCCGGCGGTGAAGGCACCGATGATCAGCGCCGAGCCGACCCGGTCGGCCAGCACCGCCACGAGGAATGCGAGTGTCAGGGCCATGACGGGAAGCGACGGCGCCTTCCCGTAGCGCGCGACCACCCGGACCAGCGGCGGCACCAGCTTGCTGCCGATCAGCACCGCGGCAATGATGAACCCGAAGGCGGTGAGCGTGTTGCGCGTCACGTTGCCCATCGTCACTTCGCCGCCGGCGACCACATCGCTTACCACGGCGAGGATGATGAGCCCGATCACGTCGTCGATCACCGCGGCGCCGAGCACCACCTGGCTCTCGGGATCCTGCAGCCTGCCCAGGTCGGAGAGCACCCGCGCGGTGATGCCCACGGAGGTCGCCGTCAGCGTAGCGCCAAGGACGAGGTCGGCCAGGGGAGGAAGGCCCAGCGCCTTGCTGGCGCCGTAGCCCAGTGAGAAGGGCACGATCACCCCTACCATCGCGACCGCGAACGCGGCCGATCCCACCTTGAGCATCTTCTTCAGGTCGGTCTCGAGCCCGATCTGGAAGAGGAGGATGATCACGCCGATCTCGGAGAACGCCTCGATGACCGGCTGGTGCGGGTCGACCAGCTTGAGGAGTGACGGCCCGAGCAGCACACCGGCGAGCAGTTCCCCGATGACCGCTGCCTGGCCCATGCGCTCGAAGAGGTCGCCCAGCAGCTTGGCCAGCGCGAGCATTGCCGCCAGCACCAGGAGCAGGGACGAAATCGATGTGGCGGAAGAGGCCGGGTCGAGGCTGGGGAGCATTCAGCGAGCGGTGCTGTCGACGACGGCCACCAGCTCCGCTACCGGTGTGGGCAGGTAGCGCGTGCTCGCGGCCCGGATGGTAAGTCGCAGCGTCAGCTCCGCGAGGGGAGGCAATGCGCGGAAGCGCGGAAGCGCGGAGCGTGGCAGCATGACGTACACGAACCCGGGTTCCGGGAGCGGGCCCCGCATGAGGAGATACGGCTGGCCCGCCGGGATCTCGGGCCGGAGTTCGTCGGCGGTCTGGATGCTCACCAGCTGCAGCCGCCAGTCGAGCGTCTTGCCGACATAGCGTGCCGGATCCGCGCGCACTTCGGCGGCCGACACGCCCAGCACCGCGCTGCCGCTCTCGGGCCGCAGGTCGGAGGACCGCACCCAACCCTCGAACTGCACCCGCACCCATTCACCGCTCTGGCCGAGCACACGGCCCTTCGCCCCGCTCACCAGGCTTCCGAGTGGTCCGTTGCCCGGCTGCACGAAGAGGTCGGACTGGTTGGCAAGCTCGATGGCGTCCGGCATCGACGGCGCTGCCGGCGCTGCCGGCGCGGGCGACGACGGAGGGGATGCAGGCTTCGCGGCTGGCTTCTTGGTTTGCTGCGCGGCAAGTGGCGTCGCGAGGATCGCGCACACCACCAGCGCGGCTGGATGCCAGCGGAAGGGAGGACTAGATTGCGGCGCTCCGAACACGATGGCCCATCTTAGACGGCGCGGAGAAGCATGTCAAACGTTGCCGGGCATGGCGGACCAGTCGTGCTCGTGGTGCTGGACGGCTGGGGTTACCGGGCCGAACAGGAGGGCAACGCGATCGCCATGGCGAACGCGCCCACCTGGGCCAGGCTCTGGAACGGCTGCCCCCGCACTCTCCTCGATGCCAGTGAACTCGCCGTCGGGCTTCCCTCGGGACAGATGGGCAACAGCGAAGTCGGGCACCTCAACCTCGGTGCGGGGCGGGTGGTGCCGCAGGACCTCGTGCGCATCTCGCAGAGCATCGAACGGGGTGAGTTCTATCAGTTGCCCGTGTTGCAGGAGCTCGGTGGCTGGCTGCGACAGACCGGCGGCACGCTGCACCTGGTGGGACTCCTCGGTCCCGGCGGCGTGCACGCGCTCGACCGTCACCTGCTCGCCTGTGTCGAACTGGCCGTGCGGCTCAAGGTGCCGCACATCGCCATTCATGGCTTCCTCGATGGCCGCGACTCGGCCCCGACCCTCGGCGCCGAGGTCGTGCGCACGCTGTTGCTCGACATGCGCCGGATCGCGGGCAGCCGCGTCGATGTCGCATCGCTCACGGGGCGCTACTACGGCATGGACCGCGACAAGCGCTGGGATCGCACCCGCGCGGCGTACGACGCCATCGCCCATGGTATCGGCATCGCCGCCGAGCACCCGGTGCTGGCGGTGCAGGCCGCCTACCAGCGCGGCGAGACCGACGAGTTCGTGCGGCCGCTCGTGCATCACCGCAACGGGCTGCCGGTGGCGACGGTCAAGGATGGCGACGGGATCTTCTTCTTCAATTACCGGAGCGACCGGATGCGGCAGATCGTGGCGGCGCTCGGCGTGGAGGGATTCAACAGCTTCGATACCGGCCGCCGGCCCGCGGTGCGCTGCGCCACGATGACGCAATACGATCAGACCTTCCCCATTCCGCAGGCATTTCCGCCGTTCACGCTCGCGCACATTCTCGCCGAGGTGCTGGCCGACAACGGCCGGACCCAGCTGCGCACCGCCGAGACGGAGAAGTATCCCCACGTCACCTACTTCTTCAACGGCGGGTTCGAGCCGCCCTACAGGGGTGAGGAGCGCCTGCTGGTGCCGTCACAGCGCGTCGCGACCTACGACCTGGCGCCGGAGATGAGCGCGCCCGGCATCACCGACGCGCTGTGCGACGCGCTCGACGAAGAAGCAGCACGACTTCCTGCTCTGCAACTTCGCGAACGCCGACATGGTGGGTCACACCGGTGTCATGCCGGCGGTCATCAAGGCGGTCGAAACGGTGGATACCTGCCTCGATCGCATCCTCCAGACCGCGGCGAAAACCGGGGCGAGGGTCCTGGTCACCGCCGATCATGGCAATTGCGAGATGATGATCGACCCCGCCACCGGTGGACCCCATACCGCCCACACCACCAACCCTGTTCCTTTCGTGGCCGTCACCGGGGGCGATGCGCCCCTCCGAAGTGGCGGCTCCCTTCGCGATGTCGCGCCGACCGTGCTCGGGCTCCTCGGAGTCGAGCCCCCGGCCGACATGACCGGTCGCGACCTCCGTCTTCCGTGAGCTGCATGCGCCTGGCACTTCTGCTCCTTCTCGTCATCCCGGTGGCACCCGCCGTGGCCCAGGTTGGCCACGAACCGAGCAAGTCGCCGTACCGCGACATCCTCGTACGACCAGAGCCTCACCGCGTACGCCAGCTACTTCGATGGCAACGGTGGCACGCTTGGCATCGGCGTGCACGACGGATGGATGTACGGTATCCGCTTCCAGCTGCGGGCCAACCGCTTCATCGCGTTCGGCCTCGGGGTGAGCTACGGCCCCGACCTCAAGCGCAACGTCGTCGACCCGTTCGCGGAAGACACCGCCGATCGCATCACCGGGCCGGTGCAGATCCACGTCTGGATACCCGAGGGGCTGCTCCAGTTCAACTTCACCGCGAACAAGAGCTGGCATCGCATTGCCCCCTACGCCGGCATCGGGCTTGGTGCGGGCTTCTCCTCGACGGTTTCGACCGACTCCATTTACCGGAGCAGCGTGCGCTTCGTGTTCACGCCGTATGGCGGCACCCGGATATACCTGGCCAACGCCCTGGCGGTGCGCCTCGAGGCCCGCATGCCACTCTACAAGATCTCGTACCCGCACCAGTACAACGACGGTTTCGAGCCGATCATCGGTACCGGCGGCGAGTGGGTCGCGTCGGGCTGGTTCGTCGCGGGACTGACCTTCAACTTCAAGCTGGGCAAATGAACGTCCGGAGCAGCCTCACGCGGTCGGTGTCGTTCTTCGCGCTGCATCATCTCCGGCGCGCGGACTGGAGCGACGCACGGAACCTCGAGGCCTTCGGACCACTCAGCGACCCGGCGGGGCACGGGCACGACTACGCGTGCACGGTGCAGGTCAGCGGGCCGCTGGTGCATGGCATGGTCATGGACCTGGCCGAGCTGGACCGATTGCTCGACCTGGTGGTGCGGACACCACTCGCCGGTCGCCACCTCAATCTCGACGTGCCCGAGTTCGGCCGCGGCGGCACCCTGCCGACCTGCGAGGCAATCGCCGATTATGTGTATCGAAGGCTGCTCCCCCGGCTTCCGGCGCAGCTGAGCCTCGATTTCGTTCGCATTTCCGAGGACGCCACCCTGTCGGGCGAGGCCAGCTCCGCCTGAGCGACGGTGTGTCTCCGGGCCGGCCGGCCGTCGTCCCCACGGAAACACCGACCCGCAAAACTGAGACGTTCATGGGCAAGAGCCTTCCCGTCCTCCTGCTGCTCCTCGCCACCGCACCCCTCGCGGCGCCCGCGCGCCTCGCGGCGCAGAAGCAGGGCGACCAGTCGCGTCTCGTCTTTACGCTGAGCGCCGGATACGCGTTCGGTCGCGACCTCTGGAGCGTCGGCTCCCAGCCGGTCTTCCTCGAGGGCCTCGACCTCTATCAGCTCGATCGCAACCTGAAGGGCACCTGGGCCGCCGAGATGGGAGCCACCTTTTTCAAGGGTCCCAACCTCGGGTTCACCTTCGACATCGGGTTCATCGACATCGCGACCGAGGACAGCTGCACCCTGCTCAGCAATTCCGGCTCGGTGAACAACGCCGCCGTCTGCGGCTCCATCAATGGCCTCAAGTCCTCCGCGCTTTCCACGGCGTTCTCCGTCGGCGCCATCCTGCGCACCGCGAGCCGGAAGGCGGTGTCGCCGTATCTCCGGCTGCAAGGTGGCATCATGCTGGTGAGCCGCAGCACGACCTCGGTCACCGGCAACTACATCAACGACGACCTCGAGCCGGTCTACGTGCCGATCTATCCCTCGGAAGGCTCCTCGTCGGTAAGTGCCCAGTTCGCCGTCGGGGCCGGGGTCACGATCCCGCTCTCCAAGGCATACCACGCGCGTATCGAGGGCCGCGCGACGACCTTCGGCCTCCAGGTCGTCACCGGACCGACCGACTTTCAGGGCATCGTCCCTCCGAGCGAGACGAAGTACCTCACGCAGTTCAGCATCCTCATCGGCATCGACCTCGTGCTCGAGAAGAAGCACGGACGGCGCTACTGACCGTGCGCGGCGTCATCCTCGCCGGCGGTGGTGCGACCCGGTTCGAGGGCCGGCCCAAGGGCCTCGAAATGGTAGGCGGACGCCGAATCCTCGACCGCGTCGCCGACGTGCTGTTCGAGGCCCTGGGTACCCCCCCGCTCATCGTAGCCAACGCCCCCGAGGCCGCCTCCTGGAGGCCCGACCTCGAGGTGGTGGCGGACGATCGCACCGGCTTCGGGGCCCTGGGCGGCCTCTACACCGCGGTGGTGAAGGGCCCGGCGCCGGTCGTCGTGGTCGCCTGGGACATGCCCTTTCTCGCCGCCCCGCTCATCCGGGAGGTCGCCGCCGGGCTCGCCGATGCCGACGCATGCCTTCCTTCCAGCGGCGGACCCCGGGGCGTCGAGCCGCTCTGCGCCGCCTATGGCCCCGGCTGCCGTGCCGCCATCGAGCGATGCCTCGCCGAGGGCGACCTCCGTGCAATCGGCTTCCATCGCTTCATCAGGGTCAGTATCCTCCCCATCGAGTCGGTATCGGGGCTCGTTGACCCTGCACTCGCCTTCTTCAACGTGAACACCGCGAACGACCTGGCGGAGGCAGAAGCGTCATGGCAGGCCCGCGCCTCATCTCGATCATAGGACGGAAGAACGCGGGGAAGACCACGCTCACCGTGGCTCTCGCGGCGGAGTTCGTGCGCCGCAGCAAGCGCGTCATGACGATCAAGCACGGTCATCACAGCCCGGATGTCGACCGGGCAGGTACCGACAGCTGGCGTCATTTCCACGAGGGCAAGGCCGAGCGCGTCCTGCTTGCGGGACCTGAGGGTCGCGTGCTCTTCGACCGCGTGCCCGACCTCTACGATCCGGTGGCCCTCGCCCGGCAGTACCTCTCCGATGCCGACGTCATCCTGGTCGAGGGATTCAAGCGCGCACCGGTGCCGAAGATCGAGGTGTGGCGTCGCGAGGTTTCCCCCACTCCGATCTACAGCGATACGGCGCCCGACCGCGACCAGTGGGTGGCACTCCTCACCGACGACGAGGCCTTCCGCGCCGACTGCCGCGTGATCCACTTCCGCGACACCATGTGGCTTCACCTGCTCGCCACGCTCGCGTGGGACGAGGGCCTGGAGCTCGAGGGGTGACGGGACCGCTGGGCGCGCGCGATGCCGCGCTCCGCATCCTCGAGGACGTCCGTCCCCAGCCGCCCCTCCGGGTGCCGCTCGATGACGCACTCGGCAGCGTGCTCGCCGACGACGTCGCCAGTCCCCTCGACATTCCTGCCTGGACCAACTCCGCCATGGACGGGTATGCGACCCGCGCCGCCGACGTGCATGGCGCGTCCGACGCGACGCCGGTGCGACTCCGTGTCGTCGAGGAGATCCCGGCGGGACGCTTCCCCATTCGGGCCATCGGGCCGGGAGAATGTGCCCGCATCTTTACCGGGGCTCCGCTTCCCGAGGGCGCCGACGGCGTGGTGCGGCAGGAGGATACCGATGAGGGGAAGGACGTCGTCACCATCCATAAGGACCGCGACGCCGGGGCCAATCTCCGTCATGTCGGCGAGGACGTTCGTCGCGGCGCCATCGTGCTCCGGCAGGGCGCGCTGCTCGGCGCCGCGGAGCTCGGTGTCCTGGCCTCGCTCGCCGTGGCCCACCCGCTGGTGCACCGGCGCCCGCGCGTCGCCATCATGGGCAGCGGCGACGAGATCGTCGACGTGGACCAGCCCGAGGAGATCCTGAGCGGCCGGAAGATCGCCAGCAGCAATACCCACACGCTCATCGCCCTGGTGCGCCTCGCCGGGGGCGAACCGGTGAACCTCGGTGTGGCTCGCGATACCCGCGAGAGCTTTCGCGAGCACCTGGCCGCGGCGCGGGAGGCCGACCTGCTGGTCACCACCGCCGGCATCAGCGTGGGCGAGCACGACTACGTGCGTCCGGTGCTGGAAGAAATGGGCGCGACCCAGAAGTTCTGGAAGCTGCGGATGCGGCCTGGTGCGCCGGTGGGCTTCGGGCTCCTTGGCGAGATCCCGTGGATCGGTCTCCCCGGGAATCCCGTGAGCACCATGGTCACGTTCGAGCTCTTCGTCCGTCCCGCCATCCGGAAGATGTGCGGTCACGCCCGCCCGTTCCGCAGCAGCGTCCAGGCGACGATGATGGAACCCGTCACCCTCAAGCCGAAGCTGCAGCACTTTCTTCGCGCCGTGCTCACCGACGGTTCGACCGGCCTGGAGGCGTGCCTCACCGGCCCACAGGGGTCGGGAATCCTGACCTCGATGGTCAAGGCGAACGCGCTGCTGGTCATTCCCGAGGGTCAGTTCGAGACTCCGGCCGGCAGCACCGTCACCGCCATCCTGCTCGACGACCCGCGCAACCAGGCTGAACCCCCGTTCTGACGGCGATGTCGCGCGGCTCTCCATCGCCAACAGCGACCGGGTCAACACCCCGGCCCCCGACGCGCGCAGGTACCTTCCAGTAACCCAGCCAGGAACGCCAACCTGCATCGCCCGTTCGTGATTGGCATCGCCGGCGGCACCGGATCAGGCAAGAGCACGATCGCGCGCGCCATCATCGACGCGGTCGATGGCCACGGCGTGCTGATCGATATCGACTCCTACTACTTGCCGCTCGACCGCATGCCGCTCGCCGATCGCGACCGGGTCAATTTCGACCATCCCGACACAATCGACTTTCCGCTGCTGGTGGCACAGCTGCGCCGCCTGCAGGCGGGTCACTCGATCGAGAAGCCGGTGTATGACTTCACGAGGCACACGCGCGCGACTCGCACCGAGCACGTGGAGCCGCGCGCCGTCATCGTCGTCGAGGGCATCCTGGCGCTGGCGTCGCCCCAACTGCGCGAGCTGCTCGACCTCAGGGTGTTCGTCGACGTGCCCGAGGAGGTCCGCTACGCCCGGCGGCTCACGCGCGATTGCACGGAACGCGGTCGCACCACCGAGAGCGTGCGGTCGCAGTACGAGAACACGGTGCGGCCGATGCACGGCGAATTCGTGGAACCGTGCAAGGCGCTGGCCGACGTCGTGCTGCACGAGGGACCGAGCGGCAGTGCGAAGCGCCAGGCGCTGCTGGCGCGTGCTCGTCGGGAGGCGCTACATTTGTAGCCCAAGAAGGGGAGTAGCCCGTCCGCGCAAAAGCGGATGCCGGTATCGTCAAGACTGTCCGCGCGAGCGGGCACGGACCGGCAGGAGGCCCATGTGGCTTCAGAGCGAGACCTTCGTCCACGCTGCAGGGCGGGCGGACGAAGTCTCGCTCTGTTTTTTTGGCGGCATCGGTGCCGCAGGAGTCTGAACGATGAACCACTCGGGACCTTCGTGCTGACGTGACCGCGCACTCGCCGCTCGTGTGGGTGGGCTTCACGCTCCTGGTCGTCGGCCTCCTGGTTGTCGACCTGTTCGTGCTCAACCGGCGCGGCCACGTTCTCAGCGTCAGGGAGGCATCGACGTGGAGCGCGGGGCTGGTCGGACTCGCAGTGCTGTTCGGCGGCTTTCTCTGGTGGCGCGAGGGCTCCCACCATGCGCTGGAGTACTTCACCGGCTACCTCATCGAGCTGTCGCTTTCGGTCGACAACCTCTTCGTCTTCATCCTGATCTTTCAGTACTTCGGCGTCCCGGCCATGGCCCAGCCCAAGGTGCTCAAGTGGGGCATCCTGGGCGCCATCGTCATGCGCGCGATCATGATCGGCCTGGGCGCGCTGCTCCTCGCCCGGTTCCACTGGATCATCTATGTCTTTGGGGCCATCCTGGTCATCACCGGCATCCGGATGCTCCGCGTGGACGCCACCGAGATCGAGCCGGAGAAGAACCCGCTCGTGCGCCTGGCCCGGCGGGTCCTGCCGATCACCGCCGGCTACGAACGCGACCACTTCACCTGCCATGCCGTCACGGATCGGCGGGTCTTCACGCCCCTCGTTCTGGTGGTGCTGGTGGTGGAGTGGAGCGACCTCGTGTTCGCCATCGACAGCATCCCGGCGATCTTCGCGGTTACGAATGACCCGTTCATCGTCTACAGCTCGAACGTCTTCGCGATCCTCGGGCTTCGGGCGCTCTTCTTCGTGCTGGCCGGGGCGCTGGACCGGTTCCAGTACCTGAAGGTGGGCGTGGCCCTGATCCTGGTGCTCATCGGTTTCAAGATGGCGCTGAGCGGATTCTTCACCGTGCCGACGCCGGCGGCGCTCGGTGCCATCGTCCTGCTGCTGGGGCTTTCCATTGCGGCGTCACTGCTCAAGGCCCGGCGCGACGCGCCCGGGATGGGCTGAGCCACGGGCACTGGCGCCGGCCTGCTATGCTTCCGCGCATGACAATCTCCGCACTTCTCGGGCGCCTCGGTCTCGACCGGCCGGACCTGCGCGCCTGGGCGATGTACGACTGGGCCATCTCCGGCTTCCAGACGATCGTGATGACGGCGGTATTCCCGATTTTCTTTGCGCGAGTTCCCGCAGGCCTGCTTTCGCCACCGGAAGCCACCGCGCGGTACGCCGACCTCAACACCCTGTACCTCGCCGTCGTGGCGTTGCTCTCCCCCGTGCTCGGCGCAGTGGCCGACTACCTGGGAATCGCGCGCCGGCTGCTCTTCTGCTTCATGCTCCTCGGCGTGGTGTCGACGGCGGGATTTGCCCTGATCGGCCCTGGCGACCTGCAGCTCGCCTCGGTGCTGTTCGTGCTCGCCATGATCGGGGCGACGACCAGCTTCGTGTTCTACGAGTCGCTCCTGCCACGGCTCGCCGCTCCCGGCGAGGTGGACCGGGTCTCCAGTGCCGGTTACGCGCTCGGCTATATCGGCGGCGGCATTCTCCTCGCCGTGTGCCTCGTCGCCATCCAGTTTCCCCAGGCGGTTGGCCTCGGTGAAGGAGGCCGTGGCCTCGCGACCCGCCTCACCTTCGTGGCGACCGCGGTGTGGTGGCTGGTCTTCGCCATCCCGCTCTTCCGCCGCGTCCCTGAACTGCCGCGACTCATCGAAAGGGCAGAAACCCCCGGCGAGAACCCGGTGCGCGCCGCCTTCAGCCGCCTGGGCGAGACCTTCCGCTCGCTCCGGGAGTTCCGCCAGGCCTTCCTGCTCCTGGCCGCTTTCCTCATCTACAACGATGGCATCCAGACCATCATCAAGATGGCCACGGCGTACGGCGCCGAGATCGGCATCCCCGACAGCGCCATGATGCTTGCCATCCTCATCGTGCAGTTCGTCGGCGTGCCATGTGCCTTCCTCTTCGGCGCCCTGGCCGGCCGCATCGGGGCCAAGCCGGCGATCCTCCTCGGCCTCGCGGTTTACACGCTGATCAGTATCGTGGGCTATAGCATGAGGACTGCAGGTCAATTCTTCGTGCTGGCCGCGATGGTTGGCCTGGTACAGGGCGGCACCCAGGCCCTCTCCCGCTCGCTCTTCGCCTCGATGACCCCCGCCCACAAGTCGGCGGAGTTCTTCGGGTTCTACAGCGTGTTCGAGAAGTTTGCCGGCATCTTCGGTCCGCTCTTCTTCGCGATCTCCATCCGGATGACCGGCTCGAGCCGCAATGCCATCCTGTCGGTCATCGCCTTCTTCGTGGTGGGCGGGTTGCTGCTCCTCTTCGTGAAGGTGGACGAGGGCCGGCGCGCCGCGCGCGAGGCCGAGGCGCTGGTCGGCACCTTGTGACGATGTGCGCCGACCCGGCATTCTTGTGCATGGACGTCCTTGAACTCACGCGCGCCCTCGTGCGCATCGACTCGACCACTGGTCGCGAGGGTCCCGCGGCCGAGCACCTCGCCACCTTCCTGGAACAGCGCGGCTGGACCGTCGTGCGGCAACCGGTCCTCGAGGGCCGGTTCAACGTCTGACGCCCACCTGGGCCGCCCGGTGGTGGTGTTCTCCACCCACCTCGACACCGTGCCGCCCTTCATCGACCTGCGCGAGGACGAGACCTGGCTCCACGGTCGCGGCACCTGTGACGCGAAGGGCCTGGCCGCCGCCATGATCGCTGCCGCTGAGCGGCTCCGCGCCTCGGGCGAGGACCGGACCGGGCTCCTCTTCGTGGTCGGGGAGGAGAACGGGTCGGAGGGCGCTGTCGCCGCGGCGAAGTTGACGCCGCGTGGTCGATTCCTCATCAATGGCGAGCCGACCGAGAACCAGCTCACCATCGGGCAGAAGGGCGTCCTGCGCGCCGACCTGATCGCCGCCGGGCGCGCCGCGCATTCGGCGTATCCCGCCGAGGGCGAGTCGGCCATCGTGCCGCTGCTGGAGACGCTGCAGCGGGTGCAGCGCATCACCATGCCGCCGCACCCGGTGCTCGGCGACATGACGCTCAACATCGGGAGCATCCAGGGAGGACGCGCCCCCAACGTCATTCCCGATCACGCGAAGGCGCAGCTCCTGTTCCGTACCGTGCAGCCACACGATGCCCTCAAGCGCGCGCTCGAGGCGTGTCTCGAGCCTCGCGTCAGCATCGCCTACCCGCTGGAGATTCCCAGCGTGGTGTCCACCGCGCCAAGGGGATGGCAGACCACCGTGGTGAGTTTTGCCAGTGACCTGCCCTTCCTCGCCGCCTGGGGTGAGGGATACCAGCTCGGGCCCGGCACGATCCGCGTCGCGCACACCGAGGAGGAGCGGATCAGCAAGGCCGACCTCGAGCACGGCATCACGCTGTACGAGAAGCTGGCTCGCGACCTCCTGGCCCGGGACCCGGCATGAGCCGCCGCATTCCCGTCGCCGTGCTCGGCGCCACGGGCACGGTGGGACAGAAGTTCATCCGGCTGCTGGCGGACCACCCCTGGTTCGAGCTCGTGGCCGTCGCGGCGTCGGAGCAGAGTGCCGGCCGAAGCTACGGCGAGGTCGTCCGCTGGCGGGAGACCACTCCGCTGCCGCGGCGCATCGCGGACATGGTGGTGCAGAGCTGCGCCCCGCCGCTCGAGGCGCGCGTGGTGTTCTCGGCGCTCGACGCCGAGGCGGCGAGCGACATCGAGCAGGCGTTTGCCCGCGCCGGCGCGATCGTCGTCACCAACGCCCGCGTGCACCGCATGGATCCCGACGTGCCGCTGGTGGTGCCCGAGGTCAATGCGCGCCACATCGACCTCATCGATGCCCAGCGGCGCGAGCGCGGTTGGAGCGGCGCGATCCTCGCCAACCCCAACTGCTCCACCGCCGCGCTGGTGGTGGCGCTCGCCCCGCTGCACGCGGCGTTCGGCCTGGAGAAGGTCTTCGTCGCCACGATGCAGGCGGCCTCCGGCGCCGGCTATCCCGGTGTGGCATCGCTTGACATCCTGGGCAACGTGCTCCCGTTCATCGGCGGCGAAGAGGAGAAGGTGGAGCGGGAGACGCTCAAGATCCTCGGCACGCTCTCCGGTGACGGCATCACCCCCGCGGCGGTGACGCTCGACGGCGCACTGCAATCGCGTGCCTGTCATTGATGGGCACCTGGAAGTGGTATCGGCCGGTTTCCGCGACAAGCCGTCGGTCGCGGCTGCCACGCAGGCACTGAGCCGCTTCGCCGGGAGCGAAGTGGTGCGTTCGCTGCCCAGCACGCCCAGCCCGGTCATCGAGATCGAGCAACGGCCCGACCGGCCGCAGCCCAGGCTCGACATCGAGCGCGGCGGCGGCATGGCGGTGACCGTGGGGCGCATCCGCCCCTGCAACCTGCTCGACCTGCGCTTCGTGGTGCTGGGGCACAACACGATCCGCGGCGCCGCCGGTGCCGCAGTGCAGATCGCCGAGCTCCTCAAGGCCGAGGGGCGGCTCGGATGAGACTCGCCCGATGATCGTCTGCAAGTTCGGCGGTACCTCGGTGCAGGACGCCGAGGCCATGCTCCGTCTCGCGAAGATCGTGGCCGCGCGCGAGCATGAACAGCCGGTCGTCGTGGTGTCGGCACTCGCACGCGTCACCGACAGCCTGGTGTCGCTCGCCGAGAGTGTACGGCAGGGCCATGGCGCGGCGCTGGAGGCGACCCTGGAGACGCTGCACGACCGGCATCGCGCAGTCGCGCACGAACTGGAGGGTGGCGAGGCGTCACTCCCGGCCCTCGATGCCGCCTTCGCGGACCTCCGTCGCGTGTTGCGCCCCGCCGTCGGCCGCGTCCTTTCGCCGGCTGAGCGCGACCTCCTGCTCGGGCAGGGTGAGCTGTGGAGCTCGCACCTGGTCGCCGCGGCGCTCACGGGAGCCGGCATCCCCGTAACGTGGGTCGACGCCCGGCAGGTCATCATCACCGATGACCGGCACGGCCGCGCCACGCCTCAGCTCGAGGTCATTCGCGCCGCCGCGCAGAAGGTGCTGGCGCCGCTGCTCGAGGCCGGCCGCGTCCCGCTCACGCAGGGCTTCATCGGAGCCACCGCGGCGGGAAGGCCCACCATCCTGGGCCGGGGCGGCTCCGACTTCACCGCGTCCCTGCTCGGGCGCGGCGCTCGACGCACTGCGGGTCGAGATCTGGACCGACGTGAACGGGCTCATGACGGCGGATCCGCGCATCGTCCCCGAGGCGCGCACGCTGGCGTCCGCCACGTACGACGAGGCCGCCGAGCTTGCCACCTTCGGGGCCAAGGTGCTGCACCCCGCGACACAGCTGCCGCTCGCGGCCGCGGGCATTCCCATCGTCATCCTCAACGCGAAGCATCCCGACTATCCCGGCACCATCATCGGGCTCACCCGCGCGTCGGCGCTCCGGGCCGACGGCCCGATCGGGTCGATCTCCTGGAAACCTGGTGCCATCCTCGTCAACGTGCGCGCGCCCCGCATGCTCGGCGCGTACGGCTTTCTCCGGCAGCTGTTCGAGGTCTTCGAGCGCCATGAAGTGCCGGTGGACGTGCTGGCGAGCAGCGAAGTCAGTGTCTCGCTGACGGTGGAGGATGCGAGCCGCCTCGATGCGCTGGTGCGCGACCTCGCCCCGCTGGGTGAGGTCTCCGTGAGCGAGGGACGAGCCATCGTCGCGCTGGTGGGACATGGCATGCTCTCGTCGCCCGGCCTCGCCGCGCGCGTCTTTGCCGCCGTGCAGCCGGCCATCATCGAGGTCATCTCACAGGGCGCCTCGGCCACCAACCTCACCTTCGTGGTGCGCGAGGCCGATGGTCCCGCCATCGTGCAGCGTCTTCACCGCGAATTCTTCGGGAGCAACTGAGTGCGTGCGGTCGTGATCGGTACGGGCCGGATGGGCCGTTCGGTGCAGGCGGCGCTCGACGCGCGCGGGCATTCCATCGCCGCCATGGTCGGGAGCCATGAGAATGCCGGGGAGCAGCCCTGGTGCCGGCGCGACTCACCGGCGTCGATGTGGCCCTCGAGTTCACCACGCCGGGCACTGCGCCCGCGAACGTGGCGCGACTGCTCGCCGCCGGCATCCCCGTCGTGTGCGGCACGACAGGGTGGGAGGAGCAGATCCCCTCCCTCGAGGCGCTGGCCCGCGCCCGCATGGGCGCGCTGCTCATCGCGGCCAACTTCTCCATCGGCGTGCATGTCATGCTGCACGCCGCCCGCACCATGGCGGCGGCATTGCGGAACCGCCCCGAGTTCGAGGGCTTCATCGTCGAGACCCATCACCGCGCCAAGCGCGATGCCCCCTCCGGCACCGGGCTCGCCATCCAGCGCGCAACGCGGGAGGCGGGCGGCAGGGACGTTCCCATCACGTCGATCCGGGCCGGCACCGTACCCGGAACGCATGAGCTTCGCTACGAAGGCCCGTTCGAGAGCCTCACACTCGAGCACGTCGCCCGCGACCGGAGCGTCTTCGGCACCGGCGCAGTGCTCGCGGCGGAATGGCTGGTGGGACGCACCGGGGTCTTTACCTTCGAGGACGTGCTCTTCGGGAAGCGCGCATGACGGCCCTGGGCGGCTGTGGCACCGCGATCGTCACCCCGTTCACCGACGAGGGCGCCGTAGACTGGCCGGCACTGAAGGCGCTGGTGGAGTGGCAGGTCGTGGAGGGGATCGACTTCATCGTGGCGTGCGGCACCACCGGCGAGGCGCAAACCCTTACCGATGACGAGCGCGTGCAGGTCGTCGCGACGTCGAGGCAGGCGGCCGGCGGCCGTGTGCCGATCATGGCGGGCGCCACCAGCAACGACACCCGCCGCGCCGTCGAGGAGGCGCGCCGCATGTGCGACGCCGGCGCCGATTTCATCCTGAGCGCCTCGCCCTACTACAACCGTCCCACGCAGGACGGCCTCCGCCGCCACTTCGAGGCGGTGGCCGACGCCAGTGCCCGGCCCGTGGTGCTCTACAACGTGCCGGGCCGGGCCGGCGTGAACCTCCTTCCTGCCACCGCCGTGACGCTCGCCGCGCACCCCAACATCATCGGCATCAAGGAAGCAGCGGGCGACATGCACCAGGCGCTCGAACTGCTCCGGGTTCGGCCCGACGAATTCCGGGTCTTTTCCGGCGACGACTGGATGGCGCTGCCCCTCTGCGCTTCCGGCGGCGACGGCCTCATTTCCGTCGCATCCAATGAATTGCCGCGCGAGCTCACTGAACTGGTGCGCCTGGCGCGCAGCGGGGCGCTCGCCGAAGCCCGCGCATTGCAGTGGAAGCTCATGCCGCTGCTCGATGCCAACTTCATCGAGTCCAATCCCATCCCGGTGAAGGCGGCCCTCGCAATGATGGGTCGCATCCGGAACGTGTTGCGCCTGCCCCTCGTGCCGGCACAGCCCGCCACCTCGGCGAGGTTGCGCCAGGAACTCGCGGGACTCAACGTGAGGCTCCCCCAATGACCGGCACGACGCCGCAGGACCTCAAGTCGCGCATCGAGCGCTACGTCACCGGCGTGCCGGCGGGCGAGGAGCGCGCCGCACGCGAGTCGGTTGACGCGCTGCGCGATGCGCTCGCCACCGGCAGTGTCCGTGCCGCCCAGCGCAATGCCGACGGCGAGTGGCACGCCAACAGCTGGGTGAAGGCCGGCATCCTCCTCGGTTTCCGGCTCGGCGCCGTGGTCCCGGTGGCCGAAGGCGGCCCCGTCACCTTCTTCGACAAGGACACGTGGCCCCTCCGGAAGCTCCGCATCACCGACGGGATCCGGATGGTGCCGGGCGGCTCCGCGATCCGCGACGGCGCCTACGTGGCGCGCGGCGTGGTCTGCATGCCGCCGATGTACATCAACGTCGGTGCCTATGTCGACGAGGGCACGATGGTGGACAGCCACGCGCTGGTCGGGTCGTGCGCCCAGATCGGCAGGCGGGTGCATCTCTCGGCGGCGGCGCAGATCGGCGGCGTGCTCGAGCCGGCCAATGCGCTGCCGGTGATCATCGAGGACGACGCGATGATCGGTGGCAACTGCGGCGTGTACGAGGGAACGCTGATCCGCGAGCGAGCGGTGCTGGCACCGGGAGTCATCCTCACCGGCTCGACCCCGGTGTACGACCTGGTGCACGGACGGATCTATCGCCGGGAAGGCGAACGCCCGCTGGAGATCCCGGCGGGCGCGGTGGTGGTGCCTGGTTCACGTCCCGTTCGTACCGGGCCCGGTGCTGCTGCCGGCGTGCATCTCTACGCCCCGGTCATCGTGAAGTACCGCGACGAGCGCACCGATGCGGCGGTGAAGATCGAGGAGCTGCTCCGCTGATCCGTCGCTACAGCGCGTCCCGCACCGGATCCGGTGCCGGCGCCGCAGCCCCGCACCGGTTCGCGTTGGCGAAGCGATAGCGCAGCGAGACCAGGTTCGCTCCCGATCGGCTGCGGTGCAGTGCTCAGCGTGATCGCGTCGAGGTTCTTCGGCATCGCCGCGTCACTGATCTTCAGCCATCGCACCTGTGACTTCTCGATGGCGGACGGCTTGCCGTACTTGGCCGTCAGCTGCCCCTTCAGTTCGTTGAATACCCGGTCGGCCTCGATGTCAGTGACGCCGGTCGAGTCGATCAGTTTTCCTCCCACCACCTGGCAGAGGCCGGTCGAGTCGCCCACCACCACTGCATACACGTTCAGGTCCGGGGTGGGGCTTCGGCACGTGCGCCGCGTAGAAGGTTGGTGGTGTGCCATCCTGGACGGACAACGGACCCGCGACAGCGTCCAGGTCGCTCTTGCTCATCCCCTCACGCAGCCCGAATGGGGTCGCCTGCAACGGAAGCGGCGCCTGTGATTGCGCCCCTGCCGCGGAGATGGTTCCCGTCATCAGTATCGCGAAGACTACGCTCGTCAGTCTCATTGCATCTCCACCACTGATCCGCCCTTCATGACCCAGGACACCCGCTCGGTCACGGTGATGTCGGTGAGCGGGTTGCCCGGCACCGCGACCAGGTCGGCCAGCCGACCCGCCTGAATAATGCCGCGATCCTCCATCCCGAGCACCTGCGCTGCATACAACGTTGCACCCCGGAGGGCCTCGATCGGGGCCTGTCCCAGCTGCGACGCGCGTCGCGAACTCGTGCGCGTTCTGACCCTGGGGCACCACGCCGGCGTCGGTGCCGAACCCGATCTTCACGCCCGCCTTTACCGCCCGCTTGAAGCTCTCGTTGGCAGCCGTGTGGCAATCCGGGCCTTGGCGCGGAGCGCGAGTGGCAGGCTGGCGGTGTCGATCGTCTGGCTCAGGTAGAGCGTGAACACCGCCCAGGTGCCGTTGCGCTTGAGCTCCGCGATCGCCTCGTCGGTGAGGAAGGACGCATGCTCCACCGACGTCACGCCCGCGCGCGACGCGGCGATGATCCCCTCGGTGCCGTGGGCGTGCGCCGCCACCCGGAGGCCGTGCATCCTCGCCTCGTCCACGATCGCCTTCATCTCCGCGTCCGAGAGCTGCTGCGCACCCACCGGTCCCTCGAACGAGAGCACGCCGGCGGTCGCGCAGATCTTGATCACCCTGGCGCCGTGCTTGATCTGGTAGCGCACCGCTTTCACCACTTCGTCGGTGCCGTCGGCCACGCCCTCGTCGGGCCCCTGCTCGAGCACACCGGGAATGAACCCGGTGTCGTCGCAGTGACCGCCGGTCGCACCGATGGCATAGGCGGAGGGAATGATGCGTGGCCCCACCAGGTCGCCCTTGTTGATGGCGTTCATGAGCGCCACGTCGCTGAAGCCCTTGGCCCCGACGTCGCGCACCGTCGTAAAACCGGCGCGCAGCGTCGGCACCGCGTTGCGCGCCCCGCGCAGGGCGAAGTCGGCCGCCGTCCACTCCACCGGCTGGTACTGCCAGCCCGGTTCGATGTCGAGGGTGAGGTGGGTATGCAGGTCGATGAACCCGGGTGCCAGCGTCACGTCGCCCAGGTCGATGGTGCGGGCACCGTCGGGCGTGCGTCGCGGGATTCACGGCGGTGATGCGCTCGCCGGTCACCACCACGACGGCGGGGCTCACGATCGTGCCCTTCTCGACATCGAGCATGCGCGCCGCCCGGATGATGATGAGGCCGGTGGCGGCGCTTGCGACAGCAATTGACCTTCAGGATGGAGCGTGAGCAGCGCCAGGCGCGAGCCATCGCAGCCACGCTATCCGTTACGGATCACTCCTTGCCCCCGAGAAGCGCGTGCTTGAACCCCTCACCCGGACCGGGCTTGGGGCCGATCCACGACTTGAACAGCGCGTCGGCGAACGGCTTCCCGGCGATCGTGCCCTTCTTCGTCCCGGCAATGTCCACCGTCGTTCCCGTAGGCGGGCAGCGTAGGTGAAGGTCATCACGTCGCCCTTCTTCAGGTCCTGCATCCAGCCGCACAGTTCCTTGAACTCGCCCTGCAGCTGGGCATCGGCGTCGGGCGTGTTGTTCTTCAGGCTCTCGTCCCAGGCCTCGCACATCTTGTCCTTGCCGACGTCGCGCACGAACTGCATGCGCAACTCGCGCGGTGCGTCGGCGGCGAGGATCGCGTTCGGCGTCCTGGCTCTTCGCCGGCAGGTACAGTCCCGCCACGTACACCTTGATGATCGGACTTCTTGCGCAGGGCCGCGCCGTTGAGCACCAGCGACTGGCCGCCCGCATCGACCGTCGCGGGAACCGTCACCCCGGCGATCTCCGTGGCCTGCGCATGCGAGTCGACTGGTGTGAGGGCGGACAGGACGAAAAGCGCGACTGCGGCGGGAACAGGCAGCGGTCTTTGTCATGGTATTCCTCCCGGGCGTGAAGCTATCCCCCGGCCCGGGAGCGAGGCAAATCATCCTACATCGGGTCGCACACCGGCTCGCCCTCCCGCTTGGGCCGGCGTCCCTCGAACTCCGTGATGGGCGGCTTCACGTCGGTGGCTATAGCCGAAGTACACGACGCAGCTCCGGCCCGGGCTCTTGTCCCACATCCCCTTCGCAGACCAGCCGCGCTGCGATGCCCAGGTCACGACGACGGTCACGCCCGACTCGGGCGTGAACCGCAGCGAATCCACGCTGCCGGCGTAGCGCATCCGGCGCTCGAGATACTGCTCCTCGGCGCGCGCGAGCGAACGGAGCGAGAGCAGCACCGACTGGTTCGCATTGGGAGGGGGCGGAAAGGAGACGCGTGCACCCTGTGCCGCAAGCGGCACGGGCAGGAAGAGCAGTGCGATCAATTGCAGTCGAATGCGCATGGTGCTGGAATGACCGGCAATTCACAGGCCGGAAGAGCGAAAAAGGCGACCTTTCGGCCGCCTACCCACCCTACCCGCCCGCCCGCCCTGCCTAACCCGTCATCTCCATGCCCGACGGCTGCGGCGGGCGCGTGGCGCCCAGCGTCAGCCGGCCGGCGACACGATTCCGCCCGCCCGCCTTCGCGCGGAACAGCCGGGCATCGGCTTCGTCGATCAGTTCCTCGGCGTTGGTGCCGTCGGCCGGGAAGGTGGCGATGCCGGCGCTCACCGTCAGCGACGCCTCACCCTGTCCCTTGGGCAGCGCGATCCTGAGCGCCTCCACCGCGGCACGGATCTGCTCCAGCTTGTCGAACGCCGTGTCGGCACTGGTGTCGGGCAGCAGGAAGACGAACTCCTCGCCGCCGTAGCGCGCCACCACGTCGCTGCGCCGCGTCATCTGGCGGAATTGATCCGCGATGGTGCGAAGGCCCACGTCGCCGGCCGAGTGACCGAAGCGGTCGTTGAATTCCTTGAAGCGGTCCACGTCGAGCATGACCACCGACAGCGGCTGCTGCATGCGCTGCGCCCGGTTGAGCTCGGCGCCCAGCCGTTCGTCGAAGTGCCCGCGGTTGAACAGCCCCGTCATCCGGTCGAGCGACGACAGCTTTCGCAGGTCCTTTGCCCGCATCACGATGACCGTGCTGAAGAACGACGCAATGCCGAGCACGATGACCCGCCCCCAGATGCTGCCCCAGTCGAATTCGCCGTACCGGCGGATGCCGTCCGTGAGCGTGTTGAGGTCGTACATGCTGCGGGCGAGGAAGACGATCCCGAGGTATTCGGCGATCGCGAGGCCACCCGACAGGATGCAGAGCCGGGCATCGTAGCGAAGACAGGTGGCCGCCAGCGCCAGGAAGTAGCATTCGAAGGCCATCCGCGAGTTGGTGGCCACCAGCGGCTGGTCGGTGAGAACCCAGGTCAGCAGGATCGCGCTGACGAGGGTGACGTCGAAGACCGTGCAGGTGGCGCCGAGCCAGCGCGGGCGCTGGTCGCGCCGCACCGCGAAGAACACCACGATGGCGAGCAGCAGGGCGATGGACGTCACCACGGTGCCGAGCCAGTTCTCGGACCGGTCGGGGCGCGCGATCAGGCTGCCGACCGGAACGGTCAGCAGCATCGCTGCCGCCACCATCCGGATCCAGGCGATCACCTTCTCGCCCGTGGACCCGGCATCCAGCATCGCCGGATCAGGGTCGCGCCACACTCGCGACCACCACCCCGGCGTGCCGAATTCTCCCGAGAACTCCACTTCACTCATCTTATTGCAGTTTCCCATCTTGGGGACACTTCGGCCGTACTGCGCGCACGCGCTGCAAGAACCGGACTACCCTAAGCGCTACATCAGCCGGTACTTGGGGCCACTTCCGCCCTCCCGGGGTGTCCACCGGGGGCCCAGAACGTCCGTCGCTTTGCAGTCCACGCAATTGGGTGCATTCACCATCAGGGTATCACCGACCCGTTCGTAGACGCCGGCGGGGCAGACATGTGAATAGAAATCGGCGACGTCACCCGGGATATCCTTGCCCACGATCAGGTGCGATGGGATCGTGTCCCGGGTGGCATTCCCCGACTTGAACACCGCGTCGACCTTGCTGAACGTCAAGGTGTTGTCGGGCACGAACGGCTCGGCCGCCCCCACGTCGCGCGCCGCCTCGGCGTCCTGGGCCATGCTGATCCGCCCCCCCGGGAACCGGCCCCCCGTGACCGTCATCAAGCCCCGCCTTCACGCCCCCGACATAGAGCCCGTCCTTGAACGCCAGCCGCATGTTCCTGGTGCGGTGGAGGTCGCTCATGATGTAGCTGTCGTCGAGCATCCGGTCGTAGGCGGCGAGCCTCGCGCCCGACGTGTCGTCGCCCTTGAGGGCCGCGAACGCGGCTCGCGCCGCATAGATGCCCGACTGCATGGCGTAGTGGATCCCCTTCAGGGAGGGGACGTCTACCAGCCCTACGGTGTCACCGACCATAAGGAGTCCGTCGCCGGACCGGCGGCTGGGCAGCGCGAAGTAGCCCCCCTCGGGGATCGTCTTGGCGCCCCACTCGAGCAGTTCGCCGCCCTCGAGGTACGGGCGGAAGAGCGGGTGCAGCTTGATCCGCTGCAGCAGCTCGTGCACGTCCAGCGACGCGCTGTGATAGTCGAGACCGACCACCAGGCCGAGCGACACCTGGGACGGACCCAGCGGATACATCCATGTTCCGCCGAAAGCGTCGTTCGGCAAGGGCCAGCCCAGCGTGTGGATCACCCGGTCGAGCGGCCGCTTCGTCTCCCAGACCTCCTTCACCCCGAGCGCGAAGATCTGCGGGTTCGAGGAGGTGATCCCCTGCCAGGCCCGGTAGGCCTGTCCCAGGGGACCCCGCGTGCCTTCCGCGAGCACGGTGATTCGTCCGGTCAGGTCGGTCGGCTCGGCGTAGCTCGAGGTCGGCTCACTCTCCCGGTCGAGGCCGGACGGGGTGGTCCGCACGCCCTTGACCCGCGCGCCATCCACCAGCAGCGAGTCGACCGGGAAGCCGGGGAACAGGTTGATGCCCAGGCCCTCGGCCTGCTCGCCCAGCCAGCGTACCATCTCCGAGAGGGAGGCGGTGAAGTAGCCGTGGTTGCGCATGGTGGGAGGCGTGGGCAGCCGGTGCGAGCCGTGCGCCGTGAGGAAGTAGACCGCCTCGCCCGACACCGCCTGGCGGAAGGGAAAATCCGCGACGCTCATTTCCGGGAAGAGCTCCTGGAACGCGCGCGGGTTCACCACCGCACCCGAAAGGCAGTGCTCACCCAGTGCCCCGGCCTTCTCGAGCACGGCGATGTTGAGGTCGGCCATTCCGCTGCCCGACTCCTGGTCCTTCTTGACCAGGCGGGCAAGTTCGATGGCGCAGGCCAGACCCGCTGGTCCGGCGCCAACGATCACGACGTCCATCTCGATCGCCTCGGCGCCGGGGGCGTCGGGGCGGATCAAGCGGTCGACAGGCAGGGCGGGCTGGTAGCGAACCGGGAGGATGCGGGCCAAACGGGGCTCCCCAAGGGATCGAGAAGTGTCGAATCAGGAGCGAGACAATATAGCCTCCGGCCGTCACCAGGCGGTCGCCGCTGCTCGCGCGCTGCTCTCAGCGAAGCGCCGCACTACATTCCGCGCACCATGCAGACTCCACCACCGATTCCGGGCTTCCGCGGCGTCCCGTTTACCGGCGTCATCTACGTCATGGCGGAGGCCGCCAGGCGCGGATACCGCTACGGTCACCCCGACTGGTGCAACCTCGGGCAGGGACAGCCCGAAACCGGTCCGCTGCCGGGCGGACCGCCGCGCATCGAGCATGTCGCGATCGACGTGGACGACCAGGAATACGCGCCGGTGCCCGGAATTCCCGAGCTGCGCGAGGCGGTGGCGTCGCTCTACAACTCGCTGTATCGCCGCGGCATGAAGTCGCAATACAAGGCGGAGAATGTCTGCATCTGCGGCGGCGGGCGGAGCTCGCTCACCCGCGCGGTCGCGGCGCTCGGCGAGGTCAACCTCGGACATTTCCTCCCCGATTACACGGCGTACGAGGAACTGCTCGACATCTTCAAGCTCTTCACGTCCATTCCCGTCCCGCTCGACCCGGCGAGCGGCTACCGCTTCTCGGCCGACGACCTCCGCCGCGAGATCCTGGGCAAGGGACTTTCGGCGGTGCTGCTGTCCAACCCGAACAATCCCACCGGCCGCACCGTGCAGGGTGACGAACTGCAGCGCTGGGTGGCCACCGCGCGTGAGCTCCAGTGCACCCTGCTGCTCGACGAGTTCTACTCCCACTACGTGTGGACCGGCGCCGAGGACGAGTGGTCCATGGTGTCGGCGGCGCAGCACGTGGAGGACGTCAATCGCGACCCGGTGGTGCTGTTCGACGGGCTCACCAAGAACTGGCGCTATCCCGGCTGGCGCTGCACCTGGGTGGTCGGTCCGAAACAGGTCATCGAGGCGGTCGCGAGCACCGGCAGTTTCCTCGATGGCGGCGGCTCCAAGCCGCTGCAGCGCGCCGCGCTGCCACTGCTCGAGCCGGCGCTCGTGCTGCAGGAAACCGCCGCGATCCAGAAGGCGTTCCGCCGCAAGCGGAAGCTGATGATGAAGGGACTGCGCGCGGCGGGGATCAAGCTGGAGGCGGCACCGGAAGCGACCTTCTACTGCTGGGGCGACCTCTCGGCGCTGCCCGAGCCGCTCAACGACGGCATGCAGTTCCTCAAGGCGGCGCTGGACGAGAAGGTGATCTGCGTGCCGGGTGAGTTCTTCGACGTGAACCCGGGGAAGCGCCGCGCCGGTCGACCATCACGCTTCCGGCAGTACGCACGGTTCTCGTTTGGACCGGATGAGGA
Source organism: uncultured Chloroflexia bacterium (assembly GCA_963804925.1). Taxonomy (GTDB): domain Bacteria; phylum Chloroflexota; class Chloroflexia; order Thermomicrobiales; family UBA6265; genus JADLGF01. Next base: position 475,991 of record CAWDSC010000006.1, read on the forward strand.
GACGGTGAAGACGGGGGTGGAGCGGATTGGGAGGCTGGTGCGTCAAGCGGGAACAGGGAACAGGTGACAGGGAACCGGGAAGAACGCGTCAACCATCGCCCATTCCTGTTCCCTGTTCCCTGTTCCCTGTTCCCTCAGTTCAAGGCTGATGTCCGCCGCCGCTCACGCTGTGGGTGAGCGCGCCGATCGAGATGAAGTCCGCGGCCGCCTGCGCATAGCGCGCCACGTTCTCCAGCGTGATTCCTCCCGTCGCCTCGATCTCGATGCCCGGCCGCCGTGCCGCGCGCGCGGGCACCCCAGTTCGCCACCGTCGCCGGCGACTGGTTGTCGACGAGGAGCCGGGTGGCGCCCGGCATCGCACGCCTCGTCGACCTGCCCCAGTGATTCCACTTCCACGTACAGCTCGAGGACCCCCAGCTCGCGGGCCTGCGCCAGCGCGTCGGCCAGCGTGCGCCCGCCCTGGGCCAGCGCCCGCCAGTGGTTGTCCTTCACCATCACGGTGCTCGCGAGGTCCACCCGGTGCACCCCGCCGCCGCCCGCGCACACCGCCGCCACGTCAAACTGCCGAAGGCCAGGCGCCGTCTTGCGGGTGTGAAGGATGCGCGCGCCGGTGTGGGCCACCGCATCGACGTAGCGCCGCGTCATCGTCGCGATACCGCAGGCTCGCTGCAGGAGGTTGAGGAGGGTGCGCTCGGCGAGGAGCATGCTCCGGAGCGAGCCGCCCAGCGTGCCGGCCACCGTGCCGGCCAGCATGCGGTCACCCTCGTGGAAACGCCACGCGACCGGCGGCAGGCCGCACGCCGTGAGCACGGCGTCGGCGTACCGGGTGCCGGCCAGCACCGTGTCGGTGCGGACCTCGATGCACGCCCTGGGCTTCGAGCGTGGCGGGAGTGGTGACGAGGGTGGTGACGTCCCGCGCGCCGTCTTCCGCGAGGGCCCGCCGCGCGAGGGCCGCGGCATCGTCGAGCACGTCGACGGGTTCGGTCAGTCGCCAGGCTTCCGGGCAACAGCCCGGTCCGAGGGCCACCATGCGATCCACCGCCGCGCGTGCCCGCGCCGCGATGTCCGGTGGCACCGAGACGTGGTAGCGGTCGAGCAGCAGCGAGTCCCGCGTGTTCTCCAGCGTGATCGTCTTCATGTAGGCGCACACCGCCTCGGGATCGGCCGCCAGGAACTGCTTGTCCGGGGCGTCCTTCTGCATCCGATGCATGATGCCGGTCTCGGTGGCGATGATGAACTCCTTCACCGGCCGCTCCCGCACCAGCTGGATCATCCGCTCGGTCGAGGCGATGTGCAGTCCCTCCGCGCTCACCTCGCCCTCGCCCATCGCGTGGATGAGCTGGCCGGCACAGCCGCACTCGGGATGCACCAGCACCTCGGCGTCGGGATGCGCCGCGCGCACCTCGTCCAGCCGGTCGGGACGGATGCCGGCGTGCACGTGGCACTCGCCCAGCCACACCTCGACGTTGCGGTGCGGGCGCATGCGTCGCACGTGCGCGCCCAGGAAGAAGTCGGGCAGGAACAGGATGCCCTCGCTCTCCGGGATCGCGTCGATGACGTCCAGCACGTTGCCGCTGGTGCAGCAGTAGTCGAGCTCCGCCTTCACCTCGGCGGTGGTGTTCACGTATCCCACCGCGATGTACCCGGGAAAGCGCGCCTTCCACTTCCGCACGTCGGCCGCGGTGATCGTGGCGGCCAGCGAACAGCCGGCGGCGAGGTCGGGCAGCAGCACCCGCTTCCGGGGCGACAGGATCGCGGCCGTCTCGGCCATGAAGTGCACACCGCAGAAGACGATGACCGCGGCATCGGTCTTCGCGGCCTCGCGCGACAGCCCGAGCGAGTCACCCACGAAATGGGCGACGTCCTGCACCTCGGGACGCTGGTAGTTGTGCGCGATCACGACGGCATCGCGTTCCCGCGCCAGCCGGCGGATCTCGTCCTGCAGCTCGGCGATCCGTTCCGCCGAGAGGCGGTTGGGTTCGATGACCGGGAGGGTCAGGGTCACAGTGATTGCCTTGCGGGGCGCGGCGGGAAGATCGGCGCGGCGGTGGCTGCCCTGGCTCTCGCGCCGCCCGCGGGCCGATCGCGTGATGAGCTGGGCCACGCCCAGCTGGCGGTGGGTGCGCCACGCCGCGGCGGGCGTCGCCTGCTCGAGCCGCGTGAGACCGGCCTGTGCGTCGGCCAGGCTCGCCTCGGTGCGCACCACGCCCACGCCCCGCGTCATGATCTCGCGCATCTCCTCGCGCACGCTCGCAGAGCGCCGTGTCGGCGCCGGTGTCGGCGTCGGCGTCGCTGGTCGCGATGCCGTTCCGGGATCCGGGCACCCCCCTCCTCGCTCGCCACCTCGCGGGCGACGCGGTCGGAGAACACCAGTCCCTCGAGCAGCGAGTTGGATGCGAGCCGGTTGGCGCCGTGCACGCCGGTACAGGCCACCTCGCCCGCCGCCCAGAGTCCCGCGCGCGAGGTGTGGCCGTCGAGGTCGGTGCTCACGCCGCCCATCGCGTAGTGCAGGGCGGTCGCCACCGGCAGGAGGTCGCGCGCGGGATCGAGTCCCGCGCCGCGCAGCATCGCGTGAATGCCGGGAAACTGCGTCGCGAAATCGGCGATACCGCGGGCGTCGAGGAATGCCCCTCCCGCCGCGTCCGCCTCGGCGACGGCGCGGGCCACCACGTCGCGCGGGCCGAGTTCGCCGCGGGCATCGGCGTCGAGCGTGAAGCGACGGCCGGCCGAGTCCACCAGCAGCGCGCCGGCACCGCGCACCGCCTCGGAGATGAGCGGCGCGGGATTCACGCCCGGCAGCTTCAGCGCGGTGGGATGGAACTGGAGGAACTCGAGGTCGCGCAGCTCCGCGCCAACTTCGTGCGCGAGGGCCCAGCCATCGCCGGTGGCACCGAGCGGGTTGGTCGTGACGGCGAAGAGCTGGCCGACGCCGCCGGTTGCGAGCACCACCGCCGATGCGGGAATGCCGTGCGGACGTCCGGAACCGTCGAGCACGATCGCGCCCACGACCCGGTCGCCCTCGCGCACCAGGCGGCGTACTTCGGCGTGCTCGAACAGCCGGATCTGGGGAAGGTGGCGCACGACGGCGGTGAGGCAGCGCACCAGCATCGCACCGGTCCGGTCGCCGTCGGCGTGGAGAATGCGCGGGCGCGTATGCGCCGCCTCGAGGCCGAAGCGAAGGCGTCCGTCGTCGGCCCGGTCGAACGCGGCACCGAGCGCCAGCAACTCGCGGATGCGCTCGGGTCCCTCGGTGACGAGGATCTCCACCGCTTCCGGGTCGGAGAGCCCGTCGCCGGCGGCGAGGGTGTCCATCGCATGCTGAGCAGGGGAATCGCCGGGTCCGATGGCGACGGCGATGCCGCCCTGGGCCCACGCTGTCGCACTGTCGGAGAGCGTGCCCTTGGTAAGCAGCAGCGCCTCACGGCCTTCGGCGGCGAGGCGCCATGCGGCCCAGAGTCCGGCGACTCCGGCACCGACGATGAGGGGAACAGGCTTGGACATCGGCTGGAATATAGGCGGCCACGGGGCGGCACACCTGCGTCAGCTGGTACCCTCCAGCGGCGGGCGGCGGTGCCGACGCTCCGTCAACCAGATGAGCCACGCCGCCACCGCCGCCGCCAGCAGCCACCAGAGCAGCGAGGTGCCCGGGCGCTGCAGCGGAAGCCGGAGCCGGCCGTCACCCACCAGTTCGAACGCTCCCCACGCCGATGGCCCGAGTCCGTCCGTCATCAGGCGCAGCTTGGCCGCCCTCACCGCACCGCCGATCGGGGTGCCTTCCGCCAGCGACTCGTACAGTGCCAGCACGTAGCGGTCCGCTGCGGTCGACGAGCGCCCCCCAGGCGCATCGCACCACGGAGCGCGCACCAGCCTGGAAGAGCGCCCGCGCCATCGCCGGGGCGGGCGGACCCTGCAGGTCGGGCTCGCGACGCGACGGACACCCCGCCAGCAGGACGAAGGTGGCCCCGAGGTGCAGCTGGCCCATCTCGCTCGACGTCGAGCAGGCCATCCTCGCCGGGGCTCGACACCATCTCCAGCGCGTCGCCGCCATCGGTGAGGCCTGTGGTGCGCATCGGTACGGCGAGGTGCAGGGTACCGGCGCTTCGCATGTCGGCCGTACGGAATCTCGATTCGGTCGCGTCGTACGCCAGGTGTGCCTCACCCCGGCGCGAGTAGCGACTGATCTCGCGCGCCTGCGCCACGGCCGTCGCACCCACCGCGCGGTTTCCTCCGCCGGAGTAGCCGTAGGCCACGATGCGGATGCCGGCCCGCTGCGTCGGCTCGGACCACCACGCGAGCGCCTGGCCCACGGACGGCAGCACGCTCGTCTCGAAGGTCTCGATCAGCCGACGGTCCCCGGAGAGCGGCAGTACGTCGAACGGAAGCGCGCGCAGCGGGCCACCCGGCACGAAGGCGAGCTGGGTGATGTCTCGCGGCAGGCGCTCCAGCAGCGGGCGGATCAGCTGGTTCGAGAGCGCCGCCGCATCGCGCGGCGCATCGGAGCCGGCCGCCAGCGCCATCCACAGGTGCGCCACCTGGCTGGCAAGCGAATCACTGGTGTGAAGCGGCACCGCACGCAGTCCGGCACGGGTCGCCACGAGGAGCATCACGCGCTGGCCGCTGGCCGACACCGCGTACGCCACCAGCGCCGTGTGCTCCGGTACCCGCGCGGGATCGAAGGCGGAGAGCGTATCGAGCGCGGCGTTGCGTGCCCCGCCGCGGGCCTCGCGAAGCAGCTGGATCCTGAAGGCGGTCACGGGACGGCCCGCCGTCGCGACCCGCTCCATGAGCTTCATGAGCCGCTCGTCCGACGCGGTGTCGAACGACATCTCCCAGCCGGCGCTGTCGGCCATCAGGAGCATCTCGGCCCGGGCCCGGTCCAGCATGACGTCCGCCGAGTCGAGCTGGCCCATGACGACGTACGCCTCGGCGAGCCGCAGGAGCCGCTCGTGCAGCGCCAGGTGGGCCGTGGCGGGAAGGCCGGCTATCGAGGCGTCGAGCATCGTAATCGCCACCTCGCCATTGCCCCGGCCCAGCGCCTCCAGGGCCACCTGGTAGCTGAGTTCCGGGTGCGCCACCGCCTCCCGCGCGGTCTGGGCCGATGCGGGTAGCGTTGCAAAAGACAGGAGGAGAAGGGCCGGAATGGGGCGCATCGGGGCATGAAAGGGCAAGACCTGCACCCTCCGCCCGGGCGCCCCGGGGAACTCAGGAACTGCGGAGCTTCTTGACCTCTTCGGTAAGCCGGGGGAGGACCTCGAACAGGTCACCCACGATGCCGTAGTCGGCCACCTTGAAGATCGGCGCGTCCTTGTCCCGGTTGATCGCGACGATGGTGCCGGCCGTGCGCATCCCGGCCAGGTGCTGGATCGCTCCCGAGATGCCCACCGCGATGTACAACGGGGGACTCACCGTCTTGCCGGTCTGCCCCACCTGCTCACCGTGATCACGCCACCCCGCGTCCACCACGGCGCGGCTGGCACCCACTGCCGCGTTGCCGAACGCCGCCGCGAGGTCTTCCAGCAGCTTGAAGTTCGCCGGCTCCTTGAGGCCGCGACCGCCCGAGATCACGACTGTTGCCTCGGTGACGTCGAGCACCGCAGCGTCGGGCTTCTTGACACCCTTCGAGGCGACGCGCGTCGTGAACGCCGGCACCGCGAGCGTGGCGATCGCTCCCGCCTTGTCGCTCGACACCGGATGGAAGGTGTTGGGCCGCACCGAGACCACCGCCGTCTTGCCGGTGAGCTTGCCGTGCTGCAGCACCTTCCCGGCGTAGATCGGCCGGGTCACCGTCACGGCACCGCCCTCGACGCCGAGCGCCGTGACGTCGGTGGCACAGGGGACGCCGAGCCGCGCCGCGACCCGTGGCGCGAGATCCCTCCCCATCGCGGTCGCCGCGAACACGATGGCGCCGTAGCCCGCGCCGATCGAGGCGATGGTCGCCGACGCGCCGTCAGGCGAGTAGAGCGCGAAGTCGGCATGCGTGCCATGCAGCACCTGGTCGGCGCCGAAGCCACCGAGCTGGTCCATGCCGGCCACCGCACCGGCGCCGAGCACCACCGCGTCCACCGTCCCGCCCGACGTGTCGGCCAGGCTGCGCGCCGCGGCGAGCACTTCGTGCGACACCTTGCGGAGCGCGCCATCGCGCTGCTCCAGGACCGCGAGAACCTTCATAGGACCTTGGCCTCGTTGCGCAGCAGGGCGATGAGGGCTGGAACGGCGTCGGGACCTTCACCGACGATGCGTCCCGCCTGGCGTTCGGCCGGGAGCTCCAGGCTGGTGATCTCGAACGACGCGCCGTCGAGCGTCACCGGCTTCGTGTCGAGCGGCTTCTTCTTCGCGGCCATGATCCCCTTGAGTGACGGGAGCCGCGGATTGTTGATCCCCTTGTCGCAGGTGACGACCGCGGGCAGCGAACAGCCCATGACCTCGACGCCCCCTTCGATTTCCCGCTCGGCCTCGATCGCAGTGCCGGTCAGCGTCAGCTTCGCCGCCGCGCTGATGCAGGGCAGCTCGAGCAGCTCCGCCACCATCACCCCGACCTGGTGGTTGTAGTCGTCGACCGCGAGCTTGCCGAAGAGGATCAGGTCGTACCCGCCCGCCTTGAGCTCGGCCGCCAGCGCCCGCGCCACCGCGAGTCCGTCCGCCGAGCCGGTCGACTGGAGCAGCACCGCCCGGTCGATACCCATCGCGAGGGCCGTCCGGAGCGTCTCCTGGGAGGCGTCGGTGCCGAGGGCGATGACCGTGGTCTCCCCGGCGCCAGCCTGCTCCTTGAGGGCAATGGCCGCCTCCAGGGCGAACTCGTCATAGGGATTGGGGACGAACTTCACGCCCGCCTCGTCGATGGCGGTCCGGGTGGCGCCGATGACGATCTTGGCCGTCGTATCGGGCACCCGCTTGAGGCACACTGCGATCTTCACTGCGCGCTCCGGCCTTGGTGTGTAGCCTGCTACCCCTGTAAGCGGCGCAAAGCTACTCGCCCCCGGAGGGGGGCGCTAGGGAGATTCTCGGGCAGGCGTCGACTGTTAAGTCGTTGCAGGACAATGGTAATCAAAAAGGGGCGATCCCGTGGATCGCCCCCGTCCGTGACCGCTGGCCGACGCCGTTCTACGCTTGTCGCAGCAGGTGCTGGTCGAGCATTTCCCGGTAGTCCCGGGCCGCATCCCAGGCGCTGAGCCAGGTACTTCTCTCGGGGGTCCCCGCATCGTACGGACAGCTGTCTCCCGACTGCCCCGAAAAGAAGGCTTCACGCCCCTGATGGCGGGCGCGCTCCAAGCTCAGGCTTTCGGGCAGTCCGCTCGACAAGAATGCGCTCCAGGGACGGGGCTCACCTGCTCCCTCATCCAATGTGTCGATTGGGAGCGCTTTCTGTCAAAGCCTTTCTTACGCGATCAGTCCCGATCCGGCCCGAAAGCCCGGGTCACGATGACCCGGAACTGGGTGGCATAGCCAGGGGTGACGAACGGTTCCAGCGGAGAGCCGGGTGCACCCTGGTTGAAGTTGAAGGTGCCGAACGTCGCGTAGGTGGTGTTGAACAGGTTGTTCACCACGCCCGAGACCTCCCACGGGCCGAACTCCCATCCCGCGCGCAGGTCGGCGACGAAGTATGAGGGCAGTTTCGGCATGTTGTTGGCCTCGTCCTGCTGGTACACCTGCTCGCCGATCCAGCGCACATCGGCGCCGGCGCGCAGCCCGAAGCCGAAGCGCAGGTTGACGCCCGCCTTGAACTGCTGCAGCGGCACCAGCGGGATCAGGTCGCCCGGCTCGGTCACGTTCTCGATGCCGATGTCCTCCAGCACCGAGAAGATCTCCGCCTCCGACTGGAAGGTGGCCCTGGTGTACGCGTAGTTGGCGTACACCGAGTGCGCCTCGCCGAAGGCGTAGCGACCGGCGAGCTCGATGCCGACGCGGCGGGTCTTCGGGATGTTGCCGAAATAGCCCTCGATCGTCGAGCCCTCTACCTCATCGGGCGACGGAAATAGGTAGATGTCGTTCTTCACGTCGCTGTAGTAGGCGGTGCCGGTGAGCGAGAGCGATCCGCTGTTGTAGCGTGCGCCGCCCTCGAAGGTGGTGACGGTCACCGGCGCGATCGGCGGATCGTCGCCCAGCGCGTAGGGAAGCACACAGGGCTCTTCCGGGTCGGCGCAGGCCACCTCGATGAGCGACGGGGCGCGGAACGACGTGCCGAACGACGCGAAGATCGACACGCCCTTGCCGGCGTTGACGTCGACACCGACCCGCGGGTCGAGCCGGCTGTAGTTGGACGTCGTGTCGCGCGTCGGATCGATCAGGTTGTGGAAGGGGACCGTCACGAAGTCGTAGCGCAGGCCACCGGAGAGCGTCACCCGCCCCACGGTATAGTCGGCCAGGGCAAAGCCGGCGATGTCCGACAATGGGCTCTGCACGTCGGTGGTGAGCACGCTGGTGCCGCCGAACTTGGTCGAATCGGCGTACAGCCGGACCTTGCTCGACGCGGTGGAGCCATCGATGCCGACGCGGAGGCCGATCGCACTCTGTGCCGACGGGAACGGCGAACCGGTAGTCGATGGTCCCGCCGAAGACACTGTTGGTCGCATCGTTCTGCGTGTCGGGGTCCGCCGGCTGGTTGACGTTGAACCGGCTCGCGTCGGTGTAGCGGTAGTAGAGGTTGAAGGAGCCGCGGCCATTGCCCATCTGCTTGTACCCGGCCAGCGCGCCCTGCAATCCATTCAGGTCCTCGAAGTCACCGTCGGTCAGGTTGGAGTCGGGCGTCACCTCGTACACCGACATCGGGAGCGACCCGGCCGTCTCGGCGTAGGAATGCGAGAAGAAGAACTGTCCGCGGATACCCGATGTCTGTCCCAGCTTTGCCAAGGTTGGCGAAGCCCTGCCACTGGTCCGCCCGGGTAAACTGCCGCCAGCCCTTCTCGTAGTTGTAGTTGCCGCCCACGTAGTAGTCCACGCCGCTCTTCGTGGTGGCACCCACCGATCCCTCGGCGCTGTACGAGTTGTACGTGCCGGCCATCAGCTCGATCTCGCCGTTCGGCGGTCCCTCGCCGCGCCGGGTCACCAGGTTGATGGAGCCGCCGAGCGAGTTGCGCCCCAGCAGCGTGCCGTTGCCCGAGAGGATCTCGACCCGCTTGATGTGCTCCAGCGGCAACAGGTCGAAGTTCACCTCGGCGGCGTCGGGTTCGTTGACGCGCACGCCGTCGACGAAGATGGAGATGCCCTGCGGCGTCCCGACCACCGGCGACGCGTAGAAGCCGCGCGTGCTGACGTTGATCTTGTAGGGCGACCCGACGTTGTCGTAGGTCGACATGCCCGACTGCTGCCGCAGCACGTCCGGCAGCACCTTGGGCTCGGTCGCGTCCACCTGGCTCCAGTCGAGCTTGGTCGTCACGCCGGCGATGCCCGACCCGATGTTGATCGCCGGCGAACGGCAGGATCGAGCCGACCACCTCGATGGGTGGCAGGGCATAGACGCTGTCCTTCTTCGTGCTGTCGGGCACCTGCGCGCTCGCGATGCCCGGAAGCAGGAGGAAGCAGCGATGCTGACGGGCACAACCGGACGAAGGCATCGGGCCATTGCGTTGTTCCGGATGAGTGGTTGGAAGGGGCGCTACCGGAGCGGCGCGGCGACGCCCCGGGGATGCTGCTCATAGACCGCGGCGAGCACGACCGATTCGCCGGCTTCGCTCATGACCAGCACGCCATCGTCGGCCAGCCCCTCGCCGTCGAGGTCGGCGCAGCAGATGCGCGTGGTGCGCGCATCGCGCTCGCCCGCGATCGCGGGCACCGCCCCGCGCGCGAAGCGCACGAGGTCGGCTGACGACAGCGTCCGGCTGCCATCCCGGTCCTCGTACAGCCGCAGCCGGCTGACCTGCCGTCCGCGCGCCTCGAGCACGAAGCCATCGTCGGCACGTGCCGCCGCCGTCGAGGTCCCGGCAGCAGGAATCGATGAGGACCGGCGGACCAACTGATTTCCAGGTGAGGACGCCGGCGCTCAGCATCATCACCAGCGACGCGGCGATGCCGACCACGGAACGCAGTACTTCGGCACGCGACGCCCTCGGGCGCCCGCGAGGCTGCTCGCCCCGGCGCACCCGCCCCGCGATTTCCGGCCCGAGCGAATCCCTCGGGTTGAAGGACAGCCCGACGAGCAGTCCTTCCGTTTCGGCCAAGTGAGGGTCGCCGTCCCGTTCCGTGTGCCCACCGGTCATGTCATCTGCTCCCGCAGCCGCTCGAGCGCACGCCACAGGCGCGTGCGCACCGTGCCGGGCGGCACGTCGAGCATCTGTGCCAGTTCGGCGATCTCGAGCTCACCGCCGAAGCGAAGGCTCAGGAGTTCACGATCCTCGCTGTTCAGCCCGCCCATCGCGGTCATTGCGGCGCCGACTTCTTCGCGCCGGAGCATCCGCTCTTCGGGCGAGGGTTCATCCATCGCGAGGTCGCGCAGTTCGTCGATGCCCACCTGCCGCCGCACCCTCGCGCTTCGGCGCTCGTCGATGAGGACATTCCGCGCGATCGTCAGGAGCCAGGTCTGCACCCCGGCCCTCGACGCGTCATAGCGATCGGCGGCCCGCACCGCCCGCAGGAACGTCTCCGCCGTGAAGTCCTCGGCGTCGTCGGGAGGAACCAGCTGGAACCGGAAGTAGTTGTAGACGGCCTTGCCGTGGGCGTCGATACCAGGCAGCACAGGGCTCGGCCTGGACGCGGGGAGCGTCCAAGCCATTGTCCTGCAGGGGGTTCTGCGGGGGTGCACTCATGTGAGACGCCTATTATACGAGGCCAGGCGGGGATCGTCACACCTGCCTCGCCGCAGCCGTGCGCGGAGCCTGCGCGCTTGTCTGGTGGGAGCGGGACCGGCAGCTAGACGGGAAGCGCGAGGCCATTGCCTCACGCGATGTGGCTTGGGAGTGCCGGCCTATTGCACGACGACCGTCACAACCGACGTCGCGGCTGAATGACAGCAATATGGCTCGGCGTCAGTCGTATAGCCGACAATCCAGCTGTAGCGGCCGGGTTCGTGCGGAACGATGAGGGTCTGCGCCACGACGACATCGCCCGGTTGCACCACCGTGGCGAGATCCGGAATCTCGCTCGTGATGCAGCGCGGCACCTGCGCATTACCGTACACGCTCCAGTCCCCGTTGTCGTAGAGGCGGTAGATCTGGAATCCCATCGCGATCGCCATCCCAGCGCTGTCCGGATAGCCCCTCTCGGCCTGGCAACGTGGAATGGTGATCGGAACCCGGGTCGTGTTGTACACCAGCACGCGCGTCAAGACCGGATCCTCCGCCGTCACCACGAAGGAATCCTGCACGGCATACGCCGCCACGGCGACGTCGGGGGGCGCTGGCTCGTCACTGCAGGCGCTGAACAGCAGCCCGAGGACGAGGCAGCACCCGCTAGTAGGCCGGAAGGCCGGTGATCTCATGACCGAGGATCAGGCCATGCACGTCGTGCGTGCCTTCGTACGTGTACACCGACTCGAGGTTCGCCATGTGCCGCATCGAGTGATACTCGACCAGGATTCCGTTGCCGCCGAGGAGCCGTCGCGCCTCGCGGGCGCACTCACAGGCCATGTTCACGTTGTTGCGCTTGGCCAGTGACACCTGGGCCGGCGTGAAGGTGCCGGCATCCTTGAGCCGCCCGAGCTGCAGCGCGAGCAGCTGCCCCTTGGTGATCTCGGTGAGCATGTCGGCAAGGCGCACCTGCTGGATCTGGGTCTGCGCGATCGGCCGGTCGAACATGATGCGGGTCTTGGCGTAGCTCACGCGCCTCGACGAAGCAGGCCATCGCCGCACCGACCGCACCCCACGCGATGCCATAGCGTGCCTGGGTGAGGCACATGAGCGGGCTCCGGAGTCCGCCACTCTTGGGCAGGATCGCATCCTTCGGCACCAGGCAGTCTTCGAGCGCGATCTCGCTCGTGTCCGACGCGCGAAGCGAGAGCTTTCCCTTCTGGTCGCGCGCGGTGTAGCCCTTGGTGTCGGTCGGCACGATGAAGCCGCGGATCGACTTCGAGTCGTCGATGGCGCCGGTCTTGGCCCAGATGATGGAGACGGTGGCCTGGCTCCCGTTCGTGATCCACATCTTGGCGCCGTTCAGGACCCAGCCATCCTTCGTTTCACGCGCGGTGGTGATCATGCCGCCGGGGTTCGAACCGAAGTCGGGCTCGGTCAGGCCGAAGCAGCCGATCTCCTGCCCCGCCGCGAGTCGCGGCAGCCAGTGCTTCTTCTGCTCCTCGGAGCCGAAGGCATAGATCGGATACATGCACGAGGCGCGCCCTGCACCGACGCGAAGGAACGGATGCCGCTGTCGCCCCGTTCCAGCTCCTGCATGATGAGTCCGTACGCGACGTTGTTGAGCCCGGCGCAGCCGTACTCTTCCGGCAGGTTCGCGCCGAAGAAGCCCAGTTCGGCCATGCCCGGAATGAGCTGCTTCGGGAACTCACCCTTGATGTAGGCGTCGCCGATCACCGGCATGAGGTTGTCGTCCACCCATGCCCGGACGGTATCGCGGACCGCGCGCTCCTCTTCGGAGAGCAGCGAGTCCATGTCGTAGAAATCGACGCCCGGAAACTGGGACGTGGCAGCTGCGGTTGTCATACAGTTCCCCGTGACAATGTCGAAAGTTTGCGAACATCGAAATATACCTTCCCCCTCACCCCTCACCCCTCACCCCTCACCCTCCCCGCCCTACCCGCCCAGCAACCGCTCCACCCTCGCCCAGACGCTCCCGCACACCCCCGGCGCCGGCACGACCGCACGCGGCACGATCCCCACCTCGCGCGCCTTCTGCCGGAAGCCGGTGCCGTGATCCACCCTGGCGCCGGTCTCGGCCTGCCACTGGTGCACCATCTCGTGCAGCAGCGTCTCCTCCACTTCCCGCCACGGATGCCGCTTGAGCAGCCGGCGGCTGATCACGATGCGTACCGGCTTCGACGTCGTCCGGTCGTAGACCAGTTCTCCCAGCCGCCGCCGCATCCGGCTCGACAGCGCGATCGGGATCGTCGCGAGCGTGCCGCCGAAGTGCCGGGCGTTGAGTTCCCGCCACTGCAGTTCCAGCCGCGCGATCGTCGCTTCCTCGCCGGGTCGCACCTGGTCGGCCGCTCGCGGCGACCGGGGCGACGATCCCTCGCTCGAGATCGGCCACGAGAGCAGTACCCGCTCCGCGGCGAGTCGCTCGGCCCGCCGGGTGCGCGGCGCCACGAACCGCACGATGGCATGCAGCACACGGTCGGGCGCCACCGCGTACTCCCGATGCACCCGCAGTTCTCCCCGCGACGTGAGCGACACCATCACGGTGCGGTTCTGGTGCGTCCGGATCCGGGACACATCGTGCAGGCCGAGCGCACGGAGGCGCGCCGCCAGCAGCTCCTCCGGCGGGGCCGACAGGCTGAGTCCTGCTTCAGGCGACAGCGGTCACTCCCTGCGGAGGTGCGGCACCGCGGGCGGGGCGGGCGAAGACGAAGCGGTCGGATGGAGCGAACGTGCTCGCCCTGCCAGCGCCAGTGCTGGATCGTCACGGTGGCCTGCTCGATGCGGACGACGTTGAACACCGAGGGCTTGTTGCCACGCATGCGGTGCGTCAGCGTGCCGGCGGTGCTCACCACGATGCGGTCGCCGAGCTGCGCCGCCGCCTCTTCGTGGTCGTGCCCGTTGATGATCACGTCGGGCGCGAGCGCGATGAGGCGTTCCTGCGCCGTCTTCCAGCGCGAGAGGCCCATGCGCTGCGAGATCTTCCCCCGCAGCACGTTCTGGTGGAGCACCACCACCCGCGCGAGATCTGCCGGGGCATTCTGCGAAGATTCGCGAAACACGGTAAACCTCTGACCGTGGCAGATGGCCCTTCACGGCCATGTCGTTCAGGTTCGGGTGTCATGGAGGGAAAGCGACACGCCATGACTCGTGAGCAGCGTGGCGATCACGGCACCAGGAACGACCAGGGTCGGCGTGAGTTCCTGCGCCGAACCAGCGCCGGTACTTCACGTAGATCCGCTGCCGGCCCCGGATCCAGAACGGGCTCTCGAACCACTGCACGTCGTGGTTGCCCGGCAGCGTCAGCACCGGAGCGCTCTTCGCCATGTGGTCGACGAACCGCCGCGCCGCCTGGAACTCGCCGTGCCGGGCGCGCTGCGTCAGGTCGCCCGACACCACGACGGCGCTCGCGTCGAGCGTCGGCACCAGGCGCTCGACCGCGTCGATCATCGCGAGGTCGCAGTCGCGCCCGAAATGCAGGTCGGACAGGTGCACCAGCGTGACTGGTGTCACCACACCGCCCGGATCGTGTACGTCAGCACCACTTCACCCTTCGCCGGCACCGTCACCTTGAAGCGCGTGACGCTCGACGACACCTTCTCCGCCGGCACCGAGCTCGTCACCACCGACCACTCCCCGCCCCGCTCCTCGCGCACGTCCACCGACTGGGTGCTGTCCGATCCGTTGCTGATCGGTCACCTTGAACCCGAGCGTCGCGATGGTGCGGGTGACGTTGCCCCGCTTCTCCGGCACGGTGGTGTACTCGGTCTGCACCCGCTTCGCCGTGAGGTCGAACGAGTTGCCGGCGTAGAGCGACACGTCCTCACCGGGGGCGCTGTGGCCGAACGAAGCCTCGCCCACCAGCTGCAGCCGGCCGTCACTGTCCGGGTTGTAGATCCGCGCGGTGCCACCGGGCAGCGGTTTGTCGCCGAAGGGCGTCTTGACGGGACGCTTCAGGATATAGGTCATTTCGACCGGCACCTCTGCTCGTCCGGCTGCTGCGGCACGAAGCCATACCACGGCAACTGGCCCCGCACGACCAGGCGCTTCTCGTAGGCCGTGGTCGCCGGGTCGAACAGCGCGATCGTCGTGGTGCTGCCCGGCTGGATCGTGGACTTGCCCGGGAGTGAATAGAGATGGAACCCGCCCGCGCCCTCCTCCGCCTGATCGGTAGGCGTTGGCCGCCATCATGGAGCACGCCTTCGCGCGCCCGCTTGGCCATCGGCGCACTGGAGCCGGTGCCGCACGCGACACGCTGCCGGCGAGGAGCTGGACTTCGGCGTCGGTCGCGCTGAACGACTGGGACACGATCACCGCGTCACCGGTGATCCGCGCCTCCTTCGCACCAAGCATGACGTTGTAGCTGGCGCTCCACTGCGCGCCATCGGTGAACCACCCGAGGGGCAGGTCCTTCCGTCCCGATGCCGACGTGAGCGCCAGCGTCGCCGCCTGGGTCGTGCTCACGGCATCGGCGGGATAGCGCAGCGCGCCGCCGGGACTGCCGAAGGCGACCGAGCCGTCGGGCATGAGGAAACGGGACGGGTCGACGCCCAGCAGCGTCACCTGGAAGGTCTCCGTGCCGCCCCCCTGCTTCGCGCGCTCGACCGTGAGCTTCCGGCCCACCAGCCGCCGGAGCACCGCATTCTCGTCCTCCGCGGCGTCGAACAGCGCGCGGTTGATGACCACGCCCTGGTCGAGCGATACCAGCGACGAAGGATCGATGGGCCCGAGTTCCACCCGCTGCGTGGAGGTGCCCTTGGGCACCGCCACCGGCAGCGTGCGGCGCACCAGCACGCGCCCGTCGTTGTAGACGGTGATGCCGGACTGCGCGACGACGGTGGAAGCCTGGAAATGAGGTGGCGGTGCCGATGAGCAGCAGCGCGCGCGATGTGGTGCTGTTGATGGGCACGTTCACTCCGTGGTACCGGTGTGGCCTGGGGGAAGCATCTGGATCGCGATGACTGCCGCGATCTTTCGTACGAGCAGGTAGGTGATGAGTATCGCCACCCCGGCATACACACGCCCCGACGTGCCGCCTGGCAGCGGCCGCAGGGCGAGATACCCCGCCATCAGGACCGCGGCACCCAGCGCGATCCGCCCCGCCAACCGGCTGGCCCGGCGTTCACGGCGGACCTGGCACATGGGGCACCGCTCGCCGAGCAACAGTCCTTCCGTCCGGTTCCCGCAGTCAATGCAGGGAGCCTCAGTGGGCCACCCGGCGCGCGACGGCATCGCCGAACTCCTTGGTTGAGGCATTGCCGCCGAGATCGCGCGTGCGGATCCCGTCCGTCACGATCACGGCCTCGATCGCGCGCCGGAGCCGCTTTGCCGCGTCCAGTTCCCCGAGGTGATCGAGCATCATCGCCGCGGCGAGCATCTGGGCTGACGGGTTCGCCACGCCCTTGCCCGCGATGTCCGGCGCGCTGCCGTGCACCGCCTCGAAGATCGCCGCCCGCGTCCCGATGTTGGCGCCCGGTGCCAGGCCGAGCCCGCCCACCAGGCCCGACACCTCGTCGCTCAGGATGTCGCCGAACATGTTCGTCGTCACCATGACGTCGAACTGTTCCGGCCGCATCACCAGCTGCATGGCGGTGTTGTCCACGATCATGTCGTTCGACGCGACCCGTCCCGCATACTCGGTGGCCACCTGCTTCCCGACTTCGAGGAACAGGCCGCTCACCATTTTCAGGATGTTGGCCTTGTGCACGATCGTGACCTTCTTCCGGCCGTGCGTCAGCGCGTATTCGAACGCATACCGGATCACCCGCTCGCAGCCCACCCGGGTCACCACCGCGATCGACTCGCCCACGGCGCGCGGGTCGTCGCCGATCGGTATGAAGTGCTCATACCCGACGTAGAGACCCTCGAGGTTCTCCCGCACCATCACGATGTCGACGTTCTCGTAGCGGCCGCCAGGGATGATCGTCTTCGCCGGACGGATGTTGGCGTACAGCTCGAACTCCTTGCGCAGGCCTACGTTCACCGAGCGGAACCCGGTGCCGACCGGTGTCGTGAGCGGGCCTTTCAGTGCGAGGCGGGTGCGGCGGATGCTGTCGATCGTGGCGTCGGGAAGCGGCGTGCCGGTCGCATCGACAGCCGCGACACCGGCCAGCTCGTCCTCCCATTCAAACTGGACGCCGGCGGCCGCCAGTACCTTGACCGTCTCGGCGGTGATCTCGGGCCCGATCCCATCTCCCTGGATGAGCGTGGCCTGGTGCATGGTCATTCGGGCAGGGACTCCGGCGGCACCATGATGGCGAACCCGGCACGCAGGGCCGCGTCGGCCGACACGCCCTTCCCGGTCGTGATCGTGCGGTACTTGATGTCGCCGAGGCGCGGGTCCACCAGCACCACCGATATGGCCGCGGCCAGCATGCCCGTCGAGTCACGGGTAAACACGACCCCGGCTGGGATGATGACGACGCGCGCGTTGGTGACGCCGGAAATGGCACGGAGCTTCGATTCAAGCGGTTCCGGCACCTTCTTCCTGATGTTCGTGTTCCGCATCGCGCCCTGGCCCATGAGGTCGGGATCCGGGAAGTAGCCTGAACTCCTCACGTTGAGCTTCCGGAGTTCGGGCGGCAGGACCCACTTCGTTTCCAGCAGCACGCTGGAGAGGTAGTCGCCGAACAGCGAGTCGAAGTGCCGCAGTCCCGCCACCCGGTTCCAGTAGAGCGCCAGGGCCGAATCGCCCTTCAGGCTCGAGTCCGCCCCGATGAAGGTGATGGGGACCACGGCCACGATCTGGCCCGACAGCGCCTGGATGCCGAGCACGCGGTCCTGGTACTGCTTCTGGTGCTTCGAAGTCTGGGCGAGCAGCGGGACCGCCGCACCGGAAAGCATCAGCAATACCGCTGACGCGAGCCGGGCCGCTTGCCACCTGCTGAGGAGTGTCACTGGCACCTTTCCGCGCAAATCCAGCACCCGGCGCCGCGTAGGCGCGGCACCGGTAATCAGGGCGGAAAACTAATCGGGGGTGAAACGGAGTGTCAGGACGGGCGGCTACTCGAGCGAGAGGCCGCCATCCACGACCAGGGTCTGGCCGGTTACGTGCCGCGCGGAATCGCTGCAAAGGAAGGAAATGACGTGGGTGACGTCCTCCGGCTCGGCCAGCCGGCCCAGCACCGAGTGCTTCTGCGCCCGCTCGGTCACTTCCTGCGGCAGCATTGCCATCCGCTCGGTGCGGATGAACCCGGGCGCCACACAGTTCACGTTGATGTTCGCCGAGCCCAGCTCCATGGCCGCCGCGCGGGTCAGGCCCTCGAGGGCCGCCTTGCTCGCCGCATAGTTGGCCACCCCGAACCCCGGACGATGCGCCTGGTGGTCGCTCACCGAAACGATCTTGCCGAAGTGCTGGCTGCGGAGGTGGGGCGACGCCGCGCGGATGCAGTTGAACGCCCCGGTGACGTTGGTGTCCATGACCTCGCGCCACGACTCGTCGCTCATGCGCCAGAGGGCCCCGTCGTGGGCAATGCCGGCGTTGTTGATGAGGAAATGGAGACCGCCGAGGCGGGAACGGGTATCGGCCAGGAACCGGTCCACCTGCACCGGGTCGCGCACGTCGCATCGAGTGGCGTGGACCCGCACTCCGAACGAGGAGATGGTCGTCTCGGTGAGCAGCGCCTGTTCGCTCACGTCCCGCCCGGGGAGGTTCACATAGCAGAAGGCCACGTCGCAGCCGAGCCGCGCGAACTCGAGGCAGATGGCCCGCCCAAGTCCGGTGGCACCACCGGTGACCACGGCCACCTTGCCAGGAAAACCTTCGGCAATGCGTTGTGGCAGGGGATGCTCCATGGTGGAGACGGATGCTTCCGGACTGGCTTCCCATGCCTGGTTGGCACGGCGCGGTGTCATTGGCATGGGACACCGAAGGTACGGCCCGGACTGGGACCCGGCAAGCTACATTGCGGGCCATGACCTCCCTGCTCTGGCTGCTGGCCGCGCTGGTGGGTGCGGGCGGATGGGCGGTGCTGGCGCTGGCCCGCGGCGAGTCGGTGAGCGCCGGCTGGCTCATCGCAGCCGCCGTCGGCACTTATGTCATCGCCTATCGTTTCTATGCCCGCTTCCTCGCCGCCCGCGTCACCGGCCTGGATGACCGCCGCGCCACCCCCGCCGAACGTCTCGCCAACGGCCGCGACTACGTACCGACCGGAAAGTGGGTCCTTTTCGGGCACCACTTTGCCGCCATCGCCGGTGCCGGTCCCCTCGTCGGCCCCGTTCTCGCCGCCCAGTTCGGTTACCTCCCCGGCACCCTGTGGATCGTCTTCGGCGTCGTGATCGCCGGTGCCGTGCAGGATTACGTGATCCTCTTCGCCTCGATGCGGCGCGACGGCAAGTCGCTCGGCCGGATGGCGCGGGACGAGATCGGACCGGTCACCGGCATCCTGGCCATGGTCGCGATCCTCGCCATCATGCTCATCCTGCTTGCGGTACTGGCGCTCGTCGTCACCCGCTCGCTCGCCGAGAGTCCGTGGGGCGTCTTCACCATTCTCTGCACCGTTCCCATCGCGATCCTGATGGGCTTCTGGATGGAGCGGTGGCGCCCTGGTCGCACCCTCGAGGCGTCCGCCATCGGGGTGGTGCTGCTCATCGCCGCCCTCATCGGCGGGCGATACGTCGCCGCCTCACCGATGCTGGCACCGCTCTTCACCTGGCCGGCGAAGACGATTGCCTGGGGCATCATCGTGTACGGCTTCCTCGCGTCAGTGCTCCCGGTGTGGATGCTCCTCTGCCCGCGCGACTACCTCTCGACCTTCATGAAGGTCGGGACCGTCACGCTGCTCGCCGCGGGCCTTGTCGTCGTGCATCCGCCACTGCAGATGCCTGCCCTCACCCGGTTCATCGACGGCAGCGGACCGGTCTTCGCCGGCAAGCTCTTCCCCTTCGTGTTCATCACGATCGCCTGCGGCGCGATCAGCGGCTTCCACGCCCTCATCGCGTCGGGCACCACGCCCAAGATGGTCCGGCGGGAGGGCGACGCCAGGCTCATCGGCTATGGTGGCATGCTGATGGAATCCTTCGTCGCGGTCATGGCGATGGCGGCAGCCGCGGCGCTCGATCCCGGCACCTACTTCGCCATGAATGCTCCCATCGCAACGCTAGGCGGATCGGTCGAGTCGGCAGCGGCCGTCATCCAGGGGTGGGGGTTCAGCTTCTCGCCGGCCGATTTCCATGCGCTCACGGCGTCGGTGGGTGAGCAGACGCTGCTCTCCCGCACCGGTGGTGCCGCCACCCTCGCCGTCGGCATCGCGCAGGTGTTCAGTACGGCGTTCGGCGGCGGGCTGATGGGTCTCTGGTACCACTTCGCCATCATGTTCGAGGCGCTCTTCATCCTCACCACGGTGGACGCCGGCACCCGCGTCGGCCGGTTCATGCTGCAGGAACTGTTCGGTCATGTGTGGGCGCCGCTGGGTCGCACCTCCTGGTATCCCAGCAGCGTCCTCGCCTCGGCGGTGGTGGTGTCGGGCTGGGGCTACTTCCTCATTCAGGGCGTGATCGATCCCAATGGCGGCATCAACTCGCTCTGGCCACTCTTCGGCATCAGCAACCAGCTGCTGGCGACGGTGGCACTCTGCGTCGGCACGACGGTGATCGTGAAGGCGGGCAAGGCGAGGTTTGCCTGGGTCACCGTCGTCCCGCTCCTCTGGCTCCTCACGGTCACCTTCACCGCGAGCTGGCAGAAGGTGCTCTCCCCCGACCCGAAGCTCGGCTTCCTGTCACTGGCAGATCGCACGATGGCGAAGGTGAACGCGGGAGAGATGGCGGCGGAGCTGGGGCGCCAGGTGGCGTTCAACGCGCGGCTCGATGCGACGCTCACGGCGATGTTCGTGGCGGTGACGCTGATCGTCGTCGTGGTGTCGGTGCGGGAGTGGATGCTGGTGATCCGGGGCCGGAAACCGGCCCGGGCGGAGGAGACGCCCTTCGTGGAGACGGCCTATGCCGGATAGTCCCGGGACACTGCTGGGTCGTCTCGCCGGGATGATGCGCGGCATCGCCGGCATGCCCGACTATGACGCGTATCTCGAGCACCTGCGTCGCTGTCACCCCGAGCACGCGCCGCTGGGCGAGCGCGAGTTCTTTGCCGAATACCTTCGGGCCCGGTACGCCGATGGCCCCAACCGGTGCTGCTGATGCCATCGCCCCTCTCGCGGACCCTGCTTCGCAGCTTCCTGAACGGCCTCATCGTACTGGGGCCGGTCGCACTCACCATCTACATTTGCGTGCTCGCGTTCACGTTTGTCGACGGATGGCTGCACATCCCGATTCCCGGGGTCGGGTTCGTCGTCACGGTGGCCCTGGTGACACTGCTCGGGTTCATCACGTCGAACGTGGTGGCGCGCGGCGCCGTGGGCGTGGTGGACCAGCTCTTCGCGCGACTCCCGTTCGTGCGGCTGCTCTACACTGCCCTGCGCGATGTCTTCGGCGCCTTCGTGGGCGACCAGAAGCGCTTCACCATTCCAGTGATGGTCGAGCTGGCCCCCGGGACCGGGCTCCGGGTGATGGGGTTCCTCACCCAGAAGGAATTGGGGGAGTTTGCCATGCCGGACCACGTGGCGGTGTACCTGCCGCAGTCCTACAACTTCGCCGGCCAGACCATCGTCGTGCCCGCCGATCGCGTCACCACGCTCGAGGCGAAGCCGTCGGATGTGCTCGCGTTCATCGTCTCCGGCGGCATCTCCCACGGAACCTGAAACGGAGGCCGAAGCCCCCGCTCACCCCTCACCCGCTCACCGCTTGCTCAGTCACGGCCACGGCTTGAGCGTCGCCGTCCAGTCGGTAAGCCACCGCCCCGTTCGTGAGATGACCGCCGAACTGTCGTTCTCGAGGAACGTGTAGCCATCGCGGGAGAGCGCGGGGGCGGCGTACACGCCACGCGTCTTCGCGATGTCCCGCGCCGCGATCAGCGCCTCGAGGCTCTGCTTCGTCCCGATCCAGAGCAGCGCATCCGACGCGCGCGTCGCCGCGCGCGTGGGAATCCCCGCACTGTCGGGTGATTCGTAGATGGCGGCCAGGAATGGCGTGGCGACCGGATCGTCGCTGAAGCTGAGCAGCGTCAGGTATCGCACCTTCAGGTTCTCGTCGGGCGCCGCCTTGAAAAGCGCCATGAGGGTATCGGAGGTGCCGCCCCCCAGCCGGCCGAGCGTCCATGCGTCGGCCAGGCCGTACTTCCCGCTCGGCACCGCCTCGAGGATGCGGGCTCGCATCGCCGCATCGCCGACCTTTACCCGTTCCACCTGCAGCACGATCGCGCGGAGGGGCTCGATGAGGTCACCCGGGTCGATGCCCGGCGGTCCCTGCACTTCGCCCTCCATGATCCGGTGCATCAGGCTGCTCGGCACTGTCCGCATAGGCCGGCTTCTGCAGCTCCGCCAGGCGCGTCAGTGCCAGCAGTCCTTCGTTCCAGGGAATCGTTCCGGCCAGCGCCTGGCCCGACTTCTTCCACAGGATCGCCGGATTGGAGGTTCCCATGACCCGCGCGACGGTATCGGCTGATGCCGATCCCATCTTGAGTCCGTCGTGCAGTTCGGAGTATGTCGCGCGCACCGAGTCGGCCAGCCGTATCTGCACCTGGGCCGACATGGGTGTCACCGCCGCGAGCGCCATTCCCGCCGAGAGAACCAGCCACTTCATGTCTGCGCCTCCTCCTTGCCGATGACCAGCAGCCACCACGCCACTGCAAGCAATGTCAGCAGGCCGGAGGCCAGCAATGCCTTCGATCCGCCGAGGTACTGGTACGTCACACCGAAGAGCGCTGCCGCCGGCAGCGCCGCGAGGCCGGTGATCGCGTTGAATGCGCCGAACCCGCTCCCCATGCGCTTCGGCGACAGTTTCGCGACCAGGGCCCGCTCCGCCGGTTCCGTAAGGCCCGCGACTCCGCCAAGCAGCAGGAATACTGCCCCGGCGACGACCGCACCGAGGTTGCGCGACAACAGGCCCACCACCAGCGCGAAGAGCAGGCTCCCCGCCGCCACGGCGATGCGCGGGCCGAGCCGGTCGGAGAGCCACCCGCCGGGATACGAACCGGCGCTGCGCACCACGTGCAGGCCGCCCCAGAGTAACGGGATGGTCGCCGCGGCCACGCCAAGGTCCTGTACCCGCAGCAGCAGCAGCGCCTCCGGCAGCCGGGCGAGCGCCAGCAGCGAGAGCGCAAGGACGGCGGGCCAGAATGTACGCGGTCGGGGCGCTGCGGAGGACTCCGTGGGCGCAGCGAGGGCGGACGATGGTGCGGTGTGCCTGGTCGTGCGGAGTACCACGGTCAGCGTGACCAGTGCGAGGATGCCCGGGACCACGCTCCATCCGATCACCTGGCGCACCCCCATGCCGCGGGCGAGCAGTACCCAGGCCAGAACCGAGCCCACGACAGCGCCGAGGTGATCCAGCGCCCGGTGAAAGCCGAAGGCGCGCCCTCGCATGTACGGCGGCGTCACGTCGGCGATCATCGCATCGCGCGGGGCCGTGCGCAGGCCCTTGCCGATCCGGTCGAGGACCCGGAACCCCACGACCTGCGACGCCGCCGATGCGATCGCGCTGAGCGGCCGAACGAATACCGCCGTCGCATAGCCACCCAGGATGAGCGGCCCGCGCAGGCCGGGGCGGTCTGCCAGGCGACCACTGATCCACTTGAGCGCCGCTCCCGTGAGCTCCGCGGCACCGTCGAGCACGCCGAGGATCGCGGCGCCACCGCCCAGCGTCCCCACGATGAAGTTGGGAAGGAGCGGATAGACCATCTCGCTTGCGACGTCATTCCAGAGGGACACGAACGAGAGCCCGACGACGGCGGGAGGAATGGCGTCGGACTGCTGCGGCGTACTGGTTGCGGGCGACGTCATGCGTTCAATCGATGCCCATTCCCCAGCGGATGAGGGACACTGGAATGCCGCCGTATGACAGGACCTCGTCATGGAATGCGCCGGGCGAGTAGTCCGCGCCCCGCTGGGTGCGGGCCGCGTCACGCAGGTCGCGCAGCGCGCGCCGCCCCACCGCGTCCGAAAGTCCGCTCGCCGGCAACTCGCAGTACCGGCGCACTTCCGTCTCGGCCTGGTGCCTGGTCACCGGCACGCGTTTGACCAGTTCGCCCATCGCCTCCTGCGGGGTCATGCCCCGGGTGTGCAGGCCGATGTCGAGGTCTACCTGCACCGCGTACCGGAGCATCCCCACCAGGTGCATCAGCCGGGTCTCGAGGCTCGTGTAGTATCCCTCTTCAGCCATGAGCTCCTGCGCGTAGAGCGCCCACCCGTTCGTCGTGAGGCTGGAGGTAAGACGCCGGCGCACCTCGGACGCAAGCTGTCGCGCCCGCGCGGCCTGCACGTGCCGGCCGGGCCACACCTCGTGAGCCACGACCACGGGAACGCGGTGCCTCGCACTTTCCCAGAGGTCCCCGCCGAGCACCAGGCGCCCCGGCTCCTCGGGCAGCGTGAGCAGCGAGCGCTCCTCGATGAACGCCACCGCCCGGGTCATCTCGTCGTCGTACATGGCGCCAAGCGCCGAAGCGTCGGCCGCATCGGCCAGCAGCCGCTCGGCGACTCGCGCCAGGAGCGCGAGGAGTCGATGCGGCGCGCCAGCGACTCGAGCTCCGACTCGAGTTCATCGCGCAGGTGCAGGCCATGGCGCCAGAGTTCCGGCGCGCTCGCCAGCAGGGCATGCTCGAAGCGGAGGCGGCGCTCGAACTCCTCCTCACCCGCCGCGAACGCGAGCGGGTCGCTGTTCGGCGTCACGCGCTCGGCCAGCGCCAGGCCGAATGACTTGAGCGCCGACAACGCTCCAACGGTGGCGACGTCGAGGCTTTCCTTGAGCTCGGGTGCGAGGTGGCTGTGCCGCCGGGTCGCCTCCACCAGGACTTCGCCGGTGACACCGAGCAGCGAGAGCGCCGTCTCGACGAAGATCGCCGGGGGTTTCTCGAGCGTGTTGATGGCTGCGTCGAGGAAGGGCGGAATGTCGCGCAACCGCTCGGCCACGACCCCGGCCATCGCACCGTCGTCCGGACGGCCCAGGACCGCCACGAATGCGTCGCGCACGTGACGGAGCCAGAAGGCAGGATTTCGCCGGTGCGGTTGCTCGTACTCGAAGCGGAACCCGAGCACGCGCATGTCGTCGAGGAGTCCGGTACGGTCGATCTCTTCCTGGTAGTCCTCCATCTCGAGCTCTTCCGCGGCGCCGGCGAGCGAGCGCACCGCCGCCAGGTGCTCACGCACCGAGTCGGCGTCGAAGCGCCCGAGGCGGCCATCCTGCTCCGTGCGCCCATCCTTGCTCGCCGCCGCCGGGTCGAAGTGCCAGCGGACGTCGAAGTAGGATTGGCAGAGTTCGTCGATGCCGCTCACGGCCTCAGCGACCCGAGAGCTCGGCGTCGTCGCCCAGGCTGGCGCTGCCCTCGAAGTGGTCGAGTATCACGCGGTTCCCCAGCACGCCGCCATTGATCCGCACATCGGTCAGGCGCGCGTCCCGGCCGATGATCATGTTGGCAACCGCGCTGTCGGAGATCACGGTGCCGGTCTCGATGCTCACGTTCGGCCCCACCACGCTCCGTTCGATCTTCACCCCGTCCTCGATGTAGACCGGTTCGATGACGTCCACGCCGGCCGGAAACTCGGGCCGCCGGGCCGCACCCTTCCGGAGCAGGATCTCGTTGGTCTCGAGCAGGGTGTCGAGCTTCCCGCAGTCGTACCAGCCGCCCACCTCCGCGGTCAGGATCCGCTTGCCCCTGCTCGATCATGAACTGGAACGCATCCGTGAGGTAGTACTCACCCTTGTTGGCCGGGGCGGCGAGCACGTGGTCGATCCCCTGCCACAGGCTGTCGACCGCCTTGATGTAGTAGAGCCCGATGTTGGCCAGCCTGGAGATCGGCTCCTTCGGCTTCTCCACGATGCGGGTCATGTACCCGTCCGCATCGGTCACCACCACCCCGAAACGCTGGTAGTCCTCCACTTCCTTCGCCCAGATGATGCCATCCGCGTCCGTGCGGTTGATGAGCGTCAGGTCGGCCTCGAACACGGTATCGACGAAGATGATCAGCACCGGCCCGGTGACATATGGGCGCGCCAGGTTGATCGCCCCCGCGGTGCCGTCCTGCACCTTCTGCTCGATGTAGCGCGCCGGATAGCCGTAGCGGGTGCTGCTGTAGGCCTCGACCTGTTCCTTCAGGTGGCCGGTGATGAAGATGAGCTCCGTCACGTTGAGGCCGTGCAGGCGGTCCATGACCCAGTCCATCACCGGCCTGCCCGCCACCTTGAGCATGGGCTTGGGAACGAGATGAGTATGCGGGCGAAGTCGCGTGCCCTTGCCGGCGAGCGGAATGATCACTTGCATGCGTTCGAATCCTTTTGGATGACTGCCACCAGGAGCACTTCACGCCCTCACGCCGTCACGTACTCAACGTCCTGAAGATCACCCTGCCGCGGGCCTGAACACGAACGAGCTGGGTGACGTGATGCAGGCCTTCACGCAGCTCCCGCAGCCCACGCATCCCTCCAGCTTGAGCACCGGATGCCCATCGTCGTCGATCTCCAGCGCCCGCACCCCCTCGGGACACGCTTTCGCGCACACCTGGCACGACACGCCCTTGTAGGTGACGCAACGCTCGGGCACGAACTCCACCGTCCCGAGCCGGTAGCCGTCCCAGCCGTGCGGCGGCACCGTGAGCGCCTCCGTCGGGCAGGCACGGGCGCAGGGCATGTCGGTGCACGCGATGCACGCCTGCACCTGGATGTTCAGGTACGGCGTGCCGGCGGCCAGCCCCGACTCCGTCGGCGCGCGCACGATCGCCTGCACCGGGCACGCGGATATGCAGTCGCCGCAACGGGTGCACGCCGCGAGAAAACCGAGTTCGGGCAGCGCGCCCGGCGGGCGCAGGTATCGCTGCGGCGACATCCGCTCTTCGGTGGCGTCCACCAGGCGTTCCACCCACTGCCCGAACGCCTGCCGGAACGCGTCGCGCCGGTCCCCCCGAAAATCCACCTTGCCTCCGTTTACGTCACGTCCTCACGCCTAGAACGCCGCCTGCACGCTGAACAGCCACCGGAACGCGAACGCGTCATCCTGCGCAAAGTCGTTCCGGGAATACGCCGGCTCGCTCAGGTAGAACGGGAAGTCGAACCGGGTGATGAATGAGGTCTTCCCGATGCGGTGATTCGCCCGGACTCCCAGCCCCGCGTCGGCCACGAAGCCAAGCGCCTCGCCGGTCGCGAGCTGGTCGGGCCCGCCGATGCCCTGCGCCGCATCCCCGAACGCTGCCAGTGATACCCTGCTGAACAGCTTCGCCTTCTGCCGCACCAGCATGGCGCGCTCGAGCTCGACGTTCGCCGCGATCAGCGCCGGGCCCGAGATCCGGAAGTCCGCCGCGCGCACCCCGGCACCGCCGGGCGCCTGGTACGGGACATCATCGAGCACCAGCAGGGATCCCTCGGAACGGAGGAACGGGTTGTAGAGCTGCGCGAACGGGTCGGAGCTGCTGAGGTAGATCTGCCGCTGCTTCGCCGCGGTGTGCGCACCCACGGCGACACCGCCGTAGAGCCGGCCCGCGAATGTCAGCTGCTTCGCGATCTCCCGGCGCGCCGTGCCCTCGATCTCGCCCCGGAAATAGAACTGGTCCAGGTCGGGTTGCACCGCCGCCAGGCCGTCTCGATTGAACACCAGGCCGCCGCCCAGCGCGAGCTTGCCGCCCAGCTGCCACTTCCCCACCCGGTTCCGGAGACCCCAGTCGGTCATCAGTTCGACAATGCCGACGTCGATGTACTGCTGGGGGTCGAGGAAGGCGGTGTTGTCGATATCCACCATCCGAAGGCTCACGCCGGCACTGCGCGTCGGTCCGAAGGTCAGGTGATCCCGCCGGCTCCACTCCCAGCCCAGCAGCCCGCCCCACCGTCCCTCGGTGCGGAAGACCTCCAGCCGCTGCGACTGGCTCGGCGCCCTGAGCCACACCGGGTTCTTGAGCCGCAGGAAGAAGTCGAACTCCTTCACGCTGGCATCATCGCCCGGACCACCCAGGTTGTACGACAGCAGCAGCTGGTTCTCCTCGAACATGCCGAGGTAGTTCTCGCCGCGCCCGCGCGCCAACCACGAGGCCGCCGGCGGTGTTGTACCACGCCGCCGGCATGAAGCCGCGCTCGATGCGGTCACGACTCTCCGGTTCGGTGAACCAGGTATCGAAGTAGTTCGTCACCGGCGGCGATCGCTTCCCGAACAGCGTGAAGCGGTACCGGTTGTTCAGCATGTTCCAGTCGTGCGCGTGCACGGTGGGGTCGATGAGCACTTCCTTCGGTTCCGAACGGGTCGTCACCTCCACCCACGCCTTCGGCGCCACACCGTCGGTGCGCACCATCGCGGTGTCGTGTTCCGCGATCACCGCCACGTCGACCGGCATCATGCCGTCGCCCTTCCGCACCACCTGCACCCGCGTCACCCAGCCGTCACCCTGCTGCCGGCGCTGCACCTTGCCCACCGAGTAGTCGAACATCGGCGTGCCATGCAGCCACTGGCCGAACAGCGTGCCCAGGTCCATCCGTGACACCTCTTCCGCCACCGCCTGGAATCTCGCGCCGTCCACGTGCTTGAGCTGCCAGCGCTGGTAGTAGGTCTGCAGGATCTGGTGCATCACCGAGTCGCCCACCACGTACCGGAGCTGCTGCAGGAACAGCTCGCCCTTCGAGTAGATCATCTGGTTGTACACGACGAAGTCGCTGTACTCGTCGCTGATCAGGCTCACGGGCTCCGACCTGCCGGCCAGGTCCATCTGCAGGACGTTGGCCTCGTTGCCGGCGTAGGTGTCGTGCTGCTTCTCCACCACCTCGCTGAACCAGCTCGACTGGAAGCTGGTGAAGCCCTCGTCCAGCCATCCCTCCCGCCATTCGTTGTTGGCGAGGATGCCCATGGTGTAATTGTGCCCCAGCTCGTGGACGATGAGGCCCTGGCTCGCCGAACCGTCCATGATCATCATCGGGAACTCGGTGCCGCCGCCGTCGATGCGATGCACGTTGGTGATCTGCGGCCACACGAACGGCCCGAACAGCTGGCCGAGCCAGTTGAGCGCGATCTCGGTGCGCTTCACCGCCACGCCGCCCCAGCTCTTCTCGTCGCCCGGCTGGTAGAGCACGTGCACCAGCGTCTTCTGGAAGCGGCCACCCTCGTAGCGATAGTCGGGAGCCATCGTCAGCGCGAAGTGGTGCACCGACTCGGCGTACCAGAGCACTCGCTTGTAGCCGGGCGTGAGCTCGGGAGCGCGCATCCCCGCGAAGGCGCAGGCACCGTTCTGTCCCGGGCCCGGGCCCGTGACCTGCCGGGCAATCCCCGGATACGCCTCGATGCCGTACTCCACTGCCCGCGACTTGTCCTGGTTGGCGCCGCTCCAGCCGGGATCGCCGCATACCGGCACGCCCGTGGCACCGAGGACCTGGTCTTCCGGCACGTCCAGCTGCACGCGGAAGTTGCCGAACTCGCCGTAGAACTCACCCGCCGGCACCAGCGGATGCTCTTCCCATCCGTACTGGTCATAGACGACCACCTTCGGATACCACTGCGCGAAGTCGTAGTGCCGTCCCCGCCGGCCCTGCCGCCGTGCCACCGTCGAGAGTCGCGCATCCCATTCGGTCTCGATCACCATCGAGTCGCCCGGCGCGAGCGGCGCGGGGAGCTGGAAGCGCACAACCGTGCTGTCGGGCGCGAGCGGATAGATCGCCGTCACCGGCTGGCCCATGATCCTGACGTTGCTCACATGGTTCGATGCGTAGTCCGGATCCTTCAGGTCGTTGAAGCGGCGGCGTCCCTCGACCGAGTCGGCATCACTCCATCGTGACCCGGGCCGGAACGCGTTCAAGTGCAGGTGCAGTGCGAACGAGTGCAGCGTGTCGGGGGAATTGTTGATGTAGAGGATGCGTTCCGTGCCGCGCAACACGCCGAGCGGCTCCTCGAGTCGCGCCGTGATGTCATAGGCCACGCGCTGCTGCCAGTACGGAGCCGGACCCCGGGGCAGCGTGTCGGACGGGGCGATGGCCAGCGCGAGGGCGAGAAGCGTGATCATGGGAATGGTGAGGAGACGGTGAGGGGAACAGGGAACAGGGAAATGTAAGCCGCCAGCGAACTTACGACTGATCGTTCGGCTTGAATTCGCCGACTGACTACGTATAGTCCGTCATATGACGGCAGATGGCTACTAATAGTTGACAAGATTGCTGTAATGCACAACATTAGCTCGAGCAATGCCGTTTCATGCTCCCCGTTCCCGGTTGGCAACATGGCCGACGAGCTCGACAACATCGCCCTCCAGATTCTCGACCTGCTCGCCGCAGACGGACGCATGTCGTATCAGGCCATCGCCGACGAGGTCGGCCTGTCCCGCCCCGCCGTCATGGAGCGCGTCAAGCGCCTCGAGGAGTCGGGCTACATCACCGGATACCACGCGCACATCGATCGCGCGCGCATCGGCCGGCCCATCACCGCCTTCGTGGCGGTGCGCTATCCCGTGTCCAACGGCAGTGGTCTCGAGGGCGGCATCCAGAGCCTGGCCGGACATCCTGACGTACTCGAGTGCCATCATGTTGCAGGCGAGGACTGCTACGTGCTCAAGATCGCGGCCCCGTCGCTCGACAAGCTCAGCGACGTACTGCGGCGCTGCGCGATGATGGCCAGCCGGTGAGCACCCGCACCACCATCGTCCTCTCCACCGTGTTCGAGAAGCCCGGCGTGCGTCCGGGCGTGGCGGCGACCTGATGGCCATGCTCCGCGGCCGGGTGCTCGCCGCCTATCTCATCGTCTGCATCGTGTGGGGCTCGACCTATCTCGCCATCCGGGTCGGCGTGGCCCACGTGCCCCCGTTCCTGTTCGCCGGGGTGCGCTTCCTCACGGCCGGTGTGCTGCTTGGCGCCTTCGCCCTCTGGCGCGGAGAGCGCCTGCCGCGGTCGCCGCGCGTGTGGGGCACTGCTTGCCTGCTGGGCGGGCTTTTCTTCCTCGGCGGCAACGGCGGTGTCGTGTGGGCCGAGCAGTTCGTGCCGTCCGGCCTGGCCGCGATCTACGTGGTGACGGTGGCACTCTGGACGGCGCTGTTCGACGCGCTCATTCCCGGCGGAAAGTCGAAGCTCAACGGACGCGTGCTCACCGGCCTCGTCTTCGGCTTCCTCGGCAGCATGCTGCTGGTCGGCGTCACGCCGGACGAACTGCTCCGCGCAGACCTCGCCGGCCCCATCGCGCTCATCCTCGGCAGTGCGTCATGGGCCCTGGGCACCGTCTATGGCAAGCGGCTCGGGCTCAAGGTGCCGGTCAACATCTCATCGGCTGCGCAGATGTTCGCCGGCGGCGCGCTCATGCTCGGTGCCGGGTTCGCGAGCCGGGAAGCGATTCCCGCGCAGATCGCGCCCGGAGCCATCTGGGCGTTCGTCTACCTCGTCATCTTCGGCTCGATCCTGACGTTCACCGCGTACACCTACCTCATGCGGAACGCGTCGCCGACGGTGGTGGGAACCGCGGCCTACATCAACCCGATCGTGGCCGTGCTCCTCGGCTGGCTCTTCCTCGACGAGCCGATCACCGCGCGCACCCTGCTGGCGATGGCCATCATCCTCTCGTCGGTGCTGCTCATCCAGCTCGGCACACGACCGGCAGGAAAGAACAGGCGGCCGACAAAGCTGCCGGCCGCCTGGTGGAAAACGAAGCCTAGTACGACGAAGCGCTAGCGCGTCAGCAGTTGCCGGCGCAGGCTCGCCATCCGCCGGCGCAGGGAGCCGTCGAAGATCCTGTCCCCGACCTTCACGAGGGTGCCGCCAAGCAGCGAGGCATCCACGTAGAACGTCGGGTGCACTTCCTTCCCGAAGGCGCGGGACAGTTCCGCGCGAATCGAGTCCTGCAGCGCCTGGTTCGGCTGCCGCGCCAGCGATACGGTGGCGCGAAGCCGGTTGAACTTGATGTCCACCAGCGCACCATACTCCCGCGCAATATCCGCGAAGTACAGCTGCCGGCCCCGGCGCACCACGGCCTGGATGAACCGGACGAACTCCGCCGGCACCGACTTGAGCGCCTGGCCCACCAGCTCCACCTTCCGGGCCTTCGGCACGCGCGGCGACGTCAGCACCGCCTCGATCTCAGGTGAGGTGGTAATGGCCGCGGCCACCGCCTCGATCAGCCCCGCATACTCCTCGGCGCGACCGGTCGTCTCCGAGAGCGCGAACAGCGCCTCGGCGTAATTCCTGGCGATCGCGGGATTCCTCAATGCTTCTCTCCCAGCGAGTTCAGGTAGCTCGTGACGAGCTTCCGGTCGGCCTCGCTGTCGAGTCGTTCACCAACGAGCTTCGATGCCGCGGCGAGCGAAAGATCCACCGCCTCGCTCCGCAGCTCGCCGATGGCCCGGTCGCGCTCGGCGCCGATGTCCCGGCGCGCGCGCGCGAGCAGTTCATCCTGTTCCGCCTTCGTCCGCTCGACGGCTGCCGCCCGTTCCCGCTCCGACTGCGCCTTGGCCTCGGCCAGCAACGCCGTGGCCTGGCCATGGGCATCGGCGAGCGCCTTCTGGTTCTGCTCCACGAGCCGCTTCGCCTCTTCCTGCAGGCGCGCCGTCTCCGCGATCTGGTCCGCCAGCCGCTTTTCCCGCGCTTCCACCGACCCGATGATCTGGGGCCAGGCGAACTTCCTCAGCAGCAGGAGAAGGGCGATGAAGACCAGCCACGTCCAGAAGAACAGCCCGAAGTTCACGTCGAACGGGCTGGTCGGCGCACCGGCCGGCGTCTCCGAGTGCTGCAGCAGCATGGACACGCTCGGAGTCATGGTCTTACAGCAGCTTGAAGAGGAGCGCGAACACCAGCGAGATGATCGTGGCGCCCTCGAGGAGCACGGCGATCAGCAGGGCCGCGCCGCGGATCTCGCCGGCCGCCTCGGGCTGCCGCGCGATCGCCTCGGCCGCCGAGCCACCGATCCGGCCCAGGCCGATGCCCGCGCCGAGGATGGCGAGGCCGATGCCGATGCCGGCGCCGAGCAGCGAGTTGTTGTTCTTGGCGGCTTCCACACTCAAGGTGGCCGTGTCCTGGAGCAGGGCAAGGATGTTCAGCATGTGCGGTACGTCCCTTTGGTCGCTGGGAGATGAATTGGTCTTGTTCGCTGCCGGTCCGGACGCCGCGTCTCCCGCGCATCGCCTCGCCGTAACCGCGAATGCCCTCGGGCTCGCGGAATTCACCGGGACATTCGCCCGGCTACATGATCGGATCGCGTCAGCGCCCGTCCGACCCGGACGTCCTGACGTCTTCACGTCCTAGTGATGCTCTTCCTGCATCAGGCCGATGAACACGGCGCTGAGCAGCGCAAACACGTACGCCTGCAGGAATGCGACGATCAGCTCCAGCACCATGATCGCCGTGACGAGGGCCGCCGTCAGCAGGCCGACGCCCCAGTTGAGTCCCTCGACCTCTGCCGAAGATGAAGATGATGCCGAACAGCGACAGGATCACGAAGTGGCCCGCCGTCATGTTGCCGAAGAGACGGACCGCCAGCGCGAACGGCTTCACGATCTTGCCGATCACCTCGATCGGCGCCATGCCGATCGCCATCACGGCCGCCCCGGCCGGGGCAATCCGTCGACATGGGGAAAGATCGTCCGCAGGTAGGCCTTCGGGCCGATCTTGATGAGGCCGCCGATCTCGATCACGATGAACACCAGGATCGCGAGCGCGCCCGTCACGGCCAGGTTGCCGGTGGGCGAGGAGCCGTTCGGGATCAGGCCCAGCAGGTTGCAGAAGAGCACGAAGAAGAAGAGCGCCACGATGAGCGGGGCGAACCGCTCGCCATGCGGGATGTTGGGCAGCGCGATCTCGTTCCGCACCCAGAGCACCGCCGCCTCCACCGCGCCGCTGAAGCCGCGCGGATGCTGGCCCGTCTGCGCGGGTCTTCTGCAGCTGGCGTCCGGCGATCCACATCATCAGGAACACCATCGCCGCCGCGAGCAGCATGAAGTAGACGTGCTTCGTCGGCGACAGGTTCAGCGTCAGCGATCCGATGTGCACATCGGGCCACCGCGGAGATGAATCGTGGTGTGATAGAACGGGAAATCGATGCGGAATCGTCCACGCATCGGCGGTATGATGCAGCACCATCTCGCCAATGTTGATCGGTTCCTGCGGATCAGTGATCATCGTGTACTGCGCAGCTCCAATACGAGCAGAGGTATGAGCACCCCGAGATAACCCAGCGCCGTGGGCAGCGGCGGAAAGAGTCTGCCGGTTCGCCACCACTGCAACCGCGAGCGCGACCACTCCGCCAAGCCGGAGCCCCGTGCCCCACAGCCATCCGGTCGGGAATGGCGACCGCGGGGGTTGGTCGAACGAGCCGACAGGCGGTGCGCCGCCACCTGGATCGCCGGTGGCCAGCGGCGCCGAACGCTCCGCTGCCGCCACGGCCGCTCCGCCGAACCCCACAGGGCGCCGAGATTCCCGACCAGCGCAACCAGCGCAGCGCCCGCGGCCAGCAGCGGATTCACTTGCCCTGTTTTCCTCGCTCGGCCTTCTCCGCCGCCTGATCGCCTAACACCTTGCGATATATGGAGTAGAAGCTCAGGCCTCCCCCCACGAGCAGCCCCAGGATCGTCAGCGCCGGGACGATGTGCAGCCAGCGATCCAGCAGGAACCCGACTCCCGCGAACAGGAGCGTTCCGCCGGCAAACTGCATCCCCAGCGAGGCATAACGGTAAGCCTGCCGGTCCTCCTCGTCACTGGCCGGTTTGCGGCATAGCCGGACGATTTTAGCTGCTTGTGAAAAAAGCCGCAAGCGGCGTGGCCATGCCACTTTCGCGGCCTGTGACCGCGTAACTTCCACCATCCTCAGACCGTCGAGCATTGATGACCGCAACCAAGGCCGCACCCATCACCGATCTCGAGCGCCTGGAACGCCTGGTCTCGGCTGTTTCGTCACTCCGGACCCAGGTTGCCCAGCGCATCGTCGGTCAGGACGCGGTCGTGGACGGCATCCTGACGGCAATTCTTGCCGGCGGACATGCCCTCCTCATCGGCGTCCCCGGGCTCGCCAAGACCCTCATGGTCCAGACGGTCGCCGAGGCGCTCAAGCTGAGCTTCAACCGGGTGCAGTTCACCCCCGACCTGATGCCCGGTGACATCACGGGCACCGAGATCATCGAGGAAGACCTGACCACGGGGAAGCGCGCCTTCCGCTTCGTGCCGGGTCCCGTCTTCGCCAATGTAGTGCTCGCCGACGAGATCAACCGTACACCCCCCAAGACCCAGGCCGCGCTGCTTCAGGCCATGCAGGAACACAACGTTACGGCGGCCGGCACGACCTATCGGCTGCCCGATCCCTTCTTCGTGCTCGCGACCCAGAACCCGATCGAGCAGGAAGGCACCTATCCCCTGCCCGAGGCACAGCTCGACCGGTTCATGCTCGAGCTGCGCGTTGCGTACCCGAGCCGGAGCGAGGAAGAGATGATCGTCGAGCAGACCACCGGCAGCCGGCATGGCGAGATCCGGCCGGCGCTCGACGCCGAACAGCTGCTCGGGATCCAGGACCTGGTGCGTCGCATTCCGGTGTCGGCCGGCCTCATTCGTGCCGCCGTGCTGCTCGCGCGCATGACCCGGCCAACCGATGTCGACGCTCCCGCGCTGGTAAAGGAGTATGTGGACTGGGGTGCCGGCCCGCGCGCATCGCAGTACCTGGTGCTTGGGGCCAAGGCGCGGGCCGCGATGGCGGGCCGCCCCATGGCCGATCTCGATGACGTGAAGGCGGTGGCGCAGTCGGTCCTGCGGCATCGGCTGGTCACCAACTTCGCGGCCGAGGCGGCGAACCGGAGCAGCGAGGACCTGGTGGCAGAGCTGGTGGCGGGTTCGCGCTGGAGCAGCGTGGCGTAGCAGCGGTCACTGTGCTCCAAACGAAAACGCCCGGGCATGCGCCCGGGCGTTCTTGTTTGTTCAACAAAGACCTAGAGCAGGTTGTCGATCGGGTCGAGCAGGTCCTCGAACGCGTCGAGCCCCTTGAGCACGGCGCCCCAGATGGCGGCGAGCGCAGCATACTCCGGAGCCGTGAGCGCCGATCCGTCCGGCTTGGTGATGCTCGTGACCTGTGAGTTCTCGTCCAGGGTGACCACCGCGAACGCCGCCCCGTTGACGTTGGCGGTGAGCTGTCCGCCGGCCGCCGCCAGGCTGCCCTCGATGCTGACATCCCCGTGCGGTCCCGACACGCTGACGTCCACGTCCACCGCGGCCGCTGGCGTGGAGACCTGCGTGACATCAATGAGGTAGACGAGGTCCAGGTCGCGCGACGGCACGTCGAGGCGATAGTCGACGCCGAGCGTACCGTTCGCCGCGTCGGAGTAGGTGTTGTTCAGGTCGAAGTTGACCAGCGTGGTGCCGTCGGTGGCGAAGCCGTCCACCACGACCGTCCCGCCGGTGGCGGTGGCGGCGCCGGTCACGCCATAGCTGAGGTAGGTCGTTCCGCCCGACACGAGCTGCAGCCGCAATGCGTTGGCCGTCGCGGTGCTTTCGTCGAGAATGTCGGCATAGCCGGCCTCGGTGAGCGGCTCGACTGGTACCTCGGTGACCGGGTTGATCGCGTACAGGATGAACCGGACGCCGTTCGCCGGGGCGCCCGTGCGGTCGGTCGCCTCATACTGCGCGGTACCGCTGTTGTACTCGAAGGTCTTGCCCAGCACCTCGGCGGGAAGCACCGCCAGCGCCACGCTGGTGGTGGTGCGCGCGTTGAACCCGGTCGCCGACCGCACCACGCGCCGGGCCGATGCGGCCAGGCTGGTGGATGACGCCGCGTCCTGGATCGCCCCGAACGAGTTGCTCACGAACGGTGCCCCGAACACGCCGTCGATGCCGGTGGCCGCCCATCCCAGGCTCGCCATCGATGGCGAACTGAACGTGGCCGACACGGCATTCACGTCGCTGCTGGTGCCTTCGGCGTCGAAGGGCGCGCCGCTGCCGTCGCTGTCATCGCCGCATCCGGCAAGGACAAGGGCGGTGCCGGCGGCAAACCAGAGGGTTCGAAGCGGGACGTGAGTGAATCTGGACATCTGCACCTCCTGAGGGGTCGACTGCGCCCTGCAACGGGTTGCGTGCAGGGCAGGCACGCACATGTAAGGCATTGTGGCACAACTACATGCCTTGATGGTTCCTGTGGGCTGTCTCGTATACATCCGCCTCGACGGGCAACCGGTATGCCAGTGCGGGCGGCGTTGTGACCCGTGTCCCGTTTGACGCTGTGTTGATCCTGCGGCATATCCTCTGTGTTGACCCCAATCCCGGCCCATATGCCTGCACACTTCCAGCTCCGCTGCCTCGGGGAACCTGGCCTCTTCACCATGGGAGGGCGGCAGGTCAAGCTGCGCACGCGCAAGCAGCTCGCCCTGCTCTGCTATCTCGCGATGGAGCAGCGCATGCACACGCGCGATGCGCTCGCGGAACTGCTCTGGCCGAAGGTGACCCACGAGGAGGCTCGCCATTCCCTCTCGACGGCGATCTCGGGGCTCCGTGGCAAGCTGGGCAAGGAGCTGTTCGAGTCCGCCGGCGATCGCTTCCGGCTGCGCCCGGGCGTCATCGCGCTCGATGTCGACCGACTCCTCAAGGGCGAGGTACTCGCCACGGACTTCGAGGAAGCGCTCGACGTCGACGGGTTCCTGCAGTCATTCGAACTGACCGATGCCGTTCCGTTCTCGCACTGGCGCGACGGCGAGCACGCCCGGCTCCTGCCGAACGTGCGCGATGCGCTCGTGGTCCTCATCGATCACTGCCGCCGCACCGGAGACTTCCGCCAGATCGAGACCCTCGCACTCCGGCTCCTCCGATTTGACTCGCTCAGCGAGGAGGGCATCCGTGCGCGCATGGAGGCGCGCGCCTTCGCCGGCGACCGGCTCACGGCGCTTCGCCTGTTCAAGGAATGGAAGGCCGCGCTCGCGCGTCAGCTTGGCGCGGTGCCGTCCCCGCTGCTCGAGGGCATGGCGCTCCGTCTTCGTCGGCGCGAGTGGGAGCGGCCCGAGTCTCCCGATATACCGGCGGTGCGCACCGATCAGTGGCGCGGCCGGCCGTTCGTCGGCCGGGGACGCGAATATCGCGAGCTCTACGAGGCCTGGGAGGGAACACAGCGGGGTGCGGCGCGACACCGCTTGCTCCTGGGCGACTCCGGCATCGGGAAGAGCACACTGGTGGAGCGGCTCACCACGGCGGCGGGCCTCGAGGGTGCCACGGTGGCGCGGGTACAGTGCCACGAGGTGGAGCGAGAGATTCCCTATGCGATGGTCTCGGGACTCATCGCGCAGGTGGTCGAGCGCCCCGGTTCCTCGGGAGCGCCACCCGATGCCCTCGCAGAGCTGGCGCAGACCATTCCGGCGGTGCGACAGCGCTTTCCGGTGCTCCCGCCGCCGCTCGAGAGTCAGGGTGACGCGGCGCGCATCAGGTTCACCGAGGCAGCGCATGCATTGATGGCCGCGGTCGCCGATGAGCACCCGGTCATCCTCGTGGTGGACGACGTGCACCATGCTGACGACGTGAGCCTCGCGGTGCTCCATCGCATCGTCCGGCTGGCCGATACCCAGCGCATCCTCATGCTCTTCGTGGCGCGCCCGGGAGAGCTTCACCAGTCGCCGCAGGCGGCTCGGCTTCGGGACAACGGCGCATCACTCGGCATTCATCCGCTCGAGGTGCAACCGCTCGCGGAGGATGACAGCAAGGCCTTCCTCGACCTCCTCGTGGTCGAACTCCAGCTGTCTCCATCGGCGACCGTGCGTCGGGCGCTGCTGGGTGCTGCAGCGGGGTTTCCCCTTGTCCTCGAGCTCCTCGTGCGTGACTGGGCCAGGAGCGGCGCTCAGTGCCTTGCCCTCAGCCTGGATGCGGTGACGGCCGATGCCGGGCGGAAGAGCGAGCCTGGCGAGGCGTACCAGCTCCTGCTCGACCGCCTCGTGCGGACGCTCGATGCGGGCACGCGCAATACGCTCCATGTGGCGGCGGTACTTGGACCACGGCTGAACGATTCAGGGCTCTACTCGCTGGCCGATCTCAAGGTGGGTGAGGTGATGACGGGCCTCACCACGCTGGTGCAGTTCCGCATCCTTCGCGATGGCGGCGACCATCTCGAGTTCTCGAACGACCTGGTGCGGGCCCACGCGTACTACGCCGTACCGGCGCCAATGCGGCTGTTGCTGCACAGGCTGATCGCCGATGTCCTGCTGGCGCGCGCCGCCGAAGGGGATGACTCGCTGGGATTGGAGATCGCGTGGCACTGCATGAGGTGTGGGAGGAAGGAGGAGGCGACCAAGCACCTTCTGTTGGGGGGACGAGCATCAATCCGCCGCGGTGCCGTTCACGAGGCGGAGCGACGGCTCGAATCTGGCTTGAGCTCGCTAACTGGCCACCGGCTCGAGGAAGCACGACTCTTGCTCGTGGAGCTGCTTCAAGAGCAGGGTCGTTGGAACGAATCGTCGGCCTTGCTGTCGACGTTTACTGCAGAGCGACTGACAGCAAGTGCTGAATGCCTGGCTGGACAGGCGCTGTTGGCTCCAACTGAGGCAACGGAACCTGACGTCCAGCGCCTGGGCGCTTGGCTTATACCTGTATCTCGGATTCGACGGACAGATCCGCAAACTCGGCTACGAGCTCTCAGGCTTGCTGGGACCCTGGCCCAGGTGACGGACTCCCGCTCCTTGGCGGCCAGGTTGCTCGAAGCTGCGAAGGCCGCTGAAGGCGTCCAACTGGTTGGAAGATGACGTCTAGAGTGGGACACACAGATCGTCTATCTGACCCATCACACTCATGATCGTCTCGAACAGAGCGAGACCACTTCGAGCGCCTCGGAGTGCTGGCGTTGCGGGCAAAGGCGTATACAGTCGCGAACGCTCGCTCGTCACGGATCCTGACAGGCATCGGGCTATGCCATCGTCGGGCAGGGCGATACGCTGAGGCGATTAGTGCTTACGAGGAAGCGATAGGAATACTGAGCAGACTCGAGCGGGCGACATCACTGGCGACGGCGCATGGGGCACTGGCATCTTGTTACAGGGATTTGGCTGACACCGAGCGTCAGAGGAGACATGCACTCCGTGCGGTCTCGCAGCGGCTTGCCTCAGGATTTCTTTCAGATCAACTAGTCTTTCTACGCCTACGAGGCCTGCTACCTCTTGGGCGATTTCAACGCCGCTGGGCGGGTTCGAGGCACAACTGGACGCGTGTCCCTCCGCAATACTGCACGAGCAGGCTCTCCAATCCCTGCTCTTCTGTCGAGCGGATGTGGCTTGGCTCGAGGGCCGCAGGAAGGGCTGCCCTTGAACTCGGCCAGGGCAGGAATTGTCTCTACCACCGGGAAACAGTCTCCATTTCGAAATAACGTCAGCGCCGTGGCACGCTGGCTAGCCTTGATTCGAGACCAAGGCGATTGGGCAGATTCATTCGCGGATGTTACTATGGTGTTGAACAGCTCCAGGCCGTGTGCTGGTGGGATGAAG
>CAWDSC010000007.1:0-1159970 GCA_963804925.1 uncultured Chloroflexia bacterium
CTTCCATTGGAGACTATCTCTCACAGCCGAAAGAAGATGGCGGTCTTGGACTTGGCACCACGGTCACGAGCGTGATCTTTCTCGCAGCGATCCTGGTGCTCGTGATCTATCTCTCAGTCACCAAACGAGATGTCATAGAACTAGAGCCCGAAGTGGCTGCGGTCTGACAATCGGACTCCGTCGGACGTGATTCGAGTATCCTGTGGGCGATGACGAAGTCTTGGACCGAACCCCTTCTGGAAGGAACTTCACCAATGGCCGACGATCCCCACGGAGCGCGAAACATCCCGATCGGAACGCCGGTGCTGGGATACTACGGAGAACTGCTCGGCATCGTGCGCGAAGCTTATCCGCACTACTTGCTCGTCTCGCTTGACGGCGAGCATGACGATCTCGAAGTTCCCGTCCACGCCATCACCGGCTTCGAAGGCGGCAAACTCCAGGTTTCGGTGACCCGCAATTCAACGACGGAAGTTGATGACGTGGAAACCGCACACCGCACGACTGAGGATGAGGAATAGCTGGAGCGCGCAGTGCGCTCCAGCAGACTCTCGTCAGTCCAGTGGCTTCAGGTTCGCGATGATCTGATCCCGCCGTGGTTCGAGGAACGGGGCGAGCACGACCTTTTCGCCGAGCGTCGCCTCATCTTCATCGACCGCGAAGCCCGGTCCATCGGTGGCGATTTCAAACAGGATGCCGTTCGGCTCCCGGAAATAGAGACTGTGGAACCAGAACCGGTCGACTTTGCCGCTATTCGGCAATCCGAGCTGGTTGAGCCGGTCGGCCCAGGCATCGTACTCGCTGTCCGGAACGCGAAACGCCACATGGTGAACGCCGCCCGGCGCCCTGCTGGGCGGACTGGAAGATCGGGTTGCACGTGGACCTGCAGTTCCGCCGCCGGACCACCCTTCCCCATTTCGTACACGTAGACTGACTGACCCGGATTGTCCGCCGGTGAAAAGCTCCGCACCTGCCGCATGTTCAGCGCCTTTTCCAGGACGACATGCGTTGGATCGAGCGTGGGCACGCTGATGCGAATCGGACCGAGCCCGCGGATTTGATGCTCCGCCGGAACCGGGCTCCGATCCCAGGGATACGATTCGCCCAGCGCCCTGGTCGTCAACGAGCGAAAGCCGCTGACCTTCAGGATCCTCGAAATCGAGCGTCAATCGCCCGTCCTGCTCGACGACATCGCCCATGATGCAGTTCGCTGATCGCAATCGCTCGGTCCAATAGTCGAACGCCGCCGAACCGGCCACGCGAAGATGCGTCCGCACGATCGATGGCGTTCCGCGCCGCTCGCGAGGTACCGGCCAATCGAAAAAGGTCAGGTCGCTGCCAGGGCTGCCGATCGCGTCGGCGTAGAAGAGGTGGTAGGCGCTCACATCGTCCTGATTGACACTCCGCTTGACCAACCGCATCCCCAGGGTTTCCGTATAAAACCGCTTGTTTTCCCGGATTTGCGCCGATATCGCGGTAAGATGATGAATCCCTTCAAGCTCCATCGAATCCACCCCCTGTACCTCGATCCAGAGCGAAGTAAACAACAGGGACCACCTGGCTCCTGGAGGAGCGCCGGTGATCCCTGGTTGCATTGTACGATCGGTTCGGCCGATCGGTCACTCGTCTGTGACCGCAACAGCCAACGCTCTACGGAATCTCGATCACCACATCGCTCGTGGCGGTCGCGACGACCGATTTCGTGCCAGTTGATGGATCGATCGACGACAGCGTGAGCTGGAAGGTGTACGACCCCGCATCCCACTTGCCCGATTGCGGGATATAGGTCTGATCGATCGCCGTATCCCCGTTCTGAATCGTCATCGACGTCGCCAGCACTTTGTCATCGACTTGCACGCCATCGCGGAACACCTGAAGCGAAACTTCGCCGCCAGACACCGGCGATCCCGTGTTCGCGATCGTCGCCGACACCTGGGCAAAGACCACGTTATCGGCAGAAGGCATCGGAGCAATCGTCAGGTTCGTAATCGAAACCGGCGCAGGCGCGACCGGTTTGGCGACCGTCACTTCCTGGCTGGCAATCGATGCCACCGCGCCGGTGTCAGGGTCCTTGAGATCAACACTCGCCGTGTATGTGCCCTCGGCAAGCGGCGATGGGAGGAGGATTTGAAAGGTCGTTTGATCCCCGGCGTAGACCGAGCTCATCGCAATCTGGGCATCGACGACCTGTGCTCCATTTGCATCGGTGAGCGTTAGCGTTCCTTCGGGCCGCACGCGGATATTGCCCGTATTCTCAATCGCGCCGCTGATGGTCGTTGTTTGGCTCGTCGACCGCAACGGAAATGTCGCCAATCTCGAATCCCGACGTCAATTGGCCCGGGTACCGTTATCAGCACCGGGGAGACCAGTCGATACTTGACGAGAAACGGGGCATCGCCCTCCATCGGCGCGGCATCAGCGGTTTCGATCGCGATTCCGGTGATGTATTGTCCTGGCGCTGTTCCTTCCGGAACAGTCACGGTGAACTTCTGCTCAAAAGCTTCCTCGGGCTGAAAGTCATAAGTCGAAGTCGGAAAATCGAGCCAGGTCGTCGGATCGGTGACGGGCGCGTCAGCATTGTTGAGAAGGAATCCGCCGTTCGTTCCAGAGTACGCATCCGCGGCATACATCATTGCCGTGACCGGGATCTCCGATCCATTTCCAATCGTGGCGGCAAGCGTCGCGCTTTCGCCAGGTTTGAGCGTTACATCAAAATATTCGCCGTTCGTCTTGCCTTCTGGAATGATCACAAACCAGACCGTATCGGAGGCTGTTGGGGTGGCCGGAGTAGCTGACAATTGAAGG
The DNA here is from genome assembly GCA_963804925.1 of uncultured Chloroflexia bacterium. GTDB lineage: Bacteria > Chloroflexota > Chloroflexia > Thermomicrobiales > UBA6265 > JADLGF01. The sequence goes on from CAWDSC010000007.1 coordinate 2,806, forward strand.
AGTCGCTACTTCATCAGATTGCGCTTGGACATTCGGTTAGAGCTGCCGAACCGACAATTCCAGCGAACGCAAGTGCGAAAATCCAGACCACTGCCAGGCGTCGCATTCGGAGACTCCTTTGAAGATGTTTAGTACCGGAACTCGAAAGAACAACATACGATGTTGACACAGTTATTCCACAGCGACGCGCTTCCCCGGAAATGAAACCGGGGAAGCGTCGAAGCTTCAGGCTATGGGATCGCCGACGTCAATGTGAGCGTCAGCGTTGAATTGTAGGAACCAACAGCCACCGAATCTGGGAACGTGTACCACAGCGATTCTTTCGCGGAGAACGCTCCGGTCGCATTCGGAGTTACACCTGACACTGCCTGTTGCTGCCCGAAATGATCAGTGACGGAGTCATTGATAATCGTATCGATGGGGTATCCTGCGGAAGGACTGATACTCCAGTCGAGATGGAACCGCTCGACGCTGTGAACCCGGTGGGATTCCAGTAAGCCTCATTGGAGCGGAACAAATTCGCTCCTGGAACGACCGCATTATTAGGTCCACCGACAAAGTTCGAGGCGCTGGCATTCACGTTCCAGCCATTTCCGGTACCACGCAGGTCGGTCACCGTGTAATTGTAGTAGGCCATGCATCCCCAGTTGCAGGCGTTGCACCCGAGTGCAAAATGGCGTCAGCTGCGAAGCTTGACGACGCACTGGTAATGTCGACCGAGAACTGCGTACCAGCCGTGATCGTTACGTTTACGATTGTAGAGTCGCTTGGGGGAGTCACGGCCAGTGCTGGAGGCGGCTAATCCAAAGGTCATCAGCAGTGCGGCGATGATCCCGACAATTCGCTTTGTTCGCATTGATTTCCTCCGATTCGCTCAAAGGCGATCATTCCCGGCAGAGTGCCGGGATTTCGCTCGTCCCGTTCACGCTCGATCCTTACACCCCCTCCCTGGTCTCCTTCCCGCAATTGCCGACTTACGCCGAACCTAGGATGATCCTGGTTCAACCTCGGCAGATGCATGCGCATCGAATGCCCCTGCGCTCAACTGACCGGGAATGGTCAGTTCGAAGCCAATGGTTTGGGTGTAGCTCCCGGCAGCCGCGCCAGCCTGCACGACGCTGACGTTCACCAGGGAAACGAGTGAGCTGTCCTCACCCGGAGGAATCGAGAGTAGCCATCCGGTGGGGCGTCGATCAAATCGCCCGTTGACTGCAAACTCACGATGTCTTGCACGTCCGTGCCGGTGAACGCCTGGACCGAAACGGAAACGACCGAGTCCTGGCACTGCAGAACGGAGTTCTCGACGTGAATCGTCAGCGTTCCCTGCGTGGTCTGGTCCGACAGCGAGAACTCGACCGGAGCAATCGCAAAATCCACTATCGAAACGGTCGGAGCGATGTAGGTGATCGGCGCGAGTTGGGGATGAAGTTCGATCGGAGGGATCGGATCGCCTTCTTGCGTCACGATTGCCTGATCGTTGCCGGGAACGGATGCTGTGCTTGAGAGCGTGAGGGTGAGCGTTGGCGTATCCGTTGCGCAGGCTGGCCGGGACAGTCTCAGGTTGAATGGCAGCGCCACTGATCCGGTCACGGTGTTTACGGCGGGATCATCCCCCGCGGCGGAGTCGGTGAGCGTTGATCGGTCAATAGCCTTGGTCGAATATCTGCGCGATTGTGACCGGACTCGCTCCAGGCTCCTGAGTCGATCGAATCAGTTGCAAGCTGGATTTGCCAGTCGTCATCGATCGAAGCGCTGACTGACCAACTCAACTCAATTCCATCCACCGGCACGTTTTCGGCGTGAAGATCGGTGGCAAATGAACAGGTGTAGTCGAGCGACGAGCCTGACTGAATGGCATCATCAACGATTCCAGAAGCCGGCACGCACGTTGCATTCACATTTTGGGAATAGCTTAGAAGCGACTGTGGTGCTGGGGTGGCGGTAGGCTCCACTGTCGCCTCGTCCGCCGGACTCGGCTCCAGCGTGGGCTCCGCATCCGCGTCGCCAGCTCCGGTGTCTTCGGTTTGCTCGGGTGCGACGGTCGGCTCCTCACCGCTTTCGTCGACCACGGAACGTCCGGAACTTCCTCGCTAATCGCAGGAGTGGACTCGCTGGATGCATCATCTTGGGCATAGGACTGAATTGAGAAAGCAACACCGGCTGATGAGACAATGAGCAATGCGACAACCAGGACCTTCATCCATTTTGCCGCCACTGTACCCAGGGATTGCAATAACCAATCTCCTATCTATCTCCGGATGTATTAAGAGTTATGACCTATGCCGATAGTACCATTGAGAAGACGTCTTGTGGATTTCAAACGCGAAGTTCGAGTGGAGTTGATATGCGATACATACTTGTCATTTCATAATAAGCGTACATTTTACGTTGAGCGTTTCATGACAGGGATGTCCGGCACTACCTCATCCAGTCAGATGTCGAACCCGTCGTACTAGACGAATATCTTCGCAGGAATTGCGGAAAATATCGATAACGACGCGATATCATTCAAGAACTTGATTAAGCGAACGAATGTGAACGTACGGGCTCTTCCGCGTTTTTCGGCTCTTGATCGAATCCCCAACCGACATGGATCTATCTTCACATAATCTGAATACACCACGAGCGGTCGACAAAAAACCAGGTTCGCGACCTCGTAACACACCGTGCGCGACGCATGGGAAGAAGCATCTTGATCCAGCAATTGACGATAGACCGAAAGTCCTGGCCGGTTTGATTAGTACTTGTGGGTAGGTTGGCGGGTCATGAGCATGAGCCTTCTTTCCCGCAGTTGGTCCCAGGCCATGCTGAGCGCAAACTCTTCGCAACCCCGCAGAATTGCTTGGTCCTATTCGACTGAGCGCACGTAGCTATTCAGGCAGTATTCACGGTGTGCATGACAACCGAATACTTCAAAGTAGAAATTGCGCCGGAATCCAATGATCTTTGACTTATCACTGGCGGTGGGCGCGACATCTTGTGAAAGCGAGCGATGCAATCATGGCGGAAACGAGCGATCGAACGACCATTGTCTTTGTCCACGGGCTCTGGATGCACGCCTCTACCTGGGAACCCTGGGTCGAGTTCTTTCAGGCGAATGGGTACGACGCCATCAATCCGCCTTGGCCAGGTGATTCGTCGACGGTCGCCGAGTCACGCGCCAATCCAGAGGCGATCGCCGGCCATGGAATTACCGAAGTTGCCGACCATTACGCCGGCATCATCGCGAATCTGGATAAACCGCCGATCTTGATCGGGCATTCATTTGGCGGGTTGATCGTGCAAATTCTGCTCGGTCGAGGTGTCGCCGCCGGGGCGATCGCGATCGATCCAGCTCCTATCAAAGGCGTCTGGCAGCTCCCGGTCTCAGCGCTGCGTGTCGCCAGCGTCGCGCTGAAGAATCCGCTCAATCGCAAGCGATCCGTTTCGCTCAGTCTCAAACAGTTTCGCTACGGATTTGCAAATGCGGTTTCCGAAAAGGAAGCAGTTGAGCTCTACGAGCGCACGACCATCCCCGCCCCCGGGTTGCCGCTCTTTCAGGTCGCCGCAGCCACGTTCAATCCGAAGGCAGAATCGAAGGTTGACACCGCCAATGCGACGCGCGGACCGCTCCTGCTCATTTCAGGCGAGTCCGACCATACCGTTCCCCCGGTCATGGTGAAGTCCGCGCTGAAACGGTACGCAAAATCTTCCGCCACGACCGAGTTCAAGTCGTTCCCTCATCGCGGCCACTCACTGGCCATCGACCACGGCTGGACTGAGATTGCCGACTACTCCCTCGAATGGCTGAAGAAGCAAGGTCTCTAAGCCCGGACGCCCGATGCAGTCGCACCACCCGGCGACCGCATCGGGCGGTGCTGTGGCTATCTCGTTTTCCATTCCGCTCAACGTGGAGTCAACCCGGTTTAGGTCAGTGACCTTTCGCTAAAGAACGATCTCCTGCGCCGAGCCGCGCACGTCCATTTCGTACTCAATGTTGACGACTGGAGGGCGACTGTAGTGCCAGGAAAGTCCGCCAGGGGCGGCGTTCTTGCGAGTGATTTCTTCACCGACCATTGATCCGATGTCATGCACGGTGTACGCCTGCGTGGATACCGCGTCTGACCAGCTGAAGCCGAGCGCGGTCAGGCGGGATTCCATCACTCCCATCACGAATCGCAGCTTTTCGCGCAGGGCGTCCGGCGACGTTTCGCCCAGACGGACGATCGTGTCCCGGTAATTTGCGGAACCCTCGGTTGCCTCACCACTACCGGCGATGATGAAACTCCCGCGCGCACGGTTGGATGGCACGGTGTAGGAAAACGCATAGATCGCCGGCGACGCAGGCTTGTCGAATTCCGGGCAGACATTCGTCCGGGCAACAGGGTTGATCCCATCCTGATAGAGTCCCCAGCGCTCAAGCGTTCCGACATATTGCTCGTTGAATTCCTTGAAACCTTGCTCGGTGAAAGGCTCTGGCGACCGCAATTCGCAGGCGCAGAACGCGGTCATCGGGCGACCCATTAATTGAAGATGCGCTTCGATCGCAGCGAATCCTTCCAGGAGCGGAAGTGGTTGGGCGAAACGTGCCCGCACGATTTCATATCCTGGCTCTGCTGCGACTCCCGCAGAATACTGGAACACCCCTTTGATATATCGATACCCGCCTGGTTCAAAGCTGATTACGTCCGCCATCATTGCTCCATCGTCTCTGTCTGCCCAAACATCATTGCCACATAGTGCCGTAGATTGGAAATTTTGGCTTGAATGCCAGTTAGCGCAGTCCCGCCGCCTCCCAGCGCTCTCTTGGCGCCACGCTGACGAGATCGATGCCGCCGCCAGGACAGGCGATTGCGCCCCGGAACTCCCCGCGCCAGCCGCCGATGCTCACAATCAGCGGCACGTCAATGGCAACCGGCGATGGGCGCCCACCTTTGGACGGGACAAGAATCGTCCCCCGCGGACCGCCTGACGTTTCACCGATGCGCATAATCATCGGCGTTTCAGCGACGAGGTGGGCATCACGCTTCCGGCAAAAGGGAACGTGGTATGCACCGTTCGAATCTCCCGATGGCCCGAGCGTCCAGACGGGTTGCAGGGCGACCAGGGTTGCTCCCAGGCTTTGCCACGGTTCCTCCTGCAGTGCTGCTTCCGTGCGTAGTGCCGTTATCGCATCCAGCACCGCTTGATCCGCCGAACGTGTTTCTCCAGGTTCCTCGTCAAGGTCGGGCGAGCTAAACGCGCCGCCTGGTTCCGCATCCGTAATGGCGATGTACCTGTTTTGATAATCGGGATTGCTCACGAGGGCGGGTGAAACGGCATATCGGAGGTAGCTCCGGCGCCATTCGGCGTACGGAATCACCTGCAGAAGCTGGCGATCCTGCGATCGCTCTGTTCGGCGAACGGCAGGATCGTGCAGCAGGAAATGATCGATGGTGTAGGACGGATCCTGCGGGCTCGATGGGACCGAGCTGACCCCGCAGCCATTGACGACAATCCAATGATCGATCCGGTTCACGAGGACGACCGCCGACACTCCCCTGGAACAACGCCCAGCAGAGTTTCCGGGATAGCGCTTCCTCGGTATCCGTTGTGGCGATTTGATAGGCGGTTGCTCGCTCGGGCATCCGCCGGGTGAGCGTTCTCGATATTCCAAGCGGAGAGGAAGCCCAGCCGATATCGCCCTGACCGTGACACCAGCGCTCAAAAAGCGCTGCCTGCGATTCGATCGCAAGCCCATTGGCCATCAACACCATCTGGGCCGCGGCGGGCCCACAATAGCGCTCGTTCACCTGCTCGGCGTGCATGACCTGAATCTGCGCAACGATCATCTCATCCCACCTCAGGTGTCTGAAGCCTGAACGCGCTCGATTGTCTGCGTGCAGATCCGGATGCCTGGACGCATTCGCCCGAGAACGGCACCAACGGATCGCGCGAATCATCAGTTTTCACGATAGTATTGCGCCACTTTCAAGAAGAGAATAGACGTGTGCTGCTGCGACGGACGACAAAACGGTGATAGTCGTCGTCACAGGAAAAGGGGACTCAAGATGTCGGATTCCTCATCACGTCGTCGGCCATCGTCTGAAATCATTGGGCGCAAGCATGATCTCGCGGCGCTCACGCGCATCGTCACCGATCCCGGCGTGCGGCTCGTGACGATTTGCGGGGCCGGCGGCATCGGCAAAACTCGTCTGACGCAGGAATTGATCCACACTGTCGTCGACGATTTCGCCGATGGCGTCATCTTCGTCGATCTCGTGCCGCTGAGCGATGCACGACTCATTCCCGATAAGATCGCCGCCACGCTGCAATTCACGGTTCCCGATAGCACCAGCATGCACGACGCCCTCATTCGACATCTCGAGGAGAAAAATCTGCTCATCGTGCTCGACAATATGGAGCAGCTTCTCCAGGGCATTCACTTCATCCAAACGCTGCTTGGCAATTGCCCTGAACTGGTGATTCTCGCCACCAGCCGCGAGCGGCTTGGGCTCCCGAATGAGCATGTCTTCGAACTCGGCCCGCTGGCTGTTCCCGATCAGCACGGCCCTCTCACCGCCGACGCCATTGGCGCCAACGAAGCCGCGCAACTGTTCATCCTCCGGGCGCAGGCGGCTGAGCGCACGTTTGTCCTCACCGACGAGAATGCACCGGACATCGCAGCCATCTGCCGCCGTCTCGATGGGCTGCCGCTGGCGATCGAGCTTGCCGCGTCGCGGGTGGCCGAAATTCCGCCGCATCTCATTCTTCACAATTTCGTTCGCATTCTCCCCTTTCTCGAGCGGTCTGCGCACGATCCCAGCGGCCGCCACCGGACGATGCGCAACGCGATCTCGTGGAGTTTCGAATCGCTGCCCATCGAAGAGCAAACACTCTTCATGCGCCTCTCCGTTTTCCAGAGCGGGTTCGCGCTCGATGGAGCCATGGCGGTCGGACATTTCGATCGCGGCGATACATGTTCGGACCCCGTTGGCTGCGAAATCAGGCTGCTTGAGATGCTGGGGTCGCTCGTCAGCAAGCACCTGCTTGCTCCGCTTTGACTGGAGCGGTGACGCGCCACGCAACGGCATGCTGCAAACCATGCGCGAGTTTGGCCAGGACCAGCTTGGCAAAACCGGCCAGGAACCATCAATCCGCGACGCGCACGCGGCCTATCTCACCGAGCTTGCCGACCAGCTGAGGCACGAACTTCGTGGGCCAGATCCCGCTCCTGCCCTCACCCGGTGCTCGTTGGAGCTCGACGAGTTCCGGGCCGCGCTCGCCTGGCTCATCGGCAGCCGACCGGAGGGGGATCTTGCAGCGCTCAATCTCTGCAATTGTCTCGCCAATTTCTGGCTGTGGCGCGGCCACGCGCAGGAAGGCGCCAGATGGTATCAGTCCGCTCTTGCGCAAGCCGGAAACGCCGACACCATCGAGCATGCCACCGCCTATCTGCAACTTGGACATTTCACGTTTGACGACCTTTCCGCATCATTCGGCTTCTACCAAACGAGCCATGGCATGTTCGAGCGACTCGGACACAAGATTGGGACTGCGGGATTGCTCAGTTGCCTCGGCATGATCTCGGAAAGGCTGGGCGACTTTGACGAAGCAGACGCCTACTTAACGGAAAGCTTGAGCATCTTCGAGGAACTCGGGGATGACAACGGCATTGCAAACACCACGTATCACCTGGGAACACTGGCTGGTGCGCGTGGCAATTTTGCGCAGGCAACGGCCTATCTGGACCGCTCTCGCGGACTCTGTGACCGGATGGGCGACACCACGAACGCGGTGTTCGCGACCTACGAAATGGGCCGCCTGCACCGGATCGAAGGCCGGTACCGCGAGGCCGAGCAATTGTTACGCTGGAGTCTCACCCGGCTGATCGACGCAGGCATTGATTTTATCAATCTGTCGATCCATGCCGAACTGGGAATGGTTGCGCTGGCGCTCAACGATTTGACCACCGCGCTGAGCGAATTCCGTGAAGCGGTTCGCTATGCGCTGGTTACAACGGTTTCCGAGCGAACCGCGCTTGCCCTCGCCGGTATTGCCGAAATCGCGGTCACAACGGGAAGGGAATCCGTGGCGGTGAAGATTCTTGCCGCGGTGGACCGTTGGTTCAGCATTGCGAAGTACCGGCAAGAAGACGGCGAGGCCAAACTCGCATTGAACGCTGCGAGGCGTGCGAAGCGTCAACTCGGCGAAGCTGCATTCACGCTTGCCTGGAAAGAGGGAGCATTGCTCTCGATCCTGGAAGCCGCCGAAATCGCGCTCTCGCTCAATCTTCACGTCACGTCCTCGCCGCTCGTACCGGCGTCTGCATCGCTCACGAACATCAAGCCGTTCAATCTCACCAAACAGGAACGAAAAGTGCTCTGTCACATGGCGGCGGGCGAAACGAACCAGCAAATCGGGGACAATCTTTTCATCAGCAACCGCACCGTCGCCGTGCATGTCCAGAACATTCTTCGCAAGCTGGACGCGGAAAACCGGACGCACGCTTCAGCGCTCGCCTACCTGGCCGGCATCTGCATACCGGGGCCATCAGCCCATCCGGCGTAAATGCCGGACGGGCTGATGCTTGAATCACGCGATTCCCGGGTTCACCAGACGCAGCAGTCGATTGCTATGGGAACTGCCAACAACGGACAGGACATCCCTCGCCGGGTCCAGGGTTATAGGCGCCGGAGGACGAGACGAGCGCACCCTTATCGCCGGCGGTGAACGTCACCGTCACATTTTCCACAATGAGCAGATCACCTGGGAGAAGCTCGGTCGGCGCATCACCGACCACGAGATCGGTCCAGACGGCCTGGTTTTCGGCATTCGTCCGTGCAAATCTGGCGATGCCGGTTCCTTCGCCACAATCTGGCTTTTCTGCGCAAGTGGCGATGAGACCAACCGCCAGACTCCCCTGGATCACCGTGATATTGGCGGTTCCGGTTTGCCGGATATTGATCCCCTCCTTTGGGTTCTCGATCGTCAGGCCCGGATCAACGGTCGTGAGCGTGCCGAGAATCGCAAGACCGCCAGACGCGTTAGCCGCGTTGTCGCCTTCCGCAAAATGCCCACAGGCAAAAACAACGTTGACGCCTTTCACCCGGGGCAATGCCGCTGGATCGAACAGGTCAATGGAGCTGCCGCATTCGACGCCGTTCACCTCCGTCGCTTCAGGCGTGGCATCCTGAGCGATCGCGCTGATCCCGGCCGTCGACATGAACATGAGCGCTGCCACCAGCGCGAGAATCCCCATTCTCGGACGCATAACGCAACTCCTCTCGTTGAACCGTTCACGCATGCCAGGCCACAATTGAACTGGCATTCCGTTCCTCGTACCCGGACTGTTTCATGCTTGAACGAAATCGCGTTTCTTCAAGACTCCACTTCAGTTGTCTGACCTGACAATTGGATTCTACGCTCTTAATATTTATTGTCAAGTACATTGTCGCGCGCGGTTCGCGCTCTTAGATCGCGAAGGTCGAGATGCCCGGACATTCGCATGGGCTACCCGCCAATCACGTTCGTCAGCTCAAGAAATGCCACACCGTCCAGGCGTAGGTAAATGGTGACCGTCTCTGCCTGTGGGTCAGCAGTTCGAGCCTGGATTTCGTAAAAGGGAAGATAAGGCGTTAGCGATTCAAGACACGGCCGCCAGGTAAGCGGGGGCTCTGTACCTGGGAGAACATCGATCGGAAAATAGGTTGTTTCGTTAGACGGCACGACAATACCGATATCCTTGAAGTGAGGGATTACTTCATTTGGGGGCATTTTGTGGAGCAATCCATCGCCGACATGGATATATCCTTCCCGCCCAGCTGCGAGCGAACTCCGGAGAAGACCGTCATATGCTCCAATTCGCATCTTGAGAACGACATTCAAATTGTTGTTCACATCGCTATTGAGTTGATACCCGATGAGATAGCTTTCATCGTCGGGACGGCCATATTCCACCTCCTTAAGCGGCATAAAAGGAGTGATGTTTCCTTTGAGTTGTTTCCAGGGGTCGTAATTGCTGAAGAGATCACTCGAGTCAATAATGGTTTGCGCGGCGGCGACCGCTTCGGCGGGCGTCAAGATCACCGCCACTCCGTCGTTCGCCGAGTGGTAGACATACGGAGGAAAGTCTCCTGGGGCATCAACATCAATGATCGCGATGAACCCCTCGCAATCGGGGCAATCTTTTAGCTCGATCGGCACTGGTAGTCCGAGATAGGAACGCGGCCACTCCGCATAGGCAACAACCTCATAGATCTGTTCTGTTGGACTGTTGGCGGCTCTTTCATTGGCCGGATCATTGATAAAAATGTAATCAATGTCATAACCCCCGTCGTCGGCACTCGTGGGGTTACGAGAAATTTGACAGCCGTTGGCCACGATCCAATGGCTTTTCCAATGAATCAGCACAACCGTTGGTTTTTGGTGGTGCGCGATTGCCCAACAAATCTTTCGTGAAAGCGCCTCCTCAGTCGTCGCCGAGAATTTTTTGAAGCTCTTTTTCAGTGGCGATCCAACTCGCTTTTGGATCGTGAATGCGACACCATCCGGATAGCTGCCTTCCCCCCACCCCATCGTGTCGTCGTGGGTCTTGTCCCCATACAGCGTGGCCAGACTGTCCATATTTCCCGTGTAGGCGCGAAGCACCATCTGGACACTGGCGGGTCCGCAATAATATCTCCCTTTGTTACCTGCTCCATGTTGCGTAACGTGCTTGACAGGAGGAATAGAGAAAACCATGATGAATTCATCCTTTGCGGCAATTCCATTGGAAACCACAAGTCAAGTCCCAGTGGCGCGTCTAATGTGTACAGTACAGAGCATCTTGCTCCATTCATATCGTTAGAATTGCGTATTCGCGAATATCGAATCTTGCCCGGATCAGCGCCAAACTTCGTTTGGTGCTGTCGGTCGCACCAATGCGCGACAGCGGGTCATGCAGGGAGAGGTTGACGACGTGGACATCAAACGCCCGCTGTCTCCGATGATTGGGCGGCAGAGCGACGTCTTCGCCCTGGCCCAGATGCTGAATCAGCCAGAAACGCGTCTCGTGACCATCTGCGGTCCTGGCGGCATTGGAAAAACCAGGCTTGCAATTGAAGTGCTCGAACACGTGAGACTCGATTTTTCCGATGGGGTGATCTTCATCGATCTCGTTCCCGTGCGTGATCCGACGCTGATATCCGAGCAAATCTTGACGGCGCTTGGTGCGCCATTACCGGGATCAGGATCGATCATCGATGCCGTGATCCGCCAGCTAGACGAGAACTATCTCCTGCTAGCGCTCGACAACATGGAACATCTCGTGAGCGGTGCAGACGTCCTTACGACGATCCTTGAGAAATGCCCCAATGTTGTGGTGCTTGCCACGAGCCGTCAACGCCTGGGACTCGCCTCAGAGCGTGTCCTTGAAATCACCCCGCTGTCAACACCAGATCAATATGGCGCCCAGTCGATTGAGGTCATCGAATCGAGTGAATCTGTGCAGCTTTTTCTGCAATGCGCCCGCGCCGCCGATCGGACCTATGTCCTGACGCCAGAAATCGCTCCGGACGTGGCGGCAATTTGCCGGAGACTTGACGGGCTTCCATTGGCGATCGAGCTTGCGGCGTCACGCGTGGCTGAGATTCCCCCCCGGCTCATTCTCAGAAACTTCGTGCGCGTTTTGCCATTCCTTGAGCGCTCAGGTAACGATCCGGAGGGCCGACATCGAACGTTGCGGAATGCCATCGATTGGAGTTATCAAAGCCTTTCAGACACCGAAAAGCAGCTCTTCTCCCGTCTTTCGATCTTCGACAGTGGCTGCTCGATTGCCGGAGCGCGGGCGGTCGGATGGCAGATCGATGATGACGGCGATCCCGATCGTGAGGCGACGACAAAAGACCTTGAACTCGTCGAAATTCTTGGTTCTCTGCTCGGAAAGCACTTCCTGATTCGGAAAGAAAGGGGCGACAACGAATACCGATACGACATGCTGGAAACCATGCGTGAGTTCGGGCGGGAGCGCCTCGTTGAATCAGGGCAGGAGCGATCAGCCCGTGACGCCCATGCAGCGTTTTTCCTCAACTTGACCGAGGACTATCGAGTTCATATTCGAAGCTCCGACCCTGGTCCGTGGCTCGATCGCCTGAATGCCGAACTCAGCGAGCTTCGATCGGCGCTTGATTGGCTCATGACATCGAGACCGGCGGGAGATGGCACTGCCCTGTATTTGAGCAATCGCCTCGACTACTTCTGGGGGTGGCTCGGTCATGACCGGGAGGGCGAGCGCCGCATCCTGCAAGCGCTGAGCCTTGCATCGGACGAGGATTCCCTCGAGCGGGCGACTGGCTATTTGAATCTCGGGAATCTCACCGAAGGAGACGTGCCCAAAACGCGCGCGTACTATGAGAAAAGCCTGGAAATTCTCCGGAGACTCGACTACAAGGTCGGCATTGCTGGGCTCCTGAGTAGCCTGGGTATGTCCGCCGAAATGCAAGGAGAATACGAACAGGCGGAAGCCTATCTCGATGAGAGCTTGCAACTCTTCCAGGAGTTGGAATTCGACGGTGGGATCGCTCTATGCGCCTTTCACCTCGGCTCGCTTGCCGAGAGGAGAGGACAATTCAGCACCGCAAGTCAGCACTTTGACACCGCCCGGAGTCTTTTCGAGTCGTTAGGTGATACCGTGAACGCGCTTTTCAGTAGTGCTGAACTGGGAAGAATCAGCCGAATCGAGGGTCGATACCTTGAATCGGCGCAGGTGCTGACATGGAGCCTGGCGAGATTCAAGACGGCGAATATTGGTCTTGGTGTGCGCCATGTTTTGGCCGAGCTCGGGTGGACCGCAGTCATGACGGGCGACCGACCGCTGGCCCTGGGGTATTTTCACGAAGCGATCAACCAGGCCATGGATTCATCGGTCCACGACGGGCATCTGATTCTCGCCATCGAAGGTATCGCATTGCTCGCAAGTAAACAGAACCAACCTGAGCTGGCAGTTGAGCTCCTCTCTTCGGTGCATCAATGGCTCATGAAATCGCAAAATCAGCGACCCTCCGAAGCCGAAAATACGGTGACGGCGATCCTTGCGCAGGCGAATCGAATACTGGACGAAGAAGAGTATCGCTTGGCATGGAGTCGAGGAGAACTCGCCACGATCGATGATACCTGCCGCAAAGCGCTGCTCTTTTCGCTTTCTGCAGAGCGTCGGGCGGAGGAGCCTACGAGTCTGGCAGCCACGAACGAATTCGGTCTCACCAGGCAGGAGCGTACGGTGCTCTGCCTGATCGCGGCAGGAAAACGGAACCGGCAAATTGCTGACGAGCTCTCGATTAGCGAGCGAACGGTTGCCGTGCATGTCCAGAACGTGCTTCAAAAGATGGATGCTGAGAATCGCACGCACGCGTCGGCCATGGCATTTCATGCAAATCTCTGCCCGGCCGATGCAAACTGACGACCGGGCAGAAACCTGCGAGCAATTATTGTGGCGCGAGCTGCAAGCGGCTCAATATGCCATGACTCGCTGCTTCGACAATCAAGGCATGTGGAAACAAACGGCCGGGCACCCGCCTGCTCCAGGATCATAGGGAAATGTTCCGGTTGCCTGCACAGTCGATCCCCAGATATCGGTTTTCACGTTGACGGTCACGTTCTCAAGCCACACCGAATCGCCAGGATAGAGCGTTGTCGCAACATCCTTTACCATCGGCGTCCATGATGTTGCAGAGTCCGCACCCGTTCGCCCGAAAAAGGCAGTTCCCGCGGTTGCACAGGGGTCGACATCCACGCAAAAAGACTTGACCGTTACGATGAGACTCCCTTGCTCAACGGTGATTAAGGTCGCCCCGAATTGGTGCATGGCCGTCTCTTCGTTGGTGGTAATTTCCACGTTCGGTTCAATCCAGTACCGTGAAGATATTGTGTACGTTTCGGTGCCATTACTGGCCTTCGTTGAAAAGACACATCCACCAAGAAAATTCACGCCGTTCGGATAGGGCGGAACGACGCCTGCAACCATGATGACAGGTCCACAGATGCTAACGTTTGAGGGTCCCGGCGTCGCGGTCTCTTTCGCGTCTACACTGAGAAGCGGCAGCAATGAGGCGAAGATAATCGCCAGGATCAACAACGGACGCATCAGCTTCGATCGCATCTCGTTTCTCCTTTTTCTCCACAACAGCGACGTCCATCGGCGCTGTGTTTCGACGTTGGGACATTCGGGCCAGGCCACTATTCAGGTACCGGTGCAAATATCATAGAGTTTTCGATTCATATGTCAAGCAGCAAATCGCTTCTCAATCCAATTGCCTTTCGACGAGATGCACGGGGATTGCTCGCCCTCATCCGCTTGATTGCCCTAATTCTCATGACTCACTTCAAAAACTAAGCATTTCTTACGATGAATCACCTTATCTCGCCGCCTATCGTTCAGGTGCAACCGGTCAACTTGAGATCGGACACGACAACGGTAGCTGGACGGTGTGAAATGATCCTGATTTTTGGAGGCGGGGACGGCGGCGGACTATGGATTCATCCGAATGGCACGATTGAGCGGTTGCCGCCATTCGGGCCGGCCGAGTATGGACTCTTCAAGTCCGTGGGGAAGCTGGCCGCCGCGTCTGATGGGATCAACGATCCTGTCACACGCGATCAGGTGATCACGGCTTCAACGGCGATCGCCAGGCAAGTCGGCGCGATGCTGATCGCTCAATACGGCGAAGCAGCCAGCGGCGACTCCTCGATCATCTTCCTCGATCGAGACAATGGGTTCATTTGCGGAAGCACGGGGCAGCCGCCAATTCCCATACCTGCCACCTTGAGCGGCTCACTGGTGTGCCGCTAATCCAGGATCGCGTTCTTCGCAGGCTACCAATCAACAATGCGGTTGTCGTTCGCCGTCGATCAACGGTTGCACAAGCAGAACAAAGGCGTTCAAAGCGGTGGAGGGGCGAAAAAGGTGCGATTGCCCGGGTTTCCAATCGGAAATCCGGGCAGTTGCACGCCCGCTGTCTAAAACGTCTTCACCCCTTGCACCGGCAGCAGTACGGAATAGAGCGAGGTCGTGCCGCAGATGAAGAGTCGATTGCGCTTCGCCCCCCCGAACACCACATTCGCCACCCCTTCCGGCACGAACACTTTGCCGATCAGCGCTCCATCCGGCGCCAGGCAATGAATGCCATCACCGCCGCTCATCCAGATGCGCCCCTCATCATCGAAGCGGAATCCGTCAAACCCGCCGTTGGTGGTAGTGGCGAAAATCTCCCCGCCTTTCAGCGTTCCATTGGCTTGAACGTCGAACACGCGCACATGCCGCGTCTGCTTAACACCGGTGTCGGTGATGAAGAGCCGGGATTCATCCGGAGAAAAAGCGATGCCGTTCGGGCAATCGAAGTCATCGACGACGATCGTCACTTCGCCACTGCCTGGATCGACACGGTAGACATGGTTATGCCCGATCTCGCTTTCGCCCTTGTGGCCCTCGTAATCTGATTCAATCCCATACGAAGGATCGGTAAACCAGATCGAATTGTCTGACTTGACCACGATGTCATTCGGGCTGTTGAAGCGCTTGCCCTGATAGGTGTCGGCAATGACGGTGATCGAGCCGTCATGCTCGGTGCGGGTGACGCGGCGGTTGCCATGCTCGCACGAGACCAATCGCCCTTGCCGGTCAACCGTATGCCCGTTGGTATACCCCGCCGGCGCGCGAAACACCCCGACCGCGCCGGTTGTTTCATCCCAGCGCAATATCCGGTCGTTCGGAATGTCGCTCCAGACGAGCGACCGCATCGCTGGAAACCAGGCCGGCCCTTCCGCCCAGCGACAGCCCTCAAAGAGCTTCTCCACTTTCGCCGAGGTTTTCACGCACCGCGCGAACCGCTCGTCGATGATCTGAAAATCTGACTCAGCCACGGCACTCCCCCTCAACGACATTCGACGAATTGACATGTGGAGCATACCTGAACGGTGCTCCACGCTTGAAACGTGTCGTTGGCATCGGGGCAGACCAATCGTATGTTGTATCCGAGACATCACCCCCCGAACGGCATGGGGCGTATGATCGATCTCTCGCCATTCTTGACTGCATGTTGCATTCCCGTGGAGAGAGGCTACCCGGAGGAGATCGGCATGGCCAGGTTCATCGCGCTTTTGGACTGGACGGATCAGGGTGTGCGAACCGCGAAAGACAGCGTCAACCGCTCGAAGGAGGCCCAGGCCGCCTTCCAGGCAATGGGCGTCAACATGGAATCGATCTACTGGACCCTTGGCGCCCACGACCTCGTGGCAATTCTGACCGCTCCAGATGGGGAGTCTGTCGCAGCCGCACTCCTCAAAGTCGCGGCGTCAGGCAATATCCGCTCGCATTTGCTCCGCGCTTTCGACGCCTCCGAATTCGAATCGATCGTCGCCAAGATGGGCTGATTCGCCGCGCACTGCATGCAATAACGATGACCGGGGGATTTCTCCTCGGTCTCTGTCGTTTTCGATTTCGATATCTCCGTTCCTATGCGGCTGAAACTTTGATCTTTGCGACCATCCCTTGGCCGTTGGAGTCACCATGCAGAACGCAGTAGTAGATGTAGTCGCCGGGCGTGTCGAACGTCAGGGTATATTCGGTGACTGGCGGCCCTCCAACTGGAATCCCCATGATGCCTGAGTTGACCCATCCCGTGCCGCTCCAGACGTTGCCGCCCTGAGGGAAAATATTCAACGGGTTTTGCACGAACTTCGGACTTCCATCGGCGAATTGCTCCACTGGATCCTCAGGAGGAGTCTCGCCTTCGCCAAGGAACGACACCGTGTGCGGCTCACCAGGCGCCCGGTGAACCCAGGTAACGGTGTCGCCGACTTTCACCTCAAGCTCGAGTGGAAGCATCGACTGGATACGCACCGGCGTCTCGCCGCCGGCGCCGACGCGTCGCCGTCCAGGCCGTCGTGCCGTCTGCGTTCGCCACGCTCGTCGCTTCGGCATATTCGTCGTGTTCAGTTTTCGCCTGCGCTTCGAGTTCGGCGAGCTGGTCCATGCCCATCTGGTCATATTCTTCCTGCGTGTGCGCCGCGGCGGTTCCGGCCGCCTGCACGATCACTTTGCCCTTCATGACCGCTGGGTGGGCTCCGCAGAGATAGTCGTACGATCCAGCCTTCGTGAAGGTAAGCACATACGCCTGTGATGGATCGCGGAACACATCGATGCCGGATGACACATAGCCGGTGCCATCGTACGTGTCCCCACCTGCGGGGAAGACCACGGCCGGATTGAGAATGACGGTCGGTGGTCCGGCGGTCGGCGTCGCCTGCTCGGGATCAGGGATGATGATCTGCAGGAACTTCACCGCCGGAAAGAAAGCTGGCGGTGTGAAAGCCAGCCCCATGCCGAAGTCGAACCAGATGGCGTCGCCTTCGTTGATGGTGATCTCACCAGGGAAATATGCGTGGTACTCCGTCTTCTCTTCCATCTGCATTTCGCCGACTTTGACTCGCCAGACGGTGCTGCCGTCCGCTCGTGGCCCAACTTGAGCTGTGGCCATCGGCATCGGCGTGCCCTCATCCTGGGCGAAGGTCGGGCGAGTCCGAGTTTCAGCAGTGCCGCCGTGGCCAATCCTGCTCCACCAAATAGCCGGAGCAGATGTCGCCTGGTGATCTCCTGGTCATGCATGCCGTGGCGTGAGTGGGCATTCGTGAACGAAGAAGCGTCGTGCGGGATTGTGCGCATGTGCATGCTCCTTTGAACTTGATTCGAACGCTCATGATGAATAGGGCCCTTGGTCCTCATTGACTCGATGCTGCCCTGATCCTCCTTCCACTGGCGATGATCAGCGCTGTGACATCCAGCGCCTCACCTCTCGGCCGAGCGTAATCGGCGTGCAATTACTCAGTGACGATGATCTTGCCGATCATGCCCTGCCTGCCATGGTGTTTACAGATGTAGGAGTATTCGCCGGGCGTCGTGAAGGTATAGGAATAGCTGTCTCCTGGCGCAATCTGGTCCGATTCGAAACTCCCGTCGAACGCAGCCACGCTGTGCCAGTCGCCGCCGGTGTTCGTCCAGGTGACGGTGGTTCCGGCCGCAATCGTGATCGTTTTCGGATCAAAGCGGTCGTCTTCCATTGCGATCGAAACAGCCCTGCCCCGAATTCTGGGCAATCTGCTGCTGAGTCGGAGGATTGCAGACGTCCGTTGATGCCGGTTCGGTGAGTTACCGGCGAAGCGACGCTCGATCTCATCCATTCCGCTGCATGTCTCCCATGCCGCCATGCATCGCGTCATCGGTCACTGGCGATGCCGACGCTCCTGGAGTAAGCGACCAGAGCTCGGCCAGTGGACCACTCGGTAGATAGCCCTCGTACTCGATCAAGGTCATCATGCCGTTGGCCGCATGGTTTTCGATGTGGCAATGCACCATCCAGACACCCGGGTTGTTCGCTTCGAACACAATGTCGTAGCGCTCGCCCGGCGCCGATCAGCACCGTGTCCTTGGTCAGTTGGGCCGCTTCCGGCACTGGATTCCCATCGGTGGCGACGATCTTGAACGAGTGCCCGTGCAGTGTGGAAGGGATGAGCCAGGTTGCCGGCGTTGATCAGCCGGATCAGGACCTTGTCCCCTTCCTTGACGACGATCGGCGGGATCGCCTCGTCCATCTTGCCGTCCATCAGGAACTCATCGGTCCCGAATTCCCCGCCGCGCAGGGTGGAATCGCGAGGACCGCGCGGCGCGGCGCCAGTCGCCACGTCTGGGGTCAGCTCGTTGTCCCACTCCGACAGGATGTAGGTGTAGTCGCGGTCGTAGTGAACTGCTCCGGCTTTCGGCTCGACGATGAATGCGCCATACAGTCCGAGCATGACCTGGGTCGCGACATCGGTGTGCGAGTGATACCAGCGGGTGCCCGCCGGAGTGGCGATGAAGTCGTAGACGAAGGATTGTCCCGGTTCCACCGGCGCCTGGTTGAGCCCCGCCGGCCCGTCCATGTCGGCGGTACGTTGACCCCGTGCCAGTGGATGGTGGTGCCCACCGGAAGATGGTTGACGAGGGTGATCCGCACATGGTCGCCCTCTCGCACCCGGATCTCGGGACCTGGCATCTGGCCGTTGTAGGCCCAGGCTTTGACCGCGAGTGCCGGGTTGCAGCTCCCAGTCGATCTGCGATGCCGTCAGCGTGAATTCCCGCAGTTGAGGTTGCATCGGCGCCACCGGCGAATGTGCAGCCCAGGCAATGATTCCGGCGGTGCCAGGATCGATAGAACACGAGTACGAAGACTCACTGCATG
Organism: uncultured Chloroflexia bacterium; assembly: GCA_963804925.1. Lineage (GTDB taxonomy): Bacteria > Chloroflexota > Chloroflexia > Thermomicrobiales > UBA6265 > JADLGF01. The sequence continues at coordinate 22,014 of CAWDSC010000007.1, forward strand.
CGAACCTGAGACTGCATCGGCCGGCGGCATCGATACCGTGCGAGTCAAGGGATGCTTCATGCAATCGATTCCGTTCAGCAAGCGAGAGTGCAATCGTTAGCTGAAATAGCAGCCTGTGTTGCGGGCAAGTTGCATGCCTACGGCCGGTAGCATTCCGATGCTTAACCAGGTACCCCGTGCTTCCGAGGACAAGCGGTGAATCGATCGCTCCACACGCCTTGCGTGGACAAAGACCGTTGAGACTAGGTATGACGTCCCATACATCATAGTACGAATTGCCAGGAATCAACCCCATCCGGCCTGGGCCGTATTTCTGAGATATTGTCGAGTGGATTTGAACCCATTTGAATCCGATCATTCACGGACCTAATCCCATTGGAGTTCAGATCCGCTCGATCGGCCACTAGTCTTCGGTCACTGGTCGTGTAACCTTCAGGGAAACTGGGTTTCAGCACTGTATTGGCGTGACGACAACGCGGCTGGCTGGGGAATATGTGATCGATTACGAACAGGCGCAGCAGCAAATTCGTTCCTCCAGAGTAGCGATACAACATGTGGTCGATGGCTGGCCGCAGGAAACACTCGACGTCCAGGGGGTTTTCCTGGATGAATCCCCTGCCGACATCGCAATCTCCTCGATGCCGCGGTTTCCTGCTCGACTGGTCGGGATGGGATTGAAACACCTGATCCAGCCCATCACGTAACGGTTATCGCCCACACCAGGAGTCGGGCCCCGCTCGGGCAGCTTCTTCATCTCATTGATTGTCAATATATTTCCGAGGTCAGGATCCGGAAATACTGGGCAGGTTGTCGGCGGTTTGGACATTGGGTAGTGCCCGGCAGACAAGCAGGTTGCGATCAAGGCGGCGCCGTGCGGGCATGGGCTCCCCCGGCGCTGGGGTGACGAACTAACTCCCCGTCACGAGCGTTCGGTATCCGATCAACTTCTCGCTCGCGCGCGCTCCCCTCTCGGCGCTGAGATTGCCGGCGAAAGCACCGCGCTATCCAGAGAAATGCAATTGCTCATTCTCCCAGAATATCTGGTCACTTGGAGCCAATGGACCCAAGGGGATCCCGCGCTGCTCCATTTGCGGCAATCGATGTGCCGGTGCTGGCGGGACCGCTCATAGCAGATCCGCGGTTTGCGTAACCTCTCGCATCCCGGGCCGAAATCCGTACATCGATCGTGTCATTAGGGTACTTGTACGGATAGACCCGGAGTCCCAAAAGTCCCACTGTTGGGTTCAAGCAATCGATGCCGTTTCGCACTTCCACATCACCGGTCCTTTTCGCCATGATGGGTAACAGGACTCATCAATTGTTTTGGATCACGCCGAGGCAACCGGTACTGAAGGGTTGTGAGCATGAGCGATGTTTTCATCGGTCCGCGCGCGCGCCGAGTGGCCGACCTCCGTATTTCTCGTCGAGCGGCGCTGGCCGCAGCGGCGATCCCTCTTGCGCTGCAGGGGATATTGCACGCTTCAGCGCAGACCCCTGTCAGCGCGACCCCGGTGGCGCAGCCTCATCCCGATCTTCCCCAACCTGTCGTCCTAAAGAGTGTGGATGGGGTGATGACGGAAACGCTTAACGCGAAGCCGAGCATCATCGAAATGGGCGCCGCGAGACCAGTGACTACCTATTCCTTTAACGACATGGTTCCGGGACGCACCTGGGAGGTCAATCCTGGCGATGTTATGAAGGTCGATTTCATCAATGACCTTCCGCCGGTCGACCCCATGGCACCGGTTGATATGGTCCGTCCCCATGAGTGGACGACGACAAATCTGCATGTCCATGGTATGCATGTGTCTCCTGAGGGCAATGGAGACAACGTATTCCTCGAAATCAAGCCGGGCGAGTCGTTTCAGTACGAGATCGCGGTGCCCGATAACCATCCCGCAGGTCTCTTCTGGTATCACCCGCATAAACATGGAGGTGTTTGCCAGCAGGTTCGCGCCGGCATGGCGGGAGCCATCATCGTTCGCGGCGACATCGATGAGGTCGAAGAGGTTAAAGCAGCCCAGGAGCAGGTCCTCGTGCTGCAGGCGATCGAGCTCGGTGACGATTTCCAGCTGCTCGATCCAATTCCTCATCCCAGCACTCAGGAAGCATTTTTCCCCCGGACGCAGATCCTCTACACCGTCAATGGCATGATGAATCCGAAAATCACCATGTATCCCGGCGAAGTCCGGCGCTGGCGCATCCTCAACGCCGCCGAAGGCAAGTTCATGTCACTGACGCTCGCCGATCACCCGATGAATGTGATCGCCTGGGACGGGTTGACGCTCGCCGAGCCGGAGCCAAACACCAATCTCGTGCTGGCGGCGGGAAACCGGGTCGAAGTGCTGATCAAAGCCGGTGCGCCTGGCACGTACGATCTGATCCTGACCCCTGGTTCGAGCCAGCATCCGGAAATTCCGGGAATCGAACATGGCATGGAGATGCCCGCCGAGCCAACGACGAACTCGGAACTCCTCACCCGACCGATCCTCACGGTAGAAGTGGTTGGATCGGGCCCCGAAATGGCGTTGCCGGCGACGCTTCCCGCCTACGATCCGCCGATCATGCCGATCGCCAAAACCCGGACGCTTCGCTACACGGTCGAGCGAGGTGACGACAACGAGTTCTTCAACTTCGGCATCAATGGCGTGGCTTTCGACCCGTCTCACGAGCCCTATCAAATGAAGCTTGGCACCGCTGAAGAGTGGCAGCTTACGAACGATCTCGACTCTAAACTTCCTCAACACGCCCATGTTCTACATGTACACGTCAATCCATTTAAAGTCATCGAGATCAACGGCGTCACGCTCGAGAAGCCGAAATGGCGCGATACCTATGTTCTCACTGGCCTGGATGGTGATTCAATCAGGGTCCAGATGAATCTCGACGACTTCACGGGCAAATTCGTTGAGCATTGCCACGTGCTTTCACATGAAGATCTCGGGATGATGGAATCGCTGGAAGTGATTCCTTGATCATCGATCGTCAGATTCACTGCGGGTACAGGAGGAAACGATGTCTGGAATGAGTCGGCGTTCATTTCTACGGAATACAGCGATCACAGCGGCCGGGATCGGCGTCGGACTGAGCGTCGGGCCGGGTCTGACCTGGAAACCGGTTTCATATGCCTCCGCGCAAGACACCGTGGCGGCCTCGGCGCTGGAAGACCTTCGCGCGCGGCTGCATGGCACCCTCATGCTTCCAGGCGACAGCGGATACGCCGCCGCCAGCGCTCCGGCCAATGGCCGCTATCGAACGATCCTTCCAGCGGCGGTCGCTCGCGTCGCCGACGAAGCGGATGTCATCACCTGCGTCACCTGGTGCAATGAAAATGGCGTCCCGCCCGTCGGGCGCGGCGGCGGGCACAGCTACGCCGGATTCTCGACCACGACCGGGTTGATGATCGATCTTCGCCGGCTCAATTCGCTTGTGATCGATTACGCGACCTCGACAGCTGTCAGCGGAGGCGCAGCTCTCAACAACGACTTCTTCATCGCCACCGAGGATGGTCCGCTCTTCATGCCGGGCGGCACCTGCCTGGGCGTCGGCATGGGTGGTCTCACGCTCGGCGGCGGCATCGGCTACAACGCCCACTGGGCAGGTCTCTCCTGCGACCATATGCAAGCCTCTCGAATCGTGACTGCTGCTGGTGAAATTCTCGAAATCGACAGCTCGCACAACGACGATCTCTTCTGGGCCTGTCGAGGCGGCGCCGGCGGCAATTTCGGCATTAACACCCAGTTCACCTACGATCTGGTCGAAGTGCCGAAGACGACGATCGGCTGGTATCGATTCGAGTGGACCGGCGCGGATAATGCCGCCGCCGTGCTCTCAACGTTCGACAAGCTCCTCGCCTCCGCCCCCGCCGCGCTCAACGCCGTCGCCATGGCGCAAGCGACTCCGGTCGGCAAAGGCGGCAATAGCGCGGCGGTCAGCGTGATGTCGCGCGGTCAGTACATCGGTCCGGTCGAAGAGTTGCGCGATCTCGTCACGCCGCTCCTCGATATCGGCAACCTGACCAAGCAAACGCTCGAAGAAACGATGTTCTGGGATACCCAGCGCATGATCGCGTCGGCGGAGCCGGCAAGCCATTCGTTCGGTGACATTTCGCGCTATTCGAAAGAGCCGATGCCAGATCAGGTCTACGCCGATATTGCCGATCTGATCGCGAATTGCCCGAGTCGCTCGGATGACGCCAATGGTTCGTTCTGGTCGCTTGGCTGGGTTGGCGGCGAGGTGATGGACAAATTCTCTCGCACCGAAACCGCCTACGTGCACCGCAATATGCTGACCTTGCTACGTCCGACGACGGTCTGGCCAGACGACGCTCCCGACTCAGTCGGCAACGAACTCAACGCCTGGAGCGAACAGATCATCGCGGCGATTGATCCGCACACGCCGCAAGAGAGCTATCAGAACTTCCCGAACCGGATGATTGAGAACTGGCAGGAACTCTATTACGGGGAGAACTTCGAGCGTCTCGTGGATGTGAAAACGAAATACGACAAGGACAATCTCTTCACGAATCCGCAGGGCATTCCAACTCGAAGCAACGCCTAGCACCCCGAGTACACTTTCAGGGACAGTCCCCGGTTCGAGCTGATCGACTGAGTTTCTGTCCCTGAAACCGACTTCTCGGAGGTATTGCCAGCGTGACCGCGATGATCTATCTCGACGCCGACGCCTGCCCCGTCAAGGAGCAGGTCTACCGCGTTGCGGCACGATACGGCATTCCCGTATCAGTGGTCGCGAATGCGCATCTCCGGCTGCCGCAGCTCGCCGGTCTGAATGCGAAGGTCGTCGTCGTAGCAAACACCCCGGATGCGGCCGATGATTGGATCGTCGAACAGGCCAAACCGGGTGATCTTGTTCTCACCGCGGACATCCCCCTGGCCGCGCGGGTCATTCCCAATGGCGTACCCTGCTATGACTTTCGCGGTGGCGAATTCCACCCGAACGGCATCGGTCAAGCGCTGGCCGCTCGCGACCTCAACGCCCAGCTGCGCTCGATGGGCCTCGTCACCGGCGGACCTCCCGCCTTCTCTCCTCGCGACCGCTCCAACTTCGCCTCCCGCCTGGACACCGTGGTCGGACGCATGGCGCGAGCCGAAGCAAACTCAAAACCAGCTGAATAATTTGAACGCTGCGTCAAAAAGCGGAAGGCGGTGGGAGACAAATCTCCCACCGCCTTCCGCTTGACCCCTCGGAAATGTTACGAGTTAGAGGCGCGCGATTCCTGCGGTTTTGGCTCGCCGAGTGTCAGCATCAGGCGATTCGCGTTCGCGAAAAACGCCGAGTAGTTGATCACATCGAGAATGCCCAGATCATCGAATCCGAGGCCGCGGAGCGTCGTAAAGTCAGCCGCTGAAAGGGATTCCGGATCTTTCGTCACCTTCGTTGCGAGGTCGACAATCGCCCGCTCCAACGGCGGCAGATCCGCATCGATGCCTTCGTCAAGAAAGAGCTGCGTCAATTCCCGCTTCTTCGAGAGATTCGCAAAGATGCGGGCATGCACCGAAGCGCAGAAGACGCAACCATTGATTCGCGACGCCGTCGTCGCGCCGAGTTCGCGGTACGACGTTGGCTCTGGATCAGCCGACGTGAAGTTATGGTGATGCACCTTCGCCCGCGCCTGCAGCGCCGGAAAGTCGTTTGCCAGCACGGCGATGTAATCAGAATTCGGCGCCTTGCTGACGACGGTTTCGACCCGCTCCCGCTGCTCGGGCGTGAGATCAGTCTCATCCGCTCGTTCGAGCCAGGGCGTCCAGGTCAACAGGTCGAGGGTGAATACTTCGCGGACTCCCAGGCTCATGATGCAGCTCCAAATGCGCGCAGCCCGGCAATCAACCGCAGCTGATACGAAACAAATGCGATCGTCTGGGAAAGGGAAACAATTCCGGCCGGAGTATATCCAGCGTCTTTGAGTGCCTGGAGATCAGTCTTCTGGGCCGCCGATGGATGCGTCGTAAGCAGGTCGGCATGGTGAACCGCCGCGCCCAAGGGCGTGTTATCGTCCCAGGATTCGTTCACATTCCGCGCGCGGGCGATGACCGCCTCTTCGACACCCGCTTTCCCGGCGAGATCGGCATACCAGTTCGCGACGGCGACACTGTTCGTATGCGAAGCGACGCGCACCGCGATGAGATAGCGATCTACCAGCGGAAATGCCTGCGCCGATGCTTCTTCAGGCTCGAAGAGCGCGAGATAATACGCCTGAAGCTCCTCGATCTGTTCCGGTTTCTGATTGCGAAGTTCAGCGATCGGCCCTTGATCGTTGACACCGAGAATGCGGTACACAACATCGGTCGTTGTTGCCGTGGAAAGACTCACATTCCGCCTCCTATGTTAGGGCGCCAACTTGGCGCCAATTCAAGATCATTGGCGCATTCTAATATACTTGATCATATTAGTCACTATGCATTCAACAATGGAATTGATGTAGGCTCGGCCCAGGAAGTCGTACAAGCAACTGCCGGAGCGATAATAAGTACCGTGGATCGACGCAATCGACTTGACGAAGACAGTTTTTCGTATCGAGCGACCAAAAGCGGGTCGGTGCTGATTTCCTGGCAGGGGAAACAGATCACCACCTTGAACGGAAGGCAGGCGGAGCGCTTTCTCGCCGAAATCGCGGGGGTGGACGATCGTGCCGGCCAACTAGTTATGGCAAAAGCCACCGGCAATTTCAAACGGGGCAACGAACGGCAGGCGCTGCAAAGCGATAAAATGAGCTCGACTTCATGAGGTTTGAAATTGCGACAATTCAGCGGCGGGAGCGGCGATGAATCTGTATCGATTGCCTGGACTCGATGCCGGTATTGCCTATCACGATCTGGGTGGACCCGGACCGGTTTGCGTGTACCTGCATGGGCTGGGCTCGGCATCGTCCGCCGATTACCCTGCAATCGCTGGTCATCAACTTCTCGCGCCATACCGGTCAATTCTGATCGACTTCCTGGGTTTCGGGTTCAGCGATCGCGCCGAATCGTTTTCACACACGCTGGAAGCCCACGGGGAAACCGTGATGCGTCTCCTCGATCATCTTGGCATTGAGAAGTTCCATCTCATTGGTCACAGTTGGGGAGGATCAATCGCAATCGTAATGGCGGCAGACCACCAGACGCGCTTGCTTTCATTGACGGTCGCCGAGCCGAATCTGCAACCCGAGGACGCCGGTCTCAGTGGAACGATCGCTGCACAGAGCGAGGCAGAGTACATCACCTCTGGGCAGCAAAAGGTCATCGAAGACGCCAGAAGTCGGGTCTTGCCTGGCACGGACGGCGGCAGCTACGTACGAACACTCCGAGCTGCCGATCCTCGATCAATGCACCGGGCGGCAACGCATCTTGTCGCCGCCGAGTTGGAAGAAAAATTCTATTCGCTCAACACGCCCCGCCACTATGTGTACGGATCACAAACGCTCCCCGACCCGTACGAACCACGTCTAGCTGAACACAGGATCCCTACATCGATCGTTGCCGATGCCGGCCACTCCATGATGGTGAACAATCCCGAGGGATTTGTTCTGGCACTGACAGCGTTTTGGTCGAGTCTGAATCAATCCTAGGCGAAGAAGTCGCGATCCTCTCCGTTGAGATACCGTTTCGTTGCTTCGATGTTGAATTCGACTCCCATTCCCGGTGCCGAGCCGACGGTGATATGCCCGTCAACCACGATCGGCGATGGCAATCCTTCGACGATGTCGTACCACCAGTCAGGATTGCCAGTTGGATACTCGAAGGCGATGTAGTTCGCGGGCAACGTCGCGGCCACCTGCACCAGCGCCGCCAGTCCCAGCAATCCATTGCCGGTTCCGTGCGGCGCCATAAGGATGCCGTGAAGATCGGCGTATTCGGCGATCCACTTCAGTTCGGCGATGCCGCCGACATCGCAAGGATCGGGGCCGACGATGCGCACCGCTTTGCGCTCGATCAGCTCTTTGAAATTATGACGAAGGTAGATTTGCTCGCCGGTATGGATTGGTACCGTCGTCGCCGATGTCACTTCGCGGTAAACATCGGCATGAACCCAGGGGATGTAATCGCCGGTGAGCAGATCCTCGAGCCACATGATATTAAACGGTTCCAGCGCTCTGGCCAGCTTGATCGCGTCCGGCACCATGAATCCGGGTCCGCAATCGAGGGCAAGCCCGATCTCATCGCCGAGCACCTCTTTCATTGCCGCAACACATGCAACGATATGGTTCAATCCGCGCTCGGTGAGAAGTCCCCTGCTCACCTGCCCATGCGCCCAGGGGTCAGCGGCATCACCATAAAAGAAGTTCGGCACGTCGTATTTCATCTGGCTGTGAAATGCGACACCTTGCTTCACGATCGTGAAACCTTCGGGTGATTCCTTCATCGCCCGGACATTGTCGGCATAGTCTTCCGGGCGTTGCCCGTTGAGTTTCGTGCGCACCGCACCGTTGTAGACGCGCACGCGATCACGCACTTTGCCGCCAAGCAGTTTGTGGACCGGCACTCCGGCCGCTTTTCCCGCCAGATCCCAGAGCGCCATTTCGACCGCGCTGACGGCACTGCCCCACGGTTTGAACGCGCCGCGTTGTCGAATCCTGAGCATCACTCGCTCAACATCGGTTGGATCCTGGCCGATCAGCGCGTCTCTGAGCAGCAAGACATGCGGTTTCAAATAGGGCTTATACGCCTCAACCTCGCCATATCCGCTTAGTCCCTCATCGGTGACCAGCCGCACAATCGGGTTGGTTCCGATGACCGCGCATTTGAGATCCGTAATCTTCACAACTCCCGCCTCCCCATCGCGCGCAATCACATCTTCCGGCGTTTTCTATCTTATCGAATATCAAAGTCAAACCGCCGGTGCGATTATCTGATTTGTTGCGATAATGGCACCGTAGAGTACGAAGACAACCGAACAGATCACGCGATCGACCGGCAATCAATATGAGGGATAGGTCCATGATGGATATCGATAAAAACCGATCCCCGATTGCCGGCTTACACCACATCACGGCCATCGCTGGAGACCCTCAGCGAAATCTCGATTTCTATACGTCGGTCCTCGGATTGCGCCTGATCAAGATCACCGTCGATTATGAAGACCCCGCCATCTATCACCTCTACTACGGGGTTGGCGACGGCGCGCCAGGCACGCTGATCACCTTCTTTATCTACCTCGATGGGCAGCCCGGCCGGCGCGGCGCCGGTCTCACCGATTCGATCGCCTTCGCCATTCCCGCCCACGCGCTCGGTCATTGGATTGACCGCTTCATCGATCGGCACATTTCGTTCGAAGGACCATTCAAACGAAACGGTCTGCAAACTATCACCCTACGAGACCCCGACGGACTCCAGATCGAGCTCGTTGCCGTGCCGTCACCGGGCCTTCCAGGAGCGGAGTTTGGCATTCAAAGACTCCACTCCGTCACGCTTTGGGAAGCCGAACCCAATAAGACTGAAGCGTTTCTGACCGGTGTTCTCGGGTTGCGACTCATGGGATCCCTTGATGGGGTCCAATTCTATGCCGTTGACTCGTCACCCGAAACGCCCCTGCTTCAGATTCGATCAGTCGCCGGATTCTGGTCGGGCGTTGTCGGTATCGGCAGCGTCCATCATGTCGCCTGGCAGGTTGCGGACGAAGCTGCGCTCACCGCCTGGCAAATTCATATCGGGTTCGCTGGTGCAACCGTCTCCCCGATCCGAAACCGCTTTTACTTCCAATCAATTTATTTTCCTGAACCGGGCGGCGTCCTATTCGAACTGGCGACGACAGGATCAGGATTCACCCTCGATGAGCCGGCCGATCGGCTCGGCGAATCGCTTCGGCTCCCGCCCTGGTTCGAATCACGTCGTCCGGAAATTGAACGAGGATTGCCACCGCTTCAACTTCCGTCCGGCCAGACGATCCCGCCGCCCCTATTGAGCAAACAACCCACTTCGACGGATACTTACACGACAGGAAAAACAGGTACGGAAGGAGAGCAAGGAATGACCGTCGCATCGGCGCATGATCCTCATGCACATCAGCGCGTCTTGCTCGCTGGCGAGCCGCTCGAACGGGCGCACTCCGCCGTCATCTTGCTACACGGTCGGGGAGCGCGAGCCGACGACATCCTGTCGCTGGCAGGCACGCTCAACGTCCCTGGCTTCACATTCCTCGCACCGCAGGCAGCAGGCAACACCTGGTATCCGCACAGTTTTCTTTACCCGCTTGAGGAAAATGAGCCCTATTTGTCGTCCGCATTGGGAACCGTTGAATCCGTGCTGAGCATCGTCACCGAATCCAAAATCCCGGTTGAGCGAACCTTCATTCTCGGTTTCTCACAGGGAGCCTGTCTCTGTCTCGAATTCGTCGCCCGCTACGCCCGCCGGTACGGCGGGGCCATCGCATTCACGGGCGGGCTGATCGGCCCGGATAGCAGCACCGAGAGACTATTCCGGCTCGCTCGACGGAACGCCGGTCTTCATCGGCGGCAGCGACATCGACCCTCACGTTCCGCTTGCGCGGCTTCAAGAATCGGCTACCGTGCTCGAAAAGCTCGGTGGGACCGTCGATCTCCGCATCTACCCCGGCATGGGCCACACCATCAACGCCGACGAGCTCGCAGCCGCGAAGGCCATGCTTGATTCCCTTGCTCAAAACTGAGACGTCTCCCCTCTCCCGAGGCAGGAGAGGGGCTGGGGGTGAAGGCGGTTGGTAGGGAGATTCCTGTTAACTCTTCGTATCGAAATAGAACCAGCTCTCGAAATCCCCTCCCCGGACCCCATCACCTGACGGCAGAACCAAATCAGTCACCGGGATATTGACGTTCGGATCAACCTTACCGAATACGTCACCATCGAGCGGCAGCTGTTTCTCCTTGCTCAAGATGACATCGCCCTTCAACGTCACCCGGACTCGAATGCGTGGGTTATCGATGTTCACATCCTGCCCGGTGATTTTCTGGACGCACTCGCGCGTGTCGGAGATCAGCTTCACTTCCTGACCGAGCCAATCGTCAAGAAGATCGCGCGGCAATGACGGGCACGGCCGGAATATCCAGACCTCGCCATCGGTTCTGACTCCGCCAAAGACAATGAATGGCCGGTGTCCGATCCATCGCACTCTCCCTTCAGGGCCTGGTAGGGAATCAGGGATCTCCACGGTCACGACGAAGGTATCGAGCGAGCCGGTCGCCTCCTCCATCTTGTCGCTGAACTGAACCGTCAACCCTTCGTTGAACACATCCAGCGTCAGGGTGTCGTCGTTGCGCCAGCCAATCTCCACGACGCGCGGGAAATCCGGCGTTGGCGGCTCATCCCGGTTCAGATGCGCTTCGTAAAAGACCTGAAGCGCGGCGCCTTGCGGTGGATCGGGTTTAACGATTCTCGCCCGGACGATGTGGCATTCTCTCCCGTCACCAAGCTTCAGGAAAGCACGCGCCATGCCGAACAGGGGTGTTGCAGAAAGTCCGGTCGTGATGTCAACAGACGGTCCGAACGGACCGGCCAGACTCGAAGCGACCTCATCGCCGCCACCCGAAACGAGATCGAAGCGAACGGTGATTCCGGCAACCGGCCGGCCATGTTCATCCTCCACCCCGGCGATCAGCGGGCACGCCAGCACGTCGCCTGGTGCGCCTTCCTGCCCATCGCCGCCGAGTCCTTTGATCACGAGATAGGGACCGTGACCCGTTCCCCCTTCTGGTAAATGCGTCAACGGCGGAAATCGCGGCCGGCAATCAGATGTCCGCTCGAACTGCGCTTCAAATCGATGCGGCAGATCGAGCCGGAATCGCTCGAGCGCCGCCGCTGCGGCTCCGGATCGGTTGGCGGCGTCCAAAATCTCGGGTTGGGTGAACTCAAGACGGTTGGTCGGCAGAACGCTTCGGAATCGTGCAAGCGCTGTCGTCGAGAATCCAGCCGTCGCCGCGTGGGTGAGCACAGGATCAGTAGAAATGGTGCGCCGCTCGGTGAAATCGAGCACAGCGAGGACGCAGCGATGGCGCTCGATGCCGTCCGGTTTCGCCTGATCCCTGAACTCAACCGATCCGTCGACGCGCCGCGTCTTGATATTCCACCAGTCGCCGGGGTGCAGATCGAACCCTTCGAACTTGATCCGGACTCCGTCACCAAGATCCATGCCTGGATCGTCGAAATCGTCTCCAGCCCAACCAACTCCATCCCATCGTCTGAGCAAAAGGTGTCGTTCATTCAGCTTCGCAACATCGAATTCAGGCGGAATCGCGTCCGCAAGCTGCAGCGTGAAGAGATCAGGGTTGGGGTCGGTGGTGAGATAGGTCAAATGCCCGCGATTTGGACCAAGCTCGGATGCATCGTCGGCGATTTCGACCAGGTCACCGGCACGCAGCGCGGTCACCTGATCGCGCCCAAGCGATGCGACCGTCAGCACCTTCCGGCTGCTGTCGACCGCACTCACCCGCACCCCGAACGAAGCGTTGTCTCGCGACCATTTAAACCGAGCGATCCCGCCTTTGACCGTCGGATGCTTTGCGGCGAGATAACTTGCTGCAAGCGGTCCGGCAAGCGTCAGCTTCGTGTTGTCGACAGCCGTCACCACGAGCGTTTCGCTGTTGCCGTCGTCATCGACGATCGTCGCCGCTCCGGTTCTCAGGAGCGAGAATCCCTGTGCCTTCGTGAGGGCGGTGGCCAGTGTCAGCGACGTATCGCCCGCCGTCGCTGCTCCCGCCAGTGGCGTGGCGAAGGAAATCGCGTTCCCTGGCCGAGCAATGCCGTCAACATCGCCCGGATCGTGAATCTCTACCCGGTAGAGCCGATTCTCACGACCGGTAAAGAGCGAGTCATCCGGCAGGCGGCAAGGGTCTTCTGGATCGAGATCGTCCGGCTGGTCGGTGCTGAGCGTTCCGGAACCCGGTTTGGGCAGAAACTCGTGCGCATTTTCGCAATTGACGATGTCTCTGCCTTCGAGAATCGGAAAAGGCTGGGCCTTGATCTGTCCCAGCGTCTTCAACCGGGCGATCGTATCCGGCCCCTCAAGCGCTTTCTCACGAACGGTGTCATCTTCGAGATAGGTGATCAGACGCCGCCAGACTTCGAGGTAGACAATCGCGCCGAATTGGCGGTCGCCGGCGGCAGTGATCAGATCGGGTGGATCGAGCAAATCGGGTTGTGTTTTGTACGTCGTATCGGCGTCGAGCACCGAGAGGATGCCATCGACATAGGCTCGGCCGGCATGAATGCGAAAATCACCGGGGCCCAGCGCGGGATCAGGTTCGATCAGGTAGAAATCATCGTCTTCGGGCGTCGTTGGATCGTCCGGGATGCCGCATGGTCCGATCACATCGAACGCTTCTTGCTCATTCAGATCAAGCCGGTGGAAAACGTTCTCATTCCAATCACCATCAAGCCAAACACGCCCCTGCTGGTGCAAGAGTCCGGCGTCGTGCAAATTGCGGCGGAACGGCTTTCGAGAAAAGTCACCGCGCATGGCGGACCTCCTTACGTTTCAGCAAGGGCAAGTGCAGACAACCCCACCGGCAAAAACTCACGGATTTTCAATTCGAGATTCTCAAGCCGAATCGCGGATCGCCCACTGGCGAACGCGCCAATTTCCGATCCCACTTCGCTCGCATGCGCGATTTCGACCGGAGACGACTGGGCGAGAAACGCATAGTCAGGTCGTGAAAAATGCCTGGAATCGAAGATTGGGGCGACACAGCGGAGGTTCAACGAGCAGGCGTGAAGCGCGTCGCCGCTCGGAACGCAGGCGAACTTGCGCGGCAGGATCGAATCCCGCTCGTAGCGGCTATAGCGAATGCAGCCGACTTGCCGGTCCTCGACCGAAGCGAGTTCGTCCAGGATCGTTTCACTCGCGTGCAACTCAATGCAATGGAGTTGGCCGAGCAAGGTCACGCGTTCGAGTTGCACGACCCGAACCGGCTGATCGGCCACGATGCTGGTGATCGCGAGCTTGCCCGGCGCATCGACGATCGAGTCGGCGATCGTCAGCCGTCCGACCCCGGTCGCCAGCCGGATGTCGCCGGTGATGCAGCGACAGAGGAGATAGTTGGCCGAGCGTTGCCCATCACCATCATTCGAGACGAGTGAGCCTGTCGTTCCTGCCATCAGCGGGTCAAGCGTGCAGCCGGTCAGATTGAGATCGTCCAACGCGCCGTCGATTCGCAACGTCCCACCGCTCATCAGCAGTCCACTCAGCTCGAGGCGCGTAAGCGGGTCGCTCACCTGCAACCCGATGGCGAGCGCATTGCCGGCGGCGGTATAGGTCGAGATGCAGGGTCGCTGCTCCTCAGCCGCGCGAAGCGTGAGCGTCGTCAATCCCGGTTTGATCGTCAGTTTCGTGGCTGAGAGATAGGTCGCGCTATCGACGATTTCAATGACGTCGTTCGGGTCCGCCTTCGCCAGCGCATCGGCGACCGTCGTGTGAATGTGATCGAGCGCGATCGCCGGATTGAGCGTCGCTGACCGCATCACCCTTCTTCGCGACGAGCCGGGTTGGTTTGATCGAAAGATCGACCCGCCCCGCAAATGTCCGCGCCCCGACTCGCTCGCCGAACGCCTCCACATAGTCAACGCTCAGATCCGGGCTTCCCTCGGCAGGATCACCGGGAGCGAAGGCAAATCGGCCATGTTCCGGATCGACGCCGAACTCGCCGATCCGCCAGCAATCCGCGCCGATCGCACGAGCAGAGATCGATGCCCACGCCAACCCGATGTTGCATAGGCATTCGAGCCGGCGATCGGCAATACCTGCCCGGCGCTGGCTCTCGCGAGCGTCAATCCGTCGAGCGACGGCGCGCCAACGATACGCAGCAACTCCACCGGATCGGATGGAGCATTCCAGGTGCTGCCGTCGTCACCGACGAGCAGTAGGCGGCCAGTTGCCGGCAGGTGATCGATTTCGGGAATATAGACGAGCAGACTCTCCCCTGCGCGGCTCTGAACGATCACCTCGCATTGTGGAACGAGCGCTCCTGCAAGTGGCACGACTCTGATGGCAAGCTTGCCCTCGGGAACATTTTCAGCCAGCACGGCCAGGCTGCGACGATAGGTGAATGCTGGCCAGTTGTTTGGCCCTTCCAGACCGGGATGATTCGTGATCACGCGATCGACGGACGCAATCGCGCCGAGGATCTGAGGTGGTCCGGCTGCAAACACTTCGGCCTGCACGAGAAGTTGCGCAGTCCCGATCCGCGCGGGATCAGGAAGCCGCAGCCCATTCGGACCGCGCCCAATCGGCGAGAAATCAGTTGCCGGTCTTCTGCTCGCCGTCAGACTTCGGGCAGGATAGACATCTCCAAAACGCGATCGTTCGAGCGTTGTCGCCGCGAGATTCGCGGTTGAATAGGTTGAGCCATCGTCGGCAACGAACCAGACGATCGCATCGGACGTGCTGATGAAGCTCGCCGGCAGCGCGATATATCGCACGTCATTTGCGCGCGGTATTGCCGTATTCGCCCGGCGAATCGCGATGATCGCGCCGGGAAATCTCCCTGAATTCGAGACCGGCAATCCGGCGAATCCGAGCCCGGCTCGCCCGGTTCGAACGACGATCCGCAACTGCCCCGCCCCTGGGGACGCACCACCGGTGATGAACGCGCCTGTTTTCGTGCTGAGCGATCCCATCAGTGTGGCCGTCGAGGTGGAGTCATTCCACCATTCGGCCGAGATCACGAAGTGGGCGCTCGTCTCCGCGGATTCGTTGCCGTTCATCAACCGCATTCCGGCGGTGGCGTGGAGCGAAACTCCGGCTGTCTGGCCCCCGAAGGTGAATGGCGCGCGCGGGTTCACGAATGTGGCCTGTGGGGCCGCGGTCAGATCCCAAGCAAGGGGCGAGGACGACCCCACCTGCGCATCGAGTGGCTTCGCATCGGACATCATTTGCACGCCAAACTGGCGTACTCCAATCTCCTCTCCGATGTAGCTCCAGGGCGCATGATCGAACGCCTCGCGCGTAATCGCCTCACCGGTCGACTCCACGAACAGCGGCGCCTCCCGGTGCAATGGATCAAAGGTGAAGCAACTCGCCTGAGCTGGTAGAGGCAGTCCCGGATTAGCAGCGGCAGGATCGACGCCAGTCAGTCGAAACGTCTGCAATCGATGGACGAACGCGCCGAGCTGCTTGATCTGATATCGCCCCGGCGTTCCCCAGGCCGCGACACCGATGCCGAGTGATCTCGGAACAACCCGCGCCCCGTCGAGCGCGCTTCCCTTTCGAAAATCGGCGGCGTGAGCAAACGGATCGTTCGCGTGACCGAGTTGATCAAGCCGGTAAGGATCGCGAACATCGACCGTGAGCGGGTGGCTCAAGCGCAGGTGATTGACATTTTGCGACCAGCCGAGCGACGCGAAAAACTCTGCGATGCGATCGGTTGGCCAACCGCTCATCGCCGCCGCGACTTCTCTCAGCACCGCCGGCGTGCCTTTGCGCCTGCGCCATCGAACGGTATTGCGCACATCGAGGCGAATGCTCCGCTCGTCGGCTCGCGGCAGAAGTTGCGTGCCAACCAATGATGCAAGATAAGGAACCACCCAGTCGTCGCAGGTCTCGATGAAGAAGTCGTCCCACAGCGAATCGAGATCCTGGCGCAGATAGGAGACCTGCTCGCCGATCACGGTCAGCAGCGCTTCGAGCGGAGCAGGCGCGTCTTCCTCCGCGTCGTATGCCCGGTAGTTCTCGGGCAACAGTGCGTAGAGCCGACGGGCGAAATCAGCAGGGGTATTTCGGAGCGTGTCGTTCATGCGTCGTCAAACCCTCCTACGCCGAGGGTGATCACCACTCGCCCATTTTCGGGATGGACAGGATCGTTGGCGACGCTCGCCATCTCCGACGGCCTGATGAAAATGTGGTCGCGAATCGTTCCGGCCGGATCAGCCGGTTTCAGTTTGCGAAGCGTGGTGATGCGAACTGCTCGCACGCCCTCAGCCGACTGGATTGCCGCGTATAGCGAGCTGAGATGCACGCTCTCGCCGAACCCGATCCGTTCGAAAGCGAAGAATCCCGGCGCTCCTCCGGACGTGACAGTCGGATCGAGCGTCGCGATGGCGGCAGCGAGTGTCGCCAGTCCGGCCATAACGGTCGTCGACATCGATTTCCGCCAGAACTTCTACCGGAACCCGGGTGACATCCTGTATCCGCAATGGAACATTGGGATCGCGACGCGCATCGAGAAATGCCCGTAATCGCGCCAACAGCCCCACCTCGCCTGAGATGTCGCCGCCCTCAAGAGTGGCGACTGTCAACGAAACGTAGGGATGCGGCACGGGATCGTGGGTAATCGGATCGCGGGCGATCCAGACCGAACTCGCCTTGCCGATCCCCGGATAGCGAAGGGCCAGCGCCGCATAATCGGAAGCGCTGACTGCCCTACCGAATGTTGAAATACTGGCCGGCGCATTGGAGCGAATACCCTCGATCGATTCGCGATCCTCGCCTCCGGCCGTTGGAACCGGATTGACGACCTTCTGCACGCCCGGAAGGTTATCGATCAGTCGTTCGACCGCCGACGTGGCGACGTTGCCGTTCGCTCCCGCGCCTTTCCGATACAGCGCCCGAACGTTGTCACGCCCGGTGGGAGGACGCGCACCCTCAACACCGTCTCCGAACTGAACGAAGGTGGTTTGGGAGTCGTCGTCATAGGTGCGATATGTCTGGTCGCTCGGCAACCCGCCGAGCAATGTCGGTTCTTCCTCCCAGGCAACACGATTCACCGTCACGGTGAGGCTACTTTCGACCGCCGAAAGTCCCTCGGGGTCAGTCGCGGGCAGGTAGGTCAAAGGCACATTTTTCAGCTTGAAGGTCTGGAACGCCGATCCGTTGCCATTGCCGAGAATCTCCTCCCGTACGGATTCTCCCTGCGTCACACCAACGAGATTCGCCAGCAAGACCGAACCCGACCGAACGTAGCTCCGGGTCAACGCTTTCTTGAGCGTCACCGTCGTGACGTTGTGCGGCTCATCGACGACTGGCGGACCCTGGAGCGCACCCATCTCCATCAGCAGTATCTCGGGATCGCCCCCATCCTCTGGGCCTTTGATCGCCACTGCCTGGTCGGCTTTCAGCTTCGGGAAAAGTCCGTTCAGGATGAGGGTCGATCCTGAAACGACTGCGCCGAGCGGCAGATTCGGCTCGATTTCCAACCGCTCGCTACCGGTGCGAATCGTCGATGTCCGCAACTTGAACTTCCCCGCGTCGAGTGATTCGGCCAGATTAAGCCGGGTGACTTTGCTGTTGAGCGCGTACGCGGAAACAGTCTCCGCCGCTCCGCTCGTGACCTTGACGACCTGATGATTGGCGCCGTCATCGAGCACCGCCCAGCGGGTGGTCGTTTCGTCGGTAGCGCCATGCGCGTCGTCGTAGGCGGCATCGAGCAGGATGCCGCCGCCAACCGAAGGTAGGACGAAACTCGCTTTGGTCGAGTCATCCCAGTTTTCCTTGTACAGCGCCGAAGCGTGTTTGCCGTCGATATTCGTCAGTTCCGGAGGCAAGAGAATCCAGTTCGGCGCATCGTGCCCGAATGCGGACGCCGTCACTCGTAAGGCGAAAATCTCGATCTTGTCATCAGAATCGGCGTAGATTTCGTTCTTCGGCTCGGTCCAGCGGACGCTGGTCGTGTTGCTGGTTTTGTCGGTCGTGACGGCGTTGATGCGTCGCGTTCTCCGGTTCGCCTGGGTCGCGCCGCCATCGACGATAACGAGCAGAAAATCTCCTGCTTTCAACTCGGTGCTCGTTCCCTTCAGCACGACCTCGCGGGTGTCGCCAATCGGCAGGAATGCGACGGAGTAGAAGAAGCTGTTATTGACCAGCGAAACCAGGTCATTTGAAAGGGCAAACGCGGTGGAAGCGCTGGCAGTCGTTGAGCCAAACCCACTGCCGGTTCCGACTGAAGCTGCGGCTGCCGGTGATGAGGTGATCGCACTCGAAATTGATTGGAATGTCGATTGCTCATACGCAAATGTCGTCAAATACGACGAGCCGATCGAGCCATAGATCGATTGTGCGGCGGTCAGCTGCTCGGCCACTGTTCCGCCGTAGAACTTGACGTAGGTGGAAAGCGGCGCGAACTGCCGGGTTGGACCGCGCGTCGCCAGCGGAATCGCACTGTGGATGCCGAGCGCGCTCATCCCCGTAACCGTCTCGAACACGGCGGCGAGTTTGCCCGGAACTGCCTTGCTCCCCACCTTGAATTTCGGCGGCAGTTCGACTGTTTTCCCTTTTTCGATGGTGAACGCCACCGTGCCGACCGCCCCCGCCGCTGGAGATGGACGATACCCGAGCAATTCCGCCAAACGCGTCAGCGAATCGCGCTGCGTCGCGGTTCCAACGAAGGCCTCGTTGACGATGCGCTCCTGGTAAAAGGTCAGCACATCCGCCAGATACGCCCAGAGTTCGACAATCGCGACCTGATAGTCAGGTCCGGAGCTTTCCTGCCAGGTCGTGCCCGATTGCGCCAGCGCGTCGAGCATCGCCCGCCGAAATGAGGTGAACGTACCGATCCGGTAGGCAAGCACACTGCGTCCGGGTGGGTTAAACGGCGCCACCGGCGCCGGTGGCGGCAACTGGATCGGATCGCAGCATCCTGGCGGCGCTCCCGGTGGAAGCACGCAGAGATCTTCACGGCAGCTCATCTGTCGTCCCCCTTCTCCCGAACGCTGAGGACGCCGTTTTCGCGGAAGTTGCGGTCGTTGTCCAACCGGATGATTTCGTCAGCGGCCACCGGCAGGAATCCGAGCTTGAGATTGCTGAGGGTGTCTTTTCCTGGACGGGCGGAGCGGAATCGCGCCAATCGCACGATCTCCGCCGATTCAACGCCCGGTACCGCCATGATCGTTTGATACAGCTTGCTGACGACGACCGGATCGCCGAAGCTGAAGTTGTCGACGTGGAAGAAGCCGCGCGATCCACTCCGGTTGATCTCGTCGCTGAGCGCCTCCTTCACCTCATGGATGACGGAATCGGGCCGGAATTCCTGTTTGACGCACAGTTCGACATCCAGCTCGACCGGTACGTAGAGCGCATCGATCGCCTCCAGGTCATACCCCGCTAATCGGCGGCCATCGAGAAAATCGAGCAACTTCGCCCGGATACCGGAATCGAGATGGTCGCTTTCGAGCGGGTCGATCGCCAGCGTGATCGTCAGCCAGCTGCCGGTCCAGCGAAACTCCGCATGCGCCCGCTGGATCGGGTGATGCGCGGGCCGATCGAGAAAACCCTTCGCGGCTTGTTCGTAGTCTCCCTCGGTCACGGCGACAAGTGGAGTTTTGAAGGTCTCCGGTCCATATCTCCTGGCATGATCGCGGCTCTCGGGATCACGTCCGCCCGAAGCCGGCAACGGGTTCGTCACTGCCGTAATGTTGAGCAGGGTGAGATCTTCGCCAAATTCCACAAGCGTCTCGGCGCCAACGTTGCCAACCGTTCCGATGCCGATTCGATAGGTCGCGAACACATCTTCAGTTTCATCAGGCGCCGCGCCATTGCAATCGTTGCCGAATACGACAGTGGCGACGCCGTCATCGGAGATTTCGACGCGATAGACCTCGTCATCCGGTTCTGAATCAAGCAGCGTCGGCAGTTGTTTCCAGTCCAGCCCGGCGATTTCGAGTTGAAGCGTGCTGATGCTGGGTCGCGCTTGATTCGGATCAGCGTCAATGCCGCTGATCAGGTCAAACGTCGATGCATCGATATGGGTGAGTGGTCCAAGCGCCAGCGACAGCCGCTGCCGGGGAATCTCCTGCCACGGCTTGCGGCTGGCGATCTCGTTGCTGACTTCGATCAACTCGTCTGGGGTCAGATCACGGAGCGCTTCGTTGTCGACCGTTTCGCCATGCGTCGCCAGCACGAGATTTCCATGCACATGCGTTCTCGACGCGCAATATCCGATGCTGAGCGGCGTCTCCGGCGACCAGGTCACAAATGTGAGTGGATCGGTGGGACTTCCATTGACGGGATCGATCGGCAGAATCGACGGTTCTTCCGTGAGCCGCACGGCATCGCGGTGACCGAGATCGTCGACGAAGGCGATCCAGTCTCCGATCTGCAGGAACGGAAACTCGCCGATGAATGCCGCCGAGGTCGCCTCTTTCGCCAGGCAGCAATCGAGATGTCCCCAGTCGTAGAGGGTGAACGCGTTGTGATCGGAATGGAGCGTGGCGTCGGCGAGCGTTTCAAAAACGATCACCGGTTCCGACGTGTGGCGTGGATCAAGCACGGATGGATCGGTGCGTTTGTGCTTCGTCGTGACAGCCGCCCCGACCGGAATCGAAACAATTCGATCACCCGGCGGCGTCAATGGCGCGACGGTGAATTGCATCCATGTGCTTGCCGCCGCCCCTTCATCCAGTTGGTATCCAAGCAGCGCGAGATGGCCGCCAACCGACCTCCGCGTAGAGGCGGTGCCGAGGAACGCTTCGTTGGCGACGCGGTCTTGCTGGTAGCTCAGCCAATCGGCCTGCGCGGCGAGCAGTTCCAGCAGCATCATGCCGATGTCGCCTTCGCTCTGCTCCGTCCAGGTTGGCTGGCGCGTCGGAATGAAATCGAGCAATGCCTGGCGAAATCCTGAGTAGTCTTTCGCCAGATAGTCGATCGCCACCGGTATTTCCTGCTCAATCGGGCCGGGTCCGCCAGGCTCCCGGCAATCGAACGGATCATCGCAATCGAGGCGAAATCTGAATTTATGGCTTGTAAAATAGGGATCAATGTTGGGATCAGAAAAGGTCAACGTGTAGACCGAAAAATCTCCAATCTGATCGAGCGTCAACAGGATTTGGCGATCCGAACCCGCGACCGCTTCGGCTTTGACGGCGTGCGGGAAGCGCCGGGTTCCTCCCGTAATCGAATAGCGGTTGGCTTCAAGCGCCGTCGCGGGCAGCGCAAGATCGACCCCGGTCGTGGCGTTCTTGAACTCGAAGGTGACCAGCAAACGGCTATTGGCATCGTCGACGCTTACTCGCATCAGCCCGAGCGTTCCCGGCCGGGGCGCTGACACAGGACAATCAAGGATGGGAATTGCGCTTGTGCCCATGGCTTACACCTGCAGCTGAAGCGAGCGCCGCTCGCGCGTCCGCTTCTCCACGAAGACGATCTCGATCGTCACCGTTTCTTCCTCGCCGATGAAGCTGCTGACATCGACCCGCTCGACATCGATCTTGTCGCCGAGCCAGCGGCGAAGATTCGTCGTCACCAGAAATTGCGTGCTTGCCCGGAGCGATTCGCTGTTCGGCGCGAAAACGAGCCGTTGAATGCCGACGCCGAACTCGGGCAGATTGACCCGTTCGCCCGGATTGGTGAGAAGCACCTGAATGATGAGATCGCGGAGATGGTCGGCGCCGGTGGTTTGCCGGGCAGAGCCTTCCGCCCCGATTCCGAATGGGTAATCGAGGAAGGTCGCCTCCCCCTGGGAAAGCGTTACCGCTGATTGAAACGCCATGCCTGCTTCTCCGTTTCCGTCAGAGCGAAACGTTGAAATCGACCGATTCGATCGTGAGCGTGTCGGTCGTTCCGACGCCGGTGTCGAACTCGATCGTGTTGATCGCGTCGTTCGCATGCGCGTTGAGATATCCGAGCACGCCCTGGGCAATCGCAACGAAAAGGATGCGCCGGTCATTCGGATCGGTATCCGGCATCGGCTCGCCTTTGACGGCTTGCCACTCCGCCTTCATCGCGTTCTCGATCGCCTCGGCCAGACTTCCGGAAAAGTCGGCGACATGTCCTGCCTTCAGCGCCATCTCGCATCGCTCCTTCATCCCGTCTTGACCTTTTTCGAAAGCAGCGCCGGGGTCGGCACCGGGAAGACCGCGCTCGGCACCATCGGCGTGACGGGGAAAACGCCAAGCGCCAGTTCACCGGGGTGCATATGTGTTTGCATCATCTGCACGAGTTGCGTCAGGTATTGCAGCAGGTCATCGCCAAATGCCAGCGGGTGCGTTGCGTTTTCAATCAGCTCGATCTGCGGCGCATTGACGATGATCTTGGTCGCGGAACCGGCATTGATCTTGATGGTCGACTGCTCCATGAATACGGTATTGTCGTTTGCATCGGTGATTTCCAATGTTTTCTCATCATCGTCAAGCACGATTTTGTGACCGGTCGAAGTTTTCCAAACCTTTTTGTTAAAGTCGGCAAACTCAGGAATCTCCCCATCTCCGTACCACGTGCCAGTCCAGATCGGATACGAAAGATCGCCTTCCGCGAACTCAATCCAGACGCTCGCGCCAACGTCGGGAACTGCGAAGAACCCCTGTTCCGCTTTGCCGCCATACGGAAACGCCGGGAGCGCCCATCCGATTTCCTCGTTGTGCGTCAGTCGAGGGACTTTCGCCTTGATCCTGCCCAGGTCGTCGGGATCTTCGTTGTCAACGACTTCACCCCGGTACTTACCGAAGTACCGGCTCTCAACTTTCTCAATCAATCTGGCGAGAATTTCTTCGAGGTCAGCCATCGCTAAAACCCTGGCAGCGGCAGGCCAAGCCCGTCGCCTCCAAATTCCTCGCTGCCGTCAAGTCCGATCGCATTTCGTCGCGCTTCAAATGTCTGCTTGTACCGTCCATCGCTTGTCAATTTGTGCGTCACCCGGGTCACGTAATACATGCCGCTGTACAGCGATCCTGCTCCTTTCACGAGAACCGTCCGGCGCGGCTGCAAAACGAATCCATACGCATCGCAATTGATTTCACCCGTGGCCGCCATGAACCACCCGGCCTCATCTCTCGCCGCCTGGGCCATGGTGTTCAACTCGGTCGGATCGTCGGTTGGAGAACCCAGGATCAACAATTGCGCCGTCGCGTCGAGCGGGGGCGCAAGACGATCGATCGCCGTCCCCGTGAGCGAAGTCAGATCATCCTCACCAAGCAGATCGAGACTGACATCGGCGACCTGGGCTGTGTTCGGCGTCTTGGTGTGGATCGCCGTTTGGGTCACTTTCACATTCAGCGGTCGGCGTCCATCGACCGTCACGCCGAAGCTGACGAGATTGCTGTCGAGTCCGAATTGCACCGCCAGATCGGGTTGCGGCAAGCCATCAAGCTGCGGGATCTTGCAAAACGCGACGACATCGCCCGAATCGGGATCGGTTTCAAAGGCGAACTCAAGCCCATTTCGCCGCGCCAGCATCCGTACGAATTGCAAATCGGTCGCCCGCTGCACCAGCACGTTCTCATTGGCGGCATGAATGGTTCCGGTCGGGTCAATATCCGTGCTATCCGCATATGCGCCGGTAATCTGATCGATCACCTCACCATCGGAAAGATCGGTCCAGACCACAACTTTTTCTTCCAATCCAAGCAGCAGCGACGTATCGACCATCCAGACATCGAAAAACGTTTGACCCGGTGTTCCGCTTAATTTCAATTCCGCTCCGCTGACAAAACCGGTAAAAACCGGAATCATTCCGTCATTTCCCCCGCCATCCAGCGCGCCGCCGAGCACCCCGGCAAGTCCCTCTCCTTCCTCATATCCAAGCCTGATCTCGATCGGGGCAAAGAGGGCGATCCGTTCGTCGTCGAGGTGGATCCACTCACCATCGTCATCGAGCGTGGTCGCCAGGCGCATCGTCGCCGTCGCCGCGCCGTCGCCGCGGACATCGATGGTCAGCTCGATCACATCCGCGTAGAAATCGTCTTCCGCGGCATCGTCATCGAAGAAAATCTGATAGGCGAAATCGGCCATGGCTAGCCCTTCGATCCACGGTCGGGCGGAATCAGAATGGGATGCCCCGGTCTCCGAATCAGCTCAAGAGGATCGATCTCATTATTCGCATCGCCGATCAGCCAGAACTTTTCGGGATTTCGGTAATAGTGGTAGGCCAGCAGATCGAGCCGGTCGCTATCGGTCACGGTATGAACGAATCCTGCTGGAGTCGGCGGCGTGATTCGGGTCGCGATCGCCGCCACCTTTTTGCCGCTGGCATCGGTGACCTCGACGATGGCGCTTTTTTCGTATCGGCTCCCTTTGAAGATCATTGGCAACCTCCTAGATCGAGAACGACATCGCTGCGCTGACGCCGAACTCGACCGCATTGGCGAGGTTGAGCGCGGCCATCACTTCCTTGACGCCCTGGCTATAGGCATATGCGCCCTTTGCGAAATCCTGACCGGCGAGCTGATCGGGGGTCAGCACCTGCAGGCTGACCGACACCTCGGCGCGGATCGGAGTCAGCTTCACGTCGTACTCGGTTTCCGAAATGCTCAGATTGGTCAACGCGACCGGCAGAATGCGAAACGGCCCCCAGAAAAAGAGCACGGTCGGCAGCTTGTCGGGAGGATGCCTGTGCGGTTTGCCCCCGCCACTGAGATTGGAAAGATCGATCGACAGCGAGCTTTTCGGCATCATCAACAGTTCGAGCGCCGAGAGGGTGGGCAGAATGCCGCTCGCGATCGCCAGTGGGTTCGATTCGGCGAGTTGATCGGTGGCGTCAACCCGGAGCGTGAAGGTGATCGTCTCGGGCGGAAGCCCGGGCTGCTGCTGCGAGCTCTTCTTGCCCGATCCATCCGGAGTGGGCGGCGCTTGAGCGCGGCTGGGCGTGCGGGTAATTTTGTCGGGATTGAACTGGAACACGACGATATTGGGCAACGCGCCGAGGAGCCCCGCGCCGATGTTGATGAACGCACCCTTCAGCGCCGCCACGGCTATCCCTCCACCCGCAAACGAATTGCCTGCATCACTGAAATCGCCATCGCTCGCGCGCAGGTGGCGTCATCACTGTGCAGGAAATCAACCGACACGGGTTCCGATGCGAGCAAGTCGACCCGCTTTGAATCAGATCCCGTCGCGTCCTTTCCAAGCTCAACCAACTCCTCGCCAATCATTGCCATCGCCATCGCCGTGATGCCCTGAACCCTGTGCTCGTGGCCGGCGGCATTGCTGATCTGGAAATGGAGGCGCTCGATGTTGAGATCGGTCATTGCTCGATCACCTTTGCCGCTAGAACGGGAAGACCACACTCAGACCCAGGCGCACCCATTGAGCCATCGGACCATTGACCGGTGGCGACCCGGCGGGAAGATCGCCAATCTGGCCGGTCGTGCCGAAGCGAGTGCCGGCGGCTCCTTCCAGACGGAGCCCCACTTTCTCGCGACGTAGCGGGGCCCGAAGGTCGACGTACGCACCGACCTCGCCGAACGCGCCCAGTGACGTTCCTTCGGTCGTGCCGATACCGAATCCACCTCCTCCAAGCTCGCCGAATCCTCCAAGGCTGAGCGAAAGCCCTGATCCTCCCCAGCGCCGCTCAATACCAAGCCGCGCTCCAAAGAGAACCGCACTGGAAATTTCGCCATCGGTTACGGAAAGGAGACGTGCGTGGAGTGCCAGCACCTTTTCCACGGTCCGTTCGCGGGAATCCGACCGGCCAAATTCAATGCCAAGATCGAAAAAATTTCCGCGGCCTTCCGGGAAATTGGCCAGACCTGCGCCGACCGTCATATTGATCGACGTAGCCAGTGGCCGGCGCCGCTCGATAAGCCTTGCATGGCAACCCGGGTGACCAAGTCCAGACATCACGTTGTCAAGAAAAACGGGCACGAACGCGAAATGACGTTCATGGAACGAGGTGAATCGTGTCTCCTCGCCTTCTCCCATTGCTGAGTAATCAGTGGAGACGAACTCGTCCGGTCTTCCTTCCTCGGCATATTCATCGCCGAATCCAAGGAGAAAGTGTCCGCCCTCATGCACCCACATGCGCGGTTTTCGCTTACCGTCCGGTGCATAGATATAGACTCCGGTTGATTGCACACACGATCGCCCAGTTGCGTTGATGAGATTTACATCCTGGTCTCGTGCTTCTTTAGCTCCGCCATCGTGCGCGTCGACCCTGATGGGTATCTCCTTTCCCGCGCACGGGCCTTTCTTGCAGCCGCTGATCCTGGCGAAATACCACCCGTTGAGACCGCTATTCAATTGCGATGTGAAATCGGCGCGTAATTGCGTGAACGTGCTATTTGCGAGCGGTGTGCGTGGAGTGGCATTTGGTGGTTTTTCATTGCATGGATCCCATTTTTTCGGGGCTACGAAAGACGGGTTGTGGAAGCTGAGTCGCAATGGCAATCTGACCTCACATGCTTTCGGATCGAATTCAATATTGACCTCGTGATCCTTTGACTCAACTTCCTCCCATTCCTTCGTAGAGGGCGTATCCTCATCGTCTGATTCAGTTTCGGTATATTTCTCGAGCGCCCTGGTCCTGATGATCTTGCCCTTCCAGATGCCCGTGGGATTACTCGGGGTGTGCGTAGTTGTCTGGACATGCTCGTCATAGGTCACTCGCGTATCACCGACTTTTTGTCGCTGAATCGCCCTCGAGGCGTTCGATTGCTGCACGACATGCGTCAGTTCGTGCGCGAGCAGATCGCGACCGGATGCTGCCCGCGAATTGAATCTGTTGGCGCGAAACGCGATATGGCTGCCGAATGTATAGGCGTTTGCCCCGATTGCTTGCGCCGTCTCATCCGCGAAGCGATCGTTATGAATGCGCACCTGGCGAAAATCAAACCTCGGCGCCGTTTCCCCGTGCATGGGCCGATACCGTCCGATCGCGTCCGCGACGCGTTCGTGATGATCTCCGGGCTCGTCGCGTCCCTCACCACTGGCAAGGGCGTTGATTGGAATTGCTCGACTCGCCTGCCCAATCCTGCGCTCCATGAATGCGCGAATGCCAGGCTCAAGCTGCACACCGGGACGAGCGGCAATGCCTTGCGCCGACTGCATGGCGGAATTACTGGCTGGTCCCGCGCCTGAAGCGGCACGTTGCACGCGCTGGCGCTTCGCGGCACACTCGGCGCATTCGCCGCCGGGTCCGGTCACACCGCCACAGGCGCACCGCCGTATCAGCGAAACCGGCGCCGGTTTCGCGGTCGATTGCGGTGGTTTCTGCATCAGTTCAGGCATGCGCTCATCTCACAAGGTTTCAACCACGATCAAAGCGTCCAAACCGCGTTGAGTCCGAGGCGAACCCAATAGTTCGACTGATCCATCGAGGTCGCGCCGGGAGCCGGATCGCCGATCTGACCGGAAACGCCGATTTGCGATCCAGCCGCTCCTTCAAGCCGCAAGCTGGGATACCCTGAGCCGAGCGGCGCTTTGTATCCGAAATAGGCTCCGACCTCACCAAACGCGCCGGCTGTTGCGCCGCCCTTCGAGCCGATGCCGAATGCGCCGCCGCCGCCCTCGACAAATCCTCCCAACGCAATACCATGCCCTGACCCCCCCCAGCGCCGCTCGAGACCGAGC
This sequence comes from uncultured Chloroflexia bacterium, assembly GCA_963804925.1. GTDB lineage: Bacteria > Chloroflexota > Chloroflexia > Thermomicrobiales > UBA6265 > JADLGF01. Next base: position 50,187 of record CAWDSC010000007.1, read on the forward strand.
CGGACGCCAACGAGAAAGGCGGACGTCCCATCGGGCCCGGCATCTAGGAGATACTTGGCGTGAAGACCAACGATTTTCTCGACCCGGCGCGCATTTTCGTCAGACCGCCCGAACTCGATGCCGGCATCCACATACAGTCCGCTGCCCCGGTTTCCCCAGAGATACCCTTCCCCAAACATGAGGTTGAACGATGTCGGGGACGGGCGGCTCATCTCCTGCAAGCTGGGCTGGCACCCGGTCTGTCCCATCTCGTGCAAAACGGTGCTGAGAAAAACAGGCACAAACTTGAAATGACGCGCGTGAAACGTCGCGAACCGCGTCTTCTCCGCGTCGCCCATCGCCGAGTAGTCGTGCGTGACCCGGGCAGCGGCCCTTCCCTTCTCTGCGTATTCATCGCCATAGCCGAGCACGAAGTGGCCTGCCTCATGCACCCACATCCTCTTATCGGCATCACCATCAGGAGCGTAGATGTACGCGCCGGAGTGGTCTGCGCAAGAGCGCCCATCGGCGTTGATGAGATTGACGGTCTGGTCTCGTTCGTCAATGGCGCCGCCGCCATCATGGACATCGACGACGATCGGGATCGACTTACCGGCGCAGGGCGCCTTGTCGCACTGCTCGATCTTGGCGGTATACCAACCGTTGAGACCGGAGTTGAGCTCGGAAACGAAATCGGTCCGCATCTTTGTAAATTTGTCGTTCGCAAGCGCTTTAGTCGGTGTTGGATTGTTGAGGCTGCAAGGATCCCAGCGCTCCTTTGGCCCGAAGGACGGATTCCTGAAGTTCAGGCGCAGCGGAATGCGAACCTTACAGGCGGTTGGATCGAATTCGAGATTCGCTTTCCCTTCGCGGGAGTCGACTTCTTCCCAACCTTCCTTAGCCGGCGTCTTATCCTTCGCCGCCGTTTTCTGGTATTCCTCGAGCCGTTCGGTTCGTGTCACGCTCCCTTTCCAGACGCTCATAGGTTCATCGGTCTTGTGGGAAAAGGAATCGACACGCTCGTCGTAGCGAACCCGTTGCTCGCCCACCTTCTGGCGTTGAATTCGCGACGCGCCTCCCGATTGCTGCACGACGTGCGTCAGTTCATGCGCGAGCAGATTTCGACCTGCCAGGGGTGTGCGGATTGAACTGCCCGGATCGAAACGCGATGTGGCGGCCAACGGTGAATGCGTCTGCGTCAACCGCCCGGGCTGATTCATCGGCGGCACGGTCGGCATGCACCCGGACATGGCGAAAATCGAATCGGCATCGCCCCTGGTTTCGCGCGCTGATCGTGCGAGGCGACTGCTTCCGCCGCCTGTTCGTGACTTGATCCAGGCGCGTCGATTGCAGATTGCGATTCGGAGGAAACCGGAGCGATCGAAACGTGCCGTGCGGCCTGACCGACACGTCGCTCCATGGTCGTCCGGATTCCATCGCCGAGCGGCACGCCCGATCGCCGAGCGATACCAACGGCCTGAGCGACACCATTGCTCGCAAACGAACCTGTTCCCGAGGCCGACCGTTGCATCGCGGTGCGCTTCAAGGCGCACTCAGCGCAGGTTCCGTCCGACCCCGCAGAGCGACCGCAAGCGCACTGTCGTTGAATGACAGCCGCTTTCTGCATTGGCGTGAACATACGTTTCAAGGTCGCATCCATCTCATTCCAGCAATCGCCGGATCTCATCATCCGGCTGCGGACGTTCGAGCTTGACGAATTCATTGCGCGTCGCCTGCGCGATGTGAAGCGGGCCGATCGGCTCGTCCCGTGCGGCGGCCAGGAACGCCGCGTTGACGGCGATGTTGCGGATGTTCCCGCCGGTGACATTGAGCAGCGCCAGCCGCTCCGGATCGATCCCCTCAACCGGCGCGTTGGCCGGAAAGACGCGCCGCCAGATTTCAGCCCGCTGCTCGGCGTCAGGAACGGGAAAGGTGACGACAAACCTGATCCGCCGCAGAAACGCCGAATCAAGCGATCCTTTAAGATTCGTGGCCAGAATCGCCACGCCCCGGTACGACTCCATCCGCTGGAGCAGATAATTCACTTCGATGTTGGCGTAGCGGTCGTGACTGTCTTTGACTTCACTCCGCTTGCCAAAGAGGGCGTCGGCCTCATCGAAGAAGAGCACCGCGCCTCCCTCTTCAGCCGCGTCGAAAACGCGTCGCAGGTTCTTTTCCGTCTCGCCGATGTACTTGCTGACGACGCCCGAGAGATCGATGCGGTAGAGATCGAGCCGCAGCTCATGCGCCAGCACTTCCGCCGCCAGTGTCTTTCCCGTTCCGCTTGGGCCGGCGAAAAGCGCGCTGACGCCAAGCCCGCGACGACTGGCGTTGCCGAAACCCCATTGTTCGTAGACCCTGGTGCGATGCCGGAGCTGGCTTGTCAGTTCATAAAGCGGAGCCAGCGAATCTGGAGGAAGCACGAGGTCGTCCCAGCTGACGTGTGATTCGATCCGCTCGGCGAGATCGTCGAGGCGCGCTCTCGCCTGAGAGCGGCTGGCGTCCCAGAGCGTGGAGTCGAGTGCAGCGTCGATCTCCGGCGCGGCCATAGCTTCATGTACCGAGGCCCGGATGGCAGTTCCGCTCAGGTCAAACTGCGCCGCAAGCCGGTCGACATGCCCGTTGAGTCCAATGGCCGACGGACCGAGACTTGCCCGCCAGAGATCGCGCTGCTCGGCAGTTGTCGGCCGCCGCACGGTGAACGTGATGCACGGACGTCTGATACCACGCAGCGGATCATTCAGGCCGATCATCAGCGGGCTTGAGAGTCCGTCGATGAACCGAGTCAGCGATTGGCCATTTCCGTCCAGTTCGTGACAATCGAGATAGAGCGCGGCATTCGACAGAGCGGATTCTCGCTCCCACAGACGGGTGATCGTCGCGCGATCGGACGGAGTTGCTGGAATCGCGTCCGCCGTCATCTCGACGAGTCCAAGCCCCAGTCCAGCGCACGCTGACGCCGCGATCGAGCGTTTCGAGCCGTCATCACTCCCGGTGAGCATCGTGACGGGTGGCGAGCCTTCGCTTCGCGACCAGCTGCTTGCGATCTTCGAAGCGATCTCTGCATGGGACGGCGGCATGGTCTCGTCTACGGAAACGAACGAAATCATTCCCTGAAACTGCGAAGACGGTTGCTGAACGCCAATCAGAAAATTCAGCACGCGTTCGTCCAGACTGAGTGGCCGGGTCGAAAGCGGGAGTTCCGGCGAAAGCGCAAGATCGATCATTCGCCAGCGCCGGAGAGGAGAATCAGGACCGAGCGCGCTCCAATGCGGCTGCGGCAGCGCTGAAAGCGCGTAGGCAAAGGTTGGATACGCGGATTCCAGACGCCCGGTCGCTTCCGAGCAGAACGCGCCAATCCTGGTGTCAAGCTCGACACCGGCGCAAAGCAGGACGATTGACCGCTCGAAACTCGACAAGCCAAACATCGCCTGCAACGCGTCGAGCGCCGGAACGCCAGGCAGTTCAGTGATTGCAAGGCGCGTGTCGCGATGGCGCGCGAGTCCTTCGACCAACGCATCGATCGCCGCTGACAGCGCCGCTTGATTCACTTCGATGGAGGATTCCAGCTGTTCCATGTTTCTCCTATGGAACCACCAGGGGCGTGTCGTGCGAACGGCTGCCATCGACGTCAACGGCAACCTTGTGGTTTCCGGAGGTCAGCAGTCGTTGGAAGGTAAATGACAATGCCGAAAAACTGGCGTTTGCCGCTGCTTGATAGGGAACGCCATCGACAATCAGCGTGATCTGCGATCCATTCAGCCGGGACCCGGTAATATCCAGCCGGTGCTTTCCGGAAACCACCGTCACCGTCGGTCCTGAATCGATCGAAGGAATCACTTCCAGCGAGCGGCCATTGGAGAGCTTGCTGCCAGCCAATTGCGCGCGCACGTCGTAGATCCCATTGGTGAGATCGGTCGGTATCGGCGCTTCCAGCACTCCGGAAACGATCGCCGCTGACGTCGTGCGAACGCCGACGGGTCCCTCGAAGCGGACAGTTGGGCCGTTCGTCAGGCCATCGCCGCGAAGCTCGATGGTCGGAGTGACCGTATCGAGATCGGTGCGGATCGGTGTGATCGAGGCTAGCCATGGGACAACCAGAAACGGCGCTGGTTGGCTTGTTTTGCCTGCCAACGACACGCGAATGTCGACTTGCGGTCCGGCGTCCAGAACGGTTGGCAATGAAACGGTCACGGTTTTGAATGGCGCAATCGCCGGTGTTTTGTTTGGAACCACATTGCCGCCGATCCGCACGATCGGCTGCTGACCGGGCCGTCCGAGCGCCGAACCTGTGATGACAAGATCGTTTGGCGTAACCGCCCCGCCAACCAGATTCGCGACTGATCCGGTCGATGGAGTGAGCGTTTCGATGCCGGGTGGGTCGAGCGTAAAGAGCTCGACATTCGTGGTGAGGACAATGCCGCCATTGAGCGACGGCTTGCGATCGGGCACCAGCTCGATGATCGAAACTTCGTAGGCGACGGAAAGCCGGTACGGTTTGTTGATCGTCGCCCAGATCTTGGAAAGATCTTCGACGCTGGCGGGCGAAAGCGTCACTTTGACATCTTCAAAACTGTTTCTCAAATGATCGGAAAGCACGACATCGGCGTCGAATCCTGGTATATGGGTGACATTCAAAATGGGATATTGATGAAGCGCCAGCATGGCGATGCCGAGCATGGTGTGCGCCACATCGCCTGCCTGGGCATTGGCGTCGGACGTTTTCCCGAGCGGAGTAAGCAAATAGTGAAGCTGCAAGCCGAGCGGCGGTTTGCCGGTGGGTGGATGCTCGCGATCTCCCCGCCATGGCTCGTTCTTGGTGAATGGGCTTTCATGGATCCGGTAGAGATAGAGGTTGACGCCCGTTTCCTCTGGCAGCGTGTCTCCGGGCGGCAACAGTGAGACGTTCGCGGTCGGGATTGCCAGTTTCACCTGGCTCTCGATCAGCGTGCTGAGCGCTTTCGTCACGTCGTTGATCGCTTGAAAGCTCATCGCAATCGCCACCTGAACCGATCGAGCTCGGCGCTCACAAATCCTCTTGACTCAGCGGCGCTCGCGGCGACGGCAGGAGCCTGGATTGGCGCAGGCGTGTTGATCACCTGAACGTCGATTTGCCCGATCGTGATCTTCGGCTCGCGTCGAGCAGCTGCCCCAGAGGTTGGCAGATCGAATGCGGCATTCGACACGGGAATCTGCGGCGTCTCGAAACGTTCACCGGAACGCCGTGAAACGGGCTCAACCAGCCGTTGCTCGATCGGTTGAGGATCTCGCTGTGCGGTCTTTTGCGTAGGCAGGTCGATGTCAATGGCGGTCGCCGGGGTGACGACCGGCTCTGGACGTTGGACGCCAACAGCTTCTCCGGGCACCTGACCTGAACTGAAGCGTCTCGGCGCGTTCGCGTCAGAAAAAGCCTTTGGCGCATGAATGACCGCATCCGGTGAAGGCGTGAGCGGGAATGGCTTTGAAGATTGCGCGCCAACCCCATCCGATTTCACAAGCGGGCGCGGAGCGCGAATCACATTGCCGCTCGTCGATTGAAGTCTCATCGGCGGCAGCAGCGCCGCTGGTTCGATTCGAGGTGATGGAGTTTGAGAAATCTGTGGATGCTGATCACCCTGCATCATCGAGGGTCCGCGTATCAGTCACTGGAGTAGATGACGGAACCGTTGGATCGAGCGGAGCATTCCTTCCCGGCGATTGAGCGATCGGAATCAGGCTCGATCGATTGGAAAGGTTTCCTGATGCAGAGAGCTCAGGATCAATCGAACCACCCCGACCCGGCAGAATTGGCGGCGCGACAACCGCCGGTCTGGCATTAGACCGGGAAGCGGCTCCGCTTGCTGCGACTCGGGCGAGATAGTTCGCCATTGCGCACCCCTTTGCGTCACGTTTGTCTCAACTCATCCGCCAGCAGCGAGAGATATGCCCGCCGCCTGCCGCGATCCATCTCCAGAATGGCTGCTTCGCTCCAGCCGTAGTGGAATGCCAGGTGATGCACTTCGCGCAGCAGCGTCTTTTGGGAAGACGCCACCTCAGCGAAGAAAAACGCTGCGACATCGAACTCAACCAGGAACTCGTGATTGCATTCGGGACAGATCAGATCGAGTTCGATCTCCACCTTTGGCGCAATGCGCTCCATTTCATTCGCGATTCGTTGCCGGTCATCGTCATTGAGCGGCACGTCCCCGCTTTGGAACACGCATCGATGCAAGAGCGCATCGACTGCCTCATCTGCAGGGATCGCCGCGACTGATTCCTGATCCGCTCCGTTCGGAAGACGAAACCGGACGACTCGGTCCCTCGCGAGCTGCAACTCATAGATCGACTGCGATTGCGGCGAAATCTCTGACGGCACATCGGAGAGATCGATCGAAACGTCCATCTTGCTCGCACAGGCCGGGCAGGTATAGACCGCTGCAATCTGATCACCCAGCGTCAGCCGCCTGAGCTGGATCATCAGGAAGTCCCGATCCCCGACCAGAAGCTCCTGCGCGAGCTGGCGGGTTGTCAGCCCCAACTCGCTTTGCAACATGCAGGCTGCAAGCACGTCGGTTACTGCTTTGGCATTCGAAACGCCGCGATGCCTGGCGAGCCAGTCTTCTTCGCGCCCGCTCAGCCGGCGAAGCCCCACCTGGTCGAGACGTCGTCCGTCGTCGAGCACCAGACCGCCGAGGAGATTGACCGTTGCTTCTGCCTGATCGATCGCGGTCGCGCTGCTCATGAGCTACCCGGCCTACGAAGGCAGGAACGGCGGCACTTCGTTCACGTTCAAGTCGCGCTCGAACCACTCGTATTCGAGCTTGATCGTGGTGATCGCCACCGCGTTTGCGCTCGAATCGAGATCGGGCAGCGCCTGGTAGTCCGCTACCCACGCCCGGTAGAGGTTGTAAGAAAGGGAGAGCACCCCCGCCTCGTTGAAGACGTCGACGGTGATGTTCTTGCGGAACTCGCCGAGGCTGGTGATGCTGTGGCTGGCGAAGTCGTTGACCAGATTCGCCCAGTCCGAAAACGCCGTGTCGTAGGTGACACCGGCTTCGAGCGTCACCGCCTCGTATTTCGTTTTCCCCGGCAGCTTGCGGCTGGTGATGTTCTCACCGGCTTCGCGGAACTCGACCATTTCGGTGCTCCGCTTGAGCGCTCCCATCTTGGTCAGTCCGGCAACGTACTGGTTATCCCACTTCACCTTGAACCGGAAGGTCCGGAACGGATCGAACCGGTTCGTGCTGGCGTTCATGCGTGCCATAGATCACGCCTCCTCCTGGCGGTGCGGCTGCCGGAGCTATGCGACCTGCTGATTGACTTTTTGCTGGAGTCGGAGCACGACGAATTCAGCCGGCTTCAGCGGCGCGAACCCGACGAGGATGTTGACCACGCCGTTGTCGATGTCCGCCTGGGTCGTTGTGTCGCTATCCACCTTCACGAAAAACGCATCGTCCGGTTTGCTCCCCTGGAATGCACCGGCGCGGAATTGCGTCAACATGAAGGAGCGAATGTTGAGCCGGAGACTCGCCCAGAGGCCTACATCGTTCGGCTCGAACACGGCCCATTGGATGCCGTAATAGATGCTGGTGCGCAGGAAGATCGCCACCCGCCGGACAGGGATATACCGCCACTCGGCATCGCTGCCGATCGTGCGCGTTCCCCAGACGACGATGCCGCTCCCTGGCACGGTGCGAATCACATTCACCTTGATCGGGTTGAGCTGGTCCTGCTCGGCGTCGCTCACGGTCGTGGCAACGGCAATCGCCCCTGATACGCCTGCTTCAGTCCCCGCGGGCGCTTTGAACACACCGCGCGAGTTATCGGTGCGCGCGTAGATTCCGGACATGAACCCTGAGGGCGGCAGGAGAATTTTGGGGTTACGCCCCGTGCCGATCGGATCAGCCGACCAGACCCAGGGATAGTAGATCGCGCCGTAGTCGCCGACCGCTTTGTTGATGGCGGTGCCGCCAAATCCTGCCGGTCCGGCGTACGCTACCGCGTCGGATATCTTGCGAACGTCAGGTTGCGCACCGTCGACGCGCGCCAGCGGCACGGAAAGATTGCCCATATCTCCGATAAAAAAGCAGTCCTGCAACTGCCGGACAGTTTTGCAGTAATTCATCCCGGCGTTGACGGTCGCGGTCGCTCCCTGACCCGGAATCGCGATGATGTTGACGTCGGTGATCTTGTCGAGCGCGTTCAATCCACGACCGGTCACCGTGTTATCAACGGCCGCGGACCCAATGAAGGTCGCCGCCGCAAGCGGCGCTGTTCCTTCCGCACCGCCAGAGAGCAACAAAGGCGTCCCGGCAGTGTTTGCCGGACGCGCCGTGATATCGGCGGTGATGGCGATGAATTCCGACCGGCTGTTGATCGCGCTGCGGACATATTCCGCCGGTGTCGCTGAGGTGTCCGCGAGCGTCGTGCTGGCGTTCCAGGTCACCGGATCAAACGTTTCAACCGGTGTTCCTTCAAAATTGACGACCAGTTTGAAGTTGTTGGCAGTCTCGCCGTCCGCGCTATTGTCAACGACGACCGAGAGCTTATCGCCCCAGGTTCCTTCGGTGAGCGCGGAAATCTTGAGCGCAGTTGCGCCGTTTTTCGACGCGACCGCGTTCGTCGACGCAACCCGGATGATGTAGAGTCTGCGACCGCCATTATCGAAAAACGCCTTCACGGCATACGTCAGAAAGCTATCGACGCGGTAGCCGCCAAAGTTGCGGACATAGTCAGTAAAGCTGGTCACCATTTGGGGGCCGGCCATTTTGCCATTCGGCAGCGTTGTTCCGGGGATTTGACCTTTGTCGGTGACTCCAATGAAGGCAGCAGTCGACGTGCTGACCCCTTCGATTGGCCGGACTCCAGAAGAGATTTCGAACACATAAACGCCGGGGTGCAGTAGTTCTGGCATCGTGTTCCCCTTCGATCATGCCGCTCAGATTCAGCGCCTGGCTGCCTGCGCCGTTCCACGATCCGCGATTCCGGAGAACGAACTGATGCTTGGCGCCGCAATCTGTCTGGAGTGTATGGACAGTTGCACACGCACGGCTCACGCGGCGCTCACTCAGCACTCATTCGGCGCACGCCATCTTGAGCAGCCGTAGAACATGCATCTTCCGAAGGTCCTTACTGACCTGTTATCAGCTTTTCTCATTCCTCACATCAAAAAGGGTTCCAATACCTCCAATATCGTTCTGGGCGTTGTCAACGAGATTCCGGCTGCTACTTGATTCTCGCCGCTCATCTGTCTAAGGTAAGAGTTATGTGAAATGACATTCCTCCGGCCTGGCCATTGCGGTCGCACCATTGACTCGAAACTCAGTGAGGAGAAGTTCGAGTAAATTGGGAGGTTGACTTGGCGACACCGCTTCCGCGAGCGAACCAATCTTCAAACATGCTGGCCAGCGCGATCCGGGACCTGGCCTCACGGTGCGCCCAGGAGGGTTGACAGGAACAGGCGCAGGTGCTGTTTCATGAAGCGCAGGTCCTGATGCATCCACCCGTCACCGACAACAACGTGAGAGATCGCACTGATGGCGGCAGCGCGAGCTCCGTGACGTTCACGGTCACGAATCTCGGTCGCTTCCAGATCGATCGCAACGAGCGTTCCCTAACGTCCTGCCATTCGGCCCGCGCGATCTGGGTGCTGCGCTATCTTCTGGGATCTCCTCACCTCATGGCGCACAAGGGTGAATTGGCCAACCAGCTCTGGCCCAATGCACCGGGTGAACGGGCGTACCACAGTCTTCATGTCGCAATCGGCGCGCTTCGTGATTTCCTCGATGACTCACCATACAGCGTGGTTGTTTTCGCGAATGATTGCTACATGTTTCGCGACGACCTGATCGTCGAGCAGGATTCGGAGCGGTTTCAATCACTCGTCTTCGAGGGCCGGCAACTCGCGCTCGATGGTCAGACTGGTCCGGCTGAGGCGGTGCTTGATACCGCGATCTCCCTTTACACGGGGGATTTCGATGTCGCCGGTCTCGATTTCGAATGGGCGATGGTGGAACAGCGAAAGCATGCGGCAACCTTTCTCGAAGCGCTCGACGAGTCAGGTTCAATTGCGTTTGATCAGGATCGATTCGGTCAGGCGATCTACCGGTTCCGCCGGCTTTTGCTCCGCGATCCATACCGCGAGGATGTCCTCGTCAAATTGATGATTGCCTTCAGTCGTCTGGGACGACGTGGCGATGCCGCCCGCGAATATGCACGCTGCGCATATCTCCTCTCTCAGGAGCTCGGGGTGGAGCCATCGAATGAGCTGAAAGGCGTTTATCGCTCGCTGCTTGGGGTTGATCCACCGGTCATCACGAATGAGCTTGGATCCATATTGCGGACTCGACACCCGCGATCACAGCTCCGGCTCAACTCCACCAAAGACGACCGCATCGCTGAGGCGTAACCCCTCCGGACATTGACGGAATACGTTATAGAGGCGCTCGGGTGGAACAAGTCACGCTTCAGCAACCACTCGCAGAGTCGACGCCCACCATGCGGATCAGAAGGTAGATCCCTGCAAGTTCCCTCCGTTGCAGCGCCGTGTCATTTCAAATAGAGGGCGACTCCGCCAGTGAAAAGCATATTTTGGAGAAACGTGAGTAGGAGCCGAACTGAATATGACGAGTATTTCGGCCCCCAATGCCTTTCGATGAACTACCGTCTTGCACGAGATTTTCCGTCAGCCGCACGAACGGCAAGGTGCTTTCCCGCCTCTGAACGTGATTCGGGCAGCGCCGGGTGATCGGACGATCATCAAGGCAAATAGAATACTCTGTCATTCTGCGTCCGAAGACGAGATTTAGTCCCGAAACCGAATTATGTTCGGAATCAGGACCTTCGAGTCGAATTTTTTTTACTTGATATGGATTTCACCTTTACGATTTGGTGTATTTCGGGAATGTAGCGTAAGATGGTTCGGCGGGGCAGCGCGCCGTCGCGACCGGTTGAAACGGCCGCGGAGCAACTTTGTTTTGGGAGGCTCCATGGACGACAACCGATTCGATCATCTGACCCGCAGACTCGCCTTGACCAGGTCTCGACGTGGGGCATTGAAACTCCTTGGCGGCGGTGTTGTTGCCCTCGGCGCAGCTGTCGTCATTGCCCCATCGACCAGGGCGCAGTCCACCGAGTGCGCGGATGCTGGGGAAAGCTGTAGCCTCGATAGCGACTGCTGTGGCCGATTTTACTGCGGCGAGGCCGGAACCTGTGATGGTGCTTCTGCCGGATGTACGGAGGCCGAGGGGACTTGCAGCACCGATGACGAATGCTGTGGTCGTCTAACGTGCGGTGATGACGGCAAGTGCGGTGGACCTTCTGCCGGATGTACGGGAGCCGAGGGGAGCTGCAGCACCGATGACGAATGCTGCGGCCGGCTGATCTGTGGCGAGGACGGAAACTGTGGTGGGCCCTCTGCAGGTTCAGAGTGCGCCGACGACGTTGAGTGTGCGAATGACGAGATTTGCTGTGGTGGCAACTGTTCGGCTATTGCCTGCTGCATCGACGACAAGGATCCGAACGCGCGCTGTCCGAAGGGGACGACCTGCTTCGAGGGCGTCTGCGACGCGGATGGCGGCGGCACAGGCAATGTAAGCACGCTGCCGGCAACCGGCGCGGGACCCCAAACTCATGAAAGCAATTCCTGGTTGCTCGGTGCGGCGGCATTGGGAGGGGTTGCAGCGGCCGCTGCTCGGTTGCGCCCGTCGCGCAACAAAGCGTCCTAAGCAACGTCAGGACGCTTGATGAACGCCTTCGTCGGTGTCGAGTGCAGCCATTGTTGAGATCCTGAATGAGCTATATCGCAGTGTGAAGCCCGGGACCATCATGGTATCTACCGGGCGCCTACATCGCCTGTAAGGTGCGACCCCCGATCTTTCCAGAAAGATCGGGGGTCGCACTTTATTGACACGTCGAACCATGCTAACTCCGCTACGAGAAAGCCGGTCGCCTTCGCTGATTGCCTGTTGTAAGCCTGACCAAGCCCCTCGACCAACGCCGAGAGCCCGACCGCAACCGGCGCGGAGTACCTCACGATCAGCCTATTGCTCGCCAAGTTTGTAAACTCCACCGGTCCTGGTGCCCGAACCACCTGGCTTCGGGTTGCGTACCGGCTGTGCCAGCCCGACATCTAAGTTCTCGGACGATTCAGCTGGAGTCGAGACCGTCTCTGATCGGCAGAGCGAACCCGAAGGCGAGCGTGAGTAGAGGAGTCAGGCCACCGCGGCGGACCCCTCCGAGGAGATCGAAAAGAGCGGGCATGGATACCCGGGGCGCAATATAGCCCTGCCGAGCATTGACGCAACTGGCAGGCATTGCGAGACTGGTCCTCTTGCAATCAGGAGTTTCGCAGGAGGATTGGCAGATGCGTTGGGTGACACGAACCGGAGTCCGAATGGATCGCGCCGCGATGATCTGGCTGATTCGCCGGGAGATCGATCCCTCGGCGGAAATTACTTTGCTCCCGGAAGCCGATGTCATGGCCTTCGCGGAAGCGCGAGCAGGCGACGCCGTTCCACCATCCCCAGGCGCCGTTGCGCAATACCGGGCTGCGGACAGGCTTCGATGCGCTGATTACCCATTACCAACTGGCCGACCCGGTGCTGGCGGTGATGGCGCTGGCGATGCGCGGGGCGGAAACGCAGGATCGAACGATTACGCCGTGGTCGTCAGGACTGCGCGCGATCGGCAACGGGCTTCGCTCGCTCCATGCCGATGATGAAGCGTTCATCGCCGCGATGGCGACCGTGCTCGATGGTCTCTATCAGTTCTGCGCCGATCAACTCGCCCCGGCGGAACCGGCAGCAAAATCCACCCGCTAGTCGTCATCGACGCGGTTCATTCCCGCCTTGCAGCCATTTTTTAGCACGTCACGTATCCACTTGACTCATGCGGGTCTACCCCTACTCTCAGAGATGGTGGTATGCGCGATGGTGCGCAAAATCGCTCGAACCGGGGACGATTCGGCACAATACCGGCATTTGTTCGTATTCTGGCCGAGACGCTGGAAGCTCGATCGACCGTTCCCACTTGCGAGATAGACTTTGCTTACCGCATCACTCCATACCGGTAGCCATTGATTTCTGGTTGCTTGAGGAGGTGAGTCCGGTCCCGCATGCGATGCAAGCGGGCAGGTTCGAAACCATGAATTGATCGTTCAGTCAATGCAGAGAGAGGAAGGTCCAGCAACATGCCTCGTGCCTACACCAGGAGAACCATTGTTTCCGCCAGCGCCGCGGCCGCGTTTGCGCTCCCATTCGGAGTCGGCCGGTTCTCGGCATTCGCGCAGGAAAGCACACAAGTTGCTGAAGGTGGCCCGGCACTACCACCCGGCTGCACAGTGGTTGCGAGCGGGTTGTTCAATCCGCGCTACGTCGCAGTCGATGCCGACGGCACCCTTTACATTTCCGAGGCGGGAGACGCCGGAGATGAGCAGATTTTCCAGCCGGTTGATGAAGGCACACCGGAAGCGGAAGCGGCGATGCTCACCTCTCGCGGCATGACCGGCCAGGTCACCAAAGTCGCGCCTGATGGAACCCAGAGCGTGCTGGCGACCGGACTTCCTTCATATAGCTTTGGCACTGATGTCGTCGGCCCGGCAGGCATCGCTATTTCCAATGGATTGGTCTATCTCGCCATTGGCGGTCCTGGCCCGGCGACGGCGTTCGTCGATCCGATTATCAATCAAGACTCTGTTGTTTCGATTGACCCTGCTACCGGCATCGTCACTCCGGTCGCCGACATCGGCGGCTACGAGCGCTCGCAGAATCCTGAGCCGAGCGCAATCGACTCCAATCTTTACGGAATCGCCGCTGCCCCGGACGGAACCCTCTACGTTGCGGATGCCGGTGGCAACACGGTCTACAAGATCGATCCCGACCACCGGTGAATTCTCGGTGCTCGCGGTGATCCCGATGCTCGACTTCAATGGCGGGCCGATCAACCCGGTCCCAACCGGAGTGACCGTGGGCGCGGATGGCAACATCTACGTCGGTCTCCTCAGTGGCGCGCCGTTCCCAGCTGGCGGCGCGAAGGTGCTACAGGTCACGCCAGACGGAACGATCTCCGATGCGTTGACGAACCTGACCATGGTGGTCGACGTGGAGTTCTCGCCAGACGGCGAACTGTACGCGAGCGAAATCTCGGAGAACTTCCTGGTGCAGCCGCCTGCCAACGGACTCGTTCTCAAGGGCAATGCGGATGGAACGTCAACGGTGGTCGTTCCCGATCTCTTCCTGGCGAATGGCATTGCCTTCGATGCGGAGGGCAACCTCTACGTCGTCGTCAACACCTCCGCCCCGGCAGGCGTCGCCGCCGTCCGGCATGGTGCTCAAGTGCGCCGCCGCGCACGCGATGGGCGCATCGACGCCCGCCGCATTGGCGACGCCACAACCGTAATAACCTTCTGACTGCCCAAAACAGGAACACGAGGGGCGCGAATTCGCGCCCCTCGTGTTGTTCTCATGCTTTAGCGGTCATACCGGATACGAAATCCTCGATATCCGCACCTTCGATAGTACAGAAGTAGCTACGAATGCGCGTCGGACTCCCCTTCTCCGGCAATGGGGGAAGAGCTAGGGGTGAGGACTCTCGGGCGCTCTTCTGATTCGTTCGCGTTTGTCGAATGCATTGAAGTCGACGTCGACTTCAACTCCGCAACCAGCCGTTCCAACGATTTGATCTCGGATTGAAGCGCCGCAACCGCGTGCTGGGTATCTTCCTGTCCGGAATTTTTCGGGAGTAAGAAACTTGTTTGCGAGAAATCCGGTGAAAACTCCGAACAACCCTACTCCAACCGTCATCAGGACGACGCCAACGATGCGCCCGGGATTTGTAACTGGATAGCGGTCACCATATCCGACGGTTGCCACGGTGACATAGCTCCACCAAAGCGCATCCGATCCCGACTTGATATTCGCCTCGGGCGATTTCGACTCAGCATTCAGCACCCAGACACTACAGAACTCAAAGACCAGAATCGCCAGGAAGAGGGCTCCATAGAGCGCGCTTGAGGCACGATCGCGAATGATGCGCCGGTAGAATCCCTTTCCGCCCATCTTTCTGAGACCGATCGAGACTCTCCACATGCGGAAACATCTGGCCAGGCGGAGCCATGTATATGGCAGGCTCCCGATGAGATCGAGCCAGCCGCCGCCTCGGAGCACGTATGCCCTTTTGTTCGGTGCATTCCGGTATCGAATTGCAAAATCGAGGAGAAACACAAAGCAAAGCGCGCCATCGATAATCCTGATGACTTCTTTCTGCGCGTTGCTCATCGGCAACAGCAAGAGGATGATATTTACGACCGAGAGTATCGAGACGCCAAAGACGAAGATCTCGAAGCTCGTTGGCCATCCGATTTCCGAACCGGCGCGTTTCCCGGCGCCTGCCACCCGGATCTCAGTCGCCCCCAGCGGCGCGGTCTCAGAAGAATCGCTCATTGGGCGACCGCGTCAGGCGCTCGGCTGATCAGCGGCATCGTCGATCACTTCCAGCGTCGTCTTGTTGACCATCGCCCGTTGAAGATCCTCATATCCGGTGAGATGTTCCGCGACCGAATCGACCTGCGATTCGTCGACGAGCGCGACGATCCCGGCGTGCCCCTGCGGCAGGCGCTCTCCCAGAACGCGCAGCCCTTCGTGCCGGTCCCGATGTCCGCGAAGCTTGCCGAAGAGCCCTCCTGCCGCCGCGCCGGCAATCGACGTGGCAATGATGCTCGGCGGAAAGATCAGCCCGGCGACTGCGCCGGCTGCGAGTCCGCGCTTTGCGCCTCGTCCAGCGCTCGGAGCGCCGATTTCATCGACGGTGAGCTTACCGTTTACATCGCTAATGACGAGCGCCATCCCGAGAATCTGGAGTTCGTGCTCCCGTTCCATGCGTGCCAAATAATCGGATGCGGCGACCGCATAGCCTCGATTCGGATAGATGGCGAGCAACGCTGCGATCGTTTCATCTGCCATGGGGTCCTCCGATCCTATCGAACGAGTTTGCCTAGTATGACTCGGGAGGGTGTTGAATCCATTCGGCGGCGGGCCGAACTCTCCGCTCTGGATGATCCTTCAGAAATTGGATCAATTTGGGGTCGAAATGCTCGCTGATGACCGCGTTAATAACAGCACCTACAACGACAATTAGACTCAGCACGTAAAGGAACCAGAGGAGCACTAGCATACCTCCTGCAACCCCCGCGACGCCGTAGCCTGCTCCGGGATTAATGAACTTTAAAAAGTTGTCGATCAGGGCAAAGACCAAAATGACGGCAACGCTAGCAGCCACTGTACCTGGAAGGAGCCATCGAAATGTTTTTTCCACATCCGGCGCGATCCAGTAGAGAAGATAAAGTGAAGTGAATACGAGTGCAACCGAGATGATACGGCCGGACGACAGCACATTCGCTAATTTTGCATCGGGATTGACTTCAGTCGTAAGCCAGATTGCTATCCGATCGCCGACTGTAAAAAGAATGAGCGTGGTGATGGCGATAATCGCTCCAAGCACCGTGAGCACCAGGGTCAATATCTTGCGCAGCACGTAGGATCGTTTGTCGCCAACGTCATAGACATCGTTGCATGCGAAGATGAGCGCCCCCATGCCACCGGCTCCGCCCCAGATGGCAATAAAAATCGAAATCACCGCCACAATGGTCGCTTGGCGCGTACTGGTGTCAAGCAACGCATGATCCAGCAAATCGGTTAGTATCCCGACGAATTCCTCCGGCGCACGATCTTCTATCACCTGGCTCAGCAAGTCGTAGAGATGACTGCCGGTCCGCTGGTCAATGATGTTCGCCAGCGAAACCGCTAGCACGATTGCGGAAGGAATAGCATAGAGCAGGCTGTATGCCGCCTGACGCGACAGCATCGACACCCGATGCTGACTCACTCCGTTCACGAGTGCTACCGATAGCGACCATGTGCTTTGAAGTCGATGAGGTAGTTTTTCGGCGATACGTTGGCTCGGCGTCAACTTTGGAGTTTCTTGCTCGGTCATGACGCCAAAATGCCCCAAAAAGGCCGGATAAATCCAACACAAGACGCCGCATATCTTTGCGGCGTCTTGTGCAAGAATATCCGATTCCCGGACTAATTACCGGTAGCGAGAGCCAGGCGGATCTGCTCCGACAGCTCATCGTCGACCGAGGTCTCGAACAACTCCCCTTTGAAGGGCTTGAGCGTCGCGATGAATGCGTTGCGATTGCTTGCCGTTCCGGTAATGAACAGCGCTGACCCACCCGGCTTCAGCGAGGTGCTCACCTTCTCGACGAATCCCTCATCGACGCCCTTATCGGCCCACTTGCCGATCAGTGCGCCTCCGGCTGCTCCGAGGACGAGCCCTCCAATGGGAAAGAAGACTGCTCCGAGAAGCAGGCCGATGAAGCCGCCTGCCACTGCTCCGGTCTTCACGCCCGAGTCGACACGGTTCTTGATCTTCACCGTGCCGTCAGCATCCTTGGTGATGATCGCGCTGTCGTCGATATGTCCCTGACCTGCATTCGCCGTTCTCTCGACTGCTGCCAATACTTCGGCGGCTTCATCTTCACGATCGAACGTCATCACGACGAGTGCGGTGTTCCGGCGGCCAAACATGTTGAGGCTCCTTTCACGCATCACGAACGAGATACCGGGAACATAACCTACACTTCGTTTTCGTGCAGGTAAATCTGTTTGAGCGTATCCTCGCTGACCGCCTGGATCAGCAGTGTTCCCTCATAACCAGTGAGCGCCATTTGCACCTGCGGACCGAACTCGCCCTCGGTGAGCGCGATCACTGCCGCTTTGCCAGGCTCAATCTTGTCGGCGATATCCTTGATCTGATCGCTATTGATGCCGGTGTCACGCAATTTGCCGGCAAGTGCGCCCACACCGCCGCCCACCAGAACCGAGGCGATCAGACTTGGCGGAAAGATCAGACCGAACACGCCTGCGACGATCGCGCCGCGTTTGGCTCCCTTACGGGTCGTCAGCTCAGCGGTTTCTTCGACATGGATCTTGCCATCGTCATCCTTCGTCACCATCGCCGCATCGATCAGCGTAATCGTCACATTTTTGTGCATCGCCACAAGCATGTCGAGCGTCGTCTTCGCATGCTCCTCATTCGGATAGACCGCAGCCAGCAGCTCTCCCTTTTTTTCACTCATCGATCCTCGTCCTTTCTGGTTCCCGCTATCGCCGTGGAACGGTCTCACTCAAGACCCCGGCGCTCAATGCCCGGGCTCCCAGGCAATCGAAGCGCAATCCCCCTCATTACATTGCATTTCTCTTGATATTGTAGGGAGTTTTCCTGCGAATGAAAGCCCTGCCAATTTTCTGGACTTTGCACACCCCTTTTCCATAGTCAGTCTCAGTTAGATTCGCGTGCTGTATTGTGATGACGACAAGCCAATTCGGATGTCACGATCACAGGGATGCATCACGCATTCACAGGCGCCCGACACAATTTCGCCATGCTGCATGATGCACTCACCGCCCCTTACCTTTATCATGCAATTCACGAAGATCGGTCGTATTCAAGCGGCGAATTCGGAAACACAACAAATCGCCGGGGTGCGTGCCCGGGCCAACCGATCGCAATTCGATGAGGAGAGAACGCACATGAGCGGCCAGGCAATCCACATTGGCACCGCCGTCCATTCGAAAGATGGCCAGCACCTAGGTGATGTCGATCAAATCGTGATCGATGGCGATACCCGGCACATTGTTTATCTCATTATCGACAAGGGCGTACTCCACGATGGCCGGCTCGTTGAGCCAGTGGCCATCGATCACATCACGGAAAAGGGCGTGACGCTGAACCTGACCCGGGCCGAAGCTGAAGAGCAACTCATCATTTACGTTGATCGTGAATTCGCGCAGTTCCGCAACGTTGAAATGACTCCCGGCGGTTCATTCGCCGGCGGCGTCGAAGGCTACAGCATGTCGACCGGCGACAAGTGGGTATTGCTCGGCTCCGGCGGCGGCGGCATGGCCCAAACCGGCTCGTTCGGACTGATGCCGACTCCGATCTACGGGAATGTCGTCACCGAGTCATTCAGCAATGTCGGCGCCGAAGACACAACCATCAGCGAAGGCACCGACGTGCTCGATACGAACGAGAAGAAAATCGGCAAGGTCGATGAAATCTTGTTTGGCGACGATCAGGCGATCACCGGATTTGTCGTCAAAGCTGGTTTCCTCTTCCACCACGACCTTGAGATTCCGATCGACAAGGTCGTCAGCATCGGTCACGCGCACATTCGAATCAGTCTCACCGAGAAAGAAGCCGAAGCTTTGCGGCGTTAGGATCTCAAGATTTGTTAGAGTTGCGCCTGGGGACCGAACGATCGGTCTGCTCAGGAACATCGGAGGTGCATTTCATGGCGAACACCCTCACAGTTATTAAGTTTGACAATCCCTTTGGGGCGGGTCAGGCCCTGGAACTCTTGAAGGGGCTTCAGGCGCAGCAGCTCATTCAGGTGAACGACGCGGCAATCGTCACCTGGCCCGAAGGCGCGAAGAAACCGAAAACCGAGCAGGCCAATAACCTGAAGGCGATCGGCGCGCTTGATGGCGCATTCTGGGGGATGCTTTTTGGGCTCCTCTTTTTCATCCCGTTCCTCGGTCTCGCCATCGGCGCGGCAATGGGCGCGCTAACCGCGTCGTTTGCAGATATCGGCATCAGCGACGACTTCATCAAGGCAACCCGCGAGAAAGTGACTCCCGGCACCTCTGCCCTCTTCTTGATGAGCAGCAACGCCGTCATCGATCGCGTCGCAGCTGAGATGAAAACCCAGCTTCCTCCGTTCGAGCTCATTGCATCGAACCTCACCGACGAACAGCAGACCAAACTCGAGGCGGCGTTCGCCTAATTCGAGCAAACGCGCAGATGTAAACGAACCGGTCCGGTCGGACCGGTTCGTTTGCGTTCGTGGCCGCCAGGCCACGTCATTCTGAGCCGCTGCGAAGAATCTCCGCACGAAGCGCTCGTTCAAAACCGAGCGATCTGGGGTCCAGTAGCGGCTTCGCCGAGGGATCCTTGCCGTTGCTCAGGATGCCGGGTATCTGTTGATATGTCTGCTCGATGAGACCCGCTGTCGACGCTTACTTTACTTCCCGAGATCGATGCCAATTCCCGCTTCGCGCGCCCGGACAATGGCCTCGGCGCGGTCCGCCACCTGCAACTTGCTGAAGATGTTGCTGACGTTGTTGGCAATTGTCTTCGGACTCAAACTCAATTCATGGGCTATCGCCTGATTTGATTTTCCCCTGGCGATGAGATGGAGGATATCCCGTTCTCGTTCGGTAAGCGTTGGAAAGACCTGCGGAGCCTGAAGCCTCGGTCTTGCGAAAAACGCCAGCACGCGCGTGGCAATCGCCGGTCCAAATATCGCCTCGCCATGCGCAACTGCCCGGATCGAGCGAATCATCTCATCCTCATCCGTTTCTTTCAGCACATAACCCCACGCCCCTGCCCGCAACGCGGAGAAGACAGAATCGTCATCCTCGAAGAGCGTGACCATCAGAACTCTGACCGAAGGGGATGTCACGACGATCTCCCTTGTCGCGGTGATGCCGTTCATCCCCGGCATCTGAATATCCATCAGCACCACATCTGGCAACAGCGAGCCTGCAAGCTCGACGGCGTCCGAGCCATTGCTGGCCTCGCCGACCACCTCGAAATCCGGCACGCTCGACAGCAGCGTGCGCATCCCCTTCCGAAAAAGTGGGTGATCCTCAACGATCAGCATACGAATAGTGGTATCGGTCAATGTGTTTCTCCGGCACCTGAGGAAGTCGGAAACCAGGCCGAAAGATCAGTGCCCCCATCCGGACCGGACTGTATTGAAAATCGCCCGCCCAGCTCAGCGACTCGCTCGCGCATCGATTGCATCCCCACGCCGCTTTCGATCGTCGCCGGCATTCCGGCTCCGTTGTCGACAATTGAGATCTCGATGGAATCGGGCTGCGATCGCAGGGACACCGTCACTCGCGATGCGGCAGCGTGCTTCACGACATTCGTCACCGCCTCCTCGGCAATGCGATAGATCGCCACCTCGATTGCAGCAGTCATCGCACCAGGTTCGTCCGGAGTCACGAGTGACACCGTCAATAGGCTTTGATCCGAATCAGCCCCACCCACCTCGAAGCGCGCCAGTCGCTCTCGCAAGGCGCCGGCCAAACCAAGCTCATCAAGGGAAGGCGGCCGCAATCCATGAACCAGACGCCGGATATCGCCGATCGCATTCCGCAGTTCATCCCTGAGGAGCTGAACTTCGAGCTCAGCCTGGTCGGGGTCCCGTTTGATCAGCGCACGCACCGCGCTCGCCTGGATGGTCAATCCCGCAAGTTGCGCTCCCAATCCATCGTGCAAATCGCGGCGCAATCGCAGCCGCTCTTCCTCTCGGGCCGTCACCAATCGTTCGCGCGATCGCTGCAAATCCTCGGCAAGCTGCAACGTATGCACCGCCACGCCGATCTGGCGGGCGAGATCTTCCAGCAGGCGTCGGTCGGCCGGGCCAAACGATTCAGTTGGTCCCCTCGGCGCGACTCTCAATAGTCCGATGGAAAGTCCCTGATAGTGCAGGGGCAGATCGATGGTACCCGTCGTTTCAATGCCCGCCGATGCTGCCAGCACGAGATTGTTCTCGCGATGAACCAGCAATGCCGCATATGGCAGCCGTAATGCCTCCGTGGTCGTGCGCACGATGGCCGCGAGCAGATCATCGCGGTTGATCGAATCCTCGATCTTCTGGCCAAGACGCGTCATCACTGAATAGGGGTCATCCCGCTCGCCGTAGAGCAATCGATTCGCCATTCCCTGAACGTGGAACCGGATTGGCTGGAAGGCGACGGCGACAATTCCAGTGACGACGATCGACAGAAGCCACGACCGGTCAGCGCCGATCAATCCGCCGATGCCGACAACGAACGTCACGTAGGTCAGCACTACCATCGCCGTCATCGTCAACCAGACGAAAGTGCGATTGAGAATCAGATCGATATCGAAGAGCCGGCTGCGCAGCATGGCGATACCGATCGTCACCGGAAGCACGTTTGTGGCGATCGGCACGATCGTGAGAAACCCAATCAAGCAAAGCACGCCGACCAACCCCGGGCCGATATTGCGCATCATTGCATCGCCGAGAAAGAACCCCGGGAGCGCGATCAAGATGCCAAACACGACCCATTTTGTTTGTCGCTGCTGTTCGTGATTCGACACGCGCCGGTAGCGATAGATCGTTGAATAAACGATCGATCCGACGAAGAGCAACGAAAGCGCGGCGTTCACCACGTTCCACCAGGTCGAGTCAGGAAGGTCGCGAACGAAGCCAACCTGAATCATGCCGATCGTGCTATAGAGAATCGGCACAATCGCCCAGCGCGGCACGATTCGCCCATCAGGAAAGAAAAACGCAAAGACGAAAAAGAACCCCACCGAAAAGACCGTGAGCAGCCGGATAACGAGCGCCCAACCGGATTGATCGGGCAGCAGGTGGTGAATGGATGGGGGATAAACCGACGCGCCCGACACCCCGAAGCTCAGCGCGATCAGATACACGTAACCGGAGCGTGGCCGACGATGCAGCAGGAGAATGGCGACGGTTACCGTGACGAGAAAATTGAGCGCGACAGCCGCTAGTTGCGCCCAGGCAATGATGGCCGGCGTCAGTCTCAACCCCGCCAGAGAGCGCCGCATTGCCTCCGGGTCGCTTAGGGAGGGATCCGTAAGATGGACGGCCTCATCGAACTGCCTGGGAGAAATGACGATGCTCGACGCAATAGCGAGGCCGACACAGGCGCCCCAAAAGGCAACGGCCCACCAAGAGTTCAGCCAGGTCTGCAGCCGGCCGGATGACATTTTCAACGGCAGCGATTGGATGCGCATGGGCTGGCTCCGGGTTTGCCGGATGGCGGATTTCCACGATTATGACCAGTTTCCCCGGCACGCGCCATGGCGCGTGCCGGGAGTCGGTTACGAGAGTTCGAGGAAGGCAAGCATCCCCTCCATCCCGTGCGGCATTGGCCCCGGTATCGGAATCATGCAGATGGCAAGGTAGCGACCCGGTTCGAGATCGACCTCGACCCAACTCGTGCCCTGCGGGCGCAAAATGCCGATCGCGGCATTCGGAACATAGTCGAGGGTTGGCTGCCCGGGAACCGGGGTGGCATCTTCCGGCATCATGAAGAGTTCCATCAGATCATCTTCAGTCAGCGAGTCTGAAACCGGCATGACTGCAAGTTCGTGGAGCAGTGCGCCCTCGTTCACGACTTTCCAGGTTTGCTTTCCGGCCGCGAGCTTGAGGGAGGGGAATGTGATCGACATCTCAGCCAGTTTGACCGTCAGGTCGGACGCTGGGTCAGGCTCAGTCGATGCCTCGCCTTCGACCATGACTTTCAGCGTCGCGCGAGGGCCGATTGGATCGAACATGACGTAGGTGCCGGCCGGCAAATCGACAATCCCGGTCACCGTTCCGCCTTCCGCAGCGGGCCAGTCGGGCTGGCCAACGAACTCGATATCGACGAAGGCGTGGCCGTTCACGGGTTTCATCGTGTCTTCGCCCATGGCGTCGAAGTCTTCGAACTTCGCGCCGTCAGGCAGACGCCCAAAGGCGGTGTGCGCATCCTGTGCGCTTTCGTTCCGAACGGTGACCCGGTACCGGCCCGCCGTCAGCGGTTGGGGCACGAGAAAGCCATCATCGTTCACGACGATCAGTAATTCCGGATATGCATCTGTCGCCGCAGGCGTGCTCTGCGCGAAAAGCGAGCCGGGTCGTAAGGTGCCGACCGTCACGGCGGCTGCCGATCCGGTGATCAGGGTTCGTCTGTTCATGGCCGTCCTCGTTCTTTGACAACATCGATCCAGCCCCTGGATCCAACGACATCCTGACGAACGCTCGTTCCCGGGAGCCAGAGGGAGGAATACCGATCGCTTCGGGAAATGCACTGGGAATCTTTGCTACGGCAACGAATTGACGTCCCGCGCAATCGCCCATAGGCTCAGCGCATATGGCAGGCAATGCGCCTGAATTCGCATAACAGATTGCAAGGGAATCCATCAATGCCGTCACTACCACTTTCTGTGCTTGATCTCACGCTGGTCGATTCGGGATCAAGCGGTCCGCAGGCGCTTCACAATACGATCGAAACGGGGCAGGTCGCCGAGCGGCTTGGCTACAGCCGCATCTGGCTGGCGGAGCACCACAACACCGCCGCCATCGCGAGTCCTGCGCCCGAGTTGATGATCGGCATCCTCGCGCGGGAAACGTCGACGATTCACGTTGGATCGGGCGGCATCATGCTTCCAAACCATTCACCGCTCAAAGTCGCGGAAACATTTCGTGTGCTCGAAGCGCTCGCGCCCGGCCGGATCGATCTCGGCATCGGCCGGGCGCCCGGCACCGATACTTTGACCGCACTCGCCCTCCGTCGTTCGCATGACGCTCTCCGCGCCGATGACTTTCCCGGATCAGCTCGCCGAGCTGCGCGGATACAACAGCGTCGAGTTCCAGAGCGGGCATGCTTTCGGTAAGATCAAAGCCGAACCTGCCGATGTCGAGCTGCCGCCCATCTGGATGCTTGGCTCCAGCGATTTTGGCGCCCGGCTCGCGGCGGCGCTCGGGTTGCGCTTCTCCTTCGCGTCCCACATCAATATGGATATGGCCGTGCCGGCGCTGAACTACTACCGGGAAGCGTTCACGCCATCAGCCGAACTCGCAAAGCCATATTCGATGCTGACGGTGGCGACGATTTGCGCCGAAACCGAAGAGGAAGTCGCTTACCACGCCTATTCCAGCGATCTGAGCTCGCTCCGGTTGATCACCGGCAGATTCGGCCCGATTCCGAGCCCCGAAGAAGCGATGGCCTATCCCTTCACCGATGCCGAACGCCGCCACATCCAGCCGATGAAGGACCGCATGATTGCCGGCACGCCAACCCAGGTCCGGGAGCGGATCCTCGATCTGGTCGAGAAGACCCAGGCCGATGAGGTGATGGTGATGACCCGGATGTGGGGACACAGCAACCGGCTGCGGTCGCTTGAGCTGATTGCGGAAGCATTCGAGCTCGCCGGCATAACGCTGGCGACCGGCTGATCGTAGCGCCCTATTTCGATTCGATGATGTAGCCTCCGGTGGCGCTATTGTCGCTGCCGGAGAATTGATCCATCACGAACCGGAATGAATTATCGTCAACCCGGATGTCTCCGCGAAATGGTTGGTTCAGCTCTACGACGAGCAGCAACAAGATAGCAATCAAGCCTGCCAGCGCCGCCACCATCCAGGCGTGGAGCCCCCAGCTCTCGACCGAGAAGCCACCGGCGAACACGACTGTCAACGCTCCCCCTGCCACCAGCACAATCCAGAGAATTGCGGGCAGGCTCTCGTTCGCCGTCAATGCTCGCTCGCGCCGGAGCGTGCCCAGTTTCGTGAGTTGACTGAGTCCCTCGCTGAAATAGGCGCTATCGGCATGTTCCGCCTGCGCCTGGGCATAAATATCCCAGAGCGTGTTGATCTTCTGAATTCCTTCGTCGCCGAGCGGTTGATCGGCTTCCATTTGCGGCCATTCGTTGGTGACGACGACGTCGAGGTATTCCACCAGGGTTTGTTGCGCTTCAGCGCGGCTGCTTTCTGGAAGTCCGGGAGTGAGTCGAATCAGATTCGCGACCGTCAGCGCTTCCTGGTCGGTTCGCGCGGTGGCGTCCTCGAACTCCTGCCAGACGGTTATGACGACGAATCCGAGGATGACGCCATAGATGACGCCGATTGTGGCGTAGACGAATCCCATCACGTCATTCGATGGTCGATGATCGCGCTTCTCCAGACGCTTGCGAATCAGCCACAAGACGGCCAGCGAAATCAACACGGCGGTTCCGACCGTGCCCACGAAATCGGTCAGAGCATGAGCAAAGGTGCCGCCTTCAAACACCCAGGTAGAAAGGCAAACACAGATCGCGACGCAGAGCGTGGCAATCGCGATAATGATGCTGTTTCTACGACCGGGTGCGGTCATTTTCGTCATAGTGTGAAGGCTAATGATAGCGTCGCACGCGCGCAAGCCAAAATCGACGGAGGATCAATGCCCAGACATCCAGTGATAGAAACGCTGTTTGAGTTGATGACGCTCCCGGCGCCCACGGGCCAGGAGGAGCCGGTGCTTGCCTGGTGCCGCGACCGCTGGAGCCAGCTTGGCGCGACCGTTACTCACCCAGCCAATCGGCAACGTGCTCGCGCATATCTCAGGCGATGGACCACGTCTCCTGCTGCAGGGTCACGCCGACGAGATCAGCTTCGTTGTAAAAACGATCGATGAGCGCGGTTTCGTCTGGCTCGCTGATGGTCAGGCCGGTTCGCGCAAACCGCATTTCCGATTCCCGGTCGGGCAGCCTGCTCTCATCATCGGGCGAACCGCCCGGGTTCCAGGACTCTTTGCATCGGTCACCGGCCATA
The DNA here is from genome assembly GCA_963804925.1 of uncultured Chloroflexia bacterium. Taxonomy (GTDB): domain Bacteria; phylum Chloroflexota; class Chloroflexia; order Thermomicrobiales; family UBA6265; genus JADLGF01. The sequence continues at coordinate 76,564 of CAWDSC010000007.1, forward strand.
TTGTCGTGACGCGTGGGGCGGACAAAACAGCGCTCGATGAGAACGATCTTTTCGTCGATCTCGGCGTCTCGAGCAAAGCGGAGGCCGAGGCGCTCGGCGTCCATGTCGGCGCCGGCGTCATCTGGAATCCACCGATCCAGCAACTTGGCAACCGCTTCACCGGCAAAGCGATCGACGATCGCGTCGCCCTGGCGCTCATGACCCATCTCCTGATGGAGGTTGATCGCGATACGCTCACCTACGATCTCACGATTGCCGCGACTGTCCAGGAGGAAATCGGGCTGATTGGAGCGACCTCGCTGGCGAAACGAGGCGACTTCGATCTGGCGATCGCCATCGATAACGGCCCCATCGGCGACTATCCGGGAGTCGATCCGCGCGAAATGCCGGTCGAGTTGGGTAAAGGCCCGGTTGTCGTTTACAAGGATTCTTGGGCGCACTATGACCGCCGGGTCATCAATCGCATCATCGATGTTGCCGAAGCCAGGGAGCTTCCATTGCAGAAAACGATCTATCCCGGCTTCGGCAGCGATGGCGCGGCGTTAATTCGGGCCGGGATTCCGGCGGCACTGCTCGGTATTTCGACCCGATACACCCATGCGCCTTTCGAGATGGGCGACGAGCGCGATGTCATCGCGGCATTGGAACTGCTTAAAGCATTCGTGACGGAACCGGCCGAGCCACTGGCGCTCGGTCCTTCATAGTTAATGGGAGTTCATTGATGGAATTGGATGCGGTGGAACTGAGAACGACGTATGGCGTCACCGATATCATGCAACCAGTGGTTCATCTGACGAATCTGCTCGGTGTTCCGGTCTATGGAGCTGCCGATTGGAAACTTCTGCCGGCAGCGATTGCTGGTGTGGGAATCGTCGTCGCGGAAGTGATCGGCCCAGGGCGTGGCATCCTGGGCAAAGCCGTCGTCGGTCTCGGATATGGCGCCATGCTGGCGGGCGCAGCGGCGGTGCACCAAATCGGCCACATCAGCAGCGGCCAGGCAATCGATGCCGAAATGGACGCGATCGTCCTTAAATTCCCCCGCCCGGCTCAACTCTACGAACATCGCGGCGCATCCGTGCCAATGGATGTCCACCGCATTCGCGCCGCCGGCGGACCGATGGGGAATCTGGCCGTGGGGCTCTTCGCGCGAGGCATCTCCAGGAAAACCGGTGGCCGCATCGGCAAAGCCACCGCATTCATCAACCTGGCCTTCGCACTCGGTTCACTGATCCCGATCGCCGGCAACGACGGCGAAGTCCTCTGGCTCGGCAAAGTTGACTAGCACAGTGAACCCCGCCGAACGGCGGGGTTCACTGCATGTGCCTACGGCTTACTGCTCGCGGCTTAAAGCTTGATCACGCTCCTCAGCGTATCGCCGCGCTCCATCGCATGGAAGGCTTCCTCTGTCTCGTCCAGCGAGATGACTTTCGTCACGATGCCATCGAGATCGAGCTGCCCCTGCTCGTACCAGGCGGCGAGCAGCGGGAAGTCGCGAGACGGCAGGCAGTCGCCGTACCAGGAAACACGAAGACTGCCGCCGATGTCGAAGAATTTCGCCACCGGCAGATCGAGCCGCGCATCCTGCCCTGCCACCCCGATGATCACGCAGACCCCGGCAAGATCGCGGCACCAGAGCGCGGTTTCGATCGTCTGCGGCTTACCGACGGCCTCGAACGACGCGTTGACGCCATGTCCGCCGGTTATCTCTTTGATCATCGCGACGGCATCGCCATCGTTTGGATTGACGGTGTGGGTTGCGCCGAATCCCTTCGCCCATTCGAGTTTGCGGGAATCAAGATCGACCGCGATGATCGTCGTCGCGCCGGCGAGTTTCGCCCCCATGATGACGGAATCGCCGACGCCGCCGCAGCCGATGACCGCGACCGACTGGCCCGGTTGCACGTTGGCCGAATAGAGCGCCGCGCCGACGCCGGTCATCACTCCGCACCCGATCAGGCTCATCTGCTCGGGCGGCAATCCTTCCGAGATGGGAATGCATTGCTTCGAGTGGACGACGGTATGCGTGCAGAAGGTGCCAATGCCGAGAATCGGCGTCAGCACCTTGCCGTCCAGCGTTTTCATGCGTGGCTGCGCATTGAGCGATGCCGAGCAGAGATGGGGTTTTCCGACCGCGCAAAACCGGCACGAGCCGCAGGGAGCGCGCCACGCCATGATGACGTAGTCGCCCTCTTTCACATTCGAGACGCCCTCGCCGACGGTTTCGATGATGCCGCTTCCCTCATGCCCGAGCAAAAAGGGAAACCCTGATGTACCGAACACCCCATTCTTCGCAGAAAGATCGGTATGGCAGACACCGCTGGCGAGAATGCGCACCAGCACCTCGCCGGGTCCCGGCGGATCGATCGTGAACTCTTCGACCACTCCTGGCTCACCAGGCTCTCGCGCGATCACGCCCCGCGCGCGCTTTACCTCGGCCATGCGTCATCCTTTCAACGTGAGATCAGTGACGATCCTGCTGGGAATGTTGCTGCATCTTTAGGGTTCCGAGCGGCTCGATGTCAAGGATTCAATGAGCTACCAGTTCGTAAACGAGCCATCGAGGCGGCGGAGCTGCGGCAGCTCGGTCATCTGAAACGGGAATTTCTTGGCCGCTTCGCGATCGAACTCGATACCCAGTCCGGGCGTTGTCGGCGGCAACAGATATCCATCCTTCCATTCCGGTTGGACCGGCACTACCTCAGGCAGGATATCGATTGGCTTGCGCGGTTGCTCCTGGACGGCGAAGTTCGGCACGGAGAGATTGAACTGCAGGCAGGCGGCGCTCGAAACCGGCCCGAGCGGATTGTGGACCGCCATCTTGATGTAATGCGCCTCGCACCATCCGGCGATCTTCTTCGCTTCCGAAATGCCGCCGGCCAGGCAAAGATCGACCCGGCAATAATCGATCCAGTCTCGCTCGATCAATTGGCGGAATTGCCATTTCGACGTGAATTGCTCGCCCGCCGCAATCGGCACTGAAGTGCGCGGGCGAAAATGCTCGAATGCTTCGGGCGCTTCCGACCGGAGCGGATCCTCCATGAAGAAGGGGTGGAACTGCTCGACCTCGCGACAAAGGGTCAGCGCGTCGGGCATATCGAGGCGCGTATGGACATCGAAGCAGAGCTCGATCTCATCGCCAACCGCTTCACGAACCGCTGCGAACTGGGCGATGGACGCGCGCACGCCTTCCCCCGGTTCGAGCAGATTCCCGCGCTGCGGGAAACCCCAGCGCACAAACTTCCACCCAGCTTCTTTCGTCTCTAGACACGATTCGACTAGCGGCTCGATCTCAAGATTATGCCCGTTATTGTGCGGATAGCAGACGACCTTGTCCCGTGCCAATCCACCGAGCAGCTCGTAGATCGGCACGTTCAGCGCTTTGCCTTTGATGTCCCAGAGTGCGATATCGATTGCCGATAGCGCCGCCGACACAGCGCCTTCCGCCGGAAAGAACGCTCCCCGGGAGATGTATTGCCAGATATGCTCGATTCTTCCTGGATCCTGGCCGATCAGCGCCGGTTTGAGATGCTCGATCACCCCGGCCACCGCCAGCTCCCGGCCGGTCAGCCCTGATTCACCGACGCCGAAGATGCCTTCATCCGTATCGACGACCACGAAGAGATAGTTTCGAAACCCGCCCCAAACCGGATAAACTTCCAACCCGGTGATCTTCATCCCCACTCCCTTCATTTGTGTCCACAAGGTGTCCTGCGTCATCTTCCCATGATCCCGGCAGGATGAACATCCCGATACCCCTGCTATGATCGTGCTGTTGGATTTGCCTCGAACTGCGCGAGGCACAGATCGGTTCAGGAAGGGAATGAGCGTCGAATGCGTGCGTTGTTGAGCGTGTATGACAAGCGCGGAATCGTGGACTTCGCGCGAGCGCTCACTGAGTTGGGCTGGGAAATTATTTCTACCGGGGGGACTCTATCCGCACTTGAGGCGGCAGGCATTCCCGTCATCGGTGTTGCCGAGGTGACTGGATCGCCGGAAATGCTCGATGGCCGGGTGAAAACGCTCCATCCCGCCATCCATGGTGGGCTACTCGCCAGGAGAGATCTTCCCGATCATCTCGCTCAACTCAAGACGCATGGCATCACGGCCATTGATCTCCTCGCGTCGAATCTCTATCCATTTGAGGAAACGATCGCCCAACCCGGCATCTCTGATGTCGACGCGATCGAGCAAATCGATATCGGCGGCCCGGCGATGGTCCGCGCGGCGGCCAAAAACTTCGCTGGCGTCGTCGTCATCACCGATCCGAATGATTACGAGACCGTGCTCTCCGGACTTCGGGGCGACGGCATCGAACTCGATCGACGCCGCGTCTTCGCGGCCAAGGCCTTCGCCCACGTCTCGGCCTACGACAGCCTGGTCGCGGGGTATCTCCGCAACGAGCAGTCCACGACGCCCGTATTTCCGAATGAATGGAGTGTGGCGGGCCGCAAGCTCGAAGAGCTTCGCTATGGAGAAAACCCGCAGCAACGGGGGGCCTCCTACACCCGGCTCAGCGTGAACGCCGACATCGGCGTGCTTGATGCAAAGCAACTCGCAGGTAAGGCGCTCTCCTATAACAACTTGCTCGATGCGGACGCCGCCTGGGGAGCGATTCAACGTCTCACGGGCTCGGCTGTATCGATCGTCAAGCACACGATTCCCTGCGGCCTGGCGTCGCGAGAGACGCTCGCCGATGCCTTCGAGGCCGCGCTCGCCGGTGATCCGGTCTCCGCATTTGGCGGCATCGTTGCGCTCAGTCAGGAAGTCGATGCCGAAACCGCGCGGCGAATCAGCAAGATCTTTTTTGAGGTGGTCATCGCTCCTGGCTTCTCGCCGGAAGCGATCGACGTGCTCGGCAAGAAGAAACAGTTGCGGTTGCTTGAAATGGACGCGGAGAGTCACGGTGCGCGACCAGCACGTCGGCTCGATATTCGTCCGATCCGTGGGGGTCTCCTGCTTCAGGACGCTGACGATCAGCTCGACGATCCCTCAGCGTGGGAAGTCGTGACCAGCCGCAAGCCATCCGAGGCCGAGTTCCGGGATCTCGTCTTCGCCTGGGAGGCCGCTCGCCACGTCAAATCAAACGCCATTGTGCTGGCGAAAGAGACGGCGATCACCGGTGTCGGGAGCGGCCAGCCAAACCGTGTTGAGAGCGTCCATATCGCCGTCAAGCGTGCTGGCGATCAAGCCAGAGGCAGCGTCCTTGCTGGCGACGCCTTCTTCCCCTTTCCGGATGGGGTTGAAGCGGCTATTGCCGCCGGAGTCACCGCGATCGTGCAACCGGGCGGTTCCATTCGCGACAGTGAAGTCATCGCCGCAGCTGAATCCGCCGGAGTCGCAATGCTCTTTACTGGAACCCGCCACTTCAAGCATTAACCAAACACGAGCCGGAGGCATGCCTCCGGCTCGCGCATCGCTTCATGTTCAGTTGCTGTCAGATTGCTCCGACGATTCGCCCGTTCGGCGCGGCGGCATCAACAACGCGGTCCAACCAGAGCTGCGGATTGCGGATTTCTTCCATGGTCGGCAAACTGGCGGCGTTATCCCAGATGCGCCGGGCGACATCGTGCCCGTGCTCATCGGCGATCTTGTTGATGAACTGCTCGCCGAGCCGGTATTGCTCGTACTTCAAGTCTAGACCGGTCAACCGCACAAAGAGCTTGTCGATTGGCGAGCGCTCTTGCTGGCGACGTTCAAACGTCTTCGAAATCCGGTCGAACTTCGGCAGCAGGTCTTTCCCGACCGCGTTCATCACGTGGTTGGAGTATCCCTCCACCATGCACATCGCCGCCTGCATCTGATTGAAAATCGTCCGCTGCTCGGGAGTCATCACGGCTTCGATCCACGACAACTCGGAACTGCGCTGCTCGCGGGCGCGGTTGACCATCGTCCGCATCGCCGAAAAGCCCTGGCGAAGCTGTTCGGCATCCTGTCGGAGATAGGCGAAATAGCTTTCGATCAACCCATTAAAATAGGGCTTCAACCAGGGCACGCCCTCAAACTCGAACGCATGGGTCACTTCATGCAAGGCCAGCCACATCCGGAAGTCGGCCTTGGGCAGTTGCATTGCTTGCTCGACCGCCCGGATATTTGGTTCAACGTAGTAGAGCTTGCCGGAATCGACTGGCTCCCGACCGAGCAGCGCCAGATCATACTGACCCAGCACCTTTCGCGCCATATATCCAAGCAAAACACCGACTTCCGTGCTCAGCACCGCACGATTCGCGGTTGAAAGCACAACCCCTGCAGCGGAAGGCGCACCGTCCGCTGCGGGGTTGAGTCCTTCAAATGGCTCGAACATCCGCTTGAAGCCGTCGATATTCGCTTCAATCCAATCAACGCGATCGACCGCAAAGGTGCGCTCAGGCGCGTCGGGAAGCTCGATGCCGGTATATTCGGTCACGATCGGCAGGCACTGCTCGACAAGCTGGCGATAGCCCTCCGTCGCCCGCGACCGCTCGGCAGCCGTGAGCGCAAGCCCCCGGTTCATGCTGATCGCGATCGACCGCACACGCTTCCAATCGATCATCGGCTGCGGTGGCGCGACCGTGGCGCCGTCAACTGTTGCAGGTTTGCGGAGCTTCCCGGCAGCAGCGCCGACGGCGACGCCTGCGAGCATGGTGACCGCGAGGATTTTGCGATTTGCGCTCTGGCGCCCATTTCGCATATTAGTCTGGATTGGTGCCATGAGCCGTCATTCCTGTCTTTGTCCGGCGCGCTCCTGATGAGCACGCTGACAAGACTCTACGTGCCGCGATCCCTGGCCGTCAAAGCGCCATGCTTCAAATAGATACCTGAGAAAATGGAAACTGGAGAAATAACAGAAAACCCAGGCCGCCTTTCGGCGCCTGGGTTCGAGCACGATAGAAGAAACGGACTCGACGATTGGGGTCGGGGGGTGCCCGCAGCGGCCTCGCCTCCCACAGGGTCGCCCCTGCAGTACTCTCCGGCGCTGCGGCGGGTCACGACCGGGTTCGGGATGGGACCGGGTGGGGCCACCGCGCTCTCGGCCACGGGCACCCCCCGACCCCCAACGTCTGCCCGTTGAAGTTCGTGCTCACCGCACGGAACGCGTCGCGTTCCGCACGTATCTTGGTTGGTTGCGTCATGCGTGCGCACCCGTCGTCCTGCCCAGCCGCGCTGGTGGTCGTCGTGCGTCGTGGTTCCCGGCGGGACCCTCTGGTGGTCACCCCGCCTGGGGAACGGAGCCCGTTCAGCGGCTCGTGTGAAAAGTCTGCCCTCGATCATTAGGACGCGTCAGCTCCGGTCGGTTACCCGCCGTCCACCTCGCGCCTATCAACCCGGTCGTCTTCCGGGGATCTTACCTGCTCTCGCAGTGGGATACGTCGTCTTGGGAAAAGATTCCCGCTTAGATGCTTTCAGCGGTTCGCCCGTCCGCACATGGCTACTCAGCGATGCCCGTTGCCAGACAACTGACCCACCAGCGGTGCGTCCAACCCGGTCCTCTCGTACTAGGGTCAGCGTCCCTCACGTATCCAACGCCCACGGCGGATAGAGACCGAACTGTCTCACGACGTTCTGAACCCAGCTCGCGTACCGCTTTAATGGGCGAACAGCCCAACCCTTGGGACCTTCTCCAGCCCCAGGATGCGACGAGCCGACATCGAGGTGCCAAACCCTGCCGTCGATATGGACTCTTGGGCAGGATCAGCCTGTTATCCCCGGGGTAGCTTTTATCCGTTAAGCCACGGCCCTTCCACCCGGTACCGTGGGATCACTAGGCCCGACTTTCGTCCCTGTTCGGCTGGTCGGCCTCACAGTCAAGCTCCCTTGCTGCCCTTACGCGCTCCGGCCGATTGCCATCCGGCCTGAGGGAACCATTGGGCGCCTCCGTTACTCTTTAGGAGGCGACCGCCCCAGTCAAACTCCCCACCAGTCGCGGTCCCTGGCCCGGATTACGAGCTCAGGTGAGAACGACGGCACGCGCAGAGTGGTATTTCAACGGCGCCTCCACCAAGGCTAGCGCCTCAGCTTCCCCGGCTCCCACCTATCCTACACAACGCGCGCCTTCGCCCAACGACAAGTTGGAGTAAAGCTCCACGGGGTCTTTTTGTCCTGCCGCGGGTCGACGGTATCTTCACCGTCCCTACAATTTCGCCGAGTCCCCCGTCGAGACAGCGCCCAGATCGTTGTACCTTTCGTGCGGGTCGGAACTTACCCGACAAGGAATTTCGCTACCTTAGGACCGTTATAGTTACGGCCGCCGTTTACCGGGGCTTCAGTTCGCAGCTTGCACCGCTCCCTTTAACCTTCCGGCACTGGGCAGGTTTCAGCCCCTATACGTCCGCACCACCGCGTTCGCAGGGACCTGTGTTTTTGGTAAACAGTCGCCTGGGCCTGCTCTCTGCGACCCCCTCAAGCTCCACGGGCTAGCCGCTTCACCCTACACGGGGTGCCCCTTCTCCCGAAGTTACGGGGCCATTTTGCCGAGTTCCTTGACGGAGGTTCTCTCGTCCACCTTGGTATACTCTACCAGCCCACCTGTGTCGGTTTGCGGTACGGGCGCTCGTGCCCTCGCTAGAGGCTTTTCTTGGCAGCCTGGGATCAATCCGTGCGTTTTGGGCCGAAACCCGCCACTTCCCATCACCCCTCGGTCAACGTCCCAACGGATTTGCCTATCGGGACTCCCTACCGGCTTGGAGGCCTCGCGGCCCCGGACCTACCCTCCTGCGTCCCCCCATTGCTCAAACGGTCCCGAGCGGTACAGGAATTTGAACCTGTTGTCCATCACCTACGCCTCGCGGCCTCGGCTTAGGCCCGACTCACCCGCAGCTGATCAGCATGGCTGCGGAACCCTGGGGCATTCGGTGTGGGGGATTCGCACCCCCATCGCGCTACTCATGCCGACATTCGCACTCCCATGCGCTCCAGATTTGCTTACGCGCCTCCTTCACTGCAGCATGGGACGCTCCCCTACCACGTGCGTCAAAACGCACATCCGCAGCTTCGGTGTTCGGCTTAAGCCCCGGTGGATTGTCGGCGCCACGACACCTTCGACCAGTGAGCTATTACGCACTCTTTCAAGGGTGGCTGCTTCTAAGCCAACCTCCTGGTTGTTGACGCGTCGCAACTACCTTGCCCACTTAGCCGAAACTTAGGGACCTTAGCTGGCGATCTGGGTTGTTTCCCTCTCGACCACGAATCTTAGCACCCGTAGTCTCACTCCCAAGATTGCCCCACAGCATTCGTCGTTTGAGTCGGGTCAGTAAGCGGGAAGCCCCATCGCCGATCCAGTGCGCTACCTCCATGGGCCATCTCATCTTGAGGCTGTACCTAAATACATTTCGGGGAGAACCAGCTATCTCCGAGTTCGCTTGGCATTTCACCCCTATCCACAGGTCATCCCGATCGTTTGCAATCGATCTGGGTTCGGGCCTCCACGCGCGTGTTCCGCGCGCTTCACCCTGCCCATGGATAGCTCACCCGGTTTCGGGTCGACTCTATGCGACTTATCGCCCTTTCGGACTCGCGTTCGCTCCGGCTCCACCTGTCGCTGGCTTAACCTCGCCACACAGAATCACTCGTCGGCTCATTCTACAAAAGGCACGCCGTCACCCCTCAAGGAGGCTCCGACCGGCCGGAAGCGGACGGTTTCAGGATCTCTTTCACTCCCCTTGACGGGGTGCTTTTCACCGTTCCCTCACGGTACTGGTTCACTATCGGTCGCCTGCAGTATTTAGCCTTGGGCCGTGGTCGGCCCTGCTTCCCACCAGATGTCTCGTGTCCGGCGGTACTCACGTTCATCGCGCACTCAATCCACCTCGTCGTCGCCTACGGGGCTCTCACCCGCTCCGGCCGGCCGTTCCAGGACCGTTCCGCTGACGTTGTGGATCCGAGCGAGAGGTCAGTCGCTCTCTCCCGCGATCACGTTCTACCCCCATGAGACAGCGCCGACTGGCTCGTACGCCCCATGGGTTTGGGCTCCTCCCGTTTCGCTCGCCGCTACTCCGGGAATCCTCTCTTTTCCTCGGGGTACTGAGATGTTTCAGTTCCCCCGGTGCCCTCCCTGCCAGGCAGGGTGACGGCCCATTACGGCCGCCGGGTTGCCCCATTCGGAGATCGCGGGATCACCGGGTGCCAGCCCCTCCCCCGCGCATTTCGCCGCGTGGCCGCGTCCTTCCTCGGCTGCAGGCGCCAAGGCATCCACCGTCCGCCCATACTCGCAGAGCTTTTCGTCGCTCCGCCGAACGCGCCTCCGTCCCCCACGCGGGCCATGCCCCCCGGTCACCCGGGGTCGTTCGTGCCCACGCCAGGTCACGGCGCTTACGTCCACCTTCATTCTTTCGCTTCTCGGCATTGGTGCGTGCATCGCACGCATGTGTGCAACCTGCGTCTCTTCGGACCCACCGCTCCAGCGTGACGCCAGCGCGCATCGGTGGTCCGGGCAACCTGGGTTCAGGTCGCCGTGATGAGTTGTCAAAGTGCGGTGAGAATCGTGGAAAACACAACGGGCGGCTCTTGCGCGCCGGTGGAGCCGCGGGGACTCGAACCCCGGACCTCCGCCGTGCAAAGGCGGCGCTCTCCCAGCTAAGCTACGGCCCCCTGCGCTTTTCTGTCCTGGACGCACCGACCCGTCACGCGGCATCTCTGCCGCGCATCCGGTGGGCGCGCCTGGACTCGAACCAGGGACCTCGGCCTTATCAGGGCCGCGCTCTAACCAGCTGAGCTACGCGCCCAAACGCGTGCGCTCGTCGTCACGGACCGGCCACCCGGCTCGCTTGCGCCAGCCGCGCGTCGCCGTCATGCTGCGCTGAAAAGGAAGCAGCTGCGCGCATCGCGCTCACCCATTCGTTTCAATGCTCAGTGTTCGGTACTCACTCGGTCGCGCTCCCCCGTCCTGCTGCGCGCCTGCCAGCTCTCAACACCCGGGGGACTCCCCGACGGAGACGCTCGACGCTCGGTCCCAGCAGGGCCGGCTTCATTGCTTGACCGCTTGACCTGGGTCCTGCGTGCGTTAAGCCGGTGCCCGGTCCGATCTGTTGGGCAGATCAGCCGCCGGCGAACACGCATGGCTCCCTAGAAAGGAGGTGATCCAGCCGCAGCTTCCGCTACGGCTACCTTGTTACGACTTCGTCCCAATCACTCGCCCCACCCTCGACGGCTGCCTCCCTTGCGGGTTGGCCCACCGGCTTCAGGTGTTGCCAGCTTTCGTGACGTGACGGGCGGTGTGTACAAGGCCCGGGAACGTATTCACCGCAGTATTGCTGACCTGCGGTTACTAGCGACTCCACCTTCATGCGGGCGAGTTGCAGCCCACAATCTGAACTGAGGCGAGGTTTTGTGAGGATTCGCTCCACCTTGCGGTTTGGCTACCCATTGTCCTCGCCATTGTAGCGTGCGTGTAGCCCAGGACGTAAGGGCCATGCTGACTTGACGTCATCCCCGCCTTCCTCCGGCTTGCTACCGGCAGTCCGGCCAGACATCCACGTAACTGGCCGCGAGGGTTGCGCTCGTTGCGGGACTTAACCCAACATCTCACGACACGAGCTGACGACAGCCATGCAGCACCTGTGCACCACCCTCGAAGGACATCGCCTTTCGGCGCTCTGCAGGTGCATGTCAAGCCCTGGTAAGGTTCTGCGCGTTGCGTCGAATTAAACCGCACGCTCCGCCGCTTGTGCGGGCCCCCGTCAATTCCTTTGAGTTTTAGCCTTGCGGCCGTACTCCCCAGGCGGCAGACTTACCGCGTTAGCTCCGGCACGGAGGGGGTCAAGTCCCCCCACGCCTAGTCTGCATCGTTTACTGCGTGGACTACCGGGGTATCTAATCCCGTTCGCTCCCCACGCCTTCGCGCCTCAGCGTCAAGGTCAGCCCAGTGAGCCGCCTTCGCCACGGGTGTTCCTCCCGATCTCTACGCATTTCACCACTACACCGGGAATTCCACTCACCCCTGCTGCCTTCAAGCGCGACAGTCACCAACGACCCTCCCCGGTTGAGCCGGGGGCTTTCACGCCGGTCTTATCGCGCCGCCTGCGCGCGCTTTACGCCCAGTAACTCCGGACAACGCTCGACCCCTACGTATTACCGCGGCTGCTGGCACGTAGTTAGCCGGGCCTTCTTCCTCAGGTACTGTCAGTTGATTCATCCCTGAGAAAAGGGGTTTACACTCCGAAAAGCGTCATCCCCCACGCGGCGTTGCTCCGTCAGGCTTTCGCCCATTGCGGAAAATTCCTTGCTGCTGCCTCCCGTAGGAGTGGGGACCGTGTCTCAGTTCCCCTGTGGCTGGCCGTCCTCTCAGACCAGCTACGGATCACAGCCTTGGTGAGCCGTTACCCCACCAACAAGCTAATCCGCCGCAGGCTCCTCCCAGGGTGGCTTGCGCCTTTCCTCGGCTGGCCGTAACCAACCGAGCTCATGCGGTATTACCCACCATTTCTGGTGGCTATCCCCCGCCCCGGGGCAGATCGCCCACGTGTTCCTCACCCGTCCGCCACGTGACCGCCCGAAGGCGGCTCCGTTCGACTTGCATGCATTAGGCACGCCGCCAGCGTTGATCCTGAGCCAGGATCAAACTCTCCACCAAAATAGTTGTTCCGCACCCTCGGCTCGTCTTGCGACCAGCTCCGGGCCGTGCGTGTTGTTCCTTTGTTGGTGAGTCATCCGGTTGACCAGCCCCCGTTTCGCAACGGGCTCGGTCCACTGATTGGTTGCATTGACGTTCTTGTGTGATTCATGTTGCGCCACCCGATCGGACTCGCGTCCCCACCCGGTGTCGCTGCTTCCTTTGCAGCGCACCACGACCGCGCCCAGGCTGCTCGCTCCGGTCCCCGTCCGCCGCCGGATGGTTGCCCATCCCCCGCTGCAGTCCGGTCCCCGAAACGCCCGGCGCTCCGTGTTCCACGCTCACTTGTCAAGGTGCTTTGGTGAATCTGGCTGATTCCGCCATTTTCACGCGCCGTGTTGGCGGCGCCCGCTATTTTTACTGCACTCAGTTGCTGTTGTCAACCTCGTGAGCCTTGCTGTCCGTACGACTCCGTTTCATCGGTTTTTTCCGGACCGCTCTAGCGCCGAGGGAGAATATAGCAACGTTTCGGGGGTCATGTCAAGGAAATTTGAACGATATTTTCACGATTGTCATAACCTCGAATTTACGCGACCATAACGCGCATTTCCGGCTCATTCTTTCCTATACTTTGCGGGTCGCCGGCCGGCCTGGTCCGGAGGCCACAATCGTTCTCAGGAGCCTTGCATGAAACCTGTCATCGGCATCACCACTGGATTGAAGGTCACTGATCTTAATGGAGCCGTTTCACGTCGGCTCGATATTTCTGCCTGGTATAGCGACGCCGTCGTCGCGGCTGGCGGCACGCCGGTCATTCTTCCGCCAATCGCCGGCACCGAGGAGGATGTCCTCTCATTTGTAGATGGCCTCATTTTCAGTGGCGGCGCCGATGTCGATCCCGCCCTTTTCGGCGATGACACCGTTCACCCAGAGACTTACGGCGTCGACGAGGCCCGCGACACCTTCGAGCTCGCCCTCGCCCGGAGCGCCTACGAGCGTGATGTTCCCGTTCTCGGCATCTGCCGTGGCATCCAACTCCTGAATGTCGCCCTCGGCGGCACGTTGATCCAGCACGTCCCCGATCTGACGGAGATCGAGCATCGCCAGAACACTACCGAGATTCCCCCGCAAAGCGGCATCCACGCAGTCGAGCTTGTTCCAGGATCGGTCGTGGCCGGAGTCTATGGCACGGAATCGCTGCAGACCAATTCGTTTCACCATCAGGCGCTCAAAGATGTCGCCGCGCCATTCGTGGTGAGCGGCCGCAGCGCCGATGGCATGATCGAGGCGGTCGAGGCAAACGAAAAAGGATGCTTCTTCGCGGTCCAGTGGCATCCAGAGATGATGCACGCCCACGACACGCTGCAGCTGGCGCCATTCACGCGCCTGGTTGAGAAATCCTCGTCCCGCCGTCTCGCCCCGACCGGCGACTGACGGAAAACCAACGACAGCAAAAGGGCCGGAGCGACGACGTTCCGGCCCTTTTGTTATCTGGTTCTGGTAATTGCTATGCCTGGACGGCCGCAATCTCCTGCTTCGATGTTGAGCCACTCACCGCCGGGGTGATGGAGAACTCACCCCGCCGTGTGTGGAACTCATCCGGCATGGAGACCGCCAGCGCCTCATCGATCGTTCCAGCCGGCACGAAGGTCATTTCGTCCTTCAGCTCTTGCGGCAGATCGTCGAGATCAACCTCGTTCCGCTTCGGCAGGATGAAGGTGGTCAGCCCGGCGCGGCGCGCCGCCAACGATTTCTCCTTGATGCCGCCGACCGGCATTACCTGACCGCGCAACGTGATCTCGCCCGTCATCGCCACATCGTCCTTCACCGGGATTCCGGTCAGGAGCGAAATCAATGCCGTCGTAATCGCCACGCCCGCCGATGGACCATCCTTCGGAATCGCGCCTGCCGGCACATGGATGTGGATATCGGACTTCTCGAGGAAGTCGGGATCGATCCCGAACTCCTTCGCGCGTGACCGCACCAGTGAGAGCGCGGCTTGCGCCGACTCGCGCATCACATCACCCAGCTGACCGGTCACTGTGAGCGCACCCTTGCCGGGCATGCGTGTCGCCTCGATGAACATGATGTCGCCGCCGAAGCCCGACACCCCTACACCGATCGAAACTCCTGCCTGGGCGGTACGCGCCACTGCCTCTTCGTAGAAGTAGCGTGGCCGGCCGAGATACTCGCGAATCTCCGCGATATCGATCACCTTCGGAGCATCTCGCTCCTCAGCGACTCTGGTCGCGACTTTCCGCGCGGACGTGCCAATCTCTCGTTCGAGATTTCGGACACCTGCCTCTCGCGTGTAATGGCGGATCAACTGCATCAGCGCCGCATCGGTAAACGAATACTCATTCGCCTCCAGACCGTTGGCCTTCAGCTGCTTCGGCACCAGGTATTTCTGCGGCGATGTGGAGCTTGTCATCGTCGGTGTACCCCGACAGTTCGAGAATCTCCATCCGGTCCCGCAGCGGCGCTGGAATCGTATCGAGCAAGTTCGCCGTGGCGATGAACATCACCTTCGAAAGGTCGAACGCGACATCCAGGTAGTGATCGCGGAAGTTGTTGTTCTGCTCGGGATCGAGCACTTCAAGCAACGCCGAGCTGGGATCGCCCCGCCAGTCGTTGCCGAGCTTGTCCACTTCATCGAGCACGAACACCGGATCGTTGGTTCCAGTCCGTCGAATCGCCTGCACGATTCGTCCCGGCATCGCGCCGACATAGGTGCGCCGGTGACCGCGGATTTCCGCTTCGTCTCGCACGCCGCCAAGCGACATCCGCGTCAGCTCTCGACCGAGTGAATGGGCGATCGACTGCGCCAGCGAGGTTTTACCCACACCTGGAGGGCCAACGAGGAGCAGAATCGGTTCCCGGTCAACCGCCGGCTCGCCGTTCGCTTCCGCCTGCATCCGCTTCAGCTTCCGCACCGCCAGGTACTCGAGAATCCGCTCCTTGATCTTTTCCAGACCATAGTGATCGGCGTCGAGCACTTCGCGCGTGTGCTGGATGTTGATCTCGCCCTCGGTGCTCTTGTTCCAGGGCATCGAGGTCAACCAATCGAGGTAGGTCTTGATCACGCCATATTCGGCGGCGGCGGGCGGCAGCTTGGCCAACCGGTCGAGTTCGCGCCGCGCTTCCTTGGCGGCCTCTTCCGGCATGTTCGCGTCTTCGATCTTCGTCCGCAGCTCGTTGACTTCGGCTTCGGTTTCGTTCGTTTCGCCCAGCTCTCGCTGAATTGCTTTGAGCTGCTCGCGTAAGTAGTACTCACGCTGGCTCTTGCTCATCTCTTCCTGAACTTCGCTCTGCAGCTTCTTTCCAAGCTCCAGCACGTCAAGCTCTTTCGAGATGAATGCATTCAGCCGCTCAAGCTTTGCCTTGATGGTGTCAAGCTCAAGCAGCGCCTGCTTCTCTTCCGGCTCCATACGGAGATTCGTCGCCACCAGGTAAACAAGGTGACGTGGATCCTCAACATTGAGCGCCGCCGTCACCAGCTCATCTGGAAGGTGCGAGACCAGCGAGACCATACGCTGGAAGAGATCGAGCGTGTTGCGCGAAAGCGCCTCCACTTCGACGGAACTCTCGACCTTCTCGGGCCAGACCTCGACGCGGGCCATCAGGAACGGCTCTTCCGAAACCCATTCAAGAATCTTCATCCGCTCGGTGCCCTGCACCGCCAGGCGAACGCTGCCGTCGGGAACGCGCATCATCGTGTGGATGGTGGTAATCGTGCCAACCAGGTAGCAGTCGTCCGGTCCGGCTCCTTCGAGCTCGGGGTCCTTCTGCATCACCATCGCCACGACACGGTCGCCCGACATCACTTCATCGATCAGCCGGATCGACCGGGGCTGAGCCGCGGCAAGTGGCACCACCGATTGCGGGAACACAACCGTTCCCCGCAGCGGAAGCACCGGCAGCAGGCGAATCTCAGGTTCACCCGTCACGGTTTCCTCGCCTGGCTCGTCGCTCGTTGGGGCAGTTTCAGCCGAGGCAGTTACTTCGATAGTGGTCTCATCGGCCTGATCGCTAGTTGGCTCAGTGCCGGTCGCTTCGACGGGGATATCGTCCCGCTCGTCGTCAAACATCACTCACGTGCTCCCTTCCCCCGCGGATCGCCATTCGACCGGGCTACGATCGTTCTCGGTTTCAACCGAGGCAAGACGATGCGAAGGAATCCTTGTTCATAGTCTGCGTCCGCTCCGTCGACATCGACGGGAAACGGAATAAAAAGATCTGCGCCAAACGCGCCGTAGGGAATGCGAGCTTCGTGATAGCTCCGCTTCTCCGCCTGGCGCGCATCGGGACGCTCCCCGCGCAACCGCAGGATATCGCCATCCAGAGTTACGCTCAGTTGCTCCCGATCCATTCCCGCGACTTCCGCGGTCACCACCAGCGCATCGACAGTTTCGTAGACCTCAATCGGTGGTCTCCACATTCCGTTGCGTCGAGGATCGACCGCCGGGCGCGATGGCAGCATTGATCGAAACAACTGCTCCATCTCATGCTGCACCCGTTCCGGGTCGCGGTGTAGTCCTCGAGTGACGACATACTTCACCGCTCGCTCATGCTCCTTACGTTAGCTGCCTCTCCGCGTGCGACCATTCGAAGATCGCATAACCTGTGAGGCGGTACAAAGATGATTATACACAACTCATTGGTATTCTGCTACACCGCGTATCAAGGTTACCGAAGGGAAGCTTTGGAAATACGTTGAAGCCCGCTACCGCATTATGGTCCGAACATCGGAACGGGAGTGGAGCACAATCCGTCAATGTTTTCAGAAAAACAAACCAGGCCCCGCGAATTCGCGGGGCCTGGTTCAGGCTCGAACAGTCCTTCAACTGTCGCGAATATTGGCAATCGCTATGAATCTGGATTTAGCGCGGCCTCATTGTTGGTGCCGGCTCCGCTGTTCCAGAGCAGCCACCCTTCTACCCCTTCGGCTTCGGCGGCGTCAATCTGCTCGCGAACCTGATCGGGGCCATACGGCGTCATCCCACCAAGTGAGAAATCCTGCAACCACGGCCGGAGCATTCCGGCTTTACCATCCATCTTGTCTAAAGCCATGGCGATTGAAACGGTAATCACCTGACCTGGGTGATCGTTGGGAATGCCGTCGACAGGGATCGAACCTTCGTCCCAGTGGGACGGATACACCATCGGAGAAACGAAATCGACATAGTGGAAGATATCGCGAAGATATTGGCCGATGCCCTGGTCGTCGTCATAAACCGCGACAATGCCGAACACGTCCGCCGATTGCCATGCGCCCGCCGCATGCACCTGCGGCAGGCTCATCTCAAGGAATCCGGAAATCGCCGCGACCCGACCGTCCATATCCTGATATTCAGCCGGAAAATCAGCGGAATTGAGGTCGCCATCCGACGGAAATCGGATGTAATCATATTGAATCTCGTCGAATCCAAGACCCACCGCTTCGACCGCAAGGTCGATGTTCGCCTGCCAGAGTTCCTGTTTGAAGGGATTCACCCAGGGATTGCCGTCAGCGCCCAACCAAAGTCCACCGCCAACAGCGGGAATCGCCAGCTCAGGGTATGCCTTGGCGACAACCGGATCGTTGAAAACGACCAGCCGGCCAATGACATAGATGCCATTGTCATGCAGTTTTTGAACGACAGCTTGGGCATCGTAGATCGGGTCAACGGCCCCTGCATCCTTGAAGAACGCGACATTTGAGTCGTACCAGACCGAGCCTTCTTTGATGTCGAGCACGACCGTATTCAATTCGGTCGTTTTGACAAGATCGATGATGCTGTCGAGCGTCGCCGGATTGGCCGCCGCATTCGACGAGAGATAGATACCCTTCGTGACATCGGGCACCTTCGGCAAGTTCGCCGTTCCAGGATCGTCTTGCGTTGCTTCGGCGGTCGCCTCAGGCGTTGGCGTGTTCTGGGCCACTTCCTGAGTTGGCGCGGGCGCCATGGCGATATCGACCTTATTGCCACCATTTGGTTGCAATGTCGTCGTCTGGTAGGCGCTGGACTCCGCCTGAATCGTCGCGCCCGCAGGAACACCCTTCACTGTATAGGAACCATCGGCGCCAGTCGTCGCGCTGATTTCGGTGGGACCATCGGCGTTCATCACCACAATGCGGGCGCCGGCGATCGGTTGTCCGGTCACCGAGTCCGTCAGCACACCGGAAACGGTGGTGGATCGGAGCGCCACTGATTGATCAGTCTTGCTCGATTGGTCGATAGTTCCCCACATTGGCTCGTAATCGACTGCCTGAACGGTGATTGCCTGAGCATCGTCCGGGCGGGTGAGACTCGCGACGCCTTTTTCGTTCGTCGTAACCTGCTGCTCGCCGACCGTCACGATCGCGCCCTGCAGCGGTTGGCCGGTTACGCCATCGGTCACCGCGACCGCGACTTCCGCAGCCGACGCGGTTCCTCCAAAAAGGCGCGCAACGCCCATAACGAGCAGAACGGCCATTGGAACAGCGAACAGCAGGCTATACCACCAGGAAACGGCACCCCATGGCCGCTGCCGGATCACCCGGTAGGGGCGAGATGACGTTGTAGGTGTGCGCTGCATAATTTTCCTCTCGTCGCAGTTTGGAACCACGGTCTCAGAGGACGCAAAAAGGCGGTCCTCACGGTTCTACGCGCAAGCGGGGCGAATGGATGCGACATCGTGCGGGGATAAAACACTTACAGACACAATCTCAATGACTCTATCATCCTAACGCTGAACTTCACGCGCCGAGTGTAGCACGCGAGAATGGCCATTTCTTGACACAGTTGACGCATTTTGGTCACGCAGCGGATAATCACCGAGATTGGCAGGAGTATTTGAACCGAGGCCGGTTCCAGCGGATTGAGCAGGAAGCATCGCGTGGCCCTTCAACAGACAGACGTCTTCGGGATCATGCGTGCCGACCTTGAGCGAGTCGATGCTCGCGTCGAGCAAGCCGCGACGATCGACTACCCCCTCGCCTCCGGACTCGTGCTTGATATCGTCAAAACCGGCGGCAAGCGATTGCGTCCCCTCATGTTGCTGTTGGCCGGGCGCGGATACACCTACGATCTCGACCGCCTGGTCACCGCCGCTGCCGGCATTGAGCTCCTGCACACCGCTTCACTGATTCACGACGACGTCCTCGATCGCGCCTCCACCCGGCGAGGAAAACCGACGCTCAATTCACGGCTCGGCCCCGGCGCGGTGATCATGATCGGCGATTTCCTGTTCGCCCAGTCGGCCATTCTCGCCGCCGCGACCGGCAGTACCCGGGTCGTTTCAATTTTCGCGGGATCGCTTGGCGACATCTGCGACGGGCAGCTCCGTGAAATGATGGACGCGCACCGAATCGAGCAGAACCGGGCTGATTACGAAAAGCGCATCTACGGAAAAACGGCGTCGCTCTTCGCTGGAGCCGCCGAAATGGGCGCCGTCATCAGCGATGCGCCTGAAAACCACATTCAAGCGGTTCGTCAATATGGCAGCGATGTCGGTATGGCGTTTCAGATCATCGATGACGTCCTCGATGTCACCCAGGAATCGGATGGTATCGGCAAACCCGCCGGCAACGACTTGCGCCAGGGTACCGTCACGCTACCAGTGATGATGTACGCCCGCGATCTGATGCCCGGCAGCGACGCGCAACGCACCCTTCACGCCATCATCCGGGGAGAGATCGAGGACAGCGCGGCCATCGACGATGTCGTCCACGACATTCGTGCCTCGTCAGCCATTGAAGAAACGGTCGAGGCCGCCCGCATCTTCACCGAGCAAGCCAAGCGCCAGATCGAGATCATCCCCGATCCATCATCCCGCGACATGCTCGGCGAAATCGCCGACCTCGCCCTTCGTCGCGTTTCCTGACTGATTCTGGTTGCGGTTTGGACCCGGCCGTGAAGTGCCGGGCTAAGCAAGACAAAGTCCCGCTGGGACTACGACGAAGCTGCGATAAATCAGGAATATTTCCCACCGAGGTTAGCCCTGGAAGGGCTTCGGCGTGTTAGCCCGGGGTTGATGATCGTTGACATCTTCATCCGGCAGTCGCATGTTGCCTGAGATGTCAACCATCATCAGGTTTTCTGCCGCATGCTGCTGGCGGATGGTCGGATGAACTTCGCAAAGCTCATCAACCTCAGGAATAGAGCGGGACGTCGCCAGGTCTCAATGCACCGTCCGATCATCGCAGCTTGAACCCAAGCGCCGATCCGTACATCTTCAAGAATCGGTCCGATTCGACTTCGAACGCGACCTTGGTACGGCCTTCGCCGGGATGAAAGATCGTCTTCCCTCGCTCGGGTCCTTCGACGATCACCTCAACCCGTCCGGTCTCAGAGCGAACAAGATCTGGATCGACCGCGACACCTAACGCGAGAGGATCGTGCATGTAGAAGACATCGCGCTTTCGGGTCAGAAATGTGTAACGGGTGATTAGCGCCGTCAGATCAGTATCCGGATGCCCGATCCCGTTCAGCAAATCCCAATCCGCGCGCGTGAGCGTCGTGATGTGCGTAACATCCAGCCCGATTGCAACGAGGTCGGGAAGATCAGCGCTGAAAACCTGCTCCGCCGCATCGGGATCAAGCAGCATGTTGAACTCGCCATGCGGGCGCGTATTGCCAGGCACGCGGTACGCGCCCGCCATCACCACAACCTGTTTCAGCAGATCTTTCAAACCGGGCTCGACATTGAGCGCGATCGCGAGATTCGTCAGCGGCCCGGTGCAGACGAGCGTGATCTCGCCCGGACGCTGCTTCGCCAATCGGATGATCGCCGCTGGTCCTCGATCCGGGCCGACGTCACGCGAGCTTTCCGGGAGCAATGCGTCGCCGAGACCGGTGACGCCATGAATATCTGAAGCATCAAAGATCGGTTCAACAAGCGGTCTGCTCGCGCCACGATGCACCGGGATGTCAGTCGCGCCGAGATAGTCGAGCACCGCCAGCGTGTTCGCTGTCGCTTTCGAAACGTTGACGTTCCCGGCCAATGTCGAAACCGCCAGCAAATCAACATCAGGACTTCGCACCGCCAGAATCAGCGCCAGCGCGTCATCGAGACCGGTATCAACGTCGAGAATGATTGGTATAACCATGATTACCCGTGATGCTCGACACGAATGCCGACGCGCTTCTTTTCTTCGGCGTCAATCCAGGCCGCTACCGGAGGCGTTTCGGTGATCTGCGACTCAGTGGTGACATCGATGAAACAGGGTCCGCCATCCGCGAGGGCGATTTTCAGCGTGGTCGCGATCTCAGCGGGATTCGTAACCGCCCAGGAACGGAAACCGAAACCGCGCGCAATCGCCGCGTAATCGACGCCATTGAAGTCAACGCCGAAATAGCGGTCGCCGTGATACAGATGCTGCAGCTCCTTGATCCAGCCAAAACTGTTGTTGCTGCAATGGATCAGCACGATCGGTAGATTCAACCGGGTAATCGTTTCCAGCTCACCAACCGACATCCCGAAGCTACCGTCGGTTGTGAACCCGATCACCCGCTGATCGGGCGCGGCGAACTGCGCCCCGACGACGCCGGGAATCGCATATCCCAATCCGCCATGCGCGCGCGGAATAACGATCGACCGACCCGCCCGGCGAAGCTCGTATTGCGCGCCGATGAATGGCGTCGGCGTGCCGGGGTCGGCGACGATGATCACGTCATCATCGAGTACGGCCCGCATTTCTCGGACCAGCCGTTGCGGCTTGATCGGTTGGCTGTCGCTTTTGCCCTGATCTTCCACATCCGCCCAGTAGCGGTCGCGAATCGCGACCAGACCGTCAATCCGGTCCTGGTGCCGGCTCGCGATTTCTTCCTGATGGTCGATAGCGTCAAGCAGATCGATCAAGACCAGTTTTGCGTCTCCGGCGACGGGCGCCACGAGCCGGTAGTTGTTGCCAATTTCATACGGCTCGACGTCGATCTGGATCGCCGCCGTGTTGCCATGGATCTTGGGAAGCTTCCAGTGGTGCGTCGTGGTCGAATCGGTGCGGGTGCCAATGAAGATCACCAGATCGGCATCTGCCACCAGATCATTGGTGTAAGGGCGCGCTCCGTTGCCGCCAACGAGCCCCACGGAAACCGGACTCGTCTCAGCGATGCTGCCCTTGCCATTGATCGAGGTTGCCACAGGGATATTGAGTGTTTCAGCGAAAAGCGTGAGTTCGTCCCAGGCGCGCGAGGTCATCACCCCGCCACCGGCGACGATCACCGGGCGCTCGGCCTGCGCGATCGCATCGGCGGCGCGTTGCACAAGCGATGGATCAGGGCGGGTCCGCAGGGCCGGCGCGTTCAAGAAATCAGGAACGCCATACACCGACTCATCGGCTGTTTCACCTTCGAGGGCATCGGTTGGCAGCGAGAGATGAACGGCGCCCGGTCGTCCTGCCGTCGCCATTCGCAGGGCGCGGCGCGTCATTTCAGCCATCGTCACCGATGATGAGACGCGGGCATTCCATTTCGTGACCGGCCGGAAGAGCGCTTCCTGATCCAGCTCGGTCAGTACGCCCCGACCCGCCTGATTTACCGGGGTATCCGAAGTCAGGCAAAGCATCGGAATCGCCGAACCTTGCGCTTCGGCCACGCCGGGCAGAATGTAGGTCGCGCCGCCGCCGCTCGGTCCCTCGCAGATGCCGATCCGGCCAGAAACCCGAGCGTAGACATCAGCCATGAACGATGCCGACCGCTCGTCGCGCGTCATCACATGGGTGATCGCCGAGCGCGATTCGTTCAGCGCCTCATAAAACGCCATGCCGGTGTCGCCAGGCAATCCGAAAATATGCTCGACCCCACTCTCGCGGAGAACATCCACGAGCGCCCGCGCACCCTGCATCCCTGGCTCCTTTCAGACAAGCTTCACGCAATGATCATTTCGATCATCGTGGCATCAGATGCTCTGGACTATAGCAAAGGCGATCTAGAACCGTAATTTCAATCCGGAAAACTCAATTTGGCCGGATGCGTAATGCGACATAGAGGTCATTGACATTTGTTCCCGTGGGTCCGGGCTCGACAACGAGCCCTCCTGCCTTCAGAGCCGCAAGGCTGTCATTTCGCTCTAGCGACTGAAACGGATCGATCCCGGCCCCCGTCGATTTTGCCACCAGTGTTCGGTCGGCAATGCCTCCCGCCACATCGGTCGGACCATCCTGCCCATCAGTGGCGAGACTCGCCACGACCCAGTCATCCATTTCGCGCCGGTCCATCTCAATCGCCGCCGCGAGCACAAATTCGGTATTCCGGCCGCCAATGCCATCCCCATGGACGGTGACGGTCAGTTCGCCACCGCCGAGCAAGCAATCCGTGTCCTCGCGCGCAGCTTCACACGCATCCACCCATTGCCGGGCGCGATCACGCGCCTCCCCGGTCATCGCTCGCCAGACTATCTCGGATCGAAGTCCGAGTTCCCGGGCTTTCGCATTCGCGGCTTGGACGGCTTTTTCATTGTCGGCAACGATTTCAATGAGTCCTGCCTTGCCCGCCCTGCCTGCTGGGTCGGGCGCAGTTAACGCCATGCGGATCGATTCAGAGACCTGCTCCCACAAACCGTAGCGTTCAAGCACAGCCCGCGATCCCGCGTTCGAAGCCGCCCCTGAAACCGTAGGACCACTCGCGATGATGGCAGGATCATTCCCCAGCACGTCCGAGAGAATCAAGGTCGCTACGGTTGCAGAACCGGCTGCCCGCAACAAACCACCACCTTTGACCTGACTGAGTGGCGTTCGGGCCGCATTCAATTCTTCAATCGGGGCGCCGGCCTTGAGGAGTAGGTCGGTCATTGCGGCCAGATCCGCGAGCGAGACCGGCGGCTTCGGTGCTTCGAACAGCGCCGACCCACCTCCCGAAATGAGCGCGAGCAGCAGATCATCGGGTCCGCTCGAAGCAGCTAGCGCGACCGCCTGTCTCGTCGCGGCAACCCCTCGCTCGTCCGGTATCGGATGTCCCGCTTCGTAAATATCGAATCGGGGCAAAGAGACGTCGCCAGAGTGGCCATCTTTGGTAATCGCGATGCCGGAGTCGATTCGATCGCCAAGCGCGTCGACCGTACCCTGGGCCATCGTGACCGCTGCTTTACCAACAGCGATCACCACCAACCGCCCGGCTAGATCGACATGCTGCCCCGCTATCGAAACTCCGCGATCATCAATCGTCAGCGCATCGCGAACGGCGATGCGAGGATCCGCTGCACGCAACGCCGCCTGGTACATCTCCTCGATCATCTCGGCCGCTCTGGCGACACTCCGGCTCATTTGGCGGCAAGCCGGGCACGATCGAGCGCCTTGCGCAAATCGCCCGGCAACGGCGCTTCGAATTCCACGCCCCGGCCATCCGGCAATCGGAACGCGAGTCTCGCCGCGTGCAGGAACTGCCGATTGCTGATCGCCCCTTTGCCGCCGTACGGTCCCGTGTACCGGTTGTACAACTCATCGCCGACGATGGGATGCCCGATGAACGCGAGATGGACGCGGATTTGATGTGTGCGGCCGGTTTCGAGATCCACGTCAAAAAGCGTTGCGCCGCGCAATCGCTCATTGACGGAAACATGGGTCACGGAATCGCGTCCGCCCCGCTGAACCGACATCTTCTTGCGATTCTGCGGATCGCGCGCGATCGGCGCGTCGATGGTCGCCTCGTCCTCTTCGATCACACCGTGACAGAGGGCGATATACCCCTTCTCCACCGTCCGCGCCTGCCATTGCGCCACCAATGACGTTCGCGCCCGGGTCGTTTTCACCACGACCATCACGCCCGATGTATCACGGTCAAGACGATGAATGATCCCTGGACGGTTCGATCCTCCGACATTGATCTCAGGAGCATGGTGGATCAGTGCATTCACGAGCGTCCCATTCGGATGCCCGGCGGCTGGATGCACGACCATACCTGCCGGTTTGTTGAGGACGATCAGATCGTCATCTTCATAGATGATGTCGAGCGGAATTGCCTCGGCTTCCAGGGCGGTTTCGACTGCCTCAGGAACGGTGAGCGTCACCACTTCCCCGGGCGTCATCTTGAAAGCGGCCCGACGCGGTTGCCCATCGACAAACACCTGATTCTGATCGATCAATGCCTGGACATAGGTGCGACTCAGCGCTGGAATCTGCGTCGCGACATATTTGTCAAGCCGGATATTGATGTCGATTCGTTCCGGTCTCAACTCATATTCGCCGCCCTGAATCGCAATTGGATTTGAATCGTTCCAATCCTCTTCAAGCGCTTCGCCTTCGCCTTCGAGCTCGGCATCGAGATCGATGAGCAAACCTTCCGGCATCTCATCGTCGTTCACGCTATTGCTCGCTTCTGGTTGCTGCATGTGGTGTTTGCTCCTTTGTTGGTGCGTTTGATGCTTCAACGGGAGCGAAAAGCACACTCCAGGCAAGAAGAAGCACGCCGATCGTGATCGCGCTATCGGCGATGTTGAAACGAGGCCATGGTCCGATTGCCACGAAATCGATCACCGAATCGTAGCGAATCCGGTCAATGATATTGCCAAGGCCGCCACCCGCGAGTAGCCCGATGCCGACCACCGCCACCCGGCTGTGACCCGCCATCTTCCAGAACGACCAGCCAATCAGCACGAATACGGCAAGAGCGACGGCAATCGTCAGCGAACTGCTGCCAAATTGCAGCCCGAACGCCACCCCGGAATTGCGAACATATTCAAATCCGAGCCAATCTCCGGCCAGCCAGTAGTCGAACCGATCGCTCCCCGGCCCAATCGTCTGCTCGATGATCTGTTTCACGATCTGATCGAGCACAACAACCAGCGCCGCGATCGCAATCGCCTGTCGAAACAACGGATTTGGCTGGAATCGTGAAGTCGCGCGCTGGGCGACGGAATCATGGTCCATCACGTTCTTGAGTTTAGCAGGGACGGAGTTGAGAGAGAATGCGTAGCTCGGTTCTGACTGCCGGGAGCTGAAGCCCCCGGCTGACACGCGACAAGTCCTGCGGACTGAGGACGATAGTGTGCGACGTGGCCGGGCTCAGTCTCGGAGAGACTTCGGCTTGTCAGCACTGGACTTCAGTCCGGTGCATCACGAGCCCAACAATCGAAGTCACCCACTCTCCTCTCTCCCTACTCCCTGCTCCCCACTCGCTGCTACACTCGCGTGGTTGATATGAAGGGGACGGGAACGTGAACGGAAATCGAAGATTGCGGATGGTGATCGCCGGCGGCGGCACAGGTGGACATGTGCTGCCGGCCATTGCGGTTCATGAAGAATTGCAACAGCGCGAAATTCCCGTCGAATTCCTCTGGATTGGTAGCTACTCGGGTATTGAAAAGGGCGAAGCCGACCGGGCGGGCATTCCGTTCGTCGCCGTCCAGACGGGCAAGCTCCGCCGCTACATTGATGTGCATACCGTGACCGACGCGGCCCGGCTCCCCATCGGATTTGCTCAATCTTTCCGGGCGCTGCGGTCGTTCCGGCCAGATATTGTCTTCAGCACAGGCGGATTCGTAAGCGTACCCACGGTCGTTGCCGCAAAGCGATTTGCGCCAGTCGTCACGCACGAGCAAACCGCCACGATTGGACTGGCCAACAAGATCAACACGCGCTTTTCAACTTGCTTCGCTGTTTCGTATGACGCGACGGCCAGCGCCATCGGCGATTCGCACGCGAACGTGGTCGTCACCGGTAATCCGGTGCGATCGATTCTCCGACATGGCGACGCCGGAAAAGGCCGGGAACGCTACGGCTTTCGAGACGAACTGCCGGTCATTTTCATCACCGGCGGAGCCCGTGGCGCAACGCCGATCAACGACCGGATTTTCGCGGCGCTGCCGCAACTGGTCGCCCGAACCCAGATCGTTCATCAAACCGGCCCCCGATCGGCGAACCCGGATTACGATCGCGCGCTCGTCGAACGAGCGAAGCTCCCGCTAGATGTGCAAGAGCGTTATGTGCCGGTGGAATTCGTCGGACCTGAAGTCGCTGACATCTATGCAATGTCAAGCCTGATCGTTGCCCGCGCGGGCGCCGGGACCGTCGCCGAGCTCGCCTACGTCGGACGTCCCGCCATTCTAATTCCATTGCCCCATGCAGGGGGCGCCGAGCAAGACCGTAATGGCGCGGTGCTGGCCACAGCCGGGGGCGCGGTCGTCATCCCGGAAAGCTCTGCCACCGCCGAACGGCTACTGCAAGAGATCACCCAGCTCCTCGAACGACCTGCGCATCTCGCGCGGATGTGTGAAAACGCCCGCACCATCAGCCGCGACAACGCCGCATCCGCCCTCGCCGATCTTCTCCTCAAAACGGCAAAGCGCATTTAAACGTGGAACGGCGGAGGCGCATTGGCCTCCGCCGTTCTGATTAGGCTCAGCATGTTCCCGGCGACCTACTCCCCAGGGAAATTCAGAATCGTATAGGACATCGGCAGTTCGTTTTCGTGCGCGACCGGTCCGGCAGGATCGATAGGATACCCGGTCCGTCCTTCAATCGCGTCGAGGAGTTGGGCGGGATCGGCCTGCCTCGCCACTTCGAAGCTGTCGAACGCATACGGTAGGCCATTCGCCGAGGCCGGCGGCAATACATCGATGATTTCGAAGTGCAGATGCGGCACCTGAGAGCCGCCGCTGTTGCCGACGCTCGCCAGTTGCCCGCCGGCCGTGACGCGATCTCCCACGTTGACGACGACGCTGCCAGGCTTCAGATGGAAGTAGGCGGAGATGAGTCCACCATCGTGCTGGACCAGCACGTAGTTGCCCGTGTTTTCGTTTGGAGACAACGCACTCATGTCAGGGAAAATCGGCGGCGTGCCATCTTCGAACTGATCATATGCATCCAGCACCACCCCGTCCGCAACCTTAACCACCGGCTTGCCGTAACCCTCCCAGTTGTTGACGTCGGCGAGGTCGCCTTCAACGAGCATGCCGTCGTCATTGATCTGGATGAAGTCAATTGCAAATCGCTGTCCGGCGTAAAACGTGCCGTTGATTGGGAACACTCCGTTGACATGGTGGCTCGTCGGATCGCAGCACCCTTCGGCAGCGATCCAGCCTGCGCCCTGCAATGGCGGCGAAACGATGGGGGCGGTCAGGGTGGAGAGATCGATCACACCGGCACCGTAGCTGAACGGCTCCGGAGCAGTCGAGAACGATCCCATCGCTTCAATGTCGAGCAGATGCGAAATCGCGGCAGGGACATCGTTTGCTTCGGCAAAAGCGACCGCAAGCAGCAGGAGCCGGGATTCATCGGCGGCGAGAATTGCATCCTCCGCCGGAGCCCGGTTGAGATGGCGAATGATTTCACCAGTGACCAGATCATCGCCGGAGAATGTTTGAATCTTGGTCCCATCGACAGCGTCGATCACCGTAATGGCATCGATCGTTGCTGTCTCGGAGCCGGTGTTCGTCAGCATCAGATCATAGACAACGTGGTAATGCCCATCTGATCCCCGCACCGGGGCAGTTTGTCGATCGACGACCGAAACGAGCACCGGCGTCCAGGCGTCCGATTCGCCACCAGCGGAAAACGGAGCTTCTAATGCGTCAGATGCAACCGGTGTCGCATCCTGCGCCACAATCGTCGAATACCGTCCAAGGAAAGCCACGGCTATCAGCATGAACACACTCGCGAAAATCGAGATACGTCTCACGGAACTCTTCGTCCCGGCGAACGAAGTGAAGAATCGACGCACCTGATGGGCCAGTGACCCATGCCTTATTGGTGTAGTCAGAAAGCATCTCGTATCGACGAGCAATCGAAAAGCACCAATCTCTCTTCTCTCTTCTAACGCTCCTGCATCGCCGTTTCCAGCGCCTCGGCCAGATTCGAAACGCGGATCAGATCGATCCCCTCGCCGAACGAAGCGCTTCGCCGCCCAAGCGCAGCTGGCACGATCGCTCGTTTGAATCCAAGCCGTCTTGCCTCGATCAATCGCCGTTCGAGATGATTGACCGAGCGGATCTCCCCGGATAGCCCGATCTCACCAATCGCCACCGTTTGTTGATCGACCGGTCGATCACGAAAGCTCGACGCGATCGCGAGTGCAACCGGGAGGTCCGCGGCAGGCTCAGCGATGCGCAAACCACCTACGACATTTGCGTAAATGTCCTGTCCTTGCAGCGGAAGTCCGACGCGCTTTTGCAGCACGGCAACCAGCAACTGCAGGCGGTTGGCGTCCAGCCCGTTCCCACTTCGCCTCGGTAGACCAAACGCGGTCGTTGTTGATAGCGCCTGCACTTCGACAAGAATCGGACGCGTGCCTTCCATTGTCACGGCGACCGTCGTCCCCGCTGCGTTGCCATTTCGCTCTTCGAGAAACGCCTCGGAAGGATTGCGCACTTCTTGCAACCCGACATCCGCCATCTCGAAGACGCCGACCTCATCGGTTGAACCGAAGCGATTTTTTACGCCACGCAGGATGCGATAGTGGTGATGTCGTTCGCCTTCGAGATAAAGCACCGCGTCGACCATATGCTCCAGCACACGAGGACCGGCGATCGCCCCCTCTTTGGTGACGTGTCCAACGATCAATACCGGAATGTTTCGCGGTTTCGCCCATTGCATCAATCGGGAGGTGCATTCACGCACCTGCGAAACGCTTCCCGCCGCCGACGTCATGTCGTCGATATAGACAGTTTGAATCGAGTCGATGATCAGCAATCCAGGACTCGCTGCTTCAGCCGCATCGAGCGCGAGTTGGAGATTCGTTTCCGACAACACCAGCAGATGTTCGCCTTTGACGCCAAGACGATCCGCGCGCAGCTTGATCTGCTGGGCAGATTCTTCGCCCGAGATATAGAGCACGCTGCGAGTTGCTGTCGCCAGGGCTCCCGCGATCTGCAGCACCAACGTCGATTTCCCGATGCCGGGATCGCCGCCGAGCAGCACAAGCGATCCGCGCACTAATCCGCCGCCGAGCACCCGGTTCATTTCTTCAATCGGAACTGGAATGCGATCGAGATCCGCCGACCCAACGCTGGCGAGCGATGCCGCGCGAACGACGCCAATCGGCTTACGGGCTCCGGTCGAGCGAGGTCCCGTTTCTTCGATGGTCTCAACCATCGTGTTCCACTCGCCGCATTCGGGACAGCGCCCAAGAAACGCGGGGCTGATATACCCGCATTGCTGGCAGATGTAGCTCGTTTTGCGCTTGGCCATTAATCTCCACCAAATAGCACGAGGGCGACCAATGGCCGCCCTCGCACATAATCAAACGTCGTTCCGATTAGACGGTCGCAAGTTCCTCGACCGTTTCCAGAATCAGGTCGTCACCTTGAACGTTGACCGTGACCACGGAGTTCGGCTGGAATCGCCCGTTGAGCAATCCCTCCGCCAGCGGATCTTCGATCAGGCTCTGGATCAGGCGGCGCAATGGCCGCGCGCCATAGGCATGATCGTAGCCGCGCTCGCCCAGGAAATCTTTCGCCTCGTCATTGATGACGAGCGTGATCTCGTGCTCGGCGAGCTGGAATCGGACGCGTTCCGTCTCAAGATCGACGATCTCGCGGATCTGCTCCTGCGTCAGCGAATGGAAGACGATCGTCGCGTCGATCCGGTTCAGGAACTCAGGTCTGAAGGTCTGCTTCAGCTGGCCCATCACCTTTTCGCGCATCTGATCGTATTCCCGCTGCGCCAGCTTGTCCTTGTCTCCACGGTAACTGAAGCCAAAGGAGGTATCGCGCGTGATCTGCTCGGCGCCGACGTTCGAGGTCATGATGATGATCGTGTTGCGGAAATCGACCTTGCGTCCCTTGGCGTCCGCCAGATTGCCATCCTCCATGATCTGGAGGAGCATGTTGAACGCTTCCGGGTGCGCCTTTTCGATTTCGTCGAGCAGGATCACCGAGTACGACTTGCGCCGCACGGCCTCGGTCAGCTGACCGCCCTCTTCATAACCGACATAGCCTGGAGGCGCTCCAACGAGCCGGGCGACCGAGTGCCGCTCCATGAACTCCGACATGTCGATTTTGATCAGATGGTCTTCCGAGCCGAACATGAACTCAGCGAGCGCCTTGGCCAGCAAGGTCTTGCCGACTCCGGTCGGGCCAAGGAAGATGAACGATGCCGATCGGGCGGCGAGGGTCTTTCAAACCGGCGCGGGCGCGACGCACGGCTTTGGAAAGCATCGTGATCGCTTCTTCCTGGCCGATGATCCGCTCGTGGAGGGAAGCTTCCATCTTGAGCAATCGCTCGGACTCTTCGCCCGCGATCCGCATCACCGGAATGCCGGTCCACATCGCCACCACTTCGGCGATATCTTCCTCGGTGACATAGACCTCTTCTTCAGCCCGGTTGTCTTTCATTTCCTGCTGCTGAGCATCGATCTTATTGCGAAGCTTGTGCTCGCGATCCCGCAACTCGGCGGCAAGCTCGAAATCTTGCGCGCCGACGGCGGCTTCAAGATCGCGGTTCAGCGATTCGAGACCGGCCTTGGCATCCTTCAAGCTCGGCGGCGCGGCTGAGCGCACCATTCGCACCCGTGACGCTGCTTCATCGATCAGGTCAATTGCCTTGTCGGGCATGAACCGGTCAGTGACGTAGCGAGCGGCCATGTGCGCCGCTGCTTTCAGCGCTTCGTCCGAGATCTTCAGCTTGTGATGCTCTTCATAGAGCGAACGCACGCCGGTCAGAATCTGAATGGTCTCTTCGATGCTCGGCTCGTCGACCTGGACCGGTTGGAACCGGCGCTCCAGGGCGGCATCGCGCTCGATGTACTTGCGATACTCATCGAGGGTGGTGGCGCCGATCGTCTGCAACTCGCCACGTGAGAGGGCCGGCTTGAGGATGTTCGCCGCGTCAACGGCGCCCTCGGCCGCGCCTGCGCCAACCAGCGTGTGAAGCTCGTCGATGAAGAGAATCGCGCCGGTCTCCTTGACCTCGCCGACGATCTTCTTCAGACGCTCTTCGAACTCGCCACGGTATTTGGTTCCGGCAACGAGCGCGCCGATATCGAGCGCAACCAACCGCTTGGATTGGAGCTGCTCGGGCACATCGCCATTGACGATGCGCTGGGCGAGCCCTTCGACGATGGCAGTTTTGCCGACGCCCGGCTCCCCGATCAACGCGGGGTTGTTCTTCGTGCGCCGCGACAGAATCTGCATCACCCGGTCGATCTCGTTCGACCGGCCGATCAACGGACCCAGCTTGTTGTTGCGGGCCGCTTCGGTCAGGTCGAAACCAAGCGCGTCCATATAGGGCGTCTTCGTCGACTGTTTCGGTTGTTGGTTGTATGAGCTGCTGCTTTGATTCACCACTTGCATCACCTGCGCGCGCACCTTTTCGAGGTTCACTCCCAGACTCTCCAGCACCCCGGCGGCGATCCCCTCTCCCTCCCGGACCAGTCCGAGCAGGAGATGCTCCGTGCCGATGTAGTGGTGATTGAGTCGGCGTGCCTCGTCAACCGCGAGCTCGATGACCTTCTTCGCGCGCGGCGTGAGGCCAATATCGCCGGTTGGCGCCTGATCCCCGCGACCAATGATGAACTCCACGGCGGAGCGCACCTTTGGCAGCTGGACGCCCATATTGCTGAGTACCCGGGCGGCGACACCGTCCCCCTCCCGGACTAAGCCCAATAAGAGGTGCTCGGTTCCGATGTAGTTGTGGTTGAAGCGCTGGGCCTCTTCTTGGGCGAGCGTCAGGACTTTGCGTGCCCGTTCTGTGAACTTGTCGAATTTGTCCGCCATCCTTGGCTCTCCCAAACGCCCGGGGACATTGGCCGCGTAGCCGTCCCACTTTCATCTCGCTACAAGATGAATGCGAAAACTTCGAGGGACATCGTCACCTCCTCGATTTCCAGACACCCTGGTAGGTCTGGTCCCGTTGACGCTCTCGCGGCATCACTATTATCAACGCTCGGAGCCCGCTTGTCGTGCTATGCCATTTGGCGTTACGTCACAAAGGCCACCGAGTTTTCTATTAATACCCGGTTTGCCGCCACTTAGCACATACATAAAACGCACCAGCCGCGAACAAAGATGCTCCTTGCTGCTCACTTACGTCGTTGATTCGATGCGAATGCTACTCTCTATGCTCACCAATATGGGGGCAAAATGCTTGGAAGGCTCGAGTATTCGTCCCGCCCTGGCGTCGTCATTCGACGATTCGCTGCGCCTCGTCTCTCGCTGCTTCGAGGCTGACTTCAAGACTTTCCAGCACAGCGGCAGCTACACCCTCGCTCACGCGGATGATCCCAATGAGTACGTGAGCCGTGTCAATGCGGTCGTTATTGAAACGTCGCGCCTCATCGGCGGCGAGCATAAGCGCGGTCGTGGCCTCGGGAGTGAGGCCCGGCTTTTCCAATGGCGCAGGCTCCCTGCTGCCGATCGCGCGCTCTACGAAAAAACGCACCGTTTGGGGTGATTTTCCCAGATTGACAAGCATCTGAGCGGCGACGCAATCCTCGTCTTTGACGATTCCCAGGAGCAAGTGCTCAGCAGCAACAACGGGGGATGCTGAAGGCGCCTGGCCTCGGATTCAGCAAGCATCAAGACCGTTCGCGTGCGGGCAGTGAATCGCTCGTACTCGCCCAGGCTTTCCCAGATTCGTGGTGAATAAGTCGAAGGACCCTCGATCCTGCTCGCTCGATCGATGAACCGAATCAATTCTGAACGCATGTCGACAGGATCAACGCCCAGATCACCGATGACGAGCATCGCGGTACTCTCGTCGCTACGAACAAGCCCGAGAAGCAAATGCTCAGTGCCAATCGAGAGACGATCGAGCCATTTCGCCTGCTTAACAGCAAAATCAAGTACCTTGTCCGCCCGCTTCGAGAGGTAAAGCTCATCCGCGACGCTCTCGGATCGACGTGGCTTTCTGACCTCAACTGCCTGACGAGCGTCCTGTAGTCGAACATCGTTGTCATTGAGTATGCGTGCGGCAACCCCGTCACCTTCCCGGATCAATCCAAGGAGCAGGTGCTCGGTACCAATGTTGGAGTGGTTGAAGCGTTTGGCCTCGTCTTCAGCGAGAACGAGCGACCGTCTCGCGCGTTGGGTGAACCAGGTGAACCCATACGCAGGCGGAGCCGTGGCAGGATCAACCGGCGTGCCGGTCTCGGTCGCAAGATTCAGATTGCTTGTACGAGATGCTGCTTTGATTCACCACTTGCATCACCTGCGCGCGCACCTTTTCGAGGTTCACTCCCAGACTCTCCAGCACCCCGGCGGCGATCCCTTCTCCCTCCCGGACGAGTCCGAGCAGGAGATGCTCCGTGCCGATGTAGTGGTGATTGAGTCGGCGTGCCTCGTCAACCGCGAGCTCGATGACCTTCTTCGCGCGCGGCGTGAGGCCAATATCGCCGGTTGGCGCCTGATCCCCGCGACCAATAATGAACTCCACGGCGGAGCGCACCTTTGGCAGCTGGACGCCCATATTGCTGAGTACCCGGGCGGCGACACCGTCCCCCTCCCGGACTAAGCCCAATAAGAGGTGCTCGGTTCCGATGTAGTTGTGGTTGAAGCGCTGGGCCTCTTCTTGGGCGAGCGTCAGGACTTTGCGTGCCCGTTCTGTGAACTTGTCGAATTTGTCCGCCATCCACGTCGCTCCTCGGGGAAGCCTGAACCCGGCACTGAAGGGTCGGGCTAAGCAAAACAAAGTCCGCTGGGACTACGTGCATGCTCCCCTCTCCCGGCGCGAGAGTGAGGAGCTGGAGGTGAAGGCCGCCGCGCTCAGCCCTGGAAGCGCATCGGCGCGTTAGCCAGAGGTTGACAACCCCAGGCTAACTGGCGACCGACGACGTTTCCACAAACTGCTCGAATCCATTGATGACGTCACTCTATCAGTTCTTGAAAAACGCACCAGCGGTGGGCAAACGCCCACCGCTGGTTCTACGCGTCTTTGATTTGATCCGAGGATTACTCTTCTTCTTCGCCTTTTTCTGCGTCTCCGGCCTCTTTTTCGAGGTCAGCCTGGGCTCCGGCCATGGCAAACGCCAGTTCCATCGCCGACATTGGCTCGTCGCGAATCTCGCTCGGAACACCCGTCGCCGGCCGTTCCTTGCGCACGCGCTCTTTCTTCTCAACACGCGGTTGCTCTTCGCGGAATGTGCGAGGAGTCGCTTCCACCTGAGCAGCCTTGGCAGCTTGCTCTTCAGAAGTTCCGCCCGAACCATCAGCAGGAGCTTCGACGATCGCCTCGCCATTCTCATCGAGCGCCGGGGCGCCGCTGAGATTGAGCTCGATCCCCTCGACCGCGAGCGCATCCCGGAGTTCCTGAATGATCCGCTCTTTCTCTTCCACGATCCCTTCGCCGAAGACGCCAATCAGCTCTTCATCCGGCGTGTCGAGCGCGCGGCGCAGGCTCAAGCCCATGCGGCGACGCTGTGGATCGATGCGAATGATCCGGAGGAGAAGATCCTGGCCTTCCTTGACCGCCTGCTTCGGATGCGTCACCCGGTCGTCGGCGATCTCGGAAACGTGAATCAATCCTTCAATGCCATCCTCGATGCGCGCGAAGGCTCCGAAGTTCGCAAGCTGGGTCACGGTGCCACGGACCAGCTGGCCAACCTCGTACTTGGCGGCGACGCGGCTCCAGGGCTCGGCCTGGGTCCGCTTGATCGAGAGGGCAATCTTCTTTTCCTGGGCGTTGATGCCGAGAACGTAGACCTCGACCTCTTGTCCAACCTTGAGCACTTCACTTGGGTGACGCACGCGGCTCCAGGAAAGCTCGGAAAGGTGAACAAGTCCGTCCGCGCCGCCGATATCGACGAACGCGCCGAAGTCGCAGATCGAGGAAACGCGTCCAATCCGGACTTCGCCCTCTTTGAGTTCCCCGATCAATCGCTCCTTCATTTCATCACGCCGCTCTTGAACAGCCTGGCGCTCCGAAAGAATCAAACGATTGCGGTGTCGGTTGATCTCGATAACTTTGAGGGGAAGGCTTGAGCCGATCAAGCGGGCCATTTCGGCCTGCTTGGCAGCATCGTCGCCGCCGCGAATCTCCGTGACCTGAGAAGCAGGAACGAATCCGCGCACCCCATCGAGGTTCACCAGCAAGCCACCCTTGTTGTAATTGGTGACTTCGGCTTCGATAACCTCGTTGGCCTCGTAGATCTCCTGCAGCTTGCGCCAGCTCTTTTCCTGGCGAGCGCGATCGATACTGACGACAGCGTGACCTTCTTGATTCTCCGGTTGAACGACGAAGACGAGGACGTTATCGCCGATCGAAAGGGCGTCCTTCTCCTCCGCCGGGAGACTGGAGAACTCACGCGAAGGGACGATGCCTTCCGACTTCGACCCAATATCGACCAGGATTTCGTCCCGGTCCAATCGCATGATCACCCCATCGATGACATCACCGTACTTCAGCGTCTTATACCCATGACTGGGATCGCTGAGGTACTGCTCCATGAGCGAAACCGCGTCAAATTCCTCTTCAGGAGACGCGCTCTCCAACTCGCGAACGTCCGCGTCCATACACCATCCTTAAAACCGAATAGCCGCCTGTCCTCAGTCCGCGTTCAAGGCACGATGAACCGCAGCGAGGACCAGATGAAAATTGTACGCCTCTCGCCGTGATAACGCAATATCGGGAAAACGATCCGAATACCGTGAATTCTCGCGAGATTTGTCCCCTACCCCCGGCCCAGCACGGGCATCACCTCGGCCAGCGCATCAAGGACGAGCTCGATATCGTCTGCATCGCACCATCCCATGTGACCGATCCGAATCACGCTGTTGGTGAGCTTTCCTTGCCCAGCTGCAACGTCAATGTCATAGTCCCGCTTCAGTTGTTCGATGACGATTTTGGAGCTTATGCCGGACGGCATTGTGACCGCCGTGACCGTGTTCGAAGCAAATTGCGGATCCGCGAGAACATCCAGTCCGAGTGCAAGCAATCCGGCGCGCAATTGCGCGCCGAGCGAGGCATGTCTGGCCCAAACCTGATCGACCCCTTCCTCAAGAATGAGGTCGAGCGCGGCATCGAAGGCATAGAGCGTCGACTCCGGTGGAGTCGTTGGGGTCGAATCCTCCTCCGCCGCCTCACGTGAGGCCGCAAAATCCCAGAAGAAACGGCGATATGTTGACCGATTGTACGCATCCCAGCAGCGTTGCCCTACTGCCGCGATGACGATGCCTGGAGGACACATCCACGCTTTTTGCGAACCCGACATCACATAGTCGAGCCCCCAGAGATCCATCTCCAACGGCAATCCCGCAGCGGATGACACGGCATCAACGACCACCAGCGCATCACGCTCGTGCGCCACAACCGCCAACTCCGCGATCGGATTCGTGACGCCTGTCGACGTTTCGTTATGCGTGAGGAAAACTCCGCGGACACCAGGCGTCTGATCGAGCGCTTGCTGCAGTTGCTCCGGAGATACTCCTTCACCCCAGGGCACATCAAGCCGCCTCGCATCGAGTCCAAGCATCATGGCGACCGAATAAAATCGCTCCCCGAACGCGCCGGTGACAACGACGAGAACGGTATCGCCAGGCGAGAAGAGGTTGACAACGGCGATTTCCCATCCCGCTGAGCCGCTCGCTGGCCAGATGAAGATATCGCCGTTCGTGCGATGGACAAGTTTCGTCCGGTCGAGAATCGACCGATAGAGCGCTTTGAAGTCCGCGCCACGATGCGGAATCATCGGCCGCTGCATTGCTTCAAGCACGCTGGGTGGGAGAGGCGTGGGACCAGGAAGGCGAAAACGGCTGCGCATTCGGCTATGACCCTTTCATGGAACCGTGCGCCGGAACCTCTTGGCGCCATTCGCCGCCAAGTATAGGGTGACAAGCCACACGGAATGTCCGGGATTTCAGGACAGCCGTGCTAAACTCGCGAAACCATTTCTGGGATCCGGCGATGATTCGGCCGGAGAGTCCGATTGCCGGCAATGTCGCCGAAGCGCGGTGGGTTATGGACGTCTCGTTTTCGCCTCGCGCACGCGCAACAATTCTCTGGTTCGGCGGGATCGCCGGGTTTTTCATTCTCCTCACCGCCGCTCACGCGCTGCACCCTTTTGCCTGGGCGATCATCACCGCATTCGTGCTCCACCCTGTCGTCAGTTTGCTCAACCGGAAAACACGCGTTCCCAAGCAGATTGTTGCCATCTGGCTTTTCCTGATGCTGGGGTTGGTGGTGGCCCTGATCATTATCACGGTGGCTCCGAGCGCCATCGATCAGGCGAAGGGATTGCAGGATGATATTCCTCGCTCGGTCGACCGGATTGATCTCTGGCTCGTCCAACACCAAAGTGCCCGCATGCGGCAGCTTGGTATCAATCCCAATTTCCTCGATAACCGGATAAACGAAATTTCCAACAGTCTGACCGATCGCTACAGCGAACGACTCCTGCCGCTCCTGTTCGGAACCTTCTCATTCGCGGTAGAGGTATTCGTATATCTTGTGGCATCCTTCTATTTCCTTGTCTATGGTGACCGGTTTGTCCGCTCCGCGCGCTCGTTGCTCAATCCAAAATATCACCGCGAAATCGATCAACTGCTGACGGACATTAACGTCACGCTCTCCCGCTATATCCGGGGCCAGATTCTCCTGGTCGCGATCATGGCGACGGCGACCTTCATCGCCCTTAGTGTGCTTGAGGTGAAATATGCCCTGGTGATCGCAATCGCCAGCGGATTCCTGGAACTGATCCCGCTAATCGGCCCCTGGTTGGCGGGCGGTATCGCCATCTCGATGTCGCTTTTTCAAGACGGCACACCGTTCGGCTGGACTCATCTCACTCTGGCCATCGTCATCGCCGCGGTCTATTTCGCGCTTCGCCAGCTTGAAGATGCCTTTGTCATTCCCAACGTGATCGGGCGGCTGGTCAAGCTTCATCCCTTATTGGTGATCTTCGTTATCGTGACGGGCACCGCGCTTGGGGGAATGTTAGGACTCATACTGGCCGTGCCGATCGCGGCCGTGATCAAGATTCTGGTTACCTATTTCTACGCCAAGATCATGGCGGCCGATCGCCGCCACGTTCGCCAGATCCGGGCGGTGAATGACCTCCGGGAAACGATCGCGCTCTTCCCCGACATGCCGAATGAAACGGTGGTCCTGATTCTTGAGCCGGGCGCGATCACCTGGGAGGATGTCGAATTAGCGCGATCGGTCTCAGTTGTCGCCGATGAACACAGCGTCCAACTTTCAGTCGTCACGCCTGATCCGATCGCGGGCACCATCTTCACCGCCATCGGGATCAAAACCGAGGCAATCGCCGCCTCGCTGCAACCAAGCAGTCTCAGCAGCTTGAACTGATTGCTTCATGAATTGGAGAAAGAGATGGCGAAAACCGTCTTCACTGCCGAACAGGCGCAAAACCTTGGGAGTCAGATCGGCATCAACTGGGAGTCCTCACCGTTCGATGTCTCCCAATTCCGCCGCGGTCTCGACGTTGAGCTTGAGCATGGATCCGACGATCCGGAAACGAATGTCACGAACAGCGACCCAGTCATGACCGCCAAGATCGCCTGGGCGCACCTCAAGGAACTCCCGGACTACTACACCCGCCTCGCCATTATGGAAGGTGAAGAGGATCAGTTCTCGGGGTAAAAGGCTTCTTCAACGATCCCCTGACTCACGGCTTGATATTGATCAAATGCGATGCGTCCTTAAAGAGAATCAGCTCCGGCTCGATCCCTGCTTCGGTGATCTTGATGATGCCGATGCCGAGATGCTCATGCCAGCGGCGGTCAGTCGCCGATCCAGGATTGAACAGGATCGTTTCGCCAACCTGTTCAATGCTCGGCTCGTGACTGTGGCCGTAGATGCCGAGATCGAAGTTTCCGGCGAGCGTCGTGAGGGCGGTCTGCCGGGCCGAGCTTCCTTGATGACCGTGGATCACGCCCACCCGGAACCGGCCTGCCTGAAACTGGACATCGTTTGGCAAGGTCTGCTTGAGAAATCCATTGTCGGCATTTCCGGGCACTGCGATCACCGGCCCGACCTGGGCGAGCAACTCGAGCACGTCTTCGCAGCAGAGATCGCCCGCGTGAACAACCAGGTCAACATTGAACCGGTCGAAGAGATCGAGGACATCGGGCGGCAGCCGCCGTCCCCCCTTTGGTTGCACATGGGTGTCGCTGATGACCCCGATCGTCAGCGGCAGCGCGAAATCGCGCTGCGCCGTGACCGGGAGCAGATCACTCGACTGATCCGATTTGCGCGGCATCGAGCACACGTCGCACCTCAGCGGCATCTTTTTCGTTCAGCGGCATCATCGGCGGGCGCGGATCACCGCCCCGCAAGCCGACATGATCGAGCGCGACTTTCAGTCCTGGAATCCCGAACCTGCTGGTGACGGCGGCGTTCGGCGCCAGCGCCCGGAACTGCACTTCCCGCGCTTTCACATGATCTCCCGCCACATAGGCGTCGCGTATATCGGCGCAAAGATCCGGCGCGATATTCCCCAGCGCCAGAATGCCGCCGGTTGCGCCCAGGCAGAACGCGGGATAGAGAAAACTCGCTGATCCGGCCAGCACGCCAAATCCAGGCACTGAACTCGAAATCATTTCGGCGACCTTCGGCGCGTTTCCGCCCGAGTCCTTCACCCCAACGATGTTCGGGTGTTTGCTCAACTCGGCCACCAGTGCTGCCGAAAGATCGACACCGGTATAGGCCGCCATCACGTAGACGATCACCGGAATCGGCGACGCCTCGGCCACTTTCTGATAGTGATAGAGATTGGCGGCGTTGTCGTAACGCGGTTTGTAATAGTGCGGCGTGTTGACGAGCGCGAAATCGACGCCAAGCTCGGCGGCCTGCTTCGTCAATGCGATGGTGCCCCGGGTCGATTCAACCCCGGTTCCGGCCATGACGACCTTCCGGCCGCCGATCGCTTCTGTCCCGGCGGCGATCAGGCGCACTTTCTCGTCGGCGTCGAGCAGCGTGTATTCGCCGTTCGATCCCATGATCACCACGCCATCAAGCCGGGAGTTCGCGTAGAATTCCATGTTCGCACGATAGGCGTCCAGATCGAGTTCGCCGTCAACGCCGAACGTCGTCGCCACCGGAGCGAGCACGCCTTCTGGAATGCGATTTGCCGTCATTGAGTGATGTCCTCTCCCGTGTTACTGAAGCGGCTCTCGCCGCGTTTCCTCGTCGAACACTGAATAGATAATTCCCGCCAGCACGCTCGCGATTGCGCCACCGACCACTGCGCCAAGCCAGGTTACCCCGACGCCCGGCACAACCCAGGCGGCCAATCCAAAAAAGCCGGCGTTGATCACGAGCGCGAAAAGCCCGAACGTCAGGCAGGTAATCGGCAGCGACACCAGTGTGATCACCGGTTTGATGAAATATTCAAGTAAGCCAAGCGCTGCTCCGAAGACCAGCACCGCAATCTGGCTATCGTAGGAAACCATTCTGTTTCCGAAAATCGTGCCGAGAATCAATACTGAGGCCATACCTGCAACGATGTAGGCCAGAAGACGAATCATGCTTCCCCCCGCTCTTCGTTGAGCGATGCTGGAACGACGACAGAAAAACTATCAAATCGGTGGATGACCGTTTCAGATCCATTGACGTCAGGATGCCGTCCGGCATCGATATCGGCGAACGCCTGATCCATCAATGGCAACAGCGATGGCTCCATCATTGGGCCGTTGTGTGATGGAAGCACGATATCGATTGACGAAGCGAGTCCGGCAAGTCTTCGAATCGTTGCACGGTAGTCGCCCCATTCATCGCGCTCGTAGGCGTACAACGGCCCAGGATAGGCGACATCCGTGCTGAACAGCACGCCTGCCTGCTCGTCCAGCAGCACGATGCCGCCAGGCGAATGCCCCGGCGCATGCAACACGGTGAGCTCGCGTTCGCCAAGATCAATGCGGTCACCGTCTTGCAGCAGGTGAGTCGAGGACGACGGCGCGATGGAAAACGTTTCGAGATCAAAATAGTCGGGAAGCGGTCCCAGCAGATGTTCGGGAGTGAACCATCGCGCCAATCGTGCGTTCGTGCCGCCTTTCGGCAGTTGTTCAGCTTCCGCCGGGTGAATCGCAATATCGTTGAAACGCCAGTTACCGCCGATATGATCCCAGTGGGCGTGGCTATTGACGACGCTCAGCGGGAGACTCGTTAAGGATTCGGCCACGGCCCGAATATCCCCGACACCCATGCCGGTGTCGAGCAATATCGCCCGGTCAATGCCCTCGATCAAAAAGGATTGAACGCGTTCCTTGTGCAGCGGCTCGGCAATGATGGTGATGCCGGGTAGTACCGGCAAAAGATCAAACCATTCCTGCTCGAGCAGTCGCGTCGTCATGCACGTCCCCGGCGCAATTGCGCCCTCCCCCGGTATCCCGGACAACCTCAAATGATTATAGCGATTAAGTAAGCCCGACCTGCGAATTGTGTTCATTCATGCAGGCTGCTATCCTTTGTGTAGTATTGGGAGTTCGGCCCCGGCACTTCAGTGTCGGGCTAAGCAAAACAAAGTCCCGCTGGGACTACGACGGCGCTCTCATATCTCGGAAATGTTGCCCACCCAGCTCAGCCCTGGAAGGGCTTCGGCGTGTTACTAGGTGTCCCGGGGTTTCAACACCGGGAACGGAAGCAGGATCAAGTTCACGGAATTCGAGCTCACATAAGCAGATGGAATGATGGAAACTACAGAATCGTACGGCTGTCCGGTTGCCCGGACAGCGCAAATCATTGGAAATAAATGGACGCCGCTGATCCTCCGCGATCTTGCTCATGGCCAGCGCCGTTTCAGCGAGCTTGAGCGCTCGTTGCATGGCATCAGCCCAAAAACACTGAGCGAACGGCTGAAACGGCTCGAAGAGGCTGAAGTGATCGAGCGCCATTGCTTCGCCGAAGTTCCCCCGCGCGTCGAATACATCCTGACCGAAAAGGGCCACGCCCTCCTGCCGGTCATCGATTGCATGCGCGAATTCGGCCGCCAGTGGCTCCCCGACGAATCCTGCGACGACGCCACAATCCCCGATCTCGCCACCTCCAACCGCTAGCTTCTCTCTACTCTCCACTCAACGTCTACTCGACCGCGGATCGAGCGCATCCTGCAATCCATCGCCCAGCAGGTTGAATGCCAGCACTGTCAACGTCAGCGCGATGCCCGGGAATGTGGTGTACCACCAGGCGTCGCGGAAATAGTTGCGCGCGGCGGCCATCATCGTCCCCCACTCGGGCGTCGGCGGTTGCGCCCCCAATCCGATGAACGAAAGTGAGCTTGTCGCCAATATGGCGTAGCCGACATCGAGGGTCATCTGGATGATCACAACGCTGATGCAGTTCGGCAGAATGTGCTTGAACATCAACCGGGCGTTCGACATGCCGATGCTGCGGCCAGCGTCCACATAGTCGCGCTCGCGCACCGCCAGCACCTGACCGCGCACCAACCGGGCATACCAGGGCCAGAAGACCGTCGCCAGCGCGATCATGGTGTTCGTAAGGTTGCGCCCCAGCGTCGCCGCAATGGCGATCGCCAGCACCAATGCCGGAAACGCCAGAAACATATCGGTGAACCGCATCAGAATTTCATCGACAAGTCCGCCGAAGAATCCC
The DNA here is from genome assembly GCA_963804925.1 of uncultured Chloroflexia bacterium. Classification (GTDB taxonomy): domain Bacteria; phylum Chloroflexota; class Chloroflexia; order Thermomicrobiales; family UBA6265; genus JADLGF01. Next base: position 120,480 of record CAWDSC010000007.1, read on the forward strand.
GCCACCGCGCCGACGAGCGTGCCGAAGATCACCGAGAAGGTCAGCACCACCGCCGCGACCTGCAGCGAATAGCGCGCGCCCACCATGATCCGGCTCATGACGTCGCGACCAAGCTCGTCTGTTCCCATCCAATGATCGGTGCTGGGCGGCAGCAGCTTCGAATGCTGGATATCTTGCTGATACGCGCTGTGCGGGGCCAGCACCCCGCCAAATATTGCCATCAGGAAAAAGAGACCGACGATCAACAACCCGGCAAAATTGAGCCGGTTCTTGACGAGAAAACGATGAAGATTGCGGCGGGTCTGACTGCCGCTCGCCCCCATCCGGACCGAGGCCGCGCCTTCGCCTGCCAGCGTGACGCCATTCTGCGGGGCAACGGGTTCCTGGGCGGATGCCTGCTCGGTCATGCGTATTCAATCCTTGGATCAAGGAAGAGATAGAGGATATCCACGACGAGATTCATCAGCACGAAGATCACCGCGATCACCAGCGTCGTCGCCATGATCGCGTTGTAGTCGGTGCGTTGAATCGCATCGACCGCGTAGCGCCCGATGCCGGGCCAGGAGAAGACCATCTCGACCAGAAACGCGCCGGACAGCAACAACCCGACCTGCAATCCAAGCTGGGTGACTGTCGGCAACAGCGCGTTCTTCAGGGCATGGCGGTAAATCACGGTGTTGCTCTTGAGCCCCTTTGCCCGGGCGGTGCGGATGTAATCCTGATTCAGCACTTCGAGCATGCCGCCGCGCACCATCCGCGTCACGACGGCCAGTGAGCCGTAGGTCAGCACCGCAACCGGCAGGATCAGATGCCACCAGGCATCAAAAAAGGTATGCCACTGCCCCGTCACCAGCGAATCTACGGTATAGAGTCCCGTGATGCGCCTCGGCGGATCGACATCGGCTGAAAGCCGTTGGCCGTCGGGAAATTTGTTCAACTTCGCGAAAAAGAAAAACTGGACCATGATCGCCAACCAGAACACCGGCAGCGCCAATCCGGTGATCGAGACGAACCGGGAGATATGGTCGATCCAGGAATCGCGCTTGACCGCCGAGATCACGCCGAGCGGCACGCCGAGCAGCGTCGACAGCAGGAAGGCGTAGAGACCTAACTCGAGCGTCGCCGGCAAATACCGGGTCATATCGTCCCGCACCGGCTTCCGCGAGGTAAACGACGTCCCGAAGTCGAGCTGAACGACGCCCTTCACATAGTCGACATATTGGACGGCCACCGGATCATTGAGCCCGTACTGCTCGCGGATCTTTTCGACCTGGCTTTTCGACGCGCGCGGTCCGGCGATCATCCGGGCTGGATCAGAGGGCACAAGATGCGAGAGCGCGAACGTGACGATCGAAAGCCCGAGCAGCACGAACACCAGAAAGAACATCCGGCGAATGATGAGCCTGACGATCATCGCCCGCCCCCCATGAATCCGCGCAAGAGATCCAAACTGCCACCCTTGAGCGATCGACCTTGAGAGAAATAATGAGAACATGGTAGAGCAAGTGCCCTACCATGTTCGACCTTCTTCATCACGCTGCTATTGCGCGCGCGAAAGCGTGTACGGGAAGTATGTTTCGAGATAGAGCGGATTCGAGAGGAATCCCTGAATCTTCGGATTGAGCACGGTGTACATTCTTGTCTGGCCAAGATAGATCACCGGCGGATCCTGCTCGGTCAGAATCGACTGGCATTCCTTCATGATTTCGACCAGCTGATCGGTGTCGGTGACCGTTTTCGCCTGACCCATCAACTCTTCGAATCGGTCGTTCTTATAGAAACCGCCATTGTCACCGCCGCCGCCGGCCGCCTCGATCAGGAAATTTGGCGCGAGCATGTTCCAGGCATCGTTGTAGTCGGGCCACCATTCCCAGCCGCCAACGAAGTAGGGCCGCTCCTCAGCCGGGGAATCACCGAACACAATCGATTCGACCGTCGCCGCATCGACCGAGTTGATATCAAGATTGAAGCCCATCGCCTGCACATTGGCCTGGAAGAGCTGGGCGACGGTGTTCTCAACCTCATCGGATGAATCGACGAAATAATCGAAGCTGTCTCCCTCGGCGAAACCCGCCGCGAGCACCAGCTCTTTCGCCTTGTCGAGATCGGTCGAGTAAATGAAGACGTTCGGATCGTGACCGATCACCGAATCTGCGATCGGTCCCGAACGCGTCAGCAGCCCCGTGTACGCGCCGTTCATCACTTCGTCATAGGGAAAGGCGTAGGAGAACCCCTGCCGCGCCTGGGTGTTCAATTTGACCGCGTTCAAGATCACCCAGTTGATGCGGGTCGTCGGATATTCCTCAACGACGACGGCAGGATCTTGCCGCAGCGCGCCGACGTCATCAGGGGTGAGATTATAGGTCGTGGCGTCTGCCTCGCCTGATTCAACCAGCTGGCGGCGCGTCGAGCTTTCCGGAACGACCCGGTAGAAGACGCTATCGAAATGATTGCCGTCCCATCCACCATGGAACGCGTCGAACTTCTCGTACTTCGCGCCTTCGTTCAAATCATTCTGGGTCATCTTGTAAGGGCCGGTGCCCACTGCATTGAACATGAACCACTGATGCGCCCAGGGATCGTCATCAGTTTTGTTGGCGTCGACAGCGGCCGGGCTGACAATGATCGGTCCATAGGATGACGCCATCGCCGGCAGGAACAGCGGCTCCGGCTGCGCGAACGTGAAGGTCATGGTTTTGGCGTCAACGACAGCAATCTGGTTGTCTGGATCGGGAACGAAACGGGCAAGCACCAGATACGGGCCCATTTCCATCTTCACCAGCCGGGTCAGCGCAAACTTCACCGCCGCCGCATCGCAAACCGTTCCGTCCTGAAATTGAACGTTCTCGAAGAGCGTGAACGTTGCAGACATCAGGTCATCACTGACCTGCCACGATTCCGCGAGCATTGGCTCGTAGTCGTCGACGGTATCGCCCTTGTACCGGATCAGCATTTCATAGCAGGGCAGGCAGATCATCGAGCCGATCGTTGAATAGGTCGAATGGGGATCGGCATCGTCAGCGCTGCTGCTGATGAGCGCCGTAAACGTTCCACTTCCGCCATCTTGAAAACGGGCAGAGGCGCCGTGCGCGCCTGAAGCCGGAGCGGCGAGCGCTTGGGGGGCTTGCTGGAGCAATCCCATGAGAATCGGCGTCGCAATGCCGAGCTTGAGACCGGCATGAAGCACATCTCGACGCGACATTTTCCCCTGGCTCACCAATCCAGCCAATTGCGCGACCCGAGGGTCATCCATCCTGATTCTATCTCCTTGGGCAATATGCGGAGCTCACGCTCCCCAACAAACGACGTGCGATCCAGAATCGCCAGGGATGCCTCAGCCACCTATGCCCAACGGCGCGTGCGAGTGCGGTCACTATACGGACCTTCAATTCCTACGTGCAACCAAGCACCGGGTCCTGTTTATGCCCATTTGGACGAGCCGCACAGTCGCCGGAGGTCCTCGAACGGTGGTACCCTGAATCAGCAGTGTTCCGGTGTCCCCACTTCGGGGCCATGCGCCAGGCAGTTCCGGCCGGATCCTTGCCCCTCACCTGGACGGGAGCGCCCATATTTGCGCTCCAGGGAGGCTTCAGGAGCTTGAATTTTCCATTGTTGGAGCGATCAATCATGCGAATCATGGCACTCGTCATTGTGGCCATGCTGTTTATCGTTCCACTCTCCGTCTCGGCCGCGCCCGAACCGGCTCAATCCTCGCTGCAATCGAGCAATCAAACGCCCGACTGGATTACTCCAGATGTCCAGAGTCAGCTCGCCGGATCGAATATGCCGGTGCTGGCGCCTTCCTCTATTCCGGGTCCATTCGGCTCGCTTCCCAGCGTCAGCGCATCAGACGGCTACTATCAGCTCTACTGGCTGATTCCCGGCACACCCGCCACCTACCTGCTCGTCACCGGCACGGTGGGCGGCTCGATTCCGGCCTACTCCGAATATGACCGCAATGTCGAGTTGACTCAGAACGACACGGTGCTCGGCACCCCGGCCTATCACGACCTGACGCCGATCTACGATCGCATCTACTTTGCGATCGGCGGCGTCGCTTATATGGTTGACAGCAATAACATCGGCGATTCCTCAAGCGGCATCGCCAATAGCATGTCGTACGTCGATCTCCCCGCGCCGGAAGCCCCGGTCGAAACACCTCCGCCTGACACAGGAACAGGTGAAACCGATACCGGTGGCGATACCTCGACCGGCGAAACCGGTTCTGGCGGCGACACAGCGAATACGCCAACCGAAGATGTCACCGGAACCACCGAATCGACCCCCGACACAACCGCAGATGCGCCGGTCGATTCGACATCCAGCGACACGGCCGGCAGCCCAACCATTTCTGTAGCCGAATCGGCAATGTCTGATGATGTTATCGCGGTCTCATTTGACGGCGTTAGCTCGGCCGATCTCGAAGCCTCGTCAGGCAAGTTCGAGCTGACCAGCAAAACAAGCATCGAGGGAGCGGAGCCGAGCAGCTTCAACTGGACCGCCCCATGGACCGACAAAGGGCGAACGGTCAAATTCACCCTTACCGACCCTGTCACCGGCGAGGTGATCGCGACTGCCTCAATCAGAGTCGAGCCGATCCCTGACGATCAGATTCCGGTCATCGCCGACACCATCGCCTGCCCAACGCAAATTGAAATGGGCAGCATGGGTGGGATCGCCATCAAAGGTAGCGGTCAGCTCATCATGGACGCATCGGATGGCACGTTCCCTGATGTTGGACCCAACCCTGGTTTTGCGACCGCAATCGATGGTTCCGATGTGTTGACCGGCGTGATCCGCCGCGAAAGAACAGTCTGGATTTTCTGGGCGCCGGTGGAATCGTCCGAGTCGTATACGGCCTACATCTTCCTGCAGGACTACGCCGGCAATACGCTTCTGGAATGCGGCATCGATGTCGTCCCGGCAAGTGAACTTCCCACCTATCCTGATATGGGACCGCAAGACGGCAGCGGCATCGTCGCCGGTCTTGGCATCGCCGAACTCGCAAACGGCGCCGATCTCGACGGCACCCTTGTCGTCTCCTCCGATCACCCGGCAGCGGGCCAGACGTCGTCCGGCTCCGCGATGGCGCTCGCCCCCGCCGCGACCGACGACGGCACCAATGTCACAGACCCAAACACATCCCCCGAAGCCACACCTACCGCCGGAGACTGAGTCAGACGGCCCTCAACCCCAGCCCCAGAATCACCACCAACATCGTAGGGGAGGGTCTTGTGCCCTCCCGGGTGAGAACGCCAACATCGTTCTCAACCCGGGAGGGCACAAGACCCTCCCCTACAGAAATGCGCGGATATCTCGGGCCTTTTCGTACCCTCTCCCAGCATTGAAGAAGGTGGTCCTTTAGGGCCGGGCGAGGGTACGTCAGTCCCAAAAGGGACTTCGTTTTGCTTAGCCCGGGCTTTCAACCCCGGGACTCCTTCGCCCGGCTCGCGCTTCCCACGCGTCTAGCAACGCCTGGTAATCCGCTTCTGTATCAACATCACCTGGTGGTGGACCATCCGCCACTCTCACCCGCGCGATCTGCTCCCGATGAGACTTGATCACTCGACGAGCACCTTGATCCCCTTCGATTGCCATGAGTTCGGGAAAGAGTGACCGCGCCAGCAACACGGGATTCCCCGGCGTCTCGCCATAAATCGGCTGGACTATCAGCCCGCCTGTCCGCTCGAAGCGCTCGATGATTTGGTCGAGCATCGCCGTGGTCACCATCGGCTGATCGCCAAGCATCACGATTGCCGCGTCGGATTCAGCGGATACGGACTCAATGCCGGCACGAAGCGACGTGCTTTGCCCTGCGGCGAAATCAGGATTGATGACGGTTCGCTGCCCAAGATCACCAACGGCCTCGGAGATCGAATCCGCCTGGTTTCCCAACACCAGCACCACTTCTCCGGCCCGTGACGCGAGGGCGTTGCGCAGTGTGTGCCGGAGCAATGGCTCCCCGCCAAGATCAAGCAACTGCTTTGGTCGCCCAAGTCGCGTCGATGTCCCCGCCGCCAGAATCACGATCGAAATCATTGGTCTGCCTCAGATATGAAAAAACCCTCTCCCAGCATTGAGAGAGGGTGGTCCTTCATGGCCGACTAAGGGTCTAGGTTGTTCGCTCGCCGCGAATATTTCCCTTCGCGCGCGTCAGCGGTCCGCCCTCGCGGCCATGCCGCATGGCGATGATCTCCGCCAGAATCGAGATCGCCATTTCTTCGGGCGTTTCCGCGCCGATGTCGAGCCCGATCGGACCGCGAACGCGCGCGATCGACTCCTCGCTCACACCGGCGGCAATCAGGCGCTCGCGCCGGTCGGCGTTCGTTTTCCGGCTGCCGACCGCCCCGATATATTTCGCGCTCGTCTCCAGCGTGCCGACGAGCGCCGGCTCGTCGAACTTCGGATCGTGCGTCAGAATCGCCACGTAGGTGCTTTGCGGCAACGTCAGTTGCGCCAGCGCATCATCCGGCCAGGCCTGCAAAATCTGGTCCGCGTCCGGAAACCGCTCTTCAGTCGCCAGTTTTGCCCGGGCGTCGGTGACAATCACCCGGAATCCGAGTACCTTCGCCAGCTTCGTCAACGCCTGCGCGACATGCACCGCGCCGAAAATCAGCAACGTCGGCGGGGCCGGAAAGACCTCGTAGAAGAGATCCACTTCAGCGCCCGATTCTGGATCGGTTTCAGATCGGGTTTCCGATTTCTCGGCGACCAGCAACTCCTGCGCTCGCTGAACCGCTCGCACATCAAGCGCGGTTGAACCGACCGACCCGAGCACCGCGTCCGGCAACACAACGATCTTGCGCCCGATGCCGTCTCCCTGAACCACCGTCACCTGGGCAGCCGCCAACCCGGCGTCGAGCGCTTCTTTCAGCGCTTCATACGCCCGCGTTCGCTCGATGACGCTCATTTCACGTCGCCGGCAACATCGTCAACCGGCTCAACGAAGACGTCGATCGCCCCGCCGCAGGCCAATCCGACATCCCACGCCATCTCATCGGTGATGCCGTAGTGAATCAGCTTCGGTTTCCCCGAGCGCAGCACTTCCTGCGCCTCTTCGAAGACCGCCGTTTCCACGCAGCCGCCGCTGACCGAACCGGCCAGATCGCCGCTGCTTGAAACGATCATTGATGCACCGACCGGACGTGGGGCCGAGCCTTCAACCTTCACGACCGTGGCAATCACGACGCGATCACCCTGTGCGCGCCATTGTTCGATTTGAGGAAGGAGGTCCTTCATGATTTACCGCCTTCGCGTGGTTTTCACGCTTTTGCCGTCGATCATCGGCGGCACATTTACGAGCAACTCTCCCCGTTCATTAATGAATGGGCGAGCCTGATACGACTTTGAGGTGCCGGCCGCGGACGCCTGCCGCCGCACGGGCGGCTGGTCATCCATGTCGCCGAGCATATATGCCAGCGCCTCCAGACTCTCAAGATTATGGATTGGCAGGAAGGCGTCAACATAAGGTAGCGCCGCGCGGATGCCCTGCGTCAATGGTTGGTAGCCGGGCGCACCAAGCAGCGGGTTCAACCAGATCAACCGCCGGCATGATCGCTGCAAACGCCCCATCTCGCGGGAGAGCAGGACAGGATCGCCGCGATCCCACCCATCGGAGATCATGATCACGGTCGCGCCGGAGCGAAGCACGCGACGGCTCCACTTGAAGTTGAAGGTCTTGATCGCTTCGCCGATGCGCGTGCCGCCCGACCAGTCATCGACCGATTTCACGACTTCTTCAATGGCGCTGTCGACGTCACGCTTCCGCAATTCGCGCGTAATCCGCGTCAACCGCGTGCTGAAGACGAAGACTTCAACCGTATCGAGACCATGTTCGAGCGCATGAACGAAGCGGAGCAGCAAGCGAGAATAGCGGTCCATCGACCCCGAGATATCGCAAATCAGAATCAGCGGGCGCATCCGGTCTTTTCGCCGCCTGCGCCGGAGCTCGATTGGCACGCCATGGTGCTTCATCGACGCGCGCAATGTTCGCCGATAGTCGATGTAATCGCCGTTGTTCGCCTTCTCAAGCCGTCTGGTTTTGCGCGTGCCCAGCTTCCAGGTCATCGACTCGATGATGCGTCGGGCTTCGGCGATTTCAGCATCGGTGAACTGCGAGAAATCTTTCTTGCGCAGCACTTCGCGGGCGCTGAAGACCATCACGTCTTCGGGCGGCGCCTCAAGCTCCTCGGAGTTCGCCGCATTTTCGGAGGTATCGGCGTTGTCCTCGATGGCGACGACCGCTTTGTCCTGCGCTTTTTCAACCGTGCCGGTCTCGCCGCTCGACTCTTCCTCTTGCTGTCCGGTCGGCTGCTGATCGGGCGCATTCTGATCGAGCCGAGGATCAGGAATCGCAAACTCCACCGGCTGGACGGAGTTCGTCACCTTCGCCCAGAACTGGTCGAAGATCGCGTCAAAGACCGGGATTTGATCGGGACCGTTGACGAGCGTCGCTTTCGCGGCCGCGTAGAAATCGTCTTTACGGCGCGGGTCGACCGCCGAGACTGCCTCAACCAGGCTCAGCACCTGGCCCGAGCCGACGTTCAATCCCGCTCCGCGCAGATCGCGACCGAGCGTCAATAAATTGGCGAGCAACCTCCGGCTGGAAACATCTTCCGGCCGGGGTCCGGTTCTAACGAGTTGTTGCACTGCCCGCTCGGTTCACCAACGACGACGCAATATCGCCCCGGACTTTATCGACATCTTCCTGGTACTTGAGAATCACGCCCAGGGTGTCATCGACCGCGTCTTTGGTCAGCTTGGTCGTGCCGAGGCAAAGCAGCGCGTGCGCCCAGTCCAGCGTCTCCGCCATCCCCGGCGACTTGAAGAGATCGACCTCGCGTAATCCCTGCGTGAAGGTGCAAATCTCCGTGCGCAGCAGATCAGACGCTTCCGGCACTTTCGCGGAAAGAATGCGGAACTCTTTTTCAAAGGTCGGGAAGTCGATCCAGTAATAGAGACAGCGCCGCTTCAGCGCGTCATGAATCTCGCGCGTCCGGTTCGAGGTGAGAATGACGATGGGAGGATGCTCGGCGCGAATCGTGCCGAGCTCCGGCACGGTCACCTGGAAGTCGGAAAGAATTTCGAGCAGAAACGCTTCCAGCTCCTGATCCGCCCGGTCGACCTCGTCGATCAGCAGCACCGGCGACTGGCTGTGCGCAACGTCAATCGCCTGCAGCAATGGCCGCTTCAGCAGGAACTCCTCGCTGAAGAGATCGTGGCGCGCCGTTTCGCGGTCCGCTCCACCGGTCGCCTCAAGGGTCTGCAGGTAGAGCATCTGGCGCGGGTAATCCCACTCGTAGATCGCGGCGGCGGCATCGAGACCTTCATAGCACTGCAGGCGAATCAGCGGTGTATCGAGCACCGTCGAGAGCACCTTGGCAATTTCGGTTTTACCGACGCCGGCTTCACCTTCCAGCAGAAGCGGCTTGCGCATCTGCAGGGTCAGGAAGAGGGTCGTAGCGAGACTTCGGTCGGCGATATAGTTTTCGCCGGCCAACGCCGTTTCGAGTTCATCAACGGTCGTAAATCCTCGACCGGCGTGTTGCTGGGTGGGAGCTTCTGTCGCGCTCAACGGTGGGGTAACCTCGTGGTGCTAAGGCATATCGCTCGCTCAAGCGAGCGGCATACCGCCAATGCTTCCATTCCTAAAGTATCGCACGACGGAGTGGAGAGTAGAGAGTCAAGAGTAGTCAGGAACGACTGGCTTCGTCCTCTCAACTCTCCACTCTTTACTCTCTACTCCGTCAAGGCTTCATGGGCCATCTCCCATACCAATCAAACGGTTGCGGGTTCAGATTGACGACAACGTTCTTGGTCTGGGTGTAGAGATCCATGACGTGGCGGCTGAGCTCGCGACCCAGACCACTCTGCTTGTAGCCACCGAACGGCGCTTCGGGCGGATTGACCGTCGGGTAATTGATGGAGATGTTGCCCGATTGGATGCGGTTCGCCAGCGTGTGGGCGCGCTTGATGTCGCGCGTCCAGATTGTCGCGGCGAGACCGTAGATGGTGCTATTCGCCATGCGGACAACGTCATCTTCCGAATCGAACGGAATCACCGCGAGCACCGGACCGAAGACCTCTTCCTGCGCCAACCGCATATCCTGCGTAACCTGGCCGAAGACGGTTGGCTCGACGAAGTTGCCCGATCGCAATGCGTCCAGGGAAACCTTTCGGCCCCCGGCCAGCAGCTCGGCTCCATCCTCCTGCGCCATTGCGCAATAGGAAAGCACCTTCTTTTCCTGACCCGGCGAAACGACCGGTCCCATCTGCGTTTCCCACTCAAGCGGATCGCCGATGCGGATTTGCTTCGCCTTGGCGACGAACTCGCTCAGGAAGCGGTCGTGAATCTCCTTATGAAGGAAGAGGCGCGTTCGCGCCGTGCAGCGCTGTCCGGCATTGGTGTAGATCGCAAAGAGCGAGCCGTTCACCGCTTCATCAAGATCAGCGTCGGGAAAGACGATGTTCGGGCTCTTGCCGCCAAGCTCCAGCGACACCTTTTTGATGGTCGCTGCCGCTGTCGCCATGATCTTGCGGCCCGTTTCGGTCTCACCGGTGAAGGCAACTTTGTCGACCAGCGGATGCGCGACAAGCGCGTCACCGATTTCCTTGCCCGGTCCGGTCAGGACGTTGACCACGCCATCAGGGATGCCAGCCTCCCGGCAGATTTCGCCGAGCAGAATCGCCGTGATTGGCGTCACCGTCGCCGGTTTGAGAATGACGGTATTTCCCGCCGCAATCGCCGGCGCCACCTTCCAGGCCGCCATCAACAACGGGAAATTCCAGGGCACGATCTGCGCGCACACGCCAACCGGTTCCCGCACGGTGTAATCGAGCAGAGGCCCGTTCATCGGGATTTGCTCGCCCCAGAGTTGCGTCGCGAGATTCCCGTAATACTCGAAGCAGTTGGCCGACGCCGTCACATCCCCACGCGATTCGACAATGATCTTGCCACAGTTGATCGTCTCGATCCGCGAAATCTCATCGATGCGATCCCGCATGATCTGGGCCACCCGGTTCAGCGCCCGCGACCGCTCTTGCGGTGTCCAGCGCGGCCAGGGACCATCATCAAATGCCTTCCGAGCGGCAGCGACCGCCCGATCAACATCCTCAAGACCAGCCTTCGCGACTCGCCCGATCACCTCGTTTGTTGTCGGACTGACCGTTTCGAATGTCTCCCCTGATGCCGCCGGAACATTCTTGCCGTCAATCAGCAGGTGATACTCCTGCACCGCCACCGCCACAATCGCTTCCTTCCACACGAATCACATCTTTACTATTGAAGTTTACCCTGCACTTCATGAGCTCTCAGTGGTATCATCCTCGCGCGCCTCCGCGAGCCGGGGTGGCGAAATGGCAGACGCATCGCACTCAAAATGCGACGAGGAAACTCGTGAGGGTTCGAATCCCTCTCCCGGCACTAACGCAGCGATGACCGTGATCCTCGCCGATAAGCGAGGCTTTTTGGTGCCGGCGCTTCGGCTGCGGAAATCAGGTATCTGGCTATGCGCTTGCTTGATGAAGCTCGACGATGAGATCAGCAAGCCGCTGCGGCTCGGTTACCATCGAATCATGCCCGGCGCTCAGCAATTCGCGATACGCGAATCCCCTCTGCTGGGCTCGTTCTCCGTGGGAAATGAAGGTTCCGTTCGTCGTCCGAATATAGGCGCACCGGAGCCGTGACGTGGCATTTGAGCTAAGCGCCACTCTCTGCTGGAATGTTGCGAAGGGCTGGTCACCGAGAGCCCCATCGACCCAGGCAGCGTCGGCAATGTCAATGACATCAAAGTCCCTGGCAGACATGAACGATGGGAGTCGCCAACCGTCGCCACGGGTTGCTACCATCTCATTGAGGCTCTCTGCAGGTGCGTAATCGAGAATCGATGTGCCAGGATCAGGAAGATACGCATCAAGGTAAATAAGCTGGTCGATACGAGCTTCTGCTCGCTCCGCTATCTCGGACAGCACGATCCCGCCATAGCTGTGTCCAACAAGAGTCGCATCAGAGATTCCCTCATACACCAATAGGTTGACGACATCCATTGCGTGCGTCGTCAAATCGACTTCTGGACGAAGCAGATGAACGCGGTCCCCCAGTCCGGTCAGCGAGGGCGCAAAGACGTCATATCCAGCCTGGCGCAAGAGCGGAACGACACGTTTCCAGCACCATCCTCCATGCCATGCGCCGTGGACCAAGATGATCGTTGGCATCTGTTCGAGTCCTTCCTCACGTCACCAATTCTGGTTCTCAATCGTCCCAACGGCCTCATCCGGGGTAATCCCGACACGGGTCAACCGCTGGCCAACTCCAGGGCATTTGGATCAACGGCCACGAGGATTCAGGTCCAAGTCAAGTGCCATAGGGTGAACATAATATACGCGCGTGGATACGCATCTTCCACCGCGAGTTTTCGGCACAGCCGCGTGCGGCAACGTCTTCCATGATCTCCAGCTGGGCACTGGCCGAACGGAAATCCCCAAAAGGGGACTGTCCCAGGCACGTACGGGAGACACACTCGTGTTCGGGCGCCTCGACCGCCTCAGCTGTTCACTTCCCACATCACCCAACGAATGCAATCGCGAATACACCCTTCGGCCCCCGCAGTTGAGACCTCGACTTGCTATCGTGGTCATCGGTCAACGTACCACGATGCGCCGGCCCCTTCATGCATCCGGGGCTTCACCTCTTCCACTCTATTGGTGGCCATGAGCGATTTTGTCTCACACGCTTTGCTAGAACCGGAAGAGGTCACGATGTCCACGATGCGGACGTTGGGCACCGGTAACCTCGGCGCGGAAAACCATCGACGCGCGTCCGGGAATGGTAAAAGGGTTGGTTGGTGGGAACGTCCACGGACGACGTGGCAGAAAGGAGCTAGATGTGGCGAGCACTCTTGCCGTCATCGCATATCCCGATCAGAGCACGGCTGCCGAGGCCGCGGCCGCGCTGCAGCAGATGCAGAAGGAGTTCCTGATCGACGTTCAGGACGTTGCTTGGGTGACCAAGAATCAGGACGGCAAGCTGAAGCTGCACCAGGCCACCACAGCGACTGGCGCCGGTGCCGCTGGCGGCGCCTTCTGGGGCTTTCTGTTCGGTCTGATCTTCTTCGCGCCCTTCATCGGCATGGCTGTGGGCGCGGCGAGCGGCGCAGTAGCCGGACACTTCGCCCACTACGGCGTCGACCACAAGTGGTTCAACGAGGTGGCAAGCGCGATTCCACCGGGCGGCTCCGCGCTCTTTATCATGGCGCGCAACACGAACCAGGAGCGAGTGCTGCCGGAGATGGCCAAGTTCGGCGGCACCGTGCTCAAGACGAACTTCACGGCCGAACAGCAGCAGGCGCTCGAAGATGCGCTTTCACGGCCCGCTGTTTGAAACGGAGGCTACCGCCGTTGCGGAGCAGGGGCTCGGCTGACTGAATCGACGTCGGATCAGTGGGCCAGGTTCGCTGCGTCTCGCCGCGACAGGCGGGAACTGGACACGGCGCATACCGCCAGCTCCCAGTCTTCCATAGATTCGGCCTGCGCCGCCGTCATGAGCGACTAGGCGACCGAACAGTCCGCGCAGCGTATGCACCATTTTGGCACCATTGACGAGAGGGATTCCCAAAAACCGCGGCGCGAAGTCAGCAACAAGCGGCCGGGTTCGAACCCTCTCCACTCATCAGTTGAATCCATCGACTCAATTGGTTCAAGCTTCTCAAGTAACTCCCAACTCGCAATGTATTGACGACACCGCCTCTTGCTTGACGACGTTGGCTTACATGGGTCGTTGGTTGCACATCAGATCGATGTGCAACCAACGACCTGCATTGCGTCATGTTTCATCCGATAACCACCCCGTAACAGTGCCAAGGACATGAGGCTTGGGAATAGGAATATCCGGAGTCTCTTGCATTTCCGCCAGCTCTCCGTGAGCCCGGCTGAGACGAGCTCCATACCATGAGGCGATTGGACGGGCTGAGATTCCATGTGCGACGACGCTCAAAAGGATCGTCCAACTCATGGCGCCGATCAAAATATTCACCGGTTTTCCCGCTTCATCAAGTGCGAGAAATGCCGCAATCATGAACACCACCGAAGCCAATCCTCGCGGCCCAAACCATCCCATCACCAGCACCGTATCGCGTCGCATTCCTTCGCCATGAAGGGCGATTGCGACAGGTATCATGCGAATCATCGTCAAGCTCAAAATTGCATAAAGAACGACCCGCCAATTGAAGAAATCGTCAATTGCCAGCGGAACAAAGACTGCGCCAAAGACGGTCCAGACAAGGATCGAGAGAAGCGTTCCCGTCGTTTCCGTATATTCCACAGCACTCGGGAGCGAATGCCGAGTCGCTGCACCGTAGGCAATGCCTCCAACGAAAGCGGCGATGAATCCGTTTCCATCGAATCCAGTCGATGCAAAATACGCCGATGCTGCGAACGCCAGTACCGCAATCTGATCTGAATCCTCCGAACCCCATCCACGACGATTGCTGAGCAAAAGCAGCTTTCCGCCGATAAAACCGATTGCGACTCCAACAATGAGAGCGATGCCGATTTCGCGAATCGCCTGATTGATCCATGATTGTTCGTGGCTGAGATGGGCAGCCGAAGCCATTGCAATGAAAAGCGTGACGAACGGAGTGACAATACCGTCATTAAGTCCGCTTTCCACATTGAGGTCGCTGCGGATGCGGGCAGGCACATTTGGATTCGTGAAAATAGCCAGCCCAAGCGCAGCGTCCGTTGGCGCAAGCGCGGCCCCGAGAATCAGCGCGATTGCAATACCAGAGGTGGAGAAAAGGATATATCCGACCAGGCTCCCGAGCGCAATACACAGCAAAAGTCCGATTGAAAGGAGACGCCCTGCCAATGGCGCATCTTTCATAACTTTCCAAAATGAGAGCGTTGAGGCATCAGCGAACAAGAGGAGCGCAAGGGTAATTTCAGTCGCGGCCTTGATCGTTTCCGCTTCTGGTACAAGCGAGATCAGGTTCAGCCCATGCGCTCCGAGGATAAGACCAACGAACACAAAAACGATCGGCTTGGTAAGAGAATTGCTCTCAAGCCTGGCGCTAACCAGGCAAAAGAGCGCGATGATGATCGTGAGAATCGCAACTCCGTCCAACTTCGGCACCCCTCATATCGAATCACTCACTATGCCTTTGGCATCGTAACAGGACACTGTCCGTATGGCGGTCTATTCCAGAGACGACAATCAATAAAAGGGACGTCGCGCAAAGCGCATTCGTGTGCATGTAGGTATAGCGAATCCCACGCTGCGCGAGTCGATTGATATTTGGCGTGATGTAACGTCCTCTACAACTCCTAAGTCGATCGAAGCCCATACCGTCGATGATGGCGAGCATGTGTGGCAACGAGATCTGCTTCGAGGCTAACGGCTGCAATACCTTTGGCTGCGGGCCCGAAGACTCCTGCCTCTGCACATCGCAGCGAGGGTCGGGCGCTGGCTTCTGCTTCAGTCAGGGCTGCGGCGCGCCGTGTGAGAGCAGCCTTGATTGCGTCGATGGCGACGGAAACCAGATCGGCCTGTGCAGCGACAACACAGGGGGCTGCTGCACCCGAGCGACTGCATCCTCTTTGAGAACATCGACGTCTGTGGCACCAGCAGCCTAGGCAAGAGCCAGCAAGCCCCGCTTCCGCGGGTCGAACGCTAAGAGCGGTCACCACACTGGACAAGAGGGGGCGCCGTATGGGCGCCCCCTCTTGGGTCGCTTGACGCTGATACGGACGCCGGATAGCAACTCAGCTTTACCACTGTAAAGGGATGGGGGGCTTCAGTCCTCGCCCCTTCCAGTAAATTGTGAAGAACGAAAGAAGAAACACCGCGCGACTTTCGAGCGGAGTTTCCTATGTTGCATGGAACCAGCGAGCAGCAACAGAAACCTTTAATTCCGATCACACTTCCGCCGCCTGCTTGACGCGTTGGATCCATAAGGACATGGCGATGGTGCTAGGCATCAATTAGGAGATTACCGACAGCGCCTGAGAAGGTCAAACTAGACTGCATGCAGGAATCATCAAAAAAATCTAGATTGCTTGGAGCCCTCTACTGTAGACAATAGGTACTAGACTATTTTCAGACGGGATCATCCTCAGCCTGGAGGGCAGCTATGTCCACGCACCGTCCGTCGATGCTGGTCGTTGTCTTTCTCCTCACCTTTGCCTTGCCGTTTAGTGTGTTGACACGGCCGGGCTTTTCATCTGCGGCAGTTTCCTGCCATTCAATGCTCCCGGGCGACAACGGGCAGGCGAGCCAGATTCTTTCCCAGCTTCGACCATTCGCACCGCGCAACCGCGCGCTCTTCTACTCCTATGAGTTACCGGATTGGAAGGACGCACCCCCGCTTCAGGAAACCGAGGGGCCCGCATTGAATGAAGAGGAAACACGCGTGGCGCTGCGGGCTTTCCTGGAGCGCCGCTTTCCGTGCAGTCCCGATCGCGTGCAGGATGGGATGGCGGTCTATGGTGACCCGGTTGCCAGGCAAAAGTTCCCGGATCCGACGCTGAGAGCGGCTCTGGCTGCGCTGACCGGGACACTCGGCGAGCCGGCAATTGAGTTTCTCCTCTATCGTACGCCGGTCGCATTGATCAATTTTGGCGTGCCTATCGACTCGACCGGCTTGCCCGGGAGGGTTGGCGGCTCTTTGGTTGCTGCAGACGGAACGCGATTCATTGTGATCGATCGTCAGAATCGGTTCGATCCGTTTGGTGCGTTCAGCGGGTTGCTCGTCCATGAAGCCCTGCATACCGGTGCAGATGATGACAATGCCGGGCTCCCGGAGGAGGCGACGGCAAGTGCGATCGAGGCCATTGTCTACATGGAGATGTTGTTGACGGACCCGTCCATCGCACAGCTTCCCGACGAGTTCACGCGCAGCGTCAATAACCACGGGGCGCTCGTTCGACTCAATTCAGGACTACCCGGAACTGATACGCTCACGCTTTTCGTCCCTGACAGCGATGTGAACATCGATCCACTCGCCGCCAAACCGATCACTCAGTTCTATGACTTTTACGACTACTTCAGCGCGCCGGACGATCCCGATTTCCGCGAGCGAACGACAACGGGCAACTGGCTGCTGCGCACTATTCTCGAAAAGCTCTCCAATCCAGGCGATTCGACCGACGTTCCCGAAAGCGCGAACTTCGATGCAGCCACGCTTGATTTCATCGATCAGCATCAGAACGTGCTCTCTCCCGTAGAACTCATCGCCGTCGCATGCATTCTTCAGCTTAATGTGACCTGTCAGTGATGTGAGGTCCGAGGGAGACGGCGACCAGCGCAGATAGATTGAGGTGCGGATATGCCATTCCGACTTTCACGGCGAACGCTCCTTGCACTCCCGCTCATACCGCAGCTAACTTCCTCTGCCGCGAACACTCAGGCAGCGCCGCCGGCGTCAACCGAAGTACCAATGTTCCGCGGCAATCCCGGCCGAACAGGTGAAAACCCGGGCCCCGGCCCAGCGGGCTCACCAACGGCACGCTGGAAGGCCCGGCTTGGAACCGCTATCACGTCGTCCCCATCGGTCACGGACGGCATCATCTACATTGGCTCAGTTGCTCCGACGACCGTGAGCGGTGGCGCGCTTCACGCGGTCGATGCTGCCACCGGCATCGAAATCTGGAGATCGGCGACCACCCCGGGCGACGGGATCCTCAGCTCGCCAGCGGTCGTCAACGGTATCGTCGTCGTCGGCAGCTACGATGGCATTGTGATTGCCGCCGATGCTTCAGCAGGCGAGGAACGATGGAGATATCAGACCGAAGCAGGCGTTAACCTGCAGTCACCGGCCATCGTTGATGACGTCGTCTACCTGACCGATTCAGGTGGACATCTCTACGCGCTCGATACAGCCGATGGTAGGGAGCGTTGGCGGTTCGTATCAGGCAATGGATCAGAACGAAGCTTTTCGTCACCGGCAGTCGCTAACGGCATGGTCTTTTGTGTAGATGCTTCACGACGAACAGGGGAAAAGACATCGCTTCATTCCCTGGATAGCGCCTCCGGAAAGGAGCGCTGGACATTTACTCCAGAGGATGGAAATGACTTGTTCGGGCTCCCGGTGATTACCGGCAGTCGCGTGTTCGTTGCCACGCTTCTGGGGCCGATGGTCGCGATCGATGCCGCTAGTGGAAACGAACTTGCTCGCTATGATTTCGACGCCGTTCCGTCAACGCGATTGGCGGTCGTCAATAATGTCATCCTCCTGGGCTCAGACGACGGTCAGTTGATCGCTTCGAACATCGAAACGGGTGAACGTCTCTGGTCACGTCAGATTAACGACGGCGCAGCACTCTACTCGGGACCGACGATTGCGGGAGGCACCGCGTACGTGGGAGACGCCGATGGATTCATGTTCGCGATCGACGCTGCCACGGGCGCACAGCAGTGGAAAGCAGGCGTAAGATCTTTGTGGTCTGCGCCCACGGTCATCGATGGCTCGCTCTACGTTGGAAGTGAAGGCGGTGAGTTGCGCGCCGTTGGCGGCAGTGATGAGCCGAAGCCTTGAGTCACTCGTCCCCGCGTCTGATGGCGAAGAGGCGGCGCCCATGGGCGCCGCCTCTTCATATGAATCATTCAAGGCCTGCGAAAGTAATGGAACGGTTCGGCACCACGCGTATGTGCTGCGCTGTCGCAGAGGATGATGTATCTAGCGGGCAGCGATCGTAGCGCCCGATTTCGTTCGGACCGCCGCCGCCATCTGCTCCACTGACTGGATCAGCAGCGGTCGGGACATCGCAAGATTGAAGCGAACATGGCCCTTGCCGGCGTCGCCACAAGCGCGACCATTCGTGATCGCTACGGCAGCGTTTTCGCGGAAATAGACATCGACGTCTTCACCGATGCCGGTTCCACGGAAGTCGAGCCAGGCGAGGTACGTGCCCTCTGGCATCACATAGTTGACCTCGGGCAATAGCTCGCCAAGCATCACGGCAAGCTGTTTACGGTTTCCATCAAGATAGTCAATCACGTCATCGAGCCAGGGGCCGCCTGAGCTATAGGCAGCTGCATTAGCGATGGCCCCGAATGTCGAAGTACCGTGCTCGGCAAACGAGCAATCGTTCTTCCATTTTTCGGCATCGGCGTCGTTCGAAAGAATGAGCTGCGCACACTTGAGTCCAGCCAGATTCCAGGCTTTCGATGCAGACGTCGCGGTGATCGTGTGACCGGCCGCCTCTCGGAAATCGATGCATAGGGAACATGCTTGTAACCGGGATAGGTGATCGGCGCGTGAATCTCGTCGGAGAAGACACGGCCGCCATGCTTTGCAACGATCTCGCTCAGGCGAAGCAGCTCATCTCGCTCATACACCCGACCGAGAGGATTGTGCGGATTGCAGAGGATCAGCAAACCGCCGCCATTCGCGAACGCGGCGTCGATGCCGTCGTAGTCCATGTCCCAGCGGCCATCGACCAGCAAGCTCGGCACTTCGATGATCTCGCGATTCATCATTTTTGGAATCGAAATGAACGGCATGTAGGCGGGAGTCGGAATGATGATCTTGCATCCTGGCACTGAGAAATCGCTCATCGCCAGCTCAAAGGCTTTGATCACATCCGGCAATGGCCGCACGCGCTCTTTCGGCACGTCCCAGCCATAGTGCGTCGCATACCAGTTCGCGCAGGCCGCCTGCATCTCGTCCAGGCTAAAGTCAGGCATGTACCCAAAGAAGCCATCGTCGACGACGCGGCGCAGTGCATCCTGAATCGCAGGAGCAGTGCCGAAATCCATTTCCGCTACAAACGCGCCGGTGCAATCAGGGAATGTCGACCATTTTTTGCCGACGGCAGTCCGGAGTTGGTCAACAGAAATAGCGTCAAACTGAGTAGCGATCACTCCTGGCTCCTTACCCTTGAACTCCGCGCATCGACGTTTTCAGTCGTATACGCCCCAGTCGGATTCTGTAATCATCCCATGAATTGTACGCGTCATTCTTGTGACTCGCAGTCGAGAACGCGTGCGCGGCGCATCTTGCGCAACACTTCAAAGAGTATCAAGAATTCCGCAATCTACCGGGGGTTTTACGATGACTTCTCGATCAACAATAGCGCAATACGTATGTCGCAGTGCTGCTCGCGCAACGGAGGTCTCACGGCAAAACGAGAGCCCCGCGCTAAGCGAGGCTCTCGTCTCAATTGACTGGAAATTGATTATCGAGTCGCGAGCGTCGAAATCGCATCGAGCACGTAGTCGATGTCATCTTCTTCGACATATGGCGCCAGCGAGAACCGCACACTGGTTTGCCACAACGCCGGCCGGGTGATGACTTTCCACTCGTCTCGCAGCGCCGCCGAGAATTCGACACCGCCAATGTTGTCCAGCGACACCGTGGCGATGCCGGTCGTCGCGCCCGGTGGCTGTAGGACTCTTGATCGTCGCCCCGGGGATGCTGGCCAGTCCCTGGTGGAATCGCTCCGTCAGGCAGCGCGCATGTTCCTGAACATTCTCCAGCCCCAGGCCTTTGACATAGTCGATGCCGGTCGCCATCGCCGTGTCATACGAATAGGCTCGCCCGCCATATTCGAATCGACGCGCCCCCGGCACCCAATTCAAATCCTCGACACCCATCGTGACGCTGCCGCCGACCGTGGCGTTGCTGCCGGTCCAGGTCACGTCGACGTCGTCGATCAGCGACCGCTTGATATAGACGGCAGCGGAGGGATACGGGCCGAGCACCCACTTATATCCGACGATCGCGTAGAAATCGCAATCGAGCGCATGCACATCGAGCGGAAATTGCCCGACCGAATGCGCGCCATCGAAGAGCACCAGACTCCCCTGCTCGTGCGCCAGTCTGGTCATTTCTGCCGCCGGCAGAATCGTGCCGCTGTCGGTCGTGACATGACTCACCGCAACCAGCTTCGTGCGATCCGTCAGCAGTTCGCGATAACTCGCCAGCATCTCCTCAGAGCTTGCGCTCACCGGTATCCGCTTCAGCACGCAACCGTGGCGCCGGGCGACGTTCGCCAGTGGAATCAGGAGGGCAGGATGTTCCTGGTCGGTGACGATGATCTCGTCGCCTTCCTCCCAGTTCATCCCTTCGATGACGATGTTGACGCCGGTCGAAAACTGCGTTGTGAACGCAATCTCGTCCGGATCAGCGCCGATGAACGCCGCCAGCGTCGCCCGGGCGGTTTCGTGCCCGAGAAACGATTCATCGTGCGAGAGCAATTGCAGCGGTCCGTCATTGACGACCGCTGTTGGCACGCGCAAGAGCTCCGCGCCAACGCTGTTCGCGAGCGGCGCCATGCCGCCGCAGTTGAAGTGCCGCCATTTGGCGAGCATCGGGAAATCGCCCCGAATCGAGCCGAGCGCCACGGTTCTAACCCCTTCTTCGGCTACCAGCCGATGGCATAGCCGTCGCGGCGGGGATCCGCCCCTCCGGTCAACATGCCATTGTCGGGATCGACCATGATGCCCTGCGCGCCGCCGAACGCCATCGAGAAATCGGGCTGGCGGTCGATCAGATGTCCGCGCTTCGCCAGTCCATCAAGCACCTCTGGCGCGATCCGGCCCTCGGCGATGACGCGAGTTCCTTCCTGCGGGCGAACGCGCGGCGCTTCAATGGCGGCCTGGACAGACATGCCGAAGTCCATCATATTCGCCATGAACTGCGGGGTCGTTTCCATAATTCCGTAACTCCCCGGTGTGCCGATGCAGGCAAAGACCTTGTCGTCTTTCCAGATCATCCCCGGCGAGAGGCACATTTCATTCTTCTTGTGCGGGCCAACCACGTTCGGGCTGTCGGCGTCGAGATCGAACCAGTAGAGGAAGTCGTTCAGCAGGATGCCCGTGCCCGGCACGACGACGCCGCAGCCGAAGCCGCCCAGACTCTGGGTGCAGGAAACGGCGTTGCCTTCGGAGTCGACGACATTGAAATGGGTGGTGCTTTCTTTCAGTCCGGGATCGCCCGGCTTCAGCGAGCCGGTGTCCATGCTGCGCGCGTAGCGCTCGCTGTGGAGCCGGTTGGCGCGTTCCGGATCGATCATCTTGCGGCGCTCGGCGCAGTACGCGTCCGACAACAAGCGATTCCATGCTGACGTTCGGATCGACGTTGTACTGAACCCGGTCGACGATCGCCAGCTTTTCCGCCTCGATCAGCGCGTGCAGATATTCAACCGAGTTGTGCCCCATCCCGGCGGCGTCGAACCCTTCCATCAGCTTGAGCGTCTCAAGCCACTGCACCGCGCTTGAAGGCGCCGGCGGACCGAACACTTTGAAATCCCGGTAATCGATGCCGAGCGGATCGACCCATTCAACCGTCAGGTCAGACATATCCTGCTGGGTGATCAAGCCCCCGTTGGATTCCATGAAACGGACGATCTTGTCGCCGATCGGCCCCTGGTAATAGGCATCCTTGCCGCCTTCAACCAGCGCTTTGAACGTCCAGGCAAGATCGGGTTGCTTGTGCAATTTCCCCGGGCGAATCGCCTCGCCGTTCGGGTAAAAGACTTCCATCGAGGAGGGAAAGTTCTTCAGCCAGCCTTCATAGGTATTGATGATGCCGGCCGCGTGGACCGTCAGCGGATGCCCGTTTTCGCAAATATCGATGACATGCTTGAACACGCTGGCCCGGTCCATCGTCCCGAACCGCTCCAGCGCCGCCAGCCAACCCGCCGGCGAGCCAGGCACCATCACCGATTTGAGCCCGATCTGCATCTCTCCGGCATCTTTGAAGAGACTGCGATCGGCTGCATACGGGCTCCAGCCCTGATAATCGAGGCAGATGTGCGTGTCGGTCTTGGCGTGGTAGATCTGCATCCACCCCACTCCGCCGATGCCCGACAATCCGATCTCGGTCGCGCCCACGCACGAAGCGACGGCCACCGCCGCGTCGATCGCGTTGCCGCCTTCCATCAGCGTGCGCACACCGGCCAGCGTCGCCAGCGGATGCGCCGACGAGACCATGCCATTGCGTCCTGTCACCGTCGGCCGCAACTGATACCCCGCATAGGGATAACTCATTGAACTGTCTCCCCAACTACTTCGAGGGCCCAGCCCTCACTCCTAACCCCTCGTCCAATCCTGGAAAAGGGAAGCCTGCTCTCTGCTCACGACTCAGCCTTTGATTCCCCCGATGGTGATTCCACGCAGGAAGTACCGTTGGAAGGCAAAGAAGACGATGAGCATCGGCAACGCCATATAGGTTGCCGCAGCCATCGTCGCGCCGTAGTTCACACGGAGCTCCCGGTTTGAAAGGAGCGCAAATCCGACAATCAGCGTTCGCATGTCATTCGAGTTCGTGATAATCAGCGGCCAGAGAAATGCGCTCCACTGGCCCATGAAGACGAAGATGCCGAGCACCGCCAGATCCCGGCTTTGCGAGCGGCAAGATGATGTCCCAGAAGATCCGCAGCTCGCCGCAGCCATCGATCTTGGCCGCGTCGATGATTTCAGTCGGAAGTGTCTGGACAAATTGCCGCATCAGAAAGACGCCGAACGGCGCCGAAAGACCGGGCGCGATCAGACCAAGGTAGGAATCAACAAGACCGTAGTCGGCCATCAACGTAAAGAGCGGAATGATGATCGCGAAACTCGGAACCATCATCGAGCTGATGTACAGCCAGAACAAGATCTCCTTGCCCGGAAAGTCTTTCTTGGCAAATCCATATCCAGCCATCGTCGCAAAGACGAGCTGAAACAGGGTCACCGCTCCAGCGACGACCAAGCTATTGAACGTCCATCGCAGAACCGGAGAATTGGCGAAGGCTTCATGGAAGTTATCGAGCGAAATGCTCGTTGGAATCCACTGCGGAGGCAGACTCATGACCGCGGTAGGCGGCTTGATTGCCGTCGTCACCATCCAGTAGAGCGGAAACAGGCTGATGATCGCAAATGCAGATGCAATGACATATGCGAATGCGAAGAAGACGCGCTCGCCGGGGGTCGCATCTCGCCACGGGCGCAGTATCCGGTTTACCAGCCGCTTGCTGCGGCTGGTTGTCGCGGCAGGGACGGTTGCAGTCGACATGCTCAGCAATCCTCCCTAGTACTCGACGCTCGAACGCAGCAACCGGAATTGCGCGAGGGCAATGCCTACAGTCAGGCAAAGGAGAATGACAGCCATAGCCGAAGCACGGCCAAAATCAAATCGGATAAATCCAAAGTCGTAGATGGAATAGACCATGTTCGTGGTCGCGTAGTCAGGGCCTCCCCTGGTCATCAGCAAAATCTCGGTGAAGATCTGCATGGAGGCGATTGTTCCGGTGATCGCCACGTAGGCGATCGCCGGCTTCAGCAATGGCACGGTGATCGAGGTGGTTTGCTTGAAAAATGATGCGCCGTCGAGCCGGGCCGCTTCATACAGATCTTTCGGAATACCGCCCATCGACGCAGTGAGCAGGATGATCGCACCACCCCAATGGGAGGCGTGGTACATGATCACCAGGCTGATCAGACTCCAATTGGGATCCGAAAGCCAGAGCACCGGACTGATGCCGATTTTCCCGAGCATGAAGTTAATGAGGCCAAATGCCGGGTCGTAAAGATAGAGCCAGATCAGGCTCAACACGACGCCCGATGTCACGACGGGCAGGTAAAACGCGGACTTGAAAAACACCTGGCTCGCCGTTGGCAACCGATAGATCAATGTTGCGAGCGTCAACGACAGCAGCACACCGATCGGCACGATTAAGACAGTGAACATGAAGGTGTTTTTCAGGATGATCACAAAGTCAGGATCATCGTAAAGATTGCGATAATTCTCGAGGCCGACCCAGGTTCGCCCCGAAAGTGCGAATTTCTGAAAACTGAGCTTGATCGTGTCGAACATCGGATAGAGCGAAAAGATCAAGAACATCAGCAAGCTTGGAAAAATGAAGAAATAGCCCCACAAGGAGCTTCGTGCGCTCCGGCTTATCAGCCGCTTGCGTGGCACAAACGGGGCGCTGGAGGCTCCGCCGGCCGATTGGGAAAGCGACATATTTCTTGATCTCCACCAATCATTTTGGGAACGGGTCATCTCGACAGCCGGCATTGATGATGTCCAACTGACGCATCGAACACCTATGGCGATATCCAGTCGCTGCGCTCATCACACCTCGCCCAGGACGGGCGGTCCTGGACGAGGTCGGGTGTGATCGATTGAGCTGGCTCGAATCTAGCCTTGCTCAGCCTTGATCGCATCTTCGATCAACTTGTTCGCGTCAGAGGCAAAATCGTCAAGCGCTTGCTGCGGCGTCTTCTGGCCGCTGAAGGCGGCTTCAAGCATGCGTGGCGCGAGCGTGAACGTGATCGGCGCGGCACTCGCGCGGCGCCCAAACGTCGTCATGATCTCCGTGAAGGTGAGACCCACTTTCTGGTTTTCATCGGTCACATCAACCCAGAGCGATTGCAGTGCCGGAGGCTGACCAAACTGCGCCAGCGAGAGCGAAAGCGCTTCTGGCCGCGTCAGGAACTGCGCCCACTTCTGCGCAGCAACAGTGCGGTCATTGTCCTTCTGCTGGAAGACATAATGACCGTGGATATTGGTCATCACGGCCGGTTCCTGGCCGTCGACATTCGGCGGCGGAACCCAATACCAGTTGAAATCCTCGACATCCTTAAGCGCTGCAGGTTTCACTCCAGCGCCCTGGGAGGGATATGACGCCGACTTGCGCTCGTTGAAGATCTGGTCTCCTTCAGCCGCCTTCCGGACCGCTGAGCCGGGCACCGCTACCTTGTGCACCTGCTCAAGATCGACGAGCCACTGCAATCCGGCAACACCCTCGGGGCTGTTGAGAATCACCGCAGTTTCATCGTCGTTGAACATGCGAGCGCCAAATCCAAACATGAATTGGGTCGCGTAATAGTGGATGTCGGTAATCAGCACCGTGCCGTACTGGTCGATCGAGCCATCGCCGTTATTGTCGACCGTCGTCGCCTTGAAGGCTTCGAGCGCGGTGTCCATCTTCCAGCGGCGCTTTTCGCCCGACGGCAAGAGGTCGGAGATCCCAGCCTGATCCCAAAGCGTGGCATTGAGCGCGATACCGCCGCCAAACGATAGCCGCCACGGCCAGATATAGCTCTTGCCGTCAAAGCTGAGTTCGGATGCAACCGCTGGAACAAGATCAGCGACGGTCTCCGGTGACAAATACTCGTCAATCGGGGCAAGCGCGCCGAGCGGAATATATTTCGCAGCTTCTGAAACCGGTCCTTGCACGACATCCGGGGGAATCCCGGCAATCAGCGATGTGTCGATCTTGGCGAACCAGGTTTCATCGTGCGGCAAATACTCGAGCTTGATATCGATGTTTGGCTCGACCTCCTTGAATGCATCCGCGCTCCATTGGAAATACTCGATGACATTGTCGGTCGTACCAGGAGGAACGGCGGTAAGTGTGGTTTTGTCGAGCGGCAAACTGCTGTAAACCCAGTGCGTGATTTCCTGATTTGACTGCGCTTTGATCACCGCCGGGGCGGAGTATCGTTTCGACGCAGCAATCGGACTGGCCAGCGCGTTGGTGGGCCGGAAGCAACAGTCCGGCAACCGGCACGGCGCCGGCAGCACGGAGAACATCGCGACGTGAGAAGACGTACTTTCGCCTGAACGGCTCCATGGGCTCCTCCCGAACGTTGACACAAAGGTCAACTATGGCTTTAGACGCATGCCCGTCATTGGGTTCGGAAGATATAGCATTGAAGAAACTTTCAGTCAACACCCATGTAAGAAACTCATTGTCTTGAGTCGTTGCGAACAAAAGTCGCGAAACCATAGGAATGTAGTCCTGAAATCCCCATCGAATCGGGCCTTCGATGAAAGTCACTCAGATTCCTCGATCAATTGAAACTTTTCTTGATCCGGTATTGATGCGTCACATTCCGGACGTTCGGCCCACACACTCCTCTCTAAAACGACGATTCCACGCTTTCCGGCAACCCGGAAGCTCAGGAACCGTTCAACCTGCAGTTGTTGCGTGTTGGAATGAGGGCTGTTCGCCCGGTTGATACATGTGAGTGGGCGAACTAGGATTGGGTTCAACCATTTGATTCATTGATGTGTCGCCGATGTCTGGACGGGATATCGATCTATGCGCTTTTCCTGTACCCCCGCGCCGACCGTGGCCCGATTGAGTCTGTTGCGGCAGTTGAGCCGCTCGATATCGCATGGCGTCGTTTTCGTGGGACGCGCCCGCGACGATGACCTGCAACCACTCAAATGCTGAGTGAACCGCCGGCAATTTGCCGTGCAACAACAGAAAGGACGGAACGTGGATATTCTTTCGACGCCGAAAACCCGCCGCAAGGTCATTGCCTATCTTTCCGCAATGGCGGCGATGTCATCCCCGCTCTCGCGCATCGCCCGTGCCCAGGATGCTTCTGGCACGCCTGCTGCCGGTGCATCCCCTTCGTATTCAGATACGCAGGGTCCGCCGCAACCGGGCGGAACGGTGCGCTTTCTCCTGTATGAAGATCCCAACACGTTGAATCCGATCGCCGGGGCAACGTCGATCGCCTCCCAGCCAATCACCGCGATTCTCGAAGGGCTCACCGAGAACGCGCCGGACGGCACGTTCGTACCGATTCTCGCCTCCGAGCTGCCATCAGCCGAAAACGGCGGCATTTCCGAAGATTTGCTCACCGTCACCTGGAAGCTAAAGGATGGCGTCGTCTGGTCTGACGGCACGCCGTTCACCAGCGAGGATGTGAAGTTCACCTGGGAGGCGGCCAAGGACTCGGCGAACGGCTCGGCAGTCGCGTCCGACTATGCCTTGATCACAGACATTCAGACGCCGGACCCGCTGACGGCGATCGTCACCTATTCGACGTTCAACGCCGGGTTTCTCGACCAGTTTCCCTACATCTTGCCGAAGCACGCCACCGGCGAGCCGGCCGATATGGCCAACTGGGGATTCAATCGCAATCCCATCGGCACCGGTCCATTCAAGCTCGATGAATGGTCTTCAGGCGAGTATCTCCAGTTCTCAAAGAATGAAAGCTATCGCGAAGATGGCAAACCCTATCTCGACAGCCTGATCTTCCTGGTCATTCCCGACGAAGCGGTGCGCACCGCGATGATGATCGAGCAGGGCGCCGAGATCATGCTCTGGGCCGGGACTGAGGCGGACGAGCAGATCAACGCTTCAGGCGTCGCCCAGGCCCGCACTGCACCGGGGATCTGGATCGTCGAGCTTCGATTCAATCTTTCGAAGCCCTTCGACGACGATCCCGGCGTCTCCCCGCCGCATCCGATCTTTGGCGATGTCCGCGCGCGCGAAGCGATCACCATGGGCATCAACCGCGACCGCATCAAGCACGAGCTGCTGAGCGGCTCGACGGTTTACGATGTCGATTCCCCGCTCCAGGTTGGCTGGATGAACGCCCAGGTGGAGCCCTGGGCGTTCGATCCAGAAGCCGCGAAAGCCACGCTCGATGAATTGGGCTGGCGCGACGAAGACGGCGACGGCATTCGCGAAGCGCACGGCGTCGCCACGGCAAACGACGGCGACAAGCTGAGCTTCACCATGAACGGCTATACCGGCTTCGACACCCTCGATCTGATCGAGCTCGCCGTGCAGGAAGACCTCAAGAACATCGGCGTCGAGGCGAAGATCGAAAATCAGGAGTTCGCCGTCATCTTCGGCACCTGGGCCGACAATTCCCCGCGCAAGACCGGCGATTTCGATGCGCTCATTTACGACGGCGGTCTCTTCGCCGAGCCGGGCGCCGACATCGCCAACCGCTTCGGTCCCGACCAGGTGCCAAGCGCCGACAATCCCGGCGGCGAAAACTATGCGCGCTGGGTCCGGGAGGATGTCGGCGAATGGATCACGGCCGCCAACTCCTCACCTGACCTCGAAGTGCGCCGCGAGAACTTCCAGAAGGTCGCCGATGCCGTGCGCGAGGATGTCATCACCTTCCCGATTCTCCAGTTCGCGGAGGGCAGCTCGTACTCGCTCAAACTCCATAACTTCACCGTCAGCACCTGGGAATGGGCAACCTGGGATGCCGAAAACTGGTGGCTGGAGCAATAGGGTCAACACGGTAAAGAGGAGGGAACGCGGGTTACCGCGTTCCCTGCCCTCAACCAGGAGAAACGAATGGGCGGATATGTCTCAGACGCCTGCTCGGAGCAATACCCCTGCTGCTCTTCGTGAGCATCGTCGTGTACGGCCTGCTGGAATTGTCGCCCGGTGGACCGACGTCGATGTACTTGCGCCGCGGGGGCAGGCATGAGCGGCGAAGATATGGCGAAACTGGAAGAATCGCTCGGGCTCAACGATCCCTTTTACGTCCAATATGGCCGGTGGCTCGGCAACGTGCTGACGGGTGATTTTGGCATGGCGACGACGTCGTCGCGCCCGGTCAGCGCCGAGATCATGGACCGGTTGCCGAACACGCTCTATTTGATGGGCATTTCGTGGATGGTCACGCTGCTGATCGCGATCCCGATCGGCATCCTTTGCGCAGTGAAGCAATATTCGAAGTTTGACCACATCATCACCGCACTCACCTTCGTCGGCCAGAGCATCCCGCCCTTCTGGCTCGGACTGCTCTTGCTGCTGGTGTTCTATATGCGCGTCGACAATCCCTTTGGCTCCGGTCCGCTGCTGCCGTCCGGAGGCGTCGAAACCATCGGCGTTCACTACACCGGCTGGCAGTTGATCCAGGACCGACTGGTTCATCTGATTCTTCCGGTCACGATGTTGACCGCAACCTGGGTCGCCTGGTACTCCCGCTTTCTCCGCGCGTCGATGCTCGAAACGATTCATCTCGATTACATTCGCACCGCCCGAGCCAAAGGTCTCCGCGAACGAACCGTCATCCTGAAGCACGCCTTCCGCAATGCGGCGGTGCCGCTGGTGACGTTGATGGCGCTCGATCTCCCCAGCCTGTTCGCCGGCGCGCTTTTCGCCGAGGTGATCTTTTCCTGGCCAGGCATGGGCCGTCTCTTTTTCCAGGCGGCGGAACGGCGCGACTACGGTCTGCTGATGGCGATCATCATGATCACCTCAGCGCTGATCATCCTGTCCAATCTGATTGCCGATATTGCCTACCGGTTACTCGATCCCCGGGTCGAAATCCGATGATCGCGCCACGTCGCATACCGCGCACACGCTGGAGAGCAACGCATGGAACCAACGGCGAGTAGCCTGAGCCAGACCGGCGCCAGCGGCGAATTGCTCGCGGCGGACCATGCGAATCGCAAATACGAACCGATGTGGCATCTCTATGTCACGCGGTTCATGCGCCATCGTCTCGCCGCTGCTGGACTCGTGGTGATCACGCTGATCGTTCTCT
The DNA here is from genome assembly GCA_963804925.1 of uncultured Chloroflexia bacterium. GTDB lineage: Bacteria > Chloroflexota > Chloroflexia > Thermomicrobiales > UBA6265 > JADLGF01. The sequence goes on from CAWDSC010000007.1 coordinate 150,718, forward strand.
CGGCGATCCTCGCGCCCTACATCACGCAGGATCCAAACGCGCTTTCCGCGAGCGACCGCAAAGCCGGTCCGTCGGCGGCGCACTGGTTCGGCACCGACGAGGCCGGGCGAGATGTCTTCGCGCGAACGCTGTACGGCGGCCGCGTTTCGCTCGCGGTCGGCATCGGCGCGACTGCCATCGCGCTCGTCATCGGAACGACGCTTGGAGCGGCGGCCGGATATTTCGGCGGCAAGATCGACAGCAGCCTCATGCGCCTGACCGACGCATTCCTCTGCTTCCCGCAGCTCTTCGTGTTGATCGTCTTCGGAACCCTGATTCGCACGACGGAATTGCGAGCGCTGCAAGGAAGCATTGCCCCGATCGCCTTCATCATCGGCATTCTTTCCTGGATGGGTCTCGCCCGCATCGTCCGCGCGATGTTTCTTACGCTCCGGCAACAGGAATTCGTGGAAGCAGCGCGAGCGGCCGGCGCCGGAAATATGCGTATCGTATTGCGCCATGTGCTCCCCAGCGCGGTGGGGCCGATCGTCGTCCAGGCCACGCTTTTGATCGCCGTCACGATCATCACCGAGTCTGGGTTGAGCTATCTGGGCTTTGGCGTCCAGCCGCCCACCTCGACCTGGGGCAATCTGCTTGAAGGCGCGAAACCCTATCTCCAAACGCAGCCGGTCTACGCGATCGGGCCTGGCCTGATGATTTTTCTCACCGTCATGAGCATCAATTTTGTCGGCGACGGTCTGCGCGATGCGCTCGATCCCCACACCCGCCGTTAGTTCTGGAGCAATGCACCTTGAAGGACTACGCATCGTATAGCTACTGGTTGGAAGCATCCGGCGACGATCTGACACCGCGACCGCCGCTCAATGGCTCGATCGATGTGGACGTCGCCATTCTCGGCGCTGGTTTTACCGGTCTCTGGACCGCCTATCACCTGCTCAAGAAAGATCCGTCTCTTCGAGTCGCCATCGTCGAAGCCGAGATCGCGGGATTCGGGGCGTCTGGCCGCAACGGCGGCTGGTGCTTCGCCGGATTTCCAGTTTCTCCCCTGACCTTGCTCAAGAAATATGGCTATGACACCGCGCGAGCGGTTTCGCTGGCGATGTTCGACTCAGTCGACAATGTCGGCGAGGTTTGCCTCGCGGAAGGAATCGACGCCCATTTCACCAAGGGCGGTGAATTCGAGGTCGCCCGCGCCGATTACGATCTTCCCGTGCTCCAGGAAATGTATGACGAGCACCGCGCCATCGGACTCGGCGACCACTACAAACTCCTGGATGAGCGCGAAGCGCAAGCTCGCATCAACATCGCCGGAACAAAAGGCGCGTTCTGGAACAGCGAAGGCGCAGCCGTCCAACCAGCGAGGCTCGCCAGGGGATTGGCTCGCGCGGTCGAGCGCCACGGCGGCACGATCTACGAGCAGACGCGCGTCACTGATTTCACCACCGGCACGCGTCCTTCCCTGATCACCGAGCGAGGCACGGTAACTGCCCGAACGGTAGTGCTCGCAGGCGAGGCATATCTATCGCAGCTCCCCAAGCTCGACCGGACCCTGATTCCGGTCACCTCCCACATCGTGCTTACGGAACCATTGAGCGACGCGATCTGGAACGAGATCGGCTGGAACGAGCGCGATGTCGTCGGCGGCTTCGGGGTGCAGGGTGGCTACCTCAATCACACCGCTGACGGCCGCATCGCCTTCGGCGCCTATCGAGGCAACTATCCCTACGACTCGAAAATCACCGATGCACTCGATCGCGACGAGGATATCTTCCAGCACGCGCGTGACTCGGCAATCGCCTGGTTCCCGATGCTGCGGGATACCCGCTTCACCCATTCCTGGGGAGGCGTATTCGGCATGCCGCGCGATCGAATGCCGGTAATGTCCTACGACCGGCGCAGCCGGCATCGCCACCGGACGCGGATATACCGGTGAGGGTGTCGCCACAGCCAATCTCTCCGGCCGAGTGCTCGCCGATCTTATCACCGACACCGATTCAGAACTGACCAGTCTTCCGATGACGAGCCACGAATCAGAGCCGTGGGAACGAGAGCCTTTCCGATGGGCCGGTGTCACCTTCGTTCGCAAGAGCCGGATCAAACATCTCAAGAGAATCGAAAAAGAAGGCGGCTACCCAACCCGGAAAACCCTCGCCCAGCGCCTTTTCAATTACTAACGGTCATCGCGAAGCAAGTTCCGATTTCAACGCGTGCAGTTCGAGTCGATCGCGGGGAGAATTCCATCAGGTTGGATCGAGGTTTGCAAACGCTAATCGGCGATCGGGAGTAGCGGCATGAAGATCGAAATGACGACCACCACTATCAGCGTTCCCGATGGCGATCTGCATGACATTGAAGTGGTCGTGAAACGCGAAAACGATCTCATTGTTGTTGGATTTTACGGTTATGCCGCAACAGACAAAGGAAAGCGCTACGGCTGGGAAGTCAACCTCACCCCTGAAAAAGCGGAGGTGCTGCTTCGAGGACTTCAGGATCTGGCCGGTCCGGCTCGTCCGCGAATGTGAATCCAGATCCCGATCCCGGCAATGGCTTCCCCATTCACGGCGGTTTCGTCGCTCTTCGCGTTGCGAGACTCTACCGTGAGGCCAACAAGAGACCATCTCGGTCCCGTTCCAGCCGGTTTGAGCTCAGTCCATATGCAACGGCCCGATCAAGGATCGACGATATATTCGTCGTCATTCGCCTGCCATGGAACAGTCGCAGCGTTTCCCGCTTCAACTCTTCGTCGCTCATTCCTGCTGACGCAACGCAAAGTGCTGCCATAGCGTTGACGATCTCGCGCCTGCAAATATGCTCGAGTGGCCGATCATTTCCATTTTGGGTCAGGCGGAAACCCGTCCACGTTTGGGGATTGAGTCGCTGCGGCCACGCGACCGGCTCCTGGGCATCGGGTCTGAGGTTTGGATCGAGATTCCGCAAGATCGCCGCGCTTCGAGCTTCGGAGACGCGCGCAAGGCCAAAACTGCTGGCGACGATTTTGACCAGCCGCTCGAAGTGAACTGGCCCTTCAATCTCAACGACCTCCGCAAGTGCGGAAGCAACCATCTGGCTTGATTGCATACCGGGCAGTTGATCCAGCACCTCAACTCCGCCGAGTCTCCGAGCGGGATATGCGACAAATGCCTCGGCGCCAGGTAGTCCTGAGTAGTTAACCTGCGGGAGCGGCGGCTCCATATCTGCTTCTCGGGTCGCCATCGCCGTTCCACGGATCAGGGAATCAGCACGACGTTCACCGTCAACGGAAGTGGGCTCGCGATCTGCCGGCCCAGGAACTGTTGCAGCGAGCTGCGCTTCGGGCGCGTTCGTTTTGGCCAGTTCCGTTTCCATGTCGTGCATGCGATCGGCGGCCAGTTTGAACTGAGCGTCAATATGCGCGAATACGTCGTCCCGGTTTTCAAGCCAGGCTGGCATCCAGATTCGCTCGACAGCAGGCCAGCGCAGCATGTCGTGCAGCACCTCAGTCGGCAATCCATCACGATCGCCCACCGTGCGCCGCCCGGCCCAACTCGGTCCGTCCAGCAAAATCGCCATCACCGGCTGCTCGGGAGCGTCCTTCTGGGCAAGACTCAAATCGACTTTGAATTCCGACAACCCGACATCCGTGCGAACGGCATAGCCTCTCGCCCGGAATGCATCCGCGATTTCGTCGCGATGCCGGTCCGGCAGGAGGCGACGGCGCATATCGCGCGGCAACGAGTTCGTTCCTTGCGCCGCGAGATCGAGATAGGCCCGGAGATGCTTGACGCCGACCGATGACGTTTCCTCAGAGCGGAGCAACTCGGGCGCAAAACTGCTGAACACGATCACCTGCCGCCGGGCGCGCGTGATCGCCACATTCAATCGCCGCTCGCCGCCTGCCCGGTTGAGCGGACCAAAGTTCAACGGGAGATAGCCCCGGTCGTTCACACTGAAACCGGTCGAAAAGAAAATCGCGTCGCGCTCATCACCCTGAACGTTTTCAAGATTCTTGACGAATAGTCCATCAGCCGCATCATCGAGCGCCTCAATGATTCTCGGATCGCCGCAATCTCGCAAAAGCGCTTCGATATAGCTGCGCTGTTGCGCGTTAAACGTTACGACCCCAAGCGACGGTATACGATCTGGAGATGCGGCAAAACGTCGCCGGATTTCCGCGACGACCGCCTCGGCTTCAATTGGATTCGTACGGAGAAGCTTGCCCTTTCCGCCGCGATGAAACTGCCCCTCGACCCGAACCAAACTGATCCCATGTCCGCCGATACCGGGATCCGCCGCTCCCTGGATCGGGGCAGGAAACGACGACAGCTTGTTCTCGTAGTAATGCAGATTGCTGAAGGCGATCAGCGCTTCGTCCTGGCTGCGATAGTGCCAGGAAAGCCACTGTCGCGGAACTCGCGCCTGCACCGATTCCGTCAGAATAGATTCCTCGTCTTCCACCACCTCAAAATCGCTCTCGGAAAACTCGTCAGCCACTGAGGATGGCTCAGCGAACGAGGTCGGCGGCATTTGCTTACTGTCACCGACAACGACCACGGCCCGACCGCGTCCCATCGCGCCGACCGCATCGGCGACGCGAATTTGCGATGCCTCGTCGAAGACGACGATATCGAACAGGTCCGCTTTTGCCGGAAAGAATCGCGCCACCGAATCGGGACTGACCAGCACGCATGGCATGATGCTCGTGATCAGCTCCCCAAAATTCATCATCAACGAGCGAACACCCATTCCACCGCGTTGGCGCCCAAGCTGACGTTTCAGCAGCCCGACCTGTCCTGCCGTTGCCGAGGCGTCATAGGTCCGCGCGTCGAGCACCTGGGCTGGAACGGATGTCAGCAAATGCTGCCGCACCGCGGACGATGCTCCGGTGAATCGATTGACGGTTCGCATCTGGAGATTCGTATCGAACGTATCAAGTCCGGTCGATAAGGCTCGTTCTCGCAGGGAGGCCTCGGCAATCCCGCGCTCAAACGCTCGCACCGCCTCATCGGCGGGAATCTCGCCAGAGAGCATCGCCGATCGCGGCGAACACAAGTTCAGCGCGCGTAATGGTTCAAGGTGATCAATCAAGCGCATCCATGCTTGCAGCACCGGCAGGCGATCGACATCCAGACGCCGCTCCGTCGCGTTTGCTCCCAGCGCGCCACCATTCCGGTCTCACCAGACCAGGCGTAGATCGACTCCCGAGATGCCTTGCAGGCCGTCATGAACGACTGGCAAGTCGCGCTCGCTTTTGAGACAGCGGCGACGCTGGTTGGATCAACGACCTCCCGACGCTCAAGAAATGATCGAAGCGCGAGCACCATCGGCAGGCGCTCGCCCTGATCCTCCGGATCGACCACTGAACCAGCCCATCGCAGCCATTGAACCTGTCGCCCAACGTCGGCTTTGCCTTCAGCGCTCCAGGGATTCCAATCCGATCGCAAGGAGACGCCCGGTATCGCTGCGGCCCTGGCTGCCAACCCGGTAACAGTTGCCTGAATCCGCAACAGTTTTTCCGTAAGCTCGGGGATGTGCTTCGCATCGACCTGCGCGCCCGGAAGAAGATAGGGCGCGATCCGGTCCCGTACCGCATCGAGGCGTTTTCCACGTCCAAAAAAGCTGGAATCGGCAGCGGCAACCGCGGCGGCGTGAATCTCCGCAAGCGGCAAATCAAAAACCGTGGGCTGCACCGACTCCATTCCTGGTTGTGCGGTTGTCGCAAAGGCGGCGATGTCGTTCACCAATGCCGTCGCTGCGGCGTCCCACCCGGCGGTTCTTGTCTGATCGAGAATCACCAGGGGAATTGGCGCTGCACTGATGATCGTGCTCAGCACTGCGAGCTCATCTGGACTCCGAACCGCCTGGATCACCTCGGCGAGTTGGCCATCCCGAGGAAGATCGCTGAGCGCAGCATCGAACGCCAGCGCGGATTCGCGAACCGCGTCGAGATCAAGTCCTGGAGCGTCGTTCCGGTCGATGAACCCCCATGGATGCGTCCTGCCAGGGTGCGCGGCATCAGCGACCTCCGGCAAATGCGCAAGAATTCCTCGAATTCTGGCTATCTCCTCTGGAGCGACATCCCGAACAAAAGACTCACTGATTGGAAACGGAGGCAAATCGTCGCCTGATGTCAGCAGCTGTGTCCGCGCGGAATAAAATGAGAGCCCCGCCGCGTTTTTTTCATGGAGTCGGCGAGCATAGCGAATGAGTGATCCGCGCGACGAGCTCAGCAGATCGAGATCGGCGGCCAATCCCTGCGCATCGACCTCGACCACATGCTCAAGTGCTTCTCGAATCTGCGCTCGCACGACAACCGGTTTGCTCCCCTTATCGTGCAGATCGAGGCAAAATGGCCCCAACCCAACCGCATCCAGCCGCTTCTGCACGACATCAAGTGCTGCCCGCTTTTCGGCGACAAAGAGCACCCGCTTTCCATCGACAATCGCGCGCGTGAGCAGATTCGTGATGGTCTGCGATTTCCCCGTGCCTGGTGGTCCTTCAAGCACAAACGTCCTGAGGGCATTCGCTTCGGCGACCGCCGCAAGTTGCGACGAATCCGCGGGCATCGGGCTCTCGGCCGCAAGTAGATCGAGATCCGGCGCGTCTGGCGCGTCGACAGGATCGACAAACGGTTCGGTCGGCGAAAAGATCAAATGCTTGACGAGCGAATTCGCGCTGAAGCGATCCCAATGCTCATCAAGATCTTTCCAGAGCCGGAACTTGGCGAATTGCAGAATCGCCAGATCAACTGTTGGCTCTACCCGGAACGGCAATCTGGCGGCGGCCAGCGTTTCCCGGGTCGCCTGCAGGGCCGCGTCGAGATCGATCCCGGCGCCATCGGTGAGCGGCTCGACGAGCCCCGGTATCTCCAGTCCATTGAGCTGCCGGAGTTTTTCGAGCAGGCAGTAATTCGGAGTCGAAGCTCCGGCCTCGTCGAGCGAGAGCTTGTAGCCACCCTGCCGGGACGGAGCCGTGAGATGGACGGGCACCAGGATCAACGGCGAACGAAGCTGTCTCCCTTCGATGCTCCAGAGAAGAGATCCAAATGCAAGATAGAGATTATTTGCGCCCGTTTCCTCCATCACCGTTTTTGCCGAGTACGCGAGATTCCGAAGTCGAGTGGAGTACGTCGCTTCGGTCAAATCGGTAAAGACCGTGCGTTTTTCCGTGAGAAGCTCGGTAAGTTGATCTTGCGGAAGCTCGCGTCCAAATCTGAGACCACGGGCTCGATGTACCTCCGCGATCTGATCCGAAGGGACAAGCTGAAACGACGTTCCCTGATTGACTGCATCCTCAAAACCTGCGAGTTGCTCGGCCGGAATCGTCAAATTGATCCGCCCACTGTCAGGAAAATTGATCAACCGGTTCCGCAAGCTCAAGTCGAGCAGCGCGTTTTTCCACTGCCCCACGCGCGGAGGCGTAGACGGTCGCGGCTGCGCGTCTGTGCGAGAAACCCCGATCGGAACGACCAGCGGTTGCACGTGAACCGGTTGAGCTGCCGGCCGGTATTCCAGGACAACGATGCTCCCATCGTCTGCTCGCCGGCGGGCCGGGAGCGGATAGATACCGTCCTTTCGAGCCCGGTAGACATCATTCACGCCAAGCACCCGTTCAAGATTTCCGGCGAGATATTTGTCGTAGGGAACCCGGTGCGCATCTTCCATCGATATGGATTGCATCGACTTCGTGACCAGCGTTGTCTCGACAAGCCGGATCAATCCGAGATCAACCAGATTGACGATATCGGTGACATCGGTCTGAGCAGTCGCCGCCAGCGATCGCTCCTCACGCCAGTACCCGAGAAAGGCATGCGACTCGACAACCCAGAGAAGCGGGCGAATGCCTGCCTGTTCAAAGGCGGCCGCCATGACGACGACGGTGTCGAGACAGGTGCCGACCTTCCCCTCGAGGACATCTCCCGGAGTTCGCACTTTCTGTCCGACATCGGCCCAGCTTGCCGGCGGCTCGCTGTACCGGATTCCACGCCGGTGCATGACCATGACGATCGCTGCTGCGATCTGGTCAACGCGCTCCGGTCCCGCCTGGTAGCCCTGAATTGATGCGTTCCCGGTCGTCATCGCCAGTTCATCCGCGACGTCGCTCATCAGTGAGGTGATTGCCGGATGATTCGGCATCACAAACGCGGCCAGCATTTCCAGCGACAGCGACGGCGGCAAGGCGAGCCATTGATTCGCCGCCAGCAACCAGACATCCATCGACGCTGACGCGATTTCATCTTCGTCGACAAAGAGCCGCGCACGAATCTTGCCGGGTCGTCGTTCTTCGATCTGGAGCATCGCGCCAGCGTCGAGCACGAAGTCGATCGCGCTTAACCGCGTGTCACTCCCCTGCTCCAGATCGAGCAGGAGTTCCGTTGGAACACCAATCGCCCCATCAGCGTCATCGACTTCAATCTGAAGCCGGGCGCCGCGAACTGTCGTTGTCACATTCCGAACGGACAATTCGCGAATCACCGGCACGCGATTGTGCGCAATCGCATAACTCAGCACCGGGGTCGCGGCGAACTCAATCGTGATCGGATTTGGCTTCGCAACATGCGTCAACAATCGAGACTGGCTCCGGCATCGTCTCACGCAACACTGGATCCTCTACGAGACTCTCCGCCGCAACAGTTGGCCGCTCTTCGGGCAATTCGAGTGGGGATTCTTCGCCTAACGCCCGCACGGATTCCGCCTGTTCGCCCGCTCCAAGCGCTCGTAGAAGCCGCTCGCAGCTTTCGAGTGCGCGGTCGGCGTCCTCGCCAACGAACGGGTCTCCATCCGACCAACGAACGGCAACCAGTTTCATCTCGCCGGCGAGTCGAATCGCGGTTCCCGTCAGGTCATCTTCACAGAGGTAGCCATAAGCACCAGCAGGTTCGAGCAGCAGGCGTAGTTGCCATCGCACATCATGCTCACGCGCTGGCGCGTCCGGCTGCTGGGCAGTTTGGTCATCACCGGTGAGCAGCGAGACCCAATCGACACCGGTGGGGAGTTTTGGAACGGCGACCCGGAGAATGAAGTCATCGAGCGCTACGGACAGGAATTCAAGAGAACGACCGACACGATTTCGGCTGGTCGACGGCATGAGGGGACCCCTTATTGGTTCGTGCTACGGCGCGTGCTGGATATAAGTCTCACATTCGCTCCGGCGATACAGAGCGCCTGGCCAGTTGGCATCATCATCTGGCGATCCCGGCAATAATCGGAGATTATCATCTATCTGGCGATACGCGAAATGACTTTCGTGCAATCAGTCTAGCGTTCAACTGGCAGCGATGAGCGTTTCCTGCCCTGCGGGTTAAACTGTGCGTGGAAACAAAGCTTCAAAAATATCTCGTCGCTCGCTGCTTCGACGGATTCATGGCGTCCTGCACGAACGCGCATGTCCGGAATACATGAAACGAGGATTTCCGTGAAAAACTACGCGTCCTATAGTTTCTGGCTTGAAAACGCGGGTGATCTCACGCCGCGTCCTGCGCTCGATGGGTCGATCGATGTTGATGTGGCTATTCTCGGGGCCGGGTTCACGGGACTCTGGACCGCCTACCATCTGCTCAAAAAGGATCCGTCACTTAACGTCGCGGTGATTGAAGCAGAAATCGCCGGCTTTGGCGCGTCTGGGCGGAATGGGGGATGGTGTTACGCGGGTTTCCCGGAATCCCCGAGCGATCTGCTCAAAACCTACGGGTACGATGCCGCCCGCGCCGTCTCGCTGGCGATGGTCGACTCGATCGAAAATGTCGGGGCGGTTTGCCAGGAGGAAGGAATCGACGCCCACTTCGCGAAGGGTGGCGAGTTCGAGGTGGCGCGAGCCGATTACGAGCTGGCGACGATTCAGGAGATGTACGACGAATACCGCTCGATCGGATTCGGAGATCAGGTCCGCCTGCTCGACAAGACCGAAGCGAATGACCGCATCAAGATCGCCGATTCAGTGGGGGCGTTCTGGTTCAGCGGCGGCGCTTCCATCCAACCGGCACGCCTGGCGCGCGGGCTTGCCGAAGCCGTCGAACGGCACGGCGGCACGATCTACGAGCAAACCCGCGTCACCGATTTCACCACCGGATCCAAACCATCTCTGATCACGAACCGGGGAACGGTGAATGCGAAGGTCATCGTGCTCGCGGGTGAGGCCTACCTCTCCCAACTTCCACAAACCCGGCGGGCGATCATCCCCATCACCTCGCGCATCGTCATCACCGAACCGCTCAGCGACGCCATCTGGGACGAAATCGGCTGGAAAGACCGGGATGTCGTCGGCGGCTTTGGACTCCTCGGCGGGTATCTCAATCACACCGCCGACCAGAGATTGATGTTCGGCGCGTATCGCGGTTTCTATCCCTACCACTCAAAGATCACCGACGCTATCGATCGCGATGAAAAGGTGTTCAAGCACGCGCGCGAGGCCGCGCTCACCTGGTTCCCGATGCTGAAAGGCGTGCGCTTCACCCATTCCTGGGGCGGCGTGCTCGGGATGCCACGCGATCATATGCCGACGATGAGCTTCAATCGCAGCACCGGCGTCGCCACCGGACGGGGCTACACCGGAGAGGGCGTTGGCACTGCCAACCTTTCTGGCCGCGTGCTCGCTGATCTCATCACCGAGACCGATTCCGATCTCACCCTCCTCCCTATGACCTCCCATCAATCTCCAGACTGGGAGCCGGAACCATTCCGCTGGGCAGGCGTGAATTTCGTATTCAAAAGCCGCCTGCGGTATCTCCGCAAAGTCGAGCAGGAGGGAGGTTATCCCTCACGAAAGACTCTCGCCCAGCGCCTCTTCGATTTTTGATTCCTTACTTTTTATCTTGACTCGACTTCACTACGGGATTGCCGTTGTTTGCGCGTCTTTCGCATCCTTTCCGGACCAATGTGACGGTCATCCAACCGCTGAGGCGACTGGCGAGGCTACCGGAGATGCCACACTCAAGCCGAGCTGTTCGGCGATCATCGGCGCCGAGCGCAAGGCGAGCGCGGCAATCGTTAAGGTGGGATTAGCCGTGCCGACGGTCGGGAAAAGACCCGAGCCTGCCAGATAAAGGTTCGAATGATCCCACGTTTTGCCGAATGAGTCGGTTACTGACGTGGCAGCGTCGTTTCCCATCGTGGTCGTGCCCATGACATGGCCTGCGCCCTGGAATTGATCCACGTGCGTCACCTCTGTTACGCCAAGCGCTTCAAAAATCTCCTGCAGTTGCGCTTGCGACTCCTTCAAGCCATTGAAGGTGTAGTTATCAATGACGTAGTTCAATTGCGGTCGCGGGATGCCGATATCGTCGAGCTTGTCTGAAAGGGTGACCCGCGAGTTCGGATCGGGAAGCTGCTCGGTCAAGGCCGCCATGCGTACAGTGCGGACGTGAAACCGCGAAACGGCTTCGTAGAGGGACTTGCCCCAGGCTCCGTTCTGTATTTGCTGGCTCGCCCAGTTGACGGGATCTTGCCCCGGCCACGCCCACCCATCATTGCCAATTTCCAACCGGAAGGCACTGCGCTCTGCTCGGTAATCACCATCACGTAGCTGCTCGATTCCCGCAGTCGAGAGCGGCGCGCGATAGGGTCCCATTGGATCGTTTGCGAGCGCGTATGAGAGCTGCGTGGGGTGATCCATCAAATTGCGGCCAACCTGATCGCTTGAATTGGCCAGTCCTGTTGGAAATTTATCGACCGCCGACATCAAGAGCAGCTTAGGCGTCTCGATGGCATGGGCGGCAACGACGAACACTTTCGCGGTCAGCGTTCCCTCGGATTTGTCCGGAGTCCTATAGTGTAGTCGGGTAATCTCGCCGGCATCGCTCGTCTCCAGCTTGTAGACAACAGAGTTCTCCATCAGCAGTGCGCCGGCCTGCACCGCGAAATCGACGTGGACCGTGGCGTCATACTTTGCGCCGATCGGGCACATCGGAATACAGAAGGCGTTTCCGCAACATTGTGGACGGTTGTTGAAACCATTGGGATCGCTCACCCGGGCCTGCGGCGTCGCCGTCACCTTCAACTTGAGCGTCGAAGCAGCATTAGAAAACTGCTGGTCGGAATAGGTCAACGGGAAAGGCGGCATCGGATAGTCACCGCTTCTCGGTGCGCCATTGTCTTCAGCGCTATCGCCCGCAACACCTAGTGTTTGCTCGGCAGCCAGATACCAGGGCTCGAGTTCGTCATAGCTGATCGGCCAATCGACGCCAACACCATACGTCGACTTCATCTGAAAATCGTTCGGCACGAGCCTGATCGCGGTGCCAAGCCAGTGCCAGGTCGTGCCGCCAACAACCCGCTCGTAGTTACTCGAGAAATTTTGCGGGCCGGTTTGCACGTAGTAACTGTTTGGATCAAGCACGGAGTTGATGGGCGCCCAGGGATTTGGAGCAATGCCAGCCTCCGGCAATCCCGTAAAAAGGGTGCTCAGCGCCCTCGCAATCCCTTCATCTCGCTTGACGGTCGGACCGGCCTCAACGATCGTCACCCGGGCGCCAGCCTTCGCCAGTTGCAAGGCGATCAGCGATCCAGCGACACCCGAGCCAATGATTGCCACGTCACAGTCATATTCACCAGATGATTGCGCCATCGTGAATCTCCCTAGTTGCATTGCCCCTGAATGACCGGTGAACGTTCAGGAGTTCGCGGGCTGGAGTGGGCCCTCCTGAGGCGCATTCGCCCAGCCGCCAAATGCTTTGCAAACCGCAACCGGCGGCGTGTACATCGCCTGCCAGGACGTGAGCTGATAGGCCAGCGTCGAGCGATTTGGAATCGGACTTCCGGCGAAGTAGCCGGTGTACCAGAAGAGGAGGATTACTGTCGCCGTATCGGATGCCGGCGAATTCGGCATTGCGAAGGGAATCGGCGTGCCATTGGAGTCAACTGGAGGCTGGGCAATGAGATCGTCCAGTCCGGCACTTAACACCTCGTCGGCGTCGATCAATTCCAGCAGTTGCGCGGCAAAATCAGGATTGAAGCTGCCGCCGCCACAAAGCGTCTTTGAAACCGCGATCAACGAGGTGATGCGATCCTCCTCCTCAACCGTCGGCGTGCCTTGCGCGAACGTCCGAATCGGTTTCAACATGCCGGAGGCGAGCGCCGCTCCCCCCGTTGCGACGAGAAATCGCCGCCTGTTGAGTTCGACCGCGAATCGTTGCACGGCTTCGGACGGCACGGTTAGGGATTCAGGCATATCCATCGCGCTTCCCTTTCTGCACCTCGCATGACAACAGATGGATGCATGAAATTCAGTGCTGACGCGAGGAGCTACGTCTCATTGCCAATGAATCAACATAAAACTGCGATACACAAATCATAGCGCACCAAGAATTCGATACCGACCCCAATGTCAGTGAATCGCTATGTACTGCCCCGATAGACGAACATCTTTATTCACCTGCCCACAGAAAGGTGGAGTACAGTGAGCCACGGCATTTTCCAGACGTTTTCCGCTCTTGACAGACGCAAAGATCGTTCATACCATTACTTCGTTCAGTGAACGAAGTAGAGGGCACGAGCATTAACCTTGTGCTCTTTGATCAAAGGATCTCGGATGGCGCTGAGAATTCGGTCTGCTAATCGCGATCTCATGCGGCGGATGAACGAGGCCCTCGTGCTTGGCCTCATTCATGATTTTGGCCCGATCTCCCGTTCCGAAATCGGCCAGACCTCCGGGCTCAGTCTCGCCACCATTTCCAGCATCACTGGCTCCCTCATCGAGCAGGGCATCGTCATCGAGGAGAGTCCCGGCGCGTCGACGGGCGGCCGTCGCCCCATCCTTCTGGCCATTAATCGCGCCGCGGGTCTCGTCATCGGCGTCAAGCTCACCCGCGAAGAGGTCATCGTCGCGCTGACAGATCTCGGCGCGGAAATCGTTGAGCAGGGCTCCCGTCCGCTCGGTGATGATCTCTCTCCTGATTCTGTCATTCACACGCTCGGCGCGTTAATCGACGATCTTCGCTCGCGTCACGCCGATCGCCGTTTTCTCGGTCTGGGTCTCGGTATGGCCGGGATTGTCGATCGCGAGCATGGCGTCTGTCGCTTCTCTCCCTTTCTTCGCTGGCGTGATGTTCCGGTCAGGGACCTGCTCGAAGCGCGTGTCGGTATGCCGGTGATCGTCGAAAACGATGTGAATGCCCTCACGGTCGCCGAGCGCTGGTTCGGAGCGGGTGCAGGATCGCCGAATTTCCTGGTCGTCACGCTCGGCGTCGGCGTCGGCATGGGGATGATGCTGAACGGGGAGCTCTATCGCGGTGGACGCGACGGCGCCGGTGAATTCGGCCACTCGACGGTGATCGAAAACGGTCCCCTCTGCAATTGCGGCAAATTGGGCTGCGTTGAGGCCTACGTCGGCGAGTACGCGATTCTTCGCGCCGCCGCCGAAGCTATCGGCTCGCCGATCGATCTCCAGGAAGCCATTAACCGCGCCCGCTCCCACGATGCGCGGATCGTCGAGGTCTTTCAATCCGCCGGGCACACGCTCGGGTTCGCGCTTGCTTCCGTCATCAATGTGCTCAATCCAACGCTGGTCATCGTCGGCGGCGAGGGCGCGAAATTTCTCGATCTTCTGCTGCCCGCCCTCCGTGACGCGCTCGAAGCGCATTGCTTCGATGGGCTTTTCGCCGATGTCGAACTCGTGGTCGAACCATGGGGAGATGATGCCTGGGCGCGGGGCGCGGCGGGATTGATGCTTGACGAATTTTTTCATCCGCCTGAAGACCGCGAGCAACCCGACTCCCCACCCCGCCGGCGCGGTCGTCCAGTTCGCCCTGCCTCATTCGTGCTTCCGCCGATTAGCGGTGACAGCAAAACCGGCGAGCAGCGTGTTGGCATTGAAAGGAGTGACGGCTAGAGAACTTCAAAACCAGCTGACTCAATGGATTCCTTGATTGACCGATTTTGCAATTGAAGGGATAGCGCAATGAACCGCCGCACACTGCTCAAAACTTCGGCGACCGGGGCACTCGGTCTGGCGTTGGCTCCTCAGCTTCGCGCGTTGGCGCAGGCTACGCCAATGACCGGCAATGCCGATCTCACCGGCGACCTCACCTTCTGGGCGACCTACAACACCGTCAGCCCCGAGTACAAGGTGCTGAGCGAAACGGTGATTCCGAATTTCAACAAGCTCTACCCCAACGTCAAAGTCGACGCCCAGGCGATCCCTGACACGGAGTTGCGCCAGAAGCTGCTCACCGCCGTCGCCGGCGGCGAAGCACCCGATCTGGCCCGCATGGATATCGTGCAGGTGCCGGAGTTCGCCGAGCTGGGCGGATTGGCCAAGATCGATGAGTTGATCCCCGACTTCGCAACCTTCTCCGAGCAATTCTTCCCCGGCACCCTCGCCACGAACTATTTCCAGGGCAACTACTACGGGCTTCCGCTCGACACCAACACCCGCCTGGTCTTCTACAACCCCGCCCTCCTGCAGGAAGCCGGCATCAGCGCGGCCCCAGTCACCATTGACGACTTCACCGCCGCCGCTCAGGCCGTCAAAGCTCTCGGCAAAGATGGTGTCACCGGGTTCTCCGAAGGCGGCACCGGCGCCTGGAACGTCCTCCCCTGGATCTGGAGCAACGGCGGCGCGGTCACCGACGACAAATACACCGTGGCGACCGGCTATCTCAACAGCGAAGGCAGCGTCGGCGCCGTCAATTTGCTGAAGAGCTGGCTCGACGATGGGCTGATGTCAGAAACGATTCTCGGCGGCGGGCTCGCCACGAGTCAGGAACTGGCCGAAGGCAAGGTCGCGATGATCGTCGATGGACCCTGGATGCCGGCCATCTTCGCGGCGCAGTATCCTGATTTCGCATTTGAGCTCAGCGCCTTCCCATCTGGCCCTGGCGGCAGCATCTCCGTGGTTGGCGGTGAAGACATCGTTCTGTTCGAATCAAGCAAGAACAAGGACGCCGCACTCGCCTTCATGCAATACATCACCAGCCCCGAAGCGCAGCTCGCCTTTGCTCCCACCGGCCAGATGTCCGTCCTGAAGGATCTCGAAAACAGCCCCGACGTTCCCGCCTTCTTCCCGATTTTCCAGACACAGCTTCAAACCGCCCAACCGCGCACGCCAAGCCCGGCCTGGCCAAAGATCGACGAGGCGATCACCAACGCGGTGCTCCAGGTGCTCATGGGCGAAGTCGAGGCTCAGCCTGCCCTTGACGACGCAGCCGCCGCCGTCGACGAGCTCCTCGCCAAATACGCGCAGTAACAATCGTCCGGGGTGGAAGGACTTGTCCTTCCACCCCCGGACCTCGTCACCATTTTCCAGGGTTGAAACCCCGGGCTAAGCAAGACGAAGCCTTTCCAGGGCTGAGCTAGTAAGGGAACATTTCTACATATCGGAGCGCCGTCGTGGTCCCAGCGGGACTTTGTTTTGCTTAGCCCGGCACTTCAGTGCCGGGAAGCACATCCCGATTCAAACGCCGACAGGAGCCACTGGTTCGTGCAAACCTCTCTCCCAGCCGAAATCGCGCAGTACCAGCCGAAACGGAAGCGATCCGCGTTCCGGCGGGCGCTGCCCGCCTATCTCTTCATCCTGCCAGGCACGCTCCTTTTCGTCGTCTGGACGCTCTACCCGCTGATCGATGCATTTCGCATGAGTTTCTATGAGTGGAATCTGATCAAGCCGAGCCGATTCGTCGGATTCGATAACTATCATCGCGCCCTCACCGACGAAATCTTCTGGATGGCGTTCCGCAACACCCTCTTTTACGTCGCGGTGACCGTGCCCGGTCAGATGATTCTCGGTCTCGGCATCGCCCTGTTGCTCGATGGTCCGATGCGCGCCAGAGCCGTTTACCGAACTGTCTACTACGTCCCGGTCGTCACATCCTGGGTGGTGGTGTCGCTCGTTTTCACCTTTTTGTTCAACAGCCAGGCGGGGTTGGTCAACTGGCTGGGACACGACACTCTGCACGTCTTCAACCGCAATATCGGCTGGCTGCGCGAGCCGCTCCCGGCCAAAATCGCGATCGCCAGTCTCGGCATCTGGAAAGGCGTCGGCTGGACGATGGTGATCTTCCTCGCCGGGTTGCAATCGATCCCGCAGAATCTGCACGAAGCCGCCGCCGTCGACGGAGCTGGCGCCTGGCGGCGGTTGCGCGACGTTACGCTGCCGCTGATTCGCAACACGTTGCTCTTCGTAATGGTGATCCTCACGATTGGCGCATTTCAAGTCTTCATCTCGGTTTACGTGATGACCGGCGGTAAACCGCTGCACCGCACCGACGTCATCCTCACCTATATGTATTCGAACGCATTTGAGTTTCTCGATCTCGGCTATGGATCAGCCATTTCCTACCTGCTTGCCGCGATGGTTTTCGTCTTAAGCATGGTGCAAATCCGGTTGCTCCGGCGACGGGTGGAGTATTGAGATGAAAGGCCCATCCCCGCGCCTGACCAGCGCTATTCGCCACATTATCCTGATCCTCGGTGCGGTGATCATGCTCGTGCCGTTCCTCTACATGGTCGGCACGTCATTCAAGCCGCACGCCTTCGTGCTCGAGCTGCCTCCAACCTTCATTCCCACCCACCCGACGCTCGACAACTATCGCAATGCCTTCGGCAGCAATCACTTTGGCCGCTATTTCATGAACAGCGCGGTCGTCGCCATTTGCGCAACGGCGATTACGGTCATGCTCTCGTCGACGCTCGCGTACGCCTTTGCCCGCTTCGAGTTTCCCGGACGCGACGCGCTCTTCTACCTCATGCTTGGCACGTTGATGGTGCCGACCCTCGTGCTCCTGATCCCGCAATTCGTGCTGGCGAAAGATCTGCATCTGCTCAACAGCCGCATGGGGTTGATCGTCGTCTATTCCGCCTCCGCGCCGTTCAACATGTTCCTGCTGCGCGGCTTCTTCGAGGAGATCCCGCAGGACCTGATCGACGCCGCCGTCATCGATGGCGCCAGCCCAGTCCGCACTTTCTGGGATATCGCCCTTCCCCTCGCAAAGCCTGCCCTCGCGGCCGTCGCCATCTTTTCGTTTCTCGGAGCATGGGACGAGTTCACCTGGGCGCTGACCTCGATCACCGACCAAAAGCTCTACACCCTGCCGATCGCCATCCGCCTGTTCCAGCAGCAACATGGCACCGAATGGGGGCTCGTCTTCGCCGCCTCAACCATCGCCGTCCTCCCAACCATCCTGATCTTCATCATCTTCCAACGCCAATTCATCCGCGGCGTCATGAGCGGCGCCGTCAAAGGGTGATAGAGAAGTGAGAAGTGAGAAGTGAGAAGTGGAAGTGAGAAGTGAGAAGTGAGAAAGAATAGTCGAACCGCGGTTTCGAATGCCAAGGTCTGAAGCCCATGGCCTACTGGCGTAAGCCCTAAAGGGCTCGGCACGTATGTCGCCCACCGAGTTCAGTGCCCGAAGGGTACTTCCGCCTGTGAGCGCTGGGCTTCAGCCCGGCGCACGACGAAGCCCACGTCTCCCCTCGCATACGCCTTACCACTTACGGCCTCGTCCTATCTCGCTGGCCCCGTATGCCAGTACGGAATCACGTAGGCGCTGTAGAGGTAGACATTAAATCCGATCATGATCGCCACCAGCGCCACCTGACCGTAGGGGCGGTAGCGTTCAGGGATCAATGTGCGCAGCCCGATCGCGAAGAGCACGGTGATTGCCGGCATCACGGGGAAGAAATAGCGCGCCTGGGTCAGTTTGAAGCGCAGGCCGAATTGCAGGATCGCCGCGTATCCGACGATCGTGGCGAGCACCAGCAATCCCAACCCCCACAATTGCCAGGCGACCGGGTGGTCCACCGAACCATCGACCCGGTTCATCTTGCGTTGCGTTGCGAGTTTGACCGTGTAAAGCACCAATCCAACAGCGCAGAGAATGCATGCGACGCCAATGATCCAGAGCATGATCGTGTCGAGCGGAATTCGCCGCCAGCCAAACTCGCCCCAGATTTCATTCCAGCGCGACGCGACGAAACCCCCGCTGAAGAGCTGGCTGAAGATCGTCGGCGCTTCACCCGGCGGGTAGGTCCAGCGATCCTGCAGTGCCGCTACCTGGTCGAGCGCATCGAAATTGCCATATGTCCGGTAGAGAAAGATGTACCAGGGGGAAGCCATGCCGAGCGCGATCGCCGCAGCGGCAGCTCCTTTTGGAATCCAGATTTTGAACTGGCGAGGTCCGATGCCAACGATCATCGCGATCGCAGTCAATCCGGCGAAGACAATAGCCGTGCTCTTGAAGAGAAACATCACGCCGAGGATGACCCCGAGCCAGATGGTAAGCCGCCAGGGAAAGCGGTCACGAATTCCACGTATCAGTAATGCCAGGAAAACCGCGCCGATGCCGATGACGGTGATGTCGTTGTTAACCATCGCCGCTTCATACGAAAGCTGTGGCTGAAACGCGATGAAGGTAGCGGCGGTGATCGCGATGAAACCGCTGCGAGGAAAGAGCGTTCGCGCGATGAGATAGGTCCCGAACACAACGAGCAAACCGAACGGAATCGCCAGCAACCGCAGCAGCCGCAACTGCACGCCCAACCCGATCCCTTCCGTCAAACGGTAAAAGGGAGCGGCAAGGATGTAATAGAGCGGCGGGTGATTCGCCGCATACTGCCATCCGGATGGAAAGAGATCGCCGATCGCATGGGGAGGATTCGCCGCCCAAGGTGCATACTCGGGCGCGCAAAGCCAGTCGAGCGTGTACCGGCAATAGGGATAGAGATCGTTGTCGAAATAGTCACCGGGAGGTTTTGTTCCCGCATTAATTGCGGCCCGCCACTCATCAAGCTCTGGAATAATCGGGATGCGGTGCTCGGTGGCAACTGTGCGGATGTATGAGAAATGGGCAACTTCATCATGCCCGGTGAAGGGCGGAAACACCAGCACCAGCAACATCTGCTTCAACACAAAAAGCAGGAGCAAAACCGAAAGAAAGCGCCTCGCCCGATCCTGGGGCCAGACCAATGACGCAACAACTGACAAAAGCGTTACCCGTTTCTCATCCGGCCATCACGGCGCTAGCGAACGAGGAGATCAATGACATACCAGTAGGGAATGACGTAGGCGGCAAAGATGTAGATATTGAGCGCTATCAATCCGGTGACGACACCCACCTGAACGTAGCTTCGCCCGCGTATCGGCGTAATTTCCCTCAACCCAACCATCAGCAGCACCGCAGTGGGCGCGATCATCGGAAAGAAATAGCGAGCTTGCGTCAGCGCGAAGTTGAGCCCGAACTGGATGACGGCGGCATACCCAAGCAACGCAGTCGCAAAGAGCCCGACCATTCCCCACACCTGCCATCTCACCGGTGCGGAAATGCTTCCAGCCACGCGCGGCGATTTCCGAGCTCTAATCAACTTCACGGTGTAGACGATCAGGCCGATCAGGCTGATCGCACAGGGGATTGCGATGATCCAGAGCAACGTATGCGTCAAAGGAACCTTGCGCCAGCCAAATTCTCCCCATGTTTCATTCCACCGCGTAACTGCGAAGCGCTCATTGAAGAGCAGTTTCCATGGGCTGGGACGAGGGGAATGCTGATAGGTCCAGAGATATTGAAGCTTTTTGATTTGCGGTAACGCGCTGAGGTTGCCATAGGTCCGATAGAGATAGATATACCAGGGCGAGGCCATGAGAAAGCCAATCCCGGCGGTAGCAAACCCTTTTGGCAACCAGGCGCGCCAATTCTTCCAACCCAATCCGGTGATCATCATCAGGGCAATCGTGCCGGCAAAAACTACCGACGTCCCCTTCGAGAGCAGCATCAATCCAAACAGCACGCCGATGGCAATGGTGATCCGCCAGGGAAAGCGGTCTCGCATCCCGATCAGCAGCAACGCGATGAGCATTGCCGCAAATCCAACGACAAGGATGTCGTTATTGATCATCGCCGCTTCATAGGAGATTTGGGTTTCGAGGGCGACGAATGCAGTAGCCGTGACGGTGACAAAGCCGCTGCCCGGAAAGAGCGTGCGGGCGATCAGATAGGTGCCGACGACTGCGAGCAAACCAAACGGAATCGCGATCATCCGGAGCAGTCGCATCTGGTTGGCAAGCGACATATTGTCTGTCGCCCAATAGACCGGCGTGGAAATCACGTAGAAGAGCGGCGGATGGTTCGCGGCATATTGCCACCCCGAAGGAAACGCTTCGTTCAGGTAGTTCACCGCATAAACGGGGTTGCGCTCAGTATAGACACCGAACAGCGCATCTCCCGGCCGCGGATGCCACCAGTCGAGCACATAGTCGGCATAGGTGTAGAGATCGCTGTCAAAAAAATCGCCCGTTGCTCGTGCTCCGGCCGTGTCACCTTGCTCTTGTAGAATGCGCCACTCTGCGAGATCGGGAATTTTCGGCAGCCGGTGCTCGGTGGCGACGGTGCGGATGTAGGAGAAGTGCGCGACCTCGTCGTGGCCCGTGAAGGGCGGCATCAGAATCGCGGTCAGAATTTCCTTAAAAACATAAAGCAGCAGCAAAATGTGAAGGAATCGCCGGACTCGATCGTCAGGCCAGATTACCGCTCGGAACCCACTCGCCATTCCCTACCCCTCACGTAACCTTGCGTATGGTAGGCGATGGATCGGTCATCTGACATGCAATTCGTCTTCGATCGTGAAGATTCGTCCCGGAGATCAAGCGGCAACAATGCGCTCACCATTCTCGCGATCGAAAAAATGGGCTCGATTCGGTTCGACTGTCAATCCAACAACGTCCCCAACCGCAAGCGGATGATCGGCGGGCACACGTGCATGCGAATCCGCAGACTTTCCACGAATACCAGGATTTACCGAGAAGATTGGGACAGGCTTTACCGGTGATTCCACCAGTAGTCGGCGACACCGGCGGCTTCTCGCATCACGTAGAAAAACTCTTCGCCAGAGTACCGGGAAATCGGGCTGGTCGTCGCCGGAAATCCAAACCCGTCAATGCCGAGGTGATCGGCGATGTACTTGATCCGGAAGAGGTGGAACCCGTCGCTAACGAAGAGCGCGCGATGAAGACCGCGCTGATTCATGATCTGCGCGACTCCATCCATACTCTGCTCGGTGCTGTGCCCCTCGTTTTCAAGGAGGATGGCGTTCTTTGGGACACCGTTATCAACGAGGTAGTCCCGGCTTGATTCAGCTTCAGTGAAGCGGTCGCCTTCCAGCTTTCCACCGGTGACGATGATCAGCGGCGCGTATCCCGCGTTCCAGGCTTCGAGCGCCGCATCGAGCCGCGCCCGCAGGACCGGACTCGGCCGCCCGTCATACTGCGCGGCGCCGAGCACGACGATCGCATCGACCGGGCGGCCCTGATCGACCCGCGCCTGCCAATAAATCGCCACGATCAGCGAGCCAGTTAGCAGCACCACCGCCAGAAACAGGAACACTCCCAGCGAAACTGCCCATCCGAGCAATCCCCGGGGGCGGACTCGCCGCTTCGTTGCTGCAGGAGCGGAAATTGGGATTCCGGCGGTCTGTTGATCGCCCTTGGGTAGGTTGACGGCAATAGGGCGCGTCTCGCCTGTTCGATTCATAGGGCGATGATGCCCCACCAGCGCAGGGCGTTTCAAGGAACGCGGCATCAAATGGTGGTTAGCAGGAATACCATGTCTCGCTCAACGTTGACCAGATACCTTATGTCACATGAGTAGACGTAATGTGAATAATGTCAGCACATAGTGCAAATGTGACGAATTATAGGCAATCCCATAAGTCCTGTTGCACTTATACATTTATAGAATTAAGCGCGAAATGTCAGACTCTCCATGTCCAAGATGGGCCATACTGTACGGACGATCCTATGGAGGGGTTGGCGGGTGTTTCCAATGGAAAGGAACCATCGTATGAAGACGATTGTGCGGATCGTCGCGCTTTTCGTGCTTCTTTCGGTCTTCTCTTTTCGGCAGGTTCAGCGGCCTTTGCCCAATCAACGGGTGATGACGCTGTCACCACCTCTGACGAAGTCACAACAGACGAGGCCGCAAATGCTGAGGCATCGCCGGTTGCGCCGATCGAGACACCATCAGACAGATGAAGATACATCGACACCTGACGACGGGGAATTCAGTCCTGCCACCATCGGCGAGGAGCCGGGCGGCGATTTCCATGAGGAGATCGACGGCACGATTCGCCTGACCTCTGATCTCAATTCGGGAGATGGTTACGCTTCCCTGGATCTTCCGGTGCCGGCCGGAGCGACCATCGCCGGACTGACGGATCTGGGTGTCGACTTCATCCTTGAAGCCGATGACGATTGTGGAGGTGGCTCGCCACGCTTCTCGATCGGCGTTGACATGGATAATGACGGTAGCGCGGACTTCTATCTGTACGTGACGTTCGATCCCTGTGTGGCGGGTGGCGCGAATAGCACTGGCAATCTCGTCGAGTCTGACGCGCCCCATACCTTTGGGCCCGCTGGCGGCCCGCTCACGTGGGCTGAAGTCGTTGCGAACTATGGCACGGGCAAGATCACGTACCTCGGTCTGATCGTTGACGGCGGCGGCGGACAGCCCGACGGCGAGCAGACGATCTTCGTGCAGTCGCTGACCGGCGTCGCTTCTGCGTTCGAAGGTGTTTCGAATCTCCAGGTCATCAAGACGCAGGACACCACCGAAGGACCGGTTGTTCCCGGCGCCTGCTTCACGATCTTCGCCTATGGTGAGGGTGGCATTCGCGGTGATGTGCTCGCTGCCGAGCAGTGCGATGACGATCTCGATGGAAGAGTCGACTTCCTCGGTCTTCCCGCGCTGACAGCGTTGATCATCGCCGAAACGGTCGCGCCGGATGGCTATGCCGCTGGTCCTGACTTCCCGGTGACGCTCGCCGAGGGTGACAACTTCATCGGATTCCCGAATTCATTGCTGCCTCCTACATCGAATCTGCGCGTGATCAAGACGAAAGATACGACCGAAGGACCGGTTGTTCCCGGCGCCTGCTTCACGATCTTCGCGTACGGTGAGGGCGGCACGCGCGGTGACATCGTCGCCGACCAGCAGTGCGATGACGATCTCGACGGCAATGTTGACTTTGTCGGGCTGCCGGCGCTCACCGCGTTGATCGTTGCCGAAACCGTCGCCCCCGAAGGTTACGCCCCTGGTGCCGACTTCCCGATCACCCTGGCTGAAGGCGACAACGCCATCGGCTTCCCGAATTCACTGCTGCCTGACTCGACTGCAACGCCAACTGCTACCGCGACGACACCTGCAGAAGTGTCGCCGACGGCAACTTCACCCGGCCCGGCTGAACCAACCAGCACGACCTCCACGAATCCACCGTCGACTGGCTCGACGTCCGTGACCACGCTTCCGTCAACCGGAACGGGAACCAACTCGTCGTCGTCGCTCAGTCTCGGCCTGATCGCCGCGCTGTTGACGCTCGTCGTCATCTCCGGCGGCTATCTGATCACCAAGCGGCGCAACGCATAACGCGTTTCGCTCGCGACACGTAGACAAGCAAAAGCGGACCGGGGAATCCCCGGTCCGCTTTTGTATTCCTCGGCTAGGCCGTCTTTGGATTTGCCCGCATCGATTCCGCAATCAGTGACACCGGAATTGCTCCATAGGACAGGAAGCGATCGTGGAAGCGCTTGCGTGAGAAGGCATCCCCTTCCAACCGCTGCATTTCTTCTCGGAGATCGTGAATCGCCTGTGTGCCGATCAGGTAGATAAGAGCCGCACCCGGGAACATCGAGTTCTTGACCGCCTCGCCGGTGGCAGCTGACGGCGACATCCCGGCTTCGCGCTCGTAAAACGCGGCGGCGTCGGCAAGCGTCATCTCGCCGGTGTGAATGCCGATGTCGGCCACTGCTCGCGCCGCCATTCGCACCCGGCTTTGCTGCTCCGAAAGTGATTCGAGTGGCGTCAGGAATCCAATCTCCTCGGCCAGGTCGGTGGCGTAGCACGCCCATCCTTCCACCAGGGTCCCGGCGCAAAAGAAGGCGAGCCGCGACGAACCATCGACGCCGGCCACCTGCCCGATGCGCGACTTTGCCCGGAACGCATGCCAGTTCTGAACGTGATGACCGAGCCCGCCATGATGCACAACGTGGTTCAGCTTGATCACGGCATCGTTGGTGGAACGAAGCAGCCGGTCCTGCTCATCTGCTGACATCGCCGCATCGATCGGCGTCACTCGATACTTATGCGTTTCTGGTTTTCCGAATGGCGCCGGACAGCGATAGAACAGGTAGTAGAGTCCACTCGCCGCTTCTCGGTCTGATTCGGGAAACGGAATGAAGTCAATCGGACACATCGGGCCACGTCAGAAGATCGGCCTCGATTGCCGCCGATCTCGCCTCATCTCCAGACGCGTGCATAGCTTTCGTAATAGTCGTCGACAGTCGGGTGCAGCAGGGCAAGATCGCCAAGTTGCTCGCGCCAGTTTCGCGTTGGATCGAGCTGCCTCGCACGTGCCTCCAGCTCTTGCTGTGCTGTTTCGAGCGCACGGCGAGCATACGATTCGACCCAGCTTGAACCTTGCTCCGGTTTCAGCATGTGCCCTTTCGCAAGGTAGCGATCGAGCGCGTCGCGTCCGGCGGAATAATCGTCATTGGTGCGGTGCGCGAAATCTGACTCAAGCCAATCGAGATGAGTCCGAAACGCATCCGCTGCGATGTTTGCCGCAGCGGAGAATGATTCGCTTTCAATTCCTCGATCGCGAGCCAGAATCGCGATGCCGCGGTCAAAATAGGCAATACCGGACCGAGCTTCGCGAATCGCCCGCTCGGTCCAAAGCGCCGGAGCGGATTGGATGTTGGCGCGCCCCTGGGCGAGAAACTCCGGAATTGCCCGCATTCTGGCAATGGCCGATCTGGCGCGCTCGTCAACAGGCTCGCTGTCCCGGTGAAACAACGCCATGATCGAAAAGATCGCCTCGCCCGTGTAGTAGCTGGGATTGCCACGTTGAAAATGCTTCGAGCCAATCTCCCAGAGCTGGATTTCGAGAAAGCCGTCAGCGAGGCGGCGATCGTGCGTTTGCGCTTCGCTCAACGACTCCTTGGGCAGCCGGCTCAGCTCGTCGCGCAGCGACTGCATTTCGAGTCCAGCGTCTTCAAGTCCTTGCACCGACCAATCGGGCAGAAACTGATCGTATTCATGAACGCCAATGAAGGTCGCATCGACCGGATGGGTCCGGTAGTACCAGGTGAGAAAACCGTCGAGCCAGCGATCGAAGGCCGGTGAGCTGCTTGCCATCGCCTAATCTCGCGACAGCGGCAGGTCGACCCAGCGCCGCTCGCGGAACGACTGCTCGACGGCGTTGATCGCTTCCTGCACCCAGGCGCCGTCCTCAAAATTACCCTGATTTGCGGGCGTATCCGTCGTCAACTCATCGAGAAAGTCTTTGATCAGATTGGCGTAAAAGAGCGTTCGCCACGATTCTCGCGGATGCCCGTTCTCAGGATAAAACTCATGCGGGATGACGAGTTCCTTGAATTCGACCGAATCTGGCGTCGCCACTTTGATCGTTTCGGCGACGCCGAACTCCTCGATCAACCGGCAGATAATCGCGCCCTTCGATCCGTAGATGCGGGCTTCGATGCCGGGGTAGTTCCCGATGGTGACGAAGCTGGTTTGAATTGAGCTGATGACGCCGTTCGTGTACTCGCCGATGTAGATGTCGCCGTCGTCGATATTCATCTTCATCATCTGGCCGGTGGCTCGAACCATCCGCTCTGGAATGAAGTTGCGCATCGTGCCGACGACACGGGAATAGTCAGCGCCCACCCAGGAATGCCCGATATCGATCACCGGCGCGCCATACCCCTCAAGCGACGAAACCTGGATTTCCGCCTGGTCAGCGGTGAGTTCGACTTGTCGCAACGGCTCCATCGGATCGAGCCACTGCGAGTTCTGCTCGTAGCCATTGAAGATGAATGGATCGCCGATGAATCCCTGATCGATCATCGACCGCGCGTATCGAACACCGGGACTGTACCGGAAGGTGAAACCGAGCTTCGTTTTCAGCCCGTTGGCTTTTGCTAGCTCAGATGCGGCCAGCGTCTCCCGAAAATCGAACGCCACCGGCTTTTCGCAAAGCACATGCTTGCCTGCGTTCAGCGCCGCCATCGCCTGCTCGTAGTGCTCGTGGCTCGGGGTGACCACATCAACGACGTCGATGTCGTCACGTTCCAGCAGAGCCCGGTAATCGGTGTAGGCAGCGTCCGCGCCGTATGTCGCCTTCGCGGTTCGGCAAGCTTTTGGTCGACGTCGCAGGTGGCGACGATGTCGCATCGCGAATCGCGATGCCAGCCAGGAAGATGGGCATGATTGGCCCAGGTTCCAGCTCCAATCACCCCGACTCGTAATTTGCGTCCTGTAATCGGCCACTTCGCGATCGACATCGGTTTCCTCCCGGACTACCAGCCAGTCGCGCCAGTCGCGCGCCGGAGTGACGATGAAATGGTCCCATGTTCTCAATCGCCTGGGCGATTTCTGAGAGCGAGCGGCTATCTCCTCGCCATCGCCAACGTAATGAACGACAACCGCTTTCATTCCGATCGTTGCGTCGCCAGAGCGCAGCGCATCGAGCAGCACCTGATGAAAGAGCGCGACGTCGCGAGTGCCGGCGTGATGATGCTCGATGCTGCTCAGAATCAACGCGCTCATCCGCCCGTTCATGCCTGACCACAATTCGTAGATCGCGGGCGAGTCGGACGCGGCCATCACATGGTCGTGAAATGCGTGGTCGAGTTGAATCAACCGCGGAGTATCGTCGGGATAGGCGCATGCGGCCATGTCATCGACGATCGTCCTGCATTTCATCGAACCGCTCACTGGAAAGCTCATCGAATCCGGATGCCAGCGCATACGATTCCAACAAGCGACCGGGCTCGGCAAAGATCCAACGACTCGTCCCGCGAGAGGCGTGTGACGAAGGTGCCCCGACGCGGTTCGCTTCGCACCAAGCCTCGCTGTTGCAAGATCAGCAACGCTTCACGCAGCGTTGTCCGGCTTACGGCGAGTTCGTCACAGAGCCGCATTTCGGTCAAACGCTCGCCCGGTTTCATTCGACCCGCAAGAATGGCGTCTTCAAGGGAATCAGCCACATCATCGACCAGACGCAACCCGCTTGGTTGTCGCAATCGAGCATCTGGCTGAGTTTTATCGAACTGTTGAGCGGCGTGTGACGCCATGCGATGTTGCTCCGTTCCGATTGGCGATATTCAGATTCTCCTGAAACCTATCGCACGCCGGAATCTCGATCGCCATCCCTCCGCCCCACGTTCCCGCATCATTTCGCACGAATCTGCCAAACAACTTGTTGCACTTGTTCCAATGCGCCGAATTCCTGGAGGCGAATACAACTGCGACGATTGACGATTGTCGACAATCGGCATAATATCACTCCACGACGAGATGTCAAAGCGGATCGAGTGGTCGATTCCAACACTACGAATTGCACGTCGAAGCACCCAGGAGTTTTCGATTCGTTGTCTTTCACCGGGCAACCGAACTACGCGGGGATTGCATGAACGTTCGTTTCGATTTTGCTCAACAAGTTGCAATCGTGACCGGCGCCGGTCGCGGCGTCGGCCGGGCGATTGTCCATCGCCTGGTTGAAGCAGGCGCATCGGTCTTGGCGGCTGATCGTGATGAAGCCGGCTTGCGCGATACGCTGGAAGGGCTCCCCGCTGATCGCGTCGAGTCCGTCACGGCCGACATTTCCGCTCCCGAAGGCGCGGCTCTCATCGTGCAAACCGCTGTCGATCGCTTTGGAAAACTCGACATCTGCGTCAACAACGCCGCCGTCGCTCCCCACGCCTCATTGCTCGATGAGCGTGTCGAAGTTTGGGATACGGTGTATGCAGTGAACTGCCGAGGCACATTCTTGATGACCCAAGCCGCCGCCAGGGCGATGATCGCGGCGGGGAACGCGGGCAGAATCATCAATTTTTCGTCTGGTGTCAGCAAACGGGGCTCGGCGGGCGCGGCCTGTTACGCTTCCAGTCGCGCCGCCGTGGAAAGCTTCACTCGCGTCGCCGCGATCGAGCTCGCCCAGTACGATATCCTGGTCAATTGCATCAGCCCGGGATTGATCGACACCCAGCCTAAACCGTTACCGCCGACGATGGCGGCGTCGCTCAGCCAGCGCATTCCCGCCCTCCCCCTGGCTCGTCCCGGCGAACCGGATGAGGTCGCGTCGCTTGTGCTCTTTCTCGCATCCGATGCCGCGACGTATATCACAGGAGAAGTCGTCAATATCGATGGCGGCGTCGGCGTCGGATCGCGATTCACCGGCTCATCCGTGTCCGATGAAGATTCGCGGTACGACTGGGTCACCGGACGCGGCGCATCCGCCGTGGTCCCTAACTGATGGGTTTTCTCCGTCGCACCCGACGGGCAACCACCGCGGAATGCTCCGCGGCATAGCATCGTATGACAGATGACCGGAGGCTTTTTGATGACGAACAACCATGTCCGCCAACGGATTAGCCGTCGCACCTTGATCGGCGGAGCGGCTGCAGGCGCTGCCGGGATCGCAATCTCACACCTCGATACCCAGGCCAGATCGGGTGGACTCGCGCCGAACGTCGCTCGCGTGCTCAGGCAGGAAGGCAATCCGGGAGGAACGCTCGTTTACGGCTTGGGCTTCGATCTCGACGGCACGCTCGATCCCCAGGTGACCAACTACGATTCAACAATCCGGGTCACGCTCAACATCTGCGAGCCGCTTGTCTGGATGCCGACCGCGACGGACTTCATCCCGGGACTGGCGGACAGCTGGGATATTTCCGAAGACGGCACGGAATACACATTCCATCTCAAACAGGGCGTCACCTTCCACGACGGCACGCCCTTCAACGCCGACGCGGTGAAGTTCACCTTTGACCGGGTCGTTTCCGCCGAACAGGAAGCTGCCGGGGCGACGCCAACGGTGACCCCGGTCATTACCCCGGGCCAGGGACACGACCAGCTTGGTCCATACGATCATTCCGAAGTGATCGACGACCAGACGATCAAGGTGGTGCTGAAGACGCCGTTCGCACCGTTCCTGTCGGGCCTGAACGGCTATCTCGGCATTGTTTCGCCGACCGCCGTCAATACGATGGGATTGGAAGCGTTCGCCCGCGCCCCAGTCGGCACCGGCCCCTACAAGTTCAAGGAGTGGGTAGAAAACGATCACGTCACGCTGGAAAAGAATCCTGATTACAACTGGGGATCGTCAGGCTTCGCTAACGCCGGCGCGCCCTATTTCGACGAGCTGCAGTTCAAGGTCATCGATGATGCCTCGGTTCGCACCGGCACGGTCACGTCGGGCGAAACCCAATATATTGACTCGATCGACCCGCTGCAGTACGAAGATCTCTCCTCGAACAGCGACGTTGTGGTCATCAAGCAGGGACAGCCTGGTTCCGGATACACCCTCCTGCTCAACCTCTCCCGCGATACGCCGATCAAGGATCTCGCCGTCCGCCAGGCGCTTCACTATGCCCTTGACAAGGATGCGCTCAACCAGTCAGTCGAAGGCGGTCTCTTTGAGCCGGCCGCAAGTCCGCTGATGAAGGTGACATTCGCCTACGATCCGGCCACCGAATCGCTTTTCTCCTACGACAAAGCCAAAGCCGAGCAGATTCTCGATGACGCTGGGTGGAAGCTGAATGGCGAGGTTCGTGAAAAGGACGGCCAGAAGCTTTCGCTCTACTGGCCGGTGCAGGAGCGGGACCGCGACAAGCTGCAGGCCACCTTCTGTCAGGGCGCCTGGAAGGATATCGGCGTCGAAGTGAACATTGAGGTGATGGAGCGCGGTCTCCTCCGCCAGAAGATTCGCGAGGAAAACAATTACGACGTCACCACCATGTGGTTCTCCTACGCTGATCCAGATGTGCTCCGCACCATTTTCTGGTCGAAGAATCAGGACGCGTTCAACCGCGCCAAATACAACAATCCAGAGGTCGACGGCTGGCTTGAGCAGGCTTATCAAACGAGCGACGAGGCAACCCGCAAAGACCTCTATTCGAAGATCCAGATGCAGGTGCTGAACGACGTCGCCACCATTCCGCTCAACGATTCGATCACCTACAACGCCAAGTCGGCGAACGGTTGAAGGGGAAGTGCTCGACTTCCTCGCGTCGTATGTCTGGCTGAACAGCGCCTATTTCAAGTAGCACACCTGGGGCTGGCCGCGCCAACTGGCGCGGCCAGCCCCTCAGGTGACCGAACAATGTCAAGGTCATTTGATCGCGCCCTCGTCAACGGGCAATGAGTGCCGAGAACGCCATTGAGCACCTACATCATCCGCCGATTGGTTCAGGCAATTCCCGTTTTGATCGGAATTTCGATCTTCACGTTCCTGATGGTTCACCTCACGCCGGGTGATCCAGTTGAGCTTTTCGCCGGAGATAAGCCGATCTCCGAAGCCCAGATGGTGCAAATTCGCCATCAATATGGTCTCGATAAGCCACTCTGGGAGCAATACGGCGACTACGTCAGCGGCATTGCGCATGGCGATTTCGGCTCAGGGCTCCATTCCAAGCGACCGGTAAGCGACACGATCATCGAAGCGCTCGGGCCGACAATCCAGCTTGCATTCGCCGGTCTCGTGGTGGCCGTGGGCTTCGGGGTTTTCCTTGGCATTGTCGCCGCGATATTCCACAACACATGGATCGATTCGCTCGCCATGGTGATCGCACTGCTCGGCGTTTCGGTGCCGGTTTTCTACCTTGGATTGCTGTTGCTCTTCTTTCTCTCGTTCAAATATCCCATTTTTCCGGCTACCGGCACCGGTGATCTCCAGCATCTGATCCTGCCCGCATTCGTGGTCGGCTTTTCATCTGCCGCCTATATCGCCCGCCTCGTCCGCTCATCAATGCTGGAAACGCTTCGCCAGGATTACGTCACTACGGCCCGGGCGAAGGGTTTGAGGGAGCGGACCGTCGTTACACGCCACGCGCTCCGTAATGCGCTCATTCCGGCCGTCACCTATATGGGCTTGCAATTCGCCGGTTTGCTCGGCGGGGCGATCGTCACCGAGCAAGTCTTTTCACGGCCGGGATTGGGTCGCGTCGCAATCACCGCCATCAATAACCGCGACTATCCGCTCATCCAGGGAACGGTGCTGATCACGGCAGTGATCTATGTGATGGTCAATCTGCTGGTCGATCTTTCTTATGCGATCTTCGATCCGAGAATTCGCTATGCCTGATTCTCAAGCCACGGCAATCGCGCCGTCCACGCAGATCGCATCATTGGAGTTCAAGACCAGGTCGGGCGGTCTGGCCAGGGATACCTTTCGCAAGCTCACGCGCAATCCCGGCGCTTTGGCGGGGCTGATTGTCCTGGCTACCATTGTGCTCGCAACGATCTTCGCGGGGGCGATTGCCCCATATGATCCGATTGCGCAGAACACCCAGGAAATCCGGCAGGCGCCGAGTCTCAGTCATTACTTCGGCACCGATACGTTTGGGCGAGATGTCTATTCACGCGTTCTCTATGGAGGGCGGCAATCACTGCCGGTCGGGCTGATCGCGGTCGGCATTGCCGGAGTAGTCGGCGTGCTTACCGGACTCGCGGCGGGATTCTACGGAGGCTGGGTCGATTCGCTCACCATGCGGGTGGTCGATGTGATGCTGGCGTTTCCCGGCATATTACTGGCAATGTCGATCGTCGCAATCCTCGGCACCAGTCTGTTCAATCTCATGCTGGCCGTCGGCATCTCAGCAATACCCGAATATACCAGGGTCGTGCGCAGCTCCGTGCTCTCCGCGCGCGAGGCCGAATATGTGACGGCAGTGCGCGTTTCCGGGGGATCGAACAGCCGCATCATGCTCAAGCACATCTTCCCGAACATCCTGCCGCCAGTGATCGTGTTGGCCACCCTTGGCATGGCGGGTGCGATCATCCTCGGGTCAACACTCTCGTTTCTCGGACTCGGTATCCAGCCGCCAACCCCAGAATGGGGAAACATGATGTCGGACGGTCGAACGCTGATGCGCCACTTCTGGTGGGTTTCATTCTTTCCCGGACTGGCGATCATGTTCACCGTGCTTTCCATCAATCTGATCGGCGACGGTCTCCGCGATGCGCTCGATCCCCGGCTTCACCATCGATAAGAGGAGTTTTTGATGTTTTCCGACGCCACGATGCGCTTTGGCGAATCGCTTACTACTGCCCTGCTCGGGCTCGACGCGCTCTTCGCGCTCGAGCAGTCAAAGCCCGCCACATCGAGCGGCGGTGACATCGAACGGCTGGTCGTGCTCAATCTCTCCCCCACCCACGAACCCGATGCGTTCGACTCGTACGCTGATGCCGACGCTCGATTCACCGAATTGAAACGAGATGCAGGAAATTTGCCGGAGCCAGATCGCAAGCTCTATTACGACCAGGTGTGTGCCAGCGCGCTCGCATTCATTACCTGGCGAACCGCTGGACTCGATCTCCAGCAGCAGATTGAGCGCTTTCTGCATGTGCCGGCTCAACCCGCGTCGGAAAAAGAGCTCGATGCTCTTCGCGGGCAAATGCGAGCGCTTCTTAACGATCTCGGATATGCGGGCGATCTCGCTGCGCAATTCCAATCGTGGGAAGCAACCCAGCGCGTACCGGTGGATGAGATCGTCGACACCCTGAGCGATCTCTTGTCCGATGCGTGGGACCGCACGAATGCGATCATGACCATTCCAGCCGAGAAGTCCGACGGCATGAAGGTCGATCTCGTATCGGGCGTGCCCTATAACGCGATGTGCGATTTCTCCACGCGCATCATCCGGCTCAACAGCGACCCGATCCTCACCCGCCCCTCGCTGAAGCATCTCGCCGTGCACGAAGGCTATCCCGGCCACTACGTCCAGTTCACCCGCCGCCGGGCCGCATATCTCGAAGGCAGGAGCCCTGCCGACGGATTGCTCTCAGTCGTGAACACCGCCAGCTCGACCCCGTTCGAAGGCATAGCAGACTGTGGCCTCAGCGTGATCGGATGGGACGACGACCTCGACGGCCGCCTCGCCGCGCTTCTCGCCCGCTATCGCTCCGGCCTCGGCACCCGCGCCGCGTGGAGACTCCATGCAGAGCATTGGGAACTCGACCGCGTCAAAGACGAGCTCACCCGCGACGCCCTGGTCGGTGGCGAAGGCTGGGTCGAAAACCGCCTCAAGTTCATCTCCAGCCACGCCCGCTCCGCCCTCATCTGGTCCTACTGGCGCGGCGAACCCGGCGTGCAATCCGTCTGGTCAAAAGTAAAAAACGATCCCCAGAAATGGGAATCGTATTTCACCTGGACTTACGACCGGATGCACTCAGTGCAGTCATTGGCGCTTTTCTAAGAGACATTTCGGACTGAAAAACCCTCACCCCCAGATCCCTCTCGCTGATATCCAGGAGAGGGGAGCACGTAGGCTCCATCGTACCCTCGCCCAGCATTGGGAGAGGATGGCGCTTTTGCGCCTGGTGAGGGTTCTACCGATTCTGCAAGTAAGGATCGAGCGCATCTCGTAGGCCGTCGCCGATGAAGTTGATCGACAGCACGGCCAGCGCGATCATCACGCCCGGCGGCACCCAGAGCCACGGCATGCTTTGCAGCACGGTGAGCGATTGCGCGTCGGTCAGCATGTTGCCCCAGCTGGCGGTCGGAGGCTGCACGCCGAGCCCGAGAAAGCTAAGCCCGGCTTCGAGCAAGATCGCGTTGGCGATGCCGAAGGTGGCCGCCACGATGACCGGCGCCATCGCGTTCGGAAAGAGATGCTTGAAGACGACCCGCTTGCTGCTGCCGCCGATCGAGCGCGCGGCGATCGCATATTCGCGCTCGCGCAGCGAGAGCAATTCGCCTCGCAACAACCGGGCGATCGGCGGCCATCCGAGCAGACCGATCGCGAGCATCACGTTGTAGATGCTCGGTCCCAACACGGACGCCATCGTGATGATGATGATCAGCGACGGAAATGACAGGAAAACATCCGCGGTCCGCATGACCAGCGAATCGACCCAACCGCCATAGAATCCCGCCAGGGCGCCAAGAATGATGCCAATCACCGTGTAAATGGATACGGCTACCAGGCCGACGGAAAGCGAGATGCGGCCGGCATAGATCAACCGGCTGAACATGTCACGTCCGGCCAGGTCAGTTCCGAGATAGTGACTGCTGCTCGGGCCCTCGCGGTACGCGGAAAGATCGATCCCGAAGGGATCATGGGTGGCGATCAGTGGGGCGAAGATCGCGCTGATGGTCAGCACCAGCAGAATCCCCGTGCCGATCATCGCCAGCCGGTGCCGCCGGAATCGCTTCCAGACGGACGTGTTGCTCCGCTTTTCCGCGATCGCTCCCAGCGGAGAACGAGGCGTGACCGGCAGGTTCGTGGTTGCTGCTTGTTCGGCGGAACCGCTCAGGGCGCCAGATGATTCAGCCATATGCTCCTTCTCACATGCCTAGGAGTATTTGATCCGGGGATCGATCCAGGCGTAGAGCAAATCAGCAACCAGGCTGCTGATCACAATCGTTACGGCGCCGATAAGGTTGATCGCCATAATCACCGGATAATCACGCGCGCGCACCGCCGTGATCGCCAGGGTGCCCATCCC
Organism: uncultured Chloroflexia bacterium; assembly: GCA_963804925.1. Lineage (GTDB taxonomy): Bacteria > Chloroflexota > Chloroflexia > Thermomicrobiales > UBA6265 > JADLGF01. The sequence goes on from CAWDSC010000007.1 coordinate 186,119, forward strand.
GGGCCATGAAAAAATCTGCTCGATGATGACGGTGCCGCCGAGCAGTTGCGGCAAGCCCAAGCGCCACGATCGTCACGAGCGGGATCAGCGCGTTGCGCAGCGCGTGGTTGACGATCACCTTCTGTTCCGAAAGTCCCTTCGATCGCGCGACCCGGACGTAATCCTGCCGCACCGTTTCAAGCATGCTCGACCGGGTATAGCGGATCAGCGGCGCGGCCTGGCTCAAGCCAAGCACGGCCGCTGGAAGAATTAAATGCTTGAGCGAATCGATAAAGGTTGGCGGCTGCCCGACCGTCGTTCATGCCGCCGGCAGGCAGCCAGCCGAGCTTAACGGCAAAGAGGAAAATCGCCGCCAGTGCTAAGAAGAAAGATGGAATCGAAATCGTCGCAAATCCAAAAATCGTTGAGAGATAGTCAATCCAGGAATATTGCTTCAACGCCGAGATAATCCCAATGGGCAAGGCAATCAGCAACGCCAGCACTTGCACGGTGATCATCAGCTTGAGCGTCGGCCAGATTCTGCCCGAGATCTTGTCCAGAATCGGTTGGCGGTCGGCATAGGAGTAGCCCAGATTCCCCTGAGCAATCTCTTTCATCCAGAGGACATAGCGAACCGGAACTGGCTTGTTCAGCCCCAGTTCTTCACGCTTTTGCTCGACATATCCTGGACCCAGTTGGGCCATTTGCTCGGGATCCATGAGCGCGGTCACCGGATCACCCGGCGCCATATTGACGATGATATAGGTCACCAGCGTGATGCCGATCAGCACGGGAATGCTGATGAAGCAATCGCCGGAGCAGGTAATGTCCCATTCGAAACTCCGCAGTGCGTAAAGGTGCGGTCCCAGGAAGCGCTGCGGCGCTTCCCGGGGTACCGTCCTTACATCCCTCGATTCAAGGGATGAGATTACTCGGTTACGGACCAGGTTTCCGCATTCCAGAACTTGTTGTTCGAGTAGCTCGGGGCCGCGAAACCCTGAAGCCGATTGCGGAACGCGATAGACCGAGTTCGGCGACCAGAGATAAATCCATGGCAGGTCGTCGTTCAAGATCTTGCGCGATCTCGGTGTAGACCGCCTGCCGCTCAGTCGTGTCCTTCACCGCCGAGCCCTGTGGGTAGAGCTCGTCAATCTGCGGATTGCTGTAGTGCGAGTAGTTGCCACCGGCCGGCGTGAAGTTCTGCGTCAGGAAGTAGGTGGCCGAGATGCTCGGGTCGGCGCGGAAAACGCCGCCGCCGCCGTACATGATTTCGTAATCGTTGCCCTGGATCACGCGACGGGCCAGCTCGGCGGAATCGATGTTGAGGATGTTGAGGGTGATGCCGACCTGCTTCAGCTGCTCCTGAATAATGGCGGCGGCTGCCTCATCTTCCTTGCTGGCAGGAACGACAACGAGCATGTTGACTTCCTGGCTCTTGTCCCAACCAGACGCATCCAACGCAGCCTTGGCGGCGTCGACATCGTAGGCATATTCGTTGAGCCCTTCCGGCACGCCCATCCATTCAGGACCGAAGATCGGCGAGTTCGTGATCTCGCCTTCGCCCTGGTAGACCTGCGCGAGAATGCCCGCCCGGTCGATCGCCTGCATCATCGCCTGGCGCATGCCCTTGTTCTGGAGGACCGGGCTGTTCATGTTGAGCGCGAGGAAGCTCATGCTCGGGCTCGGCACGGAGACGACCGTGATGCCTTCGAGCGTGCTCACCCGCTCTTTCTCGGAAATCGGCAGCGACGTCAGATCGATCTCGCCCGTCTCAAGCTGGGCGATCGCGACATCCGGCGTGACGATCTTGAGGAACATCCGGTCAAGCGCCGGGGCCGCGCCGAAATAGGTGTCGTTGCGCGCGACTTCGAGGTACTGATCGACCTCGTGCTTCACGAAGCTGAACGCGCCGGCGGTGACGGTCGGCGCCTGGGTGAATGGGTCTTCCTGCATCGCTTCAGGGGCAACCCCTTCGAGGATGTGCTTCGGCAGAATGCCGAGACCGGCGAAGTTGCAGAGATTGATCAAGAAGGCCGAGTTCGGCTTCTCCATCGTCAGGATGATGGTGTAGATCATCGGGCGTTTCGATGCCAACGATCGAATCCGCCTTCTGGTCGGCGAAATCGGCCGCCCCGTGATGCCGAGCAGTCGGCCCTTCCAGTACGAGCCGGTGCGGGTGTCGATCGCGCGCTCAAGCGTGAACTGGACATCCGCCGAGGTGAGTGGCGTGCCGTCGTTGAAGGTGATTCCTTCATGAAGCTTGAAGGTGTAGACCGAAGCGTCGTCTGAAACGTCCACTGTCTCGGCAAGATCGGGCGTCGGCACGAGCACGTCGCTCATCTTGACCAGCGCGCCGAACATCAATCGCTCGATCTGCTGCTCGGAACCTGACGTCGAAAAGAGCGGATTCAGGAATACCGGCTTGTCCCAGCGGATGCTCACCGGAGTGGTGCTCGCCTGCTTCGCCGACGCCGCGACCGCGCGGTCCGGGGAGACGCCGAGGAGCGTCGCCAACGCCGCGCCGCCCGCTCCGGCGGCGATCATTTTCATCAGATCGCGGCGGTCGAGACCACGCGCGGTCCATTCCTGTGTGAGTCGAGCAAGATCCCACGTTTCTGCCATGTGACTTCCTCCTGCAATAGCGCATATGTATGCGCATCACTATCACGCCGCGCCACCGCGGCGCCAAGTGAATCAAAAGAAAAGAATTCGATCAGGCGACTCGATAGCGATCGAGCGCATCCTCATCCAGCTCCACTCCGAGTCCCGGTTTCTCCGGTACGCGAACGAATCCGTCCTTGATTTCCATCGGTTCTTTGATGAGATCGTCAACACGCAGCGTTTCACCGCAGATGTCGCTGGTCAGCGTCACCGCGTTGCACGCCGCAGAAATATGCGTGTAAGCCGCTTCGGATATACCAAGCCCGACGCCCGAGCCATGCCAGGCAGGAATGCCGGCATATTCGGCGACAGCGGCCAGCTTGTAAAACGTGGTCATCGGTCCGCCGAGATTGAGCCAGTCAGCCGCTTCCCGTTTGATCGCCTCGATCACCGCCCGGGGATCACCCAGGTGGAGCGCAATCGGCGTATTCATCTTTTGACGGGCCAGCACGTACCAGTCGAGATTGCCATGATCGAAAGGACTTTCAAAGCATTGAACGGTGTTGAGTCCCGCCGCCTTCAACTCGTCGACGACCTCGAAGAGCCGCGCGGGACGTTTGAATCGTTGATTCGGATCGATGAGGATGTGCAGTTTGTCGCCGACCGCGTCGTAAATCGCCTGCAACCGCTCGACGACCGGATCGTCGTAGGTCGCCTTCATCTTGAGCACGGTGTATCCCTGCGCCACCGCCTCTTTCGCAGTTTTCGCTGCGTGCTCCGGACTCATCCGGCCCGAGCAGCGGGAAACCGCCACCCAGTCGCGATACTTGCCGCCAAAGAGTTGATAGACCGGGACGCCAAGTGATTTCCCCAGCAGGTCGTAGAGCGCCATCTCATAGGCTTCGTAGATGCTCGGGTCCGCGAACCACATTGTCTCCAGCGGGAGTTCCTGCATATTGAATGAAGCCAGCTCGCGGCCAACGAAAAACCTGGCATATTGCTCGACCGCTGTCGCCGAAACCCCTTTCGGAACCTCGCCCAGTCCGGTCAATCCCTCGTCGGTATGCACCCGCATCAAAACGATGGGGAACTCCGGCCAGTGCAACCGCACGAAGGAACCGCCGTACGTGTATCCCTCGTTATCAAATTCAGGACTGTGCCAAGAACCGTCATGAAGTGGAACGACGACTGTCATCGTTTCGACCCGTGTGATCTTCACCGACGCTCCCATCGTGTGTGCGTGAACATTGTAGAACTCGTTCCATTTCGAGCGAACCGGGAACTAGCGCTTCGACGTTCGAATCGCTCCAGGCCGGCGCGAATTCTGCAAATCGCTGGTTAATCTGATACAGGCACGTTAGCATGTTTCAAGGACCGGACACAAGTTTACATACGGTTCCCATCGTGAACAAATGGGCATCTATTCCACTGGCTGATTTGTACCGATCTTACCCGGAATCACCCTGGGCGTACACCAATTTCTTTTTTGCCAATCATTCGATTGAAATCCGAAGCCAGAACGGCAATTTATTCCGCTGAACTCACCTCATGAGTTGAAATATCGGACATCTCGGGCTAGTATCTGTATACCGATTGGGTTGACCCAATCGAACTAGATCAACAGTACCTGAGTTGCATTGATCGCCAATGCAGTTTCCTGAAACAACCAACCTGATCACTCCATTCCCCTCCACCGAATGGCCGGGCTCACGAAAGTGGCCCCGGCCATTCGGGTCTCTGGTCGCCTTGCGATTCATGTGAGCATCGGACCACAGCCGGAATACTTCACCGAAATCGTGCTTGCGAATCTGGGCCGACTCAATTCAGAAACGTGACCTTTCTCCGGAACTTGACCTCGCAGGAGTGGCTGTTCCCGCGTAAATTAGTGGTGAGCCGCCATCATTGGCCGCCATTTCATTCACGATAGAGGCAGCGACGCGCAGTCTGCCTGCCCTCGATCGAGGGCAGGAACGCACGTCGCGGGAGCAGCTCATGAAGATCGCTATTTTTGGCACAGGATACGTGGGTCTGGTCACCGGGGCTTGTTTCGCGGAAGTCGGCAACGATGTCGTCGGGGTTGATGTGCTGCCCGGTCGGGTGGCGGAGCTCAACGACGGCGCCTGCCCGATTTTCGAGCCTGGGCTGGAGCCGATGCTCGCCCGGAATCGCAAAGCGGGTCGCATCTCCTTCACCACCGAGCCAAAATCCGCGATCGAATGGGCCGATGTGCTGATGATCGCCGTCGGCACGCCGCCAAACGAGGACGGCTCGTCCGACCTGCAGTACGTGCTCAAGGTCGCCGCCACGATCGGCGATCATCTGAATGACTCCAAGGTGATTGTGACGAAGTCGACCGTCCCGGTCGGCACGGCGGACAAGGTCCGCGCGGCGATCCAGGATCGCCTATCCGCTCGCGGCGCAGACATTCCCTACGACGTGGTCTCGAATCCTGAGTTCCTTAAGGAAGGCGCTGCCATCGATGACTTCATGCGGCCAGACCGCATCATTGTTGGCGCTGACCGGGTCGAAGCGGTCGATGTCATGCGCGAGCTCTACGCACCGTTCAATCGCAATCACAGCCGCCTGATGGTGATGGATGTCCGGTCGTCTGAATTCACCAAGTACGCCGCCAATGCCATGCTCGCGACCAAGATTTCATTCATGAACGAGCTGGCCAATATCGCCGAGCGGCTTGGCGTCGACATCGAGCATGTCCGGGTCGGGATCGGATCCGATCCCCGCATCGGCTATTCGTTCATTTATCCCGGAGCTGGCTACGGCGGATCGTGTTTCCCCAAAGATGTGCGGGCGCTCGATCACAGCGCCGCCGAAGTCGGCTACGACGCCCATCTGCTCCGCGCGGTGGAATCGGTGAACACCAGGCAAAAGAGCCGCATTTTCGCCAAGATCGCCGGTCAGTTCGGCGAAAATCTGACCGGGAAAACGTTTGCGCTCTGGGGTCTTTCGTTCAAACCGAACACGGACGACATGCGGGAGGCGCCGAGTCGTGACTTCCTGGAATCTGCCTGGCAGGCGGGCGCGGTCGTTCACGCCCACGATCCCGAAGCGATGAAGGAAGCGCGCGAACTCTATTCCGCCGAAATCGCATCGGGCAAACTCGTGCTCTTTGATGAGCCGGAAGAGGCAACCGATGGCGCCGATGCGCTGGTCATCGCCACTGAATGGCGCATCTATCGCAGCCCCGATTTTTCCGATCTGAAGGAGCGGCTGCGGAATCCGATCGTGATCGATGGTCGCAATATCTATGACCCGGCCAGGATGCGCCGCGAAGGATTCATCTATCTCGGCATCGGCCTGGGTGATTCGATCACCTCCCGCTCCAGCGTGCCTGCATGACCGGTCCACTGCTCGTCACCGGTGCGGCAGGCTTCGTCGGCTTCCATCTCACCAATGCGCTCCTGGACCGGGGCGAAGCCGTGCTCGGGATCGACAATCTCAACGACTATTATGACGTCCATTTGAAGGAAGCCCGGCTGGCGAAACTCGAGCAACGTCCAGGTTTTCGCTTTGTCCGGCTCGATCTGGCCGACCGAGAGCGCACGGCTGATTTCTTTGCTCGCGAGCGGCCAGGGCGCGTCGTTCATCTCGCCGCGCAGGCGGGCGTCCGCTATTCGATTGAAAATCCCAATGCCTATATCGACGCCAATCTCGTCGGTTTCGGCAACGTTCTCGAAGGCTGCCGCACGATCGCCGCAAATCATCTCGTCTACGCCTCGTCCAGCTCCGTCTACGGTGCGAATGACCACATGCCCTTCCGGGAAACAGACAACGTCGACCATCCCGTCAGCCTGTACGCCGCGACCAAAAAGGCAAACGAGTTGATGGCCCACGTCTACAGTCATCTCTATGGGATACCAACCACCGGTCTCCGCTTCTTCACCGTCTATGGTCCCTGGGGTCGGCCCGACATGGCTTATTACGGGTTCACACGAGCGCTTTTCGCCGGAGAGCCGATCAAGGTTTACAACTACGGAAAGATGGAGCGCGATTTCACCTACATCGATGACATCGTGGATGGCGTCATTCGCGTGCTCGATCAACCTCCTGCTCCCGGTACCGGCAATCACGAAGGCACAGTCGCACCCTATCGCCTCTACAACATTGGCAACAACTATCCCGTCACCCTGGAAATGTTCATCTCCACCCTGGAGCGTATCACCGGCAAAACCGCGATTCGCGAATATCTCCCGATGCAACCGGGTGATGTGCCCTCCACCTACGCCGATATCGATGCACTCTCATCCGCAACCGGCTTCAAACCAATCACCTCAATCGACGAAGGACTTGATCATTTTGTGACCTGGTATCGTGAGTATCACGGCATCTCCTAACCGCGCGGGTTCACCCAATAGGCAGAACCAGCGCGCCTCATGTCAAAATACCCTTGATTGTCCTCATTTCGTCCCGCCTCCCACCAGCCAAATCACGCGTTGACACCGCAAACGAGCATCGACCAACGCACAGGAGTTGAGGTTCTTCATCGATGAGTCTGGCGCCCGCCATAACCGTTCTCCTCGTGACCGGCGGCGAGGATGTGATCCCCGCACTTTCGGCATCGATCGCCGGCAATCGTCGTGACGATGTCGAATGGCTGGTCGTCGACAATGCCCTGGCTCCCGTCGCACATCCCCTCGAGCTCGCCGGCATGCCCGTTCGGTGGCTGAATAGCCCTCCGGGTGACGGACATCTCGCCTTTGCCAGGGGAGCGGCGGCCGCGCTCGGCTCCTTTGTTTTCCCGATTCTTCCAGGCGATCGCATTGAGCCGGACTCTCTCTCACTCATCCTGCGCGACTGGCAGGCGATTCCCGCTGCTCGTCGCGCCCGGCTCAGCGGAATGACGGGATTGATCGAAACTGGCGCGCCATCAGGCGTGCGAGCCGCGATGAGTCCGTTTCCAGCCATCGAAGCGGAACCAGCCGATCTCCGCCATCGCTATGGTTGGACCGGCCAGCCCGCCTTCACCATTCGCGTCGAGCTTGCCCGCGCCATGGTTCTGCCGAATCCCGGCGGTCTGTTGCCGCCGCTCGATCCGATCTGGATTTCGGTGAGTCGAGGTTGGAAAACCCACACCGTCAACGAACGGTTGATCAGCCGCAATGGTCCTGCGGTACTATCCCCCGAAGGACGGCGATACGATGCACAGGAAGCACTCTCGTTCGATCTTCCCCGCCTGATCCGGTCGCCCTCAACCCTCCTCGAAACCGCGCGCACCTATCACCGGACTGGCCGCGATCTAAAGAAGTCATTGCGCGCGCAGTTCAGGGATCTCTCCGGCAGCTACGCGCGAACCGCCTGGCTGATCACCTTGCCGCTCAGTCGAGCGAAGGCAGAAAAGACCGAGGAATCACCGCCGGTTCCGGTGACAACACTTCCCTTTTCAGCATCGACGCTTTCGTCCCGGCCAACTCGCGGCCGGTTAGTGCTACTGGCGCGTTCCCTTGATGTGCCAGGCGGAGAGCGAGAACTGGTCACGCTGGCGACTGGACTCCACAGGCGGCATATCGATGTCCGCGTGGTCGTCTTTTATCGCGGTCCATTGGAGCGTGAGCTCATCGACGCCGGGGTTCCGCTCACGATTCTGGAAAAACGAGGCCGCTGGGATCTCTTCCGACTTTCCGTTCCAACTCGCCCGGACGCTCAGGCCGCTGCGTCCAACGGTGATCCAGAGTTACGCCGGCTCACCTTCCGTCTACGCTCAGTTGTTTCGACCGTACCACCGCGCCAGGGTCGCCTGGCGGCTCGAACCTGTTCAAGACGCCTCCAGGCGCCGCCAATTCCTCAATCGAATCACAGCACGCATCGAGCAATCGCTCGCGAGGCGGGTCTCACTCTTTATTGCCGGCAGTCAAACTGCCAGGCAACGCGCCATCGACCATGGATATCCCGCCGCACGCATCGTCGTCATTCCAAACGGTGTCAATCTCAATCACTTCAGGCGCGACGACAGCGGCCGCGACACCACCCGCAATGCCTGGCGGATTCCGGATGCATCGCGGTTGATCGGCGAGGTCGGGCCGCTCGACTCCAGCCGTGATATCCCCACCTTTTTGCAGGCAGCGGCAATCGTCGCGAAAGCGAGACCCGATGCGCATTTCGTCTGCATCGGCGGCGGCTCTCAAAATGCAAGCAATGAGTTAAGGCGCCTGGGTGACAAACTCGGACTTGGCGAGCGGATCATCTGGACCGGCTCGGTGACGATGCAGGCCTCCACCTACAGCGCGCTCGATCTGCTCGTCAACTCATCGTCATCCGGCGAGGGTGTGCCGGTGGCCATCGCTGAAGCAATGGCCACCGGCGTGCCGGTCGTCACCACCGATGTCGGCGACTCCGCCTGGACGGTGGGAGATGACCGGTTTGTCGTGCCTCCCTCAAACCCCGAGGCGCTCGCGGAGACGATCCTTCGCCTTCTGCGCGATGTCGACGACCGGCTCATCGATCAAGGCGCGCTTCGTGCCCGGATCGACCGCGATCTTTCCGTTGAGCGCTTTCTGGACCGGATGCAAGCAGCGCTCTTCGGGGCGAGCAGCGGCTCTTGATAACGTTCGACTAGCGCTTTTTGTACGAAGCGCGTGCAACCTTCTTGTATGCTTTTTCCCAGTTCGGCATGCCGCTTTCGCGCATCGCCTTTTTTGTTTCATTGAGCGGATAGGGAAGCTTGACGATCGTTCCCGACCACTGGCGAATCGCCTCATCCCAGGTCAGCACCCCATATTTGCACCTGAGGTCGCCATCTTTCGGATTTCCCACCGCTGAGACATCGACCAGCAAATGTCCATCGACGCTCCGGATATAGCAGACATGAAAATGCCCGAAGACGATCGCCGCTGCCTGAACACCGCCGATCAAATCTTGCAATTCTTCATCGCTGAGATCAGGGTCAATCCGGTCATAGAGATTATGCGGATTCGCATGGACGACGAGCAAATCATCTTCGGAACCACGCCCGTTCGGCGGTGAGATGCGATAGGAATGCGGTAGTCCCTCCAGGTAGGCGACTCCCTCTGGACCGATCTTGTCGAGCGCGTACCGCGTCGATCCGTCGGCGACGCCGAATCGAGAAGCGCTGACGATTTCTTCATCCGTATTGCCCAGAATCGCCTGATATCCTCGCGCCTGCAGGAGATCGAGCACGACCTCCGGTCCTGGACCTGCCTCGAAAAGATCACCCGCAATCACAACCTCATCGTAGGGACCGGTCTTATCGAGATCGGCCAGAACGGTTTCGAATGCGAGATGAAAACCGTGAATGTCGGACATTACCGCTACACGCATGTTGCTTCTCCCAGGGTCTCTCCATCAGTTCTCCGAACGGATAATAGCAATCTCCGGTTGACGCCCGGGTATCATGCCCTTGATGATCGTAGCGAACGACCAGGCGAATTGGCGAAGGGATCAATCTCAGCGTGAGCAAGACGATCACAACGCCGACCATTGCCACTCCATCCACGCCCCTCATCGGTCGCGAAGATGAGATCGCGTTGGTTTCAACCCTCCTCGCTGAACCGGGAACTCGGGTCGTCACGATCACCGGACCGGGTGGGGCCGGGAAAACGCGCCTCGCGCTGGCCGTCGCCGAACATCTTCATGGACAATTTCCTGGTGGAATCGTGGTGCTTGGCCTCGCCGACCTCACCGCGGCCGATCGGACGATGGAGACGATCGCCGCCGCCTTCGGGGCGCCTGTTCGCGCCGACGCTGCCCCGGTTGCGCGCGCGGCCGCCGCCGCGCCCAGAGAGCGCTCGCTGCTGATTCTCGACAATCTCGAACAAATTCCAGGCATCGCCGCGCCGTTGGCCGCGCTCCTCGGCGCAGTTCCAAATTTGCTCGCGCTGGCGACAAGCCGTTCCGCGCTCCGGATACGCGGCGAACGAGAAATGCTTCTCGGCCCCTTGCCAGTCCCGGTTCGCGAGAACTGGCATGATCCCGAAAAGCTCACGCGCAACCCGGCGATTCGTCTGTTCGTTGACCGGGCGCAGGCAGCCAGGCCGGCGTTCGAACTCAACGCCGAAAACGCCGCCGCAATCGCGGAAATCTGCACGCGGCTCGATGGATTGCCATTGGCGATCGAGTTGGCCGCAGCCTGGATCCGCCTTCTTTCGCCGATCGCGCTGCTTCCGCGATTGACGGACAGCCTGCTCCTCCTCACCGGCGGTCCACGCGATCTACCCCAACGACAACAGACGCTGCGAGCCGCCATCGCCTGGAGCTATGACATGCTCCAACTCCCCGAGCAATCCCTCTTTCAGCGCATGGGCGTTTTTCGCGGTGGCGCGTCCATAGAAGCGATCGAGGCGGTCAGCGCAGTCGCGCCAGCTATCGCCGATCCATTTTCGGGTCTCGCCGCGTTGGTTGAGCAAAGTCTGATCCGCCAAAACGAGCAACAACTCGGCTCACCTCGATTCCAGATGCTCGAGACGATTTACGCATTCGCCGCCGGCCAACTCGACTCGATCCCGCAGCGCAGCGTAGTCCGTGACGCGCACGCTGCCTGGTGCGCCGGGCTTGCGGCATCCGCCGACGCTCAGCTTGGCGGCTCCGAGCAGGCGCATTGGTTTACCCGGCTGGACTCAGAAGCCGAGAACCTCCGGACCGCGCTGAACTGGTTCTGCGAAACCAGCCAGTTTGAATCCGCCCAGGCGTTATGCTCAAATCTCGCTCGCTGGTGGGATGCGCGCGGCCATGCCGCCGAGGGCCGGCAATGGCTCGAACGATCCCTCGTCGACGGACCTGTGCCCGGTCCAACAGGCGCTCGCGCGCTTGCCGCAGCTGCACTGCTCGCACGCCGGCTCGGCGACGCCGATCGGGCCGAACAGCTCTATCTCGAAAGTCTCAATATCGCCCGGACGCTCAATGATCCGATCGGCATCGCCAGTGCGATCAACAATCTCGGTGTGCTAGCGCTCGACCGGGGCGAATCCGAAAAAGCCCAGGAACGCTACGACGAAGCGCTCGCCATTTTCCGCTCCATCAACGACGATCGCCGCATCGCCGCCGCGCTGCTCAACTACGGCCAGGTCGCCAGGCGACTGGGCGACGCGACGCTCGCAACAGATCGCTACGAAGAAGCGCTTTCAATCTACCGACGTCTCGGTGATCGGCAACGGGCGGCGGTCGTCATCAACAATCTGGGTGTGCTGGCGATCACCAACCGCGATCCGCAACGCGCCTCGGTGCTCTTCCGCGATGCGCTCGCCGACTTCAGCGCGCTCGAAGATCAACCCGGCATCGCCCTCGCCTCGCGCAATCTCGGCGAAGCACTCTACGATCTTGGCGATGCCCAGAACGCAACCGTTGCCTACCGCAACGCGCTCCACCTCGACACCGAAATGGGCAATCGCGCCAATGTTCTCAACGATATCGAAGGTATCGCGCTCTGCGCGCTGGCTGCACATGATGTCGAGCGAGGCGCGCGACTGGCCGGATCAGCATCAATGCTACGTTTCGCGTTTCACCTCGACGCACATCCAGCCGACCGCGACCGGATGGATCAGGGGTTGGCGACCGCCCGCAGCGAGCATGGCCGCGCACAAATAAACGATGCCTTCGAGATCGGGAAAACACTCGATTGGGATCACGCCATCACCGAAGCGCTCCAATCGACCACGCCATCAACCTCAATACCATTCGCTCCTTCCGCTGCGACCGAACCGATGCCACCCGGAGCGGCCATCTTGACCCGGCGTGAGCGGGAGGTGCTTCGTCTCCTCGCCCAGGGCAAAAGCGACAAGGAAATCGGCGATCTTCTTTTCATCAGCCACCGCACCGCCATGACCCATGTCGCCAACGTGCTCGCCAAACTCGAGGTGCCATCACGCACCGGCGCTGCCGCCATCGCGTTGCGGCACGGACTGGCGTAGCGACGATCCCGAAGGTATGCGATCGTGACCCTACGCGTCTGTTCGTAGAGTCGTTGCGACGAAGAAGGAGCTTTCGATGGCAGGAAAACGCGCCCGCGTTGGCGTCATCGGCGCTGGATGGTGGTCGACCTTCGCTCATCTGCCCAGTCTTTCCACCTATCCCGACGCCGAGCTGATCGGCCTAGCCGACGCCAATCCCGACAAAGCCGCGAAAGCCGCCGAGCGATTCGGCGTGCCGCGAAGTTTCGGCGATTACCATGAACTCCTCGCGCTCAACCCGGATGTCGTTCTCATCGCCACGCCGCACGACACCCACTATCAATTGGCGAAAGATGCGCTCCTGGCAGGCGCGGACGTGATGATCGAGAAACCGATGGTCGTCGATCCCGCACATGGCCGCGAGCTGGTGGCGATCGCGCGTGATCGCGGATTATCGCTCCATGTCGGTTACCCGTATCCCTACATGCGGCATAGTCGCCTGCTGCGCGACGTGATCGAAGCGGGTGATCTCGGCGACATCCTGTTCGTGAGCAGTCTTTTCGCCACCTCGGTCCTCTCCTTTTACCGGGGCGACACCGCCTATGCCGGAGAGCCGGACGCCGGCGCGATGTGGGCGCCAGGGACCAGCACCTACAGTGACCCGGCGCACGGCGGCGGACAGATGCTCACGCAAGTTACCCATTCCTCCTCACTCGTTTTCTTCCTGTCCGGTCTGCGGCCTGCCGATGTCCACGCGTTCACGGACAACCACGATACGCAAGTCGATGTCTGGGATGCGGTCAATTTCCGCGCCGGTTCCGGAGCCTGCGGCTCCATCGCCAGCACCGGCACGGTCCCAAATACCCAGAAGGTGATGGAGGAGTACCGCGTTTTCGGCAGCAAGGGGCATGCGGCGCTCGATACGTCGAAGGGGACGCTTGAGGTTTTCTTCAACGATGGAACCGTTCGGAAGGAAACGCCACTTGCCGACAACGAGTTCTACCCTGTTCATCTCACGTCGCGACAGCTCGTGGATACCTTCCTCGGCAAGAGCCCGGTGCATGCCTCCGGCGAGCTCGGCTTGCTGACGGTCGAGTTCCTGGCGGCCGCACTCGAGTCGTCGCGCACCGGGCAGGTCATCCATCTGCCCCGGGAGGAATGAAATGGAACGAGTCGCTTTCAAAATGCGTTTGAAACCAGGTTGTGAAGCCATTTACAAAGAGAAGCACGATGCCATCTGGCCGGAGCTCGCCGCTCAAATCCGCTCAACCGGCGTGCGCAACTACACGATCTTCAGAATCGACCTCGATCTCTTCGCCTATCTCGAAACAGACGGCTCCAGCCCCATTTCCGGCGAAGTCCCGCCGATCGTGCGCGACTGGTGGCAGATGATGGAACCCTACATGGAATACAGCGACGACCGTTCCCCAAAAACCTGGCCGCTGGAAGAAATGTTCCATCAGGACTAGCGGACATTTATACCCTTACCCTATCACCAACATCGTAGTGGCCGATCTTGTATCGGCCTTGGTGATCACACGCCAGATGTGGATCCAATGTACAGGGCCGAAACGAGGTCGGCCACTATAGAAACACGCGGATATATCGAGGAATTCGTCTCCCGAACAGCCTTCACCCCCAGCCCCTCTCCCGCTTCAGGAGAGGGGGCTTTTCGTACCCTCTCCCAGCATTGGGAGAGGGTGGCGCTTTAGCGCCGGGTGAGGGCCGTCGTCCTCTCAACTCTCTACTCATAACTCCGTCTACGTGAAATCACGTAACTCCCAATTCCCCGGAAATTCCGCGAATTCGGTGATCTCGCTGAGGGATCGTTCACCTCATTCCGCCACCATATAAACGTGCTCCGATGGCGGAGCGCACAGGAATGCGGATGAGGAGAACAAGATGAACCGCTCTTCCAACGACAAGCGACGACGCTGTCACTTCTCGGCACACTTTTTGGTTCTGGCGCTCGCCGCCACACTGCTCATGACCATGCTTCCGCTCGGCAAGAGCGTGAGCGCCAGCGACAACCAGATTCTCCAGGCGACCAGTACCGAAGTGGTCGACCCATCAGTCGTGGACGACACCGTCGCCGAGAAACCTGTCGACGATCCCACCGTGGTCGATCCGGTTATCGAAACGCCGACACCCGAACCGACGCTTCCCGTGATCGATCTGCCAGTGGCGACGGTCGTTGGCGTCGATCCAGGCGATCCGGCGCCCGGCGGCAATGGTTCCATCACGATCAACAAGCATGTCTGCGACGGCCCGGTGGATGGAGACATCTACAACATGTCGGCAGCCTGCCAGGGTGCAGACACCGGCTTCACCTTCAACCTCTACTTCGGCGACGGCGCTCCGATTCAGACCGGGACGACGAGCAGCTATCTGGTTAGCTTCAGCGGCCTGACGACTGGAGTCGGCAACTACGACGTCGAAGAGGTTCCTTCGGCGGGGTACGACAACGCGATTGTCTGGTGCTCGGTCAAGGACTATCTCGGCAACACGACCCAGCCACTCTTCCCGGCTTATCTCTGGAACTGGAAAACTGAAATTCACCTCGAAAACGACGGCGATATGGCCTTCTGCGATTGGTTCAACTACAACAACACCCCATCGCAGACGACCGGCACCGTGATGATCAACAAGTCGGTTTGCCCGCTCGGCTTCGATGCCTATAGCGCCGACATCTACGGCATCGCCGCGAATTGCCACGAAGTTCCCGGCCCGACCAGCTTCACACTTACTGATGCCAATGGCGGCCAGCAGACTGGCACGACGCCAGGCAGCGCACCCTACCTGGTCCAATGGGACAACGTTCCCTCTGGCATGGAAACGATCGTTGAACAGATTCCTTCCGGCTTCGGTACACCTCGCGTTTTCTGCAAGAACTCGAAGTACACCGGCGAAGAGGATGCTGAGGCAGAAGTCCAGGTCAACGGCGGCACGGTCGGCGTTGAGCTCAAGGCCGGCTACGACTTCCTCTACTGCGACTGGATCAACATCCCGACACCGGAGATGGACGGCAAGGTCGAGATTCACAAGTGGAATTGCCCGGCCGACTTCGTTCCTTCATCCGGCGATCAGAACGAGTACCTGACCTACTGCACGCAGACCATGAACGGCGTCGTCTTCCACGCCGCCAGCAATGGCTCCGATCTTCCGACCAAGGTTTCCGGCGACGATGGCGACGGCACACTGATCTGGGAGCCGGTCGATGAAGGCCAGCTCGTGATCCAGGAAGAGATTCCCGCCGGTTACGACTACCCGATCGTCTTCTGCGGCTTCACCGCCACCGTGTACAACGACTCCGGCGTTCCGGCGATCGTTGACGGCAAGCTCTTCCCGAGCGACGTGGTTGGCGGGGTTCTCCAGCACGACATGCTCAAGGGCGAAGGACTCTACTGCGACTGGTTCAACATCCCGACCCATGACAACTACGACGGCTCGATCACGATCTACAAGCACACCTGCCCGGCTGGCTACGACGTGAACGCCTACGGCGCGAACCCCTGGCTCGACTGCCCGGAGCTGACCAACGGCATCACCTTCACGCTCTATCACGGCGCGGACGTTCCCCTTCAGACCAACACCGGCGACTCAATCGACGGCGCAGTCTACTGGGGCGGACTCTACGGCGGCGACTATCAGATTCAGGAAACGATGCCAGCCGACACCTCCTACGCTTTCGTCTACGGTTGCATGAGCGACGCGGTCGACACGGTGGCTCCGACCGATCTGATCGGACTCCAGGCTGACAACACATTCCTCGTCACGCTGAAGGCGAACGAGCATCTGACCTGCCACTGGTACAACGTGCCGAATCAGCACGGCGGCACGGTCGTCATCACCAAGTACTGGTGCGACACCAACGTCTACTCCACCTATGCCTGCGACATCTACGAAGGCGGCGCGTCCTTCACCGTCACCGACGAATGGAACAGCGGCTTCCAGGTCACGACAGGCGTCGACGGCACGGTCACCTTCTCAGTTGCCTCCGGCACGTACGATCTCGATGAAGTTGGCGGATCCTGGTGCAAGGCCGAATCGACGCAGATCGATCAGAACGGCCGCATCGTGGTTCAGGACAACACGACAACCTACGTGACGATCTTCAACTGCGGCCAGCGCGAAATCCCGAAGACGCCCAAGGGACCGAAGTTCCCGAACACCGGCGTCAACCCCGAACTGGCGCAGAACGCGATCTAAGCCCACAACTCCTTCCTCCCTTCAAGACGAAGCACCCCCGGCGAACGCCGGGGGTGCTTCGTCTTTGCGTGGGTGAATGCCGTGTCAATGCGAAAGGTCATTACGTGCCATCCATTCCGGTTCTAACGAGACCGTGGCGCAAGGCGAAAGAAGTCGCCTCGCTCCGTCGTTCCACGCCGATCTTCCGGTAGAGGCTGGTGATGTGCCGTTCGACCGTCCGGTCGCTCAGCCACAAGACCCCGGCGATCTCCTTGTTGCTCATGCCCTGCGCGAGCAATCCCAACACCTCGGTTTCTCGCCGCGTCAATCGTGTGGGGAACGCGAGGAGTGGCACAGCGGCGTACGCAGGCGGATCGGCTGGTTCTGTCGTGGGCTCTGATCGATTATCTGCCTTGCTGGCGAATTGGCGTGCCTCCGCAGCGTGGACGGCGAGCGCCGCCAGCGGTCGTTCCAGGTCCTGGGCGAGCCTCGCCAGGAACACGTTCCTTCGCTCCAGCGCTTCCTCAGCGGCGAGGCGAGCAGCTCGTTCGCCCTCGAGCCGCCGAGCTGTGTGGATCGAGATCATCGCCTGCCCGGCGGCAACCCGCAGGAGGTGGAGTTCGTGATCTGTCGGAAAATCAGCCCGGGATGAACCGACGAGCACAAGCCCATCCACGCCGGGAAGCGTCAACGGCATGTGCGTCACGCGGATCGCGCCTTCACCGGACGGCGTCGAGACCGACGTTGTCACTGCTCCCCGCTCGCGTGCTGGTGCGAGTGCGAGGATTGACGCAAACTCGATCGGAGGGCAAGGTCCGACCGGCCGCCATCTTTCAAGCGCCGGTCTACCGGTGGGATCGTTGAAGCGCGCATAGGCGCTTTCCAAGCCAAGCATGCTGAATAAGACACCGATCAGTCCTGCGGCGATATCGGCTGGATCGTGATCGACCCACATGGCCGGCAATGCGAGCAGGGCGGCCAGGTCACGCAATCCGCGCCGGGATGCCATCAGGGCATCAGGTCCATCCCCGATTGGTGTTTCGTCTGTCATGTCGATCGAAGTTTCCGGTTCAGGCATACGGAGCGCGCCGCTCGCGGGACCGCAGCTCCTCAAGGAACTCCGCCGCCGGCTCGAAATAGGGATTGACATGGAGCACGCCACCGATCAGCGCCATCGGGTGCGTCCGCAGGATGTCGATGACGAAATCGCCTCCGAACCTGGATATGTCGTAGACACAGATCACGACGTGTCCATGCTTGGGGTGGACGAAATTCGCACGAGCTTCGAATTCGATAAGGAGATCGTTGACGCCTTCCTGCTCGGCTGCCCAACCCATGTCCGCGACGAGGCGTATTCGTGGCGATGGGGGACCGAGCAGCACGTCGTCAAGGAGACCAAGCATTGCATTCTGGTCGAAACGCCCGCCATGGAGATACGTCTCGGACCAGGTCCGCACCTCGCATTGCCGTTGTTCGAGCAACGCCGGCATGTCGAGGCCGATGCGCCGGAGATGCCGGACGAGGTTGCCGCGTTCGGCGGAATCGACGAAATACAGCAGCTTCTCGCCGAGCGTCACCCCCTCGCGGACAAAAGGGTCAAGAACCTGATACATCTCGTCCTGGCTATTGACGAACGCGCAGACGTGACGATATTGATCCAGCAACCCTCCTGCGAAGGAAACGGGATCTGATGTCCCCTGATGGATCTCGGTCATGCCGATCCTCCGGCTGGTGGGAACCAAGGAAGGCGGCCGCTCGACTGCAACGAAAGACGCCTCCAACTGACAGATTTGAGAATACACCCGGCCGCCGCGCTGCGATACGCCGGAACGTGCGTGACATCGGGTGCGCAGATGATGACCATCGGTTGAGTACGGCGATGAAGCCGAGACTCACGAGAGTCTCGGCTTCATCATGCAACCTGATTTCGAGCGCAACCCCTACCCGATAATGATTGGATAGGAGTTCGGATCGAGCGGATCGGTCTCAGCTTGCACTTCCGCGCCGTCGTTGTAGCCGTCCCCATCGGTGTCGGGATTGGTCGGATCGGTGCCGATTGCATTTTCTGTGCGAAGCGGCAGCCCGTCGCCGTCATCATCCGAGGCCAGGTCAGGTGTTGAGGTCGGCATCGGTATCTCGGTTGGAATCTCGGTCGGCGTTTCAGTTGGCACATCAGTCGAGATCTCGGTTGGCGTATCGATGATCGCTTCCGTCGCCACAATTGGAATCTCAGTAGGAACAGGAGGTTGCGTTGCAGGCGCCGTTGGCGTTGGCGTCTGGAAGTCAGACGATGGGATCACTTCCGTTCCGATCACGACCGCGAAGTAGACTGCGTCGCCGCTACCCGACTGCACGAGATTCGCGAACGCTCGGACGCCGGACACTGAAGCGCTGCCGCCGCTTCGAACCGTGACCGGACCATTGAACACGGAGGTCTGGCCCGGCTGCAGCGTTGAAATAGGGCCGCCTTCAGGAAGAATATCGATCGTGCCTTCGGTGGCGAGGATGGCGATCTGACCGCCGTTGTACGGAATCTGCGTTTCCTCGCCCTGGCTCAACACGTTGGCGACCAGATCGATGTCGCGCATCCCTTCCGGCGCTTCGAACGAGGCGGTCGTGAAGAGCAATGTGCCCGAACCGGTCGAACTCGCCTGATCTTCTGGCACCAACTCAAGCGACAGATAAGTGACCGGTTGATCGGTCATGCTGGCGCGAATCTGACTCACGCCGTCTTGCACCGCGAACGCCTCGCCAGGAGCCAATCGCGCCGTATCGACCAACTGGCCATTGACAACATTGATCAGCAGAATCGATTCGTCCTGGGCCAGCACATAGCCGTTGACCCTGGATCCGGGCTCAGCTTCACCGCGCGGTTTCGCCACCCGCTCGACGATGCGCCAAACAAGCTTGCCGCGAGGGAGCGTCGCTAATCCCTGCGCCACGACCTGCGCTGTCCCTTCCGCCGGAGATTGGTTGTCGTTCAACGCCTGTCTCGTGGCATACACGCCTGCCGGAGTTCCGAGCAGAATCAATCCCGCTACGGTCCATCGGAATATGCGCTCCTTGAGTCGGAGCGGTCGTTGTCCGGTCATTGGCTCTCTCCATTCGTCGAGAATCGTGCATCATCGCATCTCGACTATATCGCATCGATCCTGCTGAAACGTCGGTGAAATCACGCGATTTTCGCGCCAATTCAAGACCGAAGGGAAAGCACCGAACTTACCACGCCGATCGTTCCGGTCACCATCAGCAGTCCCAGCGTCAACCGGAAGAAATGCTCGCGAGAAAGCTTCGGCGCCAGGCGAACCCCGATCATCCGGCCAATCAAGGCGATCGGAATCATCAAGAGCGCGATCGAGAGATCGTGCCGGGTCACCAGATCGTTCCGTATGAGGGTTGGGAAGCCAACTAAATCCAGCATGATGAAATAGGTCGCGATGGTGATGCGAAACGGTTGCACTTCGACATCACGCAGCGTGAAATAGAGCACGATCGGCGGACCGGAAAGCCCGGTCGAGGTCGACATGACCCCGCTTACAAAACCTGAAATGGGACCAAGAACCGGCGAGTTCCATTTCCCACGAGGAATGCCGCGAAGCAAAATCAGGGTGAAGCCAACCACCACGCCGCTGGCCAGGAGCTTGATCGCATCGGCGCTGACATGCTTCAACACCCGCACGCCGATAAACATACCGATGACTGCGAACGGAAACAGCGCGAGAATCATCCTCGGCTTCATCTGACGCCAACCATGGACGATGACGATCCAGCTTGTGGAGAGGGTCAGAATTTTGGAGATCGCCAGCACTGCTGCGGGCGGATAGAGCATGAGCAGCGGCGGAACAGAAACGAGACCGAAGCCGAACCCGGTGATGCCGGAAATCACCGCCGCGCCCAGAATGACCGTCGCAGCGATGATGAACGTCGACCAATCCACCGGATTCCACCCCTCCCCTGCAAAGT
This sequence comes from uncultured Chloroflexia bacterium, assembly GCA_963804925.1. GTDB lineage: Bacteria > Chloroflexota > Chloroflexia > Thermomicrobiales > UBA6265 > JADLGF01. The sequence continues at coordinate 206,707 of CAWDSC010000007.1, forward strand.
CCGTTCGGAAGCATAGCCTCCCACCATCCATCCCGCGCGTGCCACAATGAGTGAAAGGAACTCAGTCGCGAACGCAGAAGGAGTGGTTTCGTGAAGATCACCTACCAGAAATCCGATGGAATTGATCTCTCAACCGACGCGCTGATCGTGCCGGTGCTGGCCCGAAAAGTTGGAGACACGCTCGCCGGTGTGGCTGGCGCGCTCGATGACACACTCGGCGGAGAGCTTCAAAAGCTTGCCGACGAAAGCGAATTCAAAGGCAAGCGTGGCGGCACATTGATCGTGCCGACGCTCGGAAAAATCGCTGCTCGCCGTGTCGTGCTCGCCGGTCTTGGCGATGAAAAAGAGTTGAACGAGGAAGCGATCCGCCGGGGTTACGGCGCAGCAGTGACCGCTGCCCGGGACGCCGGAGCCCGATCGGTCGTGGCAGTCCTTGTCGACGATCACGCCAACAGCCTTGTGCAGGCAGTCGAAGGCGCACAGATGGCGACCTACAAGTTCGACAAATACTTCGGCGCCGCCCACAGCACCACCGGCAAAGCCATTGACTCGATCATCTTCGCTGGCGCGCTCGATGAGAAAACCGCGAAAGACGCGGCGATCGTCGGCAGCGCCGTCGCCAACGCCGTCGCTCTCGCCCGTGATCTTGGCAATGAACCCGGTAGTGTCCTCCACCCGGTAGAAATGGCGGACCAGGCGAAGAAGGTCGCTAAAGAGCATGGGCTCTCAATCGAGATTCTCGGCCCCGCCGAAATGGACGCCAATGGCATGGGCGCGATCCGGGCAGTCGGCAAAGGCAGCGCCATCGAGCCGCGCCTGATCCACCTCACCTACAAGCCATCGAAAACCACCAGCGAGAGCCGGGTGATCGGCCTGGTTGGGAAATGCATCACCTTCGACACCGGCGGCTATTCGATCAAGCCGTACGAAGGCATGCTCGATATGAAATCGGACATGTCGGGCGGCGCAGCAGTGCTTGGCGCGATGACTGCGCTGAAAGCAATCGACTGCCCGCACACCGTGCACGCCGTCATCTGCGCCGCTGAGAATATGATCTCCGGCGAGGCGTTCCGCCCCGGCGACATTCTCACCGCCTCGAACGGCGTCACGATCGAGATTCTTTCCACCGACGCCGAAGGCCGCCTGGTGCTGGCCGACGGACTCGTCTACACCGCGAAGCAGGGCGTCGATGAGATGGTCGATCTGGCCACGCTCACTGGCGCGGCGGTCGTCGCGCTCGGCGAAGGCTCAACTGCCCTCTTCGCCAACAATGACGAGCTGGCTGAACGACTGACGGACGCCGCCGATCAGGCGGGCGAGCATGTCTGGCGGTTGCCGCTCACCGATTTCCACGAAGAGAAGATCACCAGTGAAATCGGCGACATCAAGAACACCGGCGGCCGTGGAGGCGGCGCCATCACTGCCGCGCTCTTCCTCCAGCACTTCAGCGAAGGTCTCCCCTGGGCCCACCTCGACATCGCCGGCTCCGCCCGCTCCACCAAGGCCGGCGGCTACACCACCAAAGGCTCCACCGGCGTCATGGTGCGCACCCTGCTGAACTACGTTTCGAAATAGCGATTGGAGAATGAAAAGAGGGGATCAAGCCTGTCGCTTGATCCCCTCTTTTGGAGTCCTATTCCGACAACAACACAAGGTTACGAGGCGTGTGCGAGACGCGCTGTGGCGCGGAGCTGACCTTGGAGAATTGGAGGAATTCAGTCTCTCGTGCCAGCTGCTCATGGCCCTACGGCGATCATACTTCGCCTCATAAATCTCATAGATGTTCTGCAATACAGACAAAATCCTATGTGGTTTACGACGAATTCGCGATTCCAGAATCAGATGATCGAAATCTGTCTCGGCAATCAAAATCCACTCGCCAGTTCCTATCAAAGTTGGATCCTGAAGATTGTTCTTCCAGTATTCTCTGGCCGCATCGACCTAGCTTCGTGATATCACATTGTCTGAGATACGCTGTTCGATGAGCTCCGCCGGATTACTCGCACGCGAATCAGGTGACGACAAGTAAGATACTCCGTCAGTAAAGGTGAGAAGTCATTGGTTGGCGTACTGAGATCAGCAAGCCAACCAAAGTCGCTACGGCGCAACCTGTTTCCAGGGGATGATCTCGGTCGAGGCGAACACGCCTTCGATCTTGAACGGATCAGCCGCGATCAACGATTCCACTTCGGCTTGATCGTCCGCCTCGAAGATGATCAGACCGCCCGTCTCGTCAAGATACGGACCGGCCATCAGAATCTTTCCCTTGGCAACCAGATCGTGCAGATAAACGCGATGATCGGCGCGATGCTGAACCCGTTTCTCCTGCGACGCAAACGTATTGAGCACCAGAAACTTCGCCATGGTCAGTTCCTTTCCGAGGTGTGAGGTGTGAGTTAGCGAAGAAGTACGCTTCCTCACACCTCACACTGACTCCGTTACGGCATCACCCGGTTCCACTCGCGAATCACGGAATCGGTGATGATTCCTTCTTTCGTGAATGGATCATCGTTGAGAATGGCCTGCACCTCATCCGAACTAGCGGCTTCGTAAACGATCAACGAGCCCGAATCATCAGCAAATGGACCGGCATGCAACAGCTTGCCCTGATCGGCCAGACTGCGCAGATAATCACGATGCGACGGCCGCACTGCCTGCCGCTTCTCGTTATCGGATGAATACGTCAAGATCACCGCGAATTTCGCCATTGATTTCCTCCCAGACACGAACAACAGGTCATGAACGGTAGTGTACGGGTTGTGAGTGTAGTTGTGAGTTGTGAGTTGTGAGGAAGCGTAATCGGATAGGTCGTGCCATTTGCCGGGGTTGAAACCCCGGGCTAACAAAAAACAAAGTCCCGCTGGGACTGACCTCGGTGGGAATTAATCTCGATATATCGGAGCTATCTCCAACCTAGCTTAGTGCCCGACGGGTACTTCCGCGCGTCAGCCCGGTGCTTCAGCTCCGGATGCGTCGAAACCTCGATTGCTTCTAGAGTGCATGCTCACAACGCGCCACTCTCATCCTCTCTACTCTCAACTCACAACTCCGTCGTCCCATTGGCGCGAATCGTCATCGACCGCTACAGTGCACGTACATGACTCGACGCTCTGCGAAGGATGATTTGTGACGCCGTCCGCTACCGCCGAAGTGGTGCCGCTGCGCAAGCAGTACCTTCAAATCAAGGCACGCTTTCCTGACACTGTGCTCTTCTTTCGTCTCGGCGACTTTTACGAGACCTTTGATGGCGACGCCGAAATTGCCGCCGAGGTGCTCGATATCGTCCTTACCGGCCGCGATATGGGCAAGGGCATCCGCGTGCCGATGGCCGGCATCCCCTATCACGCTGCTGAGGGATACATCGCCCGCTTGATCACTGCCGGGCACAAGGTCGCTATTTGCGAGCAGATCGGCGAGGTCACCAAAGGAAGAGGACTTGTCGAGCGGGACGTCACCCGCGTCGTCACCCCTGGTACGGTGCTCGATCCCGCCATGCTCGACGCCCGGTCCAACAACTACATCGCGTCGATCGTGATTGATGGCAAACGCGCCGGTCTTGCGATCGCGGACATTACCACCGGCGAATTTTCAACCACCGAACTGGCAGCGAATTCGGACGAAGAAACACTCCTCGCAGTCGGACGCGAATTGCTTCGCATCGATCCCGCAGAAGTGGTGCAACCGGCAGGGGAAGAAGACACGGCCGCACTCCCGCGCAGCGCCTGGTTCCCGGAGCAGGTCTCGCGAAGCAAAACCGAAACCTGGCGCTGGACGGTCGATCGCGCCGGCGACGCGCTGCGCAGGCATTTCACGGTTGATTCCCTCGATGGGTTCGGCTGCGGCTCAAAACCACTGGCGATCCGGGCGGCAGGCGGGCTGCTTCAATATCTCCAGGATACCCAGCTCCAGGGCCTCGAACAGATCACCACCCTCGTCACCTACAGCACCGACGGCTTCATGACGCTCGATGCCCAGACCCGCCGCAACCTTGAATTGCATGAAAGCGCCCGTGGCGACAAACGGCACAGCCTGATTGCCGTGCTCGATCAAACGAAAACGCCGATGGGCGCACGACTTCTTCGCCGCTGGGTGGGCCAACCGCTGCTCGATCTTGACGCCCTCAGCGATCGTCAGGATGGCGTGCAATCGCTTGTCGACGACACCATTGGGCGGGCGGATCTTCGTCAGCGTCTGGCCGCGATTGGCGATATTGAGCGGTTGGTGACCCGCGCGGTCAATGGTATCGCCACTCCGCGCGATCTCGGACAGTTGCGACAATCGCTTCACGCCCTGCCGGGTCTTGGCGAGTTTGCGTTGGCAGTACCGGGCGTCGGCGCGATTCCGCCGTGCGAACCGGTCCGGAACCTCCTTGACATTGCGCTGGTCGATGAGCCACCGCCGTCAGTCGGCAAAGGCAATGTTTTCAACACCGGGTTCGCGCCTGAGCTCGATGAACATCGCCGCCGCGCTCATGAAGCACGGGAATGGATCGCAAATCTCGAACGCGCGGAGCGGGACCGCACCGGCATACGCACCCTCAAAGTCGGATATAACCGGGTCTTCGGCTACTACCTGGAAATCACTGCCGCCGCGCTCGCTTCATCGGAACGGGATCGCGCCACCGCGGGTAATCTCGAACCCGCGCTGCCCGCCGACTACATTCCCAAGCAGTCATTGGCGAACGCAACCCGCTATTTCACCCCTCAGCTCAAGGAATATGAAACGATCGTCCTTACGGCACAGGAGACATTGGCGTCGATCGAGCAGGACGTCTTCGCCCGGGTGATGGCTGAAACGTCAGGTCAATCAGTTCCTCTGCTCGAAGCGGCGAACGCAATTGCCCGGCTCGACGTACTGGCGAGTCTCGCCGACGTGGCGACGACCAGACGATACGTCCGCCCCCAGCTCGATGAGAGCGGCGTGATCGACATCGACGCCGGTCGTCATCCCACCCTGGAAGCGCTGCTTGGACCGGGCGAGTTCGTTCCCAACGATGCGCGGCTCGATCCCGAGTCGCAGCAGATCATCATCCTGACCGGTCCGAATATGGCGGGGAAAAGCTCCTGGTTGCGACAGGTCGCCTTGATCGTGCTGATGGCGCAGATCGGCTCATTCGTGCCGGCTCGTTCGGCACGTATCGGTTTGGTGGACCGCATTTTCACCCGCATCGGCGCGCAGGATGACATCGCCACCGGTCAGTCGACCTTTATGGTCGAGATGCTCGAAACGGCCAATATCCTCCACCATGCGACTCCGCGCAGTTTGATCGTGCTCGATGAAATCGGTCGCGGCACCAGCACCTACGACGGTCTGGCTATCGCGCGGGCGATCGTTGAGCACATTCACAATGCGCCCCGGCTCGGCGGCAAAACGCTCTTCGCCACGCACTACCATGAACTGACCGAGTTGGAGCAGATTCTTCCTCATGTCCGTGCTTACCGGATGGACGTGCTCGAACAGGGAGATCAGGTGATCTTCCTGCGGCAGGTCGTACCGGGTGGCGCTGATCGCTCATATGGCATTCACGTCGCCCAGCTAGCCGGAATACCACCGGCGATCGTCCGTCGCGCCCGCGAAATTCTCTCTGAGCTCGAATCGGGCGAACGCGGCGGCGATGACCGCGCCCATCGCCGCCAGACCATGCGCGACTCCGCCTCGCCCGGAAACTTGAACATTCAACTCACCCTCTTCGGCGAGCCGAATCCCGCCCTGCAAGAACTCAAGGACCTCGACGTCGAGAGCCTTTCCCCGCTCGAAGCCATCACCAAACTCTTCGAATTGCAACGAAAACTCCGGGAGGGGTAAACCGTCACGGAGAGCGAATATGCCGCATTTTCCGCACATTCTGTAGTGGAGGACCTCGTCTTCTCCATACTTATCACACACGAGATTGGGTTCCAGCGAGTGTGGCCGACAGGAGACCGGCCACGACGTCATGGTGGTTGCCTGCGCTCGGGGTGAGGGCGAAATCCTCAATCTTCTGGTGTGGTCAGTCCGGCGATCGAGCACATGTCGAGAGACGACGTTGAATCTCGAACCCGTGTGCTCGATCGCCGTTCCAATCCTTAGCTGGTCGACTCCGGCGTGGAGGTCGACACGCGCTCGACCTCCTGGTCAATCAACCAGGTGTCGCCGCTTTTCACCAGCACGACGTCTGAATCCTTCTCACGCCGGGGATCGCCAGGCTCATCCACGACAACTTCGACTGCCGCGCGTCCGTCATCGAGCATCCGCACATCGCCAATCGAGACGATAATGCGCAGTTGATCTTCCGGCAGCGGTTGCGGCGTGGCGGTGATGAAGGCAAGCACGTCATCGGACAGTGGCGTCCCCACGAAGAATTGCTGCAAGAATCCATCGGTGAAATAGGCGTAGACCCGCATGAAGTCGCCCGCATTCGTGCAGGCGAAGAGCTGCACGATCGTGCTGGTCACCGATTTAGACGTCGCGTCGTCCGCTTTCGTTCCCTCGGGCACCACCATCGCCGCGGCAGGCGTTGCTTCGACCTGCGCCGCGCCAGGAACCGGCGTTCCCACCACATCGATGATCGAATCGATCGATCGCGGTTCGACAGTGCACGTGGCCGGGTCCGGCGTAAATGGAAAGGTGATCGGGGTCGATGCGCCGACGTTGATCGTGCAGGACACCAACAACAGCATGAGCAACGGCGTCAGCAGAAGGTTTCGTAGATGTCTGTTCACGTGGCAACTCCTCATTGAGTTTCATCGGTTCAATCGAGCGCGTACGTCATCGTCGTTGATGCGGGCGAATCCACCTTTCCTTCGAGACTTTCCAGATATCCGCCGATCCCGACTATGAACGCTCTCCGTTCAATCGCTGGACGAGTCCGTAAAGGTCAATCAGCATCCAACTCTCCTGAATAAGGCCGTCATGCAGCCGGTCGATGGCGATCCCTGACACCTCGATCCCGTTCCCGGTGGCTGCGAATCCCAGGAACGGTCCTGAATGTGTTCCGCGAAGCACGAATCTCCGTACGACCCGGTCTCCTTCACCGAGCAAATCCTCCAGACTCAACGTCAGATCGGCGAATCCCTCGCGCCAGGCCGCGATGTCGATACGTGTGCCGTCTGCCCCATAGTGGTCACCGAGCGAGAGATGGAGCACATAGTCCGCGCTGACAAGTGTTGGAAGTAGGTGGTCCTTCCCCCGTCCGAGCACCTCTTCGGTGAAAGCTCTCACCACCTGCTTGTTCGATATCGTCATTTCGCGATCCTGCTTCTGAGGCGATCGATTTCCCGTGCGGTGTCATCAATCCACGATGGATCTCCGGTGTTTCTTGCGACATGACGTGCTCGTCCTCGCGTATCTCCATCGACGGGTCGACCCGTTTCGACGTTCCTATCGTTGCTCATCGCGGCGCGGCGAACATCCGCCAGATGGCGTAGCCGGTATGCCTATTCAAGCGGGTTCGGACGATTAGATCCGGCGCCGCATTTCGGTCACACGCATGCAAAAAGCGCCGTCCGGCGATGCCGGACGGCGCTTTTTGCGTGTGTTCGAGCCAGAATCTACGTAGCTTCTTCGGCCAGCCAGGCCAACGCGTCGTGACGGGAGATTTCAACAATCTTGCCTTCAACGACGACCGCTTTCAACCGGCCATCGTAGACCGCGTCCGTGACGAGCTCGACCGGACGGTCGATCAGCTCAGCCAGTTCTTTGGCCGTAAACGCGTCCTGGTGCATCAATCGTGACATCATATCTTCCGGATGTTCTCGCCCGAGCATAAATCCTCCTTTGACCGATCGGTCGTCTCCATGAAATCCGGCATCCCTCATTCGAGTGCGTCCGGAAGTCGTATATTCCGCGATATCGCGCATTATTCCTGAAATCCCGATGCTGGTATACACCAATCACTTCAGGCGATGCAGTGAGCGCCGCGACGCGAACACGCGGGGCTCGACCAGGGCTACGTCGTGCCCTTTACCGAGGAGCATTTCCGCTCTGCGATTGGACTCCGTAGGGTACGATGGAAACAGAGTCATTGTGAAGGAGGAGACAACGAATGGTCCGCCTACGACGAAAGAACGAAGCAGTTCTCGACACAAAAACCGCTGATGGCCGGGATTTGATCATCCGTGCCGAAAACGTCGTCAAGACGTACGACACTGGCATTACGAAGCTTCATGCGCTTAAAGGTATTGATCTAGAAATCGGTCGCGGCGAAATGGTTGCAGTCATGGGACCGTCAGGTTGCGGCAAAACAACGCTGCTCAACTGCCTGTCCGGACTTGACGATGTCTCCGAAGGAACGATCTGGATCGAAGGTGAGGATATCGCCAAGATGTCCGATCACCGGCGCACCGACTATCGCGCCAGGCGAATGGGATTCGTTTTCCAGGTCTACAATCTCCTCCCCGTCCTCAGTGCGATTGAGAATGTTGAAATGCCACTATTGGTTGCCGGCACGAATCCGAAGCGAGCCCGCGCCATGGCGGAAAACGCGCTCGAAACGGTCGGTTTGGCCGATTGGGCGAAGCACCGGCCCGCCGAACTTTCCGGCGGACAACGCCAGCGCGTCACCGTCGCCCGGTCACTCGTCAATGAACCTGCCATCATCTGGGCCGACGAGCCAACCGGCGCGCTCGACTCTTCGACCGCCCAGGAAATCATGGATCTGCTGATCAAGCTCAATACAGGAAAAAGGACTCACCTTCGTCTTGGTGACACACGATCCAGAGGTCGGCCGCCAATGCCGGCGCCTGATCCGAATGCGCGACGGCCTCATCACCGACGATCATACCGACCGCGCGGGGATCGAAGCCGCAGCAGCGTCGATTGAGTGACGAGCTGTGAGTTGTGACGGAGTTGAGAGTTGAGAGAAAGCGTAGTCGAACAGTCATCGTCAGTGCCGGATGTTGAGACATCCGGCTAACACGTGACGAGTCCTGCGGACTCCGAATGCCTGTCGCCCACTCAGCTCAGCCCTGGAAGGGCTTCGTCCGGTTAGCCCGGCACTTCCAGTGCCGGGAATCGGCGACACCATTCTCGCGCCCTGCTCCCAACTAATCTCGATCCGGAGCTGGCGTGATCTTGAGCGAATACGCCACACCTTCCGGCAGCGACGCTGGCAACGTGTAGGCGAAACCAGATTCGGTGCCAGACCAAACCAGCGGTTCGTCATTTCCAAGCAGATGGACGGTGGCGCGATCTGAGGGCCGCAGACCAGCGATGCCGCGCGAGCCCGGAGTCGCCTCAGTGAGCACGATGGCGAAGAGCGTCCCGTTCTTCGATGTGAAGCGGACCGGGGTGCCGTCGAGCGTTTTCCCCTCGGCAACCGACCAGGGACGCGTGCCGTAGATCGCTTCACCGTTGGACGCCAACCATTCGCCGAGCGCTTCAAGCCGTTCGATCTGGCCGGCAGGAATCGTTCCATCCGCCTTCGGCCCCACATTCAACAGCAGATTTCCGTTCTTGCTGACAATATCGATGAAAAAATGGATCAGCTCGGGAATCGGGACATAGGTTGATTCATCTTCCAGTTGGTTGTATCCGAACGAGTAGCCGATGCCCCGGCAGGTTTCAAATGGAACCGGAGAAATCTTCGATTCGCTCGAATATTCCGGCGTAGTGAAATCGAACGGTGGCGTCGCCGTAAGAGTTCCCTCGCCGTCGCGCTGGCGGAAGCGATTGTTGATCGCCCCTTCCGGAACCCGTTCAAGATAGTCGCGAAAAAGCGCATCCACATCTTGATTGGCGGGAGCGCCGATGTCGTTCCAAAGGACATCTGGCTGGTAGCGATCAATCAACTCGCGCCACTGGCGGTCAACGTAGGCAATGAAATCGTCACCCTGCGGAAAGGTCGAGTGGACATCCTGCTGGTTCAGCAGCGGCTGCGGATTCCAGCTCCAGTCGAGTCCGCCTGAGTAATAGACGCCGAATCGGAGGTCGCGCTCGCGCACAGCGGCGGCCAACTCGCCAACGACATCGCGCTCGGTATGCCATTCCGGCTGGTTGGGATTGGAAACATCGCTTGGCCAGAGACAGAATCCGTCGTGGTGCTTCGTCGTTGGAATCACGTAGCGGGCCCCGGAGCGTTGAAAGAGATCGGCCATTTCCTGCGGATTCCAGGACTTAACGGCCTCTGAGAACTGGCGGCCGAAGCAGGAGTACGGAGCATCACCATAGGCTTCGCGGTGATGTGCCGCGGTCGGGCTTCCCTCGATCTTCATCGTATTGGCGTACCACTCGGCGTAGGGATTGAGCTTGAACCAGTTCTCCCATCCCAACGCCGCCGCGTCGCTGAACAGTCCAGTCGGCGGCGCCCAGCCGGGAACCGAATACGCGCCCCAATGGACGAATATCCCGAGTTTCGCATCGCGAAACCAGACGGGCGCGACATGATCCAAGACTGATGCCCCGACGTCGTTGTTCGTAGCCAACCGCTCACTATCCTTCAATTGCGGGCGCCACAGTTCCATCTGGCGTCCTCCGGACGATGGTCGCGGCATCATAGCAGCGTACCCCAATAAACATATGTGGCTTGTCACCAGTTGACCGTGCACGAGTATCGTAGTAACAGAGGGAGTAACCCATTACGCGATTTCCTGCCGGTTCCTCCGGCGTTTTTCGTCGATGGAGGTGACTTTCGGCGCATCTAGGACGCGCGACGGCTCCATAATCGCCCGGACATCATCCTCAGTCGGCTTGCCATTGATTCGCCGCCGGTACGACGCGGGTCGATACCCTTCGGTTGCCTGCCGCCAGGTTCGACCGTGACGGATACTGTCGATCCCTGTCTTCGAAACGCCATCGCGCGTCGCCAGGTCCTCGGCGCGGTCACCGCTGGCGGCAATGGCTCGCGCATCGTCCGCCGCCAGGGGCGTGTACGCCGTGATGCGGGTCGGGTGTTTCCTAGATTGTGTAGCCAGTCGATGTCCGAGTTCTGTCGGTAGGGACCTCTGGGTGCGGAGGGGATGCTATGATCTGGCCATATGCCGTGTATCTAATCGATCCGGTCGCCAGGAGCAGGAGGCAGTTCCATGGACGATTCTCGATTTGACGCCCTGACCAGGCGCCTAGCCGCTGGGGTTTCCCGTCGCGACGTGCTGCGGGGGCTCGCGAGCTTAGCGGGAGCAGGGATTTTCTCCGTCGCTGGCCGGAGCGACACGGGCGCCCAAGACTGTTCCGGCCGCTGCGATCGCCTGCCAGCCGGGACCGCCCGGGACCAGTGCCAGACCGCCTGTACCGCGGCGGACGAGACGCGGGCGCGGGGCGAGGCCCTGCGCGCCTGCGGTGGCGACGAAAGCCGCCTGTGTGGCGACGGATCCGCGGTGACCTGCTGTGGTCCGGACGAGACCTGCCTGGATGGATCCTGTGCCATCGCCCCCGGAAGCTGTTCGCCGCTCGGTGGAGCCTGCTCGGCGGGCGGCGACTGCTGTGCCCCCAATGTCTGTGCCGATGGCGCCTGTGTCGCCGACTGTCCCCCCGGCTACCGGCTCTGCGACGGGGTCTGCTACCCGGGCGGCTGCTGCGCCGATGCCGATTGCGGCGATGTCTGCCTCGTCTGCGGCACCGACCATACCTGCCACACCTGTGAAGAGTTGGGGCAGGTCTGCCAGAACGGAAGCTGTGTCTCCAGCCCGCCAACGTGCGGTTCGACCAATTGCGACGGCTGCTGCGACGCCAACGGCAACTGCCGGCCGGGCACGAGCGGCGCCGCATGCGGCGCGGCTGGGGTCGCCTGCGTGGATTGCCCCGGCCAGCAGAGCTGCTGCAGCGGTACCTGCGCCAATGTCCAGACCGATCCCGCCCACTGCGGCGGCTGCGGCGACCACCTGCGCCTCCGGCCAGGTCTGCCAGAAGGGAACCTGCGTCAGCGAACCACTGCAGTGCGACGCGACCACCTGCAGCGGTTGTTGCGACGCCAATGGAAACTGCCGGCCGGGGACGAGTGGGGCATCCTGCGGCACGAACGGCGCGGCCTGTGTCGACTGCCCTGGCGCGGAAAGTTGCTGCAGTGGCACCTGCGCAAACATCCTGAGCGATCCCGCCCACTGCGGTGCCTGCAATACGCCCTGTGCTCCCGGCCAGGTCTGCGACCGGCGCATCTGCTGCACGCCGTTGACGTGCCAGCCCGGGGAATGCGGCAGCCCGCCTGACGGCTGCGGCGGCACCCTTGACTGCGGTGGCTGCGGCGCCGGGGAAACGTGCTGCGGCGGCACTTGCGCTGACCTTGAGACAGATGCGGCACACTGCGGGACGTGTGACCACGACTGCCCGTCCGGGCAGGTCTGCTGCAGTGGGACGTGCATCGAACCGTGCTTCGAGGCGCCTGGCGGCTGCTGTCCAACCGGGGAGTCCTGCTGCGGCCCCTCATGCTGCGCCACTGGTCAATGCTGCGGCGCGATCTGTTGCGAGGCCGGCGAGTCATGCTGCGACAACAGTTGCTGTGCGCCTGGACATTGCTGCGACGGCCAGACGTGCTGCGAAGATGCCAGCCTGCTGCAGCCCTGGGGAAGGGGAATGCTGCCCAGCCGGCCAGATCTTTTGCGGAGATGGATGCACCGCGCTCAATGACCCGGATAACTGCGGCATCTGCGACAACACGTGCGCCCCCAGCCAGGTCTGCCTTGGCGTCGGCGGCTGCTGTACTCCGGGGACGTGCGAGGGACGCTGCGGCACCATCTCTGATGGCTGTCTCGAGCACCCTCGAGTGCGGTGACTGCCCTACCGGCGAGTGCCTGACCTGCGACGCAACCGGCACCTGCGTGACGACGTGTGCGCGGGGCAGGTCTGCAACCAGGGGAGTTGCTGCACGCCGGCGACGTGCCAGGCGAAGCAGTGCGGCTCGTTCTCCGACGGCTGCGGTGGCACGCTTACGTGCGGCTCGTGTGCCAGCGGGGAAGCGTGCTGTAACAACGGCTGTTTCATCAACGGAAATTCCGACACCTGTAGTTTCGGGGACGACAATGCCTGTCCCTGCAATAACCGGGACGATTGTTGCTCCTGCAGCGCTGGATGGGCGGGCACCCCGTTCCACCTCTGCGTGCGAGCCATCCCCGAGCCCACCACCATCGAATGCTTCAAAGGCAACGAGGATTGCCCGCTAGGGTGGGTCTGCTTCGCGGCCGGGAGTCCGCCAACTTGTAGTCCACCGTGCTGACGCGACACCGGACCGCGACCAGCCGCGTCCCGGGGGAGACGCGGCGATCGCTCCCGGCAATGCTCAGATGACATTCAGACGGGCGATGGTCGCATCGTGAGCGTACGGGCTCTGGCCCCGTCGGAACCGGGCGAGTCACCGAGCACGTTTGACATCGCCTGCACCGACGGCGACTGAGCCGGCCGATCCGGAGATTGATAACACTTGCGTCTGCTGCAATGCGGGGCAAACCTGCAACGACTCTTCCTCGACGGCGAGCTGCTCAGGCTGACGGCCCAATGGAGCGTCGGGGTCGGGACCACACCAGCTGGCGTGGTCTTGACCCCGCGGGCCAGGTATGCCCGGATCCTTGGTGATGCGTCGTTGATCCGCTAGGTCGACGAGGTCAAGCCCAATCATCTTCCTGCTGATAGCACCGGCGCTATCTTCGCAACTGCTTCCGGCGATGCTCGACGTAGTCCTGTGAGATGGTGGATGTAGCCCCACCGGCACCGGTAGGCTTCGAACCGGATCCCGGAGCCGCGCCGGTGATGGTGACCGTTGTCGGTTGGCTCGGCCAGAAGCAAACGCCGATAAGCGCAAGGCGCACGCCAAAAGCGAGGGCATGCCAGGAGGTTGGAGCAATCCGATGCACCATTGCATTCATGGCGACGAAGGTTTCTGCTTTAGCCCCGCTTCGTAAAGGGAGACTCGAGCCCCTGCCCCGTCGCTCGTTTGAAACGAGTGATGGGATGGCGAACGGGTGATCCGGTGATCGATCGTTGGCGCACATTGGAGACGGAACCACGTCTCACCTGGCCAATTTTGACCAAGCACCATACGACGTCAATACAACATAGTCCGCGCCACACCGCACTCTACCGACGAGAAGCGCAATCGTGTATCCTCTTTTCTTGACAGAGGGAGTAACCCGCGCGGCGTCCCCGCCGCGTGCTTGCGAGTCGTCAAGACGCGTCGAAAGGCGCCGGCTCGTAAAGTGAGCATCTCAAGCTCGCCCGGTGAGACTCTGGCTCGGCCACGATTTTAGCGGGGCTAGCCAGAAGCATGTCTTCCGGTTCCGCGAGTTTGGGAGTTTTTCATTTAATGGATTGGGTAGGCATTTTACCCTGGGCCGTCTTCATCGTCATCATCGCGGGCATGCTCGCGCTTGATCTCGGCGTCATCAACAAGAAGGCCCATGAACCGACGAAACGAGAATCGCTCACCTGGGCGATTGTCTGGGTCGGATTAGCGGCACTCTTCAATATCGGCGTCTATATCTCCGAAGGTTGGGAAACCGGGCTCCACTGGACGACCGGATATATCGTCGAGCAAACCCTCAGCGTCGACAACATTTTCGTCTTCATTTTGATCTTTTCCGCGTTTGGCGTGCCATCGGCCTATCGCCACCGCGTGCTGTTTTGGGGAATCATCGGCGCGGTTTTCATGCGCGCACTGTTGATCGCTTTCGCGGGCATATTACTGAATCAGCTTCACTTCATGATCTATATCTTCGGCGCGTTTCTGATCTTCACCGGTCTCAAATTCCTCGGCAACAAAGAGGAAGAGGCTCCCGATCTGGAAAAAAATGCGCTGGTCAGAATTGCCAGAAAGGTCTATCCGGTGTGGCCACACTATGAAGGCCAGAACTTTAGCATTCTGCGGGATGGAACGCGGTATTTGACGCCCCTCTTCCTGGTTCTGCTCTTGATTGAAAGCACAGATCTGATTTTCGCCGTCGACTCGATCCCAGCGATCTATGGCGTTACCGACAACACCTTCGTCATCTATACCTCGAACATCTTCGCTATCCTGGGACTTCGGTCGATCTATTTCGTCCTTGCCGGATACCTGGCTGGCTTGATCTATCTCAGACCGGCTCTTGCGGCGATTCTCTCCTTCGTCGGTCTCAAAATGCTTCTTTCCAAATGGTGGCATCTCCCACCATGGGGCAGCCTGCTCGTCATCATCGGCATCCTGACCATCGCCGTACTTCTTTCGATTCGGAAAGCGAACGAAATGGGAGGCCTCGACGAGATTGTC
This sequence comes from uncultured Chloroflexia bacterium, assembly GCA_963804925.1. Lineage (GTDB taxonomy): Bacteria > Chloroflexota > Chloroflexia > Thermomicrobiales > UBA6265 > JADLGF01. The sequence continues at coordinate 221,852 of CAWDSC010000007.1, forward strand.
AAAGCCCATGAAGCGGTGCTGCCTGAGGCCGTCGAACCCGACTTCGAGCAGCTTTTGCACGAGAAGCCGACAAACTAAACAGCAATTCCCTTCGTGGTGAACCCGGCACTGAAGTGCCGGGCTACTAAGAACGAAGCCCCGCTTGGACTCAGCCCGGAAACGTCCCTGTATATCTGGAATTTTCCCCACCCGGCTTAGCCCTGAAAGGGCTTCGTTTTTGGTAGCCCGGGGTTTCAACCCCGGGGAATGGGGCAGAACGAACAAATCGGGCGACTATCTATTCCGGGACACCTTCAGCGAGCGACGTAGCAGCGTTCGCCTGGCGATCCTCAGTGGTTGGACGCCGCCCCAGCTTGCCTTCATTCACCAGATTGCCGAGAACGTCGAGGATGACGCGCACCCCGAGAAGCGAGGTGACGTCGCCGACATCGTAGGGTGGCGACACTTCAACCACTTCCATACCGGCGATGCCCTCGCGCGTCAGCAATTGGAGCATCCGCAGCGCTTCTCGTGGCATCAGACCGCCAGATTCCGGCGTCCCGGTGCCGGGAGCAAAAGCAGGATCGACCGAGTCGATGTCGAACGAGAGAAAGACCGCTTTCGCGTCTTTCCAGGCGATGTCGAGCGCGATCTCGCACGATGCGGTCGAGTCCCCAACGGTCGATGTCGGTCATCGTGATCGAGGTCGCGCCACGTTCGCGAGCAGTCTTTACTCCGGCTCTGCTTCCGAGCCATCCGCCGATGCCGATCTGGACGAGATTGCTGGCCGGGGCGTTCGGGATGTTGGTGGCGTGGAAAAACGGAGTGCCGTGCATCCGCTCGTCGAGATTGAATTCCGACATATCGGTATGCCGGTCGAAGTGGATGATACCGATGTTGCCATCAATATAAGGCGCGAGGGCGCGAATATCGGGATAGCCGATCGAGTGGTCGCCGCCCAGAATCACCGGGAATACTGACCGCTCGTGAATGTACGCAACAGCCTTATCTATCTGATCGAATGATTTCTCGATATTTGCCGGGATGACATTCACGTCGCCGCAGTCAACGATATTGAGCGATTCCTTGAGATCAACCCCCATCTCGAAGTTATAGCCAGATGACAACGCCGACATTGTTCGCATCGCTTGCGGGCCAAATCGCGTTCCGGCGCGGAAGGTTGCGCCCGTATCGAGCGGCACGCCGAGGATCGCGACGTCCTGCCCGCCCAACTCACGCATGTCTTCGAGAAATGGCTGTCCCAAAAACGAGCCACTGTGCGAGTAGGTGCGGTAATTCCGATTGAAAAGGGAGATCGTCCGGTCTTTCACGGACCAGGCCGATTCGAGCCCGAATTCGAGATCGTGGGCAATCTTTTCTTTCGAGCGATCGACCGGAATCTCAGCTTCGCGCAGAAGCATCCGCGTGCCCTGTAATTGCGCCCGCTCCATCTTCGTGCCCCCTTATTGATTCGCTGCGAGCAGGATCTCGACATCTGAATGCGTCAAGCCTAACAGGGGACACCAAGATGAGCCGATCCTTCCCACATTTAATCCGTTCCTATTGCGTCCCTCTGGGCCATGTGATTAACTCACCAACGAAGTTGTCCACTTCGTTCACCAGGAGAGCAGCATTGGATTACGGATCACGCCTGGCCGCGGTGCAAACCGCCATGCAGGAACGCGACATTGCACTCACGTTCCTGCCCCGGGCAGCGAACCTTTTCTACCTCACCGGCATTCGCCGCCAACTCGATCATGGCACCGATCACAATGCCTATGGCGATTGGCTCTCCGGCGGGTACATCGGACAGGACGGTCCAGTCCAGGTAGTTGCGCCCCGCATGGGCGGCGGATTCTGGCAGCATGAAGCTGAGGGCAAATCCTGGGTTTCCGGAGTCCGGCTGATCATGGAGCCGGAAGCGCCGGTCGACGTACTCAAGGAAATGCTTTCGCGCCACGGTCTGGCGAGCGGCAAGCACCGCATCGCCGTCGACGAGCGAACCTGGGCGCAATTCACGATCGCCGCCTCCTCGCTCTTCCCCGATCTCGAAATCGTCAATGCGGCCGAGATCATCGCGCCCATGCGGATGATTAAAACGCAGGACGAGCTCGATGCGATGCAGCGCGGTTCCGACCTGACGGACGATGTCTTCCGCAATGTCATGGCGTTCATGAAACCGGGCATGACCGAGTTCGATGTCGCCCACGAGATCGACTACCAGTTCGTCAAGCTCGGGGCGGAATACACCTCATTCGAAACAGGGGTCTTTTTCATTCAAGCCGAACCGGCTGGGGGAGAGAAAACGGTCCGTTCCGGTGAGCGCGAGCTCCGGCACGGCGATTCGATCATGTTCGATTTCGGCGGTGTCATCGATGGCTATGCCTCCGACTTTGGCCGGTCGGCCTTCGTCGGTGAGCCATCGGCTGAGTATTTGCGGGCGCACGACGCCATCATCACATCCCAGGCCGACGCAATGGCGGCGATGGTCGCAGGCCAATGCACTGCCTCCCAGGCGAACGCAATCGCCCGCAAGGTCATCTCCGACGCTGGGTTCGACGACGGTTTCAACCACCGGCTCGGACATGGCATCGGCGTCACCGTGCACGAGCCTCCCTTCCTCGACGGCGTCGATCAGATCGTGTTGCAAGAAAATATGGTCTTCACCGTCGAGCCGAGCATCTGGTATCCGGGCCGCTTCGGCAACCGTATCGAAGATATGGTCGTGGTGACAAACGACGGCGGGAAGCCGATGAGCAAGATCGAGCGCAAGCTCTTCATCGTTGAATAGAAAGGGCAGCATGGAATCGCTTTACAGTCGCCGGCTTGCGCGCGTTCGCGAAAACATGACCAGATGGGGCGCCGATCTCCTGGTGCTCAATTTCGGTCCCGACTTCATCTACCTGACCGGGATGGAAGGACCGCTCTATTACACGACACTCAAGGGATATGGCGATTGGGTGACCTCGGTCATCGTCAGCCAGGAGCACGATCCCGTTATCGTGCTGCATCCCTGGTTCAACGTCGATGTCCACACCTGGGTTTCCGACGTGCGGGTGATGCCGGCGGACGAGCAAAATCCGGATGCGTTTCTCGCCAATATCCTGAATGAGTTCGCTCCAGCAGGGAAAACGGTCGCCATCGGCAAAATGGCCTGGGCGAGCACGTTGCTCTCCCTCCAGGAAGCCGCGCCGACCGCCATCTTCATCCAGGCGACCAACGCCATGATGGATGAGATGCGCTCGATCAAGGATCCCGAGGAGATCGAGATCCTGCAAAAGGCCTCCGAGATCACGGACATTTCGTTGGCTGAAACGATCAAGCGGATGAAGCCGGGCATGACCGAGCGCGATGTTCAGATCGAGGTCGAATACCAGATCCGCATTGCGGGCGGCGACGGCCCTTCGTTTCCTTGCGGCATCATCTCCGTCGGCAATGGCAGCGATCCGAACCGGCACATCTTTACCCGCAACACCGATCTCAAGCTTGAGCCGGGCATGTCGGTCGCCTTCGATTTCGGCGTGCTCTACAAAGGGTATTGCTCCGATTTCGGCCGTTCCGTTTTTATCGGCGAGCCACATCCCGAGGCGCTGAAGGCGTACCAGATCATCACCTCCGGCAATCTCGCGACGATGCCGAAGATCAAATCCGACACCGTCACGCCCGCGGATATCGCCAACATTTTCCGCGATTGGGTCGCCGAGCATGATCCCGATCTCGTCCAGTACTACATGTACGAAGGATTGGGCCACGCGATCGGTCTAGAAGTACACGAAGAACCATGGATCAAACAGGTTTACACTGATCCCATCCGCTCGAATATGGTCTTTACCCTGGAGCCGAAGATCTGGAAGCCCGGAGTTTTCTACGTTCGATGCGAGGATATGGTCGTGGTTGGACCCGAAGGGAGCTACGCCTTGACGCATGCGCCGTATGATCCCATCGTCGTCTCATAGAGGCGAATGCACAACGTAACAAAGGATCGACTCCATGTCATCGCAGCCCGGCACGCTTGCGACGCCGGTTCCCGAACCTGAACGCCTGATCGGCAAACGCGCCAAACCGCAAAGCGAATGGCGGGTTGTATTGCGCCAACTTCGACGCAACCGAACAGCGATGATCGGGGCGGCAATTCTCATCATCGAAGTCGTGTTAGCGATCGGCGCGCCTGTTATCGCGCCGTACGATCCGCTCGATCAAAATCCACGCGCCGCGCTGCAAGCACCAAGCCGCGATCACTTGATGGGCACCGACGACACGGGCCGCGATCTTCTAAGCCGAGTCATCTGGGGCGCACGAATATCACTTCGCGTCGGCATCGTTTCGGTGCTGATCGGCGGCGGAATCGGAATTCTCCTCGGCGTCATCGCTGGTTACCGAGGCGGCTGGCTTGATAATCTGATCATGCGGTTTATGGATCTCTTACTCGCCTTTCCCGGGATACTCCTGGCGCTTGGCATCATTGCGATTCTTGGCCCAGGGCTTTCGAATGTGATGCTCGCGGTCGGCATTTCCAGCATTCCTGCCTATACCCGCGTCGCCCGGGGATCGACATTGGCGCTGAGACAGCGTGAGTTCGTGACCAGCGCCCGTTCAATTGGAGCTAAAGACCGGCGGATTATGCTTCGCTATATCCTGCCGAATGTCCTGCCGCCACTCGTGGTGCTGGCGACGCTCGGCATCGCCGGCGCGATCTTGACCGCCGCCGGACTCAGCTTCATCGGACTCGGTGCGGTGCCTCCAACACCCGAGTGGGGCGCGATTCTGACGCTCGGACGCAAGTACATCAACCAGGCCTGGTGGTACACCACCTTCCCGGGTGTCGCGATCATGATCACCGTGCTTGGCATCAATATGCTTGGCGACGCCTTGCGCGACGCCCTCGATCCAAAACTTCGCCGGTAGCGGGCGTATCCATTCGGATCAACTCGTCACCTGAAACACGATCGCGGCGGGTGCCGTCATCGCATCCAGGGGACAGGATCATATAAGGAGGAATCGATGGAACCAAAGCAGATTGAAACCGTGGTCAGGAGTTTTGAGGCCGGCATTATTTCCCGCCGTCAGGTGATGAGTCTCGCCGTCAAAGTTCCGGCCATCGCCGCCGCACTTGCCGCCGCCGGACATCTTCAATCGACGTCAGCCGCAGGACTGCCATTCGGCGGCGCTGCGTTGAGCCGAAATCAGGATGCGGCCCAGGGCGGAGAGCTGATTTACGCACTGGAGCGGATCGTCAGTGACACGCTCAATCAGCACCGCAGCACCGATACGATCTCCCGCGTGATCGCTCGAAACGTGCTCGACGGCCTGGTCGCCGTCAATCCGGCCGATGGCTCGGTCAACCCGTGGCTCGCCGAGTCGTGGGAGGTCTCCCCTGACGGTCTGAGCTACACCTTCAAACTGCGCCAGGATGTCGTTTTTCATGACGGCACGCCATTTAACGCCGCCGCCGTCAAGCGCAATTTCGACGAGACGGTGGACCCCGCTCAAAAGCCTGGATTCGGCTTCACCGCCATGGGCAGCGACGCCTACGACAGCACCGAAGTGGTCGATGATTTCACCGTCAAAGTGAACTTCAAGCAGCCGTTCGCTGCCTTCCTGCTCTACCTGAGCGACGGTGGACTCGGCATCGACTCCCCGACCGCGATGGATGCGGGCGGCGCGAACTACGGCATTACCTCGCTCGTCGGCAGCGGACCATACAAATTCGTCGAGTATGTCCAGACTGACCATGTCAGCCTCGAAAAGAATCCTGACTACGCCTGGCCCGCCGCCGTTTTCGGTGTCACCGGTCCAACCCCACTCGATAAGCTCACCTTCCGTGAAGTGCCGGAGTCGAGCGTTCGCGCTCAGGCTGCCGTGCAGGGAGAGGTCCAGATCGCTCGCATCGTCGAGCCGAACGTGCCCGAAGTCCAGGACCAGCCGGGCGTGACGATCAAAGCTACCCCGAAGGCGGGTTCCACCCGCATGTTCCTGATGAACTTGATCGAAGGGCCGACCGCCGACATTAATGTCCGCAAAGCGATCAACATGGCGATCGACAAGAAGTCGATGCTGCAGCTGCCGGGTTGGGCCGGATACGGGCGGCCAGGGCTGGCGCCCTTGCCGGCCAACATGGTACCCAACGGCGATCTTTCCAGCCTGACAGAGTACGACATCCCCTACGACGTCGACGGCGCCAATGCGCTGCTCGATCAATCGGGTTGGGTGCTGAACGGCGATGTCCGCGAGAAAGATGGGGTTCAGCTCATTCTCGATATGGCCGTCACCCAAATCGATGTCGACAATGGCCAGATCGAGCCAATCGATGGTTTCCTGAACGACATCGGCGCGAAACTGAATATTAAACCTGGTGATTTCAACTACTGGATCGATTCGTTCACCACGGGTAAATACCACATGACCCTGATGAGCGACAGCGGCTACATTGCGGTTGGCATCATTCAGGAGTTCTTCGAAGAGAAACAGCCTTTCGCGGTTTGGGGCATCGCCAACCCCGACATCAACGCGGCGATTAAAGGCGCGGTCGAGGCTCCGGATCTCGATACTCAGTGGAAGAATCTGTTCGATGCGATGGCGCTCGTTCTGCAGGAAGTCACCGGCGTGATGGCCTGGGAACAGGACTACCTCGACGCGGTCTCAGAGAAGGTGCAGGGATTGCTCTACAGCGAAATCGGCTTCCCTTATTTCTACGGCGCGTCACTGAGCCAGTAATGCACACGACCGGGCGGGGATCGATCCCCGCCCGGTCACACCGGAGTTCTCGATGCGATACGCGCTGCAACGATTGCTGTTCACCATCCCGGTTTTGATCGGTGTTTCGGTCCTGACCTTTCTCATGCTGCATCTCGTCCCGGGCGATCCGGTCGCCGCCATGTTCGTTGGCCAGGGTGGCGTCAGCAAGGAAGCGATGGAGCAGACACGGGAGCAACTGGGACTGAATGACCCCCTGCCCGTCCAGTATTTCAATTACATGAAGGGTCTGGCGCAGGGAGATCTCGGCACTTCGATCCGCACCAAGCAACCGGTTTCCGACATGATCGTGAATAATCTGCCCGCTACCATCAAGCTCACGGTCGCGAGCATGATTCTCGCGGTGGCAATCGGCATAGCGCTCGGAGTGATCGCGGCGATCAGGCGCGGCAGCCTGATTGATTCGTTCGTCATGCTTGTCGGTCTCGCCGGGGTTTCGATGCCGAGTTTCTGGCTCGGCCTGCTCCTGATCTCGGTCTTTTCGATCAGACTGCATTGGCTGCCGATCATCGGCGGCGATAGTTTGAAAGGTCTGATTCTTCCAGCTTTTGCACTTGGTTTCGCCGCCGCCGCCACCATTGCCCGGATGGTGCGATCGAGCGTTCTCGAGGTGTTGAGCGAGCAATATATTGTGACAGCGCGGGCGAAGGGACTGAACGAGCGGCGCATCATCATTCGCCATGCGCTTCGAAACGCCATGATTCCCGTGCTAACGGTCGTTGGGCTGCAATTTGGCGGACTACTCGCCGGCGCGGTGATCATCGAGCAGGTCTTCGCCCGGCAGGGTATCGGACGGATGCTTGTGACAGCCCTGCAGGGTCGAGATTTCCCGGTCGCCCAGGGAGGGGTGCTATTCGTCGCCTCGGTCTATGTGATTGTCAATCTCCTGGTCGATCTGCTCTACGGGGTGGTCGATCCACGCATCCGCGCCGCCGCATGATGATTCGACGCTAAGCAATGTCCTCCGGTGACCGCCCTCCCATCCGCGCCATCTTTCGCACGCAAATCGTGGTGCTCTGCGTCGCGATTTTTCTTGTCGATGTCATGGCTGGCATCATCAGCGCCACCTTCTCACTCTTCGCCAAGGATCTCGGCGCGACCGTTTTCGTCGTCGGCGTCCTGTCCAGTCTGACCGGACTGACCGCGCTGTTCAGCTCGATCCCAATCGGCTCGCTCTCCGACCGCATCGGCCGGGCGCGAGTGTTGATCGCCGGAGTGATCGGATTTACCGGCGTGATGCTCCTGTTCGCCGTGGCGCCGTCGCCTATCTTTCTGGTTCCGGGCCGGTTGCTGCTAGGCGCAGCGGGAGTCGGCGCGTTCTGGATCGCCTCGGCCTACCTTGGCGACATCGTCACCTCCGCCGAGCGAGGCATCGCGTTCGGACTCCTGACGACTTCGATGGGCCTGGGATTCACGGTCGGCCCGATCATCGGCGGTCAGCTTGCCGACACCCTGGGGATGCGCTGGGCCTACGTGGTCGGAGCAATCATCGGTCTCGTCTCTATCTCGCTCATCCGCATCTATCTCTGGGAGCCAGCCAGACCAAAAACGTCATTGAGCAGAACGCGCCTCTCGCTACGGGACAACCTCCGCATCGGTCACAACCGACAGTTGCTCGCAATCAGCGCGGGCAGCTTTGTGCTCGCATTCTCGTTCGACGGCGCGATTTCGACGCTCTTTCCGTTGTACGGCAGCGGTCTCGGACTCACCACCGCCGTGATCGGCACGATGTTTGCGATCCGGGCATTCGCGTCCTCATCCATTCGCTTTCCGGGCGGGGCACTGGCGGGCCGCGTCGGCAGCCGCAAGCTCGTGATCGCGGCAATCATCGTCCAGTCGATCGCCGTCGCCGGGATCGCCACCACCGAGTCGCGAACCGGACTCACCCTCTGGCTCATGCTCGAAGGACTCGGGTTCGGCGTCTTTCTCACCAGCTCGCAGGCGTACCTGGCGGAGAACACGGTGGCCGAGTCACGCGGCGCGGCGATCGGCTTCTACTCGATGGTGGGCGGACTCGGCTCGGCCATCGCACCGCTGGTGCTCGGCTTTGTCGGTGATGTCGCCAGTCTTCCTACCGCCTTTTATCTCAGTTCCGCCTGCATGTTGGCCGGTCTTGCGGCGATGCTCCTGATCTGGTTTCCTCCGGCGATATTCGATTCGCTGCGTCGTCCTCTAAGGACCGAAGCGGGGACGGTTCCCGTTTCGCACGATCAATGAAAGAGGTTGGTTCTCAATGATCTCAATTGACCAGCTCCTCGCCATTCACGCGATCCCCGGATCGGAAACTCCGCGCTGGCTGCCAGATGGCAGCGGCATCGTCGTCGCCTCCGGGCTTGGAGGCGGCATCGATCTCTGGAAAATCTCTCCCGACGGCGCTCCGCCGATGCGGCTTTCCGTTGGCATGGGATCCGTCGGTCATCTCGCCTACTTCATGTTCCAACCGTCTCCAGATGGGGAATCGATCGCCTACATCTCCGCCAAAAGCGGTTCGTATGAAGTCTGGCTCTGGTCCGCTGACGGCGCGCCCGACCGCCAGCTCACCCGCCTCGGCGCGTCGATCGAATCACTCGCCTGGGCGCCGGACGGCAGCTCGCTCGTCATCTCCGCTAACCGCTACGGCGTCTACGACATCTTCAGGATCGACCTGGCCGACGGCTCCGCGCATCGCCTTACCAACGATGCGCGATACGAGGTCTACGCCACCTTCTCTGCCGACAGCCAGGAGATTTTCTACACGCGGCTCGATGAGCGCTGGGTCGATCATGAGATTGTGCGGATGGGTCGCGACGGCTCGAATCCGCGCGTGATCGGCACGGACGAAAACTTCTTCGATTATCACTACGGTCGCACCTTTGGCTATCCGACCTCATCGCCAGACGGCAAGGCGATCTTCTTCCGCTCACACCGTTCGGGATGGATCAATTACTGGGCGATTTCGCCCGATGGGGGCGAGCCGCGCCAGCTCGCGCCGGAAGCTGCCGATCAGGAAGGCGGAACCTGGTCACCTGACGGCAACTGGTTCGCCTATACCTCCAATACGAACGGCACGGTCGATCTCCGCATCGTGCCAGCGGATGGCGGCGAATCGAAGATCATCGTCGAATCGAAAGTCGGCGTTGTTTCGGGTCCGCAATGGTCGCCTGACGGGAAGGAGATTTCCTTCCTGCTCGCCACTCCCACCCACGCCAATGATCTCTACATCGTCTCAGTCGCGGAGCCAGAGCACATCCGGCGATTGACCAACTCCACGGTCGGCAACACCCTCAAGGCGCTGGCTCATCCGGAGAAAATCTCCTACCCGAGCTTCGACGGCGAGACGATCCACGCCTACCTCTACCGCCCGGACTCAATCGGCGTTGAGCCGAACGGCGCGGGCATCCTCTTCATCCATGGCGGACCGACCAGCCAGTTCATGGATACCTTCCAGCCGCAGGTGCAGTATTTCGTTCAGCGCGGGTACACGTTGTTGCTGCCGAATATTCGCGGCAGCTCCGGCTATGGCCGCCGCTTCGAAGATCTCAACAACGCCGATTGGGGATATGGCGATCTGCAAGACGCCATCCAGGGCGGCGAATACCTGAAAACCATTGACGGCGTCGATCCCAATAAGCTCGGCATCACCGGCACCAGTTACGGCGGCATTCTCAGCATGGCGGCGGTCGCGTTCGCTCCCGGCTATTTCCAGGCGGCGATCCCGATGTCCGGCTACGGCGACTTCCTGCACATGAAAGACGAGCAGGAGCTGCGCCACGTCAAGCTCCTCGCCTTCGAGTTCGGCGAGTTGGAAGGCAACGAAGCGGTCTACCGGAAATGCTCGCCGATCTTCAAGGTCCACCAGGCGACCACGCCCTGCTTCGTCATCCACGGCGTCGGCAAATACCCGCAGTCCGAAGCCGGCAAGCAATTCGCCCTGAAACTGGAGCAGGAATACAAAACGTTCAAATACAAGACCTACCCGAACGAAACCTACTACGTCGCCTCCACGGCCAATGTCCGCCAGATGCTGCTCGACATGGACGACTTCTTCCGCCTCTACCTCGACCTCCCGCCAGCCCAGGTCGCAACAACGCCTGCGCCCGTAGCCACCGGACCGACAACCATCCCTCGCGACATAGCCGAATAACCAAAACCAAAAAGAACCCCTCTCCCGAGGCGGGAGAGGGGTTGGGGTGAGGGCGCGTTTGGCCTGCGGTCTGCTGCCTGCGGTCTGCTCCGTCAGGTCAAATCTGCGGAATCCAGCACCATCTCCCCGATTCGCTCGATCTTCATCACCAAACGCTCATCAGGATCAGGGCAGACGACCAGGCTGTCCTGCGCCATCCAGTCGTTCGGGTCGAGCGCCCGCATTTTCGCCGGTAAAAGCGGGATCACCGCCGCCAGCGCGTAGAGGCAAAAGTGGCGGTCGACCGGAATCTGCACTTTGCAGCTTTCCGTCACCTCGAAGTAATCACCGACATGCATGCCGCAAACGGAGCGGCCTTCGATCGCGGTCACCGTCACGCGGAGATTCGATAAGCGAAAATGTTGCTCGGACACCGTCTGATCCTTTTGTAAGGCGAGGGCTATGCGTCAGGTTTCAATCGCGCTGCAAGGCAATAAGACATTACCGGAGTATGCCGCGTTAGGGGCAATGGTGGAAGCGCTCGGTTTCGACGCGATCAGCGTCTACGCCGATCTTGGTTATCAACCCGCCATCGGCCCCCTACTGAGCATCGCCCAGGCGACGAGCCGGATCACGCTCGGACCGGCCGGGTTCAATCCCTACCTCATCCATCCGGTAGAAATCGCCGGTCAGATCGCCATGCTCGATACTGCTTCGAATGGCCGCGCCTATCTCGGGCTGGTGCGTGGCGCCTGGCTCGATTCGCTTGGCATCGACGACAAACGCCCGATCCAGCGGATGAAGGAATCGATCGCCGTTATTCAACATCTGCTCAACGGCTTCGAATCTGGATACGACGGTGCGATCTTCAAACTCCCAACTGGCCGCCTGTTGCAATACCCGGTGCTTCGCCCGGATATTCCGATTTTGCTCGGCACCTGGGGACCGAAACTCCTGCAATTCGCCGGAGAGGTCGCGAATGAAGTCAAGGTCGGCGGCTCAACCAATCCGGCGCTCGTGAAAGAAGTTCGCCGCAACCTGGCCATTGGTGAAGAGAAGTCCGGACGCCCGGTTGGATCGACCGGCATCGTCTTCGGGGCCGTGACGGTCGTCGACAACGATGGGCCGGCTGCTCGCGACAAAGTCCGCCGCGAAGCTGCCCTCTACCTCCCGGTCGTCGTTCCGATGGATCCGACCGTTGATTTCCCAGCTGAGAATCTGACCTTTATGGCCGATCTCTACAACGCCGGGCGCATCGATGAGGCGGCGGCGCTTGTCCCGGATGATCTGCTCGACCGCTTCTCGTTCTCCGGCACACCCGATCAAATCACCCGTCAAGCTCAGGCGCTATTTGACGCAGGCGTCACCCGAATCGAATTCGGCACGCCTCACGGTTTCACCGGTGCGAATGGCATCAGGTTGCTCGGTGAGCGCGTGCTGCCGGAACTCAGATCAACATGACCGAGGAATCATCGTGGCTCGCGAATCTCTATATGATCGGCGGCTCGCCATGCTCAGGCAAAACAACGATTACCAACCAGATCGCCGGGGCGTATGGGTTCTCCACCTATCGGTGCGACGACGCCTATTTCGAACATGCCAAAGAACTCACCGCAGAACAACCGATCTTTTCCCGGCTCGTCAAGGCGAACTAGCGAGGAAATCTGGATGCGACCGGTTCCTCAGCAGATCGATGAAGAGCTCGAGATCTACCGGGAGGAGTTTCCGTTCATCGTTCGAGATCTCAAGAAACTCGCCGCATCCGGACCGGTCATCGCTGAAGGAGCCGCGCTCCTTCCGTCTCTCGTCGCAACGCTGGGAATCCCGTCCCACCGGGCGATCTGGATCGTTCCGACGGAGGAATTCCAGCGCCACCACTACGGCCAGCGCGATTGGCGGCATGACGTCGTCAAAGACTGCTCAGACCCCGAACACGCCTGGGAGAACTGGATGTCCCGCGACGCCGGCTTCGCTCGCCAGGTCGCCCGTGAAGCTCACGATCACGGATTCGCGCTGATCACGGTCGATGGATCCGCCTCGATTGAAACGAATCTCGACGTTGTCGAACGCCATTTCGAACTGCGGAACCGGTCATCATTTCCCCGAGGTTGAAACCCCGGTCGACGGCACTTTGGGAATTGCCATTTCCCGGGGTTGAAACCCCGGGCAAGCAAAACGAAGTCCCGCTGGGACCAAACTCGATGGGAGAACGCTCGGATATATCGGGTATTTCTCTCACCCGGCTCAGTGCCCGAAGGGTACTTCCGCCTGTGAGCCCGGTGCTTCAGCTCCGAGCACGTCGCAACCAATTCTCGCGCTCAATCTCCCTACCTGCGAGCGTCGACTCCAGCCCGATGCGCCTCACCCGCCACCCGGATCTCCTCAACGGCTGCCGGATTCTCGAGCGCCGTCATGTCACCGGCCGGCATCCCTAAATAGGTTGCCCGGATCACCCGGCGCATGATCTTCGCGTTCCGGGTTTTCGGCAGATCACGGACGAAGAGCACTTCCTCCGGCCGCAATGCGGAGCCGAGCTGTCGCCCGATCTCCCGGCGCACGACTTCCGCCAGTTCAGGCGTCGCGTCGTTGTCGGGCCGCAGCACGCAAAACACGTGAACCGATTCGCCCTTCACATCGTGAGGCAAGCCAATCGCAGCAGCCTCCTGCACGGCTGGATGCGCAACAGCGGCGGATTCAACTTCAGCCGGACCGATGCGCTTGCCTGCCACTTTGAGGGTGTCGTCGGACCGGCCGCGAATGAACCAGAATCCGTCCTCATCAATCTCAGCCCAGTCGCCATGCACCCAGAGTCCGGGGAAACGCGACCAGTAGGTATCTTCGTAGCGGTCCGAGTCATGCCAGAATCCGTGAGTCATGCCGACCCATGGTTGACGGACAATCAACTCGCCGACTGCGCCGCGAATCGGCTCGCCCTGCTCATTCACGACATCGGCCGCCATGCCCGGAACAGGGCCGGAAAACGAGCAGGGTTTGAGTGGCTTGATCGTCAATCCAGAGACGATGCCGCCGCCGGTTTCCGTTCCTCCCGAATAATTGACGATCGGACAGCGGCCACCGCCCACCTCATCGAAGTACCAGCGCCAGGGTCCTGGATTCCAGGTTTCGCCGGTGGAGCCGAGCACGCGCAGCGAGGAAAGATCGTGCGAGCGCACCCAATCGGTTCCCTTCGACATCAACGCCCTGATGGCCGTGGGCGCGACGCCAAAAACGGTCACCTTGTGCCGTTCGATAATCTCCCAGACACGGTCAGGCTTCGGGAAATCAGGAGTGCCCTCGAAGATCACGATCGACGCGCCGAGCATCAATCCGCCGCTGATCAGCCAGGGTCCCATCATCCAGCCGAGATCGGTGAACCAGAAGAGGCGATCGTCATCATGTAAATCGAAGCAATAGGCAAGATCGTGCGCGGCCTTGATCGGAAACCCGGCGTGGGAATGCTGCGCGCCTTTCGGTTTGCCCGTGGTGCCGGAGGTGTAAATGATCATGTAGGGTTCGCTGGCGGCTGTTTGAACGGTTTCGAACTCTGGAGACTGTCCCGGCACAAGCTCATGCCACCAAACGTCGCGACCTTCGGTCCAGGGAATATCGGAACCGGTTCGCCGCAGCACCAGGCATTTCTTGACCGAAGGCGCGGTTTTCAGCGCATCGTCGGCGACTTGCTTCATGGTGATCTGGCTGCCACGGCGGAAGAAACCGTCGGCGGTGATCAGCGCCACCGCATCGGCGTCGCGGAGCCGGGACGCCACAGCTTCTTCGCCGTAACCGGAAAACATCGGCGTGTAGATCGCACCGATCTTGCCGCAGGCGAGCACGGCCGCGACCGTCTGCGGGACCATCGGCAGGAAGATGCCGATCCGGTCTCCGCGCGAGATGCCGAGCTCAATCAGCGCGTTCGCCACCCGGTTTGTCTCAGCCGCAAGTTCGGCGAACGTCCACTCAACGACCTCGCCGTCATCGCCTTCCCAAACAACCGCCGTCTCATCTCGTTTTGCAGTCGCAAGATGCCGGTCGAGCGCGTAGGTGACGTAGTTGAACCCGCCGCCGACAAACCATTCGGGCCACGGCTTCCCATTGGAAAGATCGACCGCTTGTGAATAGGGAGGATCAAATCTGAATTCGAGATCCCGCACGACGGCATCCCAATACCGGCCCGGATCGGCGTCGGCCCAGGGGAGCAATGCTTCATACGAATCATGCCCATGCGATCGCGCGAATCGTAAAAGCCGGCTTCGTTCGAGATAGCTCTCGTCAGGTTCCCATGCGATCGCGCCATCATTCGCGTCCAGATTAATCCCCGCATCGTTGGTCATCGGCTCTGCCCCATCCCCGTACTCTTCTCTCTACGCTCAACTCTTCACTCGCTCGGCATTGTTGCCGTCACATCGCGGGCGGTCAAGCGCAGTCGACCGCTGTGCCACAATCTCTCAAACGAGGGAGGTTATCGTGCGCCGCTGGAAGTTCTGGGACGAATCTGAACCGAATCGAGAAGCCGCTCCGCCTGAGACCGTGCAAAGCGGCTCGCTGCCGGGACGCACCGCCCATGCCGGCGATCCGGTGCCGAAACCGAGCGCTGCGTCAACGCATCTGCCTACCCATTCCGAAGCTCAGCAGCGACTGGCTTCGTTGAAACGCCGTCGCGATGGGATTATGTTCGATGTCGAGCAAGCCGAGCTCGCCCGAACCGCCGACAACCCATGGCGGGAGCGCATGGCCCTCCTCGGCGAAACGCTCAAAGGCGTCCAGAGCGATGTCGCCGCGCTCGACCGCGAGCCACGCGTGGTTCGCCCTCCGCTGCCGCCCACGCAGATCACCATCAGCGACGTGAAGCCGGACGATCCCGCCAACATCGTGTTCACCGTTGGTTCAACTGGGTTCCGCTATGAGTCCGATCTCGACTGGGCCGAACGGGGCACAACCATCGCTCGCGGAGAGCTGTTGCGGACGATGGGCGACCCGGCGGCGATCATCCCGACCGATATACCGGGTGAACTCCGCGACGAACTCGCGTCTCACCTGGAAAACAGCCTTTTCATCTTCGCCACTGATCTCCGCCACCGGGGAGATGAGGGTCAACCGCTACCGGAATCGCCAACGCTCGCCGACCTCGCGCAGCCCTGCCCGATTTGCGGGCACTGGCAGTCATGGGGCGGTTTCTGCGCCACCTGCGCAGATCGCGCCAATCGACGCCGGGTGCTGGAAGCAGAGTTCATGCGCATCTCCGCCGAGCAGGCCGCCGAAGAAGAGGAACGGGCGAAATGGGCCGAGCGCTTACCGTCCGCGCTGCGTCGTCTCGCGGATGTCGATGGTGAAATCGCCGCGCTTTCGCAGCTCTAACCACCCGGGTGGTTGACAACTGGCGCGCAACTGATGATGCTCAGCACATTCAGTCTTTAAGAAGCGACATCCACACCGGGGAATCGGCTTCAGGCAATCGGTTCGCGTCTGGGAGGCCGAACAATGGAGATCGAAACCTTCCTTGCAGGAAATGTGTCACTCGGCATCGCCAGCGTCGTCTTCATGCTGATCGTCAGCTGGGTCAATCGCCCGTTTTTGCGCGATGTCTGGAACGATCCCGATCGGCTCTGGCGCGTCATCGCCCGGCTGGCCTTGATCGCGAATGCGGCGCTCGTCCTCTGGATCACCATCCAGGACAACTGGCGACAGCTCTCCGGCACGCCTTATCGCTCGATCCAGCTCTTTCCTTCAAAGCGCATCGAATACAACCCGCCGTCCGACAATATCCGCCATATCACCTTCATTCTGCTCGGGATTGCGCTGGTATTTACCGCCTGCCTGCTGGCCAGGCACGTCGGCGGCTATGCGATGCAGATTGTCATCCTGTTGATGTCCGTCGTCGCCTGGGTGCCATTCTTCATTCTTCACCAACGGCTCGACATCAATCTGGCCCTCGGCTTCGACGGCTCCTGGACCAATCCGATCGATGCGCTCAGCTACCTGCTTTTCGTCGTGCTCGCCTGGATCACCGATTTCGGCGTCACCCTGCTGACCTATCTGGTGCTGCTCTGCGTCGTCGCATTACCCGTTACGCTCATACTTGACATCACGCGTCTTCGACGGCCCAAGGTGCGGGGAGAAGCCAATTCCTATTTTCGCTCGCTCGCCCACCGGCCCTAACTATCAGGAGCAATCATGCAAGCGCTCTCGACCCCATCTGATTCGGCCAGCCTCCTGGAGCAGGGATATGGCGGGCATACCATGGTCGCGCCGCTCAAGCGGGTGATCGTTCGCCGCCCTGCCGCTGTTGCCAGCGGCGACGAATGGCGCGCGCTCGGATATTTGCATCCGGTCGATCAGCTCAAATCCGAAGAGCAACACACCTATTTCAGGGGCGTCATCGCGAGCCAGGGAATCGAGGTCATCGAAGCAGGTCCCGACATTCCAGGCGAGCTCGACGCGGTCTTTCCCTTCGATCCAACGATCATGACCGATGCCGGCGCATTGCTTCTCCGCCCGGGCAAAGCGCTTCGCCTTCGCGAGGTTGGATTCGGCGAGGAGACCTATCGCCGCCTCGGCATCCCGGTGCTCGGGCGCATCGAAGCTCCCGGAACGGTCGAAGGTGGCGACACGATGTGGCTCGACACCAAGACCCTGGCCGTCGGGCGCGGCTATAGGACGAACGCTGAAGGCATTCGCCAGTTGCGCGAAATCCTCGGGTCGATCGGCGTCGAGGTGCTTTCGTTCGATCTCCCCAGCTTCCACGGCCCCGCCGAATGCCTGCATCTGCTTTCGCTGATCAGCCCGGTCGATAACGGACTCGCCGTCGTTTATCCGCCGTTGATGGCCGTGTCCTTCGTGGAAGCTCTGCGCGAGTATGGCTGGCGCTTGATCGAGATCGATGAGAACGAATTCGATTCGCAGGCATCAAATGTCCTGGCGCTCGCGCCGGGCAAGCTGCTCATGCTCGACGGCAATCCGAACACCCGGCGCCGTCTCGAATTCGCCGGTTGCGAAGTCTTTACCTACGACGGGTCGGAGATTTCGATCAACCGCTTCGGCGGCCCCACCTGTCTCACTCGCCCGATCCTTCGCGTCGCCGACTAACCAGGCGACCTGTGGACGAACTCCTCTCTTCCGGTCAATCAATGGCCCCATCGTCATTTCAGCTTGCGCGGAATGACGATGGGGTTCCCTTTTGGCTGCTCGACGGTTGGCCCGAATCCGAGCCAACCCTTTCCATCCAGGGAGCGTGGCCGCCCTCCCGGCGCGCCATCGCCATCGTCGGCTCAACCACTCCCGCCCTGGAAGCCCGCTCCTGGGCATTTTCCCTCGCCCGCTTCGCCGCCTCCCAGGGCTGGACGATCGTCAGCGGTCTCGCCCGCGGCATCGACGCCGCCGCCCACGAAGGAGCATTGGCGGCGGGGGGAAGATCGATCGCCGTATTGGCGAATGGACTCAACTCCGTTTTTCCGCCCGAACATCACGATCTCACGATCAGGATTCTCGCTCAGGACGGTACGCGTATCTCCCTGGCTTTCCACGATGAGCCTGCCACGCGATCGCGATTGCTTCAGCGCAATGCGCTAACGAGCGCCTTGAGTCTCGCAGTCGTCGCCGTTCAGTCACGCGGACGCGACGGCACCCTTGCGACGATGCGATCCGGATTTCAACAAGAACGTTTGCTCGCAACATTTACTCTCCCCTTCCAAGCGGACCCCAGTCAGTGGCAAGGAAACGCGCTGCTGCTCTCCGATTCGCCCCCATGGCGTATGCCGGATCGGCTCTGGAAACCCGCGTTTCAACTCGATCCTCGCAATAAAAAGGGATATGTCGCGTTTCTCGACTTGATCGATGATCACTTGGGGCTTCTTGACAGTCTTCAGTGCAGCAAAGAGACTGCTTCAATGACCGAATCGCTCTGTTCAAGCGACATGCGCGATGACAATGGCCAAAATTAGCAATCACTCCTAATGCAATAACGCCCGGAGAAGAAAGTGCTCTCGGTATATCAGAAGGTATCCCGACTCAGTCTCGTAGAGACTTCGGCTTGTCAGCACTGGACTTCAGTCCGGTGCGATCGCAAAAGCTTGATCGCGTGTTATCAACCGGAAAGCTTCAATGAGGGACCTGCATGACGGAACTCACGGCTGAGCAGATTGTCGATATGCGTATCCCGTTTGATACGCAAATTTCGCCCGACGGGAAATGGATCGCGTTTACCCTCGCGCCCATGGGCAAAGCGAACGATCATTACCTCGCCGCGATCTGGCTGGTTCCAGCCGATGGATCGGCTGAGGCACGCCGCTTCACTGCCGGCACAACCCACGATGCAGTTCCGCGCTGGGCTCCAAACAGCAAGTCGCTCTACTTTCTGTCGGATCGCCAGAAGCGGGGCACACTCGAGCTGTATCACATCCCACTCAACGGCGGCGAGGCCGAGCGCCTGATCGAATGGAAAAACGGCGTCGGCAATTTCCAGATCTTGCGGGACGGCAAGCGCATCCTCTTCACCGCCAGCGATCCGACCACCGATGACGAGGATCGCCGCTCGCGTGAGCGCGACGATGCCGACGCGTTCGGCACGAACTGGCGTCCGGGCCGCCTCCGTCTTTACGATCTCGAATCAAAAGAAATCACCGTCGTAGAGGGCGTTGGCGATCGCCACGTCGCCAGTTTCACCGCATCTCCCAACGGCGACACGGCCGCCGTCTTCACCTGGCCGACGCCTGAGCTCGATCAATCGATGGTCGACACCCGGCTTGATATCATCGATCTTGCCAAAGGCGAATCGATCAAGCACTGGAAACTGCCGAACGGCGGCTCGTCTGCTTCCTGGAATCAGGCGGGCGATCGGCTCTGGTTTTTCGGTCACGCCAAACCCGCCTGGCGCGCCGGTCAGGTCATCTATGAGATCGGTCTCAACAGCCGCAAACCGGCGCGCTTGGGACCGAAACTCGCCTCCTGCCCATATGCGATCTCTCGCCCAAACGACGATCACTTCTATACATTGCTCGCCGAAGGGCTCGATTCCACACTTGCCTCGGTCGACGACAAACGCAAATTCACACCGTTGCTTACTTTCCAGGGATCCGCTCAGTGGATGACCGTCAGCGCGAAAGGCGACCGCATCGCCATGACGGTCAGCTCGCGCAACGAGCCGCTGGAGGTCTGGTCCGGTCCACCACTCGGGCCAATGATCAAGCTGACTGATCTCAACCCCTGGCACAAAGAGATCGAATGGGGAGCGCAAGAACGACTTTCCTGGAAAGCACCGGACGATCTGCTTATCGATGGTCTGCTCGTGCTTCCTTCAGGAAAGAAGCAGAGCGACGGACCATTCCCTACCGTGACGCTCGTTCACGGTGGTCCCTACGGACGATTCACCGACGCCTTCAATCTCAACTGGTCACCGTCGGCCCAGTGGCTGGCGACGAATGGGTACGCCGTTTATCTCCCGAATCCGCGCGGCGGCATGGGCCACGGCAGCGAATTCGCCGACACCGTTTCGCAGGCAGTCGGTCAGGAAGACTGGCAGGATATCGTCACCGGTCTCGAACGGCTTATCGCCAGGGGCGTCGCCGATCCAGACAATCTGGCGATCGGCGGTTGGAGTCAGGGCGGTTTCATAACCGCCTGGGCGGTCGGGCAAACTGACCGCTTCAAGGCCGGGATCATGGGAGCGGGCGTCAGCGATTGGGGCATGATGGTCGCCGAAAGCGACGTCATGCACTTCGAAGGCGATCTCGGCGGCAGTTGGGGCTGGGAAGGTCCCGGTCCGCATATGCACGATCGCCTCAGCCCGATCTCCTACGCGAGCAATGTAAAGACACCGGTGCTGATCTTGCACGGCGCGAATGATTCCCGCGTGCCAACCAGCCAGGGCCGCTACTTCGCCCGCGCGCTTCGCGAGCATGACGTTCCATATGAACTGGTGACTTACCCGCGCGAGGGACACGGCATCCAGGAGCGCAATCACCAGACTCGATCTCCTGAATAGAACGCGCGAATGGCTTCAGCGTTGGGTTCCCGCGGGCGATCAAAACGACGAAGGAGCGAAGGGATGAGTGTGGTTGAGCGCGTCGATGTTATTCGCTTCGGCGGCTGGCGCTGGGCGCCTGGGTGGGAAATCTTCTGGATGGATGGCGCCGCGAAGGACGAGCCGCTGGCCCTGCTCGGACTGGTGATCCGCTCGGGCGAGCATGTCGTCCTGGTCAACACCGGTCCCGATCCCGACTATCTGCCAAAGATGAACGCTAAATGGGCCGGATTCGATCCCAGGCATCAGGTCGATGTCGCGCCTGATGAGGAACTGGTTCCGGCTCTGGCGAAAGCCGGCGTCACCCCCGAAGAAATCACCCACGTCATCGCGACGCCATTCCAGGGGTACGCGCTCGGCAATCTCCTCAAGTTCCCCAATGCCGAAATCTGCCTTTCGCGCACCGGCTGGATCGATTTTCATGCCCCGCAATGGCGACCTCATCCGCACGATGACCGCCCCTTCTGCATCCCACCCGATGTGATGGTCGGCCTGGTCACCGACGCCTGGGACCGCGTCCGCCTCGTCGACAACGATGAAATCGTCCCCGGAGTCGAAGTGTTCTGGACGGGCGTTCACCACCGCAGCACCCTCGCCGTCAAGATCAACACCGCGGACGGCGTCGTCATCGCCTCCGACTGCTTCATGCGCGTCGAAAACATCACCCGCCGCCACCCCATTGGCGTCTGCGAAAGCATGTCCGAAGCCCTCACCGCCTACGACCGCATCGCCCGGGAAGCCGACATCCTCATCCCCCTCTACGATCCGTACGTCTTTGATCGTCACCCAGATGGGAGAGTTGCGTAACGAGTGGAGAGTAGAGAGAGAGCGAAGTCGTCGTTCTCTCCACTCTTAACTCTCTACTCTCCACTCCGTCCATGTATGAAAGTCTCTTGACATTTACAGGCTTGACGCAATGATTTTGCATTGTATGATTCGAGAGAGTTTCTTTCATCGGGCGAGTTTGGCGGTCACGCCTGCCCGCGCCGGGAGGGTCGAACATGTCCAGCACTCCAAGTGGCCGTCTTCGTTCCGTTGACGCCCTATCCATCATCGAACAGCGGCTTCCCGCATTGAATGGCGCGTCCCGCCGGGTCGGCGAAGCGATCGTCAGCGACCCGTGGGCGATTCTCGGCATGACCATTTATGACGTCGCTGCTAAGGCGGGCGTTTCGCTGCCATCCGTCACCCGTTTCTGCCGCGCTGTCGGCTACAACGGCTTCCGCGAGCTCGTTCAGGGCATCGCCCAATCGCTCGGTCGTCTCGACACCCACGCAGTAGAAAATGCAGACACGCCGAACGCCGAAACCGAGGGACTGCCGGGTCTCGCCGCGCGCATCGTCAACCGGCAGATCGACGCGCTGCGCGCCACGCTTTCGACGATTGATTTTCATCAGGTTGAACTGGCGGTCCAGGCACTCTGCAAAGCGCGCCGCGTCTACACCGTCGGCCACGGCTCTGCCTATGTTTCCGCGCTTGGCACGGCGATCAAGCTCAACTGGTCAGGGCTCGCCGCCGTCGCCGCGACACCTGACCTCTTTTCGAATCTGCTGATCAGCGTCGACGAGAATGACGTGGTCATCTCCATCTCGAACCAGGGCCGCACCAAGGACGTGATCGAAATGCAGGAGGTCGCCCGTGAATGCGGCGCGACGACGATCAGCATTTCCCTCGTCGAGCACTCGCCGCTCTCGAAGGCAAGCGACATTCCCATCGTCGTGCTTTCGCCGGAGCTGGCGCGAGCCGGAACCTTCCTGGTCTCCTACAACTCGCTGCTCGTCGTCGGCGACATTCTCGCCAACGAAGTCGCCCAGCGAATGTGGGGCGGCGTGCCGCCGCATCTCGAAGGCGTTTCTGACTGGATGGAAGTGAGCCTCCGGGTCGGCCCACTCCCTGCCAACGCGCAAGATGGGCCGAACCGGGTTCGCCGCCGCCTGCTGCCGCTTCCCGCCACCGACGCCGCCTCCCAGGACGACGGAGCGTGACCCACGGTGGCGATAGACCATCGCAAAAACGCGTGTTCGTCACCCTAAAGAAGTCGCATCGGTCGCATCATTCTCTGCTCTGGATGCGGCTTCGACTATCACTGGGCAGACCGTCATCATCGACGGCGGATTTCTGCCGAAGCAAGGCGAGATGGATTCCTGACAATACCTCGAATTGAACCAGCAGATGAATGGAAATCGACTGACGTCTTAATGCACTAAGGGGAGAAGTGGATGGAAGCAACGGGCAGTCTCATCGATCTTAAACTGGCCGCGACGGCATTTATTACCCCGCTCGAAGACGCCGTCATTGATCTCACGAACCGCCTTGTTGCCGCGCCCAGCCCGAATCTCCCCGGCGACGAAACCGCCCCGGCGGCGGTGATGCAAGAGGCCATCGCCTTCTTTGGACTGCCGGAAGCAACGATTTATGCGGGAGAGCCGCATCGTCCGAATCTCGTCGTAACGATCGACACCGGGCGACCCGGCCCCCGGCTTGGACTTTGCGGCCACCTCGACACCAAACCGGTCGGGGATGCCGCGTCGGAATGGCGCACTGATCCCTTTACCCCGACGATTATTGGGGATCGTCTCTACGGTCTCGGTTCCACCGACATGAAAGGCGCATGTGCGGCGATGGTCATCGCCGGTGCTGCGTTCGCCCAGCTCGCCGATCATCTGAGTGGTTCACTCTCCTTGATCTTCACGGCGGATGAGGAATATGGCAGCACGATGGGAGCCGAATATCTGACAACGCAGCAGGCGCTCGATGTCGACGTGATCGTGCTGGGCGAAGCGTCAGGTGTCCGCACTGATTGGGAAGCGATTCGCACGGTGTCGCGAGGCGTCACCTGTTTCAAAGTCGGCGTCCATGGCACGCAGATGCACTCCTCGATTTCGGACGATCTGCCTTCGGTCAACGCCGTCGAAGCGATGGCGCGAGTGCTGGTAGGACTCCGCCGCGAACTTAAGCTCACATATCCGCTTCACCCCCTATGCCCATTCGGGCCAACCGTGAATCTTGGCGTCCGCTGCCAGGGCGGGGTTGGATACGGCGTACTGCCCGGATACGCTGAGTTCTGGAATGACATCCGCACCGTACCTGGGATGAGCCGCGAACAGGTCGAAATCGATTTGCGAGATGCGCTTGATCGACTCAGCGGTGAGTTGCATGGCGCAACGGTTGATCTCACTTTTCATGAAACGCTCGGTTGGCTCGACGCCACCGAAGTCACCGAAGATCATCCGATCGTGCTGGCCATGCGCGAAGCCTGCCAATCAGTGCTTGGCGTGGAAACGCCCCTGCTCGCGTTTCCGGGCGCGAGCGACGCCTGGCCGTTTCAGGGGATGGGCGGCATTCCCACGATCGCTGGTTTTGGTCCCGGTTTGCTTCCCCTCGCCCACGGTCCGAACGAATACGTCAGCGTTACCGCGCTCAAGCAAGCAGCGCACATCTATGCGCAGATGGCCATCGCCTACTGCGCGCCGGAAAGCAAACTTCCAGATGTGAACGAAAGGGGAAGTTGATGACCAACGTCGATCGGGTCGACGCCATTCGTCTCGGCGGGTGGGAATGGGCGCCGGGCTGGGAAATTTTCTGGATGGACGGTCAGGCGGCGGATGACCAGCTGCAATTGATCGGACTCGTCATTCGCACCGGCGAGCATGTCGTGCTCGTCAATTGCGGCCCAGATCCCGCCACGCTCCCGAAGAAAGATCCCGACCTCGCCAATCAGCATGTGCTCGAAGTTCGGCCCGGCGAGGAACTCGACACCGCGCTCGCCTCCGTTGGTCTGACCGTCGACGAGATCACGCATGTCATCGTCACGCCCTTTCAGACCTATTCCGTGGGTAATCTCCTGCGCTTTCCGAACGCGCAGCTCTGTCTTTCGCGCACCGGTTGGATCGATTTCCATGCCCCCCGCTGGAAGCAGCATCCACACGACAAGCGCTGGTCATGCATTCCCCAAGACGTGCTGGTTGGACTGGTGACCGACGCCTGGGACCGCGTCCGCCTTGTTGAAGATGAAGAAATCGTGCCCGGCGTGGACACGTTCTGGACAGGCGTCCATCACCGCGCCAGCCTGGCCGTCAAAATCCAGACCGCGAACGGGGTCGTCATCGCGTCCGACGCCTTTATGCGCGTCGAAAACATCACGCGTCGCCATCCCATCGGCATTAACGAAAGCATGGCCGAGGCACTGATCGCCTACGACCGCATCGCCCGAGAAGCCGACATCCTGATTCCCCTTTACGATCCATACGTCTTTGACCGACATCCAGGAGGTCGGATCGCATAGCCGGGGTCGGCTGAGCGAATCTATCTCCTGTTGCGAGCACCTTCGGTTTGAATTCACTGGAGCCGGGCAGGCTCATCGTCGGGGTGTTGGACGGAACCTCCGGCTGAATCGCTGCCGGTCATTTCAGATGCGGGGGACGATGCCGCGTTAGGCCACGCAGCGTCTTCAACCCACCCACGAATGAGGGCCGAGAGCGCATCGGACCAGATGCGGTCCGCTTCTGCATCGCGGATGAGACACCGCGCTTCAATCGCCGCCAATCCCTCGCACAACGCGTGGAACTCCCACACGGCGGCTCCGATGGGACGGTTGCCTAACTGACCGGCGTCGCGAAGCCGGACAACCCGCGTGCGCAATTCCGCAAGTGCTCGCTCCGCCACGCCTGCAAATTCACGCCCTGACTCTGGTGACACGTCGATTCGCTGGACACCGATGCGAAAGAGTGCGGGGTGTTTCCGGGCAAAGCGACAGAAAGCGAGCCCGGCCTGAAGGAGGTCGGCCCCAGGATCATCCGTCGACGGGAGAGCGGCGACCGAAGCGCCAAGGAGGTCGAAAGCACGCGCTCCCAGCGCCACCACAAGCCCCTCTTTGGCGCCGAAGAGACTGTAAACAGCCCGCGTCGTCGTGCCGACTTCGTTTGCAACGCGCCGCACTGAGAGCGCTGCCACGCCGTCCTGCTCCGCGATGCACTCCGCTGCATCCAGGAGAGCGGTAGCGGTCTGCTCGTCATGTTCCTTCGGTCTACCCATTGACTCATGATATCATAACGATGTTACGTAACGTCGTTACGTAACATCGTCTCGAAATGTAGGAGGTCACGATGAAAGCGTCCACGATATCAGGCAATCATTTGGCCTATGAAGAGCGCGGGGCAGGCGTCCCGGTCCTCTTCATCCACGGCCTGACGTTCAACCGACATACCTGGGATCCGGTACTGGACCAACTTACCGATCGATTTCGATGCATCGCCGTTGACCTCCCTGGTCACGGCGGTAGCACCGGGCTGCCGCACACGCTGGAGGAAACCGGGCTTCGAATCCATGCGCTCGTGAGCGATTTGGGAATCGAGCGTCCAATAGTCGTGGGGCACTCATTAGGGGGTATCGAGGCAACCATGTACGCGTCGATCTTCCCGGTTAGCGGCGTCATCAATGTCGATCAGCCATTGGATGTCCGGCCGTTTGTCGGCTTCATTCAGCAGATGGCGCCCGCGCTCCAGGGACCAGACTTCGCGGCAGCGTTCGAGCCCATCCGCCAGCAGATTGGCGTCGAACTCCTCCCCGAGCCGCTCCGCACTACCACGCTGGCGACCCAAACGATCTGTCAGGACCTGGTTCTCGCCTATTGGAACGAGATATTCCAGCGCCGTCCTGAGGAACTACAGGCGATTGTCGATGCGGCGGCCGGCCGGATCACGGCGCCGTATCTGGCGGTGTTCGGTCATCGGCTTGCCGAAGAGGAGCGTGCAGCTCTTCATGCCCGGATCTCAAAACTGGAACTGGAGGAATGGCCGGACCGCGGGCACATGGTCCACCTCATGGAGCCCGACCGCTTCGCCAATCGGCTGGCGTCGTTCGTCGACGCCTACGGCGTCGCATAACCGCTGGCTTCCCAGCGACATGCCCCGCGATACCAGGGCTGACCTCACACAGGTGTCAACCTTGTTATCGCGAGGCATGCCGTGGCTACGTGCCACCATTTCATCAGAGCGTGCAGATCACTCGGTCACCTTTCACAACGGACAGATCCCCGGTTCATTCTAAAAGAACGGCTCAAACCAATCGTCGGGAATTTCCAGGCCAAACCCAGGCGCGTCGTTTGGCGTCAGCCAGCCATCGACCGGGCTGGCCTGCCCGGGGAGATTCCAGCCCTCTTCGAGCGGCACGCCCGGAGGGGTGCCGACGAAGCATTCGAGCCACTTAACGTGCGGCGAGCCATGCGAGAAGTGCTGGCCGAACGCCGTGTTGCCGCCGCCGTGGAGAATCACGTCGATATTCGCGGCGCTGGCCGCGGCGGTCACTTTCTGCACGGTTGAAAGACCGCCGCACCAGTTGATATCGGGCTGCAGAATGTCGCAAACGTGGTGATTGATCGCCCACTGGAACGGAAAGGCCGTGTACCAGTGCTCGCCGGTCGCCAGCGTCTGCCCAGGCAACCGATTTCTGACGGCGACATGCGCATCATAGTCGTCGGGAACCAGATACTCTTCCATCCATTTCAGGCGGTACGGTTTCAGCGTTTCGGCCAGGCGCACGGTGTACTCGATGTCAAACGCCATCCAGCAATCGAGCATCAACTCGCAATCGTCGCCGATCTGCTCCCGGGCGTTCGCAACGAACGCCTCGTTCTTGCGCAGGCCATCAAGTCCATCAGCCGGCCCATACGGGCAGGCCAACTTGAATGCCTTGAACCCGAGCTCTTTGTACCAATCGACATCATTCCCGGTCACATAGCAAAAGATTTTTTCTTTAGACGGTCCACCCATCAGTTCATAGACCGGCATGTCAAGCGCTTTCGCTCGCGCATCCCAGAGCGCGAGATCGACCGCGCTGACCGCGTAGGATGCCAGACCAGCTGCTCCATAAAGGGTAGTCATCCGATACAGCATGTCGGCGAGCTTTTCGCCCGCCATGATGTCTTCGCCGATCAATTGCGGCGCAAAGTGGTCGTCGATCACCGCCGCCACCGGCCGGCCATGCCCGGTTTGCCCGTAGCCGACCGTGCCATCTTCGAGCGTGACCTTGCACCAGACGTTTTCCCACTTTGGAAACCACATGCTGCGGTGCGCTTTCACCTTCGGATAGCGCGACATCGGATTCGCGACTTCTGCGGTCGTCGACCAGGGCTCACGCCATGGCTTCGTCTTCGTTTCGTGATGAGGAACATTCAACCGCAACGCTTCAATGTTCTTGATCTTCACGAATACCTGCCCTTCCTCTAACTTTCCTGTCTCTTCCGGTTATCGAATCAGTTTGGTCGCGTTCGCCTCCCGGTGGTTTTGCCCCGGCGAATAGCCAAGTTCTCGCGAGATTGCGGTCACCGCCTCCGACAGAAGCTCCCGCGCGATGTGTGCCTGCTCATCGGTATATCGAACCGTTGGGAACGAGACGCTCAACCCCGCGACCATTTGCCCGCGATCATTGCGAATCGGCAGGGCCACGCAGCGGACGCCGCGCGTATGCTCTTCATCGTCGGTTGCGTAGCCGCGCTGGCGAGTCCGAATCAGTTCGAGCTTGAGCTGATCGAAATCCGTGATCGTATACGGGGTGAAGGCTTCCAGCTCGATCCCCGCAAACAATCGGTTCAGCTCGTCGTCACTGAGTCCGGCGAGCATCATTTTGCCGAGCGCGGTCGTGTGCGCTTCCAGCCTGCGACCAATCTCCGATGCAAGCCGCAATGATTGCTTGCCTTCAACTTTTCCGAGATAGACGTTGAATCGTCCATCGAGCACTGAAAGCTGAACCGTTTCTTCGATGCCGTCTCGCACCTGCACCATCTGCGGTTGCGCCAGTTGCACCAGGTCGATCGAGCGGAGGTAGGCATTGCC
This sequence comes from uncultured Chloroflexia bacterium, assembly GCA_963804925.1. Lineage (GTDB taxonomy): Bacteria > Chloroflexota > Chloroflexia > Thermomicrobiales > UBA6265 > JADLGF01. The sequence goes on from CAWDSC010000007.1 coordinate 250,533, forward strand.
GGCTTCCATCGTCCGGATGCCCAGGCTATACCGACGCGTTTGTTCGTCCAGCGCCACCCAGTGCCGATCCTGGAGCGTCTTCAGCAGTCCGAAGAGACTCGAGCGTGGATATTCCAGTTCCGCGCCAATTTCGGCGAAGCTCAATGGCCATTCGGAACGGGTCAGCAATTCGAGCACCATCAGCGCGCGCTGCGCCGATTTCACTCCGTCGCCCCCACTCTTCTGTTCCGATTCAACCATTGATTGGCGCTCCACGAATCTGGATGGCGATCGGCATGGCATGTCATCCGCTAAAACTTTACGGCTCCTTCGGTCAATCCTCGCATGAACCAGCGCTGCAAGAGCGCGTAGAAGATAATGACGGGAACCGTCGCGATCAGCAGCATCGCCGCATCAGCCGTTTCCCCCGACATCTGCCCCCGGAACGCAGGCGCTAGCGCCGTCTGATAGGAACTTGCCAACACTTTCTGAATGCCGACCGAGATCGTCATCTGGCTATCGAGGTCGATCATCGTAAAGGTGACGAGGTAATCGCTCCAGGCGGCGATGAATGCCAGGGTCGCGACAATTACCATCCCGCCTGCCGCCAGCGGCAGCGCGATCTGCCGGTAAACGCGAAACCAGCTGGCGCCATCGAGAATCGCCGCTTCTTCGATCTCCTTCGGCACTGAGAGAAACGCCTGGCGCATAATGAAAATCGGCACCGGCACATTTGCGGCGAAGAGAAGCACCAGTCCGAAGATGTTGTTGCGCAGATGGAGAAACGCCATCAACTCGTAGAGCGCCATCAATCCACCGGAGCGAGGCACAAAGATCGAGATGATCAGCGCCACCAGAATGATGTCGCGCCCGCGAAAGCGCATCCGGGCAAACGCGTAACCAGCCAACGAGGCGACGAACACCTGCACCGCTGCTGTGCCGATCGCCAGGATGAAGCTGTTCTTCATATAGATCGGAAGATTGTGGACCGCAGTCAGGGCATAGCGATAGTTGACCAGCGACGGATCGCGCGGGATTAGGCTCGCGGGGTGCTCGGCGAAGCCAATGCGAGTCTTGAACGACGTCGAAATCAGCCAAACGATCGGCACAAACGTGACGACCAGCGCCCCGATCATGATCAGGTGCATTACCCAATTCGTATTCCGAAATGGAGTGCGCCGTCGCTGCTTCGCCTGGCTTGAGGTCGTAACAATCGTCGATGCGCTCATGCTTCACTCTCCGCCGCGAGCTGTTTGCGGGTCGGCCGACTGCTTTCCATGTCACTGCGCAGCGCCCGGAAGACGAGCAGCGCGACAACGGCGCACGTCATCCCGAGCACGAGATTCATCGATGCGGCATAGCCGAGCCTGAGATCACCCATCTGAAAGGCGGTTTGATAGGCGTAAAGCCCGAGGCTCATCGACTGATTCTGCGGACCGCCGCCGGTCAGGATCAGCATCGGATCAGTCACCATGGGAATACTCGAAAGCCCGAGGAGCAGCACGAGCCCGAATACCGGCTTCATCAGCGGCAAGGTGATCGATCGAAGCTGTTGCCAGCCATTTGCGCCGTCGACCGCCGCCGCCTCGTAGAGATCCGTGCCGATTGCATACAGGCCGACAATGAACAGGAGGGTCGGAAAACCGACGCCGCGCCAGATATCGCTTGCCGCCAGCGCTCGCAGCACGTATTCCGGATCGTTCAGCCAGTTGGGGGGGCGGTCCACGCCGAGCTCGCGAAGCACCGTGTTGATGAAACCGAACTTGTTGCTGAACATCTCTCCGAACATCAAGTAGGTGACAGCGACCGGGAGAATCACCGGGAGATAGATCATCCAGCGATAGAAACCGGACATGAAAACAACCCGGCTGATAACCACCGCCAGCAGAAACGAGATGATCACCGTGGTCGGCAACACATACGCAGTGTATTTGAGACTGATCTTGGCCGCGCTCCAGAAGTCGTCGTCGTGCATCATTTCCCGGAAGTTGTCGAGGCCGTTGAAATCCCACCGGGTATCAGGGTAGATAAAACGAAAATCGGTGAACGCCATCAGGAAGCCGCGAATGATCGGCCAGACATTGAAAATGAGATAGAGTCCCAACGCGGGAGCAATAAAGAGATAGGCCCAGGGGTTGTTCCGTTCGCCCACCGCTCCCCGCCGTTTTCGAGCCGGCGCAACCATCGTTACCCCCTCGCGCGGGAATCAGGATTCCGGGCACTCTGCCCGGAACCCCAAATCCCGACTGAAACGTCTAGCGGTCAGGCGCTCTTCTGCTTCGCGATTTCGTCGTTGATTTCTTTGAGCGCGTTCTGCATCGCTTCCGCCGGATCGACATCACCAGAAATCGCCTTCTCCAGCCAAGGCTGAGTGGCCTTTTGCTGGATGACGTTGGTGGTGTTCGCCGGGAAAGGCACAGAGTTGCGCACGATCTCGATTGCATCGGCCTGCCATTGATATGGCGCGTTGCCGGCAACGAATTTGTCGTAGGTGTACTGGTAGCAGGGCTTCGCCGCGACCTCGACGGTCTGCTTCATCGTCGCCTCGTTGTTCGGGCCGAACCACCAGAGGAGGAAGTCGGTCATCCCCTGCGGGTTTTTCGCCTGGTTCAGCACGACGCTGGAGTTGACCCAGAACGGCGTGCCGGCGCGGACCTGCGCCTTGTCCTGGCGCATGTTGAGCCCGTTGGCGGCGGCATCGATGCCGAACGTCTGCTGGTTGATCGTGGCGGCGACGTCATAGGACGTGATCATCGCGGTCGCGCCCTTTTGCCAGTCCTGGAAGTTCTGATTGGTTGCCGCGCCCTGTGCGGTCCGGGTCGGCGGCATCAACTCCTCGCTGACCATTTGCTTCATCCATTCGATGGCCGCCAGCGACGCCTCGCCCGTGATATCGACCAGACCATCGGCGGTGATCGGCGCGTCCGTTGCACCCCAGATCATCGACCAGAGATCACACAGCGGCGATGCCGCTGAGTCGAATGGGGTGTATTCCGGGGAAGCATCAGCAATTGCAGCGGCTGCGTCATGCACTTCCTGCCAGCTCACCGGCAGCTCTGTGACGCCGGCTGCTTGCAACGGCTCGGTCATGAACGCAAGCGACACGCTGCCAACGTTGCCCGGCACCGAATACTGCTTGCCTTCGTACTTCAGGGATTCGGCAATGCTTGGGATAATGCCGGCGATGACCTGGGCCGCTTCCGGCACAGCCGAAGCAGCGATGTAGTCATCGAGCGGCACGATCAGCTGGCGCGAGACCCATTCCTGAGTGTTCCAGGGAACCTCCATCACCGAGAAACCGTCCCAGACCAGATCGCCCGCGGCCTGGGCCGCCTGAATCTTCTGGGAAACGTCGGCGCCGGCCGGAGGCACATCGAGTTTGACCTTGGCCGGATACTGGCTTTGCCAGAGCTCGACGGCGGCATCGGCGCCATACGCACTTTGAATGTCGTTGCGAATGAGGAGGCTAATTTCCTGGTCTGTCACCTGGGCAGGAGCCTGGGCGAATCCGGCTTTCTTTCCAGGCGCGGCGTTTGTGACACCTTGAGCCGCCAAAAAGGCCGCTGCCGCTGCACCGCTTCCGGCCGCGATCAGTTTGCGCCGGTTCAACCGATGTTCGCTTGCCATGATTTCCTCCTTCGGTCGAGTCCGATCGATCGCCGAACGAATCGACGACGACGGATCAAACAGCTCTCCAGTCGATGCCCTCGGTGTCTTTCCCTCCTCGCGGCCGCTGCGTCGAAAATAGTTAGTGCAGGTGACGCAGGTCTCGGCAATCGGCAGACGTCGTTGCAGGTTTGTTCCTTACGTATTGCCGATCCTATCAAGCATCTGCTATTTGTTCAACAGGTCATATTCAAATTCACATTCTTGAACACGATTATGGGTTGTCTGATAATCTCATCCATAATTGGCAATTCGCGAACAATGAGCCGATTTCCAATGCGCAGTGCGCGGAGATGCGCACGTTTCGAGTGAGTAGCACGGTTCTATGCTCAAATGGAACGATTGATCGAGAACTGATGGAGGTACGGTTTGAACGGCGAACGCGTGATGTTTCGCTCACCATTGGTAGTTGAAATCGAGCGGTTCAGCCTCGATTCCAGCGAGCTTGGACCGCATGACGTTGTCGTGCGAACCCATACGACGCTGATCAGTCCCGGCACCGAGCTGGCCCGGCTGCAAGGCAAGATCATGTGGGAAGACGACAATCTTCAAGAGTTCCCGATGGAGGTCGTTGGCTACGCGAACATCGGCACGGTGCTCGAAGCCGGCAGTGAAACAGGCGTGAAGCCGGGCGATCGGGTATACACGATGGGGAACCACGCCACCATCTCCCGGGTCGATAGCCGCTCTATGCTCTGCGTGCCAGTTCCTGAAGGTCTGTCAGACGAAGAAGCCGTGTTCGTCCGGCTCGCCACCGTGTCGATGACGACCCTCATCACAACTCCCGCTCGTCCCGGCGAGAAGATCGCCATTGTCGGGCTTGGTCTAGTCGGGAATCTCGCTGCGCAGGTGTTTCAGGCAAGCGGCTACCAGGTCAACGCGTTCGATCTTTCCCCACATCGCCGCGAGATCGCCCAGGCGTGCGGTATCACCTCGGTTCACGGCGCTGAGGCGATGAAAGAGTTCTCGCAACAGCACAAGCTCATCGTCGAAGCGACTGGCTCGGCCAAAGCGCTCGCCAGCACCATCGACATGGCCGCTCCCGGTGGGGAGATCGTCATGATCGGCGCTCCCTGGGGCGGTGAAGCGAACAGCGTGCCATCGAGTCAGATCACCCGGCTCCTCTTCTTCCGATTCTTACGGCTGCGTAGCGGTTCAGAATGGGAAATCCCGCGCCAGCCAACCCCACTGGCGGCCGGCTCGAATTATCAAAACTCAGTTACCGCGCTTGATTGGCTGGCTTCTGGCAAGCTGAAGGTGCAGCCGATCATCACCCACCGGATTCGACCCGATCAGGCGTCGGATGCGTACGATGGTCTGCTCAACCGGCCGAACGACTATCTCGGCGTGATCATCGATTGGTCCAACACGAACAATTCCATATGACGAGACCGTCTCGGCCACGAGTTCGCTTCGCGCCCGAGGTCCATCGCGGATTCGATCGCGGCGTCAACCAGATCGCCAACGCCATCCGCCCGACCCTGGGTCCGGTTCCGCGCCTGGTCGGCGTCGATCGCGGCATTGCCTCGATCACGCCCGAATTGCTGGACGACGGCGCGACGATCGCCCGCCGCATCGTCGCGCTTCCCGGAGCTCTCGAAGATCCCGGGGCGATGTACTTGCGGGGATTGCTCTGGCGTCTGCACGATGAGGTCGGCGATGGAACCGCAACCGCCGCTGTGCTCTTCTCAGCGCTACTGGCCGGTGGCCGCAGGGCGATCGCAGCCGGAACTCCGGCTCAACCGCTTCGCAGTCAACTCGAAACCGCCGGCAAACTCGTCGTTGCGCTACTCGAAGCGCAAGCCATCAACGAGAGAAGCGAGCAACTGCTTACCGGCATTGCGGCCTCAGCCTGCCATGACGCGCAGATGGCATCGCATTTCGGCGAAGCCTTTGACGTCATTGGCGAAAATGGGCAACTTGAAATCCGCGAAAGTAGACGCCGCGAATCGTGGGTTGAGTTCGTGGAAGGCGCGTATTGGGATACCGGCGCACTGACCATCTCGCTTTTCACCGATCCAGTCAACCAGCGAAGCGAGCTTCATGACGCCGCCATCGTGATCAGCGACCTCGCCATCGACGATTCGGCCGAGGTGATCCCGCTCCTTGAATTGACGATGCGCGTTGGCTCGAACGGTTTGTTGATCATTGCGAAGTCGATTTCGGATCGCGCGCTCGGGCTCATTACCGCGAATCAGGCGGCGCTCGGTTTTCCAGTCACCGTCGTCAAGACACCAGGATTCAGCCCACTCGACCAACGCGACGCGCTCGAAGATCTTTCCTTCATCCTCGGCGGGCGACCATTAATTGAGTCGGCGGGAGACAAGCTGACCACCATCACGGCGGGTGATCTCGGCGGCGCCAGACGCGCCTGGGCCACCCGCACGCAATTCGGCGTCATCAACGGGATGGGCGATCCGCGCGCGCTGCGGGCTCAGGTCGCCCTGCTGGAAAAGGCCCATCGCTCAGCCGAAAAAGAGGAAGACAAGAATCGATTTCTCGCCCGGCTTGGAAAATTCCAAGGAGGTTCAGCAACCCTCTGGCTTGGCGGCGTCACCGAATCGGAAATCAAGCATCGTCAAGAAGTCGCGCAGCGCGTCGCCCGGGTCATACGCAACGCGGCGCGGGATGGAGTCGTACCAGGCGGCGGCGCGGCGCTCATCGCCTGCCAATCCGCGATGTCCGAACAACTCGAGAACAGTTGCGATCCACTCGAACGAACCGCGTTGCGGATCGTTCATGATGCCATCGAGGCTCCCACCCGGGCGATCTGCGAAAACGCGGGGTTCGAAGCCACGTCGATTCTGGCCGATATCAGGCGGGCCGGAGCTCCTTTCGGTTTCGACGTTCTCTCAGGTTCGATCGTCGACATGCCTCAGGCGGGAATCGTCGACTCGGCCCAGACGCTGAAACGCGTCGTCCAGTCGACGATCGCCAGCGCCGCCTTGGCACTGACGATCGACGTCATCGTCCACACTCGCAAGTCTGAGATATCGGTCAGTCCGGAATAGGATCGCGATCGTGGAATTGAAGGACGTAGATCCAATTGAAAACGCGATTGTCGGACTGACAGCCTCTCCGGACGGAATCTGCTTCGCCGCGACCCATACCGGGGTGTTGAAATCGAGCGACTTCGGCCACACCTGGGAATCGGCGTTCGCGTCACTTACCCGACGCCGGGGCGTTCCGGTCACCGCTGTCGCCCTGTCTTCACGCTTCAACGCGGATGGAACCCTCTTTGCCGCGATTCCCGGCGGCATCGGCCGATCGAGCGATCACGGCGAGCATTGGGATTTCATTGCCCTGCCCCTCCCGATCCAGATCATCTCCGCGTTCGCCATCTCTCCCGATTTCGCGCATGACCGCATCATCTTCGCAAGCACCACCGACGACGGCGTTCTTCGTCTCCGAAGACGGGGGCATAGACCTGGCAGGCGTGGAACTTCGGCTTACTCGACCACAACGTCCTTTCGCTCGCCATCTCACCTGACTTCGCGCGCGACCGCACGATCCTGGCGGGAACATCAAGCGGACTCTTTCGCAGCGTCAATAGCGGCAAATCATGGCAAGCGATTGATCTCGACTGCGGATTCGCCGAGATCATTGGTCTGGTCAGCGCAACGAACTCAACATATTTCGCAATCACAGACGAGTCGTCACTCTATCGCTCAACCGACCTCGGCCAAACGTGGACGAACATCAGCATCTCTCTGGAGTCCATTCAAACAATCACAGCCGGTTCGGCCTTCATCGCCATCACGACCAATGAAGCCATCCTTCGCTCAAAAGACCTTGGCGAATCATGGGAGAAGATTGCTCCAAATCACGATTCGATCACATCCGCGACATTGATTGGCGATCATCGGATGCTGATTGGAACAGCTTCGGGAGATTTTCGAAACTTCGAGATCGTTGCTCCCGAAGCCATTTCCCGGGGTTGAAACCCCGTGCTAACACGCCGCAGCCCTTCCAGGGCTGAACTGGACGGGGAATAATAGTCTCGATGTATTGGCTTTTTTGCTCATCCAGCTCAGTGCGCTTTAGGGTACTTTCGCCTGTCAGCCGGTGGCTCCTTCGGTTAGTTCGCGAGGGAGTCTCCATCCAACGCAAAGGGCCGCATTTCTCGGCTGGATCGCTTGCGCCGCTTGGGAGCCCTCTCCCTCGATATTGCCGAACGAGCCACCGGGTGCTTCAGCTCCCGGCAGTCACGACCCGATTACCATTCGTCCTCACAACTGATAACTCTCAACTCAGGACTCGTCGGCGAGAGCGCGTGGGAGTCGAACCCACCGGCGCCGGCACCACCGACGCCCACGCGGTTTTGAAGACCGGGGGGGCCACCGGGCCCCATCCGCCCCCACAAACGTGGGCGAGGAACGATCCTCGCCCACGTCTGCGCTCATTCTAGCAATGGTTCAACGTTATCCCATGTGCACCGCGGGAATCGCGGCTTCGATGCCATCGTTTTCGGTGCTTTCAACTTTGGATCCCGAACTTTCCGTTTTGCTGCCGAGTGGACCGGCCTTGATCATGGCGAAGACGATCACGGCTCCAACCGCAAGAATGCCTGCGGCCCAGGCCATCGCAACGGCGTAGCCATGCACGATTCCGTCAACCTGCGCAGCCGGCGACGCGGCATGTGACGCAATGTACGAGACCGTCGCGGACGCCGCGATCGTGCTCAGAAGCGATGTGCCAATCGACGCGCCCACCTGCTGAGAGGTGTTCACCATCGCCCCGGCGACACCGGCATCGTTTCGGCCGATATTGAGCGTGCCGGTGTTGATCGCCGGCACGAAAATCCAACCGAGCCCAAGTCCGAGCAGGATAAGCGACGGCACGATATGCGTCAGGTAGCTGCTATCGGCCGTCAATTGCGTCAGCCAGAGCAGACCGATCATCATCAGCGTCAACCCGGTGCCAATCAAGATGCGCGGCCGCACGATCGGCAGTAACCGGCTGGCGACATTGGCGTTGATGATCACGCAGACCGTCATCGGCAGAAACGCCAATCCGGTCTTGACAGGTGAATAGTTGAGAATCGCCTGCAGGTAGTAGGTCAGGAAGAAAAACGAGCCGAAGAGAGCAATGCCGTTGACCAGCACCGAGATGTAGGCCCCACCCCGGTTGCGGTCGAGCACGATTCGCATCGGCAACAGCGGGTACTTCACCTTCGTCTGGGAAAAGACAAAGGTTGACAGCAAGATCGCCGCGAGCGCAAAGCAGGTCAGCGTGCTGTTCGCGCCCCAGCCGCTAGTTTCTGCTTTGGAAAAGCCATACACCAATGAGGTCAGACCCGAGGTGGCAAGCGCCGCGCCGAGGAAGTCGAATTTGGTATCTGGATTGCGCGCATCGTTCTTGATGATGAACGCCGCCGAAATGCCGGCCGCAATGGCAATCGGGACATTCACATAGAGACACCAGCGCCAGCTGACATACTCCGTCAGCAGTCCACCGAGAATCAAACCAAGCGCGGAACCACCGCCGCCGATCGCGCCGTAGACCGCGAACGCCTTGCTGCGGTCGCGCGGGGTGATGTAAGTGATCGCGAGAAGTGCCAGCGCGGTCGGAGCCAGCAACGCGCCAAACGCGCCTTGAACGGCCCGCGAGGCGATCAGCATCGTGTCGCTGGTGGCGGCTCCGCCAACGGCCGATGCGAATGCAAAGCCGGTCAAACCAATCAAGAGCGCTCGTTTGCGGCCAAAGTAGTCCGAGACGCGGCCACCGAGCAAAAGCAGACCGGCAAAAGCCAGTGTGTACGCGGTGATGACCCACTGCCGGTTGGCGTCGGACATCCCCAGATCGACCTGAGCGGTCGGCAGCGCAATGTTCACAATCGTGATATCGAGGACGAGCATCAACTGGACCAGGCCGATGATGATCAGAACAAGCCAGCGCTTCGGATCGAGTTCAGACTCATGAAGTTCGGTTCTGGCGTCCGTGCGCGAAGCAACTGCTTCTGCCATGAAAAGTTCTCCCATTCCAACTACACTACACCGTGTAGTTTCCACGCGTGCAGAATACACCGTTCGATGTATCCTGTAAAGGCCCTAACCGGTGAAAGGAGCTCTCATGCAGCCGCTCGGGATTACCTCGCTGCAGTCGACAATTGAAACCGCCGATGAAGCTTGTCCAGCCATATCGGCCAAGCAGCATGCAATTCTTGACGCGGCGACCACCGTCTTTCTGCGTGAAGGCTATGAGCGCGCCAGCGTCGACACCATCGCTGCCGAAGCAGGTGTCTCTAAAAGGACGATCTACAACCATTTTCGTGACAAGAGGGAGCTCTTCGTCACCATCGTCGAGCGCGCGCGAGCGCTCGCCAACGAGATCAGACCGTCCGATCCGAACCTTCTCACTGACCCCAGCCGCATCGACACGGACCTTGTCATCGTTGGCGAGCGCCTGCTCGATGTGCTCCTCGATTCCAATTCCGCCGCTTTGCGGCGCGTCATTGTCTCAGAGGTCGATCACCATCCCGAGCTTGGCCCTGCCTGCATGGAGGGGACGCCGATGATGATCAAACGGGAACTGGCCGATCGCCTGACTCACCTCTCGGCGGTCGGCGCGCTCGACATCGAAGATCCGACCCTGGCCAGCCGCCAGTTCATCGCGCTCATTATGTTTGAAGGTGAAAAGCAATCAGCGTATGGCACCAAGCCGTTGGACGAGCAATTTCGTCACACGATTGCCGCCAACGCCGCGCGCTTTTTCCTGCGCGCCTATCGAACCCGCGACAGCACCTGATCAGCCATCGTTGCGGATGATCGCCAGTATCGCTTCGCCATATTTGTCCGTTCGCTGCTTGCCGAACCCGGGGATGCCGCCTAGTTGCGCGAGCGACGCCGGTTTCGACCGGGCCATCGCTCTTAGCATGGTGTTGTGGGCAACAACATATGCCGGAACTCTTTGCTCCTGCGCCTCGGCTGACCGCCAGGCTACGAGCCGGTCGTAAAGCCCCGACTCGTCCGGATTCAGAATCTCCCCGTCGTCAGAGGTGATCGCTGAAACGGCGAACGCGGGCAGAAGCTCGAGATCCTTGCGCGTCGCCCCGGCGCCCCGGCCGGTCAACGCCAGCATCTTGTATTCCCCGTTCATCCAGAATTCGAGCAACTCGGCTTCGACCAGCTGATCGATGAGACGTCCAATCCTGGACGCGCCGAGATCTTGTAGCGCCCCGAATGATTTCGACCGGTCCGCCCGGATGCTGCTCTCCGGCGAGCCAGTGAGAAGCTTCGTCATGCCCGGCTTTCCGAGCGCGAATGGCAGGTCTGGAATCGTTTTGAGCACGATGAGCGCGTCTTCGGCAGTTGCTATTCGTTTGGCGCGTGTCGCTTTCGGCGCGCTGGTCTGCTTGACCCGCGCATGGGAGGGATCGCAGACATCGCAGGCGTCGCCGCACGGGCGGATCCGCTCGCCAAGCGCCGCCGCCAACAACACATGCCGGCATTGATGTCCTTCGATATAGGTCATGATCTGGTCGATCCGCTCATCGGCCTGTCGCTTGGCCCGCGCCAGCAATCGCTCAAGGGTCTGCGTCGAATCAGCCGCCGCCGGCAATATCCGGAACCAGGTCGTGCGCCGGTCACGGTTCAAACTGACGTCATACCGGTCACCCAACAATGCATCCAGCTCCGCCGGCTCGATCTGCAATGTGGAGCAGGCCGTCACGGTGTCAAGCTCAACCGATTCTCCCGCCTGCCAGCGATCTCCCAGCAGCGGCATCAGCGCCAGCCACTGGCGCTCGGCATCATCCCCTTCTTCGTACGGAACACCTGCTGTGCGACGTTTGACCAGCCGGTAGCGCACTGGCGCATCCGGCGTGCGGGCAATCAGCTTCGCCTGTTGCAGATAGCCGAGCGCCGTCTTCGGGTCAGATTCATCTCGCGCTTCGGGATCGGGATTGAGCACGCGGCGCAGCGCGTCGAAATCGACGGCTGACCATCCCGCCCGGTTCGCCCGCCGCACTTCGAGATAGGCCTGGCGCAACAGGTCGATCGACACCAGATCGCGCCGCGCCCGGTTTCTCAAGGTGGTGCGGTCGCTGCCGGCGGTAAGCAGGATGCAGCGGGCGCGGCTACCATCTCTCCCCGCGCGTCCCGATTCCTGGGCATACGATTCGATGGTGCCGGGCGGCATCATATGGACAATGAAGCGCACGTTCGATTTATCGACGCCCATGCCAAAGGCAACCGTTGCGACGATGATCCGCAACTCGCCCTTCATGAAGCGTTCCTGCACACTCGCCCGCTGCTCGCGCGGCATTCCCGCGTGATACGACTGCGCCTGGATACCCCGGTTTCTCAACGTCTGGGCGTGTGCTTCAGTATCTTTGCGCGATGAAACGTAGATGATGCCGGTGCCATGCTCTTGCTGGCATATCTCGATCAGCTTTTCGATCCGCTCTTCCCGGTTGCCGACATTGACCACTTCGTAGAAAAGATTTTCGCGGAACACACTGGTGCGCACGAGTTCGAGCGAACGGTTGAGCGCCACCCCGATCTGCTCGGCCATCTCCGGCGTCGCCGTCGCCGTCACCGCCAATACTGGAGGCCCACCGAGATCGCGCAGCGCCGTCGGAATCATCAAATAGTCCGGGCGAAAATCGTGTCCCCAGAGACTGATGCAGTGCGCCTCGTCGATGACGACCCTCGCCAATCCCGCCGCGCTCAGCGCCGCCCGCAGCGTCGGATCAAGGAGACGCTCGGGCGCGACGTAGAGCAACTTGATCTGTCCCGATCGCACCCGGTCGAGTCGCCGGTAGCGCTCATCGGCATCGATATCACTGTTGATCAGCGTCACTGCTTCACGCACAGCGGGCGGGGCGCTTTCCACCTGATCCTTCATCAACGCAATCAGCGGCGAAACGACGAGCGTCACTCCCGGCAGCAACATCGCCGGCAGTTGATAGGTCAGTGATTTGCCGCCGCCGGTCGGAATGATCGCCAGGGTATCGACGCCATCAAGCATCCGCTCGATGACATCGATCTGCCCCTCACGAAATTCGTCATGACCAAACAGTTCACGCAGTGCGGTTTCCGCTCGCTCACTCGGATCGCGATGGTCCGTTTCCACCAGCCCGCTCTCGAATGGCTCAGGTTCGTCGTAGTCGTCATCCGGGGGTTCGGGCGCGCCTGCATCGACGCCGGCCTCGTGCAATGCCGTCCAGAGTTCGGCAACGGTCTTTTCGCGAGATTCCCGCTGGGCGACTGCGGCGCGCTCGGTAAAATCCCGGGCGACCGGGCCATCGCCAAGGGTTTCCGCTGCCGATGCCACACGTAGCGCCATTCCCGCATTCAGCGGGTACTCGCCACTGCGATAGGCAGCGACGGCGCGTTTCAAAAATGCTGCCGCAACCTCGCGGTCCTGATCCTCAAGCGAAAGCTCAGCCATCATCAACAGTCCGGAGGGATGCTCGCCGCGCGCATCGACGACGGCAAGGTAATACCCCCGTGCAATCTCGCGCTGCCCCTGCGCCCGGGCGAGATCGGCCCCCAGCATCGACACGGTGACATGATCGGGATAGGAAGCGAGCATGGGCGCAGCGATCTTTTCTGCATCGTCAATTCGCTTGCGGTCGAGCAAAAAACGTCCAAGCGCAACATCGGCAGAAGCCGATGGATGCATTGAACGTCGCGTCGTCAGGAGCCGCTCCGCTTCAGGAAAATCGCCCTCGGAGTAGGCAAGCCGGGCGGCCTCTTCCAGCCAGCCGACACTCTCGCCGTACGCCGTTCGCGAGGCGTCAATCAGGATACGGGCAGATGCCAGGTCACCTTCAGCGCGCAAAACGCCCGCCCAGCGCAGCAGCGTCCGCTGCGGCATCCTGCCGATGGCGCGGCCCGCTGCATCGATCTCCGACCGCCCCGGCATCGCTTGTTCCTGGTTCGCTGCTTCAATCATCTCGCCCGCAATCATCATGGCAATATCATGCGCTATAGAACAGATGTTTTCCAGACCTGGTCTGCAAGAACTGAGTCTACCGAGAATCCGCATCTGCGGCCACGGAAAGACCTTGCGTTATAGTCAGAACTCTATACAATCTAGTCAGATTGTTTCGGAGGTGTTTCGATGGCGAAATGGCAGGTTCAAGAAGCAAAGGCTAAATTCAGCGAACTCATGGACAAGGCTGAGCATGAGGGCCCACAAATCGTGACCCGTCATGGCGAAGAGCGTGTCGTTGTCCTTTCAATCGAAGATTACGAAAATATGGAGCCCCGGAAAAAGAGTCTCAAGGAACTTCTTCTCGGTGGGCCGAAATTCGACGATTTGGAAATTGAGCGTGAGCCCGACTTTGGTCGCGAGATTGACTTGAGCGACCTGGAGAAATGAGCAAATTCACGCGTTATCTCCTCGACACAAACGTTGTTTCGGAATCTCGACGTGCAGATGCCGACACGGGAGTCTCCTGGTTCTTTCAAACCGTTGACGAACGACATCTCCATATCAGCGCTCTTACGATTGGTGAACTTTGTAAAGGCGCGGAAATGCTCCGACGGAAGAACCCTGGCCGAGCGCTCGAATTTTTGACCTGGATCAATGATTTTGAACTCAGTTTTGGAGACCGAGTCCTTCCCATCGAGCAAGCGATATCCCGAATCTGGGGAGAAATATCTGCCGATAGCGAGCCGCCCAGTTGTCGATACGCTCATAGCGGCCACCGCGATCGCCAACGATCTTGTTATCGTCACGCGCAACGTCAGAGACTTTCGCGGTATCGACGTAGAAATCATGAATCCCTGGGACGAGGCAACCTATAAATAGCGTCGTGCAGCATTCGCGCTTGTGGATACGGCGTCCACATGTCAACATTCTTGCGCGCGCACTGTCGCGCGGAGGAATACGCAATGCAGCAACCAACTGGATCTCCATTCGGCGGTGGGTTCCGCCCACTCGCCTACACCTTTCTCGCCGGTCTCTTCGTCGGTGTCTTTCTGGGCTGGTCGATGCACGGTCTGATCGGCATGGTCTTCCGCGTGATCATGTTCGCGATCGCCGTCGTGATCGTCGCCTTCGCCATTTCGTTCTGGAAAGGCACGCGCAAAAGCAATTCGGTCAGTGGACCGGTCGACGCATCCTGGCGAGATCGCACCTAATCACCTGACGAAAAGGACGCCGTGGGACTCATTCTCGTACTTGCGCTTACGACCCTCGGCGTCGGCGTCATTCTCGGCTTCATCGGCGCCGGCGGCGCGGGTGTGCTCGTGGCACTTCTGACGACCGTGTTCGGTCTGGAGATTCATCAGGCCATCGGCACCGCATTGGCGGCGATGTTCTTTCTCACCATCTCCGGAGCGATCTCGCACTACCGGGAAGGGAACATCGCGCCCAGAGTCGCGATCATTGTCGGTCTCTCGGGCATGATCGGAGCCTTCTTCGGAGCTCATCTCAGCACCAACGTCCCGGAGCGCACGCTCCAGATCGTGGCCGGGCTGGCGCTCTGGCTGCTTGCCTTGCTCGTCTGGCTGCGTTCGCGGATCGCGCTCCTCGATGTCGCCCAGGATGTCGGAGCTGTTGGACGCGAGCCGCGCGAGATCGCCGCATCAATGGGCATCGGCGTCACCGGCGGTGTGGCGGCCGCCTTCTTCGGCGTCGGCATGACGCCTTACATCCAGCTGGGGATGCTCACCGCGTTGAAGCTGCCGTTGCGCATTACCGTCGGCACCACCATGCTTGCGCTCGTTTTCATCAGCGCCAGCGGGGCAACTGCGCTGGCCAGAACGGGCGACGTTTCGGTTCATCACCTGATTGGCTCCGTCATTGGTCTCTCGATCGGCTCGTTCTTCGGGGCACGATTGACACGCCGACTCAGTCCCGGCATCCTGAGAAGCACGATTGCGATCGTGCCGTTTATCGCTGGATCGATGTTGCTCTTCTTATGACCGACCTTTCGTACGACAAGCCAGTTACGCGTTCCGCGATCGCCCGCGATCTGCGCGCGCTTGGCGTGCAACCCGGCGGCATCGTCATGGTTCACACCAGCATGTCGGCCATTGGCTGGGTCATCGGCGGCGCAGAATCGGTAATCCGGGCACTGTTCGATGTGATCGGCCCCGAAGGCACGTTGCTCGCCTATATCGGTTGGGAAGATGAGCCGCCGCAGCCGCTCGAAGATCTGCCTCCCGCCGCATTGTCCGCAGTCCGTGCCGAGCATCCCGCCTACGATCCGCTCGTCGCTCACGCTCGCAACGATCATGGCCGCGTGCCGGAGGCGCTCCGGGTCTGGCCGGGCGCGGTTCACAGTGGACATCCGGAGTCCGGAATCGTGGCGATCGGCAGACGCGCCGGAGAGATTGCCCATCCCCACCCTGCTGACGATTCATTTGGCCTCAACACCCCATATGCCCGGCTCGTTTCGATGCATGGCCAGGTGTTGTTGATCGGCGCTCCGCTCGATACGACGACGCTCATCCACCACGCCGAATCGATCGCCAACGTCCCGGGCAAGGCGCGAGTCCGTTACGAATATCCCATTCATGACGAAAGCGGGAACCGTATCTGGCAGGAATTTCACGACATCGACACCTCGATCGGCGCGCTGCCCTACGACCAGAAGATCACTGAACCCTATGTCGAATATCTTGCGGCGCAGGCGCTGGCAGCCGGAGCTGGAGTGACTGGCCCCGTGGGATATGGCGCAGGCTACTGTTTCGACGCCGCGCGGCTTGTGGAGGTATCGGTTGCCACCATTGAGCGCTGGTTCAGCGATTCCGAGGATGAGCCGGGGTAAACTACACTCAATCACGACGTGCGACCACGCGCGATCAACCATGAACGGAGAACCCCACATGTCGGTTGCTTTCACCCGCGAAGATGTCCGCGAAGGACTTAAGTCGGTTTACGATCCCGAAATCGGCATCAATATTGTTGATCTCGGTCTTGTCTATGACTGCGATGTCGCCGACAACGGCGACGTGCTGGTCACGATGACGCTCACCTCGCTCGGCTGCCCGCTTGGACCGGTGATCGTCCAGGAAGTCCAGGGCGCGCTGAAAGGCTTCGACGGCGTTGGCGAAGTTGATGTCAAGCTCGTCTGGAGTCCACCCTGGTCGCCGGCGTCGATGAGCGACGACGCCAAAGACGAACTCGGGATGTGGTAGCCGGACGCTTGGATTGTCTATCTCCTCATTCGTCGTCGCGCTGACGCAATAACCAGCGCGACGACGCACCCGCCCATCAACGAAAAGCACCGCCATTCCCGCAGGCCGGTGGCGCGCACTGCAGGGGGCTTCGTGGCTCACTTTCCTCGCACAACTCGCATCTGGAGTCTGGCCGCGGTCATGCTCATCGCATTGACGCTCGCAGCCTGCGGCACCGGCGCTCCCTCAGTGCATCGCGACACCACCCCCACTCCAGCCAGCACCGGCGCGATTTCCGCTCCAACGGTCCAGAACTCCGGAGCCATCATTCCACCTGAAATCTCGCCAACGGTCGCCGCCACGATGATTGCGACTGCTCCTCCCGCCACTGAAGTCGCGCAGGCGATCGATCCCACCGCCGAGCCTACGTCCGCGCCCGAGCCAACATCAGCGGCAAGCATCGACCCGACATCTCGCCCGGATGCTCCGGTTCCAGCCGATCCGTCCGTAAGCGATGTCTACGAAGCAGGCACGAGTGGACGCCAGGAAATCGCGTTCACCTTTGACGCCGGCGCCGATCGGGGCTTCGCCGAGCAGATTCTCGATACCTTGAAGGAATACGGCATCGTCGCCAGTTTCGGCATTACCGGTCATTGGGCGTCGGAAAACCCTGATCTCGTTCGCCGGATGGTGGAAGAAGGACATCAGGTCTTCAATCACACCTGGTCGCACGAATCATTCACCGGAGCATCGACCGGCGAAGGAACGGGTATCACCGATTCCTCCGCTCGCGCCGATGAGCTGACTTCCACCAATGACGAAATCAGTAAGGACGCCGATGGCTATGACACCCGCCCCTACTGGCGTCCACCCTACGGCGATCTCGACGCCTCGGTGCTGGCGGACGTGGCGGCAGAGGGATACACGACGACCGTCATGTGGTCGTGCGATACGCTCGGCTGGGACGGCAACACTGTCGATCAGATCATCGAGCGCTGCGTTGTTGATGCGTCGCCGGGTGACATCATCCTGATGCACGTCGGCGGGGATTCGCAGGACGCCAATGCCCTTCCCCAGATGATCGAGGACCTGCAATCAGCAGGCTTCACCTTTGTCACGATCGAGCAGCTGTTGCAGCCGTAGTCCATCGCTTCAGTCGCGTGCCGCGCCTTCCAACCAGGTCGCCTTGGCGGCATAACGAGCAAGGAATGGTTCGGCGATCGCCAGAAATGCATCACTGGTGTCCCGGTGCAGGGAATGATTTCCGTCCGGAATCTGGGCAATCTCGACATTCGGGAGCGTTTGGGAAAAGGTCTGGGCATCGAATTCTGGCACCGTTCCGCCTGACTCGATTTCCCCATAGACCAGCAACGTGGGAGACTCAATTCCAGCATAGGTTGCGATGACGCTCGCTCCACCCTGAGGGACCATATCGCTCTTCATCTCACGGAAAACTCCTGGAGCAACAGAGACGATCGCCTGGGCTCGACGATCAAGGTCGTCCCCGGTCCAATCCGGATATTCGCTGGCGTAGTGCGAGCGGGCTTCGTCGAACGTCATGCTCGAGAGCGCGATCCAGCCGTCAAACAGCTCTTCCACGCCCGGACCTCCCCGCCGCATCGGCGAATCCTCGATTACCAGCGCCGCAGCCCTGCCTGGATGACGCCGCGCCCATTCAAGCGTCACCATGCCGCCCAATGAGTGCCCCATGATGAGCGGCGTCTCCAGACCAAGCTGATCGAGCACACCCGCGAGATCGGCTGCATAGTCCGGAATGAGGTATCCCTGCTCCGGATGCGATGACCCGCCATGACCACGCTGGTCGATCGCGATCACGTCATAGCTCCGCGCGAGACGCTCGGCGATAGGCAGCCAGGACGTTCCGCGAGAACCTATCCCGTGCAGCAACACCAGCGCCGGGCCCTGCCCAAACCGCGTGATGGCGATGCGCTGACCATTCGCTTCAATCACATCTTCCCGTACTGCAAGTTCGCCCCAGGATTCGCCGTGCGCCGTCCTCATTCCTGCCTCCGCCATGCAATCACGCTCGATTCACTCCCCAAAATACCTATTCCACCAATAGTGCAACATCGAGGAGGCATTCAGGAATTCATTCGCACATAATGCGGAAAATCCTGCCGACTCAATGGAGTCAAGCGGGGTACAATCGCTGGTGGTATGGCAGATCGCGCGTGCGATTGTGCTTTTTCCCGCGCAAGCACCTGCCGCTCCGTGGGAAAACGAGGTTGGAGGACGTCGTTCGATGGTTAAGAAGGTGATCTCGTTCGCACTCATCGGAGTTTTCAGCGCCACGCTTTTGGTCGCTTGTGGTCAACCGTCCGAAAAGGTTGAGCCAACTGTCACGCGCGAAGCAGTCGAGATTCCCGAGACGACCGCCGCCACGGTGGCAGCGCCGGAAGGCACGACCGCCTCTTCAGGTGAAACTGGCGCGTCAGGCTCGGGTTTGACTATCGACGCCGTCGATATCGCCTGGAGCACCAAAACGCTTGCCGGTCCCGCCGATCAGGAATTCACCATCACCGTCACCAATAAGGGTCAGGCGACGCATAACTTCGCCATCCCCGATCTCAAGATCGAAACCAAGATGCTGGCCCCGGGTGAGAGCGCGACGGTCACCGTCAACGCGCCCGCCGGCGACTACGGCTATCTCTGCACCGTCCCCGGCCACGCCGAAGCGGGCATGACCGGCACTTTGACACTCGCAGCTGGAACCGCGCTTCCAGGTTCGACCGAGGCCTCCCCTGCAGCTGGCGGAGCGAACACTGGCGCAGCCACCGGCGGGGAAACGAACCTCGACATTAACGCAATCGACATCGCCTGGGAAGAGAAGACGCTCACCGGTCCGGCCGATCAAGAGTTCACCATCACGGTCACGAATAAGGGTCAGGCCACGCATGACTTCGCCATCCCTGATCTCAATGTCCTGACAGAGATGCTTGCCCCAGGACAGAGCGCGACGGTGACCGTCAACGCCCCAGCGGGAGACTACCAGTACAAATGCACGGTTCCGGGTCACGCGGAAGCCGGCATGGTTGGCACCCTGACGCTTGTTGCCGGTGGCGGAGCCGCCAGTGGTGGCGAGGCTGCCGCCTCAACCGAGTCGACTCCTGCTTCCGAAGCGACCGCTTCAACCGAGACTGCCGCGGCAGCCAGTGGCGGTGAAACCAATCTCACGATCGATGCCGTCGACATTGCCTGGAGCACCAAGACGCTGACCGGCCCGGCCGACCAGGACTTCACGATCACCGTGACGAACAAAGGCCAGGCCACCCACGACTTCGCGATTCCTGATCTCAATGTCCTGACGGAGATGCTTGCGCCGGGACAGAGCGCAACCGTAACCGTGAATGCGCCTGCCGGTGATTACCAATACGAATGCACCGTTCCCGGACATGCCGCCGCAGGCATGGTTGGAACACTGACGCTCGCTGCCGGCGGGGGAGCGGCTCCCGCAACTGAGTCAACACCAGCGGCGGCTACTGAATCTACACCTGCAGCAGTAACCACCGAGTCGACCCCGACAGCAGTGACAGAGTCAACGCCTGTTGCAGCCACTGAAGCGACGCCCGCTGCGACGACTGAATCGACTCCAGCAGCAGCAGTCACCGAATCAACCCCAGTCATCGTCGCCTCGCCAGCGGCGAGTCCGGCGGCGTCGCCTGCTGCCTCACCAGCAGCCGCGTCGAACACGCTTGAAGTGTCCGCCAACGACATCTTTTTCGACCCCAAGACGCTTGATGGCGCGGCGAACACGGACATCACCATCTCCATCACGAACAAGGGCGCGGCAGTGCACGACTTCGCTATCCCCGATCTCAACATCCTGACGGAGATGATCCAGCCAGGTCAGACCGTCACGGTCACCGTGAACGCCCCGGCTGGAACCTATCAATATGAATGCACCGTTCCAGGACACGCGCCAGCAGGCATGGTCGGCATGCTGACGCTGAAATAACCCGCGGTTCTCCAGAGCGATCGATGAAACAGCAGGACCCTCCTGAGAAATTCAGGGGGGTCCTGTTCGCTTCTCACATTTCCTACACGGTCGCGGCGTCACATTCGGTATGATCCAATGCGTACGGTTGCACGGGTCGCTTTCGCGGCTAATCGACCATCAGAGGAGGTCCATTGCTCATGACCACAACCCAGCGGGTGCCGCTCGCCGATGCCGCATCCCTTAAATCCGCGATCTCGGGCGCGATTTCCGTCGCTAATGGATCGGTCGAGATTCTCGATGCCGACCGGATTCGTGCGACGGTCATCGACGACCTGGTTTACACCGGGGTCTTTGGCGAAGGTGCGTTCCGCGATGCCGCCCGTTGGCTGGTGCGGGTGATCGCGCCGAAGCTTGGCGCATTCCCGGCCTCGATCCACGAGCTCTATCTGGCGGGAGGACGCGGCGAATATACGCATGCCACCGCCCCCGCCATCAACGTGCGCGCGCTCGCCTACGACAATGTCCAGGCGATCTTGCGGGCAGCCCGCGCGAATGACAATAAGATCGTTCTGTTCGAAATCGCCCGGTCTGAAATGTCCTACACCTGGCAACGACCGGGAGAGTACGCCACCAGCGTGCTCGCCGGCGCGATCAAAGCTGGCTGGCAGGGCCCGGTCTTCATCCAGGGCGATCACTTCCAGGCGATCAGCAAGGCCTACAATGCCGATCCGGACAAGGAAATCGGCATCGTTCGCGATTTGACCAAAGAAGCGATCGCCGCCGGGTTCTACAACATCGATATCGACGCATCAACGCTCGTCGATATCGATGAACCAGACCTCGTCAAACAGCAGGAAAAGAACTATCGCCACACCGCCGAGCTGACAGCCCTGATCCGGTCGGTTGAACCGGCGGGAGTCACCGTTTCAGTCGGTGGCGAGATCGGTGAGGTTGGCAAAAGCAACTCGACCGTCGCTGATCTCACGGCATTCATGACCGGGTACATTCCAGCGATGGAAGCCGAAAGCAAAAAGGCCGGGCGCTCGCTCCCTGGCATCAGCAAGATCAGCGTCCAGACCGGCACCAGTCACGGCGGCATCGTATTGCCGGATGGCACGATCAAGCAGGTCGCGGTCGATTTCGAGACACTTGGTGAGCTTTCGAAAGCCGCTCGCGAGCAGTTTGGGCTCGGCGGCGCCGTTCAGCATGGAGCATCGACGCTGCCCGAGGCTGCATTCGGTCGATTCGCCGAGGCCAACGCGATCGAGGTCCATCTGGCGACTGCCTTCCAGAGCGTGCTGCTCGACAGCGAGCATTTCCCGTCCGAGCTGCTTGACCGGATGTACGCGTATCTAGCGGACAACCGGGCCGAGGAGCGCAAAGAGGGCGAAACAGACGCCCAGTTCTATTACAAGACTCGCAAGCGCGTGTTCGGGCCGTTCAAGCAGGAACTCTGGAATCTCCCTGCTGAGACACGCGCAGCATTGATGAGCGAGCTGGAGACCACCTACAGCATGATCATGCGGCATCTCGGCGTCTCGAACAGCGCGGCGATCGTCGACCGGATCGTGAAACCAGTTGATATCGATGTGACGATGCCCGAGGGCGTCAGCTCAATCCTCGGTTAACGTCATTGGGCAAAGGCGACTCATCCGGTTCAGTCGAGCTGGATGCGTCGCTGTTTTCGGATTCGCGCCCGGTTCTGATCGCGACAACGTCCAGCCAGAATCCGTAGTCGCCAGGCTTGATCGACTCATCGAGCTTTGCTGCCGCGCGCACCAGTGGCCTGAAGCGGTAATACTGGCGAGGGCTGTTGGCGAACGTCGTCAATCCAACCAGAAGTCCAAATCTGATCACCTCGCTGATCGCGACGCCGCTCGTGGTCGAACGAACAATATCGAAACCAGGTCCAAGCGCATCAGCCACTTCCGCAAGCGGCAAATGCCGCCGAAATCCGATCTCGTCCAACTCCGGAACTCGCAAGCCTTTTTGGGTCAGATCGGTAAAGTATCGGTAAAGGTTGAGACTGTCGAAACCCGCCAGTGGACCTCCGTTTGGCAGGCGCATCGTCAGGATTCCCCCAACGCGCAGCACGCGATCGAGCTCGGCATAAAAGGAAAGATCGTCGCGGACATGCTCAAGCACATCGACGACATCGATCGCGTCGATGGAGCCGTCGGCGAATGGGAGCGCCCAGTGATCGCAAATCAACGTATCGCCATTGATCTCGATGACCAGCGATCGAGTACCGACCGAATGCCCGTGCAAATTGACATCGCTGCCGTTTGCCCGCTTCCGCCATGACGGCTCGTTCGCCGGACGCGAAATCCGGATCGATCGTTGGGAAATGGCCCGCCTACGCCTGGTTGATGTTTCTGTCATGACTGCTGTTGGCATCGTCGCCTTCTGTCCTCCTGGCCGTCGGCACGGCCAGTGAAGCCTACATCGACCGGGACGATTCGGTCGTGTATTTCAGCACCCTATAATGAGACCACGACTACTTGCACGGAATCCTGGCCGTTGAGCCAGCTTGCCCGTTCGTCAGATTTGAGCAGAAATGGACACGAGCGCTCTTCATCCCTTCGATCCGAGTCTCGCCGAACCGTTTGTCCGGGCGGTTATCACCGGTGACGCCGAGCGTGAACTCCCGGGCCTCGATAGATCCTGGAGCGCTCACATTTCCGCTTCCGCGAATGCCGGGTACGAGCGAGCGCTTGCCGGTCAGGAGCGTGGCTTCCACGAAATCACCTCAGCCTTTGGCCAGGTCGCCGCCGCCATCCATCCAACCTTTATTCAGGACGGGCTTTCGTTGACGGCGTGGGAAGCGCAAATCGACCGGGGCGCGGGCATGCTGCTCAGACCTCCGTCGCGGCTCTTTATCGAAGCCGGTCTTGATCCCACCGTCGCCCGCAAATTCGCGATCCGGCTCGATACGAATCTCGGCATGATGGGCGGCTCCTACATTCCCCCTAAGTTGATGCCCCAGTTCGCCGCGCTGATCGAGAACCGGTTTGATCGCCTGGTCAATCGCCTGGTCGCCGCCGAGATGGATCCGCTGCCGATCATGAGCATCTTGATCGAAGCCACCACCTACGCCACCGATCGCGGGCTCGGGCTGTTCGAAACACTCGGCGTCATCGTTCCCGAAGCTCCGGAATCCTTCCCTCCCGGTTCGACCATCGTCGTGTTCGACAAGAAGCGAGTCAATCCCGATCTACGCGAGCGGATTGAGTTCGCGGCCAAACCACCGAAGGAACAAGGACGACTGGGCCGGTTGCTCGGACGCGGCAAATCGAATCCGCTTGACGAGTTTCCCACCACCATGAATGGACATGTCTCCGACGATGAGTGACGCAATCCGGCCACCCCACATCTTTACCGTTGAATCCGCCAACGAGTTGTTGCCGGTCGTGATTCCGATCCTGGAGCGGATGCAGCGCGATCAGCAACTGCTCGATGAAACGGGCAATCGACTCGACTCCTTTACAGAGGCGATGCGGTCAAATGGACACGCCATGGAAGCGCTGCGGCTTGAGCAACAGGCGCTTCGCCTGCGACGGCAGATCGAGCGGGATATCATCCAGATCGCCCGGCTGGGCGTGGAGCTCAAGAACATCGCCACCGGCCTGATCGACTTTCCCGCAATGCGGCACAACGAGATCGTGTTGCTCTGCTGGAAACTCGGCGAAGGCGACATCGCCTTTTGGCACGATCTGCAATCGGGCTTCGCCGGCCGCCGCCCCCTCGATTTCGGGAAAGAGAACCAGCGCTAAAAAACGTGAATAGCGTTGCAGTTAGAGCGGCCAGAATATCGGCACGACGAAAACGGCGACGAGGAGATAGACGCCGAGAATCGGCAGACCGAGCTTCCAGTAGTCGCCGAACTTGTAGCCGCCAGGACCCATCACCATCGTGTTGGCTGGCGTCGCCACCGGCGTCAGCAGTGAAGCGGCGCAGGCGACGTTGATGCACATCAGCACCGCCATCGGCGAAACCGACATCTCGGCGGCGACGGAGATGGCGATCGGAATCAGGATCAACGCGGTGGCGGTGTTGCTGATGAGCTGCCCCAGTATTGCGGCGATGAGAAAAAGCCCGAGCAAGAGCACGTAGGACCCATGTCCCCCGACGATATCGACGAAGTGGTGCGCCAGCATCTCAGCAGCGCCCGTCTGCGTGATCGCGGTCGAAAGCGGGATCATGCCTGCCACCAGGATGAGCGTGGTCCACGACATTGAGCGATGCGCCTGGTCCAGCGTCACCACCCGCAGCAAGACCATCGCGATCGCGGCCATCATGCAGACCGCGACAGCCGGCAAGAGTCCGGTCGTCAGCAGTCCAACCATGGCCGCCAACACGATCAGCGCCGCCTTCGCCTTGGGGCCGAGCGGAACGGTTTGACGCCGAATTGCATCCGGCGAATCGACCAGCACGACATTGGGGTCGAGCGTGTGCTCGTCGAGCGCGTCCCAGCCTCCCTGCAGGAGGAGCGAATCTCCCGCCCTGAGCTCGATCTCATCCGTGCCGAGATCGACGCCGTGCCGCTGCACCGCCAGGATGACCAGACTGCCGCTATCGGTCACCATCCCTGGGAAGGCTTTATCGCCAATATAGTTCGAACGCGGGGAGATGATGACCTCGGCGACGCCGAACTGGCGGCTGACGAGTCCGCATTCGATCGAGGAGCCATCCTCGCTCCTCCGCAAAAGCAGCTTGTTTTGAGCGGAAAAACGCTCAAAGCTCTCGATGCTGCCGCGCACGACGAGCATGTCCCCGGCGCGGGCGACATCGTCATTTCTCGATCGCGCCTGGCTGTCCTGAACGCTGATTAAATGCAGATCGCCATCAAGCGCGCCGGTATTGATCTTGCTGACCGCCATCCCATCGAAGGGGGAGCCAGCTTCGATCTCGAGGCGAGCGAACTCTTCATTCTGGATGTACTGCTGAATCAGGGCTTGCGGCAGACCGCTCAAATCGCGCGAGAACGATTTCGCGCCGCGCTCAGGCAGCAGCCGTTCGCCGAGGAACACCGTCACGACAATCGTGCCAATGAGCAGTGGAATACCGACCAGCGCGAAATCGAAAAAGGCGAAGCCCTTGCCGGTCGCGTCGTCCGCCGCATTCGAGATCAGCACGTTGACCGGGGAACCAGTCAGCACCAGTTGGGAACCGGCGTGGGCCGCAAAGGCGAGCGGCATCAGCAGCTTGGAGGGAGATCGCCCGACACGAATCGCCAGCACCACCACCATCGGCACCATCGCGGCGACTGATCCATTGGGGGTGATCAAAGCGGAAAGAATGGCGACGATCAGCATCACGAAGACCATCAACCGCGCCCGGCTTTCCCCGGCGTGATTGATCAACTGTTGTCCGGCCCAGGTGGTGATGCCGGCGGCGTCGAGCGCTTCGGCCACGACAAAGAGCGCCGCGATCAAAACGACCGTTGGACTGCCGAATCCCGCCACCGCCTGGTCGATTGTCAGAACACCGGTCGCCCAGAGCGCCAGCGCCACGCCAAGCGCGACGACACCCACCGGCAATCGGTTCAGGACAAAAATGACGACGGAAATCACCAGAATCAGCAGCGTGATCGTCTGGTCGCTCATGTACTGTGCCTTCCAGGAGAACTTCGGCGCGGGGCTGTTATCCAGGTCTGGCTTGACGGCGTCCCTGATAACCGGAGCACTCAAACACGAGCGGCGAGACAGTGGGAATTGCCACTGTCTCGCCCTGTGCGTCGATCTCTAGAGTTTGATCGGGTAGCCGGGTCCCAGCGGAATGCCGAGCAGATACCAGAGAATGAAGAGGAGCGTCCAGGCGACAGCCATAATTGCCGCATACGGCAGCATGAGCGAAATGATCGTGCCGATGCCGGAGTTCTTACGATAGCGTTGAGCGATCGTGACAATGAACGGTAGGTAGACCATCAACGGCGTCAGCGTGTTGACGGGCGAGTCGCCGATCCGGTATGCCGCCAGCATGGTCTGCGGAGCGACGTCGAGCCGGATGAAAATGGGGATAAAAATGGGCGCGAAGATCGCCCATTTCGGAATCACGCCAGGGATAATGAAATCGAGCAGGAGTATGACGAAAATGAAGGCGACGAGCAACGGGAGCGCGCTGATATCGGCGCGTTCGAGCGCATCAGCCATCGCGACCGCCATCACGTTCGGCAGGTTCGAGAAATTGAAGTAGGCGATGAACTGGGCAATCATCAGCAGCATGAAGATGAGTCCGCCCAGCCCATTGAACGTTTTCGTAATGGCGGCAATCACATCGTTGCTGCTCTTCACCGTGCCGGCGCCGATTCCATAGGCGACTCCTGACACGAGGAAAAAGATGGCAATGATGAAGAGCAAGCTATCCATGAATGGAGTCGTGCCTATAATTGCCCCGCTGTCAGGATCACGAAGCGGAGCTCCGTGCGGGATCGTCGCCGCGAGCACGATGACCAGCACTCCAAGGAATCCAAAAAGGGCGTATCGCAAGCCCTTAGCTTCGGCAGCTTTTTCCTCATCAGTCTGCGCCGCTTCAACTGCCTCACCCGATCCCTCCGATGGATCGTATTTCCCAAGGCGGGGCTCGATCATTCGCTCGGTGATGATCGTCGCAACAATGCACAAGAAGATCATCGACACGACGCTGAAGTAGTAGTTGCTGACGACGGAGATCGAACTGCCGCCCGCCAGGGCGATCGACTCGTTCGCGACCTCGACCATCATGGCATCAATCGGTTGAGGAATGATATTGACCGCGAAGGTGGCGGCAACGCCCGCGAATCCCGCCGCCAGTCCGGCGATCGGATGCCGCCCGACTGCGAGAAACGCAGCCGCGGCGAGCGGAATCAGAATGAGATATCCGGCATCGGACGCAACGCTCGATAGCGCGCCGACAAGGATGATCAGGAAGGTGATCAAGCCCTTGGGGGCTGACGCCACCAGTTTCCGAATCAATGCTCCCATCAAACCTGCGCCCTCGGCGGCGCCGGCTCCGAGCATCGCGATGAACGTCACACCAACGACGCCGAAGTTCTGGAAATTGGTCACGAAGGAGGTAAAGATGAACCTGATTCCTTCGACCGAGAAGAATCCTCGAACGCCGATCGTGACCTCTCGCACCTCAAAATGCGGATCATCGATCCCTTCGCCATCCGTGACGGTATAGGGATCGAGCTGGTGTTGCGTCGTGTCCTCGTAATAGTTGGGCACCGACAGCACCGGTACTGGCTCGGCGATCGTCTCGGTCACATTGACATTTGCCCAATCCAAAACTTGAGAAAGGATGATAATGAAGGCGATCAAGTAGAGGAACATCATGACGGGATGGGGAACTTTGTTTCCTACCCGCTCGACGCCATCAAGCGCCCGTTCCATAAACGACTTCTTAACGGTCACGTCCATGAGAGTTGCCCTGACACTGCATCAACATTCGCCGCCATCGTCCCAGCCCCCTCAAACCAGAACTTGTCGTGTGCCGCGAAACAGCCGGTGCCTGCCACACCATACTGGACTGATTCGCGTCAGTGAACGACCTGATCACGTCGATGCAAATGAAAAGAGGCGCTGGCTTCGCGCGAAACCGACGCTCCATCGTAAAGGGAAGATCACAACTGCATTCTTGCGCGATGTACGTATGAATTCATGGTACGAAAATACCAATTTGTTTATATAGTCTCTTCGGACTATCCGATTCTGGAATGTGTGGCGCTTTCGCGAGAAATCGAGCGCGACGTACTGGGCCAACAATCTCTGGGTTAGTCAAGGATTCCAAGCTGACGGGCTCGGGCCACGGCCTCCGATCGCGAGCTTGCGCCAAGACGCCGGGAAATGTTCACGAGATGATTCCGAACTGTGTTGACTGACAGAAACATCGTATCAGCAATGTGCTGATTGCTGCGTCCCATCGACACGTACTGAATCACTTCGATTTCTCGTTTCGTCAGCAGATTCGCGTTTCGATCTCCCATCGGATCGAGGAGCCGGTGCAGCTGCGTTTTGACGCCAAGCAGGCTTCTGGATTCACTCCAGAGCTCATCGAACATGGTGGCAGTATCGAATCCTGCGACAGCAAACGCGCGCACGAATCCACCGCTTGCGCCGATCTCAGCGGCTGGACGCAAGCTATCGTTCGCGCGCTCAGTGTGGCCAAGTTGATGCTGAGCGATCGCCAGTCTGGTCGAAAAGAGCAGGAACTCCGACTGTCGCCGGGTTGCTGCCGCTTCTTCAGCCAGGCGCTGCGCCTGCTGGGCGGCCCGATTGAAGTTTCCCTGGACCAGGTCAAAGTCGATCGCCAGCGTCCGGAAGTTAATATCACCGAACGTCTGAATCCAGTCGGATTCGAGCGAGTCGACGTCGGCCAGCCAGCTTCGCACGAGGGAGAATTCGCCGCGCTCAAGCCAGATCCGGGCAAGCAGCAGCACCAGCTGATTCTTTTCCGGAAGCCGCCGTACCCGCTTGAGATAGCTGGCGGCCCATTGCTCGGCCATATCGCGACGTCCGCTTGCCAGCAAATACCGGGTTTTCGCAATCGCGGCGTCGTGATGCCAGTCAAATGGCTCATCCCCGATCAGGGTATCAATGGCCACCAGTTCCTCCGCTGCGGTATCGAGATCATTGCGCTCGATTGCGAGGCTGACGATCCGGCAGCGGAGAAAACCTTCGAGCTTCATCAATGGGGCTGGCAGCTCGGCGAGCATCAACCGGTATTTCGTCATTGCTGAATAGAGATCGCCCCGCAGCGCATACGAGTTGCCCCGATCGGAGGCGATGACGCTCCATGCCCACTGCTCGTCCATCGGCAGCCTGCCCGCATACGATTCCGCTTCAGCGAACTGGCGCGCAGCGTCCTCGTCATCTCCCCGCCGAAACGCCGCCTTCCCCAGAAATGTCGCCGCGTAGAGTCGATCTGACATTGCCTCCGGCGGCAAGAGCTGGAGCGCCTGGCGGAGCCAGGTGTCAGCGGTCGGTTCGTCATCGCCAAAATATCCGAGCAGTCCACGGCAGAGCGCCGCCCGTCCGGCATGGAGCCGATCACCGGTCAACATCCAACGGGGCTCGACCTCATTCAGCCGTTCACGCATCCCGACGGTTCTTCCCCGGGCGAGCTGCGCAATGATCGTCCAGTATTCAAGGTGCGGATCGGCCGCGATCGATTGTGGTGGAGTCCGGTTGAGCCAACTCGCCAGCGTTTCGAGATCGCTTCGATCAGCGAGTTGACGGCAGAGCGGCTCCAGCACTTCCGCGATCCAGGGCCAATCGTGCGATCCAAGCGCCAGCTCGGCGGCATCGGCAAGATCGCCCGTATCCAGCAGCAGTTGGACCGCTCGCCGCCGCGACTCCATCGAGCGCACGACACCCTGACTCTCCGCAATGCGGAGCATACTTTTGCGGACGGTGCGGAAGTAGCTAAAGCGTCCAGGGATATCAGCGACCGGGTTGAGCACATCGAGTTCCCGGTCAAGCTCCGCCAGGATGTTCGCGCCATCGCTTCGTGCAAACACGGCATTGAAGAGTTCGGTCGAAAGATAGGGAAGATCGACGGTCGCGAGGGCAAGATCCTGCAGATCGCGAGGCAACGCTGCGACAATCTCTTCTTGAACGTAGTCGTCGAGAAATTGATCTTGCTTCGAGCGTTGACCTGCGTTGATCGACGCCAGCTCGGCATCATGCCGGAGTGAAAGACTGGCGAGCTTGATCCCCACGATCCAGCCATCGGTCGCCATGCCCAGCCGCTGCATCTGTTCCTCATCGAGCTCGATTTGATCTTCAAGCTCAATGACGCCAATGACTTCGGATTTCGAAAAGCGAAGATGATTCGCGTCGATCTCCTGGACCCGCCCGTTTGACCTGAGCCGACCGAATCGAAGCGGAATCCGGCGGCGGCTGAGCATCAGCAGATACATGCCGCCCGGCACATGGTTCAACAGGAAATTGATCAGGTCATGGCATTCGGGATTCGTGAGGTGGTGATAATCCTCAAGAACGAAGCACACCCGATCGTCGTCGCCGGCAATCGCTTCAAGCGCACTTTCGAGCTGCGTTTCAAATGAGTCGTCCTCAGTCTCCGGCCGCCATTCCGTCTGCAACC
The DNA here is from genome assembly GCA_963804925.1 of uncultured Chloroflexia bacterium. Lineage (GTDB taxonomy): Bacteria > Chloroflexota > Chloroflexia > Thermomicrobiales > UBA6265 > JADLGF01. The sequence continues at coordinate 281,298 of CAWDSC010000007.1, forward strand.
AGAGCAGGCGCAGCAATCGGTGCTGCAAGCGGACGGGATCGTTGTCGGTCGAACTGAAAGAGAACCAATGCACCGGCATCTCGGCTTGCCGAGCCCACTGCCGCGCCAGGGTCGTTTTGCCGAATCCTGCCCCGGCGACGATCGTCGTGATTGACCGCTGGTACGGCTGTGCGATCAGGTCAATCAGACGTGGGCGTTCCAGCAATCGAAGGTCGCGGGCCGTTGCGAAGGTATCATCGTGTGACGTCTCAGTGTGCATTAGACACCTTGGCGAAAAAGTTTGACAGTGAATCAGACGAACCGTGCGCCAGCATCGCAACTGGCATCCTACCTCTATCCTATGTGGGGATTGAAAAACCCTCAACCCTTCCGCACTGAATCGCAAATATTCCGGCCGGAACCGCAAGCCTGAATTGTTCATAATGCCCGTCATGTTGAGCCGAACCGAATCATCCTTCGGCGAAGCCGCTCGTCACGATGCGATGGTCCCTGCCCTGACAAGGCTTCGCGCAGGGATGCTGCCTTCGTTAACATGACGAAAAGCCACACCTTCATCTTCCAGAATGAGGATCTTGTACGACGAACGCGATGGTAAAAAGCGATCGCTCCCCTCACTGGTACGAAATGCCTCCGCACCTGGTTGAGCGTCCTCGTACACAAGCATTTCGCTCCGATCCAAAGAGCTCCTTTTCGGTCTGCGGCCTCCTGTCTGCAGTCTGTTTTCGTGCGTCTCAACCTTGACAAGACCCATGTCAATTCACTATCATCATGCGTGTTAGCACTCTCGTGGTGAGAGTGCTAATTGAAGGAAGTGATGATGACGGAGCGCCAGGAGACGGTTGGAGTAAGCGGCAGCATGTCGCGACATCCGCTCACCGAGCGCCAACGCGCAATTCTCCGGCTGATCGTTCAGGAATACAGTGGCACCGGCAGGGCTGTCGGATCGAAATCGCTTACCGAGCGCTACGATCTCGGGCTTTCCTCCGCCACCATCCGCAACGACATGGCCGAACTCGAACTGACGGGGCTGGTGCAGCATCTGCACACCTCCGGCGGCCGCGTGCCGACGGTGGAGGGCTACCGGTATTTCGTGCATCACTTGATGGGGCAGCCGTCGCTTCCTTCTGAAACACAGATCATGATTCGCCATCAGTTCCAGCAACCGCAAATGCAAATGGAAGGCTGGATCAATCTTGCCGCGTCGGTGCTCTCCAGCGCCGCCGGAAATGTTTCGGTCGTGACCTCACCGCGCACGGTGCAACCACATCTTCGCCATTTCGAGCTCATTTCCCTACAACCAAAAATCGCGCTGCTCGTGGCGGTCACCGGGGAGAGCATCATTCGCCAGAGTTTCGTCAATTTTTTGGAGCCAGTGTCGCAGGATGAGCTTCGCGCTATTACTGACGCTATTCTTCCATTCGCTCGTGGCTGTGCCGCCGAGGAGCTTGCGCTCCAGGCGTTTGGCGCGTCCGGAGCGGCACGGATCGTGCTGGATCAATTGACGGCGACGTTGCGCGATTTCGATACGGCCGACCGCACTGAGGTGCATCACCATGGTCTCGAGCATATGGTCGGTCAGCGTGGTGTCGATGAAGAAGATGTCCAGCGCGTCATCGGATTGTTGAATGGCGGCGCGTTTCTCAATGCCGTGCTGCCACGCATCACCAGCCAGCCTGGGGTGCAGGTGTTCATCGGTGATGAAGACCTGCCGGACGAGCTTCACCGGTTTGGCCTGGTTATTGCTACCTATGGTATCGATGGCTCGGTCACGGGATTGCTCGGTGTGCTCGGACCAACGAGAATGTCCTATTTGCGAACGGTTTCAACTGTTCGCTATGTCGCAAGTTTGATGAGCGATTTGATGGTCAATTTGCTCGGAGAAGAGTCGTAGCGCCGGAGGTTTTCCGGCGCCCATGCGAATAAGGCGGAGATCAGTGACCAACGAAGACAAAGAAGCCGTGATGAACGGGCAAGTTGATGGAATCGAACCTGAAGCCGACGAATCCGAGTTCGAGGAACTCGACATCGACGCGCTGATTACCGAGCGGAACGACTTTCTCGATCAGCTCAAGCGCACGATGGCCGAGTTTGCAAATTACCGGCGGCGCGTCGATCAGGAACGCGAGCAAATGCGCGAGCATGCGTCGCGCAGCATTCTCACGCAGATGGCGCCGGTGCTTGATGACTTTCAACGAGCCATCGCCTCGACACCTGACGAACTGGTCGATACACCCTGGGCTCAGGGCGTGCTGAACATCGAGCGAAAATTCGCTGGTGTCCTCGAACGCGCCGGGGTGACGGCAGTCGACGCGCTCGGCAAGCCATTTGACCCCGCCTTCCATGAAGCGGTCGCCAGCGATCCAGGCAGCAGCGGATCACATGTCGTTGAGGTCTATCAAAACGGATACAGCCTCGGCAATACCCTGCTCCGGCCGGCGATGGTCAAAGTGGGCGACAAACCAGCATAACTATCCGGGACCGAGGGATCGGGCATCCCCTCTCCGTCCTGCATCGAAGATCGCGGTTCAAGGCCGAATCGCGTAAAACTTGAACTGAACAGCGGCTGCTGATTGCCTGGCGACAGCCGGTCCTTTTGGAGGAAACAGACGAATGGCTCGAATGATTGGAATTGACCTCGGAACGACAAACTCGGTCGTCGCCACCATTGAAGGCGGCGAGCCGATCGTGATCCCAAATGCCGAAGGCGAGCGCACAACGCCGTCGGTGGTCGCCATCGCGTCCAGCGGTGAGCGATTGGTTGGCCGTCTTGCCCGCCGGCAGGCCGTCACCAACCCGGATAACACGATCTTTTCAATCAAGCGCTTCATGGGCCGTCGTTTCGACGATCCGGCCGTGCAGCGTGATAAGGGGCTGATCCCCTACTCGATCCGCAAAGCCAACAACGGCGGCATCGAAGTCAAAATGGGAGACCGCTGGTACTCCCCCGAAGAAGTCTCCTCGATGATTCTCCAGAAGCTGAAGTCCGATGCCGAAGCCTATCTGGGCGACAAGGTCGATCGCGCCGTGATTACTGTCCCGGCCTATTTCGACAACGCGCAGCGCGAAGCGACCAAGGACGCCGGCCGAATCGCCGGTCTCACCGTTGAGCGCATCATCAATGAGCCGACCGCATCAGCCCTCGCCTATGGTCTTGAGAAGAAGACCGACGAGAAAATTGCGGTTTACGACCTCGGCGGCGGCACCTACGATATCTCGATTCTCGATCTCTCCGATGGCGTCTTCCAGGTGCTCGCCACCAACGGCGACACCCATCTCGGCGGCGATGACTTCGACCAGGTCATCATCAACTTCCTCGCCGACGAGTTCAAGAAGAGCGACGGCATCGATCTCCGTGGCGACCGTATGGCGCTTCAGCGCTTGAAGGAAGCTGCCGAGAAAGCGAAGATCGAGCTTTCATCCGCGCAGGAAACCGAAATCAACCTGCCCTTCATCACGGCGGACGCCAGCGGACCGAAGCACCTCGTCATCAAGATCTCCCGGCCGAAGCTGGAGCAGCTGGTTAACAGTCTGGTCGAAGGCACGATCCCGCCGATGGAAGCCGCACTGAAGGATGCCGGTCTCAGCAAGAGCGCCGTCAACGAAGTCGTGCTCGTCGGTGGGCAAACCCGCATGCCGGCCGTCCAGCGCCGCGTCAACACCTACTTCGGCAAAGAGCCGCACAAGGGCATCAACCCGGATGAAGTGGTCGCCCTCGGCGCCGCGATTCAGGGTGGCGTGCTCGGCGGCGAAGTGAAGGACATTCTCCTTCTCGACGTCACGCCGCTGACCCTCTCGATCGAAACGCTGGGTGGCGTCGCCACGCCGTTGATCGAGCGCAACACGACGATCCCGACCCGCAAGAGCCAGGTCTTCACCACGGCGGCCGACAGCCAGCCGCAGGTTGAGATCAATGTGCTCCAGGGCGAGCGCCCGATGGCGAACGACAACAAGAGCCTCGGCAAGTTCATTCTTGACGGCATTCTGCCGGCGCCGCGCGGCGTGCCGAAGGTGGAAGTGACCTTCGACATCGACGCCAACGGCATTCTCAATGTCACCGCCCGCGATCAGGCAACGGCCAAAGAGCAGAAGATCACCATCACCGGTTCGTCTGGATTGAATGAAAACGAAATCCAGCGCATGGTCAACGAAGCCGAAGAGCATGCTGAAGATGACCGCAAGCGCCGCGAAGGCGTGCAGTTGCGGAACGATTCCGAGAGCATCATCTTCCAGGCCGAGAAGACCCTTTCCGAGTATGGTGACCGCATCCCGACTGAGATCAAGGCTGAGGTCGATCAGAAGGTCGTCGCAGTCAAGGACATTCTCGAGAACGACCGCGAGAACGTCGATCGCCTGCAACCCGCCTACGACGAGCTTGTCGCCTCCCTGAGCAAGGTCGGCGCCAGCATGTACGAGGCCGCCGGCGAGCAGTCCCCGGATGGCGCAGACGGCTTCACCGGCGAAGAGCCGGCCGAAGACGACGCCACCGTCGACGCCGAATTCCGCGAAGTCGGCTCCGACCGCTAGCACGCAATTCGAGAACAACAAAAAAGGAGCGGGGAATTCCCCGCTCCTTTTTGTTTAAGTGGATCATCGTTCCAGCTTCGATTACCCGGCACTCAAAGTGCCAGGCTCACCGGACGAAGCCCTTCCAGGGCTGGTGCTGATGAACACCCTGATCGTTAGGGAAACCCGTTTCCCCGAAACCAGTGCTGGAAGTACTTCGTCGTGCTCAGCCCGGCACTGGGGGTGCCGGAACTTTGGTCGCAGTACCCTGTCGATCGTGTCGCGGAGAGCGGCTTCGCCGGAGGATCTTTCGCGGCGGCTCAAGATGACGAGTGGTGGGGCAAACGGCGGCGCAAGATCATTGGAATATGCTGTTATTCGGACTTGGGGCTTTGGAAGATGCGAGCGGAGCCTGGTCAAGCGTGGTTTGCACGTCCCACGCTGAAAAGCCCGGCTCCTATCCCAAAATGAGCCAGGCCGCCAGCGCAGCGATCACGACCACAACTAACAGATAAAGGAGATAGGTGGATCGCGGTCTTGGCTCGGGGGCGATTTCCACCCTTGCTTCCGGAAGCGGTCTCGGGAGAGGGACAAAATCCTTTTGGGGTTCCGGCTTTGGCACTGATGGGGTAGCGATGGGCTCAACGATTGCAGCGGCTTCGACGACATCCTCCGCCTGAACTGAGGATGCTTCCTGCACATCGACCGTTTCCTTAGCAGGCGGCCTCTGCTCTGCCACAGGTGGTTCCGCGATCGGAATGACCTCGTCTGGCGGAGTCACTCCAGAGTCGCGATCGACGCGGTCAGAAAGATCACCGAGCCATTGGGGAAGCTCGGCCGAGCCAGCCAGCGATTGCAGATCGAGCGGGGTTGGATCTCCAGCGAGCTTGCCCGGGCGGGTCGGCGGCTCGGCGAGCCACGGCGGCATCGCCTTCGCAAGTCCGCCATCAGGAATAGGCGGCAATTCGGGAGGCTGCTCCGGACTCTTGTTCGTGGGTAGCGCGTCGTGCTCGTTCATCGAAAGAGAGTATAGAACGCTTAGCGACGAAGCTCCGTGGTATCGAGCAGAATCGTCACCGGTCCATCGTTGATAAGCGCCACCTGCATCTCAGCGCCGAAGCGGCCCTGGGCGACTGTCAGCCCTGTTTGTCGCAATGCGGCAGCAAATTCCTCAACTAGCGGTTCGGCGATTTCCGGGCGAGCGGCGTTGATGAAGCTCGGGCGGCGGCCCTTTCTGGCGTCGGCATAAAGAGTGAATTGCGACACCACCAGCATTCCTACTGAGGCTGGATCGTCCGCCAGCAGATCAAGCGCCGAACGGTTCATCGCTCCGGCCTCATCTTCGAAGACTCTGAGATTGGCGATCTTGTTGACGAGAAGGGTCACCTCCTCGGCGGTATCGTCGTGCGTCACACCGAGCAAGATCAGAAAACCCCGATCAATCGAGCCGATCTTCTCGCCCGCAACCGTCACACTCGCGCTCGTCACCCGTTGAACGACTGCTCTCACCCTACAGGCTCCCGTTCGATCGTTGCAATCGCCAGTGCGGCGATGCCTTCCTCCCGGCCAACAAACCCCATCCGTTCGTTCGTCGTCGCTTTGACACTGACATCATCAACTGTGATCCCGCAGGCGCTGGCGATCGCCTCGCGCATTTGCGGCACATGAGGCAGAATCCGGGGCGCTTCGGCCACGATCGTCGCGTCGAGATTCACCACGCGATATCCAGCATTGCGCAAGAGGCGGCACGACTCCGTCAGCAGCACCCGGCTATCCGCATCCTTGAACGCGGGATCCGTAGGGGGGAAATGTGCGCCGATGTCGCCCAGCGCCGCCGCGCCGAGAATCGCGTCTGCGATCGCATGCAGCAGCACGTCGGCGTCCGAGTGCCCGAGCAACCCGCGATCAAAAGGAATCTGCACGCCGCCCAGCACCATCGGTCGCCCTTCAGCGAACTGATGCACGTCGTACCCAATGCCGGTTCGAATGCGGCTCATTGTTCCGATGCCTCACGACGAGATCGAACCAGCGCGTCCAGAAGCTCAAGATCCTCGGGATGCGTGAGTTTGATATTCGCCCGGTCTCCGGGCACGATCGCCACCGGCCAATCCAGCGCTTCAAACAGCGCGGCTTCGTCGGTCACGGTCAGTCCTCGCAGTTCCGCCTGCTCGAAGGCATCGAACAACGCCCGCACGGCGAACGCCTGCGGGGTTTGCGCGGCCCAGAGTCCTTCACGCGGAATCGTCTGCTCGATCATGCCATCCAGCACCAGCTTGATCGTGTCGACAATCGGCGTCGCCGCAATGGCTGCGCCATGGATCGCCGCCGCATCGAGCGTTTGATCGAACAGGACCGGCGACACCAGCGGACGAGCGCCATCATGAATAGCGACAAAGGTCGCACCCAGCGCATGCGCGGTTCGAAGCCCAGCCAGCACCGAGTCCTGGCGGCGCTCTCCGCCTAAGACGATGTCAACGGGAAGTTGAGCATCAAGGTCTTCAATGATCTGGCGAAGCCGGTCTTCGGTATGCGGCCCTGCCACAAGGACGATCGCGTCAACGTTGGATGCTGCCGCGGCGCGCAGGCTGTAGCTAATCGCGGGTTGACCGTCGAGCATTGCGAGAATCTTGGCGGGAACGCCCATACGCTCGCCACGGCCGGCGGCGACAATGATCGCAACCCGGGTCAATGCGTCCTCCGGTTCGCCTCGGACACATCGTGGAGCCGCCCGATCGTTTCCCACGGCACGGGCGGGCCGCCGAGATCGCGTCCCGGCTTGAAGTTGGGACCGTGATAGTCGCTGCCGCCGGTCGGAATCAAGCCATTCCCCTCGGCAAGCTGGCGCAGCTCTTCACGCTGCTCCGGCGAATATTCGCCATACCAGACTTCCAGTCCCGCCAATCCGACTGGAGCCAGTCGACTCACCATCGCCCGGGCGTCGCCGGTTGAAAAGGGATGCGCCAGCACGGGAGCGCCACCAGCACTCATGATCAGGCGGACGGCGTCCTCCGGTTCAAGCCGGGGACGCGGCACATAGGCAGGTTTCCCCTGCCCCAGATACCGATTAAACGCATCGGAAATATCAGAAACTGCGCCGAGATCGATCATCACGCGCGCCAGATGCGGGCGGCCGACCGTGCCGGTTCCCGCTTTTTCGAGCACGGCATCAAGCTCGACCGGAATGCCAAGCTGATTGACTCGCTCGACCATGCGCGTCATCCGCTCGGATCGTTGTTTGACAAATGCTGCCAGCTTATCTTGAAACTCCATATTCGAAGGATCAATAAAATAGCCAAGCATATGCGCTTCGCGCCCCTGATAGCTGGCGCTCAGCTCGACGCCGGGAACGACAACAAGACCGAGGCGCGATGCCTCGGTCTGTGCCTCCGCGAGACCGGCGGTTGTGTCGTGATCGGTCAACCCGATCCCGCTCAACCCCACCTTCGCAGCCGATTGTATCAACTGCGTTGGCGTCAACATCCCGTCTGATGCGGTGCTGTGTGTATGTAGGTCAACGGCTTGTTCGCCGCTCATATCCATTCCTTAGAAGCAGACCTCAACGAAACCCTCACCCGGCGCAAAAGCGCCACCCTCTCCCAATGCTGGGAGAGGGTACGGGAGTTCGTCGTGCTCCCCTCTCTCCAGGATTGGGAGAGGGGCTGGGGGTGAGGGCGTTCGCTATCGCGGTTCAATAACCAGCCGGATTGCCGTGCGGTCTTCATTGTCAATGGTGACGTCGATGAATGCCGGCAGGCAGATGGCGTCGATCCCTGACTCTCGAAGATAGTCGCGCGCGATCGCCACGGCCTTGACGGCCTGGTTGGTTGCGCCCGCCCCTATCGCCTGCACTTCGGCCCGGCCTGCCTCGCGAACGACGCCCGCGATGGCTCCGGCGACGGCGCTTGGCCGTGATTTGGCGGAAACTTTGAGTACTTCAGAATGCTCGGCTCGTGCAGGAGCTTCCTGCACCACCTCAAGCTCTTCGTCGTCATACTCTTCAGTGAGCGTCGTGGTCTCCTCAACCACCTCGACTGGTGCGGAAGCCTCAACTGGCGCCGCCTCCTCGTAACGCTCTTCGACCTCTGTATCTTCGACCGTTTCACCATCAGGTGGGAATCGGCTGCCCGTGGGATCAATCTTGATATCCCTGAGGTCGAGCTTGCTGAAGAAACGATTCATGAATGCGCCCTCCTCTGCGCGCGCGCGTCACCTTCGACGCCACCCGCATCTTCTCGATCGACCCGGACCGCGTTCAGGCACCCGCCCGTTTTCGCGTCCACATCGAACAGTACTGCATTAAGAACCGCGTCCCCTCCATCCGGCGATTGCAGGCGAATCGCTCGCTGCGTTAAGAATCGCCGGAGTGTCGAGTCAATCGTCGCACCGATGATTGAATCACGCGGTCCCGTCATTCCGAGGTCCGTGACATATCCGGTTTCACCCGGAAGTATCCGCGCATCCGCAGTCGGCACATGGGTATGCGTGCCGAACACCGCGGTGACGCGACCTGCCAGATGCCAGGCAATCGCCTGCTTCTCAGATGTCGCCTCGGCGTGCATGTCGACGAAAACGATCGGTCGATCGCCTTCGGCTGGATTATGGTGCAGGGTAAGGAGCGCTGTGTCCATAGCCCGAAAAGGGTCATCGAGCGGATCCATATAGACCCTGCCCATCACATTCGCGACCGTAATCGACCGTCCCCGTGCGGTGACGGTGATGATGCCGCGCCCTGGCGCAGGGTCGGGATAGTTCATCGGGCGCACCACCCGGAGGTCGTCATCTTCAAGCACCTGCGTGATATCGGGCTGCGACCACGTGTGGTTACCGAGGGTGATGACATCCGCCCCGGCGTCACGTAGCTCGCGCGCCGTTTTGAGCGAAATGCCGCGCCCTCCCGCGCTGTTTTCCCCGTTGACGATCACAAGATCGGCGCGAGTCTCCGCTCGCAGACCCGGCAGCAGCCGCTTGAATGCGCGGCGGCCCACCGAGCCATACACATCCCCTACCGCGAGAACCCGAATGACAGGGCCACTGGCCGGCAGGGTGCCGGCCAGTGGCTGATCGCGTTGTCGTTGATTGGTGCTATCGTGCGTAGTCAACCGACCGCGTTTCCCGGATCACCGTGACCTTGATCTGGCCCGGATACTCCAATGTTTCTTCAATCTTCTTGACAACATCGTGGGCGAGCCGCGTTGCCGCGAGGTCGTCGATGTTGGACGGCGAGACCAGGATGCGAACTTCGCGTCCCGCCTGGATTGCGAATGACTTCTCCACCCCATCGAATGAATTCGCCACGCCTTCAAGCGCTTCAAGACGCTTGATGTAGTTCTCCACCATCTCGCGCCGCGCCCCAGGGCGTGCGCCACTGATGGCGTCGGCAGTGGCGACGATGAATGCTTCCACAGTCTGTGGTTCTTCTTCACCATGATGCGCCGCGATCGCATGCACGATCTTTGGCGACCGGCCAAGCCGCTTGGCGATTTCCGCGCCAATCAACGCGTGCGGCCCCTCCACCTCATGATCGACTGCTTTTCCGATGTCATGCAGCAATCCCGCGGTTTTGCAGACATTGACATCGGCCCCAAGCTCCGCGCCGAGTCCGGCCGCGATGAGTGAGGTTTCCAGCGAGTGATGCAGGACATTCTGGCCGTAGCTTGTCCGGAATTTCAGCCGCCCCAGCAATTTGATCAGGTCCGGATGGAGCCCGACCACATTTGCCTCGAACGCGACCTTTTCCCCTTCTTCACGCATCAACTGATCGAGCTCGGTTCGGGTCTTGGCGACCACCTCCTCGATCCGCGTTGGGTGAATGCGGCCATCCTGAAGCAGTTTCATCAGCGATCGCCGGGCGATTTCACGCCGCACCGGGTCGAAGCAGGAGATGGTGATTAGCTCGGGCGTGTCATCAACGATCAGGTCGACGCCCGTTTCCTGTTCGATCGCGCGAATGTTTCGCCCTTCGCGGCCGATAATCCGCCCCTTCATATCGTCGGAGGGAAGCGGCACGGACGAAACCGTTGATTCCGCGATGTAATCAGTGGCGATGCGCTGAACCGCGGTCGCAAGAATCTTGCGCGATCTGCGGTCAGCTTCTTCGCGAGTTTCTTGTTCGATCTCATGCACCCGGCGTGTCGCAAGCGACCGCGCCTCGGCTTCGACTTCACGCACCAGCTCTTGCTTCGCGTCATCCGCCGACAACCCTGCGACGCGCTCAAGCTCCTCACGGCGCTTCTCACGCGAGGCATCAAGATCGGCCTGCTGGCGATTTCTCTCCTGCTCCCATTGCTCGCGGGTGCGGTCAGCTTGCTGTTCTTGCTTGCGCACCTGCGCTTCGCGCTGATCGAAGGATGCGACCTTTCGATCAATCGCTTCTTCTTTTTGCTCGATTCGCCGTTCGATTCGATCGATTTCTTTCCGCCGTTGCGTCAGCTCTCGATCGAGATCGGCCCGTAGCCGAATCGCTTCATCTTTCTCCGTGATCGCCACGTCTCGCCGCTGGCTCTCTGCTTCCTCCCGGATCCGGTTCGCTTCATCCTGAGCCCGGCGAACGTGCGAATGCGCACGCTTGTCGAGGTACAGGTAGGTCAAAAGGAATGTGAGGCCACCGACGAGCACCGCGATCAGGAGGACCAATAAGACCTTGTCCATGAACGCTGCTCCTTGCCAACCTCCGGTATGCCCGGAGGATGTCGGTTGTTAAGGTAGTTTTGGCTCGGGAACAGACGGCCGCAAACGGCATGTGCTCCCTCCCCTCGCGCTAATAATCGTCTTATATGAATGGAACGTCAAAACAATGGTTACGATTGCTGACGTTTATGCATCCGCATTCCAGATTTCGTCGTAGGCCGCTTCGTTGGTGACCCCGGCAAATTCTTCGATGCCGAAGATGCGCGCGGCGTTGCCATAGAAGATCCGGTCGCGTTCCTCCCGGGTCAATCGCAGCAAATCGAACACGGCTTGCCAGTCCGCAATTTCCGCACCAATCTTTTCCAGACCACAGTCAGACGCGAACAAAATCTTGAATGGGGAGATTTCCGGGCCGATCAATCCTCGCTCAAACGTATGTCGCCGCACCAGCTCGCCGCCGGAAAGATCCCAGAAAACATTCCGCCGCCAGCGGGCGATATGGCAGGCGTAGTCGTATTGCCCGACGCCCATGTGCGCGCCGATGATCCGCAAGCGCGGAAAGGTGAACGCCAGCGTATCGAGGTTGATTGGATCCATATGCGCTGAGGAATAGCCCTGCCCGCGCACCCGCTTTTCCCAGAAGCGCGTCTGCTTCACCACCTCGGGATCGAAGGGATCGGTCTCGCGGAAGTCGATGCCGCCGCCGACCACGCCGGTATGAAACAGGCACACCATCCCTAACCGCTCGGCTTCCTCGTAAATCGGCCAGTACGAGCGGTCGTCATAATTCTTCAGCGCGTGAATGATCTTCAGTCCCCGGAAACCCCGGTCAAACGCCTCGCGCACATGCTCCGGCGTGTCTGTTTCCAGCTCGACGCCGAACATGCCGACGACGAGATCAGGCGCCCGCTCGATCGCCATCGCCACGCGCTCGTTGTAATCGCCCCAGCGGCTGCCGAGCAGCGCGATCTTGACGATGTTCTGCGCTCGGCAGACCTCGGCCAGCTCGTCGAACGCTTCTTCCGCGTTTCGGTCCTCTCCCCAGGGAAAATGGACGTGCGTATCAAACACGCGCTGCTGCGTCGTGAAATCTCGTTCTCGCAGACTTGGAGCCATTTCGAATCATTCTCCTTTCACCAAAATTATTCAGGTTGCCGGAGAATCATCTCACGCTCGCGCTTGCAGAGCCTCCTGGAGCATTGGCCCGAACGCATCGGGGTTGCAGGTCATCGTCACGATCTCGCCACCGCCGAGAAACGCGAGATAGTCATGAATCGCTCCCGCGATCGACGCGGCCAGCGCTTCTGAACCACGCACGCCCGGTTCGAGATGAAGCGATTTCACCGTCATCAGCTTCTCTTTTCGCCGGTAGTGCAGATCGGTCCGACCTACGATCTTGCCGCGATGGAGAATCGTCAGCGAGTAGTAGCCATATTTCCGCTTCGGTTCCGGCGTGTAGAACTCAACCCGATAGTCGTAATCGAACAGCGTTAGCGCCCGTTCGCGGTGCCAGACCAGACTGTCGAACGGGGAAAGCAACGTCGTCAGCTTCGGCTTCGCGCGTCCCGCCCGGAGCTCTTCCAGTACAGGAAGCAGCGCAGGATCGAGCCACGCCCGCTCCTTGAAGGTTTCCACCTCGACCGGAACAGCCAGTCCGGCGTCGCTCATCGCATTGAATTCTTTGATGGCGTCCACGGCCTTGAGATGTGGCCGCGAGGTGCGAAAGTAGTCGGCGGTCCAGCGAGGAGTCGCCACGCCCAGCGCATGCAGCGCCGTCGTGGCGAAAAAGCGCTGCTGATCTTCAACCGAGCATTCGGCGCAGAGAAGATGAGGTGGCACGATCCGCTCGGTCAGATCGAAGTGCCGCTCGAACCCGCTTCGGGTGAAGACCGAAAGCTTACCGGCCGTCCAGAGATGATCGAGCGCCTGCTTGGTTGGCTTGCCGCCATACCAGGCCCAGGCTTCCGGGCGAGGCCCATCCGGGCGGTCGAATGCACGAGATGTCACCGGCCCCTGCTCCGCGATGGTCGCCAGCACATGCTCGGCGGTTTCAGCGTATTCGGTCAGCCAGCTGCCGTAGTAGTGATCGGCGGCAGCTCGATCTTCCATCAGGCTTCGGAAGTAAGGAAACGATTCGATCGGCACAATCGCCGCCGCGTGAGCCCAGTATTCGAACACCGCCCGATCAGGCGCGTACAGCTCCCACACCCACTTCGGATCAAACGCGCCCAACCGGCTCCAGAGCACCGTCTCGTGCGAGCGGGCGACCACGCTGATCGTATCGAGCTGCACGCAGCCGAGATGCCGGATCATCTCCAGCACATCCTGCTTTTTCGCTTTCGCCCGTGGCCGCCGGTCCAGCTTCTGCGCAATCACCGAAAGCAGCCGCGCCTCATCGCGCGAAATCTCAAGCATCGTCATCCCGCTCACAACTCACGACCCACAACGCACAGTCCGTACAGAATAGACCATTCGTTCGCCTTCGCGTGAGACGGCCCTCACCCCCAGCCCCTCTACCGCGCCGGGAGAGGGGAGCCTGTCGCCATCGTCGTGCCCTCTCCCGAGGCAGGAGAGGGTGGCGCTTTAGCGCCGGGTGAGGGCCGTCGCTACCCGTATACTCTCGTCCAGGAGGCCTACCATCCGTGCGTGTCGCGCTCGTTCATGACTATCTCACCCAATATGGCGGCGCCGAGCGCGTGCTTGACGCACTGCACGAGGAATATCCGGTCGCGCCGATTTTCACCTCGGTGCTCGATCTCGAATCGCTTCCTGATCATTACCAATCAGCACAGATCAATGTCAGCGCTATGGCGAAATTGCCGCAGGTGAACAAGTATCACCGGGGACTGCTTCCCCTCTATCCACCAATGTTTCGAGGGTTCGCCGAGCAATTGCAGGCGTTCGATGTCGTCATCACCGATTCAAGCGCCTGGGCGCATCACGCCCGGGGCGCCGAAACAGCCTTCCACCTCTGCTATTGCCACTCTCCGGCTCGTTTTCTCTACGGCGATGAGCATTACCTGAATCCTGCAGGATTGCCCAGCGCGGCAAGAATCGCTATGCCGCCCGTTTTTGCGGGATTGCGAGCGGTCGATCGTCGCGCGGCGGCGAAAGTCGACCGTTACCTCGCCAACTCGCGCGCGGTCGCCGACCGCGTTCGGCACGCGTATGGCCGCGAGGCGCAGGTCGTCTATCCGCCGGTCGATGTCGAGCGATTCATGGAGCAACCGCCTGCCGAACCAGAGAGCTTTTTTCTGGTGCTCTCGCGATTGGTCCCCCACAAGCGCATCGACCTGGCCGTAACCGCCTGCACCCGCGCCGGTATTCCACTGAAAGTCGTTGGCTCCGGCCGGGCGATGGATGATCTCAAGAAAGTGGCCGGACCAACCATCGAATTCATGGGGTGGCAATCAGATACAGCGGTCGCCGATCTTCTCCGCCGCTGCCAGGCGTTCATCCTGCCTGGCGCGGAAGATTTCGGCATCACAGCGGTCGAAGCGCAGGCGGCCGGCAGACCGGTCATCGCCTTCGCCGCCGGTGGCGCACTCGAATCGGTGATCAACGAGGAAACGGGAATTTTCTTCACCGCGCAAACCCCAGCGTCACTCCACGATGCGATCAACCGCTTCGCAGGAATTCACTGGGATCCATTCACCATCCGCGCCAACGCCCATCGATTCAACCGGGCGCGTTTCCGTCAGGAAATCGCCGGGGTCGTTGAATCGGGCCTCTGGGCGAAGCGGCGCCGCTTCGCCCAGTCGTAACAATCAACCGAATCCGCGCCTTCCACCGCCGCCGCCGCCGCCATGGCTGCCGCCTCCAGAGAAGCCGCGCGAACCGCCGCCCCGGCTACCGAACGAGCCGCTACTCCGCGAGCTGCCGCCGCTGCTTGAGCCGAACCCTTCGAAGGCACTACCGGCGGAATTGAGAATGTCGGCCAGGCTGTCGCTCTTCGTTTGCAGATTGCGGGCGGCGCTATCGCTCCATCCCTGCAATCCGCCGAAGTCGGGCATATCGATGCCGCCTCCGCCGCTGCCGCCAGACGAACCACCTTGCGTCGGTGATCCGAACAGCGTTCCGCCACCGGTGTTGGGAATGCGGTTTCGCCGGAAATCGCCCGTGGGAATAATCACCGGACCGAACCAGCCCGGCATCGGCGTGTTTGCCTGCGCGAACTTGTTCACCCACGACTTGTCGATGCCGAACGCCACGGCGAACGGCAGATACTTATCGAAAATCGCGGTAGATTCTTCGATCTTCTCGTATTTCTGAATGTCCTCAAGGTAGCGCTTGAAGGCCAGCCACTTCGCATTCGCCTCCGAACCCTTTTCGGTGCGTTGCGGCATCGCCTTCGCGGTCTGTCTCATCGCGATGCCAAGCACGATCAGCACGGCAAACGGCAACCAGGCGAGTGAGACGCTGAACAGCGCCGGTCCGGCGAAAAGTCCGATGACGCCGATGATGATCATCGCTTTCGCGCCGCCGCCGTAGCTCTTTCGCGTCGCTTCGGGCGAGCGATCGTAATAGCCTCGCGCAACAAGCTCGCCGTAGAGACCCTGCTCGATCTTGTCCGGATTGGAAAGCGCGCCTCCACGCAGCGTTACCTGTTTGCCCTCGGTGTAATCACCGTTGAACAGGTCGCCGACCAGATCACTTTCAAACGGCTGCATCGGGACATCTTTGGATTTCATGGTCAATCGGAGATCGCTGCCGCCAGCACCAGCGACATCATCAATCTGGAACACACCCCGGCGTCCAAGATCGACAATCGTGGCGACGAGATCGCGCTCATCAGCCTGCTCGTCCACGAGCGCTCCAGCCGCGCCCGGCGGCAAATCATCGGGAGGCGCAGGCAGAAAGCTCGCCACCAGACCTGAGTGCGGATCGCGCCCCTTCAGATACCAGAGCGAAAAGAGCCCGATCCCGCCGACGATCGCGCCAAGAATGGCGATACCGGCAAAGATGACGCCATAGGTGTTCTGACGTTCTTTCTCCTTCTCGGCCGCCTCGCGCGACGCATCGTCCGCTTGCTGCCAGACAGGCGGCGCGATATCAAGGATCATCGGGAATTGGAGACGCACCTCAAACTGTTCGCCGCTCGTCAGGTTCGATGCAGTCCAGGTGAAGGTCTTCCCATCGGTGGAGAAATCGGCGGGATCCCCGACCGTTCCATCAACGCTCAGCACCTGCACCTGATCGAGCGGCACCGCTTCCGGCAGCGTGATCGTCACCGTCGAGGCATCGACCGGCGCGGTGTCGGTGGTCTCCTTGCTGACGGCGATCCACCAGAGCTGCTCGTTCGGAGGATCGAGATCGGGATAAACGCGGATCGCCCCACGCACGTCATATTCGACCAGGAATGTGCGCGTTTCGTTCAGCGCCGGTTCGAAGCGATAGTCGATGCTGACGGCAGCGCCGTTTCGGCCCCAGGTATAGGTTTCCGGATCGGTGGGATTCGCTTCGTCGACGTAGTCGTAGCGAATCACCGTGCCGTCGTCGGCGATCTCGCTGACTTTGACGCCGCTAACGCCATCTACACGCCCGAGCGGAATGTCGGCGAAGCCCTTCGAGAACGAACCGCCTGAAAAGGTGATCTGCTGCGTTTCTGCCACATGCACCGTGCCGTCCTGCTTCACGGTCAGCGCGACATCAAACCGCTTCCACTCAACCGACCGTGAATCTTGCGCATCGACCGGCCCTGCGCTCCAGAGCGCAAGCGCAACCAGGACGAGCAGCAGCCCAAATATCCGGCCCATCCGCCAGAACCTGCCCGGCCCAGTCGTCATTGTCATGATCGTCCTCCGGACGAAGGGGAGAGTTAAGAGTAAAGAGTGGAGAGAAAGCACGCATTTGCTTTCGTACTCTCTACTCTCAACTCTCTGCTTCGCAGCTACAAATGCGCATCAAACCACCCGACGAGGTGGTGAAGTCTGGCCAGGCGGCGGCTCGGCGTGCCGGTGCGGGAGAGATTGTGGTCTTCATTAGGAATCCGGACAAAAGCGACCTCGCGGCCGAGCATTTTCAAGAATGAATAGAGCTGTTCCGATTGCTCGATCGGGCAGCGCATATCCTGCTCGTTGTGGATGATCAGTAGCGGCGTGTGCATATCCGCGACATAGGTGATCGGCGAATATTTCAGCACCGTTTCGGTGTCGGCCCAGGGTGTGCCGCCCATCTCGTATGTACCGAAGGTCGGCCCGATATCGCTGGTGCCGATCATCGAATAGAAGTTGGAGACGCAACGCTGGGTGACGGCCGCTTTGAAGCGGTCGCTGTGGCCGATGATCCAGTTGGTCAGGTAGCCGCCGTAGGAGCCGCCGGTCACGCCCATGCGGGCCTCATCGACGAAGCCGAGATTGAGCAGGGCATCGACCCCGCCCATCACATCGGGCATGTCGCTTTCGCCCCACTGGTTTCGGGTGCAGATCGTGAACTCTTCCCCATATCCGGACGATCCGCGCGGATTGGTGAACAGCACCACGTAGCCACGCGCCGCCATCAGCTGCATTTCGTGGAACAGTGCCTGCCCGTACATCGCGTGCGGGCCGCCGTGAATCTGCACGATCAGCGGGTATTTGACTCCGTCACGGAAGCCGAACGGTTTCAGCACCCAGCCCTGGATTTCGCGGTCGTCCGCCTGCGACATGAAGGTGATTTCTTCGGCGAGCGAGAGTTCGACCTCCTTCAGGAAATCGGCGTTATGCCGGGTGATCTGCCGATCTTTTCCCTTCTCATGGACGAACAGCTCAAACGGATGAGCGCTATCGCCCGACGCCAGCACGAGCGACTGCCCATCCTCACCGCCGGTGGTCGCGATCACCCGGCGCGGGCCATCGGTCAACGGAACCGGCTTGCCGCTCTTCAACGCGAAGCGGAAATAGTGAGTCGTTCCACAGTCGGAAACGAGCGAGGAAATAGACTCGCCGTCGTGCGACCAGACGAGCCGTTGATCGCTTCCCATGTAGACATCGCTCATGCCATGGTCGCCGAGCGAACGGTCCCAGCTCTTCGAATGATTCAGCGGCTCGCCGCCACTGGCCGGAACGGTCCAGAGATGGTTGTTTTTCGCTCCGCCGGCTTGCGGATCATCGGTGCCGATAATGGCCAGCTTCGTGCCATCGGGCGACCAGCTGATCGAATCGAAGTCATAGGCGCCGGGCGTCAGGCAACGCGCCTCGCCGCCTGCAACTGGAACGCTGTAGACGAGGGTGACCCGGTTCAGCTCGCGATCGGGCAACCGGTTGGAAAGAAAGGCGATCGACCGTCCATCCGGCGCCCAGGCGAACCCGGCATCATCGGTGTCGCCGAAGGTGAGCTGCGTCGCCTCGCCGCCGTGAGCAGGAATGGTGAAGACGTGCTGGTAGCGATCGAGGAAGCCTCGCCCGTCGAACCGGTAGGTCAACCTTGTGATGATTCGTTCATCGGCGATTTTCTTGTGCGGCGATTCAGGGACGCCCGGCTCGCCTTCCGGCTCGGTGCCGCTCAGAAACGCGATCGAGCGGCCATCGGGCGACCATTCAGGCGAAGACGCTCCGGACTCCTGGCGCGTGACCTGAATCGCTTCGCCACCGGCGATTGGGATCGTCCAGATTTGACTGGGAGTTTTGCCCTCTTTTTTCTCGACCGGTTTTCCCTCTTTGTCGAGAGGCGCCAATCCCTGGCGGTTCGAGACGAAGGCGATCGTCGATCCATCCGGCGACCAGCGCGGATTGGTGTCGCGTGAGCTTCCACCCGTAAGTTGGCGCGGCTCGCCACCAGAAACCGGAACGAGCCAGATCGCCGCCTTGTAGTCGTCGGCTTCTTTATCGAGCCGCGTCACCACGTACGCGACTGTTTCTCCATTCGGAGAGAGTCGCGGATCACCGACGATCTGCATTTGAAAGAGATCGTCCGAAGTGATTGCGCGCTTCGTTGTCGCGTTCGCGCCAGTCGGAGTCAAAACCCTATCCTCCCCAACGAGTACAACCGATTATGATTGTCACAGGCGTCTCACCACGAGACAGTATTGGCTTACCCTGCAGATTACCGGGAATGGCGATTTGACACCAGTCATGGTTCGTCGATGTGCCCGGACTGGTTCTTACCCGCCACAAAGCAATCGGAACGAGATGGCTGTCGAACACGCTGTGACTACTCCTGCCACCACCGCCGGGATCAGCAAGCTCCTTGCCGATCATGGCCACCGCCTGACCCAGCCGCGCCGGGCCGTGGTTGACACGATTCTGCAGCACGACCGGCCCTTCTCCGCCGAGCAGATCGTCGCCGAAGCGCCAGAGATTGGGCGAGCCACCGTCTACCGCACCCTGGAGTTGCTGGCGTCGGTCGATGTGCTGACACGCATTCTCACCGCCGATGGCCGTCCGGCCTATGTCGCCGGAGCGCCCGGGCATCGCCACCACCTCGTTTGCTCATCCTGCGGGGCGACCGTCGCGTTCACGTCCTGCCCAATGGACGAATTGGTTCGCGATCTTTCCATTTCCACCGACTACGCCATTGTTGGTCATCACCTCGAAGTCTTCGGCGTTTGTCCCGGTTGCCGCCCCGTCGACTGATTTCCTTATTGACACGTTGTCTCATGTAGGGTACGGTTTTGCCACGCACGGCAGGAGCGAATCGCGCCGCTGTCCGCCGGATCTATTCGATCATCCTCAACGTGGAGCACATGAATCCGATGTTTGGTAAACGAGCACTTTCCGGCAAGACCGCGCGGTTTGTTTCAACGTTCCTGTTCGCCCTGGCGCTGACCGGTTTGCTCGCCGTAACAGCCGCCGCCCAATCAACCCCAGTGACCTCTGACGCATTTCCTCCCTTTGCGCCGCTCGCGGCGCTTCCCGACGCTCCGGCCCGTGAAGATGGCCCCCTCAAGATCGTGGCCTCAACCGGCATCATCGGCGATCTCGTCAACCAGATCGGTGGCAGCCGCGTTGAGGTGACGACGATTCTCCCGGCCAACGCCGATCCGCACGAGTTCGAACCATCTCCCAAAGATGTCGCCACGCTGCAGGACGCCAACGTCGTTTTTATCCATGGACTTGGTCTCGACAACTGGGCGCAGGATTTGATCGACAACTCCGGCGCGGATTTTTCCGTGGTCACGGTCACTGACGGCGTCGATGCCGTCAATCGCCTCGGAGGCGATGCCAGTGATGTCGATCCGCACGTCTGGTTCGACCCCACCAAAGTCGCCCAGATGACGGCGAACATCGCCGCCGGGCTCAGCGCCGCCGATCCGGACGGAGCCGACGCCTACAACGCCCGGCTTGCGGTCTATCAGCAGAATCTGACCGCGCTCGATCAGCAGATCGCCGAGCGCGTCGCGCTAATCCCGACCGACCGGCGCAACATCGTCACCAACCACGACGCGCTCGGCTATTTTGCCGACCGTTACGGGTTGAACATCGTCGGCACGGTGATTCCAGGTCTCTCGCCCGGCGCCGAGCCTTCGGCCCAGGAAGTGGCGGCGCTCTTGCAAACGGTCAAGGATCAGCAGGTGTCGGTCATTTTTGCCGAGAATACCGTCAGCCCCAAGCTCGCCCAGCAACTGGCGTCAGAAGCAGGCATCACCGTCGTCGACACGCTGTATAGCGACAGTCTCGGTGAAGCAGGCTCAGGCGCGGACACGTATATCGGATTCATGCAAACCGACACGCAGACCATCGTCTCCGCGCTGCTCAGCAACTAGGACGCGACCGGATGGAAAGGCCCACTGGCCACACGCCACTTCTCCAGATCGAGCAACTGGGTGTTCACTTCGGTGACCGCCCCGCGCTCGAAGATATCAACCTCACCTTCAGATCGGGCGAGACCACCAGTCTGCTCGGACCAAACGGCGCCGGAAAAAGCACTCTGCTCAAAACGATCGCCGGGATGATCCCCGCCACCCATGGCGTCATTCGCTACGGCGACGCGATCGTCAACGGCAGCAATCACCGGATCGTCTACGTGCCGCAACGCACGGCTGTCGATTGGGTTTTCCCGGTGAATGTGCTCGACGTCGTGCTGATGGCGCGACGCCGCGCCCGCAGCCGCTGGCGGCCCTTCAACCGCGTCGATGAGGATGCCGCGCTCGATGCGCTCGACCGCGTCGGCATGAAGGCGTTCGCTCCTCATCAAATTGGCGAGCTTTCCGGCGGTCAGCAACAACGCGTCTTTCTCGCCCGCGCCCTGCTCCAGGAGGGCGATCTCTACCTCCTGGACGAGCCCTTCACCGGTGTCGATGTTCCGACCCAGGAATTGCTGATCGAGCTCTTCAACGGACTCCGGGCGGAAGGCAAAACGATCGTCTACGCCACCCACGATCTCGCCCAGGCCGCGAAGTCATCCGATCAAATCGTGCTGGTCCGGCGCAGCGTGATCGCCTCCGGACCACCCAGCGAGGTGATGACCGCCGCCAATCTCCGCGCCTGCTTCGGCGGCCAGGCGATTCTCCCGGTCGAAGAGCTGGTCACGCCGCGAGAGGCTCGCTGATGGATTCCTGGCTCGAACCGATCCATCTCGGCTTCATGCAGAACGCCTACCTGGCGATCATCCTGGTCGGCGTCATCTGCGGCGTCACCGGCGTCTTCGTCATCCTGCGCGGACTCGCCTTCATGGGCGATGCCCTCTCCCACGCCATCTTTCCCGGTGTCGTCATCGCCTTTCTGGCAGGCGGCAACTTCCTCGTTGGCGCGTTGATTGCCGCTATCCTGGTTTCGCTCGGCATCGGCGCGGTATCGCAATCACCCCGGCTCTCGAACGACACCACCATCGGCGTCTTCTTCGTCGGCGCGTTCGCCTTCGGCATCGCCCTCATTTCGGCGCAAAAAACCTACACCCGCGATCTGAACACCTTTTTGCTCGGATCTATTCTCGGAGTTTCCCGGAACGATCTCTATCTCACCGCCATCGTCGGCGCCATCGTGCTCAGCATCATCCTGCTGCTCAGGCGCGAGTTGACGATCGTTGCGTTCGACCGCACCTTCGCCAAGGCCACCGGGCTTAACCTCTGGCTCTACGATCAGATCTTCCTGATCCTGCTTTCATTGGCGATCGTGATCTCCCTGCAAACGGTCGGCAATATCCTGGTGCTGGCGATGCTCGTCACCCCGGCGGCCACCGCTCGCTTGCTCACCGATAAGCTACGCGTCATGCTCGTGGTTTCGGCGTTCACCGGCGCGCTGTCAGGCGTCGTCGGCCTGACCCTTTCCTATCACGCCAGCATCGCCTCGGGCGCGAGCGTCGTGCTCGTCGCCACGGCATTCTTCCTGATCGCGTTTCTCTTCTCGCCCAAATCGGGCTTGGTCACCACCACCGTCCGCCGCCGGCTGCACTACAGCCACCCCGAACGCGACAAATTCAGCGATCTCCAGGACGATCCAGCGCTTATCCCCGCCAACTCAAGCAGCGACGATTAGCCCGACTGGCATCTGTCGAAATCCCCGCGGGATGTGGGATCATGCGCTTGTGCAGGGTATTCGCGCGAGCGTTACGCACGTTCGCCGGGGATGGGGAAGGGCAGCGACGTTGAAATTTCTGAATCTGCTTCTGGTGCTGGTTCCGATCGCGTTGATTCTCGATCTCACCGGCACCGGCGGGCACACGATCGTCTTCGTGACGTCGGCGCTGGCGATGGTCCCGCTGGCGGCGCTGCTCGGTCAGGCGACCGAGGAGGTGGCCGGCTACACCGGTCCGAAAATCGGCGGATTGCTCAACGCCACCCTCGGCAACGCGGCCGAGCTGATCATCACCATCGTCGCCCTTCGCGAGGGGTTGGTCGATGTCGTGAAAGCGAGCATCGCCGGATCGATCATCGGCAACATCCTGATCGTGCTCGGCGCTTCGGTGCTTCTGGGTGGACTCAAGCATGGTGAGCAACGCTTCGATGCGCGGATCGCCGGCGTCAACGCCACCATGATGATGCTGGCAGTCGTAGCACTGATCGTCCCGGCCGTTTTTGCGCGCGGCGATGCGACGCACCATCTCACCACAAAAGATCTCGATCATCTCAGCGACGGCGTCGCGGTCATTATGATTGTGATGTACGCCCTCTACTTGATCTTCACCCTCCGTGGCGGCTCGGGCGCAAAAGGACATCATGAGGAAGCGGCGGCGCCCGGTATGAGCCTGAGGTTAGCGATTGGCATCCTGGCCGCATCCACGATCGCCATCGTCGTGATGAGCGAATTGCTGGTGGGGGCGATCGAGCCGACCGCCGAGGCCTGGGGACTCAGCGAGCTCTTCATCGGCGTGATGCTGGTGCCGCTGGTCGGCAATGTCGCCGAGCATCTGGTCGCCGTCAAAATGGCGCTCAAAAACAAAATGGATCTCTCCCTGGCCATCGCCCTTGGCTCCAGCCTGCAGGTTGCGCTCTTCGTGACCCCCGTGCTTGTCTTCGCCGGACTTCTCATGGATCAGAAATTGAGCCTCGTTTTTAGCAGCTTCGAGCTTGCCGCGCTGATCGGCGCCAGCGTCATCGCCACGCTGATCTCCGTAGACGGCCGCTCCAACTGGCTCGAAGGCGCCCAGCTGATCTCGGTCTATTTCATGATCGGGTTAGCGTTCTATTTTGTGCCGTGACGGAGTAGAGAGTTGAGAGTACGAGTTTCTTTCGTGCACTCCACACTTAACTCTCTACGCTTAACTTCGTCCTCACAAATAACGCAAAAACGATTCCGGGTCGTGGAGGAAGGAGCGCATCACGGAGATGTGCTCGACCTGGTCGAAGGGGACTTCGGCGATGGTGTTGCCGTCGAAACCGTAGATCGTTGCGCCGGGATAGGCCATCATGATCGGCGAATGGGTCGCCATGATCACCTGCGCGCCTTGCTCTTCCACCATCAACCGCAGCATCGAAAGCAGGGTGAGCTGCCGGGTTGGCGAGAGCGGCGCCTCCGGTTCGTCGAGCAGGTAGATGCCATCCGGGCGCATCCGGCTCTGAAAGAGGGCGAGGAAGGCCTCGCCGTGTGAGCGGGCTTCGAGGCCTTCACCGTAGAGCGCATTCAGTTCATAAAGATCGCGTTGGAGCGGCATCAACGCCAACCCTCGCGCCATCGGGGAAAGCGAATCGTCCTGCTCGATCGCTTTGATCTCTGCACGCAACTCCGTTTTCATCCGGTCGATGCGCAGCGCGTATCCGAAGAAATCCTCGGCGCGGAGGAAGAATCCGTTGCGGCTTCTCTTCGTCTGCCAGGAGAGGGTCATGATGTCGGCGAGGGAGTGACCGGCGCTCAGCGATTCATCCTGGCGCAGATCGGCGCTGCCGATCGCGATCGCATCCGCCGCGCAGGCGATTCCCTCCAGCAAGGTCGATTTTCCCGATCCATTCTCTCCGACAAAGATCGTCACCGGGTGGGTAAACCGCAGTGTTTGCCCGAGCAGCGCTTTGATCGAGGGCACGCCGAACGGGTGCTCGCGCTCCTTTTCCTCGTCGATCGATTCGAACGTCGCTCCGAGAATTCGACTCATCGCTTCAACACCATGATCCCGATGCCCCTACACTTTTCCTGTCAATGCTGGCAACGCAAAGGAGCGACCATATGCGAATAGGATTGATCGCCGACATTCATGGCAACAAACTCGCGCTCGATACGGTGCTCGCGCAACTCGATCACCGCGCGGTCGACTCGATTGTCTGCCTGGGCGATGTTGCGATGCTGGGACCTCAACCCGCGGAATCAATCGCAACCTTACAGGCACTGCAGATTCCGGTCGTGATGGGAAACACCGATGCCTGGTTTTTCGGCGGCGATCAGCCCGGACCGGAAACAGCACTGCTCGCCAACTGGTGTCGGGATCAGGTTTCTCTCCAAGGCCGCGACTATGTCCGGTCATTCTCGCCGACGATTAACATTGAACTCGAAGATAGGCTCATGCTCCTCGCTTGCCATGCGACGCCACGTAACTTTGACGAAGTCATCTCCGCCGGAACTCCCAGTGCAGACGTCATGACCATGCTCAACGGCGCCACCCAGGAATTGATTGCAGGCGGCCACACCCACGTCCAGCTTCTGCGTCAGATCAATCAGCAGCGCTTCATCAATCCCGGCAGCGTGGGACTGCCGGGCATTGGCCCGCGATCGAACGATCTCGCCAAAAATCTTCGAGTCGATTGGGCCGAGTTCGCCATCATCGACACCGGCAACGACGACCTCTCCATCGAATTCCACCGCACCCCCATCGACCTCGCCGAACTCTTCGAAATCGCCCGCGCCGTCAACATGCCCGCTTTTGACTGGTGGACGACGTTGTGGAAATCGTGACGAAATCCCTCCCCCGACTGGACAAACACCACCACTCCGTAGGGGCCGGTCAAGTACCGGCCCCTACGGAAACATGAGGATATAGCAGGCATTTCGTACCCTCTCCCAGCATTGGGAGAGGGTGGCGCTTTAGCGCCGGGTGAGGGCAATCTCCTCAACCGTCTCCGCCAGCAACGCACATTCCTCGTCCGTCGTCACGTAATGCGCCGACGCTCGCACGAACTGGGTTTGATCGCGATTCTCCATGTCGAAGCGGGTGCTGAAAATGCTCGACGAGGTCGTGTTGATCTTTTTCTCGGCGAGGGTGGCGTTGATCTCTTTAGGTGCTTTTCCGTCGATGGTGAAGGTGACGATGCCGCCTTTCACCACACCCAGATCGCGCACAGTGACACCCGGAATCGCGCTCAAGCAGTTCGCGCAATCGCGGAAGCGCGCGCTCGAGAGTGTGGCCCAGATGCGGTCGAGACCGAGGTCGAGCGCGTAGTCGATCGCGCAGCCCATGCCGAGTTTGCAGGCGATGCTCGACTCCCAGTTTTCGAACCGGCGCGCGTCCCCGCGAATTTCGTACCGGTCGCGGGCGACCCAGCGCGCGGCGTGCAGATCGAGCATCGGCGGTGTCAACTGATCAATCTTGTCTTCGCGGACGTAGAGAAATCCGACGCCGCGCGGACCGCGCAGGTACTTCCGGGCGGTGACCGAAAGCATGTCGCAACCGATCGCGTCGACATCGAGCGGCATCTGCCCGGCGGTCTGGCAGGCATCGAGCAGATAGAGAATCCCGGCATCCTTCGCCACCTTCCCGATTTCCGTGGCCGGCTGCACCAGCCCGCCGTTCGTCGGCATGTGCGAGACGGCAATCAGACGCACGCGATCGTCGATCAACTCCTTGAGCGCCGCAACGGAAAGCTGGCCATGCTCATCATTCGGCACGACTTCGACGGAGACGCCCCGCTCGGCGATCTGAAGAAAGGAGATGACATTGCTCGCGTACTCGGCAACGGAGGTGAGAATGCGATCGCCCGGTAGAAACGGGATCGAGTAGAACGCCATGTCCCAGGCACGGGTCGCATTTTCTACCACCGCGATTTCGGCGGACTTCGCGTTCAGCAATCGCGCCACCGAGTCGTAAACCGCCTCAACCCGCTCCTCCGCAAGATCGGCCGCCTCATACCCGCCGATCTCCCCTTCGAGCTTGATGTGATCGATGGTGGCATCAATCACCGGTTGCGGCATCAGGGCCGACCCGGCGTAATTGAAATGCACGACATTCCTGCAACCCGGCGTCTCCGCCCGTAACCGGGCAATCTCCTCAGTTGAAAAGACGTTCGTCATGCAACCCTCTCTCCACTCACTCTCACTTCTCACTTCTCACTTCTCACTTCTCACTTCTCCGATAGTATCCTCCCAACAAAGAAGGCGAGGGTCTGGTTGCTCGATCTACTACTTCTCGGAAATGGCGCGATGATGCCGCTGCCGAACCGCTGGCTTTCGAGCCTACTCGTTCGCTACGGCAGCGATCTGATTCTGGTCGACTGTGGCGAGGGAACCCAGATTGCGCAGCGGATCTACGGTTGGGGCTTCAAGCGCATCTCAACGATCTGTCTTTCGCACTGGCACGCCGATCATGTCGCCGGACTTCCGGGCGTCCTCTTTAGCATCGCCAACGCCGAGCGGATCGAACCGGTGCATATCTACGGGCCGGACCAGACCACTCGAATCGTTCGCGGTCTGTGCGAAATCGTCCCGCAGCTGCCGTTCGAATTGATCGTTCACGAACTCGCAGACGGCGACCAATTCGATCTCCTCCCTGGCATGCAGGCGAGCGTCATGGCAGGCGATCACCGCAACACGCCCCAGCTCGCCTGGCGATTCGACATTCCCCGGCAACGGCGGTTCGATCCGGTTATCGCCGAACAACTCGCGATTCCCCGGAACTTCTGGAACCAACTCCAGCGCGGCGAATCAGTCACGCTCGACGACCTCGAAATCGAACCTGACGCAGTGCTCGGCCCAGAGCGCCGGGGACTCGCGCTCGGCTTCATCACCGATACACGCCCGCTTCCCGAACACGCTCCGTTCTTTCAAGATGTCGATCTGCTCGTTTCCGAAGCGACCTATCTTGATTCAAGCGATCATGCAAAGGCGATTGCATTCGGGCACATGACGATGGAAGAAGCAGTGGCAATCGCTCGCGCGGCAGAAGCCCGGCGACTTCTGCTCACACATTTCAGCGCCACGATCGTCGATCCGCTCGACTATGCCGATGCCGCGAAAGCGCTGATGCCGACCGCCGAAATCGGTGTCTCCGGCTGGACGACCACGCTCTCATTTACCGACGATTGATCTTGGCTCGGTAAATCGGAGGCATTATTGACCGTCGCCGTAAACCGCGTTCTGGACGAAGGCGACGATTTCATTCATGTCGCCGGTGTAGACCCAGGCGCCTGATTCGGTGTATCCCGCCTGCAACAGCGGCGGCGCCAATGATGAGAGGATGATCTCGCTGGAATCGAGCTGCAATGCCAGCCGCGCCAGCGTGAGCTGCTGCTCCAACGTGAACGAGGTTTGCGCCGATCCGCCGAGGGCGAGAATCATGTTGTCGATCTTGTTAATCGATCCGGCGCTCTTCCCCTGATCGAATAGCGCCTGCAAGACTTGCAACTGGCGCTCGCGACGCTGATCGTCGCTGTCGGCGTGGCGAGTCCGCACATATTTGAGCGCCGTTTCACCATCCATATGCATCGGCCCAGCTGCAAAATGAACCGACTCGATGTTGTAATCCTCAGTCGGGTACTCGTCGTCAGTGATGTCGTAGGGCACGTTGATGTCAATCCCGCCGGTGGCGTCGATCACATCCTTGAAGCCGTTGAAATCGATCAGGACATACTCATCGATCGGGATGCCGAAGTTGTACTCAACGGTGTCACGCACCATGGCGATTCCGGCAACCGGATCGTTCGGATTCGCTTTGATTCCGTAGTTGTAGGCGCTGTTGATCTTGTCGTACCCGATGTTGGGAATTTGCACGAGAAGATCGCGCGGCAAGCTCACTGCTCGCACCGTTTTATTTATCAGATCGAGCTGGGCGATCATGATGACATCGGCGTTTTGGTCGCCGCCATCCGGTCGCCGGTCGAGACCCACGACCAGAATCGTCAGCGACGTTTTCCCGTTCCAGACATCGCTCGTGCCCGGATCGCCGGAATCCATTCCTGCGCCAACCACATTGCGGACAATATCGAATGCGGAGGGATTGTCGCCGTTGTTCGCGGTCGATCCGCCGGCAGGCGCTGTCGGTGACGCGACGCCTGCAACTGCCGACGGAGTCACGCTCGGAAGTTGTTCAGTTGCGGCAGTAGAGTCTGGGCCGCCTGTCGCATCTTCCTCGATCACCTGCGACGGTTCAGTCGCCGTTGCCGAGGCTTTCGGGGTGGATGTAGGCGTCGGGGTCGAATCATTGATGCTCGCCGCTTGTGCTTGCGTTTCAGCGGTTTCAGAAGGTAAAGGCGCGGACGTCGGCGTCACCGTCGCATGTCCGGGTGTCACCGCGACGGTAACGTTCGGCATCTTCGTCGGCGAGATGCCCGCTTCGGCGGTTGACGCATGAGGAGGTTGCGTCACAACAAGCTGCGCGCTCTGCTCAGTTGAAGCTGAGCCAGCAGAACTGGCTGTAGCGGTGGGCGTGATCAGATATTCGGGCGTAATTGCAGGGGCAAGAGCGCCGCTTTTCGATGCGCCGCCAAGCTCGACGTCAGCTTCTCGCGTCGGCAGCGGCACCACGACACTCTGCTCGGTTTCAACCAGTGCGCTGACGATTTTCCAGCCCTGGATGCCGATCAGCACGGCGGCCACGGCAAAAACCACGGCGCCAATCGCAAGCGCGCGTTTCATACGTCGACGGCGTCGCGGGCGCCTTGGCGTGATTGCTGGTGCAGGCCGGCTAGTTTGTGCCAAACGACTCACTCAAACTTGAAGCGAACTCCCACTGGACAGGTCGCGGCACGTGCGGGCGCGCCGCCGTTCAACGCTAAATTGTAGTGCGATATCACGGCGGCGTGTCCGAAACGCACGACGACACAGCCCCTCTTCTATCTTCTACGTCCAATCTGGGACTCGATGGTTGCCGGTTTGTGAGGCGCAGGCTACGCAATTCTTCCCAACGCTTCCGAGAAAAATGACTTTTTGTCACCGAATTGGTATAATTAGCACATATGATCTATGAGGTGCCAATCATGACTGCTCCATTCGCACAAGTTACAAAAGAAGATGTTGCCGAAGTGCTGCTTCGCATCGCGGCCATCCTTGAACTCGCTGAAGACAACCCCTATCGCGCGCTTGCCTACCGGCGGGCCGCACGTCTCGTTCTCAACGCGCCCAGGCCACTGCATGAGCTGCTGACGCCGCGAGGGCGGCTCGATCTGCCCGGATTGGGCACGAGCCTGCGCCGCAAACTCGGCGAGCTCGTCATGACCGGGCGACTCTGGTTCGGGCTTGAAATGTCGGCCCGGCTGCCGGAAGCGGCGACCGATCTGCTTGACATCCCATCCGTTGGTCCACGCCTGGCTCGCCGACTCTACGAAGAGCTGGGCATTTCCACGGCGGAAGATGCCATCGCCGCCGCACAGGCGGGCCGCATTCGCGGTCTCTACGGATTCGGGCCGCGCAAAGAGGCGCTGATCCTCGCGGGTGCGCTCGACATCGTCGGCGGCGTGGAATTGCCGGCCGCCGCCCAACCGATCCGCACCATCCCGCTGCCGATCATCCCGCTTCCTGCAGCCACGCAACCACCGCTGCACGATGCGGCGTAGCTGAGCAGGCAGCAGGCAGGTTTGAAAGTGAAATCGGCGGAGGTGGGAAATTCCACCTCCGCCGATGTTCGTTGTCGTTCATTTCGGCCTGCAGTCTGCGATCTGCTGCCTGCTTGACTTACAACCCAGCCGCACTCCACAGCTCGTTCATCGAACGGGCTGTTTCTTTTGCGGCGGCGAGGGGATCGATCGCCGCCAGGTCGTCGAGGGCTTTGCTGAACGGTTCCGGCATGACTGGGCCGTTGAAGCCGATTTTCTGCAATCGCTGCATGAAGCCGACGATATCGAGCACACCGGTCGCCAGCGGCAAGGCCCGCACCAGATCCTGTTGCTCATCGCGGTCGATGCCGGTCGGGGCGTCATTCACATGAACGATATCGACCCGGTCGAGCGGCAGGGTATCCAGATCGGCGTTCGTGCCGCCTGACGTATAGAGATGCCAGATGTCGAGCGTGGTGCCAATGTTGCCCGTTCCGGCGGCGTCGATCAGCTCCAGCATCCGTGGCAGCGAATAGGCGAATTCGTATTTGTGATCCTTGCGAATCGTTTTCGGCCCGATGAATTCGAGCGCCAACCGCACGCCACCCGCCTTCAGCACTTCGCCCACTTCTCGAAGCTTCGGCGCGTGCCAGGCGAGATTCTCGGCGTAGTCCCGCTCATCCGATACCGGGGAAACCCCCGACGCCGCCAAAGGCACGCCGAGCTTCTGCGCGACATCAAGCTGCGCAGGCAAGGCTTCAAGTCCTGCCGTTCGCTTTTCGTCATCGGCCCAGGAAAACGGCAATCCCCAGAACCCGGGCGTAACACCGGCTGATTCGAAGACACTGCGAACGGCGTCGATCCCAAGATCGCCAACCAGCATCTGCAGCTCATTGATATCGACCGCCAGCGAGTCGAATCCCGCCGCGCTCGCCAACTCAACCGCCTGCACCACCGGCACACCGCGCAATCCGATCGCGGCCAAACTCAACGTCTTTTGCACGCGTAACTCCGTTTCGAGTTGAGAGGTAAGAGTAGTCAGTTAAGAGTACGTGGAGTCTCTCGTACTCTCCACTCTCAACTGACAACTCTTAACTCCGTAACGTCACGCTTCCGCCATCGGATCCTCAGGCAGCGCGATCGTTCGCTTTTCCGCAGCGGCTTTGTAGGCGGCTTTGGTGAGCTGAAGCACGCGCGCGCCCGTTTCGAAGGTGGCGAGATTGGTTTCGCCCTTCTGAACGACATCGAGGAAATTGGTCAGCTCGGCGG
Source organism: uncultured Chloroflexia bacterium (assembly GCA_963804925.1). Taxonomy (GTDB): domain Bacteria; phylum Chloroflexota; class Chloroflexia; order Thermomicrobiales; family UBA6265; genus JADLGF01. Next base: position 312,721 of record CAWDSC010000007.1, read on the forward strand.
TGAACGTATGAACCGGTTTCAGTTCACGCGTCGTCGCCTCCGGCCAGCCATGCAGTTGATGGGAGATGCTCTTCGATGTGCCGGAAAGACTGCCGAGCTCGCCGATCACCTCGAACTGCGTGTCGCCGGGAACGGTGAACGCCCAGGAGGTGAACATCTGGCCGATCTTGCCTGATTCGAAGGTGACCGTCAGGATCCCGGTGTCTTCCGAGGTGAGTCCTGGAATCAGGAAGCGATCCATCACCGCGCTGACTTCGACCGGACGCTCGTCCGCCAGCGCCAGCAGGCGATAGGTGCCGTGCCAACCGGTGTCGAGCACTTCGCCGCCGCCCATCCGCTTCGGATCGTTGCGCCACGCCCACGGGCTTTCACCCGGCGCCAGATTGTGCTTGCCTTGCATGCCGAGCAACGCGCCCGAGTTCTGGAAGCACTCGATCGAGCGAATGACGAACGTTTTGCCGATCGTGTTGAGCTGAAGGAGCTTCCGCGCTTCGAGCAGGCTGGGCTGGAAGAGATTGTTGTGCGCCATCATGAAGGTGGCGCCGGTTTCTTTCAGCGTCGCGCCGATGCGGGCGGCGTCCGCCTGCGTCGTGCAGAGCGGCTTTTCGCAAAGAATGATCTTGCCGGCTTTCGCCGCTTTGATGATGGCCTCGGCGTGGAGATCGTGCGGCAGGCAGATGTCGATTGCCTCGACTTCGGGATCGGCGATCATCTCGTCGAGCGTTGCGTAAACCTTCGCTTTGCCCCCGGTGTACTCATCTGAAATGATCTGTGCCCGCTCGGGCGAGATGTCGGCGAGCGCCACCAACGCGCCGCGCGGCGCGTTGTCACGCCAACCTCGCGCGTGCTGATGCGCGATGCCACCTGCTCCGGCTATTCCGACCTTCAATGTTGCCACATGTTCCTCCGAACTGACGCGAACTGACACCACGCCGGCGCAGCTTTCCACACGCGGGGATCATCTCACCACTGATCGATAATCGGGGAGTCGCCTCCATCGAACAATTGGGATTGCACGCCCTACTTGATCGCTCCCACCGTCACGCCTTCGACGAAGTACCGCTGGAAGGCAAAGAAGAGGATCAGAACCGGTATGACGACGAGCACCGACGCCGCCATCAGCAAATTGAACTGGATGTCGTAGGTCGATTGCGATTGAAAGAACTGCAGTCCGATCGAGAGCGTGTATTTGTCGGGATCATTGAGGTAGAGCAACGGACCGAGGAAAGTCATTCCAGCGATCGAGGGCCGCGAAGAGACAGACCACGCAAAGCGCGGGCCACGCCTGCGGCATCACGATCTGGAACATGATCCTGAGCTCGCTGGCGCCGTCGATCTTCGCCGCATCGGAAATCTCCTGGGGCACCTGCATGAAGAACTGCCGCATCAGGAAAATCCAGAATGGCGCGGGAAGAAAGCAGAAGAAGAAGGGCACGATCAGCGGGTAGAACGTGTTGATCCAGTGGAGTTTGGCGAAGATGTCGAACAACGCAATGATCAGCGCCGGAAACGGAATGAACACGGTTGCCAGGACGATGAAGAAGACCTTGTCCCGACCCGGCCATTCGATTCTCGAAAATCCGTAGGCCACCATCGGCACGGTAATCGCCACCCCGATCACCGAAAAGACGGTGATGATCAGGGAGTTCGTGAAGATAGGTCCAGAACGGGAAAACATCGAGCGCCTTACGAATAGTTCGACCATTCGATCGTATGCTTGGAAACCAGGTTGGCGGATTTGCCGTCAGATCCGAGTTCGGTTTCAGTGAGCTAACGACCATCCAGTAAAACGGCAGGAAGTAATACGCGCCGAGAATGACCAGGAAGATGCGCGGGATGACCTGCTCCTGACCTTGCCGGATCCAATAGGCTTTGTTCCGCTTCTCGACGAGATCGTTGATTGCGCTTTCGGTTCGGCGACTGCGGTGGCTACCATGTCTGACTCCTCCGGCTGTTCACCGACTCATGTGTCGCGGGACAGGAGCTTCGCCATCGATAGACGGTGTCATAGTTCACCCACTTGCTTCGACGACCAGAAGATCAGCGCGGCCAGGATCACCGGTCACGAGGAAGAGAATCCAGGCCATCGCCGCAGCGTAGCCGAATTTCCCGTAGGTGAATCCGTTGTTATAGAGATAGAGCACGTAGACAGCGTGGAATTCGCGGGCCCGCCCGGAGGATTGCCGCCAAGAATGTATATCTGCGTGAAGACCTGGAGTCCGAGCTGATGCCGAGAATGATGTCGTAGAGAATGACCGGGGTCAGCAGCGGAATGGTGATATTCCAGAAGCGCCGCCAGCCGGTGGCGCCATCGATGTCCGCGGCCTCGTAGAGATGATTGTGGAATGCCCTTTAGACCAGCTAGAAAGATGAGCGCCGCCGTCCCAGCGCCGTACTGCGCGAGGAGAACCAGGCCGATCTTGGAGTAGGCGGGATTCCCAAACCAGTTAATATTCGGAAGTCCGAAAAAGATCAGAATGCGATTGAACACTCCCTGGGTTGGGCTCATAAGAATCTGAAATGTCTGGGTCAGCGTAAAGATCGGAATAATTGCAGGAAGATAAAAAATCGCGCGATAAATGCGAACTTCCGGAAGCGGCTGATTCATGGCGATCGCGAGCGTCAGCGCAACGACGACACCGATCGGAACGGCAAGACCCGTGTAATAGAGCGTGTTGTAGACGGCCGTCCAGAACTTATCATCGTGGAGCAGATCGCGATAGTTCTGAAGTCCGATCCATTCGGCTTCACCAAAACCGGAGTATTTCGTGAAGCTCATCCGATTGTGTAATAGATCGGGTAGACCAGAAGACGGCAAACCCGATAAGCCAGGGGCTGATGAACAGCAGTCCTTTGAGAAGGTTACGGCGTTCTCGCCGTGTCAGGCGCCAGCGCGAATACGCCTGGTGACGCAGCGTCACCATATCGGTCGACCTCTTTTGCTCACGCCGCTCGAAAAGTCGATTGCCAGCGTCAGCCAATTCGGCCATTGGGCAAGGCCGGGCATGCGCCCGGCCTTCATTGTCTTTCCTCGCCAATTACTGAAGTGGGCAGAACCCTTGCAGATCTTGTCGTTTAGGTGTCCTTGACGCTCGCCAGGGATCAGCCGGCGCGACCTGGTCAGGTAGGTCGTTTGCCAAGCAATTGTCAGCTCATCCCAATACAGGGCTCCAACTGGCAATGGCGGTCGGTTCTGAGCGGTCGGAAGCAGCTCCGCGAAGAACTGGTGCTGCTCGTCAAAGAGCGACGTATCACTGAGCAGTCGATTCAATCGTCGGAAGGTGGCTCGTTCCCTTGGTATAGAACGCTTGCCCTTCCTCACCCGCGAACCACTTGATGAAGGTCAGGCATCTTCGGGGTTCTTGGCTCCCTGCGGGATGACCGATCGACCAGCCACCTGCCCAGGTCGTGGAGTTTCCGCCTGACATTGGCAACCGGCGTCGCTGCAGCGTCCGCGGCTGGAGCTGACGCGAGTGCGTCGGGCACTGGCATCCAGGTGATGCCGTAGTCCTTATCAGGAGCGTATTGGGCGAGCGTGTGCGATCATGCCAGTCACCGGTGATTTCCATCGCCAGTGTTTGAGGATGAAGGGATGTTGCTGGGCAGGGAAGCCGCTCTGCATACGTCGGACTGCCGAAGGCGCTGACGTCGTTCGCGCCAGCGGGCATTGCAATAATCCTGGACCCACTGGAATGCTTCGACAATCTTGGGTCGTCCGGAGTCACCGAGCAGGCCGCCGCATCGTAGAACGGAGCCTTGCCAGGAGAAGCCATAGGTGTAGTGCCACCCCTGGTTCACCCATGGGACAAAGCCCATCTGGGTGTAGTTGCCGTTGGAGTCCTTCACATCGAGCAATCGCCGCGACTTCGGCGACACGAGTCCCAGGTGAGCGGTCCGTTAGATGAATCGAATTCCGCTGGGTCGACGCCGACGCTCTGCAGCATCGTCTTGTTGTAATAGAGCGCGCGGGTGTCGGTGTCGAATGGAGCGCATACGGCGATCCGTTGTAGGTCGCTTCAGCCTCGGGCGAAATCGAGGTGTTGGTCATGTAGGTCTTCGGCCGCGTCGGAGGAACTGGCTCAGGTCCTGCAACGAGACCATCGGCGGCGCGCTGGGCGACGATGAAGCGGTCGAGGTGGTAGACGTCAGGACCGGTGCCGCCGCGAACAGCCGTCATCAGCTTGGTGGAATCGGTCATCGGCTCGGGTGGCGTTTGAGACGAATTCAACTTGGAAGTCAGTCGACTGCGCGTTGAACGTGTCGACCATGCCCTTCAATGACCGCCTTGTCAGGATCGGTATAGGCCGACCAGAAGGTGACCTTGCGTCGCATCCTGCGCGTGGGCGGGGATCGTTCGCATGGTGCTGAGCGCGCCGACGATCGCAGTGGCGGACATTCCCGCCGCGGCCGCCTTGATCATGAACTGGCGGCGGCCAAGTTTGTGGGTTTGGAGTTGCGTGACGAGATCTTTAGAGGTGTCGCTACCCATTGGTTCTTCTCCAGTCATGGTGCATGCGTACATCAAGCGTTGCATCGAAACGCGAACGTCCTGCTCAACACGAGTCTGGTCCCGCGTTCAAGTACGGTTGCGTTCGACTCGTTGCCATCCCAGTTGGATTGGGACGTCACTCTACGGCACAAAAATGGGCGGGCTCAGCCATTCTGGCCACCATCTCACGCCGTCACGCCGCTCATGCCTCCTTTCTCAAGATCACGCCGTCATGTTCAGATGCGCCTGAAAATGCGTTCGTACGATCGACCGCCTCACGTATTTGAGATAAACGAGACATTCGTCGCACAAATAGGCCTTTCAGCCGCTGTATCCATGATAGCGCTACCAAAAAAGCATAGCCTGAACTTCGGCGCGTTTTGTAGGTTGTCAAGCCAATCGGTCCAAAGATTGGACCAATACCTGCTACTGCAAATACGAGTGTTGCCACACCGCACGCTCACTCGGTGAGACGAGACGAATGTGCGTCACCGCAAAGGCCCTCATTCCTTCGCTTTCGCCACCTCGTCAGCCGCCAGCGATTGCGTTCGCTGGTAGGCGGCGTAGACCGCGCGGGAATAGACGGTGCGCAGGCCTCCCTTCTCCATCTGATAGATCGCCTCCGCCGAGGTGCCGCCCGGCGACGTCACCATGTTGCGCAGCTCGGCCATATGCTTGCCCGACGAGCGCGCAAATTCGACCGATCCCGAAACGGTCTGCAGCACGATCTGCTCGGCGATCCGGCGCGGAAACCCCATATGCACCCCGGCGTCGATCAGCGCTTCCATCATCAGGAAGACATAGGTCGGACCGGTGCCGGAAAGCGCCGTCGCCATGTCGACATATTTTTCTTCTTCGACCCAGAGTTCCTGGCCCAACGCCCCAAGAGCAGTTTGCACGCGTGCGCGCTGCTCGTCACTTACATCGGTCGTGCTGGTCCAGACCATCATTCCCTGACCGATCTGGGCGGGCGTGTTCGGCATGACGCGGGCGATGGCATCGTGCCCGAGTCCGTTGCTGAGCGCCCGGATGCTCGCTCCGGCGATCACCGACACCGCCACCTGCTCGGCGTTCAAGCGGCCATGCAGCTGCTTCATCACCGAGCCGAGCACCTGTGGTTTGACCGTCAGAAAGACGAGGTCTGCGTCTTCGGCGGCATCCCGATTGCTCTCCGCCGTCTCAATGCCAAACCGGCTCACCAGCTTCTCGCGCCGGTCGGCGCGCGGATGACTGGCGACGATCTGGCTCGCGGCGACGAGTCCTCGATTGAGGAGCCCGGCGATCATCGCCTCTCCCATGACTCCCGCGCCGATGAACGCCAATCTGGCGTTCGCCAGCACTCCGGCTTGATCTGTAGCTGTCATTTCGGATTCCTCTCATCGTCCTCTTGATTGCGTCATGTCAGATGGGCCCGATTGTAGCGGTCACGGTCATAACCTCACCGAAACTGGCACAATCAGAACAACCGAATCTGATCGCACCCATTTCGGGTCTCCGGAAAGCGAGCTGCAACCCGTGTCGAATCGACTCGCCAATGAAACAAGCCCTTATCTGCTGCAACACAAAGACAATCCGGTCGATTGGTATCCCTGGGGCGAGGAAGCATTCGCCAAAGCACGAGAAACCGGCAAGCCGCTGCTGGTCAGCATCGGCTATTCCTCCTGCCACTGGTGCCACGTCATGGCGCACGAATCGTTTGAGGATGACGCGACCGCTGCCTTGATGAACGATTGGTTCGTCAACATCAAAGTCGACCGCGAGGAGCGCCCCGATATCGACGCCATCTACATGGCGGCGGTGCAGGCGATGACCCGCCAGGGCGGCTGGCCGCTCAATGTCTTCATCACGCCCGATGGCGATCCTTTTTACGGCGGCACCTACTGGCCGCCGGCCGACCGTCAGGGGATGCCATCGTTTAAGCGAGTGCTCGAAGCGATCCATGACACCTATGTGAACAAGCAAGACGAATTGATCGCAAACTCCGGGCAAATCCGCGATCATCTGGCGCTGATCAACCATTCGCTGCCGGTGGCAGGCGAGATCGACGACGAGCTCACCGAGAAAGCCGTTCAGGTCATCGCTCGCCATTTCGATCTGGAGCATGGCGGCTTCGGCAGCGCTCCGAAATTTCCGCAGGCGTCTGCCGTCGAATTCTTCCTCCGTCGCGCGAAACGGGGCGACCACCGCGCCCAGGCGATGCTCGAAACGACGCTCGACAAGATGGCGGCCGGCGGCATTTACGACCAGATCGGCGGCGGTTTTCACCGCTATGCCGTCGATGCGATCTGGCTGGTGCCTCATTTCGAAAAGATGCTCTACGACAACGCTCAGCTTGCCCGGCTCTATCTCGATGGCTTCCGGCTGACTGAGAAAACGCGCTACCGCCGCGTCGCCACCGAAACGCTCGACTACGTGCTGCGCGAAATGACGAGCGAGCAGGGCGGTTTCTACGCCACCCAAGACGCCGACAGCGAGGGCATCGAGGGCAAGTTCTATGTCTGGTCGCCGAGCGAAGTGATCGCGATCCTGGGTCAGGATGATGGCGAGCAATTCAATCGCTGGTTCGACATCACCCCGAGCGGCAACTTCGAGGGGCACAACATTCCGCATCAGGTCATTGATGACGAAACGATTGCCGAGGAACTGGGCGTCACCACCCGCGAGGCCGATGCGCTCCTCGCCGGCTGGAAGTCAAAGCTCTATGCCGAACGTTCCAAACGAGTTTGGCCGGGACGTGATGACAAGATTATCCTCGCCTGGAACGGAATGATGCTTCGCGCCTTTGCTGAAGCGGCTCGCGCCCTCAATCGCGCCGACTATCTGGCGGCGGCCGAAAAGAACGCCAACTTTCTGCTCAACGGTCTGAAACTGCCCGAAGGTCAGCTTGCCCATGTTTTGACCGCCGGAAAACCCGGCGTTCCGGCATTTCTCGATGATCTGGCGAACTTCGCCGAAGGACTCGTTGCGCTGTACGAAGCATCGTTCGATGCCGGATGGCTCGACGCCGCACTGACAATCGTCGATCAAATCATCAACGATTTCTCCGACGATGAGCAGATCGGGTTCTACGACACCAGCACTTCCCACGAACGACTGATCGCCCGCCCCCGCGACATTCAGGATGGCGCAACCCCATCAGGCAACGCGGTGACGACGACCCTCTTGCTCCGCATCGCCGCCATGACCGAAAGCGAAGATCTACAAGCACGCGCCCTGCGGATACTCGAAACGATGTCCCGCCCAATGGCCGAACAACCACTCGGCTTTGGCCGAATGCTCTGCGCCGCCGATCTTTTTCTGGGGCCTATCCGCGAAATCGCCATCGCCGGCAGCAAGGATCAGGCGGGCGTGATGGGGTTGGCGCACGTCGTCGCCCGCCGCTACGAACCGAACGCGGTCATGGGTCTCGCCGATCCCGGCCAGCAATCGCTAATCGACCGCCTTCCCTTCCTCCAGTTCCGGCCCATGCGCGGCGGCATCGCCACCGCCTACCTCTGTGAGCGCCATACCTGCCTCCCTCCCGTCACCACCGAAGAAGACCTTAACCGCCTGCTCGATGAAGGAACCGGCGTGATGTGGGTTTCCTTTTAGCGATCAACCGGCGCAAAAGCGCCACCCTCTCCCGGCGCGGGTGAGGGGCTGAGGGCGAGGACGTTTTCCGAGCCGAATGTAGCCATCCGTTCAGTTGCGACAGTCCATGCTCATTCTCGGTGGATAACAAACCAGGAGCAGACGAAAATGAACATAGCGCCGACCGCATGCGTCGGCAAGTTGCGTCTGACAATGAGGTCATCGATGCCCACCACAATTCAGCACAGAGAAAAGACTCACGGCATTGAAGTGCCAGGCTACCAAAAACGAAGCCCTTCCAGGGCTGAGCGCGTGCTCCCCCCTCCCGGAGAGGGGCTGGGGGTGAGGGTCGTCAATCCCAACGGGACTTTGATTTCAGCAGCCTGGCACTTCAGTGCCGGGACACTTCGCCACGTCCTTCTCGCACTCATTATCGTCACGGTATTCCTCGCTGCACCGATTTCGGCGGCCGCGAAGTCCGCGTCATATGGCGAATTCAATGTCGATCTCACCGTTCAGGATGACGGCACCTACCATGTTGAGGAAACGCAGGTTGTCGATTTTGTTGACGGTCCGTTCGTGCAAGGGCATCGGTCGATCCCCCTAGCCCGCACCGAAGGTGTCACCAACATTGCCGTATACGAGATCGTTGACGGCAAGCGCGTCCCCTACACCAAGAACTCGACGCCAAATGCCAACACCTTCAATGTGAAGACGACCTCAACCGAGGCCGAAATCACCTGGACCTTCTCCACGGTCTACAGCGATGAGCGGACGTTCGTGGTCGTCTACGACATGCTCGGCGCGTTGCGCACCTATCCCGACACGAATCCTCCAGCGCAGGAAGTCTGGTTCACCCCGGTCGGGAGTGGGCTCACCGGCCAAACACCGGTCGATTCATCCACCTACACGATCCATCTCCCGTCAGCAGCCACCGCTTCGAGTGTTGTACTGGCCGTCGACGGGACACAGGTGACCGATCTCTCCGGCGTCACCAGTGACGCCCAGGACTTCACCTTCACGCACGGCGCGTTTAGCGATGGCGAAGATTGGGAAATCCGCCTGCAAACCGATATCGTCGCTCCAAACGCTCCCAGTTCCGTCCTGGCAGGCATCCGATGATGCCCAGCGCCAAAAGCAACTTGAGCAGGAATCAGCGCAATACCCAGGTTGCCGGGTTCGCATCGCTTGGCGGCATTGCGCTCCTGGTCATCGGGAGTCTCGGGTTACTGCTTCTCTGGTATACGCGAGGAAGGGACCCTGCGGCAGGCGTTGTTGCATCCTTTCTCCCCGAACCACCGGATGCCACACCCCCGGCCGTCGTCGGAGTGCTGATCGATGAAAAGGCCGACGAGCATGACATCGTTTCGACCATCGTCGATCTCGGCAATCGAGGCGTGCTCATCATTCACGATCAAATTGGACAACCCTCGGAAATCGAACTGACCGACAAGCAGGTAGCTCTTTCGCCCTTTGAGCAGCAGTTGGTGCGTGCGCTCTTTCCAAATGCTGACAAAGGAGCGAAAACGATTCCGTACTCGACGGCGAGCTATTCCCTCAACGCCAATTCCGCATTGCTCAAGACGGCGCTATATCAGGAAGTCGTCGATCGCGGATTCTTCAGCCAATCGCCTGAGCAGACACGTGGGCGCTGGCGCCGCATCGCGATGGTGATCACTCCACTCTCGATTCTGGCCGGCATTATTGCCTCGTTTCTCATTTCGCCCTGGCTCCTCGTTCCTGCATTCGCCATCACAGCGCTCTCGCTCATTCTGCGGCAGATGGCGCGAACGCTTCCGAAGCGGACGGAGGCAGGCGCGGAAGCCGCTGCGAAATGGCGAGCGTTCAGTCGTTATCTCAAAGATCTCGATAAATACGATTCCGTCGACACCGCCAGGGTCAACTTCAACCGGTATCTCCCCTATGCGATCGCGTTCGGCATCGAAAAAACCTGGGTGAATCGATTCGAAAGCGCGAGATTGGTGAATCCAGGCTGGCTCAATCCCGGCGAAGTCGTCACGAGCTATCCAGATGGATCACACCGCCGCACGTCCTGGAACGGTCCGATCATCATCGGCACAGGCGGCAATCCAATTCCTGGCGGTGGAGGTGGGGGCGGTATGCCCGATGTCAATCTCCCTGACGTGAAGATGCCCGATCTCCAGGGTGCGAGCGACAGCGCCGCGCGTGGACTCACGAATGCAAGCAAGGGTGGCGTCGATCTTCTCAACGTGCTGGGAGGGATCATTTCAATCGCCAGCATTTTCATCGGTGGTGGTGGCGGCGGTGGTTCGTCCGGCGGGGGCGACGGTGGGTTCAACTAGTTTCCCAACCGTTACTGTTCTTGGCGTTCCAGTCGATCGAATAGATGAAAGCTCAGTGGCATGCTGGCTGGACGATCAGCTTGTCCACGCACACGTTTGCCGGCACATCGTCACGTACAACCCGGAATACGCGATTGCAGCCCGGCGGAATCCCGCGTTCATGCAGGCGATCCGCTCCGCCGATCTCGTTGCAGCTGATGGGATCGGAATCAGTCTCGCCGCGCGCTTGCGCCGTGGCGATGCAACGCTTCCTCGGGTGACCGGTGTTGAAATCGTCCGCCTGCTTGCCGCGGCATCGGAACGCACTGGCGCGCCCATCTTCCTGCTCGGCGCAGATCCCGGCGTCGCCCCGGCAGCAGCTGCCCGGCTGCAGGAGCGCGCGCCCGGAGCGCAATTCGGAGGATGGTGGTGGGCGGGGACGCCTCAACCCCAGGATGATGCTGAGGCAATCGAGCGCATCAGGGCGTCGGGAGCACGGATTGTCGCCGTTGCCTATGGAGCGCCGGGACAGGTGCTCTGGATCGAGCGCAACCGGTCCGAACTCAGTCGGGCAGGAGTCAGGATCGTCATCGGCGTCGGCGGGGCACTCGACTATTGGGCCGGGACCGCCAAACTCGCACCTCCGCTCGTTCGCAAGCTCGGGTTTGAGTGGCTTTACCGGCTGATGCTCGAACCCTGGCGCTGGCGGCGTCAGCTTGTCTTGCCGGTTTTTGCCCTGCATGCGACGATCGAGGCCGCCAAAACCTGGCTGCCCGGACAGCAATCATCGCGTTAGCGTCGGCCTACCTGCGTTTCCTCAGGTATGCTTGCTCGCAGGAATTGATTGGCCACGACGAGGAGCCCAATGGCAACCGAAGCACCTTCGACGGACGAGGTCCGTTGTTCACATCATCCAAACACGCTCACCCGGTTGCGTTGTAGCCGTTGTGGAAAACCCATCTGCCCCCAATGCTCGGTCCGCACCCCGGTCGGTCTACGCTGCCCGGAATGCGCAGGCGTGCGCGGTTTGCCAACCTATCCCACTGGTCTCGATGCGCTGGTCAAAGCCGCCGGCATCGGCCTGGTGTTAGCTGTGGCGATCGGCTACATCTGGTCACGCTATCCCGAATGGGGTTTCTACCTGGCCCTGGTCCTCGGTTTCAGCATCTCAGAGTCGATGGCCTGGGCCGTGAAGGGCAAACGCGGGGTCGATCTTCAGGTCCTCGGCATCGTGCTGGTGTTGATCGCGCTCGTGCTGAGCCGGTATCTCCTCTTCGACCGCTTTGGACTTTCACTGAGTCAGTATTCAGATCTCAACGATCGCGGTAAAGAAGTGCTGCATGTGAAGCTGATTCCTGATGGGCTGTTCGCCGCGCTGCCACTCCTCATCGTCTGGTATCGCTTCCGGTAACGGAAGAAAGCCTCCTCCTGTGACGACCGAGCCCGCGACCGAACGAGTGGCCCACCGGGGTATCGCCGCCGCCGCGTTCTTAATCATGGCGGGCAGTCTCGGTAGCCGCGTCCTCGGGTTGGTCCGCGAGCAGCTCACATCTGGACTCTTCGGCGCCGGCAATGAGATCGCCGCCTTCACCGTCGCCGACAACGTCAACACCCTGCTTTTCGACTTGATGGTCAGCGGCATGCTCGAAGCCGCGCTCGTGCCGGTGCTGGCGCTCTGGGCGCTGCCGCATCTGCGGGAAGAGTTCCGCCGCATCAGCGGCACGCTGCTGATGATGGTGACGATCGGTCTCGGCACGCTGGCGATCTTCGGCACGATCTTCGCGCCGACCGTCGTGCGGCTGATGACCTCGCTCGGCGGTTCGGGCGACGCGCGCGGCATCGAAACGACCGATCTGACGATCTAGCTCGTCCGCATCATCTTGCCGTCGATCGTCTTTCTCGGCATCGCCGCCGTACTGATGGGCTGTCTCTATTCACTCGAGCGAATGGCCGTTCCGGCGCTCTCGACGGGTATTCGCAATCTCTGCGTCGTCATTTCGCTGATCGTGTTCTCGGGCGCGATCGGCGTCAAGAGTCTGCCGCTCGGCATCGTTGTAGGCGCGGTGCTGATCGCGCTGGTGCAAATACCGGCGCTCAAGCGCGAAGGCGCCTTACCGAAACCGAATTTCCACTTTCGCCACCCTGCCGTCAAACAAGTGCTCCTGCTCTACTGGCCGATATCGATTGGCCTGGTCGTCAGCACAATCGCCGTGATCGTCGATCGCAATCTCGCCTGGGGCGCTGAGGAAGACGCGCTCGGCGCGATGCGCTACGCAACCACGCTCGTTCAGCTCGTCATGGGATTGGTGGGAGCGGCGGTGTCGCTCGCCGCGCTGCCGACACTTTCGAGACACTTCAACGCCAACGATGAAGACGCCTTCCAGGACACGCTGTTCCGGGCGCTCGGACTCGTGACGGCGCTGATCGTCCCCGCCGTGCTCGGCCTGGCCGCAATCTCCTCGCCGGTCGTTGATCTGCTCTTTCAGCATGGCAAAACGACCGAGTTCCAGGCGCATTCGATCACAATTGCCCTGCTCGGCTATCTCCCCGGCCACCTCTTCGCCGCTTACGATCAGGTATTGATCTTTTCCTTTTATTCAAGAAGGAATACCCGCACGCCGGTGATCGTGGGCATTCTCACGACCGGTGTTTACTTCGCCTTTGCGTTCTCGATGGTCGACCGGTTCGGCATGCTCGGCCTGGTGCTGGCGAACAGCGCCCAGTTCATCGCCCACGCCGCGATCATGTACTGGCTGGCGCGCACAACGTTCGGATTCAAGCACGAGCGAGCGCTCTGGCTCACGATCGGCAAATGCGCGCTCGCCTCGTCCGCCATGGCGCTGCTGGCGCTCGGACTCTGGGTCAGTCTCGACCGTGTGCTTCCACTCACCACCGGTCTCATCGGCGTCATCCGCGAAGCCTCACTCGTGCTGATCCCCGCCGCAATCGGGGCCGTCGTCTACCTCGTCGCGTCCTCGCTCCTGGGCATCGGCGAAGTCAACATCCTTGTCGCCAGCGTGCGCAACCGCCTCCCCTTTCTTCGCGGAGCCGGTGGAGCGAACTAGCCTCTTCCATCAGGCCATTCGCCGTCATCGCCAATTCTGAGACCGACGTAGACCTCAGCGATGCGGTGGGCTTCGTTCCAGACGTCGCGCAGGGGGACTTCTTCGGCTCGGGCGATGGCGGCGCAGTCGTCGTATTCCGGAGCGATGTCGATCACCCGACCATTCCAGCCGCGAATCTTGACGCGCACGTCGCCCCATTTCGTGGTGACTGATTCGATCCGGCGAATCGCTTTCGTGCGCTCGATCGGCTGCACGCGCACCCCGAGCGTGGTGCTTTGCACGATCATCGTCGCGCTGATCTGATCCCGTTTCGACGCCGGACCGAGCGCGCTCACCATGATCGCGGGACGCCCCTTCTTCATCATGATCGGCGTCGTCCAGACATCGAGCGCGCCTGCCGTGAAGAGCCGCTCCATCAGCGAGCTCGACATGCTGCGGGCTCATGTCGTCGATATTCGTCTCGATCAGCACTTCGCCGTCTTCTGCCGGAGCATCGTCTTCGAGTCTCGCCGATCCAGACACGCAGCGCGTTCGGCCAGGGCAGCTCCTTTTGCCCAAAGCCATACCCGATCGCAGAAGGTGTGAACCCAGGTCTCGTGAACTCGGCCAACGTCGTCAGGATCGCCGCGCCGGTTGGAGTCAGTAGCTCGCCGGGAACGGCATCGCGGATCGGATCGGGTGGCGGCAGTGGCGCGCCGGCCATCGCCAGCAGCTTCGCCGTCGCAGGAGCGGGAATCGGGATGATCCCATGCTGGCTCTTTGCGAAACCGCTGCCAGTTCGTGGTGGACCGCTATATACGGCGTCAATCTTCAGAACAGCCAACGCACAGCAGGCTCCGCAGATATCGATGATCGCGTCGATGCCCCCAACTTCATGGAAGTGGACATGATCAGGCAGTTGATCCATGCACCGCCGCCTCGGCTTCGGCCAGCTTGCCGAAGATCGCCAGCGCGGCTTCTCGCACGCCTGATGGGAGAGCCGACTCCTCGATCAACGAGCGAATCACCGCCCAATCGCGGGCTGGGGCGTCATTATCCGCGACAACTGAAACACGCGTGCCATGAATCCCATGTTGATCGGCAGCTCCTGCCGAAAGCGTCCACCCCGGCAATCCAAGTCCACCGAGCATCTCTGCGATTTCAGCTACCGGCGCGCCGGCATCAACCAGCGCGCCCAGCACCATGTCGCCACTCGCGCCGGAAAACGGATCAAAATACGCAACTCGCACGATCAAGCTTCTTTCATGATTCGAGGGCTATTGAGTCAGGGTGTCGTCACCGCTGAGTTCGCCACTCGATTCTCCCGAAGGAGTCGAGTCGGTGACACGGAGAGGAGATGTCTTGCCAATCTGCATGATGCGGACGCGTTTGATTCGCTCATCCAACGCCAAGCTGACCGCATCCTCATAGCTTTCACCGGTGATCGCGACGATTTCCTTGAGCAGGTCGGAGGTCTCATCGTCCAGTTCCAGCATCCCTCAGTTTCTCCTCAAGCAAATCAGCGCCGTCGATAATTCGCAGTAGACGCATCGACATGTTCAATACTAATCGTCACGCGGCAGCCTCTGGTGAGACCGCTAGATTCAGCGCCATTGCCGGGCGAACCACCCGGCGCTCGAAGAGCAGGATCAGCACGACCAGGATCGGTGCTCCGGCTGCGCAGAGAATGAGCGGGAACTTGGGATTGAGACCATAGAGTGGACCGGCCACGAACGGAGCGATGGCAAACCCGATGCCACCTATGAATTCCGCCATCGCGAATGATCTGCCGCGCAGATGCCAGGGCACGGTGTCGCCCAATACCGCCGCGAAGAGCGTCCACGCGACGCTGAACCCGCCTCGGAGCACGAACAAAAAGATGAGCAAATGGGAGTTATCAATAAACAGAACGCCGAAGCAAACGGTGCCGACGCAGGCTGTTGCGATAGCGATCCCGCGCGACGGCGACACCCATTTCACCCGCCCGACCATCATCACGATGGTGATGCTGCCGATCGCCGCAGCGGACCCCAACCGGCCAATTGTCGCGAGATTCTGCCCCTGCACATCACGCAGGTAATTCGGAAGAAAGGTGATGCCGGTCGTGAGAACGAACAGCAAGAGGCCCTGCAAGAGACTTGCCACCAGCACCGACCGGTTTTGAATGGCGTCGCGATAGGTGGCTTGCTCGGTCGCCTTTTTGGGTTTGTTCGGCCGCTCGGAGATCTTCCAGAACATGAAGGTGCCGAGGGTGTAAAAAATCGCGGTCGGCAGGAAGAGAAACTGCAACGATGTCCGCTCGCTTAAGAATCCGCCGATGAGCGGTCCGATGATGAGCGCCGTTGACGGACCAACGGTGTAGACCATCGTGAATGCGCGAGCCCGCGATTGCGACGGGGCCGCTTCGGCGACATACGATGATATTGCCGGCACACTGCACGATGCGAGCGCGCCGATCAGCACCCCTGGAATCAGCTGCCACCAGTCGTCGGCAATGAAGTAAATCAGGACACTGGGGACCGTCGCCGCTGTACCGGCCCAGATCATGAACCGGCGACTGAAGCGGTCCGCCGCAATCCCGCTCGGCAGCATCACGGCGATGCGCATGATCCCTTGCAGCCCGATGATGAGACCCACCTGCGCCGAGGTCGCGCCGGTTTCTTCAATAAAGAGCGACCAGAAACTGGCATAGAGTCCCGCGCCGAGCGACCAAACGAGCATCGCCCAGGTCAGCAGCGAGATGTCGCGCCCCATATTCATGCTGAATCGACGCATCCAGACCGGTCCCGACGCGCTTTTTGCCGTCACGCTGTTTGCTCCTTCAATGACGACTTAGTGGTCGAAGGCCAGCACCGCTTTGAGCGTGCCTGCTTCGGGTTTGCCAATGCGTTCGACCGCATCTTCAGCGCGGTAGCGATGGGTAATGATCTGTCCGGCCAGCCCTGGCCAGCGCCGCTCGATCTTGACCAGGTCATCCGCCGCCGCGAGAAAATCGTCTCGATGCGCGTTGACACAGCCGACCAGCACCTTATTTCCGAGCATGAAGGAAAGGTTGATGGCGTCGGCAGGAACGGCCAGCATTCCGCCATCGCCGGTCACGCTCAACGCGGCCAGTACGCCATTGTTTGCCAGGAGCTGCATCGCGATGAAGAGCGGCTCGCTTTGTCCGGTGCACTCGACGATGAAATCGATTGGCGCGAGATCGCGTACTGCCTCGAACGGCGTGACGCTCGCGATCGACCGGTATTCGCCTCCCGCTGCCCGAATAATCTGTGCGGCTGGGCAATCGGCAGGCCTACGCCCAAGCACCATTACCGGAATATCGTGAATGCGATAGATCAGCGTCGCCAGCAAGCCAATTGGACCCGAACCGTAGACCAATGCCTGGCGCGGTCTCCATCCTGCTATCCGTTGCTGAATGGCGAGCGCCTGCCCCAACGCTTTCTCAGCAATCGACATCGGCTCGATCAGGACGCCGAGATCACCAAGCTCGAACGGAACGGCAATCAGATAGCGCTGATGCTCGACCCATCGCTCGGCCATGAAGCCATGAATGCGCTCGATCCCCCGCTCGGTGTATTGATGCCATTCGCAGAAATCGACCTGCCCCGCCTGGCAGGGAGGGCAACCGCACGGGCGCCGAACGGTCGCGGTAACAAGGTCGCCGGACTTGAATTGCGTCACGTTCGCGCCGGTTTCCTCGACGATTGCGAGCGTTTCATGCCCGATCACCAGTTCATGCATCCCATCCGGAGCGGCGCCGAGCTTTCCTTCAACGATCTCCCGATCGGTGCCGCAAATGCCCACAAGCACGGTTTTGGCGAGCACGTCATCAGGTCCCACGGGGGCGAGTGGAACGCTGGTCAGATGGGCAGAGTGAGGTTTCGAAGGGAAAGATGGCGATTGCCGAAACGGCTGAGGCGGCGTCCACGCGAGATCCTTTCCATGCGATGACAAACCGTCAATGAAACAGGCGAGATGGGACAGGAACCAGGCAAAATCAGACGCCGGTCACGCGCGTATCGTATACTGCTCCGAGTAGCGGCGTGATCGCCGATTTTGGTGTGTGTGACTTGTCATCACCTCCGTGCTGGAGGGGATGGCGAGACGAATGATAGAGATAGGTGGTAGTCAGCGCATGCGTGTTGAACTCCGCGAGTCGGAAAGCTTCGAACAGCTTCTCCGCCGGTTCACAAAAGGCATCGAGCGTTCGGGCATTATCCGCGAGCATCGTCGTGGTCTGCGCTTTATCAGTTCGCAGGAAGAAAGCCGCGCGAAGCGACGCAAGGCCGAGCGACGCCGTCGCCGCAATCAGACATAGTTCGGATCGAGCGTTCGTCGCTCGGAGCTGAACTCAGGACATTGCAACTGCGCTGAACTACCGGACCGGGATCCCTGGTCCGGTATTTGGCGTTCCCCGCGCTGTTAATCCCCCCCATAACTTCGTAACCCAAATTATTTTTCTGCCTCGATGAACCGAGTCATGTCAACGGTGCTACCCTGTCGCCGCCATACGGACGGAGACAAACCGGGCTTTTCGGAGAGGCATTCACGATCAAGCTGGCGAGTCGCCCAACCACCATGACCACCGGCCCCGCCGGCGATTCCGGCGGGATGATGCAATCGCTCCGGTTGTATCGAACCTTCCGTCTGCTCCTGCTCGGGACAATGGCGACAAACACCGCCTTCTGGATGTATCAGGTCGCCGTCGGTTGGCTCGCCCTCGAAATCACCGATTCCCCATTCTTCGTTGGACTTGCCGGGTTCGCGGGCGGTATCCCGCTGTTAATCTTCGGGCTGCCGGCCGGGTTGATCATCGACCGCTTCGACCGGCGCAAGATTTTGATGGTCGCTCAACTCGGCGTCATGGCCGTGGCGGCGGCATTCGCGATTTTCGTCGCCACCGGCATCATCGATAAATGGTCGATTCTCGTGCTCGTCGCCATCTACGGCACGATCATGGCGTTCATTTTTCCAACGCGAACGGCGATCGTGCCAAACCTGGTTGAACGATCTGATCTTGCCAACGCCGTCGCGCTCAACGCGGCGGGGCAGAATGCCACGCGCGTGTTCGGACCAACCATCGCCGGTGTCCTCATCGCCACACTCGGCGTGGCGGAAACGTTCGCGATCGCGGCAGTCATGCAAATCCTGGCGCTGTTTGCCACCTCCCGGCTCCCATCCATTCCGTCAAAAATCTCCGCGGGTGCGATGTCCGGCTGGAAGAGTCTGACGCTCGGGCTGCATATCGTCCGGAACGATGCCTATCTCTTTTCGATGGTCATCCTGGCGCTGGTGCCGACCGTGCTGGTGATGCCTTATCTCAACTTGATGCCGGTTTTCGCGCGCGATGAGTTGGGGTTGGGATCGTCCGGTCTCGGACTATTGCTGGCGGCGACCGGACTCGGCACGGTGGCCGGTGCGCTTACGGTGGCCCGGTCGCCACGGTTCCGCACCTGGGATCGCGCTCAGATTCTCACAGCTCTCGCCTTTGCCGGACTCGTCTGCGTCTTCGCGTTGATGGAGCACCTGCCGCTGGCGATGCTGCTCCTCTTTGCCGCGGGATGGGTCAGCGCCGCGTTTCTGGCGATCAACCAGACCGCTGTCCAGTTGCGAACCGATGACGAAGTCCGGGGCCGGGTGATGTCGGTGTACCTGCTCACCTGGGGAGCGCTGCCGATCGGCCAGCTTGCGGTTGGCGCGGTCGCCAGCCAGTTCAGCACACCGATCGCCATGATCTCCTCCTGCCTGATGGCGCTCGTATGCATCGGCATCTTCGCCTGGAGAACTGTCCCGAATGGGGCGCAATCAGCCCGCGCATAGGTCGAGTGCAATTCCCAAATATCGCTCTGGTCACCCCTCCTCGATCATGACCGCAGGGCTGTTGATCAGATCGCTTGCGATTCCGGATGCGCTGACGGCGCGAACGCCGTAGACGCGTCGACCGGACGGCGGTTTCGTATCGATCCAGAGCGCCGCTCGCATCGGATCGGGCGTCAATCGCTCCGTCCGGCCTCCGTCTCCCATGAGGTAGACCTCATAGCTGTAAAAGAAGTTCTCGCGATTCGGACTCCACCGCAAGATCACGTTGCCATCTTCCACCGTTGGCTCAATCCAAACGGGCGCTTGAGGCGCGCTTTCCAGCGCCGGGGTAGATCCAGAGGCAGATCGTCGTATACGGCTCGATCTCAATTGTTTCGGAAAACCTCCCGCCCGAAAGCGCGATGTTCCGTGCGATTGGTCGAGCCAGCGCAATTTCCTGCGCGAGCCGGATTGCCGGTAGCTGTGCAGGATCGGGCGATGGAAATGGATTGGCGCTTGATCCACCGGCTGCGGCATAAGCATTTGAAAAGGTTCGGTCAATCTGGAATCTGGCGACATTGATTCGCGGCCACGGAATATCGGACACGACGATGGAAAGCAATCGAGCTTCAGGATTGGCGAGGGACGGATCAGGATAGTAGGTGATCAAGGTCGTCATGCATCCATCGCCTAGGTGGAAAGGTGATAGAGATCGGTCGCTGGAAAGCAGTGCTCGGCGCCGGATTGACCGGCAGCTGCACATCACCCTGCAATCGCAGCAGCTCGTAAAAACCGAACGCGGGAATCTTGAGCAGATCCCTCTCGGTTCCAGCGGTCGCTTTGGTCATGATCGACCGGCGCCCGTCGAACGGCTCCTGCACGAGCTGCAGATTGGCGTTGTCGGCGGCAGAGACAAATCTCAATCCGGCAGCTGTATATTGCTGGTTCAGCGTCGTCTGGATGATCATCGACGCGGCGAGCCAGGCGGCATTGCGCTCATCCATGCGCGGAGCGTAGGGAACTTCGAAACCAACCTTCTCATCGGCTTCGTCGTTGATGATCGTCATTCCCTTGAATCGATCGGGATCGATGGCGAGTGCCTGATCGGCCGTCGCGATCGCCGCCGCGTAGAGACGGCGCGGATCGGGAGGGTCGTCGCCAACCGTGCCCTTGCGATGCAGCGAGATGAAATCACATTGCAGGGTCGAATCCGCTGCGATGAACCGGAGAAAGTGGTCGATCCAGGGAGCGCCCGATTCAGGCTCAACCTGTGGCTTGTAAGCGATCGCGGGTCCGCCGAGCCGGATCGAAACACCTGCTTCAGCGACGGCTTCGGAGGTCGCCCGGTAGAGCGCCAGATAATCGTCGGGCGTGCCCTGCCAGAACCGCCCCTCATTGGGCTCGTTCCAGACCTCGAACCACCAGTCCGAGATCGCGGCAGAACCGAAGCGCTCATCGGCAACCAGCGCATCAAGAAACGATCGCACCAGCGTCTTCCAGGCGTCCCAGGTTTCGGGCGGCTGAATCGGGGACGCCGAAACAGCCGGCGGGAAGAAGCCGAGCGCGATGAATGGGATAAGACCGCGCGTTGTGAGCGCCGCCAGCGCATCGAGCGTGATCGAGAAATCGATCGGGGCATCGACACTCGGCCAGACGACGCCTCCGCCCTCCGGAGCGAGAAGCTCCGCCTGTCCCGCCGTGAACGCGCCAAAGAACCGCACGCCATGAAACGCGCCGGGTGATGCCGCCAGATTATCGAGCAACCGCTCGAACCCCGGTTGCGTCAGCCAATCGACATCGTAGACGCCAACGATGCCGAAGTCATCGCGGTTGAAGACGCTTCGTTCTGGCACCTTCGATGCCGCGCTGATCACGATCTCGCCTGGATCGGATTGGCTCTTGGCCGGGCCTTGCGTTCGCCAGAGTCCGGCAATCAGCCCCGGCAGCCCCAGGACGAGGCGGCGTGACAACCGCCAGCTCCCAACCGGCTTCCCAGTGATATCGTCCTCCGGCCATTGCTTCATCGTCGCGCCGTCCGTTTCACGTTCCCTGGCTGAGACATTGCCACAAGTTCATGATCTCGCGCCAATCAACGTTAACGTTGGTGCGTCTGTTCAACGGCATCTCGTGCAATAATCCGCCAATCAATCAGATGAGTTCTGACGAAGCAGCGATCTTCGTGAAGATCGGGCGGGCACGATATGCCTCCCTGATTCGACTTTAGCGCGCGCGAGGAGCCAGTGGCGTGACCGACTCTCCCCTCATTCTCCCTGCGGTCGCGGTCGCTGAGATTGCTCCTGGCCCTGGACTGAAACCGTCTCGATCTGGCAATCCGCTAACGGCTTCCATCAGCCGGATTTCTCCATCCATTCAGGCAGGATTGGTCCACATCGTGCTCGTGCTGGTGACGGTGGCCCTGACGGTTTGGCGCTCGCCGGAGCGGGACATCTTACGTCCCTCGCTATCCGGACCGTCACGGTATCTGATCGGGCCATTGTCGATCTGGGATGGCGGCTGGTACGCGGAGATTGCCCGGAATGGCTACGGCGAGCGGCAGATGTCGACCGCGTTTTGGCCGCTCTATCCCTTCCTCACCGGCATCGTCTCCTGGACGACCGGTTGGAGCGTGGCCGTCACCGGCGTGCTGCTCTCCAATCTGGCCTTCGTCGTGGCGCTGATCGTGCTCTATCGTCTCGTCTCCCAATCCTACGGCAGTCCCATCGCCACACGAACCGTCTGGCTGGTCGCGCTCTGCCCGGTTGCCTTCTTCTTTTCCGCCCTCTACTCCGAATCGCTGTTCCTCTTGCTCACTCTCAGCGCGATTTACCTTGCCCGGAACAATCGCTGGACATTGGCCGCCCTTGCCCTCTTCCTGGCGACGCTCACCCGCAGCACCGGCGCGCTCGTCATCGTGCCGATGCTGGCGGCATTGGTCGGTCAGATGGGTGGAGCCTGCGCCGAACCTGGAAACCGGGGGTTCAGCTCGCCGCCGCGCTGGCCGGCCCCCTCGTCTTCGCCGCGCACCTCAACCGGCTTTGGGGCGATCCACTTTTGATGGTCCATATCCAGAGCCACTGGCAGCGCACCTTTTCGCTTCCCTGGATGACGCTCTGGACCGGTTTTCGCCGCACCGAGTTGATCTACATCACCGGTCGCCACGCCTGCATCGATGGAGTTCGCCAGCAAACCTGGCCGCCCTGCCGCGACGCGCTCGGACTGAACATTGATTCCCTTTCCGACGACCTGGCGGTCGCTAGCGTCCTCGTGACCATCGGGATGCTGCTCTATGCCGCTCGAAAACTGATCGCCGGCGACCTGCTGTACGCGAGCGCTGTCTTCGTCGTTCCTCTATTGAGCACGACTGCCGACAGTCCGCTGCTCTCCACGCCCCGCTACGTGCTGGTCGCCTATCCGCTCTTCATCGCCCTGGCGATGCTGCTCAAACGCCGCTGGCTCTACCTTGTCACGCTCGGCGCAAGCGCCGGCGGGCTCTGCTGGCTGCTCTCGGTGTTCGCCCGGGCCTACTTCGTGGCCTGAAGCGCTCCAGCCGATAGAGTGTGGTGCTATCATCCTTCGCATCTCGACCACTCATGCTCGACCGGCACAAAGCGAAAGGGGAGCTTCATGAGCGATCGCGCGCGATACGACGCCGTCATCATCGGTGGCGGCCACAACGGACTTGTCGCCGCCTGCTATCTCGCGGGCGGCGGCCTCAAAACGCTCGTGCTCGAACGCTATTCCGAGGTTGGCGGCGCGGCGATTTCCGAAGAAACCTTCCCAGGTTACAAGATTTCCACCGGTTCCTACGTTCTCTCGCTCGCGCCGAGGAAGATATTCGATGAGCTGGGCGTCTGGTCGGAGGGGATTGAGCTGATCGAGCGCGATCCACGCTTTTTCGCGCCGTTTCCCGACGGGTCGAGCCTGACCTACTGGCTGGACGACGCCAAATGGATCGAGCAAATCCGCCGCATCTCACCGAAAGATGCCGTAGCCTGGTGGCATTACGATGATTTCGTTGAACGCGCCTGCCAGGTGATGGACAAATTCATTCTTCGCCGTCCCCCCTCCTGGACCGAAGTCGCCGCCGAATTCCGTACACCGGAAGATGCGTTGATTTTCCAGAAGCTGTACCTCGGTTCGGCTGCTGATGTCGCTGAATACTTCTTTGAAAGCGAGCAGATGCAGGCGATCGCAGCGGCAATGGGCTTGATCGGCTGCAACCGGGGACCGCGCGATGCCGGTACCGGCTACAACAAGCTCTACCACTCGATGGGCATGGTCACCGGCAAACGCGGCGCCTGGGCCTATGTGCGCGGCGCAATGGGCTCCGTCACGCAGGCGCTCAAGCGGGTAGCACTGAAACGGGGCGTCGAAATTCGCACCGACGCCGATGTCGCCGAAATCAACATCTCCAATGGGCGCGCGAACGGCGTCACGCTTGTCAGCGGCGAGGTGATCGACGCAGGCATCGTCGTCTCCAACGCCGATCCGAAGCGCACCTACCTCAAGCTCGTTCCAAACGGACAGCTTCCGGCAGAATACCAGCGGGCGATCGAAGGGATCAAGATCGAAAGCCCGGTGATGAAGATCAATCTCGCCACCAGTGAGCTGCCGAAATACTGGATGCTCAAAGATGACGAGCAGCGCCAGGGCAGCAGCGGCGGGCTCTTCGTCGCGCCGTCGATCGACTACATGCAGCACGCCTACAACGAATCGCGCGAAGGCCGTCCAGCCAAAGCGCCGTTCATGAGCATCCACATGCAATCGGCGGTCGATTCCACCGTCGCGCCCGAAGGCAAGCACACCATTTCGATTTTCGCCCAGTATTTCCCGTACACACTGGCGGAAGGGACGTGGGATGAGCGCCGCGACGAAATCGCGGATTACGCCATCGCGGAGTTCGCCAAATCAGCCCCGAACATTCCCGGCGCAATTCTGCACAAGCAGGTGCTCGGGCCCGCCCGACATCGAAGCCCGCTTCGGCCTCACCGGCGGTCACATCTTCCAGGGCGATCAGGTGCCTGAGCAAGCATTCGACATGCGCCCGGTCGCCGGACTCATCCTCCTACGAAGGCCCCATCGGCGGCCTCTTCCTCTGTGGCTCCGGCGCCTGGCCCGGAGGCTGCGTCATGGGCGCCCCCGGCCACAACGCCGCCCACGAAATCCTGGCCCGCTTCGAAGCCCGGTAGCGGAACGGCGAAAATACGAGGAACACGAATGGCATTGTTTGATGGCTTCACCCGCTCGATGGTCGAGACAGATGAGGCGACGATTTGTGTCCGGCATGGCGGCAGCGGGCCGCCGTTGCTGCTGCTCCACGGGCATCCACAAACCCATGTGATGTGGCACAAGATCGCGCCGTTGCTGGCGCGTGATTTTACGGTGATCGCTGCCGATCTGCGAGGGTACGGAGACAGCAGCAAACCCCCGACAACCGAAGATCATGAGCCGTACTCGAAACGCGCGATGGCTCGTGATCAGATCGCGGTGATGCAGTCATTGGGATTCGAACAGTTCTTCGTCGCCGGGCACGACCGCGGGGGACGCTGCGCCTACCGGATGGCGCTCGATCACCCTGACCGCGTATCGAAGCTGGCGACCCTTGACATCATCCCGACCGCCGAGGCGTTTCGCCGGGCAGATATGGTGTTCGGCCTCGGCTACTGGCACTGGTTCTTTCTCGCGCAGCCATTTGATCTTCCCGAGCGAATGATCGGCGCCAATCCCGACAACTACTATCAACTCGACCAAAAGCCCTTTGCGCCAGAAGCTCTGGCGGAGTATCTCCGCGCCGTCCACAATCCCGAGACCATCCATGCCATGTGCGAGGACTATCGCGCCGCCGCAACATATGATTTCGAGCTCGACGAAGCCGACTTCGCCCAGCGCCACAAGATCGCCTGCCCGTTACTCGCGTTATGGGGCAACAAAGGCCCTCTGTCTCGTTGGTACGACGTACCCGCCATCTGGCGCGACTGGGCGAACGATGTTCAGGCACAGCCGATCAACAGCGCCCACTACCTCGCCGAAGAAGCCCCGGACGAGACCTACACGGCGCTCCATGCCTTCTTCACGAACTGAGGATTGAACGCGCCGTGCGCAACGCTCAGGAGTTCCCGGTCACTGATTGGCCCCTGACCGCCTCGGATTGGAACGCTCGTCAAATGATGATCGACGCCCGCCGGCCAATCATTTAAGCCTGCTGTTGTATGCGAGGTTGGGAAAAGTGGAGTGCGCTACGGCAACTCTGAGGCTGCCAAATACCAGCTATTGCACGTTCTTGCATGCTTGACATGATCCGTGGAGGTATTTCTGGACCCTATTTCGCTCGCGCAGGAAGTCTTCCCCGGGTGGCCCATTCAGCCTGACGAGGCATGGCAATTAACTCTGACGGCCAGAAGTCCAGCGACATGATGTCGTCGCAGATAGCTGCTTCATTAACGAGTGAGCTGCGACGAGCGTCCCCAAGATGCAGCCCAATATGCATGGGGACGATACCGCGGAATGCTCCGAGAAGAAACCCATGCGTGCCATAGCTCATCGCGGTGATATCAACCCCCGAAAGTGGCGCTGCTCTTCGCACCCGTTTCAAAAAGGTCTTGAGACTTTCCTGATCATTCGCGCTTATCACAGTGATTCCTCCGGTGGCGGTAACGCTGAGAGAAACCGTACTCGTGATAATACGCGAAGACGACTGCGAGACGATGTGCACGGGATGGATCGACCGTTCAGCGCATTTAAACCGTGATGATAGCCCTCGCCCACTACGCATCCTGGTCAGACTGCTTCGAAGCGTTGTGACTCCTCAGCTCACTACGCCTATTTCGATGACGGCGACCGGCACGGATTTAGTGTCGCGTTCGATCTGATCCGGGCATACTTTGAGAACGATGTCGAAACCCACCCGATCCTTGCACGGTCGGGTGGGGATCTGACTGGCTTTGCACTCGATCGTCGGTCCGTTGAGGACAGATGACGAAGGAGATGCCTCCTATGCCGATGAATGAAAACGAACGCAGGATCGACCGCGCCGGTCGCCGCGTCAACGAGCTTCGCGCCTGGCGCAACGCCCGGGAGTTCCCGATCACCGATTGGACCTTGACCGCTTCCGATTGGCACGCCCACCCGTTGACGATCGGCGACCGCTGGCCGGTGATCGAAATTCCGGTCAAGCTCCAGGGAACCGTCGCCATTCCCGATGCCTGGGCCGGGTTGCCGGTGAATCTCGAGCTCTGGCTCGGTGGCGAAGGTTTGATCAAACTCTCGAATGGCACGTCGTTCGGACTCAATCCCTACCACCATCTCTTTCCGGTCACCGATGCGGCAACGGCCGGAACGACGCTGACGATCAACGCTGAGGTGTCGCCGAAAGGATTGTTCGGCGCGAACGTCGCCGATCCCCGCATCGAGCGAGCGCATCTGGTGGTGCCGCATCCTCAGGTGCAGGCGCTGGCAATGGATCTGGGATTGGCGCTCGGAACCTGCGCGGTGCTCGAAAACCATGAGATCGTGCCGCAGCTGCTCGATCTCGTCGAGAACACCCTCTCCGTGCTTTCGCCAACCTGGCCAACTGCCACCGAGACAACGGTGAACCGGCATCTGCTCGGCTACGTCAATCCGCTCGGAACCGGCGTCAATACGATCGCCGGTCAGGGCAATGAGGAATCAGCCGATGTCGAGCCGTTTTACGCCGACATGGGCGGACTCTGGAGTACCCCAGATCCGACCGGCGGCATCGAGCCGCTTTCCGAAGATACGCTCGCCAGCGTTGATGAAGCGCTCGCCTATTTCTCGGGCAAGCTCGATCGGTTGCTTTCCCTCTATCCTCCCATCGGGCACATCTATCTCACCGGTCACGCGCACATCGATCTTGCCTGGCTCTGGCCGACGCACGAAACACGCCGGAAGCTGCGGCGAACCTTCGCCACCGTTCTTTCATTGATGGATCGCTACGACGACTTCATCTTCAACCAATCATCGGCGCAGGCCTACGCCTGGGTTGAGAACGACGATCCCGAGCTGTTCGAGCAGGTCAAAGCGCGGATCAAGGAAGGGCGCTGGGATGTGCCGGGCGGCATGTGGCTCGAGCCCGACTGCGAAGTCACCGGCGGCGAGGCGATGGCCCGCCAGATTCTCTACGGTCAGCAATATTTCCAGCAGCGTTTCGGGCTCCGCTCGAAAACCGCCTGGCTGCCGGATGTCTTCGGCTTCTCCGGCGGCATCCCGCAGCTCTTACGGTCGGGTGGGCTCACCGGCTTCTTCACGATCAAGCTGAACTGGAACGAGACGAACCGCTTCCCGCACGATCTCTTCACCTGGGAAGGGATCGACGGCTCGACGGTCACCGCCATGGATGTCGCGGAATGTCCGGTCGAATCGCGGTTACAACGCTGATATCTCAGCCGATCGACATGGCGGGCACCTGGATCGATTTCGACGGCAAGCGCTATCACCCCGAAACAATCGCCGCCTTCGGTTGGGGTGATGGCGGCGGCGGCCCGACGATGCAGCAGCTCGACCGCTACGCCCGGCTGAAGGAGTACCCCGTCCTGCCTCGCCTGCGCATGGGCCAGATCGACGCCTACCAGGCGAGCCTCCCGCAAGACGGTCTACCGGTCTGGATGGGCGAGATGAATCTCGAGCTCCACCGGGGCACGCTCACCTCGCACGGGCTGGTGAAAAAGCTCAACCGCGAGGCCGAAACCCGTTGGTCGAAGCCGAAGCGTTCAGCGCGCTTGCCATGACGAAAAGCGGTTTCGACTATCCGAATCGAGACGCTCGCAACCGCCTGGAAAACGACGCTGCTCAACCAGTTCCACGACATCCTGCCCGGCTCCTCGATCCACGAGGTCTACGAGGACACCGCATCGCGAGATGCATGAGGTCGTCGAAACGGCGGATGCCGTTCGCGATCCAGGCGCTCGCGGCAATCGGCGGCGACGGATCGGGATCATCATCGCCAACGCCACGGCTCAAGCCCGACCGCTCGTCGCGCTTCCAGTCGATATCCTTGCGGCAAATTCGGGTCCAATCGGTCGAAGACGGCGCGCTCGTGGCGCAACCCGGTGCATTGGTGGACGGCTGGGCGCGCTCGCAGTCGTTGCACGTGGACTCGGGCGACCGAGCTTGCTGAAGCTCTATCCGGACCGCGACCCGCTGACACGCGAGAAGAACTGGTTCTCAAGGGCATCGCAGATGGGCTCGACTCAAGCGATCGCGACCAGCTTTCA
Source organism: uncultured Chloroflexia bacterium (assembly GCA_963804925.1). Lineage (GTDB taxonomy): Bacteria > Chloroflexota > Chloroflexia > Thermomicrobiales > UBA6265 > JADLGF01. The sequence continues at coordinate 341,159 of CAWDSC010000007.1, forward strand.
TCAGCCGTACACCGTGCCACGTCGAGAAATCATCGGCAAACTCGGAGCGGAATCGTCCCAAGCCTTCAGCTGGCGAGCACGCGCCGAGACATCAGGGAGACAGATGGCCAACGCCGGATCAGCAGATGGCGGGGCAACACTTTCCAATGAATATCTGACGATCCAGATCGGCGCCGATGGCACGCTGCATCGCGTGTTCGACAAGCGCGGCGAACCGCGAGGTCCTTTCCGATCGCGGCAACCAGCTCTGGGGCTATCTCGACCGGCCCCGCGCCTGGGATGCCTGGGATGTCGACGACCGGTACGTCCACGAAGGGTTCGAGATCGGCGATGTCGCCTCGGTCGAGGTCACCGAATCAGGACCGATCCGCGCCGCCGTGCGCGTCACCCGCAACTGGCGGTCGTCGACGATCGTGCAGACCTATCAGCTCACCTACAGCAGCGCCCGGCTCGATATCGTTACCGATATCGAGTGGCACGAGCGCCGTGTCTTCCTGCGGGCGCGATTCCCGCTTACCGTGCTCGCGCACGAGTCGGTCGCCGATACGATCTACGGCGTGCATCGCCGCCCGACCCACGTCAACACCTCCTGGCAGGAAGCCCACTTCGAAAAGAGCATGCAGCGCTGGGTCGATCTCTCGGAAACCGGCTACGGCGTCGCCGTGCTGAACAATGGCAAATACGCCTACAGCGCTTCAGCCAGCGAGCTTGGCATCAGCCTGCTCCGCAGCCCGATCTATCCCGATCATTTCGCCGACGAGGGCGAGCACCACTTCACCTACAGCCTCTTTCCGCATGAAGGCGGCTGGGCCGATGGCAACGTGGTGGAGGAAGCGATCGCGCTCAACTCCCCGCTCGTCGCGCACACCGCCGGTGAGGTCGAAGCCTGGGGTCTCTTCACGCAAACCGGCGTGCCGCTGACGCTCGGCGCGCTCAAACGGGCGGAGGACGACGATTCGCTCATTCTCCGTCTCCACGAATCAGCCGGACGTCGAGGCGTCACCGAATTGACCTTCGGGATGCCGATCGCGGCGATCGACCGCGTCACGATTCTGGAAGAATCCGATGAAGCAGCGATCCCGGTTGAGGCGACGGACAATGGAGCATGGCGATTGACAGTGCGCCCGTTCGAAATCGTCACGCTGCGTCTCCGGAAAGGTCCGGAAACGCGATAGAATCGCCAGTATGTTCATCGTTTTGTGCGAAAAGCCGGAAGGATTGAAATCGTGAAAGTGCTTATCTCAGCCGACATGGAAGGCACGTGCGGCGTGTCATCGTGGGTGCATGTCAGCCCGCCTGAAAATGGCGGTATCGCCAGCCAGACCGAATACAACCGCGCCCGGGCCCGCATGACCCTCGAAGTCAACGCGGCCATCGCCGGTGCGTACGAGGCCGGGGCCGAAGAGGTGATCGTCAACGATAGCCACGACGGCATGCGCAATCTGATCGCCGACGACCTCGATGCCCGCTGCCGCTTCATCACCGGCAACGACAAACCGCTCGGAATGATGCAAGGGGTCGATCTGGACGGCATCGGCGCGGTCTTCTATACGGGCTATCACGCCAAAGCCGGCACACCCGCCGCGCCGCTCGCCCACACCTGGACCGGTTTCATCAACGATGTGCGGGTGAATGGCTCCTCGACCGGCGAGTTCGGCATCAATTCGATCGTCGCCGGACATTTCGGCGTGCCGGTGGTGCTGGTCGCGGGCGACGAAAAAGCCTGCGCCCAAACCAAAGCATGGTGCGGCGAGCAGGTGATCACCGTGCCAGTCAAGGAAGGCATCTCCACCTTTTCGGCGATCCACGTGCATCCCGCCAAAGCCCAGGAGATGATCAAGGAAGGCGCGCTCAAAGCGCTCAAGAAGAGCAACAAGAAAGCAAAGCCGTATCTGCTTCCTGAGACTTCACTGATCGAGATCGATTTCGATCATCAGGCGCGCGCCGACCAGGCGGTCTACATCCCCGGAGTCGAGCGCGGCGGCGAGCGCACCGTCATCTTCCGCCCAACGGACGGCCTGCAATTCGCCGCCTACTTCCGCGCGATCGTCAAAGCTGCTTCGATCCAGATGACTCCGTAGGGAAGAAACCTTCCCGATTTACCCTCACCCCCAACCCCCTCTCCCAATTCTGGAGAGAGGGGGCTTACGTCGTACCCTCTCCTAGCATTGGGAGAGGTTGGTCCGTTAGGACCGGGTGAGGGGTTTTCCCACCATGATCTTCCCAATATCTCCGAACATTCCCCGGCTCAGTCTCGTAGAGACTTCGTCTTGTGAGCCTCAGACTTCAGTCCGGGGCCGCAACAGCCCGTTTCCCTATTCCGCCTTTTCGCCCGCCAACCGTTCCCAGAGAAATTCGTAAGCCGCCGCGTGGAGATGCGCTGCCTGCTTGTTGTCGGCTGCCGCGCCGTGGCCGCCTTCGCGGTTTTCGTAGAACCAGACATCGGGGATGCCCATTTCCTGCATCCGGGCGGCCATTTTGCGCGCCTGCACCGGCCCAACCCGGTCATCGCTGGTGGCCGTGTAGAAGAGAATCGGCGGGTATCTCACATCCTTTTTGAGGTTGTGATACGGCGAAAACGTCTGGATAAAGATCCACTCATCCGCCTTGTCCGGATCGCCATATTCCGCGATCCAGGACGCCCCGGCCGAGAGCTTCGTGTAGCGCTGCATGTCCAGCAGCGGGACTTCGCAGGCAATCGCGCCAAACAGCTGTGGATAGTGCGTCAGCATGTTGCCGACCAGCAGACCGCCATTGCTGCCCCCTTCACATCCCAGGTGGGCGGGAGACGTCACGCCGCGATCGATCAAATCCTGGGCGACGGCGGCGAAGTCCTCATAGGCGCGATGACGATTCGCCTTCAGCGCGGCATGGTGCCAGGCCGGGCCATACTCGCCGCCTCCCCGGATATTGGCGACGACATAAACGCCGCCCCGTTCGAGCCAGGAACGCCCAACAGAACCGCTATAGGCGGGGGTCCTTGCGATCTCGAACCCGCCGTAGCCATTCAGCAGTGTTGGAGTCGAGCCGTCCAGCGGCAAGTCGCGCGGACCGATCTGGAAATACGGGCACGCGGGTTCCGTCTTTCGACGTGACGAAGTGCTGCTCGACGTGATAGCTCGACGCATCGTAAAAGGCCGGGGCCGACTTGAGTGTCTCGACGGCGCTGTCGCCGATCGTTCCCAGCTGGAGTGTGGTCGGCGTCAGAAATCCGCTGACGACGAGCCAGTAGTCGTCGCTTTCATCCGCATCGACGACTGACACATTCACCGAATGCAGCGCCGGCGCTGCAGCCAATGATTCGCGCGCCCACTCGCCGTCACCCGGCGTCAGCACCTCGATCCGCGATGAGACATCGTGCAACAACGTCAGCAAGAGGTGATGGCGCGTCCAGCTCGAGCTGGAGAGCGCCGTTCGCTCATCCGGCGTGAAGAGCGCGACCAGCTCGCGCGAGCCTTTCAGATACGCATCGATCTTCGCCGCCAGCAACGAACCGGCGGGATAGGTGACTTCGGCAGGCGTCCAATCCGACCGGGGCCGGATCAGCAGCCACTCGCGATGAAGATCGACATTGGCGTCATCCGGCACGTCGATATGCGTCAACGCGTCGCCGTCGAGCAAATAGACCTTGCTGTGATAGAAGTCGATCACATCGGCGACGAAATCTCGCTCGTATTCTTTGGTATGGTCGTGAATAGCGTGGACGACCATATGCTCGACGGGAACTTCGAAAATCAGCTCGGCGGATTCGATCGTAGTTCCGCGCTTCCAGCGCTTCACCTGGCGCGGATAGCTGGAGGTCGTCATCGAACCCGGCCCGAAGTCGGTGGCAATGAAGATCGTGTCGAGGTCGATCCAGGCAACGGAGGTCTTGGCGGTCGGCAGGATGAAGCCGTCTGCAACGAACTCGCGCGTTTCCAGATCGAACTCGCGAATCGCGACCGCGTCGCCGCCATCAGGCGAAAGCTCGAGCAGCGCCCGCCTGTAGTCCGGATAGAGGAGTTCCGCCCCCGCCCAGACCCACCCGGTGTTTTCACGCTGGCCAAGCTCATCGAGGTCGAGCAAAATCTCCCAGTCCGGCTCATTCGTGCGATACGACGCCAGCGTCGTTCGCCGCCAGAGACCGCGTGGATGCGCGGCGTCGCGCCAGAAGTTGTAGTAAAACTCCCCGTTCTTCGCGACCATCGGAATGCGGTCGTCCGAGTCAAGCACCTCCAGAATGCGCTGCTCCGTCCGCTCGAACGATGGGGTTGCCAGCATCTGATGCGTGCGCGCATTTTGCTCGGCAACCCAGGCGAGTGGCTGCTCACCAGCGATATCCTCTAGCCAGATGAACTCGTCAACTCCGGTATCGTCATGGGTCAGCATCGATCAACCTGCTCCTTGAAGGGGTCCGTCCGTCATTCCCCGATTAAAGCTGAGATCGCGATTCCTGTCCGGTACCGGGCCGACGATTCCCGGGGCCGAAACCTCGGGCTAACACGCCGAAGCCCTTCCAGGGCTGAGCTCGTAGGAGAGCTCTCCAATATATCGGGAAGGTTTCTTACCAAAACCAGTGCCCGCAAGGTACTTCCGCCTGTGAGCCGTGGACTTCAGCCCTCGGCATATTCGGGGTTAAACGCGAGTGCCCCGACCTTCCAGTCAGGGCGCTCGCGATCATTGTTCATCAGATGAAAAGCTCAGGTCCTACCAGTGGATTTCAACCCGAGTTCCGATCGGCGCCCAATCGTAGACTGCGGCTGCCGCGCCGGGCTCCAGCGCCACGCAGCCACCGGTCAGACCATCGCCGTTCGGAAGCACATTGCCGTTGGCGTCCATCGACCAGGAGTGGAAGCCGTTGCTCCGATCGCCGTCGAAGGCCATCCAGTACTCGATGTACGCCTTGCCCCAATCGGTCCAGGTGAGACCAGCGTTCTTGCCGAAAATGTAGTAGGTGCCGGACGCCGTGGAGTAGAACCCCTGATCGGACGTGTCGTAGCCGAGCGAGGCGTTGTAGGAGGCAACCGCGTTGTCCCCTTCGAAAAGCGTAACGGTGTTGCTTGAGCGGTTGACGTCGATCCACTTGTTGCCGGGACCGTCGCTGACCGCGATATCGCCGCCGGAATCACCGCCGGTGGAAGGAGGAGCCCCATCCCAACCGAGTGAGCCGTTCACCGCCAGATACCCGCCCCAGGCCCAACCGACATTCCCCGCATAATCAACTTCGTACCAGCCATCGTCGGTCGGACCGTCAATGACGCTGATCGATTCGCCCTGGTACATCTTCGTGATCACCGACGCCCAGACGCCGGGATCGGTACGAAGATTCAACACATCCGTGTCGATATACGAACTTGCCGCCGCGGCAGGTTTGACTCCTGCAAAACCGATCAAACCTACAAGCAGCGCCAGCACCATGCCGGCCTGCCAGAGGCGCTTGCCCGTACCATGCCGCCTCTGGCGTGTCGTCTCTTCCCTCAATTGGTCCCCCTTCCGCTGCTCGCGAGCAATCCGAGCGGGGCGAAAGCTACAAATCGATCGACCGGGAAAGTCAGCCAAAACAAACCCGGCGATGGTTCTGGCGCCGCTGCAACGGTTCCAGATACCCGCGCCTGTGCACGAGCCACGTGCTGCTGCGCTATGACTGGCACTATACCTTTGTCAAAGTAGGTGCTGTCAAGTCTTTTCGAATTTTATTTGCGTACGTACGCAACCGTTTTACGTATTCCGAAGGCCAAGTGACCGATTTGGTTTATCAAATATTGACTTTATGTCACCGATTACGGTTGGAATCGCCATATCGCAACTGGCAGTTTCTGCTGATACATTCGATAATGCGCCGCCTGCATCGTTTCCCTGGCTGTGACACGCGGTCGGAATTTCAGGCACGTCGTTGCATAGCTGAGAACTTTGGCTATCCGTTCGTCCTATATGGTTCAATTTCGCGGAGGATCGCCGTTCGATGGTAATTTCCCCACTTTCAGATGAGGCCATTTCTGAGCAATGGGGAGATACCCCACGATTCACCCCGGAGCAGATCCGCTGTCAGGGCGAGGCGGTCTTTCGCGCATTTGGTTTGAACGGGGAAGACGCGGCCATTGCCATGACGACGCTCCTTTCTGCCGATTGGCGCGGGATCGAATCGCACGGCGTCGCGCGCATTCCCTATTACGCGATCGGTTTCCGGGATCAGGGCATCGTCCCTGGCGCTCCACTGACCGTGAATCGCGAGACACCCGTGTCGCTCGCCCTTGACGCAAACAACGGCACCGGGCTGGTGCAAGGTCCACGCGCGATGGCGCGCTGCATCGAGAAGGCGCAGGAATCGGGTCTCTGCATGACAACGGTGCGAGGCAGCAATCATTACGGCATCGCCGGTCACTATGCGCTGATGGCGATCGAGGCTGGATTGATCGGCATCTCGATGACCAACTCCGGCTCTTTGACCGCGCCGACCTTCGGCGCGAAGCCGATGCTCGGCTCAAATCCGATCGCCTTCGCCGTACCGATGGGACCGGGGAAAGACCCATTTGTGCTCGACATGTCGACTTCGACGGTTTCGTTCGGCAAAATCGAGATCGCCCAGCGCGCGCGCAAACCGCTTCCCAGCGGCTGGGCTCTCGACCATGATGGCTATCCGACGAATGATCCATTCGCCATGGGCGCGATCATGCCGCTCGGCGGCGATCGCTCGACGAGCGGTCACAAAGGGTACGGGCTCGGCATGATGGTCGATATGCTCTGTGGTCCAATGGGCGGCGGTTCAACCAGCTGGATGATCACCGACGGCCTTCGATCCGAGAAGCCCGCCGGCACGAGTCACTTCTTCGCCGCCTGGAAAATCGAAGCGTTCCGCGATCCGGACGAGCTCTACGCCGACCTGGAGACGATGTTCGACACGCTCCGAGCCACCCCGGTCGCTCCCGGCGCGCCATCAGACCGCGTACTCATCCCCGGCGAGCCAGAAGCTGCCCAGCACGCCTACAACCTCCGTCACGGCATCCCCTTGCGCCGCGAAGTCCTCGTCGAGCTCCGCGACGTCTGCCACGACTTCAACGTCCCCTTCGAACTCAACGCCGAAGGTCTGGACAGCATCGAGCGCATCGCGACGAAAAGCGATCACTGATGAGCACTCGGCACTCAGCGAGGATTGGCGAACGGTCATTGCCATTGCCGGAAGCTGACGTACCCAGCAAATACGCTACAAGTCCGATTGGACTGCCCATACCTGTCGCCCGGCTCCGTTCCTGACCAACTCCGTTCCTGACAGCTACGTCGTCTTGTCTGCCGGCACTCCAATACTGGGCGCGTCGAGACATACGGTGCGCAGCGTTCGGGCATGCCGGTGCCGGCGTGGCTCCCTGCGCGACGGAGAACAGGGTGAGGGCAAGGAGAGCGGACGGGATAAGGGGAAGCACAGCAATACTTCGAGGAGAGACGGCCACCACTCCGTCAGTTCATACGGTTCTGCGATGGTGGGACTCTATCTCTTCCATGCCTAATCGCAAACATGCTTCAAGATTATCGCCGCAAGGCATGACTTCCCTCGCCGGCATCGACTTTCCCACAGGAAGGTCGTCAATTCCGGCAGCCTTATGCCCTCGGCTGCCGGCATCCCGATCTCACACGGATTGACAACATTTCACCTTCCCGCGTGGACGCCATTGTCAAAGCGTTGACGTAATCATCTGTTACCATACGGTCGACCAAAACGTGGCCCGAATGGGCTGGGACGAACGTAACGGAATCCGGAAGCCACGACCAGGCCTGGCGTCTCAACGCCCTGGCGGGTTTAACCGGTATAAGCATCGGCTCGATCCGCCTTTGCCCGTGGGCAGCTGCGGCGAAACGACCGACAGAAGGGGAAACGGGCGATGACTGGCATGCGCATTTGCTTTTCGGGGCTGCGGTGGATGCTCCTGGCAGTCCTTCTCGTGACCAGCCTGGGGTGGCCTGCAACGACATTCGCCGGTCAGGAGGCGAATACCGCCGAGACGACCGCAACCCAGGAAACGACGGAAACGGCCGAGACGACCACCGTCGAAACCGAGGAGCCGGTCGAGACGGTCGAGGCAACCGAACCTCCAACACAGACCGAGGAAGCAACGATCGAACCGACGGCAACTACCGCGCCTCCACCGACCGAGGAACCGCCGACCCAGGAGCCGACTGAGACGGCAATCGTCGAAACGCCCACCGAGGCGCCCACTGAGACCCCAATCATCGAAACGCCCACCGCGGAGCCCACCTCAGGTGAGATCGGCCCGGCGGAGACAGTGGGGACGGCCAAGCTCAATGTTCGTACCGTTGACCATACCGGCGCCCCCGTCCCGCAAGCCATGTACGTCGCCTACAAGGATCTTGGAGGCGGCTCGTACGGTGAGACGCTTGGCTGGGCGTGGGATAGCGATCCTTCCGATGGCACGGCGACGTTTGGCGATCTGCCGGCTGTCGCGATCCTGGTCCGTCAATACTCAATCCCGCTCGGTTACATTCCAATCACGGAGTTCCTCTCCATCACGCTGACAGCGGGCGAGGAGCGGACGATTGAGGTGATCGCCCCGCTTGGGGGCAAGCTCACCGTTCACGCCGTGGATGAGAACGACCAACCCCTTATCGACGGCTGTTTCACCGCATATGTGGACAACGAGGGGACACGCGGAGAAGGCGTGAGCGGCGGGTGCGATTCCCGCAACGGGCCGAACGACGGGACCACTATCGTCGACAGTCTGCCGACCGGTTCGTACCTGCTCGGCTCGACGTCGCTCGGCCCGAACTATCTGGGCGGCGCGGATGTGCCCTTCACGATCGAGCTCGGCGGCACCGCCGAAGTAACTGTGCAATTCGTGCCGAAAGGGACGATCGTCATCCATAAACGCACCGCTGACAACCAGCCGCTTGCCGGCGCCTGTTTTTTGGCGTACATGGATGATGGCGACGGTCAGCACTCGGACTCCTCGGTCAGCGGCGGGTGCGATTACGACGACGGCGCCGGTGATGGACTCATCACGTTCCCGGCGCAACCGGGCAATCTGGTCGTTGTTGAAAACCAAACCCCTTCCGGGTACGTGCCGGCCCCCGATATCCGGGTGACCATCGAATCGCAGCAGACGGTCGAGCTGACGGTCGTCGATCAGCTTGCCAGCACCCTTGTGGTCAGCGTGACCGATCTCTGGGGAACGCCCTTCGGACCGGCATGCCTCGAGCTCTTCTACACCAACGCCGATGGAACGCGAGGAACATACGCGGGCGTTGGCTGCACCTATGACTTCGGCGAGTTCAACAAGGTACGGTTCGGGCCGCTGCAGCCGGGGCGGTATCTCATCTCAGGCAGCAGCGTCAACACCGGGATGCACCTGGACGCCGACGTGCCGGTCGATATCGGTATAGCCGAGTCTGCCGAAGTGACCGTCAGGTTCAATAGCCCTGCGCCGGCGCTTGCGGCGCGGCCCGTCGTTGTTTCTCTGACCCAGACCAGCGCAGTCATCTACTGGGAAACAGATCAGCCCACGGTGGGCACGGTCGAATATGGGTTGACGACGAACTTGGGACGGCGCCGCCCGATCGGCGCCGCACCGGAGTCGAAGGTGCAGCGGGTAGAACTCTCGCCATTGGAGCCCGGCCGGACTTACTACTTCCGGGTTCGCAGCACGAACCCGAACGGGGAAGTGACGTCGGAGCTCTCCTGGTTCCGCACACCGGGCAGCACCGCCACCGCCAGCCTCGAGATCACGAAGGTGAATAGTGACGGTTCGCGTGTGCTGGCCGGCGCCTGCTTCGAGCTCTACCAGGATGCGGGCGGGGGAAGTCTCGGCGCATTTGCCTGGTCCGGCTGCGATAAGTTCGACGCCTCGCCGGATGATGGCAAGCTCAAAGCGACCGGACTGGTCGCTGGCTCCTATGTTCTGGTCGAGACCGTCTCCCCGACGAACTATGCCCTCGGGAAGAACGTCCTCGTAACCCTGACTGCCGGGCAAACCAGGCAGGTCTCGGTAAAGAACTCGCGCGGCGGGGCGGTTCTCACGGTCGAGACGTACGCCTATACCGGCAGCTCGGACGCGCCCAGGGTGCCCGGCGCCTGCTACGACGTCTACGCAAATGTCAATGGCGCGGTCGGCAAATACGTGACGTATAACTGTGACGACTTCGATGGTCTGGATGGCATTACGACGATCGGGGCGCTGCGAACCGGCAAGTACTTCGTGCGGCTGTCATACACACCCAAAGGGTACCTGCCGAGCGCGGCATGGGAAATCGAGATCGTCAGCGGGCAGCCAGCTTCCCATACGGATATTCTCTTGCCGGTCTCAGACCCCGAGAATGCTGTGCTTCGGACGGTTGATAGCAACGGCAACGTCGTCGTCGGCGCCTGCTTCGCTCTCTATCAGGTCATCAGCGGTCTCGATCCATACCTGTCCTCCGCCTGCGACGGCGATGATGGCTATCTCGACGGGCAAACGGTTTTCGTGGGTCTGCAGGGCATCCGCTATGCGGCCTACGAGTACGCCGCGCCCAGCGGATATCAGGTCGGGATACGCGTGGGATTCGCGAAAACCGAAGGCCGATTGCGAACGATTACCGTCGTTCAGACCGCCGGTGGCGTGCAGGTGCGAGTTACGACGCTCAACGGGAGCACATCGAGCGTCTTGCCCGGCGCCTGTTATGCGCTCGTCAAGACGACGGGTGGGGATGGAGCGTTCACAACGGGAGCATGCGACAGCAATCGCGACGGCATTATCGTGATGGTAGGAGTGCCTCCCGGCACGTATCAGCTCGTGCAGACGGGCACACCACCCGGCTATCGCAGTCCGCCGATCAGAACGATCACCGTGGGGTCCAGCAACTTTTCAACCAGGATCCGCACGTACCCGACGACATAGGTGACCTCCGGGGCGTCAGCAGACCACATTCCGAAACGAACTCGATCAGGAGGCTTGTGGTCGAAATTCCTGATTGCCCAGCAAGAACGGAACCTCGGATCGTTTCTGGGTTCCGTTCTCGTTTCTCTTGACCGGGCGGGCTCCGCCGCGCCGTCCATGGTTACGCTTGACAGGTCATCGCATGCCGCACAAGGGTGCTTGCGACCGTCGGTCTTCGAGCGCCCTCAACCATCGCAACCGTCAAGGCGGGAAGCGTTGCAGAAATGATCGGAAGTATGCGGCGAGTGGACCCGGCGTGTCTTCGCCCAGCGTTGCCGCAGCCGCCGGCACGCCGTGGCGGGAGCGGAGACCCGGCACAGGAAGTGCTGGGTCTCATCGGAGAAATGCCCGAGTTATCAAGACATTCCCCGACTCAGCCTCGGAGAGGCTTTGGCTTGTCAGCCCCGGACTGGAGTCCGGGGCGATGCTGAGATCGGCTTTGCGATTCCTGACTCCTCACTTCGCGCGCTGCTACAAACTCCAATTTCTCCGGTTCGCGTCGACGATCGCCGTCAACGCGGCTTCGCCATCGAGACCGATTTGATGCTTCGCTGGCTGCGTGCTGGCTCGCGAGCCATAGGCTTCAATGACCTGTGCGTCGGCATCAGCGACGCCGCACAGCGCTTCGGCGATCGATGCGCTGCAGTAGGGCGCGTAGGGCATCGAGTAGCCGCCCTCCTGGGCGACGACCATCCGTCCCTCGCAACACTCCTCAGCCAGCGCCATCATGCGCCGGGTCATCTCCCGGTAGGTCGAGGTCGTCAGCGACATGCGTCCCAGGGGATCGGCGACGCTGGCGTCCTGCCCGGCTGAAACAATGATCAGATCGGGGTTGTACTGGCGCACCGCCGGTTCGATGATCCGGTCAAACGCCGCCAGGTAGAGCGCTTCACCGCCGCCTGCCGGTAGCGGCAGGTTGATGGTGAATCCCTTCCCTGCTCCGTCGCCATGCTGATCGATCGCACCCGAGCCGACCGGATAGAGATCATCCTGATGTAGTGAGATGAAGAGCACTGAGGGATCGCCGTAGAAGACGTGCTGCGTGCCGTTGCCGTGATGAACATCCCAATCGAGAATCAGCACCCGTTCCGCGCCATACCGGGATTGCGCATATTTCGCCGCGATGGCGACATTCGCGAAGACGCAGAAGCCCATTCCCCGGTCCGGCATGGCGTGGTGTCCTGGCGGCCGCACCAGCGCGTAGGCGCGCCGGAGCTGATCGCTCATGACGGCATCGACCGCCGCCATCACGCCGCCGGTCGAGAGCCGGGCGATCCGCTCGCCGCCAAGGTCCATTGGCGCGCCATCACCGAGATCTCCGCCTCCGGCTCGCGAGGAATATTCTCGCACCAGATCGAGATAGCGTTGTGTATGAACGGAGAGAATCGCCGCGTCGTCCGCTTCGAACGGCGCCACGCGAACCATCCGGTCGGAAACGCCGTAGAGATCGATCAGATGCTTGGCCCGGCCCACCAGCAGTGGATTGGATGGGTGTGTTTCCGCCTGCGAAAATGGATAGGGGTCCACGCGTTCCATCAACGCCGGTCCCATATTGAAATTGAGAAAACGATCGTCGAAAACGAGTCCAACCCCTGCAGACACGCGGCGTCCTCCTTCAGCTCCCAACGGCATTCCCCAATCTAAACATATTCACGCGCGACGTTCATCGCCCACGACAAAGCCCGACGCAACTGCGCCGGGCTTTGAGCGATTCGTCGATTCGATATCTTGATTACGCCGGGGTCACCGCCAGCGCCATACCGTCGAGAACGCTCCAGACATCCTGGAAGGTGTCCCACGAATACTCGAACAGCGAGCCGCTTCCGGGATCGGAAATGTAGATGCCGCTGCTGTCGTAACCGTACGCAACCATGACGTGCATGCCCGCGGTCACGGTGTAGGTATCATCATCGGTGAGCACCTCGCTCTGATCGCCGCGAAGCGCGACCCAGATCAACACCGGCACGCCCTGATCGAGATAGCTCGTCAGCGTTGAGGTGTCACCCTGGCCATAGAACGTTGTTCCATGGTAACCAAAGCCCGGTAGAGCGGCGGCAAGCGCTTCAGGGTAGACGCCGTAATCATCGGTATTGCCCCAGGCGCCATCAATGTTGCCACGATATCCGTAGTGCGGATTTGCGGCGAGGGGAACCGTGGCGCCGAAATCCCATTCCGAAACGGTATTGCCCCAATAGCTGGTCGCAATCTGAATCGCCGCATATTCGCAGGAGAGATTTCGCTCCTGCTGATGGGTCGGGAATGAGGGCAAATTCGCAGCGGACGCATTTCGAGAGGCGACTGACAACGAGCTTTCGATCACATCGTACTTCGAGCCGGCATCGCAGCTGTTGCCCGCGGTTCCGACAATCGCGTAGCCCGTGAGATAACCGCCGCCGACATTGATATCAAGCCAGCCATCCGAGCCAATTCCAGCCGTGCTCACCGAAAAGTGGGCGACGCCGGAATCATCGGTATTTTCATCATCGATAGCGACAATATCGCTGCCGGCAAAGAGCGCGATCGAAGTCGTCACACCCGAAATTGCCGCTCCAGACGACCGGACCTCCACAGCCACGTTGAGATCACAGCCAGGGTTCGGCTTTGTCGAGCTGAGCTCGATATACGCGGTAACTCCCGCACCCGCCGCTTGCGCGCCGGGACCTGAAATCATCGCGCCGCTCACGATGACCAGCAGTGCTACGCACATGCACACTGCCCGCGACCATCGCATAGTTGCCCCTCCTCTTCCGGTCAATCGCTGATCGAATCTTCGAGCTCTCCACGGGAAGGAGCGTGCACAAAAGAACGATCATCGTTGGGCCAGCGGGTCACGGATGAATCCGCGGGGAGTGGCGCCGCTATAGCCCCTGGTAACTGGTTCATACCGTAGCATAACGCGCAAGGTTCCGCACGAAAAGGCATTGCGGCACTTCATCGCTCAAAACTGCCCACAATGAACAAAGGGTGCGTACGTACGCCTACTTGTCACAGTTTTCATGGTCATGCAGCCCGTTCTTCCTATCCGTTTTGCCCCGAATTTCCCCTCTTCTGGTACCCTAGCGACGGCGCATCTCGTCGAAACTGACGAATGTTGGCGGGATACGCCGATTAATGGCCAAGAAATGACCGCCAGATGCTCTGGGGGTGGGGAATCGCAACCAATGGCACGAACTGTTACCGCTACCGATCGCGCAATTATCCGTTTGCTGCAGCGGAACGCCCGCATCTCCTATGCGGAGCTGAGCCGCGCGACCGGTATTCCTGAGTCAACCGTCCGGCGTCGAATGGATCGCTTGCAGCAGCGGGGCGTCATCGAATTCGCGATGCTCGCTGATCCTGCCCGGCTCGGTTACGACCTTCGCGCGATGATCGGTTTGAAAATCGAACTGCAACGGCTTGAGGAAATCGCAACGACGTTGCGGGCGATGAACGAGGTGACCTTCGCCGGATTCGTGACCGGCAATTTCGACGTTGTCATCCAGGTGGTCGTCCGCTCGCAAGAAGCGCTCGTCGACTTCCTCACGAACCGGCTCGCTCGCATCGACGGGGTCAAATCGACGGAAACTTTCGTCATGCCCTACGTGATCAAACCGGCGACCTCCTGGATTCTCCCCGAGGAAAGCGAGCAGGATCTCATCGACGATCCCTTCGACGACCTCGGATTTGACGGAGACGACGCCGACCTCCTCGAAACCCCACGCCCCACGAAAAGCGCCAAGGTCCCGGCAGGGGTTCGATAGGGAAACGGGTCGAGCAATCACCCATACGCATTCGGCGGCAATGAGACCCGGCACTTCCAGTGCCGGGTCATCCCGGAAACAACGCTCGCAACACCACTCCTCGTGCGTCCTACTCTCTACTTCTCACTCCCTGCTTCACCAAAAAATCTCGCCCGGCCTTCAGCGCTGACATCGAGCCCGAACGGACCGCGGCTGTACATGAAGGCGAATCCGCCCTGGGTCGGGTCCGCCTCTTTCGCCCGGCGCATGCCGGCGCGTTTGGCGTCAGCTTCGTCGCCACTCTCGATCGCGATTTCGCCGATCCATTTCGCGTGCTCACGAGCGATGGCGTGATAGGCGGCTCTCCGTCGGCCAAACTCCTCGATCGCCGCTTGCCGCGATTCGCAATTCAGCAGCAAATCTGAAAGCTCATGCACGTCGCGATAGACGAGCGACAATCCCTGGCCCACACTTGGATCATTTGAGCCGGCCGCATCGCCGATCAATACGGAGTTGATGCCGGTGATGCGATCGGGAACGATATCGGCGTTCGGGAAAAAGGCGAGCGGTCCTGCGATTTTCGCTTGATCCAGCTTCCCTTCTGGAAAACGCTCGCGCAGAAACGACAGGAAGGTTTCCCCGGTGTGATCAGCGGCCAGCGGGTCGACGAGTTCTTTGCTGCCGCCGAAATAGACTCGCGCCCGGCCGTTTCCCTGCGGCATGATGTACGATGTTCCGCCCGGAAAATAGATGACGTGCACCGCGTTGGACGCGAGATCGACACCCTCGACCAGCACCCCGCCAAACCGGTGGTGCTCAGGATCGTGCGTGGCGTGGATGCCGAGCCAGCTCCGGACAGCGGAAGTCCGGCCGTCAGCCCCAACGAGCAGCTTTCCTCTCAACTCCTGCTCAGTCCCGTTTTCAAGCGCAACCTGAACCACCCATGTGCCATCCGCACCTTGCTGAATTGATCGCGCGGAGGCGGGGCGCACGATCGATACGCCCGCTTCATTCGCGGCGCGGATCGTCGCTTCCTGAAGTCGAGGGTGGGAAACGCCGAGCTCGGGCAACGGATTTACTTCGTCATCATCCCAACGCGTCGGATCCACAGGCTCGCGTTCGAAATAGGGCTGCCAGAAGAAGAGTGGATTTGCCCCGGCTGCCTCCAGCACCGGTTCAAGCCCGAGCTGCCTGGCTTCCCGATATCCCCAGGGGTGGATGCCCTCGCCTCGCACGCGGTCGCGAAACCGCGCCTCCCGCTCGATCACGACAACGTCGAGCCCGCCCCGGCTCAGCACCGTCGCCAGCGACGACCCGGCGACGCCGCCACCCACGATGAGGACATCGTGGGTGGCGGCGTTTGCGTGTTCCTCTGTCATGAATACGCTACCTGACTTTTGCGGCGCCTAGTTCGACTGACCAACGAAATACGCAGCCAGCACGAGCGCGAGCGTGGCGGCGACCGCTCGGAGTGCTATACGGTTTGCGCCTTTCGGATCGTTCCCTGCTTGCGAGGTCGCCATGTGCTCCGCCCCTACGGTAAGAATTGCCGCCAGCGCCAAGACGTAGTGGATGGGACTCGGCTTGTCGCCGCTATCGCTCAGCAAACCGAAGCCGAGCACATATTGCACCAGCAGCAACCCTGCCGCGGCCATCGCCACTATTCTGGTGAATGTAAACGTGCGACCGCGATACGCCAAAACCCGCAAAATGAGATCGATGGCAAACGCGATCACGACGAGCGTTCCTACGATCATATGAACATTTGCCAAAACAGTTCCCCTTCACGATATCTTCTGGTGGAATCCCATATTGAGACTCGATTGCCAGTTCTCTTCCCACAGGTGGTTATACCACCGCAATGGACTTGCCGGGCTTTTCTCTGGGCATGACGGCGCGATTTTTCGCATCCCTTTGTATACTCGGACCATCGCGGTACGATGCACGCCAGACTTTGACGGCTGGCCGCGGTCCAACCGTCCGATATGGCAATCGAATGAGGAAGAGATGAGCGGACACGATCAGGAAGAAGCAACTATTGATGCGCTGTTGGCTGAGCATCGCACGTTTCCACCTTCTGATGAACTGCGTGCGGCGGCCGTTCTCAACGATCCTTCAATATATGAGCGAGCGAATGCCGACATCGAGGCGTTCTGGGCCGAGGAAGCAAAGAGCCTTGATTGGTTTAAGCCGTGGGACACCGTGCTTGAATGGGACGCCCCGTTCGCCAAATGGTTCAACGGTGGTCAACTCAACGTTTCTTATAACTGTCTCGATCGGCACGTGCTCGCCGGGCGTGGGGACAGGGTCGCTTATTACTGGGAAGGCGAGCCGGGCGACCGCAAGACGATCACCTACCAGCAGCTGCTCGACGATGTTTGCCAGACCGCGAATGCGCTGAAGGAGCTCGGCGTTCAGCGGGGAGACCGCGTCGCCATCTACATGCCGATGATTCCCGAGCTGCCGGTGGCGATGCTCGCCTGCACCCGCATCGGCGCAGCGCACACCGTCGTCTTCGGCGGCTTTTCGTCTGAATCTCTCTCAGACCGCATCAACGATGCCGCGGCCAAGGTCGTCATCACCGCCGACGGCGGCTTCCGGCGCGGAACCGCCAGTGGATTGAAGGTCAACGTCGATACCGCCCTGGAAACCACGCCGACGATTGAGCATGTGCTTGTCGTCAAGCGGACCGGGCAGGACGTGACGATGGCCGAGGGCCGCGATATCTGGTGGCACGACATCGTCGATCGCCAGTCGAAAACCAGCGAGCCGGAGCATATGGAGAGCGAGGATTTGCTCTATCTCCTCTACACCTCCGGCACCACGGCCAAACCGAAGGGCATCGTCCACACCACCGCCGGCTATCTGCTCGGCGTGTCGGCCACCCATCGCTGGGTGTTCGATATCAAGGATGACGATATCTACTGGGCGGCGGCCGACATCGGCTGGGTCACCGGCCACTCCTACATCGTCTACGGTCCGCTCGCCAACTGCACCACTGGCGTGATGTATGAAGGCACGCCCGATCATCCGTCGTGGGAGCGCTGGTGGGAGATCGTCGAGCGCTACAAGGTGACGATCCTCTACTGCGCGCCGACCGCGATTCGCTCGCACATGAAGCAAGGCCCGCAGTACGCGGCAAAGCACGATCTTTCATCGCTCCGGTTGCTGGGGTCGGTCGGCGAACCGATCAATCCGGAAGCCTGGATGTGGTACCACCGCTATATCGGCGCCGAGCACTGCCCGATCGTCGATACCTGGTGGCAAACGGAAACCGGCTGCATCATGATCTCGCCGATACCGAGCCTCACCACCACCAAGCCCGGCTCCGCCACCTTCCCGATTCCCGGCATTGAGGCTGACGTCGTCGATTCGAACGGCAACCCCGTTCCCCTCGGGCAGGGCGGTTACCTGGTCATCAACAAACCGTGGCCGTCGATGCTTCGCGGCATTTACGGCGATCCCGAGCGCTTCAAAGCGACCTACTGGAGCCGCTTCCCCGGCCGCTACTTCCCGGGCGACGGTTGCAAACGGGATGAGGACGGCTACTACTGGTTGCTCGGCCGTGTTGACGATGTGATGAATGTCTCCGGTCACCGGCTCAGCACCACCGAGATCGAAAGCGCCCTGGTCGCGCACGAGGCGGTCGCCGAGGCGGCGGTCGTCGGCCAGCCCGACAGTGTCACCGGCGAAGCGATCTTCGCGTTCGTCATTCTGAAAGCAAGCGCCGAGCCGTCGCCGGAGCTTGGTCAGGAGCTGCGCCAGTTCGTCGCCAACAAGATCGGCCCGATCGCCCGTCCGAAGACGGTGATGTTCACGCCGGACCTGCCGAAAACACGCTCCGGCAAGATCATGCGCCGTCTGCTACGCGACATCGCCACCGGCCGCACCCTCGGCGACACCACCACCCTCGCCGACGCCGGAGTGGTCGAAACGATCCGCGACGCCTCCGTCTCAGCGAAGCAGGACGACTAACCTATCTTCATCAATATAATGATCCACCACGACCCATCTAATTGGATGGGTCGTGGTGTTTAACCCTCACCCGGTCCTAAAGGACCTCCCTCTCCCAATCCTGGGAGAGGGTACGGAACTGCCCGCAATATCCGCACATTCCGTAGTGTCTGACCTGGTGTCGGCCATTTTCGCCAGAACTCAATTTGGCGTGTGATCACCATTGCCAACACCAGGTCGGCCACTACGTTCTGGTGGGCAAGCGGGCGCGTCGTGCTCCCCTCTCCTGAAGCGGGAGAGGAGTTGGAGTTGAGGGCTTTTCGGCGCAGGGCCGCCAATCATCAAAATTTCCGATACAATCGATCCATTCATTCTGATCGATTGTTTTCATCAACGCATCAAGGGAATCGATGATGATTCATCTTCGCTCCATTTCCCGGCGAGCGCTGCTCGTGGCGACCTCCTCCTCCACCTTCGCGCTGTTGAGCGCAAAGTTCGCGCACGCCCAGGATCTCGCCACCGATGCGGCGAACCGCGCCGTTGAAATCTCGGCACTCGAGGCCGCACGGAACTTTGATGCCGTCTACGATCTGATGCATCCCGATGCCCAGGCGATCATCCCGCGAGCGGCGGTCGTCGGCTGGTATGGCGATTTCCTGGCGGATCAGGAAGCGGGCGTGCTGACAGTCACCGGCGTTTCGATCGTTTCCTGGCAATGGCCCGTCACCGGCCAGACCTACGATCAGACCGCCGAAGTGTCGTTCGTCCAGCCCTACACGCGAAACGGCGTCACCTCGAACGAACCGGAAATCGTGCGCCTGGTCGATCCGGGCGATGGCCGCGGTCCGCGCTGGTTCTTCGGCCGCAGCCGCGAATTCGTCGACGAGCAGATCGCGCTCTATGGCGGTTCGGAAAATGTCGCGCAAACCGGAACTGGCGAATATGAAATCGTCGAACTGGGAGTCCTGCCAGGTCTCGACATCAGCTCCGCCGACGCGATCAACAACGAGGGTCTCGTCGCCGGCACCTGCTACGTCCGACTGAATCCTGGCTATGCGGGCTTCGTCTGGGAAAACGGCGTCATGCAGGCGCTGGCGGAGCGCACCGGCCAGCCCGGCAATATCAATTTTCCCAGGGATGTAAACAACAGCGGGGTGATCGTTGGCGGGAGCTCGAATTCGAGGGAGCTTCAACAGCCTTTCGCATTGAGGGAACGTCATTCGAAGACATCGGGACAATCGAAGATCGAGTCAGTGCCGTCGCGCCGCGATTAATGATCGCGGCATCATTGTCGGGTGGTGTCCGAGGGCCGCATCTCGGCTATCCTCTGGGTGCCCGCCCGAGCGGTCATCTGGTCTGACAATGGAGTCGCATTGCCTCAGAGACCAACGATGCGACAAAGAGCCATGCTCTTGGCGTTGAATAGCGCTGGCGATGTTGTCGGCGACGTCTCCTGGTCTGAATGCAAGTCAGGCGGTGGTCTGGCTCGAAGGCGAATTGAAACTTCTTCCGCAGTTCTCGCCAGATCTTCCAGATGACTCGGCAGTCGGCATCAATTTGGCTCGCACGGTCATTGGCAATTCAAGTCTCTATGCCGGGCAATCAGTCACGGTTTCTCCGTGGATCTGGTCGCCTGGAATGGCAACTCCCGAAGCGCTCGCCGTCCCGGGCGATGCTTGCGTGGGTCACCGCCAATGCGATCAATGATGCCGGTTGGATCGTGGGCACTGATCACGGCGAAATGGGGATCGGGCGCGGATTGCTCTGGCGCGACGGTGAATTGATCGAGCTCACAAGCCTTCTGCTCCCGAACAGCGGTTGGAAGCATCATCTCCGCGAACGACATCAATGATCGCAACGAAATCGTCGCGCAGGCATCGCGGCTGGATGACGATCGAATCCGCATTGCCGTGATTCTGACTCCGGCCTGATAGCCAATCAGGCGATATCGTCCGGATTGAGCGATGCGCGGATTGCTTTGAGCGCCCGCGTTCTTCGCCGGCGAACAGTGCGCGTGCAGATGCCAAGCTCGCGGGCAGCAGCAGCATCGCTCATCCCGTTGATAAAGCGAAGCCTGAGCACCAGGGCATCGGCAGGCGCGATGGTCGCGAGCATGGCATCCAGCATTTCGCGCATCACGGCTGCATCGGCAATATCGTCAGTCAGAACATCGAGCGGGAGCGCGGCCGATTCCCGCACCGTGGTCGCGCTCCACGATCGCAGCCTGTCCCGCAAACGCCAGACCAGATGCGAGAAGAAATAGCCGGCGAAGCGCGGCGGTTCGGGGTTCCATTGATTGGTCAGCTCGCAAAAGATCAGGAACGCTTCCTGCTCCAGGTCCTCGAAGAGCCACGACCGTCCTTCGACGCGCTCCCAATTGCCTGAATAGCGCAGCTTTCTGATCGATGCCGCAATGCGCGGACGCAGCGCGAGATAGAGCGCGTTCCGGGCGTCGATATCTCCATGCTGAGCTTGACTGGCAAGCCGCGCGAGTTGCGCGTCGACGATGTCGGGCACACGCTCATGGATCGAAAGCACCGGCGCGAGCGGAGTTATGCGGCGAGGGGTCTCAATTGGGGTAGGTTTTGCAGATGGTTGACGTGGAAATAGCTGATTCACAGAAGCGGCTCCGTCTGGTGTGCCGGAAAGGTGGTTCCGGCCGAAACAATCCAGATCGCGCTTCTGCGCTTGCAGGCCCTGGTGCGAGCTCAAACGGGGAATGCGTATACAGTCTAATCTTCCGGGTTTTCGTGATTCTTGCCGGAGAGATCGAGCACATGCTCGGCTCCGCAACGCGGACAATGCGTCCGCACGACGCCTTCATGCACGGTCCAGTAACGGTCGCGAATCTTGATGTTGATCCGGCCCCGGTCGTCATAGGTCGCCAGCAACACCGGCGAATCCTGGCAATGACATTCCCACCGGTCGATGGTGGCGATCGGCCGGTTCTCGCCGACCTGCCTTGGCGCTGATCCCCTGGTCATCTCCATTCCCCCTTACACTCATCGCCCGCTGGCGTGTTCTAAAATAAGAACAAATGTTCGTATTGATTGCAGTCTAGAGGTCGGTTCGATCGATGTCAAGGCAGAAATTCGGACCATGCCCTACGAATCTCGTTCACCTGAACGGTGGATTCGCGCAGCAAGGTCGGCAACGCGGCATGTCATGTTGAATGGATAAGAGTCTTATTCGTCAGCAGAACGTCGCTCAAGCGGGTGCCCGCCGGTGATCCAGACCCGACGCGCCACCTTGCAGTCTCGCCGAATCCAGGATGAAGAGCGCGCGGCCGGCGGTCTGAGACCACCGGCCGCGTGTTCGCGTTAAGGAGCGGGAGAAAGGTGCGACGACCTACGGTGCGGGCGTGGCCGTGGCAGGAGAAGTGTTCGGATTGAAGCGCGCTTCCAGCGTCACGGCCGGTACGCTGCCTTCGTTGTACACGCTGTGAACGACACCCTGGTCGTAGGAGATTTCATCGCCCGTGGCCAGCTTCACTTCATTTCCAGACGTGACCGTTTCCGCGTTTGCGCCGGCGTGCGTCGCCGTCGCCGCTCCATCGACCACTTCGAAGGTCACTTCGCCAGATTCCACATAGAGCACCACCGGGCCGTCGGCCGGGTGATCCCCACTTGTGGAGCCAGGAGCAAAGGTGCGGCGTTGAAGGAGAAGCACCCGATCGGGCGCCAAGGCGGAAATCTCCGTGCCGAGCACTTCCTTCGTGACGCCTTCGCCGGGCGCCGGCGTTGCGCTCTCCTGCGCTCCTACCAGACGGGATCCAACCGCAAACCCCGTTCCCGCCAGGAGTATGGGCGCAACCGCAATCGCCGACAGAACGACCTGGCGGCGCTGAAACAGAGATTGAGTCGTGGAATTGCTAAATGTCATGTCATTTCCTTTTTCTGTTGAACCGTCGAGTTGTCGATACTGATCAGTCCTGGCAAAGGAGCCGGACCAGGTAATGTCCATCGGCGAGATCAGCGTCTTACGACACGATGACCTGGGCCGTCATTGATGGGTGAATGCTGCAGTGGTATGCAAAGGTGCCGGTAGCGGTAAAACGGAAACTGAAGTGGTCGTTCTGCTGAAGCGGGGGTGAGGAGAACGTCGTCTTGTCGTCGCTGGTCACGGTATGCGCGACGCTGTCGGTGTTGACCCAGGTCACCTCGCTGCCAACGGAAACCTGCAGAATGGCTGGCGTGAAGCTGAAGTTGGCGATAGTAACCATCGCAGCGGCAGCCGGAGTGGCCCCCGGACTCGCGACAGGGCTGGCAACCGGACTCGATCCCGGGGAGTTCGACGCGGCCTGATGGCCGAATGTCGTGCGGCCGATAGCGGCCATTCCGCCCACGACTGCCAGGCCCAGTGCGAATCCGCGCCGCGAAACGCGGTGGGAGTTGATTTGGGCAGAACCTGATGATTCCGCGGGTGCTATGTCATCTTGCATCGGGATCCCAAATTTCTGCTCATCGATCGGACTCCTTTCTGATCAGAGCACGAACCTTCATTCTCCGCCGTCACCTTGGCGGCATGTCCGTTAGTACGCCGGAGTCACGAAAGTGGATTAACCCGCTTCGCTCACCTGAGCCCAATCGGCTGCGCTTGGAGTCCGAAGCAGTAACGTGCGCTTCAGCAGAAATCAGCTAGCGGAGCGGTAACTCGTAGCTTCGCTTGATCGTCTGACTCGGCACTTCGGTTTTGACGTTCTGCACGCCGTTGATCCGGCTCAGGTGCTTGCTCTGGAAGCGGCGGTAGTCGTCGAAATCGGAAGCGACGACGCGGAGCATCGCGTCGCAATCGCCCAGCATGATGTAGCACTCGACGACTTCAGGAAGCTCCTCGATCGCTTCCAGGAAACGGTCGATTGTTTCGGCATCCTGGGCTTTGAGCCAGACTCGAGCGAAAAAGGTCATCTTCAACCCGATCTTCGCCGGATCGAGCACCGCGACATAGCGGTCGATCACTCCGGCGTCCTCCAGCAGCCGCACCCGCCGCAAACAGGGCGACGGGGAAAGCCCGATCTCGTTCGCCAGCTCGACATTCGAGAGCCGCCCGTCGCGCTGCAATGCCCGCAGAATTCGCTTGTCGATCTCGTCCAGCTTGTCTGGCATCCTCTGCTAATCCTTCTGTCAAATTCGTCTGTTCATGCCAACGTATACGCGAATCGATAGCATTATCGCAACCATATGTCATCGATTTTACCCTACACTGCCATGGATGGACACAGAGTTGGCAGAAACAACTAATCTCGATACTGAAGCGCGCGATTCGGTGCATTTCCGAGCTGAGTTCAAGCGCGGCGTCACCAGCGCCGCGCCAATTCTTGCGGCGCTGCTTGCCTATGGCATGGTGCTCGGCGCCCAGGCGACACAAAAGGGACTCAGCTTCGTCGAGGTGCCGCTGATGACGGCATCCAATTACGCGGGAGGCTCGGAATTCGCCGCGATCGGCCTGTGGAATTCCCCGCCTCCGATCCTGCTGATTGCCGCCGTCACGCTGCTCATCAACAGCCGCCATCTCATCATGGGCGCTGCGCTTACCCCCTTCATCCGCCATCTCTCGCGCCGCAAGGCGCTCGTGGCCCTCTTCTTCATGTCGGATGAATGCTGGGCACTCACCTATACGGAGACGCAACAACAGGCGAAAGCGGGACGCATTCCCGCGTTCAGCCCGGGCTTCTACGCCGGATGCGGAGCGAGCATCTACTTCGCCTGGGTTGGTGCAACGACGCTCGGCGCGGCGATCGGGCCCGTGCTCGGGGACATCGATTCATACGGGTTCGACATGGCCTTCCCGGCGGTGTTCCTGGTGCTGCTCGCCGGTATGTGGAAAGGACCGCGCACCGCGCGTCCCTGGCTGGTCAGCCTCGTCGTCGCGGCACTGACCTATCTCCTCGTGCCCGGAGCCTGGTATGTGATGGCTGGCGCCCTTTCGGGAATTGCTGCAGCTGCATGCTGGGCGAAACCGACATGATCCCCGTCGCCAATCTGCTGACCATCGCCCTGATGGCGCTCGCCACCTATTTCACACGAATCGGCGGCTACCTGTTGTTGCGCGATCGCACGCTCAGTCCTCGCGCTCAAGTGATGATGGAATCGGCCCCGGGCTGCGTGCTGATCTCCGTGATCGCCCCACATTTCGTTTCCCATCGCCCGGCCGATCTGATCGCCCTTGCGATCATGCTCGTAGCAGCGGCGATGCGCTGGCCAATGCTGCCGGTGATGGCGCTCGGCGTCGCCTCGGCCTGGCTCCTGCGCCTCGCGCTCGGGTAGCCCGAGTCATTGACCACTTCATTTTTCGGACGACCGTTACAAGCGGCGTAGTTCTTGGATGAAGATGCAGATCATGCGCTCGAACAAGCGCAGGTTCTGCCTTGGGGACGGGATGACACATGAGCGCGACGGCACGCAGGGCATCGCTGGCTGTGACGTCCGCGCGGACATCACCGCTTTTTCTCGCCGCTTGAAGCAGCCCATCCAGTGCAAGATCAAGGTGATTCATGAAGTAACGGGGAAGATCGTCGAACGCCGGGTCACCCGAGTGCGGCGCCGTGGTGAGACCACGCTTGATGCCGACGAATTCAGTGAAATGGCCGAGCTATGTCGTGAGGGCCTCCCACGACTCATGATCCGCGCTGAGTGTCGTCGCTGTGCTCGCGCATGCGTCGATCTGCTGCTGCAACACGGCGACGATCAGATCGGAACGGCGAAGGAAGTGTTGGTTAAGCGTCCCGACGCCGGCGAGGTCCGCAATCTCCTCCGCCGGCGCGTCGACACCCGTTCGAGCGAACACTGACCGTGCAACTTCCAGCAGTGTGGCCACATTGCGCCATGGTAAGCGCCCAGCACGACCGTTCTTACGGATGACCAGCCGGGTTCGAAACC
This sequence comes from uncultured Chloroflexia bacterium, assembly GCA_963804925.1. Classification (GTDB taxonomy): domain Bacteria; phylum Chloroflexota; class Chloroflexia; order Thermomicrobiales; family UBA6265; genus JADLGF01. Next base: position 366,608 of record CAWDSC010000007.1, read on the forward strand.
GAACCCGGCTGGTCATCTCATTTGATTCGTTGCTTTTCCGAACTATTTCTACGCGGTCGTAGTTGGGTGGAAGAGGAAGATTGAAACGATAGACCCACCTTCGGGATCCGTATCAATCTTGGCAACGCCGAAATACCCAGAGTCATTTAGCGGCGCCAGATCAACGACGACGCCAGTGACTGACGAGCACGCAGCGACGGCACATTGAGGGATATTGCCGCAGGCGATGTAATTCTGAATATTCTCTGCGCTTTCGTGCGCATTGATGGCGTGTCCACCATCCACGAGTTCAATGATGTTGGCATCGATATGCGTGATGCTGAACAGCACCGGCGCTGTCTCGGAGGCGGTGACACCTGGAAGCGGAGTAGCCATTGAATCCGCGGCAGGAGTACCGGCGGGGCCAAAGGAGAAGGACTTGGTGATCTCATAGGTTGTAATGTCATTGAGCGGGTACACGACGTCGCCCAGCGCCTCGCAAGAGCCACTGTGGATGTGAACTGGGTGTGCTGGTTCTGCGGAACTGGTCGGTGTCGCGTCTTGAGCGAGGGCCGCGGTTGTTCCGAGCCCAAGCATCGCGAAGGTTACCAAGAACGCAGTCCAGACGGATACCCGAATTCCATTGAGCTTCATTTCGCTCTCCCTCCAGGATAATCGCGAGTACCGAAGGCAATTGAGTACACGGAACCTGTTTGAGGTCGAAGCAGAAATCAAACCGCTATCCGAACCCTCCTAAATCGGAAAGGGACACGTTGCAACGACCTGAACCCTGTCTGCCATTGGGCCTTTAAAGAATAAACCCATAGATAGTAAGCAGCATGGACTCCTGCTTGACAATCCCTTCCGCCAGGGCAACTTTGACTCCTGACTACAATTGGCCCAGAGATTGTGAGGGATCTGACGGGTTTGACGCCCTTCGAAGCGGTCAATCCTCGTGACGTTGCCACCTGGACACAGCGCGAGATCGGGAAGGGTGATTCTTCGTTAGAGCGCTCTCCAAACGGCTCTTCTGTATTCGTAGCCGAATACCGGACGCCACACCTTCACGTCCGGCTCGGTCATACGTCGACGCCTACATGGGTGGAGTGTCAAGATCGATGATCGTCACCTGCGCTGAGCCATCTACGGTCACGGTTAGCTATTTGTCGCTCGGCGGTGCCACAGCCAATGCGTCGTCACGGAGATACGGAATCCGCCGCCAATATCGATCGACAACCACTGCGAGCGCCAAGAAGACAACCAACGCAACCGCCGTTCCTGGCTTATCCGGCAATGTATCAATGCAATACGCGGCGAGTGTGATCGCGCACGTGATGATCGAGAGATAAACCAGGAGTCGGTTCGCTCCGGTTTCCGCGATCAGCTTCAGATGCGCAATGCACACCATCATGAAGATAATCAGCGCGACTACACTCCCAATTGAAGCAACTGCCGACAGGTCAAATAACAGGGTGAGCACGCATAGCACGACCGCCTCAAGCATGAGCCGGCCATGAGGCGTTAGCAATACGCCCTAATGACGAGGAGAAAGCGGGCCCAACTGGTCCGCGGTGGGCTCTGCTCAGCAGAACCAGTGTTCGGTGAGACGGGCCGGTTCCGGGCGCTCGAAGCGGGCGTCGGGAACGGGCGGGATTTGTACCTCCGCCGTTTCATGCGCCAGCGCCCAGATCGCCGCGAAGGTTTCCTTGTGCGGCGTCTGTTTCATGGCGGCTTGCTCGGCGAGCCGGGAGACTTTCCGCTGCAGCGCATCCATTCGGGGATCAGGATGCTTCCAGCGGTAGCTGAAATTCGGCGCGTCGAGCTCGCCCAACCAGCGGGCGCAATCAGGATCGTCCAGCACGGCTGATCCGGGCGGAATTAACAGCCGAATCGAGAGATGCACTGGATCGACATGCTCGATCAGATCCTGCTCGGCGATAAAGCGCATCAGCCCGATGTAGCTCTCGATCGTTTCCCAGGGCGAGAAGGGCAGCAACGATGGCCGCATCGAAACTCCGGCGGCGTCGAGCAGCACCAGCGCTTCGGCGACATCAGCCTCGGTGTGCCCTTTTCTCATATGTTCGAGCGCGACTTGATTGAGCGTCTCGACCGCCGTGATGACGAAGATGCACCCCAGCTCGCCCAGCTCCGGCAGCAGCTTGCGGTGTTCGAGCAGATGCTCCGCTTTGATCGTCGCGTCGAAGGTGAGCCAGGGGAACTCTTCCCGCAGCGCCCGCATGATCCGCAGACCATGTTGCGGTCCATTGAAGAAATCGGGATCGCCGAAGCTGATGTGCCGTGCGCCGAGATGCACCTGGGCGCGAGCGTCGGCGATCACCGTGGCGCGAGGCAGCGCGAAAAACCGCCCACCGTACACCGGGGTGATCGGACAATGTGCGCAGGTGTGGTGACAGCCTCGTGTCGTTTCGACATATCCGGCGCGGATGATCTCGCCATGATGCGCGAGTCCGGCGTAGTCGCGCAGTCCCGGCAATTCCGACCGATCGGGGGGAAGCAGCGGAATCTTCGCCAGAATCGGCAAAGCTTCAGACCTCGAGGTGCTGATGCCGGGAACGCTTTCGGGCGGATTGCCCGCCGCCAGCGCATCGACCAACCCGGTCAGCGCCAGCTCATACTCGCCGCCGATGATCGAATCAGCGAGTCCACTGGCGAAGAGATGCACCTGATTCAGGATGGCATAGAGTCCATAAAAGCAGATGTGGGCGCCGGGATTAAGCTCGCGCGCGGTTTCCGCGATCCGGCTACCGAGCCGCATCGCCGTGTGCATCGGCACGGAGATCGCAATCATCTTCGCCGCCAGAAGCTGGTCGTCCTGCAGCGATTGCACGGCGGTATCGACGGCAGCCGGGTCATATCCGGCCGCGCGAAGTTGCGCCAACGGCGACGCCAGATTGACCGGCTGATGCCCGAGCTCGTAGCAGGAGATCAGCAACACGCCGCCGGGAGCGGACAAAGCTTGCGTTGTGGACCCGGTAATCGTCACGATCGATGTGCCATTCAGTGATTATGCCCCGGCGGCATCCAGCGTTGGCGTAGCGGACCAGGCTGCCGTCGCCCGTTCGATCAGCGCCAGAGCGGTTGAAATCGAGCGCTGCCCCAGGCGGCCTCCGCCCGGGTTGAGCGACGAGAAACTCGTCGCCGCAACTGCTCCGGTATCATACGCCGCGCTCATCATCGCCGAAACCGTCTTGATGTCCAGCCCGAGCGGTGAAGGCGTCGATGCGCTCGGCACCAGTTCCGGATCGAGCACATCGAGATCGAGATGCAGGTAAAGCAGATCGCAGCGCGACGCCAGTTCATTGACCGCATCCGTAAAGGGGGTCAGCGCCCGGGCCTGAGCGCCGTTGAGCACCGTCGCCGCCGTGGCTTTCAGCAGCGACTCCTCCTGGTTGTCGAGGTCGCGTACGCCAGCGATCAGAATCCTGTCAGTGGGAACGACCGCCAGTTGCCCAGCAGCATCGCGCCAACGCGGACCTGCCAGCCCTGTCAGCACAGCCACCGGCATTCCGGCCAGAATGCCGCTGAAGCTCGTTTGCGGGGTATTGAAATCACCATGGGCGTCGATCCAGATCACGCCGATCTTCACTGAAGCGCCGTGCGCCTGCTGTAATCCGGCCACGACGCCAATCGCCGCCGTATCGTCGCCCGTCAGGCAAACCACCGCCGAATCACGATTACGAGCGTCGGCGACAAGCAGGGCGGTGCTCGATCCCAGCCGGCCGATGTTGATCGCGGTTTGCCCTGATTCCTTTTTGGAGGAATCGAGCGACGCCGCAACGGGATTGGCGACCTCATGCCCGGCGGCGGCGATCCGGCTGGCGACGCCAGCCGAAATCAGCGCCTGTGGCCCGGCGCCGAGACCCTGATTGAACTCATCGTATCGATAGGGAACAGTAACAATCTCGATCCGCATCGACCCTCTCCCACTCTCAAAGCCATCGAGACGGACACGATTCCCATGTTTCCCGGAATTTCGCCGGGAGTATCAATCCATAACTTGAGTATGCCCCACTGCTGATTCTGGTGCGAATCAGCGCAATTGGACTGCAGTCGGGGATGCGACAGAACAGGCGCGATCTCAGTAGACTTTTACGGATGGGACGAGCGTCGCCCCGATTCGCGAAAGACCTCAATGACGCCAGAAGCGCCGAATCTGTACAAGCTGCTCGGGGTTTCGCCCTCCGCCACCGGCGATGAGATTACGCGCGCCTACCGGAACGCGATGAAACGGGTGCATCCCGACGCACAGCAACCCGATCGCCGCGTCGCCGCCGAGGAGCGCGCCAAACAGCTCAACCACGCCTACACCACCCTGTCACGGCCCGACCGCCGCCGCCAGTACGACACCGAGCTTCGCGCCAGCATGGTGCAGGAACAGATCATGGGTCGCTACGTGGGAGGGTTCGGCGGTCCGAACTCAAACGCAGCCGATCCGTTCGCCCAGCGCAAACCTCGCCCCTCCGAATTCCTCATTCGCGAGCAAAAACACGCTGACCGGTTCGCAACCATTTCGCTCTTCTTCGTTTTTGGCTGCGCAGCGATCTTTCTGATCGGCATGGTGCTCGCTTTGTCATTCGCGATGCTTGGTCTTCGAATGCTGTTCTAAAGCGCAATTCAATCAACCTGCGCCGCCAGGGTTCGTCATGCTCGAGCCGCGGCGAAACATCCCCGCGCGAAGCGCTCGTTCGCACGCGAGCGGTCATGAAGCGAGCAGCCGCTTCGCTGGGGGATCTTTCGCGGTGGCTCAAGATGACGGGTGGTGGGGTAAACGACGGCGCACGGTCATTGGAACATGCTGGAATCTCAAACAATCATCGAAACCATCTGCAGAACAACTGCGCCGGTTCGCGGATCGCCATCAATCGTGGCGCGCTCAACGGCGACCTCCGGCGCAAAACCGCGCGTGAGCAATCGCCAGGCAGTGTCCTGATCGAGTGTCACTGCGGTCATCACATCAACCGGAGCGGCATCGTCCAGTATCCAGGTCGAGCGCTCTCGCACTGCCCACCATTCACCGCCGGCATCTCCGGTCACGATGAATCCAACTCCCGCGCCATTCGCCGCCCGGACATCGCGCAGTGTGTAGGGGAGCGCGCGAATGAAGGTATCGAGCACCGGGTGCAGATAGCGTCTTCCGGTCATACCCGGCTTCCCGATCGCGTCCCGGATGTGCTGCTGGTGCGTCCAGCGCTCGGTAAATTCCCGGGCGACATGAACCCACATCGGCATCGGGCCATTGCCCACCCAGTTCACGGTGGGACCGGCCGCGCTGAGATCGAGCGATGGCCAGTAATGTTGAGCTGACGACCAGAATCGGCAAGCAGCTCAATCAACAGCGGCGGGCTGATCCGCCGGGTGGCCGACACCCAATCCGCGTTCCGATTGTTGATGAATCCAACGAGATTCTTCCAGATGGAAAGATCGGATGCTGGCTGGACACCAGGCGGGCCGTTGTAGTGATCGCGCCCGCCTGACAGAATGTTGACGTCGCCGCCCCACAGATGGAGCGCGACATCGTGAATCGTCCAATCCCCGATCGAACGTCGCCACCACTCATCGCTATCGAGACTCGACAAAAGCTCGATCAGCGCGGCGCGTTCTTCAGGAAAAAGCTCAACAACCTGAACCGGGGCCAACTGCATCCAATCCACTCCTGTAAGTATGAGTTATGAGTTATGAGTTATGAGTTATGAGGACGATAACTTAAGCGCGTCCCGGTGGGCGTCCTCGCCCGCCTGGCTGATCGCGATAGACCCATTTACGCCCGCGCTTTGGCGACGCCGAGTCGTACCCGCCCAGCAGCGGCACCAGCTTGTCGAGCGCCGCGAGCGTCCGCTCCAGCGCTACCTGCAATGCGTGGTGTTGCGTGCCCCCCATCCTCAGCTCGCCGGTCGCGGCGGCGACACGAGAAATCAGCAACGGACCGGCAACCGCGAGTAGATCGAGCCCGACGATCATCGGAAACGCCCGGCGCTCTTCCGGCAAAAGTGGCGCGACCGATTGATACGATTCGAGCACCACTTCCGCCGCATCCTGTGACCATCCCCGATGCCGGGCCACGATCTGCGCCAGATCCACCAGCGGCGATGACGCCGACAATCGCGACCAACCGGTGATTCCGGACAGGCGCATTGCCTCTCCTGACCGGGTGTACAACACATGCTCGGGCCAGAGATTGCCGTGGGTGGCGACGAAGCGCTTGCCCTCTCCCGCCTGCAGCAACCCGATCGCATCGGCGGCAGCCGGGATGATCCGCTCGCTCGCTCGCTGCCAGATGCGAATGGGAGGATAGGTGCGGTCCTTGCCCGAAAGCAGCCGCCGCTCATCCTGCCCGGCCAGCGCGATCGACCGGTGCAACACCGTCAATGGCACCGGCGTCAGCTTGCGCTGATCGACAATCCGCTGGGATGCGGTATGCAGGTTTCCAATGTTCGCCGCCAGCTCCGCCAGGTGATCGAGCGGGGCAAACTCCGGCAGCGGCAGATCGGGAATCTGCTCCTCGCGAAACACCGGCGCGCCCGGCAGCCACTCCCGCGCCTCATACCGGTGTCCGCCGGGCAGGGCGATCGACGCCTCGCCATTTGGCCCCGAGTAGGGAGAAGGCAGGCAACGAATCTCCGCTTCGACGCCACGCTCGAAGATCGCGTGCGTCGTGGCAATCCGCTCCGCCGTCACCCCTTCTTGCCAGCGCGTCACCCGCGTCCAGCCCTGCACGGTATTCACCCGAATCAGATCGGCATACCCCGGCACAGGCTCGATATCGCGGTGTCCCGGCAATAGCCGGGCCGCAGCCTCAAGAAGATCGGCAGGAGTCGCAGGTTGCGGGGATTCAGTCACACAGTCACCATCTTTCACATTTAGCAGGCAGCAGGCCGCAGACAGCACGTAAGACATCGTGCTCCCCTCTCCCGAGGCGGGAGAGGGGCTGGGGGTGAGGGCCGTCGTTTCGCTTAGCTCGTCCTGCTTCGCCCCGGTCCATCGACGCGCCGTCCCGGCAATTCGCCGGTGTGGGCGCCGTCGCGCCAGACCCTGCCGCCGTTCACCCAGACATCGCGCACACCGATCGAGCAATGGTGCGGATCGGCGTAAGTTCCAACTTCGTCCACCGTGGCCGGGTCGAAAATCACGATGTCGGCGGCCATGCCGGGTCGAAGCATGCCACGATCCCACAATCCGAGTCGGGCGGCGACCGCTCCGGACATCTTCCGCACGGCGTCTTCGAGCGGAATCGCCTGGAGATCACGCACGAAATGCCCGAGCACCCTGGTGTAGGTTCCGTAAGCGCGAGGATGCGTTAGCCCGAGCGACTTCGCCGTTTCCGGATCAATGCCGCCCGCGTCGGTGGAAATCTTCATCCAGGGTTGCTGCAGCTGGAGAATTTGATTCTCTTCGCTCATCATCCGGTAAAAGGCGAAGATGTTGTGCCCTTCGATCGCGAGCAGATCGAGCGCGGCATCGACCCAATCCTGGCCCCGGTCAAGCGCGATGTCGCTCAGCCACCATCCCTCATACCGGGCGATATCGGGATGCTCGGGTGCGGCGATCAGGATATTGTGCGCCCCGGCGACATTCCCGAAATTGGCCCAATCAACATCGGCATCGGCGGCGGCGCGCATTTCGTCCGCGATCCGCTGCCGCTCTTCCGGGTTGCGCAACCGCTCGAAAAGCTTGCCCCCTTCTTCGGCGGAGGGCGGCACCATCGCGGTCATTCCCGTTCCACCCGAATCGTAGGGATACATGTCCGAGGTAACGTCGATCCCGGCAGCCCGCGCTTCATTGATCCGGGCGATCACCTGCGCCATCTTCGGCCAGTTCTGCTCACCGGCGGCTTTGAGATGGTAAATCTCCGTCGAAACACCGGTTCGCTCGGCAATTTCGAGTGTCTCCTCAAGCGCGGTCAGAATCCGGCCTTCTTCCGAGCGCATGTGCGTGATATGGACGCCGTGATACCGGGCGACGACCTCGCAAACCGCGACCAGTTCATCAGTATCGGCATAGGACCCCGGCGGGTAGATCAAGGCGGTGGCGACGCCAAACGCGCCGTCCTCCATCGCCTCGGCCATCACCCGCCGCATCGTCTCGATTTCTTCCGGCGACGACGGCCCCATCTCTTCGCCCCGCGCGAATTCCCGCACCGTCGCGCCGCCGATGAACGAGCCGACATTGACTGATACGCCCCGCCCTTCGAGATCCTCCAACCAATCGCCGAACCGGGTCCAGCCTTTGGCCCGCTCCATCCATTCATCGAAACTGTCGCCGACTCGGCGTTTCAACCCCTGCTCGAAGGGAGCTTCAATGCGGCCACCGAAGGGCGACGGCGTCCAGGCTTCGCCCATGATCTCAGTGGTGACACCCTGGGACACTTTCGAGATCGCGCGCCGGTCGGTCAGAAACGGGGTGATCGAGTGCGATTGGATATCGATGAACCCAGGCGCAACGACATGCCCTGCCGCATCAACGACCTCATCGACCGATGTCTGGTCAATCACCCCAACCGGCGCGATCGCCGCAATCCGGTCATCCTCAACCAGGAGGTCTCCCATGAACCAGGGATTGCCGGCTCCATCAACGATCTGTCCATTTGTAATCAAGATCCGAGTCATGTGCTCCTTAAAATGATCGGCTTCATCGTTCTATTCTCACCTGATTCATAGAATTCCGGATTAACGACGAAACAGACGGCCGTTTGAATGGCCGTCTGCTTCGCAAAGTCTCAACTGCTATGACTGATGAGGCCTACCTGACAGCTGCCCCGGCAAGCTCCGCCCGCACCAGTCGCGCCGCCTCGACCATGTTGACGAGCGCGTCGTGCGCTTCGTCGGTTTTGCGGGTTTTCAGACCGCAGTCGGGATTGACCCAGACCTGGCCGGTGGCGAGCACATCGAGCGTGGCGCGGATGTTCGCCGCCATTTCGTCGATCGGAGGAACCCGGGGCGAGTGAATGTCGTAGACGCCCGGGCCGATCTCCTTGTCGTAGCCGTGACTCCGGAACACGCGCAGCAGCTCGTTGTCGGAGCGGGCGTTTTCGATCGAAATCACATCGGCGTCGAGCGCGGAGATCGCGTCGATGATGTCGCCGAAATCGCTGTAGCACATGTGGGTGTGAATCTGGGTTTCGTCCCGCGCGCCCGATGCGGTAAGCCGGAAGCAGGCGACGGCCCAATCGAGATAGTGCGCCCAGTCTTCGTGCCGCAATGGCAGTCCTTCGCGCAGCGCGGGTTCATCGATCTGGATTATGGCGATGCCCGCCGCATCAAGATCAGCCACCTCATCCTTGATCGCCAATGCAATCTGGCGGCAGGTTGCTTCGCGCGCTTGATCGTCGCGGACGAATGACCAGTTCAGAATCGTCACCGGTCCGGTCAGCATTCCCTTGACCGGTCGCTTCGTCAGACTCTGCGCATATTTCGCCCAGCGGACGGTCATCGGCTCCGGACGCGAGATGTCGCCGTAGATCACCGGCGGTCGCACGCAGCGCGAGCCATAGCTCTGCACCCAACCGTTATGGGTGAACGCGAACCCGTCGAGCTGCTCGCCGAAATACTGGACCATGTCGTTGCGCTCGTACTCGCCATGCACCAGCACATCGAGACCGATCTCTTCTTGCAGGCGGATGACATCGCGGGTGCGGTCCTCGACAAAGCGATCGTAGGCGGCGGCGTCGATTTCACCCGATTCGAACGCCCGCCGCGCCGAGCGGACATCGTTCGTCTGCGGGAAGGAGCCGATCGTCGTCGTCGGCAAAAGCGAAAGTCCGAGCCGTTCGGCCTGCTTCAGCGATCGCGCCGGGAACGGACTCTGCCGGTCCTGCGCTTCCTTGTCCAATCCGGATAGCCGCTTCTGGACGCCGGCGTTCGATCGATGCGTTGAAGCCGATCGCTTCGCCAGCGCCGCCGCGTTCGCCGCAAGCTCATCGGAAATCGCCGCGCGACCGTCGTTGACGCCCCTGGTCAGCGTGACGATCTCCGCCAACTTCTGCTCGGCGAAGGCCAGCCACGGCACGATTTCCTGATCGAGCTGGGTTTCGAGCCGCACATCGTACGGCGTGTGCAGGAGCGTGCTGGACGACGACACCATCAATCGATCCGAAGGCACGGTCGCCGTCACCCGTTCGAGCAGGCTGAGCGAGGCATCAAGATCGTTGATCCAGATGTTGCGCCCATCGACGACGCCCGCCGCCAGCCATTTGTCAGTCGGGAAGCCCTGCTGCCCGATCAGTTCTAGATTGCGCTGCCCACGCACGAAATCAAATCCAAGACCATCAATCGGCAATGCCGCCAGCGTTGCATAGGCGTCGCCGACATGCCCGTAGGCGGTGTGGATGAGCAGCTTCGCCGTGCTTTTGAATCGCCGCCAGCCGGTTGTAGGCGACGGTCAGCAGCGCGATCTCATCAGCCGAGCGGTCGAGCACGAACGCCGACTCGTCGAACTGAATCCAATCCGCCCCTTCCTGGGCCAGCCGTACCGCCACTTCTTCGTAGACCGGCAACAGCCGGTCGAGAAGCTTGGCAAGATCAGAAGTTCCGCCAGCAGGTTTCGAAAGCAGCAGGAAACTGACCGGGCCGATCAGGGCGACCTTCGTCTGCCCGCTTTCGAGCCCGTGCTTCAGCAAGTTCGGTAAACGGCTTTTCCGATGACAACTTGAATTGTTGGTCTGGCGCCAACTCAGGGACGATGTAGTGGTAATTGGAATCAAACCACTTCGTCATTTCCATCGCCGGGACATTGCGCTCGCCGGTGCGCCCTCGCGCCATCGCGAAATAGGTGTCGAGATCGACCGATCCCCCACCCCAGCCATAGCGAGGCGGCACCGCGCCGGTCAGCGCGATCGCATCCAGCACCTGATCATAGAACGAGAAATCGTTCACCGGGATCAACTCGATTCCGGCTGCCTTTTGCGTGGAGCGGTTCTCCGCGCGGAGCGCCGCGGCAACCGTTTCGAGTTCGGCTTCGCTTTTCTTGCCTGACCAGAACCCCTCAAGCGCTCGCTTCAACTCGCGATGCTTTCCGATCCGCGGGTAACCCGGTAGTGTCGAAATCGCCATAACTTCTTCCTTAACCTCAATACATCGATACTGCCGAAACCTCATCACCAGCATTTTGATGATTCGCTCCTCACACCTTAGCCTGTAACTACTCAACAATTCAGTAATGTACGATTCGAATCCATCATTTCTGCCCAAACCCAGCAGTGATTCGTTGCGCTTTTGTTGCGTTATCAAGGTCAAACGTGACGACCCCGGAGCGCGAGATCGCTATCGTTACGGCATGGGCCATTTCCCAATCATTTGAGCTCCGTACCATCGGTGAGGTGAAGCGAGAGGGCACCGATACCACGGCATACAACATCACAGGTCAACGGGCATCCACGGCGGAAGGAGAGTCATTATGAATCGCCACTCTGCATTCGGATTGTCACGACTTAATCGCCGCCGCGTGTTGAGCGGTGCCGCTGGGCTCGCGGTCGCTTCGGGCCTCAGTCAGCGATTTAACCTCGCCGCTGCACAGCAGATGGATATGGACCACCCGGCCCATATCCATAAGGGAACCTGTGCAGCGCTCGATCCCAATCCTGCCTTCCCTCTCAGTGACATTGTTCTTACGGGTTCGGCTACTCCGGAAGCCGGCGCCACCAGCGCGCTCCCGGTGGTTTCCAGCATGACCACCGTACCGGTTGCGCTAAATGATCTGCTGGCAAGCCCATATGCAATCAATGTGCATGAAAGCGCAACGGCGATTGGGCACTATTTAGCCTGCGGTGATATCGGAGGCACCCCAGTTAATGACACCTTGACGATCGGACTACGGCTCCTGGGAACCGACGGCTATGCCGGTATCGCCACGCTCCATGCCAATGGTGATCAGACTGACGTGACGCTTGAGCTCGTCGTTGGTCTGCCGCCGGTCGCGGCTGAAACGACTGAACAAGCCACCCCCCTGCCTGGCACGACGTCGGTAGCCATCACCCTCATCGACATGAAGGTCGAATCGGAGCAGACGACCTTTAAGGTTGACCAACCCTACACCTTTGTGATTACCAACAATGGCCACAGCGTTCACGAATTCGTGATCGAAAAGCGCGATGCCGTTGACGAACCACTCCTGGAATCAGGACAGCAGGCCGAAGCGTCGAACATTGGCTCGGGACAGACAGCGACGCTTGCGTGGACATTTACCGAGCCAGGCGCATACAAGTTCTCCTGTCACCTGCCTGGGCATTACGAAGCCGGCATGACCCTTAATATCGACGTGACCGCATGACGCCACGCAGTCGCTGAAGGCCACCACAGGAAACGGATCTCCTGGAACGGCTACGATCGTCCAATCCGATATCGGGTCAGGCGATGGTAGCCGTCTCTTTCCTTCGCATCGAAGCGAGTCCCTGGCCGGTCAGCATCTCCACCGTTAAGCGTTCCACCGCGACGCTGAACTCACACTGGAATCGCGCTCGAGTCTATATATCGTGCCTTTGAGTGATGCATTGGCATTTCATCGGGCTGCGCTTGAAATTCAGCCGCTTCGACGAATATTGAAAACATTTGATTCGGCTCACTGAGGAGTTGAGGAATGAGTTCATATGTCGCCACGATCAACTGGGAACGTGAACCCAACTCGGAATTTATCGACCGCAAGTTCAGCCGCGCCCATACCTGGCGGTTTGATGGAGGCGTCGAGATTCCAGCTTCATCCTCTCCGCATGCCGTGCCGCTGCCCTATTCAGTTGAAGGAAATGTCGATCCCGAAGAAGCCTTCGTCGCTTCGATCTCGAGCTGCCACATGCTCACATTCCTGTTTGAAGCTGCCAAGCGGGGCGTCGTCGTCGACCGGTACGAAGACCGCGCCGAAGGAACGATGGACCGAATCGCACCCGGCCGTTACGCCGTAACGCGCGTCGTGCTGCATCCTGACATCAGCTACGCCGGGACAATTCCAGATCAGGCGACGATCGACGAGTTGCATCACGCCGCCCACGAAGGCTGCTTCATCGCGAACTCGGTCAAAACGGAGATTGAAGTCAGCCCGGTCTAATTTGGCGACTCTGCGCTCCAATTCCTGGGGTTGAAACCCCAGGCTAACCAGACAAAGCGCCTCCGGCGCTGATCACGTGCTCCCCTTTCCCGCTCCGGGAGCGGGGCTGTGGTGAGGGCCGTCGTCGTAGTCCCAGCGGGACTTTGTTTTGCTTAGCCCGGCACTTCAGTGCCGGGACAACGTCGGATACATACTGCCCTGCATCTTGACTGTACGGTCACAAATCGCATCGGTTTTCCCAATTGCAGATTTCTTTCGAAGCATCGGGAAGATTTTGTTCCGGATCGGAAGCAATTATTATACGGACATTTTGTACGTACATAAGAATTGGCAGCGTTTCAGGCACAAAGAAACCGGGCGGCGGGACCGCCCGGTTACTGTCGGGGTAAGTTCAATCGAAACAAGTTGAGCGCCACCACTGCAATGGGGAAAGCAACTCCAAAAAACGCGTAAGTTCAGGCCGTATCTGATCGCTTAAGAGCCGATAATCACGAGCATGATGAATGTCACAAGAACAATCGCCAAAGCGGCGGAAATCCGTTGAATCGTCTCGCGGCGACTCAATGGCTCAAAGCCCTGCTCGCGCTCAGCCATTGACATGTGCTGTCCCCCTTCCATTTGCAACCCATTTGTCGTCCGCAATACGAACGCTCGGAGCCCCTCAACTCCTCATGAGTGTTCGCTGGCTGTCCGTACAGCCGTACTGCGGGACGGTTTCGAGTCTAGTTACTGGCGTGCCCCTCTGTCAATACAAACAGAACGGTCATGACCATCAGCTTGCCTGTTCAGTACGCTGTTCCATTCCCGATTGTTGCTGGGTTTCGACTGCTTTCGCATACGATTCGCGATCGATTTGCATCTCGATCACTTCCAGCACATAGCGGTCGCGGCCGACGTACTCAACATGCTCGCCCGATACCGAAAAGCCAATACGCGCATAGGCGTTTCGCGCCCGCGCGTTGTGCTTGAACACTTCAAGCTTGACGATGTCGACCGCGTGCCGCTCGAAGCCATCGAGCACCACCAGACGCGTCGCCTCGGTTCCGTAGCCGAGTCCCCAGCGATCTTTTTCACCAATGACGATCCGGAAATAGGCTGTGCGCGGATTCATTCCCGTAAAGTCGGTGAGCGCGGCCGCGCCGATCAGCCGTCCGGTTTCCCGTTCGTAAATGGCATAGGCCATATCCCGGGCGGTCGCCGGCATGATGATCGACTGAAAATAGCCACGGGATTGAATATCGTTGAGGGAGCGTTGGTCGTGACGCAACATGCGAGCGATCTCGATGTCGCCATACCAGCGCTGAAACGCCGCAAGATTCGACGGAACATGCCGCCGGAGCTCGATCTGCTCTCCTGAACGCAGTAACAAACCGGGTTCCGACTCTTCCGGAGCGACTCCAATTGGAGACGAAGGGGAGACCGTCACGATCGGCTCATCATCATGGTTCGATTGGAAACGCAGGCGTCCAAGCCAGCCGAAGCGGCTGAATGGCACATCGCTCCATCCTTGCTTTCAGAATGACCGGCACACGCAGCCCCGCGTCGTCACTCCGCAGGCGAGTATACCGCAGCAAAGAACTGAAGTCTCCGTATAATCGCCCTGTGATGAAGAGATACGCGCGATTTCGAACCTTTATTCGGCTCCGCAACACTTGCGCAATCTTCGTTTCATTCATCTTCATCATGCTGATCAGTGCCACCAACGTGGATGCGCACTCTCGACTGGAGTCCTCGACGCCTTCAGCGGGAAGCATCCTTCCTTCCGTGCCGCCCACGGTGTCGATGACCTTCACCGAAGCCGTCGATTCTTCCTATAGTTCCGCCTCCCTCGTCGCCTCAACCGGTGAAACAGTCAGCGCCATCACATTGACTGTCGATCCGCAAAACGCACAGACGGCCCTGCTGGCGATCGCCTCCCCGGACCAACCGCCCGGTGTCTACACGATTGTCTGGCGGGTGCTGTCGGCGGTCGATGGACACGCCACTACCGGCACGCTCTCCTTTTCCGCCGGCACGGGATCGGCGCCAACCATCAGTGATGTCGCCGGAAAGGAACATTCGCCCTGGCTGACGACGATCGGCCGCTGGCTTGATCTCACCGGCATGATGGCGATCGCCGGAGCGTGCGCCTTCATGCTGATCGTCACGTTCGGCCGTCCGCTGAAACCGGTGATCACCTCAACCGCATTTGGGCTGCGCTGGATCAGCATCAGCGCGGGAATCGCTGGTATTGCGGGTCTTGCGATCTCATCGATGGGTCTGGCGATCTCCGCTACTGGCCGCTCGTGGAATGATCCACCCCCGTTCTCCGTTTGGACCGATACCCTCCGTCACACCTCACCCGGGAAAGCGCTCATTGTCCGCGCTGCGATGCTGGCGCTGACCGTCGTTCTGGCTGCTTTCTGGACTCGACGCCCAACGCGCATGGTGATCGTGGCCGGAACAATCACCGGGCTGATCGGACTCGCCACCTTTTCCTTCTCGGGTCATGCCGCCGCCGAATCGAATCCAAACCTGAAAATCGCCATTGACCTGGCCCATATCAGCGGCGCTGCGATCTGGGGTGGCGGGTTGCTCGTCCTCGGATTCGCCCTGGCCTGGCTGTTGCGCTCGCCGGACGACGATGCGTCCCGGCAATCGGCAACGTCGCTCATCCTGAAATCAACGACGATCAACCTGATCGCGATGCTGATCATCGTCGGCGCCGGGATCGTGGCGAGCGCATCCCGTGTTTCCGGACCACAGAACCTTACGGGAACATCGTATGGTCAGGCGCTGATCGTCAAAGTGCTGCTGGTGATCCTGGTGCTCGTGATCGCAGGCGTGAACCGGCTCTTCATCGTTCCCCGGCTTCGCCAGGCGAACGATGAGCGCAACCAGGTAGTTGAACGCGGTCAAACCAGGCGCATCCGGATGGCTGTCGCCATTGAGATCGGCTTCGCCTTGCTGATTCTTTTCGCCGCCGCCCGAATGACCGAGATCGCTCCCGCAAACGGACCGCTGACCGTTGATGTGGCGTCGCGCACCGGTGAGATCCATGCGACCTCGAACTCAGGCGACGTCACCATCACCGTCGAAGGCCGCCTCGATCCCGCTGCGACTGACACCATGTCAATCAGAGTTACGGACTCAGCCAGCGGTCAACCGGTCACCGATCTCGCGCGGGTGATCGTTCTGGCGACTGCGGCCAACCCGCTCGATCGGTCCGGCGCTCAGCTTCGCGACCGCTTCGATGCGACGCCCGTCAACGGGAGGCCGGGTCTCTACACTATCCCCCGGGCGCGCCTCGGCTTTCAGGCGGTCTGGGATCTGGAGATTTCGGCGCGTCGCCTCGGCGTCCAGGATGCGAGCGTCGTGATCCCGATTGATCTGACCGGCACAGGACCACAACCGCCTCGACTGGTCGCTGATTCCTGGCAGCTGCCGAAACTGCCGATCACCGGCTGGCTCGCGCTCGTGGCAGCAGTGGCGACCTTTGCGGGCGGCATCGTTCTTATCAAACGGTTGAAGGGGCTTGAGCCGGTCACCGGCGGCATTTTCCTGATCGTCATCGTCCTGATCACAGGCGCCTTCTTCTTAACCGCGTATCGATCGGGACCGCTGCAGACCGCGTATGTCGACGCATCCAGCCCGCTCGATACCACCGACCCCGCCATCGTGCAGCGAGGCGACGTGCTCTTCGCCGAACAGTGCATGAGCTGCCACAGCATCGATGGGCGAGGCGCCGATATGTCCGCGACGATGGGGCATGGCGAATCAGGCGCCGCCGCCGATCTCACCAAGGGAGCCGTCCTGGAACGCACCGATGGCGATCTCTACGGCGTCGTCACCGATGGACTCGGCGGCACGGAGATGCCCGCCTTCGACATCGCCCTCACCGACGAGCAACGCTGGGAGATCGTCGCCCACATCCGCCTGTTGCAAGATGAAGCCAAAAATGCGCCGCTCCCAGATTAGCGCGCGTTTCATCGAAGTTTGCGCCGGCGTACGTCGCCATCCTGTCCAAAGGGCAACATGATGAAGCCCGTGCGCAAACGCCTGCGCAAGATCATTGAAACCGGCTTCAAGTAACTAACGACAGAAAAACGGCCGGGATGTTCACCATCCCGGCCGTTGCAGTTCAGATTGTAAGAAGGGATCTAGTGCCTAGTAGCTTGAGCCGTACCGTGGGGTGCTGGCGCGTTGCGCCTGGAAGCATTCCCGGCAGAAGACGGGTTTGTCGTTGCGAGGCTCAAAGGGAACCTCGGTTTCTTTGCCGCAACTCGAGCAAATTGCCGGGTACATCTGGCGTGGTGCGCTGTTGTAGTCGCGTCCACTTGCGCCGTAGCCGCCACCGGAGCTGCTGCCACCGTAGCTGCTGCCGCCGTAAGAGTCGTACCCACCGCTGCCGCTGGCGTTCCGCTCCGCTTTGCGCTTGTCCCGGCACGCTTTGCAACGTGTTGGCTCCGAGAACCCGCGCTCCTGATAAAATGCCTGCTCGCCCGCCGTAAAGGTGAACGTTTGACCGCAATCGCGGCACGTGAGCGTTCTGTCGCTCATTCCGCCTGAACTCCTCGTCGTGGAACGCCACGACCCTGAATAAAAAGAAAACCTGCCTGACGGCTCCGGGCGAAACAAGACACGAGAACACGCCGGACTGACGAGTCCCTGGATCGCGCGCGCGTTGGATACGTCCCCTGTGTTGTACTCAATCGTTTGAGAAAAGTCAACAACTCAGGCTCTTTCGGCTTTCTCTCCTCTGAAATGAAATAACCACGTTGCGGCAATTCCTCCCGCCGCTTCGCCCTGCATGGCGAATTCATTCGAGAATGCAATACTTATCTTCCATAACCAGATTGGCGATTTTGCCTCATCACGCGCAATAAGCTCAACGAACGCGCGACGCCGCAACAAGACGTCCCGAACCACGTCGATTGAGCGCTCTTGCATTCGTTGCTTTGTAAAGCAGACCGAATCGTCCCCGTTCGCAGGCTTTGGCATGATAGGATGCCAGCGCCGGTCTATCCGGCCGCTTTCTGCGTCTGTCGCGCCTAGCGCGTGATGATCGTTCGGCGCCATTGCTGCGCGTCAGGGAGACATTGCCGCCGATGAATATTCATGAGTATCAGGCCGCCGAGATCCTGACTCGATACGGGATTCCGGTGAACGCGGGCATCGTTGCCCAGACTCCGGAGGAAGCCGAAACGGCTGCGGCCGGATTCGGCAGACTCGTCGCCATCAAGGCCCAGGTTCACTCAGGTGGGCGCGGCAAAGCCGGCGGCATCAAGCTCGCGAAAACGCCTGCGGATGCGAAATCGGCAGCTGATGCCATTCTCGGTATGGACATTCGCGGCCATCAGGTAAATAAGGTTCTGGTTGCGCCCGGCGTCAATATCGCGAGCGAGTTCTATCTCGGGGTCATTCTCGATCGGCCCAACCGCCAGATTCTGATCATGGCGAGCGCTGAGGGCGGTGTCGATATCGAGGAAGTCGCCGCCAACAGCCCGGAGAAGATCGTCCGCATCAACGCCGATCCCTATCTCGGCTTTCATCCCTACCAGGCCCGGCAGCTCGGCTTCGAACTGGGCATTCCCGCTGACAAGATCAATGGATTCGCGGCGATCGCCCAGGCGCTGTTCAAGGCCTATGTCACCGAAGACGCCACGCTCGCCGAAATCAACCCGTTAATTCTCACCGGCGAAGGCGACTGGTTGGCGCTCGACTCGAAGATCTCCTTCGATGACAACGCGCTCTTCCGCCACAACCCGCACGAATCGCTCCGCGATATGGCGGAGGAAAACGAAACCGAAATCGAAGCGAAGCGCTCCGGTATCTCGTTTGTGAAGCTTGATGGCAATATCGGCTGCATCGTCAACGGCGCCGGGCTTGGCGATGGCGACGATGGACGCCGTCAAACTCAACGGCGGCGAGCCGGCCAACTTCCTCGATGTGGGCGGCGGCGCCAGCGCCGAGCAGGTCGCCAAGGCCTTCCGGCTGGTGACGGCCGATCCGAATGTTCAGGCGATTTTCGTCAATATTTTCGGAGGCATCACCCGGGGCGATGTCGTGGCGAACGGTATTCGCGAAGCGCTTTCACAGGTAAAGGTGCAGGTGCCGATCGTCGTCCGGCTTTCCGGCACGAACGCCGAAGAAGGACGGGCCATTCTCGCTGAAGCGGGGTTGACTGCGGTGACCAGCATGGACGAGGCGGCCGCGCGCGTGGTCAAGGCGGCTATCGGCGCATAGCGCTGCAAAGGAGCATTTCCACGTGAGCATTCTTGTTGATAAAAACACGCGCCTGCTCGTCCAGGGCATCACTGGCCGCGAAGGTTCCTTCCATACAACGCAGATGGTGGAGTACGGCACGAATGTCGTCGCCGGTGTGACTCCGGGCGGGTCCGGCAAAGAAGTCGCCGGAGTGCCGGTGTTCAACACCGTCGCCGAGGCGGTCAAGGAAACGCAGCCAAATGCCTCGATCATCTTCGTGCCGGCGAAGTTCGCGCCCGGATGCCATCTACGAAGCGGTCGACGGCGGTATTCCCTTCGTCGTCTGCATCACCGAGGGTGTACCGGTGATCGATATGGTCCCGGTCTACGACTACGTGAAGCGCAAGGGCGCGCGCCTGCTCGGGCCGAACTGCCCCGGACTGATCTCACCAGGTCAATGCAAGATCGGCATCATGCCGGGTTTCATCCATCAGCCGGGCAGGGTCGGGCTCGTTTCCCGCTCCGGCACGCTGACCTATGAAGTCGTCAACGCGCTCACAGAAGCGGGACTCGGGCAGTCGTCCGCGGTCGGCATCGGCGGCGATCCGATCATCGGCACCAATTTCATCGACGTGCTGAAGCTGTTCCAGGATGATCCCGACACCGATGCGATCGTCATGCTCGGCGAAATCGGCGGCGCTGACGAAGAAGAAGCCGCCGCCTTCATCAAGTCCTATGTGACCAAGCCAATGGCAGGCTTCATCGCCGGCCGCACCGCTCCGGAAGGCAAGCGGATGGGCCACGCCGGCGCGATCATCTCCGGCGGCGCAGGCACGGCAGCCGGCAAGATCGCCGCCCTGGAAGCCGCCGGCGTCCGGGTGGCCGATTCACCCTCTCAAGTTCCGGTGCTGCTCAAACAGGCGATGGGCGCTTAGAGTCCTCACGCCAAAGCCCCCTTGCCCTGTGCTGGGCAAGGGGGCTTTTTGTTTTCTGACGGGTTCTATGTTTGACATTCCGAGCGAGCGAATTTCCGGCCTTGAAAGGCCGGGCTAACACGCCGAAGCCCTTCCAGGGCTGATCTCGGTGGGAAACATAGCCGCTATATTGGGACGTTTCTCGGTTTCCCGGCACTTCCAGTGCCGGGTCCAACTGGAGAAACGCCCGATAAATCCGAGCATTCCCTGGCTCAGTCTCGAAGAGACTTCGGCTTGTGAGCGCTGGATTTCAATCCGGCGCATAGCGAAACACGCCTCGATCTCAGCAATACCGAGTGTCTCTTCGTACTTATTGCTTAGTACTATCAGTCTACGCATTCGGTAGAAGATTCAGTATTAATACGGAAGATTGATGGAAGGACGGACTGCTACATTACGTGTGTGAGGTCAACGGAGACCCCGCGAAACGACAGGCCGCGAGAAGACGTGCAATCAATGGCGATGGCAACGATCGGCGGCAATTCTTCGTCAAAGAGGTTTCGGCCTCGAACCAAGCGCTTCAATGGTGATGCGCTTCGCAATGATGCGAAAGGAACTCCACGGTGACGGTGGCAGCAACTCAGACAACGGCATTTTCAGTTCTTGAAGAAGCAGGGCTTCACGCATTCAAATCGAGCCTCACCGGTCCAGTCGTGCTTCCTGGCGACGCCGACTACGATGAGATTCGAAAGGTTTTCAATAACTACATCGATCGCCGGCCTGCAGTGATCGCTCGCCCACTCAACACCAATGATGTTGTTGAATCGGTGCGCTTCGCCCGGGCAACCGGACTCCAGGTCGCGGTACGCGGCGGCGGGCATTCCGTCGCCGGACACTCCGCGATCGATGGCGGACTCCTGATCGATCTCTCCCTGATGAAAAAGATCGAAGTCAAGCTCTCCGAGCGGATCGGCGTGGCGCAACCCGGCGTCAAGCTGGGCGAGTTCCTGCTCGAAACCGAGAAGTACCATCTCGTCACGCCGACGGGCACCGCGTCCGACACCGGTCTTGCCGGACTCGCCCTCGGTGGCGGCTATGGTTGGCTGGCCGGGAAATATGGACTCACGCTCGACAATCTTGTCGGTTTCGAAGTGGTCACCGCCGATGGCGAAGTCGTTCGCGCTGACGCCACCACGAACGCCGATCTCTTCTGGGCACTGCGCGGCGGCAGCGGCAACTTCGGCATCGTTACCTCGTTCGAGCTTCAGCTGCACTTCCAGGACGATGTTCTCGGCGGCATGATCCTCTATCCCTACGAGCAAGCGCGGGAAGTGCTGCGCTACTACCGCACGGTTGCGCAGCGGGCGCCCGATGAGCTGTCGATCTACGCCGGTCTGATGACCCTGCCGCAGGGGATGAAAGCGGTCGCCATCGCGCTCGCCTACTCCGGGCCGCTCCAGGCCGGTCAGCACCTGATCGCGCCGATCCGCGCTTTCGGCACGCCGATCGTCGACATGGTCCATCAACGCAAATACTCCGACATGAATACGCTCTTCGATGAGGCGATGCCGGTCGGGCTCAACTACTACTGGAAATGGAACGGCATTCGCGAGCTGAGCGACGACGCGATCGACACCATCATCTCGTTCGCCGATGTCTTCCCATCGCCGCAGTCGGCGGTGCTGATCGACACGCTGCACGGCGCAGCCGCCCGGGTCAGCCCGGAAGCCACCGCCTTCGCGCATCGGAACGCGCCGCACGGTCTCGTCATCAACGCGGCCTGGGATGAGAGCGGCGATCCCGAGGCGAGCATCGCCTGGGCCCGCGACTTCGCCACGGCGATGGAGCCCTTCTCCACCGGCGGCGTTTACGTCAACGGCTCAACTGACGAACCATCGACCGCAGCCTACGGAGTCAACTACGACCGTCTGGCAGAAATCAAGAAGGCCTACGATCCCACAAACTTCTTCCACCACAACAAGAACATCGCACCCGCTTCATAACATCCATCGCCACAGCGCAACTGGCCGTCCCGTAATGGGACGGCCAGTTGCGCTGTGCACTTCTGCGAAAGACCCGGCACTTCGAGTGCCGGTCTGAGCACGACGAAGTGCTTCCAGCACTAGCTTCAAGGAAACGGGTTTCCATATTGATCAGGGAGTTCATCACCACCAGCCCTGGAAGGGCTTCGTCCGGTCAGCCCGGCACTTTGAGTGCCGGGGAATAGCCGAGCCCGACGGCCCTCACCCCCAGCCCCTCCCCCGCTCCATGCGAGGGGAGCACGAGCGTAGTCCGAAGGACTTCTCGAATGTCAGCCGGGTTTAGCTCCCGGCAATCACAACCACCCCACTATTCATTATCACTTCTCTCAACTCTCAACTCATTTTCCGGCATTCCACCACAATTCTCCCCTTCACGTCGTTGCGTCCGGAATGTATGGTGAATCGCGAGTCGAATCGCTTGGTAGATTCGCATAGATTTACCAAGATTTTTACGAGAGGGACATACATCAAATGCAACGTCGTGCATTTCTGGGCGGAGCAGCGGCGCTCGCCATCACTCCATTCGTAGGTTCCACCCTTCGCACATCGGCACACGACGCGACACCTGAGGCCAGTCCAGCGGCAACACCGGTGCTTCCAGTGGTCTCCATGGATGACTCCGGCGCCAAAGTGACGATCACCGATGTGAGCAGGATCATTCCGCTTAATGGCGATCTGGCTGAAATCGTCTGGGCGCTTGGCCTTGGCGACAATGTCGTCGCGGTCGATCTCAGCGCCACCTATCCTGAAGAAGCGAAATCGAAACCGAGCATCGGATATCAACTCCAGTTGAATTCGGAGGCGATTCTGTCCTACGAGCCAACGGTCGTGCTGGGAAACATCGGGCTCGTGCAGCCGGTCGAAGTCATCGATCAGATCAAAGCCACCGGAGTTCCGGTCGTGCTCTTTAATCCTTCGACGACGATCGACGACCCGGGCAACCGGCTGCGCCTGGTTAGTCAGGCGCTCGGTGTTCCGCAGGTCGGCGAGTCAAAGGCCGCTGAAGTTGATGCCGAAATCGCCCAGGCGGAAGCGCTCGTAGCCAATGTCACCGAAAAACCGCGGGTGCTCTTCGTGCTCGTTCGACCCGAGCAGGGCATTCAGATGGTTGCCGGGACAGAGACTTCACTGGACGCCATTATCCCGGCGGCTGGCGCAATCAACGCTGGAGCAGAAGCGGACATCGATGGATATAAGCCGTTGACGCCAGAATCGCTGATCACGGCTTCACCGGACATCATCATCCTGCAAGAGGGTGGCTACGAGGCGGTCGGCGGCGCAGAGGGATTGCTGAAAATTCCGGGCATCGCCGAGACGCCCGCTGGTCAGAACAAGGCGTTTTTCGCGTACGACGATCAGCTCTTGCTCGGCCTTGGCCCTCGCACCGGTGATTTGCTTATGCAGCTGATCGCCGATTTTCATCCTGAACTCGGCGTCGCTACGCCAGCGGCATAACTCATGGCGGTGGGCGAGGCTCGCCGCTGGTTCGATCGCTCTCGCTCCCGGGCAGCTGCCGGGAGCGGGCGCCTTATCGCCCCCCCGGCGCTTTTTCTGCTGCTGATCGTGCTGTTGCTGTTCTCGATGCTGCTCGCACTCGGGATCGGCTCATTTTCAATTCCCGTTGGGGATTCGGTCGCCATCCTGCTTGATCGCGCTCATGCGCTGTATCGCACACAGGAAATACTTTCCACGCTGCACATTCACTGGGACGCATCATTCACCGAACAGCAATCGGCCGTGCTGTGGGCTATTCGCCTGCCGCGCGTGCTCGAGGCGGCGATGGTCGGCGGCAGCCTGGCAATCGCGGGCGCGGCGCTCCAGGGAGTTTTTCGCAATCCGCTTGCCGATCCCGGCGTGATCGGCGTTTCAGCCGGTGCATCACTCGGCGCGGTGCTGAGCATTCTCATCGGTGTTTCCTTATTTGGACGCTATTCAACGCCGATCGCGGCGTTCGCAACCGGACTCGGCACGGCCCTGCTTGTCTATTCCCTCGCCCGCTTTCAGGGGCGAACCGAGGTGGTCACGCTGATTTTGACCGGCGTCGCGCTCAACTCGATCGCCGGGGCATTTACCGGATTCATGATCACGATTGCAAACGATGCGCAGCTCCGCAGCATCACCTTCTGGCAGCTTGGCAGCATCGGCGGCGCGACCTGGCAAAGCGTGACGGCGATGGCCCCTTTTGCGCTGGCGGGTTTTATCCTGTTGCCAAGATGGGGCTCCGAGCTCAATCTCTTCGTGCTCGGAGAGAAAGAAGCGCGTCATCTCGGAGTCTCGACTGAGCGGGTTCGTCTCGGGGTGGTCGTAGTGTCCGCGCTCGTAGTGGGTTCGTCAGTCGCGTTTACCGGCACGATCGCCTTTGTCGGACTCGTTGTGCCGCACGCCATCCGGCTGGCGGCTGGTCCCAATCACCGCATTCTCCTCCCGGCTAGCGCCATTGCTGGAGCGTCATTGCTTGTGCTCACTGACCTGCTTGCCCGCACGGTGGCGGCACCGCTCGAAGTTCCGATCGGCGTCGTCACCGCGCTCATCGGCGGTCCCTTTTTCCTCTTCCTGCTCGCACGCACGCGTCGGCAGCAAGGAGGCTGGGGATGACGCCGCCAATCATCGATGTTCGCGCGGTTTCGGTGGAAATGTCCGGCCGCAAGCTCGTCGACCAGGTGACGATGCCGATCGAGCAGGGCCAGGTGCTGGCACTTGTCGGACCGAACGGGGCCGGTAAATCGACCCTGATGAAAGTCATCTCCGGCGATCTTCCGCCGACGCATGGCGATGTGCTGATCGACGGCAAATCGATCGGCGACTACCAGCCGCGCGAGCTGGCGCTCCGCCGGGCAGTGCTGCCGCAGCAAACGTTTTTGCAGTTTTCGTTTACCTCGCGAGAAGTGATCGCGATGGGACGCTCGGCCCGTCAGGGACGCGGCGAGCGGGATCGCGATGACGAGGTCGTTTCAGCGGCGATGCAGAAAACCGAAACGGTTGAATTGCAGCAGCGCACGTTCCCGACGCTCTCGGGCGGCGAGCAGGCGCGGGTCACGCTCGCCCGGGTGCTGGCCCAGGAGTCGCCGATTCTGCTGCTCGATGAGCCAACCGCCGCGCTCGATCTCAGCCACCAGCAGATGGTGATGGAAATCGCGCGCGACCTGGCCGCCAATGGGAGCACCGTCGTCGCCATCTTGCACGATCTCAATCTGGCCGCGAGCTACGCGGACAAGATGGCAATTCTGCATCATGGCCGGCTGACCGCATTCGCGGAGCCATGGGACGCGCTCGATCCCGTGCTGCTCTCTGAAGTCTTCGATTGCCCGATCGCCGTCGCCCGCCACCCGGTCCGCAACTGTCCGTTGGTGATGCCACTCCCTCGCAATGAAGCGCATCGCCGCATCGCCGGGAGCGAGCTGCGGATCAGCTAGGCACATTCCAGGAGACTGCACCACTACCTACCCGTCATTCCGAACAAGGCGAGGAATCCTCCCGGCGAAGCCGCTCTTCACAACACGGCGGTCCGTCTTTTAACGAGGCGCTTCGCGCGGGGATCCTTCGCTGCGGCTCAGGATGACGGGCATCTGGAGGGTCCCACCCAGGTCATCAGGACTCGCTAAAGATGTCAAACATGGCCCTAATCAGGCTGGGCATACGCCGCCAATTCAGGTGGAGCTTCCAGAGCGGTTGCGCATCCATGGTCTGCACACGCGAGCATGTCGGTCATGACAGCCGCTGCGGTGGTGAGATCCGGAGTCGTTTCACCGTCGACCATAACGTCATAGAGATACCTTCCATCTGCGACGACGATCCGGACGCCATCGGTATTCCCTTCGCCCTGGTCGAGCACGTATGAATAGGCGATCGCCGCATCGCCAAATTGCTCGGGACTATCGAGCACAATCTCCTTGGCGGAGATGTACCCGTTCTCCTCGCTCATGCTTTCGAGGGTGTCGGCCAGATATCGCTCGGCTTCATCGGCCTTTGCGAAACGCGTTGCCTGAATGCGAACGGCTCCGAAATACGCCTCGCCGTCCATGATGTTGGTCGTCGCTTCGTACCGGGCAGTGATCCCGTATTCGTCAGCCGCAGCTTGATTCTGTTCGGCGATCCAGGCGTAAGATGATGAATTCAGCGCCTCGCCGCCAAAGATGGAATAGTGGGTTCGCCCGTTCTCGAACGACTCGCCGGCATAGCGCGGGGTAATGAGGCTCAGACTGGGAGCGCCATCGTTGATGACGCCTTGAAGCTTCTGCTCCAGCAGCCTGCCGAGTTCTTCCGCAATCTCCCGATCGGCTTCAAGGTCGTAGCCGGTGAGATAGACGCGGGCGACCACGCGGCCCACGCGAAAAGACACCTCTAATTCATGCACGGGCATGCCGCCGGTTGCCTCGCTGGCGTCGGTGCGGTATTCCGTGACTTCCGATTCATCTCCCAGTGCGGGCGGGGCATCGAGATCCGTCGCTGTGTCGTTTGCTGATTCATCATCAAAAAGCGCAAAAGCTTCGGCAGCATGCTCGTTGTCTGAAAAGGCGGCAAGCCAGCTTTGCACGACAAATCCCGGCCCGTTGGGACCGGTATCCTGATCGGAGAGCGGGTAGAGACTGAGCAAGTGGATAGATTCCATTTCGAGGGCATTAACGACATCAGCGGTCTCTGCTCCGAAGAGCTCTGGCTGCGACGCGGCAAGCTCCGCGGACGAAATGACCCGCCCGGTGTCGATGCCAAATTCTCCCAATTCAACGGTCGAAACGTCGTCCGGAAAGAGGAGCGCCGCGCCGAGATCGAGAGGCGATTCCTGCGCGGCTATTCCACCAGCGGGAACAAGCGAAAGCGCAATTGCTCCGGCAACGATCGGCCGCCCGAAACGGGTGAATACTCCGCAAACTGCTTTCCTCATTGCGTTGCCCCTGTGCGCGACGGTATTGAACCGTCGCGCGCGTCTTCGCCGGCGAAAGGGATCGGTTTCCCTTCTCGCGGCAAGGTCTTTCCTACTCCTGATCGCCAGGACCGGAGAAGTAGGTCATCAGTTCAGCTGGAACCTCCGTGACTTCCGTGCAGCTGCCATCGGCGCAGCCAAGCAGCTGATCCGCCATTGCCTGCAACAGACCGGTGTCGGGAGCGGTGAAGCCGTCGATTGAGATCTCGTAGACGTAGCGGCCATCCTGCACGACCGCGATCAAGCCTTGCAGGTCATCGCCATTGAAGCTCACGTTTTCATAGGAGAGCGTCATCGAGCTGTCGCCTGCCGCGATCTGATCGGCAGCATCGAGCTCCTCGACGTTGGTGTAGGGCGTTTCGGTGTTGAGATAACCGCCATCGACCCATTCCGGCGCTTCCGCAACATAGCGGGCGGCGTCATCGGCCTGGGCGAACTTCGAGACGCGGACATACATGGAAGGATCAGTGCCGCCGCTTGCCGCCGTCGCCGGCGAAGCGGACGAGCTGGTAGAACTGCGATGTCATGCCATATTCGTCAGCGCGCGCCTGCAAATCACGCTGCGCATCGTGGAGGTAGGAAAGGGCTACTGCTTCGCCGCCGACAACGGTGTACTGCATCCGGCAGACGCATGCACCTTCATCAAAATAGGTCGGGACCATGAGGCTCAACTCGGGCGCGTAGACGGCTCCCGATCTTCTCGCCATTAATGAGCGCATCGACCTTGTCGCCGTAGACCTCAGCGAGTGCGACCGCATCAGCTTGCTCCACCTCTGTGTCGTAGCCGAGCAGCGAGAACCGCGCCACGATATTGTCAAAGCGCATCACGACATCGATCTCATGCAGCGGCAGTTCACTCACCTCGCCGGCGGGGTAATCGGTCTCGCTCATTTCGGTGTAGTCACCGAAGCTCGGAGGATCGGCGACCATGGCTTCTTCTTCAGCCAGCCGCATGTAGTCAATGCCATCCTCAGCGTGCTCGGTGTCTGTAAAGGCGGTGATCGACGTTTCAATGGCGACGCCGACCAGCGGCCCATCCGCTGGCGTCGCGATCGGATGCAGCGACTGGAAGAAGATCGTCCCTATACCCGATTCTTCGACTCCCC
Source organism: uncultured Chloroflexia bacterium (assembly GCA_963804925.1). Classification (GTDB taxonomy): domain Bacteria; phylum Chloroflexota; class Chloroflexia; order Thermomicrobiales; family UBA6265; genus JADLGF01. Next base: position 394,806 of record CAWDSC010000007.1, read on the forward strand.
GCTGGGCATCGGCCTCGTCGTAACCTTGCCGGTTCACCATGTCGTAGGCGAGATCCTCGGTGCTGGCGGTCCAGCCCATAACCAGACCGTAGTCTTCGAATCCCGCGCTGGTGACATCTGCCGGCTGGAGCAGAGCGATCGGCAGGTCGAGCGACTCCGACACTGACTGGGCCGGTACGCCGGTCGGGATCAATATCGCGGCGATCGCTCCCACGGCGGCGATGCTAAGCGCTTTGCGCTTGAATACGTGCAACGATGGCATATCGAGTACTCCTTTCATTGGCTGAAATCAAAATGCAAGGACGAATTGGCGAGTTATCCGCTTTTCTGGTCGAGCGATTCCTGCTCGTCGAAATAGGAGGTGAGCTCAGCCGGGGGCTTCGCCGAATCGATGCAGGCGCTCTCCTGGCAGGCAAGCGTGTCCGCGACCACGGCTGCAACAACGTCGTCTTCCGGGGCGACGGAGCCGTAGAGATCGAACTCATAGACGATGCGCCCGTCCTGGACGAGCACCCGGGTGCCGCGCATGGTGATGTCAAGGCCAAGGGTATTGGCGAACGTCTCGCCACTCGTGGTAATGGAAAAGGCGCGGGCGTTTTCAGCGAATGCCGATGCGTCGATTTCGTCGCCGATCGCGACCGTCGTGGCTGGATCTCCCGCCCAGCTTTCCGCTTCATCAACATAGCGCTCGGCGTCGTTTGCGCTGGAAAATCGGGTGACGCGTGTCACGAGCGATGCGTTGGTCGCATCGAGCGTGCCGTATTTCGCGGTCGTCAGGAATTGCGCGGTAATTCCATAGTCTGAGGCGATGGCCTGGACGGCATCCGATTCGTCCATGGCGAAGGCATACGGCGCAACCTCACCTTGCTGGATCGTGTACATCGCCCGGCAGACGCAGAGATCATCCGTGACGAACATCGGGGTCGCGTTGATCAGATTCGCGGTCCGCGCGCCATTGACTTGGCCATCTTCGACAAGGGAGACCACATTTTCGGCAAGCCGCTCGGCGAGCTGTTCGGCAGCGTCGCGATCGACGGTTTCATCAAATCCTGCCACCGCCACGATTGCCGTGACATTGCCAATTCGAAACGACACGTCGATTTCATGCACCGGCAATGCGCTCATCGGATTGTCGGCCGGGAAGATAAATTCCGTAACTTCGGTTTCGTCGCCAATCGCAGGTGGATCGGAGAGATCCTCGGCGCCTTCGACGCCGGTTTCGTCCTCGAAGGCGGCGAAGCCTTCGGATGCCTGGTCAGCGGTGTCGTATTCGACAAGCGTCGATTGAATGACGACGCCCTGATCGGAGGTGTCGTGCGGCACATCGCTGACTTCGTAGAGCAGGCTCCGGTATTCCATGCCGACGCCCGATTCCTCGACGGCGGCTTCGGCTTCTCCTTGCTCCCAATCAGCTTGCAGCAGCCGGTGGACGCGATCTTCCGGCGAGATATACCAGCCGCCCGAAACGCCATAGTTCCCGAATCCGGCGTCAGCGACATCCGCTGGCGTGAGCAGCGCGGCGGGGAGATCAAGTGGAGGTGATTCTTGTGCCCAGGCGCCCTGCAGCGGAACCACGGTCAGGGCGAAGGCGCCAATCGCGGCGAGCCGGAGCACGCGGCCAATCGCCAGAGTTCCCGTTTTCATCGTTCGATACGCTCCCTTGCGTCAGAGGACCGGCATCGTCGCCTGTCCCGAATCGAACACGAAACCATCGTTCGTGTCAGGTAGATTAATTCGCTGCCGTCTCGTGCCCTTCGACGTAACCGGTGAGCCCGATAGAGGCAACGTCCGCCGTTTCACTTCCCTCCTGTACGCAATCGAGGATTTCCTCAATTGCCGCGTTCACCGTCGCCATTCCCGGTGCTTCGGATCCTTCAACCTCAAACTCGTAGACGGTGCTCGCTCTTTGAATCAGCACCGCGATTCCGCTGGATGCCACGTAGTCACTCATTGCATAGGTGTAGGCGTAGGCCGATACCAGATCCCCGCGGAAGGTGAAATCGCGCGACTGAAAGCACCTCGACCGTGTCGTACGGCGAAGGATTCAATTCGAGCTCGGCAATGGTCTCTTCGATATATCGGGAAGCGTCGGACGTTTCGAGGAAATGCGTCGCTCGCGCAGTCAGAGATGGCTGGGATTCTGAGCGTTCAGTTCCGCCGCCAGTTCGGTGCAGAGGGAGTACTGAGCGACCATGGCAGATCGCAGCCATCCGGCGTCGTCCCCACCGGCAGGCAAGAATGACCCAGCGGCCTGCTCGTGAAGGCGCACGGAATGTCTCCGGAATAATCGGAGCAGGTTCGAGCTTCGTTGCGTGCGCATCGGCGGTTTCGAAACGCCAGCGTGAAATCGTTCGCGAATCGGCAGACATGATCGGGGTTCTCTCCATTGAGTCCCATTCCAGGTTTTTCAACCCGGAGAACGCCGTCACCCCATTGTGACGGTCTGAATTGAATGCGATATCGCTCCGGACGTGCCGGACCGGTCACGGATTCACGTCACGAAACGTGGTGTCCGCGAGCAATCCGAACTGGAACAGGCTGCAGTTTCACCCCGGTGCGGTGCATGGGCAAGATCACGGCGCGCCAAGACGCGGCAATCAACGCACCAGAGGTTAAGAGGTGTGAATGACCGAGGGAATTGCCTGTGGAATGGTCGAATCGACCTGAGGGGGAATATGACGTCATTTTCTGGTCCTCTCCATTGAGTCCCACATCGGACGGCGCCATTGCCGCACGATCACAACATCCCCGCATTCGAGGATTCCGGTGATTGATCGATCTTATCGGTCATTCCCGATCACGTCAAGAGGTTTTCTTTCCATTCGACGCGCTTTGTTGTCTCGGTTCCGCATTCTCCGCAGATTTCAGGAATTTTTCAGGATTGATTCAGCGAACGTTCACGCTGGTCCTCCACTATCAGTACATCAGCCATTCGCGAGGCGAATTGGCGGCGAAGTACGGATAAGCAACCCGGACCAGCATTCGATCCGGCGAGGAGCAACAGACGATGGCGACGTCACTTGATCCGATTTCAAACGGCACCCTCAGCGCGGTGCTGAAGCGCACCACGATCGGCGCGGCGCTCGTGCTTGGGTTGGCTGGTGGAGCGGTCGGCACGGCAATGATTGACGGCGCGCATGCCCAATCAACCACCGATACGACCACGACCCAGCAATCGCAGTCCGATCAGACGGTTTCCGATGTTGCGGCCGCCGTCAATCCGGCGGTCGTCACGGTCACCAATCTGCAGAAGCCAGTCAATCCGAACACGGGCCAGCCGGAAAGCGGCCAGGACATGCCGGTCGGCTCCGGCTCCGGATTCATCATCTCTGAAGATGGTTATGTCGTCACCAACAACCACGTCACCGAGGGTGGCGATGAGTTCACGGTCACCTTCATGGATGGCACCATCGTTCCGGCGACGTTCGTCGGCAGCGACAGCCTCCAGGACGTCGCGGTGCTGAAGCTCGATCTTTCCGGCGGCGAGAAAGTTCCCGGCCACGGTCAAGATCGGTGATTCGAGCAAGCTTCGCTCCGGTGACACCGTGATCGCGATCGGCAGCCCGTACGGCGAGCTGACGAACACCGTCACGACCGGCACCGTCAATGCGATGGACCGCAGCCTCGACACCGGTCAGGGCTACGATCTCCCGAATCTGATCCAGCACGACGCCAACATCTATCCCGGCAACTCGGGCGGCCCGCTCGTCAATCTCCAGGGTGAAGTGGTCGGCATCAACGTCGCCAAGGCCTTCTCCATCTTCGTCCACCGGCGCGGACGGCATCGGCTTCGCTATCGAGAGCAACGCGGTCAAGGACATCGTCACCCAGATCGTCGACACCGGTTCCTATGCCCGCGCCTACCTCGGTATCTCGGCCCAGCCAGTCGTTGGCCAGGATGGTCAGTCGATCGCCGGTGAGGGCGTGATGGAAGTTTCCGCGGGTGCGCCAGCTGAAACGGCCGGTCTGCAAGCGGGCGACATCATCACCGCAGTTGACGGAGTCGCCATCGACGGCGATCACCAGTTCATCAACGAAGCGATCATGAATCACAAGCCTGGCGACACCGTCAAGCTCACGATCGACCGCAACGGCCAGTCCCAGGACGTCACCGTCACGCTCGGCACCCGCCCGGCGGATCTCAACCAGGGCTAGGCCTCAACAAGCTCACTTCTCTCCTCCCCTCCCCTTTCTGTTCGAGGCCCGGCGATGATCGCCGGGCCTCGAACATTTCTGGAATATTCGCGCGATTGGAGCAGATCGTGACGATTCCAAAGCCGGTTCTCCTCCAGTCCGAATCGGGTACCCTGAACGGTGACGTTGACTCGCTCGTTCCAGAGGCATGGTGGGGAAAGATGCCCGAATCCACAGTTGAATCGGCCCGGCACGCGCCTAAAACTCAGCGCATTCTGGTGGTGGACGATGAACCGGCCATCAGCGGCTTTATCCGCCGGGGATTGATCTTCGAAGGCTACGCAGTCGAGACCGTCGATGATGGCCGCGAGGCGCTGAATCGCCTGCGAGACAGCCCGCCGGATCTGCTCGTGCTCGATCTGATGCTCCCGGGCGTCAACGGCATCGAGATTTGCCGGCGGGTTCGCGCCGCCGAGCAAGCAGACGGCCTGGCCGCGCTGCCGATCATCATGCTCACTGCCCGCGATGCCGTCAGCGACCGCGTGCTTGGCCTCGAAGTCGGCGCCGATGATTACCTCGTCAAGCCATTTGCCTTTGAAGAGCTGCTCGCCCGGGTGCGGGCGTTGCTGCGCCGGGTCCACGCCGATCAGGAAACCCCCAACGGCCAGACGCTGACCTACGCCGATCTCACCCTCGATCTCAGCGCCCACACCGTTGAGCGCAAAGGCCGCTTTTTCGAGCTGACCGCGCGCGAGTTCGACCTGATGGTGCTCTTTCTCAAGCATCCCAATCAAGTGCTGCCGCGTGGCACGATCATGAGCCGGGTCTGGGGAGATGATTTTTTTGGTGACTCGAATGTGCTGGAAGTGACGATCGGCAATCTTCGCCGCACACTTGAAGAAGCCGGCGAAGAGCGCCTGATTCAAACTGTTCGGGGCACGGGTTACGTGCTCCGGACACCGTAGCCTGACCAATGCGTGGCATCCGCCGCCGCAGCATTCGCTTCAGGCTGACCGCCTGGTACGCCTGCATTCTGGCGATCGCGATCGCCGGGTTCGCCTTCGCGACGTTCGCCATTCTCAGCCGCCAGCTTGATACCAATGCCGATGAGCGGCTCGCCAGCACCGCGCTTTCGATCCAGCAGAACAGCAGGATCAGCGCGTACGAAGGCGAGCTTGTCCTTAATTTTCCGCTGCTCGATCAATTCCGCATCGCCGGATACTTTATCGAAGGATATCGATATCCGACCACAGTGGACAGTGGGCCATCGTTCTTCTACAAATCCAACAATCTTGGCGACTATGATTTGCCGCTCCGCACCGAAACAAAAAGCGAGCACGGGGTCGACTTTTTCACCACCACAATCGGTGGGGAGAATATTCGAGCCGCTAAGGTCGAGGCGTTTGTTCCAAACTCGGATACCTCGCTCGGGCAAATCATCGTCGGTATCTCGACCTCGCAACTCGATCACACGATTGAGCAGCTGAAAACGACAATTCTCTTTGGTTCAGTCGCCGCGATCATTTTCGCGGTCATGGGCGGTTGGTTCCTGGCGGGCCGCTCACTGCGCCCAGTCGAGCGGATGCGGCAGGAAGCACGCGAAATCGCCGAAGAGGGATCGCCTGGAATTCTCCTCGCCGAACGGATCGACGATCCCGGCACCGATGATGAACTCTCGCGACTCGCGCAAACCTTCAATTCGCTGCTCGAACGCATCGAGCAAGCGTTCGCCAATGAGCGGCGCTTCATCGCTGACGCTTCCCACGAGCTGCGGACGCCGCTCACGGCCATTCGCGGCAATGTTGACGTGCTATTGATGCAAGCGCGCCGCTCGCCTGATTCTTCTCCCGAACAGATCGAGGCGCTTGAGGACGCCCAGCGGGAGATCGGGCGAATGGGAAGACTGCTTGAAGATTTGCTGATGCTGGCGCGAGCAGATGCCTCGATGCATGAGCCGGTTGGGGCGCCGCAGATCGTGTCTGTCGCCGAGGAGACCAGGCGCGCGATCCGCACCGCCGAAGCGCTCTCACCCGGCCGGTCGATTGCCTTCGAATCACCCGGCGATCCCCTGGTTGCGGCCGATCCGGACAGGCTCCAACAAGTCGTGCTGATCTTGCTCGATAACGCGATTCGCCACAGCGCAAGCGATTCAGAAATCTCGATCCGGGTGGCCGAGCAGAATGAAGAAGCGGTGCTGGCGATTGAGGATCACGGTGAGGGGATTGCTCCCGAACATCTCGCCCACATCTTCGAGCGCTTCTACCGGGCGGACGGCGCTCGTGCTCGCTCGCAGGGAGGCACTGGCCTCGGTCTCTCGATTGCGCAGGCGCTGGTCCGGCAACTCGGTGGCGACGTCAGCGCCGTCAGCACGCCCGGCGAGGGCAGCACCTTCACCGTCCGGATTCCGCTTGCGCCAACCGCGCCCGGTGATTGATTTCCCCGAACTTCTGTTCTAGGGTAGTTGAGGAGCGGCGAGCGGCCGTTCCTCAGACCTTTTTCGTGAAGCGGGAAATGATTCGATGTCGCATCTGTCCCATATGCAAATCAACATTTCGCCAGACAACAAGGGGTTTTACAAAGACTTACTCGGAACACTCGGCTGGGAGACGTATCACGACGACGAGACGATGTTCGGCGCGGGCGGGACGAATGGAGCCAGCCTCTGGTTCATCGGCAGCTCCAACGGCGCGAGGAATGACTACGACGGCGTTGGCGTCAACCATATCGGCATTGGCGTCGACTCCCAGGATGAGGTCGATGCCGCCGCGGCCTACTTGCTTGGCCAGCAGATCGAGCTTCTGTTCGACACTCCGCGCCATCGTCCCGAATTCGCCAGCGATGAAACGCAAACTTACTACCAGATCATGTTCACCTCTCCCGACAATCTGCTTTTCGAAGTGGTGTACACGGGTCCGAAGCAGGACTGACGAGCGGTGACGGCCCTCACCCGGCGCTAAGCAACCACCCTCTCGAGCCTCGGGCGAGCGGTACGAGCGATGGCAACGTGGCTCCCCTCTCCCGGAGCGTGTGACGGCGTCTCGGCTAGCTGCTCACTGCTCCGTTCAACACCCCGCGCACGACCAGTCGTTCCAGATATTCGGCTCCATCAAACGTGCCGGTGCAGGTGATCAGCGTGATGGTTTCGTCGCCGGACTGCGAGATGACGCTGGAGAAATCGGCGCTGGCGTCGACGGAATAGAGATCAGTGATGGTGTAGGACACCTGCTCGCCGTCGGGTCCGGCTACATAAATTTGATCGCCGATTGAGACCTGATCGAGGTTGTAGAAGATCGTCGGGCCGACGCCCCAATAATCGCGGTGCGCGGCGAACACGGCGTTGCCCGCTCCGCCCGGTTGGGCGAGTTGCTGATACCAGCCGACGCTCCAGACATCGACCGGCGTTTGCATCACCCCATCGACAATTCCGACATCCTCGATTGACGCATCGATCCCGACTGATGGTATCGAGATGTGCGATGGCGAGAACCCGGTCGCGGCGACTGGATCGTTCGTCGCTTCATTGATCGTTTCGGGCAGTGTCGGAATCAACTCGGGGATCTCGCGGCTGACTGGCACGTCGAGCCGCCGGGCCAGTTCCCAGCCATCGAATGTCGCAACGCCGTCATGCTGGCCGACATCCCAGACCAGCCTCCCATATTCAAACCACTGAATCTGCTGTCCGTTGGAGGTATATGAGCGGGAGATCGGCGCGCCGAAGCGCTCTTCGCCATTGCTCGCGTGAAACGAATCCGTGATCGCTCGCGAAATCGCAAGTGGGTATTTGGGATTGACCGCAAACGCCGCCATGCCGGGATCGGAACCAATCCGGCGCCCTGCCACCGTGCGCTCGGGATCGTGCGCCGATTTAGCCAGCGCCGGTCCCACCTCGTAACGCGTGACCGCCCCGCCGGCATCGCTGATCAAGGCCCCGTACGCAAAAAACTGCATCAAGTGGCCATCAATCTGGACGGGGGGACTGACCGGAGGGCCCAGCAGGTCGGCGCCGTTGAGCGATTGCCAGGATGTAACGAACGGCTCGGCGATACCAGCCGGCAGCGCGTTCGCTGAGGCGGCTCTGGATTGAAGTTGCGACGGAACCATTGGGGCAAGCGCCAACGCGGAGGCAAGCAGCCCGGGCACAAAGAACCGGCGGAGATTCTGGCGGGTTGTCATTGAATCTTGCTCCCCAAAAACCATACGCACCTATGGCGGGGAACGGGGCTTTCACTATGCGTGATGCGAGGCTATCCTGTCAAATTGCGGATAATAGCACAGGCAGGCACATTATCAGTGCCTGCCTGTCACGCTTACCTTATTTATTGCAGAAGCCGGTGTCTAGAGCACGAATTTGATGAACGCGCCAAGCAACCCGCCGATCACCGCCACGGCGACGAAGGGAAACGCCAGACCCTTGGCCGATTCAGGATCGAAACCCAGCTTGTAGAGACCAGACATCTCGCGCCAGCGATCGAGGGTCGAGACTTTCTTCTCATAATCGCTCATTGCTTTTCTCCAGCGGTGGTTGCCGGCCCGTTCACTCGGTCGGTATCAGAATCAAATAGTATCCCAAACGCCGTCGCTGCATACGTGCTTTGCCCCGCCTACTAAGCGATCATGCCCTGTCAGCCGATTCGAGCTCCAGATCTTCCGGAACTTCGAACGAAACGGGACCATCGTTCGCCGGGAGCTTGCGCATCGCCGGAAAGAGGATCACATCGCGCAGGGTCGTCTGATCGGTCAACAGCATCGTCAGCCGGTCGATGCCGATGCCGATGCCACCCGTCGGCGGCATGCCGTACATCAAGGCGTTGACGAAGTCGGCGTCGAACGGCATCGCGTCGAGATCGCCGGCAGCGCGGTCCTTCACCTGCTCGAGGAATCGATCGAGCTGGTCCATCGGATCATTCAGCTCCGTGAAGGAGTTCGCCAGCTCTCCGCCGCCGATGTAGAGCTGGAACCGCTCGACGTGGGTGGGATCATCCGGTTTGCGCTTCGCCAGCGGCGACAACTCGACGGGATAGTCGATCAAAAAGGTCGGCTGAATCAAGAAGGGCCGCACGAACTGCTTGAGCAATTCGTCGACGATTCGCGGCCAGACGGTGCTCGAATCGATATCGGCTCCGGCTTTGCGCGCGGCAGCCAGCAACTGCTCCTGTTCGGGATATTCAACATAGTCGATGCCGGAACCCTCTTTGATCGCCTGGCGCAGCGTTTTGCGCGGCCAGGGAGTTGGGCTGGCGAGATCGATCTCGTTTCCTTGATTGACGAAGGTGGTCGATCCCAGCGCGTGCAACGCGGCGGCTTTGACCAGCTCCTCCGTCCGGGTCATGATCGTCGTGTAGTCGGCGAACGCCTCGTAGAACTCGAGCATCGTGAACTCGGGCGAGTGATTGCGATCAATCCCTTCGTTCCGGAAATCCTTGCAGATTTCGTAGACGCGCTCGTAGCCGCCGACAATCAGCCGCTTCAAATAGAGCTCATCGGCGATCCGCAGGTAAAACGTCTGCGAGAGGGCGTTATGCTCGGTCGTGAAGGGACGCGCCGCCGCGCCGCCGTAGAGCGGCTGCAAGGTCGGCGTTTCAACTTCGATATACCCAAGTCCGTCGAGGTAGTGCCGGATGGCGGTGATGATGCGTGACCGCTTGACAAAAATATCCCGCACTTCGGCGTTCGCGATCAGATCGGCATAGCGCTGCCGGTACCGGATTTCGATGTCCTGCAAGCCGTGCCATTTTTCGGGCGGTGCGTTCAGCGCTTTGGAGAGGATGACAATCTCGCTCACCTTGAGCGAGACCTCGCCGGTCTTGGTCCGGAACAGTGCTCCGGTCGCCTGCACCCAGTCGCCGATATCGATCAGTTTCAGCGCAACATCATAGGCCTCATCGCCGATTTCATCCTTGCGGATGTAAAGCTGAAGCTCGCCATGGCCATCTCGCAGATGGGAAAAGAGCGTTTTGCCCATGTGCCGGCGGCTGACGATCCGGCCAGCCAGGGTGATGATCTCCCCTGGGGTCGCGTGATCGTCGGCGGCAGGCGCAGTTTCAAAGAGCGCGAGCGCTTCGGCGGTCGTATGCGTTCGTTTCGCTCGGGTGGGATAAGGATCGATCCCGGCGGCGCGAAGCTGATCCGCTTTTTCTCGGCGTTGTTCCTGTAAATCGGAGAGTTGGATCTCCATCGTTTCCTCACACAAATGGCCCGGCGACGAGCGATGCGAATCGAAATATTGAATCGGGATCAGGGCGTGGGCGCTGGTACAACGCAAAGCGCCGGGCGCATCGACGACGCGCCCGGCGTTGTTCACGATGCGCTGATGGCCGTTCCGGCCGAGGGGCGCTACTCCACCTTCTCGACAGTGTAGACGATCGTTCCGCCGGGCGTGCTGACCTCAAAGGACTCGCCAACCCGCTTGCCCATCATCCGTTGACCAACCGGCGATTCCGTCGAAATCGTGCCCCGGCGAGTGTCCTGCTCCTGGCTGCTGACGAGCGTCCAGGTCTCGGAAATCCCATCCTGATCCTTGATGGTGACCGTTGAGCCGAACCCAACGATGCCATCCACTGAGGGCTTGTCGACAATCTCGGCGTGGCCGAGGTTGTATTCAATCTCATGAACACGAGCCTCAGCCCGGACCATCTCTTCCTTAAGATCTTCGTGCTCGCTGTTGTCCGAGATGTCACCGTCGAGATTTGATTCCTGAATCCGTTGGGAGAGCTCGGGAAGCCGCACCGTTTTCAGAAAATGGAGATCGTCTTCGAGCTTCTGCTTACCGGCCGGCGTGAGCCGCTGTTCGGTCGCCATGGTGCAAAACACCCCTTCTCCTCCGAAGTGCCGCGCGCGCTCCACCCGGAGCGCCGGCATCGTCATGCTTGAGACCGTCTAATCGCGTCTTATGTGGTCTTGCACGCTTCAGAGATAACGAAAAAGCCGAAGGCGTTGCCTCCGACCCGTGCCGCACGCTGATTATAGCGAATTTCAGCGTTTTCCGCACTGATCCAACCTCTGCTTTTGAAAGAAATGAACTGCTAAACCAACCATCGCTCGTGGCCGTCTAGCCTGCTGACAACAATGCATTTTCCGCGCCAGTGCCGCGAAAAACCAGGCGATCGTCGCGAGGCGTCCAAATCCTTTTTCTTTGACGCGCTGATGTCCGAGGTCTATACTAAGCGTTGCTAGGCCTTGTGCCGTGGCATTGGTGTGTCGTCGTAACCAGCGTCAGTCACTGTCACCGGTGATCGTTGCGACGGCCTTCGGTTCCGTGAAGGGATTCGTCTTGGACGCAGGCAGTAGTTGCCTTTTGCAGATCAAGTCGCGTTCCGGATACACCGGGTCCGACGCCAGGCGATAGGTTCTTCCTCTCGCATCGCGCCGCCCCGCAAGCCGGGGCGCACCAGTGGGTTGCCTTGACCCAGAAAGGTGAGCGCGATGCAGCAACGTCCCGTTCGGTATTACATCACTCAGGATGAGGATCAGGCAGTCGTTCGTAGCGTGCCCGTTTCGCGGCGCGCGGAGGCTGTTCTCCCTCAGGATGAGCGAGCCGTGGCGCCACAGCCGGATGAGCAGCCAATCAGCAGCACGCCAGAATCGCATTCTGTCGCCGATCGCGTTCGTGCGGTTGTTCGTCGCACTGGAACTGCCGGCCGGCGGTAACGAACCGCTTTTTCGCACAATCTGATCTCGATCTGGTACGATCGTCCCCCGGTGACTCAACGTCACCGGGGGACGATCTTTTTCGCGCAATCGAGGCCAGTGGACATGCTCGTCGATGCCGTGCTCGGGATTATCCCCCGCTCTCAACTTCCCGAGGTTTTGACCGTGATCCATCGCTCGGGGCTCGGCCCGCAGGCGCGCGTGCTCGATCCCGAGCGCGGACCACTCGATGCCCAGCTGGCACGCGCCGGCGTCATCGATGCCCCCGCTCTCCAGATCGACCAGGAAACTGAAACGCTCTTGCTCGTTTTCTCAGCGGGCCGCATGTCCATCGCAATCGACGCGATGCAGCGATTCGGCGGCCGCGAGATTCAAACGCTGGCTCGCCGCACCTCACTCCAGCTCCCGGTCAACCCGGCGAAAGCAGGCTCCGCCCGCTCCCGTCGCGCACCCAAACCACCCGTCATCACCCGCAACGAAACCGCCCCGACCGTCGAATAGCTTGGAAACCTCACCGATGGAAAACGCGACAGGAGTTCCACCCAGGTGCCGGCTCATTTGACACTTCACATATTATTGAGCTTGGAATGTGGTTCCTGTGGCAGGAGAGACGTTTCCTGACGCTATGCACTGAGACCCCGACGTGACGCCCGGGCGGAAACCGCGTTCAGCCTCGTCGTTGCTTGCATAGCTATCGCAAAACGTTCGCCTGAGGTGAAATTGTTTAAGTAGCTTGCCAAGCGGCAGCTCATGCCGGGAGCTGAAGCACCCGGCTGACACGCGACAAGTCCTCCGGACTGCGCACCGCTGAATCGGGATCCCGCGTTGCCTCCCATCCAGGTCAGCCCTGGAAGGGCTTCGTGGTGTTAGCCCGGGGTTTCAACCCCGGGAATGCTAACCACCACGTTCGATTCTTGCACTAAATTTCCGCCTCGAGCTTTCCGTTCGTCTCCTGGGCGGTCGAGCGGACGGTGATCTGGCGGGCTTTGGCTTGTTCGGCTTTGGGGAGCGTGATTGAAAGCACGCCGTCGGTGAAGTCGGCCTGCGCTTCATCCACTTTGACGGCGCCCGGCAGGGTGATGCTGCGCTGGAATTGACCGGTCTGGCGTTCACGAATCAGCCATTTGCCATCTTGCTCAGTGGAACGAATATCCTTGCGCTCTCCCCGGATCGAAATCGTGTCGCCGAGGAGCGAGATCGAAACATCGTCGGGTTTCACTCCGGGCACGGACGCGTGGATCAGAAACGCCTCCGGCGTCTCCTCGACATCAACCGCCAACCCGAACATGACGCCGTTGGTCGCGCCGCGGCTTCGCACATAACCATCTTCGAAAAGCGCATTCATCGCCTCGCGCAGGCTGACGATATCGCCCCAGGGATCCCAGCGGGAAATACTCATGGTTTAGTCCTCCTCAGACACGCCCAACACGCATGGTTGCGCGCGTTAGCACTCTTCATGGGAGAGTGCTAATCGGATTCTACGCGTTTCATTTCACGAAGACCATATCCTTAATTACGGTCGCCGCGATACTGTTGATCAAGGTTCATCAAAATCTGCTTCAATGTCATCCGGCTCCCTAAGCGTTGAACTGCCTGAGAAAGGATGCTGATTGTGACTGGTTCCGATATCCGTCTTGGCCGTCTGTTCCAGCAAGCCTCAGGGCGCTCATTCATCATTGCACTCGATCATGGGCTGACGCTCGGCGTGCCGGAGGGGGCAGAAGATATCCACCTCGCCCTTGATCGCAGCATCTCCGGGCTACCGGACGGGGTGCTGCTTTCGCCGGGCATGGCTCGCTCCGCGGCCAGCCACTTTGCCTCGCGGGAAGCACCCGCGCTCATCGTGCGAACCGATTTCATTCTTTTCCACCCCTACATGGATGATCTCGGCGAGCAGTACCGGGTGCTGATCTCGCCAACCGAAGCGGCTGCGCTCGGGGCCGACGCGATCACGCTCTTCCTGATGGTGGGAACCAGCAATGGCGAGCTTTTTGCCGACAATGCCCGGGCAGTCTCCTCCGCCGCCCAGGAAGCGCATCGCGTTGGGCTGCCGCTCATCGTCGAGGTCGTCCTCTGGGGATCACGCATAGAGGATAAAAAGGATGCCGACCGCCTCGCATTCGGCTGCCGCATCGCCGCCGAACTCGGCGCGGACGCGATCAAGACCGAGTACACCGGCGACACCGCGTCGATGGCGAAAATCGTTCAGGGTTGCGGCCGCCCGGTCTTCGTGCTCGGCGGGGCGAAAGGTTCAACCCAAAAACTGCTGGATGGTACGCAGCTCGCGATCGACGCCGGAGCCCGGGGCGTCATTATCGGCCGCAACATCTGGCAGGCCGACGACCCCGCCGCCGTCGCCGCCGATTTGCGCAAGATCATTCATGGTTAACTCGCAGATGGAGCCATCTATCCGCGAGTCCTCGGGGTGATCACATGTTCCGCTTCACCGAGAATTTCCATGATGGCGAGATTGTCGGTTGTCACCGCCGTGACGCCGAGTTTGACCAGCGCGTTGACATCGGCCAGATCGTTCACCGCCCAGGCGAACACCAGCAGCTTCTGTTGCTTGAACCAGGTCATTGCCGGTTGATCGATCAACGTGTATCGAATGGTGACACCGTCAATGATCTTCACGAGCTCAACATTCGACTTGAGCGAAACCAGAAAATCTTCCGTCGCCACGCTGTAAAGCAAGATCGCGTGCGGTAAAGCGACGCGCAATCGCTGCAACGCGGCGGGGGAGCGGCTCGCCAGAATGAGCTGATAGTTCACCTGGGTGACGCTTGACGAATGAAACGATCAGGTTGATGTACGAAGGCGTGCTTTCTTTCAGATCGAATTTGACGATGCCAGTGGCGACCGCTTCTTTCCAGATCGAGTCGAGCGACGGCCCATGAAAGGTGACCGAGCCAAAATACTGATTCGGAATATCATGCGCCGCATAGAGACTGCCACCCACCGCGACGACGTCGATTTCGACGATGTCCGCGCCGAATTGCAGCGCCTCCCGCGTCGCGCCGATCCGGTCCCCCGCATTGTGCGCGACCGCGAGCGTGCGCCCATAGTCATTGAGCAGCGTTCCATCCAGCTGGCTGTAGAAGACTTCGGGCGCGAATCCGATCGTATTCCGCACCAGCACGGTACGGACGTCAGTCCGGAGCGAGGTCTGCGTAAGGACGCCTGCGAGGAGTGAAACGATCACCAAGAGCGCAAAAAATGGCCGATGCCACGAGTGAGTCTTCATCCGACGACTGGGCTCCTTGTTCCAATCTGTTCACCGCTATTCTCCCACGTCCAGGATGAAGGAGAGATGAAATGCGGAGGACTCCGGGATGATCCCGGAGTCCTCCGTCGATGCTCAGAACAACGCCGGACTGCCGAACGCGCTAGGAATCAGTTCCGTCCGGCAACACGCTGAATCGCAGCGTCGCCGCGACTCCGCCGAGTGCATCGAGTCGACGCGCAGCTTCGGCGCGGCTCTGATCGGCGCCGCCGAGCGTCATCTGCGCATTTGTCACGGACAGCGTTTCGACGATCTCAATCCGCACATCGGAAAGCACCGCTTTGCGGATCATCTCCTCACCAAGATCGACCGCGACGATATTGGCGATATCGCCGCCGCCCGGATGCTCGGCGGGAATCTCCCCGGCCCCGGCAATGTTGAGCGAGTAGTCGATCCAGCCAGGAGCGGTGAAATCGGCGTTCATCACCAGCGCATCCACCTGACGCCCGACGAGCGCCGCGATCACCGCAACGGCTCCTGCACGCGCCAGATCGCCGGACGCCAGCGCTGTTTCGACCAGCGCGACCGCATCGAGTTCTTCCTGCCGTTCCCGCGCTTCCTCCATCGGAGCGACCGCCGCCACGAGATCATCGATCGAGGCGGCAATCGGCACCCGCACGATGCCGCCCAGCTTTACGCGCGTCTCAGCGGTCCATTCGGAATCGAGCGCGCTGAGGATCGGCTCATCCCCGGCGATGAAAAACGACTCCACGCCCAGCTCGTCGAGCGTCTTGTGGGTTTCCGCCGCGACCGTCCGGGCGAGAGATCGTACGCATGTCCAATTTCTCGACGCTGAATGCTTCGCACGGGATCGGTCGCCATGTCATTCCTTCCTCGAACCAGAAGTATGTCACGTTATCTTTTCATACTTTGGGGCAACAGCGTCTGTGTGGGGTGTCGCGAGATGAACCATTTCAGCTGACCATTCGCGGCATTTCCGGACAACACAACGGCCCTGGCGTTTCACCAGGGCCGATCACATGCGTTTGGATCGTCATTGATCCCTCTGAGTTGGAGCGTCTTTGCCCGGTGGCCGCTTCGGTGCGGTCCCATTCCATGCTGCCATCATTGCCAGCATGTTTCGCCAACGAATTATGAAATCTCTTCTTCCGCCACCCGTTCACGAATCCGCTCGCCGATCCATTCGCTTGTGCAATCAAAGGAGGTCTCCGCGGTCCCTGATTGCACATGCCGCACTTCGGCGCGCATGAAGTCCATGTGTCCCGGGTGTCTCCAGATGCGGACCACGAACGAGTCGTACCGGCGCGATTCCTCTGCACGATGAACCCCGGAGTCATGCATCTCGTCCGGCTGGTCCGTTTCGTTCAACAAGATGGCCCCCTTGCCATTGATTCAAAGGTGGATCACGGCGCGCCGTTGCGTCTGCTCCTCCTGCCAGGTTCTTCATCGATCGCCTACGTTGGCTTGCGCGGGTCAGCGCCTGTCCAGTTTGTGTTTCCCGCTTCAAGAAGAACGCCGTTGTTCTTCTGACAACTACAGGTATAGCGGGCCGACCTTCCAGTGATCTTCCACGACATTGGAAGCATGATTTCCGGCACATGAAAAACCTCCCCGCCGGTTGCCCGGCGGGGAGGTTTGCCGAATCAGGAATGATTCGAGGCGAGCTCGTGCTTACGCCGAACCGATGATCTTGCCAGGATTGTTGACGTACTCCTTGGTGAGGCCATCGCCGGCGAGATAGGCCAGCGCCAGCACGGTGCCGGTCGGGTTCATGCCCGGATTCTGTGGGAAGAGCGTCGCTCCGGTGACGAAGACATTCGGCGTATCCCACACCTGCCCGTACTTGTTCGTCACAGAGTTACCCGGATCTGTTCCCATAATCGCACCGCCCGTGGTGTGGGTGCTCTGATACGGGCCGATCGAGTAGGGGTTGAGCTCTTTCTGGGTGTTGATGTTATCGACGCCCATCTTCGTCAGAATCTCGGCCATCTTCACCGAAAGGTATCGAACGAGGTTGTAATCGTTTTCATGCCAGTCGAAGGTCAATCGCAACAGCGGGAAGCCGAAGCGATCGCGATAGGTCGGGTCGAGATCGAGGTAGCTGTCGTCGTACGGCAGGCTCTCGCCCTGGATGCCGATACCGACCACACTGTCCCAGTTGGACCGGAGCGCTTCCTTCCAGTCGCTGCCCCAGTTCTTGTCCGTGCCGGTTGGCACCCCTCCGACGCTGCTGATCGGGTTCCGCTCGCCGCCGCCCATGCTTATCGATCCGCCGCCGATGAAGTCAAGATCGGAATGATCGAAATTATCGGCGTTGAAATCGTGGATCAGCGAAGCGGTGCAACTGTTGCCCATGAATTGATTGAGCTTCTGTCCGGTCAGCAAGCCCTGCGATCCGCCGCCGCCGAGTTGGTAGGTGTAGTTCTTGCCGACGAAGCCACGATCGTTGCCGATCCCGTCTCCGTGCGCCGCCGATCTCGACATCAAGAGCAATTTGGTGTTCATCAGCGGGAAGGCCGAGACGATGACGATATCGGCCGGTTGCTCCTGCTCGCGTCCCGCCGCGTCGATGTAAGAAACGCCGGTGGCGAGACCGTCACCGTTCACATTCACGCGGAACACGTAGCTATCGGGCCGGATCTCGTAGTTGCCGGTCGCCAGGGCAGCGGGAATGTGCGTGGCGATCGCACTCGCTTTCGCATCGACTTCGCAGCCGAAGCGAGTGCAGAACCCGCAGTAGAAGCAGCTGCCGCGATCGTTCCCGGCAAGTCCCTTGTAGGGTTGGGACAGAATTGCCGCCGGTTGCGGGAAGGGATGGTAGCCGAGATCCGACGCCGTCTGGGTGAAGAGCCCGGCTGTGGTCGAGCTTGCGAGCGGTGGCAGCGGGTATTCGCGTGAGCGCGGACCTTCGAAGACGTTGCCGCCGTCGATTTGCGTGCCCTTGATATTGCCCGCTTTGCCGGAGACGCCGATATCGTAGTCGACGGCGTCATAAAACGGCTCGAGATCGTCGTAGGTGATCGGCCAGTCCTGAATCCGGTTGCCGACCGGGAGACGATCCTCGCCATATTTCTCAATGTGATGCGAGCGATACTGGAAATCGCTCGGATAGAAACGCCAGTGCTGGGCGGCCCAGTGGATACCTGCGCCCCCAACGCCTTTGCCCGGGTTGAACGAGCCGTACTGGCGCATTGGCAACGCAGGATGATTGCCGCTCGGCCGCCAGGTCCAGGTCTCTTGCGAGAGATCGACCATCAAGTCGCGGCGCACCTGATAACGAAGCTCATCATGATCGTGAGCGAAGTTCGATTCGGTAGTGCGCCAGGGGCCCTGTTCCAATGAAACCACTTTGAGTCCGGCGGCGGTCAATTGCTGGGCGAGAATGCCTCCCGTCCAACCGGCGCCAACAGTTACAACATCAACTTTCGGTAGCGTCGCCATGGAATCGATCCTCCATGTTCCAGATTTCTGGCAATCTGGTCTTGCGGATCCCCCGATGGGGTCAGACGCGTTTCCCGCCTGGTTGCGGGATAAACTGACGAGCTATGAGTTCTGCGACGTCTCCATCATCTGGTTCAGGCTTTGCGGCTGCCGTGTATTCGGCTTGGTGAGATCGGCCGGGAGATAGAACATCTGCGGGCCGGGATAGCCGATCAGCTTCCAGCCGACGAGGTCGACGTTTCCGCCGTACATCGGATCGCTGAACATCCCTTCGATCGTGTCGTTGCGAAGCGTGACGAAAAACGCCGCTGCCGACGGACCCTCGAAGCCGGTGGCCTTGTCGCTCGCCATGTCAGCGATGATCGAGTCTTGCTCGTCTGGGGTGAGATCGGAGAAGGCTTTCTGGAACTGGGTATCGACATACTGCTGGACGAATTGCAACCCGCGCACGTAAACCTGCTGGCGGGTCATCGCCGATTGATATCCATAGCGTGACGCGACGTCCGTTGGAACGAGCACCGCCCGGTAGATATCGGTTGCGGAGGAGGCCTCAACAGGCGTCGGGGATTCCTCGGTAATCAGGAACGGACCTTGCTGGTAGGTCTTGAGGTCATACCCGAGATTTGTTCCAGCCAGTGAGCGGTCGATGTACGGCGACCACTCCGGCTTCATGGGCGCCCGGATCGGATGCATCGCCCGGCATAATGCGCGAAACCAGTGCATCCACCAATTGCGCCTGCTCGACGGTGAAAAACAAGACGGGCGTGTCGCCACCGGAGAGCATCCCCGGCATTCCGGCCATCGGGCTCGCGGCCGGACTGGCGGCGGGCGTGGCATCCTGGGCGACTGCCAGAGGCACGGTCGAAACCGCGGCGACACCGGCTGCAGCTACGGCTGCGCCTGATCCCTGCAGCAAGCCGCGGCGCGTGATGCGCAGCGCATGCACATTGGGATCTTTCTCTTCGGACTTGCTCATATCAACCTCCCCGGCGTGCCGCCGGCGGCTATTGGAGCTGATGTCGCGACGAGGGATTCATCTGTTCAGATCTGATATCGGGAGGTTCTGAATCGTCGACAAACCGGCCGGTATCCGAAACGACCCCGATCGCGAATCGATCCAGGAGCTCGTTCGATCGCCTTCCTGACCTTCGTCGAACAATCACAGCGGCAACGGGATACCGCACATCGCCCGTGGGCACGCAGGCAATTGCGCATCGTATCCCGCCAACCGGCATGTCGCCGATTCGGCCAACGTTCCGGGGAGGTATGCGGACCAACCCGCGGAACGAGATCAATAGACATAAGCGCAGTGACGAGGCAAACGGGTGAACGGCTGCCTTCGGGCGCGAATGGTCTGGGCAAGATACGAAGGAACAATCTGGAGATATGCAAACTACGCTACAAGAGGAAGAAGGTAGGGTATTTCGCCTGGCATTTGGGGGATAAAGTCTGCTCTGAAGCGGACAAAAAGCCTATTGAACGGAAGTGGCAGGTACATTTGCAAGCACCTGCCGGGCGAGCGCGAATGCTTCGTTGATTGAGAACAATCGGCCCTCACTGATGAGCTGCTCGCGCATGGGCGCTTCGAGCGCCGCATCAAGCTGAGCGAGAATCTGCCGATAGATGAATTCGTAGTAGCGCATCCGGGCGACGCCATTGAGACGTCTTGCCTCGTCCGCGAACCCAATCAGTCGCGCAGCCGATTCACCATCCCCTACTGAGATGGCAATGCCCGCCACGAAATCGCAGATTTCAATCAGCCAGCGATTCGCGGCTCCGGCGTGAAAGATCTCAATTGCTTCGAGCAGCGCGACCGCCGCCTGCGCTGTGTGCTGCTCGACAAGCTCCAGCGTGCCAAGCTCCATGAGGGCAAGCGCGTAAGCCTGGCGATGCCCCATTTGGCGGTCGAGCTCAATGACGCGCCGCAATTGAGCCCGCGCTTCTTCGCCATCGCCACGCTCACGGGCGACCACCGCGTACCCATGCCGGGTGCTCGCCTCGGCCCAGGGGTCTTGCAATTCAATCGCCAGCGGCAACGCTTCGGCCAGTACCGGTTCGGATTCGGCATATTTGGCATCGACGATCATCTTTACCAGCTTGCCGACCAGCGCGCTCAGCAGTTGGGTCGGATTGCCGATTTCGCGGCTGATGTCGATGGCCTGTTCAATGCGTTGTAGCGACAATACATAGTCGCCTTTCAACGCGTCGATCACCGCCAGTCCTTGCAGGCTGGTGGCGATGGCATACCGGTCGCCCAGCTCCTCGCTCAGCGCCAGTGCCCGGAGATATTTCGATTCGGAATCGGTCCACGATCCCCGGTACCAGGGACCGCTGGCAAGATCGTTCAGGACCGCCGCGATCATTACTTTGTCGCCAAGTTGCTCTGCGGCCGCTTCCGATTGCTGGAAATACGCCTGCGATGTGACGAAGTCGCCGACCCGAACCGAAAGCCGTCCCGCCACCCGCAAGGTGTTGATGCGCGACTGCTCGCTGCCTCCCGGAAGATCGAGCGCCTGTCTCGCCCAGCTCAACCCCTCTCGCGCATGACCACGGAAATCCATGTAGAGCAACAGCGCGCCGATGATCTCCTGAGCGGTGGCGCCGTCACCAATCGCAAAGCACCAATCGATCGCCGCGCGGATATTGGCGAGTTCAAGATCGAGACGCTCGCTCCACTGCACCTGATCGCGACCGGTATAGGCTCGACCAGCGTCTTGCGCGAGCGCGACTACCCAGGCCGCGTGTCTGGCATGAAGCTGCTCCCATTCGCCGGCGGCGCGCGCCTGTTCCTCGGCGAACGCCCGGATCGTTTCAAGCATCGTGACACGCGGCTCGACAAGCGTATCGATCCAGGAGATCAGACTTTTGTCGGTCAGCGAATCGAGCAATGCCCCGCCTTCGGGCAAGACCGCCTCAACAGCTCCCTCCACCGCGCCGCCGGCAAACACCGATAGCGCCCGGAACAGCTCCCGCTCCTCGGCGGAAAGAAGGTTGTAACTCCAGGCAATGGCATCGCGGAGCGAGCGTTGCCTGTCCGGCAGATCGCGCGATCCTCCGGTGAGGGCATCCAGCGGCCGGGAGAGCGCCGTCAGCAGCGCTTCCGGCCGGGCGTGCCGCGCTCGCGCCGCCGCCAGCTCGAGCGAGAGTGGAATCCCCTCCAGCCGCGCGCACACCCGAGCGATCGCCGAGGCGTTTTCAGGCGTCACCGCAAAATCGGCGCGATGGGTGCGTAAGACCTGCGTGAACAGGGCGACGGCGTCCGAGCGGGCAATCGCGCCAGGAGAACGCGTCGGATCGGCAACGTAGAGCGGTTCCAGGGCGACTTCGTATTCACCCCGGACGCGGAGCCGCTCCCGACTGGTGACGAGTATGCGCGGTTCAGCCGCCGTCGAGAGAATGGTGCTGACGAGATCGGCCACGGCCTCGATCAGGTGCTCCGCGTTGTCGATGATCAGCAGTAGCCTCTTGCCGATCAACACCTCGGCAATCCACTCCGCCGAGCTTTCACGATTTCCCGCCTGCAACCCGATTGCTTCGGCCACCGCGTTCGGCGCCAACGACGGCTCACTCAGCGGCGCGAGCGACACGAAAAACGCGCCGCCGGGGAAATCGTCGGCGATCGTCCAGGCGATCTCGGTCGCCAGTCGTGTTTTGCCGATGCCGCCCGGACCGGTCAGGGTCACCAGCCGGGCGTCCTGTCCCTGCAGCAGATCGAGCAAGCGCTCGGTTTCCTTGACCCGGCCAATCAACGGCAGGGGGGCGACCGGTAGCTTTCTGGCTCGCCCCGCGATTCGCGGCGGCGACGCCAGCGTCAGCAGATCGCGCGTTTCGGCGCTTGGTATGGCGTCAAGCTCCTCACCAAGCATGCGTTCGCAGCGATCGTAGGCATTTTGAGCGGCATCCCGGTCGCCGGCGGCGATGAAGGCGCGAATGATGGCCTGGTGGGCGGATTCGAGTGTTGGTTCGGTGAGCAAGAGCGCTTCAAGCGACGAGAGCGTCGCCAACGGCTCGCCGGTATCGCGGTCGAGTCCCGCCAGCTCGATGACGGATCGCTGCCAGAGCGCGCGAAGCGCCTCACGCCGGGGAACCGGCCAGTCGAGATAGGGCTCGTCCGCCAGGAAGTCGCCCCGGTAGAGCGCAATCGATGAGCGCAACGTGTTCCGGCGCGCCTCCGGACTGTTCGAGCGCGTCAGCAGTCCGCGTTCGAAGATGTCGGCGTCGACCGAAATCTGAATCTCCGGATTGAGCCCGATCAGATCGGGGGTCAGCACCACGAACGACGATCCCCTACCGGTCTGGAGATCGGGTTCGAGCGTTCGCCGGAGGAGATGGATCGACTTGTAGAGCGAGTTGGCAGCAGCGTCGAGTTGCTGATCGGGCCAGAGCGTTTCAAGGGCGAAATCGCGGGCAATCCGGTGACCGGGCGAGCCGAGCAGCATGAACAGCAGCGACCGGGCAGCCCGGCGCGGCCAATCAAGCACCGGCAACACCCGTCCCTGAACGGTGATCTCAACCGGTCCAAGCAGCGATGCCCGGATGGTAGCTTCAGGCGAATTTTTTTCTGACATCATCTCGAACAGCACCAGGAAAACAGAGGCATTTGCGATCTGACGTGCGACTATCCCTATCGAAGCAGAACAAGCGCATACATGTGCGAGGAGTTACATCAAACAGGTTGAGTCACAGCCCTCCAGGTGTCAACCTCCAGGTGTCAAATGGACATGACGATTGTCAGGGGAAGCCTATCAAAGATCACGCGAGAATGATCGACATCGGTTGTTCTCGCATTGAAGCCATGAACGCAGGTTGTTGAAAACAGCGCATCTCCAGGTTTTCAGTCGCGTCATCGATCCAACCGATCAACGATCAGGAATACAGAGGACATACAATAATTCGAGAATGCTACTCAAGAAATATCCTATCGATTTCGTTCGACGTCCGGTGATCCGAATCCCGGATCGAGGCAAGCGACGGAGTCGGCCCCATTTCAGGAGCTACCCTTGGCCAATCCAACGTATAACGATCGCATCCGTCCACAACCCCACCGCGGTCGGCAGGCTCGTGGCCAATTCGACATCGCTCTCCCCACCCTGCTGAGCTCTTTCGTCGGTCGTAAGCACGAGGTCATGGCCATCGCCAACTTGCTTCGGCGGGAAGACGTGCGCCTGATCACGCTCACCGGACCGGGGGGTGTCGGTAAAACCCGACTCGCGGTGATGAATGATCGGCTTCAATTCCGAGGCAAAGATATCCGCCATTCGTTGGGTCACGTTCTCAGGATTAGAACAAACAGACTTCCAGGAAGTATTTTGCCTTTGTGTCTCCGAGTCGTTCTGGTGACGTCTTCGTTTGGCAGGGCCAGTCAAGTTTGATGGCAGTCAGGGGCGATGGGTCAGTGCATATGAATGCGAATGGTTCCTCAAACCCGTTGCTGATCGGCCTCGACATGGGCACGACGAACGTCAAAGCGGTTGCGTATACCGTCGATGGAACCGCTGTCGCTTCCGCCGTCGTTCCCACCATTGTTCACTCCCCTCGCCCAGGTTGGGCGTTTTATCGACCGGACGAACTCTGGCACCAGGCCCTCTCCGTGCTGCGATCCATTACAGGGTCGGTCAGGGAACTCGGCATTATCGAGGGAATCGCGATCGCCAGCATGGGCGAATCCGGCGTGCTCGTTGATGCGCACGGCGAGCCGCTTTGCGACATCATCGCCTGGTACGACAGCCGCACCCTTCCGCAAATGGAATGGATCGGCAAGACGGTCGGAGAAGCGCGGATCGCCGCAGTCACCGGTCTGGCGATGCAGCCGATCTTCACACTGAACAAGCTGCTCTGGCTCAAGCAACATGAACCAGATGCCTATCAACGAGCCGCTCGCTGGCTGCACGTTTCCGACTATGTGGCGTTTCTGCTGTGCGGGGTTCCGGCGACCGATTACTCGCTCGCCTCGCGCACGATGGGGTTCGATCTCCATCACTTGCGTTGGGCCGATGATCTGATCCGCGACGCCGGAATTGACGATCATCTCTTCCCGCCCGCGATTCAGGCCGGAACCAGGATCGGATCGATCACGCGCTCCGCAGCAAGTCTGACCGGATTGCCCGAAGGGATTGCCGTAGCAACCGGCGGGCAGGATCACGTCTGCGGTGCGTTCGCGGCTGGAGTCACAATCAAAGGGCGGATGCTCGATTCGCTCGGAACCGCCGAATGCCTGTTTGTCTGTACCGGTTTGCCATTGACCGATCCACTGCTGGGTCAGATGGGATTTACACAGGGCGCGCATGTCGTTCCGGGCGCGTATTACGTTTTTGGCGGGGTGCATTCGTCCGGTGGCAGCGTTGAGTGGCTGCGCGACCTGGTTGGCAGAGATGTCCCACTGGCGACGCTGATCGACGAAGCTTCATCGACACCGGCGGGAAGTCTCGGCGCAATGTATCTCCCGCATCTTTTGCTCGGCGATCCGCCGAACAACGACTCCCGTTCGCGAGGAGCGCTGGTTGGTCTCTCGGCAAGTCTCGGTCGCGGGGCCATTGCTCGGGCCGTGCTGGAAGGAATCGCTTTCGAAGCGCGGGCGGGATATGAAACACTCCTTCCCTACGTGGGGTTGGACACATTTCCGGACATTACGGCGATCGGCGGCGGTTCTCGCAACGATCTCCTGCTCCGGATCAAAGCGTCGGTGATGAATACGACGTTTCGCTCGCTCAAGGTTCGTGAAGCCACATCGCTCGGAGCCGCCATGCTGGCCGGTATTGGCGCGGGCGTCTACATCGATGTCGCCGACGCCTTGAACCAGACGCGATGCGATGCAATGACGATCTCGCCTGACCCGGACAACGTCGCGTTCTACGACCGGTTGTTCAACAATGTCTTCAAGAAACTCTATCCGGCGACCGCCGAAATCAGCCACTCGCTTTACGAACTTTCCGTACAAGAGAGATCGGAGTCATGAGCCCCGCCTTGCTCGGCATCGATCTCGGCACCAGTTCGGTGAAAGTGGTCGTCGTTGACGCGGGTTCGGGCGTCGTCATCAGCGCCTCTGCCACGAGCTATCCCGTGCATCACCCGGAGCCGGGAGCCGCCGAGCAGGATCCTGAAGCATGGTGGCAGGCGACCATCGCCGCCGTCACAACGGCGTTGGAGCGTACTGCCACTGATGTCTCGATCGAATCGATCGGGCTTTCGGGTCAAATGCACGGAACCGTGCTCATCGGGGTGTCGGGCGAGCCGGTGGCTCCCGCCATTATCTGGTCCGATACGCGCTCAGCATCCTCAGTTCGCGAGCTGACCAATGACATTGGCCGGGAACAGGTGCTGGCAATCGCCGGCAGCCCACTCGCCGCCGGGTTCCAGGCGGCAACGATTCACTGGATCCAAATCCATCGCCCGGACCTCTGGAATCGAACGGCCCAGGTGCTGCTTCCCAAGGACTATCTGCGATACCGTCTGACCGGTAGTTTCTTCACCGACCCAAGCGACGCCGCATCAACGCTTCTGCTCGATGCGCGAACGCGTGATTGGTCGCCGGAGTTGCTCAAGGCTGCAGGCGTTTCGCGAGATCACCTTCCAACTGTCGTTCCTTCAACGGAGATAACCGGTGAGCTTACGGCGGATGCCGCAAAAGCTCTCGGGCTTCCTCCTGGAATCGCCGTGGTTGGGGGAGCGGGTGACGCTGCTGCTGCCGCAGTTGGCGCCGGGGTTGTCGATGCTTCGTCGCTGTTGCTGACCCTCTCGACCGGCGCTCAGGCGCTCGCTCCGATCGCGACGCCCGAAGTCGACCGCCGGGGCCGCATCCACACCTTCTGCTCCGCATTCGAGCCGGGAGGCGATGCGGGAGGCTGGAATTTGATGGGTGCAACGATGTCCGCCGGTTTGGCGTTGCGCTGGTTACGTGAAGAGCTTTTTCAGATTTCGCCTGATGCGGGTTTCGACGATATCAACGCCGCCGCCAGCATTCCGATCGGCTCGAACGGCCTGCTCTTTCTCCCCTATCTCACCGGAGAGCGGACGCCGCATATGAATGCGAACGCGCGAGGTCTGTTTACCGGGCTTGGCCCGGAGCATCAGCGAACGCACCTCACCCGGGCCGTCATGGAAGGCGTCGCGATGGCACTTTACGACGCCTTCTACGTCGTTCGCGATATGGGCGCCAAACCCGACCGCATCGTGCTTGCCGGGGGAGGATCGCGCAGCCGCCTCTGGCGACAGATCATCGCCGATCTCTTCGGATTGCCGCTCTATCCGCTCGCGATTGACGAGCAATCTGCCTATGGCGCGGCCATTCTCGCCGCTCCAGCAAGCGGCATCTCCGCCGCTGATCGCGCCCGCGCGTGGGCACGATACGATGCTCCAGTCGAACCGGACTCCCGCGCGCACGACCGGTATCAAGAACTTCAGTCTCTTTTTCGCGAACTGTACGCTGTCAATGTTTCGATGTTCGAGCAACTCGCCGACTGGCGGGCAAACGAAACGGGAGCGGCCACCTGAGTGTGGCCGCTCCCGTTCGATGGACTCGTCTTACTTCCCCTCTTGCAGGACCTTTTCGAAGAGCACGTAATTGCGAATGACGCTCATGCCGGCCGATTCGTAAAGCCGCGTTGCCCCGGTCGAATTCGCCGCGTCGACGCCAAGCGCGACCGAAGGCACGCTTCGCTCATAGAAGCGCTGGAAAAGATGCTGCAGTACCGCGCGGCCGAGCCGGCGTCCGCGCCAGGGCTTCCGCACGCCGAGCACCGAAATCCAGCCTGTCCCTTCGCTCGTCATCCGGGCCAGGCCTACGGCGGCGATCTGATCACCGTCCCAGACGACCGCCCAGAGCGTCGGATCGAACCCATTGCGCTTCCGCTCTTTTTCCCAGTCTTCGAAATTCGGGCGAGGCACGAACTGGAAATGCTCGGCGAACGCCTCCTCGGCGGCTTCGTAGATCGCGCGTTCGTCGACCCCGGGCCGGCAATCGCGAACCTCCAGTCCCTCCGGCCAGACCGGCGCAGCGGGCGGCGCATCGAGATCGAGACGCATCCGCCAGAAATGCCGGATCGGCTCATATCCTTCATGCGCGAGCAGGTTCGTTGCCCGGGGATTTGATCCAGCCGTGAAGCTGCGAATGGTTGAATGCTGAGTTGAAGGGAGCCCTGGCAAAATCTCGGCGGCTTTGCGCTCACTCTCCTGAATCAACCAGGTGCCGATCCCCTTGCCGACGTGACCGGGATGGCTATAGCCATCCCCTTCGAACGCGCCGTCGCCGTTATCAGTAAAGGCAATGTAGCCGGCCAGCGTTCCATCAGGGGCCACGACGAGGGTGATCGCCTTACCCGGATCGCCGTCGTATTGCTCCCAATCAGAAGCAAGCTCTTCGTCGGTGTAATCGGGTGATCCCCACTCGGCGATCTCCGCCGCGTTGAGCAGCTCCACCACCACCGCCACATCATCCGGTGTCGCCGGGCGGGAGTGATACCCAGCAGGGAGATTCATGGACGGAGCATCGCGTTTAGCGGCGATCATACGTTTCCTCCGACTGTCACTCGATAGGCGAGCGCAATCATAAATCGGGTCGTTGTCATCACATCGAGCACGCTGGCGCTTTCATTTATATTGTGCGCGCCATCGAGACTGGGATCCGAATCAGGGTGCGAGGGCGCAAAGCCATACGCCTTGATCCCAAGCGGGCGCACCAACCGCGAATCGGTGAACCCGGTCGTCAGGCCGGGAAAGAATGCCAGATCACGTTGCCCCAGCGCATCCGAGGCGGCTTCCTGCATCTTTTCGATGAACGGATCGTCATACGGCGATGCACTCGGAATTGCGGTCGTGATGATCTGATAGGTAACGCCTTCGAGGCCCGTCAAGATCGTATCAAGCTGCCGGGCGACGTATGACTCGTCCTGCCAGGGGAGCGTGCGCACATCGCAGGTGATCAGGCACGATTCGGCGACGCTATTGCTCTTCACGCCAGCCTTGATCATTGAGGCGACGATCGTCATCCGCGACGCCGAGCGCAGCCAGGATGCAGACGAAGGCGACGTGGTGAACAGCTTTTCGATAATTGAATCGATGTTCTCGTTGGTTGGATCGTCGGAGATGCCGAGCGCGGTATCGAGGTGCTTGAAGAGATCGGCGTCAACCGACACTTCCGGCTTGTACGCCGCGATCGCATTGAGCACTGGCTGCGCTTTGTAGATCGCGTTGTCGGCCATCCAGGGAGCGGAGGCATGATAGCCGCGTCCCTTGACCGTGATCTGAATCTCCAGCCGTCCCTTTTCGCCGGTGTTAATCGGAAAGGTGATCTTGCCGTCGCGAAGCAGCGGCGTGCCGCCCCCTTCATTCACGGCGACATCCGATTTCAGGAGATCGGGGCGATGCTGCGCGAGCCAGGCGTATCCATAGGCTCCTCCCGATTCTTCATCGGCGGCGGCCGCCACGACCAGATCGCCGGCAAATGGAACCCCGAGACGTTTGAGGATGATCGCCGCCATCACTTCGGCGGCGACAATCGATTTCATATCGCTCGATCCGCGCCCGTAGATGCGGCCGTCATGAATCTCCCCACCAAAGGGCGGGTAGGTCCACTGCGCGACGTCTTCAACTGGAACGACATCGAGATGTCCCATCAGCATCAGCGAAGGCGCTAAACCTGAGCCAGGAATCCGAGCTACGACATTGCCCCTGCCGGGCGCCGACTCAACGACCTCGGATGTGATGCCTTCAGCGGCGAATCGTTCTTTGAGATATTCGGCGGCAGGCGTTTCGTCCCCTGTCGGCATGTAGCCGGTATTGACGGTCGGAATCCTTACGAGCGCCTGCACAAGCTCGACAATTTCATCTCGTGACGCATCGACCGCGGCAAGCGCGTCTGCCAGCGAGGCCATCAACCTTCATCCCCTTGCCACGGATCCACATTAGTCCGGGCGTATACTCGCACGAGGCCCGAATGAGCAGGCCGATCAGCGCGAAGAGCGATATCTGTTATGAAGAGAGGATAACCGGAATGCGGGTCACGCTCCGCCATTTCGCCCTGATTCGGGAAACCATCGGGCAATCGAGCGAAGTTCGAGAAGTTGCTGCCGGCGCCACGATCGGCTCGCTCTACGACGAGCTTGCTTCGGCATATCCCCGCCTCGGACCGCTGAAACCTTCGGTGATGATGATGGCGAATCAGGAATACGTCAAAGCCGATTACCGCCTTGGCGATGGCGATGAGGTCGTCTTCATTCCCCCGGTGAGCGGCGGCGCGGACGAAGGACGATTGTTCCGCATCACCAGCGATCCCCTCGATCCACGTGAAACCGAGCAGGCAGTCGAGGACCCCGGCGCGGGCGCAATCGTCACCTTCACCGGCGTCGTGCGCGATAACGGCCGAGGGCGCCCGGTGAGCGCGCTCGATTACGAAGCCTACGCCCCTGCCGCTGAGAAAGATGATGGAACGGGTGGCGGACGAGATTCGCGAAAAATGGGGATTGGAGCGGGTGGCGATCGTCCACCGCACCGGATTGCTGCCAGTCGGCGAAGCGAGCGTCGTCATCAGCATCTCATCACCGCACCGCGACGCCGCCTTCGACGCCTGCCGGTACGCGATCGAACGGCTGAAAGAGATCGTGCCGATCTGGAAAAAAGAGCACTACGCCGATGGAGCCGTCTGGATCGGCAGCGAATCCGACTACCAGCATGAGATCG
Source organism: uncultured Chloroflexia bacterium (assembly GCA_963804925.1). Taxonomy (GTDB): domain Bacteria; phylum Chloroflexota; class Chloroflexia; order Thermomicrobiales; family UBA6265; genus JADLGF01. Next base: position 424,945 of record CAWDSC010000007.1, read on the forward strand.
GGAGATTGCCACACGAAGGCTCTGAATAGCGCATGGCTACGGCTTTGACGATTTCTGGTCGTCCTGGTGCGCATTCATGAAACTCCGGAGTGATGCGTTCATCTTCGACTGGTAGCCGCACTTCCGAGCCTTGAGCCGAGCGATTATGTCCTGATCGAAGCGAGCCGTTTGCCGCTGTTCGGCCTCAGTTGTGGTCTATCGGGCATTGCCATTGACCTAGCACGTCTACTGAAGCTGGATTTTCGGGTTGTGCTGGCAGTGGGCATATCACGCAACAGAGAAACTTGATAGACATCTCAGGAATTGCTAGGATGCGTGGGAGAATTGTGCCATCTGCCCACCCGGCTTTCCTGGAGGACTCCACATGACTGTTACCCCTGACTCGCTCGTTCGGATCAAGCGCCCGGCCATCGCCGATGATGCGACGGATCTGGTCGGCAACACACCGCTGGTTCGGCTCGCTCGATTCGCGAAAGACACGCCTGGCACGTTGATCGGCAAGCTCGAAGCGTTCAACCCTGGATTTTCAGTTAAGGACCGCATCGGTGTGGCGATGGTTGAAGACGCCGAAGCCGCCGGCATCATTACTCCTGGCAAAACCACATTGATTGAGCCAACCAGCGGCAATACTGGCATCGCCCTCGCCTGGGTGGCCGCCGCCAAGGGATACCGCTTGATCCTGACGATGCCGGAATCGATGTCACAGGAGCGCCGAATTCTGCTCCGGGCCTACGGCGCGGAGCTCGTACTGACGCCTGCCGCCAATGGCATGGCGGGCGCGGTTGCGGTGGCCGAAAAACTCTCGTCGGAAATTCCTGACTCCTGGATTCCGCAGCAGTTCAACAATCCTTCAAATCCGGAAGTGCATCGCCGGACGACCGCGGTTGAACTCTGGGAGGACACAGACGGCGCGATCGATATCCTGGTTGGCGGCGTTGGCACCGGCGGCACCATCACCGGCGCAGGTCAGGTGCTGAAACAACTCAAGCCGAGCGTCAAAGTGATCGCGGTCGAGCCGGTCGAGTCGCCGTTGATCTCAGAAGGACGAGCCGGCTCGCACAAGATTCAGGGTCTTGGCGCCAACTTCGTTCCGGAAGTGCTCGATCGCGACAATATTGATGAAGTCGTGACGGTCACCAGCGATGACGCCATCGCCACTGCCCGCGAGCTGATCCGGACCGAGGGTCTGCTCGTCGGCATCTCCTGCGGAGCCGCTGCCGCTGCCGCCCGCCGCGTCGCCCAGCGGCCCGAGAACGCCGGTAAGACGATCGTCGTCGTGCTGCCGGATACCGGCGAGCGCTACCTCTCCACCCTCCTCTTCGCCGAGCTCCGCGACGAGGTTTCCAAGCTGGTTGCAACTCCAGTCGAATAACAAACACGTCGATTAAGACGAAGCGAACAGCGGTCGCCCGGATTTCGGGTGACCGCTGTCGTTTTGCTGTATCTGATCGATTGTTGTGGCACGCCAAATTCATTTCGACGGCGACCGATGCTCGACCTGACATGACCACGCTGCTCTCCGCGTGATTTTTCTGCTCGGAAGGCGTGCGATCCGGCGGTCGAGAAACTCGATGGTGACAAGGTTGCATTCACAGTAGTCATGATTTATGTAGGACTAAGGAACTTGACGTAAACAGACGGTGCGTATTTCACGCCTCGCATAAGTCTGTGTTGTCGTTGGGTCGGTGCGTTGAATCCATGCCTCTTCTTGAGCGGAAGCATCATCAACTGGAATTGCGTTCGTTCCTGCATAGCGCCGTCGATGGTTTGCGCGTTCGCTTTGTCATCTAGAGTGCTAATTTGTGGGATGTGTGGTGGGCATGGCGCGTTGCCACGTGAAATCGACACTGCTGACTTGTGGTCTTGTTGTATTGCTGATATTCACCCTGACGATTCCATTGAATGGAGCGACCCAGTCGACAGGTGACGAATCTGATCAGGTAACCGGCTCCCAACGCCAGGACAAGATCGCCATTCCCCCGGCCGAAACCTCAATCTCTGAGCCATCACCAACCGAGACTCCAACACTTGATCCAACGCTATATCCCGCCCACTGGCTGGGAGAACGGCGAATGGACCTTCTAGCTCCGACTGAACGTGATCGATGGGTCATCAAATACGTCCATAACCGTATCGACGCTCGACACGACTCCGGCTGATCGAGGTCGGCAAATAGCATGACGACGGCAGAATGGCCTGCATGTTATTCAGCCCAGATCTCCACTACTGCTTAGGATCGCGTTCGCGCATTCTCCCTTTGCCCCGTGAATTCAAATCCTCTGCGCAATTGGCGACCCGGTTCGATCGAACCGGGTGGCCGTTTGCGCTTCCGCGACACATTCCCCATTCACTGATAGGCTTTTCTTCGATAGCCGAACAATAGACCTGAAGGAGGGCAGAGCGTGACAGAGGCAACGCGCGGGTACGAGCATCAGCTGATTGGCGATATCTGGACGAGCGATGAGCCGTACCAGAATCTCGTTGAGCTTTGCGACGATATCGGCAATCGCTGGGCGGGCAGTGAGAGCGAGCACAAAGCGGGCGAGTTTCTCAAGGCGAAACTGGAGAGCTACGGACTGACGAATGTCCATCTTGAGCCGATCGAGTTCGGGGCGTGGGAGCGTGGCGAAACCCATCTCTGGATGACCTCGCCAGTGAAAAAGGAGTTCTCCTGCGTCGCGCTTCCCTACTGCCCTGCTGGTGAGCTTGAAGCCGAGATGATCGATGTCGGCAATGGCGAGGAAGAAGATTTCGCGCGTCTCGGCGACGCCGTCAAAGGCAAGATTGTCGTTTGCGCTGCGGAAACGAACTCGGCAGGAACGCGCTCGAAAACGCTGAGTCACCGCACCGACAAGCTCCGCTTTGCGGTCGATGCGGGCGCGGCCGCCTTCATCTTCGTCAACCAGAATCCCGGATTGCTGCACATCACCGGCAGCGTCGGCGCGCCGGGCGGCAAACCGGCCCCGATCATCGCCATCGGCACCTCCTGGGAGCATGGCCAGACGATTCTCCGATTGGCGAAAAAGGGCGACTCGGCCCGGCTCAAAATCACCTCGACCGGCAGCTTCCATGAGAACACCTCATACAACGTCGTCGGCGACATCACCGGCTCGCGCTGGCCGGACGAACTGGTGCTCACCGGCGGTCACTACGACGGCCACGACATCTCGCAGGCCGCGCTCGATGATGGCGCCGGCACCATCGTCACTCTCGAAGCGGCGCGTGTGCTGGCGGCGCTGCCGAAAGAAGCGATCGGGCGCACCATTCGCTTCATCTGCTTTTGCGGCGAGGAAGTCGGGCTTTTCGGCTCCTGGGGCTACATGGCGGAGCATGAAGACGAAGCGTCGAAGATTCGATTCATGTTGAATCTCGATGGCGCCGGTCGAGGCAAAGGCGGATCAGAATCGCTCGGTATTTCAGGGCGACCAGAATTGGTCCCCTACTTCGAAGCGTTCGCGAAGTCCACGAACTACGCGATGCCGGTTACCGACGAGCTCAATTCGCACTCCGATCACTATCCATACGCCATACGAGGCATCCCCAGCGCCACACTCAATAGCCCGGACGATTCAAGCAAGGGCGTCGGGCGCGGCTGGGGCCATACCGAAGCCGACACCCTCGACAAAGCCACCCTGCGCGGACTGCAAATGGCGGCGATGGTGACCGCCCGCCTGCTCCTCAACGTGGCGTCGGACGAAGATTTCCCCGGCACACGCCGCTCGAAAGCGGAACTCGAACAGCAGCTCGAAGAGCTCGGGCTCGATATCGCCCTCAAGCGCTCGGGACGCTGGAGTCTCGTCGGCGGAACCGTCGATTCGTAGCAAGGCATGAGCGTCGACCCAACCGCCCAGGACTGAAGTTCAGTCCTGACAAGACGAAGTCTCTACGAGACTGAGCCTGGAAACGCCTCGATATACCAGAGATGTTTCCCACCAAGGTCAGTCCCTGGACTTCGCTGTAGCCGGGTTGATGATCGTTGACATCTTCTCGGCATCGCATGTTGCCTGAAGTCAACAATCATCAGGTTTTCTGCCGATGCTGCTGGCGGACGGTCGGATGAACTTCGCAACGCTCATCAACCCGGAAATGGTGAGCGCCTTCCCCATCCTTTGCAGCCTCCTCGACCTTCCTCAGACACAATTCGTTGACGGCCAGGCACTCAACCCTCTACATTCTCTCCACACAACATAACGTGGACGTTCTCGTATCTTGCGAGAACGGCGTCCGAACGAGATGGGAGATTCCATGCGCATTCGCGTCGCTCCTTATCGGGACCATCGGCACGCAGGTTCATCTCGACTACTGGCAGTCGCTTTGCTGTTGGCGTTAGTCATCACGCCATCTCTGGCTCTGTTGTCGCAACCGGCCTCGGCACAAGATGAGATCATCGTCGGTTTAATCACCAAAACCGAATCCAACCCCTTCTTCGTCAAAATGAAAGAAGGCGCGCAGGCAGCGGCAGATGCGGCCGGCGTCAAGCTGATGACGGCGTCCGGTCAATTCGACACCGACAACGCCAGTCAGGTAACGGCGATTGAAAATATGGTGACTGCGGGGGCGAAGGGGATTTTGATCGTTCCCGCCGACTCCAAGGCCATCGTTCCGTCCATTCAGAAAGCGCGCGACGCGGGCGTGCTCGTGATTGCGCTTGACACGCCCACGCAACCGCAAGACGCGACCGACGCGCTCTTCGCGACGGACAACTTCAAAGCCGGATTCCTCATCGGGCAGTACGCGAAAGCCGCGCTGGGCGATGCGGCGGCATCAGCCGTGATCGCGACGCTCGACACCGGACCGGGCATCTCGGTCGGCGTCCTTCGCCACAACGGCTTCCTCGCGGGATTGGCGGCTGGCCCGGGCGCTACCCCGGCCCCACAGGCGGATACGTCCGATTACACGCCTGATTCCCGGGTCGTTTGCAGCCAGGATTCCGGCGGCGATCAGGCCAAGGGCCAAACGGCCATGGAAAACTGCTTGCAGCAGAACCCTGACATCACCCTCGTCTACTCCATCAATGAGCCGGCAGCTCGCGGAGCCTATACCGCCATCAAGGACGCCGGACGTGAGAAAGACGTGACGATTGTCACGGTCGACGGTGGCTGCACCGGCGTTCAGGCGGTGAAGGATGGCGAAATCGCCGCGACCTCTCAGCAATACCCGCTCAAAATGGCGCAACTCGGCGTCGAGGCAGTCGTCGCTTTCGCGAAGGGCGGAGCGAAGCCGAGCGGCTACACCGACACCGGCGTGACCCTCATCACCGACAAGCCACAAACGGGTGTCGACTCACAGGACACCACCTTCGGTCTCGATAACTGCTGGGGATAACCCTTCGGCAATCATCGACGGGAGCTGGGTCTGAACATCAGACCCAGCTCCCTCACCATCCTGGGGAAATGTCCAGATGGGCATCGCATCGCCAATGGATCAGCCGGGAACAGCCACGGAAAGCCGGTTTCGAACGGTCGTCTCGTCCGTACCGCTTTCGAGTATTGGCCCATTCCTGGCGCTCTTGCTCGCCTGCGCCTATTTCACCTACAAAACCGATCGGTTCCTCACCGGAACGAATCTTTCGCTCGTGGTGCAGCAATCGATGGTGGTCGGCGTGCTCGCGATCGGCCAAACCCTGGTGATTCTCACCGCCGGAATCGATCTCTCCTGCGGTGCGATCATGGCGCTGGGCGGGATCGTCATGACCCGGCAGGCGGTCTACGAAGGGGTCGATCCTGTCGTTGCGATCCTGATCGGCATGCTCGTTTGCCTTGGTTTCGGTCTCGCAAATGGTCTCTTGATTACGAAGTTTCGCCTGCCGCCGTTCATCGTCACGCTTGGCACGCTCAATATTGCCTTTGCTTTGACGCACATTTACTCGCACGAACAGACGGTCACAGCGGTTCCCGACCGGCAGCTCTACTTTGGCAACACCTTCCGATTGCATAACACGACGATCACCTACGGCATGGTGCTGATGTTCGCGTTGTATCTGTTGATCTGGTTCATGCTGAGCCAGACCGCAATGGGCCGCCATATTTACGCGGTTGGGAACAACCCCGAGGCGTCGCGCCTGAGCGGCATCAACACGCACCGGGTTTTGATCATCGTCTACAGCCTGGCAGGGTTGTTCTATGGTATCGCCGCGCTCCTGTTAGTTGCACGAACGGGGGTTGGCGATCCGAACGCGGGGCAAACCGACAATCTCAACAGCATTACTGCGGTGGTGCTTGGCGGCACCAGCCTGTTTGGCGGCAGGGGAACGATCATCGGCACGCTGATCGGCGTGCTGATCATCGGCGTGTTTCGCAATGGTTTGCAATTAACCGGTGTATCCGCGATTTATCAGATTTTGATAACCGGCATCCTCGTTATTCTCGCGGTCGCCGTCGACCAATTTTCGCGGGGGAGGCAGCAATGACCGAGCCTGCGGAACCTGAGGTGCGCCCGACGCCGGTGCTCGAAGCACGCGGGCTCGTCAAACGCTATGGTCACGTCACCGCGCTGAACGGAGTTGATTTCGAGCTCCTTCCCGGCGAGATCCTGGGTGTGATCGGCGACAACGGCGCCGGCAAATCAACCCTGATCAAGGCGCTGTCTGGCGCGCTTATCCCCGACGAAGGTGAAATCTACCTGGATGGCGTTCAGGTCCGGTTCCGCAGTCCGGTCGATGCCCGGCGACAGGGTATCGAAACGGTCTATCAGGATCTCGCCGTCGCGTCCGCGCTCGACATTTCGGAGAATCTCTTCCTCGGTCGCGAAATCCGCCGCCATGGCCCCCTGGGCTCGCTCTTCCGGATGCTCGACAAAGGCAGAATGCGCCACGAGGCCAGCGCGCACATGAAGAACCTCAGAATCGGGATCAACTCGATGCGCCAGCCGGTCGAAACGCTTTCCGGAGGACAACGCCAGGGCGTGGCCGTTGCACGCGGCGCGGCGTTCGCCCGACACGTCGTGATCATGGACGAACCAACCGCCGCGCTTGGCGTCAAAGAGTCGAACATGGTGCTTGATCTCATCCGCCAGGTTCGCGATCGTGGCTTGCCGGTGATCTTGATCAGCCATAACATGCCGCAGGTGTTCGATGTCGCCGATCGCGTGCACATTCAGCGGCTCGGTCGGCGCGTGGCGATTGTGGAGCCGCGCAACTTCAAAATGTCCGACGCTGTCGCGATCATGACCGGCGCGATGTCCGGCGAGCAGATTCCTCTCTCTTGAGCGCTTGCAGATATCATCTTCATGTCCGCGTTTGCATACATGAAGCAGACATGAGAAGCTTGGCAGCCTGAAGAGCCTGCTGCCTGGCTCTCGCGTGGTGTGTCTGGATATGGAATGCTCGATGTCTCTTTGATGTTGGTCGGTCTTCTCGCGGCGGCGTTCGCGGCGGGGATGCTGGGATCGTTGGTCGGGTTGGGCGGCGGCGTGCTGATCGTGCCGCTCCTGACGCTGGGTTTCGGGCTTGATATCCGGCTCGCCGTCGGCGCGAGCATTGTCTGCGTGATCGCCACCTCAAGCGGCGCGGGCGCGGCGCTGACGCGTGACCGGCTGACGAATGTCCGCATCGCCACGGTGCTGCAGGTGGCGACGAGCATCGGCGCGATTTGCGGCGCGTTGATCGCCCCGCACATCGGCACCCAGATTCTCTTTTTCCTGTTCGGCGGCATCCTCCTCTTTTCGGTGATGCCGATGCTGCGCAAGCGCAAGCAAGATGTCGCGCATGGGCTGATCAGCGATGATCTGGCGGTCCGGCTCGGGCTGCCCGGTCTCTATCCAGGCGGAGACGGTGGCGCGCTCATTCCCTACGCAGTCATCCGGGTTCCGGTTGGATTCGTGATGATGCTTGGGGCCGGGGTCGTGTCGGGGTTGCTCGGCATCGGTTCGGGCGCGCTCAAGGTGTTGGCGATGGATACCGCCATGCATCTGCCGATCAAGGTTTCCAGCGCCACCAGCAACTTCATGATCGGCGTCACCGCCGCCGCCAGCGCGGGCATCTACTTCTGGCGCGGGGAGGTGTTGCCGCTGGTCGCCGCGCCGATCGCGATCGGCGTGCTGCTTGGCTCCATCGTTGGAGCGCGGAAACTCGTGAAATACCGCAGCTCTACGATCCGCACCATCTTTATCGTGCTGATGGTTGGCGTCGCCATTCAGATGCTGCTCCGGGGAATGGGTGTGATATGAGTGAAGCGACGATTGAAACGCCGACCGTGGTGGTGCGCGATGACAAGCTCGATCAAATGCTCGCGAACTGGATCGGTCTTCTGCTCCGGGTTTGCGTGATCATTTCCGGTGCGCTCGTGCTGTTCGGCATTGCGCTCTGGGCGGTTCAAAACGACGGGCCGAACAGCATCGACGCCGCCATGGGCAAAACCGGAACCCTGCCGAAAGTCACGCCGTCGAGCATGATTGATGGACTGCAAGATTTCACGGCGAGCGCCTATATTCAGCTTGGGCTGCTCGTGCTGATTCTGACGCCGACCCTGCGTGTCTTCGTGACCGCGATCGTGTTCATCATGCAGCGGGCCTGGATCCTGGTGCTTTGCAGTGCGCTTGTGCTAACGATTCTCGTTCTAGGATTGTTCGGAATCGTAGGAGGCTGAACGCTCTGACGATAACTTCCAGCGAAATCGTTTCCTCGACGCTGATCGACCATCTCCGCGATGCCCTGGCGAAGGACGATCGCTCGCCGCTCTACGAGCAGGTGGCGGCGGCGATTCTCGAAGACATCCGCTCGGGATTGCTCGCACCGGGGATGGTGCTGCCCAAAGAAATCGAGCTGGCGGCGGAGCTTGGCGTCAGCCGGCAGACGGTCAACCAGGCGATGACCAGTCTCGCCCACCGGGGTTTGCTGATCCGCCGCCGCGGCATCGGCACATTCGTCGCCTCGGCGGAAATCGAGCAGCCGTTGAACAATCTCTACAGCTTCATCCGTTCGGTCACCGCGCAGGATCACCAACCAGGCAACCGGATGCTCGGGTCGCGCACGACGATCGAGGCGCCCGCTTCGATGCTGCTCACCGGCGATCCCGATGGTCTGTTGTTTGAAATTGGCCGGCTTCGCCTGATCGATGACGAGCCGTTCGTGGTCGAGTACGTCTACTTCCCACGCGAGATCGGCGAGCGAGTGCCGCTCGATCGCCTTGAACGCGGCGAGCTGCTTTATGATCTGCTGCGCGAATGCGCCGGCATCACCATTTCCCGCGCCGAGGAGACGTTGCACGCAGTCGTCACCCGTCGCATTGAATCGACCCTTCTCACGATCCCGGCTGGATCACCCGCATTTCTGGTTGAGCGAAGAGGATTCATCGGAGCGCAGATGGTTGAGTTCCGGCGCAGCCTGATCCGGGGCGACCGCTATCAGTTTCGGGTCGAGCTGATGGGCGATTCGCTTGACGAACCACCTGGCACCCGCTCGTCCGGCGCAATCAGTCAAATAGGCACCCCCCGTTAGTGGGATGCGCACTGTCCAAATGTCGTAACATTTCCGTGACAATGTGCTGAAATAGACGTAACACGTTTGGACTACGCTTAAAGTGGTGATTGAGCCACGCGGCGCGATGCTACAGACGGGGTATATGGCGGCCACTCAACGAATGGCAGAGCGTCAGCAAGGGTTCTTCTGCGTTCTGTCGGATGCACAAACGTATCGCAATCTTCTTTTCCTTCTCGTCGTCGCACCCCTGGGATTGCTTCATGGCGCACTGATCGTATTGGGTGTGGGCGTTCTCCTCGGCATCGCCGCGATTTCGGTTCAGCTTCCCTTCCCAGCCAGCATCGTCGGGCTCGCGCTGATCGTGCCGGCGTTCGCTTCGGGCATGGTCATCATCTGGTGGCTGCTCAAAACGCAATCTCGCATCAACCATCGCCTTCTCAATGTTGCCTTGCCTCGAAGCCCGCTCAACGATTTCCGGCCCGATAACGCATTCTCCTGGTGCCGCAATCGCATGACTGACCGGTGGACCTGGAGCGGCATTCTCTATCTTCTCGTCATTACTCTCCTTGGCGCAGTTTCGGCTGGCGCCATTCTTATGTTCGCCGGTATCTGCATTGCCCTCATCGCCGGATCGGTTTCCGGCGAGCTTGGCTCAGTTCAGGTGACGCTCGGCGAGTTCGATATCAGCGTTCCCGGCTTGCGACTCCTCTTTCTTCCGCTCGCTCCGCTCGTGGCGATCGTCGGACTCCACCTCGCCAATGTGCTGGCCGGATTCGCAGCCCGCGTCGGCGAAGTACTGCTTGGTCCAAGATCTGAGCCCGTCGCTCCGGTAACCTCCCTTTCGCCAACGTCGCAAACCGCCTATGCTCCTGCAGGACACCGTTCCACGGCAGCAGGCAGCAGGCGGTAGAGGTGCATGGCGCGAATTCTCGTTGTTGAAGATGAACCTGACCTGAACGACCTGGTCACCTTGCTTCTCCGCCAGGAGGGGCATGAAGTGTTTCAGGCAGTTGATGGTGAGCAGGGACTCAACGCGGTCGAAGCCGTTCAGCCCGATCTGATCATTCTCGACTGGATGCTGCCCAAGCTGGATGGTCTGGTGGTCTGCCGCAGGATTCGCGAGCATCACATCACTCCGATCATCATGCTCACCGCCAAAGGGGAAGAGGCCGATATGATTCTCGGTCTCGAGGTCGGCGCTGACGACTATGTCACCAAGCCGTTTCGCAACCGCGAGTTGCTGGCCAGAGTCCGCTCGATTCTTCGCCGCCAGGATTTGAACCGCGAGGCCGTTTCCGTCCAGGCGAGCATCGATGAATTGCCGGAGGAAGTGGGCGATCTCACCGCGGGCCCGATTCGCATCAACGCCGATCAGCGCGCCGCATACCTTCACGATGATGAAATCGAGCTGACGCCGAAAGAGTTCGATCTGCTGATTCTCTTCGTGCAGAATCCCGGGCGGGCCTTCAGCCGCGACTACCTGCTCGAACGGGTCTGGGGTGATGATGTCTTCGTCACCGACCGCACCGTCGACACGCATGTCCAGCGGCTTCGCAAAAAACTCGGAGACGAGTCGGACATGATTCGCACGGTGTGGGGTGTCGGTTACAAACTCCAGCGCGACAGCTGAGGCATCCCGTCATGGGCGATCGCGCCGCCGATCCTACAACTCCATCAGCAACTCCTCCTACCTGGAAGCGCATGCTCGGCTGGACCCGCTATCTGCTGATCCTGCCGATCTACTGGTGGTATCGCCGCCGGGTCAATGAGCAGCTCAAGTGGCGGCTCGCCTCATCCCACATTTCGGTCGTGCTCTTGAGCGTGGCGCTCATCTCGGTTCTTGGCGCCGCCGCGATCGTGCTGATCGCGATCATCGGGGCTCCCGCCGCTGAAGAACCTGGCCGCGACGCCCGCCAGGTGGCTCAGCTCGTGCAGGAAGCGGAAGGCGAGCAGGTGATCTCCGATGAAGACCTCGCCGGCCTGCTCTCGTCGATTCGCGCCGGTCTGATCGAGCCGAGCCGGAGCAGCGGTGCGCTCCGGCTTCGCCTCGACTTTCCGGGTGCTTTTGAATATCTCGACACCGTTTCGATCGTCGATCGTGACAATAACGTCATCTCCTCCAGCGATCCCAATCTGACCGGGCGCAATGTGATCCAGATCGGCGTCGACTCCTATTTCGTCACGCGCCTCGCGTTTCGCGGCGACTCCACGCTCCGGGAGACCTCGGTCGTGCGACCCGACGCCGGGGTGATCACCGGCGCCTACCCCCTTCGTGACCAGAATGGCGAGATCACCCGAGCCGTGGTCGTGACGAAATCGAACACGGCGGTGCCGCATGGCGTCGATATGCTCAGCACCGCGCTGCTGGCGATGGGACAGATCGGCGTGCTGCTGGCGATCTTCGTGGCGATTCCGGCGATCCCCGTCGCGATCATCACCGGGTTCCGCCGCGCCGAGTCGATCAGCGAGCCGGTCACGAATCTCGCTCAAGCGGCAGGAAAAGTCGCCAGCGGCGATCTCTCGGCCCGTGTGGAAGTGCTCGGCGAGGATGAGATCGCCAGTCTTGAAGAGGAATTCAACCAGATGGCCGATCAACTTGAGCTGGCCATCGACGAGCAGCGCACGCACCGCGAACAGGCGGAGAGTCTGCTCGCCGCCAATCGCTCGCTCGTCTCAAGCGTGTCGCATGAACTGAGAACCCCGGTGGCGGTCGTGCGCGGTCACCTGGAAGCGCTGCTCGCCGATCCCGGCCAGACCGAAACTTATGCGCGCATCGCACTTCGCGAAACGGACCGCCTGGAGCGACTGGTGGACGATCTTTTCCAGCTCACCCGGATCGAGAGCAAGGGAATCCAAATCGCCAACCAGCCATTCGACGCCGGAGCGGCGGCTCGCGAAGCGGTCGAATCGTTGCGAGAGCCGACCCGCCGCGAAGCCGGGATCACGATGATTTGCGAAACGCCTGATGTCCAATTGATAGTGATGGGCGATCGCGCTCGCATCGTTCAGGTGCTGCAAAACCTGATCCGCAATGCGATCCGCCACACGCCCGAGGGCGGCATCATTCTCGTCAGCGCCGAACGCGAGCCGGACGGCGAGATCGTGCTCCAGGTATTCGACACCGGCGAAGGCATCTCTCCCGACCATCTGCCGCACATCTTCGATCGCTTTTACCGCGCCGATCCCTCCCGCACCCACTCAGGAGGCGCCGGGGCGGGACTCGGTCTGGCCATCGCCAAGGAGCTCGTCACCCTGATGGGCGGCACAATCACGGTCGAAAGCGAACCCGGCGAAGGCGCTGAATTCTCCATTCGCCTCAAAGCCGCCCCAACGGAAACCCCTCAACCTGCACCACTACGCTAGAGGTCTTGTATCGGCCATCTCACAGAACGCGATCGCATGTCGGACGAGGGTCTTGTATCGGCCATGGTGATCACACGCCAGTTTGGGTTCTGGCGAGCATAGCCGACACGAGGTCGGCTACGACAGAATCTGCGGATATATCCGGGCATTCCAGTGTTGGGTTAGGGTCATTCCTCTCCCGCAAACTGCAATTTCGACACATATGGACCCGCCTGACGGCTCTTGTTGCCGAGTTGCAGAAGCATGAGAAGCGCTCGTCGATCATTGGATTCCAATGACCAGCGAGTCGCCTGGAAGAGGGTGGTCAGACGATCCCGGTCGAGATCGGTGGATTGCACGATGCGCGGCCGGACGTCACGTCGATGTTCAACGGTTGCGGCTTTCAACGCATCCGCTGCACCGGCCAGTACAGAGCGATCTTGCTCGCTCGCCTCGATCGGGATGACGAGCAGGTGGGAAACGTAGGCTTCCGACGTGAGGATGAACCAAGCCCGGGTGAGATCCTCGTTGAACCCTGCTTCCGGCGGGGTGAGCGCCATCGACGCCTTCGACGACGATTGCCTGCGAATCAGGCGCGTCGTCATGCAGGTATCCCTCCGGCATGATGCCGAAAAAGCTGTTCACCGTTGCCCGCGCCAGCAGCTCCGCGCTTGAACTGGCGTCAATCAACCGGATCGGAGTTTGCTCGATCGCATCGGGACGGACCGGCGTCCGCATCACGACCGGTCCCTCTTTGTCGAAGATCACGGCCAGATTCGCCAGCAGTTGGTGTGACTCCTGCAACGCGCCATATTCGCCCGTGTTGATCAGGGCCGCGTCGTCCGGGCCAACATCAGCCGCTTTCAAGCCGGCCTGAATCTCAACCGGGATGTCGAGCGACGCCAGCCCGGCGCGAACGGTTTCCGTGACCGGTAGGGTCGCCAGCGATTCATCGAGCAAAAGCCGCATTGTTCCTCCAACATAACGCCACAAAGAGCACTAGAAAACCTGGCCAAGTTTGGCGATCGCCTCATCCGAATGCCCGGCGGCTCGCAGCGGCGCGATGATTTCCGATTCGAGATCGGGCACGTAGCTCACGACCAGACAGCCGTCGCCGTAATAGGGCGCAGCCGACCAATCGCCGATCGCCGCCGGCAGCAACGTCGACGCGCCGCGTGAAAGTCCCATCCCGCCGCCCGGTCCCCAGCGAACCGTCACCGGGCGGTTCCCGACATTCGAAACGAGCCAGGCGTGACCGGGCTGGCTCTTGACCGGAATGACATCGCGCACCTCCCAGCGCTCCAGCGCGAAGTGCGGAGAGGCGCAACCAACTTTCAGCGTGCTCTCGCCGCTTTGCCGGTCCAGACCCGGATTCGGCATCGGCAAATAGTCATTCTCAAGCTCATCGAGCACAGCGGCGATGTCAGCGTCCCACTCCTCAACCGGCAGAAGATTGCCGTAGAGGTCGTTCGGCATCACCGTTCGCCCGAGATCGGAAGTTTGCTGGATCTCATAGATCAAGGCATCGGGACCGAACGAATGAAGCGCTCCACCTGGAACGTAGACGGTGTCGCCCGCGGCGATCGGATACCGATACATCACCGAATCGAAATCCTGAGCCTTGAATGCGGCAATCAAATCCTGCTCGGAGATGTCTGGCTTGACACCCGCCAGAATGGTGGCGCCATCAGCGGCCCAGAGAATATGCCAGGCTTCCGTTTTGCCGTTTGGCTCGTGATATTTCTCTTTGGCGACCATATCGCTCGCATGCAGATGCACCGGCAACATGTGGGAGGCGTCGAGAAACTTCGCCAGCAACGGGAAGTGCGGTCCTTCCCAGCCTTCGCCGACCATCTCGTTCGGGTACTGCTCGATCAGCTCGTGCAGCGTTTTCCCTTTGAACATGCCCCGGGTGACGACGCCTGAGGTGTCCCGGTAGTCGCTGATCTCCCACGTTTCGGAAACGATCCCGTCCGGCGTGCCCGCTTTGCCGAGCTTTTCCGGAATCAGGCGTTCGCCAAAGGCGTAATCACGAACGTGAAAGGTCAAATCGATCGGCGAAAAGATCATCGAACGCTCCTCATAGGTGCAAGGTCATTCGTTCAAAGCGGCGCACTGGGTAAACTTCTGAACGAGAAGGCACTCGCCAGTTGTAAACCAGATTGTAGAGGAGGGCCGGATGACCCGACCGGTGGTGCTCGGAATCGACTCAAGCACGCAATCGACCAAGGTGCTCGCGGTCGATCTCGAAACGGGCGAAATCGTCGCCGAGGGCCGCGCCGCCCATAGCGGAGCCGACACCCAGAACCCGAATGATTGGTGGAGCGCGCTGCAGCAAGCAACACGCGACGCGGTCAGCAGCGATCTGGATGTCCAGGGACTGAGCGTCAGCGGTCAGCAGCATGGGTGCGTGCTGCTCGATGACCGGAGTGAACCGGTGCGTACCGCGCCACTCTGGAATAACAACGATGCCGCCGGCGACGCCGAGCGACTGAATGCTGAAGCGAACTTCGTTCAGGAAATCGGCGTCCTCCTCGTCTCCTCGATCACGATCGCCAAGCTCGCCCACATCAATCGCACTGATCCTGATTCGATTCGGCGCGCCACGCAGGTCGGGCTCCCGCACGATTTCCTGAATCTCAAGCTGACCGGCAAGCTGACCAGCGACCGAGGCGATAGCTCGGGAACGGGATGGTGGTCACCTGCAACCGGCGCATACCGGCGCGATCTGCTCGAACTCGCCATCGGGAATGCGAAAGCCGCGTCGATCGGTCTCCCCGAGGTGCGCGGACCTGAAGAACCTGCTGGCACCCTCAGCGCTCATGCCGCTCATGCGCTTGGTCTGCCCTCCTGGCATTCCCGTTGGACCGGGCACTGGCGACAACATGGCCGCCGCGCTCGGGGTTGGCGCGACTCCCGGCGAATATGTGATCAGTCTCGGCACCAGCGGCACCGCATTCGCGATCACCGATCACCAGACCCACGATCAGTCCGGCGCGATCTGCGGATTCGCCGACGCAACCGGGCGCTTCATGCCGCTTGTCTGCCTGATCAACTGCACGCGCACGGTCGACGCCATCATCGAACTGTTCGGTCTCGACCGTCGCGCGGCCCTCGACGCCGCAGCGAACGCGCCACTCGGCGCAAATGGGTTGCTGATGGAACCCTACTTAGGAGGAGAACGAACGCCGATCCTGCCGGACGCAACGGGAACGCTGCACGGAATGACGCTCGATAATCTCAAACCCGAACTCCTCATCCGGGCTGCGCTCGAAGGCGTCGCCGCTGGACTGGCGTATGGAACCGATCATCTCGCGGCGTCAGGAATCACGGCCGACTCGATCGCGCTCGTTGGCGGCGGCTCCACCCATCCTGCCTGGCAACAGGCAATCGCGGATGCAACCGGCTTGCCGGTGCAGGTGCGTGGTGGACGTGAACATGCCGGTCGCGGCGCGGCTTTGCAGGCGGCGGCGATCGTCCGGCAAGAACCGCTCAGCGAGCTTGTCGCGCGCTGGCGGCCGGAAGTTCTGGCGACGATTACTCCCCGCCCAGGCAGCCGGTCAGCATTCCGTCTCGACGAACGACGCGGCCTGATCGCCATGCGGCAAAAAACAGTGAGGCGGCCATGAATCGTCCAACGATCGGGGAAGTCGTTCGCAGCGCCCAGGCAAAGCTTGCACGAGCACGCATCGAATCGGCTTCGCTCGACGCCATGCTGCTCATGCGATATCTGCTTCGTGTCGAAAAAACGGAGTACTTGTTGCGGCGTCACCTCCCATTGCCCGAGGGCATTGAGGCGCCGTACGCAGAGCTGATCAAACGGCGAATCGCGGGCGAATCGGTCGCCTATCTCATCGGCAAACGAGAATTCCTGGCGCTCGATTTCGCGGTTGGACCAGGCGCCCTGGTGCCCCGGCCCGAAACGGAGTTGATGGTCGAATGGGCAGCAAAATGGCTCCACAGCCGGTCGCAGGCGCTGGTAGTCGATGTCGGCACGGGCAGCGGCGCGATTGCTATCGGCGTTGCCCACCTCGCTTCACCACATGCGCTCAGGGGCGTTATCGCCATCGAGCCTTCGCCTGAAGCACTGCGCTGGGCCCGGAAAAATGCGAGCACGCATGCCCACAACAAGCCGATCGCGTTCGTGCGCGGCAGTCTCGTTTCGTCACTGGCAGGACCGGTCGATCTGGTGCTGGCGAATCTTCCCTATCTCACGCCGAATCAGACAGACGCCAATCCCGATCTCGCCGCCGAGCCACGATCGGCGCTCGTCGGGGGCGAAGATGGGCTCGATCTGATTCGCGCGCTGATCGCCGATCTGCCACGAGTTCTCGCGCCGGATGGAGCGGCAATCCTCGAACTCGATCCATCCCAGGCAGATAGCGTGGCGGCGCTGGCGACAGATACGTTCGCGCGGGCGGTGGTTGAGATCATTCCCGATCTCGCTGGGCTGGCGCGCTTCGTCTCTATCGATCGCGCGCCATCACCGGAACGCAACTCGAATACTTAACGCACAATCAACGTCGATGTGAATCGCGGTCACGCAACCAAGGAGCGCCACGTTTTATGGGGGTCATTCGCGTTTTACCCGACAACGAGATCGAGGCGTTACTCCATCAGGCCGTCATTGCCAGGCTCGCCTGCTGCTCGCACGATGGGGATGGGCGTCCCTATCTGGTGCCGCTTCCTTGCTTTTACGATGGCGTGGCGCTTTACGCGCTGACCGGTCCCGGCACGAAACTGAGGATGATGCGGGCAAATCCGCTCGTCACCATCGAAGTCGACGTCGGTGAAGCGAGCGACCGCTGGAAAAGCGTCATCGCCGAAGGGGTCTTCGAAGAGCTTGACAACTCCTGACGACCTACGCAAAGCGTTGGAGATCATTACTGCGGCGACCGGCGAAACGCCTGAGCTTGGCGCGCATTCGACCCTCTTCCGCATTCGTCTGACCGCAAATCCGGACGCTACGAGCTCCCTATCTGACGTGCCCGCTCGCGTGATTCCATCACCGGCAAGGAGGCATTCGTGTCTGCTTCATCCCCAGCATCGAAGACATCATGGCTGACCGAACTCACCGGCAAGCCGAAACCAGTCATCGGCATGGCTCACCTCCCGGCGCTCCCGGGAACGCCGCTCTATGACGCCACCGGCGGAATGGCAGCGATTCGTGAAGCAGTGCGGCGCGATCTCGACGCACTCCAGGCAGGCGGTATTCACGCGGTGATGTTCTGCAATGAAAATGACCGCCCGTACCGGCTCGACGCGGATTTCGCCTCCGTTGCGGCAATGACCGATGTGATCGCCTCGCTCCGGGACGAGCTGACCGTACCGTTTGGTGTCAATGTGCTCTGGGATCCCAAAGCGACGCTTGCCGTGGCGGCAGCAACCGGCGCCTCCTTCTGCC
Source organism: uncultured Chloroflexia bacterium (assembly GCA_963804925.1). Taxonomy (GTDB): domain Bacteria; phylum Chloroflexota; class Chloroflexia; order Thermomicrobiales; family UBA6265; genus JADLGF01. The sequence continues at coordinate 443,109 of CAWDSC010000007.1, forward strand.
GGGAGATTTTCGCGGGCGCGTTCGCCGGTGATTTTGGGCTTTGGACACGCTCGGCTGGCGACGCATTTCGCTACCGGCGCGAGATCGGCGCCGAAAACGTCCGGCTCATGTTCAACATCAACGCCGAATTCGCCCAGCAACTCGCACCTCGCCCGATCGCCGAGGTCGCCAGATCGATCGCCTTCTCATCCTCCCCCGACGCGATTCTGATTTCCGGACCGATTACCGGTCAGGCGGCCCCGGCGATGGCGCTGGCCGAGGTCGCCGAAGCCGTGAAACCAACCGGCATCCCCGTACTCGTAAACACCGGATTCAAAGCTAACAACGCCGCCGAGCTGCTCCAGTACGCGGATGGCGCAATCGTCGGCTCCAGCCTGAAGGTTGACGGCGTCACCTGGAACCCCGTCGACCGCGCCCGTGTCACCGAGTTGATGCGCGTAGTTGAGGCGATACAGAGTTAGGAGCAGGCAGCAAGTGAACCCATTACTCAGGCTCTCCACCTACTGCTCTCGACTCTCTATTCCATAGCTGACCCTCTAATTTCCTATTCGCACTGGGCAATGTTCTCTATCGAAAACTGGACGATCGGCAGAGCGATCGCTTCGCATTGAGGTGGAGATAGTGAGCGCCCAAGCTCGCACGACAAAACACTCTTCCCTGATTACGCGAGAAATCGGGAGACTTTTGCAGTTTGAAAATTGTTTACTCATATGCTTGGGAAATTAGCGTAAAAAGTCTCACAATCATCGGATAAATGTGTTGTGCGATATGTTGACGATCGGGCCGCGCCGGACTATAAACGGTTGCAGACAGGTTCTGGTTTCGGTTTCTTGGGCAGCGCGCAACTCACCGTGCGGTCTTCCCTTTCCAGGATGTCCTGTCGGAAGAGTCCCATTGTTCGAAGGCATTGGAACACGAAAAAGGAGTCATCAATGCAGAAGGACGAACTTCGGAACCAGGTCGATGAGATCGTCAGCGCTACGCTGAACGGCCGGCTTTCCCGCCGTGACGCCATCAAGCGCGCTGCCGCTCTCGGCGTTGGCGCAGCCGCGTTCGGATCGATTCTCCGGTCGCAGGGCGCCTTCGCGCAGGATGCGACTCCTGCCGCCGTTGGCAGCAGCGTCGTCGTACCCGCCAACCTCCGCACCGATCTCAGCGGTCAGAAAATCACGGTCGTGCTGGCGGAGGCCAGTAGTCCCGACGTTCCCTATCTCGATGCGGTAGATGCGATCTTCACCGAGGCGACCGGCATCGAAGTAAACCGAATTCCGGGCGATCAAAGCGCGACTGACCGGCTTGCCAGCTACAACCTGCAGCTGGGGGCGCAGTCGAGTGATATCGATGTCTTGCAGATCGACGTCATCTGGCCGGGCATCCTCGCGCAGCACGCCGTCAATCTGAACGACTCGCTTTCTGACCTTGCGGCTTTGCACTTCCCGGCGATCGTCGAGAACAACACCGTCAACGACGTGCTCGTCGGCATGCCATGGTTCACGGACGCCGGATTGCTCTACATGCGCACCGACCTGATGGAAAAATATAGCGTCACGGCGCCAACCACCTGGGGCGAGCTGGAAGCCAGTGCCAAAACCATCATGGATGGCGAGCGCGCTTCCAATCCTGACTTCTGGGGATTCGTTTTCCAGGGGAATGCCTACGAAGGTCTCACCTGCAACGGTCTTGAGTGGCAGTATTCCAACGGCGGTGGCCGCATCGTCGAGGATGTCGACGGCAAGGCAACCGTGACCCTCAACAATCCACAGGCGATTGCTTCGTTCGAGCAAGCGGCGAAGTGGGTCAACACCATCTCTCCGGCTGGCGTCACGACCTATCAGGAGCCCGACTCGCTCAACATCTTCATCGCCGGCAACTCGGCCTACATGCGCAACTGGCCGTACGCATGGTCCGCCAGCCAGGATCCGCAGTCGGTCATCAAGGGCAAGATCGACGTGCAGCCGCTTCCGAAGGGCGACGGAACTGACAATGTCACGAACGCCGACACCCTCGGCGGCTGGCAGTTGATGGTGTCCAAATACTCCAAGGCGCAGGATGCAGCGATCGAGTACGTGAAATTCATGTGCTCCCCAGAGTTGCAGACCTCGTACGCGATTGAGCGGAGCCACCTGCCGACGATTGCCTCCGTCTATGACGATCCGGGTGTCGCGGCAGCCAGTGAGTTCATTCCGCGCTTGAAGGATGTCTTCCAGGGTGGCGCGGTGGCGCGGCCTTCAAGCATCACCGCTGATCTCTACAACGATGTCTCCGTCGCCTATTTCACCGGTTTGAACCAGATTCTGACCGGCTCCGATGCGACGTCGACCGTTGAGTCTATGACCAGCGCGATCCAAGACGTCGTTGATGAGCTTGGATAGTTCCGTGCGTTCGTAGCATGAAGGGGCGGTGGGCGACATTCGCCCACTGCCTCTTTTTACAACCGAGGGTGAGCGAATGGCTACCTCAACCCAGGCTGCTCCAGCAGTCCAAACCAAGGCGAAGATCAGCGACACGCCGCAAAGTTCATGGGGAAAGGCACGCGAGCGACTGGCGTGGATGCTCGTCGCGCCAAGTTTGATCGTGGTTGGGCTGGTAGCCCTCTACCCGCTCTTTCAAGCGTTTCGCCTCAGTTTGACCAACGCGCGTCTTGGAAGCGCCCGTCCCGCCGAGTGGGTGGGCTTCGAAAACTACAAGTATATTTTCAATGACGCCGCATTCAGATCAGCGATCTGGCATACAATCCAGTTCACGTTCTGGTCAGTGGGTCTCGAAACCATTCTGGGGATGGGGATCGCGCTGATCATTCATTCAGAGTTTAAGGCCCGCGGCGTTGTCCGCACTTCGATGCTGGTCCCCTGGGCGATTCCTACAGTCGTTTCCGCCCAAATCTGGAAATGGATGCTGAACGACCAGTACGGCGTCATCAACGACATTCTGGTCAATCGCCTCCACATTCTCGATCACAAAGTCGCCTGGCTTGCCAATCCAGCAACGGCAATGCCCTCAATGATCGCGGTTGATATCTGGAAAACAACGCCATTTATGGCGTTGTTGTTGCTAGCCGGGCTGCAAGTGATTCCCGGGGATGTCTATGAAGCGTCCCGGGTAGATGGCGCGAGCAAATGGCAGCAATTCTGGCAAATTACTCTGCCGTTGCTTCGCCCGGCTTTGCTGGTCGCGCTCATTTTCCGCAGCCTCGATGCCTTCCGCGTCTTCGACGTGATCTATGTGATGAAGGGATACGCAGCCGACGTGATGACGGTTTCCATGTATGCCCGGCAGATGATGATCGATCTCTCCAGGCTCGGTCGCGGTTCTGCCGCGAGTGTCGTCATCTTCCTCTGCATCGGCTTGATGGTTCTCGGCTATACGCGCCTCGTCAAGGTCGAGGAGGTTTAGTCATGGCAGCAGCAAATCCCACCGCACCGCAACCGGTCTACCGGGAAGGATCAAAAAAGGGGTTCGGCGCGCTCTTGCTGAAGATCACCGGCAAGGTTCTCTTCTTTCTTGTCGTCGCGTTCATCTTGATTTACACGCTCTTCCCGTTCATCTGGGCGATCATCTCGTCGATCTCGCCCGATGCCACGATCGCGCACACCCCAACAAAATACTGGCCCGATACCATCGATTGGAGCCACTACAAATTCGTGCTCAATAACGGCGACTTCATCCGGGCGTTTCGGAACTCGGTGATCGTTTCCGTCTCCACCGTGATCATTTCACTCGTCTTCGGCTCGTTCGCCGCCTATGCGCTGGGCCGGATGAAGTTTCGTGGCCGTACCGTCACGCTCTATCTCATTCTCGCGATGACGATGTTCCCGCAGATCGCCATTCTCGGTTCGCTCTTCCAGATGGTCCGCAACTTTGGACTGTACGACCGGCTGCCGGCGCTGATCATCACCTATCTCACGTTCACCCTTCCCTTCACGGTCTGGGTGCTGACGAATTTCTTCCGGGCGATGCCGGCGGAACTCGAAGAAGCCGCGCTCGTCGATGGCGCAACGCCATTCCGCACCTTCTGGGAGATTCTGCTGCCGCTGGCGATGCCGGGTTTGGTGACAACCGGTTTGCTGGCGTTCATCCAGGCCTGGAACGAGTTCCTCTTCGCTCTCACGTTCACCCTTCAGCGTGCCCGCACGGTGCAACCGGCCCTGGCGAGCTTCTCCGGCAACACGCAATACGACCTGCCCTGGGGCAATATCATGGCCGCCTCGGTGCTGGTCACGATCCCGCTCGTGCTCCTCGTCCTGATCTTCCAACGGAAGATCCTCGGTGGCCTCACCGCAGGCGCCGTCAAGGGATAAGTAAAACCCTCACCCAAGCCCCTCTCCCTGCATTAGGGAGAGGGGAGCCCGACACGCACTTAAACTTATTCTCCGCCACTACATCGCAGCGAAGGATCTTGTGTCCTCCCGTGGTGATGACGCCTGATTGATTCTCGGAATCCCTGGAGGGCACAAGACCCTCCTCTACAGAAATGTGCGGATATGAACCCACTTCAAATTCTGGGAGTTGGTGGCGCTTTAGCGCCGAGCGAAGGTTCTCTCCAGATGCGCCGTTGTGGATTTCACAGCGGCGTGTTTGATTAACGAATCGATCGCGCATGCGAAAATGCCATAAAGACACTTGTTGACGATTACCGTGAGAAGGGACGACGGGGCAGATGAGCGGCACGACAACCTTACGCATCGGTCTGGCGTCGGCCGGGAATGCGCCGTCGGTCGAGGAGCGATTGAAAATCGTCAATCGCTTCCTTGATGAGGCCGCCTCCCAAGACGTCGCGATCGTCTGCTTTCCGGAAGCGTATCTTCCCGGCTTGCGCGGGATGGATTTCGATGTTCCTCCACCAGACCAGCAGCGTCAGGAAGCGTCACTTGAAGCGGTGCGTATGGCTGCAGAGCGAACTGGCGTGGCGGTCGTGATGGGAATGGAGTGGGAAACGGCAGCGGGCGTCCTCAATGTCGCCTTCGTCATCTCCCGCGAGGGGAAGATCGAGGGGTATCAGGCGAAAAACCAGATCGCACCCTCAGAGGAACCGTTCTATGTGCCCGAGGGACCACGGCGGCTCTTCGAGGTTGACGGCGTTCCGTTCGGCATCACGATATGCCATGAGGGTTGGCGCTACCCTGAGAGTGTCCGCTGGTCGGTTGTTCGGGGCGCGCAGCTGATCTTCCATCCGCATGTCACCGGCAGCGACGAGTGCGGCGTGCTGATCGAGCACTGGGGCGATCCCGATTCCCCGTATTACGAGAAGGCGATGATCGCGCGCGCCGTCGAGAACACCATCTATTTCGCCAGCGTCAACAATGCGTTCCGCTTTCAGGAATCGGCGACCACGCTCATCGGTCCTGATGGCGATCTTATCGCCTACGTCCCCTACGGCGAAGAACAACTGCTCGTGTGCGACATCGACCTGACGAGAGCCACCGGATTTTACGCCCACCGCTACAACCCGGAGTTTTACCCGCCGATGGGAGCGTCCACGGCGACCTGATCGACAGCGCCGCACGTTGTACTTATGTTGACTTTCACGCGGGTTGGTGTAGCGTGGAAGTGATTCACTGTGGCCGTCACTATCGCCAATCCGGCGATTAACGCAACCACGGCGGCCTCAGTCCGGCGAGATCCTGACCCTGATTCCCATTTACAACCGAATCACGAAAGGAGCAGGCGGATGGAACCGACGACCAACGGCAACGGCACAGCAGGCGGCTACGGAGGCGCGACGATGGCCCACCTGTGGGAACACCCTGACCTCTGTGTCGCCATCTTCGGCGTGCAGTTTCACACGCCGAAAGGCCAGCAGCTCTACGGAGAAGCGGGTATTCAGGAGGAGATGGCTCCCGCACTGGAAGAAGCGAAGAACGTTGGCTTTCTCCACCAGGAGCAACTCATGGGGGAAGGGAGCGGTGTGCTGCTGCAATACTGGCGGACGTACGACGATCTCGATCGCTGGGCGCGCCAGATGCCGCACATGGCCTGGTGGCGCTGGTTGCTGGAAAACGCGGGGGACGATCTCTCGTTTTACCACGAGATCTACCAGGTTAAAACGGCCGAGGCGATCTACGAACGAGGCTGCCGACCAGTTGGTGCGGCGCTTATCGGAGGGACATCAACCGTCACCGCTGGTGAGGGCCAGTCCAGACAACGCCAGCAACGTTTCGCGGATGCATCTGCAGCAGCTGAGGGCTCCAGCGCGAGCTAATCATTCCCGCCTGAGTACATCTGCTGAATACGGCGCACTATCTGCACTTTAATGATTGCGCATATTTGCCGATGTGACAGAACATCCGACCACCCTACGCTGATCTCACCTCAGCTGGACGCTGAAGTTCCAGATCAACACGGGAGGGGTGCCGGTGATGAATGGCACACGGAGGACGTTCCAGTTTCTGGTGGCGACGGTGGCGCTAACGCTTATCCTCGGCGGGCTGGCGACCACCGGTGAGGTTGCCGCAACGGAAGCGACCGGATGGCAGGATTTCTCTGCTGCCTGTGTGGGCGATGGTGGTATCCCCACCATTGGCTTCGACGCTGCCGGAACCGTTATCGTCGCGTGCGCGTTCCCCAATGGCGACACTATGATCTGCGATTATCAACCGGACGGAGGTGGCCATTGCGCGTACCTCAGATTACCCCTTGAGGGGAACCACACGTTTGAGCAGGCTGGCGATCGCTGCATCGTCCTGATGTCAACTGGGCTGCAGCGCTGCATTATCGAGATGACGGAGATTCGCCTCCTCCCGTTTGGTGAGGTCGATGAGGCATTCGCTGCGGATTGCGGAGAAGGCGATCGAACGCTTCCCTGGTGGAAAGAACATCTCGGCGCCTAATACGCCCGCGAGTGCGCGGCCAGAGGGTGGGCGTTCGGCGAGACGATGCCACTGGTCTGCAAGCGTTTTCAAGTGGTGTTTCATTGCCCGGCGGTCTCACGGCCGGCGAAGTCAAGGAATCCTCAATTAGCAATCGCGACGAAGCATGCAGCCCCTTTGATGTTTCACGGGGCTGCATGCTTCGTCGCGTCACAGGAGACCGTCAGGAGCTCGGAGTTGACTCCGGCGTACCGCCTCCATCCGCACTCGGATTCCAGGTCGGGAAACCGGGGATCGGCGTGCCCATCGAATCGAGCGGCTGCACCATCAGCCGGCTGATGGTGACATTCCCATTACCGGAGTCAGCCACTGAGCCATCCGCGAGCACCACGGTGTACGTGTACTCTGCTGACCCACTATTCCCCGACGCATCGATCGTCACGACGACGTTGATCTGGACACTGCCGGCGAAACCCTCGCCAGACATGAGCTGCACCATGGTAAAGGCCGCCGTCCGCTCGCCGGTCGGCTGCCAGATTCCGAGCCCGACGGTGCCATCAGATTCGAGATCAGTGACGACCCCATCGGAGGTGAATGAGGTCAATCCAGGAACGCCATCAGGATCAGCAATGATCCATGTTCCGACGATGGGGTGAATCGGCTCAGGAATGATGCCCGCCTGGGGCGTGCCCTCTTGCGCAAGCGCTCCATTGACAACCGCGGCCAGGCCCAGCATGACGGAAAATGAGAGGGCAACAAAGACTGCAATCCGGCGCATGGCTTCCACACTCCTTGACGACGCGCGCCGATCCAGCTATCGCCCGTTGCGAAACAGGCCTTTCGCCCTAGCCCAATCGGCGAATACCGCCACTATAGAGTGTTACTTCCTTAAGTCAATCATTGTTGCATTGCGGTGTATGCAGCCCAGGCCGTCCGGGTCAACCGACCGCTAACCCGTCGCTCCCCTGCGCGGCCCAGCAGGCGAGGAACTGATCCCACGGCACTTCGTATTCGTAGGGGCGTTCGTAGTTGGTTGAGGTCGGGCCGAGCACATCGCGGATGAGAACGACATCGTCATCGTAGCCCATCACGATCACGGCGTGGTCGTTTCCGAGCACGGCAGGATACTTCTCGCCGGTCTGGGTGATCCAGGTGGCGGGAACCCATGGTTTGAAATCGACCGTGGTTTTGATCCAGATCAGCCGTTGCTTGCGCAGGCTCTGCTCAATCTCTTTGCGGTTCTTTATGGTGCGCACGGGCAGATCGAACGCCTCGAACACTTTGCGCATCGCCCGACCCCGGGTGCGAGCCAGGAAATTCGTTTCGTAATCTCCGGAAAAGTAGTTGTTGATATCTCCGCCGTAAATGACGACTCCGTCAGGCGGCTCAAGATAATAGGGCTCGATGGCGAGATCGTGTCCGATCGCCGCGATCTGCTGATCGAGCGTGGCATCGACGCCAAACGTTTTCATCACCGCCCAGGCGGCATCGAACTCGCAGGTGTAATGAGCGTATTGGCCGGTCTTGCTCGCCGCCGGAACGTAGATTTTGTACGACTCCGGATCGCGGAGCGGCTCGGGATAGTTCTGCGTGATCTCGCTCGCGCTAGCGACCCCCGGTCCAAGCCGGCTGGCTGCAATTGCGCCAAGCGATCCTGACAGAAGGCACCGCCGGTTAATCTTGCGGTCATTGGGAAACATAGACTAGACACTCCACGCGGGGCAGCCTTGCGCTCAGTTGCATATGGAGATTGAGCGGCAGCGGGAATTTCTGGGGCCGCGACACTCGGCGGCAGCGCATCAGTCACGAATTCAAGATCGCGACGATATCACTATAGCATCGTCGCGTCCCACTTATCGTCAAGAGACGCGCCTCACTTGCTCGTTCCTGCAGGTCACAATGTGAGCATTTCGGTTTCATAACGAGATATTATGTCCACTCCGTATGTTCGTACACCAATATTACGAAATAATAGTGTTCGATTCTGCAAAATCGCACGAACGTACATATTGATACGGACGCAAGGTTCGTTCACACTCTTTTTCGTGCATGACGTGTAACGGGGAACAGGGTGGATGGACCTGGTTCTGGATGGCCGTTCGTTGTCAACGATGCACGTGTATCCAATTGAAACGGTTCAGACGGGCAGGAAGTCCGGCTGAAACAACCACCGGCAAGCGTTCGCATTTTCAATGCACGCATTCGCTCTGGGGGTTGTGCGCTTCGAAATCAGGCGTCCGATAGCAGGCGGTCATTATGGAGGGAACGATGAGGCTGCTCCGCGAGCGGACGAGCAAAACCCGCATGCTCGTCACGATCCTTGCAGGGATCTCGCTTGTCACGGCAACGATCCCGCTCTCGGCGAGAGCGGATACGGATCTCAATGTCGGTGGACAAGCGGTTATCGCCTACGCAAATGGCGACAGTGTCCGGTTACGTTCCGGGCCAGGGTACGATTTCGATATCGTTGACAATTTTTCCGAAGGCACGACGGTTGATGTGCTCGATGGACCGATCGCGGCTGACGACGGCTCATCCTGGTACAGCGTTTCGGTCAACGGCGAATCGGGCTATATCGTGTCCGATTGGCTGGCGTCCAGCAGTGGCTTGCTTTCATCCGTCAGCGGTTCGGCCTGGGCGCTTGACACGGTCAATGTCCGCACCGGTCCCAGCACCGCCGACGATGTCGCCACCACGCTCTCCAGCGGCGACGAAGTTTCGCTCACCGGCGACAGCTCGAACGGCTGGCTCTCGGTCAGCGTCGATGGTGTAGATGGCTGGGTCTACGGCGCGTTTCTCACCCAGAACTCAGACGAAGCCGGTTCGGGCACATCGGGAGCCACCACGAATGGCGGCGGCACGATGTACACGAACGACAGCGTCAATCTCCGCACCGGGCCTGGGCTTGACTGGCGCGTGATTACCGAGCTGCCAGCCGGGGCGACAGTCGAACTGACTGGCGCTGAAGAAGGCGGCTTTGCTGAAGTCTCAACCGACTCCGGCGATGGCTGGGTCTTCACGAACTATCTTTCCAGCTCGCCGCCCGATTCATCGTCCAGCTCGTCGTCGAACAGCGGCGGCACGATGTACACCAACGACAGTGTCAATCTCCGCACCAGCCCGAGCCTTGATTCCGATGTCATCACCGAATTGCCGGCTGGCGCAACCGTTGAATTGACCGGGGCGGAAAAGAACGGCTTCGCCGAGGGTTCCACCGATTCAGGTGACGGCTGGATCTTCACCGATTACCTCTCAAGCTCGCCGCCTGCGAAGGCTGCTGCCGCCAGCGATCCGGAGCCGGCTCCCGAGCCGGTCGTGGACAACGGCCAGAAGATGGTCGACTTCGCGATGCAGTTCCTCGGGCAGGCCTACGTCTGGGCCGGGAACCAGCCGGGCGGATTCGACTGCTCCGGACTCACCCAGTACGTGGCGGCGAACATCCTCGGGCAGGAGATCACCCACAGCACCGAGCTTCAAATCGGCTACGGAACGCCGGTTGACACCAGTGATCTGCGCGCGGGAGATCTCGTCTTCTTCGCAAACACCTATGCCGCCGGCATCACGCACGTCGGCATCTACATCGGCAACGGCACATTCATCCACGCTGAAAACCCGAGCACTGGCGTGGTGATCTCCGATCTCAACTCGTCCTATTACGCCGAGCATTACGCGGGAGCGCGCCGCCTGACGTAATCAGATCTTCCCGAAAATAGTGACAACCCCGCATTCCTGGTATTAACTCTAGGAATGCGGGGTTGTCGCGTATAGGAACCGATCGGCTCGGCAGGCATGTCGACCGCGAAAGGGAACACGATATGAAATCGGCGCTCGTCGTCTGGGGAGGTTGGGAAGGTCACGATCCCAAAGAAACCAGTGCGCTCATTGCCCGGCTCCTGCTCGACGATGGCTTCACCGTCGAGCTTTCCGACACGCTCGATGTCTATCTCGATCACCGGAAGATGCGCGGCTTTGATCTCATCGTTCCGATCTGGACGATGGGCACGATCGAGGAGCCGCAGCTGCGCGGTCTGCTCGACACCATTGCCGCCGGCACCGGTGTCGCCGGTTGGCATGGCGGAATGGGTGATGCGTTCCGCAACAGTCCCGAGTATCAGTTCATGGTCGGCGGGCAATGGGTCGCGCATCCCGGCAATGCTACGGTGACTTACGACGTCGAAATCACCAAACCGGATGATCCGATCGTCGAGGGGATCAGCAACTTTCAGATCACCTCCGAGCAGTATTACCTCCATGTGGATCCCAGCAACGAAGTGCTGGCCACGACGACGTTCAACGCCGACCACCTCCCCTGGATTGAGGGCACGGTGATGCCGGTCGTCTGGAAACGCCACTGGGGGAAAGGGCGCGTATTCTACTCGTCGCTCGGGCACGTGATCGGTGATTTTTCGACGCCGGAACTGCCCGAGATCATGCTGCGGGGTATGCGCTGGGCGACGCGTTCATAACAACCTCGCCAATCGAGTATTGTCCTGGGAGCGAAATCGATCATTGAGGGAGAGGGTCAGGTGACACAAACGCGAACCGGGATTGGCATCATCGGATGCGGGGTGATCAGCGAAATCTATTTGAAGAATCTGACGAGCTGGCCTGATGTCGAGGTGGTCGCCGTCGCCGACATGCTCTACGAGCGCGCCGAGCAACGGGCGAAAGAGTTCAACGTCGGCGCGAACACCGTCGAGCAGTTGCTGGCGAATCCTGATGTCGATGTGATTCTCAACCTGACCATCCCGGCCGCGCACGCCGAAGTCGGCATGGCCGCACTGAACGCCGGTAAGGCGATCTACACCGAAAAACCACTGGCGGCGAAACGCGCCGACGGCAAGCTGCTCATCGATCTCGCGGCAGAAACGGGATTGCGCATCGGCGGCGCGCCCGACACCTTCCTGGGCGGCTCGCTGCAAACCTGCCGCAAGCTGCTCGATGATGGCGTAATCGGTGAACCGGTTGCCGCGACCGCATTCTTCGCGTCGCACGGTCCCGAAACCTGGCATCCGCAGCCAGAGTTCTTCTATCTCGCCGGCGGCGGGCCGATGTTCGACATGGGTCCCTATTACGTCACCGCGCTCGCCACATTGCTCGGCGGCATCCGCCGGGTCAGCGGCTCGGCGCGGGCGAGTTTCGCCGAGCGCGTGGTGGGACCGCTCGACAAACCGGGGCGCACGATTCCGGTCGCCGTGCCAACCCATATCGCCAGCGTCCTCGATTTCGAAAGCGGACCAATCGCCACCCTGGTGACGAGCTTCGATGTCTGGGCGTCGGAAGGACCACGCATCGAGATTTACGGCACGCTCGGCACCCTCAGCGTTCCCGACCCGAACAACTTCGGCGATCCGGTTCGCGTGCGGATGGCGGGTGAAAAGAGCTGGCGCGACTGCCCGATCGAGTTTGGCTTCACCAAGAACAGCCGGGGCATCGGTCTGCGCGATATGGCCCGCGCCATGCGGGATGGCGGCCCGCACCGGGCCGACGGCGCCCTCACCTACCACGTGCTCGACGTGATGACCTCGATCTTCGAATCATCCGCCGAGGGCAGGCACATCGAGATCGAAAGCCGCTACAGCCGCCCTGCCCCATTGACGCCTTTTTCCTGAGGATCTTCAGCGACAGACGGACCGGTATTGATCCGGTTCGTCTGTCTGATCCCCATCAGCCATCCAATGCCCATTAAGACGAACCCGACAAGAAATGCTGCGCCATGCAAATTGCCCATGCCTAGCAGGGCGAGCCCGGCGATTGACGCGACCACTCCCGCACTCTTCGCTTTCGGGTCGGTTGACAGCAGTGCTATGAACGCTAAACCCGCGGCGACGCCGAAATTGGCAACGGAGTTTCCAGCCGACCCTTGATCGATCAACGTGTAGGCGATGATCTCTGCCGCAAGCCCGGTTCCGAAATAGAGCAAGAACCAGCGACGGTTGCCAAAGAGTAAGACGAACGGCACGCTGAGCAATGCCATCGCCGCCAGATTGAAGACCAATCCAGCTCCGCCGCCATCCTGAACAAAAAGGGGCGTGAAGATTCTCCAGATCTGTCCATCTCGAAGCTTGTCGCCGTTGCGTTCGAGCGCAGTCAACACCGAGGGAAAGATCAACTGCGCAATCCCAAGCAGCGCCGTCACCCCAAACACCACGCCAGCGGGCCACAGCGCCTGCAGGGTCGGACGAACGTCGCCACGCCGGCGCAGCAAGAACAACCCGGCATAAAATGCGGCGGCAAGCGTCACCGCGAGTAAGATTGACGACATCATGGACCCCAAGTTTCGATCAAATCTTCCGCCGCGCACCGGACTGAAGTCCATTGCTGACAAGCTGAAGTCTCTTCGATACTGAGCGCGACGGCCCTCACCCTCAGCCTCTCTCCCACTTCAGGAGAGGGAAGCACGTTGCTCAGTCCGTAGGACTTGTCGCGTGTCAGCCAGGTGCTTCAGTCCCCGGCATTTCTCTCTAATTCCTCGAGAAACCTGTCTCACCACTACCAGTCCTGGAAGGACTTCGTCATGCTCAGCCCGGCACTTTGAGTGCCGGGTTTTCATCCGGCAACGATCCCCGGCAGGAACCGCAATCGAACCGTTGAGGGCCGTCCGTCTGTTCCCGTATAGCGCTTCGACGGGATCGCCGCCTGCACCCAGCCAGTGGAACCACCCGGCAAGGCGAGCCGATACCAGATCTGATAGCCCTCGGCGCTGGTTGCCGTGCTCGCTTCGTCACCACCGTCGACTTCCAGAAGCTGAAACCGGTCGCCGGGTCGCGTGGAAAGATCACCGAGGCGGAGCGCGCCCGCTCGATCCTTCGGCGCGGACCATAGAGAAGCTGATTCTCCTGCCGCTGTTGACACGACGATTTCAGCGTTGGAGGGAACAGCGTCGCCGGCAAACGCCCGGTTCGCGATCACCGACGTTGGGTTGCGCCAGCCCATCTCAGAGGGATGCCGGGGATCGCCCATCGGCCAGTAACCCGGACCGGGTGGGCAGTTGTACCCGCAGTTCACCCCGTAGCTGGGCGAATCGCCATTGATCTCTGCCGATTCGTAAAAGGTTCTGAGTTCGAAATGGAGATGGCTCAATCGCCCGTCGGTTCTGGTCAGAACATGTCCCAGCAACTGGCCTCGCGACAGCTGATCCCCTTCAGCGACAACCGCGTCAAAATCGAGATGCCCATACATCGAATAAAGCTGATCGGCATGCTGAACCAGCACCACCAATCCCGGATAGTTCGATCCCGAATAGACGACCGTGCCATCAGCCACGGCATACACCGGCGAACCGCCCGTTTCTCCGCTGTTGAGATGCCAGTTCTCGCCCGTGTGCCACCAGCCGGTATAAAAGGGAACGTTCTCACATGCGTACCCATGCAGAATGACCAGACCATCGCCGAGCGCAGAACCGGGTATTCCCATCGGATAACTGAAGGCCCAATCAGGCGCTGACTGCGACCGTCCCACGTGGACTGATCTGATGCTCGCGGCGGCTCCGAACACCATGCCGAGCGCCTGGCGTCGATTCAATGCTCTCATTGCGCTTTTCCTGGCTACCGACGAAACGTCAGGTGGGTAAGTACGTTCAAAGGATAAGCTCGCGGAAAGAATAGAGCTGGCAATGATACGGATCGGAGTCGTCGAAACCCGGCGCGATACGCTCCGTCTCTCGTAGACTCAACTCGCCGGTTCATTTTGACAAAGGAGTTCATGCATGAGCAGCCCGTCATTTGGAGACGCCCAGTTCAATGAGGATGGAGTCAATATTCGCAATACGTCGATCCGGGTTCCGTTGATTCTGGTCATTGACCGCTCTGGATCAATGGCCGTTTCGGGCGACATTCACTCAGTCAACGATGCCATGACCAAAGTCGAAACGTTTTTCCAGGATCCCAACACTGACGAGAAAGTTCGTGTTGCGGTCGAAGTGGCAATTGTCAGCTTTGGCGGCAATGTGCTGACGCACGATCTCGGCGTTGGCGGCACGGCGACAACCTCCGCCGATTCGCACGCGTTCGTCGAAGCTCGCCAATTTCGCGCTCCCGTCTTCGTGGCGGAGGGACTGACGCCGATGGGGGACGCGATGCGGACCGCAATGCGCATCGCCGACGATCGCAGCCGTGCTATCGGTGCGATGGGCTATCCCCGCAAACGCCCGATTATCTGGCTGATGAGCGATGGCGAAGCAACCGACAACGATTGGCGCACGGCGGCGAGCGAAGCCATCGATTGGCAGAAAAAGGGCAAGGGATTCGTGCGCGTGCTCGCCAGCGGCGATGAGGCGCAGATGCAATCGACCCGCAATGCGCTCAGGGAATTTTCGACCGTCGATGGCCAGGTGCCGAAACTAAAGGACGCCAATTTCAGCGGTCTCATCGAATTCGTCACCCGCATGGTGTCCGAGCAAGCGATCGAAGCGAACGGCGGCCCGGTCGCTCCTTCAGCCAACACCGAGGTGATGAACTATCTGGACTTCAGCTAAGCGAGGAGACTCCTGGTGATGTCGGAACCGGCAGACCGGTCTTCACACGAATCGCTCTGGACGATTACGAGCGCCAGTGTCCCCGGCGCGTACCACCTTGAACAGGATCTCCAGGGCGACGATGCGCATGCCTGGGCCGAAACAGAGGGTGACGCCATCGTCTTCGCCGTCGCCGATGGCGTTGGCTCAGCGCGTCATGCTGCGAAAGGCGCGTTGATGGCGGTCGAAATCGCCGTCAACGATTTGCTCTTCTCGAAGCCGCTTCGTCAAACAACATCCGGCCCTGAAGCGCTCGCACTCTTTCCTGACGTTTTTCATCGCGTCGCCCGAGAGATTTCAACATTTGCCGAATCTACCGCTGAAATGAGCCCGGAATCGCTGGCGGCAACCCTCTGCATCGGGGTCATCACACCCGATTGGACTGCCGTCGCGCAGATCGGAGACGGGGCGGTCGTCATGCGCTGCGCGGAAGGCAGCGAATTGCAGTTGCTGCTCGCTCCACAACGGCTCGAATATGCGGGATTGGTCCATTCCGCGTCGATTGCACGCAGCGACGAGCGGCTGCGGTCGATTCTCAGCAGCGCTCATTGTGGACCGGTGACCGGTCTGGCGGTGACCACGGACGGGCTGATCGATCTCTCGCTTAGCACCGATCATACGGAACCACATGGGCCATTCTTCGCGCCGCTCTTCAGCACCGTCGATGCCAATAAAAACCGTCAGCAGCTTGATGGATCGCTTGTCGAATTTCTCGCATCGGCTCGCGTGGCGAAAGCCGCCCGTGATGATCTCACCCTGCTCTTGGTCACCCGCCGGACAGCATCTCCGCCTGCCGATGCAGTCCAGGACGGATAGCGCTTTTCATGCCTCCCTTGAACGACGCCGGCGCAATCGTCTGGATCGATGGCCGCGAATCGGTTCGTCTCGGCGATATCCTGGGCCAGCCAGGGGCGGAAGGCGCCACTTATCGGGTCGAGGGGAAACCTGACCTGGCGATCAAGATCCAGATCAAGCCGTCATCTCCAGCCAAATTGCGCTGGATGATGCAGCCGCCTTCGTATGGGCGCGCCCGCGCGGCCTGGCCGGTTTCGCTCGTCTCGAAATCTCATGGCTCGACGCTGGTCCATTGCGGCTACGCGATGCAACGCGTTCAGAATCCGGTGAATCTTGAGACACTCTTGAATCCGGCATCGCGCAGGCTGGTGCCCGGTGCGCACTGGCACTGGCTGCATCTGGTCGCGGCAAACCTCGTGGACGCGGTGAAGCTCGTCCACGACCGCTCGGTCGTCTTTGCCGATTTCAATCCAAAAAATGTGCTGGTCGATCCTGCTACCCGCGATGTCACCATGATCGATCTCGACTCAGCACTCATCGCCGCTCCCGGTCCGCTCTATCACGTTCGCTCGGGCCTCTCCTATCCCGGATTTCTTGCGCCGGAACTGCTGCTTGGCGCAAACGGCAAACTGGACAAAACCCGCCTGCCTCAAACCGATCGAACGAAGCATGCCGATTCATTCACCCTCGGAACCATGCTCTTCACGCTGCTGACCGATGCCCCACCCTATTACGCCGTGCCCACGACGGGAACCAGCGATATTCACAGCGAGGACGATCCCATCGCCCGGGGTGTTTTTCCCTACGGACCTGCCCGGCCGTCAGGTTTTGGACCGCCGCAAATCGCTCGGAAATTCGAGTCGCTTCATAGCGCGCTCCAGCACTGCTTTATCCAGTGTTTTCAAACAGGCTATCAGCATCCGCATCTTCGTCCCTCCGTGACCGACTGGAAGATCGCCGTCGATGCGGCGACTCGCGATCTGAAGATCTGCGGCAAGGGTCATTGGTATTCAACCGAGAGCAACTACTGTCAGGAGTGCCATGGCGCTCCCGCAGTTCATCAGCGAACTACTCCGCCTGCTCAACACTCGGCAAGCTCGCCATCTCCTTCGATTCAGTTATCGCCCGATGCCGGAGGCTTGAGAAAGCGCTCGGTAATTCCGGTGGTGAAGCGCGTGGTTTTGCCAGCCTCCATGATCATCGCGCTCCTCTGGTTTGTCGGCCCCGGCGGACTGCTCGATGCCACCTCGGTGGGGCTGGGAGCAACTGCTGACGCCGGAAAATGGTCGATTTCCACAGTGCGAGGCGTTTTTGACCAGCAGGAGCCACCGAAGCAAGAGCCGGCGCGCGGACTCGCGACGATCCCTCCCGCCGTCGGCATCAGGACGACGGATAGTCCGAACGGGAGCAATTCCACGAAGGTGCTCGACGGCAATCCCCAAACATTCTGGATCGCCAAGCAATCGACGACAACAGAAATGACGTACATCCAACTCGATCTGAGGAAGTCGAAAGCCATTGAGTCGATCCAATGGATCATTCCCCGCAGCGGCAAGGGCGCCACGGTTGAGTTGTATGTGTCCGATGATGGAAAAACCTGGACGTTGAATCGCACGATCGTCCTGCAGAACGCCGACTTGAATGTGATGAGAACCAGGCAATTACGAGCGACGGCTCGCTACGTTCGCATCGTCTTTACTGACTGGCAAAGTGCGACGATCCAGGCCGAAGTGGCGGAAATGCGCGTTGTGCTGCGCGACAGTTAAGGTGGGGTTATTCCGGAAGCGCAGGCAGCAGGTTGAACCAGATTGACGATGGGCGGCCATCGGTTCCAGTGTCGTTGGTTGAGGCGATCGCCGCTTGCATCCAGCCGCGCTTGCCCAGGCTCGGGTCGATGCGAATCCAGAGCCGATAGCCTTCGGCGCTTGTCCGCACGCTTGCTTCCGGGCCGGTGGCGACGGAAATCCAGCGGAGACGGTCGCCGGGACGCAACGAAACCGATCCGATTCTCACTGCGTCGGCATGGTCGGTCGGCGCGGACCAGAGATCGAACGTGCCTGAGACTGCCTGAGGCACGACCAGCTCTGCATCCGGAGTGGGCCGCTGCTCGGTGAACATCCGGTGAAAGAGCGTATGCGTCGGATTTCGCCAGCCCATGGCGGAAGGGAGTTCCGGGGCGTCGATCGGCCAGTAGCCGGGCCCGGGCGGGCAGTTGACTCCGCAAGCGAACTCATATTGCGGGGAACCGCCATTCACCTTTGCCGTCGTCAGAAAAGTGCGCATCTCGAAGTGGAGGTGACTCGGCGCCAGTCCGTCGATCCGGTCGAAGACAACCCCAAGGCGCTGCCCGCGCACGACGTCATCCCCATCCTGAACATTGAGGGCTGGATCGAGATGTCCATACATCGAAAAGAGATCATCTGCGTGACGGACAATCACGACCCGTCCCGGATAGTCGGAGTCGTCAAAAACGACACTGCCGTCGGCGACTGCATAGACCTCAGCACCGGCGGTGTTCCCCTCGATCAGATACCAATCCTCGCCCGTGTGCCAGGCGCCGGGGTTGTACCAGCTATTTTCACAGTCGTACCCGTGCCGGATGATGAACCCATCGCCGGGCACCCGGCCCGGCAATCCAATTGGCAAGGAAAAGACGACCGAATTCGCGGACTGCGCCGCTGCTCCCGTGCGAGACGCAAACAGCGCCGCAACGCTTCCACGCACGATCGCGCGGCGTGATGTGTGCGTCCTCCCGGCGACTAATAGGTCCATAACCGTGCTGACGTCGACATTCCTGTTCCCTGCCCTGTCATTCTAGCGATAGGATTCCGCGAATTCAGGACCGAATTCGCCGGTTTTCAACTCGCCAGTTCGTTCATAGACCTGGATCGCAACGCCATTCGCGGTCGTTTCGGCGCCCTTGAACGAGAGCCCGCGCGGAATCGCGCCGTCGCCGAAGAGACGCTTTCCACTGCCCACGATTGACGGAAACACGATCAGATGAAACTCGTCGATCAGGTCATGGCGCAGCAGCGTCTGGATCAGGTCACTGCTGCCGGAGACTTGAATCTCACCACCATCCTGCTCTTTGAGTTTCGCCACGTCGCCGGCGATGTCGGCGCCGAGTTGATGCGAGTCCGCCCAGGTAAATGTCAGCGGCGACCGCGAAGCGACGTACTTCGGAATCTGGTTGTAGATCACCGCGATCGGATCATTTTCCGGCATGAAGGGCCAGGAAGCAGCGAAAATATCGTAGGTCTTGCGGCCGAGCAGCAAGGCTCCAGCCCGTTCGACCATGCCCACCATAAGCGCGCCAAGTTGCTCGTCGAAGTGAGGAATTACCCAACCACCATATTCAAAGCCACCTTCGCGATCTTCATCAGAACTGCCCGGCGCCTGCATCACGCCGTCCAGCGTCACAAATTCAATGACGTTCAGTTTCCGCATCGTCTGTCTCCCCTGGCATTGCATGACCGAGAACTTCGATCCGTTCACGCTCTTGTCGAACGAGACACCGCAAATCCGACATCCAATACTGATAGTCTCAAGTTCATGGTCTGTTTCTCCGCGCTGAATCAGAAGCCACTCTATCAATGATGAACCTGGTTTTCAGGTAGCGCTCGACACGATGTTTTGATCGGTGGTTGACGCCACTTACTTTTACTGCACCGAAACATTAGGATGTAATCATCTGTATTTTCCGGTTGTTCAAATCTGCGATGTTGTGGTGCAAGCAAGCGCGCCGCGCGATCCTGGCCAAGATCGTGCAGTACGCTCGCTCATTCCGATCTGCCAAATCGGCGCCCTGCTTTATGCCTGGCTCCGGGACATTCACAATGAGGAGAGAAACGTATATGAATATCAAGCGACCTGCTTTCGGCGCCGCCGTTATTGCCGGCGTCACCGCCGGAGTCGGCTATCTCGTTCAGCAGGAAATCGACAACCGGTTGACCGGCAGGAATCTTGATGATCTCCTGTTGCTCGGCAGGCCATTTGCGAAATCCGGGATTCGGGGCAAGACGCTTGGGACGCTGATTCATTTTGGGAACTCTGCCGGAATAGGAATCGTCTACGCTGTCGCCGCCAATGACCGGCTACCTGGTCCGGCGTGGGCGCGCGGAATGCTTTTCCTCACGATGGAGAATTGCTTCCTCTATCCAGTCATGGTGCTCGACAGGCATCATCCCGCGGTCAAGTCGGGTGAAATAGCCCCTTACTGGACGCTTCCCGCCTTTCTCCAATCGTTTCCACGGCATCTCGTCTTCGGCGCAATCTTGGGCAGCGTCTTTGAGCAACTCCATCCGAAAGCGGTCACAACAGCGTAGATCGCGCGGCTCGTTGGTGACATACCCGTCCAGAGTTCATGATCTCGTCAAATCTCTCTGAAGGCGCATCAGGTAAAGACGTCAAACCTGCTCGCATCACCGTTGTTGTGGGGTTGCCTTCGCAATATCACGATGGATTCCCCAGAGGTCATTGACATTTCCCCGAGAGACCGGTTTGATAGGTTCAATCGTAGTTCCATGTCTGGACGAACAGCACGCTGTCGAAATCCTATGCGTGGTCGAATTTACGAACCTTCGAAATACTGTCAACATCTGCTCAATCAAGCAGAGATCGAGGAGACGTCGTGCAAAAGCATCACCGTTTCTGGTTGCTCGCGATTCCATTGCTGATCGCCGTCATCACGGCCAACATTGGCTCTTCCGGCTCGGCCCAAACTCCGGAAGCGGCGTCACCGGCGGCGAGCCCGCTGCCGACTTCTGAAGGGATCACCCTGTTCGCGGGCGGTCTCATCAATCCGCGCGGATTCAGCTGGTCACCTGATGGTGATCTCTATGTCTCACTCGCCGGTAATGGCATCACGTCCATGGGGCAAGTCCCGAATCCGAAGGATTACCAATACGGTCCCTATATTGGAGACAACACCGCCAGCGTCGTCCGCATTGAGGGAAATGATGGCGACATCGGCTGTCCGGTCGCAGTAGCGGGTGGCCTCCCCTCCACGCACGGCATGGGGGGCAACGACCAGGGGCCGGCTGATGTCGCCTTCCTGGACGGCAAGATGTATGTGCTCCAGGATGCCGGTGACGATGCGATCAAGGAAGCACCCGATCGACCGAACGGCATCTACCTCGCCAATGAGGACGGCAGTCTCACCCTGCTGCTTGATATGGCGACCTGGCACAAAGAGCATCCAGTCGCCCATATTCCCTACGATCTCGGGGAGGAAAGCGAAACCTTCGCCCTGTTGGCGGGAGATGGATTCCTCTGGCTGGTGGAGTCGAATAGCGGGCAGGTGCTCAAGGTCACGACCGACGGAGCGGCGACCCGCGTCGCCGATCTCTCCGAGGGACATCCTGTCCCGACCGGCTTCGCTCTTTCGCCGGATGGCGGCGTCTATGTTGGCTTTCTCACCGCTGCGCCCTATACCGACGGCAGCTCGAAGGTCATCAAGGTGATGCCCGATGGCACGGTGACCGATGTCTGGACCGGCCTGACGATGGTCACCGCTCTCGCGGTCGGAACCGATGGCACGCTCTACGCGCTCGAAATGGCCACCGGCAATATCGACAAACCGCCCTACACGCTTCCAAATACCGGCCGAATCGTTCGCCAGACCGGGCCAGATTCACTGGCGGAGGTCGTCACCGGACTCGATGTTCCGATCGCGATGAAAATGGGACCGGATCAGGCGCTCTATGTCGCCTTCCCGACGTTCGGCTCCGATCCGCCCATCGGCGGCATTCTCCACGTCGATCTCACTGCGCCGCAGCCGATGACTGTTTCCCCGGACATCCTCAGTTCCGATACCTGTGAGATCGAGATGCCGTCGGAAGCCGCACCGATGGCTGGCAGCATGAACGACTCGATGGCTTCGCCGGTGAGCGGCGCCGCGATGGCTACCCCGGAAACCACCCCGCTCGCGTCCGGCGAAAAAACCGAAACCGGCGCGGTGGCGATCGTCATCAAGAACTTCGCGTTCAGCCCCGCGACGGTCGAAGTCCCGGCTGGAACGGTCATTACCTTCGACAACCAGGACACCACGGCGCACACCGCGACATCGACAGACGGCGCGTTCGACTCCGGCAATCTCAACCCCGGCGAGAGCTACAGCATCACCCTCGACAAACCAGGCACGTATACCTACACCTGCACGTACCATCCGAATATGAAAGGAACGATCGTCGTCAAGTAGCAAGCGAGTCGCAGGCAGCAAGAACGACGAACACCTCTCCCGCTTCGGGAGAGGTGATCGTTGGGGCGCGGTCCGACTGTCCTGCGGCCTGCTCTCTACTCGAACACCGGCATATTGGCGTACGCCACGGTGGCGTTTATGACCTCCGGATTGCCGTCGGTGTACGCCGCCAGATGCTCGATGGCCCAGGATTTGGCCGCTTTGGTCGATGCCGCAGCCGAGGCTTCTGAGTCGTACATCGAGACGGCGACGAAGCCGCCCTCAACGGGAAACCAGAGATATCCGACAAATCCCGGCAAGGCAAGTACGATCGGCAGAAAGCCATCGGTCGCTTCTTGCACGAAACCGCGTGGATCCGTCCCCGGTAGGCTGGTATGAATGCGCACTGCGACGTAGTAGCCGATCCCGTTTCCAGGAATGGGCGTGATGCCGGGCTTGGCCGCTTCGAGCGTTTTCCCGAGCATGAGCAGATCGCCCGCCCATTGCCGGGTTTCTTCGATCACCACGTGATCGTCGATTTCATCCCGGTGGACGAATTCCTTTACGACCTCGTTCGCGCGGACCGCGGCTGCTTCATCTTCGAGCACATTGACGCCGAAGGTGAGATTCGGATGGTCGATGACATCGCCGACGAGATATCCCTGGAACCCATCAACGGCCTCAATGATCGGCAGATAATCACGAATCACATGCTCATTCATATCATCGCGAAACGCGGGATCGTCCAGCGGGCGCATCCGCATCGTCACATAGCCAAGCGGTTCGATTTCACTGACTGGCGTCGCCGCGCCTGCTTCCGGCGTGGCGTCATGCGCGGAAGCATGCGGACCCCGTGTGAGCAGCACGCCGGCCGCGAAACTGGTGCCAGCCGCCGTCAATGTCCGGCGCGAAATCCTGGGAAGGTGCTCGTTCGACATCTTCGCTCCATCTCTCTGTTCAAAGCGAATAGAGGTCCTGATTATCACCCAGAAGTCCTAGGAGGTAAATGGGTTATGCACACGACGATGAGAGCGCGTATCGATTCTGCGAGTCTCTGTCAGCGGGCTTCGTCATTCTGAGCCGATGCGAAAACTCCCCGCGTGAAGCGCCTGTTCGCAACGAGCAGATGCGCCTTGAACTGCGGCTTCGCCGGGGGATCCTTCACTGCGGCTCAGGATGACGATGGTTGGCGACGCAAGCTCGTGCTCGTGTTCTTCGCTTCGTCAGGCGGCGACCTCGTCGAATTGACTGGAATAGAGCTCGGCGTAGAAGCCGTTCTGGGCGATGAGCTCGTCGTGGGTGCCTTGCTCGACGATGTTGCCGTCACGCATCACCAGAATGAGATCGGCGTTGCGAATGGTGGAGAGCCGGTGGGCGATGACGAAGCTGGTTCTCCCTTCCATCAGCCGCTCCATTCCCCGCTGGATCAGCACTTCGGTCCGGGTGTCGACGGAGCTTGTCGCTTCATCGAGAATCAGGATGGGGCTGTCGCCGAGCATAGCGCGGGCGATGGTCAGAAGCTGCTTTTCACCCTGGGAAATGTTGTCCGCGGCTTCGTTCAACTCCATCTCGTACCCGCCTGGCAGGGCGCGGATGAAGTGATCGGCGTGGGCAGCTTCAGCCGCCGCGACGACTTGCTCGTGCGTGGCCGAATCTCGCGCGTAGGCGATGTTTTCCGCGATCGTGCCCCGGAAGAGCCAGGTATCCTGCAACACCATGGTGAAGAGGGCGCGAACATCGCTCCGTTTCATGTCCCGGATATCGACGCCGTCAACGGTGATCGAGCCGCTATCGAGCTCGTAGAAGCGCATGAGCAGGTTGACGATCGTCGTCTTGCCCGCGCCGGTCGGACCAACGATCGCCACTCGTTGCCCGGGAGCGATGCTGACATTAAAGTCACGAATGATGGGCTTGTCGGCGTCGTATCCGAACGTCACGTGGTTGAAGTCGACGGCGCCCTTGACCGTTTCCGGTTCCAGCTTCGGCGTGATGGCCGGCTCAGCCGATTCTTCTTCCTCATCGAGGAATTCGAAAACTCGCTCAGCAGCGGCGGCGGTCGATTGCAGCACATTCGCCACGCTCGCCACCTGGGCGATCGGTTGGGTGAACTGGCTCAGATACTGGAAGAACGCCTGGATATCGCCGATGCGCACCGTGCCATTCAGCGCCAGCCAACCACCGAGCACTGCCACCGCGACATAGCCGATATTGCTGACGAAGGTCATGATCGGCATCATGAGCCCGGAGTAAAACTGTGATTTCCAGGCGCTCTCATGCAGCTCGGTGTTGATGACGCGGAACTTGGCGACCGATGCCTTCTCCCCGCCGAAGACCCGCATCACCATATGCCCGGAGAACATCTCCTCCACATGGCCATTCAGGTTTCCAAGCGTTTTCTGCTGGTCTTTGAAGTATTTCTGCGACTTGCCGATCACCAACCGGATCAGACCGAAGCTGATCGGCAGAATCAGCACGGCGACCAGGGTCATCTGCCAGCTGATCGTCAGCATCATGATCAAGATGCCGACGAGCGTGACAACGGCAGTGATCATCTGGCTCATGCCCTGGCTGAGTGTCTGGCTGACCGTCTCCACATCGTTCGTGAACCGGCTGAGCACCTCGCCATGGGTCTTGGTGTCGAAATATTTGAGCGGCATGCGGTCGATCTTATTGGCGAGATCTTGCCGCAGCTTAAAGGTCACGCGCTGCGCGACCCCCGCCATGACGTACCCCTGGATATACGCGAAGGCGGCACTGAAGGCGTAGAGCGTGAGCAGGATCAGCCCAAGACGACTGATCCGATCGAAGTCGATACCGGGTCGATGTGAAAAATCGATCGTCCTGAGCTGATCTTGTTGATCCGCCGTAAGGGTGTCTCGAATCGACGCCGGCATCTGCTCCAGCACTTGCTCGCCCGTCGTGCCGGGAGGAATCGAAACGCCCGGAGGCAGCCCTTCCACGACCCGGTCATACGCCTGTCCCGAGCCGTAACCATAAACGATCGTGTTGGTCATTTCGCCGAGGATTTTTGGGCCGACAATCGCGAAAACCGTGCTGGCGATCGCAAAGATAATCACGATAGCGACGGAGATCCGGTACGGCTTCAGATACCCGAGCAATGTCTTGATCGACTTATTGAAGTCTTTCGGTTTTTCGATGGCGGCCATCACCGCGCCGGGACCGCCGCGTCCCATCGGGCCCGCCGGGCGACTCTGCGATTGTGACGATCGGTCGCTCACGGCATCCCCCGTTGCAGCTTAGCGTCGGGACGCGATCCAGCTGCCAACTCTTGTTCCGACAGTTGCGACGACGCAATTTCTTGATACACCGAGCAATCATCCATCAGCTGATCGTGCGTTCCCTGGCACACCAGCCTGCCACTTTCGAGCACGAGAATGTTCGAGGCGTGCATGATCGTGCTGACCCGCTGCGCCACCACCATCATGATGCTGTGTTGCGTCACGGCTCTGAGCGCTGCTCGCAGCCGTGATTCCGTTTGAAAATCGAGCGCGGAAAAGCTGTCGTCGAACAAAAAGATCTCCGGTTTGCGGGCAATTGCCCGGGCGATCGAAAGCCGCTGCTTTTGCCCGCCGGACACGTTGGCGCCGCCCTGCGCGATCGGCGCCTCGTATTGCTCGTCCAGCTTCTCCACGAAGTCCGTCGCCTGGGCGATCGCCGCGCTCTCCTGCATGTCTGCATCGCTGCCTTCCGGCGAGCCATAGCGAAGATTGCTGGCCACGGTGCCGGAGAAGAGCACCGCCTTCTGGGGCACGTAGCCGATTTTGGCGTAGAGATCGTCGAGCCGCATGTCACGAACATCGACGCCATCGATCAATACGCGGCCTTCGGTGACGTCGTAGAATCGCGGAATCAGATTCAACAGCGTCGATTTGCCGCTGCCGGTGCTGCCAACCACCGCCGTCATCTCGCCCGGGTTCGCCGTAAACGAGATGTCCTGCAACACCGGCAGCTCCGCATCAGGATAGGAGAACGTCACATCCTCGAATCGCAGCGATCGCGGCGCGTCCGCAGCGATCTGGACTGGCGATTCGGGATCGCGGATCGTGATCTCCGTATCCACCACCTCGATCACCCGGTTCGCCGACACCGACGCGCGCGGCACCATGATGAAGACAAATGAGATCAAGAGGAACGCGAAGATGACCTGCATCGCGTACTGCATGAAGGCGATCAAGTTGCCGATTTGCAGATCGCCGGAATCAATCTTCGAAGCGCCGATCCAGATGATCGCCACGGACGTAAAGTTCAAAATCAGCAACATCGCCGGCTGCATGACCGCCAGCAAACGGTTCACGAAGAGATTGGTCGATATCAGGTCGGAGTTGACGGCAGTGAATTTCTTCTCTTCGTAAGCTTCTTTATTGAACGTGCGGATCACGCGCAGACCGGTCAGAATCTCCCGCGTCACCAGATTGAGCCGGTCGACCAGGTTCTGGAGCACCTTGAAGCGAGGCACCGCCAACGAAAAGAGCGTCGCGATGATGATCGCGAGCGCGCCGACCGCCACCGCCATGATCCAGGTCATCGACGGCGCAAGCTGGTAGGCTTTATAGATCGCCCACACGCCCATAATCGGCGCCATCAACGCCATCCGCAGCAGCATCACCATCACGGTTTGAATTTGCTGGAGATCGTTGGTGCAGCGCGTGATCAACGACGCCGTCGAAAATTTGTTGAACTCCTGCAGCGAGAACTCTTCCACCTTGCTGAAGAGGGCGTCGCGAACGTTCATCGTGAGACCGGTCGCGATCCGGGACGCCAGGAAGCCAACTGCCACCGCAAACAGCCCGTAAATCAGTGAAATCACCAGCATGATCGCGCCATAGCGATAGATGGCGTCGCGATCCCCGCCGATGATGCCCTGGTTAATGATGCGCGCGGTGTAGTCCGGAAGGGCAAGATTCGCATAGACCTGGCCAAAGACGCAGATGACCAGCAGGACCAGCGGCAGCTTGAATGGCCCAAGATAACGGAACAGCTTTAGCATCGTTCGGTTGGCATCCTCGATCCTTCTGACGCCTAATAGTTTTGCGGGAACTCTATATCACTTTGGCTTTGATTGCCGTTTTGCGGTGGGGTGAGGATGTGGCTAGCACGATTGGGGTCGCGTTGCCATTCCCGGGGCTGAAACCCCGGAGACGCGAAGACGGCCCAGCAATGCCAGGCCGTCTTCGCGTTCGTAACCGGTGCTTGCTTGTGCGAGGAGATGCGCCGGGTGCGATCTCATCCGCTCCGCTTGAGCAGACCGGTCCGTTTGGCGTAGCGCTCGCCGGCCCGGAAGATCAGCATTCCGGCCGGAACGAGCACCGCGCCCATGATCAGGAGTGGCCAGATGCTGCTCCAGAGGTCACTGACCCCCTTGCCATCGAGCATCGCGCCGCGCATCCCTTCAAGGGCGTACGTGACCGGCGAGAATTTCGCGATCGTCTGCATCCACTCCGGCAGCACGTCGGTTGAGTAATAGACACCCGACACCAACAGCAGCATCGCTGTAAAGATCGAGGTGACTTGCTGGCCTTTCTCCGGTGAAAGAAGCGGCATCACCGCCGCCACCATGCCAAAACCGACGAGCGAGATCGAACAAATCACCAGGATCACCAGCGCGGACGCGTAGTTTGCCTGGCTCAGATCCATGTCGAAAAAGAGCGAGATAATCCCGAAAATCACCGCGGCGCGAATGATGCCGTAGATGATCGCGTAGATGCTGGTGCCAATCAGCTGCGTCGCTCGACTGGCGGGAGACATGAAGGTGTACTCGATCGTCCCTTCCCAGCGTTCCCAGCTCACCGTTTCCGACAGGATGTCGAAGATCATCGAGAGGTAGCTCCAGAGCAACGACCCGATCAGCAGAAAGGTCGTTATTCGCTGATCGGAGGCGTCTCCCAGCGCTTTATCAGCGCTGACGCCAATGAAGCCGATGCTCATGGCGCTGACCGTCGTGTAGGCCAACCAAACAACCTCCCAGAGGAAGTAGCGCTTGGTCAGGAAGTAGTTGCGTTGTGCGAATCCCCAGGCGGCAATCAACTCCATGAGCCACGCCGGTCTGGTCTTTATCGGACTAGGGGTGATCATGCTTCGATCAGCTCCTCTTTGGAGTACGCCGCATCGTCGAAGGCGATTCCCGTTGCGGCCATGAAGACGTCTTCGAGCGACGGGGTTTCGATCCCCGACTGGTACCGGGCTTTGAGACCCGCGGCCGTGTCCATCGCGATCAGCTCGCCATTGACCATGATCCCGATCCGGTCACACAGCTCCTCGGCCTCGCCCATGTCGTGGGTACAGAGCAGAATCGACGCGTCGTGCGAGCGGCGGATATCCCAGATCATCGCCTGGACATCCTTCTTGCTGCGCGGATCGAGACCGGTCGTCGGCTCATCAAGGAGGAGGAGCATCGGACTGGTCAGGAGCGCCCGGGCGAGCGCGATTTTCTGCTGCATTCCGCGCGAAAGATTCTCCATTGGCTCGTTCGCGCGTTTCAGATCGAACCCGATCCCGGACAGAATCTCGTTGATTCTCGGCTTCGCCGTTGAAGTCGGAACACCGTAGAGCTTCGAGCCGTAGATCAGGTTTTCATAGGCGCTCAGCTTCTTGAAGAAGCTCGCCTCGACGCTCACCCGGTTCATCATCCGCTGCACGACTTTCGGATGCGCCAGCGCATCGTTGCCGAAAATCTCGATCGTCCCTTCATCGGGCGTGATCAGCGTTGAAATCGCCCGGACCAGCGTGCTTTTGCCGCTGCCGTTGGGACCGAGAATGCCGACGACTTCACCGGTGGCGACAGTGACATCGATACCCTTGAGCGCATGCACCGGATCTTTGCGACGCTTCTTGAATGCTTTCTTGACCCCATGGAACTCGAGGGCGTTGACGGTCATGTCGATCGTTCTCCTTGCGCCGCCCTGGACGTTGAACTTCGCAACACCATAGCAGCGCGATCTGATTTAGACAAGTATTTACTGTTTTTATTTGCCAGGGTCACGGGACCAGGCGCAACCGGGCGTCGCAGGCGACCGCATGGCACGTCACAAGTTCCATCAGAGCTTCCGATCCTCCATCGCATCGTAGTTTCCTTTCTCCAAGCGATTCTTCCATCTGCGACGCACAAAAAAACTCCCGGGCTTCGTTTCCGTGCCCGGGAGTTTGCGCTGTTGCAGTCTTGGAAGTTCGCTCAGCGGCGACAATGCCATCCTCGCGAAGACGAACGCAACAGGGCACACTCCGGCCCGGAGATACCTGCACCCGGCGACACGCGCCGGTCAATCAGTTGTCTCATCGGGATGGTGCTCACAGCTGCATCCTTTCGCGCCGTCGACCTTCGACGACATCCACCCTACGCTACCGGACCGATGCCGCCGATGTCAAGCATTTTCGCGCTTATTGAAAATTGCAGACACGTCGTGGTGATTGCCATTTCCCGGGGTTGAAACCCAGGGCTAACACGCCGAAGCCCTTACAGGGCTGAACTCGGTGGAAGAAATATCCGATATACCTGGACCTTCTCCGGCTTAGTCTCGGAGAGACTTCGGCTTGTCACTAGGTGTCACCGAACTTCAGTCCGGTGCGATGCTGGGTGCAGGCAGTTCACTCATGCCGGAGCCAGAGTCGGAGCCGGACCAAACTCGGCGCGAACCGCTGGCGCACGCTTCAGCAAAACAGCATTCGTGGCGACGATGATCGAAGATAGACTCATCAGCAGCGCCGACCATTCTGGCCGCAACACAATCCCATAAGCGGGAAAGAGAATTCCGGCGGCGATCGGAATCGCCAGCACGTTGTAGACGCTCGCCCACCCCAGGTTCTGCTTCATCTTGCGGACAGTTTCGCGCGAGAGGATGATCGCCCGATCGATGTCGACGGGATCGCTCCTCATCAGCACGACCTTCGCCGTCTCAATCGCGACGTCGGTGCCCGCGCCGATCGCAATGCCGATATCCGCCCTGGCCAGCGCCGGGGCGTCGTTCACGCCGTCGCCGACCATGGCGACCTTTTTCCCCTCGGCCTGCAGCCGGGCGACGTAGTCCGCCTTTTCCTGCGGGCAGCACCTCGGCGAAGACCCGCTCGATGCCAAGCTGCCGGGCGACGGCCTCAGCGGTGCGGCGGTTGTCGCCCGAGATCATCACCACCTCGATCCCGTCGCGCTTGAATCGCTCGACGGCTTCCTTCGCGGTCGGCTTGATCGTATCGGCGACGGCGAAGATCGCGGCCAGCTCGCCGTCGATCGCCATGAACATCGGCGTTTTGCCCTGCTCGGCGAGCTGATCGACCTGCGCCTGGTGCGATGCTGTCTCGACGTGTCGCTCAGTCATGAGCTTGAGATTGCCGATCGCGATCACCCGATCATCGACGGTTGCTTCGACTCCGCGTCCTGCCAGCGACTGGAATGCCGTCGCTTCATCTGTGGGGATATGTCGCGTCTCCGCGCCTTCAACGATCGCCCCGGAAAGTGGATGCTCGCTGCCCCGTTCCGCGCTCGCCGCGAGGCGGAGCAATTCCGGTTCGCTCATTCCGGAAACGGGAACGACGTCGGTGAGACTCGGCTTGCCCTCGGTCAGCGTGCCGGTCTTATCCATCACGATCGCATCAATGCCGGCGATCGCTTCCAGCGTGGCGGCATCCTTGATCAGGATGCCGCGCTGCGCCGCCAGACCGGTGCCGACCGCGACCGCCGTTGGCGTCGCCAGTCCGAGCGCGTCGGGGCAGGCGATCACCACCGCCGAGATGGCGAAGGTGAGCGCCATCACGAACCCCTCATTGCTGAAAAGACTCCAGGCCGCAAAGGTGATCAGTCCGGAGCCGACCGCCAGAATGACGAGATATTGCGCGGCCCTGTCCGCCAGCCGCTGCCCGGGCGCTTTCGACGATTGCGCCTGCTGAACCAG
This sequence comes from uncultured Chloroflexia bacterium, assembly GCA_963804925.1. GTDB lineage: Bacteria > Chloroflexota > Chloroflexia > Thermomicrobiales > UBA6265 > JADLGF01. Next base: position 474,303 of record CAWDSC010000007.1, read on the forward strand.
GGTGACGATCTGGGCGAGGGCCGTATCCGCGCCGATCTTGGTGGCGCGCATCGTGATCGTGCCGCTCTGATTGATCGAGCCGCCGATGACAGGATCGCCCGGCTTCTTTTCGACCGGCAGGCTTTCGCCGGTGACCAGCGCCTCGTCGATGGACGTTTCCCCGCGCGTGACCGCGCCATCAACCGGAACTTTTTCGCCGGGGCGCAACACGATCAGGTCGCCAACCACGATGTCGGCCGTTTCCACCGTCGTTTCAACGCCGTCGCGGAGCACCGTCGCCGTTGGCGGTACGAGATCGAAGAGCGCGCGCAGGGCGTCGGTCGTCCCCTTGCGGCTCTTCATCTCCATCCAGTGCCCAAACAGCACGAAGGTGACCAGCATCGCCGCCGCTTCAAAGAAAACATCATCCCCTTCAACCGCCATCAGCACCAGACTGGCGCTGTACGCCGCCAGCACGCCGGTCGCGATCAGCACGCTCATGTCGAGCGTCTTGCTTCGCAGCGCCGACCAGGCGCCCTTGATGAAAATCGAGCCAGACCAAAAAACGACCGGCGTCGAGAAGATCAGCATCATCCAGTCATCCGGCAAAGGGCCTTCCAGATCGATATTGAGCAGATTGCGCCCCAGTGATGAATAAAGAAGCGTCGGAAGAGTGAGCAGCAGCGCCACGAAAAAGCGGTGCTTCATGTCCCGTTCCATCGCCGCCGCCATGGCAGGATCGCTCATGTCATGCGCCATGCCGCCGTGACCGGCATGCGGATCAGGCATCTGATGTTGGGAGTGATCCTGCTCGACGACGTCGGCTGCTCCGTGGATTGCATGCCCCTGATGCCGATCAGGAGACACCGGCATGTGCCCGCCATGATGCTCCGGCTCGGTTACCGCAGGCGCTGCATGATGCTGATGATCGTGATGTGGGGATTTCGAGTGGTCCATCTTGTTCCCTTCGATCGCACGATTCCTCATTGAACCGTTCGATCTCGTTTCCTTCCGAGGAACGTCGCTGGGTGTCCGGCAAAGCTCCGATCCTCCATTACGATATACCCCCATAGGGTATAAGTCAATCGGATAGAACCGAAAAACCCCCGGAAGCATGGCTTCCAGGGGTTTCTACGAGTGGAGTTAGTCGTGATGAACAGCCCTCACCCGGCGCTGAAGCGCCACCCTCTCCCGCCTCGGGCGAGGGCACGACGCATCCCGCAAACTCCCCTCTCCTGGAGCGGGAGAGGGGTTGGGGGTGAAGTCTCCTATAACGCCTTTCCTGAGCTCGATTGCTGCGCGACGAGTTCAGGTCTTCAGCGTCATCAACCGTCAATCCGGCGATGCCGTCGATGCTTTGCTGGTTGTTCGCGGCGAGGTAGTCGGTTTTCCAGGAATCGCCGAATGTTTCTTGCTTGTTGACGGCCCATTTTGGCAGCTGATCGCGCTCGGCGACGAAATCCATTCTCGGCACGACGAAGCCACAAGAATCGGAAATGCGCGACACCTCGATCCGCACGAAACTCCGCAACAGTGGCCGGTACGCGTCGCTCGGGTTGAACAGTTCTACGAGTTCGTCAAATCCGTCGCTTCCGCGCTCGATCACTTCGCCGGTTCCATGCAGCCGCACCACCTTCGGCGGTCCTTCAAACGCACAGAACATGACGACGATCCGCCCGTTCTGCTTCAGGTGAGAGACGGTTTCGATGCCGCTGCCGACCAGATCGAGATAGACGACGGTGGTCGGACCCAGCACGCGGAACGAATCCCGCGCGCCTTTCGGCGAGATGTTGAGATGCGCATTGGTTTGATCGGGCGCGGTGCCGACGAAAAAGAGATGTTGCTGCCCGATCCACGTTTGCAGCCGTTCGTCGATCGATTCGTAGATCTTGCCCATGTTTCTTGTCCTCTGTCTCAATCTCAACCGGAATGCATGAGGGACGACCGATTGGCCGTCCCTCGATACAACGTCATATGTGTTGGACTGTTAGTTCGGGAAGAACGAGCGCGTATTGCCTCGGCTGCGCCGCTTGGGGGCTGAGCCGGTTCTTCCAGGTGTGCCACTACCGCTGGTCGACGAACCCGTTTCCCCGGGAGTGCCAGCCGTTCCACTGGTTCCGCTTGTCGAGGAAGCACTGAAGGTCTGCTCGTTGGACGAGCCGCCTCCGCCTCCTGAACCGGATCCGCCGCCGATATTAGTGTCAGTGCCAGAACCGACATTGGAATTGGCGTTTCCACCGTCGCCGCCGCCAGCGTCTCCGCTGACCGCCCCACCGCCGTCGCCGCCGTTGCCGCCGTCCGCGCCACTGCCGCCGGAACCATCGCCGCCGACCGCGCTGCCACCGTCTCCGCCGTCGGCGCTGCCGCCGGTGGCATCTCCTCCATCAGCTCCCGCGCCATCGCCGCCGACGTTGCCGCCGCCGGTCGTGTCGCCGCCCGTGGTGCCGCCGCCGGTCGCGTCGCCACCATCTGCGCCGCCACTGGCGCCGCCGCCGCCAGTACTGTCGCCGCCGGTTCCATTGCCGCCGTTGCCGTCTTCGCCGGTGCTATCGGCGCCGTCAGTGCCGCTGCCGGAATCCTGAGCGATGGCCAGCCGAGCCGTAACGGGCGCCGCGATACCAACCAGCGCGAGCAATCCTGCGCCGCGAAGCAGACGCCGGCGCGTCATTTCTTGTTCAAGAGACATCTGGACCCCCTCCGATATCTGTTCGATGCAAAAACGAGCCGCGTTGCTTCGCTGCACCGATGATGTTTCCCCTGCTTTGTTGAACGCATGAATGGCAGGAATGGATTCGTCGACGCGTTCGATTCCCACCCTAGCATCGGAGTCAGGTGGTTGCAACCGTCTGAGGTTGCCGAAATCGCGATTCGTCCCCCAGATCGGCCAGACGATGCATCGAGGTCTTCGTTTGCTCGTAGAGCGCGTGGAACACCGGCTGGTAGTCGTCGTAGATCGCGGAAGCCGCTTCGTTCGGCTCGATGATCGTTTCGGCCCGCACCCATGATTGCCGCAGCACGTCGATCGACGGAATCATTCCTGATGCCAAACCAGCCAGGAACGCATCGCCATACGACGCGCCAATCGAGCGCTCGTTGACGATCTGCGGCTGCCGCGTGACATCGGAGACGATCTGCAGCCAGAGGCGGCTCTTCACGCCGCCGCCAACCGCGACCGCGCGTTTGGTGACTGCGCCGGTGGCTTTGATCGTATCGAGATTCTGCATCGCCCCGTAGGCCGTTGCTTCCAGCACGGCCCGGTAGAGATGTCCCTTCGTATGAGTCAGCGACAACCCGGCGAAGAGCCCGCGCGCCCGGGGATCGTTGATCGGGGTGCGCTCGCCGCTGAAATAGGGCAGGCAGATCAATCCGTCCGAGCCAGGTGCAACTCGCTCGGCCAGTGACCCAAGCGCGGCGTAGGCATTCGGACCGCCTGCTGCTTCAGCGGCGACTTCCTCCGCCCCGAACTGGTCGCGAAACCAGCGCGTCAGCGCGCCGCTCGTGGCCATGCCAAACGCGACCGCATACGTGTTTGGAAAGGTATATCCAGTCGCCCAGACGAGATCGCTCGGTTGCGGCCCCTCGGTCGCCTGGATGAAAAACATGGTCGAGCCGTACATGATCATCAAATCTCCCGGCTCAACAACTCCGGCGCTCACCGCTTCGGCCGCCGCATCCACTGCACCGGAATTGACCGGTGTTCCCGCAACTAACCCGGTTTCCGCTGCTGCCTCGACGCTCACCTGACCGGCGATTTCCGTTGTCCAGGCCATGCGCGGCAGCAGGTCGAGGGGGACAACCTCATCGGCAAAGCGACCGTCGTAGGCGAAGCGCTTCAGATCGACCAACGGCGAGCTGTAGGGCGCTTCGTGCCGGTTGATCACATATTCACCCGTCAGCTTATAGATCAGATAGGAGGAAGCAGTCAGAATCTGGCGTGTCCGCCGGTAAAGCTCAGGCTCGTTCTCGCGAAACCAGCGCATCTTCGGTCCCATCGCCTGCGACGTCAGCCGCTGACCGCCGAGCGCGAATATGGCATCGGACCCAATCGACGCATTGAGCGCGTCGATCTGCGCCGATGCGCGGGTGTCGACCCCATAGAGAATGCCGGGACGCAACGGCCGACCGCGCTCGTCAACCGGCAACATGCAGGGGCCGATCGCACTGACGCCGATCGCGCCAACGTCTTCACCTCGATAGGGTCCGGCCAGCAACTGGCGGCAAAGCGCAACAAATCCACCCCACCAGACCTGATCGGCATCCTGCTCCGCCCAACCAGCACGTGGCACCGCCATCGCGTGCTCGACCACCGCCGAAGCGACCACCTCGCCCTCCGGCGTGCAGAGCACCCCTTTGGCGCTATTGGTGCCGATATCGATTCCAAGCAACAACGAGCCAGGCATACATCCCTCGAAGCCGTAGGCCGGAAGCAACGGTAGAAGGGTCGTCGCCACCGTGCCGGGAGCTGAAGCACCCGGCTGACACGCGGCAAGTTCTCCAGACTGAGCACGCCTGTCGCCCAACCAGCTCAGTGCCCGAAGGGTACTTCGGCTTGGGAGCGCTGGACTTCAGTCCGGCGCACCTTGGCACCCAGGTCTCCTATGCACAGCTTACGACCTACTGCTTACCGCCTACGGCTCCATCGCTCCCTGCTCGTCCCGTAAAATCACCCTCAGCGACACCACTCGACTAACAAAGGAGACGAAGTGTGAGCGAAGGATGGACGCCGGGGCCAATACGCCGGATTGCGATGATCGGCGCCGGAACGATGGGGATGCAGATTGCGTCGCTGGCAGCGGCGGCTGGATATGAAACGCGGTTGTTCGATGCGGTTCCGGCGGCGGTCGATCGGGCGCTGAAGCGCATCGATGACGAATTGCTGGCGGAGATCGTTGGAAGCGGCATGATTCCCTCGGCGACTGATGTTCGCGCCTGCCGGGAGCGCCTGACCGCTGCTTCAACGTTGGCGGCGGCGGTTGACGGGGCTGATCTCGTGATCGAAGCGGTCAAAGAGGATCTTGACGTCAAGCGCGGTGTCTTCGCCGAGCTTTCCCATCTCGCGCCTCAGGCGATTCTCGCCACGAACAGCTCGTCCCTCCCCTCGCGGCCGCTGGCGGAGGTCGTCACCAATCCCGAGCGGTTGCTCAACATGCACTTTTTCGCGCCGGTCTGGGTGCGGACGATGGTCGAGCTGATGACGTGCGGGCAAACCAACGACGCCACATTCGACGCAGCGCGCGGAGTCGGCGAAGCGATGGGGCTCCTGGTCGCCCAGGTGCAGGGCGAAAGCAAGGGTTTCATCATCAACCGGATCTGGCGGGCAATCAAACGAGAATCGCTCCGCGTCGTCGACGAGGGACATGCTTCGCCAGAAGATATCGACCGACTCTTCATGCTCTTCTTTGAAGCAAAACGAGCTCCGTTTTCGACCATGGATCTGGTTGGGCTGGATGTCGTTGCCGATATCGAAGCGACTTATCACGCGGTGGCAACCGATCCACATGACCGCCCGATCTCAACCCTCATCAAGAAAGTGGAAAAGGGCGAGCTGGGCGAAAAGAGCGGCACGGGGTTCTACTCACACCCGAATCCGAGCTATGCCGATCCTGATTTCCTTCGAGGAGGAAGCGCGAAAAAGAAGGAGAACGCGTGATGTATAGCGTCGTCTTTCTGGTCAAGAAGAAAGCGGAAATGACGCAAGCAGAGTTCGCCCGGTTCTGGATCGAGGATCACACCCCGTTCACCGCGAAGGTCGCCGGGATTCGCTCGTATCGCGTCTACCCATTCCATGATGGTCAGTCCGGTCCGTTCGATGGCGCTGCGGTGCTCTCCTTCGACGACAAGGAGTCATGCGATCGCGCACTCGCCTCGTCCGAATTCGAAGCCGCGCTGGCGGACGCCGTCAACTTCCAGACGATTGATGAAACGATGTCATTCACCGCCGACGAATTTCGCATCGTCTAGCGAGGAAACCTCATCCGGTCAATACATGAATCGACCCCGGTCATTGCTGACCGGGGTCGATTGCTCGCTATCCGGGAGGAATTAGCGGGAAAGTCGTCGCTTCGAAACGAGTCCGAGACCACCGATCGCCAACGCGGCCGGGATGATCAACCAGAGCGCTTCGTTGCTCGATGAGTCAGCGCCGGCGCCGGTGCTTGGCAGCGTGGTCACGGTTGAATTCGGCTTCGGGGTCGAAGTCGGCTGTGCTGGAGCCGGTGTTGGGGTGTTGCCGCTGAGGTCCTCGGGGAACTCGTAGACATCGCAGACAACTGCTGCACCGTCAGCGACTGGCACGCCGTTGCTGATATCGAGTGCCTCGCCCGTGTTTGAATCGCTGCAGTAGATATTCTGCGTCGAGAACTCGCCCGGAATGCCGCCGACGAGGCTGTAGGTTCCGGCCGGGATATCGGCAAAGGTGACATTGCCGGTCGCGACATCGGTCGCGAGCGTTTCGTTCACGGGACCGTCAATGGTGAAATCAAACGAGGTGCCGACCAGGAAATCGTGACACTCGGTAAATGGATCGCCACCGTGATAATTATCGCCACAGAGCCTGTGGTGGACAGTCAAGGAGGTGCCGGTGTCTTGCGCACCCGCGCCTTGCGCGAATCCGAGCGCGATCGCCAGCATGAGCACTGAACCCGCGATCAACCGAAATGCTGTTCGTTTCATCAAACCTACCCTCACTCCTCGTGACGAGTCCGTTCTCGTCGTCCGCGGCATCCTTGCCGCTCTCACATTTCAAAACGCACACCGTGCCTGATGGTTTCGCATGTTCGCGACAATCCAGAACGGATACGATTTCCACCTCCCTGAGCGCTCTTCAACATCCGGGATCAGCGGCTCGCCACGTCGCTACTTCAGGAGTGGCGTCAGTCAACTGTTAAAACGCGCGGGGTCGCAAGTTCGTTTCACATCTGAGGCGCGATTGCAAAAACGATGATCATGAAAAGGTCCGGGAAGTTCGAAAATGAGATTAGCACGACTTGATTCGCAAATTACCGATGTTTTGACAGGAAGGCACTGAGAGGTGGAACGTGCTGGTGGGAACGAGACAGTTCGTCAATCAACGAGCGGTTTCGCCGGGGGATGCTTCGTAAGCTCGGCATGACGACGGTATGGGCGTGAAGCATTCAGGCTAGAGACTACGGATAACACCCTGAACAATGAGCTGCAAGGTATCGGCCACGCCGTGCCCTGTCGTCGCTGAGGCAGTGATCGCCGGCACGCCTCGCGGATTGAATTCGGCATCAAGCTGCGGTTTGGTGAGCGAGTTCGCTAAATCCTGCTTGTTGTACTGGAGTACCAGGGGAATCGATTCCAACTCCCTACCCTGCTGGCTCAGGTGCTCATTCAGCTCTTCGAGACTGCGCGTATTTTCGGCGACCCGATCGCGCTGGGCATCGACGACAAAGACGATGCCATCGACTCCGCGCAGCATCGCCGCCCGCGTCGACGCAAAGCGCTCCTGTCCCGGCACAGTGTAGAGATGGAGCCGCAGGCGATAGTCGCCAACCTGGTTGACGGCAATCGGCAAAAAATCGAAGAAGAGCGTTCTCTCCTCTTCGGTGTCGATGGAAACGAGCTTGCTGCGTCCTTCAACTGGAAGCTGATCGTAAATCCAGGCCAGGTTTGTGGTTTTCCCACTTAACCCCGGTCCGTAATAGACGATCTTGGCGTGGATTTCTCTCTCAGCAACGACAATCACGGCCATGGGGGGAGGTCAGGCCTTTCCGGTCGAGTCCGAAGCGGTCTCCGGTGTTTCGGTCAGACCAAGCACAGCCGGTCCACCATCAGCGCGAGCAATGACCTCACCAATCACCACGGCTTTTCCGAGCGCTTCAACCACCGCGTCGCGATCGGATTCACTCACCGCCAGCACCATGCCGATACCCATATTCAATGCACGGAATTGATCCTCCATTGGAATCTGACCACGCTCCACCAGGTAGCTGAAGATTGGCGGCGCGGTCCAGGTCGAGGGATCGATATTGGCTGCAAGGTGATCGGGCAACATGCGCGGCACATTGTCGGTCAACCCACCGCCGGTGATGTGGGCGATGCCGTGAATGCGTCCCTGCTCAACCAGCGGGAAGACAGCCGGGAAATACGTGACATGTTCCCGCAGCAATGCCTCACCAATGGTGGCGTCTGATTGCGGGAGTGGTGCGTTCAGCAGCGCCAGATCAGTATCGGGCTCGCCGGTTAGACCGACGATTTGCCGGGCAAGACTGTAGCCGTTGGTGTGGAGCCCGACCGACGGCAACCCGATCAGCAGGTCTCCTGCTTCAATAGCCTCGCCATCGATCACCTCGTCCGGTCTGACCGTGCCGACGATGAACCCGGCGGCGTCATATTCGCCATCGGCGTACATTCCCGGCATCTCGGCGGTTTCGCCGCCGATCAAGGCGAGACCGTTTTCGCGGCAGGCCGCCGCCATCCCGGCGACCACGCGTTCGAGGGCAGCCGGATCAAGCTTCCCCATCGCGACGTAGTCGAGGAAAAACAACGGACGTGCGCCGCAGGCGAGGATGTCATTGACGCAATGGTTAACCAGATCGGCCCCGACGCGATAATGCGCCTCGCCCCGGACCACAAACGCCAGTTTCAGCTTGGTGCCAACCCCGTCGGCGCTGGCGACCAGAATCTGATCGGGACCGGAGGGAAGGCGGTACATGCCGCCGAAATGCCCAATCGGCGCAACCCCGCCCGCGCCAAAGGTCGATTGCGCGTGCCGGGATATTGCCGAAAGCGCTCCGGTGGCGGCATCGATATCAACACCGGCGTCACGGTAGGTCACTGGAGCCCGATTCTCGTCTTTGCCGTTCGCGATCATCCGCTCCATCTTACCGAAAGATCCGCTCGTTCAAGAAGTATACGGTCGCGTCGGATGGAGGTTCATTGACCGCGAGTTTTGCCGGGCCCAGGCTCGATGATCAGTCATGCTTTTGGCCGCTGCCATGCCCCGCCACCGCGAGAAAGATGGATATCGCCAGGATAACCGCCGCAATCGAAAGCCCAATCTCCAGAATGTTGTCATTCCCATCCAATTCCACGACAAATCCGACGAATGAGACGCTGACCAACACGACCGTCACACCAAGCAATTTCGCTTTGAGTTCTTCGAGCGTGCGTACCTGGAGCCATGGCGGCAACGGGACATTGTGATCTACGAAGAGCTGGTACAGCCCCAACGCCACGATGATCAACACGCATCCGAGGAGAAACGCATCGGTCAGGAGCACAAACTCAAGCGAGAGATGCTCCAGATTGTACGTGGTCAGCGAAAGCTCGTGGAAAGTGTCCCAGATTGTCTTGATCACGAGCATCATTCCGTAGATGAGAAGTGTCGCCGCACTTAGAAAAAGCCCGAGCACCGCAAACCAGACCAGCCAGCGCGAGCTTCCCAGAATCTGGGACATCGCCGTGGCCTGCGATATCTTATGTTCGGATTTTCCGGAAATGCGCGATGGCTCAGGATCGGTGGACGTCATGCAGTATCCCTCAAAAAAACCCTCAAATTGGCTTGGCTCACGTGCTCAATACATCTTACCGTTTTGCGTGGGATATTCACGGGCGCCGATCACGAAGGAGATGAGTCGCTTGCGCCGGGATCAAGCCGCCTGATTTCGATCGCCGCGATGTCGGCGTCCGTCCCAAGGCTGTCAAGCCTGCGCAGACGCCGCACCTCGGGCCACCAGAGCGCGATCGCGCTCACCACCAGGATGGTGCCGATACCGCCCAGCGCCACCGTTGCAGTCGCGCCGAGTAACGCGGCAATAACTCCAGATTCGAACGCGCCAAGCTCATTCGAGATGCCAACGAAGACAGATTCGACCGATATCACGCGGCCGCGCATCTCGTCCGGCGTCCAGATCATCACCAACGTGCCGCGAATGATCATGCTGATGCTGTCGAACGCGCCGATCATGAAGAGTGCGGCGAGCGACAGCCAAAGATTCGTCGAAAGTCCGAACACGATCGTCGCCACGCCAAATCCCGCGACGACGATCAGTAATGTTCGACCGGCGAACCGAAACGGCGGACGGTGCGCGACGATCACCCCGGCGAGCAATGCGCCGATGGCCGGAGCCGCCCGCATGAACCCGAGTCCAACCGATCCAACATGCAGGATATCTTCGGCAAAGATCGGCAGCAGCGCAGTCGCTCCGCCCAGCAACACTGCGACCATATCGAGCGTGATCGAGGCCAGGATCACGCGGTTGGAGCGGACAAAACGTACCCCGACCAGCATCGAATCGATAGTCATCTTCTCCGCAACCGGCGCGTCGAATTTGGCTCTGATCAAGGCGAAGCAACCAGCCGCCACCAGCAACATGAACGCGGCAGCAACATAGATGATCGCCTCATCGCCGAACACCGCCACGCCGATGCCACCAATCGCCGGACCGGAGATCGTCGCAATTTGCGACAGGCTCGTTTCCCAGGCGGCGGCGTTTGCATATTCAGACTCAGGAACGGTGTGGGGCATCAGCGATGCAACGGCCGGAAAGATGAAAGCCCGGCAAATACCCATCACCAGCAGTGCCGCATAGATGAGTGCGAGCGCTCCGCTTGTGGAGGAAACAGCGGCGAGCGTGCCGACGGCAGCCGCCATCACCAGCATCGTCACTGCCGCAATGCGCTTACGGTTGTGCTGATCGACGAAATGTCCGGCGGGCAACGCCAGCATCAGCGTCGGCACAATCTGCACGAGTCCGACCAGGCCAAGCGCAAAGGCGGAATTGGTCCGCTGGTAAAGCTCCCAGCCAACCACCACGCTGACCATGTCCTCCGCAAACCCGGCCAGAAACCCGCCGCTTACCAGAAACCGGAAATCACGAAACCGCAACGCCGCGTACGAATCGTGTTGCTCGTGCGTTGACACTATCGGAACCAATCGGATGGTCATGATCTTTTGTGTTGCGTTATCGAGGTATTTCAATCGCTTTCCCAGGGAGCTTTCTGCCTGAGCAGATCTAATAAGGCGCGATTCGGGGGAGGAGGATACTCCAGGAACCGCTCAAACGCTTCGAATTCTTCTTCGCGAGTTGAAAGAGTGTTCGATCAGATAGTACGTCGCAAGCCGCTCGAAAAGCTGACTCACGGACAAATGCGGATCGGCTCATATGTTTTAGCTTCGCGCCTGATCGATCGTTGCTCGAGTTGTTCATCGGATATCCGGATCTATGATCGACTGCATTTGGCAATCCCGCTCACGTAATCAGCAGTTGACTTGGTGTCAATTATCTCGAAGTAAGCGCGAATCTCAACACACCCCATCTGTTATATTTCGTAGTCGTCATAAGTGACGTAATGCTCGACTACCAGACTCTTCGGGGGATCACGTGCCCACAATTAGTGCACTAGTTTGTCCTGTTTGCGGGGCACCGTTCAATCCGGGCATGGACCGATGCGGATATTGCGAGTTCTGTCGTCGTAATCTCAAACAGATCATGCGCGAATTAATGTCGCCATCACCGACAAATCCGTCATTAATGAGTCATGAATCTGCTCAATATCGTAAGGCATGCGGATCGATCGAAGAGATGCGACCGCCAACTATGGTCTGCGGATTGCGTACTTCAATCAGGACTCAGATTAGAAGAGGCATGGACGAGTTGGCTCAAGCGGTCAAACTGATCCCGACAACGCGAACCTTCAGACAGCACACTTGCAGGTGGCTGCTGCGTGCCCGAAGCAGGTCCCAGCAATCTAAACGCGTGGGACACTGGTTGGCGCTGGAGGACTGATCGCGAAAATCCATGAATGCTGAAAGCACACCGCTTCTCATCACGGCGATATCCGGCTGCGAACAGCAAAACCTGATCTCGACATTACTCAGCAAAGCAGTTAGTCGACACAGTGGAAATCCGAAATCGGCTAGACTTCGCCCAGAGCGGATCGCATGCCTTTTGGCGTCGCCATCAACCGAGGCATCGAAGAACTGGCTCTTCAAACCTCAAACGAATCGAACGAATGCTAATGTGCCGTAAACCGCTGGTTTTGAGACGCTCGCATGTGACTCGCTGTTCCAATTGTCTTCATTGATTCTTTCGAATGTCAACGGGACTTCGAATTCTTGGATCGCGAACCAATGAGAATACTAGGTCCTGTTTTGAAACCTCGTGATACCAAGTTCCGCTAACGATCAATCACTTTCGATCCCGCCTCACGACCCCGCCATCGAAAACCGGGCGCCGTAGAGGTCGCGGGTCAGTTCGGCCTGGCCGTAGTGCTGGGCGCAATGCTGGGCAGCGCTGATCAAGACACCGCGACCCGTCATCGTGCCGCGTCGGGAATGGGAGCGGACGATATCGAGTTCTTCAATGGTTGCCTGAGATAAGGCGGTTTCCAGCCGGGCGCGCAACTCTGCCCATTTCGCCTGAAGATCTTCAGCGTCGAAATCTCCGTCGATGAACTCGGCGTCGCGATCGCGGCCGACCGGCTGATGGAGCAGCACTTCAAGAATATTTTCTTCCATGTTGCCGAGCGTGTGAACGACGAGAACTGCAATGCTGTTCGTCGATTCAGCCGGGGGGTGCCAGTGGAGACCATCCTGATCGATGGACGCGGCAAGCTGGACGAACTCGTCGAGCCTGGAACCAATGGCATCCCAGAACTCGGCGACTTCCTGACTGCGAAACTGCTTTCCGTCCATCCGGAGCTCCTTTACTCTCAGACGATCAGGCGGATGCAAATGGCGCGGCCAGCATCATCGCCTGCACGCGCTCGCCTGCTTCGTAATCGAACTCGCGTGGCGCGATCACCAGCAATGCGTTCACTCCCACGAATGACGCCAGCCGGGACGACGCCTGAGATCCATTTGGCGCTGCATGAAGCGTGCCATCCGGCGCGACCGATACCCTGGCCCGCTGGTACTCGATCCGGTCGGCCGGGATGGCGCGCTGATCCAGCACCACCGGCACCAGCGCGCGCGGGCTTGGTCCACGGCCATTGAGCACGGCCAATGCCGGTCGCAAAAAGAGCTCAAAGGTCGTCAACGCTGATACAGGATTACCCGGCAGACCGAAGATCAACGTGTCACCGGAGGTAGCGAAGTTGAGCGGCTTGCCTGGTTTGAAAAAGATGCGCCGAAAATGGACAGTCGCCAGTTCCACCAGCAGCGCTTTGACGAGATCGAGATCACCCATCGAGACGCCGCCGCTGGTGATGACGATATCGCTGTCCGCGATCCGTTCCTGTAAGAGCTGTTCGAGCCCGGGCCGCTCGTCCGGCGTTTTCCCGGACCAGACGATCTCGCCACCCTCGGCTTCGATCGCGGCCATGAGTGAAAAGCGGTTGGAGTCCCGAATCTGGCCAGGACCGACCGGGTCGCCTGGCTCAACCAACTCATCGCCGGTTGAGAGAATGCTGATCCGCGCCCGCTTGTACACCGGCACTGGATTCAGTCCCATCGCCGCCACCATGCCAAGCTCGGACGGGCCCAGCCGCGTGCCTGCCGCGAGGATCAAGTCGCCTTTTTTCACATCGACGCCGATCGGGCGAATGTTGAGCCCAACCGGCACATCATCCTGGTGAATGATGACGTGATCGTCGGCAGTTTCGGTGTTTTCCACCTGGACGACGGCATCCGCGCCGGGAGGAATCGGCGCGCCGGTCATGATCTTGACCGCCATGCCGTCCGTCACTTCGACATCGAGTACGGCCCCAGCTTTTTGCACGCCGAGCACCTCGCGCCAGGGCGAGCCGTCGATGGCGACCACCGCGTATCCATCCATCGTCGACGCGGCGAACGGCGGATGATCCTCCGGCGCCACCAGATCGTCCGCCAGCACCCTCCAGGCAGCGTCGCCGATAGGGACAGACTCGGTTCCGAGCGGTCTCGCGTGGGCGAGAATCGTCTCCAGCGCTTCTTGCGGATGAATCATTCGATCGAGATCATTCGTCGCGGTCATCACGTCACACCTATGGATAAGGACAAATCCTGTTTGATTCAGGCTATCACGCGCTGAGAACCGGTCGCGTTGCCGGGGCATTCTAGTCCGATCGGCATGAGACAAACTGCACAGGGCACTGTTGCAAGAATGCCTGTAAACTCGTAAGCTTTACGGATTATCGAAGGTCTGTCCCCCTGTGCCGGCACCAACGCCACCAACTGGAATCAGGAGTATATGACGCCGGAGACGCCATTACTGGAGTCGGTGGTCGCACCCGACGCCTTTCTCGCCGCAGATATCGATCGAGGGGCAGATCAGCAATTCGAGCTTTTTCCCGGGAACTCCGGGGACCGAGGAGAACATGGTATGACCGGGGAGACGATCAAGACGCCGCCTGCGTCTGCCCAACATCCCACGGTCATTCACGCCAGCGGGCGGCTACGTGACGCCCTGGTGTCGTCGCCGAGCGCGACCGATGCCGACTTTGTCATGCGGGCAGCCGAATTTGCGATTGAAGCCCATGACGGCACGTTCCGAAAATCGGGCGAACCCTATGTCGTCCATCCGATCGAGGTCGCGATCATTCTCGCCGGGATGCAGCTCGACGCCGAAACGGTCGCCGCTGGTCTCCTGCACGATGTGGTTGAAGATTCAGGCATCAGTCTCGAAACTCTTGATTCTGAGTTCACTCCCCGGGTGGCGCGTCTGGTAGACGGCGTCACCAAGCTCGGCCGTCTGCCCTGGACCGACGCCAAGACTGATGGTGAGACAAAAGAAACCCGGGAGAAACGCGCGCAGGCCGAAAGCCTGCGCAAAATGTTTCTGGCGATGATCGACGACATCGGCGTGGTGTTGATCAAACTCGCCGACCGGCTCCACAACATGCGCACCCTCGGGGCGATGCCACGAGAAAAGCAGGTTCGCATTGCCCAGCAAACGATGGAAATTTACGCTCCGCTCGCCAACCGGCTCGGCATCTGGCAATTCAAGAGCGAGCTCGAAGATCTCGCCTTCACCTACTTGCAACCAACGGAATTCGCCAAGATTCAACGCGAGCTCGATAAGCGCGGACCTGACCAGGATGCCTACGTCGATCGGGCCAAGGATTCGCTGCTCGACGTGCTTGAACGGAACGGCGTACATGGCGAGGTGACGGGTCGCCGCAAGCACATCTATTCGATCTACCGGAAGATGCAGCGCAAAAACCGGGCGTTCGACGAGATTTACGATGTCGTCGGGCTGCGGGTGATCGTCGACGAGAAAAAGGACTGCTACGCCGCACTCGGTGTGCTGCATACTGAATGGCGTCCAGTGCCATCCGAGTTTGATGACTACATCGCCAATCCAAAAGAAAGCAGCTACCAGAGCCTCCACACCGCCTTGATCGGACCGGAGGGGCATTACATCGAGGTGCAGATTCGCACCTGGGAAATGCACCGGATCGCCGAGTATGGCGTCGCCGCGCACTGGCGATACAAAGAAGGCTCGAAGAGCAACAGCGCGCTCGAAGCCAAGATCGCCTGGTTGCGCCGCCTGATGGACTGGCGGGATGAGATCGCCGACGCGGAGGAATTCGTCGAATCCCTCAAGTCAGATGTCTTCAAGGACATGATCTATCTCTTCACTCCGGCGGGCGATATTCATGAGCTGCCATCCGGAGCGACGCCGGTCGATTTCGCCTACCGGATTCACTCCGATCTCGGCCACCGCTGCGTCGGCGCGATGGTGAACGACGTGCACGTCGGGCTCAATTACAAGTTGCAAAACGGGCAGGTGGTGAAGATCATCACCAGCCAGTCACGATTGGGTCCGAGCCGCGATTGGCTGCTGCCGGATAACGAGTTCGTCACCACCGCGAACGCCCGCGAGAAGATCCGGCAGTGGTTCCGCCGTCGGGACCGCGACGAGAACATCAAGGAAGGCCGGATGATTCTCGATCGCGAGCTGAAGCGGCTTGGCGTCGAGCCAAAGATCGAGGAAATCGCCAAACACTTCGCCAACTATGCGAAAGTCGATGATTTCCTGGCCGCGATCGGCTACGGGGCAATTTCCCCGCAGGCGATTGCGCATAAGCTCAACGACACGAGCGTGCGCGATACGATCGCTACCCAGGATGGGATGCGTTCGCCGACTGTGCCGTTGCGGCGCAAGGTCCATGGCGTCGGCGATTTGCTGACCAATCTCGCCCAGTGTTGCAATCCGGTCTTTGGCGACGAGATCATCGGTTTCGTCACCCGGGGACGCGGCATCACCGTTCACCGGATCAATTGCCCGAACATCACCAATGTCAGTGAGCCGGAGCGCCTGATCCCGATTTCCTGGAGTTCGGGGCAGGATGAAACCTTCGTCACCCCGCTCCGGATTCAGGCGTTTGACCGCGTTGGCCTGCTCAAAGATGTCACCACGCTGTTCGCGGACGAGGACATCAACATCCTCGCCGTGCAGACATTGACCCACGATGACCGCTCGGTCGACCTCTTGATCGCCATGGAAGTCAAAGATGTCGGTCAGTTGAGCCACATCCTGCGAAGGCTCGAAAGCGTGCCGGATGTTTACTCGGCCCGGCGCGACACGAGCGGCATCAGTAACGGGTACGGCGCCGACCAGGTCCGGGTCAACGTCGGGTGAGCAAACCGGTTCTGGCAATCGGCGAAATCCTCATCGATATGATCGTCAGCGATGACGCGTCCTCGCTCGAACAGGCAGGGGCATTCATCTCGCGGGCAGGTGGCGCACCCGCCAATGCCGCTGTGGCGATCGCCCGATTGGGACTTCCAGCTGCATTTTGCGGTGTGTGCGGCGATGATCCGTTCGGAACGCGATTGCGCGACGTGCTTCGCGCGAACGACGTCAATGACGCCGCCCTTCGCTCAACCACCGAGTCAGACACAACGCTCGCCTTCGCCTGGAAGGATGCTGGAGGCGACGGGCATTTTCGCCTGTTGCGGATGGCGGACCGGCTGCTCAATGCGGCCGATGTACAGGACGGCGAACGTGCAAAACGCAGCGGCGCTGATCGCCGGGAGCGTGGCGCTGTCCGCCGAACCGTCGCGGTCCGCGGTCGAGCTGGCGATCGAGCAGGCGTCGCAGGCAGGCGTTCCTGTTTGCCTCGACATCAATGTCCGCCCCACCCTCTGGCCCCGGCTCGATGAGCTACAGACCGCACTCAGCCCACTCCTGCCGCGAGCAACGTTGCTTAAACTGAGTCTGGACGACGCCCGGCATCTCTACGGAGCAGGCGAAAACGCAGAACGCGTATTCCATCGTGCCCGGGATATGCGCATACCCTTTGTCGTACTGACCGACGGGGCGCGAGGCTGCTGGTATTCCGATGCCAACGGAAACCCGGTCTATCTCCCCGCATTCAAGATCGAAGCGGTTGAGCCGACCGGCGCCGGCGACGCATTCACTGCCGCGATCATCAGTCGCCTGCTCGCCAACGGTTGGTCCGGCATCTCGCAATCCGACGCCGAATACGCCTCCGCCGCCGGAGCGCTCACCGCGATGCGACCGGGCGCAATGGAATCATTGCCGACGGCGAGGAGATCGAGGAGTTTCTGGCAAACGAGACACTGCCTAATTGAGTTTGATTTGCGATAAGTCTTGCTGCTTATGCATGATACGTACAATTTCTAGTGTACCGATGGTCGGTCGATAAAAGATCAGATGCCGATCAACTGGCCAAACCCGAATTCCTCGGCCTGCTCTCTTATGTTGACGGCCAATATTGGGATATTCGCACAGATATGCAAAAGCGTTATGAATGGCTTCAATGTAGTTGATCGCCTGAGTTGTGCCCCAGAGCTCTTCAGAAAAGTGCAAAATGTTGACAAGGTCGTCGTCAGCCTCCGGCGCGATGCTGAGATTAAGGCTTGACGGCATCTTTAATCGGAATTCCGGCAGCTCGTCGCTCTGCCGCTCTCACCTTAACCGTTTCAAAATAGGCGTCCAGATCATCGACAAGAATTGACTCGCCACGATCAAGCTGATCGATACCAATCTGCAGTTCTGCCCGAAGCCATTCGAGTCGCCGCTCTTCCTGATCAAGTAGATCCAATGCCGATTCCATCACATCGTCAGCATCTTCATAGAGACCCGGCGTCAACTTTGTCTTGAATAATTTTGACGAATTTGGGATTGACCTTCAGGTCTGCCATCGTTTTACTCCTCGTCTAGATCATATCAAATTGTGCATTTCGAGACGTGATCAAACGTCGTCTTCATGGAGAGCGAGGAATACGTTGCCTGTACAGAGCGCCAATTAGGGCCTGACATCGGCGCTCGGTTGATGTCCAGCTGCCGCCATTTCTCGTGCCTGACGCTTGATCTCCTCGAAGACCTCAGGGGTCAGACGAATCCCTTCGCCTCGGGCGAACTGCGCTTCCGCAACGAGGAGTGATTCCTTGAGAGCCAGATAGTCGCGATTCTGCGCTTCAAGTGCATCAAGGGCGGTGAGCACCACATCATTGGCATCGTTATAAAGGCCGGAATCGACTTTATCCTGAATGATTGCGATGGTTTTGGGATCGAGTTTCAAATCCGTCAAGGCGTTGCTCCTTACGACAAGCGTATCAGACCATCCGTTCGCCTGAAAGTGCTTTTGCGGAGATAGACTTCAAGCGTGTTGTATCCGCTGTCGCATCGATTTTTGAGCATCAATCGCGGATCGGATTCGCGCGAATGGTCCTTCTCGTCCTACCATGCACGGTGGAATAACCGTCCGGGCTGGTCGGTTTGCCGATCCGCCACGATAGGAAGCAGCGTGCCAGTTCTCCACGATCCGATCGCCTTTTCACTTTTCGGCCTGTCGATACGATGGTACGCGGTCTTCATCCTCACCGGCATCATCGTCAGCCTGATCGTGATGCGCTGGCTAGCCGAAAAACGGGGGATGGATCCCGAATTCCCGCTCGACGCCGCGCCGATTGTGATCGTCGCGGCGATCATCGGCGCTCGCTTCTATTACATCTTGCTGCGGTGGAACGACTATTCCGCTGATCCGGGTGCGGCGCTGAATATCCGCCTTGGCGGGTTGACGATCCACGGCGCGCTTCTTGCCGGAACGCTGGCGTTTCTCTGGTATTGCCGAAGGCGGCAGCAGCGCTTTTTCGCCTGGGTCGATATCGTCATCGCGGTCGTGCCGATCGGACAGGCGATCGGGCGCTGGGGAAACTGGGCGAATCAGGAAGCATTCGGCACGCCAACCGATCTCCCCTGGGCGGTGCATATCGACCCCGAGCACCGGCCACCCGCCTATGCAGCGAACAGCACGTTTCATCCGACCTTTCTCTATGAATGCATTTTGAATCTGATCATCGCCGCGATCCTGATCTGGCTCGTCTTGCGGATGCGCACTGATCGCCGCTTCCGCGAAGGCGACGCGCTCTGGATCTATTTGATTCTCTACGGAGTCATTCGCTTCATTATTGAATCTGACCGCACCGATTCGCTCAAGATCGGTCCCTGGCCCGCCGCCTACTGGTTCTCGGTCGGCTTCATTCTGTTTGGATCAGCGATGCTCGTGGTGCGGAGAACGATCTGGCCGGGACGTCGCGTAGCCGATGAATATGAGCAGACAACCTCACTGTCGGGAGCAACGAATGACTGACGCCGCGAACGATCTCCGCCGGGCTTTCTGGCAGGCGATGGGTGACGGAGCGATCGCACACGTCATGATGCTCCGCGATGCCGGAATCATGGACACCGAAGCCATGGAAGCATTGCTCCCTGCCATCGCCACTGCCCGCGATGGAAATCCCCCGGAACTGCCAATCGCGCCGCTCGGAGCGATCTTCGATCAGCGCGTCAACGTCAACGCAGTGCCGGGCGTGGTAGGGGCGGCATCCGTAGGGCGCGGCACGATCGATCTGATGGCAACCGCCAGTCGAATCGTTTTACGGGATCAAATCATCCAGCAGATTGACGGTCTCGGGGCGCTGCGCAGTGAAATGGAAGCATTTACGGACAGCCATGCCGTCACGATGATGCCGGCGTACAGCGTTTCCGCCGTCGCGCAATCCACTTCACTTGGTCACGTCTCCTCCGCCCTCGTCACGACGCTCGAACGCGCCAGCGATGCGCTCTGGACCGCCTTCGCGATGACGAACCGTTCCCCGCTCGGCGCGGGCGCACTCGCGGGAACCGGCTTCCCCACCGATCGATCGCGCGCCGCTGAACTGCTTGGTTTTGATGGCGTGATCGATCAGACCTACGACGCGGTCGCGGCGTCCGACCATTTCCATGCGCTTGCTGACGCCATCGACCGCATTGCTGTGCCGGTCGCGCGCTGGCTTGACGAACTCGCGATCTGGATTCGCACCGACCCGTCGGCGCTGACGCTTGACGATTCCTGGAGCCTCACCGACCCGTCGGTTCCGCAATGGAACGCGCCGGGGGGCATCGCGGCGCTCGCCGCTCACGCGCGGCGCACCTCGGGCGACGCCGCCACACTTCGATTGACGGTCGCCCACCTCCCCTGGGGACCGGTCGCAGGCGAGCTCGGCACGCTGCACGCCGCCGCCAATCAGGCGATGACGAACAACTCGGTGCTGATGGAGCGAGCCATCGCCTTGATGAAGGATGCCCTGTTCGTCAACCGGGCCTACTTCGCCAACCGCGCCGGACGGTCGCTCGTGACCGTGTCCGATCTCGTCGATTTTTTGATGATCGAAGAACAACTCGATCCCGCCGCCGCCCGGTCGATCACTAGCCTCACGCTCACGCGGATGCGGGAATCGGGCATTGAATCGAGCGGCATCACCGCCGAAATGCTCGATACCGCCGCAATGATGACGATTGGCCGCGAACTCAAGGTCGAGTTCGAAGCGATCAGCCGCTACCTTGCACCGCGCCGATTCGTCGAGCGGCGCAATGTCACCGGCGGTCCTGCTCCATCAGCGGTTCGCTCCTGGCTGGCCGGGGCAACCGAACGGCGGCAGGCCGACGAGGCGCGGCTGGCGATTGCACGGCGCGAAATCTCAGTGGCGTCACAACTCCGGGATACCGCCGTCAGCGAAGCGATTGCTCGCGAGGGTTAATCGTCGTCACCGAGGAAGTCGAACTCGCGGCGCTTCTTGTGCGGCTTCGAGCGATCAGCGCGATGGTCGTCGTCATCGTCGTGTCGCCGCAGCTCAGACGAGCAGCCGCGGCGATCGTCATCGTCGCCGTTGAAGCGATTGAGCAGACCGCGCACGCCGCCTTGCTTCGGTGTTCCGTTTTTCTTCTTGTCACGCTCGAAGAGATCGAGGATTTCGTCCAGCACGAAAGAACTCCTTCTTGCGGCCGGGCGGTGTGGAAACACAAAAACCCTGGCCGCATCCAATAACGGATGAGCCAGGGTCTGACCTCGCAAGCAATACGCTTGCGGCTGGGACCGGTGCTGTTTCAGCACGAAATGACGATCGCCAGCTCGCCTCGGACTGGCGTCCTCGGCGCGGGTTACTCCCCCTGTTGCGCTTTATCCTAGTCGCAGCAGACAGCAGCGGTCGTGGTTCACGACACAAATTCGTGGTCTCATGCCGAATTATCCACCGGACGCATGGGTGACAAAGGCCGCCTTCACCCTGGGCTATACTCAGTTCGCTGAATCATGTGTATTCGCTGCATCGAACGAGCCGGAACATGGCTCAAAAAGGACGGTTTCTATCACTCGCGAACTCATCCAGACCGAACAACCGCAAGAACATGCGCTCCTGATCGGAGTTGAGCGCCGCGGCGATGCCTGGGGCATCCAGGACGCCCTCGAAGAACTTGCGCGGCTGAGCGAAACGGCCAATGTTGAAATTGCCGGCGCGGTCTCGCAAAAGCTCGACCATCCCGTGGCCAGCACCTATCTCGGCAAAGGCAAACTCGAAGAAATCAAGGCGATGGAAGAAGCGCTGGGGTATGACCTCGTCATCGCCAACGACGAACTGACGCCTTCGCAACAGCGCAATCTCGAAAAGGCCCTCGACACGAAAGTGCTCGACCGGACCGGGTTGATTCTCGACGTCTTCGCCCGGCGCGCCCGCACCCATGAAGGCCGCTTGCAGGTTGAGCTGGCGCAGCTCGAATACCGCATGCCTCGTCTGACCCGGATGTGGACCCACCTTTCCCGCCAGAGCGCCGGAGGGGTTGGATTGCGCGGACCTGGTGAAACGCAGCTCGAATCGGACCGCCGTGAAATCGGCAAGCGGATCACCTTCATCAAGTCGCAGTTGACCGATGTGCATACGCATCGGCAGCTCTATCGCGATCGCCGCAAAGAGCAGGGAACGCCGGTCGTTGCGCTGGTTGGCTACACGAATGCCGGTAAGAGCACGCTGCTGAATACGATGACGGGCGCCGATGTGCTGGCCGAAGATCAACTCTTCGCCACGCTCGATCCAACCACCCGCAAAATCGAGCTTGCCAGCGGGCGTGAAGCACTGCTGACCGACACGGTCGGGTTCATCAACAACTTGCCGACGATGCTGATCGCCGCCTTCCGAGCCACACTTGAAGAGATCAACGAGGCTTCAGTGCTGATCCATGTGCTCGACATCACCCACCCCAACGCCACCGAGCAGGCCAAAACGGTGCTCACCGTTCTGGAGGATCTCGGCGCCGACAACAAGCCGATGGTGCTGGCGCTGAACAAGATCGATCAGATCGATCCAGAGGTGCATGGCACGTTTGACGAGTTGATGGCAGGACTCGATCTCCCCGATCACGTCGTGGCGATCTCCGGCGCGTCCGGTTTCGGACTGCCGGAGCTGATGCAGGCGGTCGAGGAACTGCTGGAGCAGCAAGAGCGCTTCGTGCCGGTGCGAGCCGTGATTCCGTATGCCGACTCAGTGCTGGTCGATCGTTTCCATCGCGTTGGGCGGATCGAATCAACGGACTACTCCGAAAAAGGCACGATCATCATCGGCCTCCTGCCCGAAGCCGAAATCGGCACGTTCGGTCCACGCCTGACGATCGAAGGCGATCCCATCACCGCGCCCGTCATCCCGAGCGAAGCCCAACAGTCGGCGTAACCCTGAGCTGTAGGCCATCATCCTCAGCACACCAGGGCGTAATCGCCGACCTCGTGTGGCCCTTCTCGCCGGAACCCAATCTGGCAGGCGATGACTATGGCCGACACAAGATCGTCCACTACAGAATCTGCGGGTGCATCAGGCATTTCGCACCCTCTCCCAGTGCTGGGAGAGGGTGGCGCTTTAGCGCCGGGTAAGGGTCATCGTCTAGCTCGGCCAATTGCCGCCGTCGACGTTGTACGTTTGCTGGGTGATGTAGTCGGCGTCGGATGAGGCGAGAAATGCCGCCATACCGGCGATATCCTCCGGTTGCTCGATTCGCCCGAGCGGGATCGCCTCGACGGCTCGGCGTTTCGGCTCACCGACCGGGAGATCCATCAACTCCGCGAGCCGCTTGTCGTTGGCGACCCAAAGTGGCGTATCAACAATGCCCGGTGAGATCGCGTTGACATTGATTCTGTACGGCGCGAGCGCCAGCGCCATCGACTGCGTCATGCTGATCACGGCGGCTTTACTCGCGCAGTAGGTCAGCACCCACGCCTCGCCGCGCCTCCCCGCCTGGGAGGCGACATTGATGATCTTGCCGCCCCGGCCCTGCGCGATCATCTGCGCCGCGACGATCTGCGCGCACCAGAGCGTGCCTTTGCAATTCACGTCGAAGGTTCGATCCCATTCCATCTCGGTGATCTCAAGCAGCGGGGTAATCGGGAGCACGCCGGCGTTGTTCATCAGAATGTCGATGCCGCCGAAACGCGCGACCGCCGCGTCTGCCATTTGCTGGACCTGATCGCGATTCACCACATCGACCGCTACGCCGATCGCTGATCCGCCGGCCGCTTCAATGTCTTTGGCGACCGCAAGCGCCCCATCGGCTTGCAAATCGGCGATGACGACCGCTGCGCCTTCGCTTGCGAACCGCAACGCGCAGGCGCGTCCGATACCCTGCGCTCCGCCGGTGACAATCGCGACTTTTCCCTGCAGTCGTGTCATTTCGCGCTCCTGTTCGGTGAGATCGGTCAGATCCGGTATCGGTCAATCGTGGCCTGGTTGAGTGTGACGCCGAGTCCTGGCCGATCGGAAAGGTGGACCTGCCCATTGCGATCGACCTCGATCGGCTCCTCAAACAGTTCTGTTCGAAGTGGATTGAGGTTTTGATCGCATTCGAGCAAACCGCCATTTGGCAGCGCCGCAATCAGGTGCATGTTGGCGATCGTGCTGACCGCCGATGAGAAGACATGCGGGATCACCGGCAGGTGAAACGCCTGCGCCAGCGCCGCGATCTTGCGCGTTTCCGTGATGCCGCCGGTCCAGATGACATCCGGCTGCACGATGTCGACCGCTCGCTGGACGATCAGGTTGCGGAACCCAGGCAATCCGGTTTCGGTTTCGTACCCAGCGATCGGCGTGGCGAGTTGCTGCGGCCAGCGCGGCGCTTCCGGCGATATCTTCGGTCGGAACCGGCTCCTCAAACCAGGCGAGATCGAGATCACTGATGCGACGCATGAACTGCAAGGCGACCGGTTCCGTCCAGGCGTTGTTCGCATCAATCGCGAGCTTCGCTTTGCCGGCTGCCGCGAAAGCGCGACGTACTCGCTCAACATCTTCTTCAAGCGTTGCAGTCGCATAGTCGTTGGCGTTCATATCGTGGAGCGGATTCAGCATCACGTCAGGGTTGCGGCCTACCTTCATCTTGACCCAACGAAACCCGCGCTCGACGTACCCACCCACTTCCTCTTCGAGTTCATGCACGTCTTTGTCGCGGGCGTAAAAACCAGCAGAGGCATAGGCATCGATCGCATCGCGATAGCCGCCAAGCAAACGATAGAGCGGCGTCTTGGTGGCCTGGCCGATGATGTCCCAGATGGCGATGTCGATGCCGCTGATGCCCATCATCAGCATGCCGCGCCGTCCGCGCTGGTGCGGCCGAGTTGCCATCTTGCTCCAGATCCGCTCGACGGTGAACGGGTCCTCGCCGATCACGATCTGGCGCAGCTCGTTGAGGATGACCGCCTCCATGCTCTCAAGCGATCCGCCATACGCAGCCGACTCCCCCAGCCCAACGATGCCGGAGTCGGTATGCACCTGCACCAGGAGCGTCGGACGCGCCGGCATGTAGTGGATCGCGTCCGCCATCGGACGTTCCATGTCGTACGTGAGCTTGATGGTGGTGACATCGGTAATCCGCATGGACGCACTCCCAAACGCAAATCGTGGTCGACGCTTCGGCGAGACTGAACGCTTGCAGACCAGCCTGAAAGACAGTCGATCTCACCCGTCATGAATCAAATTTTGAAAGCGACGAAACAACTTTACATATCTTGACCCGTTTTGGAATCTGACTATACTCCATCTACCTACTCCTAATACCGGCGGGGCGCTCGCGTTTTTCCGGAATGAGTCTTCACGCTGAATCCGTGTAGTCGTTCGGTGTGCCTCCGTCGTTCTGACGCTAGGAGCAGTTGAAGCCGGCCGATGAGGGTCGACTAATCGCGGAAAGGAATCTGTCGATGAGTCATTACCAAATCTCGCGCAGGAGGCTGTTACAGGTTGGGGCTGCTTCAGGCGCAGCGATGGTTTTTGGCCGGTACTACACCGGACCGGCATTCGCCGCGCCCCCGCCGCTGGCGCAAAAGGATTCCTATACGGTCGGGTTCGCCCAGACCGGCAGTACCAATCCATGGCGGCTGGCCGAGACCGCCAGCATGAAAGATGTTTTCGAAACACAACTCGGCTGGAAGCTCATTGCGACCGATGCCGGCGAGGACACCGCCAAGCAGCTCGCGGACATTGATTCGATCATCGCCCAGAAACCGGACATCTTCATCTTCCCGCCGCGCGAATCGAAAGCGCTCGCTCCGGCGGTGCTCAAGATCAAGCAGGCAGGCATTCCGGTCATTCTCATCGACCGCGATGTCGATCACAGCGTCGCCAAACCGGGCGAGGACTACGTCACCTTCATCGGTTCCGACTTCGTCCAACAGGGTATGCAGGCCGCGCAGTGGCTCGACAAAGCCACCGGCGGCAACGCAATGATTGTTGAGCTTGAGGGGACGACCGGAGCTGACCCGGCAACTCGCGCAAGCAGGGGTTCGATGACTATATCGCCGGAACATTCAAGGGAACGCCGACCGCCGGCGGACGCGCGAACGGGGATGCAAATCATCGCATCGCAGACCGGCGATTTCGTTCGCGATACCGGGCAAAAGGTGATGGAGACCTTGATCACCGCGCACCCGGAACTCACGGCGGTTTACGCCCATAACGACGAAATGGCCATTGGCGCGATCGCGGCCCTGAAGGCCGCGGGCGCCGGCAAAGTCCCTGGCACGGATGTCACGCTCGTTTCGATTGACGGCGAGAATGCCGCGCTCGACGCGATTGTGGCCGGTGAACTCGGCGCCTCGGTGGAATCGAGCCCATTCTTCGGGCCGATCTCGCATGACACGATGATGCAATATATCAACGGCGAGGACCTGCCCGACTGGATCGTGGTCAGTGACCGCTTCTTTGACGCATCGAATGCGAAGGAGTTCCAGGGCAAGCAGTACTAGCCAATCGCTCAACGCGCGGTTCCGCGCGACGACTGATTGCGAAGGGGACTGCTCGCGAGCAGTCCCCTTCCCTGCCTTCACCGCGATTCCGGAGATTCGAATGGCGGAGCCGATCCTCGAAGCACCTCCACTTTTGGTCATGAATGGAATTGATCAAAACGTTCCCGGGCGCGCGTGCGCTCGACGGGGCCAGCCTCACCGTCGGTCAGAGCGAGGTTCACGCTGTCGTCGGTCAGAATGGCGCCGGCAAGATCGACGCTGATGAAAATTCTCAATGGCGCGTACCGGCGTGATGAAGGATCGATCACCTTCGAGGGCAGATCGATCGATTTCGCCTCGCCGCAACAGGCGCAACGAAGCGGGGTGGGAACGGTCTATCAGGAGATCAACCTGGTTCCGTTTCGCTCGGTGGCGGAGAACATCTTCATGGGCCGAGAGCCGCGCCGGTTCGGTTTCATCAACTGGTCCGCTATGAACCGGGGCGCACGCGAGATTCTCGAACGGCTTAACGTTCATATCGATGTTCGCAGGCCGTTGATGACGCTACAACGTCGCCCTCCAGCAGATGGTCGCGATTGCCCGGGCGGTTTCATTTGAGAGCCGGCTCGTGATCATGGACGAGCCGACTTCTTCGCTCAACAGTTTCGAAGTCGAAACCCTTTTCGAGGTTGTTCGCGGGCTCAAGGCAAACGGCGTCAGCGTGATCTACATTTCCCATCGACTCGACGAGCTGCACCAGATCTGCGATCGCGTCACGATCATGCGGGATGGCAGCACGGTCGACGAACGCGCCATGTCCGAAATCACCAAGCTCGAGATTGTCGCGCGCATGCTCGGCAAAGAGCTCGGCGAGGTTCGCCAGCGCGGAGCAACCGGCTTTCATGAGCGCTCGATCCAGGCAACCGGCGCGCCGCTGCTTGAAGCGCGGCATATTCGCCGACCCGCCATGTTGCGGGACGCGTCCGTATCGGTTCATCAGGGCGAGATCGTCGGTCTGGCCGGACTGCTCGGATCCGGCAGAACCGAGCTTGCGCGCGTGTTGTTCGGCGCGGATCAGCCGGAATCGGGCGATCATCGCCTATGACGGTCACGCAACCCGATTTGGAAGTCCGACTGAAGCGATCAAGGCGGGAATCGGACTTTGCGCTGAAGATCGTAAGGCGGATGGGATCATTCCCTATATGTCGGTGCGGGAAAATCTCACCCTCGCGGCGCTGCCGGTGCTGGTCCGCAACGGCATTGTTGACGCAACCAAACAGCGTGAAATCGTTGATCGCTTCGTGGAACGACTGACAATCAAAACCAGCAATCCCAATCAGGCGATTCGCGAGCTTTCGGGCGGGAACCAGCAAAAGGTGCTGCTGGCGCGCTGGCTCTGTCTCAATCCCAGATTGCTGATTCTCGACGAACCGACTCGCGGGATCGATGTCGGCGCCAAAGCCGAAATCCAGGCATTGATCGATGAGTTGGCTGAAGCCGGTCTGGGCGTGCTGATGATTTCTTCCGAAATAGAAGAGATCGTCGAGGGCAGCGATCGTGTCTCCGTCCTCCGGGACGGGGTGACCGTGACCGAGTTCGGCCACGAACAGATCAATCAGGACGCCATCATCTATGCCATGGCGCATGGCGAATCCATGGATGTGGCATAGCAATGGCGAGCGCAGCTGCCTCCGCCCGATCCGCGATGCGGCGAGCGTCATTGCCGCAGGCGCTCCAATTCGCGGGACCGGCTTCCGGCGCGCTGATCGGCTTGATCGCGCTCTCGATCTACAACGCTTTCGCGACGACGAATTTCCTGACCTGGTCGACGCTGCGCGTCAATCTGACGCAAGTTTCGACGATCGTGCTCGTCGGTGTCGGCATGACGCTGGTCATCGCCACCGGCGGAATCGACCTCTCGGTCGGCTCGCTGATGGCGATTGCCGGGGCGCTCTCACCAATCATCTTCATGAGCGATCGTGGTCTGCTGCAGTACGCACTGGATCGCGATCCCGCTGGCGATCGTCATTCCCATTCTGGTCGCTGGCGGCTTTGGCTCATTCAACGGCCTGCTGGTGACGAAATATCAAATCCAGCCGATTGTGGCGACGCTGGTCCTCTTTCTCGGCGGCCGGGGCATCGCCGGCGCGCTCCTCAACGGCAAGCTCAGAGAGTTCAATAACAGCACCATCGAGTTCATCGGCCAGGGCCGGGTTCTGGGGATTCCCGTTCAGGTCTACGTGATGATCATCGTCGTGGTCGCCGCTTCCTGGGTGATGCGGGCAACGGCGTTCGGGCGGTACATTCTGGCTACGGGCGGCAATGAACCAGCGGCGCGACTCGCAGGCGTGCCGGTGACTCGCGTCAAAATGATGGTCTATACCATCAGCGGGTTGCTCTGCGGTGTTGCCGGGCTGATCGTGATCGCCCGGCTTTCCTCCGCCGATCCAATCAACGTCGGTCTTAATATGGAGCTCGACGCCATCGCCGCCGCTGCAGTCGGCGGCACGGTTTTGACTGGTGGACGCGCCACGATCTTCGGAACGTTTATCGGCGCACTGCTGATCCACCAGCTTCGTTACACGTTGATCGCGCATGGAGTAGCTGACGGCACAACGCGAATCGTGACTGCTGCCGCGATCATTCTGGCCGTTTTGCTGCAGCGTCGATCGAGCTAGGAGGAGCGGCAACCCATGGCCTCTCGTATCCAACCTGCCAGTCGAAGTCTCGGCTCCAGAGCAATTCCTTTGCTTCAGCAGCAAGGAGCACTGATTGCGCTGATCGTCGTGGTCCTGCTCGGACTCTTTCGCTACGGCGAAAACTTCCGAAGCTCATTCAACATCTGGGAAATGCTCCGGAACAATTCGTACTACGGGCTGATCGCGCTTGGCATGACCTTCGTCATCATGATGGGCGGCATCGACCTCTCGGTCGGTGCGGTCGCGGCGCTGACGGCAGTCGCCGCTGCCAGACTCAGCGGGCATGGAGTCTGGGTGGGAACGTTTGGCGCGGTCGGGCTTGGGCTCTGCATCGGGATGATCAATGGTGGGCTGATCGCAAAATTCAAAATCCAGCCGTTTATCGTCACGCTCGCGATGCTGCTTGCCTGTCGAGGGGCCGCGCTCAACCTGGCGCACAATGCGAATGTGTCGGTCGACTTCGCCAGCGGGTACATCGATATCGGTCAACGCAATCTTGGCCGCGTGCCGGTGCCGGTGGTGATCGTCATCGTCGCCTACATTCTCGGCTCGATCATGCTCAACTTTTCCCGATTCGGGCGGCATATCCTGGCGATCGGCGGCAATGAAGAAGCTGCGCGACTAGCCGGTCTGCCGGTTTTCCGAACGACCGTGGCGGTCTACGCGCTCTCCGGCGCGCTGGCCGGTCTGGCAGGCGCAATTCTCGCGGCGCTGGCCTATACAGGATCACCGAACTTCGCCGTTGGCTGGGAGTTGACGGCGATTGCTGCGGTGGTGCTCGGCGGAACCTTGCTAAGCGGCGGCCAGGGTTCGGTGATTTCCACACTGGCCGGAGTGCTCTTCCTCGGCATCGTTTTCAACGAGCTCAACTTCGAGCGTTCCAAAGGCACTTTCCAGATTACCCAATACTGGGAACAGGTCATCCGTGGCGGTCTGCTGCTGATCGTCGTCCTGGCGCAAGCCCGCCTGAGCCGGACGTCATTGAAAGGGCTTGATACGACCTCGTCGGTAACGTGATAACTGGTATCCGGAGGAAGTGCCTTCAGCGCTAGAACCTCACCCGGCGCTAAAGCGCCATCCTCTCCCGATACTGGGAGAGGATGCGAATTGCCCGATATATCCGCACATTTCTGTATGGGATGGTGATTTGGAACGGATGAGGACTGTCAGCTCTGTTGCTATGCCGCGGCGCTGTCGTCGAAGCCGGCGGCGGCGAGGCGGTCGGCTTCGTCGGCCACGCGCAGCTCCTGGATCAAGGGATCGAGGGCGCCGTCGAGCACAGCGGGGATGTTGCTGACATTGAGCTTGATGCGGTGATCGGTGATGCGATCCTGGGGGAAGTTGTAGGTGCGGATTTTTTCGCTCCGCTCGCCGCTGCCGATCTGTGACCGGCGGGTATCACCCCGCTCCCCCATGATCCGGTTCTGCTCGATATCGTAGAGACGGGTGCGCAGCACGGTCATCGCTTTCAGCTTGTTTTTGAGCTGGCTCTTCTCGTCCTGGCAGGTCACGACGATATTCGTCGGGATGTGGGTGATCCGCACCGCCGAGTCGGTGGTGTTGACGCTCTGCCCGCCGTGGCCGGTGGAGCGATAGACATCGATGCGGAGATCGTTGTCGTTGATCTGGATATCGACCTCTTCCGCTTCCGGCAGCACGGCGACGCTGGCGGTCGAGGTGTGAATGCGGCCCTGGCTTTCCGTCGACGGCACGCGCTGCACGCGATGGACGCCGCTCTCATAGCGCAGGTGGCTATAAGCGCCGCGACCGTTCACTTCAAAGATGATTTCCCGGAAGCCCCCATTGTCGGTTTCGGAGCTTGAAAGCACCTCGACCTTCCAGCGATGCCGCTCGGAGTAGCGGGCATACATGCGGAAGAGATCGGCGGCGAACAGCGCCGCTTCCTCGCCACCCGTGCCAGCGCGGACCTCGACGATAACGTTCTTCTCGTCATTCGGGTCTTTCGGCACCAGCAGCCGGCGAATCTCCTTTTCCAGTTCGTCGTGTTTGGCTTGCAGCGATTTCAGCTCGTCGTCGGCCATCGCCGCCATTTCGCGGTCGTCGTCTTCCGCCATCAGCCGCGTCTCGTCGATCGCCTGCTCGTTCGCGCGATAGTCGCGGTAGGCGGAGACGATGGGATCGAGCTCAGCCCGTTCTTTCCCGAGCTCGGTGAGACGGGTGGGATCGGTGGCATTATTTGGATCGGCCATCTGATGATCGAGCTCGTTATAACGGCGCTCAAGATCGGCCAGGGATGTCAGCAAACTACTCATCTGTGGTTGGTTTCCTCAATCGCCACGGTCGCGAAGGCGCCTGGCGCGCATCGGTTCGATGCAGACCGCGACGTCGCCGGATCATTCCAGCGAGTCATAACCGCACAATTTTACCAGAGGACCGTCAGAAACTCACTCTTTTCCGCCCGTTTCATTGCGACCCCGGCATTTGTTCCTAGGACAAAGGGCGTGGTCACCGGCTTTGGTAAACTGCACTGGTTCGCGGCGCAACGCCGCCGCATCCTGGAGGGGTTTCCCGCATGAGCACCGAAAACAATGAAGCAGAATCGAAATCGGCGACGAATGGATCGTTCGACAGCATCAACGCCACATCGGTGACGATGTCGCAGGCGGCCGCCCGGCAGATCACCACCGAGCGCCTTTCAATGACCCAGGCGAGCGCAAAGAAGATCGACGCCCGCTCGGCCCAACTCGATCACTCATCGGTTTTCCGGCTCAAAGCCGAAAACGCGGTGCTGAATCGTTCCGCCGCCACATTTGTCGACGCGAAAGAGGCGCGTTTGGTCAATGTCAACGCCTTCGTCGTTCGCGGCAACACGAATGCCGTCGAGGGCGATCTCAAAACGGTGCTCCACATTGGCGAGGCCAGCGGCAACGTGCACGCAATTCTCGATAAGAACAGCGCGATGTGGTTCGGCGCCGGGTTCGGCGCCGCGATGGTCGTGCTCGGTTTTCTCGCGCGCAAGCTCTTTCGATAACGGGCAGGAGGATCAGGACATGAGCCGCATTGGGCGATTCACCAGGGGTGGCATCTTCGGCGTCGCGCTTGGATCGGCGATTGGGTTGCTCGCCGCACCCGGAACCGCCGAAGAAACGCGCAACCATGTCGCAGACCGGATTCAGAAGGTTCGCAAGGCGGGTGTCGACGCGCAAGCCGCCAAAACGCAAGAGATCATCCAGCGCTACCGCATGAAAACGCATGATGGCACGGCGCTCAAAGCAACTGAAGATCAATCAAAAACCGAGCGATCCGTGAAATTGGCGCACATCGACGCGACACGCCCAGCTTTGTAGGTTGTGCGGGTTCCGGCATGTGATGTGCCGGGCACAGAACGTCGGAATTTGGGTCGTCCCGGCACTTCGAGTGCCGGGCTAAACACGACGAAGTCCTTCCAGGACTGGTTTCGAGTTACACGGAATTATCGCGATCTTACGGTAATGCTGTATTGATTCTAATCCCGGGGCAACAATTCCCCTGAGAACTCCCATCCAAGTCACCACTAACCCTGGAAGGGCTTCATCTGGTTAGCACGGCACCTCCAGTGCCGTAAAATCCCCGGTTACGCAATCTTGCAGCAGTTTTCCGGACAGCGATCGTTCCCAGGAGCGCAGTTTCCGAGCGCCAACCGGACCGGGTAATCCTGCATCCGCTCCTCGATCAGTTCCCGGATCATCGCCACGAAGCGAGGGTGAACGCCGACGGTTCCAGCGCGGACATACGTCATCCCCAGCTCACGTGCGCGTTCAGCGCCTTCCTCATCGAGATCGAACAGCACCTCGAGATGGTCTGAAATAAAGCCGATCGGGCAGACGACGACATCATCGTTCCCGTCGGCATGAAGCGTATCCAGCACATCGAGAATATCCGGCTCCAGCCAGGGGATGTGCGGCGCGCCGCTGCGGCTCTGGTAAGCGAGGCGGTATCGCGATCACTCCCGCTAGATCGGAGACAAGCCGGACCGCCTCCCGCAGTTGCGCTTCATACGTCGATGTCTGCGCCATCGCCAGCGGAATCGAATGCGCGGTGTAAACGACCTCAACATTGGCGCGACGCTCTTCCGGGAACCGCGCCAGCGCTTCCTGAATCCGTTCGACCATCGGCTTGATGAAACCAGGATGGTTGTAGAAGACGCGGATTTTGTCGAACTCCGGCGCACCCTCGCCAACAGTAGCGACAGCGCGCTCAATATCCTCGCGATATTGACGACAGCCGGAATAGGAGCTGAACGCTGACGTCACGAAGAGCAATGCGCGCCGCACGCCATCGTCCCGCATCTGCGCGACGGTGTCTGTGACGAACGGCGTCCAGTTGCGGTTGCCGAAGTAGATCGGGAGATCGTGCCCATGCTCGGCGAGCTCGATCCTGAGCGCTTCGATCAAAGCGCGATTCTGGGCATTGATCGGGCTGACGCCGCCGAAGTGCTCGTAGTGCCCGGCGACTTCTTCAAGCCGCTCGCGCGGAACACCGCGGCCGCGCGTCACGTTCTCCAGAAACGGGATCACGTCTTCCATTCCTTCAGGGCCGCCAAAGGAAAGCACGAGCACCGCGTCGTATGTCCGCGCCACGTCATCGAACCGCGCCGAATCGACGCGAGCCTCACCGGTTATCGTCATCCCTGAACTCCCTTTGCTGGCACGTTGTCGTTCGATCACCGGTCGCTGGCAAACGGCGTCGAATCTACTCGCTTTATTCTGCCATGCGCCCGATCCAATTCTTCACATTTCTCCTGGCACAAGTGCCGCATTTGAGCGTTTTGCATAGATTTACGTCAGCAATCGCCGCAATGCATGCTGCGCGACAGAGTCGCTTGACTTCGAGTGCGCTCGAAGATTTATGCTGCATGGTATGGAGACGATGACGCTGTTGAGCATAAAAGACGCCGCCGAACGCACGGGACTGACCGTCCACACCCTACGCTTTTACGAGCGGATTGGATTGTTGCAGGCGATTCCGCGCGCAACGAGCGGTCACCGCCGGTTTCGCGAGCAGGATCTCGGCTGGATCCGGCTGCTGATCTGCCTGCGAAAAACGGGGATGCCGCTGCGCTCGCTCCAGACCTTCGCATCGCTGCAGCGCGAAGGAGATCCCACCGGAGAAAAACGCCGGGCGCTGCTCGAGGAGCACCGGCGTGACGTCCTCATTCGTCAGGAGGAGATCCTGTCCCACCTCGCGGTCGTCGAAAAGAAAATCGAGATGTTCGAGCAACTCCGCGCCAGTTGGGATGAAGGCACCCAGGAGGAACGTGAATTGTTCAAGGATCCATTTCCTGGGGTTTCAACCCCAGGCTAACATGCCGAAGCCCTTCCAGGGCTGAGCTGGGTCGGGGAACCGTCCATGAGATCGAGGCGTTTCCGGGCTCAGTCTCGGAGAGACTTCGTCTTGTGAGCCTGGCACTTCAGTGCCGGGCGGAAGCGGGGACGCACGATTCGTTTGCACGTACGAAAGGATCAACATGAAACTCGGAATTCACGTCACCAATTTCACCTGGCCGGATGCGCCGGCGTCAATCGGGCCGAGGTTGACGGAGATCGCGCAGATCGCCGACCGGACCGGTTTCGATTCTCTTTCGGTCATGGATCACTTTTTCCAGATTCCCATCTTTGGATCGACCGAAGACAGCGCCAGCGAGCCGATGCTCGAATCGGCGTCGGCGCTTGCCTTTCTGGCCGGGCAAACGGAGCGTATCCGCCTGCTGGCGATGGTCAACGGGGTGACCTATCGCCATCCCGGATTGCTGATCAAGGCGGTTACGACACTTGACGTCCTTTCCGGCGGACGTGCGATCTTCGGCATTGGCGCGGCCTGGAACGAAGAGGAGCATCTCGGGCTTGGCGTTCCATATCCACCAGTGAAAGAGCGTTTCGAGCGATTGGAAGAAACGCTGCAAATCGCCCACCAGATGTGGAGAGGCGATGCGTCGCCCTATGAAGGCGCTCATTATCAGCTCGCGCAACCGATCAACTCGCCGAACAGCATTCAGCGGCCACGTCCACCGATTCTGATCGGCGGCAGCGGTGAAAAGAAAACGCTGCGCCTGGTTGCCCAATATGGCGACGCCTGTAATCTCTTCGGCGATGTCGATGTGGTCGCGGGAAAGCTCGCCGTATTGCGGCAGCACTGCGCCGATCTTGGCCGCCCCTATGACGAGATCGAGAAAACGGTCACGACCGGTCTCCAGCTCTCCGACGACGGCGTCGAGGGAACCGAAACGATCGAGCAGGCGGTCGCACGCTTCCAGGGCTTCGCCGATGTCGGCATCGAGCACATCATGTTCTCGCTGCCAGCCGATTGGGATCCAGCGACCTTCGCTCGCTATGCCGAGCACCTGGTTCCGGCGGTGTCGGCGATTGAGGCTTCAGGGGAGACAGCTCTCACCCGGCGCTAAAGCGCCACCCTCTCCCGGTGCGGGAGAGGGGTTGGAGGTGAGGGCAAATCGTTACCGATCGACGCCCATGATTGGGTAGCGCTCGGTGCGGGTGGATTTCCAGTCGGGCAGACCGCGCCCGTTCGGGTTATAGACGACGCTGCCGCCATACACCGTCATTTCGCAGCGGAGCCGTTCCGTGGCATCGAGACGGTTGCGGCCGCAATCGACGAAGCCGAACGATCCCTGCTCCAGTTCCAGCACGGCAACATCGGCGCTCGCGCCGACGCTCAGCGTGCCGAGTTCCGGGTGGCCGATCTCCTTCGCCGGGGCGACAGTTGACTTAGCGATCACATCGTTCAGCGGCACGCCGATCGCCATGATCTTGTTCATCGTGGTGATCATATCGACCACAACTCCGGCGACATTTCCGGTGTGCAAATCGGTGCTGATCGAGTCGGGGATGAAGCCCTGCTCGATCGCCGGAACCGCGTTGCGATACCAGAAGCTGCCGGCGCCGTGGCCGACATCGAAGATCACGCCTTTGTCGCGAGCGCGAAAGAAATAGTCGTAGAGCTTGCCATCTTTGTCGGTGCTCGGGAATTGCTGGGCGTAGACATGGGTGTGAATATCACCCGCTCGCAGCTTCTTGGTGATCAGGTCTTCGTAGGTGCGGAGCGGGTGGTTCGGGAAGAAGTCGACCATGATCGGCATTCCCGCCAGCTCAGCGGCTTCGATCCCGCGATCGACGGCCGTCCAGGGAAGATGGTCATCGTCGAACTGCTCGTTCGCCCAGTAGTGCGCCGTTTTGATGCCAACCACGACGTCCGAGTGCATCAGCGCGGTATCGGCGCAGAACTTGGCGTTCATCTCGACCGCTTCATGTTCCCACGGGCCGCCCATGCCGGAGCCGACGATATTGACGTAGCTGAGCACCCGAATCCGCGCCGGGTCGATCACATCATGGCGAAACTGGTCGAAATCGCGCCAACCGGTCGTGCCGGCATCAACCGTCGTCGTCACGCCTGACGAGAACGTATTGACCAGGGGATGCAGCGAGAGGGTCGAGCGGGTGTGCGAGTGAGCGACATGCGCGTGCATGTCGATAATGCCCGGCGTGACCAGAAACCCGGTGACATCGACCACGCGCTCCCCGGTTTTCTCGGGCAGATTTGGCGCGACCGCTTCGATTTTGCCATCATCGATGCGGACATCGGCGACGCCGTCGAGATTGTTGGCCGGATCAATGACATGGCCGCCTTTAAGCAGGATCGGTCCAGCGAAAAAGCTCACGTCTACTTCCCACCCTTTTGCAGCGAGCGCTGCAGCAATGCGGTCGCGAAGAATTCATACGACGCTGCCTTGTCGGGCACATCGACGACATGCACCGTGAAGCGAGCGGGCACGCCGTTGTCGGGCAGATTGTCTGCGAAGTAGCTGCCATACGCCTCACGGTATTCGGTGTAAAGGCGCTGTTGCTCGGCGGCGAAACCGGCAGGATCGAGCAGCGGGTTCGGCCCCTTCGGCTGGCAGCCGAAGGCGTGCATCTCGATGAAATCGATATCCCTGAGCGAGCTGGCGATGCCGGCGTCGACCAGCCACTTCTCCCAGCATTGGAACACCAGGGGAACCTCGCGGCGCGGGTCCATAAAGATCAGCTCGTCAAGACCCAGCACGTTCTTGGCCGAATAGCCGCCAGTAAGCCCGGCGAAGGAGATCTTGAGATCGCCGTCCGGAAGCTCCTCCGTCACCAACGACGACAGAATCGGCTTGTCGCCCTCGAAGTAATAGGTCAACTTCCCACGTTTTTTGACATTGAACGCCATCAGACTCCCTTTCTATTCGGACCAGCGCCGAACCAACGGCGTGATCTTCCCGCAGCGCCGCCCGCTTGCCAACCCGGTCATGACGCCACCCGGAGCGATTGCTCCTGTTGGGCGCTCGCTCCCAGGGCGATTGGCCCGGTTATAGTACCGAACGAAGCTATTGAATCGTCCACGATGATCCGTTCGCTTTTGCATTTCGGGTCCGTGGACGCATTGAGGAGGATTCTGAGGCATGATCTTCAACACCCCGGAGCGAATCGCCGCCCTGACCCCGAGCTGGACAGGCCCGCGTCTTGCCGACGGCCGCCCGAATGTTGACGACGATCTCCTGCGGCGGATGCACGCCGTCACCAACGACGAAGCGTGGGGAGTGCTCGAAAAGACGCACGGCTACCACAACCAATTCGAAGGCAACTGGATGAATCTTCATCCGGAGCTAACGCTGGTTGGCCGGGTGGTGACCGCCCAGCTCGTACCGCAACGCCCGGATCTGAACGACGCCGTGCAGGCGATCGGCACGGGCGAAGGCCGCAGCGGCAGCCAGAACACCTGGGTGATCGACACGCTGGAGCAGAACGACCTGCTCGTCGTCGATCTGTTCGGCAAGGTCCATGACGGCACCTTCATCGGCGACAATCTCGCCACCACGACCCGTCGCCGTTCCGGCACCGGCATCGTCATTCATGGCGGCATCCGCGACTACGAACGCGTCTTTCAGCTTTCCGATTTCGCCGTCTTCTGCCGGGGAGTCGATCCAACCGCCATCTTCGACACGACCATGATCGGCGTCAACATCCCGATCCGGATCGGCAACGCCACGGTGATGCCGGGCGATGTCGCCCTCGGCACGCGCGAAGGCATCACCTTCGTGCCGCCGCATCTCGCCCAGGAAGTGGTGGAAACGTCGGAAAATGTCCGGCAGCGCGACATCTTCGGCAAAAGCCGTCTGGCGGATGGCATCTATACGGCAGGGCAGATCGACGTGCCGAACTGGCCGCAGCCGATCGAGGATGACTACATGGCCTGGTGCGCCGAAAACGATCTCGTCGCCACCTCCAAGCTGAAAT
The DNA here is from genome assembly GCA_963804925.1 of uncultured Chloroflexia bacterium. Taxonomy (GTDB): domain Bacteria; phylum Chloroflexota; class Chloroflexia; order Thermomicrobiales; family UBA6265; genus JADLGF01. Next base: position 512,680 of record CAWDSC010000007.1, read on the forward strand.
AGCGAGCGAATCGATGCGTGGAGTCGTTACCTTCGTCGGATTGAGCGCAACGCACACGATGGAGAAGCCGGGCGCCGCGAGCATCCGGCTTCTCACCGGGCTCGGTGTCGAAGGCGACGCTCACATGGGTGACACGGTGAAGCACCGCTCCCGTGTCGCCCGCGACCCGACCCAGCCGAATCTCCGTCAAGTCCATCTGATTCACGCCGAACTGCACGACGAGCTTTCTGCCGCCGGTTTCGACATCCCCGCCGGCCGGATGGGCGAAAATATCACCACTCGCGGCATCGACCTGCTCGACCTTCCCACTGGAACAAAACTCCTCATCGGCAAACACGCCGTCGTGGAACTCACCGGCCTGCGCAATCCCTGCGCCCAGCTCGAAGGGATCCAGGCTGGATTGATGGCCGCCACCCTCGATCGCGACGCCGACGGCAACCTCATCCGCAAAGCTGGCGTCATGGCGATCGTGCTTGCCGATGGTGAGGTTCACCCCGGCGACGAAATTCGCGTCGACCTTCCCGATGAGCCATACATTTCGCTTGCGCCTGTATGAACCACATCTCCTGGCCTTGAAGGCCAGGAGATGCCACTGGCGAACGTAAAAGCAATTTGCTTACCAGGCGTTTGAGACCTCAATCGAGATCGTCTGCTCACACCTATTGGTTATTTGCGAAATCTGCGCACACTCTGTATCATCCACCAATCAGTTCACTCGTTGTTCCTAGGTATTTCGGTAAGCGCGTCGCAAGACCGGGCACGCGGCTCGTTCTGCGCGGGTGGTGGTTGACGCCAAAACGGGGTTGCCGTTTTGGTTTTGGTTGCGCGGCCGGTCTCTTTTCGTGCTGCGCGGAATATGGGGAGACGCGAAGTTGGGAACGCGATTTGTTCGATTGTGCAGCGTCATTGGCGCTGTCGTGTTGTCCCTCGGGACCTTTGTCCCTGTTCATGCTGATAGCACCGGAACCGTGTCGGTGACTGGCTCGATCATAGCCTCGCCGATCTCTATGACCATCACTGGAACGACGATTGCGTTTGGGAATATCGATCCCGCCGGTACCGCTCAAGCTTCTATCGATCAAGGCAACTCCGTTTCGAGATACCGGCGGCTCATATTGGGTTGCTGAATCAGGAATAACAGATTGATGTCACCAGTCCTGGAAACTGGATTGGACGACGTATGTGAAGCGGCGACAGGAAGCAATCCACCGGCTGGCGGAATGTCCTTTGACGTGTCACCAAACCGACACGCTCTCGACTGCGAAAGCCAGCTACGAGAATAGTCGGATTATCACAAGCTGCGCGAGCACTCCCCCCTGGAAGAGCAGTGGCACATCTACTCCTTCCTCCACGACTGTCTATCTCACAACCAAGGTTGCCGATGGAGCCGCCGTCGGGGCCTTCGATATGAAGATCATCTTCTCCGCCACGGCGTCCTAGATCACAGTGAAGAACCAAGCACTTGAGCAACACGCGTTCATTTCGTCATGCTTGCAGTTTATCCTGGCGGTGTCGGCGTTCGCCGGCATCGCCATTCCCGCACGGGCTGATATCAGCTTCTCGGTCACACCGGCGCTCAATGATCTGGTCGCAACGCCGGGGGCGAGCGGAGAGCAGATCATCACGTTGACCAACAGCGGGTCTGCTGCGCTCGACATCTCCATCATCGTTGAGGATTCAGCGGCTGCGGCGCCGGAGCGTTCGGCGGTGAGCTGGCTTTCCCTTGAGGATCTGTCGGTACAAGTCGAGCCGGGCGAGCAGCGTGACATCCGTGTCGGTATCGATGTCCCGAAGGAAACGCCGTCCGGCGGATATTACGCGAAGGTGACCTTTACAACGGGCAGCGCGGATACGGCGGACAATTCCGCGGCGATCTCCGGCCAGCTCAGCGTAGGAATGCTCCTGACGATCAATGGCAAGGAAGAGATCGTTCGCAAAGCGTCGATTGCGCGATTCGCGCCGCTGCTCGATGGGGATGGACGCGTCAGTTTCCAGATGGTGGTCGAGAGCGCCGGCAACGTCCACATCATCCCCGGCAAGGCCGATGTAGACGTGCGAAACGCCGACGGATCACCCCTCGGCAAGCTTGATTTCGACGGTACGATTCCGATTTTGCCAGGAAATAGCGCCACCCTGACCACGCACGGATCACTCCCGCTCACGCTCGATGGAACGTACCAGGCCGTCGCCAGTTTCTCGTATGGCGACGAGACGATCTCGTCAACGGTTGATTTCAGTGTCGCGCCATCTCTCGCTATCGCCGGCGTTTCGGTCTGCGAAAACCTCGATCGCGGACCTACGTTCGGCATCGATTTGAACAATGACGGCGACCTCGCGTTGCAGCCGCAAGTAACCATGTCACTGCAGGGAGGCGACGGGTCGCCGCTTGGACAGTCGAGCCTCCCCGCAGGCACGCCGCTTTGGGCGCAAACGAGCACCCATCAGTCGATCGATTTCCCCGAGCGTCTCATCAGTGGCCCGTATCTCTTGATTACGGAAGTCCAGTTTGATCCCCGGCAACCTCCCCTTCGACAGGAAACTCCCTTTCAGATCGGCGGGCTTGAGGGAACCCCAGCCCCACTTTGCTCGGCCTTAACGGCAACTCCAGCCGCATGATTCATTCGATGAAGCGCACCATTGCTCATTGCACGGTAATCATTGCAACGGTGCTGTTTCTCGCCGCAATGCCGGGTGGAGCCGCGGCCGATCGCCGCTTGCAATCGACGGAAAACTCCATCCAGGCGACCCCGATCGACCCGGTGACCGATGAGGGTTACTTCACGACCGCTGACGAAACGGCGACATCGTTGAGTCTGACGATCGATGCCGGCGAAGCGGTCGCATTCGGCGAGGTGGAACCGGGCGAGACGGTGAAGATCGCGGAGGCGGTGACCGTTTCGGTTTCCGGTTCCTCGGGCGCCTGGCAACTCTCCTGCTCCGGCGAAGAAGGCAGCGACCACACGACGACTGCCGGGGTGGGCGATCTTGCGTTTTCAGATACCGGCGAAGAAACCTGGACCCCGTTCGAGGTCGAACCCGCTCCCTGTTTCGAGCAGGCAATCGGCGACGCGACACTGATCTACGATTATCAGCTCACCGTGCCGAAAGATGCGTCAACCGGAGACTTCCAGGTGATCGTGACCTATGCGGTTGAGGCGCTCCCATAGCTTAGTCCCGGCAAGACTGCTTGCCGGGACTAAGCTATTGCTATCCCAACGGAATGAAGGCAATCTCGAATGTGCCGTCCGCACTGGCGTCAATCGAGAGCGGACCGTCGAAGGAGAAGTAGCCGGCCGGATTGCCGGTGATGGCGACAGTGTAGATGCCGGGGACGACGCCAAGGAAATCGACCTGCCCGTCGGCGTTGGTGTCGCACCCTTCTTCGCTGCCTCCCTGAAGCACGAAGCACGTTGAGGCGCTGGTGATCCGCTCGCCGGTGTTGACATCAACAGCGACGATCGAGACATCGACCAGGTTCTTCGGTTGCGCGCCCTGCCGCACCAGAATCACCTGACCAACTTCGCCGGTGATGGTGATCTGGAAATCAGCTACCTTCGCGAACCCCGACGGCGCTTTGGTCTGGGTGACGGTGAACGTCCCGACTGGAATCCCCTTGTAATCGACCTGCCCGTCGCCATTTTCATCGCAGCCATTGATGCTGGCGTTGTTGACGATATAGCAGGCGCCTTTGAGCAGATCGCCCGTTTTCGGATCGCGGGTGACGATTGAGATATTCGTCGTGGCGTTCGTTGATGGCGCGGTCGCTTGCAGTGTCACCTGGATCATCCGGTCCGAAGAAACGACGGCCCAGACATCGTTCATCGTTTCGTAGCCGTCGATCGGCTCGCCCTGGCTGAGAAGATAGGTGCCGACCGCGATGCCCTGGAAATCGACCTGGCCATCGCCATTTTCATCGCATCCCTCTTCGCTTCCTCCATAGAAAAGGAAGCAGGCGCCCGAGATGAGATTGAAGTTGGTGCTATCGACCGCCGAAACGGCGATGTCCGCAGTTTGCTGATTCACGCCATCGGAACGGGCGAGATTGATCGTGAAATATTCCTCCGGTCCTGACGATCCGATCGTCAGCGGGAAATCGCCGACCGGGAGATAACCGCTGGCGCGCTCTGTTTGGGTGACCGTGAAGGTTCCGGACGCGACATCTTGATAGCGAATCAGGCCATCGCCATTTTCGTCGCAGCCTTCTTCGCTGGCATTGATGATCGTGTAGCAGGCGGAGGTGATGGGTTGCCCGCTGATGATATCGACCGTGCGCAGGAAAACCGTCGTTCCGGCGGCTCGCGCTGGTTGAGCAAGTCCTACACCCAATCCGGTAACGATCAGCAAACTCGCGAGCGTCGCCGCAACTATTCGACGGAGCATGGTGTTCCCCTTCCCGGGCAATTCCAGCATTCCGCGAACGGATGAGGAACTGCCCCCTATCGAGGCGACGCGCTCGTTTGGCCCCGATATTCGTTCGTACCCGCTACTGACTGTATCGTCCTGGGGCACGTTCTGGTTTCGTCTTCTCCCCTAACGTCTACAACGCGTGCCAATGCCGATCGTTCCGCACGCGCCTCGCCGCCAGCCTGAACGGGATATGCAGCCAGACGTCGCTTGACAGAAACTCTGAGGATTCATAGGATCATTTGTAAGACATCCGACGTATGATCAGACCGGTGTAATCGGAATCCGTGCACTCTTTTCGCTTGCTTCTTTCCGCCATTGCAGGACGCAACTGGTGAGGAGCAGGTGCGCATTTTCGCCATGTTCGATGGCTTTGAGGTGGAGTTTGGCATGCCCGTTTTTCAGCAGGATGAGCTTCGTGATCTTTCAGCGGCAATTCTCGAAGGAGTCGGCACGCCACCCGATCTGGCCCGAATCGTCGGCGATTCCCTGGTCGACGCCAATCTAGTCGGGCACGATTCACACGGCGTGCTCCGCGTTCCCCAATATTGCGAGTGGCTTCCCATCTGGGGCATCGTTCCCGATGCGCGGGCGAAGGTTGTAGCCCGGGAAAGCGGCACTGCCCGAATTGACGGCGGCATGGGCTGGGGACAACCGGCGATGCTCCTGGCGACGGAAACCGCAATCGAGCTGGCGCGCGAGCATGGTCTCGGCGCGGCGGTGCTCGATCGCGGCTATCACATCGGCCGCGTCGCTCCCTATGTCGAAATGGCCGCCGCCGCCGGCATGATCGGCATCGCCATGTCGAATGCAGGCGCTGCTGTCGCGCCGTATGGTGGCCGCGATCGCGTGCTCGGCACCAATCCGTTCGCCTGGTCAATGCCGCGCGGTGACGGACAGGAACCGCTCACCTTCGATATCGCCACGGCGGGCATCGCCGAAGGCAAGCTCCGGGTGGCGCAGTCGAAAAATCTCCAGGTCGCTCCCGGCCTGATCGTCGACATCAACGGGCAGCCGACGCAGAATCCAGACGATTTCTACGACGGTGGGGCGATTCTCCCGTTCGGCGGGCACAAGGGGGGCGGGCTGGCGCTGCTGGCGCAGTTGCTGGGGCACTCATTGATCGGCCCGCGTGATCCCGAAACCGGGGGAGGGCGCGGCGCGAATGAAGCGACGATCATCGTGCTCGATGTTTCCGCGTTCGGCAATCTTGCCGATTTCTCCCGCGAGGTCGTCGCCCAAACCACGCTGGTTAAAAACTCCGCTCCGGCCGAGGGATTCAGCGAAGTGCTCCTGCCTGGCGAGATCGAACTGCGCACGAGAGAAGAACGGATTGCCAACGGCATTCCGGTGCCCGATTCGATCTGGAACGGCATCACCGCGCTGGCCGACGAACTCGGCGTCACTGTCGCCATTTCCTGAACCCAATCGGCGACCTGCGGCATCGGCGTCAACGTTTGGCGCTGATGCCGCTTTAAATCCCCTGATCAATGGGTGACTCTCGAGAAGACCTATTGACAGAGAGTTACAGGATTCGTAGGATCACCTGTAAGACATCCGACATATTTGAGAACGCATTGAACAGGTATTGAGTTGGCGATCGAGCGCCCAAAGTGGCGTCCGATGGCGATTTGCATCATCGGAAACCCCGTCGTTCGGCGGTTCAGGTGGAGTTGAGGATGCGCACATTTCCGCATGGTGAATTGCGCGAGCTGTCCGCCGCCGTTCTGGAAGGCGTCGGCACGCCGCCAGATCTCGCTCGCATGGTCGGCGATTCTCTGGTCGATGCAAATCTCGCCGGGCACGACTCGCATGGCGTTTTGCGCCTGCCAAGTTACTGCGCCTCATTGCGAGCGGGAGAAATCCTGCCGCAAGAACGCGCCACCGTGACCTCCAAAGATCGAGCAACGGCTCGCGTCGATGGCAAATCGGGTTGGGGACAACCCGCCATGCTGCTCGCGGCCGGCACGGCGATTGAACTGGCCCGGCAGTTTGCGCTGGGAGCCGTGGTCGTCGATCGCTGCTATCACATCGGCCGCGTTGCGCCGTATGTTGAACGGATCGCCAGAGCCGGTATGGTCGGCATCGCGATGGCGAATGCCGGTCCGGCGGTGGCTCCCTATGGGGGTCGCGACCGCGTGCTCGGCACAAACCCCTTCGCCTGGGCGATGCCGCGTGGCGATGGGCAGGAACCGCTTTCATTCGATATCGCCACGGCGGGCATCGCCGGCGGAAAGCTGCTCGTCGCCCGGGATAAGCAACAGGAGATCGCGCCCGGATTGATTGTCGATGCGCGGGGCGCTCCCACTCAGGATCCCAACGACTTCTTCGCCGGTGGGGCGATCTTGCCGTTTGGCGGGCATAAAGGCAACGGCATCACGATCCTGGCGCAAATGCTGGGACGCGCGCTGGCAGGCATGGGCGCTACTGGTTTTGACGGCCCGGCAGGTGCGAACGGCCCGATCATCATCGCCCTGGACATTTCCGCCTTCAGCCCACTGGATCACTTTACTGATGAAGTCAACACCCAGGGGACATTGATCACGCATTCCGCGCCGGCAGAAGGATTCGACGAAGTCTTGTTGCCTGGCGAAATCGAATTGCGAACGAAACAGGAGCGGATGGCGAATGGCATCCCCATTCCTGATGCGACCTGGAACGACATCGCCGCGCTGGCGAAGGAACTTGGCGTGCCAGCAGGAGCATCCTGACCGGCAACCTTTACGACTGGTATCGATGGCTCGATCGGAGACCGATACATCACTTCGGGGTCCCGGCTCATTTGGATACGCCGTCGCCGGATGGATATGCGCGAACGGCAGATGAGGAGCATTTGGAACATGGCGAAGAACGAAGCTGAGCTCGTCAGCAAACTCGAACAGCACCGGCTCAACCGGCGGCAACTGATGCAGCAGACGGCGATCGTTGGCGCGTCGGCGGCAGTCGCCGGAGGCATCACCCTGGCGCCGACCGTCGCATCAAAGGCGTCAGCGCAAGATTCGGGCACAGCGTTGCAGATCGGGCGCGAAACCGAGTTCGCACCGATTTTCATGCCGCTCCACACTTCCACCGGCACGCAGACGCAAATCTTCGACCTGATCTACAGCCGATTGCTGAAGGTGCGCGACGATCTCTCGTTCGTGCCTGATGCCGCGGAGTCCTACGAAGTCTCGGATGACGCGACGACGTTCACCTTCAAGATTCGACAGGGAATCACCTGGCACGATGGCGAGCCGTTCACGGCCAACGACATCATCTTCACCTATAAGCTCGCCTTGACGAAGACTTCCGGCGCTACCGCTGCCGGGAAGCTCAAGCAGATCAAGGGCGCCACGGCTTTCTTCGACGGCGAAGCGACCGATATCCCGGGTCTCGAACTGGTTGACGACTCGACGATCAAGATCACGCTTGAAAAGCCGAATGTCGCCTTCTTGACCGGGACGGCCGGATCAAACTCACTGGTCTGGATCCTCCCGGAGCATATCTACAAAGATGTCGATCCAGCGACGCTCGATGAGGCTCCCGCCACCCAGTCACCGACAGTTGGTACCGGCGCTTATCAATTCGTCGAATATGTGCCCGACCAGTATGTCTCGTTCAAGGCGAATCCAAACTACCACCTCGGCGCGCCGAAAATCGAGCAGGCCTTCATTCGATTGGCCGAGCCCGCCACGCAACTTGCACAGCTCGAAAGCGGCGAGCTGCACATGATGAGCAGAATGGCTGCCAAGGAAGCGAAACGACTCGAATCGAGCGACGTCCTCAGCATTGTCTACACGCCAGGCGTCGGCGTCTTCCAGACTGCCGTGAACAATGAGCGTGTTTCGGACAAGCGGGTTCGCCAGGCAATGATGTATGGCACCGACCGGAAGGCGCTGCTCGACGCGGTTCTTCTCGGGCAGGGCGAACTGGTTTATAGCACGATTATCGGCCCTGATTGGGCCGTCTTCGACGACCTCAACACGTACGAATTCGATGCGGAAAAGGCGAAATCACTCGTCGCGGAGGCCGGTTGGGATTCAAGTAAATCACTGCAGCTGACCTGGTCGAAGGGATTCCAGCCGGTCGAGCTTGCCGCGCCGGTCTTCCAGCAGCAGATGGATGAGATCGGCATCAAGATCGAGCTCTTCCCGCAGGAAACTGCAGCCTACGTCAAAGCGGTCGTGACAGAGCCAGATTTCGACATGGCCTGGTTCGGTGGTGGGTCGTACCGGCTCGATCCCGATGTTTCATCGAGCTACTACCTGACGGCGAACTTCACCCCGGCCGGCGGAAATACGACGCACTACTCGAATGCCGATCTCGATGAGCTCTTCATCGAAGGACGCGGCACCGCGGACATTCCGACGCGAACCGAGATCTATCATAAAGCCGCCACGATCCTGAATGAGGATGTGCCGACGCTCTTCTGGTGGTCGGACAACCAGATCTTCGGCGTCAACAAGAAGCTCCAGGGCGTCTTGCCGGGACCAAATCAATACATCTGGTGGAACATCCAGGAGTGGTCGTTTGCTGAATAAGTAGAGAGTTAAGAGTGGAGAGAACGACGTACGTATTTACTCTCCACTCTTAACTCTTCACTCTCTACTCCCGCGAGGGACACATGGGTCACTATCTCATCAAGCGAATAGCCATTGCGTTTCCGGTGTTGCTTTTTGTGACACTGATCGCGTTTGTGCTGGTGAACCTGGCGCCTGGCGATCCGGTTACCGCGATGATCAATCCAGCCACCCGAGCTGAGCTTGGACCTGATTGGGTCAAAGAGCGCCAGGCGGCACTTGGACTCGACAAACCGGTCGTGGTGCGATACGGCATCTGGCTCAAGGAGTTGGTCCAGGGAAATCTCGGCTACTCAATGGTGGGTGGTCAATCGGTTTCCTCACAGATCGCCGCCCGCATCGGGCCGACGCTATTGATCATGGTTACGGCGATCGCTCTCGGCACGATGATCGGAATACCGCTTGGAATCTTTTCGGCATTGCGTCCGAACAGCACGCTTGATTACGGCTTAACCGTTTTAGGATTCTTTGCCATTTCCACCCCGACCTTTTTTCTCGGTCTCGCCTTTATGTACATCTTTGCCGTGCATCTCAAATGGTTGCCGACCTCGGGAATGCGCACCCTGGGCGAACCGAATTCGTTCACCGATCTGCTCAAGCACATGATCATGCCGGTCACGGTGCTGACCCTGGCCCATACGCCATTGGTGATGCGTTACGCGCGCGCATCCATGCTCGAAACGCTCCGGCAAGACTTCGTCACCACCGCCCGGGCCAAGGGACTCAAAGAACATGTCGTCATCATCAAGCACGCGTTTCGCAATGCGCTCATTCCCCTGATCACCATCGTCGGGCTGAGCCTGCCAGAGATGCTCAGCGGCGCCGTGATCACCGAAACGATTTTTCAATGGCCCGGCATGGGACTGCTGGCGATGCGGGCCGTCAATTCCCGCGACTACCCGCTCGTGCTCGGCGTCATCATCGTCACCGCCGCCATGGTGTTGATCAGCAACCTGGTCGCCGATCTCTTTTATGCGATTGCCGACCCGCGCATTCGCTTCAGGTGACAGAGTTGACCGATCACGCCATCGCCCAGCCACTGGCTGGGCTTCAAAAAGCAGCCGAGCGAACCGGCCCGAAACGCCCGCGCTTGCGTGCTTTCGCCCGGCACCGGCTGGCGGTTTTCGGGGCGGTGGTCATCGGCTTGCTCGTGTTGATTGCGATCTTCGCGCCGCTGATCGCCACGCACGATCCGAACGAGATCGATCTCTTCGCCACCTCCCAGAGTCCGAGCTCGGCGCACTGGCTCGGCACCGACGACATCGGCCGCGATGTCTTCAGCCGGATGGTCTATGGCACGCGCATCTCCCTCTCGGTTGGGCTGGTGTCGGTCACGATCTACGTCGTTCATCGGCACGATTCTCGGCGCGCTCTCGGGCTATTTCGGCGGGTGGGTCGATTCGACGATCCAGCGCTTCACCGACGCGATCATGTGCTTCCCCAGTCTGATCATCATCATTGCCGCCGTGGCGATCATCGGACCGAGCATCTACAACGTCATGATCGTGATCGGCTTACTCACCTGGCCGGGCATCTGCCGGCTCGTGCGCGGGCAATTTCTCTCGCTGCGGGAGCGCGAGTTCGTGGAAGCCGCCCGCTCGATGGGCGCGAGACCGAATCGCATCATCTTCCGTCATCTGTTGCCAAACGCCATCGCTCCGATCACCGTCGCCGCGACCTTCGGCGTCGCCGCCGCGATCCTGACCGAAGCGGGGTTGTCCTTTCTCGGCCTCGGCGTGCAGCCGCCCACTGCTAGCTGGGGCAACATGATCAACACCGCGCAGTCGGCGGCAGTGCTGCAGCAGATGCCCTGGCTCTGGATTCCGGCCGGAATCATGATCGCGCTTGCCGTGCTGAGCATCAATTTCGTCGGCGACGGCCTCCGCGACGCTCTCGATCCCCGTTCGACGCATCGGTAGTAGTTGCAAAAACCCCGGACGTTCCGGGATTGTTAACCATGTGCTTGCGTACAATCACAAAGCGTGCTAGTGTCCGTTCTACAACGTTGACCTTTGTCATCGACATTGGTCTTCGCCTTAACAGACGATTCTCCGTCTCGGTCCGACCAATGCAGAGGCATTGGCGGCGGTAGCGACCGGCACCCGGTGATTCCCATCACCGGTCATTCCTCAGTGCCTGCTCCGTGAGGCGAAGGGCGTTGCAAAATCTCCTTCTCAAAACACCACTTCCGGGTTCTCTCCTGGCGTTTAAGGTGCCTCACGGTTTTATCCGATTTTCCATCGCTACGCGCATTCCGACCCGATCGCAGATCGTCACGTCGCGGGTTTTCTCCCCCTCGATACGTGAATACCCAGACCGCTTGCGTGAGCAGTTTGTTTATCACAAGTGCCGCAACCGTTCGTGTTAATGCAACGTCTTCTCCCAATGTGCCTGTTTCATGACCGAGATTCTCAAACGTCCTCATTTCTTGGCGCGAAGCAAGGCGCCGTGAAGTGAGCTTGCAGGCACGTTGACTGAATACCGGTGAGCAGATCGCGGGCGGTCTAATTGCCGATTCAATTCTCCTCGTGATGAGAACGATAGCGGCGCCATTGGCGTGGCGAGCTGCATTCCCACCTCTCATCCCGATTCGCCCGACATCTCATTGTTGAGTGAACGCCACGCCAGGAGTACAAGACAGATGAACAATTACGCATTCCCAGCCGGCGCCAATCGCAAGGGCGACGGCAAGGTTCGTGTCGCGATCGCCGGTGTCGGCAACTGCTCGTCGTCGCTCGTCCAGGGCGTCACCTATTACCAGAACGCACCCGAGGATCAGTTCATCCCGGGGCTGATGCACGTCAATCTCGGCGGCTATCACATCAGCGACATTGAGTTCGTTGCCGCATTCGATGTTGATGTCGAGAAGGTCGGTAAGGACCTCAGTGAGGCGATCTGGTCGGGACAGAACAACACGATCAAGTTCTCCGATGTCCCCTTCCTCGGCGTCGAAGTGCAACGTGGCCCCACCTACGACGGCATTGGCAAGTATCTCTCCGACGTAATCGATCAGTCACCGGCGGAGCCGGTTGATGTCGCCCAGGTGCTCCGCGAGCGCGAGGTCGACGTCCTCATCTCCTACCTGCCGGTCGGTTCTGAGGAAGCGACCAAGTTCTACGTGAACCAGGCGCTCGAAGCAGGCGTCGGCTTCGTCAACTGCATCCCGGTCTTCATCGCCGGTCGCCCGGAGTGGCGCGCGAAGTTCGAGGAGCGAAATCTCCCGATCGTCGGCGACGACATCAAGAGCCAGGTCGGCGCGACGATCACGCACCGGGTGCTCACCCGCCTCTTCGCCGATCGCGGCGTGCGGATCGACCGCACCTACCAGCTCAACTTCGGCGGCAACACCGACTTCCTGAACATGCTGGAGCGGGAGCGTCTCGACTCGAAGAAGATCTCGAAAACGAACGCCGTCACCTCGATGCTCGATTACCCGATCGAAGCCAAGAACGTGCACGTCGGTCCTTCGGACTATGTGCCCTGGCTCGAGGATCGCAAATGGTGCAACATCCGCATTGAAGGCACGACCTTCGGCGATGTGCCCCTGAACATGGAGCTGAAGCTCGAAGTCTGGGATTCCCCGAACTCGGCCGGCGTCGTCATCGACGCCCTCCGCTGCTGCAAGATCGCGCTCGACAACAACATCGGCGGCGCGCTCTACGCCCCGTCGTCCTACTTCATGAAGTCGCCGCCGGAGCAGTACCACGACGACATCTGCCACGAAAAGGTGGAAGAGTTCATCGCCATCTACGGCAAAGCCACTGTCGCCGAGCCAATCCTCGCCGACTAAATTCTTCCTGCAATACGACAAGAAAGAGCGGCCAGCACTGCGCTGGCCGCTCTTTTTGTTCCCCCATCCCAACTTCGTGATACAGTGAAAATGTAGTAGCACTTCGCGAATCAGCAGCAACACCTTCGAGTTGACATGTCGCCTGTCTCTTTCCTTCTAACCTGAGATTCGAGGTAGATGATGCGGAACCGTTGGCGTATGTCCGGGATCGTCCTGATTCTTGTGTTGTCTGTCTTGTCCGCTTCGACCCTGGCACTCGCCGGGGAAAGCGACGTCCCGATGTTCCGCGGCAACGCCGCCCGCACCGGCGAGATGCCCGGACCCGGCCCAGCGTCCGCAAATGGAATCAGCGAACGCTGGCGCTTCACCACCGGGATTAGCGTCATTTCCTCTCCCGCGGTGGTGGACGGGGTCGTCTACGTCGGGAGTGATGATGGCAATCTCTACGCCATTGAGGCGGCAACCGGGTCCGAACGCTGGCGCTTCACCACCGGCGATCAGGTCAATTCCTCTCCGGCGGTGGTGGACGGGGTCGTCTACGTCGGGAGTGATGACGGCAATCTCTACGCCGTTGAGGCGGCAACCGGCTCCGAACGCTGGCGCTTCACCACCGGCGGTGAGGTCGGTTCCTCTCCGGCGGTGGTGGACGGGGTGGCTTGAGGCGGCAACCGGCTCTGAGCGCTGGCGCTTCACCACCGGCAAATGGTTCCGGTCGATTCGTCTCCGGCGGTGGTGGACGGGGTCGTCTACGTCGGTAGTGACGATGGCAATCTCTACGCGCTCGGAGGAACGACCGCCAACGCTAGAAAACGGGGGCCAGGCAGTCACGCGCAACGACGTACCCTTGCGTGGCGCACCAGCGCGGACCGGGGTTGTAGCGAGACGAGCTTGACGAGGGCACGCTCGTCACTATAACCGGTGAGAGCGTCGTCACTGGCGACATCGTCTGGTGGCCCGTGACGGTGAATGAGACAGGCGCGCTAGGATGGGTCGAGGCGGACGATCTCGAGCCGACGGCGAACGCCCCGGCCCAATAGGTCGAATCACCTCCACAGCGAATATTGACGAGGTTGGGGCAATATTTCAGGAGAATCTCCACGCAAGGCTAAATGAAGCCCTTCCGGGGACGAGCACAACACGAAAACCTTCGGTACTCCCGAAGGTTTTCGTGTTCAGTCTCGGAGAGACTTCGTCTTGTCAGCTCCGGACTTCAGGTCCGGGGCGACGCTGGTGACCTGTTCGGTCCCGCGCTAAACCAAACCAAACGCCTCGATCGACGCCTCGATCGTCCGGGAAATCTCGTTGTCCGTATGAGCTGCCGAGACAAAAATGGTTTCGAAGGCGGAGGGGGCGAGGTAGATGCCGCGGTCGAGCATGGCGCGGAACCAGACGGCGTAGGCGGCGGTGTCGCAGGCCATTGCCTGGTCGAAGTTGCGCACCGGCGTCTGGCTGAAGAAGATGCCGCCCATCGTCCCGGCGTGGGTGGAGACGACGGGGATTCCGGCTGATGCGGCGGCCTGGGTGAGTCCGGCGATCAGGCGGCCGGTTTTGGCTTCGATTGAGTCGAAGACCCCCGGCTCGCGGAGGCCTTTGAGCGTCGCCAGTCCGGCGGCGACAGCCAGCGGATTGCCCGAAAGCGTTCCAGCCTGGTAGACCGGGCCGGAGGGAGCGATCAACTCCATGATCTCGCGACGTCCGGCATAGGCGGCGAGCGGCAATCCGCCGCCGATGACCTTGCCGAGCGTGATCAGATCGGGCACGACGCCGTAGCGCGCCACCGCGCCGCCGAGCGCCACCCGGAATCCGGAAAGCACTTCGTCGAAGATCAGCAATGCGCCGTAGTCGCTCGTGATCTGACGCAGTCCGGCAAGGTAGCCGGGATCAGGCTCGATCACACCCATATTGCCGGGGACTGGCTCGATGATGATGGCGGCGATGTCGCTGCCCTGCTCGGCGAATGCCAGCTCGACGGCGGCGAGATCGTTGAACGGCAGCACCAGCATGTCGGCGGTCGTTCCTGCCGTGACGCCGGGGCTGTCGGGCAGCCCGAGTGTGGCGACGCCGCTCCCCGCTTTCACCAGCAGCATGTCGGAGTGCCCGTGATAGCAACCGGCGAATTTGATGATCTTGCTGCGATTGGTGGCGGCGCGGGCGAGACGCAAGGCGCTCATCGTCGCCTCGGTTCCCGAGGAAACGAGGCGCACCATCTCGACGCCCGGCACAAGCTCGATCACCAGTTCGGCCAGCTCGGTTTCGCCGCGGGTCGGAGCGCCGAAACTCGTGCCGTGCGCCGCCGCGCGGCCAATCGCCGACACGACTGCTGGATGCGCGTGCCCCAGCACGAGCGGTCCCCACGACAGCACGTAGTCGAGATAGTCGTTCCCATCAACATCGGTCAGGCGCGATCCGGCCCCTCGCTCGATAAAGACCGGATCGCCGCCAACGGAGCGGAAGGCGCGAACCGGACTGTTCACGCCGCCGGGAATCACGCGCCTGGCTTCAGCAAACGCCTCGGCGGATTTCGCGCGGGTCTCGGTCACGGTCATGCTGAAACTGTTCCTTTCAAAATGCTAAAGATTGTCGGGGGAGAGCCCAAACAGCGCCTGCGCGGCTGGCTCCATCAGGTTGCGATCCTGTTTCACGCGGGTCATCGGTCCGTGGAGCAGCTTGTTGACGACCGCCACGCTCAGCGCCGAAACCACCTCGCGGTCGCGATCGGAAAGCGATCCCAACCGCCGCAGCGCCCGCTCGAGCTCAGACTGGCGAATCGCTTCGGCCTGGGCCTGGAGTGCGGCGATCGTTGGCGCGACGGCACGCTCATCTTTCCAGAGCAGAAACTCGTCAACTGCCGAAGAGATCATCGCTTCAATCGCGCTGATATCGGTCGCGCGTGCTCCCTGTCGCTGGGCAGCGTCATCATCAAGGTCGTCAACATCATGGAGAACGACGCCATCTACGCTACGCAGCGTGGGATCGACGGTTCGAGGCAGACCAAGGTCGAGAATGAGCAGCGGGTTATGGTTCCTGGAACCGACGGTCATGGCGTCGATCATATATTGACCGGGGAGATTCGCCGCCGAAACCACAAGATCGGCGCGGCTGATTTCCTCATCACGGGCATCGAGTGATCCGTAACGACAGTTGAGGGTGCGGGCCAGTGACTCCGCCCGGGTAGGGGTGCGATTGAGGATGACGAGGTCGCCCACCCCTGCTTCGGCGAGCAATCTTGCCGAATGCCCACCCATCTGGCCCGCGCCGAGAACCACGGCTCGGCGGCCAGCCAGTCCGCCGAAAAATGCCGTGGCTCGCTCAACGGTCGCGCGGGGAATCGAAGCGCCATCACGGGTGATGTCCGTTTCGCTCCGCGCGCGTTTGCCGACCCGTAGCGCGTCCGCTCCCACGCGCGAAAGGATCGGGCCGAGTGTGCCTGTTTCGCGAGCCACGTCCAGCGCCTGGCGCACCTGGGTGAGAATGTGCGGCTCGCCTAACATCATCGAAGCCATCCCGGTTGATACCTGAAAGAGATGGGATACGGCCTCGACACCGATGCGGGTGTAGACAATCTGGTCAAAATCAGGACCATTGACGCCGCGACTTCGCTTGAGAAATGAGATCAGCTTCTCCGGGGCGACATCGTCTTGCAAGGCGTAGAGCTCAATGCGGTTGCAGGTTGAAAGAATGAAACCCTCATGAACGATGTCGCTCAGCGATGACAGTGCGAGCGGAAGCTCGTCCGTTCTGAACGCGACGCACTCCCGCTGGGCGATCGTCGCTGACCGATGGTCGATTCCCACGACCACGACCGATGGAACATCCTGCTTCGATCGAATTGGCACGCGCTTGTCCCCGTTCAAAAATCTGGGCAAACCTAGATATTTACTTCCCCCTGGCAAGGTATCGCTGGGCACAGCATACAGATTTGTGACTTTTTGCCAAGGTGCTGCCCATGCTGCTCACCTTCTAGATGCGGGCACAGGTCAATATTTACCCCGCTCAGCAGGCATTCATGCCCAACATCAGACCGTCATCAACAGATTGTGCGTGGTAGGCTATCGAAGCGAATTGGGAATGCATAGAATCACTCGTTTTGCATAGATTTTTGGCGAGGATCGTTGTGGAGGCGCAACGTGACTCTTATACCTCACAGGAGTCATGGTGAGCACCATTTCCACATCAGCGCGTGATTGGCGCCAGGGGGTCGCGCCTCTCCCTCTGGCAAACGAACTACGTCATCGATCTCTTGAAATCCGCCTGGCACGAACTCGTCACCGAGATCGAGGTGATTAGCACCACGGGCGATCGCCAGATCGATACGCCACTTCCCCTGCTGGGTGGCAAAGGCGCATTCACCGAAGAACTTGACAAGGCGCTCCTCAATCACACCATCGATTTCGCCGTTCACAGTCTCAAAGACCTGCCCGTTGAATTCACGCCCGAGCTGATGATCGGCGCGATTCCAGCCCGGGCCAGCGTCGCTGATGTGATGATCAGCCGCTCAGGCAAGCATCTGCGCGAACTGCCCGAAGGCGCGGTGATCGGCACCAGCAGTCCCCGGCGTTCGGCGCAGCTGCTGCTGGCGCGGCCCGATCTCAAGATGATTTCAATTCGGGGGAATATCGATACGCGGGTCCGCAAGGCGCTCGATCCTGACGGTCCTTACGATGCGATCGTGCTGGCGCGCGCCGGTCTGGAGCGATTGGGACAGCTTGACGCCATCACTGAAGAGCTGCGGCTCGGAGTGATGCTGCCGGCCCCCGGTCAGGGTGCGCTGGCGGTCGAGTGCCGGAGCAATGATCAGCACATCAGCCAGCTGCTCGATCCGATCAATCATGCCCAGACGCTCTTCGCCACGACCGCCGAACGCGCGTTTCTCAAGGGACTGGGGGGAGGATGCTCTTCTCCGGTCGCTGCCTACGGTTGGTTCGAGGCGGACGAGCTTCACATGCAGGGACGCGTCATCGCCACCGATGGATCGGCGCAAGTTGAGGTTCATGGCGGAGCGGTCTGCGCGAGCGTCGAAGATGCCGTTCAGCTCGGGCGAACGCTGGCTGAGGAAGCGCTGTCCCGGGGAGCGGGCAAGCTGGTTGGAGCACCGGCGTGAGTGATGCCCTTGCCGGTCGCACGATCGTGAACACGCGCGCGTCTCATCAAGCCGGGGAACTCGACTGTCTGCTCAAGGCACGGGGAGCCATCCCGATTTCGTTTCCCTGCATTGAGATCGAATTCGTGCTCACCCCGGAACTCGACCGCGCGTTGTGCGATCTCTTTGCGGGCCATTACGACTGGCTCGTGCTGACCAGCGTCAACACCGTTCACGCCATCGCCGATCAGTTGCCGAAAAGCGGATTTCCACATCAGGGATTCCGCGTCGGCTGCGTCGGCCCGAAAACGGCCCAGGCTGTCCGGGACTTGCTCGGATTGCGCGTCGATCTCGTTCCCAAAGCACACCACGCCAGAGCGCTGGCCGATGCGCTCCCTGTCGGACTGGGGGACCGCATTTTGATGCCTGCGTCGATGATCGCGCGACCAGAGCTGAGCGAACGACTATCAGCCAGAGGAACATCGGTCGATCAGGTCGTCGCCTATCGAACGATCAGCTCATCGGTCAAGTTCGACGCGCTCGCGCTCATCGAGCGAGCGGTCGACGCCATCACCTTCGCCAGTCCTTCGGCAGTTTCGGCATTCGCCGAACAGTTCCAGTGCCAGGGGGTTGATCTCACCGAGCTGGGCCGGGCGGCGATCGCCTGCATTGGCCCGAGCACGCACGAATGCGCGTTGCACAACGGCTTTTCGGAGCCGATCGTCGCGTGTCCGCACACGCTCGCCGGATTGGTTGATCTTCTGGAACAGACCTTTTCCGTCACCACGCAGGGAGAACGAATGTGACGATGATTGATGCAGCGCCGCCACGCCTGCGCTCCGTCTTTCCCACAAACCGGCCGCGACGCACGCGCCGAACCGAAACGCTCCGGCAACTGGTGCGGGAAACGATCATTTCCCCGGCCGATTTGATCTTGCCGCTCTTCGTGCGCCCGGGTCATGATCTGCGACTGCCGATCCGTTCGATGCCCGGGCAATTCCAGTGGTCAGTCGACCGGCTTGTCGATGAGGTCAGGGAAATTGCATCCCTCGGCATCAAATCGGTCATGCTGTTCGGCATCCCATCCGAAAAAGATGCCTGCGGCAGCGAGAATTTCGATCCTGAAGGGATCGTGCCGCAGGCGATCCGGGCGATCAAGCAGGCGGTTCCAGAGATGGTCGTCATCTCCGACATGTGCTTTTGCGAATACACCGATCATGGTCATTGCGGCATCGTCAATCTTCCCGGCAGCGAGCATTTCAATCCCGCCCTGGAGCAGGGCTATCTCCTCAACGATCCGACGCTGGAGTTGCTCCAGCGCGCGTCGATCGTTCATGCCGCTGCCGGCGCCGACATCATTGCGCCGTCGGGCATGATCGACGGCATGGTCGGCGCGATCCGCTCCGCGCTCGATGACAGCGGGCACGAGCACCTGCTGGTGATGAGCTACGCGGTGAAATACGCCAGCGGCTTTTACGGTCCATTCCGCGACGCCGCTGAAAGCCCGCCGGCGTTCGGCGATCGCAGCCAGTACCAGATGGATCCCGCCAACCGCCGGGAGGCGATCCGCGAGGCAGCGCTCGATATTGAGGAAGGCGCCGACATGCTGATCGTCAAACCCGCCCTTCCCTACCTCGATGTGCTGAGTGAAGTCCGGCAGACCTTCAACGTTCCCGTCGCCGCCTACCAGGTGAGTGGTGAATACGCGATGTTGCAGGCCGCCGCCGCGAATGGCTGGATCGATCTGGAGCGCTGCGCGATGGAATCATTGACCAGCATCAAGCGCGCCGGGGCCGATCTGATCCTGACCTATTTCGCCAAAGACGTCGTGGAGTGGTTGCACGAATGACCGAAACGAGTCGATTTCTGCGGGCTTGCAATCATGAATCGGTCGACGCCACCCCGATCTGGTTGATGCGGCAGGCGGGCCGCTACATGCCGGAGTACCGGGCGCTGCGCGAGAAGTACGGCATTCTGGAGATCATCAAGCAGCCGGAACTGGCCTGCGAAGTGACGCTGCAGCCGATGAATGCGTTCGATCTCGATGCGGCGATCATCTTCGCCGATATCCTGCCGCCGCTCGAAGGGATGGGGCTCAAGCTCACCTTTGAAAAAGGCGACGGACCGGTCATTCACAATCCCGTCCGGTCGGCGGCCGATGTCGAGCGCTTGCAAACGCCTTCTCCGGAAGAAGCACTCTCCTTCACGCTGGACGCAATCCGGTTGGCGCGCAAAGAGCTCGATCCCCGGGGCAAACCGCTGATCGGGTTCAGCGGCGCGCCGTTCACCCTGGCGTCGTACGCGATTGAGGGCACGACGAGCCGCCACCGCGCCATCGTCAAGACCTTCATGATGTCGGAGCCGGAAGCCTGGCATGCGCTGATGATCAAGCTCAGCGATGTCGCCGGGAACTATTTGCTGGCGCAGGCCCGCGCCGGAGCACAGGCGCTGCAACTCTTCGATAGCTGGTGCGGCGAGCTGAGCCCAGCCGACTACGAAGCATCCGTGCTTCCATATATCAAGCGCACGATCGCCATCGCCCGCGAGGCAGGCGTGCCGATCATTCTCTTCGGCGTCAACACCGGGGGCTTGCTCTCGCTTGATGAGCACGTCGGGCGCGGACATCATCGGCGTCGATTGGCGCATCGATCTCCGTGAAGCCCGCAGGCTGCTCGGCCCAGATGTCGCGATGCAGGGAAATCTTGATCCGATCGCGCTCCTGGCGACCTGGCCTGCGCTCAAAACGCGGGCGCAACAGGTGCTCGATCAGGCGGCGGGAGAGACCGGTTTCATCTTCAATCTCGGTCACGGTTTGCTGCCGGGCACGCCGGTCGATCAGGTCAAACGCCTGGTCGATTACGTCCATTCGGCATCGGCTCGTTAGGTGGACGCAGGCGAACGACTCGATGTCGCGATCATTGGCGGCGGCATCGCCGGTCTGACCGTCGCCTATCGCCTGCAATCGCTCGCGCCCGAACTCTCCATCGGTCTCTTTGAAGGTTCCGATCGCTTCGGCGGCAAAGTGCTGAGCGAGCGGGTCGAAACGTCAGACGGTGACTTCATTATTGAAGGCGCGGCGGATGCTTTCCTCACCCAGAAACCGTGGGCGAGCGAATTGATCGGCGAGCTCGGGCTTTCCAACCGTCTGATTCCGATCAATCAGGTAGCCCAACCGGTGACTCTGCTCAAAAACGGTCGGCTCATTCCATTGCCAGAAGGCGTCAGCATGCTGGCGCCAACGAAGCTGAAGCCTTTTCTTCGCTCCCCGCTGCTGTCACCGCTCGGAAAAGCCCGCACTCTCTGCGATCTGGCGCTGCCGCCCGCGGACCGATGACGAGGATGAATCGCTGGCAGATTTCGTCCGCCGGCGACTTGGCAGGGAAGCGCTCGACTGGCTCGCCGAACCGCTGATGGCGGGGATCTACAACGCCGATCCAGAGCGGATGAGCATCCTCGCGACCTTCCCGAATCTGAGGCAGATCGAACGCAAGCAGCGCAGTCTCATTCGGGGATTGCGCGCAGCGAAACAAGCCCAAACCGGCTTGAAACGCAATCCGGTCTTCATGTCATTGGAAGGCGGCATGGGCGATCTCGGCGATGCACTGGCGATGCGATCGGCGGGATCGCGCACTCGCAACGCCCAGGTTGAACGATTGACCCCGCATGTCGACGGCGGCTACTGCGATCGAGTTCGCCAATCGAGTACCGGTGATCACCCAATCAGTGGTGCTGGCGATTCCGGCAGCCAACGCCGCCCGGCTGCTGCAACCGATCGCACCCAACGCGTCGAGCCTGATTTCCACGCTGCGTACCGTCAGCTCGGGCTCGATCTCCCTCGCCTACCGCACGGCTGAAATCACCCGTCCGCTGTCGGGTTACGGGCTGGTTGTGCCCGCGAAATCAGGCGGCGCGTTCAATGCTATGACGGTAAGCTCGCAAAAATTCGACGGCCGCGCGCCTGATGGATGGACTCTGCTCAGAATCTTCTACGGCGGCACACGCAGTCCGGAAACGATGCTGCTCGATGACGACGCATTGCTGCGAACCATGCGATCCGAATTGCGCACGCTCCTCGGCATTCAGGCCGCGCCCCTCTTCCATCGTATCTACCGCTGGCCAGCCGGGAGTCCCCAATACGATGTCGGTCACCTCGACCGCATCGCCGCCATCGATGCATCATTGCCCAACGGCATTGTCGTCACCGGCAGTCCCTACCGGGGTGTCGGCATTCCCGATATCGTCCGGGAATCAACGCAAACCGCCCAACTGCTCGTTGAACAGCACCGGGCAAACGCGGCTCATCAGTCGCCAGTGAGGTCAGGATGAAAGCAGCATCGCTCGACCAGGTCAGGTCGTCCATTGATGTTATCGACCGCAAGATCGTGGCGTTAGTGACCGAGCGCGAAACGTGGGTGCGTGAAGCGGCCCGGTTCAAAACCACCCGGTCTGACGTTGAAGCTCCCGCCCGCGTTGAGCAGGTGATCGCAAGAGTCCGTGGACTCGCCGAAGAAGCCGGTGGCAGCCCTGAGGTTGTCGAGCGTCTCTACCGCGCCATGATCGCCGCATTCATCGATCTCGAACACACCGAGCGAAACCGGCTAGCGCAGTTCCCTGCTACCGAGGAATGAAGCTCCGTCACTGGCAATACAGGGTATTCCCTACTATTGTTGCTGGTACCTTCATGCAACACTCGAAACCAGTCGAGGCGGCGTTCATGCGCTGGCCCGAACGCCGCATTCTCGTGAAGGTGCACCGCGCGAAAGGAACATCAGGTGTTTGGCACAATCGGTCATGCCCGCGTCAAACCTGGACACGACGGCGATATTATGTCTTTGCTGGAGGGATGGAAGAAAGACATCCGCCCGAAGATCCCCGGCCATGTGGTTCAGCTTACCGGTCACAGCGCGTCCGATCCAAACGACATCGTGTTCGTGGCGCTCATGCAGGACGAACAAACCTATCGCGCCCTCGCAGCGCTGACAGAGCAGGACGTCTTCTACCGGGCGATGCTCACGCACATCGACGGCGACATTAAGTGGGATGATGTCCATCTTGAGATCACGCTGAACGACTGATTCGCGTCTCTTCAACACCACGCAATGGAGCACGGCCAGATGGCCGTGCTCCATTTGGTTAACCCTTCCGTGAATTTCGGAATTATCCGTTACAATTGTTCGTGGACGAACTCTTTTCGTATCCATCCCAAATTACCTCAAGTAGGTGAAGGCGCGGCACTGACGCCGGGCGGATCCCAACGCCGACGGAGATGCCGACGTGGAGACCACCCCCTTCGTTCTCGATCTCGTTCTCGCGCTGAGCGCCGCGTTTGTCGGCGGCATGATCGCGCGCAAGCTCGGTTTGCCCGTGCTTCTCGGCTATATCATCGGCGGGGTCTTGATCGGCCCCTACACCCCCGGACCGATTGCCGCCTCTGAGCGCGTCGATCTGCTCGCCAATCTCGGCGTCGGCTTTTTGATGTTCGCGCTCGGCGTCGAGTTCTCGCTCAACGAGCTGGTTCGCGTCAAACGCATCGCCCTGCTGGCCGGTGGATTTCAGATCCCCGCCACGATCGTGGTCGGCTTTCTCTGCGGCAGCGCGTTCGGCTGGTCATGGCAGGCATCGCTCTTGCTCGGCGGCGCCTTTGCGATTTCCTCCTCCATCGTCGCCATTAAATTGCTGATGGCGCGCGGCGAGGGCAACAGCCCGCAGGCGCGGATCACACTCGGCATCGGCGTCATTCAGGATCTCAGTCTGGTGCCGATGATCGCGCTCCTTCCCGCGTTGAGCGGCAAAGGGCGAGAATCTGCCGGCGGATGTCGGGTTGGCGCTCGTCAAAGCCGCGGTGGCGATTGGCGCGGTGATCTTGATCGGCACCAAAGTCGTGCCGCGCGTATTCGATATCGTCGCCCACACGCATTCCCGCGAGCTCTTCATTCTGACCGTGGTGATGATCGCGTTCGGCGCCGCCTACGCCAGCGAGCAAGCAGGGCTGTCTCTGGCGCTCGGTGCTTTCCTGGCAGGGTTGATCGTTTCGGAATCGGAATATGACGCCCAGGTTCTGGCCGATGTGATCCCGTTCCGCGATCTCTTTTCGATCATCTTTTTCGTGTCGATCGGTATGCTGGTCGATCCGATCTTTCTCTGGGATCACATTCTCCTGCTGCTGGCGGGCATCGCCGTCTTGATCGTTGGCAAAACGCTGATCATCGGCGCGGTGCTGCTCTGGGTCAAAATCGATCATCGCACCGCCACGCTAACGGCGATTCTCCTCGCGCAGATGGCCGAATTCAGTTTCATCCTCGCCAATCAGGGCCGCCACGAGGGATTGATCGACACCGAGCAGTACGGAATGATCCTGGGCATCGCGCTCGGCTCAATTATCCTGGTGCCATTCACCTTGCAATTGGAGCCATTTCTGACGCGAGTCGCCGAGCGCTTACCTGCCGTGGCACGACGCGAATCCGAGCTTGTTGGCATCAAGGAGCCGCCCACGCAGCTTCGCGATCATGTCGTGGTGTGCGGATTCGGCCGGGTCGGCACGGAACTGGGCGCAGCGCTGGACCGGAGCCATATCGATTACGCGGTCATCGATCTCAACGCGGCCAAAATCCGGCAAATCCGGGGTCGCGGCATTCTGGCGCTCTACGGCGACGCCAGCCAGGAGACGTTGCTCGAACGCGCCCATGTCGCCGATGCCAAGGTGCTCGCGATCACCTATCCCGATTTCGTCACCGCCCAGGCGGCCATTCAGCTCGCCAGGGAGATCAACCCCACGATCCGCATCATCGCCCGAGCAACGAACGAGGGCGAGCTTGGCCCGCTCGAGCATGTCGGCGCTGATGAGCTGGTGCAACCTGAGTTTGAAGCCGGCATGGAGTTCGTCCGGCAAACGCTGACCTGGTGCGAAGCGCCGGACGAGCACACCCGGAATCTGCTTGAATCGCGCCGCCTGAATTATTACGAAGTCGAGGCGGCTTCCTCATAGAAGCGCTGGTTCAACTCAGCGGCGAGTGCATCGACGTCATCGGCAGTCGTCACGGCGCGATGGAACCATGTTCTCCAGATCGCGCCGACATCTACCCCGTCCGGCGCATGCTTTTCGAAGATGGCGAGCAAGTCCTGTGGCTCGGCGTTCGCGAAGAGGTATGTATTTGCATAATCGGCAATCGCCGCGTAAAACGCCTCGTCCCCCATGGCGATCCGGATCGCCAGAAAGCCAAGCGCGCCCTTGCCATACACGAGTGCGATTTGACCCGGTCCTTTCGGGTCGAGCAGCCCGATCGGCGTATCGACGATGCCATCGCCATGCGCGTCGAGCGCACGCTTATAGACATTGACGATCTGCGAATCGAGCAGGCGCACCGCTGCATCAGGGCCCAGCGTCGCATTGATCGCGCTGAGCGTAAGCGCGTTCGTCAGTCCTTCCACCATGAAGGGATGATCGTTGGAGTTCGCGCCGACCATCGCGCCCCACCACTCGTGCCCCATTTCATGGGCGATGGTGAACGCGGCCGAGTCGGGATTCTGGTCGATGTACGATGCCCGGTCGCCGAACAGCGCCTCGCTGAGCATGATCAATCCGGTCCAGGAAACACCCAGCACTGACTGCTGAATGGGTGCCGGGGCGAGATCGAGCTCGGTATAGAGGTAGGGACCAAACAGCTGATCGTAGGCCGCGAGCGCGCTGCTTGAAAAATCGAGAATCCACTGCGCCGCGTCTTGCGATTCGGGATCGGGATGGGCCCAGACGGAAACGACGGCGCCATTGACGGTGGTCGAAAGCGGCACATAGTCCGGCGCGATCACCAGGGCCAGGTCGCGGGCCGGACCGGTTGAGATTTCAACCGTCTGAAGCCCATTCCCCGAAGTCGTGGCGGTCGACTCGCCGCTTCCGATCACCTGATAGCCGTCCGGAAGGGTCAGCGCGAGATCGTACAACGCCGCATCGGCGAAGGTCGGGTCACCTGCCGGAGTGGGAGGGTCATCCCGCCATCCGAGATCGGGATCCCAGCCGGCGATGATCGGATACCAATCCGCCAGGGTCCAGATATTGCTCTCGGTGCGATAGGAGAAAACGCCAAAGGTGCCGCTGGAGTCGGTGGGAATCATCGTTCGAAAATTGAGATCGATCGTGACCTGCCCGCCGGGCGCGAGCGCACTCTCGATCGGAAGAAACATCACGGTTTTTTCGGCATGGTAGTCGGGCGTTACGGGTTTGCCATCGACCTTTGCGGTCGTGATCGCCAGATACCCTTCATCGTAGTAGTCCGCATTCGGGAACAACCGGAAGGCGATTTCGTCGAGCGTTTCGCCGGTGAAGTTGGTGAAGACGACGCTCATCGTGGCGGTGATGCGATGGTCGTCGGGGCGAAACCGTGCGGTGATGTTGTAACTGGCGAGTTGATCGCCGAACCGCTCCTCGATGCCATCCTGGTACGCCGGTTGCAAACCAGCGTACGGATCGGCGGCGCGAGCGGCGAGTGGTTGGATGATGCTGAACAGGAAAACGAGCAAGATCGCGGATCGAACGAACCGTGACGATGTGACCCTTCGAGGCGGCATGAAATCTCCAATCAACGCGTTCCGGTTGATCTTGCCCAACGGTTTCGGTTACGGCTCATCTCCGGCGGGAGCGCTATCCAGAGGGGTATACCCGAGGAGTTTGTGCGCGTGGGTAATATCCCAGAACTGGCGGGGATTGTCGGAGATGCCGTAGACCACCGCCCAGTCGACGTCGTCCGCCTCCAGGCAGCAGGCGATCAGCTCGACGCAGTCACGCTGGCTCAGCCAGGTCGCCCGGTAGCGGGCGTAGAGGTCGGCCGGTTCGAGCTTCAGCCAGGCATTGCCTTTGGCGATCTCCGGGCTGCGGGGATCATCATCCTCCCGGCAGGAGCCGATGCGCAGGTTGTAGACGCGCATCCCGAATCGATCGTGGTAATAGCGGCCAAGCGCCTCACCGTAAACCTTCGAAACCCCGTAAAGCGAATCGGGGCGAACCTCAACCGTCTGGTCGTAAACTCGCTCATCGTCAAGCCGGTAAAGAGTTGGCGCTCCCTCGATTTCATACTCGCCGATGGCGTGGTTACTCGACGCGAAAATGACCGCCGGCACACCCGCCAGCCGGGCGGCCTCGAAGACGTTGTAGGTTCCGATCAAATTGCTTTGCAGCACGGCGTCCCAGGATGATTCCACCGCCGACGATCCCGCCAGGTGAATCACCGCATCGATTCCTTCGAATGCGGGAACGATCGCGTCGAGATTACTGACATCTCCGATAAAACTCGGGAACTCGACCTTCGATCTGGTCAGGGCGCGTAAGTCGTAGCGATCGGCGAGACGCTCCATCACCACCCGGCCAATCACGCCGTTCGCACCCGTCACCAGCACCTTTTTTTGCGTTGTCGTCATGGTTGCTCCTTGCTCGGCCCGGTCATCATGGCAGGACTATAGCCCGGTTTCGTCGCGCGCTGGCAAAAATTCGGTGATTTCACCGAGGAACCGGCGAACGGCGCAGCGCATCATCGTAACTGTTAGACGAACCCAATGCTCGGGTTCGGAAAGGAGCAGACCGATGAAGACCTATGACGATGCCGTCACCCAGTTCGCAACGACGGTGCTTTCCAACCGGCGCAGCCGCCGGAATCTGCTACGAGCCGGAGCGGCAGCGCTCGCCGCATCGGCAATTGGCAGCTTCGACGCCATCGCCGCCCCGCTCGAACCGGCGACACCCCCGGAACCCGATCCCTGGGAGTCAGGCGCCTGCGACGATGCGGCGCAAGCAGCGGCGGCAGCCGGGACACCCACCGTCGGGAATGATGATTTTCTGCGGCCAACCCACATCGTGATTCCCGGCATCAATGTCGATGCCAGGATTGAAGTGCTGGAGATCGTCGATGGTGCGCTCCAGGACCCATCGAACGGGAACGATGTCGCCTGGTATAAGGAAACGAGCCACCCCGGCAACAAAGGCAATGCTGTCTTCGCCGGCCATCTCAACTGGTACGGCATGCCGGAGGGAGTTTTCTTCGCCATCGATCAATTGAAGGAGGGGGATGAGATTCTCGTCCGCGATCAGACCTGCGGCCAGTTCCGGTATGTTGTCGAATATGCCGAGCTGGTGCAGGTCAAAGACGCCGACATGAAGAAAATCACCGGCCAGAGTGACGACTCCATGCTGACGCTGATCACCTGCGGTGGAACCTGGGATCCGTCCATCTCCGAGTACATGCAGCGCACGGTGGTGCGCGCCCTTTTAGATGGCACAGTCGCCAACGATCAGCCCCAGGAGCAGCCGCAGGGCGACGACGATGTCGGGCAGCCGATCATCGAACCGAAAAACGGCGGCTAGAAATCTGCATGATCCGGGGTGCTGGCGGTTGGGACGGGCGGCAAGGCCAATTAAGGAAGGCTCGCAGCAGAAATGCTGCAGCGGGGGGCAATACTTGTGCTCGGCTCCATGCGGGACGGGGTGGCCACCCTCGTCCCAGCCCCCAGCACCACGGATCATGCCGTCGCCAGAATTTCCCCTTACGGTCCGAGCTCGTCTGGCCGGGTCTGCATAGGATGTTTCCGTATATACTCGCCACATTCCCCCGTCCGAGGATTCGCCGAGCCTGGCGATCCCGGTACGCCGGGCGCATCGCAGGTACAGATTGCTGGAGCGGCCCAGGTGGGGCCGCATTTGGCTGTCTGCGCTCTAACAGAGCACAAGGAGTGGTACCCGTGGGTGAAAAGCAAGACTTCCATCAATTGCTCAACGGTGTCTTAAGTGGTCGATACTCACGCCGCCAGGTGATGAACCGGGCGGCCGCGCTCGGACTCTCGGCAGCCGCGCTCTCAACGCTCTCACTTGCCGCGAAAGCTGCTCCAGGCGTAACGTCGGCGAAGCTGTCGCCGTCGCTCCAGGACACGCCCGTCGCCGGCGGTGTACTCAAGATTGGTCTGCAGGCAGATCCGACCGCGCTCGATCCGCAGACCCAGAGCCTGACGGCGATCTGGCACGTGGTTGAGCACATGTACAGCAATCTCGTCCGCGTCAAGCCTGACCTCTCAGTCGAGCCGGCGCTGGCGGAATCGTATGACATCAGTGACGACGGACTGGTCTACACCTTCCATCTCCGGGCCAATGCGATGTTCTCCGACGGAACCCCGGTAACGGCGGACGATGTGGTGTTCACGTACACCCGCTTGCTCGATCCGGCCACGGCTTCAACCAATGCGTCCGATCTTTCGTCGGTCAAGGGCGCGGACGAGTTCAACACGGGTAAGGCGACGACACTCGAGGGCATCAAGGCGGTCGACCCGGCCACGGTCGAGATCACGCTCTCCGAGCCCGATGCGTCGTTCCTCTCCACGATCACCAGCAGCTCATGCATCGTCATGTCGAAGGCGTTCATTGAGGCGAATAATAACGACGTGTCGCAGGTGGCAATGGGCTCCGGCCCCTTCAAGCTCGATGAGTACATCCCGAACACTTCCCTCAAAATGTCGCGCAACGAGCACTACTGGGAAGAGGGGCTGCCGTACCTGGACGGCCTCGAAATGCTCATCGTCCCGGACGATACAGCCCGCACGACGTCTGTCGTCCAGGGCACAACTGACTTCATCGAGTACGCGCCGCTGCGCGATGTCGACACCCTGACCGCAAACAGCGATCTCCAGATGGCGGGCGACGCCAACACCAACATCCGTTTCGTTGTCTTCAACATGGGCCGCGAGCCGTTCGACAAGCTCGAAGTTCGCCAGGCGATTTCGGCGGTCGTCGATCGCACGCCGATGATCGAATCATCGGTTTTCGGTCATGGCACGCCAGTGAGCACGATCTTCCCGCCGACCTACTGGGCGGCGCTGCAGACCGACGTTCCGGCGCCCGATATTGAAAAGGCGAAGAGCCTGTTGGCGACGGCCGGTTTGCCGGATGGCTTCAAGACGACCATTACTTCCTGGTCGCAGTATTCGTTCCTGTCGAACGCCGCCGTCGTGCTTCAGGAGCAGTTGAAGCAGATTGGCATCGACGCAGAGCTGAATCTGGTTGAGAACGCGACGATGATCGCCGACGTTCACACCAACCACAACTACGACATCGGCGTCACCGGCACGAGCGGTTACATCGATCCGCACCCGCTGATGCTGAACAACTTCAGCTCGACCTCGGCCGGTAACGCCGCGGCGTATGCGAACCCCAAGGTCGACGATCTGATCAACCAGGGCAAAATCGAAACCGACCCGGCGAAGCGCACCACGATCTACCAGGAGATCCAGCAGATTCTGCTCGATGACCTGCCGTGGGTGAACCTCTTTGTCGCCAACCAGTTCGAGGCGATGAAGCTGAGCGTGCAGGGCTTCCAGCACATTCCGACAGGGTCAAACGGCTTCATCCGTGAGACCTGGATCAAGAGCTAGTTTCAATGCAAAAAGCGGCTGGCGGGGAATTCCCCGCCAGCCGCTTTTTGCTGTCCGGCGAGCGTCGTATCCTGGCAGAATGCCCGATCTTTGCAATTCGCTATATTCGAGTTCTCGATCATTGAGTACACTACTCTATGCGACCACGCCTGTGTGGAAGCTCCACATGGCATGACCAATTCACGATTGCTCAGCAGTCAATTGCGAGAGGGTAGGTTTCAATGAATGAGCGGCAGGAATTTCAACGGCTGTTGAATGGCGCGTTGAGCGGCCGTTATTCGCGGCGGCAGGTGGTCAATCGGGCGCTGGCGCTCGGGCTCTCTGCCACGGTTATCTCATCGCTTTCGCTGGCGGCGAAGGCGGCTCCGGGTGGACGAGGCGCGATCCTGAGCCGAACGTTCCAGGATGGCACTCCGGTACCCGAACCGGTTGCCGGTGGCGTTCTGAAGATCGCGCTGCAGGCGGATCCAACCACGCTTGATCCAACCCAGGCCGGACTGACGGCGATCTGGAAGGTGGTCGAGCATGTCTATGACACCCTGGTGCGGGTTGATCCCAATCTCGTCGCGCAGCCAGGGCTCGCCGAGTCATGGGAGATCAGCGACGACAGCACGGTGTACACCTTCCATCTTCGATCGGGAATCACGTTTCACGACGGCACGCCGCTGACGGCGGACGATGTTCTCTTCAGCTACACCCGCGTGCTCGATCCGGCGACGGCCGCCGTCAATGCTGCGAACTTTCTGTCGGTGAAGGGCGCGGCCGCGTTCAACAGCGGCGAAGCGACGACACTCGAAGGAATCAAGGCGTCCGATCCGCAAACGATCGAGATCACGCTTG
Source organism: uncultured Chloroflexia bacterium (assembly GCA_963804925.1). GTDB lineage: Bacteria > Chloroflexota > Chloroflexia > Thermomicrobiales > UBA6265 > JADLGF01. Next base: position 543,755 of record CAWDSC010000007.1, read on the forward strand.
AAGAACCGGACGCGTCGTTTCTGACGACCCTGACGACGGCCGGCGCGATCATCATGTCGAAAGCGTTTGTCGAGGCGAACAATGGCGATGTCTCGCAGGTCGCAAATGGCACCGGTCCGTTCGTCTTCAAGGAATATGTGCCGTCAACCTCGGTCAAGCTTGAGAAGAATCCGAACTACTGGGAAACAGGTTTGCCCTATCTCGATGGGATCGAAGCGGTCATCGCCTCGGACGACACCGCCCGCACCGGCTCGCTGATCCAGGGCTCGACCGATTTCATCGAGTACGCGCCGCTGCGCGACGTCGATACCCTTTCCAGCACCGACGGTCTGAAAATCGCCGGTGATGCGCTGACGAATATCCGCTATCTCGGGTTCAACCTGCAGCGCGAGCCATTCAACAATCTCCAGGTGCGGCAGGCAATTGCCGCGGCGATCGACCGCACGCCCATCATCGAGTCGGCCGTCTTCGGCCACGGCGTTGCGGTCGAAACCATTTTCGCGCCGAGTTATTGGGCCGGGTTCGAGCATGAGGTCCCGGCTCCCGATCTCGACAAGGCGAAGTCGCTGCTCGCCGAGGCCGGCTATGCCGACGGTTTCAAAACGACGCTGATCACCTACGCGCCTTATTCCTTCATGACGAACTCGGCGATCATCATTCAGGAACAACTCAAGCAAATCGGCATCGAGGCGGACTACGCGGCGCTCGAGCCGGCGACGATCAGCGCGGCGCTGCAATCGCGTGACTTCGATCTGGCCGTGGCCGGAACGAACTCCTGGATCGATCCACATCCCGTTTTGCTTGCCAACTTCGGCACGGGGCAGGACGGCAACCAGACGAGCTACAGCAATCCAAAGGTCGACGAACTGATCGCGCAGGGCAAGCTCGAAACCGATCTCGAGGCCCGAGCCGCGATCTACAAGCAACTCCAGGAAATCCTGCTGGCGGACCTCCCCTGGGCCCCTCTCTTCGTCGCGAATCAGTACGAAGCGATGAAAAACAAGGTCAACGGATTCCTGCATTACCCCACCGGTTCGAACGCATCATTCCGCGAAACCTGGCTGGCAGAGTAATATCAGTTGATCATCTCCCGTACAGGGGATGACCGGCATATGAAGCTCAACGTCGAGTAGGCGATAGATCGCCTACTCGACGCGTCATTGTTCTGCGGGAAGGGCATGCTGCAATACATTTTGAGACGCGTTCTCTTGCTCATTCCTGTTTTGTTCGGGGTGTCGCTCGCGATTTTCGCCATGGTTCGCATGCTCCCGGGAGATGCGAGTACGCTCGCCATCGGCGCTGACCAGCGCATCACTCCTGAACAACGCGAAGCGGTTCGCAAATCATATGGACTCGACGAGCCGCAGCCGGTGCAATACGTCAAGTGGATGAAGCACATCGTCGAGGGCGACCTCGGCAAGTCGCTGCGAACCAAGCGGCCGCTGACGACGGAGCTCAAGCTTCGGCTGCCCGTCACCGTCGAGCTAGCGATCCTGGCCGCACTTCTCGGTCTCATTCCGGCGCTTGCGGTCGGGTTGCTTGCCGCCCTGAAACGCAATTCGATCGCTGACTACACCGCGACCGTCGTGACGCTGCTCGGTATATCGGCGCCAAGTTTCTTTATCGCCATTCTTTTAATGCTGCTCTTTTCCTATAAATTGAAGTGGCTTCCTCCCGTCGGCTACGTGAAATTCACCGAAGATCCTCTGCTCAACCTGAAGAGCATGCTGCTGCCCGCGGTGAGTCTGGCCCTGCCGTTCGCGGCGGTGATCATGCGTAACACCCGCTCGGCAGTGCTTGAAGTGCTTGGCCAGGAGCATGTTCGCGTAGCTCGCGCCAAGGGATTGTCGCAGCGGACGGTGGTGATTCGGCATGTCATTCCGAACGCATCGCTGCCGATCATTACCATCGCCGGAATTCAGATCGCGGGATTGCTCGGCGGCACCGTCATCATCGAGCAGATTTTTGGTCTGCCGGGATTGGGCCGCTATATCTACGACGCCATCGCGAATCGCGACTATCCGGTCGTGCAGGGGGTGACACTCGTCATCGCCACGATGTTTGTCATCGTCAGCATGTGCGTCGATATTCTCTATGCCGTGGTTGATCCCCGGTTGCGCAAGGCTTAGGAGAGGCGGCAATGGAACAGGCAAAAGATCAGGTTGCTGCACAAGAAACGCCCATCTCCGCCGAAGTAAGCGCCGGGCTGGCCGCACTGGCGGGCACGCGCCGCTCGAAACGCCCTACCATCTGGGGCAGCATCCGGCGGCAACCGCTGGCGCTGGCGGGCGCGGTGATCATTAGCGTCTTCGCCTTTCTGGCGCTGTTCGGCGGCTATCTGGCCCCCTACGGACCGACGCAACAATTTCCGAAGCACATTCTCCAATCACCAGACCGCACCTTCTGGCTCGGCACCGATGAGTTCGGCCGCGACATTCTCAGCCGGTTGCTCTACGGCGCCCGCGTGTCATTTCAGGTCGGGATTATCTCGGTTGGTCTGGCCGGAAGCGTTGGCACGGTGCTGGGATTGATCGCCGGATACAAGCGGGGTTGGCTTGACAGCATCCTGATCATGATCATGGATGTGATCTGGGCATTCCCGGCGGTGCTGCTGGCGATCGTCTTTATCACCATGGCTGGAAATAATCTCCAAAATGCGATGATCGCGATCGCGATCGTCACGATGCCCACGTTCATGCGTGTGGTGCGCGGGGCGACGCTCTCCGTGCGGGAGATGACCTACGTCGAAGCGGCGGTATCAGTCGGCACGTCATCGCCCAGGATTATGGCCAGGCATATCTTCCCCAACATCACCGCGCCGTTGATCGTCCACGCCTCGCTCAACTTCGCCTTCGCGATTCTGGCCGAAGCCTCGCTTTCATTCCTCGGCCTCGGCAACAAGCCCCCCGCCCCGTCGTGGGGCTCAATGGTGAGCACGAGCTACGGCTACCTGCAACAGGCTCCCTGGGCGGCGATCTTCCCCGGCATGGCGATCGCCATCGTCGTGCTCGGCTTCAACCTCCTCGGCGACGGACTCCGCGACGCCCTCGACCCACGGTTGCGGTCTGCTTCGGCACAGGGGCGGAAGTAGCAAGCATTGCTTCCGGCCTCGCACCGGACTGAAGTCCAGTGCTGACAAGACGAAGTCTCTCCGAGACTAAGCCCGGAAACGTTCGGATATACCGGGTATTACTGCAGTCCAGCTTAGCCATGGAGGTGCTTCGGCGCGTTAGCCCGGCCTTGAAAGGCCGCGTCACATCTCCGCAATCCGATCTCCAAGCCTCATTTGATGCGATCCCTCCCCTGGTAAAGTCGCATTGAAACGAAGCAATTGACCCCGCAGCTCAATCTCGCTTTAACGCCGGTCACCTCCCATTGCATCTTCACCCTCCTCACGCCTACACTCGATCCCAATCGTTACGTCTATTCCCAAGAAGTTCCGTTGGCACACCGGTCCGCCGCCCACGCAGGAGACGAATCATGGATCACCATGCCTTCGATCGTTTGACGACTGCCATCGCGCATCGGCTCAGTCGTCGCTCGGTCCTGTTTGGCGCCTTGTTCGCCGGATTGATCACCACCAAGCCCAGCGCCGCCAGGGGTGCTCCCCTGAGGCAGTCCGACGGCGAGTGCGCCCTGGGCTGTGAAAGCTCGGTCTGTGGGGAAATCGCGGTGAACTGCCCGCTCTTTCCTCCCGACAACATCTGGAACACGCCGGTCGATAGCTTGCCCGTCGATGCGCGATCCGACGCCTATGTGGCGAGTATCGGTCCAGACACTGGCGTCCATCCGGATTTCGGCTCGGGTCTTTACGAAGGCTCGCCGCTTGGCATCCCCTTTGTCCGCGTTCCCGCCGATCAGCCGATGATCGAGGTCGCCTTCGAGGTGGCCGAAGAAAGCGACCCCGGACCATATCCGATTCCTTTAGATGTTCCGGTCGAAGGAGGATCGTGCGGGACGGGTGATCGCCACGTCGTCGTGGTCCAGGAAGATACGTGTCTGCTGTATGAGCTATATAACGCCGTTCAACAGGCCGATGGCAGCTGGCAGGCGTTCTCAGGCGCGCGCTTCGACCTCACCTCCAACGAGCTGAGGGCTGCGGACTGGACCTCGGCCGACGCGGCGGGGATGGCGATTCTGCCGGGGTTGATTCGGTACGAAGAAATTGAGGCCGGCGTCATTCCTCATGCGCTTCGTTTCACGGCCTCGACGACCCAGGAAGCCTACGTCTGGCCGGCCCGCCACCAGGCAGGCGCCTCGACGGATGCTGATGTGCCGCCGATGGGGCAACGGTTCCGGCTCAAGGCCGGGGTTGACGTGAGCACCTTCTCGCCGGTCAATCAGATCATCCTGCAAGCGCTCAAGACCTACGGGATGTTCCTGGCCGACAACGGCAGCGACTGGTTTCTCTCCGGCGTCCCGGATGACCGGTGGGACAACGACGACCTGCACGCGTTGCAGGAGCTCATTCATGGAAGTGACTTCGAAGCCGTCGATAGCTCGTCGCTGATGGGAACTCCAGATTCGGGCCAGATCGCCTGACGAGTTTGTAAGAGGAAGTCGCTGATCAACACCATTGCGTTTTGGAAGAGTTGCGATATTCAACGAAATGGCCATATTTCCTGTACAGGAAATATGGCCAATCTTCCGAACGCACCTATCTTCCGGCGGTTTGCGGGCGTTTGCCGATTTGAATTGTTGAAACAGTGGCCGGGGATTTCTTGGCGAAGAACGTGCCGCCGATGATGAGGGCGAAGAGGATGAATCCGGCGGAAACCATCAACTGTGCGCCGAGGATGACGGTGGTGTTCAGGTGGCCGTAGCCCCGGAAGACGAACGCGATGGCCCCGATCAGGACACCGCCTCCAAGCAACGCGAGCTGGATATTCACCAGTCGTGGCCAGCGCAGGGGATGTCCCGCCAGGCGGGGAATCAGGTAGTAGCCTACTCCGCAGATGAGCAGCCCGGTCCAGCCAAAGAGATTGATCTCGGCGTGGGCCAGCCGCATGCGCGCGCCTGCCACGGCGTCGACCGCGAACCAGGCGCCCATGCTGACGCCGATCGCCAGCGAGACCGCCGCCGCCAGCATCGCGGGTTTGGAGCGTCCCGGCATTCGAGCGACAAGTGGCGCAATTGTGCCAAGGAAGAGCACGATGGCGGCCGCCTGCAATGGTCCGGCAATTTTGAAAAGCGTCAGGGAGTCAGTCGCCAGCGCCAGAAGCATCACCGGCAGTCCGATCGTCATCACAATGAGGTGCAGGCGAATCGGCAGCGCCGATCTCCAGGGATATCCGGTCCAGCGCGACAGCACGTGGTAGCTGGTGCCGGCGGCCATCGAGAGCATGAACCCAACCAGCATCGTGTGCGCCCAGACCAGATCCCAGCGCCCCCTATCCGGCTGCCAGAACGCGGTCACCACGCCGATAATCAACCCGATCTGCAGATAGATGCCGGCCCAGCGGGTGAATTTGACGGCCAGTTTATCGATCTCGACCTGATTGGGAAATGGCGTCGGCGGCGCTGGAGTCGAAGGCGGTTGCTTGAACAGGCGGACGAGGTTCGCCATGAAAAGCAGTCCGCTCGCCAACGCCAGCAGGCTCCCGAGCTGAATGAGTCGATCCTGGATATTCATCCGTCCCGCGTAGACGATCCACGCGCCGGCGAGCATCAGCGCGACCTGCGCGCGCAGCGGGCCAAGACTCGCCCACGGACGCCGTGAGAAAGACCGGCACCACCCGGATATTCACCGCGTAGATCATCGGCGCGATCCCGCCCAGCACCGCCAGCGATACCGCCGCGCGCCACCAGGTGGGATGATCGGGAACAAAGCCAATCGTGAGCGCCGCCGTCGCGAAACCGAGCATCGCCGCGATCATCGTCAGCGGAACGAGTTGCTTCCCCACGGAATTTACCTCTTTGCATCAACCGCCAGGGCAACAAGTTGCGGCATGACCTGCTTCCGGTCAATGCCGTGCAGATCGAGCGCCTCGCCCAGCGGATGACCGCCGCCGCAACAGAGATCGATGCCCAGCGGCGCAAGCAATTCCAGCGCGCGCGGCTCGACATCGGTGATGTCGCGAATGGTCATCACGGAAAGTTCCGCCTCATTCAACGGCAACGACGTGATCGACTGAGACACGATGATCCTCCTTAGTTATCGCCGGTTCCCGGCGAAGCCTGAACTTTTGCTCGCATTGCTTTCGTGGCGACTCGCGGCCAGAGCTGCACCGCGACGATGACGAACGCCGCCACCTGTGCCAACGCCGAAACCGCGTAGCCGATCCGCGTCCACGCTCCTTCATGCCCGGCACGTTGCAACGGCTCGATTACCGCGCGAATCGCCAACCCGCCATTGAGACAAATCAGCGCGGCAAAAGCGAGTCGTTCGTTGAAGCCGATAGGGCGCGTTGGAGTGCGCTTCCGGGGCAAGAGCCAGTAGGCCACCCCCAGGGTGAACTGGAAAAACCACCCCACCAGCAGCATGTGCGTATGGGTCGGCGCCATCCAGAGCCGCCAGTTACCCGGCATATCCTGATCGGTGAGCATGGCGGCTCCCGCCAGAATGCCAAGCAGCATCCAGACGAGGGCGGCGCGGATAGCGATCGTGCTGAACCGATCCACCAGCAAAGAACCCTTTCATCGTCGAAGCATGAGGAGCGCCACTTACGCGGTCGATGGCAACGGGCGGGTTACCATGCAAACCTGCCGGACGCCCCTTCATACACCCAGCATGCGGCAGCCGACGCCGCAAATGCGTCGAAGGTCAGTGAAGGGGTGTTACAAAATCGCCACAGTCTCCGGCGCCGGCATTCAGTGATGTTCGGCGCGGAGCTGCTCTATCACCGGAGCCAGCCAGGCGATGGCCTGGGGAGTAATCGGATCGAGCACAATCTGGATGTGGCTGATTCCAGCGGCATGAAACGCCCGGAAGGTATTGGCGATTTCCTCCGGCGAACCGGCAATTCCCTTCGCGGCACGCTCACCCTGTGCTCCGGTCTGGCGAAACGATCCGCCCGGCCCGGTGACGAGCAGCGCGGCAGTCCGCTCTATCTCTCCGGGATCGCGGCCGATATCGGCGCAGATCGCATCGATCCGGTCGTTGAATGGCCGCAGCCCTTCGACGGTGTTGCCGAAATCGGCGAACCAGATGTTCCACTGATCGACGTGCGGCAGGGTCAACCGCAGCATCTTCTCGCCGTACGATCCGATCATCAGCGGAATCTTCCCGGCGCGGGGACCGCGCGGGATGATCTCGCACTCCCTGGCCGAATAAAAGGTTCCCTCGTAATCGACCTTGCCCTCTCGCAACAATGCCCGGATGATCTCGAACGCCTCAGCGAAGCGGGCGAAACGCTGATCGAACTGGTAGCCGAACGCGGCATATTCCGGCTTGTTCCAACCAGCTCCTAATCCGAGAATGAACCGGCCGCCGCTGATTTCGTCGATCGTTTCCGACATCTTGGCGACCAGCGCCGGATTGCGGAATCCGGCGCAAAGCACCAGCGGACCCAGCTCAACCCGGTTCGTCACCGCCGCCAGCGCCGAAAGAAACGACCAGCATTCCCACGGGCCTTTGGACGGTTCATTGGCGTAGCGATAGAGAAGGTGATCGCCGAGCCAGAGCGAGTCGAGCCCGATATCCTCGGCAATGCGCGCCATTTCGAGATAGTCGCGCCACGATGCCACATACTCCACTTCCGGCAACTGCAATCCTATTTTCAATGGACGTTGATTCACGCGGTCACGCTCCCATCATCTTCAAGCTACTGTGTCGATTCGAACTCTGTTGAGTGTTACCCTCACAGCGTATCTCCGGGCAATCGAGCGCGCACGGCCACAACCTGCCCGTTCGTCGACGCTCTACGCGGGAATTGCGACGTCGCATGGCAGATTTGCCCAATCCGGAATCAAGACAGGTACCCGATCGCGCCGGGTGGATCGCGTTTGTCCTGCTGGCGCCGGTTCCCCTGCTGCTGGTTGATGACGCCCAGATCGTGCTCGCCGCGAGCGCACCAGCCGTTGAGCTCCTTGGCCCATCCGAGGCCGCCACCGGCAAGCCACTCGAACTGGCCCAGTTGCAACCGGCGATCGAGCAACAGTTGCACGGCACGTTCGAGATCAGCCATCGAAATCTCTACTTGCAGGCGACCATCGGTTGGATCGATCAGTCAAACCCAGCCCTAGCCCTCATTCAGCTTACCGACAACACGTCCAGGCTGAGACCATCTTCAGACGCGGATCGACCAGTTCGAGGCATTGATCGACTCGACGCACGATCTCGTCTCCATCAAAGATCTCCAGGGGCGGTTCATCCTCGTCAACAACGCTTCCCGCGTTTTTCTCAATTCGGAACCAGCCGAATGCATCGGTAAAACCGTCTTCGAATTGCTGCCGCGCGAACTGGCCGAGACAATCTGGGCGCTTGAGCAGCGGGTGATGTCCGGTGCGACGGAGACCGAAATCCATGAGTTCGACCGGGGAGACAGGGGACTCCTGGTCGTGGAAACGATCAAAACGCCGATTCGCGATCCAGGCGGTGAAGTCGTCGCCATCGGCGGTATCTCGCGTGATATCTCCCGCCGCCGCCTCGACGAGCAGGCGCTCGCTGAACAGCGTTCGCTGCTCAATGCGATCATCGAGAGCTCGCCCGACATGATCTTCGCAAAGGACCCCGACGAGCGGTATATCCTCTCGAATCGCGCGTCCGCCGCGTCGTACGGTCTTGAACCCAACGAGATGATCGGCCGCACTGATGCCGAAATCGTTGGCCACGATGTGCCGCTGTTTCGCAGGCAGAACCAGCAGATCATCGCGACCGGAGAAAAGCTGCAATACGAAACGAGCATGGCCTATTTCGGCAAGCCGGATGTGCATCATCTCACCCGGAAAGCGCCGTTGCGCAACGCGACCGGCGAGATCATTGGCGTCGTCGGCATCACCACCGACATCAGCGAACAGAAACTTGCCGAGCAAGCGCTCGCCGATCGCAACGCGCTCATCAATGCCATCATCGACAATCTGCCAGACCCCATCTTCGCCAAGGATCTCAACGGCCAGTACGTGCTGGCGAACGAAGCGGCAGCGGATGACTTTGGCATCACCGTCGAGCAGATGGTGAATCGTCCGATCCTCGAGTTTTTGCAGCCAGACGTAGCCGCCGAGTTCCTTGCCGAAGATGCCGCCGTTCTGGCAGGCGATGCCGCTATCGTGTTTGAGAAAGAACTCGATATCCGGGGCACGCACACCTTTCTCTCGACGACGAAAGGCGCCGTTGCGGAACGCAAGCGGCGAACTGATCGGCATTCTCGGCTCGGCGGTCGATCTCACCGACCGGCATAACCGGGAACTCGCGCTGCAACAGGCTAAGGCTGAAGCCGAAGAAGCCAGCCGATTGAAAAGCAGTTTTCTTTCCACGATGAGTCACGAGCTGCGAACGCCGCTCAACGCGATCATCGGGTTCGCCCATCTCCTGCTCGATGAGATTGACGGCCCACTTGCGCCGCAGCAACGCGCCGATGTGCAGCGCATCGCCACCGGCGCCGACCATCTACTGACGTTGATCAACGACGTGCTCGATCTTTCGCGCATCGAAGCCGGCAAACTCGAAGTCTCGCCCGAAGCGATCGCCGTTTCCGATCTGGTTCGCGCCGCCCTGGCGGAGATGCGTCCACTCGCGCTGGAGCGAGACCTTCTCCTCCGCGAAGCGCTGCCAGAAACTGCTCCGAGGGTCCGGGCCGACCGTCGACGATCGATTCAGGTCCTGCTCAACTTGATCAGCAACGCGGTCAAGTTCACGCCCGGCGGCGTGATCGAAGTGTCAGTCCGGAACGCCGGCCCCTGGGTTGGCATCGCGGTGTCCGACACCGGCATCGGCATCGCCCCAGCGGCGATTCCCGCCATCTTCGACGAATTCCGGCAGCTCGATTCAAGCCCATCCCGCCGGTACGGCGGCACCGGGCTCGGGTTGGCCATCTCACGCCGTCTCGCCCACCTGCAGCATGGCGAGATCAGCGTCGTCAGTCAGGAGGGGAAGGGATCAACCTTCACCTACTGGCTGCCGGCCGCGAACGGCGACCTCCTCCCCGACCCGGCATTGATTCCAATCCCCACGCCGGTCGATCTCCTGCCGCACAACCATTCATCAACCGAGCAGTTCATCTCATCTCCAGAGATCTGAACATCGAGCGCTGCCTTCGAACGACGCTTTTGAGGATTCAACCTTCGTCGAACTGCATTATTTTCTTCTATAGCCAGTTTCTTACCTTGTGGTTCACGTTCCTGACCTCGCGGGCCCGTCGTGATGGGAAGCCGTGAGCAAGACAACGCCAGTCCAAATTGAAGCGGCCCGGAGCGTCTGCGATCAGACACTCCGGGCCGCTTCTCCCGCCTCGCGTCCACCGGCCATCAACCGGTAGTCATGTGAGACGGCTGTGGAATTACTGACGAGCCATGGCCACAGTGAAGCGCTCGTCAGGCGAAATCAGGTGGTCATGGTCATCTTTGCCGACTTCAATCTGCACCCAGTTGACCGTGCCATTGAAGGCACTGCTCTTCGGGTTGTAGTCAGGCGAGACCGACGATGCATTGTCGATGCCGACATCGCACGTTTCATCCGCGGAGAAGATCATCGGCTGGGTCAGCTCGACCCGCCCCTCGCCGACCTTATTGGCGCGTCGATACCCTTCCGTTTCCATCTTCCAGCTTCGGCCATGACGAATACTGTCCACCATCGCCTTGGTGATGCCGTAGCGAATCGCCAGGTCCTTTGCGCGATCGCTGCTCGCGGCAATGGCGCGGGCATCATCCGCGGTCAGCGGGGTATACGCGGCGATGCGGGTCTCGGCATCGATCGGTCCAATGGGGAGCGATGGGGAGTTCGGACCATAGCAGAGATTGTCCAGCCGGCAGTTCGCCCGGTTCCCGTCCAGGTGGCGCACGATGAACCCGGGTGGCCGCGGCCCGACAAAGGTCTCCAGCACCAGATCGCGCAGGACAACGTTCTGCTTTTGGCCGTGGAGCGAGAGGTAGAAGCGATACGTACCATCCTCCCAGAACATCTTCAGCAACTGCCCAGGTTTCGAGGGAGTCCGATAGCTCATGACCCGGCCATGCGTGGAAACGCAGTAGCGCCCCTCATAGCCGGGAAGCGGGCGCCAGATCTCCGTCGTCGGCTTCGATCATGCGTCGATGCCTGCACGGGGCGTGGCGATCGTCTCGATGATCGTGACCTGCACCGGGTGCAGCGGTCACCGTCACTCGCGGATCCATCCGGGATGTGACGGCATTTGCTGCAGTTCCGAGAGCGCCGAACCTAGAACCCAGGTAGGGATCACGTCCACGTTGGGGCGACGATCGCGTATGGGTTGGCGATTTGCCTAGCCAACAGTTGCACAATGCCGAGTTGCCGACTTGCATGACCCGCATTCCGCTCAACGCGACGAGCGCCATCATGGCCGGACGGCAGGAGTGGTGCCAGCGGCAGCGACGCTGCCCGATGGTGCCGATATCGCGAGATGCCGGAGATCGGGAAGTGATTGAATCCATCGGACCTCGGCGATCTGTGCGCGGGATCAGCTCCCGTCAGCGACGACGATTGCGGTTCCACTCACCGCCAAGTTGCGATGATTGAGGTACCGGATGCTGAGCTGTGCATGCCACCGTGACTGAACCGGTCACATAATTGTTCATTCCGCATGAGCGCAGAAGTGCCTCCATCCTGGCCGGAACCGAGGCAGGAGCGGTGCACATGATTGAGCAAGAGCTGCGGCGCATGCTCAAATGGCTGCCGGGTGTCGGCGAGCCACTTGAGGCGGAGATCGCGGAGTTGATCGTCACCTATTACGCGGACATCGACCGTAGCTTTCTTCTCGATCTTATGGCAAGATGGAGTCACTATCCACCACGGCATACCCTCCTTGGGAAAGGGAAAAAGCGCATGGACGGGCCGAAGTTCGATGACCTCACGCGTGCATTTGGTCAGGGAACATCGCGGCGCACGCTGCTGCGCGGCGTGGCAGGCGGAGTAGCGGGCGTCCTTGGCCGGCGCGGTGGCGCGGACCGATGCCGGAGTGGCAGCCCGCGAGCTCACGATCTGCCACGCGACCGGTGATCCGTCCGCTCCGTATCAGTCGCTGACCATTCCGCAAGAGGAGCTGAATGCCTATGCGCGGCTGGGCGACTTTGTGCGCGTCGAGTGCTGCGCCGATGGCGACTGCCCCAATCAGTATGGGGAGTGCGGCAGCGGCACCTGTACCAACGGGTATTGCGTGCAATTGCCGGTCGCGGCGGGCACCCCGTGTGACCCTGGGCTCGCCTGCGTCACGGGTGGCGTCTGCGATGGGGCGTTCACCTGCGCCGGGTCAGGTGTGCCAGTCATCTGTCCGGAAACGGAGAATCCCTGCACCACGGCCATCTGTTCGGAAGACGCCGGTGGGTGCCAGGAAGTACCGGCCAATGTCGGTGCTCCGTGCGATACCGACGGCCTCGTCTGCACGACCCAGACCTGCCAGGCGGACGGCACCTGCGGCGGCGCGACGCCGGTCGACTGCCCGGACACCGGCGACGCGTGCCTCTTCGCCGCCGGGTGCCAAGAGCCCGACGGCTGCGTGGTCATCCCGCTCGACGACACCGCCTGCACGACGAGCGCGGGCGACGCCGGCACCTGCGTGGCCGGCGTGTGCACACCGTATGTCTGCGACAATGCGGTGCTCGCCGGCGCAGGCGGGTCAACCGAAGAGTTCCTGGTGGACGACGACCTGGAGGTGTTCGTCAACGGCGTGTCGGTCTTCGTTGACAACAGCGAGCTCGCCGACTTCCTCTCGCCGATCGCACTCGGTCCCCTGGTCAACGGGGACACCGTGCGCGTGGTGGCGTCGAACTCGACATTGGCGCAGTGGTGTACCGAAGGCGGCGAATTCCTGGACAAGATCACCCTGTACTGCCCGAGCACGGGCAAGTCGCAGGTCATCAACCCCACCACCATCGTCCAAAACGCCGGCGGGTGCGGCCACGTCTTCTTCGACCAGACCGTCCCGGTGGCACTATAGGTCCGGATGCCCCGGCTCGGTGGGCGGTTCCTGGAGCGCCCCGGTCATCTCGACCGGGGCGCGGCCGCATCGCCCGCGATCCGCCCACGGGACGATGAGCCGCAGGGCGCACGGACCGCGCTCGGCCCGTATGCTCGATTAGCCACCCCTGAACAAGGAAAGCCCCGTCCTGGCAGTTGTCCAGGACGGGGCTTTCCTTAGTTCGATTGGAATGTTCAGGCCGTCAGCGCCTCGTCAATTGCCCGTAACCACGTCATTGCCGTTTCAATCGCGTCCGCAGCAAGGTCCCGCACGGTCGTGGTGCAACCCTTTCTCCCGATTGTTGAGAGCCGTTCTCTGAACGGCAACCGACAAACTCCAGTACGAGCAGATCGTTCCCAAATCAGTCGTACCGCACGAGAGGCACAGTCCGCTTGATCTGCTGGACAGCCCGAAGATCCTGCTGGTGAAATCTGCCGCGATGCAAACGAGTCGTACGGAATCTCAATTCGTCGAAACCCCCGCAATCGCGCCGCTCGGTGATGCCGGCCTGCATCGCATCCTGCAATGGTCGCCCGTCAACGATCCGGGCCATCCTCGCGGTGACGTCGGCCGGCCGAGCGGTCAATCCGGCTCTGGGTGCGACACGTCCCGCCAGGGGATGATGTGATGCTAGACGGGGCGAATGTTGAGTGTCCAATCACCGGCGCAGGTGATCCACAAGACGATCGCGCCTTGCGGAAAGAGGACAATGTGAACTCCGGAGGCGATCGATTACATCAGGCGTCCATCCTGTCGGAAGCGATGACGTGACCTACCGCTATGCCGTTAATTCGGTGCAAACCTACGACAAGGCGACAGCTCCACTTCAGGAAATCGTCGGTCCAACGTCAGCACCATCACTCACGATCATCACCGACGCCGGCCAGCCGGATGCCGTAAATGGAGGATTCGATCGCTCATTGGTTATCCGTGCTGTTCGGGAGGACTAATGTGCGCGTTGAGAAGCAATCAAATGGGTATTGGGGCTATCGCCAGTCTCACAGGACTGACTCCGTTAAGTGACAATCCCGAGACCTACCGATTGATGCGTTTCGAAAAGCGGTATGCAATCTGACGTGCTAGAACGCCGAGTCCACGAAGCGGATCGAGCAACTGGCGTCCGAAGCAGCCGCGTACAAAGAACGGGTCCGGATCTATGAGGAACAGGCGAAGGTGCTGCCGGCCGGATATTCGCCAAGTGGCTCCGTGCCGGCATTCCAGGCGCCGAGGACCGGTTCGACGATTCGCCACAGCTCCTCGGCCTCATCGTCGCGGACGGTCAGCATGGCGTTGCCCCTGAGCATGTCGAGGAGAAGGTTTGCGTACGCCTCGCGCCCCGGCGAGGCCGTTTCCATGTCGAATGTCTCAGCGACCAGGGTGCGATCCGGGCCGTTGACGTTGACCGAGAGCCGAGCATAGGGCTCGGACAACCCGATCCTCAACACGTTTCGCGTTGGCCGGGTGGCGAACGTCAAGTTCGGCGTCTCGCGGAAGCTGACGGCGATCTCCGCGTGGTTGCGGCCAAATGCCTTGCCGGAGCGAAGGGTGAATGGCACGCCTTGCCATCGCCAATTTGCCACCTCAAGCGTCAGTTCGGCGTAGGTCTCCGTTCGACGACGTGGATCGACCCCGGGCTCATTGACGTAAGAGGGGACATCGCGTCCGCCTATTTTGCCAGCCGTATACCGGGCTCGCACGCTCTGCCCCGGAGATGCATCGGGAATCGCGCGCAGCACGGCGGCGCGAGCGGCGCGGATCGACCGTTCGTCGAAGCGAGCGGGGGCATCCATCGCGACGTAGCAGAGGATCATGAGCAGGTGATTTTGGAGCATGTCCCGAAGGGCGCCGGCGCCATCGTAGTAGGCGGCGCGGCCCTCCAGCGTCAGCGTCTCATTCCACGTGATCTCGACGCTTTCGATATGGTTGCTGTTCCAGGCGGCCTCGAAGAGGCGATTGGCGAATCTCAGCGCGAGGACGCGTTGCGCCAATTCATTGGTGAGGAAGTGATCGACGCGGTAGACGAGGGTTGCTGGCAGCGCTTGCTGGATCAGCTCGTTGAGTGCACGAGCCGAGGCAACCCCGTCGCCGAACGGCTTTTCCACCGCGACGGCGCTACCGGCCGGCAGCCCGATCTGGCCGAGCGCGCTCAGAGTCGGCGCGAAGAGCCAGGGCGGCAGGGCGAGATAGGCGAGAAGCGGACGGTCGATCCCGTCGATCAGGGTGCGGATCTGGCCGACGTCTGAGACATCCGTTTGTCGATAGTCCAGAGACCGGATGATGCGACGGCGCGCTTCAGCATCGACGTGCGCCGCGTGGGTGTCCAGCGCCTCGGCGATCCGCTCGCGGAAGGCGTCAGGGGTGTAGTCCTCCTGTCCGGCGCCCATGATCCGCAGGCCGTCTGGCACGTTGCCTTCGGCGACAAGGACCGCAAGGGACGGCAAGAGCAGCCGCGCCGTCAGGTCACCTGACGCCCCGAAAATAACGAATTGGTCGATCATGTCATGCTCCTCGAACGTGATGGCTCGCTCAGTCATTCCTTGCCACGGCGGGGAGGCCGATAGGACGCACGGCGACAAGGACCTGGTCTTCAGATTCCGGCGCCCGCGTCGCCTGAGCATTTGCCACGGCCGGCAGCATCACGGTCAGCATCGCCGTCAGTCGCCGCAACATGATCACTCCTCATTACCCCAATCGTTCGTCTCAGGTCATTGTGGCGGTCCTGACGGGGGATCGCAATCACTCCAATGTCGAAGTCGATGGGCCTTTCTGCCGGCGCAGATCGCGGGTCACTGCTTCCCAGAGCCGTCCCTGCCGGATGGCGTCGACCGTTTGCTTGGCGATCCCGTAGCGCTCGGCGAGATCGACGGCGCGTTCAGGGCTGCCGGCAATCTCGCGGCCTTCGAGCGGCGTGAGCTTGGCGGTGGAATGCACCTGAATGGGTTTCGGTGTTTCCTCACGTTCCGGCCGCGGCACCTCTTGCCAGGCAATCCCGCGCCGGATCTGGCTGATCACCGAAGACGAAACTCCGTACACGTCAGCGAGGTCGATTGCCCGCTCATCTGAAGCAAGAATTGCTCGGACATCCTCTTCCGTCAGCTTGGCATTGGTCCGGCGCCGATACGTCCTCAGTCGAATGCCTTCGGTTTCCTGCTTCCAGGTCCGACCCATGCGAATGCTATCGACCATCGACTTCGAAATGCCATAGCGAATCGCCAGATCAACTGCTCGATTGTTGCTCGCGGCAATGGCTCGCGCATCGTCAGCGGTACATGGGGTATAGGTCGCTATTCGTGTCTCTTCATTAGATGCATTTAATGGGGAGTGAGGTCGATTTGGGACCTTAAAAGAGATTGTCCAGGCAGCAGTTCTCCCGGGTTCCGTCAAGGTGACGCACCTCGAACCCGTTGGGCCGCGGCCCGACAAAGGTTTCCAGCACCAGATCGCGGAGAAACACACTCTGCTTTTTGCCGTCGAATGAAAGGTAGAAGCGGAACGTGCCGTCCTCAAAGAGCATCTTCATCAACCGACCAGGTTTCGAGGGATTCCGGGAGCTCATGACCCGGCCGTGCGAGGAGACCCAGTAGCGCGCTTCATAGCCGGGAATTGGGCGCCACACCGCGTCATCCCGCTCATTCATGCGTCAATGCCTGTGTCTCGATCACGTCTTCCGAACGATGGGGTCGGCTAATGAAACGCGGCCTTGAGGGCGACGAGGGCAAATGCGATTGCGAACATCGTGACGCCGCCGGCCACACGAGCTGCCTGCCGCGCGCCCAGGTTTCGCGCCAACCACCAGCCGCAGAACAGCAAGGTGGCATACGCCATGATTTGGGCCGCATCGATCGCATGGTGGATACCGACCAGGCCGAGCGCCGACAGCACCAGCACGCCCACCGGCAACGGCAGGCCAATCAGCAGGGGAGCGGTCTCGCGGCCAAGATGCCGGAGGTCGTCCCGGCAGAGCCGCTTCTTCTGCACGAACATCCCGGCGAAGACGTCGGAATAGACCTCCGCCAGCGCCACCGCCACGAGCGTGCCGGCGAGCAGTTCTGGTCCCGCCCATCCGGCGTGCGGCGGATGGATCTCCATCGCCTCCAAGACCGTCATTACGATCAGCAGACCATAGATAGACCGCGCGACGGCCACGTGTGAGCCTCCCCGAGCCGATGCCGAGTGCTCGTTGGTCGTCAGACCGTCTTCCTCCGCTGCGGACGTTGGGACGATCACTGCCGTCGCGGTATCGCCGTCGAGCGGATCGCGAATCCTGTACCTGCGTCACGTCTTCTCCCATAAGGTTGGAGCGCATGGTCCGAGTTTGAACTCATCGCGGCGATTGTGCCTGCTCGTGGATGGTTGTGCAATGGCTTGCGACGATGCCCCTCACGTTCGATACTGCCGTCATTCCGATGAGCGCAGAAGTGCCGCCATCCTGGCCGGAAACGGGACCGGAGGTGCGCACATGTCCGAGCAACCCTGGCGGATGCCTGAGTGGCTGCCCTCTCCCGGCGAACCGATCGACGCGGAAACGGCGCGGCTCGTCGCCACCTACTACCGCGATCAGCTCGGCGAGCTCTGCGCCGGCATTCAGCACCAACTCCAGCGGACGATCACCGGCGAGGCGTTCGTCAAACTCTACGAACCATCCACGCTTCTGGAATGCTGGGCGGCCAACCCTGACTCCGTGGTGCTCGCCTACGTGATGGTGGTGGGTGTGGCCACCAAATACGCCGGTCGGAGCGTGCTGCTGCGGTGCGACCTGACGACCGGCGGTCTCGCCATCCAGGATCTCGACGGCTTGTTGGATTGAGCGATGGGCGTGATGCCCCGGAAGCGCGTTCAGGCACACAAACGCCGGCTGAATTGCTTCAGCCGGCGTTGCGCTTTGTCGATGCTCAAACTCGAAGATTGGCAGATAGTCAAACACCAATGAGAACTCCGCGACCCTGAGACAGGCGAACGAATCCATCTTGCATGCGTGGCACACGAGGAATGAGTAGATTCACTCGGGATCATGAGGATTACCCATAGACAGGGGACGTGCGGGCGCTAGCATGGCCCAAAGACGTTGTTTCAGCCGCCGCGTGCCACCATGTGGCTGGTCGCGAACGACGGCCCATGACGTCAGGAAGGACGGCTCACGATGGTGCCTGATCCCAAGAGGTCGAATACTCGAAGTCACTCGTCGCACCGCGCTCGCCGGGCTCGGTGCCGGCGGCCTTGGTCTGGTCCTCGCCGCTCGGAGTGCGGCCGCGCAGGACGCGACCGACGCCATGGCCAAGCACCCGATCGTCGGCGTCTGGAATGTCATGACGCCGGGCGGTCCCGCTCCCGGGGTCTTCCTGCCGAACGGGACGGTGCTGATCACGCCGCAGGTGACCCAGGCCGGACCCAACGGCGTGACCTTCTGCACCACGTCAACCGGGGTGTGGGAGCCGGTCAGTGAGCGCGGCGCCCACTTCACCGCCATCCAGATCTATTCCGACGCGGACGGCACGTATGTCCAAAGCGTCACGGTCGACGGCTACCCGGTGGTGAGCGAGGACGGCCAATCGCTGCTCGACGACCAATCGCAGGGCACGATCACCATCCGCGACGCCACCGGCGTGATTGTGCAAGAGATGCCAACCGCGGGCGCCCCGCCGGTGACCGGCGTCCGCATGGCCGTTGGTGCGCCCGGCTTCGCGGAGCCGAGCGCCACCCCGACCCCATAGCGTCGGGCACGGTCAACCAGCGCCGTAGGTCGAGCGGCGTGCCTTCGTCACTCTGGGCGCGCTGTTGTGGCGCTCGGGCCATGTGTCTCAGGGCTGCGCAGGAACACCCAAGGCGGGCACGTTTGGGCTGGTCACCGCGAGGTGCGTCGCCGGCCGGGGGTATGTGGGTAACGGACCGACCGACCGCACCGGCGACGCCACGCCCGCAGACTGGCTGGGGCCACGAGCGTTCGCCGTGACGCAGTCCCTGATTGAGTATTGGCACGCATTCTGCCTGTTGGTTGATGAATAGGACGCGGCGGGGTCCATGTATCCTCAGCCGCGTACTTCCCTCTCATTCCTGAACAGCCCGGATCCTCAACCCCGGGCTGTTCGATTGCGCACCGGCACGTTTCCTGCCTTGGTCGTGCCGAGCGGGGATCGCCCTTAGGCGTGATTCTCGCACCGCAACAGCCCGGACCACGACGTCGGGCTGTTTGCATTCCCCGCATTACCGTATTTTTTGCACGCGCTCTCGCAGGCGGAGCCCCCTCCCGTCGTCCTCCGCTTGTCGCGAGTGGACCTCGCCCCCGAACCGTGCTCTGCTCGCCGCCAAGGCCCGGACGCATCGTCTCCGGGTCACTGGCGTTCGCGATCCTGACACACATGCTGCAGCGATAGTGGGAAGCGTGATTGGGAAGAAACGGAGGCTCGTCGCCCGCTTCAGGCTCGTTCGACTCCTGAATAGCCTAAGGGCGCATTCTGCGCCCTCTCGGGCTGTTCGTATCCCCACACTGGCATCGATTGTGCACCGAAAGAGGTACGCCGTGGTCGATAGCTGTGAAGGCGCTTCGCAGGATGCATGATTGGCCAATGTTGAGCGGCATTCATAAGGACGATGCACCCATGACGGACGCGACCACAGATTTTTTCAACGCGCTTGCTCGACAGGGGCGCGAACCGCTCCTGACGAAGGTCACGGGGACCATACGTTTCGATCTTCAACGAGACAAGCACACCGACCACATTTTCGTCACGATCCGAAAGGGCAAGGTCACTATCTCCGACGCGAACAACACGGCCGACTGCATCATTCGCGCCGACCGGGAACTATTTGACAGTATCACGAGCGGCCGGGCGAACGCGATGGCATCGGCGCTTCGTGGCACGCTGTTATTCGAAGGTAATTCTCACATGCTCGTGTCGTTTCAGCGGCTCTTTCCAGGACCATCCGACCAGAAAGAACGGATCGATGCAGGAAGGGGGCAGCTATGAGCGACGGCCTCGTTAAAATCCTCGACGGAAACACGTTTGTCGTCAGCGATGCGTCTGGCGATATCGAGGCATCATTGACCGATCCCACTGGATTGTTCTCGTATGACACGCGGTTCCTCTCCAGATGGGTGCTGACTCTGAATGGCCAGCGCCTCAACGCGCTATCCACGGATGACCTGCAGTACTTCGAGGCGCGGTTCTTCCTCGTGCCCGGCACCGGGACGGTGTACATCGATGCGAAACTCTCCGTGATCCGATGGCGTGCGGTTGGCGACGGCTTCCACGAAACGCTCACGATCTTCAATCACGACAACGATCCCGTCGATCTTGCCGTCCGCATCGAAGCCGGCAGCGACTTCGCCGATCTGTTCGAGGTAAAGGACGCACTCAAGAAACAGGGGACATACGGGTCGCAAGTAGGTGATGGGCAGCTACTCTTCTCCTATGAGCGCGACACCTATAGGCGAGGAACGGTGGTCTCGGCGACGGCCCCGGCTCAGATCGATGAAGGCGGCCTGACCTTTAACGTCCGGATCGAGCCACATGGTGAGTGGACGACCGATCTGCAGGTGCTTCCCCTGATGCCCGAGCTTGGGCAGGCGGCCATCGCATCAAAGTCGGTGGCGGAATCGGCAGTCAACCGTGTGTCACGTATGCGAAGGAACCTGGAGCAGTGGCAGAAGGAAGCACCGCGGGTCGAGTCCGACTGGGCGCCGCTGAAGGCCACCTATCAGCGCAGCCTCGTCGACCTCGCCGCTCTTCGCTTTTCCCCACTCATTGCCGGGGGAAGGAGCCTACCGGCTGCCGGGCTACCGTGGTTTATGACGATGTTCGGCCGCGACAGCATCTTCACCAGCCTGCAGGCGGTGCCGTTCGCTCCGGAGCTGGCCGCAACGACGCTGCGAGTGCTCGGGCAATGGCAGGGCAGCCGAGTCGACGACTTTCGCGACGAGGACCCGGGCCGGATTCTCCACGAGATGCGGTACGGAGAGATGACGGCATTCGAAGAGCGGCCGCACTCGCCCTATTACGGCTGCGCCGACGCGACGGCGCTGTACGTGGTGCTCCTCGATGAATACGAGCGCTGGAGCGGGGACACGAAACTCGTGCGCGAACTCGAGTACGAGGCACGTGCCGCATTGAATTGGATCGACGAGTACGCCGACCTGATGGGTAACGGGTATGTCTGGTACAAGCGCCGCAACGAGGAGACCGGTCTCGAAAACCAATGCTGGAAGGATTCCTGGGATTCGATCTCTTTCCGCGACGGGCGGCTGCCCGGTTTTCCGCGAGCGACCTGCGAGCTCCAGGGATATGCCTACGACGCAAAGATGCGCGGAGCCCGTTTGGCGCGCCTCATTTGGAACGATCCGGCATTCGCCGAAAAGCTCGAGCGAGAGGCGGCCGACCTCAAGCGTCGCTTTAACCGCGACTTCTGGGTCGAGGATGGCGAGTACTACGCCTTGGCACTGGACGCCGACGGCAACAAAGTCGACGCGTTGAGCTCGAACATCGGACACCTGCTCTGGAGTGGCATCGTCGACGAGTCTAAATCTAAGGCCGTCGCACGCCACCTCATGGGACCGAGGCTCTTCTCCGGCTGGGGCGTACGCACGCTGGCCGAAGGTGAGGGTCGTTACAACCCCATCGGCTACCATGTCGGCACCGTCTGGCCGTTCGACAATTCCTTCATCGCTTGGGGCCTACGGCGTTATGGCTTCAAAGAGGAAGCGGCGCAGATCGCCGCCGGAATCCTCGACGCCGCCGCATTCTTCGATGGTCGCCTGCCGGAGGCATTCGGAGGCTACGAGCGAACGCTGACGAAGTACCCGGTCCAGTATCCAACGGCTTGCAGCCCACAGGCCTGGTCGACCGGGACGCCCTTGCTTCTGCTGCGCACAATGCTCGGTCTCGAGCCGATCGGCGATCACTTGATCGTCGACCCGGCGCTACCTGTCGGCATCGGCCACCTCGAGCTCCTTGAGATCCCGGGTCGCTGGGGCCGCATCGATGCTTTCGGGAGGGGGCGCGTGAACGTTGAAATGACGCAGCACCTGCGCCCGCAACTCGGCATGGCCGAGCCGGCGAGGCGGCAACCACGAAAGCGAGACCGCTGAACCCAGTGTTCGGAGGTGCAGGGGCAACCTAGCCACTCCGACGGCCATGCACGATGGATCTAGATGTCAGCGAGCGATGATATTGCGGCGCTCCGGCGCGTTCGAGGACCCGCATCCGCAACGGTACATCGCCGCGAGCGGACGGCGATACGAAACATACCGTTGATCATGTTTGGCAACAAAAAGAAGGTGCAAGGATCGGTGGGCAAGTCAGCATCTCCGCACCTTTAAGGCAGTCCGACGCGAGAGTCAGGCGCTGGATTTGTTTGGTTTGCTCTCATCGGCAGAT
The DNA here is from genome assembly GCA_963804925.1 of uncultured Chloroflexia bacterium. Classification (GTDB taxonomy): domain Bacteria; phylum Chloroflexota; class Chloroflexia; order Thermomicrobiales; family UBA6265; genus JADLGF01. The sequence goes on from CAWDSC010000007.1 coordinate 566,193, forward strand.
TGCTCGAAGATTAGCGATCGCGCAGGGAGGGTTCGAACCCCGGCGACGCACCAGGATTGAGCAACTCGTCGATTTGAACGGCATCGTCGGGGATATGCATGCTGATCAAATCGGCGGCTTCTGCCATCGGTATATTGGGAACACCGGCGAAGAGTGTCCTGAGGTTGCCGGAGAGGTAGACCGTTGTGAAGTTATATGCGTCATTGCCATAGTAGTAGTACCCGCTAAAAGAATAGTCTGGATTGGGAGATCCATGAATGGCTTCCCAATCCGCAGTGTGCAGCAGGGAGTAGCGTTCGAATCCGCAGATGCGTCGACGCCGCCGTCATAGGGTCGAGCAAAAGGAAGCCCCGGTGTTAGAACCGGGGCGTCAAGGAACGGTAAGCGTTTACTTCTCGGCGAGCTGCTTGAGTGCTTCAAGTGCCTTCGGCCACCCGTCCTCGAACATCGATGCCCATTCTGGAGCTGTGGTGAGTTCGACATCGAGTTTGGTGGAACCGTTTTCGCCCGTGAATGTATAGGCTTCGGTGGTGCCGATCCACCCCTTGGCCATATCGCTCTCGCGATCCTCACTGCCATCCTCGAGAAGGACGGCGACGTGTTCAGCAACGACACGCGAATACGGTTTGAGCTCGGTGATCTCTGCAAGCGTACCCCCGCCGCCATCAGCGCCGGTGAAACGGATACTCGCCCCCTTCTTCCATTCGCCGACATAGCTCGATCCCGGCCAGGCAGACACCGACCCACTGGACGTAGGTCTCCTTGTCGAGCATCGTCTCCCACACCTTTTGCGGCGATGCGTCGATCGAAATCTCGTAATGCAGCGTTTTCACAGACTTCCTCCTCACGATGGTCGTACAAGCCGTACACACTGTAGTCGACTGAACCGGTGGTTTTTCGACATGCCGCGCCGATGATGGAGGCAGGCGAGAACGCTCTCGACATGGCCGCTCAAGCCTGAACTGGAACGAGCAGTTTCCCTCCACGACCTTCGGCCCAGCGGCCAGTCGACTACACCCGGTTGGGATCGCCCCTGTAATCCCGCCAGTTGTTGGAGATGCCGTCGGTTTCGCCGGTGGTTTTCGGGATCTGCTCGAACCACCAACGGTCGTGGGCGCTGACCAAAATGATTTGGCACACACAACGCTCATTCACGTTCTCGTCAGACAGTGGGCCATGCCAGCTTCCGGCACATCCGACCTCAGCGCGCTGCTTCGCCGTTTCCGGTACTCCGCCGGGCTGATCCAAGCGAACCTGGCCCGAGAATCGGGCATTCGCATTCTGACGATCTGCGACCGGGCGCGAGGCAGTCGCGCTTCCGCGCATCCAACAGTCGGTCGTTTTGTGGAGGATCTGACTTATTGCCCTCCATACCCCTGAGATAGTTCCGTCGCGCAGATGACATCATCCAATCACCGATGGTTCCCGTATACATAGGAGCAGGCAGGCATCGATCGGCCCCGGGCCCACACGTTCTCATTCACGGATTCCTGTCAGATCGTCGTTGAGGTCCAGAGTTCGACCGACGCAGATTCTGCTCAGACCGCTCATAGGCGTGGGCGGCGTCGAATTCGAACGCATGTGGTGCTTCGCGTCCCGATGTGGGGCGGTGAAGCATATTCATGTGCAAGGGAGGAACAACGCGATGACGGATCCAGCTTCTGCCCGGTTTGCCGGGCGACTCGCGGTTACTCGTTCGCGGCGTCAGGTCCTGAGCGCTGTCAGTAAGGCGACGGTAGCGGGTGTCGGCGTAGCCCTGGTCGCTCGACCGCTTGGCATCCTTGGCACGCAACCATCGGCCGCGGCCCAGGGATCGGCATCGGTGGACATCGTTAACTTCGCCTTCGATCCCAGCTCGGTCGCAGTTGACGCGGGCGCCACGGTCACCTGGACCAATCAAGACTCAACAGCGCACACGGTAACGGCCGACGACGGAAGTTTTGATTCCGGCACACTAGACGCCGGGGCTTCGTTTAGTTTCACCTTCACGTCAGCCGGCACGGTGTCGTATCACTGCTCCATCCATCCGAATATGGTGGGGAGTGTCACGGTCAGCGGCGGGGCTACCTCTGAAACGCCGACGGCGCCGGCAGCAGTCAGCGGCGGGGCAGCTACTGAAACGCCGACGGCGCCGGCCGCAGCCATGCCGGCCACAGGCTCCGGTCCCGACGGGGCCGATATGACCCCTTGGCTGGGGGTCGCGCTGGCCGGTGGCGCCGCGGCATTGCTGGCTGGGCTAGGGTTGCGCAAGGGCGCAGCAGCGCCCGAAGAGTAGCCCTCCCGCAGGTGCGTACCAAGCGCATATGAGCAAACGAGCCGGGATGCGTAACCGCATCCCGGCTCGCGGGTCATCAGTGATGCGAAAAGATCAGCATTCGACGACCTGCCGATAAGAGAGCCCCACTTGGTCCAGGGTCATCGTAGTTGCGTTACTAATTTCTAGGACCATGATTGAAGGATTGGCCCGACTCGCCGCGGCCGACCAAATCCGCAAGACTGGCGCATTGGCGCATTGCCGTATCCCTCTTCACTCCTCAGAACCCACTTAGGACCAGCCAACCTAGACGGGTTCGCATTCACGCTGGAAAACTCGAATCCCTGTTGAAGGTGCAGCATCGCTGGGAAACCCGCGACCCTGAGACAGGCGAACGGATGCATCTTGCATGCGCGGACCGCGAGGAATGAGTAGTAATAATCCATAGGATTACCCATAGACGGGGGACGTGCGGGCGCTAACATGGCATGAAGATGTTGTCCCAGCCGCTGCGCGCCAACACCTTGCTGGTCGCGAACGGCGGCACAAGACGTCAGGAAGGACGGCTCACGATGTTGCCCGATCCCAAGCAGTCGAAGATCGAAGTCTCGCGTCGCACTGCCCTCGCCGGTCTCGGCGCTGGCGGCCTCGGCTTCGCCCTAGCTGCACATGGCGCCGCCGCCCAGGACGCGACCCCCTTCCCCATGGCCGGCCATCCGCTCGTCGGCAGCTGGATCGTGGATCGGAATCCGGACGATCCGACCGATATCCCGACCTATAACGTCATCACCTCCGACGGCACCATCAGCGATCCGTCCGTCGGCGGGGCCGGGGTCTGGGAAGCGACCGGACCCAATTCGGCGACCTTCACGCTGACCGGCACCATCGCCGACCTGAACGCCTATTTCCTCGTCCGTGCTTCGGTCATCGTCGACGACGGGGGCGACAGCGGCACGGCCACCTATTCGTCCACCATCGTCGCCGCCGACGGGACTGTCATGGACGATCTCACCACGTCAGGCAACAGCGCCACGTACCTGCGCATCCGGCTCGAACCGGTGGACGCGACCGGCCCGCTTCCTAAGTTCCCCGCGTGGACACCGGCACCACCTTCGGCGGCGACGCCGACATCGTAGGGGCCGAAACAAGGGCAGCGGACCGGGGCATACCTGGGCTGCTCGCATTTCGGCCTTGTAAACGTTAACGGTTTCCACGTGCTTGAGAAATCAGCGCGCAAAGCAACGGCCCGGGTGATGAGCCCGGGCCGCCTCTTCCACATGTCGTTGACTAGTCGTGCGTGGCCGTCAGCGCCGCATAGCCGATCTCCCGCTGGAGCCAGACCGGTAGACTCTCCAATCCACCAACGGGGAGCTGCGCCTTGAGAAAGGAACCGTCCGCCAACGGCATGCCGGATCTCCACCTGGCCCGCGCCGTCAAACAGCATGTGCACCGCGGCGGAACGCCCGTCCGGCGTGGTGACCATCGCCATCATATATGTGGAACTTAACGCAGCTGGCCTCCCCCGCACAACGTTCCACGATCTCCGCCACGCCGCCTCCACGCTCCTGGCGAAACAAGGCGTTTCCGGTGAAACGCGGCGGGACGTGTTGGGGCACTCGAATAGCATCATGACCAGGCGGTACACGCACAGCGATATGGAAGAATTCCGCAGAGCCGCCGATGCGATCGATGCCGCATTCCTCGTGCCTCCTGCAAGCACCGAGATCGATGAGGTGGCATCATGAACCGGCGCTCTTATCCCTATTGCATTCCGATTGGGGTAAACATTGGGGTATTTGCCGATCGACGGTGTGAATGCTCTATGACCAACCATCGAAATACCCCGATATATCCGGCCAATATTGCAGATCAAGAGTCAAGGAGACACGATGAAGCGGCTTCCATTCGATAAAGCAGGCCAATGGTGGCGGGGAAATCTGCACACCCATTCAACGGTTTCAGACGGCAAGCGGCCCCCAGAATATGTCATCGCCGCCTATCGCGATGAGGGATACGATTTCATCTCGCTGACCGACCACTTTTTGAAGCAATATGACTACCCAATCGTCGACACCAGCGCGCTGCGGGACGATAAAATCACCACGATTTTCGGAGCCGAGCTGCATGGCCCGGCGCTGAGCCATGGCGAGCTGTGGCATATCGTCGCCGTCGGGCTGCCGCTCGATTTCCCGCCGAAGCAAGAGCATGAAACAGGACCTGATATGGCTGCCCGCGCTGCGGCCGCCGGAGCATTCGTCGGCATCGCCCACCCCTCCTGGTACAACCTGACCCTTTCCGACGCGATGCAGGTCGTGCCATATGCCGACGCGGTCGAGGTCTACAACTCGACCGCTCGCTTCGACAACGACGGCGGCGACGGCTGGTATCTCGCTGACCAGATTTCGACCACGACCGGTCGTCCGCTTCTCGCCTACGCCGCCGATGACGCCCATTTCCATATCCGGCCAGACCGGTTTGGCGGCTGGGTCTGGGTCAAAGCAGAAGAGCGCACACCGGAAGCATTACTGGCGGCGCTCAAAGCAGGTTCTTTCTATTCGTCACAGGGACCAACCTTCAGCGATATCCGCCGGGAAGGCGACGATCTCGTCATTACGGCGTCACCGGTCGATGAAATCATGCTCACCGGCATCGGCTCCAAGCGGCGCGGCGTCAGCGAGCCAGGCCTCACCGAGGCGCGTCTCCCCATCGCGCCATTCGCCGGCGAATGGGCACGCGTCACCATCATCGACGCCAACGGCAAACGCGCGTGGACGAGTCCGTTTGTCGTTGACGTGGAGTGGAGTTGTGAGTTGTGAGTTGTGAGGAAGCGAAGCCGATTCGGGCGCGGCGATTCCCCGGGACTAGAAGTCCCGGGCTAAACATGACGAAGCCCTTCCAGGGCTGAGCTTGGCGGGAGAAACACCCGATATATCGGTACATTCCCCGGCTCAGCCTCGGAGAGGCTTCGTCTTGTCAGCATTGGACTTCAGTCCGGTGCGATGCCGGGAGCCCTGCCCGAAGTCATCCCCACTCACAACTCACTTCTCACAACTCCGTTATAGCTGCGGCAACACTTGCGACGACATCAGCTCCAGCCCGTCGATGTCGTCCAGGTCGAGCCATTGCGCCTGGATGCGCGAGCAACCGGCTTCGGCGAAGGCGTGCAGACCGGCGACAACCTGGGAGGGATCACCGATGATCGCGCCGCGAGTTTTCAGCGCATCAACGTCGGCGTCGCCCAGTTTGGCGAGCGCGGCTTGCTCGGTTTTGCCAATCACGACCCGGTGCATCAACGTTCGCTTCAATGATTCCGGGGATCGCCCTTGCTCGGCGAGCAGCCTATCGAGCAGCGCATTCCGCTCGATATATGTCTCCGGCGTGGTGAGCACGCCGTTCCATTCCTGGGCGTACTTCGCCGCCAGCGGCAGCGTGCGCTTCGGGCCGTTGCCGCCGACGACGATCGGCGGACCGCCTGGCCGGGCCGGGCGCGGCAGCATCAATCCTTCATGGATCGGGAAATAGGTTCCGGGGAGATCGAACGGCTCGTCGCTCTGGAAGAGGTGGGAAACGACGTTCAGCGCCTCATCCAACCGGGCGAAGCGCTCATCGAGCGTTTCCAGCAGGTCGAAGCCATAGTTATGATGCTCGCGCTCCTGCCAACCCGCGCCGAGACCGAGCCGGAAGCGCCCGCCGGAAAGATCGTCGATCGCAGTGGCCGACCAGGCGGCAATGACAGGGTTCCGCCAACCAATCGGAGAAACGAGCGCGCCGAACTCAATCCGTTTGGTGGCGGTCGCCAGATAGGTGAACGACGCCCAGAGCTCGAGCGAATCCTCCAGCGGGCCTGATGGCGTCGTGAAATGGTCGGAGCGGAACAACCCGGCAAAGCCGAGTCCATCCGCCGCCTCGGCCAGACGCTTCCAGCGCGCCCAGTTCAGCCCCGTTTGCCCCTCGATCATGATTCCGATATCCAAAAGCCTCTGCTCCATTCTGAAATTGCCATCGCTGGCCGAAAAAAGCTACTGCGATCCTATCCCCGTTCAGCAGGTCAGGACAAGCAACCACGACGTATTCCCGAACGATGTCTATGTATAGGGAAAGGAGAGCACTGGCAAGCACGCCTTCTCACCACAGAATGGGCGTATATATCGAGATGTTTCGTACCCTCTCCCAATGCTTGGGAGAGGGTGGCGCTTCAGCGCCGGGTGAGGGAACTCACTCCCGCCAGACCGGATTGCTCACCGCCAGCATTTCACCATCATGCGCAGTGACATGAGCGCGGACATAGGGAATATCCTTCGGCCAGGGGAAGCGCCATTCGCTGTCGTCGTTGGTCACGGCGAACGCCAGCACCGCGCCTTCCGGTCCGACGATCGACGTCGTCGCCCCGGCTGCTCCCGCCACGCGGAGACGCAGTCCATCGCCGTCACGATCGAGGATCAGTTGCGGTCCTTCCGGCGAGGCGGAGACGAACGACCGGCCTGCCCTGAGCGCGTCGAGAATTGCTGTTGTGGTTAGCTCGCCGTCGATCTTCACCCAGGTTGTCGGCATCCCGTACATCGCCAGGCGGAGCGGATCGAACGAGACCGATCTGATGTTGTGGGTGTCGCTGCCGCCAATGCCGTAGATCCGTTCACCCGCGCGCAACAGTTGATCCCAGTAGGCAAGCGCGGCGCTATTCAAGCGAAACCATGGACCGTTCCAGATCTCGATCAGCTGATTTCCGGTCACCTCGGAGAAGAGCCATTCCGGACCATACGGTTTCGGGTGGTTGACGCTCACCAGCGCGCCGGTCGCCAGCGCCGCGTCGAATGCGCGTTGCATCCCTTCGGCGGTCGGTTCGCGAAAATCAAACCAGGTGGAGGACGATCCCCAGCTGTTCCAGTGACCGGCGTAGGTGGTCACTTCTGTACCCGGCACCAGCACCGGCCAGCCGGGTCCGGACGGAACTGACGCCGGATCGGGGCGGATCGCGCCGTTGTGATCGGTGACCCCGAGAAAATCGAGCCCGCGCTCTGCCGCCGCATGAACGGCGTCGGCCAACCAGGAATCACCATCCGACGCCAACGTGTGTGAGTGAAGATCGCCTCGATACCATCCCGGTTCGATTGCGGCAGGCATCTCGGGGAAGTAGGGCTCCCCACTCCGGAGCAATTCCATTTTCTGAGGAGCGACGCCGGCGTTGAACCAGATTTCAACCCTGAAATCCATCCCTTTCGCCGGATGCACCTTGTACGGGCCGAGCAGCACGTTCCACTCGCCTGCCCCGATTGGACCGCCGACATAGGGAGGTGTCGCCCAATCGGACGCGACGGTGATCTCCAGCTTCTCGCTGCCGCTCCAGCCGCGAAATCCGGGCGAACCGGCTTCGATGCCGCGCTCATCGAAGAGCCCGAGATCGAGCACATTGCCGCCAGTGATGGTCGGGTCGGAGCCGATCCTGTCCGTGTAGCTGTAGCGCAGATGGATTTGCTCGACTCCGGATGGAACATCGAAGGGAATGTGACGATAACGCCAGACATCATTCGGCTCGAAGTGTCCTTCGAGCACTCGATCGGGCGCGCCCATCGCGTCGTTGCTCATGCGTTCAGTGCTTTCCCATCGGCCCGGTCGAACAGGCGAATGCCTTCCGGTTTGGCGCTCATCAGCACGGTCGAGCCGATCTCCGGCCGGGCGTGCGGCTCCACGCGAACGCGGATGTTTCCTTCGCCAACGCGGAGATTGACGATCGCCTCACTACCGAGCGGCTCCACCAGGAAGACCTCGGCGGGATATCCGCTCTCGCCGCCAAGCGTCAACGCTTCCGGCCGCAGACCGAGATCGACCGGGCCGTTCGCCACGTTCGCCTGGTACGGAATCCGCCACGATCCGAGCGCGACGATCTCGCCATCGACAATTTCGGCTGGCAGCAGGTTCATCGGCGGGCTGCCGATGAACTCGGCCACGAACTTGTTGGCGGGATAATCGTAGATTTCGTCCGGAGTGGCCAGTTGCTGCAGTTGCCCGGCGCTCATCACGGCGATCCGGTCCGCCAGCGTCATCGCTTCCGACTGGTCATGCGTGACGAAAAAGGTGGTGGTGCCGAGCTCGCGCTGCAGCGCCTTGATCTCGGTGCGCATGTGAGTGCGCAGCTTGGCGTCGAGATTCGACAGCGGCTCGTCCATCAAAAACGCGCGGGGTTGCCGCACGATCGCTCGTCCGAGCGCCACCCGCTGCTGCTCGCCGCCGGAAAGCTGCGATGGTTTGCGATCGAGCAAATGGGAAATGTTGAGCAGCGCGGCGGTGCGATCGATCCGCGCCATCTGCTCCTGTTTGGAAAGCTGTTGCTGGATCTTGAGCGGGTAGCGCATGTTGTCGCGCACGCTGAGATGCGGATAGAGCGCGTATTGCTGGAAGACGAGGGCGATATCGCGCTCTTTCGGCTCCAGCCCGACGACGCTTTTGCCGTCGATGCGGATGTCGCCGAAATCAGGTTCTTCCAGACCGGCCAGCATCCGCAGCGCTGTCGTTTTGCCGCAGCCGCTCGGTCCGAGCACGACGAGCAACTCGCCATCGTTCGCCGCCAGCGACAGTTGCTTCACCGCGGGCGCCGCCTGCCGGGGAAATTGCTTCCAGACCGCGTCAAATTCAATCGTCGCCATGCAGCTATAGTCCTCGCGTCGTGCCCATCAGACCACGAACCATCATCTTGCGGGTGGCAAAGAAGAGCAGCAGCACCGGCAGCACGTAGAGAATCCCCATCGCCGCCACCAGCTCGTAGCGAACCTCGCCGTAGCCGCCGCCCGTTCGCGCGGTCTGGTAAAAGGCGAGCGGCACCGTGCCGTATTTCGAGTTATCAACCAGGATCAGCACCATCAGCACTTCCGACCAGGCGCTGAGGAAGGCGAACCCGGCCACCACGCCGATGCCTGGTTTGGCCATCGGCAACACCACCTCGAACCAGGCCCGCAGTTTCGAGCGACCATCGATCCAGGCCGCTTCTTCGAGATAGCGCGGGATCGCATCGAAAAAGCCCTTCATCAACCAGATCAAAAACGGCAATTCAATCGCCGTATGGATCAGGATCAAGCCGAGGTACGAATTGCGCAGGTGCAGATCGCGGGCGAGTCCGTAGATCGGCACCATCGTGGCCGCCAGCGGCATCGTTTGCAGCACCAACACCATGTAGACGAGCACGCCCGTCCCCCGGAATTTCAGGCGCGACAGCGAGTAGCCAGCCAGCGACACGGTGATCGTCGCCAGGATCATCGTCGAGGTGGCGACGATGAAGCTGTTCGCCAATGAGCGCCCGAAATCGAGTTCCTGGAAGATCGTCTTGAAATTGTCGAGCGTCGGATCCTGCGGCCAGCGGATGTAGGCCTTGGCGTTGCCGTCGAACGCCGCCAGCACCATCCAGAGAAACGGGGCTCCGAAAAACACAATGATCACGACGAAGGCGATGTGAACCAGAATCCATTCCAGTTTCGACCCGCGCCGCTTTTTGTGCGTCACCTTCATCGAGATCGGGGGCGCGGCGATCGGCATCGCAATCGGCTCTTCCATCAGCTGGCGGTCGATGGCGCTCATACTTTCGGCCTCGAAATGCGAAGATAGAAGATCGACGCGATCAGGTTAATCGACAGCATGAAGACGGCGATCGTCGAGCCGTACCCGATTTCGTAGCTCCGGAATGCCGTGTGATAGGCATACAGCGAGATCACTTCGGTCTGGATGCCGGGACCGCCGCCCGTCAGCGAGTCGATCAGGATGAATGCGCCGAGGGTCGAGATCGTAATCGAGAGCATCGTCAGCGTGGCGATGTGGCGAAGATTCGGCAGCGTGTGATCCCAGAACCGCCGCCATGGACCGGCCCCATCAACTCGCGCCGCCTCATAAATCTGCGTGGGTATCGTCTTGAGTCCACCTAAAAAGATGATCATGACAAAGGCGGTTCCGCGCCAGATATTGACGATGACGACTGAAAGCATCGGAGCGGTTCCAAGCCAGCTGACGGGACCAATTCCGACCAGTCCGAGGGCTTGATTGAGCGATCCATAATAGAAATCGAACATCGCCACCCAGAGGAAACCGGCGATCAGCGTCGGATTCACCCAGGCGAGCAGCACCGCGCCGTAGACGACCGGCGTCATCCGGTAGCCGCGGGCTTCGGTATAGTCGAGGAGAAGCGCCAATCCGAGTCCGAGCAAAAACTGCCCGATCAGCGCCGATCCAACCACAAAAATGAGCGAATTCTTGAGCACAACTGCGAGATCGGGATCATCCAGGAGTCGCCGGTAGTTGTCGAGACCAACCCAGCGCGGATGGCGGGCATCGAGCCCGATCAAGGCCCGGTTCGTGAAACTCGCCCGCACCGCCCAGATCGCGGGAGCGACAAAAAAGAGTGCAAGCAAGCAAGCAGCCGGCGCCAATCCAAAGAAATATGCGCGATTGCGCCGCCAGGCGAGCAGCCAGCGACGCCGGGTCGTGAAGGTGGGGAGGGACTGTGGTCCCTCCCCTGCAGTTTCGAGCATCGATTCCTACTGCTGCGTGACGACGCGATCGTCGCCAGCAGAGCGCTTCAGATCGTCGGTCATCTTCTTGGCCGCTTCCTCCGGGCTCGCCTCGCCGGAGGCGACGCTGCCGGTCGCTTCCTGAACGGCCTGATCGAACTTGGCGCGATCGGCCGCCGGCGGCACGAAGCGGGCATGCGCGAGCGAATCGGTCGAATCGACCAGGAACTTGACCGCCTTGAACTCGGGGAGCGCTGCCGCGTCGGCGCGCGCGACCGGGTGAGGATCCTCGAGGTTCAGCGCAGCCACGATATCTGGTTGGTTGAACGCCTTGATGAACTCCCAGGCGAGATCCTTGTTCTTCCCATCCGACGAGAGATACCAGCAGGTGCCGGGGCCACCGATGGTGAACGACGGGCCGCCGCTCTCCGTCGGGTGCAGCAGATACCCGATGTTCGTTTCAGCGTTGGCCTGATCGGCGCCATACCAGCCGCCGTAGACCCAGCCGCCCTCGAAGAGGAGCGCCAGATCTCCGTTGCCGACCGCTTCACGCATCGCCTTCCACGGCTGGGTGGTGGTCAGAATCTCGGCCGGGACGAGCTTGTCGGTGACATACGCATCCTGAATATAAGTCAACGCCTTGCGAATCGCCGGGCTATCGGTGATCCACTTACCGTCGGCATCCATCACGTCTCCGCCGTAAGCCCAGACGAGGGGAATGTAGGCATGGTCGACCGCGCCGCCCTGGGCGCCGGTGCCGGCATAGATGGCATACGGAATTTTCGCCGCACCGGCCGTCTGGATCGCCTGGGCAGCTTCGAGAATGCCGGCAACGTTTTGTGGCTGCCAATCGGCGCCGAGTCCAGCCTTGTCGAACTCATCCTTGCGGTAATAGAGGAAGCGGGTATCGAGTCCGTACGGAATCGCCCAGACCTTCCCCTGGTAGGTGACGCCGCTCTTGACCGAATCGGGATATTGCGACCAATCGGGCCAGTTGGCGAGGTAGTCATCGAGCGGATCGATGTAGCCGGCGTCGGCCAGCGCGCCGATCGAATCGCCGCCGACATGGAAGACATCAGGTGAGTCGCCGCTGTCGAGCTTGAGCAGAAGCGAGGTCATGTAGGTTCCGCCATCGACCTTCTGGAGATCGATGTTGATCTTGGCGTCGGGATTCGCTTTGGTGACATTGTCGGCAGCCTGCTGGACGTACTTCGGCTTCTTGCCGGCTTCGTCCGGATAGGAAACCGTGATCTCACCAGAGAGCGCCTGGCGCAGACCGGGAGTGAACTGACGAACCGTGGCGCTTCCGGCGGCGAAAGCCCCCTGCGTGCCGGCGACCGCAGCCAACCCGGCAACTCCAGCGGCTGTGCCGCGCACTAACGAACGACGAGTCAAGCGCGAGTCACTCATGTCTTGATCTCCCTTGTACGTTTGTACCCTGTGCCGCACGCCTCCATTGGCCCACGGCCACCGACACTCATCGTAGAGAGAATCTCTCGAATCGGAACTTGTTCAGGATCATACTACTGTTAAATCGCATCTATTCGATCCTCCAGGTGCTTTCCACGCAGCGGCACCACTTTGGAAGCTGTCCACCGTTAACGTCCACTGTAAAGCCGGGAAAGAGTCGCCGCGACGTCCTGCATTTCCGCCTCCTGAGAGTGTCTGTAAACCGACAGCGTGAAGGCGATCTTGGTGAAGCTGATCTCCCCAATTCGCGCCTTCGTTGCGAGGAGCAATTCCCATGCCAATAGATAGGGATCATCGCTCCAGCCGCGGAGAAACTGGCGCAACTCTGGCGCTTTCAGGCTGACGGCCATGGTTGGCATACCCTGACCGGCAATTGATCACGATGGGCGCAGAATTTGCCCTTTGCGGAGGGGAAATACGACCGGCAGTCTTGCATGTGGTTCGGCACTCTTCCCAGTAACAAATTCTGGAAGCAGCGACTTGTCGGCCATGTGAAACCACCATTAATAAGGTAGACGGATGGGAAAGAATGGAGTTGGATATATAGAGGACCCATGCGTGCAACGTGGTGCTAGCGCTCACTCAACAGGAATGACATAATTACCCCACGTCGAAAATTGAATGAACCACCTGGCGCGATAGCGCCGCGGAACCGTCATCGAATCGCGGGGCCGCACAGGGACGAACCAGACTTGAGGTTGACTCGTTCGATGCTTTCGACCGGAGAAGAGGCATGAAGCACAGTCCTGGCTTTTACAAGCGGCTCACACTGCTGGCCCTGCAACGCGACCTCACTCGTGTCGCGATCGCGCTGCTCGTTTTATTCGGTCTTCTCCTTGGGCACGCGCCTCTCGCGCTCGTTTTGGCGATTCCACTCCTGGTCTACCTTGGGCTATGGCTGCTTATCCCATCAGCTTCTGATCATTCTGCCCGTAATGCTCGCGACTCGAAGCGAAGGCCGGACGAATCGGAAATACTACAAGATGTGCTCACCGCTCGTGACGGTATTGCTGATGCCGCACATCAGATGCCCCAGTCGATAAGTCCCGAAAAGGTGCAAGGAATCGCCGATTGGATTGACCGTAGCCTGGGTGTTATCGCGGAGGATAAGAAGACCGAAACACTCGTCCCACTTCTGGAATTGGCCACATTCACCAACGACCTTCTCACTCGATATTTAAAACTCTGCCGGCGCGGTTTGGCCAATACCGACACGCATGAGCAGATGAAACAGACAAGGCGCAAACAAGGAGTCCACGCCCGAGGGCGCGAGTAGCTGCGAAGGCACCATAAACAAGTAGAGCCACTTCAACGGCGTCGAGTCGATAACGATGAAAGGCATGGGCATGAACTACACCTTCGACGATGCGCAATGGCCGCCCGACTCTTGAACAATTAAGGGGACGGCGTACGACTGGCCGCTCTGCTCCTACTCCGACTCGTAATGAGAAGTACTCGTTACCTTATTACCCTAATCGTAGACGCAGCTTGCACGACGCATTTGTCGCCGTCATTTTCGAAGCTTAAGCAGCACTGCTAAGTACGCAGGCAGTGATGAGTGCGCCAGACTAATCGAAAGAAAGGCGTGCCGGCAAGAACTAAATCTTCGTTGATGCGTCAATTGCTGCCCGACTTTTAACAATAAGGGGAATGCGCGCACGACTGACCGCTCCAGCTCACTCCTACTCCTACTCCTAGTGAGAGATCTGTTACCTTATTACCCTAATCGTAGACGCAGCTTGCACGACGCATTTGTCGCCGTCATTTTCGAAGCTTAGGCAGCACTGCTAAATGCGCAGGGAGTGACGAGTGCATCCGACCAAGCACCATGATTGAGCGAGCCTATCTTTCTGGAGCGCAGGGGCTCACCACGAGGACAAAAGGATGTCGTACACTCTTGGCAAATGCCCACGAGCGAACTTGCCTGTAAAGACAAGCAGCGATGCTTCGAGCCTCGTCAATCTTCGTACTCGTCGCCATCGTGATAAATCCCATCACCCTCGCCGCCTCAGCGATGAGGTTTACGCCTGACGCCTCTCCGGAGGCCGACGGGACATTGATTGCCGGCTTGGGATACCCGGAAATCCTGGTAACAAGCAACGGCTCGGCCTACGACTTTCCCGCCACCATTGACTCCGTCATCCCGATGCCGAACCCCACCGTGATGACTGAGATTATCGAGGGCCTCGGTGGCCAACTCATCGCCGCTGATCGCCCACGGAATTCCGTCGTTGCGTCGTCATCACCGGTGCCATGATCGGTCGTCCGATTTGACTCAAGGAGCGGCTATGAATGAACCGTGGGCCGATTGGCGCACAACGAAGATCCATGTCCCTCGTGCAAGTCACTGCTTTTCCGCCGCAAGCGATTCAGCACAACACGAGCCGATGTACAACTATTGCTGTGTTCGTTGTGGCATCAGTTGGCAGAAAAGGCCTGAAGACAGGAGTCACGAACTGCGTAAAGTCATCTTCGGAGCTCTGTCGATCGTGATCTTGGTCGCGCTGGCCTATGGATCGCACGCTGCGGCGCAGTCGATCTGCCTCGAGGTGATAACAGATGGAACATCCAAGTGCGTTGACGTGCCGACCTATCACGAGTCAATCCATTCAAATGGAGCCTGAACGGTACCGATCCTCCGGTCATTATTTGCGCGATCTGGATCATTCCGTTTTTTGTCGGCATGACTGTGCACTGCCGCTATTGGTGCGGCATCGTTTCGCTTGCGATCGTAATCGGCTGCGGCGCAGGCTTTGTCATTGGCCCTTTGATCGTCCAGTATCGTTACCATGAGTTGTATTGGGATAATCCCGGCCTGTTCGATGAGACGATCCATAAATCCCTCGTGGGCATCCTTCTCAGTTTGCCACTAAGCATTATCGCAACTTCGGCCGCTGAAGTTGATATTGATATCGATCTTGATGCTGGGATGAATAAATACAAGTGAGTCCGAACTCGAAAGATGATTGCCGCTGACATTTTAGTCCACGCCATAGCGCGTCCTGCGGGCGAACTCGGTGGGTGCAGACGGAACGCTGTTCCTGGCACGCCGAGTATGCTCCGCACGACCACTCAACACTTCGAATGAACAGCCTGAACCATGCACCTGGGCAGTTCCATTTCCATTCTCGAATGCATACGCTTGAGAGGTTGCGCGCGCGTGTGAGTAATCCAGTGGTCGATGTAAAGCAGCATGTAGCGTTTCGAAACGTTACACGCTGCACCTCACGAATTGGCCCTGCAGTTCTACACTCTGTCCCACCAATACCCGCCGCGCCCAATAATCTTGCGCCAATCACCGCGTATTTTCGCTGCGAACGCGATCTTACTGTTAAATAGTGCTGACGCCGTATTGTTCATTCGGGCCAGGAATATGCGCTGCGACCAAAAACGACAAACGCATACTCCCGGCAAAATCACCGGGAGTATGCCTTCGTGCCGCGAGAAATCCGGTTGACTTATCGGGCGGTTCGTCGCAGTGCGAGACCACCAACCACCGTCATCAGACCAGCCAGCAGGAAGAGGGCGATCATGCCGCCGCTCACTGGCGAGCTGGCGAGCACGCCGGCGCCGGTTGCGGGGCCGCTGGTGGTGCCGCCGATCGAGGTGACGATGTCGCCGCAGGCCAGGCCGCTGCCATCGCCGAGCGCAACTTCTGGATCGTAGACGAGCAGCGCGTGCGCTTCGTTGACGAGCGTCGAGAACGCCACATCCACCGTCGTCGTGCTGTTGCCGCTCTCATCGACTTCGGTCAACGGAAAGGCGGGTTCTGCGCCGAGATTGGCGCAGGTGCCGGTGAAAATGCCCGCGAGGTTCGTGCCCAGGGTGCCGCTGACCGCTACCGTCACATCGGTTTTCGATGCGCCGTTCGCTTTCAGCGTCGCCGTGCCGCTGACACCCGACTCGTTCGAGGTCTCAAGCGTGATCGTCGCTTCGGTCGCAGCGGCTGTCGATGTCGCCGCGGCAGTTGCCGTGGTAGCAGCGGCGGGTGTTTCCGTCGCGGTCGCCGCGCCCTCCACAATCTCGCCGCAGGAAACGATCGTGCCGAGATTGGTCGCCGAGGCGTGCAACACGATAACGTGCGGCGCAGCGGTGAGATCAGCGATCTTCGACGCGACCGACGTCTCGCTGACGCCGTTGGCGTCGACATCGGTCAGTTTGAACACCGGCGTCGGATCATTCGTCGTGCAGTCGCCGGACAGAATGTTCGCAGGATTGGCGCCCACCGGGCCGTTCACCTCGATTTTGACGGTGGTGTTGTCCCCGTCTGGCGTCAAGGTAGCGGTGCCGGAGATGCCGGAGCCGTTTTGCTCAGCAAGGTCGATCACGACCGGCTGAGTGCTTTGGGCGGCAGCGGGTTGAACCGCGCCGAGACTGATGGCGACTGCAAGCATTGCAAAGATCGTCGCAATGCGTAACGCCGCTCTACGGGGTGCGAGCATGCGTGCGTACCCTCCTCGCACAACAAAACCAACCAGGGTCATCCCGCTCGTCCATCCACGAGTGAGCGCCCAACCAATGCGCCGTGCCGCAACCCACTCCAGACAGGCTGGAGGGTCATCCGTTGCAGCTGACACCTAACGGTATACCCTGAGGTGTTCGGACGCAAGTCCCGTTTCATAGTGTACGTACATTTACTAATAGTGGGGTATTCTAAGGATATTCAATTCTTTCGTCTATTTTTCCGCTGTTCTCCGGCTGATGCCGTGTGCCGGAGTTGAACTGTGGCCGTTAGTTCCTTTGATTAATCGTCGATCAACTCGTCATTAATTCGATTGATTTCCGGGCTATTTTACGGAGACTACCGCAAAATAGTGTCCGTACAGACCAGCAGTTCTGCGCTAGGGGCCGATGATAATCCCGACCGCGAGCGCCAGCACCGCTGAGTTGTAGAAGAAGCTGACGACGCTATGGATCGTGACATGCCATCGAATCCGGCGATCGGTGATGTTGACATCGGAGACGGCGAAGGTCGCTCCGAGCGTGAAGGAAAAATAGATGAAATCGGCAAAGTTCGGCTGACTGTTCGCCGGGAATTGCAGCCCACCCCCGGGGTCTTGCTGGTAGTACAGGCGCTCATAGAGTCGCGCATATCCGGCATGCAGCATCATCCAGGCGCAGATCATCGCCAGCACCGCCAGCACTTCATACCGGTGATGAAGGTCTCCTTTGTCGCGGTAGAGCACGATCGTGACCGCCGCCGCCACTCCGGTCAGGCTCATGGCGAAGGTCGAAAAGAGGTTGTGGTCCTCCAGCTCGAAAAGCGCCCGCATGCTCGCGTGACGTTGGCACGATTCTGGAGCGCCCTGGCGCGGATCCTGACGCCCCCACCAATCGCCAGACCCTCAAAGACCCGGCGAGCAGATACACGACCGCGCCGATATCCCAGAGCGTCAGATACCAGATGCGTTGCTCGAGATCATCGCCAAAGACGAAGACCAACCCGAGGATCACCAGCGCCAGCTCATAGAGGCGCAGGCCGATCTGGCCGAATGTCGGGGAATTTGGATGCTGATGCTCTGCGGTCAAGGTCATTGGTGCATGCATCTTTCCAATAACCCAATGTTGGGCAATCGGGAGTTCGTCACCGTTCGATTCGATGTTCCATTTCGAAGAGGGCATTGTGGTCCGGATTGGCGAAGTTGGGTCCTCCTGACGCGCCGGTGCGGGCAAAACCGCATCGAGCGTAGAGCCGCTCGGCCGCATCATTCCCTTCTGTCACCCAGAGCTTGATTGTCGGAAAGCCTTCGGCCATCGCCCATTCGACGACCGCTCGCACCAGCAACTCGCCGATCCCCATTCGTCGCGCGTCGGGCCCGACCCACATCCCGATCAGCAACGCTTGCGATGCGTTCTCGCGATCCTGCGCGCCGCCAGCCGTTCCGACCCCATTTCCCTGCCAGATCGCTACAAACTGGGCTCGTCCAGCGAGCCGGCTCCGCCATACATCCTCAGTCATGGCGATTTCATGCGCCAGCGACGATCCGAAAGCCGTCGGGGCATCGGCCAGCGCAGTCAATCGAATGCTGCGGTAGAGTTCCCAATCGTCGGGCAAAAGTCTCTCAATACGAACGCCCTGGCCACGTGCTGACGAGGACAATCTCAGTCGCCTTCTGTACCGAGAAAGGCGACCAGCGCTTCACGGACTTCACGCGGGGTCATGCCGTCGATGGTCTCGCCGATCGCTTCGATCACCGCCTCGCGTGAATCGAAGCCGCGCGGTCTCGCCCACTTCCAGAACTCGGTCCAGGAGACATCTTCCAGGCGGGGCTCATCTTCAGTTGGATCAGGAACGGTGTGCAATCCGCCACGCGGTTGCGCCGGGCGCACCGGCTGGCGTGGTCGCACCATCACCGGCGGTCCCATTTGCCCTGATTTGCCAGCCAATGGCGCTGGATTTGCGGATGTGGAGCGGGAAGGCTCCGGCGGCGCGGGAGCGGTGCGAGGCAACTCGGTCACCGGTTTAACCGGCTTCGGCTCCACGGCGGTCTCGTCTGAAATCGGCGTCGGTTTGACAATCGGCTCCGGGCGACTTACCGGCGCTTCGCTCACGGGAAGATCGGGCGTTTTTTCCGAAACCACGGGCGCGATGTATCCCAGCCCCTCGATCGCGCGGACCAACCCGCGATCTTCTGCTTCTTCGATCCCGGGCGCGACGCCATGTCCGGTCGCCGTGGGGCCATCCGCATTTTTGACCGATACCCGGACGGCGATCAGCGCCTCATCGGACGGCAGCACATGCGTCACAATCCGCGCCTGGGGAAATTGCTCGCGCAGCCATTGCAAGGCGACGATCGCTCCGGCACGCGATGCACTCGATTCGAAATGCCTGGTCGTCGAATCACTCATTGGCGGCGCCCTCGTCCTTAACCATTAAGTTGGGAAACATCGGCAATTGTGCTTCTACGAGTATAGCCAACAGACCAATGGTGGAAGCATTCTCTCGCCCGGCGTAGGATCGATTACATGAAACAACCCCGTCACCCGGAGGAACGGCATCCATGAGCAGCGGCGAGCAACGATTCGATCTTCACGAAATGATCTGGCCCGAAACAGGATTGCACACTCGTTGCGATATCCCGGTGCGCGAAAAGGACAATCTCACCGAGGACGAAACGATCAATCTCGAACTCGATTTCGTCACGCTCTCCCTCTCGCCGCTGGAATTCATCCAGCTCGCATCATTCCTGCGCATGTGCGTCGACGGCATCCTCGACCAGCACCCCACCTGGCAACGAGCCGTGATCAACGCGTTTGATATCAAAGAGTGACGAGAAGTGAGAAAGAAGTAGTTGAACCATGGTTGCGATTGCCGGGGTTGAAACACCACCACGGTGTAGTGGCCGAGACGAGATCGGCCACTACAGAAACATGCGGAAATACCGGACTATCCGCACCCTCTCCCGGCGCGGGAGAGGGGCTGGGGTGAGGGCCGTCGCCTCTTCGTGCTTGCGGCCTACGGCTTACGGCTCGCCGCGTCGTTCAACGCCGCCAGCAACACCTCATAGTCATAGCTATCGTCATGCCGAACACCGTTGATGAAAAAGGTTGGCGTGCCGTTGACGCCGCTACGGACGCCCGACATGAAGTCGGCGCGGACGCGCTCTTCGAAATCGTGGTTTTCCAGCGCTCGTTCAAATCGCGCTGCATCGAGGTTGAATTCGCCGGCGTAGCCCACGAGTGCGCGGTGGGAAAGGTCGTGCTGATGCTCGAACAGGTAGTCGTGATACGGCCAGAACGCGTCCTGGTCGCCGGCGGCCTCAGCAGCCTCCGCCGCGCCTGCCGCGTGCGGATGGATCTGCGTGAGCGGGAAGTTGCGGAAGACGAAGCGCAGCCGGTCTCCCATTTCCTTCTGGATCGCCTGCACGATCGGATGCGCCGCGCCGCAATAGGGGCATTCGTAATCACCGTACTCGACCAGCGTCACCGGCGCATTGACCGGTCCATGCTGATGATCGTCGTCGCCAACCGGCCGGGTGAGCCGGCTCACATCCTCGTCTGACATGGGACTCTCGCCTTTCAGGATTTGACGGTAAGTCGATCCAATGCTTCAAGAATGCCATCGGCTCCCGGATTGACGCTGTTTGGCGATCGATAGCTCCAGCGAATCACGCCCTCAGCATCGATGACGAAGAGCGAGCGCGACTCATTGCCTCTCGTTTCATCGTAAGCGCCGTACGCTTTGCCCATTGCCCCCTTCGGGTGGAAATCGGCCAGGAGCGGGAAGCGGAGCCTCCGCGCCTCGACATAGGCCTTGTGGCACCAGATGCTATCGACGGAGATGCCGACGATCTGCGCGCCCAGCCGCTCGAACTCCGGCAGCACTTCGTTGTACAGCGCCAGCTGATCGCCGCACACCGAGCTCCAGTCCGCAGGATAGAAGACGAGAATCGCCGGTTTCCCGCGCAGATCGCTCAACGACAGATCGCTGTCCGGCGTCTGCTTGAGCGTGAAATCGGGCGCAGGAGTGCCCGCGGGTAAAAGTGACACCCCGTCGGCAGGCGTCGTGGTTTTCGGATCGCTCACGATTCATTCCCCTCACTGCTTGCACGCAATAATTTGACCCGGCGCGTCTTACGGCACCGGGTCAATCATGCGACGGTTTCCAAAGATTTCGGAACAACCGGCGTGACGATCACTACAGACCAGGCTCAATCGAAGTGATGATCGTCCGCGGCTAGATGGGCGGGCCGCATTGCCGGAGCGACGCCCTTGGGAACCGTGCTCGTCGCGGGAGATCGATCGAGCCAGAGCTTGCGCAGGCTCGTGCCCGTATACACCACGATGAAGACTGCCGTGAGGAAAAGCACGATCGCCGCGCCGGAGGCGATATCCCATTCGTAACTGAAGAACATGCCGAAGATGCCGCCCATCATGCCGATAAAGGTGGAGAGGATCAGCATCTTGCCAAAGGAATCGGTGAGCAGACGGGCGGTGACCGGCGGCACCACGATCGAGGCGGCGATGAGCGTGACGCCGACGATATTGAGCGACGCCACCACGGTCGCGGCCAGCGCCAGGGCGAACCCGGCGTCGATCCAGTTTGTGCGCACGCCGTAGACCTGCGACAGATCGTAATCAAATGTCACAAACAGCAATTGCTTATAGGTAAAGAAGATGGCGATGGCGACGACCAGCGTCACGCCGCTGATCACCCAGAGATCTTGCGTATCGACCCCGAGAATATTGCCGAACAGCGCCGCCTCGAAATTGCGGGTGAAGCTGCGCTGCTTGCTGATCAGCGCCACGCCGAGCGCGAACGACGCGGTGGTGATGACGCCGATCGCCGCGTCGGCCCCGATTTTCCGTCGCCGCGCCGTCGCGTTGATCAGCAAGCGCCGAGACGAATCCCCACGCCCCCGCGCCGAGATAGAAGCTCACCCCGATGATATAGCTGACCACCGCGCCGCCGAAGACCGCGTGGGAAAGTCCGTGCCCGATGTAGCTCATCCGCCGCAGCACGATGTAGACGCCCATCATGCCGCAGAGCGCGCCGACCAGCGCCGCCGCGATCAGCCCGTTCTGGAAAAACTTGTAGTGCATCGGTTCGGTGAAAAAATTGATCATGGAATGGCCTCGGTCCGATTGGAGAGCAAATCAGCGAACGGGCGGTGGCTGCCCGCTTCCGCCACCAGCATCGCGCCGGTGTCGCTATCGCGGACGACGCGCATTTCTGAATTGAAAGTGCGGCTCAAAATGACATTGGTGAAGATGTCGTTTGGCGCGCCCTGAGCGACGATGCCGCCATTGACACAAACCACCCAGGGGAGATGCGCGGCAACGGTGTTGAGTTCGTGCGTCGTCATCACGATCGTCACCCCCTGCTGATTCAGCTCAGCGAGCAGGTGCAGAATGTCGTCGCGGGTTTTGATATCGACGCTGGCGGTCGGCTCATCGAGAATCAGCAATTGTGGATTGGCGATCAGCGCGCGGGCCAGAAAGGTGCGCTGTTGCTGCCCGCCGGAGAGATCGCGAATATGCCGGTGCGCCAACCCGCCGATGCCAAGCCGCTCCAGCGTTTCGGCCACGGCCTTGCGATCGCTTTTCGACGGCCAGGGCAGAAAGCTCATCCGGCTGATTCGGCCCATCATCACGACATTTTCAACCGTGACCGGAAAGGTCCAATCGACCGTTTCCACCTGCGGCACATAGCCGACGCCGGTGGGCGGATTGTTCGGCCCAACCGGCTGCCCGCCGACCCGCACCACCCCGGTGACGCTCGGCGTCATCCCCAGAATGGTTTTGAGCAGCGTCGTCTTCCCGGCCCCGCTCGGCCCGACCATTCCCACGAACGACCCCGGCATCACGCGCAGCGAGACATCGCGCACCACCGGCACGCGCCCCTCGTATCCGCACGAAACATTCTGCATCTCAACGGTGTACATGGATTCCTCAGCTGTGAGTAGAGAGTTAAGAGTGGAGAGTAAAAACGTCGTGCTCTTAACTCTTCACTCTTATCTCTCTACTCCTCATACGTATCCCACGGTTCGATGCCGGCGAGGGCGTCGATGTTGCCGCCGAGGGCCGGGACCATCAAGCTCATGTTCTTCAGCATCATGCCGATGTAGGTGTGGTCAGGATCGCCCGGATTGCCGGGAGGATCGTCGTCGCGGAGCTGGTCGATATAGGTCGCGCCCGATTCGCTGGCGATCTGCTCCAGCACATCGCTCGGGAAGACCTCAGAGCCAAAAACGGCGGGAATATGCTCGGCTTTGATCTGATCGATCAGCGCCGCCACTTCCTTCGGTGATGGCTCGGAGAAATCGGACGGCTGCACCGCGCCGATCACCGTCATGCCGTAGTGCTGGGCGAAATAGGCGTAGGAATCGTGATAGGTAAGCAGCTTGCGGTTCTCCTCGGGAATCGTCTGCACCGCCGTCATAATGCCGGCGTCGAGCGCGGCGAGCACGGCGTTGTAGCGGGCCAGATTCTCGGCGTAGTAGTCGGCGTTGGCGGGATCGAGCTCTGCGAGCTTCGCCTGCGCAAGCTCTGCATATTTCATTGAAAAGGGGACGTTGATCCAGAGATGCGGGTTGGGATGTCCGTCACTCTCCGGGAAGGAGAAATCGAACGCCCATTGATCCTGGGTGATCGTTTTGTCGCCAAGCGTGTAAATCTCGGCGCTCTCCTTTTTCGTGGAGTTGGCGAGATCGAGCGTGGGATCTTCCAGATCGAGGCCATTGAGCATGATGATATCGGCGGCGGAAAGGATCTGCGCATCGGAGGGGGCAGGTTCAAAGGTGTGGGAATTGATGCCATCGGGAATGATGCCGTGCAGATTGATCCGGTCCCCGCCGACATTGCGCACGATCGAGGAGATCGGCGCGACCGTCGTCGCCACATTGAGCTTGCCATTATCGGAAAGATCATCGCTCCAGCCGAGTGAGGAGGTTGGCGCGGCGACCGGAGTTGATTGCGCGAATACTGGCATCCGATGGGCGAACGCAAGCGCAGCCGTTGCGGTGGCGAACGAACCGAGCGCGGCCCGGCGCGTCATCGCACGCGCAAAGAGACGATCTGAAAGCATGCAACCCGTTCCTTTGAAAGCAAAGCGAGAACCGACGCTGTTCTCTCTGTTCGCACTTGACGCTACACGCAGTTGCGTCTATTCGCAACAACTTGTAATACGGTTTGGACCGATCGATCGGATTGAGGGTACAAATCTTGTATGAGGATTGGCCGGGAACAGCGGCATAACGATCGGAGCAGACGACGTCCTATGATGAGACGCACAACCATGAGCGATGTGAGAAACCATTGAACGATCACGATCTGGCCGATCAGATGCGCCACCGCACCTCAGCCGAGATTCTGCGCCGCGCCGGGCACCGAGCCACCCCCCAGCGGGTGGCAGTGTTGAGCGCGTTCGGGGAATCGGGCATCCATCTCACCGCCGAAGAGATTTTTCAGCGCGTCGAAGGTCAAATCCCGGGAATGACGCTTTCGACCGTCTACCGGACGCTGGAACTGCTCCGCGATATCCAGATCGTCACCGAAACCGACCTCGGCGAAGGCGTGCGGCAGTACGAACTGATCGACGACGCGCCGCACCATCATCTGATCTGCACCGAATGCGGATACATGATCGATTTCGACGATTCCGCCGTGACACCGCTCCGCGACTACGTGATCGAAACCTACGGCTTCGAGCCGCACCTGAACCACCTGGCGATCTTCGGCCGCTGCCCGATGTGCAAAGCATCTGCCCCGCTTGAGGAAGCCTGATGCCGCGTTACGGCTACGCCTGCCCATCGTGTGATGCCGAATTCGACCTTGAACGCCCCGTTTCCGAAGCCGGCAGTCCCGCCCCCTGCCCCGCCTGCGCTGCCGAATCCCCCCGCGCCTTCAGTTCCCCTCGCCTCCTCTTCAAAGCCGACCCCCGCGACAACCGCCCCTCCTGGCACAACCACGACGGCTACAGCCACTCCCACGCTCCACGCCGCGGGCGGCACAAGAACCCGGGCGAGGATCACTAGTCGTTGGGATCGGAAGGCGACAAAGGTCTCGTCGCTCTCGTGGGTTCCGGGCCATTGGGGGCTCGTGCTTACTGCACTTCAAGAGGATCGGCGTCGGTCATGAAGGTTTCCTCGACCTCGACGATTGCTTCCATTGGCGGAAGATCCTGCAAGGGATTCAGCCACCCGCTCAACCCATATTGCGGATCGCCGAGCAGCGTCCAGGCGCGGAGCATTCCCACCACGTACACGACGATGATCACGTAGGCCAGCCATTGCAAGACATCGGTGTCGTCCGGCTGCCGAATCAGGAGCAGTCCGATCACGCCTTCGGTGGCGAAGACGATGACCGCGAACATGCTCACGCTGACCACGCGAATCTGATGCCGCAACGACGAGCGACGCAGCAAGCCATGACGATGGTATCTGGCAATGATCCAGGCGAGGTGAGCGGCGACGATCACGCCAATGATCCCTAGTACCAGCGCGGTCCATCCCACCGCAACGCCGGGCACGAGCGCCATGCTGGAAACGACGAAACCGTTGGCGAGGGTCACGAAGACGGCTTCAGCGAGACTCTGCCGTGGCGCGCCGGTGATAGCCGGTCCACCAAACGTCCGCTGTGGTCCGATCGAAATGGCGACGAAGAGCAGCCCGACGAACGCGCCGCCCGCACCGGCGCTGGCTAGAAAGAACTCAGCGAAATCCCCTCGCTCCATGTTCCGTCTCCTTGGATGCGCCGAACGCGATGATGGGTGTTTTGGAAGAGTCGGGGCCCGGATAGCAAATGGAACATCAGCCAACCACCCCGGCGAAATCAGGAGCCGGCGTTGACTGCCGCGCAGGCGACATCGATGACGGCCTGGGCGAAAGCCTGGGGTGCTTCTTGGGGCAGGTTGTGCCCGATGCCGCCCGCAATGACACGATGCTCGTAGCTGCCCGAGAATTTCGCCGCGTAGACGCTGGCGTCCAGGTGCGGCGCGCCATTGGCGTCGCCTTCGAGCGTGATGGTGGGCACGGCAATCACCGGAGCGGCGGCGAGTCGCTTTTCAAGATCGTCATAGTGTGCTTCACCGTCTGCCAATCCCAGCCGCCAGCGGTAATTGTCGATGACGATGGCGACGTGGTCGGGGTTGTCAAACGCGGCTGCGCTGCGCTCGAACGTGGCATCGTCAAATTTCCACTGCGGCGAGGCAAGCTGCCAGATCAGCTTCGCAAAGTCATGCCGGTATGCCTCATAACCGGCCCGGCCCCGCTCAGTGGCGAAGTAATATTGATACCACCAGTTGAGTTCGGCTTTCGGGGGCAACGGCTTCTTATTAGCTTCCTGGCTGCCGATCAGGTAGCCGCTGACTGACACCAGAGCCTGGCAACGCTCGGGCCAGAGCGCCGCGATGACGTCGGCCGTTCGCGCGCCCCAATCGCATCCGCCCATGACCGCCTGCTCGATCTTGAGGGCATCCATCAACGCGATGACATCGACCGCGACCACCGCCTGCTGCCCGTTGCGAATCGTCTCGGGCGAGAGAAAACGTGTCGTCCCGTAGCCGCGCAGATACGGGACGATCACCCGATATCCAGCCGCCGCCAGCAGCGGAGCGACGTCCACGTAGCTGTGAATGTCATACGGCCAACCGTGGAGCAGCACGACGGCGGGACCGTCACTGGGGCCGACATCGACATATCCGACATTCAGGACGCCCGCGTCAATCTGCTTCAGTGGACCGAACGATGTCGTCTCAGTCGCTGAGCGAAGGTCCTGGCGCGCAATCGTACGCACGTCCGCTTGCTCATCCATGATCTCTCTCCTCAACGAAGTCGCGCGCGATGTGTAGGCTCTATCCAAACGTGAAGCAAAAGACTTCCGCCCCTGCGGCATCGAACTCAATCTCGAACCGGCGGTCGGCGATCGACCCCGTCTGGCGAATGAGTTGGTAGGTGCGCTGGCTGTCGACCGTCCCGCTGCCATCAGGGTTGACATCAGTCCCGTACGCGCCGTCAGCGGGTTGACCATCGAGGAAGACCCGAAACGGGATCGATGCCCCCTTGGACGCGGGACCCATGACGAGGTTCAAGTCGCGCGCGTGGAACTGGAAGGCGATGCGCCCACCTGGCTCGTTCGATGCCGCAGCGTGTTCGGTGACGGTCCAGTTCCCCGAGAGCGCCCACGAATTGAGCGGGAGCTGTCCCGGCGCGGTATAGACATCGGGTTCGTCGAAGTGGGCGACGTCGTCCTGGGCGAAGCCGCTGCTCTGCCGGTAGCCGGTGTACGTCTCCGGCGACTGCACATTCCCCCAGTCGGCGGCTACTTCCAGCCCCTGCGGGTCGACCATGACAAGATTCTGGTCGAGATTGTTCGCACCGGCGTCGATCAGCAACTGTTGAATCACCATCTCGGTCGCCGCGTATTCGCCCTCGCCAAAGTGGTGATACCGAATCTGGCCGTCGATATCCGCGAGGTAGACCGCCGGCCAGTAGTGATTCGCGAAGGCGCCCCAGACCGCGTAGTCGTTGTCGAGCGCGATCGGATACGGCACGTCGAGCGCGCTGGCCTGAGCGATGACATTGTCGACGTCGTGCTCGAAACCAAACTCCGGCGTATGCACGCCAACAACCGTCAGTCCGGCATCCGCATATTTCGCGGCCCATGCCCGGACATAGGGGAGCGTGCGGAGCCAGTTGATGCAGGTGTAGGTCCAGAAGTCGACGAGCACGACGCGGCCGCGCAGTCCCTCCGGCGTCAGCGGATCGGTGTTGAGCCAGCCCGTCGCGCCATCGAATGGCGCGAGCGCGCCTTCCTCCGGCAGATCGACGCTGCGGCCAGGCAGACGGTGAGCAATCGACTTGAGGAGACCGGGCCGGCGGGATGGTGTCACAGGTTCTGACATCAGAAGCTCTCCATGTGCGGACGTGCTGGACCAGTGGAACTGGCCAGACCGATCAGACCGGTCGCCATCGTCGCGGCCGTTGCGCCCAGAACGCGGCGACGGGTATGGGTGATTGACGAACGCATGTCCTT
The DNA here is from genome assembly GCA_963804925.1 of uncultured Chloroflexia bacterium. Classification (GTDB taxonomy): domain Bacteria; phylum Chloroflexota; class Chloroflexia; order Thermomicrobiales; family UBA6265; genus JADLGF01. The sequence goes on from CAWDSC010000007.1 coordinate 593,880, forward strand.
GCTCCCATCGATGGCGCGACCGGTCTGAATCGGGATAACGGCGATGCTGACGTTGCGGTGTGAGAGAGCAGAGGGTTCGCCGTCCGTCTCTTACCGGTCAGCGCAGCGAGCGGAACGTGGCGCGGATTTCGTCGGAGAAGAGCTGCGGCTGCTCCCACGCCGCGAAGTGACCACCTTTGTCGAGCCGGTTGTAATGGATGAGGTTTGGGATATGCCGCCTCGGTCCAGCTTTGGGGAGCCGTATAAATTTCGTCGGGAAACGCGCTGACTCCCGTGGGGAGGGGCACGCCTTTCGGGGCGAAGAAGGCCAGCTTGCTTTCCCAATAGAGCCGCGCCGACGAGACCGCCGTGTTCGTCAACCAGTAGAGCGTCACGTTGTCGACAATGTCGTCGCGCGTCAGGCCCTCGGGGGTACCGGCGAAGACGCGCGCGATCAGGTCGTAGCTGCGCGCGTCGTGATCGAGCATCCAGGCGGCCAGCCCGACCGGGGAGTCCGCAAGCGCGTAGAGCGTCTGCGGCCGGTTGCCCATCTCCTGGGCATACGCCAGCCCATGCCGGTAGAAAACGTCGAGCTGATCCCAGGCGTACTGCTCCTCGGCCGACAGCCCAGCCGGCGCGGGCTGCCGAACTGGAGCGCCTCCGCGATTTCGTCTGGAAGCGTCGCCGGCATATTGGTGTGGATGCCAATCAATCCCGCCGGCTCCAGCAGCGCCATCTGCTCGGTGACGGCATTCCCCCAATCTCCCCCCTGGGCGACGTAGCGGGAGTAGCCGAGGCGATCCATCAGCGTGATCCAGGCCCTGGCGATGCGAATCGGATCCCAACCGGTCGCGGTCGGCTTCCCGGAGAAGCCGTGGCCCGGCAGGGACGGAATCACCAGATCGAACGCATCCGCCGCGCTCCCGCCGTGGGCCGTGGGATCGGTCAGGGGATCGATGATCTTCAGCTGCTCGATGACCGACCCGGGCCAGCCATGCGTGACGATGAGCGGCAGCGCGTTCTCGTGCTTGGACTTGACGTGGATGAAGTGGATGTCGAGTCCATCGATCTCGGTGATGAACTGCGGCAGGCATTCAGACGTCGCCTCGACCTTCCGCCAGTCGTGCTCCGTCGCCCAATAGCGGGCGAGCGCCTGGATCGTCTCGAACTGCACCCCTTGCGACGCATCGGCGACGGTTTCCCGTTCGGGCCAGTTGGTCGCGGCGACGCGCCGCTTGAGATCGTCGAGCGCCGCATCCGGAGAAATCGACGCGGAACGGGCGAATCTCCGATGCGACAGGGTCAGTCTGGGTCATGGAATTGGTCTGGGTCATCGTGGTCTCCTTGCTGGATGGCGATCCGGCGGCCCTCGCTCCCGCGAAGAGGTGTATATCGCCGGGAGAGTCGCCGGGTGCTGCGGGGAGATCCCCGTCGCGTCCGGCCGCTCTCCCGACACCATCCACCCTACGCCCGGGGAAGCGGGCTCCGCATCCGCAAGACCCCTCAATTCAAGCGAGGAATTCAGCCCTCAGTTGAGGGAAATCCCTCAATGCAAACCACTGGAGACCGTGTCACGTCAAGCTAATTTCCGCGCCGTTGTTCGCCAGCGATGATTGGATGGCGTGGATGATGGTGATGGGGAGCAGCAGTTGGTCTGCCGTCAGGGGTGGCTCGCCCGTTTCAGCCATCTGGACCATCCGATTAAGGGCTTCAGCATAGGCGCTATCCCCGCCCAACAATTCTTGAGCGACCATGCCCTTGGAGCCGAACAGGGTGGCGTGAAAATGGTAAGCGGCGTCGCCGAGCAGCGAGTAGGTTCCGATCGCTCCGCTTGCCCAGGTGACCGTCACGACGACCGATTTGCCATGGCGCTTCGCGGCGACGGTGGCGATATCCTCTCCAACCAGCCGGAGCGAGACCTCAACCACATGCGTCGCATAAAAGAATGGCCCGCCATAGGGGCTTTCGAAATCGCAGGGGCCGGCGAAATGGGCGGCTTTGATCTCCCCGATCTGTTCGACTTCGTCCGCCAGTAAATCAGTCGCAGGGGCATAGCGGAGCGCCGAAAAAGAGGTCAGAGCCGCACTCGATCGTCGCGCCGCCGCCAGCATTCGCTGGCAGTCATCCAGCTCAATGGCGAATGGCTTGTCCACGCAAACAGGAATCCCCCGTTCGAGAAAGGGCAGCGCATGTTCGGCGTGGAGATCGCCGTGACGATCGACCACCACCGCCAGATCGACCGCATCAAGAAGGTCTGCGGGATTCTCGACGATCGTTTCGATCCCGCCTTCACGAGCGACTTCCTGCGTCCGATCTGCCTCTGCTCCCCAGATGCCGACGACGCGGCAGCGGTCGCCAAGCACGCGGTCGATGTTCGCCAGTTTTGAAAACGCGAGCGCATGGGAATTGTCCGAACCAATCATGCCGATCTTGATCATCTGTCATCTCTCCAGTGCTTCAAGAGCTGATCCAATACGAACTCCTCTGCTTCCTGATGCGGACGTTGCTAAGATGGCCGAACGCCGGGCCACGTCATTCTGAGCCGAAGCGAAGAATCTCCGCGCGAAGCGCCTCGTTGGAGAAGGAACAACTCATTCGCCAGGGCGGCTTCTCCGGGGATGTTTCGCGGCGGCTCAACATGACGGAGATTGAAACTGGCTTTTGTTGGCGGCGAAAAATGGAATGTTGGAGGGGATCGATGCCTGGCGATTGGTTGCGCGAACAGTTCAGTCTGGACGAACAGGTGGCCGTCGTCACAGGTGGCGGAGGCGCGCTCGGAAGCGCGATGGCGCATGGTCTCGCCCAGGCGGGCGCTCGCGTCGCCCTCGTCGGAAGACGGCAACAGCGTGTTGAAGATGCCGCGGCGGAGATTGCAGCCACCGGTGCTGAGGCGATCGGACTGCCTGCAGATGTCCATGACGAGTTTCAGCTCGAATCGGTTCGCGATGCAATGCTCGCGCAATGGGGACGCATCGACATTCTGGTCAATGCGGCTGGCGGGAACATTCCGGGCGCGACGCTTGCGCCGGGAGCGTCGTTCTTCGATCTCCCCATCGAGGCGTTTCACGAGGTGGTCGATCTCAATCTGCTCGGCACCATTCTGCCCAGCCAGGTGTTCGGCGCAGTGATGGCCGCATCCGGACGTGGCTCGATCGTCAACATCTCGTCGATGACCGCTGCACGCCCAATCACCCGAGTGGCCGGTTATTCGGCGGCGAAGGCGGCCGTCGATAACTTCACGCGTTGGCTGGCGACGGAATTGGCCCGATCTCACGGCGACGGGCTGCGGGTCAATGCGATCGCTCCCGGATTCTTCATCGGCGAGCAAAACCGGGCGTTGCTGATCGACGAATCTGGGGAATTGACGGAGCGCGGACAGCAGGTCGTTGCCCACACCCCGGCCGGCCGGTTCGGACTTGCCGCCGAGCTGGCCGGAACCGTTGTCTGGCTCTGCAGCCCCGCCGCCAGCTTCGTCAACGGTGTGGTCATCCCGGTGGATGGCGGCTTCGGGTCGTTCAGCGGGGTTTAACGAACGTCTCAGCGAATTGCCTCCCATGCCTGCCATTCACCGCTGTTGACCGTCGACTGGGCGAGCAGCGCCACCTTTGTGGCGGTTAGCAGCTCATCCGCGCGAACGGTCGCTTCCCCTCCGGTCAGGATCGCGTCGAAGAAATCACCGGCGACCGACCCGGCATCTGGCAGTTTTCTGAGTTCGGGCGGCTGCGTGTTGGTCGCCACCAGCAGCTCATCGAACGCCCAGCGCAGCTCGGCGGTTCCTTCGGTTCCGGTCAGCACCATCCGGTAGTCGCCGTGATAGGGCGCGGCCTCGGGGCTCAGCCAGTGCGCTTCCGATGTTGCCAGCAGCCCGCTTTCCGTGCGCAGATGGATCTGGCCGTAATCCTGGAATTCGGGCAGATCGGGGTGCGCCCGGTTGCCCGCGAATCCCTGAACGCTGCCCGACTTCGCGCCGCTGAGCCAGAGCAGCAGATCGACGTCATGAATGCAGAGATCGTTGAGAATGCCGCCGTAGGTCTCCTGACGAAACATCCAGGCGGGCCGCGTCGATCGCCGCGAGCCGGTGCGGCCCCGATGCCCAGGCGAGCACCAGCTCGCCGAGTTCGCCCTTCGCAAGCAATTCGCGCGCCGCCAATGTCGGCGCGTAAAAGCGCTTGTCGAGCAACATGGAAAGTTTCTTGCCGCTACGCCGCCAGGCCGATTCAACCAGATCGAGATCGGCCAGCGTCGTGCAGAGCGGTTTGTCGGCGATGGTGTGCAGCCCGGCGTCGAGACAATCGGCGACCACCCTGCCCCGCACGCCATTGATCGAAATGACGCCAACCGCGTCAAGCTCTTCGATCGCCAGCATTTCCCGGTAATCGGCGTAGGCTTTCACGCCGAGCCGGCCGGCGAATGATTCGCGAATCGCGGGATCGTCTTCAGCCAGCGCCACGATGCGCACGTCGTCCGGGCGCCCGGCAATTTCCTTTAAGAGATATTCGAGATGCGGATGCTGGAGTCCAGCCAATCCGAATCGGATCGTCATCTTTACGCTCCGCTCTTTGCAGATTGCACGAAACCAGGACGCACCGCGCGCCCCGTTCTACTTGATTCCTCAATGGCCAGAATCGTCGCCAGCGTCGCCAGCCCATCCTCGCCGGTAACCAGGGGATCGCGCTGTTCTTTGAAAGCGTCGAGAATGTCCCGCCACTGACGGCGGTGTCCCATGCTGCCGATCGCCGCCGGGTCGGTGCTGCCGCTTCCCGGCAGATTGTCGAGCACCGGCGCGGGACTCCCCGGAACTTCCCAGCGCGCGACATTGGCGTCGTGAAGCGACACCAGTCCACGCTCGCAAAAGAGATTGATCTCGGCGGGTAAACCGGGGGCGATGGCGGTCGTCGCCGTAATCGCCCCGAGCGCGCCACTGGCGAATCGCAGCGATGCGCAGGCGGTGTCCTCAGCTTCGATTTGCCGCACCAGCGTCGCGGTTGCGCCTGAAACCGACTCCACCGGTCCCAGCAGCCAGCAGAGCAGATCGATCGCATGGATCGCCTGGTTCATCAGCACCCCGCCATCCATCGCCCGGGTTCCGCGCCAGTCCGCCGAGTCGTAATAGCGCTGATCGCGCGACCAGCGAACCAGCGCCTCACCCAGCACCGGTTGACCGAGCCGTCCTTCCGCCAACGCGCTGTAGAGCGACCGAACCGCGTCTTCGGTCCGCCGCTGCGAAATCACCGACAGAAAGAGCTTCCGATCGCGGGCAGTGCGCACGACGCGCTCGCCATCTTCGAGCGTCAACGCGATCGGCTTCTCGATCACGACCCCTTTGCCAGCGTCGAGCGCGGCCAGCGCCTGTTCGGCGTGGTGACCGCTGGGCGTGCAGATCGCGACCAGATCGATATCATCCCGCCGCACCAGCTCGCGAAAATCGGCATGCCAGGCAATGCCGAGGTCGTTCGAAACCGGCTCCCGCCGCGAAACCGCCACCACGGTCGCATCAGGAAATGCGCTCAGCGCCTCCAGATGCGTGCGGCCAATGTGCCCGAACCCGATGATGCCTACGCGAACCAGACGGTTGGAGAATCGCTCGTCGTTCATCGTCCGCTTCCTCCGACGACCGTTTGGCCTGCCTTCACCACCTGCTCGATATCGATCCCATCCTCATTCCAGTGGAACAACACCAGATCAGCGGTTTCGCCCATTTGCAAACCGGCTGCTCCCGGACACTTGAGAAGCGTCGACGGTCTTGTGGAAGCCATCGCCCAGGCTTCACCGAGCGTGGCCAGTCCGGAACGAACGAGATGCGCGATTCCGGCGATCAATGGTTGCGCCGAACCAGCCAGCAGTCGTGGATCGGCGGCAAGATGGAGTCGCCCTTCCGGTGTCAGCACCACGCGTGAGCCGATCGCGCTCTCGTACTCGCCCGGCGGCATTCCGGCGAGCGCGACGCTATCGCTGACGAGCATCGCCTTCGATCCTTTCATCCGCATTACGGTTTTGAGCACCGCATCGGGCAGATGAAACCCATCAGCGATCACCGAGGCCCAGAGCTCGTCAGCGGCCAACTGCTCCCAGAGATAATTGGGATGCCGGGGCAGCACGGGATGGGCGCCATTTCCGAAATGGGTCGAAAGCATTGCGCCCGCCGCAACCGCCTCGCGAATCTGGTCCGGCGTCGCTGCGGTATGCCCGATCGCCGGAATCACGCCGGATTCGCGGCAGCGCGCGATGAACGCCGGTGCGTCGGACCATTCCGGCGAGAGCGTCACGATCTTGATCCGCCCCTCCGCCGCCGCCTGCCAACGCTCGAAAAGCGACCAATCGGGCGGGCGCACCGCCGACAGTGGGTGCGCTCCTCTTGCCCCATCTTCCCGTGAGATGAACGGTCCTTCGAGGTGGATTCCGGCGACGCAGGCCGCCGTCAACCTATCCTCCCGAATTGAGGCCGAAACTGCGGTCAGACGCGCCTCGATCTCCTCCGGCATTCCGGTGACGACCGTTGGCAGATAGCTCGTCACCCCGACACGCAGCAGGGCGCGTGTCAGACGGGCGACCTCCTCAAGACTCGGATTCGGACCATTCAGATCGATACCGGCGAAACCATTGACCTGAAGATCGACCAACCCCGGTGCGATCCAGGGAAGCGCACTGCCGTCTTCGACGGCCGTCTCAACCGAGACGATCGTGCCCCCGTCGAATCGCACCGAAAGTGGCTCGCCGGTGTCCACATGCCGGCCCCGAAGGCTACCCCTCCCCATAGCTATCGGCATCGAGATAGAGCGTGCAGGCGGGGTGGGTCCGCAGAATCGACGCGGGACAGGCGGTTGAAACTGTCCCCTGCAATGTATCCGCCACCGCCTGGCGCTTTGCCGGTCCTGGCACGATGCACACCAATCGCTTGCCGCTGAGCAGGGTGGGAATCGTCAGCGTGATTGCATGGGTCGGCACCTGGGCAAAAGTGTCGAAACAGCCGTCGTTGACCTGCTGCTGGCGGCAGGGTTGATCGAGCTCCACCACTTTGACCCGCTCGGGATCATTGAAATCAGCCACGGGCGGGTCGTTGAACGCCAGATGCCCGTTCTCGCCGATGCCAAGACAGACGATGTCCAGCGGCTCTTGATCGATCAGCGCGCCATATGCCCGGCAACGCGCGGTCGCCTCATCCACTGATTCCGTTGAGCCGATCAGATGCACCGTTCCCGGCTGCACGGCATCGAACAGGTGCGATCGCAAGAAGGAGCCGAAAGTCTGCGGGGCATCGGCCGGAAGACCGACATAGTCATCGAGCTGAAAGGCGGTGACCCGCTGCCATTCGATCTCCGGATTCGCAGCGAGCGTCGCCAGAAACTCGTTTTGCGACGGCGCGGCGGCGAAGGCAATCCGGACGCGCCCTTGCGCGGCAATTGTCTCCGCCATCACCGTTGCGACGTCACTCGCGGCAGCCACGCCAAGCGATGCCCGATCCGGAAAGACTCGAACCGCAAGCCGGTCCACCTCAAATGAACGCTCCGAACCTGGTGTTGACGATTCCAGTGTCATGATGCTCCCGATGCCTTACAGAACGATTGCTTCGATCCATCTCCCGGGTTGAACCCCTGGGATAGAGCGGGTTGTGAATCGGTTGTCCCGCCCCATTTCCCGGGGTTGAAACCCCGGGCTAACAAAAACGAAGTCCCTCCGGGACTGACCTCGGTGAGAAACTTGCCCGATACATCGGGACTCGTCGTAGTCCCAGCGGGACGTTGTTTTGCTTAGCCCGGCACTTCAGTGCCGGGTCAACTCTGGCGATATCGACGCCAGCAGCTCCAACGCCGTTTCGACGATCAATTCGCCCGCCTCGGGCGCGAAGCAGGCGGGATAGCCGTAATAGCGATACGCCTCCTCGACCTCATACCCGCCTGCGGGGTAGGCCGAGCGGTGCGGGATATAACCGGGACGTCCATTCGCATAGGCCAGGGTCATGATCCGGGGCAATGCACCGCGCTGCTTGATCTCCAGTCCAAACTCGACGAACGATTCCCCCGGCAGCAGCACGAGCGCGATATCGCCGAGCGCGATCGTCATCACTTCGGCGTCGATCGATGCATCCTGTGGTTTGGAAAGCAGGTCGTCGGCCCAGTCGATAAAGACCTGAAGCTGGTCGATCTCGCCGGGCCGGGATTCTCGCTGCTGAACCTCCTGAAGCTGGGACTGCCATCCTTCGCGCAGGAGTTGCACCTCTTCGGGAGATGGCGGCGGCAGGAACGGCAGTGGAATCATCCGGCGCGCGGTTCGGATCGACAGGGGAACCACCGGAACGTCCATCACCGGCATCGCCGCCTCCAGCCGGGCCGATTGCTCGGCGGTCTGGATCGCCGCCCCGGCGACCGCCCGGCCAATTCGCTCCGCTTCGCCGAAGGTGCGCCAGGACATGCCCCGGCCCTTTTCCCTATCGCGCGAGGTGTGCCCATTGTTGACCTGCCCACAACAACCCGTGGCAAATTGCACCGCCGCGCCGGGATAGACGGCTTCCATCGTCCGGCGCACGTAGCCGGGATAATCCGCCGTTGCCAGAACATTGTTCGGGCCGAGTGTCACCGGGTGGCAGCCATAGCTCACCAGCAATCCGGCCACGGTTCCATCTGCTTTTTGGAACCGGATCACGGCCACATCCGGATCGATGATGCCTCCCGGAACGCGACGGTTTTTGCCGACGGTCGGTTCGTTGCCGACTCCCCAGCTGACGATCGTGGGCGCAATGGCATTCGCGGCTTCCGCCACCGTTTCCGCCGCGAGCTGGCACAGCCGGTCGAGATACTCGACGTCGGCGTTCCCGAGGCGGCGACCGGGCATGGTGGCGGGTCCGCCATGCGTGTGGGTGCAGGTCACGCCGATTCGTTCGCCGGAAATTCCGGTCAACACTTCGATCCGCGCCCGGATTTTGGCGATGGAGTCGGCGTCGAGCTCGACGACATCGAGCGTCACCAACCCCGCCACGTTCGTCAGCGCGGCATCTTCCGCCCAGATCATCGCGTTGGCCTGAAGCTCATCGTGAACGCCTGCCATCGGCTCGACGCGGGCGATGAATCCCGAAAGCTCGCCGCCTGGTTCGGGAGTGATGATTTTTCTCGCCGTGCCGAGAAAGATGCCGTCGACGGTCGTTTTCGCCGTGTCGCTCATGCTCAATTCCACGCCGTCTGAATTTTGCGAATCGAAGTGACGATGTCGTCAAGCGTTTCTTCGCTGCCGAGCAGCGCGACCTGGGTCAGCCAGAAGACGTCGCGGGAAACCTCGTCGGCGATCGGGCAGGTGTCGAGCTGGGCCAGACTCTCGCGGCCAAATTGCTCGGCGATGGCGCGATGAATCGCCGGCGAGGAGGTCAATGGCACATATCCAGGGCTGACGCAGGTGATGCCTTCAGCCTGGATTGCCTGGAGAAATTCGTCTCTTGGCTTGCCGCCAAACGCGGCCGCTTCGTACCTGACGGGATAGAGGTGGTGGGCATGACGCGTCACGCGGGCATCAACCGCGATCGGGCTGACGCCGTCGATCGTCTCCAGCGCCCGGTCAAGATAGCGGGCGGAGCGCTCCCGGATCGGCTCCTGCTCCGGCAAACGGTCGAGCTGCGCCAGCAGCACCGCGCCCTGCCACTCGGTCATCCGGAAGTTCCAGCCCAGAATTTCGTGCTGGTACCACTCGCCGCCACGCACCCGGCCCACGTTGTGCAACGACCAGCAGAGCTCGGCCAGCTCCGGGTCGTTCGTCACCACGATGCCCCCTTCCCCGGCGTTGATGTTTTTGCCCGCCTGGAAACTAAAGCAGCCGAGGTCTCCGATCGCGCCGACGCGTGTGCCGCTCCATTCCGCGCCCCAGGCCTGGCAGGCATCTTCCAGCACGCGCAGCCCATGCTTTTTCGCCACGCGCATGACTTCGTCCAGATCGGCGGGCTGGCCCGCCGATATGCACCGGGATGATCACCTTGGTTTTCGGCGTGATCGCCGCCTCAAGCCGTTCGGGATCGAGATTGCAGGTGTCGGGCCGCACATCGACGAACACCGGTTTCGCGCCGAGCAACAGCGCGGCGCTGGCCGTCGCCACAAAGGTGTAGGGCGTGGTGATCACCTCGTCGCCCGGTCCCACGCCGAGCGCTTTCAGCCCGAGCTGAATCGCCATCGTGCCGTTTGGCACGCAGATGCCGTACTTGGCTCCCTGGTACTCGGCGAAGCGCGCGGCGAAGGTCGTCACCTTGTCGCCGGTGATCTCCCCCCATTTTCCGGAATGGAGCACTTCAAGCAAAAGGCGCTCTTCGCGCTCGTCAAAGACCGGCCAGCTCGGAAATGGAGCTGTCCGCACCGGTTCGCCACCATCAATCGCGAGGCGGCTCGTCAACACTTGATCCCGTTGCATGGTCACGTTTCTCCATCCTGTATCGAATCGTTTTCAAGCGCGCTACCGGCCCGCCAATCGCGGATCGAGCGCTTCACGCAAACCTTCGCCCACGAAATTGACGGCGAGCACGGTCAGCACAATCAGCACGCCTGGATAGACGCCCTGCATCGGGGCGGTAAAGATGTAGCCCTGCGCGCCGCCCAGCATCGAACCCCAACTCGCCTGCGGCGGCTGAATACCCAATCCCAAATAGCTGAGGGCTGATTCGGTCAAAATACCGGTCGCGACGGCGAGCGTGGCGACCACGATCACGATGGACATCACATTCAGCATGATGTGCCGCATGATCCCGACATTCGTTTGCCCGGAAACACGGGCGGCGATGATGAACTCCCGTTCCCGGATCGCCAGGCACTCGCTTCGGATCAGGCGAGCCGACACCATCCATTGCGTCAGGCCAATGATGATGATGGTGTTGAAGAGACTCGGCCCCAGAAACGCCGCCGCCGCCAGCACGATGAAAAAGGTCGGCATCGCCAGCAACGTATCGGTGAAGCGCATCAAAACGGAATCGACGATGCCGCCGAAAAACCCCGAGGTGAGCCCGACGACAAGCCCGAGCACCGTCGTGCAGACCGCGACCAGCACGCCGACCGAAAGCGAAATGCGCCCGCCTGCCAGTAACCTGGCAAGGATGTCGCGTCCCAGTGGATCACAGCCGAGCGGGTGCGCGCCGCTCGGTTTTTCAAGGCTCATGCAGCTGAGCGTGTTCGGCTCCAGCCCGAGCCAGCTCCGCGCGATCGCCGGGCCGGCCAGCGCGCCGAAAACGAGGATCAGCAGCATGACCAGACCGATCAGGCTGAGCCGGTTGCGGATGAAGCGCTGCAGGCGCCAGCGCCGCACCCGGGGCGCGTGCTCGGCCAGCGGAGCCGGTTTGTCGAATGTCGCGAGAGTCGCCACCTGGTTCCCTTTACTCTTCACGCGTCGAGCTTGATGCGCGGATCGACCGCGGCGTAGGCGATATCAGCCAGCATGTTGCCGAGAATCGTCAGCACTCCGGTAAAAACGACGAGCCCCATCACCACCGGGTAATCGCGTTGCAGCACGGCCTCCCAGCCGAGCCGCCCGATGCCGGGCCAGGCAAAAATCGTTTCGATAATGACCGCGCCGCCGATCAGCGTCGGCAAGCGCAACCCGACGAGCGTCACCATCGGCAGCAGCGCATTCTTGAGCGCGTGGCGCATGAGCACCGCCTGCTCGCTCAACCCCTTCGCGCGGGCGGTGCGGACGTAATCCTCGACCAACACGTCGGTCATGCTCGACCGGACGAGGCGGGTGAGCGCCGCCGTGCCCTCCAATCCCAGCACCGCCGCCGGTAGGATGAGATGTCGCAGGATGTCGAGCGCCCGCGAATCGACCGGGCGCCCGACCGTTTCCATCCCCTGCACCGGCAACCAACCGAGCTGGACGCCAAAGATGATGATGACGACGATCGCAGCCCAGAATCCGGGAATCGAGACACCGAGAAAAGCGAACACCGTCAACCCGTAATCGACCGGCGAGTTCCGCTTCAGACTGGAAATCACCCCGAGCGGAATCGCCAGCGCCAACGAGAGGAGCAACGCCGAACCGGTCAGCAGCATCGTCGCGGGGAGCCGGTCCAGGATTTTCTCCCGGACCGGCTTGCCATCGATGAACGAATCGCCGAAATCAAGGCGGACGGCGTGCCAGAGCCAGTCGGCGAACTGCGCCGGCAACGGCCGGTCAAGCCCGAGCCGCTCGCGCATCTGGGCGATGTTCTCCCCGCCGAGCGAGTTGAGATCGACTCCACCCGTCGCTCCCGGGGTGAGGTGAATCAACCCGAACGAAACGATGAAGAGGATCATCAGTTGCGGCAACAGCATCACCGCCCGTTTTGCCAGATAGTGATTCACGGCGTTGACCTTTTTGATGGTTGACGGAGGTGACGGCCCTCACCCCCGGCTCCAATCACCACCATGTCGTAGGGGAGATCGAGAAGTTTCCCCTACCCCTCGTTCACCTTCCAGCGATTCATGAAGAAGCCGGGGCCGACGGACGAAAGCGCGCCGGTTCCCGTTTCATCGAGCGTGATCTTCGCCTGCGATATGAGCTGATAAGCAGGATGGGCGAAGGGGATCAGCGGCAGATCGTTGTAGACCTGCTCCTGAATCTTCTTCGAAACATCGGCCCGGGCATCCACATCGGTCGTGGCATATGCCTGATTCAGAAGATCGTCGACCGTCGGGCTCGAATAATGGAAGACGTTGCGCGTGCCGCCATCGGCCAATGTCAGATCCGTCGTCTGGAAAAGCTGCGTCAGCCCGACGATCGCGTCTGACGTCAGCGGCCAGCCGACCGTCGCCAGCTCGAAGCGCCCCGACATCGTGTCGGCGAGATTCGCCAGCTCAACGGTGACGATCTCGACATCGACGCCGATTTCCTTCCAGCTTGCCTGGGCGATCGCCGCCAGATCCTGCCAGTTCTGCGCCGCCCACGCCTGGTACTTGAACTTCAGCTGCTGCCCGTCTTTTTCGCGGCTATCGCCGTTCTTCACCCAACCGGCGTCATCGAGCAGCTTGTTCGCCGCGTCGACGTCGCGCGTCACCTGCGGCAGCGCGTCATTGTGGTAGACGCCGTATGCAGGAGAAACGGCGGTGTTCGCCAGCACGCCGCCGGCGTAGAGCACGGAAAGAATCCGCTCCCGGTCGAGCGAGAGCTGGAGCGCCTTGCGGACGTTGACATCCTGCAGCAGCGGCGTCATCAGGTCGATATTGATGCCATGCACGCTGCCGGCCAGTCCCTTGGTGGCGACGAACCCCTGCGATTCGAGACCTGACATGGTCGTCGGGTTGTAGGGAATGACATCGAGCTCGCCCGAAAGCAAGCCTGCCTGCTGCGCCGCCGCCTCGGGCGAATCGCGCAGGATGATCTTCTGCGTGAATGGAAGATCACCCCAATAATCGGTGTTCGCTTCGAGCGTGATGAAGCTGGTCTGGCGGTCAGTCACCTTGTAGGGACCGGTGCCGACAGGTTTCTCGCCGAACGTCTTCGTCATAAGGATTCGCGGAAAGCAGATGCTGCGGGAGCACGGTCAGCTGCTCAGCCAGCACCGTCAACATCGGGCTGTAGGGCTGGGTGAGGGTGATCACCACGGTCGTGTCATCCGGCGTTTCCACTGAGGCGATGTATTTCCGGACGGTTTCCTGCGCGGGAGACTGGCTTGCTTCGCTGCCAGCCGTATCGATGGTGAATTTGACATCTGCCGAGGTGAAGGGTTGCCCATCGTGCCAGGTGACGCCGTCACGCAGCTTGAAGGTGAGTGTGAGCTGATCGTCGCTGACCGTCCATTCCGACGCCAAACCCGGCACCAGCTCGAAGGTCGGAGCGAACTTCACCAGTCCTTCGTTGACGTGGTAGGAAATCGCGAGCGCGCTGGTGAAGCGCTCGAGCTGCGGGTGAAGCGTCGTCAGCTCGCTCATCGTCCGGGCGAGAATGATCTGCCCGGTGGGAGCCGCCTGGTCTTGCAGCGCGGATGAAAATGAACTGCCTGCCCGTCGGGCAGGAGAGGCGGCGACGCTCGACCCGCCGGCAAGTCCGGCTGCGCCAATGGCGGCGACTCCCGCCAGGAACGACCGGCGGGAAACCGGTGAAAACGATGCGGATCTGCTGTTGCTCTCGCCAGGAAGGTCCTGCTCGCTGGGTTGATTGCGCATGATCGTTTTGCTCCTCATGTGCGTAGATTCGTCCAACCGCCCATGCGGTGGATTTCTTGAATCGGAGCCCGGTCAGGCCAAAGTTCGCATGAATGCTCTGGCTTTCCGGGGATGAGCAATGAGTTCGGCGGCCTGTTGCAGCACCAGCGCCGCCGCGCCGAGCGGCGTGGCCAGATCGCCGGCTTTTCCGGTCACAATCACCGCCGCCTGCCGGGAAAGCGGCAGCGCCCGCGCATCGATTTCGCGGTTGATCGCGTCGATCAGCACCTCCCCCCATTCCGCCGTGGGACCGCCCAGCACGACGGTGGCTGGATTGAGCGTATTGATGAGATTCGCGAGCGCGATGCCAATCCACTTTGCGGTGGCCTCGACAATCTCGCCCGCAAGCGGATCACCCCGGGCAGCTGCCGCGCCGATCGCGGCGATGGAATGAGCGAAAGAACGGCCAGGATGTGCGATGTGTGATTGTTGAGCGCGTTCAAGAATGGCTGAGGTGGAAACAAGCGATTCGAGACAGCCACGGTTTCCACACGAGCAGACCGGTCCGTCGGGATCGACCGTCATGTGGCCGATTTCACCGGCGATATTGCTGACACCCCAGTGAAGCTCGCGCCCAAGCACGACGGCCCCGGCGACGCCGTTTCCAAGGTAGAGGTAGATCAAATCATGCGCCTGCTCCTTTCCGAGCACCCACATTTCGCCGAGTCCGGCGGCTTTGCCGCGGTCCGTCACCAGAACCGGAACATTGAGCCGCGCCACAAGCAACGAGCGGAGCGGAACATTGCTCCAGCCAAGACGCATCGGGCTATCGACGGTGTCGTTGATGCGATCGACCAACCCCGGAACGGCGACACCGCAGCCAAGCAGCGCATCGCGATCCTGGTCAATGAAGAGCTGGTCGATACCGGAAGCGATCGCATCGACCACTGCATCGATTGATGAGGTCGCCAGCGGCATAGTGAGCTTCGCGAGATGCTCGCCATGCAGGGTGACCAGCAGTAGCCGGCACGCGGCCGCATCGATCTCAATGCCGATTGCCAATCTGCTCGTTTCCTGAATCGACAGGAGGATGGGCTTGCGGCCGCCGGTCGATGTGCCGGAACCGATTTCGTGAACGATGCCTTCGTCGATCAGCCGGGCAATCAGATTTGAGATGGTTGGTTTGTTCAGATGCGTGAGGCGAGCGAGATCGGCGCGGGAAAGCGCCCCCCGATCGAGCAGGAGCGCAATGATCTGGCGTCGTGAATCAGCCGTAGCCCTGCTCCAGGTAGGAATGGGTCTCGCCTCCAATGGCTGCAAACTCATATCTGGACCGTTTGCATGTCGACTTTGTCCATTTTTATAACAAAGTGTTTTGCGCCCGTCAATCGCCCGATGTGGGGGTCAGAGCAGGACCTCGATCTCAATGCGGAGCGCACTATTCCGGTTCCGCTGCGATGCCGTTCTCGGGATACGATTCGCTGCGAAATACACCCAAAGTCGGTCGAAACTACGCCCTGCGATCTCTCACCATACGCTCAGGAGTTTTGCGAGCCGCCAGGAAGCGTCGCCAATGGAATGGGTGAACGCTGATTGATGCGCCTGGGGTTCGAGTGAAGTGGTTTTCAGCAAGCGTACGTTGGTTTTTCCTGGGAGACGCTCTTCGTTCGCGTTCGCGAACGCTGGGGGAAATGTATGTCCATCGACAACTTTCCAATCTGGTTCGTCTTTGTCGCAACCACGCTTCTGGTCGTGGCAGCGATCGAAGTGGGGTACATGCTGGGGAAGACCGCCCATCGCAGAACCGAGGATGAAAAGGAATCGCCTGTATCCGCCATCGCCGGCACCGTGCTGGCCTTGTTGGCGTTCATCCTGGCATTCACCTTTGCGATTGTGTCGGATCGCTATGACAACCGGAAGGCGCTGGTACGGGAAGAAGCAGGGGCCATTCGCACGTCTTACACAGAAGCTTCATTTCTTCCCGAGCCGGACCGCGACACGGCGCGGGGTTTATACCAACAGTATGTCGGCATCATTCTCGAGGCGAGTAACAAAGACAATTTCGACAGGCTCCCCGAATTAATTGGACAAGCGCAAGCGATCCAGGCGCAACTCTGGGGCATGGCCGTGGCCAAAGTGCAGGGCGGCGACAACTCGGACATCTCTGCAATGTATTCCGAATCGCTGACGGAGATGGCCAATGTCCAGGCCACCCGGATCGCGGTGGCGGTGCAAGCGCGCATACCAACCGGCATCTGGGTTGTGCTCTATTCGCTGGTGATTCTCGGCATGATCGCGGTGGGGTATCAAACGGCGATTGCCGCATCGAAGCGATCCTGGGCGATGGTGCTATTGGCGCTGTCATTTTCCATCGTCATTACGTTGATCGCCGCGCTCGACAATCCGGAACACGGGTACTTGCCCGTTTCCCAACAGCCACTGAAAGATTTGCAAGTCTGGATGCAACAATACTGAGCTTATCCGGGTGGAGGACCTCACAATGTGCGGTATAGCGAATGCTATGATGACCGGCATTGCGCAAGATTCCAAGGAATAGCACAGCGTCGTGGAGCGTTGCGGCGGCTCGCACTCACGCCGTTCGCAACGCACAAGCTTTAGCGAGAAGGACCTGTATGGCTGCGCTCACACCAACCGCAACAACCGCTCAACACCGGGACGCGCCTCCGCTCTGGAAGCGCATCGTGTCGGTGGTGCTTCTGGTGATTTTCGGGCTTTCCGCGATGCTATCGGTCACGGCGATCTGGACAAATAACCAGATCAACGACACCGACCGCTACGTGCGGACAGTCGCCCCGTTAGCCTCGGACCCGGCCATTCAGCAAGATCTCGCCACCAGAATTTCACTTCGATTATCGACGCGACTCGATGAGCTCATCGACACAGAGCTGACGGGTGACCGAACGCGATTTCTCGCCGCCCCGCTCTCCTCAGTCGTAAGTCAATATATCGAATCAACCGTGCTGGCAATCGTTTCATCACCGCAATTTGAACAACTCTGGACTGAGGTCCAACGGGCTGCGCATACCGTGGTCGAAGCGGTCCTGACCGGAACCAATTCGGACGTGGTCACGTCCAAGAACGGTGAAATCGCTCTGAATCTCCGCCCGCTCGTGGATCAAGTTATCGCCCAGTTGAGCGCGCGCGGCGTCGACATCGTCAATCGTATTCCGACCGATCAAATCGATACGACCTTCGTCATCTTTCAATCGAAAGACCTCGCAAACATTCAAAGCATCGTTGAGACGGTGAACAAACTGGCATATGTCTTCCCGATTGTCGCCCTCATCGCCTGCATCGCATATTTGCTACTGGCCACCGATCGATGGCGGGCTGGCATGTGGATCGGCATCACCCTGCTGGCGTCGATGACCATCTTCCTGCTCCTCATCGCCACGGGCCGCTGGCAGTATCTCCGGGTCATCGATCCGGTCAAGATGACTCCTGACGCGGCTGCGGCCTATTTCGACACCATCAACCGCTATCTCCGCCTCGGCGCCAGGGTGCTTGGACTCATCGGGCTCATCATCGCGATCGTGGCCGTGATCGCCCGTCCCGGCGGATGGGTGAGACGACATGATCTTTCACCGAAAGCGATCTGGCGCGATCTGTCTATGAAATTCCCATGGCTGCAGCGAGCCGGCGTCTGGACCCATCAACATCGCAAAGGGGTCGCCATCGGCATTATCGGCGTTTTTTGCGTCATTCTGCTCGGGTCGAGCCAGATATCTCTCGGCTGGGCCGGGATCGTGCTGCTGCTGGCCGCCGTTGCATTCGTCTTGCTCATGATCTTCCACCAAGGTGGCTCCGGCACACTCGCCGCAGCGGGAGGCGCGATGCCGCCATTGGCAGTCGCTGGAACAGCCCCGCCGGTCACCAACGTCCCCGCTCCCATTTCCACGCCGGTTCAGATGCAACCCGAACCGACGCCTGTCGCTACGGAATCTTTCAGCGCTTCGCCCACCTCGGAAGAAACGCGCAAACAACTCCATGACCTTCTTGATGAAATGTCAGCAGACGAGGTCCAATCGATGTACCGCATGGCACTGGAAAAGCGATCAGCGACCCAATCTGCTGCACGCGAATCAGACGAGCCCGTTCAGCCTGAATCGACGCCCGTCAATCGCGAGGCCCAGCAGGACAGTCCATCGCCGAAACCGGACGACGAGGGAACGAAATAGCGCGAATCGGGGTTATTAGCCCGGCACTGAAGTGCCGGGCTAAGCAAAACAAAGTCCCGTTGGGACTGAGCCCGACGGCCCTCACCCCCGCCCCTCTCCCGCTTCAGGAGAGGGGAGCACGAATTCAGCACTGGAGGAAGAAAAGGTCGATATATCTCGGCGTTTCCAAGCTTAGTCTCGTAGAGACCTCGGCTTGTGAGTGCCGGGCTGAAGCCCGGCGCACGACGAAACACTCTCACTGCCCCTTGTTTCAACCGCAGGAAATGACGATTTCCCCTATCGCACGATCACCAGCAGCGCCGACGCGGGGAAGTGCTCGGTCAGGGCGATGAAGATTTCGCGCTGTTGGGTGTCGCTCTGCGTGTGGGGAACCGTCACTTCGAGATCGCAGCCATTCGCGTCCGATCTGAGGAGCCGGATCGCCGGGACGTCGCCCTCCTGAATGATCCCTTCGAGGGCGGCCTCCACCTCCTGCTCCGCCTCCTGGAGCTTGAGCGGAATCCCGGTCAACTGCACCGTCAGTGGCCGTCGCGACCTCGTCGAGCGCGCGGCGACGACCTGGGTGAACATGGTCGAGTTCGGCACCATCACCAGTTCCCGGCGATCGTTCCGTAATCGAGTGATGCGCAAATCGACTTGCTCGACCCGCCCATCTTCCGCCCCGACGCGAACGCGGTCTCCCGGAGAAAAGGGTTGCTCCGCGAGGAGATAGAGGCCGCTGAAGAGATTCTTCAAGACATCCTGAAGCGAAAGCGTGAGCGCCGCCGTCGAGAGACTGAAAAAGGTCACGAGCGAGCTTGTCTTGACCCCGACCGTCGTGAGGGCGATGACCCCGATGAGAACGACAAGCGCCGCCTGAACGATGTTGTCGACCAGCGACGGGAGGTTGTTTCTGACGCCGCGCCGCTCGGCGAACGCGCGGAACCGGCTTCGAATAAACCGGCTTATCAGGACCAACACCAGGGCAAAGATGATGCTGCCGATAATGGACACCAGAAAGCTGCCCACCGCGGCCGCGAAATCCCTGAATGTCCCCTGGATGTTGATCTCCAACGCGATCCCGCCATTCAGATGCTGGATGTATCAGCCAGATAGAAACCAATGACCATAAGATGAACGGCGGCTCAGGCAGCCTGTTTCGCGGCCAGTTCCGGCGGCAGCGCCTGGATTTCGCCAATCGCCGTTGCGATCGCCGCTGCCTCGCCGGCCGTCACATTCTTCAGCGTCACCATCGACGGAGCCAGCGCGCGGCTCAAGAGCGCCAGCAGGCGGTTGATTGTCCCTGCCTCGCCGCTGGTGGCGACGCAGAGAACGAGCGCGAAGGAGGCTGTCGGGCTGCGGGAGAAGATGCTTTGCGCCCACCGGAGGTACTGAATGCGGTCAACAGCCGCAACGACCGCGCAGCGGTTGATGACGCCGCGCCGCACGATGAGCCATTCTCCCCCACTCGCATACCAGGCGGCTTGCTTCCATTTGTAATAGCCCCAGACCGCGGCCGGAAATGCGAGGAGCAGCAGCGCAAGCGCTCCCCACCAGTAGGCTGGAGCAACCACCAACACAGCGACGAGCGCCACCAGGCTCACGATGGCGATCCGGATCGGCCAGAGCGTCATGAACGCGGAACGGCTCGCCTCCACCAGCGGATGCACACCCGCTCCATTCAGCGCGGCACTGGCGCTGCCATCCATTCCGACCAGTTCCTCCATCACATAGGCGAGAACATCAGGGCTGATCGAAGGGTGCAGCACCAGCTTGTAGTTCGGCGGTGAGCCATAAGCCGGCATGCGCATCCGCAACGTCGACTTGCCAATCCGTCGTTGCAGCGGAGAGCTGACCACCTCAAAACCATAGATGGCGTCGATCCTGATCAAGCGCACCGATTTACGGAAAAACCCGCTTCGCAACAGAATCCAGGATCCCCGCCGGCTGAGATCGAAGCGGGTGAACGACGCCAGAAAATCAAGAATCGAGGTGAGCCAGAAAATGAAGATCAGCGCGACGATGGTGCCGATCACGTTCAAAACCATGTGATCTTTCGTGTAGACATCGTCTGCGAGCCGGGTGGCGCTTGAGGAAAGCCATCCTGAGGTTCGCGAGTTCACCAGCTTGTAGAGCACAAAGAGAATGATCGCCGTCCGCGTGACTTGAAGCGAGAACGCGCCGGCGGCGATCAGCTCCCACCAGCCCGGCCGGGAGACGACCAACCGTTGCAGCTCGCTCCGGTCAGGGTCGTCATCAAGCTCGTGCAAATCCTGGTTCAGGAACAGATGGAGACTCTCAGCCTGCTTCCTGGCCAGACAGCCAAGGGTGACATCGGAAGACGGTGCGGCGTTCGCCGTCGTCTCGGCCGAGATCCTGGAAACTCGCAGCGCTTTTTGCAGGAGATTGGTTGACCGATCGACCGCAACGATGTGGTCGATTGACACCCGGCGAGTCCAGCGATTGATCGCGCCGCCTCGCGTCCAGATCGCTCCATCTTCAACCCACCATTTGAAGAACAACCATTTGTAGAGAAGCAGCGCCACGATCAGGAGCTGCGTGACGCCGATCTGATATTCGAACGAGGGGATGAGCGAGGGCTTTTTGTCGGGCTTGGAGGTGCTGCTTTCCGGGGCATCCGGTTCACCGATCGTGAGGTTGATCGTTGGATCGCCTTCGGGATCTTCGAAGGCGCTTCTGATATCGCCGGCAAAGATATTGGTGATAAAGAGCATCGTGACGATAACCGCCACTCCGATCCAGATTGGGGTGGCCAATCCTCCCAACCCTTTCGGCTTGGAGTAGGAGCCAAACGGCATCAGAATCGCAAGTGGATGCAGGCGGCGAGGGCGGCGCAAATCTTGCGGCGTTGAATGAGATGGCGAATCGGTCTCCATCTCACACGTCCGCTTTCACATGCAGATGCTGGCTATAGAGGATTTGCTCGATCGTCCCTGCGACCTCGACGGGCACCGGCGAGAGGGCAACCATGCCCCCGGCCGTATAGAGGTTAAGCCGGATCAGATGAAATCTTCCCAGGAACAGCGACGTTTCACGATCCATGAGCTGAACCTGCTCGAACAGGAGGCGCGTGCGCACTCGGCCGTATTCAAAGATGACGCCAGATTCCGTGAGAAGCAGATGGTAGCTGCGACGTCGCATCTCCCCTTTGATGAAATGCCAGATTCCGAACAGAATGACCAGTACCGACGGAATCACAACCCAGATCGAATCCGGTTCTATATCGAAATAGGCGTGGAGCGCCCAGACGACCAGAATTGGACTGATGACCATGAGAAAGGCAGGAATTGCCGCCGCCAACCGGCAGTACAGTTGAACTCGCTTCGTGTTGACGTGATCGACGTCGGTGTCCGCGAGGATCACCAGATTGCTCACATCACGCTCAGGGAGATCCCCTTCGATTGCGGACACATCGGTCGTCACCATCATGATTCCTGTCTGCATTGCATGTCGACTCGACAACCTTTTCAACCGCACAAAAACAAGCCATATGCATCCGTGATGCTCATGGCGCCCGGCCCACATCCTGCGAACCAGGGGAACGATCGATCAGCGCCCGAATCGCGGGCGCTGATCACCAGCTACGACGGCTCGTCGATCGTGACGGGCTCGCCGAATTCGGAAAAGTCGATGACGCGGATAACGTTGTTGTCATCATACGTGACCATGGGACCGAATATCTTGAGGCGATGAATGACCGAATTGGCGTCGATCCAGATCTCCGCCGGCAGCGCCTGATCGGTTTTGATCGGACTGGACGTCAGCTCCGGCGCAACCTCGCTCAGGCGCGTCAGATTGAAGCGTCCAGCGATAACCGTCGATTCCTGATTTCCGATCTTCTCCGTCCGGTCGATGCGCGGTTCCTCCAGCATTTTGAGAAGGAGCTGAACGATGTTGTCAGGTCTCGTCAGAGGAAGATATTTGGCGTCAACCGCGCGTTCCTTGAAGTTCTTCGCACCCTGAATCGGATTCGCCATCCAGAGCCGGCCAGCGATGCCGATGACCTGGATCTCGACCGTGACGAACACCGCCTTTGCTTTGGCTTTCGCCCGGAATCGATCGGGTTGCTGGACTGCTCCATCGACGCCCTGCAATTGCACGCCGGGAAAGACCGTGGTCTTCCCCCGCTCGTTTTGAATCGACAGGTGAAAGGTGGGTTGCGCGAGCGTGATCGCGGCCGCCTGCGCGATCAGCTTTTCCGGAGATTGCGTCGTCATGTTGGCGCTCCAGGTTGGTCACGCTCATCTGAGCGAACAGGTTCGCTTCCATTCTAGCCATGGTGGTCTAGCCATGGTGGAAACTACATGCTCAAACGACGCGGATCGTCTTCTTCACGGCCAAAAACGCACCGCCACCTTGGCATGGCGGCGGTGCGTTTTGCATTTTCAGCAGGAAGGCGTCGTCAGATCATGAAATCGCCTCGAACTGAACCGCCAGCCAGTCGAACACCCGCTGCGAGAAGAGCGCCGCCGCTCCCTCCTCGTCATGCTCGCCGGCGCCTTCCGCGTTGGTAAAGAGGATGTACTCCTTTGGCGCGGTAAGGGCATCATACAGCGGCTTCGAGCCGCCGCCCCGGATGTCGTTTTCGCCCGAGCAGAGCAGCGTTGGACACTGGATCTTATCCGCGATGCCTTCCAGCGTGTAGGGTTGCAGCGCCTGCACGTACGCCAGCGGCGTCGCGACGCCATGCGTCAGCATCCCGCGGTTGAGTGAGAAGTCGAGGAAGCTGCTCTGCTTCATCACTTCCTCCAGCATCGCATTCAGCTCATCCACCGATCCTGCCTCGTCGATCTGGTCACGATATTCCTCCGGTAAGAAATTTTTGGCGGCTGGACCCGGCGCATACTGGGCGGCGTCCGCGATCAACGCCGCGATCCGGTGCTCGGCGGTGGCGGCGCGAGGCGCCAGGAATCCGCCCCAGCTGCGGCCCAGGAGCGCGATCCGCTTCGGGTCAACCTCAGGCCGGGTCAGCAGCCAGTCGATCTGGGGCGTTACGACCGCTTCCCAGTCGGGGCGGAAGTAGAGCCCCTGCTCGATCAATGGCCCGCCCTGGCCAGGGCCGTCGACCAGCAAGATCGCATATCCACGCCGCAATGCCGCGATGCCGCCGGCAAAGAAAAGTTCCTCCTTGGTGCCGTCATATCCGTCGACCATTACCACCGTCGGGAAGGGGCCGGAGCCATTCGGAACCGCGTAGTACCCCTCCAGGGTCGTCTTCTCGTATGGGATTTGCACCGTTTCGATCGTCCACTCGCTCAGTTCGGCAGCGCGTTGAAATGCATCCCGCTGCTGCTCGTACGATTCGACAAAGCGGGGATCGAGGGGCGGGCGAAAGAGGAACGCGCCGGCGCTGCGGTAATAGGTGACGGCTCGCAAAAAGCCCTCGCGCGCGCTGACGGTTTGACCGGCGGCCAGACTCTTTTCAGCGGCGGCGTACACCTTATCGCCGGTGGCGTTCCACTCCGCCAGCCAGCTCTCCTTGTCGCCCGGCGTGATCCGGCGAGCGGTCATGAAACATTCGCCGATGTCCGCGCCGCCAACGAAGATCGTATCCAGCGCCCGAAGGAACTGCCCGTCAAATTCCGAATCGGCAAAGGCGAGGCCGGTAAGCGTCGTCAATGCTGCTGCCGGTGTCGCCATGGGTGATGCCTCCTGCGCGAATGCGTTCTTCTTGAGTCCTTGAGACAATCCAACGGTCGCAAGCCCGGCCACGGCGAGCCCTGCGCTGCTTTGCGCCAGCGCCTGCCGGCGGGTGAATCGACGCAAAATAGTGAACCGAGCGAAATCCACGCTGTCTTTCCTTTCGAACGATTATTCGATCGCGCTATCGAATGCCAACGCAACTCAGCGGACGCGTGCCTGCTCCATCGAGCCTGTACTACAACGCTTCGTCATCCTAACCAATGGGAATGATCGCCATGCGAAGCCCCTGAGGGTGGGCGCGTTGCAGCACCCTCACCAGGTCATGAATTCGATTTCAGCTCTCCGCATGATGCCCTGCTTGTCGCCTCCGTTTGCGGATTACGGATAAAAGATCGGCTGGCAGACGCCACCGCAGGCGTCGAAGTTGTCGTTGCATTTACCCGCCCAGTACTGGACCTCCGGGCAATCATCGGCATCCTTGCAGATGGGAATGCTGTGCCCATACGGTTCGCATGGCTGGCAATGCGGGTTATGCCAGCTGTAGCAGTAGCCCATGGTCGGAAAATAGCTAACGTAGGTGTTCTCGCATTCGAGCGAGTAGAAGTCCCAATCCGAGCAGGATCCAGACTTCATCGGGATCAATCGCGTTGCGGTAAAAAAACTCCCGCTGCGAGCCATTGGCGCTTCGAGTTCCCGAATCCTCGTGAAACGCTTTGCGCCACGCGTTGAAGTCAGTCACCTTATGACGTATGAGCAGAGTCGGCACAGCTATTTCCTTCAGCTCAGGCGCCTTGTCGCCTTCCTTGGCCATGATTCGACTCTATTGCAGGGGAAGGAGCGTGCGAAGCGTACTTGTACGTGATGCGAGTACTTAAATCGGTTCTCAGCGATCACAGGAGGGAAGGATGAGCAGTTGACAACTTGCTACTATGGAGCAGAAATCTGGACTTTTCGTCTCGATGATGAGCGCACCAATGACAAACCAGACACCGGAATTGGAGGCGAAGCTCTCTCGCGACTCCGGGTTGCTGACAACGCAAGAAGCGGCTGACCTGATCGGCGTGCATGAACGCGCCATCCGGCGCTCCATTTCGCGCGGCGACCTCCCCACAATTACGCGTGATGGAGTTGTCGGTATCGAGCAATCGGCGCTCGAGTCGTGGCTCGAGCAACGGCTGCCGATCGCCGGGCCGTCAGCAGGCAGCGACAGCCCCAGGCGCGAGGCGCGGCTGATTCCCGCGCTGCCGCATCCAATGACCCGGCTGATCGGACGCGACCGTGAGGCGGCAACCGCCTGCGAGCTCCTTCGCCGCCCAGGCATTCGGCTCCTGACGTTGAACGGACCCGGCGGCATCGGCAAAACGACGATTGGCGCTCAAGGTCGCCGGTGATCTCGCCGACGATTTCGCCGATGGGGTCTGGTTCGTCTCGTTGGCCGGTCTTTCAAGCTCCGAGCAGATCCCCAACGCCATCTTGCTCGCCATGGGATTCACCGAGTTCGGTCACGTCTCGGGCCAGAACGCGCTGCTGGCGTCGCTCCGCGACACCGAAGCGTTGCTCGTCCTCGACAACTTCGAGCATGTCATTGATGCCTCCGCCGACCTGTCCGAATTGCTGCTGTCCTGCCCGCGCATCAAGCTTCTCGTGACGAGCCGCTCGTTGCTGAGGATTTCCGGAGAGCATGCGCTGCCTGTTCCGCCACTCGAAATGCCCGAAAAGATCGCCTCGCTGGAAGCGGCAGCTGAAGCGCCGGCGGTGAAGCTTTTCGCCGAACGAGCCAGCGCGATCGTCCCATCGTTCTCGTTGGATGCGACGACGACGCCGTTAGCCATCGAAATCTGCCGGCTTCTGGATGGTCTGCCGCTCGCCATTGAGCTTGCCGCCGCGCGCGTCAATCACCTGCCGCTGGCTGCCCTGCGAGACCGGCTGGACCGTCGCCTCTCGGTGCTGACCGGCGGCCCGCGTGACGCTCCGCAGCGCCACCGGACGATGCGCGACGCCGTCGCCTGGAGCTATGGGCTGCTAAGTGCGGACGAGCAGATGGTGTTCCGGCGTCTTGCCGTGTTCGCCGGCGGTTTCACCATCGATGCCGCCGACGCTGTTTGCAGCGGAGAGACTTCAATCAATGACCCTGACTCGTCAGAGCCGGATTTCGTCGTTGATGTCATCGGCTCACTCATTGACGGGAGTCTGGTGCGGCGCGTTGACCTGGCGGATCTTGAGCAGCGGTTCGAGATGCTTGGCACCATTCGCGCCTTTGCCCAGGAGCAACTCGACGCCAGCGGCGAAGAGGCTGACGTGCGCAACCGCCATGCCGCCTGGTGTCTGGCCTTCGTCGAGAGCTTTCTGGGGGGATGGAACTACACCCCGGAGGATCTCTGGTGGCTGCACCCGGCTGAGATCGAGCATGACAATGTGCGAGCCGCATTGGCCTGGCTCGAACGCTCCGGCGACGCATCGGGCATGCTCCGGTTGGCGGTGGCGATCCATTCGCTCTGGGAAGTGCGCAGCCACCATGAGGAGGCGGTCGGCTGGTTCGAGCGAGGTCTGGCGCTGGAAGGTGACGTCTCGCCGGAAATTCTGATCAAAGCGCACGCCACTGTTGGCCGCAAGCTGCGACGTCAGGGCCGGTACATCGAGGCGCGCGAGCACTATCAAGCGGCGCTCGCACTCGCCCATCAGATTGGTGACGATTTTGCGGCGGCCAATGCGCTCTACGCGCTCGGCGGGGTGGAAACGAATCAAGAGCACTACGAGCTTGCCCGGCCATTGCTTGAACAATCTCTGGAGCTGTTCCTTCAACTGAACGATGGCACAGGCGTTTGCGGCGCGAACTACTTCCTCGGCATCGGCTGCTACGGCCAGGGCGACTACGCCGCCGCCCTCGATTATCTCAATGCCGCGCTTAAGGCCAGACGGGCATCGGGATCATTTTTCAATTTGAGCGTGCTGCTGAATGCGCTCGGATTCCTCCGCTGCGAGGTCGGCGACGTCGCCGGGGCGACGCTCGCGCTCACCGAATGCAAAGCGATCCTGGATCAGGGCCGGGGCGCCAATCAGGAAATTCTCGCCGAGTGGCTGGCCGCGGCGGCACGACTGGCGCTGGCCCGGCATAACTCCGAATTGGGCGCGCGATTGTTGGGCGCAGCCGAAGCACTCACCGCGTCGCTCGGCGTGCCGCTGATGGTGCCGCCGCCAGGCCAGCACCGGAGAATTGTCGAGATGCTGCAAACCCGGTTGGGGGTGGAGCCATTTTTCCAGGTGAGAAACGAAGGCAAGCTCCTCCCCGCTGAAACGATCGCCGCCGAAGCACTGGCGCTGCCCGTCGCCGACCCGGCATTGCCGGCACTCTTGAGCGCGCGCGAGCTGGAGGTGCTTCGCCTGCTGGCGACGGGCCTGCGAGACAAGGAAATCGCCGAATCGCTCTTCATCAGCGTGCGCACCGTCGAGGGCCACGTCGCCCGCATCCTCGCCAAACTGGACGTCCCCTCACGCATGGCCGCCATCAACGCCGCCACCGCCCGTGGCCTCGCCGATCTCGATGTATGACCGGGCTTCGTCATTCTGAGAGGCCGCGAAGAAATCCCCGCGCGAAGCACCTGTTGGACAATGAGCGGATCGGCATCCACCAGAGGATTCTCCGGGGATTCCTCGCTCCGCTCGGAATGACGGGTGGTTGGAATGCGACGCCCTTCCTGGGCTGAGCATGTGCTCCCCTCTCCCGGAGCGGGAGAGGGGCCGGGGATGAGGGCCGTCAGCTCTCGCCGCCATGACGTTCGCGCCAGGCGAGCAGTTTGCGCAGCGGTGAGAGATCGTAGTCCGGGCCTTTCGCACCGCAGATCAGGTGCGTGATGCCCTGCTCCAGGTACTCATCGGCCAGGTCGAGTTGAGGGCCGGATATCTGCGCTGTCCGCTCGATCTCCTTTGGATCGCGGCCGATCTTTTCGCACCACTCGTCCAGAATCCGGTTCTTCCGGCCGACCACCTCCGGCTCACCCTGACCATTCCACATCGTCGCGTGCTGGGCGACGATGCGAAGCGTCACCTTTTCGCCACCGCCGCCGATCAGAATTGGCAGCGTGCCATGCACCGGGCCCGGGTTCAGCTTCGTCAATCGATCCTGAATGATCTGGATATCGCGGTCGAAATCCTTAAGCCGCGACGCGGCGGTGCCGAAGGGAAAACCGTATTCCTCGTAGTCGCGCTGATTCCAACCGCTGCCGATACCGAGAATGAACCGGCCGCCGGAAATGTGGTCGAGCGTTCGCGCCATATCGGCCAACAGATTGGGATTGCGATAGCTGTTCGCCGCCACCAGGCAGCCGATCTGCACGCGCTCTGTCACTTCCGCCATCGCTCCGAGCGCGGTCCAGTTGTCGAGGTGGGCGCCGTCCAGATCGCCCGCGAGCGGATAGAAGTGATCCCAGTTCCAGAGCGTATCCGCCCCGCTCGCATCGACCGCCTGCCAGGCGTCGCGAATCTGCTGATAGGTCGCATGCTGCTGCGTGATCTGAATCCCGACGCGCAAAGCCGTCATCTGCTTCTCCTTCGATTTGACTGAGAACGAACTCTCTGATCATAGCCGAGTTGAATTGCCGGGTTTGTCAGCGGCTTGAGAAAGACCTGGCTGGTGGCGTTCGCCGCTTGCTCCTGGTCGCCAAGTCGCCGGTAGGTGTAGCGATGGATGGCATTGAAATAGCGGCTTTAGAGCGGAGCGAATGCCTCGGGATCGCGTTAGGCGCGCTCGATAAGGTCAAGCTCATCATCCTTTGCTCCTCCTCTTGATTCACCCCGATTCCGTTTGATCATCGTCACGCGTATCCTTCTCAATCAATGTCCACACATAGTCGTAAACGCTCATCAATGAAAAAGGTCACAATACGCGCCACCCGGTCGCACGCACGCCGGGTATTGCCGCAGTGCGATTTCACGCGCTGCTTGTCGCACAGGACTCTTTGATGATGATCACGCCAGCCCACGCGAATCTCCATTCCCCTGGCCGGCCCCGCCAGTTTTCCGACGAAGCCGTGTTTCACGCGACAATGCGGGTGTTGCACCAGCATGGCGCGTCAGGGCTGACTCTCGCCGCTGTCGCACGCGAGCTTGGCTGCACCGGCCAGGCATTGAACGCCCGCTTCGGCAGCCGGATCGATCTGCTGATCGCCTATGCCACCTGGTCATCTGATCAACAAAACGAGAGATTCGCCACCGTGCGCGAAGCGAACGACTCGCCCTTGCAGGCGTTGCGGGCGCGCTTCATGCTGCCGATCGCCGGACGCGAGGATGAGCTGGCGGATGGCGGCGCGCAGCGCCAGATGCTGACGCTGGCCGCCGAGGCTGCCGGCGATCCCCGGCTCGGCGCAGCCTGGGCGGCCAGCGGTCAACGCTTCCGGGCGTCAATGTCGGAACTGATCAGCGAGGCGATCGACCGCGGCGAGATCATCGAGACCGATTCAGACCAACTGACCTGGACCCTCTTCGCGGCGCTGGTCGGCCTCGCGGTGATCTGGGAGCCTCGCCCGGACGCCTCACTCGTCGAAGCGGTCATCACCATGGTCGATCAGATTCTCGCCCCCTACCTCACCGGCGCAACAAGTTGATCTTGTACCCTTGAATGCAGTCCGTCACTTCGGGCGGACTATCCCGACGCGGAGCATGTTTCTAAATGATCGATTCTGAGCACGCTGCCACACCCACGGCAAAGCCTGTTGCGCAGGGATTGTCACCTTCTCGGCATCTCGTCAGCAGATCGCGAAGGAGCGCATCAATCTGTCGCGCATGTGCCCGCTGATACTCTTTTCTGCGATAAACTATCAGCAGGCGCGGGATGTTTTGCGCCCCATCGCTCAGATGGCGTACTTCTCTCCACAAGCTTCACCGACCTCGCCGTCGTAAGGGCAACACCGACATGTCAGCCGACCAACCCGAACGAACCCCCGAAAGCTATCGCGATCTTCCCGCCAGTGGATCAGATCGTTTCCGCACGCTGTTGAAGCGGGCTGTCGGTCGGCGCTGCCCGCAATGCGGATCGAAGGGGATTTTCAAGCACTTCATCGAATTGAAGCCGCGCTGCCCGCGATGCAACTACCGGTTCGACCGGGAGGAAGGCTACTTCCTCGGCGGCTACGCGCTGAACGTCTTTTTCGTCGGGCTCATCCCGCTCTTGCTCCTCGTGCTCGCCTTCATCTACACCGATTATTCCTGGGTGACGCTTGAAATCATCTTCATCCCGCTGGCGATTCTGTTGCCGATCGTGCTCTTTCCCTACACCCGCACGTTCTGGATGCTCATCGACCTGATGGTCGATCCCACCGAGCATACCGAAAAGCAGCCTTCGCTCCGGCCAGATGAACAAACCGCAATAGCGCCCAACATCAACCAGCCAGAATGAGCGAACGCCCGGCGTGATTCACGCCGGGCGTTCTGTTGATATAGGATGCGTGGTCGTCATGGTCCCGGCACTGATGTGCCGGGCTCACAAGACGAAGTCTCTCCGAGACTAAATCAGGGAATGTCCGGGTATATCGCGGATATTTCCCACCGAGGTCAGTCCCAGCGGGACTTCGTTTTGCTTAGCCCGGGGTTTCAACCCCGGGAATAGCCGCGCGCCACCGTTTCCACAATCCGGCCCGATCCCGTTGATTCCCACCCTACGATGCGTCCTCGAACAGATCGTGGGTTGGCCAGGAGGTGATCGCGTATCCAACGTCAGTCAAGTTGCCAATGAGTGCGGCGAAATAGCCGATAAAATCGAACGGAAGCGTGTTCGTGGCGAAGGCGATGCTCATCCCATTGTCACTGCGCAGCACAAAGGCGCTATTGGAGCCGCCGAGCGAACCGGTGTGCCCCCATTGGGTCACGCCGGTCGGCCCTGGCTGCACGACCCAGCCGAGCCCGTTGGCTTCCTTCGTATTCGCCATGCCGTTGTACCACCCGTTCTTCGGCCGGGGCGCGGTGAGCATCTGCTCAACGGTCGCTGGTTGCAGCAGGGCCGTTCCCCGCTGCCCGTCGATTGCCGTCACAAAGCGGATGAGATCGTCGGTGTCTGAGATCCATCCGCCGTGGGCATCCATCGTTTCAAGGAAGAAACCACCGTACGCCAATGGCGCGAATGGCTCACCAGGGAACACGGAGGGAACCGTGGCGGGAAACTCGGATGGCTGGTAATAGGTCACTTCCTTTTCGGCGCGATCTTCCAGCTTCGTTTTGCCGAGCTGCATCGCCATGGCCCCAGCCGGGGCGAGCACCTGTTCCTGACTGAACGCCTCATACGTTTGCCCGGAGAGGTGCTCGATCACCCGGCCCAGCACATTGAAGCCGAAATTGCTGTAGATGCTTTGCGTCCCCGGGTCGAAGTCGAGGTAATTCCCGAGCATGAAACGAATAACGTCTTCCGGTTTAGGCGGAGCCGTCAGCGCGAACGTGTTGCTGATCACCTCGAACAGCGGCGGCGATTGCGGATCGCCCGATTGCGGGAGGTCCCAGCCTCCGGAATGAACGAGCAACTCCTCGACCGTGATCTCCGCCAGGCGAGGATCCGTCGGGGCGTTCGCCGGCGGCTCAAGATTCAGCATCGGAAAGACTTTGTCAGTCAGCGCCAGCTTTTGCGCATCCAGCAGTCGCAAGATGCCAACGGTGGTGATCGTCTTCGATACGCTGGCGATACGGAACCGGCTATCGCGTTGCACGGTCACCTCCGCTTCGGTGTCCGCATAGCCATAGCCCCGGCTGAGCACCAGCCGTCCCTCATACCCGACTGAAAGCTGCGCTCCCTGCAATCCCCATTTAGACACCAGCCCCAGCATCGCGGCATCGAACGCGGCGAGTTCTGGAACTTCCTCACCCGACATGGGAATGGCGCTCACCGGCGTGGCCTGCGCATAGGCGTTCGCAACACCACCGAATCCTTTACTGGCAAGCAGACCGGCCCCGGCGGCTCCCAATACGGTTCTCCGCGAAAACGCCCGTGAAACAACGTCGTTCAGTCGCTGGCTGGTCATGATCGATCGACTCCTTCATCGAGTGATGCAAACGAAAGGCAATATGACCCATAGCTCCGAAGTTGCGACCCAATCGGAAGCAAGGAACATCGGGAAGCGGTCGGGATAATGCAACTGAACCTAGCCTAGCCCGATCCATCATCGACAGAAGCCGTACAAGTACGGAATAAACGATGCCCCTGTACGCATTCATGAGAAAGCAATTGGGAGAAACGTTGCCCCGGTGACCTCGGCACTGAAGTGCCAGGCTGCAAAAAACAAAGTCCCGCTGGGACTGGCTCAAGACGATTCGCCGCGCAACAAACAACGATGCCCTGTCAAATCTGACAGGGCATCGTTCTAATGAGAATCTTTTTCCTCGGAGCTATTCGTTGCCCCAGAGCTTCGCGATATTGATGCAGAGCTCGGTGGCGCGGGCCATGTCCTGGATGCTGATCCATTCCAGCGGACCGTGGAAGTTCTGCATGCCGGTGAAGAGATTCGGCGTTGGCAGCCCCATTTCGGTCAGGCGGGAGCCGTCGGTGCCGCCGCGGGTTGGCGTCGAAAATGGCTCGACGCCGAGCGCCCGGCAGGCCTCGCGGGCCAGCTCGATCGGGCGCATATCGTTTTCCAGCCAGTAACGCATATTCCGGTATTGCGACGTGATGGTGCAGGTGATTTGCGCGCGCGGCTCGGTCGCCTGCACAGCGTCGCAGACTTTGGTCAGCACCTCGCCAAGCTCTTGCAGGCCATCCCGCTCGAAGTCACGCAAAATGAATTGCAGATCGACGGAGGCGGCGTTGCCGCTCATCTGATAGAGATGAATAAACCCCTGGCGGCCATCGGTCGTTTCGGGTGTTCGAGTCACGTGTGGCAAGGTATCGATGATCTTCGCCGCCAGATGCAGCGCGTTGACGAGCTGATCCTTCGCCTGACCGGGGTGGATCGACACGCCCTGGATATGCACCACCGCTTTGTCGGCGGAAAAGGTCTCGTAGACGATCTCGCCAAGCTCGGAGCCATCGAGTGTGTAGGCGATATCGGCTTTCAGATCCGCTGGCAGATTGGCGTGAACGCCTCGGCCGATTTCTTCGTCCGGCGTAAAGGCAATCCGGATCGGGCCATGCTCGACGCTGCGATCGCTCAGGAGCTTGTTGGCCATCGCCATCACAATGGCGAGACCCGCCTTGTCGTCCGCGCCGAGGAGCGTCGTGCCGCTGGCGGTAACGATATCGTCGCCAAGCTTCGCCGCGAGATAGGGAAACTCCTCCGGCGAAAGCACCTTGCTCGGATCGTCCGGCAGGACAATGGTGCCGCCGTCGTAGTTGTGATGCACGATCGGTTTGACATCCTTGCCGCTGAACCCGGGCGAGGTGTCGACGTGCGCCAGGAACGCGACGGTCGGCGTTTTCCGCTCGACGGTCGCCGGGATCGTCCCCAGCAC
This sequence comes from uncultured Chloroflexia bacterium, assembly GCA_963804925.1. Classification (GTDB taxonomy): domain Bacteria; phylum Chloroflexota; class Chloroflexia; order Thermomicrobiales; family UBA6265; genus JADLGF01. Next base: position 627,202 of record CAWDSC010000007.1, read on the forward strand.
GACGCCGTAGTCGGTCAGCGCCACATCCTGGGCGCCGATCTCCTTCAATTCGTCAACCAGCAGATTGAGCAGATCGAACTGCTTGCTGGTGCTCGGCGTTGTTGGAGATGCCTCGTCCGCCTCGGTGTCGATCCGGGCATAGCGCACGAACCGGTCTTCAAGCTCGCGGTCAAATTGGTTGCTTGACTTAATCATCAATCCATCCTTTAGCGGCGACCGGTAGGTGAAGGATTCAAGCTAGCGCGGCAGTTCCGCCAGCTCATCCATGTAGACGATCGCGGTTTCGATGCCGCGATAGAACATCTCGATCGTGTAGTTCTCGTTGGGTGAATGGAGACCGTCGCTATCCAGCCCGTACCCCATCAGCACCACCGGGATTTTCATAAGGTCGGCGATTTCCGCCACAATCGGGATGCTGCCGCCGCCTCTGGTGAAGATCGGCTCGTGCCCCCAACCCTTTTCGTAGGCGCGCGCCGCCGCCTGCATTTCCGGCAGATCGAAGGAGATCAATGCCGGCAAACCGGTGGTCAACAGGCTCACCTCCACCGTCACCGTTGGCGGAGCGATCGACTCGATGTAGCTCTTCAGCAAGTCGTAAATCTTGTCGGGATCCTGATTGCCGACCAGCCGCGAGCTCAGCTTCGCCCCGGCCTTGGCCGGGATGATCGTCTTCGGACCGGGGCCGGAGTACCCGCTCCAGAGTCCGTTGATATCGAGCGTCGGCCGGGCGGAGACGCGTTCCTTGATCGTGAAGTTCTCATCACCCCAGACCGCAGGGACGCCGGTCGCCTCTTTGAATTGATCTTCGGTGATCGCCGTTTTCTCGACCATCGCCCGTTCGGCGTCGGTGAGCGGAGCAACATCGTCGTAGAAACCGGGCACGGCGATCGTGTCGTCTGGGTTGAACAGCTTCGCCAGGATCTGGGCAAGCGCGAGCGCCGGATTGTGCGTCGCCCCGCCGAAGAACCCGCTGTGGAGATCTTCCTTCGGCCCTTGCACCTCGATCTCGATGTAGGTCATGCCGCGCAGGCTGTGGGTGATGGCCGGTTCCTCGATCACGCGCATGGAGGAATCGCTGATCACGCAGACATCGGCGCGCAGCAGCTCGAGATGCTCTTTGATGAAGGGAAGCAGATTCGGCGAGGAAACTTCTTCCTCCCCTTCCAGCAGGATCTTCACATTGACCGGGGCGGCACCGTTCGTTTTCAGATACGACTCCAGCGCCTTGACGTGGATGAAGAGCTGCCCCTTGTCATCCGTCGAACCGCGGGCAAAGATCTTGCCGTCCTTTTCGACCGGCTCAAACGGATTCGTATCCCAGCCATCTTCGATCGACGCCGGAACGACATCGTAGTGACCGTAGACGAGCAGCGTCGGCTTATCCGGACCAGCGCCCAGCCACTCGCCGTAGACAACCGGATGTCCGGCGGTCGGCATCACGGCGACGTTCGAGAGTCCCAATGATTTCAGGTGCTCCGCCAGCCACTCCGCCATTCGCTTAATGTCGCCGGCGTGCGCCGGATCGCCGCTGAGACTGGGAATACGCAGCATTTCGAGCAGTTGCTCTTTAAACGTTTCACCATGCGCTCGCGAATAGGCGCGCGCGGCGTCACCGGTTGGTGTCATGCTCGTTCTTCCCTCTTCTTTCATATCGTGGATGTGAATGACTTGAATGATTCGATCCTGCAGTGGCTAACGAATGAGGAGCACCGGGATCGAGGAACGCTTGAGCAAATCTTCTGCAACGCTGCCGAGAAACCAGCGCCGCAATCCAGTTTTCCCTTGTGAACTCATGACAAGCAGATCCGCGTCGTTGAATGTGCTCGCGATCGCCGGGGCCGCACTTCCCCAGATCACTAAACCGCTTGCCGGCAATCCCTGACGCTTCAACTGATCGACCTGGGCGTTGATGTAATCCTGGGCGGTCTGGTCCTCTTGCTGCATCTCCGCACTCTTAATATCAAGCGAGGGACGCATGCCGATTGAGCTTATCTGGCTTATCGTCGGGGGATCGACCGCTCGCACCAGGAAGAGCGGCGCGTTGTAGAGGCGCGCCAACTCTTTCGCTGGCTCAAGCGCGCTAGCGGCGATGTCCGAGCCGTCAAGCGGCACGACGATCCTCGAATACATGCCATACCTCCCTTGGTCCCGTCAGGAGCACCGGCGATTCATGAACGCAGGGCGGCTTCCTGATACTGCTGCGAATCTGCCAAAACAAACCCAAACAGGCATGGCATCACGATTGCAGCCGGGATAGACATATTTTCAGCCACGCATGTTTCACGACGCAAGCGATTCAATGGCTATTAAGGACTATCACAGGAGACTATATGCGCAAAGAAAACACCGTCGCATGACGCGCGTGCGACGGTGTTTTCTTTGAATTAGAACGATCTCCGACACGCGCCGGACTGAAGTCCAGTGCTCACATGCCGAAGTGCACTTCGGGCAATGAGCCCGGAAACGCCCGGATTCTCCGGGGAATCCTCTTCATCACCACCAGTTCTGGAAGGACTTCGTCGTGCTCAGCCCGGGACTTCCAGCCCCGGGGAAATCGCGGCTTTCTATGATATCCAGCGCTACCCAACCAACGCCGCGAGGCCGGCCTTCGCGCATTCCTGATCCTGCTCGCCGGAGCCGCCGCTGCAGCCGATCGCTCCGATAAGCGTGCCACCCGACATGATTGGATAGCCGCCGGCAAGGAGTGTGATGTGCGGCACTTTCAGGATCGACGCCATGACCACGGGATCCGCGCTCACGTCCTTCGCGAACTGGTCTGTCGGCGCCTGGAACGATGCCGATGTATAGGCCTTGTCCGTGGCGACATCAATACTGGCGTACGGAGCGCCGTCCATCCGGAGAAGCGCCTTCAGTGTGCCCGACGCATCAACGATCGCGACGACTTCCGGGACGGAAATTTCCTGAGCTTTCGCCACGGCCGCCTGCAGGATAGCCATCGCACCGTCCGCGGTCAGCATGACCGTAGGCGCCACACCCGCTCCCGCAGTTGGGGTCGCCGACTGCGCGGACGCGGCTGATCCCATGGCGGCAAGTCCCGCCGCGCCGAGGGCCACGCCTGCCGCGCCTTTCAGCGCCATGCGCCGGTTAAGGTCGCGTTCATTGTGTCCGCTTACCATGATCGTTCCTCCTGTAAGTAACGAGGCAGGCGCGCCTCCTCTCACATGAGAGTCCATCGCGCCTGCATCTTGTCGCTCGGTGCACCTTGCAGCCGTCGGCTAGATCGCGATCTTGCTGAAGTTCTGGGCAAGATAGTCGGCTGCGAACCAGGAATGCGCATAGATCGTTTCGGTCGGATTGTAGCCGGTGGTGCTGCACCAGTTCGACCCACCCAGCACGACGAGATTCGGCGATTCGTGGACCTGGCCATACTTGTTGGTGACCGAGATCGCGGGATCGTCGCCCATCCGCGTGCCGCCGTAGGCATGCGAGTTGATGGGGATATTGGCCGGATCGGGGTAGGACCAGGTCTGGTCCGCGCCCATCGCTTTCAGCGCTTTTTCAAGCTCTCCATTGATGTGGGCGTTGGACGTCTTCTCGTTCTCGTAGAGATTGAAGGTGAGCCGGATGATCGGCATGCCGATCGGGTCTTTCGCGGTTGGATCGAGATCGAGGAAGTTCGCATCATAGGGCAGCACTTCAAGCTGCGTGGAGATGCTCGTGATTGACTGACCGCCTTCCTTCAGGAATTTCTTGTAGCTGGCGCCCCAACCAGCCTGACCCGGCGGGAGCATCGAAGAGCGCCCGATCGGTGTCGATTCTCCCTGAGAAACGTTGCTGATCGCGCCCCGGATGAATCCAAGCCCGGTGTGATCGAAATTGTCACCGTTGTAGTTATCGATCGCGATCGATTGCGAGTAGGTTCCGGATAGGAGGTTGAAGTTTTCACCGGGGAAGTATCCGTACGCGCCGCCGTAGGAGTGGGCCATGTACCACTTGCCGAGGTTTCCGCTGTTGTTGCCGAGACCGTTCTTGAAGAAATTCGACGTCGAGAGCAGCAGCAGGCGCACATTCTCGTAGACATAGGTGGAAACGATCACCATGCCGGCAGGTTGCTCCTGCTCGTTGCCCTGCTCGTCGATGTAGGTGACGCCGGTCGCCTGACCCTTGTCGTTGGTCAGGATTTTGGTGACGCGTGAATTCGGGCGAACTTCCAGCTTGCCGGTGTCCAGCGCAGCGGGAATCGCCGTCACCTGAGTGCCGGCCTTGGCATCGTTCCAGCAGCCGTGGCCGGTGCAATACCCGCAATAGGTACAGGCAGGACGACCGTTGTAGTCCTGGCTGAGGATGCCGGCCGGCGAGGTGAAGGGATCAAGGCCGGCCTTCGTCAGCCCGTCGAACGCCCACTCTCCGAGTCCGCTCCGGCGGAGTCCAGGCATCGGATAGTCATTCTTGCGGGGCGATTCGAAAGGGTTGGTTCCCCCATCCCCAGAGATGCCGACGAATTGTTCGACCTTCTCGTAGTAGGGCTCCAACTCTTCGTACGTCACCGGCCAGTCGACGATGTTGCTCCCTTCAGGAAGCGCTTCCTCGCCATACTTTTCGATCGTCGACGAACGAATCTTGAAGTCGTCGATGCGATACCGCCAGGCCTGGCCGGTCCAGTGATTGGTGCCGCCGACGTGATTGTCCATCACGATCGGACCGATGGGTGGCGGGCCGACCGGTGTGCCGGCATCCGGCCGCCAGGTCGGAATGTCGTGGTTGTTTTTCACCTCGGCAAATGGATTGTAGAAAGGATATGCCTGGAGCTCATCGTAGTACTTGATGAATTCTTTCTTGTCTTGCCACGGACCGGCTTCGAGCCCGACAACGTTGATGCCTGCCTGGGTCAGAACGTGAGCGGCGGTGCCACCGGCAACGCCAAGTCCGATGATGACGACATCGGTTTTCGGAAGTGGGTTGCTCATGACGCCGATCCTCCGTACTCCGCCACCGACACATGCGCTGGCGTCGGGATCGCATCCAATGCCTGGTCTTCAGCTTCCCAGACAAGCTTGATCCCTGAATATCCGATCAGGTCCCACCCGGCGAAATTCACATTGCCGCCGTACATGGGATCGGCGAACATCCCTTCGCGGGTCTGCTGGAGCAACGTGGCGAAGAATCCGCCCGGATCGCCTTCCAGCTTGCCGGCTTCGGCGGAGGTCAGAATTTCATCCTGCTTGGCGGCGTCGAGTCCAGCGAAACCGCCTGACCCGGCGGCCGTGTCGAGCGCAGCCAATCCCTGCTGATAGAGCGCCTGATACGCCTCGGGCTTGCGGCCGATGGCGCGGTCGATGTAGACGAAAACGCCCGATTTCGTTCGCACCGGGGCCAAGATCGTCATTGGGAATCAAGCGGTCGAGCGCCGCTTGCAGGGTGGTGAGTTCGGCATCGGTGAGATTGACGGGCTCGTAGGTTGCCAGATCAACTGGAGGCACGGCTGGAGACGCAACTGGAGTTGCGGACGTTTGCCGAAGACTAATCGTCGGAGCGGCGACTCTGGCTGGAGCGGCCGAAGCAAGCTCGGGGCCGAGAACCCCGACGGCAATCGCACCGCCGGCAATCAGCGAGGCGTCCTTGAGCAGACGTCTCCGCGGGAATACGGTTCCATCCCTGGATGGATCGTGGTCATGATCATTCACATCAGAATCCTTTGCATTCGCGCCAAATTGAGACGAATGACGACGCATTCCTGGAGAATCCTCCTCTCACTGCCTGTTTCGAGGCGTCAGGTTTGTTCGTGGAAGGCACTCCACTTCGAACATTGACGCGCTTCGATTCGCAGTAATCCAACAACGTGTTGTTTATCTTGCAGGACAGGATAGGTTAGGGTTAGGGTTCGTCAAGCAGATGACCACCGGGTGAGGCATCCAGTACTAGCTAGCGTGTGGAGAAGGAAACGACGTTGGATCGACGCGTCGAGCGGACGAGAAACCGCTTGCGAACCGCGGTGTTGGAACTTGCCGAAACGCAGGATCTGGCGGAGCTGACCGTTCATGACATCACGCGCCGCGCCGGGGTCAACCGGGCGACCTATTACCAGCACTACCGCGATAAAGACGAGCTGATCGAGCAGACGATCGACGAGCTGCTCCACGAAATCTTCGCGGGTGCGCTCCGGTGTTAGCTGGCGTTGACCATCTCGCGCCCGACTACGGTTCACCCTTCGGTCGTGCAGATGTTCGAGCAAGTCGGGCGACGGTCAGACCTCTACCAGCGCCTGATCGGGCATGGCGGCTCCGCCTATTTCATCCAGCGTTTCCAGGATCGCAACGAGCAGCTCTATCTCCAGGTCTGGCAATTTCCCGACGCGCCTCATGGCAACAACGATATCCCCGCCGGTGTCCGCGCCCGCTTCGGCGCGTCAGCCATCCTCGGTCTCTTCAGCTACTGGCTGGAGCATGGCCAGACCGAAACCCCCGAAACCATGGCCGCCTGGTACTGGCGCCTCGTCCACCCCGTCTGGTTCGACTCCGACGAGAGCAAGGTCAATTCATCTCTACCAGAAACAGGAGCATAAAGCGTCCGGATCCTCTGCGCGTTGCTGAAGAAACGCACGTGCAACAACCAAAATCCCTCCAAATCACAGGGTAGGATCTTGTGCCATGCTGTCCAGCAAATGAATCGTAGGGAGTCGAATCTCCCAGAGATTCCAGGGGTTTCGCGACCGAATGGTGGCCGTGAAAGCCCATGAACGTCCTGCTGCTCGGGAGCAGGGTAGTCATATGGAGCGATTCGACATTAAGTGCCTGGATGGGGAACGTCGCATGACACGATGACGGCCGCTCAACGTGAGCGGCCGTCAGTGATGACCCGTGACGGTACTGTGTTCAGCCCCGGACCATATGCCGGACTCGAAAGGTATTCCCGGCTGGAGCTACACGACGGTAAAGACGGTGATCATGCCTTCCACGGCATGCGGCTGCCCGGTTTCCTTGTCCGGGAAGAAACAGACCGCGGCATAGGTGCCCGGGTCCAGATTCACCTGAATCCAGGTGTGCTGGCCGGGCGAGATGAACGAAGTGTCGTAAATATCCTGCAGGTCATTGAATCCGAGGGCATCGGCTGCCGGCGTCCCGGTCATGAACGAGGTGATCGTTCCCATCACCTGGGTCATGGTGGTGCCGTCCGGTACGCCCCAGAGCACCATGAAATGCGGCTGCGCGCCGGTGTTCCCCATGTCCCAGATCTGCGGACCGGACGCGATCGACGCCGGCAGCTCGAAGGTATATTCCTTCATGTTGGCCGGCACGGCGTCGGCAATGGCGACCGGTGTTGCGGCGGCTTCACCCGTCACTTCGAGCGCCACCGCCGTGTCCTTTGGCTGGGGGTCATTGTCGGAGTTGCGGTCAAAGGCCACGAACCAGGTTCCTGGGGTGAGGTCCACCACCGCGCCATCCGTTTGTCCCGCGTAGGGATTCGGCCCACCAGCCCAGGTGGCGTCATAGACCCAGGCCGGCGGCTCCTCCGAGTTTGAATTGAGGTCGGCCACCGCCTGGTCGAGCGTCGTCGAGGCTGGCAGGATCCCGATTAAGGTCTCCACTTCCTGATCGGCGGTCTGATCCTCCAGGGTGACGAGATAGCGACCAGCCGGAACCGACGCTGGCAGTCCGGTGACGTCCGTATCCGTTGCGACCAGAGTGATTTCGGGCAACCCGAGGGCCGTGAGGAGGGAAAGATCCCGTGCTGGCCGTTGCGCGGATGGAGATGCGACCGGAGAAGCATCCTGCGCCGTGGCAACCGCGGTACTCCCCAGGGCGAGCACCGAGATGAGGATGAAACAACTGATGCGACGAAGCATGCTGATATCCTCCCATAATTCGTGTCGACCGCCAGAACCGAGCCATCGGGCTGTCGTTATGATAACGTAGCTGATCGGCGGAGCATAGTCCGTTTCTACGATTGTCACTGCACATGCGAATAGGGACGAACATCGTCCCAATGGTTCGTTCCTGTCGCCGCCCTCGCGCCTCTCCCTGCTCGGCTTTTCGGTCGAGACGGCTTGCTCCGACTTCGGGACGTCGGCTTTGTTGAGAAAAGCCCTGCTAGCTGATCTGCCTTCAGCATCGCACTGGAGCTTGAGGAGCGCACCTCGAAGGCTGAGACTAGAACGAGACGCAGATCGACGCGGCGCCCATTACCACAGCGCGATTCGGGCCAACCGTCTCGTAGTGAGCGGGCGGGAAAATGACCAACGGCTATCCGGGGTAGCACGCGAGGAGGAGTCACGGTGATCAAAACTGTCACGGAAATGATCGTCGACGGGTATGGCACGGGGGAGTTGGACTTCTTGACACGCCTGAGTCAGGCTGACTCGCTGACCCAAATAGGCTTTGACACGCAGATCATCCAGCCACTCCTGGCCGTGCTTGAGACTGACAGCGAAACCGCCGTGTTGACGATCACAGGACATGCCGATCGGGTCGACACGGAGGGGCTCACGCGCGAGCAGCGGCGTCAACAGGAACTCGATTCGAGTGATGCCCGGGCGCTCAGCGCCGTGGCCGGCGTTCGCCAGCTCATTGACCAGCAAACGCCGTTTTTCATTCCGGCTGATCTCAACGACCTGTCGCAACTGCATGTGGCCGATCGGCCGGCGGGTGCGGCCGTCCTCAAAGAGTCTACGGATTCCCTCAGCGAAGAGCAGCGGCAGCGGAATCGGCGGGTGCAGTTTCGGGTCATCCGGTTTCAACCCGAGTAACGGTCGCACCTCAGCACGTGCCGTGACCGCTGACCTACGCGATCGTCCACGTCCGCGCTTTGAGGACACTGGTTGTCGCCGCCAGGCAGGGCTGCGTTGGACGGCAAAGTGCGGCATTTCGTGTTCAGAGCGCTCCACCTTGACGATTTTCCGACCGCGGATATCGAGCGGCATCACCCCACAAGCCAGAGGGCCCGAAGCATGGCTTCGGGCCCTCTGGCTTGTTGCTCCTGGTACAGCAGGACAATTCGTCGCTGCCCCGCCTCACTGGATCCTAGGATTTGTCGCTTCCTTTAACCTTATCAATCAGGTCGCTGGCCATGTCTTTGACATCTCCAGCCGCTTTCTCGACGGTGCCCTTGGCCTTATCCATCATTCCTTCGGATTTTGTCGATGAATCGCCGGTGAGATCACCCGCAGCTTCTTTGACCGATCCTTTGGCCTTGTCAACAGTGCCCTTGGCCTGATCTTTTGTGCCGTCGCTCATGATTCGTGATTCCTCTCGTTACGCCGAGTCCCAAATGACCGGTCCTCAAGGAAACGCATGAAACGTGCCACGTGAACCGGGAAGCGTTCCGATCGGCGTATCCTCCTTGAATCGCGGTGACAGGATGGCTTTGCCTTCAGTTATCGCAGCCCCTTACTTCTCGCATCAATCGATCAATACCGGAGTGAATGCAAGCAGCGTCCAGATGTTCAAGGGAGCGGGGTTCAGTTCGCACGGATCGCCTCCTCCTGCTGGGTGCGCTCCCCCTCTCGGGACACGGCATTCGCCGCTCAAGGGCGTGGATCTCGCCGGCGGAGTGAGGAAGGGTGAGTCGCAGCAACAGAAAGATGACGAGATAAAGCACAGAGATCTCGAGCATCAGCACGTCCGGCCAGAAGGTCATGCAGGCCGCACCACGCCGGAGCCTCGCACCCAGTCCTGGCTTCGCCCCTATGCGCGGTGTCGTGATGGATTAAAACTCCACTGCTCTTCAACGGGGAAAACGATCGGGAGATGGATGTGACTCCATCTCCCGATCACGAGACCTAGGCGGTTACAGGGCTTTTCGCTGCGACCTTGAGATCTTTGCCCACGGCTTTGGCAAAAGTGGTCAGCTTTTTCGCCATGGCCGTTTCTTCGTCGAGATTCTGTTTGAGCAGGTCGGCAACGGCCGGCTCGCCCAGATCTTTGGCCAGCTGGACCAGACCGCTGTAGCTCGCGATTTCATAGTGCTCGGTCTTCGCCGCTCCGAGGAGATTGGCGATTTCCAAGACGTCCGGCGATGGATCTTCCTCATGCAGGCTCGTATGCTCTTGCTTGAGTCCTTCAGTCGCAAAGCAGGTGGTCGTTTCGGGTTTCTCCCCAAGTTCCTTGAACGCCGCTTGCAGGCGCTTGATCTGCTCTTTGGTCTCCCGCTCATGCTCCTTGAAGGCGTCGCGAATCTCCGTCTGCTGGGCTTCTTTCGCCAGCTCTGGCAGCATCTTCACAATAATGTGTTCCGCACTGAGCATGTCTTCCAGCTCATGAATCAACAGGTCTCGCGGTGCAGCGAGGCTCATACGTGCCTTCCCTTCATCGAACAACGAATAGCGACCAGCGGCGTCAATCTCTTTGCCGCCTATGCGTACATACGCAGGTTGCATGCCAACTTCACCAGGCAGGTCATTGCGGTTTCGATCAACCCATCCGTCGACGACTGCCACGTGGTTCAGCGGGCTGAAGGTCGCAAACCCGTCCAAATCGTCGTCAGCCATCCGATTGAGATATCGCTCAATTCATTGAATTCGTTCGGCCACGATTTTGATGCACTGGTAGGGCGTGCTTCACTGCGGAGCGTCGCTCGTTGGCGTTTGGCGTTCATCGGCATCTTGACGTACCAGGCGGATCGCTCGATCGAGCGCCCGATCCGCACGGCTGACAAGATCAAGCAGCTCATCAGGGGGCATGGCGCGCTGGAGTTCCAGGCGACGCTTGAGCAGCGAGACCTGGAGCCGGGCGACCGTCAGGGCCGTCAGGAGGTGATGGTCATACTCAGCATCAGGGGGAAGAGACCCCGGGTCAGACACACGGCACCTCGTCGGGTAGTCGGCGAGCATTCCTGCCGGCTTACTCCGCACGATTCGGGCCACGAGCGACCGAGGAGACTAGACGACGGCTAACATGGACCTGACGAGTGCGAGCAGATGGTCCAGATCGAGGGGTTTGAGCACGACGGCAGCAGTGCGACGGTTGCCGGCTCGCGCGGGAATCCCAACGAGATTCTCCGGATCGGTTGAGGATGCGATCACCGGGATGGCGCAGGTAGCGGGGTGGGTTCCAAGTCGATCGAGCAACTGCGAGGCCGCCTCCTCACGATAGGGAAAATCGATCATGAGCAGATCGGGTTCGGTGCGCACAATCTCGGGGAAGGGATCGTCGATGAGGCGCATGGTACAGGCCGCATAGCCTTCATCTTCAAGCAGCATGCGCATCGTGGTAAGAAAATCGGGCTCAGTATTGACCACAAAAACGAGCAGCTCGTTGCGGTGCGGGTGTTCCATAGGTGATCGCTCTCCTCAGCCAATCGTGATGCCCCGGTCGGGCACATGCCGCCGGACGCCTGGCTGGGACTCGCATTTTACGCGATCACCCCTCCCGGCACGCAGGGCATCAGGTCATCGAACGGAACAGGCGTCGCGGAACGGCGATCGTTGGCATCGATCCTGCCAGATTGCAAGCGAGCCAGGCGCGGAACAAGGACCGTTCCGCGATGCGCTCTCTGAGGGCAGTCCGGGTTGTAACCGCCCGGACGGTCCGCAAGTCGTCCACTGGCATGCTTCCTGCTTTTACTGAGCCGAGCTGCCGTGCGGAGCATGGAATTCCTCCGCACGGCGCTCATCCCTCTGAACAGCCCGGGCCTCAGCTACTCGGGCTGTTCATTTGCCCATTACTGGCACACTTTCTGCGATGTCGTATCAGAGCGGTTCGCGCCGTCCAGACGTCCTCCGCTCGGTGCAGCAGCCCAGGTCTCAACCGCCTGGGCTGTTCGCTTGCCGTTCGCTGGCATGGTTCGTGCGGAATCAGAAGTGAGTACTGGTCGGGAGGAACGTAGGCTCTCCGCCCGGATCATGCTCCCTCTTTCAAACGGAACAGCCTGGGGACGACCACCCGGGCTGTTCGCGTGTTTAGCAGGCTGATTGCGCGGACTGCTGCCTACTCGTCAGGCCCGGGTGAGGGCCGCCCCTGCAGCCACGGCAGCGGGAAACGGGTTGTCGGGGAAGAGGATCGCGTCGTAGCGGTTTTGCTCGGCGAGGGCGAGGTGGAGGAAGGCGCTGCCAACGCCTGCCGCGCCGATCATGTAGCCGGTTTCGGCGGTGACGAGTCCCGGTTTGGTGCGGGTCCAGGCCTGGTACCAGCGCAGACCTTTGCCGTCCGGGTTGCTGGAATGGCTGAGGGTCTGTTCGGCGACCCGCCGGGCGAAGTCGAGATAGTGCTGCTCTGATGTGCCGGCCCAGAGTCCCAGGAAGAAATCGATGATGCCGGCCGTGCCGCAGCACTGGCAAACGACGTTCCACAACCCGGGCGTTTGCCGTTCGGGGATGCCGCTGCCGGAAACTCCGCGCGCAAACCGGGCCGTCCACTCAGCGTAGCCGGGATCATCGGTGATCTTTGCCAGTTCGTAGAAGAGCCGCGCCGTGCCGACCGGTCCGCCGCAGTAGCCGAGGTAGAAGAGATCGGTCGCATCCGGCTCTTGCAGGTGCAGCAGCGCCGCGTCGCCCCGGACGGTGGCAATCGCTTCGATGTGCTGCGCTCCGCCTTTCGCCGCGTCCAGGAAGCGGGCATCGCCGGTTTCTTCAAAGAGCCGGGCCAGCACGAACGCCACCCCGGCGGTGCCGAACTCGAAGTTCGGCATGTGGGCTTCGTCGCTCATGCCGAGCGTCGAAAGCGGAAATCCCACCCACTGCAATCCGCCGCGCGGTTCCGGTTTGGCGAGATCGAGGATGCGCTCCCCTGCCCTTATCGCCAACTCCAGCAACGCGGGATCGTCGAACGTCCGCGCCGCCCAGAGCAGATAGAGGATGATCGCGCCGTCGCCGATCACGGCGGCAGGCGCGCCCATCCACTCCACCTTGCCGTCGACTGACGTGGCCGCGCCGACGATGTGCGCGGTGATCTCCAGCGCGACGTCCCGGTAGGATGTGATGCCCGTTTTCTGCCAGACAGTGGCGAGCGTAAACGCGGTTCCGGACAGTCCGTGATTGAAATCGAGGTTGACGTGGTCGTGCTTGATCAGGAAGGGAAAATCGAGCACCTCGCGCCAGGTCGCGGCGATCTGGTCGGCGCCCCGGATGGCTTCGTCACGGTACGAGTTGTCGCCCGTCGCGTCCGCAAGCTCCAGGAAGAAAAGCACGATCCCGGCATTGCCGCTGTAGATCGTGGCGGGCGCGGTGACGGTGGCGACTTCTTCGGGACGATCCGGCTCGGGCAGCCAGACAAGTCCATGCTCGGCTTCATGACCGGTGGAGCGAATCCACCTGGCTGTTTCCTGCGCGGCGGCAATGAAGTCGTCGCTCGTCGTCGCCATGTCCCACATCGTCCGGCCCCTTTGGTGTTCGCGCAATCCGCTAACTTGATCGATAACTCTTGGATAAGTGTAGCCAAAACAGCGAACGGCCGGAAACAGCGACCGCCGGGGATGCCCATGCGGCATCCCCGGCGGTCGCTCACGTTGTTCAGGACTGCAAGAAGGCCAGCAGATCCGCGTTGAACTTGTCTTTGTGCGTCGTGGCGAGACCGTGCGGCGCGCCCTCGTAGATCTTGAGAGTGGCGTTCTTGACCAACTTCGATGAAAGCATGGCCGAGTCGGCGATCGGCACGATCTGGTCGTCGGAGCCATGAATGATCAATGTGGGAATGTCGAATTTCTTCAGGTCCTCGGTGAGATCCGTCTCAGAGAACGCTTTGACGCAATCGAACGCGCCCTTGAGCCCGACCTGCATGCTCTGGGCCCAGAAGGCGTCGCGGACACCTTTCGAGACCGTCGATCCTTCCCGGTTCGCGCCGTAGAACGGGGCGCTCAGGTCCTGGTAGAACTGCGAGCGGTCGGCGCTGACGCCGTTGCGAATATCATTGAACGCCTCGATCGGCAGACCACCCGGATTCGCCTCCGTTTTCAGCATCAAGGGCGGGATCGCGCCGACCAGCACGGCTTTCGCCACGCGCGACGTGCCGTGACGGCCGATGTAGCGGGTAATCTCGCCGCCGCCGGTCGAATGTCCAACCAGCACGATATCCCGGAGATCAAGCGCTTCGATCACCGCGGCCAGATCGTCGGCGTAGGTGTCCATTTCATTGCCGTTCCAGGGCTGGCTCGATCGGCCATGACCGCGCCGGTCGTGTGCAACAGCCCGGAACCCGTTGGATGCGACAAACATCAGCTGATCGTCCCAGGCGTCGGCGTTGAGCGGCCAACCATGACTGAAGACGACCGGCTGCCCGGTTCCCCAATCCTTGTAGAAAATCCGGGTTCCATCTTGCGTCGTGATCATATTTGCGCCTGCGGCAGGAGCATTTTCAGTTGTGGGAGCCATGGATCTCCTCCATTCATCTATTTGGAAACGCCCTATGGAGATCGCATACCGAAAACCTGACGTGCTCATCGTCCGATTTCAAGGAATGATCTCCAGCCGTCATCGCGATTGATGACGCGGTACGCTCCGTCCCTATCTCTACTTTGCCGTACGGAGGCATTCCGCGCACCGTGTGAACTACGGGTTTTTCGCCCAACCGATGCGGAAAGGAATCAGGTAGTTTGACCTGAATGGACTACGAGGAGCTTACGCCTCAAACGAACGTCATCCAGAGCCGCCGCGATGGAACCCGCGGCGAAGCCGCTGCTCGACACCCAACCGCGCATTTCCAATCAGGCGCTTTGAACTGCACCCCAGGAGTTGGGCAGTATGACGATGAGTGGTGACGGAAACGCGCTCATGATCATTCAGATCAACCGGAGCTGGAAAGCCTGGGCGACGGCGGCGGCGCGCGTGTTGACGCCGAGCTTGCTGAAGATGTTCGCCAGGTGCGCCTGAACAGTGCGAGGGCTCAAAAAGAGCGCATCGGCGATTTCGCGGTTGGATTCGCCATGCACCAGGTGCCGCAGCACTTCGAGCTCCCGTGGAGACAAGATGCTTGACGGCTCTGCCGCACCGGCCTCCGGCGAGCTGATCTCTTCTGGCGTGGATGGCGTCGTCGCCAGCATGATCGCTTCGTCGAGCGGCATCGCCTGCCCTTCGTTCCAGATACGGAGAACCTCTGACGCATCCATCTCCGCGTTCAGCAATGCCAGCGCCTGCTCGTGGCCAGTCCGTTCGGGAAGCTCAAAGCGGTAGCCCAGGAGATTCGCGAGCCGGTGCGCCGCGCCAAAGAGCCGTACCGCGCGTTCCCGCTCGCCCGATGCTGCGGCCAACCAGGCGAGATTCGCGAGCGAATCGGCGACACCCTCCAGCGTGCCGACGGCGCGCCAGCGTTCCAGCCCTTCGCAGTAGAGATCGTTCGCCCGGGGGAGATCGCCAGTCGCCTGAGCGATGACGCCAAGATCGTTGAGCGCCGACGCAATCCAGGCCGCCTGGGCCGAGTTCTGCTCGCCAAGCAACCGGTGCCGGGCCACTGCTTCGCTGACAAGCCGCTCCGCCAGAACAAGATCGCCGTTCCCATAGGCGGCGACGCCACGATGATGATGCGCCAGCGCCGCTGATCCCTCGCGGCCAAGGCGATCGAAGCGCGGCTCAGCTTCTTCGAACAGGTTCGCCGCTTCATCGTACCCGCCCAGGTTCTCAATCTTGATCCCGAGCATGACCAGAGTTTGCGCGATGCCCGCATCGTCATTGAGGTCGCGCCGGATTTCCAGGCACGCGCGCAGCGACACGATCGCCCGCTCATCGGAGTGCTCGCCATACGCGAGTAACCCCATCCCGAACAGCGCGGTAGCCCTGACGGCGGCTGAAACGTCGCCTGCCCGTTCCAGCAACCGGGCGAACCAGCGATTGCCTTCGATGCGATGACTCCGCGCGTACCAGAACGCGGTCATCGCCCCGGCGAGCCGCAGTCCGCGCTCACCGTCGCCGGTGAGATCGAGCCAGGAAAGCGCGCCACGGATATTGTCATGTTCCAGGGCCGCGAGTCCGTACCAGATCTCGGCCGATCGGTCGTGCGGTTGCCGGTCCGACAGCTCGGCCAGATCAAGGAAATAGGCAGCATGGTTGTTGCGCGTCTGGTCGCCCTCACCTTGGAGGTTGAGCTGCTCCAGGGCAAAGGCGCGAATCGTCTCCAGCATGCCGAATCGTGGTTCACCCCGGTAGCTGGCGCTTTGAAAGACCAGACTCTTGTTCACCAATGCGTCCACAAGATCGAGCGCGCCGAATGCCGAATCGGTGGCGTCCTCGCCAACCGCCGCGGCCGCCTCCAGTGTCCAGCTTCCCGAAAGCACGGCGAGACGCCGGAAAAGCTGCTGCTCGGGCGGGGGGAGAAGATCGTAGCTCCAGGCGATGGCGTCGCGCATCGTTCGCAGGCGATACGGGAGATCGAGCGCGCCGCCGGTGAGCAGCGACAGCCGGTGCTCCAACCGGGCCAGCGCCGCCTGTGGCGAGAGCACTTTCATTCTGGCCGCCGCCAGCTCGATCGCCAGCGGCAACCCATCGAGCCGAACGCAAAGCTCAGCCACCGCCTCCATATTTTCAACATCCAGGGTGATGTCGGGGCGAACGGCTCGCGCTCGCTGCATAAAGAGCTGCACTGCGGGACTTTGCTCAACCGCCGCCAACGAAACGCCGGCATCCATGTGGGGCACCGCGATCGGGCCAAGCGGGAACTCATGCTCGCCGCGAACCCGCAGCGGCGACCTGCTCGTCACCAGCACCGTGAGCGCCTGGGTAGCACCCAGCAGCCGCGCCACATCCGGCGCCGCCTCCGCCACATGCTCGAAGTTGTCGAGCATCAGCAGAATCCGGCGGTTCGCCAGCATCGCGGCGAGTTGATCCAGCCCGCCTGCCGTGCTGACCGGTGGGACTCCGACCGCTTCGGCAATCGCCAGCCGCACATCCGCTGGATCAACCATCGACGCGAGCGAAACGACGCAAACATCGCCGGCGAACTCATCGCGGAACAGCAGGGCAATCTGGAGCGCAAGCCGGGTTTTGCCGATGCCACCCGGTCCGGTGATGGTGAGCAGGCGGACGCCTTCATCGCGCAACAACCGGGTCAGCGCCGCGATCTCGGCGTCACGGCCGAGCATCGGGGTGGGAGGCATCCCCGCGAGGTGATCGCGCCGGTTTTGCCACGATTCCAGGGGCTCTTGCGCAGCGCTGGTGGACATGATGCTGGGTGATCCTGACGCGCGATCGGCACGCCTCATCATCCGGCTGCACTGGCTGAGTGTCAATGAATTGAACGAACAGGAGCATTGAGATGTGGGAATCGCTTCCAAATACAGGCACCGAACGCACACCGCCGGAGTTGTTCTATCAACTCCGGCGGTGTGTCTTTCAGACGATTTGGCGGACGGTTACCAGTTGAAGATCACGGACAGCCACCGGATGAGCGACTGGATCAATCCTGACGGTTGCGGATCAGCGCTGAAGTACGCCGTGATCGCAGCTCCATCGGTTGTCGTGGCCGTGACGCGGTAGCAACTGCCGGCGGTCTTGGGTGTTTTCCAGTTGAGATGAAACTGACCGCCGCTGTACCGGAGATCATTGGCGTTCAACCCCGCCGATTGCGATCCGATGACCTGCGCGGGATTCGAGCAACTGACGGTAGAACCAGTTTCGAATGGCATGTCCACCACGCATGATGATGCCCCTCAGGTAGCGTTGAATCGCGGATCGAAGCATCCGTGTCCGCCAGACATCACGACGCATCCCACGTTGAGGTCGCGGAACGCGTCATGACGGCATGGTCTGATCGTACTAGGCGCATGGATCACCACTACATACCCAGTTCCAGGTATTTATCGGCTTTTGACGGACGATCGTGACGTTTGCCCCCGGATATGCCGCCCACAACAGCTGATTTTGAAGAGACTCCCGCGAGCGACGGAGCGTCTCGTCCTGCTCAGGTATGATCCTGTCGTTGGCTGCTCGTTTGATCGGCAGGAGAAACCACGGTGACCGCATCGCTTCGGGAGATTCGCCAGCCAGGCGACTATCAATACGTCTTCGGGCCATTCGCCGAACCCATCGCGCGCGTCAAGCCGGGCGAGACGATTGCGATCCACACCATTGACGCCTTCGGCGACAAGCTCATCAGCGAATCACAGCAACCGAGCTCGATCCTCGGGCCGTATCTCAATCCGCAAACCGGCCCCATCTATATAGAAGGTGCGGAACCGGGCGATACGCTGCTCGTCAAGATCGAGTCGATCGAAGCCACCCGCGACTGGGCCATTTCCTGCACGATCCCCTACTTCGGCGGGCTCACCTCGACCCGCTGGACGGCGATGCTGCAACCGCCGCTCGAAGAGCGGGTCTGGAAATACTTCCGCACCGAATCGGGCGGATTCTCCTGGAATGGCCGCTGGGAAATTCCCTGGGCGCCATTTTACGGCACGATCGGCACGGCTCCGCACATCGAGGCGATTTCCTCGCTCGCGCCCGGAGCGCACGGCGGCAACATGGACGTGCCGGATATCACGGTCGGGAACACGATCCACCTGCCGGTGCATCATCCCGGCGCGCTCTTCTACACCGGCGATGCGCACGCCGCCCAGGGTCAGGGCGAGCTGTGCGGGGTGGCGCTGGAGATCGCCGCGCGCGGCGTCTTCACCTTCGATCTGATCAAGGGCCAGGCGATCGAATGGCCCCGGATCGAATCACCCACCGAGATCATGGTCGTCGGCAGCGCCCGTCCGATGGAAGACGCCGCCCGTATCGCCTACACCGAGCTGGTCAAATGGCTGGCCGCCGACTACGGCTTCGATCCGCTCGACGCCTACCAACTCCTCTCCCAAGCCGGCGGCCTCTACGTCGGCAACATGGTCGACACCAACTACTCCCTGGTCGCCAAATGCCCGAAACGGTATTTGCCCGATCGTTCGTGAGTTGAATCGATGAGTGGCCACGTCATCTTTCTGAGTCGCTGCTCAGCATTTCCACCCGAAGCGCCTGTCCGGATATGAGCGATTGCGTGTCCGACAGCGGCTTCGCCGGGGATTCCTCGCGCTGCTCGGAATGACGGGCGATTGAATCAGCTTAGAGCCATGCGGCGTTGAGCAACGGGGAAATGTGCCATGCTTTCAGCCGGTATCGGGTGATCCTCGCAAACGAGCTGCATGGCATCCAGGCAGAACGAAGGAGGTGATAGATTTGACGTTTCGAGCGGTGGGTTGGCATATTGAATGATTCCGGTACTCCTATTCGAGGATATAGGTGAACATTCGCGTATCAGACGGATCTTCTACTCCACCTGCTGATGCGTACATGGCCATCGCGGCGATATTGTCGGCTTCGGTTAGCACCCAGACTTCGTCTGCACCGACATCTTTTGCCCAGCGGTTGACTTCGCCAATCAGTGCTTTACCAATACCGTTTCTCTGGGCCGATGCATGCACATTGATTTCGTAGAGGAGCACTTCGGCTTGACGACGGTCAAACCGCTGGAGCCGGTGTGCGGTCACATAGCCGCGAATCTGCCCTTCCCACCATGCAATGAGAAAGAGGCTGTCTGCGTCCTCGAGAAATGCGTTGCCTTGCTGGTGATCCCAGACCGTGCCTTCGTCGAAGACTTCATTGAGCTGGGATATCAAGCGATCATCAACACTGGTAAGGCGCTGGATCTTGAGTGGTTTGTCCATCATGTGTCCGTCGCTCCTGCTTTTCTGGAGCTTTGGTGGCGCCCCTAAAACGATGGCGTTGAGCGGCCTTCAGCGCCGCTCAGAACAGCTTTGCCTGCGCTGGCAGTTTAGCCAGTTTTTCCTCCTTGCAGAACGAAGGGGAATTGGAGTCTCTGCTTGGACGGCGAATCGGCAATCGAGATGGCGGGGCCCGAACCGGAGGATCGCTCCCGTTCTGAGCAGTGGCGGCATGCCGGAAAAGCGCAAAGCTCCGGCTATTTCTGGTATTTTGCCGCCGTCGGCGCCTTTTTCCCCTTCGCCGCGCTCTACTACCGCGATCTTGGTTTCAGCGGGATCCAGGTCGGTTTGCTGACGGCTTTGCCTTCGATTGGCGCGGCGGTCGCCGGTCCGCTCTTCGGGGCGTTCGCCGACGCTCGCTCGATGCATCGCTCCGTGCTTCGCGCCGCTATCGCGATCGCGGCGCTGACCGCCCTCATCGCTTCCCGGTTCTCCGCATTCTCGGCCCTCTTCCTGCTGATCGCCCTGGTCGCCATCGCTTCAGCGCCGATCGCCCCGCTCCTCGACAGCTATGGCATGACGATCAGCGATGGGCTGAAGCGATCGTATGGAAGTCTGCGAATCTGGGGATCAGTTGGCTATATGGCCCTCACGTTGCTGGTCGGACGGGTGATGGGCAATGACGTTTCATCGATTCTGCTGGTCGCCTACGCCGCCTCGCTCGGACTGGGATTGCTCGCCACGCTCTGGCTTCCCGAACTTCACGAGCGTCATGCCCGCCCGCTGCTCGGCGGCATGCGCGAGATCCGGCGGAACCAACCGCTGATCTTGTTGCTGGTCGTCGCCTTTCTGCTTTCGAGCAGCTCGGCGATCATGAATACGTTTCTCGGTATCCACATCGAAGACCTCGGCGGCAGTACGGCGCTGATCGGTCTCGCGTTCGCCATCAGCGCGGCGAGCGAGTTGCCCATCATTGCCCTCGGCGGGAAGCTCCTTACCCGCTTCGGTCCGACTCGCCTGATCGCCCTCTCCCTGATGGTCTACACCGCGCGCTTCGTCCTGCTCAGCGTCATCACCGAGCCGGTCTGGATTTTGCCGGTGCAGGCGTTGCACGGGCTCTCGTTCGGCGCGTTTCTGATGGCCTCCGTCACCCTGGCGTATCGCCTCGCCGGTCCGACGCAGGCGGCGACGGCGCAAGCGCTGCTCGCCGCGATGTCGTTCGGCTTCGGCAGCATCACTGGCTCGCTTGTCGGTGGCGCGCTACTCGATCGGATCGGCACGGAAGGGCTCTTCCGCGGCGCGGCCGTGATGATGATGTTCACGCTCGCCGTGTTGCTTATCGGCAACCGGGTGATTGGTCTCGACCGGGCGGCGAATGATTCGGCAAAACCTGCGCCTGTCTGATGAGTTCGTTTGGAGCCAGCGAACGCGAATCATTCAACCTGTTTCAGGCGTTGTTGCTCTTCCAGGTGGGTTTCGAGCGTGGCGTTGGGCGTGGTTGCAAGGTCCTGGACGGCGGCCGGGTCCCAGCGCTTTCCGATCACCGCATTCAGCTCCGCCCCGAGGATAAAGACCGCGCCCGTGATGTAGAGAAAGAACAGGAAGACCAGCACGCTGCCGAGCGCACCGTAGGCGCTGCCCGGATTTCCGATCGTGAGATAGAGGCCAAACCCTGCCGCTGCCAGAAACCACATGAAGGTCGCAACAACCGATCCGGGAGAAATCCACCGGAACGACAATTCAACATTCGGCCCAATGTAATAGAGCACGGCTAGCATGACTATCATCGAGCCAACTGCGATCGGCCACCGCACAATGCTCAGGGTCGTGTCGAACAGCGAGCCCATCCCCCAGCGGTCAACCAGCCAGTGACCGATGCGCTGCCCGTAAATCAGAAGCACGAACGCCAGATTGACGGCGAGGGTCAACAAGAGTGTGAGTCCGAGCATTTCCATCCGCTTTTGAAGAAAGGGGCGGCTTTCGCGCACGCCATAGGCCCGGTTGAATGAGTCCATCAGCGACCCGATCCCGCTCGATCCAGACCATAGCGCGATCGCCGCGGTCACCGCGACCCCAACTGAGGCCCGGCCCGTGCCGACTTTGGCGATGGCATTGTCGACAATGGAGTTCAGCAAATCGGAGGTTTCGGCCGGAGCGTGATCGCGAATCAGACGTGCGGAGCTGATTGGCAACATCGACCGAGGTGGCCTGATCGACCACCGCCGCAATCGTGATCGTCAAAATAATCATCGCCGGCGCCGCGAAGACCATCCGATAGGCAAAGGAGGCGGCCAGCGAAAGCACATTGTCCTCATTGAATTTGCGGAAAGAGCTCCTTTGCGATCGCCTGGATCGATGTTCCGGCCTTCTCCGCCCGGGGACGCCGCTGGCGTGGAACGCGAAGATCCATTTGATGTCGAATGTTCCGCTGAAGCCACTCCATTGCTCAATCCCTTACATGCCGGATATCGCCCTTGCATGCGCACTGTCCATGCAAGAACCGTTCCCAAGCGCTGGAGGGCGCAGGTCCGGGCTCCACTCTCCCTACATGCTGGATTCCATAATCCGTCTTAAATGTTCAAATCGCATTACAATTCAATGGAGGAATCATGTGGATACTGCAGGATGCAGTGATTGCATTATTCGTCGAAGAAAGTTGAAAGCACTTTTGATTGGCGTTTCACCACAGCTCGAGCTGCCGACCCTTGTCGGCGGCCCCTGGACGCGCGAGGCACGCGACCAAGCAGTAAACAAAGAGACTCGCGCGGCGTTCGAGAAGTATTTCCACAAAGCAATGAAGGTCCGTAACTGGACACCCAACGAACTCCCCATTGCGGAAATGCACAAACTCGGTTCCAGGTTGAGCGACGATACCGTTACTATCATTCAGGCCTACCTCGGCGTCGAGGACTTCGTCGGCGACTATGTCGAAGACGGTCTCAATCTCCTGCACAACAACCGCGCCCGCCGCAATCTTCAGCTCGCCTGGGGCATGGAAGAGCTCAAACATGCCTGGGCCTGGGAACTCGTGCTCCTCAAGTCAGGACGACGCACCGAAAAAGAGCTCGAAGACTACCGGGACGAAGTTCTGTCGCACAAATGGACGATGCGGGAAAACCACCCGGGATTGGATACTCCCCTCGGCGTGGTCTGTTACACGATGGTTCAAGAGCGGGCGACCTACTTCAATTACGACGAGATGCGCAAACGGATTCGCTCTGAATACGGGTATCCCGAGCAGGCGACTCCGGCTGAACGGCAAAAACGGGTTCAGGTCGGCGCAGCCGGCGCATTCCAGATCGTGGGACAAGACGAAATCGCCCACCACGGCATCTTCCTGGAGATTGTCCGCATCCACATGCGCTACTTCCCGACGGAAACGCAGGAAATGTTGCTCAGGGTTTTCAACGGCTTCACGATGCCGGCCTTGCATCTCATTCCCGACGCCGCCGATCTCGAAGCAGCCATGCGGCGCACGCGATTGCATACCCCACGCAACCAGATCACCGACGTCAACAACCCGATTCTCAACGCGCTTGGACTGACGAATAAAAAAGCCCTTGAAAAAGCAGTTCAGGCGGCGAAGATGCTTCCCGGTCAACTCGGACCCGAGCACACCGTGCTGAGCCAGTCGGGCGAATGGGTGCTCTCGATGACGCCCGACGACGCCGTCGACTCTGAATCCGTCGCGGATTAGCGCGGGTTGGGGAATTGTCGTCCCATCCATTTCCCGGGGTTGATGAGCATTGCGAAGTTCATCCGACCGTCCGCCAGCTGCATGCGGCAGAAAACCTGATGATGGTTGACATCTCAGGCAACATGCGATTGCCGGATGAAGATGTCAACGATCATAAACCCCGGGCGACTTAGTAACACGCCGAAGCCCTTCCAGGGCTGAGCTGGAAGGGAGACATTTCCGATATATCCGGACGTTTCCAGGTTTAGCCGCGTAGAGGCCTCGGCTTGTGACCACTGGACTTCAGTCCGGTTCATCGGCGGACAATCAATCCGCAACCCGCTGCAGCCCACGCCGCCCCAGGGACCTCAACTGCGCACCATACGCGACACACCAGGGTGTCGAATCTTCCCCAATACTTGACGTACCGAACAATTCCCACTAGAGTCATTGTGCATAACGCCGAACATCCAATCACATATATGAACCTGGCGCGGCCCGAAGGGAATCGACCGTGGATTACCACGTTGTCCCAACCGACCCATCAAGCATCGTTGACGCGCGCAAAGAAGCGCAGGTCAAATCTGCTGGCCGCGTGCTCGATATCCTGGTCGATCTCGCCAGCGCCCCGGATGGCATGGTGTTCGCCGAGCTTGCCCGCCGCCAGCAACTCCCGAAAAGCAGCCTGCACGGGCTTCTCGCGGTACTGACAGATCGCGGA
Source organism: uncultured Chloroflexia bacterium (assembly GCA_963804925.1). GTDB lineage: Bacteria > Chloroflexota > Chloroflexia > Thermomicrobiales > UBA6265 > JADLGF01. The sequence continues at coordinate 651,111 of CAWDSC010000007.1, forward strand.
TTCGTTGAGTTCGCGCCAAGGGGGCGAACCTATTCGCTCGGCATTCGCACCTGGGAAATCGGTCAGGCCTACCTTCGCCACCGCGATCTCGTCCGGGAAGCACTCCCCTTGATGGAGCGCGTCGTCGCCGAGATCAACGAAACGGTTCAGCTCGCGGCGCTCGATGGCATCGAGAACGTCTACCTCGCCAAGGTCGATTGCTCCCACCCGATCCGGCTCCAATCGGAGGTCGGCAAGCGGCTCCACGCTCATGCCACGGGCCTGGGGAAAGTGCTGCTCGCCTTCCTTCCTGATGCCGAGCTCAGCGCTCGCTTTGATGGCGAGCAATTGCCAGCCTTCAATGTGAACACCATTCGGGAGCTCCCCATCCTGCTGCTGGTTCTCGATCTCATTCGCGAACGTGGTTTCGCGGTCGACGATCAGGAATACACTCCCGGCCTGCGCTGCGTCGCCGTGCCCATATTCGACATCGACGGCAATGTTCTTGCCGCGTTGAGTGCATCGATTCCGTTGATGCGCGCGGAAGAGGCATGTCTTGAACATGCGCTGCGCGCGATTGCGGCCGCCAGCATCGACATTTCACTCCGGCTTGGATGTGCCAGGCCAGATCAGCGCCTCGTGGCGCTCACGAACTGGCAGGGCGATGTCTTTGCCAGCTAGTTCGCGACGTCAAAAAAGGAGGTGAGCCGGCGAACCAATTCAACGGGTGATTGATCGCATGACTTCGTTACCACAAGGAGGCGACAATGCCAGATTCCCGGCTCAATCGACGAACTCTCATCGGCGCTACCGCGGCCGGTGTCCCGGCGATGATGGTCTATCTCAAGAATGGCAGTTCCGCATCGGCTCAGGAATCAACTCCGGAAGAGGGTGGCCTGGTCGAGATCGCCACTCCGGCCGGAGGCGGCGCGGCCAGCACCCTGAGCGGCACGATCGTCATCGCCGTGCAGAGCACCGATACCCAGACCTATCAGGCGCTGGCCGATGGCTACAAAGCGCTGAACCCCGGCGTCGAGGTTCGCGTCGAGCTCAAACCACCCGATGGCTACCAGGAATTCATCCGGGCGCAGTTCGCTTCCGGAACGCCCGAAGTCTCCATCGTCAACGGCAACGTCGTCGCCGATCTGATCCAGGACAAGCGCTTCGTCGATATGTCCGCCTATCTCGATCAGGTCAATCCCTACACCGAGACCCCCTGGCGCGACTCGATGGATGCGACCGCAATCCAGAACATGGCCAATCCGGTCACCGGCGAGATCTACACGCTCAATCTCGAAACCGTGCAGGTGCTCTGGTTCTACAACAAGACCGCGTTTGAGAAGGCCGGCATTCTGGCCGAGGCGGAGGAACTCGCCAAAACCGACAAGAATCAGCCGACCTGGGATCAGTTCATGGGATGGTGCGATAAGCTCACCGCTGCCGGCTATATCCCGGTCGCGATCGAAGGCGACTACCGCTCGTTCTGGGAGATCCGCTTCGGCTGGCTGGCCCGGATGTACCTCGATCAGTACACGCGCGATGAGGCGGAACTGGTTCGCGCCCAACCGGGCGACTGGAACTTCCGCGAAGGGATCGACGACGTCTGGGTCTACGATCCCACCGATCCCTACAACGACGACGCCACCAAGATCACCTTCAATTCCCAGCGCAAGATGAACGCGCTGAAAGCTCACCAGCAGGCGGTCAACGGGCCGAAGTTCGCGGCGCTGTACGAGAACCTCAAGCAGTTCAGCGACCGCGCCGCTCCTCCAGGCTGGCTCGGCACGACCGACGCCTATCCCACTCTTCCTGACCAGCGAAGCGGCGATCCGGCTCGACGTGGCGGCGCTGCTCGGCAACTTCCAGCGCGATCTGGGCAATCTCGCCGCCGGGAAATACGTCTCGCAAAGCGGCTCCGCGGATGCCTCGGCAACGCCAACCATCCTTCCTGCCCAGGCCGTGGAAGCGTTCGATATCGGCTCCTTCAACAACCCGACGATGGAAGGACCAGAAGTGAACGCGCCGGCCCGCACCATCGAGGTCAACATCGGCTTCCTTTCGGTGCCCAAGAAGGACCAGGCGCAAAACGATCTCGAAATGAACTTCCTGATGTACCTGACCAGCCCGGAAGGATTCGGCGTCTACCTGGAAAACCGGCTCGATCCGAACAACTCCGGCTCGACCGGCGTCAATGGACCGCCGATCGTCACCGGCGTGCAACTGCCGGCCGATCTGGCCGAACCAATTCGCCCAGCTCAAGCTGATCGGCAATACGGAGAAGGACACCGCCGGCACCTATCGCGCCCGTGGCATCAACGATTACCAGCCTTCAGTGCGTGAATGGGTCGATCTCGCCCAGCAATTTTTCGCGGGCGATCTGGAGTTGCAGCCATTCCTCGACGCCTATCAGGCGTCGGTCGACAGTCTCTTCGCGGAGATTCTCGACAGCATGCAGCTGACCGAGGCAGACCTCGCGAATCCGGAAAAGAAACCAGCCAGTCAGGTTTAGCCCGAACGGCGAATGACGATGTGGGACCTCTCGATCAAACGAGGTGAAGAGGGGGCGGAGCTCCGCCCCCTCGCATCACGACGAACCAGGCTGGGCGGCGGTTGCTGACCGGCGTCGTTCTGGTGCTGCTCTTCATGCTCTCGCCAACGGTGGCGGTGGCGGCCGATAGCTGGACTGCGACCGCTCCTGCGGTCGTTTACGGCATCGCCACAAATGCCGACGGATCACTCGTCGTTTCTGGCCGCCGCGACAATATGGTGGTCGCCTACGACGCCAGCGGTCAGGAAGTCTGGTCGTTCGCGACGCAGGGCACGGTGTACGACGTTTCCGTATCGAGCGACGGTCAGCGTATCGCCGTCGCGTCGGAAGACCGCCACGTCTACCTGCTCGACGGCGACGGCAAGGAACTCTGGAATTATCGCGGCGCTCAGACCTTTCTTAGCGTTTCGATCACCGGCGACGGCGCGTTCGTCGCCGCCGGTTCCGAAGATCGCACCGTCTCGCTCTTTGACAGCAGCGGCGCGCTGAAATGGCAATACACCGCCGGCGATCATGTCACCCAGGTGGCAATTTACGGAGGCAAAAAAGGGTATCGCGTCGTCGCTGGCAGCCGCGATTCGCGCGTCGCGCTGCTCGGGAGCGATGGCAAGGCGCTCTGGCAAACCACCCTCAACTACACCGTGCGCGGGTTAAGCGTGACGTCGAACGGCGCGACGGTCGTCGCCGGGGACAACCGCAGCACGCTCTATCTGCTCGATGGCGCGAGCGGCGCGATCACCTGGCAGGCAGCGCTTGGCAGTCCGGTCAACGCCGTTGGCGTGAGCAAGGATGGACAGACGATCGTCGCCGGCAGCGATAAAGGCGAATTCGCCGTATTCGACGCCAAAGGCGACAAGACCTCCTCGACGCAGGTGGGCGGCAGTTTCAACGATCTGGCCCTCAATGGCGATGCCTCGTTCGCCGTAATTGCCAACAATCAGCAAGTCGCCGTCTATCCACGCAACAGCGACGGAAGTTTTGCCGCCCCGAAGCAGGCGTCCAAACTCTGGACCTACATCGGCATCGCCGTTGCGATCGTTGCGGTCATCGTGCTGATCGGATTTCTTTTCGGTCTTCGCAAGCGGCCAGACGGCGATCGCGTCTGGCACGGCTTTGTGCGTGAAAAACGGACGTTGGCGCACGACGTCTGGAAATCTCGGGTTTCCTATCTCTTTTTGTTGCCGACGATCACGCTTTTGCTCGTCTTCAATTATTACCCGGCGATTTCGGGCATTATTCATGCCTTTACGGTATGGACCCCAGGCATCGAGACCAAATGGGTGGGTCTCGATCAATTCCGGGAACTCTCCCATAACCGCTATTTCTGGACCGGCATCGGGAATTTACTGATCCTGATTGGCACCGGCTTCCTTAAACTGCTTATTCCACTCATCATCGCCGAGATGGTCTTCCATTTACGGAATTCGAAAGTCCAATACGCGTTCCGTACACTCTTTGTCTTGCAGATCATTGTTCCCGGCGTCGTCGGCATTCTGCTCTGGGTCAATGTCTACGATCCCAATATCGGCCTGGCAAATCAGGTGCTGCGCAGCATCGGACTTGGCAATTACACCCGCTTTTGGCTCGGCGATTCGAGCACGGCGATCTGGTCGATTGTCTTCATGGGATTTCCCTGGGTCAGCGCTTTCGCGCTCCTGATTTTCTACGGCGGATTGATCTCGATTCCGGGAGAGCTTTTCGATGCCGCGGCGCTCGACGGCGCGTCAACGCTGCGACGAATCATCAATGTTGATCTCCCGCTGCTCCTTGGGCAGATTCGCCTCCTGCTGATTCTGACCTTTATCGCCATGGTCCAGGAGTTCTCTGCGGTCTTCCTCACAACCGGTGGCGGTCCTGGCAGCTCGACGTACGTTCCCTCGCTGGAGCTCTATTATCAGGCCGTCCGGTTCAATAACTTTGGCATGGCCTCCGCGATCGGCGCTGTGCTCTTCCTCGTCATTCTCGGTGGCACCATTATTAACCTGCGCTATGTCAAATCATCGGTCGAGTACAGCACCTAAAACGGGGAGCAGATGTATATGGCGAAAGCCATTATTGAATCAACACCTCAGGCCGTGACGACGCCGAAAACAGCGTCGCGGTCGCGGGCGAAATACAAGATGTGGGTAGGGCAATCAATTCTGTTCTTGATCCTACTTGTCATTCTCATTATGAGCTTTGCGACGATCGCGTTGATGATCTTTCTCTCGCTCAAGGATAATGGCCAGATTTACGGACGGTTCTGGAGCCTGCCGAATCCTGTCCGCTGGGAGAACTATCGCGACGGCTGGTACACGATGCGCCGGTACGTGTTCAACAGCCTGCTCTATTCACTCGCATCAGTCGTCGGCGTCGTCTTTCTCTCATCGCTAAGCGGCTATGTTTTCGCACGCCATCGCTTCCCGGGCAAAGAGTTCCTCTATATCGTCATTCTCGCGCTTCTCATGATTCCCGGCGTGTTGACGCTCATTCCAGCATTTGTATTGGTGCGCGACCTCGGCCTGCTCAACACGCCCTGGGCGCTGATTCTTCCCTGGACTGCTGGCGGGCAAGTTTTCGGCATTCTCCTCTGCCGGTCGTATTTCGCCACACTTCCACAAGATCTTTTCGATGCCGCCAAGGTCGACGGCGCGTCGGAATGGGAGCAATATGCCCGCATCGCCCTCCCTCTTTCCTGGCCGATCCTCGTCACCCTTTCGATCATGCATCTGGTTAGCACCTACAACGACTTCATCTGGCCGCTCCTGACAATCACCGATCCGAAAATCCAGGTCGTCACGGTCGGGCTTACCCAATTCCGAAATGAATTTGGCACGGTCAATTGGGGACCGCGCATGGCCGCCTACGGTGTCGCCTCGCTGCCGCTGGTGATCCTCTTCGCCTTCGGCATGCGCTACTACGTCCGCGGTTTGACCTCCGGTGCCGTGAAAGGCTGATTGATCGAAAGGAGGGCCGCCGTCCCGAGCAATTCCCGGGGTTGCCCCCCCGGGCTAACACCACGAAGCCCTTCCAGGGCTGAGCATGGAGGGAGAAATGGCCGATATATCCGGACAACTCCCGGCTCAGTGCCCGAAGGGTACTTCCGCCTGTGAGCCGGGTGCTTCAGCTCCCGGCAACGGCGACGGTATGTTCCGCAAAGGAGAGCGATCTCGTGCAGGAAACCGCGCAATCATCTCTCACCAACGGTCATTTGCGAATCACGCTTTCAGAGAACAGTACCGGCTATATGCTCGACATGCTGAATGGAGCTCGTTGGCAGCGGCTTGGCTCAGGCAGTTTCGGCAAGCTGGTCACGCTGGACAACGAGGGCAACCGGCAGGAAACCACGATCGTGCTGAGCCGGGCCGAGGCAGAAGAAGGCGAACTCAATCTCTCCGGGACCTGGATCGGCATCGATGGAATCTCATGGCAGATTTCCCACAACTTCTCGCTCCTCGACGACCCGAATCAGGTTCGTGTCATCGCCCGAGCGGTTCCCTCCAGTGATGCAAAAGTGGTCCATTTCAGTGGTCCCACCTTTTACGCTGGCGAGGGGTCGTTCGGAGGACAAAAGACCGACGCGCTCTTTCCGGGGTTGGAATATCTCGCCGCTGATGAGCCGTCGTCCAGCACCGCCTTCGCCTCGACGAATTACGCCGGACGCGCCGTGCCGCACCCTTACAAGATCGCCGTGCCGATGATGGCGGTCTCCCATGAGGGAAACGCGGTCGGATTGATCTGGGATCCCGACCAGGATTACGGCAGCGCCTGGCGACATCCTGCCGCCGTATTTTCATCTCCGAATAAGCTCGATGGCGCAGACAACCACCTGCTCGGGCTCTTCGCGCCGGGGGTGCCACGCTTCACCGACGAAAACAGTCGGGAGGCGAAACGCCCGCTCGGCGCCAGCCCCGACAAGCCGATTCAGCTCGAAGCGCGCCTGGTCGCGCTCGCCAACGCCACATCGATCGATGTGCTGAAAAACTGGGTGAAGACCTACGGGCTGCCCGAGATCGAGCCGCCGCACAGCTACGCCGAGAATGTCGATCTTACCGTTGGCTCCTACCTCGATATCGCCTGGGATGAGGCGTCGGAAGGCTGGCATCACACGCTGGCCGATCCATGGGGACCACGCTACGAGCCGCGGGTGATCGCCCAGCTCTGGCGCTACAGCCAGTGGCCGGAGGGCAATCCGGAGCTTAAGGATCGAGCGCGGGAACAGGCGCAGCGCGGATTGGCGAAAGCGCTCACGGCGGGACCCGGCTACGAAAACTCGCAATACAGCCCACCCATTCCGCATCTCGAGCTGGCGCTGCACGCCGGTCATCTCGACGCCAGTCTGGCAGGATCGAAGCGCCGGATCGATGAGCTGATCGCCAGCCAGCAAGCGGACGGCTCCTGGCCCTGGAAACCGGAGCTGATCGCCCACGCCACCTACAACACCGACGAAATGCGCAAGGTGATGGGCGGGGAGGATAGCTCGACCGGTCTCACCGCCGAACGCGGGCAGCAATTGCTCGCCTGGGCGCTGATGACCGGCGACGAAGAAGTGCGCGAAGCCGGGCTGCGCGCCGTCGCCTGGTGCAATGCCCAGACCCGGCCGGAGGGAGCGCAAACCTGGGAACTTCACCTGCACGTCCCCGATGTGCTGGCGGTCCCCTACCTGATCGACATCAATCTCTCGGCGTTTCAGCTTAGCGGCGACGTGAGCTATCTTGACCAGGCCGACCGCTGGGCCTGGACCGGACTTCCATTCACCTATCTCTGGCGTGCCTACTACCGCCCGATCATGGCCTACTGCACCGTGCCGGTCTTCGGCGTCACCTTTCACGATGTCCAGAGCTGGTTCGGAGTCAATGTGCAATGGAACGGCCTCATCTACGCCGACGCCCTCTTCAGGCTGGCGAACGCGAAGCCGGATGACATCTGGCAGCAGGTCGCGCTTGGCATCGTCATCTGCGGCATGCAGCAGCAACCGCTCACCGGCCCCTGGCGCGGCATGTATCCCGACGCCTTCAGCCTGGTGCGCGGCGACGAGGAATACACCTGGTGGCTGAATCCGAATCTGATCGGTCTCAACACCTTCGAGCTGGCCGGAATCCCGCTCGACATCACGACAACCAACATCGAGGGCAGCAAGATTACCGTCACCTCCGGCGCAACGGTCAATTCAGCCGAAGCGACTACAGACGGTCTCAAGCTGACCCTCTCCTACCCCAACGGCAACCCCAGCTTTTCGATCATCAGCGGATTGCGCAAGCCCACGAGCGTCCGCGTCGATGGGCATGATCTGGCAGCGGCAAGCGATCTCGATCGAGTTGAATCCGGCTGGAACTGGCTGGCGGACGAGGAGATTCTCCTGATCAAAGCACAGCACATTACGGAAACGGTAACGCTTAAGATCGCCTCGTCCTAGCAGTGACACACGCACCAGTTCTTCTCGCTTCAATTGAAGCGAGAAGAACTGGTGCTACGCATTTTTCCCCATCTGCAACGCCAATTTGCGAGAGAATCCCCCAGAACCCATCCAAAAACCCGCAATTATGCTGATGTCCGCTCCTTGCATATTCGTCACACTTGCATTCAACTCGATTGCATCTTTGACACGTCGCGCGACGTGAAGGAGCGACCAGGAGGCGTTCAGGATTGAGATTGCCCATCTCTTTTCCATGAAGGTAGGTTCAGATCGACATACCACCAGCACCTGAAAGGAGTCACGCGATGAGTCTTCCCAAACGCGCGCCGCTTGGCCTCGGCGCTCGTCTTCGCGCTCGCGCTCTGTTTGACGGTTTCGCCATTGCAGGCGATTCCCGCTCGCGCCGAAGTGGTCGGAACCACCTATACAAGTCCGCAATTCGGCTACTACGGTTACCTGGGACGAGTCCTGGGTCGTTATTGAGGAAATATCCGAAGAGTTCGACCGGATAATCGTCACCAACGGAATCGGTTACGCCCAATTTATTGGAGTCGATGCGTACGGCGGAAACGCCCAGGTGACCATTGTCTATGAGGTTGGAGGATTGCGAGCGGACTCCCAGCGTTTCGAACGTTCAAGAATTGCCGGCCTCCGACGGCATTCCCGGTTCGGGAGGGGATGAGAGTCGCTACTTCAAAACCATCTCGTACACCTACACCTTCGATGACGGCACGACCCAGGACTTCATCGACTATTTCGAGGCGCGCACCTTCTCCGATGGTCAGGCGGTAGTGATCTTCGGTGGCAGCGCTTCTCCAGATATATTCCCCCTCGCCATGACCACGTTTCAGCCACTCATCGATTCATTGGTGATCCCGGGTGAGGATCCAACCTCCGCGAACATACCCGTCAATCTGATCAAGGGTGAGCCCGCGCCGGTCTACATGGCCGATCAATGGCGCATCAGCATCGCGGCGGCGGTGCAGAACACGGATATCGACGGGATCGGACTCGCGGAGAAGGATGGCAAGGAATGGGTCGTGGTCGTGGCCGATGTCACGAACTGGGGCGCCACGGACGCGAACTTCCCGGCCAGCGACTTCTTCGTGCAAATGCAAGAGTCATCGACGAAGAGTAAGGTAGCGACCGGCTCGACCTCGAAGGCGGCAGGTGCGCTTGGACTTCCCGCCAGTCCTGGTGACGTGACCATCAAGGCAGGTGAAACGGCGCGGCTGGTGCTCGTCTTTCAGGTCAAAGCGGGACGCACCGCTCCTTCGCTGGTGTACGGCACCACCGCGCTACCGCTCGACGACATCCTCGGCGTGACGCTCACCGCCGATGCGCTGAGTGATCCCGCTGGACCTCCCGATCTCCAGGCTGCGACGCTCGTCTCCACGACTGATGGCACGACGATCAAGGTCCAATACGAAGGTGAGTCGAAATCGCACAAGGTCAGGTTGCTTGGCGTTGACGTTCCGGCTGCAAACACGCAAGCGGTGGACGACATCATGACGTATCGTGGCAAGCCAGTCTGGATCGAAACCGATCCGGCGGTGACGACGACCGGCACCCCGGCAGTCTATCTTTGGGCTGAAGACGATGATGGCACTCGTATTCTCCTTAACCAGGTGTTGATTGCCGATGGTGCCGCGACGGCTAGCACGCTTCCGGAAGAGGCGCGCTTTGCCACCTGGCTTTCCCAAACGGGCGATCAGGCTGCGACGTCTAATAATGGCCCGGATGCAACGCCAGTTTCCGGCGCCGCAACCCCGGTCGCTTCACAACGATCGACAACATTCTCGAATGAATAGCGGGCAATCAGATTTGGTCCGGCGAACTGAGCCAGCACCTTATCGTCAGCGAACGTAGGTCTACGTCAGGAGCAGGCACCCCGAGACGGGCTGCCTGCTCCTGGAAAGAAATGGACAAGATCATGCAAAGAAACAGGATGGCTCTCGCTCTTCTGCTCGTCCTTTCGTTCATGCTCGTCCCTTCAACGCACCATGCACTGGCGGAGAAAACCGGCGCCTCCTTTTCGATCAATGCCAGCGAAAAGGTAACGGACGAGGATATAGGATATGTCGAGGAGGGGATTCTGCTCGCCCAGAACTATCTAATGGAGAACTTCGATTTCGAAGTCTCGCAGCCGACGATTGTAAATGTCCGGTCGACCGGAGCTCCCGGGAATCAGTCGGAAGTGGCCGCTTCAACGATGGACTCCATCGTCATTTACACGAAATCGCACGGGTGGTACGCCGCCCCTCCCTTCAGCCGCATCGGTACGGTGATCCATGAGTACGTGCATGTCTATCAGCACAATGCGCTCAAGGACGGGACCACGCTCGTTCCGGCCTGGATGATCGAAGGAACGGCGGAATACTTTTCGACCGATGCGCTGATCGGACATGGGCTCGTCAGCCGTGCAGATGCCGATCTCTACAATCTCTGGGCTCTGTCACAAACACCCGAACTCGGAAATCTCGACGAATACGAGTCGATCCAGGCCTATCAGCAGGAAAGCGCCAGCGTTTACGCGCTTTCCTTTTTTGGCATGCAATATCTTGCGAACGAGCATGGTCTCCAGTCGATCGCCGATTTTTTCGCCCGCGCCGGCGAGGGTTACACGTGGGAAGATGCATTCTCCTCAGCGTTCGGGGTCGAGCCTGCAGACTTCTATGCCGAGTTTGCCGCAGCGCGCAATGAGTTCATTCTCGCCTCCAACCCTCCACGCGCCTATGCGGACCTTGATCCTCAGGAGATCGCCGCATCCACCCGCGCCATCAAGGCGCCAACGTCAATATCCGCCGGAGCCCTGGTGATCGTTACCGCGCAGTCGGAGCCGAATGCACGCTGCATCTTCTACTTCTCGGGCGACTCAATCGATCTGTCTGAGGAAACGACCGTTGACGGCTCGGGAAATCTCTTCTGGATCGCGATCATTCCGGAAGACACGCCTCCGCAGCGGGTTGAGTTCTCGATTGATTGCGGAGGCGGGGAAGCGCTCGGCGCCCTCGATATTCGCTAGGGAATGCCCGGCATTCATCGAATCCTCCACCAGAATCCATTGACCCCATTCGGCTCGTTCAACTCCAACCAAAGTGTCCCTTCGTTCGGTGCGTTCGGTATTACAATCGGCAGGTATGGATCGTCGGATATCGCGCATCATTCGTGTCGGACGATTCACTGATTTGGCTCGGCTTTTCGAGCGACCGTTGGTGGAGTCCCGAGATATCCGCGCCCTCTGTTTCTGATTCAATTCAGGGCCTGCAGATTCCCCTCACTCCCATCATTGGCCGGGAGCGTGAGATTGAATCGGTCTGCGCGTTGCTGCGCCGCGATGACATCCGGCTCATCACGCTAACGGGACCGGGCGGCGTCGGCAAAACACGTCTCGCCTTTGCGGTGGCAGCGAGCATTTCGGGCGATTTTCCCGACGGCGTTCGCATCGTCTCGCTCGCCGCTATGAGCGACGCCGGTCTGGTTGCGCCGGCGATCGCCCAGACGCTCGGGATTCGCGAGGCCGGGGAGCAACCGCTCGATGCTGATCTCGCTGCAACCATCGGCGCAAGACGGCTGCTGCTCGTGCTCGATTCGTTCGAGCGAGTGATCGACGCCACCCCACTGCTGACCTATCTGCTCAGACGCTGCCCCAATGTCAAAATCATGGTCACCAGCCAGGCAGTGCTGCATGCCACCGTCGAGCAGCTCTTTCCGGTTTCGCCGCTGGCGCTGCCCGCGCAACTAGCGGACGCGATCCGGGATGCGATTTCGGCCTCGGCGGCGGTGCGACTCTTCACGCTCCGGGCGACGGCAGTCTCAGGCGACTTCGAGTTGACCGCCTCGAACGCGGCGATCGTCGCCGAAATTTGCCGCCGTCTCGATGGGTTGCCGCTGGCGATCGAGCTGGCGGCCGCCCGCATCCGCTTCTTCTCCCCCATCGATCTTCTGGCCCGGCTCGAAAAACGGCTTCCCCTCCTTTCCGGGGGACCGTTCGATGCCCCGATGCGACAACGCACGCTGCGCGACACCATCGCCTGGAGCTATGACCTGCTCGACGAGCGGTCGAAGCAACTGTTACGCCATCTTGCCATCTTCGCCGGCGGGTTCACCGTTGACGCCGTCGAAGCATCGCTCGGACAGGATCAAGCCGAAGGCATCGTTGGGCTCGTCGACCAGAGCTTCCTGACGAGACTCGACCATCCGCACGCTGAATCGCGGTTCACGATGCTCGATACCGTCCGCGAGTTCGCGCTCGAGCAGCTCGTCGGATCTGGTGAGGAGGATGAAGCCAGACGGCAACATGCCCGCTGGTGCCTCGATCTGCTCGGCGAGGCGCAAGCGTCGCTTGGCAGCGCGGCCCAGGGTGCGTGGGCGGACCGGATCGATGCCGAAATGGAAAACATCCGCGAAGCGATGCGGATGGCGAAACAGCGCGACGATGCGGAAACGCTGGCGCGCATCGCGGGCGGACTCTGGGAATTCTGGTTTGGTCGTGGTTATCTCACCGAGGGCAGGCTCTGGCTCTCCGAGGCGCTGACTTCGGCGGAACAGGTCTCACCCGAAACGCGCATCGAACTTCTGATCGGCGCCGGAGCGCTGGCGCACGCGCAGGCTGAGAGCCAGACCGCCGCGGCATTCCTGACCGAAGCGCTCGAATCGGCGCGTCAAGTGAATGACCTGCCGGGACTTGCGATGACGCTCTGCCTGCTGGCGATCGGCGCGCGCGACCAGGGCGACTACCCCCGCGCGGTGACTTTGTTCAATGAAAGCCTCGTCATTTCCCGCACGATCGGCGACGCATGGAAAATCACGCTGGCGCTCAATTCGCTGGCCGTACTCTACCAGCGCCAGGGCGAACATGAGCGCGCCGGTGCGCTCGTCAAAGAAAGCGCCGATCTGGCCCGCTCACTTGGCGATCAATGGGGAACAGCGCAGGCAGTCAGCAATATGGCGCACCTGGCCCACCGGCAGGGCCACTTTGACGAGGCGATCGCGCTTTATGAAGAGAGCGCCCTCCTCCGCCGGGAGCTCGGCGATCGCCTCGGCGAGGCAGGAACGCTCACCAATCTCGGCCGCATCGCCGACCGGTTGGGCGAAACGCAAAAAGCGATCGCGCTGCACGAGCAGAGCCTGGCGGTCACCCGGCCGCTCGGAGACCGCCGGGGCACGGCGGCGGCGCTCGCCAATCTCGGACTTGCCTATCTCCGTCAGGGCGAGTTGGATCTGGCGTTCGCGGCCTGCCGCGAAAGTCTTGAGCTCCGGCATCATATCGGGGATCGCGAAGGCATCGCCATCTCGCTTGAGCACCTGGCCGAAGTCGCCGTCGCGAAAAGGCAGACAGAGCGCGCCGTTCGCCTCTGGGCCGCTGCCGCGGCGCTGCGTGACGCGATCGGCGCGCCGCTGGCGCCATCCGAACGCGACTCCTATCACGTCATCGTCTCGGCGGCGAGGTCGTCGCTCACACCTGACCGGATGGCGCTGATCTGGGAAACGGGCCGTTCGCTCCCGCTGGATACGGTTATCCAGGAAGCACTGCATGAGCAGGCGGTCTCCCCGTCGCTTCCCGATGCGGAGCAAGCACGCATTCTCCATGCGCCGATCGTTGGATTGACCCCGCGCGAAGTCGATGTGCTGCAATTGCTCGAGGACTATTCAGACCGGGAAATCGCCGACCGGCTTTCGATCGGCTCCCGCACCGTTTCGACGCATGTCACCAACATCCTGTCCAAGCTCGGCGTGAACTCGCGCACATCAGCGGTCGCCTACGCCATCCGGCGCGGCATGATCTGATGTCACTACCGATGAAAGCGCTCCCCAGGCGCAAGCAATTGTTCTACTCCATCAGCAGCATCGGGGGAGAAGCGCTGAGCCAGAGCCGCAATCTCTGGCTCGTCTACTTTTACGCGCCGCCGGCCGATTCCGATCACAAGTCGCTGCTGCCGCTCGGCATCGTCGGGGCGATCATGTTCGTCGGCCGGGTGCTCGGCTCGCTCGACGACATCTTTATCGGCTACTGGAGCGATGCATCCCACTCGCGTCTCGGCCGCCGCCTTCCTTTCATCCTGGTCGGGACTCCCCTTTGGGCGCTCTTTTCCGTGCTGCTCTTCATGCCGCCCCAAACCGGAGAACGGGGAACCGCCATCTTTCTCCTGGTGATGCTTGAACTGCTCGGCATCTTCACGACCGTGGCGACCGGACCCTATGAGGCGCTCTTCCCCGAGATCGCCCGGACCAGCAAAGACCGAATCGATCTCTCCAGCTTGCGCGTCTATTTCGGCGTCGGCGGCGCGGCGATCGGGCTCGTCATCAGCGGTTTGCTGATCGACCAGTTCGGCTTCGCGGCAATGGCGGCCGTCATGGGCAGCATCGCGATGATCTGCCACTACATCGGCACGGCTGGCGTCTGGAAATTGGCGAAACGCGACCAATTTGCCGCGACGCTGACCCTGCGCGAATCGCTGCGCGCGACCTTCTCGAACCGCTCGTTTCTCCGCTTTCTGCCGTCGTTCACCCTCTTTCCAGGTCGGGCTTACCATGCTGATCGCGGTGCTCCCCTATTACGCCAAAGTCGTGCTCAATGCCGAAGACGAAGGCGCCTGGGTTTCGATTCTGACCGCGGTTGCGATCGGCATGATGGTGATCTTCATTCCGGTCTTCGCCCGACTCGCCCACCGGACGACAAAACGGCACGCCTTTTCGATGGCGATGCTCGGCGCGGCGATGACTTTTCCGCTGCTCTTTTTCGCTGGCTTTCTGCCGTGGATTCCCAAAACGGCCCAGGTGCTCATCGCCGTCGCGCTCGCCGGCGCGCCGATAGCCGGCGTCTATCTCTTCCCTGGCGCATTGACCGCCGACATTGCCGACGACGACGAAACCCGCACCGGCATGCGGCGCGAAGCGACCTACTACGGCGCGCAAAACTTCGTCGAAAAAACGGCGTCCTCACTCTCGCCGCTGCTGCTGTCGCTGCTCCTGCTGCTCGGCCACAGCTCCAGCGACAGTCTCGGCATCCGCCTCGTCGGCCCGGTCGCCGCCCTCTTCGTCTTCGGCGGCTTCCTCACGTTCCGCTCATATCAGTTGCCCGACCAGGTCGAGAGTCCCGCGCTGGACCGATCCCCGGCGCTGGAAGCGCCAGGCTGAGCACAACGAAGTCCTGCTGGGATTCGACGAAACCCGTTGATGTTCGGATGCCTCGTCGCCTGGCTCAGCCCTGGAAGGGCTTCGTCGTGTTAGCCCTGGGTTTCAACCCCGGGAAATGGAACGGGACGACCTATTCGCAATCCGCAGTATTCATCAGCCCGCGGCATTCCGATCAACATCCTCGTGAAGGGCGCATATTTCCCATCGGGAATGATGCTGCGGCGCTTTTTCAGATTCTGCAAAACCCCTACCACCCTTCTCCGCATCTCCGTAATTCTGACGATACCGGGAGCAGGCGCCTTCAGCACACTGAAGGCGTAATCGACCGCCTCTTTTGTCTGTCGGACGACGCGAAGGAGCGGCCAGGAGGCGTTGAGGCTCGTGATGACAGATTCCAGCAGGTCGTTCTGAACAACAGGCTGATGGCATCTCCATCAGCACCAGAAAGGAGCCATGCGATGAGCACCCTAACTGCGCGACGATCGGCAAAGATGCTGGTCATCACGCTCACGCTGACCCTCTGTTCGATGGTTTTGCCGATGCAGGCCATACCCGCTCGAGCCCAGGTGGATGGGAACACCTATACAAGCCCAACGTTTGGTTACACCGTAACCTGGGATGGCTCCTGGGCCGTTGTCGATGAACGTACCGGAGAAGTCGATCTCCTCATGCTCAGCAACGGATTCTCGTTGGGACAGTTCATTGGCCTGACTGATTACGGCGACGACGCTCTGTTTGCCACAACGCTCTACGCAGTGACAGCGGGCATGGATCCTGCCGTATCCAACGTTGTAACCCTGGACGCGGCCGAGGGCATCCCGGGCAGTGGAGGCGACCAGAATCTCGCCTATACCACGATTTCCTATCTCTTCACCGACGAGAATGGGGCATCCCGACAACTGACGAACTACGTCCAGGTGCGTACGCTCGGCGACGGCCAGTCCGTCCTGCTTTTCACTGGCACGGCGCCATCAGAAGACTTTCCGGCGGCGATGACCGCGTTCCAGCCACTCCTCGATAGCGTCGTGATTCCGGGACAATCAGCTTCATCCGGCGGTGCTACGGTCCCGGCCGCTCTGCTCAAGGGCGAGGCCGCTCCGGTCTACATGGCGGATCAATGGCGCATCAGCGTCGCGGCCGCCGTTCAGAACACCAGCATCGACGGGGTCGGGCTCGCGGAGAAAGATGGGAAGGAATGGGTCGCGGTCGTGGCCGATGTCACGAATTGGGGCCCGACGGACGAAAGCTTCCCGGCAAGCGAGTTCTTCGTGAAAATGCAGGAATCGTCCACTACGAGCAAGGTGGCGACCGGCTCGACCTCGAAGGCTGCACGTGCGCTCGGACTCTCGGCCAGCTCTGATGTCACGATCGAGGTGGGGGAAACAGCCCGGTTGGTGCTGGTCTTCCAGGTGAAAGCCGGGCGCACCGCCCCGTCGCTGGTGTATGGCGACACCCTCCTGCCGCTCGATGAGATGCTCGGAGCGAGTCTCACCGCCGATGCGCTGAGCGCTCCCGCCGGACCGCCTGAGCTGCAAGCAGCCACCCTCATGTCATCGACCGATGGCAAAACGATCAAGGTGAAATACGAGGGCGAATCGAAATCACGCAAGGTCACCTTGCTCGGTGTCGATGTCCCCGATGGCAACACCGACGCAGCCGCAGCAATCGAGCAGTTCGAGGGGAATGAGGTCTGGATCGAAGATGATCCTGCGGTGACGACCGACGGTACCCCGGCTGTCTATCTCTGGACGGAAGATGACGACGGCAACCGCATCCTTCTCAATCAGGTGCTGATCGCCGAAGGCGCCGCAGCCGCCAGTCCACTGCCTGATGACGCGCGCTTCGCCGCCTGGCTTTCCCTGAGCGAAGATTCCAGCAAGAAACTCGGCTGACGACGTTTCGTTGCAGATTCCTGAAGCAATGCTGAACCCCGGAATCGACGCCACGTGAAGGTGGCGTCGATTCCGGGCAGAAACGGAAACCATCCGGATCATACGAGACGACCCGTGAGGCAGCGAAGCGACGGAACGCCATCTTCTGAAATCCCCTGACCCATCCAGGCTAGCCTTTCGACACCGGAATGGGCTGTACAAGTCCGATCCAGGGCGTACAATCAATGCGTATGGATCGTCTCATCGCTCGCTCCGCGTTCAGCTGCTCGCCGATCAGCCGATCGTCGTTGCGCCTTGAAACCATCCTGCGATTCGGCTCAGCTTGACCACGAATGCCCGGTGGAGACGCGCGATTATTCTGCCAGCTGCTTCCGACTCATCGCAGAATCTTCCCGTTTCACTCACTTCTCTCGTCGGCCGCGAGCGTGAGCTTGCAACAGTGTGTGCGATGCTCCGTCGAGATGACGTCCGGCTCGTGACGCTCGCGGGGCCCGGCGGTGTCGGCAAAACCCGGCTCGCCCTGGCGGTGGCGCAGGAGATCGCGGAACAGTTCCCGGATGGCGTACAGATCGTTTCACTGGCCGCCGACAATGATGCTGATCTCGTTCCGGCAGCCATTGCGCAGACGCTGGGGATTCGCGAAGCTGGCGAGCGGCCATTGATCGACGATCTTGCCAGGTCGATCGGAAGTAAACGGCTGCTGCTGTTGCTCGACTCGTTTGAACGGGTGGTCGGTGCAACGCCAATGATCACCCTCCTTCTCGCCCGCTGCCCCAACATCACCGTCGTGGTCACCAGCCGGACCGTTCTCCGGGTAACGTCCGAAAACCTCTTTCCTGTTCCTCCACTCGCGCTTCCTGCGATCGTTTTCGATTCGACTCGTGATGTCATTTCGGAATCGGCAGCGGTCCAGCTCTTCACGCTCCGGGCAGCCGCCGCATCAGGTGACTTCGCCTTGACTGAGGCGAATGCCGGAATCATCGCGGAGATTTGCCGCCGTCTCGATGGGCTGCCACTGGCCATCGAGCTGGCCGCAGCCCGTACGAGGTTTCTTTCATCATCAGATCTGCTCGCTCGTCTCCAAAAACGATTGCCGTTCCTCGCTGATGGACCTCATGACGCGCCGGCACGCCAGCGCACCCTGCGGGACACCATTGCCTGGAGCTACGATCTGCTTAATGAGCCGCAAAGCCGACTGCTGCGCCACCTCGCCATCTTCGCGGGCGGCTTCACGCTCGACGCAGCCGAATCGATTTTTGGGCACAGTGAAGCCGCCGGCATCGCCACGCTCGTCGATCAAAGCCTGCTGACGCGAATTGACACTGCGCGTTCGGAATCGCGCTTTGCGATGCTCGACACGGTCCGGGAGTTTGCGCTCGAGCAACTTGCCGCTCAGGGAGAGGAAGAAACTGCCCGGAGACAGTACGCCGGATGGTATCGAACACGGATCGCGACGGCGGAGGCATCGCTCGGGACTCCTGACCAGGGAATGTGGGTAAACAGACTCGATGCCGAGATGGAGAACCTTCGCGAGGCCATGCGGTCGGCGAAAGAGATTCGCGATTACGAGACGCTGGCACAGATTGCAGGAGGTCTCTGGGAATTCTGGTATGGCCGCGGCTATTTCACCGAGGGCCGCCGCTGGCTAGCAGAGGCGCTCACATCGACTGAAGAGATTTCCCCTGGGGCGCATATCAAGCTCTTGCTCGGCGCCGGAACCCTGGCCCATGCACAGGGTGAAGAGGAAACCGCTGCTCGTTTTCTCGAGGAAGCGTTGGATACCGCCCGTCGCGAAAACGAACCTCATGGGCTCGCCATGACCCTCTACCTGCTTGGCGTCGTCGCACGGGATCGCGGCAATTACCCGGTTGCCATCACTCTCCTCGGTGAAAGTTTGTCGCTCTCCCGATCGATCGATGATGTCTGGAAAACAACGCTCGCGACCAACTCACTGGCCGTGCTCTTTCAACGCCAGGGGGAACATGCGCGCGCAGCGGAGTTGCTCAAAGAGAGCGTTGATCTCGCGCGCCGTCTTGGCGATCGCTGGGGAACCGCACAGGCATTGAGCAACATGGCGCACCTGGCCCGTCGTCTGGGCGAATTCGAGCGAGCGGCCCTTCTCTATGAAGAGAGCGCCGCGCTCTATCAGGAACTTGGCGATCAGCGCGGTGAGGCCGGAGCACTGACGAATCTTGGCCGCATTGCAGAGCGACTTGGAGATCCTGAAAAAGCCGTCGCGTTGCATGAGCGAAGCCTTGGCGTGTCCCGTCGGCTCGGAGATCGAGCTGGCGTTGCGACCGCGCTCGCGAATCTGGGCATTGCCTACCGTAAGCAAGACCATCTTGAACGAGCGAGCGACGTTTGCCGGGAGAGTCTCCAGTTGCGTCAGGAGATGGGAGACCGGGAAGGGATCGCCACGTCACTCGAGAACCTCGCTGAAGTCGCAACCGCACAGAAACATTCAGAACGAGCAGTTCGCCTCTGGGCCGCCGCCGCTGCCCTTCGCGATGCGATCGGCGCACCGCTGGCGCCGTCCGAACGCGATTCCTACCACCGCGTCGTCTCTGCCGCGAGGACGTCGCTCTCCCCCGAACGAATGGCGCTGATTTGGGAAACTGGACGGTCACTTCCTCTGGAATCGGCCATTCAGGAAGCGCTGCATGGGCAGATGATCCCCACGACGGCAGGGTCTGGATTGCCAGACAGAATCCTGCCGGGACCAGCCATCGGTCTGACACCTCGAGAAGTCGATGTCCTCCAACTGCTTGAAGAGCATTCGGACCGAGAAATCGCCGACCGGCTCTATATCGGTCCGCGCACGGTTTCAACCCACGTTACCAGTATCATGAATAAGCTTGGCGTGAACTCCAGAACCTCGGCGGTCGCGTACGCCATCCGGCGTGGCATGATCTGATCTTGCCCTCATGACCTCGCTCTCCCAAAGCCAATTTCATTGACCTTGCGCAGCCTATTGCCCCACCACCCGTCATCTTGAGCCTCTGCGAAAGATCCCCGGCGAAGCCGCTGCTGACTTCCTGACCGCTCGCGTGCGAACAGGCGCCTTCGCGCGGAGATTCTTCGCAGCGGCTCAGAATGACGAGCCCCGGCGGAGCGGGCTCATTGAAACGCGCTTTGGCCAATATCCGTAATCCTGACGATACGGACGACGCGCTCAGGCATCACGATGACGCCATGGTCGACGAACTCCTACAAAGCTCGCCGGACCAGCGAACATCCCTCGTAAGGAGTCGTGAACATGAGCGACCCAGCCCACATTGCGCAGGTTGACGCGCAAAGCGAACCAGTGGCCCCCGTCAATCCAAACAGATTCGCCGCGTCCGCCGAAGCCCTGCAGGAACTCGCCGACGGCCAGCTGGTTGTCATCGCCGCCCGGTGGGTCATGGTGATTGCAGGGCTGCTGCTGGCTATCTGGAACCCCGGGCCGATCGGCGAGCTCCGCCTGCAGATCATGGTTCTGCTGGTCATCGCGGTCGGGAACTTTTTTCTGCACGCCCATGTGTTGCGGAAAAAGGAAACGCTCCCAGCTGTTGCCTACCTGTCGAGTGCCGCTGATCTGACGGTGATCTCGCTTCTGATCGCATCGCAGCACGGATTCGGCTCGAATCTGTACGTCTTCTACTTCCCCGCTATTGCCGCCCTCTCTCTCGCGTTCCCACGTGACGTTACGATCTTCCTGGTTGGTTGCGGAGCCGGTTTATATACGTTGATCTGCCTGCGAACGCTCCCTGATGATCTCGCGAAAGAGAGTATGCAAGCGCTGACGATCCGCCTCGTGATGATGGCGGGCGTCGCGGTATGCGGAGCGCTCTACCAGCAAGTCGAAGCGAACCGGCGGCGCGCCGCCGATGAGACAAAGAAGGAGTTCGTGACCGAGTTGCACGCGCCAGACACCGCAGTCGTGGCCTGAATCGAACGCGTTCGAACTTCCGTAATCCTGAATGAATGGAGCCATTCCATGGACGAAACACGCACCGCAATGCGAGAAGCCGCGGAAGATATCTACTTTGGTCAGGTAGTGCTGATCTGGGCTCGTTGGTTCGTGATCCTTGCGACGGCAATCCTGGCGTTCTGGAGCTCAGATACGGCCGGAAAGCTCTCTGCCCGGGTTCCCATACTCGTCATTCTGTTGGGCATGAACTTCTTCCTCCATTACCGCACGCTGATGGACCGCCCGGCGAACAGCAAAGTGCTGATCGCCAGCAGCCTGATCGATCTGGTCGTCATCGGCGTCATCATCGCCACCTGGCAGGGGCACGGGCTCTCCAGCCCCTACTTCGTCCTTCTTTATCCGGTCATGTTTGCCTTCGCGCTGGTCTTTCCGCCACGGCTGACCGCGGCGTACTCCCTCCTGGCAATTGGCACGTATCTCGTCATCTGTCTCCTTACCGGTCCCTCGCTCTTCCATGCCGCCAACGCCAAAATGTTCGTCGAGCGGATCATCACCCTGGGAGCAGTCGCTGGTCTCGGCGCTTATTACTGGCGGATCCAGCGTGCCCGAAGGCACGAAGCCATTCACCGCACATCGGGCGCCAGGGCGCTTGTCTAACCCGAGACGGCAGACCGCGAAAGAAGCACCGCCATGGCCAGATCGTCAGGACGTTTCCGCCGAATTCTAGAGAACGCCCTTGGAACACTCATGGAGCCGGCCGAAAATCCCCGCCAATCTTCGAGCAATGCCGATCAGGGACCGGCCGCACTCCTCGCCCAGATGCACCAGGTGCTAATGGATGTGAGCGCAACCAGACGCCGCTTCATGGAACAGGCTGCAACGGCGCATCGCCAGTCGCAGTCCCTGGAGGACGCGGCGGTTGAAGCGCTCAAGGCTGACCGAGTTGATCTGGCCCGGTCGGCCTTGCGCCGCCGGGCAATCGTCACTGCTGAGATAGCTTCACTGGATCAGCACATCGCGGAGATCCAAACGGAAGAAGAACGCCTGTCGCTGTCGAGCAGAACCTGCGGTCGCAGATCGAAACGCTTCACGCCCGGCAGCAAATCGCCGCTGCCCGCCAAACCGCAGCCGGCGCACAGGTCCGCATCGGCGAGGCGCTCTACGGCGTGTCGGATGAACTGCTCGACGTGGCGCTGGAACTCGATCGGCACGAACAGGACGCGAACATCCTGCAAGCGCGAGCAAACGCGATCGCCGATCTCGCGGCAAGCGGATCGCTCGTCCTCTCCGATCCTCTCCAGCGTGGCTCATCCGACAAGACGCATCACGCAGCCAGTCACGTCCGCCGACATCGAATCGCAACTCGAGCTCCTCCGCCGGGAGCTTTCCAGCGGCAGCGATCCTCAGGCTGACGCGCGCGATACTCCCCAAGGTTGATCAGGCTGCTCTGTCAGCAGGGAACGTTCGATCCCGGTATGATCCCCAGTAACCAAACCTGCATATGACACGACGATGGGGAGGGAGACTTGGACGTTCCATCACTTGTCGCAACACTTGCGTCGCCGCCGGCGAGCTATCGCCCGGCGCCATTTTTCGTGCTCAATGACGATCATGAAGGTCCGGCCGGGGAGGCGCGCATCACCAAGATGCTCGAGGACTACGCGCGAATCGGTTTCGGCGGCGCGTTTCTGCACCCTCGGCCCGGGCTGATCACCGAGTATCTCTCGCCCCGCTGGTTCGAGCTGATCCGGCACGCCGTCAGCGAGTGCAAGCGGCTCGGGCTCGTTCCCTACCTCTATGACGAGAACTCGTATCCAAGCGGAGTCGGCGGCGGACATGTGCCCGCGCAGGCGCCGGAAGCGCGGTCGCGCTACATCACGCCGATCTTTGGCGACCAGCCGGGCGCGTTGCCTTCCGGCATTCTGGCGCTCTATCGCTGGGAGCAAAATCAACCGGGCGCGCTGATCGGCGCGGGACGAACTGCAGCCGGGCGATCCCTGGATCGCGATCGTCATGGACACCGTCGATCCGATGGCCTGGCATGGGGAAACGACCGGCCCGAGCCTGCTGCATCCCCGCACCGCCCCCGCTTTTCTCGAATCAACGCATGAAGCGTACAAGCGGGAGCTCGGCGAACTCTGGCCCGATGTGCCGGCGATTTTCACCGACGAGCCGCATCTCCCGGCGCAGGGGCACGGTCCCTGGAATCTCGGTCTGCACCTGACGCCCTACGTGCTCGGCCAGTTCTCGCAGCGCTGCGGATATGATCTGCGCGACCACCTCGCCAGCATCTATTTCAACACCGGCGACTACCGGGCCGTTCGCTACGATCTCTACAATCTGATGCACCAGCTCTGGGTCGAAAACTGGGCGCTGCCGCTCGAGCAGTGGTGCGACCGGTCAGGCATCGCCCTCACCGGGCATTACCTGGAACATGACTGGCCCTGTCCATACGCGACTCCCGGTCACGTTCACCTGCTCGCCCACATGCACTGGCCCGGCACCGACTTGCTTGAAACCTTCCTGCTGGAGGGCCACACGCACACCGACGTCCAGAACTTCTACCCCGTTCCGGACGGCCAGGAGCCGTTTGGGCTCTACTATCTGCGGCAGGTGCATTCGGTCGCGAATCAGTTCGGCAAGGAACGGGTGCTCGATGAAGCCTGGGGGGCGGGCGGCAACGACTCCACCCCGGCCGATTGGTCGCGCATTGGCCGCTGGCTGATCGTCCACGGCGTCAATCTGCTCAATCCGCATCTCTCGTTCATGACGATTCGCGGCACCCGCAAAGCCGATCACCCGCAATCGTTCAGCGACCACAGTCCCTGGTTCGAGCATATCCGGACCTTCAGCGACGAGCTTTCCCGCCTCTGCTATGCCAGCAATCAGGGCACGATCGAACAGCGCATGCTTGTGATCGATCCGCTCACCACCGCCTTCTGCGTGTCGCGCAAAGCGGACGGCCTGCCACTCGATATGACCGCCGGCGATGCCCGCACCGCCACTACCCCGCCCGAGGGGGACGCCGGACAGCGCTCGCTCGCCAGCATCCTCGGCTTCCAGCGCGAAATGGGCGAGCTGGCGCAGGGCTTGAGCGACGCCCAGGCCGATTTCGATATCGGCGACGAGTACATCATCGAGGAATTCGGCGCTGTTCGAGACGGGGCGCTCGTCATCGGGGCAGCAGTCGTACCGGGTCATCGTCTGGCCCGGCTGCCTGACGAATCTCCGCTCGGCAACCGTGCCGCTGCTCGAGTCCTTCCTCGAACAGGGCGGTCAGATCTTCGGGGTGCGACCGGAGCGGGTCACCGTCGATGGTCGTTTATCGACCTTCCTGCAATCGTTGGATGAGCGTTTCGGCGCATCGATTCAGTGGTTCGCCACCTCCCGAGCGTTGCAGTCGGCGCTGCTCGCCCACGTTCCGCCGCGCTTGCAGGTCGAGCGTCTTCCGGCGACGGGTCTCGCCCATATGCGGCGCGTGCTGCCAACCGGCGAGCTCTTCCTGATCGACAACGCCTCGGCCGAAGCAGTCAATTCGCCGATCCGAATCGAATCGACCGCTCAGCGGCTCTATGAATTCGACCCGTTGAGCGGCGCAACCTACGCGCTCGATGCAAAGCGAGACGGCGAGCATCTTGTCTCGCGCCTTGTCATCAAAGGCCGGGCGGCGACGATCCTGCTCGCCACCAACGATGAACTTGATGCCTTTCCACGCCAACCATCGATACAGTCCAGCGCTGAAGCAATCTCGCTCACGCCGGTCAAGATCAGCCGCACCGAACCGAATGTGCTGGTGATCGATACCTGCGAGCTGACGATGCAGGGCAAGACCTCCCCGCGCGAACCGGTCTACGCGGCCAACAAGCGGTTCTGGCAGGCGCACGGATTCGAAACGAACGGCTGGTTCTCCGTCATCCAGTACCGCGATCAGATCACCGGCATGAATCAGTACATGCGCCCGGAGAGCGGCGGCATCGTCACCTATCGATTCGACATCGCCGACGGCGTCGATCTCGACCGGAATCCGGCTCGCCATCGAAACGCCGCAACTCTGGCAGGTCGCCGTCAACGGCCAATCGGTCGATCTTTCGGCGGGCGATCCCTGGCTCGATGTCAATATCCGCGCGGCGACAGTCGGTCACTTGCTGCAACCGGGCGAAAACGTCGTCACCCTCACCGGACACCCTTTCGATACGAGGCGTGAAATCGACCAGATCTATCTCCTGGGTGATTTCAGCTGCCCCACTGCTGATTCCGGCTTCTCGATCGCTCCTGCGACTGAGCTGAAACTCGGCTCCTGGAAATCGCAGGGCCATCCCTTCTACGACCGCGAAGTCAGCTACGAATTCGAGCTTCCAGGCGATGCTCCCGGTTTGCTTGCACTCGACTCATCCGATTGGTCCGGGGCAATGCTGGTCATCGAGCAAGGCGGCGAGATCATCGCCCGCCTCTGGGAACCGCCATACGAACTCACCCTCGATCCCGCCAGTGGCCGCAACGTGACGATCCACGTCATCGGTCTGCCCAAGAATCTGCTCGGCCCCTTCCATGCTCCCGGCAACCCGCGCAAACGCGCGTGGACGTCGATGTGGTATGGCTCCGGCGTGCCGACAGATCCTCAGTCTGGGGATGCGTACGACCTGCTCGATCTTGGATTGTTGAAATCGCCAGTGTGGCGTCCGGCAAAGGAATAATCAGCAGGCGAGTCTGCTATCATCAAGGCACCTAAGCTACGACCCAACATGTGGATTGCTGCCATGAATGGCCACGCGAGAGATCCGCAATCGGCAATTCGCGCCCGCCTATTCGGCAAGGTTCACATTGCCATTGGGGAGACGCCGCTTCCCGACGATGTCTGGTCACGGAAGCATGCGCGGATGCTGCTTCTCCTGCTGCTCTCAGCGCCCGAGCACTGGTTACCGCGCGACGCAATTATCGAAGCACTCTGGCCCACATCGTCCCCGGATTCCGCCGTCAAATCGTTCTATGTCGCGGTTCACAGTCTTCGCCGATCGCTTGAACCCGCACTCCGCTCCGGACGGGAGTCGTCCTATATCGACATCTCGGACGAAATCGTCCGGCTGGTTCCTGGCTCAGTCGCCACGGTTGATGTCGAGGAATTCGAACGAGCGCTGCAAGCGATCGACGGCGATCGTCGCCAGCATCTGGCGACAGCATTGGCGCTGTATGCAGGAGACTTTCTCGCCGACGAACCCTATCTCGACTGGCCCGCCGCGCGCCGCGAACAGCTCCGCTGGCAATGGCGTGAAGCGGTGCTGGAATATGCGCGGCTGGAGCGGGAAGCCGATCAACCCCTCCTTGCCATCCCGGCGATCGAACGCGTGCTTTCCAGCGATCCCACCGATGAGGCTGCGTATTACGCGCTGATGAGCGCGCTGGCCGCGGCCGGCCGGCGTGAGGAGGCGCTCCGGCAATTCGATCGCTGTGCGACGGTGCTGCACGTCGAGCTCGGCGCCAGGCCAGGCGAAGAAACATGCGCCCTGGCCGAATATATCCGCGCGATGCCGATTACCCGTTCCACTCCTCAGACGGAGAGGCCCCGGATCGGCTCCCTGCCGGCGGCACCCAATCCGATGATCGGCCGCGGGCGTGACGTCGAGGAATTGCTCGATCTGCTCTGCAACGCGGACGTTCGCCTGGTGACGATCACCGGTCCAGGCGGTGTCGGCAAGACCCGGCTTGCCCTGGAGGCCGCCTCGCTCGCCGCCGATGAGTTTGTCGATGGGACCGGGTTTGTCTCCCTCGCGCCGGTGCGCGATCCCGCGCTGGTGCTGCCGGTGATCGCTCAGTCGCTCGGTCTGGAACTCTCCAGCGACGATTCCCCGCTCAACGTCATGCAGAGCGCCCTGCAGGATCGGAAGATGCTGCTCGTGCTCGATAATTTTGAGCAGATTCTTGAGGAGGCGCCGATCGTCGCCGAGCTGCTGGCGGGTTGTCCGGAGCTGACCGTGCTGGCGACAAGCCGAGAACCGCTCCATCTCCGTCCCGAGCATGAGTTTCCGCTGCTGCCGCTGCCTGTCCCCGATCCGGCGCGCGCGATGACCGCCGCCAGCCTCAGCCGGTACGCCGCGGCTGAGCTTTTCGTTCAGCGGGCAATAGCCGTGAAGCGGGATTTCGCCCTGACCGATCGCAACGCGCCCGACATCGGTCTCCTCTGCGCGAGACTGGATGGGCTGCCACTGGCCATCGAGCTTGCGGCGGCTCGCATCAGGCATCTCGATCCCGATCAACTGGTCGCGGGTCTCACCCACCGCTTTGAACTTCTCGCCGACGGCTATCGAGATCTTCCACCCCGCCAGCGAACGATGCGAACCGCCATCTCCTGGTCATATGATCTGCTCGCCCCCGCCGAGCAGGGGCTCTTTCGCCACCTTTCCATCTTCACCGGCGGATTCACGATCGACGCTGCCATCCGGCTGGCTGGCGATCGATCGAATCAGCATGACGTTTCAGCGCTTGTTGCCGCGCTGGCCGATAAGGGATTGCTCCGCATTGAAGGTGATGCCGATGCCCCACGGTTCGACATGCTCGAAACAATTCGCCAGTTTGGTCTCGACATGCTCGCCGCCAGCGGGGAGCTCAGCGAGATCGAGCGCGCACACACCGAGTGGTTTGTCGAGCTTGCGGAACGGGCACAGCCGGAGCTGACGGGGCCCGATCAAGGCGCCTGGTTCGACAGGCTCAATGTCGAGCAGGCCAATTTCCGGGCGGCGCTCGAACGGGCGGTCCGTGATCCCGACGACCAGCTTGCGCTGCGCCTCACCGCATCGCTCTGGCGCTTCTGGTGGAGCGTTGGTTCCGCCCGGGAAGGGCGGGGCTGGGTCGAGCAGGCGCTTGCTATCCAACATCCCTCCCCTCCAGCGCTCCGTGCCCGCGCCCTCTATGCAGGCGGTGAGCTTTCCGAAGCGCTTGGCGACTACGACCGGGCCAACAGCTGGTATGAGGAAGCGCTCCACCTCCGCCAGGAGGCAGAGGATGACGCCGGCGCCGCCGAAGTGCTTAACGGGATGGGACTCATTGCTCGAAACCGGGGAGAGCTTGACCGGGCGGAGGAGCTGCACGAACGTGCACTGTCGATCCTGCAACGAACCGAACAGCGTCGTGCCATCGCAAGCACGCTCAACAATCTCGGAGCGGTCGCCTACTTTCGCGGCGACATCGAGCAAACAGCCAGCTGCTGGAATCAGGCGCTCGATGTGGTCCGAGCGATCGAAGACGATCGTGCGTTGATTGGTCTGCTGGGCAACCTTGGCGCGCTCGCCCTGATGCAAAACGACCCTCAGCGCGCGATCTCTCTGCATGAGGAGGGGCTTGGAATCGCTCGCCGGATTGGAGATGTCAACGGCATCACGCAAGGTCTCGTCAATCTCGCCGGGGCTCTCTACGAGCATGGCGAGGTCGCGAATGCGGCACCCATTTACGAGGAAGCGCTCGAGCGTTGCCGGGAAACGGCCAACGTAGGATCAGAGGCTATCGTGCTCTATGATCTTGGCAAAATAGCAGAGAACAACGGCGATCTTCCCGCCGCCCTGGGCAGATTTGCCGAAAGCCTGACGCTCTTCTGGAACGCGCGCAATCTGCCCGGGGTCGCTGCCTGTCTGGAGCGGATCGGCATCGTCTTCGGGGATGAGCCGAATCATGCGGTTCGGCTCCTCGCCGCTGCCGTCGCGATTCGGGAGAAAACCGGCGCCGCGCGTGACACTGTCGATCATGGTGAGTTCGAGCGTGAGCTCGAAGCGCTTCGCACCGGTCTGGGCGAGACTGCGTTTTCCCGAGCCTGGTCAGCCGGCTCGCTGCTCACTGCGGAAGACGCCGTCGTCGAGGCGCTCGCTATCGCAGAGCGTGGGCCACGGGACCCCTTTCTTCCAGAGCCACGATCTCATTCCACGAACTGATATTCGGATCTGAAAGATTCGTGTAAGAACCGGTTGGTACGGTGGTGCTCAAGATCGAACCAGCTTGTTCGATCGCCCGATTTCCAGCGTCATGAAGATGTCGCCGGTCAGGAAAGGCGAGCAATACGGTGGAGCAAACACCCCGGTATGACTCCTTCGTGATGCGCATCTGGCATGAAGCCATCACTGGACGGCTCCTCCGGGCCGAGATCGATCACGTTCAGACCGGCGCGGTCTACCTGGGACGTGACGTCCTGAGCGATTGGATTCTGGAAACGCTGCGCAACGCGATGTTGCAGAGCGGCAATCACCAGACGGCGGCTACGCCCGGCGACGTCCCCAACGAGGAGAGCGAAGATGCATAGGTCGAACATCATCGCCAACATTCGAGGTCCGTTTCGCTTGTTTCTCACACTGCTTGTTTTGGTCGTTCTAACTGGCGGTCAGTGGACCGCAAACGCATCTGCACCCAACCCGGAGAGCGACGAGACTCCCGTTGATCTGGCTGCCATGGTGCTGCGCGGGTCCGATCTTGAAGCGGAGGGCTTCCCGGAGTATGGGGAAACCAGACTGAGTCGCGACAACAAACCCTGGAGCTATGTTCCCACCGGCAGCATGACCCTGCCCGAAGCTGTTGATCTGAGCGTCGCCGACGAAACGCCCAAAGCGGAGATCGGCCAGCTCTATCTTGATCTCGAAGCGACTGGCTGGCAGCGTCAGTTTCGCAGCCTGCTTACCACCCAGCAGAGCGCGGTCGATCAGGTGATCGCCTCCAGCGTCGGGATCTATGCCGATGCATCCGGCGCAAGCGATGCATTTCAGTTGCTGACGGAGACAAGTGGAAGGCCCGACGTTGAAGAGATCGAGCTCACGGAGTCGATCGGAAACGAGTCGATCTTTTCCCAGGACACCACCACGGTACTTTCGAGCGACGACAATCGCCTTATCCTCACCTTCCGCATCGACAACTTCATTGCGAGTGTTTCGGTGTTTACCGTCATTCCCGGCACGCAAGATCCGCAACCGGTCGTTGCGCTCGCGCAGCGATTGGCTGAGCGGATCGAACGCGTCCGCTCCGGTGATCAGCTCGGTCTCTCAGCGCTTGCACTTCACCTTGAGAACTCGGTCTCTCCCATCGTCGAGCGGTACGACAAGCTGGCTGGAGATGTGATTACGTATTACGACGATACTGCCGACGCAAGGAGCGAGCGCGAAGAAACGCTGGCGGACCGCACCGATGTCTTTCGGCTAGATCAGTTGGTGCCAGTGACCGGTCTCGACCTGAATCAGGTGCCCCGATATAATGTGTCGCTCTTCCAGTTCAAAACCAGTGACGCCGCGTCGGAGTTCGTCGCCTCGGTGGCGAGCGATCGCGGTGAGGAGCCGATCTCGACTGCTCAGGTATTTGGTGACGAGTCGGTGACGATACCCGCGGATTACGAATGGGACGGAGTGAGCCGGTTGGGTTTCCGTATCTACCTCCGGGTTGGCTCAATCGTCGCCACGCTCGCCATCGACGCCACGGTTACACCCGATCTTGACGCACTCCAGGAATTGGCGACGTTGCAAACCGATTGCCTTGAAGCAGAAGCCTGCCCGGACACCGCGAGGATTCCGACTGAGCTGCTCGATCTTGCCTGCACCGCGGATCCAACCATAAACGCAACTGGTTCATCCGACGTTCGGATCGAGCAGGAAATGCCAATGATCGGGGGGAATCCGGCGCAAACCGGAGCGCAGCCGGGCCCTGGACCGGAAGGCGAACCGGGAACCATCTGGCAACTCACTACCGGCAGTGCCCTGGGCGACGCTGCCGTGATTTCGAACGGGATCCTGTATGCCCGAGATGGAGATGGCGTGCTCTATGCGCTTGATGCCGCGACCGGAGAGCGTCAGTGGTGCATTCCGACCGGTGCATCGTTTGACGGCACGCCGGCGATCGAGCATGGTCTTGTCATCAACGGCTTGGACGATCCGCGCGTCTGGGCTGGAAACGGCGGCGCTGTCGTCGCGGTCGATGCGCAAACCGGCGAAGAGCGCTGGCGTGTGGCCACCGGCGGCGCTGAGCTTTCACCGGTTATCGCAGACAGCATTGTCTTTGTACCGGGACGAGACGCGGTCTTGCTCGGCGATCGATCTCCAAACCGGCGAGGTGCTCTGGCGCTTCGCCCCGAGCGATCGTGACGACGCTACATTTCTTTCGGTAGTGGTGGCGGACGGCGTGGTCTACGCCAATCTCGACACCGGCGCCGGCGCCCCGAAAACGGTGTATGCCCTTGATGTCGAGACCGGTGACGACATCTGGTCGTTCGACCAGATCGACGAAGAAACCTTTATCTCTGGTTCGCTGACCGTTGCGGATGGCTCGCTCTTCGTGCCAACTTCGGACGGGAGTCTCTTCGCGCTGGACGCAAAAACAGGGGATCAGCAATGGCGATTCACTCCGGAAACCAGCACATCGGGGACGGAGGATAACGAGAACTTCAGCCGCGGGCTGAACAGCCCTGCTGTGGTTGACGGCGTGGTCTATATTGGCAATGGTTACTCTTATGACAACGTCGCCGAAGATGCGTTTCTCTTCGCCGTCGATGCCGGAACCGGGGACGAGCTCTGGCGCTACGCCACCGAAGGACCTGTGGAATCGCGGCCCTCAGTCACCGATGGCGTGGTCTATTGCGGCGATGCGGCTGGCATCGTGAATGCCGTCAATGCGGACAGTGGCGATGGCCTCTGGACCTTTGACACATCGGGCGCCAACGCCGGATCACCCACGATTGTCGACGGCGTCGTCTTCGTCACCAATCGCGACGGCGCGCTCTTCGCCCTGGCGGGAAGCGAACCGTAGCCACACTTGATGGTCTTCGCCATCGTCTGGATCCAGCCAGTTTGAGGGACGTGACTCAGGCATCGGGAAGTTTGCGAAAGGAGCGGTGAGATGGGAGTGCCGGGACTCACACTGCATGGTTGTCATCGATCTCGACTTTTCCACATCACAGGAATAATCCTGCTTATCTTGGCGCTGCTCGGCCCGTTACTCAGCGTTCCTGCCGGAGCTACTGCTGACCGACAAGTCCCCCAAGGCTTGCTCGATCTGCCGGCGATGGTGCTCACTCCGGACGATCTCCAGAGCGCGGGATTCGACGACTACGGTCTCGGCTACAGCGAGATGATGTTCGAGGATGCGTTTGTCGCCTCCACGGCGGTCAATCGCGATATGTCGGAAGACGACGTTCGGTCGTTTCTCCAGGACACCGCATTTGAGCGTGCATATTACGCCTATCTCTACCCGCCAACTGCGAATGACGCAGCACCGACTGAAATGGTGGCGACATACGTCGTCGAATTCAGAAATGAAGACGGCGCGACCGCCGCCTGGGACTTTCTCGAGGATGAATCGAGCAAGGACGATACGAAGGATCTCCCCGCACTCGGCGATTACGGGGACCAGTCCGAAGGAACACTCGAGCATGGAGAAATTCCCGACTCCGGCGCCCCGTATGTCCAGCTCGATACGACGATTCAGGTTGGCAACCTCCATGTAGGCGTGGCGATCGTGCACTGGAATGACGAAGATCCTGCGACCGATGACGCTGATCTCCTCGCGCAAACGTTGCTTGACCGGGTCGATGCCGGCATCGAGTCAGACGATTCCGGGTTAAGCAATCAGGTGGTCCGTTTGACCGGTGAGGGAGTTACTGCGAATACCGATGCCTATCTGCTTCGCGACGGTGAAATCACCAGGCTATACGGAGAAACAACCGATCCGGCGGCGCTTGCCGACTCGATCGACCAGATCGGCGAAACCGGTGAATACCGCCTCTGGCAACAAGTCGCAAGCTGGGGCGATCAAGTCGAGAATAGCGTCTGGTCCTATATCTCCTTGTTGCACTTTGCCGACGACCAGGCGGCGAGCGATTGGCTGGAGCAACGACCCGATCAGATTAGTGCGGATGAGCGGTACACGAACATCGACTTCGGTGATGAGCCCGATATCGGCGACGGCGCTATCACCTACACCTCAGAAGCGAAAGATGGTAGCGCATTCTTCCGCGATCTCACGTTTCAGTACAGTGATCTGGTCGTGGAGATCGATATCAGCGGCCCGAACGTTCCCCCAGCCGAAGCAATCGAGGCGCTGGTGGATGCGCAATTGACCTGCCTGGACGATGGTGCCTGCCCCAATCCGCTCGCGGTTCCGGCTGCATTGCAGGACTATGTCGCCGAAGCGTCGAACGGTGGCGCTCCCCAAAACCAGACCCGGCCGGAATCGACGCCTGAGGCAGTCGAGACACCGGTGATCGGCAGCGAGGGTACGTACGAGGGCGTGCTCTACGACTTCACCCTCACCTATGACGCATCTGTCTGGGAGCTGACGCCGGAAGACGATCCCAAGGATGACGCATATGAATGGATCGTGCTCACCGATCCCGTTAGCACAGTCTGGATGGTCGGCGATCCCGACTACACGCCCGATCAGCTTGGCGACTGCGTCACGCACTATCTGATCGACCAGGGCTTCGATAACGGCGCCTGGGAAGCGGAGCCGATCGACGATCTTGTCGTCAAAGATGGCCGCGCCGTCGCCACCTATTCATTAGAACAACCGCTGTTTGCGGCTACCGGATATCTCTACCTTGAATGCCGGTCCATTGGCGACGGAGAAACCCTGGTGATCATCCATTTCGCCATGACCGACAAGGACGACCCCGTCACAACGGCCGAAATCGAGGCGGTCAACCAGCTCCTGGCGGGGATCAGCACCTGAGCCGGGGAGGCGGCATCAAAACGCAATCCGGACCCATTCCATCGTTGAGCCGAGCGACGTTCCACCGTAGTAGGCGATGAAGAGATCGCCATCCGGCAGCAGCAGACCGCGCGGGTGGCCGAAGCGCCAGGCCATCATGTCCTGCCAGAAATCCTCGAACTGGCGAGGGCCGGATGCGCCCGCTTCGGTTCCGATCTGCGCTGCTGTAGAAGGTCAATTCGTCGTCGATGTGCCAGGAGTGGCCGAAGTCGTCGCTCAACACCAGCCGGAGTGACGGAGGATCGTGGCGGTGGACGTAGGCGGCGGCCAGGCGGTCGCCGCCGAGCGCCACCGGCTGGCAATGCTGACCGCGCCATCCCGCCGAAACCGGCGCGGTCCAGCTTTCGCCGTCCGCGGATCCCCAGCAAATGTGGTTGTCGATGTCGGATGCCGCATCGCGGTCGTGCGTCCAGAACATGGCGGCGAATTCGCCGGTGTCCGGATGGACGGTGAAGCGCTGATCCCAGTAAAAGACGCGGGAATCGGGCGATTCGGCAACCACCACGCGCCCCGGCCAGGTCGCGCCACCGTCATCCGAAACTGCCAATCGCGCGGCATGATGCCCCGGTTCACGGATCGTCGTACTCCTTCCAGCTTTCGTAGGGAAGCGCCAGGCGTCCGCCCGGCAATGGAAAGACCGGACCCGTCACCGAGCAGCCGGTCTCGGGTCCGAGATCGACCTCGCGATACGGTCCCCAGCTGACGCCGCCATCCGCCGATTCCGCCAGCAGCGCTTTCATCGGCAGCACGCCGGCTGTTTCCGCGTTGACGAAGGAAAGCTCGGGATTCGAGCGGTCGACCCAGACAAAGGCGCCGAGCAATCGATCAGACGCAAGCTCGGTGAAATAGCCCGAGTAGAAGTTGCCTTCGATGCCGTCGACCGTCGCCGTCAAACCGCTATGGAGCGTTTCCCAGCTTCGGCCATCATCGCGGCTGCGCATGATCCGCAACCGGCCGTCGGGCGTATCCCGTCCGGTTCCGAGCCGAAACGCCACCAGAATGCTGCCGTCGCTCAACCTGGTCGCCGAGGTGAACGCGCAGGAGCGCTCGTTCGCTGCCGCCGCACTGCCATCGAAGATGACGCCGCGTGCTCTAATTCTCATGAAACGATTCCAGTTCCACTTGATGGGCCGAGTTGTATTAAGCCCTACCGCCATACAGGTGTATGAGGAGTCATTCTCGCAAATTGCTCTTGGTGTGTTTCACGAAGAACTGATATGCCGATCAACCGCCGTGAGCGCTGTTCCAACTGTGCGTGTTTCGACGCCTCCCTTTGCTGAAGCCTCACCATAGTCGTCGAGCCATTTCAGCGCCGATGAGGTGAGCACGCACACGATCGTTTCGTCGCGAATTTCAGGCTGTTCCGCGACCAGCTTGCGCAGCGACAGCGACCGGCGCGGCTGACGACGGCTCGACGAACAGCCCCGCTTTCGCCAGCAACCGGCCCGCATCGAGAATCTCCTCATCAGTCACGGCGACGGCGCCGCCTCCGGAAGCCCGGACGGCGTCGAGCGCGTTCCGGCCGGTGATCGGATCGCCGATCGACAGCGCGATCGAGTGGGCGTGTTCAAGCTGCGGCACCTCATCCAGCCCTTGCGCCAATGCCGCGACAAGCGGAGCGGCTCCGGCCGGTTGGCAGGCGACGAGTCGTCCCCCCTGTCAGCTCACATCCAGCCCGTTGCAGATCGTGCTGACCGAGCCAGATGCCGGTGAGCAGATCGCCGCCGGCGGTGGGGATGAGCAATCGATCGGGCCAGCGATCGCCGAGATCGCGATAGATCTCATAGGCGATCGTTTTGTATCCCTCAATGCCGTAAGGGTTCGCGGTCGGCATCGGCCAGGCGGTCGTCGCCTGCAGCCAATCGCCCGTATCGACCAGCGCCCGCACAATCTCATCGGCGACATCAGGCGGGGAAAGCAGCGGCAATCCACCGGCGAAGCGAATCGCCCGCTGCAGCAGAAGCGGCATCTGCTCGTTCGCGACCACGACCGATCGCAAGACCGTGCGCCGCGCAGTAGGCGGTCATGGAGAGTCCATGATTGCCGGTGGATCGCGCGACGACGCCCTGCATGCCGAGCGCGGCCGCCATCGCCACGTTGACCGCATGAAACCGGTCCTTGTGCGCGCCGGAGGGATTCTGCGCTTCCATCTTGAGGTAGAGATTGCGGCAGCCGGTCAGCTCCGCAAGCGCCTCTACCTGCAGGAGCGGCGTGTTCCCCTCTCCCAGCGTTAATTGCATGGATGCGGGAACGGCAGGGAGGAATTGCCCCCAATTGGACCAGATGCCAACGCCATGGCTCGTTTCTGGCCGGTACGCTCCAGGCGTCTCGTAGTGAACCCGCAGCGCCTCGACGGTGCCGTTTTCCCGGCACACCGGGCAGCCATCCGGGTAGACTCCGATCCCGAAGCCTGTCCCGCAAGTTGGACAGCGCAGCATCCAACCTGATCGCTGCTCAGCCATGAGCTCGATCCCTGCTCCTGAAATCGCCGCCATTCCTCACCTGCTCCGATCAATGGAAGGAAACATGATCGTTCCCTTTAAGCGAGTTCCTGACCATTTTCAGAGATCCGGCGACGCAGCTCGGCCGCCTGCCGGGACGAGCCATGCGAGCGCTCGAGGTGCTCGCGTGCCGTCTCTCGGGCAAGTTCCGAATCACCCGATCGCACCGCGTCGAGAAGTCTGAGGTGGCTTTCGTGCTCGTGCGCGGAGATATCCGGTAACGCCAGCTCGACCCGTATCCCCTGGATGTAGTTCGGCAGGTACAGAATCTTGGCGATGCTTGAAAGCACGGTGTTGTGCGACGCCTGCCCTAATGCCCGGTGAAAATCGTCGGCGCCCTCGACGGTCAGATCGCCATCGGAGTTGAGATGGCGAATCTTATCGACCGCTTGTTGCATCCGGTCGATATCTTCCTCGGTGGCCCGGACCGCCGCCAGACCGGCCATTTCCGCTTCGAGAATCAGGCGAACCTCAAGCACCTCAAGCGCTTTTTCGTAGTTGTAGTTTTTGAAGATGCTGTCGAGCAGTGATTCCACCGGCGGTTGCGCGACATAGGTGCCGCTGCCGTGGCGAATTTCGATCAGCCCGGCTGCTTCCAGTCGCTGCATCGCTTCCCGCAGCACCGGCCGGCTTACCGAAAGCTGCCGGGCAAGCTCCTGCTGTGAAGGAAGCGCATCCCCCGGGTTCAGCGTTCCATCCTGGATATAGGAGACCAGTTGATCGAACGCCTCCTGGGTCAGGGTTCGTTTTTGAACCGGTTTGAGTTCACCGCGCATCTCAGTCTCAGCATCTCCTGCATTCGATGGCGAAGGCTCGCACGTGTGGTGAGCCGGTTGCGCTCCGTGGTGGAGCACATCGTGAACGGCCCCTACGAATGCTCGATATTCTCCGACTCGGGAGTCTTCGATGTTAAAGAGATCATACCTGTTGTCAACTCACATTGTCACACGTATGATCCAGCGAACATCGTTTTCAGTTTCAGTCGGTAGCAAGGGAGGGGTGACGGATCATGGTTGATACCGCAATCGACCGCGGTGTCCTCACGACGGACGTTTACGAACGGATGGGGTTACGAACGGTCATCAACGGTAGCGGTGCAGCGACCCTGGTTGGCGGCACGCTGATGCGCCCGGAAACGGTGGCGGCGATGGCGGAGGCATCACGCGCGTTCGTCGTGCTCGACGAGCTCAACGCAAAGGTCGGCGAGCGAATCGCCGAAGTGACGGGGGCAGAAGCAGGCTGTGTGACGGCCGGTTCCTGGGCTGCGATGGCTCTCGCCGCGGCCGCCTGTATCGCCGGTTCCGATCCGGAGCGGATCGCTCGCCTTCCTGATAGCTCGGGGATGGCGAATGAGCTGGTCATGCACCGATCGCACCGGCTCCATTACGACCAGGCCTATCGGGTCGGCGGCGGCAAAATCGTCGAGATCGGCGTGCCCTATAGCACCGCGCCTTGGGAGCTTGAGCGCGCCATTACTGAGCGAACCGCCGCGGTTGTCTGGCATGACTCCCGCAATACCGGCCCCGGCACGCTCGATTTCGCGACCGTGGTCGATATCGCGCACGCCAGAGGGATGCCGGTGATCGTCGATGCCGCTTCGACACTGCCTCCGGTCGATCACCTCCGGGTCTGGATTCGCAACGGAGCTGATCTCGTCATTTATAGCGGCGGCAAAGGGATTCGCGGACCGCAAGATTCGGGCATGCTCGCCGGTCGCCGGGATTTGATCGAAGCCGCCCGGCTCAATGGCCCGCCTCATGCCGCGGTCGGACGCGGCATGAAAGTAAGCAAGGAAGCAATGGTCGGGCTCTGGGTCGCGATTGAGCTCTTTCTTGAGCGTGACCATGAAGCGGACTATCTCGCCCACAAAAAGCAGATGGACACGATCGTCGCGGGGCTGATCGACCGCAGTGATTGCAAGTTCGAGGTACATGCGGATTGGGGGGAATGGCCGGCGCCGGTGATTCGAATCTGGGCGATCGATCGAGCCTGGACACCGCGCGCGGTTCACGATGCGCTGCTGGCCGGCTCCCCGCGTATTCAGATCAACATGGAGCGCGGTGGGATTCTCATCAATTCGCATTGCCTGCAGCCGGGCGAGGAAGAGGTCCTGATCAGACGCCTCGTTGAAGAACTCGAGCGGGGCCAATAGGAGAAACAGCGGAGTTTCATTCGTTTTTGAAGACTGTTGAGGGAGCTTTTCATGCCAACGCGACTCGTATTCACCTTTGTTGATGAAGGCGTCAGCGCCATCGCCGAACTCCACGAAGATCAGGCGCCGAAAACCTGCGCCGCCGTGCTCGCGGCCCTGCCGCAAAATAACCACTGTCATCATGCGACCTATTCCGGCAGCGAGGTCGCCATCATTCTTGACCAGGATTTGAAGGTGGAAATGGAAAATGCCACCACCAAAGTCATCCCCGGCGATCTCGGCTACGCCCGTTTCGATGGCGGCAAGATGTGGGGATTCCCCGATGATTTCAGCGAGCTTTGCTGGTTCTACGACCGGGATACCACCCCGAGCATGCCCGACGGACCGGTCGCCCCGAACCTGATCGGCACCTTCGTCGAGGGCTTTCCCGAATTCGCCGCTGTCTGCCGCCGCATGCGCCGCGAGGGAGTGAAACGGATGGAAATTCGAGTGGAGTAATCCCTCACCATGCTCCCGGGGTTGAAACCCCGGGCTACGAACAACGAAGTCCCTCTGGGACTGAACTCGGTGAGAGAAATGGCCGATATATCTCGATGTTTCCGGGCTCAGTCTCGGAGAGACTTCGTCCTCTCAGCCCTGGATTTCGGTCTGGGAAACGGCGAATGCCGAGTTCGGCTCATCAAGATCAGGAGGAAATCACCACCATGACCTGGGCAAATCGGGGAACGGCATTTCGACCAGTCGTTATGGGACGGCGGGGAATGGTGACCTCAGCGCATCCACTCGCTTCGGGCGCCGGAATGCGGATTTTGCAACAGGGCGGCAACGCGATTGATGCCGCCGTCGCCACCGCGGCGGCGCTCAATGTGGTCGAGCCCTACATGTCGGGCATGGCGGGTTGCGGCTACATGCTGTTCTACAGCGCCAAAGAGCGGAAGCTGCGCGTACTTGACTATTTGGGAACGAGCACGGCCGCAGCGAATCACGCCGAATTCACTGATTACGCCGAGCTGAGCGGGAGTCCGAAATCGCCGATGGTGCCGGGCGCCTGCGGCGGCTGGTTGACCGCGCTGGAGCGCTTCGGCAAGCTCGATCGCACCGCCGTTTTCACTCCCGCCATCGAGCACGCGGAATCCGGCGTTCCGATCAGCATCAAGAATGCCGCCTTCTATCGTGCCGGGTATGACGCCGGTCACCTCTCCGGAGAAACGAAGGCGGTGTTTATGCCAGGCGGGTCCCCGCCGAAACCCGGAGCAGTGATTCAGCAACCACTATTGGCCAAAACCTATCGAGAGGTCGCAACGGGTGGACAGGAGGTGTTCTATCGGGGCGAGCTGGGCAAGCGGATCGCGGCATCCATGCAGGCACAGGGCGGCAATCTTTCCGAGGAAGATCTCGCGGCATTTCAGCCGGAGTGGCAGGAGCCGATCAGCACCACCTATCGTGGTTTCCAGATCGCCTGCCCACCTCTGCCATGCAGCGGTATCCAATATCTTGAGACATTCAATCTCCTTTCCGGTCACGATCTGGCGACGTCCGGACAGAACAGCCCGGAGACGATCCATCTCTTCGCCGAAGCGATGAAGCTGGCCATTGCCGACCGCATCGCCTATACCACTCATCCCGGCATCTCCTCTGAAAAGCTGCTGTCCCCGGATTATGCCGCCGAACGGAGCAAGCTCATTGATACCGCGGCCGCAGCGCAGAGCGAAGGCGAGCGCTTCACCAGCCCGCGGCGCGCCGGCTCGATCGCGCCGGGAGAAGCGGAGCGACTGCTCAAGGAGTGCACAACCCATTTCGATGTCATCGACGCCGAGGGGAACGCCGTCTCGGTCACGCAGAGTCTCGGCAATGTGTTCGGCTCAGGCTGGATGGCGGGTGACACCGGGCTGGTGTTGAACAATCTCTCGTACTGGTTTGATCTCGATCCTGCAAGCCCGAACGTGCTGGCTCCGCGCAAAAAGATCGAGATGTGCATGTCGCCCGCCGCCATCTTCCGGGACGATCATCTCTTCATGGTCATCGGCACGCCAGGCTCTTTCGGCATTCTTCAGACCACCCCGCAGATGATCAGCAATGTGCTCGATCATGGCTTCTCGATCCAGGCGGCGATTGAAGCGCCCCGGTTTCGCACCTACGAGGGGACGACGCTTGAGGTCGAGGCCCGTATTCCCAAAGCCGTTCGTGACGATCTCGCGGATCTTGGTCACCAGATCCGGCTGATCGACGACTGGTCGCCGCTGGTAGGTGGAGGACAGGGGATCATGATCGACCCCGAAACGGGCGTCTACATGGGTGGGGCTGATCCCCGGCGCGACGGCTACGCAATCGGTTGGTAGTTTCTGTGCACTACGACTCATCGATTTATACAACAGGTCATACCTGTTGACGTCCATATGACGCTCACCTATCATGCGGTCATCATACCGTCCAGTTCGCGGGAAGCATCGTTATCGTGAGAGCTCCCAGGGCATTGTTCCGGGTCAATGGGCGTCGGGGTCTTGGACGGTATGGCGTTGCAAATGGCTGTTCCAATGGTTTCGGCGGGTCCAGATCGGACCCGCTTCGGCAAGCGATAAGGAGCCTGCAAGACCCGCCTCTCTTCGGTTGAGAGGTTCTATCGGCATGTTCAATGAAATGGTCGCGACGACGTGCCCTGCGGCTGTAGACTGACACTGCACAGGTCAATGGAAGTGCAATCGCTCAAGGCGTTTTTCGTCAAACCATGGTCATCGGCATATCCGTAGTACTCACGATGTCCTAACGCCTGCGGGGACGCATGCTCACATCACGACGCTTCCGTTGATCCTGAATCCGCGTCGCATGCATCTGATGGGACGTGTGCAATGAATGACCGGAAATCGAAGCACCGCCACTCCCCGCTCAAGGGGTGGGAAGAACCCCTTGCAGTCTGGGGCATCTATGGGATTATTGCGCTGGAAATATTCA
This sequence comes from uncultured Chloroflexia bacterium, assembly GCA_963804925.1. GTDB lineage: Bacteria > Chloroflexota > Chloroflexia > Thermomicrobiales > UBA6265 > JADLGF01. The sequence goes on from CAWDSC010000007.1 coordinate 692,297, forward strand.
TCACCTATGCGCGATTGCCCGCCTCAGATTTCTACCATTTCAGCGGCAGCGGCATCACCGGCGGCGCAAGCAGGTTGCTCGTCTATCTGAATTTCCCCGTTGGGTTCGCCGCCATCGCCTTGCTCGGATTTGCCGTCTCTTCGCTCCTCGATCGCGACTCCCGTTTCTCACGTCGTGGCCGCCAGTTGATCGGTCTCACCGCCCTGCTGGGATTCCTGCTTTGCCTGGTCGCCGCGCTGCCCGGCGTTGTCGATCAAGCCAATCTTGATGCGCGCGCCGTCAATGTCATTCCAGCGATCGGCGTGGCGCTGGTGTTGCTGTTGACGATCATCGGGATGCGAAGGGGGACAGCCTTCACGTCAATACCGTGGGGAAGATGGGACCGCAACGGAGCAATCGCCATCGGCGTGCTGCTGTTCTTCGCACTGCCGTGGGCGCTTGCCGATCTCGGCTTCTACATCGGAGATATTCCGCTGATCGGCCGGATCTTCACGTCGAAGGATTTCCTGCCCGCCGGCGACACCCTCCGCGCCGTGCATCTCGGCGATCACCATGGCTACGATGGCTTCATCTTCATCGTCGTCGCCATCATTCTTGGCCGCAAGCTTCGGAAAATCCAACCGGCTTCGCTCCGGGTGGCGCTGGGCTGGTACCTGGCGTTCATGATGGTCTATGGTCTTGCCAACTACCTCAATGACATCTGGCTTGAGCAGATCGTGAAGCGCGGCTGGTCCACTTATCAGATCCCCGACATGCTCGTGCCGAAGCTCAGGCCGTCGTGGGGTTTGGTTGTGCTTGGCACGGTCGCCGCGAGATTTCTCCTTTTTCGCGGATGCGCACAGCATCTCGAAACACCAGATCCCACGATTGCGCCAGCGACGCCGGCCGCAGCGCCGAAGCGATAAGGAATATGGACATGGCTGATTTCGCCGCCCAACCGACATCCCTCTACCGCGACGTACTGCGCTCCTGTCGTCATCGCCGACGTGCGACCAAGGTCGTCGACTCCACCGGCGCGGAGCTGACAGGCGGAGAATTACTCGCGCGCGCATTTGTCCTCCGGCGTTTGCTGCGCCGGCATGTGTTGAGCGGCGATGAGCGTTACGTCGGAATCTTGCTGCCGCCATCGGCGGGCGCGGTCGCGACCAATCTGGCGATCACATTCGATCGGCGAATCGCTGTCAATCTCAATTACACGCTGACCTCGGAAATTCTCAATTCCTGCCTGGCGCAAACGGAGATTAGACACGTGTTGACTAGCCGGGCGCTGCTTGAAAAGATGCCGCTCAAACTCGATGTCGATCTGGTCTTCCTGGAAGATTTGCGCAGCAAGCCGACCATCATCGACAAGCTCATTGGCGCGTTGCTTGCCTTTGTCATGCCAATCTGGTTGCTGCTGCGTCTTTTGGGCTTGCACCGCGTGTCGAACGGCGAAGTGATGGCGGTGATCTTTACCTCCGGCTCGACCGGAACGCCGAAAGGCGCCGAGCTCACCTATGGAAATGTCGCCTCGAATATCGCAGCGATTATTGACGTGCTCCACATCCACCCGCACGATGTGATGATCGGCGTGCTTCCCTTCTTCCACGCTTTCGGCTACACGGTGACGCTCTGGACAATGCTGTCAGTCGATACCGCCGCCGCGTTCCACGTCAATCCGCTCGATGCCCGTTCAGTGGCGAAGCTCTGCCGGGAACGAAAAGGAACCATCTTGCTGGTGACGCCGATGTTCCTGCGCGGCTACATCGGCCGCTGCGATCCCGCCGATTTCGCGACGTTGGAAGTGTTGATCACTGGCGGCGAGAAACTGCCCAAACCAGTAGCCGATGCCTTCGAAGCTCGATTCGGTATTCGACCAATCGAGGGGTACGGCTGCACCGAAACATCACCGTTCATTGCCGCCAATGTGCCGCCAAGCCGGGCCGTGGGTGATCAGCGTTTCGCCATGCGCGAAGGAACTGTCGGCAAGCCCTCGCCCGGTGTAAGGGTCAAGGTGATCGATCAGGAAACGGACGTCGAGCTCGGCGCCGATGAGCAGGGGATGCTCTGGGTGCATGGTCCGAACGTGATGAAGGGCTATCTGGGTAAACCTGACGCGACTGCCAGGGTGATCCAGGACGGGTGGTATCGCACGGGTGACATTGTCACGATCGATGCCGATGGTTTCATTCGCATCGTCGGGCGGGAAAGCCGATTCGCCAAAATCGGCGGCGAGATGGTGCCGCATGGAGTCGTGGAAGAAGCGCTCACCGAAATCATTGGCGTCGATGAACAGGGAGGTCAAAGGGCCGTTGTCGTTTCCGCTCCCGACGTGGCGAAAGGTGAACGTCTGGTGGTGATCCATACGCCGTTGCCGATGGCATCATCCGAAATCAGAACGGCGCTCGCCCGTTCCGGTCTCCCGAAACTTTACATTCCGGCATCGGATAGCTTCGTACTGGTCGAGCAACTTCCGACGATCGGCACAGGAAAGCTCGACCTGCGCGCCATCAATGCCATCGCGAAAACCGCGATGCTCGAACGGAATATCTCGATTCGGGGATGAAATTTGGACAGATTTCGTCGACGATTCCCCGGCGCTGAAGTGCCGGGCTAGCAACACGACGTCTCGTTGGGACTGGGCTCGTTGGGAACCGTCCCTGATATATCAGAACCATCCCGACTCATCATCCCACGGGACTTCGGCTTGAGAGCCCTGGGCTCACAGCCATGAGCGCGGATATCGGGGCTATATCCCTCATTCCAGTCGTCAGGGATCACCAGGATTCAAGATGTCGCCATCAGGTCCGCGACTTTGCGCTTTACTTCCGCTTCGTCGACGACGACATACGAAAGCGGCATGTTGAAGAGCGGGTCGTCGAACGTTGCGACCGTGCCATCAAGATTCATCGTCACCAGCGTTTCATCGGTACAGGTGCTGGCGAATTTGGTGCCGAGCGCAATCATCTCCAACGGGCTCAGATCGGTGCGCACATGCGAGTCAAGTTGGGGCAGCACGTCTTGCACGAGCGATGTCACGCTCATGGTTGATGCCTTGCTCAAGATTGCACGCAACACCTGCTGCTGGCGACGAATCCGGCCGAAGTCACCGTCCGGGCCGTTCCGGTAACGGGAGTAAGCCAGCGCTTCTTCTCCGTTCAGCGTGCGGTCTCCAGGATCGAACTGAATGCCCGATTGATTGAATGATTCGGTGATATGAATCGGCACCCCGCCGACCGCATTCGACGAGTTCGGTAATCCCGCCAAAATCGATCAGCGCATACTTATCGATCGTGATACCGAGGAAGTTCTGCACGACCAGCTCTTGATAGGGAATACCGCCGACTGCCAGCGCGTGGTTGATTTTCGTCAACCCATAGCCCGGCAGGTCGACCCGCGAGTCGCGAGGGATCGCCAGCATCCGGCAACTGCCGGTGGCAGGATCGAGGCGTAGCACGGCGAGCGCATCAGGGCGAACACCGATATCGATCGCTTCACCCGGCCGGGCATCGACCCCCATCAGCAAGATCGTCATCGGCGGCAATGTCGTTTGATCGACCCCAGCTGCCTCGATGGCGCCCTGGGCGAGATCGCTCACATTATTCGCCCGGCCCCGGATGCCATTGAGCACTCCGCCGTCGGTTCCATAAGTCCATTCCGGCCGCCGCAAGCGCGTCCTGAGCGGGTTTCGTATCGATCGGTTGCGAGGCCTGGGATGCCGGCGTCGGAGTCACGTTAATGATCGCCGCCTGCCCTTCAACAGTTGGTTCGGGCGTCTGATTGCTGGCTGTTTGGTTGCTGGCGGTGGAAGTGACTGCGGCAGACGGCTGCGCCATCATCGGGAGATGAACCCGTAGGTTGCTCCTCTTCCGGGGCAAGGGCGACGACCGGCGGTGGCGTGCTCAATGACTGAAGCGTGGAGACGGTCGATGTCGCCCGGTTGACGAGAATGCCCGCTCCAACCGCGCCAATGACGAACAACACCAGCAAGATCGAGAGAAAGGGGTGTCTCCTCGCCCAGAAACTGCGACGCCGGCGCTTCCTGCCTGAGGGCACTGCTTGGGCCGAGGCAATCGGCGTCGTCGATCCGAGAGGAGAATCACTCATTGTGTTCGAACTCCACTCCGTGCCGCCAAGCCGCCTGCGGGCCACTGGATCGGTGTCTTCATGTCCTGGCTGTGGCTGGCTCATCGCGCATTGCCGATTGCGAGGGGAAGAATCATCGGAGGTCGTTCCTTATTGCCGGTTCGGTGATTCCCGATAATCAGGAATCTCGGCTGACCAGGTCCGCATGAAAAGGATAGACACCCCCGGTCTCAATGCCCAGTTTTACTCGGCGAGCGGGCAACCGATGCGCGGTTTTGCAGTTCAGGGATGATCAGGGAGTCGGAAAGCTGGTGGCGACTTGATCGGCGTTTTTCGTTTCACGGCCGGATTTTCCGGTCGTCGGGGCATGCTCGTTTGCGCCGTAATACCCACCATATGAGTAATAGTTGTCCGCGTTTCGCCCGGTACGCTGATTGAGCACCACACCCACGAAGCGAATCGAACGTTGCGAAAGCATCGCGAGCGCATGGCGAAGCGCCTCGATGCGGGTACGCCCTGCAGCTACTCGCCCGATTGGTCGTCGACGCCGGGGGTTTCCTGTTTCAGGCTTGCCACGACAATATCGGACACTTATGCGCGAGCGCCGCGAACTGCAGCATGAGAGACAGCGATTAAGCACGTGGTCAATGTGCCGGCCCTCGCCCTCAGCCCCTCTCCCGACTCGGGAGATCGAAGGGGAATCAGCAACTCCTCACGCCTGATGCGGGAGACGAGCTGGGGGCGAGGGCCGGCGCCTAATCGCTTCTACGCTGATGTTTCGCGCTTGCTTACCGGCGCTTTGTCCGGAACGAGATAGGCGGCGATTTCCGCGAAAATCTCCCAGCTCGCGCGCGAGTGGAGATAGGCCCCGTCGTCGCCGAAACTGGCTTCGTCAAAGGTCGTCGAGACAGCGATCGCGATTTTGTCCGACGGGAGATAGGCTTCGATCGCTCCGTAGCCGCCGAAGAGCGGATTTTGCAGCAGCCACTCCCCGGAGATGACGAGCCCAAGCCCATAGCTGTACGCCTCATCGAGGGTGTGGCAGGTGAGACATCCCTCCAGGGGAGCGCCGAAGCCGAGCAGATTCGGCGCGGTCATCGCTTCGTGCGACTCGGGCGAAAGCAGCTTGCCCGTCCCGATCGCTTCAGCAGTCGCCGTCATGTCGTAGATGTTCGTCGTCTGGATCGTGCCTTCGGCCAGCGTCCAGGAGGGATTCCAGAAGCTCGATTCTTCATAGAACCGGTTGCCGGCGGGAACGCCAAGCGGCGTGCGCCGTTCTGAGCTGAAGGCGTGAAGCGCAGGCTCAGGAATCTCCGGCGTGGCGAAACTGGCGGTGTTGTTCAATCCCAACGGCGCAAAGAGCTTTTCCTGCATCAACGTCGCCATCGGCGTGCCGGTCACCTTTTCGATCACCCGGCCCAGAATCACGACATTCGTATGCGCGTAGCTCCAGTTGACGCCCGGCTCGAAATGCACCGGGGACTTGAAAGCGAAGGCGAGCAACTCGTCGGTGGTGAATTGGCGGAAAGGGTCGGCATTGAATGCTGCCTCGAAATCGGAATCCGGCACATAGTCGGGATACCCCGAGGTCATGTTGGCGAGCATCTTCAACGTGACGCGATCGGCGTTGGGAAACTCGGTGAACCAGTTCGCCAGCGGATCATCCAGGGTCACCTTCCCCTCATCGACCAGCTGGAGCAGGAGCATGGAGACGTAGGAAATGGCGACCGCGCCGTTGCGGAAGTGCATGTCCGGGGTGGCGGGAACGCCGGTCATCGACTCGCCCAGCGCCTGGGTGACAAGTTCCTCGCCATCGACCGTCACCCGCAGGATGACCGATTTCAGCGCTTTGTCCACCATCGCCTCTTGCGCCATCGCCACGATTTCCGCGGCCTGGATCGCCGGGTCGGCAGCGGGTGTTGCGGCCGGCGTCGCATCCTGGGCGAGCGCCGCGCGCTGACCATGCAGCGCCAGCGCCGATGCCGTGATTGCGCTACTGCCGATCATCGCCCCCCGGCGGGTGAGCCGGCGGCCGGCGATCGACCGGGAGAGATTGTCGAAACTGCTTGATTGCATGCACGTTCTCTTTTCGCGTAGCGCGTCGCTCGGTTAGGGCGTGACGGCCAGGATATCGCGCCCGGCTTCCATCACCGGAATAATCGGCGCCATATCGAGCGGCGCGTCTTCATCGGCGAAGATGATGCTGTAGATGAACCAACGGCCATCGGCGCGCATCAGCAACCAGGTGCCGTTGACCATGCCGAGTTCCGATCCACCCTTGAACCCAACATAGGGCCAGACTTCGCCGTTGAACACCAGCTGGGTTTCCAGGGCGATCACTTCCGCCAGCGGCTGCATCCCCTCTTTCTGGGATTGCAGCCGGATCCAGGTGACCGCGTTGGCGAGATCGGTGCGGGTAGCGAACCACTCCAGGCGGAAGAGCTCGATCGGCACGGTCTGGTTGTCAGCGACGGCCAGCGCTTCATAGGGCATGGGATCGATCTTGTCGGTCAGAATCTGGCGGCGCTCATCAACGGATGCCGCGAGATACGCGTCGATGTCCGCGGTCGGCACGGCGAGCTTCAGGAAGGCGAACTCGCGCGTGGTCAACAGCGGGATGTTCAACGAGGGATCGTGATGCCCCATCGTTGTCATCATCGCCTCGACATTTTCCCGCCCGACCAGGTAGATGAGCACGTCGGTGGCGGTGTTGTCGCTTTTCTGCATCATCCGCTCGGCGAGATAGCGCAGGGTGTATTCCGAGCCGTCCGGCGCATAGCGCAGGTCGCCGCTCGGCACGCTCTTGTGCTCGGCTTCAATGGTGACAAGCTGTTCCCAGTCGAGCGTCCCCGCTTCGATCTGCTGCGCGATTGTGCCCAGCACGTACCACTTGAAGCTGGAGCCAACCGGCATGTCGTCGTCAGCGTTGACGCCATGAATCAGCACGGGAACATCGTCGATGATCTCTGCCGCCAGCGCCGCCGTGTGCGGAGCGGTTGCCGCGAGCATCTGGTCGAAATCGTCCCAGGTGAGCGCGATCGCCGGGGTGGCGTCTTGCGCCGCCGCTACGTGGGCGGACCGAGGCAGACCAAAGGTGACCGCGGCGATTCCCGCGCTTCCGCCGATGAGCGCCTGCCGACGCGAGATCGAGAGCTTGTCCAAAACGTCTTGAGGGTTCATTCCATCCCTTTCATGCGGTTCATAGGGTGCTCAGTGCAAATGCGCGTCATCCTGATGCGATGTCTGCTTCTTCAAGGAACCAGAAGAGCGGTGAACCGAAGAGTGTTGCACCCGCCATTTCGATCTGCAGATCATCGGCTTGAAAGTAGAGCCGGGCGCGGTCGAGATCGTCCCAGGTGAAGAGAATGATGATCTCGTTCGGAATTGCGGTATTGCGAAAAATCCGGCTTCCTTGCGATCCGCACGCGCGCCGCGTCGCCGTATCCTGATCGAAGAGCGCCTTCCAGGAGCCGTAATCCTCAACCTGCTGTCGAATGATGAGATCAGGCATCGAGGACCCTTCCTGCTTGCGATCAACTGGTGCATTCCACGTCTTTAACAGTAGCGGCGTGGGCAGGGATGATTCATCCGTACAAGTACTTCAAATCTGACGACGGGGTACTTAAATGGACAGGCGGGTGCTTCAGGTAGTCAGCGGAAAGTTGCAACTGGCGTCCGGAAAGAATGCGATGGCCAGGGTCAATGACCTTGCTGTCGGAGCCTCTCGACGCGCCACCCATCGTCATGTTGACCAGAGGCAAGCATCCCCCGGCGAAGCCAGGAATGACCAATGAGAAGCTGAGCTTACGGGTTGTTTCGGTTGGTCAGCTGTTGCAGAAAATCGACCTGAGGTGGCTTGAGAAGGCAGGGAGCCTCGATCTTATTCTATTCGGACGATCCTGATGACGACGTTGCGGTCGGCGTGGCCGTTGCAATCTGTAAGAGCAAATACACGGCTGCTTCTCACCACTCGTGAAATCGTCATAGTCGGTTTCTTTTAGTTTAGCCCAGAAGAAAGGAGGATTCGTGGGCAGAAGAAGAGCCCACTAACCTTATCGGTCACTGGGCTCTTCGCTGTCTTGGCATCTGACCGTCGCGAGGCCGAGTAGCTTCCGACGTCTGTCATTGCTGACAGGGGTTCGGCACCGGCACTCATCGAGATTCTTCCTGGCTCTCGGTTGCCCGGTCGCGTCCGAAGAACGGTTCGGTCGTACTGCCAGATCGGAGAAGAAAACGCTCAGGTGACCCGGTGAGTGTTTGACGACTCTCCGTCCCTCCGAGAAGGGATGTCCCCGGTTGCCCGGTGAAGGTCGGCCTCCAAACGGACGAATCCGTTCCTTGGCCCCGCCACGAGCTAACCATGTGGCGTCCGCTGAATGTGCTTTTCCGACCTCCAGATGGTCCGACGAGCCATCTGTACGTACAGGTTATCGTGCCTGTGCCAGTTTGTCAATACTTTGTGAAAAAGTCGCTTGAAGAGATGCTTCGTCGTCACCGATCTTCATCCCCAGGGATCTAGTCGCGATCGAATGGCTGTAAATCTGCAGGGATATTGGTTCGCATCTGAATCAAAAGGGCAAAAATGGTGGGGGGCTAGCCAAAGACGATCAGTATGTTGAATGGGGCTCTCAAGGCGTCCCGCGTGGAAATATTTGGCGAGGTAGTGTTTGGAATAAGCAATAAATTTATGAGAACAAATGGAACTACTTCAAAAAAGCTTCACTACCCTACAAGACCCTTACAAGTGCCCGAAATCAGTACAAGCGGTGCTTAAAGCGAGGCAAATATGGAGCTCCTTCTGGCTACTCCTTAGAGCGGACCCCGCTCTTTAGAATCACGTTGGCAGTGGATTCGAATTGAGCAGTCCCGCGTCACGTGCGGCAGCCGCGGCGGCGGTGCGGCTTTTGACGCCGAGCTTGGCGAAAATGCGGCCAACGTGACTCTCGACCGTGCGCACGCTGATGAAGAGCTGCTCCGCGATGGCGCGATCGCTCTCCCCGGCCGCCAGGAAGGTCAACACCTCGATCTCACGATCGGTGAGTCCCTGCTTTTGGGTCGGAGAACGTCCTTCGTGCAGATCCGGGGTCACGGCGTCGGCCTCGTCGATCGCCTCCAGCACCGTCAGCGCCCGGCCCGCCGCCCAGGATTCCGCAAAGGCGGTTTCGCCCAGCGCCAACTTCGCCGCCAGCATCGCGCGATCATGGGCGTCGCGGTCCGCCGGCAACACGATGACCGACCCCACCGATTCCCGGCAGCGCTCCGCTGCTCCCATCAACCGGGCGGCAGGCACAGGCTGGCTCCAGGCGAGCGCGGCGACGGCAATGCCTTCGAAGGCATCTGCGTTGACCCGCATGTCCTCGTATACGCCGGCTGTGACGAGACTCTCCTGATAGCGTTCAAGTGAGAGCAGGTGATTGCCTTCGTCGCGGGCGACATCTCCTAAATCACGCAGCGATCGCGCGACGCCTGCGACCCAGCCCGCGTCGCGGCGGATGGCCAGCGCGCGCTCGTGCCGCTCGGTGGCGAGGTCAAAGGCTCGTTGCCCCTGCGCGGCTACGCCGAGATTTGCGTAGCAGGTGGCGGCGATCAGGTTCCTCAACGCCATATCGTCGAACTGATCCAGAAGATCGAGCACGCGCGAGAGCATCCGGGTGGAGCGTTCGTAATCTCCGCTGTGCGAGGCGGCGACGCCGAGTCCGATCAACGCCACCATTTCACCCACGGCATTGTGCTCGTCTCCGTAGCACGCCAATCCTTCTGAAAAAATCTCGTCGGCCCGCGCATGGTCACCCTGAAACGCCACCAGGCTCGCCAATCCAACGAGGGCTCGCGCCCGGTTGAGATTGCTTGCGCCCGGCGCGTGCGCCAGCGCGCGCTCGAGCCAGTGCCGTCCTTCCTGATAGTGGATGTTCGCAAACCAGAACCAGGAAAGCGCGCCTGTCATGGCAAGGCATTGCTCCGCCTGACCGGTTTCATCGAGCCAGGTGAGCGCCGCCAGGAGATTGAGATGCTCGCCTTCCACATAGGTGAGCATGCCTTCACCGTGGGAAAGAAAAGAGGGCGTTTCCAGACGTTCAGCCACGGCCGCGTAGTACCGCGCGTGCGCTTCGCGCATGGCGATGCGTTTCCCCGCCGATTCGAGCCGGTCGCGACCATACTCGCGGATCGTTTCCAGCATCTCAAAGCGCGGATCGCCAGTGCTCGCGTGCCGCTGGATCAGCAGACTCTTGTCAACCAGGGAGGAGAGCCCGTCAAGCACGCTCTCTTCGACGTCACCGGGAAGCGAGCAGACTGCCTCCGCGGCTTCGAGCGTGCATCCGCCGGCGAACACGGAAAGACTGCAAAACAACGCTTGCTCAGAAGGAGAGAGGAGATCGTAGCTCCAGCCGATCGCGGCGCGCAGCGTTTGCATTCGCAATGGGCGGTCCCGTTGCCCGCTGGTCAGCGTTTGCAATGGCCGCTCCAGGCGGTCGCGCAAAGCCGGGAGCGGCAGATGGTTGGCCCGGGCGGCGGCCAGCTCGATCGCCAGCGGAATGCCATCGAGACGCCGGCAGATATCCACCATGATCGGCGTCGTCGTTTCGGAGATTTCGAAGGATGGATCGATGGCGCTCGCGCGATCGATAAAGAGCTGCACCGCCGGTGACTTGAGCGCGTCCTCCGCCGCGCGGTTGCCATCGGCGACCGGCAGCACCAACGGCGGAATCGGCACGACATGCTCCCCCTCCACCCGCAGCAGAGCCCGGCTGGTGACCAGCAGCGTGAGATTCGGGCAAGCGGCGAGGAGATCGGTCAGTAACGGCGCTGCCCCGATGACATGCTCGAAGTTGTCGAGCACCAGGGTCATCTCGTGGGCGCCGATGGCCAGCTTCAGCGCCTCGCGAATCATGAGATCGCTTGTCACGCTGATTCCGAGCCCGTAAGCGACGGCCGATGCCACCATGCTCGGGATCGTTAATCGACACGAGGGGGATGAACTGCACGACGGCGGCATCCTGCTCGCGTAGATCGCTTGCAACCTGAAGCGCGAGGCGGGTTTTGCCAATGCCGCCCGGACCAGTCAGCGTCAGCAGCCGGATATCTGGCCGCTCCAGCAGTGAATGGATCAACGCCAATTCACGCTCGCGCCCGATCAGGGGCGTCAACGAACCTGGAATCGAGTTTCGACTGGGTTGAATCAGATATCCCGGACGGGGCGGCGACCCTTGCGATGGTTGTTCAATCACCACGTCTTACACCAAATAGCTGACCCGAGCGGAGATCGAGCACATCGATGACACACGCTTTCTACGCTACACCCTCCCTTTTTTCTGTCAAGGTCCAATTGGACTTCAAGGTCGCGGATCGGCGAGCAGCGCGTCTTCGCACCACTTTAGCGCCAGGTCCGGAGTCGAGAAAACCGTGAGATCGGGGAGGAGCGTGCGCCGTTCGGCATCGACGACGACAACGGTGACATTGACTGCCGAGAGCGCGGTGATGAGCGCGTTGAGCATCGCCGACGCCGCACGCTGGAGATGCCCCACACGATCGACGTCGAAGATAAGCCAGCGACGACCGGCCGCATCCGCGCGCATGACGCCGTCAAGCGAGCTCATCACCCGCTCGGCTGCCGCAAAGTTGAGATCGCCCTGGAGCCCACGGATGATGATCGCCTCGCCATCCGCCGTCAGCCGTGCCTGCTCTTGAGGATTACGCGGCGCGGACGACCGGAGCGTTTTTCCCGTTTGCGCCAGATACACCACCGGAGCGGGGTGTCCCGGGTGATGCATCATGTGGAGTTGAAGCCGAGTGGAAAGCTCCAGGCAAACCTCGATTCCCCGCACACTGTTGCCTCGCGGATCAAGCAGCGGACTGAAAAGCCCAATCCCAAATTCAGCCGGGCTGGCCGCGATCAAACCTCCTGCAACTCCACTCTTGGCGGGAAGACCGACGCGAAGCAACCACTCGCCTGAGTAGTCATACATGCCGCAGGAGCTCATGATCGACAATACATGCCCGGCGATCTCATCGGTGACGACGGCCTCCTGAGTGACAGGATTGACGCCGCCGTTGGCGAGTGTGGCGGCCATCACGGCCAGATCGACGGCGGTGACGAGCAGCGCGCATTGGCGGAAGTAAACGTCCAGCGTCGCGTCAACCGGCGCGGTGAGCGCGCCCGCATTGCGCGTCAGATAGGCGAGCGACCGGTTTTTGTCCCCGGTTTCGACCTCCGATTGGTACACCGCCTCGTCGATTTCAAGCTCGCGCGCCGCGAATGCGGAAAGAAACGCGCGAATCCGCTCGAAGCGCTCAGCCGGGTCAGTTGCTTCGACCAGCGACGTCGTCACGATCGCCCCGGCATTGATCATCGGATTCACGGGACGGCCCGTCACCGGATCCAAACTGGCGGCATTGAACGCCTTGCCGCTCGGCTCCGCGCCAACGCGAGCGAGCACCGCATCGAATCCGCAATCGGCGAGCGCCAATGCATGCACGAATGGCTTCGACACCGACTGGATCGTGAACTGAGCGAGGGAATCGCCAGCCTGGTAGATCCTCCCGTCAAGACTCGCCAGGGCAATACCGAAGAGCCGGGGATCGGCGGTCGCCAGCTGCGGAATATAGTCAGCCAGCTCGCCTCGCTCATCGCCGGCCAGCCGCTGTTGAATCTCCGCCAGCGTCCGGGAAATCGGATCAATCATCATCAAGAGATTTCCATTCTGTGAATGTTCGGATCGCCCGGAGAGGTCATACGCTGGCCAACAGCAGCAGCCCATCGAATCGTCGCACATCTCGGTTTCTACGACTTTGCCGGGGCAAGACGCACCACTTGTCATGCTTCCCTGCGGTCTGCATGACGAAACGCACGTGGTGGGTCGTTGAAATTGGTTAAAAGCGACCGATCTCGTTGACGTTGGCGGACAGATACGGGATGCTCCGGCAATGAATCAGGCGCTTGCTCCCACTCGTCGTCAGATCGTGCGCGGCTATCTCGTGCTGCCGCATGCCGTGCCGATCGTCGCCGTCATGCTCGCCACCGCCGCGTTCGCGATCGTCGCGGCGGATGGCTGGCCCGGTTTCGCCGATTTCGCCTGCCTGCTCGGGGCGATGTTCGGGGCGCAACTGGCGATCGGCGCGGTCAATGAGCTGGTCGACGCCGATCTCGACGCGGTGGCAAAACCGGACAAGCCGATCCCGGCCGGACTTGTCTCGCGTCGGGGCGCGCGGATCGTCACATTGACCGGTCTGCTGTTGATGGTTCTGTTCAGTTTTCGTTTCAGTCTGGCGGCGTTTCTACTCTGCGCGCTCGGGGCCGGGGTCGGCATCGCCTACAGCGTCTGGTTCAAGCGGACGATCTGGGGCTGGGTTCCCTATCTCATCGCGCTGCCGCTGATTCCGATCTGGGTCTGGAGCGCCTTGAGCAGCGTCGATCCCGGGCTGTTCGCCATCTATCCGATCGGCGCGGCGGCGGTGATCTCGGTGCAGATCGCGCAATCGCTACCCGATCTCGACGCCGACCGCGATTCCGGCGTGCGCACGCTGGCCGTCGCGCTGGGACCTGGCCGCGCCCATCTCGCCTGCTGGGGCGCGATGCTGCTGGCCGCAGGCATCGCCGCTGCTATGCGCATCCTGGCTGACGGAACATCCGGAGCGCGTCTGGGTCGCGTCGCTGGCTGCCGCCGGGTTGGTTGGCGTGAATCTCATCATCTGGCGCTGGAATCAACGCTCGGGGATCATGGCGGCCTTTGCCTGCATGGCGCTGGCAGCCGCACTGCTTGGGGTCGGCTGGACGATGGCGCTGATCGGCGGCTGAAACAACACCCGCCCCTGCTCCAGGCGGGTATGCTTACGCCAATCCGTGGGAGCAGGCAGCGCATGTCGCAGTCAGAACAGACAATTCGTGGCTCCGGTAGACGCTTCCTTTCTTCGCTTCCACGCAGCGACGAAACGGAGCTGCTTGACGAGGATCGTCACGACCCCGCCGAGCTCGCCGCAAATCTGCGCGATATCCGGCGGGTCAACCACCTGCTCGGCGGCACATCGACAACGCTCCGCCATCTCCCCGAGTTGATCGCCGCTCTACCATCGTCTGAGTCAATCACGATTCTCGATCTCGCCACCGGTTCCGGCGATATTCCCGTCGCGCTCACGACCTGGGCGGCGAAGCATGAACGAAAGGTGACGATCGTCGCCAGTGATTATTCCCAGGAAATTCTCGATCTCGCCCGCGTGCAGATCGCGGGACATCCTGATATCACCCTGGCGCAATACGATGCCCGGTCCGTGCCCCTGCCAGACGATCAGTTCGACATCGTGCTCTGCGCGCTTTCGCTGCATCATTTCGCGCCTGACGATGCCGTTCAGGTGTTGCGGGAGATGGATCGATTGGCCCGGGTCGGCTTCGTTCTTAACGATCTTCGTCGCAGCCGCCTGGGGTATGCCGCCGCCTGGGTCGCCGCCAGAGTCACAACTCGCAACCGCCTCACCCGGAACGATGCTCCCGCTCTCGGTCCGTCGCGCCTATACCCCTGATGAACTGAAGGAGTTGCTGCACCGCGCCGGCATCGACGACGCCACGATCTCGACGCATCGCTGGTTCCGCATGGCGGCGGTTCGGGGCGGAGCGCGCGCGCGATGCATGACGTCGAAGCGATCGTGGTTGGAGGTGGTCCAGGCGGCAGCACGATTGCCGCTGCCCTCGCCGAAGCGGGACATCGCGTGCTGCTGCTCGACAAAGCCCGCTTCCCGCGCCACAAAGCCTGCTCGGAATACATCAACGCCGGCGCGGCGCAACTGCTCGATCAAATGGGGACGCTCGATGAGGTGATCGCCGCCGGAGCGCACCGGATGGAAGCGATGATCGTCCATGCGCCGAACGGCAGCCGCTTCATGGCGAATTTCGCCAAAGCCGAACCAGGACGCGCCGCGCTCGGGCTCTCCCGGCATCGCTTCGATCATCTCCTGCTGGAACGGGCGAAAGCCGCCGGGGTCACCGTTTGCGAACGCGCGCATGTGCGCGAGGTCATTCAAGAAAACGGGAAGGTTGTTGGCGTCGTCGCCACGATCGACGGCAGCCGCGAGGAGCTGCGCGCTCCGCTGGTGATCGGCGCTGACGGCCACAACTCGGTCGTGGCGCGGGAACTGGATCTGACGATTCCGCTGCGCTGGCCGCGCCGGACCGGGCTGGTAGCGCACTATCGCGGCGTGCGTGATCTCGACCGCTACGGCGAAATGCACGTCGGCCAGCATCACTACGCGGGGCTCGCGCCGCTTGAATCGGGGCTGACGAATGTGGCGGTGGTCGCCAGCGTCGCGCGATGTCGAACAGCGATCAGGATCGATCGACGCATTCTTCCTTGAGTCAATCCAGGCGTTGCCGAGCGTCGCGATGAAGCTTGACGGAGCGGAACGCATCGGCGGCATCCGGGGCGTGGGGTCGATGGCGAGCCGCGCTCGCCGCACCTCCGGCGACGGGTTTCTGCTTGTTGGCGATGCCGCCTCGTTTCTCGATCCTTTCACCGGCGAGGGCATCTACGAAGCAATCAAAGGCGCGCTGCTCGCCGCTCCCATCGCCAGCGCCGCGCTCAAGGCGGGCGATACATCCGCGAGCGCGCTCGATCCCTATCGCCTCGCCCGCCGCCGGACTTTTACGGCAAAACGGGAAGTTTGCTGGATCGTCCAGGGTTTTATCAATCTGCCGCCGATGATGAACTACGTGACCGACCGGCTCGGTCGTCGCGAGCAGCTTGGGCTGACGCTGAGCGGGGTGCTGGGTAATTTCCGCCCGGCAACTGAAGCGCTTTCACCCATATTTCTGGCACGTCTTTTGCGTCCTTGACGCTTATGGAGCACTGCATGCAGACGGAAAATGAGATCAGGATGAATGGCGATCTCGATGCGATCGTGGCGCTGGCCGCCGATGTCGAGCGGTGGCCGGTGATCCTGCCCCACTATCGCTGGGTGACGCTGCTCGATGGCGGCGGCGATCACAAAACGGTCGAAATGGCGGCGCGACGGGGCAAATTTCCGGTTCGATGGCAGGCCATTCAGGAGATCGAGCGCGACGGCGACACTCCGGTGATTCGCTATCGTCACATCGGCGGGGTGACGAAGGGGATGGTCGTCGCCTGGACCTTCGATCCCGGGCCGAGTTCCGTCAGTGTCCGCATCGATCATGAATTTGCGCCACCCTGGCCGGTCGTGGGCGGGGTCGTCGCCGATCACATCATCGGGCCGCATTTCGTCGCGGCCATCGCCGGACAGACGTTGCAAACGATCAAAGCGATTGTTGAAGACCGTGATGTGCGATTCGACGCCAATGGCCAGGAGCGATCATGAAGCAGCGCGTCGCCATCACCGGGATCGGCGCGGTCACTCCGATCGGCATTGGCGTGGAAGAACTCTGGGACGGCGTCTGCTGCGGAGCTTCGGCCATTCGCACGATCACCCGCTTCGACACGGACGGTATTTCCAGCAAGATCGCCGGCGAGATCGACTTCGATCCGCTGGCCTACATGTCGCCGAAACGGGCCCGGCGACTCGACCGCTTTTCGCAGTTTGCGCTGGTCTGCGCCCAGATGGCGCTCGACGACGCGGGGCTGGCGGCCGAGCAGGCCGCGAACGACGGCGCGGGCATCTACATCGGCTCGGCGCTCGGCGGCGTCGCCTTCGGCGAAGAGCAGCACCGGGAATATGTGCTGCGCGGCGCGCACCATGTCAATCCGCTGCTCGCGCTCTCCGTTTTCGGCGGCGCCGGGGCATCGAACGCGACCATCGAGCTTGGGCTCACCGGTCCCGCGCTCGCCTATGGCAATTCCTGCGCGGCAGGGCTGATCGCGCTCGGCGAAGCCGCCCGCCTGATCGAGGATGGACGCGTGCCGGTGATGCTGGCGGGCGGCGCGGAAGCCCCGCTCGCTCCCCTCACCTTCGGCGCGTTCGCCATGATCCGCGTGCTCAGCACCCGCAACGACGATCCGGCCACGGCCAGCCGACCCTTTGACAAGGGCCGAGATGGCTTCGTCATTGCCGAAGGCGGATGCGTGCTGGTGCTGGAATCGTTCGACCACGCGCAGGCGCGCGGCGCGCATATCTACGCCGAGCTGAGCGGCTACGGCACCACCAGCGATGCCTATCACATGACCGCGCCGCATCCTGATGGCATCCACGCCGCCCGCGCCATGAGCGACGCTATCGCCAGCGCCGGACTGCAGCCGCACGACATCGACTACATCAACGCCCACGGCTCATCGACCGTGCTGAATGACTCAACCGAGTGCCGCGCCATCCGCATCGCCCTGGGCGACCATGCCGACCAGGTTTCCGTGAGCGGAACGAAAGGTCTGCATGGGCACGCGCTCGGCGCAACCGGAGCGATGGAAACCGCGATCTGCGCGCTCGCGCTGGAGCGCGGCTGCCTCCCCGGCACCGCGAATCTCATCGATCTCGACCCTGAGTGCGATCTCGACATCATCCCGCCCGGCGGTCAAGACCGCCGCGTATCCCACCTGCTCTGCAACGCCTTCGGCTTCGGCGGTGTCAATGCCAGTTTGGCGCTGAGCGCGGTTTGAGCTCACCCGGTCGCTAAAGGACCACCCGCTCGTCAATGCTGGGAGAGAGTACGAATGCCGCGCAATATCCGCCACATTTCGAGAGGAGTCGGTCCGATGTGCCGGCCCGGGTTTCGCCGAGTCCAGATCAGCGCTATCTCTCGGGATGACACGAGATCCTCGCCTACGATATGGCGCGAGATTGGCACCGGACGTTAGGGACTACCAACTTCCGGCTACGCGTCGCAGCTGAAAATCCAGACGGTCGTTCGCTCGCCTGCTTTGATGATGACCTTGCCATCCTGGTCGACATTGTCCGATTCGGCGTGACACCAGTTCTTGTCGACGCGAGCGAGGTCGTAAAGCCCCGGATCGAGATTGCCGAACTGCGCCTGTCCGCCCTCGTCCGTGGCATCGGTCCGGTCATCGCTGCCGGTTCCGCCTGGAGGCGTGAGACGGAAGGTGCTTTCCGTGCCGGCCGGCGTGCAGGCGCCGAACCAATCGTAGTCAGGCTGGGGCGCGGAAATGGGGCAGTTGTAGGTTTGTACGAGCAATGCGCCGGCGCTGTCTGAAAGGTCCGAAGGCGCGGTGGCCGTCGCCGCTGGCGCAGCAGTCAGGCAAACAAGCCCCGGTCCCCGCACCGGAAAGACGTCGCCGCCGGCTTTGATCCAGTAGGTCGCCGAACCGCCGACGGAAACATTCCCTGAAAGCACGAGCGTCAGCTTGCCGGTGCTGCCTTGCGACCGGTAGCCAACGACGTGCGCGTGAGGATCGGGATCAACATACATCCCGTCGTTGCCGGAGACGGTGGCGCAAAGCTGATCTTCCGGCACCACGAGCTGCCCGACTTTTTTGGCGTCCTCAAGCGCCAAACCTTCGAATGCACAGGTCGTCACGTCATCGACCGACTGATATGCGCAACTGACGTTGACTGTGTATGAGCGGCCGGAATCGACCGGTGCGGCGTTCTCGTTTCCTTTACCTTTTTTCTCGCCTTTGTCCTTCTTCTCCTTGTCGTCATTGCCCTTCCCGTTGTCGTGGTCCTGATCGGAGTCGTCCTGGTCTCGATGAGCCGCAGCGACGGCAGGCGATGAGGTCGACAACGAAACCGGCGAGAGATTCATCGATCCGGCGAGCACCAGAATGGTGAGTAGCACGGTTGCAATTCCTGGAGATCGAGTGAGCATGGAAATCCTTTACCGAAGAACGAGCGCAGCACATCAGCACAAGCGGTTCAAAGCCGGGTTGCCTGCACGTTTCGTGCCAGAAGCGAGCCGGGGATTCGGCTCATCGGTTCCATCTCTTGTTCTGGAAGATACCGCCAGGCAGAGACGGGTGGATCAGACTGGGGTATTCAAGGCGCATTGAGCTGGCGACCGTTGGCTTCGATGAACGAGAGGACAGACGATGACTGAAACGAAAACGACGGTGACCGTCAATCTGCCGGAAAGCCTGCTGCTGCTGGCGATCGATGATGAAACGGGCAAAATCTCGTCCCAGATGCAGGCTGCCGATCTCGGATCCGCGGCGGCGATCCTCCTGGAACTGCTCATCGACGGGCGAATCGACACCGTTGACGGCAAGATTCGCGTCATCGATGACAGCACGACCGGCGATGTCATGTTCGATCAGGCGCTGAGCGCCATCCGCGATTCGAAAAAGCTGCACGACGCCAAATACTGGGTGCGGAACATCTCCAGGCAACATGTGAAGGATCGGGTGCTGGACCAGTTGGTTGCGCGGAATATCGTGCGCAAGGAAGAGCATCGCGTGCTCTGGGTGTTCCCCGTCGACCGCTTCCCGGTTGAAAACCCCGCGCCGGAGAACGATCTCCGGGAAATGCTCCGCGAGGTTGTCATCACCGGTTACGACCCCGATGCCCGGTCAGCCGCGTTGATCGGATTGCTCAAAGCCACCAATCTCACCGGAACCGTCTTCAACAAAGACGAGCGCAAAGCGTACGAAAAGCGGATCGACGACATCTCCCGTGGTGAGCAGATGAGCGAAGCCGTATCCAAAATTCTCCGGGATACCCAGACCGCGTTGATCGCGGTCATGGTCGCAACGACCGCCACGACGAGCGCGGCGTCAAGCAGCTAATCCCATCACCTCTTAACATTTGCCACAGAACGTGCGGATATATCGGGGAACTCGTACCCTCTCCCAGCATTGGGAGAGGGTGGCGCTTTTGCGCCGGGTGAGGGTATTCGGCAATCTCATCAATGCAGGTGTTACGCACGTTGTCCCGGCACTGAAGTGCCGGGCTAATAAAAACAAAGTCCCTCCGGGACTGGTCTGGGCGACGTCGCGCAATCACGTTCGTAGTCCGCAGGATGTGTCACGTGTCAGCCGGGTGCCTCAGCTCCCGGCCTTTTTCTCACTTCTCACTTCCCACTACTCCCTTCTCGCGAATCGCATTGGATTCTTTTTCACGCATCGGCTAGCCTAGGCACTATTCGGGTTCACACAGTTCGTGGCGGCGGCCTGCGCAATGCGTGCATGGCCTCTTCAGAGAACATTCGCGCTCGCAGTGCGATATGACCGCTCAGCCACGTTCTTCCGTATGCGCGGGAGTAACATCATGTGTGTGAGAAGGAGCGAATCTATGTCGTCCGAGAATCCAACGTTACCCGGCAGCAAGCCAGACCGCGAGTTGCTTTCCGCGATTTCTCGCCGCCGTTTTCTCGGTGGCGCGGCAGCTGCGGCAGCCGGGATCGCCGCCACCAGTTTGCTGACGAAGGGCGTCGATGCCAGCCCGTTACGCCAGTTCGGCCTGGCCAACTATCTCGCCCAGACGCTGCCCGACGATGCGAACGCCGATCAGACGTACGTCGTGGCGACCGATCCGTCGATTCCAAAAGTGCTCGACTTTTACGAAGCGGTCTACGAGCGCCCCGGCGTGGCCGACCTCTTCAGCGAGCCGCTGGTCCGCATCAACCGCAACTTCGAGATCATTCCGGGCGCGGCTGAATCGTGGACAAGCGACGAGACCGGCGCGATCTGGACCTTCAAGATCGTCGAGGGCCGCCTCTGGAGCGATGGCAATCCGGTCACCGCGAACGACTGGGTGAAAACCTTCCAGTATGCCGCCGATCCGGCCCATGCCTGGGACTTCACCTGGTTCTTCGATGGCGTGCTCAAGAACTGGCACCAGGCCATCGCCGGTGAAGTCGCACCCGAAGAGATCGGCGTGCGGTTGGGCGCGAATGATTACGAGGTGATCTTCGAGGCAGAGGCCCCGGCGCCATACCTGCCGTCGATGCTCCTCTACTCGCTGCCGCTTTCCAAGGTCGCGCTCGAAACCTCCGGTCCGCTCTACAACACCAAGCCGGAAACGCATGTGTCGTCCGGTCCGTTCGTGCTCGAATCGTGGACGCCGGACGTCGAGATCGTCGTCGTCAAAAACGAGAAGTACAACGGCTCGCTCGTCGTGCCGGTGAACAAGGTGATCTGCACGCTGGCCGCGCAGAGCACCTGGTTTTCGCTCTACCAAACCGACGAAATCGACATCATGGAGAACCCCGCCCCGCAGGAGCTGGCGTTGGCGCAGGCTGATCCCGATCTGTCCCAGCAGCTCTATGCCGGTGTCGGCGACTTCAAGACCTTCTACCTCTTCTTCGATGTGACCAAAGCACCGTTCGATGATCTGCGCGTTCGGCAGGCATTCAGCCATGCGATCGACCGCGACGCGATCATCCAGACGCTCACCGGCATCGGCGGCGTCGCGGCCTATTCGTTCCTCGCCCCCGGTTTCCCGGGATACAACGGCGAAGAGCTTTCGACGATCCAGAATTTCGATCCGGCCGTTGGTCAGCAATTGCTCGCCGACGCTGGATTCCCGAATGGCGAAGGATTCCCGAAGCAGGAAATGTGGCTCCGCAACGCGAATCCGCTCGATCAGAGCATCGGCGCCGCCTGCGCCTCCATGATCAAGGAAAATCTCGGCATCGATGTCGAAGTTTCGAACCGCGATCAGAAGCTCTTCACCGACGCGCTAAACGCCAAGCCGACCGAGATTCTCTTCGGCTACGTGTCGTACGGCATGGACTTCCTCGATCCGATCAATATGCTGAGCGTCTGGAAATCGGGCGGTCGCCATTCCTGGTCGAATCCTGACTTCGATGCCGCGCTGGCCGAAGCCGGCTCCTTCCCGGGCGATCCGACTGAGCGGCTCAACATGTTCCATGGCGTCGAGAAGATCCTGGTCGAGGATGTTCCGGCGGTCTTCATCTACCACGTCAAGCTGCATTCAGCTGATCAAGCCGTGGCTGCTGGGCGAGTTCAAGGAGCCGGACAACAACGGCATCGCCGCCGCGCACTGGCCGGGCTACACGACGATGTCGACCATGCCGGAAGAGCTCTATATCGGCAAGGACGCTCCCGGCCGGGGATAACATCCTCTTCACGACCATAAAGGCGAACGGGCCGGTGGATGCATCCACCGGCCCGTTCCCATTGCCTTTTCCTCGCAGCCGGAGCATCATCGGAGCATCCACTTGCGTATAACCCGTTTCGCAGGGGAGGTCCTCCATGATCGACATCGCCCGTATGGCCATCGCCTCAGCCAGACAATGGAGGAGGCTCGTCTCCTCCGAAAAGCTGTCTCGCGTCGATGCCCATCTCCACCACCGCTACCGGATCGACCAGGGACAGATCTATGAAGTCTTCCGGGACACGATCGGCGATGACGGTGTTGAGGGAGCGCGCTGCGTGCTCGTCGTCGCCTTTCGACTGCGCGTCATTGGCTCGTTTCCGCCGATGCACTGGCTCTTCCAGCGAGTTTGCCTGCTGACCACACCATTTTGGAGCGGCTTCCGCGGCTTCCGGGAAAAACTCTGGATGGTCGACCCGCAAACGAAGAGCTATCTCGGCATCTACGACTGGTCCGGCGCGGAAAACGCCAAAATCTATGTCGACGCGCTGGTCCGCGTGCTGCGCCCGATTTCGACAAAGGACTCCGTCTGGTACGAGATCGTGCCTGATCAGGACTTCGAGACGTATCTGGCCGCCCGCGCGGTCGGATGATGCAGCGGCACCGCTCCCTGTTCGCCTACCCCTTGACTCCCGACGACACCGATCCCTCAATAAAGAAGCGCTGGGCGATGAAGAAGAGGATCACCATTGGGATGGTAAAGATGACGGAAGCGGCCATCCACAGCGCCCATTGCATCTCGAAATCGGTTTTGAAGGACGCCAAGCCGAGCGACATCGTGTATTTATTGGGGTCATTCAGATAAATCAACGGCGTCATGAAATCGTTCCATTTCGCCTGGAACTCGAATACCGCCACCGCCGCCAGTGCAGGGGTGATCAAGGGCAGCATGATGTTCCAGTAGATGCGAAAGTAGCCTGCTCCATCGACGCGGGCGGCGTCGACGAAATCCTGCGGAATGGTGAAGAGAAACTGGCGAAGCATGAAAATGTAGAAGGCCGAGCCGAAGATGTTCGACGCCCAGAGCGGAAAGAAGGTGTTGACCGCGCCGAGCTTGTTCCAGATCAGGAAGGTCGGCACCATCGTTGCCGCGCCGGGAAGCATATAGGTGGCGATCACGAGCGCGAAGAGCTGGTTGCGCCCTCGGAAGCGCAGCCGCGCGAAGCCATAGGCGATCAGCGAGCTTGAAAGCGTCACCGTCACCACCGCCAGCACCGAGATGATGAGGCTATTGATCAACCAGCGCGAAACGGGCGCGTAGCGGAAGACATCCTGATAATTCTTGATATGGATGTCGGAGCCGATCAGTGAATTAGAAAAGACCTCGGCCGGCGGCTTCAGCGAGGTGAGGATCAGCCAGATAAATGGGATCGCGAAGATCGCTGAGACGACGGTGAGCGAGACGTAAAGGGCGATATCACGCCAGGGAAACCTTCGCTTCTTTACGAATGGTGTGCGATAGACGTTGGTGGCGGATCGTGGAACAGATTGTGCTGAAGCGACCGCCGGGCTGGCTTTGAGCGCCATTGCTTTGCTCCTCCTGCCTCAGTTGTCGTTGCCGGCTTCGTAGTAGACGAAGCGCTTCGAAATCCCGAATTGCAGCACCGTAAAGGTGACGATAATGACGAAGAGCACCCAGGCGATCGCCGCTGCGTATCCCATCTGGAAGTAGGCGAAGGCGCGCTGGAAGAGATACATCACCGCGAAAAGGGCGGAGTGTTCGGGACCGCCATTCTCGTCGAACATCACGTAGCTCTGGGTGAAGACCTGGAAGGCATTGATCAGCGCGACCGTGGCAACGAAAAAGATCACTCCCGAAATCATCGGTACCGTCACGTTCCAGAAACGGCGCAACACACCAGCCCCGTCGAGCGTGGCCGCTTCGTAGAGTGTTTGCGGCACGCCGTTGAGCGCTGCCAGAAAGATGATCATCGCCCCGCCGAGCACCCAGAGCTGCGAGATCACGACGGTCATCTTGGTCCAGTTGGGATCGACCGTCCAGGCGGGAGCCGGAAGGTGCAGAAAACGAAGCGTCCGGTTCACCAGCCCATCATTCGGATTGAGCAACGTGATCCAGAGGTAGGCAGTTGCGACCGCCGGGGTGATCGAGGGGAGATAGAAAACGGTGCGGTAGATGCCTTTCGCCTGCCGCGCCTCGTTAAGCAGCGTCGCGATCAGCAACGCCAGAATCGTGTGCAGTGGCACGTAGAGAATGGTGTAGACGAATGTGTTCCAGAGCGCTTTCGGGAACAGCTCATCCTTCGTGAAGAGGCGCCGGTAGTTCGCCAGACCTACCCAGCGCGGCGACGAGATGACGTCATATTTGGTGAAGCTGAAGTAGAGGGAGGCAATCACCGGCCCGAGGGTGAAGATTAAGAAACCGACGATCCACGGTGAAATGGCGAGCCAGCCGGCTCGACTCTCCTCCGACATCTTGCGTCGCTTCCCTGCGTAAATAGCCTCAGTGGCCATGGTGATGCCTCCCGTGTACCTGCGCTAAGATGAAAACTCGGAGAGCGCGTCCTCTGCCTTGCCATTCGCGTCGTTCAACGCATCTTCCGCGCTCTTTTCCTTACGCAGTGCCGATTGCGCCGCTTCCTTGATGATGTCGTCCAACTGCTGGCCGATCGGTGAGGCGGAGATCGGCCGGACCTGGCTTGTCTTCAGGATTTCTGGGAAGAGCTTGACGGCGTCATCGAACGGCTGGGCGATCGACTCATAGAGCTGGTCGATCTGCAGCTGATCGGCAGAGGGTTTGCCGGTGAGCGTCGGAATGTAGGGTTGATTGCTCTGAACCTTGCCGTCCTTCACCGCTTGGGCACCGATCATCCAGGTGTCGTCACGGTTCATGAACTCGATGAAGACTTGCGCCGCCTCGGCATCCCCCGCGTCTTTCGGAATTGCCCAGGCATTACCCGAGACCGTGCTGAAGGGATCGCCTCCGCCTTTCGGTCGCATCGGCAGTACATGGAAGGCGAGATCAGGCGCGACACGGGCAACAATGCCGAGCATCCACGACTCGTAGACGGTCATCGCCACCTGCTGGCGGGCAAACTGTTCGTCGCCCTGCCATGTCGAGGCGAATGAGGAGTAATCGGTGAATCCGCCCTGCGCGTCGTAGTTCGCGATGCCCCAATCGAGCGCTTCGACGATCTTCGGATCGTTGAAGGTCGGTTTGCCGTCGCCATCGACGAACGAGCCACCGTTGCCGAGTCCCCAGGCCCAGAGCGCACCAGCCTGCATCTTATGGTCGAAGCCCCAGCGACTCAGTTGATCGCCATTCTTCTGCACGAGCGATTGCGCCAGGGTCGTCAGGCCGTCCCAGTTAGAGGTGTCGAGCGAGGCGGCATCGCTGCCCGCGTCACTGAGCGCCTGATCGTTGGCGTAGATCGCCTGCACGACCATGAATTGGGGCAGCCCATAGTGATGGTCCTGGTAGAGAACATCGTTAATTGCCACATCGTAGAACTGGGAAGCGTCGATGCCAGCTGAACCGAAGAAATCGTCGAGCGGCATCAGCACATCACGTGCCGCCCAGGTGCCGGTTGCGCCACGATCGATCCAAAGGAGGTCTGGCACGTTGCCGGAGGCGACGCCGGTCAGCAGTTTCTGTTCGTCGAATTCGGGCACCACAGTCAGTTCGACAGAGGGATAGGCCTTCTTGAACGCTTCGACACGAGCAAAGGCCATCGGGTTCGTTTCCTCGACGCCGAATCCCCAGGAAGTAATCTTGGCGTCGCGGTCGAATGCGACGGGCGATGCGTCCTGGGCAAATGAGGAATGGCGAAGCGCGATGCCTGCTGCGGCAGCGCCGGCAAGCGCGGTTCGCCGGGAAACACGCTTGCTCATGATTCCGATGCTCAACGAATGCGACCTGGATGGCACAGCTTTACTCCTTTGCCGCCGTAATTCCGGTGGCAACTCCGAACAATGAAGATGTGGGGAAAGGACTAGATGCCGGACAATCGATCGGCTTGGACACCCGGCCTGCGCGGTCAATGAGACATGCGTCGCTCCATGAGCCTAAACCACATTGAATCTACTTTTTCATACAAACCGACGAAATTGCGCCGGACATCAGACCCCGTGAATTGCTATGCAAAAAGCAGGCCATCGTCGTCAACGGGCCGGGATGAAGAGATGGCCGGTTGAGAGGGAGATCATGTTCCTGCCGCGGAGCAGGATTTCCTCGGGCGAGGACAAACTCTTTCTCGACAGTGAGGGTTTCCGGCCAAGATTCGGAAAACACGCAAGCCCAGCCCAATTGACCATTGGGCTGGGCTTGCGTGTTTCTTTGGCGATCCCGGTCTACCAGTCGGCTACAGCGCCATCCGGGTGGAAGTAGCGTTGCATCACTTCTTCCTGGAAGGGGTGTTTGGCGGCTTCGGTTTCGTTGATGTCGATGCCGAGGCCGGGTCTGGTCGGGATTTCGATGTAGCCGTCTTTGACTTCCAGTGGCGGCTCGATCACTTCGTAGCGCCAGGGGACGTCGTCGGTGATCGATTCCTGGATCAGCCAGTTGGGCGTCGCCAGCGCGAAATGGGTGGCGGCGACGGTGGCGACCGGTCCGTTCGGATTGTGCGGGGCGACGGCGATCGAATAGGTTTCCGCCATCGCCGCGATCTTGCGCGCTTCCCAGAGTCCGCCGCAGTGCGAGAGATCGGGCTGGATGATGTGGCAGGCGCGCTTTTCAAACACTTCCCGGAACTGCGGGCGTCCAACAAGCCGCTCGCCGGTGGCGATCGGGATGTTCGATACCCGGGTCACCTGCGCGGTCGCCTCGATATCCTCGGTCGGGCAGGGCTCTTCGAAGAAGAGCAGTCCATACGGCTCCAGGGCGTGGCAGTACTGGATCGCCATCGCCGGCCAGGTGCGGGCGTGGAGATCGACCATCAGATCCATCTCCGGGCCGACCGCTTCGCGAATCGCTTCGACCAGCTTCGCCGCATATTTGACCGATTGCACGCCCTTCAACCGGCTCAGTGCGCGGCACGGCCATGAACTTGATGGCGGTGTACCCGGCTGCTTTGACCGAAAGCGCATTCTCGGCGAACTGTTGCGGCTCGGTGCTCTCGTACATCACCTTCATCTGGCCGCCGCCGAGGTGGTTGTAGAGCCGGACCCGGTCGCGCACTCTGCCGCCGAGAAGCTCGTAGACCGGGACGCCGAGCGCTTTGCCTTTGATATCCCAGAGCGCCATATCGATGCCGCTGATCGCGCTCATCCCTTCGATGCCGGCTCGCCAGAAATACTGGCGCGTCATCATCTGATAGAGATGCTCGATCCGGTTCGGATCTTCGCCGATCAGCAGGCGGCCGATATCCTCAACCGCGCCGACGACGCCTTTCGTCTTCCATTCAAGGGTCGCTTCGCCCCACCCATAGAGTCCTTGCTGATCCGTTTCAACTTTGACGAAAATCCAGTTCCGCATTCTGGCATTGACGACGATGCTCGAAATCCGCGTGATTTTCATGCAACCCTCTCGAATCATCCATCCAACAACATTGGAAAGCTCTCCCATTTTCGCAAGAATGCGAGAAGCTGGCTCACTCGTTCAGATGCTCCTCCACCGCATCGTCATTCCGAGCCGCAGCGAGGAATCCCCCGGCGAAGCCGCTCGCGCGCAGCGCGAGGACCTCATTCGCTGGTCAGGATCAGAGGATGCGCAACCGCCCTGGATTCTCCGTCAAACCAGTTCCAGGCAAGATCATTCCAGCGAGGATTACGCGCTTCAACCAGGACAATCTTCTTGAGCGCGTGATTTCCTTTTGAGCGCTTTTTCCCAGGCGATTGCATCTTCGATCCCGGAGAACTCCGCGATGTAAACGAGTTTCGTCAAGTTGTAGCGTTTGGTGAAGCCATCATGGAAATGGGTTTTATGCTCCCAAACTCGCCGTTCCAAATCAGTGGTGACTCCGACGTAGATAGTTCGTTGGCCATTGGCCATGATGTAGACGTAGGCACCTTTCACACACCTGCTCCTTCAACCCATCGTCTTCCAAACCATAGGGAGGATTGCCAATCGCGGCCGCTGCTGGACTCGGTCGTTCGGTTTCAAACAGGCGCTTCGCGCGGGGATTCCTCGCTGCGGCTCGGAATGACGGGCATGCGGGCGCGGCCTCTCATCCATCGCAATGGTGCTTCGGTTGCCCTACCGACGCCTACTGCGGAAGATTTCGCGGGCCAGCCAGGCGCCGAGGAGCAGCACCATGGCGAAGCCGATGCCGATCAGCCAGCGGACACGATCCGACTGCTCATCCGGCCGGTAGGCGACGACGATCAGGCCGAGACCAATCACGAAGGCGCCGAACAGCACGCTCAGGGCGATGCGGTTCACCATCGCTTCGAGCCGGTTGAGACTCGAGTCAAGTTCCTGGTGCTGCATGACCATGGTGAACTCACCCTGATCGACCCGGCGCGCCAGGCGGCGCAGCTGCCCCGGCAGCTCCATGCCGGCGCGGGCGATGTCGGTCGCGCTCTGGCGCAGCTCAGGCTCCCACGCTCTCGGGCTCAGCTGCTTTTTCATCAGATCCTTGACGAATGGCGCGGCGACCGCGAGGACATTGAAATCGGGATCGAGCAGCGCGCCAGTTCCCTCATACATGCCGAGCACCTTGAGCAGCATGACGAGGTCGGACGGCATTTGCAGATGGTGGCGGCGGATGATCGCGAAGAGCGTTCCGCTCAGCTCATTGATGTCGATCTGATCCAGCGTCTGGCCGAGAAAGCGATCGAACATGTGGTTGATGTCGCGCACCAGCGCCACCCGGTTTGCGCCGACCCCGGCGACGCCGAGCGCTTCCAGGCAATAGACCGCCTGGCTGGCGTCCTGGCTGGTGATGGTGTTGAGCAGATCGAGGAGATCGAGCTTCATCGTTTTGGAAATGCGCCCGACCATGCCGAAATCGAGCACGCCGATCTTGCCGCCTTCGAGAATGAGCATGTTTCCGGGATGCGGATCGGCGTGATAAAACCCGTAATCGAGCATCTCGACCATGATCATGTTCGCGCCGCGAATCGCCAGATCGTGCCGGTTGATCTGCATCCGTTCGAGCGCGGGAAGATCGTCCATCTTGACGCCGCGCAGCCGCTGCATCGTCAACACGCGGTTGGTGGTGTGTGACCAGTAGATGACCGGGATGACGATTTCCGGATTGCCCTCGAACTGCTTGCGGAAGGTCTCGGCATTGCGCCCTTCACGGGTGTAATCCAGCTCGCCGCGCAGCTGCCAGCCAAACTCCTGCACGATGGCGACGAGATCGTAATCGCGCGCCATCTTCGATTGCTGCTGCGCAATCCGGGCGAAGTCGTCCAGAATCTGGAGATCGACATCGACCGTTTCGGCCACGCCCGGTTTCTGGACTTTGATGGCGACCTCTTCACCGGTGAAAAGCTTTGCAATATGCACCTGGCCGATTGACGCAGCCGCCAGCGGTTTGTCGTCGAACTCCGCGAACAACTCGGCAATCGGTTTGCCGAGCTCCGCTTCGATGATCTCCCGGATTTTCGCGACCGGCACCGGCGGCACCTGATCCCGGAGCTTCGCCAGTTCATCGAGATAGTCCGGGGAGAGGAGATCGGGCCGGGTGGAAAGCACCTGGCCGAACTTGATCGCGGTCGTGCCAAGCTCTTCGAGCGCCAGCCGGAGCGATTTCGGATTTGTGTGGACTTCGTCATCCACATCAAAGTCCGGCAAGCCTTTTTGACCGGGAAGCTGACGGTTGAGTCCGAATCGCGCGACTAGCACTCCGAGACCGTGACGACCCAGCACCGTGGCGATCTGTCGCAATCGCCGGGATTTCGTCAAGGGGCGGGCACTGTCGCTGGAGCGCGTACCGGAGGACTCATTCAACGTCGCGGCGTCAGTCATGCCTGCTCCCATGGTGTCGTGAGTTGGATCAAACGTCCCGGATCATGATAGGGCAATCGCCAGATTCAGCAGAGCAAAAATAGGTAGTCCTACTGATGCCTCCCACTCGGCTCCCCTCGATAATGACCTCAGAGTGTACGAGGGATGAATTGTCCGGCAGAATCCACGCTATTATCGGCGTAGACGCGCATTTCAGCAGGACCTCTGGTGTTTCGAGCTGCCGGAAATTGATCGATTCGATTTGAGCGAAAGGACCAGTTCATGGCCGTGCTCATTCTCGATGCGTTGGGTCCTCTATTGCCGGGGACGATCGACAGGATCATTTTCCCGGCGGAGCTGCGGGGTCTGCTCGATCACCTGGCCACCGATGATCCGATGCCGAACGCGCCGGTAGCAACGCCGATCAAGGGTTCGGTGAAAGCTTCCGCCAACGACACGGCGGGCGGGTTCGCCAATCTCGATATCGATCCGCTCGGTCCCGCGATTCCCTTCACGCTGCGGCTGACCGGTCCTGCCGCCGCGCCAACCGGGTTTCAGTTCGACCTGGAACCGGCCAGCGGCTTGCTCAAGCTGCCGGCGGCCTGCGCTCCGGCATCCGTCCAGGTGGACGGAGCGGGCAAGCGCACCCTGGCTGCCGCCGTCACGCCCGATGGCCGCGTCCACGTCACCCTCAACGGCGCCGATCCGCTCGGCATCCGCACCGAGGGGAGCACATCGAGCGCGGTGCGGGAAGGTCTGGTCGCGCTCGATGCGGCGAATCGCGGCGTGATGACGGTTGGCATCGATCCGCCTGCGTTCAAGATCGGCGGGCAGGGATTCGGCATCCATCTCGCCGGCGGCTTCACAGTCGATAGCTCCGATCAATTCGCGCCTGAGCCGGTGGAACATGGCGGCGGGCAGCATCTCCCCTCCGAAACAAACGCCTGGCAGGGCGTCGCGATTCGCAAGGCTGAGCTGTTTCTGCCGGAGCAAACGCCGCTGATTGGCAACGGCCCGATCCCAATCGAGTTCGAATTCGGGCTGC
The DNA here is from genome assembly GCA_963804925.1 of uncultured Chloroflexia bacterium. Taxonomy (GTDB): domain Bacteria; phylum Chloroflexota; class Chloroflexia; order Thermomicrobiales; family UBA6265; genus JADLGF01. The sequence goes on from CAWDSC010000007.1 coordinate 723,214, forward strand.
CGATCGGCATGTTCGGGCACACTGAAGTGCATATTCCCGCCGATGGCAAACGCCCGGCGATGGATGTCTCGATCACCTGGGACGATCCCGGCGCGACCTCGCTCGCCTCGGCGCTGCCGACCGCGATCGAGATCCGCACCACCTGGACACTCAATCAATCCGACGCCGGTCCCGGTATCGGCACAGTGCAGCTGCTTGGCGGGCAACCACTCAACGTGACCGGGCGATTTGCCCGCAAGCCCGGCACGATGGATATGGAGTTCGGGCTGATCGTCGAAGCAGGCGGCGACCAGGGGTTGCTCACCGTTCAGGCGAACGACACTGCCGGGAAGGTGATCGTCACCGCCGCCGCGCTCGCGACCGCTTTCATCGCCGATGCCGACGCCCCCAATCAACCGAACTACGACGGTTTCGGAGCGACGCTGCACGCGCTGCTCGTCGCCGCGACAGGGTTGAGCGCCTTCCTTGAAGAAGGGCATGTCACCGTTCATGGCGTCGAAATCGACGCCGGTCTGGGCGACGCGGGCACCAAGTTGACGCTGCGGGTCGACTACAGCGTTGACGTCCAGGTTCGGGCGATCGATCTCGGATTCATGAGCATCGGCATGAAAGATCAAACGCCGATGCGGTTGCGCTATCGCAATGTCCGCCTGCTGGTCGACTTCAATCTTTCAGGTCTCGATCGCTTCCATCTTTCCTTCGGTGAAGCCGATATCGGCGTTGAGGATCCGGGCGGCTGGCAGGTGAAATCTCCCGGCTCGCTGGCCGATCTGTTCGATGTGCTCGGCAGCCGCTCAGGGCACGGCTCGCAGTGGTTTGAGATCGATCTCCGCTTCGCGCTCGATCTCGGTCCGGTCAAGGTCAGCGGCGCGACGGTGCGCGCCACGCTCGGACCGGGTGGCGCGATCACGCCGGAGATTCGCGGGCTCGAAGCGTCGCTGGAAATGCCTGGTCTGTTCGAGGGACGCGGCAAAGCGTCGCTCGGCAAAGGGCAGCTCGATCTGGCGCTGTCGGCGAACATCATTCCGCTCAATCTCGGCGGTTTCGCCAGTCTCAGCTACGGCGATTGCGACGGCGTCAACAAGCTCGTCTTCGCCATCGGCGTCGATCTGCCCGGTCCGATTCCGCTCGCGAACAGCGGGCTGGGGCTCTATGGATTGGGCGGCATTTTCGGGGTGAACGCGGCGCTGCCGTCGCTGCCGCCCGGCGCCGATCCAATCGATTTCCAGCTCACACTCGACCCGTTCGACACGTCGAAATATGGCTGCGCGCCGAATAGCGGCGTTTTCGGACTCGGCGCGGTGATCGGCACCGCGCCCGATCTTGGCTATGCCTTCAGCGCCCGCGCCGTCGTCGTGATCGGGCTCCCCGATTTCGCCTTGCGCGCCAGTCTCGACGGCAAGGTCGTGGCCGAGCGAACCAAGATGGAAGGGTTTGGCTCCGCTCCCGCTCCCGGTCTCAGCTTCATCGGCTTGCTGGCCATTGCCAGCGACGGCGTCACGATCGCCCTGCGCGGCCACTTCGAGATTCCGGTGCTCTTTACGATCGACGTACCGTTCGGCGCGTACTTCCCGCTGGATGGGAATGCGAGCGACTGGTGGGTGCATCTCGGCTCGGACAATGTGCTCGGGCAGAAGTCCCGGTCCGATTCAGGCCACCATTCTGCCTGATCTGCTCGAGCGTCGGCGCCTGGGCCTATGTGATGGTCCATGGCAACGGGCTGCCGAGTCTCGGCGGCGACGCGGCCATGTCGCTGGGCGGTTTCGCCCTCGGCTTCGGGGCCGGGTTCACCGCGAAATATGGCGTGCCGCTCGTCTTCCTGGAGCTATCCGCTTCCGCCATCATCGGGCTTGGCACCGATCCGTTCATGCTCGCCGGAAAGGGCAAGCTGTCGGGCAGCCTCCATCTCGGGCCGATCTCGATCGGCGTCAGCGCCGAAATCTCAATGATGCTCGTGCCGGCGCTCGATGAAGCCTGGATCAAGTTCGAGGTCTGCGGCGAGGTCGATCTCTTCTTCTTCAGTCTCGAAGGGTGCGTGACGATCGAGATCGGCGATGAAGCGAGCGACATCCCCGATCCGACCGAATGGCCGCTGAAATCGATCGCGCTCGCCGATCATCTCTACACCAAAACGGGCGATGCGCTGCGTTCGGACATCCTGCCCGATCCCGCTCTGATTCCAACCGTCTGGCCCGATGCGATTCCGATGCTCGAGTTTTCGATCGGCCCGGCGAAGGCGATCCAAGCCGGGCCCTTCACCGACAAGCTGATCTGGGATCAGGCGGCGGTCGGTGATGGCGTCGTTGGCAACGACCGCCTCAGCTACACCTACAGTCTCGATGCGGTGGCGCTGACGGAGATCGACCCATCCAATCACGCCGAAACGGTGGTCGCCGGACCGCTCGAAGCCGCCTGGCAGGATCCCAAAACGGGCAAGGGGCACCCTGGTGCACGCGAGTTGGCACTGATGACCTGGGAAACGCACCTCTGGACCCGCAAGCTGCTCGATGGGGCGCAAAAGCATCCCGACAATCCGCTCCCCGACAAGAGCAACAACTGTGTCCGGGGCTATTCCCCGTTCGAGGGTTGGGCGCTGGGATCGCTTGGTTTCCGGCACGCGCCGGGCGAAAGCTGGAAGCTGCCGACTGTGCATGTCGATGGCCCATTCGCTTCGAATTTCCAGGTGCGGGTGACCTCATCCTGGCAGCAAACGCCGCTTGACGATGGCACCGTCGGATCTGTTCGATACAATCTTTCCGTTGCAGTTGAGCGGGCCGGTCGTCTATTCGCCGCCGCTCGATTTGCCCGGCATTCTCCCCTTCAATGGCGCGTTCGAGCTGCCGCACCTGACCGGCATCCCGCTCGATGTCGACCGGGAGTTTCTCAGCCGGCTCCGCGAGACGGAGATCACGGCGTTTCTTTCCTTCAGCGAGCCGCTGCTCGATCCCGTGCTCTACATGGTGCTGCCGAACTGGCCGCACAACTACGCGACTGAACGCTTCCGCGTGCAGATTATCGATGAGAATGGACCGCACTCGCTGCCCCATGGAGCCGATCTCCCCGGCTTCGGCGATGCCATCACCATGCTCTATCCGGAGAACGGCGGGCCTTTCTTCGGCTATCTCCTCACCTATCCCCCCGAATATGCGCCGCAGGTGCTGGCGATCGAGGGCACGACCGTGACCGCACAAGGAAAGGCGGATTCCGCCACCAAAGCCGCGAACGCCGCCGGTCAGCAGGCAAAGGAGAAAGCGACCTCGCCGACCGTCGTGCCGAAGCCGATGCTGAAACCGAACATGATCTACCGGATCGATGTGGCGATGTCGGCGCAAGGACAGCGCGAAGGCAAGCAAGCGCCGGCTCCGCTGCCAACAAAGACCGACAGCTACTGGTTCCGGACCCCGGCGCTGCCTGGCGCGGCGTCGAGCAACGGCCAGCAATACCTGCAGGAATCGAGCGCGGTCGCACTCGCGCATTACGATCAATTCGTCTACGCGCCGTCAGTGGTTCAGATTCACGACAGTTTCGACCCGGTCTATTTGCAGCGCTATATCGCCTCCTGGATGCCGGCCGACAAAGCCCGCTTCTGGTTCCTCAAGGACCCGGTCGGCGTGCAGACGCTGGTCAATCACGTGACCGATCTGGCGCTGATCTACAAGCACGATGTGAAGGTGCGCGTCCGCCGCACCGATCCGACCAAGGGCAACCCCGATCCGTTCGAGGTGCAGGAGTTCCCGGCCAGCAATCTCTTTGCGGCGGCGGTTTCCGTCTTTCAACCGAAGGCCGATCAGCTCATCTATGCGCTGACGTCGGCGGCGGATTCGTGTCCGTATCCCACGCCGGGAAGCACGCTCGGCGGACGGCCGGAGCTGCAGCCACTTTCGCAGTACGAGGTGTTCCTGGCCTTCCCGTTCCAGGGCGGCGCAGGCGGCGCCGAGATACCGGGCGTGATCTTCTCGACCTCGCGGTATCAGAACCCGCTCGAGTTGCTCGGCGCGCTTGGCTTTGGCGCAGGCGGATTGGCGGGCGATGCACCGGTGACGAAGATCCCGGTCGCACCCGGCGACAGCACCGCCGACGGCGCGATCGAGCGCGCGATCGGCCAGCTCGGGCTTGGCCGCTGGCCGGTCGCCCGGGAGGCCCGCTCGACGGCGCTCTGGAGCCAGAACGGCGACGCCTGGGAACTACACGGCATCCTGCTCGAAGCGCCGGAGCCGATCCACCGGACCGGCACGCTCGATCTCATCAACTTCGGCGGGCGCATGCTGATTAAGTCGCTCGCAAGTGGTGGGCATCCCTTCGAGCAGGTGATCCGTTCGGCCTCCGGCGACCGGCTGCTCTTCCTGACCAACACCCCGTTCGTACCTGGAGCCACGCTCGATCTCGGCGTCACCCTGCAGGACGTGCCGCTGGAAACCGCAACGGTCGCCAGCAATGCAACTCTGACCTGCCCCATCGCGGCCGTGCCGGCATTCGCGGAGGATCTGAAATGAGCACACCCCTGGCGCTGCCGACAATCTTCCGGGCGCGGGCATTGGCGGCGAATGGAGTCCCCTGGCTTGAAGAGGGCGTTCATCTGCGGGTGAAGGTCAATCCCTGGATCGGTTTCCCGATTCATCCCTTCGCCGCCTGGCGGTTGCAGCACATCGGCGATGAAGATGGTGTCGGGATCGTCTGGCGCAACCGCGACGGCAAAAACGTGCCGATGCCGTTCGATATCGAATCGGCGGGCGGCGAGCTGTTCGGCACGCTGCTGACCGAACCGGGAAATCCCTGGATCTGGATTGAGCTTGACGTCAAGGACGGTGGGGTGCGGATCGATCTGCTCGACGGCAAATATGCCGCCGGCAGCGCGCCGCGCATTCTCGCCACCCGCAGCCGCGAGCCGTTCCGGTTCGGCGATGCGGAGATCCTGCATCTGCGGGTGACCGGCTCCGGCGAGATTTTTGGCGGGCGCGGCTTGAAAGCCGATCGCGTCTTCGTCGAGGAAATCGCCGAGCGCCAGCCCGATTTCACCTTCGGACTGCCGCTGGAGTCTGGTCCCTGGTATGCGCAGGATCCGAACGACGATCCGCGCAATGCCGCCGAGCGCCGGGTGAAGTTCGCCGCGCCCAGGCGGCTCAACCCGCCCGACAATCCAACCGGCGCACTCCCGGACGACAGCGATCAAGGAGAAGAAACCGACAGGATTATGCGCCTCGTCGGACCGAATCTGGTCGATCCCTGGCTGAACGAGGGATTCAATGATGGAGGACGCGCCCCGGCAGCGATCGTCCGCACCGAGCTCGGGCAGGCGCCCAACGGCAAGCAACTGACGACGAACGCGCCAATAACACCCTCGCTGCTGACGATGGCGGTCGATCCCCAGATCGCCCGCTATCTCGGGCTGGCGACGACGGTCGATTTCGGCGAAACCCCGCCGATCGATCGCGCCAATATCTGGCTGATCGCCAGCCGGTGGGCCGTGCAGCTTGACCGGGCGGTTCTGAAGTTTGACGACTTTCTCGGCACCTCGATTCCGCTCAGCGCGTTTCTCAATTCGGCGATACCTGTCCCCAACTTCGTCGATTCGATGCTCGACTCCACCTTCCCCGATTCCCCGGGCATCATCGCCAATCTCCCGAACGTGCCTGATCGCGATGGCAGCGGTCCCTGGACGATCGTGACCTTGCTGGCGGTCGCTGTGGCATCGGGCGATGCCCCGCCCGATCCACCCGATCCGTTCGCGCTGGCCGCCGATGCACCGGGTAGCTGGAATGCGCAGGAAGACCCCGGCAACCCGGTTCCGGAAAGCTGGCAGCAATCGATCTCGCTCGGCGATCAACCGGCGCGAGGCATGGTCGGATTCGCGCGGATGTCGCCCGGCGAGCCGGTCGGGCTGCATCAATTCGTGCCTGAGCCGGGGGAGCAAACCTCCCGCGCGCTGCCGATCGTGCCGAACTGGGCCAGCAACAACAAACGGTTGGTCACGGACAGGATGATCCCGCCCGATCCAGCCGGGGCAAGCTGGCAGGTCTGGCAATCTGATGAGTTCGGCCAGTGGTCGAACGGTTCGACGCTGAGCCAGCCATTGGCGACACGTCCACTCCCGCCAGCGCCGGTGGCCGAAGTGACCTATGCCGCGTTTCCCGACGATCATTCGGTAAATGCTCGCATACCGGGTTCGATTCACATTCGTCTCGACGTGCCCGATCCCTTGCGGATGTCGCCCGGCAGCCTGCCGATCACGACACTCGACATCTCGGTCGATGGCGTCGCTCAGGCGGCGATCGCGGTTGGCCCAGGCGATCACGTCGAGCAGGATTTCAGCCCGTTGCCGTTTAGCGTCGGCGAGCACCGACCGGTTGCGGTCGTCGCCACCTTTACCGACAGCGCAGGAAATGTTTCTCCGGCTGAATCGCTGAGCTGCGCCGCATTCGACGCCCGGGCGCCGCAGTTCATCCCGACCTCGCCGCTGGTGATCTGGACCGGGCAATCCGACGCCACCGGTCAGGCGGAACTGGCGCTGACCTGGCCACCCCAAACGGGGGCCGCCCGCTATCGGGTCTATCTCGGCGATGAGCGGCGGCTGGCGAACGCGGCCGGGATCAACCTTTCCACGAGCGCGATCCGCTCGTCCGACGCCAATCCGATTCATGCCGCCAGCGCGTCGTTCGCCGACCGGCAGCTCTTCACCTTCCTCGGCGAAACCCCGCCTACTCCGGGCGGCGACGGACGCATCCACTTTTCGACGCAAATCCCCGGCTCGCTGCGCGGTTTGCAGTTCGTCCGCGTCGTGCCGCTGACTCAGGGCGGAGCGGAAGCGCCGTTCCAGACCTGTGGTCTGGTGCCGGTGGCGATTCCGGGCAGCGATCGTCCACCCGCGCCCATCGTGGAAACCGCAACTGATCCCGCCACCGGCGTCACGCTGACGATCCGGGCGCGGGGATTGCGAAAGGAGCTGATCGAGGCGGGAGGAGGCAAACCGCCCGAATTCCGGATCAGGCGAACGCGGAAGAACGCTGCCAATCGCGCCTACATTCCGGTGCGAGCAAGCGGCGTACTGACCGGCCCCGACGCCGACGGCGTCTGGAGCGCGACGGTTTCGACGCCGGTCGCCGATCTCGATCCCTTCGTTCGGTACAACTGGTTCGCCGAAACGCGCTACCCCGCCGAGCCGCCGATTCCACCCGGTGTAGTTCCGCTGCCGGTTGACGGCGGCGTCGAGCCGGTCTGGACGGTCGTCGGAGCCGATGCGGAATCGGTCTGGAGCGATCTCTCGTTGGCTGCTGAATCGCTGTTGATTCCGGCCGACCCGCCCGCTCCCCCGCCCGCTCCGTTCCTGGTTGAACAGGATGACGGCTCGTACAGCATTGACGTAAACGGTCTGCCGGTGGCGCCGCCTGATGCGATCGGGCCGTACATTCTGGAGATTTATCGGTCAACCGCGGGCTCGCCATCCGAGCGCATTGCCCCACCGTTCGCTGGACTTCAGGAGGTGATCTGGGTCGACCCGATTCCCATTGGCGCCGGTGATGCCTATGACTTCGTCATCGTCGACCCGATCGGCCGTCGCAGCGCGCCGACTCACGTGGTTCCACCGCCGCCATAGCAACACCTGTTCGATTGCCCTCAGTTCATCAATACGGAGGATCCCATGTATCAAAGTGTTGCAGATGCGTTCTTTCCGTTCACGATCCCGCTGGAGGGGCGGGTCAACTTCATGTATCTCGATGTGAAGAGTCTGGTGTCAACCGGGATCGGCAATCTGCTCGATGCGGACAGCGGCGATCATTTCGGCACCAATCCAACGCCACTGCCCGATATCTTCACGCTCAACTGGACCGACGTAAACACCGGCGCGCTTGCGTCGAATGCGGAAATCTCGGCGGAATACACCCGGGTTAAATTCAGCGGCACGTCGCATGCGACGCTGGCTCAGAAAGAGGCGATCACGACGCTCCGGATCACCGACGCCGATATCGACAGTCTGGTGAGAAGCAAGCTCGCGTCGTTCGAAACGACGCTGCAGGGGCGACCGGAGTTTTCGAATCTGCAAAACTGGCCGGCTGATGCGCAGCTCGGGCTTTTCAGCATGGCATGGGGACTCGGTCCGCTTTTCAGGTTTCCGCGCTTTCAGGCAGCGGCGGCGAGCGAGGATTGGTTCACGTGTGCAACCGAATCGCACATGGATGAAACGGGCAATCCCGGCGTCATTCCGCGCAATGTCCGAAACGGCCTGCTCTTCACCCTTGCCGGTTGGATGGCGGCGCCTCCTCCGGGCACGATGTCGGCGCTCGTCTATGACCCGACCATCTCGCTGGCCGAAAACATGCGATCGAATAATTTCCCGATTCCGCTCACCCTCGATATCGGGCTGCAAACCGCGCTGGAGCGGTTGGCGACCGAGCTCAGCAATCCCGGCTACGATCCAAACGGGCTGGATGGGGTGTTTGGTCCGGGCACCAGAACCGCGCTCACGACATTCCAGAGCGATTTCGGACTGCCGCAGACGCCGGGGGCGAAGCACGTCGGCGATGTTGGCACGGCCACGATCGACGCCATCGCCGCCCAATTCGACAGCATCGGCATCAGTTACTTGCGATAGCGCGAAACAAAGGGATGCGGTTCGATGAACCGCATCCCTGCTGAACGATACGAGCACTCAGCTCACCGGGGCCATTTTCTGCGGCCAGCTCATCCAGGCGCTCGTAGCCTTCAACGACTCCGGACTCCATTCCCGACGCGATCACGATGTCACGCACCTCGATCGATTGGTACGTGGCCATCGAGCGCAGCAGCGTTTTGCCGCCATGTTCCTCGAAGGTCATTGACTCCAGCGAGACGTTGCCCGGCGCGCCGTCGAATTCGGATGTTTGCGTGATGCCGTCGGGAGACGGCGTGCCATGGAAGACACCGCGAAAGGAAAACTCATTGCCATTGCGATCTTCATGGATGTAACGCCACGTCCCACCATGACGAGCATCAAGGCATTCAACCTTCATCGCCAGGTCACGAGGACCGAGCCACTGCACCAGCAACTCTGGATCGGTATGAGCGCGGAACAGGAATTCGGGCGAAGTGTTGAACTCCCGGGTGATGACGATCTGCGGCATACCTGGAACCGCGGTGATGTCCGTTTTTGCCATGATGCATTCCTTTCTCTGTGACTCGCTCCAATGCGATCAGTCAGTCTGATCTTCCTGCGACGCTGCAATCAATGCATCGAGCCGGTCGTAGCTCTCATCCCAAAATTCCTGGTAGGTCCCGAGCCAGGCGGTCGCCTCGCGCAGCGGTGTTCGCTTCGAGATGACTGAGCCGGGCAGTCGCCTGGCGGCTGCGCGAGATGAGCCCGGCCTGCTCCAGCACTTTCAAATGCCGGGAGATCGCCGGTTGCGACATGCTGAAGGGCGCGGAAAGTTCCGCGACATTCGCATCTCCCCGCGTCAACTGCGCGAGGATCGCGCGACGGGTGGGATCGGCGAGAGCGCCAAAGACGGCGCTGAGCTGGTCAGTTGACATTCATAACCAATCCTTTCTATAACACTATGGTTATATTATCGTGCTGGAGTGGTTGTGTCAACTGTTTGGGAGAAAGCGAGGGCGGGCTGTGGCGCGCACCGGACTGAAGTCCAGCGCTCACAAGACGAAGTCTCTTCGAGACTGAACCTTCACCCGGCGCGAAAGCGCCACCCTCTCCCGCTCCGGGAGAGGGGTTGAGGGTGAGGGCCGTCAGTCGATGTCCATCACAGAAGCCCAGGGAGCTCATGCGAGCTCTCTGGGCTTCCGTTTACCCATTCCCCTTCGCCGCTACGGACAGACCGGATCGACGATTTCCCGGAGAGGTTCGATCGTAGGCATACGATTGGTTGGCGCTGCGACGATCTACCAACATCTCCAGTATGAAGGTCGAGTTGGCGAAATCTTCCGTAATTCTACTGATTTTTGGCAATGAAACAGCCGCCGTCGGTGGCGTTCCTCATCTTTTCCATGACGCCTTCGAGGTTGAACGACGCCGGTTTTTGGCGCGGCGGGTACTTCACGAAGTTTTCGATCTGGGCGACGACTGCCGCTTGCGCCCTCATCAGAATGTACGCCTTGGAGAGGTATCAATCCCAATAGGTATTGGAATTGTGGTCAGCGCGCTCGAACGGATCGCTGCGCATGTTGAAGATCTTGGGCGCCCGCAGCTCGACGAACGGTTCCAGCCAGAGCATCAATTGCTGTTCGCGCTGCTCCTGGAACACCGCTTTCCAATCGCCATGCCGGAGCGAGACGAGCGCGCCATCATCACTGAAGCAGAAGAACTCCTTGCGTGGCGACTCAACCACCTCTCCCTTCAGGTAAGGGAGCATATTCAGCCCATCGATATGGACGTGGAAGGTTTTGTCGCCCGCCTGGTGCTGTTCGAGCAGCTTGCTGTTGATGTCGGGTTCGCCGGCGGCTGCCAGCAAGGTCGGCAGCCAGTCCTGATGCGAAACGATGCCGTTGAGCGATGTTCCGGCTTCGATCGTTCCAGTCCAGCGCGCGGCGGTGCAGCTGCTGCTAGCCGTAGTAGTCGGTGAACTCGACGCCCTCTTTGGCGATCCGGTCGATGTTCGGGGTTTTGTACCCCATCGCGCCGCGATTATTGTGACTGATGTTGTACCAGCCGATATCGTCGCCCCAAAGAATAAGGACATTCGGTTTCTTCGCTCCCTTATCTGTCAGCGAGCCCCTCTCTTTACGCCTATCTACGGAGACATCGCCATTCGACACGCGATCGAACGACAAGAAACTCGAGGCCAGCAATGACGCGCGCCTCGAGTTCATCTTCTATGAGTTGTATGAGCATGGCATCCAAAGATACTGGCGGAATGCCAACTATGGCGGAATTTCTCGCTACTTCTCCGGGCGGACGATGCAGCGGAAACTGATGTGGTTGGTGCCGGTGTCGATCGGGTGATGCATGCGCGCGGCGGGACGGTAGCGCTGGCAGTAGTTCTCCGCGCAGGCGAATGAGCCGCCCTTCAGCACCTTCCGGGGAATGGCGCGTCCCGGCGTCATTGGCGTCGACGCTTGTCTCCCGCGATCCGCCGCGTGGATTGAGCGAGGTGGGACTGCAGCAGCTGCTTTCCACGACGTGCCGGTCGCCGTACCAATCGGCGGTCCATTCCCAGGCGTTGCCGATCATGTCGAAGAGACCGTATCCATTTGGGGGGAAGGAACCGACCGGCGCGCTCCGCTCGAACCCATCGAGCGCCAGATTGTGCAGCGGGAACTCACCCTGCCAGAAGTTGGCGAGATATTTCCCTTTCGGCGTCAGCTCATCGCCCCAGGCGAAATCCTTGCCATCGAGCCCGCCCCGCGCGGCAAATTCCCACTCCGCCTCAAACGGAATCGATTTGCCCGCCCAGGCGGCGTACGCCTCGATATCCTCGAAGGCGAGATGCAGCACCGGATGCCGCTCCTTGCCGTTGAGATTGCTCTCCGGCCCTTCGGGATGACGCCAGTCGGCGCCCGCCACCCAGGCCCACCATTGATAATGGTTATCGAGTTGCACGCGGTGTTGGGGCGGCGTGAAGACGACCGATCCGGCAAAGAGCAACTCGGGAAGCGCGCCGGGATAATCCTCGGGGTTTGGAACGCGCTCGGCGACCGTGACATAGCCGGTTTCTTTGACGAAGCGCCGGAACTGGGCATTCGTCACCTGGTAGCGATCGATCCAGAATCCGTCGACTGAAACGGGATGCGCCGGCGCTTCCTCGGGATAATGATGATCCGATCCCATCAGGAATGTCCCACCCGGAATCCAGATCATCTCCTTCGGAGCATCTCGCACAGCGGCCGGATCGGATTGCGTCGTCGTCATCTGCAGGGATTCCTTTGCCTCGGTCCAACGACCCCGGAGGTCATGCCTGCTTCATGATGGCATAATGCCGAACCGGCCGCTGAATCCGGTCCGGCGAACCGGCTACGTTAAATCCGGCGGCCGCCTCGCCCCTGGGTTTGCTGCCAGCGGCGCACCGCGATCGAGATGCGGCTGAGCTTGACCGTGTTCAACTCATCCTCATTCGTCATCTCGAGATCGAGCAGTCCCCGGGCGCGCCGGCACTGTTCGAGATCGCGGGTGAGGAGGGCATCTTTCGTCGAGATCGTCGCGCTCAAGGTCCAGCCGTCGCCGGCGGTCCGCTCATCACCGAGATACACGGTGTGCGGATCTCCTCGTTTGACGTTAATGACGCGATATCGTCGTGCGGTTCCCCACGTCATAGGCTGCCCACTTTCTCGGATCGGCTCTGATGCAATCCGGATTCGTCAAGACGATCCCGCCATTCCACGCGCCATCAGGTGCGATAGCGAGGAATCGGGATCGGCGATGCCGGCTCGGTTGTCGCTGTTCTGGAACGTGCGGCCGTTTCGCGGATGGTGATCATGCGCGCTTTCGCACGCTCCATCCTACTCGATCGCCACCGGCGGCGTAGTTCTTGCCCGCGTGCGGCCATGCCCGATTCAGCGCCAATACTGGATGCAAGACAATGACGATCCATCCCGGAACATCGGGGGAAATGCGCATCGTTCCCGCGCAGAATAAGCATCCCAAAGGTTGCGATCGAATGCCCTTGCGCAACCTCGATCCCCGCAAACTCCACGCTACAGTGCGGTCTCTCTCCCCCGGCCCTGTTGCGATGGCCAGCGCCGCAATAGCGTATGATCGTAACAGCGACCGAACCTATGCCCCACACTCGATACCGTCACAGACGGCGATGAGTTTCAATGGTCGCCCCCCGGGGAATCGCGGCTCTCAATCTCGATAAAGCGAGCGGTGATCACCCCCACGTAACGCACATCGGTGTTCTCCGCATGTGCATGGAAGCAGGCAATCCAGTTTGGATCGATTTGGTGCGTCCCGAGACGAGCTCAACGGGGACGATGTTGTAGAAGTCAGTGTTCAGGACACCTACGTTGACAGTGGTGTCGGTGTGGCGCAGATCTCCTGGTCTACACCCGAGGAAAACGGTCAATGGGAGACAGGTTTGGTCCAGGTCTCGATCGACGAAGGCGCCCGGCTGAGCAAGCAGATGAATCGCTCGCTCTACGTGCGCGGTCGAGATATCGAACCGGCCGATACCCGTTTTGATTGATGCGCCCCGCCCCGTGAAGGAGGCCCTGAGAACTCGTGGTACCGCTCGATATGCAGCTTCGTGTGATTCGCTTTCTGTTATCGCGAAACGACCGGGCGCAGTTTATCGCCCAGCATGTGCAGCAACGCGGATATGGGGATCCTTCTGATCGCCGTATCGAAGTCGGGATGCGCGAGCGGGTCGCCTATATCGTGATGACCGACAGCGAATTGAACGAATCGGCGAAAGTGTGGTCGATCGAGTCCGACGCCCAGAAGCTGCGGATTGAAGCGATCGAAGCGGAGTTGCTGGCCGAGGCGTTTCAGGCGCTTTCCACGACAGCCTGGCGCGCATTGATCGACGCCTGCGCGAGCGGACCGGACGATGCGTACGCGCTGGCTATCCGCTGGAAACGGGCGCTGGACGAATTGCCGACCAACCTCTTTCCGTCGGCGGCACGAAGATAAGCGGCTCAGCCGCACAGTGAACACGACTGGAACGTATCGCGATGTGTACGCGGTGCAACCAGCACAACATGGTCTGAAGGGAATATCGACATGCTGGAGCAGCGAACGGTTTTTGAAGTACCTAGATATGTGGTGGCGCTCATCAGTCACGCGCAGGCAAAGATCGCCCGCGTCTACTGGGGCTCATTCAAAACTGCCTGGGACGGCGCGACCGATCCCCAAATCGAAGGCGTCGGCTGGTCGGTCGACACCAATCCCGATCCGAAGAAAAACCGCACCCATCTCAGCTTCGAACGGGTCGAGCTGCAGTGGAACCGGCTCAACACGAGCGAAATGAGCGCCAACGTCGCCTGGACGCCCGATCAGTGGCGGGCCTGGTTCGACCGCCTGATGGTGCGCATCGACAACTGAGTTAAGCGATAGAGGAAGAGGAGAACGAACATGGCCCTGCAAGCTGTTTATCCTGCCATGGCAACCGCCAACGTCACCATGATCCGCCTGAGCAACGGCACCGTCGCCAAAGGCGATTCCCGCCAGCTCTCCGACTGGTACACGCTCTACCAGGACCGCCTCGACGACCTGGACATCAACCTCGAGCTGCTCCAGAGCGTCGGCCCCAACCCCGCCAACGCCCTCGACGTGCTGGACGTCCAACCCGGCGACGCCGACCAGTGGCTGCTCGTGCTTTCCGACGCGGGATCAAGCCGCACCGAGTCGATGACGTCCGCCGAGATGCGCACGATCCTGGAACCCCGCTCGTAACGAAGTCGTTTGTCACAGATTCCGCGTGAATCGGGGAAACCCTTCAAATCGGACATATTGCCCGATTTTGCCCGGTCGCGGGCGGCTTTTACGATCCCATATACCTCGTTCCCCGTCCGTGTCGCACGTGACTCAGGATACTGACTGATGAGCGCATTCGTGGCAGAGACATACCTCTGGTCGCTCATTGGCGAGCGACCTTCGTCGTGCTGTTCCCGTTGGAGGACACGACGAAACCGTGAGTGCAAAGGAATGCGCTATGGGCCTCATCGATGATCGCCTGAACAAGAATGCGTTCGTGACGTCGCTCGATTTCATTTTCAACTGGGCGCGCCGCTCTTCCCTCTGGTGGTTGCAGTTCGGTCTCGCCTGTTGCGGGATGGAATTGATCACCGCCCAGATGCCTCGCTTCGATATGGGCGAGCGCTTCGGCTCCCTCTATCGCGCCTCGCCGCGCCAGGCCGACCTGATGATCGTGGCCGGCACGGTGACGAAGAAGATGGCGCCGGTGGTCCGCGAGCTCTATGACCAGATGCCCGAACCGAAATGGGTGCTCTCGATGGGATCGTGCGCCAACGTCGGCGGCCCGTTCGACACCTACGCCGTCGTGCAAGGCGTCGACCAGCTGGTCCCGGTCGATGTCTACGTGGGAGGCTGCCCGCCCTCCCCGGAAGCGCTCTACAACGGCGTGCTCGAACTCCAGAACCGGGTGATCAAGTACGAAACGATGGCGAAGAAACAGGGCGTCGACGCCGCCGAAGCGCAACGCGTCCTTGACCGGACGGCCGCGATGGCGACCCGCGCCTGAGCGTTTGCCGGAAGCTGAAGCATCCGGCTCACAGGCGAAAGTACCCTGCGGGCACTGAGCCCGGAAATATCCTACGGTGTATTTGACATCAATCATTGTTTGTGATAGAAATCATGTATTCGAATGCGAACAATGAGGTCTATTTGCCATGAAGGAACTTACTGCAACGGTCACCCAGCGAAGCCAGGTCACGATTCCTGTTGAGATTCGACGGTTGCTGGGGATCAAGGCACGCGATCGCGTGATTTTCACGATCGAGGACAATCAGGTTATTCTCCAGCCCGCTTCCGCGCTCGCTGCAGTCGCTCGCAGGTTCGCTCACCCCACTCAATCCGGGGCTGGGACCGGATGAGCGAATCCGGGATGCCAAAGATGAGAAGATCGCCCGTGACCGGGAAGATCGCCGCACGCGATGATGTTTCTGGACGCGAACATCTTTATTTCGTTTCTGAGCGGCGACAACCCGGAACGAGTCAAGAGCTGCCTCGCGCTGTTTGAACGCATTGAAGATGGTGAAGCAGCCACAACCTCCGAGGTCGTGATCGCCGAAGTCACGTACGTCCTCTCTTCTCCCCGTCAGTACCGGCTGACCAGCGCTCAAGTCGTGGAAAGCTTCCGCCCACTCCTGCTGCTGCGTGGCATGAAGCTTCCCAACAAACGCCGGTTGCTACGTGCACTCACGCTCTACGCAACGAATTCCAATCTCGATTTCGAAGATTGCCTCACTGCAGCCCAGATCGAGCAGCAGGACATCCCCACGTTGATGAGCTATGACCGCGGCTTCGATCGCCTCGATGACATCCCCCGCCAGGAGCCGTAACGCCGCCACTCTTGCCAGAGATTTTGTTTCGTCATTCATCGTCTTCGATGTCCTGTACCGAAGCATTCTTTTCTCAGGCAAGTCTGCGGAAGCGGATCAACGAGCCGAAGCGAATCGCTCACGTCTGAGGAGACGCAAACGGCTTTGGAGCCACGATCGCGGAGTCAATGTGGATGTAATCTCGCAGTGCGCTGAGTCCTGACTAAACTTGCTCTCTCGTTAACGGGATCTCCAAGAGGAGTTTGACCATGGACGAAAACTGGAAAAACCAACTCACGAATAAGGATTTATCGGGAGTTCTTGCAGTAATAGCAACCGAGCCTGATTACGATGGTTCGATGATCGACTTTGTTGAGGGAACGGGTGCCATCAAGCGGGAAGAATTCAACAGATTATTGCAAGAATTCGAACACCAGATTCAGCAGATTGCTCCGACTGGATTAATCGAACCAGAAGCGGAAATTCAACGCGAATACTATCAAATCGGGCGCAGCCTCGCAGGGACCGATGGTTGAAATCCTCAAACTGGCTCAAGATGCTAACGATGTCATACAGTCGGGAGTCTGCGTATCTCGAGTTGGGTTTGTATGCGCTTGGGCTAGGGCGATGGTGGCAATCACGTACGAACACAAATGAAGATACGATTCGTCGAGCTCCCTCTCTTGTCTTTACCGAGTCATTTATCGAGGGCTTGTGTGTCGCTGATGTCATGCAACGACACAACGAATCTCACCTACGAAGCGTTGCTGCTCACGGAAGAGAAGTTTACTTCGGCTCTTCCGCTCCATCCTTCCGGTCGAGAGTGCTATTCAGTCATCGTGTCCGTTACCAAGAGCAGACATTATCTATATTCTGTAAGCGGCACCGGTATCGTTCAAGACCACTTCAAAATTGTTGACGGTGAAACCACCGCATTGGATATTCCGATTTGGTTAATTGATGACAAACCCGAACTGTCCAAGCTGCCTAAGAGTCAGCATTACACTGAACTAGAGTAGAAGGTACTTTTGCAACCCGCGCTAGCGTTCAATTCAGCAGTCCAGTTTCCTCTTGTCGATGTTCTACTCAATATGGTAACGCGCGGAATATTCCACGCGTTTCCGTGTTCAGTCTCGGAGAGAATTCGACTTGTGAGCGCTGGCGCGCGGGGCATGCCCGCTCAATCCAACCGAACCACTCGCCCCGTTTTCGATGATTCGTGCGCCGCTTCAATGATCTGCAGGGATTTGATTGGATCGTCGATGGTGAAGCCGCTGGGGGCTTCGCCGCGGAGGGCGCGGATGAGGTTGCGGAGGACGTTGGCGCCGTGGCCGCCGTAGCCGGGGAGGTCGGCGCGGGGAAGGTGAAGGAGCGTTTCGGCGCGGCTTCCCAGGCGGGGTGGGTGCTGACGATGGTGCAGCTCTGGTCCGCCGGGGACCAGCTGACTGATCCCTGCGAGCCCATCAGGCGGAAGGTGTTTTCGCTGCCGGAGGGGAGCAGGTTGCCGGTCGCGAGCGAGCCGATCATGCCGTTGGCGAATCGGAGCGAGACGAACGCCGCATCTTCCACCTCGATCGGCTCGCGGCTGACATTCGCTTCGAGCGCGGTGACCTCGGTCACGTCGGAGCCGGTCCAGTGGCGCATCAGATCGAACCAATGGCAGCCGAGCGAGTTCAGGATGCCGCCGCCGCTGAGGGCGGGATCGTATTGCCAGTGCGAGAGATCGCGGCCGATCAGGTTGCCGCCGAAAAAGCGGATCTCGACCGCGAGTCCGCGTCCGAGCAGACCGGCGTCGAAGGTCTCCTTGATCAGCACGCTGGTGGGATCGAACCGCCAGGTGTAGCCGCACGAAAAGATCAGGTTGTTCCGCTCGATCGCGGCTTTCACCGGCAACAGCTGGCTCGAATGCACGGCGTACGGTTTGTCGGCCCAGACATTCACGCCCGCTTCCGCCGCCTGCAGCATCCAGGCCGGCATGTCGCGGGGATAGCCGGAGATCATGACGACATCCGGCTTCGCTTCCCGCAACAGCTCGTCGATCGAATCGTAGACGGGCACATGCGCGACATCGGGTTTCATCGTGGCGCGCACGGCGTCCGAATTCGCCTCCGGGTCGTAAAACCCGACGATGTCGATCTCATCCTTGAGATAGATGAGACTGTCCCGAAACCGGGGCGCATGAATCAGCGTGAGGCCGATCTGGGCAACACGGATCTTTTTCATCGAGATCCCCTTCCGGACTTCCCGGGGTTGAAGCCCCGGGCTACCACGCCGAAGCCCTTCCAGGGCTGAGCTGGGTGGGAGAAACGGCCGATATATCCGCCTATTTCTGTAGGGGAGGGTCTTGTGCCCTCCCGGGTTTCCGAGAACCAAGATCGCGTTATCACCTCGGGAGGGCACAAGACCCTCCCCTACGATGTGGTGGCGATTGATACAGCAATGCCGGCAAACAGGCTCGGAATGACGAGCGGAGGCGATCAGCCGCCCGGGATGTAGAGCGAGCGGTCGCTTACCGGAATTGCCACCCGCGCGCCGCCCTGCAGGTGCGAGTGCGCCAGCGCGAACTGCGTTTCCACGGTGTCCATCGTCAGGTCGATGTTTCCCTTGGTGCGCTCGCCGGTTTCCATCTCGCGGATGAGATCGCGAATGGTGCAGATGGTCGGGCTTTCGCCGGTGGCCTGGAAGGTGGTCACTTCGGTCTGGCCGGACTTCGGGATGCTCTTGCGAATGCCGAAGAGCCCGCCATTTTCCCAACCGAACGCGCGGCCAGCCGTGCCATAGACGTCGATTTCGAAGCCGCCCGGTGTCGGCAGGAAGACGCCTTCGGCGCCGCTGTCGTACTTGACGCGAAAGGTTCCCACCCAGGGATCGCCGATCTCACGGCCTTCCGGGGCGACGTAGCGATGTCCGGCCGGGTCGTAGGTCGGCAATGGCCGGTCGGGGGCGAACTGCTCACCCGGATCGATCAGGTTGCCTTCAACCCACACCGGTTTCGGATCGAGCAGCAGCATCGAGACGAGATCGATCGTGTGCGGGTGGTGCTTGATCAGGTCGGTGGCGAACGACATCACCGCGTAGCGCGGCTCGCCGATCGCGCCGTTCGCGATCTCATCGCGCAGGCGGATGAAACCGCTGTTGTGGCGGCGCAGCGCGCCCCAGTTGAAGGCGACCTTGTTGCGGCGCACCGCTTCGGCGATGCGGTCGGCTTCTTCGAGCGAGGCGCAGAGCCCCTTCTCGGCGTAGATGCCTTTGACGCCGTTCTCCGCCGCGAAAATGATCGGCTCGGCTCGGGCGAGCGACGGCGTCGTGATGCTGACGATGTCCGGCTGCTCTTTCAGGATCATTTCGCGATAGTCGAGATAGGTGTTGGAAATACCAAAGCGCTCTGAAAATCGTTTGAGCCGTTCCTCGCCCCGGTTGGCTACGGCGATCACTTCGGTTTCGGGAATGGCATCGTAGGCGGGGAAATGACCGTACGGTTTCGACCAGCTTCCCGGCGCGATTTCGTCCTCGATCAATCCGCCCATGCGACCGGTGCCGATGATCGCGACCCTGTATTTTGCTGCCACGAACGCTATCGCTCCTTTTGCCTCGGATCGAGGCTGTCTTGCAATCCGTCGCCAATGAAATTGATCGCCAGCACGGTGAGCAAAATCATCATGCCGGGCGGTACCCAGAGCCAGGGGTTTTCCTGCAGCCGGGTGATTGATTTCGCGGAGTTGAGCATTTCGCCCCAGCTCGGCGTGGGCGGCAAAATGCCGAACCCGAGAAAGCTGAGCGCGGCTTCGGTGAGAATCGCGCCCGCGACGCCGAGCGTCGCCGCCACCATCAGTGGCTGATACGAATTCGGCAGCACATGCCGGATCATGATCCGCCGGTTCGACGCCCCGGCACAGCGCGCAGAGGTAATGAATTCCCGTTCGCGAATCGCCAGAATTTGCGCGCGCAGCAGGCGGGTCATGCCGGTCCAGCCGAGCACGCCGATGGCGATGATGATGTTCAACAGACCGGGACCCAGCACGGCGACCAGCGCCATGATGATGATCAGACCCGGGATGCACATGATCACGTCGGCGAAGCGCATGATCACCATATCGACCATGCCGCCGTAGTAGCCGGCCAGCGAACCGAGCACCAGCGCGATCGTGACCGCGATGGCGATTGATCCAATGCCTGCGGTCAGGGATATCCGTGTGGCAAAGGCGAGGCGGCTCCAGACATCGCGTCCGGTCAGATCAGTGCCGAGCCAATGCTCCCGGCTTGGCGCTTGCAACGAGTCGGCCAGACTTGTCTTGGTCGGATCTACCGTATGAAGAAAGGGCGCGAATACCGCAATAAAAATCAGGATAATCATGAACACCAGCCCGGCAACCGCCAGGCGGTGACGGCTGAATCGCTTCCAGACGGATGCGCTTTTGCGAACCTCGATCAGGGCAGTCGCCTGTCTTGGAGCTTCGATTGCTGCTTCCATATCTCTTGCTCCAGTCCTAATAGCGAATGCGTGGATCGGCGAACGCGTAGGCGACATCCGCGATCAGACTGCTGAAAAGCACAATGATGCCGGTCATCAGCACGCCGCCCATAATCACCGGGTAATCCTTGGTGTTCATCGCGGAAACCAGCGTTGACCCAATGCCGGGAATGGCGAAAATCGTTTCAATGATCACCGCGCCGCTGAAGAGCGCCGGAATGTGCAAAGCGAGCACCGTGATGATCGGCAGCAGCGCATTACGCACCGCATGCCGCATCACAACAGCAGATTGATTCAATCCTTTGGCCCGCGCGGTCGTCACATAGTCCTCGTGCATGACCTCGATCAACCCGGATCGCATATAGCGCATGATGCTGCCGGCGCCATTGATCGACAACGCGATCAATGGCAGCACCATATGATCCAGCCGGTCGGGAATCGAACCATTTCCGGGCGTGACGATGCCCGAGGTCGGAAACCAACCGAGGCGGAGCGAGCCGAAGACGATCAAGATCAGCGCGAAGAAGAAACTCGGCATTCCGACGCCCACAAATGCGAATGTCGTCAGCAGATAGTCGACCGCCGAATGCGGGTGCAGCGCCGAGAGTATGCCGAAGGTGATCCCCACCACGGTGCTGACGATCAATGACAGCGTCATCAGCAGAATTGTGTTCTTGAGCCCATTGACCATCATCGTCGCTACGGACTGGGATTTGACGATCGAGTAGCCCAGGTTGCCCGTGAACATCTCGCGCATCCAGATACCGTAGCGAACGATGATTGGCTTGTTCAACCCGAGCGCCTCTTTGCGCGCTTCCACCGCCGCCGGATCAAGATTCACCAATTCAGTCGGATTCGTGATCGCCGTGACGGGATCACCCGGCGTCAGATTGATGAAGACGAAATCGAGCAGCGTGATCCCGATGATCAGCACCGGGATCAACAACAAGCGACGTATCAGATATTGGCGCATCGGTTAATGACCCCTATTGCTTCTCTTCGACCCAGACTTTTTCGAGCTGCCAGTCGTAGAGATCGGCCTCGTACGGGAAGTAATTCGGCACGAGTCCGTGGACGCGCTTGTCGGTGCCCCAGATGTCGGCGCCGCGCACGACGATCAGTCCCAGGCTCTCCTCGGCAATCGTCTCCTGCAGCTTCCAGAGGACCGCCTGATGCTCATCTTGCGGTTGCTCGCGCATCGCCTGCGTCCAGAGATCCCGGAACTCCGGCGTGTCATAACCGGACGAGACATAGCTGGCGCGGCTTGGATCGTAGTGAATGGCGACCGATTCCGGAATGCCGATCGGGTAGGAGCTCGGATAGAGATCGAAATCCCAATTCGGCCCCCAGAGAACGGTGGCGTCCGTGCCGAAAACCTGGTACTCGGCCTGAACGCCAACCGCTTCCCAGTAGCCGTTAATGGCCGCGTAATAGGCAAGCTGCACTTCATCCGATGGAATGGTGCCGACCGCCCAGCGAATCTTGCGGCTTGAATCCCAGCCGCCCGACTGCAGCAATGCCTTCGCCTTCTCCGGATCGTATTCGTATTTCTTCAGATTCGGGCTGACGTCAAAACCCGGGACCACGATCGGGGTTTCAGGGACATCGACCGCACCGGCGTAGAGGACATCAGCAATCGTCTGGCGGTCAATCGCGTGCATCAGCGCCTGGCGCACGTCCTTGTTCAGGTAGGCCTGTCGGGCGTTAAACGGGGTCCCCGAGTAGGCGGGGAACTTCGCCTCGTTGAAGTTGAGGAAGTCAAAGGCCTTGAACCGCTCGTACTCAGTCGGTGGGATGCGGCCGGAATCGACCTCCCGGTTTTCCAGCGCCGCCACATTGGTGATGGCGTCGGCGAAGGAGCGATAGACAACTTCACCGAGCAGCGGCTTGCCGCGATAGTAGTTCTCGAACGGCTCGTACCGGATGTACTGGTCGGCCACATACTCGATCACGCGGAAGGGGCCGATGCCGACATGCTTGGCGGTTGTCGCCCACTCACTTTGCAGAATATCCGTGCCGCCGGTTTCGCGGTTCAGATACTGATGCAGCACGTGATCCGGCGCGATGCAGATCTGGTTGAAGAGCGTCAGCACGCCGATCTGGTTGATCCCTTCGAAGAGATCGAAGGTGACCGTGTTGTCATCCACGACATGCAGACCCGAGATGCTGTCGGCGGTGCCGTCGATCCACTCTTTCATGCCGGGAACGGCGTCGTTGAACAGGCTGCCCATTAAGGTCGAGCCAAGTCCCGGGATGCCGATCATGTGGAACGTGAAGCTGACGTCGGTGGCCGAGAATGGCTCGCCATCGTGCCAGGTCAGCCCCGGGCGCAGATTGAAGGTGATCGTCTTGCCATCGTCGGCAAACGCGAAGGTTTCCGCGAGATCGCCGACGAAATCCGTTCGCTCATGATTGAGGGTGATCAACCGGGATTGCACAAGCAACCGCGTGTAAATGTTCTCGCTACCGGCGAAGTGCCGCAGAAAGAGCAGGTGGCTGTTGCTGGTGATCTGCGCGACCGAGATCGTCAGCGTGCCGCCGGCTTGCGGGGTGGCGTCAGCCGTTTGCTTCGCCAGCGCCGCGGCGGATGTTCCCGCCGGCGCATTGACCGCCATCAATCCCACGGCGGCAAGCCCGGCTCCACCTTGAAGCACCTGACGTCGTGACCATTGTTTCTTTTCCGTAACCATGGTTGCACTACTCCCTTGCTGACCGTTCAAAGGACCAGACGATGTGCGACTGCCCGTGATTCCCTCCCCTCGCCGCTTATTCCGGCCAACGAAAGACCACGCCAAGGTGATCCTCGCCGCCATTCAAGAGAAGCTTGTAGACCGTCTCAAGCTCGGAGATTGGATAGCGATGGGTAATCAATTGTTTGAGATCAAGGGATCCAGCGGCAACGTGATCAAGCACCTCGTCAATATTGCGATCGCGCGTGAATCGCGCGCCGGACGTCCCATCGGCATCGTGGGCATCATTGCTGGCGCCGATCAGCACGGCTTCTTTCGAATGCATGTTCCGGCGGTACGCGTCGAAGAAACGTAGCGAATCATCTGAGGAAGGCGCATCGCGGATGATGCCGAGCATCACCACCCGACCGCGCGTGCGCACGAGATCGAGCGATTGGCAGAGCGAGCGCCAGGACGATGCCGTGTCGATGACGATATCAAGCCCGGCGCTGCCGCAGAAATCGGCGATCATCGCCTGCACATCATCGCGGCGGGGATTGACGGTGAGATGCGCGCCGAACTGTTTCGCCAGCGCCAGCCGGTCGTCGCTGAGATCGATGGCGATGGTGCGCGCCCCATAGAGGCGGGCCATCAACCCGGCGGACTGCCCGATGATCCCCTGCCCGCTGATGGCGACATATTCGCCCGGCTGATACGAAGCAAGCCGAAGCGCGTGCGTGCCAAGCGTCGGCAAATAGGCGAAGCAGGCTGACTCATCATCGACGCCGTCGGGAATCTTGATCACCAGACTGGCCTCAACGACCGCCACGTCGGCATGGCCGACGCCGGCGTACACCCGGTCACCAACGCTGAGGCCGGTGACTTCATCCCCCGACGGCTTCAATAACGCCGACGACGTTGTACCCGATCTGCTCAGGTTTTCCCGAAGGATTCCGGGCATAGCGCTCAATCTCGCTGCGCGAGCTCAATCCGGAAAGATGTATGCGAATTTTGACGTCGCCCGGACCCGCCTCGGGATCGGGCTGCTCGACGAATCCGAGTTCCCCGGGGCGGAGCACCATCGCTTTGTTCATGCACGACTCCCCTTGCGCGACGCAAGTGAGACCGGTCTCCCGGATGACTTAGGAAACGGCGAACTTCGGCTGCCGGGGCGCCACATTCGGTGCAAAGGCAAGATCGTTGTCGACCAGCGGCAGCGCCACGCGCGCCCCGCCCCGTCGGTGCGACTCGAGCAAGCCGAACAGAATCTCGGTGTTGGCGTACGCCGCCGCAATGCCGCCTCTGGTCGGCTCACCGGTATCGAGCGCATG
Source organism: uncultured Chloroflexia bacterium (assembly GCA_963804925.1). Taxonomy (GTDB): domain Bacteria; phylum Chloroflexota; class Chloroflexia; order Thermomicrobiales; family UBA6265; genus JADLGF01. The sequence continues at coordinate 747,603 of CAWDSC010000007.1, forward strand.
AACGATGTCTTCGATTAAACGGAGCGTAGCACTGCTCGGCGTGTAGTCAAGCAGGGTCATGCTTCGATCCGCGCCTGACTCGTCAATCGGGTGATAGCTCCAGAGCTCGAACCGGCTGTCGCCCGAATTCACGATCACCTCAGCGCCCTCGCAATAGGCGTGATGCGTCGGCGCGCCATCCGTGGCCAGCAGATACGCGGTGACGCCATTCGCGAAGGCGATGGTCCCTTCGCAATGCGGGTCTGCAATCACCTGATCGCCCACGAACGCCTCATCGCCATCTGGCATATAGGCCTGCACCCAGAGGGCGGGCGCATCGTTGTTCAGATAGCGAAGCGTATCGACCCAGTGCGAGTCAGTGTTGAAAACGGTTGCTTTGTGATTGATCGAAAGCGCCGAAAGCTGGCCATGCTTGCCTGAATCGATCTCGGCTTTCATTGCCCCGAAGCCGGTCGACCAGCGGCGATTGGTGCCCATATTCAGCACGACGCCATGCTTCTCAACCGCTGCCTTGATCGCGTTGGCTTCTGCCATCGAGGCGCAGAGCGGCTTCTCGACATAGAGCGCTTTGACGCCATGCTCGATCGCGAAAAGGGCGACCGCTGCCCGGTCCTGCGGCTGCGTCGCGATGCTGAGAATGTCCGGCTTCTCCTTGAGAATCATCTCCTGGTAGTCGGTGTAGTGATGCTCCGGCGCCGACGCCGTAGCGCTCGCCGAACTTGACCAGAATCTCCGGCCGCATATCGGAACCGGCAACCAACTCCGTGCGATCGCACGCCTCATATCCCGCCGCGTGGGAATAGGGCAGCACGGTCGTCTTGTTTCCCGCGACCTCGTTGTCGATCCACGCTCCCATTCGTCCACAACCGACGAGAGCCGCCCGGTACGTTTGCATGTCCATCCTCACCTGAAACGTACAAAAAGTGCGCCCACAAACGCACCGAAATCAATGAAACATTGAATGACTGGATTTGTAAGACATCCTACAAATGGATGTAAATCTGTCAACAGGACCATAGTCCTGGCCCGAGGGCCTTCTGATACGAGTGATCTGGGTCTGGCGCGCGCCAGAGCCGGGCCGATCTCAGCAAACACAAAAACGCCTGATGCATTCAGGCGTTTTTGTGTCGTCTTATGCGATTTGGCTTGGTTCTACAGCCTGACGATCATGCTCTCAAGATCGCGCGGGTAGAAGGTCGTGCGCTCGGCGCCATTGGCGCGGATGATGACGGTGTCGGAGTGGCGAAAACCGCCAACGCCCGGAGCGTAGATGCCCGGCTCAACGGAGAGCACCATATTTTCCTCGATCACATCGTGGCAGCCCTTGTCGATGAAGGGCCATTCATGCCCTTCCAGCCCGATGCCATGTCCGGTATGGTGCCGTTGCATTTCGGCGACTCCGAGTTCAGCGTAATGGGCGCTGATCTCGGCCTCTGCTTCCGCGAAGGTGCGGCCCGGCTTGAGGGCGTCAAACCCGGCCTGCTGCAAGGTCATCATCATCTCGAAGTGCTTGATGAAGGCATCGTTCGGCTCACCGATGATCATCGTCCGCTCAAGCTCGGAATCGTAGCCGGCTACATCCGCGGCCGCCCCGGTGACGAGAATGTCGCCCCGGCGCAGTCCCTGACCACCGTGCAATCCATGGGGGAGCGATGTGTTCGCACCGGCCGAGAATCCGGCTGAAACGGGCATCCCGAAGGTCGACGTGAGCTGCTGATAGGAGGGGCCAAGCGCGGCGATCATCATCTTGCTCGCCTCGACCGACGCCTCCAGCGAAATCTCGATCGGGGTACGGCCAAGCTCCATCTTGTTCTGCATCAGCTGGTGGGCGAGATTGCCCCAGATGCTTGATTGAATGATGTAATAGAGTTCGGCTTCGCTCTTCACCGCGCGCAGCTTGTCGATGATGTCGCGCGCATTGGCCGTTTCGACCCCAGCAGCGACGATCTCGCTCACCGTGGGGCCATCGTAGCCATTGATGTCGCGGCCGCCATTGTTGTCGTACCCGATCCGCTGGCCCTTCTTATTCAGTTTCATTTCGGCCAGCAAATCGGCGAGATGGTTCATCGGATGCTGGGTGCCGCCCGTCGGATATTCGGGATAGACCTTGACATTCGTGACCGCCGGCGACTTGGCGATATGCTCCTGCTCCAGCCACGGAATCAGCGCCCCCATCGAGCCGTTCGGCCCGATCACGATCGCCATCGGCCGCTCGGTGCTGAGATGGAAAAAGCCCGAAACGTAGGCCATCCGGATCGGGTGGAACAGCACCAGGGCATCGAGCTTGCGCTCATCGAGAATCGCTCGCACCCGCGCCAGCCGCGCATCATACTCCGGCTGCTGAATCGCCCACCCGATCACCGGGGTTTCGACAGCTCGCCACCGGCGTTGCCTCACCCTTCGCCTTTACGGTCTTCTTTTTGATCTCTTTCGCCATATTGACTCCCACCCTCCTGGCGCTGCCAACCCGGCAGCGATACGACGTTGTGAAATGAATTATCCCCTCTGGTCCGGAATCGTGCCTTTTGTCCCGAATGTGGTATCTTGGCCAACTTCATTAATTCGCCATTCGTGGAATGAGGATATCGATGAGCGCCGACGACGATCGAATCCTGGAATATGAGATTCAGCCGGCCGCCTACCGGCCATACGATCCCCGCTCGCCCGAGGTGGCGGAGCGGCTGATCGCCATCATCACCGCGCAGATGCCGGAGGCGCACGTCGAGCATATCGGCAGCACCGCCGTGCCGAACTGCGACGGCAAAGGGGTGATCGATCTGATGCTGCTCTACCAGCCGGGGCAGCTCGAAACGGCGAAAGCGGCGGTCGATGGACTCGGCTTTCAGAAATGGGAAGGACGCGACGCCTTTCCCGATACTCGCCCGGTCCGGCTCGGCGCGATCATGCACGACGGCACGCTCTTCCGCATCCACGTCCACCTGCTCGCCAACGACGCGGACGAGGTCGCCCGGCAACGCCTCTTCCGCGACCGCCTCCGCGCCGATCCTGCGCTTGTCGAGGGATATGTCGCCCGAAAACGCGCCATTCTCGCCGACGGCATCACCTACGGTCCCGATTACGCGACGGCGAAGGATGAGTTTATTGCGGGAGCAGTGAGTTGAGCCGGAGCGTTGCGATTTCAGGAGAGGAAGCGGAGCTGGATTGCGACGTGCCATTTCCCGGGGTTGAAACCCCGGTCTGAGCAAGACGAAGTCCTTCCAGGACTGAGCTGGGTGAGACACATTCCGGATATCCGGGATTGCGTCCGACCCAGCTCAGTGCCTGAAAGGTACTTCGGCTTGTGAGCGCTGGACTTCAGTCCGGCGCAAGACGGAGCCAGAATCCACCGTGCTTACCACCTACGGCTCCGTCGCTGCCTCTGCTGCCTGCTGCCTGCTCGTAACGTCTACCGCTTCCGATGCCGGGGGTCGAGGGCGTCGCGGAGGCCGTCGCCCATCAGGTTGAAGGCGAGCACGACCAGGAAGATGGCGATACCGGGGAAGACGGTCATCCACCAGGCGCCGGTGATCAGATCACGCTGGCCATCCTGCAGCAACTGGCCCCAGGAGGGGGTGGGAATCTGCACGCCGAGTCCGAGATAGCTCAGGGTTGCTTCGAGCAGAATCGCGTAGCCGAGCCAGAGGGTCGCCTCGACGATGATGATCGCCAGCGTGTTCGGCAAAAGATGACGGAACATGATCCGGCGTGGCGATGCGCCGATTGACCGGGCCGCGGTGACATATTCCTGCCCTTTCAAGGCGAGGAATTGCCCGCGAATCAAGCGCGCCGCGCCCGGCCAGGAGGTCAGTCCGATCACGATGATCGTCGTCGACAATCCCGGTTTGAACAGCGATGCGGCGGTGATGAGAAGCAGAATCAGCGGGATCGAGAGCAGGATGTCGGTGAAGCGCATGATGATGCTGTCGATCCAGCCGCCGAAAAATCCGGCCAGCGAACCGAGAAAGACGCCGACGGTCATGATGATCGCGACGGCGGCGAATCCGGCGAAGAGCGAGACACGCGCGCCGTTGACCATCCGCGAGTAGACATCGCGGCCATTGCGGTCGGTCCCCATCCAGTGTTCCCAGGAGGGGGCTTTGAGCCGCATGCCGGCAGTGATCTGATCGTAGGGATAGCGCTCGATGAAGGGTGCGAAAATGGCGATCAGGTAAAAAACGATGACGATGATGAGTCCAGCCAACGCCAGCTTGTTCCGCGCGAATCGATGCGCGGTCACCCATTTTCGCTGCGCCGGCATCGCCGCCAGTGGTCCGGCATCGATCTGTTCGATCGCGGCTGATGAAAGAGCCATACCTCTGCCTCTCCTCCCCTAAGCCTGACTGTCAGTCAGGGATAGCCGCGGATCGACGAGGACATAGATGAAGTCTGTCACGATGTTGACGACCATGACGAATACCCCGGAGAGCAAGGTGATGGCGAGAATGACCGGATAATCGCGCTGGCCGATCGCCTTGAAGGCGAGATCGCCGAGCCCGGGCCAGCCGAAGATTTGCTCGATGATGACGGCCCCGCCGATGATTCTCGGTATTTGCAAACCAACGACGGTAATCATCGGGATCAGGGCATTCCGCATCGCGTGGCCGTAGAGCACCGCACGCGAGCTCAAGCCTTTGGCGCGGGCGACGGTCATGTAATCCTGGTTGATCACTTCGAGCATCGATGACCGCATGAACCGCGAAAAATAGGCGACGCTCGGCAGCGTCAACACAATGACCGGCAAAATGAAATATTTGATCTTTTCGGGATACGGGGCGGTTTGATAACCGGCGCTGAGCACCTTCACCCACCCGAGCTTGACCGCGAAATAAAGCTGGAGCAGCAGCGCCAACCAGAAATTCGGCAGCGCCAATCCCATAAATGACCCGACGGTCACGAGATTGTCGGTCACGGAATATTGCTTCATCGCCGAAAGGATGCCGATCGGGATCGCAATAATCAGGCTCAATATCAGCGCGATGAGCTGAAGCTGGATCGTGATCCAGAAGCGTTCGCCGATCAGGGTCATCACCGGTTTGTTGTTAAAGGTATAGGCGGTGCCGAAGTCGCCGCGAACGAGATTCCCGACCCAGGTGACGTACTGCACCGGCAGCGATTTATCGAGTCCCAGATTCTTCCGGGCCTGCTCGACGAATTGCGGGTTCGACGCCGCCCGCTCTCCCATCATCGCCAGCACCGGATCACCCGGCGCGGCATGGACGAGCAGGAACATCACCAGGCTCAGCCCAATCATCAATGGGATCAAAAGCAAGACGCGTCGCGCCATATAGGCCCATACGCCGCTACTCATCCCTTTTCCTCCAAGAACGAAGCAGACCGCAGACTGGAGGCAGCAGACCGCTCAAAACATGGATGTCAGATTCTTCGTTTCTCATCTCGGCCCACGGTCTGCTGCCTGCTCAAACACGCCCACGCCCGGCTGGGGCGTTACCGCAGCCAACCGGGCGTGTCAGCGAAATCAACGCATCGCGTGCTGCGTGCTCGTCCGGTTACTGCGCCACAACGGTGAACTGCTCCAGATCGTAGAAGAGTCCTTCTTCCATATTGCTGCCGAGGTATCCGGTGAATTTCGCCTTGTTCACGGCATGCAGGAATGGCCGGTACCAGGCGAAATAGTCGGGCGCGTCGTCAACGACGATTGCCTGGATCTGCTTGTAGAGCTCCTTCGCCTTGTCCATATCGAGCTCAACGCGCGCTTGCTCGAGCAGGGCATCGAGATCGGGATTGCTGTAGCTCATATAGTTGCCCGAAGCGCCGGTCAGCAACTGGTCATACAGCTCGCCCGGGTCGGCGGTAACGCCGACGAAGTCGACGCCGGTCGCGTCGAAATCCCTGTTGACGGTTACGGCCTCGACCAGAGTCGCATACTCAAGCGGCTGGGCGTCGACTTCGATGCCGACTTCCTTCAGCGCCTGCTGGGAGAAGACCAGCCAGTCTTCGCGAAGCACGTTCCCCTGATTGACGCAGAAGCGAATCTTCGTTCCGGCGGGGAAACTCACCGAATCGAGCAGTTCCTTCGCCTTGGTGGGATCGTAAGGCAACGGCTTCAGCTCAGGGTCGAACGCCCAGGAATCAGGCGCGATCGGGCCAACGCCCGGCTTGCCGAGACCGAGGAGCGAGTCGGCGGCATATTGCTCGACATTGATCGCCATCGCGATCGCCTGCCGAACTTCCTTCTTCGCCAACCATTCGTTCTTCAGATTGAACATCCAGCCGTTCGGTGAGTTGAACGGCGGCACGAGAATATCCAGATCGGTGTTCTGCTCGAGCTGATCCTTGAGCGTCGGGGCCGGGTAAACCGAGCCGTCGATCTCATTGTTCTGCAAGGCAAGCACCAGCGAGTTCGCATCGGCGATCACGCGGTGGACGAATCCATCGAGTCCCGGTTTGCCTTCCTGATAATAATTCGGGTTCTTATTGGCGACGAAATCGCCGCCATTGTTCCACGATTGGAAGACAAAGGGGCCTGCGCCAACAGGCGTCTGGAACCAGGGATCGGTGGCGAGATCCTTGCCTTCGAGCTGCGCTTTCGGCACCACGAAGACGTAGCGGAGATTGAAGAGGAACGAGGCGTTTGGCTCCGCCAGGGTGATCTTGAGCGTCTTGGGATCGACGACTTCAAGACCGGAAACGCTGTCGGCGGTTCCGTCGATGTATTCCTTCGCGCCGGCGATGGAATTGAATTTCGTCTGCCGAGACGAGGCGGTTTTCGGATTGAGGAACCCCTCAATCGTGAACGCGACATCGTCGGCGGTCACATCCGTGCCATCCGAGAAGGTTGCCTTCGGGTTGATCTCAAAGGTGAAGACAAGCCCGTCATTTGTCCAGTTCGAGGCGATGCCGGGGCCGGGCGTCGGCGCGTAGGTCTGGCCATTGACGCGCACGAATTGCTCGAACATCATCTTGCAGCGGAAATCGCCCTCGGATTCGTTCGTCAGGAATGGGTTAATGGAGGTTGCTTCGCCGAGTGTGCCGATGGTGATCACACTGGCGCTGTCCTGAAAGCCATGCTGTTGCAAGTGGCTTTCGATGCCGGTCCCGCGAGCGCGCCGCGCGAGATGCCGAGCGCAGCAGCCGCAGCGGCGGCTCCGCCGACGAAGCCCCTGCGGGTGAGTCCCTGTTTCGATACCTGATCCATCGAGACGTCCTTTCGTAACGTTCTTGCGAGCGGACAAATCAGAGCGGGAAAGTGCCCGAGGTTAAGTGCCCTCTCACACGTCCATTTAAAACGTTGCTACGTTCGGACGATACCCCCGCGCTGTGCCGGGTGTCAAACATTGGACGAGTTGTGAGGAAGCGTAGCTTGGTTGTGATGGCCGGGAGCTGAAGCACCCGGCTGACACGCGACAAGTCCTCCGGACTACGAGAGCGATTGCGCGGTGTCGCCCAAGCCAGTCCCGGAGGGACTTTGTTTTTCGTAGCCCGGCACTTCAGTGCCGGGACAAAGAGCCCAATGCCCAAATGAATCGTAGTCGGCTGACACCCCTCTCCCGCGGCGGGAGAGGGGTGGAGGTGAGGGCATCTGACCGCGGCCTGCGGTCTGCTCTTACGCCAGCTTTGCATCCTCCAGCGAGTAGAAGAGCTGCTGTTCGAGGTTGCTGGGGGTAAAGCCGGTGAACTTCTTATTGACCACGTTCAGGAAGGGCCGGTACCAGGCGAAGAAAGTCGGCGCATCATCGACGATGATCGCCTGGATTTGCTTGTAAAGCGCCTTCGCCGCATCCTGATCGAGTTCCTGTCGCGCCTGCTTCAAGAGATCGTCGAGCTCGGGATTGCTATATCCCATGTAGTTGCCCGAAGCGCCGGTCAGGAACTGCTCGTAAAGCTCGCCTGGATCAGCAGTGACTCCCGCGAAGACCACGCCGCACATCTCGTAATCGCGGGCGTTGACCGCCTCGACGAGGGTGGCATACTCCTGGGGCTGCGGGTCGATCTCGATGCCAACTTCCTTAAGAGCCTGCTGCGTAAAGACAAGCCAGTCCTCACGAAGCACGTTGCCGCTGTTGACGGTTCCGCGAATCTTGGTGCCGGGCGGGAAGCTGACCGAGTCAAGCAATTCCTTCGCCTTGGCAGGGTCATAGGGGAGATTCTTCAAGGCCTTGTCGAACGCCCAGTTGTCCGGCGCAAGTGGGCCGATCCCCACGCCGCCCAATCCGAGCAGGGAGTCATCGGCATACTGGCTGACATCAATGGCCATGCAGATCGCCTGCCGCACTTCCTTCTTCGCCAACCATTCATTCTCGAAATTGAACATCCAGCCATCAGGACTGGTGAATGGCGGAACGGTAAAGGTCATGTCTGGATTCTCGGCAATCTGATCCTTGAGCGTCGGCGCCGGATAGACCGAGCCATCGATCTCGCCGCTCGCGAGCGCCAGCACGAGCGAGTTCGCGTCGGCGATCACCCGGTGGACGAGGCCGTCAAGCGCCGGCTTCCCTTCCTGGTAGTAGTTTGGGTTCTTCTTGACGACAAAGTCGCCGCCGTTGGTCCACGATTCAAACACGAATGGCCCGGCGCCGACGGGTGCCTGGAACCAGGGATCGGTCGCGAGATTCTTGCCTTCAAGCTGTGCCTTTGGCACGACGAAAATGAATCGGAGGTTAAAGAGGAATGACGCATCCGGTGTCGCCAGGGTGATCTTGAGCGTCTTGGGATCAACGACTTCTAGACCGGAAACGCTGTCGGCGGTTCCAGCGATGAACTCGTCCGCGCCGGCAATGCTCGTATATTTGCTCGAATACGGCGATGCAGTTTCGGGGGCGAGCATGCCGGTAATCGTGAAGGCGACATCGTCAGCCGTGAGATCCGTTCCATCTGAATAGGTCGCTTTTGGATTGATCTTAAAGGTGTAGGTCAAATCCTCCAGCGTCCAATCCTCGGCGATGCCGGGGCCGGGCGTCGGCGCGTAGGTGGCGCCATCAACCCGCACGAATTGCTCGAACATCAGTTTGCAGCGCCAGTAGGCTTCTGAGTCGGATTCGAGGAATGGGTTGATCGTACTCGCCTCGCCGAGGGTACCAATCAGGATGACGCTATCGTCTGCCTGAAAACCGGCCCTTGTAAGGCTTGCCACTCGCGCCGGCGCTGCCGACGCGCGCCCTGCAAATCCGAGCGCGGCGGCCGTCGCGGCGGTTCCTCCAACAAATCCCCGGCGGGTCAACAACCGCCTTGCATCAGCTGATCGACGTGGTGCTGTCATGGTTCATTTCCTTTCAACATCGCGCGACAAGCGCATGGCTGAGAGAAACGATGCGACGCGCCTGAAATCGGCAATCTCGCAGATTCAGGCAGTTCGTTTTTGACCATTCGTTGCAGGACGAACGTAACAGCCGATCGCGCACTATGTCAAATAGATGGGCTCATTGCCCGATGCCCGGCCGCCTCCACCGGTCGTCTTTGGGAGCACAAACAGGGTCTTGCCATCTCGGGCAAGACCCTGTTCGTGCGTTGCGGGAATCAGTCGGATCAACCGCCGTTGGGCGCGGAGATAGAACCCGTCAACTCGAACTCAAACACGCCCTGATTGAAATCGCTCTGCCCATCGATCGTTCCGCTGCCTGTAGTGTTGCGGAATCGACCGGTTCCTCCGCTTACCCACCAGGAGCCCGTTCCCTGAAGGACGCCCGGGCTGACAGGACAGGCAACATCGTCGCTTGTGAGCGTGAGCGTGTCGCCATTGGCCGCCGTCAGCGTCTCGGTGTTGACATTGGCCATACCGCCAGGGCAATCCGCGGATGGGCCGGTGATATCGGCTTCTCCATCGTTTACGCTGCGACCGAGATGCGTGGCGTAGCCGGTTCCGCTGAAATGAACCGTCGCCGGGCCGGTGAAAGCGACCGTGCCCGCATAGGATCCCCGAAAGGGAACCTCTTGATCATTTGCGGATGCCACAGGGATGCCCAGCCCGATACTCCCCAAAGCTGCGAGCATCGCCACGAGCATCCAGAGTTTCTTCGTCATCGCCCAATCTCCTTCGCTCCTATTGCACAGGCTGGACGGCCCGCGCCATCCGGCCAGGAAACCGCTGGCTCAGGCCGGGAGCGACGAGCGATGGGGAGACGAAGAGAACAAGCCCGGCGGATCTCCTGTCTGAGACGGAGGAAGTATGAAAACGTGACGGCCAGCGTCAAGTCAACGGTTAGCGTCGCAAAATGTTCCAGATAAAAAGCGCTACAGAGGCCATTGATCCGGATTTGCCCGATGAGCGCAGATCCACGACTTCGGCTTCACCTCTCCCCTTGCCCGGTCAGGCGCCGGCAAAGGGTCGGGGTGTTTGCGATCCGGCCGGCAATCCAAATCCAATCAGGCTGCGTAAGGAAGGCATCGGACGAGGTGCCCGTGAGGCACGGGCATGATTGGGAGCGCGAAGGGCGACCTCCCACACACTCGTTTCGGAGAGGAGACCCGTTCAATGAGCGGAAAAGGACGCAAACGGTTCGGTTTCACGATCGCGGCGATCGTCGCCGCTTTCTCGATGATGACTGGCGCGATGCTGGCGCCCGCCTCATCACTCGCGGATGAAGCGGTTTCGCATCCGGCGCACATTCACAACGGTGATTGCAGTGCGCCCGGGGATGTCGTTGCTCCACTCACGAATCTCGTCAACAGCGATGAGCAGGAATATCTCTCGCAAAGCGCCTCGCATATCGACCTTGAAGTCGCCGATATGCTTGCGACTCCGCATTCGCTCGTCGTTCACCTGAGTGACGCTGAGATCGGCACGTATCTGGCTTGCGGCAATGTGACCGGCACGCCCGATGCGAATGGCACACTCGTCGTCGGTCTCGGCCAGCTCGCCGATTCCGGAAAAGAGGGTGTCGCGCTGCTGACCACGAACGCCAGCGGCGGCACTGACGTCATGGCGTACCTCCTTGAGGAGCCACAGGTCACCGGCATGGCGATGCCTGCCGCGAGTGACGATCATCCCGCCCATATCCACAATGGCGACTGCAAAGCCCCCGGCGATGTCGTCTTCCCGCTGACCAATGTGACGCCGACGGGCGACGCCACCAACGTGTTGTTGGTTGAAGGCAGCGCCACCGAGAACATCGCGACCTCGCTGGCTGATCTCACCGCCGCCCCGCATTCCATCGTCGCTCACCTGAGCGAGGATGAAATCGGCACCTATCTCGTCTGCGGCGATGTCACCGGCACGCCGGACGCGAACGGCATGATCGCGATCCCGTTGAATGAACTCGCCGGTTCTGGCGACGTCGGACTCGCGCTGCTCAAGGATAACGGCGACAGCACGACATCCGTCTGGGTCTTCCTCGTTCCTGGCATCAGCGGCGGCATGGCCACCCCATCCGGCGAAGAGGGCGAATACGCGACCCCCGGCATGGAAGGCATGGACATGGGCACACCAGCAGCGTCAGCCGCTGGTGAGCAGGCGATCGCGATCGCCGGTTTCGCCTTCGATCCCGTCACCATTGAAGTTCCGGTTGGCACGACCGTGACCTGGACGAATCAGGATTCGGCCGCTCACACCGTGACCTCTGACGATGGCAAGTCATTCCAATCCGGCAAGATGGATCAAGGCGCCACCTTCTCCTACACCTTCGACACCGCCGGCACCTTTGACTACCACTGCGAATACCACGCAGGGATGAAGGCGACGATCGTCGTCAAGTAGATCGCCCACTTCTCTCCTCTAAAGACAGCAACCGGATCGCAATTGCGATCCGGTTGCTGTCGAGACGCGAGTTGTGCCGAACCGTGGTCGTCATTGCCGAGGCTGAAGCTCCCAGCTCACAGGCGAAAAGTAGGCTGAAGCGCACTGAGCACGGCTTGCATGGAAAATGCGCGTTGTCGCCCCCCAGTTCAGTGCCTGAAAGGTACTTCGGCCTGTGAGCGCTGGACTTCAGTCCGGCGCACGACGGAGCCCTCTCGGGATGAGCACGCCAATCACCTAGAAACCGCTCCTTCCTGCCCACCGCTCTGCGATGTTCGTTGCTCTGGCAACCAGCACGTACGGTCTCACTCGGAGAGGATTCGGGCTAAGACGGAGTTGATCCCTATCGCATTCGTGCCGGGAGTCCAAACGGGCACGCAACTGCCCCAGAGCAGATGCATTGGTACGACCATTTCAGTCAGGATATCGTATGAATATTGTGCATATTGACCACTTTGGTGTTGAATCCTTATCTGATATGAACTATTTCCGCATGCATCGCCCGGTCGCGATGGTCGCTCATCGCGCACAAACGGCACATCTTTTCCCCGGCCGATATGCTATTCTGCCGGGCGCGTGCTGCTGGCGTATTGTCACGATTATGCCGAAGTTTTTGTCGGTCCAGCGACGGCCGCACGCTTGATTATGCGTTCGGTGTTCACCGGTGGAACTCTGCCGAGACACCGTCGACAGGCTCCCATTCCGCGCAGAGTCGACGGATGGAGAGCCGAGGAGCCAAGGTTGCAATGAGCGACCTGCGCGCGTTCTTTGGACCCAACGCGGGGTACGTGCTCGAGATGTACGAGCAATACCTCGCGGATCCGGCATCAGTCGATGCCGAAACGCAAGCGTTCTTCGCGGATTTCGATCCGTCGGCGATCGCCTATACGCCGGGGCGTGCACCAGCGACAACCGCTGTAGCGGCGCCGGTCCAGCCGGCAGTTGATGTCCTCAAGGCCACGGGGGCTGCCCGGCTCGCGAAAGCGATCCGGAGCTATGGCCATCTCGCGGCAAAACTCGATCCACTCAACGGGCCGATGCCCGAAGCTCGCGAGTTGCTGCCCGAGCACCATGGCCTCACCGAGGCTGATCTCGCGAATCTGCCGGCCAGCATCGTCTGGGGGCCGCTTGCCGAGGGCGCCGCGAATGCGGCGGAGGCGATTGCCCGGCTGCGCACGGCCTATTGCGGGGCAAGCGGCTTCGAATTCGACCATGTGCCTTCAACAGAAGAGCGCGTCTGGTTGCGCAATGCCGTTGAAGCAGGAACCTATGCTGCTCCACTCGAACCCGACGAGCAACGCGCGCTGCTTCGCCGCCTGACAGCCGTGGAAGGATTCGAGCGCTTCTTGCACCAGACCTATCTGGGCGCAGAAGCGCTTTTCTGTGGAAGGGAACGATATCGTCGTGCCGATGCTCGACGAAATCGTCCGCCGCGCCGCGAGCGATGGCGTCAAGCAGGTCGTGATCGGCATGGCCCACCGCGGCCGCCTCAACGTCCTCACGCACATCCTCCGCAAACGCTATGCCGACATCATCGCCCAATTTGAAGGAAAAAAGCGCAAGCCGGCCGCAACCGCCGCCAGCGATCATGGAGATGAATGGACCGGCGATGTGAAGTACCACCTCGGCGCGCGGATTCTCCCCGGCGAGCGCGGCCAACTGGTCGAGCTGCCGATCGTCCTCGCCCCGAATCCAAGCCACCTGGAGCAGGTGAACCCGGTGGTCGTCGGCATGGTTCGCGCCAGCCAGGATATTCGCAATCAGGGCGGCGTTCCGTATCGCGATCCATCCCGCAGCGTCGGCGTGCTGATTCATGGCGACGCGGCCTTCCCGGGTCAGGGCGTCGTCACCGAAACGATGAATCTGGCCGGGCTGGAGGGATACACCACCAGCGGCACGGTTCACATTATCGTCAACAACCAGATCGGCTTCACGACGAATGCGTGGGATTCGCGCAGCACCCTGTATGCCAGCGATCCCGCCAAGGGGTTCGAGATTCCGATCATCCATGTCAATGCCGATGAGCCGGAAGCCTGCCTCGCCGCCACCCGGTTCGCACTCGCCTTCCGCCAGCGCTATGGCAAGGATGTGCTGATCGATCTGATCGGCTACCGCCGCTGGGGTCATAACGAAGGCGACGAGCCGGGATTCACCCAGCCCAAGATGTACGAGCAGATCACCAAGCATCCAACCGTGCGCGAACTCTGGGCCAGGCGGCTGAGCGACAACAAGGTCACCTCGATTGAAGAAGCCGACGGCGTGCTCAAGGAAAAGCTTGATGAGCTGGCCGGGGTGCGACGCTCGATCACTGATGGCACGTTTGAGTTCGAAGACGAACCGGTTGCCGACAAACCGCGCCAGGAGGTCGAAACCGCACTCACCGAGGATCAGCTGCGCGAATATCAGATTGGTATTCACGCCGTTCCGGATGGTTTCGAGCTGTCGTCGAAACTGGCGCGCCAGTGGCAGCGCCGCGCCGGTGCGATCGACGGCCCGGATGCCCGGATCGATTGGGCGCATGCCGAAGCGCTTGCCTTCGCCGCGACCGTTTCCGAGGGGATTCCCGTTCGCCTGACCGGCCAGGATGCCGAGCGCGGCACCTTCAGCCAGCGCCATCTCGTCTTGCACGATCCGAAGGACGGGCAAACGACGATGCCGCTGCAGACGCTGCCAAGCGCGACGGCCAGCTTCGCCGCCTACAACAGCCCGCTTTCCGAAGCGGCCTGCGTCGGCTTTGAATATGGCTACGCCGTGCAGGCGCCGGAAACGCTGGTGCTCTGGGAAGGTCAGTTCGGCGACTTCGCCAACGGCGCCCAGATCATGATCGACCAGTTCATCAGCGCCGCCCGCTCGAAGTGGCAGCAGGAACCGGGGCTGGTGCTCCTCCTCCCCCACGGCTACGAGGGCCAGGGACCGGAGCATTCAAGCGCCCGCCTGGAGCGCTTCTTGCAACTCGTCGCGCAGGACAATCTACGCGTCGCCAACTGCACCACCTCGGCCCAATATTTTCACCTGCTGCGACGCCAGGCGAAATTGCTTGGCGTCGATCGCCGCCCACTGATCGTGATGACGCCGAAGAGCCTGCTGCGCAATCCGCTGGCGTCGTCGCCGGTGGCCGATTTGACGCAGGGCACCTTCCGGCCGGTGATCGACGATGTTTCCGCCGGCGAGCGCCGCGACTCCGTCACCCGGCTGGTGCTTTGCAGCGGCAAGGTGATTGTCGATCTCGAAGGCAGCTCGGAACGCCCAGGAGCGGAAAACGTCGCCGTCGCGCGCGTGGAGCAGCTCGCTCCCTTCCAGAACACATTGCTGCGAGCGATCATTTCCAGCTACCCGAACCTGCAAGAGGTCGTCTGGGTGCAGGAAGAACCGAAGAACATGGGCGCCTGGACCTATATGGAGCCACGTCTGCGCGAGCTGACCGGCGATCAACTGCCGATTCGTTATATCGGCCGCCCGGATCGGGCAAGCCCGGCCGAGGGCTCGCTCGCCACCCACAATAGTGAACAGGCCCGGATCGTGGCGGCGGCCTATGCCGATGCCCCCGCGCTCAAAACGGCTGCCGGCCGTGGCAAGCAGACGAATGGCTCGAAGCAATCAGCGAACGCGGACGCCGCGGTGTCGATGCCGCAACGAGCGACGAAGAGGAGTTAATGATGTCGGTCGAGATCCGGGTTCCACCGCTCGGCGAATCGTTGGTTGATGCCGTTGTCGGCGCCTGGCTCAAATCGGAAGGCGATTCCGTCAACCGGGGCGACGTGCTGCTTGAGCTGGAAACAGACAAGGTCAACCTGGAAGTCACCGCCCCGGACGATGGGGTGCTCGGCAAGGTCGAGAAAAACGAAGGCGATGTCGTGACGGTCGGCGAGCTGCTCGGCACCATCGCCGGCGAAGCCTCAGGCGCAACAGCGCCAGCCGCCCCGGCTGCCGCCGAAACTCCAGTTCCGGCTGCCGCAGCTGCCGCTCCTGTTGAAGCAGAAAAGCCAGCACCGGCCCCTGCGCCGGTTGCGGCAAGCGCCGCTCCTGCCGAAGCCGCCGTTTCCGATGGCGCAGGCCGAGCCGCCCCCGCCGTGCGGATGCTGGCGGGCGAGCTTGGCGTCGATCTTGGCGCCGTCAATGGCACCGGGCCGGGCGGCCGCATCACCCGCGAGGATGTGCTGGTCGCTTCCGATCTGACGAAGCGGCAACCGCTCCCGGCAAGCTTCGCGCCTGCACCGGCTGCACCCGCCGCTCGCTCCTTCCAGCAACGGTACGTCGGCCCCGGCGGCTCCGAAGGTCGTCAACGACCGTGAAGAGCGGGTGCGGATGTCGCGCCGCCGCCAGACGATCGCCGCCCGGCTGGTCGAAGCCCAGCAAACCGCCGCGATGCTGACGACCTTCAACGAGGTCGACATGACGGCGATCATGGAGCTGCGCGCCCAGCGCAAGGAGTCCTTCAAAGAGCGTCACGGCGTCGGGCTTGGCTTCATGTCGTTCTTCACCAAGGCGTCGATCGGCGCGTTGAAGGCGTTCCCCAATCTGAACGCTGAGATTCAGGGCGATGAGATCGTCTTGAAGCATCACTACGATATTGGTATCGCCGTAAGCGCTCCTGACGGGCTGGTCGTGCCGGTTGTCCGTGACGCCGATGCGCTGAGCTTCGCCGAAATCGAGAAATCGATCGTCGAGCTTGCCGGGAAGGCGCGCGACAACAAGCTGACGCTTCCCGAGTTGCTCGGCGGCACCTTCACGATCACCAATGGGGGTATCTTCGGGTCGATGCTCTCAACGCCGATTCTGAACACGCCGCAAGTCGGCATTCTCGGCATGCACGCGATCCAGCAGCGCCCGGTCGCCCGCAACGGCGAAGTGGTTATCCGCTCGATGATGTACCTGGCGCTCTCCTACGACCACCGCATCGTCGATGGCAAGGACGCCGTGCAATTCCTGGTCCGCTTGAAGGAACTGCTCGAAGATCCAACGACGCTGTTGTTGGAGGGATAGATAGCCCTCTTCCTCGAATACCAAATGTGAACGCGCCCGGTGAGTTTTCACCGGGCGCGTTCGTTCTGGCGCTACGAACCTGGCTGCCTGGTGCGGATTGTCATCGGACCACCCCGGAGCGGTAGACCTGTTTCGGCTCGCTCCTCGTTATCGCGCAGGCGCGGCTCGTAGTGGGCAAAGAAGACCTTGCCGACCAGCTCGCGGCGGCTATGCACGCCTGTCTTCTCGAAAATGCTCTTGAGATGCTGCTGCACGGTTTGGGCGGAAACAAAGAGGTGGTTCGCAATCTCAGTGGTCGAATATCCCTGCAGCACCAGTCGCGTCACATCCTGCTCGCGCTGGGTCAGTCCATAGGCCACCATCAGCAGCGAGGAGACGCGAGCAGGATGGGCGGGTTCGATGATGATCGCAACCCGCCGGTCACGTTCGGTGACAAGCGTTGCGCCGTGCAGCACCACCCAGTGCCCGGAGCGCGTGAGGACGCGGGCGAAGGCTACCTCTCCCGGTGCACCGGCAAGATCGGCGGTCCGCAGCGCTCGTCCAGCAACCGACATCACCGCCGGGGGCAATCGCCCTTGCGATTCCCAGTTGCTATCGGGAAGCTCGGCGAGCCAACGCTCAACACCCGGTGTCATCGATTCGATGCCCCAATCGTCCCGCAGGATTAGCAAACCGGGCGATTCCGGCCCTTCAGGATCGGATGCCTCGCCCACAAGCAGCCCTCGTCGTGCACCGGTGGCCAGGTCGGTCGAAATATCGTGAAGGAACTTGATTTCGACGGCTGAAAAGAGGGTATCGCCCGGTTGCCGGTAAAGCCCAAGAACACCCCACGCTTCACCCGATTGCGTGCGCAGGGAGATCATCAACTCCTGGTCGCCGCCAAACGGCCGCACCCAGCGCCTCCAGGCGCTGCTCCGGCTCGGGTCGCCATCCGTTTT
Source organism: uncultured Chloroflexia bacterium (assembly GCA_963804925.1). Classification (GTDB taxonomy): domain Bacteria; phylum Chloroflexota; class Chloroflexia; order Thermomicrobiales; family UBA6265; genus JADLGF01. The sequence goes on from CAWDSC010000007.1 coordinate 765,213, forward strand.
TTCGTGGATCGTTGAATAGCCCGCATCCGACCGCGCGGTGTCAGCCAGCTTGTGGAAGTCATCCTCAAAGTACTCGTGGGCCAGCCATTCGGCCGGCAACGACGGCATATCAGGCTGGAAGTGGCTCGTGACAAGCAGCGAGGCGGGATCGAAGGTGTACCAACAGGCGCCGATGTAGTGCGGCACGACATCGGCGATCACTCCTTCCGACGCCTTCCAGAACGACGCCAGATCGAGCCCTTCGCCGGAGAGGCGGGCGATCTTGTCCCTTGCGCTGTTCACATGTCGCTCGTTCATAGGCCGAGTCTACTGCGCGGTCGGGCCGATCGCATTACCAGATTTCTGGAATGTACACACCGCGGCGCTCCTCTTACTCTCGTTGTGGGCCGCAGACCGGCTCAACCGGCAACCCGGCGCAGAAAGGAGCGAACGTGAAACGGTTGACCGGCAGCGACGACGCGCATACACCCGAAGAGCTCGAATCGCTGCTCGAAGATGCGCTGGTCATGCGCGATGCCGCGCTTCTGTCCGGGATGTATGAGCCAGGCGCCATCTTGATGACGGCGCATTCGGAGCCGGTTACCGGCCCGGAGGCATGCGCCCAACGGGCGCTCGGCTTGTGGCAAGGAGATCGCTCCTACGTCGCCGATCCTCGATTGGTGATGCAGGCGCGCGATCTTGCCCTGGTCGTTTCGAATGATTGCGTCAGCGTCGTGCGGCGCGATCGAACGGGCTGCTGGAGATACGCCATTGTGCTCCAGGGTCCTGATCAAGCAAAGGAGTAACGTTCATCATGAGCCAGAAGACCGCAACAGGCGTTCCTGTCCTTGTCTCCCAAACCGATGGGGAGGCCCGCTGGTGGTTCAGCAATCTTGCCGTGATCAAGGCGACCGCCGACAAGACCGGCGGATTGCTCTCCATCCTCGAAGTCACGGCTCCGCCCAAATTTGAAGCGCCGCTCCATGTCCATCACCGGGAGGATGAAAGCTTCTGGATTCTCGAGGGCGATCTGACGATCGAGGTCGGCGGCGAATCGATCGAGGCGCGCGCCGGTGACTATGTCTTCGGCCCGCGCGAAATCCCGCACCGCTTCCAGGTAGGGCCAGACGGCTGCCGGATGCTCATGATCCTGACTCCCGGCGGCATTGAGGATATGGTGATCGGCATGAGCCGTCCCGCGGCCAGCCGCACACTCCCGCCACCCTCCGATGAAGAACCCGATTGGGCGCACATTGCGGCAGTCGCCGCCAAATACGGAAACGAGCTGCTTCGGTAAGCACGTTTCGTGTTCAGCGAAGCCGAGGCCGAAACGCTGTCCGCCTGGGAAAGCATGTTCAGTGTTGGAATAGATCGGCCTGATGGCGCCACTGGTCGAGTCGGGAACCGCATGTTCTCTCGGGTCTTGAAGACCCGGCACGATTGCGTGGATCGCTACCCGCACATTGAATGAGCCTGAGCGCACTTCCGCCTGTCCCTTCTCCCAGAACTGGGAGAAGGGACAGGCGCAGTATTCACCTTCGATGTCTTGAAATCCGCGCTACCCGAAGCGGGTACTCGTGATTCAATTGGTCCCCGGTCGGGTATCCTGGCTTCCATTGAGAAAAATGAGATAGGTTGTGCGCACACCTTTGGGATCGGGCATTGGCGTGCAATACGAGTCATTGCCGTGTCCTATTGCCCGACGATTCGCCTAAGGGAGATTAATCTCCTGGCCATCAACGCCCACTTGTTCCGCAAAGATCCGTTCCATCACCGCCTCAGGATCGCCGCAAAGTCCCGTATGCACCGGGCCGGATTGCAGCATGGTGCTGGCGGGGGCGGCGACCCAGTGCCAGCGCTCGCCGAGACCGAGTTTCGCGATCGGGCCGGCGTCAGCGTCACCGGCGCAGATGCGGGGGATCAGTTCCAGCGCATCGCGGAGGGCGTCGCGCTGATCAGCTGCTGAGATGCGGAGCGAAGGATGCGAGTTTCTCCTCATCGAACAGGATGCGGGCCGAGAGAAAGCGACGGGCGCGGCAGATCATGACGACGCCGACGTTGTAGAACTCGCCACGCTCGACCCGGGGCACGAATCGGAGCATGCAGTATTCATAGGGCTGAGGGCGTTCGGTCATGTGGCGGCCCCCACCAGCGCGGCATGCTCCGCGATCGCCTGCTCGGTGAAGCCATCGGCGTGGGCGATGCGCTCCTGGAAGAAGGTGCGGTACGCCTCGCGATGCGCGTCGGGATCGCCGAAGGGATCCGATTCCATCGCCAGCCACTCCTCGGGAACCAGCGCCAGCAGATCGTCGATCAATTCGGGGGTGATCAGCGGCAGCAATCGGTTCGACGCAGCTGTCGATGTCGGTGGCGAATGGCAGCAGCACGTGCTGGCTCGTCAGCGGAAAGCGGCTGCGGGCCACCCGGCCGGGATCGTTCCAGGCATGGTGCACGTAAAGCGCGGCGCCATGGTCGATCATCCAGAGCTGGTTGTGCCAGACGAGCAGATTCGGGTTTTTCGGCGTGCGGTCGACATTCATGATGAAGGCGTCGAACCAGACGAGGGCCGACGCCAGCCCGGCGGTGACGCCACGCGGTTTCGCCGGTTGAAACGCGACGGAACCGGGCAGGAAATCCATGCCGAGATTGAGCCCGGCGCTCCGCTTCATCAACGGCTGCAGCTCGGGATCAGGCTCGGCGTTCGCCAGCACTTCCTCGAAATCGATCAAAACGATTTCGGGCACGGGCAGTGAAAGCGCGCGGCCGAGCTCACCGCAAAGGAGCTCGGCGATCAGCACCGGCACGCCTTGCGCCGCGCCCCGGAACTTGACGACGTAGAGTCCGAGATCGTCGGCCTCCATCAAGCCGGGCACCGAGCCGCCCTCACGAAAGGGGGTGACATAGCGTGTCGCCTGCACCCGGGGCAGCGCCTCACGAGTCATAGAGCCTCCAACGAAAACGCGCCGGGCCTTCCGACCCCGCGCGTATCCAGAAACGATCGAGACGGCCCTTGAAAACCCTCGCCCAACCTCTCTCCCAATTCCAGGAGAGGGGAGCACGAGGCGGTTTCGTACCCTCTCCCAGTATTGGGAGAGGGTGGCGCTTTAGCGCCGGGTGAGGGCGTTCTACAGTGTTTTCGGCAGTTCTTTTACCACCTGGGCGCGGTTGAAGGAGATCGGCGGTTTGTTCCAGCCGAAGGCTTCGGTCTCGTCGCCCATGATGGCGAGGAAGGCCGACTCTGTTTCCGGATAGACATCGAGCACAGCCTCGATCGGGATCCAGAGCTCACTGCTGGCGCCGCGAACACCTTGCGCATAGATGTAGCCGCGGAAGCTGCGGCCCGATTCGGTGCCACCCGGCAACACACCGATGACCCTGGCGAACTCGCCGCTGCGGGCGTACAGGGTGTATCCCTCGGCAATATCGCGAATCGCGCCCTTCTCACCAGTGCGGGAGCCAGGGGCGATCGGTGGCGCTGACTCGACGAACATCGGCTTGTGGCCGAGCACGACCTCCTTGTCGAGCACGCCTTTCTTGGCGCCCTTTACGTGCGACGGACGCACCAGCAGCGCCGCCACGCCAATGATAAGCAGTCCCCAGATCACGCCAAACCAGAGTTCTTTGCGCTCGAATTCACGGAGCCCCGATTCGAAGAGATTCAGAAGAATCTCGCCAAGCGCGATGATGATAAAGGCGACGACAACGAACGCCACGATCGGAAAGACGATCGGCCGGATGATATTCCGTCCAATGCTGTAACTCACGTGTACCTCCCACCCAACAAGCCTTTACCGGCCACTCCACGTCTCACCGACGTTGTTTCCGACATGAGCGTTTTTCGCGTGATCGTTCTATCGATCAAACCGTATCAGATTCGGCCCATTCCGCGCGGTGCAGCGCCGCCCGTTTTCGTCGAACTCGCCGCAGCCGGAGCTGGTATCCGATTGGCCCGGCCAACGCGATCCCTGGGATCACAAACCAGGGCCAGGCCGACACGCCAACAACCAGCCAGAACTCGCGTGGGTCGATCCAGACGAATAAGACCGCCAGCGTTGCTATTTTGAAAAAGAACAGCGTCCACAAAAAAACATGAACGACCTGTTTTGCATCTTTCGCCTCTTGCGCTTCGGCATCCTGCTGCGCAAGAATCGCCGAGCGTCTGGCGGAATGATCGATCATTGCCATCTGGCGTTTCCTTCCCACCCCGGCAGCGGAAGCTGCGCGGCGGGCGGACTACGGAAACGAGGCCGTGTCAGGCTTCGGAACCACTCGTTGCACCGGGGTCGCCCGGTCTTTCGCTTCCTCTCTCCCTGCCCAACGCAGGAATATCACAGAAAGCACCGTCAAGTAAACCACCGGCACCGCCGCCCACATCAGCAGCCCTGCGAATTGCTGATCGTCGGCGAGCCCGATTCCCCACAATCGCGGGGCGTTATCGTAAAAGCTATAGAGCCCTGGCGCGGCGAAGGTGATCATCGCTCCAACGATTCCGCCGGGAATCGACTCCAGGAACAAGAGCAAGCACTGGACGAGCGGCGTGGCCCTTGGCCAGGCCGGATTCGTGCCGCAAATCGGATACCACGACAGCATGCCGACAATCACGAACACGGAGTGCTGGGTTGCGTGGATTGGCGGTTGCCGCAGCGCGGCGTCATAGAGAAACGGCAGATGCCAGACGATCATCAGGGCATTGGCCAGCAAGAACGCGGTAATCGGCCTGGTGATTTCCCGGCCGATCCGCTCGAGCACGGGCCGCCGGTTGATCGGGTTGTAGAACCAGGGCGGAATGCCGAGCAGCAGCAAGGGCGCCACCGCCAGCATCAGCACCAGGTGCTGGATCATATGCACCGAGACGAGGTAGTAATCGCCCCAATCATGAAATGGCGGGCCGAGAACAATCGTCATCACGATGGCGCCGCTCAAGAAGCACCAGCGCTGCTGGCGCGTAACCGGGCGTTGCTCGCTGCCGGGATAGCGGCGATTGAGCGGACCGGTGACCAGCAGATAGCCGACGATCAGCAGGAACCCGGACATGAAAATTTCCGGCTCCGGCACCCAGCTTGAATGCAGAAAGCCCTCAGGATAGGCGCCGTTGAAGTGCAGGAGCGGAAGAGCGCTTCGCATCGCGTTATCGCTCCGCCTGTTCTCGTGTCACGTTCATAGCTCCCACCCCAAGGGCTCCGATCCGAACCACGGCGTCAAATGCGCCCGCCCAGGCTAGGGCAGCAGATTTGTCGCGTACTGGATCGGGTGGTAATGGAACAGCGCGATAAACGCAAGAATCAGCGCCGCTCCAAAGGAAATGCCAAAGATAAATGTCCAGGTGAGCATCCGTGGATCGAACTTCAAGTGCATGAAGTAGGCGATAACGGTTGCAAACTTGATCGCCGAAAGCACCAGCAATGTTGGCACCAGGGCGCCGGAATCGTGCATCCACTGGATGTAGTAGATCACGACTTCGCTCACCGTGATCAGCGCCAGGATGACTGCTACCTTGATGTAGGTCAGTTCTCCAGGATGCCCGGCATGAGCGTCATCATCATGCTCATCGACGTGCGGAGCAACGCTATGTCCGCTTAATTGCGCCATGGTGTGCGTCCTCCTTCTGCTACATCAAGCCCATCGCACGGAGCGCATGCTCTGCGCCCATGGTCGGGACATCCTTGTACGGAATCAGGTAGACCAGCGTGAAGATGACGATCCAGACAATGTCGACGAAGTGCCAGTACAGTCCGGCTATTTCGACATTGAGCGCCTGGTCTTTCTTCACCCCTCCGCGCAGCGAAACGATAAAGAGCGACATCAGCCAGATCACGCCGAGCGTCACATGGAGCCCGTGGAATCCAGTGAGCGTATAGAACGTCATCGAGAACATATTCGTCGTGTAGCCGAGTCCCTCATGATAGAACTCGTGGAACTCGAACCACTGGCCGCCCAGGAACGTCGCACCGAGCAGAACCGTCGCCATCGTCCAGACGCGGAAGGAGCGAAGATCGCCCTTCTGGATACCCGCCAGCGCCAGCACCATCGTCATCGAGCTCATCAGAAGCACGAAGGCGCTGACCGAGGTATACGGAATATCGAGCAGCTCATGCGGGAGCGGGCCGTTGCCCTGCCCCGCCAGGAAAAGCTCTTCGGCCCGGCCACGATAGATCATGTACGTCGCGATCAATGATCCGAAGAACATGCAGTCCGATGTCAGGAACAGCCACATGCCCAGCTTGCGGCTGTCGATGCCGGTGCTTGTTGGCGGATGATCGGCGTGCCCGGCGTCATGGCCGACGCCTGTGCCAGCGCCATGCGGTGCTGTTTCCAGCCCCGCGATTGCCTGTGCCAAGGTCCTACCCCCTCTTGCGCGCGTTCCGCGCCTCACTCCCAATCAATGTTGTGTGCTGAGGCGTCCCCCATGGACGCCTCAGGGTCAGGTGCAACGCGCTAGTCAGAGGCAGGCTCGAAGGCCCAGCCGTAAATGCTCGCGAAGACAATCAGCAATCCGAGCGCGCAGAGCGTCGGCATGTTCAGCAACTGAATGTTGATTTTCGGATTGTCGATCAGCAAGCCAAGCGCGGCGACAAAGAGACCGACCGAGACGAAGAACGGATAATACGGAGGGATTCGGCATATGGATGCTCTTGCCTTCGGCATCCTCACGCGTTTCCATCAGGGTCGCGGTGGTTGCATGCGGCGTATGCATTTCCGCCGTATCGATGTTTCCATCTGGAGTCGCGTCAAGTTCACCAATCTTGTCGCCCGCGAGCCTGACGTTGATTTGCGATTCGTCGCCATGCTCGAAGCCATACTTCTCAGCCCAGAGCGGGTCGCGGTGCGTAATCGTTGGCACGGCAACGAAATTGAAGACGGGCGGCGGCGAGGGGATTGCCCATTCAAGCGTCGGGGCATCCCATGGGTTATTCCCGGCAATCTCACCCTTCTTCAAACTGTACGCAATGTTATAGACGAAGAGCAGGATCGAAGCCGCCAGAACAAAGGCGCCGATCGTCACCACGAGGTTCCAGAAGTTCCAGCCGCTGTTCGCGCCGTAGGTGTAGTAGCGGCGCGGCATGCCGGCCAGACCCAGGAAGTGCATCGGGAAGAAGGTGGCGTTGAAGCCGATGAAGGTGAGCCAGAAATTCCAGCGCCCGAGCTTCTCGTCCATCATCCGGCCCGACATCTTGGGGAACCAGTAGTAGGTCGCCGCGATCAGCCCGAAGATGCTGCCGCCGAAGAGCACATAGTGGAAGTGCGCGATCACGAAGTAGGTGTCGTTGTGGTGGCTGTCCACGAGCGGCGATGCGTGCATGACGCCCGAAATACCGCCGATGGTGAATTGCGAGACTAGCCCGACCGCGAATAACATCGCGGTCGTAAATTTTAACGACCCATGGAACATCGTTCCGATCCAGTTGAAGATCTTCACCCCGGTCGGAATCGCGATCAGCATGGTGGAACCGGCGAAGATCGCGTTCGCGGTTGGCCCCAGGCCGGTCGTGAACATGTGGTGCGCCCAGACGCCGAAGCCAAGGAAGGCGATGGCCGCCAGCGCGTAGACCATGACTGCGTAGCCGAAGAGCGGCTTGCGCGAAAAGACCGGGATGATCTCGGACACAATGCCGAAGGCAGGAAGGATCAGGATATAGACCTCGGGGTGCCCGAAGACCCAGAAGAGATGCTGCCACAGCAGCGGATCACCGCCTGCGGCCTGCTCGTAGAAACCGGTGCCCGCATAGCGATCGAGGCTCAAGAGGACAAGCGCGATCGTCACGGCCGGGAACGCCATCACAATCAGAATCTGGGTGATCAGCGTTGCCCAGGTAAAGATCGGCAATCGCATCATGTTCATGCCGGGCGCACGCAAATTGATGATCGTCGTTACGAAGTTGATGCCGGCCGCCACCGACGAAACGCCCAGTATCTGGAGACCAAGAATCCAGAAGTCGACGTTTCGGCCTGGATTCCACGCCAGCTCGGTGAGCGGCGCGTAGCCGTACCAGCCTTGATTCGGCGCGAGATTGAAGAACCAGGACATGTTGAGGATGATCGCCCCGGCCAAAAAGGTCCAGAACGCGAACGAATTCAGTCTCGGGAACGCCACGTCCCGTGCGCCGATTTGTAACGGCACGATGTAATTGAAGAACGCATTCGATAAGGGCATGACGGCGAGAAAGATCATCGTCGTGCCGTGCATCGTGAAGAGCTCGTTATAGCGAGCCGCGCTCACGATGTGATTATCTGGGTCGGGCCAACTGCGTCCGGATGACCAGCGCTTCAAGTCCTCCCACCAGGAAGAAGAAGAACGCCGACACTCCGTAGAGCAGCCCGATCCGCTTGTGATCGATTGTGGTGATCCAGCTCCACCAGCCGGTCGTCTTGCTCGTCTTACTTGGAGCATAGACTTGTGGCGCAGCGATTGATGCCATGCCTATCCCTGACCCTTCCGCCCGCACTCCTGGGACATGTACTGCTCTTCCATCATCATCGTCACCTAGGAGCCGCCGAGCGACGTTGCGACATCGGCGTTCTCACTGCCTTCCGGCAGCACCGGGCATCCACCTTCCGGTACCAACGATTCGAGATAGCCGACAAGATCGGCGACCTGTTCATCCTTCAGCTGGGTCGTTCCTTCAGGTCCGATCAGAAGACCCATATAGGCGCCTTCCTTGATGCCTGATGGATCGTGGAGCCAGGCCGCGAGATTCTCCGGCGTGTTGGCCATGATGCCGGCGCCGATTGTGGAGCGACACCCGAAGAGACTCAGATTCGGTCCGGCCGTTTTCGCGGTTCCGGGCTCATCCTCCGTGCCAGGGCTTTCATCCAAACCGCTCGGCGCGATCGTCGCGTTCGTGCCGGCGATGCTGTGGCAGAACATGCAGAAGGCGGCGAAGTTCGGATTGATCGAAGTGACGCCATCCGGGGTCGTTCCGTATTGCGCAGCCGCGCCGGTCGGCCCCTGGTTATAGGCCGCAACCCACGAATCGAATTGATCTTGCGGTTCCACGATCACCTGGAATCGCATCCAGGCATGCGAGTCGCCGCAGAACTCCGCGCATTCACCGAAATAGGTTCCGACATTATCCGCCTGAAACGCGAGTTCGTTGATATGCCCTGGCATCACATCTATCTTGCCCGACAGCTGCGGGACATAGAAGGAGTGAATGACGTTATTCGAATAGAGCTTGATCTGAACCTTTTTACCAATTGGAACGCGAATTTCGTTCGCGGTGACAACCGTCGCGACCTCGTTCGGCTCCTTGTAGTGGACTTCCCACCACCATTGCCGACCGTAGACTTCGATGACGTAATCCCCATTTTCCGAATAGCTGGCATGGTCATACATCAGTCGAACGGTTGGGATAAAGATGACGAGCAAAACGACCGCTGGAATAATCGTCCAGAGGATTTCAAGTGTTTTGCTGCCATGGATTTGTGGCGGCCGCACTTCATCGTCACGACGGCGGCGATAGCGCATGACCGTGTACACGATGGCGAACTGCACACCCACGAAGACAACGAGCGCAAGCCAGAAAATCAGCTTGTAAATGCCCTGGATGTCTTCGGCAATCGATGAGCGCGGACTCAGCGTTGAATACGGAGACTTTTCATCCCCACATGCCGCTAACGCAAACAACGCCACGATGGCCATTGGGCCAAGCGTCGCGAGACGTCGCGTAAACGATTTCCGGCCCCTGGACGGGCCTCGTCGGTCCATCTTGCCTCCCCGCACCGAAATTCTGCTCCCCTTGTCGAACCGCACGAGACCAGTCTTTGACCAGACGGGCAATACCCACCTGAGCAATGAAGCTACCGGCCACTCCTCACGTTGGCCGATAGGCGTACATCCCCGCAGACGATGCACGCATCCCGAGCGAACAAGGCGCCGCCGGGACCAGGCTGGTCGAGCCGATTTTGAATAGTATATGTCGCCGCCCGAACAATCGCGCAGCCGGCTCGTTGCTCCTGCATATTAGCCTGTTTGCCCGCGGAGTCGGTCAAGAGATTTCTTGGATGAGACGGGCATCAGTGCCAGCCATTTGCGACGATTCGCACGTGTGCGCGCATATCCGCCTGGACCGGCGCCGCATGCCGCGTTCACCGTGACGCGCAGGCACGATTCCGCAGGGACGGACCTCCCTGCCATGCTATACTTTTGGCAATTCGAGGCGGGTGCTTGCGCCCCAGTTGTGACGTCTGGGTCACGCACCTGGATTCGGTGAACGATCGGATGCCAGCGAGGCGAGTCAAGCTGGCCCATTTGAGTTCTGGGGAAGCGCGCCGCCACTGAAAGCGGCGCATTTTTGTGCCTTCCCGCGCCTATCTTTGGCCCACTAGCCCGCGAAACAGGGGATTTATTCACCCATGAGCAGCACGACTGAGCAACCGCAATCGACCGCCCCCAGCGCTCCCCCGAGCGGCATCATGGCGATCGAGACGCTCCGCGCCAAGGATGCGATCGAGCGAGCGCTCGCCGCCGAAGGGATCGTCGCGCCGGTCAACGATCTTCGCCCGCTTCCATTTGAAGGGGTGTGGGGAGTCGCGTCATCGGTCTGCATGGGGCTGGCCAGCGATCTGGTGCTTCGCGATCTCGAAGCGTCGGGCGAGCTCGCCGGGCTATCGAAAAAAGAGGCGAAGAAGCAAGCCGCCGGTCAATCGCGGGAGCGCGCGGTCGCGCTGTCCGAAGCTGTAGCAGCCCGGATCGTAACCGAGGGCGGTTTTAACAAGGTGGAAGCCGTCAACGGCTACATCAACATCACGTTCGATGCGAACAATGTCGCTTCCCGCCTCCTGACCGAAGTGCTCGCCCAGGGCGACAGCTACGGACGCGGCGCGGCGCGCGCTGAACGGGTGATGGTGGAGCATTCCCAACCGAACACCCACAAGACCTTCCACATCGGGCACCTGCGCAACACGGTGCTCGGCGTCGCCGTCAGCAACATCCTCAGCGCGGCGGGATACCCCGTGCTGCAGGCGACCTACCCCGGCGACATCGGCATGCACGTGATCAAGTGCCTCTGGTGCTACGAGAATTTCCATCTCGGTCAGGAACCCGCCGATCCGCTCATGCGCGGCCGCTGGCTCGGCGAGATCTACGCTGAAGCGGACGCCCGGCTGAGTTACCGGAAGCAGGTGATCGACTTCCTGGTGCTCGTTTCGACCGACGACCACGCGTTTGTGGCGGCGATCGACCGCCTGCTCAAATATCTCTGGCGCAAAAACACCGAGGGCGAGGATATCGCCTATCTCCTGGGCCGGCTCACCCACCATCAGGAGATCAAGCCCGAGATGCTGCGCGAGCAGGATGTGATCACCAAGTTCTTGCCGATCGTCGGCGACTTCCTCCGCGACGCCGTCGTGAATCCGAAACCATTCGTGCCGGTCGAGGGGCTGCCGGAACCAACCACCACCCCTGAGGAGCGCCTCGCCCGCTGGGACGAGCTCAGTCCGCACATCGATTGGTGGGTTCCATCGGAGACCTGGCAAAACGACGTCAAGGCGACCTTCCAGCGCTGGGAAGATCGCGATCCGCAATTCGTTGCCCTCTGGGAAACCACCCGTGGCTGGTCGCTGGTCGATTTCGAGCGGATCTTCGCGGAAATGGGCGCCCACTTCGATGTCTGGTTCTTTGAAAGCCAGGTCGAAGAAGAAGGGCGCGCGATCGTCCAGGAGCTGCTCGACAAAGGCATCGCCGAGTACAGCGATGGTCTGCCGGTCGTCAAGATCGATGAGAAGCTCGGGCTTACCCAGGAAACCTACCGAACGATTCCGATTCTCCGCTCAGACGGCACGACGCTCTATTCAACCAAGGACCTCGCGCTGACCAAGCGGAAGTTCGAAGATTATGGCATCGACCGGGCGATCTGGGTGGTTGATTCCCGCCAGTCGCTCTATTTCGATCAGATCTTCAAAGTGCTGGAAATCTGGGGATTCGAGCAGGCGAAGCAGGCGCATCATCTCGGATACGAGATCGTCGCCCTGCCGGACGGCGTCATCTCCTCGCGCAAGGGCAATGTGCCGATCTACGAGGATATCCGCGATCAGGTGCTCGCCCGCGCCCGGGAAATCATCGACGAAAAGAACTGGGAGATGGCGGACGAGAAAAAGGCGGAGGTCGCTCGCCAGGTGGCGCTCGGCTCGTTGAAATTCGCCATGCTCGCCCGCGACAACAACAAGATCGTCATTTTCGATATCGACGAAGCGCTCTCGTTCGACGGTCACGCCGCGCCCTACATTCAATATGCGCACGCGCGCGCCTGCCGCATTCTCGAAAACAGCGGCATGAACGCCGAGCAGATTGCCGCCGCTGCCAGCACGATCGATTTCGGCGACATCAAGCCGCAAGAGCTGTCGCTGCTGCAGGAAATCGCGTCGCTGCCGGTGGAGATCGACCGCTCAGCGGCGGAGTACCGGCCGCTCTTGATCGCGTCGTATGTCTTCGAGCTCGCCAAAACCTTCAACGACTTCTACCACGCCTGTCCGGTGCTGCCATCGGCTGAGCCGACCCGCACAGCCCGGATCGCGTTGGTCGCGGCGACTCGGCAGGCGCTCGCAAATGGGTTAGCTTTGCTCGGCATCGAAGCACCAGAAGAAATGTAGGTCGGCCCTCGCGGGTTGACCGTGGAGGAGGCGTACCCATGCCTGACGTATTGGCGGATCTTGCCCAGCCGGTTTCGTCTCCTGATGCCAGTCGCTTGCGCGGCGCGGAAATCCAGCCGATCGTCGCTCCGCTCTGGCTTGGCGCCGAGCGGCGCGGCCCCGATCTCGGCGCGGGCGTCATCGCCAAAGGCTTGCGGAGCCGCTGGCAACGCCAGCAAATGACCGGTCAGCTGGCGCGGCTGCAACCGGAGATCGCGTTGTCGCTGCCTGAAACAGACCATATCGAGAGCAAGCTCAACCAGCGGCGACTCGGCTTTTTGCCCGATGTTCATGAATCATGCCGGCAGATCGCTGATGCCACTTCGGCGGCGATCGACGCCGGTCAGCTCGCGCTCGTGCTCGGCGGCGATCATGCGGTGGCAACCGGCTCGATCGCCGGGGCGAGCCGCGCCAGCAAGCGGCTCGGATTGCTCTGGTTCGACGCCCATCCCGATCTCAATACGCCGGTCACCACCCCCAGCGGGCATATTCATGGCATGGCGTTGGCCGCTGCGCTCGGCATCGCCTCACCCGATCTCGATTCGCTGGCGAAACTCGGCAACGGCATCGCGCCGGAGCGAATCTGCCTGCTCGGCATTCGCGATATCGATCCCGGCGAGCGCCGCCTGATCGCCGATCTCGGCATCTGGATGCTGACGATGGAAGAGTGGTTCGATCTTGGCTTGCTGGCCGGACTCGATGCCGCGCTCGATCACCTCGGCCGCCAGGATGTTGACGCGGTGCACGCGTCCTTTGACGTCGATGTGCTCGACCCCGTCGACATGCCCGGAACGGGAACGACGGTCTGCGGAGGGCTCACCTTCCGGGAAGCATCGAGCGTGCTGCGGCGGTTGCGCTCGTGGGACGGGCCGATCTGCTCGGTCGATTGGGTGGAGCTGAATCCGCTGCTCGATCGAAGTGGTCGCAGCGTCGAAACCGCCGTCTGGCTGCTTTCAACCCTGCTCGGGGAGACCATGCGTTAGCAATTCCGGGAGAAAGCACGTTCGTGCTGGTTGTCGCGGAGCGATTTGACCCGCACTATAGACACAGCATCCGGAATTCCGGGGGAAAACGGCGGATTGCAGCCGTGGGGATCCCAACTGGAGGGAGTTGTCTATGTCACGCCGTGGAAAATCATCAGGAAAAGGGTTACTCCTCAAATTAATCATTGCCGCCCTGGCCGGGCTTGCCGCAAGTGCTGTCTTTAAGAAGAAAGTGCTCGCTCCCGCGCCGGCGACCGATTATCGGCTGCCTTCGACCCCGCCGCCGAATCCGTCGGCCGCGATGGGACCGGAAGAGAGCACCCCGCTGACCGAGCAGGAAAAAGCGAGCCTGGCCACCGCAGCCGGTATCCGCAGTGGAGAAACGTCGGTTGAAATAACAGGCATCACCGATGAAGAAACTGGAATAGAAATCGATGATGTGCTGGTCGACACGATTGATGAAGATGTGGAAAGCGGTCAGACGGTCGAAAATATCGTCGAAGACACCATCATCGCCGATCCCGAAACCGGTATTATCGCTGAAGAAATCGTCACTGAAACAATCACCACCGATACCGAAACCGGCGAAGTGCTCAGCGACGACATCTCAACTGAAACGATCCTGACAGACGCTGACACGGGCGAGGTCTTGCTGGACGAGATCGATCTTGATGATGAGAGTGACGCGATCGATTCATCAGGTGAGATGGGGATTGCCGCTGAAGCACCCTCCGATGCGCTGTCCTCTGGCAAAGGCTTCGTCTATCCGTCTGAAGTGACGCACGAATGCCCGGAGGATTACCCGATCAAAGGCAACGCCTCATCGCGCATCTACCACCGCCCGGGTGAATCTTCCTACGACGCCACCATCCCCGAAATCTGCTTCGCCTCCGACGCCGCCGCCGACGCGGCAGGCTACCGCGAACGGAAGCGATAGACGTTCACCGCACATAAAAACGCTCCGCAGATTTGAACCTGCGGAGCGTTTTTTGTTGTCGTTGATATCGTGCTCTGTTTGTCGCGGAGCCCCGGCACTTCGAGTACCGGGCTAAGCACGACGAAGTCCCTCCAGCACTAGCTTCGGGGAAACGGGTATCGTATCAAATCGTGTGTTCATCACCACCAGCCCTGGAAGGACTTGGTCCGGCGAGCCCGGTACTTATCGTGCCGGGTCTACTGGTTCGGGAGAATGGATTTCTATATCGAACCGCCAGTTCATCATCACCCAAACGCCCGAACTACAGGCGCGATCCACCGGCTCCCGCGTTTCAGGCTTGACCAGAGCAACCGCACTCCGAAGTAGGTCAGGGCGGTGGCGCAGAGGGCGTCGATCCAGCGGAAGAGGTTGCCGCTGGCGTAGCGGCGGCCCCAGGTGACGAGCGCCGACATGCCGCAGCCCCAGATCAGCGAGCCGAGCATGAAGGCGGCGAGCAGCCAGACGAGATCGGTGGTCGCCAGATCGCCTTCGCTGGCCATGACGCCGCCGCCGAGTCCGGTCCAGAAAGCAAGTCCGGCGGGATTCGCGAGCGAGAAGGTGATGCCGATCATCAGACCGCTTCGCTCTCGCCTGACCGTCGATTGCGTTTGCGCAGGACCGGCGAGCGCGCCACGAAAGGCCGATCGCGCCAGCGCAAAGAGAAACCCCGCCCCAACGAGTCCGAGCAGGGTGGAGATGGCGTCGCGTTGGATCAGCACGGCGGCTCCGGTCAATCCAACCACCGCCCAGAGGAAATCGCCCATCAACGCGCCGGTCTGGATCAACCAGGCGGGCCGGAATCCGCCCGCCAATCCGCGACGAAGCGACTCCGTATTCACCGCGCCCGGCACGGCACTATAGGCGAGTCCGAGCGTGAGCCCGGTCACGAGCAACGGAGCGAGATCAGCCATCGCTATCCCTCTTCAGGAGCGAACAGCACGATCAGCACGATTTCTTCTTCGATGTCGAAAAAGCGATGGTCCTCATGCGCGGGAACGTAGAGCAGGCTGCCGGGAACGGCAATCGTTTCCGTTTCGCCGCTCTTGAACTTCGCCCGGCCGCGCACGACGTAGTAGACCTCGTCCTGGTTATGCGGTTTTTGCAGATCGGTGCTTTGCGCCGGAAGCACATAGATGCCCGCGCTCATGGCGGGAACCCGCAGGAATTCGGTATAACGCTTGTCCGAGCCCACGTTTTCGGCGATCAGTTCTTCGATCGCAAATGCCTGCATCATGGCTATATCCTTTTTGATCGCACCCAACGACGCCCCTCACCCCGGGGCTTACGCGCCACCCTCTCCCGCCTCGGGCGAGGGCACGACGTTCGCTATGGGCATCCCTCTCCTGAAGCGGGAAACGGGCTGGGGGTGAGGGCCGTCGGTCCCACTAATCCCCCACCTCGGAAAGGCGTTTGCTGCGCTGGTGCTCGGCGATGTAGGCCGGTACCGGCGCGTCGCAGGCCGAGATCGGATCGCCGAAGACGGTCTCCATCGGCAGCACGCCCGCCCAGTGCGGCAGTTCGAGATCTTCTTCGTCATCGCCCGGAGGTCCGCTGCGCATTTTCAGCGAGACCTCGACGAGCGGAATTCTCAGCATCGCCGTGGCGGCGAACTCGCGCTTGTTGGCGCTGCGGCTTCCTTCGGCTCGCCCCTGGGCCACATGCTCCATCAGCGCCACCATCGCGTCCCACTTTTCATCTTTATCGGTGACGACGACCGCGTCGCCATGAATGATGACGCTGCGAAAGTTGACGGAGTGGTTGAACCAGCTCCGTGCCATGACCAGCCCATCGGCGATCGTCACGCAGATGCAGAGAGGAATGCCGTTTTCACCGGCGGCTCGCATCAAGCGTGAACCGGTAGAGCCATGGATATAGAGCTGGTCCCCGATGCGAGCATGAAGCGTGGGGATCATCGCCGGGATGCCATCCACCTGATAACCAACGTGACAGACCAGCGCTTCATCGAGCACCGCGTTGACGGCCGCAACGTCGTAGCTCAGCCGCTCGGGTTTACGAGCAGGGATCGTGCGTTTGGTCGGTGTGTATGCCGATTGCGGATCAGCCATCATGGACGACTCCCAATTAATCAACTATCCCGGTGGTGAAGGTTGAAACCCCGGGCTCGCTCGACAAAGCACCTCTGGATCCGGCTTCGTTGCCGCCCCATCGCGCCAGGCGTCCGGAGACGCGTCGTCGTCACCGCCAGGGGTTTCCGTCCCTCGTGACACAGCGAACGCTGCTGCATCGTGATCCAGCATATCGGAGCAAGTGGACTTGCACCATATCCACTTTATGACCATACTGCCATACCACTCGGCGATGGTGCTCAGGAGGATTGGTCGTGGATTTTCTGATTCATCTCAACAGTGAAAGCAGCCGTCCGCTGCGCGATCAGATTTACGATGGGTTGCGCCACGCCATTCTCGACGGCGAGCTCTCCACCGGCGCTCGTCTGCCATCGTCGCGCGTGCTTGCAACGAATCTCGGCGTTTCCCGGTTCACCGTCACCGACGCCTACAACCGCCTGCTGAGCGAGGGATATGTCGCCGGGCGCCACGGTTCCGGCACCTTCGTCGCGCCATCGGTGGCAACAGCGCCAATCGATCAACACCCGCCGCTGGAAACCCAACTGCTGCCGGCTCCGGCGCGGGCCTGGTCAACCTGGAGCGACCGCGCCCAATCGATCGGCGAGCTATCTGGTCCGGCTCCCCAGCAAGAGATCGATTTCCGGCACGCATTGCCCGATCTCTCCCACTTTCCGCACGCGGTCTGGCGGCGATTGCTGATTCGGGAAGGCAAAAACGTCGATCTCGCCAGCCGCTACTACGGGCATCCTGCCGGATGGGAGGAGCTGCGCGTCGCGCTGGCGGGATACCTGAACCGCTCCCGCTCGATCCCCTGCAGCCCGGAGCAGGTCATCATCACCAGCGGTTGCCAGGAAGCGGTCGATCTGATGACCAGAATCTGGCTCGACCGGGGCGATGTCGCTGCCGTTGAGGAACCGGGCTACCCTCGTTCGCGGCGCACATTCGCCACGGCGGGGGCCGAACTCAAGCGCGTGCCGGTCGATCATGACGGGCTGCGGGTCGATCTGCTGAATGAGCGCGCCGCCAACGCGAAGCTCGTCTACGTCACTCCCTCGCATCACTATCCGACCGGTGCGGTGCTGTCGCTCAACCGGCGTCTGGCGCTGCTCGAATGGGCGAGAGAACGCGGCGCGCTGATCCTGGAAGATGATTACAACAGCGAGTTCCGCTACGGCTCGCGTCCCATCCCTGCCATGGCCGGACTCGATGCAAACGGCTCGGAGCCGGGTTCAGTGATCTACATCGGCACGATGTCGAAAGTACTCTATCCCTCATTGCGCCTGGGATATCTGGTCGTCCCGCCCGATATGATCGACCGGGTGCTGATGGGCAAGGAGGTCTCCAATCGCAACGCGCCGCACCTCGAGCAGGCGACACTGGCGGCGTTCATCGCCGAGGGGCATTTCGAGCGGCATCTCAATCGGGTGCGCAAACTCTACGCCGAACGACGGCGCGATCTGATCAGCGCGCTCGATGGGGAGCTTGGTTCAATCGCGCAGTTCGACCGCTCGATCTCAGCAGCCGGACTCCATCTGCTCGTCGGCTTCGATCTCCCCTTCACCGCTGATGAGATCGCAGCGAAAGCGGCGAGCGTCGGCGTCCACCTCGATTCCGCGCACGGGTGCTACGAGCAACCGCCGGATCTGCCGAGCTTCATGATCGGCTATGCCTCGCTCGATGACGCGGCGATGCGCGACGGATTGCAGCGCCTGCGCCGGGTGCTGTCCGCCTGATCCGGCAGTCACCACCCTACCCGTTTGGTGGGTTCCCCTGCGACGGCGAGTCCCTATGCTCGATGCATGTAGGCCCTCACCCGGCGCTAAAGCGCCACCCTCTCCCGCTTCGGGCGACGGTACGACGTTTGCTAAGGGCTCCCCTCTCCCGGCGCGGGAGAGGGGTTGGGGGTGAGGGCAGTCGATGCACGCCAACACTGCTGTTGCCCAATCGATGAGGAGCGCTGCCCAATGAAGATGCTTCGCGGAAATAGCGGACGTGACACCGATCGGCTGGAGGCGTTTACCGACGCGATCATTGCGATCGCGATCACCCTGCTCGTGCTCGATATCAAAGTGCCGTCGAGTGAGGTGAACGAATCAAACCAGGCGCTCTGGCACGCGCTGGGCGATATCTGGCCGAACTATTTTGGTTATGCCTTGAGCTTCATCGTGCTGGGGATCATGTGGGTGAATCATCATCAGATTTTCCAGTACATCGCCCGCACCAACCACACGTTCCTCATCATCAATGTCTTCTTTCTGCTCTGCGTCTCGTTTCTTCCTTTCCCCACCGGTCTGGTCGCGGAGTACATCGGGCATGAGGGAGAAGGGACCGCGACGATCGTCTATACCGGCTGGTTCCTGATGACGGCGATTTTCTACAACCTGATCTGGCGCTATCCGCAACGTGCCGGGTTGATCGATGAAGCCGCCGATCCGGCCGCGATCGCCGCGATCAACCGGGTGTTCAGTCTCGGGCCGCCGAGTTACCTCATCGCCTTCCTCGTGGCGTTCATCTCCCCAACAGCGGCACTGATCGTCATGACCATCCTGGCGATTCTCTACGCCATACCGTCCGGATGGCTGTTGCTCCGAAAGGCGGCGTAAGACGGGTAGATGGTCAGGCGCGCGGCGCCGATGGCGATCTCGCGCGGACGCTCGTTGTCAGGGAGTTGGATCGAGGGATCGTCGTGCGCCAGGCGGGTGAAGAGCGAGGCGATCGGGTTGGCGTCGGTGGCGCGAACCGGCTGGCCATCGAGCAGCCGGAGCAGCTGCGGCCAGGTGCTCCAGGCGGCGCGGCGGTCGGGCGTTGCGCCGTCGCTGAAGTGCGCCAGGTAGCGGCCAAGCACGAAGGGATAGACCTTCTGCACCCGGAACGTTTTCGCGGTGCGCGCATCGACGCGATTGAGCAGGTCATCGCCGCCGTGCCGCTTCAGCCAGTCGAGCGTGCCGGAAATCTGCCGGTTGGCATAGAGGACATTGTCGCGCTGGCGGGCGAGCTCGGCGGTTGACCGGGCGAACGGGTCCTGCGATTTCAGCTCGAAGATGCCGAGCGTGCCGGTCTTGCGATCGAAGATGACGGCGTCGATGTCGGTGCGAACATCGCCATCGGTGCGGCGGAGCTTCATCCTGCCCGCGCTGGTCACGAACCGCTTGTCCGGGAAGAGCCCGTAAAGATCCTCGCGGAACACGATCTCGCGGAGATATCCGGCGTTGTGATACTCCTGCGCGTCACGCCGCCTGAGCTCGCGGGTGAGGAAGAGCAGCGGCTCGGTCGTCAATCCATGGAGCGACCAGACGAGCTGATCTGCGTCAACTCGAATGAGCGGCGCGGCGGCGATGCCGGGCACAGCGGCATGATAGGCCGCACTCTCTCGGTCCAGCGTGAAACCTGAGACCGCCTGGCCAACCATCTCCGGATCGGCAGCGAGCGCGGACGCAAGCGCCTCGATCAAGGCATGCTCGGATCGCGGCGTCGCTTCTTCCCCACGATCATGAGCCTGGAGCGCATGGGCGATGAGCCATTTCAGGACATCACGATAGAGCTGAACGGTGCAGCCGCCGATCGTGGCATCGAGCGGATAGCCAACTTGATATCCCATCATTTCCAGCTGAATTTCGGCGAATCGGCAGTAGTCGCGATCGCAGCTCGCTGCCTCCAGTTCGGGCTGATGACGCCGGGCAAGCCATCGTGCCCACCAATCGAAATCGGCGCGCTCCCGCCAGCTCGTTGGCTCGCGCTTCGTGGCGATCCAGGCATCGAAACGGTCAGGAGTCGTCTCAACTAGCCGCATGAATCCGGTTTCGCAATGCGCCAGCACCAGCTCAGCCTCGGCCAGCCAGCCACATTCCTGAAGAAAGCGCTCAGCCCAGGTTTCCAGCCCCTGCTCGGACGCTATCACGTCGCCATTGGCTTCCAGAACGAGCTGAACCGCCTTGTTTCCGCCCAGATTGGTGAGGCGATGACCGGTGATGATATCGGGGGACGGCTCGATGCCGGATGTTCGCGGCAACTGGCTCTGGATGCCTAGAAGCGCGAGGATTGCTCCTCGGCGATCGGAGGGAACCTCCGCGCGAAGATGTTCGTGTTGCCGATCGATCAGTTCGCGCAACTGTTCCTGAACATTCATGCCCTATTGTCACCCGTTCGCATCGAGGTGGCAAAGCTGCGGCGTCCCGTTTCCCGGGGTTGAAACCCCACTTCGGTGCCGGGTCCATATTCGCGATCCGTGCTAGTGCCCCGGGTGCGGCTGATCTTCATCCGGGGAGCGGACGATCAGCAACGAACCCTGGAAACGGGTCAGCGCCCGGGCGCCGACACTGCCGCTGAGCATCCCGCTCAGCGGAGATCGCGGGTGGGTGACGATCGCGAGCAGATCAGCGCCGCTGCGCCCGGCTTCGTGGATCGTTTTCTCCGCCGGTTCGCCATGCGCGACGACGGCGCTGCTTTCGACGCCTGCCCCGCGCAGTTTCGTGATCCAGCCATCCAGATAATCGACCGCCGCCGCTTCCTCGATGTCCGAAAGCGCCCGGGTGGCGCTCGGCAGGAGCGTCGAAACAGGACCGCGCTGGCTGCTGAATTCTATCCCGGAAATGACCGTGATCAGGCGGAGTGTCGCGCCAATCGCCGTCGCGATCGCCGCTGCGGCTGGAATCACCGCTTCGCCCTCAATGTGCATGGGACCATCGAGCGGCAGGGCGATCACCTTCGGGGGAAATGGCGCAATTGTGCCGTCCTGACGATCCTGCAGAACGAGCGCCGGTCGGCTCCCGCGCAATGCGACCTGCTGCGCGACTCGCCCAAAAAGAAGATTGTGCCAGCCGCCCGTGCCATGCGCAACGAGCACGACGATATCCGTATCAAGTTCGGCCGCATGACTCGCGATGCTCTTCGTGATGTCCTGTTCCGGCTCGTCATGGACATGCAGCTCGGCGAGCACACCGTCGCCCTGCAAACGACCAGCGATGCCCTCGAGATAGAGGGTGGCGTCGGCCACGGAGGCGAGATGGGTTTCCCCATGCACCGTGCTGGGAGGATGTCGCTCGACGATGTGGAGCAACAGCACCTTCGCGCCGGTCGCGGCGGCGAGCTTACTCACCACAGGCAGCGCGCGTTCCGACCGCTTCGAGCCATCGAGCGGCAACAGAATGGTTTTGATCGTCAGCATGTTGAACGATGCGGTCATTCCAGGCGCTCCGATCGCTAATTGAATAGCGTCTCGTACACGAGAAAGGCATTCAATCCGACGATGACAGTCGCGATGCCGCTCACGACCACCGTCGTGACGCGATGATTGACGAGAACGCCCATCAGATCGCGATTGCGGGTGAAGATCACCAGCGGGATCAAGGCGAATGGAATACCGAACGAGAGTACCACCTGGCTGATCACGAGGGTGCGGGTGGGATTGAGTCCCATCGCGATCACCACTAACGCGGGGACCATCGTCACGCCTCGCCGCACCCAGAGCGGAATGGTCCGGTTGAGAAACCCCTGCATGATCGTTTGACCGGCGAGGGTGCCGACGGTCGACGACGACAATCCGGAAACGAGCAGTGAAATCGCGAATACGGTGCTCGCAGCTGAACCGAGCAGCGGTTCGAGCGTCAGGTGCGCTTCTTCGATCGACGCAATGTCGGAAAGCCCCTGCACATGAAACGTCGATGCGGCCATGATCAACATCGCGGCGTTGACGAAACCGGCAATCCCCATCGCGATGACGACATCGATGATCTCGAAGCGCACCAGCCGTTTCAGGAGCGCCGGTTCTCTGGTGACGATCCGGTTCTGCGTCAGGGCCGAGTGGAGATAGATCACGTGCGGCATCACCGTCGCACCGAGAATACCGGTCGCCAGCAGCACGCTTTCGGCGCCGTCAAAGCGTGGATTGACCAGATTCGTGCCGACCGCTGCCCAATCTGGACTGCCGATAAAAAGCTCGATGATGTAGCAGAGCGCGATAACGCCAACCATCACCGAGATCACGGCTTCGAGCGGGCGGAACCCATATTTCTGCAATCCGAGAATCAGGAACGTTGAGATCGCGGTCAGAATCGCTGCCGGAAAAAGCGGAATCCCGAGCAAGAGATTGAAGCCGAGCGCCGCGCCGAGAAATTCGGCGAGATCGGTCGCCATCGCCACCAGTTCAGCGACACCCCACATGCCGAGAACTTTGCGCCGGGAAAACCGGTCCCGGCACACCTCAGCGAGGTTTTTGCCGGTGGCGATGCCGAGCTTGGCGGAGAGAATCTGGATCAGCATCGCCATCAGATTCGAGACGACGATGACCCAGATGAGCAGGTAGCCATATTTCGCGCCGGCGGTGATGTTCGTGGCGAAGTTGCCGGGATCGACGTAGGCAATGGCGGCGATAAAGGCGGGACCGAGAAACGGGAGTAGGCGCGACCAGAGTCCTTTGTCGCTGCGCCCTTCCAGCACTTCAACGGCAGAGGCGACGGTTCGCTCCGTGGTCGCGCTCGTACCGTTGCCGCCTTCTCGATCCATCCCATGTACTCCCGATTTCGATTCGCTTGCTTCGCTCCGGCCATGAATCATTCCGGTCAACAAAATACAACTTTAGTTCCGGCTAATTTGCAAGTCCAGGGAGTCCGTAGGCGCGATTCCGCGTTCTCGGGGACAATGCCAGCCAGGAGTTCACTCACTTCTGCGTACATTCAGGAGAACATCATGACCACGCCGGCCATTCGCGCTCAATTCTCGCCCGATCCCAGCATCATCTATTTCGATGCCCCCACCTATGGTCTTCCCCCGAACAAAACCATTGCCGCGTTGCAACGGGCGCTGAGCCGCTGGCAGGCTGGAACAGCTGACTGGATCGAGGAATGGGACCGCGAGGCGGATGTCGCCCGCTCGCTCTTCGCCCGATTGATCGGCGCACCGGAGTCCTGGGTCGGGGTGATCCCGACCGTTTCCGTGGCCGCCGGCACGGTCGCCGCATCATTGCCCCCCGGCTCGAAGGTGCTGATTCCGACTGAAGAGTTCACCTCGAATGGGTTCCCGTTCCTGGTCGCGCAGCAAGCGGGGCGCGTCACGGTTGAAGAGGTTCCCTTCGATCAGTTGGCCGATTCGATCAGCGACGACACCGATCTGGTCGCGTTCAGCTTGACCCGGTCACAATCGGGCGAAACCGCCGATCTCAGCGCGATCGTCGCCGCCGCGAAAGCTGTCGGCGCGCAGATTTTCATCGACGGAACCCAGGCATTTCCCTTCGTTTCGGTGAAGGACTATCTCGACGACATTGATTACATGGCCTGCCATGGGTACAAGCATCTGCTCTGCCCGCGCGGCACGGCGTTTTTCGTGATTCACCCGCGCCGGATGGCGGAAACGCTTCCCTACAACGCCAACTGGCGCAGCGCGCGTCCTTCTTACCAGAGTCACTACGGCACCCCGATGAATCTGGCGGAAGATGCCTCGCGCTACGATGTGTCGCTCGCCTGGCACTCCTGGGTGGGAGCGCGGCAATCGCTTGAGTTGCTGGTGGAGTGGCAGGAAGCGGGCGAACTGGCCAAGGTGCTCGATCTGTCGAAGCGGCTGGCCGAAGGACTGGGATTGGCCCCGCCATCCAGCTCGATCGTGTCGTTCCGCGCGCCTGATGCCGACGAAGCCGAGCGCGTGCTCACCCAGGCCGGCATCCGGTGCGCCTCCCGCGGCGGCAACGTCCGCCTCGGTCTCCACATCTACAACACCCCTGAAGAAATCGAACGCGCCATCGCGGTGATCGCGCCACTGCGCTCGGCGGTGGTCGCAGACTGATCTTGCATTGTGTAGTCCGGATCGTATTTCTTCGAAACTCGCCAATGCTTGACAATGACAAGCGGGCTTTGTAGCTTGCGGTGGAGGCAGACCATGATGCCGTGCAAGATCCGCCAACTCGAGGAAAGATGCTGCATTGACGCAGGGCATATTCCGAATGCAGAAAAGGGCGCGGCAAGGGCGATCATCAGGTATACGGTCATCCCGATTTCCCGAGTCAAAGCGTCACACTTGACGGCCAGCCCGGTGACGATGCCCGATGCCTATCAAGAACGCGAAGTTCAGCGCTCGATTGACAACGTCCGCACTTCATGAAGCGGCTACAGCGTGAGGCGAATGAACGAAGGCGATTAGGGCTGCCGGTCAAAAATGCTGTCAAACCCTAAGATCAGCTTTACCGATGCAAGCTGAGGACAGACATCCAGCAAATTCTCCAATTTACCGGTCGAAACCTGGGGACAGACAAATCAAGACGAGTATTTGGAGAGTTTCGAAGCTGTGTTCGCATTACTCTCCGAATACCCGCGAATCGGCATGCGGCCTATCCTGCCGTGTTCAAGGACGTTGCCCTGGCTACGTGAAGGTTGATCAGGCGATCATTACGTCGTTTATGCCGTACTGATCTCGACGAAGTCCAATTCGCATCATTCGAGTGGTGCCACGGTTTCCGCGCCGACATTCGACGATACCTTGCTGAGGTCGTCGGACGAGATTTGGATCTACGAAGCGCATACTGGTCTCTTGCAGTTGGTTGTTGGCGTAACGCCGGACGAATGCTTCGAATCTTGTTGAGGCTTCCTACCAAATCCCCAGCGCGTCTTTCCCGTCATCCGTCATGCTGGCGGGGGACCAGGGTGGACTCCAGACGATGTTGACGTCGATCGCGCCGACGTTGGGGACGCCGTAGACGCCGTTGAGGGCGGTGGAGATTTCCTCGACGATCACCGGGCCGAGCGGGCAGCCCATTGAGGTGAGCGTCATCGTGATGGTCACGTCGGCGTTGGGAGCCACGTCGATCGCGTAGATGAGCCCCAGATCGACGATATTGACATCGAGTTCCGGATCAACCACCCGCTTCAGTGATTCCCGAACATCATCCGCAGTGAAGAGCACAAGTTGCATTCGATCTATTCCTTGATTCCAGCATCGTCAATCAGATGAATTGCTTCCACGATCATAGCTGAGGGAAAGCAGTGTTGATCCAGGTTCGGGACGGCATACCGTTCATGGGCGACAATCTCCGCATTGCGTCGACCTGAACCTGGCAAGGAGCGCCGGATGCCGGAACGTGTGATCGATATCAACAGTGATCTTGGCGAAAGTTACGGCGCGTTTCAGATTGGCGCGGATCAGCAGCTGTTTCCGCTGATTTCCAGCGCGAATGTCGCCTGCGGATTTCATGGCGGCGATCCCCGCACGATCGACCGCACCGTCAAAACCGCCAGCGCCCAGGGGGTCCGCATCGGGGCGCATCCGAGCTATCCCGATCTGGTCGGATTTGGCCGGCGCGTGATCGCCGCAACGCCGGACGAGATTTACGCCGATCTGCTCTATCAATTGGGCGCGCTCGATGCTTTTTGCCGGGCCAATGGCGTGGCGATGCAGCATGTGAAAGCGCACGGCGCGCTGAACAATGTCGCAGCGAAGGATGTAGGAGTCGCTGAGGCGATTGCCGCCGCCGTGAAAGCATTCGATCCGAATTTGTTGATCTACGCTATGCCGCAATCGGCGATGATCATCGCCGCCGAGCAGGCGGGCTTGCCGATCGTGCGCGAGGCGTTCGCCGATCGCGCTTACAACCCGGATGCCACGCTCGTCGCCCGCAGCAAACCGGGCGCGATGGTGACCGATCCCGCCGAGGCGGCTGAGCGGATGTCCCGTCTCATCACCGAAGGGCGCATCCGCACCATCGACGGCGACGATCTGCTGCTTGAAGCCGATTCGATCTGCGTGCATTCCGATACCCCTACCGCCGTCGCGATCGCCACGGCGCTACGGGAGCGATTCGTCCGGGACGGCATCGTCGTGCGCGCGCCGGGGATGGCATGAGCTCGACCTCGATTGAGATCACGCCCCTTGCCGATAGCACCCTCCTGATTCGCATCGGCGATCAACCGGCGATTTCCCGGGAACGATCAGGGGTCGTCACGACGCTTGCAAAGCGGCTACTCGATCGCTCTATGCCGGGCGTGATCGAGATCGTCCCCGCCTACACGACGATCCTGATCCAGTTCGATCTGCAGATCGCCGATCCCGTCGCGATTGAAGCGGCGATCCAGGAGGAAGCAGCCGAGCTTTCCGAAGCAACGATCCAACCCGCCCGCCGCGTGACGATTCCCGTTTGCTACGGCGGCACATTTGGTCCCGATCTGGCGGAGCTGGCCGCGCTCAAGCACCGCACCGAAAGCGAGGTGACCGCGCTCCATGCCTGCGGGGAGTATTTCGTTGCTTGCATGGGCTTTTCACCTGGATGGGCCTATCTCCTCGGGCTGGCTGGAGAGCTCAACATCCCCAGGCGCTCTACTCCACGCGTGCGGGTTCCGGCCGGGAGCGTCGCCATCGGCGGCGCACAAACAGGTGTCTACCCGATGCCAACTCCCGGCGGCTGGTGGTTGCTCGGGCAGACGCCTGCCCGGTTGTTCGATCCCCGGCTCGATGACCCGTTTGTGCTGCGCCCGGGCGACGCCGTTCGTTTCAATCCGATTGACGCTGCGATCTATGCGGAACTCGATCATCTCGCTGAGATCGGCCAGCCAGTTGTGCAGGTGGAGATCATTGATGGAAACTGAACGCCTGCTCACCATCCAGAAACCAGGTTTGCTAACAACGGTGCAGGATCTTGGCCGTCGCGGCATGGCTCAGTTTGGCGTTTCGCCAGGGGGCGCCCTGGATCGGCAGGCGCTGGTGCTCGGCAACCGCCTGCTCGGCAATGATTCGGGAGCCGCCGCGCTCGAATGCACGCTGATCGGACCCGAAATCCTGTTCGAACGCGACGCGATCATCGCGCTCACCGGCTCAGATTTCGGTCCGATGCTTGACGGTGCTTCGCTCCCGATGTGGGAACCGGTGCGCGTACAGGCGGGGAGTCTTCTCACCTTTGCGCCTGCGCCCAGTGATGGCGGCGCGCGCCACTATCTCTGCATCGCAGGAGGCATCGCAGTCAAATCGGTCATCGGCAGCCGCTCAACCGATCTGATCGGGCTGTTTGGAGGATTCGAGGGACGGGCGCTGCGCGCCGGGGATCGGCTACCGATCGGCGAGCCTCTTCTTGACTGCGACTCAATCCTGAATCGAACGCTTGCCATGCCCCATCCAGCATATGAAAAAGCAATAACAGCTAGGGTTTCATTGGGTCCACAGCAGGATCGGTTCACCAGTGCCGGGATCGCCACCTTCTTGAGCGAATCCTACGCGGTCACGTCGAAAGCAGACCGGACCGGCATGCGCCTGAGCGGTCCCGCCATCGAGCAAACGGATGGGGCCGATCTGATCTCGGAGGGAATCGCCCATGGCGCGATTCAGGTGCCGGGAGACGGCCAACCGATCGTGCTACTGGCGGCGAGGCAAACAGTAGGTGGATATATCAAGATCGCGACGGCGATCGGGGCCGATCTCGATCTGCTGGGGCAGCAGCGATCGGGTGGAGCGATTCACTTTGAAACGGTAAGCGTCGAGCAAGCCCGCGCGTTGACCCGCGCCTATCTCCACTCGATCGGTGAAGATGCCATCGTCACGCGGACCAGGATGCACGTCGTTCAAGGAGTTACCGAGATGCCGGATTCAGCGAGATTGCGCGATGTTTGGAGTCCAGACGGGCTGATCCGGGTGATCGAGGCGGCCGAGCGATCGGGCGATCACCCATCTCCGGCTCGAAATCCCTGATGCGGGCATTTCGCTTGAGCTCGATCGAGGCGTAGTTGCGGAAACTCCCAAGAGGGATACGTCTCCTCAATCCGAGGCGGCATCGAACGATGTCGTGATCACGGCTCCTGTTCTCGGCACGCTTTATCGGCGGCGCACGCCTGATGATCCGCCGCTCGTCAGCGAGGGCGAGCATGTTGATGCCGGGAGCCTCGTCGCCTTAATCGAAGTGATGAAGAACTTTCACGAAGTCACCGCGCCGGTGGCCGGAACGATCACCCGCGTATTGGTTCAGGATGGGCACTATGTCGAATATGGAGAAGCGCTCGTACATCTTTCCCCGGATCGCTGACCTTA
The DNA here is from genome assembly GCA_963804925.1 of uncultured Chloroflexia bacterium. Taxonomy (GTDB): domain Bacteria; phylum Chloroflexota; class Chloroflexia; order Thermomicrobiales; family UBA6265; genus JADLGF01. Next base: position 793,856 of record CAWDSC010000007.1, read on the forward strand.
CTCATCCTCCCTTCACCACCGAACCCGATGGATGGTTGCGCGATCGTGACGGCGACGGACTGGCGGATGATTGCATCATTCGATTTTCCATCCCTGGTGATGCAACGGCTTTCCCGGCGCGCTTCTGGGGCGATCTGTGCGATATCGCCGCGCATCTCGGCAGTCTCGCCGTCGCGCTGCCGGAATCGATCACAACCACGTCCAATGAACCTGCCGCAATGGTGCTGACACCGGACCAGGCAGCTGATCTCGCGATTCCCATTCGACAGCAACATCGACAGCATGTTTCCTCATCAACATCGCTCTGCGATCTCCGCGATTTCTGGACCATTGACGGCGCGCTGGTCGACGATGACGGCGATCTCCGGCCGGACGGCAGCCGCTTGCGCCTGCGCCTTCCCGATCCCTGCCCCGATTGAGCTGGGGTTGGCCCTGGTCGATCTCGCCGCCCGGCTTGGTCTGGAAACGACCGGCCTTTCGCTGCCGCTGCTCGCCCAGGATGACGCGGCATTGAACCCCGGCGATCTGCTGCTCGATCTGAGCGGGAAAGCGGGAGGAACGGGCATCGTTTCGCTCGACGGCGACCGGGTCACGATTACCGGCAGCAATGACGGCAAGCTCGCGGCAGTGCGCGTGCTCGCGACGACCTGGCCGCGTCTTGACGCATCGGAATCGATCGCGGGATATCAGGATCGCATCGGGGCATTGCTGCGCGAAATCGCCTATGCCGAAACGCCGGCACAACGCGCAGCGCTGCTCGCCTCGGTCGTCAACGCAGTGAGACCTGGCAGCGAATTGACGCTCACGACCTCTGACCCCATCGAGCTTGAACTGGCAAGCACTGCGCTCGCGCCACTCGGAATCACTGTCGCGCCGGGCGACATGCCCGGTGGGTTCGCGGTGGAATGGAATGCGCCCTGGGAAGTGGACGAGGCGCTTGCAGTCGCGCAGGGCGAAGCCGCGCCATATCTCGACGCCGCCAGTGATGCGGCTGAGTTGCTGATCCTTGTCAGCGAGCCTCCGGCGATCCGGCAAACGATCGAACGGGAACTCCGGCAGCGATTCCCACGGGCACAGGTGCGCGTGCGCTCGGCGTACAAAGCGGGGCTCTCCTGGATCGAGGAGGATCTCATTCCAAACCTACGGGCGCTCGATCACCTCGACCGGGTGGCGATCAGCTATCCGCCATTTACCGGCGAGGGGCATCTCGATCTTCGGATTCGCTGGTTGCAGGAGCTCTATCCGGGCGATGAATTGCTGGCGGGAGCGCTCGGACTCCCTCTAGATTCGGTTTCGCTGGAGGAAGGACCGATCGATCAGCCTGAATATGTCTGCCGGGCATACTCGGGCGAGCAGGTCATCTGGGAAGCATCGTTCGCTCCGGCATCGATCACCATTCCCTACGTTTCGGTCGATCCAGCCGCGGGTCAGGTCGTCGCGAGCACCGGGGTGGTGCGTGTGATTGTTGGTGGAACGATTCGTTTCGAGCGAATCATCGAACCCGATCCTCTCCGATTCTGGCGCTGGTTCCAGGCGGACGTCTTGCCGCATGTTGGCGACGCCATGGCGGCAGCCTGGGGGGTGGAGCCGACCTCGGACGATCAACCTTTTTTCGAAGCGCTGGATATCAATATCTGGATCAGCGAGCAGGATCGCCCGCTCGGTATCCGGGAGGAACTCGATTCCCCGGCGGAAGCACTTCACGAGGATTGCTACTTCGGCACGCTTGATTGGCTCAACGCCTTTGCCGCGACGCGGGGAGTTCCCAATGTCCATGGCCCCGGCGCGATCCGCCCATTTGTCCACATCCGCACGGGCCAGGGTCCAGGCGCAACCATTTCTTTCCGCCCCCGACGCACTCACGCCGCGTATATCACCAATGCCAATGAGGATGTGCAGCTCATCGCGCCGTTGCTGGAAATCGGTCTCCCGCAGCACCGGGTGACGCGACTGGTCGTTGGGGAAGCGGGCCTGACGTCGGTTGCGATCGAGCTTTCGTGCGAATCGCCCGGCGATGAAGCTGGCCTTATTCGTCTCCTCACATCAGCCTCTGCCGCTCCATCGCGCGATGCCGATCCGGTCAAGCTCAACGTCAGTTTCGCCGGGTCTGATGAGGTGATCACGTTGCCAATTCCACGCCGGGAGCGCGATCTCCTGGCGGATCAGCCTTCCGCGAGCGCAATGCCGGGATGGCGAACGATCCTGTTCAACAACGATGTGCCGCCGTTGCTGGCGAAGATTCGGAAGCTTCCCGGCGTTCACGTCTGGCAATCGGGGCGGTCATATGAAGGGCGTCCGATCTGGTCCTTCGCGCTGACGAGCAGCCATCTCACCGGGCGCTGGTCGCCGGTGAAACTCTCGGCCCGAAAACCAACGATTCTGATCGCCGCGCGTCATCACGCCAACGAGGTTTCCAGCACCACTGCGGCATTTGCGCTGGTCGAGCATCTCCAGCGCAACCCGGCGCTGCTCGAAGACGTCCTCCATCGTCGTGATTCCAATCGAAAATCCCGATGGCGTCGCGTTCCATGGAACTCTTTCGGCCTCTCATCCGTTATGGAAGCAACACCCTGCCCGGTATAACGCGGTCGGATTGGAATATGCCTTTCATGAATTCAATTTCACAACGCGATTCGGTGAGGCTCGGGTCCGCCGGGAGTCATGGGAGAAATGGCGGCCACATATGGTGATTGACAACCACGGAGTGCCGTCGCATGAATGGAGTCAACACTTCTCGGGATTCGGGTCGCCGCCGCGCTTCCCGGTTTCCTACTGGGTACCACAGGCATTGCTCTACGGCATCGTTGACCACATCGACAGCGCTGATGCCGCGCAATTGACCGATGAGATGCGCGGCGCCATTGCCGGCAACCTGGCGATCGAGCGCGATCTGGCGCAGATCAATGAAACCCTTGGCGATCGCTACCGGCGCTGGGGAGCGAATCGGGAACCGGATCGATTCCCGGCCAGTTATGACGGGAGTTTTCTCTGCTACGTGCGGTCTCATCCATTTGATCCAGCCAATCGTAATTTCGGTGTGCGCTTTCCCTCCACGACGTTGCTTGACTGGGTAACGGAGGTTCCAGACGAAACGGCCCATGGTGACCGGCTCGAACAAACGGCCCGTTGCCATCTCCTCGCCAACCTCACGGCGATTGAGTCCCTCGTCACGCAAGTGAGAAAGGATGCTCGTGCCCTCGACGGATGACCGCAATCGCGAACAACTCCGCGCCATCACCCGGCAACCAATTCCCATCCTGACGGCCGCCGAAATGGCGTCACTTGCCGAGCGGCTGCCCGGTTGGACGGTGAAATCGGTAGATGGAATCGACCGTCTGGAGCGAGCGTTTGTTTTCGCGAATTACCGTCAGGCCGTTGCGTTCGCCAATCGGCTGGGCGATCTTGCCAACGCGTCGAACCATCATCCGACGGTTCTGAACGAGGTGGATCGCATCACGGTCAACTGGTGGACGTTCGCCACCCGCAGTCTCACCTATTTCGATGTCACAATGGCGGAGAAAACCGACCGGCTCTACGAAGCGATGATGTCCAGCGAGTGATGATGTGATGAATCAGGAAGCGGCTATCGGTTGGAGCGAAGAGACCTCGCGCGCCTTCGTCGACACCGGCGAGGTGTACACGCCACGTCGTGGCGAGATGCTGGCGACCTTTCTCGATCTGATTCCAGCTGAACCAGGCGATGCCTTTACCGGTGTTGAGCTGGCCCCCGGCGCCGGTTGGTTGACCAACGGCATCCTCTCGCGCTTTCCCCATGCCCGGATGATCGGGCTCGACGGCTCGCCAGCCATGCTGGAAGCGACCAGATCGACGCTTGGCGCCAATGTCGACCGGGCCGATCTCCGCCTGTTCCGGCTCGAAGATCCGGCCTGGCCCGATACGCTGCCGGATGGGCTGCGCTGCATCGTCAGCAGTCTGGCCATTCACCATCTCGATCATGACGCCAAGCGCAAGCTCTACAAGCGGCTCTTCGCCAAACTCGAATCAGGCGGGGCATTGCTGATTCTCGACGTCGTCGAAGCAACCAGCGAGCCGGCGCGCCGGACCTACGCCCATGCGTGGGATGCCGACGTGCGGCGGCAATCGATCGAATTCACCGAATCACGCGATCTCTGGGATCAATTCGTCGCGGACAAATGGAATCTCTACGATTATCCCGACCCCGGTTTCGATATCCCTTCCCCGCTCGCCGATCATTTCCTCTGGCTGCGAGAAGCCGGCTTCACCGGCATCGACTGCTTCTCATCCCGCGCCGGCCACGCGCTGTATGGCGGGTACCGTCCGTAGGCATCATGGAACCAGCCCGTCGAGCTCCGGCATCAACACCACGCTTTCCTGCTCATGAGGGTCCGTTCGCGCGCCGATGAACCGGGCTGGATCCGATCCCCGGTTGACCGCAACATGCGGAACCCCGGCTGGGATGAAGAGGTAATCGCCCGCATGCGCGGTGGCCCGGTGCTCCAGCGCCTCACCGGTGCAGAGCTCCACCTCGCCTCCCTCGATCATGTAAAACGCGGATTCATGGCTATCGTGGATGTGCGCTTTGGTTCGTCCGCCGGGCGGCAGCGTGATCGAGCCAACCCAGAGTCTTTCGGACCCAACCGTCTCCGCACTGACTCCAGGTATGTAGTTGGGCCCCTGTTTCCCCGCGTATGCTTCGCCCGCGTGAACGACACGGCCAACCTTCAGTTCTGTCGACCCATCCATGGCAAGGCTCCCTTCGCGATCAAGCGCGGACGACAGACAGGCCCAATCCCATCCGTCGTCCGCACGTCGATAGATCGTTACTCCGGCCAACCGATGCCGGGGGTTTGTGGCGGGGAGATGCAGCCGTCGCGGCCGATGCCGGGCTCGACTTCGAGATCGAGCGAGTAGACGAGTGATTCGTAGTACGTCGTGTTTGGAATGGCGCAGGCGAGGTGGAGATTCGGCAAACCGCCGCCATGCACCTCGGCCCGGAAGTTGAATGCTTCCGCCAGGTGGGCGACGCGCAACCCGCCCGTGATGCCGCCTTTGTAATGGGTGCTGGTGCGGACCATATCTGCCGCGCCGCGCACGATGAAGTCAGCGATGTTGTAGTGGCAGCCGTCCGATGTTTCTCCTGAGAGAATCGGGATCAGCAGCGCTTCGGCCAGCTTCTTATACGCCTCGATATTGAACTCGCGCATCGGTTCTTCGAGCCAGAGATAGCCCGCATCCTGCAACGCTTTGCCGACGTAAAGCGACTCGACCAGATCGAACCCGGCGGAACCGTCGTACATCAGATCGATCTCGTCGCCGACATGCTTGCGCAAATCCTGGCAGAGTTTGGCGTCCTTCCGGTAATCGCCCCAGGCATGGAGCTTGATCGCTTTGAATCCATAATCGAGACATTGATCGGCAACGTGCAAAAACTCTTCGGTCGTTTCAAAGGTAACGGTCGATGCATAGGCGGGAATGCGATCGCGATACCCGCCGATCACCTTGTAGAGCGGCAAACCCGCCACCTTTGCGGTGATATCCCAGAGCGCAATATCGGCGATGCCAAGAAAATAGATCGGCATCTCCTCCAGCCGGTCGATCTCCCAGACCCGCTCCCAGAGATCTTCCTTCAAGAGGGGATCACGGCCAACCAGCATTTCCCGCAATTTGCGATTGACGATATCCTCGGCGATGCGACCGTGACTCACCCCTGCCTTGCCGGTGATCCCCTCATCCGTTTCGATCTCAACCCAGGCGTTGACATTGCTCGTGCCTGAACCTGGCAACCCTTCACGCCAGCGAAACGGATGCTTGACTGGCTCTTCATAGACGGTCACCTTAACGTCGGTAATCTTCACAGTCGCGCCCTCTCACCTATCCATAATCCAGGAACATCCACCTGGAGAGCGGCACATCCGCCTTCTGGAACATCACGCTTCATCGAGCCGCATTCGGTTTGATTGGTCTACATCCGGCAATCTACTGGTGATGCCGATCTCGATCTTCAACGGGAATCGCAATCGCCTGTCGCAACGCATCAGCTGAATAGGCGATATGCTCCTTCATCGCCGCGCCAGCACGTTCGGCATCACCGGCGACAATGGCGGCGGCAATCTCCTGATGCTGAGGACCAGCGATATCGATCGAACCACTCGCGGAAACGATCAACAACACTGCGGTATGCTGAATTTCTCGAATCGCGCCGAGCACCGTGAGGAGAAATGGATTGCGCGCCGAAGCGTAGATCAGGCTATGAAATCGATCGTCTTCAGATCCGAATTCGGCAAAGTCGATCGACCCCGTCATGGCCGCGGTTCGATTTGCGCTCTCGCCAATTGCAATTCCTTCGGCTTCCGTGCAGCGTTCGGCCGCTAGCTGCGCCGCCAGCACCTCAAGCGGAGCTCGGAATTCCATAAGCGAAAGCAGCGAAGACTCTTCCGGCTTGGCGGATAGCACCAGCGCCCGCGACACCGATGGCACAAGATTTGCCGAAACAAACGTACCTGACCCCTGTCGAGATTCCACGACTCCAAGCGTGCCGAGCACCTTGATCGCCTCTCGAATGACGCCGCGAGACACGCCAAACAGTTCGCCTAGCTCCCGCTCAGTTGGCAAGCGCTGATCGGGCGCAAACTCGCCCGAGTGAATTCGCTCAAGCAGTTGATCGACCACCTGTTCATACGATCGTGTTACCAGAACCGATCGAAACGTCATTCCCGTCCCCCTTTGCCTCCTCACTATCCGCGCACAGAACCTGAGAGCAATCCTGAAGTTAGCCGTCGCTGGAAGATGAAATAAAGCGCGATGGTCGGAATGGTGGCAATCACAATTCCAGCAAAAAGCGGCCCGTAGATCGTGGCTGCCTGAGTGCGTTGCGACAGCGCGGTGAGGGCCACTGTGACCGTACGCATATTCTCCGATTTAAGGACCAGCAATCCGTAGAGGAAATCATTCCAAACGGCGATGAACTGCATGATCCCGATCACCACTAACCCTGGGACTGAGAGGGGAATGACGATGCGCCAGTAGGTTGCAAACAGGCCGGCGCCATCGAGCCGGCTGGCATCGATCAGATCGTCTGGCACGCCGGCTGAAATGTACTGGCGCATCAGGAAGATGCTGAGCGGCGGCGCCCACCATGGAATGATCAGGGGCCAGAAGGTATCGATCCAGTGCAGCCTCACCATCAGCAAATAGAACGGAATAATGGTTGTTTGCCCGTTCGGCATTGCCGAGGTGATCAAAACCATGACGAAGAGGATGTCCCTCCCGGGGAACCGCCGCTTCGCGAAAATGAACCCGGCCAGCGAGCAAAAGAAGAGCACTCCAACAGTTTGCGACACCGAGATGATGACGCTGTTGCGAAGATATGTCAGAAAGTTCAGCTCGGTGAAGACCGTTTTGAAGTTCGCCCAGATAGGCGTCTCCGGCCAGAGTTTGGGCGGGATCTGGAACATTTCTCCCTTCGCCATCAATGCGCCGGAGATCATGAAATAAAAGGGGGCGATACAGAGCACCCCGGCAACAATCAGGAACAGATAGGCGAATGTGTTGAGCAATCTCCTCCGGATCACCGGCCAGCGACTCCGCGTCGCCACGATCTCCGTCGAAGCCACGCCGGTATTAACCTTGGTCATCGTCGAATTCATTGGCTCGCTCATCAGATATCCCTCCTCCGAACGACCAAAAATTGCAACACCACGATGACGATCATCGCCGCGCTGAGCAAAAAGCTGAGCGCTGTCGCATCACCGATTCTTGGGGCGCCTGTACTGCCGATGCCAATGTTGTAGATATGCAAGATCGGCGTCAGCGTTTCATTTGACGGGCCGCCCTTCGTGATCACATACGGCTGGCTGAAGATGGTCATGACCTGAATCGTGGTGGTGATCAGAAGAAAAACCATCACAGGCCGCATCATCGGCAAGGTGATCTTGCGGAAGATGTTGAGCGCCGATGCGCCGTCGACCTTCGCCGCGTCGTAAATATCCTGGTCGATTGCCTGCAGTCCACCGAGCACAATCAGGGTCGAGAAGCCGAGCGTTCCCCACACCGTCAGTGTGACAATCGGAACCTGCGCCAAATTGGGATCTTTGAGCCAGTTGTATGGACCAAGTCCAATATAGGAGAGGAGTCCATTCAGCCAGCCATTCGCCGAGCCGAAGAGCAATTTCCAGACAATGCCGACGCCCACAAGCGACGTGACCGTCGGTATGAAGATCAGCGTCCGAAAAACACCCCGCAGTTTGAGAAAACTGAGATTCAACAGCACGCCAAAAAAAAGCGGCAAAATCATTCCGAGCGGCACAAGCAAGATCAGAAAGCGGAGGGTGTTTTTTGCCATTTTCCGTGTGACTGGATCATGCAGCACAAAACGGTAATTATCGATCCCTACCCAGGACTTGGCGGTGACGCCATCCCACTTCTGAAAACTGAGGATAAATGCCCAGACGAGCGGGTAGGCGAAGAAGATCGCGAACAGAATGAAGAAAGGCGAGATGAAAAGATATTCCTGCCAGTGCCTGGAGACCGAGCGCCAACGCGCGCGTGATCGGCTCTGCCGGGGAGCAGCAGGAATATAGGTTGATGGGACGCCTGAGCTTTGCATGGCGCATTCCGTCAAATGGCTAGGGGCCGGTCAATGACGACCGGCCCCCCGATCTGCCTGCGAAAGGGAGTTACTGCTGGTAGCGCGTATTGAGCTCGCGGACCTGATCGCCAATCGCTTTCAGTCCTTCAGCCGGTGGCGTCGAGCCATCGAGAATCGGCAGAATGTTTGCGCCGACCGTCGCCATGGCTTCGGAGAAAACAGGTTGCTTGTACCAGGTGCCGGAATATTCGTTCACCGCCTCGGTCCAGATGTCATTGAAGGCGAAATCGCCGAAAGCTGGGCTGCGAACGCTCGACCACGCCTCACTCTGCAGATAGGGAAGGAATGGCGGCAAAATACCCCACTGCCCGCATGCTTCGGCTCCTTCCATCGTGCCGAGCGCCGTTTCCATGAAATTCAACACTTCCTGGGGGTACTTCGTGTAGGTCGTCGAGGCAATCGCCGCACCGCCATGATTGGCGGTGCGAGACGATCCCTCGCCTGCGCTTGGCAGCAGGGCGACCCGCCACTGGCCGAGTCCCGATTGCTCATCCGTCACATTCGGCTCGATCCCGAATCCGCGATACCAGACCGGTTGCGGAACGATCGCCACATTGCCAGCGGCAATCTCGGCGAAATAATTCTCCTCGAAAGCGATTTCATCGATGGCGATATCGGCTTGATAGAGCTTTACCGCCATCTCCATCGCGGCGATTCCCTTGTCATCGTCAAGCGTGACCTCGGTTCCATCAGCATTTGTGATGCCGCCGCCGAGCTGGAAGAGGATGAACGACCAGAGCAAGGCTGTGTCACCTGTACCGGTCGTAGGGATGACGAGTGATGACTTTCCAGTCGCCTCTTTGACCGTTTTGCCCAATTCGATGAAATCGTCCCACGTCCAGGTCTCAGGAATCGACACACCCGCTTTTTCGAGCAGATCCTGGCGGTAGAAGAGGCCAACCGTCGCAATATCGCCGGGAAATGCGGCGTATTTCCCGGTGGAAGGGATGAAGCATTCAGCCGTTTTGCCCGGCGCAAGTTCGGCTTCATGCTTCTTGACCAGTTCGGTCACGTCGAGCAGCACACCAGTGCGGCCGAGCTCCTGCACCATATCGATTTCCGGCCACAGGATATCGGGAGTGCCTTCGCCATTGGCGGCGAGCGTCGCTCGAAAGACCGCGGGGTCATTCTCCTCCATCATGTTGAGCTTGACGTTCGGATATTTTGCCTCGTAGATCGGCTGTACAGCGTCGAATGGGTGATTGCCGTGAATGAAGACGTTGAGGGTGATCTGCTCCTGATAGCGTTGCAGCAATGAGCGGCTCAAACCGCCAGGCGCGGCAAGAGCTCCGCTACCACCAAGCGCCATCGCGCCCGCTAATCCCGCACCAGTGCCAAGAAATCGTCGTCGCGACAGAGGCTGTTTTGCCATCTCATCACTCTCCAGTAGGCGTGAAATCTCACACGACTGATAAAAACGAACGCACTTCATCAGGACCTGACGCGATTTGCGTTGGCCCAATCACTCGAACAGCGCTGGTTCATGACATTGGATGCATGTACGAAGAAACGATCTGACGCAGATTCGGCAATCGGCAGCGCCAGATGATGCCCCCTTTCCTATGTCTGGTCGAGGTAGCGCACGTTTCTCCGCTCTTCGGGCGGAAGGGCCAGCACTCCCTGCAACGCGCGGATCGTTCCTCCCATATGTTCATCCATCACCGCAGCGGCGGTGATCGCATCCTTCCCGGCGATCGCATCAGCGATACGCTGGTGCTGCTCGGCGGCATCGGGAATTGCGCCGGCCATATTCACCACCCGCGACGAGACATCTCGCTGGATGTCCCGTACGGCAGTCTGCACGGTTTGCAAAAACGGATTGCGCGCCGCTTCGACAACGAGCCGGTGCAGCCGCAGATCGGCATCCTCAAAGTCGTGCACGTTGTCCTCTTCGGCGGCAACGATGGTTGCCCGGGCCGCGTCGAGAATTGGCCCCACTTCTTCTTGCGTTCGCCGCTCCGCCGCGAGTCGCGCCGCCAGCACTTCGAGCGCCTGGCGCAGCTCCATCAGCAAGAGCAGCGACGCTTCTTCCGGCTTTGCGGAAAGCACCAGCGCCCGCGACACCGACGGCGTGAGATTCGCGGCGACGTAGGTGCCCGAACCCTGGCGCGACTCGACAACGCCCAATGAATTGAGCACCTTGATCGCTTCGCGGATCACGCCACGCGAAACACCAAAGAGTTCGCCCAGCTCGCGCTCAGTTGGAAGCCGTTGATTCGGCGCAAATTCCCCACCGTGAATGCGTTCGAGCAACTGGTCAACGACTTGCTCGTATGAGCGGGTCGTCGATACTGACCGAAAAGTCATCGCGCCTCTCCTTCGCAGCGAGCCACGCGGAGAAACGCCAACCGGTGGTCCGAAATTCGATTTGTAGGACCATCTAACATGTATCGCATGTTCACAATCCTGTCAACTAGCAGCGTGCGGTTCGATCCACGCAAGCGGTGCGCAAGGCGGGACCGACCGTGTGATCCTGTCATCTTCTACTATCGTGGAGAATGCTGAGCAACGTCAGGGCAAAAGAACATGATCGAAGTCGCGCAATTGAACGATCTGGCCGTGCGGGTATCCGGATTCAAGCGCCATGACCAAGAAAATCAATCCGTGTTCAATCTAGTGGTGCTTATTCCCGGGCGAACCGCCAGTGATGAGGTGTCACGCATGCTCTCGCAGCGTCGCCTGACGCTCACCCTTTTCCTCGACGATGGCGAAAAAGAACCGCACGCGGTTTCAGTCAAAACGCACGGAATCCAGGAAACAGGCAACCCTGCCTCGCCCTTGTATCGTCACCAGATTGAACTGGTCGAACGATCACCGGACGACGCACCGGAGCTCAATGAGGTCGAGGAAGAGCTGGCGGCGATCATATCGCGCTTCGATCGCTTGCTTGACGCGCTCGATCGCTCGGGGGTGGTAAAGCGGGACGTTGTTGAGGATCGAGCATGGGACATGCGCGAGACCGGACAATGAGAAGCCCGGCCTACCCCAAATAATTGACCTTCAGAAGCTATGACGCAATTGCCAGCGATCGGGGCTCCGGAATGGGATCGCCAAGACGCCGCGAACCGTCAATCCAATGTGCGGCGAACTCGACAGCTTTGGTTGCCGCCTCTCCTGGAGAATCAGCATGTGCAATCACTCCAGGCAGGTCAGGAACAGTTGCCAGAAACACATGATCCTCGGCTGACCATTGAATGACAATGCCATAGTGGCTTGCCTCAGCAAGCTCGTCGGCCGTGAAGGGGCTGCCTTCTGGTTGCAATGTTGTCATTGTGATTTCACTCCGTGTTTGTCGCGGCGCGGAAGTGCCGAGGGTTGAAACCCACGGCTCACAGGCGGAAGTACCCTGCGGGCACTACGGACGACGATCAGCTTGCTTTGATATGGCATCAGGCTGCCGAAAGCGTTCGAGCGCTGAGATGAGGGTGTTGTCGGTGTGATGCGCTCGTTGGTTTTGAATGTAGGCGGCGACAGTCGGCAACGTGCTCTCGCTAAATGACACAATGCCATAATCTTCCTGCCATTTGAATGCATCACCGCCTGATTGGTTGACGCGATGACTTGATACCCCTTTCAAACGCTGCACGACATCTGAAACGGCAACTTTAGGAGGGATTGAGACGGCGAGATGCACATGATCCGGCATCCATCCAATCGCATGAATCAACGTTTCACGTTCGCCAGCAACCTCAACAAACGCCTGCCTCAGGAGCTTGCCACGCTCATCATCCAGCAGTGGCAATCGATCCTTCGTCCCCCAAACGACATGATAGAAGAGCCGCCAATATGTCACTCCTTGCCTCCGTTTCTCCTTCTCATCGTCACCAATCGTCCTTAGTGCCCGAAGGGTACTTCCGCCTGTGAGCCGGGTGCTTCAGCTCCCGGCATCTCCATCACAACGTTGTCTCCACCGCGCCAGCGCCTCCCGACAACGCGATCTCTGCACCCAGCAATTACGACCGAACGCCTCCCTAAAACGCGATCTCCGCAGATGGGCGAACGACGATCTCATGCCTGGCGTGGGCGAGATCGGCGAGGGTTGCTGCGTGGTGGGCGATGATCGATGATGCGGGCAGGTCTTCTGTATCGAAGGTGGTGTGACCATCGGCGATCAGGATGACGTCGTAGCCGAGTCCGAGCGCGCGGCGGCAGGAGGTATCGACGCAATGCTGCGTTTGCATGCCGCCGACGACGATCGTTTCGACCCCAAGATCACGCAGCGTCGCATCGAGCGCCGTGTCGTCGAACGCATCCGATGAACGTTTCACGATCACCGTTTCGCCCTCGATCGGCGCCACTGTAGGATGGATTTCGAAACCGATATGTCCGGGTTGCATCGGTTCGTAACGGGCATGCTGATGCTGAACATGAATGACCGGCAACGCCAGCTTCGCGGGCGCGATCCATCACGGATCGTGCCGCTGCGAGTGTTTCATCGGGCAGGTATGGATATTCATCTGGGCCCATGAACATGGAGTTCTGCATGTCGATGATGACCACAGCCGTTACATTTGACATCGTTTTCCTCCTCCAATGAGAATATTTGTTCGAGTGCCGAGTCTAGCAGTTGCCAAACGAAAGGGAAAGGATTGATGGCTGATCCTCTGGTATTTCGCCAGTTCGAGCCGCGCGACGCGAGCGCGATGCGGCAGCTTGTCCTGGCGGGACTTGGCGACCACTTCGGCGTCATCGATGAAACGATGAACCCCGATCTTGATGACATCACCGGGGTCTACCATGAAGCGGGCGCCTATGTCGTCGATCGCCGAAGATCGCGGCGAAATCGTCGGCTGCGGCATTCTCATCGATGAAAACCCGGAAACCGGCCGGCTTGTGCGGATGTCGGTGCGCTCAGACCAGCGAGGCAAAGGGCTCGGCAAGCGGCTCGTCCGGTCCTTGCTCGATGAGGCACGGGTTCGCGGTCAGCAGCAGGTTGTCTGCGAAACGACTGAAGATTGGGAAGATGCCAAAGCGCTTTATCGAACGTGCGGCTTCGCGGAAATCGGCCAATGGGGCGGAGATACCCATTTTTCGATCGACATCGCGTAACTCAGGGAAACCTCCGACTCATCAATTGCGTATAAGAAAGAGAGCATTGCGAGGCGGTTTTCCGTTTCGTGATACACTTCCCTTTCGTAAGGGCGTAGGTGCGACGCCCGCATTTGTGCGGAAATGACGCGGGGTTCTGGAGGAATGGGTTGAAGTTGGTTCGGGAGCGTGGGGCGGATCGGCGCCGGATATCCAGGCGGGCATTGGTTGTCACCGGCGGGGCGACCATGACGGCGGTCGGCGCGGCGGCCTTGCTGCCATCACGATGCGACGGCAAGTTCTACCCTGGCGTCACCGTGGCCGGCATCAGCATCGGCGGGCTTTCCCGTGCTGATGCGGAAACCGCGCTCGAAGCACGAACCGCGACCTTTCAGCAAACCGCCATCACCTACGTCTATCAATCGCGCGATTGGACCTTCTCCGCCAAAGAGCTCGGCATCTCGATCGACTACGACAAAACGCTGCAGGGCGCCTGGGAGTATGGGCGCGACAGCGGGATCACCTCCCGTTATGAAGCGTTGCTCGATCGCGGCAGCTATCAAGCGCCGCTGATGCTCAGCGTCGACGACGAGGTCTTGAAACAGACCCTTTCCACCATCTCAACCGATCTCAATGAAAAGCCGGTCGACGCGACCTTTGCCGTCGACGGTCTTGATGTCCAGGTCACCCCCGAAAAACCAGGACGAACACTCAATCTCGATGCCGCACGCAAGGACAGTTACGACACGCTCGACACGCTTGAGCCATCAACGGTCATGCTCAGAGTCGATGTTGTGCAACCTGAAATCACCGCCGCACATCTCGAACCGAGCCGCTCCGAAGCAGCGCTGCTCGTCAGCCACAAGGTGACGATCAAGCATGGCGATACCCGCTGGACCATTGAGCGTGAGGATATCGCTCGCGCCGTTGTCGTTCCGAACGATCCGGTCAAGACGGAGCCAGCGCTCGATCCCGGCACGCTTCATCTCATCTTGCAACCCATCGTCGACACGGTGAACACCGATCCCGTCAACGCAACCCTCGCCTGGGACGGCAAGCTCGTCGCCACCAGCGATAGCAAACCGGGCGTCTCGGTCGATCTCGACAAGCTGACGGAACTGGTGATCGAAGCAGCCGGCAAGGAAAGCGGTCGTACCGTCAGCCTGCCAGTGACCGATGTCGCGCCCGATATCGACGCGAAGCATCTTGATAAGCTCGGCATCGTCACCCTGATGGGCGAGGGATCGTCCTCGTTCGAAGGATCATCGGACGCCCGGGCGACGAATGTGCAGGTCTCAGCCGATAAGATCAATCACAGCGTCATCCCGCCCGGCGCCACGTATTCGTTTCTCGATTCAATCGGCACGATTTCGGTCGAGGCCGGATTCGTCGAAGGCAAGATCATCTCAGGCGGATGGTATGCCTCCGATATCGGCGGCGGTGTTTGCCAGGTATCGACCACCGTCTACCGCGCTGCATTGCTTGCCGGATTGCCCTTCGCCGAGTGGCATCCGCACTCGGTGCGCGTCTCGTTCTACGAGCTTGATAACTGGCCCGTCGGAATGGACGCCACAATTTTCCAGCCGGAAACACCCGACGCCGGCATTACCCTCGATCTGCAGATCACGAACCCAACCGATTCCTGGATTCTGCTCGAAATGACCACCGACGGCGACCGCATCTACTGTGATCTCTACGGCGCCAACACCGGCTATCAGGTCACCGTTTCCGACCCGGTCATCAGCGATCCGACCGATCCACCATCGCAGCCGCTCGAAAAAGACTCCAGCGATCTCCCCTCCGGCGAGCGCCAGCAGACGCAAACCGCGCAGGGCGGCTTCACCACCACCCTCACCCGCCAGGTCGTCCTCAACGGCGAAACGATCGAAGACGACACCTTCGTCAGCGTCTACGCTCCGGTCGCGGACGCCTTCATGGTGGGAACGGGCTGAGCGTGAGTTGTGAGTTGTGAGTGAGTTGTGAGTTGTGAAGATGCCTAATTGAACAGTGTTCGTCATTACCTGGGTTGAAACTCCACCACACAGAAACGTGCGGAGATATCGGGCTTTCGTACCCTCTCCCAATCCTGGGAGAGGGTGGCCCTTCAGGGCCGGGTGAAGGCTATCGGCGTCCCATTTCCCGGGGTTGAAACCCCGGGCTAAGAAAAACAAAGTCCCTCCGGGACTGACGCTGGATGGGAAACATTCTCGATACATACGGGCGTTTCGTGCTCAGTGCCCGAAGGGTACTTCGGCTTGTGAGCGCTGGACTTCAGTCCGGCGCACGACGAAGCCCTTCTCGCTCTCCCTACTCCCTGCTCCGAACAATCTTCGGCATGACCTCATGGGCCAACAATTCGATCGTTTCGCGGTCGCGGGCTTCAAGCTGGACGATGAAATACTGGATTCCCGTATCAGCGAGCGCCTGGTAGTACTCGGTGACGAGTTCGATCGAACCGGTGAGGATGCCGCCCTTTCCTGCCCGTCGGGTGCCGGGAGAGGACGAGAGCGAAGGATCGAACGCGTCGTATTTGGCGCGAGCTTTGTTGCTGTTTTCTCCCAGGATCAACGAAAGCGTGAAATGGGTGCGCAGCACCTCTTCGCGCGGGCGGCCGAGATCGGCGAGATGCCTGATCGAGCGCGGCGAGCCGTTTAGCAACGGCAGCGGCACGATCTGAAACTTCAAAATAGCCGTCAACCGCCGAAATCTCTTCGTTCACATTGCAGGCATCGGCCCACTGGGCGACTTGCTTCAGCGTCCGCTTCATGCCGCTGCCACCGATCATGATCGGCGGATTCGGCTGCTGAACCGGTGGCGGCAGCACCTGCATACCCTCGGTCGAGAAATGCTTGCCTTTATAGGAGAAAGGCCCATCCGCCCACGATCCCTTGATGATCTGGATCGCGTCATCGAGCGCGTCCTGCCGCTCGCTCACCGGTGGATAGGGCATGTCCGAGCGCTGCGAATTCTGCTTCCAGCCAGCCGGAACCGAGACCGAGAATCGCCCGTCCGTTGCTGATCCCGTCAAGATCGGCGGCCAACCGGGCGAGGTGTCCCGGATGCCGGTACAGCGCGCAATTGACCGTCGAGCCAAGCCGGATCTTCTTCGTCACCATCGCCGCTGCGGACAGGCACATCCAGGGATCGGCCTGCATCAATGGATGGTCGAAGATCGACAGAAAATCGAACCCGAGAGATTCCGCCAATTCGGCAGTTTCGATCAGCCGCTTATAAACATCGCGATCCTGCCCCAGAATCGCCTGGATCCCGAATCGCATCGGTCCGACGGAACTTTCTGCCACCCACGGATGGACTGCCATTGGCGTTCATGACCTCCCTATGCCGACAAGTTCGTCATCTCATAGAAGGAGCATACAGGCAGAGGGAGCATGCGTGTTACTTCCTATTCAGTGGAGCAGCCAGACGTCCATCGTTCAGGCCTGCGTCCAGCAATTGATCAGCGCCGATATTGCGAGCGAGCACGGCCAGCCCAGCCAGGTGCGTTTGCAATCCTGCGGTGCTGGCGCAGCAATCGGTGAGAATGAGTGGACGAATCCCGAGATCGAAGATATCCATCGCGACCTTGAGCACGCACATATCGGTGTCGATGCCAGCGATGGCGACTCGCTCGAATCGCTCGCCGGTCAGAAATGCCGCCAGCTCATCGGAGATTCCGGTATAACCCGGCTTGGTGAAGATCTCGCCTCCATCAACATAGGGCTGCAGCTCGACGGCAAGATCGGTTTCCGGTTCGCTGACGCAATCGTGCCAGTTGAGAAAGCGATGATACGGTCCGCCGGGCGGATTGATGAATCGGGTAAAAAGGATAGGCGCATGCTCGCCCCGCTCGATCAGCGCAACGATCCGCGCCGGAATATGCCGGGTGAAATCATTCAAAAACCCATTCTGCACATCAACAATCAGCAGCGGCTCAGCCATCTCGCACCTCGTATCGGTCTCATGCCATCGTCGGTGTGCGCCACCTCAAAAAAGAGCGGGGAGAGATCGTGTGATCTCTCTCCGCTGCAATGGACTAAATCGGGACGATCTGATCCTCAAGCGCTTTCGAGCGTTTGTTGAGCACTTCGGGTTTGTCGCCGACGATGACGGTGTCGTCGTGGCGGAAGCCGCCGACGCCGTAGATGTAGATGCCCGGTTCGGAGGAATAGACTTCCCGCGCCATGAAGGGGCGGTGGAGGAAGGGCATATCCTCGGGATATTCGTGCCCGATGATGCCGACGCCGTGACCGGTGCGGTGGTTGATGTTGTCACCGAATCCAGCCGCTTCGATCACCGCTTGCGCCGCTTCATCGGCCCGGCTTACGGGATTTCCGGTGACCATTTCCGCGCTGGCGGCGGCGGTTGCTTCCGCAGCGGCGGTGAAGGCGCGCTTCTGCACGTCGCTCGGCTCACCAAGGAAGAGGGTCCGCTCGCTTTCCACGACCAGTCCGCTCAAGCCGGCAGACGATGATGTTGACGATGCCGTGCCCTTTTTCGAAGGTCATGCCGACATCGGCGCCGGTGCCGTGCGGCGCGGCAGAGGCAGGGCCGGTGAGCGCGTACATGTTCACTTCGAAAGCGGTCTTCGGGAAATCGGCGTCCCGCTTCTTCGTAGATCAGCGCCGCGATCCGGGCATCGAACGCTTTGACGTTCTCGCCCGGTTTGACCAGCTCGGTGTACGTATCCTGGCCATAGTCGGTCAGCGCCGCGCAATCGCGCATGATCGCGAGCTCTTCGGGGTATTTCACCATCCGCATGCCGACCAGGAACGGGGTGACATTGACGAAGCTGAAGGCGGGGTTCGCTTTCAGCAGATCGGTCGGCCCCGCGCCCTCGACGCCGATCGCGCCCTTCGTGATGCCGCGCTCGGCCAGCCGGATCGACAGTAGCTGCGCCCACTGACCGCGCGTATAGGTGCGATTGCGCGTGCGCGGATGCTCGGCATAAATGGAGTAATCACGAATAAAGAGCGAGCCGCGCTTCTCCGCCATTTTGAGATGGTTGGTGGAAAGCTCGTTGAGCACCATGAATGGCTCGCCCGTTTTCGGCACGACGATCGCCACCGGCCGCTCCCACGGCTCAACATCAAGCTGAAACCCGGCAACCATGTAGACATTGCCGGCGGTATTGACGATCAGCGCCTCAAGCCCCTGCTCGTCCAGATACGCCCGAATCCGCTCGGCCCGATCAGCAAAAACGCTCATAGGTACGAATGCCACGTTGAAAGGCTCCTTTTCGAGCAGGGAGCAGGGAGCTGTAGGCAGTAGGCAGTGACGAACGACTTTCGTTCTCCCTACTGCCTGACTGACTGCTCCCTGCTCCGTCCTACAGCGCCATTCGCACGAGACATGGCGATCTTCGCGACCAGGGTGTCCACCTCGTCGGCGGAGATGATCAGCGGCGGGGCCATGGCGATGCCGTCGTTGCTGGCGCGCACGATCAGACCCTGCTCGCGGGTCGCGACGGTCAGCGCGCCGCCTTTGTTGAGGGCAACATCGTACTTCGCTTTGGTGCCGCGATCGGCGACGATTTCGACGATCACCATCAAGCCCTTGCCCCGGATATCGCCGACATTCGGGTGATCGCCGATCTCGGCTTTCAGTCCGTTGAGGAGCCGGTCGCCCATGATCCCGGCGTTCTCCGGCAGCTTTTCGCCTTCGATGATGTCGAGATTGACGAGCGCCGCCGCGCAGGCGACCGGGTGCCCGGAGTAGGTGAAGCCGTGCATGAACATCCGGTCCGGCTCGGCCATCACCTCGAAAATCTCATCCGACACGCCGACGCCGCCCAGCGGGATGTAGCCGGAGGTGATGCCCTTGGCGAAGGCGACGAGATCAGGCTGGTAGTCGTAGGTGATGATGACCGAACATCGTGCCGGTGCGCCCGAATCCGCAGATCACTTCATCGGCGATGAGCAGGATGTCGTTCTTCTTCAGCACCTCGATCATGCGTGGCCAGTAGGAAGCGGGCGGCGGCACGACGCCGCCCGCGCCCTGCACCGGCTCGCCGATCATCGCGGCGATCGTCTCGGCGCCTTCGCGGGCGATCGTCTCTTCCAGCTCGGCACACGAGCTTGTCGACGAACTGCTCCTCGGTCAGCCCCTCGGCGTTGCGATAGGCATAGGGCGCGGTGAGGTGAATGAAGCCCGGCGTGGAGGGACCGAATCCCTGGTGATAGGCGGGAATGCCGGTCGCGGCGAGCGCGCCCATGGCGATGCCGTGGTAGGCCATGTTGCGGGAGAGAATCTTGATCTTGTCCGCCCGGCCTTTGAGATACCAGTAATAGCGGGCGATTTTCAGCGCCGTCTCGATCGATTCCGAACCGCCCGAGGTGAAGTTGACATGATTGACCGTACCCGGGAACATCGATCCTAATCGGGCGGCCAGCTCAATCGTCGACGGAGCGGCGAGACCAAAGAAGGTCGGCACGAAGGCGACTTCTGCAACCTGCTCCAGCATCGCCTGGCCGAGCTCGATCCGGCCATGCCCGATATTGACGTTCCAGAGACCGGCGAACGCATCCATATATTGCTTGCCGTCGGAGTCCCAGAGATAGACGCCCTCGCCATGCGTCATCACGAGCGGGCCATGTTCCTGTACCTGCTTGAGATTGGAGAGCGAATTGAGGAGATTCGCCTTGCCCTTTTCCTTCAGCTCAGCGGTGTTCCAGCTTTTTGTCGTGGTTGCCATCGATGCCGCGTCCTTCCCTGTTCATCCTCGCCTCCGGCAGGCGGGTTCAAGCTCTCACTATTGTCGCGGAGAACGGTTGGGGAGTCGAACGAGACGAGTTGTGAGAAGTGAGAAAGAGTAATCGAACCGAGGTTGTGATTCCCGGGAGTTGAACCCCCTGGCTGACACGCGACAAGTCCTGGGACTGCACACGACGGCCCTCACCCGGCGCTTGCGCGCCACCCTCTCCCGCTTCGGGCGAAGGTACGACGACGTGCTCCCCTCTCCCGGCGCGGAGAGAGGTTGGGGGTGAGGGCCGTCGTGCTCAGTGCCTTTCAGGCACTTCGGCTTGTGAGCGCTGGGCTTCAGCCCGGCGCATGTCGGGCGACCGTTCATTCCCGGCCACCTCATCACCCGTAACCACCCGTTCTCTCATCTCACTTCTCACTTCCCCCTTTCCGATCCACCGGTCCCAGCAGGCGTTCACGGCGAAGAAGCAGAACGTGGCCCAGATGATGCCTGCGAGCGCGTCGACGGCCCAGTGCTGGGCGAGGTAGATGATGCTGAACCAGAGGGCGATGTTGTAGATCAGGTAGAGATATCCGCGCTTACCGAAAAGCTTGACCAGGAAAAGCATGATCAGCCAGGGATAGGCGGCGTGCAACGAGGGAAACGCCGCCACCGGATCGGGACTGACCTTGGTAAAGATCGTCAGGGTCTGAAACTGCGAGAAACGTGAAGGCGTGATTGTCGTCATCGCGTTATTAAACGGATCGGAGATCCCCGGCAAATCTCCCCAGGCGTTGGCCAGCCAGGGCGGCGCGGTGGGATAGAGCAGGTAGATGACGAACGTTCCATACGTCATGATGAGCAGGGTGATCGAAAAGCGCCGGAACTGCTCGCGGCTGCGGATCCAGAGCACGAATCCGAAGATCAGCGGCAACGCAAAATGGAGACTGTAGATGAGCGACGCCAGCAGATCGTACCAATGGACAACTCCAGGGACATAGAGCTTTCCCTGCAACCAGGCGGTCGGCGTCGTGCCGCCAAACAGCCAGGCATCGGCGCGCATCAGCCCTTGCACATGCACCGAATCCGGTTGCCCGGCCAGCAGATTTCCCGGCACAACCGATGAGCCGATGAATCCGCGCAGCATTTCGTACCCGAAGAGCAGGGCAATCAATGGGAGCCAATCCCAGAGAAAGGCTTTCCAGCGCCCGAGCACGATCGCCCCAAGCAGCAGGAACACCGCCCAGCTATCGGGCAGATCGGGCGTGAAGTAGACGCCACGCCAGAGATAGAGCACTCCGGCAAAGATCAGATAGGCCGCCAGAATCGCGCCGACCATGACCGTGAAGGATCGCCTCGATCCAGCCATGCTCCCCGGCTCGGTTTGCGATCGAAGACGATCAAACATGACCCAGCCTCTTACTGGCCGATCCGGCTTTCGGCGGCTTCCTGCATCAGCTCAGTCACGGTTCTTGCCTTGAAACCGGCTTGCTCGATCCCATCCAGGATGATCGGCAAGGCGCCAAGCGTGTTTCGCCAGGAGTTCGGAGCGCTGTAGCGGTCTGAGTCGTGCAGCAGCAGAATGTCACCGGCGACCGGGCGGCCGATGAGATCAGCGATTCGTTGCGGCGTGGCCCGTTCTTCCCAATCCTTCCCCCAGCGGCTCCAGAGCACGCGCGTCCATCCCTGCGCGGCGGTTTCCCGCCAGGAGCCGAAGCTGAACACGCCATACGGGGCACGGTAGAGGGTGGTTTCACGTCCTGCAGCATCCTCGATAATTGCGCGCGCCCGCCGCAGATCCTGCTCAAGATCCCAGGGAGTGCGGCGAAGATGCCCGCGATGGTTGTACCCGTGGACGGCCACCTCGTGCCCGGCAGCGACGATCTCCCCCGGAGCGCCCGGCCAGCGCTCGACCTGTTCGGCCATCAAAAAGAAGGTTGCTTTTGCATCAAGCCGGTCGAGTTCCTTCAGGAAGTGATCAAGGCAATGATCGGGGCCGTCGTCAAACGTCAGCCCGACCGAGCGACTCCCCGGCACGTTGGTGACGCAGGGAAAGAGTTTCCGGCCAAGACCTGTTCCGGAGAGTGCGGGCGCAGCCTGAACGGCCAGCAACGATGCCGGTACGGCTAATGCAGCGAGCTGAGCGGGACGCATTGAAGTCCTTCCTCCTGAATCTGTTCGAGTTCCCGGTGAAGCTCGTCAACCGCTTCCTGCGCGGTGAGTCCCTTCGTTTCCAGAATGACGATCCCGGTCGAGCCATCATGACTCCCGGCCAGAATGCTGTAGAGATGCTCGGCGCCATCCGGCATCATGATCGACGACAACAGCGATCGCCCTCCTTTCGGAACCAGGACATACATATTCGCGTCCTCCCCAAGTTGCCGGGCGATGGCGCTCGCGCGGCGCTCGTGCTGCCATTCGCGCTGCGGATGCCGCAGGATCGCGCCGCTGGCTCCAGTCGTAAACCCAACCGTTACGCCCGTCAGCTGATCCAGCCCCGCCGCGCCACGCCCTCCAACAAAGAGTGCGACCGGCAGCTGCTCGCCGGCGATGACGGTTTCCATCAACCGCGCCACATCCGGATCATTGGTTCGCACGACGATCGCCACGCTCCCGGCAGGGAGATCGCTGGCGGAGATCTCCCGCGGCATCAACACCGAGCCGATCACTCCTGACCAGGGAGTGACGGTGAACCAGAAGAGCAGCGCGAGCATCGAGGTCAGCACGGCAACCCGGCGGCCAATCGCCAGCGCTTTTGGCTCTGGGGGAGGAGAAGGACGCGCGCCCAGGCGGGCTGTCGAAAGAATCGCCGCCACGACTGAGACACCAGGCCGGGGAGGCGGGGCAGCGAGCGTCGATCTCCCGGCCACGACCGGCTGCAACAGATCGACGAGCGCTTGCTCACTGGCGGCGGCGATCGTAGCGCCGGCTTCGACCATTACACGGGCATTCATCGCGCCATGTCCCGGAATTGGCCGGAAGAAGATCACCGGAAGTTTCGCTTCGGCTGCTTCGTGACAGGTCATTCCGCCTGCATTCTGAATCAGGCAATCCGACGCCGCCATCAAGAGCGGCATCTCGCTCGTCCAACCGATGATGCGGACCAGGTCAGGATCAG
The DNA here is from genome assembly GCA_963804925.1 of uncultured Chloroflexia bacterium. Taxonomy (GTDB): domain Bacteria; phylum Chloroflexota; class Chloroflexia; order Thermomicrobiales; family UBA6265; genus JADLGF01. The sequence goes on from CAWDSC010000007.1 coordinate 817,310, forward strand.
GAAAATTGCGCTCCAGATGCTGTTTGAAGGAACGATTATTCCCGGTCACCATGACCGGAAAGGCTCCGGCTTCCAGCACGGCGCGCACAGCTGGCTCAAGATCGCCAACTCCCCACGCCCCACCCGCGACAAGCACGATGTGTCGGTCGAGCGGCAATCCGAGCGTTCGCCGGGCATCAATCTTGTTCGCAATCTCGCTGAACGCAGCGGAAATCGGCATCCGGACGATCGTTGCCCGCCCACCCGCGTCGAATACGAGCGCCTGCGACGGCTGCGAGCTGACGAGATGCGATTCGGTCGATGGCCCGATCCAGAGCGCATGCACACCATAATCGGCGATCACGGTGACGACAGGGATCGTGAGTCTTCCCGTTCGCCGCAGCCAATCGAGGATCGACGTGATGACTGGATAGGTGGAGACGATCACATCAGGGTGATTGCGCCGGATCGAGCGCATCAATCGCCAGCCATACAGGATGCCGTAGCAACTGCGCAACCGGGCCGCGATCCAGGGTTGGGTTTTGATCCGGAAGAGGGGCCCGATCGTCATTGGGGCGAAGCGGAGCTGGAAGAGATATCCCCACTTCACGGCCCAGGCCATGACCGGGCTCAACTCGCGCAGCCCATCGAGCAGGATGACATTGTGGCGTGCCCGTTCGAGATCAGCGCGAATTGAACGCGCGAGGGCTTCATGTCCCCCGCCGATTGCGGCCGTGAAGATCAGCACATTCGTCGCGGTTTCCGCGCGCAACGACTCTTTGTGCATTACCATGTCGTACCTCTCAGGCAGTCATTGGCACACAACGGGCGCTCTCGCAGGTATCGCGAAACACCCGATTGATCCGTTGCTCTGCTTCTATTGCCCCGAGTCCGGTGAGATCGACCACCAGCACTCCTTCTGGTGCTGATTGACCTTCCGCAGGCGCGCCAATAACGAGCGCTGCGCTGCGCGGGGTCATGGCCAGTGCGCCCAAATTGAGGCGCGATCCATCGAGCAGCACGTAACCGGGCGGATGTCCGGTCGTGCTTTGAATCTCGTCATAGACCTTCCAGATAGACCGGCGCATCCGCCAGATATCGACGCTATCGCGGTCTCTTGGGGGTGAGATGATGCCGATCACGACCGCAGGCGATTCCGGCGAAAGACCGGCGGCGGCATTGGCGTCCACAAAGAGCGCGACCGGGAGCTGCTGCCCGGCAATCCATTGTTCAAGTTCCCGCGCCACAGTGGGATCGCTCACCCGAGCCGCGAGCATCACCTCACCGGTCGTCACGCTCGTTCCCACCACCGGATGCCCGAGCACTCTGGCGGCAAGCAGCGTTCCTGTCGAAGAAAAGCTGAGCCAGAAGACGATCAGCAGCGCCATCAAAAACATGGCGGGACGACGGGTCCAGGCAGATTGGATCTGGGGAGCGGGCGCTTCCCGCTTCAGACGGGGTGGAGCGAGAAGAAGGGATGCGGATAGCCGAGCCCCTTCGTGCCGGGGCGGCGCAAGGGAAACGGCGCCGCTGGCAGCCTGGCGGAAGAGGAGTTCCAGTTCAGCCGTACTCCGCGCCCAGTGGGCGGCGCCCGCACGCTCCATCGTGCGAGCGTTGAGCATGCCGTGCCCCGGAATCGGCTGATAGATCACAATCGGAACCCCGACCTCGCTCGCCTCAAGGCAGGTGACGCCACCGGCGTTTTGAATCAGGCAATCGGCAGCCCGCAAAAGCAATGGCATCTTGTCGGTCCAGCCGAGGATGCGTGCTTGAGCGGAAAAGCGCCCTTCCAGTTGCGCGCGAAGTTCCTGATTTTGTCCGGTCACAACCACCGGGTAGACACCGGCGTCAACCGCAGCAGCTGTCGTTCCCTCGATATCCCCAACTCCCCAGGCTCCACCGACGATGAGGGGAATGAACGCGTCGAGCGGCAACCCGAGCTCGATTCGCGCATTGGCGCGCGAAGGAGCAAGCTGGAATCGCTCGCCAACTGGCAAACGCACTACCCGCGATTGCCCACCCGCCTGTTCCGCGAGCTTGCGCGATTGCTGCGAAACGACCAGGTGCAGATCGATATCGGGCGATACCCACATCGGATGCACGCCGTAGTCCATCACGACTGCAATCACCGGCGCGCGCAATCTCCCCGCCTGCGCGAGACGCCCGAGCGCCGCAGTGACAACCGGGTAGGTTGAAATAATCACGTCAGGATTGGACTGCTCGACTGGCCGGAGCAACATCTTGCCCCAGAAGAACCCGGCAAGGCATCGAATCGTCGCCGTCACCGGCCGCAGCGACAGCAACCAGAATCCGAAGCTGTAGCTCCAGGGAGCGTGATTCAGTTGCCAATGATAGAAGTTGACGAGGAAATTATTGAGCCGGTTGCTCATTTTGCCGGGTCCATCGATCACGACAGCGTGATGACCCGCAGCCTCCGTGAGTTCCTGGATCGACCGGGCCGCGGCAAGATGTCCTCCGCCGATCGCTGCCGAGAAGATAAGCACGCTTTTGATGGATCGATCAGCTGCAATGCGTTCCTCGGTGACCAACGTTCCCGCACCTCAATCAGCATCGACATACCGGAATCGAACCGCTTGCGATCCCGCTGATCCGCAAGTGCCGGGCAGGGTGTATTCCCACTCAGCAGTGTTTCGCATCCAGGTGAAGTTCTCATGAATTCAGCGTGCGGCAATGTGCGCGATTGCGGATTCGATGCGCCCTGGGCACGAATGCCCCTCCATCGACGCCTAGTGACAAGCGGAAGTCTCTACGAGACTGAACGGGAAGAGCGATAAGCGTCCGTAGTCCGGAGGACTTGTCGTCTGTCAGCCGGGTGCTTCAGCTCCCGGCAATCACGACCACATGACGATTCGTTCTCACAACTCATAACCACATCCCACAACTCCGTCGCGGTTGACTTCCTGGCATCCGTCGCTATACTGCTCGATTATTGATCTAGACCACCATACCAATAGCCCACTCGATGAGCACCCGCAAGGAGCAGCAGCCAGGTATGGCAAGCGTCGGCGGCAGCGGTGAGCTGTTCCTCTATTCCCGCCTTCGCGAAATCTTTCGCGAAAAGGTGCGGTCGGGCGAATGGCCTGCCGAGCAGCCGATTCCATCGGAACGGGATCTCTCCGGGCGTTATGGCGTCAGCCGGATGACGGTGCGGCAGGCGATTCTGGAGCTGGTCGACGATGGGCTTTTTTATCGGGAGCAAGGGCGCGGCACCTTCGTTGGCCGCCGCCCGATCGGCGAGCAGCCACGTCTGGCCGGGTTCACCGAGGAGATGCATGCACGCGACCGCAAACCGGCGACGAAACTCCTGGAAGCGAGAATGTGGCCGGCCGATCACGCCGTCGCCGAGCAATTGCGGATCAAACCAGGTCAACTGGTTGTCCGGCTGCGCCGGCTGCGATTCGTTGATGGCGCTCCGCTCGTCTGCACCCTTTCCTACATCAGCTTTCTCGGTTGCGAGGCGTTGCTCCAGAAGGATCTCGAATCGGGGTCGCTTTACGGTCTGCTTGAAACTGAGTTCGATCTGCCGCCGCTCGAAGGGGAGCAAACCATCGAGGCCAGGGTGGCCGACGACGAAACTGCCGCGACACTCGGCATCCAGCTCGGTGATCCGGTGCTCGTCATTCGCAGAATCACCTCCACGCGGAGAAATCGCGTGCTCGAATATGCGATCTCAACCTATCGAGGCGACCGCTACAGCGTCAACATGCACCTGGACCGGCAGCGGATGTCGTCGTTGACGGGAACGATCGACGACAGCGAACCAGCGGAGAAAGGAGATTCCTGAACCAGCGTGACTACATCTGGACTGGGGCCAATTCCATCGTCGTTTCGAAGCTTCATCTTTCCAGGAGGAACGTCATGGACCATCTCGGATCGACCCGCGTAACCAGGAGAACCGTGCTCGGCGGCATGGCGGCAGCTTCGGCGGCAATCGCGCTCGGCCGCCCCGCACTCGCCCAGGACAAGGTCAAGCTTGTCGTCCTCACTCACTGGGGCACCAAAGAGCAAAAGGATGTGCTCGACGCCATTTTCGCTGACTACATGGCGGCGAATCCAAATGTCGAGATCGAGCACCAGACGGTCGCGTTCGAGGATCTGGTCACCCGGATCACGACCGGCCAGCTTGGCGGCGACAACCCTGACATCTATCACTACTACAATCTCTGGATGCCCGATTTCGTCGGCAGCAATCTCCTCGCCACTCCGCCCGACGCGGTCGCCAGCGATGTGACGGCGAACTACGGGCCCGGCGCGGTTGGCGGCGCCACCTACAACGATCAACTCTGGGGGTATCCAACCGAGCAGAACACCTACCAGCTGATCGCCAACAAAGCGATGATGACCGAGGCGGGCGTCACCGCGCCGCCCGCCACCTGGGATGAGCTGAAGAGCGCCGCCGAGGCATTGACCAAACGCGACGGCGACAAGGTGACCCAGGCCGGCATGATGTTTCTGAAATCGTGGGATACCGGCGTCGTCCATCCCTGGACTTCGCTGCTCTACTCGAACGGCGGCGAGTATGTTTCCGCCGACAACACCAAGGCGCTCTTCAACGAGCAGCCGGGGCTTGACACGCTGAATATGCAGACTCGATCTGTTGAACAGCGGCGCGGCGATGACGAGCGTGCTGGCTGACGCAGATTTCGAGTCCGGCCAGGCGGCGATGACGATTATGGCGAACTTCTGGGGCGCCACGCTGCGCGCCGGAATGACCGGCGGCATCGAAAACGTCTCGGTTTCGCCAATTCCGTACACCGAGGGGCACGATTCCGTCGCCGTTCAGTACCAGTGGATCTGGGGCGTCAGCGCCACGTCGAAGCAATCGGAGGCGGCCTGGAGCCTGCTCCAGTGGCTGAACGATCCAGTCGATGGGGGATCGTCGCCGATGGGGAATTTCCTCACCACGGCGCTGAATGCGATCCCCGGCCGCACCTCCGACCAGGCCGCGCACGAGGATTTGCTCAGCGATCCCTTCGTCGCCCCCTTCGTCGAAGCGCTGAAAACCTCCCGCACCGAGCCGATCATCCCGGGCGCGCAGGAGATCAAAACCGGATCTGCAGAAGCAGATTGAAGCTGCCTGGTTTGGCCAGAAAGAGGCTGCGGACGCGCTGAGCGAAGCGGCTGACGAGACGAACAAGATTCTGGCGGAGAAGGGGTAAAGCCCTCACCCGGCGCTAAAGCGCCACCCTCTCCCAATGGAGAAGGGACGAAAGACCTCGTGCTTCCCTCTCCTGGAATCGGGAGAGGGGTTGGGGGTGAGGGTTCTACAGGGGACACGGAGCAATGGCGACTGTCATCGAACAAACCGAACGCGAGCGCACCTTCATCACGCCGAAGCGGCGGCGGGTGAACCGGCGCGCGCTGGCGGGTTATTGCTTCGTTTCCCCTGCCCTCCTCTTTCTCTTCGTGTTCGCGCTGCTTCCCTTCCTCTTCACGATCTGGGTGAGTTTCCACGATTGGAACATGCTCACCCCGATCCGGACGATGCCCTGGACGGGATTGAAGAATTACCGCTATCTCCTGTTCGATGATCCGCTCTTTCGCGAAACGCTCCGCAACACGGTCTATTACGCGGTCTTCAGCGTTTCGATTTCTGTGGTGGTGGCGCTGATCATCGCTCTGCTGCTGAATGGGCCGATCAAGCTGCGGGCCTTCTGGCGTGCCGCCTTTTTCATCCCCTACATCACGATCCCGGTGGCGATGGCGATCGTCTGGCGCAGCATGCTTAACCAGCGCTACGGCATGATCAACGGCATGCTCGAACGGTTCGGTCTGCCGGAGCAGCCTTTTCTCGACAGCATCAGCCAGGCGATGCCGAGTCTGATCGGCATCGCCATCTGGCAGACGCTCGGCTACTACATGATCATCTTTCTGGCCGGATTGCAGGCGATTCCAGGCGATCTCTACGAGGCGGCCCGGCTTGATGGCGCCAACACCTGGCGGCTCTTCTGGTCGATCACGCTGCCGCTGCTGAAGCCGACCCTTCTCTTCGTCATCGTCATCAACACCCTTTCCTCACTGCAGGTGTTCGACATGCCCTTCGTGCTGACGAATGGCGGCCCGGTCAACTCGACCAATACGATGGTGCTCTATATGTACGACACCGCGTTCAACTTCCTGCGGATGGGGCGGGCGACCGCGATGGCGGTGCTCCTCTTCGCTGATCATTTTTGTCATCACGCTCATCCAGCTTCGGCTCCTGAGGGATGAAACATGAGCGACACGCGACGGCACGCCACCCGTTTCCTGACCGGCGCCGCCACCTACGGTCTGCTCACCGTCGGCGCGATTCTGATGATCCTTCCCTTCGCCTGGATGATCCTGGCGTCATTCATGACGTCGGCCGAAGTGATCGCCCGCCCGCTCACCTGGATCCCCTCGACGTTGCAAGTCGACAGCTACCGCAATCTCTCCGACGCCATCCCGCTTTCGCGCGCCTATCTCAACAGCGCGATCGTCACCTCGCTGACCACCCTGGGGATTCTGCTTTCGAGCTCGCTCGCCGGCTACGGCTTCGCCAAGTTCCAGTTCAAGGGACGTGACGTGCTCTTCCTGATGGTGCTGGCGACGCTGATGATCCCCTTCTTCGTCGTGCTCATACCGGTCTTCTACTTGATAAGCAAGTTCGGCTGGATCGACACCTATGCCGGGCTGATCGTGCCGAACATGGTGACTGGGTTCGGCATCTTCCTGATGCGCCAGTACATGCTGAGCCTGCCCGACGAGGTGCTTGACGCGGCCCGGATCGATGGCGCGTCGGAGTTCGAGATCTACTGGCGGATCGTGATTCCGCTCAGCACGCCGGTGATCGGCTCGCTCGGCATTCTCGCCATCGTTTACCAGTGGAACAGCTTTCTCTGGCCGCTGGTCGTGGCGCGCTCTTCCAATATGTGGACGGTGCCGGTCGGGCTCAACAGCCTGCGGATTTACGCCAGCAGCACCGATGTGATCAACATGCAAATGGCGGGAGCGGTGCTGGCGGTCGTGCCGATCATCATCGTCTTTTTGATGTTGCAGCGCTATTTCGTGCAGGGTATCGCCCTCACCGGGATGAAAGGCTAGAAGTGTGGAGCAGATATCGATCCGAGGCCTACCGGCCTGAAGATGAGCCAGACGTCGTGCGGCATCTGGAACGCGGCGCTGTTCGCCGATCCGATCAACGTCACGACCTGGCGGGCCAAGGTGCTGCTCGATCCGAACTTCGATCGCTGAGGGGTGTCATATCGCCGAAATCGACGGCAAGCCGGTCGGCTTTTTGCTCTCGCTCGTGCGGCGGGTTCCCTTTTTCGGTCGATGGGTACGAACCGGGACAGGCCTGGATGACCGCGTTCGGCGTCGATCCTGCCTACCAGCGGCGCGGCGCGGGCAGTGCGTTGCTCGACGCGGCGTTCGACTCGCCTGCAAGGCATGGACGTCACCACGCTTTCGTGCTCTCCCTATGTGCCGAACTACTTCACGCCTGGGCCTGACGTCAGCGCCTATGCTGTTGGCGTCGATCTGCTCCAGAAGCGGGGATTCACCGAAATCGAGCGCCCGATCAGCATGCGCGCCGAATTGACCGGCTACCGGGAAGATGCCACGATCGCCGAACGACGCAAGGCGCTGGAAGCGGACGGAGTGGAGATTCGCCCGGTGACGCCGCTCGATATCGTGCCGCTGCTCGAATTCATCCGCGCCAACTTCAGCGCCGATTGGCATCGCGAAGCGTCCGGCGTGCTCAACGATCTCTATAACGGCGATGGCCGCACCGTCGGGATGGTGATCGCCCGCAAAGGCGAAACCGTGCTTGGCTACGCGGAGCATCGCAACGAGCGCTACGGTCCATTCGGCGTTCGCGAGGACCAGCGCGGCAACGGCATCGGCCGGGTGCTTGCTTTCAACGATGCTCAGCGAAATGCTGAAAAAGAACTACCACGCCGCCTGGTTTCTCTGGACCGGCGACGATGCCGCCCGGCTCTACAGCCGCTGCGGCTTCCACCCGGTCCGCCGGTTTTCGGTGTTGAAAAAAGAGCTTTAGGCTCCCCTCTCTCGAGGCGGGAGAGGGGCTGGGGGTGAGGGCCGTTCTGGGCTCTCCATTAAGGAAGAGGGGAAACACTAATGTCGGACAACTGCATTATGGTGATCGGAGCCCACGCCGCCGACGCGGAGATCATGGGCGGCGCGACGGTGCTGAAGCATGTCGACGCCGGTTGGCGAGCGGTGATGGTGCATATGACCCCGGGCGAAAAAGGCCATCCCGTGCTGTCGCCTGAGGACTACAAGAAGATCAAGGATGTCGAAGCCGAGAACGCCGCGAAGCTGCTCGGCGCGACGTCGGTGATGATGCCCTGGCCTGATGGCGAGCTGCCGGTCAACGAAGAGGTGCAGATGGCGATCGCCGATGTGATTCGCAAGCACCGGCCGAACGTCATCCTCACCCACTGGAACGGCAGTTTTCACCGCGATCACAACAACACCTACACCAACGTGCTGGCGTCGCTCTTTTTCGCCGGGTTGAAAACCTTTGTCCGCGAGTTCCCGCCCCATAGCCCTGAGAAGATCTACTTCGCCGAAAACTGGGAAGATGTCGAGAACTTCCGGCCCGAGGTCTATATCGAAACGACCTCCGTCTTCGATCGCTATATCGACGCGATCCACGCCTACAGTCTCTTCCGTAAGGAAGTGGTCTCGTTCCGGTACGAGCAGTGGTATCGCGGCGCCAGCCAGATGCGGGGCGCGGAAGCGGGATTCGAGCAGGCTGTGGCGCTGATGCCCTACAAGACCTATTTCGGATCGCGCCGCAACACCGATCTTCTCGGCGGCGGGAGCGATTCATGAGCGGTGATCGCGTGACCACTGGTCTGGAAGTGTTGGTCCGGGATGGCTCGCCGGTGCTGAACGGCAAGCGGGTTGGCTTGATCACCAATCATTCGGCGATCGACCGTCAGCTGCAGAGTGCCATCGACATCCTGCACGCCAGCACGCATTTCGAGCTTGCCGCGCTGTTCGGCCCCGAACATGGCGTTCGGGGCCAGGCGCAGGCGGGCGTCGTGGTCGGATCGAGCGTCGATGAGCAAACCGGGTTGCCGGTCTACAGTCTCTACGGCGACACTCGCAGCCCCACCGCGGAGATGCTGGAAGGGCTCGATGCGCTGCTCTTCGACATTCAGGACGTGCCGGTTCGCTTCGCCACCTATGTCTCGACGCTCGCCTGCGCCCAGGAAGCGGCGGCCGATATCGGGCTGCCATTCGTCGTCTGCGATCGCCCGAATTCGTTGACCGGCGTTCATGTCGAGGGGAACGTGCTCGATCCATCGTTCGCGTCGTTCGTCGGCGTGCATCCCGTGTCGATCCGGCACGGCATGACCATCGGCGAGCTGGCGCGTCTGTTCGCCGCCGACAATGCCTGGCCCGAGCCAACCATCATCAAGATGGAAGGATGGCGGCGCTCGCTGTGGTACGACCAGACCGGTCTGCCCTGGGTACTCCCCTCCCCCAATCTGCCGACGCTCGATTCGTTGCTCGTCTATCCCGGCGCCTGCTTTATTGAAGGAACGAATCTCTCGGAGGGACGTGGCACCACCCGGCCGTTCGAATTCATCGGCGCCCCCTGGATCGATCCCTTCAAGCTCGCCCGGGAGCTGACCCAGCGAGAGTTGCCGGGCGTCGGTTTCCGCGCCGCCTATTTCGAGCCGACCTTTTCGAAGCACGCCAAAACGACCTGCGGCGGCATCCAGATCCACGTCTTTGACCGGGCACTGTTTCGGCCGGTCGAACTGGGCGTGCATCTCGTCGACGCCTGCCGGACGCTGAGCGGCGACTCGTTCGAATGGCGCTCCGACGTCGTCGGCGGCTACGCGATCGACCTCCTCTCCGGTAGCAGCACCCTCCGCCTCGGTCTCGAATCAGGCATGACTCCGGGCGAAATCGTCGCCCAATGGGACGAGGAAGCGGCTGGGTTCAAGGAACGGGCAAAGGAGTTCTGGATGTACGAGGTGTAGCAATGTGTTGCGTGGGGCGTCGTATATGCTAGGGGAGTGATCAGGATGCGAGGTGAAGGAGGCGGCAGTCAGAAATGCGCGCTCCAGTTCGCCGGATAGTTGTCGATCCGATGATACCGGTTGGAGATTTTCTCCGGCTCCTTGGCATTTATGACGACGAAGTCGAGATGGTTGGTCGATGGACAGCCGATTTTGCTTGTGCTGCATCGATCCGACAAATCCGATTCACCGATGTTTATTGAGGAGCATGCGAAAATGGCAGATGGCACCCACGAGGGCGAGCAAACGAAGGAATCATTTGACGCTATTTGACCGATGAGAACTTGCCGAAACGAGGTAAACCATGAGCATGCCAAAACGCCGAATTGATGCTGATAGGACGACTCCATTAGGAGATGTCGCCGATCTTCTCGGAAGCGCAAACGATGAAATCGAGATTCGAATTGGTCGAAATCTCTACATCGTGCATAAGAGCGACGAGATTCTGGAAGACCCCCCAGAGCCGGTCGAAATAAGCGCTGCCGAGCAAATGCTGAGATATGCCGGGGCATGGAAAGATCACCTTGATGGCGAAGCATTCAAGCGCTATTTGATTGAAATGCGCGAAATCGATCGCGATCGTCCTGCACCAGAGTTCCCATGAGCTCAGGCTATCTCTTCGATACCGATGTCATCATCGACCTGCTTCAGAGCGTGCCAGCAATCATTGAGTTGCTTGAAACCTCTCTACTCAAAGAGCATCTTGCCATCAGCCTCTTCACGTATGGTGAACTCTATGAAGGAGTGATCTGGGGAAAAGATCCTGAGCGCTCGCTTGTTACTCTTGGGGAGACACTTGCCAAAACAGAGATACTGCCAATGACCATCGAAACCATGAGGTCTTTCGCCAGGCTTCGCGGGTTGCTACGACGAAATGGCGAGATGATTGGCATTGGAGATCTTATCATCGCAGCGACTGCACTTGAGCATGAGCGTACGCTGGTTACGCGCAATGTGCGCCACTTCTCCAGAATTCCCGGACTCAGCATTCTCAACCCCGCGGACACAGCAACCCATCCGCCATTGTAAAGGCGCTTACTCCCGAAACACTGTCCTCAGCAAGAATTGTGCAAAGTGTTCGCGAATTGGAGCACTTTGCTCAAAAGCGAAATCGGCCCGTCTCAGCGAAACTTGCTCTCACAATGATCAAGTGATGATAGATGGGAGCAGATGATCGATGGAAATCCGGGACGCTGTAATTGACGATGCGCCAGATATTGCGCGGATCTACAACCAGGGGATCGAGGATCGTCTCGCGACGTTGGAAACGAAGCTGCGGACGCCGGAAGAGCGGATCGAATGGATGACCGCGAGATCGTCGCGTCATCCGGTGATGGTTGCGGTCGATGATGGCGAGGTGCTCGGATGGGCGGCGCTCAATCCGTTCAATGTACGTGCCGCCTACGATCATGTCGTTGAATTCTCGATCTACGTCGCCCGTGAAACGCGCGGTCGCGGGGTCGGCAATGCGCTGCTGGCCGCGCTCATCGAGCGCGCTCGCACCATCGGCTTCCACAAAATCGTCCTCGCAGGCTTTCCATTCAATGAGCGCGGCGTAAAGCTCTACGAGCGTCACGGCTTCCGCACCGTCGGCATCTACCACGAACAGGGCATGCTGGATGGGAAATGGGTCGATGTGATCCTGATGGAAAAGATTCTGGGATAAGTCGTCTTCGTCCGATTGTTCGACGGAGCGGAAGATGCATCGGGCGCCTCGGTCGCCGGATGGGGATCATCGACACGATTCCGAGAAATTCTCGGTCAATCACGATCTGCGTCTCATGATTTCAGTATTTCCACGGATGTCGTGCTCATGGCAATTTCCGATAATTAACCCTAGCGCAGGAACCACCGAGATGCGCGGTGGCGCCAGCGAAAAGATTGCTTGTGCTTACGATCGAGCGAATCCGGCATCGGTCAAGACCTCCCGGCAGTGCAGGCGGGAAACTCCTCTGACCAAGGCTTCAGTGTTGAAGCGGGGCGCGCGGGTCGGGGCAACGAAGACGCGAAGGAGCACAATGATGTGCAGGATCTGAATCATGGCGAGCCGGCGTCCGGTCGAGCGTCGCGTTGCATCGCTTCGATACTCAATCTTCGGGACACTGTTGTCGCTGAGAAACCAAAGCGCTGATTGAAGCGTCTTTGGAAGCAGATGATCCATGGAGGATCATCGTAAGAGGTCTCGCAAAGCGAGACATACCGCGCAATGAGGCACGGACACATGACCACTTCAACAATCTTTTCCTCTTCTGTTTCCCGCCGCAGCATGATCAAGTACGCGCTTGGCGCAACTGCGGCAGTCGCGCTCGGCGGAGTCACCCTTGTCTCGTCCGTCAGCGCACGCTCCGGCGGCGGCTATCGCGCTACGTCTGCCCTTAATCTCCGCGAGCAAGCGAGCACGTCTTCAAAAGTCCTTGCCGTCATCCCGGCAGGAGAGATGGTGGGGTATCTCGGCGAGCGCAGCAATGGCTTCCTGGCCGTCTCATACCAGGGCATGAGTGGCTGGGCTTATGAGGATTTCCTGGAGCCTGCCATAATTGGCGGGGACGATCCATCGACAATCGGCTCCGCAGTCGTTACCTCGGCCGTGAATTTTCGTGTCGGCCCTTCCACAGGGCATGACGTCTTGGATGTGCTCGCCGCAGGAACGATTGTCCAGATCTTCGACCGGGTGCAAAACGGCTTTCGCTTCATCGTTCACGACAGCCAACTTGGATGGGTCTACGATGATTTCCTGGGCCAGGACAACGGCGGCAATGGCAATGGACCGGGCGTCTTCTACACCACCTCCGCGGTCAATCTGCGCGCCCAGCCGAGCACGAGTAGTGAGGTGATCATGGTCGTGCCCTCCGACGCACAGGTGCTCGATTACGACTTCGTCATGTCCAACGGCTTCCGCGGCGTCGATTACAACGGCAACGTCGGCTGGATCTACGACGACTTCCTGGCGCAGTAACGAGTATCTGTGATCTGTTCCATGATGGCGATCCGCCATTGACGGAGCCTGAATCCAAGCAGAAACGCCCGGCAATAGCCGGGCGTTTCTGTATTGCTGCAAGATCAGGAGGCGAGGCAGCCAACCCGAGTGCAGAAGATGTTCCAGCGATTTGAGTTTCGACTTTACCGCCCGTGCCCTTACGATCATGTCGTTGCATTCACGATCTACGTCGCCTGTGCGGCACGCAGTCGCGGCGTCGACAATGCGCTGCAGACCACGCTGATCGAACGTGCCATCGGCTTCCGCAACATGGTCCCTGCCGCCTTCCCGATCATCGAACGCGGCATGAAGCTCTACTCCAGGTAGAAACGATCAAGGGTATGCCCAATCGACGCTGATTGGCTGTTATCGCCGACAGCCTGGGAATGCCCCTGGGTATTACACTCTCCGTATGACAATGCACCGCTCTCTGCGCAGGATTCCGTTTTCGGATCGACGCACTGGGCGCTCCCGGCGTGACGCCGGTCTCGACTCAGCACCATGCTGGGGCATGCAGCATTTCGCTCGAAGGACTACACCGCAGCTATGACCAATGCAGTTGCCACTTCATTGGCACATTCGCCGATTGTGCGCGTGCGCTTTCCCCCCAGCCCGACCGGGTTGCTCCATGTCGGCGGTGGGCGAACGGCGCTCTTCAATTATCTTTTCGCCTACGGACAGGCGAAGCGGCTCGGCAAAGAAACCGGGTTCATTCTCCGCATCGAAGATACGGACCGGAATCGCTTTTACCCTGGGGCGACCGAGGGGATTATCGAGATTCTGACCTGGTTCGGTCTCACCTGGGATGAAGGCCCCGATGTCGGCGGTCCGCACGGTCCCTACGTGCAGAGCGAGCGGATCGAGCTCTATCAGCAATACGCCCAGCAGCTGATCGACGGCGGCAAGGCCTATCGCTGTTTTTGCTCGCCCGAGCGGCTTGAGCGCGTGCGCGAGGAACAGCGTGCACGGAACGAACCGTCCGGGTACGATCGCCACTGCCGCTATCTTTCAACGGAAGAGGTCGAGTCGAAGGTTGCCGCCGGCGAGTCGTTCGTCGTTCGTTTCGCCATGCCGCTCGAAGGCCAGACGACGGTGCTCGATCTGCTGCGGGGCGAGATGACCTTCCAGCACACCAATCTCGAAGACCTGGTGCTGCTCAAGTCAGATAAATACGCGACGTACCACCTGGCGAATGTCGTGGACGACCACACGATGGAAGTGACGCACATCATGCGGGGCGAGGAGTGGATCCCGACCGCGCCGCTGCATGTGCTCCTCTATCAGGCGTTCGGCTGGGAAGTTCCCGCGCTCGCCCATATGCCGCTGATCCTGGCGCCGGGGGGTGGCAAGCTTTCCAAGCGGCATGGCTCGACCGCGATGGAGCAGTTCCGCGAAGATGGCTATCTCCCCGAAGCGCTCATGAACTACCTGGCGCTGCTCGGCTGGTCGTTCGATGGGCATACCGAAATCTTCTCGCAGGATGAGCTGCTGGAGAAGTTCTCGCTGGAGCGGGTCAGTCCCTCCCCCGCCACCTTCGATTACAAGAAGCTGACCTGGTTCAATCAGCAGTACATCAACCATGTGCTCTCGCTCGATGATGTGGCGGAGCGGGTGGTTCCCTTCCTGATCCGGGCGGAGCTGATCGAAGACGGCCCCGCCGACGCCACGCATCCGCAGTTCCCATATGTTCGCGATGTGACGGCCTTGCTGAAAGACCGGATGGAGACGCTTTCCGAAGCTCCGGAGCTGATGGAGTTCTTCTTGAAAGATCAGCTTGAGCCGTACGATCCCGCCATGCTGGTGCCGAAAAAGACCGAGCCGCAGGCGGCGCTCGATACGCTCATCGCCACCCGCAACGCCTTTTCCGATCTCGACGTTGCTGACGAATCGGCGGTGGAAACGAAACTGCGAGCGCTGGCGGATGAGCTTGGCGTCAAAGCCGGCAGTCTGTTCATGCCGATCCGGGTCGCCGTGACCGGCCGCACGCAATCGCCCGGACTCTTCGAGACGCTGCGGGTGATCGGCAACGATCGCGTGCGCAGCCGCCTCGACGACGCCATCAACCACCTCGAAGCTTTTGTGACGCAGGGCGCGCCGGTTTAGCGGCGCGCCCTCGCGCATCTCCGCATGGAGGCAGCGATGATCGCCCTGGTCACCGAAAAGAAACCCGCGATCGCTGAGCTTTGCCGGGATTTCGGCGTCTACCGGCTCGATCTCTTCGGCTCGGCGGCATCCGGTGATTTCAAGCCAGAGACGAGCGATCTCGATTTCATCGTCAACTTCTGGGACCGCTCGCCCGGCTACGCGAAGCGTTTTCTCTCATTCGCCGAAGCGCTCGAAGCACTCTTCGGGCGCGATGTCGATCTCGTCACCGAAGCGTCCATCACGAACCCTTATTTCCGGGAGATGGTTGACTCCGACCGGGAGAATGTCTTTGAAGATCCGGACCGCGAAGCGGCTGCACGACGCGCTGACTTCCTGCAATAAGCTGGGGGTGATCGCCGCAGCCGATGCTCCTGTGACGCCAAACGGCAACAATACGGAGATGCTGGCGGCGGAACGCCTGCTTGAGATCATCGGCGAGGCGTTGAAAGTCGCCACTCGCACCGATCCCACGCATGTCGCCGAGACGATTGAAATCCGCCACGCGATTTCACTGCGCAACCGCATCGCCCACGACTACGACGGCATCGACGACCAGATCATTTGGGACGCCGTGCGCGTGAATATTCCGGATTTGAAGCAGCAGATCGAAGCGTTGCTCAAACAGGCGCCGACCATTCAGTCAGGCGCGGCAACGGACTGAGGAGGGATCCATGTTCGGATTGATCGGCGTGACGTTGCTGGCGATTCTCGCATTTATCTTCGCAGCCAGCTTCGGCATCTGGACAGCCACGACCGATGTCGTGACCTCGGCCGATTCATCGCAGGCGACCGCGGCGGTCGCCACCGCGGCCCCGAGCGCCGCGCCCTGGTTGGTCGATCCTGCCTGGCTCAGCGCGAATCTCGACGATCCGAATCTCCGCATCGTCGCGCTGATGCCCGAAGCCGACTTCGACAAAGGGCACATTCCCGGCGCAGTGCAGGTCGATTACCCGCAACTCAATCTCGGCGACACCTCAAGCACCGCGATTGCGACCTGGGAATCCGGGATGGATGCGCTGCTCACCTCGCTCGGCATTTCGAATGACTCGACCGTGGTGGTCTACGACAATGGCACGCATTACGCACCGCGTCTCTGGTGGGTGCTGCAAGAGCGATCGCATCAGCAACCGGTGGGAGTGCTCGACGGCGGGCTCGCCGCCTGGCAGGCGAATGGCGGCGAGGTCGAAACAGGACCGGTGAGCGCGAAGCCGGCAGCAACGCCCTACGTTGGATCGACGAACTCGGCTGTCCTCGCCACCAAGAGCGATGTGCTCGCATCGCTCGATGATTCGTCAGTGGTGCTTGTCGATGCGCGAACTGCCGAGGAATACGCCGCCGGGCATATTCCTGGCGCAATCAATATCCCCTTTCTTGCCAATTACGCGCCCGGCGCTGATGGCGGTTTGCTGCTCGGCTGGACGAGCTTTCAAAGCTCTATATCGATGCTGGCGTCACGCCTGATAAGCAGGTGATCGTTTATTGCTCGACCGGTGTTCGCTCCGCCAGCAATTACTTCGCCCTGCGCTGGCTCGGCTATCCAAATGCCCGGCTCTACACCGGATCATGGGCGGAATGGAGCGCTGATTCGTCGCTTCCCGTGGAGAAGTAATCGTTGTGAATCGACGAACTATGCTCAAAACAGTCCTGGCTGCATCGTTCTTTCAGTTGACCGGTGGCTGGCGGGCGCTCGCATCGCAAGCCACGCCGGTGGCGATGCCAGGAAGTGCGCTTGAGGGACGGCTTGACGCCGTGTTCGCTCCGTATGCCGACGATCGCCGCTTTTTCGGCGCCGCGCTGATCGCCATCGACGGCAAACCGGTGTTGCGCAAAGGGTATGGCTTCGCCAACCCGATGCAGAAGATCGCCAACACCCCGGAAACGGGTTATCAGATCGCGTCGATCACCAAAACCTTCACCGCCTCGCTGATCATGCAGCTCCGCGATGAGGGAAAGCTGTCGATCGACGATCCGGCATCTCTGTATCTTTCCGGCTATCCCAATCTTGAACGCGACGGCGTGGCAGTGACGATCAAGCAGCTGCTCAGCCACACCTCCGGCGTCGTCGATTTCCTTTCCCTTTACGATCTCGAAAATCCGAGCAGCTTTCCGCCAGATCTTCCCGCGCTGATCGACAACATCAAGCGCCAGCCGCTTGCGTTCACGCCGGGCAGCGATTATCTCTACAGCAATTCCGGCTATCTCTTTCTCGGCCGGATCATCGAGCAGATCACCGGCTCCAGCTGGGAAACGGAACTCAACCGGCGCCTGCTCGAACCGCTGGGAATGACGCACACCTGGTTGACCGCCGCCAGCCGATCCCGGTCCGCAGGCAATCGGGTTTCTCTCAGTGCGCGGTTTGCTCTTGCCGATCTCGACATTCGGCCGAACCGACCTCGCCGAAGCAGCGGGGGGAATAACCTCAACCGTCGATGATCTGCTCATCTGGGATCAGGCGCTCTGGTCAGGCAAGGTCGTCTCGCTTGAAACGCTCGCCGAAATGAAAACGCCGGTCCTGAATGACTATGGCCTTGGGCTTTCCCACACTTCGCTCGACAGCATGCCCGCCATCGGCCACTTCGGCCACACGGTCGGCTTCCGCACCGACTACGAGCACATCCCCAAACTGAACGCGACCATCATCATCCTCTCCAACCGCGAGGACATTGAGCTTGGCGAGATCAGCGAAGCGCTGGCAAGCGAACTGAAGCAATGACCGCCGAGAAGGGAAT
Source organism: uncultured Chloroflexia bacterium (assembly GCA_963804925.1). Classification (GTDB taxonomy): domain Bacteria; phylum Chloroflexota; class Chloroflexia; order Thermomicrobiales; family UBA6265; genus JADLGF01. The sequence continues at coordinate 835,180 of CAWDSC010000007.1, forward strand.
CCAATCACCCATGATCCATCATCCCGGAATGGGCGCGTTTTGCTGGCGGGATTTGATGACGACGGAGCCGGAAGAAGCGCTCGCCTTTTACAGTGGGCTTTTTGGCTGGGAGCTCAGCCGGGAACTGAAGCTCGGCCCTGGGTTCATCTACCAGATCATGAAGAATGCGCAAGGTGAATTCGGGGGAATCGCCCGGCTTCCCCGGGACAGTGGCATTTACCCCTACTGGATTTCGTATCTGCAGACACCCGATGTCAACTCGACGACGGCGCTGGCGCTCAAACTCGGCGGCAAGCAGCTCGTGCCGCCCAGCACCATTCCCGGCATCGGTCGCATCGCCGTGCTGGCCGATCCCTCCGGCGCTGGCTTTGCGCTCCTGAATGCCGATTCACCTGCTCCAATCGTGGCAGGACGAGACGCTGCTCCAGGCAGCCCGGTCTGGCACGAGTTGATCACGGGCGATTTCGCCGGAGCCGCGACGTTCTACGCAGAACTCTTCGGCTATCAAGTCGAGCGCGGCGAAAAGACGACCTTCGCCATCGAGCGCGATGGCCAGTCAATCGAAATCGCCGGATTGCGGGCGCAGCTGGAAACGATGCCGGTCGCAGCCTGGACGATCGCGTATCGGGTCGCCAATCTCGATCTCGCCCGGGCGCGCGTCGACCAGCTCGGAGGGGAGAATCTCCCCAACATCCAGGAACTTCCCGATGGCGGACGCGCCTCGACGGTCATCGATCCCGGTGGCGCTGTCTTCACCATCCGCGAGCTTGGTGGTCATTGACGGCACAGCCAGAAGAATGACATCGAGGCACTTTCCCGCGCGACACCACCTTCCATGAAAGTGCGTTCGTACGCGGCTATTTCCGATTTAACCATGATTTCGCATCACTGGTCGTTGCCTTGTTGACACTGAAGAACACTTGTACTAGGGTTAGTTCGTCGCCCCGACGACGACGCAACGAAGCGAAAGGAGCACAGGCATGAGCCAACTCACCGGGACCGGAGCTTTCTTCTGGCGTGATCTGATGACCGCCGATCAGGAGGCCGCACTCAAGTTCTACAGTGGCCTTTTCGGATGGAAGCTGCAACAGAAGTTCGAGATGGGGGGCGACGAAGCCTATTACATCCTCGAAAACAATGGCGAGCGCTTCGGCGGCATGACCAAGCTCTCTCCCGAAGCAGGATCGCACCCCTACTGGGTTTCCTACATCCGAACCCCGGACATTGACGCCACGGCGGCGCGCGCAACCGAAATCGGCGGATCGATCATGTTCGGTCCCGAGGATATTCCTGAAGTCGGTCGCTTTGCGATCATCGCCGATCAGGCGGGCGCAGGCTTCTCGGCCATGACTGACAAAATGCCAGTGCCGATTCCCACCGGCGATGATGTCCCGGCAGGCGGCATCTCCTGGAACGAATTGCTGACGAGTGATGTCGAAGGTTCGCAAAAGTTCTACGCCGATCTCTTCGGCTATAGCGCTGAGACGATGGATATGGGCGGCGGCAGGAACTACACGGTGCTCAGCGTCGAGCAGGATGGCGGACCGGTCCAGGTCGCCGGAATCTTCGAGAAACCGGAGCAGATGCGGGTTTCGGCCTGGATGATCTATTTCAAGGTTGACGACCTCGACGCTTCCCGGAAGAAGATCGAAGAACTCGGCGGCAAGAATGTCGGCCCAGTGATAGAGGTTCCTGAGGTCGGACGCATGTCGACCGCGATGGACTCCACCGGCGGCTATTTCTCGATCCACGAATACGAGAAACGCTAATCCCTCTGATTGATCGGTTTATGGGAATCGCCAATGCCGCCGGTTCCCACTGCATGATTGCGAAACCCCATCGGGGCAAGCTCCACGCTGCGCGAGTCGAAGCCTTTTCTCCATCACCCCCTTCCTCTCTCGCCCACCACATCGTAGCGGAGGGTCTTGTGCCCTCCCGTGGTGATATCGCCAGCATCGTTCTCGGAAACCCGGGAGGGCACCAATACCCTCCCCTACAGGAATGCGCAGATATAGCGAGCATTTCGTACCCTCTCCCAGCATTGGGAGAGGGTGGCGCTTGATCGCCGGATGAGGGTATCGCCCACTTCCTAAAAACGAACCGTCTCGCCATCCGAAGGGATCGTCACCGCGTCGCGCGCGTTAAGTTCCACCAACCGGCTCGCAATGAACTCGCGCGTTTCGAGACAGTGGTTGATCGCCTCCAGGTGGTCAACCACGATCCGCGCATACAGCGTGGCCTCGTGGGTGCGGGCGATGTCATCAGCCGTCATCACGATCGGATCGCCCACCAGGAAACGAGCGCCGCCGCCATTCACGACGATCACCTCAGGCTGGTATTGGGAGATCGCATTTGCGACGTCGTCGCACCAGATCGTGTCGCCAGCGAGATAAAACACCGGCTCGCCCGGGGCGCGAAAGACGAATCCGGAAACGGGCGCCATCAGCTTGCCGATCTCGCCGGCTCCATGCTGGCCGGGTGTGCGATCGATCGTGATGTCGCCGTATTGCAGCTGCGCTTCGACCGGGCGCAGATCATTGAACCCGGCGTCGCGAATCGTCTCCAGATCCTCCGGCTGGCAGAGCAACGGCAGATCCTTTTTCAGCATTTCCTTCGCCGTGGCGTCAAAATGATCGGAGTGCAGGTGTGTCACCAGCACCACCGTCGCCTGATCGACCAGTTCTTCCCACCCATCGGGTAGCTCGACCAGCGGATTCGGCTGTTGATTCGGGGTGTTTTTGACCGCCGGTCGCGCTCCCGCCGGATCAAGCATCGGATCGATCAAAAACGTCTCTCCGCCATAACGAACCAGCAACGTCGCACTCCGAAGCAGGGTGATTTCCATGAAAACCTCTCAGTTCTTCAGCCAAATCAATTCAGCATCGTCTCTTGCAGGTGATGATGCAGATTCGTTCCAAATCGGAGTAGTCGCGGTGCCGATGGCAAAGCACGTGCAGCTGCGATCATTCTTTCGATGGGTTCAGGCGGATTTTCAAGCAGTTCAATCACCCTGATGCTGTCGCGCTCTGAAAGATTCAACCGTCCGGGTGTCGCAATCACAGAGGCTGCTGCATTTACCGCTGCCTGAATGACGTAGCTATTGAGATCAGTTTGGGCGAGTGCGGCTGCCCGCTGCAACACGCGAAAATCGTCCGAATGAACCGACAATAGCACGTGCTCAATGTCTCCGGAGTCTTCATCAATCATCGGGGTTTCCTCTTCCCGCATGCGTTGGCTTAATTCCACGTTTATCAATGTACAACGAGAAACGCAGAGACAATTGTCGACGAGCAGATTTGAGAGCTTGCCAATCGAATTCGATGGAGTTATGTTACATGTAACGAAAGGAGGTGCATTGTGGCATCCTCAATTCCGCCAAGATCGTCAAATGAACGCGTGAGACGACACCGCGAAAAGCTTCGAAGCCAGGGCCTACGTCCAATCCAGATTTGGGTTCCTGATGTCCGCTCTCCGGAGTTTGCCAGACAGGCTCACATAGAGTCACTTATTATTGCAAATAGTCCACTTGAGCAAGAAGACCAAGACTTCGTCGATTCCATCAGCGTTTTCTGGGATGACGATTTTGATGAAGCGTGGTGAAATCTGGACGTCAGCCGGAGGCAGCGACTATGGTGCCAAACCTCGACCTGTGGTCATCATCCAGGACGATCGGTATGACAGCACGACATCCATAACGGTTTGTCCATTAACGTCTCATCCCCAATCCACACAGGTAGCCCGTTTGCCTGTTATGCCTAATGATTTGAATGGACTTCGACTTCCTTGCCGTCTGATGGTCGACAAGATTTCCACAGTTCCACGGAATAAACTTCGTGCCAAAATCGGACAGTTGGATGATAAGGATATGACGCGATTGAATCGGTCAATCATTGTCTTCCTTGGCATTGCGGGAATGATGCCAGACGAGGATCCTGCCGATGAATAGATCACGCCCCCGGCAGCTTGATTACCGGAACCTGACCCCAGTCGAACTCGTTCAGCCGTTCGGGGCCGAGGGTTGTCACCTGATCGAGGCATGATTGCGCTTCCCGGACCAGGCGGGCGGTGTCGAGACCGCGAAACGTCGGCACGAAGCCGGATGTTTTTTCGATGCCGTCGGAGAGCAGCAGCACCGCGCCACGGTGATTACCGGAACGGGTGTGATGCAATCCCACCCCGATCTGGAGAATTCCCTGATAGAGCTTGCGCACTGTACCCCGCTCGGCGTGCCACTCGTGCTCAAGTGATTCATGCGCTTCGTAATAATTACCCGAGTTGAACAGCGCGATCCCCTCGATCACCCCTGCGGGAAGCGGCAGATCGTCGCCATCACCGGCAAGCTGGGCGATGATCGGATCGAGCAAATTCCGCACCTGCCGCCAATCGTTTCCATCGCGGTCAAGCCTGCCCTCAACCTTCATCGGGCCGCCATAGCCGCTCGCCTGAATCGCCCGCAGCAGGGCCGACCAGGGTAGATCGCCATCACCCGGCGGCAAATGACGGGTATCGGCATCGCCGTCGCGGGCGTCGGAGAGATGGACATTGACCAGGTACGGCTCCATCGCCGCCAGCACCATGAACGGATTCGCCTTTGCCTCAACCGCCTGGAAGGGATCGAAGGTGAAACCGATCGAACCGGGCGGACCAAGCTCGGGTATCCGGGCGGCGAAGGCGATCAGATCGCGGACTGTCGCCAGCGCGCACCAGGAAACATTCTCCAGCGCCAGGATCACCCCGGCTTTGGCGCAGCGGTCAGCCAGTCGCGCGGTGATGTCGAGAAACGTTCCCCAGCGATCGGGCGAGGGCGCGACTTCCCGTTTCGGACCGTGCCAGACGATCGCGCGCACGCCGAAATCACCGGCATCTTCGATCAGACGGTCGAAGATCGCCAGCGATTCGTTCGTGCGGCGCTGGTAGTGGCTGAAAAGCGGGTAATACTCCTGGAATGAATGGACCGAATCGATCCGCTGTCCCCGCGCGGACGCCTCTTCCGTTACCGCGCGGAGAAAGGCTGGCTCATGCTCGCCCGGCGTCTGCAGCATCAGTTCGACGTCAGCGACGCCCCAATCTGCGGCAATCTCCAGCACCTTTTCCGTGACGACATCAGGGTAGAGCGCCCCGCTCGAAAGCCCGAGCCGCAGTCCATCAGGGATTGATTCGTTGTGAGAGAAATCAGTCATGCATCGCCCGCCCGCTTAAGGATTTCTTCATCATCTGCCCATTAGAGCGCATTTTAACGAGCCTGTGCCACCACCCATCGTCATTCTGACCAAGGGGACCAGATCATGAGCGCCGAGGGGTTTCTTCTATTTTGAGGGCCTCATGCTCCAACTCAAGTCGGTCCGATCGTCGCGCTGCCGCGAACCCCAGGAGCGCCGCCAGCAAAGCCGCGGATCCACCAATGACCAGCGACCATCGCGCCCCGGCATGTTCACCAATCCAGCCTTGCAAAGGTCCTCCAATCGGCGTCGTGCCAAGAAAGGCCACCGAATAGAGCGCCATCACCCGCCCCTGCATATCCGGTCGGGCTTCCATTTGCAGGGCGACATTTCCAATTGAGGTGAAGTTGATGGAGAAGAATCCGACGATCAGCATGGCCGCAACGGCAAAGAACAATGTGGGAGCAACGGCGACCAGGAGGACGGATAAACCGAAGAACACAGAGGATATAGCCAACTTGCGCGGGTTGCCATTTCGCCTGGTGGCGGTATAGAGACCGCCAACCACCGACCCTGCCCCCATGGCAGCCGTCAGCGCCGCATATCCGCCACTTCCCGCCTTTAAGGTGAACTCGGAGAGCAAGGGCAAGATGACGGAAAATTCATAGGTAAACATGCCAACGATCGCCATCATCAAAAGCAAATTGGATAACACTGGCGAGGAGCGGACGTAATGAAACCCTTCGATCAACTGCCCTTTGGCCCGAGACACCTGCGGTGCAGGCTGAAGTTCACTACTGCGCATCATGAAGAGAATCAGAATCACCACACCATAGGAAAATCCGTCAATGACAAAGCACGCGCCTAACCCCACCGTCGCCACCAGGATGCCTGCAATCGTCGGCCCGATCACCCGAGCCAGGTTGCCCAACGTCGCGGTCAGAGAAATGGCGTTGGCTAAATGTTCTGTCCCCACCATCTCGCGCACAAACGTCTGTTGCGCGGGGAGGTCAAAGACTCTGATGAATCCAAGCAAAAGGCCCATCAAATAGACCATCCACAGCTGGATGGCATCCCCTATGACTAAGACGCCCATAGTCAGACTCAGCAAGCCGCCGGCTGTCTGCGTGGCGTAGAGAATGTGGCGCTTGGGGAAGCGATCGGCGATCACGCCGCCCCACGGTCCGAGAATCAGCACGGGCAAGGCTTGAAGCGCAATCACCAAACCGAGGGCGCTGCCTGAGCTCGTCAGCTTGAGCACCAACAAGCCTTGAGCCACCGACTGCATCCAGGAGCCGCTCGCAGAAATGCCCTGTCCGATGGCATAAAGGCGATAGTTTCTGATCGAGAGTGAGGCAAACGTGCGCCGGTGAAAGGCGCGAACCGAGTCCATAGCGGTAGTGTCGCAGAACGTTAAGAATTCCGCTGAGGGGATCGGTCGATACTCTAACTATTGGCGAAGGCCAGCAATCTAGAGCGCATTTCAATCTTCTTGCCCAGCCATTTCTCCTACCACCCGTCATCCTGAACCGCAGTGAAGGATCCCCCGGCGAAGTCGCTGCTGGACGCCGATCCGCTCATGTTCGAACAAGCGCTTTGCGCGGGGATGCTTCGCGGCGGCTCAGAATGACGAACCCTGGTGTCGCAGGTTCCTTGCAATGCGCTGTAGTACTCAAGAGCAGTTTTACGTCCGCGAACACAATCTCGCTGATCCTAAGAATGCTACAGCTGCAAAGAAGGGTATGTTCGCGGCGCGATGACGGACAGTGATAGGAAGCGCCTCGACTGCGGTCGGCACATTGCCAAATCACGGCTGCAATATCCGGTGGTGCGGGCCGGATCATCAACTGGCCCACCGGAATCATGCGGCGCCGGTACAGGCCATGACGTCCCGCTCTCGCCCGGCGCCGGGAAATCTCCGGTCAAGCTCGCCCGAGAGATCGGCCAGGGTGGTGCTCGCGAGCTTCGCCAGCAGCAGCGCCTCGGCCTCCGCATACGTTTCCGCCAGCGCGGCTTCAACCACCTGCTCCACCAGGCTAGTTGCCCTGCGTGTCGTGCTCCCACTCCTGGGGATCGGCCTCGGGCAGATCGGGCACCCCGAGGCGCTGGAGGATGTGCAGCACATCGCTGCGGTGCTGCGAATTGTGCAGGATGACGTGGAGAATCGTGGCACCGAAGGTCTGCGGGTAGTCGTAGTGGTCGATGAAGCTCTCATCGAGCCGGTGTTCATCCGTTAGCCGTCGCGCCAGGGCCGCGAAGATTGCATAGGAGCGCTCGTGGCGTTCAAGCAGAGCGGGCAGCGGGGAATGCGTTGATTCCCAGGGGATCGGCTTCCCGATCATCACGCCGGTCCAGAATTCCGTGCTCAGGATCATGTGGTCGAACGTGGCACGCAACGTCCGGTGCCCGATATCGAAATCCTGATCGAGTTGCGCACCGGCCAGCCCCTCGCTCATTGCGATGAGCTTTGCCGTGGTCCATTCGTCGTGACCCAACATGCGGTCAAGCAAATCCATCTGGCGTCCTCCTCGATGTCTTCGATCTAAGCGCTTACTCGAGCTGCTCCTGCAAGAAGGCGAGCGTGCGTTTCCAGGCCAGCTCCGCCGCCTCAGCGTTGTAGGCATCCGGCCGGTTTGGTTCGACGAACCAGTGGCCTGTGCCGGGATAGATGTGGAACGTCACCTCGCGCCCTGCAGCACGCATGCTGGTCTCTAGCGCTCGCACGCCCTCCAGCGGCTCGAAGTCGTCGTTTTCTGCGAAATGTCCGAGATAGGCGGCTCGCGCCGTGTCGTAATCGCCGTCATCCGTTCCATAGAACACGACAACCGCGCTGACCGCATCCGGTCGCGCCTGAGAGAGATGCAGCGCCCAGTACGCTCCCATCGAATAGCCGACAATCCCAATCCGCGCACCAGTCACCACCGGCGATGCCAGCAGATAATCGACGGCGGCATGGACAATCGCCTTCGCGTTTCCCGGCTCGCGATCGTGCGCGGCGCCCAGCTTCTCCGCCTCTGCGATGGAATCGGTCGTTGCGCCATTGGCGTACAGATCAGGCGCGAGCGCCACGAATCCCGCCGAAGCCAACCGGTCGCATACATCCGTAAACACTGATGTCAGCCCCCACCAGGCATGCAGCACCAGCACTCCTGGCCCGGAACCGTTTTCCGGCGTCGCCAGATACGCGCGATTGTTAGTAGGTCCGATATGCATCCACTCGCCCATCATCCCCTCCGTACGTATATCGAACGTCCGTTCTGTTTCCATCATAGCGAAACCGAGCAGGCTTGACAAGAGGTCACAGCGCCGGCTCGGATCAGTGATTGCGCCGACAGGCGCGGGAGGGATATTGACGCATTCTGATAACGTCTCTATGATGTTGATTCGTTGATAGTCAACTCAATTAAGGTCCATTCAGGCATTTCAGGAGGTTCAGCATGACCGTCACGAATGAGTTTCTCGACGCCAATAGCGCCTACGCATCGACCTTCACCAAGGGTGATCTGCCGATGCCACCGGGCCGCAAGACCGCGGTGCTGGTTTGCATGGATGCCCGCATCGATCCGGCCAAAGCGCTCGGGCTCGAAGAAGGGGATGCGCACGTCATTCGCAACGCCGGTGGGCTGGCGACGCCCGATGCCATACGGTCGCTGGTCATTTCCTACAAGCTGCTGGGCACGCGCGGAGTTTGTGGTGATCCACCACACCGATTGCGGCATGCTGACCTTCACCAACGAGCAGATTCGCGACCAGCTCAAGCAGGATCTCAATGCCGATGCCTCGGCGATTGACTTCCTTCCCTTCAGCGACGTGGATGAAAGTGTCCGGCGCGATCTCGAAACGATCCGCGCGAATCCATTGATTCCGGCCGACATCCCGGTTCGCGGCTTCGTCTACGATGTGACGACGGGGCGGCTCCGAGAGATCGTCTGAGCCCAGACCATTCAGGAGAGATCGACAAAAGCGGGAGCCGGCTGACAGCCGACTCCCGTTTGCTTTCCCCGGGGTTGAACCCCAGCTAGAAATCAAAGTCCCTCCGAGCTGAGCTCGCTCGGGTCATAAGGGCCGGATCATCGCTGATCCGCAGCGAAGGATCTCCCGGCGAAGCCGCTGCTGACGTCACGATTGGTCATTGCAGAACCGGCGCTTCGCGCGGAGATGCTTCCTTCGTCAGCATGACAAGATGCTCCTCATGAATCATTCGTGTCATCGCATTTTTCCAGACTAGGGAATCCGGAGCGCCAAAATAGGGAACGCTCCCGATGTGCGCCCCACCCTCGAAACGGCATCATCTTCTCGTGGCCGGAAGCGCCGGTCGCCAGCGAGAGTGAGACAACAGGATGCAATCGAGAGATACCGTTCCTTCCATGACCCGGCGCGCATTCGGCAAATTCGTGGCGATGAGCATCGGCGCAGGCGTCGCATTCACGCAGCGGACGAACGGTTTCGCCCGTTCACGACCCAACGACCGGTCGAGCGCTGAAGGTCTATTCGTTTTACCCGCAGGAGCGGGGGGTCATCACGACATGCAACGCCTGCCTCAGCCACGCCCAGCACAAGCGATTCGCGACCCTGGCCGCTGCTGAGGAAAACCGGGCGCATCCCGGGTGCAACTGCGCCATTTTTGAAGCTCCGGAGTCCGTCGAGAACGTCGTGCGGATGTTCGGGGGCACAGGAAAATCGGTCGACCGACAGGTCTACGACACCCGGCAGTCGTCCACGACATAGCCAGCGCCGCCTGGCAACGGTAGGCGGGCTGGAGATGCCGGTGGCTCGGGCAAGATGAGGCACTTCCCTCTCCGGCTGCAGGCCGCACGGCCGGGATGGACCACGATGGAAGCTCAAACTTTTGAGTGGATATCGTGCAAGTCCCGGTACGGCGACCTGCAGGCGGGGAGGCGCTCCTCCCGTCGTCATAAGCAGATGAGCGCCCCTGGCGTTTCATCCACGTGACGAATGGTGAGCACGAAGGATCTCAAGCTAACGAGCAACCGGCTCCTCCAGCCCGGTTCCGTCGAAAACGATCACCAACGCACGGCAGAGGCCGCGCAGTCGAGTCTGGATTGACTGAGCAGTTGCCGGGTTGAAAGGCGTTTCAGCAGTTCGAGGTCCGTTCTCTCCCCTTGAGCGGCGCGAATGCTGGAACGCCTTTCAACGTGAAGACGCTTATTTCGGCGCAATGAACTCTTCATCCCTGCTTCGGGGGAGCAGGATGCCGAAGCGCTCCGCCGCACCGGCGACATCAGCCCGGCGGCGAGCGCCAAGCTTGTTGAGGATGCTACTGACATGGTGGCCAACCGTTTTGACCGAAAGAAAGAGCTGATCGGCGATTTCGCCATTCTGCAAACCGTCGACCAGCAGCGGCAAAATCTCAAGCTCGCGCAGCGTGAGATTCGCGGCATTGGCGCGGGTGCCTGGTCTGGGGCCACGGGGAATGCCACGCGCGCCGATCCGGCGCAGCCGCTGGGCGGCAATCGCTTCCGCCGGTCGGGCTCCCAGCTTCGCAAAGCGCGTGAGCGCCTCACGGAGCGCCGCTTCGTCGCCCTCCAGCAGAGCCAGCGCCGCGTCGTACGGGCAGCCGAGCGCGTCCCAGGCGGCGGCAGCCCCCGCCCAATCGCCGGACAGCTCCAGACGATGCGGTTCCGGCAGCGCGGAAATCGTGTCGAACGGCGCCGGGGCATTGCAGGCGCGCCAGCCAGACCAGCACCTCGCCAATGTCCCACGACGAGCCACGCTGCAAGGTCAAATCCAGCACCGCGCGCAGTTCGGCAACTGCGCGAGCAGTATCCCCGGCGAGCCAGGCCGCTTCCGCCCGGGCAACGCGCACGGGGCGCAATCGCTGGATTTCGCCAATCGCGTCCGCCAGCGCCAACGCTTCGTCGAGCGATTCGGCCGCATCCGGGACACCAAGGCGAGCACGAACGAGCCCGCGCACCGTCAGGGCCGGCACCCGGCTCACCGGCGCTGGATTTGGCGATTCCAGCACTGCGGTCGCGTCATCCATGGCAAGCGCCCAATCACCCGCGAGCATCCGCAGGCAGCCGCGCCAGGCGAGCATTTCCAGTCGCCAGGAATCGAGATCGTGGTCGGTGGTGTAGGCGACCCCTTCGGCGAAGTAGGCTGCGGACTGCGGAAGCTCGCGCGCGTGGAGCGTGTTGCACCCGAGATTGTTCAGCGCCCGCGCGACATGCTCTTCCAGGTCGGCGTTCCGGGCCATCGCCAGGCTTTGCTCAAGCTCCACCCGGCCACGCTCGTGCTCCAGCCGCATCCGGGCATTGCCGACATTGGTCAGCGCATGCACGTGGATCTCCGTTTCGCCGAGAATTTTGGCGAGCGCGATCGCCTGCTGACCCCAGATGATCGCCCGGTCATTTTCGTCTTCGAGCATGTAGAGCTGGGCGCGATTGCTCATCGCCATCGCCAGCTCCCGGCCGGGCGGCAACGACGAAAGCACCGCCAATGCGTCTTCAGCAGCGGCAACGGCATCGCCGGTGCGTCCCGCGAACCAGGAGAATCGCGAAATCCAGCGCAGCGCGTCTCCCTCGCGCCGCCGGTCTCCCGACTCGCGCCAGATGAACAGCGCCTCGCGCCGGTGCTGGATCGCCGCCGCGAACTCCCCGGTCAGATAGCATTCATAGGAAAGCGCTTCGAGCAGCTCAGCCCGTTCCTCGGACGGAATATCAGTCGCAAAACGCAGCGCCCGGGCATATTGCGCGGCCGCTTCGCGGTGAGCGCGCAGCGACACGGCTCGCCGCGCCGCTTCCTGACGCCGCATACAGCACGACCGCTCCATCCCCCGCCGCCTCGGCATGCCAGGCCAGCAGCGACCAATCCCGCCCGGAATCCGGGGTTGATTGGAGCAGCGCCAGCACCCGCGCATGCAATTCGTGGCGGCGCGGCGGCGAGATCGCATCGTAGATCGCCGTCCGCGCCAGCTCGTTCCGAAACGCGACGAGCCGGTCATCAACGGCGACAAGCATGCCCCCGGCGAGGCAGGCATCGACCGCCGCGGGCGTCGACCCGGCGACGTGGATCAGCACATGCGCCGGAACCGGGGCGTCAAAGACGGCTGCCGCATCGAGAATCTCCCGTCCATCGGCAGACAATCGCGATGCGCGCGCCAGCACGGCATCGCGGATCGTCGCCGGAATCGCTCCAGAGATCACTTCGCAGGCCAGCACCTCGCTGGCAAAAAAGGGATTGCCGCCGGTGAGGCGATGCAGCGACGCCGGATCGAACCGGTCACCCCGGGCATCCAGGGCTATGAGCGCCTGGATGCCGGCTTCGGAAAGCGGCTCCAGTCGCAACCGGCGGGTCGTCGTCGTGGTCGCCAGATCGCCAAGCACGATGCGAATAGGATGGTTGGGCCCCGCCTCATCGTCACGATAGGTGACCAGCAGCAGCGCCCGCGCCAGATCCAACCGGCGGCCGAGAAATCGCAGCAGATCGATGGTCGCCTGATCGGCCCACTGGACATCCTCGATGACCATCACCGTCGGGATCGATCCGTTGTTCAACTCGGCCAGCGCGGCGCGAAACACCCGGTCGCGCGGGGCATCTTCCCGCAGCAGCCGGTCGAGCTCGCCCCCGACTGAGGCGGCGATATCGAACAGCGGTCCCAGCGGGCGCGGCGTGGAAAGCGCATCGCACACCCCGCGCAGCAGGCGCACCCTGCCCCGCGCCAGCTCGCAAAAGCGATCGATCAGCGTGGACTTGCCCACCCCGGCCTCGCCGCCGACGAACACCAGCCTCCCGGACCCGGTCGCGGATTCTCGCAACCAGGCGTCGAGCGCTTCAAGCTGCGGCGTTCGTTCGAGCAGTTCGATGACCGTGCCTCCTCCAGCGGAGAAATCGACCGGCGCGGATTATCTTCACCCGGGCCGAGTATCGTTTCATCTCTCTCAACGCGCAGGGCAAGCTGCCGGATGTATCGCCGGGGACAGCGAGATCGGCGCGAATGCGCCGCGCGTTCCCGTATAATCGAGCGCCACACATGAAAACGATATCACCGGAGCTACGCGCCGTTCCGGTATGCAGATCCATGCGATTCGCGGCAGGGATCAAAAGAGCGTGCGATCAGTTGCGTGCCAAGAGCCTTGATTGACCGGGCTCGTCCATTCTCCAGGAATATGACGGCGTCGCTTACATCGCATCGAGATCCGGGTGCGAACCGAATTGCGTCTCCCAAACATGGAACCGAGTGCTGGGCACCGCGACGATCCCCTGCCCATGGCCATACGACCTTTGGGGAGCCGTGCTTCGACCGATGCACAACACGACTTCCCGTCCGCCTCTAGCTGGCGCAGTTGTTGGTCGAGCATTTTTTGCGGAACGCCGGGAATCACCCGTTCGCGGTCGGCGAACGCGCACACTTTCCGATCCCGAAGAGACTGTTGCGGAAACTGACGCGGATCCCATGCCGCTGGGGCTTACTGATGAAGCGGCCGTCTGCCTCGATCCAGCTGTGATGGCATTTGCCATGCGCGACGGCAACATCAAACTTGGAGACCAGGTCGCCGTCTTTGGCCTGGGAGCAATTGGTCTTTTCGCAGTGCAACTCGCGCGGCTGGCCGGTGCGAGCCAGGTGATTGCGGTCGATTTGATCCCGGCCCGACGAGAGCTTGCGCTCGCCCTCGGCGCTGACACTGCCCTCGATCCACGCGACGGTGACGGTGACACTGGTCTCGCGATCCGGCGTCTGACCACTCCGGGAGACTGGGACGCTGCAGCGATGGAGCCATCACGCGGCGAGCGACTCCTTGGTGGATACCGGGAAAAGCCGACGCAACTGGCAAACCTGGGCGTCGATGTCGCAATTGAGGCGTCGGGAAGCGTGCAGGCACTGCACCAGGCCATGCGCGCCACGCGATTTGGCGGATCAATTTGCATGCTCTCATTTTATGGTGGCGATTCCGCCCCGCTGCGACTGGGTGAGGAGTTCCACGTTAACCGGCTCAATCTGATCTCGGCCCGAGCAGAGAGCCTACCGATGCGCGACTCCCCCGGCTGGACGCTCGACCGTATGGTTCGCGTTACGCTCGATTGGCTCGCGAGCGGCCGGCTCAAGGCCGACGGCATCATCACGCCAGTCGTGCCGTTTTCGGAAAGCGTCGACGCGTATCGAGCGATTGATGAGAGTCCTCATCAGTCGATCAAGCTGGGTATCCGATTTGCCTGACCGGAATAATGGCTCCTGGAACATGCCCGGCGAGAAAGCGGGTATCCACTGCACATGATTCATGGCAAGGATTGAAGCGAAGATGTTCAGCGCCGAATATCGGGAAGCCGTCAGGGAACAGCTCATCGACATCGCTCGAAACGATGCGGCGATCACCGCTGCCGCAGTGGTTGGATCATCGGCAAGCGGCGGCGATCGCTGGTCCGATCTCGATCTCACCTTCGCGGTCGCCGATGGAAACTCATTGCAGACGGTGCTCGCGGACTGGACATCTCGCGTCGTTGCGGAATTCGATGCAGCGATGCTTCTCGACGTCCCGTTTCTCTCGACGATCTATCGCGTCTTTTTGTTTCCCGGCGCGCTTGCAGGTCGATCTGTCGTTCACGCCAGCCGCGGAGTTCGGCGCACGGGGACCACGCTTTCAACTGATTTTCGGCGAGGCGGTGGAGCGCCCCTGGACACCTCCGCCATCACCGGAACATATCTTCGGGCAGGGGGTGCATCACGCGGTCCGCGCGCACATCTACATCGAGCGGGGCAAGTTCTTTCAAGCGGAATACTGGCTGCATGAAGTCCGCAACGAGGGACTCGCGCTCGCCTGCAGCCGTCTTGGTCTCGAGGTGCGCCACGGTGGTGGCTTCGACAATCTCCCGGCCAGCGTCCATGACGCCTTCGCCGGTTCGCTTGCAGGCAACGTGACCGAAGCAGAACTCCGCCGCGCGCTGGCGATCGCAACGTCCGGCCTACTGAATGAGGCCGCCCACTTCCCCACCATCGACAAGCGGGTGCGGCCGATGCTGGCGGAAATCTGCCAACCTGCTTCCGTATGAGCAATTTTCGGGAACAAATTCCAAAGGCAAGAGCGGGCTGAAACGCATCATTGCGTTGCCATTTCCCGGGGTTGAAACCCCGGGCTAACACATACGAAGCCCTTCCAGGGCTGAGCTCGTTGGGGACAATTCCCGACATATCGGAGCGCCGCCGGAGTCCCAGCGGGACTTTGTTTTGCTCAGCCCGGCATTTCAGTGCCGGGGAAATCAGGACGAAGTTCAACCAGTTCTATAGCCGGTTTCAATGACCTCGCTCGTACGTCGAGACGCGCCACCCCTCAGGCCGACCGCAGGAGAGGATGACGAGGCGAGGCTCAGTACTCATCTCCCATCGTCCCCTTGTTTGCCATAACGCTATACTTTTGAGCCGATGATCGATGTGGATGATTGAACTGAACGAGGACCCGAATGTACTGCATGAAATGTGGAGCACAGTTGCCTGCTGACGCGGCGTTTTGCTTTCGTTGCGGAGCACCGCAAACGTCGATCTCTTCGTCGCCGGCGCCGCAACCTCCGCCGCCGCCTCGGGTAGAACGCAGGGATATCACGCTCGTCGCGGTGACCTGCCCGGTTTGCGGCGGCGCGATCAAGGATGAATCGCGCTGCGGTTATTGCGGTTCCGTTGTCGTCATCACGATGGATATGCCGCGCATCGATCCCGCCTCACTCAAGCTCGCCGTGATCGACCAGCATATCGCCGAATACCGCACCGCTGTCCGGCGCGATCATAACGACGAAATGGCGCACTTTGGTCTCGGCATCGCCTACTACAACCTCCGCCTCCATGAGGAAGCCATCGCCGAAATCGAGGAAGCAGTCCGGCTGATGCCGGAGAATCCGCACATTCAGTTTCAGCTCGCGGTGATGCACAGCGAGCAGATGACGCCGCGACCGTTTGGGCAGGAACCGGACCACGCCGGAAAGGCGGCACTGAAGCGGGTCGATCGAGCGCTCACGATCCGGCCGAATATGGTGGAAGCCCTGCTGTTCAAGGCGGCGATCTATTCCCATCCTCGCTATTGCATGACGGAATCGATCGCGACTCCGGGATCAGCCGACGATCTCTTGAAAGCCATCCAACTCTGGGAGCTGGCGCTCAAAGCCGATCCGGATTCAATTCGCAAACCCGTTTCGGAATTCCTGCGGCAACCGACGATCGTGCGCAAAGACAAACCTGCCATCGCGTTAGGCGAGGCGATTATGCGGGATGCGCCGCAATTCAGGGTCAAAAAAGGTGTTCTGGGAGCGGGTCGCCAGAAGGCGGCTGAGGCGAATACACAGTTGTGGCAGTTCTACGACGGCACGGTGGATGACCCCGTGCGACTGCTCGGCGCGGCAAAGTATGTCGTTCGATGTCATCCGCATGCGGCCCTATTCCGCCATCACGCGCGGCGTCTAAGGCGGCCTGGTCAGAGCGTCAGTTGCTCCCGCTCGCCGTGATGCGGCGCGTCCAGATGCCGGAACGCGGGGACGAAAAGGCATGAAAGACCGAGCAGTTGCGCCAGAAAGGCGAGGATGAGCAGCGCTGGTTGAAATCCCAGCTGCTCGATCGCCGCGCCGATCGCCACCATGCCCAGCGGTTGCGCGACCATGGCGATGGCGCTGAAGCTGGCGAAAACACGGCCACGTAGCTCGGCGGGGCCGCGCTCATGGCGGATGGTCACCATCAGCGGCCATCGCTCAGTTGAAACGGCAACCCCGGTTTGATCGATCACCCAACGATTCCTCTACACTCGGATGAAGGCGATTCGTGCGCGCACCTGCTTCCCGATCGCGTTTGACCGGCAATACCATACGCGTTTCTTGCCTGTGATTTGGGAATGGTTCTGGCAAATATCGAATGTCGCTGCCGCAGGGGAAGGACTATTCGCGCTTGCGAGCGGTTAAGATCGGCTGGTAATAGCCGCTGGTTTCCGGTTCATGCCAGTGAAGCCGGGTCAGTCCCGCACGCTCAACGATCGCGCTGAGTTCGCCTCGTAACAGCGCGCGATAGTCGGCTTCGACATGGGTCGTCCGCCATTCGCCGTTGTGCTGCCGCACGAGAAATTGATGCAGGCGGTATCGCGCGCCGTCCTCGCTCCAGTCCCAGATCTGAAAGGCGATGCGCCGTCCGTCAGGATCATCGAACACGCGCGGAGTCTGCGTCTGCGGCCGGTCCCGGCGCAACTGATCGTAATCGCGCAGGCTGACCAGAAACAGACCACCGGGACGCAGTTTGGCGGACATGGCAGCGACCGCTTGCTCCAGATCATCATCCGTCAGCAGGTGCGGCAGGGCATTGTCGCAGGCAATGACCGCGTCGAATCTTCCGGAAACCTGGGTGTCCACGGTTCGCAGATCGGCGACGCTGGCGTCGATCGAGACGGCAAAGTATTCACTTTCGTGGCGCAAACGCGCGATCGCGGCGGAGCTGAGATCGGTTGCCCGCACCTGGTATCCACGAAGCGCAAGGCCAATTGCCTGGGTGCCGATGCCGCAGGCAGCATCGAGCACCATATGCGGACCGGGGCCAAGATCCGCCTGGATGAGGCGGTCAAGCAGATCAGCCTGATAGCGCATCGACGCCGGCCAATCGGCGAACAGGAGATGGTATTGACCGGCCAGATCGTCATAGAACGCGCGCACCGGGTCGCTCATAGCTGACCTTTCGTCAATCGCTGAACGCGGAGAGGTCGAGCCGGCTCAGGCGGTCGGGATCGGCAAGGATGTTCATTTCGATGACCTTACCAGCGCGGATCGTGAAGCCCAGGACCGAAATCGGCTTTCCATCCACAACTGCAATGAAGCCTGGTTCGCCGTTCACCAGCACCGGTCGAGCGTACGGGGCAAGCTGCGAATACATGAGCGCCTGGCTGGCCACCGTCTGGGCGCCGCGCACCAGTTTCGTGATGCCTCGATCCACCGGGCCACCATCCGCTCGCAGCACGATGTCGGGATCGAGCACCGCCAGCAGCGCCGTGAAATCACCTTTGCGCGACGCCGCCAGAAACGCGTCGACCACCACTTGCTGGCTGCGGCGATTCGTTTCCGCCGCCGGGGCCGAATCCTGGACTCGCCGCCGGGCGCGGCTGGCCAGCTGCCGGGTCGTGGTTGGCGTGCGCTCGACGATCGGCGCGATGTCGTCGAAGGGAACATCGAACATATCGTGCAGCACGAAGGCAAGCCGTTCGGCGGGGGTCAGGGCATCGAGCACCACCATCATCGCCAGGCCGACCGAATCAGCCAGCAGCGCGTCGTGCTCGGGATCGCCGCCATCGGCGCGGCTGACGATCGGATCGGGCACATAGGTGTCGAATGGCTGCTCGCGCCGCACACTACGCGAGCGCAGCATGTCCAGGCAAATCCGGCCGACGACGGTGGTGAGCCAGCCTTGCAGGTTCTCGATACTGTTGGCATCGGAACGGCTGAGCCGGAGCCAGGTTTCCTGCACGGCGTCCTCGGCATCGCTCAGGGAGCCGAGCATCCGGTAGGCCACATTCCGCAGATGCGAACGTCGCGCCTCGAATTGTTCGGCAAGTTCGTCCCGTTCCGCCATCAGTCACATCCCCCCGTCGTATCTCGTCCTAGCAGTAACCGGCCGATCGGCGGCCAGGGAAACAAGACCACGGAGGAAACGAATCATGCAAGCACGTATGGACAACCCGACGACAATTCTGCCCGATGCCCTGCCGGCCATTTTCGCGCTGGCCAAGGTGACGAAACAGGGGGGAGTCCCGGAAGCGACGCTTGAGCTTGTCCACCTGCGCGCGAGCCAGATCAACGGCTGCAGCGCCTGTGTTTATGGGGGAGTTTACGCGGCCAGAAAGGCGGGAGAGTCCGACGACCGGCTCTTCGCGGTGTCGGCCTGGTACGAATCGCCCTTTTTCACCGAGGCCGAGCGCGCCGCCCTGGCGCTGACGGAATCCGTCACCCGGCTCAGCGACCGCTTCGACCCGGTTTCTGACGAGGTGTGGAACGAAGCGGCACGGCACTACAACGAGGAACAGCTTTCGGCGCTGATCCTGATGATCGGCATGACCAACCTCTTCAACCGGATCAACGCGATCCGTCAAGCAAGTGGCCGGCGCGACCTGGTAAGTGTTTGAGAATGGGCGATCCGGATTGCTTCCGGATCGCCCATTGGCACAAAGCGCCGAGGGCTGAAGCCCACGGCTCACAGGCGGAAGTACCCTTCGGGCGTTGATCGGGTGGGAGAAATCTCCGTAATATAGGGAATTTTCCCGCACCCAGCTCAGCCCTGGACGGGCTTCGTCGTGTTAGCCCGGGGTTTCAACCTCCGGGAAATGGTGGCCGGTTGAACGTTTTCCAACTTGACCCGCTGGTGCTGTCTGAGCCGACGGCTGCAAAGCACCTGCCAGAGTTGCATGCGCTGGCGAGGTAATACCCTCACCGTACGGCCCTCACCCGGCGCTAAAGCGCCACCCTCTCCCGCTTCAGGAGAGGGACTGGGGGTGAGGGCTTTTCTTCGTGCTCCCTTCCCACTTCTCACAAACTCCATTCTCCATCACTCTATGATGGAGGCGTTCAATGGCGATCGCGAAGAATGAAGGAGAGCGACGATGCCCTTACCGATTCTTGATTCCAATATGCGAGCTGGCTGGGAGCCTGACACGCCGTCGTCCGATTCGATCTTGCGGGCGTTTCTGACTAACTGGAGCAATTTGACGGAAACGGAGATTGCCGCGCATGGCGGGCAGTCGCTGATCCGCGATGATTTCGCCGCGTTCGATGTCGGGCGTCCGGCTGGGTTCGCCAATATTATCCTTTTCCTGACGCCCTTCTTTCCTGAAGGAACTGACGAGATCGCCACCGCGCTCGACGATTTCTTCGGCTTCACACGTGGCGATAAGACAGGTGAGGTCTACATCTTCAGCCCCTGGCTGACGCCTGATTTGCGCCCCGCCGGTTGGAGTTTGATGGGACACCCGCCGATCATGCTTCGGGCTGCTGGTGGTGAGATGCCTTCGCTTCCGGACGGATTGCGAATCGAAGAAGTACGAACTGAATCGAGCCTGCATGCGTTCGAGCAGGTCGTGATCCGCGGCTTCCCGCTTGAGGAACTGACGTCATTCAGTCCCGGCTCTGTCTTTTCAACGGCCATTCTCGACAATGAGCGGACGAGTCTCTGGCTTGGTTGGGACTGCGAACAACCAGTCAGCGCGGCGCTTACGCGGGTGGATGAAGGGATCAATCATGTGCATCTCATCGCCACTGTTCCCGAAGCTCGCCGGCGTGGATTTGGAACCGCGCTGACGTGGCAGGCGACACTTACCGATCCCTCGCTTCCATCCGTTCTTATCGCCAGCGATGAAGGCCGCCTGGTCTACGAGAAGATGGGCTATCTCAGTCTCTTTCGCTTCACCGGTTGGCGGCGAGCCAGACCAGGCGCATGAGGCAATCATTTAGCGCCCATCCCGCTGATGCCTGATAATCGCGGGTGGGATCGCGAGCGTCGCGCTGCCGTCGAATAGCCGGAGAGAGAAATGGCGAACATTCTTCAAGCACTTCCGAAGGGGCAAAAGATCGGGCTCGCGTTTTCAGGCGGGCTCGACACCAGTGCGGCTCTGCACTGGACCCGCGCCAAAGGCGCGATCCCCTACGCCTACACGGCGAATCTCGGCCAGCCCGATGAGACCGATTACGAGGATATTCCCCGCCGCGCGCTCGCCTATGGCGCGGAAGAAGCCCGGCTCGTCGATTGCCGCGCCCAGCTCGTCGGCGAAGGGCTGATCGCGCTGCAGTGCGGCGCCTTCCACATCACCACCGCCGGTGTGCCCTATTTCAACACGACGCCGCTCGGACGGGCGGTCACCGGCACGATGCTGGTGGCGGCGATGAAGGATGACGACGTCAACATCTGGGGCGATGGCAGCACCTACAAAGGCAACGACATCGAGCGCTTTTACCGTTACGGTTTGCTCGTAAACCCCGATCTCAAGATTTACAAGCCGTGGCTCGACCAGACCTTCATCGATGAGCTGGGCGGTCGGGCCGAGATGTCGGCCTATCTCACCGCCTCTGGTTTCGATTACAAGATGTCGGCCGAAAAAGCCTACTCCACCGACTCGAACATGCTCGGCGCAACGCACGAAGCGAAGGATCTCGAACAGCTCAACACCGGCATCACCATCGTGCAGCCGATCATGGGCGTGCCGTTCTGGCGCGAAGAGACTCCGGTCGCCTACGAGGAAGTCCGCATCACCTTCGACGCCGGGTTGCCGGTGGCGATCAACGGCCAGGAGTTCGCCGATCAGGTCGCGCTGATGACGGAAGCGAATGCGATCGGCGGGCGTCACGGGCTCGGCATGAGCGATCAGATCGAAAACCGGATCATCGAGTCGAAAAGCCGGGGCATCTACGAAGCCCCGGGGATGGCGCTGCTCTTCATCGCCTATGAGCGACTCGTCACCGGCATCCACAACGAAGACACGATCGATCAGTACCGGGACAGCGGGCGCAAGCTCGGCCGCCTGCTCTACCAGGGACGCTGGTTCGACCCGCAGGCGATCATGCTGCGCGAATCGCTGCAGCGTTGGGTGGCGCCGCTCGTCTCGGGCGAGGTCACGATCGGGCTGCGCCGGGGCAACGACTACTCGATCCTCAACACCGAATCGGCCAATCTCACCTATATCCCGGAGCGGCTGTCGATGGAGAAAGTCGAATCGTCCTTCACCCCGCAAGACCGCATCGGCCAGCTCACCATGCGCAACAACGACATCGAAGACACCCGCAAAAAACTCGCCACCTACATCAACAACGGCCTGATCTCCCTTTCAGAGACGGGAGCGATTCCGCAGTTGAAGGGAGTTGAAAAGGGGACTGAGGAGTAGCCGAAGGCCCGCTCCCAACCCAGTCACCACCACGTCGTAGGGGAGGGTCTTGTGCCCTCCCGTGGTGATAACGCATGTTTGATAGCCGGAAACCCGGGCCGGCACAAGACCGGCCCCTACAGAAACATGCGGATATATGCGGATGTTTATGAACCCTCTCCCAATGCCGTGAGAAGGTGGTTCTCCAGAAGATTAAGGATTTCGTTCTGGGAAGATTCATTCCGGGGCGCGCCAAAACACGGCGCGCAACCACCTCCTCGTAGCGCATCAACCCAACGAGCCTGTCCGGAAAACGACATAATGCGGCGGGATGTTTTTCACCAGGCAGGCAATGCCATTCATGAACGATTCTTCCTGTCGCTCGCATGTTCGGCTTTCGGAATTGGTTGCGACCCTGTCGCTGGGCACTGACCTGGGGCTCGGCCAGCCGATGGAGCATGTGCTGCGGCAGTGCCTGATCGCGCTGCGGATGAGCGAGCGGTTGGGGTTCAGTGAGGCGGAGCGGCGTGTCGTCTACTACTCCGGGTTGCTCGCCTGGGTCGGCTGCTACACGGATGCCTACGAGCAGGCGAAATGGTTCGGCGACGATATTGCGCTGAAGGCCGATGCCTATGAGATGACCGGTCCTGAGATCGGCTATCTCCTCAGCCATCTCGGCTCGGGAAAACCGATCCTGGAGCGGCTCTGGCTCGGACTGACCTTCATGGGCGAGGCCGCCGGGCGATGAACAGCATGCTCGAGAACCACTGCCTCGCCACGATCGAAATGGCCCGACCAGCTCGGGCTTGGCGATGAGGTCAGCGAGAGCCTCAGCAGAGCTTCGAGCGGTGGGATGGCAAATACTCGCCGATCGGACTCAAAGGCGACGACATTCTGCTCACGTCGCGCTTGATCCAGCTGGCCAATGTCGTCGAAGTCTTTCACCGGAAGCGAGGCGTCGACGCGGCAGTGGCGGTCGCTCGCGATCGCAGCGGCAGCGAGCTCGATCCGGCGCTGGTGGCGCTCTTTTGCGATTGCGCTCCCGATCTTTTCGACGATCTCGACGCGGCGAACACCTGGGATCTGGTGATCGCTGCCGAGCCCGCGCTTGCCGCGGAGATCTCGGACGACCAGTTCGAGCATGTACTGGAAACGATCGGCGACTTCATCGACGTGAAATCTCCCTACACGATCGGGCATTCGCGGGGCGTCGCGGATCTAGCGATGGAGGCGGCGCACCTCTATGGGTTGCCGGACGATGAGGTCATCGCGATCCGCCGGGCAGGATTGGTGCACGACTTCGGCCGCCTCGGGGTGTCGAACGCGATCTGGGATAAGCGCGGCCCACTCAGCCAGGGCGAGATCGAGCGCGTCCACCTCCATCCCTACCTGACCCAGCGGATGCTCGCCTTTTCGCCCGCGCTCGCGCCGCTGGGCGCGATTGCGGTGCAGCACCATGAGCGGATGGATGGCTCCGGCTACCCGCGCGGCATTTCGGGCGACGCCATCACCCCGGCCGGACGCATCCTGGCCGCCGCCGATTCCTACCACGCGATGACCGAGCTGCGACCACACCGTCCGGCGCGCTCGCCTGACGACGCGGCGGCCGAGCTGCGCGACAGAGGTCGCGGCAGGCAGGATCGATGGCGACGCCGCTGATGCGGTGCTGCGGGCCGCCGGGCACGGCGTGAAGCGGCGGCGCGAATGGCCCGCCGAGCTGACGACGCGCGAGGTGGAAGTGCTGCGCCTGGTCGCCTGCGGCTATTCAAACCGGGAAATTGCCAATCAACTGACGATCTCTCGTAAAACCGCCGGGAACCACGTCGAGCATATCTATATGAAGATCGGCGTCTCCAATCGCGCCCGGGCGGGCCTCTATGCCATGAAGCATGGTCTGATGAGCGATCACCAGCCGCTCGAATTCGCCTGACAATCCCCACGTCTGATCGAAAGATAGGGTGAATGCCCCATGACGGGGCGCGTCTCCATGCTCAGGATGAATGCAGGCGTTTCACGCCTATCGCGTTCAGATGGAGGTGCAGGAAATGACGGCAAGCATATCCGCCACCGGGCGTCAGGTTGAGGTTAACGGAGCCAGTCTCTATGTCGAAGAGCAGGGAACGGGCGATCCGATTCTGCTGGTCCAGCCGGGATTGGTGTCGAGCGCGGTCTATGCGTCGCTCGTTCCTCTTCTTGCCCGTGAACTACCGGGTGATCACGTTTGATAGTCGCGGGCATGGCCAATCGACCAATCCCAGCGGCGCGTTGAGTTACGAGCAACTGACGGACGATACAGCGGCGCTGGCTGATGCGCTCGGGCTCGACCGCCCCTTTGTCGGCGGCTGGAGCGATGGGGGACAGATCGCGATAGAGTTTGGACTACGCCATCCCGGGCGCGCTCGCGGGCTGATCGTCGGCGGCGCGAGTCTCGATGTCACGAGCGACGCCTCGAAAGCGCAAATGCAGGCGATGCTCTGTTTTGATGATGCGGGCAACGTCGACTTTGATGCCTTTGCCCAAGGCATCGGCGTGCAACTTTTGCCAATGATGCGGCAATTCCACCCGCGCGGCGAAGCGCAATGGCAATCGATTTTGCAGCAATCGGCAAAGGCCTGGATGGCCTACAACGGCATGACAGAGGAACAGGTTGCCCGGATCACGGATCCCTGTTTCCTCATCGTCGGCGACCGCGACGAGCTGATCACGATCGAAGGCGTCGTAGAGCTCTATCGCTGGCTTCCCAATGCGGAGCTTGCGATGCTTCCCGGCGCTGCGCACATGGGTCCAATGGCCGATCCGGAGTTGTTCGCCTGCTTGCTGCTCGATTTTCTCCAGCGACACTGATGACCACGGGGATTCGCTTAAACGCCGAGCCCGGTCCAACTCGGACCGGGCTCGGCGTGGCTGGGGAGTATGCGACTTCCCGGCGGCTCAATGCCGTTCCGGACGAACGTATTGCAACCTGTTTCAGCGTGCCGATTCGATCGGTCCCAGCGGCGCCTTTCTGGTCCAGAAGACGAGGCGGCTGAAGCCCAACCGGCGTTTTTCGACCGGCGGCGCCTGCTCGCCACCCATGGCGAGCCGCTCGCGTTCGCGCCTGGCTCGCTTAAGATCCATTTCCTGCATATACCCGCGCACCGCGTCGTGCGTCATCACTGGTGGCATCATCGCGCTATCCTCCTGCCGGGGCTTCTCTGCCTCGGACCGGCGCGTTCGCTCGCGCCCCGGAGTGCATCAGCGCACTCCGTCATTCCACGCGGGGAAACCCTCTCACAGCATTGGGAGCGATGGTCTCCCCGCTCCTTCGCTCATCGTTGAGCGATCGGGCCGCGATTCCGTTCACGACCGCACCACTACAGTGCGGCATGAGGCGCGGAAGCGAATCTGCAGAAATGCCTATTTTTCACCTGAAGCGAAATCAGCGAAGCTATAGGGGTTTTCCGGCTCTCTTGATGCGCGTTAAACGCCAGACCCGTACCTGGCTGGGGGTACGGGTCTGGCGTGGCTGGGGAGAATTCGGGCTAGCGGCCGGCGATCCAATCCTGTTCGTGGAAGTGAGGGCTTCCGCCAGGATTGGTGGAGACGCCGAACGCGGCCCGAATACTGATCAAATGAGCGATGGCATCGCCAATCAGCACCTGTTCGATCAGGGTTTGCACGCTGATCATCGCTTCGCTGAAGAGTGGAAATGGACTGGAGCGGTCGAGATCAGCGTCGTCAAGATTGCGAAGATGTGTCGAGGCCAGCGCGCCGCCACGCTCAAGCAGGATCAAAATCTTCGATCGGGACGCGTTCGCCTCGCGCGCGAAGAACTCCTGATTGACGTGATTGATTTCAGCAATCGAAAGCGCAGGCAATCCCCGGCCATTGAGCACCGCCAGAATCCAGTCGGTTCCTATTTCGTGCACCGAGGCGATGTGGCAGCCAAGCGCCGCAACGGTGCATTGCTCCGCCGGGCAAATGCATTGAAGCTGCACATCCGAGGATCCCATGATCGCGATTCGCACCGCCAGATTCGCCTGCTCGAAGCGCTCCGACAATGCCTGCACACGTCTGTTCATGACACTCCTCCTGGGCGATCGGTCGGTGTGGAAGACATCTTGAGGGGATGTCCTCCACGACCGTGCTCTAACGATGCCTCCATAGAAGGTCGATCACATCGGTAGATGTGCGTATTTCCGGGGCGAGACCGAAAACCCTCAGAAATACGTATATATTCGGCTCCTGCGTTGACTGAATATGGTGACGACACAGGTGCGATTCATCTGCGGCACGCAAACGCGACGCGATGACATCAAGCCTCGTGGGCCGATGTGCGTTGCCCATGTGAAGGGCAGCGAGCATGAGCCGGTCCGAGGCGCCTGGTCAGGAGGAGCGCAGCGTCCATGGATGATTCACTCTCGAAGCAAACCGCAACCCCTGCCCTACCGCCGTGGCCGGTTTCGCCCGGGCCAACCATCACCTTAGCTCCCGTGCCACCGAAGATCACCTCAGCGGCTGTCCGGGAATATGCGGGGTTCTGGCGGCGATTCGCCGCGAGCTTCATTGATGGCATCATCGTCTGGTTCATTTTCTTCATCGTCAGGGCGTTCATCAGCGCGATCGGGCTTGGTCAGTATCTGAATCCTCTGATAGGAAGAGATTCCGACCGATCGATCGTCTCGTGGGGCGGAATTCCCACTGAAACGGCGCTGACGCTGGTGATTGGCATGATCTACTTCGGTTACCAGGAAAGCTCGGTCTGGCAGGCCACGCTCGGCAAACGGGCGCTCGGCATCATCGTCACCGATCTCGATGGCGATCGGATTACTCCCATCCGGGCGATCAAGCGTCACATCGCCTGCATTCTCTCCACCTGGATCTTCCTTCTTGGCTATCTGATCCAGCCCTTCACGAGACGGCGGCAGGCGCTGCACGACGTGATTGCGCGAACGTTGGTGCTCAGAGCGTAGCTCCCCGGCAGCAAAGGAAAATCTCGCCGATCTCAATGATCAATGAGATCGGCGAGATTCATCGTTCATGCAACGAGGGCCTGGTTTAGATGAAGACGATCGATTCTGGCTGCGTGGAGATGTCCGAGGTCAGCTGCTGCACGATGCCGGTCACCAGACCGTAGATCTTCAGCGAGGTGATCTTGCCGCCTTCAAGCTCCCAGAAGACGGAATAGGGAACTTCGACCTGCCGCATGGTCATCGGAATGCCGGCGTACTCGCCGATCTGCACACCGGTGAAGACTGCTTCGGACGAAGCTATGCCGGGGCCGACAATGAAGTCCTTCGTCTTGATGCTGGCATTGAACGCAACCTGGTTCAACTGCACCATCGCGTCACGCGCCGCGTCTTTCCCGACGATCCGCTCATTGACATCGACCATCGTGATGACGATGTTGTCGGCGAAATACTCCTCAAATGATCCGTTGGAAAGCATCGCGTCCTGGTAGTCAGTCATGACGGCTTCCGTTTCATGTTGCGTCATTACCGCGGAAGATGGCGCGGGGACGCTCCTCGCCGGTCTCGCCGGTACCGCAAAGATCATGGCGAACAAAAGACCGACGCTAACGAGCGCCACAACACCGTGCCGTCGTGAACGTTCCATGTCCGTTTCCTCCGATTCTGTCTCAGCACTGAGACCTCCGGTCGACGACTAAGGCGACCGTACTCGAAGAATGACGACTTTTGCTGTTATGTCACATCGGTAGATGTGCCTAGATTTGAAGGCAGGCGCGTTCCAGCATCATCCCGGCAGGCGTGCTTGCCTGGTAGACGATCCTACGCAGTTGATGCAATTGGGCTACGGCGCGCCCATCTTCAGCCGTTCGGCAATGATTTCGTTTTGCTTTCCTTGCTTTTCCCCGCGAACATGGATCAACTGCCCTTCGCCCAGCGAGCTCAAGAATGCGGACAGGGGAACCTCTTCGCCACCGACATCGATTGCCGTCGTTTCCGGATTAAGCACGATGCTGAAGACGCGACCATCGCGAACACGCGCAACAGTGATCGAATCAACGCCAACCGCCACTACCCGGAACCAGCGTTTACTCGCTTTGTCCTTCCCGGTGTGGTCGGCCTGCCGTGGAAGAGCGGCTACGACTCCGGTCTGGAAGAGCACGCCGGTATAGTCGCGCGGCACCAGCACGGTCAAATCCTGCGCCAACACCGAGAACTCATAACTGATGCCTTCGTCCGTCACCTCAGCCTTTTTCTGCTTAACCTGTCCGCCGTCCGCTTCGAGCGGGATGATCGCCGAGCTCCGAATGGTCAGGCGGCCAACCCGATCTGTGACCGCGCTCGCCTCAGCAGGATGTTTTCGGGTGAGCAGCGTCACAAGCTGGCGCGAGGATGAAACCGGCCCGTTCGGAGCGATCAGCGCGACATCCAGCCGTCCATCATCAACATATGCATCTGGAGTAACACTCGTCACACTTGCATATTTACGGGTATTCCCAACCACAATTTGCGCCACATCCCCCTGCCACATCACCCCATCCAGATCGACCTGAACCGGATATGAGGTCGATTGCGGGAGCGCGCGGCCAATCGCCGGCAGATAGGCCAGCATGCCGAATCGACGCTTGTGGTCCTTATTCAGTTCGGAAACGACCATGGCATCGATGCCAAGTCCCGCCATCAGCAGGAAGTGCTGGGCGCTCTTGCCATTGATCGCGATATGCCCAACATCAATTCGCCGGCGCTGGGCGCCGATCATTTGCTGGGTCGCCCGTGTGAGATCCATGGAAACTCCGATTTCGTGCGCCCAGAGATTGGCGGTGCCACCCGGAAGCACGCCAACCGCGACATTTGTCCCGATGAGCCCATCGACAACCTCACCGACCGTGCCATCTCCGCCAGCGGCGATGACGACATCGCATCCGTCTTCGGCCGCTTCTTGCGCCAACTCGGTCGCGTGACCGCCATGCATCTTTTGATGGACCGTGACATCCCAGCCATGTGCGGCAAAGACGGGAAGAATCGCTTCGAGATCGATTTCGCCGCGACCACCACGAGGATTCGTGATCAACCAGGCCCGTACGGCATGTTTCATCGACATTGCAACACCATCACTCGATTGAGCGTCTGGAAGCCCGGCAGAAGCCGGGCAGTCACACAGTCGCCACCATCGTCATGACGCCCGCGCAAACGGTAATGCGAATGGATTTTGCCTGAGCATCAGCATGCTACGGTGGAGTTGGCCATCGTTCGTTGACAAGGGATCGATCAGCCTCCACGAAGGCGTGTATTCCATTCGATCCAACTGAGGGAGAATCCGGGATATTCCATGGCGTTTCATCTTGCGAGAGCCACGAGCTTCACTTCTAAGATCATCTCGTTACGAGATCAAAGCCAATGAACGATTTACCGGGATCCTCCGCGGGTTCGTGCGTGGCTCGCACGCCGAATGACCGGCGCTGAAACTGGCTTACATTCTTCAAAGAAGGAATCCTCGATGAGCAATATGCCGTCCAGTCACCCGGCCGGAGTTCTGGATCGCGGGACACCTGCCAGCGGGCAGACTGCACTCCATAACGCAGGAATCGTCCCGGGCAGGGGATTACGCGAGTTTCTGGCGGCGGTATCATGCGCCATCTTGGCTCGATGTGCATCGATTGACCTCGTCATCCTGGCTGTCTGCCATTGTGTCGGGCCTCGTGCTCGAATGCGATCGGGCTTGACTGGTTGATGGAACCAATCATCGGCGAGACCGCCGGGATCGAGTCATGGCGGATCAGTTCAATGGTGTTTCGACGAATACGTGCTCTCTCTGGCGGTGGGCACCGCTCTATTTCGGGCTTCTTCGAAAGCTCGGATCTGGCAGGCGTCGCCTCGGCAAGCGAGCGTCTCGGCATCAGTCGTCACCGATCTCGATCGTGAGCGCATTTCACCCGGCCCGTGCGGTCGGACGCCATCTGGCGACGCTGCTTTCGAGCGCGATCTTTTTCATCGGCTATCTGATCCAACCCTTCACCAGGAAGCGGCAGGCGCTGCACGACATCATCGCCAGCACGTTGGTGCTCAGGAAATAGGTCAGCGATCGTCAATACCGGGCGCGCCGGCGACGTGGTTGACGGCGCGATCGGTGGCGCCGCGCTCTTCGCCGGTCGGCTCGTCGCGGAAGCGGTAGTCATGCTTGCGGATGATCTCCTTGAGCTGCACGCGCAGGCGGGTTTGCCCGGCCAACGCGTGAGCGCGCAGGAGATCGAACGTCTCACCGCTTGCTCCCGCCAGCGCCGAGCGCAGATGCGGAAAGCAGAGTCCGGGTGACGATTGATAGTCGCGTTGAAACGCCTCATCGCCAAGCCCGTTCAGCAGCGTTCTCAGTACGGCCGCTTCATGCTCGTCGCGATGGATGCAGATCGGACAGCGCTTTTCCGGCATCAGCGCCGGAGCATCGCCCCGCCCTCCGAAACGGCCGCAGCAAGCCGAATTGCCTGCCAGGACGCTGGCGCTCAAGCTCTTCCCCGATCTGGCCCAGCACCGCTTCATAGAGATAGGCCGTGCCGAGCGGATGCGCCGAGGTCAGCCACTGCTGGGCGTGCAGATTGCAAAACCCGAGCGCCGCTTTAACGCTGTTCCAGAAATCAGGCGAGTTGACGAGATCACGATTGGCGCTCTCGATGAACCGCTCCACCGATCGCAGCGTCAACCGGCAGACCGAACACCCTTCATCCTTGAAGGCATCGAGTAGATCGAAATGGGTCATGGTTTGCGACACTGAACGATCCCCCGCAAGTAGAGAGTGGTCAGTAGAGAGTAAACGAAAGCGCTCGCCCGACGATACGATAAAGCAACTCAAGGCTAACCAGCGGATGCCTTCAGCAGAGCGGCAGAATCGAGATGCGCTTTTCTCCTTGCTCCCTACTCCCTGCTCCGTCACAGTGGTACCATCGATCGCTGGATGGGGTGATCGTTTTCCCCTGCTTTTCCTTCTTTATGCGTTCTCAGCCCTGACGCTGGATCGCTGCCGGAGCACCCTTGCCCGCATGACCGACGCGACGATGCTGCCCGCGCCCCGGCTGACGCGCCTCGAACTGCATGGCTTCAAGAGTTTCGCAACGAAGACGCTGTTCGTCTTTGAGCGCGGCATCAACGCGATCATCGGACCCAACGGCAGCGGCAAGTCGAATGTCGCCGATGGCGTCCGCTGGGCGCTCGGCGAGCAGAGCTACGGCACGCTCCGCGGCAAGAAAACGGACGATGTCATCTTCGCCGGCGGTCAGGGCCGCGCTCCCGCCGGCATGGCGGAAGTCACCCTCACCTTCGACAACAGCACCGGCTGGCTGCCGAGCGAATATACCGAGGTCACCGTCACCCGCCGCGCCTTCCGGGGCGGCGAAAACCACTACCTGATCAATGGCCGCCGCGTCCGGCTCAAAGATGTGCAGCATCTCACCGCGTCGCTCGGCAGCAGCCACGTCGTCGTCGGGCAGGGATTGGTCGATGCCGCGCTCGCCCAGCGCGCCGAGGATCGGATGGCGCTCTTCGAGCATGCCGCCGATCTGACCGGTTTGCGGATGAAGGCGAGCGAAGCCGAAAAGAGTCTCAACGAAACCGAGGCGAACAGCTCCCGCATCCGCGATGTGCTGACCGAGGTCGAGCCGCGCCTGAAATCGCTGGAACGGGCGGCCCGGCAATCACGCGAGTACATCGGGCTACGCGACCGGCGGCGCGGCTTGCAATGGCGGCTCGAGCGCGAGCTGCTCGCCGCCGCCTTGAGCAGCTACGAGCAATCAAGCTCGCAGGCAGCCGGTGATGAAGCAACCATGCACGCGACGCGGGATCAGCTTGAGCGCTCCACGCTCGCGCTCGCCACAGCCAGGCAACAGGCCGAGGATGCCCGGGCGGCGCTCGATCAATATGGCGCGCAGGGTGCAGGCGGTCGTCGATCAGGCGCGCCGGGTCGGGCACGAGCGCGATCTCACCGTCGAGCGAGTTACAGCGCTGAGCAAGCGCCGCGAGGATATGGTCGAAACCCAGACCGGTCTGGAAGATCAGCATCGAGTCGGTCGAAGCCGATCTGACCGCCGTTTCGGCGGGAATCGCGGGCATCGATGCGGAGATCACCGGCGCCCGGTCGCGGCTGCGAGCGGTCGAAAGCGAGATCGCCGGCATCCGCAACGCCGGTCGCGACATCGAAAAGCGAGCCGGCGATCTCGCCCGCACCATCGCCGAGCGCGAGCATCGCCAGCACGAATTGACCCGGCAACGCGCCCTCCGGCTGCAACGCCAGGAAACGGACGCCGGCGAGCGGGAGCGAGCGGCGCACACCGCCTCGGAACGCAATGACCGGATCACCCGGCTGGAAGCCGATCTGGCCGCGTTGATCGAAGCGGAACAGACCGGAGCCGCCCGCCTGACCGAGATCGAAACCGCGCTCAAAACCCATGCCGCCCGCGAGAACGCCGCCGCCCAGCAGGAGCGCAAAGCGCGCGAGCAGGTCGACGCCGCCGACCGCGAGGTGAGCCGCCTCACCGCCCGCGTCGAAGCATTGCAGCGCCTGCACGACAGCGGCGCCGGGCTCTTTGCCGGGGTGAAAGCGGTCACGCAGGCGGCGAAAGAGCGGAAGCTGACCGGTATTCGCGGTCCCGTCGTCGAGTTGATCCAGACTCCGGCGCAATACGAAACGGCGATCGAAGTCGCGCTCGGCGGTCACCTGCAGGACATCATCGTCGAGCAGTGGGCCGATGCCGAAGCGGCGATCGCCTTCCTGAAACGAGCCAACGCCGGCCGCGCCACCTTTCAACCGCTCGATACGGTGCGTGGCCGTCGCGATGCCCGGGGAATCCCCACCGAAGTCGCCCGCATGCCGGAGGTGCGCGGGATCGCCGCCGAGCTGATCGGCGGCGACGATGATCTGGAGCCGGTGATCTGGTCGCTGCTTGGCCGCACGCTGGTGGTCGATGATCTCGCCGCGACGCGCGCCGCCTTGCGGGCGCTGCCCGGCGGTTGGAGCGTCGTCACCGTCGCCGGGGAAATTGCCCGGTCGAGCGGCGCGGTGACCGGCGGCGCGGCGGTGAAGGAAAGCGGCATGCTCGGCCGCGAGCGAGAGCTGCGCGAGCTGCCGCTCCAGCGCGAGAGACATGAGAAGGCGCGCGATGCCGCCCTCGCTGCCCGGCAAACCGCCCGCGAGCAGGCGGCGGCGCTGGTAGGCGAGCGGCGATCGCTCGACGCCGAACGAGCTGGCTTGCTGGCCGGGCGCAACGAACGCGCGTCCCAGCAAACCCGGGTCGAGCGCTGGCTCGCCGATATCCGCCGCGAGCAGAGCGGTTCCGACCGCCGCCTGGCGACGCTTGAAACCGCCGCGCAAACGGCATCCACCGATCTGGCTGAGATCGACCGCAAACTCGCGGAAACGGCGGACGCCATTGAACGGCTCAACGCCGATCTCGCCGAACAACGCGGCACGCTGGAGCAGGACAGCGATGCTGTGCGGGCCCTTGAGCTCGATCGCACCACCCACCAACGCGATCTGGCAGGACTCGAAGAGCGGATCAGGGGGGAACGCCGTCGTGAAGCGAGCTTACGGGCGCAACAGCAGGCGCTGGCGGAAGAACTCGCGCTTCGCAATGAGCGAGCCGCCTCGCTTGAAGGTGAGCTGGCCGCCCTCGCCACCCAACGAACCCGTCTGGAACAGGAATCGCATCGCCTGAACGAGGCCCGCGAAATGGTGCTGGCGGAGCGCCCTCCGCTTGAGCTGGCCGATCGGACCGCGTCGCAGGCGGCATCCACGGCGGAAAAAGCGCTGGAACGCGCCCGCGAGGAACTTCTCGCTGCCGAGCGCCAGCATGGCGCCCGGGCATTGACGGTCGAACGCGCCCATAGCGAGCTTCGCGCGATCGAACAGCGGATCCGCGACGATCTTGAGCTTGAAGATCCTTCAGCGGTGCTGACAGACGAGTTGCCGCCGCTCGACGGTCCGGTTCCGGAAGACCGCGAGGCCATGGAGCAGGAGATCAGCCGCCTGCGCGAGCGAATGCGCCGGGTTGGCTACGCCGGTGAAAACGCGGTTGAAGACTATGAGCGCGAGTCGGCCCGGCACACCTTCCTGCTGACGCAGCTTGAGGATGTCGAGGGCGCATCGGCGTCGCTGCGCAAAGCACTGGCCGATCTGCATGGGACGATGCGCGAGCGCTTCAACGAAACGTTCGCCCGGGTTTCCATCGCCTTCACCGAGATGTTCAGCAATCTCTTCGGCGGCGGCTCGGCGCGATTGATGGTGGTCGGTGGCGAGGAGGGCGAAACCTCCGGCATCGACATCGTCGCGCAGCCGCCCGGCAAGCGGCTGCAGAATCTTTCGCTACTCTCAGGCGGCGAGCGTTCGCTGACCGCGGTCGCGTTGCTCTTCGCGATTCTGAAAGTGAACCCGACGCCCTTCTGCCTGCTCGACGAGGTCGACGCCGCGCTCGATGAAGGCAACGTCGTCCGGTTCCGCGAGCAGTTGCGCCGCCTCGTCCGCGAAACGCAGGCGATCGTCATCACCCACAATCGCGGCACCACCGAAATCGCCGACGCCCTCTACGGCGTTTCCATGCGCGACGACGGCGTCTCCCAGGTGCTGTCCCTCCGCCTGGCGGACGTAGCGACCGGCGACTGACGCCTTAGAGCACGTTCTAATACCCATGCGCCACCTTTCGTCCCCACCCGTCATCCAGACCGAAGGGAAGGATCCCCCGGCGAAGTCGCTGCTGGACATCTCACTGACTGTTCTCAACGAGGCGCTTCGCGCAGGGATTCTTCCCGTTGATCAGAATGACGGGTCGTGGCACAGGCGCATTGAAATGAGCTTTACAACGCGCTATCCGACGACCGTCTCGCTGGTGCCGCCGCTGCAGGGCGCTCCCGGCTCTGGAGTTTGCGGTCCAAGTTCGAAATGCTCGATGAAGGCGACGAGGTAGGGATCATCGACCTCGTCAAGCTGAAGTTGCACGTCCCAGGCGGAGGCGACGACCGGTGACGGCAATCCTTCATAGGGACTGATCAAGAGATAGTCGTGACCCTCCGCCATCGCCTCAAGCTTCGCGATGTCGCTCGCCGTGAGATCGGGATCGTAGGTGATCCAGACGGCTCCATGCTCCAGCGAATGGCCCGCGTGCTCGTTCTTAACTGGCGCGTCATAGAATCCGCAGTTTGCCACACCAAGTTATGTATCCCGTCCACTGACGGGTTCTGGTCATACTAGACGTAACCGTCACTGTGCCTACTTTTCAGGTGCGTCAGCTCACCGTCGCGTGAAACAGCGTGTTCAATATTTCTCGAATCCATTGATCTTCGGCGAATCTTCAGGAGGGGACCGGCATGCCACCATATCTGACGCTCGAACCAGCTCCGGAAGAGATTCGGACGGAGCGGCTGCTCCTGCGTCCCTTTCGCAAAGGGGATGGGCCTGCACTGCTCGAAGCGCTGCATGAATCGCGAGTGGAACTCGATCCCTGGTTCGCGTTCCGGCACACCATTGCAACGGTTGACGATGCCGAAGATCTCTGCAGCCAGAAACACGCTGAATGGATTTCGCGAAGCGTGCTTGCGTACGCCATCTTCGATGAGTGGGGTGAAGGGCGATACCTCGGTTCGGTTGACCTGGTAAAAATCAGCTGGGAACGCCGGAAGTTTGAAATCGCCTACTACCTGCGCACCGGCGCGACGGGCAACGGCTATATGTCGGAGGCGGTTCTCGCGTTGACGGCGATGGCGCTCAACGATCTCGCCGCCAATCGCGTCGAACTCTGGTGCGACGTCGAAAACGTGTCGAGCATGCGCGTCGCCGAGCGTTGCGGCTTCACGCTTGAAGGACGCCTGCGGAACCGGGGCGTCAGCCCGGATGGGACGCCGCGCGACCTGTTTGCTTACTCGATCGTGCCAGGCGACCGATCCAGCTCATAAGCCAGCTCCTGATGCTCTCGCTGCATTGGCGCTTCCCCGCCTGTGCTACCGTGCCTGCCAGGAAGAACGAGCGTTCGCGCGATCAGAGAGGATCACAATGAACAGCAATGGCGCTTCCGGGGAGTTGAACCTCCTCGGCGTATTTGCACATCCGGACGACGAGCAGGTAGTTGGCGGCGTCTTCACCCGGGCCGTGAAGGAGCAAGGGGCGAAAGCCTACATTGTCAGCGTCACCAGCGGGCAGGCGGGGCAGATCAGCGATCCCGCGCTCGCCACGCCGGAAAATCTCGGCGAGGTTCGCGAGCAGGAGCTGCGCGACGCCGTCGCCGTCTACGGGTGGGAACCACCCATTCTGTTGCGCTACCCCGATGGCGGCGTGGCCGATCTGCCACCCGGTCAATTGCGCGACGATCTGGTCAAAATCATCCGGGAGCTCAAGCCGCAGGTGTTGGTCACCTTCGAGAAGACCGGCATTTACGGTCATGTCGATCACATCGCCGTCCATTTCGAGACGTTCGCGGCCTTCGAGGCGGCGGCCGATCCGCAGCATCGCCCCGATCTCGGTCCCGCGCATCAGGTGGCCAAGTTTTACTACGTCGCCATGCCACGCTCGGTGATGAAGGGGATCGCCAAAGCGATGGGCGAGGAAATGGACTTCGGCGGCGACCAGCGGACGATCGAAATTGACGACATCGGCACGCCTGATGAGGAGATCACCACCGTCATCGATATCCGCGACATGATCGATCTGCGCAGCGCCGGCATGTTCGCCCACAAAACCCAGTTTGGCGAAGAGATGAAAAAGCGGATCGAATCCCGCCGCGAATCCAACGAGTTTTTCGCGCAGGAATCCTTTATCCGGGTCTACCCCGCCCCCGCGCCGGACGCATCGCTGCCGGACGAAACGAACATGCTGTCGGGAATTGTTGACGAGTGACGGTGCGGAGTTGAGAGTAGAGAGTAGACCCCGAGATGCCGGGAGCTGAAGCACCCGGCTCACAGGCGGAAGTACCCTACGGGCACTGAGCTGGGTGGGAGAAATCTCCGATATATCGGGAATTCCTCTAACCGAGTTCAGTCCCAGCGGGACTTCGTCTTGTTAGCCCGGGGTTTCAACCCCGGGAAATGATGGTCCACGAACAGCCCGGATATATCGGCCATTTCTCCCACCCAGTTCAGCCCTGGACAGGCTTCGGCGTGTGAACCCGGGGTTTTACCCCCGGGACATAGTGTCCCAGACCCATGCTACTCTCCACTCATAACTCACAACTCACAACTTCGTCCGGAGGACGACCAATGACCCAGTTCAAGCGCCGGAATGTCGGGATTCTCGTGTTCAATGATGTGGAAGTGCTCGATTTCTGCGGGCCGTTCGAGGTGTTCGCTTCCGCCCAGCGAAGCGGGGATGAGCCTCGCGAAGAGCGGCGGCTCTACAACGCGTACACGGTCGCCGAAAAGGGGGACATCGTCGTGTGCCGGGGCGGGCTGCTCGTCAAGCCCCATTACACGCTCCGCGACCACCCGCATTTCGATCTTCTGGTCATTCCTGGCGGGTTTGGCGTCGAGAAGGAGCGGGAGAATCCGGCTGTGCTCAACTGGATTCGCAAAGCGATGGAGACCGCAGAGGTCACCACGACGGTTTGCACCGGTTCATTCCTGCTGGGCGCTCTCGGCGCGCTCGATGGCAGAACCGCGACCACCCATTGGGCCGCAATCGACTCCCTGCGAGCGCACCATCCCGCGATCAATCTTGTCGATGACCGGCGTGTCATTGATGAGGGATCGATCGTCACTTCCGCCGGTGTTTCAGCGGGAATCGATATGGCGCTCTACATGCTGGCGCGGTTGAATGGGATCGATGTGGCCCGCCATACGGCGCGAGGAATGGAATACAACTGGAACGAAGACGGAATCGGCCTGGAGCAACTTGCCGCCAGGTCATAGCTATCGCTGTCAGACTCCGCTATTCTGATCCCGGTGAATCCTTCCCATCCAGGATTCACCGGGAGTATGTGTGATGCCATTTCGCCACCCGATCGTCCGTGGTTTGATTGCGGCGATCATCATCCTGGCCATCCTCCCCCTGAATGCAGCTTACGCGCAGGAAGGAACCGAGGGCACGCCAACTGAAGCATCCGGCACGCTGCTGGTTACGGCCGCGCTCTGTTCGGAAGGCGGCGAACCGGGAACAGTGCTTTTTGCCCTGGATTCCGGCATTGCAAGCGGCGCCACCTGCG
The DNA here is from genome assembly GCA_963804925.1 of uncultured Chloroflexia bacterium. Taxonomy (GTDB): domain Bacteria; phylum Chloroflexota; class Chloroflexia; order Thermomicrobiales; family UBA6265; genus JADLGF01. The sequence goes on from CAWDSC010000007.1 coordinate 873,267, forward strand.
CTCCGGCTGATATCGCCATTTCCATTGATGGCGCTGAGGCGGTTGGAGTTTCCGGAAGCGGTGTGTTTTCGTTGCCGGAAGGCACGCATACTGTTACCGATATCGAAACCGGGCAAAGTCTCGCGGTCGATATCTTCGCCGATACGCAAACCGCGATCGAGCGCGTGGCATTCGCAGCCGTGCAAATCGCCGAGGTTCCGACGGATACCCCGGTTCCCACGGAAACTGCGACGGCGACGCCACCCGTCGCAGCGATCCCCGGGCAGATCACGATCACCATGCATCTTTGCCCATCAACGATCGCAAACCGGGATGGGTTCGACGCACTCGGCGGATTCGACCAGCAAATGGCCGCCTGCCCGTCGATCCTGCTGCCGGGCAACAGCCCGGTTCCCGGCACGACCGGTGGGAGCGCGGCATCGTTCGATCTGAATATGGCCACCGGCGCGGCGGATACCGCCGAAAACCAGACACTGGCGAACAGCATCTTCACCCCCGGATCGCGTTGTGAAACCGATGCCGGATTCGATCTTGATAGTGATGGTCTGCTGGCGACCTGCTTTGATCTTTCCGGTTACGCCCTGGACTATGCTGCGATTGGAGCGGTCACGATCTCGCTCGGTCCCTTGCCGCCCGATTCGCGGCTCGGCGCGGTCGGGTTCATTCCCGGTTCCGGTGATGAGCTAACCCTGAAACGCACGTCCAAAGAGGGCGTCATCGAACTCGACACCACCGGCGACGACGCCGTCTCGCTGAACGTCTTTCTGTTCAGCACAGCGCGCGCCGACACAGGTTCCCGCAACCGCGACGGCGACGCCCAAACCGACAAAGACGCCAACGCCGATTCCCGCAACAGCAACGGCAACACCCAAACCGACAAAGACGCCGACGCCGGTTCCCGCAACCGCGACGGCAACACCCAAACCCACGCAGACGCCAACGCCGGTTCCTCAAGGATCGGGCACGCTGCAAGCGACGGCGCTTTTTTGCACAGCCGATATCGATGCGACATCGCTGAATGTGCTTCCTCCCGGACAGGAGGCAGGCGGCGCCGATCTCGGCGATTCAACGTGCGTTGGCGGCAACGCATCGTTCGATCTCTATCGCAACGGCAGTTACGTCGCTTCAATCAGCACCGGTGTGAATGGCGTCAATTCGATGAGCGGACTGGCAGTGGGGAGCTACACCATAACGAACCCAAAAAGTGGCGCATCTTCCGATGCGAGCATTGCCAATGGCACGATCACCCGCGCAATTCTGCTCTCCTATGCCGCCGTCGGCGGCGATGATGGCAGCGAAGGCGGCGATGGTGAAGGCGGCGTTTTGATTGGCGAGGAAATCAGCGGCCATACCAGCGGCGAAGGACCATTGATCTCCGTTGTCGGTGGGTTGGTCAATGACGGCGGAATCGGTGGGGCTGGCGGCGTCGACGAGAACGGAACGCCGCTGGCGGGAAATGGCACGCCGCAGGCAGGCAACGGCACTCCAGTGGCGCTGAAAGATGCTGATTCAAACGACACCGAATCGGTGACCGGATTGGTGCAAACGGGTTCGGGTGATGTGTCCCGATCCTTCGGGATGACACTACCGCTGGCCGGATTTGGTTTGCTGGTGATCCTCGCTGTGCTGAAACTGACACAGTCGGATCGCGCACGCCGCCGCAGAAGCTGACCCCGCAATTCGGAGCGTGCCGATGGTCTACAGATCGACGGAAGAAATGGTGGAGCGGGTGCGGCCGCTGCTCGAACGACTGGCGATTCGCACCATCGACAAAGCCCGGTTGCTGCAATACCTCTCGGCTCGCGCCGGGGTCGATTGGGGTGTCTTCACCCTGGTGCGTGACGAGGAGATTCCCGACGCACCGCTCGCCGCAACCAACCGCCGGTTGACCCTGCGCGATGTCGCCAGCGGCGCAGAGATTGAGATCTCCTACCCCGCCTGCCTGCCGGAGGAGCTCGACCAGCTCGTGATCGACGAATACAAACGCCTCGCCATCGACCGCCCGCTGACCACGATGGCCGAGCCCCTCTTCCGCGCCCTCTTCCAAACTGACTACTGCGACCACTGCCGCTGGCGTAATCCCTCATACGCCCAAATCCACCACGAATGCCACTACGCAGGGCATCCGGTGAATTTTGAACGAGTTGTGAGTTGTGAGGGAGACGCGTAACTTGGTTGCCGCTGCCGGGAGCTGAAGCACCCGGCTGACACGCGACAAGTCCTCCGGACTACGCAGACATGTCGCCCATTCAGTTCAGTTTCGAAGAGACTTCGTCTTGTCATCACTGGACTTCAGTCCGGTGCAGTTGCAAGCACGATCTCTTTCATTGCCGAGGATTGAAACCCACAGCTACAGGCGGAAGTAGTCTGCGGGCACTGAGCCCGGAAACGCCCGGATTCAGTGAGAAAGCCGTTTGATAACCACCAGCTCTGGAAGGGCTTCGTCTGGTGAGCCCGGCACTTTCAGTGCCGGGGAAACAACACCAATCTTGCGCGTCATCACCATACCCGGCACACCATCGGCCACTACGACCGGCTCGCGATGAGCATGCTGCCCAAGCTATTGACAAAGCCTGCATGATCGTTGTATTTAACCATCAGGATAAATAACCGAGAGGTTGAATACGACATGACGGACGACTATCTCAGCACAACATTCGCGGCGCTCGCCGACCCGACCAGGCGGGCGATTCTGGCGCGGTTGGCATCAGGCGAGGCGTCAGTGACCGAACTGGCGGCTCCGTTTGAGATGAGTCTTCCCGCGGTGTCGAAACACCTCAAGGTGTTGGAGCGGGCGGGATTGATCTCGCGCGGGCGGGACGCGCAGTGGCGTCCTTGCCGGCTCGAGCCCGGTCGGCTCAAGGAGGCGGATGACTGGCTCGAAACGTACCGGCGATTCTGGGAGCAAAGCTTCGATCGCTTGAGCGATTACTTGCGAGAAGTACAGAAGGAAGAGGAATCAGATGACAGCAGCAAGCCGTGAAACCACAGACGACCTCCGATCTCGATCTCGTTATCCAGCGCCAGTTCAATGCGCCGCGCGAGCTCGTGTTCAAAGCCTGGACCGAGCCGGAGCGCCTGATGAAATGGTGGGTGTCGCCCGGCGTCGAGGCTCCCGCTTTCGCCATCGATCTGCGTGTTGATGGCAGCTGGCGCGCGGCTGTCGTCATGTCTGATGGAGAACAGCACTGGGCGTATGGACGCTACGTGGAGCTCGATGAGCCGGAGCGGATCGCCTTCACCTTCAACTGGGATGCACCATCGGACCTGCACGACTCCCTGATCACGATCGACCTGGCCGAACAGGGGGATCAGACCCTGATGACGTTCCGGCATGCGACCTTCCGCTCCGTCGAGGAACGCAACGACCACAACGAGGGTTGGACGATCTGCCTCAACCAGCTCGCCGCGTATCTGGCGGCGTAATCATTCGCAATCGTTTCCTCAATGCTGAGGATTTTTGGCGACACGTATCGCCGCTCGCTCTGGAGAAAGAGCAATGGTCAGCACCATATCAGTGACCGAGCATCAGGTCGTTTCGCGCGACGAATGGCTTGCAGCCCGCAAAGATCATCTGGAGAACGAAAAGCGGATCACCCGCTTGCGCGATCAGCTCGCTGCCGAGCGTCGCGCCCTGCCCTGGGTGAAGGTGGAAAAGGACTACATGTTCGAGAGCCCGCAGGGGCCCGTTTCGCTCTCCGAACTCTTCGATGGGCGCAGCCAGCTCATCGTCAATCACTTCATGTTTGGACCCGAGTGGGAGGTGGGCTGCATCGGCTGCTCATTCAAGGCCGATCACCTCGACGGCGCGCTCTACCACCTGCCGCATCGCGATGTTTCGGTCGTCACCGTTTCCCGCGCGCCGATGCCGAAGATCGCCGCCTACAAAGCGCGGATGGAGTGGAAATTCCCCTGGGTCTCATCCTACGGATCCGATTTCAACAGCGATTTTCTGGTCTCCTACACGAGCGACGATCGCGCCGCCGGCCGCCCATGGCACATCAACTTCGAGGAGCGCGACGCGCCTGAGGGAGACGTGGAAGAGTCAGGCATCAGCGTCTTTTACAAAGATGCGCAGGGCGACATCTTCTACACCTACTCGACTTTCATTCGCGGTGACGAAGCTATGCTCACCACCTACAGCCTGCTCGATCTCACCCCGATCGGGCGCAACGAAACGCACGGTCTGGCCGAATGGGTTCACCCGCACGACCGCTACAACACCGCCGGTCACGTCAATGACGTAGGAGAATGGGTTTCCGACGCGAGCTCCGAAACCAGCGACTGCGGCTGCCACTAATTCCCCTCACCCCCAAATTCGCAAGAAGGGCCGATCGTGGATCGGCCCTTCTTGCTGGAATCCAGCCACCAACCGCACCACAACCCGGTTGTAGGAGAGGGTCTTGTGCCCTCCCGTGGTCATTACACGCGAAAATGGCCTCTGGAAACCCGGGAGGGCACAAGACCCTCCCCTACGAATGCCTACCCGTCAGAGAGCGTTCGCCCGTTCCTCCAGGTAGCGGCGTTCGGGGAGGCTTGCGGTGCGGTGGGCGGCCTTTTCGTAGCAGGCACGGGCGGCGTCGGTATCTCCCGCCATTTCGAGGAGATGGGCGCGGACGGCATCGAGACGGTGATGCCCCGCCAGGCGGCCATCGGCGTCGATGGTCCCGAGCAGATCGAGACCGGCTCGTGGACCATGCACCATAGCGACCGCGACCGCGCGATTGAGGGTCACCATCGGATTGGGCGAGATTCGTTCAAGCAATTCGTAGAGAATGAGAATTTGCCGCCAGTCGGTCGAGTCCGCATCGGCGGCTTCGGCATGCACGGCGGCAATCGCGGCCTGCAGTTGATAGGGGCCGATCGGCGCGCGCTGCAATGTCGCGGAGATGAGCGCGATGCCTTCCTCGATCAACGGGAGGTTCCACGCGCTCCGGTCCTGCTCGCCGAGCGGGATCAGCACGCCTTCCGCACCGGAGCGGGCATCGCGACGGGCATCGGTGAGCAGCATCAGCGCCAGCAATCCTGCGACCTCGCCGTCATCCGGGAGCAAGCGGCGCAGCTCACGGGTCAGTCGGATCGCCTCGGTGGTGAGCTCCACCCGTTGCAACTCAGGACCGGACGCAGCTGTGTATCCCTCGTTGAAGATGAGATAGAGCACATGCTCCACTACCCGCAGCCGATCGGGCTGGACGGCTTCCTCCGGCATCACGAAGGGAATGCCGCTCGTCTTGATCTTCTGCTTGGCCCGGCTGATCCGTTGCGCCATCGTCGCTTCCGGCACGAAGAAGGCGGTTGCGATCTCGGCAGTCGTGAGCCCGCCAACTGCCCGTAACGTCAGCGCAATCTGCGACGCCGTCGAAAGCGCCGGATGACAGCAGAGAAAGAGCAGCGTCAACGTGTCATCTTCTTCAACCGGTTGCTCATCCGCAGCGGGAGCGACGAACTCCGCGGGCGGCGTCAGCTCGGCGGCGTTCATTTCTCGGCGACGCCGCGCCTGGTCGCTGCGCCACTGATCGGACATCCGCCGCACGGCGACGGTGATCAGCCAGCCGCGTGGATTAGCGGGAATGCCTGTTTCGGGCCACTGCAACGCAGCGGCGAGCAACGCTTCTTGCACCGCATCCTCAGCCGCATCGAAATCGCCGGTGCGGCGGGCGACCGCGCCAAGCACCTGCGGCGTCAATGCTCGAAGCAAGTCTTCAATCGATGTTTCCATCACGTCACTCATCGGCCACACCTACGACGTCATCACCTGGCGCACGACGATCGAGCCGAATCGCGTGTCCTGAAAACGGGAGGCGATTTCGACCGCCCGGTCCATGCTTGCACACTCGATCTCGAACACGCCGGCGAGATGCTCTTTCGCTTCCGCGAAGGGGCCATCGGTCACCACCATGGCGCCATCGATTTCGCGCAGGGTTTTTGCCGCCGCCGGCTCGAAAAGCCCCCGGGCGCTGATGAATTCGCCCGACGCCTCGATCTCCTTTTGCAGGGCGTCGCCCTCGCGTTTCATCTCCGCCAGCTCATCGGCGGAAAAATCGCCGGGTTGATAGAGATAGACCGGATGCTCCCAGTTTTTCGGATTGCTATAGATCAACAGCAGAAATCTCACCCATCGCTCCTCGCGCTTTACGCGCTCTTGCCGAGCGCCGTTCACCTATACGTCGGTTCCGGAGTGGACTTCTCGACATGCACGGTTCCGGGACGTCGCCATTTCCCGGGGTTGAAACCCCGGGCTAACCAAAACGAAGTCCCTCCAGGACTGACCTCGGTGGGAGACATACCCGAAAGATAGGAAAATCATCGGAGTCCCAACGGGACTTTGTTTTTCGTAGCCCGGCACTTCAGTGCCGGGGAAACGGGGACTCTCAACCGCACGCTAGACAAGTCCGTTGGTATGGGCGAAGACGATGGCGGCGGGGCGGTCACGCAGATCGAGCTTGGTGAGGATGTTGCCGAGGTGGCTTTTGACGGTCGCTTCGCTGACGAAGAGCGCCGCCGCCACTTCCGCGTTGGTTTTGCCCTGGCCGACCTGGTGCAGCACGTCACGCTCGCGTTCGGTGAGCAGGGCAACGAGCGCCCGATCGCGCTGATGGCGTCCTGAGTTCCGGCGATAGGCGTCGAGCACCTGTCCGACGATCTGCGGATCGAGCCAGGAGTTTCCCTCCGCGACGGTGATCGTCGCCCGGACGATATCTTCACCGGGCGCGTCTTTGAGCACGAATCCAGCCGCGCCCGCGCCGAGCGCCGCAGCAACCGTGTCATCGTCGTCAAACGTGGTCAGCACCAGCACGGGCGGCGCGTCAGCCTGGGCGCGAAGCTGGCGGGTCGCCTCCGCGCCGTCCATCCGCCGCATCCGGATATCCATCACCACGACGTCGGGCCGCAGGCGGGAAACGGCGTCCAGCACCTGATCGCCATCCTCGCACTCGCCGACGATCGTCAGCTCATCCTGCGGTTCGAGAATGCGGCGCAATCCGGCCCGGACCAGCGGCTGATCGTCGACCAGCAGCACGCGAATCATGCGCTCGCCTCGTTCGGGATGATCGCCCGGACGACCCAACGCCCCTGCTCGGCGCCCGCTTCGATCGTGCCGCCGGCCGCTGCGATCCGCTCCTGCATGCCGAGCAGCCCACTCCCCTGGGATCGTTTTGCCGGCTGGCGGTTGATCGGGTTGCCAACGTTGAGCGACATTTCGCCATCGTTCACCTGCAGTTGAACCGTCGCCGGACCGCTGCCGTAACGGGCGGCATTCGTCAGCGCTTCCTGCAGCACCCGGTAGATGGCAAATTCGGCGTTGGGAGAGAGGTGTTCGCCGCTGACCGACAATGAAAGGTCGACGGGCAGTCCCGCCGACCGATAGCTCTCGATCAATGGCTCGATGTCAACGAGACCGGGTTGCGCGGCATCGAGCGAGCTGCTCGTTTCCGAGCGAAGCAGGCGCACGATGCGGCGAATATCGGCAAGACTGGACCGGCCATGGCGCTCAGCTTCTTCAAGCGCTTCCTCGGCTTCGGCCGGATCGCCGCGCTGCACCGCCATCCGGGCCGCCGTGATGTGGAGCATCGTCACCGCCAGCGTGTGGGCGACGACATCGTGGACATCGCGCGCAACGCGACGGCGCTCTTCAGCCGCCGCCTGCCAGGCCAGCGCTTCCCGCGCTTCGGTGAGGGCGATACCGTTGCGATGACTGAGCCTGACCGCATGAGCGGCAACAGCAGTGAGCACGAAGATCACCTGCCAGGTCATCACCCAGAGACCATTCACCTCCTTCCCGGCAATCCAGGCAGCGATTAATGGTCCGGTGAAGGCGGTGTAGGCGATGACGCTCGCGCCGATCGCCAGGCGCTCGGGGGCATAGACGATACAAAGAAATGCCAGGAGCAGCGGCTGGAACGCCAGCAGCGCGTAGCCCGGCTCGCTGCCGAGCCCAAGCGGCTCGATGAACCATTGCCCAACGCCGAGCGCCGCGATTGGCAGCTGTGTCGCCAGCGCGAAGGACCAGGTCGGGCCGTCATCTCCCTGCACGATCCAGCGCACCCAGGGAACCGCCGAAATCAGCACGAGCAGCAAACTCAGCGGGGCGAGGCTGCGACCGGAATCAGGCGCAATCAGGGCGACGACGACCGCCGCCGCCAGCATCACCACTGCCAGCAGCGGCACGCCATATCTGAGACTGACTCCCCGCTCAGCTTCCACCCCGGCGCGGCTGAGTTCAATCTCCCAGTCGCAGGCGAACGTCTCCAGATCGCGGGTCTGGAATCTGCTGTTCGTCGTCACCGGGGGCTGCTCTGTCGTCGCCATTGTCGCGCTCGTTTCGCATCCAACCATTGCGCCTGCCGCTCACCTGTCCGGCTTCCATTGTAGGTCAACGTCCTTCGAGCACTGGTTTGGTGTTCGGCCGCGGCTCAGGCGTCTTGCCGACGCTCCGCGCGACATCGAACAGATTGGCGGTCATCCCGATCAGGAACACGCCAAACGGAATGTGCAGCCAGAGCAGGCGCTCCCCATCGGCCACGCGCTGACCGATCGCCATCTGGATCGCCATGCCGACGCCGAGGCCCAGCAACGAGAACCCCAATCGTTTTCCCGACGACACCTTTCTCAGGGTGATCAGCGCCACTACCCCGGCCAGCAGGGTGACGATCACCAGGAGCGATGCGTTTGCCCGGTGCGCCGTCCGTCCCCAACCCTCGCCGGAGAGAAACACTCCGGCAAAGAACGATTGCGCGAAGATCGCGATCAGCAAGATCCGCGTGAACAGCGCCCAGAACTTGATCAAATTTGTCGGTGAATCATTCATTTTCCCCTCACCCCCAGCCCCTCTCCCAGATTCCGGGAGAGGGGTGCACGATGTCTTACGTGCGGCATGCTGCATGCGGTCTGCTGCCTGCTCGATCGGGGTTTCAGCCTGCCGGTTCGATGGCGATCGCCACGAATTTGGTGCGATGGAGGAGCCGTTCCCAGACCTGGATCGGCTTCACAATCCAGTGGGCGTGCGCAGAGCGACGAAAGGTAGCTCCGACCAAACGCGATTCCTTCAGGATCTTCGAGCGCCCGATCTCGTCAGCGGTGACGAAGCGGGCCGTGGCTTCATAGACCGGTCCGGTCGGGTTGCCTTTCATGTCGCAGGCGCTGATCAATGCGCGCGATTGATTGCGAATCCGTTTCGCCTTGCCGGTGTCGGATTGGGTCGTCAGGTAGACGACGCCGTTCTCGATCGAGTGGCAAACCGGCGTCGCCACCGGCGCGCCATTCTTGCGATACGTCGTCAGCAGCACGAATTTCGATTCCCGCAGCGTGTCGACCCTCGCCATAGTTCCAAATGCAGACATCATCGTCTCCTGTTCATCGGCCAAATGCCATTGACTCGATGGTAGGAAAACGGGTTCGGTGGCACATCACCCTGCGGTGGGAATCGATCTCATCCCCCGGGAGGAACTGACTCCAACGTGAGGGGGAGAACCGGATCATCGTGAATCAATCGTGAACGGCGTCAAATATGTCGAGAACATCCATTCTGATTCGATCATATATGTAAGAGGCGCCGATGTGGGCGCCTGATCCTGGCGGAAGCGCCGGACGGGGGAAGTCGCAATGTTGCCACCATACACAACGGTCGATCTTATGCGGACCGTCAATCAGGAATTGGCCCGATCCCAGGCCAAACGGGAGCGCGAGCTTCGGCACACAGGCATCGAATCCCCCGCATCGATCGCCGCAAAACGCCAGCCACGAATCAGCCGCTTCATGCTCTGGATCAGGAAAGACGATCGCGAGCCGGTGGTTGTGACGAAGTAGAGAGTTAAGGGTGGAGAGTTGAGAGGACGAGAAGCGCTCGTTCCGGGTCACCATTCCCCGAGGTTTCAGTGCCGGATCCTGGAAGGACCTCTTTCGTCCTCACAACTCAGACATCAATTCCGTTACGGATCCGACGACGGCGATCGCTCCTGAGGCGTGGAGTTCTTCGGCGGTTCCGTATCCGTAGCTGACGCCGATGGCGTCGATGCCGTTGTTGCGGGCGCCGATGACATCATGCTCGCGGTCGCCGACCATGACGATCGTGCCGCTGGCAATGCCGGGGCGCTCGGCGAGCGCGTGCGCGATCACCTCGGTCTTGGCGACGCGGGTGTGATCGAGATTGCTGCCGACGATCAGATCGAAATAGCCGGTCAGGCCATGATGATCGATGATCTGCTCGGCGTAGACGGTTGGCTTCGAAGTCGCCACGATCAAGCGCGATCCCCGGTCATGCAGCCTTTCGAGCAATTCGGGAATGCCGGGATAGAGATCGTTCTCGAAGACGCCTTTGGGGCCGAAATGCTCGCGGTAATAGCCGATCGCTTCCACGGCTTGCGCATCGTCGAGCCCGTGATACCGCTGAAACGATTCCCGCAACGGCGGCCCGATGTAGGGAAGCAGCAGATCGCGATCGTCAATCTCGATCCCGAATCGCGCCAGCGCCACCTGCACCGCCGTCGTAATCCCCACCTTCGGATCAATCAGCGTTCCATCGAGGTCGAAGAGAATCGTGGCGTAATTCACGTGGAATCCTTAAGAAGTTGAGAGTTAAGAGTTGTCAGTTGAGAGCACGAGAGATCTCGTCTCTTAACTCTTCACTCTCTACTCACGACTAATCCAGCAACCGTGCTGAACCCATGAAGGAATGGTCGGCGGCCGATGGGGCCGATTTCGCTGGTGGCGAAAAAGCCGGCGGTGGGGAGATTGGGGAAGAGTTCGCGGACGGCGCCGGCGTCGTGATGCGACTGCCCGAAAAACTCTGCGCCCCGGCCGGTGCAGCTGCAGAGCAGGGCGGCGACCGGTTCGCGCTCGCCGAGGCGATGCCGGGCGAGTTCGAGCATGGCGCGGAGATCGTCGGCGGCGGTGGCGACATCGCGCACCTGGAACTGGATCGTCTGGCCGATGCGCGGCAGCGCGCCGAGCGCGATCGCCCCGCCCTCCTGCTCGATGCCGGTGATGCTGCGAACCAGGAAATCTCCGCGCTGGAAATCATCCTGATATTCGTTCGCGGCCAGCCCCGCCAGCAGATTGCGGCTGGCGCGCTCCCGCTCATCAGCAGGCAACTCTCGCAGCGTTTCCCGCAAGACGTCCATGGCAGGGCGATTCGAGATCGATTCGATCCACTGCTTGTTGACGCCGGTGATCGTCCAGGTTTGCCCGATCGGCTCACATCCCTGCGATACGACCGGCTCGATCGTGTATCCACCTCCGATCGCCACCGCCACGCCGCCATCTGTATGGACATCGCCATCGCAGACGATCCAGCTCTGCCGCTGATGCAGCGAGCCGGAGGTGACGCCTCCCGCAATAACAGCATCCGGGTAAGCGCGGTGCAATCCCATCGTGAAACTCTGGGTGTCGGTGCGAAAGGGATCGGCGATCAGCAGAATGCCGTTGACGGCGCTGGCGGGGAGATCGAGGGCGCTGCGCCAGAGATCGGGATCGTCTCCGGCGTCATGCAGCCATTCACCTAACCGGACTGTTGTGATCTTCGCCCCCGGCAACCGCATCGCCACCAGCGAAATCGAGGGGCTTTGCTCCTGTTCTTCACCGTCGCCGATCACCCCTGAAGTGGTGCAACCGGCGAGCGCGCCCGGACGCAACTGCTCGCGCACCCGGGCGACGAGCGCCGGCAAAAACCGGGCGAAGCGGGTGCTCACGAAAAGGAGCACCAGATCGGCCGGCTGCACATCTCGCACCGCATCGAGCACCTCATTGAGCGCAGCATAGGGATCGTCGCGAGTCGCGATCGCCGCCCTGGAATATGCGGTTGATGTGAGCCGGCCGGGAGTCATCATCAGGATCCAAGCAATGGAATGGTTGCGAGCTGATCGCCGCCGAAATGATCGAAGACGTGCTTCGAAAGCTTGCCGAGCAACCGGTTTCCCGTATTCTCCGCCCAGTACCGGGGATCGGTATCCCCTTCGCTGATCAAACCGATCGCGTAGCGGGTGCCGGGCCACTCGACCAGCAACGCATCCGCGCGCATTCCGCTCAAGCTGCCGGTCTTGTTATAGACACGCAGCCCATTATCCGGTTTGCCTGATTCGGCGGCGAATGGGGTGTAGGGGAAATAGCGCGGACCGGTATCGAGATAGTGCTGCTTGGCCAGAATCGCCAGCATCGCCTCGCAGCTCGCCTGGGAGAGGATGGAGTTGGTCGCGATCGATTCCATGATCCCGGCCAGCTCGCGCGGCGTCGTGGTCGCGAGATTCTTGCCGTCGTCGCCGATCAGATCGAAATCGATCCGGTTGACGAGCCGCGTGTTCTTGAATCCATTGGCGGCCATCGTATTGTTGATGTTTTCCTTGCCCAGCAGATCGATGAGCATGTTCGTCGCCTGGTTATCGCTGACGACGATCATCAGCGTGGCGAGATCCTCAAGCCGCATGGTGATCCCGAGCGAGAGATCGCGCAGGATGCCCGAGCCCTTCGTCTCGTTTTCCTCATTCGTGGTGAGGGTGTCGTCGAGACTGACCGTTCCGGCTTCGACCTGGCGGTAGAGCTCGATCAGAATCGGCACCTTGATCGTGCTCGCCGTCGGCCGCACGGTATCCGGATCGACGGCGACTTCCTCGCCCGTCGTCAAATTCTTCGCATAGACCCCGGCGGTCCCCGGAAAATCGGCAATTTCCTGCTCGATCGCCGCAATCACCTGTTCCTGACCTACTGCAACCGTCATTCCACGCACTCTCCTCATGCATCGTCGAATCGATGGTCGCAATCATACGGGTGTTCGACGAGATGTGGATGAGTCGTGCGTTCGGCATCGAACTTGCATGTGTCGTCATGGAGGCGAAACCAGTCGCCTGAAAGGAGCAACAGATGTCAGGGAAGATCGACCGCCGCGATGACGTAAGCCCCAAAGAAGGCCTTCACGAATACGGAGATGTCGTCTTTGCCGATCCGGTGAACAACAAGTACCCCATCGACAGCGCCGAACATGTACGGGCGGCATGGAGCTACATCAACCATCCCGACAACGCGAAGAAATACCCGCGGGATGACGTGGAGATCATGAAGGCGCGCATCAAGAAAGCCGCCGGGGAATACGGAGTGGAAATCAGCAGCGAGTGATTTGATTGGATGGTCAGAGGACCCGGCATTGAAATGCCGGGCTAAGCAAAACAAAGTCCCGTTTGGGCTACGGATGTGATCCGTTGCGTGGGACGAGGGGTTGAAGTTGTTCGAACGAAGGGAGCAGGGTGCCGTCCGCATGATGCGTTCGCTGATTGTGACGTAGTCACGCACGTCTTAAGCGAACGCTCGCCAAACGTCAGCACGCCGAATTCCGCCTGCCAGGCAAATGTCTCATCGCGGGAGCGCTCGCTCACTCGATTCAGCAGATGGCTCGATGCCCCTTTCACCAACCGCATGAACTCGGCGACCGCGATTGTCGGCGGAATCGAGACCGCGAGATGGACGTGATCGGGCATCGTGACCGAATCGCCAGGCCGCAGGAACGCGTATCGATTGCTGGAGCAACCGCACGACTTACGCGGTTCGCGGTGCTTGTTGAATGCAACCGAATATCCACGTTTCCCATTCCGTCAGTCAGCGGGAATCGAGTCGCGTTTCCCCACACAAGGCGGCTGAAAACGTCTGCCGATGAACCCATTCTCCGGAGCAACCGTCGCCCGGCTCAGTCCCAGCGGGACTTCGTATTGCTTACCCGGGTTCAACCCGGGAAATCGTCCGAGATGACCTTTCCGCGATTCACTCTATCTTAGGATTGAAACGCCGGATTCCTCATTTCGAATGCGCCCGCTCCTCTACGGCAAAAAGTAAATCCACTCTTTCGTCGAAAACCGTTCCTCGATCAGCTTTTCGGCCTCGGCGATCTCTTCAGCCGTCAGGTCGTCGTCCACCAAGCCGTATTGGTCGCGGAAGGTTTCGATCAGGTGGTCGATGATGACGGCGCGGGGGAGGTCGGTTTGCTGGCTGAGGGGGCCGACGCGCTTGGCGGCGGAGGTGATGCCTTTGTCGCTCAGCTTTTCTTTGCCGATCCGGAGCACCTGGCTCATCAGTTCGCCGTTCATTTCATACGCCATGGTGGTGTGATGGAGCACCGCGCCCAGACGGCGAGCCTGGGCGGCGCCGCCGATTTTGCCGCCGGATGCGGTGATGTCGTTGAGCGGCGAGTACCAGGCTTCCAGCCCGAGCCGGCGTAATGCCTGGATCACCCATCCGTCAAAAAAGGCGTACGACTCCGGGAACGAGAGTCCTTTGACCATCTCCTCGGGGGCATAGATCGAGTAGGTGATCGCGCCCTCGGGTTCGATGAACATCGCGCCGCCGCCGCTGATGCGGCGCACGATCTCGACCCCCTGCGCGGCGGCGACCTCTTCATTCACCTCATTGCGGACCGACTGGAACCGGCCCAGGATCACCGCTTTGTTCGCCCAACCCCAGAAGCGCAGGGTTGGTTGGCGCAATCCCTTGCCGACGCGCTGCGTGAGCACTTCGTCGATGGCGAGATTCATCAGCGGCGTCAATGGCCGCGCGCGGATGAGCTGCCAGTCGTAGGTTTGCCAGCGACCGGAGACTTCAGCGATGCGGGCGGAGATCACCGGGTCGTTGGTGAGCATCTCCGCGGCGGTGGGGATGGGAAGATTGGGATCAGTCACGCGCCGTCTCGCTTTCATGGGCGGCAATGCCACGGTGAATCGCGGTGGCGATCGCCTCCGGCGAGGTACCGATCACCTCCGCGCCAGGGGGAATCGCGGCGGCCAGCCGCCCGGCAATTTCCGCCTCGGAAAGCGTGCTCGGCGCGCCTTCAAGCGCGGCCGCGAGCGCGGGAAACGCATCTTCTGGATAGACAAAAAAATCACCGTGAATGACGACATTTCGCAGGCGTTCCTGCTCGATGTCGAAGTCGACGACAACCAGCTTGCCGCCAACGGTTTTGAATTGTCCCTGCATCGGTCTGTCCTTTATGTATGACGCGGTGATTGTAGGCACGGTTTCGATTTCCATTATCTCCGGTGTAACCATTGGCAGGGATCGTGCGTTTACATGAGTGATCGACCGAGCAGACGGCCCTTCCCGTCACACCCGGCTCCGACCAACGCCTGTACGCGAGATTGAGAAAGCACGGTCTCAATCTCCTGAGCATTCGGTTTGTTGCTTCGCCCCACGCGCGGCAACCTGCAAAACCGAAACAGGCAGCGGGCGACTATTCGCCCAGCTCTCCTCTCCCTCGCGGGCTGCGCGCACCCTACTGCCGCAGCCCGCATCCTCTCTGACGAAGAAGTTGAGAGTTATCAATTAAGAGTGGAGAGTACGAAATCGTTCATCCTTCCTCTCTACTCTCCACTCTTAATTCTCTACTACGTCTACGTAAGATCGTGCCGACCGATCGAGCGCAGCTCTTTGACAATGCGGCGGACTTCTTGCGCCCGGCCCCGGTCGGCGACGAGGACGGTGTCGTGGGTTTCGACGACGATGGCGTTCTCCAGACCGATGGTGACAATCATCCGGCCTGAATCGGACCAGAGTACGCAACGATTGCAGTCGATCGCGGTCACCGCGCCATGCAGGCTATTGCCTTCTTCGTCTTTTTTGACCAGTTCGCCGAGTCCGTGCCAATCGCCGACATCAGACCAGCCGATCTCGGCCGGAACCACTGCTACCCGGGGGGCTTTTTCCATCACCCCTTGATCGATCGTCGATTCCTCGATGCCGGGCCACACCTCGGCGACAACCTGTTCCTGCGCCGATGTGCCCCAGGCCTGCGCGATCCGGCAAACCGCCGCATGCAGGGCAGGTTGCAAATCCTCCAGCTCATCGAGCAGCGTTTGCGCCCGCCAGACGAACATGCTGGCGTTCCAGAGAAACCGGCCGGTGGCGACGTATTTCTCGGCATCCTCCAGGGGAGGCTTTTCAATGAAGCGGACGGCACGATAGGCCTTGCCGTATGGGCTGACCGCAACGACGTCATCGCTTCGCTCGATGTAGCCGTAGCCAGTTTCGGGGCGCGTTGGCGTCAGGCCGATCGTCACCAGCCAATCGTCGGACGAGGCGGTCGCGATCGCCGTTCGCACGGCCGCTTCGAAGGCAACCGGGTCCTGCACCTCATGATCGGCGGCGAAGCTGCCCATCACCGCGTTGGGATCGTGGAGGGCGATAATGGCGGCAGCCAGGGCGATTGCCGGCCCCGATCCTTTGGGCGAAGGCTCAACAACAATATTCGCATCGGGAAGTTCCGGCAGCTGGCGGGCGACCGCCGCGGCGTGCGCGGTCCCGCAGATGACGAGCATCTTGGCGTGCGGCGACAGGGGATTCAGCCGGTCAACCGTTTGCTGCAGCAGCGAGCGGTCGCCCAGCAAGGGCAGCAGGAACTTCGGCTTCACCGAGCGGCTGAGCGGCCAGAGCCTGGTCCCCGAGCCGCCGGCCGGAATGACCGTCCAGAACGAGGGAGACCGGCGCGCCCGATATGAAGACGGATGGTGGCTTCGGCTCGTGGGGGGAATCTGATCGCTCATACTGCTCCTATCTTGCCCGGCGCCGGCAGCGCCCGTGGTATCCGGCAAAGGATAGCCTTGAGTGATGAGGAATCCTATCCGCATTTGGCGCTCGCTCGCAGGAGGCTGACGCGACGATGGCGAATCAAGACGATCACCTGGCAATCGAACGCGGGCCGATCCGGCTCAATCCCTACCTCGATCCGAAACCATGGGGCGGGCAGGGTTTACGGCGCATCGGTTTCGTCTTTCCCGATGATGCGGTGATCGGAGAAGCGCATCTCACCGCGCCCGGCGCGATCGTCGCCGATGGGCCGCTCACCGGGCAGACGCTGGAAGCGCTCGTGCTCGCTGATCCCGCCGGCACGATCGGCGCGCTCGGGCTTCGCGCCACCGGCGGAGCGCCGGTGTTTCCGCTCCTGATCAAACTGATCGATGCCCACGATGTGCTGTCGGTGCAGGTGCATCCGGACGACGAGGAGGCGCGGGCGCTGGGGAGTCCCGGCAAAACCGAGGCCTGGCATGTGTTGAGCGCGGGGATCGAGAGCGAGCTTTATCTTGGATTGCACACCCCGTCCGATCTCGATGAGCTTGCGATCCGCGCCCGGTCTGGCGCACGCACGAGCAGCTTCCTGCGGGCGATTCCGGCGCGGCCGATGGAAACGGTGCTGATTCCGGCTGGCACGATTCATGCGTTGGGAGCGGGGATAATGGTGTATGAGATCCAGCAGCCGTCAGGGATTACCTACCGGCTCGATGATTGGGGACGGATGGGATCGGATGGCAAACCGCGCGAGCTGCATATCGACCAGAGTCTGGCGGTCGCGAAACCCGCTTATCAGCCTGCCCCGATTACACCAGTCGAGATTGGATCGGGGCGCTCCATCCTCACCGCCTGTCGTTACTTCGCCCTGGAGAAGCTTGCATTGGCGCCCGATCAAACGATCACGATTGATCATCCCGGGAGTCCGGCGGTGCTGACATTGCTCGACGGCAATGGCATCGTCAGCGCCGCCGGGAAACGGATCGAACTCCGGCCCGGTGAGACGGTCGTAATCTTCCCCCGCGACATGCCGGCGACCCTGCACGCCGATCCGACGACGCTGAGCGCGCTGCATGGCTGGGTTCCCGATCTGGCAGCCGAGATCGTGCAGCCCGCCCTGGCGGCAGGAACGTCGAACGCGCGGATCGCCGCGCTGGCGGGTCCGCTCGACGATTTGTTGTAGTGGGGCACAATAGGCGACGTAGTAAGCTGCGATGACGATTGTTTAATGACGGAGAGATCATCAATGGCGAAACATACGACAGCTTTTGTGATTGGAACGCTCCTGGGGGGAGCCGTGGCGGCCGCATTCGTGATCTGGAATGCCCCGCAATCAGGAGAGCGCACCCGCAGCCAGATCTCGGAGGTTGTTGAAACTATTATCTTTACGATGCTCGGCGCCAATCAAGCGACCGAGGCGCGGGTGCTCAAACCCGACGCTCCGGCGCCGGTTTTCGTGGTAGATGCGGATACGCCGCTTGTTGCCGAGCCGGCATAACTGGCCGGAACGTCCCAATCAGAATTCGAGGAGGTCTTCAATGCTGGGAAGCGCGAAAACTGCAGTGAAATATTTCGTCTACGGGCTGGTCGTCGGACTGGCCGTTGCGCCTCGCAGCGGCGCCGAAACCCGGAAAGAGGTCATCAACTGGGCCACCGACGCCATCCGCAGCGTCCTCAGCGGCAGCTCGAAAGAGGTTTAGGTTCCCAAATTAAATCCGGCGAGCGGGAAGCGGCATGCGTCCCGCTCGCGCCCGTTTGCTATGCTCTCAATAAGGAGCATGTCATGACCTTGCGGGATGACGCTAGATCCCCGAATCGTGTTCTCTTTCGTAATTCTTTCTGATCCCATTATTAGCTCGGGATGCGAAAATGCCGTCCCCTAGGACCCGGCACTGAAGTGCCGGGCTAAGCAAAACAAAGTCCCGTTGGGACTACGACGACGCTCCCGATGTATCGGCGTATGTCTCCTGCCGAGGTCAGTCCCGGAGGGACTTCGTTTTGCTTAGCCCGGGGTTTCAACCCCGGGAAATAGAAGCGAGACAACCATTCTGCAAGTGGTTGTATTAGCCAGATGCTGCACGCGATATTTCTAGATCCCCGGCAACGTCCCCATCAGCACTGCTCCACCCTCAGGACGATTTGCGGCGGTTAGCTCGCCGCCGTGGGCGATGAGGATGCGTCTGGGCGATGGTGAGGCCGAGACCGGCACCACCGGTGCGACGGTTGCGAGAGCCTTCGCCGCGAAAGAGCGGCGTGAAGATGTGGGGGAGATCGGCGGCGGAAATGCCGGGGCCGGTGTCTGCGATCGAGAAGCGAACCTGTTCGTTTTCGAGGTGGCATTCGACCTGCACCGAGCCGCCGTTCGGGGTGTAGCGGAGGGCGTTGTCGAGCAGGTTCTCGATGGCGCGGGTGAGGAGATGTGGATCGCCTTCGATCGTGCAAGGCTGACCTGGCAGATGGAAGGTGAGCGTGAGGCCCTTCGCCTCGGCGCGGGAGCGGACGCCTTCGACCAGGCGAGACAGCAGTGCGCCGAGATCGACCGGTTCGCGGTTCGGGGTCTGGTCGAGATATTCCAACCGGGTGTAATCGAAGAGATCGGAGATCAGCCGCTCCAGCGCGTCCGCTTTTTCCTGGGCGACGGCGATGTAGCGCGCCTGTTTCTCGGGCGTGTCGGCGACGCCCGTCGCCAGTCCTTCCAGTGATCCGCGCAGTGAGAAAAGCGGCGTGCGAAGATCGTGGGCGATGGCGCCGATGAAGAGACGCCGTTCCTGCTCCAGCTCCGATTGATGCTGCAGCGAGGCGCGAAGCTCGGCGCTCATATCGTCAAAGGCGAGATTGACATCCGCCACCTCCCGCACGCGAGAGGTCGGCACGGCAACCTCGAGATTCCCCGCGGCAATCTGGCGAGCCGCCTCGCTGGTCGCCGCCAGCGGCTTGACGACCATCCGTCCCAGAAACCAGGCGATGCCGCCCAGGGTGCAGATCAGGGTGGTGACGGCGACGATCGGCACGCCCCAGTTGCGAACCTGGGCAGGCGGTCCCGTTTCGGCGTTGGTGTAGAGATAGGCACTGTAGAGATCGTTGCCGCTCTGCACCGCCAACCGGTGAACGACACGGCCGTTGTCATCCGTCGTGGCGAGAATATTCGGGGTGCTTTCGAACATTTGACTGCTGTTCTGCACCAGCAAGATGTCGATGCCATCTTTCTTCAGATCGGCGGCAATCGCCTGCTGCCAGGTGGGGTCGTTCCACTGCGCAACGTCCGCTCGAAGACGGTCTTCGGCCTGGCTGATCTTTTCTTCGGTTCCGTCTCCAATGAGATGAAAGGCGATAAACCCGGTCAACCCAAACGGCACGACGAAGCTGATCACCAGCGCCAGCGCCAACCAGCGCCGGAGGGGAAGCGTTCGATTGAGCACGCCTGCGCTCATGCCCGCCGCTCACCTTCAAAGCGATAGCCGACGCCCCAGACGGTGACGATCAATTCGGGATGCCCGGGATCGACCTCGAGCTTTTCGCGCAGCCGGCCCACGTGAACGGTGACGGTGTGGCGATCGCCGTAGGGGCCCCAGAGCCGTTCGAAGATCTGATCGCGCGTGAAGACCTGACGGGGATGCTCAGCCAGCAATTGCAGCAGCTCGAATTCGCGCGCGGTCAGCGCGACCGGCGTGCCTTCGACCAGCACCTCGCGAGCGCGGAGATCGATCAGCACCCGGCCGAAATTGAGCGCGCTCGGAGCTTCCGCCTCGCTCTTTTTCGTCCGGCGAAGCACCGCTTTGACCCGGGCGACGACTTCGCCGGGGGTGGCTGATTTGACGATGTAATCATCGGCGCCGAGTCCGAGACCGCGAATTTTGTCGTCATCTTCCTGGCGGGCGCTGAGGAACAGCACCGGCACCCCGGACGTGTCGCGCAGACGGCGCAACACTTCGAACCCCGATTGACCCGGCATCATCACATCGAGCAGCACGCAGTCGACGCTCGTCTCGCGCAGCTGATCGAGCGCGGACGGGCCGTCGGCGGCAATCAACACGGCGTACCCCTCAGCTTCGAGAAAGTCGCGCATCAGGGATACGACATCTTCTTCGTCATCGACGACCAGCACGGTTGTCGGTCGATCCACCATTGAATCTCCTTGAACGCAATGGCGGATTCGCCTTGCGTTCCTTCAGGATGAAGCACTTTTCCGGTTGTCGCCACCGTTTCGACTGTTCCGAAAAAAGTCTTGAGCGGCTGTTGAGACTCTGTTGAGGATTGCGCCCATTGAATGTTGACTCGTCTCGGTCACCATCGAAATCGTGAGCTTTTGCGCCAATGGCGGCGCTCAGCGCAAGTCGATGGAGAGAAGCGAATGGAGACCAACGAACGACGCGGCGTCACCCCCGGAACCAATGACGCGATCATCTGGGCTGAAGGGGTGATCAAGACATACGACACCGGCACGACAAAGGTGCAGGCGTTGAAGGAGATTGATTTCGTGGTCCGACGCGGCGAGATGATCGCCGTGATGGGGCCTTCCGGCTGCGGTAAAACGACGCTGCTCAACACCCTTTCCGGTCTTGATGATATCGACCAGGGCACGATCTGGCTCGACGGCAAAGACCTGGCGAAGATGGGGGATAAGGAGCGCACGGCCTATCGCGCCCGCCGCATGGGCTTCGTCTTCCAGGTCTACAACCTGCTGCCGGTGTTGAGCGCGGTCGAAAATGTCGAGCTGCCGCTGTTGCTTTCCGGCTTCCGGCCTAAAGAAGCGCGCGAGAAAGCAAACCGGGCGCTCGAAACGGTCGGGTTGACCGAATGGGCGAAGCACCGGCCGGCCGAGCTTTCCGGCGGCCAGCGCCAGCGGGTGACGATCGCCCGCGCGCTCGTCAATGAGCCGGCCATCGTCTGGGCGGACGAGCCGACCGGCTCGCTCGATTCCTCAACCGCCCAGGAAATCATCGAATTGCTGAAAACGCTCAATCGCGAGCAGGGGCTGACGCTCGTACTCGTCACCCACGATCGCGGCGTCGGCGAGCAGTGCGATCGGATCGTGCGGATGCGCGATGGCATCGTGATTGATCACAACGAGCAGACGGCAGACAGCAGGCCGCAGGCAGCGGAGCTGGCATCAATTTAGGGACGTGGATGCGCAGGTCGTCGCGGCCTGCTGTCTGCCGTCTGCGGCCTGCGAAGGAGCGAACCAATGACCGAACTATTTGGCATATCACTGACAACAATCATGATCGTGCTGGTGGCGCTGCTGGGGGTTTGCCTGCTGACGGTGGGGTGGATCGCCTGGCGGCGGCCGGTGATTTTCAAGCTGGGCGTGCGCAATATTCCACGCCGCAAAGCGCAGACGGTGTTGACGATCGCCGGGCTGATGCTTTCGACGCTGATCATCTCGGCGGCGTTCGGCACGGGCGATACGCTCGACTATTCACTCACCTCCGATGTCTATTCGAATCTCGGTCATGTTGATGAGCTGGTCGTTTCGAGTCAGGGGGTCGAGGCGAAAAATATTGGCACCGGGGCGGCGATTCCGACCAGCGCCTACACCACGGTCGAGCAGAGCGTGGCGGGGAATGCGAATGTCGATGGCGTGATGCCGTTGCTTGACGTGCATGTTCCGGCTTCCAATGAGGCGAGCCGCCAGATCGAGCCGAATGTAGTGCTGGTTGGTCTCGATCCCGCCCATCTGGACCAGTTCGGTGGATTGCAATCCACGAACGGCGAAACGATCGACCTTGCAGCGTTGCCTGAGAACGGTGTTGTGCTCAGCGCCAAGGCTGCTGACGATCTCGACGCCAAGGTTGGCGACACCGTTCAGCTCTTCATCAAGAATCAGCCGCACGATTTCACCGTTTCCGCCATCGTGCCGGATAGCTACCTGACCGGAGTCCGCCGCGATTTCGAAAATGGCACAAAGCTGCCCGGCATGGTGCTGGCGCTCGACCGGCTGCAGTCGTTGACCGGTCAGAGCGATCAGATCACCTCGGTGGCGATCTCGAATACGGGCGGTGTGCGTGATTCGATCGCGCCGACCAATGCGGTGATTTCGTCACTCGCTCCCTCGCTTGGTGGGCAGCAACTCGGCATCAATCCGATCAAGCGGACGCAGGTCGACGCGTCGACCGGTGCGGCACAGGTCTTTACCGGGCTCTTCCTGGTCTTTGGACTCTTCTCGATCGCGGCCGGCGTGTTGCTGATCGTGCTGATCTTCTCGATGCTGGCGGCGGAGCGGCGCGCCGAAATGGGGATGACACGGGCGATCGGCGCCCAGCGCAGTCAGCTGATGCAGCAATTCGTCAGCGAAGGACTCGTCTATGCGCTGCTCTCCGGGTTGGTCGGGGTCACCCTCGGCGTGCTGGCGGCGGCGGGGATCGCGGTCGGCATCCAGCCGTTGGTTGGCGATATCGCCACGATCAGCTGGCATGTGACACCGACGAGCGTGATCGTTTCCTACTGTCTCGGTGTTGGCATCACCTTCCTCTCAGTCGTGATCGCGTCCTGGCGGATCAGCCGCTTGAACATCGTTTCCGCGATTCGCGACATTCCGGACGTGACGACGCTGCGGCGCAAAACGCGGTCGATTGTCTTCGGCGTGCTGCTGCTCGTCGCCGGAGCCGGCATGATCGTGATCGGCAACTCGAGCGGTTCGGCCTTCCCGTTCCGGCTTGGCTTGAGCCTGCTGCCGTTCGGCGTGGCAATGCTGCTCCGCTACGTGGGCGTGTCGAGCCGGGCGGTTTTCAGCGGCGTCGGCATCTATCTGCTCGTCATCTGGTTGCTGCCAAGCAATCTCTTCGATGCGATCTTCGGCAAGTACGAAGGTGACTTCGAGATGTTCTTCCTCTCGGGCGTCTTCCTGGTGACCGGCTCGACGATGCTGATCATCCAGAACACCGATCTGCTGTTGCGCGGCATGAACGCGCTTGGCGGATTGCTGCGCGGCAAGCTGGCATCGGTGAAGACCGCAATTGCCTACCCTGGCGCGTCACCGATGCGGACTGGGATGACGGTAGCGATGTTTTGCCTGATCGTCTTCGCGCTGGTGATGACGGCGACGATGAGCACGAACTTCTCCAGTCTCTTCGCCAGTAGCCAGGCGAAAGCGGGCTGGGATATCCGCACCGACGCCACATCCACCAATGCAACCGGTGATGTCACCTCCGCGCTCAATGCGCAGGGCGTCGATACCAGCGATTTCAAGGCGGTCGGTGTTACGACCAGCCCGAGCAACGGCCCGTCACAGCTCCGGCAATCTGGCGAGAATGATTGGAATTCGTTCCGGGTGGAAGGCATGAACGACGCCTTCATCGGCGACACCGATTTCCTCTTCCAGCAGTATGCGGCGGGGTATGAATCGGACGACGCCGTGCTCAACGCCTTACGGACGGAGCCGGATGTCGCCATCATCGACGCCAGCGCGCTACCGGCGAGTGGACCGCCGATCGGCGGCTTTAGCGATTTCCAGTTGAAGGGGATCACCTCCGACTCGGAGGGTTTCGAGCCGATCGTGATCGACCTGGCCGTTCCGGGCAGCGATCAGCCGCATCAGGTGAAGATCATCGCTGTCATCGATAGCACAGTCACGAGTCTGAGCGGTCTCTATATGAATCAGTCGACGCTCAATGCGATCTACCCATCAACCGCAAGCAGCAGCTCCTGGATCGCGCTGAGCGATTCCGGCAATGCGACGGAGGTCGCTAAAACGATCGAGTCGACGCTTTCGACCAGCGGTGTGCAGGCGGTGTCGATCCAGGATGAGATCGACGAAGGTCGCGGGCAAGTCATGAGCTTCTTCTACATCATCCAGGGTTTCATGGGACTCGGATTGCTCGTCGGCGTGGCTGCTATCGGCGTGATCGCGTTCCGAAGCGTGGTCGAGCGGCGGCAGCAGATCGGCGTGATGCGGGCGATCGGCTTCCAGCGCAACGAGATTTCGCTCTCGTTCCTGATCGAAACGGTCTTCATCGTCGGACTCGGCGTGATCTCCGGCACGACGCTGGGTCTGGTCCTGGCGCGCAACCTCTTCATGGGCGATGAGCTTGATGCCCCCGATGATCTCAACTTCATCATCCCCTGGAGCACGGTCACGGTCATCCTCATCGCCACCGTCATCGCCGCCCTGCTGATGACCTGGATCCCGGCCCGGCAGGCGTCACGGATCGCTCCGGCGGAGGCGTTGCGGTACGAGTAGGGACGAAGCAGACCGCAGGCAGCAGACCGTCATGGGCCCCGGACGACGCTCGTGCTCAGATCTGATGGGCTTCGTCGCTACTGGTGCGGTCTGCGGTCTGCTGCTTCGTCAACGCACAGCGAACGAGCGGCTCATGGCGCGTGCCATCGCGGTTGATGTAGCTGCGGACGAGGATAACTTCCTCGACCGGGAGTTCGAGGGGGGTGCCGGTTTCATAGCCGCGGAAGGTGGTCCAGATTTCCATCGCCCTGGCCGCGCCGATTTCTTCGCGGAGGCGACCGAGGGTGATGTGGGGCGAGAAGGGGCGGGCATCGACCTCAAATTCGAAGCTGGTGAGCAGGGCGCCGAGATCGCGATGCAGCGCGGTCAGGCGCTCGTTTTCGCCGTCGAGGCCCATCCAGAGCACGCGCGGTTTCTTCTCGCTGGGGAAGACGCCGAGGCGTCCGGTTTCGAGACTGAACGCCTCATGCTTCGCCACTGCCGCCGGCAGCGCCATCCGTAGCAACTCCGCCTGCGACGATTCGACATCACCGATGAAATGAATGGTGAGATGGGCGGTTTTGAGATCGGTCCAGCGCACCGGCCAGCCCTTGGTGCTCAAGCGGGTGATGATCTTCTCCATCCGCTCGATCACCAACTGCGGCATCGGAATCGCAAGGAACAGCCTCCAGGGCATCTCGACCCCATGCGGATCGGGGGGGCGGTCCTTGGAGAATTTGCGTCGTTGTCCCGGTTTTGAGCGGGTGCGACGCTCCTCACCCGTTCCTGAAGAACCACCCTCTCCCAGCATTGGAAGAGGGTACGGGAGCTGCCCCCCGCTTCTTGAATAGGGAGAGGGGCTCGGGGTGAGGGCTGTGTGCGTCAAGAGATCATCCATCATGCGAGGAGTATAGAGGGAGGGCGCAGTGATTGATTTGACTCTTCTCATTGGTACTATGTAAGGAATTGATCGGTTGATATCGCTGGAGGCTTCTGATGGTGGACATCGATGTTCGCGTAGGTGTGCGGCAGCTCTTTTGCTATCACGGAGCCGATGAAGAGGATTCGGAACCCTATCTCTGGGTAATCGGGTTCAAGCTCGATGGCTCCACTGTGAAGCAAAATCTCACCCGGTTGACCTGGACGCCCGATTTCTTCTTTAGCGGCGGCAGTCACGGCAATCTCGGCCGTGTAGCGAAACCGGGATCCAAGATATCCATTCCCCGCAATGTCGGCACCTGGGAAACGACGGTCAAGCCGATCACCCTCGTCGACGCGCAGTTGAACGCTACTGAAGCGCCCGGCGCGGTCGGCTTCATCGCCGTGCTGCTGGAGGAAAACAACGTTCCCGATCACGCGGCGGAGGCGGGACATCAGGCGCTCAACACCTTCGTGGCGCAGAGCTTCAGCGATTTCGTGACCGGCATCGATCTGCTCGACGTCAACGCGAAGGTCGCCCAACGAGTCGCCGGGGGCGCATCGAAGGAGCAGGCGCTCGAAGACGAGATTAAAGTTGCGCTTCACCGCGCTGCAGACCACGATCAAGAACGGGGCGTCGGGTGTGGTGTCGACGGCGATGCGACAGGCGATGGGCTCCGATCTCACCGAGCTGATCTGGGCGGGGATCGACAAAGACGAGCAGATGGGCAACGCCTTCCAGATCACGACGACGCGCGAGCTGAGCTCCATCCATGATTTCACGACCGAGTACACCGACGAGATCTTCGACAATCCGGGGCTGCCTGAGGCGGGACGCTACGCCTACAACCTCCATTCCTACATCCGGGCGAAGATCAAAATGCGCAAGATCGAGCTCGTTTCGGCGCTGCCGGTCGATCATGACATTCAAATCCAGGGAATGCAGACGGGGTACAGCCGCGAGCTGCAAGAGTTCCTATATCGCCAATGTTGGCGGCGTCGTGAATGGCGCGTCGTGGTGGCTTTCGCGCTCGGAGGCCTGCCCAAATGATCGACCAACGGGGAAAAGAGCTTCTACGTGCTGAGGCTGATGGCTCGCACACGGCGGTGATCGCGAAATGCCGGAAGCAGGAGGTTACTGGGCGGCACTGACAACCGTGGCCGATGACCACCCTGAAAATAATCTGTACGCGCTACCGAAGCTGAACATCGATTCCCGGTTTTCATCAGGTCGATTGGGTGATCGAGCCCGATCCCTTCGCGTGATCGCCGGACGCCCTCGACGCATCTCCGGGGAATCGTCTATCGTGACGGGGAGTTGGAGGCTACCTGTCTGATGGCTGTTTCTTTTCTTGGACCGGGCGGCAGTTTCAGTGAAGTGGCCGCGATCACCTTTCGACCAGATGACGAGATGGTCCCCCTGCCCAGTTTCCCGGCGGTGGTGGCCGCGGCGGAACGGGGCGAGGTGACGCACGCCATGCTGCCGATCGAAAACTCGATCGAAGGGGCGGTGAGCCCGAATCTCGATCTGCTGATCCACGACACCGAATTGAAAATCTGCGCCGAGATCATCGTGCCGGTGCAGCACTACCTGATCGCCCCGCCCGGCGCGCGTATGGACGAGATCACCGTCGTTTCGTCGCATCCGCAGGCGCTGGCGCAGTGCCGGAAGTACCTCGAAGAGCATCTGCCGAATGCGATGCTCGTCGCCGCGCTCAGCACCTCGGGCGCGGTGGAATCGGTGTCGCAAGGGGGCGATCGCACCAAAGCCGCGATTGGCACCGCGCGTTCGGCGGCGCTCTATGGCGGCGAGATTCTGGATTCGGACATTCATGACGTGCGGGCGAATGTCACCCGGTTCGTCGCGCTCAGCAGCCACGACGCCGAGCCGACCGGTGACGACAAAACCAATCTCGGTTTCACCGTCAAGAAGAACACGCCCGGATCGCTGCACCGGGTGATGGGGGCGTTCGCCGCCGAAGGCATCCAACTTACGAAAGCTGAAAGCCGGCCCACCAAAGCCTGGCTCGGCGATTACATCTTTCTCTTTGATATGGAAGGACACCGGCTCGACGCGCCGCTGGAACGGGCGATCGAGAACGCCCGCAAGATGTGCGACTGGCTGAAGGTGTTCGGCTCCTACCCGCGCTTCCCGATGGAATCGCTGCGCAGCGTGATCGAACCGGCGGATGCGGCGTCAGCCGAGCGGATGGGAGTCGGCGCTCTATGAGCGACGCTTCCACTGGACGGGTTCTGATCACCGGCGGGGCCGGGTTTCTCGGCATCAATCTCACCCGCTATCTACTCGATCGCGGCTACGACGTCACCTCGCTCGATATTGCGCCGTATGACTACGCTGACACCCGCGACCGGGTGCGGACCGTCACCGGCGATATCCGCGATATGGTGCGGGTCACCGAGGCAATGGAAGAGGTCGATTTCGTCGTTCACACGGCGGCGGCGCTTCCGCTCTACAAACCGGACGATATCTATACGACCGATGTCGAAGGCACGCGCAATGTCCTCACCGCTGCAAGAATGGCCGGGGTGAAGCGGGCGGTGCATATCTCCTCGACGGCGGTTTACGGGATTCCCGATCATCATCCGCTGCTCGAAACCGACCGGCTGGAAGGCGTCGGCCCCTACGGACAGGCGAAAATTCAGGCCGAGATCGTGGCGCTCGAGTTCCGGGCGAAGGGGTTGCCGGTCAGCATTCTGCGGCCGAAATCATTCGTCGGGCCGGAGCGGCTGGGCGTCTTCACGCTGCTGTATGACTGGGCGCTGGAGGGACGCAACTTCCCGGTGATCGGGATGGGGCATAACCGCTATCAGCTGCTCGATGTCGAAGATCTCTGCGACGCGATCGAGCGCTGTCTCCGCCTCCCCGTCGAGCGCACGAACGACACCTTCAACATCGGCTCGGCTGAGTTCGGGACCATGCGCTCCGATTATCAGGCGGTGCTCGACGCGGCAGGCCACGGCAAGCGGATCATCGGCTTTCCCGCTGAACCGGCAATCTGGACGCTGCGCCTGCTTGATAAACTCGGAATCTCCCCACTCTACAAATGGGTCTATGAAACGGCGTCGAAGGATTCGTTCGTCAGCATCGCCAAAGCTCAATACGCGCTCGATTGGCATCCCAGCTACAGCACCAAAGACGCCCTGCTCCGCAACTTCGCCTGGTATCAACAACACCATGGCGAATACGTCGAAACAACCGGCGTCAGCCACCGGGTCCCCTGGAAAGAGGGAGCGTTAGGGGTCGTGAAGCGGTTCTTTTAGTTGTGAGCAGTGAGCGTGAGCAGTGAGCAGTGAGCAGTGACTGCAAGAATAATCGAGTTGTGGCATCCCGTTTCCCGGGGTTGAAACCCCGGACTAAGCAAAACGAAGTCCCTCCGGGACTGAGCTGGGTGGGGAAAATATATCCGGTCGTTCCCAGGGCTTAGTCTCGTAGAGACTTCAGCTTGTCAGTTAGGGGCACGTCGAGTGCACGATCGCGCCCTGCTCCCGACTCACCTCTCACTTCTCGCTATCACCAACCCTTTCGCCTGGGTCCAGCCGAGGGCCCAGACCAGGGCGGCGATGCCGAAGACGAGGCTGAGGGTGGTCATCAGCATTCCTTCGGTGAGGGAGTAGGCGGTGATCGTCGCGGCTGAGGCAAAGGTGTGGAGGATAAGCAGATCGATCGCCTGAGTCGTGCCGAATCCGGCCGGGGTGAAGCGGATTGCCCCGGCGACGGCATGCGCGGCGAGTGCCAGGATCAAGGTAACCACCGTCAACTTGATGCCGAATGACGCCATCACGACGCCGAAGATGGCGATCCGGCAGAGATAGGAAAGCAGCGACGGCAGAAACACGGCTCTCAGATAGCGCCAGGGACTGCCGAGGATCGCCGCGCCCGCGACAATTTGCTCCCGCACCCGCGCAACCCTGGGCCAGAGCCGCCGCACCAACAGCATCAGCAGCACAATCGCGGCCAGCGCGACGACGCCATTCAGCAATGGCCGGGCCGTGATGAAGCTCAGCCGGTGCACATTGATCGCTGGATGCGCGCCGACGACGCTCGGCAGGGTCAATCCGAGCACAAGAGAATTGACGACCGCGAACACGACGTAGGCGAGACTTTGCGCTCCCCAGGCGGTGATCAGCGTTGGCATCTGCGCGCCGGGAATGGCGACGCGCAATCCGCTCATCATCACCCAGGTTCCAATCTTGGCCGGGGAGATGACGTTGACCGCTTCTTTCCCCTGATCGAGACCGAGTACGAGCCTGTAAGGTGGCGGATTGTCGGGAAAGGTCGACACCAGCACATTGCGCCAGGCCAACGCCGAAAGCAGGCTCTGCGTCGCTTTCAGCAATCCGACCAGCGCCAGCACCCGGAGCGGGATATCGCTCACATTTCCGAGGATGGTCTCGAACGACGAAAGCAACTTTGGGTCCCGGATGAATGAGACGACGGGAATCAGCATCAACAGCGAAGCGAAGAAAAACAATCGGTTGCGCGTCATCAAGAAATCGAACGGGGCAGTTGGCATCAAGCGATTAACCTACGATCACGAGTCCCGGGCGCACGGCGCGCCGGTATCCTGATCAAAAGGCTAGAAGCTGAAAATGAAGTGAAAATGAAGAGATGCTGCAGCACTGTTGTTATCCCGCCTCGCTATCGTTGAGCCTTTTTTCGCGGGCAACACGGCGCTGGAAATCGGCCATGAGCTGGGTGCGGCGGCGCAGCATTGTGCGCGAGCGGGTCCATCCGAACGCCCAGAGGAGCGCGACGATGGCGATCACGAGACTCGTGATCGCACCGAGCGCCATTTCGGTGAGCGAATAGGCGGTCACTGTTTCAGCTGAGGCGAAGCTCTGGAACGCGACCACATTGATCGCCTGGGTCGTGCCGAGACCGCCCGGCGTAACCTTGATTGCGCTGGAAACTGATTGCGACG
Source organism: uncultured Chloroflexia bacterium (assembly GCA_963804925.1). Classification (GTDB taxonomy): domain Bacteria; phylum Chloroflexota; class Chloroflexia; order Thermomicrobiales; family UBA6265; genus JADLGF01. The sequence continues at coordinate 903,816 of CAWDSC010000007.1, forward strand.
CAATGGCAAGCGCAACCGTCGCCAGGGTGATGGGAATTGAAAACGCCGACATCAACGCCACCGCAATGGCGCACCGAAACAGGAAGCAGCATGCAGTCGGCAGAAAGACAAGCAAGAAATAGCGTTTTGGAGAGCCAAGAATCGCGCCGCCCAGTTTGAGCTGTTCGCGAGTGCGAGCAACCGCCGGCCGCACCCGACGAGCGGCAAGAAACGCTATCGCAAGAAGGATCAGGAGCAGAGGCAAGGAAATATATGGGCGTGTGGTAGCGATCCGCCCGATATTTGCAATGCTGCCTGACCGATCGCCGGCATATCCCGGAATCGTGATCGCAAGGATGATCGTATTAATCGTCATGAATACGAAAAAGCCGATACTCTGCACGGCCCAGACGCCGAGCATGGTCGGCATGCGTGCGCCGGGGATCGAGAACCGGAAGGCGCTCAGCAAAGCCCACGTGCCTGCTTTGGCCGGGGCGATGGCATTGATCGCATCCTGTCCCTGGTCGACGCCAAGCACGAACTTATAGGAAACATCTTCGTTGGGATAGGCAGCGCAGAGAATGTTGCGCCAGATCATGGCTGAAAATATCGCCTGCCCGATTTTGAGGATGAAGATCAGCGCGAGCATCCGTGGCTGGATGTCGGCCATGCGCTGCAAGGTTTCGAGCGCTGAGGTGCGGAGCGCGTCATTGAAGACGATGAGCAGCGCGGCAGCGATCCCAAGCATGGAAACAAGCGCGAACCAGGCGCGCTTGTTCGTGCGATAGCTGGAAAGTGTTCCCATGCTCAATGCCGACATATGGACATCCAGTAGTTCAGCGGGGGCCGGATGAAACCGCTCCATGTTATGTATCCAAAAAGCGTGCCATCGTTTTAAGTCGAGTCGGTGTTCGCTCTGGTGGCGTCGAGCCACAGATGAAGCGACAATCGGTCTATCAAGACCGGAGCATGGTTCGAGCGGTCGAACCGATCAGAGGATTTACATCGCGTGAGTCGCCAAACGCCAGTGAATCAGCCGATAGAACCAGCGGCGCCCGTCATTCCGGACATGGCGGTGAAGCCAACGATGCAGGAGACCGCGCTTGCGCTGCTGCAGGCGATGCGACCGCTGCAATGGACCAAGAACGGGCTCGTGTTCGCGGCGCTGGTGTTCGACCGCAAGTTCACCGATTTCAGCACGGTCATGGTCAGCATCCTGGCGGCGATCTGTTTTTGCGCGGCCAGCAGCACCATCTACCTGATCAACGATGTGCGCGATATCGAGCGGGACCAGCTTCACCCCCGCAAGCGCTATCGCCCAATCGCCTCCGGCAGGATCACGCCCCGGCAGGCATTGATCGCGGCGGCGGTGTTGGAGATTTTCTCGATCACGATTGCGCTTTTGATCAATCCTGCTTTCGCGCTGGTCATTCTTGGTTACCTGGTGCTGATGGTCGCCTATACGCTGGAGTTGAAGCAGCTGGCGATTATCGATGTCTTTGCGATTGCGGCCGGGTTCGTGCTGCGGGCGGCGGGCGGCGCGATCGCCATCGACGTGCCGGTTTCCCCCTGGCTCTATGCCTGCACGATGCTGCTGGCGCTGCTGATCGGGTTCGGCAAACGGCGCAATGAGTTGGCGTCATTAGGGGGCAACGCCATCGCGCACCGTCCCAGCCTGGGCGAATATACGCTGGTGCTGCTCGATCAGTATCTGAGCATTCTGGCGGCGGCGACGGTGATTGCCTACTCGCTCTACACCTTCGACGCAGCAGCAGTGCCGCGCAATCACGCCATGATGCTCACCATTCCGTTCGTGGTCTACGCGATCTTTCGTTATCTCTACCTGGTGCAACGGAGCAGTCTCGGCGGAACTCCGGAAGCGCTGCTCTTCGCCGACAAGCCGCTGCTGATCAGCATCATCGGCTGGGGCATCACCAGCGCGATCATCATCTTTTTGACGAAGTGACACGTCTGGTTTTCGTTCGCGATCTGGAGTGATCAGGAATGCCTCGCACCTTTCATCTCGACCCGTCCGTGACGGCGCTGCTGCCGGAGCTTCGCGTCGGCGTCATCATCGCGTCGGGATTCGACAACCGGCGCAGCGGCGAGCAGAGCGCGGCGTTGCTCGCGCAGGCAGCGGAGCAGGTCAGGCAGCGCGTGGGCGACGCCGAAATCCCGGCGTTGCCGGAGATCGCCCCGTGGCGTGAGGCCTATCGCGCGTTCGGGGTGAAGCCGTCCAAATATCGCTCGTCGATCGAGGGGCTCTACCGGTCGGCGGTGGCGGGATCGGTGCGGAGCATCAACCCGCTGGTCGATCTCTACAACGTCGTGTCGTTGCAGGCAGGATCGCCCTGCGGCGGCGAGGATCTCGCCGCGCTCGACGGCGATATCCACCTGACCCGGGCAACCGGCACGGAATCGTTCACCCCATTGGGCATGGACGGAAGATCAGCCGCCGATCCCCGGCGAAATCATCTATCGCGATCAAACCGGCGCGTTCTGCCGCTGCCTGAACTGGCGCGAAGCCGACCGCACGAAACTGACCGAAGAAACAACGAACGCCATCCTCTGCATGGAATTGCTCGACCCCGCCCGGACTGAGGATATCCAGCGCGCCTGCGAGGAACTGGCCGCCCTGATCGAAACGCATCTCGGCGGGAAGACGGTCGTGCGGATGGTGACGGCGGCTGCGCCGAGTTGTGAGTTGTGAGTTGTGAGTTGTGAGGAGAGTCGTAATCGGATGTGATGGCCGGGCAGCTGAAGCACCCGGCTGACACGTCGAAACCCTGCGGACTACGAGACGAAGTTCCGCGTGGTCGCCTAAGCCAGTCCCGGAGGAACTTCGTCATGTTCAGCCCGGGATTCCAATCCCGGATTCGGGCGAAACCCAACTACGCGAGGCAATCCCTGCTCACTCCTCACTCAACAATCGTCACCGGCGTTCCGATGTCGGCCCAGGCGTAGAGGTATTCGGCGACGTCGAGGGGGAGGTTGACGCAGCCGTGGGACATCGGCTGGCCGAAGTTGTTGTGCCAGTAGGCGCCGTGGAGGGCGTCGGCACGGTCGTCGAAATACATCACCCAGGGGACATCCTCGACCAGGTAGTGCTCGCCGGCGATCACCCCTTCCATGGTTTGCAGTTCGAGCTTGGTGTGGATCGCCCATTCGCCGAGCGGGGTGACCGTTTCCGGCACATTGCCGACGCCAGTGCTGACGAGCGTGGTCAGCACCAGCCCGCCATCTTCATAGGCCCAGAGGGTTTGCGATCCGCGTGAGATGACCAGTTCGCGCCAGGCTCCCCGCAGCGGACCGGGTCCGTAGTTCGTGGATTCGCCGTCGCTGACGCCCAGATCGGGTGCGAGCGGCGCGATGAAAAGCTCCTCGTGATAGACCGGCACGTCGTCCGGTTGCGGCACGCGGTCGAGCGGCGCCAGCTGGCGAGCGGCCAGTTCCTGACCGAGCGCGCGCGGGGCGATCGGCTTGCCCGGCTCGCGCCGCAGCACGGCATTTTCGAAATACTGGATCGGCACACCGTCGCGATCGGTGAACGGCTCCGAAATGGGAGCGCCGATCAGATCGGGACCGCCATTCGTATCCCAGAACGCTTTGAACCCCTGGCGCAGGCTGTAGCCGGTATCGGCGAAGACCGCGCATTCGTTTTCGGGCAGACCGTCGCAGGATTCCGGGGCCGGGAGATGCCGCGAGGGGTAGCGCTCGACATCGGAGGTGAGCGCCCAATAGCCGAGCGGCATCGTCACCACCGCGTCCTGATCGGGGAGATAGACCAGCGCGCCGCCGGTGAAATACTGGATCGTCCGCTCGATCGGCTCGTCATCGGCGGCGAGTTGGACCAGCTCGGAACGCTCTTCGCTGATCGGATCGCCAAGCAGCGCCTTCGCGCCACGCCAGGCATCGAGAAAGCGGCCGTCGACGGTATGCCCGGTCGATTCCACCCAGACGGTGGTGGGAGGATACCAATCGGCGCGGACATGGTGAGTAGAAAGCCCCGGCAGGATGGATGCGGCGAGCAGAATCGCCACGATCAATTGCATCAGCCGTGCTCGCATCGACCTCATCCCACTCCGATACCCCACCTGACAGGCGTACGTACATTGTATCCGTACACCCGTTCGCTTGCATGAAGCCCACACTCGATCCTGAAGGATCACCCTCTCCCAATGCTGGGGTCGGACGCGAAAATGCCTGATATACCCGCATGTTTGTGTAGTGGCCGACCTCGTGTCGGCCATGCTGACTGGCAACCCAATCTGGCGTGTGATCACCATGGCCGATACAAGATCGGCCACTACGCCTTGGTGGTGATTTGACTGGGGGTGAGGGCCGTCAATTCTGCTCTGTCCTGATATCATCGCGAAATGGCTTTGGATACCTCACAACATGATTCGATCGCGGCGTTGCTGCCACGGCAGCCGGATGGGCATCAGTTCGTCGTTTATGGCGATAGCTGCTCGGGGGTGCCGGGTCATATTCATGAGGAGACGACGGCGGCGGTCAATGCGGTGGTGGCGCGGCTTTCCCCACAGCCGGAATTCATTGCCTACCTCGGCGACGAGGTGATCGGGCTGACCACGGACGAAGCGGCGCTGCGGGCGCAGTGGGACTACTGGCTCACCACGGAAATGGCCTGGCTCGATCGCGAGGCGATGCCGATTTATCACACTACCGGTAATCACACGACCTACGACGCGATGAGCGAGCGGCTTTTCCGGGAAGCGCTTTCCTTCCTGCCTGGAAACGGGCCAGAGGGACAACAGGGGCTTTCCTATTTCGTGCGTCGTGGCGATCTGCTGCTGATCTTCGTCAACACGATGTGGACCGGGCTGGGCGAAGGGCGGGTCGAAACGGAGTGGCTTGAAGCAACGCTGATCTCGCAGGCGGATGCGCGTCACAAACTGGTCTTCGGGCATCATCCCGTCTTCTCGATCAATGGTTTCTCCGGGGCGTATCAGCGAGATATCGAGCCGGAAAATGGCCGGCGATTCTGGGAGATCCTGCGCCGTCACGGCGTGCTCGCCTATCTGGCGAGTCACATGCTGGCGTTCGATGTGCAGGCGCATGAAGGCGTGCTGCAGATCGTCACCGCCGGATCGGGCACCAAGCACCGGATGCCGGAAGAGATCGAATATCTCCACGCCGTGCAGGCGGCGCTCGATGACGACGGCCTGCGCTATCAGGTGCTCGACGATACCGGCGTCGTGCGCGAGCGTCTTTCATGGCCGCCGACGGCTTTCCCCTTCAATTGAATGGATGCCCCTCGCATCAGGGGACGCTCAGCTGAGCGACACTTGCCTCGTCGCCCGAACGCGATCAGGATCTGATCGCCTGGCGCTTCACCGGCGTCTGCCCGACATCGGGCGGCGAGGCGCAAACGCTCTTCAGCGCCTGGAATCAGGATCAGGCGCTGCCTCCCCTCTGGATCGGCCTGCTCGGTCCAGAAATGCGGCTGGCGGTGCTGCTCAGCCCGCAAGCCGGCCGCAGCCCGCACCTCTGGCACGGCCCCGCCCTCGGCGTCGGCGAACGTTTCGACATTCAGGTCGCCATTCACGCCGGCATGGGTCCCGGCGGTTTCCTCTGGCGCGCCAACGACGACGCCCCCTGGACATCGATGACCGGCGCCTCCGCCTGGGGCGCGGAACGCCTCCCTCCCGCCACCCGCTGGAGCACCGCCTCCGGCAAAACCCCCACCGACCGCCCATTCCGCGGCGAAGCGCTCCACGTCACCTGGATGCATACGACTCATTAGCTCGCGGTCTGCGGTCTGCCCGTCGCGGCGTGGTAGGATCAGCGATCGTTAAGAGTGTTTCGCTGGAGATACTGCGTGCCACCGTTGCCTCGTCCGATCTGGATTGAACCTGAACCGCTGCCATCGCATCTGCCCGATCTGGCCGGGAATCCACTGGTGAGCGCGTTGCTCTGGCGGATGGGGGTGCGCGATCGCGAAAGCGCGGCCGATTTCCTGTCGATGAATATGCGCCCGTCGCCCGACCCGCAATTGCTGCCGAATCTCGATCGCGCCGCCCATCGCGTGACGACAGCACTGGCGACCGGAGAGCGGATCGGCATTTTCGGCGACTACGATGTCGACGGCATCACCGCCACCGCGCTGCTCCTCACCGCATTTCAACCTGCCCAGCACGAAGCCGAGCAGGTGATCGCTCGCCTGCCGCGCCGTGATGAGGGGTATGGGCTCAATCTCGCCGCGCTCGATGAATTCGAGGAAGCGGGCGTTTCGCTGCTGATCGCGGTCGACTGCGGCTCGACCGATCATGTCCATGTCGCCGCCGCGCAGGAACGGGGGATGGATGTGGTGATCCTCGATCATCACCTGCTTTCCGGACCGACCCCTGATGGCGCGATCGTCGTGTCAGCGCGGCTCGATCCCGATTGTCCGTATCAAACCTGCTGCTCGGCGGCGCTGGCCTATCTGTTCACGTCGGCGCTGGCGCAGTACGGGGTACCGGTCGATGGCGGCGAGGGCCGCCCGGAAACGGCGCTGCTCGATTTCGTCGCGCTTGGCACGATCGGCGATGTTTGCCCGCTGACCGGCGCGAATCGCGATTTCGTGCGCGATGGCGTGCGGCTGATGCAGCGCTCCCCTCGCCCCGGGCTGCGGGCGCTCTGCGCGGTGGCCGGCGTCGCCCCGGCTGATCTCAATTCCGAAGCCATTCCCTTTCGCATCACCCCGCGTATCAATGCGGCCGGTCGGCTGGGCGATCCTCGCATCGCGCTCGATCTGCTGATGGCGACCGACGACGGTGAAGCGGCGCTTCTGGCGAACGAGATCGAATTGATCAACAACCGTCGCAAGGTGATCGGCGAACAGATCGCTAATGAAGCCGAGACCCAGCTCCAGACCGATGCCGGTTGGGAATCGCGCTCCTGCTTCGTGCTGCACGATGAGGCCTGGCACGCCGGGGTCGTCGGCATCGTCGCCGGGAAACTCGCCAACCGGTACGGCCGTCCGGTGATCGTGCTGAGCGACGACGGTTTCTCGGCCCGGGGTTCGGCCCGCAGCGTGCCGGGATTCAATATTGTGGAAGCGCTGGAAACCCGGCGCGATCTTTTCGATCATTTCGGGGGGCACAGCCAGGCGGCCGGCATGTCGATTCCGCTCAGAATGATCGAGACGCTGCGCCAGACGCTCGAATCCGCAATCATCGCCACGGGCCTGGAAATCCCGGCCCCGCCATCGATCGCAATCGCCGCCGATATCCGACCCGATCAGCTCACGCTGGCCACCGCCAACGCCATCGAACGGCTGCAGCCCTTCGGAACCGGCAACGAACGCCCGATCTTGCGGCTTTCCGACGTGATGGTGCAGGATCAGCTCATCATGGGACAGGACCGGAGCCACCTGCGCCTGTCACTGGCGACGCCGGGGGAAGGGATCAAAGCCGTCTTCTGGAGCGCCGCCCATCGCGCCGCTGAATCCCGCCCCGGAACGAGAATCGACGTCGCCGGAACGCTGCTCCGCGACACCTGGAAAGGCCGCGATCAGTTGCGGTTGGAGCTGAAGGATTTTCGGACGAGAAGTGAGAAGTGAGAAGTGAGAAGTGAGAAGTGAGAAAGAATAGTCGAGCCGTGGTTGCGACGGCCGGGAGTTGAAGCGCACTGAGCACGGGCGATGTCGATATGCCGATCTGTCTCCCACCCAGCTCAGTGCCTGAAAGGTACTTCGGCTTGTGAGCCCGGTACTTCAGTGCCGGGCACGGCGGACACCTTTTCGCTCTCATACTCCCCACTAAAAGGAACGTAATCATGGCAAAACTTCCGATTGTTCAGGGCGATGTGCCCATTCTTCGAAAGAAGTCGGCGAAGGTAGGCCGGATCGATGACCGGATCAAGCGGTTGGCGAATGATCTTCATGAGACGCTGGCGAATGTGGCCGGTGTTGGATTGGCCGCGCCGCAGGTGAGCGTACTGGAACGAGTTGTCGCGATTCGTGTGCCGGAGCATTACCTCAGCGAAGATCAGCCGGAAATCGTGCTGACCCTGATCAATCCGGAGATCGTGCAGGCGTCCGGCGAGCAGACCGGCTCGGAGGGATGCCTGAGCCTGCCGAAGATCGTGGCCGATGTGCCGAGGGCGAATAAGGTGACGGTGCGGACGCTCGATCTCGACGGCAACCGGCAACGCATTCATGCCGAAGGCGAGTTCGCCCGCATCTTCCAGCACGAAATCGACCATCTCGACGGCATCCTCTTCCTCGACCGGGTGATCGACAAAGCATCAATTCGGCGACTGTAGAGAGAGCGACTCCGCTCAGCTCTCCGAAGTACACCGCGATACTTTATTGGCGGCAAATGAGTCGAAGTGGTTTCGAATCATCCCCTATTGACAGCCTGCGTTCATGCTCTACCATTCCGTCAGATGTCTTACAGATATTTGCGCCTCGGAGATTGGCGTCGCGAGAGTTCGTGAAAGGCGTCGTCACGTGATTGAGGCGATCGAACGCGGTCCTGCTTTACACAAAGAAATACAGCTGCGCATCCGCCGCTTTATCGCCGAGCAGCAGCTTCAACCTGGCGATCGCTTGCCGGGCGAAGAGGCGCTTTCGGTGCAACTTGGGGTCGGCCGCCCTGCCCTGCGCGAGGCGCTGAAAGGGCTTGAGGCGGTTGGCATGGTCGAATCGCGCCGGGGAGCGGGCAACTACGTCGCCCAGTTCGATCCGGCGCGCTATATGGAATATTTCGCCGGTTCGGCGCTGGTCGACGCGATGAGCATCCCGGAGCTGACCGAAGTGCGCGCGCTGCTGGAAGTCGCCTGGATCAAGGATGCGGTGGCGCGCCTGCAACCGGACGACATCGAGGAGCTCAAAATCGCCTGGGAGAAAATGCGCACCCATGCCACCAGGCAGCAACCCTACCGGTGGGATGATTTCGATGTCCACCGGATCATCATGCGCCATGTCCCAAATCGGCTGATTCCGGCTATACTCGACGCGCTCTTTACACTCTACGAGTTTCAGAATCCGGCTCCGCGGCCATTCATCGCCGAACAGGCGCGACTCGATATCGAACAGCACGAAATGCTGATTAATGCGGTGATCGCCGGAGATGGTGAGGCGGCTCAGGAAGCGCTCATTCTCTCCTACGATAAAGCCGCCACCAACTTTGGCTTCATGATTGGCTGGGGTGATCTCATTCGCCACCCGGCCACGAAGGAGTAAACCCTGGCGATGGTCGCCGGGTTCGTTTGGGAGCCGCCCAGGCTGGGCGTCTTTCCGTATCGCATCTGATCGAGAGGATCGACATGCCAGAACAGCAATATGACCTCATCAATCAGTTCCTGCGGGGGGCTATCAACCGCCGGACCTTCATTCGCAGGGCCGTCGGGCTTGGACTCGCCGCACCGGTCGTCGCGTCAACGCTCGCCATGTTGCCGCGCGGCGCGTTCGCGCAGGATGCCGCCCTCCCGGCGCCATCCGCCCCGCGCGAAGATGGAACACCCGCGCCGGACGATCAGCAAGTGCTGAAGATGGTGACGCCATCCCCCTTCCGGATGGATCCTCCAACCTATGGCGGCGATCTCTGGCAACTCCAGATGATGGTCTACCAGGCCCTCACCCGGATGACGCCGGACGAAGAGATCGGGCCGGGCGTCGCCGACACCTGGGAGTCCAACGCGGATGCAACCGTCTGGACCTTCCACCTCAATCCGAACGCCAAGTTCTCTGACGGCTCCCCGATCACCGCTGACGATGTGATCTGGACCTGGAGCTGGATCGGCAATCCCGCCTCGAAATCGACCTCGCCTGACACCTTCAAATGGGTCGTCGGCTACGACGATGTCAAGAGCGGCGCGGCCGAGCTGATGTCGGGCATGAAGGCGGTCGACGCCAACACGCTCGAGATCACGACCTCCACCCCCTATCCCGCCATGCCGGCGCTTGCTTCCGTCTTCCCGGGCTGCGTGCTGAAGAAGGACAACGTTCTCAGCGGCGGCGAAGAGTGGTGGCGCGCGCCGATCACCTCCGGCATCTACAAGGTGACGGAGTACACCCCGGGCGATCAGGCGACGATGACGCTTGAGCGCAATGAGTTCTGGTGGCGCGAACACCATCGAAACTGGCGCAGATCCAGTTCTCGTTGGTCGCCGATCCGCAAACCCAGCTCGTGCAGTTCGACAACGGCGAGATCAGCGGCATGGTCTGCCAGCCGGCGGAATTCGCCCAGGCGACCAAAGAGGGCGGCGAGCGCGCCGAGGATCTCTTCTGGGGCTACGCCGCCGCCACCTGGTACTTCGGCTTCTTCTGCGAGAAGGCTCCATTCGACGATGTGAACGTGCGCAAGGCGTTCGCCCAGGCGGTCGATCTGAACGTCATCTCGTCGGCGGTGCTCAACGGCATCTATCCACCCGAGCCACGCATCCTCCCGGCGCAGTTCTGCGGTGGTGAAGAGCAGTTCGCCCCGACGTTCGATCCCGAAGCGGCGAAGGCGAGCCTGGCCGCATCCAAGTACGGCAGCGCCGAGGGCGTCGGCAAGGTGACGATTCTGATCTCCGAGCAGGGTGGCGCCACGGCGCTCGGCACCTGGTCGAAGGTCGCGACGGCGATGGGCCAGATGATCACCGACAATCTTGGCATTACCGTCGAGCTTGTCCGGAAAGTCTTCGCCAGCGTGCCCGAGCAGCTGGCGGAAGCGCGTGCGATTGACGGCGGCGCGATCTTCCGGCTCAGCTTCGGCGCGTCGATGCCCGATCCGTCCTACATCTACGGCATCGTCCAGAGCGACTCGTCCGGCAACGCGACTCAGTACAAGAATCCTGATGTCGATGCGCTGCTCGACCAGGCGGGCGCGGAGCCTGATTCCGCCAAGCGCTGCGAGCTCTACACCCAGATCGATCAGATCGTCTCCGGCGACGCGATCTTCCTGGCGCCATTCCGCGGCACCTCGACCTGGTTCTTCCAGCCGAATGTCCGCGGTCTGAAGATCGTCAACCAGCGCATCTGGAACGCCATCGACCAGATCTATATTGCTCAATAGGGAGTAGAGAGTTAAGAGTCGTCAGTTAAGAGTGGGGGGTGACGGCAGTCCGTTTTCGCTCCACTCTTGACTCTCTACTCTTAATCTCCGTCGGAGCGCCTATGTTGCTGTATACCTTTCGCCGGCTGTTGGGTTTCATCCCGATGCTCATTCTGCTGGCGTTTTTGACCTTCTCGCTCAGTTTTTATGGCCCGGGCGATCCCCTGCGGGTGATCATGGGCGAAAACTGGACCAACGAAGAGTCGTATCAAACACTCCGCCATCAATATGGGCTCGACCGGCCGCTGTTCGTCCAATTCGGCGACTATTCCTGGAAAGCGCTGCACGGTGATTTCGGCCGCTCCTTTATCCAGCGGATCACGGTGAGCGAGCTGATCAAGAATGCGATTCCGATCAGCGCGCAACTGGCCTTTGTCGCCATTTTGATCATCGGCTTTTTTGGCATTGGGCTTGGCGTGCTTTCGGCGCTCTGGAGAAACCGCTGGCCGGATGTCGCCATCAGCACGACGGGCGTGGTGCTCCATAGCATTCCTTCGTTTGTGCTGGCGCCGATGGTGCTGGTGCTGCTCGTGATCAAGCTCGGCATCATCTCTACGCCGACCGGCTGGCATGGCATGTTCAGCTATCAAACGTTTATTGCCGCTTCGGTGCTCGCGGCCGCTCCCTTATTGACGGTGATCCGCCAGACGCGCGCAAGCGTCGGCGACATCATGACGCAAGATTTTGTCCGCACCGCCCGGGCTAAAGGTGTCGCAGAATGGGGGGTGATGACCCGGCATGTGTTGCGGAACGCTATGGCGCCGGTGGTCACCAGTCTCGGTCTCACCTTCGGGGCGTTGCTTGGCGGCGCGATCTTTGTGGAAAGCGCGTTCGCCATTCCCGGCATGGGGCAACTGCTCTTTACCGCGCTGCGCAACAGCGACTATCCGTTGCTGACCGGCGCGACGATCGTCAGCGGCTTCTGGATCATGCTCTCAAGCGTGATGGTCGATATCGTCTACGGTCTGCTCGATCCTCGAGTTCGGAACAGCCAATGACGGTCCCGACAACGCTTGAACAGGCGGGCGCGCTTTCTGGCGACCAGCGGTTGAACAAGAGCAAGCGGGGACCGTGGCGCGATGCGATTCGCCGGCTTGTCCACAACAAAACCGCGATGTTCGGGTTCGTTCTCATTCTGATGTTCACGTTCGTCGGGGTGTTCGGCCAGGCGGTTGCCCCTTACGACCCGCTCAGACAGGATCTGTACGCAATCGCGACACCGCCGGACAGTACGCACTGGTTTGGCACGGATGAGCTTGGCCGAGATATGTTCAGCCGCATTCTCACCGGCGCGCGCACGGCGATGCTGGTGGCGACGATGGTGACCTTCATCGCGGCCGGTCTCGGCACAATCATCGGCTTGATCAGTGCCTACGCGGGCGGCTGGATCGACACGGTGCTGATGCGCTTTGCCGATCTCCTGCTCGCGTTTCCAGCCTTCTTGCTGGCGGCCTTCATCAACGCGACATTGCGTCCGCCCTATCAAAACCTGATGGACCGGTTATCAGGCGCCACCGGGATTTCCATGTTCTCCGGCAAGGCGTTTGTCGATTACACGCTGATCTTCGGCGCGCTGGCGCTCGTTTCCTGGTCAGGCTACGCCCGGTTGATTCGCGGACAGGTGCTGGCGCTGCGCGAGCAGGAATTTGTCGAAGCGGCGCGCTCGGTTGGGGCATCGACCCGGATTATTCTCTTCCGGCACATTCTGCCGAATAGTTTCACGCCGATCGTGGTCGCGATCAGCGTCAACTTCGGCAATGCAATTCTGGCCGAATCGGCGCTGAGCTTTCTCGGCGTCGGCATCCAGCCACCCACCCCGAGCTGGGGGCAAATGATCAACGCCAATCTCGATCAATGGCGCTACAACCCGCACCTGGTGTTGGCGCCGGGCATCGCGTTGGCATTGCTGATTCTTGCGTTCAATTTCTTTGGTGACGGCGTCGCGGACGCGCTGAATCCGCGGCGAACGACGAAATGAGTGGAGAGAAGGGAGTAGTGAGAGGGAGAAGTGAGAACATCGCGGTTGCGGTTCCCGGGGTTGAAACCCGGGCTAACACGACGAAGCCCTTCCAGGGCTGAACACGCGCGCCGCTAGCGTCTCTGCCTTCCAACTCTCCGCTCCCTGCTCCGTATGGAAGGGGACATCGTGGGGACAGGGAAACCGTTGCGTTGTGCGTTCATTGGATTGACCGGCATCGTTTCTGCGCCGGTTAAGGAAAGTTTTGCCGGGGGCCGGCATATTCTTCCCTATTCACATGCGTCGGCGGTCGATCGGCTGCCGGTCGATGTCGAGTTGGTGGCGATTTGCGATCTGATGCAGCCGCTGATCGACAGCTTTCTCGAGCAATGGGGCACGCGGTGGCCCAATCTGAAGACCTATTCCGATTTCCGGGCAATGATCGACACCGAAAAACCGGACATTTTGCTCGTCGCCACGCCGGACGACAAGCATGCGTTCATCGTCGTGGAAGCGTCCGAGCGCGGCGTGCCGGCGATTCTCTGCGAGAAGCCGCTGGCGACAACGCTGGCCGATGCCGACAAGATGATCGCGGCGATCGAGAAAAACGGCACGCTGCTGACGGTCGAGCATACCCGGCGCTGGGATCCCTATTTCCACCGCGCGAAGCAATTGATCGACGCCGGTGAGATCGGCGAAGTGAAGACGGTTGTTTCGACGCTGCATGGCGACCGGGCGATGCTCTTCCGCAACGGCACGCACGCGGTCGATCTGCTCTGCTACTACGCTGGATCGAAGCCAACGCAGGTCTGGGCGAAGCTCGAAGACGGATTTGACGGCTTCACCGAATATCGCGGTGACGGCGGTCACGATCCCTCCTCGGAGCCGGGCGCGAGTGGATTCGTCCTCTTCGAAAATGGCGTGCGCGGCTTCTACAACGGCACCAAGGGCAGCCTCTCCAACGCCGAGTGGGACATCGCCGGCTCGAAGGGCCGCATTCGCATCAGCGCCACCGTGGCCGAGCTTGAGACGATCGACGGCACGAGCGGCGAGCTGGTGCAGCGCTTCTTCCCCGGCGGGGGCATCATGACCGGCGGCATCCAGGGCGCCTGGGAAGAGCTGATCGGCGTGGTCCGCGCGGGCGGCTCGAACAGCGATCTCCGCTCCAACGCCTACGAAGCCCGCAAGACGGTGCAACTGCTTACGGGAATGCTCAAATCGCACGACGAAGGCAGCAAGCTGATTGAGTTGTGAGTTGTGAGTTGTGAGTTGTGAGTTGTGAGGCAGCGTAACGGGTTGCGGCGGACCGTTTCCCGGGGTTGAAACCCCGGGCTAACAAGACGAAGTCCTTCCGGGACTGACCTCGGTGGGAAACATGCTCGATATATCCGAGCACTCCCTGGCTCAGCCTCGTAGAGGCTTCGTCTTGTCAGCGACTGGACTTCAGTCCGGTGCATCGTTCATCAATCGAAGCACCCACTCTCTCACAACTCTCCACTCTCACACTACGAACGGAGTGAGTCGTGATTCGTATGGTCCAGGTGGGGATCGATCATCCCCATGCGGCGGCGTATCGGCAGACGCTGGCGCTGTTTCGCGATCGGATTGAAGTGGTCGGGTTTCTGGCGCGGCCGGAGGACCCGAGCACGACGGTCGGCGATCCTTTTCCGGATGTGCCGGTGTTTCATTCGCTCGATGACTTGTTGAACGCGACGAAACCGGACGCGGCGCAGGTGATGCTGCGCAATAACGAGATGGGGAGCACGCTCACCAGACTCGCGGATGAAGGCATCCATCTCTGGGCGGAGAAGCCGGTGGCGCGCAAGGCCGCCGATCTGCTGCCGGTGCGGGATGCGGTTGCCGCGAAGAAGCTGGTCTTTACGTCAGGGTTTCAATCGCGCTTTTATCCGACGACCCGCTACGCGCAAATGCTGGTGCGGGAAGGGCTGCTTGGTCCGCTCACCTTTTCGCACATGACCACGACCACCACGACCGCGAAATATCGCGATCCGGCGGGCCCGCTTGGGTATGTGTTCAAGGATGAGATCGCCGGGGGCGGCATCTTCCACTGGCTCGGGTGCCACATGGTCGATCTGCTGCTGGCGATCACCGGCGAGTTCCCGGTCGCGGTCAACGCGGTCACGGCGACCGTTGGCGAGGCCGAGATCGAGGTTGAGGATGTGGCGGCGGTCGCGCTCAGCTTCGCCAGCGGCTGGACCGCGTCGCTCAACTACGCCTATCTCCTGCCAACGGGTGAGGCTTCTCCCTTCGGCAACGATGAGCCGGAGCCCGCGCTGTATGGGCAGCAGGGATGGGTGCGCTGGAATCAGGCACGGGATGAAGCGAAAGCCTACAGCGCCGATCCGCGCTGGGCCGTTTCCCCCTGGCAGCTTCAGCGTTTCCGCCAGCAGCCACGCGGCGGCTATGGAGCGGCGGCGTACCTGGCGATGCAGAACTTTCTGGATGCGATCGCCGGGGTGGCCGAGCCGGAGTACACCGTCGACCAGGCGATCAACGTGCTGCGGGTGATCGAGGCCGCCTACGCATCGGCAAGCGCAAAAGCGCAAGTAGCGGTATAAGGCAACGATGAAGCGGTAAGCCGTAGGCAGCGAGCGTAAGCACGCTGAACGCGGCGCCCCTCTCCCGGGGAGGGAGAAGGATTCGGGTGAAGGGCTACGAAGGAGAAGATTCATGCGACTCGTGACATTCGCGCAGGGTGATGCGCAACAGGGTGGAGTGGTCATTGGCGAGCGGGTTTATGCGCTGGCCGATCTCGGATTGCCGGGATCAGTGGTTGAGCTGCTTGCGCTCGAAGATGCCGGCGTGGCGCAGTTGACCGCCGCGGTTGCTTCGCCCAAGGGCAACGGCATCGCACTCGGCGATGTGAAGTTGCTGGCGGCGTTGCCGAATCCACCGGCGATTTTCCTGCTGGCCGGCAACTACCAGTCGCACCTCGTCGAGGGCGGCGGGAAGAGCGTCAATAAATCGGAGATCACACCGCGCGTCTTCATCAAGCCGATCACGTCGGTGATTGGCACCGGTGACGCGATTGAGGTGCCGGTCGTTTCCGACACGGTCGACTACGAGCTTGAGATCGCGGCCGTCATCGGCAAGCGCTGCAAGAATGTTTCCGCAGCCGATGCAGATAGCGTCATTGCCGGGTATGTCGTCTTCAACGATGTCTCGGCTCGCGAGCTCAACACCGTTGGACACCGCAAAGCGCGCGACGGCGACATGTTCTTTGACTGGCTGATCGGCAAGTGGTGCGATTCGTTCGCCGCGATCGGCCCATATCTGGTCACCCGTGATGAAATCGCCGATCCCACCGATCTCGAAATGAGCTTGAAGGTGAACGGCGAGCTGCGGCAGCACTCATCGGCCGGCGAGATGATCTTCACCGTGCCGGAAACGATCGAGTATCTCTCGAAATTCGTCACCCTGCTGCCAGGCACCCTGATCTGCATGGGCACACCGGGCGGCGTCGGCGCCACCACCGCCACCTACCTGAAATCGGGTGACGTGGTTGTGGCTGAGATCGAGAAGCTCGGCACGCTGGAGAATTCAGTTAAATAGCCGAAAGCCGTACGCAGTAGGCCGTAAGCAAATGACCCCGGCGGGTAGCTGCCGGGGTCATTTTGCGTTCTGCACGCGGTATCCTGTTGGGAGACAAAACGTCGTGTCGATGATCGAAGGAGGGCATGATGGTCGCCCTGTCGAAGCAGCAACAATCAGAGCCATTCCTCCCCGCTCCCCTCAGCTACCGCGATTGGCTGGAATTGCCGGAGGATGATCGGCGGCTTGAGCTTTGGAATGGGGCGCTGATCGAGTCGCCGTCTTCCGATGATCGTCATCACGATATTCAAGCCCAGCTTGGCTTTGAACTGATGGTCGCGGTCCGCCAGCACCCGAAGGCCAGGCTCTTCTACAATCTCGATGTTCGCCTCTCGAATTACACCGTCGTGGAGCCTGACATCATCGTTTTCACCGGAGCGGCGGGCGGAAAGCGCACCCAGCGCGCGATCGTCGGGCCGCCCGATCTGGTGGTGGAGATTGTCTCACCGTCGAGCCGAGGCCGCGATTTCATCCAGAAATCAGCGCTTTATACTGAAGTGGGTGTGCCGGAATACTGGCTGATCGATCCCGATGCGCAACAGCTCATCATCGGACGCTTGCGCGACGGGAAGTACGAGCGCGAGATTGTCACCGAGGGGCCGGTAACGTGCGAGGCGCTTGGCGGCGCGATGATCGACATCAGCGCGATCGCAACGAGCGAAGTAGAGGATTTCGAGGATGGTCGCTGAACCACGACTGATGACCGTTACAGAATTTATGAAGTTGCCGGAGCAGACGAAGCCGACTGAATTGATCGACGGAGAAGTGATCGTGACCATCACGCCAACGTACGAGCATAATCAGATTGCGCTTCGTCTTGTCGCTGAACTCATGCCCGTGGCGCGGGCTCGGAAACTCGGCGCGTGGTCAGTTGCCCCACTTGCGCTCTTTATTTCGACTTATAACGTCTACCAGCCAGATGCTATGTTCTTCACACCAGAGCACATACCTGATCGAAAAAAATTGCCACTCATGGAGATTCCCGAAATCGTGGTCGAGGTGCTGTCGCCCTCGTCCCGATCCCGGGATCGCGTTCGCAAGCGATCGGCGTATGCTGATCGTGGCATCGCCGAATATTGGATCATTGACCCGGAGCAATCGCGCATCATTGTTTCTCTGCGCAATGTGGAAGGCGCTTATATCGAGCATGCGATGAATGACCCGGTGATTCCCGCCGGGCTCTTTGCGGGCGTCGAGATCGATCTTGATTGGATTTTTGAACAGTAGCTTCGTCATTCAGGAGACACTTCGATGCAGAAAATTGGCGCGCAGTATGTGCTCAAGAAGATCAGCGATACGGTGATGGCGCCGGCGCCACAGGCGGTGGAGGTCGAAGAGGGAGCGATTCCCGACAACCATCCCGACCAGATCACCGTCAATGACGCAGAGGGCAAGTCGCTCGGCACCGCCTATCGGCTTGATGTGCCGGTCTACGTCGTCACGCACGGCAAGGGGCGCCCCGACGCGGCGCTGGTTCGCAGTCTTGAAGACCCGAACAGCCAGGTGCTGGTCCAGCGGCAGGGGAGCCGGGTGGTGGGTGTGATCTACGTGCCCGATCCCAATTTCCAATCGCAGGGTGGCGCCGTCCGCGCGGAAGATATTTAGCGCCCGTTCGGGCGAATGACAATGTGATCGGCTGCGATGGTGAACTGGACGCCGGAGAGGTCGGCGATCTCGCGCAGATTGATGAGCAGATCGTGGGACGGCAGCTGCCTGAACACGATTTCGATCGCGCTGAAATCGTCGTTCGCCGCTCGCTGCGCCGCCAGCTCGATCGCCATTTCGATTGAGCGCATCAGATTGCGATCGTCGACTGCGTTCTCCGGAGAAACCATCGCCCACCTCGATGCGGCGCAAGCTCGCCGCATCGAAATGGTGTCGCATTCGCTGTCTATCCCGCGCAAGAAACGCGGATCGGCGCGTGTGAATCTCGTAAGAGTTTGGCGATCAGGAATCCTGCACCAACACCAGTTGATCGACCAGCCATTGTCCGTTCTGGTTGACAAGCAGGATGCCCGCTTTCAGTCCCGATGCCTCGGCCCACTCTGGATTTGATTCAAGAATGGCGATCGCGCGGCCATCGTCGAGTTGAACGACGCGCTCGACATCGGTTGGGATCAAGCTTTGCTGTCTCGGTGAGAGGTTGTGAGAATGAATAGTCAAACAATTGTCACCTTTGCCAAGGGCTGAAGCCCATGACTCACATGCGGAAGCCCTGAAGGGCTGAGCACGCATGTCCCCCACTAATCTCAGTCTCGAAGAGACTTCGTCTTGTGAGCGCTCGGCTTCAGCCCGGCGCGCGTGAGCGCCAGGATCGCGATCCATTGCCCGGTGCTTCAGCTCCGGGCAACGCCGAAAGCACGTCCGCGTGTAAACAAGCGCCTTGCCGTATGCTCTCTACGCTTAACTCACAACTCGTAAAGCCTCGCGATCGGGCGGATCGCGAGGCTTCTCTTTCTACTCCTCTTTTCGGCTTGGGGTCGTCGGGTCAGTGCGATCCCAGGTGAAGGTCTTCAGTGGCAACAGCGGCATCGTTGACGTCTGTTCCATCCGAGTGCTCGCAGCGCCAGTGCTACGATCGAGCTTCCTTGCTCGCCACGTTCGTCGTTGAACGCCTCAAACCCTCTTGGACCGCGTTTTCGTCTGATTCCTCGTACCGGTGTGGGGACTTCATTGTCGCTCCGCTCCGTGCGCCGTCGTTATCGGCGTGTTCATAGAATGCCAGTTTCGCGTCACCCAAACATCGGTGAGATCACCCATTCGAGGGAAGTGAGTTGTGAGTGAAGAGTTGAGAGGAATGGGTGATGTCGCGTCGAACTGGGATTTTCTAATCTGCTACGTCCCGCACATTCAGGAAAATGCCAATCAGTCGCTGCACCAGGGTCACGATCTCAGGGCTGATTTCACCAGCCCTGAGATTTTGCGTACCGTTCAATTTCAGCCTCCTCTTCGGGACTGTAATACGGCTCATCCTGCACAAGGCAATCTTTAGAGCAGCGGGTTTCCATGCGATGGTCCGGCCGGATTGGAGGATCAGCCTGCAATTCGGCGTAACTCTCGTGCATCGCACGCCAGAAATTCTCGGATTCATGTCGATCAACCAATTCTGCAACGATCCGGCCGATTGGCTTATGTTCTTGCTCGGCCCATGCTCGCAGCTTGGCATGCGTGTAGTCGTCGATTCGCACGAGTTGTGACGCCATTGCATTCTCCCTTCAGCTTTCAGGGCATCATGGGCCTGGATATTTCGATTTCTTCTTTCCCTGAATTGGTCGCCTACACCAACCCAAGTCTCAGTGCAGCAGTCGCGGCGGCGGTGCGGGTGGGGACTTCGAGCTTGTCGAGGATCGAGGAGACGTGGCGCATGACGGTGCGATGGCTGATGAAGAGCGCGGCGGCGATTTCGCGGTCGGAGCTGCCGTCGATGACGAGCGCCAGCACTTCCCGCTCGCGTGGGGAAAGGCCGAACTGATCGGCGGCTTTTTCGGTGGCGGGCCGCTCATCAACCAGCGCGGGCGCAGGAGCGTCATGCTCGAAGACGGCCGCCTCGGCGATCAACTGGTCGATGGTGTAGCGCGATCCTGCCGCCCAGGCGGCGTCGAACCGCTCGTCGCCGAGCACTTCCCGCACGCGCTCCACCGTGGCGTCAAATCGTTCTTGCTCGATCGGACCATGAGCGATGTGTGTTTGTTCAAGCAACGCGGTCGACGCGGCCAGGCAGCGAGCAGATCGCTCAAACTGTCCCACCTTTTCCGCGACTGATCCGAGATTTTGGGCGGCGACCGAAAGGGAATAGCGGTCTTCCATCGCTTTCAGCAGCGGCAGCGATTCCCGGTTCATCGCCCAGGCACGATCGTAGTCGCCCCGGTTCTCCGCCGGACCACTCAGGTTCAGATAGGCCATGGCGCTGGTCCGCACCTCGCCAACTTCCTGGGCGATGGCCAGGCTCTCGGCGGCAAGCGCTTCCGACTGAGCGTCATCTTTCAGCTCGGAAGCCGCGGCGCCGAGATTGAGCAGCGCCGTCGCGAGCGTGCGGCGGTTGTTGCCCTCCCGAAACACTTGCACGACCTGGGCAAAGCAGTCATATGCCGCTTGCGTATCGCCGGTGACATAGGCAACGGCGCCGATGTGGTTCAGCGCGCGGGCTTCGAGGAACCGATCTCCGATGGAGCGGGCGATCGAAAGCGCCTGCTGATGCAGCGAGAGTGCTCCTTCGTAATCGCCTTTTGCGCGGGTGACGAACCCTTTGCCATCGATGATCTTGCCGATTTCGTGCGCATCGCCACGCTCGTTCGCGATCGCTAACGCCTCATCGAGACGCGCTCCGGCGACATTGACATCGCCTTGCGACTCGGCCAGCATCGCTAATCCATAGATCGCTTCAACGTGCACCTCTGACGTGGAAACGGTGTTTGCCGCAATCGCCCGTTCGAGCCATTCCCGCCCTTCGAGATGCCGTCCCCGGTTATCCCAATACCGCCAGAGTGAGGAGGCCAGCAGTTCCGCCCTTCCATCATCCGGACGGGAAAGCAGCCAGCTCAGCGCTCCACGGATATTGTCTTGCTCCAGATCGAGCCGGTCGAGCCAGGCTCGCTGCTCGGATGTCTGGGTCCCTGCTCCGGCGCGCACGGCGAGATCGACCATGGCCGAGGCGAACGTATCCCGGACGGTGAGCTCTTCACCAGTTTCGGCGAGCTGCTCGACGCCATACGATCGGATCGTTTCCAGCATCCGGAAGCGCGGCTCATCACCACCCTGCTCATCGCGCTGCAGCAGACTCGATTCGAGCAGATTCATGACGCCGTCGAGCACATCAACGGGGACATCCCGGGCGATCGCCTCGGCGGTTTCAAGTGAGAACGATCCCGGAAAGACCGCCATCCGCCGGAAAAAGCCGCGTTCGTCAGGTGTCAGCAGATCGTAGCTCCAGGCAATGGCGGCCCGCATCGTCCGCTGGCGCATCGGAGCGTCTTCCGGACCACGGGTCAGCATCTTCAGACGGTCGGTTAATTGGGCAAGCAATGCCGCAGGCGAAAGCACCTGCAGCCGGGATGAGGCCAGCTCAAGCGCGAGCGGCAATCCATCGAGCCGCTGGCAGATCGCGGCGATCGCCGCGCCATTTTCAGCCGTCAGCTCGAAGTTGGGCCGCACCGCCCTGGCCCGTTGGATGAAGAGACCGACGGCGGGATTTGCTTTCAGCGCCTCGACATCGGCAGCGTCGGCGGTGTCGGGCGGCGGCAACGGTCCCACCGGATAGCGATGCTCGCCGCGAATGCGCAAGGGAATCCGGCTGGTCACGAGCACTTTCACATCGGGCGCGTCCGCCAGCAGCGTACCGATCGCCGGACCGCAGGCGATCACCTGCTCCAGATTGTCGAGCACAAGCAGTTGATGCCGTTCCGCAAGGGCACTTTTCAGCTGCTCAGGGAGCGAGCCTTCGATCACATCCGTCATGCCGAGCGCTTCGGCGATCGCCGGCACGACGAATTCCGGATCGGTGATCGCCGCCAGCGGCACGATCACGACGCCCTGCTCGAACACGGGCCGAATGCGATCGGCGACCGCGAGCGAAAGCCGGGTCTTGCCGACTCCGCCTGGGCCGATCAGGGTCACGATCCGGATTGCGGGGTCGCGAAGCTGTTCCGTGATCTCCGCCATCTCGGTTTCGCGCCCGATCAGCGGCGTGAGCGTGGCGAGGGCAAGCGGTGGTGTTGCGTCATCCGCCGCAAGCGATTCTGGCAATGGTGCTGAAAGGGACATGTATGAACCTTACCGAGGAGGTACACGCGATTCCTACGTGATCATGCGAGGGAAGCGGGAGGATCGTCAAGAGCGTTTCGGGCATTACCGGCGCGAATCTTCCCCTCACCTCACACAACGCCATGATCCGGCAATTCGTTTCCTCGATCGTCATAACGTACGGTCAATGAGCGCCGCCAGTGAGAATCGCTTGAAAGGTGGCGAGATCGAAGTCGCCATCGATCTCTTTACGCGAGATGTGATATGGATCGAGCGTGCCGACGACACTCCGCATTCCCCAGGCATCGAACGCGATCCCGTATCCCACATAGGCGACGACATCGGTCGACGTTTGATCGTAGGAGCCGAACGGGTAGGCGAAACAGGAGATAGCTGGCAACAGACTCGAAAGATGTATGAAGAGGTTCGTTATTGCGCGGTGCTCGGCGTTCAGGATCAGTGCGCCGTCGTGACCAGCACCTTGTCGACGCGCGTTCCATCCATGTCGACCACCTCGAATGACGTTTGGCCGGCAACGACGCGATCGGCAGGCCGGGGGATTCGCTGAAGCTCGGCCATGATGAAGCCGCCGAGCGTCGTGAATTCGCCACTTTCTTCCCCGGGGAACGCCGGCAACTTGAGCTTCTCTCGCAGCTCATGAATGGGCAGATCGCCATCGACGAGCCACGATCCGTCATCACGGAGCATCATCGCCTGGGCATCGGCGGGCTCCGGAAACTCCCCGGCGATCGCTTCGAACAGATCGTGGAGGGTGAGAATGCCCTCCATCAGACCAAATTCGTCCAGCACGATGGCGAAGCCGGTGCCGGCTGTTCGGAAATGCTCGAGCGCGGCAAAGGCGCTCGCGGTTTCAGGAATATAGAGGGCAGGCTGAATAAAGGGGCTCAGGTCGCTGACAGGGCCGTGCTCCGTTTCATGGCTCCAGAGCATTTTCACGTAGAGCACGCCAGCCGGCTGGTCTTCCTGCACATCAATAAAGGGAAAGACACTGTGGGGGGATGCGGACATCTGCCGTCGCTGCTCAGCTATAGGCGCGTTGCGATCGATGCTGATCACGCGGTGGCGCGGCGTCATCAGATCGTCCACGTTCCGGTCACTGAGGTCGAAGACCCCGCCAACCAACTCCTGCTCCGCTCGTTCGAAGACTCCGAGCCGGGTTCCCTCCGCGATCAGATGTTCGATCTCCTCTTCGGTGACCGCCTCACCGCCCCCTGGCCCGATCCGCAGCAGCCGCATGATCGCGTTGCTGGAACTCGTAAGCACCGTCACCACCGGGCGCGAAATCCGGGAAAGGGTCGTCAGCGGCCGGGCGACCATCACGGCCACCCGCTCGGGGTAAAGCAGCGCGATCCGCTTCGGCACCAGCTCGCCGAAGACGAGCGAGAGATAGGTGATCGTCAGCACCACGAGCAGCACCGCGATCGAGTCCGCCCAGGCTCCAATCACGGGAACGCCATCAAGGAGGTTGGCGACCGGACTGGAAAGCGTGGCCCCGCCGAACGCGCCGGAAAGAATGCCGACGAGGGTGATGCCGATCTGCGCGGTCGAGAGAAAGCGATCGGGATGCTCGTTCAGAGCGATGGTCGCTTTTGCCCCCGCGTCGCCGCCATCGGCGAGCCCCTGCAGCCGGGCGCGGCGGGACGATACCACCGCCAGCTCCGACCCGGAAAGCAACCCGTTGATCAGCACAAGCACCAGAATAAGAACGATTTGCACCCAAACCATCAGCAGGAGCCTCCGTAGATCGACCAGACGAGGCGACCGTATGGGGTGAGTTTGCCCTCACCCGGCGCTCAAGCGCCACCCTCGCCCGAGGCGGGCAAGGGGACGACGCATCCTACGGACTCCCCTCTCCCGGCGCGGGAGAGGGGCTGGGGGTGAGGGCTGTTTGGGGCAAGAATACCCAGATATATCCGCACATTCCTGTAGGGGGGTGTGACCGGGGGTAAAGCCCGTCGCTCCCTACTCCTCGGTGTCGTAGATGTAGCCGAGCGCCTCTGTGGAGAACATCATTGCCGGGGTGACGGTCAAGCCGATGTGGGAATAGGGCCACATTGGGTCGTTGAGATTATGCCCGATGGGACCGCCGGTGACCGGCAGGTAATTGGGGCCGCCGTGGCGGCGCATCCATTCGCTCCAGAGGCGGTCGATATTGGCATGGTGCTGGAAAAAGACCGGATCGCTCGGCGAGGTGTTGGCCGCCATGGTGCCGAGAATTTTGGTGCTGCCTTCCGGGGTGTTGGGGTCTGAGGTATCGGGCGTCGCCGCCGAGGCAGCGCGCACGCCCATCGCTGCTTCGTGTGCGAACTCGAATTCGCCGGAAACCCAGAGATGGACGCGATTGTGCATATCGTGGGAGCCGGTGCAGTTCATGCCGATACCGGTCACCGGATCGCACATTTCCGCCACGCAATCGCGCCAGCCTTCCAGCGAGTTGCGGAAGCTCCCGTCCACCGGGCTGGTTGAATTCCAGGGCTCGGCGTCATAGGTGGCGACGCTGAGCGATTCCTCGACATCTTCCGCCGTGGGGAGATCGGGCGCCATGCTGCCGCCGGCGAGATCACGAATGATCGAAGGGTTCTGCTCGGCGTCGTTGTAATCGAACACCGTAATGATCCATTTGTCTTTGGCGAACGGGCCGTTGGTGACGACATACCCTTCGTCGGGATTGCCGCTGCCGCCCATGAAATCGTCCTGCCAGAGATAGCTGTCGACCCCGTTATCGACCGACCAATCCCAGTAGGGAATCGTGACGGAGGGGTCAACCGATTGGAGCTGCTCCTCGAAGAGCAGCAAGTATTGCCGGTGCCAGGGCAAAAATGCGGGTCCCGAGTGCGCGGCGTTGATATCGCAGTTGAAGGCGTCGCGATGCCAGAGCACGAAGGTGTCGTAGACGTTGAGCCCCGCCGCCCAGGGAGAGGGTTTCTCTTTCAGCGCCAGCACCGCATCGATGTAGGCTTTTTTCTCTTCCGAGCTGAGACTGGCCCCATTGCGGCGAACCTGGAGTCCGGAGGCCGCGGGTGAGGCGGCCGGTGTGGCATCCTGGGCCAGCGCCGGGAGATGCGGCAGCATGGCCGCGCCAATCCCCATCCCTCCGGCGAGCTTCAGCGCATTCCGGCGCGATTGGCGGGCGGCGAATCCCCGGGCAAGACGATCGAAATCGAACGATGACGCCATCGAGTTTCTCCCCTTTTTGAATTGTGCAAAGCGCCGGCGAAGTGCGGATCACGGCTCTCACATCGTAGTGGAATGCAGGACTTCTGGAAATAGGTTGGCCGAGGCAATTTTGCGCAGTCATGGATTTTGTCGGCGTTCATCGATATGCTGAGCGCAACGATTGTCCCGACCGGCAACGGCGCCTCTCAGGGAGTGATTCAATGAAGAGTCTTCGTTCGTTCCTCGGCATGACCCCCAACAATCCCATGAATGTCGTCACCGTGATTTTGCTGGTGTTTTTTGCGCTGGCACTCACCGCAATGCCGATCGTCATGGCGATCGTGGGCGTCGGCACGGGCGGCATTATCCTGTTCGAAATCATCGTCGCGCTCACGACGCTGCTGATCATGGGTTTGGTCATCGCGATGGCGCGCGGATTCGGCCGCGATCTCGAGCGATTGCTTTCCGGCAACGAATGGGCGCACTGGCGGCTGAGCAGCGACGAGCGCGCCGCCTTTCTCCAGGAAGACCGCACGCGCACCCGCGAGACATCGAAACGCTATGCCCTCTATTCGCTGGGATTGATTCCGTTCGGCGCGCTCTTTGCCTGGCTCTTCACGCGAGATGCGACAGGCGCGATGCTGGGAGCGCTGGCGTTCGGCGCGGCGGGATTGCTCGTCGTCGTCACCACGCTGCTTTGGGATGGAACCCGGCCCAGGCACGACGCGAGCGATATCGACGAGGTGTACCTGGGCGATCTCGGCATCTACGCGTTCGGCCGGTTCACGCCACTGAGCGGCGTGAACCTTACGCTGAAGGCGATCGCGATGACGAAAAGCGATCCGAGCTATCTCACCTTCACCACTGTTTCGCGCGGGGAATATGGCAATCAGCAACCGCGCGATATCTCCGTGCCGATTCCAGCGGGGCATGAAGAAGAAGCGGAGACGCTCGTCGAGCGGTTCAAGCAGCGGTTTTCACTCAAGTAAGCGGGGATCGCTTCAATTTCGCCGGAAAAGCTCCCTTTGAATCTGGCCAAAATGGTGGTGGCACGCACCCTGCATGCGTCAGATCTCGTTACGTCACGGCGTTCGTGACGGCGTATCCCCTTTGTGGGAAAGGAGACCGAAGCATGACGAAACGACGGTTTTTACCGGTGACGTTCATTGCCGCAGCCTGTTTGTTGGCATTGACGTTCATGGTGGGTGGGGCTGCCGCTCAGGAGAGTTCGGCAAGTCCATCTGCCGGAGCGGAGACCCCGCATCCTGCCCATATTCATAGCGGCAGCTGCGCAGCGCTTGGCGACGTTGTTTACCCGCTGACCGATGTTGCGGCGCCGGGCGCGATGAGCACGCCGATGGCCGGCATGGCGAGCCCAGTACCGACGATGGCCTCGGGCGCAGGCGTTTCAGCTTCTCCGTCGGCTGAGGACGAAGATGTCGTGGCGGAAAGCACCACCACGGTGCAGGTTGCCCTGGCGGACATCAGCGCTGGTGGATTTGCGATCAACGTCCATGAAAGCATGGACCAGATCCAGAATTACATCGCCTGTGGCGATATCACCGGCACGCCGGCAAACAACGTGTTGCAGATTCCGTTGAACGAGCTGAACAGCTCGGGCTATTACGGCACTGCCGAGTTGACCGACAACGGCGACGGCACCACGACCGTAGTCGTGAAGCTGGAGAAGACAGGCGGAATGGCGACACCGACCTCTTAATCTCTTGGCTATCTCATACGTAAAACAGCCGCAGTCCGGAATTCCGGACTGCGGCTGTTTTGTGCTTCGGCTTCACGTCAAATGTGCGGCTCTCTGGTAGACCACACCTGGATAACGTTTAAGTTAAACGAGGGTATTCGCGAAGATCTGCCAGGCAAGCAGCGATTTCGCGACCAGGCTCAACACGATGTAGGCGCGCTCACCAAAAAGATACGAGCGCCACTTGCCGACCTGCTTGTATTGCAGCAGCATGTTAACCGCGAACGAGTTGAAGCAGATAAAGAGCGACGCGATAATCCCGTACACAAATCCCGGAATACCCTCACCGGTCACGTTTTGCGATGTGTACACCAGTTGGATAAAAATCACGATCCACGGAACTGCCCCTATTAGCGAGCCGAAAATGAACGGCCACCAGTCGACGCGCTCGTCTCCTGGTTTGCTGACCGATTCCATGACCAGCCCGAAGAAGATCATGGCCGCATTCGCACCGAAGATCGCCACCAGCGCGGTCAAATCGAGAATGCCGGTGATCATGCTGATCAGCACCATCATCAGTGAAGCGCTGATGCTGTACTCAATCCATCGAGCGCGATTCACGCGCTGTCGAAGATTCTGGTTATACCAATCGTTGATGACCGGCGCCGCCATCAAGAGATGGTCAAACGCCGCCAGGAAGATAAAGAGTGCGACGGCGGGACCGATCGGCACATTCCAGATCGTCTTTGCTGCGGATGGGGCTGTGCCTGGCTGGCCATCGACGAATGAGCCGACAATCGGCAGGGAAAAATCATTGCTGAGCGCAAGGAGAATGATTCCCTGCACGAGATGAATCAACCCGACAATGAGATTGTTCCACCGAAGGTTTCGGAACGCTGCTGCATCATCCGCTTCAGCGGCGTTCGCGGTTGTGAATGTCGAGGCAGTCACGCCCTGGCTCCTTTCATATTTTTCTCACTCGTCACAGATGTGCGAGCTCACCTGGGTTCAACAACCGCAAGATCACGGCCATTACGCGGACACTCCGAGAGATGGCAGATTTAGCACGACGAGCTGACATGCGAAACCCACCCGGAAAATCCGGGTGGGTTTCGCTCGTTCACCGCTGCTGGAGAGGATTAGCTAACGATGAACGGACCGGCAATCGCGAGCACTTCATCTGGAGTCAGTGTCGGATTCACCGCGTCAGGGAAGGGGCTTTTGGCATTGAAGAGGGCAATATACGCGGCATGTCGCGCTTCGACGCCGTGAATCGTCAAGGCGGCCGTGAGCAGATCATCCTCGTCGATCAGATACTGGGCCGCGCCTTGATAGGCCGAGACACCGGTATCTTCCAGCGCCTGCGCGACGGCGAGGAATTCAGGCAGGGTGGTGTATCCGAAGTCGTAGGTTGCCTCGGCAACCGGCTCTCCGCCAAGCTGTGTGATCACGCTGGTCAGCGTATCGACATGGGTCGCTTCATCATCGCGAATGACATTGAAGCGATCGATGACATTGGCCTGGAAACCGATGGCGAGAAAGTCGTCGCCGGTGAATTTCGCCAGCCCGTCACGATAAAACGAGGCTTCGATGTGCTCAAGCGTCAGTGCGTAGTTCAGTACATCCACTGGCGTTTCGAATGTCATTCCGGCTGGAGTCGCTTGCATGATGTGCTCCTTCTTTTCATTCGGGATCATTGATCAATTGGCCAATGAGCTAGGAAACGATGAACGGCCCGGCGATTGCCAGCACTTCATCCGGGGTGGCCGGCGTTTCAAAGGGCGCCGGGAACGGCTCCTGGCCGATCACGAGATTGAGATAGGAGGCATGGCGCGCCTCGACAGCGACGATTGAGCCGGCGGCGGTCAGCAGATCGGGGTTGGAAATCGCGGCTGCCGCTCCGTCATATGCCTGCACGCCGAGGTTTTCAACGGCGCTCGACGTGGCGAGAAATGACTTGGCGTCGGTATAGCCAAAGTCGTATTTCGCTTCAGCGACCGGCGTGCCGCCAAGCTGGGTAATGACCTCGGTCAGCGTATCGACGTGGGCTTTCTCATGGTCACGCACCGCAGCGAGATTGGTGTCGATGCTTGTGCCGAATGGATCGTTGCCGAAGGTGAACTGACCAATCCCGTCGCGATAGAAGGCGTATTCCAGATGCTCAAGGGTCAGCGCATAGTTGAGGACCTCGATGTCGTCTGCAAACGTGATCGCTGCGGGAGTCGAATCCTGTGCGGCGACGCCGAGCTGGAGTCGATTTCCAAGCGACATCGCAAGCGCGCCACCAGCTGCGAGCTTAAGGCTTCCGGTCAGCAGTCCACGGCGGGACATGATCCGTTGTCGTTCAGTCTTGATGTCCTCAAGAAATCGTTCGTGAAATGTTTGCACGACACTTCTCCTCTATTGCCTGATTGCCCATGGATCACACATGTCCATGCGGCTCGTGTTCGGGATCAGACCCTCTTGGCCCGTAATCGCCTAACGGATAACCTCGACTAACGGTTTAGATTTTCGGTAGCACACAATACAGATACGGAGATATTCCATGCAAAAGCGAGCAAATGTGCCGCAATCCAGCCTTATGCCGGCATCCAATCGGGAGGGTTTACATCCATCACGATGACGTCTGCGTAGGCTCACTTCGCTCGCGCGCAAAACCTGTCCGTTTCTCATCGACACAGAACAGCGATGCCGGAATTCCGGCATCGCTGTTGATCATCTTTGCTGGGGATCGCCTGAAACGCGAATCCGCTCATCGGAGAAGGAGGCGCGAGATGCGCTACATCATCGCTTGCGGGGAGCTAAGTGGCGCATTCTGGCCCGGTTCTTGCATATCTCCTGATACCCGGAAGAAACGTCGATCCGGGAAGAACCATTCATCGTTCTTCGATGGGCCAGCCATCGAAGAGATCGACCAGCATCTGACAGAGTGCGGCAGAACGCATCATTCCTTCGGAGAGATCGTTCAGCACGACAACGCGAGGAGTGGCGGCAACATGATTGCCAATGATTCGCGAGGCGGCTTGGGTAGCGGCGCGTTGCAGATAGATGCTGGTGAGTGAAAGGGCGTGCATTTGCTGATCGGTTGGATGCGGAAAGATCGGATCAAATGTTTCCTGGGACATGAGACACCTCCGTCGTTGGTGACAACGCTCGACCTACGGCGGCGGGAACTGGTGGCCAGCCTTCAGGCGGTCCTTCCTCTGGTCCACACCGGAGTGATATAGATCATATGTTCTAATCACGAGCGAGTCAAGGACAAGGAGTCATCAATGAGCGACAGCACGAAAGATCGCGTCACCGGACACGTTGACGAGGCCAAAGGCAAGGCGAAGTCTGCAGTTGGCGATGTCACTGGCGACGATCAAATGAAGACCGAGGGCCAAGCCGATCAGCTGACCGGCAAGGTCAAGCAGGGGGTCGCTGACCTCAAAGATAAAGCAAATGACGTTGTCAAAGGGCTCACCGGCGATAAGGACAAGAAGGACTGATTGAAGCGTATCTTCTCGAAGATGGAGATACGACGCATCGATTATAAAGGTGAACGACCTGCCGGCTGATGCCGGCAGGTCGCTTCTCATCACATGCAGGAGTCCGGCCACCCATGGATCGATCCGGCGAGTCTGAAGCGCACGATCCTGTGCCTGAAGAGCAACGAAGCACCGCCCAAACCCGGCTTCGCCAGTTCGAAATCGATGGCGTGGCGCTCAATGGACCGAGCGAGGGATTCGGTCCGCTCTGGCGAAAACGCTATCGCGTTCGTCTTGATGGCCCCCCCATTTCTCCCGAAACTGTGATTTCCACATGGAGAGCGCGCTTCGGTGATTTCTGGCCTGAGGGAAACAGGTTCTCCACGCCGCTCACGAGGATCACACCCGGGGATCTGGCTCAGATTGAAATTGATGTTGGCGGCGGGGCGACGCTTTCAACCGGGGTCGCGGTGCTGAGCGCCAGCCCGACATCATTTACGCTCATCACACCGGAAGGGCATATCTTTGCCGGGGTTATTACCTTCTCGGCGTTCGACGACGCTGGGACCACAGTCGCTCAATCCGATGTGTTGATGCGCGCCAGCGATCCAATTTTTGAGGTAGGCATGGTGCTGTTCGGGTATCGGCGTGAAGATCATTTTTGGGAGCAAACGCTGTCTGCGCTTGCCAGATCGTTTGGCGCGACCGCAACGCCATCAATGGATGCACGGTGCATCGATCGGCATTTCCAGTGGCGACAGGCGAAGAACATCCGGCAAAACGCCTTGTTGCGATCGTTCATCAAGCGAGGCACCGCACCGGCGACCCGCATCGCCGAGCGCGTCAATCGTCTCGCGCGGAGACAACCGGGAGATCCTCGCTCATGACAGATTCCAACGGAAAGCACGATGCCGTCGTTGTTGGCGCCGGTCCAAATGGATTGGCGGCGGCGATTGCGCTTGCCCAGAAAGGGCACTCCGTGCTGGTGCTGGAAGGAGCGGCAACGATCGGGGGCGGTTGCCGGACGGCGGAGCTGACGCTGCCTGGATTCCAGCACGATATCTGCTCGGCTATCCATGCGCTGGCGCTCGCTTCTCCTTTCTTCAAAACGCTTCCGCTGGCGTCGTATGGATTGGAATGGATTCATTCACCGTTGGTGTTAGCGCATCCTTTTGATGATGGCTCGGCGGCGGTGCTTGAGCGATCGATCGTGCAGACCGCGCACCGGCTTGGCAGTGATGGCCCGGCGTACTTCCGGTTGATGCAACCTCTTTTCGATGATTTCGAGATTCTTAGTCGGGCGTTCCTTGGTCCGCTGCCCTTTCCTCGTCATCCGCTCGCGCTCGGCCGCTTTGGTCTTTCCGGACTTCGATCGGCGAGTTCGCTGGCGCGGTCGCGTTTTCGTGGCACACAGGCGAGAGGGCTCTTCGCCGGGATGGCAGCCCACTCGATGCTCGCGCTCGATCGTCCCGCCACAGCGGCCTATGGGCTGATGCTTGGACTTTTTGGACATGCCGTAGGCTGGCCCCTGGCACGAGGGGGATCGCAACAGTTCATGAACGCGCTCGCTGCGTATTTTCGAGACCTCGGTGGTGAAATTCGAACCGGCACGCAGGTGAGCTCACTGGAATCGATGGCTGACGCACAAGCCGTCCTGCTCGATGTCACTCCCCGCCAACTGCTTGCGATTGCAGGGGATGCGTTACCAGGGCGTTACACGCGGCAACTCAAGCATTTCCGCTATGGCGACGGAGTCTTCAAGCTCGACTGGGCGCTCGATGGCCCCGTTCCCTGGACAGCGGAGGAATGCGGTCAGGCGGCGACGATTCATCTCGGAGGATCGCTGGAAGAGATCGAGCGCTCCGAACATCAGGTTTCCCATGGCGAGCATCCCGAGCGGCCTTTTGTGCTTCTGGCGCAGCAAAGTCTGTTTGATCCAACTCGTGCTCCCGAAGGAAAGCAAACGCTTTGGGGGTATTGCCACGTGCCGAACGGATCGACGGTTGACATGACCGACCGGATCGAAGCGCAGATCGAGCGCTTCGCCCCCGGATTCCGCGAGCGCATCATCGCCCGGTCGGCGATGAATACCGCCGATTTCCAGCTCCACAATCCGAATTACATCGGCGGGGACATCAATGGCGGCATGCAGGATATCCGCCAGCTCTTCACCCGTCCCGCCGTTCGGCTCGATCCCTACTCAACGCCAGACAGACGCATCTACATCTGCTCTTCCTCAACGCCTCCAGGCGGCGGTGTGCATGGCATGGCGGGCTATCACGCGGCGAGATCGGCGCTGAAGAGAACCCTCACCCGGAATTAAAGGACACCCCTCTCCCAGCATTGGGAGAGGGGTGCGGCGAAGGAAATCAGCGGCGCGTGCGGATTGCGTGGATCGAGGCGTAGGCGGCGGTGAGCCCACCGACCAGCGCGAGAAAGGTCAGCACGAAGCTCTGGTTGAGCGACGATTGCTCGAAGCCGATGCCGCTGCCGGTGTTTGGCAATTCGACGACCGGTGGCGTCTCAGCGCCGGAATCGGCGGAGAGGAGATACCAGTCGCAGAAGATGACATCACCATTCGCAGCCGGGACTGACACCATGTAGGCATCTCCACCTGGATCAGTTTGCACCTGTGAATACGAAGCATCAACCGCTTCGCCGTCGTTCTTCGTGCAACCGAAGATGAATGGCGGCCCGCTGCCGCCCGGCACATTCACTGCAGGAACCGAGGTGACGGTGATCGGCGAATCGATGCTGTTATCAGCCGGCAACGGCAGGGTGACCGAGCCATCCCCATCTGTTACCCCATCGACGGAATAATCGAGCTTCATGGCACTGGCATTGAAATCAATACCAGCGACGGGAGTGATGCAATCAGTGCCGTGGTCGGTTCCGGAGTATCCCGCCGGGCATTCCCTGACATTGATCGTAATCGAGCCTCCCTCCTCCTGGGCAGATGCCCCGGCTGACCATACCGCGATCAACAGCAAGCGCCAGCAGCAATCCAGCGATGAGACGAACTGGTCTGTCTGAACGTGCCACGTCTACTCCTCCTCCTGGCGAATGCCACGGCCATTGAGCACTTCGTTGCTCGTTTTCGCTCTCCATCAAGCGAATACATGGCCAGCACGGCGCCTCTGGATAGTTTAGAAACGCACATAACATTGATTCGGTTTCGCTTGTGATTTCCATAATGATCAATGTTCAAACCGGTGATTCACGTCAGCAGAGGGATACACGTAAGCTACGAGGGTTCGAGCGCAGATCGTTGGCTGATGATGAGGTTTGTATGCCGTCGCGATTCGAGTCGTTGCTCAAGCGGGTGCAGCCGGTCGTGCAGATCGAACCCGCTGACCGGGTGGCGACGCCGCCTGCTGAAGATGATGACGACGAAGGACCGTATGCGGCGATCTATGCGCGCACGGCGAAAGAATTGCTCGATGTGCAGATCAGCACGAGCGATGTGCTCGATTCGCGCGTCGCCACCGCGCTTGGGGTGGGCAGCACGGTGCTGCCGCTGGCCTTTGGCTTGCTCACCATCAGCGGGGCATTGCTCGGGAAGTGGGTGATCGGGTTTCTGGTAGTGTCGCTGATCGCCTATATCGTGCTGCTGTTCGCGTCGCTCAAGTCATCGGTGGGAGAGCAGCTTGACCGGCGTCCGAATACCGCCGATCTGCGCAATGCCTATGAGAACGCCAACGATCCCGCGTCGTTCGAGCGCTGGATCGCCGATGAGCTATTGGCGTCGGTGGATTACAACGACGATGTGCTCGATATCAAAGCCCGCTGGGCCGGGATTGCGATCTGGGCGTTGCACGCGGAGGGTATTGCGCTCTCAGTTGCGAGCGTGCTGGCGCTTCCGACGATCTTCTAACTGCTAGTTATTGCCGTCGACGTCAACAAAGGGGTTGGGGGTTCGGGGAATGAAATTCGGCTGCCCGCTCGGCAATTTTTCGGGTAGGCGACGGCGCGGCTCCGGCGGGGTCGGCGAAACCTGTTCCGTCACGATGACGCGCTGTCGTTTTCCGTCCGGGGTGAGCAAATCGTAGTTTTTGACGCTCCGCCCGGGAATCACAATCACTTTCCGGTGCACCTGAAACTCCTCTCGAACGGCAACTCGCCAATTGCGTGTGCGACTGCCGTGCGTTCCCTTGAGTTTACGTCAGATGACGGGTTAGGGATGTAGGGAGTGAACGCCTTCATCCCGATTGTAATGACCACCAACCCGTAGTGGCCGACCTTGTATCGGCCAGGGTGATCACACGCCAGACTGGTTTCCAACGAAGATGGTCGACGCGAGGTCGGTCACGACAAAATGTGCGGATACAGCGGGATTTTTCGCTCCTATCACGGCCTGCTGCCTGCGGTCTACTGCCCGCTCGCTTACTTGATCCCCTCGTCTTCTGGCTGTTCCTTCGTCAGCCAGGCGCGGAGGATTGACTCGTGCTCTTCGTGGAAATGGTTGAAGAGACCGCCCTTGGTGATCGCGTCCGCAAGCGAATCGCCGCCGAGCCTCGGGAAGATGTCCCGGTCGTAGAGCGCGGCGTCGGGGAGTTCCTTGACGGCGGTGTGCAGATCGTCCCACTGCTGTTGCGATTCCGCGAGAATGTCGTCGAGCGGGCGCTCATGGTTCTGCTCGTAGAACCAGTCATTGAGCATCTGCACCTTGTCGTCCGGCTCGTCCAGGCCCGGGCCGATCTCGATTGGCCAGTTCAAATCCGGAGTTGGCTGGTGATTGAGCACCGCCAGAAAGCTGGCGACGTAGGGCTGCCGCCAGCCATTGAGATGCGCGGCGACATCCTTAAATGTCCAATCATCGGTAACGCCCGGAATTTCCATCCGGTCAGTTCCAAATTCGGAAAGCATCGTTTTCCACTCAACCTCTTCGAAGTCGAGCCGGGCCAGCAGATCGGTGCGGCTAGGCGTTCGTTGTGTCATCGATGAGCGTCCTTTCTCCGTTGAACGGATTCGGCCCATGCATTCTGGCGCGATCGCGCGCTAGCTGATCGAGATGCGCAAGATCGTGACCAGCGTTTTTATGGAAGAGCAATTCGACCCTCTTGGGACCCTGCTCTTCACAAAACGCGGTTCCTGCCAGGATGTTCGATCAGGAAGCGGGCAGCACCGTCGTGAGAAAGGCGCTGAGCCACTCGCGGTAGCGTTCAGGATTTTCGGCCCAGGAGCCAATGTGCTGAGCATGAGTTCGCAGGAACACCGTCGGCGCAAAGCGAGCCGTCACCAGATCGTCGCTGGTTGCGATCGGCACGATGGAATCGGTGTCACCATGCGCGAGAAAGAGTGGACCTTCCCAGGCGGCAATGACATCCATCGAGCGTGCCGTGCCTAACGGTATGTCAAAGCGCTGGTCGGCGATCCAGAGACCAAGCGACGCGACCGCTTTTGGCAGCGGCAAGCGCGCCCGCTCCATTGCGCCTTCGGCGATGACGTGCATATCGAGGGCGGGACAATCAAGAACGAGCGCCACCACGCGATCGGCCTGGTCCGAGTTCTTCATGAACTGCCCGATGATGGCGCCGCCCATGGACTCGCCAGCGAGGATGACGCCGGTTGCCCCGTGTGCGAGTGCATAATCGACAGCCGCTTCGAGATCAGGCCACTCCGTCAGGCCGAATCCGTACATGCCTGACGGATCGGCGGGCGCTTCCTCATCGTTACGATAGGTGATCAGCAGGGTTGGCACGCCGGCCGGTTGCAGCACTGAAAGATGGTCATACCCACCTTCACGATGGCCGCCGATGCCATGCACGGAGATGGCCCAGGTGGACAGCTTCCCCGGCACGAACCAGGCGGGCGCATCGCCAAGCGGAGTCTGAATCATCACGTCTTCAAACGCGTAGCCGAATGCCTGACCGGGATCGCCCCGGTAGCCAGGTTCAAGCGGATCAGTCGGAGGAGCAGACGTATCCTTGGCGATTGCCTTTTGCACTTCTTCAGTGATGTTCCCGACCAGCGACGATGCCATCCAGGAGGCGACGCCCACGTAAAGCAACGTTATGCCGGCGAGCACGCCAACTGCGATCAAGAACATCCGCCACCCCGAGCGCCGTTTTGATTGAGCATCCGGAGCAGGATCAAGCGGAACAGTAATCGCCGGCACCAAAGTGCTCCTTCAGGAATCAGTTATCCGGGGAAATCCAGAATACTCCGAAGGAGCTTAGCAGAGAATCGGCGTTTCCCCGCCGCTCTCCCGGGGTTTTGGAAGAGAGGCGAGGGGCTGCGCCTGCCTAGACGACCGGGAAGGCGATATCGCAGACCTCGTCGTCGGGGCCGGCAGCCATGAAATCGGCGAAGTAGACCTCGCGCGGCGGGGCGCTCATCTCCTCCCCGTTGGCGTGGATCCACTGCTCGACGGCTTCGTAGGCGGAGAGAATCTGCGGGAATTCAACCTGTGATTTCTTGATGCGGGTGTAGGCCTCCCGGTGCGCCGGCTCGATCCGGGTCGCAACCTGGGCGGCCTGCTCCGGCGTCGGGTTTACCGGGATGCAGACTTCGACCGGGCCATCGCTATCTTCATTCACTTCGCCGTGATAGATCACGAGCATCGGCCCGGTTCCCCCGCCGATCGTATCTGCGGTCTTGATCAACCGGCTCCCCGCCTCGCCGATCCATTGCGGCAATCCGCTCACCGTGAGGTGTCGCTGCTCGGTGAGCACCGTTTGCTCGGGGACATCGCGTTGCTGAATTTCAAACATGGCGTAGCTCGCTTCCTTTCCATTGAGCTTGAGCTGGAGGTGCTTCACCAGTTCGCGCATGCCGGCGTGGCGGCGCTCGACCTCGTCCCAGTAGCGCGCGACAACATCGGCGCGTTCTGATTCGGGAGCGGCGATCACGATTGCCACGGTCGCCAGCGGCATATCGACATGCCGCAGCATGGCGATCAACCGGGCGGTTTCGAGCTGGCTTTCGCGATACATGCGATAGCCGTTCTCCTCCCCCACCTGCGCGGGAGAAAGCAGCCCGAGCCGGTCATACAGGCGAAGCGCTTTCGGCGACAGGAGCGATCTGCGCGAAAAGACCCCGATGCTCAGCTGGGGATCCGCCAGCGTGGCATTGCGGGCACGAATCGCGACCGGACATCGATCCAGGTTCATCATCGCCACCTCCAACCGGACTCCATCATCCGGTTGCGCTTACGGTAGAGCTTGCCCCTGGGGGAAGGTCAAGGGCGAGAAGTGAGAAGTGAGTTGTGAGAAGTGAGAAGTGAGAAAGAATAGTCGAACGGTCGTGCCCATTGCCGGGAGCTGAAGCACCCGGCCGACACGCGACAAGTCCTGCGGACTACTGCCCTCACCCGGCCCTAAAGGGCCACCCTCTCCCGATTCGGGCGAGGGTACGACGACACACGACAGCTACGTGCTCCCCTCTCCCGGCGCGGGAGAGGGGTTAGGGGTGAGGGCCGTCGTGCACTGGACTGAGCACGGCAACGCCCAGGTCTCTCCACGCTTACCGATTACGGCTACGTCTCTGCCTGCGGTCTGCTGCCTGCCTTAGCTCAGCTCCACCTCGGGAAGCGTGATGCCCGATTCGGGATCGAGTGGATAGATCGGGCGGGTGAGGTTTTCGTAGGGCAGGCTGGCCAGATCGACTGTGCAGATGCCAGGGGTATCGACGAGCATCACCGGGCCCGCCATGTCGCCGTAGGCGGCGCGCCAGGCGGTGGCGGATTTGACGACGATCGCCCGGCAATATTCGGGCGAGATGCCAACTGAGCGGAGTTGCTCGGCATCGAACGGCATCGTCTTCAGCTCGTTGAGCAGCAGGTGATTGCCGCCAACATCGATCACGGCGGAGCGGCCCATCTCCCGGACGAGTCCCGTCATGTACGAGCCGCGATAGACGAACTGCCCATCGGAAAGCAGCCGAACGCGTCCTTCGACCTGAACCGGCTCGCCATGCAGATTGTCCGTTTTGCCGCCGACGAGGCCGGAGAAATGGCCGTTGACCCCGGCTGCGAAGGCGAGCGCGACCGCCTCGGGATCGGCGATGGCGATCGCCACGCCGGTCGCCTGCTGCGCGATCAGCTCGGCCAGAATCGCCGTGCCATCGCCGGGAGAGCCACCGCCGATGTTGTCGGCGACATCGACCAGCATGGCCGGTTTGCCGCGTTTCGTTGAGCCGCGCCTGCCGGACCGCGTCGGCGACCGGCACGTTCTTCTGGACGAATTTCGCACGCTGCGTCCAGATCGCATCACGCAATTCGGTGGCAAGCTGCTTCGCCAGATCGGGATCGTCGATCGTGGAGACGACAGCGGTCATCCCGGCGCGCGGCACATCGCTGTAGCAAAATCCGCCGGCGACCGTCACCGCCAGCACGCGCGGATCGCGCTCCATTTCATGGGCACGCGCCATCAGCGCGACGCATCGGCTCGTCGTCGGTGCCCTGGCGTTGCGGCACGGAGAGCACCGGAACTGATGCGAAGGCGGTCGTCACCGATTCGCCGGTAGTCGAGCAAGCGCCGCAGCAGGATTGCCGCTTCGACGCCGCGCTCGTAGATATCGATGTGCGGGTAGGTGTCGTAACCGAGCAGCAGCGTCGTCGCCTTCGCCAGCCGGGCGGAGATATTGGCGTGGAAATCAAGCGTCATCACCAGCGGGATGTCGCCGATGACCGAGCGCACCCGCTCGGCGATGTCCGCTTCGACGTCGTCGATCCCCTCCGCCACCATCGCGCCGTGGCAGACGATGATCGCGCCGTCGAGCGCCATTTCGTGATTCACCGCTTCGAGACTGGCGATCAGCCGATCGACCATCGCCTGGTAATCGGCGTTCGGCACCGGTCCGGATGGTATGGCGAAGGCATAAAACCCTGGCTTGATCGCAAGATTTGCTTGATCCGCGCCATCGATCACCCCACCGACCGACGTTTTCGTGCCGCGATACGTTTCGATCAACCGGTCCGCATCAGCCCACTCGTAGGCCTCAAACGCCGGGATCGGCGTCCGCGCATTCGAAAACGAATGCGTCTCATGCGCCAGCCCTCCGACGAAAATCGTTGGAACGCGATTGGTTGTCATTGTCCCCTCACAGCTTTCGGGAAATTCCTCCATCACCTCCAGCAACGATAAACGACCCGAGAATTATTCTCTCGGGCCGTTTCGCGACGTATGCAAGGGAGATTGGCAGGTCGATCGGTAATTCTGTCAGTTCGTGCACCAGCAGCGCTTCGAGTCTCCATCGATCTCGCAAATCGAGATCTGTTTCAGCCCTGTCGGAGCCGCGCCGCTATTCCCCTGCTCATCGGTTTAGCTGTATTGGAACCGGCCAATCTCGGAAATTGCTTGGCAATAATCTGGAACGCGTTGCCCGTAAATTGGTCATCCGTATATCCGTATCCATTCATTCAGCGACGTAGTGATCAAACGGAAGGCCCTGACATTGACACCGGTCGGATAATGAGTTCACCGGATGTTCCAAGTTCCAGCGCTCGGAGGACCAGATGGCATCAAGCCCAACGTCGGTTATCACCCGACTGCACCAGGCGATGAACAATCACGATCTCGATGCATTCGTCGCCTGCTTCGATCCTGCCTATCGGAGCGAGCAGCCCGTTCACCCGAACCGGACCTTCATCGGCAATGAGCAGGTCCGCACCAATTGGGCCGCCTTCTTCGCCGGCGTGCCGGATTTCCAGGCCGAACTCCTGCGTGTCGTGGCCGAAGGGGATGTTGTCTGGTCTGAATGGATCTGGACTGGACATCGCGGCGATGAATCGACGCTCGATATGAGCGGGGTGGTCATCACGGGGATCAGCCATGACCTCATTGCCTGGGCTCGTCTCTATATGGAGGAGACTGACCAGGACAGCGCCGGAATCGACGCGACCGTGCAGCCACTTAGCCGGCACGTGAATCTGGTTTCGCTGATGAGGTCAGTATGCCGCTCGCAGCATGCCAGGAAAATAACGCGCGCGACCCCGCAGCAGTTAATACAGTCAGTGTCTTGCCCGAGCACCAAAGTGAAGAAGGCGATCAGGGAACGCATCATTCACATTGCTGATAAAGGAGCTCGTTTTATCACGGCGCGCCACGTGTTCACGTTTTCTAGCGATGGTTGTAAAGCTCAACGCTCCAACGCCACTCTGATTCGTCTTCAGCATTCCACCAAGACCGCAGAATGCCTACTTCTCCACCCGGCAGGATCACCGGCAGCCCAATATCGTTCTGGTCTGGCCAGCAATCCTCGCGCAAAATGCGGTCACCCTCGCGAGTCAGCCGCGAAATAGGATAGTCGCCTGTGCGCATCAGGCGCTCTGCGCGGGCAAGGAGCTCGCCGTCATCTGAACGCACGTCGATGGAGAGAATCTCGGGAGCGGCATGCACCAGCAATCGCTCGGTGGCCAGGAGCCGTCCGCGAGCGAAGGACAGGCCTTGCGCCGCCGCATCAGGAAACCATAGATCCCAAATTTCATGCACCGGTTGCGTCATATCTCTTCCATCATCCAGGACATCGCGGTGTGACGATCCTTGGTCTTTCGTCAAGATAACGTCCATTTTTCGGGCTCTGTACGACACGCGTTGATGACGTCATCTTACAAGCATCTGGTATAGCAGTGGATCTTCGATGCATTGACACCCCGGCATCGGCGAACCTATAATCCTTTGGCCGTTGCGCGGCAGCGCAGCGGCACTTTTGTGTTATCCACCACAGCGTGGACGCGCGGTTGCCGCCCCCGGCATGGTGGCGTGCGTGATCGGACGCTCGAGGAGCTGGGGATCAAATCATGGGCAAACGAACCTATCAACCGAAGCGCATTCCGCGCAAGCGGGAGCACGGCTTCCTTAAACGTATGCATACCGCCAATGGCCGCGCCGTTGTCGCCGCGCGTCGCCGCAAGGGCCGCTGGAAGCTGACCGTTTCGGACGAGAAGAAATTTACGCAGAATAAGTAGGGGACGAGTGGTCAGTTAAGAGTGGGGAGTTGTCAGGACGACGCTTACTCTCTACGCTCAACTGACCACTCTCCACTCCGTCATGGTTTCCCGCGATCTGCGCTTACGACATGAATTCGACGTTCGGCAAACTCGCTCGCGCGGTAAAGCGCAGGCGGAGGGGCCGATCGTTATTCGTGTGCTCCGCAACACGCTCGACCCCGTCCAAAATCGGTATGCTTTCGTCGCCGGCAAACGGGTCGGCAATGCGGTCGCCCGCAATCGGCTCAAGCGGCTTTGCCGTGAGGCGATCCGCCATCTCAACCCACTCCTCACGCAAGGGTACGATTTCGTGGTGATCGTGCGCGGAACGACGGCTGAAATGCCCGACTACGCCACGGCTCGCGCCACGCTCGAACGATTGCTCATCCGGGCGCGGGTCCTGACACCCGAAGCACTTGCCTCGTTGGCAGCGGATGAAGCGACGCCGGAAGGGGCCAGCTCACCCGCCCAAACGACCGATCACCCCCTGGCTTAGGTCTCTCCTCCACGCCACCGGAGCCCGCGATGCGCAAAGTAGCCCTTCTTCTTATTCGCGGATACCAGATCGTCATCTCCCCGCTCTTACCGTCTTCATGCCGGTTTTTGCCGACGTGTTCCGAATATGGCTACGAGGCAATCGCCAAGTACGGTATCATCAAGGGCGGCTGGATGGCGTTTCGCCGCATTCTCCGTTGCCGCCCGTTTCATCCTGGAGGGTACGATCCCGTTCCCGATCTGGAGCAGCGAGACCGGTGAAGGCTCGCTGAGTGGGTTGTTCCGTTCGCAGCCAGTGTCCTCAAGTCACTGTCAGCAGTGGCAGTGGGCAGAAATTCGTCATACAGACTTGTCTTTGGCACGTCGGGCCGAGGGTCACGGCGCTAGGAGGCCCGTAGAGTGCTTTCGCAGCTTTTGAATATGATCACGCTCAATCTCGCGGCGATCCCATCAATTCCCATCTGGAACCGCTACGTCGAATTTCTTGAGCGCGTGCTCAACTTCCTGGCGGTCACGTTCCATAGTGGCGGCCTCGCCGTCATCGTCTTCACGATCATCGTGAAGACGCTGCTGCTCCCCCTCACGATTCGCTCGGTCCGTTCGAGCAAGTCGATGCAGGAGTTGCAGCCGAAGATCAAAGAGCTCCAGAAGAAATATGGCAAGGATCGCCAGAAGATCTCGCAAGAGACGATGGCGCTCTACCAGCAGTATCAGGTCAATCCGCTGGCCGGCTGTTTGCCGATGGTCATCCAGATTCCGATCTTCTTCGGCGTCTATCGCTCGATTCTTCATCTATCCAATGGAAGCGCCGCGATCAGCGCCTCCCATTATTGGGGGGATAGCTTCCTCTGGCTGCCCAATCTGGCCACGGCCGACCCGTATCACATCCTGCCGATCATGGCGGGCGTTTTCCAGTTCATTCAAACACGCATGTCTCGCCCTGCCGGTCAAGGAAAGCCGAGCGATCCGCAGCAGGCGATGATGAACACGATGATGAACTTCATGCCGTTGATGGTCGTCGTCTTCGGATGGGGGTTCGCGTCGGGTCCGGTGATCTACTGGGTGACGCAAAGTGTTTACTCGGTCGTGCAGCAGTGGCTGATCGCCGGCTGGGGCGCGATGAAGGATTGGATTCCCGGCTTGCCGGAACTGCCGGAGCATCGCCAGCTTGGCTACAAGGCTCCGCGCAATCTCGATGATGTAGTTGTCGTGACTGGCGATGGTGCAAATCCTCAACGTAGTGGCATCATGGGATGGATGCAGCGAAAAGCAGACGAAGCCCAGGTCACTCGCACGAAAATGGATGAACAACGGCAACAATCATCCGGAGGCGGGAGTAGTGGCAAGGGAGGCGGTTCCGCCGGCACGAGCAGCGGCAGCGCCAAGGGCAAGAGCGGAGGCAAATCCGCGCCCGCTTCGACTGATGATCTCGTTGTAGAAACGGGACAGGCGGCCTCACCGGCAATGAAAGCGCCGCGGCCCATCAAGAAGGCTTCGACAAAGGCGAATACCCAACCGAGCGGCGGAAGCAGCGGGGGAACGAAAGCCAAGGCGGGGGCCATCGACGCGTCAGCGCCGGTGCCGCAGGCGAAAAAGGTGATCAAGACCACGCAGCAAAAACCGGTCGAACCAGAGGTGTAATTCGTCTTCACGCGGTCGATCGCGGCGCGGCCCCATGGCTCGCCGCGATTGACATCCTCGCCGGGCTGGGGTGGCCCGTGGCAAGGAGCGACGTTTATGGCTTCGAACCGAATGACGAGCGTCGAAATCCAGGCCTATTCCGTCGATGAGGCGGTACGTCTGGCGTTGGAACAGCTCGGGCTGAGCGAATCGCAGGTCGACATCGAAGTGCTTTCCGATGCCGGACCGGATGAGGATGAAGAAGCCCTCGTTCGCGTCACGGCGAAGGGAATGGCTTCGCAACCGGTGCCAACCAGCCGGCCATCCGGCGATCCGCGCCGCCAACCCGGACCCCGGCGCGCGCCCGGTGACCGCCCGTCAAGCCGGGGCGTGCCGCCACCGCGCACCGATCAGCCGGCGCCTCAGCCGCAAGCCGCGCCGCGACGCAGCGCCGCCGACCGGATCGATACGGAAAACGAGCTGATCGTCAAGGAGATCGTCACCGAACTCCTGGGCAAGA
This sequence comes from uncultured Chloroflexia bacterium, assembly GCA_963804925.1. Taxonomy (GTDB): domain Bacteria; phylum Chloroflexota; class Chloroflexia; order Thermomicrobiales; family UBA6265; genus JADLGF01. The sequence goes on from CAWDSC010000007.1 coordinate 948,059, forward strand.
TGGGCTATCTCGCCGATATCACCGCCATCGACAATCCGTCGTCCGTGCCGCTGAGCGAAGAAGATCCGCCGACGATCTTCATTGACGTGATGGGCCGCGATCTCGGCTTCCTGATCGGGCGCCGGGGCGATCATCTCGCCCAGCTGCAGTACATGGTCAATTTGCTCGCCAACAAGCGGATCGGCGCCTGGACGCGGGTAATCATCGATGTCGAAGGGTATCGCGCTCGCCGTGAGGAAGCGCTGGTCGGTCTGGCCGAGCGGGTCGCCCGCCAGGTCAGCCGCAGCCGCCGGCCGATCGTGCTGGAGCCGATGCCGCCGAACGAGCGCCGCATCGTTCACCTGACGTTGCGCGGCAATCCCGACGTCACCACCGAGAGCACCGGCGAAGGCAACATGCGCCGGATCACGGTGCAACCAAGAGCTTAAGTGCCCTCACCCGGCCCGAGCAGGCCGTAGACCGCAGGCAGCAGGCCGCACGATGTGGTGAGTTGTCCGTCGTGAGTTGAGGAGATCTCCCCTCACCTGCCTTCCCTCTCTCAATGCCAGGAGAAGGGAGTACGAGCATTCTGCCTGCTGCCTGCTTCGTCGAGTGAGGGTTTTCCAGAGGAGAAGTCTTATTTCTGATCAGACACCGGCGTCACCAGAAACGCCAGCCGACGGTTCGAGCGAGCAGGAAGAGCGCAAGCCACGGGTGCGGCGGCCACGCCGCCGTCCCGATCTGGTGACGACGCGCGAATCGATTCGCCGCGAGCGCACCTTTTCCGGTTTGCAAGGCGAGCGCGCGCCCGACTATGTCGTAATCGGGCATATCTGCGCCGACCTGCTGCCGGATGGAACGGCGGTGCTGGGCGGAACGGCGCTCTATTCGGCGCTCGCCGCTGCCGAGCTTGGCTGGCGCGTCGGCGTGCTCACAAGGGGCGCGTATGGCCGCACGATCGATGGCATCGAGATTCCTTCGCTCGATCCCTATGCGGGCAAGTTGAACCTGATCGTGCAGGAAGCGGAGCGGCCGACGGTATTCGTCAACGAATACCGGGCGGGACGCCGCGAGCAAATGGTTCCCCACTGGGCGGGTGAGATCGATCTGCGTGGATTGCCGCCGCACTGGCGGAACGCCAAAGTGGTGCATCTCGGGCCCATCGCGCAGGAAATCGACATGCGTCAAACCGGGTCATTGACCCCGGAATTTCTTGGCGTCACCCCGCAGGGATGGATGCGGGAATGGCCTCGCTCCGGCGGCAAGGTCAAACTCACGCATCTGCGCCTCGCGCCCGGACTCTTGAGCCGGATCGATGGCGTTATCGTCAGTGAAGAAGAGATCAGTCTGTCGCGCGATACCGTCGATCATGTCGGCTCGCGGCGATTGGCGGTAATCACGCGAGGCGAATATGGCTCGCGCGTCATCTACGCCGGCAGCCACGCCGAATTGCCTGGCCTCAAGGTCGACGCCAAAGATCTGACCGGCGCCGGCGATGTCTTCGCCACCGCCTTTTTCATCAAGGCCACCGATCGCACCGTCTCCGCCGTCAATGCGGCCCGCTTCGCCAACGCCGTCGCTGCATTGAGCCTGCGCGAAATCGGCCCGAGCGGCATCCCAACGCTTAGCGAAGTCGAGGAATTCGCGAAGCATGCGGAAGAGCGGCGACGGTAGCTAGTAGAGAGTTAAGAGTGGAGAGTGAAGAGATGTTTGTTCCATCGTACGAGTTTTTCTCTCTACTCTTAACTCTCTACTCTTAACTCGTCCATGCTTGACTCAGGAACCATTGCCGCGATCGCGACGCCGCCCGGTGAGGGCGGGATCGGCGTGATCCGGATCAGCGGGGCGGATGCGCCGGAGATTGCCGGGAAACTTTTCCGGTTGGCGAATGGGCGCGCTCCGAAGCTGACGCCGCAGCGCTCGCACCGGTTGATGCACGGCACGATCGTCGATCCAGGAAGTGGAGCGACGATCGATGACGTGCTGCTTGCCTGGATGGCCGCGCCGCGCACCTTCACTAAAGAAGATACGGTCGAGATTTCGTGTCACGGCGGGCCGGTGCCGATGCAGGAAACGCTGCGCGTCGTGCTGGCGGCGGGAGCGCGGCAGGCGGAACCGGGCGAGTTCACCCTGCGGGCCTTTCTCAATGGGCGTCTCGATCTGACCCAGGCCGAAGCAGTGTTGCAGGTGATCACCGCCCGCACCGGCGAAGGGCTGAAAATCGCCGTCGACGATCTGGGCGGCTCGCTGGCGGGGCGCATCGCTCCGGCGCGAGCGGCGGTGATCAGCCTGCTCGCCTATCTCGACGCTGCCGCCGATTTCCCCGAAGACGAAATCCCCACGATCGATCTCGATGGCAATCTCGAAACCGCCGAGCAGGCGCTGGCGCAGATCGTGGCCGGAGCAACGGCGGGCATGCTCTATCGCGATGGCGCGCGCGTGGCGCTGGTCGGGAAACCGAATGTCGGCAAGAGCAGCCTGCTCAACGCGTTGCTCCGGGTCGACCGGGCGATCGTCACCCCGATCGCCGGAACGACCCGCGATGTGATCGCCGAAACCGCCTCGATCGGCGGCATCCCGGTGACACTGCTCGACACCGCCGGCATCGCCGAAACCGCCGATATCGTGGAACAGCTCGGCATCGCCCGCAGCCGCGACGCCCTCACCTCAGCGGCCGCCATCATCCTGGTGCTCGACGGCTCAACCGCGCCGGATGAAGACGATCTCGCCGTCGCCGAGATGGTCGCCGAACGCCTCCCCGATCATGGACTGGATGTGGATCCGCCGATCGTGATCGCCCTGAGCAAAGCCGACCTGCCTGTCCAGATTGACCAGGGATATGTCGTGTCGAGAGTGCCGGGGGCGTCGATAGTGCGGATTTCGTCCCGAACCGGCGAAGGGATCGGCGAGCTTGAAGCCGCGCTCAGCCGCGTCATCACCGGCGAGGCGACGCGAAACGCCGCTCCATCGCTGGTGACCGCTCGCCAGCGCGCCGCGCTCGAACGGGCTCTCGCTCACATCCGCCAGGCGATCGAAGCACGCGCATTCGGCACTCCACTCGACCTGCTGGCGATCGATGTCCGCGCCGCCCTCCGCGCGATCGGCGAGGTCACCGGCGAGGCCATCGATGACGCGGTGCTGACGGAGATTTTCAGCCGGTTTTGCATCGGAGAAATAAATCCTCGGACAAGCGGGACTGTGCCAACAGCCGGATTTACCCTACGGCCTCTGCTGCAGGTTCGCGAGTGATGCTCCGGGCGATGATTGTCTGGTTGTCGGGTTGCTCCTCCCCGTCGACGCGGATGATGGCGTCTTCGCTCAGGGAAGCCAGGAATGTGGGGAGCTCAACGTGCTGTCCCGACGCATCTCCCGCCGTTGTCGTATCGGTCCATCGCACCGTGATCACGCGGCCATCAGCGACGGAGGCCGCGTTGATAGAGTCGATACCGACCGCAACCACCTGCAGTTTGAATTGATCTTCCGATTCCAGGTCGTCAGCGTGCTCGCTTGATGCGGCGGCGGAGACCTTGGCGACAACGCCTGTCTGAAACAGGTCGCCGTTGTACGCGCGCGGCACCAACATCGTCACCGATTGCGCCAGCACCGAAAAGACGTAGCGGGCGCCGTCTGCTCCCACGGCGCCTCATCCTGCTTGACAGGACTGCCATCCAGTTGAAGCGGCGCTATTCTGGTGGTGCGAACAGTCAAACTGCCAGCCCGGTCAGAATATGAACTCTGGGGATCCGGACGGCGGCGCACCAGGAGGCTGAAAAGCTGACGGGCGATCGAGCGAATGCCGGTGGGCGTCAGCACGCACACGTCGAGCCTACCATCGTCAACAAACGCGCCCGGGGTGACCATCGTCACGCTGGCATAACGCCGGGTATTGCCGACAATCAGTTGAACGACATCCCCGTCCCATGCCACTCCGTCGAGATCAATCGACATCGGGATACGCGCGGCATGGCGTACCGCATTGAAAATTGCCGGCGCATACGCCAGCATGCCAAACCGCTCCTTGAGGCGATCGCTCAATCCCGCCACAACGGCGCCATCGATTCCCAGGCCCGCCATCAGCAGAAAGTGCTGCTCCTTCTGGTCGTTGATCGTGACGAGGCCAACATCGATACGCCGCCGCTGCGCGCCGATCAGTTGCAGCGTTGCGCGGTGCAGGTCGCTGGAAATGCCGACTTCGCGTGACCATAAATTGGCGGTGCCTCCCGGCAATACCCCGACGGCCACGTCACTGCCGATCACCCCGTCAACAGTCTCGCCAAGCGTCCCGTCGCCACCGCACGCGATCACAACGTCAACCCCCTCCTTCACCGCATCAGCGGCGAGCTCAGTGGCGTGACCGGCATGCTCGGTCGCGCAAACCTCCACATCCCAGCCATGAGATTTGAGCAAAGGCAAGACGGCGGAGAGATCGATCCCTCCGCGGCCGGAGTTTGGATTGGTGATCAAGCAGGCGCGAACGGTGGACGGAGTAGCCATCAAAGCACCTCAGAGACACAAAAAGGGCAGACCAGCCGGACGTCGCGTCTGCGAGTGGAACATGTATCCGCTGGAATTGATTGAGACGACACGTTCGGGCCGGGCGACCGTTCATCAACCGCATCAGCCATATCTGCAGAGTTTAGACGACGAACGAGCGCGGCATGGTGCGGTGGCGTCACAGCATATTGTTCTTAACTTCAGAAAACGCAATGACCGAAGCGGAGAGTTGAGAGTTGAGCAAGCATAGCCGAACGGCCATCGCCATTGCCGGCAGCTGAAGCACCCTGCTGACACCCGAAAGCCCTGATGGGCTGCGCGTTCGGCGTGCGTAACCCGGCACTGGAAGTGCCGGGACCTAGTGACCGGACGAAGCCCTTCCAGGGCTGGTGGTGATGCCTGGAGTTGATAAAGCAATTTGGTGGGTGACCCAGTTCAGCCTCGTAGAGGCTTCGGCTCGTGAGCCTGGGGTTTCAACCCCGGGCACGGTAAATACCGGTTCGATCCCGTTCGACCCATTCGCCAGCCAAGCTACACCGTGCCCCGAATACTGATCCTCAAGATACGACTGCAATGCCTCATCGTCGCGGTTGGTGTAGAGGAAGCGTTTGTAGGCGCCTTGTTCGTGCCAGACGGCGCCGAGCTCCCAGACGCAGAAGGTGCCGAGGTGGGTTTTGGGGCGTTCGAAGAAGTGGAAGCCGGGGCCGACGGATTCGTCGGCGTAGTAGACCGTTTCCCAGAGTTCGTTGTTGTTTCGCCAGGTGTTGACGCACAGGAAGTAAAACGATTCGCCGCAGCGGTGGAGGATAACGAAGCCAAGCTCGTCATCGAGATTGAGCGCGCCTCGTTTCGCTTCAGCCTGCAAAAAGGCGCGGGCTTCCTCTTGCAGATCAGGGTTGATCGGCGCGTCGGCGAGGGCGATGTCGTACCACTTGAGATAGGTGACGCCGAGATCGATGCCTTCAGCCGGGGTGATTTCTTTGTCGTAGTGGCGATACGTCGCGGGCACGCTTCCCTCGCCGGTCAGGGTTTCGATCGCCGGAGTTGTTTGCAGTTGGGACATCGTTATTCCTCTGGACGAAGCAGGCTGCAGGCAGCAGACCGCACGAAGGTTCCGGCAGCGAATCCGACCGTAATCGCCGGATCATAAGAGCACTGCTCTGCTTCCAGCTTACGCCCTATTCCCGTCAGGATGTGTCGTCTTCTTGTGCTATCGTGGCGATCATGTATGACCCATCGATGCGCGTGCTGACGGTGCTCGAACTGCTGCAATCTCGCGAGCGCGTTTCCGGTCAGGAGCTGGCGGACGAGCTTGAGGTAAGCGTGCGCACGGTGCAGCGCTACGTGATGCGCCTGCAGGATCTGGGCGTGCCGGTCGAATCGACGCGCGGTCCGGGCGGCGCCTACCGGCTTGCACCCGGGTTCCGCATGCCGCCGCTGATGCTCGGCACGGAAGAGGCGTTCGCGGTGGCGCTCGGGCTGGATGCGCTGACGCATCTTGGCCTCTGCGAAGTTGCTCCGGCGGCGGTCGGGGCGCGGACGAAGCTGAACCGGGTGCTGCCGCTGGTGGTGAACGAGCGGATCGATGCCGTGCGCGATACGCTGCTGCTGGAGCCGCCGCGCGTCGTCAAAGGCGCCGATATGACCCTCCTGCTCAAGCTCGCCACCGCCATCAACGCGCTCAGATGCGTGCGCATGAACTACCGCTCCGATTCCGGCGAGCAGACCCAGCGCACCGTTGAACCGCTCGGGTTGATGCAATACGAAGGGCGCTGGTTTCTCGCCGCCTACTGCCTGCTGCGGGATGATTTCCGGCTGTTTCGGGTGGACAGGATCGGTGAAGCGGAGACGCTGCAAGATCAGTTCGAGCGTCCGGCTAATTTCGATCTGCGCTCGTTCGTTTACCAGCGGATCGCCATGGCGGAAGCGCCCTGGCAGATCGAGGTCTGGCTCGATCTGCCGGTCGATGAAGTTGAATCACGCCTGCCGCGAGCGATCGCACTCCTCAGCGAGGAAAACGGCGGAACGGTGCTGCGCTCGACCACGACCGATCTCGAGCATATGGCCCTGCTGCTGATGCCGCTCAATTGCGCGATCAATATCCGCCAGCCGGAAGAATTGCGTGATGCGTTCCGAGCGGTGGCGGAACGGGCGGTGGCGATTGCGACGGCCCTCACCCGGCGCTGAAGCGCCACCCTCTCCCGCCTCGGGCGCGGACGACGATGGCTTCGGCTCCCCTCTCCCGGCGCGGGAGAGGGGTTGGGGCGCAGTCCGCGCCGTCAGCCGGGTGCTTCAGCCCCCGGCAATCGCAACCGAGCCACCGTCCTCACAACTCACTTCTCACAACTCGTCGGCGTCTGATCGAGATTGGCGGCGATGCCGCTGAGCAGGCAGTCGAGGCCGAAGAGGAAGCTGCGGTCGAGCTGATCGCCCTCCGGCATTCCGGCACCTGATTTGAAGAGGTTGACGAGGGTGGGATAGAGTCCTTCCGCTTCGAACTGGGCAAAGTAGGGTGCGACGTAATCACGCCAGGATCCATCTCTTTTGCGCGCTTCCTGATGCTCCTCGCCAACGCGCCACTCACGGGTGACGAATCCCATCGCGAAGACGTCGACCAGCGATACAATCTCCGCGCGCTGCTCTCCACTGATTTCGGTTCCCTCAAATCCGGAGAAGGAAAACTCGGCATGGCGTAAAAATCCGGGACCAAAGGTGATGCTCAGCGGACCGACCGACGCAATCCAGGGATGGCGCTTGAAGACCTTGCGGGTTTCAATGGCGATGATGCGCAAGCGCGTCTGCCATTCATTGGGCGTATCTTCCGGCAAATCCATCTCGGCGAATGCCTGATCGATCATCATTTCGAGCAATTCTTCTTTGTTTTCCACATGCCAGTAGAGCGACATCGCGCCCGCGCCAAGCTTTGCCGCAATCTTGCGCATCGAGATGGCGTCCGAGCCGAAGGCGTCGGCGATCGCGATCGCCGCGCGCACGATCTGCTCCCGATTGAGCGCCTGCGGGGCATCGCGGCGGTGATGGCGATGACCGTGCCCACCCCAGCGTTCCTCATACTGGCCCCGGCTCCACCAGGGTCCTTCTGTATCCGATCGGTCGGTGCGTGACCGGCCCATAGCTACTCCCCAAATAAATGGCTCAACGGTGACCTCTTGACAAGTCAGTCATGTACGATCATAGTACACCGTACGTCAATGGTACGCTGTACTAGATGACGTACGGTGTACGCCTGCTACCGGATGCGATGGAGCGTTCGGCCAATGGCAAAAGCGAGGCTGCTTCAATGACGATACCCCTCGACAATCGCGCGTTCCAGAGTGAGGCCGACATCGCGGTCTTCGCCGAGGGACTCATCAAGCGCTTTGGCGAGACAGAGGCGCTCAAAGGCGTTGATCTCGTTGTTCCGCGCGGAACCGTCTGTGGACTGCTTGGCCCAAACGGGGCCGGCAAAACCACTGCCGTCCGTATCTTGACCACCCTGCTCAAACCTGATGGCGGCTCGGCCCGGATCGCGGGATTCGATGTGCTGAAGCAGCCGGATGAGGTGCGACGCCGCATCGGTCTGGCCGGTCAATATGCAGCGGTCGATGAGCTGCTCACCGGGCGGGCGAATCTTGAGATGGTTGGACGGCTCTACCATCTTCCCGTAAAGGAAGCGCGCAAACGCGCAGACGATCTGCTGGTGCGATTCGATCTCGACGACGCCGCCGACCGGATGGCGAAAACCTATTCCGGCGGCATGCGCCGCCGGCTCGATCTCGCCGCCAGTCTGGTGGCGGCCCCACCCGTGCTTTTTCTCGATGAACCAACCACCGGGCTTGATCCGCGCAGCCGCGCCACGATGTGGGATGCGATTCGGGCCCTCGTCGCAGGAGGCACAACGCTCCTGCTCACCACGCAATATCTGGAGGAGGCTGATCTCCTCGCTGATCACATCGTCGTGATCGATCATGGCCGGGTCATTGCCTCAGGCACCCCGACCGAATTGAAGTCGACCGTTGGCGGCGAGCAGATCGATGTCACGATCAGTGACGCCGGTCGTCTCGACGAAGCGGTCGCCATTCTACGTTGGGCCACTGATGGCGAGCCGAAGGTCGACGTTGACACCCGGCGCATCGTGGCTCCAACCGAGAATGGTATTTCCGTCCTTTCCTCAATCATCCGCTCATTCGATCAGGAATCGATTGCCGTCGACGATCTGGCCCTGCGGCGGCCAACGCTCGATGAGGTCTTCCTGAATCTCACCGGAGAGACAGACGACACAGACGAGGCAGGCACAGCACCGGAGCGGGCGCTCGCCGGCGCCCGCCGCAGCGAGGAGGCTGCTTGATGGCGACCCAACCATTCCCAACGCTCGACGCCACAATTCCAACCGGCAGCGGCATTCGCTGGTTGATCGCCGATACGCTCACCATCGCCAGGCGGAACATCATTCATATCCGGCGGGTGCCGGAAAAGCTGATCAATGTCACGATCCAGCCGATTCTCTTCGTCTTGCTGTTTCGCCTTCGTCTTTGGCAGCGCGATTCCGATTCCGGGCGGCGGCAGCTACCGGGAATATCTGATGGCCGGCATCTTCACGCAGACGATCGCCGCGACCTATATGACGACCGCGGTTGGCGTCACCGAGGATATGTCGAAGGGGATCATTGATCGCTTTCGCTCTCTGCCGATGACTCCCTCAGCCGTGCTCGGCGGCCGGAGCGTCGCTGATTTGCTCGAGAGCGTGATTGCGCTGATCGTGCTCGTCGTCATGGGCTTGTTGATTGGCTGGCAAACGCACAACGGTATCGGTGATACGCTGGCGGCGCTTGGCCTGTTGCTCCTCTTCGGCTTCTCGATGATCTGGGTCGGCGCTACCCTGGGACTCTTCGCGCGCACGACCGAAACAGCCAGCGCGATCGGTTTTATCATCTTCTTCCCGATCTCATTCGTCTCAAATGCGTTCGTGCCGACATCGACGATGCCGCCGGTGCTGCAAACAATCGCCGAGTGGAATCCCGTCAGCGCGACGACCGCCGCCTGCCGCGAACTCTTCGGCAATCCCAATCCGATGCCATCCGATCCCGCCTGGCCGATGCGCCATCCGATTGAGGCGTCGATTCTCGGCTCGCTACTGATCCTCGCGATCTTCATGCCGCTGGCGCTTCGCCGCTACAAAACGATCGCCTCCCGCTAATGCCAAGCAGGCCCCCGGCGCATTTGTGCCGGGGGTCTCAACAGGTTGTAGCCATGCAAACAAGGCTGGAAGAAATACCTGTATTATTCGGCAGTCGAATTGTTCGACCGGGCGATTCTCCGTCTTTCCAGACATCTTTTCTCCAGACGCGTGTCGCCAACCAGACAACTCAGCAGGGTCGCAGATTCGGAAGTGTGCTTCCGGATAAGCGGATGGCTGTCTCTTTTGAGACCCCTCGCGACCGGCGATTAATTCTTCATTTCAGACAGGGGACAGGAACAACAGATGACACGGTTACAGTCGCTCGAATACAAGTGGGTGGTGGCGATCGCCTTCTTGCTCGGTATCTTCATGGACCTGCTCGACATGACCATCGTCAATGTCGCGCTTCCCTCAATCGCCAAAGATTTTCAGGTGACCGACTCCGGGATCGAGTGGCTGATCACCGGCTATACCCTCAGTCTCGCCGTCTGTATTCCGGCGTCGGGCTGGCTCGGCGACCGCTTTGGCACCAAGCGAATTTTCACGATCGCGATTGCCGCCTTCACCGCCGGTTCGCTGCTCTGCGCCATGGCCTGGAGTCTCGATTCACTGATCGCCTTCCGGGTGCTGCAGGGAATCGGCGGCGGCATGATGACGCCGGTTGGCACGGCGATGCTGATGCGCGCCTTTCCGCCGAACGAGCGGGCTCGGGCTTCGACCGTGCTGATGATTCCAATCGCAATCGCGCCGGCGGTTGGCCCGGTGCTGGGCGGCATTCTGGTCGACCAGCTGAGCTGGCAATGGATCTTTCTCATCAATCTTCCGATTGGCATTCTCGGCGTGATCTTCGCCGCAACGATGCTCAAGGAAGAGCGCCAGCCAAATCCAGGAACCTTCGACAAGTGGGGATTCTTTCTCTCCGCGGCCGGGTTGCCCCTGCTTCTTTTCGGCATTTCCGAGGGACCATCGTCGGGTTGGGGATCGGCCAAGGTGCTCGCTTCGATCGGGGCGGGCGTGATTTTGCTGACGACGCTGGTGTTCGTAGAGCTGCGGGTGAAACAGCCACTCCTCACCTTCCGGCTCTTCAGCAATCGGATGTTCCGCAGCGGCAATATCGTGATGGTGCTGACGGCGGCCGGGATGTTCGGCGCGATATTCCTGCTGCCGCTCTTTCTTCAGCAATTGCGCGGTCTTTCGGCAACGCAATCCGGCCTCACCACCTTTCCCCAGGCGCTCGGTATGATCGCCGCCTCGCAGCTCACCACCCGGCTCTATCCGAAAGTGGGACCGCGACGGATGGTGGTCGTCGGTGGATTCGGGGTCACCATCACCACCGCCGCGTTTCTCTTCGTCGATCTCGGCACGAGTCTCTGGGTGATCCGGGGCATCATGTTCGTTCGCGGCGTCTTCTTCAACACCACGATCGTACCGGTGCAGGCTGCGACCTATGCAACGATCACGCGCGAGGATCAGGGCCGGGCGTCATCGCTCTTCAGCACCACCCGCCAGGTGGGCAGTTCGGTCGGGGTGGCGATTCTCGCCACCGTGCTCGTGCAGCAATTGACCGCCAGAACTGGTGGGCTGACCGATCCGGCTGCGATTTCGAACGGCGCGGTGAGCGCCTATCACGCGGCATTCGCCGTTTCGATCATCTTGAGCGCGATCGCGGCTCTGGGCGGCTTCCTCATCCACGACAAGGACGCAGCCGCGACCATGGCCCCACGCAAGCAACCTGAGACGGAACCGATCCGGCAGGTCGTCGAAGAACCAGAGCCTGTGCTGGTGTAGCCCTCACCAGATTCCAAGGACTACCTTCTCCCGATGCCGGGGAGAGTACGCATCGCTCGATATATCCGCACATTTCTGCAGGGCCTGGTCCTATTATGTGGACCGGGCCCCTCGATTTGATGGTGATTAACCCGGAAATAAGGGCCGCCGTTCTCACACCTCACGACTCACATCCCGGAGCGCCCACGAAGCAGCTTGCTCGATGGTCTGGATATCCTCAGGGAGGAGCTTCGATGCAGCGCGGGCTTGCGTGACGACTAATTCGGCATGTCGAGCCAGGAGGGGAAGCCAGAGTTCCGGCATGAGCCGGGCGGTCTCGCCGAGCATCAGGCAGAGATAGCGTGCCACCACCGGGTCGCCTGAGCCGTAGAAGCGGATGCCGGTGAAGGCGACATCGAGCAGGCGCTCCGGATCAGGCCGGGGAATGATCACCATGCCCCGGCCATCCCGGTCCAGATGCACGAGCGGACCTCGAAAGGTTTCTGCCCCGGTCACCAGCGATTGGCAAATTCGGTCGATGCACGCCGTGGCCGTTGAGGGATCGTTGATCGCCTCCGAGAGCGCTTTCATGGCGATCTCCGCCAGAATCCTCAGTCCGAATTCAAAGTCTTGATTCGTGGTTCGCTCCCTGCCGAGGACGATCGTGCTGTGCAGCGCTTTTTTGATTCCTTCCGGCACCACCTTAGCTGGCCAGACCGTGGCGAGGGGAGTATCGGGAAGGACAAAATCGCCCATCATCCGTTCGAGCCGCACCGTTACGCCTGCTTTGCTCGCGGCCCGGGAGAGGCGGAGTTCATCAATGTCCTGGATATACCCGCTCTCCTGTCCATAGATCACCACGCTGGTGGTCGTTGGGAGCAATTGTTCGCCTTTCCATTCCGGGGTGGAGGGCACGACTGAGCGCCTGATCTGATCGATCTGTTCGGTCGCCCGCTCGATGATGAACGGCGCCTGAATCGTCGTCGCCGCGTGGTGAATGAAATAGATCAGAAATCCGACATCCATCAGCGTGATCAACGAAGCCAGCGCGATCGAGAGATGCGGGATGAAATCATCACCTCGGGATGGGTCGGGATCAATCTCCCCAACTAACCGGAGGATATAGACAAAGCTGCCGATGAATGCCCCGAGGGTCAGTTGCACACCGCGATCGCCGGTGAAGGCACGAATCAGCCGTGGCGTGTACTGCGCCGAGGCGAGTTGCAGCGCGACGATCGTGATCGAAAAGACCATGGCGATCACCGTGATCATCGTGCCGGCGGTCAGCGTGAGAACGGTGCGCGCTCCCTCAGCGCTGGCGGAGCTTTGAAACTCGTCATAGGAATCCGGGTATTCGGTGGCGATGAAGTGATCGGCCCGGATCATGATCAGTGCCAGCACGTAAAAGGCGACCGTGATGAGAGTCGGTCGAAACCAGAGCGAATGCTGCAGCCCATCCCACCGGGCAAGCGTGTGGGAGCGAATTACCGACCGCGCATTGATCACTCCATGCAATCCATGCCGCACCGGTAGGTTCCCGGCGTGCGCCTTCTCCGCTTCCTCGCTCATGGCACTCCTTATGGCGTGGGCAATTGTCGCTCTCTTTGCAGCATCGCCCGAATAGCCGCTCAACGCAAACACGCCGGGGAACTGTCCCCCGGCGTGTTGCATGTTCATCGCGCGATGTACTCGTCGACTCGATTTATTGACCGCTGTTCTGGAGGCAGGCGCCCGGACCTTCGTAGTAGCCGCGGAGGAACCACCAGGTGCGGAGGGTGCCGGGGCCGTGCGCGCTCGGATCAGCCGAATCGGTGCCGGTCGGATCGCCAAGGAAAGCGCTCAACCCGACGATCGTGCCCTCAACATCGCCGCCGGCGATCAGGCCACGCTGATTGGCGTTCTGGGACCAGGCGCCGCCGAAGCAGTCGGCCATCAGCTCGATCTGCAGGCTGGTATAGCCATTCAGGCACTGGGTGACATCGCACTTCTGAATGCCGAGCATGTCCTGAACGTGGTGCCCAACTTCGTGGGCGACGACGAACTGGATGATGAAGTCACCGAAGGGCGATAGTTCCTGGGTCATCCAGGGCACATCGAAGTAGATCGTGTTGTCGGCGCTGCATTCAAACGGTCCGACTTCGAACGGCGCGACATGGCCGCAGCCGGTCTCGATGGCGTCGCTGAAATTGACGTAGTTCGGCGGCTCGTATGCGCCCCAGCTTTGCTGCTGATCGAAGAGCGCGGTCCAGTAGGCGTCGATATCCGCTTCGGCCTGCTCGAGCAGATCAAGCACCTGCGCTTCATCGGACGCGGTTGGCGTCTGGGTCCCATTATCTTCCGGCCTTTGGCCGGTCTGGCCGCCCTGTCCGCTGCCGAGATCGAGCGTTTCCACGATCGCGTCTTTACGCGCCAACTCGGCATCGACCACACCGGGGGTCATGATCTGGGTAATGACGATCACGCTCACGCCGGGCTCGAGCGGGCGGCATTCGAGATAGAAGACGACATCGGCATCGCCGGAATCCGAGGCGACGGTTGCCTGGAGCAGCGTCCAGGAACCGGTGTCGGTGGCATCCTCTTCCAGCACCTGGAAGTTGCTGATGCTGCCGTCACGCTTGAACTGGCGAACCTGCTCATCGACACAGGCTTGCGGATCGCCGCCGTAACCAGGATAGCCCTCAAGGTAGAAGATGCTGCCGTCGGAATCGAGCTCGACCGTATCGTGGCCGCCCTGCGAGTCTTCGGAGGCGAGCGTCCAGCTCTCGTCGTAGGAGATGGAATAGCCGTAGGTCGGGCTGGTGTAGGAGCCCGCGGCGCCGCTCCCGTTGTCATCTGCTGATGGGGTGGATGCTTCCCCCCGCGCTGTCCGGTCTGGTCATCCTGAGCAGCCACGTTGCTGCCGCTGAGACCAACGATCATCCCCGTGAGCAGCATAAATGCCATCACGATACGTGCGAGGCGGCTCATCCGACTGTCTTCTCCTTGGTTTCCATGCTCGGCATTGAGCATGGCTAAAACACCGGTCAACCCAAATCTGGAACGCGAGCCCGTGCTCAGGCTTCACTTCATATGACGAAGTCGCATTCGTTTACTCTAACGAAATTCTCTACGCTCGGCCATGCCATGTCATGCGTGGCATCACCCAATCTGGCCATTGCCTGCGTACGAGAGCGCACACAGGCGATCATCGACCGGAGCAATGGCCGTTCCGGGGCATATCAGGGAGTTGCAGCGAGATGTCGACAACCGATCCGATCGGGGTGCTCACGAGCACCAGACCGGTGATCGATGACGCGATCTGGGTGGAGATCGACCGCGATCGGGTTGACGTGATCGCGCAGGATTTCGCCGGACGCCGGGTGGAGCCCGAGGAGTGGGCCAGCCCGTTCCATTACAACGACGGCACGCCATCGCACCGCCACCTGGGTGTTCGTGCTGGATGCGCTCAACTTCTGCTTCTGGAGCGAGCGTCCTGATCCCGACGATCGCTGGCGTGTCGCCTACGGTGATGCCCGTGTCGATGGGTATTGGGCGCTCGCGGCGGCGCTGAAACGCGCGATTGAAGAGGGGGTTCCGCTCTGGGATCCCGCCTTTCTAGCCGGTATCACCGCCACGGAACTGGCGCAGGTGCTGCGCCCGGCTGATCCCGATGGTCCACGCATTCCGCTCTTCAGCAACCGGCTCGCCAATCTGCAAGAGCTTGGCCGGGGATTGCTCGAATTCGGTGGCGATTCCGCGGCAGCGACGCTGATCGAATCCGCGAACGGCTCGGCGGTCCAATTGGTGCAGGAGGTCGTTCGCCTCTTTCCTTCCTTTGATGACACCGCCACCTACCGGGGACATCAGGTGCGTTTCTACAAGCGCGCCCAGATTCTCGTTTCCGATCTCGCCGGGGCATTTCACCAGGAAGGACTGGGCGCATTCGCCGATTTCGACCAATTGACGGCGTTCGCTGACTATAAAGTGCCGCAGGTGCTGCGCCAGCTCGGCATTCTTCGCTATCACCCGGTGCTGGCGGAGCGGATCGCACGGCGCGAGCTCCTTCAATCAGGAAGCGACGAGGAGATCGAAATCCGGGCCGCCACGATCTGGGGAGTGGAATGGCTGCGGCAGTCGCTCGCCGCCCAGGGCCGCGATTTGCCGGCGAGCGACATCGATTGGCTCCTCTGGCAAGCCGGCCAGGAGCTTCCGTCCGGAACAGAACCCTACCATCGCACGTTGACGATCTATTACTGAATTGCGAGTTAAGAGTAGGAGAGTACGAAGGATCAGGTCCTCTTAACTGGCAACTCCTAACTCTTAACTCCGTCCCTCCAGCTTGATGCGTCTCTAACAGTCGCGTATTCTGACCGTGCGAACCGCGAGGGACGGTCCGTGCGTTCCTGGTCTCTCGTAAATGATTTCTCGCTTCACCACTCCCCGCTAGGCGTGCGCACAGGAAGGGCGACGATCCGGCATGCGCGGCTTTTTTCACCGTCAGAGCAAATTTCAACCTGTCAGTCCAACGGATGAGGTCGGCGATCAGCAGATCCCCGAAGATCTCTGGGTAAAATGCCCGACGTGCGGTGAACTGATCTATTCCAAGGAATTGGTCGACAATCTCCGGGTCTGCCCCAAGTGCGGGCATCACTTCCGGCTGCGCGCGCGGGATCGCATCGCGATGGTGGCCGACGTTGAGACGTTCAAGGAATGGGACAGCCGCGTTACGCCTGAGAACCCGCTCGACTTCGCCGACGTTAGCGGACCCTACGATCGCAAGCTCCAGAATTCACAGCGGAAGAGCGGCGAGCTCGAAGCGGTGATCTCCGGCGAAGGGCACGATCGACGGCAAGCCGCTCGCCTTCATGGTGTGTGATTTTGATTTCATGGGCGCCAGCATGGGCTCGGTCTTTGGCGAGAAGATGACGCGTGCGACCGAGCGTTGCGCCGAGCGAGGCATTCCGCTGGTGACCTTCAACGCCTCCGGCGGCGCCCGCATGCACGAGGGTCTTTTCTCCCTGATGCAGATGGCGAAAACGGTGGCGGCGCTCAACCGCCTCGGCAGCGCCGGAGTGCCGCATTTCTCGATTCTGACCGATCCCTGCTACGGCGGCGTCACGGCCAGCTATGCGACGGTGGCGGACATTCTCATCGCCGAGCCAGGCGCGATGATCGGATTCGCCGGACCGCGCGTGATCGAGCAAACAACCAAGCAGAAATTGCCGGAAGGATTCCAGACGGCGGAGTTCCTGATTTCGCACGGCATGATCGACTCGATCGTGCCACGCGATCAGCTTCGCTCGACACTTTCGACCCTGCTTTCCCATTACGCCACGGCCGCCCGCTACGCGAGCGCGCCTGCTGAGACCGATATCATTGTTTCCATGCGATCGATTGAACCTGATAGCGATGTCATGTTTGGGGTGGAGCAATGACCGAATCCGCGAATGGGGTTGAGCCGATCGCGGAGCCGGCTGCTCCACCAACCGCCTGGGATCGGGTGAAGATCGCCCGCCATCCCAAGCGCCCGCATACCCTCGACTATATCGCCGAGCTGACGACTGATTTCGTCGAGATGCATGGCGACCGCACATTCGGCGACGACGAGGCGCTCATCGGCGGCGTCGCCACCTTTCGCGGCCGCACGGTGATGGTGCTCGGGCATCAAAAGGGTGGCGACACCCGCGAGAATTTGAAGCGCAATTTCGGCATGGCGCGTCCTGAGGGCTACCGAAAGGCGAAACGCCTGATGGAGCATGCCGCGAAATTCCGGATGCCGCTGCTCACCTTTATTGACACCTCCGGCGCGGATCCAAAACTTGAATCGGAAGAACGCGGTCAGGCGATCGCGATCGCCGAAAGCCTGGCGACCATGGCGGCGCTGCGGACGCCGATCGTCGCCGTCGTCATCGGCGAAGGCGGCAGCGGCGGCGCGCTCGCGATCGGCGTGGCGGACCGGATTCTGATGCTCGAAAACTCGGTCTACTCGGTCGCCTCGCCCGAAGGATCCGCCTCGATTCTCTGGAAAGACTCCAGCAAGGCTCCTGAAGCCGCCGAGCGGATGAAGATCACCGCCGCCGATCTGCTCGGATTCGGCATCATCGATGAGATCATCCCGGAGCCTGCCCCCGCCCACGAAGCGCCCAAGGAAACGATCAAAACCACCGGCTCGGCGATCACCCGGCATTTCGACGTGCTGCTGACCGGCTACCCGATGCACGACGATGCCGCGCTCGACCGGCTGATCGACGCCCGCTATCACAAATTCCGCAGCATCGGGGTGTGGCGGGACGAAGCGTAGTGTGAGAGTTGAGAAGGTATGAGTCGAACAGCACGTAGCGACGTCGGGAGCTGGTAGAAGAAGCATTGCCGTAGTAGGCGCTTAATTACCCGCCTTTGCGCTATAGCGCGCGCAATTCAGATTTAGAGGCAACTCCATAGCGAGTTAAATGACTTCGAGATCCATTCGCCACATGCTAACTCGACACCCGACTCCGTTCCGGTAGCTTCGTTATGCTTCGCCGGCACTGATGAGCGTTAGCGTTGTCGAGTGAATGGGCTAATCCGATCGGCGCCAGTTCTTAAAAGGCATGAACGTTGACAACTTAATCCGGTCATAGCGTTCCCGGAAAACGCCGTCAACGTTCATGCGTGCCGGACATCGCCGGCACCCTGCACGCTCACCTCAACTCCGCTTGGTCAAATGCTCTCTCCCGACTACTCCCATCTCCGTCCCCTTGCCAATTATGGGCTGACTGGGCACAATAGCGATATCTGTCTTGATGTGGTGCCCGGTGGGTCCAGATATGAAAGGGATGCGTGTGAAGCGTTCCCGCGCGCTTTTGGCGTTGGTCACGCTGGTGATTGCGTGCGCGCCGTTTATCGCATTGATCCAGGAAACTGTGCCCGTTCATGCGGCGACTTCAAGCTCAACGGGAACTCCGGGAGCATTCTCGGTTCGGGATACGTCTGTCAATCCTGGCGCCCAGGTGCGATCATCTCGTGGTCGACAATGTGTATCAGGTGACGATCGCCGTCACTCCCCCAACCGCTCAGGCGTACAGCGGCGACGCCGCGCGCACGATCGAATGGCAGCCGTTGATCTATCAACTCTTTCCAAATGGCTCAACCCAGCTTGTCGCGTCGGGGACGGTCCAATCGCGCACGGTTGGATTCGGGACGAATGCCACCTTCACCACGGAAACATTCAATGCACTGCCTGAGGGGCCCGCCTATCAGGTGCGCGGAGTGATCACCTGGCGCAATCCGGACAACTCCGTCAAGGGAACACGAACGCTCACGTATGAGATGTACCGTTCCGTAACCCCCGATTCGAACTCGGTCGTCAGCGGCGGGTGCGTCGCGATTGTGGCTGCCGAGATGTCAATTTCAAGCAGCCGGGTTACGGTCGATACGGTGATTGCGGTCAGCGGCCGGTACTTTCCGATTTCCGCGCCGGTGCCGGTGATCTGGAACGGCAAAACGGTCGCCACCTTCACCAGCAATGCTGATGGCACGGTCTACGGCACATTCAAGATGCCGGCGACGCCGATCGGCGATCACAAGCTCCAGCTGAACGCCGGCACATGGTGGAAGCCGAGCGCGACCATCTCGATCGCGCCGCGCGTCAAGATGATCCCTTCGAGCGCCAGTCGTGGCCAAACGGTGAAGATTTCGCTGCGTGGTTTCGCGCAACGGGAAACGGTGCGCATCCGCTGGAAGAAAGGATCGTCCTGGGTCGAGCTGGGCCGGGTGACGACATCGGGCACCGGAAGCGGCGAACTTTACGTGACCGTTCCCGCCTGGGCGCCTGACGGCACAGGATCCGTTCGTGGAGATGGATCGGTGGGTCGCGCGCAAACCAACGCCGTCTACATCAGCGGCGGAGCCTTCAAAGCCGCCAGCACCGATGGGACGCCCGTCGTCATCCCCTCGCCCACCATAAGCCCAACGCCAACAATGCCAGGTTCACCCGTCGTTGAGCCATCGATCGAACCGACTGAATCGGCGACAACGGAGCCGACCATAGTGATCGAAACACCGATCAGCACGGAACCGGCGGAGCAGACGCCAACCCCGGAACCAACGCTTCCCGAAGGATCGCCGGCGGCGATTGCAGCGGATTAGCGCTCGGGCGTTTGATCGGCGTCGGGTGCGTTCGGGGAGATTTGCGCGGTCATCAGCGAAGTCGGCGATGTCGGGAGATCGGCAATCGCCACCCAGGGCTGGGGCGCCTGGAACATGCGCAACTCAATGCGGCTGGTCACCCATTGCATCAGCGACTGATCGATCGGCTCAAGCGGACGGCCCGGGCGATCGCCGAACCAGAGAAACCAACGCTCTTCCTCATCCTGCAGCAAAAAGCGATCGGGGAGAAACCGGTGTTTTCCAAGCAAACGCACATATGGTGTTTCTGAACGCATGAACTTCCTCACTTGAGCCTCTTTGGGAGCGCTCTCCATCGAGCGCCGCGAAGCTCGCACTGTATCGCGATCGTCGCAAGCGCGGGGAAGCATAGACAACGATTGCCACGCCTCCGTAAAGAACTACTCCGGCAGGACCGGTATTGTTCCCGCGCCTTCTCCCGGTAAAGACGATACGCTTGCATCACAACTACGCACGAAACGGGCCACTGTCGCCCGGTCACTTTGCGACCTGGAGGATCCAATGACTGGTTCAACACGCATCGAGCTTGTCCCCAACGATTTACGACTGACAGCGGCGTTCGTTCGCGGCGCGCTGGAGCCGTATGCGGACCGTGATTGGTCGATCAACGCCCGCGATCTCGACTGGAGCTGCACGACCACCGCACGGCATATGGTGGAGGCGATGCTGATCTACGGCGACCGCCTTGCGACGCGCTCGCCCGAGCGGCGGCAAAGCCCGATCGAGCGCCTGGAAAATGCCGAGTACACCCCGGCGCAACGGCTCGACATGATCGAGGTCACTGCCTGGATGCTGGCCGCCATCGCCGATGGGAGCCCGCCGGAAGCGATCGGCTTTCACCCATCCGGCATGACCGACCGCGAGGGATATCTGGCGATGGGCTGCTCGGAGATGCTGACGCACGGGTTCGATATCGCCAGCGCGCTCGGCGCTCCCTACGATCCCCCGCGCGATCTGGCGGCGCGCGTCACCGCCCGCCTTTTCCCCTGGACCCCGCTCGACGGCGATCCCTGGGACGCGATGCTCTGGTCAGCCGGCCGCATCGCCCTTCCCAACCGCCCCCGCCAGGAGGGCGATAGCTGGGATTGGCACCCGATGCCGCTGAGTGAGTGGAATGGAGACGAGAGTTGTGAGTGTGAGTTGTGAGTTGTGAGTTGTGAGGAAGCGTAGCTGGACGGGTTACGGCCACCATTTCCCGGGGTTGAAACCCCGGGCTAAGCAAAACGAAGTACCCTCCGGGACTGAGCTCGGTGGGAATTAATCTCGATATATCGGAGCTATCTCCCACCCAGCTCAGTGCCCGCAGGGTACTTCCGCCTGTGAGCCCGGTGCTTCAGCTCCGGGCACGTCGAACCCACTCTCGCGAATTGAGCCCGCTCTACTCCCTACTCCCTACTCCCTACTCCCTACTCAAACAACATTTTCCGTGAAGGGCAAGACGACGCCGGCTTGCAACGTGCCGAAGTCGAGGAGGTCGGGCTCGATCTGGGGCGGGGAACCGAGGCGGGTGAGGGCCTCGTAGATTTCGCCGCGGTGATGGGATGTGTGAATGAGCACGTGGAAGAGAGCTGGCCAGAGGGGAACGGTTGCCGTCTTGCCGTCTGCGCCAGTGTAGGACCGGAACGGCGCGGCAAGCTCGGCGCCGGTGAGGGTGGCGAGCCAGGCATCGCGCGTTTGATCAACGATTTCCCACTGCTTCGCCGTCGATTCCAGCGTTCCATATTTGACCGGATCGGGCCCGGGATCTTCTTTCGTGCCCATCCAGCGAGCAAGCCAGCTTTCTTCGACATCGACCAGATGCACAACCGACGCCAGCACCGAGCCGTCTCCCAAGCCACCCGCTACCGCGCCCGGCTGGCGAAGCTGCTCCTCGGAAAGCTGGCCGACGGCGTCGATCACCTGAGGCCGGGTCCAGTCGTTGAAGGCAAAGAGCCAGCGGATCATCGCCACTTCCGAGCCGGTCATCGGCAGATACTGAGTCGGTTGGGCATCGCTCATCCTGATTCCCTCCTGGTTGATTTGTGGTCAAAAGTTGTCGATCCAGAATAGCACGTTTGTTCTTTTCTCGATATGAGGCAATTCACGCTGCCCCTTGACAAGCTAACGTTGTTAGCCTATGGTTTGAGCTAACAACGTTAGCCGATGCAATTCAGGAGGAACAAGACCATGCAGCTCTCAACATTCACCCTTCCGACGCTCAAGCTGAGCTGCAGATCGTACGGTGGGCTCGCGGTGGCGCTGGCCGGCGCGACCATTGCGACGGTCTTCACGCGGGACGCCAGCGGTTGGGTCGCGCTCGGCTTCGCGATGATGCCCGATATCGCCCTGATCGCCGGGATGTCGTCGGGACTCGAAAAGGGTCAGCTGCACCCGCGAGCCGTTCCTCTTTACAACGCGCTCCATTCGTTTATCGGCCCGATCGCGCTCGGGCTGCTCGGTGTCGCGCTTGGCCCATCCTGGCTGGCGGCGGCGCTTGCCTGGGGGGCGCATATCGCGGTCGATCGGGCGGTTGGCTACGGCATGCGTACGTCAGAGGGCTTCCAGCGTGCATGAGCATCTGACACCGCGTCAACATGAGATCATCGCGACGGCCCGCCGGATTCTGGAATCGGAGGGACCCGACGCGCTGACTATGCGCCGGCTCGCCGATGAGATCGGCATCCGGGCGCCGTCACTCTACAAGCATGTCAAGGATAAGTCGGCGCTCGAAGTGCTGTTGATCGAGATCGGCTTCACCGAAATGGCGGAAGCGTGTGAGGCGATCCAGCCCGAGGACGACGGGGTTGATCCTCTCTTCCAGCTGGCCATCGTCTATCGGGCCTACGCGCTGGCGCATCCGCATCTCTACCGGTTGCTCACCGAGGGATCGCTGCCTCGCGAGAAGCTTCGTCCCGGTGTTGAAGCGCGTGCCGCGCGGCCGGTCGCTGAGATCGCGGGTGATCCCGATCTGGCCCGGGCGCTCTGGGCGTTCGCGCACGGCATGGTGATTCTGGAGCTTGATGGCCGTTTTCCTGCCGACGCCGATCTCGATGCAGCCTGGAGAACGGGAGTTTCCGCCTTTATCGCCGGAAGAAACGGGCTGAGCGTAGCGAGTGGTCTTGGTTCGCCCTGATGAGCGCGGTAGTGTGCAGGAGTCGCGCCGGAGATGACCGGGCGCATCCAGCCAGGTAGGGAGAAGAGATGACGATCAACTACGCTATTGTTCGTTCGACTTGAAGCGAAGCCAGATAAACAGGAAGAAGTGGCCGCGCTGCTTCGTTCCGCGCAGGCGCTCGCCGAGGAGGAATCAGGCACGCCGCTCTGGTTCGCCCTTCGCTTCTCCGATACGAGCTTCGCCGTTTTCGACGCTTTCCCCGACACGAACAGCCGGGAAGATCATCTCGGCGGTCAGGTCGCCGCCGCACTCATGTCAAAAGCGCCTGAGCTCTTCGTCTCATCACCGATGATCGAAATGGCGGACGTGATCGCATCGAAGACGCCGTAAACGGATTTCGAAGCATTCCGAGAACAACGAAAGCACGGGCAGTCTTCTGCCCGTGCTTTCGTCGCTTGCTACCTACGAATCGTTCGGCGTGCAATTGCCGTTGCAGGCGCTGAAGTTGTCATTGCACTTCTTGGCCCAGTAGTCATCGAGGGGCAGACGCTCGCATCGTCACAGTCGGAAAAGTCATGCCCCTATGGTTCGCAGGAAAGACATCCCCACAGCACTCAATCGTAGCAACACCCCATCGGACCGAGCAAGCTGGCCCAAAAGTGGCGTTTTTGGTTTGAGTTGGTCATAGTCCGTGCAGCAAGTGAACGTGCCCTCCGCACAGTCGTCGATGAATTGGTCTCGTCTGCTCACGCATCTCCATGGTCTCGATTCGAATCTATGGCTGATCGCGAGCATGATCTGGCCGTACAAGTCCTTAAATTGATAGGTGTTTCGACGGCGGAGGTACGGCCCGTGTGATGCTTCAGGGGTGTCGTTACTCGCACCAGGCAGACGTTGTATCTCGAAGGAGCGACGTTGGTGTCGTATTCAGATCAGGAAGTCGCGGCGCTCTATGACATCCTCAATCCATGGAGCCAAAGCGATGACTTTTATCTTGGCCTCGTGATGGATGCCAGGGCTGCGCTCGATGTTGGCTGCGGCACAGGCGTGATTTTGCACCGCGCTCGTCTCGACGGTCATACCGGGCGGTTGTGCGGGATCGACCCAGACCGCGCGATGCTTGAGATCGCGCAGCGCCGGCCCGATATTGAATGGCAGGCTGGCAGTGCGGCATCGATGTCCTGGATCGGTCAATTCGACCTGGCCATCATGAGCGGCCATGCGTTCCAGTTTTTGGTCGACGACGACGAACTGCGCACGTCTCTCACCGCGATCCGCAACGCGCTTGTCGATGGCGGTTACTTCGCCTTCGAAACCCGGAATCCGCTGATCCGCGAATGGGAGCATTGGAATCCGGACGAACCGATCGACGTCATCGATCCAGCAGGACGTCCGATTCGCGTTTCGTACAACGTAGAAGCAGTCGTGGGCGATGTCATCACCGTCACGGAAACCACCAGCGCCCATGACGGGACCTCACTGCGGATAGACCGTGCCAATTTGCGTTTCCTCGACGTCGATACCCTTGGCCAGTATCTCAGCGATGCAGGTTTCCAGATCGAAGTAGCATACGGAGACTGGTCCCGCGCGCCATTTACACTGACGAGTCGTGAAATCATCACCATTGCTCGCGTGTCGTGATTCCACGGCGCTCATCTCTTTGCATCTCGCGCTCTGCATGGAGCACCACATGTGCTCCGGATCCATCACGGCTTTCGAGGGAATCAGGAAGAGACCTGCGTCCGGCTACAATCATTCCTGATTGAGGACGATCTATCGGGAGGATGCAAGTGGAGCAGATTCGCTGGGGAATTCTGGGAACCGGGGCGATTGCCGGGGCGTTTGCGACCGGATTGCAATCGCTCGATGATGCGACGCTGGCGGCGGTTGGATCGCGATCGGCGGAAAAAGCGGCGGAATTTGCCGGGCGATTCGGCAATCCGCGCACGCATGCGAGCTACGAGGCGCTGGCGAACGATCCCGAGATCGACATCATCTATATCGCGACGCCGCACCCGATGCACTATCCGGCGGTGAAGCTCTGCCTGGAAGCAGGCAAAGCGGTGCTCTGCGAAAAGCCCTTTACGGTCAACGCCACTGAAGCGGCTGAGCTGATCGCCCTCGCGCGCGACCGCAAGCTCTTTTTGATGGAGGCGATGTGGAATCGCTTTCTCCCCCTCTCGCAGCACTTCTTCTCGCTCGTGGCAGATGGTGCGATCGGCGAGCCGCGGCTGCTCACGGCCGATTTCGGTTTCAAACATGGCGGTGATGCGACGCATCGCCTGTTCGCACCCGCCTATGCCGGGGGCGCGCTGCTCGATGTCGGGGTCTATGTCGTTTCGCTCGCCTCGAAGCTCTTTGGCAAACCGGAGCGGATCGCCACGATGGCGCACATCGGCCCGAGCCAGGTCGATGAGCAATCGGCGATGATCTTTGGCTACGAGCAGGGCCAGTTGGCGCAATTGACGGTTGCCGTGCGCACCTCGACTCCCCAGGAAGTGACCTTGATGGGCACGGAGGGGACAATTCGCATTCACCCGCTCTGGTGGAAACCGACCACGTTGACGATCACGCGCCCCGGGCAACCGGCCGAAACGATCGACATTCCCTTCGACGGCAACGGCTATAACTACGAAGCGGCCGAAGCAGGCCGTTGCCTGCGCGCCGGATTGCTCGAGAGCCCCGGCATCCCGCTCGACGAAACCCTCGAAATCATGCAGACCCTCGATCGAGTGCGGGCTGAATGGGGATTGGTGTATCCGGGCGGAGCCGTAAGCAGCTAGCGGTAAGCAGTGAAGCGCGACGACAGAATTTCGTCCACTCGCTTACGGCTTACGGCCTACTGCTTACCGCGTCGACTGAAAGGAGACCTCGTGGAATACGGAACGATTCCAGGGCTGGATAAGAAGGTGTCGCGTATCGTGCAAGGCACGGTGATGCTCAATTCGGAGGATCCCGAACCGGGGTATGCGCTGCTGGATGGCGTGTATGCGGCGGGTTGCACGGCGTTCGATACGGCCCGGCACTATGGGGGCGGGATCGAGATCGTGTTCGGGCAGTGGGTGCGCGATCGCGGTCTTCGCGATGAGGTGATGCTGATCGGCAAGGGCGCCCATCACAGCCCCGAGCGCCGCCGGGTGACCCCGCAGGATATCGCCGACGATCTCGACGTGTCGCTTGGCCAGTTCGGTCTGGATTACATTGATCTCTACCTGCTCCACCGCGACGATCCGGAGGTGCCGGTCGGGCCAATCGTTGAGGCGCTCGCCGGACACCAACGAGCGGGCAAGATCGGCGCATATGGCGGCTCGAACTGGTCGCATACGCGCATCGCCGAGGCGAATGTCTACGCCGCCGCCAATGGGCTGGCGCCGTTCGTCGCTTCCAGCCCGAACTACAGTCTGGCCGTCTGGACGGAGCCGCCCTGGCCGGAGTGCGTGACGCTGAGCGGTCCGGACGGCAAGGACGCGCGAGCCTGGTATGCCGAGCAGAAGATGCCGGTGATCCCCTGGTCGAGTCTGGCTGGCGGCTTTTTCTCCGGGCGATTCCGCCGCGACAATCTCGACACCTTCACGAATTATTACGATCGTCGTCTGCGCGCGCAGCTTCGGCGTCGAAGACAATTTCAAGCGGCTCGACCGCGCGGAAGCACTGGCGAAGGAGCGCGGCATGACGATCGCGCAGATCGCCATGGCCTACATCCTCAACCAACCGGTCGATGTCTTCCCGCTGGTCGGCTGCCGCACCCCGGCCGAATTCGCCGAAAACGCCGCCGCGCTGGGAACGAAACTGATCGCCGGCCGAGGTCGCCTGGCTCGATCTGGAAACGGACGAGAAGCCGGGAGCGTGAATTAAATCGACGTATTCCCGGCGTTTGAAATGCCGGGGATACATGCGTTGTTCCCGATCGATTTACTGATCGAGACCTGCCGCAATTTTTGCCAATGGGTAGTAGAAGTGAAAAGGCTCATCCCGGAACTGGGTAAATCCCTGATGCTGGTAGAACGCTGCGGCCGCTTCATCGATCGCATGTACCACGACCACCGAAATTCCGATATCTTCTCGAATGCGAAGCACTTTCGTAAGTGACGCGAGAATAATGGCGCTTCCCAATCCCTGACCTTGAAATCGCCCATCGATCGCTAAACGCCCGAGGAGAACGGCAGGAACGGGATCATACCGCCCGAGATGTTTATCCCGGTCGCGGCGACGAGCCTGTTGTCTCGGTAGGGCGAAGCTGCTTAATGTGAAATACCCGAGAATCTGCTTTGGACTGGAGACCGCTTCCTTATCGAGGAGAACAAACGTGACGGCGGTATGATCGTTCTCGTCGCGTTCCTGATGAACTCGAATGTACTCGTCGAGTGAGGCGTTCCCACATGAGAAGTCGGATGCGCTATGGAGCGTGGTGGAATAGCGTTCAATAATCGTTTGAACGGCTTTTCCACTCACGAAGGCGAGCCATGCTCGCGCCACCGGGCAATCGATCGAAGCATCGCTTCATTTGGAGTCCCGGGGTTTTCAAGCGCCGCAAGCAACGCATCCATATCCCGATCGGTCAACTCCAGGATGTGCTGCTCGCGAATGATGCCGCCCGTCTTCTCCGCAATTGCTTCAGTTATCAGTTCGGATTGCGTTCGGCCAGATAGCTCAACAGCCTGTTCGAGTTGCGCGGCCAGGTCATCGGTAAGCCGAACAGCGACTCTTCTATTTTTTGGTGATCGAACATCAACTGCCATGATGAAATCTTCCTCCTTTCGCATTTCATATGAAGGTGTAAATATTGTACGCCTATTCGGCACACAATACAACGGTCAATTTATCCGCGCGACCGGTGTTTGGTATGCCTCAACCTCCTAATTCAAGCTCCGGTTGAAACGTTCGATGGCGGACATCAGCTCGTCGAGGGTCGCTTCCTGGTCGGCGGGGTCGCCGTTGACGACGCAGCCGCGGATGTGATCTTCGAGCACGAGCAGACCGGTGGCGCGGCTGCCGGCGATGATCGCTGAGAGCTGGGTGAGGATATCGAGGCAATACTGGTCTTCTTCGACCATGCGGGCGACGCCGCGCACCTGCCCTTCGATGCGGCGGAGGCGGGCGAGAATCTTCGATTTATCGCTGCCATAGGAATGGCCCTTAGGCGCGCTCGCCGCTGGTTCGTTACCGGGGATTTCTGCTTCCATGGATCTGTTCTCCGGGAGATCGCCGTGCGGCGACTGCGTCCGATTCATCTCTTCACTCTAGCATTCCGCTCATATGTCAAGAACTAAGCAAATGTGACGATGTGTAGGTGACTCATTCGGAGCAAGATAGGAATTGCCAGACGATGTGTTCTGGCGGACATCGAAGTCCACGATCGCCAATGGAGGAGATCGCCATGAACGTTCGCTCGTTTTTCCGTTCGTTGTCGTTATCGCCCAACCTCGTGTCGTACCCCGATACCGGCGGCCAGAGCGTGCTCCGGATCGATCGCGCCCATGTGGACGTGCTCGCGAGGGAAGAGACCTCCCGCGCCGAGCACATCCATCTTCAGGAGCACCACCATGGCTCCTGGACCGAAAAGCCACTCCGGCCTACTGATGTCCCTTATGAGCGCCCCGGTGTGATTGAGCTGATGCTCATGAGCGGCTCACGCTAACCTTCCCGATCACCCGAGACGCCTGGACCGACGATGCTGTCGATCCAGGCGTCATTTTGCGCCGTTCCAGTGATAGGTCATGATGTGCAATAGTTGCGCGTGCAGGTTCTGGTCCTGGATGTGGGAGTTGAGGAGCATCGTGACAATCATCGATTTACGAAGCGACACCGTGACCCGGCCGGTGGCGGCGATGCGGCAGGCGATGGCCGCGGCAGCGGTGGGCGACGATGGGTATCAGGAAGATCCCACGGTGACCCGGCTGGAGGCGCTTTCAGCGAGGATGCTCGGCAAGGAAACCGCGCTCTATATGCCGAGCGGCACGATGAGCAATCTCGTCGCCGCGCTGACCCACTGCGAGCAAACGCAGCGGATCGTGCTGATGGCGAATTCCCACATCGGCTGGACCCTCACCTACGATCCCCGCATCTCTTCCCTCACCTCCCTGACCATGATTTCCGATCAGGACCGCGGTTTTGCCGATGGCGACGAGGTTCGCGCGGCACTCAACCCGGTCGATGGCAAGCAGGCCGGTCTGGTCTGTATTGAAAACAGCCACAATCTGGCGGGCGGCAAGGCGCTACGCCCGGACGAAACCGGGCAGATGAGCGCCGTCGCGCATGAGCGGGGCGTGCCGGTGCATCTCGATGGGGCGCGGATTTTCAATGCGTCGGTCGCGCTCGGCATTCCGGCGAGCGAGCTGGCAGCCGACGCCGACTCGGTCACCTTCTGCCTTTCAAAGGGGCTGGGCGCGCCGATCGGCTCGGTGCTTTGCGGTTCAGAAGCCTTCATTGAACAAGCACGGCTGCACCGGCAATACGTGGGCGGCACGATGCGGCAGGCAGGAATCGTCGCTGCCGCCGGCATCTACGCGCTTGAAACGATGATCGACCGCCTGGCGGAAGACCATGCCAACGCGAAAGTGCTGGCAGCCGGATTCGCCTCGATTCCGGGCGTGAAGCTCGCGTTCGCCCCGGTGGAAACCAATCTCGTCTACATCGACGTATCGGGAACAGGGCTGACCGCGTCAGAAGTCGTCGCCCGCCTCACCCCACGCGGCGTGCTGCTCGGCGATTTCTACGACGACAAGCTGATCCGCGCCGTTACCCACGTCGACATCAGCCGCGCCGATTGCGAGCAGGCCGTGGAAGCGCTGCGCGACGTGCTTTCGCCGGTGACGGTCAATTCGTAAGCGATTTGCATTCACTGCGTTTCGCGATTCAGCAGTCTCAGAACATCCGAGAGTTGCTCGATGCCATCAGGGGTCATGGGATTGATCCAAAGATGCAGGTGGCTTATTCCCTCTCGCTCAAAGGCGTGGAATGCCGCCGTGATTTCTTCGCGGAGCCGGTCAACGGTGCTCCGCCCCAGGCCTTCCCCCGAACGCCACACCGACCGTGAGTGATCGCTCTAGCGACGCCGGATCGCGACCGACCGCCATACATGCGGCGTCAACCGCCTGCCGGAGTGGCGGCACGACATCGGGATGCGTACGCCGATTGTAGCCGTTCCAACAGCTACGATCTTCGAGCATACGAGCTTGCCGGACGATCCGATCGAGGCGGCCCGTCAGGACGTGGACCCGGGTTCGATCTCGGTCGGAATGAATACGCTCCTCAAAGTCGGATTCAACAACGCGCGAATTTGAGAGCTCGCAAACCGGCTGACGATGATAGCGCATCCCGAACGAATGGTGATCGCTGGTCTCCCACGCCAGACCCAGGATGAGCCGCCCGCGCGATTATCCGCCGCGACTGCCGCAGCGCGGGATATCGCAGCTCGTGCAGCTCACCGAAGGCCCGATCTCAATCCGCTCGGTGGCTGCCGCAAGGCGCGACCATGAGCGACCGCACTCCATGACGGCCAGCTGGTTACGTTTCGGCCGAGTCCGGCAGGAGTGCACACGTCCAAACTGCTCGTCAACGACGGCGCAGCGGATCAGGAAATGGTCGATCAGCCAAAGATTGAACGAATCTGGCGGCCTCTGCTTGTCTGGCCATGCCAGGAGATGTGACCAGCGAGGAACCTCGCCTGAAAGTTCTGTGGCCCACCAGGTCGGCGTACCGATCGGCAACGCTGTCCAGTGCGGGAGAATCAGTCCAACTTTGAGCGGATAGGGTTGCATTGTGTTTCTCCCCGACTCGCCTCTGCCAGATCCGCGCAGTGAGGGTGGTGCGATTCGTGAAGGAACGCTCACCACTCGGAGCGCGATGCAGGTGACGGGATGTGATCGAGCGCGTGTTCATGGATGGGCCGAAACGGGGACGACGAATCGCTCATGGGACCTCCCATGTCGAAGACGACGATGTCATTGGAAAGCGTCTTAATGGAATGCCGCCTCATCTGTCAGTACCCCGTGCTATCCGATTTACCTGGTCCGAACAGGGCGTGAAGCATCACTCTACTCGCGGATCAGTTCAGTGCGAGTTTTGGGGAAGCTGTGGGGAGCGTGCTGCGCCAGGTAGGTGATCATCGCTTCGCGGACGGCGTTTCGGAGGCCGAAGAGCGCGAAGGTGTCGGCGGCGCTGACATCGATGCGGACGCTGATGTTGCCCCCGACCGCATCGCTGACAACCATGGAGCCAGTGCGCCCATCCCAGAGGGTTGATTCGGCGAGAAAGCGGCTCAGCTCGGCCCGCATCTCGTCGAACGGCGCGGTCCAATCGAGGTCGAGATGGACCTCACCCGAAATTGGCTGGCCTGATCGGGTCCAGTTTTCGAAGCCATGCTCAACGAAATGCGAACAGGGCAGGATCAGGCGGCGGTCATTCCAGATATGCACGACGACCGTCGTGAGCGTGATGTCGTCGACCATCCCCGACTCGCCGTCGATCACGATCACATCGCCCACCCGCAGCATATTGCTGAAGGCGAGATGGATCCCGGCAAAGACATTGCTCAGCGTTGTTTGAGCGGCGATGCCGACGACGATCGAGATGATCCCGGCGGAGGCGAGCAGCCCGGCGCCGACGGCGCGAAAGGCGGAGAAGGTCGCCAGAATCGCTGACGCGCCGAGGAAGACGATCGCGACAACCGCCATGCGACGGAGGAGCGAGATTTGCGTAATCGAGCGCCGCACCCGGACCTCTTCCGGATGCGTCTCCGCCTCGTAGCGCTCGATCAATATGCTCTCGATCGCAAACGCGACCGCGCACAGCAACCAGACAATGGCGACGATCAGGGCGATCTTGACCGCATGGAGGGCGTAGACGACCCATTCTTCTTGCGAGTCGAGACTGAAGAGCACGATGTTGATGCCGGCGATCGCCACGACGGTGCGAAATGGGGCGCGAACGAACTTGACGACGCCCGGCATCGTCAGGCTGCGGGCGAACCCGGTGTCGCGGAAGAGATGGCGGAGCAGCCGGAAGCAGCCGAGGATAAGAAGAATCGTCAGACCAATGGAAAAGAGGAGCACCAGCGAGCGGGGAACGAGATCACTCATGCGTTGGCGTTCCTCATGCTCCCGCGCGATTGCTCATCGACGAATCCGGCGAGCCAGATGCGATGAGTCTACCTGAGGCGCAAGGATCACCGCGACCATCCCGGAAGCGCTGCGGAAGCTATGCCGGGCGATGCTGCGAGATTCATCTCATGCTGGTTTGGCGGTCAGATCCTTGTCTTCCATTTCCCAGGCATGATCCATGGTGTGAAACGCGGTGTGGCGGATGAGGTAGCGGAGCGGCCACTTTCGCGCCATCTTGCCCTCGGCATGGAACGCCCGGATCGTACTGCAATAGTCGTCGCGGTGCGCCTCGATCCCCTCTTCGGTGAGCATCATTTCCTGCGGCTCGCGGAGTCCGACTTTCTTCGCCATATCAAGTTCACTGATGAGCGTATGACGGACGATCCGGTCCCGGTCTTTCCCTCCCCCGCGCGGGCCCTTCGCCATTTCCATCGACACGCGCGAGCGAACGTCATCGAAAAACGCCCAGCAGGCCTGCAGCAGCGCCAGCTCGCGTTCCAGCTCCTCGCTCGACATTGCCTGCCGGTCGATCTCCGAAAAGGCGAACGAGATGCCCCAGAAATCGGTTGATCCGACGCCCGGATAGCGCTCGACCACGTCGACCGTCGAACTGGCCGCAAACGCATCATTCATCCCGGCCAGCCTCGCCACCGGCGCATAGCGGGGAAGGTAGGAGCGCAGTCGCTCGACTGCGGCGTCCTCGCTCTTCGCCCCGCGCGAAAGCCCCGGCCAATCCGGCGCCACCGCCACGACCTTTTTGCCCTTCGGCCCGATTTCGAGCGTCACCCGAATGTTGTCCGACATCGTTTCTCCCGGCATAAACACTCCTCCTATCTCGAACCGCGAAGTGCGATGATCGCATCGGAATATGTCATCCGGAGAGGCTGTTTCTGCATTCCAGACCAGAGCGAAAACAGGAATACCCCGGCTCTTATTGAACCGGGGTATTCCTGTTCTATCAATAAGAACAATGTGCCATCAGACGCCGACTGCGCCGAGTTTGGCGGTGGCGGCTTGTTTGTTGAAGGCTGCGACGTCCTTGCTGACGAGCTTGTTGAAGGCGTTGATCTGCTCGTCGATCTTGCCGGTCAATTCGGTGTAGACCGCTTCGGCGGCGTCGGTTGGGGGGTAGTCGCCGAGCGAGACTGCGCCGGTCAGACCGGAGAGCTGGGCCCGCAGGCGCATCCCGGTATTGTTGTTGTCGCCCCAACCGGCGCGAAGATCGGGCACGAGCAGGGTTTTCTCGATTTCGAGCACCTGCTCCTTGAGCTCGTCGGCGGCTTTGGAGATCGTCTCGTCGCTCTCTTTGGTCCGCTTCGCCCAGCCGTCGAGCTGGCCGCGCAGATCGCGCATCTGATTGACCGCTTTGGTCGTTTTGTCGAGCTGCCGGTGGATGCGAAGCAGCAGATCTTCCTGCGCTTTCAGATCCTCGTCGGTCGAGGTGACGTTGCCCGGTTTCACAACCTTGAAGGTTTCGGTCAGCTCGGTGTCGCCGATCGTCAGGGTGACGCTGTATTCGCCGGGAGCGACGATCGGTCCGGCGATCGTTTCCTCGGAGGCGGGATCCTTCCCTTCGATCTTCGTGATCGGCGCATAGTGGAGATCCCAGACAAAGCGGTTCCACCCGGCGTTGGCGGGGACGCGCCGCTCTTTGGCGATGGCGGGATCGTCGACGGTGCGGCTGGTGAAGGAGCGAATCTCCGTGCCGTCAGCCGTTTTGAAGGTGAGCTTGATCGGCTCCTCGGGCGTGGCGGCAAGGCGATACGTAACGATCGCGCCGCGCGGCGGATTTTCGCCGGCGTCGAGATACTGACGGATCGTTTCCCCATCGGGCGACGTCGTGGCAGTGTAGCCGCCGATCCGCGAGCTGATGTAGTTGACGTAGTTTGGAACCGCGTCGCTCCAATCAATGCCGGGCAGCACGCGCACCGTTTCCCGCGGGGTGAAGAGATAGGCGGAGCCATCGGGAACACCGGCGGCAAGCGCTCGCAGCGGGGTGAGGTCGTCGAGAATCCAGATCGAACGTCCATGCGTGCCGGCGACCAGATCGCCATCCTTGATCACCAGATCGTGAAGCGGCGACACCGGCAGATTGAGCTGGAAGCGATCCCAGTGCGCGCCGTCATCGGTCGAAACGTAGAGGCCGACCTCGGTTCCGGCGAAGAGCAGCCCCGGCTGGGCGGCGTCGGCCCGGATGACGCGGGTGAAGTGATCGCTGGCGATGCCGTCGTTGATCCGCGCCCAGTTCTGGCCGTAGTCGCGCGTGACGAAGAGATAGGGCTCGAAGTCGTCGTTCTTGTAGCGGGTCGCGGCGACATAGACCGTGCCGGGATCGGTTGGATGCGGCTCGATGCAGCTCACCAGCGTCCAATCGAGGAAAGCGGATGGCGTGACATCGTGCCACGACGCGCCGCTATCGCGGGTGAGGTGAATCAGCCCATCGTCCGAACCGGCCCAGAGCACGCCAGCTTCATGCGGCGATTCGATCAAGGCGAACACGGTTGCAAAGGTTTCAGCGCCGATCGCGTCTTTGTTGACCGGGCCGCCGGTTGGCTTCAGCGTTTCGGGATCGGCTTTGGTCAGATCGGGGCTGATCGGCTCCCAGCTCTGTCCCTCGTTGGTGCTCTTGAGCACGCGGTCGCCACCGATATAGAGGGTGTTGGGGTCGTGCGGGGAGATGACGATCGGATAGGTCCAGGCGAAGCGCTGTTTGTGCTCGCTGGCGCCGTAGCCTGACTTCATCTCCGGCCAGGAGGTGATGAGGCGGATCTGATCGATGCTGCGATCGTAGCGCTGGAGCGAGTTGCCGCCGCCCGGCGAGGAGCCGATCGCGCCGACATAGACGATATCCGGATTGTCGGGCCTCGGCACGATGTAGCCGCTCTCGCCCGTGCCGGCGACGTAGCAATGCTGCCAGCTGATCGCCGCGTGATTGTTCTGGCTCGGCACGCCGACGCTGGTGTTGTCCTGCTGGGTTCCGTAGATGTTGTAGGGGATATTGTTGTCTACGGAAATATGGTAGAACTGCGCCGTTGGCTGATTGAAAATCGAGCTGAAGCTGTAGCCGCCATTGAGCGAGATATTGGCGCCGCCGTCGTTGCGCCTGGATCATGCGGCGATTGTCTTTCGGGTCGATCCAGAGATCGTGGCAGTCGCCGTGCGGCACCGGAATCGGCGAGAAGGTGGCGCCGCCATCGGAGCTTTTCCAGAAGTCGAGATTGTTGACGTAGACGGTATCGGCGTCGACCGGGTCGGCGGTGATGTGGATGTAATACCAGGCGCGGGAGACGAGATTCTGGTTGTCGCTCGCCTTGATCCAGGTGTCGCCATGATCCTCGGAGCGATAGACGCCGCCCTCGGTCGTATGCTCGATCAGCGCCCAGACCCGGCCCGAGTCGCGCCGGTGAGGCGGAAACGCCGATCTTGCCGAGCGTCCCCTTGGGCAGTCCCTGGTTGGCGGTGATGTTCTCCCAGGTGTCGCCGCCGTCGGTGCTGCGCCAGATGCTGCTGTCCTCGCCGCCGCTGCTGATCTGCCAGAACTTGCGGTGCGCTTCCCAGATCGTCGCGTAGAGAATGTGGGGGTTGGCGTCGACCGTGATGTCGACCGCGCCCGCCTTTTCGCTGACGAACAGCACCTGCTTCCAGGTTGCGCCGCCATCGACGCTCTTGAAGACGCCGCGCTCTTTGTTCGGGCCGTAAGCGTGCCCGAGCGCCGCGACCCAGACGATGTCGGGGTTGTCGGGATGCACGCGGATCTTGCCGATGAAGCGGGTGTCTTCGAGCCCGATGTGATCCCAGCTCTTGCCGGCGTCGGTGCTCTTGTAGACGCCGTCGCCATGGGTGACGTCGATGCGGATCGTCGTTTCACCGGTGCCGGCGTAGATGACGTTGGAATCGGAAGGAGCGACCGCGAGCGCGCCGATCGACGAGGTGTTCAGGTAGCCGTCGGAAATCGGCGTCCAGTAGCTGCCGGCGTCGGTCGTTTTCCAGATGCCGCCGGCGACCGCGCCGAAGTAAAAGGTGCTCGGATCGTCATAGCTGCCGGAAACCGCGACGATACGGCCCCCACGAAATGGCCCGACACAGCGCCACTTCATCAATCCATCGAGATTCTGGGTAGAAGACACGGAGCGCTCCCTTCCTGACGTGCGGAGGATATTGAGGGTCAGGATAGCAAAGGACGGAACGCGGGTGTGGACGTCGAATTGACGCAGGATGTAGACACTGAACGCGGATTTCGATATGATCCAGCAGCGCGCCAATTTCGATTGTCACGCCATTTGAGGCGAACGAGGCGATCCGGCGTTTCCAGACGCAGGAACCAGCCGGGCTCAGGAGGAGACCACGATGGTCAGCGAAACGTCCTCGACCCGGCGCATCGCCGCCCTTACCGCTGCGCTGGCGGACTCGGTTGCCTACTTCGCAGCGATCGAGCTATATGCACAAGCTGGGGCAGCCGGATGCTCTGTGATTTCGCCTTCGGGAATCCGCACGATATGCCGATCCCCGCCTATGTGGAGACGTTGCGAGGAAGCGACAATACCGCACGATCCGCCTGGTTCGCTATAAGTTCAGCGAGACCTACGCGCAGGAAACGGTCGCCGCGTCGCTGCGCGGCCGCTTTGGCATGCCGTTCGAGCCGGCCGATATTGCGATGACGACGGGTGGATTCGCCGCGCTCTTCGTGGCGCTGACCGACGTTGATCGAGCCGGGGGATGAGGTGATCTTCAACCTGCCGCCCTGGTTCTTTTATGAGATCGCCGTGGTGCATAACGGCGGCGTGCCGGTCAAGGTGCGGGTTGATCCGGTCACCTTCGATCTCGATCTGGACGCGATCGAGGCGGCGATCACGCCGCGCACCCGGCGATGCTCGATCAATACGCCCTGCAACCCGACCGGCAAGATCTACTCGCCTGCCACGCTGAAGCGGCTGGCGGAAATGCTCGGAGGCGGCATCGCAAGCGGAATGGGCGCACGATCTATCTGCTTTCCGATGAGGCGTACAACCACATACATTTTCGACGGCAGTGACCTTCCACACGCCGCTCGAGTTCTATCCGGAATCGATGCTGGCCTATTCCTATGGAAAGACGCTGCTCGCGCCGGGGCAGCGGATCGGGTATCTCGCGCTGTCGCCGACGATGCCGAACCGGGAGCAGCTCCGCCAGGATATCTTCATCGCCCAGATCGCCAATGCCTTCGCCTTTCCGAACGGCGGTGCTGCAACGGGCATTGCCGGAGATCGAGCAGCTTTCGATCGATATCGACCGGATGGAGCGGAAACGCGACCGGATGGTGAGCGCGCTGCGCGAGATCGGCTACGACGTCCATTCGCCGGAAGGAGCCTTCTATCTCTTTCCGAAGTCGCCGATCGCGATGACTGGGCATTCGTCGACATGCTGGAGGAGCGGAAGGTTTTCTGCCATCCCGGCGCGCATCGGCGAGTGGCCGGGCCATTTCCGGATTTCGCTGACGGCATCAGAGGAGATGATCGAGCGGAGCCTGCCGATTCGCCGACGCCTTCGCCGGGCCCAATCGTTCGAGCCAGCACCGCGCCGGTGCTTCGGGCATCAAGCGAAAGTCGAGCGCGCGCTTGCGTCATCGAAGCATCCCGGTATCCTGCTGATCATATTCGGCGTCCGAATAATGAGTGCTCCGAGCTATTGCTCGCACAGCGGTTTGGGGAGGCGACGAGATGGGTGAAATCTACGAGATCATTCCGATTGCGGCCGGTGCGATTCTGGCCTTCATTTTCGCGCGCTACCGGCCCTCGAGCTCCCGCGTGCGCTGGGGCATCACCGCCGTCGTCAGCGTCGCGGTCGGCCTGACCGCCTCGATCGTCTCCGGCGAAATCCACACCAGCTGGGCCTTCGTGATCATCGACAGCGCCCAGGCCGCCGCCTCAATGGTGCTGGTGTCGTGGATCCTGGACCGCCGGGCGCACCGCGCCACTGCTCCGGCAAAGCGCGAGGTGGAGTAGCAAGCGATCTGCTTCTCGTTTTCTGAGATAGAGTCGAACAAGCAAACCCTGCGCGAATAGCTGCCCTCCAGGTGGCGTTCCGGACAAGCTCCCGGATAGCGCAGGGTTTGCTTTGTGCTTTCGTTATCGACTCGACCTTCGCCAGAAGTTCCCAGGGTTTCAAACCCCGGGCGAACAAGCTGAAGCCCTCCAGGGCCGAGCACATGCTCCCTCTCCTGCGCAGGAGAGGGGATGTGAAACCGTTGTCCCGCCCCATTTCCCGGGGTTGAAACCCCGGGTCCACGTGGACAGTGGCTGCGCAATCTGCGCCTGGCTTCGGGCATTCTGGTCAGCCTATGAGCAGTCTTTTGATACGCGTGGTTTACATCGAGACATTGAGGAAAAAAGATGACGGGCCGTCCGCGGACAGCCCGTCGCCTACTGCCTCAGCAGCAGGGGGATTGGCGCAATTATGGTCCGCAAGATTTGAGCGATCAACATTATCGATTCTGAATAATCACGCCCGTTCAAGCTCAGCAGTCTGCATCACCGGAGCCGAATACCCATCCAAGCCCTGATTCGGCGTCCTCAGCAGTCGTAGCCCGTTCAGCACGACGATGATCGTGCTGCCTTCGTGGCCGACGACGCCGAGCGGCAGGGGGATGCCGACGGTGAGCGTAGCGGTGACGAGGATGATGATGACGGTGAGGGAGAAGGTGAGGTTCTGCAGGATGATGCGGCGGGCACGGCGGCTGAGATCGAGCGCGTAGGGGAGCTTGCGCAGATCGTCGCCCATCAGCACGACGTCGGCAGTTTCAAGCGCGACGTCGGTGCCTGCCCCACCCATGGCGATGCCGACCGTCGCGGTCGCCAGCGCCGGAGCGTCGTTGACGCCGTCGCCGACCATCGCAATCGGCCCCTGTTCGGCCAATTCACGGATGGTGATCAGCTTTTGCTCGGGTAGGAGATCGGCCCGGACATCGGTGATGCCAAGCTCCTCGGCGATCGCTTCGGCAACGCGCTGGTTATCGCCGGTAAGCATGACGATCCGCTCAACTCCGGCATGGCGAAGATCGGCGACTGCACTTCTTGCTTCCGGACGGAGCGTGTCGGCGACGGCGATCACTCCCTGGATCCGGCCACCTTCGCCGATCATGACGGCGCTTTTGCCGTCACCACGAAGCTCATCCGCGATTGCATGCGCCTGCGTTGTATCGACTCCTTCAACCGCGGCCATGGCGTTGTTGCCGACAAAAATGGGGCGGCCGTCGATGGTGGCGCGAATCCCTTTGCCGGCGATCGCTTCGAAATCGGCGACCGGCGGAATGTCGAGCCTGCGCTCCCGCGCTCCGTTGACGATCGCCAGACCAAGATGATGCTCTGAAAGCCGCTCAGCCCCGGCTGCCATTGCCAGTAGTTCGTTTTCGGTCCAGCGATCGTCGAGCGCAACGACATCGGTCAGGCGTTGCCTCCCGGTGGTGAGGGTGCCGGTTTTGTCGAAGGCGATCGTCTTGATCGTGCCGACATTTTCGAGATGATTGCTCCCCTTGAAGAGAATGCCGTTCTTCGCGGCGTTCGCCAGCGCGGAGAGGGTCGCGGCCGGCGTTGAGATCACCAGCGCGCAGGGCGAGGCGACGACAAGCAGCGTCATTGCCCGGTAGAAGGCATCGCTCGCGGACCAGTCGAGGGCAAGCCAGGCGAACAGGAAGACGAGTGCCGAGCTGACGATGACACCGATCGCATATTTTCCTTCGAACCGGTCGGTGAAGCGCTGCGTTTCGCTTTTTTGCTCGCGCGCTTCTTCAACGAAGGCGATGATCTTGGCGAGCGTGCTTTCCTGGGCGAGCTTGGTGACCCGCACCTGCAACGCACCGCGCTCATTGATCGTCGCCGCGAAGACGGTATCGCCTGGCTGCTTGGACACCGGCATCGATTCGCCGGTGATCGCCGCCTGATCGACGGTCGATTCTCCTTCGATCACCTGCCCATCGACCGGCACCCGTTCGCCCGGGCGAACGAGCACGATGTCGCCAACTGCAAGCTCTTCAATGCGAACGGTGCGCTCGCCATCGTCGCTGAGCAACGTCGCGGTGTCTGGACTCAAATCCATGAGCGATCGAACGGCGCTACGGGTCCGCTCAAGCGCGGCATGCTCGAGCGCGTTCGAGGTCGAGAAGAGCGCCAGCAGCACCGCGCCCTCGGCCCAGGCGCCGACGGCGGCAGCGCCGAGCGCGGCCGCGACCATGAGCAGATCGACATTGACTTCTTTCTTGAAGAGATCGCGGATCGCTTCATAGGCGGAAAGGGTGCCGCCGGTGATGTAGGCGCCGATATAGAGTGCCTGCACGACGGCATGCGGGGCGCTCGTGAGGTGATCGATCGAAGCCGCCGCGATCAGCAGGATCCAGGTCGCGATGGCGGCAGCGGCAAGCTCCCAACGCTCCCACCAGGTTTCGCGCTCCTCCGCGCCGAGGTCGCGCTTCGTGCCGGTGAACGCGTCCAGTGGAAGCGGCTCCTCCGTCACGAGCTCATGTAACGTCGTTGTCATGGAATGAACTCCGATGAGCTGAATGAGGATTGAATTCGTCGGAAATAAGGTTTATATCCGACTTGGCGGCATTGAATTGCCATAATCAAGTATATCTGATTGTGATGAATAGGTAAATATGTCTGTTTTCCTTTGAGTAGTCGGAGATGACTCATTACCGTGGTGATCGAATCAATGTCCCTCGGGCAGTTGCGATTTGTATCCCGAGCATTCCGGGAGCTCATGCACCCGTCTCACAGGCGAAAGGACTCTAAGCGGGTCTTTCAAAACCGGTTGACGCTGTGGTAAACCAAGGGCATGAGCAATTCCCTCCTCCCCGACGAACGGTGGCCCGGCGAGCGGCCGCGCTCCCTTCGAGAACGCAGGAACTAGGTGCGCGGGTGTGCCGCGCCGGGCGGCCACGTTTCGGGTGAGCGTATTGTCGGACCACTGCCGCGCCTGCGACGACGATCACCGGACAACGCAGCGGTGAAACGGAGGACCGATGCCGAGCGAGATTGCCGATCACATTGCCAACGTCTCAGTGATCGATACGCATACCCATCTGCCGGGCGATGCTGCCTGGGAGGGACCGAACGCCCCAGACATTCTGAGCGACCTCTTCGGCGGGTATAGCTCGTCGGACCTGATCATCGCTGGGGCCTCGCTCGACGCCGTTGCCCGCCTTAAGGACAGCAGCAACGAGGATCTTGAAGGCCGCTTCGCCGGTGTGGCGGCCGCCTGGACCATGGCCCAGTTCACCGGGTACGGGGAGGCGGTCCGCATCGCCGCTCGTGATCTGTATGAGATCGAGGTGGTGAGCGAGGCAACCATTCGAGCGGGGCAGCAGCGGCTCCAGGCGTTGCAGCGCAAAGGTGGATGTATCGCGCTCTTGCGCGACCGGGCGAAGCTCGATCATGTCCAGACCGATCTGGGGTTCGACGTGGTCGACCTTCCCCGATCGTCCGCCACGTTCTTCCTCCGCGATCTCTCGGTGCGGCGGTTCGCCATCGGCGCGATCGACGATCCGGTGCTCGAAGCCGCGACCGGCGTGACGGTCCGGAATCTCGCCACCCTGGAGCAGGCGATGGAGGCATTGTTTGCCCGATGCGCTCCACTCTCCATCGCGGTGAAATCCCAGCACGCCTACGTCCGCACCCTGGCGTGGCGCAAGCGAACGGATGCCGACGCCGAGCGTGCGGTGCAGGCGGTGCTTGGGGGCGGTCCGGGGAGCGACGACCCCCAATCGGAGGCTCGGCTCTGCCTCGGCGACTGGTGCCTGGCGCGCGGGGTGGAACTGGCCAGCGCCTACCAGCTGCCGATCAAACTCCATACCGGCTATCTCGCGGGAGACGGGGCAATCCGGCATGGCCATGCCGGTCGACCGGTTGCGAGCGGGGCACCTCGCGCCACTCCTGATGGAGTATCCGGACGCGCGTTTCGTCCTCATGCACATCGCCTATCCGTACAGCGACGAGCTGATCGCCCTGGCCAAGCACTTCGGCAACGTCTACGTGGATCTGTGCTGGGCGTGGGCGCTCAATCCGTTGGCCAGCAAGGACTTCGTTCGCCGGTTCCTGCATGCCGTCCCACTGAACAAACTGTTCGCCTTTGGCGACGATACGACGACGCCCTCAATGGCCTATGCCTACGCCGTGCAGATGCGTCGCTGGCTCACCAGGGCCCTTGAAGAAGAAGTGGCTGATGGCTTCATGAGCACACGACAGGCGATGGACGTGGCAACCCGGCTGCTTCGCGGCAATCAGCTGGCCTGTTTCGACATCGAGGGGCGGCAACGAGCGGTGCGTGAGACGACCTCCACGCACGAGCACCTCCCCTGGCCATACCGCTACGACCGCGGTGAGTCGGCGCCGGAAGCGGCGCGCGCCGTTGCGACGTTCTAGGCCGAAATCCCGATCATGCTGCGCATGACGATGACGTTGAACGCAGCCGCGAATGCCACCGAAGCGTGCTTTTCATACCCCATCCGCACGAGGCAGTGGTTGAAGCAGATCAGCGCGCAGCTGAGGGTGAGGAACTGCCTGGTGGATCCGGTCCCAGATTCCGACCGTTTGCCAATCACGCAGGCGGCGCCACCACGTCACCCCGCTGCCACATTCGAGCGCGCGTGGCAGTATCTCCCAGGGGATGCCGCTGCTATTCCCCGGTCCTTGACTCCGATCTTGCAAGGTGCTATAAGTCGGCTCAATTCATTACGGAAAGTTGAAACCGCTACAATCAATGGAAAGGGGATCCATCCATGGAGAAGGATGTCCTGGAAACGCTGAGTCCGGCTCAGCGCACCAGTTACCAGGTGAGCCGACGCAAGGCGCTCGGCATGGCCGCAAAATTGGGGCTGGGCGGCGCTGCCGTTGCGGCGGGTATGGCAGGGATGTCGACCCGTGAGGCGCTCGCCGCCGCCGGATTGCCGCAGAAGCCGTACAAGTTCACGTTCGTCAACCATGTTACGACCAACCCGTTCTTCACACCGACGCAGTATGGAATCGAGGACGCTTGCGCGTTCCTGGGCTGCAGCTATCAGTGGACCGGCTCTGAGAAATCCGACGTCGCCGAGATGACGTCCGCTATGGACACGGCGATCGCCGCCAAGGTGGATGGCATCGCGGTCTGCCTCGTCGACGCCGAGGCTTTCAACAAACCCACGGAAGATGCGCTCAGCATCGGCATCCCGGTGATCGGGTACAACGCGGATACCACCGGCAATGCCCGGCTCAGCTACGTTGGCCAGAGCCTCTATCAATCCGGCTACAACATCGCCCAGAAGTGGTTGCCAATGGTGAAGCCGGGCGGCAAGGTGATGCTCTCCATCGCCACTCCCGGTTCGCTGAACCTGCAACCGCGACTCGACGGATACATCCAGGCGATCAAGGATGCCGGGGATCCGGTCACGTATGACACGCTCGAATCCGGGGTCGATGCGGCCACCGAGGAGTCGCGCATCGAGAGCTACTATCTCGCGAACAAAGACGTGGTGGGCATGTTCGGAACCGGCGCAACCGATTCCCAGGCTTGCGGCAAGATCTCCCAGAAGTATGGACTGGCGGCGCAAGGGGTCATTACCGCCGGCTACGACCTCCTGCCGGATACGCTCGCGCTCATCGGCAGTGGTGACATGACCTTCACCACCGACCAGCAACCGTATTTGCAGGGCTTCTACCCCACCTTGCAAATGTATCTCTACTTGCTCTCAGCCGGCGCCGTCGCCCCCGCCAACACCGACACCAGTCTGGCGTACGTCACCAAGGACAACGTCGATATCTACCTGAACCCGAGTCGGTTCGAGGGCAGCACCGACGCGGAGCCGACGTAGCGCATGAGTCGAGCCGCGGTGGGTAGGTGGATTTCCTCCTACCCACCGCGGCGTTCGCGCCGTCGACGCCGAAACTCGGTGGTCGGTACAGTTGGTAGCGGTCCGGATCAACATATTCGGGTATGCGGCGTCACTCGGCACCGGTCAGCGCAGGGGGAGCGATTCAGAGTTGAATCTGTCGATCCCAGAGCCATGGTGTCACGCCTTGTGTTTGGCTGGAATTGCAGCTTGGGCCAACCTGTACCCTCCGCCGCCGATCCTGGGTCGAGGGCATCGATGTTGGACCGTCATTCCTGATATTAAGAGAAGAAGGTAAGATGGCACGTACGGTCGCGTCCGAGAACCAAGTGGAGGTGCCGGTAAAAGGGCCTCGGAGATTGTGGGATACCGTGCTCTCCTTTCTCGCCCGTTATCGGGAGCTCAGCATCCTCGCGGTCGCCGTCTTGCTTGTCGTCTATCTTCAGGCAAACAACAGCGTTTTCCTGAGCAGCGCCGAGATGAGCGTGGTGCTTCGGGACACCGCACGCATCGGAATCATCGCCTCGGGCCTCGTCCTCGTGATGATCACCGGAGAGATCGACTTGTCAGTCGGCGCGACCTATGCCTTAGCCCCGTACGTGATGATTCGAATGAACACTGATTGGGGATGGTCGCTTTGGCTGGCGATGCCTGTCGCGCTTCTCATCGGAGTCGCTGTCGGTTTCTTCAATGGGGCGATCACCGTCAAATTGCGTATCCCCTCCCTCATCACCACACTTGGCACCTTCTTTTTACTCACCGGCATCACGGTCACCTTCGCGCATAGCCAACCCATCCGGATGCCGGTCCATGAGCCCTTCAATTCCGTCTTTACGAAGAATCGATTCGGCCCGCTCGACTCGCTCTGGTCCTGGGACGGACTCACCGGCTTTACGCCCATCATCTGGGCCATTGTGATCGTGCTCGTACTCACGGTCGTCCTCTCGCGCACCGTCTTCGGTCTCCACGTGATCTCGACCGGAAGTAATCTCCTGGCTGCTCGGGAGATCGGCGTGCGGACGCACCGTATCAAGATCTCGACGTTTATGATCCTGGGAGGGTTGGCCGCCTTCGCGGGTGTGATTACCGCGGTCCAGTCAGGCACCGCGGC
The DNA here is from genome assembly GCA_963804925.1 of uncultured Chloroflexia bacterium. Classification (GTDB taxonomy): domain Bacteria; phylum Chloroflexota; class Chloroflexia; order Thermomicrobiales; family UBA6265; genus JADLGF01. The sequence goes on from CAWDSC010000007.1 coordinate 992,762, forward strand.
TCCTGATGCCGGGAGCGGCCAGCTGACCCTCCTTTGCATTGCCGCCGCCGTCATCGGCGGCACGGCGCTGACGGGCGGGTCTGGCACTGTGGTCGGAGCCCTGATCGGCGCCTTCGTCGTTGCCAGCCTCAACAATGGGCTGGTGCTGCTGGGCGCCCAAGCCACGCAGTCCAATATCTACCTCGGACTGGCGATCATTGGGGCCATGATTCTCAATGTACAGGTGAATAACGTGCGGCTGCGGAGGAAGGGCTGATGGTCGAGGAATCTCCGATCGTCCTGCAAGCCGACCATATAAGTAAGCGCTTCGGCGCCGTCACGGCCCTGCGCGATGTCAGTCTGCGCCTCCATCGCGGAGAGGTGCTCGGTCTGGTAGGGGACAACGGCGCGGGTAAGTCCACGCTTATCAAGATCCTCTGTGGATTTCACAAGCCCGATAGCGGCACCTACTCCTACGACGGCGAGCCGGTTCACCTGAACTCGCCGATCGAGGCTCGTGCCCTGGGGATCCAGACCGTCTACCAGGATCTGGCACTGGTCAACGACCTTAACGTCTATCACAACATGTTCCTTGGGCGGGAGCGAAAGAAACGAGTCCTGGGCATACCGCTGCTCGACAATCGGTCGATGCGCCGGCAAACGATTGAGCATCTGAGCACGCTGGGAATCCGCATCCCGAATGTCGAGAATACCGTCTCGATGCTTTCCGGCGGCCAGCGCCAGAGCATCGCTGTGGCCCGTTCCATCTACTCCAATCCCAAGGTTTTGATCATGGACGAGCCGCTCGCCGCGCTCGGCGTGCGCGAAAGCCGCCTGGTGCTGAACCTGGTGCTGGAGTTGAAAAAGCGAGGCGATATCTCGATCATCCTGATCGCCCACAACTATGCCCAGGTGTTCGAGGTCTGCGATCGCATCAATTTCCTCAGTGGCGGGGAGATTGTCTACGACGCCCGCACTGCCGACACGACGGTCACCGACCTGATCAATCTGGTGACCGCAGGCTACAAGCTCACCGAAAGCGGACCGGTGCCCGTCGCTCCCACTCAAGAACTCCCGTAATCCGCATCCCATTGCTTTTCGCGCCAACAGTGACGGTTAAGCTCGAAGAGCGTCAGTTGCTGGACGGGCTCTGGTCTTCTCGCGCCTCAGCTCAACCGCGTCAGTCGGTGTGATCTTCGGGAAAAAGGCGTCAAACTCTGCCGTCGTATCGAATGCCTCCCTGAAGCGAGCGGCGGTATCGGATAACCGGCGAAGGAGGCCGCGCGTATTCTCATCGTGCGCATAATCCGACAAGAAGCCCAGCGAACCGTCTTCTCGCTCGTAGACTTCGACGCGCTCTCCAAATCGCCACCGATCCGGATTCGTGTCGAGAAGCGCCTTCAGCCGCGGCTGCTTTTCCAGCGTGTTTCGATTGACCATCGTCCATTGGCTGATCTCCCGGGGATCGACGGTCTTTTGCTGGAGTGCCTCTGCCAGCTCGAAGTAGCGATCGCGGACGTCATCGCGACGTTCGCGCATGAGATCGCGGGCGGCATCCTCGATGAAGCGGAGAAAGCAGCGCTCCATGCGACGGCTTCGCAATGCGCTCCCCTTGAGCGTGAGCGATCCTGCATAGTCGAGTAAGGCGTACGTTTTGAGCTTCAACGAAAGCATCTTCTCGTAGCGCCCGTCGTGCGCCAATCGCACGCCTTCAGGCAGCGCGAGTGCGCCCACGGCGGCGACAAAGGCTTCCTCTTCATCGGCAGTTGCGATGCCATCGGGCGGGGTGAAATAGACGCCATCGGTGTCGACCTCGATCGGTCTGGCTCCTTGCCGATCCAACTCAGTCACGACGTTTCGGATCAATCGTTGCCCCTCAAGGGTGACGCGCTCAGCCGCATCGAAATCGTTGAACAATCCCCCGCTAAACCCGAGATAGCCATAGAACGAGTTGATCAGCACTTTGAAGCTGCCCTGGAGACCATCCCACAGCGCGTGTTCTTCGCCGGTCGTCTGGCGAGCTCGCTGCTTGGCATCAATGCGCCGCTTCGTCAGTTCCCGTAGGAGGACAGGGAAGGCGCCCAGGGTGTCGGCGGCTGCGGTGATGTTGTCGTGGAGCATGATCGAGGGATAGAGGCTTTCGACATCGGCCTTGACGATCGGTCCAAACACGCCACTCCGCACGAGCTCGGTGAATCCTCCTGGGTAGGACCGGGAACTGCCGGCCTCAGGAAGCGCATGCTTTGCCGCCAGATAGGCACGCACCATGAGGTCATCGATCTTGCGTCCTGTCCCGGTGACGGTGGTTCGCTGAAAGGTCATCGGGAGAATCTGCGTCTGATAGAACTCCGTGGGAACGGTGATACGGGCCAGGAGATCGACGTCCCGCACATCGTCAAGGGCGTAGCGAGCGAGGCGTTCACGGTCGCGTTCGCCATTGCGCCAGAGGGTGGCGATCTCCTCGCCGGCAACGAATTCGCGTTCTTCGCGCTCGAGACCAAGTGCGCGAATGGCGGATTTCAAGGCATAACTCGAAAGATGTCCGGCGACGTCGTAGCGCTGGAGCTGTTGATAGGTGTCGACGATGTGGCGACCGTGCACGTGAACCTGCGTGTAGGGCAACGACACCGGTCCGGCGCGAAATCGCTGCTGCTCGTTAAGCAGCGGCGGCGATCCGTCGCGGCCAAGGCGCAACGGCGCCTGCCATCGCCGCGCCCGCTCAACCAGATAGGGAAGATCGAAGTTGAAGATATTGTGCCCTTCGATCACGTCAGGATCGAGCCGCTGAATCGCCTCAGAGAAGCGGAGCAGGAGATCTCGCTCGTCCGTTTCGAGAAAGAGCAACTCCTCGTGATCACCCTGTTTCAGGGCGATCATCACGACCGCGCCATCGCTCGTCATGCGGGTTCAAGCTCAAGGTCTCGATATCGAGTTGGAGGCGGCGCAGATCCTCAAAACTCATCTCCTTGAAGAGGGTGACGCCGGTTCGCATCAGGAATTGGCTGACCGGCGAATTGATCTGATAGACCCCACTCGATCGCGGTGGCAGGAGATCGTAGGAGCGACGGAACTGCTCCCATGCATCGAACTCGACCAGGGTTGCCAGCGGATGCGTCTCCGGCGCCACGCAAGGAACTCGTTGCCGGCGCCGGACGAAGATTCTGCAGCGCGTCCGGGTCGCGCGCGATCAGCCAGGGACGGAAGTTCTGCTCGATGGTGACGGTTCGGCCGTCATCAGTTCGCTGATACAGCAGCACGCTGTTTGGAGACCGGAATTCAGCCGCGACAAGCCGAGGTGTGCGGTCGACGCCATAGAGCAGGAGGTCGACATCTTCGGACGTGAAGTGGTCGGGATCCGCGAACGTCCGATGCTGGTCGTAGGACGGTGATTCTCCGGTCATCGCAATCCTCTCGTGTCAAGATTGAATGATGACACGGAAGTGAGCGAGGGGGCGTCATTTGGTTCGGGCGGAAGGGCGGCACCTCCTTCATTGTCAGAGGCAGCTTGCGCGTATGCCTCATGAAGGACAAGAAGGAGCCGCAGCAACGTCATTGAAGCGATGGCGCATCAAACTGCGCAGTGCTTATCAACGACCACTCGAAACAGGTGGCTGCGCCGGAGAGTCATGCGGGCGCCGGGCTCAATCGAAGAAATCGGCGTCCTCGGGACGGAGGTAGGCTTTCGCGGCCTCGGGAATGAAATTCAACCCGAGTCCGGGACGATCTGGCACCTCGATCTCCCCTTCCACCACCGGATTCCCATCGAATCCATCCACGATGTCGTACCAAAACCCGTCAGCCTCGAACCGTGCCGGATACTCGAACGCGATGTAGTTATCGGGCAAGCATGCCGCCACTTGAATGAGACTCGCCAATCCGAAGACGCCGTTCGCCGTTCCATGCGGCGCGATCGCGATTCCATGCAAGTCCGCATACTCGGCGATCCACTTCAGTTCGGCAATCCCACCGACATCACACGGATCGGGACCGATCACGTTGACTGCGTGCTTCTCGATCAAATCTTTGTAGTTCTGTCGAAGGTAGATTTGCTCGCCCGTGTGAATCGGCGTGGTGGTGGAGTGCGTCACTTCGCGGTAAACATCCGCGTTCACGAACGGGCTGTAATCGCCGGTGATCATGTCCTCCACCCAGAGCAGATGCAGCGGTTCGAGCGCCTTCGCGAAGCGGAGCGCATCGTAGGCGAGATAACCCGGACCGGCATCCACGGCCAACCCATATCCCGCACCGAGCGCTTCTTTGGCTGCCGTGACCGCCGCCACCGCATGCTCAAAGCCCTCTTCGGTCACCAATCCGCGATTGGGGTAGGGATAGGGAGCGCCGGTGTGCGTCTCACCATAGAAGTAATTCGGGATGTCCGCGGCCATCGCGGAGTGGAAGCTCGACGGCAGTTTGAACATCTTGAAGCCGCCAGGCAGCGCCTTCGCTTCCGCCGCCCAGCGGGCGTAATCGGCAACGGTGTGCTGCGCGGAGATTTCGTGGTGATAGAAGGTGCGATACGTTCGAACCTTGTCTCGCACCTTCCCTCCGAGCAATTTATGGACTGGCACGCCGGCCGCCTTGCCGGCGATATCCCAGAGCGCAATTTCAATCGCGCTGACCGCGGAACCCCACGGCTTGAACCCGCCGCGGCTGCGAATTCGCTTCATGACCCGTTCGACGGTGGTGGGGTCTTCCCCGACCAGCCACGGTTTCAGTTGCAACACAAGCGGTTGCACGTAGGGCTTTGGTGTTTCGATCTGGCTCCAGCCGTCGATGCCCGCATCGGTGACGATACGCACAACCGGACTGTTGGCGATTACCGCGCACTTGATGTCCGTGATTCTCAAGACGTCCACCCCTTCGATCCTAGGAACTGATTGTCGAACGTGGCGTCATTGTACATATGCGAATCGGGTTGTCCCGATCGAACGGAGTCGATGAACGACCCGCATCCAACCGTATATCCTCGTACTCGGGTGAGGGGAAATGCCGGGGATAAGGGTGGGGGAATACTGGAGTTCGAGGCTCATTCTCTTTACCGTGTGGATCTCCTCCGAGACACGGGGCCAGCGTTGTCTCTTGTTCGGAGATTAGTACTCCCGACAGGACTCGAACCTGTGGCCGCTTCCCTACGTTCCTGCCTATCTTCATGGCCGCGCCAAGCACAGTGTCCTCGCCTCCCATCAAGCTCGTGCCTCCGATGATGGAGGCGGCAATGACAGGCAGCTCGAAATCGATGCCGGCCGACAGAGAGGCGCTGCCGAACGGCGGCACGCGGCGTTATCGCGAAGAAAGGATGGCGATGCTGCGCGGGAGCCATGCACTCAGACGGCATTTTTGGGAAGAACACGCTTATGTTGACTTGTAGATCGGCGGGATATAGAATAGTGCATCCGGATATCAACAAATTGTCGCTCTCGGTCCATTCTCAGTCTACGCATCGTTGCAGGGAAAGGAGAGACGAACATGTATTCATTTGGCTTGCGAGCAGGCAAGCGGTGCCCCGCCGTGTCGATCATTCCAGCTACCCTTTTAGCCGTCATGATTGCGATCTCGGGAGTGCTGGTCTCGGTGGCATCCGCGCAGGATGCCACTCCGAGCCCAACGGCTGGCGGCGTCACCGTCGAGCCGTTCGGCACGACCAAAGATGGGCAGGAGGTCGAACTCTATACCTTGACCAATGCCAACGGAATGGTCGTAAGCGTCATGACCTATGGCGGAATCGTCCAGAAAGTGTTGGTGCCCGACCGTGACGGCAATCTCACCAATGTCACGCTTGGGTTCGATTCACTTGACGAGTACATTGCCGGGAGTCCGTATTTCGGCAGCATCACCGGCCGGTATGCCAATCGCATTGCCCGCGGAACCTTCGCCATCGATGGCATTACCTATCGGCTGGCACTCAACAATGGTGAGAATTCGCTGCATGGTGGTCTGGTCGGATTTGACAAGGTGGTCTGGGAAGCGGCCGATACCAGCGGTCCCGATGGACCGGCCATCACCTTGAGCCGCACCAGCCCTGATGGCGAAGAAGGCTATCCCGGCAATCTTACGGTTGAGGTCACCTACACCCTCACCGAGAATAACGAGCTGCGCTTCGACTACCATGCCACCACCGACGCGCCCACAATCATCAATCTGACCAATCATTCCTACTGGAATCTGGCGGGCGAGGGCGCTGGCACGATCGAAGGACATATGCTGCAGCTCAATGCCAGCAACTACACGCCGATCGATTCCACCCTTATTCCGACCGGCGAAATCGCCCCGGTGGCCAATACGCCGTTCGACTTCACCACACCGCATGCCATCGGCGAGCGCATTCGTAACGACAATGAGCAGCTCAAAGCCGGTCGCGGTTACGATCACAATTTCGTGCTCGACCGCCCAAGCGCCGACGATGAATCGATGATCGTCGCAGCCATCCTCAGCGATCCCTCGAGCGGGCGCGTGCTGACCATCTCGACGACCGAGCCGGGCATCCAGTTCTATTCCGGCAACTTCCTGGATGGAACGCTCTATGGCGGCTCTGGGCACGCATACCGGGAAGGCGATGGTCTCGCTCTAGAGACCCAGCACTTTCCAGATTCGCCTAATCACTCGAACTTCCCATCGACCGAGCTGCGGCCAGGCGAGGAGTATTCGACGTCAACCGTCTACGCATTCTCGACCGAGTAAACGCATCGCTCCGGCTAGTCCCGCGACACAGATTATCGAGAGCGACAAGCAACCAGCCAACAGCGGGGCTGCCGGCCGTCAATCGAGACGTTTGAGCGCAAACTCGACTTCGGAAACGTCTCATTGGTCAGTGTCAGCCAGGCGAGTTCCAACGGACCACCAAAACCTACCGCCTTGACAGAGCGGGTAACTGCTTTGGAGGATGAGGAATCCGAAATTCTCATCGATTCGCGCAACCCAGGTTCCAACGAAACACTGGTGCACGGAGAGGAAACGCGCTGTTGAAATCGTGCGATCTCCGATCTGCCAAACAGGGAAGACCTCCGGAACTGTTCAGATTTGTGGGGATAGCAGACGACGGCAATCGCTGGGGCACGCTCGCAGCGGTTGCCGACGCATACGGAGACTCCGTGGACACCATCTGGCGTCGGATGAAACTGGGCAAGCTGGGGACGTTCAGGGGATCAAGTGGTTGGCCATCATGCCCCGAAGCGAGAAGGGCGATACCGAACGCGCCGAAGCGCTGGTGGTGCTCGTTAGGGGCGACGTTGCCGCACAACTGCACCGGAACGTTCTGCGACAAATGACGTGAAGCGTCCTGGGCCAAACCCAACGCTTGTGGACAAATGTCCACAAGCGTTGGGCGCTCCACAGAATGGGTTGCGAAAGCCGTCAGCATCGACGACGACTGAAGGTTCACATATTGAGAAGAATGCAAGCAGCCCCGGTGATTGTGCCGGGGTGTTCAGTTGCCAAGTGTCGAGCTATTCCCGCCACGTCCCGTGATCGCGTCGCGTTGAACGACTCGATTCCAGATCTCGTCTCGTGAGCCGTGCTCGAAGTCGATCTGATGAGGATTTATAGGGGTGGTACGTCCGACAGGACTCGAACCTGTGGCCACTGTCTCTCCAGCGAAGACCATGGCAACGGGCGCGCTTCTTGGCCATCATCGACGCACTACAGGAGGACTTGCAACCGCGTGAGTCCTTAGAAGCATTGACGATCCAGCGCATTGCAACGACCTACGAGCTTTGTCTGCGCTGGCAGAGCCTCGCCATAGAACGGCAGGAGCTGGAGGTGTGGCAGGGCGAGTCGACGATGCAGCAGGAACATGCGCGGATGAACCCGGCCGCACGGGAACGCCACCGGCTGGAGCACGGATATCTGCCTCCGCGGCTATCGCAGGCCGAAGCGATCCAGGAGGCTGCCTTGATGGCTGATCGATTCGAGCGAGCGTTTCTGCGGCTGGTGCGGGAATTTCGCAACCAACGGCGCATGTTCGCCAGTCTGGTAGTCGCCGGCGGGCAGGTCAATATCATGGAGGGACCGCAGCAGGTCAACCTCACGTCGAACTTGCCTCTGCCTTGATTGCAATGGCTCAAATGACCTGTACAGCAGTTCCTGGACCAGAGCAGGCGTCACCTGATTCCGGCATCTTGAGTAACATCTCAACCGGGAAAACGTGACAGCCTGCTCAGCGCGATTCCTCCGCCGAGCATCGTTACGGTCACCACGCTCGCCAGCAGAATTACCGCGCCGGTCCTCACGCCACCAGTGCACGGTGCACGGTCAGCCACGGTGTAGCGTGGCTGAACCGCCGTTCCGTCGACCGCCATCACTCCCAGGTGCATACCCAGTGCTCAGTCAGGACGAGTTAGACCCGCGCCAGCCGACCAGGCGAGCGCGTGGCGATTGCAAACGCGAGCTGAGGAGACAATGATTACGTTTTACGACGGTCGATCCCCAGCATCACGCGATATGTCTGCATGGGTGTCGGTGGAGATGGCAGCGGCCATGGTTCGACCCGACTGCGATATTCTCGACCGACGGCTCCGACAGGTGCATCAGCATCATTAGCGCGTCGTCGATGCCGACAACGACATCGAGCACCAGCTGTCGCGGCTCGGTCACAGTTGATTTCTCCCAGCTTCGCTCAGAATGACTTCCCTTGTGGGCCGGACTATCGTAGCCCAGCCGCGTGCCGAAGACGGCGCTGCCCCGATGCAATCGCACCGGGGCAGCGCAGCAAAGCTCTGGTTCCAGGGATCTGGCAAGACGCCGTTTGGATCGAGCGGATCGCATGCGGCGACAAAGAGCTCGTCGCCGTCGCTCACCCCACCGCCGTCCGTATCGAGCAGGGTGGGATTGGCGCCGATTCCGGCTTCGGACTAGTCGACAAACCCATCGCCATCCGAGTCTTCACCAGCGCCGGGATCAGTCGACGGATCGGTGCCCTCCCCACCCGTATCAGGGGTTGGATCGATCTCGGTGTTTCCATCTCCGTTATCGGACGAACCGTCTCCACTCTCTTCAGTTGGAGTTTGCTGATCGGAGCCTTCGTCGACGGGTTGGTCAGACGTCGCGGTCTCGGTGGGAAAGTCTTCTCCGGTCGCGATAGGAAACTCTGGTTCGGTCGCGATGGGAAACGCGGTCTCGGTCGCCTGCGCAGCCGGGGCGCCTGAGCACGAACCAGGCTCGAGCGTTTCGCCAAATGTTGTGTCCCAGTACCATTTGTAGGTCGAGTTCGGGTTGTTGTTGCGCGCGATGCCGATGGTGACATAGGCGGGATTCAGCATCATCGGGTTTTGGGCGGCGTTGTTCTGCCACCAGCCGAAAGCGCTCGTGGCGGTTTCAAACCCTGCGAACAGATTCTCACCAGCGGTGGCCGCGCCCGCGTAGCCCGCTTCGGTCAATCGTTGGGAATTCGACGAACCGTTCGAGCCAATAGAACCGAGGAAGTCGTTTGACGCCATATCGAGGCTGTGCACATCGGCTGCCGCGGACATGGCCGGACCCAGGACCAGCGGTCCGACCCCGTTTTGGGCGCGGTAGTCATTGATCAGCGCCAGAAGTGCGAGCTCTTCAGGATCGATCCCGGCACAGGCAGGATCGCTGATCGCCCCAGCGTTCGCCTCCTCGCGGGGAGTGCCGGTGTCCGTTTCACCTGCGCCATTCGTATCGCCCTGGGTCGCAGGCGGTTGAACATCCCCTTGATCGCCACCGACACAGCTCGGTCCATCAACGACTGAGCCGAAGGTGTTCGTCCAGTAGGTGCCGCGATCCGGATTCGTGACGCGCGCGATGCCAATGGCTTGAAAGGTCGAGTCCAACATGTTGGCATTGTGACCCGGACTGCTCTTCCACCAGTTAAAGGCGGCTTCGGCCGTGCCGTCGAGCCCGTACACATTCTCACCATGCGCTGATGCATTGGGAGGATAGCCGGCCGCGGCTATTCGCACGCCGACCGTCGAACCGTCCGTGCCGCCATGCCCCATGAAGTTGTTTGTCGCCATATCCTGACTCTGCCGATCGGCGGCCACACTCAGCGTCTGGCTCAGGGCATAGGGCGGCAAGCCATTGGTTGCGCGGTATTCGTTGATCAGCTGCAGCAGCGCCACCTCTTCGGCATCGAAACCTTCGCAGCCGGGTCCGACAACTACGGCAGCCTCTTCTGGCTCAGCAGTCGGCACGACCGGTGGCTGTTCGGCTTCAGTTGCGGTTGGCTCAACGACTTCTGGTTGATCGTCAGTCGTGGTTTCTCCTTCAACGAAGGGGGGAGGAATAACCGGCGTCTCGTCCCCAGTCGTGGTTTCATCTTCAACGAAGGGAGGAGGAATGACCGGCGTCTCCACGACAGTTGGCTCGGGGGTTGGTTCGAGAGTCGGTTCGGGAGAGTTGGTTCGACTGTGGCTTCCCCGTCACCGACACAGCCAAGTCCGTCGACGGTTGAGCCGAAGGTGTTTGTCCAATAAGTGCCGCGATTCGGATTCGTGACACGCGCGATGCCAATGGCTTTAAAGTCCGGGTTCAGCATGTTGGCGTTGTGCCCCGGACTGCTCTTCCACCAGTTAAAAGCGGCCGCGGCCGTGCCGTCGAGCCCGTACACATTCTCACCAAGCGCCGATGCCTTGGGATAGCCGGCCGCAGTTATTCGCCCGCCGACCGTCGAACCATCCGTGCCGTCATGCCCGATGAAGTCGTTTGTCGCCATATCTTGACTCTGCTGATCGGCGGCAACACTCAGCGACTGGCTCAGGGCATAAGGCGGCAAGCCATTGGTTGCGCGGTATTCGTTGATTAGCTGCAGCAGCGCCACCTCTTCGGAGTCGGCGCAGACATTCCCGGTTTGCGCGGCCGCGACGGCGACTGGCCCCACGGACAATGACGTGGTAACGAGCCCGAGGACAAGGACGACGAGACTCAACCATCTCACTTCGGTCACTCCTTGGTAAAACATGGATCATTCGAGATTCAGAGACGTCGACTAATTAGAACGATGTGTAGCGGGCGATTGGGGAGACATGCTGCTTTAGCAATCCGCTGGTCGCGGATTGCTAAAGCAGCATGTCCCGTCGATCAGGTTGAACCGCAGCCCTGCCATTGGCCAGGCATGTTGGATTCGTTCGCTACGCCCTGATCTTCAATCGATCGAAGGAATGACGGTCCGGTCAGAACGTCAACCTGTGAATTGTTGTGTACCTGCCGAACTATTGCAGTCGTTCAGACACCTGTCAAGCATTTTGCTAAGGAAGGTCGTCGGGGTTCCGTCACGACTCGTTTCTCCTTGCCTCGATTCCATGTTTCGCAGCGGGGTGGACGGTTCCATCGGCCCCGACACCCGGTATCCTCAAGGCATAGGCGTCGGCACGTTCGTGTCATGCGCAACGCAGGGAGTTGGTCATGGTAGAGAAGGTCAACGTCGACAATTTCGTGGAGGCTGAGACAAGCCTGATGTTTACCCGGCTCCTCGCCGGCTCTCCTGGTCTCGGTAAGTGGGAGCACTTTCGGAACCTGCTCGCATCGATCATCAGGCAGTCGTGCGTCAAAACCGAGATACGCTCTAAAGCACCGTGATCGTCGACATCTCGGACGGGGCTGATCTGGACGATTCCGGACGTGGGAGATCGGTACTTGTCGGTGATGGTGGTCAATCAGGTCCACAATATCAACCGGGTCTTCCACGACGGCGGGATCTATCACTTATCGACCGTTGAGCTCGACACACCCTACGTCTTGCTGGCGGCGCGAATCCTGGTTGATCCCGAAGATGCTGCGGACGTAGCGGTCGTCAATGCGTTGCAGGACGAGTTCACAGTGGTCTCCGCTTCGAGCCAGCCGCTGCCAGCTGCCAGCTATGACGAAGCGTCGCAGGCAGCCTCTCGCGACGCACTCCTTGAGTTGAAAGTCGGCGAGTCGATTAGTCGCCGTTGAATCCGAATTGCCATCGTCACAAAAACGGTCACAAACGTGGGTAACGAGAAAGTGGGAATGAGCACGTGCTAAGCAAGCTGGCAAAATCCCTCATAAACACTGAATTTTCGGCGGTACGCCCGGAGGGACTCGAACCCCCGGCCTCTTACTCCGAAGACAACGGCACCTAGCGACCAAGATGATCTGCAAGCAGGATCACGGCAATCTCCTCCACGCGGCGGAGTCGGCGATCGTTCGTGATGAATGCGGTAGCTCCATGTTCAAGCACCGTGGCAATCTGAAGGGCATCAGCAGTCGTCGTCGCGTAGGTCGCGCGAAGTGCTGCGGCTCGGCGAGCGATCCGAGCATCGATGTCTACGACTGATACGCCTGGTATCGACCGAACCAGCGCCTCGTACCGTGCGGCAAGTCCGCGTCGGCCTGTCTGCAACGGCTTCACGAGCAGTTCCGTCAACGTCAAGACCGATGTGATGCCAGTCATTGACGGCTGATTCAACTGTTGGAACACCTCAGCGGCGATTGCGGAGAAGGGCGAAGACGTTTCGATGAGGTAAATGAACACCGACGTATCAAGTCCGATCCGGGCGTGAGGACGCATCGCCAGCGCCAGATCTACCACCCGGCTCGTTCTCCATCGAGGTACTCCTGGACATCGACGCCTTCCCAAATCTCACGCCCAAGACCCTTGAGTTCTTCAACCGGATCGACCGGCATCGGGATTAAGACGATAGCACCGTCCTGAACTTCTACCAGGAGGTGGTCACCAGCGTCGATCGCCAACTCACGTCGAACCTTGGCCGGGACGGCAATTTGGTGCTTACTGCTGACCTTCACCTGCAATGTCATCGACATCCTCCAAGCTAAAAACTCAACACGTATTTGCTAAGCATCGAGCATGAAAATATTAGCATGGATCCCAGTGAATCTGGAAACGACGCGGTAGGCAGGACCCTTGTGCCGAGACCGGCATTTTTCACCGATAGCGGTCGGCAACCAAGCAGGACGATCGAATAAAGAGCGTAGATTCACTTACCGGGGTACGCCCGACAGGACTCGAATCCAGGATATCGAGGAAGAAGCGGAATTTTGGGAAACCTGCGATGTGACTGACTATTTGGGAGCCGATCTTCAATGTATGGAGGTGACGGTGAACCTCAATCTCTCCGATCGACTCACCATTCACCCTGACCGGTTGGATCGTGGTAGGGCGGATTGGCAGGGATCATAAAAGCAGATATCGCGAAGATTGGTTGCGATGTCCCCGGGACTTTCAGTCCGGGGCGGGTCGATCAATCTCGACCCAATGCATCCTGGATTTTCTTGATCGGATACGCCTGGAACTGGATCTGCGCCGCCATTGCGAGGGAGACGGCAGCGCCGGGCGCGTGGCGGGCGAGGCTGCTGACGCGGGCGTGGAGATGGCTGCCGTCGGAAAGCTCGATGGTGACGAGCTGATCGTGACCAAAGAAGGTGCGGGAAACGATGCGGCCAACTGGCAATCCATCTCTGCTCACTGGAACGGGCTCGATCATCTCGGGGCGAATCAACACCTGCACCGGACCACTCAGTGATGGATTGACTCGCAACTCACCCAGGATCGTTGTGACCGTTCCCCCGATCGCTTCGCCGTGCAGCCATTGGGCGTCGCCGATGAAGCTGGCGACGGTGCGGTTGACCGGTTTGTGATAGAGCTCTTCCGGGGTGGCGAACTGCACGATGCGCCCGTCGAGCATCACGGCGACGCGGTCGGCGATGCTGAGCGCTTCTTCCTGATCGTGGGTGACGAGCACGACGGTGATGCCGGCGCGTTTGAGGATGTCGCGGACATCGGATCGGATCTGAACGCGCCGCTCGGGATCGAGATTCGAGAAGGGCTCATCAAGCAGCATCAACGTCGGTTTGATCGCGAGCGCCCGGGCCAGGGCGACGCGCTGTTGCTGGCCGCCGGAAAGCTGGTGCGGCATCCGGTCGCGGTAACCGTCGAGATCGACAAGCGCCAGGGCGTCATCGATCCGGCGGTCGCGATCTGCTCCCCTGGGCACGCCATAGCCGACATTCTTGCCGACGCTCATGTGCGGGAAGAGCGCGTATTCCTGAAACACCATGCCGATGCGACGGCGCTCGGGCGGAACGAATGTGCCTGCGCCGACCAGCGTCTGCCCGTCCAGCTCGATCGTGCCGGCGTCGGGTTGCTCGAAGCCGGCGATCAAGCGGAGGGTGGTCGTTTTGCCGCAGCCGCTTGGTCCGAGCAGGGCGATGAACTCGCCCGGCATCACCGCGAGATCGCACTGGTCGACAGCGACGGTTTGCTTGAATTGCTTGCGCAATTCTCGGATGCGCAGGATGGGCGCGTCCGGTTCTGTTGCTGCTGGTGTCGCGGTGCGTGGCTCAATCATCGTCATGCGGAAAAGGGTACCTGACTGTCCTGGTTGGCGCGACGCCGAGACGACGTCTCCCTGGGTTCATCGTCGTTTGTCGCAACAGGCCGGGAGGTTCGCAGCGCCAGCAGCAGGGTGGGAATCGCGGAGATCACGATCAGTGCGAGCGCCGGCACGGCAGCCCGACCAAACGCGCCGCCATCGGTCGCGCTCCAGATTTCGGTGGCCAGGGTGTCGAATCCGGTGGGGCTGAGCAGCAGCGTGATCGGCAGCTCTTTCAAGACGGAAAGAAAGACGAGCGCGGCCCCCGCCGAAATGCCGGGCCAGGCCAATGGTATGGTGATTCTCAACGTGGTGACAAACGACGAGCGGCCCAGCGAGCGCGACGATTCCTCCAACCGGGGGCTGATCTGCAGCAGCGAGGTTCGGGCGGCGCCGACGCCATAAGGAATGAAGCGGATCGCCATTGCGAAAATCATCAGCGGCAACGTCTGGTAAAAGGGCGTCAGATAGCGGGCGCCGAGAAAGACGAACGAAAGCGCGATCACGATGCCCGGCAGGGCGTAGCCAAGATAGGAAATCCGCTCGATGACCCGGCTGAACAGGAACCGGCCATACCGAACCGCGAGGATCGCCACCGGCAGCGCGGCGAGCGACGCGACAACTGCCGTATAAAACCCGATCAGCACCGAGTTCATCGCCGCCCGGGGAAGCACCTGCAACTGGCTATCGGTCGACACTCCGGTCAAGACCCAGTAGATCAGCGTGGCAATCGGCACCCCCAGCGCGAGCAGAGGAATGAGGGCGCAAAAGCCACTGGCGAGCCAGCGCCACCTGCCGAGCCGGGTGATGGCTGGTTCCCGGGCGGACCCGGCCCCGAGGCGGTGGTACGCGCCGCGATTGCGCAACGCCCCCTCCCCCATCACCAGTGACAGCGCAAAAAGCACGAGCAGAATGCCGAGCGCGGCGGCGAGAGTACGGTCGAAGGCCGAGCGGTACTGCGTGTAGATGGTGCGGGTGAAGGCGTCGTAGCGCATCAGCGTCACCACACCGAAATCGGAGACGGTGTAAAGCGCGCTCAGCAGCGCGCCGGAAACGATCGCCGGGCGCAATTGCGGCAGCGTGCATTGAAAAAAGGTGCGCAAGCTGCTGCTCTGCAGGCTGCGGCTGGCTTCTTCGAGACTCGGATCGAGCCCGCGCAGGGCAGCCCGCACCGAGAGGTAGACGTAGGGATAGGTGAAGAGGGAGAGCGTCGCCCAGGCGCCCCAGTAGCCGTAGATGCTCGGCAGCCGGTCGACGCCGAGCGGCTCCAGCCAGCCCTGCACCAGACCACGCGGTCCCACCGCGCCGATGATCGCCAGCGTGCCGGCGTACGAGGGGATCACCAGCGGCATCGGCGCGATGGTGTCCCACATCCGGCGCAGTGGCAGGTCGGTCCGGGTGGTCAGCCAGGCATAGGGAACGGCGATCAGGATCGTCGCGGCGGAGACTCCCGCCGCCAGTTTCAGGGTGTTCCAGAAGATGACGGCGGTGCGGTTTCGGAAGACGAGCGGCCAGATGTCCGACCCGGCCTCGGACGACCGGATGATCAGGTAGACGATCGGCGTCAGCATCGCGGCCGCGATCAGAATCGCCGGAATCATCAGAAACAAGGGGATATCCGGGCGGAGCAAACGACGCGCAGCAAACGCCAAACGCCCGGTGGTATGACCGGGCGTTTGCTGCGTTGGTTGTGAGGTCGTTCGGATTGTCACGTGTGCGGGCTTTCCCCGGTGTCGTCTACAGCTCGTTCCAATGATCGCTCATGGCCTTTTCCACCCACCCCTCATCATCCCGAACCGCAGTGAAGGATCCCTCGGCGAAGCCGCTGGTGGATGCCCAATCGCTCAGCTTCGAACAGGCGCTTCGCGCGGGGATTCATCGCGGCGGCTCAGAATGACGATGCCCGGTGCAAGCTCAAGGTAATGCGCTTTAGATCAGGCTGAGGTCAGTCAGGAGCGCCAGCGTTCCCTCCAGGTCGTCGAGATTGCTGAGATCGATGTCGGGCGTCTGCAGATCAGCGAGCGGCGTCAGCTCGGCGATTGCCGGGACATTGTCGGCGAGCGGATACTCGGACGTCTCCGTCGCAAAGTAGGTCTGCGCTTCGACGCCCAGTAGATAGTCGAGCGCGGCGGCAGCGGCGTCCTGCTGGTCGCCGGAGGCGATGATGCCTACCCCGGCGATATTGATCAACGCGCCAAGATCACCGTTCGGGAAGATGTAATTCTCGGCGCTGATGTCCGGTGTTTCCTTCCGGGCCTGGTAGAGGTAATAGTGATTGACGAGCCCGACCGCGATCTCCTGATTGGCGACGGCGTCGATCTGCGGCGCATTGCTCTCGAAGCTCACCGGCTCGGTGGCGATGATCGCTTCAAGCCAGGCGCGAGCGGCATCTTCACCTTCGGTCAG
This sequence comes from uncultured Chloroflexia bacterium, assembly GCA_963804925.1. Taxonomy (GTDB): domain Bacteria; phylum Chloroflexota; class Chloroflexia; order Thermomicrobiales; family UBA6265; genus JADLGF01. Next base: position 1,009,456 of record CAWDSC010000007.1, read on the forward strand.
GCGCAGTGCGGTGACGAACGACTGGAAGGAGGCGTTGGATGGCGCCCACCCGATCGGTCCGCCGAGCTCGGCGGTGGGCAGATCGAGGATGGATGTTGGCAGGGTGGCGGGGTCGGTCACCTCGGGGTTATAGACGAGCACGCGCTCGCGGCCCGAGAGTCCGATCCAGGTTCCGTTGTCGGCATGGAAGCGGGGATCGACCTTTTCCAGCGTTTCCGCCGGCAATGTCGTGAAGAGCTCGGCTTTGGAGAGCGCGCCGAGGGCCCCGGCATCCTGGGCGAAGAAGAGACCGGCCGGCGTGTTCTTGCCTTCTTCCAGAATCTGGGCGGCAAGCTCGGCAGTATTGCCGTAGCGGACATCGAGCTTCAGTCCGGTGGCGGCTTCGATCTTGGGAATTAACGCGCCGACCAGCGACTCACTGCGGCCGGAGTAGATCGTCAGCGACGCCCCCTCCACCGGAGTCGCATTCGGGGTTGATTCAGGCTCAATCGTGGCCAGGGCCCGGCCAGGCCGGGTAGCCGCGCCGGCGAGCAATAACGATCCGCCGGCCAGTTTCGCGAGTCGCCGCCGGTTCATCCGGTCATTGAGAAGGTGTTGATTCGTCACGAAGAAATGCTCCCTTTCAATTCATACTGAAACCATCGGAATTGAGCATAGTGGTGAGCCTTGACGTGCGTCAATGAGGTACGGCGTGCATTCATCGATTCTTTCCGAATCACTGCAGGCCGGCACATTCTCAACCCTGCTTTCAGGGCTGAGGGAATATGTTGGCAATGTTCATAACGTTTAGAGAGCTGGCGCTGATCGGATTACCGGATTACAACGGGCTTCGGAGTGTTCGTCATCATTCCCCGGCACTGATGAAGTTGCACGATTCAATCGGTAATCCTGACCGCGCGAGCGCTCAAAAACCTTATGAACATTGAGTGGTCAATTCGGTATTGCCCGAACCAAAATGTCGTCAATGTTCATAAGTGCCGGCTAAACAAAACAAAGTCCCGTTGGGACTACGCCGTGCTTCCCTTTCTCCAGTATTGGGAGCGAGGACGGGGATGAGGGCTGTCGTATTCAGCGCGGGGCGATTCGTCCGTATCAGGTGTCCTGGGGTTTAACCTCAGGACCGAGGACTCTCCGCGGTATCCGGAGCAGTTAGCAGCAGACGGATTCCGGATGGGTCGATCGCCACGGTATCCGCTCCCTGCCACTCGACCGGGCGACCGGCCGACTCGAGCCGCGCGGCGATCGTTGCGATGCCATTCGGGTCACGAAGCTTCAGGATGTAGTGGCGAAGCCCGGAGACGCCGGCGGGCCGCTGGCCCCGGCCGGCGCTTTCCCAGTTGTTGCAGGCAAGCCGATGCGGAAACGATCCTCCCGCCGACATGTCGAACATCCCCATGCTGGAGCCGTCCATATTGGTGGTGAAGCCGATCAGATCCCGGTAGTACGCCAGCGATTCCGCCAGATCGGCCGCGCGGAGGTGGATATGCCCGACGACCGTTCCGGCCGGCAAAGCGGCCTGCAGGTTCTGGTCGGGGAGGTGGGAAGCGAGCCAATCGAGATCGATCGAATCCCGACCGCTGCGCGGCTGCCCTTCGGCGTCGAGCAGCTCCGGGCCGTCTGGTCCAATCCCGACCGAGCCGAAGCGCTCCGGCGTTTCGAAGACGAATTCGAGCCCGTTACCGTCGGGGTCGTCGACATAGTCGGCGAAGTGCGTCAGATGGTCAGTTGGATAGTGGTGATATCCCGAATCAGCAAGGCGAGCGACAACCCGGGCGAACTCCCCAAGACTCGGCAGATGCAACGCAAAGTGGTAGAGCCCGCTATACGCGCGCTGCAGCGGCGCCGTCGCGCCCGGATGGAGCACGAGCAATTCGCGGTCGCCTGATCCGAGATGCAGCTCGGAATCGGTTTCCGCCAGCAGCTCGAGACCGATCAGATCGCGCCAGTGGCGGAGCGCCCGCCCGCCATCGGTGACATCGAGATGCACCGCACCGAAGGTTGCGAAGTCACTCGCGGTGCTGTCGATCATCGACTTGTCGGCCATGATTTCCATCGGAAGATTTCCTTTCAAGCATGACGGCGTCACAGGCGCGAAGCACGGTCGAGATCAAGAAAACGTCGCGGCGCCGGTTGTCGTGAAGAGCATAGCGAGCACGATCGACTTAATCGAGCAAGGCGCGTGCTGTCCGCTTCCCCTCGCTCGTTACGGAAGAGATCGACCCCGACTGCATGCATCTGGATCACGCAGCGGCCCGGTTCCTGCCTGGCACAATGCGTGACGAACCGGCACAGGTGCAGGCTGAATGTGGATAACCTGGCTGATCCGGTGGATAAGTGATGTGGATTGTGGAAAAGCATGCGGACAATGTTGGGGAAAACTTTGCCTCGATCGTGGATTGCCTGTTGGTAGATGGGAGCCTGTGCGTGGATAGGCACATGGGGCGATGATGCATCCAGCACCGGAGTGTGGAGCTGTGGATAACTGATCCACCGGTTCTGCAACGGGAAGCGTCGGGAGAATCCGCGAGTTGTCTCCGTTATCCCCATATCCACAGCCACTATGACAATTACAACGTATCTCCATCTCTCTTAATTGATTAAGAAATACGTTGCATACGTACGCAGGCGTTCTTGCGTAAAATCAGAGCGTGAGTTTTACGCAAAGATTTTCGAGCGGCAAAAACGTCTGTCCCGGATTGCTCGTGGATGGCTCCTGGCGGGTCGGTCACTACTTCCCGTCATCCTGACCAACGGGAAGGATCTCGGTGCGAAGCGCCAGTTCACAATGAACGGTGGTGATGTCGGCAGCGGCTTCGCCAGGGGATTCTTCACGCTGCTCGGAATGACAGAGGAGTGCGAGTTGAAGGAGTCGGACCGGCTTAGCCCGTCAGCGGGCGATATGGGGTGAGCAGGGTGTCGATATCGGTCTGCAGCCACGCGTTGAGGGGACGGTTGCCATCGATCGCCCAGGTGATCAGCGAGCCGGAATAGGTCGTGTAGACCGCTTGCGCCAGGCGGCCATGATCGTGGCGGACGAGCTCGCCGGCGAAGGTCGCCGCCTGGAGGAGCAGCCGGATCTGGGCGCGCATCTCCCGGCTTTGCGCCACCGCCGAGTTTTTCAGATCGGGATCGACGAGATCGAGCTGGAGAAACGCGAGCGAGTTGGCCAGAGTGGCCGGGCTGTCGATGCCGGCGACGAAACTCGCCAGCGCCAGATGGAGCGCGGCGATCGGGGATTCGTTCGCGGCGGTGGCGCGCTCAAAGACTGCCTCCACCTCCCCCGCCGCTCGTTCGGCAAGCGCGATCAGCAGCCCGCGTTTCGATTTGAAACGCTGCACAAGCGCGGCGGGAACTACCCCAACCTCGCCGGCGATGTGCGCCAGTGTGAGATGCGACGGACCATGCAACGCGATCGCGCGCTGGGCGGCATCGAGAATTTGTTCGTCTGTGACCTTGCGCGGACGTCCAACCATGCGGTGAATCGTAGGCTATTGATTACTAAATGTCCATTCATTTAGTATTGTTGTTCGTCGGAACGACGTGGTTCCTGACAGGCAATGAGGCATTCGCAAAGGAGTGAAGCCGGTGCAATATGGATTTGTGATTCCGGGCGGCGATGCGCGCGAGGTGGCGAATCTGGCCCGGTCAGCGGAGCAGGCGGGTTGGGATGGCGTCTTCGTCGCTGAGACCGTCTGGGGCGTCGACGCCTGGGTGTCGCTAGCCGCGGCGGCGATGGTGACGGAGCGGATCCGGCTCGGCACGCTGCTCTCGCCCGTTTCGCGGATGCGCCCCTGGAAGCTTGCGAGTGAAACCGCGACCCTCGACCGGCTCTCCAATGGCCGTGTGACGCTCTCTGTGGGGCTGGGAGCGCTCGATACCGGCTTCGCTGAGTTCGGGGAAGTAACAGACCGCAAAACGCGCGCAGCGCTCCTGGACGAAGGTCTCGACATTCTGACCGGTCTCTGGCGGGGTCAGCCGTTCAGCTACGACGGCGCACATTACCAGATCACGCCGACAACGTTCTTTCCCCCTCCCCCACCCATGCAGCAACCTCGCGTTCCGATCTGGGTTTCCGCCGCCTGGCCGAAACCGAAATCGCTGTCCCGCGCGCTTCGCTATGATGGCCTCCTACCGGTGGTGATGGGCGAAGAAGGTGCACGCAAACCGACGGTCGACGAAGTGCGCGAGATGCGCGGCTACGTCGATCAGGCACGAGGAGACACGGCACCGTTCGATATCGTGGTCGAAGGCGAAACACCGGGCGATGACCGCCAAGCCGGCCGCGCCATCGTGGCGCCCTGGGCCGATGCCGGCGCAACCTGGTGGATCGAAGCGCTCTGGGACGCGGCGTTCGACGATGAGAAAGCAGATAACGTGCGCTTGCGGGTTGAGCAGGGTCCGCCAAAATAAACGATCTGAGGATCGAGATCTTGAATCGTTCCACCACTTGTATATATACTCGTATATACTAAGTACGTAGGAGGAAATGAGATGTCCGAGATGCGCGTGGTTAAGTTGTTCAAGAATGGTGCAAGTCAAGCTGTTCGCCTACCTTCCGAATTTCGATTCGAGGGCGAGGAAGTGTATGCGACTCGCGATGAGCGAACGGGAGATGTTGTTCTTTCAACACAACCCGGATCTGCAACTTGGGCGGAATTCTTTGAACTGCTACGGTCTATTGATGTGCCCGATAATTTCATGAATGAGCGGCCATTGAACGTCATTCTTGAGCCCGGCGGTGTGTTTGATGAGGATCGAGATCACGAGTGAGTAGACTGCGGATGCTCGATACAGACATCATCAGCTACGTCATCAAAAATCGATCTCTCGAAATACAACAGCGATTTGCCGAACTTCCTCCATCGAGTTTATGTATTTCAACAGTGACTCGCGCTGAATTGCTCTATGGGCTCAGACGGCTTCCGCCAAGCCATCCTCTGCATTTTGCAGTGCGTCGGTTTCTGAAAACAATATCAACTCTTGCATGGGATTCGACGGCCGCCGACTATTGGGCCGACATTCGATTTCATCTGGAGAAAAGCGGGAATCTCATCGGACATATGGACATGATGATCGCTGCTCATTCCCTGTCGGCAGGAGCGATTCTGGTTACCAACAACACCCGCCATTTCAGCAGAATCGAAGCCCCGCTCATTCTCGAAAATTGGTCTAAAAGCTAGTCGTATCAGTCCGTGTGGAAAATCTCGGGGAGCCGCTTTTCCCATTCGCCTTCAGCGGCGTCGGGAACCTTTTGCTGCATGGGGGAGGTGATCTTCCACCAGTCCTGGGTGACGGGGTCGGCGGCCATTTTGGCCATGTCGGCGGCCCAATCGGAGCCGTGATATTCGTAATAGGTGAAGAGCAAATTGTTGTACCGGTAGATGCTGTAATTATGGACGTTGCAATCGGCGATGGTGGCCAGCACGCCGGGCCAGACATCGGCGTGAATCCGCTCGTATTCCTCGATTTGAGATGATTTGATCTCCACGACCAGGCCGTATCGCTCCATGTCTGGTTTTCTCCTTATCGCAAGAGGACGCATTCTGGACGCTAGGATATGCGATCATCGCGCCGAGCGGAACACAAGGAGCAATCAGCTGTGAAGATCGTGCGCGCGTCGTCGTTTCTGATCGATCTCGAACCGGAAGTCGTCCGCACGGACGCTATCCAGGCGTTCGTCAAGCAGGAGACGATCTTCGTCGAGATCGAAACGGACGATGGGCTGCGCGGACTTGGCTATTCCTACACGATCGGCACCGGCGGGCGCGCGGTACTGGCGATGCTGCGGACCGATCTGCTGCACCGGTTGATCGGAAAGGATGCCCGGCAGATCGAGGCGATCTGGAGCGATCTCTTCTGGTCGACGCATGGCACCGCGGTCGGCGCGATCACCAGTCTGGCGCTGGCGGCGATCGATACCGCCCTGTGGGATCTCCGCTGCCAGGCGGCGAATCAACCGCTCTGGCTGCTGGCGGGAGGCGCGAAGGAGCGGGTACCGCTCTACGACACCGAAGGTGGGTGGCTGCAGCTTTCCACTGAGGAGTTGGTGGCCGGGGCGAGACAATCGGTCGCCAATGGTTGGCCGGGAGTCAAGCTCAAAGTCGGCAAAGCCGATGCGCAGGAGGATGTCGAGCGGTTGGCCGCGGTGCGCGCGGCGGTTGGGCCGTCGATCCACCTGATGGTCGATGCGAATCAATCGATGACGCTGGCCGAGGCGAAACGGCGGGCGCGGCTGTATGAGCCGTTCGACCCCTTCTGGTTCGAGGAGCCGCTGCCGGCGGAAGATATCTCCGGCCACGCGCAGCTGATGGCGTCGACGAGCCTGCCGATCGCGGTGGGCGAGAGTCTCTATTCCCCCAGTCATTTCCGGGAATATCTGGCGATGGGCGCCTGCAGCATCGTGCAGGTCGATGTGGCCCGGATCGGCGGCATCACCCCCTGGTTGAAAACGGCGCACCTGGCTGAATCGTTCAATGTGAAGGTGGCGCCGCACTTCCTGATGGAGCTGCATGTGAGCCTGGCAGCCGCCGTGCCGAACTCACTCTATGTCGAGCACATCCCGCAGCTGCGCAGTCTGACGACGCGCGACATCACGATCGAAGACGGCTTTGCCGTTCCCTCATCCGAACCAGGACTCGGCATCGCCTGGGATTGGGACGCGCTCGCAGCCCGGAAGATCGACCTCTAAACATCTCTTGGCAAATCAGAACTGAGTGGCTATCCTGCGGCTTGCCCCTCCGGCATCGAGGCGCGGCGGGGCGATAGCTCCATGGGCGAGCGGGAGAACGATATGACCAACCCCACCTGGTACCCAAATGAACTGGCGAGCGCGGGTCAAGAGCATCTTGATGCGGGCTACGTCGCCACCTACGACCGCAAAGCGGCGACCGACTGGACGAGCGAGCTCGATCTGCTGCGCGAGTATGGGCTCGATGCAACGAAAACGCTGGTCGACCTCGGCGCAGGCACCGGTCTGTTCGCCGAGGCGGCCGCGCCCTTCTGCAAACGGGTGGTGGCGGTCGATGTCTCGCCGGCGATGGTCGCCATCATTCGCGCGCATGCCGTGCAATCAGGATTGAAGAATCTCGCATGCGTGCAGCAGGGATTGCTTTCCTACGAGCATCAGGGCGAGCCGGCTGATTTCGTCTACTCGCGCCACGTGCTGCATCACCTACCCGATTTCTGGAAGGTAGTGGCGCTGCAGCGAATGGCGGACATGCTCAAACCGGGCGGCGTGCTGCGATTGCGCGATCTGATGTATTCGTTCGCTTCGGGCGAGATCGATCAAACGATCGAGTCCTGGCTCTCCCGCGCCGCCGCGACTCCCGACGCCGGCTGGACGCGCGCAGAACTCGAAACCCACCTCCGCGAGGAATACAGCACCTTCACCTGGCTGCTGGAACCGATGATCGAGCGCTGCGGATTTCGGATCGACCGGGTCGATGATGTCGAGTCGAAGATTTACGCGGCGTATGTCTGCGTGAAGGGATAAGCCTCACCCGATCCTAAAGGACCACCCTCTCCCAATTCTGGGAGAGGGTACGAGCGTTCATCGGCGATGGATGTGGACTTGAGACTCGGTCAGGATCACGAGTGAGCGCTTGAGATCAATGGTGGTGGCATCAACGGTGAAGAATGTTGAGAGCAATCGTTTGATCTCCGGAGTGCGGCGAAGCTCGTTGGGCAGGTCAAGATAGATGACGCCGAGACGGGGCCGCTTCGTCCGCAGAAAATAGTTCGCGAAGTCCTGATCGAGGGTGATGATGACGCTGCCGGTGGAGCGAGCGATCTTGATGATCTCGTGGTCGGTCAATGTTCCAAGTTGGTGAGGTTCGGTCGAAACGATCGTGAGTCCAAAGCGAATCTCAAGAAACCGCCCGAGTTTTGGGGAAAGATTGGCGTCGAGTAGAAACGAAATCATTGATAAGCCTTGAAAAGCTAGGGCATCGCCCCGTGGCTCCGAACCCTTGTGAATCTGGCAGCCGCGCGTGGGGATGGACCCTATATCCTTTGGTCGTCACCGAAATAGGGCCGCAAGCCTAGCCAGTGGAATCGGAATCATCCCCGTATAGGCCGATGCCGGGAGCGATCTTGAAAGGGGCATCGCGGAACTTGATCCGCTTCCCATCTAGCCCCACGTCCAGTATTTGGAACGACTGCGAAGTACCTATCATCCCGCCCCAATCTACGCGGAATATCTTTTCGTGATTGCCCATCGCGTCTTCGTAGGTTACGAAGAAATCAACTACTCGGCCTCCGATACCTGCTTCGAAAATCGAATCCCCTACCAGCAAATCGTAGAAGATTTTTTCGTTTGGCTGCATTTGCTTTCGGCTGTGGTAACGGACCACAGGCCGGTTGTTCGACGGATGCAGTTCCACGAAAACGTTATGGGCCGTGACCATTCCGCGATTCTGCAAGGTAAGCCGTACGATCCGGTTCGATCCTTCCCCGTGAGACGAAATCCCTTCTTCAAATATCGGCATTAGGTCAGCGGAACGAGTAACGCGATCGGCATCGATTTGGGAATCCATCGCTTGCCGGGCAATCGTGTTCGCTTCCGTGGCTAACTCGTTTGCTTCGTCCGAATGGGTATTGGCTTCCCCGGATAGCCGGTTCGCCATTTCGGATTCCTGCAAAGACTTAGCGGCAATGTCGTTTGCCTTCCCGGATCGGAAGACGGCCCATACTCCGGTAGCTGCCCCGATCCCGCCTAGGAATACCCCTGCCCAATCGGCCCCGCTCATTGGTTGCCAACTCCTTCGGGCAGCCCGGAAGGGGCATCGAAGGCCGCTTGCCACTGAATCCCATTATCCCCGGCTAGCGGCTGATCGTGGGCCGTTTCCGACCCCGGACGACGTGATTCAAGATGTCGTCGATCATCTTGCCACGTTCGGCTTCGAACCGCCCGAGGGCGGCATCCGCCCGGTCGACCCCGACTACGTGCCGGCCTACTAACGCACAGACACGACGCGGCCCGGGTGGTGATGCCCGGGCTGCGTCACTCTATCGAGTTATCCCACGCTCGGCTCCGCTTACGACTTCGCGGTGCAATACATCATCCACTGCGTGCCGAACTTGTCGACCACCGTGCCGAAATAGTCGTCCCCGAAATCCTGGAGCGGAGCCTCGGCGTTTCCGCCCTCGGAGAGCGCGGCGAAGATGCGGTTCGCTTCGGCCCGGGTGTCCGGGTCGATGCAGATATCCATGTTGTTGCCCTGATTGACGACGCCCATCGACTCCGGCGTGTCGTTCCCCATCAGCAGGTGCCCGCCGGTGATCGGCAGCGTCACGTTCATGATGAGGTCTCTGATCTCATCACTCATCTTGGGCTGCCCTTCCAGGTACGGGATGTCGCCAAACCGAACGATGGGGCCGATGAACTCGGTGCCGAAAACCGACTTGTAGAAGGTAAACGCCTCTTCGGCCTTGCGATGGCTGAAATGGAGATAGGTACTGGTACGAGCCATGTGAGCCTCCCCGAACGCCTGAGCGCCATGTTCCTCGAATGACGCCGAACCCTTCGGCGCCCCCCCTTCAGCTAGAGCTGCTTTCATTCAAGAGTCGATCAGCGTCACCCGAAATCGACAGTCGAATCACGAGCTTTTTCACCGTCATCTCGTCGGTCACCGGTTGCGGCCGTCAGGACCCGCAAACCGGATGCTGCCCAGGCATCACCGCCCGGGCCGGAATTCGTCCAGCGATATCGGTTCCCTGGAATAGAACCGAACCGTTCCAATCCGTAGTCGAAGCGGTAAGAAACCGTTTCGGCGACGTTCGGCCCTACCTTTCCGTAGCGTTTCTAGAATTCGTTCCCGCAACGACTTTGCGTGCTCAGCGGCAAAAGCGTCGATGAAACCCTTCAGATAAGGGGCGCCGCCTATTGCAAGCAGTTCGAAGAACAGTTCGCCCCCACCGACAATCGGGTCGCGGTAATTGATCACCTTCGCATTGATGGTAACGAGTTGGTCGTTCAGTTCTTCTAGCAACGGGGCAAGATCGGAATAGGTAACGTCATGGGATTGGATACCCACTTCCCCGATGGATTCCACCCGCAGCCCTTCCCAACCCGAAACCGGCAACCCGATAACTGGAACCGGCGAAGACCATTATCCGATTTAATCTCCATAAGCAGACGTTCACGGAAAGCCGGTTTAGACATTCTGAACGGCCGTCTGCTAAACGGATTCGCGGGGTTCTGAACCGTGCCGGAATTCGGAAAACCCTATGAAGTCAGCCATATTCGGGCTACCAGGTGATCGGGTACTCGTGTTCCGACAGTCCCTGCTTCCCAAGCAGAATGTCGTGGGTTCGAGTCCCATCACCCGCTCCGCTTCACAGATTTCCGGGCGTTTTCAGTCCTTCGGAAATCTGAACTAGGAATACCGAATTGTGATTAGGTTCTGCCCCTGTTAGTGAAAACCGGGGCTTTTCGCGACTACGCCATCCGCCGATCAGTACGTGATTAGGCTTCAAGCCGAAGGGGTTTGCCCCCATTCCGTTGGATGGCATACCGGCAGTTGAGCGGCCCGACGTATTGACTTTCCTGAATTGCACGCTAATGTGGTCGAACTGCCTGCGGCGACGTTTGTCCAGGGTGAGTGTTCGGAGCGATGCCATGCTTGTGACATCGAAATGGCCTGCGATGACGACTGACGGCTGGATATATCAGCTCGTTCAGCGAAACCATGCCCGAATGCATCTAGCCCAAAGACCCGATTGGGAGCTGCATACATATCGCGCCGAGACAAACCACAAACTCCCTCTCGTCACCTGAGTACCGAGCCGGCGTTTGCTCCCCAACCAGGGATCCGGCGCCGGATCGAATTGCGATCCACTCAAACAACAGATACTCAGTCGAACGCGCCGACAGCGCGTGTTAGGGAGCGTGTCACTTTGAACGTCATTCGACACAAGGAGGGTGCGGCCAAAATTCGGTCGTGGCTGCCGGAAAATGAGATCGAACCCGGGGCAATGGATCAGATTCGCCAGACGGCGTCACACCCGGAAGCGGCACATGCGATCGCGATTATGCCGGACTGCCACGTCGGCTTCGGCGTGACCATCGGTTGCGTGTTTCCGACCGTTGGCGCCATCGTGCCCAATGCGGTGGGCGTCGATATCGGCTGCGGAATGTGCGCCGTCAATACCGGAATTCGGCTGGAACCGAAGCGGCACGACAAGAAGTTCTGGCGCGCCTGGATGGGCGATGTCCAGCGCGATGTGCCGTCTGGATTCGGCACGCACCGAACGGACCAGCCACTTGGTGACCTGGATCGGCCACTGCGGGCAGCGGGCTTGCAGTCGTTGATGCAAAGCAAGGCAAACCGCCAGATTGGCACGCTCGGCGGTGGCAACCATTTCCTCGAGGCGCAGGTCGACGAGGAGGGGTCCATCTGGCTGATGGTCCACTCCGGATCTCGCCACACCGGACTTCGAATCGCGAACGATTACCACAAGTTGGCGATCGCCTCCAGCACGGCGAGGGGACTGATGGCCAAATCAGCGCTGTCCTCGCTTCGGCTGGATGAGCAGGATGGCCAGAACTACCTGCACGATATGGAATGGGCCACTGACTTCGCGCTGGAAAGTCGAACGCGGATGATCCGGGCGATGGTCGAGATACTGGCGCGGCGGGTGGAGCGGTTCGGTGACGACCTCGAGTGGTCGGATCTGGAGGTGATCAACATCCATCACAACTTCGCGTCAATCGAGGAGCACAATGGCGAATCACTCATCGTACACCGCAAGGGCGCGACCTCGGCAGCGAACGGGCAGATTGGAATCATCCCGGGTTCGATGGGCTCATCGAGTTACATCGTGCGTGGACTGGGCAATTCCGCCAGTTTCAACTCGTGTTCTCATGGGGCGGGTCGAAAGATGAGCCGTGGTAGGGCCAAGGATACGATCACGTCATCGCAGTTCGAGGCGTCGCTGAAGGGCACATTTTCATTGCCGTCGATGGGCTACGTGGACGAGGCTCCGGGCGCGTACAAGGACATCGGAACGGTGATTGGGCGCCAGGCAGACCTCGTCGAAATTGTTCACACACTGCGTCCGATCATTACGATTAAGGGCGACTCGAAGGCAAAGGATGATTGACGTATGTGTGGTCAGCACGGGTGCAAATCCGTGTTGGCCACTCATCCGTGCGGTACCATCCGGTCGCGCCATCGCGGGTGTAACTCACTCCGCGGGTGTTACTCAGTTGGTAGAGTGTCTGCTTCCCAAGCAGAGTGTCATGATGGTTCATAAGATTGCCCTAATTGAACTATTGACTTCACTCACGCGCCGCCATTCCTGTCGCTTCACAACCCATTTCGCTGTAAGAACCCATGTACGGCGCTGTTCCAGGCGAGAGGGTTTTCGTTGCCGGCGTTATGGTGGGTGTTGGGGAGGATGACGAAGTCGGCGCGTTTGAATTGCTGGCTCCATTCGTGGGAGAGCTCGATCGTTTTTTGCGGTTCATTGCCGCCGACGATGACGAGCACCGGCACGTCGAGCTGGTTGTGCTCGGGGTAGCGGGGGCGTTGATCCCACTGTTCCAGCACGCCGAGCGAGGCGATTGCGCCATCGATCGTGTTGCCGATGCCGGTATCGAGGGTGGCGATGAACTGTCCCGGCATCGAGGCGACGAAGGCGGGATCGGTGGTTGGCGGGCCTTCCGTTTCCCATTCGTAGGAACGGGGCTGGTTGACGATCACCGGTTTGCGACCGCGCACGGCCTCCATCTGGTGGGCGAGCCATTCCTCTCCGATCGGCCAGAGATAGGGCACGGTGTGGCCGACGATCAGCGCGTGAGAGCGATCGGGATAGTCGAGCCCGAACTGCGCCGAAACGACGCCGCCAAGCGAGCTGCCGCCGACGATCGCTTTCTCGATGCCAAGCTCATCCATCAATCCCCGGATATCGGCGGCGAGATCGGCGGCGCTCCAGGGACCGGGCGGCTCATCCGATCGCCCGGTTCCTCTCCGATCGAATACGATCACATCGTAAAACTGCGAGAAATAGGGCACTTGAAACGGCATGTACTTGTTGTGATGGTGTGCGTGCAGGATGAAGGGCGTTCCCTCGCCGACGCGCTCGTAGTAGAGCTTGATTCCATTGGCGGTTGCGTATGGCATCGGTTGAGATTCCCCTTCCCTAATTCCAGACCTCGCGGAAGACGCGGAGGTAGTTTTCGCCGAGGATTTTGCGGATGGTTTCGTCGCTGTGGCCGCGTTCGAGCAGACCCTGAGTGACGTTTGGCAGCTCGTGCATGCCGGTGAAGCCGGTGGGGGCGCGGTCGATGCCGAAGAAGTCGGTGCCGAGGCCGACATGGTCGGGTCCGACGGCGCGAATGGCGGCGTCGATGTCGTCGAGAAAGGCGTCGAGCGTCGGCTGGCTGTAGGCGATGATGCCGATCACCCCGCCCGTTTTGGCGATGGCGTCCAGCAGGGGGCGCGAGGTTTCGTCGACGAGATCGGGATAGAGCGGGCTGCTGGTGGGATCGTCCGGAAAGTTGCGGCGCGGGCTGCAATGGGAGAGGACGATCGGCGCATCCGTGAGCCCAACGACATCCCAGCAACCGGCGAGATTGAGATGGGCGAGATCGATGACGATGCCGAGCTCGTTCATCCGCCTGACGGCTGCTTTGCCGGGAGCGGTGAGCCCGCCGGTTTTGACGCCGAGCTGTGTGCCGTCCGCAAAGAAGTTGCGGCGGCTGTGGGTCATGCTCGCCATTCGCAAGCCGAGCGCATGAAAGACATCGAGCAATTTCAGATCAGATTCGAGCGGCTCGAATCCTTCGAAGGTGAGAAATCCGCCCGTTGTTCCGGCCTCTTTGATCGCGATGATGTCCGCAACGGTGGTAATCAGGGAGAAATCGGGCGATTCTTCGGCTTCCCGTTGCAGCCAATAGATCATCTCCAGTGCCCGGTGCAGGGGACGGTCGAGATGCTGGCCATCGATGAAGATCGCCATCGCCTGGGCGGTGAGCCCTCCCGCGAGAAAGCGGGGGATGTCGTAGTGGCCCATCGTCTGGAAATAGTCGGTGTGGGGAGACATGTCGTAGAGCTCAGCTTCCGCTGATCGCCGCCAGCCGAACGGCGCCTGCCAGGCGGCGGGATCGGGCAGCCGGAACTCCTCTGTCAGGCGCATCTTGCCGTCTGCGACCGGCATCAGGATATCGCTGTGGCCGTCGATGATGATTGCGCGGTTGTGGATCGCGCCGGCATGGTTCGTCATCTGATGAATGCGCCTCCAGTCTGGAGCGCCGCTTCCGCTTTGAAGCCGTATGGCCCGAATTGAGAAGGCATCATAGCGCAGCAACCGTGGCACGAAGTGTGCAGGTAAATACCCTGCAACATTGACAAATCATCGGACAAGTCGGTATACACGTTAAACAATCTTCCCGGCCCTGTCGCCGAATCTGAATAGCAATGTTGCTTCACACCTGCGCGAGCCATCGCTCACTTTGACGCTTCATGTTGCATGCGTCTTGCAGGCACAGAGAAAAGGAGGAGCCTGACGCCACCCTGTCCGAACAAAGCGCACCGCTGACCGACGAAGCTGCCAGAGCTTTGTGACCGGTCTCCGGGGATTCACCAGGTCCTTAGGAGGAACGAGCATGTCGAACTACCACGGACGAAACTTCCTTAACACCAATCTCAGCCGGCGAACATTACTTCAATACGCGGCAGGAACCGGATTGGCGGCCGCGGGACTTTCCTCGCCATTGCTGGCCGCCGCACAGGATTCCTCAACCAAGACCGGCGTTGACCCGGCGATCTGGACTCCTGAGTACATCACCAGCATCGCCGGCACGCTCGAGGTCGATACCGCCGCTGAGTGCGCCAAGGTGGTGCCGCTCGATTACACCGGCAAGCTCACCTACTGGTGGGTTGGCCCGAATCAGGCGTCCCCGGATATCGAGCACCAGATCAATGATGAGTTCTGGGCGGCCTTCGCGGCGACCTATCCGAACATCACTATCGACAAGCAGAATCTCGATTACAACCAGATGCTCGACAAGATCCGCACCTCCGCGCTCGGCGGCGCGGCGCCTGCCGCGGCGAAGATGCCGATTCTGTGGGGCGTTGAATTCGCCGCCAAGGGGCAGTTGATCGGAGTTCGGCCCCGAATCGGTTGGCTTCACGGCCGACGAGTTCTGGCCGGGCGCGCTGAAATCGGTGACCTGGGATGGCAAGACCTACGGCGTGCCGACCAACAACGAAACGATGGCGTTGATCTGGAATGCCGCGCTCTTTGAAGAGGCTGGGCTCGATCCCGAATCCGCCGCCGGCGACCTGGGATGATCTCGTCATCTATTCAAAGGAAATCAAAGACAAGACGGGCAAGAATGGCTACGGTATGGTCGCCCGCCCGAACGCCGGCAACACGCCGTTCCGCTTCATGCCGCAGTGCTGGGCGTACGGCGGCGGCGCGCTCGACGAAGCCGAGCCGAGCCGACCTACCAGAGCGTCTACATCAACAATGACGGCTCGAAAGCGGCGCTGCAGGCGTCGTACGACATGTATGTCCGCGATAAGTCGGTGCCGACCTCGGCGCTGACGAATACGCAGACCGAGAACCAGGATCCCTTCATCGCCGGGCAGCTGGCGATGATGATTAGCCACCCGAGCGAATATGCGGCGATGAACGACCGGGCCTCGAAAGCGACCGGCGCGGACAAGGAGGTCGCCGATGCGGTGGTCGCCAATATGCGCTACGGCCTGATTCCGGAAGGACCAGCGCGGCGGGCGGTCGTCTTCGGCGGCTCGAACGTCCATGTCTTCAATCCCGACGTGGTCGACGGCGACGTTGATGAGGACGCGGCGCGCGCCTTCATCGCCTTCTCGACCGGACCGGAATGGTCGACCAAGCTGGCGTGGGTAAGCTCGAATCCGGGCAACACGCGCGGGTTCGAGACGACCTGGATGAAAGAGCGTCTCGAAACGATCCCGAATCTGAACGTGACGACCTCCATGCTGCCGTATGGCATTCCGTTCCCGGTGGTGCCGGAATCGACCGAGATCATGAACATCATCGTGCCGGACATGATGCAAAACGCGCTGACCGAAACGATGTCGGTCTCGGATGCGGCTGACGATGCGGCGAGCAAGATCGACGACTTGCTCAGCGGCATGTAAGCCGTCCGCACGGCGACATCCCGGTCGGGGAAGGTTCCCCGACCGGGATGTTTTCCACGGAAGGAGGCGCGAGGATGGCT
This sequence comes from uncultured Chloroflexia bacterium, assembly GCA_963804925.1. Taxonomy (GTDB): domain Bacteria; phylum Chloroflexota; class Chloroflexia; order Thermomicrobiales; family UBA6265; genus JADLGF01. Next base: position 1,025,666 of record CAWDSC010000007.1, read on the forward strand.
GCCGTCACAGACGAAGTTCAGACGCCGAGTACGACAGCGCCACAAACGATCAAGCGCAAGCGCCCCAATATGTTCCGGCGCATGGGACGGCATTGGGCTGATTATCTCTACATTTTGCCGGCGCTCGGGGTGATGCTGCTCGTTATCGGCTATCCGGTCTACTACACGATTTATCTCTCGTTTTTCAATACGCCGCCCAGCCTGGCGATGTCGGACAAGATCTGGGTCGGACTCGATAATTACAAGCTCATTCTCCGCAGCCAGAGATTCTGGGATGTCACGCAAAACACCGTAATCTGGACCGTCTTCTCAACCTTTTTCGCCTTCGTGATCGGGCTTCTGGCCGCGCTGGTGCTCAACCGCGAGTTCGTCGGGCGCGGGTTCATCCGCGGCATCCTGCTGATTCCCTATGTGATCAGCGCCGTGGCGGCCGCCTATGTCTGGCGCTGGCTCTATCACAGCGATTTCGGCGTGATCGGCGCAATGATGATGCAGCTCGGGCTCACCGATCACCCGGTCAATTTTCTGGATAACGTCGATCGCGTGTTGCCCGCGCTGATCGTGGTCAATGTCTGGAAAGAGTTTTCCTTCGCCATGATCATGATGCTGGCCGGCTTGCAGACGGTGCCCGATCAGTTGCACCGGGCGGCGCAGGTCGATGGCGCCGGGGTCTGGCAGCGTTTCTGGCACATCACGGTTCCGCATCTCAAAGGGGTCACGCTGATCACGGTGCTGCTCCTCCTCGTCACCAATCTCAATTCCTTCACCATCCCCTGGATCATGACGGGAGGCGGACCGGCGGGCGCGTCGGAAATCTGGATCACGCAGATTTACGAGATCGCCTTCGGGCGCACCCGGTTTGGATTGGCCTCGGCCTACTCGGTCATTCTCTTCGTGGTGATGATGTCGATGGGCTACTTCTACGTGCGGGCGTTGACGCGCGGGGATGAGCGAGGTGCAGGATGAGCGCCGTAACGAATACCGAGCGCCCTCGCCGCAAGCGGCGCAAGAAGATGGACGGCTGGGGATTGGCAGGGTGGATTTTCCTCGTCTTCCTGCTCATTTTCGCGATGCTGCCGATGGTCTGGATGCTGATCACCTCGCTGAAAACGCAGTTCGCGGCGTTGCAGTATCCGCCGCAGTGGTGGCCGAAAGACCCGACACTCGATCAATACCGGACCTTGCTCTCTCCCTCGAATCCCACGGGGAAAGAGTTTCTCCGCTATATGCTCAACAGCATCTGGGTCTCGACCGCGACGACGGTGATTGGCGTCGCGGTGGCGGTGCCCGCCGCCTACGCCTTCTCCCGGTTTCGCTTTCCGGGGCGGCAGGCGCTCTTTTATTCGGTGCTGCTGCGGAATATGTTCCCGGCGGTCGTCTTTCTGATGCCGCTCTTCATCATGATGCGGAAGCTGCACCTGATCAACACGCACGCATCGCTGATCCTCACCTATCTCACCTTCGGGTTGCCGCTTTCGATCTGGTTGCTGAAGGGGTTTTACGACAATATTCCGGCCCAGCTCGAACAGGCGGCGCGGATTGATGGGGCCACGCGTTTCCAGGCCTTCATCAAGATCGTGATGCCGCTGTCGTCGCCCGGCATCATCGCGACGGCGATCTATTCCTTCATTCTCGCCTGGAACGAATATGTCTACGCGCTCACCTTCCTGAACGATAAGGATCTGCTGACGCTGCCCGTCGGTTTGCAGCGCTTTTTCACCGAGTTTGCCACCAACTGGCCAGGGCTGATGGCGGCGTCGTTCATCATGAGCGTGCCGGTGGTGGTGCTCTTCCTGATGTTGCAGAAGTACTTCGTCCGCGCGCTCACCGAGGGCGCGGTCAAGGCCTGATCGATGCCGCCGAATCGCGGGCGTTTTCGCACCGAAGGGACAGACGATGGCTCAGGTGGTTCTGAAGGATCTGGTCAAAATGTACGGCGAGGTCGTGGCGGTCGACCATGTGTCGCTGACGGTCGAGGATGGGGAGTTCGTGGCGCTGGTCGGGCCGTCCGGCTGCGGCAAAACGACGACGCTCAATCTGGTGGCGGGGTTGATCGAGATCACTGACGGCGACATCATCATTGGCGACCGCCTGGTGAACGATCTCGATCCGAAAGACCGCGATATCGCCATGGTTTTCCAGAATTACGCGCTCTATCCGAACAAATCGGTCTTCAAGAATCTCGCCTTTCCGCTGCAGATGCGGAAGATGCCGAAATCGCAGATCGAGGCCAAGGTGCGCCAGACGGCGCAGGTGCTCGATATCGAGCACCTGCTGGAGCGGAGACCGAAAGAGCTTTCCGGCGGACAGCAACAGCGCGTTGCGCTGGGACGGGCGCTGGTTCGCGATCCGCGCGTCTTTCTGATGGATGAGCCGCTGTCGAATCTTGATGCGAAACTGCGAGTGCAGATGCGCTCGGAGTTGAAGCGCTTTCACCAGGATTTGAAGGCGACCGTGATCTACGTCACCCACGATCAGATGGAAGCGGTGACGATGGCCGACAAGATGGCGGTGATGAGCCTCGGCGTGCTCCAGCAATATGATTCGCCAGAGATGGTGTTCGAGCATCCGGTGAACACCTTCGTCGCCGGGTTCGTGGGCAGCCCGGCAATGAACCTGATGACGCTCGATGTAGCGGCGAACGGAACCGGCGCCGTGCTGCAAAGCAAGGACGGATGGAGCTACGCGCTCTCGCCGGAAAATGGGCGGAAAGCGGCGGCGTCATCGGGAACGGTGGTGCTCGGCGCTCGCCACAGCACGATCAATCTGTACAAGGAGGCGCATCCAGGGGCGATTGAAGGGAGGGTCTACACCGTCGAGCCGACGGGCGACATCACCTTCGTACATGTCTATCTCGGCACGGCGCTGGTAGTGGTGAGCGTTGAGCCGGATGTGAAACTGTTTCCCGATGACAAGGTCTGGCTGGAATTCGACCAGGAAAAACTGCATCTCTTTGACGGAGAGACGAAACAGGCTCTTTAGCAGAAGCAGAGAGCAGAGAGGCACGATACGCGATGCTCGTGTAGTGGCCGACCTCGTGTCGGCCATGCTCGCGGGAACCCAATCTTGTGTGTGATGACCTTGGCCGATACAAGATCGGCCACTACGGCGTGATTGTCGTTGAACAGGATTTGGGGGAGGAGTTTTTGTGAAGATTACGGGGGTTCGGACGGCGGTAATCGAGGGCAATTTCCCGTGGGTGCTGGTCAAAATTGAAACCGATGCGGGGATTACCGGGTTAGGTGAATCGTATTGGGGGGCGGGAGTCGCCGAGCTGGTGCACCGGGCGAAACCGCTGCTGATCGGGGAAAACCCGTTCAATATCAACAAGCTCGTTGAAGTGATGATCCGTTGTCTTTCCGGGGAAGGTTCCACGGGCGGCGCGACGGTGACCGCGATCAGCGGCATCGAGATTGCGCTCTGGGATCTGATGGGCCGGGCGCTCAACACGCCGATTTACAACTTTTTTGGTGGTCAGTTCCGGAACAAAATCCGGCTTTACGCCGATTGCCATGCCGGCGATACCCCCGATCCCGCCGACTACGCCAGGCGGGCGAAGGATGTGGCGGCATCGGGCTTCTCGGCGATCAAGTTCGATCTCGATACGAAAAATCCATTTACCCTTGATATTTCCGAAGATTCGCACCTGCGCCGACAGTGGTTCGAACCGTTCAACCGCACCATCGGCTCGCAAGAGCTGGCCTGGATGGTCGATGTAGTTCGGGCGGTGCGCGAGGCAGTCGGTCCCGAGATCATGGTGGCGATGGACGCGCACTGGAAGTTCAGCGTCAATGACGCGATCAAGCTGGCGCAGGCGCTGGAGCCATTCGATCTGATGTGGCTTGAGGATCCCATTCCGCCCGAAAACATCGAGGCGCAGCGGCATGTCACCCACAGCACGCGGACACCGATCTGCACGGGAGAGAATCTCTACCGGAAGCATGGCTACCGCGAGCTGATCGAAAAGCAGGCGGCGCGAATCATCGCCCCCGACATTCCGAAAATGGGGGGTCTGGCCGAAGCGAAGAAAGTCGCCGACCATGCCGATCTCTATTACATCCCGATCGCCCCGCACAATGTCGCCAGCCCGATCGGCACCGTCGCCGGCGCGCACGTTTGCGCGGCAATGAACAACTTCCTGGTCATGGAATACCACGCGCACGACGTGCCCTGGTGGGGCGATCTGGTGGAAGGCGAACCGACGATCAAGGACGGCTTCATTTACCTGAACGATCGGCCCGGTCACGGTTTGACGCTGAACGAGGATGTCGCGAAAGCGCATCTGAAGGCGGGATCGAGCTACTTCGGGGACGAGGCGTACGCATCGAGAGTAGAAGAAGGCGGTTACCAAGCTAGTTCGGCAGGAAGCTATCGGGAAAGCCGCCCGAGCCAGAGACGATCCCGGCTGGCGCGATCGTTGTCAATCTCCAATATGGTGATGGGCGTCATATCGATATAGGCGATGCGGCCGGCGAGGCTTTCTCCTGATTGCTGAGCAGATCGATCGACGCAGATCCGAGAATGAGAAACCGGCCCTTGCCTTTTCCCGTGCGGCGGCCTCGATCGATCACGCCGCGCAGCGTTTCGAAGATCTCGGGCATGCGATGAATTTCATCGAGAATGATGAGCCTGTCTTCAAAGCTCTCGAAGAAAAGCGCCGGGCTTGCAAGCCGGGCACGGTCGTCACGATCCTCGAGATCAAGATAGAGCGCATTGCGGCTCTGGCCGATTTCGAGCGCGGTTGTCGTTTTGCCAACCTGGCGCGGGCCGATCAGCGCCACCGCTGCCTGACGGTCGAGCGCGGATTTTATGTCTGATGCAATGCGTCGCGGTATCAACATACCTTGCAATTTATCCACGACGTGGATAAATTGCAAGGTTAAATCGATTTCCAGCATGTTATGGCCGGTTACAATGACTTGGGCGTCGGTTGTTACGTGACGTCATCCTGAACCGCAGTGACGGATCCCCGGCGAAGCCGCTGGTGGACGACGGACTGTCCGTTTTTGAACGAGGCATCTCGCGGGGGTTCGTTTTCGGTCAGTATGATGACGAGAGAGTCGTGAATGATTCAACTGCTGGAGCATATAGTGCCCCTGGGAGGTGGGTTGACCATGAAGACGCTTCTGATCATGCGGCACGCCAAGACGCAGCCGGATGCGCCGAATGGCGATCACGCACGGGTCCTGACCGGCCGCGGACATCGCGATGCGACGACGATGGGGCGCTACATCTCTAAGCTTGTGGGGGTGCCTGATGCGATCGTTACGTCGGACGCAAAGAGAGCGCTGGAAACGGCGGAGCTGGTCGCGACCAGCTGTCGATTCACGTCGCCGCTCACTGTGGAACCAGACATCTACGGCGCCGGCGCTTCCGCGTTGGCGAGCATCGTCCGCCGTTTGCCCGACACCGCTGCCTGCGTGGTGCTCGTTGGCCACAATCCGGGTATGCATGATCTGATTGGGCTGCTCTCGGACTCCGATGTTCCGATTGAACATCTGCCCACCGCCGGGATTGCCCGTCTGGAGCACGACTCGGACCAATGGCAGGATCTCACGCCGGGATCGTGCCGCTTCCGCGAAATGATGTCGCCACGGCTGCTGGCCGAGCAGAACGGCTAGAAGGACGCAACATACCTTGCAATTTGTCCACGTCGTGGACAAATTGCAAGGTTTATCCATGCTAGAAGCGTGAGGCGCTGAAGGGGGCGAGGTTGAAGCGCGGGGTTTGGCCGAGCATGAGATCGACGACGGCGGCGGAGGAGACGGGGCCGAGTTGCAGGCCGGATGGACCGTGGCCGGTGGAGATGAAGATGTTTTGCCAGCCGGGAGCCTGTCCGAGCACCGGTTGCTCATCTTTGCAGAAGGGGCGCAGACCGACGCGCATTTCGAGGATGGCGGCCGGTTTCAGACCTTCGGCGACGGTGAATGCCTCGCTCAGCACCTCGGCGACGCCGCCTGCCGTCAGGCGGGGATCGAAACCTGATTCATGCTCGCGGGTGGCTCCGGCGACGACGCGGCTGGTCGGGAAGGTGAGCAGATAGTGCGAGTGGAAGCCGACGACGATTGGCCAGGCGCTCGTATCCTGCCCGCGCATTTCGAGGTGGATGATCTGCCCGCGCTGTGGATGGAGCGGGATCGGCACGTCAAGCTGCTCGCCGACGGCTGCTGACCAGGCGCCGCCGCAGATCAGCACCTGACCGGCGGCGATCTGCTCACCGGCGACGACGATGCCGGTTGCGGAGCTGCCATCGGTGGTGATATCGGCTTTGCCGAGGACAAGTTTCGCGCCGTGGCGTTCGGCGGCGTTGCGGAGGGCATCGCGCAGCAGACGTCCATTGACGCGCGCGGCGGCGCTGGCGTGGAGCGCGCCCGGCAGATTCGAAAGCGCCGGGAAGAGCATCTTCGCTTCCGCACCGCTAAGCTCGGACACCTCGCCGATATTGGCCATGCCGCCATCGCGCCGTTCCAGCATGATCTGCTTGACCCCGGCGAGACGGTCGGCTTCGTCATCATCGCGGGCGACGAAGAGCGCGCCGACGGTTGAGTAGCCGGTGTTCGTTTCTCCATCGGAGCCAAGCTCGGCCAGCAACTCCGGGTAGTACTGCACCGCCGCACCGCCGATCAGCAGTCCGGCGGGCGAAATGCGCACGCTGGTGCCCGGCGCGATGATCCCCGCCCCGGCATTGGTGGCGACGCCCTCCTGAATCAGATCGGCGACGCAAACGCTCAGCCCCGCTTTCACCAACCTATACGCGGCCGACCACCCGAGCAACCCGCCGCCGACAATGGCGACGTCGAAACTGTTTGTCATGACTCACTCCGTTCGTAGTAGAGAGTTAAGAGTGGAGAGTACGGGTGGGTGTGGGTGACGAGTTGGTTGGGAATGGTCAGGTCTTCGGCGTGCGCCGGGCTGAAGCCCAGCGTTCACAGGCCGAAGTCTCTCCGAGACTGAGCACGATGGCCCTCACCCCCAAACCCCGGCAATGCCCTCGATCCTGTCTCTCCCTCGCACCGGACTGAAGTCCAGTGCTGACAAGCCGAAGTCTCTCCGAGACTGAACTGGGTGGGAGACATTCTCGAGATACCGGAGATATCTCGCGCCCAGCTCAGTCCCAGCGGGACTTCGTTTTGTTTAGCCCGGGGTTTCAACCCCGGGAAATGGCACACCGCGAATCGTTTACGCTTCCTCACAACTCACATTCCCAAAATCCGTGTGATCTGCTCGGCGTGATCGAGATCGTGCATTGGAAGCTGGACCTTGAGCTCGACGATGGTGATCTGGCCAAAGCGAGCGTGGATGCCGGAGCGATCCCATTGGTCGTCCTTCATGGCGTCGAGCATTGCGATCGAGACGAGCGCGGAGTGCGGTGCGCTCGGCCCAGACGGCGGCGAAATCCTGGTTGGCGTAGTCGTTTTGAATGACCAGCGCATTCGGATCAAAGGGATCAAAACGTGGATTCTCTTCGTTCAACACCCGCGTCACGCGACGCTGCCAGAGTTGCTCGAAATCGCGCAGGTGGCAGACGATGTCGAGAATGGTCCAGCCCGCCTCGCCATCGTCGGGATCGCGCAGTGTCGTCGCCACCGATTGGTTGACGCCGGTGAGCAGCACATCGAGCACCTTTTGCGCTTTGGCGGGGTGAGTCGGATAGAGAGTTGGGGTCAGCAACGGCACTGGGAATCCTCCTGATCTAGAAACTCAACGACGTACGGCCTGCATATTCAATCGCCAATAATCGATCAGGAAAGGTGGGTTGTCTCCCCTTCCCTGCTCAACCAGTTTCTCAATAAATGACGCGCGGAGCGCGGAGTCAGGAATCACTTCGAGAAAATGATGGAAGATGACGTTGGTGAGAAATTCGCGATAGACCGTCTCGCTTTCAAACACCGTCGGCGTTTCTTCGAGCCAGGTTTCAATGTCAGTGAATCCCGCGCGCTCAAGCCGCTCGGCGGTGATCTCCGGATCGGCGAAGTACATGGGAATGACGAACCGGGAGAAATAGGGCGACCACGGCTCCTGCGCCATCAATGCGCGGGCGCGGTTGAGCAGGGTGGCGATGTTCGCGCCGCCGCCGCATTGGGCGACCAGACGCCCGCCTGGTTGCAGGAGCGCGGCCAGCTCGGCGAAGAGGCGGTCGTGATCGTGGACCCAATGGAACGTGGCGGTGCTGAAGATGGCATCGGCGGGACCGGGAATCGTCGCCGGGTCGAGCGCGCCGAGATCGGCCTGGATATAGGTGACCTGGTCCGGATAGGTCGGCTCCAGATAGTCGCGGGCCTCGGCCAGCATGTTTTCCGAGCGGTCGAGCGCGATCACCCTGCCGCCCGGAAGCCGCTCCAGCAACTCGGCGGTGAGGCGTCCGCTGCCGCAACCGGCGTCGATCACCGTTTCATCGCCGCGCAGCTCCAGCCGGGTGAGCACCTTCGCGCCCCACGTCTGCTGGGGCCGGGAGATGCGGTGATAGACCTCGGCGTTCCACTCTTTGCCTGGTTGCAATGCTTCGTCTTCGGGTGCGGACATCGATCACGCTCCTTTCGCATGTCAATTGTCACGCGAAAGGAGCGAAGTTGTCGCGCTGGCTCAAAAGCTCTGCGATGGAGTTGAAACCTGAGAGGTTGTCGCTGTTGATGTGGCTGCCAACTCCAGTTTGCGTCGACGACGACTGCCACTCCAGACAAGGATCACAAGCATGAGCGTGAGGAGAATACCGCCGAGCGACGCGACGAAGATCACCATTGCATCATTTTTGTTAATGAGCGCCGCTTCGCCGAGCGTGTTAGCATCACCAATCACGATGGCAACAAGCGCCCATCCCGCAAGATTCCATAGAAGTGCCAACCCGATGAGTATCCGCCGAAGGCAGCCCATAACCGTCTCTTTCTCTTTATATTGATTTATCGGTTGTCTAACGCAATGATACCGAACATGACGGAATGGTGAAACACGATCCCATTGGACTGCGAAGGTTTCTGTTAATCCATTGCTGTAGTTGGCGTTGAACGAATTTGTTCTCATTCCGATGACAACGCCTCCGGATCCAACTCCTCTGATTGGATGATCAGGGCAGTGAGGCCGGGTTCAGTGTGGGCGGCGTGGAGTTCGCCGTGGGACCAGAATGCGGCTTCACCGGTCGTGATCGGGTGTTCGATTTCGTCATCGCCGCTGACCCAGCCTGAGCCTTCGAGTACGCAGAAAAGCTGACGGAAGTCCGGCGCGGTGCCGGGCGATCTGGTCGCCTGGGGCAAGATAGGCGATATCGACGCGCGCTTCCTTCGTCTCGCTCCGGAGCAGCCGGAGTGAGGCGAAATGAGCTGCCGTAATCGGTGATCGGCCAGGCGGTTTCAGGACCAGTGCGGAAGCGTTTCATGGGTCATGCACCCTCCTGTCCGGTTTGCTCTCTGCGATCCACGCACGGTACCGCGAGCTGACACGAATTATTCCCAGGATAGCTGACCAAATACGCCCTTGGAGGGATGACGTTACGACCGCCCGGTGATAGCGTGGAATCATCGGGAGATTGCGCCTATTGGCGTCTATGAGAAGGCATGCAATGGAACGAATTGCCCGTGAGGTTGGGGGCCGTGTTTCGGTGAGCGGCCGCCAGGAGATCGCCATCACGGTCGGTCTTGATTGCATTTCATGCGGTGAAGCGCTCGGTATAACCGATCTCATTCCGACCCTATTCCCCAGGCTGGGAGCGCAGATCAGTCGTCCTTGAGGAGGGTTTGTTGGAGATCAATGCAATGGAGGAGATGGTTTCCGAGGAGGCTGCGGTTGCTGCCGATGATACCCGCACGGAGCGGGAGATCTGAAGGAAACCGATCATGGGGGGAAATGGGAGCCGCTGATCGATACCCTCATTGTTTTCATTCTTGCGGCCGCATCGGTGGCTGCCGCCTGGAGCGGGTATCAGAGCGCCCGGTGGAGCGGGGTGCAATCCGCGTCATGGGTGCAGGCGTCTTCAGCCAGGGTCGAATCATCGGAGAACTACACTTACGGTCACCAGCTCATGCTCGCCGATCTCGACACATTCACCAACTATGTCGATGCCTATCTCACCAGCAACACCGCGGTGGCCGACTTTTACGAAACGCACTTCCGGTCCGATTTTCTTCCGGCGTTTGACGCCTGGATTGCGACCGATCCATTCAATAATCCGGGTGCGCCGATCAACCCCTTTGTAATGCCTGAATATCTTCAGCCGGAATTGCAGCGATCGGCCGAGCTTGCGACACAGGCGGACGCCCTCTTCAGCAAAGGTGAAGACGCCAACCAGACAAGTGACGACTATGTGCTCAATACCGTCTTCCTGGCGTCCGTGCTGTTTTTCACCGCGTTTGCGCCACGCTGTGAAGTGGTTCCCCGCCCGGCTTGGATTGGTTATATTCGCGGTGGGCATGTTCTCGCTGGGTCTGTATCACATCGCCACCTATCCGATTCATTAGTGATCGGCATCTTCAGCTATTGGATGCCGCCTGCCAAACCTGACCGAGTGCGGCAAGGAGCAGGAGCGAAGCGATGAGAACAGCGCGATGACCGTAAAATCAGATCGCAATCAGGGATCGTCCTAACCGGGGGTAATCATGCGTCATCTCATTCGATGGGTCATCGTCACCGCCGTCGTCCAGTGTGTGGTGCTCTTATTCCTAGCCTGGGTTTTGCCGGGATTCTCGCTCGGGGAGACCCAAACCGCGTTGTTGAGCGCGGCGGTCATTTCGATTGTGCTGGCGCTGATCTGGCCGGTCAATCAACTTCATCGCCGGCCGGTTTCATCCGATCCTCTTTCCGATATTGACCTTCGGGCTTTCAGGACTCGCCATCTACCTCGTCGGCGCGGTCGATGTCGAGGGGTTTCGGGTCGATAGCATCTGGGTTGGCATCGTGGTCACTCTGGGCATGACCGCCGGCAGCGTGCTGATCGGCGCAATCTTCTCGCTTGATGATTCGATGAGCTATGAATGGTTCGTGGTGCGGCCGCTCAAGAAGAAATTCGCCTCGACGCCGAAATCGACGACTCCCGGCATTCTCTATCTGGAGATCGATGGGCTCGCGCTGCCGATTTTGAAGCAGGCCATCGACGGCGGGTATATGCCGACGCTCCAGCGATGGATCGCCGATGGCTCGCACAAGCTGCTGCCCTGGGAGCCCGATCTCTCGTCGCAGACATCGGCCAGCCAGGCAGGCATCCTCCTGGGCGACAACACCGGCATCCCGGCATTTCGCTGGTACGACAAACCATCGGGCAAGATGATGGTCTCCAGCAAAATGGAAACTGCCAAAGAACTGGAGCGCCGGCTTTCTACGGGCGAAGGTCTGCTGACCGAGGGGGGCGCCAGCCGGTGGAATGTCTTCTCCGGCGACGCGCCTGACTGCCTCTGCACCTTCAGCGCGGTTGGCGATCATGCCCGGAACATATCGCGGAGTTACGGGGCGTACTTCAGCAACCCCTATTCGCTTGCGCGCATGATCTCCCTGCTCTTTACCGATGTCGCTCGCGAGCGGTATCAATCCTGGCGTCAGGTTCGCAACAACGTGCTGCCGCGTATCGATCGGACCTTCAAGTACGCCTTTATCCGGGGAAGCACGACGACGCTGATGCAGGAAGCCAGTCTCTTCATGCTGATTTCGGACATGTTTCGCGGGGTCCCGGCGGTCTACAACACCTTTTTCGCCTACGACGAGGTCGCCCATCATTCGGGCATCGACCGGAGCGATGCCTTCAAGGTGCTGTCCACGCTCGACCGCGTTTTCGACAAGCTGGAGCGGGCCAGCAAGCTGGCTCCTCGCCCATACGAATTCGTCGTGCTTTCCGATCATGGCCAGAGCATGGGAGCGACCTTCAAGCAGCGCTACGACCAGCCGCTTTCCGATCTGGTCGCAAAGTTGATCTCCCCGGACAACAAGGTTTTGAGCGCAGAGGAAGAGGTCGAAGGCTGGGGCAATCTCAACCTTGCCCTGAACGAGGCGATTCAACAGGATAGCCGGACCTCCAACCTGATTCAACGCGCGGTAAAGGGACAAACCACGAATGGCGAGGTCTCGCTCGGTCCGGAAGAAAAAGCACCTCCGGACGCCAAGCCGCAGGTGGCGAAGGACTCGGATGTCATCGTCCTCGCCTCCGGTAATCTCGGATTGATCTCATTCCCTGCCTGGAAAGAGCGGATGACCTTTGAGCAAATGCTTGAAGCATTTCCGGAGTTGCTCAGTGGTCTCGCCGAGCATGAGGGAATCAGCTTTGTCATGATGCAGACGGAAGATGACGGCGGCATCGTGCGCGGGACGAATGGTATTCACTATCTCAGAGATGACCATGTTGTCGGCGTCGATCCGCTGGCGACATTCGGACCCAATGCGGCGCTGGCATCTCCGCCGGGCCAACGGATTCGTGAACGCGCCCGATATCCTGGTGATGAGCATGTACGACCCGGATACAGGCGAAGTCGCCGCTTTCGAAGAGTTGGTCGGATGTCATGGGGGATTGGGCGGCACGCAAACGCAACCATTCGTGCTGCATCCGGCGGAGTTCGCAGTGCCTGAAGAGCCGATCGTCGGGGCCGCGGCATTGCATCAAATGCTTAAATCGTGGCGGAACCTCGCTGCCACGCCAGATCCCGTGGCGAAAAGATCTGCCTGACGATTCTCGCCCTCTTTGAATCATGGAAGCAGAGGGCGCTCGTCGTGTGCTTGAACCGTCCTCACTCCCGCTCCCTCTTCCAGGACGGGAGATGGAGCGGGAGATTTCAGCATTGAGACACACAAAGAGCCGGGAATTCCCGGCTCTTTGTGTGTCTCGTTTTCCGATGGGATTTAGATCTGCGCCTGTGATCCGTAACCGGGCATGCGGTCGCGGTTTCCGTAGCCGCTGCCTGAATACATCGCAACGTCCGCGAGGACTGCAAGACTTATCCAGATGAGGTCGAATCCGCTTACGCCTCCTGGCCTCACCACGACATACATCAGCGTGGTGAAGGGAAGAAAGACGAAGCCAAGCACTGGCCAGATCCAGGTATCGAATGATTTATCCCAGCGTGCGGGATCGAAGAGCCACCAGAGGATGATGGCGGCGCGAGGTCCCAGCAGCGCCAACGCCGAAAAGATACAGCACATTGTTGCCTTCTCCCGATCCAAACCGGCCCCAGCCGGTGCAAATGAGTTGGCGCGCGTCGCATCAATGCGGCGCGCGCCAGTGGCCCCAGTCTGTTCTAGTAGCGACGACGTGAGCGGCGGCGGCCCCGGCGGTTCATGCCCGCCAGGGAAACCGGCGAGAGGGGGCGTCCGATTGGGTCGATGAAAAGCGTGCATCCTGCAGCGGCGGTGGGGAGTGAACCTTCCAGAACCTTGGCTGCGTAGCTCAGATCAGAACCGGCAATCAGCGGATCGCTGATTTCGATCACCGTGTTCCAGGGTTCCGTTTCACCTTTCGCCAAAAATGACAGCACGGCGTTCGGCGGATCTGCGGCAAAGCTGTCTTCCCCTTCGCCCCAGGATTCGACAAACTCCTCTGTCGAAAGATGGCCGACGATACGCTGGGGACGGTCGCTGAAAAAGAGCGTTGACGGGGCAACATTCCGGAGGACGAGCCGACCATCTGTGTGCTCGGCTCCATGCGCAGTCTGTACAAAGAGCTCCTGTACAATTTCTTCCTGCTCAGACACGTGTGAATCCCTTCTATTGACGCCTCATTGGATTGCGGCGCTGGCATTGGGAGGATCAGGTGATTTCTCCCTATCGCGTATGCAATGTCTGGCGCTGATTCCATTGGGGCCCCCGCCAGACACGATTCGCGTCATCTGAATTAATTCAATTTCACATTTGTATCCCGCACCGGCGGCGGAGGTGGTGGCGCCATTGTCGCGGACTGCTGGTAATACGATTGCTGGGCGGCTTCATACCGTGAGCCTCTCCGCGGCGGGAGAATTGCGCCGATTAACCAAAGGAATGGCATAAAGATGCCAACGATGCCTAGGACCCAGCGCCCTTTTTGGAAGGTGATCATACAGACCGTGAAGATGCAGAAAATGTAGATCGTAAAAAACGCCACCCCGAGTACCCACTCGAGCCAAGAACCGTCCATGGATATACCCTCTCTCGGTTTCAGCGGGGAGACACCTCCTCGCACGTGTATACGTCCTGGAAAACGCTACGGTTCCGCGAACGCCATTTCGTCGTCAAACCAGTCGTCGACGCTGGCAGATAAGGTAGACGGCGTGATCCAACCTTGAGCGATCACCGTGCCGTTTGCCTTGATAACCCGCTCCTTCAGCTCGATCGCCCAGAGATGCTCCAGGAGGACGAGCACCGCGGCGGAGCGGCGGGGAATCAGATCGGCGATCTGATCGATGTGCTTCCGGTCGAGCCCGAACTCACCCGCTTCTGGAGCCAGCGTACCGATCTCCACGCTGCGCTGGACCCTGACCGCGGGAGGCTCGAAGAGGGCCTCCGGAGAGGAGTCCCAGGAGTACCGCCTCATCGGGACTGAATGTGACAGTCCCTGATTTCGATCAAATCCCCTGGTCGTTCTTGGCCACGAATAGCACGTCGACCAACCGGACCGTTCTCCCTTCGCGCCATTGGCGAAGCTGATTGATGATCTCAAACGGCAGCGCGGTTTCACCGAACCCAAGCACCACCAGTTGCACCGGACCGAGCGTCATCCCCGTCGTTCCTTTCTGGCGAGCCGCTGTTCACCGGTGAACGGCGGCTCGGGTGATGCCCAGGCGACTGACCGCCTCCTACGCCAAATCGGTCGCCATCTGATCGATGCAAACAGTTACCGCCAGGATGAGCACGTCGTTGTGTCCGGGAGCAACTTCGACGCCATATGAGTCGCGTAATCGGAACCACATCCGTGATACAGCGGCGATGTTGCCGATGCGATACTCGTGCGAAAGGATGTTGCCCCGAACGTCGAGATCCACGCCGCTGCCGATCTTCACCACGAATCGATCGCGCAGCGGCGTGATCATTGAGCGTGTTATGAGCGCTGCTCGCTGACCATGCGGGCTCTGGATTTCCATCACGTCGCGCATTCGCGCCGATCGCTGCAGGATTCTGCAGATCTCCGTTCCCTGCATGTCGCGAAAGACCAGCAGGTCACGCATCCGCAGCGCCTTGCCGTCGACTTTCACGACGCGCTGCCCCTGGTCATTCTGGATGAAGAAGTCATCGCCAATCGAGGCGAGTTTTTCAATCATCCGGTATCGATTTCCAGTGGCTTCCACGTGACCGGGTTCAGCTGAAGGCGGCTTCAATGAAGGAGCTGTTGCGACGCTGCCTGCCATGGGTCGTCGGCGGAACATCGGGACGCCTCCTTCGTCGCTCAGCATGCCGGCTCACTTACCAAGAAACAGGGCTGACTCCGAACGCGCCATGAAGAGTCAGCCCTCCGGTTCAAAACGGCTCAGGGTCTTATGACGATGGCGTCGCCAATGGCGTTGCAATTGGTGTGGCAGCGCCGGTGCCGGCGGCCGTGGTGTCAGAGAGAGTCGTGAGTGAGACCGGATGGTCAGTGTCGCTCGGGTCACCCATCACGACGATGTCGTAGACCATGTTGCTCTCAAACGTGACGCCTGGCACTGCAAGCAGTTGCTGGCCGGAATCGGCAATGTTGACCGCGAGGTCATAGGTTCCCGCCGGCACTGAAACGTAATCCGACGAGCGTGGATAGTTGAGTTGAGTGGCGAAATTGACATCCGTGCCCGTAGCGATCACGTTGACGGCCGGGACGTCAATGGAGGCCTGGGTAACCCGAACTCGGGCCGAGCCATCGGTGATCGGGCTGCGATCGACCACGGAAGCCAGGATCAGCTGGTCGGAGATGATGATGTGATAATCATTTCCCGCCGGAACAGGATAGACCGCGTAGAAGATGTTGTAATTGATCCCACGCCGGTCTTCCTCGATTTGCAGCTCAACCGATCCGGGATCGACATCGATCCAATCGCTGGTGTCGCCATAGGAGAAGTCGTTAACCTTCGTGTCGCCATTGAGCTTAATTTCGACCTTGCCGACATTTGATCCGGCGTGCAAGAACTGCACACGCGTTTGAATCGTCGTGCTCTGCGCTGACGCGCTTTGAAGGCTGATCGGCGCGGCGATCATCACGACTGCCATCGCCACCATCATTGCGGCAAGGGCGAAATAGCCACGCATCCCAGAAGGTCGTACCGTGTGTCGCATCGTCCTAACTCCTCTGCGAAGTAATCGAGCCTCGTGCTCATCCACCGATCGAATGTCTCCAGCGATCGCTGCGTTTCGCCTCCTTGTACTCGCCGGTTGTTTCATGCCGGCGTGGATTCGCGAATTCCAGAAAACTCGCAAAGTACAGTTTAACCCTAAGGCACAACCGGTAGTAAGTGCATGAGGCCAAGGGAGTATTCGCAATGGGCAACGGGAGGTGCGCCGCGTGCGCTTCCGGCGACGCTGGCAATCATCTGACGGCGGTTGTCGTATCGGGCGTCACGGCCGCCTCGATCTCATTGGGATCGAGCACAGGCCCGGAAAGCCAATCACCCAGCCAGACGGTCTGCGTCGACATGGAAAGAATGAGCCGCACGGTCATGGTTAACGGTATCGCGAGGACCGCGCCGACCGGGCCGAGCACCCAGGTCCAGAGGAGAAACGAAATGAACTGGATCGACACCGGCATGCTCAGCCGATTGTTGGCCATCAACGGCAGAATGACATGGTCGCCAACCTGGTTGACGATCGTCACGCCAACGGCGATCACAATGGCCGCCGTCGCGCCATTGGTGACGAAAGCCAGAAGCACGGGAGGAATACAGGCCAGAGTCAGCCCGATGGTGGGGATGTAGCTCAGGAAGAACCCGATGATGCCCCAGAGCAACGGATAAGGAACATCGAAGATAAGGAGCAGCACCACCATCGAACCCGAGATGATCAGGTTTTCCACTGACTTGATCACAAAGAACTTCTGCAGATCCCGGACAAAGCCGCGAACCGCCGGCCAGCGTCGGTCGACTGTCGAGAGTTGCTGCTGTGCTCTCGTTGCAAGGAGTTCCGAATCGATCATGAAGAAAATGACGAGCAAGAAGAGAAACCAGAACCCCGACAGACTCGCCAGGATGAAATCAATCAGCTTCAAGGCTATCTTTCCCAGCGACTCGCCATTAAATGCGCTCAGCGTGTTTGCGCCTGACGTATCAATGCCGTGGCCGTCGAGCCAGGAATCGATATCCGAGGTCCGATTGGCCATTTGTGCCTGATAGGTTGGCAGCTCGTCGCGAAAGTGACTCAACGACGTGTAGAGCGTGAAGAAGAGGACTCCGCCGATCACAATCACAGAAAGACAGGTGACTGAAATTGCCAGCCAGCGCGGCAAGCCCTTGCGGTGCAGCGTATCCACCAGCGGCGCGCTCACGAGCGTCAGAAATCCAGCGAAGATGACAGGCGCCATGACTGAGCTGGCAAATTTCAACCCGGCGATCGCAATGGCAATACAGGCCAACACCACAACAACGCGCACGGTCGTGCCTCCATCTGCTCCGATCGAGACCTAAACAAACTACCGGGCTGGCCGCCGCCGTTTGTGCCGATTAGCAGCATTGAGGCATTCGGCCGGTACCCTGGATGGTAGAGGAAGCAAAGCCCGCGCGTCATACGCCCATGGGCGTATGACGCACAACGTCACAGCAGCCCGATCCGGCGGGCCTGATCGACGGCCTGGGTGCGATTGGTGGCGTCGAGCTTGGCGAGAATGTGACTGAGATGCTTCTTCACGGTTTTTTCGCTGATGAAGAGATGCTGCCCGATATCGCGGTTCGGCAACCCGGCGGAAACCAGGCGCAGCACTTCCACCTCCCGCTCGCTCAGGGTGTCGACCAGGTTTGTTTGCGCCTGTGAGGGTTGGGCGGAGGTCATTTCAATGAAGCTGAGCAGCCGCTGCGCGTAGTCGCGATGGACGCCTCGGGTGGCGGCGTGGCGCAACAGCGGGGTGATTGCCGGAGTCTCATTGACGAAAACGCGCACATAGCCGTTCGGTTCTCCCAGCGCCATCGCCCGGCCCAAGGCATCGACCGCGCGGGGGTGCTCTCCCATCTGCTTGAGCGCCAGTGCTTGCAGCACCAGGATTTCGACGAGATCGCCAGACCGGCCCTGCGCTTCGGCGCGTTCGGCCATCACCTCAAGAACTCCGTAGGCTGCTTCAGGCTGATCGTCCGCGATCAGCAGCCGCAACAGGGTGAGATGCTCGTAATAACGCGCATAGTCCGGCGGCAGAAATGGATCGAGATCACAACTTTCCGCCCAGAGCCGGGCCAGCGCGTATTGCCCGCTCGCCAGCCAGAAGCGCGCTTGATGCGCCCTGGCGTAGCGCACCCGCAAAAATAATCCTGCCTGATTGCCGTAGTCGATCCCGCGTTCGACCTCGTCGAAGGCAAGTTCAAATTCGCCGCGCGCCCAGGCGCTTCTCGCCAATCCCAGGCAGATTTCGGTGCGCCAAAGAACCGCCCGCGATTCCTCGCACGATTGCTCGCCGAGGATGAATGCGCTCTCAGCCTCTTCCAGCATGTTCCATTCGAGCTGGATTTCACCGAGCCGGCAATACGCCTGCTGACCTGGAAGCACAAATTTTCCGTCCGCGAGCTTGATGACGCGCCGGAACAACACGGCGGCCTCACGCAATTTGCCCTGCTGCATGAGCGCGCCGCCTGATCCGCACATTTCTGCAAACTGGATCCATTTGCGGATTCCTGCATCCGCCTTCACCCGGGCCTGAGCGAGCGCTTGTAGCGCGTCAGCGCACATGCCATCGAAGAGGTAGCCCAGACCGAGAACAAGAAACGCCATGGCCTGCTCATCTGGATGAGCATTCGTCAAGTGAGCAAGCGCTTCACGCGCCTGGACGCGCCCACGCGGCATGTCAACCGCGAGACTGCGAAGACCCTGGAGAATGCGAAGCGAGGCGAAATCAACAGGATCGGCGCCGTCTGACCAGGCTCGCTCGACGATTTGAAGCGGCGGCTCGCCTTGTGGAAAGCGGCCGGACCGGGTCTGAGCAAAGGCCAGCCAGTAGGCCAGCCGGGGACTCTGCTCCAGAATTTCTCGCGGAACTCCCTGCAACCAGTGGCAGAGCGCGGGGATGCGGTCTTGTTCGTAGAGAGGGGCGCCCATATCCTCGAGCAAGCGCACCGCGCGATCCCAATCGCGCCCGGCAAGCGCATGGCGGGTGGCATCCTCGATGTCGTTCCGCTGCTCAAGCCAGGCGGCTGCGCGGCGGTGGAGCGCGGCAAGCTCGGTTTCGCTCACCACTTGCTCAAGACGATCGCGCAGGACATCGGCGAACAGATGGTGATAGCGATACCACTGTCCGACGTCATCCAATCTGATAAGAAAAAGACCGTTCTGTTCGAGTTGCTTGATCATGGCGGCGCTGTCGGCGCGCCCGGTGACGGCATCGCAAAGCAGCGCATTGAACGGCAGCAGGATCGACGTCCGAATCAAAAAATCCTGCACGGCTTCCGGCTGCCGGGCGATCACTTCCTCCCAGAGGTAGTTTTCGATCGAGCGCACGCTTCCCGAAAATTCCTCGGTGAAACGCCGGATGCGATCGGGAGAGTGCCCGCGCAGATCATGACTGACGAGTTGGAGCCCGGTCACCCACCCTTCCGCGCGCTCATTGAGTGTGCCGACCTCGCCTGGAGTCACTTCCAGTTGGTCGAAGCGCTGGAGAAGCGCAAGGGCCTCGTCATTGGTGAACTGCAATTCCGCCTGACCGAGTTCGAAGAGTTCCTGGCGGCCCCGCAGTCGCGCCAGCAGCAGTGGCGGCTCGGTGCGGCTAATGAGAAAGACGTGCATGGTGGGCTGCAAATTCTGTAACAGCAGCGCCATGGCCGCGTGGATATCCGGGGTATCAATGGCGTGGTAATCGTCGAGCACCAGGGCAAACGCCCGGGTCGTCGCGGATATTTCGGCAATGAGCGACCGCACGACCATCTGGGTCGAGGGGGGGGCGGGATCATTGATGAGTTGCCAGGTGCCGGCGGCGAGATCGCGGTCGATCGTCTGGATCGCAGCAACGACGAGCGCGAAGAACTTCAGCGGATAGTCATCGTGGGTATCAAGCGACACCCAGGCGGTGGGGATGCCAGCCTGAATCAGCCATTGGGTCACCAGGGTTGATTTGCCGTAGCCTGCCGGAGCGCAGATCACTGTCAGCCCCGAATCGGCGTTGGAAATCGCGCTCATGAGGCGGGGACGCTCGACCAGGTTTGGCCGCAGCCGCGGCGCGCTGAGCTTGGTGGTCAGCAATCCGATCCAGGGCGCAGCGGGAATTACATCAGATCTCGGATATTCCGGGAAATTGCGAGCGGCGGTCATCGTATCACCTCATATGGCGATCCCTTGACCGCACTGATGCACTGATGCACTGAGCCGGGCGAACTCCGAATAGGATCCGCCGCAATCATATTATGTCGTCATGATTGCTGCTTGCTGAGCGCATGGAAATCATAGAGTGATGCCGAGATGAGATCCGGGACGAACCCCGCCACGCGCTTATTCAGGATCGTGGGCCATTGCGCCTGAGCGTAATAGATGGCCGCAGGATCGTCTTTCGTCGCAATTTGCTGGATTTCAGCTAGCGCCTCGTTGTATGCCGCTTCTTCCGTGGCGAATTGCGCTTCATTCAAGAGCTGGTCAACCCGGTCGTTACGGTAATGACCGGCGTTGCCCGAATTCCACGCATTGGAGGAGAGTTGGGGCCACAGGTGGTTCCACCCATCGTTGTAATCGGGCGACCAGAAGGATGGCAAGAGATTTGGGCGTTGCTCTGCCGGCAGGTCTCCGTAATAGATGTCGACGAATGACGCGAAATCAATCTGCTGGATATCGAGGTTGAGGCCGATCTCCGCCAGGTTCGCGCCCAGCAATTGCGCGATCGACTCGCCCTGCGCCACACCGGTCGGGATCACGATCGAGAGCGTGGTGCCCGGCGCCACGCCTGCTACATCGAGCAAGGCGCGCGCCTGATCGAGATCGGTTTCAAACACGTAGGTTCCGGGCGCGAATCCCCGGAGCAACTCGGCGCATGGTCCAATCGCGCGCTTGGCATACCCTTCATAGACGCCGTTTATGACATTTTCGTAAGGAAATGCGTAGCAAAGCGCCTGCCGGGCACTGACCGATTCAAGCGGACCGCTCTGGTTAAGCATCATATAGCGAACCGTGAGGTTGTAGCGAAGATCGACGACCAGGTCCGCTTCAGCGGCCAGATCGGCGAACAGGTCAGGCGAGAGATTATCGGTAATATCGACATCGCCTGACTCGACGAGCTCTCGCCGAGTCGCTTCCTCGGGCACGACCCGCACCTTGATCTGACTGAAATGATCGCCTGCCCAGCCTCCCCAATAGGCCTGGTTCGCTTCGAACGTGATGGCTTCCGCGATGTCAAAGCTGGTCAAACGATAGGGACCCGTGCCCATTCCTTCGGCCGTGGTCTGCGCCCAGGTATGCCCCCAATCGCCATCGACCTCGTGCTGAAGCGCGAGTTGGGCGTTCACGACGGCAGAAACCGTGGCTGAGGCGATGGCCGCCTCGAAAAGCGGAGCGGGAAACGCAAGATTGAACGCCACGGTTTGCGCATCGAGCGCGGCAATTTGCGCGGCGTCGGTGACGAAGCGGCCGATAACGGTCGATGGACCATATCCCATGGCGAGCAACCGGCCAAACGACGCCTGCACGGCTGCCGCATCGCAGGGCGTCCCATCTTGAAAGGCAAGCCCGTCGCGAAGCCGAAAGGTCCAGACGGTGTGATCGGCGTTAGATTCCCACGACTCTGCAAGCAGGGGTCGATACTGATCCGTCGTGCCTGGCTTGACCCAGATCAATGATTCAAAAATGCCCTGCAGCACAATGCGCGAGCCGGCGTCATAGGCTGAATGGGGATCGAGATCAGTCGGCGTCCGGTTCGTGGCGATGACCAGGGTATCTTCGGTCGTTTGCGCGAGCATCCCGGCGTGCGCGCCGGCCGGCAGCTGGCGGCTGAGCAAAAGCCCGGCGGCTGAGCCAGCGGTTGCGATCCCGGTTCGGAGGAGGCGCCTCCGTGTGACGGAGCTTCCTGACGATTGCTTGAAGTCTTCCTCCACCGCCCCTTGAATGTCGATGCATCTATTCAGTGTTTGTGCAGGGCGCTGTAACTGTTTTGCGACAGTACGAGACATTATTTGCACCAGCAGTCGAGAACCAGCAGAATGCTACGATCAGAAAACGTCCCTGACCGAAGATGAACTTACCCTCATATATCATGATGAGATTCTGAAGTCTACACTCTGAGGATTTATGGACCTCTGGTTAACGTTACGATCCCGATCGGCGAAGAGATTTGGGCAAATTGCTGCATAAAAACGGGTCTATTTCGATCCAGAGGCATGGGATGAACGATCGGCAGCAAAGGGGATTGACCGCATCACAGCCCCGAACTATTGGACTGTGGTCACGATCATGCGAATGAAAACATGACAAAAAGAACCCTATCGGGCAGATTTTGAGCCGGAGACGACGAAGCTTGCCCCCGTTCCATTCGCGGACGGTGGTTTGCGGGTACGCCGATGGTGTAACAAGGTGTTGAGCGGATCCCCGCTCTTCCTCGCGTCATCGTCGTGCGCGATAAGGCATCATTTCGGCACGCGTCAGACGGGGCGCGTGGAGGCTCAATACGCATGAAGTCGTTGTTTGCTCGATTGTCACGTCGGTCCCTGGTCGCCGTGTCGCTGCTCGCATTGATGGCGGGCATGCTGCAGCCATTGGGAGCTCGGGCGCAGGCGAGCTACTGGATTCCTCCGAAAGACACGGTCTGGCAATTGCAATGGTCCAATGCTGCGATTACCGGGTCCGTGCAGAGCGCGATCAAGATGGCGATCATCCCGCTCTACACGACCGACCCCAACAAGCCGAATGCGCCACGGGACCAGATCGTTGATCTTCACAAACAGAACATCAAAGCCGTTTGCTCGCTGCCGGCAGGGGTGGTGAATATCGTCAACGATCCTGACCGCTCCGGGTTTACCCAGCGCATGTGGGGCAAAGGGGCGAGCTACTGGCAGGATCAGCGCTGGCTCGATGTGCGGAATACCGGTGTGCGCAAGTTGATCGAGGCGCGCATCGTCTACGCGATCAGTCTCGGGTGCGATGCGATCGAGGTCCAGTGGGTTGATGGCTACATCCAGGATACCGGGCTGCCGATCACGTACGGCGATCAGCTTGCCTATAACCGCTGGCTGGCGACAACCTCCCACCAGCACGGCATCGCCATTGGGCTGCGCAACGATTTCGATCAGATCGCCGATCTTGAGGATTGGTTCGATTTCGCCGTCGCCGACAACTGCATGGGCACGGCGGAATGCGAAATGCTCTCCCCCTTCACCGATTCGGGCAAACCGGTGTTCAATGTCGAATACACCTCGACATCCGGCGAGATCCACATCTGCAACGCATCGGCCTACTATGGCTTCAACACGATCATCAAAACATACGGGATCGACGCATCATGGCAGAAGTGCAACTGAGAAGTGAGTAGAGAGTGAAGAGTGGAGCGTACGAGGGCTTTCGTACTCTTAACTGATACCTCTCTCGTCTTCACTTCGTTCTTCGAGGCAATCATGCTGAAAAACCCTTTTGAGGATCCGGCTCAGCGGCGGCGGCTGATTGGGTATGGGTTTGTTGGCGCGATGGTGGTTGCGCCGTTTCTGGGGTTGCTGCTAGGGCCCGGTGTCGGGTTGCTGGTGATGGCGGTGGCGCTGGCGGCGACCTCGTTCGTCGCGTTCGATCTGCTGTCGTCGATTCCAACAGAGCGCCGGGTGCGGGTGAAGCGATTGGGGATCGTCTGCGTGGTGTTGGCGGTGCTCTGCCTGATTGCCGCGATTGTGTTCTGGTAGCCCCGGTCTGACAGGCCGGTCTGCTCCGCGTTGTTTACCGGGACGTTGCTTGACGACTCGATACCGACGCCGAGAGGAACACCACCGGATGATGCCATCGCACTCGTTTCGATTTGGAATCATCAACGAGCAGATGACGACGCGCACCGATTGGGCCGAGCGGGCGCAACGGGCGGAAGCGCTCGGCTTTTCCACCTTTCTGATTCGCGATCACTTCGTGCCTGATTTCTTTGGCCAGCAGTTCGCGCCGGTCGCCGCGTTGATGGCGGCAGCCGCCGCGACGACGACGCTACGCATCGGCACGCTGGTGTTCGACAACGATTTTCGCCACCCGGTGGTGCTGGCGAAAGAGGCGGCAACGCTCGATCTGCTCTCCGATGGTCGGTTGGAGCTGGGGATCGGGGCCGGCTGGTTGCGCTCGGAATACGCCGGCGCCGGTCTGGACTATGACCCCGCCGGGGTGCGCATCGACCGGCTCGAAGAGAGTTTGCAGATTCTGAAGGGATTGTTTGGGGAAGGTCCGGTTCAGTTTTCAGGATGTCATTACCAGATTGAGGGGTTGGAAGGGTATCCGAAACCAGTTCAGCAACCGGGGCCGCCGATCCTCATTGGCGCAGGCAAGCCAAGGATGTTGAAACTGGCCGGGAAGGTCGCTGATATCGTCGGGATCATGACGAGCTCAGTGGCGACCGGGGTGGTTGTTGAGGATGTGGGCGACCGCATGTGGGCTGCCGTGGAGCGCCAGGTCGCGCTGGTGCGCGAGGGTGCGGGAGATCGTTTTCCTGATATCGAGCTGAGCACCGTTGCAACCTTCATCATCACCGAGGATCGTCTCGCGGCGACGGAGCAATTGATCGCGGAGCGACGATGGAGCGGCGTCACGCCGGAGCAGGTCTGGTCGATGCCGGCGATCTTCATCGGCTCGCTCGATCAGATCGCCGCCGACATGCACCTCCGCCGGGAGCAGCTCGGATTTTCCTACTATGTGATCGACAGCGCCTCAGTTGACCGGGTTGCCCCAATCGTGGAGCAGTTGGCGGGGGCGTAGCCCACGCGAGCAGGAAGCAAGCCGTACGAAATCCCTGATATATCCGCACATTCTGTCGTGGACGACCTCGTGTCGGCCATGCTCGCCGGAACCCAATGTGGTGTGTGATCACCATGGCCGATACAAGATCGGCCGCTACAGAGAATGGGGAAATCGCTACACAAATACCTTGGCTGGATCGTCGGAGGTTCCCCGGTGTTTGCGCATCCAGATGCCGTTCTGGCCTTTGCCGTAGTAGTTACGACCGACGCCGACGGAGAGATAGCCCTGCTTTTCGTAGAGGCGGCGCGCGGGCGTATTTTCTTCCTGAACCATGAGCAGCATGTCGCCATTGGGCAGCGCTGCTTCCAGCGCCTGCAGCAGGCGTTCGCCAATGCCAAGACGCCGGGCATCGGGATCGACGCAGATGTTGATGACGCGGGAAAGCCCGCTGTTTAGATCGCCGATGGCGCTGCCGAGCACCTTCTCCCCCTGGCGAGCAACCATGAATGGGGTGCTCGGCAGCGCCCAGAGCAGCGCGAGCGTGCCGATGCTGTAAGCCAGTCCCCGGCGAAACGACCGCCGCTGCAAGGTCCGCAATTGCCAGAGTTCGCGAAACCGGGCAGGCGAGATCGTGACCTGCCCGCCGGTGGCATCCATTGATGGCTCGGTTCGCGTCTCAGGGTCCCGGTTCATCATGCGGCGATGGTAGCGCACGAAGTAGGGAGTAGAGAGGAGAGAGTAGTCAGTAGAACGATTTCGTTTCTCTCCACTGATAACTCTCTCCTCTCTACTTCGTGACCAGCTCCGTCAAATCGAGCAGGCCGCCGCTCATGTTGACGTCGCCGTTTTCATCGCGGGGCCATTCGTCGCGCGGGCGGTCCCAGTAGACTTCGATGCCGTTGTTTTCGGGATCGAGAAAGTAGACGGCGTTGCTGACGCCATGGTCTTCAGCCATGCGGAACCCGGCATCGGCGTCGATCAATTGCCGGGTGACGGCGCCGAGATCTTCACGCGTCGGGTAGAGCAATGCCAGGTGATAGAGACCGGGCTCGGTTGGCTTGATCTTCGGCGCGTTGGGATTGTTGACGGCGCGCAGCCCGATCAGATGATGCTGACCATCAGCGGAGAGATACGCCTGCCTGTCGTCCTGATGCAATACGGTGAAGCCGAGCACGTCGCGGTAAAAGGCGACCTGTCCTGGCAGATCGATGACGGCGAGATCGATGTAGCCGGTGTGGGAAGTGGCGGGAATCGGGCCATCCCCGAGCGGTTGATCGGCGGTGAGCGCAATCAGCGCGTCGAGATCGAGTGGTTTCGGCGCGGTGTGCGCTCCGCCGGGGCGATCCCAGTAGAGCTCGAGCCCGCTTCCATCCGGATCCTCGATCAGCACCGTCACCATCGCGCCATGATCGACGGCCTCGCGCACAGTGACGCCGCGATCCTGCAGGCGTCGCACCGCCCGGGAAAGCTCTTCCTGCGTCGCGTAGGAAATGCCGGCTGCGATCGAGCCCTGCTGAGCCCGGAGCAGGACGATCGCCATCCTTGCTGTACCAGTGGTTCAGACCGAAATGATGGTGATACCCACCGGCGGAGACAAACGCCGCCGACCCGTAGAAGGCAATCGTTTCAAACCCGAGAGCATCAGTGAAGAATGCGTGCGAGCGTCCGGCATCGGACACCTGAAGGTGAACGTGCCCGAGCACCGTCCCGGCCGGGGCGGCATAGGTGGCGGGTTTCGCCTGCACAGCGGTGGTTGCCATGATCAGACTCCGTTTCATCATCCCCGGGCAAACACATCATCTCATCACCGGGGATCCAATCGCAGCATAGCTTATGGATGATAAGACGGAGTAGGGAGTAGGGAGTTCACGCGATCTTTCGACGTGCCGGGAGTTGAAGCACCGGCAATGGCAATAACTGTTCGACTATTCTCTTCTCACTTCTCACTTCTCACTTCTCACTTCTCACTTCTCCGTCATGCTCTTTCGCGGCTTCAACACTCGCGATCAATCCCGCGAGCAGGCCGACGGCGAGAAAGCGGCGGTCGTCGATGATCCAGGCGGCGATGGCGCTCAGCGTCATCGCCAGCAAAAAGCCGATGGCGAGGTTGAGCAGACCGCGATAGCGCCGCTCGATATCGAGCGCGTCAATCACCCATTGCACCAGCTGCATCTGTGTTGCCCCCAGCGCTTTCCCGTAGGCGACGGCGACCGTTCCAATTACCGCGATCAACGCGGTCAAATCGCTGATGGATGAATCGTTCATGTGAAAGCTCCTTATACGAGTTACGAGTCGAGAGTTAAGGGTAGAGAGTAAAAACGTCGTGCTCTTCACGCTCAACTCTCTGCTCTTAACTCACTCGGCCCACCGCCAGCCACGGTCGGCGAAGCGGAGCAGGATCCAGCCGTTGCTGAAGGGGATCATTGAGACGGGACCGTCCGGAGAGCTGGCGAGCGATTCCCAGTCGCCCGGTTTGGGGAATTCCTGTTCCGTCTTGGCCCGGTGAATCCAGGCGGAGCAGGGTGTCCAGCCGGGATTCCAGGGATAGGTTTTCGTTGCGCCCGCCTCGGTTTGGGCGAAACGGCCGTTGCGATACAGACGCCGCGGCTCGCCCCAGACTTCGCGCAGGAATCTCTGGTCGAGACTGGCGGAATAGGGAATCGGTTTCGGAACCGGCTGCGGCGCGGGGATCGGCTCAGGGGTTGTGCCGGTTCCGGTCTGGTGCAGCTTCAGCACGGCGCGCACGGCGTTCTGGCTGATCGTCGTTTTCGCGCGAACCGGTGCGAAGGGGCAGGCTTTGGGGCCGATTTCCCAATGTTCGAGATAGGTGACAAGCCCGACGTTCGGATTGTAGGGAAATTGATCCCACGGCGTTTCGGCCTGATCGAAGAGATAGGCGACCAATTCGACGTGCGCCAGGAACTGTCGCGCCGTTTCCGCCGGTCCGTAGTGATTGTTGATGTCGCCGCCATCCGACAGTTCGATCGCCCGGATATCGCGGTTGACGGCGTCGATGCCAAGCGCCTGCACGAAGGCGATGCCGTCCCCCTCCAGATCGTTGGCGGGACCATTCGCCCAGGGGGCGATATCGAGACCGCGCGGAATCCACTGGTAGATCGTGCCGTCGAGCGCGCCATCCCACGGACCGCCGATGCCGAAATCAGTGAGTGATTGCCGTTTCGCTTCGCCTTGAAAATAGCCGTGCGTGCCGAGGAGCGACCCGACCATCCGGTGCGTGCAGGTGCCGAGATGGCGCCGTGGTCCCAGCCGGTCGAAGGCGCTGTTTGGTCCATCGCTGACGATGTCGTGCAATTCCAGGCGCTCCGGCATTGGCACGCGGCCGAAGATGACGTGTGTGGTTGCTGTTGTCATTGACTGCTCCTGCGCGAATGCAAACGCAAACACCCCCGGCGATGATGCCGGAGGTGCTTGCTAAAACTGCGGAAGGAATGACGCTTATTGCGCTCCGTATGGTTGCTGTGCGGGAATTCCTGGTTTAGGCGCGGGACGAATCGCGATCAACGTGCCGTCGTCAAGCAGACCGAAAATCGTGCCGTCATCGCCCGCGATGATATGCGAGATGGGCATTTTCCCCATTCCCCACAAATGCAGGCCCGATTCGGCGTCGAATCCATAAAGCACATTCGCCGCGCTGGAGACGACCACCATCGGCCGCGGCGCGATCGTCGTCGTCATTGCGCCGAAGCCGCGGCTGATGAACGCATAGGTCCAGAGCGTTTTGCCCGATCTGGGATCGAGGCGCACCAGGCAATATTGATCGTAAATGCTGTCGGTCGAAAGCGAGTCCGGAATCGTCACGATCAAGGAGAGGTCACGAACGACTGGATCGCCGACCTTGCCGCTGAATCCTCGGGCCCAGAGCAGGACGTCGCCGTGCATGATGTCGAAGGCGGCAAGCGTGTAGGGCGATGCGAAGCTGCGCGTTCGATCGGTGCGTGTGCCGACCACGATCATGATGTTTTCATCGACGACGGGCGAGCCGAAGGTATAACCGGCCGGCGGCGCGATCGTGCTTCGCAGTGTCCCATCCCAGCTGAAGCGCAGGATGCTTCCCGAAACCGTCGTCACGTAGAGCCTGCCCGATAGCAGCAACAGATCGGCGATCGCTTCCGGCGCCGGAATCTGTTGCTGCCAGATCATCAGCCCGCTCTCCGTGTTGACGGCCATGATGGATGAAGTTCCATAAACAAGGTAGGCGATGCCATTTGCCTGGACCATCCGCCCGGGCACGTCGGGAAGATCGAGCACCCAGCGTTGCTTGCCCTTTTTGGTGTCGAGCGCGTACAGGCTCCACCGGGGATTGCCCGACGCATCATTCGCTGTGGTTCCCGAAACGAGCAGCGTCCCCTCCCCCGCCGCGACGATGCCGGAATTTCTGGACGGTGTCATCGCGAAGCGCCACAGCCCTTTCCCGTTCTCAGCCTTGAGCGCCTCAACCCCGGTGAAGGAGTCGGATGTCACGACGTGAAAGAAGCTCGTTCCGGTCGCCGCCATGCCCGCGCTCGTCACGTGGCGCTCCTTCTCCGGCGTTTTTCGCCACATCACCAGGTTGGTGGGTGGCGACGCTTGACCTGGCACACCGAACGTTGGTGACATTGGACCGTATGGCGAGGTCGGAGCTGAAGAGGTGGAAGCGGACATCGACCGGGACCACCAGGCGGAATCGATCGCCGCGTTCGCCCCAAATACGATCGCCGCGACCAGGACGAGCTCCACGACCATGGTCATGATCCTGGGCCACGAACGGTCCCGCTGGTGGCTGATGGAGCCGCGAACGAGCCCGGCCTGTTCGAGATGAGCGAGCAGCCGCTCGTCATCGTTGGTGTCGTTGGCGGGTGAGAATTCGGCCAGGAGCTGCTGCCGGACTGCTTCCGTGAAAACAGGATCGGGCGAAACCGGCTGGTCAATCAGCCCTTGCAGATCCCACATTGGATCGTGCGTTTGCATCGCTATTCTCCAGGTCTGCTTGCGGATATCGTTCCGCCTCCCATTTCGGCGCAGTCCCCTGAACCTCAAAATAAGGATACAAAGGAGAACAAGGCCACACATCATCAAATATGATTAGTTTGCACCTCGCTTTCTTTGATCTGATCTCAATTCCGTCGTTCTTTCGTATTCCGCAAGGAGTGCAGCAAAGCAATCACCCCCAGCGAATAGCTGGGGGTGATTGCCAGAGTGGAGGAAGAGGTGATCGAGTTGAGCCGCTACCCCGATATGATGGCGGTTTCATCAATGGCGACGAGCGAGCCATCCACCAGGGTGACGTAGATCGAGGCGTCCGCCGCGACGGGAGCGCCGCTCATCGGCTGTCCCAGATCGAGCGCCGCGCCTCCAGCCAGCTGCGCCAGCGGCCAGATGATGAGGCTGCCGCGTTCGGTGACGCTAAGTGAGCGGTCGCTACCTGTCACGGCGGTGACCACGATCAGATCGCCGGTGTCGGGATCGATGCTGAACAACGATGCGCCGACCGGAGCAGGGGCCGTCGAATCCGCATGTACCTGGATCATTTCGGCGATGAGCGCGATGCTCGCTTTGCCTGTGGCGGGATCAGTGGCGATCACCATTGACTGCCCCGAATCGAACATTCCCCGGTGCTCCCAGCGGGTTGCTCCGGTGGCGAGATCAATGCCTTCGATAAGCCCGGGAAGATCAGACGGCGTTGGCGTTGCCGGTTTCATTGGCGTCACGGTCGAATGCACGACCACGATGATGTCGCCGCTGGCGAGGTACCGGATATCCGTTTCTGATGATGACGCTTTGCGGCGCCACTCCTGTTTGCCGGTCGCGCGATCGAACGCGTAGAGCGATCCGCCCATGGAGGTGACGACGACGCGCTGGGCGCTGACGGCGGGAGCGTGCAACGGCAACAATGCCTGCGAAATGCCCGCATCATCGACGGAGTCGATCGGCATCATTGCCTGCCAGAGCTTCGTCCCGGTCGCGGCGTCAAGCGCGTAGACGATGTTCGAGCTGCTCCAGACGTAGAGCGTGCCGTCGTCCAGCGCCGGAGCGATGCTATTGCCGGCCAGGGTCGTTTGCCAGAGCGTTTTGCCCGAGCGCGCATCGATCGCCGTCATGCCGCTACTGAGCGCTCCCGGCACATAGACCACGCCATCCGCCGAAACCAGCGGTCCGGTCCAGATCATTGCCTGTCGCCAGATCATCTTGCCGGTGACAGTGTCGGTCGCTTCCAGCCCGGTGAAGGTGGGGGTATTGAGCGCGCGAAGCACGAATCCGCTCTCGACCACCATGCTGCCGGCGGAGAGCTGCCCGGCCAGAAGCTGGCGCTGCCAGCGCACGCCCTCCGGCAGATTGACGGTTACCGGTGCGCCGGACGGTTTGGCGATCCTGGAGCCCGTTCCCATTGCCGGGCGAATCACCGTGAGCGATCCGTCATACATTGAGCCAACGAGCATGCCATCGCTCGAGGCGGTAACGCGCGATGCCGCGACGTTTTCCATGGTCCAGACCCGGGAGCCGGTTTCGAGATCGAATCCATACAGCACCTGTTCGGCGGTCGGCGCCAGCACCATTGGTTGCGGGGTCGAGGTCATGGTTAATGGGCCAAACCCGGCGCTGGTGAAGGCGCATTGCCAGAGCGTCTTGCCGGTGGCGAGATCGAGCCGCACCAGCGCCATCTGATCGACCGGGTTGTCTTTCGTCCTGCCGATCGGGACTGATACGATCAGGGCATAATCCAGGGCGACAGGGTCGCCGACATTGCCCTTGAATCCCCGGTCCCAGGCAAAGGTGAAGTCATGCGCGATGTCGTAGGCGATGATGGTGCTGGGCAGCGCATCGGTGTTGGTTGCATCGATGCGCGTAGCGACGACGATCAGCATCTGCCCGGCAACGACCGGAGCATGCAGCGCATATCCCTTCGGTTGCTGGATCTCTTTCATGGAAGAGGGGTTGCCGGCGTCGTAGCTCAGCAGCCGTCCAGAAACGGTCGTCACGTAAAGACGCCCGGCGAGCAGCGAAAGATCGGCGATTGATTCGTCGGTTGGCAGCGCGGCCCGCCAGAGCACATCGCCGGTGGTCGCATTGACTGCCACGATGTGGTCGCCTTTGTAGGGCTGATAGACAACCGCGGCATCGGCAACGGGCGTTCCTGCCACACCCGGAAGATCGAGCGTCCAGAGTTTCGCTCCGCTGTCGCTCTTCAGTGCGAAGAGCGCCCACCGGTGATTCTCCGTCGTTTGATCTGGGCGAGTGCCGGTGACGAAGAGCGTTCCGTCTCCACCAGCGATGCCCTTTGCGTTTTCCAGGGCGAATTGCCAGCTCATTGAGCCGGTCGCAACATAGCGCGCCTCAATGCCCTTGAATGCATCAGAGACGACCGGGCGGAAGACGCGGTTCCCCAGTACCACGAGTTCATCGCTTGCCGCGCCCAGGGTGCTGCTTGTTCCGGCGCTCCACATCAACTGGCTCGCGGGCGCGGTCGCTCGCGCCGGTGCGAGCGCCGGCGAAATCGTCCGCGCCTCCGGTGTCACCGCCGGCATACCTGGTGGGTTCGGCATTCGGTTCTGCAACGCGTCTGAATGCGTTGACTGCGCCGTGTGCGCGCGTTCCGGTGACGGCGGCTGTAACGACGCCTGCCCCCAGTTGTGGTCAATCGCCGCGTTTGCCCCGATCACAATCGCCGCGATCAGGATAAGCTCAAGCAGGACGGTCAGCGTTTTCCGGGGAGAATCAACCAGATGATGGTGCGATCCCCGCGCCAAACCGGCCTGCTCGAGCTTGATCAGCAACGCGTGCTCGTTGTCGCCGTCCGACTTTGCTGTCGAAAGGTCGTCAAGCAGCTGTTGCCGGAGTGTTTCGGTAAAGTGGGGATCGGGCGGTACCGGCTGATCGATCAGCCCCTGCAGATCCCACATCGGATCGTGTGCGCCCATCGCCATCCTCCAGATAGACCTGCTCGAAGGCGGCGCGGCCGCGCTGGAGCAGAAATTCCACGGTTTGCACGTTTTCGCCGATGGCTGACGCTATAGCTGGAATTCGCAAATCGTCGAGATAACGCAAGGCGACCACGATCCGCTCGGCATCGGGCAGTTCGTTGAGCGCCTTCACCGCGAGTTGCGGATCGACCACACGGGTGAAATCATCGCGGTCGCCCCGCTCGTCCCCGGCAGCCCGCCGCCAACGGCGGCGATGCTGCGGCTTGAAGCTGGCCTGGTAGTGATCGAGCAGCACGCCGCGCGCGATCTCCTCGACCCAGACGAGCGAGAGGGACGTCACGCGCCGTTGCGTGATCTGCTGGACCGCCGTCGCCAGCGCGGTCTGCGTCAGTTCCTGGGCAACATCAACCGCTCCCCCGCACCGTCGCAGGAAGTAGCAATAGATGCTCGCGAGCGCTTCATCGTAGAAGGCGCCGAACATCTCCGGATCCAGGAAATCGACCTCTGGCGTCCCCATTGACGCCGCGATTCGTGCCGTCATCGCCCCGCTCGCTTGTGTCGATGCGCTCGCCAGCGAGCGCCGCATAGGACCTATGGACTAGGATAGAGGTCCAAAAGGCATCAGACATCCGCAAAACTACCTATCCGCAGCAAGATGTCATAGGTATCACGCGAAGCGGGTCAACAGGCCATCCCGTCCGTAGAAGTCCCGTATTCCACCAAAACGCGATCACCCTTGGCGGCTGAACCGGGGCGATTGCGCGAGGATGGGCGATCGGGCTGAGACCGTCCTTCCAACCTTCACCTCCCTTGTCGCATCTCGCATCACATTTCCGTCGATCGAAAACCTTCACCCCCAGCCCCTCTCCCGAATCCAGGAGAGGGGGGCACGTTGGTGTCGTCTTGCCCTCTCCCAGCATTGGGAGAGGGTGGCCCTTTAGGGCCGGGTGAGGGTCAAACTTCAATCACCACCAACGACACCACCGAATCGCCCCATGATGCGGCGTCGGCCGGGACAGGGATTTCCTCGCTGATCGACGCGATGCGGACCTGGTGAGTGACGCCGGTGGCGGTGAAATCGAGATCGGTGAAGGGGATCGTGGCGGAGTCGGTCCATGCGTCCCAGAGATCGGCGGCTATCGTGCGGCCGTTGCGGGGATCGACGGTGCTGTCACGTCGAACGGTGCGATCGCGGGCGCGGATCTTGAGATTCCAGCGACGGCGGCGCGGGATGGCGTCGATCACTTCGTAATCGGCCCACAACCCGACCAGCGCCGGCGACCAATCGACCACATTGCCGAAGCTGACGCGCAGCTGCACGAAACGCCCGACGACCTGACCGCTCGTGAACTGGGTCGTGATCTCCGATGTGCGTTGCAATGGATCGGTGACAAGCGAGCTTGCGGCGGTCGTCCAGCTTCGGCCGCCGTCGGTTGAATAGGAAAGCGTGAGCGTCACCGGGGCGATGCTGGCGGGATTGCCCCGCTGCTCCGGAGAGGCGAAGACCGCGCCGATCCTCCTCCACACTTTCACCCGGTCCCGCTCGCCGCCGTCAAGAAGCGAAGTCCGGTATTCGCTCGTGCCGCTGTTGTAGTTCGTCGCCGATTCATGCCGGTAGACCAACCGGAACAGGTCATACGTCACTGAGGTCGACCCATCCCGAAAGAGCACGAGATCGATATTCCCCGCTCCGCCCGTGTAGATTGGCCAGACCCGGGTCTGGCTGCTCGACCGAAGCATCAGCCACCAGCCGGAGCCATCAAACGCCCAGCTTTCCGATTCCCCGGCCCGGTTGACGAGGCAGACGATCAGCCGATCCCCGGCGACCGTCGCCCCGGTGCAGCTGCGCCCTTCGATCCCGGTCGCGTTCCATCCCGCTTTGTCGCCGTTCGGGTTCCATTCCATCACCCCGTTGGCGAGCCAGGTGTAGAGCTTGCCGCCATACGAAAGCAGGAAGAGAAAATCTTCATCGTCGGTCCAGACGCCATGCGTGAAAAAGGGTTGCGGCTCGGCGTTCCATTTGTTGGTGACCGGATCGGGACGCCCGCCCAGCAGCCAGAGCGATTGCTTCGTGGCGATCGCCACCCTGCCGTCGTGCAGTCCCATGTTGACGATTGGCGCATCCAACTCGCGGCTATCGGCGGTTCCGCCGGTCGTCATCCGCACGATCTGCTCGCTGCCCGGCAGCAGGATCGCCATAGACGAGCCGGTTCGCATAGCCAACCGCCACCCGCGCTTTCAACCCGGCCGAAAGCGTCGTCAAGCCGCCGCCGGGTGCATACAGCTGCACATCGAGCCCATTCCCGCAGCAAAGCGCGATCCCGCCCTGATAGAGCGCCAGCCGGGTGATCGTCTTGCCCGCGCCCACATCCGCCACCTGGGTAAACGCGCTCCAGGACGACGCCGACAGCGCCACCGTCCGGTAGAGATACCGCCCGATCGCGACATAGGCGTAGGGATCGAGCACCAGATGCGGCGCCCGCACCGTCGTCACCGTGCCGATCACGCCATCCGTAAATGACTCCGACCAAGGCCACGGCTCCACCCCCTGCCCGCCCAGCGCCGGACCCACCCCAACCGCATCCCACCCGCGATCCCGTTCCAGCTGCAACGCCCGCCGCTGCCCGCCCACAAAATCAACCAGCGAAAGACTCCCCGGCCGCGCCTCCGGCGGCCCATCACTCCCCCGCCGGTAACTCCCCGGCACGACCATATACCCGCTGCCGTTGATGGTGATGTCCATGTATCGTCCTCCAGACGAAGCGGAGACCGCAGGCAGCAGACAGCAAAGTAAGACGGCGAAAACCCGCCGACCTTCGTCGTCTCGGCCTGCTGCCTGCGGTCTACTGCCTGCTCGCGTACGTCACAAACCCCTCCACCCGCTCGCAGCGGCAGTGGGTGTGGAGCGGGGGTTGGGGGCCTTCGTCGAGCGGCCAGGTTGCGCCGTCGAGCGGGGCGCATTCGGGGCAGGTGCGCTCGTCGTTCGCTGTCACCCAGCGGCTCCAGTAAGTGGGGACCAGTTGTGGACGGGAAAACGGTTTCCTCGGTTCGTTCAGTGATTGGGCGAGCGGCGGTTGGTGCGGATGAGCGGTCGCCGCCGTTGTCGCCGCGTTGAAAGCCGATCGGCATCGCTCACCTCGTGGTCGCGACGAATGAGCGGACGTTTCGCCCGCGCGCCCGCGCCTGGCGCTCACCGGTCGCTTCCCATTCCTGGGCCAGCGCCAGCAATCCCTCCACCCCGCGCCCACCCCGCTTTGCTTCTTCCACGGCCCGGCGGCGCAACGCCGATCCCGCCGCGATCAGCGTCACCGCGCCCTCATCTCCGGCATTGACCGGGGCCAGACCCGCGTCTGATGCCGGCAGCAGCCGGGGACGATGCCACTCGATGATCCAGCTTCCCGCCCGCGCCGGTTTCGCCAGCCGGACCTCTCCGGCCCACCAGCGCCATCCCTGTCCCGGCTGATCGCGATCCTCCGCCAGAAATGGCGAAACCACTGCCAGCGCCGGATCGAGCACGCGAACAATCGCTTCCTCCGTTTCCAATCCCGCGACTGTGAAACTGAGCGCGCCGTCGCTCACAACGACCGTCGTCCGCTCCTCCAGCGGCGCGATCGTCCCATAGCGCGACAGCCCATCCGCCAGCGCGTCATCGAGCGTCGCGTCATCCCAAAGCCCCGTCACCGGCACATCTTCCAGCCGCCGCCGGAGCGTCGCGCGAAGTTCAGCTTTTGTGGTCATCCATATCTCCCAGTGGATAAAAACGAATGTCCCGGTGGCCATGACGAAGCCATGCTTCGGCGACACGTCGACCGAACGCGGAGCGTCCCTCTGATGCGGTCCGCGACCCAATGGTCCGCCTCGGCAAACGCGGAGCAGCCGCGTACGCTTGCATCAGCAGCCCCAGCTTTAATTCGTGGCATGAGGAGCCGAGAGAAGAGAATGGAACGCCCCGCGCGCTCGCACCCGCTCATCTTCGTCGTGGACCCTGAGCCGGACTTTTTGGCGGCGATTGAGCAGGTGCTTCAGATGGAGGGGTACCGCGCCACGGTCTGCCTGCTCACCGATGATCCCTTTGCGGCGATTGTGCAGCGACCGCCCGATCTCCTCGTCATCGCCTTCCCCTACCACAATCCGCTGGCCTGGAAGCTGCTCGATCGGCTCGACGCGGATCCCGTGACGTCCGCCATCCCGATCATCGCCACCTCGACCGACCCCGACAATCTGGCCGCCTTTACCGCCCGGGAGTCGCATCGCCGCCGCGAAGCTGTGCTGCTCAAACCGTTCGACCTCGACCCGCTCTTGGAACTGATTGGTCGCCTGACGTTCGTCTCCCCATAGCGGGGAGTCATGTTCTGGCCCGATTTGTGCGACGGATCCGGTAGAAACGCGTACCAGGAGGGCCAGACCGTGACGAGCGAACCCGGAAGCTATCCCCCCACTGCAGAGAACGAGCACCGGCTGCTGAATTTGCTGACGGTCGCCACGTTGAATCTGGCGCTCTTGCGGCGTCACATGGATTGTCACCCGGAGGGCCTGTCGGCCGAGATGCGCGAAACCCTGGAGCGGTTGGGACGGGCGCACCGGGCTATGGTAGCGGAACTCCGTGAACGTCCTTACGACGGGGGATCTGCCTCCCCGCCATCGTGATCCAGTAAGGCATCATGATCGATCAAAACGATGTGCCCGATTGCTTTTCCCACCGAAGCTACACAAAGCGCACGACCTTCGCATGTAACCAGTTGGCCACGGCAACTTGGGCGAGACTGAACATCCGGCCATCAGGCACCCAGGTTTGCCAGACGTCCTTGGCGGCGTAGTGGTACACCCGCACATCCTGATGTTGCTGCTGGAGCGTGAGGTGAATCTCGGCGCAGAGCTCGCCGATCTGGTCCGCGTAAAAGGAAAAGGCGACGATCAGCGTCGCGCGCTTTGCATCGAGTGGTTGGCAGGAATACGGCAGCCATTCGGGCATGCGTCGTGACCCTTGATCGATCATATCTGCCCACCTCCTGCCTCGGTTCCGGCCAGGATAGCGGCACTGCTACGCTCCTCGGAATGATGCGAATATCGAACGATCGAGTGATCATCGCAAGCCGTTTCACAACCGCCCATGAGCAGGCCCAATCGCCAGCTTGACATCGATCTGGCATTGGATCGATGCGATTGAAGGTTCTTCGCCGCTCGAGACGGTCAGCGCTCGGGGATTACCGTCGCGTCGTCGCGCTGCTCCTCCGTGGCCAGAATGTCGTCGACCCACTCCTGTGGGAGGGTGCCGAGGATCTCATTGATGGTGACGAACAGGGATCCGAGCACGGTGGTGAAGCCACTAATCATCAGTGACGTGGCGACGAGAATCGCCCAGTACACCGTGTCCGCTTGCCAGCTCGCGGTGGTCACCTCGGCGGTCCCGGAGGTGGGAAAGACCGTGAGCAGGAGGGTGATGACGGCAAGCGCAATGGTCACCAGCGCCGCCCGGACGATCAGGCGCAAATGAAACAGAAAGCGGGGGGACAGCCGCCGGGTTTCCAGCCGCTCCAGGAGTCCGACCGTCGTCAGCACGAGGGCCGCGATGGTGCCACAGGCGCCGATCATGCTCGACGCCAACCAAAACACGCTATTCACCAGCCCCTGGAGGACCGTCGGGCGGTCATAGGTGGCGACACCGTTGAAGACCACGAGCAAGCCGCCGCACACCACGAGGGCGAGCCCGGCCGCACCGGCAATGGGACGCCAATCGCGCCAGGTCAACCCACGAGCGATTGCGGGATCCAGAATCGCCATGACTTCCTCCGATTTGACCGCGACCGATGCCCGCCGCTGGCGTGATGGTTGGAAGCGCAAGATCGCCGCACAGAACCATGCGGGCAGGAACGTGACCCCGCTCGCGCCCGTAATCGAGCCGTCATCGCGCTCCAAAATTTGCGGCTTCGCGGCTTCAAACTCTTCGCGAGTTCCACCCGACGCTCGAAATGCCTGCCGCAGGATCGCGGTGTCTGATTGTTCCCGTTGCTGCTGCTGAAACGCCGCCTGCTTGGCGCGACGATATATTTGCACAACGATATCCACTGATACAGCCAGCGGCTTCGGGTAGTTACTATTACGTCGCTGGCTTTCGGACTGCCGCGCCTGTGCACATGGAAAGGGAGCGCCATTATAGGCGCTCCCTCCTTACGTCTATGCTGGGACTAGGTAGGAATTACTCTATCCCAGCAGTCCAAGCAATGTATTCAGGGCATTGACGAGGTCCGTCAACTGCGAGCAGCCCGTTAATGGCCGCTAGCAGGCCCATCAGGGCAGCAGCGATGTCACCCAATGGCCGGTCGGAGGCCACCAGCCAAACCGCAAGCAGCTCCGAGCAATCCGCCGTTCGGGTCAGCGGTGAT
Source organism: uncultured Chloroflexia bacterium (assembly GCA_963804925.1). Classification (GTDB taxonomy): domain Bacteria; phylum Chloroflexota; class Chloroflexia; order Thermomicrobiales; family UBA6265; genus JADLGF01. Next base: position 1,064,892 of record CAWDSC010000007.1, read on the forward strand.
GTCAACGATGAGCGGCGTCTGGTTAGGGCCACCAATGTAAATGTTGAGACCAAGCAGACTCAGGGTGATCGGACCGAGCACAAGGTGCAGGACTGAGCAGGTCGCCTGCGCCGACGGCAACGCCCGTGCGCCACTGATGCTTGCAGCCGCAGCACCGAACGCATTAGACCGGGAGTAGAACGGTCTCGTCGACGGCTGTTCGTTACTTTGCCGTTCTTGTTTATCACGTCACCAGTCAGCTGACCTTCGGCATAGAGTGCCCCATCTTGCGTCGACAAATTGGGTGAGCTGCCAGCTGCCATCCTTCGAAGTCTCTCGTACCGGCATTCGTAGGTAACCCGTAGCCGCTAGACTGATAGCCGTTGGCACTTGCGCACCTGCCGAGATCGGAGCCAGCACAAAGGCTCCCAATAGTGCGGCGAACATCGCCAGCGACATAAGTTTTAGTTTCATATGCGAAACCCCTTCGACTATTGAACTCGGAGGATATTGGTACTTCCCCGAGATCTTACTCTCCCCCTGTTTGGAGGACCAAAGCTGAGTCTCAATTGACTCAACGCAGACCGTTATGCAGGATTCGTGCCATTCCACAGGAGTTCTACAGCGGACTCCTGCCCATAGAAGCGGCTCCAGATTCGGAACGCCGGTCCAGAAGCGTTGGAATGTCCTGCGGATCGCAAGCCCAGAAGTACTGAATAGGCGGTACCTATGCAGGCGACCACTTCAGGAGCCGTGTGCTGCCGTGGCCAGTGGCACCAAATTTGCATCCCCTTCATCGCCCGGCATAGGTGTGCCGGGTACGTTCAAGAGGTTTGATGTGCGGAGCACTCTCTAAATTGCAAACGAGTTGATGCCGCACGAGGAGAAAATGACCATGACAGCAGGAGCTGGATACGGCGATTACGTCACGTTGGTGCCCGGTATGGATGTGTATGCCAGCGACGGCGATAAGGTCGGCACGATCCGGGAAGCGACCGAGCAGTCCATCACCGTCGAGAAGGGCTTCTTCTTCCCGAAGGACTACGTTATTCCTATTTCGGCGGTCGAGGGCGTGGATGATCGTGACCGGGTCTATCTGTTGGTCACCAAGGACGCAGCCCTGAGTGAGCGCTGGGATACTGGCGTGACCACCGGGACAGCGACAACCACAACCGCCGGAACGGCAGCGACCGGCACCTTCGACACTGGCGTAACAAGCACCTCCGATACAGCTGCGACTCGCGTGCCGGTTTATGAGGAAGACTTGACCGCGGTCAAGCGGCCGGTCAGCCGCGGCGCCGTTCGGATCGAGAAGGAGATCGTGACCGAGAATAAGACGGTCACGGTGCCGGTCACCGAAGAGCGGGTGCGGATTACGCAGGTAGATGCCAATGCCCCGGTGTCGGCGGATACAGCGGGCGCCTTCCAGGAAGGCGTTATCGAAGTGCCGCTCACAGGGGAGGAGGTCGAATTGCAGAAGACCGCCCGCAAGACCGGCGAAGTTGTGGTCGAGAAGGAAGCCGTGCAACACACTGAGGAAGTGGCAGGTAAGGTTCGACGCGAGGAAGTGCGCGTCGATGATCCCACGACGACGAGGCGCTGATACTGAGCGCCAGGCTGTTGATCCAACGAGTGCAATAAACATAAAGGTGGGTGGCCATTTGGCCACCCACCTTCGTTCTGTTCGAACGCTGCCGCGACTTGGACGCTTACACATGTTGACCCCGGCCAATTCTGGGCTGGACAATGCTTGAGCGAATAACCCATTCCTGGATGATCTGGCGCTAGAACGAACGATGGAGGAAAAGAGATTGCCCCGATTCGCGGCGGTCTCTGCTGGCACGATGTGCTTGACCGCATTCAGGATTGATCATTCCGGCAATTGACGATCGAACATCGCCACCTCGTCCTCCACTCGCGCCAACTCGGCGTCAGGATCGGTGAAGCCGAGGCTCATCAGCGCGGTGCGGCGCGATTGGATGCGCTGCCCGACGAGCAAAGACGCTGTCCGGGAGGCCGTTTCGGCGTCGCTCGGGAGAATCGGCGGCCAGATCGGGGTCGATTGCCGCAGGCCGCCGAGATCGACCCCGCCGAACCGTTCCAGCAGATCGAGCAATCGAGCATTCCGCGCCCGGTAGACCTCTTCCCAGCGCCGTCTTCGCCGCCGCACCCGCTGCACCAGCGGTTGAATCTCCACTTCCAGCGCCGCTCCGGAGAGCATCCGCCCGGAATCGCCAAAGGCGGTGCGCGGCGTTTCGCTCAGATCGTGCAGCGCCCGGTAGAGCAGATTCACATATTCAACATGCAATCCCACCCCACCGCCGCTGAGCAGATCGAGCAGGTACGCTTTCGCCCCTTCCGGCAGTTCCCAGGTCGCGCCGGGGCCAACCACGATCCCCTCGGCGCTGTCGACATTTTCCAGCACCGCGATCGGCGCGCCTGAAAGCTCCAGCACCCGGCCCAGCACGCTCATCCGCCGGTTCAATTCCTGGCAGATGGCGGAGAGATCTTCGAGATCGGAAACACCCCAGAGCTGATGCGCCGGCGGATCGTTCGGAATCAGCAGATAGGGAATCCAGCCGTAGGGATTGACCTCGTCGCGGATCACCTGACCGCCGAGCGTCACCCGCCAGCGATCGTTCGTCCAGAGCTCGCGAACCTCGATCCGCTCCCCCGCCAGTAGCGCCGCATCCGCGCCGAAGAGCGATTGCGCCTCCTCCCGGTCGAGCCGGTAGCGCTGCTCGATCCGCAGTAGTTGCCGGGGATCGTCCGGCGCTGACCACGCCCTCAGCGATCCCGGATGCACCGCCGCCACTGCCGGACGCCGTTCCGCCCCATTCCAGGTCACCTTCATCGCCGCGTCGCCCAGCGTCGCCGACTCGATCGCCAGATCGAGATCGATCTGCCCGAGATCGAGCCGGTCCGCCAGCTCATTCAGCACTCGCTCGGCCCGGTTCGCCGCGTCCGCGTGCTCAGCCGATTCAACGCTGAACCGCACCGGCGCCGGAAAGCAATAACTTGCCGTCTTGCGAATCAGCGCCCGCGCATAGTTCAGCGTCAACCGCGTCTCCCCGCGTCGTGCCTTCCCGCTCCACTGCTCCCCACCGGCGAACGCCTCATTCGCCGCATACCGCGCCACCCGCGCCCGATCCTCCGCCGCCCAATCAGCCGGCGCGTCAAGGAATGGAATGTGCATCGTGTTCTCCTTTGATTAAGCAGGCAGCAGACACGCAGGCAGCAGGCCGAGACGAAGAAAGAAGCGCGATAATGCGCTCGTTCGATTCAGCGACTACTGTCTGCGGCCTGCTGCCTGCGGTCTGCTAATACGGGAGGGAATCCAACCTGATGATCACCGATCTCGCTCACGCCGCCTTTGCGGTCAATGACATCGATGTCTCGCTTGCGTTCTATGAAAAACTGGGGCTCAAGGAATCATTCCGGCTGCATCATGACGATGGCCGGTTGATGCTCGTCTATCTCCATATTGCCGGTGACCGCTTTCTGGAGCTTTTCCCGAATGGACCCGAACCGGCGACGGACCGCGTCCAGAGCTTCCGCCACATCTGCCTCGCCACTGACGATATTCACGCCGCCGTCGCAAAGCTCAGCGCCGCCGGCGTCACCATCGAGCGCCCGGTCAAGGAAGGTCTCGATTTCAACCTGCAAGCCTGGATCCGCGACCCTGACGGCAACGACATCGAGCTGATGCAGATGTCCGAAGCCTCCCCCCAACGCAAAACCGCCCGCGAATCCACTTCGTAACACCACAAAAAAGCCCCCTCTCCCAGCATTGGGAGAGGGGGTTTGGGGGTGAGGGTTTTACTCGCTAAATCCGCTCATCCATATCCTGAATTTCGTCCGTCACCCAGCTGATATAGCGCTCAGCCGAGAATCGAACCGCCTGCTTCGCATCCGTGGCAAGCAGCTCGCCCTCGAACCCGCCGTAGATCCGGTCGTAGGCATAAGGCTCGATTGCATCGACGATCTTGCGGATCGACCGTGGTGAAAGCGGGATCAGATTCGGGTAGCTGCGCATGAACGACAGCGTTTTCCGGTCCGCATTGACCCGGATCGTGTCGCCTGCCAGCAGCACACCGCGTCCCTCTGCTCCAGCCGCCCAGTGCAGCACCGCGCTTCCGGCAAAATGACCGCCGCATTGCACCAGCGTCAGCCCCGGCAGCACCTCTTGCGAATCGCGCCAGAAGTTGATCGCCGTATCCGGCCGCCCTGCCCAGCGTTGGTCATCCGTTGCCCAGTAAATAGGAATGCCACCGAAAAGCTGGCTGATTGACACCGACGCCCCGGTCAGATGCGGATGGCTCGACGCAATCGCCGCAACGCCACCCAGCGCTTTCAACGCGTCAACCAACGCATCATCAACGAACCCCTGAGGCTCCCAGAGGAGATTTCCGCCCGGCGTGCGCACTAGCAGTGGCCGCTGACCGATGCCGACTTTCGGCGTGACCGTGATCCCGGAGAGATCGGGTTCCAGCTCGGTGATGCTGGCCGACCGGTCGGCTTGCAGCTCCGCCAACGTCGTCCAGCGCTGTCCCTCCGGCAAAATGTACTGGCGATCGTCGGAACAGATCGCGCACAGCGCCGGTGGTTGCGGCGTATCCGCATACTCATGCCCGCAGGTCGGGCAGAACCAGATGGTCAAGATCGCGCTCCTTTCTTTTTCAGCCTCATTGCTGAATTCGTCCGAAGCCGGAACGAACACGATCATCCTACCGGGTGTGGGGCTTAGATTTCAGGGGTATATCGGAAGGTGACCGCAATCCGGTTCCAGCTGTTGATCGCGCAGATCACCGCCGTCAAACCTGCCAGCTCCAGCTCGGAAAAGACCAGCCGGGCGGCTTCGTAGGCCGCGTCAGGCACGTGCGTTTCGGCGATCAGCGTCAGCGCTTCCGCCCAGGCGAAGGCCGCTTCTTCCCGCTCCGAAAAGATCCCCGCCTCTTCCCAGGCGACGGTCAGATTCACCTTCGCCGGTGCAACGCCAAGCTCCTGGAGATTGCTGATGTGATACTGCACGCAGTAGGCGCAGCCATTGATTTGCGAAACACGAAGGTTGATCAACTCAATGTCGAAACCCTCAACCGGTTCGCCAATCAGGCGGAAGCCGAGGGCGTGCGCATCGTTCTCCTGCACCGGATGCCGCAACACCTGGCGATCGATCCCAAACTGCCCGTGGCGTACGCCGTGACCGAGCACTCCTGCTGGCGGTTCCTGATCTGGGATCGCTGCCCGCACCATGCGCTGCTGCTGAGCGAGTTGGGGCTGCTACCGAGTCCGGACGAGATCGGCTGGCCAGTAGATCGCGACATCACCATCAGTGAAGAATGGACTCCCGTAGGTGCGACGGTGACGCCGGCGATCGATGACGATGTGCTCGTCGCGATGGGGCAGACTGAAAATAGAACCGCGTTCGAATTTCAAACAGCCGGGCTTATCACCGGGAGATCGGAGGGATGGACATCCTTCGCCTGCTCATGTGAATTCATTGTTAACACCCGTGTCATTGACCATGTTCCGCTCTATGCTGATTGGTGTTCATCGCGGCCGATGACCGGCCGTAAGGAGACCCCGCAATGGCGACCACCAATCCCTATGCCGACGCCCCAACCACGCCGGATCCGTTTATCAACCGCGTTCGCGAAGACTTGCTGTCGCTCGAGGCGGCGAAGGCGGCCGATGCCAACCTGATTGCGATCGTGGCCAAGGACGAGGTGCTCGCTCTGTGGTCGCGCCCGGTGAAAACGTTCATCCCCGTGCTCGCGCTGCGGGCCGCGCGGTCCCGCCTCTTTCCGGATGCCTCGATCGCGCCGCCGAGCCTCGTATTCGCACAGGCTGAGCCCGTCACGGTCGTCGCCGCCATCGATCAGGCGAGGGACGACGGCGGTATCGACATGAGCGACGATTTCCTTGATCTGAGCAATGACGTCCAAACCGTCGACTAGGGCGGTTTCCTGATCCGGACGAACTCGATCGCACCGATCGGAAAGGAGCGTGCGATGCGTGCGGGTGGGCCGTGGATTGCGGCGTCGCTCATCTGCGCGGGCTGGGAGCGAGAGGATGAGGGCCCGGCGATGATCTCCGGCATTGGATCGGCGATTCATCTCCCCGGTCGCGGCATTGTTCCCGTCACGCTCTGTGTGTTGATTACCGGAGGAGTCGCCGGGGAACACGTGGAACTTGGGGTGGAACGGGAAGCGCCGACTGGCGACCGGCGCCGCCACACCTATGCCCTCGGTCCCTTTGGATCGCACCCGAACGCCGTGATCGACGCCACGATCGTTCAGTCGGTTGACTGGCCCATGCCCGGCGTGTACTGGTTTCGATTCAACCTCGACGGCGCCTTGAAATCTGAACTCCCGTTCCACGCGATCTTTGATGCTGGCAAGGTTCAGACATGATATCGACTCGTGAACTCTCCACGCAGGAGATGAGTCAGGAGCTGCGTTCGCCCCTGGTGCCGTGGTGATGGACCGTCCCATGCGGCCGCAACCGCTGATCTTCGTCGTGCATGCCGAGCTGAACGTTGTGATGGAGCTGGAGCAGATTGTCGAGGATGGAGGCTATAAAGCCGCCAGCTGCCGGTTTGGTGCAGATCCCTACGCGATGATCGTGAAATTCTGGCCCGACCTGCTCATCATCGATGTGTCCGATGAGGACCCGGTGGCCCTGGCCCTGCTCAAGAAGCTCGACCGGGATCCGATTACCCACGACTTGCCGATCATCGCCACAGCAAAGGCCAATGACGATCTGACGACCTTTACGACCCGGGACGCGTATCGCCATCGCGACGCCGTGGTACGCACACCGGTCGATCGCGAACTGCTGCTGGCTCTGATTGATCGCATGACGCAGGTCTTCACCTAGCGGCCGACTCGTGCTGGGTGTACGTATGAGGAGACGAACGCATGGATGGCGAGCATGAACGGCACCCTGTTCCCCTTGAGCACCGCAATGTCCGCGCGCTCACGGATCTTCCGCCCGCGATCGCCGAGGAGCTTGAATCCCTGATGTCCCAAATCGTCGGGCGTATGCACCGCAAACGCTCGTTTGACCGCCGATTCTTGGTAGAAGGACGGCGGTATGGGACATCGACCCCGCAGCGCCTCACCAAAGTCCACGAGGAATATGGCGTTCGGATTATCGGCGCATTAAAGTGAACGATCGAAAAGATCTGTTTAATGAGGCCGGTATCGTGGGAGCGGTCGTGAGGTGGTTGTTCGACCCGACGGGCTTCAGGGCTGAGCAGATCGATACCATCGACATCAATTTTTATGTCCAATGCGGACAGCCAGAGCGCTAGCAATGGCAGCGTCATCGAACTGGTGCCCGCCGCACCCGGCGCTGCACGAATCCCCACTGCGATGCCATCCTCAGCATGACACGGCCGGTGGCGCTGGGTGGCGTTTATCTCGACGCCGGCGATGCGTTGGCAGCTGCACGACGCAAGAATCCGAAGCCGTATGGAGAGTGGATCTTACACTTGCTGGTGCGGGGAGGAGATAGCATGGCACGGAAAAGCGGTCAAGTGGCCGGCGCAGCTGGAGTCGTGAATGTTCAATGAGTAGCTCGCTCTGATTACTGACCAACTTCTTCGTCATCGTGAGTTTATGGTTATGTGCGTCTCAGATCCTTGCCGGTGCGAATTCGATCGCGAAGCTCTAGATCACAAATCGGTGGTGGAAAGCGGCGAGCTGCCGCCGGTGCCGGGCAACGCGGAGCGCACGGTCATCGCCTTCGGAGCAGTGCGGGGAGCGAACAGCCGGAGCGTCTCATAGCCCGCTTCGCTACGTGCCTAATCAACGACCGTCTCATCGTCGCGTATCCCTCGCGACATCCCATGGTAGAGATGCATCGGGTAGTCGCGCTGAGCGGTGCCCATATCGGCGCCGATGCGCCGGTTGCCGTAGCGTTGATCGGCGCCACCGTCACCTGATGTACCGCGTATAACGCGTCCAGGCGTTCGCGGGCCGCCCGCAGCGCCAGCACCGGGATGAAGGTTTTGATCGGTCGCGCCCAGAGTTTGCGCACCTCGACCGCGACGAGAAACGCCAGCAGCTCATCAGATACGTGGCTCGGAAAGACCAGCGCGGCAAGATCGTCGCGCACCTTGGCAATCATCAGCTCCGAATCGTTGGAATTTTTTGGAGCGGGTTGCGAGGCATCCATGGTCGGCATCAAACCATCGCCTTTCATCGAAACGAGAATTAGGTCCAGTGGCGTGCATTCTACGTCCTGCTGCCCGGAAGTCAGGGGTTCTTAACGATGATTTCACAGTCCGGCAGGGTAAAGATGCGGGCTCGGGTTGCTGCTCTCGGACTGTGGCTGGCGAGGTGACTCGGACCTTGGGTGTCGGCCGCTTGCCGAGCACCCAGCATGTCCATGATGTTCGCCACGAACGCCCTCTCCATCCCACGACCAATTCCGTGGGGCTCCGGTCAGGTGACTAGCGGATCAAGCTCGTTTGGATCGGTCACGGGCATCGCCTCCCGCGGGATCAGCAAGGCCGCGATGAGTCCGACCAGCCCGATGATGCCCATCAGCATCAAGGCTGCGGGGTAGACCCGATCACTGGAAATTGTGGTGGACACTAGGACCGAGCCGACCAATGCCGTGCCCAGCGACGAGCCAAGATTCGACACACTGCGCGAGAGGCCGGAGATTTCACCCTGATCCTGCTCCGGGAAGCTGGATTGGACGACGTTGACCGACGACGTGAGCATGACCCCGATGCCGAAGCCCATCAGGAAGAGACCTGGCAGGAACGTCCACACCTTCGAGGTGGCATCTGCCAGGACGAACATGACCAGAACACCGGCGATCGTGACCGCAAACCCGGCTCGAATCAGTACCACCTGCGACCGGCGCCGGGCGAGTCGACCCGCGATACCGGATGACAACAGGATGCCGACGGTCGATGCGGTGAGGATCAAGCCGGTTTCGATCGCGCTGTAACCGCGAATCGTCTGCAGGTAGACCGAGACCACGAAGAAACTGCCCTGCAGCATGAGCCACTGAATGTTTTGGGTGACCAGCCCGAGATTCGATGTGCGGTTACGAAAGAGGCGGGTGGAGAGCAGCGGTTCCAGCCCCTTGCGCTCGCGCGAACGGATGTGGGCAAAGAACCCGGCAGGAAGAGCGCCCCGATCGCGACCAGTGGCCAGACCGGCGAGATGCCCCCCTCCGCAATGATCACCGCGTTTCCGATGACGACATCCTTGGTCGCGGTGATCCACCCATACTCTCCGGACTGCAGAATCCCGAGGACGAGAAAGACGAGGCCCGCTGCCGAAAGCACGGCGCCCAGCAAATCGAAGGCCGTCTTTTGCCCCTTGCTGCCAGCATACTTGCGGCCCATGACGAAGATGCCGCCGACACGAGCACCTGCACGATGAAGGACGCCCGCAACTATGGCGCTGGTGATGACGACGATCAACGGTCCGGCTGCCGCGCCCAATCGAGCGGCTGCGCTTACAATGCCGAACGCCTTGGCGCGTGACTCCAAATCGGCGAACGCAATTGTGAGCAGAATATAGATGGGCGGGATCATGAGAGCCGATCCGACCCCTTGCAACAGCGAATATCCCAAAATTAAAGGTGGGAGCCCTTGGGCCACCGAGGCGATCAGCGCACCGACTCCATAGACCGCTAGGCCCAGCAGAAAGCACCGCCGGCGTCCCCAGATGTCAGTCAATTTGCTGCCCGGGATCATCAACGCCGCCATGGTCAAGGTGAAGAGGGTAATGGCCGTTTGCACGCCATGCGTCGTGGTCTCCAGGTCGTTGGCGATGCTGGTGATCGCGACGTTCATGCTCGAGCCGGCGTAGCTGGCAATGAACTGGGTGAGCGCAAGTGGCAGGACGATGGACGACAGGACTGCGGCCATCGTCCCCCGTCCGCTGAGGGTAGCGCCTGTTGCCTGATTCGCATCGGCGATGGGGAGCGGGTGTTCGGTCACGCGTGCTGGCCTCTCGACATATCGACGTGCTCGTGCCGTGCGGCGCCTGCATCCGACGCACTCCCGACCGCGTACACGAGAACGCCCGGCTCGACGCGCATGAGCTGCGGTACCAGCGTAGCGGGGCGCGCACGTTGCAATGTCAAAGCGGGATTAAGGAGGGCCCAAGGTATCCAAACGCGTCGCGACGTCTGGCACTGGTCACCAACCCGGCCGTCGGCCAGAAGCACAATCCAACCCTCTGGATATGTGGGATACAACCATCCCGATCCCGAAGCGTGGACCGAATTTATAGGGCAATGCGCGTTTGAGGGGCTTAGCCCTACGGCCGATTTAGCGAGATGTTCAAACTTTACGCCCGCCAGTCTGATGAACTGGAGATGAGGGGTCGTGATTGGCCCATCGTCATTGGGCGCCTTCGTTCTGTGACCATCGGTTGTGCATGCGCAAGGAGTTTCAAATGAAGCATTCGGATTGTCGCGACACCGGACACGGACGGGGACTATCTCGGCGCGCGATGCTGAAAACCGGCGCGGTCACCGGCGCCGGTCTGGCGCTTTCCAGCCGCATGAGCTCTGCCGTTTTCGCCCAGGATGCCACCGCGATTGCACCTGCCACCGGCGCGGCGAAAAGCGTCATCTTCATGATGGGTGACGGCATGGGCCAGGCCCACCGTGACTTCGGCCAGTGGGTGACGGTCGGCGCCTACGATCAACTCGTGATGAACACCCTCCCGGTCGTCGGCATGCAAGGCACCAACTCCGTCACACCGGATGCCAATTCGCTCATCACCGACTCCGCCGCTTCCGCCACGGCCTTCGCGACCGGGTTCAAGAGCTACAACGGCGCCATCGGCGTCGATGTGAATGGCGCCACGGTGACGAATCTCGCTGAGCTGGCGAAAGCGGCCGGCAAGTCGGTCGGGTTGGTGACGACGAGCCAGGTTACCGACGCATCGCCCGCCGCGTTCGTCGCCCATGTCGACGATCGTGACAAGCAGAGCGAAATCGCCAAGCAGTACATCACGGACACCAAAGTCGATGTCATCCTCGGCGGCGGCGAGGATCGCTGGTTGCCTGCCGGATCGGCCGGCGCTTATCCCGACAATCCTCCCGAAGATCCCGAAGAAGCCAGCGCGAGCGATCAGGGCGATCTTATCGCCGAGGCGCAGTCGCTCGGCTATCAATACATCAGCGACGCCGCTGGTCTTCAATCCGCGACCGGTCCGCTCTTGCTTGGGCTCTTCGCCAATGAGGAGATGTTCCAGCAGCGCGCCGAAGGTGAAGGCGACATCTACGATCCCGTGGTGAGCCTGAACGATATGGTCACCAAGGCCATTGAGTTGCTCTCGCAGAACCCGAATGGCTTTCTGCTCTTCGTTGAAGAGGAAGCGATCGACGAGTTCTCCCACAACAACAATGCCACCTACGTGCTGAAAGGCGTGCAGCAGCTCGACATCGCCGTGAAAACCGCGCTCGACTACGCCACCCAGGCGGGCGACACCCTCGTGCTCGTTACCGCCGATCACGAGTGCGGCGGTCTGACGCTGGAAGGCGTTGAAGATGAGCAAGGCGCGGTTGCGGACGGACCATTCCAGGTGGCGAATTCCGGCTATCTCTTCAACGTCGACTGGACAACCGAAGGACACACCGGCGTGCGCGTGCCGTTGACCGCGTTCGGCCCCGGTTCCGACGCGTTCGCTGGCTATTACGAAAACACGCAGATTTTCGTGCACATGGCGAACGCTTTTGGATTCGAGGTTCCGGCCGGCGCCGGTGAGCCGCCGGTTCGCAAATCCCGTCCGAGTCTCGTCGCCTGATCTCGACCCTGAATGGACAGGAATGCGATGGACCGGCAACTGAGTTGCCGGTCCATCGCATCCCTTCTTACGATACTTACGCGCAGGTGCGATTAGGGCAGAACAGGGGGGCGTTGCAGTATTGGACGTTGGCGAAGCAGCAGGGTTGGCCCACCTCGTTGCCGCACGGCTCGCACATCAAGTTAATGCTGCACGGTGCCCTCGTCGCATTCGCGAAGGTAACAGCACTCTTGGCCCGGGCCGCCACAGCCATCGGCAACGCATCGAGCGTGGGAATTGCACTCCAGTCCGGCGTCGCAGACGGCGGCTCCTTCCTCTCGGCAGCAGATTTCGCCTGAGCCGCCACAATTGGAGACGCACTGAGTCAGATTGCCGGAGAATGACGCTCCGCACTCAAGCCCGGTGCCGCAGACATCACCGGCGCAGCAGGGCAGGTTCTGCGTGCCACACGGTCGGCAGACCTGGCCGTCACACGTCAGGCCGCCGCCGCACGTTCCGCCGGCGCAGCAGACTTGGCCGTTCCCGCCGCACGGTACCCGGCAAACCTGGCCCGCGTCGCAGAAGAGGCCGTTTTGGCATCGGGTGCCCTCGCAGCAGGCTTCGTTCGGCCCGCCGCACTCGGCGGGCCAGCAGGCGCCGTCGGGGCAGAACAGACCGCCGTTACAGTGAGGGACATTGTGGCTGTCGAAACAGCAGATCTGGTACCAGTCGTCGCCGCACGGCTCGCACCGAAAGTTTCGGCTGCACGCCCCGCTATCGCAGGCGTTCCCTGCGCAGCACGCTTGCCCCGGGCCGCCACAGGTCGGGTCGTCGCAGGTGGAGCCGGCCCCAACGCAGGCCACGCCGGCCCCGCAGCTCTGGCCGCAGCAGATGCCGCTCGTGGCGTTGCAGATCCCGCTCTGGCAGTCGCTGTTCTCGTAGCACGGCTGCCCGTTCGCCAGGTTGGCGACGCAGCTCCCACTGTCGCAGTGCGCCCCGCCATTGCAGACCTCGCCGGCGCAGCACGCCTGTCCGACCGCGCCGCAGGGCGGGACACCGCAGGTGAAGCCCGGCCCGGTGCAGTCGACGCCCGCGGCGCAATTCTGACCGCAACAATATGCGCTGACGCTGTTACAGAACCCGCTCTGGCAGTCGCTCGCCTCGTCGCATGCCGCGCCGTTGGCGCCGTCGCCCATGCAGACGCCGCCGTCGCAGTGGGCGGCACCGACGCAGTCGGCGTCGCTGCCGCAGGTCGTCCGGCAGGAGGTCGTGCCGCAGACGAAGAGGCCGCAACTCGTATTGGCGCCGGGGATACAGGTGCCACCGCCGTCGCAGGCGTCCTGGGCGTGCTGCATGCCGTCCGCGCACGACGGCCCGGCACCACACGGGAAGCTGCTGTTCTGGTTGACGATCTGGTCGCAGTGCCCGTTGGCCGGGTTGCAGCTGACCGAAACCTGGCACTGATTCGGTACCGGGCAGTTGGGCGTCACCACGTCCGTGCCCACTATGCATGCACCCTGTCCGTCGCATGCGTCGTCGGTGCAGAGGTTGCCCGTTTCGCAGGTGATGCCGAGGTCGGCGTATGGGTTGGAGCAGAGCCCGTCCGCCGGGTTGCACTCTCCGGCGACGTGGCACTGATCGGAAGCGGCGCAGGTGATCGGATTGGTCCCGACGCAGCCGCCGCTCTGGCAGACGTGGCCGCCGAAACAGCGATTGCCGTCGCCGGCACACGTCCCACCCTCGTTGGTCGCGGCGAACCCACAGAAGCCTCCCGCGCAGACCGCGAACAGGCAGGGGTCGGTGGAGACCGGGCATGCGTAACCGCAGGCGCCGCAGTTAGTCACGTCACTGGTGATCGCCACACAGCCGCCGTTACAGGGGGCCTGGCCAGTCGGGCAGCCGCCGGGACTGCCATTGCCTTTGCCCGCACGGACGCAGGTGCCGCCCTGACAGGTGTAGCCCGCTGGGCAGCAGGCCCCGCCGCAGACCCGGTCGTCCGGGCAGCACGCGCCGCCGGTGCAGGTCAGCCCCGGCTTACAGCAGCCGCAGGACTCGCCCTCCCGACCGCACTTTGCGGCCTCGCCGTCGTCATGGCGAGCGACCGCGGCGACGGCAGCCACTACGCCGCCAGCCAAGGCGCGCAGAATGGTCCGGCGCGAAGCTCCAGCCGCGAGCGTGCGTGTCAGATTATCAAAGCGGTTCTCGTCCACGTGAGCTTCTCCTGATATCGGGTGCCCAAGCGCCGACAGCGCGAGTGCTGCTTGCCTTTGGCTCGCCAAGCGAGAGAGGAGGAAGGGGAACAGGGCGCCTTCAGGACCCGTGTCGGGGATGGTCGATGTTGCCAGCCGATTCTTGTACTGTACAGAGTGGTGTCAGCGCTGGAGTGCTGGCCGCAGCGATCGGTTCCTTGGTCACCACAGGTTCAGGCGCGACGGGCGTACTCGCCGCAAGGACAATCAACGTCTCATTGAGCATAGAAACAGCACGAAGCGGGGTCTATTCGTGGAAGTACGCTATTGACCTGGCAGCGGTACGCTATTGGAGAGCCTGACGTGATTACGCAGCGATTTTCACCAGATCGCCCAGGTCACATTCCCGCCGTTGCTTGAGTTCGGAAAACTCGTCGGGAATGAGCTAACCGCGCGACCTTCGAGCCGCTGCCGATCCAGACGTCCATAACGCATGAATTGCACGTTCATCGTCGCAATCGACCATGACCTATGACCTTAAAACTCCAGGCTTGAGGCCCAAATGACGATGTAATTGGCGACCTGTTGGATGCACAATATCAATCATGAGTGAGTCGAAGGTCACATCCCGAAACATGACGGCGCTCGGGATCAACCTCATTCCCCAGCCCGCTCCGCTCCCCGGGTCACTGACTCCCGTCATCGGTCGCGAGCGGGAGTTGGCGCTCGCGTCCTCGCTGTTGCGCCGCGATGATGTTCGCTTGCTGACAATTACCGGTCCTGGTGGGATCGGCAAAACACGCCTCGCCATCGAAATCGGCCGGGCTGAGCGCGATACCTTCGTTGACGGCATCGCGTTTATCCCACTTGTGTCCGTCTCTGACATCGATGGCATTGCCTTGGCGATCGCGCGTGCGCTCGGGGTGCTTAACACGGTTGTTGTTGCAGATAAGGGAAATCTCGCCGCCATACTGCAATCCTCTTCAATGTTATTGATTCTGGACAATTTCGAGCACATCCTGACCGCAGCTCCATTTGTAACGGAGCTGCTCGCGGCTTGCCCGCGCCTAAAGGTCGTCGTGACGAGTCGCGCGCTGCTCCATGTGGCAGGTGAATTTGCGCTCCCGTTGCCACCCCTGGAATTGCCAACGCTACGTCGGGCGCCTTCGTTGTCAGAGATCGAACAGAGCTCGGCGGTGAAGCTCTTTGTCAATCGCACGGAGGCAATCGTCCCGTCGTTCGTACTCAACGATTCCAATGCGATGGTGGTCGCAGACATCTGCAGGCATCTCGATGGCATTCCGCTGGCGATCGAGCTGGCCGCCGCGCAATCGACGATTCTCTCGTCTGCTGACCTGCTATCCCGGATTGCCGCACAGCTACCGCTCCCGGTTTCCGGTCCACGAGATTCTCCGGCGCGATTGAGATCGATGCGCGATGCGATTGCCTGGAGCTACGACCTGCTTTCATCCGAAGAGCAGAAGCTCTTCAGATATCTCGGCATTTTCGCGGGCGGATTTACGCTCGCGGCGGCGGAGAGAATCTCGAAATCGGTTTCTCCGGACACCGACGCGCACCAATCGTCCACGCTCGACCTCCTGGCGGTATTGGTAGACAAGAGTCTGGTTCAATCGGCAGTGCTTGACGGTACCTCGCGATTCTCCATGCTCGAAACCATTCGTTCTTTCGCGATCGAGCGTCTCGATGGCCTGGATGAGACAGATGTGATTGCTGCCGCCCACGCGGCCTGGTGCCTGGAGATTGCCGCTCGACCACCGAATGCGTTTGCCACCGCGGGACGTTTCGAGCATTTTCGGGTGCTCGAGGCCGAAACCGCCAATATGCAGGCAGCACTGGTCTGGTATGAACAGCGCTGCGACGGAGAGCGACTTCTGCGCCTTGTTGTCGCGCTTATCCAATTCTGGTATGCGACCGGTCAATATCGCGAATCGGCTGCCTGGCTCACGATTGCGCTTGAAATGGCGCCGAAGAAATCGAGTTTCGAGCACGGTCGCGCATTGGCTGAGCTCGCCCGGTACAACGCGCGTTCTGGCGAAAGCATGCGAGCCATTGAGCTCTTACGTGAAAGCCTTGAGGTCTTTCGGCTGGAAGGGGATCTCGAGCACCTCGCAATCACCCTCGTGCGTCTGGGCGCCGCTGCGAATCAGCGAGGCGACTTCGACCAGGCCGAGCGAGCCCTTAACGAAGCGCTCGATTTGGTGACAACAAACGTTGATATGGATCACAGGCCGGCCCTGCTTGGAACTGTGCTGGGGAATCTCGGAGTTGTCGCGCATGGGCGAGGCGACATGGAAGAAGCACTCACGAACTACGAACGAGCATTGGCGGAGATGCGAGGATCCGGGTATGTGCCGGGAATTGTTGGCGCATTGAGAGATCTTGGAGATCTGGCGAGAGATCAAGAGCAACATCACATCGCCGTGGCGTATTATCAAGAATGCCTCTCAATGTTCAATGAATTTGGTGATGCGACCGTCTTAATTGATGCGATGGTGGGTGTTGCACTGGCCGCTCTTGCATGGCGCCAGCCGGAACTCGCCGCCCACCTCCTCGGTTCCGCCGAAGCGCTCCGCGAGAAACTGGGTGGTGCGTTTTCGGTTCCCACCGATCGCGTAGCGCATGAGCGCGCGTTGCAATCGCTTCAAGCTTCGCTGAGTCAGGACGAGCTCAACGCCGCCTGGCAGGCGGGACGGCAACTCACCGTTGCTGAGGTTTTTGCTGTAATTCGAGCGGTTTCGATACCAACCACGGCGATCGGCACCGATGACGCGACCTCGATCAGACTCACACCTCGAGAATTGGACGTGCTTCGGCTGCTCGCTGCCGGCTATTCGGATCGAGCGATTGCGGATCAGCTTTTCCTGAGTGTGCGAACAGTTGAAGCGCACGTTTCGAGAACGCTTGCCAAGCTCGGAGTCAAATCGCGGACGGCGGCGGTTGGAGCTGCCATTGCCGCCGGGTTGGTCGACATTTCCCCACAAGGGCAGGGCTCCCTCGAATAGGTACCCCCGAAACATCAATAGCGTACTTCCACGAATAGACCCGGCTTCGTGCTGTTTCTATGCTTAATTGGACGTTGATCGCCCGCTAGACGATCTCTTGAGAGTTATGAGGATCTTCACCATGACCGTGGTCGTAATGCGACTTCGCGTAGAGCGATACGACGTTTGGAATGCGGTACACGACGCACAGCAAGACACTCGAGAGGCGAATGGAGCACAGAACGATCGCGTTTTCCGTGGGGCCGACGACCCGAATGACCTGCTCATTCTTTTCGAGTGGGATGCATACGAACGCGCTCGTCTCTTTGTTCGATCTGAGGATCTCAGCGACGCGCTGGTTCGTGGCGGAGTAACCGAACAACCTGACATCTGGGTACTGAAGGAGGAGGATCTCGCAGCGTATTGATGTTCGGTCGTTCTGGCCGCCACTTCACGCAAACAGGGGGGAAATCAATGGACGTCGATCGATATCCTGTCAAAAGTGTTCGCGAAACGACGACTCTCGCGCCGGCAAGTGCTGACTCAGGCGACCGCCGCCATTCCTCATTGAATGCAACCCAATCAGCCGTGACTGGAGTTGCCTGAGCATGAGCAGCGGACGTTGAGCGGAAACCACCCATTCCTGCCAGCCTGGCCGCGGTCGTAGCGCCGCCTTAACCAGGAGCATTTCGACGAGACATCGTGAACTTCACTCCTTTCCCCCTCGTGCGTATGCGCTCGGCGGTACGATCGCCGCCGAGCGTGCGACCTCATTCCGGTGCTGCTTCACTCGATTTTTTTGCGCATGATCATCACTCCACCGATCACCACGGCCGCTCCGGCCACTCCCGGCTATGCCGGCGTGATTCCCTTCAACCGCGCCACCCCCAGCATCGAGAAAATCGCCATCCCGCAATACCATTTCACCCGCCAGCGGGTGGCGTCTTTCGTTTCCAGTTCCCCCACCGGCTCGATGGCGATGCCGCCATGCTCCAGCCCCATGATGCCCGTGCTCTGCCCGAATTTCACCGCGTAGATCGATGAACAGACGGTTCCAGACGATCCCTGCGCTTGCGTGTCGCTGATGAAATCGTCGACCAGCAGCGGAATGCCGTCGTAGAACAGTGCGCGCTGGCCGAACTGATCGACATCGGTCTCCAGCAAATTCCCCGATGATCGCCGCAGTCCCGACAGTTTGCGGCGAGTCCGTTTCGACATGAAGAGCGCATCCGGTTTGCCCGGCGCCACCAGATCGATCGTCTGATCGACCAGATCAAGCGTGAGGGGACCGCCATTCGTCCCGGTCGAAAGCTCCTGCGCGCTGCTGGCGAGCGCCTTCGTCACCCCATCGAACGACTTCGGATCGGACCCGCTATCTCCATTGAAGAACGCATCGGAAAACTTATGAGCGATCGCCTTTGCCCGGCTCGCAATCATTTCCGCCTCAAGATCATTAGGATCGGCATAGGACGCCTGAAGAAAATTATCGACATCGGCGTCCCCGCCCAGAATCTTGAGCGTCGCCGTCAACTGGGTATAGGTCGGCGTTCCCTCTGTCCAGGTATCGCCCACGTCATAAAACCCGGCCGCCGGCATCGACGCCTCGCGGTTATAGGTCACCGCCGTTCCCGTCACCTCCATAAAGGGAAGCAACGACAGCACCTGCGACTCCTTCACAATCGTCTCAATCACGCCCCGGGTCAGCAAATCATTCGTCAGCTTCGCCGCTTCTGCCTTCGTCAACGCCATTTATCCAGACCTCCGATAACGACATCCTCGTAACTCAGTCCCAACGGGACTTCGTTTTTAGTAGCTCGGCACTTCAGTGCCGGGTTTTCGGTGGCTTCAACCCCGGGATTTCGCCAACCCCCGCCTGATCTTTTCCGAAGCCGGCAACCGGTCCGGATCGATCGCCGGCGACATCCCGCCCGCTGGCACCTGCGCTACCGCTACCGGCCGCGCCGCCTCGATCTCCTCCTTCAACCGCGCATACGCCGCTCGCGCCGGCTCAATCGACGCCGCAATCTCGCCCGCGTTTCCCCCATCAATCAATTCCGCCACCGCATCGGGATACGCCCGCCGCGCCAGCTCCCGGACCAACGCCACGTCATCAACGGATTGCTGTTCGTCTTCCATGGATCCTCCTTCTGAGCAGGCAGCAGACCGCAGACCGCGACGATTTGCGCATCTGCCTGCTCTCTGCGGCCTGCTACGAACCGCGCGCGGTTCGCTCCCGCCAATCAAACCCATCCAGCGCGCTCACCAATGCCAGGCTCAGCACGAGATCGTCGTGCCGGCCCGGCGGCGCGCCCCAGCGCAATTGCCGTCCCGGACCCGGAACGGTGTCGTAGGTGATGCCTCGTAACTGTTCGTGAAAGGTGGTGGTCAACAATGCGGCCGGGGATGCCGGAGCCGCCGTTTCGGCGTACTCCTTCAACCGGCCGCTTTCGATCAAGCCGAGCAAGTCCCAGCCAAGCGCGCTTTTGCTCGACGCGGTGAAATGAAAGGGCAGCACCCGGATCGGTGTCTGCCGGTCGTGCCGCTGCCCGAGCGCCGCGCCCAGCATCGACGCGAGTCCCGCCCCGACGCCGGTGGCGTCGATCACCACCGCCCGCGCTTTCCAGACCGATCGCGCCAGATCGGTCAGCTGCGGCAGCAGCGTCGCGTGCGATGCCCCCGTCCAGGCGATTCGATCGACGATCAGATACCGTGGCAGCACGCTTCCCGGCAGTGGATCGGCGATCTCGACCACCGTCACCGCCGTGCTGTCGCGCCGTCCCAGATCGTGAAAGGCCGCCAGCCCGAATCCCGATTCCTCCTCGCCGCCGACATCGATCAGCAGCGCGTACCGTTTTCCCGCCTCCGCCGCGTGACGCCGGAAATGGTCACCCTGCAGCTGCGCCAATCGTTGCGGCGGAAAGAGCGATCCATCGCCATCGAGCTCTTCCAGGAAATACTCGGTGCGAATGAAGGGGTGCGACGGACCAAACTGCGCGATCCGCGCCCGCACCCGCTCGCCATACGCGGGTACGATCGCCGCGACCGTTTCCCAGTTCACCCGGAACAGCCGCTTGATGCCGTCCGCCGCTTCCAGTTCCTCCAGATGCCGCATCTGCCGCGCCAGCAGCGTTTCCCGGCTCCAGACCGTGCCGAGAAAAAGGGTCGTCGCATTCGTGCTCGCCGCCATCGGATCGAACACCGCGTCCCACACCTCCGGCCGGATATCCTGCGCCTCATTCGCCACCAGCAGGAGATCGGCCGTTTGCCCCCGCGCATTCGCCGTCGGGCTGGCCGAGATGAATCGCGCGCTTGCCTTCCCAACCGCAACCGACGTTCCCTCCCGCCGCTGCGTGAACCGTTCCGTCACCGGATTCTGCAGCGCGTTCAGCAGCCGGTCTCGGCTGACGATGCCCTGCGGCCGTAGCGCCGGCGTGGCCACCACAATCGAGCCGCCCCGCGCCTGAAACCGAATCAGCAGAAAGGCGATCAACTGCGCCAGCAGCTCGTCCTTCCCCGACTGCCGGCTGAAGACGAAGGCGAATTGCCGCCCCAATCCCCGCGAAACGCTTTCCCAGACCGCCTCCGCCGGATCGATCTGATACGGCCGCAATACCCGGTCCCGCTGCGTCGCCCGCGAAAACGCCCCCGGCCCCACCAGCATCTGCCGCAACGCCCGCCGCAACTCATCGCTGGCCTGCAGTCTGCGACCTGCTGTCTGCTCCTCCCGTCACGAACCGATAATCCGCGTCACCACCTCTGCGATCGCCGTCCCCGCCACCAGAAAAATCAACCCATTGATCCGCCCGCGAATCTCCTGCAGCTCGTCCCGCAGCCCATCAACCATCTGCCGCGTCACCACCTCATAGGCGCTCACCGGCTCCAGATCAACCTTCCCCGGCCCCGCCCTCCCTCCGCGCAACCGCCGCACCTCGTCCTTCAGCGCATCAGATGATCTGTTCATCATCATCCTCCGGAAGTCTTCGAGCAGGCAGTCAGCGAGCCGGAATCAGCACCACAGTCGTAGGAGGCTTGCTCGCGTGCTCACCGGGTGCTCACGGCTCCCGGCAGTCACAGCTCACGGCTTACGGCTTCACCCTCGCCCGAGGCTGGAGAGCGTGGCGCTTTAGCGCCGGGTGAGGGCCGTCGTCACTCGCCAAACTCGGCGAGAATATGCGTCACCGCTTCCGCCAATCCGTCCGCCATCTCGCCGCTCAGGGCGCGTTGCGCCCGTTCCGCCTGCACCAGCACCCCCGCGATCCGGGCCGTGTTCTGGGCGAGCCGGCTCGGATCGCGCTCTTCGAGGATCAGGCGCATCAGCACCATCCGCAGCACGCCGATCTCGTTCGTCAGCCCGCGCTCGGCGCCCGCCGATGCGATCACGTCCCACAGTTCGGGATCGAGCAGCGACCGGTAATCGCCCCGCGCCAACCGCTCGCGAAAGAGCGAGCCCACCTCATCCTCGAACGTCTCAATTTCAGGAGGACCGCGATCGTCATCCTCGCGATGCCGGACGCACCAACGATCTCCCCTCCGCACAAAACGCCCACATCCTGCCGCCGCACATCGTGTCGTCATCGCTATGCTCTTTCCGAATAAGATCAAATGTTCTACTAAGGTTTGCCGATCAATCTGATGGAAAACCGATCGCCTACCCAGGGATCGAACTGACCAGACGAAAAGCGGACAGCGGCCCAGGCGCACCGCCGCTCAGACGCACAAACTGTACATAATGCATCATATTGTGTGTCATTGAATACATAATTAGCCCGATGGTCACGTATGGCTCCGAAATATTGGCCATAGGCATCACTTCACATGGCAACGGTAATTAAGGGCGTTGATCGGCAATCCCCGGTTGATGCATCGCGTTGCAACGATCGCAACGGGACGAAGACCCAGACAATGGCCAGTGCTGGCCGGGATCTGGGCGGGACACATTCCTGAGGAGGAGAAACGCATGACGATTCGACGACCGATTCTGGCCTTGCTGCTGATGCTCGGCCTGATGGCCGGCACGCTGGCGACCACGTTCGCCCAGGACAGCGCCACTCCCGAAGCCGGAACCACGGGCAAATCGACGACCGGCGATGTCGTTGACAATGTCGCCATTGAAGTGATCGACGAGTCGGGCGATCCGGCCCTCTCGATCACCGTCAACGAAACCGTCGATCCGTTCAAGGATTACGACGAGTATTCGACCCCGGATCGTGGCCTCCGCCTCGTCTCGATCGAAGTGACGATCGAGAATATCGGCAGCCGAACAACCGAAGTAAGCCCCTACGACTTCTTCATTCGTGATGAGCAGGGCTTCATCTACGGATCGTCCTACGTCAGCCGCACCGAAGAGTCGACTTCAGCCGTGCCTGATTTCGAGACAACGGAACTGGCTGAAGGCGATTCCGTCACCGGCATGCTCGTCTTCGAAGTTCCCACCGAAGCGACCATCGTCGACGCCTTCTACGCCCCCAGCGGCCGCCTGATCACCATCGCCACCCTCGGCGGCGACGCGATCAACGAGCAGTAGTTCGCAACGAGTTAAGAGTGGAGAGTAGAGAGCTAAGAGCACGAAGAAAACTCGTGCTCTCCACTCTTAACTCTCTACTCTCCACTCCGTTCCGTCCGATGCGTCAATTCATACACCCGCCCATCAGGCGCGCGGAAATAGGTCCAGGCGAAATCACCCCATTGTTCGATCTCGCCGAGAAAGAGCACCCCTTTCGCTTCCATATCAGTCCGGGCGATCGCCACATCCTCAACCAGGAATCCCGCCACCGGCTGGTCGGCGAACGGGAGGTTATTGTTCTCCGGTCCGAAGAGTTGGAACTCATCCCCATTCGGCATCTTGAACACCGCCAGATCAGATTGCAGATTCGTCAGCGTCATCCCCAGCACATTTGCCGCGAAATTCACCATCTCCTGAAATGCCGCCGTCCGGCTCCCCAGCCACCCGATTCCCAGCACCTTCATCCGTCCCTCCTCGCCGCCAGCAACACCTGAAAAATAACGAGAGTAGTTTCTGTTTTTATTTTGACAACTGCGGTAATGCTATACTTCGCTCAATAATCCGGCTGCGTCCGGCGCGCCGGAAGGAGCTTCCGCCCTCATGGTTTCTCACTCCCCTCCTTCAATCCAGACCCCGGCGCTCTCCGGTTTGCCCGAGACTCGCCGCGAATTGCTCGACTATCTCAAGCGTAATGGCGAAGCTTCGACTGATACCCTCAGCGAGATCACCCACATCACCCCAAGCGGCGCCCGCCAGCACCTCACCGCGCTCGAGCAGGATGGCTTCATCACCCATCGCAACGACCGCGATGGCCGGGGCCGCCCTCGCAAAATCTATCGTCTCACGCCGTCAGGCGACGCCCTCTTCCCGCGCAACTACAGCGAGCTGACCAATGAACTGCTCGAATATGTGGCGGACGAAGATCCCGAGCTGCTCAATCGCATCTTCGATCGCCGCGCCGATCGCCGGCTTGAGCGCTCCCGCATGCGGATGCGCGGATTGTCATTCGTTGAGCGCGTTGCAGAAACCGCCAAAATCCTGGATGAGGATGGCTATCTGGCCGACTTCACCACTGAAGAAGATGGAACCTATTTGATCAGGGAACATAATTGCGCCGTGCTCGCCGTCGCCGAGCGCTACGGGCACGCCTGCAGCACCGAACTCGGCTTTTTGCAGGCGCTTTTGCCCGATGCAGAGGTCACCCGCGTCGCCCATCGCATCGCCGGGGGCCATCTTTGCGCCTATCGCATCGTTCCCACTGAAGGAGTCAATCGTTCATGATCGTCGATTTCGTTCACGATATCGTCTGCCCCTGGTGCCGGATCGGTAAAGCCAATCTCGATAAAGCCATCAGCGAATGGAAAGGCGACGGCGCGCCGGTCGAAATCCTGCTCCGCCCGTATCAGCTCAATCCGCAAACTCCCCCCGAAGGATTTCCGTTCCGCGCCTACATGCAGCAACTGACCGGCGCCGACGACCCTACGCCGATCTGGGAGCGCGTTAACCAGGCTGGTGCGCTTGCCGGTCTCACCTTCAACTGGGAACGCATCGAAAAGATGCCGAACACCCTGCTTGCCCACACCCTCATCTATGCCGTGCCGGACGCCGATCGAAACCGGCTTCTCGATGCGCTGCACAAAGCCTATTTCGAGGATGGCCGCGATATCGGTGATCGCGACACGCTCCTTGCCATTGGTTCCGAGCTTGGGCTTGATGTTCGCGCCCTTACCGCCGCGCTCGGTCTCCCCGATTTCCGCAATATGATCTCGGCGCAGATCGAGGAGATCGCGAAGAGCGGCATCACCGGCGTTCCCTTTTTCATCTTCGATGACGCCGTTGGTCTCAATGGCGCCCATCCACCGGCGGTCATCCTCAAGGCGATGCAGCAAGCCCAGGATAGGGCCGTCACTGCAGGCGCCGGCGAATGAGCGAGCCGTTGCCCGATGGCAGTTGCGACTGGGGCGCCGGCGATCCCTTGATGACGGCCTATCACGATGAGGAGTGGGGCGTCCCCGATTGGGACGATGACGCCCTCTTCGGACTGCTGATGCTCGAATGCTTCCAGGCCGGGCTCTCCTGGCGGACGATTCTCCATCGCCGCGAGAGTTTCGATCGCGCCTTCGAGGGCTGGAACGCCGAACGGATCGCCGCCTATGGACCGGACGATCACGCGCGCCTGCTCGCCGACCCCGGCATCATCCGGAATCGCCTGAAAGTAGAAGGCGCGAGCAAAAATGCCCGCGCCTACCTGCAATTGCGTGATGAAACCGGTTCGTTCGCCAGCTACCTCTGGTCATTCACCGGCGGCGATGTGCTCGACCGCCCGGCTCCTGTCACCTTCGCCGACGTTCCGGCCACCACGCCGGAATCAGACGCCATGTCGAAAGCCCTCAAAAAGCGCGGCTTCACCTTCGTCGGTTCCACCATCATCTACGCCTTCATGCAAAGTGCCGGCATGGTCAACGACCACCTCATCACCTGCCCCGCCCGCGAACGTTGCCTCGCCATCGCAGCCGCCCGCCGAAACTGAGCTTTAGCTCTTCCGGCTGAACACCCGGGAATCGATCGCCGCCGCCAGACCAAAGATCAGCACCCCGTTCGGAATATGCAGGGAGGCTGCTTCCGCGCTTGGATTGTCTGACGACGTGGCCGAATAGCCAAGTGCAATCTGGGCGACGACGAGCAGCACGAGAATGCCGCTCAAAATGACCAGCGTCTTCCGCTCGTTGCTTTCCGGCATGGCGAATCGGGCGATCGCGACCATCGCCACGGCATTGAGGAACACCAGATTCCCGACCATGCCGTGAATATCAATCAAATCGAAATCGATAAACCAGCCGCGTCCGGCCAGCACTGCCTGCACCAGCACGAGCAGGGTAAACAACCCGGCGGCGATCTGAAAATAAAGGAGTCCCTTTGCGTTTCGATCCTCAACCTGTCCCGTGGGTTCTGCGCTCATCCATCCTCCTCCTCAACGCGACGCACATCGCCTCATCTCACCCCATCATACGGCGACATCTTCAACGGTTCATGCCGGAAAATCTCAACACGTTCTCAACAGCACCGGCGGTGAATCTCTATGCGTGTCTGTCCATGCGCACAAACAACGCAAACCCCGCCGATTTCGGCGGGGTTTGCGTTGTCGATCATGCTGAATTCAGATTGCTACCGAACCTGGCGGCATGCTTCCAGAATCAACTCACTTACGACATCCGGTTGAGAAATCATCACGGAATGCGAGGCGTCGATCTCCGACATCAGCGCACCGGCCCGTTTCGCCATGAATCGCTGCGCCTCTGGATGCACGATCTGGTCGGCGGTCGCCACCAGATACCAGGAAGGCAATGGTTTCCAGGCGGGTTCGCCTGATTTGTCTTCCATCCCGGCAATCGCGATCGGGCGTTGCGCGGCGGCCATCGCCATCGCCTCCCGTCGCGGCAGATCGGCGGCGAACGCGGCGGGAAAGAGCTGTCGGTCGAGCGTCATTTCCACCGCGTAGGTGCTGCCGCCATTCGGGAATGATGAGGGCCGGAGCGCCGGGCCGAGCAAGGTTTCCGGAAAGCGTTCCGAGATATCCATCACGCTTTCCCCCGCATCGGGCGCAAACGCGGCGGTATACACGAGCCCGGTCACATTGCCGGCAACGAGCGCGGCGTTCGTAATCACCACGCCCCCATACCCGGACCCAACCAGTAAAACGGACCCATCGATCTGCGCGGCGGCGCTGGCGACATAGGCGACATCTTTGTCCAATCCCCGCAATGGGTTCATCACCGCGATCACCACGCAGCCGCGCTCCTGTAACAGGCTGATCACCCCATTCCAGCAGGCCATGTTCGAAAAGGCGCCATGAACCAGCATCACCGTCAGCGTATCGCCCGATTCGGAGCGTCTTGACTCATCCATGAGATTTCTCCGCTGAACGGCGTCCAGCAGAAACGCAGCGTCCCCTCTCCCGCATTCGGGAGAGGGGGTTGGGGTGAGGGCCGTCGTGTCCGGTACCTCGGAAAGTGCTAGGAAACCGAGCCGAGCGCCGTGCGAATCAGATCGGTCACCGCGTCCGGCTGCGAGATCATCACCACATGCGATCCTTGCACTTCCACGGTGGTCGAACCTGCACGCTGGGCGAAGAAGCGCAGCGCGTCCGCGCCAATCGTCACATCTTCCGTGGCGACCACGAACCAGGATGGAAGCGTTTTCCAGGCCGGCGGCCCGGATGGCTCACCGAAGCCGGCGCCGGCTGCAGGACGCTGCCCCGCAGCCATCGCTGCTGCCAGATCGTCGGGCAGATCGGCACAGAACGCCTCATGGAACAACCCAACGTCGATGCTCAGTTCAACCCCGGTCTCCCCAGCAGGTCCATTCGCAACCTCGGCCGGGCGCAGCGCCGGACCAAGCTGAGTCGGCGGTCCACTTTCCGCAAGTGACTGGACGCTCTCCCCTTCGTCAGGGGCGAACGCGGCGACATAGACCAGGCCAACGACATTTGGCGTTTGCGTGGCTGCGTTCGTGATCACTACGCCGCCATACGAATGCCCGACGAGGAGCACGGGGCCCGGAACGTTATTCACTACGCTGGCGACATAGGCTGCGTCGAGCGAAACCCCGCGCAGCGGATTGGGAGGCGCAATAACCGTCGTTCCATCTGCCTGAAGCAGGTTGATCACACCGTTCCATCCGGACGCGTCAGCGAACGCTCCATGGATGAGCACCACGGTCGGCGCGCCGCCGTCAGGAGAAGCAACTGGGGTTGACTGTGCCATCAAATTTCCTTTCTGAAGCGAATTGGAAGCATGTGACGGCGCGCCCTGCGCCGCCGCGTGAAAACCAGCGGTTGCCAGTGCGGCCGCTGCGCCAGCTCCCGCCGCCTTGCCGATCGCCGAGCGACGGGTCAGCGGCTGTTCGAGTGTCTGTTGCACGCGATCTGAATCCTGCTCGTCCATGATCTCTCCTTCGCCTGAGCGACAATCGCCCGACTGGAACCGCGCGGGTTCACTGCCGGTGAAGGTCATGCCGCTCCCCATCCACACTGTCGCGTTGAGGTTCTCCGGCACACTCACACCATGAACCCGCGCCAGCGCGCGCGCACCGTGAGGACTACGTGATTCTTTGGAGGGATCAGCCGCCCGGGCATCCCGGTAGTTCTACGCGGTGCTCATCAGGAGACAGGGGAAAACGAAAAAAACACTCTGGAACTGCCGGGCGTTGTGGCGATCAGGGGCCAGATCGGATCAGATCAATGCTTCGCGAATCGCCATCGCCGCGGCAGCCGTTCGCGAATCCACTCCCAACTTGGAGAGCAGGTTGGTGACATGCCCCCCCACCGTGCGCGGGCTGATGGAAAGCGCTTCGGCGATTTCGCGGTCGCTCCGACCTTCCGAAAGCAGTTGCAGCACATCCCGCTCTCGGTTGGTGAGACTGAACGCAATGCGCGCATCAGAGCCGGCGACATCTGGGCGAGTTGCCTTCTCTTGATAGGTCAGCGCGTCATCGATCACTGTCTCAATCGGCATCGCTGCTCCCGTCGCCCAGGCAGCGTCCACCTGAGCGGGCGAAAGCCCCTTGTGCATCGCCGAAATCCGTCGTTCGAGGGCCGGGCTCTCCCAGGCTTCCACCGGAGCGCCAATTTGCTGCCGCAGCGCCGCCGCTGCTCCATAGAGCCGGGCGGTTCGTTCCGGTTCGCCGCCGATTGCCGATAAACCGGCAATGCCAACCAGCGATTCCGCCAGAAAGCGCCGGTTTCCCTGGTCACGGGCCAGTTCAACACTTTCCCGGTACGCCGCCAGCGCCTGAGAAGGCTTGCCGAGATCAACTGAAATATCCCCGAGAAACCGCAGCGTATCGCCAAGGCCCCAGGCAAAACCGAGGGCTCGTTGCTGCCGCGCCGCTTCGTCGAGATAGTTCAGGGCGGTTTCCTTATCGCCACGCGCGAAGGCGATCTGCCCGAGATTGGCGGTGATCAAGCTGAGAAATTGCGGACCAGCGGGCGCTTCCTGCGCGATCTCCTGAAAAATCGTGAGGGCTCCTTCGGTTCGCTCCACCGCGCGTTCGAAATCTCCGCGCTGGAGATCGACCTGGCCCAACGCCTGCAACGCGCGCCCCTGCCCTTCAACATCATCTGTTGCAAGCGCAATGGTGAGCGCTTCCTCTTGAAAGATTTCGGCCGCGTCACGTTCATCCTGGGCGCGAGCCAACCATCCGGCTGCCAGCAAGGCGCGAGTTCGCGCCTTGCTGGGCGCTCGATCGCCGGCGGATAAGCTTCGTTCCAACCAACCGCGCCCCTCGCGATATTGACCTCTGACCACCCAGTAGCCACTCATCGCTTGTGCCAACCGCAGGCTGATCTCAACCGCTCCAGTCTCTTCCGCCCACGAGAGTGCGGCCCGGATGTTGTCCTGATCGCGATCCAGTCGCTCGAGGATCTCATCGTAGCCAGGCTCGAAGAAGCCTGGCGCATATCCCTCGGCAAGTTCGAGAAAATAGCGTCCGTGTCTGGCACGGACCTCTGGCTCACGACCGCTCGCGCCGAGTTGTTCCAGGCCATATTCACGGACTGTTTCCAGAATCCGGTAACGCGGATCCGGGTCATTCGGTCCAGTCATCTGGCGCAGAAGGCTCTTTTCCGCCAGCGAAAAGACCGCGTCGTCAGCGATACCTTGATGATCGCTGTCAATCAGCGCTTCCGCGGCGGCGAGATCAAACCCTCCGGCAAAGATGGAAAGCCGTTGGAAGTGCATCTGCTCTGTTGGCTCAAGCAAGTCATAGCTCCAGGAGATGGCATTCCGCATGGCGCGATGCCGGTCTGGTTGATCGCGTGGTCCCCGGTTGAGCATCGGCAACGCATGATCGAGCCGGGACAGAAGCGCTGCGGGCGTCAACGCGGAGGTACGCGCGGCGGCAAGCTCCAACGCGAGCGGCAGTCCATCGAGCCGCACGCAAATCTTCGCGATCGCGGTTGAGTTCGACGCCGTCAGCTGGAAATCGGGATACGCCGCGCGGGCGCGGGCTAAGAAGAGTTCAACCGCCGCCGGAATCGGCAGCGGGAGCACGGCCAGATCATGCTCGCCGGATAAGCGCAGCACCACCCGGCTGGTGAGGAGCATTTTCAGGCCGGGGCAGGCGGTCAGTAGCTCGGTGAGCATCGGCGCCGCCTCGATCAGATGCTCGAAGTTGTCGAGTACCAGAAGCAGCTTGCGAAATCGCAAGTGAGCGAAGAGTTGAGCCATGAGGGGCGCGCGCCCGGTGTCGCTCAAGCTGAAGGCATTCGCAATCGCCGGAAGCACGAACGCTGGATCACGAAGCGGATCAAGCGGGACGAAGACGACGCCGTCCGCAAATTCAGGCGCCATTCGCGCCGCCACCGCCACCGCCAGCCGTGTCTTCCCCACCCCGCCCGGACCGGTCAGGGTCAGCAGTGAAACCTCATCCCGGCGCAGGATGTCGCTCGTCACCGCAATGTCATGATCCCGGCCAAAGAGGGACGTTCGCGGGGACGGCAGATTCACCGGTGCATGAGAAATACCCGGCAAATCTCGCTTGATTTCCGCATCCTTGACCATAATGAAAAACACCCAGGTGGGATCAAGCAACGCAGCCGCGTACCGTTCAACCCTACACGTTCGCAGCGGTCTGTCAAACGTTTAAATTGCACACGATATATCCAAAATCCTGCGCATCCTGTCGAATGGCCAGTGGGATCTTTGAACGCCCTGCAATTTCAGCAAGTGTCACCCGAGTGTGTCATCTATTCAATCGTTGACTCATCACGTCAACACAGCGTAGAAACAATGCCGTCGACCATCGTACAGGGCAAGGGAGGAACGCTCACGATCTGAGTGCGCGGAATCAACTGCCTGGCGTTGTCACGGACATCAAGCTGGGCGAGATCGATCCGAACTTTGGCAACGCCCCGGGGCTGCTAGCCTGGGATTGGGATGGCGAGGCGCTCTCCGCTCCCCTCCTCGTCGTCCCGGGCGACCTGCATGACGGGCGCTACGTGTCCGGCATCGTCTCGATCGAAGTGCTCGTCCTTCCTGAGTCCTGACGAACGTAGGCAGCAAGACGGGGACAGGCGAACACGCCTGCCCCTGTTTTACGGACCATTTTCACGGACCTTACACGACATATGCCCCACCTTCCGTCATTCCGAGCCGCAGCGAGGAATCCCCGGCGAAGCCGCTCGCGCATAAGCGCGAGGAGACTCGTTCATCGATGAGCGGGTCATCCTTGAACGAGCTTGCGCTTCGCGCGGAGATTCTTCGCAGCGGCTCAGAATGACGGGGAGTGACGCAGGCGCATTGAAATGCGTTTTATGGCCGACGTTCCGCCGAATTGCGGATGATCAGCTCGGCCGGAAAGCGCGTGATCGGCTCGTCGATCGGTTTGTGCTCGATCATCAAGAGCAGCAGCTCGGTCGCACGTTTCCCCATTGCCCGCATCGGCACCCGCACTGAGGCGAGATCGATGTGCCGGGAAATATCGATGTCGTTGTAGCCGATCACAGCGAGATCGCCGGGAATCGCCAATCCCCGGCTCCGCGCCGCATCAATCACCCCGATCGCCTGGATATCGCTGCCGGTCAGAATCGCCGTTGGCGGATCGGTCAGCTCAAAGAGGCGATTCGCGCCGTCGCGCCCTCCCTCGTCTGTGTAGCTGGCGACCATCTCCAGATCGCGATCGAGCGGCAGCCCGGCCTCCGCCAGCGCGCGACGATAGCCGCGCTGCCGCCCACTTTCCGAGGACGGACCGAACGGATCGTTCGCGCGATCGATCAGACCGATTCGCCGGTGACCGGTTTCGATGAAATGCATCACCGCGCTCATCGCCGCTTGCTCGTGATCGACATCGATCGACGGCAATTTCGGGTGCACGGCGTCGATCAGCACCACCGGCGTCTTGGCGTTTTCCAGCTGCTTCACGAATGACGCCGAAGGGGTGAGCGAAACGATTACGATGCCATCCGCCCGTCCGATCTGGGCGAACGCGCGGGTGCGATCCTGCGGCCGTTCGACGGTGCGGATGACGAGCGAGTAATCGGTCGACGCAAGCGCTTCCTCGATGCCGCGCAGCACCTCCACATAAAACTCGCGGGTAAAGAGCGGCATGATGATCTCAAGCGTATCGGTGCGCCGGCGTGAAAGCGCCCGGGCGACCGCGCTCGGGTGGTAGTTGAGCTGTTCCATCGCCACCTGCACCCGCGCGCGCGTGGCGGGTGCGACGCTGGCGTGACCGCTCAGCACGCGCGAAACGGTGCCAACGCCGACCCCGGCTTCCCTGGCGACATCGCGAATCGTGGTCAAAAAGTCATCCTGCTTTCCCGTGCGCGGCGCATCCCGTTCGGGCCGAATCGCCATCAGCCGCTGATGCTGATCGACAAATGGGATTTGCGGAACGGAACCTACCTTCGTATAATGATTTTGGAACCGGTTCCACGTCAATGTGACGCTCCGGCATCCGGCGTTCCCAAACCAGCTATGGACCGTCACGAATGCGCCCGGATATCGGACGCCGATGGAATCTGTGCCTAATCGACGTGGAGTTATCTCTTAGTGAATACCTCGAAAACGTTTCAGCGATTTCGGAAAAAAGAGCCGGATGCGATGACCCCGCTCACGGACCGTCTTTCGCCGCTTGGTGATTTCACCGCCACCAACCGGATGGTGCTGCTTTCCGGAGCCGCCCTGCTGGTAGGTGTCTTCAACGCCTTTGTCGCCTGGTTCTTGCTGCGACTGATCGGGCTTTTTACGAACATCTTCTTTTTTGGACATATCTCGACCAATCTCGTGTCACCCGCCACGAACAATCTCGGCATCTTCGTGATCATCATTCCGGCCATCGGCGGGCTCATCATCGGCTTGATGGCGCGGTACGGTTCCGACCGCATTCGCGGTCACGACATCCCCGAGGCGATCGAAGCGATCCTGATGGGCGGCAGTCGTGTGCAACCCCGGGTCGCGTTGTTGAAACCGCTTTCATCGGCGGTTTCGATCGGGTCGGGCGGTCCGTTCGGCGCGGAAGGTCCGATCATTCTCACCGGTGGCGCGGTCGGCTCGATGACCGCCCAGTTCTTCGCCTTCACCAGCGCCGAGCGGAAAACCCTGCTCGTCGCCGGAGCCGCCGCCGGCATGTCGGCCACCTTCGCCACCCCGGTCGCCGCGGTGTTGCTCGCCGTCGAGCTGCTGCTTTTTGAATTGAAACCGCGTAGCCTGGTTCCCGTCACACGAGCCGGTGTCGATTAAAACCGCGTTGCAGCCGACGCCCGGGTTCCGGCAGCATCTCTTCCCGGTTGTTGGGCAGGATGGAAGCCTGATCGGCGTGGTGCCGCGCACCGCCCTGGAGATGCTGCGCGACACGAATGGGAAATCCGAGCTTTCGGCGATTCCCGACGATGTCATCAATCGCAAGCCAGTCACCGCCTACTCCACCGAGTCATTGCGGGTCGTCGCCGACCGGATGGCCGAGCATGATCTCACCCGCCTGCCGGTGATCGAAGACTCAGACGAAGGGCCCTTCCTCGGCATCATCTCCCTGCGCGACCTGATCAAAGCTCGCCGCTACCGCCTCAACGAAGAACGGGTCCGCGAGCGCATCCTCTACATCAAACGCAAGGTAAAGATTCCGGCGTAATGGCGTCCGAATAGGCAGGCAGCAGACCGCAGGCAGCAGGCAGTACGAGACTGCGAAACCACCACAATGTAGTGGCTGACCTCGTGTCGGCCATGCTCATTGGAACCCAATCTCGCGTGCGATCACCCTGGCCGATACAAGATCGGCCACTACAGAAACATGCGGGAATATCGAGATTTTCGTGCTGCCTGCTCGTGAGCGTTATCCCGCCATCCGCTGAAACACCGCGATCAGCGCTGCTTGCTCGGCTGCGGTCATCCGGCTGCTGAGCAGGCGTTCCACCACGTCGCGCTGAATTGGCACGGCTCGCTCGAGCAGATCTGCGCCCCGATCGGTCAGGGAGATGCACACCGCCCGGCGATCATCGTCGGCGTCAGCGCGGCCGATCAATCCCTGCTGCTCCAGGCGCATCACTAACCGGCTCAGCGCAGGTTGGCTCAGATGCACCGCTTCGCTCAGATCGCCGAGCCGTAACCGCCGGTCCCCCGCTTCATTGAGAAAAACGAGAATTTCGAACTCATTGATCGTCAGCCCGCATTCGTTCGCCAGCGCCCCGGCGAGCTCCGCGCTCACCCGCTCATACACCGCGCGCAGCGCCACCCAGACCTGGGCGCACTGACGACTGCCGAGCGGTTGCGCGACTGAGTGTGATTCATCTGATCTCATCGATGGCATCGCTTCAGGCTTCCAATATCGGCATAGTCGCACAGGCTATCGACAAATATGCATGCGCATATATATACTCTATCCATAAGGTCATACGCCAGTCGCGGTGAGCGTAGCTCAATCCGCAACCACTACAAGGACTCTCATCATGGAACTCGGTCTCTACAGCTTCGCCGAAATGACGGAAGATCCCGTTACCCGGCAAACGGTCAGCCCTGCGCAACGGCTACGCGATCTCCTCGAAGAAATCGAGTTGGCCGATCAGGTCGGGCTCGATGTTTACGGGCTCGGCGAGCATCACCGTCCCGATTTCGCTGCTTCCGCGCCCGCCGTCGTGCTCGCCGCGGCAGCCGCGCGAACCAAGAATATCCGCCTCACCAGCGCCGTCACCGTGCTCAGCTCTGATGATCCGGTGCGCGTGTTCCAGAACTTCAGCACGCTCGATCTCATCTCCGGCGGCCGCGCCGAGATCATGGCCGGACGCGGTTCCTTCATCGAATCGTTCCCACTCTTTGGTTACGATCTGAGCGATTACGACGATCTCTTCGCCGAAAAGCTCGAACTGCTGTTGAAACTCCGCGATGAGCAGCGCGTCACCTGGTCCGGCCGGCATCGCGCCTCGCTGACGAACCAGACGGTCTACCCGCGCCCGCTCCAGGAGCAGATCCCGGTCTGGATCGCCGTCGGCGGCACGCCTGCCTCAGCCGCTCGCGCCGGCATGCTCGGCTTGCCGATGGCGGTGGCGATCATCGGCGGCACGACTCCACCCTTCGTCCCCTTGATCGAGTACTACCGCGAATCCGCCCGGCTCGCCGGCCACGATCCCGCCACGCTGCCGGTCAGCATCAATGCGCACGGCTACATCGCCGAAAACTCGCAAGACGCCTTTGAAGACGGATTCCTCTACTCAGAGCCGGTCATGCGCCGCATCGCCCAGGAACGCCGCTTCTCCCCGCCCACCCGTGAGCGTGCCCTGATAGAATCGACCCTCAAGGGCGCAAACTTTTCCGGCAGCCCCGAGCAGGCCATCGAGAAGATCCTCTACCAGCACGAGCTCTTCAACCACCAGCGCTTCCTGCTCCAGATCAGCGTCGGCACCATGCCCCACGACAAGGTGATGAAATCGATCGAGCTCTTCGGCACGAAGGTCGCCCCGGTCGTCCGCGCCGAAATCGCCAGTCGAGAAACCGCGACACCCGTCGAAACCTCATCACCCGTAAGCATCTCGTAACAACCAAAAGGTCCGCAACCGGTTTTCGGTTGCGGACCTTTTGCCATGCAGAAACCTCAATCATCGATGTAGTGAATACCCTTGCAATAGGAGATAGAATTCTCACTATTACGATTCAGTAACCTTCTGCCTTTCTCTTGACCAGAGTTTGAAAAGGACGGCAGTGCAACTATGGCGGAACATGCAGATTCTTACATCGACGATGACGCGATTCATGCGTATTTCAGCCAGGTGCGGCCATGGGAAAAGACCGAGCGTGAAGAGCACTTTCGGAATTACGACACAGCGCCAGCGCATGTAAAAGAATTCTACCGACAGAACCACGGGCACCAAACCTACCAGTTTGTGGTCGATACCGAAGCCCGCTATTCAGCCCGAGAGAGCCGCACCCTGGCGATGTCGATGATGGAGATGCTCGTCATTTCCGGAGAACTGAGAGACGCGAGCGATCCCGATAATGACCATCCGCAAATTGTCCATGCCCTGCAGAGCGCGATGTCCGTGCGGATGGGTGGTGGTCCGGAATGGCTTGAAATCACTGCCCTGGTTCACGATGTCGGCAAGCTGCTCGGGACGCCGATCCTCTCGGAGGATCCCAATAATCCGCGAGAGCCGCTGCCGCAATGGGCCGTTGTGGGAGATACCTTTCCGGTCGGAGTCCAGTTCTCGGAGAAGATCGTCTTTCCTCAATTTTTTGACGATGATCCTGAAGGGAACTGGGAGGGAAACCCGGACAGGAACAACCCCGACTTCAATACTCCCACCGGCGTTTATGAAGAGCACGCGGGTCTTGATAACCTGAAAATCTCCTATAGCCACGATGGGTATTTACGGGCAGTGCTCGAAGGCGACTGTCGATTGCCGAAGGCCGCCATGGACATGATCGGCTATCACTCGCTCTATCCGGTTCACCGGGAAGGCGAGTACCAGCAACTGCTCCACCCGGATGATCGAAAAGCCATCTCCGCGGCCATCGGGTTCAACAAGCACGATCTCTATTCAAAAAATCACCATGTCCCCGATGAACAGGAAACCATCGACCTCTTGAACCACTACAAACCGATCCTCGAAGACTACTTTCCTCATCCCCTGCACTGGTGAGGCTCGCGAAACAGCACGAAAAAGACTTCCCTGAGATTCCGTGATCGTCCAGGGCTGCAGCTTGCTTCACTGCCGCAGCACCGGGCTGAAGTCCAGTGCTGACAAGCCGAAGCCTCTCCGAGGCTAAGCCGGGAAACGTCCGGATATTTCGAGAGCATTCTCCACCCATCTCAGCCCTGGAAGGGCTTCGTCGTGGTAGCCCGGGGCTTCAACCCCGGGAATTGGAGCGGGAATCGCCCATCCCCTATGACGCGCCGTACTCAACCAGAGTGCTGCGACCTCATGCGCCCTTTCCACCGCTTTAGCAGGAGTATTGTTATCTTCAACGTGTTTCGTCGTAGATTTTCATCGCTCTTTGTCATCGCTTTCTGTTCTCGCTCCTGC
Source organism: uncultured Chloroflexia bacterium (assembly GCA_963804925.1). Lineage (GTDB taxonomy): Bacteria > Chloroflexota > Chloroflexia > Thermomicrobiales > UBA6265 > JADLGF01. The sequence continues at coordinate 1,101,341 of CAWDSC010000007.1, forward strand.
TCCGCGCCACGACTGCGCTCGTCCCTTTTCAACGGGCGCAGCCGTGTCTGCGACACGGTGGAGGCAGACCATCCAGGCCAGCTCCTGCGAGCCGATCGTGCGGTCCAGCTATCGGCTGCTGGCGCGCACGGCGTCGGAGAGGTTGCGGCGGGCGATGGCGCCGGCTTCGTCGCGGCGGACGCCGTTGGTCAGGAAGGCCATCGCCAGGCCGAGGTCGGGGTCGCCCCAGCAGACCGAGGAGCCGAAACCGCCGTGCCAGAACGTGCGCGCGGTGCTGGTAGCCCCCGCCCATTGGCGTTTGGGCATCGTCCTGGCCGCCCAGCTCGAATCCGAGGCCGCGCCGCACCGGCACGTCGAAGGTGGCGTCGATCTCGCCGTCGACCTCGATCGCGAGAAGGCGATCGACCGTCTCACGACGTAGGATACGGGCGCCGTCGAGGACGCCGCCGGCGGCGATGGCGGCGTAGAAGCGGGCCATGTCGCGGGCGGTCGACACGCCGCTTGCCCCGGGCACGATCATCCGATGCACCGGCACGTCGCGCAGGGCGCGCACCGATTCGAGTCCCCACTCGTCCGTGCCGTCCGTGACGTGCAATTTGGCCAGCCGGTCCTCCAATTCGACCGGGAGCCCGACGTAGGTGTCGACGAGGCCGAGGGGACCGGTGATCTCGGCCCGCAGGTAGTCCCCGTAGGGACGACCGTCGAGGCGACGGACGAGCTCGGCGCTGACCCAGTGCTGGGTGAGGAAGTGGTAGGCGCTGACCGTGCCCGGTTCGTGATCGAGCGGCATCGCCGCGATCGCTGCGCATCGCCGCCTCCCAATCGCCCCAACGATCCGGCGTCAACGCCTGCGGTGTCGTCGGGAATCCTCCGCGGTGGGAAAGGAGGTGGCGCACCAGGACGCGATCTTTGCCGTTGGTGCCGAAGGCCGGCCAGTGCGCGGCGACCGGGTCGTCGAGGTCGAGGCGACCGCGCTCGATCTGCTGCCAGAGGGCGACCGCCGCGAACGGCTTGGTGCCGGAGAAGAGCGGGAAGAGGGTCCCCGGCCCGACCGGCTCGCCCCGTTGGGTGTCGGCGAACCCGCCGGCAAGGTCGAGGACGAGCCGGCCGTCGAGATAGACCGCGAGCGCCGCACCGGGGAAGAGCCGCATCGGGCTGAGCTGCTCGCGAAAGCGTTGCTCGACCTCGACCAGGGACCCCTGATCAGGGATCTTTTTCGCGTTAGCCAGAGCGGCAACCTGTGGGGCCGTCATCCGACGACGGCCGGCATCGCGGCGCGCTCGCGCTCGACCAGCACGCGGCGCAGGATCTTGCCCGAGGGCGATTTCGGGATCTGGTCGACGAACTCCAGCCGGCGCACTTTCTTGTACGGCGCGACCCGCTCGGCGACGAACGCCATCAGCTCCTCGGCCGTCGCCTCCCCCCGGAGCACGACGAACGCTTTCGGCACCTCGCCCGCCTCGTCGTCCGGGGAGGGGATGACGGCGGCGTCGGCGACGGCCGGGTGCGCAGCAGCACCGCTTCCAGTTCGGCCGGGGCCACCTGGTACGCCTTGTACTTGATCAGCTCTTTGAGGCGGTCGACCACGGTCAGGAAGCCGTCGGCGTCGACACAGCCGAGGTCTCCGGTGTGGACCCAGCCTTCGGCGTCGATCAGGCAGTGGTCGCGTCCGGCCGGTTGAGGTAGCCCGGGGTGGCCGCCGGGCCGCGCGCGAGGATTTCCCCCAACTCCTCGGGTCCGAGTTCCCGCCCGCTCTCGGCGTCGACGATCTTGCACTCGACGCCGGGAACGCACGGTCCGACCGTGCCGATCTTGGCCGGGTCGAACGTTTCCGGCGCGATGTGGGTGGGCACGATCTCGGTCATCCCGTAACCCTGCTTGACCCGGCAGCCAAGCCGTTCCGCGCATGCCCGCGCGACATCCGCTCCGAGGGGGGCCGCGCCGCAGGTGAGCGTGACCACCGAGGAGAGGTCGTAGCTGTCGACAGCCGGGTGCTTGGCCAGCGCCAGCACGATCGGCGGAACCAGGAAGGCGCGGGTGATCCGGTGCTCCTGCACGAGCCGCAGGAACGGCTCGAACTCGAACCGGGGCACCAGCACGCTCGTTGCCCCTTGGCCCAACCCCAAGCAGATGGTAACAACCAGACCGAAGATGTGGAAAAAGGGGAGTTGCCCCGGCAGCACGTCGCGCTCGGCGACGTCGCAGGTCGCCGCAAATTGGCAGGCCCCCGCGATCAGGTTGCGGTGCGTAATCTGTACCCCCTTCGGAAGCCCGGTCGTGCCGCTGGAGCAAAAGATCGCGGCGACGTCGCGTTCGGGATCGATGGCTGCGGGCTCGATCGGCGCATCCCCGACCAGCAGTAACGCGAACGGGGTAGTCCCCGGCGCCTCGCCGAAGAGCATGATGTCGCGCACCGATGAACCCTGGATCGCCGCCCGCGCACGTTCGAGGAGGTCGGGAGTGGTGACAAGCCCGATTGCCCCGAGGTCGCGGAGGCGATCTCCGATCTCCTCCGGGGTGCATTGCTGGTTTTGGGGAGCGGCGATTCCGCCGATGGCGGCGATGGCGAGGAACGCGATCGCCCACTCGATCGAGTTCGGCGCGACGATCGCGACGACATCGCCCCGACCGTAGCCTCGCCCGCGCAAGCCGGCCGCCGCCCTGCGAACGTCGCGCGCCAACTCGCCGTACGTGACCGTCCGGCCGGTGGCACCGTCGACCAGCGCCACCTTGCCGGTCAGGCGCTCGGCATGCCTGAGCGCGAACGCGGTCACCGATTGATCGGGGATCTGGATGTCGGGGTAAGGGCTGCGGAAGATCATGGCCGTCCCTCCGGTTCTGGACTCGTGGCGAATGGTCGCCGTCCGCTGGCGAGTAGACCGCCGCGGTCGGCAACGTGGCCGGTCGGCGCCCCCCGCAGCTGTTCCCCGACGCGGACGATCGCCCCCCCGATTCGCTGCCGGATCGGCGCGACCCGGCGCGGTCCGACGCGATCCTGGGCCGGGCCTGCCACATCCATCCTTGCTGGTTGATACGCGAGATTCGCGCGTCGTGGTCCGCCGCTCGTTGGTTGAACTCCGTCATCAGTGTCATGGCCGTCTCCTCTCGTCGTTCCCCGGGTGTATTGAGCCGATATCGGGTTGTGGAGACAGCATGCGCTCACATGTCGCTGCATGCATCGACCGAATGGCGGATATTGCGGCGATGATCCTCACGGAGGTCGGTACGTAAGGTACGTATCACCGGCGGATCGTCACCGCTCTCGCACGTCAGCTCAGGAGGCCGTGCTTCGTCGCGTAGGCCGCCGCTTCCGCGCGGGTGCTGACGTTGAGCTTGCGGAAGATGTGCTCGACGTGGGTCTGGGCGGTGCGGGGAGAGATGAAGAGCGCTCGGCGATCTCCGGGTTGGATCGTCCGGCCACGACGAGCGCCAACACTTCCAACTCGCGCGCGGTGAGGCCGTGCTCGGAGGTCGCCGCCACCGGCTGCACAGCCGGTGTCATGTCCGGGACGGTCAGCGCCTCGGCAACCGCGTCGGAAAGCGAAAGGGCCTGACCTGAGCGCCAGGCGGACGTCGAATGCCATCTCGCCTAACCGCTCGCGACACTCGGCAAGGGCTTTGAGGCGGGAACTGGATCGGGGCTCGTCGGCGCCGATTACCGTGCGAAGCGCCTCCTCCGCGCCGAACAGCCGGACCGCGCGTTCGTCCTGATGTGCGCGCGCCGCGATGACGGCCAGCCCCCGCAGACAACTCAGCGCGCTGACTTTGTCGTTGTGATCCGCGCGCAGCGCCAGCGCCTCGGCGTAGAGCGCGGCGGCGCCCGGAAGGTCGTCCTGATCCCGGGCGAGGCTTGCCATGTTGATGAGCGTGAGCGCCGTGCCTAGCGTGCTTCCTCGGGCGCGGAACCGAGCGAGGGCTTGGTCGAGCAGTGAGCGGGCGCGGGCGTGATCCCCTCGGCGGTAGGCGACGTAACCAAGGTTCTTTAGCGCCAACGGCGCCCAATACGGATCGTCCAGATCCTCGAACAGCGCCAGCGACGTCTGGAACGCCGTTTCGGCGGCATCGAGCTCCCCACGGTTCGCGGCGACCACTCCCATCGCGTAAATCGCTTGCCCTTCAAGCTGCCGGTCGCCGATCGCCCGCACGAGCGCGAGTGCCTCGTCGAGGAGCTGCAGCCCGCGGCCGTCGTCGCCGAGCTCGGCGAACAGCCAGCCTGCCAGGAGCAGTGCGCCCGCGCGTGCTTCGGGCGGCGACGACCCGGCGCAGGTCAACGACCGCTGGGCCCATGCGCAGCCTTCGCGCAATTGCCGCGTGATGTACGAATACCAGCCGAATCCGTAGACGATCCGTTGGGCGGTCTCGGCCTCGGCGTGCTCCACTGCCCAGTCGAGGGCCGCCCGGATGTTGTCGAGCTCGACGTTGAGCCAGGTAACCCAATCCCATTCGACCCAGATCATCACCGCCGGCCCGGCTCGCTCCGCGTGATCGCGATACCACGTCGCGTGACTCCGGCGCGTCGCGGCAGCCTCGCCGCTGAGGTCGAGTTGTTCTCTCCCGAATTCGCGCACCGTTTCGAGCATGACGAAGCGGGGTGATTGCGCCCGGTCGCCCTGCCGCACCAGGCTCTTCTCAACGAGGGAGGTCACGCCGTCCAGGGGATCGATCGCGAGGTCGCTGGCGGCCGAGACAACGGTTTCGACCGCGTCGAGCGAAAAGCCGCCGGCGAACACCGACAGCCGCCGGAACAGGGCCTGCTCGTCCGGCGGCAACAGGTCGTAGCTCCAGGCGATGGCGTCCCGCATCGTCTGCTGCCGCGTTGGCAGGTCGCGGGCGCCGTGGATGAGGACCTGCAAGCGGCGGTCAAGGCGGGCGAGCAAGGCGTCGGGCGACAGGACATTGATCCGGGCGGCAGCAAGCTCGATGGCGAGCGGAAGACCGTCCAGGCGGGCGCAGATTTCGGCGACTGCGGACGCGTTCTCTTCCGTCAGGGCAAAGGCCGGCCGGGCCGCGCGGGCCTGGCGGACGAAGAGGGCGACCGCGCCGAGTTGCGCCAAGGCGGGCAGTGGGGGCCGGCGACCGGTCCGAGGCACGGCGAGCGGCGGCACCGGGAACTCGTGCTCGCCCCGCACGCGGAGCACCTCGCGACTGGTGGCGAGGATCGTCAGGCCCGGGCAGGCGGTCAGGAGGTCGCCCAGGTCGGGCGCGGCGTCGACGACCTGCTCCAGGTTGTCGAGCACGAGCAACAGGCGGCGCTCGCCCACGACGGCCCGCATCCGAGCGACGAGCGGGCGGTCGCCTGCGTCCTGCATGCCAAGTGCCCGGGCGATTTCCGGCAAGACGAGCCCCGAGTCGCGCACCGCGGCGAGGGGGACGAATACCACCCCGTCGGCAAAAGCGGGCTCCACGATCGCGGCCGCCTGCACAGCGAGGCGCGTCTTGCCGACGCCGCCGGGGCCGGTGAGGGTGACGAGAGGGACGTCCTCGCGCGCAAGCAGGGCGCCGAGCGCGGCCAACTCCCAGTCGCGGCCGATCAGCGGCGTGCGCGGGAGGGGCAGGGTGCCGGATCCTGGGAGGGGAGGGGTGCTGACCACGATGCGGCAACTCCCGGGTCGGTCATGGCGGTCATGCGAAGGGTCGTGTGCGCGCATGATCCAGCATGGAGCGACTGCCGTCAATACCAGCCGCGAGTGTCTCGTAAAATGAGAAGCCTGTTGCAAAAGTCGGCACCAACCCCGACGGATGCTTGGAGAACGGGTTTCCACCCAGCTTTGGGCATCTTTGAAGCTTGTTGAGGTGCTTGGTGGTCGCCGAAACGACGGTTCGCTCAGATCGCGCGCATCCTGGAAATCAACGCCCTGGGCGCGATCACCAAGGAGGTCGTCGAAACGGCCCGCGAAGGGCTGGTAATCGGCCCGCTGAGCTGAGCCGCCGTGAGCTTTGAAAATCTACGACACAACTCGCTGAAGGTGACAGGAGTATCGGCATGGGTTTTGGCTCTATTAAGTTCCGGCGCCCCAGCAATGAACACCTGGTCTTCTGGAGATGAAGGCACTTCAACACGGTAATGACGAGCTTCAGAGAGCTGCTCGGAGTGATTTCGCCGAAATCGATGGTTTGGTTGGTCGTCGTTCATATTCATGCCTCTCGCCGCTGGACGATCATTACCGCGTCGCGGAAGTCCTACTCTAATCGCGTTTCGGCACGAGCTGTTTGATCCGGATCAGCGCGGTCCATGACCGTGCGAGCGAAAGATCGTAGGCCATCTGGAGGTTGAGCCACTTTTCCGCCGTGCCGCCGAATCCCTTTTCCAGCCGGACCGCCATCTCGGGCGTGATCGAGCTTTTTCCGTTCAAGACGTTGTAGAGCGCCTGCCGGGTGACGCCTATCCCCTCGGCTGCTTCCGCCACGGTGAAACCATGCGCTTCGATGTCGGCGCGAAGCAGGCTGCCAGGATGGGGTGGATGCTTCCGCAATGGCATGGCGGACTCCTTTGGCGATCCTTGCTCTTCGGCATCATTGATGGCAATCGCGGCTGTGAATGTAAAGCGTCAATTGACACTTGTCAACCAGGAAAATGGCCCATTTCCATATTGTCCGGTGCGACAATCTCGCCGGTCGCGGATGAAGACGGGCGTGTCGATCACGTCTTGCCAGACAGTCTCGTTTCGTTGTGTGCCCGAATCTGGCGGGATGAAGATCATGCAGTTTCAAACACCTGAAGTCGTGAAATTGTGGCGGCAATGAGTTCGGCAATTACACGCGCGCCAACGCCCAGGGCGATCTCGTCGCCGGGCTGACGGTCGCCGCCGTCGCCCTGCCCCTCGCGCTTGCCTTCGGCGTCGCCAGCGGTTCCACTCCGGCGGCCGGACTCGTCACTGCCATTCTCGCTGGATTCATTATCGGCGCGCTCGGCGGCGCCCCGTTCCAGGTCAGCGGTCCGACCGGCGCGATGTCGGCGGTGCTGATCATCGTCGCCCAGCAGCATGGGCAGCGCGGGCTCTGGATCGCCGGTCTCATGGCCGGCATCATGATCCTGGCGATCGGCATCTTACGGCTTGGCCGTATCGTGCACCTGATTCCGGCTCCCGTCATCACCGGCTTCACCAGCGGCATCGCCCTCACCATCGCTATCGGCCAGATCGATAACGCGCTCGGCATCTCAACTCCGAAAAAGGATCGCTCGCTCGAAAAGCTCTTCGGCTATTTCACCGAGCCGCTGCCACCGATCAATTGGTGGGCGGTCTTCTGCACGCTCGTCGTCGTCGCCACGATGCTGCTCCTGCCGCGCCTGTTCAAAGCGCCCGGCATTCCCACCGCGCTCGTCGGCGTTGCCATCGTCACCGCAATCAGCTGGGGCTTCGGACTCGATGTCCACGCCATCGGCGCGCTGCCGCAAACGATCCTGCTCGACGACCGGCTCACCCTCTCGACCTCCGACTGGCATATCGCCAACGATCTGCTGATGCCGGCGATCACGATCGCGATGCTCGGCTCGATCGAAAGTCTTCTCTGCGGCATCGTCGCCGGCCGGATGACGAAACGCCCCTTCGCCGTCAATCAGGAGTTGATCGCCCAGGGGATCGGCAACATCGTCATCCCCTTCTTCGGCGGCGTGCCCGCCACCGCCGCGATCGCCCGCACCAGCGTCGGCGTCAAAGCGGGCGGCGTCACCCGGCTCGTCAGCATCCTGCACGCCGTCGCGCTGCTGATCGGCGTCTTCTTTTTCGCAAGCATCCTCGGCCACGTGCCGACCGCCGCGCTGGCGGGCGTGCTGTTCGTCACCGCCTGGCGGATGAATGAATGGCACACCATCCGCTACTACTGGGTGCACCGGCTGAAGGGCCCGCTGGCAACCTTCGCCGTCACCATGATCGCCACCGTCGCGCTCGATCTCACCCAGGCGATCATCGTCGGGCTGATCGTCAGCTCAATCCTCTTTCTCATGCAGATTTCGCGGGTGACGATCGAGGTGCTGCCGGTCGATTGGGACCGGGCTACACACCTCGGCGCGTCGATCCCGAAACCAGAACCGACTGCCCGGATCTTCTCCGTCAGCGGCTCCCTCTTTTTCGGATCGGTGAATCAATTCGCCGAGCTGGTCGAAAAGGCCGTTCCGGTGCAGGTGCTGATCATCGATCTGGCGCGTGTTCCCGCGGTCGACATCTCCAGCATCCAGGCGATCGAGCATATCTGGCGCGAACAAGTGCTTCGCGACGGCACGCTCTACGTCACCGGCATGCATCCGCCTGTCCACCGTCTCTTCGAGCGCGCCGGCATGGTCGCCGCCATCGGCGAGGAACACCTCCCCGCCAGCATCGACGAAGCCTTCGCCCACGCCGCCCGCAAATACGACCCCCTCGCCCACGAAGAAATCCCCGCCGAAATCACCTCCGACCTGGTGGCCTTCGGAGACATGCCCCTCGGCCTGCAGGTGGTGGAGTAGCAAACCACAGCGTCGTCGACGTGCGAATTCCCGGCACTCGAAGTGCCGGGCTGACCGGACGAAGCCCTTCCAGGGCTGGTAGTGATGAGAGGGCTTTCCGGACTCAGTGCGCGAAGCGTACTTTCGCCTGTGAGCCGTGGGCTTCAGCCCTCGGCAATGCTCGCGATCCGGATTCTTACATGCACCGGATTGAAGTCCAGTGCTGACAAGACGAAGTCTCTTCGAGACTGATCAAGGAAACGTCCGGGTATATCGGAGATTTCTCCTACCCAGCTCAGCCCTGGAAGGGCTTCGTCTTTGTTAGCCCGGGGTTTCAACCCCGGGAAATAGCACGTCGCAACCCGATCCTGCGACCCCGACAAAGAACCGCACCATCCGACTACTCTCCCTCACAACTCACAACGCCGTTGTCATACAATCCCTGCCACTGAAGTCACCACCGGGGAGGATTTGCGTGCGCATCCGCGATATTCGTTCGATCGGTCTCTATGGAGCGACGCCCGAAGGCGGGTGGAGCAACGAAATCAAACCGGAGGACAGCGTCCATACCCTCATCATCGTCGACACCGATGAAGGGGTGACCGGCGCCGGCAGCGTCTTCACGAATCCTGCCCTGGTCGCCGCCGCCCTCGCTGTGCTGGAACCGCTGTACAAAAACGAACGCGCCGACGAGCCGGAGCGGGTCAGCGAAAAGCTCCACCAGCACACCTTCTGGATGGGACGCGGCGGCTCGATCACCCACACCATCAGCGGCATCGACATCGCCCTCTGGGACATCTTCGGCAAGATCACCGGCCAGCCGGTCGGGCGCTTGCTCGGCGGTCGCTACAGAGAGCGGGTTCGCCCCTACGCTTCCCTCCTGATGGATCAGCCGGAGCCGCTGCGCGATCATTTGCTGGCGATCAAAGCCCAGGGATTCCGCGCCTTCAAAATGGGCTGGGGTCCCTTTGGCCGCGTCAGCGCCGCGCTCGATGAGGCGATCGTCAAAACCGCCCGTGAGGCGGTCGGCGACGATGCCCAGCTGATGGTCGATGCCGGCGGCAGCGACGCCTACTGGCCGAACGGCTACAAATGGGCGCTCCGCACCGCCGAGATGCTCGCCGCCTACAATGTCGACTGGTTCGAGGAACCGCTCAAACCTGACGCGCTCGACGATTTCATCGCGCTCCGCCGCAACGCTCCCCTGCCGATCACCGGCGGCGAGGTGCTGACCCGTCGGCAATCGTTCCAGCCCTGGCTGCAGGGTGGCGCGTTCGATATCGTCCAGCCCGATGTCACCAAAGTCGGCGGTATCAGCGAAGAGCGCCGCATCGCCCGGATGGCGCAGGACAACGGCATCCGCTTCATCCCGCACGGCTGGAACACCGCCCTCGGTCTCGCCGCCGATCTCCATCTCGCCAGCGCCTTCCCCGATACCGATCTCGTCGAATACATCACCGGCTCCCCCTACGTCGACGAGCTCACCCTGGAAGGCTTCCACCTCGACGCCGACGGCATGCTCCCGATCCCCGACGCCCCCGGACTCGGCGTCACGCTCAACCCTGACGCCGTCGAGAAATATGGAGGAGTGCGTCTGTAGGCAACGATTGAGCGTTTCCCCGTAGCGCCGGAGGCGCTTTGTCTGGATACTAGGTGTCCTGGGGTTTCAACCCCAGGACAAGGAGATAGCCACTTGGCCAAGAAGAAAGAAACGGTTCCAACAGTCGTTCCCGCCGCGCCCGATCCCTGGCCTCCTTATGCCCAGGCGGGTAAGGAGCCGATTCGGATTCGCGATGTGAAGGTGATCCTGACCGCGCCTGATGGTATCCGGCTCGTCATCGTCAAGGTCGAAACGACCGAGCCCGGTCTCTACGGCATCGGTTGCGCCACCTTCACCCAGCGTCCGCTGGCGGTCGTCACCGCGATCGAGGAGTACCTCAAGCCCTTCGTGATCGGGCGCGATGTTCACGACATCGAGGATTTCTATCAGGCGGCCTTCGTCTCCTCCTACTGGCGGAGCGGACCGGTGCTCAACAACGCCCTCTCCGGCGTCGACATGGCGCTCTGGGACATCAAGGGGAAGATCGCCAATCTGCCGGTCTACCAGCTGCTCGGCGGCAAGACGCGCAAGGCGGCGTCGGTCTACGTGCATGCCAGCGGTATGGACTTCGCCGAAGTCGAGGAGGATGTTCAGCGCTATCTCGATCAGGGTTTCAAGTACATCCGCTGTCAGGTCGCCGTGCCCGGTTCATCAACCTACGGCGTCGGTAAGAAAGCGAAGGGAAAAGCATCCAACCGCACCTCGCATCTCGATCCTGCGCAGCAGCCCTGGGATCCCGATGCCTACGTCCGCATCGTGCCGAAGCTGTTCGATCACATCCGCTCCCGCTTTGGCGAGGAAATCGAGCTCCTGCACGACATCCACGAGCGCGTCGCCCCGATGCAGGCGATCAATCTCGCCCGCGATCTCGACCAGTTCAAACTCTTTTTCCTCGAAGATCCCTTCGCCCCGGAGGACAACGGCTACTTCCCGTTGCTTCGCCAGCATTCATCGACGCCGATCGCCATGGGCGAGCTCTACGTCAATGTGCAGGAATACCTGCCGCTGATCCAGGAGCGCCTGATCGATTTCATCCGCGTCCACATCTCCGACATCGGTGGGCTCACCCGCGCCTGGAAGCTGGCCGCGCTCTGCGAATTCTTCGGCGTGCGCACCGCCTGGCACGGCCCTGGCGACGCCTCCCCGGTCGCCCACGCCGCCAACGTCGCGCTCGATCTCGCCTGCTTCAATTTCGGCATCCAGGAGTCGCATCTCTTCCCCGAGCGGACGAAAGAGGTCTTTCCCGGCTGTCCGGAGATTCGCGACGGCATGATCTGGGCGAACGAAGCGCCCGGTCTCGGCATCGACATCGACGAAAAGGCAGCGGCGAAATATCCGTTCCCCGCCGCTCAGCTCAACGGCGCCTGGCCCGCCATTCGTACTGCGGACGGCACGGTCATCAAACCGTAGTTGTAAACATGTGGCGGTCCCTGTTGCACGTTGAGTGCAACAGGGACCCGTCGTGAATCTGATCGACGAAGCGCAGTTATGCGGCCGATCCGATAACGTTTGCACGGTCGTTGGCAAGGGTTCGTCGCTCGCGTTCCAGTTCCTCGCAAACAAAACGAAACGCCAGCGCGGGAACGCGCCCGGTCAACCAGGTCAGGTCGCTCCAATGCCTGGCGGTAAGCACGCGTGCACGTTGCTCGAGCAACGGCGCATTTTGATCAGCCGCGAAAGGTGGAAAAAGGTCCCCGCGGGCCCTGTCGATGCATGTCAGAATTGGAAAACAGGGCAGATCAGACTGCATGTCCTGAGACTGATACGTCATCGTATCGTTCCCAATGTCTCGTTGGTCCATCGTGCTTCCCCTTGGCCGCCGATATCGGGCGCTTTGCCATCAGTGGGCATCTGTCGGGTGTATCGGCGTCTCTTACTAATTTGCGCGCTGGGGAAGTGCGATTCATCCGTATTTCTGCGTATATTTGAGGAGTCATAGACACGTTGTAGATTCAGTTGGAGCGGCCAGCGTCAACGTTAGCCTGGTTGCCCGTTCGCTTCCTTCAGGACACAAGCGCTGGTTGAAGAAGCGCTCTCCGGAGTGATTGCCTCAATCCACGAGTGCGCCCAGGCGTCCCGGCGTACGATCATTAGCAAACGTTGGCTGTAACGCACCACAAGCCAGATCAATAGTCGAAAACGCGGGTGCGATGCTCGTCTCGATCGGTCCCTCAACGTGAAGAGCCAGAACCACATCTTCAGCAGATCGAGAATGCAGGTCTTGCGGCGGCTCGGCTAACTGATGAACCTGTGTATTGCCGGCGCCCCTGGACGCGAACCAGACGCCACCCAGAATGAGCGCCCCGCCGCCGATTTGAAAGATCGAGATCGATTCGCCGAGAAAGAGCGCGGCGACGATGATCCCAACCAGGGGACTGAGATTCGCGAAGAGCCCCACCTGACCGGCTTCGAGGTGGCGCAACCCCACGCTCTCCAGGAACAACGCCAGCGCCGAGGCCATCACTCCGAGGTAGATCCAGCAGGCAAGATCGCCATTCGTCGGCCGCTCAATTCCTCGCGTCACAATCTCGACGCCGCTTGCCGGAATCAGAAAGAGCAACCCATAGCAGGTGACCCCGGCGACGATCTCGAGCGTATCCTCTCCGGAAAAGGCGCGCCGGCCGATGATCAGATAGGCCGCCATCGCCGCCGCGCTGAGCAGAATGAGCGAGTCGCCGGCGAGTGAGAGATTGACCTTTGCCCCATTGGCGCAGAGGATCACTGTTCCCACTCCCAACAGCGAGATGATGACCCCGATCAAACGCGACGCATTCAACCGCTCCGCCAATACCGGACCCGCAATAAGCATCGTGAGCACGGGAATTCCGCCGTGAATCAGCGCGCCGTTCGTCGCGCTGGTCATCTCAAGACCCAGATTCTGGCTGAAAAAGGCGAGAAAGACTCCGACAAACCCCAGGAGCGCCGATGTACGGCCGAGATTCGGGCGCCGTCCCGAGCGGAGGAGAAATGGCATCAACACCAGAAGCGCGATCGCGAATCGCCCGGTGGCGATCGTCAGCGGTGGAATCCGATCGAGCATCGGTTTCGTTGCAACAAATGTGGTTCCAAACACGATATTCGCCAGCACCAGCGTCATGATGGCAATGAACCGTCCGCTCAGATGTGAACAGATAGTGTGAAATATCGAAGCGCAAATCCGCTCATCACTCGATTGATCACGCGTAATCGCGATGCTCCTCTTCGGTCGAGAAATCGTCATCATCGTGCGCAACCTCATCTAGGCAGCCGGGTCGACTTCCACCACCATTGCCGGGTTCTGCATCTGTGTGAATTGTTTGCTGCCTGGGACGATCATCCTCGTTCAGGGTAGGAGCGGTCATCCGCACATCTACCTAATCAACAGAAGATTCTGATTACCGGCGAATGGCATAACTACGGAGTTGATCGAGGTTTTCGCGTTGATCAAGCAGGGCGATGATCGCGATGGAACGTGCTTGGCCGTGATTCATCGGCGGCGACTGGAAAGGGCCGGAGTCCCAATGCTGACGAGCGTCGGCATTGGGAGGGGCGTTTGCTAGTCACGCCGTGGTCTAACCGGCAGATAGAAGCCATGTCCTGGAGTTCCTGTGTCCGCCGCTCGCTGTTACCGGAATTATTCGGCAGGTTAATGGAACAGATACCGCAAGGACGCCTGGCATTGCAGCAGACGATAATGTCGAGGCAAGGCACGGTGAAGCCCTCCTCCCCGAAACGTGAGAGGCGGGCTTCCGGAACACAGATTTGACGTTTTCTACTCCGTTAGCGAGCTATGCCGCCGATTCGATCTTTTCGCTCGCGAGCTGCGCAAAGAGGATCCGCAGCCTCTCAAGCTCATTACAGACGCGATGAAACGCGCCGGCCGGCACATCGCCGGTCACCCAGACGATCTCGCTCCAATGGCGCTCGGTCAATTCGTGCGCAAGCTGTTCGAGTAGGGGCGCATGTCGATCATGAGCAAATGGCGAAACAAGCTCTCCCCTCGCCTGATCGATCATTTCCAGTAATGGATAGCGTCGCGCGGCGCTCAAAGGTGAATCGTTGCTGTATGAAGCCAGCATCGTTGCAATCCTTCAGGGCGCCGTGCTGAGCCACACCACCATCGCTGGGCTCTCGTCCACGAGATCTCGGCGTCCTACGATGTATCTTGCCTGGCAGGCAACCGGATGTCTTCCGTATTTATACGTAATTCGCGTTTGGTCCGGCGGCGAGCATGAACGGGCAACATCCGGCAAAATCGCAGCCAAAAGAGGAATTGAGGCGACCTCGAGACGTTCCTGCTTAATGGTGGGCATGAAGATCCTTGTCACCGGCGGTCAGGGGAGACTCGGCCGCGCCGTCACCCAACAGCTGATTGATCGCGGAGACACCCCGGTCACGGTCGACATCCGGTCCGGCGCCAGTGGCCGGATCGTCGACGTCACCGATGTCGGGCAACTGCTCGGCGTGGCTGCCGGTTGCGATGCGGTCATCCACTGCGCCGCCATCCCCTCGCCCGAGCGGCATCCACCCGAAGTGATCTTTGAAACGAACGTGATCGGAACGTTTGCGGTGCTGCAGGCAGCCGCGCTTGCCGGGATCAGTCGCGTCGTGATTTCTTCAAGTCTCTCCGCCCTCGGCGGCGCCTGGGCCACGCCCCCGCACCCGCCCCGGTACGTGCCGGTCGATGAAGAGCATCCGCTTGAGGTCGAAGATCCCTACGGATTGTCGAAGGCGATCAATGAGCGCACCGCCGAAATGTTTCATCGACGTTACGGCATGACCATCGCCGCCCTCCGCTTCGGCTGGATTCTCTCGGGACAAGAAGCTCGCGCCGAAGCCGAGCAATTCGCCGGCGACCCCCTCCGCAATCAATCCGGACTCTGGAGCTATGTCGACGAGCGAGACGCCGCCGCAGCCTGCCTCAACGCTATCGACGCTCCCGATTTCGGTTTCGCCATCCTGAACATCATCGGCGCCGACACGCTCGCCACCATTCCCACCGGGGAGGCGCTCGAATCGATACGCTCCTGACGTCGAGCGCCGTGCCGCATTTGCCGCGTTCCAATCCCCCTTCAGCACCGAGCGCGCCCGGGAGTTGATCGGATTTCAGCCCCGCCATTCATGGAGAACGTCTGACGATGACCGGTGAAGTCAGCCTTCGCCCGGCGAAGATCGACGATCTGGAAACGATCCTGGAAATCCTCCGAGCCGCGCAGTCCTGGCTGGCGGAGCGCCACATCGACCAGTGGAATCGCCCCTTCGACGCCGGCTGGCTCGCGCCAAGAATTGATTCGGGCGAATGCTGGATCGCCGAACAGGCGGGCGAGCCGGTCGGCGTTTGCCGCCTGCTCTGGGAGGACCGCCTCTTCTGGGGCGAGCGCGACCGGGGTGAGAGCGCCTACATCCACTCGCTGGCCGTTCGCCGCGATCGCGCCGGTCAGCAAATCGGCGTGCACATCCTCGCAGCCGTTGCCCATCTCGCCCGCGATCGCAACCGCGCCAACCTCCGCCTCGATTGCGTCGCATCAAACGCCCGCCTGATCGCCTATTACCGCACCCAGGGCTTCACGCCAGTCGAGGACATTGACATCGGCGACGCCCAAATGACCTTGATGGAACGCGCGTTGTAACCCCGCACCCCAACTTTCAATGCCGGGGGAGGGTAATGAGAGCAATCGATTCGGGAGGCTCTTCTCATTTCCCGGGGTTTCAACCCCGGGCTAAGCGAAACGAAGTCCCTCCAGGACTGAGAGCGGCGGGATAAATGGTTGATATCAAGCTATTTCCCTTCCAGCTCAGTGCCCTTCAGGGTCCTTCCGCCTGTGAGCCATGGGCTTCAGCCCTTGGCAATCGCAACAACCGTTCGATTACTCTTTCTCACTTCTCACTTCTCACTTCTCACAACCTCGTCCAGTGTTATCCTCATGCTGCCTGCGGCCAACTGTCTGCTCGCCAAGGATTGCCCCATATGGATCGTATTCGCTCCCGCCGTCTTTTCATCCGCGCCGCGCTGATCGCCCCGGCGGCGCTGGCGATTGGGCAGACGGTTCGCGCTGCAGAAAGTCCAAGCAGCGGCTGTGGACGACCCGGCCCTGCCTGCGCCGTCACCACCCCACCTCGCCAGAGTCGCGGACCGAAACCCATGGCGATCATGATCCCCGACGCCGAAGTCGATGCTCCGATTGAGGTGTGCGAAATTGTCGACGGGGTCATGTCCGCCCCGTCCGGTCCCTGGGTCGTCGGTTGGTATCGCGAATCAGGCCACCTCGGCGAAGCGGACAACGTCGTGCTGGCCGGACATCTCGATTACTGGGGAGTCGGCAAAGCGGTCTTCTATCATGTCGGCTCCTTGAAAAAGGACGACGACATCCAGGTCATTGGCGACGATAACCAGCAGTATCCGTTCAAGGTCGAGTGGGTCCGCAAGATCGACATGACCAAAACCGGCGCCGATGGCATCCGCCAGATCGTCGGCAAAACCGCCGACGAACGCCTCACCCTCATCACCTGCGGTGGCGACTTCGACAGCGTAACCGGCGAATACAAAGAACGCATCGTCGTCCGGGCTATTCCTGTCCAGTGAGCTTCAGCGGATTGCAGAAGCGTCGTCCGAGCCGACAGATCCGCATGCTCAGCGCCGGAGGCGCTTCGTCCGGATAGCCTGGGGTTTCAATCCCAGGACGTGGATAACCTGTTTGAAACCCGCTTGCATCTTCTGGGCACGACCGAGTTAGCGTTTTGCATGACCAGATATGTTAGCGCCGGGTAGTGTCTGTTTCAGTCTCGATTCCCGGATAGAACGTCTCCTGGAAAAAACGGGCCAGCAACTCCCCTCGGCCGCGCACGTCCAGCTTTTCGTAGATATGGCGCAAATGGGTCTCCACCGTGTTGTCGCTGATCGAAAGCGCCTCGCCGATCGAGCGGTTGCTCGCTCCGCGCAGCACCAGCTTCACCACCTCGCGCTCCTGGCGCGTCAGCAACCAGCCAGGTGGAATCTCTGGAAGAGCCGGTGTCTGCACTGGGGTCATCACCACGGCGATATCGCCGCCCCGCGCCGCAGTCGCTTCCACCCGGATGAGCCCGGCCGGCGATTCCACCGCGATCGATCCCACCGCCCGCTCATCCGCACCGGAGCGCAACTTCGCGATAGCCGCCCAGATCGCGGTGGGCAGCGGCCCGTCGATCGCGCCCTCAGCGGTCAGGAGCAGATCAGACCACCGCTCTCCCTCGGGCGTCGCGTACTGGACGTGGCCTGAAGCTCCCAGCACGAGCACACCGGATGAACCTGATTCCGTCGAGGCGCGCATGGCGCGTTCGCGCGCGAGCGCTGCACTGAGCGCGTCGCTGATGATCGGCGTGACTACCCGCAGAAACGCCACATCGCTTGCCCGAAACGACGAGGCCATCTCGCGCCGGTAGATTTGCAGCGCGGCGATCACCTGCCCATGCGCCGAAAACGCCACCTGAATGCCGCCTCCCGGCGGGCTGCTCATCTCGTGAAAGAGCCGGTAATGCTCCTTCGGGGTCATCGCCGCCAGCATCGAGCGGGGATAGCCGAAGCAAAGCGACTGATCCTCATCGAACACCGCCACCGGGATGCCGGCTTTCAGCACATTGGAAAGCTCGGAATAGACCTCCGGCCCGAACGCGAGGTAGATGGTTTGCAGATATTCGAGCCGCGCCCAGCCGTCGTTCGCGCTCGCGGCCAGCACGCGGTTCACCAACCGCGTGGACGGGATCGATGCCAAAGAGGCGATAGCCGTCGATCGGGATCGCCCGCTGCAGCTCCCCCATGATCGAATCCGATAACCGGTCGATGGCCAGCCCCCGGCTCGCCGCATCGATGATGCGACGGCGCGCCTGCTCGTGAAGCGTTGAAAGGCGAGGCACGAAACGGCTCCTGCAAGCTGAAAACGGCAAGAATCACGGATTTCCGGGATGTGCCGGGGATGCGTATTCCCTACCCTATCATCCAGAACCGGCGACGAACAGCGCCGGCTTCCAGACATCTTGATGGATAGGAACAGCACCTATCCCACATACAATGGAGTGTGAGGGATGAAAACGACAGCGTTGGTCCGCAGGTGCGGAGTTCTTTCCCTGGCCGCAGGAGTGGCCTGGAGCATCATGAGCGCGCTATCGCTCTTGATCGATGAGCCGACGCGCCTGCTCGATACGCTGATGGCGGTTCCGCTCGCCTTGACGGCGCTGGCTTTCCTGGCGTTGCATCCGCTCCAGCGCGATCGCCTCGGCCCGCTCGGCCAATGGGGATACCGGCTGAGCGTCGCCGCCTTCGTGCTGCTCTTCGCGGCGCAGGCAATCATCGTTGCGGGTGTGGACCGCCTCTACTGGCTCGGATTTCCCGTTGCCGCCGGGATCTGGTTTGTTGGCTTTCTGATCTACGGCATTGCCACAGCGCGGGCGGGTGTGCTCGTCCCCTGGATCGGCATCGCCATCGGCTTTTCTCAGTTGACAGCCGTTCTCTTCGGCCTTGCCCTCTCGCCGATCAGCCCGATTGCCGACCATGGCGACTACTCCGGCGCGATCGGGCACGGCATCATCTGGCTGGCGATCGGCGTCACCCTGATCCGCGGCCGGGCGTTCATCGGAGCCCCTGCACCGGTCCGGACTGCGCCTGTCCGCGGTTTGATGCGTCCATCACTGTTGCCGAAAAGGCAATAATGCGAGACAGCCTTGCTATACTGCATAAGGCGGAACCCGCCCGGTTCCGCCTTTTTTCTGCATCTTTGCGTTCTGCGCGGATGGGTTCGCCGCCCGCGCCGTGAAACGGTGAATCTGGAATGACCACGCTCGTAGGATCGCTCACCTCCGCTGTTGACGCCGCCATGCTCCTCACCGAGGAGAAAATTGGCCCGCGTGATGGCGCGGGCAAAACCGTCGTCGTCGCCATGAGCGGCGGCGTGGATAGCGCCGTCAGCGCGCTGGTGATGCGCGAGCGTGGCTACCGCGTCGTCGGCATGAACCTCCGCCTCTTCTCTCCCGGTGACGTCGAGCATGCCGCCAATCCCTGCTGCGGCATTCCGGCGATGGACGATGCCCGCGCCACCTGCGCGATCATCGGCGTGCCGTTCTATGCGTTGAATATGGAAGAGGAATTCGGTGAGGCCGTCATCAATCGATTTGTCGATGACTACGCCAATGGCCGCACTCCGAACCCCTGCCTCGAATGCAACCGCCATGTGAAATTCCGCCATCTCGTGCAGCGGGCGCGAATGCTCGGCGCCGACTGCCTCGCCACCGGGCACTATGCGCGCGTCATTCCCGGCGATCCGGAGCGCGGCATTCCCCACAGGCTGCTGCGAGCCGTCGATGATCGCAAGGATCAGTCCTACGTGCTGCACACCTTCGATCAGGACCAGCTTGGCTTCATCCAGTTCCCGCTTGGCAATCTGACCAAGCCGGAAGTGCGCACTCTGGCTCGTACCTTCGGTCTGCCGGTGGCGGACAAAGAGGAAAGCCAGGAGATTTGCTTTGTCGGCAAAGGCTCCTATGCCGATTTCGTGGCGAAGCGCCGCCCCGATGTCACCCGGCCCGGCGAGATCATCGACGAGGCGGGAACCGTCATCGGCACGCACAAGGGATTGGTCAATCACACCGTCGGCCAGCGCAAGGGGATCGGCATCGCCGGGCCGCAGCCGCTCTATGTGCTGAGCCTCGATACGGCGAAAAACCGGCTCATGGTAGGATCGCTGACACAGGCGGCGGCACGTCAGGTGCAGGCGGATGGCGTTACGCTGACGAGCGGGTACTGGCCGGAGGAGCCGATCTCCTGCCAGGCGATGGTGCGCTATCGTGGCCATGTCACTAACGCGATCGTCACGTTCGGCGACAATGGCAGCGGCAACGCCACGATTTTGTTCGATGATGACACGGCAAAACTGCCGATTGCCTCGCCAGGACAGGCAATTGTCTTCTACGATGGTGATGAAGTGCTCGGTGGGGGAACGATCCGCATCGTTGAGCGGGTGACAGAGCACGGGGGTGGGGATGCAGAACGCAATTGAATCGTCGACCGCGAAGGTCGAACCGACATTCAACAACCGCACAAAGCTCTACATGATTCTCGCCATCGTTGGCGCGATCATCGTCTTCGCGCTGATCGTCTTCGGGCTTTACCAGCTTGGAGATGGCGATGAATCGCCACTCGAGCGGCTGCGCGACATCTCGATCATCTTCATGGTCCTGTTGATGACGGTCACCGTCGTGTTGCTCGCCGGCATCACCGCCGCGCTCGTCTACCTCATCCTCCAGGTCAAGGACCGCATCATCCCGATGCTGGAAGAAACGACCACCACCGTCCGCCGTATGCGCGGCACCGCGGAATTCGTCAGCGACGAAGCGATCAAACCGATCGTCACGATCGCCAGCAAATTCGCCAGCGCCAAAGCGATGGCGAAAACCTTCGCCGCACGTCCTTCGAAGAGAAAATAGCCGGAACCAAAGAACCGGGCGGGTGGATGCAATCCACCCGCCCGGTTACTTGTTTGGGTTCTCCCTGACTCCTCGATTAATTCCAGGCGTTCCGACTGTTTCCCGGCACTCGAGGTGCCCGGCTAAGCACGACGAAGTCCTTCCAGCACTGGCTCGGCAGAACGGGTCATGCTCTCAAACCGACTGTTCGTCACCACCAGCCCTGGAAGGGCTTCGTCCGGTCAGCCCGGCACTTAAAGTGCCGGGGAATGTCCGTCACGCTTCGAAAAGTTGTCCGGCGCACGACGAAGACCGGTTCATCTCAATCACCCGATCTTGTCACCGGACAACAGGCCCTCTCAGCCTGGCTACGCTTCCTCACAACTCACAACTCACAACTCCGTCGTCACTGACACGCCCACTCATTCCGCCGTCCCTCCGACCACATCCACGCCGCCGCATACGCGTTCACTTCGGGATCGAAGATGTCCCGATCGGCGTAGATCGTCGTCGCCCAGGTGCTTGGCAGGAATTGGAAGAGTCCGGTGGCGAAATGTGGCGCGGTCACATTGAACGGGTTGAGATTCGATTCGCACTTCGCTACCCGCAGCATGTCGTCGCCGTTTACACCGTAGTATTTCGCCGCCGCGTAGATGTAGTCGACGATCTGCTCGCGCGTCCAGGTCTTGCCAATGCTCGGGCTGACATCCGACCCCTGCGCCAGATACTCCGTCGAAGCCCATCCTGCCGTCCCGTAATAGTCGACCGGGTAATACCCGTTGTTGTAGTCGCCGGTCACGTCCAGCACGGTGCCTGGTTCCATCGTCAGGATGATCCCGGCGTCGGAGCTTGGCCCGCTGCGCAACCGCAGCCAATCGGTCGTGTAGACCTTGCCGACCGCAAAGGACCCATCCTCTTCGGTGCGCAGATTGTCGGCCCAGGCCCACCCCTTGGTTCCGTTGTACCGGACCGGGTAGAACCCCTTGTTGTACCCGCCCGTGATCTTGACCGCAGCTCCTTCCGGCATCACCAGAATCACGTCGTACTTGGTGCCGGGACCGGCGCGGAGATTGAGGCGGTCCGTCGTATACATAATCGTGCCAACGATCGATGACCCATTGCCGCCACCGCCGCTTCCTCCCGAGTCCGTCGTGAGGTAATCGGCCGACGCCCATCCCTTCACGCCTTGATAGCGAACCGGATAAAAGCCTTTGCTATAGGAACCGGTGATTTTAAGCGACGCCCCCGAGGGCATGACATCGATCACGTCATATTTCGTGCCGGGACCCGAGCGGAGATTGAGGGAATCGGTCGTGTAGGCGATGCCGAGCGGGGCGTCGGTTTCAATATAGTCAGCTGATGCCCAGCCATTCGTGCCTTGATAACGAACCGGGTAATACCCATTGCTGCGTGAACCGGTGATGCTGATCGAGGCGCCTTCCGGCATGACGAGGATGACCTCGTAGCCGCTGCCTGGACCGGTTCGAAGATTGAGCGAGTCGGTTGTTTGTCCCTCAGCGGCGGCAACCGTTCGGCTCGGGGCCAGCGCGAGACTGCTGACGATCGTTCCGATCGAGAAAAATCACGACGGCGAGCACGCGAGGCGCGCGCCCCAATTGATACCGTGCGAACAGCGGGGGCCTCTGCACGACAGAGCGCTCCTTCATCCCAATCCCGGCTTCTGGCAGGTTTCGAGGCAACACTGACCAAAGCCCGGAACGGGCATCCGTCGCGACGAGTCGGGGAACTCAGTCTCGACGGCGAAAAGATCGCGGATATGAATTGCTGATTGTTCTCAAAGACGATTGGCTCACCCGGAATCCACCGGTCTGCAACGAGCCATTACTCTTCTGCGCTGGTCCGGGCCCTTCCCCATGCAGCGCCTGCGCCTGACCTCCCCTGAAGGATCGCCCCAGCCATGAAACGATCCTTATCTTGTCTGGCCTGTGCCCGTTATCCCACAAGAGTGTACGTACTGTCAATATGTTGGCGCTTCGAAAATGAAAGATACGTGAAACGTTGGGAGTTTTTGGTCTTTCCCGAGCAAGACCCTGTGACAACCAGGGGCATTTCTTGTCACAGGGCTGGCCGCCATAGAAGTCATTGATGCAACGTGCGTACGTGGATCAGTCGCGATCCGTCATCGGCAGATGAAGCTGTTCGATCAGCGCCCGGGCATTCCGCGGTCCCTGATCGTCCTTGTTGGTGTTGAAAAAGATATGAACCCTGTCCGCTTCATCCAGGGCGCGCTTCAGATTCGGTAGCCACTCCTTCAACTCGGCTTTGGAGTAGACCCAATCGAAGCGATCGCGGCCGTCACCAGAAAAGTTGTACCAGTTGGCGGCATTGCGGCCATGAAAGCGCACAATCGCGAGCTTCGGGTTGGTCACGCCGTAGACCGGCGGCACGCTGCCGCTGCCGATCTGCGGCTCATCCGCCATCGTGTAACTCAGGCCAGCTTCGCGCAACAACGCCAGGGTCTCGTCGGCATGTTCAGGGTCGAGCCAGTCGCGCCGCCGGAACTCGACGGCAAGCGGATAGGGCACGAGCTCTGGCAAGAACTGCAGAAACTCCTGGTGTTCCTCGTTGTTGCGCCATGAGGGCGGAAATTGGAAGGTGACCGCGCCCAGCTTCCCGGCTTCGGCGAGCGGCGCAATGGCCTCAACAAACGCGGCCGCGATATCGGCGTCCGGCTCCGGCGCTTCGCCTTTCGGCTCTTCTGGAGTAGACGTCAGCTCGCGCGGCGGTTTCACATCGAAGATGAATCCGGGCGGGGTGCGCTCCACCCAGCCCTCCACCATCTTGCGCGCCGGAACCCGGTAATAGGTGGTGTTGATCTCGACGATCGGAAACTGCGTCGCATAAAACGGCAACTGCTCCGCCGGTTTCGTCCCCGGCGGATAAAAATCCTGATGATCGCTCCACGACGACGTCCCAACCAGCAGCGCTCCCATATCCTGCCTCCTTCTCACCCGCAGGAAGCAGGAGCCGTGCCAGTGCTATTCGAGAACATGTCGTTGATCAGAAGATCCGAGGGCTGAAGCCCACGGCTCACGTGCGGAAGTACCCTTCGGGCACTGAGCCGTGAGACGTTCCGATATATCGAGAACGTCGCCGATTCAGCTCAGTCCCAAAGGGACTTCGTTCTTCTTAGCCCGGCACTTCAGTGCCGGGGAAACGCCGCCAATGGAACCTTCCCTAATTAATCCGACCCCCGTTCGCCGTATCGAAGAAATGCAGTTTCGCCGCCGGCAATTGCACCGTGATCGTTTCGCCCAACCGGGGCGTCCGATCCGGCTCCACGCGCACAGTCATCGAGTTCGGGCCGAACGCGACTTCGATGTAGCTGTCAGGTCCGAGCGGCTCGATCAGCGTCACATTACCGGTCAGACTGTTCGGCTGAGCGTCCGTCGCGGGAATGACTTTTACATCTTCCGACCGAATGCCGAATACGACCTGCTCACCGCCCAACTGCTGCGAGAGCGCGATCTCATTCGCGTTCCATCCCAGGGCGATTCCTGGCGCGGTCACCTGGAGCATGCCGTCGCTCTGCTCGCCGGTGACCTCGAACAGGTTCATCTGCGGTTTGCCGACGAAGGTGGCGACATAGCGATTCGCCGGACGCTTGTAGATCTCATCCGGGCTGCCGAGCTGAACGACCTTCCCCTTTTGCATCACCGCGATCAGATCGGAGAGCATCATCGCCTCTTCCTGATCGTGGGTGACGAAAATCGATGTCGCTTTCACCTGCTGATGCAGCTTCTTGATCTCGATCCGCGTTCGCGTTCGCAGCGTGGCGTCGAGATTCGAAAGCGGTTCGTCGAACAAGAAGACCTTCGGTTCTTTCACCAGTGCCCGCGCCAGCGCCACCCGCTGCTGCTGCCCGCCCGAAAGCTGCCCGACGCGCCGTTTCAGCAACTCGCCGATCTCCAGCATCTCCGCCACGTCTTTGATCCGCTGATCGATTTCCTTCCTGGGGCGACGGGCGAGTTTCATCGAAAAGGCGAGATTGCCGTAGACATCCATATGCGGGTAGAGCGCGTAGTTCTGGAACACCATCGCCATTTTGCGCTCGTGCGGCGCCCAATCGGTGATGTCCTCCCCCTGGAGCTCGATCCGGCCGGCGTCGATCTTCTCCAATCCGGCGATCATGTTGAGCGTGGTCGATTTGCCGCAGCCGGATGGCCCCAACAGTGACACGAAAGCCTGATCGGGAATCGACATCGACAGATCGTCAACAGCGGTCACGCTGCCAAACGACTTCGAGATGTTATGCAGTGCGAGCTGAGCCACCTGGCGCCTCCGATATCATGATTTGATCCCCTCGACCATGCCCCGGATGATGAAGCGGTTGAGCAGCAATGCCAGCACGATCACCGGGATCACGCTGATCACACCGGCCGCGGCAACCTGCGACATATCGGGCAGATAGTCGGAACCGGTAAATTCGGCAAGCGTCACCATCACCGGTTTCGCCACCCGTGAGGTCAGCACCAATCCAAAGAGAAACTCATTCCAGGAACCGATAAAGATGAAAACCGCCGTCGCTACCACACCCGGCGCCGCGATTGGGATGACGACACGAAAGAGCGCGCCAAGCCGTGAGCAGCCATCCATCCGAGCCGCCGATTCCAGCGCAACCGGGATGCGCTCGAAAAAGGTCTTCAGCATCCAGATCGTATACGGCAGCAAGAATGCCGTATGCACCACGATCAGCGCCGTGTAGGTGTCATAGAGATGCAACTGCCGCACCAGCAAGAAGACCGGAATGATCAGCGCAATCCCCGGCAACATATGGATCGCGACCACCACGATGATGAACAGGTTCTTGCGCGGCAGGCGCAACCTGGCGAGCGGATAGGCCGCCAGCGATCCCAGGATCAGGCAGCAGACCATTGTTGATGTTGAAATGATGACGCTGTTTTTCAGCGCTCGCCGGTACTCGTCATTCTTCAACACCGTTCGATACCAGTGCAGGTCGACATCCGACCATTTCAACTGCATCGGCGTCGAGATGTAATTGATCTCTTTCTGCACGCTCATGATCACGATCCAGAGGATCGGCGCCACCGACCAGAAGACGATCAACAGCAGCGAAATCGTCAGCACGATCGGGCGGACGAATCCCCAATTGCGGCGACGCCGCCGGGCTGGGCGAATCGCGGCGGTCACGATCGCTTCCTCCTGCCGGCAATGATGGCCAGCGATATCCCGCTGATCCCGATGATCAGCATGGTCAGCAGCAGCGCCATCGCCGAAGCGACGCCGAGATTGAGCCGCTGGAATGCATTGATGTAAATCAGATAATTGATGACTGTCGTGCCGTAGCCGGGGCCGCCCTGGGTGAACCCATAGATCAGATCGAAGGCGAGCAATGCCGCGACGATCTGGTACACGATGATCACACTGAACACGGTTCGGAGATGGGGAAAGGTGATCACGGTAAAGCGCTTCCAGACGTTCGCGCCATCCATCTTTGCCGAGCGATAGAGCGCGTCCGGAATTGACTGCATCGACGCCAGCAACATCAGCGAGAGAAACGGGATCAGTTTCCAGGCGGTCGCTACCGCTGCGATGATCAACGCGCGACGCGAGTCCCCCAGGAAATCGATGTAGCGGTCAATCAACCCGAGTTCTTTCAGAATGGCGTTGACGACCCCAAATTTGCCATTGAAGAGGTAGTTCCACATCACGCCGGTCACGAGCGACGCCACTGCCCATGGGAGCAGCAGCACCACCCGCGCGATCGACCGCCCCGGGAATCGTTCATTCAGGGTCAGCGCCGTGATCATCGAAATCGTCGTGCCGACCACGATCACGACTGCCGCGAACCAGATCGTGCGTACCACCGATTCCCAGAAAATCGGGTCATGCAGGATCGTCCGGTAATTCTTGAAGCCAACCCAGGGACGCTCCGACGAAGCGGTCAGTTGTACCTTCTGAAAACTGGTCCGAATGGCATAGAGCAGAGGCAAAAAGTTGATCAGGAGCATAAGGAGCGCTGCCGGAGCCAGCAGCAGCAAGCCAAAAGGCGCTTCTTCCATCCGGTTGAAGCGCTGCCCGAAACGAGCCTTTGATTTCCCGGGAGGTTCTGCTGGCGCTGGCGGCGCGCCCGGTGGCGGATTATCGACCTGGATCACGAATGCAAACCCCACATTTGCTGGTGATCCCGCAAGAATCCTGCGGGATCACCAGCAATATCCGCATATTCGTAATCACCCGGGTTTTCGCACCCTCTCCCGGTATTGGGAGAAGGTGACACTTTTGCGCCGGGTGAGGGACGTTCTACTCCACCGATGCCCAATAATCGTCAACGATCTGTTGCGCTTTCGGTTGAATCGCGGTCGCCGTATCGGCGGCGTTCTGATCACCGTTGGCCATTTTCAGCATCTCTTCGGTGTAGAGCTTGTTCAGATCGTCGTAGAACGGAGAGCCGTAACGGGTCGCGGTGTATTGCGCCTGTTCCTTCACCGACTCGAACTGCGGCGAGGCTGCCAGAACCTCTGGATTATCGAGCGCGGTGATCGATGCCGGCGGCCGGCCCCAGGTAACGCCAATGTAGTCCTGGATATCCGCGCTCATCGTGAACTCAAGAAATGCCAGCGCCATATCTTTCTGTTTCGAGAAGCGATTGATGGCGCAGCCTTCAACTCCGTTGCCGGTGCCACTGCGAAGACTGATGCCTGGAATGATGCCGTGAGCTACCTTGCCAACCACCTGCGATTGGGTGGGATCCTGCGCGAGATTGAAGTGATTCGGGAACCCGAAGTAGTGGCCGAACCGTCCGGCACGGAAGTTCTTGCCCTGTTCGATGGAGTTCGGGACCGTAAGACTGATGGGATCGTTCGCTCCCGATGCGAACAAATCGCTCATCGATTGCAAAGCAAGTTGACTTTCCGGCGTGTCAGCCAACACCGTTTTCAGATCGGGGCTGAGCGCCGGTCCACCGGTAGAGTTGATCATCACCGCATAGTGGAAAAACTCCGGCGGAATCATCGTGCCGTAGGTATCGCCCGATGTCAGCTTCGTGCTGAACTCAAGGAACTCTGTCCAGTTTTGTGGGGGAGTCGCGGGGTCGAGTCCCGCGGCAGTGTACAGATCGGTGTTCCAGAGGAAAATCGCCATATTTGAATCGAACGGCACGCCGTACTGCTTGCCCTGCCACATGACGGCAGCCTGGGCCGCCGCGACCGTATCGTCGAGGACCGGCTGACTCACCTTCCCGGTGATATCTTCAAGCAGCACCGGGCCATATTTCCCGATCACGGCTTCCCATTGGTACAAAACGTCGACTGATGAATCCTCAGCGACAAGATACGAGGAATATTTCACATCGTATTCACCGGCCGGGAATTGGGCAAACTCCGTTTTGGCGCCGGTTTGCTCCTCGAACTTTTTGAGGATGACATCGGGGAAATGGGGAGCCCAATACGCCGGGCCGGACAACACCAGCGTCTTGCCGGCAAACGGTTTGTCCTGATACGCCGTTACCCGGCGTGATGACGATGCCGGCGCCGCACTCGCGTGCCACCCCTTGGTCGTCAGAGCCGCCGCGGCCACTCCGGCCCCCGCCGCCTTGGCGAAAATACGACGCGTAACTTTGCGCTGCTGGCCTTCGTCCACCATGAGAACCTCCAGGCTTTGAACTGCGTTGACAATCAGGCGTTGATCCCGAGTCTGATGCAGCATCACGCACCCGTCTATGGCACTTATGCGCCATTAGGGCTGACCCGGCATATTGCATCGACGCCGTCTTGAAACACCCTATTGACGCCGAATCTGTCTGATGATAAGAATGTCGACAATCTGACAGGATAACGATTCGTTCATGAATGCCGCTCGCTCGGGGCTCGGAATAGGAACTGGCAGATGCAAAAAGTCGGGTTCCAACCACTCGAATCAGCGACGCTGGCGGCCCAGATTCAGGCACGGCTTGAAGAGGCGATCTACACCGGACAGCTGAAACCAGGACAGCGGCTCATCGAAACCGACCTCGCCGAAGCGCTGCAGGTCAGCCGCGCCTCGTTTCGCGAAGCGCTGCGCCTCCTGCAAAGCAAGGGACTGGTTGTCACCACGCACCGGCGCGGCACCTTCGTCGCCGAAATCACCGCGACCGACGTGCGCGATATCTACACGCTCCGGATTCTCCTGGAGGGATTTGCGATCCGGCAGGCGACCGAGCAACCGCATCAGGAACTGCTCGAGCGGCTCGATCAGCTGATCGAGCAGTTGCGCCAGTGCGCCGAGCGGCGCGATCACATCGGCATCGTCGATCTCGATGTCGAATTCCACCGGACGATTTGCGAGGCGACCGGCAACAAGAAGCTGCTCGAGCATTGGGAAGCGCTGGTTTCCCCCGTTCGTGCCTTCTTGCTCACGAAATACCGGATCTTCGATGACAGTCCTGAGATCGCCCAGGGACACGAACGGCTGGTCGACGCCATTCGCGATCGCAAGCCGGATCTGGCGGAAGAACTGCTGAAATCGCACATCATCGATACCGCGGAGGAGGTGCTGCGCATTCTCGCGCTCGAAGAAGCCGACGGAAACCTCGCCACAGGAGGGAATGATGGAACGCATGCTTGACCCCGGAGCGATGCAATCCGCGCGCGTGCGAACGCTCCGGCGACACGATGGTCTCGCCCAGATCGAGCCGCCAACGACAACGTCGACGCTGAAGCGCGTAGCGCACCGGCAAGAAGTCGAGCGATTGCGATTGCTCGCGCCCAGAATGATCGAGGCTGGCCAGACCGGGGAAGTGCTCGCCTGGATCGATGCGCTGCCTCCCGAGCTGCAAACCGGCGAGCCCTGGGTGCTGCACTTCCTCGGAATCGTCCTTCGCCTTTCCAATGATGACCCTGCTCGCGCGTTCGGCATTCAAGAGGAAGCGCGTGAAGCCTTTTTTCGGGCGGAAAACTGGACGGGATACGCCCGTTCACTCACCGAGCTTGGATTGCTCGCCGCGCTGCTGGAGCAGCAGCGGCCGGCGCGCCCGCAACCGGCGCCAACCGATTGGCATGTTGCGCCGGAGCCCGAAACGGGATGCGGTGATCCGCTGTTCGGGCGCGATGAGTCGATTCGCGCTCGGCTCGCCGGCGCAATTGAGGATGGACGCATCACCCTGCATGGGCTCCGATTGCTTCGCTCCGACTATGCCCTGACGCCTGCGGAAGCAAATGTTTTTATCGCCTATTACCTGCCAAAAGATGAAACACCTGCCGTTGAAGCCACTCGCCGCGATCTCTCGAACGAGCTCAATCTCAGTGAAAACACGCTTATGCATCACATCACCAGCATCGGCGCAAACTCGGTTTCGGCTCCCGGCGCGGCTCCGCCAATGTGCTGCTCTGGTGCGTTTCGGCAGGAATCATCAATCTCGAAGCAGGGAGTAGAGAGTTAAGAGTTGTGAGTTAAGCGTACGGGCTTCGTCCTCTTAACTCTCCACTCTCTACTTCGTATGGAGGCAATACATGAAACGGGTCTTTGCCGTTGGCGGCAAGCCGGTCGTGCTCGACGTGGCCGAACCGGAGCTTCGTTCGGGGGAAATTCTCGTCGCCCCCGTTTTTTCGGCGATCAGCGCTGGAACCGAATCGGGCATCATTCGCAGCACGGCGCCCGGCATCCCCGATGATGACGTCTTCAAATCGCATCGCCTTTCCCGGCCGAAACTCCGCAGTCATGGCGTGCGCTGGGATGGCGATTCGCCGCGCACCGAAGGACCGGACCGCGCCCATCTCGGGTACGGGTTGGCCGGCCGCGTGCTCGCGGTTTCCCCGAACGTCACCGATATCGCCGTCGGCGATCTGGTTGCCTGCTCGGGCGATCAGGCCGCGCACCATGCCGAACGGGTCGCCGTGCCCCGCAATCTGGTCACCAAGGTGCCCGAGGGCGTCCGGCTCGATCAGGCGGCGTTCGTCACCCTTGGCACCATCGCCACCAACGCGCTGCGCCGCACCGGCTGCCTCTTCGGCGAAACCGTCGTCGTCTATGGTCTTGGACTGCTGGGACTGCTTTCGGTCCAGATCGCCCGTGTCGCCGGGATCTACACCATCGGCATCGATATCGACGATCGTCGCTTTCAGCAGGCGCAGGGATTCGGCGCGATAGCGACGCTCGATCCGCGCGACGCCGGCACGACTGACGCCGTGATGGACGCCACCGATGGCTTCGGAGCTGACTCCGTCATCCTGACCGTCTTCACTGAGTCGAGCGAGCCGCTCAATCATGCGTTCGACCTCTGCCGGCATCGCGGTTCCGTCGTCGGGCTCGGCGCATTCGGCATGAATATCTCCCGCGAGCGGATGTACATCCGCAATGCCTCCTTCTATCCCGCTATCGCCTACGGACCCGGTCGCTACGATGGGGTCTATGAGGAAGGGCACATCGACTACCCCATTGGCTATGTCCGCTGGGCGGAAAATCGCAACATGTCTTCATTCCTGCGCTTGATCGCCGAGGGACGCGTCGATGTCGATTCGCTCGCGCCGGTGCGCATTCCGATCGAAGACGCGCCCGAAGCCTACGCCCTGCTCCAATCGGCTGAGCGCCCGCCCACCGTGCTGCTGACCTATCCGGAATCGTAAGTACGCGCAAGCTGTGTCATCGTCCGTTTGCAATCAGAAATCCAAAGGAGTCATCGTGACGGTTCAGGTCTTTCAGGTTGATCCCGTTTCTCTGTTTGCGCCCTATGACTTCGAGGAAGAACGCATTGCCTCGCTTGGCGGCAAGCTCACCCTCGGGAGTTGCCAGACGGAAGCCGATGTCATCGAGCAGGCCGGTGATGCCGAAATCCTGCTCGTTTCCTGGCTGGGGATCGTCACCCCGGCGGTGATGGACGCGCTGCCGAAGCTCCGGCTGATCGTTCGCTGGGGTGTCGGCTACGACATGATCGACGCCGATGCAGCCGCGGCTCGCGGCATCGCCGTCGCCAATGCGCCCACCTATTGCGGTGAAGAAGTCGCCGAGCACACCATCGCCCTCCTGATGGCGATCTCGCGCCGGATCGTCTGGGCGCACGAGAACATCCGCGCCGGTGGCTGGACTGCGCCTCCAGGCACGATCCACCGGATCAAAGGCCGCACCCTCGGCATCATCGGCTGCGGCGCGATCGGGCTGAAGGTCGCCGAGCGCGCCCAGGGATTGGGCTTGCGCGTCGTCGGGTACGATGAATATCGCCCCGCTGAATCACTTCGCGAGCGCGGCGTCGAGCCGATGTCGTTCGATGAGGTGCTCGCCCAGGCCGACTATCTGACGACTCACGTCCCCCTCAACGCCGGCACCAGGGCGCTGATTGATGCCGGCGCGCTGGCGAAGCTGAAACCCGGCTCGCTGATCGTCAACACCAGCCGGGGTTCCGTCATCGATCAGGCAGCGCTGATCGCCGCCCTCGAATCAGGCCACATCGCCGCCGCCGGGCTCGACGTCTTCGAGGAAGAACCGCTCCCCCTCGACAGCCCGCTCCGCCAGTTGCCGAACGTCGTACTCACCCCACACCTGGCCGCGACATCAATTGAAAGCCTGCATCTGCTCCGCGTCGAAATGTGCGACACCATCGGCGACTGGATCTCAACCGGCTGGAGCCCTCGCATCGTCAACCCCGCCGTCAAGTCAAACCTGCGGGCCCGGTAGCAAATTCCCTCACTCCCAGCCACCCTCTCCCAGCTTTGGGAGAGGGTGGTCCTTTAGGGGCGGGTGAGGGCTCAAAGCCCGGCGGTTTCCGTGCTGACTCCCCGGAGCCGTTCGACATCGCGCATCGGCGGCGCGCCGAAGAGCCGCTTGTACTCGCGGGAGAAATGCGAGGCATCGTCGTATCCCACCCGGAATCCCGCGCTGGTCGCGTCGAGATCCTCCCCCAGCATCAGGCGGCGAGCCTCCTGCAGGCGCAGCTGTTTCTGAAACTGCAGCGGGCTCATGGCGGTGACCGCCTTGAAGTGGTGATGGAAACCCGAAACGCTCATGCCGAGGTCGCGCGCGAGATCCTCGATCCGGAGTGGTTGATCGAATTCCTTCCTGAGTCGAACCACGGCCTTGGCAATAGGTTGAGTTGGCACATCCAGGGCGGCAAGTTGCCGAAGCCTGCTGCCCTGTTCGCTCGCCAGGAGCCGGTAGATGATTTCCCGCTTCACGAGCGGCGCCAGCACGCGCGCGTCGGCCGGACTGTCGAGCAGCCGGACCAGCCGAACCACGGCATCCAGCAAATCCGCATCGAGCGGGCTCACATCGAGCGCCGTGACGGCGGCATGCCCCCGCTGGGCCGGATACCCGGCCTCAACCATCACCGAGCCGACAAGCGTGGGGTCGAGCCGGAGTAGCAGGTTCAAGAATGGCTGTTCCGTCGAGGCTTCGGTGATCCGGCTGGCTACCGGCAGCACGGCGGTGGCGATCAGGTAGTGCGCCGGGTTGTATCGGTAGTTACGGTCCCCCAACAGGATTTCCTTGCTGCCTTGCGCGATCACGCAGAAGGCGCAGGCCGTTTCGCCATGCCCCAACTCCGTGGGCGAGGATGCCCGGCGGAGCCGCACGCCCTCCAACAGCTCGATCGTGCCGTCTTCGCGAACCGCATGTGCGATCCGCTCGGCCAGTTCATCGCGGCTTGCCTGCATCCGCTGTACGTCGTGTGTTGCGGCGTGATGGTCCATTAAATGCATCCTCACATCAGAAGCTCGATTCCTGCGGGCCTTCACAGGTATTGCAGAATCGTCCAACTATTCTGGTGAATCATTCTAACACCCGGCATCGAAACTCCCATAAGATTGGGTTAGTTGATTTGATCAAAGGATCCAAACCCGATGATCTGATTGGACGATTATTCAGGAGTAATCATTGTGCTTGCAACCGTCATGCATGGCGCCGGCGATGTCCGGATCGAACATGTTCCCGACGCTCACCTCATCGAACCGACCGATGCCCTTGTCGTCGTCACCCGCGCGGCGATCTGCGGCAGCGACCTGTGGCCATACAAATCGATGGCGCCCGATGAAACCGGCCGCCGCATGGGCCACGAGTTCATCGGCGTTGTCGAGGCCGTAGGCTCTGCGGTTCGCACCGTGAAAACCGGCGATGTCGTCGTCGCGCCCTTCCTCTACTCGGACGGCATCTGCGTTTTCTGCCGCGAAGGGCTGCACAGCTCCTGCCTCCACGGCGGTCGATATGGCTCGGGCAATGTCGATGGCGGCCAGGGCGAGGCAGTCCGCGTTCCTCAGGCAGACGGCACACTCGTGGTGCTGCCGGTCGGGAGGGATGACGCGCTGATGCCGTCGCTGCTCACGCTGACCGACGTGATGGCGACCGGCCACCATGCGGCAGTGAGCGCGCAGAGTCAGTCCCGGCAAGATGGCGGCCGTCGTCGGTGATGGCGCGGTCGGTCTCTGCGGCGTGATTGCGGCAAGCGCCTCGGCGCTGAGCAGATCATCCTCCTCGGGAGTCATCCCGACCGGATCGCGCTCGGGCGAGCATTCGGCGCGACCGACATCGTCAGCGGAGCGCGGTGAGGAAGCAGTCGAGCGGGTGCGCGAGCTCACTGGCGGCTTCGGCGCTCATGCGGTGCTCGAATGCGTCGGCCACGGCGAGTCGACGCGTCACGGCGCTCGCATCGCCCGGCCGGGCGGCGCGGTCGGCCGCGTCGGCGTGCCGCAGGAAGACTCAATCCCGGAGGCGGTGTCCACCCTCTTCAGGAACATCACGATCAGCGGCGGCGTCGCCCCCGCCCGCGCCTATATCGAAGAGCTGCTGCCGGATGTGCTCGACGGCACGATTGAACCCGGCCGGGTCTTTGATCGGGTCATCCGGCTCGACGAGACGCCGGACGGCTACCGAGCGATGAACGACCGCGCAGGCGATCAAGGTGCTGATCGGATTTTGAAAGGAAAGGACGTATTCAATGGCTGACTGGACGAGCGAGGAACTCAATCCACTCCGACCGGGATCAGGGTTTTGCTTGTACTCTCGCGGGCCGGCGAGAACTATACTACGGCAGGCGGACTGATCTTGAGGTTGGGCACGAGCGAGCCACGATTTGGCAACGCAGAGGAGCTGGAACTGGCGTCGACACGCCCGGACGGCACGCTGCGTCCCTACGTCACGATGTGGGTCGTGCGGGCTGGCGACGATCTCTACGTCCGCTCCGCCTACGGGCCGGACAACCCCTGGTACCGGCGTGCGAAGGCCAGCGGCATCGGTCGCATTCGCGCCGGTGGTTTGGAGCGAGATGTGACCTTCGCCGACGCCGCTCCCGGCGTGCATGCCGCCCTCGACGCGGCATACCACGCCAAGTACGACCGATACGGTCCGAAAATCGTGGGCACCGTCGTTGGCCCCGCGGTCGAGGCCGTGACGATCAGGCTCATGCCGCGATCGACCTGATCGTCGTTCACCAGGATGAACGTCGCAGAGACCAATATGGGAAAGGAGGATACAGATGGGTAGGAAGTGGTGGAGTGGGCCGTCGCTGCTGATTGCGGCGATGGTCCTGATGCCGATGTGTGAGTAGCGGCGTTCGCCAGGTGACGGCGCAAGAGACCGCCGCACTGATCGTCAATAACGATGCGGCGGCAAACCCGAATCTGGTTCAAGCGGCGGTGGGCGCGGCTGGAGACGCGCAGTCGCCGGGATCGAGTTTGATGGTTCCGGAAGGGTTCACGGTGACCGTCATTGCCAGTGGTCTTTCCGCCCCTCGATTCATGGTTTTCGACCGTGACGGGAGTTTGTTGGTGGCAGATCAAGCCGCTGGAGCGGTCTATCGCTATGGACCAAATGCCGAAACAAGCGATTGATTCGAGCGGAGAGACGCCGGAACCGCTGATTGCCGATCTGGATGCTCCATCCAGCCTGGCCTTCTTCGATGTTGAGGGAACGACCTACCTCTATGTCGGCGAAGAGAGTCAGATAACGCGCTTCACTTATGGCGACGGCGGCGAAGTCGGCGACGGCGAAGTGGTTGTTCCTGATTTGCCGACCGGAGGACATCAGACGCGAACCGTCGCGTTTGGTGAAGACGGCATGCTTTACGTTGCCATCGGTTCGTCCTGCAATATCTGCAATGAGGACGATGATCGCCGGGCGACCGTTATGCGCTACAACGCCGACGGGTCTGATGGTCAGCGATTCGCCTGGGGACTGCGGAATGCGGTCGGTCTCGCCTTCGAGCCGGGCACGAACACGCTTTGGGCCACGGTCAATGAGCGCGACAACCAGGGGAACGAGGTACCGCCAGATCTCGTGACGATCGTCACCGAGGGCGCGAACTACGGCTGGCCCGATTGCCAACCGCCGGACGCTACCCCGCAAGAAGAGGGCGCCGATTGCTCTGGGATCACCCCGCCGACAATCGGCATCCAGGCGCACTCCGCTCCGCTCGGATTAACCTTCTCGACCGGTGATCAGTTCCCCGAGGCGTATCAGGGCGGAATTTTCGTCGTGCAGCACGGTTCGTGGAACCGGCAGCCACCGGCGGAACCGAAATTGATGTACATCACCTTCGAGGACGGCGCCCCGACCGCCGTCACGGACTTCGCTACGGGATGGCAGGACGAGAACGGCGATCGTTGGGGTCGCCCCGCCGGTGTCGTGGTTGCTCCCGATGGCAGTCTGATCGTCTCCGACGATACCGCAGGCGTGCTCTACCGGATCGCCTACGATGGCTGACGGACGATGACTTGCGAGAGATCGAGACAGCCTCTTCGGCGGTCGAGATCCACGGCGCGCGTTACCCTGATGCGCTCGAGCGCATGACCGGACTCTAGGATGCGATGAGGAAACTCGGAGGATGACATGCAGATCACCAGAAATTCCATTGAAACGAGGGGCGGACCGGGCGAATGGTTTACCGGTGCGGTCTATGTGGACGCGGTTGCATCACCCACTGGATCGTCGCAGTTGAGCGCGAACAGCGTTCACTTCACGCCGGGCGCGCGGACGGCGTGGCACACCCATCCGAATGGCCAGACGATCTTCGTCACCGAAGGCGTCGGCCGCTGCCAGCGCCGGGGTGGGCCGGTCGAGACGATATTTCCCGGCGACCGCGTCTTCTTCGAGCCGAGCGAGGAGCACTGGCACGGCGCGGCCCCCGACCGCTTCATGACCCATCTGGCGTTGCTGCAAGTGGACGAGGCCGGGAAGAGCGTTGACTGGGGAGTCCATGTCACCGACGACGAGTACAGCCAGCAGGCTGGATAACCGCGCACACCACGGTTCTGTGCGGTTCCAATCGGTCGGCGCCTCACCTTCCCCGGGCGAGCCTGATGTGATTGACAACAAAAGTCGCAAGCTTCGTGTGACCGGTGACCGATCCTAATTCCGGAACAGTATTTCCGCCGATTCGTTCACCGGCGCCGGAGCAGTCAGCACCAGGTGATGAAGATCGGCCAGTTGTCGACGCGCCGGGACGCTCAACTCATCAAAGCGTGTTTGACCACTGGCGCTCAGGCGCTGCCGCATCTGCCAGGCAAGAATCGCATCGCCCCGGCTGAAGATCGGCGAACTGGATCGCGGCACGCTCCACTCGGTGCAACGCGCCTCGATCTCGGCGTCATCTAGCATGAGCAGCGATTCAAGATAGGCAATCGCGGGATCGCCTGCAGTCGAAACAACCGGCAACGACCTTGATGCGGTAAATCTCGGGGAAGCACCGGCTGGCTTTGGACGGTGTGTGCGCTCGAACAGCGGCGCGCCTTCCGGGCGGCGGGTCCAGAGATACCCCGCGAAGATGGTCGCCACCCCGATTGACATCGCGACGTATAAATATTCGCGTTGGCCGAGCCGGGTCGCCGTGCCGCCCATTGCCACGATCAGCGTGCCGATGGCGATCAGCACGCAGCCGATCATCCGGTTGCGGAACAGCCCGGCTCGCTTGAACTTCCAGGCTGAATAGAGCAACCCACCTACGATCACCAGCGTGCCGCCCGCGTTGATCGTGACGGTGGTGATCGTCAGGAGTGTGCTGCGCTCGAGCGCTTCCCATCCCTCATCGGCGAGTTTCGACGAATCAACCGGGGAATTGAAGACGAGCGCCGCCGCGAACGCGGTAACGAGAATCGTCACCCCCGGCGCGACCCGAGCGATTTTCTTGTTTGCAAGCAGGTAAAGTTCGCCCAGCGCCAGGTAGCCGACCACCAGCACCGCGCCGGTCAGGTAATAGGTGCGCACCAGGAACGGCGTCCACTCGCTTATCGAGCCGATCACCTCGCACAGCGAGGCAATCGCGAAGAGCGCGAACGCCACAAACCATGCCATTTTATCGGGGCGTGGTTTGCGCTTCGCATCCTGGGCGATCACAATAGCGCAAAGTGCGCTGATCAGCGTAGAAATGATTGGGAAAATGACCACGGTGGCCGGGGGACTCCCCTCTTGGCGAACTTCGGCGCGACGATCCCATTTCCATATAGAGGAGACTGACCTTCGCTTTGTCGATGATAACGGACGACAGAAGAACGAAACCAGATGCCGATACGGTTCGTTGACGATAAGAGCTGGTGTTTTCGCGCATCACATCCAGAAAAGTACGAACATGCTTGACGTGTACGTACGCTGATGTCAGCATAGAGACCTATCGTCCCGCGGCGGAGATGAAAGCGCTGTTCCCGTTGATCTCAACTTAATCTTCGCTTGCACAAGGTTCCCGACCCTGAGTGCCCGCCCGGCGATCCGCGCTGAACATGCTTGTGATTGCTGGCGAGAAAGGCTCGCCCCTCGTGGCCCGCCATTATTCCCCGTACTCCTCACATCAACGCCGCCGTGCCCGTTGGCCCTGGGTTTTGCTGGTCATTGTGCTTGGCGCGGTCGCCATGCTTGGCGGAGCAATCGTGAGTGGCCGGCAATCGCCCTCCGATCTCTACGATAGCGCCCATGACCACATTGCCTCAATTACCAAAAATGATTCGCCGTCTGGTGATCCCACCCAACCCGCCGTCGCAGACGATCCCGCTCCGGGCTCGAACAGCGTGGCCCAGGTAACCGATGGCTCTGCGGTCGCCTCTCCCCAGGCTGCCGGAAGCGTCGACCAGAGCGATCCGGTCGCCATCGCCCGTCAGTACGCTGCGCTCTGGAGCGCCGGTGATTACGATGGTTTGTACGACTTGCTCTCCGCCAGCACGCAGGCGACGGTGCCCCGCCAGGATTTCATCGACCGGTATAAGGGAATCGCAAATGAAGCAGGGCTGATATCGGTCAAAGCGAGCGCAGGCGATCAGATGTCGCTCGCCGGTGAGGTGCCGATTTCGGTCACGCTTGAATCGCAATGGGTTGGCACGATTCAGCAAACAGATACGTTACCGCTCGTGAATGACGCCGGCGGTTGGCGCATCGCCTGGACCCCCTCGCTCATCTTCAACAATCTCGGCAACAACTGCATTGAGTACAAACCGGATGCGACCGAGCGCGGCTCGATTCTCGACCGCAATCAGAATCCGCTCGCCTACGATGGCAAAGTGAGCCAGGTCGGCGTCATCCCCGGCCAGATCAATGATGAGGCCAGGCTCCTGGATACGCTCAGCTCGCTGCTCAACATGTCGGCCGACGAAATTCAGGCAAAATACGCGGACAAACCGGCCGATTGGTTCATTCCCATCAAGGATTTCCCGGAGGAGATGGATTCAAAAACGCTCTCCAGTCTGCAGGGAATCGGCGGCGTCGTCGTGCGCAGCTCGGTCTCGCGCGTCTATCCCCTTGGCAAAGCAGCGGCCCACATCACCGGCTACGTCACCACCGCGACCGCGGACGATATCGCCGGTGACAAAACGCATGTCGTGCAACCCGATTCAATGGTTGGCCGCGCCGGTGTCGAAGCCGCCGCGAACGACATCCTCGCCGGTAAGCCAGGCGGCGTGCTGCGGATCGTCGATTGCACGGCCCGGGTTGAAAAAGAGGTGATCGCCCAGCGCGATTCCGTTCCGGGCGAAAATGTGATTCTCACGGTCGATATCGATCTGCAAAAAGCGGTCGATAAAGCGCTCGATGTCGATAAAGGAAGCGCGGTCGTGCTCGATCCGCGCAACGGTGAGGTGCTGGCGCTCGTCAGCCACCCGTCCTACGATCCGAACTGGTTTGTGCTCGGCTTCAACGACGCTGATTGGGCGTACATCAATGACGACACCCAGCGCCCGCTGTTCAATCGCGCCGCCGAAGCCACCTATCCGACCGGCTCGATCTTCAAGGTGATCACCATGTCCGCCGGCATGGCCGATCTCGGCATGACCGGCGACACCCAGTTCGATTGTCCCGCCACCTGGAGCATTCCCGGCACCGATTCCGTCTTCCGCGACTGGACCGTTGACGAAGGCGTCGGCGCGCAGGGGCAGATGACGCTGCACAATGCGCTTGTCACCTCCTGCAACACCATCTTTTATCAGGTCGGTTACGCGCTCGATCAGAAAGACAACGAACTCCTGCCCGAAATGGCCAAAGCCTACGGCCTCGGTTCCCCCACCGGCATTCCCTACTACTACGAAGTGTCCGGCACCGTGCCGACCCCGGAGTGGAAGCAGGAAACGGTCGGCGACTTCTGGGCGACGGGCGACAGCATCAACCTCTCTATCGGCCAGGGCTACCTGCTCGCCACGCCGTTGCAGATGGCCGTCGCCTACGCCGCGATCGCTAATGGGGGGCATGTGCTCCAGCCCTACATCGTCAAGTACACGCAAAAGGCGTCCACCGGCAAGCGCACCCGCGTCGGTAAGCGCGTCGAGCGTTCGACCTTGCCGCTTTCGTCCGATCAGGTGAAGGAAATTCAATCGGCGATGCGCGATCAGACCAGCAACACATTCGGCGCTGGTTCGGTGAAGGTCTTCGGCGGCTACGATTATCCCATCGCCGGCAAAACCGGCACCGCCCAGAATGATCTCGATCAGAACGCCACCCCGCACTCCTGGTTCGCCTCGTTCGGACCATATGGCCAGACCGCGACCATCACCACCATCGTCATGGCCGAAAACAAAGGCGAAGGCGTCACCTACGCCGCCCCCTTCACCAAAGCGATCTACGACGCCTACCGGAAGACGAATCTCGCCGACGGGTAAATGCCGGGATGGACAGGCAGCAGGTTCGGTATAGCGATCACGCTTTCAACGTGCCCGGAACCGAAGTACCGAGCTGACAGGGCTCAGTGCCTGAAAGGCACTGAGCCCGGAATCACTCTGATATATCGGCCAGTTCTCTCACCGAGTTCAGTTCCAGAGGGACTTCGTTTTGCTTAGCCCGGGGTTTCAACCCCGGGAAACTGGAACACCGCACCCCGATTACGCCTCTCCGGGTAATGGCACGTCGAAATTCGGTTACGCTTCGCTCACAACTCACCGCAAAGGAGCAAACCGCTGTCGGATAAGGTCTCCGTCGATCACAATCCGCTTCCTTTTGTCTCGCTGGTTCCGTTTCATGACCATGGCGGCGAATTCGCGCGCCCTCCCGTTGCTCTGACCTCGTTTGTTGGACGAGCGAGCGAAATTGCTTCGATCGTGCAGTTGCTTGGGGAAGAGTCCACTCGCCTCCTCACGCTCACCGGTCCTGGCGGCGTGGGGAAAACGCGCCTGGCTGCTGAAGTTGCCGGACAGATCGGCGGCGCGATTGCGAACGATGTCTGCTTCGTGCTGCTCGCTCCCATCGCCGAGTCCCGGCTGTTCCTCCCCGCAATCGCCGATGCGCTTGGTGTTCGCGGCGGCGCTCAGGTCGAGCTTTTCGCGCGAATCGCCAGTTTTCTCCGCGAGCGACGCTTGCTGCTCGTGCTCGACAACTTCGAGCATCTCGCCGGAAGCGAATTGGTTGTTTCTGATCTCCTCCGCGCCTGCCCGTTGCTCAAGATGTTGGTGACGAGCCGGGAAGCGCTCGGTCTCTCCGGCGAGTGGCAGGTTCCAGTGCTGCCGTTCATCACACCAGAGCACATTGATCAAAATGACGCCGTCGAACTCTTTCGTGAGCGCGCTCGCGCCGTCGATGCCTCCTTCACGCTCACGCCAGAAAATCGTGCCACGATCGCCGCGATTTGCGCGCGGCTTGATGGGCTTCCCCTGGCGATCGAGCTGGCGGCAGCGCGGATCGCGCTGTTGCCTCCCCTGGCGCTGCTCGATCGACTGGCGCATCGCTTGCCTCTGCTGACCGGTGGTCCGCGCGATGCCCCCACTCGCCAGCGCACCATGCGCGACGCCATCGACTGGAGCTACGAACTGCTCGATGAGGAGGAGCAGCGTCTCTTTCGCCTGTTGGCGCTGTTCGCCGGTGGAAGCACCATCGCGGCCGCAAGCGCCGTTGCAGCGCCAGCTGATGCTGATGCGTTGCTCACCGGCATCGCGTCGCTTGTGGCCAAGAGCATGATCCAGCGGCCGATTCAATCCGGGGACGAGCCGCGCTTCGTCATGCTCGAAACGATTCGCGAATTCGGGCTGGAGCAACTCGCGACATCGGGCGAGCTGGCGACTGCGCAATCGCGATTCACCGCCTATTTCATCGCCCTGGCGAAACAGGCGGAACCCGCGATCTATGGTGGCGGCGATCAAATCGCCTGGCTCGATCTCCTCTCCGCCGAACAGGACAACTTGCGGGCCGCGCTCGGCTGGTCGCTCGATCATGATCCTGCGGCGGCACTTGAGCTGACCGCGGCGCTTTTCTGGTTCTGGTATGTCCGCGGTCAATTCGTCGAAGGACGGAGCTGGCTGGAGCAGGCGCTGGCTGGAACGGGCGCGGAGCATACCAGCGCCCGTTCGCGCAGCCTGCTTGGCGCGGGAATACTCGCCCATCGCCTGGGCGACGAAACGCACGCACATGAGCGAGTGCAGGAATGCATCGTGCTCTCCCATGAAACCGGGGACGTCGTCGGGGCCGCATTTGCGGTCGGTCTGCTTGGAGTCATGGCTGAAGACGCCGGCGAGTACGATGCCGCCTCAGCGTTCTTTGCCGAGGGCATCCGGTTGCACGAGACAAACCCGTCGTTGCTTCCCCCGTTCCTGATCGGGCTGACCTACGCGCATCTTGGCGTTGTGGCGTGGGGGCAGGGCGATCTCCCCGGCGCGATCGCCCGATGGGAAGAAGCGCTCGCGATTCATCAAGCCATTCACGATGATTGGGGTATCGCGAACGCAACGAGCTATCTCGCCCTCGGAGCGCTTGAAGGCGGAGAACCGGAGCGGGCGCTTGAGCTGATCCGCGAAAGTCTCGCGATCTTCTGGAAAGCACAGTCGCTTGAGGAAGTCGCCTCGACGCTGACAAATGCGGCGACGATCGATGCGGCGCTGGGCGATCATCAACTGGCGGCGACGCGTTATGGGGCCGCGCAGCATCTCCGCGACGAAATCGGCAGCAAACTCCAGCTCCCGGAACGCCAGCTTCACGAGCGCTCAATGGAATCCGCCAGGCAAGCACTCGGCGCTTCTCGGTTCGATGCGGCATTCGAGACAGGATCAGGCTTGCCGCTCGACGAAGTCGTCGCGCAATTGCTCAACGCCGCACCACAACCAGCTCAGCGAGAGCAACCAACCGCTGCCGCGTTCGATTTGACGCCTCGCGAACGCGACGTGCTCGGCTACCTCATCGAGGGAATGACCGACCGCGAGATTGCGGATGCGCTCTTCATCAGCCCGCGCACGGTGCAAAGCCACCTCTCCCGGCTCTTCGCCAAGCTCGACGTGAACACACGCACCGCCGCCGTTACCGTCGCATCCCGGATGGGTCTCGGTCCTGATGCAGCGCCGGGTGACCTACCTAGGTAGCGCAATTTCCCTCGCGCATGGAATGGCGTAATCTCATGCAGTAATTCTCCGGATGTACTCCAAACCTTCCTCGTCGATGATCGGGTCATGTTTGATGCGCTGTCAGGCATGCAATCTCGCTTCGTCACGGAGGACCCCATGGACCGCATCGTTTCTCGCCGCGCCACCCTCGCGATTGCCCCCGGCTTGCTGCTCGCCGCCTCGCTCATGCGCTTCGATTCCGCGCTCGCCCGCTCGCTCTCGACACCGATCGCCGCCGCGCCCGGCGCAGCCGATCGCCTCACCGCGCTGCTTAACTCAGCCGTTGAATCCGGCATTCCGGGCGTTGTCCTGCGAGCCCAGGTTGAAGGACAGGAACCGGTCTACGCATCCGCCGGGCTGGCGAGCATGGAGCAATCGACGCCGATCTCCGTCAGCGATCGATTCCGTATCTACAGCATTACCAAAACCTTCACCGCGATCGTCGTTCTTGCAACTGGTCGATGAAGGCGTGCTCTCGCTCGA
This sequence comes from uncultured Chloroflexia bacterium, assembly GCA_963804925.1. Taxonomy (GTDB): domain Bacteria; phylum Chloroflexota; class Chloroflexia; order Thermomicrobiales; family UBA6265; genus JADLGF01. The sequence continues at coordinate 1,144,965 of CAWDSC010000007.1, forward strand.
TGACACCGTCACGAAGTGGCTTTCGGCTCCCGAAGTGCTGGACATCCCGAACACCGATACGATCACGCTTCGCCAGTTGCTGAACCATACAAGCGGCATCTACGACTATTTCGACGACGAAAGCCCGTTCATCAACGATGCCTTTCTTGGCGAGAACGCCGATTGGACGAGAATCTGGACGCCCCTGGAGTTGCTCACGTATGCGGGAGCGGAAAATCACGCTCCCTACAACGAGCCGGGCAGCGCGTCCCACTACTCCAACACCAACTACGTCCTGATCGGTTTGATCGTAGAGGCAGCAACCGGAAACCGATTTGCCGATGAACTCCAGAAGCGGATTCTGACTCCGTTGAAGCTGACTGAAACCTCGTTGCCGCAGGACGTCCCGATCATCACCGGCACCGTCGACGGGTATCAGTCGCTTGATGGCGATCTGGTCAACCTCACCGCCTCAAACGCATCCTGGGCCTGGACGGCAGGCGGCATGGTTTCCACGCTCGACGACCTCGCGACATTCTCAGACGCCGTCTTCACCGGCTCCCTGCTCTCCCCGGAATCGTTTGAGGAAATGTTTAGCTTCATCTCAGAAAAGCCCGGATTCCAACTGGGAGTTGGCATCTATCGATTTGATTCTCCTGCCGGAGCCGTGCTGGCGATGGACGGCGAAAGCGCCGGGTTCAGTTCCTACATGGTCTGGCTCCCCGACCTGGGCGTCTCCCTGGTCATGCTCGGAAACCTCGGAGGCTCCCCCCTGTTCGATCAACTCCGCGATCAGGTCATCGCCGACATCGCCGAATATGGTCTGAGCTGATCGCGACAGAATGTGCGGATATATCGAGACATTCGTACCCTCTCCCAGCATTGGGAGAGGGTGGCCCCTTATGAGGGGTGAAGATCACGTCCTCAGTCCGCAGGACTCGTCGTCGCATGTCCGCTGGGCACTTCAGCTCCCGGCGATCTCAATCCGACTACGCCTTCTCACTTCTCCGTCTTAAGTACTCCCGTTCCGCTCGATTGCGTACAAGTACGGAATCATGCAGCCCGCGCACTCCGGTAAAGTGGAGATCGGTCAAAGAGGATGTGTGGAACCTGTCGCCATTGGGCGTCGGGAAGTTGGCGTCTCTCATGCAAAGGCGATGCGATGGATTCCTCGTATAAGAATCAGCACATATCGCGCCGGACGTTGGCAAAGGGAATCGGCGGCGTTGCCGCGGCCGGCGTGCTGGCACGGCATGCGGATTCGTCTCTGGCCCAGGCGACCCCCGTCGCCGGCCCCGCGGTCGCCACCGCCGAAACAGTTGCGGCGGCAATCGATCAACTGGAATCGCTGATCACCGGCGCCCTGGCTGACTCCGGCGTTCCCGGACTTTCCGTCGCGATCGTCTTTCAAGACGAGGTCGTCTACGCCAAGGGATTTGGCGTTCGCTCCGTCGATGCCGCTGATCCTGTCGATTCGGACACGGTGTTCCAGCTCGCTTCGGTTTCAAAGAGTCTGGCCTCGACGACGGTGTCCACGCTGGTCACCACGGGTGAGGTGACGTGGGACGATCAGGTCGTGACGCATCTCGATGACTTCGAAATGATCGATCCCTGGGTCACCCGCGAGGTCACGCTCCGCGATTGCTTCAGCCATCGCACCGGGATGTATGGCACGGCAGGCGACGATCTCGAATCGCTCGGATTCGACCGTAGCGCGATCATTCATCAGATGCGCTACCTCAACCTTACCGGCAAGTTTCGCCAGACCTATTCCTACAGCAATTTTGGATTGACACTCGGGGCTGAGGCCGCCGCCGAGGCAGTTGGCGTTACATGGGAAGATCTTCGCCCAGCAGCGCCTCTATGGTCCGCTTGGAATGACATCCACCAGCTCGAAATATGACGATTTCGTATCGCATGAGAATCACGCGGAATTGCATATTCAGGTCGATGGGGCATGGGTCCAACAATTGGACCGGCAACCCGATCCCCAATCGCCAGCCGGCGGCGTCAGCTCGAACGCCGTTGATATGGCGCAATGGATGCGCATGCTGCTCGGAAATGGATCGGTCGATGGAGCCGACTACATTGCCCCTGCTGTGCTCCAGGACACCTTTACCCCGCAAATCGTGAGCGGCGTCGACGCCGATACCCATCGCGCCGGTTTCTACGGCCTCGGCTGGGTCCCGAGCTACGACGAAAGCGGCCGGATCTATGTGGGTCATGCCGGCGCATTCTCTGTCGGGGCGAGAACGATGGTCCAGATCCTCCCAGCCGAACAACTCGGCATCGTCGTGCTCTCCAACGCCTTCCCGACCGGTCTGCCCGAAGGGATCGCCTACAGCTTTTTCGATCTTGTCCACCAGGGCGCCGTATCTCGAGACTGGTTTGAATTCTGGAACGAGCGCTTCAATGGCCTCACTGCGGAGCGTATCCCGACATCATCGCGCAGTTCGCCACGCCACCGGCGAACGCGAAGCCCGCGCTTCCGCTTGACGCCTATGCCGGACAGTACGAGAACGACTACTTTGGCCCCTTACAGATCACCATCGACGGCGACGCGCTGAGTATCGCCATTGGCCCGGCCCCACATGTTTATCCCCTTGACCATTGGGATCGTGACGTCTTCGTTTTTGACGTGGTTCCGGAAGCCCCCGGGGTCAAAGCCACCGCCACATTCAAGGTCGATCTCAACAGCCAGGCCAGCGCCGTCACCATTGACGCCTTCGACAGCTTCGGCCAGGGCACGTTCGTCCGCTCGACCGCAAGCTGACCACCGATACGCGAGCATTCGTCGTGCCCTCTCCCAGGGCTGAGCACGACGGCCCTCACCCCCAACCCCTCTCCCGCGCCGGGAGAGGGGAAGCCCGTGGGATGCGTCGTACCCTCGCCCGAGGCGGGAGAGGGTGGCGCGTAAGCGCCGGGTGAGGGCTGATCGCAGGCAACCTGATTACGCTTTCTCCCGTCTCACTTCTCACAACTCGCCAGTGGTATCCTTCAGCCACCCTGAATCGGTCGTCTGGCGTGGATTGGCTCGTCGCACGGTCCCGCTCACCGCTGGAGTCATTCCCATGGTCGATGGCCCCGCTCGCCCTACCGCCGTCGCTTCGCGCGCACCGGTCAATCCCAACGACATCGCGCCGGTTCGCACGCAAACGCTCAGCGCCACAACTCTCCCCGCCGTCGTCTATCACGATCCCGAAATCTTCGCCTGGGAGCGGGAAAAATGGTTCGCCGGCGGCTGGCATTACGTCGGCCGGGAGATCGATCTTCCCGAAAAAGGGTCGTACTTCCTGACTGAGGTGGCGGGTGAGGCGATCATCGTGGTGCGGGGCAACGACGGCGAGATTCGCGCCTTTTTCAACGTCTGCCGCCACCGGGGATCGCTCGTCGTCACCGAGCCGCAGGGCCAGCTTGTCCGTTTCCAATGCCCCTACCATGCCTGGATCTACGATCTCGACGGCAAACTCCATAACCCCCGGCATACCGATACGCTGGTCAATTTCGATCCAATCGAATATGGGCTCAATCCGGCCCGGCTCGCTATCTGGCAGGGTTTCATCTTTCTCAACGTCACCGCCGATGCCGAACCGTTGGCGCAATCGCTCGGGAGTTTGCCCGACTTCTTCGCCCGGTTCGATCTTGCCCGGCTCACCCGCGCTCAGCGCATCGAATACGACGTCAAGGCAAACTGGAAGATTTTGGTGGAAAACTACTCCGAGTGCTATCACTGTCCGGGGGTGCATCCGCAGCTTAATCGCATCACCCCGTACAATTTGGGTGAGTGGCTCCCGTCATCGGGCAGCTGGAGCGGATCGTGGATGCCGGTCGTCGGGGAATATGAAACCCTCTCGATCGACGGGCACACCAATGGCCGCGCCGCGTTGCCAGGGATGGCGGAGGAAGATCACAAACGGGTTTATTACTTTATCGTCTGGCCAAATCTGCTGATGAGCATGCACCCCGATTATTTGATGGTTCACCGGATCGCGCCGATCTCGCCTGATCGCAGCGTCATCGTGTGCGATTGGTTTTTCGATCCGGATGAAATGGCGAAAGCCGATTTTGATCCGAGCGATGCGGTCGAATTCTGGGATCTCACCAACCGCCAGGATTGGCAGGTGTGCGAGCTGCAGCAGGCAGGCACGCGCAGCCGGGCCTTCTCCACCGGTCGCTATTCCGCGATTGAAAGCGGCCCCCATCTGTTTGCCGCCCGCGTTGCCGATGGCTACGCGGCTGACGGCGTCGTCACCGACGTCAACCGGGTTCGGAAAAGCGAAGGCTCCGCCCGCGATCGGGCGCAAACGCGTGCGACGGGTGGATCGTGAGCATGGGAATGCGACGTATCGGCATCCCCGATCCATCCACATCCAGTTCGCCGCCGGAGGTTGATTTTGCGCCCTCGTTTCGGGCGGGTGAAATCGCTGCGGCTGATCGCCTGATCACGTCTTACGGCTCCCGCGCCTACGGGTTGGCTCGCGCCATTCTCGAAGACGATGAAGCCGCGCAGGATGCCGCCTCGGATGCGCTCCGCATGGTGCTCGAGCAGCGCGATGCCGCTCCCGCTGATTTCGCCAACGCCGGTCGCTGGTGGATCAATGTCACCCGGCGGGCATCGCTCGATCGACGGCGCGGCCGTTTGCACGACGCCAGATCAACTCGTGATCTCGTACCGGGCGCTTCCATTGACCAGCGGGCGGTGCTCAGCGCTATGCTTGCCATCCCCGCAGAGCAGCGCGAAGCGCTCTCCCTCGCCTATCAAGATGGACTGACCGTTGTCGAGCTTGCCCGGCGACTCAAAGTGCCCGTCCCGGTCGTGGTGCTTCGCTTGCGAGATGCCATGACCGTGATCAGCACCGCGCTCGCTCCTCCCGAACCCGGGACGGCGACCGACAACGCGGAGTAAGCGATATGCCAGCGGACGATCCGCGGATTCCGGGGGAGCAGCCTCAGACTCCGCTGCCTGAAATCGATGGAGACGATGTCATTCTTTCCGAGGCGACTGCCGCCCCGGGCCGGATGCCGCCGATTTCCGCCGTCACGCTGAGCCAGCACGATCTGGCCGCGGCCTACGTGCTCGATGCCCTCGATGCCGATGAGCGCATTGCCTTCGAAGAGCATCTTTCCGGCTGCGCGATCTGCCAGGAAGAAGTCGAATCGCTGCGAAAGGCCGTCGATTTCCTGCCTGATGCCCTGGTCGCGGCGCCGGTCGACGTTCCCGACGCCTATCCCTACCTGCTCCGGGATGTCGCCCACGAAACGCTGCCGGTGGCGCGTCCTGTACCACCGATAGCGCCGGACAACACCAGGGCGACAGAAACGGTCGTCGCCACGCCAATCAAACCAGCGCCCGAGGATAGCGAGCCGATCACCTTCCCGGAGGGTGAAGGCGAAGCGCTGATCACGCCCGCCGGCGAAGCAGCGCCGGATGTCGCTGAGGCCGAGAACGATGAACCTGTGGAGATCGACGAGGAAACGGATGATGAGGCGACTGGCGCAACCGCACGCCCTTCCCGGCCACCGGGGCGAATTCGCCCCGGCTACCGGCCTCCCGCTGATTCACCCGATGCGGCGCTGGTGAAGCGGCCAGGTCTTCGCGCCTCCCCTGCGGCGGTCGCCGCCTTGATCCTGGCCATCGCGGGCGTCGGCATCTTTCTCTGGGCGTTGATCCTGCAGGGACGCGTCAACGATCTCCAGGGCGAAGCCGATGCCCAGGCAACCCAGCTCGCCCAGATTCGCCTGCAGTCGAACGCCACCGCCTACACCCTTTCCCCGACGGCGGATGGTCCACCGACCGGTTCAGGCACCTTCTTTTTCTCGCTTCCCGATCAACGCGGCGCGCTGGTTGCGCGCGGACTCAATTCCGCTCCTGCCGGGCAAACCTATCAAATCTGGTATCTCCAAACCGGGTCTGACCCCGTCGCCGGGCCGACTTTTGCCGTTACCGCCCAGGGGGATGCAGTGGTCCCGCTCACGGCGAACGTCGTTACCTTTGACGGTGTGGCAATCTCGCTCGAACCTGAAAATGGCAGCGACCGACCTACGACTCCGCTGCTTTTGCAAGGTTTGCTCGGCGGCGCTGCAGGGTAATCACCCCCAACCGTCGGTTCCCGGAATCGGGAGCCGGGTTTTTCATCGTGATGTGACTGGGTTTGTGCCACGCTTGCACAGGCGACGCCAACGTTTGTTGTTCGTACGGGCTATTATTCGATGTCGAGTTGCGGCGATTTGTGCCGCACTCGCGGTGAACAGACGGAGTGACGCTTTTTGGCGACTCGACGCCTCCTGCACCGCCCCGAAAGCGATAGCGCGGCACGGAAATCAACGTGGATGTCAGTCGTGCCCTGGTTTTTCCTCGCTATCGTGTTGAGTCTCCTGCTTCGCATTCCTTATCTCCGGGTCGGCATGATCTCGGATGAAGGCGGCTATGCCTACGTGGCGCGGCGGTGGCTTGAGGGACGGGGCACGCTCTATGACGATATTTGGGTCAGCCGGCCCCAGGGCATCTTCGTCGTCTACGCGGCGATCATGCGAACCATCGGCTCGTCAGTCGTTGATCTCCGGATTGGCGCCTGGCTCTTTGTCGTCGCCACGATGCCTGCCGTCTACGCGGTCGCGCGTTATTACGCCGGACGCCGATCCGCCATCGTCGCGCTGCTGCTCTTCGCCGTCATCTCCTCGTCGCCCCTGATCGAGGGTTTCACGGCTAATGCCGAGATCTTCACCGCGCTTCCCTGCGCCATCGTCGCCTGGCTTCTGCTCCGTACCCAGAAACGTGGTTGGCGCTGGCATCATCTCCTGATGATCGGCGCGCTTGGATCGATCGCCACCCTGCTCAAGCCCTCGGGATTTGTGATGATTCCGATGGCGATGTTCTTCTGCTGGCTTGCTGGCGAGGGGGGCGCCCGCGTCGCGTTCAAGCGCACCGCCTGGATCATTACCGGCGTGCTCGTTGGTGTCGCACCAGCCCTGATTCATGGCTGGATGGTCGGCTGGGATAATTTCGTCTTCGCGTCGTTCACGTATCGGGTTGAATATCAGAGTTCGATCACCACCAGCTGGGGAAACCAGCTCGACGACGCCTTCGGCCTGTCCATGCGCTTGGCGCCGATGTTGATCGTGGCGCTGATCGCGCTGGGCGTGCAGCGACTGGCGCACGCCTCGCAGCCACGTCTCTTGGCGATCAGCGGCGGCTCACAGTTCGCCGACGCTGCGATCTCGCCGCTGACCCGCATCCGCCTTTATGCGCGCCGCCATCCCGCTAGCTTGCTGCTCTGGCTCTGGGTGCTGGCGTCAATCGCTGGCATCAGCATGGGAGGCGATTGGTGGTATCACTACGCGATCCAGATCGTCGCCCCCCTTTGCATCCTGCTCGCGCCATTGCTCCTCAATACCGGGGAGCATCTTCGCGGAGTCTGGCGCTGGGCCTTCATCCTCGCGATTTCAGTCGTGCTGCTGGCGCCTTCTGTGTTGAAATCCGGGGTATTTGCCAGTTCCATCACCGACGAGGTCTATCCGAATCAGGGATATGAGCGGCAGGAAGATGTCGCCAAATACTTGCAAACGCACGGCACGCCGGGTGCGCCGATGCTGGTGGCCTTCGACCAGGCTGCGCTCTACTACCTCGCCGACCGCCCCGCCGCCTTCAAGTACATGTACGCCCAGGAAATGGCCGCGATTCCGAACACCGAGCAGATGATGGTCGCCATCGTCCTCGGCGACGACCGCCCGGAGTTCGTCATCGACACCGGCGAGCCAGCCCCGTTCCACGACGGCGGCGCTTCCTTCTGGGCTGCCGTCCAGCAGAATTACCAGATGGTCGCCATCATCAACGGCTTCAAGATCTATCAGGTGAACGAATAGGGCAGGCCGCAGACCGCATGCAGCAGGCCGCGAGGGGGTATCGCGATCGAAGTGCCGGGCTGACCGGACGAAGTGCTTCCAGCACTAGCTTCGGGAAAACGGGTTTCCCTATCGATCGGGCGTTCATCACCACCCGCCCTGGAAGGGCTTCGTCATGCATAGCACGGCACCTCCAGGTGCCGTGAAATCCCCACAGCGCGTTGCCAGTAACTTCCCGGCGTATGATGATGCGTCAGTGGACGCCGCCTGACGATCCCGGTTATGCGCGCGCGTCATCACTCAAGGAGGATCATCGACGATGTCGACGCTATGGCCACGACTCAATCTGGCGGCTGGTCCGGTCGATGTGCTGCCGCGCACCCTGGCCGATCAATCGAAACCGGTGCTCTATCACTACGATCCCTCGTTCAAGGAGCTGTTCGCCCATACGTGCGATCTGCTCAAGCAGGTTTTCCGCACTGAATACGATGTCGTCATCATGCAGGGCGAAGCGATTCTCGGACTCGAAGCCGCCGCCGCCAGCCTGATCTCACCGGGCGATAAGGTGCTCAATCTCGTTTCCGGCGTCTTTGGCAAGTGGTTTGAGGATTTTATCGCCCGCTTCGGCGGCGAGACGATCGAACTAGCCGTTCCCTACAACGATGCGATCGATCCCGAGTCGGTGCGCCGGATCTTGAATCAGAATCCCGGCATCAAATACTGCTCGATGGTGCACTCGGAAACGCCATCCGGCACGCATAACCCGATCAAGGAGATCGGCAACATCTGCCATGAGTTCGGCGTGCTGACGATGGTCGACACCGTTTCCGGACTCGGCGCGGAATTGCTCAGCCCGGAAGAATGGGGGCTCGATATCGCCATCGCCGGACCGCAGAAATGCCTGGGCGGCGTGCCCGGTCTCTCACTGATGACGATCAGCCCCGCCGCCTGGCAGGCGATGGAGCAGCGTCCCAATCCGCTGCGAGCGAGCTTCCTTTCGATTCTCGATTGGAAAACGAGCTGGATCGAAAACAATCGCTTTCCCTACACTCCGTCGGTTTCAACGATGTACGCGCTCGAATCGACGCTGACCCAGACGCTCGAAATCGGCATGGAGCGCTTTGTCGATCGTCATCAGATGATCGCCCACGCCTGCCGCGAAGGAGCAAAGGCGATGGGACTCGAGCTCTGGCCGGTGCGCGAAGAGATCTCCGCCACCTGCGTCACCGCCGTGAAAACCCCGGATGGTCTGGACGAAGCCGCCTTCCGCTACACACTCCGACACAAATATGGCGTCATGATCGCGCCCGGCTACGGCGTGCTGCAGGGATCGCTCTTCCGCCTCTCGCACATGGGTCCTGCCCAGGCGCACCCAACCGTGCTCGCCGCGCAACTGGCGATGGTCGAGCGCTCGCTCGCCGATCATGGCTTCCCGATCCAGTTCGGCGCCGGCGTCGGCGCAGCCATGGCGGAACTCGGCGATTGGTCGGATGAATAGATTTCCCCAATTCCCCAATCCACGCAATCACGACGCCGTAGGGGCCGGTCTTGTGCCGGCCCGGGTTTCCGGGAACCAATCTGGCATCACCACCACGGGAGGGCACAAGACCCTCCCCTACAGAAATCTCCGGAGATATCAGGCATTTCGTGCGGTCTGCTGTCTGCTTCCTGCGGCCTGCTCATTCCTCGTCCTCATCTCATCGCCATCCGCACTGGCCAGCGACGCCACTCCCGTCCCAAATGGCTGCACCGTGGCTCCCCGCTCGTTTGCGTCGATTTCGGCGCTCCTGGCGACGCCTGTGGCCGGTCAGGCGGCGCAAACGGGCATCCCGATGATGGGCGAACCACTGCGGCCCGAGGAGTGGACCGCCGTCACCAACGCCGTCCACCAGTTCGTCGATTGCGCTAACGCCGGTGAACCACTCCGCGTCTACGCACTCTATAGCGACGCCTATCTCCTGAGCCTGCTCAACCGGGAGCGCCCATTGCTCGACCAAGATCGCTACGACGCGCTCGCCACCCCCATGCCCGCCACACCCGATCAGCAAGCCACCGTGACGCAAATCGAAGGCGGCCGCCGGTTCGCCGACGGAACCTTCGGCGTCAACGTCACCATCTCCTACCCAAACATCCCCGAACCCAAAACCTTCTTTTTCCACTTCATCCCCACCTCCAACGGCCTCCTCATCAACGACATCATGGGCGAGCTGACGTTTTCGTTGCCGTAGACGGAGTTGAGAGTTTGGAGTGGAGAGAAATGGAGACCGAGCTGCGATTGCCGGGAGCTAAAGCGCACTGAGCACGGGTTGTTTCTTTCTGCCGTTCTGTCTCCTATCCAGGTCAATGCCCGAAGGGTACTTTGGCTTGTGAGCGCTGGGCTTCTGCCCTGCCCGGCGCATGGCGAGGCCCGGTTCGTCCTCGAACACCCGACTTCGTCACCGGAAAACGAAACCCCGCCACCCAGCTACACTCCCTCACAACTCCGTCGCATTCTGCCCAATCCGTCAAGGCATCTCTGCCGAATTGTTGACGCCGGGATTGCCGGATTGGTATCGTCGCTCCCACGCGAACCTATTTCGGCAAGGCGATTTTCTCGTTTGGGCTGTGCGAAGCGCGCGATTGCGCAATGAATTGAGGCAACCGTGACATTACGCGGACGCAATCGCGCTTTTTTCCTTGCGAGCGCTCTTCTGGTGGCCATGATTCTGGTGGCGTGTGGCCGCGCCTCCGAAGATGAGATCAACGCCGCGCTTGGCATTACGCCAACCGCGACGATGTCCGCCGGGGATCAGGTCGAAGCGACCGAGCAGGCGAACAGCCGCGCCACTGAGCAGGCCGCAGTCGCCGGCGGCGCTACGCCGAACAGTGCGGGCGACACCACAGACCTCGCGCAACTCGGCAGCGTGCAGCTAGGCCGCACAACCTTCGCCGTGCAGTGCCAGCGCTGCCATAGCCCAACCGGAACAGGAGTTGGCGGCGCGCTCGTCGGCTCGACCAGCCCAACTGTCGCGATGACCGACACGCAGATCTACAACTTGTTGAAAGTCGGTACGGGTCACGACAAAACCACCGGAGGCCCCGGCGCCCTGCCAAACGTCACCGACAAGCAGATCTACGACATCATCGCCTTCATCCGCGACCAGGAAACGAAGTAGGACGGAGTTGTGAGTACAGGTTGCGTAGTTGCGATGGCCGGGAGCTAAAGCACCCGACTGACACGCGACAAGTCCTCCGGACTACGCACGCCTGTCGCCCACCCAGCTCAGTCCCAGCGGGACTTCGTTTTTGTTAGCCCGGGGTTTCAACCCCGGGAAATGAGATGCCACGACCCGGCCATGATGCCACCACGCGGATTGAGGCGTAACAGTGATGCCTCCGACTCCTGGTCATGGCCGCCAGGCAATTCGTCCTCTCAACTCATAATTCGCAACTCTTAACTTCGTCTAAAGCGTAATCACCTGATCCGGCATGTTGCCGGAGAGCGCCGTGTAGAGATCGGGGAAGCAGCCGACGCGCACCCCTTCAACCGTTCCGGATGGTTCGCAATTCCCGACTTCTCCGGTGGCGAGGCCCCGCTCAAGCGCGCACTGATCGCACAGCATCAGGAGCATCCCCTGCTCTTTGGCGATCTTGGCGACTCGCTCCCCGATCGGATCGCCCGCGCGGAGGGCGTAGGTGTTGTCGTCGAAAAAGAACATGCCGACGACTTCGACGCCGTGCGTGCCGGCTTCAAGTTGAGGAAGAATCATCTTTCCAAGCTTGTAGCTGACGTTATGTCCTGATGTGGCAAAGATATATGCAACTTTCACTGGATCCCAACTCCTATCGAGAATTGCGCTCCATCTCTCAAACGGACAGAAACGCGCTCCGGTATCCGAGGATACCGGAGCGCGCTCGTTTTGTATTGCGATGATGCCGCGTCTAGATGTCGCCGCAGGCGAGTGGAGTGTCGTAGTCCTCGGTGTCGGGGTCAATGATCGTCAGCGCGTAGTTGCCGGAAAGATCATCGAGCGTCGCCTTCACGCGAGCCGATGATTCACCATTCGCGTCAACCGAGCCGGCATCGAGATCGGCCGTGCCGGAAAGGCTGTCGCACGATCCCTCTTGCAGCACGACCAACGCGCCTTCCGGTGCGCCGTCGACGGTCACAACGACCTTTGTGCGGGTGCTGCCGGACGGGGTGAGCACCGCGTCGCCGCTGACACCCGAGCGACGAACCTCGTCGAGCGTCACATCGAGCTCATCGGCGTTGCTCGGCGTCGGCGTGACATCTTCCTTAGGGGTCGATGTCGCCTCCGGGCCAGCGCCGCCGCCTCAGCACGAGACCGGCCAGCAGCGCCTTGCGAGCATCGATCTGGTCGTTGTAATCGGCGTCAGCGACATACTGCTCGATCAGCATCATCGATTCGCCATCGACGATTGGGCGACACTCGACGTAGATCGTTTGCGCGTCGCCGTTCTTGTCGGTTACCCAGAGCACGGCGTAGGCGCCGCCGGAGGAAAGATCACCGCTCAGCTCATTGCCATCCTTGTCAGTGGCAGTGCCATCAAAGGTATAGCCGTTCGTCGTGTCCTGGAAGAATTTGATGTCGGAGTCGACGCACGCCTGGGCGGTGCCGGCATAGGCCTGGCCGAAGATCAGGACGTTGCTGGTGCCGTTCGTAAGACTGACGTAGTCGTTGCCGTCTTTCTCGCTCTTATCGGCAATCGTCCAGGTGTCGTCGAAGGTGAGGGTATAGCCAAAGTCAGGGCTTTCATACCCAGCGCTGCCAGCCGTTGGAGTTTCGTTTCCAGGTGTTGGTGTCTCGTTTCGCCGCGGCCTCGGCGGTCGCCGTCGGGCGTCCTTCCGTCTGGCCATCGGTGTTGCCGTTGTCAGGCGACGGCGAAGCCTCAGCGGGTGTCCCCGTGGAATCCGCGTTGAGATCGTAAAGCGTCACGTTGGAGAACGATATGTCTGCTCCGGCGACGGAGCTGCTGGAGAAAAAGCCGGACGCGAGCGAGACATTGCCGGCATCGGGCTGGTCGGAGATGTCGAGCATCGCCACTGCGGTACCGTTGACCGAGAAGGCGGCATCATTCCCGATTGCCGCAACCACGACATCGTAGGTCGATCCCTTGTCAGTCGGAAAATCATCGGCGGAAAGATCACCCTTGTCGGCGGATACCGGATCGGCATCCGACGAGCCGAGCACTAATCCCCAAGCAGGGCCATTATTACCGTCGGATGAAATGGCGAGCCCGTAGTAATCAGCGCCGAGATCACGGAAGAAGACTCCGAAATCGAACGGATCAGTCACGCCGTCGCGTGGCGCTTCCACCGTGAATTCGAGGTAGAAATTTTCGATTGGATCGGTATTCAACTTTTGGGCAGCAATCTTGGTGTCACTCTGCGTGATCGAGAACGAATCCTGGTCAACGACCGGCGTGAGACCACTGGTGAGCCCTTGTGCGTCGGTCAGGAAGCTGTCCGCCTCGCTCGTGCTCTGAGCCGAGGCGACCGTTCCCATCCCCAGCAATGGGGTGAGTGCAAGAAATGCTGCGACGATGGCCCCGCTCCACCGGAGACGTCCTGTTCGCTTCATCTTCATCTTCTCCTTGTCCTCACTGACAATCGAACGTGCACACGCGTCATGCGTATACCAGGTTTTCGCCAGCGTTTGTCCTCCCAGCGACGCCGGAACTGTGTGCTGCTTCACCGTACTACCACGATGTGAAGGGTACAATCCTTTCAGGCGCAATCGCATGCGTTCGTCCTGTCAAACGCCGCTCGTGTTCCCCCGGTTCCGCGTCGCGAACCAATATGGGACTCTTTTCCCAGGCGTTGCCGTTTCGATCGTAGCACCGCTTGCCGTGGTTCTTTCCTCGATATTGGTTGAGATTTCATTTTCTCAATGCTTGGTTGCGACAAGGAACGATCGCCCTGATGAGCGATGCGTGGACACAACCAGCAACGTTCCTGATCCTCGCCGCGTTCGCCGCGGCGCCGGTGACGGTTGCCTTCGGCTGGTGGAAAACAAAACTGACCGCGCCGGTGGCGATGGTGATGACCGCGTTCGCCTTCATCGCCGCGCTCTGGGGTTGGCACGATCCCGGGAAGCCGGTCGATCTGGCCTGGGCGCCCGCCTGGAATATGCGATTCACGATCGAGCTCGATGGACTCGCCGTGCTCTACGCGCTGATGGCGACCGGCATCGGTCTGGCCGTGGTGATCTATGCCGGCGCGTATATGCCCCTGCATCTGCATCACGAACACCGGTCCGATCGGGATGTCGTCTCCTTTTTCGGCTTTTTGCTCCTCTTCATGGGGGCGATGGTCGGGCTGGTGATGGCGCGCGATCTGATGCTGATCTTCGTGTTCTGGGATCTCACCGCCATCGCCTCCTATTTCCTGATCGGCTACGACAAGCAGCACCGCGATTCGCGCACCGCCGCGCTGATGGCTCTGATCGTCACGATCGTCACCGCCATCGCCTTCCTGATCGCGGCCATGTTGATCGAGCACGAGACAGGATCATTTTCGATCGACGCCGCCTTCGCGACAATGCAATCGAACCGCACCGCCACGGTCGTCGCGCTCTCGATCGCGATCGCCGGGCTGGCGAAAAGCGCCCAATCCCCCTTGCATTTCTGGCTTCCTCGGGCCATGGCGGCCCCAACGCCCGTATCCGCCTATCTCCATTCAGCGGCGATGGTGGCCGCCGGGGTCTTTTTGATCAGCCGTTTTCACCCGCTCATTGCACTCAGCCCCGGCACGCTCGATCTGCTGATCGTCATCGGTTTCGTTTCGATCGCGGTCGGCGGCATCATTTCGCTCACTCGCGACGTCCTGAAGCAGATCCTCGCCTACTCCACGATCTCTCAGTATGGCTATGTGGTCGTTTTGCTCGGGCTGGGCACGCCGAAAGCAGCGGCGGCTGCCTGCTTTTACGTGATTGCGCACGCGCTGGCGAAAAGCGCGCTCTTCCTCACCGCCGGCGCGGTCACCGAATCGACCGGCACGAAATACCTGCATGAAACGGGCGGGCTCTGGCGCAAGCTGCCTTTGCTGGCGATCGGCAGCGGACTCGCCGCCGCCGCGCTGGCGGCGCTGCCAGGGGTGATCGGCTTCTACAAAGACGAACTCTTCTTCGCGGCGGCGCTGGAGCGGGGCGGGATCGTTCCAGTGCTCGCGGTCGCCGGAGCCAC
>CAWDSC010000008.1:0-63440 GCA_963804925.1 uncultured Chloroflexia bacterium
GCGAGATCGAATGGGGCGTGGGATCGCGTCACCACTCGATGAGGTCGGCGTGCTGGAGCAGGCCACGACCAGCGCGCACGTTGAACCAGCAACAGACATTGTGGAGCGCGATGGCGGCCGCGAGGTGGGCCTGCAAGCCGTCCAAGGCATGCGGGCGTTCCCGGTCGAGTCCGCAGCGGAAGAGCAGGCGGTCGTTGACGGCTTCGATCACCTGCCGAATGCCGCCCAGCCACCGACGCAGCCCTTTCGGCCAGGGATGCTTCGCATCCGGTTTGGGCGGAGAGATCACGACGGCGCCGTAGCTGGTGGCCCAGCGGTCCTGGCAGGCGCGCCCGCTGAACCCCCATATCGGCGACGAGGCAGTCGCTCGTCGGCGTCCCCACACTCGGCAGGCTCGGCAACACCCCGGCGCGCACGGCGAAAAAGGTCTCGGCGAGGGTGCGGTCGTTGGTCGAGGCAGGGCCGATGCCCCAGCCGGTGATGATGCCGCCCGGAGTGGTGCTTAGCAGCAAGCGCACCCCCAGGTACCAGTCGAGCCGGGTGCACTTGCCGACGTCCGCCTGACCCGCCAACCAGCTGCGGCCCCGCCGTTTGAGATTGCGCACGACCAAGCCGGTGCCATCGAGCGTTTCGAAACTGTGTTCATCGCCCACCGCTAGGCGCTGGCCGACAACGAGCGCGAAGACGGTCAGCGTCCCGGCGGTGGCGCGCCGCAACCGGTTAAACCGCGGGCGGCTCGGCAAGCCGGGGAAGAGCGTCCGGAGGTGCCGCTGCGCATGGGCGTAGAAGGCGCGTTCCGACCCAAAGCGGGTCTGCTGGGCGTAAATCGCCAGCGTGACGACCTCACTCGTGGTCAGCCGGGCGGCCGGTCCGGGCTGGACCGGCGGAGCCGGCTGGGACTTGCAGAAATCATCGACGCACACGTACAACTCGGTCAGGAAGGTCTCGGGATCGACCATGGCGGGGGCTCCTGTCAGCGTGGCGGAGAACTAGCACCCCTACCGTAGCCGACCGAGACCCTCCCGTTCCATGCCATGCGATCTCGCACCAAGCGTTGAAGCACCGGGACTGGCGACATCGTCCACCCTGAACAAATCGATCTGCCCGGTGTTCTTGATTTCCCTTCCGAGCCTCCTCCGAACTTGGCGGCTGATCACGCGAGCAGGTACATCCGGAATGCACGGCACACAGGGAATGAATCGTTTCTCTCGGGATCCCTAGGACTACCCATAGACGGGGGAGGTGTGGGCGCTAGCATGGAACCAGGACGCGTTACGTGAGCTCTGGCCGTCCACACGTTCGGGGCTCGTCACGCGCCTGGGAATCAGGCAAACCCACTGCGAGGAGCACGCCTTACCCAGCGCCGCACGGAGTGCTCGGCGGAGACAACGGCCACGTGCCAAACGGCCCGTCAATCCGGTATCACCGAGTGCTACGCCGCCGATCTCCCGCAGCCTTGTTTGGCAGTTTCGGATCCCCGGGGTGGCATCCTCGTCCTGTTTCTCTGTGGGGCCTGGTTCGCACTCTCTTCCGGCATTCCCTTGCAGCGCCTCGCGAGCGACTCCAAAACCTGGCCGACGGTGCCCGGGGTCGTGCTCACCGCGGGCGTCGTGAAGTCGACCGACCGCACTGGCGATGAGTTCGACCCCCGCGTCACCTTTGCCTACACCGTGGACGGCGAATCCTATATTGGCGATATCGTGCGCTCAGGCGGCTTCTGTATGGCGATCGCCCAAGCGCCGAGGCGAAGCTGGCCGCCTATCCAGTCGGGGCGGTGGTCGAGGTCCGATACGATCCCAAGCATCCGAGCCGGTCCGTGCTGGAATCGGGCGGCGGCGGCGACTGGTGGTTTCGGTGGGGGCCGGCATCGCGTTCGGCGGTGCTTTCGTGTGCATGCTGGTCTGGACGCTGCGCAACACCTGAGGGCACCTTGTGCCTCCAAGCTCGGGCGGAACCGTCGACAACCATGACGGTCCTTGGGCGTATCACTCGGGCTGTTGCGGTTGCTTGAATCGAAGCGCGTGTTCGGCGTCATCCATCTCTCATGAGAACCACCCTCGTGGCAGTTGCCACGAGGGTGGTTTCATCTTTCCAGTGATAGGACGATTCCAGTCAATTCGCATGACGTCCCCAAGGCGTCAGTGACCGATGGCGTCGGCCTTGCCGCGACTAACCGGCACCGGGTCATCGTTGGGCCGGGAGCTACTCCCTCGGATCCGTGGCCGTCAGCCCCGCATAGTCGATATCCCGCTAGAGCGACGCCAACAGACTCTCCAATCCACCAACGGGGAGCTGGGCGTTGCGATAGCCGTCTGGCACGCGATGGCGAATCTCCCCCTGGCCCGCGGCTATAGATCGGTATATTGCACGACGTTTTGGGCTCCTTGGAATCGATCGGTACCCATTTCGTACCCATTTCTCTATAGGCATTGAACTACGGGATCCGAAAAGAAGAAACCTCGGAATATTCCGAGGTTTCTTGGAGCGGGAGACCGGACTCGAACCGGCGACATTCTGCTTGTAAGGCATTGAAGAGTGTATGTACACGTACGCCTACATACGGTTTAGTTCGATAGTTTCCGGTATTTTCCTCCGACAGTTCGCTACAGTACGCCTCGCTTCGCTTTCGTTCGTCCCCAGATGTCCCCACGACACCCGCTCACAACTCCTTTTAGTCAATTGCTGCGTACTGAGGTTCTGTGCGCTATAATCTGTCCGAGTATATTGCCGGTTTCGCCATTAATAATAGATCAAAAGCATGAATCATCCGCAACGCACTGACGTCGCGGATGAATGCTCGCCGACTGTGAAGGAGTCAGCGCATGTCAGGCATTGTATCAGCCTCACGATACCCGTCCGCAGGCATCGTGCGCGGCGGCGGCGCACCCGTGCATCAAGACGCCTGGCCCCGTCTTGCGTTTCTCCTTCAAGCACTCGACATGGTGGAAGCGATCGTATTACGCAACATCCGTCGAGAGGATCGAGAAGTTCGATGGTGTCTCCAGAAGCTGCTTTCCGCGATGTATTCCACCATTGGGGCGGAGTTCTATCCACCGGCAGCCAATCGTCTTCGGCCCGATTGTGACCGTTATGCTGCGCTTTTGCCGGCAATCAGTCAGCTCTCTGAGAGCATCCTTCTCAGGAAGGCTGTTGGAAAGGGTATCTCCACTACCACGCAAATCGACCTGATGAGGGATCAGGTTCACTGGTTCCGTCCCTCCGTATGGGGGAGTCGCTCACCTATGACTATTTGGAGTTTCAAGACCTGGAGTTTTGGCTGGGTGAGGAGTTCGCCGAATCCTCCGCACGGATACTTGCGAAGGAGCGGCCAACGGCCAACCTTGAATCCACTGAACGGCCCCATGAGCAATGCGTGAGAGAGCCTGGGAAAAGAGGGCGACCACGCAAAGACGTGGATTATTGGACGCTCAAATCGCATTACCTGAATCAACGGCAGGAGTATGAAGAACTAGGGGGAAAACCACCGAACCAGGAAGATGAACTCGTCTATTACCGACAGTTTGGAATCGATTATTCCCTAACGACCTATCGTCGAATAAAAAAAGGATGGGCCGCGCAATGATTGCCCTGGCCACCTGATCCAGTGGAAGAATGATTCATGTGTTCGATTGAGCCACGTTGCTCAATATGCCACGCCAAAAACACCAAAACCATACGCCAATAATCCCTGGAAGGGATTATTGGCGTGTTTTGGGTTTTTGGAGGAAATGCCGATTGATATCCCCATTACATCAGCCTAAATATGCCCGAGTGCGGCAGAACGAAAGGCTGTTGTGGGGGATAGACCATGTCAGAACAACGTCAATCTCACGAACCAGAGTGCGTCACGATGACCATAGAAGACGTCGCCCGGCGCCTTGGGATCCATCGAAGTACCGCGTATGAGTTGGCGGCCCGCGACGAATTCCCGTTCAAGGTCTTCGGGCTCGGGCGCCGAAAAGTCGTTTCTCGCATCGAATTTGACCGCGTGCTTGGTGTGGAAGACCCCGAGCGTGTTGGACGCGCAACGGCCTCCCAACGAACTTGAGTAAAGGAGACAACAAGAGATGACGACCAGAGGAAGAAGCACCGGATATCAGCCGGAGCCTCTGAAAACATCAACAAACACGAGCACAGTCACCGATAACGAGACGAATCTTACCTTTTCCACAATTCCCGGCACATATGGTGACTGGCTGCGACATCAACGTGAAAGCACGGGTTTATCTCAAGAAGCCCTTGGATCACTGGTTGGCGTCTCTGGCACTTACGTTAACCGGATCGAAAACCGGCGCATCAGCACGCCGTTCATTCCGATGAGATTGCGCATCCATGATGTGCTGGGCACATCAGACAGCGATCCTGAGTTGTTGCCCTTGCTCTCGAAATGCGACCACCTCACTCATTGCGAAATTGATCATCTTCAAGACGAGTTGACGTGTTACCGAGCCGAACACGCGGGGGAGTGGATCAAACGCTCCAGCCGCCCGGATCGCACTGGCGTACAGGGAATCATCAGCGACCTCCAGGCTGAGCTGGACCGCCTCTATACCTTGTACAATGCTGGCCAACTCAAGCGCTCTTTCGCAGTTGGCAACTCATCGATCTGGATCTGGGTATTCGAGGGCGAGTTTCGGATCTCTGACTACCTCGCCGCAAGTGGCATCAAGCTTCAGGGCGTCACGGTCAGCAGGGGGGACACCGAATCGAGGGGCCCGCTCCCTGACTGTACCTCCGGCTATCGCGACTTCCGCGTGTTCGGCGATCGGTGTTGGTGATGTCGCGCGTGCAAGTGGCGCGGCTCGTTGCTCACCTTACATGAACGAATGACAGGCAAGAATGAGTCAGATGCGCCATCGATTTGCTCATGATGGCGATGCGCTCGCTTCAGCAAGGGATGGCCAACCATGGATAACTCGTCACTTCAACCATCCCAACCTGTCGCCGCAGTGCTCGACCGTCTACGAGGTGTGAAACTCAACAAGGATGGATGGCTCGCCTTTTGCCCGCATCCCCCACGCAACGACGGTGCGAAACACAAGGGCCGATCGCTTTCCATTGGCAAGCATCAAAAAGGCGATGTGCTCATCAAATGCTTCGCCGGATGCTCGACTGAGGATGTTCTGGCGGCGATCGACCTCAAGCCACGCGATCTCTTTGCCGATCACGGCTCTGCCAATCTCGCCTTCACCGCGCCCGCAGCTCCGAAAAGGGAAACTGGTCGAACGTCCTATCTCTACCAGGACGAGGCGGGAGCGGTGCTTTTTCGTGTTGTGCGTATCGATTACACGGATGACTCTAAGCGGTTTATGCAGCAGCACCCAACGGGTGGAGATCAGTGGGCCAATGGCGTCTCCGGTGTCCGGATGGTGCCATGTCGACTTTCTGAGTTGCTGGCGCGTTCTGACGAAACCATCCACATCGCCGAGGGCGAGAAATGCGTCGATTTCCTCATGGATCGTGGGATCCTTGCCACAACCAACCCTGCCGGCGCATGCAAATGGAAGTCTGAGTTCAATACGTTTTTTCAACATCGAGATGTCGTCATTCTTGCTGATAACGATGGTCCTGGCCACCGGCATGCCCAACTCGTTGCGAAATCTCTCTACGACGTAGCCAGATACGTTCGCGTTGTAACCCCTTCATCGCAACCCAAGGGTGACATTGCCGATTGGTTCGATGAAGGACATGACAGGTCCGATTTCGAAGCGATGATCGCATTTGCGCCCGAATGGGATCCCACAGCACACGTCGAGCAATGTGACGTCCCTGAAGTATTGAGCGGTACGACCGAACGCATCCCCGGACCTCGCGCCGTGGTTGTATCACTTGCAGATGTGGAACCGCGAGAACACGAGTGGATATGGAAGGGATGGTTGGCTCGCGGAAAACTCCACATCCTTGGCGGACACCCAGGCGACGGCAAAAGCACGCTTACGCTCGCGATCGCCTCGATCATCTCGCGAGGCGGGATGTTGCCCGACGGTCAGATCGCACCGATCGGCAACACCCTGCTCCTGCTAGCCGAAGACGATCTCGCTGACACGGTTATCCCGCGACTTCAAGACCACAATGCTGATCGGAACCGCATTGTCGCAATCAAGGCCATCGCAGAGATCGATCCCAATGGAGCCGAGCGAGAGCGCGTATTCAATATCAACAACCACCTTGAAATACTGAGGGGGGTGATTCGTGAGCGCGACATTTCACTCGTAATCATTGACCCAGTATCGAGTTTCATGCCGCGCTCGGATCGCAATAGCGAAGGCGATATTCGTGATGTGCTGACCCCGGTGGTGCGCATGGCGGAAGCCGAAAACGTTGCCGTTATCGGCATCATGCACATCGGCAAGGTAAGTGGGGAGCGACGGTCGGTACTTCAAATGCTGCTTGGCTCGACGGCGTTTGGGGCGATTGCCCGCGTTGTCTTTGTGACAGCCAACCTTGATTCCGACTCACCGAGTGTTGAGACATCATCGTCTCTCTCTCTGACCAATCAGCCTGTACAGCACAAGGTTCTGCAAGTTGTCAAATCCAACATTGCCGTCAAGCCTGCACCGCTGATGTGGTCACGACCGGACGACGGCCCGGTGATATGGCACGGCGTCTCTGCCATCGGCGTCGAGGAAGCGCTCGCCAAGCCACGTGCAGAGCGCGTCGTGGATGGAGCACAGAACTTCATTCTTGAATTCCTTACTTAAAGGTGGATCGAAGCTAGGTCGAGAAATGCTTGATGAGGGCAAAGAAGCTGGCATCTCCGAAGGATCGATTCGTCGCGCACAAACACAACTGATCGCTGAACGGCGCATTGAGACATTTAAGGAGCGCGGCATTGCGACAGGTCGATGGTTCTGGAGACTTCGCGAGACGCCCAGTGGTTCCCACGAGGGGGGATGGACGACGTAAAGAGGGATGATGCGCAGCCGTACCGGAAAAAATGATGCTAACATTGCACAAGTTCCCTTTATCTCGATCCCATACCCCCCCTGAAACGATGGATGGCGGTTCGAGTCTTGCGGAAAGTCCTTCGAATTCCAT
This sequence comes from uncultured Chloroflexia bacterium, assembly GCA_963804925.1. Classification (GTDB taxonomy): domain Bacteria; phylum Chloroflexota; class Chloroflexia; order Thermomicrobiales; family UBA6265; genus JADLGF01. The sequence goes on from CAWDSC010000008.1 coordinate 7,039, forward strand.
ACCCTCTGAGTCCATCGAAATAATCGTAGATGTATCCCCTTGGCTCGCTGCGCCAGTGTCATCGAGCGACGTTCTCACTTCAGACGAAATATGTGAGGTAGAGCGCCTTGCAAATGAATTGGCTCTGGAAGGTCCTGAGGAAATTCAGCAAGAAATTCAGGCATTTGAGTATGGGAGCTTCGGACTCTCCGAACGCGAACTCGTGATCGCAAAGCAGGTTCTGTTGCTCGCAAATCGAAACGTCGCCTAGCTGGGCGAGGGGAGTCTAAACACGAGCTTCAACGCGAAGATGAGATCGCGAGACCGCGCCAGGAGGACCCACGCGCCGAGAAGATGAGTTACGGCGAACTAGGCGGAAGCCGAGAAGAACCTGGGCTTCACCTCTGAGAAGGCGTCCCATCCTCCGATCATCAAGCGGTATATCCCGGACAATGGCAAAGCGGCGCGAAGATAATGCCAATTTCGGGGGACACAATTGGTGATGAAGTTGCATAAGTCGCATATGTTCCCATATCTTCCGGTCATTTCGCAATGCTCGATGCAGGGGACGAAGGTGAACTTATGCAATTCATGCAAAAAACTCGTCTCGGAGAGGTGCGGAAGTTCCCTCGAAGTTGAGGGTTCGCATCTCAATTAACGAGAATTGACTGGCTCAGATGCCGGTTGCGATGGGAGAGGCAGAGGATCGATCGAACGCAGGGGGTTTGGTGTCATCGTCGGATCAGCGGTTCCGGCCGTGGAGGTTGCTTCATTCGACCAGCGCAAGGCTCGATCGTCAAGCTCGCGCAGCCCCGCTACCGCGCCCCATCCCCCAAACGAAATAATGACAATCAGCAGCCAGACACCAAAACTCACGCGGACGCCGGTTGCTCGCATGAGCATGATGACGAGGGAGAACACAACCATGAAGAACATCATTAACTGCGCCACGCGCTCGATCCGATCTCGATCATTCGTAGAGCACCATTACGGCATGTTGCCAGATAAAGATCAAGAGATGCCTGGAGTGAAAGCGGCATGGCGAGCAAGGTGTACGCCTGCATTCACCTGGGTTACCTTGACCCAAACGATACAATGTCTCAATAACGAAATATCGCGATAACTGGCGTTGCCAGAAATACCGCAGTGCGTATAGGAAAGGGATACTCGATGACCTGGACCATGGCGACAAAACTGCAAAAGATCCAGCGTCGGAATGCCATCCTGTCGGCCTTGGTGAAAGGGAAGAAGTGCCGCGTGATTGCGGACCGGTTTGGCATTTCCCATCAGGCCGTCTCAGCGCCTAGGACGACGAAATGGAGTGTCCAATCTTCGACGCCGCACGATCACGCCGCGTGATCCCTTGTCACGCTGTTCCTTGGCCTTGCAGAACGCCATCGTGACGGCATACGAGCAGGGGATCACACTCAAGGTGATCATCGAAACGACGGGACTCTCGCGGGAAACCGTCAAGGCGATTCTCGATAATCGTGGGATTGTGATTGACCGCAAACGATCATCAAGGCCCGTACCAGGAGAGGAGATCGCGGAAATCATCCGCCTGTATGATTGCCGGGATGTCCGCACGACAGATCGGAGAGCGCTTCGGGTTAGGGCAGGCGGCGATTCTTCAGCGCATCAAAGGCGCCGGGCATCCAACGCGTGGCAAGCGGCGAGGACCACGTAAGCGCGAGGATTGGGTTTTCTAGGAATTGCTTCCCAAGGGACCCACGTAAGCCAGGTCAATCAATAGATGGTAAAACTTCCGGGGGTAGGGGAGTCGAATGTTACTGAGGTGGTTTGTGGGGTAGGGAGTCCGGCACACCAACACACAACCACCTACACACAACAAAAACACCTACGCACCCATCTCCCCACTACACGCCTTCACCATACCCTCTCCCTTACCGCCCGCCGGCCGCTCCACCTCTCACTCAACAGGATCCCATGAGCTTGCCTCCTAGTTCGTTCCCAATCCAGGATGGCGGCGTGTCTGCATACATCCGAAAGCGTCGGGTATGCCGAGTAGCAAGTGAGCAGATCACCGGCGTCACACTTCGCCGGCCAGCCAGCTTTCGACGTAGCTTGGCAGCGTCGACCAGTCCCCCCGGTAAATCCAGGCGCCTGCATCCGTGTAATCTGGCCAGAGCAGGCGGTCGATGTTCGTGAATGCCAGATCCTCGCTGGAGAGCTTCGGGAGCATCGTGACCAGCCTCACCACGACATCGGCGGGAATGGTGGTTCTGACCACGTTCCGCAACGTTGCAATCAGCTCGGGGACCCGCGGCAGCAGTGCCGGTTCCTGAAGCCTGGCGAGGAGCGCCTGAAGCACTAGGTGCTGGCGCATCACCCGTGCCGCCGTCGCCATCCTGACTGCGCGCGCGCACATAGCTGAGCGCCAATGCGCCATCGAGCGCGAACGGACCGGCGGGGAGCACCATCCCTGCGGGCCAGTTTTGATCCGTCAGATCATAGGGATTGTTGACGGTAATCCCGCCAGCGGTGTCGACAATCTGCGGGAAGACACTCATGTCCGTGAACGCAACACCGTCAACGTGCAGTCCGAAATTGTGCGTGATGGTCGCCACGGTGGCGGCGGCCCCCACATCCCAGCGCTGTTGCGGATCGGCTTTCACGGCAAGGTTGAAGGCCGCATTGATCTTGTCGTATCCGTGCCCGGGAATCTCCACATACAGATCGCGCGGGATGGACAGGGTCCGGACGGGGCCGGCGTCGAGCGTCACGCGACTCACCATGATCACGTCGCTGTTCTCGGGGTCATTGGACGTGCGTTTGTCGGTTCCGAGCACGGCAAAGGTGTACTGTTCGGCTCCTTGCCCGCGCGTGACACCGGCAGGCACCGCGTACATACCGAGTACCAGGAAGATCGAGTTGAGCAAGGTCCGTCTGGAAGTGTCCGAGGTCATACGCGATGTCCCTTCTGGCGGAATACATCAAGGTTCTACCCCACCTACGCTTTATCATGTTTTGTCCCGGAGTCAGGGGTTCACGAAGCCAACTCCGCATGGCTCCGGCACCCACCTCGAAGGCCTCAATCGCCGATCGCCCCCGGAACGAACAAGTCGCTGAGATTCGTCACATCGTTGGCTCCTCGTAGATAGGGCTGCAGCTCGAAGATGTCCTGAATGGTGCGGACCAGCGAGGCGTGGGAGTACGCGAGGTCGTTGGCATAGCCCGCTTTCGCGAGTGGAGAGAGGACGATCATGCCGATCGGTTCATTGCCCTGGACTCCCTCGTCCCAGGTGAGAAAGATCGCACCGCCCGCCTGGTAGGCCTCTGATGCCTGAATGGCGGGAATCACCCGGGCCAGCCACGCGTCTGCTTGGGCATCACAGCCTTGTTCATGCATGTCGTTGCAGAGATCCGGCGTGATGAAGGTGTAGTTAGCAACGTCCTGTTGCGGCGAGGTCATCCGCCATCTCGGCAAATGGCCGAATATGCGCGATACAGGTCGCGGAGGCTGGATCATTGCCATCGGTCACGTCCTGAAAGAAGATCATGGGATTGTGCTTGGGGGCATAGAGTCCGGTGGCAGTGAGCGGGCACTCCTGACCAGAAATGCCGTCCTGGTAGGACCGCCATTGGCGACCGGACTGCTCGAGGTAGGTAACCAGGTGATCAGTGGTTGGCGACTGAGTTCGTGGCGCTCGGTGGATCGTCGCCGAGCAACCCAAGTGCGTCGCCTGCTTCCAGGACGATGTAATTCGGCTCGCTCGGGTGCAACGTTTGTCCGACCGGCACGTTGTGGTAGTTCTCGGCGTGCGCCCCGACGGTCAGGAGGCCATTGATAGAGGGAAAATCCGTGTTCCCGACGACGTCGGCCCAATCATGGTTCTCTTCGACAATTACCCAGACATGCGTGATGGGTGGTTGCGCCCGCTTCGCGCTGATCTGTTCGGGCGCCCGGTATCCATGGCCCGTCGTCGCACTCGCGAGCACGATCAAGCAGATGAGGCCGAGCCGATAGCCCCATCCAGAAGGCCTGCGTCGAGGCAACAGGCAGATTCGTGGTCTCGCAATAGCGTTAAGCATGAGGCGAAGCCTTGCCGTATCGGATGGACAAGATCATTGCCATCACCCGACCTCGGATTCCAACCATTGCTGTCGTATGGACGTCTCCGGATCGTTCCGTCAATCGGTCGGTGTCTGAAGCATCGTCCACGGCGGCACCATACGCAAGTCGACCATCTCGACCACACTCGCCTGGTTCCGTGCTTCCTTGCATATTCTCTCGAAGCAATGGCCGGGGCAGCCGACAGGTCGCGCGCAGCAAGGCGCCACCCGTCCCAGCTTCCTTGGGTAGACGCTCCAATGTTAACTCGAACGCGTTCTCACCGTTCGAGCGATCCGTCATGATCAATCAGCACGATGTGCCCGGTGGCTTTCTCGGAGCGGAGCTGCACAAAGCGCACGACCTTCGGTTGAGACCAGTTCACCACTGAGACGTGGGCCAGTGTGAACATCTCGCTTTTTGGGACCCAGTTCTGCCGGATGTCCTTTGGGGATGGGTCCTTTCAGGCGGCTTGGAGAGCCTGCCCAGCTGGATGCAGCGGGAGATCGGCTATGCCGCACTAACGGCGAGGAACGACGAATCGATCACCGTGGGAAGAGGCAACGGCCTGGTGGTGTCCTCCGGGTCGTTGCCTTTGCGCCGAGAACACCTCATTGTGGGACATAGCCCCGCACACCTGCCGAGAGCTGCTGATGAACGCCCATAATCTCGGAACCGACGCGGCCACGATTAAAGATGTGTAACGCCGCGCCGCGGGCGGGGGCGCAACCGGACCGACGCGGCGGCTCTTGCCGACCAAGTACCGGCTTTCACGGGATCGGCGGCAGGGAGACCAGCGCATCCGCTGGCCTCCCGTACGGTTCTGGCGGGTTGCCGAGGCTATTTGTTCACGCAGACGGCTTGTTCACGCGAACGCCGTCGTACGTGGCGCTTCCGCAATAGCAGTGCCCAAAGCTCCCGTCTGAGCATACGCAGCCGTCCGGGCAGTTGACCCCGTTGGCCGGGCCGCAGACACCGCCGCAAGTCAGCGCTGGCTGGCAGACGCCGTTGGACGCGCTACTACACACACAGCCGTGCGGGCAGTTGATCCCGTTGGCCGGGCCGCAGGCGCCCCCGCAAGTGCCCGCTGCCGGCGCCACCGTGCAGTAACCGTTGAACAGGTCGGTGCACACACACTCGCTCGGGCAGCCGACCCCATTGGCCGGGGCACAGGCGGCGTAGCAGGTGGAAGTAGCCGGGATTGCCTCGCAGACGCCGTCGAACGGGTCGCTGCACCAGCAGCCGGTCGGGCAGTTGTCATTGAATAAACTGGAGCAACTGCCGCCGCAGGTTACCCGTGGCTGACAGACGCCGTGGTACGCGTCGCTACAGACACAGCTGTCCGGGAAGTTAATCCCGTTGGCCGGGCCGCAGCTGCCCCCGCAGGCCGCGCAGGCCGTCCCCGCCGCGTTACAGACGCCCGAACTGCAGGCGACCGGCGTCCCCGGCGTGCAGCCCCCGTGGCCGTCGCAGGTTCCGCCGGGGGTAACGGTGCCGTTCACACAGGTGACGGACGTGCCGCAGGCGGAACCGGCGACAACCGGCGTGCCTCCGGTGCAGACGCCGGCGTGGCAAGCGTCGCCGGTGGTGCAGGGATTCCCGTCGTTGCAGGTAGACCCGTTCGTCTTGTCGGGGTGGGAGCAGGTGCCGGTGGCCGGGTCACAAACGCCTGCCACGTGACACTGGTCGCTCGCGGTACAGTCGGTGGCCGCTCCTGCGACGCAGACGCCGGCCCGGCAGGTGTCCCCTGTCGTGCAGCGGTTGCCGTCGTCACAGGTACGCCCCTCGTTGCCGGCCGAGAAGCTCGTCTGGCTAACGCTCGGGTCGCAGACCCGGCAGGGGTTCGTCGGGTCAGCGTCGCCGGCTACGTAGCAGGTCCTGCCCACGAAACAGGTGCCCGCCGAGATCGGGTTCAAGCCGCACTGCCCGCTGCCGGTGTCGCAGATGCCGTCGCCATGGCAGGCGTCTGCCGGAGGGCAGGTGACCGGGGCGCCGCCGACGCAGAGACCCGTGCCGTCGCAGGCGTCGGTTCCGGTGCAGGCGTTGCTGTCGTTGCAGGCGGTCCCGACCGGCTTCGGCACGTTCGCAACGCAGGCGCCGGCTTGGCAGACGTCGTGGGCGCAGGCGGTGTCCGCTCCGCAGAGGGTGCCGTCCGCCCGGTTGACGGCCAGGCAGGTGCCTGAGCCCGGGTCACAGGCGACGCTCTCCTGGCATGGTCCGGGATCGGGGCAGACGACGGCGGGTCCCGCGGTGCAGAGTGCCAGCTTGGCAGGCGTCGCCGGTGGTGCATCTGCGGCCGTCATCGCAGGTCGTGCCGTCGCCGGCATTGGGGTTGGTGCAGGCGCCGGTGGCAGGGACGCATTTCCCAGCCGTGTGACACTGGTCGGAGGCAGCGCAGGTCGGGGTGACCGTGTCGGGGCCGGCGACGCAGAGGCCGGCCTGGCAGGTGTCCCCAGTGGTGCAGAAGTTGCCGGAGAGGCAGCTGGCGCCATCGTTGCCGGCGGCGAAGCCGCAGACGCCACCCGCGCAGACCGCCACCAGACAGGGTTTGGCGGAGGCCGGGCAGGCGTTGCCGCAGGCACCGCAGTTGGTCACATCGCTCGTGATCGCCACACAGCTGCCGTTGCAGGGGGCCTGGCCAGTCGGGCAGCCGCCGGGATTGCCATTCCCTTTGCCCGCCCGGACGCAGGTGCCGCCCTGGCAGGTGTAGCCCGCCGGGCAGCAGGCGCTGCCGCAGACTCGGTTGTCCGGGCAGCAGACGCCGCCGGTGCAGGTCAGCCCCGCCTTGCAGCAGCCGCAGGACTCGCCCTCCCGACTGCACTTGGCGGCCTCGCCGTCGTCATGGCGAGCGACGGCGGTAACGGTGGCAGCAAGACCCCCAACCAGCGTGCGCAGGACCGCGCGGCGCGTACGGCGCGTGCCGAATGCGCGCGTCATTGCATCGAAGCGGTCACCATCCATTGAAACGACATCTCCTTGTGGAGCGCAGGCCGGTACGGCGGACACGATGTCCACGGTCGAGCCTGCACGAACTGGTCGGCTCAAACCGGGTGCGCCGCACCCGTCGTCCGGCGCAGCGAGAAGGAGGTCGATCTCGCGCCGGGAGGTGTACTGTCTGAGGCGAATTCACTATACCACGTGGGTCAGCCCATCAGGACTATCGCGATGTTGCGGCGAGAGCAGCTGGGTTCAACGTGCGCCACCTCGACGGCAACCGGGCAAACTGCCGGCTGGACAATCTCTGCTATGGTCCGAACAGCGACCATCGCTCCCCCTTGGATCCATCGATGACGCGACCCGCATCGCGGCGTATACCCCGCTCACCGCCGACGATGCTCACGCCATTGTGACGAGCACCGATCTGGCCCGGGAGCTGGCGTCGCGCTACGGCATCAGGAAGACGATGGTCGACAATTCGTCAGGGGCGACGCCTGGAAGAGGCAACTAAGGGGTACCGGCGGGCGTCCTACCGGCGATGGACCAACACCAAGCTGACCGAAGACGATGTCCGCGCGATTCTGGCCTCAGATGAGGCGGCGATCGATCTGGCGGAGCAGTACGGGATCTCTCCCTCGGTGATCACGGGCATCCGCCGCGGGACCGCCTGGCGCGAGGTGCCGCGGATACCGGTGCCGGAACGACCGCAGCTCGTGCGGCGGCGTGCCACCGCCGAAGCTCACGCCGCTCCAGGCCCGCGCCATCGCCGCCAGCACCGAACGCGCGGTCGATCTCGCCGAGCGCTACGGGATCGCCAAGCAAACGGTCGACGCCATCCGGCAGGGTCGGCTCTGGGAAGCGGTGACCCGCGATGTGCGCCGGTCGAAACGCCCCTAACACCGCAAGATGGCGTTCCCCCGCCAAACCCGCCACACTGGCCGAGAACGATTGACATGCGTGATAGGGAGAATGTGATGCGTCGTCTGCTGTTCCTGGGCGTGGTGCTGGTGCTGCTGAGCGGGGGAGTGGCCCTGGGCATGATGGGCGCGGTCGGCGCCCAAGACGGGCCGACCCCGACCCTTGAAAATATCTGCGTCCGAGATCCGGGGATCTGTGAGGTGGCGACTGAAGGAGGGCGAGAGCGTGCTCGGGGCGGGCACCTCGGCAGAGGGGCTGGCGGTAGGCATGATTCCGGCTCTCCCACCCCAACCGGCGGCGCTGGCCCTGCAGCGGGTGACCCTCGCTCCCGGCGCGTCCATCGTCTACTCCGGATGGCGACCCGCGGGTGGTGCTGCTCGTCATCGAGCGCGGCACCCTGACCGTGCGCAACAGCCTGGCCGGTGATCGTTGACGCGGGCGGCGCAGGCCCAAGAGCAGATCGCCGCCGGGACCGAGTTCACCATGGCGGCAGGCGACACCTTCCTGAGTCCAGCCGGCTCCGGGGGCGAGTTGCGCAACGACGGGACCGAGGAAGTGAGCCTGCTGGCCGGCATCATCGTGCCGCTCCCGACTGAGGCGGCGACCCCAGTCGCTGCGACGCCGGTGCCGTAGCGCGCGTGACATGGGCGCGAGGATGGACGACTGGGGGCAGCAGTGCGACGATGTCATCCCGACCTACAGTGGCTGGCATGCCGGCGACGCCACCAATGACGGGCAGCGCTTCGGCTGCGCCGTCCCCACTACCCCTGCTGACGGGGAGGTATTTCGTACGCAGCAACATTGAGCGAGAGGACCACCCATGAGTGCCACACGTTTCGATCGCGTCACCAAAGCCTTCGGCACCCGCCTATCACGCCGCACCGCCCTGGCGGCCGGCGCCGGGCTGGGAGGGCTCGCCCTCGCCAGCACCCAAAGCCGGTTGGCCGCGGCCCAGGAGGCCACGCCTGCGGCCTCCCCACCAGCCGAGGCCGGTCCGGCCTGGCTGCTGCTGCAGCGCTTTGCCGGGGCCACGCTGTCCCCAGGACCCGACGGCGCCGTCCTGATCCTGACCGGGGTCGAGCCCACCGTCCTGGCCTTTACCGATCGGCCAGCCCGGCTGGCCCGCTCGGTGCCGGCGGCCGACGCCTGGACCTGGACGGCGGACCCTGCCGACCCCCCGAACGCCACCCTGCTGGCCGTGCCGGCGGAGGGAGGAGACGAGGTGGCACTGGTCGTGGAGCTCCTGGCGCCGAGCTACGACGAAGGCGCCGGCCAGGTGACGGCGACGGTGCGGGTCCTGGGTGACGGGAGCCTGGCGGCCGTCGGCAGCCCAACCGCGGTAACGGCGGAGCAGCGCTTTGGCGCCGGCCACCTCTTCATCGACGATCTTATTCTCGACAGCCGCGGGTTTCCTTACCAGCCTGGATTACCTGATGACGGAGGCGTCGAAGGCAGCGACAAAATCGAAGGACCCTGAGCGCTTCCGGACCCGGTTCGAAGCGTGCATCAATAATGGAAATAGCTGCGGCTATTGCACCGGATGGGTGGGGTGCATCGGGTCGCTTGCCACCGGGACCGTGTGCGGCACGGTTGCAACTGCAACGGTCTGCTAGTAGCTCCTGATGCAGCGGAGGCGGCCCACCGCGTCGATGGCTGGCCTGACCCCCATTCTGTTGCCTCCCCTCAATCCGAATCTGGAGGCGGCCTCGATGCGGGCGCCGCGCAAACTCCTGAGGCGACACACTTGGCTGCCGCCGGTCAATTCGTCGAGGATCGGTCAATGGCGGAAGGTCGCTTCATGTGATGACCGGGCGGATCGCCCCTCTCCCAAGGGGCAATCGACACGGATTCTTCGGCTGGTTGTCGCTTAATTTGCGAATGTGGTCGCGGGGTACAGCGGTAACGCTAAAAACCGACCCAGATGCGGCCACCTCGCGGCTGCCGCTTAGATCGTGCCTTGTTCCTCTATCATCGGATATTCCCGATATCTCTCGGGGGTAATGGATGGACCCGGGGCACGGTGGGACCCCTCCCGTCCTCCTGGTCCTCCTCGTGTTCGTAATGTCCTGGGGTAAGCGGAGAACGCACACACGTACCGCCTTGGCGGGCCTCTCTCCAAGGAGTGCTCCGAGGCGCGCTCGGTCAGGGGCGAGGCACCCCATCGCGCTTGAAATTCAGGAACGTTTATGTTGCTCATTGTACGAAATGATGCGCCCGCCCGCAAACGGTCTCATCCGCTCCTCAAGGACCACCTTCTTCCAGCAGTGGGAGAGGGTATGACGAGGGCCTCCGTCTCCTGAAATCGGACGGGAGGTCGGCGGGAGGGCGACGGGTGATCGCGGTTCGTCCCCTCAAGGCACGCTTGGACATTGACACGGTCGCGGACGCGGCGATCATCGACAGGGAGTCACATTGACGCACCGCGCTCATCGAGCCAGGGGCCTCTCTTGAGTTCGCATTGGGTTGGGTTTCAGATCAAAGATTACCCGCAGGAAAGGCGTTTGAAGAAGGCGACGTCGTCATTGGCAGGGGCAAAGGTGGATGCCTCGTCACCAACGCCTGGGGTTTCGTCGTGGACTTCACTTCCAATCAACCCTTGCCCGAACGCCCGGCAGCCTGGGGAGGCTGAGGCATTTGAGACGCCTGTGACAAAACTGAGGATGAGCGCGAAAACGAGAACGGCGACGAGAGCGAACCGGCGCATGACAGTCCCTCCATACGACCATCGAGCGACACACGAAGCGATTTGCCGTCAGTGTAGGCCGTCTGCGGTTCATGTCAATGTCGCGGATAACGTGTCGTGTTCACGGATCAATGTCGATGACTTTCAGAGCTCAATGTCGCTAACCACTTCCTATTCGGTCGCCGAAGAGTGTCGGCATAATCCGCGAAGAGAATGCGACTTATTGCGACGGTTCTCCTTACGCCTGGAGGAGGATCTCAAGCGGGAGCCCAGGCTCGGGTGGGCGGCTATCAGGCGCCGCCCCTTGCGCATGGGGCGCCTTCGTCATCGCCCCTGCTGTTGGAGTCGCCCCGGCCACGTACGCGGCCGGGTGCGGGAGCCGCTCTGGTCAAGCTGTGGCGGATCGCCCAGGCGACAACAGCGGCGCGGGCTGGGACGCCGAGTTTGCCGAGGATGTTGGCGGCGGAGTGGCCGCTGACGCTGAGGGTAGTGTCGATCCCACGGTCGCTCTTGCCCTCGGCCAGCATGCGCAAGACTCCGACCCCGCGCGGGGTTAGGCCCTGCACCTCTGCCTGCCTCGGCCGGGCGCTTCGGCACCAGCCGTACCCCGCACGGCGGGCGGACGGAGCCGGCGACCGTCGATACGCCGTCGCGTGGCCGCTGCCTGAAGAGCGGCCACGCGGAACCGGTCGCTCAGCTGCTCGGGGTGGCAGCGGGAGTGGCGAGGACGGTAAGGGGCTCGCCGATCTTGCGCAGCGCCGCCTCCAGCGAGACGGCGGGAGAGCCGCTGTCGTTGCCGGCGAGGTGCACCGCCTGAGCGTCGAACATCACCGCGTCGCCGGGGGTGAAGTCGTAGCGCTGGCCGATCGACATCGACTCCCCGGCCGGGCCCGCGGCCGGCGTGACCATGCCGGCGCGCACGAAGAGCGCATTGCCGGACAGCAGGGTGATGTAGGACGTGCCCGAGAAGCCGATCGCGGCCGTGTCGCCAGGGTGGGTGTGGGGCGGGGTTTTGGAGCCGGAATCGAAGGTGAGGCGGTCTAGTTGCAGGTTATAGCCGGGGGCGGCGACGGCTTCCCAGCGGGCGAGGACTTCGGCGTGGATGCCGGGGGCGTAGGCCGGGGTGGGCGAGGCCTCCTGGCGGCGGCGTCCGACCGCTCCCGGCCGGCGGCCAACAGGAGGGCGGTGAGGCCACCCAGGACCGTGCGGCGGGAAGCGGGGCAGACGGAGACGGCTCGGGGACAGCGAGGGGAATGTCTTCCACTGGGTAACTCCTTTGAGTTGACGACGGACGACCGAACTGGGATCGTTGGGTGGCCGCTCGGGCAGGGTCCGGGGCGGCGCGACGGCTACGGTGGCATGGCGATCCTCCTCTGGCGATGGAACACCGGGTAGAGACCTGGAGACGGGGATCCCGTCGGGACCGTCGCGATCCGCGTTGCCCGACCCCGTCAGCGGGCGAAGTAGGTGGCTACGCGGGCGATCTTGCCGTTGCGGACCGTGTAGGCGTCGATCCCCCGGAGGCGCCCCCGCGCGCCGTCCGGCCGGTCCCAGCGCAGGGTCCAGCGGCGGGCGCAGCGATCGCCGCAGGCGAAGACGTCCTCAGTCTCGACGGCGTAGCTGGGGAACGCCTCTGCGAGCCCGTTCCAAGCCGTGCGGACTGCCGTCTGGCCCTCCCACCGTCCGCCCCCGCGTTCCAACGGCGCGACGATCTCGACGATGCAGTCGTCGGTCATCGCCGCCATCAATGCCTTGATGTCGTGGCGGTTGAACGCGGCCTCGAAACCCTGGACCAGCGCCAGCGTGGTATCGGCCGCCGCCGCGGACGCGGTCATAGCGCCCTCCTTTCCGTTGCCGGTTGGGTTCTGTCGTTATCTGAATCGCACGGCCACGGCACCATCATGCGCCCGAACGACGCGGCGCACATCGGTGAAAGTACGACTTTGCATCTACGGCAACGCGTGCCCAGCGATGCGTAGCTGTACCCAGTGGCATGCGCTCAGAACTCAAACGAGCCCGTCGAGCCCGTTTCGGAAGGCAAAGGCGACGGCCGCTGTCCTCGTCGGCACCCGGAACTTCCCGAGAACGGCGGCGACGTGCTTCTCAGCGGTGCGGATGCTGATGAAGAGCGAATCCGCGATCTCCCGATCGGAGCGCCCTTCGACCAATAGGCGCAGGACGTCGCGTTCGCGCGGGCTGAGACCGAATCCGTCGGATAACGGTACGGACGAGGCGGGCACTTCGTCGGTCGCGACCTCGCGTGCCAGTGACATTGCCATGGCGACGGCAGCGTCCAAAGGCAGTGGCCTCCCGGACTGGACGACCTCGGTTGCGCGGACCGCGCCAAGACGGGCCGCAACCGCTGCTACTCCACGTGCGAGCCGCTCGGCACAATCGGGATCCGGGGCCATCCCCAACGCGGTTCGGCATTCGTCCGCCGCGCCGAGCAGTCCGCCCGGCCTCTTCAGCACGACCCAGCGCGGCAGCCTCACCCGCCAGACACACGAGGCAGTCGATGGCGCCCCGCTGGTCCCGGTTGCTCCAGAAGATCCCTAGCCCCGAAGCGGCGGAGGCCACCGCCACTCCCGGCAATCCCCCGTCCTGGGCGAGATGAGCACGGAACAAGTAGGAGACGCCAGCACCCCAAGATCCGGGCCGTCCGAGGAGGCTCTCGTGCGCCTCCTCCAAAAAAGCCGCTGCCCGTCCGTCGTCGCCGAGTCTGTGGGCTGCCCAGCCGACGTTTAGCATCGCGTACGCGGTCAGCGGATGGGCGAGGTCCCGGATAGGTCGAGCGAGCGCTCGAACAGTGCTGCGGTGAAGGCCCAGGCGGCCCGGTCGGTGAGGAGGCTGCGGACAAGGCCACGGAAGAAGAGCGCCTCCAACAGACGGCGGCGGTCTCCGTCCCGCTCCCAGATTACCGCCGCTTCGGCGAACAAATCCTCCGCCCGCGCCACGTCGGGCAGACGCAGAGCGACGACCCCTGCCGCGAAGAGGACACCGGCCCGCATCGCCGGTGATACCGATGCCTCCGGGATCCACGCAAGCGCCCGGTCGGTCCACTCGCGCGCCTCGCCAAACGGCCCGTTGACGTACCAAAACTCGGCCAGCGCGGAGACGAGGCCGAACCCGGTTGCCTGGTCCTGCAGCGAAAACGCCCACGCCAGGCATTCACGCACATTGGGGTAGTCGGCCCTTAGTCGTTCGAACCGTGCCCCCTGCTCGGCCCCCCAGGGATGCTTGACGTGCCCAAGCGACCAGACGAACGCACCAGGCCGCACGTCGGTCTCGGACCTCAGCCTCCTCCCCGCTCTCCGCCAGTCGCTCCAACCCAAACTCCCTGATCGTCTCCAACATGCCAAACCGCGGTTCGCCCTCCGGTCCCTCCTCGTGCCAAACCAAACTCTTGTCCACCAGCGACGCGACGCCGTCCAAGACGTCGATGCCCAAGTCGCCGTCCCGATCGCCGACCGCTTGAGCCGCGTCCAGAGCGCACCCGCCGACGAACGCGGCCAGACGTCGGAACAGCACCTGCTCGGTCGGGGACAGCAGGGAGTGGCTCCACGCGATCGCGTCGCGCAGCGTGCGCTGGCGCGCCGGGGCGTCCCGGTTCCCGCCGACGAGCAGCGGCAGCCGCCGCTCCAACCGCGCCAGCAGCCACGGTGGCGGCAGCACCTTGCTCCATACCGCCGCCAGCTCGATCGCCAGCGGCAGCCCGTCGAGGCGCGCGCAGATCTCGGCGACGGCCGCCGCGTTGTCCGGTGTCAGGGCGAACGCGGGTTCGACTGCTGGGCCCGCTCGACGAAGAGCCGGACGGCCGCCGCTCGCGCGACGTCTTCGACAGGGACCGCACCACTCACCTCGGCAAGCGCCAGGGGCTCCACCGGGAATGTGCGCTCGATCGACAGCCGGAGCCGGGCACGGCTGGTTACGAGGATCGTCAGCCCGGGGCAGGCCGCCAGCAGCTCGGCGAGTAGCGGCGCGGCCTCGGCTACCTGCTCGAGGTTGTCGAGCACCAGGAGGAAATCGCGCCCGCGGAAGTAAGCATGGAGTCGCGCCGCCGCCCCGACCCGATCGTCGTCGGGCAACCCCAACCTTTGCGCGATGGCGGCGGCGATGAGGTCGGGATCGCGGATCGGGGTCAGGTCGACGAACGCCACCCTGTCGGCAGACGCCGCCGCGAGGTCGGCCGCGAGCTGCAGCGCTAGGCGGGTCTTGCCGACTCCGCCCGGCCCGGTCAGCACGAGCAGCGGGACATCGTCCCGGCGGATCAGGTCGTCCAGCGCGGCCAGTTCGCGCTCGCGACCGATCAGCGGGGTGCGCGGACGGGGTGGGGCGGGGAACGGCGGATCGGGCATGGGTGGACTCGGCTCACGGATCTGCGGACGGTTCTCGGTGGCGCCCTATGCTACACCGTCCGGAGCCAGCGTCAAGCTCTGAGCGGACGGGGCGCTACCTCGTCTCGCTCAACTGCTTCGATTCCCCGTCCGGAAATCGGGGGCTGCGGACACACGGCCTCCATCGCTTCAAACTCGGGAGCTGCGGAGGTGCGCTAAGAGCGATTGCGCCCAATCGCTCCTGCCAACAGAGCGGAGTGTCTGTCGAAGCGGATACTCGACTTTCGGGAATGTGGACGAGAGGTACGGTGGTAACACTGAAAATCGACCAAGCCACGGCGACAGCGCGGCCGCTGTTTACTTCGCCCCTTGTTCCATTCCATCGGATATGTCCGATAAACATCAGAGAACACACATCGATAGGTGGCGCGTTGGGACCCCTCCCGTCCTCATCTTCCTCTTCATGCTCGTAATGTCCTGTGGTAGGTGGAGAACACGTATACGCACCGCTTTAGTGGACTGCTCCTACGAATCGAGACTTATTAGCTTGTCCGCCGGCTTTCAGGGCAATCGCCACCCAGAAACAACGCAACTTAACCCGAAGATCGGTGAAAACCGCATAGCTTTCGTGTAGATTACAGATGACTGTGCGGATTTTGTGCGGGTTTCGAGAAACTCCGGATGCCGCAAGGACTGGACAAGAGAAAAACCCCGGACGAATCCGGGGTTTTCTGGAGCGGGAGACCGGACTCGAACCGGCGACATTCTGCTTGGAAGGCAGACACTCTACCAACTGAGTTACTCCCGCACGGAGTCGGGGTGATAGGACTCGAACCTACGGCCTCAGCGTCCCAAACGCCGCGCGCTACCAACTGCGCCACACCCCGAAGCGCCGTTGCGCCGCAGTTGAGTATAGGAACCATGGTGCCCTTGCGTCAAACGATTTAGCGCGAATCATCTGCCCATCGCTTGAATCCCGCCTGCTCATTCGACGATTTGCGGATGGGGACCAGTTGTTGCCGTTTGCGCCGCCTTCCCAAATCGCGATTTCATCAGCGGCGCAATCGCCTTCAACCAGTATCCTGCGGCAAACCAGCCATAGCTGGCGATGATCGCACCCATCGTTACGTCGACGACATAGTGCTCGCCGTTGTACACGAGTGCCGTGGCCATCATGAGCGCGTAGATAATCGCGGCGATGAACCATTTTCTGCCGGCATACCAGGCAGGAAATATCAGGTAGAACGTCATCGCCAGGTGCATCGACGGCATTGCGGCGATCGGATTCGACTCGCCAACGACGTTATAGCTCGCCGCGTAGAGTCCTCCGCCGATGTGCGCTGCCACATTTTCCATCACGCGATAAACAGGCGCGGCGGCGGGGCTGTTGATCGGCTCGGGCGCCATCCAGGGTGGGTTCGATGGGATCAGGAAATAGATCATCAACCCGACCGCGAAAAACACCGTCATGCCCGCGAGATAACGCCGGAAACGCTCGGGATGCTTGTACCAGAGTCGAATCGCCACAATATGCGGAACGATGAAGTACGACCAGTGCGTAAATGTGAACATATAGTCGTACCAGTGCAGATGATTCGGATTGTAAAAACGGTCTTGCAGCATGATCGTCGGCAGCTGACCGCCGAAGAGCCATCGCTCGAAGCTCGCGACTTTGGTGTTCAAGGTTTCGGCGAGCACAGTTTCGTCCGCCAGCGACCGGAACAGTGTGAAGACAAACCAGAGCGCAGCGTACGGAACGAAGGCGAAGAGAAATGATCTCGCCCGTTTGATTGGCACAATGAGGATCGCGAAACAGACGAAGAGTCCCCAACCGAGAAAGCCGGAGTTCGTCAACCGGGCAGCGACAACCAGCGTAATGCCAAGCAGAACGCGCAACGCGAAACCACGTGTTCGCACGTAACGTTTGAGTGAAAAATTGTCCAGATCTTCGGGGAGAAGTATCCGATCCTCAGGCGGTCGCTCTTCTTGCATTGCCGCCCTCTCTGCGGTGGTGTCGCATGTGAATCGTTATGAAAGAAGCCGGTAGCGAGTCCGCGTTTTCGTCGTAACGGTCACCTGGGTGCCGGTTCCGTCTTCCGTCGGTTTACGGGCAATGAATCCTCGTCGTGCCTGCTCGTCGATCCAGGCCTGGTCGAGATTATGCTCTAACGCCAACGCCGAAAAATTGTCCACACCTCGCGGCGCATCCGGTGTGATTGCTTCGGCATAGAACGATCGCCGCTGCTCCTCATCCTTGCTGCGCGCGTTGATGACCATCGACTCTGGCAGCTCGCCACCTCGGAGATATTCGACCAGCATCGGAATGTCCTTGAGCGTCACGCCGCGCAAGATCACGTTGTCCGGATAGACGATGACATTCGGTCCCATATCGCAAAGATCGATGGTCCCGCAATTGTTGATCAGAATTTCAGCGTCGAGCTTTTTTCGGATGATCTCAAGTCGCAGTCTGGCGACGAAATCCATCGCTCCCTTCTGGTTGCAATGGGATGCTGTGCAGACAAAAACATGCCGTTTGGTCCAATACATGGAAGTCGCCTAACCGTGACGATATTGAATGCCGAATCCGCCGCGAGGGTAGGTCCATTCAATATTCTCAAATTCATTGCAGACAATTCGGCAGGTGCCGCATTCCACGCATCCTTCATAGGAAAAGAGCACGCGGCCATCATCCTGGGGCGTATAACAGGTCGCGGGGCAGCAGTTGATGCATTGCTGGCGAACGCACTTGAGGCAGGTGTCGGTGTCGATAATCCGGATGTGCGCACGGGAGCGATCGACGTTATACGTGTCGAGCGCCAGCTTGCGTTCAATGGCGGCTGGATCGAGGATGCGCGCTCGCTGTGAATCTGATTCCGTCCGTACGGATGCGGTCATGTGTGGCACTGTCCCATCATGGCGACGTCGGCACAATGCCGTATTTTACCACGTGCCGCTGACGTGACTGGTTGCGCACGGCTCGATGAAGTTCGTCATCAATGTTTGTATGCCACACTCCAGGGCACCGAGGAATCTTCGCGCAACATCATGATGATATTCATCAAGTTGCAACATTTGGACGTAACAGTGTGTTCATTGCACACAGACATTCTTGACATCAATCAGTAGGGCAAACATAATCACGCCGATTCTCAGTAATTCAGCAACCGTTCGTCTGTTTTGTCCCCTCCAGTGGCGGGGTCGAAAGGGTGTACTGATGTTCAACCCAGGCAGTCGTCGTTCCCCGAGTCCGTCCAATTTTGGATACTCTCTGGGGAGACGGGATTTACTGAAGGGCGCAGCCGGCGCTGCCGCGCTTGGCCTCATCCTCCCTCAGGGCTTTGCTCATGCTCAAACAGCGCTCGAAGCGGGCTCTGGCGAGGTGACGCTGGGCTCAAATTACTCGGACCCAGTGCCACAAGCGGGTTTGGCGGCCGCGGTCGCAGCGCTTCCGAACAAAGACATCACGGTCAAGACCAATGAAGTCGATCACAATACCTTCCAGGAAAACATCACGACCTACCTGCAGAATCCTGACGACGTTATCCCCTGGTTCGCGGGCTATCGCATGAGGTATTTTGCCGCACAAGACTTGCTTGGCGACATCACAGATGTCTGGGACGCCGGTCTGAACGCTCTTCTGTCAGAAGGATTCAAGGTCGCCTCAACGGGAGACGATGGTAAGCAGTACCTGGTGCCCTGGACATACTATGCGTGGGGTGTCTATTACCGCCCAAGTCTCTTTGAAGCGAATGGTTGGACGCCTCCTACGAATCAGGATGAGCTCATGAGTCTTGCTTCGAATATGCAGGACAAAGACATCACTCCGTTCGCATCCGGCAATGACGGCCGATGGCCGGCGATGGGCACCTTCGACCAGATCAACTTCCGCTTGAACGGCTACCAGTTTCATGTGGACCTGATGGCCGGCAAGGAGAAGTGGACCGACGAGCGCGTCAAGAATGTGTTCACGACCTGGGAAAGCCTGCTGCCATTTCATCAGGCTGACCCGAACGGCCGCACATGGCAGGACGCGGCAGCCGGTGTCGTCGACAAGACGTCTGGCATGATGACCATCGGCACGTTCATCGGGCAGCAATTCCCGGATGCCGACACGTCTGACCTCGACTTCTTCACGTTCCCTGAGCTGAACCCGGACTTCGGTACGGAAACGGTTGAAGCGCCGATTGATGGCTGGATGATGGCCAAGAAGCCCCGCAATGAGGCTGCCGCGAAAGAGTTGCTCTACCACTTCGGCACGGCAACCGCGCAAATGGCCTACCTCTCGAAGGATCCAAGCGCAGTGGCCCCGTCCGGAGATGTTGACACGTCGCTCTACTCTCCGCTGCAGCAGAAAGTGCTCGCGGCTGTGAGTGCGGCTCCAACCGTGACCCAATTCCTCGACCGTGACACGAGTCCGGAATTTGCATCCAATGTGGCCGGGCAGGCGTTCGCTGACTTCCTGTCGGATCCATCGAAGATCGACTCGATTCTCGACGATATGCAAGCCCAGGCCGAAGTGATCCTCGGCGAATAGGTTCGTAGACGCCCGCCGATGCAGATCGGCGGGCGTCAATTTCTCTTTCGCAACGACGAGGGAGATCGTTTTGGCTACGGCACGTGAAATCGAAATTACCACAACGCCGCCCCAGACTGCGGCGAAGGGAAGAAAGCGGAGCGCGCGCGCGTCCCGGCAATTCGACGGGCGCGATCGCTGGGTCGCCCTGCTCATGGTTGGCATTCCAACCATCCTGCACGTCGCACTCGTCTGGATTCCAACGATCACATCCATCGGACTCTCTTTCACAAGCTGGAAGGGAATCCGCGTCAGCGACATCTCGTGGGTCGGCTTCAAAAACTACCAACAAATCTTCACGGTTTTCCAGAAGAGTTTTTTTCAGGCATTAATCAACAACTCGGTGCTTCTGGTATTTCTCTTTGTCGGGCCGACGGCGCTCGGGATGTTGCTTGCCTACGTTCTTGACAAGGACATTCGGGGGGCACGCTTCTTCCAGGGAGTGTTTTTCACCCCGGTCGTGCTGTCGCTCGCCGTGGTTGGCTTCATGTGGCAGAGCGTCATTTACTCAACCGACCACGGACTTGCGACCCAGCTGTTCGGCGGCGGCAAACCAGTCGACTGGATCGGAAACCAGGGCTTTTTGATCTCATTCGGGAGCCAGTACGGCATCTCAAAGAACTTCGTCGCCATTCTGATCGCGATCGCCTGGAGACATACCGGTTACATCATGGTGCTGTATCTCGCCGGACTGAAGAGCGTCGACAATACGCTTCGCGAAGCGGCGATGCTAGATGGTAGCAATGAATGGCAAACGTTTCGCGACGTCGTCTTTCCCTCGCTCAAACCGATCAACGTGGTTATCGCCGTCATCACGGTGATCGAAGCGCTGCGTGCCTTCGATATCATTTATGTCCTCAATACGCCACGCAAGACCGAAGTGCTTTCGATTTTGACCACGAACAACCTGCTCGGTGAAGGTGGAGGGAACGTCGGGCGGGGCTCCGCGTACGCGACGATTCTCTTCGTGCTCTGCTTCGGCTTCGTTATCTGGTATGTCACGAATCACTACCGGAAAACGCAAGAAGGGGCCGACTCATGATCGCCGGAGCCGCAGTCCCCACCAGGCGCAAACCCCGAGTGCGGCCGTTGCGCGTGTTGCTCTATGTGTTCATTGCTCTGACGGCTCTGGTGTGGATCGTCCCGATCGCCGGCGCGATTTTCGCCTCATTTCGACCATTTGCTGATACCGTACGCGATGGATTCTTTTCCCGCCCGCGCTCATTGACGCTCGACAATTACCGAAACGCCTGGAACCAGGGAGACATTCCTCGGAAATACTGGAACACCGTGCTCATTCTCGCCCCCGCGCTGGTGATCACGCTCTTTTTCTCCAGCATGGTGGCCTTTGTGTGCAGCCGATTTAGCTGGCGGTTCAACATTGCGCTGCTGTCGCTCTTTACTGCAGGCAACTTGTTGCCGCAGCAAATCATCATTCAGCCATTGTTTCAGTTCTATAACCGGATCGAGCTGCCGACATTTCTCTCAAACTCGGGCAAGCTCAATGGCAGCACCTGGGGATTGATCCTCATTCACATCGCGTTTCAGAGTGGATTTTGCACCTTCGTGCTCAGCAACTATATGAAGCTCTTGCCAAAATCGCTCAATGAAGCGGCTCGCGTCGACGGCGCCGGCGTCTGGAAGCAATACTGGCAGATCATCATGCCGCTCACTCTCCCGGCGCTCGCGGCGCTGGCGACGCTCGAGTTCACCTGGATCTACAACGACTTCTTCTGGGCGGTTGTTTTGGAGCAGCAGGGCGCCGACCGTCCGATTACTTCATCGTTGGCAAATCTCGGCGGCGAATTCTTCACGGACGACAATCTGATCGCGGCCGCCTCGATGTATGTGGCCCTGCCGACCCTGATCGTCTACTTCGCGCTTCAGCGCTATTTCATCGCGGGGCTAACGATCGGCGCAGACAAGGGGTGACGTCGCATCATCCACGTTCTGCGTTGTTTTTTACAATGAACCGGTCGAGATGAAATTGACGCGATCTACGAATTCGCCGTCGTCTTCGTCGTCCTGATATTTTGCGCGGCGGGACCACGCTCGAATCGCCAGGAACATTCCGGCGAGCGCGATGAACGCCCAGATCAACACGCCACTCGCGAGCAGATCGCCCCAGGTTGACGAGGAGTTGTTCTGCTGAGGAACAATCGTTCCCGCCGGACCTTTATCACCCTGGTATCCGAGCGACTCTTTCCACAATTTGTCGAGCCCATCCAGATCGACGCCAAGCGCCGACATGGCGGCTTCGTCGTTCGTGACGCCGGCTTTATAGGCATTGATCAGATTGGCGAGCGTTTCTTCACCCCAGTGCTGCTGAATAAAGGTGACGATGCTGAAGCTTTCAGCATAAGCAAGCGTCGCTCCGCCGCTGTCGTACGGAAAGCCGCTGTTGAGCGAGCGCACGGAGTAGAGAAGTCCCTGATCGGATGCAGTCTGGACCAGTTCAGGAAATTGGGCCTTGCCACCGATCTGGTAGTAAACCGCGAGTCCCTCATCAAGCCAGGTTGGCAAACCGGAGTAGGGGTTTTTGATCGCCTGGTAAACGACCTGATGCGCCATCTCATGCGGGACGACGCGATTGACCTCATTCGTGTCGCCGGTCGGGAGAACGGCGAGAATCAACCGGAAGGGCTGGTACGCGACACCGGCAATCCATTGCTCGGCATTCGGCGCTTGAGTGCCTGAAAAGTCCTTGGTGGAGCTATATGCCCAGATATGAACCGGGAGCGGCAACTGCACGCCGAGATCAGCTTGAATCTTGTCGGCGGATTGCTGCGCCGTTTCGAGAATCTGCTGGGCGAATTGATCGTTGCCATCGTAAGTCGACACCGAGACACTGTCCGATTGAATCGTTTTCCAGTTGAACCTAGTGTCGAGCCAGGTGACGGTCGCTGGATCAGTTTGCGCCTCGGCCCCATTCTTGCCAGTCAGGCGCCAGTAGTAGGTGATCTCAACTCCCGGCGGCAGATAGTAGGTTTGCAGATCGAGCGGATAGGAAACTTCTCCGGATGGACCGGGCGTGGTGTCGGCGGTGATCAGATTGACGGTTTCGCCGCCGCCAATGGAATAAAGCAACTCGGCGCGATCTACCTCTTCATCAGCGGTGTACGCCAAATCGAAGGTAATCCCGGTTGGGTAGGATGGAGTCGCGTTCTGAACGCCAAACGAGGCTTTGAGCTCTGCTGGAACGGCGGCCAGACTCTCCGAGGGCCCACCCAGCGCCACCGCGAAGGTCATCAGCAGCAACGCGGTGAAGATCATGCGCACTTGTTTCATGCCGTTTGCTCTGCTCCCATTTGATGTTGCAAGTAGGCGATGATGAATGGGTCGATGTCGCCGTTTAACACGGCCTGGGTATCAGAAACGCTGGTTTCCGTGCGATGGTCAGTCACCATCGTGTACGGATGGAGCACATACGATCGAATTCTACTTCCGAACCCGGCGGCAATTCGATCGCCCTTGAGTTGCTTGCGCTCGTCCGCTTCGGCTTCCATCTTTTTCTCAAGCAGACGGGACCGCAAGATCTTGAACGCCGTTTCGCGGTTTTGCAGCTGGCTCCGCTCGTTCTGGCATGTCACGACGATGCCGGACGGGATGTGGGTGAGTCGAATTGCCGACGACGTCTTGTTGACGTGCTGCCCACCCGCACCGGATGACCGGTAGGTGTCAACCCGGACATCATCGAGATTCAAATCGATTTCAGCGTCCGTTTCGATTTCCGGAATCACCTCGACGAGGGCGAAAGCCGTGTGGCGTCGATGCGCGGAATCGAATGGAGAAAGCCGCACCAACCGGTGAGGACCGGCCTCGGCTTTGGCATACCCATAGGCATACGCGCCTGAAAGCTCAATCGTCGCATTCTTGATGCCCGCCTCGTCGCCTTCGGTCTGATCGAGCAATTCGGCCTTGAAACCATGCTTGTCAGCCCAGCGGAGATACATGCGCGCCAGCATGTCGGCGAAATCCTGCGCATCGACACCGCCTTCGCCGGAGTGAATGACGAGAATGGCGCCGTGATCGTCATACTCGCCGGTCATTGCCAGTTTGAGTTCAAGCTCGTCGAGGGTCGCGGAAATGCTGGTGACATCGCGCTCGACCTCGTCGAGGATCGATGGATCGTCCTCGGCGATTTCGGTCAACACCGTGAGATCGTCAATCTGACGTGAAAGCGACTGCCAGGTGTCGATGCGAGAACGGAGTTCGCCAAGATGCCGCATCACGCGCTGGGCGCGTTGCTGATCTTCCCAAAAGCCGGGCTCGGCGCTACGAATATCGAGGTCTTCTATTTCCCGCTGATCGCCGGCGAAGTCAAAGACGCACCCCGATCTGATCGAGACGCTCTTTGAGCGCGCCGAGATTGCGAATAAGTTCAACGGTCACACGGGACTCCTTCAAGGTTGCGATTGAATGCATGTTCATTGGCACGCACTGTCCCGTAGTATACCGGCGCGCGCCGGATCGACCGGTGGTTTGTGGTTCGCCATGTCACTGAAGGTACGTTCCAACCGTGTCGGCTTCTCCTATCAAGAACCGGGCGCTCGTCACGCTGATGGCAGGGCATTTTTCCAATGACCTGCTTGTTGGCGTTTTGCCGATTCTCTACCCGTCGTTCAAAAGCGAATTCGGCCTGAGCAACAGCCAACTCGGTCTGGTGACGCTGGGCTATGCCATCGCCTCATCGCTCACCCAGCCGATTTTTGGCTATATCAGCGATCGTGTTCAGCGTCGATGGTTTCCTCCGGTAATCGTGCTCTGGGGCGGCATCTTCGTCGGCATGTACGGATTCGCCACCGGTTTTTGGAGTCTTTTCGTGATGGCGGCGCTGGCAGGCTTGGCGTCAGCGGCATTTCACCCGCTCGGAGCGACCAACGCCGCGAGTGTGGTGCGCGACGAGCATCGCAATACGTCGATGTCGCTGTACACCGTCGCCGGCACCGCGGGTTTCGCGCTCGGACCGCTGATCGGCGTGCTGCTCGTCAGTCTCTTCGGATTGCATGGCACGCTTGGCTTCACCGTTTTCGCCGCGCTCTCAGCCGCGTTCATGGCGACGAGAATGCGCCACGTTGAGGAAATCCAGCACGCGCACCGGCAAGCCCGAGCGATCGACGAACAGGCGGCTCTGCCACCCGCGGACTACCGGATGCTGGCTCGGATCATCGTAGCGATCATGCTGCGATCCTGGACCTACATGGCGATTCTGCAATTTACGCCGCTCTGGTATGACGAGATGGGGTATTCGAGTCTCTTTTTCGGGGCGCTGATCACGGTGATCACGCTGTTCAGCGCGTTGGGAACGCTCGGCGGAGGCTGGTTTGCCGACCGGATTGGCGGCCGCAAGGTCGTCGTCGGCTCACTCGCGCTGACGATGCCGATGATGTTGATGTATGTTCATCTTCCAGGAGCCGGCGCATTCGCATTTGGTCCAGGGTATGGAATGCTCTCGGATGCCAGCTCGGCGATCGCACTGTTGGCGGCTCAACGGCTGATGCCGGGTCGTGCCGGTGTGGCGAGCAGCACCATACTTGGGTTGGGATTTCGTCAGCGGAGGGCTCGGCGTGCCAATCGTCGGCGCGTTGATCGACTCAGTTGGGTACACGTCTGGTTTGAGCGCGTTGATTTTCGTCAATCTGGCGGCGACGCTGATCGCCGCCACGATCCCTGCATCTGTCTGGGGAGCCGGAAGGTCGCGAGTCCCGATCGAACAATCGGCGGCGGCCACCTGATTGAGGTGACACGATGCGTTTCGGGAAAGTCACAGGTTATGTTGTTGCACGCGACGATGGACTCTTGCTTACCGTTTCGTTGGAAAGTGGTCGAGGCATCAAGGCGATTCGCGAACAGCTTGTGCCGGTGCTAAGTGAATTCTCGGAAACGGCGACGCTCGATTGGCAGGCGGACCAGTACACGCAGGAGACGATCGCGGTTGATCTCGCGGAACAGGGCTGGGAGGCGATCGCCGAGGAAGCGGCAATCTCAGAACATCCTGAGGGAATCGGACGTTCAAAGCTGTATACGGTTCGGAATCTGAGCGGAGGGTGATGTGGTCGGCATTCGACGCAGGAACCAGGCAAGAGCGCTCATTGCATTGCTGATCTTGCAAGCCGTTCTTTTTGGATCGGTGATTGCAAGCTCGGCGCGAGAACAGTCAGTCCTCCCTGATCCGGCCTCGGCTGCATCGTTCGCATTCGCAACCCCCGATAACGCACTGACACTGATGACCGGGAAGGAGCGCGCAGACCAGGTTGCGGAGGCGTGGGACCAAAGCGCGCGGCTCGTTTACGCATCAATGCAGGTCGATTGGTCGAGCGATCCGCCGCCTCCTACGACAACGACAATCTCCTCATTCGGCTGGCTGCGGTTCGTTTATGTCACGAATATCAGCGGCGGTCGCACCGACCAGGCGACACTGAGTCTGCTTTTCGAACGAATGAGTGGACAACTCATCAATCAAACGGTGAATCAGTGGAGTGAGCCATTTCCGGAGTCAGAACTCTTCGCGGGTGTCAACACAACCGACTCGACAGCCGTTCTCGGCACGGAACTCGGTGGCGGCACGGCATTTCGAGCAGAATGCCCGAAGATTCGTAATCGCTCACTTGTCTCGCTTGTCGTCGATCAGATCTCCGGACAGCCTGTCTGGATCATCAGCTATCCCGGCAAGAATGGCGATCTTGTGAACGGGATGGGATTCAATGTCAACGCAGCCTCAGGAGCCGTCACCATCATCAGGCAGCCGCCCGCATCCTGTCCGGCTGATTCCTGAACGATCTACCAGGGATCGTCACCGACGATGCGTTCGTAGATACCCTGAAGATCGTCCTCGGAGTAGAAGTGAATCGTGAGGCTTCCTGCGCCTCCGGCCGCGTCACGCTTCAGCGAAACGCGCGTGCCGAGCGCAGAGCGAAACCGATCTTCGAGATGGGATGCCTCGTGATCGATCGGCTTCGGCGGCATCGCAACCTGCTCACGGGATTCCGCTAGCCACCGGCGGACTGCATCCTCTGTTTGACGAACCGTCCAGCCTTTGGCGATGACCACGTCAAGCATGGCGATTTGATCGGCGGCGGAAGTGAGGCCGAGCAATGCACGCGCATGGCCCTCGGTAATATGCCCGGCATTCAGGGCGGCTTGCACCGCTTCTGGCGCGGCCAACAGCCGAAGCGTATTGGTGACGCTGACTCGAGACCGTCCAACCCGCTCAGCGACTTCGCCCTGCGTTAGCCCAAATTCTTCGACCAATTGCCGGTAAGCTGCGGCTTCTTCCAGGGGGGAGAGGTCTGCCCGGACGACATTTTCAACGAGCGCCAGTTCGAGTTGCGCGCGAGGAGATGCGTCTTTCAAGACGACGGGAACCGTCGTCAGTCCCGCCAACTGGGCCGCCCGCCACCGTCGCTCACCGGCAATGAGGAAGTAGCGACCCGGTTCGAATTCACGCAAGACCAGCGGTTGGATGATGCCGTGCTGACGGATAGATTCAGCCAAAGTGTGCAGCTTGCTTTGGTCGATCGCAGAGCGCGGTTGATACGGGTTGGGCTCGATCAACTCAATGGCGATTTCCAGCGGACCGGATGCCGAAGAGGTTGCGGAGGGTGCGGGAATCAGCGCCCCAAGACCACGTCCCAATCCGCCTCGCCGTTGACTTCCGCTGTTCGATGACATCGTATTCCCTGGTCTCACGCATGTTCGGACGCATCTGGCTGAAGTCTAGCATCAGGGCATTCAGGCATTCGTGCGCAGGCGGATTTTATTCGACCGTGAGCCGACCACGTTGAACAGGGGCACGGCGCTACACTTCCGCCCGGACACGTTTGTCCCATTTTCGCTGCGCCTTGCATCGATTCCAGGAAATCGGAAGGACCAGTCGCGCGATGCTCGAATCACTGGCGTTTACGGTCATCGTGCTCGCCGTTGCCTTTGGCATGTCGATGTGGACGGCAAAAGCGCGAACCGATCGCTCGGCGAATGTCGGGCTCTATCTCGTCCTTGGCAGTCCGGCCGTACTCCTGATCGTGGCCGGAGCGGCATTCGCCATCTCTGGTTCCCGCGATGGAATCACCTTTCTCGCGATCGGACTGGGACTGGGACTGCCGCTCCTGAAACAATTCCGGGTTCAGATGGCGCGGATCACCAATATCGACCCGGCATCGCCGATTGACATGGTTGGGCTTTCGGTCGTGCTGGCGGTGATGAGCGCACTGGCGGTGATCTATCTCGCCAAACCGTCTCCCGATGAATCGACCGGCTCGGTCGATCTGACGCAACTTCTCTTTCAAGTTGCGTTCTTTGTCGCACTGGCGTTCATCCTCGTGGGCACAGGCGTCTACCGGACGTCTCGCGAAGCGCTCTCCCGACTTGGACTGGACCGGAGACTGACGCCAAGAATTGTCGCCATCGCATTAGGTGCTGTTGTCGTGGCGTTGATCATCAGCAGTTTGGCGTCGATTGCTACTCGCGAATTTCAACCGGATGTTTTCGATCAGCTCCAACAGGTGACGAAAGATATGACCGCGGATGTCCAGAATCCGCTTGGCGCGCTCATCCTCGGTCTCAGCGCCGGGATCGGGGAAGAGCTCCTGTTACGTGGCGCGTTGCAGCCGAGATTCGGTATCTTCATGACATCACTTTTTTTTGCCTTATTGCACACGCAATACGGACTGACGTTTGTCCTGGTGGGGCTGTTCTTAATCGGCGCGATGCTCGGTAAAATGCGCGTGCGTTATGGCACAGCGGCCCCGATCATCACGCACGCAGTGTTCAACCTGATCGTGGTTCTGGCTCAATCGGCGAAATAACGCCCTGGTTGAAAGGGGAGACCATGCGCGTCGTGGAAATTCGTGAACTGGATGGTCCCAATATCTTTCTTCTTGAGCCCGCGATCAAGGTCGAGCTGGATCTTGGCGACGATTCCGAATCCGCGCTCTGCGAACGAATTTCGGCGGCATTCGGCGTTGAAGGTGACGAACTCGGGCTAGCGCTCATCGAAGCCGTTGGCGTGCTTCATGAGCGAGCAGGGTTGGAATCGCCATCAGCGATGTTGACTCCCCTCGAAGTCGAGAATCACGCCGCTCTAGCATTCAGTTGGTCGCACCGGCGTGCCGCCCGCGCGATTGCGACAGTCATCGGCGAGGTGTTGACCGGAAACTTCCAGGACATTGAAGACAAATCAGCCGAGATCGCGGTCATCGCCGCGCAATTCAAAGATGACGATCGCCCGCAGCTCATCCGAGATAGTGAACGCCAGATTCCAACGCTGGGAATCACCGGCACGAACGGCAAAACAACCACCACGCGTTTGATCGCCCACATCGCACAGGTGGCAGGAAAGCACCCTGGATGGTGCTCAACCTCGGGTGTTTACATCGATGGCGAGGAAGTGCTTGAAGGTGACTACACCGGACCTTCTGGGGCTCGCCGTGTTTTTGACGATGCCAGGGTTGATCTCGCGGTGCTCGAAACTGCGCGTGGCGGGATTCTCCTGCGCGGTCTGGGCTACGAATCGAACGATGTCTCCGTGTTCACGAACGTCAGCGCCGATCACCTGGGATTGCTCGGAATCGAGTCGGTCGAAGGATTGGCCCGAGTCAAGTCGACCGTGATCGCTGTCACCAGACCGGAGGGCTACGCGGTGCTCAATGCGCGCGACCCACTCGTCTGGGCGGCTCGCGACTTGACCCGCGCCACGGTCTTCGCCATCTCCGCCGATTCAACTCTTCCCGCGGTTGTTGATCACATACGACAGGGATTGCCGGCGCTCGTTGTTGAGGATTCAAGCTTCGTCTGGATATGGGGCGACAAGCGAACCGAAATCACGACGCTCGAGAACATCCCGGTCACGTTCGGCGGGCGAGCCGAGCATATGGTCGAAAATGCGCTCTGTGCCGCCGCAGCGGCGTTGGCATTGGGATTCGACCCAAGCATGGTGCGCAATGGATTGGAGAGCTTCAGGAGCGGTTCAGACCAGAATCCAGGGCGGTTGAATGTCTATGAGTTGAATGGCGTGACGGTCGTGCTCGATTACGCCCACAACGAAGCTGGACTCTCGCATCTGCTCAAGCTGGCGAGAGGGCTCGCGGGGGAGCGGGGGAGCGTGCGTATGATCGTTGGCGCAGCGGGAGATCGCACCGACGAATCAATCACCGAGCTGGCGCGCATGGCCGGGGCGCAGGCGGACGCCGTCTATCTCCGCGAAACCGCCAGATACCTCCGCGGCCGAGCCGACAACAATGCCTTGAGCCAGCTCTATTTGAACGGTTTGAAACTGGCGAATCGGGAACCGGTCGGCATTTTTCCATCAGAGTTTGAGGCCGTGCTGGAGGCGATAGCAGATTCCTCGGCGGGTGACGTCGTGGCGGCAATGGCATACGAGCAGCCCGAGGTTTCGCGCGCCTGGCTCGTTGAACAGGGAGCGGTCGCGGTTTCGTGAGGCGACCGCTCCTGCCTTGGACTCAGACGACCGAGCGCATCCCCGGAATATTCGTCAGGGTTTCCCAGATTTTGGTCGGCTCGTCAACGAGCAACACGACGAAATCATCCCGCTCGGCTTCTCCGACGAGTTGATCGACCGCTTTCGGCTCTTCGAGCACCATCGAAACCGATTCCTCCGCCATTCCGCCGCGCATCACCGCTTCCTGGAGGAGTCCAGCAACCTCACCCCTGGCGCGACCGCGCGTGTTGACATCCTCGCGAATGATGATCCGGTCGAATGAACGGCCGGCCAACTCACCGAATTTGGAGATATCGTCGTTGGATCGATCGCCCGGCATGGCGATCAACGCAATAGCCCGCTTCGGCGCCATACGCTTGATGAAATCGACCATTGATTCGAGACCATGCGCGTTATGGCAGTAGTCCATGAGAATGCGACGGCCATCGAACTCAAGCAGATTGAACCGTCCCGGTGTCTGGAAGTAGCTCGCGGTGAACGTGCGCAGTGCCTGACGAATCGCTTCAAGCTGGACATCCGCTCCTAACGCGGCGGCAGCTGCCGCGAGCGCATTCGCGACGTTGGCGCGGTTGCGCCCGTCGAACGTCGCCGGAATCTGGCTGGCGAGCAGCAGGCTTGTGTCGCGACGGTGCTCGATGATCGTCATCATTTCGCCATGCCGAGTTTCCCGCAGCACCACCGCGCGCCCTTTCGAGCGAATGTGGTCGCGGATGATCGGATTTTCTTCATCCATGGAGAAGTAGATGATCTCGCCCCTGGCCGTGCGCGACATATCGGCGGTCCACTCATTGTCTGCGTTCAAGACGCTGACTCCGTCGCGGAAAACCGATTGCGGCACGACCGCTTTGACATTGGCGAGTCCGCTCATCGTGTCGATGCCGCCGAGTCCGAGATGATCGGCGGCGACATTGGTGACGACTGCGATATCGCAACGGTCAAACCCAAGACCCGAGCGGAGAATGCCACCTCGCGCTGTCTCCAATACGGCAAAATCGACAGTCGGATTTTTGAGCACCATCTTGGCGCTGTTTGGACCACTCATATCTCCGGCGAGGATCTGCGTGCCGTTAATGTAGATGCCGTCTGTTGTGGTCATGCCAACGTTGCGACCGGCCGTTTTCATGATGTGAGCGATGATGCGGGTCGTGGTGGTTTTTCCGTTCGTCCCGGTGACAGCAACGATCGGCACCCGCGATTTGGCCCCGCTCGGAAAGAGCATATCGACCACCGCCCGGCCAACGTGCCGGGGGTGCCCGTCAGTTGGATGCGTGTGCATGCGGAATCCCGGCCCGGCATTGACCTCAACGATCGCTCCGCCCGTCTGCCGCACGGACTGTGAAATATCTGGCGCGATGAAGTCGATCCCTGCCACATCGAGACCCACGACCATTGCCGCCTGCCGCGCAATCTGGATATTGTCGGGATGGATATCATCGGTGCGATCGATCGACGTGCCACCAGTGCTCATATTCCCGGTTTGCTTCAATTGGACGTTCAACCCGTCTTCGGGAACATCGTCGAGCGTCAACGCAGCCCGTTCGAGACTTTCGAGCGTCTGAGAATCGACTGAGATTCTGGTCAGGATTTTTTCATGCCCCACACCACGACGCGGATCGCTGTTCGCAATGTCGATCAGTTCCTGAACCGTGTGCGTGCCGTCTCCCACGACATGCGCCGGAACGCGCTCGGCGACTGCAACGACTTCTCTATTGACCACCAGAATCCGGTAGTCCTTGCCGGTGATAAAGCTTTCGACAATCACCATGCCATTGCGAGATTCGCCTTTCGCCATTGGAAAGAACTCGCGCACTTCGGCTTCATCTTTGAGATTGATGCAGACGCCCCGGCCATGATTGCCGTCGAGCGGCTTGATCACCACCGGATATCCGATCCGGCCTGCCGCGCGAACGGCGTCATCCTCATCACGAACCGTGGCGCTTCGGGGTACGGGAATACCTGTTTCATGGAGGAGCTTCGTGGTCAGTTCCTTATTTCCGGCGACGTCGACCGCGATGTTTGAGGTTTTCGAGGTGACAGTCGCCCAGACACGTTTTTGATGCACGCCATGTCCAAGCTGAACCAGCGAACGGCGGGGATCGAGCCGGATCACCGGAATGCCGCGCCGTTCGGCCTCGGAAACGATCGAACCGGTCGATGGTCCATACGCCAGACGCTCGGCGACGCGAATTACGCCTTCTTCAAGTTCCGTGGTGAAATCGAAATCAGGCTCGGCGTCATAGATCATGTGGTTGAGCAAGCGCAGCGCGAGATTTCCCGCCGCCACACCAACATCTTCCTGCTCGTACTGGAAAACGACGTTGTAAACCCCGCGCTCGCCCGTGCCACGCGTTTTGCCGCGCGTTACTTCAGCGCCGGCAAGATTCTGAATCTCAAGCGACACATGCTCTAGCACATGACCCATCCAGGTGCCTTCGCGCATTCGCTGAAAGAACCCGCCCGGGCGGCCTAACGAACAACCGTGGTTGTAGAGCGAAGGAATCAGTTCGGCCAGCTCTTCATAGAAACCAGGAATCTTATTTGTGGGACGGTCTTCAAGCTCGCCAATATCAGTGACAAAAAGAATCGACGGCATCCGAGCCCAAATGCTTGGTCCTCGGTAAATCTGCGTCCTCCGGATCTCGATCATGGTCTTTCTCCCGATCGTCACGTTGCTCAAGCCGTGACGAGTACGACAATCCAGCCCCGGAGCCTGGCCACGGAACCACGAAGATCAAATCGAGTTTATATCGGGATTATGCCGCGAATGACAGGGGGAACGCCCTAAAGATCGAGAAGTGTTCTGGAAACGAGATCGAATCGGCGTCCAGGCGTCAGTACGTGGAGCTTTGCGCCGCTGATCGTGATCCCTTCGTGACCCTTGACTTGATACGCGTCCGAGTACATTTCATGCCCATCGACAATGGTCACGCTGTGCCGACCCACGATCTCAAGCACGTTATCGCTGTTGATCAAGACCGCGGTATCTTCGTCGACGCCAACACCGAGCAATCCCGGATTAAGAGCGACCAGAGAAAGCAATCGCCCGATGCGATCGCGCTGCCGGAAATGCTGATCGATGATCATTTCTGGTACGAGACCGAAACCGGCGATCATCTGGGCCATGCGGAATCGCGGCGTTTCGCCGCTGGTGCCGAAGGCGACCATGTGCGACGACAGAATTGATGCGCCGGCGCTCGTTCCCGCGACGATCGCGCCAGCGTCATTGCGCTGGCGGATCAGCTTCGCGACCCGCGTGCCGCCAACCAGCGCTGAAAGCCGCATCTGATTGCCACCGGTCATGAAGATGCCGGTCGCCTGGCGCAGGGAGGCAAGGTGCATATCGCTGTTGGCGTCTTCGCGGGTGCCGATGAACAGCACATCAACCTGCGAAGCTCCCATTTCCATGAAAATCGCCTTGTAGCGCTCGCCGGCGCTTTCAATTGACGATGCAGTTGGAACGACCGCGATGCAGGCGTCTTTGCCGCCTGCGAGTTGAACGAAGGTCGAAAGAATAATTCGCTCGCGGAACTTGTCTTCTGCGCCGCCGATTGCCATCACCGGACCTCTCCCGCGCGTTAATGGCTCCACCACAACGTCTGGAAGAGTTTCGGTTTCAATGACGCTCGACATGTTGAACACCTCTGGAATGCTACGGAGTAAGGCGATGAGCAAACTGGCGCTCGCTCAAAGCCGCATGAATCGCGTGACCCTATCATGCTGGGCCGTTTCACGTCAAAACAGGCTTGTCAATAATGCCCTATTGTGGAACAGGTCGTTTGGTTTGTTTGGAAGAGTATGCTTACCCAAACAGTTGAGATCGGGAATGCACATTCTCGATCATCTTCACCCTGTTAACGAGGAACATCAGACTCATGGCGCATCCCCTGATCGAACGATTGGCACGTGGTCCTGTCCTGGCGGATGGGGCGATGGGAACGATGCTTTACGCAAGTGGGGCGTCGCTCGATGACAGTTTCGATCATCTCAATCTGACGAATCCCGGTCTCGTATCTTCAGTTCACCGGGCGTATCTCGCCGCAGGCGCCGACATTATTGAAACGAACACCTTCGGAGCGAACCGGCTAAAGCTCGAAACGCAAGGACTTTCCGACAAGGTCCGGGAGATTAACAAGCGAGCCGTCAAGCTCGCCCGCGAAGAGCGTGAGATCAGCGGCAGCTCGGCGATCATTGCCGGATCCGTCGGCTCGACGATGCGGACTCTGGAGCCATATGGATTGATCACTCGAGCTCAGGCTCGTGATGCGTTTAAGGAGCAAATCGAAGCCCTCCTCGAAGGCGGAGTCGATTGCCTTTGCTTCGAGACGTTCGGCAGCGTGCCTGAGCTTCAAGAAGCGCTGCGTGCGGCGCGCGAAGCGAGCGATCTCCCGATCATCGCCATGATGACCTTCGGCGAGGATGGACTCACCATCAATGGCGGCAGCGTTTGCGACGCCATTGAGCAGCTCGAAGAATTCAACGTCGATGTCATCGGCGCGAACTGCAGCGTCGGACCGAGCAAGATTCTCGACGTCATGACCACCTTCCGGAGACATCTCTCGGAACGAGGAGATACGAGGCCCATCGCCTGCATGCCGAACGCAGGCTGGCCGACCCATTCCGGCGGTCGCGTCATCTATCCGAGTTCCGCCGAATATTTCGCTGAGTTTGCGAGGAATGCACTCAAGTCCGGCATCAATCTGATCGGCGGCTGTTGCGGAACGACTCCGGAGCACACCCGAGCGATGCGAGCCGTCATTGACGAATGGCTCGGCTCCGACGCCGCTTCAACCCAGGTAGTCCAGGTGCGCCCGGCGAGACCGTCAATTCGTGAGATTGCGCTCGCTGAAGAACCGACCGAAATAGCCCAAAAGATCAACGAGAAGTTCGTCGTCAGCGTGGAAATCGATCCGCCCAAAGGTCTGAATCCATCGAAAGCTATCGATGGCGCGCGCATGTTGAAAGACGCGGGAGTCGATGCGATTAACGTAGCCGATTCTCCCATGGCCCGCGTCCGCATGAGCGCGTTGACGCTCTGCTACCTCATCCAGGCCGAGGTCGGCATCGAAACAATCGTCCATTTCACGACCCGCGACCGCTCGCTCATGGGGTTGCAGTCAGAACTTCTCGGCGCGCATGCGGCCGGAGTCAGAAATATCTTGGCGCTGACGGGCGATCCGCCCAGTCTCGGCGACTATCCGGGCACGACGGCGGTAAACGACGTCGACTCCATTGGCCTCATTCGCATCTTGAGCCGGCTCAACGCGGGCACCGATTCGGCGGGCGCGTCGATCGGGCGGATGGCGAGTTTCACGATTGCCTGCGCAATCGATCCCACCCGCGCCGATCTGGTTGACGAGGCGAATCGACTTCATCAGAAAATCGATGCCGGGGCGCAATTCGTGATGACGCAGCCGATTTTCGATGTCGCTGTCTGGCAGCGGTTCCTCGAGTATTACGGGGACGAAATCCCAGTGCCGGTAATGATCGGCATCCTTCCGCTCCAGAGCAGCCGCCACGCGGAGTTTCTGCATAACGAGGTTCCGGGAATCACGCTTTCGGAATTGGCGCGCGAGCGGATGCGCAAAGCTGGAGCCGATGGCCGGCAGGAAGGGGTCAAAATGGCCCAGGAGCTTCTCGCCGAACTGCGGCCATATGCGCGAGGCGTTTATCTGATGCCATCCTTCGGGCGGTATGAGGTGGCGGCCGAGGTGCTCGAAATCCTCGGTTCCGACGGCAGGATTCGCTGAACCGCTAAAGACTTTGTGGTATAAATTACCGTTGCACCCTGGCAAAGACCGGGTGAATTTTTGTGAGATACGACGCTGTGCGCGGGACCGGCCCTGATCTTGTCCGCTTCCCGCCGCGATAACTTATGAGGTACAGGGCGCATGGTTGCTCAGCTCATCCGGCAAATCGAGTCGGAACAGTACAAAACCGAAGTTCCTGCGTTTGGTCCTGGCGACACCGTTCGCGTTCACGCGAAGGTTGTTGAAGGTACCCGCGAGCGCGTTCAGATTTTCGAAGGCGTCGTGATTCGCCGTCGGGCTGGCGGCGTGAATGAGAACTTCACTGTTCGCCGGATCGCCTCGCACGGCATCGGCGTCGAGCGAACGTTCCTGATTCATTCGCCGCGCATCGACAAAATCGAAGTGACGCGCTTTGGTCAGGTTCGCCGCGCCAAGCTTTACTATCTGCGTGGCCTCACAGGTCGTGCCGCTCGTATTCGCGAGCGCCGGCGCCCGGCGGGAAGCCTGCACATTCGCCCCCACGTGACCGCATCAGTTGCTCCAGCGCAAGTGGTTGAAGCGACCACGGTCGAGACGACCGGCGAGGAATAGCCTCAAATCCAAAATCAAGGTGAACGATCGGCGCGTGGGATAATCGTCCTACGCGCCGTTTTCGTTTTCCGAGGCAGGACGCACGTGGCAATTCCGACCCCAACGTATCAGCACGAAACCGCATTTCTCAGATGCGGTTATTCGCGCATCGCCGGAGTTGACGAAGCGGGAAGGGGAGCGCTCGCCGGTCCGCTCGTTGCCGCCGCCGTGATCCTGAATCCAGATTGCATCAGCAAGCTCGGGCCGCTTATCCGCGATTCCAAAACGTTGAGCGCCGTCCAGCGATCGGTTGCATTCGGCATTATTTGTGAATCGGCTCTCGCGGTGGCCGTGGGAATCGTCGAAGCTGAAGAAATTGATCTGCTCGGTCTTGGCCCATCCAATCGCATCGCCTTCGAACGCGCCGTCCACAATCTCGAGCTGGAAGCCGATTGCCTGCTGTGTGACGCCTTTCTGATGGAACACTCCGCCCCTCAAACCGGGCTCATTGACGGAGACGCGCTTTGCCTCAGCATCGCGGCCGCATCGATCATCGCGAAAGTGACACGAGATCGCTACATGCACGAGCTGGATGGTCGATTTGATGCCTATGGATTTGCACAGCATGCCGGATACGGCACGGCCAGGCATCTCGCTGCGCTCGAACGTCATGGTCCTTGCCAGGAACATCGCCGCTCCTTTGCTCCAGTAAGGGCAAGTGTCGAGCGATTCCTCAAGTGACGCCGACCCCGAAGAGGGCGCTGGGGGATCGCGGAGAGCTCACAGCCCGACAATTGCTGGAATCACATGGTATGCGCTGGGTTGCGTCCAACTGGCATTGCGAGGCAGGTGAACTCGATCTGGTCATGCTCGATGGCTACGAGCTTGTGATCGTCGAGGTAAAGACTCGAACAGGCGATCGGAGCGGCCGCGCGGAAGAAAGCATCAGCAGAGCTAAGAGCCGAAAGTTACTCGCGACGGCGGAATGGTTCGTCGATGCCCATCCTGAACACGCGGACCGCATCTGGCGAGTCGATCTGCTGGCGCTCACCTTGCGAGCGGATGGATCAATTCTCCGGGTATCGCATGTGGTAAACGCAATCGTATCGGGATAGTGATGTTCAATCATCGAATCGTTCCGCATTGACGGTACAATTCCTTGCGCGCTCCGCACCGATGCGGAGAAGCAAGGAGTCCCGACCTTGACCGATGCAACGCCGTCAAGCTCCGTCAACGAGCATCGCGCCGCCGCGAAAGAAATCGTGCGCTGCGCCGTGCTGACGCTGAGCGACACCCGCACAATTGAGACGGACACGAGCGGTGCGTTTATCCGGCAGGCGCTTGACTGGGCGGACTTCGAGATCGTTGACTATCAGGTGCATCCAGATGAACCTGCGACCATCACGGCGATCCTCTCAAGCTGGGCCGAGCGGAAAGATATTGACGCGATTCTCACGAATGGCGGCACCGGCATTGCCCGGCGCGACTCAACCTATGACGCGATCACGTCATTGCTCGACAAGCGGCTGGATGGTTTTGGCGAGTTATTTCGGATGCTGAGCTACGAGCAGATCGGCGCGGCGGCGATGCTTTCACGCGCGATCGCAGGCTCGATCGGCGATACGATCGTCATCTCGATGCCAGGCTCGTCGAACGCGGTGCGACTGGCGATGGAAAAACTGGTGCTGCCGGAATTACGTCATCTCGTCTTT
The DNA here is from genome assembly GCA_963804925.1 of uncultured Chloroflexia bacterium. Classification (GTDB taxonomy): domain Bacteria; phylum Chloroflexota; class Chloroflexia; order Thermomicrobiales; family UBA6265; genus JADLGF01. Next base: position 45,020 of record CAWDSC010000008.1, read on the forward strand.
GAATTGCGAAAATAGGCAAGGGAGCGACCATTCGGTGAGTGGCGAGCAAAAGAAAACGCCTACGCGGAAGCCTCAGGTATTGAAAGGCTTCCGCGATTACATGCCGCAACAGATGATTCTCCGCCGGAGGATCATTGATATTTTTCGTGGCATCTTCGAGCGCCACGGTTTCGAACCGCTCGATACCCCTGCGCTTGAATATGTTGAAGTGCTCACCGGCAAAGCCGGTGAGAACGAAAAACTGATGTACCACTTTGAAGACCAGGGTGGGAGAGAAGTCGGACTGCGATACGACCTGACCGTGCCACTGGCGCGGGTTGTGGCTATGCACCAGGATCAGATCGTTCTCCCGTTCAAGCGGTATCACATCGCCCCGGTCTGGCGGGCCGACAAACCACAGCGTGGCCGCTTCCGTGAGTTCTGGCAGTGCGACGCCGACATCGTCGGTTCGGCATCAATGATCGCCGACGCCGAAGCCGTGTCGATCGCGGCGGAAGCGCTGACGGCCGTCGGTCTCCCCAACTTCATGATCAATATCAGCCATCGCCGGCTTCTTGAAGGAATCGCCGTCACCTCTGGCGTCGATGAACGACTGGCAGGCTCGGTTTACCGGGCGGTCGATAAGCTCTCCAGACTTGGAGCGAGCGGAGTCCTGAAGGAATTCGTGGAGAGTGGCATCAGCGAAGACGCCGGGCGCAAAGTGCTCGACGCCGTGACGCGCCAGGGTTCGCCGACGGATGTCTACCAGAGAACGCCGACTGAATTGCTCAACGAGCTGCGGCCTCAAATGGCCTCGTTCGCACCAGGTCTGAAAGCAATTGATGAACTTGGAGAGCTCTTCACCGTATTGCCTGGACTGGGAGTAAACCCTGCTACTTATCGCCTCGACCTCAGCCTTGCCCGTGGCATCGATTACTACACCGGTCCGGTATATGAAGCAATGGTGACCGAACCAGGTGTTGGATCAGTCGCTGGCGCGGGACGCTACGACGGGTTGATCGGGAACTTCCTCGGACGCGAAATTCCGGCGACGGGGATGTCTCTCGGACTTGAGCGAATCCTCGAAGTCGTGCAGGAGTTCTCGCTGCTGCCGATGCCGCCGACCGTTGCCCAGATCATCGTGCCAGTCTTCCCAGACACAATTGTTGAATCGGCAAAACTCGCATCCGATTTGCGAAGCGCCGGATTGCGCGTCGATTTCTCGCTGTTGCCGAACAAGAGTCTCGGTGATCAGCTGAAATATGCAGGTCGCCGAGGTATTCCCTTCGCGGCGATTGCCGGTATCACGGAACTTGCCCGCGATGTCGTTGCCGTGAAGAATCTGGAATCGGGTGAGCAGATCGACGTGCCTCGCGGCGACGTCGATTCGTATCTTTCGAGTCAATTAGTCCACACGAATATTTCGTGACCGTCGACATGAGGTGTTTCAGACAATGACCGAACTGTCCGAGAAAAGTGAGTTTTCTACGTTTTTGCTCGTGGTTGCCCATCCGGACGACGCGGAGTTTCCGGCGGCGGCAACGATTTCTCGATTGACCGCTGAAGGCAAACGGGTCGTTATCGCCCAGGTGACGTCAGGCGACAAGGGATCACCCGATCGCAACGCCATTCCGGCCGAATTGGCCAAGCGACGCGAAGCCGAGCAGTTGGAGGCCGCACGTCGCGAGGGGGCGGAGGTCGTCTTTTTGCGCTTTCCGGATGGCGAGCTTGAGCCGAATCTGATACTGCGCGAAGCAATCGTGAAAGCGATTCGCACCTATAAGCCGGACGTGGTCATTACCCACGATCCATTCCGGCCCTATGCATTTCACCCGGATCATCGCGCAGTCGGGTATGCGGCGACGGACTCGGTCTATCCCACCGCGCGCGATCCACTCTATTTCAAGGAGCATCTGGAAGAAGGACTTGAGCCGCACAAAGCAGCTGAAATCTGGTATTTCGGATCCGAGCACCCCGATCTCTTTGTTGACATCACTGATTATTTCGATCGAAAGATCGATGCGCTCCAGGCGCATGTCAGCCAGGTCGGAGAGCGGCCGAAGGAAGAGTTCTCCACGATGCTGCGCGATCGATGTCGTGAACTTGCCAAAGATCAGCCATTTGAGCTGGCTGAGGCGTTCAAAGTCGTGCAGATGCGCCGCTAACTCAACGCCAGAAACCCGGTCCGAGGATCCTCGGACCGGGTTTCTGGCGTTCAATTCAGATCAATATCCGGCGTCGAGATCGACGACGTTGCGCAACGGCTCGCCGGCAAGAAACCGCTTGAGATTGTCGATCCAGAGCGCGACCGCGCGTTCCATCAGCTTTGGCGACGAACCCGACGTGTGCGGCGTGATGATGACGTTGTCGAGGTCCCAGAGCGGAGAATCGGCTGGCAATGGCTCCGGCGTCGTGACATCGAGTCCGGCCCCGCCCAGCCGCCCTGACTGCAGTGATTTGATCAACGCATCCTGATCGATGATCGAACCACGCCCGATGTTATAGAGATACGCGCCGGGCTTCATCTTTTCAATCAGTGCCGCACTGAATAGGCCCTCAGTGTCGCGCGTCAGCGGCAACGTGATCGCGACGTGATCAGCCTCACCGATGCGCTCAGCAAGAGCTGAGAGCGGAAAGACTTCATCAGCGACGCTCTCCCGGTCGATCTCGATTCGGCGGCGTGTGGCGATCACGCGCATCTGCATCCCTTTGCCGCGCACCGCGAGTTGCTCGCCGATTTTGCCCAACCCAAGCACCAGCAGCGTCTGACCGGTGATTTCGAATGAGCTGATGCGCCCGACCTCGGAACTCCAGCGATGCTGCTCCTGCTCGCGCACCAGGTAGGGGAGCTTGCGGGCAAAGGCGAGCATCAGCGACATGATGTGCTCGGCGATGTTGTTGGCGTGAATGCCGCTGCTATTCGTCAGCGGGATGCCGCGACGGCGCAATTCCTCGAAGTCCATCCGATCGACACCGGCGCTGACCGTTTGCACCCACCTGAGGCGCTGCATAGATGCCAGTTGCTGGGTGGAGACTCCCCACGGAATCACCACATCAGCTACTTCAAAGCCGTCCGGCAAGTCGTGCTGGTCAGAAAACAAAAAGCGAACATCTGGAAACTGCGTTTGAAGCTGCTGACGAAGCGCCTCGACCAGCGGAACGCAAACAACAACCGTGAAATGGTCCGATCGGGCGGACATCGGGACTCCTCTCGACAATCAAGGCTTGATGCATGGGATGACCGAAGCTCATTACCCCCTCCAGGGCAAAGATCCGCATCCTTTGAGATTGTCATTATGCATGTGAGAGGAGGTCGAGACCGGAAGCCGCGCGAGCTACCCGCCGATTTGGGACATGCCGCGGCCGGTATCGACATCGCCATCGGCGACGCCATGGCCCCATGGCTTGCGCCAGATGCCGCCGCGAACCAATCGCTCCAGCTCGGCATCGCTGGCGCCGGCTCGCATCATGTCGCGCATATCAAGCTCGTCATTGCGAAGCAAGCAGAGCCGCAGCTTGCCATCCGCAGCCAGCCGGACGCGGTTGCAGGTCGAGCAGAAGGGCGCGGAAATCGGCGAGATAAAGCCGATTTCACCGGCGGAACCGGGGATCTTCCAGACAACGGCGGGATCGCCAGGATTGGCGGAGACCGGAATCAATGGACCAAACCGCTCTTCGAGCAGCTTCTTCGTCTCTTCACTCGTCACGAGCGATTCATCGTACACCGGCCCGACGCCTTCCATCGGCATGATTTCGAGGAACCGCATTTGCCATGGCCGGTCGAGCGTCAACGCCGCCAGATCACCGACTTCGTGGTCATTGTGACCGCGCAACACGACTGAGTTGATCTTGATCGGCGTAAGCCCGACTTCTTGCGCAGCTTCGAGGCCGGCCCAGACCAGATCAAACCTCCCACCGCGCGTCATCATTCGAAACTTGACCGGGTCGAGGGTATCGAAGCTGACATTGACGCGGTCGAGTCCAGCGTCTTTCAGATCGCGGGCGATGCGGCTGAGGATCAGGGCATTCGTCGTCATCGAAAGTTCTTCGATGCCCGGTTGCTTTTTGATCTCCCGGACGATGTCGACGAGATGGGGGCGAATGGTCGGCTCGCCGCCGGTGAGTCTGATTTTCCGGAACCCGACTTTGGCGAAGATTCCGATCAATCGGATCAATTCGTCGTCGGAGAGCAATTCTTCACGGGGCTGAAACACCATGCCTGAGGCCGGCATGCAGTAGACACAGCGGAAATTGCAGCGATCGGTCAATGAGATGCGGAGGTAGTTCATCTGCCGGCCGTACGCATCGAACGCGCCCTGCCGCGTCAATTTCGGCGTCAGGATGATTGGTTCTGCAGTGGCGACCATGAGTTCCCTCGCATTCCCGCAAGCGTCATCGCTTGGAGGGTAATTATCCAATGATTGACTATACCGCGATTTGCGCTTCATTTCCTACATCCGCGTTGTCAGGATCACTCACCCGGTACTTCTTGATTCCCGGCACCAGGAATGAAACTGCCACGGAGGAAAGCACGGTGAGCAGCCCGCCGACCGCGACGGCGGGTCCGGCGCCGATGACCGAAGCGGAGGCCCCAGCGCGCAATTCGCCAAGCTGAGGACCGCCCATCGCGAAGATCGAATGAGTGGCGGCGATCCGCCCACGCAATGAATCAGGCGTGATCAGGTTGCGAACCGTCGAGCGCAGCGCCACGCTGACCGCGTCGCTCGCCCCACTGAATCCCGAGAAAAAGGAGAGACAGGGCAAACGACGTGCTGAGCCCGAACGCGGCGATGGCGACGCCATATGCGATAACCGCCGCGAGCACCCCATACCCAGGGCGATCTGGCATCGGCCGGGCGCTCATCACGGCTCCTCCGATAAACGCGCCAGCGGCTGGTGCAGCCAGGAGAAGCCCCATTCCGCCCGGACCGGCGCCGAGAATCTCTTCAGCAAAGATCGGCATCAGGGTCGTCGCGGCTCCGAAGAACGTGGCGATGAAATCGACCGACATGACTCCGAGCAGAATCGGCGATTGACGAAGAAAGACGAACCCCTCGCGAATTGATTCAAAGGTGCGGGAGGTGACGCCGCCGGATGCAGGCCTCGCCTTCATGGCGGCAATCGCCACGATGACCACCACGAAGGTCATCGCGTCGATCAGATAGACGAGACCTGGGCCAACAGCAGCGATGGCAAGACCACCGAGAGCAGGACCGGCGACCGTCGCCATTTGCATCGACAGCACGTTCATGCTCATCGCGCCCGAAAGCTCATCCCTGGGAACAAGATTCGGGATTAGCGATTGCCGGGCCGGTTGTCCCATCGCCGAGAACGCACCGGACACCAGGGTGATGCCGTAAATGAGGAGTGTCGAAACGTCGCCGAACGCCGAAGCCGTCGCCAGAACCAGTGAGGTGATCATCAAAGCGGATTGGCTGACGAAGAGAATCTTGCGGCGATCCCGTTGATCCGCCAATACGCCGCCGAGCATGCCGAAGATGAGAATAGGCACGAATCTGGCCAATCCCAGCAGCCCAAGCTTGAGCGCATCACCCGTCAGATCATAGACTTGCCAGGCAATCGCGACCCGTTGCATCTGTGTGCCGGTGGTGGAAACGAATTCCGCACTCCAGATCAGGCGATAATCACGATGACGCAACACGGAATAGGCGCGTCGATCTGATTGTTCGACGCCACCGGACGCCATCAATTACCCCTTCTCGACAATTTTTTGGTGAGGATACCGCACGCATGAATGAACTGCTTGAATCGATGAGCCCAGGCGTATTGAGCCGCGAGCAACTTCGCCGGCTGATCGAGTCGTCATCTCCACTCCTGAGCGGGTATAAGGATCTGAACGAGCAGCTGCAGCCCAATGGCGTCGATCTGACACTCGAGTCAGTCGCCCGGCATGTTGGCAAGGGCACGATCGGCACAAGCAACGCCACGCGCGTGCTGCCCGAGCTGGAGACACTCGGATTCGATGACGACGGCTGGCTCGATCTTGATCCGGGAACCTATCACATCACCTATAACGAAACCGTGTCGCTTCCACTTGGATTGATGGCGCTGGGACGGCCGCGTTCGAGTTTGGCCCGGAGCGGCGTCACCATTCATACGGCAGTATGGGATGCCGGCTACTCCGGCCGATCGACGTCCATGCTGCAGGTGATCAACCCGGAGGGATTCCGCGTCGCGCAGCATGCTCGCGTGTTGCAGCTCGTCTTCTTCTCGATGAGCCATGCGTCCGAGCAGGGGTACAGCGGAATCTATCAGAATGAAAACCGCGCCGGGAGTTAGTCGAGTCGCGAGAAGGACGGGCGCTCAGGAGCCTCGCCCGGAACCGGAATTTGCGCCTTCTTGCGATTCAGCAGGATGGTTTCGCCGCAATTCGGGACTGGGCAGAAATAGACGAGGACGTATTCTTCCTCGGTCTGATCGGCGAAGCGCGCGGGGCGGCCCATTTTGCCACGCAAGAGCATATCGACGTGATGTGATGGACAATTCGGAATCGCAGGATCGTCGACCGTTCTCCGAAGAATCACATCGAGGAATCGCTGCACGGTTCGCCCCCTAAAAGTTGTCTCATGCCGGACCATCATGGCGGCCGACTCTAACGAAGTATCGTGGTCAACAGTATACGGGCAAGGTAAGCCGCTCGTGCAGAATACGCAGGCGGAACTCGCCGTTTTAGCCCATCTATGGGGGAACGATGAAGCAGGTCGTTGAATCAGTCATCAAAACATTGCTTCAGGAATACGGAGACGAATGGCTTTCCGATGGCGACGCCAATGAGCGATTCGTCGCCGAGTCGCATATCGTCTTGTCCGAAGTCGATGGCGCCCATCTGATCGGGGATCCATCGGTCGAGGACGGCCGGGTGAAAATCAACATCTGGGTCGATGAGCCGCTGGTCGATATTCTGGCGGCCGATCAGCTTGCGTTCGATCTCTTCTCGCGGATTTCCGAAGAGCTTTTCTACACGGAACGCGTCATCGATCAGAAAACGGTCAATTATCCCTTCGTCACTGGATCGGCCCGGCATGGCCATGCCGGGGCTATTGTGCTCTCGGGGCCTCATGCGGCAGACTTTGCGCAACGATTCCAGGTTCGCACCACCGGCAGCACGCGTTTTCACGCCTGATCCTTCGCTGGGATTTTGGCACTGAGAAGCGCGGTCTGGGGGTGGGCGATCCTGTGCCGGGAATCGCATGGTGTTGCGCGGAGTATGGGGTGAGAGCATGCCGAAAGTGACGATAGAGGATGTTGGCGTGACGAATGTTGAGAACGGGCGGCGGCTCGTGCTCGGCATCATGGATGCAGGCGTCGACATATTGCACCGGTGCGGCGGGAACGCCCGCTGCACGACCTGCCGGGTTGAAGTCATCGAAGGCGACGCGGGAACGCGAACCGAGGCGGAGATCGAGCGGCTTTCACGCGTGCAGGACAAACCGGAGAATTTGCGATTGTCGTGCCAGATCCAGGTTCGAGATGACTTGACCGTAAAAGTGCTGCGTCGATTGCAGGACAATCCTGATATGAGCGATGCCGGACCGCAACCGATCGAGTGGCCGGCCGACCATCCGCTACCGCCTGAATAGCCGGAAATAGCGAAAAGCGGTCGTATTCCTTTGACGCTCTCCGCGTGCTGCCGTAGACTCTCATTTGGTCGTGCTAGATGGGGAACTAGCGGTGCCCTGTACCCGCAACCCGCTACAGCGGGGTCGAATTCCCCTTCGAGGTCTGGCATTGTGGGACTGGCTTCAGTACGGAGTGTTGACGGTCGGGTCTTGCGCGGCGGGGAACTGTGAATCTGGTCAGGACCGGAAGGTAGCAGCCATAAGCAGCACTCCTCGGGTGACGCGGGGTTGCCTTATCCGAGCCACCGGCAGGAGTTAAGCCGGAATGCTTCGATCGACAAGGGGTGCACGGCCTTTTCTCGAACTTCGACAAAACCCCTGGGCAATATGCCCAGGGGTTTTGTTATGTCCCGACGATTTCGAGTCACTCACCACGTTTTACCGGCGTCAGCAAAAAAGACCGATAGTCCGGGAGTTTCCGATAAGTACATGGTGTTGACGGCTGATGGAATCCGGCTTACTGTATTCAGTGTTGTTAACAGTCATATGGCAGGCGTGTCTTACCCGTGAAAGGCAATGTCAATGTCAAAAGTTACCCGACTTTTGCTTTCCCTGGCATTCATCGGTGGAATGATTCTTAGCCCGCTCTTCATCGGCAGAGCGAGCGCTGGAACCGTTCCCGGCGATGGTCCCTGTTCGGAAGTCCAGCCAATCGGGTTCATGGATTTACTGAATCTTGTCGACCAACTCAACCAGGCATCGTCGTCAGACGGAACGGTGACCACGAGTGTCTCGCCTGCGTCGATCAAAGAGGGCACGGCAGTTTCCGCGACGGAGAAAGTCGACATTGAGAACACGCTTGCTTCACTTATCTCCTGCGTCAATAAGCGCGATCCGCTGCGCGTGGTCAGTCTCCTGAGCGAACGCTATCAATCGTTGCTCGTGCTCGATCTGCTGGGCGGGGCGAACGCGCTATCCGTACTGGCGCAGCAGGTGCCCGATATCTTCAATTCCCCCTATGCCTCTGATCCACTGGAAACTCCGGAGGTTGTGAAGGCGTGGCATCAGGCCGGTGGATCTGGCGACATTGCCGCGATCGTTTCGATGCCGATCCCGGGACAGACCGATAACGTCTCGTTCTACGTGGTCTTTACCCCGGTGGGCGACGCCTGGAAAATCGATCAGCTTGCCCGTTACGAGGACTAATTCTCCGGGTACGTGAATCGTGAATCTCCGAAAGATTTCAGGACCATTCGCCAGTTCCACTGGGGCGAAGGTAAACGCGGTTCACCACGGCATGAACCGCTGGCTGGCTCTCCTCATTCTGTCAGCATGGACAATCGTAGCGGCGGGGAGTCTCTGGATCGTTTCGTCGACCGGAGACTTCCCGACGAACGTAAAGGCGCTCGTTTCAAACCTCGACGCAGTTCATTCAGACGAGCTCATTGCCGCGCACTTCGGTGTGGGTCAAAACGAAACAATCCTCTACTGCACTTCTCCGGGAACAGCCCAGCGGGCAGCGGAAGCCGTTCAGAAAACGGGCATCATCTCACTCGATGAAGCCTGCTCGACATCCACTGGTTCGACCGGGGCGACGGACACGATTCGAGCGGTTTCGCGAGGATATCTCAGCGCCACACCGCGAACGCTACTCCTGGAAGGAATTGATCTCGCTCGGTCGGCCCAGCGCACCGACGCCACGACATCTCAAGCGGACGAGCCCCCAGTACCTCGGATCAAGCCAAGAGCGAGTGATCTTCGCCGGGCCGAGTTATGGAGCCTCTCCCTCACCGTTTTGGCGCTGTTGCTTTGTCTCCGGTCGATTCCCGCGGCGCTGATGACGTTCGTGTTCGGTTCGGCGATTGTCGCGGTCACCTGGGGCATTTTGGCGCTGACGTCGGTCTCGATCACGATTCCCTTCGTCATCGTGTCAATTGCATCGCTCTTGGCGCTTGCGCTTGGCGCGGATCTGGCCTCGCAGGCATACATCGCCCGCATGACGTCGGGCCATATTGCCAGAACAACCGCTGTCGTCGCCTGCACGGGCGTGGCAACGGCCTTCCTTCCGCTCATCCTGTTTCCGCCGAATGGATTGCGCGCGCTCGCACTTGGGGCCTTCGTCGCCTCATCTGTGGCGCTGGTCGGCGCGTTCACGCTGCTTCCCGCCGCCTTCGCGCTCATTGGAGATCGGGCATTTGGATCGTTGCCGGCTCAGCAGGGCGGACGCGGACCAGTCCCATATGCAATTCGGACCAGTCGCCGGCGACCGTTGCTCTTTGCCGTGATTGCGCTGGCATTACTCGCTCCACTTTCGATTTCAGGATTCCAGCAACTGCGCGCTCCGCAGTCTGTGCTCCCGACGCCGGTCTACAATTCGACCATCAATGTCAGCAGCCAATTCGCCGGCGATGTTGAGCGAATGACTAAAGGGACGGTCGAATTCGTCGTTGACGTCCCCTGGAGTCCGTCTGCTGATACCTATTTGTCGGCGCTGGTTTCGACGATTTCCACGCATCCAGCGTTTTCCTCCCCAGTCTTCGTGCAATGGTCATCGGACAAGCAAATCGCGGTGGTGACCGCGTTCGCAACAGATTCCTCTTCGGCAAGTGCGCTTCAATCAGCCCGAGCGGTGGTTCGTTCCGAAGCGAGTGGGGGATATGAGCGGACGTTCATCGGTGGGCCGGTCATGCTGGGGGCACAGGTCGACGCCATTCTCGGCGCGTGGTCTATCTGGGGTGCGATCGGCGCACTTTGCTTTGCCATCGTAGTACTGACGATTGGCTTTCGCGCGCCGGTGATGGTGGTGATCATGATGCTTGGCGCGGGGATATCTTCGCTAGCAGCGTTGGGAATCCTCTCCGGACTCGTCAGTCGAGGGATCTCAATCGGACCATTTCAGATTGATTCGCAGTCCGGACTTGATCCCTGGGCGCCGTTGATCGTCACCTGCGTCGTGATCGCCACGTCGACCAGCTACGTCAGTCTTGTACTTGGGCAGCAACGCGACGCCGATCACATAGATAATTACAGTGAGGCATTCGCGCGTGCGCTTTCGAAAGCGCCGCAACTCACGACCGCCGCTGCTGTGAGCATGATCGCGATTGGTCTTGGATTTACCACGAGTGGCGTATCGTCGCTCCAGCAAGCCGGAGCCGGCTTGGCGATTGCGCTTGCAATCCAGGCGACGCTGGTCCGCGCGGTTCTAACACCTGCATCATTGGAGTTGATCGCCAGACGACATTGGCGAATCTGGCGTGCGTGAACGCTATCGGCGCTTGCGCTTCACCGGACGGCCACCAACCGCAAGCGGGGCGCCGGGGCCGGTGATCTTTGCGCCCTTTGAGTTCGTCAACACCTGGCTCATCTTTGCGCGATTTTCAATCTGCTTGCGAATCTCTGGCGCCGTTCGACGATAGTCGATCACACACCAAACGGCCGCAGCGACCAGTGAGAGAAGGCTGAGATACAGCCAGATTCGTTTGCCGAACTCGAATGGATTGATCTGTAGCAGCCGAATGAGAAAGAAAAAAAGTCCTGCTGCGAAAATCGTCAACCACCAGCCGGACCAGCGTCGCATCATTCGCCGCCAGACCGTGTCCTTGACGAATCGGTCGGCCCAGCCCGCGTACGCAACAAAGGACACAATAAACCCGACGATATAAATCGCCAGAAAGCCGATCGCAAACGCTCCGAAGATCTCGGAACGGCCCGGCTCGGTGGTTAAATAGTCCCAGGAAAATGGATTATCCATCGGTTTTCAGCCTCATGAATCTCGCCAGTTTGCGGGCGGAGTATAGCACGGGCTCAGGCCATTCCGGCCCGGGCCCACGTTCGTTCGTCGGTTATGCTGATTAGCGAGTTGAATCGAACACCAGCGCCCGTTTAACTTCCTCGATTGCCTGCGTCACATGGATGTCGCGCGGGCAAACCTCGGTGCAGTTGAAAATCGTTCGGCAGCGCCAGACGCCCGATTTGGAATTAAGGATTTGCAGACGCTGTTCACCGCCCTGGTCGCGGCTGTCAAAAATAAACCGGTGCGCGTTGACGATCGCCGCCGGTCCGACATATTGATCGTTTGTCCAGGTTATCGGGCAGGACGAGGTGCAGCACGCGCAGAGAATGCACTTGGTCGTGTCTTCGAAACGCGCCCGCTGCTCCGGTGATTGGCGTCGTTCCTCGTGCTCGCTTGCATCGTCGGCGATCAGATATGGCTTGATCGATTTGTATGAATCAAAGAACTGCGTCATGTCGACGACCATATCTTTGATCACGCGGAAGCCGATCAATGGCTCGATCGTGATTTTCTTGCCGTAATCGAGCATCAGCTCTTTGCAGGCGAGCCGGTTCCGGCCATTGATGCGCATCGCATCTGAACCGCAGATGCCGTGCGCGCACGAGCGTCGGAACGTCAGCGAACCATCTTGGTGCCATTTGATGCGGAAGAGTGCGTCAAGCACTCGATCGGTCGGCTCGACGTCCAGGGTGTACTCCTTGAACGCCGGCTTGACGTCGACTTCGGGGTTGAAACGCTTGATTCGGAGCGTTACCTCCACGCTGTTTCCTCCAGACCCCGCACCGGGGATTCAACATCGTTGATTTCTAATACTTTCGTTCCATCGGTTGGAATTTGGTGATCGATACCGGCTTCTTATCAAGCTGAATTCCGCCCGAGGTTTTGTACGCGAGCGTGTGCGCCAACCAATTCGTATCGTCGCGAGCTTCGAAGTCGCTTCGATAGTGAGCGCCTCGGCTTTCCTGCCGGGCAAGCGCGCCGGCGATCGTCGCCTCGGAACAATCGAGGAGGCAGCCAAGCTCATGCGCTTCGAGCAGGTCCGTGTTGAACTGCTTGCCCTTGTCCATGATCGCCACCTGGGCGTAACGGTCCTTGAGCTGTTTAAGGGCCTCACCCGCGGCAAGGAGCGTTTCTTCACTGCGAACAACCGCAACCTGCTCCATCATCATCGACTGCAACTCAGCGCGGATATCAGCCGCGTTCTCGCCCTTGTCGCGACTCAGCAGATCGGCAACCTGCGCTCTCGCCATAAACTCCGGGTCGTTTGGCAACGGCAGCAGCGGCGCGGTTTTCAGATCGCGAAGCATCTGCTTTCCGGCGCGGCGGCCGAACACCACGAGATCGACGAGTGAGTTCGTTCCGAGCCGGTTGGCTCCATGCACGGAAACGCAGGCGACCTCACCGGCTGAGTAAAGGCCTGGCACAGGGGTCGCTTTGCGATCGTAGATCACTCGTCCATCAAGATCGGTCGGAAGACCTCCCATCGCATAGTGCGCGGTTGGTTGAATCGGCACCGGATGGGTTTTCGGCTCGACGCGCAGATAGGTGCGGGCAAAGTCGGTGACATCCGGCAGCTTGGCGTCGATCAGCTCGGGCGGCAAGTGGGTCAGATCGAGATAGACGTAATCCTTGCCGTCGATGCCGCGACCCTCGCGAATTTCCTGATGGATGAAACGCGACACCATGTCTCGCGGTGCGAGATCCTTCATGGTCGGGGCATAGCGAGCGGCAAACGCTTCGCCATCGTTATTGCGGAGGATGCCGCCTTCACCTCGGGCTGCTTCCGACAGCAGCACACCGAGCTTGTAAAGCCCGGTTGGGTGGAATTGATAGAACTCCATGTCCATCAATGGCACGCCGCGCCGCCAGGGGATCGCCATGCCGTCGCCGGTTCCGGCGTGGGCGTTGGAGGTTACGCTCCAGGCGCGTCCGTAGCCACCGGTCGCGATCATCACCGTTTTGGCATGAATCGTATGAATCTCGCCGGTGGCGATTTCGATGGCGATGACGCCGCAGCACTGCCCGTCATCGGTGAAGATCAGATCGAGCAGGTGAAACTCATCAAGAAAATTGACCTTGTGCTTGATTCCCTGCTGGTAGAGGGTCTGGATGATCATGTGACCGGTGCGGTCGGCGGCGTAGCAGGCTCGCTTGACGGGCGCTTCGCCAAAGTTCCGGGAGTGACCGCCAAAGCGCCGTTGATCGATCTTACCTTCAGGTGTGCGGTTGAATGGGAGTCCCATATGCTCGAGTTCGAGCACCGCGTCGATCGCTTCGCGCGTCAGCACTTCCGCCGCGTCCTGATCGACGAGGTAGTCGCCACCTTTGACGGTGTCGAACATGTGCCATTCCCAGTGGTCTTCTTCTGTGTTGCCGAGAGCGGCGCTGATGCCGCCTTGCGCTGCGCCGGTATGCGATCGTGGGGGATAGAGTTTGCTCACCACCGCAATATTGGCTTCGCCAGCCATCTGGATCGCCGCCATCAAACCAGCGCCGCCAGCCCCGACAATCACGGCATCGAAGCGGTGATAGGCCATCCGTGAGTCCTCCGCGACATGTGATCTGAACAATACCCAACGCAGGCATGCAGCGGCGCATCGCTTTTATACGTGCTGCCAGCCTCGGAACCCTATCGCCGGGGAGAAAGAGTGTCAAGGCCTTCGGTAGTATCCGTTGTTTTCCGGCGAAGCCAGGTACGCGCGCACGGTCATGGCAAGCCTGAACAGACGGGCGGTGCTATATTCCACATGTGAATAATGTGCACACATACGTGGATCACTGTATCCGCTCTTCCCGGGCGAAACCGCTTGCGCGAGGTGACCATGGAGCGGCGTAACGATGTTGCGTCTTATTCGTCTGTTGCTGAGCTGGTGCATCACTGCCTGACCGCCGCCGGCGAATTCGTCGAAGACGTCATTGCACTGACGATGGAAATCGCTTCGATTCCCGCTCCAACTTTCCACGAAGCCGATCGATCGCGTTTTCTCGCCAGAGCGATGGTGGGGCTGAGTTTGCCGGACATCACGGTTGACGAACTTTCAAACGTGACCGCAAGAGTCCCAGGCCGGGATCGAACGAAGTCGATCATTCTCGCAGGACATATCGATACCGTCTTTCCGATCGAGACGCCTATCGTGATCGAGCGGACGGGAGACCGATTGCTCGGCCCTGGAATCGGGGACAACTCACTTGGCGCTGCTGCTGCAGTCATGATTCCCGTGATCCTTGACCGGCTCGGGATCGTACCTGGCGTCGACATTGTCGTCACCGGAAATGTTGGCGAAGAGGGGCTTGGTGATCTCAACGGCATTCGCGCAGTTGTCGACGCAAATCCTGACGTCGCGGCAGTCGTGGCAATTGAAGGGCACAATCTGGGGCGGGTGACGCACATCGCTGTCGGTTCCAAACGCTTTCGCGTTGTCGTGACCGGTCCCGGCGGACATTCGTGGGGAGATTTCGGACGTCCCAACGCCATTCATGCCGCCGCCGAATTGATTCATAATTTGACCCGGATATCGACGCCAAGTGTTCCGAAGACGACATTGACGGTAGGCATGATCGAAGGTGGCATCTCCGTCAATACGATCGCGCCGGACGTGTCATTTCTCATCGACACCCGCTCAGTCGATGATGGATGGCTGAACAAAACCGTCAACCGGATCGAGCGAGTGCTGCGCGACGGCGTGCATGGCGTGAAAGTCACCTGGGAAATTATTGGCGATCGTCCAGCGGGGTCAGTCCCGGCTGATTCTCCCATCATTCATCACGCGTTTGACGTCATTCGCGAAATCGGGCTGAATCCCATTGCCGATGCTTCCAGCACCGACGCCAATGTTCCGATCAGCCGGGGCATTCCTTCGGTCTGTATTGGCCTGACCACAGGCGGGCACGCCCATCGTGTCGACGAATATATCGATGTCGGGCCGATTGCGCGTGGGCTTGCGCAATTGACCGCGCTCACCATACTCATCGGTGAGGATCTCACAGCCGGGATTTGATGCCGGCTTCCCACCTGACTGAGTCAGGTCTAGAAAGCACTTCGACGCATGCCATTCAATGAATTCGTCGCGCTCGATGTTGAGTCGACCGGTCTCGATCCCTCGCGCAATGAGGTGATCGAGGTCGCCACGCAGTCGTTCACGGCGCGAGATACCGGCAAGGTCTACGCAACGTTCGTCAAACCGCGCAGCGCGATACCACTTGAGATCGTTCGACTCACCGGTATCAGCGACAGCGACGTTATCGGCGCTCCGCCATTGCTCGATGTGGAAACCGCCATCCGCAATGCCGTTGGCCGCGCCACGATTGTCGGTCACAACATCGGATTCGATATTGAAATGCTCGCCGCCGGCGGGATTCACCTGACCAACGACGCTGTCGATACGCTGACATTGTCGAAGCTGCTGATCCCGGGATTGCCCTCGTACAGTCTCACAAATCTTGCGCTCGCGCTGGGCATCGAGCCCGATGGCGACGCGCATCGCGCCGCCGCAGACGCATCGATGACGGCCCGGCTCATGCAGGCGCTCATCAAGCGCATCACCAAAATCGATCAGACGTCGCGCATGAGAATCGCCTCGCTCCTGGACGCGAGCGAAGATCCCGTCGCGGCGCTTTTCCTGGAGATACCGCCCGATCCAGCCGGGGCCGAGGAAACAGTCAATCTCTCGCCGGAGTTTCGTTTCCTGACCACATTGAAACGACCTGAAACGCTCAAGCGCACCGGAGACACCTCGAAGATTCCGGCTGCATCCGTCCGGAAATACTTTTCAAAGGACGGCGTTCTTGCGAATGCGATCGACGAATTTCAGCATCGTGACGGTCAGGAAAAAATGGCGATCGCCGTCGCCAATGCATTGAATGACGATGAGCTACTGATGGTCGAAGCTGGAACCGGCACTGGCAAGAGCATGGCCTACCTCGTTCCCTCGGCGCTCCACGCGATGAAATGGGGCGAGCGCGTCGTCGTCTCAACCAACACGATCGCGTTGCAAGATCAGCTCTTCCAGAAGGACATCCCCGCGCTGCGCGACGCGTTGACGAGCGCCGGAATCGACCAGCCGCTCAAGGCGGCAGTGGTGAAGGGGAGGGGCAATTATGTGTGCCTCCGGCGCTGGTTCAATCAGCAGCGCGTCGCCTCCACGTCACGTGCCGAATCGAGCATGCGCGGCCGCGCGATGATCTGGCTACGTGAAACCGAAACCGGCGATCGCGCCGAGCTGAACATGAACAGCGAGGAAGAGCAGGCGTTTCGCTGGATTTCTGCGGAAGGCGAGGCGTGCGCGGCCGCTCGCTGCCAGTTCCAGCAGCGCAATCAGTGTTTTCTCTATCGTGCGCGGCGTGAGGCCGAAGCTTCGCATTTGCTTGTGGTGAATCATGCGCTCTTGCTGTCCGATGCGCTCTCGGAAAACTCGGTGCTTCCTGACACCGATCGCCTGATCATCGACGAAGCCCACCACCTCGAAGAGCAAGCCACTAAACAGTTCGGATTCAATGTCAGCGACACCTCGGTCGCAGCCGCGATCGAAGCAGCGATTCGGCAGGACGGCCCGGTCATGGGCGGGGCCATCTCCCAGGCCGCCGACTTTCTCAGCCGGTCGCTCAAAGGCGCGGGCGATCGTCGAGCAACGCTCAGCGACGCGCTGATCAACCACATCAAGACAACGCTCGAAGCGAACACGCAGGCCAAGCAGGCTGCCGTCGAGCTCTTTCACCGTCTTTCTCTGCAATTGAACCGCGGCAACGGCTCTGATCGCTCCCTCAGGCTGACCGA
The DNA here is from genome assembly GCA_963804925.1 of uncultured Chloroflexia bacterium. Classification (GTDB taxonomy): domain Bacteria; phylum Chloroflexota; class Chloroflexia; order Thermomicrobiales; family UBA6265; genus JADLGF01. Next base: position 62,145 of record CAWDSC010000008.1, read on the forward strand.
AGCCAACCGCGCGCAAGGGGATTGGAGCGAAATCGAAATCCTGACCGACAACATGCTCGGGCGGCTGCGGGCGCTCGATCGGGAAGTTCGGTGGTTTCTCGATCAGGTCGAGCACCTGGAACTGAACGAAGAACCGGGATTGACTGAGGACGACCGCTCCGATATCACACTTCAGCTCATGACAACCCAGCGCGAGCTCATGGAAACCAGGTTGAACGCGCAAGAAATCGTACTGGAACCAGACGAAGGCGGTATTTACTGGATTGAGCGTAACTACTCTCAAAAGGTTTCTTTGCACGCCGCGCCGCTCCATATCGGCGCGATGCTGCAGGACCGGCTGCTCAATAAACAACGAAGCACGATTCTCACCTCTGCAACGATCACGACAGACTCCGGTTTTTCGTTCATTCGCGAGCGGCTGGGCATCGAGAAAACGCGGGAACTTTCGCTCCCGGCCCCGTTTGACTACCGCAGCAGCACCATGCTCTTCGTCGCCGACGATATGCCGGAACCAAATCAGCCGAACTACCAGCGGACGTTGGAGGATGCAGTCGTCGATCTCGGCATCGGCGCCCGGGGCCGCACGCTCGTGCTCTTCACCTCCCATGCAGCTCTGCAGCAAACCTACGCAGGCATCAAACCCCGCCTTGAGCGCGAAGGGATCGCCGTGCTGGCGCAGGGGACTGACGGCTCGCCCCGCCGCTTGATGGAGCGGATGAAACTTGGCGGCGCCGTGGTTGTTCTGGGAGCGGCGACCTTCTGGGAAGGCATCGATATCGCTGGTCCGGCGCTCAGCGCCCTGGCGATCGCCAAACTCCCCTTCGCGGTACCAACTGATCCAATCGTCGCGGCGCGAAGCGAGTTGTTCGATAATCCCTTCAACGACTACTCGGTGCCGCAGGCCATTCTGAAATTTAAGCAGGGATTTGGACGGCTTATTCGCCGGCATGAGGATATCGGTGTCTGCGCGGTGCTCGACCGCCGGGTGCTTTCGAAACGGTATGGCAAGGCATTTTTCGAAAGCCTGCCAGATTGCACGACGATCGTCGGAAGCACCCGCGTCCTCGGAGACACAACTGCCCGCTGGTTGGGATCATCGGACAAACCAGGCGATAGCGCGCTCTGGTAGCGAATTGCGGAGAGGAACGATCCATGCCTGATCGGACAATCGACCGAAATCTTGCGCTCGAGTTGGTGCGGGTGACTGAAGCCGCAGCAATGCTTGCTGCACGCTGGATGGGACGCGGCGACAAAAACGCCTCCGACCAGGCGGCGGTTGACGGCATGCGATACATG
>CAWDSC010000009.1:0-140645 GCA_963804925.1 uncultured Chloroflexia bacterium
GGCGGCATCGAAGCAGCTCATTCGTCGCTCGCTCGACGGCAACATGGCGCGTGGTCTCGAAGCGGAAATCGAAGCGCTGGCCCAGTCGTTCGGCAGCGAGGACCAGCGCGAGGGGATGACCGCGTTCGTAGAAAAGCGTCCGGCGGTCTTTACAGGCAACTAAGAAATCATTGGGAAGAGGAGAACAATGGCACTTTCGATCGTCGTGCTCGTCAAACAGACGCCCGATTTGAACGCGGTGCGAGTCGATAAATCATCGGGAAAACCGTTGCTCGGAGATCAGTTGGTGCTCAGCTCTGCTGACGCGAACGCCGTCGAAGCGGCGCTTCAGCTCAAAGAGGCGCATGGTGGCGAGATTACTATCGTCACCGCTGGACCCGCCTCAGTGAAGGATGTCGTGCAGCGGACGCTGGCGATGGGCGCTGATAAAGGCATCATCATCCCGATCGATAACGTCAACCAGATCGATACGCTTTCCCTGGCTCGCGCGATTGCTCCGATCGTTCGAGGAATCGGCTTCGATCTGATTCTCACCGGGCAAAACAGCGACGACTATGAAAGCGGGCAGGTCGGCGCGCAAGTCGCGGAATTGCTTGGCATCGCGCAGGTTTCGTGGGTGACCAAATTGGAAGCCGACGGAGCGACGCTGACCATGGAACGGGATACCGAGGATGGAAAGCAGGGCGTCGTCGCTTCCACTCCGCTGTTGGTCATGGCCGCAGATGGGCTGAACGAACCGCGCTATCCATCACTCAAAGGCATCATGGCGGCGAAGAAGAAACCAGTCGAAACGGTTGCTGCGCCTGCCATTTCCGCCGCGAGCGTCTCCTGGAGCGAACCAAAGGCCCAGGAAAAGAGCGCTGGCGGGATCATCGTGCAGGACAAGCCTGCTGCCGAAGCTGCAGCGGAGCTTGTCGCCTGGTTGAAAACAAACAAGCTCGTCTAGCGCGTTTGCGCCGGAATCCAGCAAAAGGAGCAGAACGACTATGGCGAGCGGAGTCTTGATCGTCGCCGAAACAAAAGATAGAGCTTTGCGCAGCGCGTCCCGCGAACTTGTCGCAGCAGGATTGGCTACCGGTGGTTCCGTTACCGCGCTCGTGGTCGGAGCATGCATTCAACCTGCCGCTGACGAAATCAGCACGTCGGGCGTCGATAAGACACTGACCGTCGACGACACGCGGTTGGCCGACTTCACCACCGATGCGTATGCGGCGGCAGTCGAAGCTGCCATCAGGCAGATTGAACCGGCGATCGTGCTTTTCGCGGGAACCACGTCTGGGCGTGATCTTGCTCCGCGTGTGGCCGCGAGGTTCGGCTCACCACTGGCAGCGAATGTGATCAGACTACGCGCAATTGATGGCGGGCTCGTTGCAACGCGACCGGTGCTTGGAGGCAGGGTTCAAAGCGACGTGACACTGCAAGGCGATCTCGTGATGGCCAGCCTGGGACCAGGCGCATTTGATCCCGCGGGCAGCGTAGGCCTAGCGACACCGGTTGAGTCCTTGATAGTCGATTTCTCCGCCGTCGCCGTGAACGTGTGAAAGTGACCGGGATCGCAGAGGTCCAGGACAGTGGCGGCGCTCGCCTTGAAAACGCTGAAACCATCGTTGCCGGAGGACGCGGTCTGAAGGAAGCCGCCAACTTCGCGCTCGTCGAGGCGCTCGCCGCGAAACTCGACGGGGCCGTGGGTGCGTCGCGAGCGGTCGTCGATGCCGGATGGCGCCCTCACAACGAGCAGATCGGCCAGACCGGCAAGACCGTTGCGCCGCGTCTCTACATCGCCATCGGCGTCTCCGGTGCCGTGCAGCACAATGTCGGCATGCAGGGCTCGGAGTACATCGTCGCCATCAACCGCGATCCCGACGCCCCGATCTTCAAACTCGCCGCCTTCGGCATCGTCGGTGATCTCTTTGAAGTTGTCCCAGAGCTGACGAAGCAACTGTCGTAGAACAGAGTGGAGAGGTAGTGAGTTAAGAGTGGAGAGTAAAAGCGTCGTGCTCTCTACTCTCCACTCTTAACTCTCTACAAATAAAGGAGCCACACGAATGGATGACCGGTTTGATGCGATCGTCGTTGGAGCGGGACCCGCGGGAATCACTGCCGCCAAGGAGATGGCGGCGGCGGGGTTGTCGGTGGTGGTGCTCGAGCGTGGTCAGTTTCCCGGCGCGAAAAATGTGTCGGGAGGCATTCTTTACCGGCAGCCGACTGAGGAATATGCGCCCGGATTCGAAACCGAAGCGCCGCTTGAGCGTCCGATCATCGAGCAGCGCTATTTGATGCTGACCGAAGATGCGATGCTCGGCGGTATTTATCGCTCGCAAAAATTTGCCGAAGAGCCGTACAACGCCTATTCGGTGCTCCGCTCTGAATTCGATCGCTGGTTCGCGACAAAGGCTGAAGATGCAGGGGCCGAAGTTTATCCCGAGTTCACGGTCACCGATCTCCTCTGGGAAGACGGCAAGGTGATCGGGGTTTCGACCGGCGAGCCGGATGGCGAGCTTTATGCGCACGTCGTCGTGCTTGCTGATGGCGCGAACTCACTGCTGGCGAAGCAGGCGGGATTGCACAAAGAGTGGCGTCCGATCGATCAGGCGCTGGTCGCCAAGGAGCTGATCGCGCTTCCCGCGGAAAAGATCGACGATCGCTTTCAGCTCCAGAGCGGATTCGGAACCGCCTACGAGATCTTCGGGGAATCAACCTGGGGAATGCTCGGCTATGGATTCATCTACACGAACAAGGAATCGATCTCGATCGGCACCGGCGCATTGCTTGAGGATTTGATCACCTCGGGACGCAATGTCAATGACATGCTCGACCGCTTCAAAAAACATCCCGCGATCGCCCCGCTGCTGCAGGGAGGCGAAACGGTTGAGTATTCCGCTCACCTGATTCCGGAGTTTGGCTATAACCATCTGCCCCGGCTTTTCGCCGATGGCGTGCTGGTGATTGGGGACGCTGCCGGATTGGTCAACCCGATCAACCGGGAAGGCACGAACCTGGCGATGATGTCAGGTAGCCTGGCTGCCCAGACGGTGAAGCTGGCACGGGAGCGCGACGATTCGTCGATTCGCACGCTTGCGCACTATCGCGAGTTGCTCGATCAGAGCATCATCATCAAAGATTTGCACAAGATCCGGAACACCACCGATTTCGCGCACAGCCGCTCGCATTTGCTGACGAGTTACCCGGAAATGATGTCCGAAGTGGCTCGCACCTATCTGACCGTTGACGGCTCGCCGAAAGCGGAGAAGATGAAAAAAATCGCCAGGCTAATGGCAGGTCAGCCGAAGCGCCGCATGCTCTCCGACGCGATCGGCGGCATTCGCACGATGTTGATGTAGCCCGATGCAAAACCAGGAGCACAGTTCAAAGCACAGAGACGCGTCGAATGCAGAACTGTCGAGTTCTGCCGGGACTTCGCGCGGATCGATGGCGGAGTTGCTGGACGGGTTGTCATTTGCGGACGGTCCCTTTCGCATCGCGCCGACCGATCTTGCCACCTATGTCCGATTGGATCAATGCGAGCGGTATCTTCGCTTGCAGCTCTACACCCGCAACTCCGGTGATGGTTTTCTCAAAGAATATGATGTCGCTCCCCAGTCGCTGCCATCGCTGCTGACTGGTTCAGGAGCAACTTTTGAAAACGACATCGTCGAGCAGCTTCGCGGCCAGATGCCTGTTCGTAATTGCTCGTCTGCTTCAAAGGAAAACGGGTCACGATCACCGGACAACAGTCTCATTTGCCAGACTCTGCGTGGCCTTGCCGCCGGCGACCGCATCGCCCTCGTCCAGCCCCGCGTGGTGTCGACGGTCGGTGATTGGGCAATGCGCGGCGACATTGACCTCCTGCTCCTTGATCGGGATGACGCCGGTATCGCCCGGGTGCTCGTGATCGATATGAAAAGCAGCGTCACGAGCAGGGTAGAGCATCGCCTGCAGGTCGCCTGCTATATGGTGATGCTGCGAGAACTCTTCATCCAACGCGGGATCGCAGTTGCTGCGATCGACATCGGCATCGTCTATCGCGGCGCCGACGACCCAGTCCGCTTGTCGCCGGAAGAGCGGCTGGTTGAAGCGCAACGGCGAACGGCTGCCGCTGACCGGCTCGGCATTTCAGGGGCGTGTCTCGATCTCGTCGCTGATCCAACTCCCTATCTCGATGTTGTTGATGATCTGGCGCTGGCGCGGAACTCGACGGCATGGCGAGCGATCAAGCGTCCGTTTGACCAAACGTCGTTTGAGCTGACTTCAGCTTGCGACGGCTGTCTTTACAACGAGTTCTGTTTGAAGAGGACGCGGGAGCTGGACGATCTGTCGCTTCTGCCGAACATCACTGTCGCCGCGAAACGGGCATTGCATGCGGTCGGAATCACCAAAACCATCGAGTTGGCGAAGCTTGAGGAACCGGCGAGTCGGACCATTGCGGGTGTCACGCGGAAGATCATGGCTCCGGTCGCCGGAAAGGAATCAGTTTGCCAGGCGCTGAGCGCGAATCGAGCGATCGGCGGTCGGCTGGAGGAACTCGTTTCGCGAGGCAGGCGCTATCAATCCTCCCTCGGTGAACATTTCGTGGTGGGGAATGACATTACGGGCGCGGGATATGGATCGCTCCCATTCAGCGACGTCGAGCATGATCCGAATCTCGTTCGCATCTATCTCGATGTGCAACGGGACTACCTGCATGACCGGCTCTATTTAGTGAGCGCGCTGATTCAGGGGTGCACCGATGGTGAGCCGACGGAGGCGCAGCGTCACGTCGTCCTTGAGCTGTCGGAGCAAGCGCCGGTCAGCGCCGAGATCGAACGCGATCTCCTGTTGCGTTTTATCGGCGGCGTCTTCAGGGCCGTCGTCGCTGCAGCGGCTCCGAATGCCGAAGGCGAGCAGAAAATCCCGCTCCATCTCATCTTCTTCAACCGGGCCGGGTTGACGCATCTGCTCAAGGCGCTTGCCCGGCATGAGGAGGCGATCCTCGGTGCAGCGCCGCTCTATGATCTGCTCACCCAGCTTCCAGCGTTTGATTCGCCGATGGTGACCGCACTGCAGGATGAGATTCGTACGCTGAAGAATTACCCGATTCTGGCGCAGTCGCTCTATGCCGTCTCCCGGTTCTTGCGGTTCGACTGGGATCAGGATGTGCCTCTGACCGATCTCTTTTCATCGAGAGTCTTCGACGATGTCCGCCCTGTGCCAGTCGGCGACGACGAAACTCCGCTCTGGTACACCGGGCGGTCGCGATTCTCGAGCGACGTGCCATTGGAGTATGCCTACCACACCTGGGGATTATTGGCTGAGCCGACGCCTGGGTCCCCAGATGAGCGCGCTTCGTATCGCCAGGTGGGCAGGGTTGAAATGCTGGCATTTGCCCGGCGGCGATTGGATGCGATCGAGCACATCGCAAAGGACTTCAAGGGCAACCAGCGAACATACAAAAGCGCCTTTGATCTCGATGAGCTCGCGATGCTGGATGGCAAGGCGCGGACACTCGCCGACGCGATCGCCGAATTCATCGTCATTGAGCGGCACGTGGCGCTGACCGGTTGGAAAACGGCCCGGCAGGATGCGCCTGAACGGCGAATGCTGGACGGCTCCACGCTGGTGCTCCGCTACTGCGAAGAGGATCAGGAGACAGGCGTCGCCGAGCAGAATCGCGAGCACCGGCAGAAGCAAGCGCTTTACGAGGAATACGCAGCTGCCTTCCGGGAGGAGAATCCGGACGAACCGAAGGTCATGCTGTCCAAAGAACAGAAGTCGGAGACGAATTGGAACCATACCGGCATGCGATTTCGTTTCCGCATTGAAACGGATGCGCAACCCGGAGTGCTCGACCAGGTCCTGGCGATCGGCGATTTGCGCGAGGGAAACCGGGTGGTGGTCGGCGAACGCTGGTCGGTTGATTCACGCCTGCCCGAAGCGGAGCGGACGAAGTTTCAAACAACCGCCAAGCAACTCCTCTATGGTGATCGCGCAGACATTGAGTCGATCGAGCGCATCGTCGATGACGAGGGATCGCTCACCGGGGCAATCGTCACATTAAAAATGGCGATCCGATTTGGTGGAGAGCCCGGATTCGTTTTCTTTGGCCGGCAGCAGATATTCGAACATGACGAGCTTTATACGATCGATGACGATCCGAACGACATCATGCTCAGCCGAGGGCTGAAGGCGACGAAAGCGCTCCAGGAGGGAGCACTCAACGCGGTAATCGAGCGGATGGAAGGCGCGGAGATCGACACCCAGTGGAACGATGACGCGATCGTGGCTCAAGCCCGATTCTGGGAAGGACTGGATGCGTTCATCGGTGCCGGACTGATCCATTCGTTCGAATATCAAAAGCAGCGATATATCGGGTTGCTTGGTGAAGCCCCAACGATTCTGGTGCAGGGACCACCCGGCACCGGCAAGAGCTACACCACTGCATTCGCGGTGTGGGCGCGGATGCAGGGAGCCCTTGCGGCGGGGTTGCCGTTGCGGGTCAGCCTGACCTGCAAAACACACGCCGCGACGGATGTGTTGTTACGGAATGTCGCCGACGTTCAGCGCGATCTCAATCTCTTTCGCCAGCGCGAGCCCGAGCTGTTTTACCGCTTTTTCGACGAGCGGATCCTGGCCGTTCCCTGTTTTCGCTTTGAAGGCAGCGAATCTCCTCCACAGGGCGTCACGACCCTCTGGCGTAAAGGTCATCCGTCAGCCGATAAGCGCAATGCCGCCGATCTGTTGATGGCGCAGGCGCACGTCGTGTTGGCGGCGACTCCCGGCGGCATCTGGAGAATCGTTGCCGACCGATGGCCGAAAGACTTCTGGGCAAAGCGATTTCTGAATTTGACTGTGCTCGACGAGGCGTCTCAGATGGGACTGCCGGAAGCGATCATGGCGACGATTCCGCTCGATATCGATGGGCAATTGATCGTCGTAGGGGACCACCGCCAGATGCCGCCGATCGTGCAGCACGATTGGGCGAACGAAGCTCGCCGGACCTTCAAGGAATACGCGGCCTTCGAATCGCTTTACCTTGCCCTGGACCGTAAAGTGCCCGAGGAACACAAGATCAAATTCGCGGAGAGCTTCCGGTTGCACAAGGATATGGCGGAGTTCTTGCGCCGCGAGATTTATCACCAGGACGGTATCCCGTATTTCTCCAAGAAAGTTGCCACACTCGCGTTCGACCGGGAAGAAGTCGATTTTGCCGCAGCCGTGCTTGGTCCTGAACCGCTGACGATCGTGCTTCACGATGAGGCCGCGAGCCAATCGAGCAACGTGTTTGAAGAATCAATCGTTCGGGAATTACTTGAGATGCTTGGCGGCGACGGAGATGAGCGATTCGATCCGCGCAAGGGTATCGGTGTTGTTGTTCCGCATCGCGCCCAGCGCGCGGCGCTGCAGGCGAGCGTACCGTTGCTCACGGTTCGCGATCCCGTCACCGGAGCGATCTTGCGCTCATCGGTCGATACGGTTGAGCGGTTTCAGGGAGATGAACGCGAGGTGATTCTGGTCAGTCTCACGGAAAGCGATCCGCAGTTCATTCGCTCGACCAGCGACTTCCTGCTCGACCCGCGCCGGCTGACCGTCGCCCTCAGCCGGGCGAAGCAAAAGATGATCGTCGTCGCCTCGCGAACGGTCTTTACCCTCTTCTCCGCCGATGAGGAAGGTTTCGAAAATGCCGCGCTCTGGAAAAACTTCCTGCGCCGCACCTGCACCAACCTCCGCTGGAGCGGCGACCGCGACGGCATTCCGGTTGAAGTATGGGTGAATCCGCCGTTGGAGCGTGTTGAATAGAACTGTCGTGGCCGGGTTTTTGAAGCGAAGCTGGCCGCGACGTGCCCGGCACTGAAGTACCGGGCTGACAGGCCGAAGTACCCTTCGGGCACTGAGCTTGGTGGGCGACCAGGCGTGCTCAGCCCTTTAGGGCTTTCGCCTGTGAGCCGTGGGCTTCAGCCCTCGGCAATGGCGACCACACTGTTCGGCTATTTTTCTCACCTCTCACCTCTCACTTCTCAAAATTCGCTCTTCAACCGGCATGTATTCGATGTCGTAGCCGAAATAGCGCGGCCCGACTGTTTCGATTCCGATGTCTGACCGCCATCGGGGATCACAGGGAATGCCAATCACTGCCACCCGAAAACCGTAGCGAAGCTCCTCGGTCGTGATCGGCTCACCGGTTTCGGCGTCGAGGACTGTGATCAGGTCAGGCGTCGTCGCGACAACGCGGGTATCTGTCTGCGCGATCAGAAACTCGTTCTGGAAGGCAATCCGTAGCCGCTGACCCTGAAACTCACCCGATACCGTCAATAAACGCTTCACCACGGGCAAAGCCAGTTTCGGTGCGCCGCTGGATATCGCTGATCTTGCCAGTCCAGAGCACCTCACCGCCTGTGACATCGCAGACTGCCTGAACCGGATTGCGGTGCTCGACATGGGCGGCGCGAATGGCCTGGCCAATCTCCTCCGTCTTGGTGAGTGAGCCGAGCATCGCCCAATCTTTCGTCTGCCGACCGGTCAGCATGTAGAGCGCGACCATGGCACTGCAGCCCATTTCGATCGTCAGCGAGCGGGCGAGCGTCTCGGTCCACTTGTTGTTGATGGTGTTCAGGATTGCGCCGTTGCCTTTTTCGTCGGCGATCGCCATCGGGGTTGCTCTGGCGCCGTTGATGGCCGGGATCCCCATTTGCAGCTCGGGGAACGCTCGCCCCATACCGTCGGCATCGACGATCCGGATTCCGAGCGGGGAGGCCAGCGCGAACGGTACGACCGAGTTGAGCCCGCCAACTTCGCCGCACATCACGGCAGCGAACTTGCGACCGACGTAAGTCTCAGGAGCTGGTGAATGCGTGTACGCATCTTCGCCCGAGGGATCTTTTCGATCATCACGGTTGGCGCGCCCATCATGGCGACGGCGACGATCAGATCGTCATCCGCAAGATCGGAAGCGTCGATCATCGTCACCGGGCCATACTTGCGGACGGCGGACTGCGCCATGAGAGCGACCGATGTAGGGATTGCCGCCGCCACCGGTGCCGAGCACGGCCGCGCCGAGCGCCATGTCGTCGAGTTGCTCAACATCAATGAATCGCATTGCAATGCTCCATGGTTGGGCGGTGAGAGTTCCGCGTGATGGTTATTGGACGCAAGCTGAGATCGCCAACAGCTTTTACCCGCACTCGGGTTGCGTTGCCTGGCAAGTAGGCGAGGGGAACATCTTCGACGTCAACGATCTGGATCGTCTTCGGATCGGCGCCTGCTTCAGCGGCCTTATCGGAGGCTTCCTGCTTGGCGTGATCGAGGGCCTGATCGCGGGTCAATGTGGTCAGGGAGTAGACCCGGTCCACCTCGCCGGAGATTTGGGCGATGGCCGCTCCGACCGCGTTGGCCGCCTCGAAGTGGTTCGGCTTGATCATTTCTGACGCACCGGCGAGTTTCTTGTTAATCAGAATGCTGCCACCACCAACAACGATGACTGGTACCGAATCCGCGCTCGTCTTCATCCGATCGACGGCTGTCTCGCTCATTTCCTGGATGCGGTCCATGGAGGCGCGAATCAGGGATGCAGTCGAGGTGTTTGACGAGCGAGGGATCACCGATATCGGCAATTCCAGCTGCAACGGCAATGTCAGTTGTGGTCAGGATGTCGCCGCCGAAGACCAGAGCCTTCTCGGTGATGCGGTATCCAACCGACTGCGGTCCGATCTTCAAGCGGTTCGGGCTGGACAATGGTTCCACCCCCAAGGCCAAAGGAAAAGACATCGGGCATTCGGAAGTTCGTGCGGACTCCGCCGATATCAACCGCGACCGATGCCTCCCGCGGAAACCCGTGGGCCAGTGCTCCCACATCTGACGTCGTTCCACCGACGTCGACAACCATCGCGTCCTTCAGACCGGACAGGAAGGCGGCACCGCGCATCGAATTGGTCGGACCAGAGGCGAACGTCAGGACCGGGTACTGCTCGGCGAAATCGGCACTCATCAGAGTGCCATCGTTCTGGGTTAGGTAAAGCGGGGCGGTAATCCCCATTTCGGAAATGGCCTGGCGGAAGGCCGTAACTGTTTCCACGGCCAGGCGGCGCAGGCAGGAATTGAGGATCGCCGCGTTTTCCCGCTCGAGCAGGCCGATGCGTCCAATTTCGGCGGACCGAGTGATGTCCGCATCCGGAATGATCTCTGCGACGATGCCGGCTGCCAGAACTTCCATCTCGGGATTGACGGGGGAGAAGACAGAGGAGATCGCGACCGCGCGTACTCCACGTGCAGCGATTTCCTCGACTGCCCGGCGGACTTCATCTGGATCGAATTTGGATATTTCACGACCGTCGAACTCGTGGCCACCATGGACCAAATGCGTCGAGCCATCAATGGTTTCACGCAAGTCATCCGGCCAGTCAATCATGGGTGGCAGGGATGCGGTCGCGGGCAGCCCGAGTCGGATTGTCGCAGTTGGCTGTCAAGCGACGACGTTCGACCACGGCATTGGTGAAATGCGTTGTTCCGATCATCACTGCGGCGATCGCGCTTGTCGCGGTGCCAGAGGCATCGAGGACGTGCTTCAAGGCAGTCGTGATGCCGCTGGTGACATTCTCCGTCGTTGGTGTTTTGATCTTGCTGATGACGGTGAGGTCATCCATGAGTACGGCATCCGTGTTTGTGCCGCCGACATCGATGCCGATCCGCAATGACATGCTGTTCAATTCCTCAACTGGTGGGGCGTATCGCCCGAGAGTGGTCATACTGATCGAAATGAGCTACGTGTTGCACGATGAAAACAAACGATGCGCACGCGCGCAAGCGCCAGGCTTCAGGGAACGCGACAATCACTACGATGCAGCATCACGCAGATTCCTGTAGGGATCCTGAACACCTACACTTGCTGCCGAATGCATTGTCGACGATTCTGGTCAAAGCGTGAGATGGATATCGGCTTCGCGGTGTTGACGACGGCATCGCTCGGTTTCATCGGACTCGGCACGCAGCCGCCGACGCCTGACTGGGGACAGATGATCTCCGAAGGGCGCGAAGATACATTCGAGAAGCCTGGTGGTACAGCACCTTTCCCGGACTGGCGATTCTGCTTACCGTGGTCGGATTCAATCTGCTCGGCGACGGGTTGCGCGACGTGCTCGACCCGCGTTCGAGGCGAAAATCGTAAGCTGGGCGAACTCAGGTAGGGGATTGATCGATGCCTGAACCAGAGCGAATGAATCTTCCGGCGGGCTACGGCGACTTCGAACCGTTCACCATCGAAAGCGCTCCTGATTGGGACGACTTCGAGGTCACACTCGAACGGTCGCGCAATTACTGGGTCGCGGTTACCGACGAGCACGGACCGCACACCGTCCCGGTCTGGGGGCTCTGGATCGACGGCGTCTTTATCTTTTCGACCGATCGGTTGTCACGAAAAGGGCGGGCGCTTGCGAACGGAGGCGTTTGCGTTATCCATCTCGAATCGGGCGATGACGTCATCATCGTGCATGGTCGGGCAGAGCGATTGCCGGTCCCGCAGTATGAGGTGTACGTAGCGGCATACGATCGAAAATATGGGGTGCTGCTCGATCCCGAAGATCGCGCGCAGGTGATTTACAGGGTCGTTCCGTTCGTGGCGTACAGCTGGCTAGAGCGTGATTTCCAGCGGACGGCAGTCAGGTGGAGCTTTTGACCGTGTGATTCCGGAGTTCGAAGACTCCGGAATCAACCAGTTCGCTCCACCTGACGCCAATGTCCGCGGAGAGCTCTAGCGTGACTGAAAGCCGAAGCTGGCGAGGGTCGCCTGGCCCTCGGCGCTGAGCAGGTAGGTGATGAAGGCGTTCGCCGCGTCGGCATTGCCGTCGGTGACGGCGGCGACCGGGTAGCTGGCGATCACATTCACGGTGTCTGGAATTTCGATCAGGGTCACATCAGCGGCGACATCGGACGTGACATCGGTCACGTAGACAATGCCGGCATCGGCCTCGCCAAGCTGCACTTTCGCCAGCACGTTCTTCACGTTCGTTTCGTTCGAGACGATATTGCTGGAGACGTTATCGACGAAGCCGTCACCATAGGTGGCGGTGTCAGCACCAGCGATGCAGATCGACTGGCGCGCGTACTGGCCGACCGGCACATCTTCCGCCGCGAGCACCAGCTTCACGCCATCGTTGCCGAGATCGGCGATCGAGGCGATGCCGGCCGGATTGTCTTTCGGCACGACGATCGCCAGGCGATTGTGGGCGAATGTCTGCGGCTCACCAGCGATGACGCCGCCATCGCTTGCCGCCTTCATCTGGCTGTTGTTGGCCGAGGCGAAGACATCGGCTTTCGCGCCTTCAGTCAGTTGGGTCACGAGCGCCTGTGAGCCGGCGAAGTTGAAGACGAGGTCGAGACCCGGGTTCGCCGCTTCGAGGTCGGACCCAATGGCGTTGAACGCATCTGTCAGCGACGATGCGGCGAAGATGGTGATCTCGTCCGCTGTTCGCCGGGAAGGGCACGGCTTCGATAGGCGCGGGTGTAGCAGCCGGAGTCGCCGACGCCGGCGCCGCAGTCGTGGCGGGATCACAGGTGATGGCTGATTGGGCAACGGCGAGACCGGTGACGCAATCGTGGTGAGTGACAGCATCGCGATGAGCGCGGCGAGCAGGAGTCCTCGAATCCATGTCGACGATCGCATCCCGGCTGAATCCTCTCTGCAATTGGCTAGTCAAACATTGACTATCGACGCCGTGAGCATAGAGTGGCGTGCTGACGGAGTCAAGCATCCTCAGGCATCATTGCGCTGACGCAAATAGCAATGCAGAAATGAGAGGTATACGCGAACGAATGGCTCCATCAAAGGCGGCATCCTCCAAAGCTCATGGTGGCGGTCACGACGCTTTTCGTTTTGTTCTTGCTTTTGCCGTTGGTGGCATTGGTCTGGAGGGCGATCGATCGGGCATCGTTCTGGCGCTATCTCGACGATCGAATGGTGGTGGAAGTGCTCAAACTCTCGTTCACGACCACGCTGTTGACGATGGTTATCGCGTTTGTGGTGGGAACACCGGCGGGCTTACTTGCTGGCCCGGTGGAGGTTTCGTGGATATCGGGTCATCGAGACACTGATTGATCTCCCGATCGTGTTGCCGCCGGTTGTCGCGGGGGTGGCGCTTCTGATGGCGTTCGGCAGGCGCGGTCTGCTTGGCAGTGAGTTGGACGCATTCGGCATCTCGCTGCCGTTCACGACGCTGGGTGTGGTGATTGCTCAGGTATTCGTCGCCGTGCCATTTTACGTGCGCAGCGCCCGGGCAGGGTTTGCGACGATTCCCCGCGATGTTGAGGATGCGGCGCAGGTTGACGGCGCAACGTCCTGGCAGGTGTTGCGCAACGTGAGCATCCCGGCGGCGTTGCCAGCAATCACAGCCGGCGCGGTGCTCTGCTGGTCGCGCGCGCTATCAGAGTTTGGCGCGACGCTCCTCTTTGCCGGAAATCTCGAAGGCAAAACGCAGACGATGCCGCTGGCGATCATGACCGCGTTCGAAAGCAGTCTGGCTCGGCGCTGGCGATCTCCGTCATACTTTTGCTCGTCTGAAGTTCTGATTCTCTTTGTTCGCGATTGGTGATGGATGATACCGAACGGATTTGGTAATCGTTCGGGAGGGTGGATATGCATCTCTTCGTGGGCTCCGATCACGCGGGGCCTTCAGCTGGAAGGATTCGATCTCCCCGAGCTACGATCGTGGGGGCACACCGATCAAGAATGATCTCGGCTCTGCACCGAAATGCCGGTCGGACTTCCCCGACATCACGCAGGCGGTGTGTCGCGCGATTCTGCGAGCACGAAGGATCGCGCGGATGATCGTCTGCGGCACCGGCGTCGGCGCGGCGATCACCGCCCGGACGAGATACACCGGGATTCGCACGGCCGTCCGCCACGATGTGCATTCCGCCCATCAGGCCGTCGAACATGACGATGTCGACGTGCCTGCCGCTGGCGCGCAGATTGTCGGTGAATGGCTGGCGCTCGATCTGATTCGCGCCTATTGCGATGCCACGTTCGAGTTGCGGGAGCCATTTCTCCACGGCGGATCGCGCTGCTGCGCGAGCTGGAGCGGGAGATCTGCGCGGGAACTGTGGCTCCGGGATTGAGCGGCACGATTGGCGGTAGTCCGATCCGGCCGAGGAGCGTCTGTTCAATTACTATAGTTTCGATCTCGCCGGCACCGGCATCGTACAGATCTCACCGATTCTGGAGGTTCGTTCGTGAAGATTGGCGTCACCTTTCCGCAAACTGAATTCGGCAACGATCCCATTGCTATCCGCGATTACGCCCAGGCGATCGAAGGATTGGGGTTCACGCATTTTCTCGCATACGATCACGTGTTGAGCGCAGACACCACCAACCGGCCGGGATGGAGCGGCTATTCGCTCGCCGATCCCTTCCACGAAATCTTCGTATTGTTCGGGTACGTGGCGGCGATCTCCTCGAAGCTCGAACTCGTTTCCGGCGTCTTGATTTTGCCGCAGCGGCAGACCGCGCTCGTCGCCAAGCAGGCGGCGGAAGTGGACCTCCTGAGCGGGGGCCGACTCCGGCTAGGTGTCGGTGTTGGTTGGAACGCAGTCGAATATGAAGGACTCCAGAAGGACTTCAAGAATCGTGGCATCCGCTCGGAGGAGCAGATCAAGCTCCTGCGAGAACTCTGGACGCACGACTCGATCACTTTTGACGGGAAATGGGAGTCGGTCCCGGAAGCAGGCGTGCTGCCGCCCCCGGTACAGCGGCCCATTCCGATCTGGATCGGCGGTTACGCGGAGGAAACCATCAAGCGTGTGGCGAGGATTGGAGACGGCTGGTTCCCCTGGCGCGAGCCTGACGAAGAGATGAAAGCGACGCTCGATCGGCTCAATAAATACACCGTGGAAGCGGGCCGCGATCCGAAGAGCATCGGTCTGGAGCCGCAGCTGACGATCGCGCGTGGGAATCCTGACTACTGGAAGAGCTATGTGGAAGGCTGGCAGAACCTCGGCGCCACCTATCTCACCATCAACACCATGGGCGGCGGACTGAAAACACCCGCCGAGCACCTCGCTGCAATTGAACGGGCCGCCAGAGAACTGGGAGTCGAGTAGCCCCTAATCCTGCGCTAAAGCACCACCCTCTCCCAATGCAGGGAGAGGGTGCGAACGCCTCGGTATATACGCTTGTATCTGTAGCGGGGATCCAAGACCCTTCCCTACGAAGTGGGTGGTGATCCCGATTGATCGCTGTTGGTATCTGCAGAGCCGAGACATGATGTCCAGGCGGCGGCGGATGCTTTCGACTTTGGCGTAGGCTTCATCGCGGTCGGCTTCGTCGAGGTGATCGGCGAGCGCTTCCGCTTCCGAAAGGGTGAGGGTGAGCCGGTCGCTGTAGCTGGCGCTTTGATAGGCGTCGTCCTGGAAGATTTCCATGCCCGGCGATGAGACTGCTGGGGCGTCTTCCGATGTCGGATCGAAATAGGGATCAGCGTAGGTCGCTTTCGACACGTAGTAGGTGATTCCGGCAGTGATAAGCGGAATCCCGATCACCAGCGCCCAGACGAAGCCGAGACTCCAATCGTAGTCGTGGTAAAAGGCAGCAAGCATGAGTGAGCCGACCAGGGCGACCACGAACATGCCGATTGTCATGCGCAGGGCTGACTGACGTGGCGGTTCGGGATACTCGAACCGGCGAATTGCCTTGCGATTTGTGCGGTCGATGAACGGCACCAGTGCGATGAGGGTGAAGAGCAAGCTCGGGAAGAGAATGCCGCCGATGAAGTTCGGCTCAATCGATGCGCCGAAGAGCTTGAACGAGACGCTTGTCGGAATGATCTCAAGCAGCCCGTAGACCCAGAGCAGATACCAGTCGGGCTTGACCGGCCGGCGTGCCGACACCCGGAGGGCCGAACTGAGCCAGCGGATGCGCCTCGACGATGGTCGAGAGGATGAAGAGCGAACCGAACATCACGAGCAGCAGCTGTCCGGCGAGAATCGCCTGGTAGGGCCACGCCGGCACTCCGAGCACACGTCCTGGTTCCGCCAACTTCTTTGAATAACCGGGTTGCGTGTGCTTTCTGCTTGACGATGACCAGGGTGTGAAAGATGATCGCGCCCGCGATCAGCGCGGGAATCACGAAGACATGCAGAGTATAGAGACGTGGGATGCTGCCCAGCGTCGGGAAGTTTCCGCCGAAGATCAGCTCGGAAACGGTCTCACCAACCCACGGGATTGATCTGGCGATGGAATAGCCGACGCCAGTGGCGGTGACGGCATAGGAATCGTACGGGAGCGAATACCCGAGGAATCCAGCTGCGAGTGTGAGCGAGAGAAGCAGCACGCCAACGATCCAGTTGATTTCACGCGGCTTGCGATACGTACCGGTAAAGAAAATACGGACCATGTGGAGCAGCACCGAGGCGATCATCAGGTGCGCCGCCCAGTGGTGAACATTGCGGAAGAGATTGGCGACCGGAACCGACTCGATCAGGCGGACGCTGGCATACGCCTCGGGAACGGTCACGCCGTCAAGCGTAACTTCCGCGTTTGAAGGCACATACATGATGCCGAGATAGATGCCGGTCAGCACCAGGATGATGAAGCAGAATCCCGCCATTTCCCCGAAGAAATAGGTTGAATGAATGGGAAATGCCTTGCGGCCGAACTTCTCGTAAAAGGCTTTGATACCGAGACGTTCCTCGAACCAACCAGGATTCGCCTCAGCTGGCGGCGTAGGGGCGCTAGTCGATTGCATCGATGAGCCGCCCTTGCCGTTCGTTGCGTCCGTCATCTCCGCTCTCCCGATTCAAACTGGAACATGCTCACGTATTCGTTGGCGGTCATCTACGCGACTCCAACGGGACCGCTGAAATCACCGGCGACCGTGATGGTTCCGTCATCCGCGATCGCGATCGGCAACGATGGCAGCGCCCAGGAAGCCGGTCCCTGAACCACCTTGGCGTCTTCCCGGCGGATTGAACTGGCTGCCGTGGCATGGACAGTGAAGCATGCCCGTCTCGGACAACTGCGCGTAGACCGTGCAGCCGAGATGCGTGCAGATGGCGCTGAACGCCACCAGGCTTTCGGTGGTGTTGGCGTCGTCGAGTTTCACCAGCTCCACCAGGTTGTTCGGATCGTCCTTACCACTGGGTAAACCTGAATCCCCTCGCCGGCAGTGAGTTGCGATGTGTTCACCGGCTGCCCGACAAGATCGCCCATCGCGTAAACGAGCGGATCGCCGCTCGCGGCGGACTTCTTATCGAGACTCAGCGTTTTGATCGCGAATGCGGGCAGCGCGAATGCGATGGCGAATGCGCCTGCGCTGAATGCGATCGCGGCTTTCAAGAATCGTCGCCGGTGAGAAAGATTCTCCGGCGTATCGATGCCATCTTCTGTGGTGATCGGATCAGTGGGGTCCGTCATGGTGCTTTTACCTCGACTCGGGAATCGCCCGTTCTTGATGACGATTGCGGCACGTATTCATAGAAGAAAGGAGCGTTTGAGCAGGCTTACCAGGGCACGCCATCGTCACGGCGATCGAAGCGGCCCTCTTCGCCGATGAGCGCTTCTTTGTAGCCAACGAGCAACCCGGCCAGCAAAAAGCAGCCTGCACCCGCCAGTAAGCCGATCGTGCCGACGCCGTAATCAGAGGTCAGCGTGTAAGCGAGGGCGACTGCAACAATGAGCAAGAGCACTGAAACAACGACGATAGCGATCGTAAGCGGTCCGGTGATGTGCGGCGCGCTTCCCGGGTTTGAGCTCCTCGCCATCGATGAGCACCGAAACCACGCCCTGAATGCCGTAGATGAAAAAGCAGAGCGCTCCGGCCACGGCGCCAAGCTCCATCTCGGAGAGGTGGTCGGAATTGAAGCCATGACTTCCCATCACGATGATCGCGAGAATCGCGGCTGCGATCAGACCGACAATGGGGAGTCCCCATGTATTCCGCATCGATGATCTCCCTCCACTGAGACAAAACGCTGCGGTTCAGCTCGAATTCTTGGACCTGTCTGGACGACATGGCATCGATCGGCGATGCTCGCGACCGGACCAGGATATACGCCGCCGGTTGCGGTTTTGCCCGATTCCAGCGAGTCCGCTCGTTATGACGAGCGTGGCTTTGGAATTACCATACACCCTGCCACACTGCAAAAAATCCCGAAATGAACAGCCACGAGGGTTCGTGACGTATTTCACAATGGCATTGTACAACCCGATGAACTGCCAAAAGACGTGGAAATGTGTAGTGATACCGAGAAGATCGTGCACGCACAACATTCGTGATGCAAAGCGTTCACGCCGCACAAGAAGCCGCCTGACAATACGTCAGCCGGCTCAACAATGAACAGTGAGGGAAGGCGGGAAACGCTGAATGAACGCTCAGGAAGAAAGTGGGCGATCATCGAAAACCGTTCGCGCACAGTTGCTGAATCACAAGGGTTGCCTGAGCATCCGTCGGGATCGGCCTGAACCAACGCTGCCAGTATCACCGGGCCACGCGCTGTGTAGATGATCCCGGCGTCATGCACGACCTGATCGAGATTGCCGGTCTTGTGAACCGTTTTCGTATTTGAAGGAAGTAATTGCGGTATGCGGTCGCTGACAGCTTGCTGATTCAATATCTGGTAGATCGCCGCGCTCGCCGATTCGTGGACCACTTCGCCCTTTAGCAGGAGGTCGAAAAAGTGTGCGATGTCGGCTGGCGTGGTCAGCATGATCGGCCCCGACTGTGCTTCGGATTCAACGAAGGCGACTGCCGTGTCGAGGTCGGCGGCGGAATCAGTGACAACAAGTTGTGGCGGCCATTGCGGGATACTTGAAAGATCGACAGTGAGATAGCTGCCCATCATGCCGAGAACATGCGCCATCGACTGAATCGCTGCCCAATCGGTCAATGACGTCAGCGCAAGCGCGCCGACATTACTCGAATAGGCGCCGGACGCGAAAAGCGCTTCCTCTACGGTGGTCGAAGAGGATGCCGAGGCGTCATCGTAATAGCTGTCGCCACCTTCATTGACCATGAAATACCACTTTTCGAGCGTGAGTGGCTGGTCGAGCGAAACGTCTCCATTCTCGATCAACTGATAGATCTTCGCCATTAGAGGGAGTTTGTAAAGACTGGCGGAGATGAACGGAACGGTGGCGTTCCGGGCGTATATCGTCGATCCGAGTGGGTCGATCACCACCACTCCATAGACGCCAGATTGCGATTCGACCAATGTATCAATGTTCGCGGAGAGCGCTGCAGTCGAATTCGCGCTGGAAGGATTCGGCGAACCGATCATCGTTCGCCCGGTTGAGGCATCTGGTTCGGGAGTCGCCGATGTCGCAGTCGCGGCATCTGATCCGCTCTCTTGCGCAAGCGCTGGTCCAGCCCAAACTGTCAGGATAAAAAGTATAACCAGGCAAATTAAAGGCCGATGACCGGCAGTTGAAAATCTTTTGCGATTTCCGTGAGAACGAACGAGCACGGGTTTGCTCCTTAATGTGGGGTAGGTTGCATTGGATCGCCGGCCAGGAAAGGAATTCGAGTTTCGTGCCCGGGTTCAGGGCCACTCAACATGCGAGTAGTACCTGCACGCAACGGAACGCATCAGCGAACGACCGGGATTCATATGTCCCGGTCGTTCGCTCATTATTATCTCATTTGATGCGTCTGGTGTGGATCCCGGACTTCCGGAATCAGGACCACCTTCCGGAGGCTGACCGCCGCCTTGCGGTCCCCCGCCTTCCCGCACGAGCCATGGGTCTATTCAGCCGATGGATCGATGCCTATTACAATCGTGGCGAGAAACCCATCCTCCATGTTGCCTTCGGTCAATTCCGTCAATGTCACAAAGAATCCCGGCTCCTCAATGTGATCGGAAAGGATGCCGTCTGATTCATTCAGGGTGCGGTATTCGTCGGGTCGACCGGCGTACGGCTCCAGTTGCATCACCCGATCCGTCGTCGCATAGTCGAAAAAGAGTTGACCAGTATGCGTCGTGTGTCCGCCCTCGTAGGTTTTTCCGGCCTCGCCGTCGAGATGCACTTTCAGGTGGATGTGAATCGTTCGGCCGTACCAACCGGGGTAGATGGTTTCAAATTCAGCGATGCCATCGACATTCGTGAGCTGAATGCCGCGCAGGAACGTCGCCGTGGAGGCTTCGGCGATTTCGGATTGATCGGCGTCGGGGCCGGGCATGTTCGCCGAGACTCCCGAATAATACCCATGGGAGTCACAGTGCCAGATATCGACCGCCGCATTTTCGATTGGCGTACAGGCGGTCGCGTCGGCGACGGCGACCTGCAACTTAAGCGGAATTCCTCGCGATCTTCGACGATATTCTGGCGAATCAGATCAAGGGGCAAGATAGTAGGGGCCTTCGGTCATTTCCGGTGTGAGCACGCAGGTCGCAGCACTCGCGAGCGCTGGACTCGATGCGGGCGTCGATTGGGCAATCACTCCACCTTGACCCGATCCCCACCCCAGACGCCGCAATCAGCCAGCCCCTCCAGCCATCAGTACGGTGCGTCGGGAAATGCTCAAGGTTTCCATTTCGACCTGGTTGTTCAATCGCTCAATAGTGTTCGACATGGCGCTCTCCGTCAATCGTGGTGTCGAAATCTGCTGAACGCAACATCATTTCGATGAATCGCGAGACCAGGTGCTTTGTGTGGTTTACGTATGCTCTGGAGCGATGGTTTGCAGCGTTGATGCGACGTCGAACGATTGCTGAAATGCTGGCGGGTTCCTTAACCTTCGATTGAATTCAAGCCGTAGATCACTCCGATTCTCAGAAACATTCACGATCGAATGGGAAATGATGATCGGTAAATCTGTTCGATCGGCGGATTTTCGAACGCCCGCTCCGGCGCCGATCCAACGACCGTTGCGAACTGTCGTTGCGCCTGATCTCGCATCGCAACAAAATCGATGCCTTCAACCCGGCGGTCGCGGACAACAACTCGCCCGTTGACTATGACGGTTTTGAAGTCGCGGCCGGAGCCGCTCAATATCATCGTCTGGATCGGGTCGATGAACTGGCCAAGGTGGAAGCCGTCGAGATCGAAGATCGTGATATCGGCGAGCGCTCCGGGCATCAGGCGGCCGAGATCAGAACGTCCGAGGGCATTTGCGCCGCCAATCGTGGCTGCCGTGTAGTAATCGGCGGCGCTGGTGCGCATGCTTTTCTCAACGAGACGCGTCGCCATGATGCCGATGTGCATATTAGCAATCAGATCGGGCGGGAATGTGTCGGTGCCGAGACCGATGTTGACGCCCAGGTCGCGGTAGCGCCCGAATGAACTCATCACATCGCCATGGCGAGCCATCACGAGCGGGCAATGCACGATCGTCGCGCCTGCCTCCGCGATCCAGGCGAGCTCCTGGTCGATCTTTTCAGGGGTTGGATTGACCCCTCCCATCAGCGTGCCATGCGGGAGCAGCGAGCGATCGTTGAGAAAACCGAGGTCATGCAGCACGCCGATTGAGATTTCCCAGCTCAACGACTTGCAGCTCCAGCGTCCCCTGACGGCTGTTGAAGCCGCACCGGGCAATTGAGCGCATTACCTGCCTCGGCGGTTTTTATGAGAAGTTCGTCGGTGCAGCCCTCAATCCGGTCAGGCTGGAGGAAGCCTCGAATCAACCCATCATACGCACCGTCGAAATCCCGGACAAACCGAATAGCGTCATCCAGCCCGGCCATGCCGCGCTCGATGTCCCAGTACATCCCGAAACTGCCGTCACTTAACGGTCGAGAGTCCCGTTCGATAGGACGGTCCCAGGTACATCCTGATCCCGAGCTGTGCCGAGCGATTTCAGCAGCGCGGGCGTTTTCCTCATACGTCTCCGCCCAGGCTCGGTAGAGGATCGACCGAATCGGCAGCGCGTGGTGATGCCATTCGGAGCAGTAACTGGACCATGGCGTATTCGTGCTGGAACGCCTCCTCGTCCGACGAATAGACGTCACGTGGTCCACTTTCGACGTAACTTGTCGCCCAGACACGGCCTTTTTTCAGCCGGGCGCATTGTCGAAACCGAGGATCGTCGTATCGAGATCGAAGGGGCATCGAGATCGACGAAACTTGACCGACAACCGCGTTTCCCGCGTCAATCGTCTCATCAACCGGGTGAGGATAATCATGACCGGTGAAAATGATGCGATGGTCTTCGTAGACGACCTCTCCGTTTTCCAGGATGTGATGCGATTGCCCGTCGCTGGCGATCACCCAGCGTCCGCGCACAAGGGTCCGCGACTCTTCGTTGCCTCCGGTTTCAGATATGCCTCTCATCAGACGAGGCATTCGCCGTTGCGCCGAACGACACGGCCATTTTTCACGACGAGCGAGCGAACTGGTCGGTCGATGACGACTTCAACATGGTTCTCGCCGGATACGAGGACGAAATCGGCGGGCGCGCCGGGGGCAAGCCCGTACGATTCGTCACCCATGACATCCGCTCCACCGTGGGTGATGATGTCGAGGACCATCTCGATCTCATCGTCGCGCCGGAAATTGTTGCGGTAGGCGATCAGGAATGCCCGCAGGAGCATATCGGGCATGTTAAGCGGCCCCCAGGCATCGCGAATGCCATCATTGCCTGAGCACATCCGCACGCCCACGTCACGCAGCCGCTTGGAGCACCGAAGACCGGCCGCTACACTTCGGACCGTGGCTCATGATCGCAATGTCGTTTTCAAGCAGCAACTCGATGAGCCGGGAAGATAAGCGTCATCGACGCCGCCCAGGCAAAGCGCGTGGCTGATGACGACGCGTCCCTGGTATCCAAGCGCCTTCGTTCGCTCGGCGATCAACTCGACTGAAAAAACGCCCAGCTCGCCCGGTTCGTGAGAGATGGACATCGACATCGGCATCATGCTTTACGGCCAGATCGAAAATGACATCCAGATGCCTAGCGGGATCGCGGTCGATGGTGGATGGGTCAAGTCCACCAACGACCTCCGCGCCGTTCTGCAGCGCTTCCGCCATCAGCTCAACCGTGCCGGGGCGGACCCGCATGCCGCTTTGCGGAAACGCGACGATCTGGATATCGAGCGAGTCCTTGAAGTCTTCACGAGTTCGCGAAACACCTTCGAATCCGGCCAGTTTCCAATCGGTGTCGATATCGACGAATGTGCGAATGTGGGTGGTGCCGCAGCGATCGCAAGCCCCGCGCCAGCTTGCTCGATTGCGCGTGGGAATCGATCCCTTCCTCGCGACGGAGATCGCGCTCGTGCGGATCTTGTCGAGCAGCGCCGGTCCGGCTTCATGGCGATGCCAGGGCAATCCGATCACGTTTTGTCCATATGGGCGTGCGCATCGACGAACCCCGGGAAGATCAACTGTCCCTGCCCATCCATGATCTCGGCTTCTGCGCCAGGAGCGATCGATACGCCCATTTCGACGATTCGACCGTCAATGATGCGCAAGTCCGTTGGACCACCTCGCATCGGAATGACATTGGAAACAAGCAGTTCTTCGGCACGATGAATCCCCTTTCGTTGGCACATGCTATCCGATTGACGGTCGATATTTTTACGTCTGACTCTTTGCTGGAAGATTCGCAAGTTCGTCAATCATTGACTAATGACGCAAGTCTTGCTATAGAAGACCGGTGGCGAGGCGGCAGCGCTGCCGATTGCGCGGAATTGGACCGACAGGGCTGACCAGGTCGGGGGAGGGAGAGGACGGGATGGACTTCGCCGGACGATCGATCCATGGAGTTCCTCGGCATGCGCGGAAGCAGGCGGAGCACCCTGTGCTGCTCCTTGAGGGCGCTGTGCGAGCGCCGCGCTCCTTCTTCCTGGCGATCTTGTTGAGTTACCGCGCGTTTCCTTCCTTGAGAAGTATCACAATCCGCGAGCAATCAATTGCTTCCGGCCTCCAACTGGTCGGGCATACCTTGCGGGCGATCATCGACCTGGCTGAGCCGAATCCGGCACCGGCTGGATTCACGTCAGGCGCCGGACCATATGCGACCGTGGTTGCGATGGCTGATGCAGACGCCGTACTCCCGCTGCGACGGTCTCGACGATGCCCCAATCCCGGCCGAACGCGGCGGACCCTGGCGGCGCTCGTCAAACCGGACGATCGCTATTTCACCGAGTGTAAATGGGTCGATCGGATTACGGTTTCGATTGAGCAGCCCGACAACTCGGCAGTGCGAATAGCCCACGCCCGCCAGCGCGCGCGAGACGCGAAAGCATGATCTGTCCATTTAGCCTGTTCGTTCCCGGTTCACCGTCGCTCGTTATGGGGCTGCCGGTCTGTGCGTCGCACACGCGCCAGAGCTACGCGACCGAATGAAGGAAGGGCAGCTAGGGGCGGGCGGCACAAGAGCAACCGCATCCGGGCTGAAAAGAATCTGCCCGACGATATGAGAGCGCTCGGCGCGCGGCCTTGACGCCTTCGACGCGGTGTACAGCGGGGCAATGGAAACGAAGACGGCAGGCGCAATCGCCACGCTCGCGACCGCCTATGTACGCGTGTGGGAAGCCGGGAAAGTCGCGACGATGGTCAGCCGAGATTGACGCCATGCTGAAAGCCTTCGAGTCAGGCGGCGGATATGCGACGCGATCTGACGGCACAGACGAAGCGCGCCGACCTGCCGGCGAAACGGGCACGAGCGCTGCAGGTGCCTCGCCTGACCCTGATTGACGCGACTACGTTCGGACTGGGCTGCCTTTCGGCAGGGCAACGCCGAAACGCGCGAGCGGATGCGTCAAGCACGGACGGCGCGAAGCGACGCTTGTTGCAGAGCAGAACGCCGTCCTGCCTGAAGGCGAAGACTCGCTTACCATCAGCGCAATCGTTGTTCGGGTCTAGGTCCGGACGAAGATGAGGCTCTGGCAGTTCTAGACGAGATCGAAGAGCTTCCGGGTTAAATCAGGCAGCGGGCCTTCACTTAGGAGAAGAAAGTATGTCGGCAGTTCCAGAATCCCATCGTGATCTGCTCGAAATAAACAGCGACATGATGTTAGCCACCAATGGTGCCGATGGCTATCCCCAGGTAACGTTGGTCTCATTTCTTTTCGAAGATGACCTGTTCAAAGTGTCGCTTGGGAGCGGCCGGCAAAAACTCAAGAACATGGTCAGAGACTCGCGCGTGACCATCTTCTTTCTTGACCCCAACAATGCCTACCGGACGCTTGAGCTTCGGGCAGACGCGACCGTTGAGCCCGACCCTGACTTCACATTCGCAGATCGGCTCGGAGCAAAGTACGCCACACGAATCTTCGAGACTGGAGTCCGCCCGGTGAATCACGTTACGTTGTCTCATTTGCTCCAAAAAAAGTCAACACGTACGGTTAGGAGCCTCGCCACGTCACTTGATGCCGACGCGCGAACCGGACGGTGACCCGTACGACGTCCTGTACGTCTTCGGGCGTACCGACTCGCAACTGAAGCAGCTTACGAATTCAGTCGTCGCCGCGAAAGCCCACCAGCTTCGCATCGCGACCGTTGACGACGTGCTCTCTCTCGCTGAATTAGTGCAGGAAGGGCATATCACTGCCGACGAAGCCGTCACGCTGCTGAAGCCAGGCGGAGTCTTCATGCGGAGCAGCGTGAAGCTGTCTTGCCCGGATCGCAGCGCGAGCCATGCGACCCGCAATCGGACGAGCCGACGTCGCGACGACGAGTAGGCACGATTGTTAACGATTCTGCGTTGACCTACAAGATCGAACCAGTCGCGCCGGGACCGGTTGTGCTGCCGAAGACGGTCGCGACGCCGCAGCCCGCAGTCTCTTCGACCGAGCGCATCTAGCTGATAACCCCGGTCAGCAACGAAGGCGAGACAACCGCGCAGGCGACGATCACGGGGCTACTCAATGCCGGTTGGTATGTTTTTGGTGATAAGACGCCCGGGCCTTAAGCGGCTGAAACAGGGTGACCGAATCTGCTTCTACGAATCGGGGCCCGCCCGTTGCTGCAATTTTGCAAGGTTTCGCAGTACCGTCGATGGGTGAATCGGGTTCCCAGTCGGCGTCGCGAACACGAGGTCGTTATCCGCCCATGCCGCTCCTGTGCTGCAGCCGTTCCTCGTTCTGGCGTGCCTTGTGTTTTGAGCGCCGCGACCGTCTCGACCGGTAGGGAGATGGTCCGCACCGCTGCAAACTTGTGATCTGTGGTATGGCGCCGGATTGCTCGCGGATCGCGCCGTTAGTGGCCCCAAGGCCGGGGCATCGTGGCGAGCGTTGGCATCCTCAGCCAGCCATAGGAGCAGCAACCGCTACGCTATGCTCGTGCGATCAACGAGGAGCACCGAGGCCGTGCCCGGCATGGCCTCGATCTGTGCCTGGGGTGCTGGGTCGAAACGGATGCCGGAGCCGCAATTAGGTCCGAACGGTGCCGGTAGCCAGCAGTTCTTGGGTTGACGCCCGCTTTGCTAGTCGGGTCGCGATCTAACGGCAGGACCGGACGCGGCCGACCCCGCCACGGAGCCCACTCGCCGTCTGCACGCCGCCCCGGATCATCAGGCCACGTCGGAGACCCAGCTCCAGGACCGCGTGAGCGCACCGCACCGCCCGCGCGGGACCGTCGAAAACTGCGAGGACGGTGTCCGCGGCGGAGGCCACCAGTTGCCCCGGAAGCGCTGGACCTCGCGGGCTGCGTCGTCGAGCAGTGCGCTGCGATCGCTGTCGCAACCGCCAGGTAGACGACCGTGCGAGGTTGGCTCGGGGGCTGCCGGAGCAACCTCAACGTCGTCCAGCCTGGATAGAAACCGTTCGATCGAACTGAAGTAGGAGTCCTGGTCGCCGACCACGAAGGTGGTCGTTGCCAAGCAGCTCCTCGAAGACTGCGCCTGGGATGCGCTCGGCGATGTAGCGCGCCTCTCCGATGTCGGCGTCGTGGTCGCCGGTCCGATGGAAGACCAGTGTCGGCACATGGACGGCAGACAAAATGACTCCGAACATCCACTTCTAGATTCATGCGATCGAGGGCGATCACAGCACCGGGGCTCGCTGAAAGCCTGGCGAATTCTGCGAACCATTCGACCTGCGCGTCGTCGTTGACAGCCGACGGCGCAAAGTGGCGCAGCCATGCGCGGGCGCTCTCGATGGTTCCCCATGTCTCGGACAGCGTTGCCTTGGCGTGCTCGGCGATTACTCGTTGCCACTCAGCGAGCGTCTTTTGCCAGGGGTAATCCGACTGCGTAACATACGTCGCCGAGCCCCCGTAAAGCATCAATCCCTGCGTCCGCTCGGGGTACGTGGCGGCGAACAGGATCGACAGCGGAACGCCCTCGGAGAGGCGTAGCAATGACCGCGCGATAGATCCTGCTGCGTCCATGACCGCCCGAATGTCGTCCATCCGTTCTCGAATGTCGGGATCCCGGCGGTGCGGTCAGACATGCCGGTTCCGCGCTTGTCCAGCTTTAGGATCCGACCATGCGTTCCAAACCGGGTCAGATGGGTGGCCAGTGCCGGCAACTTCCAGTGGTGCTCGACATGGGAGAAAAAACCGGAACGAAGACGATGTCAATGTCGCCCGAGCCGAACTCGCTCCACGCGACGTTGACGCCCCCGCTAAGTGCGTATCGGGTGCGCGGCAGCCGTGACGTGGGCAGAGTCGGCCGCCGAACCCGGCGCCGTCGTTCAGGTGCGTCAAGGGCAGCCTCCGCCTTGTTGGCCCCAGTTCGGCGTGTAATGAAGTTAATCGACACGTATCGGTGCGGAATGATGCAGCCCTCCCCGGGTCATCAACAAGATCAGGCTCTTGCCATTTTGGAGCGCCCAGTCCCACTCGTTCTTGACGTTGCGGGACGCGACGGCACATGCGGACTCGCCAAGCCAACCACGAAGTCCGCCCGGTTCAGCCCCAGGTCGATCTCGTCGGCCAGTACGCTCCGGGCTGGGGAACTCGTACCGGTCCATCCAGGTCGCGACCCCGTGCGCGGCCAGTTGCGCGCGGCACCTGCTCGGCCGCTTCGACATCGGCTCGGTGGTACGAGATGAAGACTTGCGTTTCGGCTGTGGCCACAGCGTCCTCGATGCGTCGCCTTTGGTAACGTCCTAACGGTGGCGCCCGTTCTTGACCGACACTGTACCACTACACCCATATAGACAGTTAAGGAGAACGAGTATAGCTCGGCGGCCTGTTTCGTCTCCTTAATCCCACAGCTGACGAAGTCATTTACTAATCTCCGCAACGAGCTCGCCGATTGATTCAATCTCCTTCCCGTCCATGAGTTGCGCACCGCGTGCGGCGGCCGAGGAGGAGATCGAGATAATCGGTATGTTGCGTTCGCGTGCCATGGTAGTCACGTCGAGCGTGGCCGCCCTCGCCTCGGCCGTCATCTCCGTCCCAGATTGCGAGGAGGAGATCCGGAATCATTGACCACCTGATTGCCAATGGCCGCATACGCCGCCCGGGCCGTGGCCGGTGTTGCACGGGTGCCCGGGAGTTCAATTACCGCAGATGCGCGCTCAAGCAGAGATCGGAATCTCATCTTTGTGAGCTCGTCGGAATCTTCGGCATAGGCCTGATGCGGAAACGGAAGTGGGGCGTGGAGCTCCCAGCCGAGCGCAAGGGCCTCCTCGGCAACGATCTGATCGGCGCCAGCGGCAAGTGGAGACATGACGACGACACGCTGACTAGCTGCGTGCTGCTGGATTGCTTCAAGCACGTTCCGTACTTGCGTCCGAAGAACCGCTCCTTCGGCACCCGCGAGCGCCTCCGAACGGTGGCCAGTCACCCCGATTCGAATGGGTATCGCGTCTTCGAAACTTGTGAGTTCCGTTCTTTGGACGCCAATTGTTCCCCCCGTTTGAACTCATAGAGCAAGAAATATCATAAGGTATAGTAGCGACATCCTTTTCGGCTGTGCATTTGCACACGGTTAAACGAGTTTAAGGGCCGGAGGACCAGGTGCCAACAGCTACTCAACCTTCAATCCGGATCGCCGGCGACAGCACCATCGACTGGCGCGTGGCGATTCCCCCGAATGCGGCGCACGGTGAGATTCAAACCGCGTACCAATGGGACGCGTTGACTGCGCCAGGAATTTGCCCAAAGTGGTGGTGCCGCGCTGCTGGGTGAGGTCTCGTCCAGGAAGCTACTGAGTCCGGGGGCGCTACCGTGGCGGTGCCATTGTAACCGCGGCGCCGTCGCTCATAGACCCCGCCGACTCGGCTTCTCGCCGCGGAACGTTTGGAATCTGTGTCCCGTATCGAGTGCGGCGGCTCGCAGCGCTTTTTGGGCGTGAGCGAGGCAACAAGAGACGGCCGCAACACGAGCGCCGCCCAGGATGGAGTGTGGGCCAATTGCGTCGCGCCGGACGATTCCGACTCGGATTTCGCGACCGTAAAAGAACACGGCCTGCGGAATTGACCAGGCAGGAGCTCAACGCCCGCTAACGTCTTTTACAAAATTGCCGGGCAGCTCACGTCGAATCCGCTTCAGGGACGTCCACTTCGAAGCGCTGACCACATACGTCGCGGTCGGCGATCTGCGCAAAGCCGATGCGGCGATTGGTCAGCCGCATTCGTGGCAACTATTGGCTGAGCAAGTTGTCGCAGCCGTCCGGTCGATGTTCGCCATGGTCGCCGAACCATCGTGTCGCCTGGCATGGCGGGCGCGGTCATTGTCGAACGCGATGGAGATGCAACGCTCATCTTTGACCCGATGCATCAAGAAGGAGATTGGGAACGAACGCGCTTTGGGTTTACTCCCGGACTAGGCACGTGCGTCCTGGCTGCGCTGAACCCTCCGCCGTGCACTTGGGAGTCAGCGCAGCCAGGACGCACGTGCCTAGTCCGGGAGTAAACCCAAAGCGCGTTCGTTCCCAATCTCCTTCTTGATGCATCGGGTCAAAGATGAGCGTTGCATCTCCATCGCGTTCGACAATGACCGCGCCCGCCATGCCCAGCGACACGATGGTTCGGCGACCATGGCGAACTGCGTCGAGGTTCCGGACGGCTGCGACAACTTGCTCAGCCAATAGTTGCCACGAATGCGGCTGACCAATCGCCGCATCGGCTTCGCGCAGATCGCCGACCGCGACGTATGTGGTCAGCGCTTCGGAATGCGCATCGACGAGCAGTGCCTGAAGCGGATTCGACGTGAGCTGCCCGGCAATTTTGTAAAAGACGTTAGCGGGCGTTGACTCCTGCCTGGTCAATTCCGCAGGCCATTGTTCTTTACGGTCGCGAAATCCGAGTCCGGAATCGTCCAGCGCGACGCAATTGGCCCACACTCCATCCTGGGCGGCGCTCGTGTTGCGGCCGGTCTTTGTTGCCTGGCTCACGCCCAAAAAGCGCTCAAGCCGCCAAGCAGCTTGATACGGACGCCAGATTCCAAACGTTCGCGGCAGGGCCGAGTCGGCGGGGTCTGTGAGCGACGGCGCCGGTATCAATGGCACCGCCACGGTAGCGCCCACGGACTCAGTAGCTTCCTGAACAAGTCGCCCCAGCAGCGCGGCGCCGCCGGCTTCGGCAGAAAACCCTGGCGCGGTCAACGCGTCCCATTGGTACGCGGTTTGAATCTCACCGTGCGCCGCGTTCGGGGGATCCGCCACGCGCCAGTCGATGGTGCTGTCGCCGGCGATCCGGATTGAAGGTTGAGTACCTGTTGGCACCTTCTGGTCCTCCGGCCTTTAAACTCGTAACCGTGTGGAGTGTCTCCGCAGCCGAAAAGGATGTCGCTACTATACCTTATGATATTTCTTGCTCTATGAGTTCAAACGGGGGGAACAATTGGCGTCCAGAAGAACGGAACCCACAAGTTTCGAAGACGCGATTCCCATTCGAATCGGGGTGACTGGCCACCGTTCGGAGGCGCTCGCGGGTGCCGAAGGAGCGGTTCTTCGGACACAAGTACGGAACGTACTCGAAGCAATCCAGCAGCACGCAGCTGGTCAGCGTGTCGTCGTCATGTCTCCACTTGCCGCTGGCGCCGATCAGATCGTTGCCGAGGAGGCCCTTGCGCTCGGCTGGGAGCTCCACGCCCCACTTCCGTTTCCGCATCAGGTCTATGCCGAAGATTTCGACGAGCTCACAAAGATGAGATTCCGATCTCTGCTTGAGCGCGCATCTGCGGTAATTGAACTCCCGGGCACCCGTGCAACACCGGCCACGGCCCGGGCGGCGTATGCGGCCGTTGGCAATCAGGTGGTCAATGATTCGGATCTCCTCCTCGCAATCTGGGACGGAGATGACGGCCGAGGCGAGGGCGGCACGTTCGACGTGATTACCATGGCACGCGAACGCAACATACCGATTATCTGGATCTCCTCCTGGCCGCCGCACGCGGTGCGCCAACTCATGGACGGGAAGGAGATTGAATCAATCGGCGAGCTCGTTGCGGAGATTAGTAAATGACTTCGTCAGCTGTGGGATTAAGGAGTTTAACAGGCCGCCGAGCTATACTCGTTCTCCTTAACTGTCTATATGGGTGTAGTGGTACAGTGTCGGTCAAGACGGGCGCCACCGTTAGGACGTTACCAAAGGCGACGCATCGAGGACGCTGTGGCCACAGCCGAAACGCAGGTCTTCATCTCGTACCACCGAGCCGATGTCGACGCGGCCGAGCAGGTGCGCGCGCATCTGGCCGCGCACGGGGTCGCGACCTGGATGGACCGGTACGATATCCCAGCCGGAGCGTACTGGCCGGACGAGATCGACCAGGGGCTGAACCGAGCGGACTTCGTGGTTGGCTTGCTGAGTCCGGATGCCGTCGCGTCCCGCAACGTCAAGAACGAGTGGGACTGGGCGCTCCAAAATGGCAAGCAGCCTGATCCTGTTGATGACCCGGCAGCTGCGTCGTTCCGCACCGCTACGTGTCGATCAACTTCATCGACGCCACGGGCGACAAGGCGCAGGCTGCCCTTGAGCACCTGACGCAGACGCCCGGTTTGCGGCCGACTCTGCCCACGTCACGGCTGCCGCGCACCCGATACGCACTTAGCGGCGGCGTCAACGTCGCGTGGAGCGAGTTCGGCTCCGGCGACATTGACATCGTCTTCGTTCCGGGTTTCATCTCCCATGTCGAGCACCACTGGAAGCTCCCGGCACTGGCCACCCATCTGACCCGGTTTGGAACGCATCGGCCGGATCCTAAAGCTGGACAAGCGCGGAACCGGCATGTCCGACCGCACCGCCGGGATCCCGACACTCGAGGAACGGATGGACGACATTCGGGCGGTCATGGACGCAGCAGGATCTGATCGCGCGGTCATCTACGGCCTCTCCGAGGGCGTTCCGCTGTCGATCCTGTTCGCCGCCACGTACCCCGAGCGGACGCAGGGATTGATGCTTTACGGGGGCTCGGCGACGTATGTTACGCAGCCGGATTACCCCTGGCAAAAGACGCTCGCTGAGTGGCAACGAGTAATCGCCGAACACGAGGCAACGCTGTCCGAGACATGGGGAACCATCGAGAGCGCCCGCGCATGGCTGCGCCACTTTGCGCCGTCGGCTGTCAACGACGACGCGCAGGTCGAATGGTTCGCAGAATTCGCCAGGCTTTCAGCGAGCCCCGGTGCTGTGATCGCCCTCGATCGCATGAATCTAGAAGTGGATGTTCGGAGTATTTTGTCTGCCGTCCATGTGCCGACACTGGTCTTCCATCGGACCGGCGACCACGACGCCGACATCGGAGAGGCGCGCTACATCGCCGAGCGCATCCCAGGCGCAGTCTTCGAGGAGCTGCTTGGCAACGACCACCTTCCGTGGGTCGGCGACCAGGACTCCTACTTCAGTTCGATCGAACGGTTTCTATCCAGGCTGGACGACGTTGAGGTTGCTCCGGCAGCCCCCGAGCCAATCCTCGCAACGGTCGTCTGCCTGGCGGTTGCGGACAGCGATCGCAGCGCACTGCTCGACGACGCAGCCCGCGAGGTCCAGCGCTTCCGGGGGCAACTGGTGGCCTCCGCCGCGGACACCGTCCTCGCAGTTTTCGACGGTCCCGCGCGGGCGGTGCGGTGCGCGCACGCGGTCCTGGAGCTGGGTCTCCGACGTGGCCTGATGATCCGGGGCGGCGTGCAGACGGGCGAGGTGACCGTGGCGGGGTCGGCCGCGTCCGGTCCTGCCGTTGAGATCGCGACCCGACTAGCAAAGCGGGCGTCAACCCAAGAACTGCTGGCTACCGGCACCGTTCGGGACCTGATTGCGGGCTCCGGCATCCGTTTCGACCCAGCACCCCAGGCACAGATCGAGGCCATGCCCGGCACGGCCTCGGTGCTCCTCGTTGATCGCACGAGCATAGCGTAGCGGTTGCTGCTCCTATGGCTGGCTGAGGATGCCAACGCTCGCCATGATGCCCCGGCCTTGGGGCCACTAACGGCGCGATCCGCGAGCAAATCCGGCGCCATACCACAGATCACAAGTTTGCAGCCGTGCGGACCATCTCCCTACCAGTCGAGACGGTCGCGGCGCTCAAAACACAAGGCACGCCAGAACGAGGAACGGCTGCACACAGGAGCGGCATGGGCGGATAACGACCTCGTGTTCGCGACGCCGACTGGGAACCCGATTCACCCATCGACGGTACTGCGAAACCTTGCAAAATTGCAGCAACGGGCGGGCCCGATTCGTAGAAGCAGATTCGGTCACCCTGTTTCAGCCGCTTAAGGCCCGGCGTCTTATCACCAAAAACATACCAACCGGCATTGAGTAGCCCCGTGATCGTCGCCTGCGCGGTTGTCTCGCCTTCGTTGCTGACCGGGGTTATCAGCTAGATGCGCTCGGTCGAAGAGACTGCGGGCTGCGGCGTCGCGACCGTCTTCGGCAGCACAACCGGTCCCGGCGCGACTGGTTCGATCTTGTAGGTCAACGCAGGATCGTTAATCGTGCTACTCGTCGTCGCGACCGTCGGCTCGTCCGATTGCGGGTCGATGGCTCGCGCTGCGATCCGGGCAAGCAGCTTCACGGTGTCCGCAACGAAGACTCCGCCTGGCTTCAGCAGCGTGACGGCTTCGTCGGCAGTGATATGCCCTTCCTGCACTAATTCAGCGAGAGAGAGCACGTCGTCAACGGTCGCGATGCGAAGCTGGTGGGTGCGTTTCTCGGCGACGACTGAATTCGTAAGCTGCTTCAGTTGCGAGTCGGTACGCCCGAAGACGTACAGGACGTCGTACGGGTCACCGTCCGGTTCGCGCGTCGGCATCAAGTGACGTGGCGAGGCTCCTAACCGTACGTGTTGACTTTTTTTGGAGCAAATGAGACAACGTAACGTGATTCACCGGGCGGACTCCAGTCTCGAAGATTGGTGGCGTACTTTGCTCCGAGCCGATCTGCGAATGTGAAGTCAGGGTCGGGCTCAACGGTCGCGTCTGCCCGAATCTCAAGCGTCCGGTAGGCATTGTTGGGGTCAAGAAAGAAGATGGTCACGCGCGAGTCTCTGACCATGTTCTTAAGTTTTTGCCGGCCGCTCCCAAGCGACACTTTGAACAGGTCATCTTCGAAAAGAAATGAGACCAACGTTACCTGGGGATAGCCATCGGCACCATTGGTGGCTAACATCATGTTGCTGTTTATTTCGAGCAGATCACGATGGGATTCTGGAACTGCCGACATACTTTCTTCTCCTAAGTGAAGGCCCGCTGCCTGATTTAACCCGGAAGCTCTTCGATCTCGTCTAGATACCGCCAGATGTCATCTTCGTCCGGGACCTAGACCCGAACAACGATTGCGCTGATGGTAAGCGAGTCTTCGCCTTCAGGCAGGACGGCGTTCTGCTCTGCAACAAGCGTCGCTTCGCGCCCGTCGTACTCTTGACGCATCCGCTCGCGCGTTTCGGCGTTGCCCTGCCGAAAGGCAGCCCAGTCGAACGTAGTCGCGTCAATCAGGGTCAGGCGAGGCACCTGCAGCGCTCGTGCCCGTTTCGCCGGCAGGTCGGCGCGCTTCGTCTGTGCCGTCAGATCGCGTCGCATATCACGCCGCCTGACTCGAAGGCTTTCAGCATGGCGTCAATCTCGGTCACCATCGTCGCGACTTTCCCGGCTTCCCACACGCGTACATAGGCGGTCGCGAGCGTGGCGATTGCGCCTGCCGTCTTCGGTTCCATTGCCCCGCTGTACACCGCGTCGAAGGCGTCAAGCAGCCGCGCGCCGAGCGCTCTCATATCGTCGGGCAGATTCTTTTCAGCCCGGATGCGGTTGCTCTTGTGCCGCCCGCCCTTCAGCTGCCCTTCCTTCATTCGGTCGCGTAGCTCTGGCGCGTGTGCGACGCACAGACCGGCAGCCCCATAACGAGCGACGGTGAACCGGGAACGAACAGGCTAAGATGGACAGATCATGCCTTCGCGTCTCGCGCGCGCTGGCGGGCCTGGGCTATTCGCTCTGCCGAGTTGTCGGGCTGCTCAATCGAAACCGTAATCCGATCGACCCATTTCACGCTGGTGAAATAGCGATCGTCCGGTTTGACGAGCCGCCAGGGTCCGCCGCGTTCGGCCGGGATCGGGGCATCGTCGAGACCGTCGCACAGGAGTACGGCGTCTGCATCAGCCATCGCAACCACGGTCGCATATGGTCCGGCGCTGACGTGAATCCAGCCGGCTGCCGGATTCGGCTCAGCCAGGTCGATGATCGCCCGCAAGGTCATGCCCGACCAGTTGGAGGCCGGGAGCAATTGATTGTCGGGATTGTGATACTTCTCAAGGAAGGAAACGCGCGGTAACTCAACAAGATCGCCAGGAAGAAAGGAGCGCGGCGCTCGCACATCGCCTTCAAGGAGCAGCACAGGGTGCTCCGCCTGCTTCCGCGCATGCCGAGGAACTCCATGGATCGATCGTCCGGCGAAGTCCATCCCGTCCTACCCTCCCCCGACCTGGTCAGCCCTGTCGGTCCAATTCAGCGCAATCGGCAGCGCTGCCGCCTCGCCACCGGTCTTCTATAGCAGACTTGCGTCATTAGTCAATGATTGACGAACTTGCGAATCTCCCAGCAAAGTGTCAGACGTAAAAATATCGACCATCAATCGGATAGCATGTCGACGAAAGGGGATTCATCGTGCCGAAAGAACTGCTTGTTTCCAATGTCATTCCGATGCGAGGCGGTCCAACGGACTTGCGCATCATTGATGGTCGAATCGTCGAAATGGGCGTATCGATCGCTCCTGGCGCAGAAGCCGAGATCATTGATGGGCAGGGACAGTTGATCTTCCCGGGGTTCGTCGATGCGCACGCCCATATGGACAAAACGCTGATCGGATTGCCCTGGCATCGCCATGAAGCCGGACCGGCGCTGCTCGACAAGATCACGCACGAGCGCGATCTCCGTCGCGAGGAAGGGATCGATTCCCACGCGCAATCGAGCAAGCTGGCGCGGATTGCGATCGCTGCCGGCACCACCCACATTCGCACCTTCGTCGATATCGACACCGATTGGAAACTGGCCGGATTCGAAGGTGTTTTGCGAACCCGCGAAGACTTCAAGGACTCGCTCGATATCCAGATCGTCGCGTTTCCGCAAAGCGGCATGCTGGTTCGCCCCGGCACGGTTGAGCTGATGGAGGAAGCGCTGCAGAACGGCGCGGAGGTCGTCGGTGGACTTGACCCATCCACCATCGACCGCGATCCCGCCAGGCATCTGGATGTCATTTTCGATCTGGCCGTAAAGCATGACGCCGATGTCGATGTCCATCTTCACGAACCGGGCGAGCTGGGCGCATTTTCGGTCGAGTTGATCGCCGAGCGAACGAAGGCGCTTGGATACCAGGGACGCGTCGTCATCAGCCACGCGCTTTGCCTGGGCGGCGTCGACGACGCTTATCTCTCCCGGCTCATCGAGTTGCTGCTTGAAAACGACATTGCGATCATGAGCCACGGACCGAGCGGGTTGCGGCCGGTCCCTTCGGTCAAGCGGCTGCGTGACGCGGGTGTGCGGATGTGCTCAGGCAATGATGGCATTCGCGATGCCTGGGGGCCGCTCAACATGCCCGATATGCTCCTGCGGGCATTCCTGATCGCCTACCGCAACAATTTCCGGCGCGACGATGAGATCGAGATGGTCCTCGACATCATCACCCACGGTGGAGCGGATGTCATGGGTGACGAATCGTACGGGCTTGCCCCCGGCTGCGCCGCAGATTTCGTCCTCGTGTCCGGCGAGAACCATGTTGAAGCCGTCATCGACCGACCAGTTCGCTCGCTCGTCGTGAAAAATGGCCGTGTCGTTGCGCGCAACGGCGAATGCCTCGTCTGATGCGAGGCGTATCTGAAACCGGAGGCAACGAAGCATGCGGACCCTTGTGCGCGGACGCTGGGTGATCGCCAGCGACGGGCAATCGCATCACATCCTGGAAAACGGAGAGGTCGTCTACGAAGACAATCGCATCATTTTCACCGGTCATGATTATCCTCACCCGGTTGATGAGACGATTGACGCGGGAAACGCGGTTGTCGGTCCAGGCTTCGTCGATCTCGATGCCCTCTTCGATCTCGATACGACGATCCTCGGTTTCGACAACGCTCCCGGCTGGAAAAAAGGACGTGTCTGGGCAAGCAGTTACGTCGAAAGCGGACCGCGAGATGTCTATTCGCCGGACGAGGAGGCGTTCCAGCATCAATACGCCATGGTCCAGCTGCTGCTCAATGGCATCACCACGGCGTTGCCGATTCGGTCGATCCTCTATCGAGCCTGGGCGGAGACGTATGAGGAAAACGCCCGCGCTGCTGAAATCGCTGCACAGCTCGGGATCAGGATGTACCTGGGACCGTCCTATCGAACGGGACTCTCGACCGTTGAGTCAGACGGCAGCTTCGGGATGTACTGGGACATCGAGCGCGGCATGGCCGGGCTGGATGACGCCATACGGTTTGTCCGGGATTTCGACGGTGCGTATGATGGGTTGATTCGCGGCTTTCTCCAGCCTGACCGGATCGAGGGCTGCACCGACGAGCTTCTGACAAAAACCGCCGAGGCAGGTGAAGCGCTCAATTGCCCGGTGCGGCTTCACTGCTGCCAGGGCGCGCTGGAGCTGCAAATCGTTGAAGAGCGCTGGGGGAAATCGTCAATCGACGTGCTGCACGACCTCGGTTTTCTCAACGATCGCACGCTGCTCCCGCATGGCACGCTGATGGGAGGGGTCAATCCAACCCCTGAAAAGATCGACCAGGAGCTCGCCTGGATCGCGGAGGCAGGCGCGACGATCGTGCATTGCCCGCTCGTGATGGCTCGCCATGGCGATGTGATGAATTCATTCGGGCGCTACCGCGACCTGGGCGTCAACATCGGTCTCGGCACCGACACCTTCCCGCCCGATCTGATTGCTAATATGCACATCGGCATCATGGCGACGCGTCTCGTCGAGAAGAGCATGCGCACCAGCGCCGCCGATTACTACACGGCAGCCACGATTGGCGGCGCAAATGCCCTCGGACGTTCCGATCTCGGCCGCCTGACGCCCGGAGCGCTCGCCGATATCACGATCTTCGATCTCGACGGCTTCCACCTCGGCCAGTTCATCGACCCGATCCAGACGATGGTATTGAGCGGCTCCGGCCGCGACTTCAAAACCGTCATCGTCAACGGGCGAGTTGTTGTCCGCGACCGCCGGGTTGAAGGCGTCGATTTTGTTGCGATGCGAGATCAGGCGCAACGACAGTTCGCAACGGTCGTTGGATCGGCGCCGGAGCGGGCGTTCGAAAATCCGCCGATCGAAGAGATCTACCGATCATCATTTCCCATTCGATCGTGAATGTTTCTGAATCGGAGTGATCTACGGCTTGAATTCAATCGAAGGTTAAGGAACCCGCCAGCATTTCAGCAATCGTTCGACGTCGCATCAACGCTGCAAACCATCGCTCCAGAGCATACGTAAACCACACAAAGCACCTGGTAGTCTCTGATTATTGAACGATGTTGCGTTCAGCAGATTTCACACCACGATTGACGGGATAGGCGCCATGTCGAACACTATTGAGCGATTGAACAACCAGGTCGAAACGGAAACCTCGAGCATTTCCCGACGCACCGTGCTGATGGCTGGAGGGGCGGCGATTGCGGCGTCTGGGGTGGGGATCGGTCTGGAAGGTGGAGTGATTGCCCAATCGACGCCCGCATCGAGTCCAGCGCTCGCGAGTGCTGCGACCTGCGTGCTCACACCGGAAATGACCGAAGGCCCCTACTATCTTGCCCTTGATCTGATTCGCCAGAATATCGTCGAAGATCGCGAAGGAATTCCGCTTAAATTGCAGGTCGCCGTCGCCGACGCGACCGCCTGCACGCCAATCGAAAATGCGGCGGTCGATATCTGGCACTGTGATTCCCATGGGTACTATTCGGGAGTCTCGGCGAACATGCCCGGTCCCGACGCCGATCAATCCGAAATCGCCGAAGCCTCCACGGCGACGTTCCTGCGCGGCATTCAGCTCACGAATGCCGATGGCATCGCTGAATTTGAAACCATCTACCCCGGTTGGTACATCGGCCGCACGATTCACATCCACCTGAAAGTGCATCTCGACGGCGAGGCCGGAAAAACCTACGAGGGCGGACACACGACGCATACTGGTCAACTCTTTTTCGACGATGCGACGACGGATCAGGTGATGCAACTGGAGCCGTACGCCGGTCGACCCGACGAATACCGCACCCTCAATGAATCAGACGGCATCCTTTCCGATCACATTGAGGAGCCGGGATTCTTTGTGACATTGACGGAATTGACCGAAGGCAAAATGGAGGATGGGTTTCTCGCCACGATTGTGATAGGAATCGATCCATCGGCTGAATAGGCCCATGGCTCGGGCGGAGGCGGGGACCGCAAGGCGGCGGTCAGCCTCCGGAAGGTGGTCCTGATTCCGGAAGTCCGGGATCCACACCAGACGCATCAAATGAGATAATAATGAGCGAACGACCGGGACATATGAATCCCGGTCGTTCGCTGATGCGTTCCGTTGCGTGCAGGTACTACTCGCATGTTGAGTGGCCCTGAACCCGGGCACGAAACTCGAATTCCTTTCCTGGCCGGCGATCCAATGCAACCTACCCCACATTAAGGAGCAAACCCGTGCTCGTTCGTTCTCACGGAAATCGCAAAAGATTTTCAACTGCCGGTCATCGGCCTTTAATTTGCCTGGTTATACTTTTTATCCTGACAGTTTGGGCTGGACCAGCGCTTGCGCAAGAGAGCGGATCAGATGCCGCGACTGCGACATCGGCGACTCCCGAACCAGCTGCCTCCTCAACCGGGCGAACGACGATCGGTTCGCCGATTCTTTCCAGCGCGAATTCGACTGCCGCGCTCTCCGCGAACATTGATACATTGGTCGAATCGCAATCTGGCGTCTATGGAGTGGTGGTGATCGACCCACTCGGATCGACGATATACGCCCGGAACGCCACCGTTCCGTTCATCTCCGCCAGTCTTTACAAACTCCCTCTAATGGCGAAGATCTATCAGTTGATCGAGAATGGAGACGTTTCGCTCGATCAGCCACTCACGCTCGAAGAGTGGTATTTCATGGTCAATGAAGGTGGCGACAGCTATTACGATGACGCCTCGGCATCCTCTTCGACCACCGTCGAGGAAGCGCTTTTCGCGTCCGGCGCCTATTCGAGCAACGTCGGCGCACTTGCGCTGACGTCGTTGACCGATTGGGCAGCGATTCAGTCGATGGCGCAAGTTCTCGGCATGATGGGCAGCTATCTCACTGTCGATCTTTCAAGTATCCCGCAATGGCCGCCACAACTTGTTGTCACTGATTCCGCCGCCGACCTCGACACGGCAGTCGCCTTCGTTGAATCCGAAGCACAGTCGGGGCCGATCATGCTGACCACGCCAGCCGACATCGCACACTTTTTCGACCTCCTGCTAAAGGGCGAAGTCGTCAGCGAATCGGCGAGCGCGGCGATCTACCAGATATTGGATCAGCAAGCCGTCAGCGACCGCATTCCGCAATTACTTCCTTCAAATACGAAAACGGTTCACAAGACCGGCAATCTCGATCAGGTCGTGCATGACGCCGGGATCATCTACACGGCGCGTGGCCCGGTGATACTGGCAGCGTTGGTTCAGGCCGATCCCGACGATGCTCAGGCAACCCTTGTGATTCAGCAACTGGCGCGAATGGTTTTCGATCTCGCCCCACTTTCTTCCTGAGCGTTCATTCAGCGTTTCCCGCCTTCCCTCACTGATCATTGTTGAGCCGGCTGACGAATTGTCAGGCGGCTTCTTGTGCGGCGTGAACGCTTTGCGTCACGAATGTTGTGCGTGCACGATCTTCTCGGTATCACTACACATTTCCACGTCTTTTGGCAGTTCATCAGGTTGTACAATGCCATTGTGAAATACGTCACGAACTCATCGTGGCGGTTCATTTCAGAGTTTTTTGCAGTGTGCCAGGGTGTATGGTAATTCCAAAGCCACGCTCGTCATAACGAGCGGACCCGCTGGAATCGGGCAAAACCGCAACCGGCGGCGTATATCCTGGTCCGGTCGCGAGCATCTGCCGATCGATGCCATGTCGTCCAGACAGGTCCAAGAATTCGAGCTGAACCGCAGCGTTTTGTCTCAGTGGAGGGAGATCATCGATGCGGAATACATGGGGACTCCCCATTGTCGGTCTGATCGCAGCCGCGATTCTCGCGATCATCGTGATGGGAAGTCATGGCTTCAATTCCGACCACCTCTCCGAGATGGAGCTTGGCGCCGTGGCCGGAGCGCTCTGCTTTTTCATCTACGGCATTCAGGGCGTGGTTTCGGTGCTCATCGATGGCGAGGAGCTCAAACCCGGGAAGCGCGCCCCGCACATCACCGGACCGCTTACGATCGCTATCGTCGTTGTTTCAGTGCTCTTGCTCATTGTTGCAGTCGCCCTCGCTTACACGCTGACCTCTGATTACGGCGTCGGCACGATCGGCTTACTGGCGGGTGCAGGCTGCTTTTTGCTGGCTGGTCTGCTCGTTGGCTACAAAGAAGCGCTCATCGGCGAAGAGGGCCGCTTCGATCGCCGTGACGATGGCGTGCCCTGGTAAGCCTGCTCAAAGTCCTTTCTTCCCTTTCTTCTATGAATACGTGCCGCAATCGTCATCAAGAACGGGCGATTCCCGAGTCGAGGTAAAAGCACCATGACGGACCCCACTGATCCGATCACCACAGAAGATGGCATCGATACGCCGGAGAATCTTTCCCACCGGCGACGATTCTTGAAAGCCGCGATCGCATTCAGCGCAGGCGCATTCGCCATCGCATTCGC
Organism: uncultured Chloroflexia bacterium; assembly: GCA_963804925.1. Taxonomy (GTDB): domain Bacteria; phylum Chloroflexota; class Chloroflexia; order Thermomicrobiales; family UBA6265; genus JADLGF01. The sequence continues at coordinate 42,068 of CAWDSC010000009.1, forward strand.
GCTGCCCGCATTCGCGATCAAAACGCTGAGTCTCGATAAGAAGTCCGCCGCGAGCGGCGATCCGCTCGTTTACGCGATGGGCGATCTTGTCGGGCAGCCGGTGAACACATCGCAACTCACTGCCGGCGAGGGGATTCAGGTTTACCCAAGCGGGAAGGACGATCCGAACAACCTGGTGGAGCTGGTGAAGCTCGACGACGCCAACACCACCGAAAGCCTGGTGGCGTTCAGCGCGATCTGTACGCATCTCGGCTGCACGGTCTACGCGCAGTTGTCCGAGACGGGCATGCTTCACTGTCCATGCCACGGCAGCCAGTTCAATCCGCGGGAAGACGCCAAGGTGGTCCAGGGACCGGCCTCCCGGGCGCTGCCATCGTTGCCGATCGCGATCGCGGATGACGGAACCATCACGGTCGCCGGTGATTTCAGCGGTCCCGTTGGAGTCGCGTAGATGACCGCCAACGAATACGTGAGCATGTTCCAGTTTGAATCGGGAGAGCGGAGATGACGGACGCAACGAACGGCAAGGGCGGCTCATCGATGCAATCGACGAGTGCTCCTGCGCCGTCAACTGAGGCGAATCCTGGTTGGTTCGAGGAACGTCTCGGTATCAAAGCCTTTTACGAGAAGTTCGGCCGCAAGGCATTTCCCATTCATTCAACCTATTTCTTCGGGGAAATGGCGGGATTCTGCTTCATCATCCTGGTGCTGACCGGCATCTATCTCGGCATCATGTATGTGCCTTCAAACGCGGAAGTTACGCTTGACGGCGTGACCGTTCCCGAGGCGTATGCCAGCGTCCGCCTGATCGAGTCGGTTCCGGTCGCCAATCTCTTCCGCAATGTTCACCACTGGGCGGCGCACCTGATGATCGCCTCGGTGCTGCTCCACATGGTCCGTATTTTCTTTACCGGTACGTATCGCAAGCCGCGTGAAATCAACTGGATCGTTGGCGTGCTGCTTCTCTCGCTCACACTCGCAGCTGGATTCCTCGGGTATTCGCTCCCGTACGATTCCTATGCCGTCACCGCCACTGGCGTCGGCTATTCCATCGCCAGGTCAATTCCCGTGGGTTGGTGAGACCGTTTCCGAGTTGATCTTCGGCGGAAACTTCCCGACCCTGGGCAGCATCCCACGTCTCTATACTCTGCATGTCTTCGTGATTCCCGCGCTGATCGCGGGCGCGATCATCTTTCACACCCTGGTCATCGTCAAGCAAAAGCACACGCAACCCGGTTATTCAAAGAAGTTGGCGGAACCAGGACGTGTGCTCGGAGTGCCGGCGTGGCCCTACCAGGCAATTCTCGCCGGTCAGCTGCTGCTCGTGATGTTCGGTTCGCTCTTCATCCTCTCGACCATCGTCGAAGCGCACCCGCTGGCTCAGTTCGGCCCTCCGGGTGTCGGCACGCCGGCGGTCAAGCCCGACTGGTACCTGCTCTGGGTCTATGGGCTGCTTGAGATCATTCCGACAAGCGTCTCGTTCAAGCTCTTCGGCGCATCGATTGAGCCGAACTTCATCGGCGGCATTCTCTTTCCCGGGTTGCTCTTCACCCTCATCGCGCTGGTGCCGTTCATCGACCGCACAAATCGCAAGGCAATTCGCCGGTTCGAGTATCCCGAACCGCCACGTCAGTCAGCCCTGCGCATGACAATCGGCATGTTCGTGGTCGCCCTGGTCGGCTCACTCATGCTTGCTGCCTTTTACCACGACTACGATTGGAGTCTCGGCTTCGTCTGGGCGCTGGTGATCGGGATTCCGCTTATCACTGCCGGAATCACCTACTACGTGTCGAAAGCGACCTACGCTGATCCCTACTTCGATCCGACATCGGAAGACGCACCAGCCGTCTCATCGCCAGGCATGGAAATCTTCCAGGACGACGCCTATCAAAGCGCCAGCTACAGCGACCGGCTCGCCCTCACCCTTTCGGAAGCGGAAGCACTCGCCGATCACCTCGACGAAGCCGAGCGCGACGAAGCCTACGCCAAGGTCGAAAGCATCCGCCGCCGCCTGGACATCATGTCGGGCTCAGCAGAATCGGACAGCGACCAATCGGGATCACCACCCATTCGTAGGGGAGGATCTGTGAGGCCCCCGCTACTCGATACAAGACGGATATACCGAGGATTTCGCACCCTCTCCCAGCATTGGGAGAGGGTGGTGCTTTGGCGCAGGATTAGGGTCTACTCGACTCCCAGTTCGCTGGCGACTCGTTCAATTGCAGCGAGGTGCTCGGCGGGTGTTTTCAGTCCGCCGCCCATGGTGTTGATGGTGAGATAGGTGGCGCCGAGGTTCTGCCAGCCTTCCACATAGCTCTTCCAGTAGTCAGGATTTCCACGCGCGATCGTCAGCTGCGGCTCCAGACCGATGCTCTTCGGATCGCGGCCCGCTTCCACGGTGTATTTATTGAGCCGATCGAGCGTCGCTTTCATCTCTTCGTCAGGCTCGCGCCAGGGGAACCAGCCGTCTCCAATCCTCGCCACGCGCTTGATGGTTTCCTCCGCGTAGCCGCCGATCCAGATCGGAATGGGCCGCTGCACCGGGAGCGGCAGCACGCCTGCTTCCGGGACCGACTCCCATTTCCCGTCAAAGGTGATCGAGTCGTGCGTCCAGAGTTCGCGCAGGAGCTTGATCTGCTCTTCCGAACGGATGCCGCGATTCTTGAAGTCCTTTTGCAGACCTTCATATTCGACCGCGTTCCAACCAACACCGACACCTAGCCGGAGACGGCCCCCGCTCAGGAGGTCCACTTCCGCCGCCTGCTTGGCGACGAGCGCGGTCTGCCGCTGCGGCAAAATCAAGACGCCGGAAACGAGTTCGAGCTTCGAGGAGATCGCCGCCACGTACCCGAACAGTACGAAGATTTCGTGGAAGGGATCAGCGAGCGAATAGCCGCTCCATCCCGGCCGGTTGGAGGTGTCTGCGCTCAGCACGTGATCGTAGGCGAGAAAATGCGTGAATCCCAATCCCTCGATGGCCTGGGCGTAGTCGCGAATAGCAATCGGATCGTTGCCGAATTCAGTTTGCGGAAAGGTGACGCCAATCTTCACGAACGAACCTCCAGAATCGGTGAGATCTGTACGATGCCGGTGCCGGCGAGATCGAATCTATAGTACTTGATACAGATCAGTCCTAAGCCAGATCGGCTACCTCCAATCGTGCCGCTCATCGAGCAGTTCCCGCGCCGATTCCCGCTCAAGCTCGCGCAGCAGTGCGATCCGCCGGAGAAAAGGTTCCCGCAACTCGAACTGTGCATCGCAATAGGCTCGAATCAGATCGAGCGCCAGCCATTCACCGACAATCTGCGCGCCCAGGCAGAGCACGTTGACATCATCATGTTCGACGGCCTGATGAGCGGAATGCACATCGTGGCAGACAGCCGCGCGAATCCCGGTGATCTTGTTGGCGGCGATCGCCGCGCCGACGCCGGTGCCGCACACCATCAATCCGCGCGATCCTTCATGCTCGCGAACCGCGCGACACACTGCTCTGGCGATGTCGGGAAAGTCGACCGGCATTTCGGTATAGCAGCCGAGATCATCGATCGTGTGCCCCCACGATCGCAGTTCGGGGACAATCGATTCCTTCAGACGAAATCCCGCGTGGTCGGAGCCTACGAAGAGATGCATATTCACCCTCCCGATCGACTTACCACAATCCGTCGGCATCATTCATCACCAATCGTGAAACGAAAGAGGATCAAACTTGAGATGAGCAAAAGTATGACGGCAGATCGCCAGCGCCGATCCAAGACTGCTTTCAAAAGCGGTCATGATCGCCAGCGGCATCGTCTGCGTTTTGCCTTCGAGATTCCCGGCAAAAAGGAGTGTCGCGCCAAACTCTGACAGCGCGCGCGACCAGCAAAGCACCGCCCCGGCGGAGATCGCCGGCAGCGCTGCGGGGATGCTCACGTTGCGCAAGACCTGCCACGACGTTGCGCCGTCGAGCTGCGCCGCCTCTTCAACATCGCGCGGAATCGACTGAAATCCCGCCCGGGCGCTGCGCACATAGAACGGCACAGCGACGAAGACCTGGGCAACGACCACACCCAGCGTCGTAAACGGCAGGGTAATGCCGAATGCGTCGAGCTCGCTCCCGAGCAAGCCACGTCTGCCGAATGCCATCAGCAGGGCCACACCGGCTACAACGGGCGGCAACACGATCGGGAGATCGATCAATGTCTCGATGAACCGATAACCACGAAACCGCCATCGAGCAAGCAAATAGGCCGCCGGGGTGCCAACGACGAACGCAATGATCAGGGTGAATAACGTGGTCGTGAACGAGAGCTTGAGCGCTTCCACGACCATTCGGTCATCGAGATAGCGCCAGAATGACGCCCGATCGACCGCCCTCCAGACCAACGCCACCAATGGCAACAGCAAAAACAAAACAAAAAGCGTCGTGATCGCCACCATGAGCTTCGGAGGATGCCGTATCGATGGAGCCATTCGTTCGCGTATACCTCTCATTCCTGCCTTGCCATTAGCGCCAGCACAATCATGCCTGAGGATGCTTGACTACGCCTGCGGGCCACTCTATGCTCACGGCGTCGATAGTCAATGATTGACTAACCAATTGCAGAGAGGATACTGCCGGGATGCGATCATCGTCATGGATTCGAGGACTCCTGCTCGCCGCGCTCATCGCGATGCTGTCACTCACCGCGATTGTGGCGCCGGGTCTTGCCGTTGCGCAATCTGCAATCACCTGTGATCCCGCCGCGGCTGCGGCGCCGACATCGGCCACACCGGCGGCAACACCGACGCCTGTCGAAGCCGTTCCGTTCCCGGAGAACAGCGGTGAGGTCACCGTTTTCGCCGCATCGTCGTTGACCGACGCGTTCAACGCCATCGGGACCGATCTCGAAGCGGCGAATCCGGGGCTCGATCTCGTCTTCAACTTCGCCGGTTCACAGGCGCTCGTGACGCAACTGACGGAAGGCGCGAAAGCCGATGTCTTCGCCTCCGCCAACAACAGCCAGATGAAGGCCGCGAGCGAAGGCGGCATCATCGCGGGCGAGCCGCAGACATTCGCCCATAACCGCCTGGCGATCGTCGTGCCGAAGGACAATCCGGCCGGCATCGCCTCGGTCGCCGATCTTGGCAAAGACGGCGTGAAGCTGGTGCTCGCGGCGGAAGATGTCCCGGTCGGTCAGTACGCTCGCCAGTCGATCTGTATCGCTGGCGCAGATGCCGCCACGTATGGCGACGGCTTCGTCGATAACGTCTCCGGCAATATCGTCTCGAACGAGACGAACGTGAAGAACGTGCTGGCGAAAGTTCAGCTTGGCGAGGCCGATGCCGGGATTGTCTACGTGACTGATGTCAACTCCGAAGTCGCTGCTGATGTCACCCTGATCGACATTCCAGACACCGTGAATGTGATCGCCAGCTACCCGGTCGCCGCTGTCACCGACGGCAATGCCGACGCCGCGAACGCCTTCATCACCTACCTGCTCAGCGCCGAGGGCCAGGCGACCCTCGCCAGCTTCGGCTTTCAGTCACGCTAGAGTCTCGGCGGACATCGGCGTCCGTTGGAGCGAACTGGTTGATCCCGGAGTTTTCGAATTCCGGGATCACAGTGGTTAAAAGCTCCATCTGACGGCAGTCCGCTGGAAATCACGCTCTAGCCAGCTGTACGCCACAAACGGAACGACGCGGTAAATCACTTGCGCGCGATCTTCGGGATCGAGCAGCACCCCATATTTTCGATCGTATGCCGCTACGAACATCTCATACTGTGGGACCGGCAATCGCTCTGCCCGGCCATGCACGATGATCACGTCATCCCCCGATTCGAGATGGATAACGCAAACGCCTCCGTTCGCCAGCGCCTGCCCTTTTCGTGACAACCGATCGGTCGAAAAGATGAAGACGCCGTCGATCCAGAGCCCCCAGACCGGGACGGTGTGCGGTCCGTGCTCGTCCGTGACCGCGACCCAGTAGTTGCGGGATCGTTCGAGTGAGACCTCGAAGTCGTCCCAATCGGGAGCGCTTTCGATGGTGAACGGTTCGAAGTCACCGTACCCCGCCGGGAGATTCATTCGCTCTGGTTCAGGCATCGATCAATCCCCTACCTGAGACGCCAGCTACGATTTTCGCCGGGACGCGGGTCGAGCACGTCGCGCAACCCGTCACCGAGCAGATTGAATCCGACCACGGTCAGCAGAATCGCCAGTCCGGGAAAGGTGCTGTACCACCAGGCTTCTCGAATGTATCCTTCGGCCCTCCGAGATTGTCTGTCCCCAGTAAGGCGTCGGCGTCTGCGCTCGATCCAACGAAACCAAGCGACGCCGTCGTCAATATCGACCAGCCGTTGTCCAGCATCTTTCGCTGCCGTGACCAGGTTCATGGAAAATGCATTCGGCAGCAAGTGTAGGTGTTCAGGATCCCTACAGGAATCTGCGTGATGCTGCATCGTAGTGATTGTCGCGTTCCCTGAAGCCTGGCGCTTGCGTGCGTGCGCATCGTTTGTTTTCATCGTGCAACACGTAGCTCATTTCGATCAGTATGACCACTCGCGGGCGGCACGCCCCACCAGTTGAGGAATTGAACGGCATGGCATTGCGGATCGGCATCGACGTCGGCGGAACGAACACGGACGCCGTTCTCATGGACGACCTCACGGTCGTCAGCAAGATCAAAACTCCAACGACCGAAGATGTCACCAGCGGCATCACCACCGCGCTGAAGCATGTGCTGGAAACATCCGGCACCGCGACCAGCGCCGTCGCCGCCGTCATGATCGGCACCACGCATTTCACCAACGCCGTCGTCGAACGTCGTCGATTGACGAAGACCGCAACAATCCGACTCGGGCTTCCTGCCACCGCCGCATTGCCGCCAATGATCGACTGGCCGGATGATCTTCGCGAAGTGATCGACGGCTCGGTCCACCTCGTCCATGGCGGGTACGAGTTCGATGGCCGGGAAATTTCGAAATTCGACGCTGATGAGATTCGCGGCGTCGCCGAGAAGATCGCGGCGAATGGCGTTTCGGCTGTCGCGATCTCATCAGTCTTCTCCCCCGTCAATCCTGATATGGAAGAGCGGGCGGCCGAGATCGTCAACAATGTGATCCCGGGCGCCGAGATCACGCGGTCCGCCGAAATCGGGCGGATCGGTCTGCTGGAGCGTGAAAACGCGGCGATTCTCAATTCGTGCTTGCGCTCACTCGCCGCCGAAACGGTGACCGCCTTCCGCCGCGCCATTGCCGAAATGGGCATCACCGCTCCCCTTTACCTGACGCAGAACGACGGCACCCTCATGAGCGCCGATTTCGCCGAGCAATATCCGGTGCTCACCTTTGCATCTGGTCCGACAAACTCGATGCGGGGAGCGGCTTTTCTTTCAGGATTGAAGGATGCGATGGTCGTCGATGTCGGCGGCACCACCTCTGATGTTGGCGCGCTGACCCACGGTTTCCCACGCGAAGCCTCAGTGGCCGTCGATATCGGCGGTGTCCGCACCAACTTCCGAATGCCGGATGTCTATTCGTTTGGACTCGGCGGCGGCACGATCGTCCAGCCCGATCCGTTGAAGATCGGCCCGCAATCCGTCGGATTCCGCATCACCCAGAAGGCCCTCGTCTTTGGCGGCGACATCCTGACCACGACCGATATCGCCGTCGCCGCCGGGATCGCCGACATCGGCGACGCATCACTGGTCAAGCATCTTGACTCCAAACTCGTCAAGGCGGCGCTCCAACGTATCCATGAGATGAGCGAAACCGCGGTAGACCGCATGAAGACCAGCTCCGATCCGGTTCCGGTGATTGTCGTCGGCGGCGGCAGCATCCTGATTCACAAAACGCTCTCCGGCGCGTCCGAAATGATCAAGCCGGATCATTTCGAGGCGGCGAACGCCGTCGGCGCCGCGATTGCCCAGATCTCCGGCGAAGTCGACCGGGTCTACTCGCTTTCGGGGATGTCGCGCGATCAGGCACTCGCTCATGCCAAGGGCGAGGCGTCGGACAAAGCGGCTGAAGCGGGCGCTGATCCCGATTCGATCCAGATCGTCGATGTTGAAGATGTGCCGCTCGCCTATCTGCCGGGCAATGCCACCCGCGTGCGGGTGAAAGCGGTCGGCGATCTCCGTCTCGCGCATTAGTCATCACGGGGCGGGCATCGCGTGCGATGCTCGTCTCTCGCCTGGAGCAAGAAGATGCGAATCATCGAGGCCGAGCACCTGGACGACATGGCGCTCGGAGCGGCGGTGCTCGGCACCGGTGGCGGCGGCAATCCCTACATCGGGCGGTTGATGGCGCAGTCCGCAATCCGCAAATATGGTCCGGTCACCATGATCGACGCTTCTGAACTCAAGGACGATGATCTGCTGGTGGCCGTCGCCATGATGGGCGCGCCCACCGTGATGGTGGAAAAGATTCCCTCGGGCGAAGAGTGCGTGCGGGCCTTCACCAGTCTTGAGTCCTACCTTGGCCGCAAGTTCGATGCGGTCATGTGCGGTGAGGTCGGCGGGCTCAACTCGGTTGTGCCGTTCGCGGTTGCCGCGCCGCTTGGCATCCCGCTCGTTGATGCCGATGGCATGGGCCGCGCCTTCCCAGAGCTGCAAATGGGGATTCCGGCGATCAACGGCGCCACGGCTACGCCGATGGCGATCGCCGATGAAAAAGGCAACGGCGCGGTCATCACCACGATCAACAACAAGTGGACCGAGACGCTGGCCCGTTCGCTGACGATCGACATGGGCTGCAGCGCGATGGTCGCGCTGTACGTTTTGACCGGAAAGCAGACGAAAGAGTGGGCGGTGCTGGGATCGATCACGAAGACGGAGGAAATCGGCCAGGCGATCCGCGCCGCGCACACAGAGCATCGCGATCCCGTCAACGCAGTCTGCGATGCCACGAATGGTTCCGTCATCTGGACCGGAAAGATCAGCGATATCCAGCGTCGAACCGAAACGGGCTTTGCTCGGGGTGAAGCATTTATCGACGGATCCGGAGAGTTTCAGGGCCAGCAACTCCGGATTGCCTTCCAGAACGAATTCCTCATCGCCCAAACCGATGACCGCGTGGTCGCCACTACCCCCGACCTGATTACCGTGCTCGATGCCGAAACCGGCGCGCCGATCACGACCGAAGAGCTTCGCTACGGTTTTCGGGTGGCAGTGCTGGGAATTCCCTGCGATCCGCGCTGGCGGTCAGACATCGGCATCGAAACAGTCGGCCCGCGCTATTTCGGCTACGACATCGAATACGTGCCGGTTGAAGAGCGAATTTTGAGAAGTGAGAAGTGAGAAGTGAGAAGTGAGAAGTGAGAAAGAATAGTCGAACTGTGGTTGCCATTGCCGAGGGCTGAAGCCCACGGCTCACAGGCGAAAGCCCTAAAGGGCTGAGCACGTCTGTCGCCCACCAAGCTCAGTGCCCGAAGGGTACTTCGGCCTGTCAGCCCGGTACTTCAGTGCCGGGCACGTCGCGGCCAACTTCGCTTCAAAAACCCGGCCACGACAGTTCTATTCATCACGCTCCAACGGCGGATTCACCCATACTTCAACCGGAATGCCGTCGCGGTCGCCGCTCCAGCGGAGGTTGGTGCAGGTGCGGCGCAGGAAGTTTTTCCAGAGCGCGGCATTTTCGAAACCTTCCTCATCGGCGGAGAAGAGGGTAAAGACCGTTCGCGAGGCGACGACGATCATCTTTTGCTTCGCCCGGCTGAGGGCGACGGTCAGCCGGCGCGGGTCGAGCAGGAAGTCGCTGGTCGAGCGAATGAACTGCGGATCGCTTTCCGTCAGACTGACCAGAATCACCTCGCGCTCATCTCCCTGAAACCGCTCAACCGTATCGACCGATGAGCGCAAGATCGCTCCGGTGACGGGATCGCGAACCGTGAGCAACGGTACGCTCGCCTGCAGCGCCGCGCGCTGGGCGCGATGCGGCACGACGACACCGATGCCTTTGCGCGGATCGAACCGCTCATCCCCGTCGCCGCCAAGCATCTCAAGCAATTCCCGAACGATTGATTCTTCAAACACGTTGCTCGATTGGCTCGCGGCCTCATCGTGAAGCACGATCGTCAGCGGCTCAGGACCGAGCACGGCTGCGGCAAAATCGACTTCTTCCCGGTCGAACGCGAGTGTGGCAACTTTCTTGGAGAAATACGGGATACCGTCCTGGTGATAGATCTCGCGGCGCAGAAACTCCGCCATATCCTTGTGCAACCGGAAGCTCTCCGCGAACTTGATCTTGTGTTCCTCGGGCACTTTACGGTCGAGCGCAAGGTAAAGCGATTCGAACGCCGCGTATTCCTTGAAGGTCCGGCGAGCTTCGTTCGCCCAATCGTGCTGCACGATCGGCGGCATCTGGCGGTGGTCCCCGACGACGATCAATTGCCCATCGATATCGAGCGGAATCGTCGCCATGATCGCTTCCGGCAGTCCCATCTGAGACGCCTCGTCGAGCACGGTCAGATTCAGAAATCGCTTTGCCCAGAAGTCTTTCGGCCATCGGTCGGCAACGATTCTCCAGATGCCGCCGGGAGTCGCCGCCAACACGACGTGCGCCTGCGCCATCAACAGATCGGCGGCATTGCGCTTGTCGGCTGACGGATGACCCTTGCGCCAAAGGGTCGTGACGCCCTGGGGAGGAGATTCGCTGCCTTCAAAGCGAAAACAGGGAACGGCCAGGATCCGCTCGTCGAAAAAGCGGTAAAACAGATTCGGGCTCGCGCAGGCGAAAGAGATTGAGATCGCGCTGAACATCGGCGACATTCCGTAACAACACATCCGTCGCGGCGTGTGTTTTGCAGGTCAGGCTGACCCGCAACGGCAATCCCGCCGCAAGGGCGCCCTGCATCCTCGCCCACACCGCGAATGCTGTGGTGTAGCTCTTGCCGGTGCCGGGTGGTCCCTGCACCAGAATCGTTGGAGCGTCACCAAGCAACCCGATGTATCGCTGCTTTTGATATTCGAACGAATGGATCAGTCCGGCGCCGATGAACGCATCCAGCCCTTCCCAGAATCGGGCTTGAGCCACGATGGCTTCATCGTTCCATTGGGTGTCGATCTCCGCGCCTTCCATCCGCTCGATCACCGCGTTGAGCGCGCCCTCCTGGAGCGCTTTCGTCGCCTTCAGTCCTCGGCTGAGCATGATGTCGTTCGGATCGTCATCGATCGTATAAAGCTCGTCATGTTCGAATATCTGCTGCCGGCCAAAGAAAACGAATCCGGGCTCTCCGCCAAATCGAATCGCCATTTTTAGCGTGATGATTGCCCCGGTGAGCGACCCCTCGTCATCGACGATGCGTTCAATCGACTCAATGTCTGCGCGATCTCCATAGAGGAGTTGCTTGGCGGTTGTTTGAAACTTCGTCCGCTCCGCTTCGGGCAGGCGTGAATCAACCGACCAGCGTTCGCCGACCACCACCCGGTTTCCCTCGCGGAGATCGCCGATTGCCAGGATTTGTTCGAGCACTCCGGGTTGCGCATCCGCTTCAATGCGGAAACGAAATCGCATGCCGGTATGGTTCCAATTCGTCTCCGACTTCTGTTCTTTGGACAGCATGACCTTCGGTTCGTCCGGGTTCTCCTCCCGGAAGGCAGCTGCGTATTCCTCGTAAAGCGCTTGCTTCTGCCGATGCTCGCGATTCTGCTCGGCGACGCCTGTCTCCTGATCCTCTTCGCAGTAGCGGAGCACCAGCGTGGTGCCGTCCAGCATTCGCCGTTCAGGCGCATCCTGCCGGGCCGTTTTCCAACCGGTCAGCGCGACATGCCGCTCGATGACGATGAATTCGGCGATCGCGTCGGCGAGTGTCCGCGCCTTGCCATCCAGCATGGCAAGCTCATCGAGATCGAAGGCGCTTTTGTATGTTCGCTGGTTGCCCTTGAAGTCCTTTGCGATGTGCTCGATCGCATCCAATCGCCGCCGGGCAAATGCCAGCATTTCAACCCTGCCCACCTGGCGATACGAAGCGCGCTCATCTGGGGAACCGGGCGTCGGCTCAGCCAATAATCCCCAGGAGTGGTAGGCATATTCCAATGGCACGTCGCTCGAGAATCGCGACCGCCCGGTGTACCAGAGCGGAGTTTCGTCGTCGCCGACTGGCACAGGGCGGACATCGTCGAAGACTCTCGATGAAAAGAGATCGGTCAGCGGCGCATCCTGATTCCAGTCGAACCGCAAGAACCGGGAGACGGCATAGAGCGACTGCGCCAGAATCGGGTAGTTCTTCAGCGTACGAATCTCATCCTGCAGTGCGGTCACCATCGGCGAATCAAACGCTGGAAGCTGGGTGAGCAGATCGTAGAGCGGCGCAGCACCGAGGATCGCCTCCTCATGCCGGGCAAGCGCCTTGAGCAGATGCGTCAACCCGGCCCGGTTGAAGAAGATGAGATGGAGCGGGATTTTCTGCTCGCCTTCGGCATTCGGAGCCGCTGCAGCGACGACGGCCCTGAAGACGCCGCCGATAAAACGCAAGCAGGAGATCGCGTTCGATCTCGGCGCTGACCGGCGCTCGCTCCGACAGCTCAAGGACGACGTGACGCTGCGATTCCGTCGGCTCACCATCGGTGCACCCCTGAATCAGCGCGCTCACTAGATAGAGTCGGTCATGCAGGTAGTCCCGTTGCACATCGAGATAGATGCGAACGAGATTCGGATCATGCTCGACGTCGCTGAATGGGAGCGATCCATATCCCGCGCCCGTAATGTCATTCCCCACCACGAAACGTTCACCGAGGGAGGATTGATAGCGCCTGGCTCGCGAAACGAGTTCCTCCAGCCGACCGCCGATCGCTCGATTCGCGCTCAGCGCCTGGCAAACTGATTCCTTTCCGGCGACCGGAGCCATGATCTTCCGCGTGACACCCGCAATGGTCCGACTCGCCGGTTCCTCAAGCTTCGCCAACTCGATGGTTTTGGTGATTCCGACCGCATGCAATGCCCGTTTCGCGGCGACAGTGATGTTCGGCAGAAGCGACAGATCGTCCAGCTCCCGCGTCCTCTTCAAACAGAACTCGTTGTAAAGACAGCCGTCGCAAGCTGAAGTCAGCTCAAACGACGTTTGGTCAAACGGACGCTTGATCGCTCGCCATGCCGTCGAGTTCCGCGCCAGCGCCAGATCATCAACAACATCGAGATAGGGAGTTGGATCAGCGACGAGATCGAGACACGCCCCTGAAATGCCGAGCCGGTCAGCGGCAGCCGTTCGCCGTTGCGCCTCAACCAGCCGCTCTTCCGGCGACAGGCGGATTGGGTCGTCGGCACCGCGATAGACGATGCCGATGTCGATCGCGGCAACTGCGATCCCGCGTTGGATGAAGAGTTCTCGCAGCATCACCATATAGCAGGCGACCTGCAGGCGATGCTCTACGCTGCTCGTGACGCTGCTCTTCATATCGATCACGAGCACCCGGGCGATACCGGCGTCATCCCGATCAAGGAGCAGGAGGTCAATGTCGCCGCGCATTGCCCAATCACCGACCGTCGACACCACGCGGGGCTGGACGAGGGCGATGCGGTCGCCGGCGGCAAGGCCACGCAGAGTCTGGCAAATGAGACTGTTGTCCGGTGATCGTGACCCGTTTTCCTTTGAAGCAGACGAGCAATTACGAACAGGCATCTGGCCGCGAAGCTGCTCGACGATGTCGTTTTCAAAAGTTGCTCCTGAACCAGTCAGCAGCGATGGCAGCGACTGGGGAGCGACATCATATTCTTTGAGAAAACCATCACCGGAGTTGCGGGTGTAGAGCTGCAAGCGAAGATACCGCTCGCATTGATCCAATCGGACATAGGTGGCAAGATCGGTCGGCGCGATGCGAAAGGGACCGTCCGCAAATGACAACCCGTCCAGCAACTCCGCCATCGATCCGCGCGAAGTCCCGGCAGAACTCGACAGTTCTGCATTCGACGCGTCTCTGTGCTTTGAACTGTGCTCCTGGTTTTGCATCGGGCTACATCAACATCGTGCGAATGCCGCCGATCGCGTCGGAGAGCATGCGGCGCTTCGGCTGACCTGCCATTAGCCTGGCGATTTTTTTCATCTTCGCCGCTTTCGGCGAGCCGTCAACGGTCAGATAGGTGCGAGCCACTTCGGACATCATTTCCGGGTAACTCGTCAGCAAATGCGAGCGGCTGTGCGCGAAATCGGTGGTGTTCCGGATCTTGTGCAAATCTTTGATGATGATGCTCTGATCGAGCAACTCGCGATAGTGCGCAAGCGTGCGAATCGACGAATCGTCGCGCTCCCGTGCCAGCTTCACCGTCTGGGCAGCCAGGCTACCTGACATCATCGCCAGGTTCGTGCCTTCCCGGTTGATCGGGTTGACCAATCCGGCAGCGTCCCCGATCACCAGCACGCCATCGGCGAACAGCCGGGGCAGATGGTTATAGCCAAACTCCGGAATCAGGTGAGCGGAATACTCAACCGTTTCGCCTCCCTGCAGCAGCGGGGCGATCGCGGGATGTTTTTTGAAGCGGTCGAGCATGTCATTGACATTGCGTCCCGAGGTGATCAAATCCTCAAGCAATGCGCCGGTGCCGATCGAGATCGATTCCTTGTTCGTGTAGATGAATCCATAGCCGAGCATTCCCCAGGTTGATTCCCCGAAGATCTCGTAGGCGGTTCCGAATCCGCTCTGGAGCTGGAAGCGATCGTCGATCTTTTCCGCGGGAAGCGCGATCAGCTCCTTGGCGACCAGCGCCTGATCGATCGGACGCCACTCTTTGTGCAATCCCGCTTGTTTCGCCAGCAGTGAGTTCGCGCCATCAGCAAGCACGACGACGTGAGCGTAAAGCTCTCCATCCGGCTCGCCGGTCGAAACCCCGATCACCTTGCCGTCTTCCCAGAGGAGATCGGTGACCGTGAACTCGGGATAAACTTCGGCCCCTGCATCTTCAGCCTTTGTCGCGAACCAGCGATCGAATTCAGAGCGGAGCACCGAATAGGCGTTGTACGGCTCTTCGGCAAATTTTTGCGAGCGATAAATACCGCCGAGCATCGCATCTTCGGTCAGCATCAAATAGCGCTGCTCGATGATCGGACGCTCAAGCGGCGCTTCGGTTTCGAATCCGGGCGCATATTCCTCAGTCGGCTGCCGGTAAAGAATGCCTCCCGACACATTTTTCGCGCCGGGAAACTGACCACGCTCGAGCACCACCACCGACAACCCCGCCGCCGCCATCTCCTTGGCGGCAGTAGATTCCCGCTGGTCCCGCTCCAACGACGATCGCATCAAACCGGTCATCCATTCGTGTGGCTCCTTTATTTGTAGAGAGTTAAGAGTGGAGAGTAGAGAGCACGACGCTTTTACTCTCCACTCTTAACTCTCTACTTCCACTCAGTTCTACGACAGTTGCTTCGTCAGCTCCGGGACCACTTCAAAGAGATCGCCGACGATACCGAAGGCGGCGAGTTTGAAGATCGGGGCGTCGGGATCGCGGTTGATGGCGACGATGTACTCCGATCCCTGCATGCCGACATTGTGCTGCACGGCACCGGAGACGCCGATGGCGATGTAGAGACGCGGCGCAACGGTCTTGCCGGTCTGGCCGATCTGCTCGTTGTGAGGGCGCCATCCGGCATCGACGACCGCTCGCGACGCACCCACGGCCCCGTCGAGTTTGGCGGCGAGCGCCTCGACGAGCGCGAAGTTGGCGGCTTCTTTCAGACCGCGTCCACCGGCAACGATGGTTTCAGCGTTTTCAAGGCGTGCGCCGCCACGTGTCCTGGACATCAGCGATCCCGGTCACTTTCACACGTTCAGGCACGGCGGAGAAATCGACTATCAAGGACTCAACCGGTGTGGCCGTGGCCATCGCTCCCTGCAGGATCAAATGCGCCCGGACCCATGCTGGCCATCACGAGATCGCCATTGCAGCGTCACATCGCTCTGAACCCTGCCTCCGAGCACGGGTCTCGTCGCGATCAGCCCACCGTCAACGGCGCGCAGTCCAATCGCATTCGCTGCCAGTGGTGCACCGAATCTGGCGGCCACACGCGGAGCGAGATCGCGCCCAGACGTGGTTCCCGTGAAAAGCACGATCGCCGGTTCAATCTGCTTGATGGCAGCTTCGACTGCCGCCGCATACGCATCGGTGGTGAAGTCGGCCAACCGCGCGTCGTCGACGGTCAGTGTCTTATCGACGCCCGACGTGCTGATTTCGTCAGCGGCAGGTTGAATGCCTGCTCCGGGCACGAGCGCGGTAACGGAACCACCGGTAGCCAATCCTGCTGCGACAAGTTCGCGGGACGCGCTGCGCAAAGCTCCATCTTTTGTTTCGGCGACGATCAAGACTCCGCTCGCCATAGTCGTTCTGCTCCTTTTGCTGGATTCCGGCGCAAACGCGCTAGACGAGCTTGTTTGTTTTCAACCAGGCGACAAGCTCCGCTGCAGCTTCGGCAGCAGGCTTGTCCTGCACGATGATCCCGCCAGCGCTCTTTTCCTGGGCCTTTGGTTCGCTCCAGGAGACGCTCGCGGCGGAAATGGCAGGCGCAGCAACCGTTTCGACTGGTTTCTTCTTCGCCGCCATGATGCCTTTGAGTGATGGATAGCGCGGTTCGTTCAGCCCATCTGCGGCCATGACCAACAGCGGAGTGGAAGCGACGACGCCCTGCTTTCCATCCTCGGTATCCCGTTCCATGGTCAGCGTCGCTCCGTCGGCTTCCAATTTGGTCACCCACGAAACCTGCGCGATGCCGAGCAATTCCGCGACTTGCGCGCCGACCTGCCCGCTTTCATAGTCGTCGCTGTTTTGCCCGGTGAGAATCAGATCGAATCCGATTCCTCGAACGATCGGAGCAATCGCGCGAGCCAGGGAAAGCGTATCGATCTGGTTGACGTTGTCGATCGGGATGATGATGCCTTTATCAGCGCCCATCGCCAGCGTCCGCTGCACGACATCCTTCACTGAGGCGGGTCCAGCGGTGACGATAGTAATCTCGCCACCGTGCGCCTCTTTGAGCTGAAGCGCCGCTTCGACGGCGTTCGCGTCAGCAGAGCTGAGCACCAACTGATCTCCGAGCAACGGTTTTCCCGATGATTTATCGACTCGCACCGCGTTCAAATCGGGCGTCTGTTTGACGAGCACGACGATCGAAAGTGCCATTGTTCTCCTCTTCCCAACGATTTCTTAGTTGCCTGTAAAGACCGCCGGACGCTTTTCTACGAACGCGGTCATCCCCTCGCGCTGGTCCTCGCTGCCGAACGACTGGGCCAGCGCTTCGATTTCCGCTTCGAGACCACGCGCCATGTTGCCGTCGAGCGAGCGACGAATGAGCTGCTTCGATGCCGCCACTGCGCGCGGGCTGTTCTTCGCTATCTGCCCGGCGAGAGCGATCGCTTGCGGCATCAACTCGGCGATCGGATAAACCGCGTTCACCAGGCCAATCCGCAGCGCTTCATCCGCCTTTAGCCTTCGTCCGGTGAAGATCATTTCGGCCGCGAGCCCCGGACCGACCAGGCGGGGCAAGCGTTGACTGCCGCCCCATCCCGGAGGAATGCCCAGCGAGACTTCCGGTTGCGCGAATTGGGCATTTTCAGAAGCGATGCGAATCTGGCTGGCGAGCGCAAGCTCGCAACCGCCACCGAACGCGAAACCGTTGACGGCAGCGATCACCGGTTGAGGGATTGCTTCGAGCGAATTTGCGACGGAATGCCCAAGCACGCCGAACTGCCGCCCTTCTTCGGTCGACTTGTTCGCCATCTCTTTGATATCGGCGCCGGCGACGAACGAGCGCTCACCCGCCCCGGTCAGGATGACCACGCGGATCGAGCGATCGGCACCCACCGCTTTTACCGTCGCCAGAAGCGATTCAAGGTCAGCGGAGGTAAATGCGTTCAGGGCTTCGGGTCGGTTGATGGTGATGATCGCGATCCCATCATCGCGCCGTTCCAGATCAATCGCCATCTGTCGTCGACTCCTCTGAGTAAGGATGTAGACCTGACCGGAATCGCTGTGAGAATTCGACGTAGTGTTTCGCTCCAAGCTGCAAACGGGCGCGGTTGTCGCCGTCGAGCTCCCGCTTTTCTTTAGCGGGAATCCCGGCGACCAATGTTCCAGCGCGCACGACGGCTGCTTCAGGAACCACTGCTCCAGCAGCTATCAGCGATTCGCTTTCGACCACGGAACGCGAAAGCACGATCGCTCCCATGGCGATCATCACGCGGTCGCCTACTGTCGTGCCGTGGACGATGGCGCTGTGGCCGATCGTCACATCATCGCCGACAGTGCAAGGCGCATCGGGGTCGACATGAACCACCGCATTGTCCTGGACATTCGTTCGCGAGCCAATCCGGATCGGGGCGCAATCGCCCCGGATGACGACGTTGAACCAGATGCTACTGCCCGGTCCGATTTCGACATCGCCAATAATTCGGGCACCCGGCGCGATGAAAACGTCGTCCGCGATCTTCGGCGTGATTCCTTCAAATGAATAGATGCCGGCCCTCGTTGTCGCTTCGATCGTCGCCATCACTATCCCCCGACCTGCAGGACGATCGCATCGCCCTGGCCGCCGCCCGAGCAAATCGCCGCCACGCCAATGCCACCGCCCCTGCGGGCAAGCTCGTTGATCAAGGTAATCACGATGCGCGTGCCGCTCGCGCCGATTGGATGGCCAAGCGCAACTGCGCCGCCATTGACATTCACGCGATCATCGCTCACACCGAGTCGCCGCGCTGAGATCAGCGAGACGCTCGCGAACGCCTCGTTGATCTCCCAGAGATCGACATCGGCGGCGGTAAGTCCGGCTCGCTTCAGCGCGATCTCGGCGGCCATTGCCGGTGTGTAGGCGAGATAGGCGGGACCCCACGCCGCGCTGGCGTGACCCAAGATCGTCGCCCTTGGCGTGATTCCCGCGTTCCTGGCGAATGATTCGGAGGAGACCATCACCGCTGCCGCGCCATCGTTGATGCCTGGCGCGTTTCCGGCTGTGACGGTCTGCGAAGGATCGAAAGCAGGTTTCAACTTCGCCAATGCTTCGGCGGTCGTATCGCGGCGAGGCGATTCATCGGTTTCGATGGTGACGGTTCGTTTCTTTTCGACGATTTCGACCGGCACGATTTCTTCGGAGAGGCGACCTTCGTCGATCGCGGCAATTGCGCGCAGATGCGACCGAAGCGCCCATGCGTCTTGCTCTTCACGGCTGACATGCTCTTCCGCGGCAACCGTGCCGCCATGCAGACCCATGTGCACGCACTCAATCGCGCATTGCAGACCGTCGTGCACCATCATGTCGACGAGCTCGCCATTCCCCATCCGGTACCCGAATCGGGCATTGCGCAGAAGATACGGAGCGTTCGACATGCTCTCCATCCCGCCTGCCAGCACGAGCTCATGCTCCCCGAGCCGGATGACTGAATCGGCCAGCGTGATGGCGCGCATGCCGGAACCGCAGACCCGGTTGATCGTTTCCGCAGTCGTCGTTTTCGGCAATCCAGCGGCGAAGCTCACCTGCCGGGCGGGGTTTTGTCCCACTCCACCCTGGAGCACCTGCCCGAAGATGACATTGGTGATGTCGTCCCGGTTGACGGCTGCCCGCTCGATTGCGGCGTTTGCGGCGACCGTCCCCAGCTCGACGGCTTGTTTGGAGACGAGTCCGCCGCCAAGTTTGCCGAAGGGAGTTCGCGCTCCGCTCAATATGACGCTTCTTTCCATCTATTCCCCCGATTCGAGTCGGCATTCACGTTGATTTCAGATTGCTATCGTCTCATGTTCCCGATCCGAAAACAGACGACCGGCCCGGGAAGCATGCTTCCCGGGCCGGTTTTCTCGCGCAGCACATGATACGCGCCACGCGGCGCCGGCGATTAACCGGCGGTAACCAGCTCTTCAAGCTCGAATCCAACCGCGGGCAGCTGCGGGTGACTGAGCTGCTTGTCTTCTCGATAACCAAGCGCATATTCGGCCTGCAGAATCGTGTGAATTTCCCGCGTGCCTTCATAAATGACCGCGCCGCGTGAGTTCCGCCAGAACCGCTCGACCGGATATTCGTTGGAGAACCCGTACGCGCCGTGAACCTGGATGGCATCATCGGCCGACTGCAAAGCTACGTCGCAGGCGTGCCATTTCATCATCGAGGTTTCGCGCGTGTTGCGTCCGCCCCGATTCTTGCACTCGGCGGCTTTCATCGTCAGCAGATACGAGGTCTCGTAGCCAAGTGACATCTTGGCGATCATCTGCTGCACGAGCTGATGACGGCCGATTTCAACACCGAACGTCTGGCGCTCGTGGGCATATTTGACGCTGGCGTCGAGGCAGGCGCGGGTCAATCCGCACGCACCGGCGCCGACCGTGAAGCGGCCCTGATCGATGCAGGACATGGCGATCTTGAAGCCTTCGCCCTCTTCGCCGATGCGGTTCTCCAGCGGCACGCGCACATTGTTGAAGGCCAGCTCTCCGGTGTTGCCGGCGCGAACGCCGAGCTTGCCCTTGATCGAACCGGTCGTGAAACCTTCCATGCCCCGCTCAAGAACGAACGCCGTCAGCCCCTTGTGCTTGAGCGAGCGGTCGACGCTGGCGAACACCAGGAAGTGGTCGGCGATATCGGCCAGGGAGATCCACATCTTGGCGCCGTTGATGACATAGGAATCACCATCACGAACAGCGGTTGTCTCAATGGAGCCCGCGTCGGAGCCGGCGTTTGGCTCGGTGAGGCCGAAGGTAGCGATCTTCTCACCGGTGGCCTGTGGCGTCAGCCAGCGCTGCTTCTGCTCTTCCGTTGCCCACTGCAACAGCGCCAGGCTGTTCAGCCCGACATGGACACTCAGGATCACCCGGAGAAAGGTGTCGACGTATTCGACTTCCTCACAGGCGAGCGCGAAGCTGACGTAGTCAAAACCAGACCCGCCGTATTGCTCAGGAATCGGCAGACCGAGAATCCCCAGCTCGCCCATCTTGTCGAGCACTTCCCGGTGGAACTGGCCTTTTGCATCCCATTCCTGGATGTATGGAGCCACTTCTTTCTGGGCGAACTCGCGCACCATGTCGCGAACCTGTTTTTGATCGTCGGTCAACTCGAAATTCATGAACTTTTCCGTCCTTACCGGCGAGCGGCCGCGTTGCAAGGCTGCGTTGGCAATTCAGATTAAGCCTTGTCGAGTATATGACCGAGGATCATGCTCAGGCAACAGAATCCGGTTCAGATTTTCGGCGGATGCGACCATTGCAGCACCACGAACACTGGTCAAACGGCGGAATCCGTCAGATGCGTCTCGGCTTGTCGGTTCGGATCGGCCCACGGGTAAGATCGCCAGCGACGATCGCGCGGACTCCTTCGTCGGTTCGAAGCAGCAAGGCCCCGTTCGCATCGATGCCAAGATGCGTTCCTTCAATGGCTTGATCACCGTCGACCACGCGGACATGAGCGCCGAGCAGGTAAGCTCGTTTGAACCAGGGATCGCGATCGAGCTCGCCGCCTGATGCGCAATAAGCGACATACCGGCGAGTCAGGCTGCTGAATACTGCCTCCTCGATGTTCAATCGATCTACCTGCACGCCGGATGCGAATGCGAGACTTGTCGCTCCGGGCGGAAGATCATCTTTTGCCGTTGTCAGATTGATGCCGAAACCGAGATTGACGTGATCGACTTTCTCTCCGATCGAGCGAGTTTGCACGAGCACACCGGCAATCTTTTTGCCATCAATCAAGACATCATTCGGCCATTTCAACTGGCATTGAACTGGCGCAACCGATTCAATCGCCTCGGCGATCGCAAGCCCGGCATCAATCGGCAGCAGGGAAAGCAGGTGAACATCGAGGGCAGGACGCAAGAGAACCGAGCAAAGCATGGCCGACCCGGGAGGAGTGGTCCAGACTCGACCTGCTCGTCCCCGACCAGCCTTTTGCAGATCAGCGATCACCGCAGTGCCTTCGCCAGCCCCCTCTGCGGCCAGCCGGGAAATTTCATTCATCGTGCTTTCGACAACGGGAAATCGAAAAATCGGTTCACCGAGTGATTTCATTCGCCATCGTCGCGCTGGGAAGCCAGCTCGTCATCGGTTGGATGCAGGCGCGTGATGCGCACGCGTTTGACCCGGTGGCGATCGACGCTCAGAACTTCAACCCGAATGCCCTGCGCTTCGACGACGTCTCCTTCGATCGGCAGGCGTTCGAGATACTTGAGCACGAACCCACCGACGGAGTCGTAATCCTCTTCGTCGTCGTCTTCCGATTCGAGGTCAAGCTCATACTGGATTTCTTCCATAGAGACGTTGCCAGCGGCGAGCAACTCATCATCGCTGACCGTCACCAGCTCTTCTTCTTCAATGTCATATTCATCGCGAATCTCGCCGACGATCACTTCCATGATGTCTTCGATGGTCACCAAACCGGCGATGCCGCCATATTCGTCAGCGACGATTGCCACCTGGTCGTTGTTGCTGCGCATATCACGCAACAGCTCATCGACTCGCTTTGATTCCGGCACGATGTAGACCGGTCTGAGCAAAGGGCGAATCTCGACAGTTCGCCCGTCCCGGATTAAGAACGGCAGCAAATCCTTGGCGTGCAGCACGCCGAGGATCTCATCAATCGATTGGTCGTAAATGGGAATGCGGCTGTGACCTGTCGTAGTGATCTTTTGCAGAATCTGCCGGACCGGCATGATGACGCTGGCGGCGATCATATCGACGCGCGGCACCATGATCTCGCTCGCGACCATATCCTCAAGCCGGAGCACACCGTCAATCATTTCCTGTTCGGCTTCCTGGAGTTCCTCGTCATCGGAGCCGCGTCTTGTGGCAGCGCGAACTTCTTCTTCCGATGCGATCAGGCCCCCTTCCCGTCCCGGAAGCAGCAAGCGAATTGGGGTGGCGAGAAGATCGGCAAGGCGCAGGAATGGATTAAGATACCCGGCGAGACCGTTGGAAAAGCGGGCAAATTTCTCAATCCACACCTCGGGCGCTGCCGTAAGAAATGCTCGCGGAAGCCCGATCCCGGCGACCAGCAACACCACGATGAGAATGATCAGATTGAAGATCCAATGCAATTCGCTCGCGGTGCGTTCGACGGCATCCTCGACGGCGACGACCGTGATGACAAGCGTGATCAGCCGGACAACTTCGATCGAGGCGGCGTGCCTGCGCGCCGATTCGACCAGCGAATGTGTTGTGCGCTTACCGCTGCGGATGTCTTCCTGCAGCGCGTGGACACGGCGGCGGGTGATCGCTGAGCCGCCAAGCTCCGCAACCCCTGCGCATGTGTAGAGGATCAGCGCGATGACCGCGATGACGATATCAACGACGAGACCAGTCTCCACCCGCTTTTAGCCCATCATGTCCGAGTCGATCGCGCCTAATGAAATAACGCGCTCACGCTCAGATCCTTATGAATTCGCATGATCGCCTCCGCAAGGAGCGGCGCGACCGTAATCGTTTCCAACATTGCCGGCACACCGCCCGCCGGCAGCGGGATTGTGTCGGTTATAAAAACCTTCGAGATCGGGGAGCTTTCGATAAGCTGTATCGCGTCGCCGGCAAAAATGCCGTGCGTCGCCGCCGCATGAATATCCGCCGCGCCTCTCGCCCGCAAAAGCTCCGCCGCTTCCACGAGCGTTCCGGCGGTCGAGATCATATCGTCGATGATGACGCAGGTTTTGCCGTCGACATCGCCGACCATTTCGAGCACTTCGGTCGCGTCGGGATGCGGGTGCCGTTTGGAAATGATCGCCAGTGGCGCGCCAACGCGAGCGCGGAAATCGTCGGCCCGGGCAACACCGCCTGCGTCGGGACTGACTGCCACGACATCGGCGCCCGCCATCACCTGACGCCAGCGCCGCGCGAGCAGCGGGGTCGCGCGGAGATGATCGACCGGGATGTCGAAAAATCCCTCGATCGCCGGAGCATGCAAATCGAGCGTCAGCACTCGGTGCGCCCCCGCGGTCACGATCAGGTTTGCGACGAGCTTCGCCGAAATTGGCTCGCGTCCACTCGTCTTCTTTTCCTGCTTCGCGTAGCCATAGTATGGGATTACCGCCGTGATCCGGTCGGCGGAGGCACGGCGCAGCGCATCGATGATCAAGAGTAGTTCTATCAAATGATGATCGACCGGGTTGCTGATCGATTGAATTACGAAGACGTCTGAGCCGCGCACATTTTCGTCGAGCTTGACTCGCGTTTCCCCATTCTTCCATTCACCGATGATGGCGCGGCCGAGCGGCGCCTCCAGCGACGCCATAATTTCTCGCGACAACTGGGGGTGTGAGTTCCCTGCAAAGACCTGCAATCGTCCTTCCATCAGCTAGATCATTCCTCGTTTCCGCTATCGCTTGCCTCGACCGCCGGTCGCGGACGGGCAGGAACTCCCATAACCGTGACACCGGGCGGCACATCGTGGGTAACAACGGAACCTGCACCGGTTACGGCCCCATCACCGATCGTGACTGGGGCCACCAGCATGGTATCGCTTCCGATGAAGACGCCGGAACCAATCTGTGTGAAATGTTTTTGCTTTCCGTCGTAATTTGCGGTGATGGTCCCGGCGCCGACATTCGTGCCCTCGCCAACATGCGCATCACCCAGGTACGAAACGTGTCCGATCTTGACACCGCGCTGGATGGTGCTGTTCTTGATTTCGGCGAAATTGCCGATATGCACGTTCGAGCCAATCGACGCACCACCGCGAAGATGCGCGAATGGCCCGACATCGGAGTTGCTTTCGATCGTTGAATCGCGGACGATCGACATCGTGACCCGCACCTGGTCTCCAATATGCGATCGTTCGATCAACGAATTCGGTCCGATCTCGCATCCTTCGCCAATGCTCGCGCCGCGACGAATGATGGTTCCAGGAAGAATGATGGTGTCCTTGCCGATGGTGACATCGGCCTCGATCAGCACCGTTTCCGGCAGCTGAATCGTGACCCCTTCACGCATATGCATCCCGCCGAATCCGGTCGATCACTACCGACTCGGCGTCGGCAAGTTGTCCGCGATCGTTGACGCCCATGGCGACCTCATGTGAACCCTGCACCGTCACAATGGGCCAGGATTCGCCCGGTTCCACCGACGCAACTGCGATTTCGATGAGGTCGGTCAGGAGCCATTCCTTTTTTTCGGGATCTGGTGCAAGACTCGCAAGCTCGTCACGGGCCCACGCGGCATCGAGCGCCATCATGCCGAGATTGATTTCAGTTTCACCAATTCGATGAGGAGCATCATTAATGGAATATTCAACGATTCGAGTTGGGCGCCCCTGTTTATCGCGATCTATCCGGCCATATTCGGCGGCATCCGCAACCATGCAGGTCAACACCACAGCCTTGATTCCCGGCTGACATCCCGCTGTTTTGAGATGCTGTACGGTGTTTTTATCGAGCAACGGGTGATCGGCGTAAAGCACGATGGCAAGTTCCGCGTCGGGGACGGCTTCGAGCGCGACGCGCACGGCATCTCCGGTTCCCCGGGGTGGCGCAAAGACCACCGTGAGATCGTCACGATCAAGCAGACCGATGTGGGATTCAACCTGGGGACTGGCAAGCAAAACGATGGAATCAGGATTGATGGCTTCACCGGCGCGAAGCACATGTTCGACCATCGGCAACCCGGCGACCGCATGGAGCGGTTTCGCCAGATCCGATTTCATCCGCGTTCCGGCGCCTGCGGCGAGCACGATCACCACCGTGTTCGGGCCGATCGTTCCCGCTTCGTTGCCGGTTGGACTATCGGTGATCGTCACCGCGAGGCAGCCCTGCGCTTCCAATGGCTATAGCGGGAGAATTCCAACATTCCGGGGCTGGCGGGCCAGGATTCGAACCTGGAATAAAGGCTCCAAAAACCCTTGTGATACCATTTCACCACCCGCCAATATGCGGCCAACGCTCGCAAGCGGGCCGTGCATGATCATACCATGCCGAATTGACCTTACGCGGGAATTCCCGGTCGTACGCCGCTAAACGCCCAGGGCATCCTTGACTTTATCGAAGAACGAGCGGTGATTCGCCTGCTGCTGAATCTCGCTTCCCATCGTCTCGGCCAACTGCTCGAAAAGCGATCGCTGTTCGTCATTCAACTCGCGCGGCACCACCACGTGCACCGTGACGATTTCATCGCCGCGATCGTGTCCCAGCGGCACGCCCTTGCCTCGCAGCCGGAATTGCTGCCCCGACTGCGTTCCCGCCGGCAACGAAAACGACGTGTCGCCATCAATGGTTTCGACGTTGAGCTGGTCGCCAAGCGCCGCCTGCGCCACGTTGACGCCGACGCTGATGAGAATGTTCTTACCTTGCCGGGTAAAGAGCGGGTGCGGCTCAATGCGGACTTTGACGTAGAGATTTCCCGCCGGTCCACCTGAGGGACTGGCCTCGCCCTGGCCGGTCAGCCGGAGCGTCTGGTTTTCGTCAATACCGGCCGGAATCGTGACCGTGATGTTGCGGCCCCGCGTCACGCGGCCGCGTCCCCGGCACGTCGGACAGGGATCGGTGATCATAACGCCTTCACCCTTACAGGTGGAGCAGGGCTGAGCGGTCATGAACTGACCGAGAATGGTCTGCTGAACTCGGCGCACTTCACCGGTGCCGTTGCAGACGGTGCAGCGCGGCGGTTCCGCGCCACCTTTCATCCGGGTGCCGTGGCAGTCGTCACATGTTTCCTGGCGCGTCAGCTCGATCTCGCGATCGACCCCGAACATCGATTCCAGGAAGGTGACATCGACCACCGCTTGCAGATCAGCTCCCCGCTGCGGCGTGTTGCGGCGGCGCGTCGTCGACGCGCCAAAAAAGCTTTCGAAGAGATCGCCGAATGGATTGGCGCCGAATCCGCCAAACGGATCGCCGCCACCGTTTCCCATACCGTTGGCCGCATGACCGTAGCGGTCAAACGCCGCCCTCCGGTCGCCATCAGACAGCACTTCATAGGCTTCGTTGATTTCCTTGAAGTGGTCTTCAGCTTCGGCGGATTTATTGATATCGGGATGATACTTCCGGGCAAGTCCCCGGTATGCTTTCTTAAGCTCATCGTCCGAGGCGCTCCGGGAAACACCCAGCACCTCGTAGTAATCACGTTTGTCTGCCATGGTTGCCCGTTTGCGTCGGCGTGACCACGCGCGCCGTCAGCACGCGGTCTGGCCTGGAACTCCTGCCGTCCGTTAAATGGTCGGCCCGACGGGCCGGCAGGTTCATGAAGAAGGGGCCCGGCCGGAATGCGAGATTCCAGCGACTCCCCTCGCAGCGTACACTTTAGCACTCAGTCGAATTGAGTGCTAACGATTTCACGAAAATAGTGTGGCGCGCACCCGCCATTTTGCGGACGATCGGAGGACAAGGATGCTCAAAGGCCAGATTGTCACCCTCCGTCCGTTTCGCGCCGACGACTTGCCGCGCATGCGCGAATGGATGCGCGATCCGGAAATAGCCAGAACCTGGGCATGCTCACCGATCGTTCCCGACAATCGCTTCGAAGACGATCTCGCCAGGAAGTTCAGCCGGTTTGACACTTCAGGCTACTTTGCGATCGATGACAACAAGGGGCATTTCGTCGGGAGAATCGATTTCGAGCGGCTTCAGCTCGTCGATCGCACCGCCGAAGTAATGATCATGCTGGGCGAACCGTCATCTCGTGGCAAAGGCCTTGGCACTGATGCCATGGTGACACTGTTGCGCTACCTCTTCGACGACCGTCAGCTTGAGCGAGTCTGGCTCAGCGTGCTCACCTGGAACGAACCTGCCATTGCGTCGTACAAGAAAGTTGGATTCGTCGTCGAAGGCAGACTCAAAGAGGACTGCTGGATCGAGGGAGCGCTGCACGATCAGCTGATATTGGGAATTCTCCGCGCAGAATTCAATGCCAGGTGGCGCGTGCCCGCATTTTAGTTCGGGCGAAGATCGATCAGGAGACCTGCGCGGCGCATCGCGGTTTTGTAGAACCAGGGTGCGGCGAGCGAGATGTAAATCCGCCCTTCAAGATGATCGATCATTTCCTGCGGAATGCCGCTTGCCCCAAACCGGGCGCCTGCCAATGCTCCTGCGAGCGCTCCCCGGCTATCCGCCGCCCCACCCGCGTTGACGGCGCTGAACACCGCTTCCTCAAAAGACCGCGCAGCAATCGCCGCAGCGAATCCTGTACCGACAACTGCGGCAGCGTCGTTACCATCTCCAAGCCGTGCAATCGCCGCATCCAACGATGTTGCTCCGCCACTTCCCACAGATTCCAGGGCGTCGGCGATCGACCCACCACCCAGGAAGCGAGCCGTCTTGTCAGCGAGTTCAGGCCCTTCCGCCGCCTGGCGGGCTGCAAGCATCACACCTTGAGCGACTGCCGCCACCGATGCAATTGCCCGAGGACTGCCGTGCGTGAGACGGGTCGCGATTTCGGCGTCGTGCTTGAGCTTCTCTTCAGAGACCGCGCCGACGCTATGAATCAGGCCAACCGGGACGCCTCGGAGGGCCACGTCGCCAGTGGATGGACCATCCTCATTCAATGGAACGGTGAAATCGAGCGAGTCTTCTGCAATTGCAAGCGCCGCCAGGGTGTCGCCGTGCATCCAGCGTTTCGACTCGCCACGCGCCAGATACAGCATGCGTGGACCGATCAGATCGGGATCAAGCAACCCACCGTTGGCTGTGGTCGCTTCGACGATGCAAAGAGCGATTTCCGACTCGTCGGTGAACTCGCCTGCTTTGATCTCGGCGCCATCATCGAACACGCGGCGGTGGTAATCGTCGATCGCTCCGATCCGTTCGCGGATTCGATCCGCCGGCCAACCTGTGACCGGCATGCCGAGCGCGTCGCCGATCGCCATGCCGAGCAGCGCCCCGAGAAATCGATTTTGATCTGCGTTCTGCGACATGAATATCCCATCTTCTTGCATGATTCAACTGGAATCATCGTAGTGCGTGGCTTCTCCAATCGCCACCTGGGTGTGCAGCGATAAAGACAGAACCAGCGGCGGCTCCGATAATGCTTACAGCATGAACGAGGTATTTTCGCGGAAAGGAAGCTCC
Source organism: uncultured Chloroflexia bacterium (assembly GCA_963804925.1). Lineage (GTDB taxonomy): Bacteria > Chloroflexota > Chloroflexia > Thermomicrobiales > UBA6265 > JADLGF01. The sequence continues at coordinate 70,961 of CAWDSC010000009.1, forward strand.
CCGGTGCCCAACGAAACGAAGCGACGTCGTCCAGAAGGATTCGCCAGCCGCGCTGTCCACGTCGGCGAACGACCGCCCCATCCCGATTTCAACCCGACCACCACCCCGATCTACGCCACCACCTCGTTCTCGTATGACTCGACTGCCGAGCTCGATCCGATCTTCGGACAGGAGCGGGAGGGGTACGTCTACAGCCGCTATGGAAATCCGACGACGCGCGCGCTCGAATCGGTGATCGCCGATCTCGAAGGAACCGAAGATGCACTGATGTACGCGACCGGCATGGCCGCGATCTTCGCCGCGCTGACGATCGATCTCAAACAGGGTGACGCCATTGTCGCCGCCCGCGATGTCTACGGCGCGACCTACAGCATTCTCATGAATATGCTGCCGAATCAGGGGATCAAGGTGACGCTGGTCGATGCTCGCGATCTCGACGCCGTTCGCGCGGCGGTTCAGGAAACTCGCCCCAAGTTGCTCTTTTGCGAAACGGTCTCAAATCCGCTTGTTCGGGTCGCGAATCTTCCCGAGCTGACGAAGATCGCCCACGAAAGTGGGGCGGCGATCGCCGTCGACAACACCTTCCCTACCCCGGTTTCCTGCAATCCTGCCTCATTTGGCGTCGACATGGTGATCCACTCGACCACCAAATATTTCGGTGGGCATGGGGACGCAACCGGGGGCGTGATCGCGACCACCAAAGAACGCGCTGACCGGCTTCGCCTGCAAAGCCGGATGACCGGGGCGACGATCAGCCCCTTCGAAGCCTGGCTGACGCTGCGCGGCATCAAAACGCTCTCGCTCCGATTCGAGCGCCAGTGCACCAACACCGCTAAAGTGGCCGCCTGGCTCCAAACACATCCGAAGGTCAGCAACGTCAACTACCCCGGGTTTCAGGATCTCGGCGACGCGGCGAAGCAGTTCTCGGGTGATCTTCGAGGCGCCATGCTTTCGTTCGATATCCGTGACGCGCAGGAAGCGGACGTCAATCGTTTCATGGATGCGCTGTCGATGATCGTTCCGGCGACCACGCTCGGCGACGTGTTCACCCTCACCCTCTATCCGGCCACGACGTCGCACCGGTCGCTTCCGCCCGAAGCGCGGCAGGCGATCGGCATCGGGCCTGGTCTGGTCCGCCTTTCGATCGGCATCGAAGATGTCGACGACATCACCGCTGATCTGGAGCAAGCGCTTGCTTTGCTCTAGTCTTCGGCAAGATGGTGTTGAATCGGCGCGATTCTGGCGCGTGAGAGGAATCCGAGACTTATGGATGGTACATCTCGACGTTCCCCCTGGCCCGGAGATCACCGGGCGGCGCTCTGCGTGACCTTCGATGTTGACGGCCCGTACGGTGAAAAGGGCTATCGCGATCCAGGCAATACCTACTGGATTTCGCAGACTGAATACGACCCTGCCGGTGTGGAACGGTCGCTGCGAGTGCTGGCCGATCTCGATATTCAGGCGACCTATTGCTGGGTCGGGCGCTGCGCTGAAGACCGGCCAGATCTCATTGAACGAGCGGTGGGAGAAGGACACGAGATCGCGCTGCACACGTGGGAGCATCGCTATCTGCACACGATGACGCCCGACGAGCAGCGCGACGATTTCCAGCGAACATTTGAAACGCTGTCGCGAATCTCCGGCACGCAACCAACGGGTCATAAAACGGGAGGTTGGCGATACAACGACGACACCCACCTCATCGCGCAGGAACTCGGGTTGAGCTGGGTGATGGATGTTCCGAGAGGAGACCTACCGTCGTTCATTCGTCCGGATGAAAACCGGCCTGCCCTCGTCAATCTCCCACCCTCCTGGCTCTGGGATGATTACAACTGGTATGTCGATCAAACAACATCGCCAAATCAGGTCGCGAATGCCTGGCAGGATGATCTCGACATGCTGCGCGAGGAGGGCGGACTGATGAGTCTCACGCTCCATCCCTTCGTCACCGGTCGCCCGGGACCGATGCGCGGTCTCGCCCGCTTTCTCGATTACGCGGTATCACTGGGAGATATCTGGATCGCCCGGGCGGACTCTGATCGCAACCTGGTGGCGCGACGAACAATCTCGAACGATTGATTTGCGTTGACAGCAACGGGCTTTGCCCACGGCGCCAGGTCGTGGGCCTCGACGGTTGACTGCTTCGAGGTGAGCCCGGTGAACTGTTCTCGAACTGGGTTGACCAGCAATATCGCCGGATCGTGACCGGTAGCTAAATCCCTGGTACTGAGCGGCGTCCAGGAACCAGGGACGATCGATACCGGCGTCCGGATTCGTGCCATGATGCGCTCTGGCTCGGAGAGAACAGGGTGCGATTGCCGACATTAACGACGCCGGTCAGTTGCACTGGGAAGGCTTGACTCGATGCAATATAGACATGGACTCACGACGACGCGTGCCAGACGGTTCATACGAAGGGGAATCCGATGAGACTCCGGACTTCCCGGCGGCGGGCCATGCAGGCGGCACTCGCCAGCGCGGCAACGATCACGCTGCCGCAGGCTCGAACTGCAGCGCACCAGGCAACGCCCACCGCGGCCAGTGACGCGGAGATCACGGCCGCCCAGGTCCAGTCCGCACTGGATCGCCTCGACAGCCTGATCGAGGACGGCATGACACAGACTGGCGTCCCTGGCACGGCGGTGGCAGTGGTCTACGCCGACGAGGTGGTCTACGAACGGGGCTTCGGCGTGCGCGAGCTTGGGCAAGCCGGAGCCGATCACGCCGGAGACGGTCTTCCAGATCGCCTCGCTCTCGAAGTCGCTTTCCTCCACGCTGGTCGCCGCCGTCGTCGGCGACGGCATGACGACCTGGGACGCCACGATCGGCGGCATCGATCCCGGCTTCGCGCTCTCCGACCCGTGGGTGAGCGACCAGGTCACCATCCGCGACATGCTCTGCCATCGCTCCGGCTTGCCGGCCTACAGCGGCGATCCGCTGGTCTTTACGTTTGGCTACGATCGCGACGAGTGCCTGCGACGGCTGCGGTACTACGCCGCTGGCAGCCCCCTTCCGCACCACCTGGGCCTACTCCAATCTGGGGTTCAGCGCCGGCGCCTACGCGGCGGCGCGGGCGGCGGGGCAATCGTGGGAGGACCTGGCCGAGACGCGGCTGTTCGCACCGCTGGGCATGACCAGCACCAGTTACCGCTTTGCGGACTTTCGGGCGCCGGGAGAATCGGGCCGCACCGCACTACCGCACGCGGGACGGCGTCTGGGAACCTGGCGACCTGACGGATGATGATGCGGCGGCGCCGGCGGGCGGGGTCAGCTCCAACCTGCGGGATCTCGACCCACTGGCTCCGGCTGCACCTGGCCGGGCGGCACGTTCGACGGGCAGACAGGTGGTGGCGAGCGAGCCGCTGCGCGAGACGCACCGGCCGCAGATTGTGGCGATCTCTCCTCCGGATCCGGCGACCGGTCCGACCGCGTTCTACGGGCTGGGCTGGACCGTCTCCTACGACGACCGGGGCCGGCTGGAGCTGACGCACGGCGGCGATTTCACCAGCTACAGCACCCAGGCGACCCTGCTGCCCGCGGCCGGACTCGGCATCCTGGTGCTGTGCAACGGTGGGGCGAGCGCGGTGCGCGGAGCGATCCCGCGGGCGTTTCTGGAAATGGTCACGAAGGGCGAACCGAGTCAGGACTGGGTGAGCGCGATCGAGACCTCATTTGCCGCGGCGCTGGCGAGCATCCTGGCGACCTCGACTCCCTTCCCCCAGGGGAAACCGCCAGCCGATGCGGCGCCACCCCTGGCGCTCGATGTTTACACCGGCGCCTATACCAACACGCGCTACGGCGAGGTGACCGTGCGGGAAAGCGCCGACGGACTGGTGCTGCAGTATGGGTCGAGCGAGGTGCAGCACCGGCTGTTTCCCTGGGATCGCGACGTGTTCAGTATGCCACTCACGGGAGACGAGTCAGCGCAGATTGCGCAGCTTGGCGTGCTGTTCACCATCGGTCCGGACGGGCAGGCGGACGCGGCGCTGGTGAGCCTGGGAGGTGTCGGTCTCGACGCGGCCGAGACCTTCACCCGGCTAACCGAGGTCTGACAGGCGTACGTAGCTTTAGACCATCGCGACAACGCAGGGGATGGACAAGCCCCGCACATAAAGATTGGTCGCTCCGCAGCCCATACTGGACGCAGAACTCGAGACGAAGATAATCCACCTGAGCCTATTAGGAATTTCCGACCTTGGCCGCCTGAGGTACGTCGCGCGACTGATGAAACTGATTCATCGAACTCCTGGCATCGGGCGCCTGACGGGAACCCAATTGGACGGGCGCACCGATTTTCATCGACGAAAGGATCCTGTTCAAAATGAAGGGTGATCTTCTTCTTCTCAATGGCAAAGTCCTGACCATGGACCCCGCCAGTCCCACCGCCAGCGCGGTGGCGATCCGCGGCGGCAAGATCGCGTTTGCCGGAACTGATGCTGATGCCCGCGAAGCTGCCGGCCCCCGCGTGCAAACGATCGATCTGGCTGGTCGAACAGTCACCCCGGCACTGAATGACGCACACGCCCATCCGATGTCGCTTGGATTTTCCCTGGCTGACGTCAAGCTGAGCCAGCCCGAGGTCTATTCGATCGTCGATATCCAGCGGGCCGTGGCCGAGCGAGCGTCGCAAACGCCCGAAGATCAGTGGATCAAAGGGCGCAGCTACGATCAGGCTCGCCTGAACGAGCAGCGGCATCCGACCCGACAGGATATCGACGCGGTCGCGCCGAACCATCCGGTGCTGCTGATGCGCGCCTGCTATCACATCGGCGTCGCAAACAGCCAGGCGCTGAAGCTCGCCGGCATTGACCGCAACACACCCGATCCCGATGGCGGCACGATCGATCGCGACGAGCATGGCGAACCAACCGGCGTGCTGCGTGAAGCCGCCGTCAAAATCGTGCAGCACATCATTGCCGCGCCCACCACGGCACAGATCGTGGATGCCCTCAAGTTAGCTGGACAGGCATTTCTCGAATCGGGCGTCGTCAGCTCGGTTGAAGCCGGCATTCGCCGTCCCGAAGAAATGCATGCGTATCAGCAGCTTTGGCGAAACGGCGAATTGAAGACACGCACCTATCTGATGATGATGATCGATGAAATGCTCGACGCCATGCTCGCGCTCGGCATCCAGACCGGGTACGGCGATCCCTGGCTGCGAATCGGCCCGGCCAAGCTCTTCAGCGACGGCAGTCTTGGCGGCCGCACGGCGAGAATGAAAGAGCATTACGACGGCGAGCCGGACAACTTCGGGCTCTGGATGGAAGAACCGGCGGTGATGAAAGCGAAGATCAAGCGGGCGCACGACGCCGGCTTCCAGGTCGGCATTCACGCAATCGGCGACGAAGCGGTTGATGTCATTCTCCAGGGATATGAAGAAGCGCAAGCGGCGAATCCGCGTCCTGACACCAGGCACCGGATCGAGCACGCCAATCTGGTGAGCGAGGATGTGCTGGTGCGGATGAAAAAGGCAGGCGTCGTTCCGATCCCGGGAGCGTCGTTTAACTACTTTTTCGCCCCGGCATACGCGCAAAATATCGGCGACGAGCGCCTCCGCTACAGCAATGCGATGGCGTCGTATCAGCATCATGGCATCATCGCGGCAGCGAGCACCGACACGCCGGTCGTTCCCCCGCAACCCGGTTTCGGGTTGTACCAGATGGTGACGCGCAAGGACATCAACGGCGACACGATCTGGGGCGAGCAAGCGATCAGTCTCGATGAGGCCCTGCGAGCCTATACCTGGAACGGCGCGTACGCCTCGTTCGAGGAAGGGATCAAAGGCTCGCTCGAACCGGGCAAGCTCGGCGATGTCACCGTGTGGGAAACCGATCTGCACGACATCGACGCGGAAGCGTTGAAATCGATTCGACCCGACTACACGATCGCCGACGGCGCGATTGTCTACGAACGAAACTAGCCGGGAGCAGGGACAGTAATGGCGGCAACTCTGACCTATATCGGACATTCAGCGTTCCAGTTGTCTGACGGGGCGAAAACGATTCTGATCGATCCATTCGTGACCGGGAATCCGGTGGCGACGATTTCAGCCGATTCGCTCTCGCCTGACGCCATTCTCATCACGCACGCGCATAACGATCATGTCGGCGACGCGATCGAAATCGCGAAACGGGTCGATTGCCCCGTTGTAACCACCGTCGAGTTGAGTCACCTGATTTCGTCAAAAGGCGTCAAGCAGGTTCAGGGCGGCAATTTCGGCGGAACGTTGTCGTTTCCAGGCGGAACGGCAAAGATCGTCCCGGCCTGGCATAGCTCGACCTATCATGATGGCGAAAACGCCGTGGCCCAGGGCATACCGGCCGGACTGGTAGTCCGGTTCGGCAGCGCGACGATCTATTTTGCCGGGGATACCTGCCTGTTCGGAGACATGGCGCTGATCGGCGACGAGGAGCTCGACGCCGCCGTGCTGCCGATTGGCGATTACTTCACGATGGGGCCAGCCGACGCTGTCAAAGCCGCCAAACTCCTGCGAGCGCCGGTGATCGTTCCCTGCCACTACAACACCTTCCCGCCGATAAAGCAGGATGGCGCGGCCTTCAAAGCAAAACTTGAATCGGAAACCTCTGCGAAAGCCGCGATCCTGAAACCGGGCGAGCAGGTCCAGATCGGAGCCTGACCAGAAGCCATGACTGATCCGCCGATCAACCATCAAGGGTTTGACGAGGAGCTTGCTCGCACCGCCTATCAAAAGAAGGCGGTCAGCAAGCTGCCTCCGAACGAGGTGCTCGACCTCGCAATTTCATTCTTTAAGGAAAAGGGATACAAAGCGGGGCGAACCGGACGGCCGAATCAAGTCTTCGTCATGGGCGGGCGTGAGGGACTGCTCCCTCGCGTCACTGGTGAAGTGACGGCGCGTCAGGATGTCGGCAAAGCGGGAACGACGCTGGTGACGCTCGATGCCGCTGGTGAACGCCTCGGCCAGATTATGGGCGACTTCCAGAAAGCGCTGCGCGCGGTAGGGAAAACCCCAAAAACTCCGCCCGAAAGCGACTAGATGACCCAGTCGTCCCCGGCGCCCGCGTTGCCAGGCTCGAGCTCGATCACGGTGAGCTTGAGATCAAGCGGGAGCGAGACCCCTCTCGCGAGCGGTGAAGATTCCAGGATCAGCGGTTCCAACGCCTGGAGCAGATTCGGCTCGTCGTCGCTGGCGATTTCAACATTGAGGCGAATGCTGTTGAGATGACCGGCGACATGGGCAGGATTGTGATCCGGTGCAATCTCGCCGAGGACATCGACATCGATCCGGTCGATTGAAAGTCCCCGGACACAGGCAAGATGCGAAATCGTCTGCGAAACACTTGCGCCAAGCGCCGCCAGAAAATGTTCTTCCGGACTCGGACCGAGATCGAATCCCGCTACTTCAGCGCCGTCACCCGAAGAAAGCCGGAATCCCCGAACCATCGCCGTCCGCAATCCGCTGCAACCGATCGTGTGGACCCTTGCCGAGATGGAATCGCCGTCCGGCTCCGGTTGAATCTCGAGTGGAATTCGGGCGGAGTCGCGAGTGCTATGAAGAAGCCCCATGGTTACCTCCGGATGTGCATGCATTGCAAGGATATGCGTTGTTGTTCCCAATAGCCATTTGCGGAAATCGCGTCGCAGATGACCACTTAAAAACGGGGCGTCGTACAAGGATGCGCTAGATCGTGAATCCTCGTCGTAGACTTAACAATACTCTGAATGATATATTTTATCAAGAACTCCACTTTACGAAAACAACTGGAGATTAGACAGCTTATATCCCCTGCGACATCAAAATTGGCGCCGCTGGCACGCGCCGTGCATGACCTTTTGCAAGGCCATGAGCTGGTCGTACGCGCACGGCTGGGACACCGGCGAACGCGAGATTCCGAACATGGAACACAAGGAGTGTATTCAATGCAAACTGTGAGTCGCACCGATATTCGCGAGCATATGCCAATCGTCTGTTCAAACAACGGTCAGTTTGGGGTTGTCGATCATCTTGACGGTGACTATATCAAGTTGACCAAGGACGATCAGGGCAAGCATCACTGGATTCCACTGAGCTGGGTCACGACGGTGGATAATTCGGTCCATGTCGACCGCCCCGGCGATCAAGCGATGCGAGAGTGGCTCGATCAAGATCCCAATCAGCCAAAACGCTAATCGGCTATTCCGAGAAACAAAAAAGGACCGCCCACGTGGGCGGTCCTTTTTTGTTTTACCACGCTCTTGCTCCCTATTTTCAGATCGATTTGGTTGCATTTAGTTGACAATAGCAACTGCTCCACTAAGCTGAAGGTGCGAGAACCACAAGTATCAACGTGACCTTCCGGTCGTACCTCGACTTTATCGAGCCTTTGCATGTAGCCGTGAGGCGAAGCGATGACCGGCGCTTCACCTGACCATCATCGATTGGAGCAATCGCATGACACACATTCGTCAATCAGGGCGTGTTAGCGGTTCACATCGTCGTTCGAAGCTGCTTGTGACCTTTTTATCGCTGGCGTCGCTCTTCATCGCGATTTTCGCTCCGCTCCAGATCGCCGGACTCTCGCCTGCGACGGCGCTGGCGGATGATCCCAGCTCGATCATCATCAATAAGTTCGATTGTCCCGCCTCATACAACCATGATTATTATCAGCTCGCCGCGAATTGCTCAGCGCCGTCGTACCAGGCCCAATTCCAGGTCTACGGTCCGAATTTCACCCAGTTTTATGATGGCAGTTTTTCACAGGATGGCCTGACCGCGGGCGTTTTCTCGATCCGTGAAATCATTCCCAACGGGTATAGCGAGCCTATTGTTTTCTGCAAGATTTCCGACCAGCTCGGCAACGATAACGGTTCGCAGGAGATGGTCACCTATGACGGCTACCTCGAAATACAGGTCGACGCCGCCAAGACGCTCTATTGCGACTGGTTCAATATTCCCCAGCAGCAGGCGCCCACCTACGGCAAGATTCTGATCAACAAACATTTCTGCAAGGGACCGAACGACTTCGACGCCTACTCAGCGAGCATTTACGACCTGGCGGCGAACTGCAATGAACCGGCGACGAATGTGAACTTCAGCGCCTTGCAAAATGGCACGGACCTTCAGGACGGCACGTCCACCGGCGCTCCCAATCTCCTGACCTTCGCCGATCTCCCGATCGGAACCATTACGATTGTCGAAACCATACCGGATGGTTATGGCGATCCGATCGTCTATTGCTCGGTTGGCGATGAGCTCGGCAACGATCGCGCGCCCGTCACCGAGGCTCCAGTCGATAACGATCGCATCAACTGGGAACTCCACGACGGCGACGTCGTTTTCTGCGATTGGTTCAATGTTCCGGCGCCGCTGCGAGTCACGATCTCAGTGGTCAAATACAACTGTCCTGACAGCATCGGGTACTGCCTGGGGCGGTTTCAGCGATTACACGAAGGGTTGCAAAGAAGCGGCGTCGGGCGTTTCCTTCAAGCTCGATAGCGCCAGCACCGGAAATCCCGGCAATCAGGAGACAGATGCGAACGGGCAGATCACCTGGTCCGACATGGAGGCCGATCACTACTTCCTGACCGAAGAAGTGCCTTCAGACTATCAACAGCCGGTCGTCTACTGCGCCTATTACCTTCCGAACGCCTCACCGCAGGATCAAGACTTCCAACCCTACTCGATCTCATCGGAAAACCAGATCGAGTTCGACGTGCAGGATGGGCAGTACATCGTCTGCGTCTGGTTCAATGTCTCCAAGAACTGGCAGGCGGCGACTGCGACGCCCACACCTCCACCACCGACCGCCACATCGTCTGCGCCACCACCGGGCAAGACGGCGACAGCCACAGCCGTTCCGAAAAAGCCGACCTGATCATTCACCTGCATCTTTGCGATGCCGGGTATGACAGCTTCGCTCAGAAGGCCGATCCGAAGAAAGATTGCACCGGGCTCGCGGATCAGGCGTCGTTCAAGCTCGCTCCGCTCACTGGATCGGGAAACGGCACGACGACTCCGGTCGATACCAGCGGCAAAGTGACATTCGCCAATGTCGAAGTTGGCTCGTATCGGCTTTCAGAAGTCGACTTCCCGGTTGATGCTTCCGCGTTCATCCAAACCTGCACGAGCACCGGACGCGATCTCAGCACGTACCCGTTCCAACCATTCGCCCTGGTCGACGTCGAACGGATCGGTCGCCCTGTCGCTGATCAATGGCGAAACGCTGGAATGCGACTGGTATGATGTGCCGTCGCTCACGGGAGGCAACGGTATCACCATCCAGGTCTATGAATGCGGAACGAATCAGCCATCCGTCGCAAATTGCGACAAGGTCACTGCTCCGGTGCTCCTGGTGCTGGCACCGGTCACTCAAGGATCGCCGCAAATCGTGCAGACGAACGACAGCGGCTTCGCGCACGTCGACGGATTGGATGGCAATTTCACCCTGAGTGAAACGGGTCAACAGCCCTGCGGCGTTGAATCGGACGATCTCGGCGCCGACGGCACGCTCTCCCTCAGTCCCGATCGCGCAACATCGGTGTCTGTCTTCAACTGCAGCTGACATCGCGGCGAACCTTCGCTTACGTAGAGACGTCCCTGAGCTCGAGCTCAGGGACGTCTCTACTTATGCACGTGCGTCAACGATCCGAAGATGGAATATGCCACATTGACGGCATCACTTTATGTGCGTGGCGAAAATTGCCACTCGGACGAATTCCGCCTCCTCTCCTTTGATGCACTTCGGGGTCCGTTCGGGCGGATGGCTTTTAAGCAAATCTACGCATTTGCCATACTAACCTTTGCGCAGGGTCAACATAATGCGAATGAGCAATTCAACGGATGCGACCGTTCCCACATGGGACTAGGGTGAATTTGAGGCCGGACGCTGCCGATGTGGCCCCGAATTGGTCCCGAATCGCAGCGCGCAAGCCGCTCATTGATTGCGCTCCGAGTGCAGCTGCACTCGGTCGCCCGCGCCACGATGTCGTGGCGGGACAGGAGCATGCCCTATTACCCCATCTTTCGAAAAGTTCATCGTTCCTTCGCATTCGTGAACGTGGAGATTTCCATTGCGCACTAATGATCCAGCGACCACTTCGACCGACAATCCGTCACATTTTTCAGAAACCACCATCAGCCGCCGCGCGCTTCTTCGCGCTTTTGGCGTCTTTGCCGCCTTCGCCATGATGTTGGGCTTCGCCGGAGCAGCGACTGCCCAGGGAACATATGCCGAGACCGTCCCGGACAATCTGACACCGCCCGACGGCTCCGTCCTTCTCTTTGAGCTGCAGGCTGATGGTGTTCAGATCTACACCTGCGAGGCCAAGCCGGACGATGCCACCGCCTTCGTCTGGACCTTCAAGGCGCCGGAAGCGGAGCTGATCAACAGCCAGGGCGTCGTGGCGGGTCACCACTTCGGCGGGCCGACCTGGGAGGGATTCGACGGCAGCTCGGTTGTCGGCAACGTGCTCGAACGAGCCGACTCGCCCGACTCCGGTTCGATCCCCTGGCTCCTTCTGGAAGCGAAGGATCATGCGGGCACCGGGGCATTTTCGACCATCACCTATGTGCAGCGGCTCAATACCGTCGGCGGCGTCGCTCCGGCCGACGGCTGTGATTCAAGTCATGCAGGTGACGAAGTGCGCCAACCTTATCAGGCAACGTACGCGTTTTATTACGCGTCCGCGTCATCCGAGGCTGCCACGCCGACTTCCTGAGCAATCGAGGAACCGGGAGTTATCCATGCGTATTGCGCCGTGTATTCGAATCTGATTCCGTGGATCGGGAACCATAGTACCCGCGCGATCAGACGCACAAACCGCGCTGTCTCTATCAAATAGGAGACGGCGCGGTCGCGATTTGGCGACAGACGAAGTGCACCGTATCAACCTCGATTAAGCGGACCGGGATATCAATGGCGCCATGCTTGCAATCAAGCGACACTGGAAAGTAACGGGGACTGACACTCCATTCTTTCCTTGCGTCTCGCCTTAGTAGCCAAACACCGGCATTCCGTTGCTGAAGTTTCCGGCGCGTTCGCCGAAGTGTGGTCCGTTCGTCGCGCTGCAGAATGTTTCATATTGACTGGCCGAAATGCTTCAACCAGTCAATATCCGAAGACTTATGCGGTTATTCATCCTTCTGTTGCGGCTCAGCGTCTCCAACATCGACGACAAGTGTTATGGCAATTTAACACTCAAGATTGGCGGCGGTGCCTCAAAAATGAGGCTGGCCGGTTTATTGGCAGTGGGGACTGCGAACCAAACCCAACCGCGTGATCGCTCCCCATCCGGAAGATTCTGGCTGACAATTCGAGGCTCCGAGCCAAGAACTTCTCCAGCTCGATACTCAAAACCCTCAGAGTCATGAAGGCGTATGTCTGTAATTGTGAATTGCAACGGCTGATCGGAATCGTTTGTAAGAATAATCTGGGAAGAAACGATCCGGGTTCCATTGGGAACGCCCTCAGGCTTGGTGAGCTTCCCTGTATATGGATCTTGAAAATCGACTACTGTAAAGCGCCAATTGGGTGTCACTGCATCTCCGATCGATTCACCCCCGGTCGGAGTCGGCGTTCCCTCAGCACTTTGTGCTCGGATTATCGTTGCAGTAAATGGAATTGCGCTTGCAGCGGCAATCGACGCCAGTGCGCTCCGGCGCGTGATCTGGACGCTCAATGCGGACGTCGTGGAAGTCTTTGCGTTCGTCATGACGGATGTAGACTCCTTTCGTTGATCCGAAATGCATTTGAGCACGCTTCTTCTCTGACGATATCATGCGGATTCATGAATCGCGAGTACCTAGTTAACATATTTTGAACGTCGAAATCAGCACAGGTGCGGCCTATTCTGCTCCTTAAGCTTCTTGACGGTTGTGCGAACGAGTTGCGCTTGCGTGCGATCGGCCACGAGGAGTGCATCAGGAGTGTCAACAACGACGATATTGTCGAGGCCGATGATTGAGATCACTCGCTGCGTATCGGACCAGACAAGGCTGTTGACCGATCCAATATTAATCGTATCTCCGCGCGAACAATTGCCGAATTCATCATGCTCAAGAAGTGACGTGAGGCCATGCCAATCGCCGATATCAGACCAGCCCATTTCCGCGGGCACGACTGCAACGCGCTGGCTAAGTTCCATGAGACCAGTATCGACGCTCAAATCAGGCAAACAGGGCCAGGTTTCGTGGAGGATCGAGGATTGATCAGCCGTCCCCCAAGCATCAGCTATTTGCGACACCCTGTCAGCAATCGCAGGTTGATAACGGCGAAGCTCTTCCATGAACGTGCTGACGCGCCAGACGAACATGCCGGAGTTCCAGAGAAACTGGTTGCTTGCGACATACCTCGTCGCAGTTTCGACATCAGGTTTTTCGACGAAACCATCCGCCTTTAGCGCAATACCGTGTTCAGTCTTCGTAACCACCGTGTCAGTCAGCGCGATGTAGCCATAACCAGTCTCTGGCCGGCTCGGCCGGCAGCCGATCGTGACCAGCCAGTTTTCTGCCGCCGACTGGACAGCGGTGCGAAGCGCATCCTGGAAAGCTGGCACGTCGTAAACGGCATGATCAGCGGGGAAGCTGCCCATGACAGCATCTGGCGACCGCCGCTCGATCAGGGCGGCGGCAAGCGCAATTGCCGAACATGTTCCCTTTGGCTCCGGCTCTATCAGAATTTGACCGGGCTCAAGCTCCTCGAGCTGATGTGCTATCTGCGTGGCATGAGGTGGTCCGCACATAATCAACGTATGTTCCGGTTGGCAAACAAACCGCAGTCTATCGACTGTTTGCTGAATGAGCGAACGACGATCTCCGACGAGTGATAGCAAAAACTTTGGCGTTCTCGATCTACTGAGTGGCCAGAGGCGCGTTCCAGATCCACCAGCCGGGATTACCGCCCAGAATTGGGGGTTGCTGTCTTGCTGGTCCAGATTGCCCTCATCGATACTTTTTCGTGTTTCGGGATGCATATTCTTGAAGCTATCCACCTTCGTTCTCCTTCCCATTTCTGGCTGGAATCGATCCCTCTGCGTGGAAAAGTCATCGACTTACGTAGCTCCTTGGTCCCTCCCGCTCACGGCCCGCAGGCCCGGATACGTGGCGACGCAAGCCGTCCCTCCACCAGTTTTCCGGAGATATCGGGCCTTTCGGCGCAATACTGACTTGCCTTTCATCGGCAAATTCCTCGTTGGGCAAGAGACCGGTCGTCCGAAACTGAATTCCGATCGGAGTCTGCGAATTTCGGGCCAATAGAAGGCGAATTGGGCTGGTCGTCGAATGCGACGGATCGATCCTCACGACGACAGAGCGAAAACTGATGTCGTAGAGTCGATTGCTCCGACTATCCCCAAGCTGGATCCCAGCAATCTGGAGATCCCGAAGGTCAATCGCAACAGCGATGTCGTGGACTGGCGTGTCGTCTATTGAAAGTGTGAGCGACGGTGATTGAAGTGGACCGGTTAGATTCGCCGTAAGTTGATGCCATTCTCCGAGAGAAACGCCGACGCTGCTGTCCAGGCCGGATTGACTGATATCGTCATACAGACCAATTTTTCCTGAGGCGCCGACGTAGATCCCGAAAAGAGAGGCATCATCAGGACCCATCAGGCGAAAAAGCACTGAGGGATTATCGCCCTGCATCCGTATGAAAAAGTCAATCGTGACGCTTAAATTGAACTGGTCCTGATTCAGCGGAAATCCCGGAAAGTCAGTCCGTGCGTAGGTTGGGCTCAAACTTCCCCGGGCGCGGGCTATGACATTTTTGCCACCGCGATATTCCGGCTCGACAGACAGATCGTTAACATCGGACCAACGAGTGAGTGAGCCGCTTGAGAAATCATCCGAAAATATGACCCCAGGGTCCGTGTCACCTGTTGGCGATGCCTCTTCGCTTGCCGCCGAATTGTTACCAGTTGCGTCACGGGCAACGACCGTATAGGTGGAATCACCTTCATTTTTTGGCTCGAAGTAGTTGCTTGCCGGAGGCACTGATCCAACCAGCTCGCCGCTTCGGAAGATGTCATAGGCAGCGATCCCGGTATCGTCGATGGAAGGCGACCAGGAAAGAGCAAGCGAACCATCAGCGTTGCGTGTCGCGACAGGGGAACCGGGGACGGTCGGCGGAGTGCCGTCAGTTTGCTGATCCGGTGAACCGCAAGAAACGACGGAACTGTCCGCGACGTGTCCATCCGTCTCGATAAATTGAAGATCTGCGCCATCTGGATTGAGTCCCATGCGAAGCGCGCCGTACGTCATCAGCGCCGGTCCGGCGAGTCGATCGTCGTCTCGCTGCGCCCCATATTCGCTTTGTCCTCCCGTTCCGACCACAAGTGAAACTGTACCCGAGGGGCTCACGTTTCCATTCTCATCGAGCGGCTGCCAACGTTCGTATTCATGGTCGTGGCCGGTGAGAACGATGGTCACATGATGTTGAACCAGTATCCTCCACAAATCCGTAAGTTCTTTCGAATTGCCATGAGGTCCAACGCTGAACGGGGGATGATGAAAATAGACCAGAGTGCATCCAAGTTGATTCGACTCAAGGTCATTCACCAGCCATTGCATCTGTTCAGAATCGGGGTCCGTCTCATCGAATGTTGGATTGGAATCGAGCGAAACAATATGCCAACCAGCCGTATCAACGCTGTAGTAGTGGGGCGGATTTCCCCAATATTGCATGTATCCGACCGGACCATTACTGCTGCCATATTCGTGATTCCCAATCGTTGGATCGGTGATGTTTTTGAATCTCCCGAAGTAGGTCTCGGGCGCATACCAGTTTTCAAACTCCGCGACGGTGCCTCCGTTGTAGACATCACCCAGGTACAGGAAGAGATTGGGATTCCATGAGTCGATCATCGATGTGACTGCGGCGGATTCAGGCGACCCACCCGCCCCATCACCGACGGCTGCCAGGACGAATTGCTCGCCTGCTGCGGCGGGTCGCCCGGGTGTTGGCACAAATGTTGTGCTGGGAGCAGTGATCGAATTGGTACCGGTGTGAAAGGTGAGTGTGGTCGACGTGAGGTTTGACTGAGTGTCGTCACTGAGATTCACCGCCGCTGAAAGTACATGCGGACCATCGACCCAGTTCGACACCGGGAGTACGAACTCATACGCCGGATCGAAGTCGGAGAGTATATTGCGCTTATCGAGCTTGAATACGACTGAAAGGACATGGATGCTTGGATCATCGATCTCTACGGTGGCCTGAATGGTTGGATCGTTGCTGATCGGCTCGTTAGGCGATGGTGCGATCAGACAGAGCGTCACCGAGTAGTCCGTTTTGGTCGTTACACAATTGCTCGTCTGGAGATTCCCGGCGGCCCGTATGTGGGCCGCCGGCATTGACAAGATGAGGCTTGCGAGGAGCGCCATGATACTGATGCAGGTCACCGCTCGGTGGCGGGTCCATTCACAATCAGCGTGACTTCTAATGCGTGGCAATCTCGACCGGCATCGATCAGGTGACATTGCTCGTCCTTCCCTAAAGTCGTGCTTGCCAACCAGGCAAAATGAGATCTCCACTCTCGCCTGCTGGCGTCTCAGTGGGAAGAGCTGAGTCATCTGCTGGCGGCTCGTCCGGCACGACCGTTGGCTCAACGGTATCCTCAACGACGGGCGGCGCGACCAGCGTCAGGCGCCTGGGTTGGTTCTGGGGCCGGGGTCGGCTGGACGACCGGAACCGGCGTCACCGCTGGTCCCAGTACGTCAAGCGTTTGCGCCTGGTCCGATGGCCAGATCGAGATATCGCGAATTCCTCCGATTTGCGCAAGCCCAGATTGATCGGCGTTCGGTATGACGATTGCCACATACCGGGCGTAGAGACCGAGATCGATCTCGTAGTCGACATCAGACGCGAGTGTCCAACCATTCACCTGAGCGGCATTCCACCAGGTGACTCCATCTTCGGAAAGCCAGACCTCGAACGGCGGAAGCATTCCGGCTGTGTTTAGCGAGTACGTGATGCGTCCAATTGGAAGCACCTGGCCGAGATCTCCCAAGAGTGAAACTGACTGCGGCGATAGGCTCGGTGAGATGGTCCAGACCGTGTTCGGATCCTGATCGAACGCATAGTTCGCGGTTCCCGATCGCTCGCTGTCATTCCAGGCGACGATGGGATACGGAGCGACGACAGGAGCATCCGTGACAGGAGCATCCGCTGGCGGCGGTGTTGGTGTTTCTACGGCAGGTCCGGATGCGGGTGCCTCGCCAGGAGTCGGTGATGGGGTGTCAGACGGAAGTCCGCCTTCACCGATCACCAGATAGGTTGTCGCCACGTACCCATCCTGCCCGTCGCAAACCACCGGCGTCCAGTCGCCTTCAGCCGGACCGCGCACCGGCACCGTCGTGCCTTCGGCGAGAACGGCGATGACGGCGGCATCGAGTGACGGAGCCGCCCGGCATCTGAGGCCATCGCTTCCCGTGCCACTGACCGTGCCGGTTAGCTCCTGCGGAGCCGGTGCATTGGCGAGCATCGGCGCCGCGGCGGCCTCGATAGTCGGCGTGTCAGTTGGCGTGTCGATCGGTGTATCGGTTGGCACCGGCGTCGGCGTGTCCGCCGGCACAGCTGTTGGCGTGTCCGCCGGTACCGGCGTGTCCGTGGGTACCGGTGTTGGCGTGTCCGTCGGCACCGGCGTCGGTGTATCGGTGGGTACCGGTGCCGGCGTGTCGGTCGGCGCGGGTGAAGGCGATGGCGGAGGCGCCTCAGTCGGCGTCGGTGTGGCGGTCGCCGTTTCGGTCGCTGTCGCTGTCGCCGTGGCGGTTTGCGTGGCCGTCGCCGTTGACGTAGCCGTCACGGTTGCTGTGGCGACTGGAGTCCCGGCATTGAAGACCAGCTCCGGCGGAGTCGTCGTCTCGCCCGATTGGAAATCGGTCGCATCGTTGGACGGCGTTTCGAGCACGAAGGTGTAGGTGCCGTTCCCGGTGATGGCCGAGGTGACATCGAGCTCGACCCATGTGCCGGCGGTGACGGCGCCAAGGTCGCTGAGCACGATGCCATTATGCGCCGGGCGGTTGTTCCAGGTGATCGTCACCTCGCTCCAGCCGTTGTTGGTCGACAGGTAGATCGACGGACCATTGACCGACCCCGAGTTGACGCCGGTACTGACGAAGAGTCGAACGGTCGCACGTTGAGGCGGGCCGTCAAGTCCGGTGACGGTGAACTTCAGGTAGGTTGTCACATCGGGATCAATCCCGCCATCAGTCTGGAGCAGGGCCGACGTGGCGTAGTTGGCCGTGGGGGACACCTCGGTGACCCGCGCGTCGTCAGTGAGCACGGCGGTGGGGCCGGGCGGAGGTGTGGCGGTCGGTGTCGGTGTCGGTACCGGCGTCACGACCGGAGGCGGGGGCGCCGTGCCGTTGGAATGAAGCACATCGAGATACTGGCCGTAGCCGGACGAGGTTGCCCACTCGGCCGCGCTTTCGACGGAGGTGCCCTCGCCCCATTCATTGAAGGTGGTGATCAGCTGCCACTCGGCGCCTGAGTTGATCATGTCGAGCACATTTTGCTGCCAGCGGGCCGGGTCACGCTCGAGCCGGGGCGTCGCTTCGCCATTCTTGTTGAACCCCGGGCTGATCGTGAAGGCGTCGGGAAGCGGATGCTCGGCCGATGCTGGCGCGTACTCGTGCCAGCCATCAGGCTGACTGGCGCAGCTCTTGTACCCAGGGAACACCTTGAGCACGATGTAGGCATTGACCGTATTCGCCTGGACCCACCGGGCAGCCAGTTCACAGGTCTCAACGCCTCCATAGACGAACACCACGAACCGGCCATCGACCCGCAGGTAGCTCGGATCCGACGCGTACTGGTCGTTCAGGTACTGGAGATCGGCCGAAATGGTATCGACGCTCGGATTGCTGAACCCTTCGTCCTCATAGTACGCGGCCCACTTGAAGCCGGTGCCGGCTGCTCCCGCCAGGAGCAGCGGCATCCGCTGGTCCTCGGTCGTGCCCGGTCCCCACCAGGAAACAATGCCGGCGTCGATGTTGCCGTACTGCATGGCGGCGATGTGGTTCGCGATGACGTTCGCATCGCTGCTGTTGTAAAAACCGAGGCTCGGGTTGTAGTTGGTGTGCGGGAAGACCCCCAGCGAGGTCCACTGCCCCGGGAACCACGGGTAATAGAAGGCAGCCCGGATTGGCAGCGTGAGGCTGTCGCCCGGAAGGGGTACCAGGGTCGCGGTCGCGGTTGGAGATTCCGTCAGTGGAACGGTCGCTGTCGGAGTCGGCGTCGCCGTTTCCGTGGGGATCACGGTGGGCGTGACCGTTGACGTTGGCGTGTCGGTCGGTGTCGGCACCGGTGTTGGCGTGTCCGTCGGGACAGGCGTCGGTGTGTCCGTCGGGATAGCTGTCGGCGTGTCGGTCGAGACTGGCGTTGGCGTGTCGGTCGGTGCAACCGTTGGGGTGTCCGTCGGCACCGGCGTCGGCGTCTCGGTTGGCACGGTCGTTGGCGTGGTGGTCGGTACGACGGTCGGTGTCGCCGTGGCGGTTGGCGTCGGCGTCGGATTGCCTTGCGTCAGGATGAGCTGCGGCCGCTGTTCCGGGTTCTGGGTGTTGTTGCGCGAGCCGTAGCTCGTCAGATCGCTTGACTGCGACACCAGCACGAAGGTGATGAGCCCGTTGCCCGTCACTGCACTCGTCACGTCGTAGTCGATGTAGGTGCCGGTCGTGATCGCGCCGATATCGCTCACCGTCGCGCCGGCGGCGGGCTTGTTGTTCCAGGTGATGGTGGTTTCACCCCAGGTCGTATCGGAACTCGTTGCCACGGCCGGGCCGTTGACGCTTCCATCCCGCACCCAGAACCGGAGGGTGGCGTGGGTGATCAGGGGAAGCTGCACGCCCTGGACGTTGAAGCGGATGTAGGCCGTCTCGTTCGCGTTCGGCGCGGTGACCGCACGGAGACTATTGACCGTGCCGGTATTCGCATCGGGGGCGGCCTGCTGGACCGAGGAATCGGCGGCAGGGAGATAGGTGAGCGGCACGCTCGCATCGACCGTCGGTGATGGAGTCGGGGTCATCGTCGGCGCCGGGGTTGGGGTGTCCGTCGGCACCGGCGTGGGCGTTAGCGTCGGGACCGGGGTCGGCGTGTCTGTCGGCGCCGGTGTCGGTGTGTCCGTGGGCACCGGAGTCGGTGTCATGGTCGGCACCGGGGTCGGCGTCGGTGGGGGCTGGTTCCCTTGCATGAGGATCAGCATCGGCCGCTGGTCAAGGTTCGTGGTGATGTTGCGCGAGACGAAGCTCGTCGCGTCATTTGACTGCGAAACCAGGACAAGGGTGACAAGCCCATTGCCGGTAATGGCACTGGTCACGTCGTAGTCGACCCAGGTGCCGGTCGTGACCGCGCCGACATCGCTCACCGTCGCGCCGGCGGCGGGCTTGTTGTTCCAGGTAATGGTGGTCTCACCCCAGGTTGTATCCGCGCTCGTCGCCACGGCTGGGCCGTCAACGCTCCCGTCCTTCACGAAGAGGCGCAGGGTGGCCTGGGTGACGTAGGGCAGCTGCAGACCCTGGACGTTGAACCGGATGTAGGCGATCTCGTTCGGGTTGGCGCCCGAACGGACGGCGTTGATCGAGCCGTTATTTGTGTCGGGTAGCGATTCTTGTACCGAGGCGTCGGCGGCGGAGACAACGGTCACCGGCACGCTGGCATCGACGGTCGGCGATGGGGTTGGCGTGTTCGTCGGCGCCGGCGTCGGCGTGTCCGTCGGCACGGGCGTCGGTGTCGGTGTCAGGGTCGGTGCAGGCGTCGGCGTGTCGGTCGGTGCCGGAGTCGGCGTCGGTGTGACGGGCTCGTTGCCCTGCGTCAGGATGAGCACCGGCCGCTGATCCGGGTTTGTGGGGTTATCGCGCGAGCCGTAGCTCGTCACGTTGGGCGACTGCGGCACCAGCACGAAGGTGATGAGGCCGTTGCCGGTCACCGCACTGGTTACGTCGTAGTCAACCCAGGTGCCAGAGGCCACGGCGCCGATATCGCTGACGGTCGCGCCGACCGCCGGCTTGTTGTTCCAGGTGATCGTGGTTTCACCCCAGCTTGTATCGGCGCTCGTCGCGACCGCTGGGCCATCAGGGCTCCCGCCATTGGTTCGCACGTAGAAGCGCAGCGTGGCGTGAGTGATGAAGGGGAGTTGCACACCCTGGACGTTGAACCGGATGTAGGCCGCCTCATTGGCACCTGCCGCGGTGCCGGCCCGGAGACTGTTGAGCGTGCCGGTGTTTGCATCAGGGGCGGCCTGCTGGACCGAGGAATCGGCGGCAGGGAGATAGGTGAGCGGCACGCTCGCATCGACCGTCGGCGACGGCGTCGGGGTCGGCGTGTCCGTCGGCACCGGCGTCGGTGTGTTTGTCGGCGCCGGGGTCGGCGTGTCGGTCGGCGCCGGGGTCGGTGTCGCGGTCGCGGGCTCGTTGCCCTGCGTCAGGATGAGCACCGGCCGCTGGTCGGGATTGCTGGGGTTATTGAATGAGCTGTAGCTCGTCAGATCGCTTGACTGCGACACCAGCACAAAAGTGATGAGCCCGTTGCCCGTCACTGCACTCGTCACGTCGTAGTCAACCCAGGTACCGGCTGTGATCGCGCCGATATCGCTGACGGTCGCGCCGACCGCCGGCTTGTTGTTCCAGGTGATCGTGGTTTCACCCCAGGTCGTATCGGAACTCGTCGCGATCGCCGGGCCGTTGACGCTTCCATCCCGCACGTAGAAGCGCAGCGTGGCGTGAGTGATGAAGGGAAGCTGCACGCCCTGGACGTTGAACCGGATGTAGGCCGCCTCGTCCGCGTTCGGCGCGGTGACCGCACGGAGGCTGTTGACCGTGCCGGTATTCGCATCGGGGGCGGCCTGCTGGACCGAGGAATCGGCGGCAGGGAGATACGTGAGCGGCACGCTCGCATCGACCGTCGGCGACGGCGTCGGGGTCATCGTCGGGACCGGGGTCGGCGTGTCCGTCGGCACTGGCGTGGGCGTCATTGTCGGGACCGGGGTCGGCGTGTCCGTCGGCACCGGCGTGGGCGTCATTGTCGGGACCGGGGTCGGTGTCATCGTCGGTACCGGCGTGGGCGTCACCGTCGGGATCGGCGCCGTCTGGGTGATGACGAGTTGTGGCCGGTTGGTGGCGCTTTCCCGGGCATTGACAACCATCACATCGGCTGATTGGGGCAGGAGCACAAGCGTGACGAGCCCGTTGCCGGTAACCGCCGCTGTGACGTTGTATTCGACCCAGGTGCCATTGGCAACCGCACCGGCATCACTGACCGTTGCGCCGATCGCCGGCTGGAGATTCCAGGAGATCAGGGTTTCCGACCATGACGAGTCAGTGCCCTTGGCAACGGCGGGTGCGTTATCGGTTCCGTCCGTGACGTAGAGACGAAGCGTGACATTGGTGATAGGTTGCGTCACGCCCTGCACATCGAACTTGAGGAAGGCCACTTCGTTCGGACTGTTATCCGCTTCAATGGTCGTTCCGGTTCCCGAGTTCTTGCCGGGCTTCGATTGCTGAATGAACGCATCAGCAACCGGGGTCAGGGCGACCGGTGGGATCGGTGTGGGCGTCGGCATCGCAGTTGGAGTCGCCGTTGCGGTTGGTGTTGCGGTGGCCGTCGGCGTTGCGGTGGCCGTGGATGTGTCCGTCGCGGTGGCCGTTGTCGTCGCGGTGGCCGTAGTCGTCGCGGTGGCCGTTGTCGTCGCTGTTGTCGTCGCGGTGGTTGAAGCCGTGGCAGTCGCCGTCGTCGTTGTGATTGGCGTTGCGGTCGGGGTCGGGGTTGCGGTGGGGGGCGTCGTACCCTGGGTCAACACCAGTTCCGGCATCTCGGTGGGGTTGTTGCGGGAATTGACGCTCATCGCGTCCGCGGACTGCCCGACCAGGACGAGCGTGACGAGACCATTGCCGGTAATTGCGCCGGTCACGTTGTACTCGATCCAGACGCCTATATCCGGCACGGAGCCGATATCGCTGACGGTCGTGCCTACGGCCGGTTTGTTGTTCCAGGTAATGAGCGATTCCGACCAGGAGGTGTCGGCACTCGTGGCCACAGCGGGGCCATTCGTCGTGCCGTCACGGACGAAGAGGCGCAGGGTGGCATTGGTGACGTAGGGGAGCGTCACCCCCTGAACATTGAACTTCAGGTAGCTGACCTCGTTCGGGCCAGTGTCGGCGCGGAGGTTGTTAGCCGTGCCGGTATTCGTATCGGGCGACGCCTCCTGCACGTAGGCATCGGCGACCGGGTTAAACGTCAGCGGGCCGGCCGGCGTGCTGGTTGCCGTGGCGGTTGCTGTGGCGGTTGCCGTCGGGGTTACCGTTGGCGTCGGCGCCATCTGCGTGATGACGAGCTGCGGACGGTTCGTGGCGCTTTCCCGCGCGTTGAAGATCAGCACATCGGCTGATTGCGCGGTGAGCACGAACGTGACGAGCCCGTTTCCGGTCACCGCGGTCGTGACGTTGTATTCGAGCCAGGTGCCATTGGCAACCGCACCGGCATCACTGACCGCTGTCCCGGCCGCCGGCTTGTTACTCCAGTTGATGAGCGATTCCGACCAGGACGTGTCGGCGCTCTTGGTGACGGCCGGAGCGTTGTCGGTGCCGTCACTCACGAAGAGACGCAGCGTCACATTCGTCACCGGCTGGGTAATGCCCTGCACGTTGAACTTGAGGTAGCTCGTCTCGATCGGGCTGCTATCCGCGTGCAACCCCGTCGCGGTGCCATTGTTCCTGTTTGGTTTTGCTTGCTCAACGAAGGCGTCAGCCACCGGATGTCAGGGTCGTGACTGGCGGTGGCGTTGCGGTCGCGGTCGCGGTTGTTGTAGGTGTCGGTGTCGGTGGACCAATGGTCGTTTGATTGATGACTAGTTGTGGCGGATTGGTCGAGCTGTTCCGCGAGTTGACGCTCAGGACATTGCTCGATTCCGGGGTGAGCACGAAGGTGTACCGACCGTCATGGGTGACCGCACTGGTCACGTCGTATTCCATCCAGGCGCCCACCGTATCGACGGAGTCAATGTTGGCGATCGTGGCTCCTGCCGCCGGCTTGTTATTCCAGGTGATGCCCGATTCGGACCAGGTCGTATCGGCGCTCAACGAGACAGACGGGCCGTCGTTCGTGCCATCGCGGACGTAGAACCGCAGCGTTGCGCTCGTCACCGGCTGGGTCAGCCCCTGCACGTCGAACCTGAGATAGCTGACTTGAGCTGGACTCGTACCGGCGAGGAGATTGGTGGTTGAGCCGGTGTTGGTGTCCGGATTCGCGGCTTGCACATACGCGTCGGCAGTCGGTGAGAGTGTCAATGGCACATTGGGATCAACGGGAGGTGGGGGAGGCGTCGAACCGTTACACGAGAAGGAACTCGAATCGAGGACCGATCCACTGGAGGAGACGAACTGAGCGGTGCCACCGCTGGCCGCGAGCGACAGCTTCAAGGCGCCGTCAACTTGGGTGATGCTCTTCGCAACCCGGCTGTCGCTCACGCCGTTCGGCTGCAGCTCGTGGCCGCCGGTGCCAACGACATACTCGACCATACCCGAGGGAGATTCGAGCCCACTGGCATCCATCGGGTACCAGCGCTGGTAATTGTGCTCGTGCCCGGTCAGCACCACGTCAACACCGCTGTTCGCCATCAGCGCCCAGATATCCTGCATATAACTGTTCCCGTTGGTGCTGTTAAGCCCCCAGCGAGGGTGATGAAAGTAGACGAGGGTGCAGGACGAGGCGGGGGCGGCGGCGAGTTGCTGGCTGAGCCAGGTGTACTGGGCAGTCCCGGCGGCCGTCTGCCCGTATTGGGAGGTGGAGTCGAGGGCGATAAAACGCCAGCTCCCGGATGTGTAGCTGTAGTAGTGCGCGTTCGAGTTCCAGTAATCCATATACCCGTTGAAGCTGTCGCCACCTTCATGGTTGCCGGGCACGGGATTCGTTTTGCTCTTCAGGGCACCGAGGGTTGGCTCGTAATAGTTGTAGAACTCACTGTACCGTCCGGAATTGTAGACATCGCCGAGATAGAGCAAGAGGTCGGGGTTCATCCCATTCACGAGGGTGCCGACGGCGGCCGCGCCCGGTAATCCCCCGGCGCCGTCACCGACGGCGGCCACGTTGAGCGTCGTCGCGGTGCTCGTCTTCGGCGCCCAGGAGCCGTTTGTGTGCGGCGCGACATTGACCCCGTTGCTCAGCGTGATCATGAGCAATGCGTACGTGGTCGTGGTGTATCCATCGGCAAACTCAACCGTCGCTTCCAGACGGTAATTGCCTTTGACCCATCGCGTGGTGGGGAGTTGCATCGTATACGGGCTCGCATAGTCGGAGAGGATCTCCGAGTGCGAGCCCGACGTAGCGAGGGTGAAATAAAACTTGACGCGGCTGATCACGGGCAGCGTGCCAGATGCCGCCGAGACGGCGACCGAAATGGTCGCTGGCGAGGCGCCAAGCACGGCTCCGTCGGCCGGTGACGTGAAACAGACATGCGCGACATAGGTGCCACCGGTTGGCCCATTGTTGATACATGGGGTACCCGCGGCGAGCGCAGGGCGATTCACTACCGGAATCTGCGAAAGCGCCATTCCGATGAGAAGAAGACAGAGCAGCACCGTCCCGCACCGCCGCCGCCGAATGTGCGATATATTTCTCCCCTTCGACTCCACGGTTAGCTCTCCTTCTCCGATTGGACGCCTTGCGAATCCGAGGCAGTTGGATCTGTCCGAGCGAGCGATCTCCACGTGATGATGATCAGACTGAAAAACGTCAGAATCGCGAGAGGAGACAGCAATAAGGCGCTCTCAAAGCTGGTCCGAATGCCGCTGCGATTACTCGTATCGCTCGAGTCCCAATCAAATGTCTGGAATGCGATCGGGCTTTGAATGGCTGGAGAATCGGCAACTGCGCTTGTGCTCGTCTTTCGCGCATCGTTCCATGCCGTCTGGTTGCAACCAGGAATCGACGTTGGTGACGTGCCCCCAAAGACACTGGCGGTGATAGAGAGGTATGTGGTATCGAAGGCGCAGCTCGGCTCGATATGCGAGTTCTCGCTGAACTCGTTCCAGCTGATGATCCCGATGGCATCTGGATCCGCGGACATTGCCGTGGTGAGTTCAGTTTTGTAGACCGCACCATCCTGCCGGTCAACAGCTTTTGAACCTCCCACCAGACGCGCGTCAAAACCAGGTGCGGCCGGTGCGATCCACATTCCGCCATTGGCATGCACCGCATCGGCCATTTTTTGCAGCTTGCCAGGATAGTCCGGGAATGTTGACGGATCGACTGAGGACCAGTAGTAGGCGTCTCCATCGACGAAATCGGCAATGTTTTCGTAGGTTGTGGGCTGCTTCTCGGAACCAAGGATTTGCAGATCATTGCGCAAGGGAGCCGTTACCTGCGCGATTTCCGAACGATCGTATTTCCACGTTCCCGCCCATATAACGACAGGCTTCCCAAACAGATCGAAAACAGGATTTTGGGCGAATGTCTGCGAGAAATAGCTAAGATCAGTCGCTACTTGATCGACTGGAAGTGGATTCCGGTAAAAGTCGAGTGATTCGTAATTAATGGCAAGCTTGAACGATTCTTCTCCGGCGATCTCGACGAGCTGCTTCAAACGTGGAGTCCAATCGCTCACGTTCTTCCAACTCACGATGAACCCATCGATCCCTGCTGATTTTGCCCACTTTATTTGCTGGCGCATCACATCCGGGTCATCGCTTGAATAGGGGCCAAGCACCGGAAGATCCGTTTTTGCCCGGTTCCAGGAACTGGGGGTGAACCAGAGGTAGTAGTACGCCAGGACTGGCACGGAATCCGCCTGAGCGGCTGAAGCAGATGTCGCGGATGCTTGCCTGGGAAACGCGACCATGAGCAGGATGAGCGTCATCAACAGCGAGAACATGAGCGTTCGATTCAAGAGAGGGTGAGAACTCCCGGGCCGTCGAATCATCGGAAAATGCCTCTCACTGAGTCAAGTCGAATCGTCGAAAGCACATGCACAAGGGCACGAATCGGCCTTGTTACCAGGAATGGGCGGCCAATCAGAATCAGGCCAAGAACTACCGCGCCTACCGTGAGCATCAGTGAGGCGACGTCGATCATGCTGACGACTTTAAGTTGGACATCTTGATCGCGTGATACGTGGATTGGGCGTGGAGGTGAATATCCTCCATTCATGACTGAAACCGTGTATTCCCCGCGAGGAAGCCGATCGATCGTCACATTTCCGTCGGCATCAAGTGCAACGCGCTGTTCAGTCCCATCGGATGATCGAAGCACGATTTCTGTTCCCAGTGTCGATCCAAAGAAGGCATCCCTGGCAGAAAAGGAGACTCGATAGAAAAGGAGTGGAACCGTCCACTGACGTGAAACATCGAATGAACTTCGTTGCTGGGCGTGGTGTACGGCATTCGATCCGCCGATCATCACCTCATCGACGACATACTGGGCTGTTCGGCTTTCCATTCCGGAAGGGCCAAGCGCGACGCTTGAAGTGGTGACGAGCACCGGTTTCTGCAACTGGGAACTGTTGAATGTCTGGATCAGGCCGGTGTTGCTCTTGATCGTAATGGAGTCAATAGTCGAGGGATCGACTGGAATACCATTTGCATCAACGAATGAGAACGTCACAGGCTCGCTGATCTGGAACGCGGCATAGACATTCGTTGAATGAACGCTACGCCAGTTCTTCCAGCCGGTGAACGAGGCCTGCGAGCCGTCGTCTTGGTACGATTCCCCAACTTTGATTCGCGCCCGGAGATCAGTGGACCATCGATCCACTTGAATGACGACTTTTCCGTTGGGGTCGGAGTAGAACGTCTTACCGTCGAGCTCAAATGGAATATGCCCCCAAGCTGGAAAAGTGTTGACGACGAGCGTGCCGGCCACCGGATCGGCCTGGCGGTCCGGTGAGATGAATTCGTCACTGACGATGACATCATCGAAGGCAATATCGGATTGCAAGCCGGCGGAATTGTCACCAAGGTCGATCAAATGAATGCTGTTCTCGCCGAGCCATGCGTTCTGTCGCATGCTCGTCAACTCGGCGTTGTCGAGCCATATACGCATATTGCCGGTGTTGCTGGTCGTATCGACGAGCACCTGCAATTCATGCCAGGCATCGGGTTCAGCCTTGACCGAGCTCGACGATGTGATTCCAGTCGCTCCTGTTTCGTAGGAAATAACTCCCTGCGTGTCGATTCGAATCGCGACTGTGGATGTTGTCTGCGTAGGCCGAAAATTGAGCAAAATCGTCGGAGGCCCGCTGATTGCGAGCACTTGAAAACGGATTCGGGCAAACAATCGTGGGTATGTTTTATCGAGCGTTTTCCGCCCAAAGACGGGATTGCCGCCATAGTTGGTCAGACGTGCTGCGAAAGAGCCGTTTGCGACGATGTCGGATTGCACTGGAAATGGATATTCCGCACTCCAGAGCGAACTGTCTCCGTATGTTTCAAAATCGTCACTTAAAATTGCGCGGCCAGGCGACACCGATTGGGTCGTGGGGCTGTTCACCTGATCCAACGCGGTTTTCGGGGTAAACCACATTGCCTCAGCTTGAGCCTCGATCACGGGAGTTGCGCATGCCATCAGAGCAACCAGAACGGCGAAGCACAATTGACGACAGCGACGGTCAAAATGGAAGATGCCAGACATCGTTTGACTCATTTCACCCTTCCTTTCTTACGCCGCAATGAAAGGAAAGTGAATCCGATCACAATGACTGCTGATCCAAGGGCAACGCCATAGGTGAGATAGATGCCCGAGCGTTTTGGGATGAGGATTGCCTCCGCTTCCTGGCTCATTGAAAGGAGATACGGAGCTCGTGGCGGATTGATTGAAATCGAGGGCAGTCGCAATGCTTACGGCACCGGCGTCCCGTGATGACAGAGGCGGGATCGTCCAGTTCGTTTCGATAAAAGCAAGGATTGATGTGAAATCGTGAAGTTCCGAGTCGATGTAGCCCTTTTTTGCAAAAGGGCTCACAACTTGGGCGGCGGTGCGAAAGCCGTATCCGTATTCGTCGACTTGCGGAGGCGCAACGTGGTCATACCAACCTCCCCAGTCGTCATACGCCCACTGGATCACTGAGGTGTCCCAGGCAGGACTCATCATGAGCGCCGAGACCATGCGGTTAAGCATTCGCTCGCTCGCCAGCAAGCTGCTTGGCGGGTGACCGCTGGAGCCAACGGTGACGACATACGAGACTGCGGGGAGTTGATTGTTTTCCAGATCGATGAAGTATTGGTCTAAATTGACGATGTGCGATGAAAGGTTCGGATCATTGACAAATCGCCCGAAAGATAGCAGCGGAACCCAGTTCACTTGCGCGGAGGTGCTCCCGTCGCCACGGTTCTCGAATGTCATTGCCGGATTGTAGTTCTCGACGTAGAACTTCCAGGAAACGCCCGATTGCTGGAGTTGGTCAAATATCGTTGGCAGATCTCCCCATCCTCCACTGGGTATCGCCGTGTCATTGATATCCGAATTTCCTGGTGTGCCGGTCACCCAAAACATCCGGTTCGCCAAACTGCCGGCACTTGCCGAAGTGAAGAACTGGTCGAATAGCACATATTCGTTGGCTGCAGCGTAGGAAAAGGGGATATCCGCCTCGGTGTAATGCCCCATCGCGAGCGTTCCATCTTCTCCCCGTTGCCTGAAGGAGGAGATGAAGCCATTATTCTCGCCATCACGATATTGATTCTTGAATGTGTTATGTGTGTGATCGAAATCGGCGCCGTTATTGGTCATGGCGAACGGCGGGACACAATCGCCTCCCCTCATATTGGGATCTACCGGCATGCAGGCATTGGCTGGAATGCCGTCAACGCCGGGATAGGTGCCAAAGAGCGAATCGAAGCTGTGATTCGACTGCATGATGCTCACGAGATGCTTGATCGGTGTGGTCGTCGGAATCTGTACCGCGGCATCGGGACTCGCTGTTGTGGGGCTGCCCTCTGCGAACGCCGCGCCGTGACCGCATGCCATAAGCAGTAACAGGCCGACGAGAATTGGCGAGAGCGGGCGACAAAGTCGGCAAATCATGACAATCCTCATGGCCGCACCTCATAAATGACGATGAGCTTCACGGGTTCCGACGATTCATCGCTGGCGTTGTTCGGGAGCGTGAACGAGTAGATCTCTCGGGCGTGGTACTTCGCGACATATTTCATCAGGGACTCGGTGAAATATGCGGAGCGACTGGCTGAAAATGCGTCGTAGACGATGTATTGAACGTCCCCGTAACGCAGTTGCGCGTCAGGATTGACCAGCGGCTGATATGACGGGTTTCTGTTTAGCGGATTTGTACTGACAGATAGTCCCAGTGCTCGTCGATGTCCGTAGAACTGGATCATGTTCGCCATTGACGGACCGATCGTCATGAAGACGGCGTTCTCCGGAATGTTGGCGTCAATCCACTCCCCCGTTTCCCGCACGCCTGGAATGCCGCCTGCCCCAGCCAAGTGTGACGATGTCGATTGCATGGCGGCGACATGCCACGAAGAGAATCCGAGTGAGATGCAGATCATGATGACTGTAGCCACATTGATCCACGTTGCCTTGCTTCCAAGCCTTTTTGTCCAACCAGGCTGCCAGCCAATCAACGTTCGCGCGCACAGAATAGCGACCGCGGGAGCGATGGGAAGGAGGTATTGAAACCCCTTCACCGACCAGATCTGGAATACGAGCGCAGGTACGACTATCCAGGAAAGGAGCAACGTTTCGCGCCAGCTTCGTTTGGTGCGCAGCACGATCAAGCCCGCAATTGCGGCGATGACGACTCCCCACCCGATAGCTGGCGGAACGACTTTAAGAAAGAATGACCACTCGTGATTTGAAGGACGCAGTAGCTGCCAAACGAGATAGCTCTGGGCCGTATCGCTGCGGCCAGCTAACATAATCGAAAGCGGGAACATAGCGATTGGGATCATCATGCAGAGTGCGGCGCCGGCGAGCGTCCAGAAGCGAAGCCTGATTCGCGGCGTAAGGGCGAGAAACGTGAAGGTCGACGCTGCAAAGACGAATCCCGTTTCTTTCGTGAGAAATGTCAATCCAAGCGCGGATCCGACTCCTAAGAGATAGATGGGTTTTTCTGTGAGTGCGTAACGCACGAGCAAGAGCAAGGTGAGCGTCGTGCAGAACGTGAGCGGGCCATCAAGAAGCACTTGCCGCGTAACAACGACGTGGTATGGCATAACGGCCATGATTGAGGCCGCCACGATGCCGGTCCATGTTCCATAGAGATCAGCGCCGATGCGGTAGACGAACAGGACTGTCACCAGGCCGAGAAGTGCCGACAGGGAACGTCCGATAATGTCATGGACCCCAAAAAGAGAGAAAAGCATTGAAAGCGTGTACTGATATGCCATCGGATGGGCGCGGAAGATCGGAAAGTATTTATCGAGCGTCGGATCACCGGCCAGGGCTGCTGCCTGGCCGGTGTACACCACTTCGTCGCTGTTGTATCCGAGCGTGTTGATATTCCAGAAGCGAAGCACGCCGCCAATTCCAAGCAGTAGCACAAGCGCCGCATTGGCCGTGGTGACAAAACTCCGCGTGCGAATAGCTTCGATCTTTCGATCACCGGACTCGAGTTCGAGAATTCCGGCGCCCGTGGAATGTGCAGCCTTCGGAGTCGACATGACATCAAGCACAGTGCGACTCCAATGGCGTTGGCAGCCTGACGAGTTGATTCCGCATCAGTCAGCGACTCCATCGAGCGCCATCGCGGCGCGAGGTTCAGGGAACGGAACCGGAGCGCACGTTGTGCGAATGAATCCCGGGATTTGCGTGAACCAGGTACGTGCCTGGCTTCGCATGACAATCGTCGGCGGAGCTTCGAGCGCCGAAGCCACGATTCGCCGCTCTTCGTCGCGCAAATCGCCTTCGTCCGTCAGATAGAGATGCTCCTTGATCTGGTCATACGGGGGGAAACCATACGAATCATCTGAATTCGCAAGCAGCGTCGAGACGGCTTCATGATGGTTGAGCGGGAACTCGCACGGCTCGCCCCGCTCGATCACGATCACTCCGGAGAGTTTGGCGGTCTTCGCAAGACGCGCGTGAGGAATAAGCCGCTGAATTGGATACTTTGGCGGTGGGACCATTCTCTGAACGACGGCGTTAAAGGTCGCCATCGGGAGATTGAACTGGGTGAGAAGCAAGCCGAATGAACGGCCGGACTTCGAGTGGAGCCGGCTCTGAAAGAAGAGCGTGGAACGTTCAGTTCTTGACAGGAGCGGTGTGTTGACTGCATGAAGCGTATGGCGACTGATGGTCAGTGGTTTCGGGTATGTGAAGACAGATCCATCTTCTTGAAGCAGCGTCAGATCATCGGAAACGAACGCATAATCTGGATGCGCATCGAGTGTCTTAAGCATCGTGGTCGTTTTGCCTGTATCGGTGCGAGCGGTGATGATGAACGCCCGACCGTCGGACACCAGGCACGCGCCATGCACGAGCGCGTATCCGCGCCGAACAAACGCCCATCGGAGCACAGGTTCAACGGCATTTGTGTAAAGCACATGGGGAGAGGTGCGCAGGAACGGCGACGCGAGGATGCGCGTTTGCGGACCGAGTTCAATGCGAATGGCGAATCCGCGATTTCCCAGGCGCTCTTTATACGTCACCGTCCGTGTTGCCGATGGTCCAATCGGGTCATCGAGACACCGGAACTGGACCTGGATATCCGGAGTTCGCTGACTTGACGGTGCGCGGAACGGCTCAAGCTCCGGCAGCGCCACATCCGATTCGACGGTGAGAATTCCATGAATGTCATAGTTGACTGGATTTGCGTTGTGCTGTTTCATGCTGCAACCTCACTCTCTGATACGGGAGATGGCAACGTTGCCGGCTTCTGGACTGGCTGGGGTGGAGAGATTTTCCAGATGAGCGAATCGGCGACGACGAAGCGAAGAACAAGGATCACCGCCATAGAGGCGACATTCGAAATCAGGTAATTGAATCCAAGGATCGACGTGAGGACGAAGACAATTGGTCCTCTTGCTAGCAACGCCGCGCTATTCATCAGCAGAAATTTCACGCAACGACCGACAGTACTTCCGTCCTGTTTTGCGCCACGGAAAACCCAGAACTCCGACAGGAAGAAGTTCCAAAGGGACGATCCCTGGGTGGCGAGCACCAGGCTGGCGAGGTAGTAGATGCCGATAGTTTCGGTCCAGAATGCGAGCAGCAGCGAATTCACTAGCAGTCCGGAAATGCCGACAAGCCCGAATTTGCCGAATTTTTCAAGTTGCGGACCGCACCGGAGCGCGCAGAGAAGATGTACGTACCGCAACCCTTCCCGAACCGACGCCTTACTCTCCTCGGCGAAACGCTCCCCGAACGTGAATGGGACAGAGGCAATCCGCAAATTGGGCGTTCGGCCAACGATTTCCAGAAGGATCTTGAATCCGTTCGGGTGAAGTTGTTCAAGGTCTAGCGCATCGCGGCGAACGAGAAAGAACCCGCTCATCGGATCGTCAACATTGCGGAGACGCCGCGGGAAGAGGAGTTTCGCGGCGATGGTCGAGCCGCGTGAGATCAGCGACCGAATCTGACCAAAGCTGCCGGAATCGCCATCCTCGCAATAGCGGCTCGCGACGACGAGATCGCAATTGAAATCTTCTGCAGCGTCCAGGAGATCAGGAATCGTTTCGGGAGGATGTTGCAGATCGCCGTCCATAACGACGATCCATTCCCCATGGGCAGCTCGGAGCCCTTCGAGAACTGCGCCACCGAGTCCGCCTTCGCGGTGCTCAGGCTCGCGATGAAGCAAGTGGATCGGGCAATGATAGTCGTCGCCGGCGTGTGAAATGACGTCCGGAGTGTCATCTGAACTGTCATCGACGAAAATGATCTCGACATTTGGCGCAGTTGCGATGGGCGCCAGTCGATGCAGGAGCGGTTCAATGTTTCCCGATTCGTTGCGAGTCGGGATTACCACTGAAAGCCAGAGCGACTCCGCCCGACGTGTGGGGTACGAAGAAAATGCCTCGGCGGTACGCGACATTTCCCGCTGAGGAGCAGGAGTTTGCTCAGCGATGAGCGGGAAACTCCCAGGTGGTTTTTGAACGACATCAGTCATTGTCAACTCATCCTTCTGCCTGCTGGCAGTGGTGTGAGCTGACCGACTAAAAGCCTTCCTGCGCGATGCCAATTACCGGTGAGGAGACACAATCCTGAACCAAGTGAGCTTAGCTCTCATCGATCTGTCTCGCTGCGGAATCTTCATTGGCACCGATTTTGCACTACTGGTAAGATTCTTCAGGTTGGAAGGCTTTCGAGTCTGCCAGCAAATCCAAAAGAGATGGGCGCTCCGTGCCAACGTTGGTGCCCATCTCTTTTATTCACAATTCGGTTCTTGGTGACCCTCCTCTCGACCGGTGACAATGGCGGTTTTTTCGATTGCCATGCAGTGTTTGCATAGCTGTCCATCGCACAAATGGACTATTCCGCTGTCAATGGAACTCGTTAGATGGTTGCCATCAGCAGCAGGATGTTGCTGCTCGTTGTTGATCGCAGAAATGTGAATTGGATCGGGAATCTCCTTGGAAGCAACCTGTCATCGTGAGATTTGCGATGACATCCTTCGTGAATTTGACGAGAGTCCCTTTACCCGTCGCCAAGCGAAAGGGTGGCACTAGGGGGCCGTCGAATCTTGCAGATGCGTCTGCTGCCAAGAATGTGAACAGAATATTGTGTTCGTCTCATAGTAGCGGGTATATGGTACTACGTCAATGCCCCGACCTGAGTACTATTGCTGAAATTTAGAAATTGTGATCTGTTGAGTTGTGCCGAATAAACAAGATTGACTGAACGTAAATATTTCGGTACTTGAAAAAGAGCGTATGTCTCAAAAGTAATTGTGAGGATGGGAAGATAAGGGAGCGATCCAGCGAATTTCAAACTGCGGTAGGCTGAACATTTTAGCTTGGATATGGATGATAAAACCCAACTACTCTGTCAGATGACTCTTTCCACAATTGTGATTCCGCATGTTCGCAGCTGGTGCAAGTCTTTCGGTTGGCTACCATCCATTTTTCTCCACGCAACGACTACTCCTTGTCCCACGGTTACGGCGACTTCCAGACGGCAATTTCCGTTTCGACCTGCTGACGCGTGGACTATAATTGACCCAAGACAGGCGGTTGGTTTTTCGATAACGTGACAGTTGGTCTGGGATTTGAGGGACAATAAGTCGCAGGCAATAAACCGCGGAATAATCAGGATATTTCACGCCCCAGTAGCTCAGTGGATAGAGCAACCGCCTTCTAAGCGGTAGGTCGCAGGTTCGATCCCTGCCTGGGGTACCGAGACAAGAACGGCCTGAGCGGCTGCGCTTTTCCCCCACTTAGAACACCCGCCTGCACGGATTTGAGGCGGCTGCTCCTGTGCAAAACGGGCTGCTGCTCTCGTGCCGCTTCGGCACACGAAAGGCAGGCACGCCATGGCATCCTCTGGACAACGGCTTCGCCGAGGACTCCCGAGGACGACGATGACCACGATCACCCCCCTGGACGAGCTCTTTGAACGCTACCTGGCCCACCACCACCGTAGAGCGATCGCTGTGAGCTCCCCCGTTGTGCGCGGCGAGATTCGGTTCACGATATGCCGTGGTCTGTTCTCCTCGAGTTCGTATCAGACACGATCGGCCGATGGATTCCGCAGTCCTCAGGTCGATGTTGCGCACGCTCTGACCGAGCGCAGGACCGCCTGTTGCAAGTCACCGGGCGTCGGGGTGAGCTTCGATGCTTTGCTCGCGGCGCTAAACCGTGCCTCTCAACGCGACATCCTCAAGTTCCTATTGACGGGGTCCACCCCATTTGCTAGCGTCAGCGCCCTAACCTATCTCATCCAATTGAGGGGCAGTGTGTCGCGTCGCCGGCCCCTGGGAAGGCACAGACGATGGATGGCAAGCGCTTTGACGACCTGTCACGGATCCTCGCTTCATCCCACTCGCGCCGTGGGGTGCTCGGCATGCTCGCGGCCACGCTCACTGGCCTGGCTACCGGCTCGAAGGGAGCGGCGGCTCCACAATCAAGACAAGCCGTCCAAGTGTTACGGCGGCGGCTCCTCCTGCACCAACGGCAAACAGTGCTGCTCCGGCATCTGTACCAATCGACAGTGCACTCCGGAGGTGGTTACCGTCTGCGCGGCCGGCGCAATCCAATCGTGTTACTCCGGTCCAGCCGGAACGGCAGGTGTCGGAAGTTGTGTGGCTGGGACCCAGACGTGTCTTGCTGATGGGAGCGGCTTCGGCCCGTGTGTGGGTGAGGTGACGCCGACTGCCGAAGTTTGCGACGGTCTCGACAATGACTGCAATGGCGCTGTGGACAATGGTAACCCCGGCGGCGGAGCACCGTGCGACACCGGCATGCCTGGCGTCTGCGCGGCAGGCACGATGACGTGCGTGGGCGGCGAGCTCGTCTGTCAACAGACCACACAACCAAGTGTGGAGACCTGTGACGGACTTGACAACGACTGCGACGGGGTCGTCGACAATGGGACTCCCGGCGGCGGCGTGCCTGCGACAACGGTCTGCTGGGTGTCTGCAAGGCGGGCACGACGCAGTGCCTGGGCGGGGTGCCGTCTGCCAGGCAGGCCACGCAGCCGAGCACCGAGGTGTGCGACGGTCTCGACAACGACTGCGACGGGATTGTCGACGAAGGAGTCATCTGCCCACCGCTGCCCAACGCCACGACCCTTTGCAGTAACGGACAGTGTGTTCTTGGATCCTGCAATCCTGGATTTGCCAACTGCAATGGCAATCCGGCCGATGGCTGCGAGACGAGCACGACGACGGTGCAGAACTGCGGCGCCTGTGGGCATGTGTGTATCGCCGGTCCCAATTCCACGCCGATTTGTCAGGGAGGGACAGGAGTTTGTGGTCTTATCTGTACCCCGGGATTCTTCAACTGTGATGGCAATCCGAGCAATGGATGCGAGTGTCCGGTGACTGCGTAGTGCCAGGGGACCTGTTGCATAGGGACCGGCGGTCCTGTTGGGCCGATCCGCTGCTGCTCCGGGAATTCGCTCTTTGGTCTGTGCCTCTAACGCCTAGGCACGAGGTACGGCAGTTCACACTGCTCATTGAGAGGACAGAGCATACTGGGCGGGGAATCTTCCCCGCCCGCTTTGTCCCCGGCCGTATGTAAAGTGCTCCAATGGCGCACGTCGACGAATTCAATCGGCGCGTCGCACCGATCTCGGCCCGGGACCGGAGCAGAGCGGCGATGCTCCCCAAACGGCCGCACGCGCAGACGCTGCGTTCGACCTTCATCCACGGGGTTCCTCCAGATAACAGCCATTCTCTGGCCGTGTCAGTTTGAAAATCCCCGTGAATCTTCATTCACGTGGGTCACGATATTGCCAATTTTCACGAATTATCTTGTCGAATTTATCGGGCAATGGTTCCTATAACCCCCCTTCTCCGAACCAGCCGACCGATTCTCCCCGTATATCCAGATTCATTGGTTCGCTATAATGGCAATTGACCCACGTTATACGAACCAGTTTTTCCTCGCCTGCGCATTTGAGGCGTCGGTCAGGCTCGTTGCTATCGTGGAGTCACCAAGGAGGACTTCACCTATGGCCACAACCCCATCAAAACGCCACCTGTCGCTCGAAGCCACGCTTGACCTCTATCTGCGCACCCTCGCTGGACGTAACCGGAGCGCGGCCACCATCATCGCCTACCGGACCGACATCGGTCAGTTCATATCCTGGCTGCGCGAGACGAATGTGACGATCGAGACGCCCGACGATGTCGAGCGCATCGATGTCACCGAATACCTGGGGCACCTGGCCGACCGACAGCTCTCGGGCGTGTCGCGGGCGCGCAAGCTGGCCGCGATTCGCGAGTACTTTCGCTTTGCCCAGGTTGAAGGACTGCTTCAGGCCTCACCCGTCGACGGCATCGGCACGCCGAAAACCGAAAAGCGCGGGCGCAATTACCTGACGCCCGAGGAATATAACCGCCTGCTGGTCGCCGCCGGCAGCAATCCGCGCGACTTCGCGATTTTGATGACCTTCCTGCAAACCGGCGTGCGGGTCAGCGAGCTGTGTGCGCTCACTCTGCGAGGATATGGATTTTGAGAACAAAACGCTTCACGTCCGGGCCGGCAAAGGGATGAGCGCCCGCACGATCGATCTGGAGAAAAAAGCTACTCAGGCCATCAAGTCCTGGCTGGTGGTGCGACCAAAAGTGACCGATGACGTCTGTTTCTCAATCGCGACGAGGAGCCACTGGGCGAGCGCGGGGTGCAGAAGCTGCTCGCCAAGTACTGCCAACTGGCCGGAATCACCAAGCGGATCAGCCCGCATTCGCTACGCCACACCTTTGCTTCCTTCAAAGCGGAAGCCGGGTTTCCCGTTCCAGCTCCAACAATGGCTCGGGCATTCTTCGCTCGACACGACCCAGATCTACGTCCACCTGACGCGCAAGAACGCGAAGAAGGTGATGGAGGCGACCAGTTTATGACGCCGTTTGCGAAACCTCGCTCTCCGATGAAATCTCGAAGGTCCATTCACTTGGATAACATTGCACTGCTGCCTGCCAGCGCACCGCCGTTCGACCATGATTGGCATGAGCTGGCCAAGTCGCTTCCCGCCGGTGGCACCTTGTTCGTCCTGCCAGAGAACGACGTGCCGATTCGGCGGAGCATGATAGCTATCGCGGCGCATCTTCGGAGATGCGGACACAGGTTTTCGGCGAGTCACCACAGGACGCTATTTGCACCATAACGATATTTGATTCGTTTATGTTCTACGCCTTACAGCATGACTCCCAATACTCGCTTGCGTAGGCCCTACAATTCGTTATTTTGGCTTTTCGACTTGGGTAAATCCCGTCGCTTTGTCAAAGTAATTCAGTGTATTGCGATACTTCGGGTAGACCTGTCTATCAATTACCCGACCAAACATTCCGAAAGATCTTATGACCTCTTCTCGTGCGGTAGATATTTCTTCGACTGCATAACTAGGCCACTCCAAAACCCAAGCGGTCCTTGGCTTCTCTTCCTTAAACGGAACCGAATCGTAGGTATCAAGGTATTTTGGATATAACCCTTGGTGGCCTGGCATTAATTCCAGGTGGCACTCCAATGACGGACAAGCAATCAGGCCTATCCTGTCTGCTTTCTCGAACCACTGCGCCGCTTCATCAATAGCCGGGCCCACAATTTTTGTTCCGTCCTGGAAATAGTTTCCATATGCGGCGGCACCGCGCATATATATGCCTTTTAACATAGAAACGACTAACGGTTCCAAAATGATTGTTTCCATATATTCAACGAGTTTAAAAAGAGGGAGACTTTTCTCCAGATATAGTAATGAGGACAGTATCTGAGAATGCAGCCAAATTGACTGTCAGCGCGTGCCCGGACGACTCAGCATCCTGACTCACCGTCCGAATCGAACCTCCGAATTGATCAATCAGTTTTCGCCAGTCTTTAATGACAGTGTTTCCATCGCGATGAGCCAGAATTCCTTCTTTCCGCCGGACTCCTGCTCGCCTGCGCCGTTCCCTATTTCGATCTCAACCGGGGTTCCGCCGGGATTGAGACCCAGCCGCCGAGTGACGTCAGAACGGCCTACCACCTGCTCGCCACCAACTTCTCCGCAGGGCTTGTCGCGCCGGTTGAAATTGTGATCGATGGCGATGCGCACGACCCGGCAGTTCAGAGCAGTATCCAAAACCTCTTCCTGCAACTCGCGGCCGATCCTGCGTTCGGGCCAGTGACGCTCACGTCCAACTCCCAGGGGACCGTGACCCTTCTTTCGACTCCGCTCAAGGTCGATAGCACATCCCAGGAAGCGACTGACACGGTCTGGCATCTTCGCGACGACCTGATTCCGAACGCCTTTCGCAACAACGCCGCCAAGGTCTATGTGTCGGGCCAGCCAGCCTATAACGCCGACTACTTACCACATCGTCAGCGCTTCAACGCCGACGGTGTTCGCCTTCGTGCTGGGTTTCAGCTTTCTGCTCTTGCTGCTGGCATTCCGCTCGATCGTGGTCGCCGCCAAAGCCGTGGTGATGAATCTCCTTTCGGTCGGCGCCGCCTACGGACTGATGGTGCTCGTGTTTCAGAAGGGCTATCTGCACTCGCTGTTCGGCTTCCAGCAAACGCCAACGATCGAAGCGTGGGTGCCGATCTTTCTCTTCTGCGTGCTCTTCGGACTGAGCATGGATTACCACGTCTTCCTCCTCAGCCGGATCCGGGAGCACTTCGATCGAACCGGGCGCAATACGGAATCGGTCGCGGTCGGGCTGCAGTCAACCGCCAAAATCATCACGGCCGCGGCGGGGATCATGGTCGTCGTGTTCGGAAGCTTCGCCACCGGCAAGCAGGTGGCGTTCCAGCAAATGGGCTTCGGTATGGCGGTGGCGATATTCCTCGACGCGACCGTGGTGCGCACGATTCTGGTTCCTGCAACCATGGCCCTGCTGGGCGATCGCAACTGGTATTTGCCTAAATGGCTGACGTGGATGCCCAAGTTGAATATCGAAGGTGATCCAGCTCCGGCTCCCTCGTCGAATCCCTCACCGGCGGCACAGCCCCAGTTCAACCCGGGCGATTGATCGAAGAACACATCTCATAACAGAGCCGGCGGGCGATCTCAGGATCGCCCGCCGGCTCTGCGTTTCGCTCACCGTCAATTTCTTTTGCGCCAACTTTCAGGATTCATAACGCCCTGCCATGGCGCATTCCTTCCAGGCCTACTGCGGCCGGATGTTGTGGTTGCGGGCGAACAGATTGCCGGGGTCGTACTGACGCTTGACCGCCGCGAGCCGCTGATAGGTCGCCGGTGGATAGATCGCGGCGACATCCTCCTCGGTGGCAGACGTGAGGAAGTTGGCGTAGGCGCCGTTGACATGAGGGGCGAGTCTCCCCCAGATCGCGTCCAGCGCGGGGCGAGCGGCCGCGACGACCGGATTTGGACCCACGGTGGTGGTCACGAACATCAACTCCGCCTGGCGATGGGCGTAGGCTGTGGCGCCGGCAGGGACGCGGGATACCGTACCGCCGACGCTGCGAACGGCGATGAACGGCGACCCTTCCGATGCTCCCACCTCAGCCAGAATCTGAAGGACCGCGGCCGCCGAGTCCGTGTCGACAAAGGCGCTTCGGGTGAAAATCTGGAAGCCAGGCGGCGGCGTCATGCCATCCACGAGCGTGTCATCGTAGGGGATCAGCGCGATATGGTCGGCGATCACCGTGCCGAGCCGGCGGATCGGGTCGATAGCCTGGGCCGCGCGCGCCGGCTCATCGCCGTCAAAGACGACGGAGATCTCGACCGGCGCTTCGGGGCCGCCGGCGAATGGATTAGCAAATTCCACCGTGGATGTAAGCTCGTCGGGGGCGGTGCGGAGGTAATTCGCCCATCCCTGCAGCACGGTGGCTGCCTCCGATGCCGGGAAGGCGATCTTGCCGGAGAAGACAGCGGTCGTTGGATGGGCCGCAAACACGAAGGCGGTCACGATTCCGAAATTACCGCCGCCACCGCGAAGCGCCCAGAACAACTCCGGGTTCTCCTCCGCGCTTGCCTGCACAACCGCTCCGTTGGCCGTGACGACCTCTGCCGCGACCACGTTGTCCAGCGCCAGACCGTACTTCCTGACCTTCCAGCCGATGCCGCCGGTCAACGTCAATCCACCGACGCCAACGCTCCTGGCGTCGCCAGCCGAGATCGCCAGGCCATACGGTTCCAAGGCGGCCGCGACCTGCCCCCAGGTTGCGCCGCCGCTGATCCACACGAGGTGACGCTCATCGTCGATGATCTCGACGGTCGCGAGTCTGCTCAGATCGATCACGACGCCGCCGTCGTTGGTGCCGAAGCCCCCAAAGCTATGGCCGCCGCCGCGAACGGACAGCACAAGTCCGGCACTGGAAGCGAAGCAGACAGCTGCTTGCACGTCCTCGGCATGTTCTGGCCGCAGAACATAGGCCGGATGACCCGCGGCCAGCACCGAGCGACTCGCCGTTTCGTACTCCGCATCGCCCGGTTCAATGATGTCGCCGTCGAAGTCACGGCGAAGGGTTTCAAACGCGGCGCTCACGTCGTTGCTTGCCGGCCGGTCGGGCAAGACATCGAGGTGCGGGGATTGGGCCGCGTCGGCGGCACTCGTTTGAGTACCCCTCGTTGCTGCCGCCCCCGTGTGCGTGGCGGGCGATGATACGTGGTTCTCAATGGTTACGTGATTCTCTGTGGTTCTCAGTTTTGACACGACTAAATCTCCCATCATGAGGATTCGTTGGTGCGGTTTGTCTCCAACCGGATGTTGACGTTTGGCCAAGCCGATCGTGGACATGCGGGCCACGGGCAGGCACGGGGATCAGCCGTGACGAAAGCGAATTGGATCCCTCATTTGGCGACTGCTGGCACGGGTTCGGCGATCGATTCGGCCTGGGGCTGTGGGGATCGGGTGATATCGCGCCGCCCGCTCAAAGACGGCGGACGGCCAACCGGAGCGTGGTTTCAGTCACTCGGGACACGTGTAATTTGTCATCGCGTATTGTCTCCTTCCTGGATCAGGCACCCGCATCGGCGCCTCTCAGAGCAGGCACCAACATCGGCCCCTCTCACGAATATGGTCGAATGAGAATGGATGTTCTCGACGCGGCACCGGCTGCTGGCCGGGGGGCTACTGGTCGAGCGTATCCTCTCCACCCCATCGATTCTGGTGTAGGAACTCGAGGGCGATCTGCGTGAGCCGGGCATGGATCTCAAGGAGCTGGTCCGGCGTGAGATAGACCTCCCCGTAGCCGTGGGTCGGGTGCTGACTTTCGATTTGGACCGCTTCAAGACGGATCCCCCCGTTTTGCTGGCGGATGAGTAGACGGGCGGTGGCGCCGCTCCCCGTGCGGATCGTTGCCGGTCGCCGGTTCGCGACGACGGTGTGTTGTTTCATGAGCGTTTCACTTTCGGGTATGAGGCGCCGTCGCCTGGCCCGCTGGGCGGACCGGGACGTGTCCCGCGAGAATCTTGACGATCTGTCAGGATGAGCACGATTAGCGCGCCGGAACTTCGATTCAGCCTCGGTGGCGAGGACCGAAAGCACGCGGTTGGAGCACCTTGGCTGCGTGCCTTGCCCGCCAGCGCGACCGGATTACGTGACGGTCAGGGTGCCAACCATGCCAGCGGTGCGATGACCGGGGATCGAGCAGTAAAAGGTATATGTGCCGGCTGGAGCATCGATGGTGACCGTCTTCGTCTCACCCGCCTGCATGTCGCCGGAATGGACATTCAGCTCATCGATGCTGAAGTTATGGGCGGCGGCCCCGTTGTTGACAAGCGTGATCACCGTCGGCGTGTTGGCCGGAATCGTGAACTTCCTTGGCGTGAAGGCAATATCGACCAGATCGATCACAGGACCGTTTGCGGAATCAGCGGCAAGTGGCGTTCCCGTGCTCGCCGTCGTTTGACTGGGACCGAGCGACGGCGTCGCGTCCTGACCGAAGATGCCGGCAGCCGAGAAGGATCCGACGGCGACGATCGTCACGAGAGCCGCCACAATGACCATGTGAATGCGCGTCAGATGCATCATGACCGAGTCCTTTTTTCATCTGGGGCAAGCGCCGATCCCCGAGCGAACGCGACGCGGACGGCGGCCAGTTGCACGGGAATCAAGGCGAGCGAGATCAGCAGCACCAGCCCATCGAGGCTTAGTCCCACGTTGAAGGGATCGTTCGTCTTCAGCCACGGCCACTCTTCTCCCGCCAACAGGTAGTAGTTGAGCTCCATCA
This sequence comes from uncultured Chloroflexia bacterium, assembly GCA_963804925.1. Lineage (GTDB taxonomy): Bacteria > Chloroflexota > Chloroflexia > Thermomicrobiales > UBA6265 > JADLGF01. Next base: position 114,624 of record CAWDSC010000009.1, read on the forward strand.
GCGCCGCCCCGGCCAGGGCGCCGGTGACTCCGATCCCAAGCCATGGGCGGAAGCCATCCGGGAACCATCCTGGTCGCAGCCAGAGCAGTGCGCCCCAGATCAACCCGGCCGCGACGAGCAGCTCCCCGATCAGCGTCGCTGCCGCGAAAAAACCGACGTGGGGCAGGACACCCCGCGTTACGACCGAGACGTACCAGCCATGCGGGTTATCGACGAGCGACCCATGGATCCGGTTGGCGAGTCCTGCCCGGAACGTGCCGGAGAGAGCCTTGTTCAGCCCGGAAAGCAGCCACTCGTAGGCCAGCATCGCGTAGACCAGGCCCAGCCCCCAGTTGGCGGCGGCCGTTGGACCGTCGCCCGCGCGCTGGTCGCCCCGGCGCGCCGGGGCGACCAGCGCGGTCGGCATACTTGCCGCACTCGACGGGTCAGCCCGGGAATTGGCCTGTGCCGCGGTCGCGAGGATATTCGTCGCGGCTGCAGCGCTGGCCGGTGAGTCGCCCTCGATCCCGGGAGTGGGGGGTGAGCGAAGCTCTGTCGAAGGATCGCGTGATGTCGCTACCGTCTCCAGATGGCGAGCGACGAGCCGGGGGCCGCTTGCCCCGGCAAGAGATACGTGCATCGCAGATTCCTCTTCTCCATTGAATATGGGGCGCTGCATCGCATCCCCATCCGCTGCCCGCATCTGGCGGGCTTAGTCATTGGACGAGACGCGACGAAAGAATGTGACGGAGAGATGAGGCAGGCCGTCCGGATTGATGTAGCCGGTCGCGATGCCTGAGTTGGTCAGCGAACGCCTCGAAAGCGGATTTCAGGGCTCTTCGAGTGCGTTGGCGACGTTGTCATCAATCGCAGGCGGTGGCAGCGGACGAGGAGGCTGCGGAACGGATCGCCGCGATGAGCAGGTCGTCCGAGTCATGTTTGCTGACCACGGCGGTTGCACCGGCCGCGATGGCGTAGGCTCGGGTCAGTGGGTCATCGTAGAGACTCAGAAGGATGACGGAGGAGACTTGGTTACAACATTGTGCTGATCCCGGTGGCGATGGGCGCGCTCTATCCGATCACCGGGACGTTGATGAGTCCCGTGCTCGCCGCAGCGGCGATGGCGATGAGCAGTGTCAGTGTGGTGACCAATGCCTTGCGCCTGCGCGGATTCAAGCGCCCTTCGGTGGCTATCGAGATTCTGCGGCCACCGCTGCGACGGCGCTATTGCGGACGTGGGCTATCTGGTCGGAATTGGAGCCGTCGCGATTGCAATTGGCGCGCTGGCGATCGCGTACGCGCCGGATGAAAACAACACCGCAATGGTCATGGCATCCAATCAGGCGTCATCGGCGGAGATCGCTCTGCCCGATCGGACAGTCCCGATTCTTGTTGACAGTCAGTTCCGCTTTTCGCCTGACGCGATCGACGTGACCGTGGGTGAGACGGTGGCCTTCGTGGTGACCAACGACACCGCGATCCCGCACGAATTCGTGATCGGCGATGAGGCCGTTCAAGCCGAGCACGACCGAGAGATGGCTGCCGGAACTGAATCTATGACCGACATGGGTGCGAAGCCATTTGCGATCGACGTGCCTGCGTTCTCGACGGTGACCCTGGTCTACACCTTCGATGAAACTGGCGACTTGATCATGGGCTGCCACGTGCCGGGTCACTACGCGGCCGGTATGCGAGGCACGATTTCCGTTCAACCCGCGGTGTCATCGAGCGACACGAACTAGCGGCCAGAATCGATGACCTGGTGCAGAGTCATGTCTGACCCAGCACCAGGTTATTCGATCAGTCCCGGTTGCGCGAAAACGTTTCGGCGGACTCAACAATTCGGCGTGCCGGTGGTTGACAGGACAGAATCGCTCGGCGATGCTGCGAATATGTCCCATTTGCCTGACACGAGAGTCCGCCCGATGACGACCTCGCCCCTGCCAATGGGCAACCCAGAAGACATGAAGCAGTTCACGTCACCCGCGCCGGCTATGAGAGCCAGCACTGGCACTCCGCTCCCGCGTCCGCTCACTTCTTTGATTGCAAGAGATCAGGAGTTGAACGCGGTTGTCTCTCTGTTGCGCGATCCCACTGTCCGCCTGCTGACCCTGACCGGTCCCGGCGGAGTCGGCAAGACTCGTTTGGCGATCGCGGCGGCCGCTGAGATCGCCAACGATTATCGGGATGGCGTGGTCTTTGTTGACCTCTCACCGGTCGACAACCCAAATCTCGTCTTGAGTACGATTGCACGTTCTTTCAGGCTGCGCGACTTCGGCGCCGAGTCGCTGCAAGATCGTTTAATCGATGCCCTGGCCAGCAGCCGCCTGCTCCTGGTTCTCGATAACGTCGAGCAGGTCGTCACTGCGGCGCCACAGTTGCTCAAGCTTCTGGACGCCTGCCCCGAGGTGATGCTGCTCATCACCAGCCGGATCAGACTGCGAGTCTCCGGAGAACGCGAGTTTCCTGTCGATCCGCTTTCCATTGAGGGAACGACGTGGGACAAGGATTCCGAGGTGTCCGGTGCGATCCGGCTCTTCGTCGAGCGGGCCCGGGATATCCAGCCTGATTTCAGACTGAGCGCCGAGACAATCCCGGCAATTGCGGAAATCGTACGTCGGCTTGATGGCCTCCCGCTCGCGATCGAGCTGGCCGCAGCGCGCATCAAGGCGCTGCCCCCGGCGGCGATCTTGCAACACCTGGAGCAGCGGTTACCGCTGCTCAGCGGCGGCGCCCGGGATCTCCCCTTGCGCCAGCAGACGATGCGCGACACGATCGGCTGGAGCTACGACCTCCTCGACGAAGCTGAGCAGGCGCTGTTCCGCCGCCTCGCGGTGTTCGTTGGCGGGTTCACGCTTGAGGCCGCGAGGGCCACCGGAGGGGGAGTTGACCACGAACGGCGCAATAGCCCTGCCCCGCTCTCCCCGTACCTCCTGGATGGAATCACCTCCTTGATCGAACACAGTCTGCTCCGACAGCGAGCTGGGCGCGATGGCGTGCCGCGATACCAGATGCTGGAGACAATTCGGGAGTTCGGTTGGGAGCAGTTGACGACAAGCGGCGAGGCGGAAGCAGTTCGACACGCTCATGCCGTATGGTGCGTGGCTCTTGCGGAAGAGGCCGAGCCCGCGTTGTGGGGCGCCGGCCTGATCGAGTGGCTCGATCGACTGGATCGCGAGAGGAACAACTTTCGCGCCGCGTTGCACTGGTCCCTGAACCAGGTCGACGTCGAAACTGCATTGCGGCTGGGCGCGTCGCTCTGGCGGTTCTGGCAGCGCAGGGGGTACCTGAGTGAGGGCCGGTCGCAACTCACAACGATTCTCGCCTGCACACCCAGCCCGGCGTCATATGCGTCAGGATGCAGCGTGCTCATCGGTGCAGGCGTGCTTGCGATGCTCCAGGGAGACTACGATCAGGCAATTCGGCTGAGCAATGCCTCACTGGCGGGCTGGCAACAACTCGGCGACCAACGGGGGATCGCCCGATCCCTTTTTTGTCTGGCGACCGTGGCACGCTATCGAGACGACTATGCCGGGGCGCAAATGTTGGGGATCGAAAGCCTTGCCACGTTTCGAGCCATCGACGATCGATGGGGTATAGGCCACGTGCTTACGCACCTCGGGATGGTCGCCTGGGTCCAGGGCGATCACGCGACAGGCAACGCTTATTACGAGGAAGCCCTCGCGCATCTCCGCGACAACGGAGATCAATCGAGCATCATCGAAGTTCTTCTCGAGTTGGGGAAGGGCGCCTGCGACGATGGGGATCTGGCGCGAGCGACGACATTGTTTGAGGAGTGTCAGGCGTTATCCGCCACGATCGGCGACAGCGCCGGGCGCGGCGCGGCCATTGACCGAGCTTGGCGTCGTGGCTCGACTCCAGGGAGACTACATCCGCGCGATCGATAGGCTTATGGAAGCCCGTGCGCTGGCTCAGGAAAATGGCGATCGTCGCCAGCTTGCCTACCTCGCCGCGCATCTTGGGGACGTCGACGTCGCTACCGGAGACATCGGGAGCGCCGCCGCTCGATACGCCGAGGCACTCGATCTGTTTCTTCCGATGGGCAATCAAGTAGGCATTGCGCAATGCCTTGAGGAAATCGCGGGGTGCGCCATGATTCGTGGACGCGTCAACTCGGCGATCCGCCTACTTGGGAGTTGTACCGCGATGTTCAGCGCAATCGGGGCCACTCCATCACCCGATCGTAATCCCGAAACCGAAGTCGCCTCACTTAGATCAAGGGTGTCAACCGCAGAGTTCAACAATGCCTGGGATGCAGGCCGGGCCATGAGCCTTGCGGAAGCCACCGCTGAGGCGCTTTCGGTAGCCGCCGATCTTGCCGGCAGACGACCACGACCTGGTGCATTCGAATGCATTAACAGAAGTGGTAACCGATCGGGTCGGGGCATCTCGGACACACGCAGTCGAAGAGCCGCCATCCGTGGCGGCGCTGGGGCTTACTGCCCGCGAGATCGAGGTCCTTGGCCTCCTGGCCGAGGGACTGAGCGATCGAGCGATCGCCGAATCGCTGTCAATCAGCGAACGCACCGCCGGCAACCATGTCCAGCATGCGATGCAGAAGATTGGCGTCGACTCTCGTACGGCAGCAGCAGTTTTCGCCGTCCGCAACAACCTCGACTGAGGTTCGTCCTCAAACAACTGAGGAATTCTCCTCAGCGTATCCTCCTCCAGATTCACCCCTCCAATCGGGGAGTTTCCTCGATGTGCCCACCTGCCCTGGGGCGCAAGATCAATGCATGCCCTCGGGAACGCGCTCGAGCCGGCAGGTCTTCGCAGAAAGGGGAACAGCATGAATCGATTCGCATCCGTCGCAATGCCGGACGCGTACCTGTCGCGGCGATCCGCGATCGGTCGCCTCGCCGGAGCAGGCGCGGCCGCAGCACTTGCCGCCTCGCAATTCGGAGCGTTTCCGATCGCCGCAAGAGGCGCCTCGCCAACTATCCCATCGTCCATCACAACTCCTAAGGAAGGAACGAACATGACTGAATCCACTCCCACCGCCGCCGCCGTGCCGACCGTCGTGCTTGTGCATGGCGCCTTTGCCGATTCGTCGAGCTGGAACGGGGTTATCCCTGCTTTGCTGGAGCAAGGCTACCCGGTTGTCGCGGCCGCGAATCCGCTACGGAGCCTGACAATCGACGCCGACTACGTCGCCAACGTCCTCTCCGGGATCCCGGGCCCGATCGTCCTCGTCGGTCACTCCTACGGGGGAAGCGTGATCACCAACGCGGCCACTGGAAACAGCAATGTGAAAGCCCTGGTGTTTGTGGCTGGCTTTGCCCCCGACGACCGGAGAAAGCGCCGTCGATCTCTCAGGTCGTTTTCCGGGCAGCACACTCGGTTCAGCGCTCACACCGCTTCCCACTGGACCGGCGGCGGCAACGAGTCTCTACATTCAGAAGGATGTGTTCTGGACGCAGTTCGCCGCGGACTGTGCCAGAGGGTGACTCCGCGCTCATGGCTGCCACCCAGCGTCCGGTCACCGATGCCGCGCTGGCGGAGGCGATCCGGCGATCCGGCATGGAAGACGATCCCGTCCTGGTTCATTTACGGAGAGAACGACAAGAACATTCCTGCAGCGGTCCAGGTCTTCATGGCCGAACGCGCCGGCGCGAAGCAGGCCATCGAGGTCGAGGCGTCGCACGTGGTGATGATCTCCCAGCCCCAGGCAGTGGCCGACGTGATCATGACTGCCATCAACGCAGTCTCCTGAAGGTCACTGACTCGGGCAGGCAAGAGCTGAAGAAGGACTTCGAAGCCAGCCCGAGCGTTCCACCCGTTCCGAAAGATCGTCAATCGAATTGGTCATCACGACCAGAAAGGTGAAAGCCATGAAGATCGTCGTTATCGGCGGCACCGGACTCATCGGATCGAAGGTCGTCAAGAATCTCCGCGAGCATGGCCATGAGGCGGTGCCGGCGTCACCCGAAGCTTGGGGTCAACACGATCACCGGCGAAGGACTCGCCGATGCTCTCACGGGCGCTTCGGTCGTCGTCGATGTCTCGAACTCTCCCTCATTCGAAGATGCGGCGGTGCTGTCGTTCTTCGAGACCTCGACCCGCAACCTCCTCGCTGCGGAAACGGCCGCCGGCGTGGGACATCACGTCGCGCTGTCGATCGTCGGCATCGATCGGTCGCCGGACAACGGCTATTTCAAGGCCAAGATCGCGCAGGAGAAGCTGATCGAATCGGGACCGATCCCGTACTCGATCGTGCGCTCGACGCAGTTCTTCGAGTTCATCGATGGGATCGCGGACTCCGCGACCACCGGCAACGAGGTCCATATGGCGCCCGTGGCGTTTCAACCGATGGCCGCCGACGACGTCGCGCGGGCGGTCGCCAAGGTCGCGGCGAATCCTCCGCTGAACGGGCGCGTGGAAATCGCCGGTCCCGAGAAGCTCCGGTTCGACGAGGTCATCCAGAAACGCCTGACAGATGCGGCACGATCCTCGCCAGGTGGTTGCCGATCCGCACGCCATCTACTTCGGCTCGGTTCCGAGCGAGCACTCGCTCGTCCCGCTCAACGGGGCACAACTCGGCACGATCCGGTATGAGGATTGGCTCAGCACCGCCGTCATCCAGGTAGTTGCCGCACTCCAGCGTCTCGATTCATCCCGATGCGCGCGCGATTGGTCGCCGCTCCGACCCATCATGCAAGAGGTGCATGTACATGAATGCAACAAACGTTCGTCCCGATACGGTTCCCACCGTCGTGCTGGAGCCAGCCGCCCAGGCTCTGGCCGATGCCCTGGCCGCAGGCGGCGGACCTCCGCTTTACACGCTTTCCCCCGAGGAGGCGCGCGCCGTGCTCGACCAGGCGCAGGCCGGCGACGTCGCCATGGCGCGATGCCGAGATCGAGGAGCACACCATTCCGGGCGGGCCGAGCGGCACGATCTCGGTCACCGTTGTGCAAGCCAGTGGGACACAATGGCAGCCTGCCCGCGGTCGTCTACACGCATGGCGGCGGCTGGGTGCTCGGAAACTTCGCCACCCACGAGCGGTTGGTGCGCGATCTGACCGTGCAGACCGACGCGGCGTTCGTCTTCGTGAACTTACCCGCGTTCGCCGGAAGCCCGCTATCCGATAGCCATTGAGCAGGTGTACGCCACGGTGCAATGGGTCGCGAAGCATGGGGCCGAACTAGGGCTCGATGGCGGCCGGCTGGCCGTCGCCGGTGACAGCGTCGGCGGCAACATGACCGCCGCGGTGACCTGATGGCTAAAGAGCGTGGCGGTCCCGCGATTCGATACCAGGCGCTCCTCTATCCTGTCACCAACGCCGACTTTGACGACAGCAACCTACGAGCAGTTCGCCGAAGGTCCCTGGCTGACCCGCAAGGCGATGCAATGGTTCTGGGATGCCTATCTCCCCGATGCTTCGATGCGCTCCGAGGTGACCGCCTCGCCGCTGCAGGCAACGCTGGAGCAGCTGCGCGGTTTGCCGCCGGCATTGGTGATCACCGACGAAGCGGATGTGTTGCGACGACGAGGGCGAGGCCTACGGCCGCAAGCTTCGCCAGGCAGGCGTCGATGTGACGACCGTCCGCTACGAAGGGCGTCTTCCACGATTTCATGATGCTCAACGCCCTGGCGGAGACAAACGCCACTCGCGACGCCACTGCCCAAACGGCTCGCGCGTTGAAGGCAGCACTGAGCCGCTAAGCACGTCACCGGTCGTCGAGCAAGCGGTCTATATCTTCGGCGGTGGGCAAGGCTTCGTAAGCGCCGCTGCGACATACGGCAATCGCTCCAGCGGCGCTCGCGCGGCGCAGTGCATCGTTGCTCGCAAGTCCGTTGATCAAGGCAGCGGCAAGGCTTCCGAGAAAGGCGTCGCCGGCCCCGACCGTGTCGACGACGTCGGCCGGAAACGCCGGTTGAACGATGGTTTCGCTCATCCCGCGCCAAACGGAGCCCTTGCCTCCCATCGTGACGACGATATTGGCGACGCCGAACGTTTGCTGGATGATTCCGGCTGAGCGAATGGCGTCGGACACCTCATGAACCTCGCATGCGGCAAGGGCACGAGCCTCGGCATGATTCACGATCAGCCAGTCAATCGCACCCCGGGGCAGGATGGAGAATGCAGCCTGATTGGTTGGAGCTGGTGAAGCATTGAACATGATGGTTTTGCCAAGCTCGGCGCAGAACGCAATGGCCTCGGACGTGAACACAGGATCGAGCTCCCATTGCAGAATAACCAGATCGGCTCGTTCCAGCTCCGCTCTCGCCGATTCAAGGTCAGCACGGGTAAGGGTGTTGGCGGCGCCCGGCGCGATAATCGACGCGTAGTCACCCTCCGCTGCGAGCACCGCACTCGCGCCAGTTGGCGCGAAGGGATCGATGGCGATGCGATCGACCTGGACGCCCTTTTTCGAGATCGCCGCGCGCAATTCCCTGCCGAACTGGTCGTCGCCGACTCGAGAGATCAGCGTCGTCTCCACACCGCACAACGCCAGCTGAATCGCCTGGTTGCCTGCCTTTCCGCCCGGGGTCATCGCAAACGATCCGCCGGTCACCGACTCGCCTCGACCCGGAAAGCGATCGGCCTGGGCGATGAGGTCCATATGAAGGCTGCCAATAACCACTGCCGATCCGCTCATTCCGCAGTCGCTGCACGGATCAGCGCTGTCGCCGCGGCCGCGTCTTGATTGGTCTGAGCCGACTGGAGCTCGTCTTCGGGGAGACGGTCGAGGATGCGCTCCATACGTTCGACTTCGGCAATATTGGCAGCGCATTCGGCAGCGGGATCGAGTCGATCCGGAAAGGTATCAAAGTAGATCGTGCCTTGATAGGCGCAGCGACGCAGCGTCCAGAGCAATTCGAGCGTTTGCTGGAAATGCACGCTGCCGACCATTAAGCCATCGTCCGCTGGACCGTAGCCGTCATTGAGATGGAGTCCAAACAATCGTTGGTCCCGCAATGCCAGTGCCGCCGCCATCGCGGGAGCTTCACCCGCCATCAGGCTGTGACAAAAATCGAGTGTCGCTCCGAAATTGGGCAGATTGACCTCATTTACGGCCAGCATTGATTCCCCCATCGAACGGATCAAGGAGCATTTCCTCGGATCGCTTGGCTTGTACTCCACACTGACGCGCACCTGAGGCCGCCGGCTCGCGATGTCGCGAAATCCATCGATCTCCCACTGCCAGAGTTTCGCGTAATCGGCTTGAAAGGGATAATCAAATCCATCAGGCCCCATCCAGAGAATCACATGCGGAATCTCCGCCGCCGCCGCCGCGTCGACCGCCTCGCGGGCGATCGCGAGCGCATGGTTCCGCAGGCGAGCATCGGGATTGGTGAATGCGCCGAGCCGAAACTCGCGAGGATCGAACCGAAGGTTCACCGCTGAAACCTCGATCCCCAAACTGCGCGCCTCCACGACAAACGCGGACGCATCGCCGCCCGCGACATGTTCCGGATAATTGAACTCCACAGCGGAGATGCCGGGAATGGCGGCGATACGCCGCAATGCGCTCAACGGGCCGCCCGAGTCGAGAAAGGAATTCAAGCGGGTTGCATATCGATACCGAAATGACGTCACGTTGCGTACGCCTTCCTCAGCTAGCCTGCGACTATCTCGCTACAACAACCGCTCGCAAGCGCTCCGCAAGAGCATCCTGTAGCGACAACGTCACTGCTCACTGGCCGTTCTCCTTTGGCAGCATGGCGCGGTGGAAACTGCCTTGTTCTCGCATGTTACAACGACCAGCGTTACTGCCCGCAGAAGTCGGCCCCGTGATCGCAAAATCGATCGCGGAACGCCAAAGATTATGATTGATGGTACCGCCATCAATAACTCCGCGGGTTCGTTACAGGCTTCTCCGATTGATCACCATGTAGACGCGCGGAGTGATACTCAGTCTCAAAAATCAAGGTTCACTGAACTGATTGCGTTCTTCCATGTGGGCGAATACCGGAGCCGGCGAAACTCCGGAAAATGCGAGAGATTCGTAACCATTGTCCTGTCTATTGAGTGCTGGAGCACCGCGCGCTTCCCATTGAAGAGATCAATTCATTCACTATCATCGCCTGAAGAGACATAACAAAAGCGACATCGCATATATATGTATCTCGAAAATAGTGCGTCATGGCCTTATGTCAGTAATGAGGTAATGCTAGAATCAGAAGACCGGGCGCAGGCGTTGAACGCAAATGGATCGAACGATTGAGCAGCCAATGGGTCGTTGAATTTCTATCTTCCTTCACCCGGCGATGATCCATCTGGAGAAACCCGACCGTGTAGACGAAGGAGATGCGTGATGACAAGGCGACGTCAGCCAACCTCAATGGCTGATCAACTGAATCGACGTGAATTGCTCAAGCGCGGCAGCATTGTTGCCGGCGGGCTGACAATGGCGGCATCAGGCTTGCCCCTTGGAGCGTTGGCTAGCGGCGGCGCTCGTTCAGGCGTGATCCAGGGTCGAAATCAGGACACGACCACATTAACCTTCGGAATTGGCACCGATGCAGACCACCTCGATCCACGCCAGATCAATACCCAGGAAGCCTACTTCGCATGTGCGAATGTCTATGACTGCCTCGTGCTCTACGATCTCGGCGCGGCGACGATTCGGCCCGGGCTGGCCGAATCCTGGGAGATCTCCGAAGACGGTCTTACCTATACATTCCACCTGCGCCAAGGTGTGACATTCCACGACGGCGCGGCATTCAACGCCGATGCGGTCATCACCTGGTACAACTCGATCAAGGAAGGCGCTCCGGGCTCGCAGTACGATGCCACCAGGCCATGCCGTATATGGAGGGATTCTTGACCTCGCTGGTCGACAGCGTCGAGAAAGTGGACGACGCGACGGTCGTCTTCAAGCTGCCGAAACCCTATTCACCGCTCCTTGCGAACCTGGCGATTCCAATCTTCGGCATCGTCAGTCCGACTGCGATCGAGAAATACGGACTCGATGTAAGCGTCAACCCCTCAGGAACCGGTGCGTTCTCGCTCGCCAGTCCCGACGATTGGGTTCGCGACAGCCAGATCAGCCTGACGGCCAATCCGAACTATTTCCTCGGCGCGCCTGCGGTCGAAAAGGTGATTCTCAAGATCGCGCCTGAAAGCTCGATTCGTCTCCAGCAAGTGGAATCGGGCGAGATCGATGTCGCCATCTTCCTCACACCGGACGATGTCAATAAGGCGCAGGACAATAGCGATCTGCAGGTCCTCGAAGTCGCCGGCCTGAACACCAACTACGTCGAGTTCAACGTCACCAAAGATCCCTTCACGAGCAAGGAAGTCCGCCAGGCACTGAACTACGCCGTCAACAAGGAAGAGCTGTCGCAGGGTCTGTACGCCGGCGGTATGGTTCCCGCCGGCGGCGTGCTCCCTCCAAGCGACTGGGCGTACAACCCCGATCTCAAGGGGTACCCGTTCGACCTCGACAAGGCGAAGGAACTGCTGACAACCGCCGGATACGGCGACAGCAATCCGCTCAAATTCACCTTGATGGTCTACACAATTCCGCGCGGTTACAACCCGGCCGCCGACCGACTCGGCACCGCGATCCAGGAGTACTGGAAGACAGGTCGGCGTCGAGGCGGAAATCCAGACCGAAGAGTGGACGCAGTACCGGGCCGACCGCCGCGCCAACATGTTCCAGGTTTCGCTCAGTGGCTGGATGGGCGACAACGGCGATCCGGACAACTTCCTCTATGCATTGCTCGGGAAACCGAACGAGGGCGGCTCCAATACGAGCTGGTACGACAACCCGGATGTCGAAAAGCTGCTCGAACAGGCGCAAGAGGTGACCGATCAGGAGGAGCGCATCCGCTCTATCATCAGGCCGAGCAGACAGATCGTCGACGACGCCCCCTGGGCATTCCTCGGCTATCAGAAGCACCAGGTCGTTGCCCGGACGAACGTCAGCAATCTGACTTGCAACCGACCTACATCTACTATCTCTCCGCGGTTTCAAAGGCCTGACCCGGATCGGCTCGCGAGCAGCATTCTGCTGCTATCTCACCGGTCCATCGATGGACGGTGAGATAGCCGTTCATGCAAGAGATGCTCATGGGCCGGTTGCGCGACTGTCCTTGCGCTACTGCAATCCCGAGGAGCGACCGTGCTTCGCTACGTGATTCGCCGCCTGGTGCTGGTCATCCCGACGTTGATCGGCATCCTCACGCTCGTCTTCATCCTGCTCAAGGCCATTCCGGGTGATCCCGCCATCGCCCTGGCCGGAGACAAAGCGACCCCCGAGCAGATTGATGTGATCCGCGAGGGATACGGATTGGATCGTCCTTTGCCGGTCCAATACGCCTATTTCATAAAGTCGGCGGTGACACTCGATTTTGGGCGGTCGTTGCGAACCCATCAACCGGTTCGGCACGAACTTCGGCAGTTCTTCGGGGCGACGATCGAGCTGCAGTATCGCCGCCCTTATGATCGCCCTGGTCGTCGGCATTCCCCTCGGCGTCATCGCGGCCACACGTCGCAACACTGGTCGCCGATTACGGCTCGATGATCTTCGCGCTGATCGGAATCAGCACGCCGGTCTACTGGTCAGGAATCATTGCCATCTATCTGCTCAGTTTTCGCCTCGGTCTCTTCCCGATCGCCGGGATCATGGATAGCAAGATTACGCTGCATCACATCACCTACGGCTATGTCACCGACAGCATCCTGACTGGAAATTGGCCGGCGTTTCACTCCAGCCTGCATCATCTCTTGCTGCCGGCGATCGTGCTCTCGACGATCCCGATGGCGATCATCGCTCGGATGACTCGCTCATCGATGCTTGAAGTGCTGGGACACGACTATTTGCGCACCGCCCGCGCCAAGGGACTCGCCGAGCAGTCCGTCATCGTCAGGCATGCGCTCAAGAATGCGCTGATCCCGGTGGTGACCGTCATCGGTTTGCAGTTTGGCGGTCTGCTCTCCGGCGCGTTTTTGACCGAAACGGTGTTCGCGCGACCCGGCGTTGGCCGCTATGTCGTTACCGCGATTGGCGCTCGGGACTACCCGGTCATTCAGGCAACCGTGTTGATTGTGGCCGTGCTTTTCGTCTTGATCAATCTCATGGTCGACCTCATCTATGCCTTCCTCGATCCGCGAATACACTATGGATGACGGAGGCGCCATGGCATCGGAAGACCAGGTGAGAACCGAACGACCTATCACTGTCGACCAGAGCATCGGCAAAGGTACGGCGGCGTTCGAACCCTTGAACCGCCCACAAACCGGACTGTGGAAAGACGCATTTCGCCGGCTCAAACGGGATAAGGCCGCTGTCGCCGGGCTGATCGTGATCTTATTTTTGCTCCTGATCGTGGTGTTTGCGTCCTTTCTGGCCCCGCACTCACCAACCGACCAATCGTTCATCGACAAGCTTCAGGCGCCGAGCCGGGCTCATCTCATGGGCACCGACGAGTTCGGCCGAGATACGCTGAGCCGTGTCATTTATGGAAGCGAGTGGCGCTACGGGTGGGTCTGATTCCGGTTGCGAGTTGCGCTGATTCTCGGCGGAACGACGGGGCTCTTGGCGGGCTACTACGGCGGTGTCACCGATCAGATCACGATGCGATGCGTCGATATCCTGCTTGCCTTTCCCTGGCTGCTGCTCGCGATCGGCATCGTAGCGATTCTCGGACCGGGCATCAACAATGTGATCATTGCGGTGACGATCATTTACATTCCGGCATTTGCCCGGATCGTGCGCTCCTCGGTGCTCTCAATCAAGGAGCGCGAGTATGTCGAGGCCGCCCGCGCGATCGGTCAACCTGACCTGCAGATCATGACTGCGCCATATTCTCCGCAATGCCTGGGCTCCGATCATCGTTCTGGCCACGCTTTCGATCGGCCAGGCGATTATCTATGCGGCCGGCCTGAGCTTCATCGGACTGGGCACCCAACCACCGGCTCCTGATTGGGGGGTGATGCTCAAATCGGGTCACGAATTTCTGCGCGACAGCCCCTGGCTTGGCATATTCCCCGGACTGGCGATTTTGATCACCGTGCTTGCGTTCAATCTCTTTGGCGATGGTCTCCGCGACGCGCTCGATCCCCGCACTCGATAACACGTCACCGTCTACACGATTGAATTGAGGAGAAGCATGACGAATTCATCAGACATTTCAATGATCGATGCAATCGAGCTGCCTCCAGCCGGCACGAAACAACGCGTTCAGCTCCGATTCTCACATCCGATGCTTGCAGAGTGGTCGTGGCCCGCGACAGTGATTCGTGGCGCTCATGAAGGTCCTCGGATCGCGATCATATCCGGAGTCCACCCGACTGAGTATCCTGCCATCGAGGCAAATATCCGGCTTGCGAGGCGTATCGATCCGGCTTCGCTGCATGGCACGATCATTTCGGTGCCGCTGATCGATGTGCCGGCGTTTTTACCCCGGTCACCGTTCGTCTGCCCGATTGATCAAAAGAATCCGAACCGCTTCTTTCCCGGCGATCCCAACGGCACCTTCACCGAGGTGATGAACGATGCGATTTTCCGCGCGGTCATTCGTCCATCCGATGCCTTGATCGATCTTCACGGCGGCGATTTGGTCGAAGCGCTGGCTCCGTTCACGATCTACTCGGTGAGCGGTAACGAGCAGATCGACGCGGCTTCGGAAGCAATGGGGCTGGCAATGGGACTCCGCTATCTCATCGCGAACACGCCTAAACCTGGCGGTCTCGGCGGAACCACGATTCAAGCCGCCGCCGCGGCCGGGATTCCTGCCATTCTTCCTGAAGCGGGAAGCTGCGGATTGCTGACCGAGCCGGAGACTGCACTGCTGATCGATGGGGTCGAGAACGTGCTGCGTCATCTCGGTCTTCTCTCAGGTCCGGTCAAATCGATGCCGCCGGCAACCAAGATCACCGAATTCACCTGGCTCTTCGCCCCGGCGGAGGGACTCTGGTATCCGTCCGTCGAGGTCGGGGATACGGTGCGCAAAGATCAGACGCTTGGACGTATCGCGTCCATCTTCGGCGACGACGTCGCGAGGGTAACGGCCCCACACGATGGCGATGTGCTGTTCCTGACTACCAGCCCGGCAATGCGAGAAGGCTGGCGTTCTCCTCGCAGTCGGTGGCCACTGAGGGGCCTGATCAATATGAGTTCGTTCGTCCGCCAGCGTATCTGAGTATGCCGCTTTCAACCACCAAGAAGTTCCGCTGGGAGCGTCCCAGGACGCTCCCAGCACGCGCTCCTCGCTGGAAAACTCCAACGCTACTACCTGTTGACTCGTGCAGATTTGTTTGATTTCGACTCGGCAAGCGTCGTTCGGCACAACCTCCGACCCGTTTTCATCGGCATGCCGTTGTGAGAGCGGGACGAGCTCCATGCACTCGTTGCGTTGGTTTCATGTTCAGAAAATCGCGGTTCAATGAATAATCCAGTAAATCAAATAATATATTGACATTATGGCCTTTCTTATTGGCGTTCCTGTTCGGCAAGTGTGCCATCCCGGTCCGCCCCCGCGTTGCCGCTTTGAAATCTCCCGGATCGAAACCGCCGGTTCAGGAAATGACTCGTCCTCCTAACGATTCCGTGACTATGCGCGTTCGAACACATCGTACGTTCGGCATATGCCAACCATATGCAGCGCGTGGTACGGTTGCGCTGATCACCGATGGTGATTGGCCGAGAAGCTCCCGAGGCTTTTCGTTCAGCGTTTATCGCGATTGATCAGTTCCCCGCCACCAGCCAAATCAGCGGTGCGCTTCTCCCGATTGCGCCCAGGGTTCAAGGAGTGCTGCCCGCGTGCCAATTCGTCGCGCCACAAACGCAAGCAATTTCCCGCGCCGGAGCAGCACGCTTTTTTGCGGGTTGGTCCTGCTTGTCCTGGTGCTCGGCCCTTTTCGCGAAGTGCTCTTTTCTGCGCCAGGTCCATCGTCCGGCTCAACCATCGAGTGGCTCCCCGGTTTACCTCCTACGGAACCGGCTGCATCCGAGACATCTCCCGCCGAGTCGGTCATCACCGCCACCCCAGCGGCACAAACGCGAGAAGGATTGGGCTCAGAAATTGACCTGCTCCTTGCAAACGAACCTGGAGTCTATGGAGTGATGGTGCTGGACGATCAGGGGAACTCGGTCTATACCCGCAACGAAACCGTTCCCTTCATCGCTGCGAGTCTATACAAGTTGACGTTGATGGCGACCATCTATTCGCTGATCGAGCAGGGCACGATCTCATTGGATACCCCATTGCGTCTTTCGCCCACTTTCTTCACCGACATTGACGGCGACGGCTATTTCGGCGACGAGGACATCGGCACGAGCGTGAGCGTTGGACAGGCGCTTCTGGCCACCGGCGCCTGGTCGAGCAACGTCGGCGCCCGCGCCCTGCTGTCGAAGACGAGTTGGAATGCGGTTGCGGCCATGGCAACCCAGCTTGGTCTCTCGCATTCTTCATTCAATATCGAACTTCAGGGCAAAGAAATCGCCACGCCGGAGCCTGGTATTGCTGACTCGAACGAAATCGCCACCGCTGAAGCGTTTATCGAAGGACAGGCCGTCGAGGGGGCGGTGATGTTGACGACGCCCGCAGACATCGCCCAATTCTTCCAACTGCTTGCGCAAGGTAAGATCGTCAGCCCCAGTGCGAGCGCCGGCATTCTTGCCATTCTCAAGCAGCAACAGGTCAATGACCGCATTCCGGCGCTCCTCCCTGACGACGTCACCGTCGCGCACAAAACCGGGAATCTCGACGAAGTCGTCCATGATGTCGGGCTGATCTACGTCAACGCTGGTTCGGTCACGCTCGTTCTGATGACCGAGAACGTCCCCGATATTGACGCTGCCACCCAGACACTGCAAACAATCGCCCGCGATGTGTATCAATGGGCGGTCACCGCATGACCTGCTGAATCGCAATGACCTGAGAGCGATGGGAGATTCAGGCTCATTCCATCCAGGTTCAATTCCATACGCCACTAAAGGTCACAGGGAGCGCTGAATTGGCGCTCCCTCTCCATGTGCCAACCTGATATTCCTTGCCCCATGCTCGACCTCCGGCCGCGATCGATTGAAAAAGCCCAACCCGCTCATCGTCCCTTCATCTTTCCGGGATACCGTGCCCTTGCGCGAAATGCGCACACGTCAGTAAGCGCGGCCGGCAACGGAACCGGGTCCGGCCGCCCCATGGAGGTAGCAGATGGTTCAAGAACTTGACTCCCGGAAACAGGCTCGAACAACGACGGTCGGCGCACGAGACACTTCTTCATCTGGATTCGGACGTCAAATGCTCAATAAGGTTCCTGAAATCACGCTATTCTTCTGGATCATCAAGGTGCTTTGCACCACTGTCGGGGAAACCGCCGCCGACTTTCTCAATGACAACCTCGGATTAGGACTGACCAAAACGACGTTCATCGTCGGCGCGCTGCTGATCGTCACGTTGTTCTTTCAGTTCAAGGCACGGCGATATGTACCGGGGATTTACTGGTTGACCGTCGTGCTCATTAGCGTCGTCGGTACGCTGATCACCGACAATCTGGTGGACAATTTCGGCGTCGCCCTGCGCACGACGACGATTCTTTTCTCAATCGCCTTGCTCGCAACGTTCGCCGCCTGGTACCGGAGTGAGGGAACCCTCTCCGTTCACACCATCGTCACCACCAAACGTGAGGCGTTTTACTGGCTGGCGATTCTGTTCACCTTCGCGCTCGGCACAGCTGCAGGCGATTACGTGGCGGAAGCGCTCAATCTCGGCTATTTGAAATCGCTCGTGCTCTTCTCGGCGGCGATCGCCGTCGTTGCGATCGCGCACTATCGCTTCCAGATGAACGCGGTGCTTTCATTCTGGCTCGCCTACATCTTGACTCGCCCACTCGGCGAAATCAAGGAAATTAGAAAACTCAGGATTATTTATCACCGTACGAATAGTTGCATAGAGTAAGCAAGACGGATCTTTGCTCTGGTCTTATCTCTTTTGGTACTAGTTAGTGGTAGTAAATTGAACTCATATATCTGATAGAATATGTAATATGTCATGACTCATGTAGCAAAAGTAATAGAACTTGTTGGAAGTTCGGATAAAGGATGGACAGAAGCAGTAGAGTGACTTGATTAAGCAAAAAAGACCATTAAAGACATTACTGGATTGGAGGTAAACGATATTACTGCAAGCGTCTATTGAAACACTAACACAATCAAGGAATACAAAGTGGGAGTAAAGATCGCCTTTGGTGTGGAGCACTGAGCTTCCTTATTTTTTATTTCTACAATCTTCACGTCACTTCAGGATAATTATCATTCAGTAGTGTTCTGATGATCTTCTAGCAATTGTGTTAAAAAATTGGCTTGAGAACAACTTTGGTTTTGTTCTCTGGCAATTCTAGATTAACTTGTAGTATATAGTAAAGATCTTAATACAATTTGACATCAAAGTAATCCCTAATGAACATCTTTCATAAATACTACCCAACAACTAATATACTATAAAGTGTTCCTAGTTGAAACAAGGTTGGGAAGGAAGTTTTGATTTAGATTCAATTTTACCGCCCGGATTAAATTTGACGTATAATGTATAGCAAGCAATTTACATCTCTAAAATTGGTCCTTGACTTATTTACAAAAAATGACTGTCATATTAGTAGACTTGTATGTTAGTATAAATGAAATTGAGTCTAGTGAGCGCATCACATCTTATAGATTTGGAAAGCCCTGCAGCATCTATGCACTCAGAATTAGAGCAAGTGGTATCTTGATCGGCGTTCTGTTTTGCGACGTTATTATTACCAACAATATTACTATCTAGAACAACAGCATTTGTACATTGCGATCGGTGTTTAGGTCACCTTCTTCGACATTGCCACTAATACTAAATACTGATATACAAAAGGAAGTAGAATCACAATTACTATTGAAATTTAGGTTCTTTTGTATGTCGTTATCTGCAAAAACTGACACGACGGCGGTTTGGGACGCAATCATAGCAACTACCACGCACAAACTAATTACATGTATTTTGTTTTCTATCGTAATTACCTAGTCATGTCGGGAAAACTTTAGTATTAAAAGTTATAATTACCATTATATAGGCTACTCGTTGTCGCTGACTAATCTGCATTGATCTATCAGAAGGAGTTACCTAGTTTTACTATCAACCGAGTCCAAACATAATTGAATAAAAATGAAGAAAAGATGAGTAGTACCTCGTAGCTACTCGCCTAGTTAGATTTGTCTTTTTTTGTTCGTGTATGCAGTTACGGTCCTATAGCGGCTGTATTGCTCATGGAATTGGTGCATCCGCTACCAGCTCCTGAACATGTGTTTGATTCTGTGTTGGTTTGTGTGAATGTTGCAGATACGCTGTCAGTATTGTCAGCAGTAACTGCTACGGAGTTGACTCCACTGTTAACACAAGGTACTGATGTATCACAAGTATTGTCTTGGGTGTTGATTTGACTAGTTGTCAAGTCTACTGAAGAGTCATCTACAGCACTGATTCCTTTAACATTGGTTCCGTCATTTGCACAAGAGCTAATAGTATCGCAATGCTTTTATCGTGAATAGAATAGAAATTTCCTTGGTCGGGGACCGCCGCATCACTATATCTTAATTCTGTATCATAACTCTGGGAGCAGAATACAATTAGTTTTTCTTTATTATCCAATCGTAGAACTAATTGGTAGTAGTAATAGTAGCATTCTCAAGGTGTATAATTATCGTGGGTTTAACCATATCAGCAGCTACTGTGTAAGCAACTATAAATGGCTCATTTGAACGAAGTACAACCTGACTGCCCAAAAAATGAATAGAATCTGAGTAATACGGTGATGCGCTTGATCTATAGTCAGGGATAATCTTTGATGGAGCAGATAAGTTACCTTCAACATTTGCAGATAAATGACGCACATATAATTTTCCATGTTTTTCTGTTTCCAATTTTGAAAGTGTACCTATCATTTAAGGGAATTTTATGACCTATTGTTATTTCTACTGGTTTAGTTGCCGTATAGGTTAAGTCTCCTTTATAGATTGAGCCATCAGTTCTAAATGGTAGAATGGTTACTACCTGAATACTTTCATTTGGCAATGTATGAATTTGAGCTGGTTTTCCAGAAGCAATTAATCCCTGATGAACAATTGTTTTTTCTGTGGAATTAATAAGATTCATGTGGTGTGCATACACTTGTTCATGAAATTGGTTATCGTTGTTGCCATTTATTGTATTAGTTATAGTTAGTAACGATGGTGATCCGATTATCAGTATTGTAGTTATAACTGCAAAAACAACTATTGCTCCTGTTTGCACAGCACCGATAATAGTAACTAAATATTTAAAGATGTTGGATATAAACTAAATAGTGTCCATTAAAACCTGAAGCTGAACTGCTGAACAATAATAATATTTTTCCTGCTATTATGAATTCGCGTTTTATTATTTTAATTCACATTTAACCAATTGTAAGGGAAGGTAGAATGGCTAGAAGGACTTTGAAGAGGGACTTGATGATAACTCTGCAGGCTCACCTTCGACTAGTACCATCACCGGAAATTATCAAAGAAAGCGTATTAAGCAATAGTAACCTAAATAGGACAATAAACCTAATGACCCAAGAACGGATGGAACTCTGGAGCAACGACAGTCTTGCTGAGTTTGCCATAAAATTCAATTCCACTATCATAGTGAACTCGTCGAATAATCCTGATGCAATAGTTAAGATGACAGATGAATGTCCCTATAAGGAAGGCTATGGCGGTATACTCTATCTCAATGGGTTGTTTACCATCTGGCTAACAAGTATGCTGTTTTAATTAAACTCAAAAATTTCTGTACAAAGAGTTCAATATTCGAGACGATGATGATAATGAAATTGATGCTACTTTATACCCTCCTGTCAGTCTTGTGATCAGTGAAAAATAAACCACCTCCGAAACCAGGTTTGAAAAGTCACTTTTGTAATTTGAAATATTGTCTGGAAGAAGAACGGGAGCAACACGAAGAATTCTAGCATAGCAATAAAATCAAGCCGTAGTATCGCAGTAACCTTAAATTCATAATATTGGGCGGACTACTGTAATCTAGATATTCATTACTGTCATATTAAGTCCATGAGTCCAAATAATAGCGAAATGGATCAATACCTAAGAACCATGGGTCAAGTAGAATCTGAACCTGAATCTGAACCAAATGAACCAGAAAAGCCTGGGGATGGCGGACAAGTAACAGACAATGAAGACCCTGCCTAATTTTTCAAGACCATAACTTTCATTTTATGTGAAGTTCAAT
Organism: uncultured Chloroflexia bacterium; assembly: GCA_963804925.1. Lineage (GTDB taxonomy): Bacteria > Chloroflexota > Chloroflexia > Thermomicrobiales > UBA6265 > JADLGF01. The sequence continues at coordinate 135,814 of CAWDSC010000009.1, forward strand.
CAAGAAAAAGTACCTGAAGCAAACATACATTGAGAATTTACAGACGTATTAACTAGCCAAAAAACTATTGGTACTAGAGTTAGTAACGCCACGAAAGCCTTCGCAATGAACAGACTTGATATTTTCCAGCCGCTCTTACTGAGTCTGATCAACATCAGTTGAACCTGAATTGAAAAACTATCTGAGACTCTTAATCGGAGTATTTCATCTTCAGTATATGATTAAATATGTGTCATACAAAATATGGCAGTCTGACACACAATAATCTCTTCCCTATGAGAGACTGGCACGTCAAGCATATGCAGGATACTATCGTAAAATATCTAACTGGTTTGTCGGAAAATGCATCACGGTGGCAAAGGAGACTGGATAAGAAATATGGAAATCTGGCGCAAGTAACGAAAAGAATTAACTATGATCTCAAGCACGGAGTAGAGAGACAGGAAGTGATTGCATTTTTGGAGTTGATTAAAAGGGTATCCAAGTCATATAGTGAGTCAGGAAAGTGAATGACTTTGTCTATAAACTAGATAGTTTGGAGAGCTTTCTAAATAAGGATTCAAAAGTAAATGATTCTATGTCGTTGACAGACTATTAGAAATTTCTGTCATATCAAACACATCAACCGGTGTATGTTCATTACATGTCGCTACTGTCCAATGATAACCACAGTTCTAAAGAATGTTTTTCACTTAGTAATCCCCTTATTGCTTGGTAGATAGTTTAAGTAATATATTGAATATTCACTGGTATGCAACGTTTCGAGTAAAAACCTCTTCGGTAATATTGCGAATCAAGGTATATCGCCAACGAATTCTGGTAGTTAAATTCTTACTGGCACACTGTCCTGTTTACTAGTCATGTTCTTTATTTCTAATTCGGTCTCGGCGTTAGGATACAATGCTACCACCAATGCATTCTGGAATAACAGGCTTCTCACAGAACAATTCTATCAGAAATCTTACCAATCCTGTGTTAAAAATGGAAAGAACAATCCATTCGCCAACCTGTCCAATCCCTTAGCCAACCTGTCCAATCCGATGTCCAATTTATCAGGTCCGCTCTCAAACCTGTCAAACTCCTTAACGAACCTACCCAATCCACTTCACAATTTAACGGTTTCGCCACAAATCCAAAGACCTGCTGAGCCTTTAGGATCGTTAGCAACATTTTTTTCGTAAAGATATTCCAGCACTAGAACCAGTTCAGTAACCGTCTAAATGGGACTTAAGCTGAATCGTGATCATAGTTTAAAATCTGAATCTATCACAAGGACTTTATGTACTTTTTACAATAATCGGGATGGACGCATCTGGTGATCAGTCAGATGAGAAACAAGCAGGAGAGAAACCTATTGGAATCGAAGAACAAAGAACAATAGAAACTCAGGAAGCACTAGCGGAAAAGGAAAGATCAACCGAAGATGTCAATGAACTGTCTCCAACAACACCGGAAGAAATTATAGGTAAGGCACAGGAAGAAAAGTAAAGCCAATCTAAACAAAATATAATTGAGAAAACAAAACCAAAACTCAAAGATCCGTCTACAAAACTAATTCATTAGTTTACCAAACACTTTCAGGCGAGTAAATTAGCAAGTGGCAATACAAATAATATGTTAAAACAGATTCAGAAGCAACTATCGCAGATAGTAGTTGATAGTTGATAGTTATACGTCCAGCGAGACGACTATAGTTACTGATAAATGGGTTTTATTGAATGTCGTACGTGCTTCTGATTTGTCTTATTTAAGATTTTTAGATACAACAACGACGTGAAGGTTGTGGCGATTGATTTCACTCGTATGAAGACATACGCAAAAAGTTCTTGAACCACAGTAATTAAAATAATTGTCCAACATTTTTAATTTGGAAGGTCCACTGATTTTCTATTTGTATATTTTTTATCATCGAAAACCATGTCTGTAATTTTTTCTCCAACTGTCCTTGGATTAAGCATTTTATGTTTATTCAATTCATAATAGTGTGGGTCTACATCTTCTTGCATTTTGGTAGCAACTTCTCCAGGACATATTGACATCACTCTAATATTATAATTGGCAACCTCCAAGGCTAGACTTTCTGTTAGTCCCATCATACCAAATTTGCTCGCGCAATATACTGAAATGTCTTCGAATCCTACTTTACCAGCACCGGAACTCACATTAATAATAATACCAAAGTTATTCTTCATCATTTGTGGAAGAACTGCTTTGGATAATAGAAAGACTCCTTTGAGGTTTATATCCATCGTATAGTCCCATTCTTCTGTTGTATCGATTAATTTGACATAGGTGATTCCGGCATTGTTAATTAATAAATCAATTCGTTCAAATTTATCCAACATTCCATTTACAAGGTTGTTCACTTCGTCGGATTTGCTTACGTCACATTTCTTTCCGATGATCTGGTTAGTCCCTACCGGTTTGATTTCTTTATAACTGAATCTATGTCTTCTTGTGTCCTAGAACAAATGACTACATTCATTCCTCTCTAGCCAGCAAAATAGCGGTTTCCTTCCCTATACCGCGTCCGCCACCCGTCACAAGCGCACTAGTTGGTTCTTTCATGTGTGATGTTTGCTAGTCATTAGCAATTTTAAAATTTTTTAAAAGGAAATGGCAAACACGCTATTGGAAGATGAGATTGACAAAAGGCTAGTAAATGCCGAATATCCATATCTAATTTCTATGCCACTAAAAAAAGAATTTGCAATATCTAGGCTGTCTTCTAATATCCTGGACAATTTCAGGTGCCTAGGACGTTGATGGCAAAGTAATACATATCAATTATTGTCGCCGCTAATTTTGTTCTACTGAAATTGTTTTTGGTCGATATTCGAGGAATCTTTGATCGTGTTTTCTGGAGGAGTTGGTTGTGAAGCACCCGCAATGCTAGCGGGGCCAGTTGGGATGGGTTTATCAAAAAGATTTGGATACATCGATGGATGTCTCCTTATATCATCCAATTTGTCAACGACCTCCTGCTCAGACACGGGAACAATCAATGATTCGTTTAATCTGCTTAGTTCATCAGGATCTATCGATTTAGACTGTTGAGACAAGTGTATGTCTTTTTTTAGTTCTCTGATTTGCCATTCCGATTCAATCGTTGTCATCTTGTTGTTAGTAACCCACCGCATAACTCCGTCCTCTGATAGGAAAAATTCAAGATTATCTTGAACAATAGCATACTTTTGTATCAACTCACGCAATTTCTTCCTTGCTTGGATAATCCTTAGATATAATTTTGTCTCGCTCGATTGCAGTTTGTTAAAAAAATTTGCGTGCTCCATTGGGGTATGTCCATATCTTTCCGCAGACGCTAAAAACTGGCGTAAAGCGTGCACAGCAACTGAAGGTTCCCACTGCAGTTTGTAGCAGGTAGGAAGAAATTTTCCAAGTAGCTCCTCGCCGGTAGCATAATCCACCCCATATTCTTCCAGGAGGCTAGAGATTCTAATGATGGAAGCATATTGCGACAAGTCAGATCCATTCTTTTTCAGGTTGACAGCCAGTGTCCTCATCAGTATGTAGTCTGGATCTTGATCCTCTATGCCTCGACTATGTTGAATACAGAGGTCTTTGAAATGCCAGTCAGTTCTGCAATTAGGTCCAATGTCTTTCCACCCAAATAAAGTTCCCACGCGATTCGTCTTGCCTCTCGAGGTATCGGTGCAGTCATCAATATATTGATCAATGTTCTAGTTTATAAATACAGAACCTATGATATCCACGCTTTTGTGGCTTATCGAGGTAATTATTGTTAAAATTCGTACAAGTTAGTAGAACCAATATTTAACGACAGTTACGGAGGGCTCTTTTCCGTATGTCAAATAATATCACCGTATTATTTTACCCAAGGGCACGCTGTCTTTCCCTAGGCCCATACAGACTGAAATTTGTACTACTTGAACGGTACTTGAACGGTACATTGAACGTTATTTGAATCCCAAATGAACGTTATTTCAACAGGTCTTTAACGGTACTTGAACAGATTATGAATGGATCTTAAATGTTCATTCTATAGTTCAATTAGGAGTTGGGCTGACTTTCGCCACTAGAGGCGGTGTCCCGTTGCTTGTAGATTTATCAGGTTCGCTAGACTGTTGCTGTTCTTCCTTTTGATCCTTTATCGGTTGTTCTGTGTCTTGACTTGAAGTAGATGACTGTTGGCTTGAGTCGCTTGGAGGTGTATCATTGTTACTCTTCTCATCATTCGACTTTTTCTCATCGCTTGGGGCTTGATTGGATTCTCTTTCTTCTGCTGTTGGTCATTCTGTTGGACTTGATCCTTGCTTGACTTTTCATTCTTTTCTATCTTTATCGAAACTTTAGCATCCTTGCTAAATACAGTTCCGTCATGAACTTTGAAAGTGAACTCATCCTTCCCGTCATAATTTGCATCAGGAATATAGGCTAAAGTGCCCGTCGAGCTTGAGAATTGAACTATTCGGCCATGTGATGGTTTAGAATCAAGTACAAACTTCAATTTATCATCATCTGGATCCTTGGCCTCTAGTTTGATCTTTATCGGATTGTTCGCATTTACAGAGATATCCTGATCTTGAGCCTCTGGTGGTTGGTTTTGGACGATGACTGTCACAGTGCCAGTTGCTACGCCGCCTCGACCATCACTAATTGTATATCCAAATCTCTCTGTCCCCGACCACGACTTTAATGGTGAGTAGGTAATCGTTCCGTCAGCATCTCGATTCAATTGTTCCCTTGAGAGGACGACTAACGGCCATTAGACTCAACTTATCACCATCTGGATCCTTGTCGTTGCTCAGGATGTTAATATTTACAGGGATGTTTGATTCTGTTGTTGCTTT
>CAWDSC010000010.1:0-53032 GCA_963804925.1 uncultured Chloroflexia bacterium
TCTACGCCCTCGTCACCACGAGATCCCGCGGCTTGAACGAGTTCAAGGTCGCGCACGGGCTGTCCTTCGACGAGCGTACTGCGGCAACCTCAGCGTGACGGTTCCGAAGGATGGTGCTCGCACCACGTTCCTCTACGACAAGGCGACCCACGAGGTCACCGTCACCAGCGAGTGAGCCGGCGCCCGGCTCAGCGGCCGACGACCACGTCGGTACCGCTGAAGGGCGTCGAAGCCCTGCGGGGTCACCTCGACGGCGGTGAGCGACATGCCGGTGGGCACGCCGGGCACGTCCTGGCGGATGGTGGCCAGGCTGCGGGCCAGCGTGCTCGCCGCCGCGTCGAGGAACGACGGGCCGCCGAGGTCGACGGTCTCCGGCTCGATGAGCAGCTGGCCGCCGTCGGCCGTCACCGTGCCGGTCGCCTTGAGGGTGAGGTCGCGGCCAGGATCGTGACCTGGCGCTCGACGCCGGTCTTGCCGTTGCCGGCGTCGTAGACCGTGACGCCCTGGCCGACCTGCTCCGCGACGGTGGTGAAGGGGATCGTGGCCTCGATGTCGAGCGTCTGCGCCTGCAGGCCCTTGTTCGAGAACCGCACGCCCGAGCCCTTCGCCACCACGTCGACGAGGCTGCCCTTGGCGGAGACGACGTCCTGGCTGCGCAGGTCGACCGCGCCGAGCCAGGTCTCGTCCTCCTTGAGGTCGGCGGGCTGCTGCGCGACGGTGGCCGACCCGGTGGGCCGCGGGGATGCCGTGCTGCCGGTGGCACTGGACGCCCCCGAGCCGAGCGAGAACACCAGCACGACGAGGACGAGGGCGATGACGGCGAGGGTCGCACCGACCCCGAGCAGGAAGTTCTTCACCCGGTCAGGGTCTCAGCCTCCGCTGGGGTGGCTGCGAGCCTTCTCCGCCCGGCGTGCCGGGAGGTAGAAGAACGCACCGAGGATGCTGATCGCCCCGGCCGTCGTCATGGCGGCGGCGAGGCTGACCCGGTCGGCCATCAGGCCGAAGAGCGGCCCGGCCACGCCGAAGGCGAGGAACGCCATCATCGAGTTGATCGAGAGCACGGTCGACCGGTTCTTCGCCTCGGCCTCACGGTGCAGCAGCGCCTCGTGGGGTGGGCCGTTCAGCCCGTGCATCGAGTAGGTGAACAAATATGCCGCGATCAGCGCTGCGGGACCCATCACCAGACCCATGACGACGGCGCCCAGGGCGTTGAGCACCCGACCCACGATGGCTGCTCGTGCCACGCCGATCCGGCGGACGTCATGCCCGCCAGCCAGGCTCCGACGCTGAACAGGCCCCACCCGGCGGCCGAGACCGGGCCGACCAGGGCGCCGGCCTCCTGCGCAGAACCGACCATCTCCTCGAGCCGCAGCGGCATGAAGGACTCGAAGGTGATCATGCCATCTACCAGAACACCTCGGCGGCGACGATGCCCATCAGCACCCGGTTGCGGCCGAGCAGGGACAGGCCGCTCTTGATGACGACCGGGGTCTGACGGGCCTCGACGAGGGCGTGGGCCACACGGGTGCGCTCGGACCCGGCGGTGGGCCGCGGCTCCTTCATGACGACCCAGGCCACGACGAGGTGCACCACGGACAGGACCGCCGACACCCAGACGGCGACGTCCAGAGCCGAGGCGCCGGTGTCCCCGCCCACCGTCGCGGCGGGGTTCCACCAGATCAGCAGGCCGGAGAGCACCGCGCCGACCGCGATGGCCCCACCGAGGATCGAGCCGGCGCGAGAGAGGGGCCGGTCCACGTCGACACCGGGGCTCGCTACGTGCACGGTGTCGACGAACCACGCCTCGAGCGGCCCGGAGTCCAGTGCCCGGAAGGCACCCATCAGAGCGCCCGCCACCACGAAGGCCCAGCAGGCCTTGCGCGAGGGCGTAGGCCGTGATGGCGACGACGTTGATGACGGCTGCGGTGAGATACACCGGGCGGCGACCCACGGCATCCGCGAACCCGCTGGTGGAAGCGAGGAGGAAGCAGGTGATGCCCATGACCGAGCCGACCGTGGCGGCCTGCGCGATCGTGAGCCCTCGACCGGTCTGCACGAGGATGAAGATGCCGACCACGAACCCCACCGGCAGCCAGCGGGTGGTCGTGAGCAGGTAGAAACGGCGCTCGGCGGCGTGGGGAGTCAGGTGCGTGGCGATCGCCGGTCACCGCCGCGGGGGGTCTGGTCCATGTCGACCGGGTAGAAGCAGACGTAGGTGGCGACCCGCTTGGCCTCGGGGTTGCCCTGGCCGGCCCGCCGGTAGCGCTCGACGACCTCGTCGATCTCGGTGTGCATGGCCACGCTGGTCGCCGGTCACGACGATCATCGTGACCGTCGCCACGATTGCGCCGGATCGCGAATGGCTCGTGCCGATCAACGATAAGCGCAAACTCTGGCACCTCGCGAAGACCATCGTGCTCGATGGCGATTCGTCCGTGGACCTCGGACTTCCAGTTGAGCGGATGGGGGCATGGGTGTCGGTCGATCGCACCGAAATCGAAGGTGTACGAAGCGTGCGTCTGATCGTCGATCAGTACCTGAGTCAAAAGCGGCAGCCTCGGCCTTTGAATCTCGCGGTGTTTGGTCCACCGGGTTCCGGCAAGAGCTTCGCGGTGAAGCAAATGGCGAACGAGTGGAAGGCGGGCGGCGAGCGTATCGAGATCCTGGAGTTCAACGTTGCGCAATTTTCATCGACCGACGATCTCGTTACCTCGCTTCAACGAGTGCGCGATGCCGCAGTGACGCAGACGTTGCCACTAGTGTTTTGGGACGAATTCGATGCGACCTTTGAGAACCGTGAATTTGGATGGCTTTCTCGATTTCTCGCGCCGATGCAGGACGGTGCGTTTCTCGAAGATGGCGTGGTTCGTCCGATCGGACCGGCGATCTTCGTCTTCGCCGGGGGCCTCCACGCGACCTTGGCAAGCTTCAAAGAGTGCGCCGAAGTGCTCAAAGGAGCCAAGGGTACTGATTTCCTCAGCCGGCTGCGCGGTCACATTGACATCCTGGGTCCCAATCCACCGGTAGAAAACACGATGGACATGACGTTCATGCTCCGCCGGGCATTGCTGCTGCGCGCGCAACTGGTCGCCAAAGCGAAACATCTTGCGACAGATGGCCGAATCAATATTGATCCGGGCGTGCTTCGAGCATTTCTCATGGTAGATCAGTTTCTCCATGGAGCCCGTTCGATGGAGGCGCTGATCGAGATGAGCGGCCTCTCCAGCCGGCTCCGTTTCGAGCGATCCGCGCTGCCAACGCCGTATCAAATGGCGCTGCATGTCGATACCAGCACGTTTTTGCACTGGATCGAGCATGAAGCCGAGTTCGAGCATGTCGATGCCAGCACGCGGTGACGATGGACGACCCCACGTTTTTAAGAGTTAGGGGAGCGCCGAAAGGGATCGCGCGTTAGAAGTTGCCGACGCGCTGGAGGCGGCCGGGAAATTTACGTCTGGATCGACCGACGCGGTATTGCGGGCGACGCTCTATCGCTCCCTCCACTCGGACGAGAAGTCCAGTCGCTCCTAAATCACCTAGCCTCGCACGGGGACGAAGCCGGCTCGTCGACAGCGCCCGGTGATATCGACATGGCGTATGCAACCGAATCGACCATCCCATTGGTCGACCAATGGGATGGTCTGCGGCAATGAGCCCGCGAATAACGCCACGCTTGGACTCGTTTAGCAGCACCTCGAAATGCGGTTGAAGCTGCACAACTCCGGACACGAATTGTCGCCGCAACACGCGGGCGGTGTGGGCGATATGCAGACGCCGTCGACCACCATCCCGAACTGATTCGATCCCCAGCAACAATTGCCGAAGGCATCGAGATGGTCGACGCAGCAGAGATAGCCCTCAAAGTCGCCGCCGGCATCGAACGTCAGATAGCAGGCATCCTTGCACGCGTCGCCGCACGGATACGTGCACGTGCCGCCGTCGCAGTACCCCCGGCGCTCATCGCACACGACCTGGGCCTGGCGCGGGATGTTGTCGCAGCTGTTGGCGAGCCCGTTGCACAATTGACACTCGGCATCGCAGGCCGGCGGTCCCTCGACGCACGTCCCCGCGCCGTCGCAGGTGCTGAGCGTGCATGGGAACGTTAGTAGGCTGCTGCACGGGGTGCCCGCCGGAGCCGGGGTGAAATCGCAGCGCCCGGTGCTCGGATTGCACACGCTGATCGGATCCCAACAGGGATTGGTGTCGTCGCGCGGACACGAAACTTCTCCGTGACTCTGGCAAACGCCGTCGACGCAGAAGTCGAAGACCGTGCAGGCGTCGCCGTCGTCGCACGAGGTGCCGTTCGGCTTATCGGGATTGGAACAGAGGCCGGTCGAGGGGTCGCAGACGCCCGCGTCGTGACAGTGGTCGAGCGCAACGCAACTGACCGGTTGCACCCCCACGCACGCGCCGGATTCGGTGCACTGGTACGCCCCAAAGCAACGGTTCCCGTCGCCTGGGCATGCGTGGCCGGCTTGGCTCGGATCCGGCTCGCAGGTGCCGGTCGCGTGGTTGCACGTCTGACACGGCGCACACACGACGACCGACGTGCCCCCTTGGCAATTGCCCTGCCCGTCGCAGGCTTCGTCGCCGTTGCAGACGTTACCGTCTCCGCACGACGTCCCTTCGGGCTTCGGCGTTTCGCGACAGCCGGTGGCGGGTTCACACGACGCAGTCATGCAGGAGTTGCTCGTCGTGCATGCAACCGCAGCGCCGCCCGTGCACACTCCCGCCTGGCACGTATCGCCGCTCGTGCAGGCGTTGCCATCGTTGCACGCCGTGCCGTCGGGTTTGTTGGGGTTGGAGCAGGTGCCGGTCACGGGATCGCACGTTCCGCGATCGTGGCACTGATCCGGTGCCGCACACTGGACCGGGTTGCCGCCGACGCAGACACCCTGGCCGTTGCAGGCGTCCGTCTGGGTGCAGGCATTCCCGTCGTTGCAGGGTGTTCCCGCCGGTGCCGGAGGATTGGTGCAGGCGCGCGTGCCCGGGTCGCAGACTCCCCGGAGATGGCAGGACTCTGTCGGAACTGGGCACTCGGCGATGCAAACCCCGCCGCACAACTGCATCCCGTTATTGGCCGGGGCGGCCGGCCCGCACTGGGAACAGACGCCGCGGCCGTGGGCCGCGTCGCTGGTGCATCGTCCGCGATCGGCTCCCGAAAAATAGGTGGAACACCAATGGGCGCAGTCGCTGTTGCCCGCCGCCCCCGCATCGCCGCCACCGAGCCGGCCAATGCCGAGGCCCCCGAGGACCGCGGCGCCGAACCCGCGGAGCACGCTCCGGCGAGATCTCGCCGATCCGAAGCGCCGCGTTAGATCGTCGAACCGCTGTCCGTCCACGTCGCCAGCCCTCCGTCGTCCGTCCACAGGCGCCGAACGCGATCGCGACCGCTTCGACGCGTCCGCTCGATTGCCCATTGCATGCAGTTATCGTAGTCAAGATCGGATGTCTGTCAATGAACAGACAGGGCCCGATCTTAAGATGTGTTCTGTGCTTGCCGTCGCGTACCGAGTGCCGTACTTTAGTTCACACCCTTAAGCGTGAGCCGGTGCCTCCCACCGGGTCGTCGGGAGCCCGTTGCCGATGGAGATCGAATCGCCTTTGCCACCTGTTCCGACCGCTCCATACGTCTTCGTGTCTTACGCGAGCGCAGACCGGACTCGGGTGCTCGCAATCGTCGAGAAGTTGCGCACGGCGGGACCGGCCCTCTGGGTCGACCAAGCGGGCATCACGGGCGGAGCCGCCTACGGCGCCGAAATCGCCGCCGCGCTGCAGGCCAGCAGCGCCGTCGTCCTCATGTGCTCGGCCACATCGCTGGCCTCCCGTAATGTCCGCCAGGAGCTCATGCTCGCCTGGCGGTATGACCGACCGATTCTTCCGCTCCTGCTCGAACCCATCGCGTTCCCCGATGACGTTGCCTACTGGCTCGAGGGAGCCCAGTGGATCGAGGTGCTCGATCGCCCGGAGGCGGCGTGGCTACCGCTTGTCGAACGCGCGTATGCCCGCCTCGGGATCGTTCGCTCCGGATGGGAAACGCTCGATTCCGCACCGCGCCCGGACCACGGCAAGGTTGCCCCCGATCACCCGACCAATCTTCCGGCGACCGAGGGCGAACTGATCGGCCGCGACCGGGAGGTGCGCGAGTTGCTCGCGCTGCTCGCCCACGGCCGGTGGATCACCCTGACCGGCCCAGGCGGCACCGGAAAAACGCGCCTGGCGATCGAGGTGGTCCGTCGCATTGCGCTCGACTGTCCCGGCGGAGCCTGGTTCCTCGACCTCTCCGGAACAACGGATCCCTCCACGCTCTTGCCGGCCCTCGCGGCCGCCCTCGACGTGGTCGACGAGCCGAACCGATCCCTGCTCGCGGCGATCGCTGCCCGATTCGGTCCGACTCGTGCGGTGCTGCTCCTCGATAACCTGGAGCAGATCCCCGGAGTCGGCACGGTCTTGACCGACCTCGGCGCGCGCTGCCCTGAACTGGTCATCGTCGCGACGAGCCGAGTGCCGCTCCGTGCTGACGGTGAATGGGTGTACGCGGTCGGGCAACTTGACCTTCCCGATGTACGCGCGCTGCCGCCTTTCCCGGTCCTCGGCCAGAATCCGGCGGTCCGCCTGTTCGTCAACCGGGCGCGCCTCTCGCGCCGCGATTTCGTGCTGGCCGATGCCAACGCCCGCGCCGTCGCCGAAATTTGCGTCCGCTTGGATGGTCTGCCGTTGGCCATTGAATTGGCCGCCGCGCGCGTGCGCCTCCTGCCCCCGGCGGCCATCCTGACTCGTCTCGGTAGCCGCCTCAACCTGCTCACCCGAGGCGAAGGCGCGGGGCGCCAACACACGCTGCGCGACACCATCGCCTGGTCGTACGACCTGCTTTCGCCCGCCGAACAAACCGCCTTTCGTCGATTCGCACTCTTTGCCGGTGGCGCGACGGTCGAGGCCGCAGAAGTTATCCTGGCCGCGGTCGAGGCGCCCGCCCGCCCGGCCCTCGACGATCTCCATTCGCTGCTCGACCATTCGCTGCTCCGCGCCGATACGGCAGGGGCCGACGGCGGGGTCCGGCTGACGATGCTCGAAACCATTCGCGCCTTTGCCGAAGAACGGCTTGCCGACGACGATGTTCCGCGCCTTCGCGCGGCGCACGCTCGCTACTTTTTCGAGCGCGTCGCAGCTCTCGAACCCGACCTGTCCGGCCCGCGACCCGGAACTGCCTTTGCCGAGTTGCGCCGAGACGAAGACAACGCGCGGGTCGCCCTGGACTGGTTCGCGACCATCGCCGACGGCGAGGCCGAATCGGAGGCGGAACTGCATTTCGCGTCGGCGCTGGCCGCCTACTGGCGTCGGCTCGGGCGGTTCGGCGAAGCGCGCGCACGCCTGCGTGGGGCGTTGGATCGTCGCCCCGCAGCGGATCCGTCCGCTCGGGCGACCGCGCTTGATCGCTCGGGGTTCGCCGCCGCGCGACTGGGCGACGCCGCGAGCGCTCAGCAGGACTATCGGGAAGCCCTGGCCATTTGGCGACTGGTCAGCGATCGGAGAGCCGAAGCGATGACGTTGCAGAATCTCGCCGAGGTGACGGAGTTTGCCGGCGAATTCGGAGGAGCTCGCGAGCTCCGGGAGGACGTCCTCGCCATCCACCGCGAACGGCACGATCCGGCCCGGATCGCCGTCGCTCTCCACGATCTCGGCATGCTCGCCGTCTATCAAGGCGACCATGCCGCGGCACGGAGCAGTCTTGCCGAGGCGCTGCCGCTCTACCGCCAGACCGCCGATGCCCGCGGTATCGCGACGGCCCTGAACGATCTCGCCATCGCCGAGATGCTCGCCGGTGACGGCGATCCCGCCGGCCACGCGGCGGAGAGCGTGGCGATTTGGCGCACGATCGACGACCAATACGCCGTTGCCAACGCGCTCGGCAACCTCGGTCGCGCGCTCCAACTTGCCGGTCGATACGCCGAGGCGATCCCTCCGTTGCGCGAATCGTTGGAGATGGCCGGCGCAATGGGGGACACCGGTGCGGTCGGCCTGGCCCGCTACGGCTTGGGGCTCGTGGCCCTCGCCACCGGCGATCTCGATACCGCGCACAGCCACCTCGCGGAAAGTCTGCGCCTGGCCCACGCCGCCGAGGCACCGTGGCATGTCGCCGAGCGCTTGGAGGCGCTCGCGGCATGGTGGATGGCCCGTCGGCACGATGCCGAGCGTGCCGCTCGCCTGATCGGCGGGGCCGCGGCGCTTCGAGAGCAGGGCAACTTCCCCGTACCGCCGGCCGAGCAAGCCGACCTGGATCTGACCCGTGCCGCCGCATCCACGCTCGATCCGACGGCCTTCGCCGCGGCGACGGATACCGGGCGGACCCTTTCGCTCGAACGGCTCGTCACCCTTGCCCTTGAGCCGGTGACTCGGGATGATGCGACAGGCTGATGGGGCGGCTTGTCCATCAGGGCGTCGTGTCGGGTAGCGATGACGACGCTCCGGCGCCCGGTTTTTGCTTCATAGGTTCGATCGACATTGGCGTCCTACCGCTACGCGATGACGCTCGCCACTTGAGCCTTCAACTATGGTGAGGCTTAGATGAAGCACTACTGTATGCTGCCAATGAACGTGACCGCCAGCGACGTGCGCGCTTCGTTGAGGGCTGCAGCTGTGCACCGATGGTATGAGTAAGCGAGCCGTGGAGGGAGAGTTCGCCGATTCGAAAGCGGGCGGAACGATCGTCCCGCCGTGATCGAAACGGACCTGGGAAGACGAGGTACGACGCTCTGTTATCCCAGCCGCGATCATGACCACGGACTCAGTGCTTGTCGATCCACTTGCTCTGCCAGTAGCTTAAAGAATGTGCCCTCCAAGGGAGTAGTACAAAAAGCATTCGCTATGGTGTCGCCAATCGCAGGAAATCGACGGCGAGAGCACCATCCCGGCAAAGTTCTTCACCGATTTACCAGTCGGTAGATCGTGCCGCGCCGTACTCCGCGGTGGCCTTGGGAAATATCCGCCTGTACGCAGGCCGGCACGTTGCACATCGGTACAGCGCCGACTCGGAGGTCTTCGATGGCTGGCACCCTTCTCGCCGGACTTCCTTTTCCGTGGCCCGGGATCACGTGCGGGTGCGCCCTCAAGATCGCCATTGGCCTTTTCATCGGACTGGCTGCACACGTACGGCCAGCCACTCGCCGCGCGTTATCCCCAGGTCATCTCAGCGCTCTCCTCTCGTTGCCCCCTTGATCGCACCGAACGATGCTCGAACCACTTGACCAAGACCCCCGCTGCCCAATTTCTGTCTCCTGGTGGGTGGCAACTTCTCCATCCTTGAGCCCCGCATTTGCTCGTCAGGGGCGCTCAGTTGCGCACTCCCGTCTTGTCCGGCAATCCGGCGGTTTCTCGCCTCGATGAACGCAATACTGCGCCGGCGGTACTCCTTGTAGGTTTTGACATCCCTGGGTACCGATGACGTCCGGAAGTCGTCAAACGGCATGAAGAACTTGATCGCTGCATAGTCGTTAGTGACCAGGTCCTGGAGCAGGAAGAAGTCGACATACCCACGGAAGTTGCCGAAGAGCGCGAAGAAGTCATCGTACCGTCGCAGCGTCTCGCCGAGTGGGCTGCTTTCCCCTCGGTAGTGCCGGCGGATGCACTCAAGGGTGAGATCCATCCGATCGGCGATCTTTTGATTGAACCCACGTGCTCCGTTGATGGTCTGTTTACCGTCAACCCGGTTGCCCGGAAAGACCATCGTGCCGCCGATGGTGTTGCCCATCCTCCTGAAGGCCTCGTTGTCTGCTTCCGGAACCTGCTCAGTAATGGACTTGAGCGAGGTCCGCCTCGTAAACGTCGCCATAACCCGGTCGCTTGACAGAACGAACTCGCCGAGATCGGAACGGTGGTGCAGGTACGCGCCCGGAGTGGTGTCATCCAATAGAAAGAACTGGCCGCTTGGCAGCGGTTTGCTCCACAGAAGCTTGTGGTACCGGCGCAGGGTTCGACTGTGCGAGTCCGGATCCTTCCCACCCGCGTCCGTTCGGAAGTCAAAAGTGATGTCGATCATGTCACGTCCTCAATACCTCGTGGGTAATACTCCTGAGATGTCACTCAACACCAGTTGGAAGTTACAGTCCAGATGCGCTTCAAATGGAGCTCCGCCTTAAGTTCTTCGTCCAGATGATCATCGTGCGTGAAGCTCGCCGCTAGTCACTCCTTCATGAAAGAATCGAACAGGGTGCAAACACGAAGACTGATCAGCTGCAGAAGCTGATGATCATAGCTAATCTAGTTAACTGATCAGGTCACAGATTTGTTCCATTCCGATGCGCGCAGACGTGCCGCTCTCCTGGCCGGAACCGAGGCAGGAGGTGGGCACTTGATTGATCAGGAGTGGCGGGGTATGCCCAAGTGGTTGCCGTATCCCGCCAACCGTTCGATTGTGAGATCGCGGAGTTGATCATTAAACATTGCGCGGACCAGATCTGCGAACTCAGCGCGGGGATTCAACTCACGCTCCATCAGCCTCATGAGATAGTTAGGTGAGCACGGCAATGGATATCTGCAGCCATGTCGAACATGACACCATGACGGAGGCGCTCGATTCGCTTTCCGGGCTCATGGAGACAACTAAAGAGGCGAGCTAGTACGGTCTTGCTGCAGACGTCGAAGCCGGGCGGTTCGCGATGATCACTGGACAAGCAAAAACGCCCGGGATGTCCGGACGTTTTGCGAGTGAGCCGGGTGGGACTCGAACCCACAACCAACTGATTAAGAGTCAGTTGCTCTGCCAATTGAGCTACCGGCCCGCAGGGATGTTAGGCCAAAAGCTCAACAATCGTCAAGGCGAGTTAGCCGCCGATCGCGGACAAATCGGGCCGCATCTTGCTCCAAGGCTCCGATTGCTCGTAGGCATGGGCGACTTTCAGGACGGTTGCCTCGTCAAAGGCCTTGCCGAAGACCTGAAGACTGACCGGCATGCCCTCGCTGAACCCGCACGGGATGGCGACTCCTGGAATGCCGGCCATGTTGGCGGGAATCGTCCAGACATCGGCGAGATACATCTGGTAGGGATCGTCGGTGCGGGAGCCAATCGGGAAGGCGACCGTGGGTGAGGTTGGCGCGACGATCGCATCCACCTTTGCGAATGCCTCATCGAAGTCTTGCTTCAGCAGCGTCCGCACCTTTTGCGCTTTGACGTAGTAGGCGTCGTAGTACCCGCTTGAGAGGGCGTAGGTGCCGAGCATGATCCGGCGTTTCACTTCAGCGCCGAAGCCTTCGCCGCGAGTTCGCTCATACATCTCGCGCAGCGATCCCGCCTCTTTCGACAATCCGTACTTGACGCCGTCGAACCGGGAGAGATTTGCGCTCGCTTCGGCGGGCGCCGTGATGTAGTAGGTCGGCAGCGCGTATTTCGTGTGCGGGAGACTGACTTCGACGATCTCTGCGCCGAGTTCGCGGAATTTGTCGATGGCTGCGCTGGTGGCGGCGTCGACTCCCGGCTCCATGCCGTCGATTCGATACTCTTTCGCGACGCCGATTTTCATGCCGCGAATGTCACCCGTGAGCGAAGCCCGGAAATGTGGCACTTCGATCGGCGCTGAGGTGGAGTCGTTCGGATCGTTTCCGGCGATCACTTCGAGCATCATCGCGGCGTCCTCAACCGAACGGCTGAAGGGACCGATCTGATCGAGGCTGCTGGCAAAGGCGATCAAGCCAAAGCGGGAAACTCGGCCATAGGTCGGCTTCAGCCCGACGACGCCGCAAAACCCGGCTGGTTGCCGGATCGACCCGCCGGTGTCTGAGCCGAGCGAGAGCATCGCCTCACCGGCCGCGACCGACGCTGATGCGCCGCCCGAGCTGCCGCCAGGAACTCGAGTGAGATCCCAGGGATTGTGGGTGACGCCATACGCTGAATTTTCGGTTGAAGAACCCATCGCGAATTCGTCGGTGTTGACCTTGCCCAGGAACACCGCGCCGTCGTTGCGAAGCCGCTGCACGACGGTTGCGTCATAGGGCGATTGATACCCTTCTAGCATCTTCGAGGCCGCGGTGGTCGGGGCGTCCACCGTCACGAGCACGTCTTTGAGCGCGACCGGAATGCCGGTGAGAATGCCGGCCTCGCCCCTCGCAATTCGCGCATCAGCCTCAAGCGCCTGGGTGCGGGCGACATCAGCCATGACGTGCAAGTAGGAGTGGATCGGCCCGTCGATTTTATCGATGCGGTCGAGATGCGCCTCTGTCAGTTCAACCGAGCTGATGTCTTTCTGATCGAGCAGGCGACGCGCTTCGGCCGCGGTCAACCAGACGAGGTCAGAGGAGGTCATGCGCCTTCCTCTTCATCGTTGCCGCCCAGGACAGCATCGACTTCGAAAAAGCCCTCGTTGCTGCGAGGCGCGTTCTTGAGCACGCTCGAACGCGGCAGGGAACCGGTGGCGACATCGTCGCGGAGCACATTCGACAGCGCGATCACCTGAGCCGTCGGAGGAATAGCATCGGTATCCAGCTCGGAGAGTGCATTGATATGCTCGAGGATGGATGAAAGCTGATCGCGTAGCCGCTCTTTTTCATCATCAGTAAGTCCGAGCCGAGCGAGCGACGCGACATGCTCAACATCGGCGATGGTCAACGCCATATCGATCTCCGGGACAATGGTCCGCACGAAACAAAAGCCGCGCAAAGCGGCCAGACAGGTCGAGTCTAGCACGCGACGATGGGAAGAACAGAGAAGGGCTTCCTAGGCGTCGAACCCGAATTCGGCCAAGAGCCGGTCGACTACGCGATTCGCGTCACAGGCGCGGCAACTCAGGTAGTCCGCATCGATGCGCGCGCGGAGGTCTGGATTCTTCACGAATACGCCGCCGCCGTACGCGATCAGTGGGCGTGGCCCACCGGCTTCGTTGTGGAAAACTCGATCGCGAAGCGCCTGGATCGATGAGATCAGGTGAAGCGCGGTTTCCTCGGTCGACGCGGAGAGGAGCACTACCGGCGGATTCAACGATGCAACCGCGTTGCAGAGATCGTCAACCGGGAGATTCGGGCCGAGATAGATAACGCGGTAGCCGCCCTTCGAAAGCGACAGTGCGGTCAGAAGCAACCCGATTTCGTGCCGTTCGCCTTCAACACAGGCAGCGACAACGGGACCCTTGCCGATGTGCGGCTGCGAGAGATTGAACAGGGTGCCGATTTTTCGCAGCACGAAGGCGCTGGCGAAGTGTTCGACGCCAACACCAATCTCCTGGCGCTGCCATCTGGAACCGACCTCGGCGAGCGCCGGTTCGAACACCTGTGAGCAGATCTGGTCGACCGGGAGAATTGCGATTGCCTCTTCGATCACCTGCTCGGCGGCGGCATCGTCGAAACTCATCAGCGCATCGGCTACCAATTCATAAAGGCGGCGTTTGGACGGTTGCGGTTCGCCATCGGCGCCGACGAAGTCCGTTTCTTCCTGATTGTCGGCAAGATTGCGATAGCTGGTTGGTTTGGCGAGCATTCCCGCCGATCGAAACATCGTGAGAAATGGCGAGCCGGACTCCGGTTCCGATGCGTCGTTGAGACATTCTTCAGATCGGAAGAGCGCGACCGCCTGACTGATCGTGAGACCATCCGTCGTTTGATCGCGCAGCCAACCGATGGTCGCGATGTCCTGTTCGGAATAGAGACGCTGATTGCCCGGAGTCCGGCAGGGCGTCGGCAGTCCGTAGCGTCGCTCCCACGCCCGGAACGTGTCCGCAGGCACGCCGGTTTTCTGAACGACAGCTCGTGTGTTGTACACTGCCTCGGTGCGCAGCCGGTCAAAATTCGGCACAGTTCTGCCCCTCCTGGGCAGGGAATATAGGCAGTAGCTCGACGCTCTGTCAACGTTTTGCACATCCATTGCGCTACGGAGTCGACGGGAATGCACGGCGATTCAGCAGAAACGTGCGGCCCCACGCACCATCGACGCTGGCGTATCGCCGCCCTGATCAACACCCTCCTGGTGGTCGTTGTTTTCACTGCAGCATGCTCAAACGGCAATGGCGCTGCAGACGAGGACCGGCAGTTCGCGACTGACCGGCATACCGAAACACCCGGAGCCGCCACAGAGATTCCGTCGACTGTTCCACCGGAAATCCCAACTATCGCCGCCGCGACGCCAGTCGCCTCACCAATCGGTGGCGTCGTGCTGCCCGTGAGTCCAGTGCATACGATCTATGCCATCGCGGAAGGAGGCGTGATCTCGATAGATGTCGCCACGGGTGCTACCCGCGTCGTCTGCCGAAGCGATAAGAACGGCGATGTCGTCCGGATCGCTTCCTCGCCCGACGGTGACCGGGTCGCGGTGCTCCGGAAAGTGAAAAAGGGCGACAACGTGCGATTCGATCTCGAGATCCGTTCTGCCACCGGCGAAACCACCACAACCTGGAAAGATATCGAGGCGCACCTCGATCGCGTGACCGAGCCGGGCAAGGGCCGGACGTTGCTTGATTGGTCGAGAGAAGGCAGCAAGATCGCGGTCGCGTTTCCGGATGGCGGCGCGGTCATCATCCCGGTGGCCGGGGGAGATCCGTCGGTGCTGTTGACGAGGGGACAGGCTCCAGCTCCAGTCGCAATCCAGTGGTCACCCGATGCGATGTCGATCGCGTTTGCCTCGAAAAGCGCCGGCGGAAAGGGCGCATCACTTTCGCTGGCGACGGTAGGAACGCTTCCCGCCGATCCGGTTCGCATCGCCGGAACGGGCGGCGACCGCCCGATTCGTGATGTTGAGTGGTTGCCCGATGGTTCGGGCGTACTCGCGATTCAGGGACGGCCGAATACCGCGACTGATGTTGGCGGCGACGTTGTCGCTGTCGATTGGCGCACGCTGACGCCGCGAACGATTTTGGGTTCCAGCCGGTTCGGCCCGACCTCGGCGATCGTTGCGGCCGCGCCATCGCCCGATGGCCGCTCAACCGCCCTCGCGGTCGTAACGTCAGACGGAATGGGCGGCTGGGTTGCCTCGGTCTGGATTCGCGCCGCAGACGAAAGTCTGCTCAGGGTCGAGCTTCCGCAGAACCCTCAGGTTGCGAGCATCGACTGGACGTGGTTGGGATTGGCGGTCACGCTGGTCGATCCGGATCGGGTGCGGGTCGTTCTCAGCGGACCGGATGGCCAGCTGATTCCGTTGCAACCGATTATCGTGGCCTCACCGGAAGCCAGCCCGATCCCGGCATCGCCGGAGGGATCCCCAATGGCTACTCCTGCCCTGCCGCCGATTGCGGCCTCGCCGATCGGTGAGGCTTCCCCGCAGGCTTCGCCCGATCCAACTGGAACTCCTGACGCGACCCCGGTTCGTTAGCGTTCGATGCGATCAGCGTCGAAGATGTTCATCGCTGCTTTGATTCGATCTTCGGCGATTGACGAATCGATGCGATCGCTTGATTCCGGAACGTCATCATACGGTTGCGGTTCATCGGTCAAATTCGGCTCGAACGAGTCGCCGCCGGTCACTGGAGGTGGCGCCGCATTCGAGGTCGCCGGAGCCGGCGCCGCAGCGCTGGACGTCCGAGGTGGCTCTTGACCACGCAAGATAGCACTGGATCGTAATCGGTTGCTGGATGATCCTGCTGATGACGTCGGTAACGATGGCGCGCTCTTTGTCGGCATTGAGCCGCTGACAGTGGAATTCGTAGAGCGTCGTCAGTCGGATCTCCGTCGCCAACCACATCATAGGGATCGGCGGCGGCCAGCAACGCTTCTATCTTTCGGTCGGCGGCTTTGACATCGAGGCGAATCTGCGGCCAGAGATCGGCAAGCGCAGCCACGGTGACGACATTTCCCCCAGCCGGAACGGATGGAGTGGACGCAGCCGGGCGCTCGGCAGGTTTCGACGGGCTCTTTGGCGGTTCGCGCGTTCAACCGGTTGCGTTTGCTCTGTCGTGCTGACTCGCGGTGCGATCTTCTGCTCGGGTTGGCGCGGTTCGCTGGCGGATGTCTTGCCACGCACTCGGTCGGCAAGCCGGCTTGATGGCGGACTGGCGGCAATTTCCTGCGGCGTGATGCCGGTGGCGGAATAACCCGACGACGATGATTCCCGGGCTGCCACCTGTGGCGCGTTCGGGGTTGGGGTTGGAACCGCCGATTGCACTGCGGCCGGTTTGGTGATTGCACCGACGAGCGCCACTTCCAGCGGTAATTGCGCGTAGGCGGAATGCTTGATCCGGTAGTCAACCTGGCTGAAAAGATTTGCGTATTCAGCCAGGTCGTGCAGGTCGAACCGCGCAGCCAGTTGCGTTGCGATCGCATCGGCGTCGCCGGGCGAACCGGCGCGGGCATACATCAACGAGCGGAGATAGGCGACGAGCTGTTTATTCAGCTGACGGGGATCTTCGCCGGCATCGACGGCGTCGTTGACGATCGTCAGCGCGGCGGCGGCGTCTTTGTCCGCCAGCGCGGTGGCGAGTCCTTCGATCCGGTCATTGCGGCTGACGCCTAGCAAAGCGCGAACGGCATCGAGTGTGACCATTCGCGAGCCATGCTCCTCCCCATCTTCTTGATAGACGGAAAGCTGGTCGAGCAATCCAAGCGCGTCGCGCAGACTGCCGGTCGCGTGGCGAGCGATCATGCCGAGCGCATCATCGTCGGCTTCAAGTCCTTCGAGTGTGGCGACGCCACGCAGGCGGGCGACGATGCGATCGACGCTGATCCGGCGAAAATCAAATCGCTGGCAGCGTGACACGATGGTGGTCAACAACTCTTCGGGATCAGTTGTCGCAAGCACGAATTTGGTGTGCGGCGGCGGTTCTTCGAGTGTTTTGAGAAACGCGTTCGCTGCCGCGCCGGTGATCTGATGCGCTTCATCAATGATGTAGAACTTGGTCTTCAGTTGCGACGGCGCGTACTTCACCCGCTCGCGCAGCTCGCGAATGTCATCAATGCCGCGATTGCTGGCGGCGTCGATCTCGATGACATCGGTGGTGGCGTTGGTGGAAATGGCGATGCAATTGGCGCAAGCGTTGCAGGGACGGTCATCGACATCGAGCGCAAGACAGTTGACCGCTTTCGCAAGCAACCGGGCTGTCGTCGTTTTGCCGGTGCCGCGCGGACCGCAAAAGAGATACGCATGCGCGACGCGGTCGAGCAAAATCGCATTCCGGAGCGTTTTGACGACATGCTCCTGGCCGACCAGCTCGTCGGCGTCGAACGATTGCGGGCGATATTTGCGGTAGAGTGATTGGGTTTGCCCGCGAGGAGACGATGCGACCGCGGTTTCGGCTGATCCATCCGCGCCTGCCGGGGTTCCGAATAGGGGAGCACTCATTGTCGAACCCTTCAGGGCGAGCCATTCCACAGCAGTTGTGGATCAGACGTTCGAAAGACGAGTATACGGCGACGGCCCGGCCCGGCTCAATCGACGTTGTAACCAGGAGCATGCATGGGAACGCTTTACGTGGTGGCAACACCGATCGGTAACCTTGCCGACATGAGCGACCGGGCGATCGCCACGCTCAGGGCGGTCGATCTTATCGCTGCTGAGGATACCCGGCGTACTCGTCAGCTTCTGAATCATTTTGGCATCCAGAAGCCGCTGACCAGTTATCACCTTTTCAACGAGCGGTCGAAGCGCGACGAATTGCTCGACGCCATCAGAAAAAGCGACGTTGCCGTTGTCACCGACGCGGGCACACCAGGCATCGCCGATCCAGCGCGCGACATCGTGCGCGCCGCCCTGGAGGCAGGATTGACGGTTTCCCCAATACCGGGTGCTTCAGCGCTTTCAACCGCCGCCAGCGCGTCGGGATTGATTGATGGTCCGTTCATCATGCTCGGGTTTCTGCCCAGGAGCGGCACTGAGCGCAAAGTCACGATCGGCAAAGCGTCAGCGTCAGGGATGCCGCTGATCTGCTTTGAGTCGCCGAATCGCCTGGCCGAAACACTGGAAGATCTTCGAACCGCGCTCGGCGATCGCGACGCCACGGTGATGCGCGAGCTGACGAAAATACATGAAGAGGTGATTGGTGGAAAGCTGAGCGTGTTGCACGATCGATTTACTTCGAACCCTGCTCGCGGAGAGATCGTTATCGTCGTTGCGGGTTCGGCGACATCGGAGGAAACCGGGGAGGGTGAGGCGGAAGAGATCGTGCGCCGCTTGCTGGCATCCGGCATGAAAGCAAGTGAGGCGGCGCGAGAAGCTGCTTCTATGACCGGACTGCCGCGCTCCGATCTCTACGCCATCGCGCAACGACTCAAAACGGAACCGAAGTGAACTACAGCGTGCTCCAATAACCTTGCGCTGCCGTTTGCCTTACCACCCGTCATCGCGAGCCGCAGCGAAAGATCCTTCGGCGAAGCCGCTGTTGGACGCCAGAACGCTCCGCTTCGAACAAGCGCTTCGCGCGGAGATTTTCCCCGCTGGTCAGAATAACGAGCCCTGGCGCCGTAGCTTCATTGCCATGCGCTTCAGTCCGGAAGGAATCCAAGCGCCATCTGCCGCCTGCGGATGCCCTGCAGAATGCCGATCGCAGCCAGAAACATCCAGACTGATGTATTGCCGTACGAAATGAAGGGGAGGGTGATGCCGGTCACCGGCATCAGACCGATATTCATGCCGATATTGACGAACGCCTGAAAAAAGAGGAGCCCGGTCAATCCCATCGTGAAACAGCGCGCGAATGTATCGCGGGCCGCTTCCGCGCTCGCCGCGCAGCGCCAGATCAAAATGACGAACACGACCAGCAATCCGACCATGCCAATAAATCCAAACATACCGGCGGCATGGGAAAAAACGAAGTCCGTCGTGCGGACGCGGAGGAGTCCCAGTTGCGATTGCGAGCCGCCGAGAATGCCTTCGCCAGTCCAACCACCGGTCGCAATGCTGATCCGCGCCTGGATGATGTTGAATCCTTCGCCAGAAGGATCTGAATAGGGATCGTAGGAAATGAACAGGCGGCTCTTCTGATAATCGTGAAACACGAAGAACCAGGCGAATGCGCCAACCGGAATCGCCGTCACGGCAAGCAAGGCGAAATAGCGCAGCCGCGTATTCGAAACCGCCATCATGCTGATCCAGATCGCCGCGTAACAGAGCGTTGAGCCAAGGTCAGGCTCAACGAAAACGAGCACGGCAGGAACGGCGACGATGATAATGGAGACAACAAAGTTGCTGAACTTCTGCATCTGCGAACCGCGCGACGCGATGAACACCCCGAGCGCCAGCAGGCAGGCTAACTTTCCGATTTCCGATGGCTGCAGCGTAGCGAATGAGCCGATCGGAATCCAGCGCTGGGAGCCCGCGATCACCTGTCCGATGAAAAGAACCGCGATCAGCAATACAATCGCAATGCCGTAAAAAAACCAGACACCCGATTGAATGAGGCGATAGTCGATGCGGGAAAGCGCCAGCATGATGATCACGCCGCCAATGCCGTAGATCGCCTGTTTGACGCCAAGGTTCGCGAAGGTCAGGGTCTGATCGTCGGTGGCGCTCCAGATCGCCACCACGCCGAATCCCATCAGGATGAGGACGCAGATAAAGATCAGCCAATCAAAATGCGAATCGGATTGGGCACGAATTTCCAAAAACCTGGCTCTTTTCCCGTTGCCGCGTCGCTAGAGCACCGCGACGTCGTTCATCGTAATCCGGAAGGAGCAATCGAGCAGGTTCGCTGCGCGACGGCTCATCTGCATGCGGGGCATAAAGATCTCGAAATACTGCATCACCGATGCAATCGAGGTGTCGATCGTCAGTTCAAGCGTGATCGTCCGGTTTTCGGCGTCGACCCTGAGAAACGACGACGTTGCAGCGTAATTGACCCGATCATGATCGTCGAATTTTGACGGGTCCGGATTGCGCACGCGGGAACGGTGCACATCCGACTTATCAGCGAGGATCAACGCCGCAGAAACCGGATTCACCGGCTCGCCGCGCTGGCCATGATCGTCGCCATGGGAACCCATCGCGCCGAGAATGATCGCCTTTTCAGCAGGCGGCATGCCAAGTCGGGTCAAAATCGGGTAGGAGAGCATTGCCCCCGTCGAGGCATGACCGTGGCGGCTGACGACATTGCCAATGTCGTGCATATAGCCGGCGATGGCGGCGAGCTCTTGCTCGCGGGCATCGTAATCGAGCCGGCTCAGCACGTTCCTGGCGATATTCGCCACCAGGCCGACATGCCGAAAACCGTGCTCTGTGAATCCGAGCACGCCCAGGCTCTTGTTCGCTTGCTTGATAAACGCCTGGACCTCGGGATCGTCGCGAACGGTTTCCAGCGTGACGATCGCGCCATTGACGCGATCATGCTTTACGTCGCCGGATTGTTCGGAAATCTCGTCAATTTGTGTGGTCATCAGGAACTCCACGTTCGATCAGAACAAAGTATAGTCATGGTAGAGGAGGTGCTGGGAGTCGAATGAGGCGATTGACTGCTGAAGCCAGCGGCTGGGCGCGGCATTTTGATTCGCGGAAATACTCCGGATGACCGGTGTGCAAGGAGGCGGCCGGTGTTTACTGTAAATGATACGCTCGATGCGATTTTGCTCGGAGCCTTTTTCTTCGGTCTCATTTTCTCGATCGCGTCGCTCGTCATGGGTGTTGCCGATCTGGGATGGGGACATCCGGGCCACGGCCACGATGGACCTGGTCCGTTGAACCTCGCGGTCTTGCTCGCCTTCATTACCTGGTTCGGCGGCATCGCGTACCTGCTGCGCACAGGACTGGGCGTGGCGGCGTTTTTCGCCATCGTGGTCGGCATCGCCGGCGGCGTCATCGGCGGAATTCTGGTTTATCGCCTGTTGAAACTCCTGCGCTCTCACGAGACGATCATGCGGGCAGAAGATTACCGGATGCCAGGCGTCATCGCCCGGGTCACCTCATCGATTCGCGAAGGTGGAACCGGCGAGGTCGTCTACGAGCAGGCAGGAGTGCGGCATGTTGCTGCGGCAAGAGCCACCAGCGGACGGGCGATCCCGCGCGGGACTGAGGTCGTCGTGCTCACACTTGATCGCGGCATTGTCTACGTCGAGTTGTGGGATGAGCTGATGCAAAGCCGTGAAGAACGGAAACTGACGGCTCCTATCGAGCCGCTTCATGACGACGTAAAGATTTAGGCGCTCAAGGGGCGCTCTCATAAGGAGGACCGAATGGGTCTGGGATCGTTGATTGGCATCGTCTTTGGACTGGTTGTGGTGCTGATAATACTGTTGGCGCTCGTGGCAACCATGTTTCGGAAGGTCGGTCCCAACCAGGCATTGATTGTCTACGGTTTCGGCGGAACGCGCGTTGTCGTCGGTGGCGGCAAGGTGATCTGGCCGATGGTGCAGCAAGCGAAAGAACTTTCGCTTGAGCTGATGTCCTTCGACGTTGCTCCGGTGCAGGATCTCTACACCAATCAGGGTGTCGCGGTAAACGTTGAAGCCGTTGCCCAAATCAAAGTGAAATCAGATGAGGTCAGCATTAAAACCGCTGCCGAGCAGTTTCTGGCGAAAACGCCCGAGGAGCGTAACTCGGCAATCCGTTTGGTCATGGAAGGGCATCTTCGCGGCATCGTCGGTCAATTGACGGTCGAGCAGATCGTTAAGGAACCGGAAATGGTGGCGGACAGGATGCGCGCCAACATCGCTGAAGACATGTCGAAGATGGGCCTCGAAGTCGTTTCATTCACCATCCGCGAAGTACGTGACAATAACGAGTACATCATCAACATGGGCAAGCCTGACATCGCGACGATTCGGCGGAATGCCGATATCGCTACAGCGGAGGCCGACCGCGACACGGCGATCAAGCGAGCGCAGGCTTCACGAGAAGCCAAGATCGCTGAGGCCGTCGCCGAGCAGGAAAAGGTGATCGCCGAAACCGCCAGCCAGACGCGCCAGGCGGAAGCGGTTCGGGACCTTGAAGTGAAGCGAGCCGAGTACGCTGCGACGATGAAATCGCAACAGGCGCAGGCCGACCTTGCGTACGATATTCAGTCGAATATCGAGCAGCAGAAGGTCGTCGCCGAGCAGGTTGGCATCGAGCAGGTTCGGAAAGAGCGCGAAGTCGCCGTGCAGGAAGCCGAAATCAACCGGCGCGAAAAAGAGCTTATCGCGACGGTGCTCAAATCGGCCGAAGTCGAGCGGAAGCGCATTGAGCAGCTTGCCGAAGCCGATCGCAACAAGCAGATCTTCGAAGCGACGGGCCGCGCTGAAGCCATCCGGCTTGAAGGAAATGCCCAGGCTGAATCGATTCTCGCCCGTGGTAATGCGGAAGCGGCGGCGATGCAATCCAAGGCCAATGCATATCAGGAATACAATCAGGCAGCTGTTCTCGACAAACTGCTGGCGATCATGCCTGAGCTTGCCCGCGCGCTCTCCGAGCCGCTGAGCAAGGTCGACAAGATTACCGTCATTTCGACCGGCCCTGATAGCAACGGCGGAGGAGCAGGGGTCAACCGCATCACCGCCGACGTGGCATCGATGGTTGCCCAGGCGCCGGCCATGCTGGAATCGATCACCGGTGTGTCGATCAGTGAGCTACTGAAGAATGTGCCGGGTATGAACAGCTCGTCGACGACGAATGGACGAAACGGGCATGTTGTTGCAAATTCCAGCGATAGCGCCAGATCGGCCGAGCCGATCACCGTCGCTGAACCGGTGAAGAAGGCAATAGTGAAGACCGATCCTGACAAAGATAACGATGCGACGAAAGCGAACGAATCCTAGCAACAGCGTCCGTTTCGACCGTGCTATCCTAGCGCGGCCGAAACGGCATCAGGGTCGTTTTGCCGAATCGTCGCGGGTCTGGAGCAGACGAATGGACCAGGGTGCTGAGCCGGTTGAAGGGGATGCCGTCCGCGCAATGGTCGAAGCGATCGGCGAGCCAGGGCAACGCCGGTTCCGGCTCGTTGCCGTGATTGATCAACTCACCTGCGTGATCTGGATGGAAAAGCAGCAGCTGCAGGCGCTCGGAATCGCGCTGGAGCAGGTGCTCGATCAGCTTGACGATGTCTCAATCGTCGAGGACTCCGGGAATCCTCCAGTCGCATACGATCTTGATACGCGCCAGCAATTCCGTGCGGGCCGTATGGAGCTTGGGTACGATGAGCGGCGCGATCGTCTCGTCATCATCGCGCATGACCTGGAAGAAACCGGCAATGACCCTCGGGTGACGTGCCGGGTCACGCGCAGCCAGGCGCGCGATCTCAGCGCCGATGCAACCCTTGTGGTGTCTGCCGGGCGCGCGATCTGCCCACTCTGCATGAATCCGATGGGTCCCGGCCCGCACGTCTGTCCGGGCCAGAACGGCCACCTTCCCACGCATTTCGACGCGGACGAGCTCGAGGACGAAACGTAGCTTACCCAGCTCATCGCTTCCCGGGACAATGCCGCAGTGAAGGTCTTGCCGTCCTTCACTGCGGCATTGTTGTTTGCTAGCTCGCTGGTGTTGCCGAAGGTGTCACCTGATCTGCCACAGGCGATGCCTCCGGAGTAGCCGTCGGTGTCACCGTCGGGACAGCTGCGTCCGTAGGAGCGCTGAAGTCGAAGGCATTCGACAGATCGTAGGCGTTTGCATCCCGCGATGTCAGCGGCTCGAGATTCCAGCGTGTTTCGATGAACTTGAGAATGGACGTCGTGTCGTACGGAGTGTGGTCCACGAAGCCCTTTTTAGAGTACGGCGAGATGATAATCATCGGGACACGTGAGCCCGGGCCCCAGACATCGACACGAGGCGGAGCGACATGGTCCCAGCGTCCGCCATTCTCGTCGTAGCCGATGATGATCGCACATTCGTCCCACACCGAGCTTGCCTGGACGGCGCTGACCATATCTGCGGTCCATTGCTGACCGGCAGCCAGGGTCGAATAGCCAGGATGTTCATTGTCGGTGCCGATTGCTTTCAAAAAGGAGACGGATGGCAAGTCGCCGCTTTGCAGCGCCGCAATGAAATCGTTCTCATCTTTTAAATGTGCCTTCTGGCCCGGGGATCCCAACGAGTAATTCTTGTAGTACGCAAAGGCTTGATGGTGAAATTGAAAGGAGGGATCTGGATGGCCAGCGACGGCGTCGTTCCAACCGCCCGAATACCAGGCCCACGAAATACCGGCATCGTTCAGCCGATCGCCAATGGTCGGATTCGTCTGCTCAGGTAGAAGCATTGTCGGATCGGTAATGCTGCTTGGATAGGGACCCTTAACCGGGAAACAGGTGTTGACAGCGTATCCGTCCGGCGTGACTACCCCATCCGTAATCATAATGCCGTCATCACCGAGTACGGCGACCATCTCCTTCGGTGCGTCCGGCCATGTCGGGCTGGCCGCCGCGACAAGCCATTGGGCGCTCAGGAACGAGCCACCGAACGCCGCGTGAAAGCAGTTGTCTGCGAGTGTGAATTGCTGAGCAAGCAGCCCCTGGGGCATGGCGGTCGCGTCGTAGTAGCTCATAGTGAACCCGGCGGCATCGGTCCATGCGACGAACTTGTCCATTTTTCCGCCGTCGATCTGGTATTGCTCCTGATAGAAGCGGTGGACGAGATCACCTGTTTCTTCGTCGGCCGGGATATAGTCTGCGGCATTGAACGGTCCGACCGGCAAATCAGCGGGAAAGCGCTCGTCCGGAGCCGGCGGTTTGGCCGTCGTGTCGATCGGCTGTGGCAACGTCTCGTAGGGAATGCCGTTCTTATCGACCTGATTTGCTGCGGCACCCGCGTTAGCGAGTCCGTTGGCACCAGGAAACAGCCCGTAGAGACTATCGAAGCTCCAGTTCTCCTGGTAGATCACGATAACGTGTTTGATTTTTTCGATTGGGCGAACGGCAATGGGAGTCGCCGCTTCCGGCGTTGCGGACGCTGATCCGAATGTGGGCGAAGCAGCCAGGGCGAGCGCTCCGGCTCCGGCTCCTGCCCGCTTGAAGAGCGTTCGACGCGAAATCCTGGGACGTTGCTCGCTCATGGTCGTGCAGTTCTCCTCAATGATCTGTCTGAAGCGCCACCAGGACGCCAGACCATCGTACAGGATCAAAACGTTCATGTGAACAAGCGACAGTCAACAATGATGTGGATTCTAAATGTCGTGCTCGAACCAATAAAAGACAAACCATTGAGTGTCAAAAAGCGGGCAAAGGCCGTGGCAGATCCTGCCACGGCCTTTGCCCGCTTCGTTTCGTGCCTAGTAGCCAGGCGTTGGGGTCGGCTTTGGCGCCTCGTATTCGGGAGTTGAGGTCGGCTTTGGCGCCTCGTACCCGCCGGAGGAACTGCCGTCGGCGGCATACGTCCTGTAATAGATGTAGCCGTCAGCGCCGGTGTAAGAGAGGTTGTAGGAGTCGTCGTAGCTGTACTGTTTCGGCTCGTAGGCGTAGTTCCCGCCGAGATCCTCCCAGTCGCTCCACGAGCTTCCGTCGTACGTTGTCTGGTAGCCGTGATTGTCCTTGCCGGTGTAGACGACGTACTGCACGTCGTCGTAAACATACGCCGTGGGTGCGTAGTTCACCTCAGGCGCGCCGTCGTACTTGGTCCATCCACTCCAGCCGGTGCCATCGAACGAGTTGTAGGCGGCGGAGCCGTCTGTGCCGGTTCCGTAGGCGTAAAGCTTCTTTTCCGGAGCGTAGCCAACCGCGTAGACCGCGGAGTAGCTGCCATCGCCGGCGAGCGCCTTATACGGAGCCCAGCTTGTGCCGTCGTATCGAGTCCAGTAGACCTTGCCGTCCGGACTGGCGTAGAAGACGTTTTCGTGATCGCCCCAATCGACCGCATAGGGCTGGCCGTAAAGAGCCGGGGCGGCGTCGTAGGGAAGCCATCCGCTCCAGGTCGTTCCATCGAAGGTCTGATAGTAGGGAGCGTTGTCCGACGACGACGCATAGACGTAAAGGTTGTCGCCGTAGGTGGTGGTGTAGGCCGGGGCGTCATAGGTATAGTCGCCCGAGAAGTCTGTCCAATCGTTCCAGCTCGACCCGTCATAGGACGCGGTGTAGAGGTGATTGTCCGTGCCGGTATAGACCGCGTAGAGCTTGTCGTTATAGGCGACCGCGGTTGGCTGGTACTGATATTTCACCGGTTGCGCCGCATAACCCTGCCAGGCTCCCCATTCCTTGCCGTCGTAGGTGGCGTAATAGCCGCTGCCATCAGCGCCGGTTGCGAAGGCGTAAAGCGAATCCTTGTAGGGAGCATAAGCAGGGCTGGCGGCGAAGGTATAGCCCCCAGCTTCGTCAACTTGATATCCCTCGGAATACCCACCACCGGCGGCGAGGACTCGCGAGAGTTGTGATGAGGCGGCAACCGAAGCGATCGCCATGGCGATGAGCGAACGGCGAGAAACTCGATGGTCCGTGAGTGCGGTGATCGTCATCTTGGATTCCCCTTGCATGTCTATGCATAAACGTCGAATACGCGCGGATGACTCGATCTGGGACGTTTCAAGCGCTGGCATTCCGGGTCTGAAACCTCCCGAGTTCTGCAGGTCCTGAAACCGTCACCTCCCATCCATATAGTGAGAACAGATGAACAGCGCCATAGGTCGATTTCAGCGAACGAAGCGGCCCTTGCAGCGAATGAGTGATCAGGGAACGGATCGAGCGCCTCATGGTCATGTACCGTTCATGACTTGATCCTGACATCGGGGTCCGATGGGAGCATCGGTAGCATTGCCAGTTCGCACGCGAAGTGCAGCGATGAACGCGTAGGTAACCCTGCGGACCAAAGGGGAACGGCGAACGACCTATTGACAGCTTGGGTCAGATCGAAATCATTGACTTCTCAAGGGATGCAATTCAGGATGAATCTGAGGATCGTCAGGATGATTTCCAGCGCGGATGCAATTGAATGCCACCATGAAGGGTGATGCCGCGCAGGCATCGGGCCATTTTCGCGACTCGGGCTGTGCCATTGGAGTCTTGAAGGATGCCGCGTCGAACGCGACAGGAAATCCAATTTGTTGGAAGAGACGCGGAGCTTGAGCTGCTACGCCAGGCTTTGGCGAGCACGATCTCCGGCGACGGCAGCCTCATCCTGATTCATGGCGAGCCGGGCATCGGGAAAACAACGCTTGCTCGCACATTCGTGCGAGAAGCCGAGCGCCGCGGCGCGACCGTGCTCTGGGGCCGTGGATACGACGGCGAATGGTTGCCGCCATATACGCCGTGGCTGGAAGCATTGAGCGGCGCGCAAGGATTTGAGCTCCCAAAGGATCTCGATGCATTGATCCACCGAGGCGACCGGGCTGCATTGGGCGATGCGACGCCTTCGCTGCTTGATCCGGACGAGGCGCGATTCAGATTTCACGACACCATCGTCGCGTTTCTCCGAGAGGTTTCCCGGGAATCGCCGCTGGTGATCGTTCTCGATGATTTGCAATGGGTGGACCGGGGTTCGATTGACCTCGTTCAGCACATCGCGCATTTTGGCCTGGATATGCCGCTCCTGATCCTCGCCACCTACCGGGACACCGATCTAGGCGCAGCGCTTCCCATCTCGGAGGCACTGTCGAAGTTCCAACGGGCGCCACGTGCAACATTCATCGGTCTCAGCGGTTTCCAATCTCCCGACGTCACGCAACTCCTCGAATACAACGGCATCACCGGGGCTCCAGACGACGCGGTCAAAACCATCACCGAAGCGACAGCGGGCAATCCACTTTTCGTCTCGGAATTGATCGAGCATTGGCGAGAGCAGTCGGCGGACGGCAATGAACTCGATGTCGAAGCATTGAGATTCGGACGCGTGCCAGACGGGATCAGTGCGGTCGTTAAAACACGATTCGACCGGTTAAGCTCGACCGCGCATTGGGTGCTTCGTCAGATCGCGATCTTTACATCCGGATTTGATTTCGCGCTGTTGCCTCATCTCACCGGTTTACCCGAGGTCGAGCTGCTCGACACCATCGACGAATTGCTTGCCGCGCGATTGATCGAGGCGCGGACGGAAAAAGGGCCCGAGCGATACGACATTGTTCACTCAATCGTTCGCCTCGCGCTGATCGAACCGCTCAGCCCGTCCCGGCGCGTGCGCCTTGAGCGGGCGGCCGCCGAAGCGATGGAGCGAGCGTACGGAGCGGGCGTTGATGTACGTGCCGCTGAACTGGCGATCCAGTACGGGCGATCCGCGAGTTTGCCCGGCGCTGAAGCAGGTTTGCGCTATGCCTTGATCGCCGCTGAGCGCTCGAGACGAGGATTTGACCGGCACAAGGTCGTCTTCTATTTAGAGATTGCTCGCGACCTCGTCGCCCAATCCCGTCCAGATGTGCGAGCGACCGTGCTGTGCGATCTCGCCGTTGCGCAAGCAGATGTGGTCCAGATACCTGAAGCCTGCGCAACGGCCGAAAGCGCGATCAATGCGCTCGAGCTCAGCAACGCGACCTCCTGACAGGATCGCAGCGTTTTACGCCGATCTGGTGACGTCACTCAAACAACATGCATCCGCCGAGGCACACGTCTGGCGACCGATGCTGGCGGCTGGACTGGCCGTCGCTTCTCAGCACCGGAATCATCAGTGGGCACGGCTGATGCTGCTTAAGGATCCGATCCAGCCGGTATCGCGAGATGAGATCGTGGCTGGTCGCTGGATGGGTTTCGACGCCGACGCGGTTGCGATTGCCAGAGCAAGTGATGAAGAGCGTACGGCGGCCCGCGCGGTGGAGAGCTTTGACTTTCGGAATCGCCAGCAAACTGACGATTATCTCCGATCCGTCAGGAATTGGTCCGATCCTGTCGCGGTCATGTACGGATTGACAGTGGTTGGCAATGACCTTCAGTACCGCCACGGAGCGTTCCGGGCAGCCGAGTTGATCTGGGATGAGATTACTGGCATAGCCGTACGGCATGGGGCGATCAACTGGCAGGCGCAAGCGACCAATCAACTCACCATTCTGCATCTCGCGCGCGGTCGCTTTGCCGATGCGCGGAAGAACGAGGAGCGAGCTTCAGCATTACTCGGGCAGCTTGGTTCGGGGCGCCGGTCCAATGTGCTTGAGCTTGAAATGGCGACCGCGTTCGCGATCGATACGGGCGGCAACTGGAAAGAACTCGCGGATCAATGGTTGGCGATCGTATCCGATCGCTCGCTCGATGCCCACGATCCCGCGACATTGATGAATGTCCTCTATGCCGCTATGGCTGCGTATTGTTATGCGGAAGCTGGAGACCTTGCCGCTGCAAGCTCAATGATCCAGGCGTTGACAACGATCCTGGAAGCGCTTTCCGCGTTCGATCCGAATCAGAACGGTGCAGTCGCCTTCGCGGCGGCAGCGATCTGGCGCATGCAGCTCGCCGAATATGCCCCTCGCTACCTGGAGTTGGCCCGATCGCTGGAAGAGCATGGCCTGGGCGATTATCCGCAGACCTCGATTGCTCTGACGCTCGCACGAATGGCGGCGCTGACCAGTCAGCTGGATGAAGCGCGGCAGCATTTCGCGAGGTCACGCTTGATCCTTGATGAATCGGGCCAGCGACCTCTTCGCGCGATCGTCGATTTTGACGAGGCTGCATCTTTGCGTGACGTTGATCGAACGGGTGTGGCTTCCGAACGGGACGCACTCGCAAAGAACGCGCTCGCGACGTTCGAAATGCTCGATATGTCCGAATGGCAGACTCGCGCGACGGTGTTTTCCGAACGCGTTGACGCACCGATCTTGCCGATCGCTGAGATGCCCGCCGGGCTTTCGGAACGCGAAGTTGAAGTACTCCGGTTAGTGGCGCGAGGGCTCTCCGATCGGCAGATCAGCGATCAACTGTTTGTGAGTCCCCGGACGATTAACTCGCACATCCGCAACATGCTCAATAAAACGGGCGCTGTAAACCGAACGGAACTATCCGTCTGGGCGGTTGAGCAGGGTTTGACCGCGCAGGAAGACTGAGATTGACGTTGCCGGCGAATGGGCGCGGCAACTGGATGTATGAGAAAAGGGGAGAACGATGCGAAATCAACGAGTGACGCTATCGCGCCGTAGTGCGTTGATTGCGGGCGCTGCCGGTGTTGCTGCGCTGACCGCACTTCCAGGGAGCATTGCTGCACAACGCGCGCCTGTTATCCAGAGTGGAGGCGGCATCGCTGGTGGGGGAGCCATTGCGCTGAGCGATGGCGGAACTGCCAGCTTCTCGGTCTTCGGATCGCGCTTCGAGGTTGTCGATCAGGACGAGCCGACGATCTTTGGCGGACTGTTCATCACCGATTCCACCGGCAAGCAGCTCGCCAGTGTCGAGGTGACGGATTATGCGCCCGTTGAAGGCGAGGAGAATGCGCGACAGATGACCGGGTTCGCCAGCATCGATGGGGAAGGGCGCTTTCCCTTTACGCTCAAGCTGATTGATGGAGGGGCGCCAGGCGAGGGGAAGGATCAGTTTCAACTCGAAGTTCAGGCAGCGTCGTCCGCCGCGACACCTACACCGGATGACTGGATGTCGAACATTGACTCAGTCATCGACCCAGGCGATTTGCAACTCATCACGTTCGAATTCAGCGCCTGAACTGCGAGAACCCGGGAAGCACGAGCGCTTCCCGGGTTCTCGCTCTGTCGTAGGGGTCATTCTCGAAAGAGATGATTCGTTGCGGCAAACATCCCTTGAGCAAAATTAAGGACAACGCGGCACATGTGGCGGAAAGGTCGGATGTTTCGCTGCAGTCTGTGCCACGGTCGGACCCCATCTGGCGATGAAGCGTTTCCGATGATAGTTGCTCTCTGCGATGCGATGTCTGGCGTGGCGTTCTGATGGCATATAAGTGCGATTCGTCGATCCGGTGGCGAGACTCTGAGTGTCAAAATCCGGATTGTATTTGTCGGTTTGGCTGCCGGACGCGTCATTCGCAGGCTATCGTTGGGCGGCATAGCGAATCCTCACGATTTTGAGCTTGGTGAGTCGAAGACCGGAGAGCAGGGGGCCAGACAACGGCCTGCGGCCCCGGACGATCCAGGGAGGAATCGATGCGGTACGGGCTGGAACTGGCGGCGGCAGGACCGAGCGGTGACCCACGCCACCTGGCGGCGCTGGCCTCGGTCGCGGAGTCGTCTGGCTGGGATGGTGTGTTCCTGGAAGACTATATCGTGCATTGGGATCGGGAGCTCCCCACATTCGATCCCTGGATCTGCCTCGCTGCCATGGCGCTCGCCACCAGTCGCGTTCGCCTGGGCACGACCGTAACGCCGCTTGCCCGGAGGCGCCCCTGGAAGGTCGCCCGCGAGGTCGCGACGCTCGATCATCTCTCGAACGGGCGCATGATCCTCGGGATCGGATTGGGCGATGGCCGGGGCCGGGACTTCTCGGGATTCGGCGAGGAACCGGATGCGCGCGTCCGCGCCGCTCGATTGGACGAGGGGTTAGCGATCCTGGCCGGCGTCTGGAGCGGTCGGCCCTTTTCGTTCGATGGTACCCATTACCGCGTCGAGGAACAGACGTTTTCGCCCACGCCAATTCAAACCCCGCGAGTGCCCGTCTGGATTGGCGGCAGCGCTCGACGCGCCGGCCCGGTGCGGCGGGCGGCGCAGTGGGACGGCATGGTCCCGGTGCCCACGAACGATGAGCTCGGCGCCGGTGAGCATCTGACCGCGGACGACGTTCGCGCACTCCGGTCCGCCATCGAGGCGGAGCGGAGCGACCGGTCGACCTTCGACATTGCGTTGGGGGGAATGGCGCGGGCCGAGGACTCGGAACGCGAACGAGCGCACATCGCGTCCGTGGCCGAGGCCGGAGCGACCTGGTGGATGGAATGGATTCGCGCGGCGGACTTCGAAACGATGCGCCGGGCCATCGCCCGCGGCCCACTCCGGACGGGATGATGCGCTGGCCCGAACATCGTGCTAGCGCGTGGCATAGGAAGTAGCGCGCCACGGGTAAGGCCCACTGCCAGACCTTATGCAAGCCTTCTTCATTAAGGGCAGAGCAAGGCAGAGCACGTGCGTTTCCCAACTATTCGGTAATTATCGTTTGTGCACAAGGCCTCTTGAGTTGAGGTAATTCGGAGAACACCGATGAGCGAACGGGAAAAGCGTATGCACTCCCTGGAAGGCAGCTCATGGGTCGGTGGTCAGGGGGCATGGATTTGATTGTATTGCAAAGCGTTGCTCAAGACATTCAAGGCCGGGAGTGCGAGCCGTCAAGTCGAACGCGGACATGTAAATGACAATATTGTCGTCGTGCTTTCGGCGGGGGTAATTTACGCTGCGGATCATAGTATTATCCGCAATTCATGAGTAGTGACTCCTAAGTACAGGCATGGTCCGCAACGCGTCTCACGACCTCACGCTCCTGCGGACGCGAGCGGCGGGGCGTCCCGCACGTGCGCGTTGCGCGCGGTCACCAGCGCAAGCAGGGCCATGAGGCTGCCGCACGCGAGCGCGGTGGCTGCCCCGCCGACGCGATCGAGCAGCACGCCGGTCAGGGCGAGGCCGAACGGCCCCATGCCCTGGGCGAACATGCGGAAGACGCTGGTGACCCGACCCTGGAGCCGCTCCGGGACCAGGGCCATCCGGTAGGATTGCTGCACGGTGTCGTACAACGGCCCGACCAGGTTCCACAGGACGAGCGCCGACAGCACCAGGAGCGGGGTCGTGGCG
Organism: uncultured Chloroflexia bacterium; assembly: GCA_963804925.1. Taxonomy (GTDB): domain Bacteria; phylum Chloroflexota; class Chloroflexia; order Thermomicrobiales; family UBA6265; genus JADLGF01. Next base: position 32,439 of record CAWDSC010000010.1, read on the forward strand.
ACCGACAGGAGCAGGATCGCCGCCGCGCTGCACCAGATCTGCCCGACGATCGCCTGCCCGAACGAGAGCCGCCGCTGCACGAACGGGGCGGCGAGCGCGCCGAGCACCCCGCCCACCCCGCCCGCGGCGAAGATCGCCCCGATCTCCGCCGGCGAGGCGCCCTGGCCGCGGGCGAGCACCACGGCGATCAGCGTGATCCCCTGCCCGGCAGAAGTTGAGCATCCCGGTCAGGACGGCCATGTAGCGGATGAGCGGGCGGTTCCAGAGCCAGCGCACCCCCTCGGCCACCTCCGCCCGGATCGACCGCGCGGCGGCGGGCGCACCCGGGAGGGGCGTGCGCACCGCGGCGAGGGACGCGCTCGCCGCCGCGTAGGAGGCGGCGTCCACGGCGAACGGCAGGGCGATGGACACGCTGTACAGCACCCCGCCCAGCGGCGGCCCGATGATGCCGCCGATCGAGTACTGCAGCTGCTGCTGGGCCACGGCGGTCGGCAGCTGCGCGGTCGGCACCACCTGGCGCAGGGCCGCGGTCTCGGCGAGCCCGTAGACGACGGCGAATGAGCCCTCGACCAGGGAGACGGCGACGATCTGGGGGATGGTCAGAACGCCGACCGCGTAGGCGGCGACCACCGAGGCCAGGGCCAGGGCGCTCCCCGCCGAGCAGACGACCATGGTGGCCCTGCGGTCCCAGCGGTCGACGAGCGCGCCGGCCGGGAGGGTGAGCAGCAGGTACGGGAGCGTGCGGGCCGCGGCCACCAGACCGGCGGCGGCGGCGGAGCCGGTGAGGCCCAGGACCAGGAGCGGGAACGCGATCTGCGTGACCTGGGTCCCCAGGACCGACACCGCCTGGCCGGACCAGAGGAGCACGTAGTCGCGGTTGCGCCACAGGGGCGTGACGCCGGTGGGATGCCGCCCGGATGCCCTGTCGATGCAGTCCCTCCCCAGGATGGTCCATCCACGACGGTGTAGGAGCGAAACTTAGTTGCTGTCGTTCCACGGTCAGAAGCGGCGTGCGCGTGCAGATAATGGCAGGCATGTGCCCGTTCGTCCATCCGCCGAAACCAAACGTCTTTGGCACGTCCCCGACGGGGTCGGAAACAGGCGGATGCCTGCCCGATTCCGATAGGGGAAAAGCCGTGCCATGAGCTGGGCACAATTGATGTTGTGCGCAAAACTAGTGGTGCGATCGCCTGTCCGGGAAAACGCGACCGGAAGATAATGGCGCCAACGAATTTTGGTTGATGATGGAGCACGGGATGAGCAAGGCCAAAGAACCGGCCGCCGAACCGTTGCCGCCTGGCACGAGTCGCGTGAGCGCCGACGAGGCCGAGGCGTTCCTGGTCGGCAGATTCGGTATCGGAGTGACGGACGTCGAACCGATCGGTGGAGGCGCGTGGTCAAAGGCGTACGCCTTCCGGCGCGACGGCGCGCACTTCATCGCACGTTTCGGCGGCTACCCGGAGGACTTCGAGAGAGATCGATTGGCCGGGCGCTACGCGTCGGCCGACCTGCCGATTCCCAGAGTCACCGAGATCGGACGGGCCTGCGGTGGGTACTACGCAATCTCGGAGCGGAAGTTCGGCGGGTTCATCGACCACCTGGACGGGGAGCGGATGCGGGCCACCCTGCCTTCGTTGTTCGCCGCTCTCGACGCGATCCGCGGCGCGGACCTGTCGGCAACGACGGGGTACGGGACGTGGGACGCCACCGGCGTGGCACCCCACCCGAGCTGGCCGGCGGCCCTCTTCGACGTCGCGACCGACCGGCCGGAGGATAAAGGGCACGGCTGGCGGCGGCGCCTGGAGGCGTCGGCCACGGGAGCGGAGCGGTTCGACGAGGCGTTCGCCCACCTCCAGTCCCTCGCCGCGTTCTGCCCAGAGGAGCGTCACCTCATCCACCGGGATCTGATCCACTTCAACGTCCTGGTCGCCGACGACCGCATCTCGGCCGTGTTCGACTGGGGCTGCGCGCTGTACGGCGACTTCCTGTACGACCTGGCCAGCGTCGCGTTCTGGTCGGCCTGGTTTCCGGCGTGGCAGGGCATCGACGTTCGGGAGGAAGCGGCGCGCCACTTCGCGGCCATCGGGTTGGAGGTCCCGCACTTCGACGAGCGGTTCCGCTGCTGCCAGGTCCATGCCGGCCTCGACGCGCAGCAGTTCCAGGCCCTCGTCGGCGATTGGGAAAATCTTGAGCGGGCAGCAAGTCGAACTCTGGCGGTGGCTCGGGGTGAGATGTAGCGAAGCACCCGCCCGCTCGCTGGTACAGTTGATCGCGATTGAAGAATTCAGACCCGTTTTGAGACGCTGCTGGTGCCGCAGTGTCGAATCGCAAAAACGTTCGTTTTTGGGAAATGTGACGCAAACGAAAACAACATTGATAGGCCGATACCAAGCGCTCAGAGTAAGCGGCGCGTTACGCCTCGGCCAAGATCACGAGGTCCTCACGCGCCGCCGGCCCGGTGGTGATATCCCGGCACTGTTGCCGGAAGTCGTCCATAGCCTGGTCAAGGGCCTCGCCCGGCTTGTCGTCCCAGATGAAGATGGCGGTGACCGCGTTCGCCGCGCTGTCGCCGACGAAGTAGGCGGCGCGGAAGCCCGGGAGGCCGCGCGCTCGAGGAGCGAGGATCTCCTTCCAACGTCGCGCATATTCCTCGGCCTGCCCCGGTCGGGGTTGAGGGCGCACGAGCCGGACGTACATAACGTGCCTCCTTCATTTCTGCGGACACCCGAGAACCGACGCACCGCGCCTCGGGTTGAGTCGAGGACTTGAGACACCCTCCTAGGCGTCTCACGAATGGCTGTTTCTGAGAATCGAATCGCTTGAGCACTCAATGAAAGTCATATAAACAATATCTTCCGCAAAGAAGAGAATGGGACAAGGCGACGGGCGGGGATGAGGATTCCCGCCCGTCGCAGGATGTGGTTGGGGTGGTCGCTACGGGGTCGGTGTGGTCGCGGCCGCCTCCGCGAGCATGGCGAGCATCTCGTCGTAGCCGGACTGGCCGGGCACCAGCCGCACGCCGCCGATGCGGCGGGATACCGGTCCCCGCCGAAGGATTGGGTGACGACCCCGTTGGGGTCGCGGATGGTCACGGTCGCCTCCGCGCCGTCGTCCCAGAACGACATCCCGTCCTCGCTGGCGACCGGGAGCCCTCGACGGTGAAGTAGCCGGTGAGCGCGCCGGTGGCGTCGTAGGTCCGGTTCGTGAAGATGAAGTGGATGCCGCGAGGCGCTAATCGGCACCCAGCTCCCCATGGACGAGTCGTTGTGGGTGATCGTGCCGTCGGCACCGACGCCGACGGTGGGAGGTTGGTGGTCATAGCTCCCGTCCGGGCCCGAGTGGGCGACGGCGATGTCGTTCGGGGCCCGACCGGCCAGCCAGGTGCCGACCAGCGGGTGGCTCGCCATGGTCGACGTCCTGGGCGGCGACGGGTCGGGGAACGGCGGCAAGCGTCAGACCGAGGCCTCCGGCACCAAGACCGGCGAGCGCGGTGCGGCGAGAAACCATTGATTGACCTTGTGAACTCGCCATAGCTACCTCTCTTCTACGTGGACCTTACGGAGCACGATGCAATCCCATCGCGTCCGAACAAGGACCTGAAGCGAGGTTATGTCGCCTTATCTCTTATGTAGTCATTACTGATACCACCATCTCCTTCGTGCGTGGGCCTTCAGCCGGTGTCGCGTCCCAAAAAACGTTGGTTTCTGAGACATCAAACCCGCTGATCTTGCACGCCGGCGCCAAGCACGATGGTTCGTTGTAGAACCCATCTCGCTACCAACGTCTCGATACGTGGCTCCTCGGCGGGTAAAAAGACGGTCAGCGTAGGTTTGACCAACTACTGCGTTGACAGCGGGTAGCGGCGCTCGGGTATTCTGCGCAAGGTATCCATGTGAAGCTTTGCACAGGCGGGGCGCACCGGGGTACGTCGCACAAAGAAACATTCATGACCGTTTCAATCATCGACATTACCAGCCTCGTACTTATTGGGCTCCCGGTAGGGAGCGCAAGGTCGCGGCATGGAGGTCGGTTCTAAGAGCGGTAAGCAAGAAACTCGAACCTTGAGTTCGACCGGCCTCCCAAAAATGGGAGGTTTTTTTGTTGGTGCGGCGAAGGACGCCGGACAACATCCAGATCGGTCGCCTCTGCACATCACAGAGGCGGACGAGCGCGAAACGCGCGGGAACGGAGCGACGGACATGACGATTGCTGATCCGAAAACGGGAACGCACCTCAATGGGAAGAACCGGATCAACGAGGCAGTCATTGAGGTCGTAATCGAAGAGGAAGCTCCGGAAATGACCGGCGCGCAGATTACCTGCGCCGCGCTCGAAGCCGAGGGCGTCACGGTTGCGTTCGGATATCCAGGCGGCGCGGTGATTCCTTTTTACGATGCCTTCCCGACCGCGAATCTGCACCACATCCTGGTTCGATTCGAGCAGTGGGCCGCGCTCGCGGCCGAGGGCTACGCCCGCGTGACCGGCAAGGTGGGCGTCTGCATCGCGACCTCCGGACCGGGCGCGACCAATCTCGTGACGGGATTGGCGAACGCGATGCTCGACTCCATTCCGATCGTCGCCATCACTGGTCAGGTCGTGCAGCCGCTGATTGGCCGCGACGCCTTCCAGGAAGTCGATATCCAGGGGATCACGCTTCCGGTGACGAAGCACAATTACTTGATTCAGCGGATCGAGGATATCGCGCCCACGATCCAGGAGGCGTTTTATCTGGCGCGATCAGGGCGTCCTGGTCCAGTGCTGGTCGACATCCCGAAGAATCTCTTCATCCAAAAAGCCAAATATGTGCGCCCGACGTTTGAAGGGCGGCGCGGTTACCAGCCACGCAGCGTTCCCAATATGCGCCAGGTCAAGCTCGCCGCCGATATGATCAACAACGCGAAGAAGCCGCTGATCATGGCGGGCCACGGCATCATGCTCAGCGGCGCTGAGGATTACTTCGCCCGGTTCGTCGAGCGCTCAGGCGTTCCGGTGGCGTTTACGCTGCTTGGGCAGAGTTCGTTCCCCGAATCTCATCCGCTCGCGCTCGGCTTGATGGGCATGCACGGGCACAAGCATGTCAATGCGGCGCTCGGCGATTGCGATCTGCTCGTGAACATCGGCGCGCGGTTCGATGACCGGGCGACCGGCAAGATCGCCGGATTTGCGCCGAATGCCACGATCATTCATGTCGACATCGATCCGGCGGAAATCGGGAAGAATGTCCGTACCGATGTGCCAGTGGTGGGGGACGCCCGCGAAGCGCTGAAGATGCTGTTGCCGGAGGTCGAACCGCGTCAGCACATCGAATGGCGGCGCTGGATCGACGAGCAGCGCGATCGCGTGCTTCAGGCCGCGCTCGATGAGCATCCGGAAACGCCCGAGCCATACACGATCATCAAAGCGATTCGCGAAGCGACCAACGGCGAGGCGATCGTCACCACCGACGTCGGTCAGCACCAGATGTGGACCGCTCAGCACTACGGATTCGATCACCCGAATCGCTGGTTGACCTCTGGCGGTCTCGGCACGATGGGATATGGACTGCCGTCAGCGGTTGGCGCGAAAGTCGGCCGGCCGGATCTCGAAGTCTGGACCGTCGTCGGTGATGGCGGATTTCAGATGTCGTTCAACGAGCTCGCGACCTGCATTCAGGAAAATCTCGACATCAATATCGCGGTGATCAACAACGGCTATCTCGGCATGGTTCGCCAGTGGCAGGATCTCTTCCACGCCAAGAACTATTCCGAAGTCGCGATCGGCGCTCCTGATTTCGTGAAGCTGGCCGAAGCGTTCGGCGCGACCGGTATCCGCGTTCGCAAGGATGAGGAAATCAAACCGGCGATTGCTCGCGCTCGCAGCATCAAGGGACCGGTCGTCATCGATTTCGTGATCGAGCCGGAAGCGAACGTCTACCCGATCGTCCCCCCGGGCGCATCGAATTCTGAGATGATGCACCAGCAATTCGATCAGAACGATCTGTAGTTGCCGGCATAGAGCGGGATTGGAGCCAAAACGATGAACGAGAAACATATCCTCTCCGTGCTGGTCGAAGATCATCCGGGAGTTCTGAATCGGATCGTTTCGCTGCTGCGGCGGCGTTCGTTCAACATCGACTCGATCACGGTCGGGCATTCCGAGCAGCCGGGCGTTTCGCGCATGACGATCGTGGTGCATGGCGAAACGGGCGATGTCGAGCAGATCGGCAAGCAGCTCTACAAATTGATGGAAGTCCTGAAGGTGGTCGATCTCTCCGAAGGCGCGTGCGTTGCGCACGAGCTGGCGATGGTGAAGGTTGCGGCCAAACCGCAGAACCGGCATGAAATTCTGCTGGTCGCAGACATCTATGACGCCAAGGTCGTTGATGCGACTCCGTCGACCCTGCTGCTCGAAGCAACCGGGTCAGAGGAGAAGATCGACGCATTGCTGGCGATGATTCGCCCGTTCGGCATTCGCGAGTTGGTCCGGACCGGACCGGTGGCGATGGTGCGCGGCAGCGGATCAGCATCAATTAAAGGAACCCAGGTTGGCCGCGCCGGTGAGCTGGTCGCGGCGGACTAGGTAAAATGACGAAACGGGGAGCGCAACGCTCCCCGTTCGTGTCTCACGATGTGCCGGCGGGAGTGGCCCGCCGGCAGCAGGAAGTCATTACTCAGGGAGAACACTCAGTGCCCGCGACGATCTACTACGACGAGGACGCCAGCCTTGAGCCATTGCTTGGCAAGACGATCGCCGTCATCGGTTATGGCAGCCAGGGACATGCGCACGCGCTGAATCTTCGTGATTCGGGTCTCAAGGTTGTTGTCGGGCTTCACGAGGGAAGCAAAAGCGCGGACAAGGCCCGGGCCGAGGGACTGCGCGTCGAGTCGGTGGCGAAAGCCTCCGAAGAAGCCGACGTCATCATGATCGTGGTTCCGGACCACACCCAGAAGAAAATCTACGACGAGTCGATTCTTCCTTATATGACCCCGGGCAAGATGCTGATGTTCGCCCATGGCTTCAACATCCATTTCGGCCAGATCGCACCGCCGCCGGGCGTCGACGTGACGATGATCGCGCCGAAGAGCCCGGGCCACCGCGTGCGCGAGCTCTTCCAGGAAGGCATCGGCGTGCCGGCGCTGGTCGCCATCGAGCAGGACGCCACCGGAAATGCTCTTCCTCGGGCGCTTGCTTACGCCAAGGGCATTGGCGGCACCAAGGCCGGCGTATTGACGACGACCTTCAAGGAAGAAACTGAAACCGATCTCTTCGGCGAGCAGGCTGTGCTTTGCGGCGGCGTTTCGGCGCTGGTCGAGGCCGGTTTCAACACGCTTGTCGAGGCTGGCTACCAGCCTGAAAGCGCCTACTTCGAATGCCTGCATGAAGTGAAGCTGATCGTCGACCTCATGTATGAGGGCGGTCTTTCCTACATGCGATATTCCGTCAGCGATACCGCCGAGTATGGCGACTACGTGACCGGCCCGCGCATCGTCACTGACGAGACGCGCGCCAACATGAAACAGATTCTTGCCGAGATTCAGGATGGGACGTTTGCGCGCCAGTGGCTTGCTGAAAACGAGTCCGGCCGCAGCAATTTCCTTACCATGCGTGCCGCGCACGCCAGCACCCCGGTCGAACAGGTTGGTAAGGACTTGCGCGACATGATGCCGTTCCTGAAGAAAGGGAAGCCGAGCACCGCGCAAACTGGAGACTAAGAACCAATGTCAAACGCGGAGAGTGGTGTAGATCGTCGTCGGGTTCTGATTTTCGATACGACCTTGCGTGATGGCGAGCAATCGCCCGGCGCGACGATGACCGAGCCGGAAAAGCTCGAAATGGCCGATGCGCTGGTGGAGCTTGGCGTCGATATCATCGAAGCCGGTTTTCCCGCCGCATCACCCGGTGATTTCGAGGCGGTCCGGCTGATCTCGGAGCGGGTCAAGGGGTCAGTCGTCGCCGGGCTGGCCCGGGCGACGCGAGGAGATATCGAGCGAGCCGCGCAGGCCGTGCGTGCGGCGGAGAATCCGCGCATTCATACGTTCCTGGCGTCCTCCGATATCCATCTCGAGCATAAGCTCCGGATGAGCCGCGAGCAGATGCTCGCCAAGGTCGCGGACACCGTCGCCTTCGCGAAAACCTTCACGAGCGACGTCGAGTTCTCTGGCGAGGACTCGACCCGCTCCGACTGGGATTTCCTGGTCCAGGTCTACGCGACGGCGATCAAAGCGGGGGCGACGACGCTCAACATTCCAGATACGGTTGGCTATACGACCCCCGGGGAATACGCCAATCTGATCACCTATCTCAAGGAGCGTGTCGAGGGAATCGATGATGTCATCATCTCGGTTCACTGCCACAACGATCTCGGCATGGCGACGGCGAACACGCTGGCGGCGATCACCGCCGGGGCGCGTCAGGCTGAAGTGACCGTCAACGGCATCGGCGAGCGAGCCGGGAACACGGCGCTCGAAGAAGTCGTGATGGCGCTCGCCACGCGTGGCGGTCAGTTCGGCGATGTCTACACCAATATCCGTTCAGACCGGATCGTGCCGACCAGCCGTCTGCTGAGCGGCATCACCGGGATCGCGGTCCAGGTCAACAAGGCGATCGTCGGCGCCAATGCGTTCGCCCATGAAGCCGGCATCCATCAGGATGGCATGCTGAAAAACCGGACCACCTACGAGATCATGAATCCGCAGGATGTCGGGTGGGAAGGCACGAAGCTGGTCGCTGGGAAGCATTCCGGCCGGGCGGGATTCAAGAATGCGCTGACCGAAGCCGGTTTGAAGCTGACCGACGAGCAGATCGAAGAGGCGTATCACCGGTTCCTGGCGCTGGCCGACCGCAAGAAGCATGTCACCAGCGCCGATCTGGTCGCACTCGTGAGCGATCAGCTTGAGACAGCCGGAAACATTTACGAGCTCCGGCAATGGAAAGTCGATATCGCCAGCGACGAGCCGGCCAGCGCCCAGGTCGTCATTGGCTTTGGCGACGGCATGGTCGTCGGCGAAGCCGAAGGCAACGGCCCGGTCGACGCGATCTTCAAAGCGATCGAAGCCGCGACCGGCAAAGAGCCGAAACTTGAGTACTACAACGTCGAAGCGGTCACGCCGGGTGAAGACGCGCAGGGTCAGGTTCACGTGCGGCTGCGCGTCGACGATCAGATCTTACACCGGCCACGGTTTAGCGACCGATATCGTCGAGGCAAGCGCCCGCGCCTATGTCGCCGCCCTGAGCCGGGTCGAATCAAACGAGCCATCAACCGTCATCGCCGGATCATCAACCTCACGGTGGACGTGACGGAGAAGTGAGATGTCAGAAGGGAGAGGGGAGAAACGACTTCGTTCTCACTTCTCCCTTCCCACTTCTCCCTTCTCGGAGGAAAACAATGACCGATACGCCCAGGACGCTCAGCGACAAGATCTGGGAGCGTCACGTCGTTCACTCGGCGCCGGGTGAGCCCGATCTGCTGTATATCGATTTGCATTTGATTCATGAGGTCACGTCGCCGCAGGCGTTTGACGGACTGAAGCTGCAGGGGCGCGGTGTGCGGCGGACCGATCTTACGATCGCGACGGCCGATCACAATGTGCCGACGATCAATATCGAGCTGCCGATCGCCGATCCGATTTCCGCCAGGCAGGTCGAGGTGCTGACGCAGAACACCAGCGAATATGCCGTCCGTCTGTATCCGATGGGCGATCCGGGCAGGGCATCGTTCACGTCATCGGTCCTGAGCAAGGATTGACGTTGCCCGGCATGACCATCGTCTGCGGCGACAGCCATACCTCGACGCATGGCGCGTTCGGCGCGCTGGCGTTCGGCATCGGCACGAGCGAGGTCGAGCATGTGCTCGCCACGCAAACGCTGCCGCAGATGCGGCCAAAGCGAATGGCGATCACCGTCGACGGCGATCTCCAGCCAGGCGTGCTAGCCAAGGACGTGATCCTGGCGATCATCGGCGAGATCGGCACCGGCGGCGGCGCGGGCTCGATCGTCGAATATCGTGGGTCGTCGATTCGTTCCCTCTCGATGGAAGGGCGAATGACGATCTGCAATATGTCGATCGAGGCAGGCGCGAAAGCAGGCATGATCGCGCCTGACGATACGACATTCGCGTACGTCGAAGGCCGCAAGTACGCGCCAAAAGGCAAGCTCTGGGAAGCGGCGCTCGACGATTGGCGTTCGTTGACCACTGACGATGGGGCGGAGTTCGAGCGCGAGGTCATTCTCGACGGCACGGCGATTCGCCCGCACGTTTCGTGGGGAACGAATCCAGGCCAGGTCGTTTCGATCGATGGCCGCGTGCCTGATCCTTCCTCGATTGCCGATCCAGGCCAGCGGGATGCCGCGCAGCGCGCGCTGCACTACATGGGACTCCTGCCAGGCACGCCAGTGCGCGATATTCCGGTCGATACGATCTTCATCGGTTCGTGCACGAATAGCCGGATCGAGGATTTGCGATTGGCGGCATCGATCGTTCGCGACCGCAAGGTCCATCAGGGGATGCGGGCGATGGTCGTGCCCGGTTCGATGCGCGTCAAAGCGCAGGCCGAAGCCGAAGGTCTTGATGAGATCTTTACCAAAGCCGGATTTGAGTGGCGATCGGCCGGGTGCTCGATGTGCCTCGGCATGAACCCGGATCAGTTGAAGCCGGGCGAGCGCTGCGCCTCGACCAGCAATCGCAACTTCGAAGGCCGGCAGGGTAAGGGAGGACGAACGCACCTCGTTTCCCCCGCTGTGGCCGCCGCGACCGCGCTGACCGGGCGTTTCACCACGCCCGCGGATCTGTGAGGAACCGATGAAACCGATCACGCAGATTGAAGGGCGAGCCGCGCCGCTTGAACGTAGCGATGTCGACACCGATCAGATCATTCCCGCCGTCTGGCTGAAACGCGTTGAGCGGACTGGCTTCGGCGAAGGGCTGTTTTCAGCCTGGCGCGAGAAAGATCCCGGATTCGTGCTCAACCGACCTGAGTTCCAGGGAACCAAGGTGCTGATCGCCGGTCCGAACTTCGGCACCGGATCATCGCGCGAGCATGCCGTCTGGGCATTGCTGGACTACGGGTTCGAGGCGGTCGTTTCGCCAAAATTCGGCGATATCTTCAAGAACAACTCGACGAAGGCCGGTCTCGTGCCGGTGCAAGTCGACGAGGAAACGGGCGCAAAGCTGCTCGAAGCCGCAGCCGAGATTCCGTTTCTCGAGGTGACGATCGATATCGCCACGCGAACGATCTCCGCACCGCAAGCAGGCATTACAGCGTCGTTTCAGCTTGACGACTTCACGCAGTTTCGATTTCTCGAAGGGCTGGATGACATCGGGTTGACGCTTCGGAACGAAGAAAAGATCACCGCGTACGAAGCCAATCGCCCGGCCTGGATGCCGGTGGTGAATGTCTAGAGCATTGCGGTGTCCACTTCCCGGCACTGAAGTGCCGGGCTAAGCAAAACGAAGTCCCTCCGGGACTGAGCTCGGTGGGGAAACTCCCCGCTATATCGGGGCGATTCCCGGCTCAGGCCTGGAAGGGCTTCGGCGCGTTATCCCGGCCTTTCAAGGCCGGGACTTCTTTGGAAGCGGGAGGAACGATGGGGATTCAAGCGAAGATTGTGGTGCTCGCCGGTGATGGCGTTGGCCCCGAGGTGATGATCGAGGCGAAGCGCGTTCTTGCCAAAGTCGCGAAGAAGTACGGGCACACGTTTGAGCTCGATCCGAGATTGATCGGCGGCAGTGCGATCGATGCCTACGGCGTGCCAATTCGTGATGAGGACATCAAGGCCGCAGGCGAGGCGGACGCCGTATTGCTCGGCGCTGTCGGTGGTCCGAAGTGGGATAACCCGTCGGCAACGGTGCGGCCCGAGCAGGGGTTGCTCACCATCCGCAAAGCGCTCGGTCTCTACGCCAATCTCCGTCCGGTCTCCGTCTACCCGGCGCTGATCGATGCATCCCCTCTCAAGCCTGAGATCGTCAAAGGCGTCGATTTCGTCGTCGTCCGCGAGCTGACCGGCGGCATCTACTTCGGCAAGCCATCCGAGCGGCGCCAGGAGAACGGCGAATGGGTCGCCGTTGATACCCTGGTGTACAAGGAGCATGAGATCGAGCGAGTGGTGCGGCTCGCATTCGAGATCGCGAAGGACCGCAAAGGGAAAGTTGCCAGCGTCGACAAAGCCAATGTGCTTGAGTCTTCGCGGCTGTGGCGAAGCGTGGCGACGCGGATCGGCGCTGAGTATCCTGACGTTGCGCTGGAACATGTGCTCGTCGATTCGATGGCGATGCATCTGATCCGGCAGCCGGCTCGATTCGATGTGATCGTCACGGAGAACATGTTCGGCGACATCCTGACCGATGAGGCTTCCGTGCTCGGCGGCTCGATCGGGTTGCTGCCGTCGGCCAGTCTCGGCGCGCCACGCGAAGACAAGGAAGGTCGACGCCTCGGACTCTACGAGCCGATTCATGGCAGCGCGCCAGACATCGCCGGTCAAGGAAAAGCCAATCCGATCGGCACGATTCTCTCCGTCGCGATGATGCTGCGGACCTCGCTTGGGCTCGATCAGGAAGCAGCCGCCGTCGAAAAGGCGGTTGAAGGTACGCTTGGATCGATCATGCGCACCGGCGATCTCGGCGGCACGGCGACGACTAGCGACGTGGGCCGCGCGGTCGCCGATCGAATCTAAAGCTGGAGTCTCGGCCAACCTCCGTTGAGGATGAATGTCTCCTGTGCAAGCAACTTCGAACTCCAGATTCCACATGTGATGACGTCGGAACGCAAGCGTCACGCCAGAATGGCGATTTCGGCGATCTTTTTCGTCAATGGCATGGTCCTGGCGACCTGGGTTTCGCGGATTCCGACCATCACCGACAAACTCGGACTCAGCAACGGATCAACCGGGACCGCGCTGATGGCGATCGCCGCTGGCTCGATGATCGCTTTTCCCATCGTCGGGCGATTGCTGCTGCGTCGAAGCAGCGCGTCGATGACGATCGCCTTTGCGTTGATTCTGGCGGCGGCGTTGCCAGGTGCGGCGCTCGCTCCTTCGATCTACGTGTTGATACCGGCTTTGCTTTTGCTCGGTTTCGGCAATGGCGGCATGGATGTCGCCATGAACTCCCAGGGGGTCGAGGTCGAAAGCGCTGCCGGCATCAACATCATGAGCTCGCTGCACGGTTTTTACAGTCTTGGCGCATTCGCCGGAGCCGGCATCGGCGCAGGAGCGGCGGCCATCGGGATTTCACCGATCCTGCATTTTTCGATGGTGACCCTGGTCGGGCTCTTCGACCATCCTGTTTGTTCGCAACTGGCTTGTGCCGGATGCCCCCACGGCGCACCAGCACCAGGACCAAGCTCCTGCCTTCGCGATTCCTCCCCGAGCACTCTGGCTGCTCGGACTGGTCGCCTTCTCGGCGGCAGTCTGCGAAGGAGCGATGGCAGACTGGGGCGGGCTCTACCTGAAGAACGAGCTTGGCACGAGCGCGGGTTTCGCGGCGCTCGGCTTCGCCTCGTTTCAGCTGGCGATGCTGATTGGTCGGTTTGCCGGAGATGGCATGGTGCGGCGATTCGGACCGGTGTCCATCGTGCGCCGGGGCGGGTTGATCGCGTCTGTCGGGCTTGGCATCTCCATCATCATCGGTTTGCCGGTGCCGACTCTTGTCGGATACATGGCGGCGGGACTCGGATTGGCGACCGCCTATCCGCTGGCGATGAGCGCGGCGGGAAATTTCAAGGGACTTCCGCGCGGTCAATCAGTTGCAAGCGTGGCGACCGTTGGGTATACCGGATTTCTCGCCGGTGCGCCTGTGCTCGGCTGGGTTGCCGAGATCACCTCTTTGACGGTGACGATGGGCGTCGTGACGCTTCTTTGCCTGCTTGTCGCGGTTTTCGCCAACGCGACGCGAGGAGCCGGAGCGGGTCACGCCGATGATCCAGCGATCGCGATGGGCGTTCAGCCCGCCGAATAGATATGCTCATTCCGCGGGCCGGGCCGCCCTAAACCGCTACGGCACGGCGGCGAGCAGGGAAAATGCGGCTGCGGCGGCGAGTGCGAGTTGAGTGTCCGGAACTGGAGCTTCGCGGTTATTGACCCCGCAGGAAAGGGTGAAGATGCGGCCGTCCTGGCGCTCAAGGAGCCAGGAGAAGGCGACGACGCCGACTTCCGATCCACCCTTGAATGCGACTGACGTCCAGACCCCTGTGTCGTACGGAACACCTGGATTGATCGTGAGAATGGACCGAATCGGCTCGAGTCCCGGTTCACCGCCCTTTTCCCAAAGCCAGTTGATCGCAGTGCCCAAATCGGACATCGTCGCGAACCACTCAATCGGGTCAATGGCGATCGGCGTCGTCCAACTCACCGCGTTCGCGATCGGTGGCAATCCGAGGTAGTCCACTTGTGCGAGAAGTGTCACGTCGCTCGTCGATATCGGCATCAATGTAAGCAGTGAGCAGTGCTTGATCGTCGGACAGTTTGAGCGTGAAGAGTTCTCTTGTGGTCAGAAACGGCATCGTGCGCTCAGGATCACTATTGCCCTGCGTGACGAGCGCCGCTTCGCATGCCTCGCGTGTTGCTGCCTCGATTAACATGTCCGCAGCCGTGTTGTCGCTGATCGAAATCATTCGCGGCCGAGTTCGTTGATTGAGAGAGGTGTTCCGGCCGCTTCGGTTTGTGTGACGCCAGACGGAAGGCTCTTGACGTCGTCTGTGACGATGAGCTCCTTGTCCCAGGAAAGCTCGCCCTGTTCGATCCTGGTCGCGATTGCGCCGAGCACATAGAGCTTGAACGCCGAACCGATCGCCAGGAACTCCTCCGGGTTGGCATCGTGGAGAACGGCAATGTCTACCGTTCCCCAGGTTCTCTGCGGCATGGATCGAATACAGCGATCCGGCGGCGGCGAATAATTGCTCCAGGTCTTCCCAATTGGCAATTGGTTCGATCTCGGGAGTCGCATCGCTGTACGGGGCAAAAGGTGAGCCCTGTGATCTTATTCGGCGCTTGATCCTCTACGGTGAGCGACACGACAAGATTTGGTATTCGCGTTGCCAATGATGACGACGTCGATCGCAAGCGGCGTGGGAATTCCGATCAGATCGACGAACTCAACAGGAGCTAATTGCAGTTGAAACTGGTTGAAAATATCCAGGATTTGCGAAGCTGGAACCTGTGCCAAAAAGCCGGCAGCAAAGTGATCCTCGATCTCCGCCTCGGTGGGCATCGGCTCAGCGCCATTGATCACATCGAGCACCCACTGGAGCTGCTTGCCGGCGGGAGAAACGGGAAGCGTCGCAACCGACGGTGACGGCGTTCCAATATCCTGCGCGAATGCGTTGGCAACTGTCATTGCGCAAGCTGCCCCAAGAGTAATTGACGTCATTGCGCGTCGAGATAATCGCGACTCCATGCATGCTCCTTCCACGTTCATACAGTCCAGGTTCAGCAAAGCATGAAACACATCGAGAAATGTGAACTTGAAGTTGCCCAGGCTATCCGAGTGAGTGGACCGCGTATTGCACCAACCGGGGATAGGTGAGACGCACATCCATGGTCACGACTTCGATGGATGAGACTTCGAATGATCCGAATCGCCGGTCGCGCCAGCGCCCGACGAGCGCCGGCAGGTCATCGATCGGCGCTTCAGACGTGAAGTGGGCAATGGTGGCGTGGGGGAGATACGCGAATTTGGGAACACTCAGGATTCCGGCCAGCTCGCGCATTCTCGCATGGAGCCGGCCGCAATGACCCCGATCGTGGACATCGAGAAAGATCGCATCCTGAAATGCATTCGCGCCGCCGAGTCGCAGCTCGAACTTCGGGGCTCCAGCCAGCGCGCTCGGAAGCTGATTGACAAACTCGTCGAGACGTTCCTGATCAATCTCGTCAGGACGTTCAGGTTTGTCGCAAACAAATCCGAGTTCTTGCAGAGAAACGTGGAGAAAATGATCAGGGTGAGGACGGACACTAGAAAGCGGCGCGAGCGCCCGCCGCATCTCATCGAGCGCCGGTTCAAGCGTGGCGGCCGGAATCCGCACGATGCAAACCGCGTAGACGCCCTGGCGAGCACGCCACTCAGCCGTGTCGTGGCGTCCATCGGCGACCGAGTCAAGCGCGCGGAACGCCTGCCATACGCGGCGATAGGAGGCATCTTGCCGCCGGGATGCCTGAAAATCACTCCAACGCTGGCTGAGCAGTTGAATGCCTCCCGGAAGTGCGGCTCCGGATGCCCCGGGCATCCGGAGTCTGGTGCTAAAGCACGATCTCTTTGATGGTCAGCGCTGTGCGGCCGCGTGGCGTGATCGCCACAGCTGAATCGCCCGGGCGCTTGCCGAGCAGCGCCCGGCCGATTGGAGATTCGACCGATATCCGACCGGCGGCAGGTCGTGATTCCGCCGCGCCGACGATCGTAAATGTCTCGTCCATGCCGTCGAGATCGACGATGACCGTCGTGCCGAGTCCAACGACGCTCGAATTGGTGCTCGGGCTAACGACTTCGGCGTTGCGCACGAGATCCTCATAGTCCTGAATCCGGCGCTCAAGCATCATCTGGTCGTGACGCGCTGCTTCATATGCGGCGTTCTCACGGAGGTCGCCGTGTGAACGAGCTTCAGCCACCGCGGCAATGATCGCGGGCCGCTTGACCTCGATCATTTCGGCAAGCTCAGCCGTAATTTCTTCGAGTCCCTCGCGGGTTACCTGTCGGCGTTGTTCCACCCTTTGTAACTCCGATCTGCTGATCCGGTGGTTTGGGATGCCGCCTCACGAGAGGCGGGGTGCGTAATTATGCAGCGACGACGGCTCGTTTCGCCAGAATGACATGGCGCATGCGCGGCAAACGTCGCGATTTAGAGATGTGAAGCGCCTGACGTTCCTTTCGTGAATTGCGCATCTAATGTTAGATTGCCCTCATGCCGTTGAAATGAGTTAACAACCATTCGACGGATCGTGCTGCGACACCGGTCTCGGTGTATTCGAGGAGAAGACACTGGTATGTCAGAGCAATCGAAAATCTCGTCGCTTGGAAACAAGCGGATCAACCGCCGCCGGTTCAGCCAGGGCGTTGCGGCAACGGCTGTTGCGGTCGGCGCGGCAGCCCCCGCATTCAATGCCGCTCGCGCCCAGGATAAGACCACGATCAAGTTCTGGACGCATACGCATCCGCCAATGATCGATCTGAACAAATCTCTGATCGAAGGATTCATGGCGGACAATCCTGACATCGAGGTCCAATACGAAATCATTCCGAACAATGATTTCGCGACCAAGATGCTCGCATCCATGGGCACGGGCACTGGGCCGGACATCATCAATATGGATGATTCCCAGATGCGCTCGATCTATATCCCGAAGGGCCTGGTTCAGGAAGTCGATCCGGTCAACATGGGATATGCCTCACTTGATGACCTGAAAGCCGCCTACATCCCCACCGCGCTCGAAGGATCGACGATTGACGGCAAGATCTACGGCGTGCCAAGCGAGTTCAACGTCACCGCGATGATTATCAACACCGGTGCGTTCACCGAGGTTGGACTCGATCCCGCCGCTCCTCCTGCCTCGTGGGAAGATGTGGCGACCCAGGGGCAGAAGCTGGTCGTCAAGGATGGCGACACCTTCTCCCGGCGTGGTTTCGACTTCGTCTATCTCCACGCAGGTTGGTATCACACCCAGTTCGGCTCTTTGCTGCAGCAAACCGGCGGCGCGTATGTGGCGCCGGACGGGACGACGGTCACCGTCGCCGATCCCCCGTCGGTGCAGGCGCTGCATATCTGGTACGACTTGATCTACGACGCAAAGATCGCCGATCCGAACGTCGCCAATCAGGATGCGACCGTGCCTTACCAGGACTTCCTCGACGGCAACATCGCGATGACGATGTTCAACCCCTGGGGCATGGGACAGATCACCGAGGACACCAGCGTCTACGACAAATGGGCGATCGTGCCGCTGCCGCAGGTATATCCGGCGACCGGCGATGCCGCGCCGTCTCCGGCCGCTGGCGCTGGTGGGGACATCACGCCACTCTATGCCTACTACTGGTCAGTGAACGCGTTGACGACCGATGAAGCGAAGAAGGCAGCCGCCTACAAATTCATCGGGTACATTTCATCCTTCCCTGAGCGTTGGTTGAGCGAAGCGTCGTTCATTCAGCCGAAGGCCGGATGGGAATCGACCGACGCCGCCAAGGCGCTGCCATACTTCGATGTCTGGTCGTCTGAAATGCTCAAGGGACAGTTCCAGCCAATTGTCCCGGCGTCCGAGCAGGTCGACGCGATCATGAAATCGACGCTTGAGTCATCGCTCTTCTCGGGCGAGGATCCACAGGCAGCGCTTGACGCCGCGAAACCGCAGATCGAGGCGGCGATCGCCAGCCAGTCGTAGCGACGGCGCGACGAGCTTTCGAAGCGTAAAGGTGGGTCGCCGGCATTGTCCGGCGGCTCACCACCGCGATTCGAACCGCAAGGAACGATGATGGAACAGACCACTTCCACTCAATTGCCCGTGGCGGCGTTTGCGACGCCGAAGCGGCGGCGCTTTCAACTTTCCTACATGCAAAAACGGAATCTTTGGGGTTTTGCGTTCGCGGTGCCCGCATTGATCTTTTTTGCGCTTTTCGCGATTTATCCGATCGCGCGAACGTTTTATCTCTCATTTTTCAATTTCAGCGTCGTCGACAAACCGCACTACGTTGGACTCGAGAATTTTCGCGGGTTGCAGCACGATCAACGCTTTCAGGATTCGCTCTTCAATAGCTTCAAATATGTTTTCAGCACCTACGTCCCGGTCTGGATTCTGGCGCTGCTGTTGGCGCTGGCGCTGAACATGAAGATCCGGGCGCGCGGATTCTTCCGCACCGTTTACTTCATCCCGGTGGTGATGAGCTGGGTTGTGGTCGCGGCGATCTGGAAACTGATCTTCAACCGCCAGGGGTTGATGAACACGTTCATTCTCAATCCGCTCGGAATCTCACCGAAGAACTGGCTAACCGATCAGAACTGGGCGCCTGACGCGATCGTGATCATGAGCGTCTGGAAGGAAGTCGGCTTTTTCATGGTCGTCTTTCTTGCCGGATTGCAAAGTATTCCGAGCGATTACTACGAAGCGGCTAAGGTGGATGGCTCAACCGGTTTGCAGGTCTTCCGGTACATCACGCTGCCGCTTTTGAAACCGACGCTGCTCTTCGTCAGCGTGATCAGCATGATCACCGGCTTGCAGGTATTCGTGCCGCAATGGGTGATGACCGCCGGCGGACCGGTCGATTCAACGCTGGTGATGTCGCTCAACATCTATCAAACGGCATTCGTCTTTCTCCAGGGAGGAAAAGCCGCCGCGATGTCGGTGGTGCTCTTTGCGATCATCGGCTCAATCACCCTGTTGCAGTTTCGGCTTGCCAGATCGGGGGCGAATTAGCGCATGGCAACGACGATTGAAACTGAGACAGGTCAATCCGTTGCGCCATCACCTGAGAGCGCTCCGGGGAGCGGCATCGGATACCGGCGCAAACGGGTTAAATGGGGGCACCTCGCAGTCTACGCGGTGCTGATCGGGTTCGGGGCGCTGGTGATGTTGCCCTTCGCCTATATGATCTCGACATCGCTCAAGACCAAAGGCGAGGTGTTCAAAAAGCCGATCGAGTGGATTCCGGCGGTTCCGCAGTGGCACAACTTCAGCGACGCGATCAACCAGTATCCGCTCGGTCATTATTTCTTCAACAGCCTGTTCGTGGCCGTCTGTGTGACCTTTCTGAATTTACTCACCTGCTCGCTGGCTGGCTACAGCTTCGCGAAGTTTGATTACCCTGGGCGCAATCTCGTCTTCGGCATCGTGCTGGCGACGATGATGATCCCGCTCTCTTCGATGATCATCCCGCTCTTTCAGGTCGTGAAGAGTTTCGGCTGGATTGACTCCTATTACGGGTTGATCATTCCGGCCGGAACCAGCGCGTTCGGCATTTTCCTGATGCGGCAGCAGATGTCGGGAATACCTGACGACTTGCTCGACGCCGCCCGGCTGGATGGCGCAAGCGAGCCGCGCATTTTTCTCTCGATGGTGCTGCCGAACAGCAAGACCGCGCTGTCATCGCTGGCGATTTTCATTTTCATGTGGAACTGGGACAGCGTGCTCTGGCCATTGCTGGTGGCGACGGGCGACAAGTACCGCACGCTGCCACTTGGCGTGGCGCTCTTTGAAAGCTCCTACGGCACCAACTATCCCCAGCTCATGGCAGTCGCTTTCCTGGCGATGCTGCCCGTATTGATCGTTTTCCTGTTGCTGCAGCGCAACTTCATCGAAGCGATGACGATGCAAAGCGTGAAGGGATAGTTCCAAGAAGTGAGAAGTGACGGGAGTTTTTGTGGACGCGTTGGGACAATTGCAATCGTTGGCGGGTGGGTTGGTTGTTTCATGTCAGGCCCGGGATGATAACCCGCTGCATGGACCGGTGTTTATGGCCGCGATGGCGAAGGCAGCTGTGATCGGCGGCGCGGTGGGTATTCGCGCCGACGGGGTAGAGGACATTTCAGCGATCGCCGCGATGGTCGGCGCCGATGTGCCGGTCATGGGAATTTTCAAAGTGAAGCAACCGGACGGCTCGCTCTTTATCACGCCGACTGCGGAGAGCGCTCGTAAGGTGATTGG
>CAWDSC010000011.1:0-34983 GCA_963804925.1 uncultured Chloroflexia bacterium
TAGGTGTAGTGCCACCCCTGGTTCACCCATGGGACAAAGCCCATCTGGTTGTAGTTGCCATTCGAGTCCTGTTTATTGAGCATATTGGCCACTTCGGCGATGCGAGTCCAGGTGAGCGGTCCGTTAGATGAATCAAACTCAGCTGGGTCGACACCGACGCTCTGAAGCATCGTCTTGTTGTAATAAAGCGCGCGCGTATCAGTGTCTGATGGTGCCGCATAAGGCTTTCCCTTGTAGCTCGCCTCACCTCGGGCGAAATCGAGGTTTTGCGACATCAGGTCTTCGGCCCCATCAAAGGCGCTCAGGTCCTGGATGAGACCATCGTCGGCGTGTTGGGCTACCGTAAAGCGGTCCATGTGGTAGACGTCAGGACCAGTTCCGCCGCGAACAGCCGTGATCAGCTTTGTCACGTCGGTCTCGGCTCCGGAGGAATTTGCAGGAATTCAACTTGATGCCCTTGGGCCTGGGCGTTATACGTTTCGACCATCGTCTTCATGACTGCCAGGTCAGGATCGGTGTGGGCCGACCAGAAGGTGACCTTCCTCGCATCCTGCGCATGGGCGGGGATCGTTCGCATGGTGCTCAGCGCGCCGACGATCGCAGTGGCGGACATTCCCGCCGCGGCCGCCTTGATCATGAACTGGCGGCGGCCAAGCTTGTGATTTTGGAGTTGCGTGACGAGATCTTTAGAGGTGTCGCTACCCATTGGTTCATCTCCAGTCATGGTGCATGCGTAAACCAAGAATTGCATCGAAAATCGAACGGCCCGCTTGCGCAAATCTGGTTTCGCAATCGAGTTAGGACTCGTTCGGCTCGTTGCCATCCCAATCAGGGGTGGGACGTAACTCTACGGCACAAAACGGACGGGCTCAGCCATTCTGGCCGCCGTTTACGGCCGTCACGCCGCTCATCCTCCTTTCTCAAGATCACGCCATCATGTCAGATGCGCCTGAAACTGCCTTCGCACGATCGCACCGTCTCACGTATTGAGAACGAGACATTCGCCGCACAAATAGGCCGTTCAGCCGCTGTATCCACGATAACGCTACCAAAAAAGCATAGCCTTAAGCTTCGCGCATTTTGTAGGGTGTCTCAGCCGATCGGTCCAAAGATTGGACCAATGCCTGCTACGGCAAGATAGGGGTGTCGCCACACCGCACGCCACTCGGTGAGACGAGACGAATGTGCGTCACCGCAAAGGCCCTCATTCCTTCGGTTTCGCCACCTCGTCAGCCGCCAGCGATTGCGTTCGCTGGTAGGCGGCATAGACCGCGCGGGAATAGACGGTGCGCAGGCCGCCCTTCTCCATCTGATAGATCGCCTCGGCCGAGGTGCCGCCGGGCGACGTCACCATGTTGCGGAGCTCAGCCATGTGCTTCTCCGACGAGCGCGCAAATTCGACCGATCCGGATACGGTTTGCAGCACGATCTGCTCGGCGATCCGGCGCGGGAAACCCATGTGGACGCCGGCGTCGATCAGCGCTTCCATCATCAGGAAGACATAGGTTGGACCGGTGCCGGATAGCGCGGTCGCCATGTCGACGTATTTTTCCTCGTCGACCCAGAGCTCCTCGCCCAGCGCCCCAAGAGCGGTTTGCACTCGTGCCCGCTGCTCGTCACTGACATCTGTCGTGCTGGTCCAGACCATCATTCCCTGGCCGATCTGGGCGGGGGTATTCGGCATGACGCGGACGATGGCATCGTGCCCGAGTCCGTTGCTGAGGGCGCGGATGCTCGCGCCGGCGATGATCGACATCACCACCTGCTCGGGGTTCAAGCGGCCATGCAGCTGCTTCATCACCGAGCCGAGCACCTGTGGTTTGACCGTCAGAAAGACGAGGTCTGCGTCTTCGGCGGCATCCCGATTGCTCTCCGTCGCATCAATGCCAAGCCGACTCACCAGCGTCTCGCGCCGGTCGGCGCGCGGATGACTGGCGACGATCTGGCTCGCGGCGACGAGCCCTCGATTGAGGAGTCCGGCGATCATCGCCTCTCCCATGACTCCCGCGCCGATGAACGCCAATCTGGCGTTCGCCAGCGCTCCGGCTTGATCTGTAGCTGTCATTTCGGATTCCTCTCATCGTCGTCTTGATTGCTCATGTCAGATGGGCCCGATTGTAGCGGTCACGGTCATAACCTCACCGAAACTGGCACAATCAGAACAACCGAATCTGATCGCACCCATTTCGGGTCTCCGGAAAGCGAGCTGCAACCCGTGTCGAATCGACTCGCCAATGAAACAAGTCCTTACCTGCTGCAACACAAAGATAATCCGGTTGATTGGTATCCCTGGGGCGAGGAAGCATTCGCCAAAGCACGAGAAACCGGCAAGCCACTGCTGGTCAGCATCGGCTATTCCTCCTGCCACTGGTGCCACGTCATGGCCCACGAATCGTTCGAGGATGATGCGACCGCCGCCTTGATGAACGATTGGTTCGTCAACATCAAAGTCGACCGCGAGGAGCGCCCCGATATCGACGCCATCTACATGGCGGCGGTGCAGGCGATGACCCGCCAGGGCGGCTGGCCGCTCAATGTCTTCATCACGCCCGATGGCGATCCTTTTTATGGCGGCACCTACTGGCCGCCGGCCGACCGTCAGGGGATGCCATCGTTTAAGCGAGTGCTCGAAGCGATCCATGACACCTATGTGAACAAGCAAGACGAATTGATCGCAAACTCCGGGCAAATCCGCGATCATCTGGCGCTGATCAATCATTCGCTGCCGGTGGCAGGCGAGATCGACGACGAGCTCACCGAGAAAGCCGTTCAGGTCATCGCTCGCCATTTCGATCTGGAGCATGGCGGTTTCGGCAGCGCTCCGAAATTCCCGCAGGCGTCTGCCGTCGAATTCTTCCTCCGTCGAGCGAAACGGGGCGATCACCGCGCCCAGGCGATGCTCGAAACGACGCTCGACAAGATGGCGTCCGGCGGCATTTACGACCAGATCGGCGGCGGCTTTCACCGCTATGCCGTCGATGCGATCTGGCTGGTGCCTCATTTCGAAAAGATGCTCTACGACAACGCTCAGCTTGCCCGGCTCTATCTCGATGGCTTCCGGCTGACCGAGAAAACGCGCTACCGCCGCGTCGCGACCGAAACGCTCGACTACGTGCTGCGCGAAATGACGAGCGAGCAGGGCGGTTTCTACGCCACCCAAGACGCCGACAGCGAGGGCATCGAGGGCAAGTTCTATGTCTGGTCGCCGAGCGAAGTGATCGCGATCCTGGGTCAGGATGATGGCGAGCAATTCAATCGCTGGTTCGACATCACCCCGAGCGGCAACTTCGAGGGGCACAACATTCCGCATCAGGTCATTGATGACGAAACGATTGCCGAGGAGCTGGGCGTCACCACCCGCGAGGCCGATGCGCTCCTCGCCGGCTGGAAGTCAAAGCTCTATGCCGAACGGTCCAAACGAGTTTGGCCGGGACGTGATGACAAGATCATTCTCGCCTGGAACGGAATGATGCTTCGCGCCTTTGCTGAAGCGGCTCGCGCCCTCAATCGCGCCGACTATCTGGCGGCGGCCGAAAAGAACGCCAACTTTCTGCTCAACGGTCTGAAACTGCCCGAAGGTCAGCTTGCCCATGTTTTGACCGCCGGAAAACCCGGCGTTCCGGCATTTCTCGACGATCTGGCGAACTTCGCCGAAGGACTCGTTGCGCTGTACGAAGCATCGTTCGATGCCAGATGGCTCGACGCCGCACTGACAATCGTCGATCAAATCATCAACGATTTCTCCGATGATGAGCAGATCGGGTTCTACGACACCAGCACTTCCCACGAACAACTGATCGCCCGCCCCCGCGACATTCAGGATGGCGCAACCCCATCAGGCAACGCGGTGACGACGACCCTCTTGCTCCGCATCGCCGCCATGACTGAAAGCGAAGATCTGCAAGCACGCGCCCTGCGGATACTCGAAACGATGTCCCGCCCAATGGCCGAACAACCACTCGGCTTTGGCCGAATGCTCTGCGCCGCCGATCTTTTTCTGGGGCCTATCCGCGAAATCGCCATCGCCGGCAGCCGGGAACAGGCGGGCGTGATGGGGTTGGCGCACGTCGTCGCCCGCCGCTACGAACCGAACGCGGTCATGGGTCTCGCCGATCCCGGCCAGCAATCGCTAATCGACCGCCTTCCCTTCCTCCAGTTCCGGCCCATGCGCGGCGGCATCGCCACCGCCTACCTCTGCGAGCGCCACACCTGCCTCCCTCCCGTCACCACTGAAGAAGACCTTAACCGCCTGCTCGATGAAGGAACCGGCGTGATGTGGGTTTCCTTTTAGCGATCAACCGGCGCAAAAGCGCCACCCTCTCCCGGCGCGGGTGAGGGGCTGAGGGCGAGGGCGTTTTTCGGCCGAATGTAGCCATCCGTTCAGTTGCGACAGTCCATGCTCATTCTCGGTGGATAACAAATCCAGGAGCAGACGAAAATGAACATAGCGCCGACCGCATGCGTCGGCAAGTTGCGTCTGACAATGAGGTCATCGATGCCCACCACAATTCAGCACAGAGAAAAGACTCCCGGCATTGAAGTGCCGGGCTACCAAAAACGAAGCCCTTCCAGGGCTGAGCGCGTGCTCCCCCCTCCCGGAGCGGGAGAGGGGCTGGGGGTGAGGGTCGTCAATCCCAACGGGACTTTGATTTCAGCAGCCTGGCACTTCAGTGCCGGGACACTTCGCCACGTCCTTCTCGCACTCATTATCGTCACGGTATTCCTCGCTGCACCGATTTCGGCGGCCGCGAAGTCCGCGTCGTATGGCGAGTTCAATGTCGATCTCACCGTTCAGGATGACGGCACCTACCACGTTGAGGAAACGCAGGTCGTCGATTTTGTCGACGGTCCGTTCGTGCAAGGGCATCGGTCGATCCCTCTAGCCCGCACCGAAGGTGTCACCAACATTGCCGTATACGAGATCGTTGACGGCAAGCGCGTCCCCTACACCAAGAACTCGACGCCAAATGCCAACACCTTCAATGTAAAGACGACCTCAACCGAGGCCGAAATCACCTGGACCTTCTCCACGGTCTACAGCGATGAGCGGACGTTCGTGGTCGTCTACGACATGCTCGGAGCGTTGCGATCCTATCCCGACACGAATCCTCCAGCGCAGGAGGTCTGGTTCACGCCGGTCGGCAGTGGGCTCACCGGTCAAACACCGGTCGATTCATCCACCTACACGATCCATCTCCCGTCAGCAGCCACCGCTTCGAGTGTGGTGCTGGCGGTCGACGGGACACAGGTGACTGATCTCTCCGGCGTCACCAGCGACGCCCAGGACTTCACCTTCACGCACGGCGCGTTTAGCGATGGCGAAGCTTGGGAAATCCGCCTGCAAACCGATATCGTCGCTCCAAACGCCCCAGTTCCGTCCTGGCAGGCATCCGATGATGCCCAGCGCCAAAAGCAACTTGAGCAGGAACAGCGCAATACCCAGGTTGCCGGGTTCGCATCGCTTGGCGGCATTGCGCTCCTGGTCATCGGGAGTCTCGGGTTACTGCTTCTCTGGTATACGCGAGGCAGGGACCCTGCGGCAGGCGTTGTTGCATCCTTTCTCCCCGAACCACCGGATGCCACGCCCCCGGCCGTCGTCGGAGTGCTGATCGATGAAAAGGCCGACGAGCACGACATCGTTTCGACCATCGTCGATCTCGGCAATCGCGGCGTGCTCATCATTCACGATCAAATTGGACAACCCTCGGAGATCGAACTGACCGACAAGCAGGTAGCTCTTTCGCCCTTTGAGCAGCAGTTGGTGCGTGCGCTCTTTCCAAATGCTGACAAAGGAGCGAAAACGATTCCATACTCGACGGCGAGCTATTCCCTCAACGCCAATGCTGCATTGCTCAAGACTGCGCTATATCAGGAAGTCGTCGATCGCGGATTCTTCAGTCAATCGCCTGAGCAGACACGTGGGCATTGGCGCCGCATCGCGATGGTGATCACTCCACTTTCGATTCTGGCCGGCATTATTGCCTCGTTTCTCATTTCGCCCTGGCTCCTCGTTCCTGCATTCGCCATCACAGCGCTCTCGCTCATTCTGCGGCAGTTGGCGCGAACGCTTCCGAAGCGGACGGAGGCAGGCGCGGAAGCGGCTGCGAAATGGCGAGCGTTCAGTCGTTATCTCAAAGATCTCGATAAATACGATTCCGTCGACACCGCCAGGGTCAACTTCAACCGGTATCTCCCCTATGCGATCGCGTTCGGCATCGAAAAAACCTGGGTGAATCGATTCGAAAGCGCGAGATCGGTGAATCCAGGCTGGCTCAATCCCGGCGAAGTCGTCACGAGCTATCCAGATGGATCACACCGCCGCACGTCCTGGAACGGTCCGATCATCATCGGCACAGGCGGCAATCCAAATTCCTGGCGGTGGCGGTGGGGGCGGTATGCCCGATGTCAATCTCCCCGACGTGAAGATGCCCGATCTCCAGGGTGCGAGCGACAGCGCCGCGCGTGGACTCACGAATGCAAGCAAGGGTGGCGTCGATCTTCTCAACGTGCTGGGAGGGATCATTTCAATCGCCAGCATTTTCGTCGGTGGCGGCGGCGGCGGTGGTTCGTCCGGCGGGGGCGACGGTGGGTTCAACTAGTTTCCCAACCGTTACTGTTCTTGGCGTTCCAGTCGATCGAATAGATGAAGACTCAGTGGCATGCTGGCTGGACGATCAGCTTGTCCACGCACACGTTTGCCGGCACATCGTCACGTACAACCCGGAATACGCGATTGCAGCCCGGCGGAATCCGGCGTTCATGCAGGCGATCCGCTCCGCCGATCTCGTTGCAGCTGATGGGATCGGAATCAGTCTCGCCGCGCGCTTGCGCCGTGGCGATGCAACGCTTCCTCGGGTGACCGGTGTTGAAATCGTCCGCCTGCTTGCCGAGGCATCGGAACGCACTGGCGCGCCCATCTTCCTGCTCGGCGCAGATCCCGGCGTCGCCCCGGCAGCGGCTGCCCGGCTGCAGGAGCGCGCGCCCGGAGCGCAATTCGGAGGATGGTGGTGGGCGGGGACGCCTCAACCCCAGGATGATGCTGAGGCAATCGAGCGCATCAGCGCGTCGGGAGCACGGATTGTCGCCGTTGCCTATGGAGCGCCGGGACAGGTGCTCTGGATCGAGCGCAACCGGTCCGAACTCAGTCGGGCAGGAGTCAGGATCGTCATCGGCGTCGGCGGGGCGCTCGACTACTGGGCCGGAACTGCCAAACTCGCGCCTCCGCTCGTCCGTAAGCTTGGGTTTGAATGGCTTTACCGGCTGATGCTCGAACCCTGGCGCTGGCGGCGTCAGCTTGTCTTGCCGGTTTTTGCCCTGCATGCGACGATCGAGGCCGCCAAAACCTGGCTGCCCGGACAGCAATCATCGCGTTAGCGTCGGCCTACCCGCGTTTCCTCAGGTATGCTTGCTCGCAGGAATTGATTGGCCACGACGAGGAGCCCAATGGCAACCGAAGCACCTTCGACGGACGAGGTTCGTTGTTCACATCATCCAAACACGCTCACCCGGTTGCGTTGTAGCCGTTGTGGAAAACCCATCTGCCCCCAATGCTCGGTCCGCACCCCGGTCGGTCTACGCTGCCCCGAATGCGCAGGCGTGCGCGGTTTGCCAACCTATCCCACCGGTCTCGATGCGCTGGTCAAAGCCGCTGGCATCGGCCTGGTGCTAGCCGTGGCGATCGGCTATATCTGGTCACGCTACCCCGAATGGGGTTTCTATCTGGCCCTGGTCCTCGGTTTCAGCATCTCGGAGTCGATGGCCTGGGCCGTGAAGGGCAAACGCGGGGTTGATCTTCAAGTAGTCGGCATTGTGCTTGTGGCATTTGCCCTGGTGTTCAGTCGTTGGCTCTTGTTTCGCAACTTTAACCTTGCCCTGAGCGACTATTCACAACTTTCTCCACTCGGAAAAGAAGTGCTGCATGTGAAGCTGATTCCTGATGGGCTGTTCGCCGCGCTGCCACTCCTCATCGTCTGGTATCGCTTCCGGTAACGGAAGAAAGCCTCCTCCTGTGACGACCGAGCCCGCGACCGAACGAGTGGCCCACCGGGGTATCGCCGCCGCCGCGTTCTTAATCATGGCGGGCAGTCTCGGTAGCCGCGTCCTCGGGTTGGTCCGCGAGCAGCTCACATCCGGACTCTTCGGCGCCGGCAATGAGATCGCCGCCTTCACCGTCGCCGACAACGTCAACACCCTGCTTTTCGACTTGATGGTCAGCGGCATGCTCGAAGCCGCGCTGGTGCCGGTGCTGGCGCTCTGGGCGCTGCCGCACCTGCGGGAAGAGTTCCGCCGCATCAGCGGCACGCTGCTGATGATGGTGACGATCGGTCTCGGCACGCTGGCGATCTTCGGCACGATCTTCGCGCCGACTGTCGTGCGGCTGATGACCTCGCTCGGCGGTTCGGGCGACGCGCGCGGCATCGAAACGACCGATCTGACGATCTCGCTCGTCCGCATCATCCTGCCGTCGATCGTCTTTCTCGGCATCGCCGCCGTGCTGATGGGCTGTCTCTATTCGCTCGAGAGAATGGCCGTTCCGGCGCTCTCGACGGGTATTCGCAATCTCTGCGTCGTCATTTCGCTGATCGTGTTCTCGGGCGCGATCGGCGTCAAGAGTCTTCCCCTCGGCATCGTCGTAGGCGCGGTGCTGATCGCGCTGGTGCAAATCCCCGCGCTCAAGCGCGAAGGCGCCTTACCGAAACCGAATTTCCACTTTCGGCACCCTGCCGTCAAACAAGTGCTCCTGCTCTACTGGCCGATATCGATTGGCCTGGTCGTCAGCACAATCGCCGTGATCGTCGACCGCAATCTCGCCTGGGGCGCAGAGGAAGACGCGCTCGGCGCGATGCGCTACGCGACTACGCTCGTTCAGCTCGTAATGGGATTGGTGGGAGCGGCGGTGTCGCTCGCCGCGCTGCCGACACTTTCGAGACACTTCAACGCCAACGATGAAGACGCCTTCCAGGACACGCTGTTCCGGGCGCTCGGACTCGTGACGGCGCTGATCGTCCCCGCCGTGCTCGGCCTGGCCGCGATCTCCTCGCCGGTCGTTGATCTGCTCTTTCAGCATGGCAAAACGACCGAGTTTCAGGCGCATTCGATCACGATTGCCCTGCTCGGCTATCTCCCCGGCCACCTCTTCGCCGCTTACGACCAGGTGCTGATCTTTTCCTTTTATTCAAGAAGGAATACCCGCACGCCGGTGATCGTGGGCATTCTCACGACCGGTGTTTACTTCGCCTTTGCGTTCTCGATGGTCGACCGGTTCGGCATGCTCGGCCTGGTGCTGGCGAACAGCGCCCAGTTCATCGCCCACGCCGCGATCATGTACTGGCTGGCGCGCACAACGTTCGGATTCAAGCACGAGCGAGCGCTCTGGCTCACGATCGGCAAATGCGCGCTCGCCTCGTCCGCCATGGCGCTGCTGGCGCTCGGACTCTGGGTCAGTCTCGACCGTGTGCTTCCACTCGCCACCGGTCTCATCGGCGTCATCCGCGAAGCATCACTCGTGCTGATCCCCGCCGCAATCGGGGCCGTCGTCTACCTCGTCGCGTCCTCGCTCCTGGGCATCGGCGAAGTCAACACCCTTGTCACCGGCGCACGCAACCGCCTCCCCTTTCTTCGCGGAGCCGGTGGAGCGAACTAGCCTCTTCCATCAGGCCATTCGCCGTCATCGCCAATTCTGAGACCGACGTAGACCTCAGCGATGCGGTGGGCTTCGTTCCAGACGTCGCGCAGGGGGACTTCTTCGGCGCGGGCGATGGCGGCGCAGTCGTCGTATTCGGGGGCGATGTCGATCACCCGACCATTCCAGCCGCGAATCTTGACTCGCACGTCACCCCATTTGGTGGTGACGGGTTCGATCCGGCGAATCGCTTTCGTGCGCTCGATCGGCTGCACGCGCACCCCGAGCGTGGTGCTTTGCACGATCATCGTCGCGCTGATCTGATCCCGTTTCGACGCCGGGCCGAGCGCGCTCACCATGATCGCGGGACGTCCCTTCTTCATCATGATCGGCGTCGTCCAGACATCGAGCGCGCCTGCCGTGAAGAGCCGCTCCATCAGGAGCTCGACATGCTGCGGGCTCATGTCGTCGATATTCGTTTCGATCAGCACTTCGCCGTCTTCTGCCGGAGCATCGTCGTCGAGTTCGCCGATCCAGACACGCAGCGCGTTCGGCCAGGGCAGCTCTTTCTGCCCGAAGCCATACCCGATCGTGGAAGGTGTGAACCCAGGCTCGTGAACTCAGCCAGCGTCGTCAGGATCGCCGCGCCGGTTGGGGTCAATAGCTCGCCGGGAACGGCATCGCGAATCGGATCGGGTGGCGGCAGTGGCGCACCGGCCATCGCCAGCAGCTTCGCCGTCGCGGGAGCGGGAATCGGGATGATTCCATGCAGGCTCTTTGCGAAACCGCTGCCAGTTCGTGGCGGACCGCTGTATACGGCGTCGATCTTCAGAACAGCCAACGCACAGCAGGCTCCGCAGATATCGATGATCGCGTCGATGCCCCCAACTTCATGGAAGTGGACATGATCAGGCGTTGATCCATGCACCGCCGCCTCGGCTTCGGCCAGCTTGCCGAAGAT
Organism: uncultured Chloroflexia bacterium; assembly: GCA_963804925.1. Taxonomy (GTDB): domain Bacteria; phylum Chloroflexota; class Chloroflexia; order Thermomicrobiales; family UBA6265; genus JADLGF01. The sequence goes on from CAWDSC010000011.1 coordinate 10,584, forward strand.
CGCCAGCGCTGCTTCTCGCACGCCTGATGGCAGAGCCGACTCCTCGATCAACGAGCGAATCACCGACCAATCGCGGGCTGGCGCGTCATTATCCGCGACAACTGAAACACGCGTGCCATGAATCCCATGTTGATCGGCAGCTCCTGCCGAAAGCGTCCACCCCGGCAATCCGAGTCCACCGAGCATCTCTGCGATTTCAGCTACCGGCGCGCCGGCATCAACCAGCGCGCCCAGCACCATGTCGCCACTCGCGCCGGAAAACGGATCAAAATACGCAACTCGCACGATCAAGCTTCTTTCATGATTCGAGGGCTATTGAGTCAGGGTGTCGTCACCGCTGAGTTCGCCACTCGATTCTCCCGAAGGAGTCGAGTCGGTGACACGGAGAGGAGATGTCTTGCCAATCTGCATGATGCGGACGCGTTTGATTCGCTGATCCAACGCCAAGCTGACCGCTTCCTCATAGCTTTCACCGGTGATCGCGACGATTTCCTTGAGCAGGTCGGAGGTCTCATCGTCCAGTTCCAGCATCCCTCAGTTTCTACCTCAAGCAAATCAGCGCCGTCGATAATTCGCAGTAGACGCATCGACATGTTCAATACTAATTGTCACGCGGCAGCCTCTGGTGAGACCGCCAGATTCATCGCCATTGCCGGGCGAACCACCCGGCGCTCGAAGAGCAGGATCAGCACGACCAGGATCGGGGCGCCGGCTGCGCAGAGAATGAGCGGGAACTTCGGATTGAGACCATAGAGTGGACCGGCCACGAACGGAGCGATGGCAAACCCGATGCCACCTATGAATTCCGCCATCGCGAATGATCTGCCGCGCAGATGCCAGGGCACGGTGTCGCCCAATACCGCCGCGAAGAGCGTCCAGGCGACGCTGAACCCACCTCGGAGCACGAACAAAAAGATGAGCAAATGGGAGTTATCAATGAACAGAACGCCGAAGCAAACGGTGCCGACGCAGGCTGTTGCGATAGCGATCCCGCGCGACGGCGACACCCATTTCACCCGCCCTACTATCATCACGATGGTGATGCTGCCGATTGCCGCAGCGGACCCCAACCGGCCAATTGTCGCGAGATTCTGCCCCTGCACATCACGCAGGTAATTCGGGAAGAAAGGTGATGCCGGTCGTGAGAACGAACAGCAAGAGGCCCTGCAAGAGACTTGCCACCAGCACCGACCGGTTTTGAATGGCGTCGCGATAGGTGGCTTGCTCGGTCGCCTTTTTGGGTTTGTTCGGCCGCTCGGAGATCTTCCGACATGAAGGTGCCAAGGGTGTAAAAAATCGCGGTCGGCAGGAAGAGAAACTGCAACGACGTCCGCTCGCTCAGGAATCCGCCGAACGCCGGATTATGAGCGCCGTTGACGGACCAACGGTGTAGACCATCGTGAATGCGCGAGCCCGCGATTGCGACGGCGCAGCTTCGGCGACATACGATGATATTGCCGGCACACTGCACGATGCGAGCGCGCCGATCAGCACCCCTGGAATGAGCTGCCACCAGTCGTCAGCAATGAAGTAAATCAGGAGGATTAATCGTCGCCGCTGTACCGGCCCAGATCATGAACCGGCGACTGAAGCGGTCCGCCGCAATCCCGCTCGGCAGCATCACGGCGATGCGCATCATCCCTTGCAGCCCGATGATGAGCACCTACTTGCGCCGAGGTCGCACCGGTTTCTTCAATAAAGAGCGACCAGAAACTGGCATGAGTTCCGCGCCGAGCGACCAAACGAGCATCGCCCAGGCGTGCCAGCAGCGAGATGTCACGCCCCATATTCATGCTGAATCGACGCATCCAGACCGGTCCCGACGCGCTTTTTGCCGTCACGCTGTTTGCTCCTTCAATGACGACTTAGTGGTCGAAGGCCAGCACCGCTTTGAGCGTGCCTGCTTCGGGTTTGCCAATGCGTCTTCATCATCTTCAGCGCGGTAGCGATGGGTAATGATCTGTCCGGCCAGCCCTGGCCAGCGCCGCTCGATCTTGACCAGGTCATCCGCCGCCGCGAGAAAATCGTCTCGATGCGCGTTGACACAGCCGACCAGCACTTTATTTCCGAGCATGAAGGAAAGGTTGATGGCGTCGGCAGGAACGGCCAGCATTCCGCCATCGCCGGTCACGCTCAACGCGGCCAGTACGCCATTGTTTGCCAGGAGCTGCATCGCGATGAAGAGCGGCTCGCTTTGTCCGGTGCACTCGACGATGAAATCGATTGGCGCGAGATCGCGTACTGCCTCGAACGGCGTGACGCTCGCGATCTGACGAGATTCGCCTCCCGCTGCCCGAATAATCTGTGCGGCTGGGCAATCGGCAGGCCTACGCCCAAGCACCATTACCGGAATATCGTGAATGCGATAGATCAGCGTCGCCAGCAAGCCAATTGGACCCGAACCGTAGACCAATGCCTGGCGCGGTCTCCATCCTGCTATCCGTTGCTGAATGGCGAGCGCCTGCCCCAACGCTTTCTCAGCAATCGACATCGGCTCGATCAGGACGCCAGGATCACCAAGCTCGAACGGAACGGCAATCAGATGGCGCTGATGCTCAACCCATCGCTCGGCCATGAAGCCATGAATGCGCTCGATCCCCCGCTCGGCGTATTGATGCCATTCGCAGAAATCGACCTGCCCCGCCTGGCAGGGAGGGCAACCGCACGGGCGCCGAACGGTCGCGGTAACAAGGTCGCCAGACTTGAATTGCGTCACGTTCGCGCCGGTTTCCTCGACGATTGCGAGCGTTTCATGCCCGATCACCAGTTCATGCATCCCATCCGGAGCGGCGCCGAGCTTTCCTTCAACGATCTCCCGATCGGTGCCGCAAATGCCCACAAGCACGGTTTTGGCGAGCACGTCATCAGGTCCCACGGGGGCGAGTGGAACGCTGGTCAGATGGGCAGAGTGAGGTTTCGAAGGGAAAGATGGCGATTGCCGAAACGGCTGAGGCGGCGTCCACGCGAGATCCTTTCCATGCGATGACAAACCGTCAATGAAACAGGCGAGATGGGACAGGAACCAGGCAAAATCAGACGCCGGTCACGCGCGTATCGTATACTGCTCCGAGTAGCGGCGCGATCGCCGATTTTGGTGTGTGTGACTTGTCATCACCTCCGTGCTGGAGGGGATGGCGAGACGAATGATAGAAGATAGGTGGTAGTCAGCGCATGCGTGTTGAACTCCGCGAGTCGGAAAGCTTCGAACAGCTTCTCCGCCGGTTCACAAAAGGCATCGAGCGTTCGGGCATTATCCGCGAGCATCGTCGTGGTCTGCGCTTTATCAGTTCGCAGGAAGAAAGCCGCGCGAAGCGACGGAAGGCCGAGCGACGCCGTCGCCGCAATCAGACATAGTTCGGATCGAGCGTTCGTCGCTCGGTGCTGAACTCAGGACATTGCAACTGCGCTGAACTACCGGACCGGGATCCCTGGTCCGGTATTTGGCGTTCCCCGCGCTGCCAATCCCCCCCATAACTTCGTAACCCCAATTATTTTTCTGCCTCGATGAACCGAGTCATGTCAACGGTGCTACCCTGTCGCCGCCATACGGACGGAGACAAACCGGGCTTTTCGGAGAGGCGTTCACGATCAAGCTGGCGGAGTCGCCCAACCACCATGACCACCGGCCCCGCCGGCGATTCCGGCGGGATGATGCAATCGCTCCGGTTGTATCGAACCTTCCGTCTGCTCCTGCTCGGGACAATGGCGACGAACACCGCCTTCTGGATGTATCAGGTCGCCGTCGGTTGGCTCGCCCTCGAAATCACCGATTCCCCATTCTTCGTTGGACTTGCCGGGTTCGCGGGCGGGTATCCCGCTGCTAAATCTTCGGGCTGCCGGCCGGGTTGATCATCGACCGCTTCGACCGGCGCAAGATTTTGATGGTCGCTCAACTCGGCGTCATGGCCGTGGCGGCGGCATTCGCGATTTTCGTCGCCACCGGCATCATCGATAAATGGTCGATTCTCGTGCTCGTCGCCATCTACGGCACGATCATGGCGTTCATTTTTCCAACGCGAACGGCGATCGTGCCGAACCTGGTTGAACGATCTGATCTTGCCAACGCCGTCGCGCTCAACGCGGCGGGGCAGAATGCCACGCGCGTGTTCGGACCAACCATCGCCGGTGTCCTCATCGCCACACTGGGCGTGGCGGAAACGTTCGCGATCGCGGCAGTCATGCAAATCCTGGCGCTGTTTGCCACCTCCCGGCTCCCATCCATTCCGTCGAAAATCTCCGCGGGTGCGATGTCCGGCTGGAAGAGTCTGGACGCTCGGGCTGCATATCGTCCGGAACGATGCCTATCTCTTTTCGATGGTCATCCTGGCGCTGGTGCCGACCGTGCTGGTGATGCCCTATCTCAACTTGATGCCGGTTTTCGCGCGCGATGAGTTGGGGTTGGGGATCGTCCGGGCTCCGGACTATTGCTGGCGGCGACCGGACTCGGCACGGTGGCCGGTGCGCTTACGGTGGCCCGGTCGCCACGGTTCCGCACCTGGGATCGCGCTCAGATTCTCACAGCTCTCGCCTTTGCCGGACTCGTCTGCGTCTTCGCGTTGATGGACCACCTGCCGCTGGCGATGCTGCTCCTCTTTGCCGCGGGATGGGTCAGCGCCGCGTTTCTGGCGATCAACCAGACCGCTGTCCAGTTGCGAACCGATGACGAAGTCCGGGGCCGGGTGATGTCGGTGTACCTGCTCACCTGGGGAGCGCCGCCCGATCGGCCAGCTTGCGGTCTCGGCGCGGTCGCCAGCCAGTTCAGCACACCGATCGCCATGATCTCCTCCTGCCTGATGGCGCTCGTATGCATCGGCATCTTCGCCTGGAGAACTGTCCCGAATGGGGCTCAATCAGCCCGCGCATAGGTCGAGTGCAATTCCCAAATATCGCTGCTCTGGTCACCCCCTCCTCGATCATGACCGCAGGGCTGTTGATCAGATCGCTTGCGATTCCGGATGCGCTGACGGCGCGAACGCCGTAGACGCGTCGACCGGACGGCGGTTTCGATATTCGATACGAGAGCGCCGCTCGCATCGGATCGGGCGTCAATCGCTCCGTCCGGCCTCCGTCTCCCATGAGGTAGACCTCATAGCTGTAAAAGAAGTTCTCGCGATTCGGACTCCACCGCAAGATCACGTTGCCATCTTCCACCGTTGGCTCAATCCAAACGGGCGCTTGAGGCGCGCTTTCCAGCGCCGGGGTAATCCAGAGGCAGATCGTCGTATACGGCTCGATCTCAATTGGTTCGGAGAACCTCCCGCCCGAAAGCGCGATGTTCCGTGCGATTGGTCGAGCCAGCGCAATTTCCTGCGCGAGCCGGATTGCCGGTAGCTGCGCGGGGTCGGGCGACGGAAATGGATTGGCGCTTGTTCCACCGGCTGCGGCATAAGCATTTGAAAAGGTTCGGTCAATCTGGAATCTGGCGACATTGACTCGCGGCCACGGAATATCGGACACGACGATGGAAAGCAATCGTGCTTCAGGATTGGCGAGGGACGGATCAGGATAGTAGGTGATCAAGGTCGTCACGCATCCATCGCCTAAGCGTGGAAAGGTGGTAGAGATCGGTCCGCGGGAAGATCAGCTCCTCCCCGGTGGTTACAGCGCACTGCCGGTCCCCGAGCAAGCGCAGCAGCTCGTAGAAGCCGTAGGCCGGGACCTTGAGGAGGTCCGTCTCGGTTCCGCGGGCGCGGGTCATGATCGAGCGGCGGCCGTCGAATGGCGCCTGCACCAGCTGCAGGTTGGCGTTGTCGGCCGCGGCGACGAATCGCAGCCCGGCCTCGCGGAAGCGCGAGTCCCGACGCGGCGTGGATGACGGCGACCGCGCCCAGCCAGGCAGCGTTGCGCTCGGTCGCCTCGCGGCGCGTAGGGCACTTCGAAACCGACCTTCTCGTCCGCCTCGTCGTTCCCGATGGTGAGTCCGGCGAATCGGACCGGGTCGATCGCGAGCGCCTGCCCGGCGGTCGCGGCCGCCGCGTCATACAGGCGCCGCGGATCGGGCGGATCGTCGCCGACCGTCCCTTTGCGGTGGAGCGAGACGAAGTCGCATCGCAAGCCCGGATCGGCGGCGATGAACCGCAGGAAACGATCCATCCAGGGCGCGCCGGAGTCCGGCTCGACCTGCGGCTTGTAGGCGATGGCCGGTCCACCGAGCCGGATCGTGACACCGGCCCGATCGATCGCTTCCGAGGTCGCCCGGTAGAGCGCGAAGTAGCCGTCGTCCGTTCCCGACCAGAACCGGCCCTCGTTCGGTTCGTTCCAGACCTCGAACCACCAGTCCGCGATCGCCTCGGGACCGAAGCGGGGATCGTTCACGAGCACCTCGAAGAAGGTCGTACGAGCGTCTTCCAGCGCATCCCAGGTTGCGGGCGGATGAATTGGCGACGACGACACGGCCGGCGGGAAGAAGCCGAGCACGACGAACGGCGATCAAGACCCCGCGCGGTCAGCGCCTCCAGCGCGTGGAAGGTCGTGGTGAAGTCGATCGGGCCGTCGGCGCTGCGTCCAGACGTTGCCGCCGCTCTCAGGGATAAACGCTTCCCGTTGCCCGGCGGTGAACGCGCCAAAGAAACGCACGCCGTGGAACGCGCCAGGCGAGGCCGCGAGATTGTCCAGCAACCGCGCGAATCCGGGCCGCGTGAGCCAGTCGACGTCGTACACGCCGACGGTCCCGAAGTCATCGCGGTTGAAGACGCTTCGTTCTGGCACCTTCGATGCCGCGCTGATCACGATCTCGCCTGGATCGGATTGGCTCTTGGCCGGGCCTTGCGTTCGCCAGAGTCCGGCAATCAGCCCCGGCAGCCCCAGGACGAGGCGGCGTGACAACCGCCAGCTCCCCAACCGGCTTCCCAGTGATATCGTCCTCCGGCCATTGCTTCATCGTCGCGCCGTCCGTTTCACGTTCCCTGGCTGAGACATTGCCACAAGTTCATGATCTCGCGCCAATCAACGTTAACGTTGGTGCGTCTGTTCAACGGCATCTCGTGCAATAATCCGCCAATCAATCAGATGAGTCCTGACGAAGCAGCGATCTTCGTGAAGATCGGGCGGGCCACACCGGCCTCCCTGATTCGACTTTAGCGCGCGCGAGGAGCCAGTGGCGTGACCGACTCTCCCCTCATTCTCCCTGCGGTCGCGGTCGCTGAGATTGCTCCTGGCCCTGGACTGAAACCGTCTCGATCTGGACAATCCGCTAACGGCTTCCATCAGCCGGATTTCTCCATCCATTCAGGCAGGATTGGTCCACATCGTGCTCGTGCTGGTGACGGTGGCCCTGACGGTTTGGCGCTCGCCGGAGCGGGACATCTTGACGTCCCTCGCTATCCGGACCGCCACGGTATCTGATTGGGCCATTGTCGATCTGGGATGGCGGCTGGTACGCGGAGATTGCCCGGAATGGCTACGGCGAGCGGCAGATGTCGACCGCGTTTTGGCCGCTCTATCCCTTCCTCACCGGCATCGTCTCCTGGACGACCGGTTGGAGCGTGGCCGTCACCGGCGTACTACTCTCCAATCTTGCCTTCGTCGTGGCGCTGATCGTGCTCTATCGTCTCGTTTCCCAATCCTATGGCATTCCCATTGCCACCCGAACCGTCTGGCTCACCGCGCTCTGCCCGGTCGCTTTCTTTTTTTCGGCGCTCTATTCCGAATCGCTGTTTCTCATTCTCAGTATCAGCGCCATTTACCTTGCCCGGAACAATCGCTGGACAATCGCCGCTCTTGCGTTCTTTCTCGCGACACTCACCCGTAGCACTGGTGTGCTTGTCATCGTGCCGATGTTGGCGGCATTGGTCGGTCAGAGGGGTTGGACCTGCGCCGAACCTGGGAATCGGGTGTTCAGCTCGCCGCCGCGCTGGCCGGCCCCTCTCGTCTTCGCCGCGCATCTCAACCGTCTTTGGGGCGATCCACTCTTGATGGTACACATCCAGAGCCAGTGGCAGCGCACTTTTTCACTTCCCTGGACGACGCTCTGGACGGGTTTTCGCCGCACCGAGTTGACCTACATCAATGGTCGCCATGCCTGCGTCGACGGAGTTCGCCAGCAAAATTGGCCATCGTGTCGCGACTCACTTGGACTCAACATTGATTCCCTTTCCGACGACCTGGCGGTTGCCAGCGTCCTTGCGGCCATTGCGATGCTGCTCTTCGCTGCTCGAAAACTGATTGCCGGCGACTGGCTGTATGCGAGGGCTGTCGTCGTCGTTCCCTTATTGAGTACGACCGCCGACAGTCCGTTGGTCTCCACGCCCCGCTACGTTCTGGTCGCTTATCCGCTCTTCATCGCGCTGGCGATGCTGCTCAAACGCCGCTGGCTTTACCTTGTCACGCTCGGCACTTGCGCCGGAGGGCTCTGCTGGCTGCTGTCGGTGTTCGCCCGGGCTTACTTCGTGGCCTGAGGCGCTCCAGCCGAGGTGGGGTGCTATCATCCTTCGCATCTCGAAATTCAGGCTCGACCGGCACAAAGCGAAAGGGGAGCCTCATGAGCGATCACGCGCGATATGACGCCGTCATCATTGGTGGAGGCCACAACGGACTTGTCGCCGCCTGCTATCTCGCGGGCGGCGGCCTCAAAACGCTCGTGCTCGAACGCTATTCCGAGGTTGGCGGCGCGGCGATTTCCGAAGAAACCTTCCCAGGTTACAAGATTTCCACCGGTTCCTACGTTCTCTCGCTCGCGCCGAGGAAGATATTCGATGAGCTGGGCGTCTGGTCGGAGGGGATTGAGCTGATCGAGCGCGATCCACGCTTTTTCGCGCCGTTTCCCGACGGGTCGAGCCTGACCTACTGGCTGGACGACGCCAAATGGATCGAGCAAGTCCGCCGCATCTCACCGAAAGATGCCGTAGCCTGGTGGCATTACGATGATTTCGTTGAACGCGCCTGCCAGGTGATGGACAAATTCATTCTTCGCCGTCCCCCTCCTGGACGGAAGTCGCCGCCGAATTCCGTACACCGGAAGATGCGTTGATTTTCCAGAAGCTGTACCTCGGTTCGGCTGCTGATGTCGCTGAATACTTCTTTGAAAGCGAGCAGATGCAGGCGATCGCAGCGGCAATGGGCTTGATCGGCTGCAACCGGGGACCGCGCGATGCCGGTACCGGCTACAACAAGCTCTACCACTCGATGGGCATGGTCACCGGCAAACGCGGCGCCTGGGCCTATGTGCGCGGCGCAATGGGCTCCGTCACGCAGGCGCTCAAGCGGGTAGCGCTGAAACGGGGCGTCGAAATTCGCACCGACGCCGATGTCGCAGAAATCAACATCTCCAATGGGCGCGCGAACGGCGTCACGCTTGTCAGCGGCGAGGTGATCGACGCAGGCATCGTCGTCTCCAACGCCGATCCGAAGCGCACCTACCTCAAGCTCGTTGCCAAACGGACAGCTTCCGGCAGAATACCAGCGGGCGATCGAAGGCATCAAGATCGAAAGCCCGGTGATGAAGATCAATCTCGCCACAAGTGAGCTGCCGAAATACTGGATGCTCAAAGATGACGAGCAGCGCCAGGGCAGCAGCGGCGGGCTCTTCGTCGCGCCGTCGATCGACTACATGCAGCACGCCTACAACGAATCGCGCGAAGGCCGTCCAGCCAAAGCGCCGTTCATGAGCATCCACATGCAATCGGCGGTCGATTCCACCGTCGCGCCCGAAGGCAAGCACACCATTTCGATTTTCGCCCAGTATTTCCCGTACACACTGGCGGAAGGGACGTGGAATGAGCGCCGCGACGAAATCGCGGATTACGCCATCGCGGAGTTCGCCAAATCAGCCCCGAACATTCCCGGCGCAATTCTGCACAAGCAGGTGCTGGCGCCCGCCCGACATCGAAGCCCGCTTCGGCCTCACCGGCGGTCACATCTTCCAGGGCGATCAGGTGCCTGAGCAAGCATTCGACATGCGCCCTGTTGCCGGCTCATCCTCCTACGAAGGACCGATCGGCGGCCTCTTCCTCTGCGGCTCCGGCGCCTGGCCCGGTGGCTGCGTCATGGGCGCCCCCGGCCACAACGCCGCCCACGAAATCCTGGCCCGCTTCGAAGCCCGGTAGCGGAACGGCGAAAATACGAGGAACACGAATGGCATTGTTTGATGGCTTCACCCGCTCGATGGTCGAGACAGATGAGGCGACGATTTGTGTCCGGCATGGCGGCAGCGGGCCGCCGTTGCTGCTGCTCCACGGGCATCCACAAACCCATGTGATGTGGCACAAGATCGCGCCGTTGCTGGCGCGTGATTTTACGGTGATCGCTGCCGATCTGCGAGGGTACGGAGACAGCAGCAAACCCCCGACAACTGAAGATCATGAGCCGTACTCGAAACGCGCGATGGCTCGCGATCAGATCGCGGTGATGCAGTCATTGGGATTCGAACAGTTCTTCGTCGCCGGGCACGACCGCGGGGGACGCTGCGCCTACCGGATGGCGCTCGATCACCCTGACCGCGTATTGAAGCTGGCGACCCTTGACATCATCCCGACAGCCGAGGCGTTTCGCCGGGCAGATATGGCGTTCGGCCTCGGCTACTGGCACTGGTTCTTTCTCGCGCAGCCATTTGATCTTCCCGAGCGAATGATCGGCGCCAATCCCGACAACTACTACCAACTCGACCAAAAGCCCTTTGCGCCAGAAGCTCTGGCGGAGTATCTCCGCGCCGTCCACAATCCCGAGACCATCCATGCCATGTGCGAGGACTATCGCGCCGCCGCAACATATGATTTCGAGCTCGACGAAGCCGACTTCGCCCAGCGCCACAAGATCGCCTGCCCGTTACTCGCGTTATGGGGCAACAAAGGCCCTCTGTCTCGTTGGTACGACGTACCCGCCATCTGGCGCGACTGGGCGAACGACGTCCAGGCACAGCCGATCAACAGCGCCCACTACCTCGCCGAAGAAGCCCCGGACGAGACCTACACGGCGCTCCATGCCTTCTTCACGAACTGAGGATTGAACGCGCCGTGCGCAACGCTCAGGAGTTCCCGGTCACCGATTGAACCCTGACCGCCTCGGATTGGAACGCTCGTCAAATGATGATCGACGCCCGCCGGCCAATCAGTTAAGCCTGCAGTTGTATTCGAGGTTGGAAAAAGTGGAGTGCGCTACGGCGACTCTGAGGTTGCCAAATACCAGCTGTGCACGTTCTTGCATGCTTGACATGAGTCCGCGGAGGTATTTCTGGACCCTATTTCGCTCGCGCAGGAAGTCTTCCCCGGGTGGCCCATTCGGCCTGACGAGGCATGGCAATTAACTCTGACGGCCAGAAGTCCAGCGACATGATGTCGTCGCAGATAGCTGCTTCATTAACGAGTGAGGTGCGACGAGCGTCCCCAAGATGCAGCCCAATATGCATGGGGACGATACCGCGGAATGCTCCGAGAAGAAACCCATGCGTGCCATAGCTCATCGCGGTGATGTCAACCCCCGAAAGTGGCGCTGCTCTTCGCACCCGTTTCAAAAAGGTCTTGAGACTTTCCTGATCATTCGCGCTTATCACAGTGATTCCTCCGGTGGCGGTAACGCTGAGAGAAACCGTACTCGTGATAATACGCGAAGACGACTGCGAGACGATGTGCGCGGGATGGATCGACCGTTCAGCGCATTTAAACCGTGATGATAGCCCTCGCCCAATACGCATCCTGGTCAGACTGCTTCGAAGCGTTGTGACTCCTCAGCTCACTACGCCTATTTCGATGACGGCGATCGGCACGGATTTAGTGTTGCGTTCGATCTGATCCGGGCATACTTTGAGAACGATGTCGAAACCCACCCGATCCTTGCAGGTCGGGTGGGGATCTGACTGGCTTTGCACTCGATCGTCGGTCCGTTGAGGACAGATGACGAAGGAGATGCCTCCTATGCCGATGAATGAAAACGAACGCAGGATCGACCGCGCCGGTCGCCGCGTCAACGAGCTTCGCGCCTGGCGCAACGCCCGGGAGTTCCCGATCACCGATTGGACCTTGACCGCTTCCGATTGGCACGCCCATCCGTTGACGATCGGCGACCGCTGGCCGGTGATCGAAATTCCGGTCAAGCTCCAGGGAACCGTCGCCATTCCCGATGCCTGGGCCGGGTTGCCGGTGAATCTCGAGCTCTGGCTCGGCGGCGAGGGTTTGATCAAACTCTCGAATGGCACGTCGTTCGGACTCAATCCCTACCACCATCTCTTTCCGGTCACCGATGCGGCAACGGCCGGAACGACGCTGACGATCAACGCTGAGGTGTCGCCGAAAGGATTGTTCGGCGCGAACGTCGCCGATCCCCGCATCGAGCGAGCGCATCTGGTGGTGCCGCATCCTCAGGTGCAGGCGCTGGCAATGGATCTGGGATTGGCGCTCGGAACCTGCGCGGTGCTCGAAAACCATGAGATCGTGCCGCAGTTGCTCGATCTCGTCGAGAACACCCTCTCCGTGCTTTCGCCAACCTGGCCAACTGCCACCGAGACAACGGTGAACCGGCATCTGCTCGGCTACGTCAATCCGCTCGGAACCGGCGTCAATACGATCGCCGGTCAGGGCAATGAGGAATCAGCCGACGTCGAGCCGTTTTACGCCGACATGGGCGGACTCTGGAGCACCCCAGATCCGACCGGCGGCATCGAGCCGCTTTCCGAAGATGCGCTCGCCAGCGTTGATGAAGCGCTCGCCTATTTCTCGGGCAAGCTCGATCGGTTGCTTTCTCTCTATCCTCCGATCGGGCACATCTATCTCACCGGCCACGCCCACATCGATCTGGCCTGGCTCTGGCCGGTGCACGAAACACGGCGCAAGGGGCGTCGCACCTTCGCCACCGTGCTCGGCTTGATGGAGCGCTACCCCGACTTCACCTTCAACCAGTCATCGGCGCAGCTCTACGCCTGGATCGAGGAGGACGCTCCCGATCTCTTCGCGCGGGTCAAAGCGCGGGTCGCCGAGGGACGCTGGGAGCCGATCGGCGGCTCGTGGGTCGAGCCGGACTGCGAGGTCACCGGTGGCGAGGCGTTCGTCCGCCAGCTCCTCTACGGGCAGCGCGCCTTCCAGCAGCGGTTCGGCCAACGCTCGACAGTCGCCTGGCTGCCGGATGTCTTCGGCTTCTCCGGCGGCATCCCGCAGCTCCTGCGGCGGGCGGGCTCAACGGCTTCTTCACGACCAAGCTCAACTGGAACGAGGAGAACCGCTTCCCCTACGATCTCTTCACCTGGGAAGGGATCGACGGCAGCCGGGTCACCGCCATGGATGTCCGCAATCTCCGGTCGAATCGCGGCTACAACGGCAATATCGCCCCGCTCGACATCCTCGGCACCTGGCGCAACTTCGACGGCAAGCGCTACCACCCGGAGAGCGTCGCTCGCCTTCGGCTGGGGTGATGGCGGCGGCGGACCGACGGCGCGCATGCTCGAGAACTACGCCCGTCTCGAAGGAGTTCCCGGCGCTGCCGCGCCTGCGCATGGCCCACATCGAGGAGTATTTCGCCGAGCTGCCGGAAGACGGTCTGCCGGTCTGGGTGGGCGAGCTCTACCTGGAGTTCCACCGCGGCACGCTGACCACCCAGGGCCGACGAAAACGCTCAACCGCGCCGCCGAAACCGCCTCCTCGAAGCGGAAGCCTTCGCGCGCCTCGCCTTGACGACGGCTTCGCCTACCCGCACGACGAGCTCGAAACCGCCTGGAAGACGGTCCTGCTCAACCAGTTCCACGACATCCTCCCCGGCTCCTCGATCGCCGAGGTCTATCAGGACACCGTGCCGCGAGCTGGAGGAGGTCGTCGACACCGCGACGGCCGTGCGCGACGCGGCGCTTGCCGCACCTCGGCGGGACGGAGCAGGGCTCCGCATCCGGTCAACGACTGATCGTCGCCAACGCCGCCCTCGCGCCGCGCCCGCTGACGGTGCTGCTGCCGGGCAGGACGAGGATACGATCGTCACCGCTCCCGACGGCTCGACGCTGCCGACCCAGCGGTCGCGGAGGGGCTGCTCGTCCACGATCCCGCGCGCACGGTCCTGGACTCGGCTGGCTGAACGCTCCATCGCCGCCAGGCGATCCTCGCCCGCCGAGCACGGTGCGCTGCAGTCCGGCGGAACGATGGCGGGCGCGAACGATTCTCGAAGAACGACTGCTGCGCATCGAGATCGGCGACGATGGCACGCTGCATCACGTCGTCGACAAGCGCGCGATCGCGATGTGCTCGCCGATCGCGGCAATCAGCTCTGGGGCTTCGTCGACAAACCGCGCACCTACGACGCCTGGGATATCGAGGAGAACTACGACCACGAGGGAGTCGAGATCGGCGACGTCGAGTCGATCGAGGTCGTCGAAACGGGACCGCTGCGCGGCGCCGTGCGCGTCACGTCGCACCTGGCGGGATCTCGACGATCGAGCAGACGTACCGCCTCCTAGCAGCATCGCGGCGGCTGGACATCGTCACCGATATCGACTGGCACGAGCGGCGCGTCTACCTGCAAGCGCGCTTCCCGCTCGCCGTGCACAGCCACGAGGCGACCTACGAGACGATGTACGGCGTGCATCGCCGCCCGACCCACCGCAACACCTCCTGGGATGCCGCCCGCTTCGAGGAGAGCGTGCATCGCTTCGCCGATCTCTCCGAACCGGCTACGGCGTGGCGCTGCTCAACGATGGCAAGTACGGCTACTCCGCGCACTGGCAACGTGCTTGGCTCAGCCTGCTACGCAGCCCGCTCTACCCCGATCCCGTCGCGGACGAGGGCGAGCACCACTTCACCTACAGCCTTTTTCCGCATGAAGGCGACTGGACCGAGGGCAACGTCGTCGACGAAGCCTTCGCGCTCAACTCGCCGCTCGTCGCGCATACCGGCGGTGAGGTTGAAGCCTGGGGTCTCTTCACGCAAACCGGCGTGCCGCTTACGCTCGGCGCGCTCAAACGGGCTGAAGATGACGACTCGCTCATTCTCCGTCTCCACGAATCAGGCGGTCGTCGAGGCGTCACTGAATTGACCTTCGGGATGCCGCTCGCGGCGATCGACCGCGTCACGATTCTGGAAGAATCCGATGAAGCAGCGATCCCGGTTGAGGCGACGGACAACGGAGCATGGCGACTGACAGTGCGCCCGTTCGAAATCGTCACGCTGCGTCTCCGGAAAGGTCCGGGAACGCGATAGAATCGCCAGCATGTTCTTGGTCTTGTGCGAAAAGCCGGAAGGATCAGAAATCGTGAAAGTGCTTATTTCTGCCGACATGGAAGGCACGTGCGGCGTGTCATCGTGGGTCCACGTCAGCCCGCCTGAAAATGGCGGCATCGCCAGTCAGACTGAATACAACCGCGCCCGGGCCCGCATGACCCTCGAAGTCAATGCGGCAATCGCCGGTGCGTACGAAGCCGGCGCCGAAGAGGTGATCGTCAACGATAGCCATGACGGCATGCGCAATCTGATCGCGGACGATCTCGATCCCCGCTGCCGCTTCATTACCGGCAATGACAAACCGCTCGGGATGGTGCAGGGTGTCGACATCGCCGGCATCGGCGCGGTGTTCTACACTGGCTATCACGCCAAAGCCGGCACGCCCGCTGCACCGCTCGCCCATACCTGGACCGGCTTCATCAACGATGTGCGGGTAAATGGCTCGTCAACCGGCGAGTTCGGCATCAATTCGATCGTCGCCGGATATTTCGGCGTGCCGGTGATGCTGGTTGCAGGCGACGAAAAGGCCTGCGACCAAACCAAAGCCTGGTGCGGCGAGCAGGTCATTACCGTACCGGTCAAGGAAGGGATTTCGACCTTCTCGGCGATCCATGTTCATCCCGCCAAAGCCCAGGAGATGATCAAGGAAGGCGCGATCAAAGCGCTCAAGAAGAGCAACAAGAGAGCGAAGCCGTATCTGCTTCCGGAGACTTCGCTGATCGAGATCGATTTTGATCATCAGGCGCGCGCCGACCAGGCGGTCTACATCCCCGGCGTCGAGCGCGGCGGCGAGCGCACCGTCATCTTCCGCCCAACGGACGGTCTGCAATTCGCCGCCTATTTCCGAGCGATTGTGAAAGCTGCGTCTATCCAGATGACTCCGTAAACACAGTCATTATTGATTGCACATGTTCCAGTGGAGACGAAGCGCCCAGGCATGCCTGGGCGCTTCGTCTCTATTGGAGCGTGTGGATTCGCTTGTCGTGATCTCATTCCTTGTAGCACTCCCTCTGTCAAGCCTTGGGAGAGGGTATGGGAATGAGAGCCGTCGAGTCTGCCCTACGGCTTCAAACGACCTCGATGCAGCCATCCTCTTTATCGCGAAATGTCTTGTACATCTGCGGGGCTTCGTCCAGGGAAACCTGGTGCGTGATGACGAAGGATGGGTCGATTTCACCCTCTTGCACTTTTTCCAGAAGTGGGCTCAGATAGCGCTGCACATGCGTTTGTCCCGACTTGATCGTCAGCGCCTTGTTCATGACCGAGCCAAAAGGAATCTTGTCGACGAAGCCGATATAGACGCCAGGAACCGAGAGTGTTCCCCCTTTGCGGCAGCAGCGAATGGCTTCTCGCAAGACGGCCGGCCGGTCTGTTTCGAGCTTCACCGCCTGCTTGGCCTTGTCATAGAACCCTTCGAGTCCGGAGCCATGCGCTTCGGAGCCGACCGCATCGATGCAGCGATCGGGGCCGCGTCCATTGGTCATTTCCATGAGCTGGTCGTAGACGTCTGCATCTTCGAAGTTGATCGTTTCGGCCTTTCCCTGCTCCCTCGCCATTTGCAAGCGTTCGGCGACACGGTCGATGGCGATCACTCGGCCGGCGCCGAGCATCCAGGCGCTCTTGATCGCAAATTGCCCGACCGGTCCACAACCCCAGATCGCCACGGTATCTCCCGGCTCGATTTCGGCATTTTCCGCCGCCATATAGCCGGTCGGAAAAATGTCGGATAAAAAGAGCACTTGCTCATCGCTCAATCCCTCGGGAATCTTGATCGGTCCGACATCCGCAAAGGGCACGCGCAGGTATTCGGCCTGGCCACCTGGAAATCCTCCAAGGATATGCGAGTATCCAAACAATCCCGCCGGCGATTGCCCCATCATTTTGGTGTAGCTTCCGGCGTTTGGGTTCGAGCGTCGCAAAGCGAATAGAGTCCCTTCTTGCAGAAGAAACAGTCGCCGCACGAGATCGTGAAGGGAACGACCACCCGGTCGCCTTCTTCAGCTTCTCGAACGGCCGATCCAACTTCGACCACCTCGCCCATCGGCTCGTGGCCGAGAATGTCACCTTCCTCCATCTCATGCATGTAACCGTCGTAGAGATGAAGATCCGAGCCACAGATCGCCGTCGGACGTGATCCTTCACGATCAACATCCGGTTGGATCGACAATTGTGGGATCCGGAACCGTGTCGACGCGGACATCTTCCTTGCCGTGCCAACAAAGCGCTCTCATTTCGCACCCTTTCGTGCAGTCATCATGACCGTCAACGTGACACCTGAGGTGCGAAAGGCAATTTGTATGCCGCAGGAAAGACCAGACGAGCGCGAGGCAACGTCTCACTACGGATCGCCTTATTGCCACAGATGAAGCGGCAGAATGCCGAAGCGGTATTCCTTGAACATGCTACACCGGGAGCACTCGCTCAGTTGGTCAGCTTGCTCCACAGAAATTCATGCGCCGCTGCGTGGAGATGGGCGGCTTGCTTGTTGTCGCCGCCGCGCCGTGCCCACCTTCGAGGTTCTCGTAGAACCAGACGTCCGGGATGCCTAGTTCCTGCATCCGGGCGGCCATTTTGCGCGCCTGCCGGCCGAGCACGGTCGTCACTCGTGGCCGTGTAGAAGAGCGTGGGCGGATACGTCACGTCCTTTTTGAGGTTGTGGTACGGCGAAAAGGTCTTGATGAGTCCATCTTCAGCCTTTTCGGGGTCGCCATATTCCGCGATCCAGGACGCTCCCGTGAGAGTTTCGTGTAGCGCCTCATGTCGAGCAGCGGCACTTCGCAGGCGATAGCGCCAAACAGGTGTGGGTAATGCGTCAGCATATTGCCCACCAGCAAACCACCGTTGCTCCCGCCTTCACATCCCAGATGGGGTGGGGAGGTCACACCTCGGTCGATGAGGTCCTGCGCCACGGCGGCGAAATCCTCGTACGCGCGCTGGCGTTTTGCGTTAAGCGCGGCATGATGCCACGCCGGTCCGTACTCGCCACCGCCTCGAATGTTGGCGACGACATAGACTCCGCCGCGCTCGAGCCAGGCACGCCCGACTGTCCGTTGTAGGCGGGGGTGCGTGCAATCTCGAATCCGCCGTAGCCGTTGAGCACCGTCGGATTCGATCCGTCCAGCGCCGGGTCGCGCGGACCGATCTGGAAATAGGGCACGCGGGTTCCGTCTTTCGACGCCACGAAGTGCTGTTCCACCAGATAGTTCGACGCATCGAAAAAGGCGGGAGCCGACTTGAGCGTTTGGACGGAGCTGTCGCCGATCGTCCCCATCTGGAGCGTGGTCGGAGTCGAAATCCACTGACGACAAGCCAGTAGTCGTCGCTTTCATCGGCATCGACACTCGAAACCTGCACTGAATGCAGCTCTGGTGCGGCAGGGAAAGATGCTCGCTGCCAGTCACCTTCACCAGGCGTCAACACCTCGATCTGCGACGAGACGTCATGCAGCAGGGTCAGCAAAAGTTGATGGCGCGTCCAACTCCATTTTGAGAGCGCGATCCGCTATCGGGCGTAAAGAGCGCGACAAGCTCTCGAGAACCCTGCAGGTACGCGTCCAGCTTCACGGCCAACAACGATCCGGCGGGAAAGGTCATCGACGCGGGCGTCCAATCTGAACGTGGCCCGATCAGGAGCCATTCGCGATGGAGATCGACAGTGGCGTCCTCCGGCACGTCGATCCGCGTGAGCACATCGCCTTCGAGCAGATAGACGTGGCTGTGGTAGAAGTCAATCACATCGGTGATGAGATCCCGCTCGAATCCCTGGGTATGGTCATGATTGGCGTAGGCGATCATCTGATCGACCGGAACCTCGAAGACCAGCTCGGCAGATTCAATCGCGGTTCCACGCTTCCAGCGGTTCACCTGACGTGGATAGCTGGATGTCGTCATCGATCCTGGTCCGAAATCGGTGGCAACGAAGATGGTGTCGCGATCGATCCAGGAGACGGATGACTCGCACTTGGCAAGGTGAAGCCATCGTCTACAAACTCGCGTGTCACCAGATCGAATTCGCGAATCGCAACGGCATCGCCCCCATCCGGCGATAGCTCCAACAGTGCCCGCGTGTACTCCGATAGAGCAGTTCAGCTCCAGTCCAGACCCAACCGGCATTTTCTCTCCGTCCAAGCTCATCGAGGTCGAGCAGAATCTCCCAGTCCGGTTCACTCGTGCGATACGACTCCAGCGTCGTTCGCCGCCAGAGACCGCGAGGGTGACCGGCGTCGCGCCAGAAGTTGTAGTAAAACTGCCCCTGCTTCGTCACCATCGGGATGCGATCGTCTGAATCGAGCACTTCAAGAATGCGAGACTGCGTCGATCGAACGAGGGTGTCGCTAGCCTCCTGCGGGTGCGCTCGTTTTGCTCGGCAACCCAGGCAAGCGGCCGCTCGCCAGCGATATCTTCGAGCCAGATCAACTCGTCAACCTCGGTATCGTCGTGTGTCAGCATCGGTCAATCATGCTCCTTGAAGAAATCCGCGCGCCATTCCCCGGTTAAACCCGAGATCGCAGCTCCTGTCCGGGAATGCCCGGATTATATCCTGACGCTCAATCCCTGGACACACAAATCGCGTCTATTCCAGGATTGAACTGGGAAGGCCATGTGCTCCGATATAGCTGGCAAGCTCAAAACGATGCGTCCAAAGCGTACTTCCGCCTGTAGGACGCGGACCTTTGCCCCTGCCATTCGACCCTTAAATACAAGCACCCCGGCCCTACAGCCAGGGTGCTCGCGCTCATTGTTTTTCAGATTCAGAACTCGATCCCTACCAGTGAATTTCGACTCGGGTTCCGATCGGCGCCCAGTCGTATACTGCCGCGGCCGCTCCGGGTTCCAGCGCCACGCAGCCGCCGGTCAGACCATCGCCATTTGGCAGCACGCTGCCATCGGCGTCCATCGACCAGGAGTGAAAGCCGTTGCTCCGATCGCCATCGAAGGCCATCCAGTACTCGATGTAGGCCTTGCCCCAATCGGTCCAGGTGAGCCCCGCGTTTTTGCCATAGATGTAAAAGGTGCCGGACGCCGTCGCGTAGAACCCCTGATCAGACGTGTCATAGCCGAGGGAGGCGTAGTAGGAGGCAATCGCATTGTCACCTTCAAAAAGCGTGACAGTATTGCTTGAGCGATTGACGTCGATCCACTTGTTGCCGGGTCCATCGCTGACTGCGATCTCGCCGCCGGAATCACCGCCGGTGGAGGGCGGTGCGCCGTCCCAGCCGAGCGAGCCGTCGACGGCCATATAGCCGCCCCAGGCCCAACCAACATTCCCCGCGTAATCGACTTCGATACCAGCCATCTTCAGTCGGACCGTCGATCACGCTGATCGATTCGCCCTGGTACATCGGCGCGATCACCGATGCCCAGACGCCCGGATCGGTCCGGAGATTCAACACATCCGTGTCGATATACGAACTTGCTGCCGCAGCAGGTTTGACTCCCGCAAAGCCGATCAATCCAACAAGCAGCGCCAGCACGATACCGGCCTGCCAGAGGCGCTTGCCCGTACCAAGCTGCCCCTGGCGTGTCGTCCCTTCCCTCAATTGGTCCCCCTTCCGCTGCTCGCGAGTCGTCCGAGCGGAGCGAAAGCTACATATCGATCGACCGGGCAAGTCAGCCAAAACAAACCCGGCGATGGTTCTGGTTCCGCTGCAACGGTTCCAGATACCTGCGCCTTTGCACGAGCCACGTGCTGCTGCGCTATGACACAGATGATAACCCCGTCAAAGTAGGTGTTGTCAAGTCATACAAATTTTATTTGCGTACGTACGCAACGGTTATGCGTATTCCAAAGGTAACATTCGAATAACTTATAAATATTGACTTTATGTCACCGCTTTAGCCGGTTGGCGCCAGAGGACTGGCGGTTTCTGCTGATGCGTTCGATAATGCGCCGCCTGCGCTCCTTTCCCGGCTGTGACACAGGGGCGGGATTTGGGTTGTTTCATGTTGCTCGCTGAGTACTTTGGCTATCCGTTCGTCCTATATCGCACAATCACTGTGGAGGATCTCCGTTCGATGGCAATTTCCCCACTTTCAGATGAGGCCATTTCTGAGCAATGGGGAGACACCCCACGTTTTACCCCGGAGCAAATCCGCGATCAGGGCGAGGCCGTCTTTCGCGCATTCGGATTGAACGGGGATAGACGCC
This sequence comes from uncultured Chloroflexia bacterium, assembly GCA_963804925.1. GTDB lineage: Bacteria > Chloroflexota > Chloroflexia > Thermomicrobiales > UBA6265 > JADLGF01. The sequence continues at coordinate 31,856 of CAWDSC010000011.1, forward strand.
AGCGTTGCGATGTCGACATTGCTCTCCGCCGACTGGCGCGGAATCGAATCGCACGGCGTCGCCCGCATTCCCTATTACGCGATCGGGTTCCGGGATCAAGGCATCGTTCCGGGCGCTCCACTGACCGTCAATCGCGAGACGCCGGTGTCGCTCGCCCTCGACGCCAACAACGGCACCGGACTCGTGCAAGGTCCACGAGCGATGGCTCGCTGCATCGAGAAGGCGCGGGAATCAGGGCTGTGCATGACGACCGTGCGCGGCAGCAATCATTACGGCATCGCCGGCACTACGCGCTGATGGCGATGGAAGCCGGTATTGATCGGCATCTCGATGACCAACTCCGGCTCTTTTGACCGCGCCAACGTTCGGCGCGAAACCGATGCTCGGCTCGAATCCGATCGCCTTCGCCGTGCCGATGGGACCGGGAGGATCCGTTCGTGCTCGATATGTCGACCTCGACCGTTCGTTCGGCAAAATCGAGATCGCCCAGCGCGCGCGCAAACCGCTCCCGAACGGCTGGGCCATCGATCACGCTGGCTACCCAACCACCGATCCCTTCGCCATGGGCGCCATCATGCCCCTCGGCGGCGATCGCTCGACGAGCGGCCACAAAGGGTATGGTCTCGGCATGATGGTCGATATGCTCTGCGGGCCGATGGGCGGCGGTTCCACCAGCTGGATGATCACCGACGGCATCCGCTCCGAGAAACCCGCCGGCACAAGCCACTTCTTCGCCGCCTGGAAAATTGAAGCGTTTCGCGACCCGGACGAGCTCTACGCCGACCTGGAGACGATGTTCGACACCCTCAGAGCCACCCCAGTCGCTCCAGGAGCTCCATCAGACCGCGTCCTCATCCCCGGCGAGCCCGAAGCCGCCCAACACGCCTACAACCTCCGCCACGGCATCCCGCTGCGCCGTGAAGTCCTCGTCGAGCTCCGCGACGTCTGCCGCGATTTCAACGTCCCCTCGAGCTGTAAGCCGAAGGACTGGATTCGATCGAGCGCATCGTGACGAAAAGCGATCACCGACGAGCACTCGGCACTCAGCGAGGATTCGGCGAACGGTCATTGCCATTGCCGGAAGCTCGACGTACCCAGCAAATACGCTACAAGTCCGATTGGACTGCCCATACCTGTCGCCCGGCTCCGTTCCTGACCAACTCCGTTCCTGACAGCTACGTCGTCTTGTCTGCCGGCACTCCAATACTGGGCGCGTCGAGACATACGGTGCGCAGCGTTCGGGCATGCCGGTGCCGGCGTGGCTCCCTGCGCGACGGAGAACAGGGTGAGGGCAAGGAGAGGGCGGGATAAGGGGAAGCACAGCAATACTTCGAGGAGAGACGGCCACCACTCCGTCAGTTCATACGGTTCTGCGATGGTGGGACTCTATCTCTTCCATGCCTAATCGCAAACATGCTTCAAGATTATCGCCGCAAGGCATGACTTCCCTCGCCGGCATCGACTTTCCCACAGGAAGGTCGTCAATTCCGGCAGCCTTATGCCCTCGGCTGCCGGCATCCCGATCTCACACGGATTGACAACATTTCACCTTCCCGCGTGGCAGCCATTGTCAAAGCGTTGACGTAATCATCTGTTACCATATGGTCGACCAAAACGTGGCCCGAATGGGCTGGGACGAACGTAACGGAATCCGGAAGCCACGACCATGCCTGGCGTCTCAACGCCCTGGCGGGTTTAACCGGTATAAGCATCGGCTCGATCCGCCTTTGCCCGTGGGCAGCTGCGGCGAAACGACCGACAGAAGGGGAAACGGGCGATGACTGGCATGCGCATTTGCTTTTCGGGGCTGCGGTGGATGCTCCTGGCAGTCCTTCTCGTGACCAGCCTGGGGTGGCCTGCAACGACATTCGCCGGTCAGGAGGCGAATACCGCCGAGACGACCGCAACCCAGGAAACGACGGAAACGGCCGAGACGACCACCGTCGAAACCGAGGAGCCGGTCGAGACGGTCGAGGCAACCGAACCTCCAACACAGACCGAGGAAGCAACGATCGAACCGACGGCAACTACCGCGCCTCCACCGACCGAGGAACCGCCGACCCAGGAGCCGACTGAGACGGCAATCGTCGAAACGCCCACCGAGGCGCCCACTGAGACCCCAATCATCGAAACGCCCACCGCGGAGCCCACCTCAGGTGAGATCGGCCCGGCGGAGACAGTGGGGACGGCCAAGCTCAATGTTCGTACCGTTGACCATACCGGCGCCCCCGTCCCGCAAGCCATGTACGTCGCCTACAAGGATCTTGGAGGCGGCTCGTACGGTGAGACGCTTGGCTGGGCGTGGGATAGCGATCCTTCCGATGGCACGGCGACGTTTGGCGATCTGCCGGCTGTCGCGATCCTGGTCCGTCAATACTCAATCCCGCTCGGTTACATTCCAATCACGGAGTTCCTCTCCATCACGCTGACAGCGGGCGAGGAGCGGACGATTGAGGTGATCGCCCCGCTTGGGGGCAAGCTCACCGTTCACGCCGTGGATGAGAACGACCAACCCCTTATCGACGGCTGTTTCACCGCATATGTGGACAACGAGGGGACACGCGGAGAAGGCGTGAGCGGCGGGTGCGATTCCCGCAACGGGCCCAACGACGGGACCACTATCGTCGACAGTCTGCCGACCGGTTCGTACCTGCTCGGCTCGACGTCGCTCGGCCCGAACTATCTGGGCGGCGCGGATGTGCCCTTCACGATCGAGCTCGGCGGCACCGCCGAAGTAACTGTGCAATTCGTGCCGAAAGGGACGATCGTCATCCATAAACGCACCGCTGACAACCAGTCGCTCGCCGGCGCCTGTTTTTTGGCGTACATCGATGATGGCGGCGGTCAGCACTCGGACTCCTCGGTCAGCGGCGGGTGCGATTACGACGACGGCGCCGGTGATGGACTCATCACGTTCCCGGCGCAACCGGGCAATCTGGTCGTTGTTGAAAACCAAACCCCTTCCGGGTACGTGCCGGCCCCCGATATCCGGGTGACCATCGAATCGCAGCAGACGGTCGAGCTGACGGTCGTCGATCAGCTTGCCAGCACCCTTGTGGTCAGCGTGACCGATCTCTGGGGAACGCCCTTCGGACCGGCATGCCTCGAGCTCTTCTACACCAACGCCG
>CAWDSC010000012.1:0-39400 GCA_963804925.1 uncultured Chloroflexia bacterium
TCTGCCGGGACCAATAGGCTTTGTTCCGTCTTCTCGACGAGATCGTCGATTGGGCTTTCGGTTCGGTGACTGCGGTGGCTACCATGTCAGCTCCTCCGGCTGTTCAGATCTTGCGTGGTTCGAAGGCAGGAGTCAAGCTAGACCGTGTCATAGTTCACCCACTTCTTCGATGACCAGAAGATCAGCGCTGCCAGGACGCCGGTGACGAGGAAGAGAATCCAGGCCATCGCCGCGGCGTAACCGAATTTCCCGTAGGTGAATCCGTTGTTATAGAGATAGAACACGTACGAGAGCGTGGAATTCGCAGGACCACCCGGAGGATTGCCGCCGAGGATGTAGATCTGGGTGAAGACCTGAAGACCGTAGCTGATGCCGAGAATGATGTCGTAGAGAATGACCGGGGTCAGCAGCGGAATCGTGATGTTCCAGAACCGTCGCCAGCCGGTTGCGCCATCGATTTCCGCCGCTTCGTAGAGCGACCGTGGAATGCCTTTGAGCCCAGCCAGAAAGATCAGCGCGGCCGTGCCCTGCGCCGTACTGCGCGAGAATAACCAGGCCGATCTTGGAGTAGGCGGGATTTCCGAACCAGTTAATATTCGGGAGCCCGAAAAAGATCAGAATGCGGTTGAACACACCCTGGGTTGGGCTCATCAAAATCTGAAACGTCTGGGTAGGGTAAAAATGGGAATAATGGCAGGAAGATAGAAAATCGCGCGATAGATGCGAACTTCAGGGAGCGGCTGGTTCATGGCGATCGCGAGCGTCAGCGCGACGACGACACCGATCGGAACGGCAAGGCCCGTGTAATAGAGCGTGTTGTAGACCGCCGTCCAGAACACGTCGTCGTGCATCAGATCGCGATAGTTCTGAAGCCCGATCCACTTCGCCTCACCGAAACCGGTGTATTTGGTGAAGCTCATTCGAACCGTGTAATAGATTGGATAGGCCAGCAATACGAAGAATCCAACCAACCAGGGGCTGATGAACAGCAGCCCCTTGGCAAGATTTCTCCGCTCGCCTCTTGTCAGTTTCCAGCGCGAGTACCCCGGTGCAATCGTCGCCATAATGTCGGCCCCGCTTTCTCCCGCCGCTCGAAACCGGCTCGCCTACGGAGAATGGAGCCAGGGCAAGACCCGGGCGGATCCCCGAGCCTTACCCTGGCGATTCAGCATTCGGCTAACTCACCGGGCAGAACTCCTGGAGATCCTTGTTCGTGTTGTCTTTGGCCGTCGCCAACAGATCGGCCGGAGCGCCCTGGTTCAGGTAGGTCGCCTGCCACGCGACGGTCAGCTCATCCCAATACTTGGCGCCAACCGGCAGCGGTGGCCGGTTCTTCGCGGTTGGGAGAAGATCCTTTGCGAAGAAGAGGTGCCGCTCGTCGAAGAGCGATTCGTCGCTGAGGAGTTCAGTCCACGTCGGAAGGTGGCTGCTCTCCTTCGTATAGATAGCCTGACCTTCCTTGCCGGAGAACCACTTCATGAAGGTCCAGGCATCGTCGGCGTTCTTGGCGCCTTCAGGAATCACCGTCGACCAACCACCAGCCCACGTCGCTGAGGTTCCGCCGACCGAAGCGGCAGCCGGGCTTGCGGCCGCTTCAGGCGTCGCCGCCGGTGCGCTGGCAAGCGCGACGGAACCGGCATCCAGGTGATGCCATAGTCCTTGTCCGGGGAGTACTGCGCGAGCTGCGCGATCACCCAGTCACCGGTGATTTGCATCGCCAGGGTGTCGAGGATGAACGGATGCTGCTGGCCGGGGAAGCCGGCTGCATCGACGGAGCGCCGAACGCGCTGACGGCGTCCGCGCCGCGGGCGTTGCAGTAATCCTGCACCCACTGGAACGCTTCGACGATCTTGGGATCGTCCGGAGTCACCGAGCAGGCGGCCCCATCGTAGAACACAGCCTTGCCAGGAGAAGCCATAGGTGTAGTGCCAGCCCTGGTTGACCCAGGGGACGAAGCCCATCTGGGTGTAGTTGCCGTTGGAATCCTTCACATCGAGCAGCGCCGCGACTTCGGCGACACGGTCCCAGGTGAGGGGACCATTTGCTTGATCGAATTCGGCCGGATCGACGCCAACGCTCTGCAGCATCGTCTTGTTGTAGTAGAGCGCGCGGGCGTCGGTGTCGAACGGAAGCGCATACGGCGAACCGTTGTAGCTCGCTTCGGCTTTGGCGAAGTCGAGGTAGTTGCTCATGTAGTCGACTGCGTCGGGGAACTCGCTGAGGTCCTGCAACAGACCACCGGCGGCGCGCTGGGCGACGATGAAGCGGTCGAGGTGATAGACGTCGGGGCCGGTGCCACCGCGAACAGCCGTCATCAGCTTGGTGGAATCGGTCACCTGCTCGGGTGGCGTCGAGACGTATTCAACCTGGAAGTCAGTCGACTGCGCGTTGAACGTGTCCACCATGCCCATCAACACCGTCTTATCGGGATCGGTGAAGGCCGACCAGAAGGTGACCTTGCGCGCATCCTGCGCGTGGGCGGGGGTCGTTCGCATGGTGCTGAGGGCGCCGACGATCGCGGTGGCGGACATTCCCGCCGCGGCCGCCTTGATCATGAACTGACGGCGGCCAAGTTTGTGGGATTGGAGTTGCGTGACGAGATCTTTGGCGGTATCGCTACCCATTTGTTCATCTCCAGTCATGGTGCATGCGTACATCAAGCGTTGCATCGAAAAGCGAACGTCCTGCTCGACACGAGTCTGGTCCCGCGTTCAAGTCCGGTTGCGTTCGACTCGTTGCCATCCCAATCAGGGGTGGGACGTAGCTCTACGGCACAAAAATGGGCGGGCTCAGCCATTCTGGCCGCCGTTTCGCGGCCGTCACGCCGCTCATGCCTCCTTTCTCAAGGTCACGCCATCATGTCAGATGCGCCTGAAAATGTATTCGTCCGATCGACCGTCTCACGTCATTGATAAACGAGACATTCGCCGCACAAATAGGCCGTTCAGCCGCTGTATCCACGATAGCGCTACCAAAAAAGCATAGCCTTAACTTCACGCGTTTTGTAGGGTGTCTCGCCAATCGGTCCAAAGATTGGACCAATGCTCGCTACGGCAAGATATGGGTGTCGTTACACCGCGCCTCACTCAGTGAGAAGCGGCGGATGTGCATCACGGCAAATACCCTCATTCTTTCGCTTTCGCCACCTCGTCAGCCGCCAGCGATTGCGTTCGCTGATAGGCGGCGTAGACCGCACGGGAATAGACGGTGCGCAGGCCCCCCTTCTCCATCTGATAGATCGCCTCCGCTGAGGTGCCGCCTGGAGAGGTCACCATATTCCGCAACTCCGCCATATGCTTTCCCGACGAGCGGGCGAATTCCACCGATCCCGACACGGTTTGCAACACGATCTGCTCGGCGATCCGGCGCGGGAACCCCATATGCACCCCGGCGTCGATCAGCGCTTCCATCATCAGGAAGACATAGGTTGGACCGGTGCCGGATAGCGCCGTCGCCATGTCGACATATTTTTCATCTTCGACCCAGAGTTCCTGGCCCAACGCCCCAAGCGCGGTTTGCACGCGTGCGCGCTGCTCGTCGCTCACATCTGTCGTGCTGGTCCAGACCATCATGCCCTGGCCGATCTGCGCGGGCGTGTTCGGCATGACGCGGGCGATGGCATCGTGCCCGAGTCCGTTGCTGAGCGCCCGGATGCTCGCTCCGGCGATCACCGACACCGCCACCTGCTCGGCGTTCAAGCGGCCATGCAGCTGCTTCATCACCGAGCCGAGCACCTGTGGTTTGACCGTCAGAAAGACGAGATCTGCGTCTTCGGCAGCATCCCGATTGCTCTCCGTCGCATCAATGCCAAGCCGGCTCACCAGCTTCTCGCGCCGGTCGGCGCGCGGATGACTGGCGACGATCTGGCTCGCGGCGACGAGCCCTCGATTGAGGAGTCCGGCGATCATCGCCTCTCCCATGACTCCCGCGCCGATGAACGCCAATCTGGCGTTCGCCAGCGCTCCGGCTTGATCTGTAGCTGTCATTTCGGATTCCTCTCATCGTCCTCTTGATTGCGTCATGTCAGATGGGCCCGATTGTAGCGGTCACGGTCATAACCTCACCGAAACTGGCACAATCAGAACAACCGAATCTGATCGCACCCATTTCGGGTCTCCGGAAAGCGAGCTGCAACCCGTGTCGAATCGACTCGCCAATGAAACAAGCCCTTACCTGCTGCAACACAAAGACAATCCGGTCGATTGGTATCCCTGGGGCGAGGAAGCATTCGCCAAAGCACGAGAAACCGGCAAGCCGCTGCTGGTCAGCATCGGCTATTCCTCCTGCCACTGGTGCCACGTCATGGCGCACGAATCATTTGAGGATGACGCGACCGCTGCCTTGATGAACGATTGGTTCGTCAACATCAAAGTCGACCGCGAGGAGCGCCCCGATATCGACGCCATCTACATGGCGGCGGTGCAGGCGATGACCCGCCAGGGCGGCTGGCCGCTCAATGTCTTCATCACGCCCGATGGCGATCCTTTTTATGGCGGCACCTACTGGCCGCCGGCCGACCGTCAGGGGATGCCATCGTTCAAGCGGGTGCTCGAAGCGATCCATGACACCTATGTGAACAAGCAAGACGAATTGATCGCAAACTCCGGGCAAATCCGCGATCATCTGGCGCTGATCAATCATTCGCTGCCGGTGGCAGGCGAGATCGACGACGAGCTGACCGAGAAAGCCGTTCAGGTCATCGCTCGCCATTTCGATCTGGAGCATGGCGGTTTCGGCAGCGCTCCGAAGTTTCCGCAGGCGTCAGCCGTCGAGTTCTTCCTCCGCCGCGCGAAACGGGGCGATCACCGCGCCCAGGCGATGCTCGAAACGACGCTCGACAAGATGGCGGCCGGCGGCATTTACGACCAGATCGGCGGCGGCTTTCACCGCTATGCCGTCGATGCGATCTGGCTGGTGCCTCACTTCGAAAAGATGCTTTACGACAACGCCCAGCTTGCCCGGCTCTATCTCGATGGCTTCCGGCTGACCGAGAAAACGCGCTACCGCCGCGTCGCCACCGAAACGCTCGACTACGTGCTGCGCGAAATGACGAGCGAGCAGGGCGGTTTCTACGCCACGCAAGACGCCGACAGCGAGGGGATCGAGGGCAAGTTCTACGTCTGGTCGCCGAGCGAGGTGATCGCGATGCTGGGTCAGGATGACGGCGAGCGCTTCAATCGCTGGTTCGACATCACCCCGAGCGGCAACTTCGAGGGGCACAACATTCCGCATCAGGTCATTGATGACGAAACGATTGCCGAGGAGCTGGGCGTCACCACCCGCGAGGCCGATGCGCTCCTCGCCGGCTGGAAGGCAAAGCTCTATGCCGAACGGTCCAAACGAGTTTGGCCGGGACGTGATGACAAGATCATTCTCGCCTGGAACGGGATGATGCTTCGCGCCTTTGCTGAAGCGGCTCGCGCCCTCAATCGCGCCGACTATCTGGCGGCAGCCGAAAAGAACGCCGACTTTCTGCTCAACGGTCTGAAACTGCCCGAAGGTCGGCTTGCCCATGTTTTGACCGCCGGAAAACCCGGCGTTCCGGCATTTCTCGACGATCTGGCGAACTTCGCCGAAGGACTCGTTGCGCTGTACGAAGCATCGTTCGATGCCAGATGGCTCGACGCCGCGCTGGCAATCGTCGATCAGATCATCAACGATTTCTCCGACGATGAGCAGATCGGGTTCTACGACACCAGCACTGCCCACGAACAACTGATCGCCCGTCCCCGCGACATTCAGGATGGCGCAACCCCATCAGGCAACGCGGTGACGACGACCCTCTTGCTCCGCATCGCCGCCATGACTGAAAGCGAAGATCTGCAAGCACGCGCCCTGCGGATACTCGAAACGATGTCCCGCCCAATGGCCGAGCAACCGCTCGGCTTTGGCCGGATGCTCTGCGCCGCCGATCTCTTCCTGGGACCGATCCGCGAAATCGCCATCGCCGGCAGCAGGGATCAGGCGGGCGTGATGGGGTTGGCGCACGTCGTCGCCCGCCGCTACGAACCGAACGCGGTCATGGGTCTCGCCGATCCCGGCCAGCAATCGCTAATCGACCGCCTTCCCTTCCTCCAGTTCCGGCCCATGCGCGGCGGCATCGCCACCGCCTACCTCTGTGAGCGCCACACCTGCCTCCCTCCCGTCACCACCGAAGAAGACCTTAACCGCCTGCTCGATGAAGGAACCGGCGTGATGTGGGTTTCCTTTTAGCCATCAACCGGCGCAAAAGCGCCACCCTCTCCCGGCGCGGGTGAGGGGCTGAGGGCGAGGGCGTTTTTCGGCCGAATGTAGCCATCCGTTCAGTTGCGACAGTCCATGCTCATTCTCGGTGGATAACAATCCAGGAGCAGACGAAAATGAACATAGCGCCGACCGCATGCGTCGGCAAGTTGCGTCTGACAATGAGGTCATCGATGCCCACCACAATTCAGCACAGCAGAAAAGACTCCCGGCATTGAAGTGCCGGGCTACCAAAAACGAAACCCTTCCAGGGCTGAGCGCGTGCTCCCCCCTCCCGGAGCGGGAGAGGGGCTGGGGGTGAGGGCCGTCAATCCCAACGGGACTTTGTTTTCAGTAGCCTGGCACTTCAGTGCCGGGACACTTCGCTACGTCCTTCTCGCACTCATCATCGTCACGGTATTCCTCGCTGCACCGATTTCGGCGGCCGCGAAGTCCGCGTCGTATGGCGAGTTCAATGTCGATCTCACCGTTCAGGATGACGGCACCTACCACGTTGAGGAAACGCAGGTCGTCGATTTTGTTGACGGTCCGTTCGTGCAAGGGCATCGGTCGATCCCTCTAGCCCGCACCGAAGGTGTCACCAACATTGCCGTATACGAGATCGTTGACGGCAAGCGCGTACCCTACACCAAGAACTCGACGCCAAATGCCAACACCTTCAACGTAAAGACGACCTCAACTGAGGCCGAAATCACCTGGACCTTCTCCACGGTCTACAGCGATGAGCGGACATTCGTGGTCGTCTACGACATGCTCGGAGCGTTGCGATCCTATCCCGACACGAATCCTCCGGCGCAGGAGGTCTGGTTCACGCCGGTCGGCAGTGGGCTCACCGGTCAAACACCGGTCGATTCATCCACCTACACGATCCATCTCCCGTCAGCAGCCACCGCTTCGAGCGTCGTGCTGGCGGTCGATGGGACACAGGTGACCGATCTCTCCGGCATCACCAGCGACGCCCAGGACTTCACCTTCACGCACGGTGCGTTTAGCGATGGCGAAGATTGGGAAATCCGCCTGCAAACCGATATCGTCGCTCCCAATGCGCCCAGTTCCGTCCTGGCAGGCATCCGATGATGCCCAGCGACAAAAGCAACTTGAGCAGGAACAGCGCAATACCCAGGTTGCCGGGTTCGCATCGCTTGGCGGCATCGCGCTCCTGGTCACCGGGAGTCTCGGGTTACTGCTTCTCTGGTATACGCGAGGAAAGGACCCTGCGGCAGGCGTCGTTGCATCCTTTCTCCCCGAACCACCGGATGCCACGCCGCCGGCGGTCGTCGGCGTGCTGATCGATGAAAAGGCTGACGAACATGACATCGTTTCGACCATCGTCGATCTCGGCAATCGCGGCGTGCTCGTCATCCACGACCAACCGGGACAGCCCTCTTCGATCGAGCTTACCAACAAGCAGGCGGCGATGTCGCCATTCGAGCAGCGATTGGTGCATGCGCTCTTTCCAAACGCCGACAAGGGAGCGAAGTCGATTCCGTACGCGACGGCGAGCTATTCCATCAATGCCAATTCTGAATCACTGAAGGTAGCGCTGTATCAGGAAGTAGTCGATCGCGGCTTCTTCAAGCAGTCGCCTGAGCAGACACGCGGGCGCTGGCGCGGCATTGCCACAGCGATCACCTCGATCTCGATTCTGGCCGGTATTGCCGGATCGTTTCTCATTTCTCCCTGGCTGCTCGTTCCGGCGTTCGCCGTCACCGCGCTCTCACTGATTCTGCGGCAGGTGGCGCGAACGCTGCCGAAGCGGACCGAGGCGGGCGCGGAAGCCGCCGCAAAGTGGCGGGCATTCGAGCGCTATCTGGCTGATCTCGATAAATACGATTCCGTGGACACCGCGAAGGCGAACTTCGACCGCTACTTGCCCTATGCGATCGCCTTCGGTCTCGAAAAAGTCTGGGTTGCCCGATTCGAAAGTGCGCAATCGGCAAATCCGGGCTGGCTCAACCCCGGCGATGTCGCTCACAGGCGTTCCAGGCAGATCGCGGGGATCCGGCTGGCACGGTCCGATCATCATCGGCACGGGCGGCAATCCAAATCCCGGCGGTGGGAGCGGAGGTATGCCAGATGTCAATCTCCCCGATATGAAGATGCCCGACCTGCAAGACGCGAGCGACAGCGCCGCTCGCGGCCTCACCGAGCGCCAGCAAGGGCGGCGTCGATCTCCTCAATGTGCTGGGCGGGATCATTTCAATCGCCAGCATTTTCGTCGGCGGAGGCGGCAGCGGCGGATCGTCCGGCGGGGGAGACGGTGGGTTCAACTAGCTTCCCAACCGTCACGATTCTTGGCATTCCAGTCGATCGGGTCGACGAAAACTCAGTGACATGCTGGCTGGATGACCAGCGAGCCCACGCGCAAGCATTGCCGGCACATCGTCACCTACAACCCCGAATACGCCATCGCAGCCCGGCGGAATCCGGTGTTCATGCAGGCAATTCGCAACGGCCGATCTGATCACGGCTGATGGGATCGGCATCACGTCTCGCGGCGTGCCTGCATCGCGGTGAGGCGACGCTTCCTCGGGTGACCGGTGTGGAAATCGTCCGCCTGCTCGCCGAATCGTCGGAACGAACAGGCGCTCGCATTTTCCTGCTTGGCGCCGATCCTGGCGTAGCGCCTAAGGCAGCTGCCCGGCTGCAGAAAATCGTCGCCCGGAGCGCAATTCGCCGGCTGGTGGTGGGAAGGAACTCCGCAACCAATTGATGATGCCGAGGCGATCGAGCGCATCACCGCCTCGGGAGCGCAGCATTGTCGCCGTTGCTTATGGCGCGCCGGGACAGGTGCTCTGGATCGAGCGCAATCGACCTGCGCTCAGTCAGGCGGGAGTCAGGATCGTCGTTGGCGTTGGCGGGGCACTCGACTATTGGGCCGGGACCGCCAAACTCGCACCTCCGCTCATTCGCAAGCTCGGGTTTGAATGGCTCTACCGGCTGATTCTCGAACCCTGGCGCTGGCGGCGTCAGCTTGTCTTGCCGGTTTTTGCCCTGCTATGCGACGATCGAGGCCGCCAAAACCTGGCTGCCCGGACAGCAATCATCCCGTTAGCGTCGGCCCACCCGCGTTTCCTCAGGTATGCTTGCTCGCAGGAATTGATTGGCCACGACGAGGAGCCCAATGGCAACCGAAGCACCTTCGACGGACGAGGTCCGTTGTTCACATCATCCAAACACGCTCACCCGGTTGCGTTGTAGCCGTTGTGGAAAACCGATCTGCCCCCAATGCTCGGTCCGCACCCCGGTCGGTCTACGCTGCCCGGAATGCGCAGGCGTGCGCGGTTTGCCAACCTATCCCACTGGTCTCGATGCGCTGGTCAAAGCCGCCGGCATCGGCCTCGTGCTGGCCGTGGCGATCGGCTACATCTGGTCACGCTATCCCGAATGGGGTTTCTACCTGGCCCTGGTCCTCGGTTTCAGCATCTCAGAGTCGATGGCCTGGGCCGTGAAGGGCAAACGCGGGGTCGATCTTCAGGTCCTCGGCATCGTGCTGGTGTTGATCGCGCTCGTGCTGAGCCGGTATCTCCTCTTCGACCGCTTTGGACTTTCACTGAGTCAGTATTCAGATCTCAACGATCGCGGTAAAGAAGTGCTGCATGTGAAGCTGATTCCTGATGGGCTGTTCGCCGCGCTGCCACTCCTCATCGTCTGGTATCGCTTCCGGTAACGGAAGAAAGCCTCCTCCTGTGACGACCGAGCCCGCGACCGAACGAGTGGCCCACCGGGGTATCGCCGCCGCCGCGTTCTTGATCATGGCCGGCAGTCTCGGCAGCCGCGTCCTCGGGCTGGTCCGCGAGCAGCTCACCTCCGGACTCTTCGGCGCCGGCAATGAGATCGCCGCCTTCACCGTCGCCGACAACGTCAACACCCTGCTCTTCGACCTGATGGTCAGCGGCATGCTCGAAGCCGCACTGGTGCCGGTGCTGGCGCTCTGGGCGCTGCCGCACCTGCGTGAAGAGTTCCGCCGCATCAGCGGCACGCTGCTGATGATGGTGACGATCGGTCTCGGCACGCTGGCGATCTTCGGCACGATCTTCGCGCCGACCGTCGTGCGGCTGATGACCTCGCTCGGCGGCTCGGGCGACGCGCGCGGCATCGAAACGACCGATCTGACGATCTCAGCTCGTCCGCATCATCCTGCCGTCGATCGTCTTTCTCGGCATCGCCGCCGTGCTGATGGGCTGTCTCTATTCGCTCGAAAAAATGGCCGTTCCGGCGCTTTCAACCGGTATTCGCAATCTCTGCGTCGTCATTTCGCTGATCCTGTTTTCGGGCGCGATCGGCGTCAAGAGTCTTCCGCTCGGCATCGTCGTTGGCGCGGTGCTGATCGCGCTGGTGCAAATCCCGGCGCTCAAGCGCGAAGGCGCCTTACCGAAACCGAATTTCCACTTTCGCCACCCTGCCGTCAAACAGGTGCTCCTGCTCTACTGGCCGATATCGATTGGCCTGGTCGTCAGCACGATCGCCGTGATCGTCGATCGCAATCTCGCCTGGGGCGCGGAGGAAGACGCGCTCGGCGCGATGCGCTACGCGACCACGCTCGTTCAGTTGGTCATGGGATTGGTGGGAGCGGCCGTGTCGCTCGCGGCGCTGCCGACACTTTCGAGACACTTCAACGCCAACGATGAAGACGCCTTCCAGGACACGCTGTTCCGGGCGCTCGGACTCGTGACGGCGCTGATCGTCCCCGCCGTGCTCGGCCTGGCCGCGATCTCCTCGCCGGTCGTTGATCTGCTCTTTCAGCATGGCAAAACGACCGAGTTCCAGGCGCACTCGATCACGATCGCCCTGCTCGGCTATCTCCCCGGCCACCTCTTCGCCGCTTACGATCAGGTGTTGATCTTTTCCTTTTATTCAAGAAGGAACACCCGCACGCCGGTGATCGTCGGCATTCTCACCACCGGTGTCTATTTCGCCTTTGCGTTTTCGATGGTCGACCGGTTCGGCATGCTCGGCCTGGTGCTGGCGAACAGCGCCCAGTTCATCGCCCACGCCGCGATCATGTACTGGCTGGCGCGCACAACGTTCGGATTCAAGCACGAGCGAGCGCTCTGGCTCACGATCGGCAAATGCACGCTCGCCTCGTCCGCCATGGCGCTGCTGGCGCTCGGACTCTGGGTCAGTCTCGACCGTGTGCTTCCACTCGCCACCGGTCTCATCGGCGTCATCCGCGAAGCCTCGCTCGTGCTGATCCCCGCCGCCATCGGGGCCGTCGTCTACCTCGTCGCGTCCTCGCTCCTGCGCATCGGCGAAGTCAACACCCTTGTCGCCAGCGTGCGCAACCGCCTCCCATTTCTACGCGGAGCCGGTGGGGCGAACTAGGCCTCTTCCAACAGGCCATTCGCCGTCGTCGCCAATTCTGAGACCGACGTAGACCTCGGCGATGCGGTGGGCTTCGTTCCAGACGTCGCGCAGGGGGACTTCTTCGGCGCGGGCGATGGCGGCGCAGTCGTCGTATTCCGGGGCGATGTCGATCACCCGGCCGTTCCAGCCGCGAATCTTGACGCGCACATCGCCCCATTTGGTGGTGACAGTTTCGATCCGGCGAATCGCTTTCGTGCGCTCGATCGGCTGCACGCGCACGCCGAGCGTGGTGCTTTGCACGATCATCGTCGCGCTGATCTGATCCCGTTTCGACGCCGGACCGAGCGCGCTCACCATGATCGCCGGACGCCCCTTCTTCATCATGATCGGCGTCGTCCAGACATCGAGCGCGCCCGCCGCGAAGAGCCGCTCCATCAGCAGCTCGACATGCTGCGGGCTCATGTCGTCGATATTCGTTTCGATCAGCACTTCGCCGTCATCTGCCGGTGACATCGTCGTCGAGCTCGCCGATCCAGACTCGCAGCGCGTTCGGCCAGGGCAGCTCTTTTTGCCCGAAGCCATAGCCAATCGCGGATGGCGTGAAACCAGGTCCGGATGAACTCGGCCAGCGTCGTCAGAATCGCCGCCCCGGTTGGAGTCAGCAGTTCTCCGGGAACGGCGTCGCGGATCGGATCAGGTGGCGGCAGCGGCGCGCCTGCCATCGCCAGCAGCTTCGCGGTTGCGGGAGCGGGAATCGGAATGATTCCATGTTGGCTCTTCGCAAAACCGCTGCCGGTTCGTGGCGGCCCGCTATAGACGGCGTCGATCTTCAGAATCGCCAGCGCGCAACAGGCGCCGCAGATATCGACGATCGCATCGATGCCCCCAACTTCGTGGAAGTGGACATGATCGGGCGTCGATCCATGCACGGCCGCCTCGGCATCGGCCAGCTTGCTGAAGATCGCCAGCGCGGCTTCTCGCACGCCCGAAGGCAGCGTCGATTCTTCGATCAGCGCGCGAATCACCGACCAATCACGAGACGGCGCGTCATCATCCGCAACGACGGAGACGCGCGTGCCATGAATGCCGTGCTGATCGGCAGGACCGGCAGATAAGCGTCCAGCCCGGCAAGCTTAGGCCGCCAAGCATTTCCGCGATCTCGGCGACCGGCGCTCCGGCATCGACCAGCGCGCCCAGCACCATGTCGCCGCTTGCACCGGAAAACGGATCAAAATACGCAACTCGCACGATCAATGTCCGATCGATTTGACCTAAATGGCGGATTCAATATCAGTTTTTGAGAAATCGTTGCCTTTGAAAAGCAGCGGCATTTGCGAGCTGCGTGCAAGGGCGTACGAGAACGAGTCGCCGAAGTTCAACCTGGCCCCATGCCCGCTTCCCTTACCGTAGTCTCGCAATGCTGCTCGAGCAACGATCGCCTGCTCCAGGTCGACTGGGACGATCTCGATCTTCCCGAGCCTCCATGAAATCATCAAACCGACGCCGGAGGAGTCGGATTTCCGATGGGCTCAATGACGGCAGCAATTTCGACATACGTCGCCGCAGACATGTAGCAATCACGGGATTCGATTGCTTCGGTGTATCGGGCTGAATCGTCCTCATCGAGCAAAATCGCGATGATCGCCGATGAATCGATGATCACTTTGGCAGTCCGTGTTCGTCGTAGAGAAGGTCATCGATATCGGTCGACTTGAATCCCTTAGGGAAAAGTGGCGCCGTTTCCCGTGCCAATGCCAAGCAGCTTCTCGGAGAGTCCTTCTTTCGACTTTCTCTTCTTTGAAGACGCTCCAGCCGCTCCCGAATCGCGATGGTGACGGCCTCTGTCTGCGTCTCGCCGGTCAATTCGGCTAGTTCCTGCGCCATTCGATGGGTTTCTTTACTTTTGATGTTCATTGCCATGATCGTAGTCTCCTTGGTACCTTTTTATTCTACCATTCTACCATTGCCGTCAAGCACGTCATGCGGCAGCTTCCGGAGAGACCGCCAGATTCAGCGCCATGGCAGGGCGAACCACCCGGCGCTCGAAGAGCAGGATCAGCACGACCAGAATCGGCGCTCCAGCTGCGCAGAGGATGAGCGGGAACTTCGGATTGAGACCATAGAGTGGACCGGCCACGAACGGCGCGATGGCGAATCCGATGCCGCCGATGAACTCCGCCATCGCGAATGATCTGCCGCGCAGATGCCAGGGCACGGTGTCGCCCAGCACCGCCGCGAAGAGCGTCCACGCGACGCTGAACCCGCCCCGGAGCACGAACAAAAAGATGAGCAAATGGGAGTTATCGATGAAGAGCACGCCGAAGCAGACGATGCCGACGCAGGCCGTCGCGATAGCGATCCCGCGCGACGGCGACACCCATTTCACCCGCCCGACGATCATCACGATGGTGATGCTGCCGATCGCCGCAGCGGACCCCAACCGGCCAATCGTCGCGAGATTCTGCCCCTGCACATCACGCAGGTAATTCGGAAGAAAGGTGATGCCGGTCGTGAGAACGAACAGCAAGAGGCCCTGCAAGAGACTCGCCACCAGCACCGACCGGTTTTGAATGGCGTCGCGATAGGTGGCTTGCTCGGTCGCCTTTTTGGGTTTGTTCGGCCGCTCGGAGATCTTCCAGAACATGAAGGTGCCGAGGGTGTAAAAAATCGCGGTCGGCAGGAAGAGAAACTGCAGCGATGTCCGCTCGCTTAGGAATCCGCCGATGAGCGGTCCGATGATCAAGCGCCGTTGACGGACCGACGGTGTAGACCATCGTGAATGCGCGAGCCCGCGATTGCGACGGTGCGGCTTCGGCGACATACGATGATATTGCCGGCACACTGCACGATGCGAGCGCGCCGATCAGCACCCCGGAATCAACTGCCACCAGGTGTCGGCAATGAAGTAAATCAGGACGCTGGGGACCGTCGCCGCTGTACCGGCCCAGATCATGAACCGGCGACTGAAGCGGTCCGCCGCAATCCCGCTCGGCAGCATCACGGCGATCCGCATGATCCCTTGCAGCCCGATGATCAGACCCACTTGCGCCGAGGTCGCGCCGGTTTCTTCAATAAAGAGCGACCAGAAACTGGCATAGAATCCCGCGCCGAGCGACCAAACGAGCATCGCCCAGGTCAGCAGCGAGATGTCGCGCCCCATATTCATGCTGAATCGACGCATCCAGACCGGTCCCGACGCGCTTTTTGCCGTCACGCTGTTTGCTCCTTCAATGACGACTTAGTGGTCGAAGGCCAGCACCGCTTTGAGCGTGCCTGCTTCGGGTTTGCCAATGCGTTCGACCGCATCTTCAGCGCGGTATCGATGGGTAATGATCTGTCCGGCCAGCCCTGGCCAGCGCCGCTCGATCTTGACCAGATCGTCCGCCGCCGCGAGAAAATCGTCTCGATGCGCGTTGACACAGCCGACCAGCACCTTATTTCCCAGCATGAAGGACAGATTGATGGCGTCGGCAGGAACCGTCAGCATTCCGCCGTCGCCGGTCACGCTCAACGCGGCCAGCACGCCATTGTTCGCCAGGAGCTGCATCGCGATGAACAGCGGCTCGCTTTGTCCGGTGCACTCGATGATGAAATCGATTGGCGCGAGATCGCGTACCGCCTCGAACGGCGTGACGCTCGTGATCGACCGATATTCGCCACCCGCCGCCCGAATAATTTGTGCGGCTGGGCAATCGGCAGGCTTACGCCCGAGCACCATCACCGGAATATCGTGAACGCGATAGATCAGCGTCGCCAGCAAGCCAATCGGCCCAGAACCGTAGACCAATGCCTGGCGCGGACGCCATCCTGCGATCCGTTGCTGAATGGCGAGCGCCTGCCGCAACGCTTTCTCGGCAATCGACATCGGCTCGATCAAGACGCCGAGATCACCAAGCTCGAACGGAACGGCAATCAGATAGCGCTGATGCTCGACCCATCGCTCGGCCATGAAGCCATGAATGCGCTCGATCCCGCGCTCGGTGTATTGATGCCATTCGCAGAAATCGACCTGCCCCGCCTGGCAGGGAGGGCAACCGCACGGGCGCCGAACGGTCGCGGTGACAAGATCGCCGGACTTGAACTGCGTCACGTTCGCGCCGGTTTCCTCGACGATTGCGAGCGTTTCATGCCCGATCACCAGTTCTTGCTCCCCATCCGGAGCGGCGCCGAGCTTTCCTTCAACGATCTCCCGATCGGTGCCGCAAATGCCCACCAGCACGGTTTTGGCGAGCACGTCGTCAGGTCCCACGGGGGCGAGTGGAACGCTGGTCAGATGGGCCGAGTGAGGTTTCGAAGGAAAAATGGCGATTGCGGAAACAGCTGAGCGCGGCGTCCACGCGAGATCCTTTCCATGCGATGACAAACCGTCAAAGAAACAGGCGCAATGAGACAGGAACCAGGCAAAATCGGACGCCGGTCACGCGCGTATCGTATACTGCTCCGAGTAGCGGCGTGATCGCCGATTTTTGGTGTGTGTGACTTGTCATCACCTCCGTGCTGGAGGGGATGGCGAGACGAATGATAGAGATAGGTGGTAGTCAGCGCATGCGTGTTGAACTCCGCGAGTCGGAAAGCTTCGAACAGCTTCTCCGCCGGTTCACAAAAGGCATCGAGCGTTCGGGCATTATCCGCGAGCATCGTCGTGGTCTGCGCTTTATCAGTTCGCAGGAAGAAAGCCGCGCGAAGCGACGGAAGGCCGAGCGACGCCGTCGCCGCAATCAGACATAGTTCGGATCGAGCGTTCGTCGCTCGGGGCTGAACTCAGGACATTGCAACTGCGCTGAACTACCGGACCGGGATTCCTGGTCCGGTATTTGGCGTTCCCCGCGCTGCTCAATCCCAGCATAACTTCGTAACCCCAATTATTTTTCTGCCTCGATAAACCGAGTCATGTCAACGGTGCTACCCTGTCGCCGCCATACGAACGGAGACAAACCGGGCTTTTCGGAGAGGCATTCACGATCAAGCTGGCGAGTCGCCCAACCACCATGACCACCGGCCCCGCCGGCGATTCCGGCGGGATGATGCAATCGCTCCGGTTGTATCGAACCTTCCGTCTGCTCCTGCTCGGGACAATGGCGACAAACACCGCCTTCTGGATGTATCAGGTCGCCGTCGGTTGGCTCGCCCTCGAAATCACCGATTCCCCATTCTTCGTTGGACTTGCCGGGTTCGCGGGCGGCATCCCGCTGTTGATCTTCGGGCTGCCGGCCGGGTTGATCATCGACCGCTTCGACCGGCGCACGATTTTGATGGTCGCTCAACTCGGCGTCATGGCCGTGGCGGCGGCATTCGCGATTTTCGTCGCCACCGGCATCATCGATAAATGGTCGATTCTCGTGCTCGTCGCCATCTACGGCACGATCATGGCGTTCATTTTTCCAACGCGAACGGCGATCGTGCCAAACCTGGTTGAACGATCTGATCTTGCCAACGCCGTCGCGCTCAACGCGGCGGGGCAGAATGCCACGCGCGTGTTCGGACCAACCATCGCCGGTGTCCTCATCGCCACACTCGGCGTGGCGGAAACGTTCGCGATCGCGGCAGTCATGCAAATCCTGGCGCTGTTTGCCACCTCCCGGCTCCCATCCATTCCGTCGAAAATCTCCGCGGGTGCGATGTCCGGCTGGAAGAGTCTGACGCTCGGGCTGCATATCGTCCGGAACGATGCCTATCTCTTTTCGATGGTCATCCTGGCGCTGGTGCCGACCGTGCTGGTGATGCCCTATCTCAACTTGATGCCTGTTTTCGCGCGCGATGAGTTGGGGTTGGGATCGTCCGGTCTCGGACTATTGCTGGCGGCGACCGGACTCGGCACGGTGGCCGGTGCGCTTACGGTGGCCCGGTCGCCACGGTTCCGCACCTGGGATCGCGCTCAGATTCTCACAGCTCTCGCCTTTGCCGGACTCGTCTGCGTCTTCGCGTTGATGGACCACCTGCCTCTGGCGATGCTGCTCCTCTTTGCCGCGGGATGGGTCAGCGCCGCGTTTCTGGCGATCAACCAGACCGCTGTCCAGTTGCGAACCGATGACGAAGTCCGGGGCCGGGTGATGTCGGTGTACCTGCTCACCTGGGGAGCGCTGCCGATCGGCCAGCTTGCGGTTGGCGCGGTCGCCAGCCAGTTCAGCACACCGATCGCCATGATCTCCTCCTGCCTGATGGCGCTCGTATGCATCGGCATCTTCGCCTGGAGAACCGTCCCAAATGGGGCGCAATCAGCCCGCGCATAGGTCGAGTGCAATTCCCAAATATCGCTCTGGTCACCCCTCCTCGATCATGACCGCAGGGCTGTTGATCAGATCGCTTGCGATTCCGGATGCGCTGACGGCGCGAACGCCGTAGACGCGTCGACCGGACGGCGGTTTCGTATCGATCCAGAGCGCCGCTCGCATCGGATCGGGCGTCAATCGCTCCGTCCGGCCTCCGTCTCCCATGAGGTAGACCTCATAGCTGTAAAAGAAGTTCTCGCGATTCGGACTCCACCGCAAGATCACGTTGCCATCTTCCACCGTTGGCTCAACCCAAACGGGCGCTTGAGGCGCGCTTTCCAGCGCCGGGGTGATCCAGAGGCAGATCGTCGTATACGGCTCGATCTCAATTGGTTCGGAAAACCTCCCGCCCGAAAGCGCGATGTTCCGTGCGATTGGTCGAGCCAGCGCAATCTCCTGCGCGAGCCGGATTGCCGGTAGCTGTGCAGGATTGGGCGATGGAAATGGATTGGCGCTTGATCCACCGGCTGCGGCATAAGCATTTGAAAAGGTTCGGTCAATCTGGAATCTGGCGACATTGACTCGCGGCCACGGAATATCGGACACGACGATGGAAAGCAATCGTGCTTCAGGATTGGCGAGGGACGGATCAGGATAGTAGGTGATCAAGGTCGTCATGCATCCATCACCTAGCGTGGAAAGGTGATAGAGATCGGTTGCTGGAAAGCAGTGCTCGGCGCCGGAATTAACCGGTAACTGCACATCACCCTGCAACCGCAGCAGTTCGTAAAAACCGAAGGCGGGGATCTTGAGCAGATCCCTTTCGGTTCCGTTGGTCGCTTTGGTCATGATCGACCGGCGCCCGTCGAACGGCTCCTGTATGAGTTGCAGATTGGCGTTGTCGGCGGCAGAGACAAATCTCAATCCGGCAGCTGTATATTGCTGGTTCAGCGTCGTCTGGATGATCATCGACGCGGCGAGCCAGGCGGCATTGCGCTCATCCATGCGCGGAGCGTAGGGAACTTCGAAACCAACCTTCTCATCGGCTTCGTCGTTGATGATCGTCATTCCCTTGAAGCGAACGGGGTCGATGGCGAGTGCCTGATCCGCCGTCGCTGATCGCCGCCGCGTAGAGACGGCGCGGATCGGGAGGGTCGTCGCCAACCGTGCCCTTGCGATGAAGTGAGATGAAATCACATTGCAGGGTCGAATCCGCTGCGATGAACCGGAGAAAGTGGTCGATCCAGGGAGCGCCCGATTCAGGCTCAACCTGTGGCTTGTAAGCGATCGCGGGTCCGCCGAGCCGGATCGAAACACCTGCTTCAGCGACGGCTTCGGAGGTCGCCCGGTAGAGCGCCAGATAATCGTCGGGCGTGCCCTGCCAGAACCGCCCCTCATTTGGCTCGTTCCAGACCTCGAACCACCAGTCCGAGATCGCGGCAGAACCGAAGCGCTCATCGGCAACCAGCGCATCAAGAAACGATCGCACCAGCGTCTTCCAGGCGTCCCAGGTTTCGGGCGGCTGAATCGGGGACGACCGAAACAGCCGGCGGGAAGAAGCCGAGCGCGATGAATGGGATAAGACCACGCGTTGTGAGCGCCGCCAGCGCATCGAGCGTGATCGAGAAATCGATCGGGGCATCGACACGCGGCCAGACGACGCCACCGCCCTCTGGAGCCAGAAGCTCCGCCTGTCCCGCCGTGAACGCCCCAAAGAACCGCACGCCATGAAACGCGCCGGGTGAAGCCGCCAGATTGTCGAGCAACCGCTCGAACCCTGGGTGGGTCAGCCAATCGACATCGTAGACGCCAACGATGCCGAAGTCATCGCGGTTGAAGACGCTTCGTTCTGGCACACTCGATGCCGCGCTGATCACGATCTCGCCTGGATCGGATTGGCTCTTGGCCGGGCCGTTGCGTTCGCCAGAGTCCGGCAATCAGCCCCGGCAGCCCCAGGACGAGGCGGCGTGACAACCGCCAGCTCCCAACCGGCTTCCTATTGATATCGTCCTCCGGCCATTGCTTCATCGTCGCGCCGTCCGTTTCACGTTCCCTGGCTGAGACATTGCCACAAGTTCATGATCTCGCGCCAATCAACGTTAGCGTTGTTGCGTCTGTTCAACGGCATCTCGTGCAATAATCCGCCAATCAATCAGATGAGTCCTGACGAAGCAGCGATCTTCGTGAAGATCGGGCGGGCACGAGATGCCTCCCTGATTCGACTTTAGCGCGCGCGAGGAGCCAGTGGCGTGACCGACTCTCCCCTCATTCTCCCTGCGGTCGCGGTCGCTGAGATTGCTCCTGGCCCTGGACTGAAACCGTCTCGATCTGACAATCCGCTAACGGCTTCCATCAGCCGGATTTCTCCATCCTTTCAGGCAGGATTGGTCCACATCGTGCTCGTGCTGGTGACGGTGGCCCTGACGGTTTGGCGCTCGCCGGAGCGGGACATCTTACGTCCCTCGCTATCCGGACCGTCACGGTATCTGATCGGGCCATTGTCGATCTGGGATGGCGGCTGGTACGCGGAGATTGCCCGGAATGGCTACGGCGAGCGGCAGATGTCGACCGCGTTTTGGCCGCTCTATCCCTTCCTCACCGGCATCGTCTCCTGGACGACCGGTTGGAGCGTGGCCGTCACCGGCGTACTACTCTCCAATCTTGCCTTCGTCGTGGCGCTGATCGTGCTCTATCGTCTTGTTTCCCAATCATACGGCAGTCCCATCGCCACCCGAACCGTCTGGCTGGTCGCGCTCTGCCCGGTTGCTTTCTTCTTTTCCGCCCTCTATTCCGAATCGCTGTTCCTCTTGCTCACTCTCAGCGCGATTTATCTCTGCCCGGAACAATCGCTGGACATTGGCCGCCCTTGCCCTCTTCCTGGCGACGCTGACCCGCAGCACCGGCGCGCTTGTCATCGTGCCGATGCTGGCGGCATTGGTCGGTCAGATGGGGTGGAGCCTGCGCCGAACCTGGAAACCGGGGGTTCAGCTCGCCGCCGCGCTGGCCGGCCCCCTCGTCTTCGCCGCGCACCTCAACCGGCTCTGGGGCGATCCACTTTTGATGGTCCATATCCAGAGCCACTGGCAGCGCACCTTTTCGCTTCCCTGGATGACGCTCTGGTCCGGTTTTCGCCGAACCGAGCTGATCTACATCACCGGTCGCCACGCCTGCATCGATGGAGTTCGCCAGCAAACCTGGCCACCCTGTCGCGATGCACTCGGACTGAACATTGATTCCCTTTCCGACGACCTGGCGGTCGCTAGCGTCCTCGTGACCATCGGGATGCTGCTCTATGCCGCTCGAAAACTGATCGCCGGCGACCTGCTGTACGCGAGCGCTGTCTTCGTCGTTCCTCTATTGAGCACGACTGCCGACAGTCCGCTGCTCTCCACGCCCCGCTACGTGCTGGTCGCCTATCCGCTCTTCATCGCCCTGGCGATGCTGCTCAAACGCCGCTGGCTCTACCTTGTCACGCTCGGCGCAAGCGCCGGAGGGCTCTGCTGGCTGCTCTCGGTGTTCGCCCGGGCTTACTTCGTGGCCTGAAACGCTCTGCCGTTAGGTGTGGTGCTATCATCCTTCGCATCTCGACAACTCATGCTCGACCGGCACAAAGCGAAAGGGAGCTTCATGAGCGATCGCGCGCGATATGACGCCGTCATCATTGGTGGAGGCCACAACGGACTCGTCGCCGCCTGCTATCTCGCGGGCGGCGGCCTCAAAACGCTCGTGCTCGAACGCTATTCCGAGGTTGGCGGCGCGGCGATTTCCGAAGAAACCTTCCCAGGTTACAAGATTTCCACCGGTTCCTACGTTCTCTCGCTCGCGCCGAGGAAGATATTCGATGAGCTGGGCGTCTGGTCGGAGGGGATTGAGCTGATCGAGCGCGATCCACGCTTTTTCGCGCCGTTTCCCGACGGGTCGAGCCTGACCTACTGGCTGGACGACGCCAAATGGATCGAGCAAATCCGCCGCATCTCACCGAAAGATGCCGTAGCCTGGTGGCATTACGATGATTTCGTTGAACGCGCCTGCCAGGTGATGGACAAATTCATTCTTCGCCGTCCCCCCTCCTGGACCGAAGTCGCCGCCGAATTCCGTACACCGGAAGATGCGTTGATTTTCCAGAAGCTGTATCCTCGGTTCGGCTGCTGATGTCGCTGAATACTTCTTTGAAAGCGAGCAGATGCAGGCGATCGCAGCGGCAATGGGCTTGATCGGCTGCAACCGGGGACCGCGCGATGCCGGTACCGGCTACAACAAGCTCTACCACTCGATGGGCATGGTCACCGGCAAACGCGGCGCCTGGGCCTATGTGCGCGGCGCAATGGGCTCCGTCACGCAGGCGCTCAAGCGGGTAGCGCTGAAACGGGGCGTCGAAATTCGCACCGACGCCGATGTCGCCGAAATCAACATCTCCAATGGGCGCGCGAACGGCGTCACGCTTGTCAGCGGCGAGGTGATCGACGCAGGCATCGTCGTCTCCAACGCCGATCCGAAGCGCACCTACCTCAAGCTCGTTCCAAACGGACAGCTTCCGGCAGAATACCAGCGGGCGATCGAAGGCATCAAGATCGAAAGCCCGGTGATGAAGATCAATCTCGCCACAAGTGAGCTGCCGAAATACTGGATGCTCAAAGATGACGAGCAGCGCCAGGGCAGCAGCGGCGGGCTCTTCGTCGCGCCGTCGATCGACTACATGCAGCACGCCTACAACGAATCGCGCGAAGGCCGTCCAGCCAAAGCGCCGTTCATGAGCATCCACATGCAATCGGCGGTCGATTCCACCGTCGCGCCCGAAGGCAAGCACACCATTTCGATTTTCGCCCAGTATTTCCCGTACACACTGGCGGAAGGGACGTGGGATGAGCGCCGCGACGAAATCGCGGATTACGCCATCGCGGAGTTCGCCAAATACAGCGCCCGAACATTCCCGGCGCAATTCTGCACAAGCAGGTGCTCGGCCCGCCCGACATCGAAGCCCGCTTCGGCCTCACCGGCGGTCACATCTTCCAGGGCGATCAGGTGCCTGAGCAAGCATTCGACATGCGCCCGGTCGCCGGATCATCTTCCTACGAAGGCCCCATCGGTGGCCTCTTCCTCTGCGGCTCCGGCGCCTGGCCGGGCGGCTGCGTCATGGGCGCGCCCGGCCACAACGCCGCCCACGAAATCCTGGCGAGGTTTGAAGCTCGATAGGGCATCGGTTGTTAGCGATATTGCGTCATAGGTTTCGAAGGTTGTCCAGTGGAACTGTCATCCTCGTTTTGCCACCCTATTCTCGACTAGTCGAAGGAGCAGTGGCAGCTGTCACTCATGTGGCATTTGAGGCGTGATCATCCATTCGCGCGCGGCTTCGTCATCCGGCAGGATTTTCATCTGTGCCAGTCCGCCACGGATTGTGAGACAGGGCTCGGATTCGCTCGAATCGCGGAACCTAGGACGAAGCCAAGGACCGTGAAAAGACAATCGCTTCCCCTCCGTCTGGTACATTGACGCCATTAAGATGCCAAGCGATCTGCGCGGACGGTGTGCGATGACAGATCCCGAATACGCGTATGGTGGGCGCTCTCTCCTGGCGCCGCATCTGGTAGGGCGGGCGCGTGAGCAAGCGCTCCTGCGAGAGCACCTCACGGAAGCGCTGGTCGGTGGCGGCGGGCTGGTACTGATCGGCGGCGAGGCGGGGATCGGCAAATCGGCGCTGGCTGAGGCGCTGGAATCAGATGCGGTGGCGCGGGGAGCACTCGTCCTCGTCGGGCACTGCTACGACTTGATCGACACGCCTCCTTACGGTCCCTGGACCGAACTACTGGACCGCTGCCCCCCGCTGTCCGCACTCCCTCCGCGTTCCACGCTACTTGGGGCGGTCGATCTGGACGGTGCGCCGGTATCGCAGGCGGCGCGATTCGCCAGCGTGCGAGATTTCCTGCTCGCGGTGGCGGCGAATCGGCCAATCGTACTTATCATCGAGGATCTGCATTGGGCCGACCCAGCCAGCCTCGATCTGCTGCGCTTCCTGGCACGCGAACTTGCGGGGACCACATCGCTCCTTTTGGCCACCTATCGTGCCGACGAGCTTCACCGCCAGCATCCGCTCTACACGCTCTTGCCGACCCTGGTGCGTGAAGCACACGCCGTTCGGATCGATCTGCGCCCACTCAGCGACGACGACTTCCGCGCACTCGTGCAGTCCCGCCACGCGCTCGCCGCGTGGGACGAGGCCCGGTTGGTGACCTACCTGCATGGGCGAGCGGGTGGCAACCCTTTCTTCGCGGGCGAGTTGCTTCGCGCGCTGGGAGAGGAAGGCGTGCTGCGTCCGGCGACCGCCGACGATGACAGCGCGGTTTGGCGGCTGGGCGACCTCTCTACTGTGCGGGTGCCCGAGTTCCTGCGGCAGGTGATCGACGGACGGCTGGCACGACTGGGGGAGAACGCCTATCGCGTTTTGGGGCTGGCCGCGACGATTGGCCACGAAGCGCCGTTGGGACTTTGGCGCGCGGTGGTCGACAGCTCGGACGAGATGCTGGCGGATGTCGTCGAGCGGGCGGTGGCGGCGCACCTGCTCGTGGAGACGGCGGACGGACTGGGGGTGCGGTTTGCCCACGCGCTGATCCGAGAGGCGCTCTATGAAGGCGTGCCCTTGCCTCGACGGCAGGTCTGGCACCGCCGCATCGGTGAGGCTCTCCTGTCCATCTCGGCGCCTGATCCGGATGCAATCGCTTCGCACTTCCGACTCGCGGACGACGCGCGCGCCGCTGACTGGCTCATCCGGGCGGGGGAGCGTGCCCAGGGCGCCTATGCCTGGGCGACCGCAATCGAACGCTTCGCGGCGGGGTTGGCGCTGCTGGATGCCCAGAACGCCGATCGGGCGCAACGGGCATGGTTGCATCTCCGGCTCGGTCTGCTCCTGCGCTATACCGATCCACCGCGGGCTGTGGCTGCGCTCGAGGACGCCCAACTCATGAGCGCGGGCACGGATGACGCGCTCCTTGTCGCGGCGACGATGTGTTACGCGGGCCATCTGCGGTGCTGGTCCGGTGATCCCAGTGACGGCGTCCTCCAGATGGCGGAGGGAGTTGCCGCGTTGGATGCCCTCCCGCCCGCCGATCGCACCCGCTTTGCCCGCCTGCTGGCCGACGGGACGACCGGCGTCCTGGCCGACAATGCCGTTCCCCAAGCCATTCTCGCCCAGTGGCTTGCCATCGTTGGGCGGTATGCGGACGCGCGACAGGCGGCGGAAACCATCTTGGCGACCGAGCCGGGCGGCGATCCGGCCCGAGGCGCCTCGTCGGCGTCGTTCTACGATGCCTACCACGCCCTCGGGTACGTGAACGCCGCGGAGGGACGTCCACGAAGAAGCTCGGCGCTACTGGCGTCGATCGCAAACCTCGCTCCGCGCCATCGGACACCACGCGGCGCTGCATCAGCAACTCTACGTGGAACTCTCCACCGCCGTCTTGCCCTATCAGACCGACCGCCTCGCCGAACGCGCGCGTCTGGCGGCGGAGGTGGACGCGGCGCGCCGCGCCGCACGCGGCGTCTGGCGGGAGGAAGTCGAGCCCGCCTGCCTTGCCCTCTGGTTCATCGAGGGACGGTGGGCGGACATCCGCGACGTGGTGTCGGTCCCGGACTCGTTCCGCCCTCTCGACGTCTCCGAGAACCCCGCCGTCGCCACCCTCGCACGGGCCCAAGGCGACCTGACGCTGGCGTGGCGACTCGTGCGGGAAGAGTTGCCGCACGGACCGAGGACGCTTCCGGGAATGGCCCGGCGTTTTCTCTCCGGGACGCAACTGCTGCGCCTCGGGGCCAACCTGACACTCGATGCCAACGATCCTGATGCCGCTGACCACTGGCTCGCAGACGCACGACCGCTGGCTCGCGTGGAGCGGCGCAGTGCTCGGCCACGCCGAAGGCCATCTCACCTGGGCGGCGTTTCACCGGGCCGCAGGCGACCCGGATGCGGCGCGCCGGCGCGCCGAGCAGTCCCTGGCTGGCGCGACGACACCGCGCCAGCCCCTTGTCCTCCTCGCCGCCCACCGCTTCCTCGGCGAACTCGACACGACGGTCGGCCGGTACGTCGAAGCCGAACGCCACCTTGCCCAATCGCTGGCGCTTGCCGACGCGTGCGCCGCGCCGTACGAACGGGCACTGACCCTGTTGGGGTTGGCGGAGCTGCGCACGGCTGCGGGGAAATGCGACGCCGCTCGACCGCCGCTGACTGAAGCGAGCGCCCTCTTCACCGATCTGGATGCCCGCCCCGCGCTCGCGCGCGCCGACGCGCTCGCGTCGACGCTCGACGCGACCGCCGCAGTCGCCATCCCGACGACCGGACTGGCCGGCCTCTCCGCTCGCGAGATCGAGGTGCTGCAACTGGTGGCGCGGGGCTTGAGTAATAGTCAGGTCGCCGAACATCTGTCACTCAGCCCACGAACGGTCAATTCCCATCTGACCACGATCTATAGCAAGCTCGGCGTCACCTCGCGCGGCTCAGCCATCCGGTTCGCCCTCGATCACGACATCCGCTGAGGCGCCCTGACCCTACTGATTCAGATCCCGTATTTCTACTTAATGCCTCAATGTAGGCCGCTGATCGTAGCCGTCGACCGATTGCGTACTTCCTCTGATGTGCCCGTGCGCTCATCGGCGTAGAGTCGAATTAGAGCCGCAGCGGGCCGCACGGGACACGACAGGCAGGAGGATGCTATGCATGCGGTCTTGATTACCTTCCAATCGACAGCTGACCTCGACTCGCTGGTCGGCCCGTTCACCGACTACGCGCATACCCTCGCAACCGTCCCCGGCTTGGTGACGAAGACGTGGCTTCGGGAGGGGGCGACGCTTGGTGGGTTCCACCTTTTCACCGGTCGAGCGGCGGCCGAGTCCTACCTCAACGGCACGATGGTCGCGGAAATAACCGCGAACCCCGCGTTCGGCGAGTTCCGCATCCAGCAATTCACCGTGCTGGAGGAACTGAGCCGGATCACCGGGACTCCGCAATCTCGCCGGAGCCTAGGGCCTGCTGGGTCCCAGGAACGGTCACGAAGGAGTGACCATTCATGGCAGACGATTCACGCATCGACGCGAGTAATCGTCGTGATGTCGCCATGATTCGGAGCAGCGAGTGGAAACCGAGCGTGGCGGGCGACCACTAATTCGTTCGTCTGGCTTCCGCGCGGC
Source organism: uncultured Chloroflexia bacterium (assembly GCA_963804925.1). Lineage (GTDB taxonomy): Bacteria > Chloroflexota > Chloroflexia > Thermomicrobiales > UBA6265 > JADLGF01. Next base: position 26,931 of record CAWDSC010000012.1, read on the forward strand.
ATTTTCCACGGCCATGGCGTCGACGGCGAAGCGGCACTGGCGATCGCGCAGACAGCCGGCCTCGACCGCTTCTACATCGGAGCGGGAAGGCCCGCAAAGGAGCGGGTCATGCCACCGCGAGCACCGCCAGACATTGCCAAGTTAGATGATGCCGGTTCCAAGTACGGCATTGAGACAGGCTGTTCGCCCGTCTCCTTCGCAGATTTCCCAACCGCCTGACTCCGAATCCCAAGGCGGGCGTCCGGCAGCATCGGCCGGCGTCACCATTACTCTGCAAGTACAGAGCGATCGAGAGAACGAGGAGAAAATCAATGACGACATCCGACACAGGTCATGCAGTTTCACGCCGATCGGCACTTGCCGGACTCGGTGCCGGCGGCCTCGGGCTCGCCCTGGCCGCTCGTGGCGCGACGGCCCAGGACGCAACGCCGACGTCGCTCGCCGGACATCTCTTCGTCGGGACCTGGATTGTCGATCGGAACCCGGATGATCCTACCGAGATCCCGACGTACAACGTCGTCACCTCCGACGGAACGATCATCGATCCGACCGTCGGCGGGGTTGGAGTCTGGGAAACGACGGGACCAACTTCGGCGAACTTCACACTGACCGGTACCATCACCGAGCTGAGTGCCTATTTCCTGGTCCGTGCTTCGGTCACGGTCGACGAGGGAGGCGGGAGCGCCACGGCCACCTATTCGTCCACCCTCGTCGCGGCCGATGGGACGATCATGGAGGGCACCGCCGTGGGGGCCACCGCGACCTATAGTCGCCTCCAGCTCGAACCAGTGGACGCGACCGGCCCGCTTCCTGAGTTCCCGGCGTGGACACCGGCACCCCCAGCGGCGGCTACGCCGACATCATAACGATCAGTGCCACGAGACGAAAGCGACGGGCCGGGGAACATCCCTGGCCCGTCGCTTTCGGTAGGATGTCTTGCCGCGCATCGTGCTAGTGAAGAATCAACTCAATATCCACAGGACCCCATCATTGTATTCAGCCTTCGCCTGCGGAAGCGCGCCGCCTCACCGCCAAGCTGGACCTCCACTATACGCTCAAGTATGGGAACTGACTGAATATGGCGGTATTGGAACTCCGTGTACTGGCGGCCGGGCAGTGTCTGTGCCAACTGCTTCCGACCCAGAGTGTGATGCGGATGGCGACCACTGCGCGTGCCGATCACCGCAATGGGCGCATTCGCACCGTTGATTAGCAGTTCACCACGGAGGACGTTTGCACCAAACGCGCCACCTCTATTCGGAGTTTGGCGCATAACAGACCACGAGAGCGCATTGATAAGCGCTCTCGCTAAAACGCCTCGCTATTCTGAGCCGAAGAAACCCCGCACGAAGCACCTGCTCAAAAGCGAGCCGGTCGGGTTGCGGAGCGCGGCTGCCTGGGGGATGCTTCGCTTCGGCTCAACCTGATGGGCATTAATTATGCATCGTCGTGCAAGGACATTGGAACGTACGTATGCTTCAAAGAATGAGGATCACGAATGGGATTGTTCGATGGCTTTACCCACTCGACGATCGAGACAGATGAGGCGACGATCTGTGTCCGGCATGGCGGCAGCGGACCGCCGTTGCTGCTTCTCCATGGGCATCCCCAAACCCATGTGATGTGGCACAAGATCGCGCCGTTGCTGGCGCGACGATTTCACCGTAGTCGCCGCCGATCTGCGAGGGTACGGGGACAGCAGCAAGCCGCCATCAACCGACGATCACGAGCCGTACTCGAAACGCGCGATGGCGCGTGATCAGATCGCGGTGATGCAATCATTGGGATTCGAGCAATTCTTCGTCGCCGGGCACGACCGCGGCGGACGCTGCGCCTACCGGATGGCGCTCGATCATCCGGAGCGCGTGCTGAAGCTGGCGACGCTCGATATCATCCCGACCGGCGAGGCATTCCGCCGGACGAATATGGCATTCGGCCTCGGCTACTGGCACTGGTTCTTCCTCGCCCAGCCATTCGATCTCCCCGAGCGAATGATCGGCGCGAATCCCGATAATTATTACCAACTCGACCGAAAGCCTTTTGCCCCGGAGGCCCTGGCGGAGTATCTCCGCGCCGTCCACAATCCCGAAACCATTCACGCCATGTGCGAGGACTATCGCGCGGCCGCAACATACGATTTCGCGCTCGACGAAGCCGATTTCGCCCAAGGCCGCAAGATCACCTGTCCAACGCTGGCGCTCTGGGGCAGTAGAGGCCCACTGGCTCAGTGGTACGACGTGCCCGCCATCTGGCGCGACTGGGCCAACGATGTCCAGGGACAGGCGATCAACAGCGCCCACTACCTCGCCGAAGAAGCCCCCGACGAAACCTACACGGCGCTCCATGCCTTCTTCACGAACCAATGAGCCTATTCCGTCAAAGGCCGTCATTCCGAGTCGCAGCGAGGAATCGCCCGGCGAAGCCGCTCGCGCGCAGCGCAAGGAGCCTCATTCAAGGTTGACCCACTCACTCGTGAACGAGTTTGCGCTTCGCGCGGAGATGCTTCGCTGCGGCTCTGCATGACGGGAACTGGGGCAAAAGGTCGCGCAAGGTCAACGATGCTGACTGAAGTGTTCCGTTCGATCTGATCCGGGCATACTTTGCGAACGATGTCGACACCCATCCGATCTTTGCCGATCGGGTGGGTATCTGACTGGCTTTGCACTCGATCGTCGGTCCGTTGAGGACAGATGACGAAGGAGATGCCCCGCATGCCGATGAACGAAAACGAACGCCGGATCGAACGCGCCGGTCGCCGCGTCAACGAGCTTCGCGCCTGGCGCAACGCCCAGGAGTTCCCGATCACCGATTGGACCTTGACCGCCTCCGATTGGCACGCGCACCCGCTGACGATCGGCGATCGCTGGCCGGTGATCGAAATTCCGGTCAAGCTCCAGGGAACCGTCGCCATTCCCGATGCCTGGGCCGGATTGCCGGTGAATCTCGAGCTCTGGCTCGGCGGCGAGGGATTGATCAAACTCTCGAATGGCACGTCGTTCGGGCTCAATCCCTACCACCATCTCTTTCCGGTCACCGATGCGGCGACGGCCGGAACGACGCTGACGATCAACGCCGAGGTGTCGCCGAAGGGATTGTTCGGCGCGAACGTCGCCGATCCCCGCATCGAGCGAGCGCATCTGGTGGTGCCGCATCCTCAGGTGCAGGCGCTGGCGATGGATCTGGGATTGGCGCTCGGAACCTGCGCGGTGCTCGAAAACCATGAGATCGTGCCGCAGTTGATCGATCTCGTCGAGAACACCCTCTCGATCCTCTCGCCAACCTGGCCAACTGCCACCGAGACAACGGTGAACCGGCATCTGCTCGGCTACATCAATCCGCTCGGAACCGGCGTCAATACGATCGCCGGTCAGGGCAATGAGGAATCGGCCGATGTCGAGCCGTTTTACGCCGACATGGGCGGACTCTGGAGCACACCAGATCCGACCGGCGGCATCGAGCCGCTTTCCGAAGATACGCTCGCCAGCGTTGATGAAGCGCTCGCCTATTTCTCGGGCAAGCTCGATCGGTTGCTTTCTCTCTATCCTCCCATCGGGCACATCTATCTCACCGGTCACGCGCACATCGATCTCGCCTGGCTCTGGCCGACGCACGAAACACGCCGGAAGCTGCGGCGAACCTTCGCCACCGTTCTTTCATTGATGGATCGCTACGACGACTTCATCTTCAACCAGTCATCGGCGCAGGCCTACGCCTGGGTCGAGAACGACGATCCCGAGCTGTTTGAGCAGGTCAAAGCGCGGATCAAGGAAGGGCGCTGGGATGTGCCGGGCGGCATGTGGCTGGAGCCCGACTGCGAAGTCACCGGCGGCGAGGCGATGGCCCGCCAGATTCTCTACGGTCAGCAATATTTCCAGCAGCGCTTCGGGCTCCGCTCGAAAACCGCCTGGCTGCCGGATGTCTTCGGCTTTTCCGGCGGCATCCCGCAGCTCCTGCGGTCGGGTGGGCTCACCGGGTTCTTCACGATCAAGCTGAACTGGAACGAGACGAACCGCTTCCCGCACGATCTCTTCACCTGGGAAGGGATCGACGGCTCGACGGTCACCGCCTGGATGTCGCGGAATGTCCGGTCGAATCGCGGCTACAACGCCGATATCCAGCCGATCGACATGGCGGGAACCTGGATCGATTTCGACGGCAAGCGCTATCACCCCGAAACAATCGCCGCCTTCGGTTGGGGCGATGGCGGCGGCGGCCCGACGATGCAGCAGCTCGACCGCTACGCCCGGCTGAAGGAATACCCCGTCCTGCCTCGCCTGCGCATGGGCCAGATCGACGCCTACCAGGCGAGCCTGCCGCAAGAAGGTCTGCCGGTCTGGATGGGCGAGATGAATCTCGAGCTCCACCGGGGCACGCTCACCTCGCACGGGCTGGTGAAAAAGCTCAACCGCGAAGCCGAAACGCGATTGGTCGAAGCCGAAGCCCTCAGCGCGCTTGCGTTGACGAAAAACGGCTTCGACTATCCAATCGATACGCTCGCAACCGCCTGGAAAACGACGCTGCTCAACCAGTTCCACGACATCCTGCCCGGTTCATCGATCCATGAGGTCTACGAAGACACGCATCGCGAGATGCATGAGGTCGTCGAAGCGGCTGATTCGGTTCGCGATCAAGCGCTCGCGGCAATCGGCGGCGACGGAGCTGGGATCATCATCGCTAACGCCACAGCTCAGCCACGACCACTCGTCGCGCTCCTCCCTGAAGGAGCGACCGCGCCGGAGAGAACGCTCACGCAGGACAACTGACGACGGCTTGCTGGTCGCGCAACCTGTCGTCACCGTTCCCGCAGCCGGCTGGACACCGCTTCTCGAAAGCTCGATCGCCGCCAGGATCGCCCCAGCCACCGCTGAGGCAAAAAATGGCGGCGCAACGATCTCGAATGCCGCCCTGACGATCGAGATCGGCGCCGATGGCACGCTGCACCGCGTGTTCGACAAACGCGCGAACCGCGAAGTGCTTTCCGATCGCGGCAACCAGCTCTGGGGCTATCTCGACCGGCCCCGCGCCTGGGACGCCTGGGATGTGGACGACCGGTACGTCCACGAGGGATTCGAGATCGGCGATGTCGACCTCGGTCGAAGTCACTGAATCAGGTCCGATCCGCGCCGCCGTGCGCGTCACCCGCAACTGGCGGTCGTCGACGATCGTGCAGACCTATCAGCTCACCTACAGCAGCGCCCGGCTCGATATCGTCACCGACATCGAGTGGCACGAGCGACGCGTCTTCCTGCGGGCGCGATTCCCGCTCACCGTGCTCGCGCACGAGTCGGTCGCCGACACGATCTACGGCGTCCATCGCCGCCCGACCCACGTCAACACCACCTGGCAGGAAGCCCACTTCGAAAAGAGCATGCAGCGCTGGGTCGATCTCTCCGAAACCGGCTACGGCGTCGCCGTGCTGAACAACGGCAAATATGCCTACAGCGCCACGGCCAATGAGCTTGGCATCAGCCTGCTCCGCAGCCCGATCTATCCCGATCACTTCGCCGACGAGGGCGAGCACCACTTCACCTACAGCCTCTTCCCGCATGAAGGCGGCTGGGCCGATGGCAACGTGCCGGAGGAAGCGATTGCGCTCAACTCCCCGCTCGTCGCGCATACCGCCGGTGAGGTTGAAGCCTGGGGACTCTTCACGCAAACCGGCGTGCCGCTCACGCTCGGCGCGCTCAAACGGGCGGAAGACGACGATTCGCTCATTCTCCGTCTCCACGAATCAGGCGGGCGTCGCGGCGTCACCGAATCTGACCTTCGGGATGCCGATCGCGGCGATCGACCGCGTCACGATTCTGGAAGAATCCGATGAAGCAGCGAGCCCGGTTGAGGCGACGGACAATGGAGCATGGCGATTGACGGTGCGCCCGTTTGAAATCGTCACGCTGCGTCTCCGGAAAGGTCCGGGAACGCGATAGAATCGCCAGCATGTTCATCGTTTTGTGCGAAAAGCCGGAAGGATCGAAATCGTGAAAGTGCTTATCTCAGCCGACATGGAAGGCACGTGCGGCGTGTCATCGTGGGTGCATGTCAGCCCGCCTGAAAATGGCGGTATCGCCAGCCAGACCGAATACAACCGCGCCCGGGCTCGCATGACCCTCGAAGTCAACGCGGCCATCGCCGGTGCGTACGAGGCCGGGGCCGAAGAGGTGATCGTCAACGATAGCCACGACGGCATGCGCAATCTGATCGCGGACGATCTCGATCCCCGCTGCCGCTTCATCACCGGCAACGACAAACCACTCGGCATGGTGCAGGGCGTCGATCTCGACGGCATCGGCGCGGTGTTCTACACCGGCTATCACGCCAAAGCCGGCACGCCCGCCGCGCCGCTCGCCCACACCTGGACCGGTTTCATCAACGATGTGCGGGTGAATGGCTCATCGACCGGCGAGTTCGGCATCAACTCCATCGTCGCCGGACATTTCGGCGTGCCGGTGGTGCTGGTCGCGGGCGACGAAAAAGCCTGCGCCCAGACCAAAGCCTGGTGCGGCGAGCAGGTGATCACCGTGCCGGTCAAGGAAGGGATCTCCACCTTTTCCGCGATCCACGTGCATCCCGACAAAGCCCAGGAGATGATCAAGGACGGCGCGCTCAAAGCGCTCAAGAAGAGCAACAAGAAAGCAAAGCCGTATCTGCTTCCTGAGACTTCACTGATCGAGATCGATTTCGATCATCAGGCGCGCGCCGACCAGGCGGTCTACATCCCCGGCGTCGAGCGCGGCGGCGAGCGCACCGTCATCTTCCGCCCAACCGACGGCCTCCAGTTCGCCGCCTATTTCCGCGCGATCGTCAAAGCCGCCTCGATCCAGATGACTCCGTAGGGAAGAAACCTTCTTACCTTCACCCCCAACCCCCTCTCCCAATTCTGGAGAGAGGGGGCTTACGTCGTACCCTCTCGTAGGATTGGGAGAGGTTGGTGCGTTAGGACCGGGTGAGGGTTTTTCCACAAGATCCTCCCAATATCTCCGAGCATTCCCCGGCTCAGTCTCGTAGAGACTTCGTCTTGTGAGCCTCGGACTTCAGTCCGGGGCCGTAACAGCCCGATCCCCTACACCGCGTTCTCGCTCGCCAATCGTTCCCAGAGAAATTCATATGCCGCCGCGTGGAGATGCGCCGCCTGCTTGTTGTCGGCCGCCGCGCCGTGGCCGCCTTCGCGGTTCTCGTAGAACAGACATCGGGGATGCCCATCTCCTGCATCCGGGCCGCCATCTTGCGCGCCTGCACCGGGCCGACCCGGTCGTCGCTGGTGGCCGTGTAGAAGAGGATCGGCGGGTACTTCACGTCCTTTCTGAGGTTGTGATACGGCGAGAACGTCTGGATGAAGGCCCACTCGTCGGCCTTGTCCGGATCGCCGTACTCCGCGATCCAGGATGCCCCGGCCGAGAGCTTCGTGTAGCGCTGCATGTCCAGCAGCGGCACTTCGCAGACGATCGCGCCGAAGAGCTGCGGGTAGTGCGTCAGCATGTTGCCGACCAGCAGCCCGCCGTTGCTGCCGCCTTCACATCCCAGATGTGCCGGCGACGTCACCCCGCGATCGATCAGATCCTGGGCGACGGCCGCGAAGTCCTCATAGGCGCGGTGGCGATTCGCCTTCAGCGCGGCGTGATGCCAGGCCGGGCCATATTCGCCGCCGCCGCGGATGTTGGCGACGACGTAGACCCCGCCTCGTTCCAGCCAGGCACGCCCGACCGATCCGTTGTACGCCGGAGTCCGCGCGATCTCGAACCCGCCGTAGCCGTTGAGCAGCGTCGGAGTCGTTCCGTCCAGCGGCAAGTCGCGCGGCCCGATCTGGAAATAGGGCACCCTGGTTCCGTCTTTCGACGTGACGAAGTGCTGCTCGACGTGAAGCTCGACGCGTCATAAAAGGAGGGCGCCGACTTGAGCGTCTCGACGGCCTGTCGCCGATTGTGCCCAGCTGGAGCGTCGTCGGCGTCAGAAATCCGCTGACGACGAGCCAGTAGTCGTCGTTTTCATCCCATCGACGACTCGAGACGTCCACCGAATGCAGCGCCGGCGCCGCAGCCAGGGATTCGCGCGCCCACTCGCCGTCACCCGGCGTCAGCACCTCGATCCGCGACGAGACATCGTGCAGCAGCGTCAGCAAGAGATGATGGCGCGTCCAGCTCGAGCTCGAGAGCGCCGTTCGCTCATCCGGCGTGAAGAGCGCGACAAGATCGCGCGATCCCTGCAGATACGCATCGATCTTCGCCGCCAGCAACGAACCGGCCGGATAGGTGACGGCGGCAGGCGTCCAATCGGACCGGGCCGGATCAGCAGCCACTCGCGATGGAGATCGACATTGGCGTCATCCGGCACGTCGATGTGCGTCAACGCGTCGCCGTCGATCAAATAGACCTTGCTGTGATAGAAGTCGATGACATCGGCGACGAGATCTCGCTCGTATCCGTGGTATGGTCGTGAATCGCGTCGACGAACGTGATCGACCGGCACTTCGAAAACTAGCTCGGCGGCTTCGAGCGTGGTTCCTCGCCTCCAACGCTTCACCAGGCGCGGATAGCTGGAGATGGTCAGCGAATCCGCACCGTAGTCGGTGGCGACGATTAGCGTGTCGCGGTCGATCCAAGGTACGATCGACTTCGCGAGCGGCACGATGAAGCCGTCCTCCACGAACTCACGCGTTTCGAGATCGAATTCGCGATGGCGACCGCGTCGCCGCCGTCCGGCGAGAGGTGGAGCAGCGCCCGGGATAGTCAGGGAAGAGCAGATCGGCCGATCCCAGACCCACCCGGCGTCCTCGACGCGAGCCAGCTCGTCGAGGTCGAGGAGGATCTCCCAGTCCGGTTCGTTGGTGCGATAGGGACTCCAGCGTGTTCGTCGCCAGAGCCCCGCGGATGCTCGGCATCACGCCAGAAGTTGTAGTAATACGTCCCGTTCTTCGCGACCATCGGAATGCGGTCGTCCGAGTCAAGCACCTCAAGGATGCGCTGCTCCGTCCGCTCGAACGATGGAGTCGCCAGCATCTGGTGCGTGCGCTCATTCTGCTCGGCCACCCAGGCGAGCGGCTGCTCGCCGGCGATATCTTCAAGCCAGATGAACTCATCAACTCCGGTATTGTCTTGGGTCAGCATGGATCAACCTGCTCCTTAAAGTGATCCGTCCGTCATGCCTCGATTAAAGCACCCCCCGGAGTTGAAACCGTGGGCAGACATGCCGAAGCCCACCAGGGCTACGCCGGACGGGAAGCATTCTCGATACATTGGGGCGATTCCGGGCTCAGTTCCCGAACGGTAATGCCGTCTGTGAGCCGGGTGCTTCAGCCCTCGGCAATGACGGCCTTAATCGCAAACACCCCGGCCAACCGAGGGGGGTGCTTGCGTCGCACGGATGAAAAACGGGCTTCGAATGTTACCAGTGAATTTCGACCCGGGTCCCGATCGGCGCCCAATCGTAGACCGCCGCAGCTGCGCCGGGTTCAAGCGCCACGCAGCCGCCGGTCAAGCCATCACCCCCCGGAATCACGTTGCCGTTTGCATCCATCGACCAAGAGTGGAATCCGTTGCTCCGCTCGCCGTCAAAGGCCATCCAGTACTCGATGAAGGCCTTGCCCCAAATCGGTCCAGGTCGAGCATCCAGCGTTCTTGCCGTAGATGTAATAAGTGCCGGACGCCGTGGCGTAGAATTCCTGATCGGACGTGTCGTAGCCGAGCGAAGCGTAGTAGGAGGCAACCGCGTTGTTGCCCTCATACAGAGTGACCGTGTTGCTCGAGCGATTGATATCGATCCACTTGTTGCCGGGATCGTGCTCGCCGTGGTCCCGCCGCCGGAATTGCCGCCTGTGGACGGGGGTGCTCCATCCCAACCGAGTGAGCCGTTTACCGCGAGATAGCCGCCCCAGGCCCAACCGACATTGCCCGCATACTCAATTTGGTACCAGCCTTCGTCGGTCGGACCATCAATCACACTGATTGATTCACCCTGGTACATCTGTGTGACCACCGATGCCCAGACACCTGGTTCGGTGCGGAGGTTCAAAACGTCAGTGTCAATATACGAACTCGCTGCCGCTGCTGGTTTGATTCCCGAAAAACCGATCAATCCAACAAGCAGCGCCAGCACCAGGTTCCGGGCCTGCCAGAGGCGCTTGCCCGTACCAAGCGGCCTCTGGCGCGTCGTCCCTTCCCTCAATTGGTCCCCCTTCCGCTGCTCGCGAGCATTCCGAGCGGGGCGAAAGCTACAAATCGATCGACCGGGTAAGTCAGCCAAAACAAACCCGGCGATGGTTCCAGCACCGCTGCAACGGTTCCGGATACCCACGCCTGTGCACGAGAAACGTGCTGCTGCGCTATGACTCCCACTATACCTTTGTCAAAGTAGGCGCTGTCAAGTGTTTTCGTTTTTTGCAGGCGTACGTACGCTGCCATTTTCCGTATTCCGAAGGCATGATGGCCTCTTTGGCTTATCAAATATTGACTTTATGTCACTGATTTCCGTGGGAATCTCCGTGCCGTGATTGGCAGTTTCTGCTGATGCATTCGATAATGCGCCGCCTGCAGCATTTCCCTGGCTGTGACACGCGGTCGGAATTTCAGCCAATTCGTCGCGGATCTAGGAAATTTGGCTACCCGTTCGTCCTATATAGACCAGTTTCGCGGAGGATCCCTGTTTGATGTCGATTTCCCCACTTTCAGATGAGGCCATTTCTGAGCAATGGGGAGATACCCCACGATTCACCCCCGAACAGATCCGTTCTCAGGGCGAAGCAGTGTTTCGCGCATTTGGATTGAATGAGGACGACGCGGCCATTGCCATGACGACGCTTCTTTCCGCTGATTGGCGCGGGATCGAGTCGCATCGCGTCGCCCGCATTCCCTATTACGCGATCGGTTTCCGGGATCAGGGCATCGTCCCTGGCGCTCCACTGACCGTGAATCGCGAGACGCCCGTGTCGCTCGCCCTCGACGCAAACAACGGCACCGGGCTTGTGCAGGGTCCACGCGCGATGGCGCGCTGCATCGAGAAGGCGCAGGAATCGGGTCTCTGCATGACAACGGTGCGCGGCAGCAATCATTACGGCATCGCCGGTCACTACGCGCTGATGGCGATCGAGGCTGGATTGATCGGCATCTCGATGACCAACTCCGGCTCATTGACCGCGCCGACCTTCGGCGCGAAGCCGATGCTCGGCTCAAATCCGATCGCGTTCGCCGTGCCGATGGGACCGGGCAAAGACCCGTTCGTGCTCCACATGTCGACCTCAACCGTTTCGTTCGGCAAAATCGAGATCGCCCAGCGCGCCCGCAAACCGCTTCCCAACGGCTGGGCGCTCGACCACGATGGCTATCCCACCAACGACCCCTTCGCCATGGGCGCGATCCTGCCGCTCGGCGGCGACCGCTCCACAAGCGGCCACAAAGGGTACGGACTCGGCATGATGGTCGACATGCTCTGCGGTCCGATGGGCGGCGGCTCCACCAGCTGGATGATCACCGACGGCATCCGCTCCGAGAAACCCGCCGGCACGAGCCACTTCTTCGCCGCCTGGAAAATTGAAGCCTTTCGCGATCCGGACGAGCTCTACGCCGACCTGGAAACGATGTTCGACACCCTCCGCGCCACCCCGGTCGCTCCCGGCGCGCCATCAGACCGCGTGCTCATCCCCGGCGAACCCGAAGCCGCTCAACACGCCTACAACCTCCGCCACGGCATCCCTTTGCGCCGCGAAGTCCTCGTCGAGCTCCGCGACGTCTGCCGCGACTTCAACGTCCCCTTCGAGCTCAACGCCGAAGGCCTGGACTCGATCGAGCGCATCGCGACAAAAAGCGATCATTGACGAGTTGTGAGTTGTGAGTTGTGAGTTGTGAGTTGTGAGTTGTGAGTTGTGAGGAAGCGTAGCTCGGGTGCAACGGCCGGCAGCTGAAGCACCCGGCTCACAGGCGGAAGTACCCTCGCGGGCACTGAGGTCGGGGCGAGAGACAGTCCGATGTATCGGAAGTGCTCCACCGAGGTCAGTCCCGAGGGACTTCGTCTTGTTAGCCCGGTACTTCAGTGCCGGGCACGTTGAAACCACGATCGCGAGTATTGCCGGGTATGTCGAAAGCCTGATCGTGATCCATTGCCGGGAGCTGAAGCACCCGGCTGACACGCGACAAGTCTTCCGGACTGAGCACGGGTTGGTGCGCGTTATCGTTCGTCGCCCGGCCGAGTGCCCGAAGGGTACTTCCGCCTGCGAGCCCGGTGCTTCAGCTCCGGGCACGTCGAGACCTTCTTCGCAACGAATACCGGCGCCCCGTTACAAGCTCCAATACCGCCCGTTCGCATCCACAATCGCCGCCAGCGCCGCTTCGCCGTCGAGACCGATGTGGTGCTTCGCCGGTTGGGTTTTTGCTCGCGAGCCGTAGGCTTCGATGACCTGCGCGTCGGCGTCTGCGACGCCGCACAGCGCTTCAGCGATTGATGCGCTGCAATAGGGGGCGTAGGGCATCGAGTAGCCGCCTTCC
>CAWDSC010000013.1:0-52907 GCA_963804925.1 uncultured Chloroflexia bacterium
ATGCAACTTTCACTGGATCCCAACTCCTATCGAGAATTGCGCTCCTTCTCTCAAGCGGACAGAAACGCGCTCCAGTATCCGAGGATACCGGAGCGCGCTCGATCTGTATTGCGATGATGCCGGCGTTTAGATGTCGCCGCAGGCGAGCGGCGTGTCGTAATCCTCGGTGTCGGGGTCGATGATCGTCAGCGCGTAGTTGCCGGAAAGATCATCGAGCGTCGCCAGCACGCGGGCCGATGATTCGCCGTTCTCATCAACCGTAGCCGGCATCGAGATCCGCCGTGCCGGACAGGCTGTCGCACGATCCTTCTTGCAGCACGACCAGCGCGCCTTCCGGAGCGCCATCGACCGTGACGACGACCCGCGTGCGAGTCGTGCCGGATGGGGTGAGCACCGCGTCGCCGCTGACACCCGAGCGAGCGAACCGCATCGAGCGTCACATCGAGCTGGTCGGCGTTGCTCGACGTCGGCGTGACATCTTCCTTAGGGGTCGATGTCTCATCCGGGCCAGCGCCGCCGCCTCAGCACGAGACCGGCCGAGCAGCGCCTTGCGAGCATCGATCTGGTCGTTGTAATCGGCGTCGGCGACATACTGCTCGATCAGCATCATCGATTCGCCATCGACGATTGGGCGACACTCGACGTAGATCGTTTGCGCGTCACCGTTCTTGTCGGTCACCCAGAGCACGGCGTAGGCACCGCCGGACGAAAGATCGCCAGTCAGCTCATTGCCATCCGTGTCGGTGGCGATGCCATCGAAGGTATAGCCGTTCGTCGTGTCCTGGAAGAATTTGATGTCGGAGTCGACGCACGCCTGGGCGGTGCCGGTATAGGCCTGGCCGAAGATCAGGACCGTGCTGGTGCCGTTCGTCAGATTGACGTAGTCGTTGCCGTCTTTCTCGCTCTGATCGGCAATCGTCCAGGTGTCGTCGAAGGAGAGGGTATAGCCGTAGTCGGGGCTTTCATACCCGGCGCTGCCAGCCGTTGGAGTTTCGTTTCCAGGTGTTGGTGCCGGTGGCGTTTCGTCGCCGCCCTCGGCGGTCGCCGTCGGGCGTCCTTCCGTCTGGCCTCCGGTGATTGCCGCCATTGTCAGGCGACGGCGAAGCCTCAGTGGGAGTCCCTGTGGAATCCGCGTTGAGATCGTAGAGCGTCACGTTGGAGAACGATATGTCTTCTCCGGCGACGGAACTGCTGGAGAAAAAGCCGGACGCGAGCGAGACATTGCCGGCATCGGGCTGATCGGAGATGTCGAGCATCGCCACTGCGGTACCGTTGACCGAGAAGGCTGCGTCATTCCCGATTGCCGCAACCACGACATCGTAGGTCGATCCCTTGATCAGTCGGGAAATCATCGGCGGAAAGGTCACCGCTGTCGGCGGATGTCGGATCGGCATCCGACGAGCCGAGCACTAATCCCCAGGCAGGGCCATTGCCACCAGCGTCAGACGAAATGGCGAGTCCGTAGTAGTCAGCGCCGAGATCACGGAAGAAGACTCCGAAATCGAACGGATCGGTCACGCCGTCGCGTGGCGCTTCGACCGTGAATTCGAGGTAGAAGTTTTCGATTGGATCGGTATTCAACTTTTGCGCGGCGATCTTGGTGTCGCTCTGCGTGAGCGAGAACGAATCCTGGTCGACGACCGGCGTGAGACCATTGGTGAGCCCTTGCGCGTCGGACAGGAAGCTGTCCGCTTCGTGCGCGCTCTGAGCCGAGGCGACTGTTCCCATCCCCAGCAATGGGGTGAGCGCAAGAAATGCTGCGACGATGGCCCCGCTCCACCGGAGACGTCCTGTTCGCTTCATCTTCAACTCCTTTTCCTCGTCCTCACTGACAATCAACGTGCACACGCGTCAAGCGTATACCAGGATTTCGACAGCGTTTGTCCTCCCGCGACGCTGAAACTGTGTGCTGCTTCACCGTACTACCACGGTGTGAAGGGTACAATCCTTTCAGGCGCAATCGCATGCGTTCGTCCTGTCAAACGCCGCTCGTGTTCCCATCGGTTCCGCGTCGCGAACCAGTATGGGACTCATTTCCCAGGCGTTGCCGTTTCGATCGTAGCACCGGTTGCCGTCGTTCTTTCCTCGATATTGGTTGAGATTTCATCTTCTCAATGCTTGGTTGCGACAAGGAACGATCGCCCTGATGAGCGATGCGTGGACACAACCAGCAACGTTCCTGATCCTCGCCGCGTTCGCCGCGGCGCCGGTGACGGTTGCCTTCGGCTGGTGGAAAACGAAACTGACCGCGCCGGTGGCGATGGTGATGACTGCGCTCGCCTTCATCGCCGCGCTCTGGGGTTGGCACGATCCCGGGAAGCCGGTCGATCTGGCCTGGGCGCCCGCCTGGAATATGCGATTCACGATCGAGCTCGATGGACTCGCCGTGCTCTACGCGCTGATGGCGACCGGCATCGGTCTGGCCGTGGTGATCTATGCCGGCGCGTATATGCCCCTGCATCTGCATCACGAACACCGGTCCGATCGGGATGTCGTCTCCTTTTTCGGCTTTTTGCTCCTCTTCATGGGGGCGATGGTCGGGCTGGTGATGGCGCGCGATCTGATGCTGATCTTCGTGTTCTGGGATCTCACTGCCATCGCCTCCTATTTCCTGATCGGCTACGACAAGCAGCACCGCGATTCGCGCACCGCCGCGCTGATGGCTCTGATCGTCACGATCGTCACCGCCATCGCCTTCCTGATCGCGGCCATGTTGATCGAGCACGAGACAGGATCATTTTCGATCGACGCCGCCTTCGCGACAATGCAATCGAACCGCACCGCCACGGTCGTCGCGCTCTCGATCGCGATCGCCGGGCTGGCGAAAAGCGCCCAATCCCCCTTGCATTTCTGGCTTCCTCGGGCCATGGCGGCCCCAACGCCCGTTTCCGCCTATCTCCATTCAGCGGCGATGGTGGCCGCCGGGGTCTTTTTGATCAGCCGCTTTCACCCGCTCATTGCACTCAGCCCCGGCACGCTCGATCTGCTGATCGTCATCGGTTTCGTTTCGATCGCGGTCGGCGGCATCATTTCGCTCACTCGCGACGTCCTGAAGCAGATCCTCGCCTACTCCACGATCTCTCAGTATGGCTATGTGGTCGTTTTGCTCGGGCTGGGCACGCCGAAAGCAGCGGCGGCTGCCTGCTTTTACGTGATCGCGCACGCGCTGGCGAAAAGCGCGTTGTTCCTCACCGCCGGCGCGGTCACCGAATCGACCGGCACGAAATACCTGCATGAAACGGGCGGGCTCTGGCGCAAGCTGCCTTTGCTGGCGATCGGCAGCGGACTCGCCGCCGCCGCGCTGGCGGCGTTGCCAGGGGTGATCGGCTTCTACAAAGACGAACTCTTCTTCGCGGCGGCGCTGGAGCGGGGCGGGATCGTTCCAGTGCTCGCGGTCGCCGGAGCGGCGCTGACCGTCGCCTATACAGGCCGGTTCTGGATCGGCATTTTTCTCGGCAAGCAGCATTCCGAAGCGCGGCCGATTCCTGCCCGTCTGGTCTGGCCGATTCTGCTGCTGGGTCTGCTTTCACTGATCGAGGGATGGTGGCCCGATCCCGTGCTCCGTCTGACCGAGCATGCGGGTGAAGCGGTGAGCGGCGTCGCCTATCATCTGCACGTCGGCTATACGCTCAAGGCGACCGACGAGAATGTGATGGCGCTGCTGGCGATCGGCGCCGGGGCGCTGCTGCTCGCTACCCGGCGATTCTGGCTGCCGGCGGCGCGAGGATTCTCCCGCCTCGGCGAAAGACTTGGCCCGGAGCTCCTGTTCTACCGCACGCTGCTCGATCTCAACCGGCTCTCGGATGCGACGCACAGCATCGAGGTCCGCGATCTCCGCAGCCGGATTTCCTCAGTGCTGCCTCCCGCCGCCTTTCTTGTGACGCTTGGGGTGATCTTTTCCCGGGATACGCTGACCTTCAAGGTCGGATCGATGGACCGCGATCAACTCTTCATCGCCCTGATGATCGGCATCGCCGCGCTCTCGGCGCTTTCGGCCACCTGGCGTGAAGATCATCTCACCCTGGCGCTGATGCTCTCGGGAGTTGGCTTCAGTCTCTCCGTCGTCTACGCCCTGCTCGGCGCGCCCGATGTGGCGCTCGTCGCGGTGCTGGTGGAAACGATCTTCACGCTCCTCTTCCTGGGCATGCTGGCCATGATGCCCTCCGATATCGATCCCTCCGCCGTCCAATCTGCAGTTGAAGGAGAGCCGGCATCAGAGCCCGGGCGGGGACGAAGCATCATTATCGCGGTGATCGGCGGGCTGTTCGCCTTTGTGGTCGCCTGGACGATCCTGTCGCAACCGGCGCCGCTGGCGGGCATCGGCCAGAATTACATCGATCTCACCCCCATCGCTCATGGCAAAGACATCGTGACGGTGATTCTGGCCGACTTCCGTGGCTTCGACACGATGGGCGAAATCACGGTGATCGGCATCGCCTTCCTCGGCATCGCCACCCTGCTCCGCCGGTTCAGGATCAAGCCATGACGGTGATGACGCGAGCGCTCGCTCGCCTGCTCCTTCCGGTGACGATGATGGTCGCAGCGGCCATTCTGATCAAAGGCTACGCCGATGTCGGCGACGGCTTCAGTGCCGGAATCATCGCGTCGCTCGGGGTCTTGCTCCAGTACGTTTCCTATGGACCGGCGCTGCCGGGCAAGCTGGCGGTGGTGCGGCACGCGCCGATGATCTCCCTGGTTGGCCTGGCGATTTCCCTCGCGGTCACCTTCATTCCACTCTTTTTCGGCGATCCGGTGCTGACGCATTGGCCGCCGCCCAGCGAGCATGTCATCCATTTCGGCTCGGTCGAGCTGATTACCGCTGTCGCGTTCGATATCGGGGTCTTCTTGCTTGTCTTTGGATTCGCCGTCGGCGTCCTCGATCTGATCGCCCGCACCATCGAGCGAGGGCGGACATGATTCTTGCCTTCTCCGCCGGTATCGGCATCCTCTTCATGGCCGGGTCCTATCTCCTGATGAAGCACGATCTCATTCGCGTCGTAGCGGGCGTGGTGCTCATTTCGAATGCCGCCAATCTCTTCATCATGGCCGCCGCGCTCACCCGGGGCCGGGCTCCGATCCTGCCGCTCGCCAACAAGTACGATGTCAGCGATCCCGTCGTGCAGGCGATGACCCTGACCGCGATCGTCATCAGCTTCGGCGTCTCGGCGTTGCTGCTGGCGATTGTCTATCGCGTCTATCTCTCCCATCGCACCGTCGATATCGATGAGCTGGGCGACGTGGAAACCCGGCAGGCCGAGCAGGAAGAACGAACCGAGCTGCAGGATGAGCCTGAGCTTCCAGCGGACCTCGAGTCCGTGGAGGTCCAGACCTGATGGTTGTGGCTCCTCTCGGAATCTGTTGGGCGGCGGCGCTTGCCTTCGCCGCCCTCGATGGTCGTCGCAAGCGAATTGGCTGGGCGGCGTCGATCGTGCTCGCGATCGCCTGGTTCATCTCGATCTGGCTCACCTGGGACGTGGTTCAGCATGGTCCCCGCACCATGGTCGCCGGAGACTGGGAGCCGGGGATCGGCATCGTGCTCCGGCTCGATGCGCTCGGCGCGCTCTTCGCGACCCTTTCCCTTGGCGTCTTACTGGCGGCGCTGCTGTTCGAAGTCTTCGGCGGCGTGCGCTCGCGCTCCTTTCCCGCGCTGGTGCTCTTCCTGGCGACCGGATTGTGCGGGGTATTTCTCACCGCCGACATCTTCAACTTCTACGTCTTTTTCGAGATCGCCATGATCGCGGCCTACGTACTGGTCGGCTACGGAGAGGAGAAGCGGAACTTCCGGGCGTCGGCGATCTTCGCCATCGTCAACCTGCTCGGCTCGGTCTTCTTCCTGATCGGCATCGCCGCGATCTATCACCTGACCGGCCGGCTCGATATGGATGCGGTCGCCCAGCGCGCTACGATCGCCGGGCAGGCCCCGGCCTTGCTCGCCGCGACGATCATCTTCGTCGCCTTCAGCATCAAGCTCGGACTCTTTCCGTTTCACTTCTGGCTGGCGTCGGTCTACACCGGCACCAGACCGGCGGTGGCGGCGATTTTGAGCGGCGCGCTGGCGAACATCGGCAGTTACGGGTTGATCCGGTTTGGCGGCGGCTTGCTGCCGCGCGAGCTGGAATCGGCAACTCCGGTGCTGCTGATCATCGGCTCGCTCAGCATTCTCTATGGCGGGGTGCAGGCGATTTCACGCCGCTCGGTCCCGCAAGTGCTCGCCTATTCCTCCATCGGCCAGGTCGGCTATATCCTGCTGGCGTTGGCGATCGGGCCGAAAGTCGGCTTTTCAGCGGTGATCCTGATCTCCGTGCTGAACGCCTTGAACAAAACGCTGCTCTTTCTTTCCGAAAATCTTCGTGGCCGTCTTGTGGCCGGCGCCTTCGTGATCGGTTCCTTCAGCGTCGCCGGCATTCCGCCGACCGCTGGATTCCTCTCCAAGGCGGCATTGATCAAAGGCGCGATCGACGCCGACTATGCCTCGATTGTGGTATTGGTCGTGGTGGGCGGATTTCTCTCGGTGTTCTACATGATGCAGATTTACCAGCGCACCTTCTGGATACCGGAAAGTGAGGAGGAAGCCCATCATCCGCCAAGTCCGCTTGACCGGCGTATTCTGGTGGCGATGCTGGCGCTGTTGATCCTCGCGATCGGCATCTGGCCGCAACCGCTCCTGGCGTTGAGCGATCACGCGGCGGCGGCTTTGACAGGAGGCGGCAGGTGAACTCACTTCTGCGAATCCTGCTGGAAATCACCGGATTGACGGCGGTCTTTCTCCTGATGCTGGCCAGTGATTCCTGGGCTGACGCACTGGTCGGCGTGGTGATTTCCTTTGTCGTTCTCTTCACCTTTCGCGGGTTTCTGATTGAAACCCAGGATCATGAATATCACGACCGTGCGCCGTCGCTCATCACGCGGATCATGTATTTCCCACTCTTTTTGATCATGGTGCTGAAAGATGTCACCGTCGGCACCTGGCAGGTGCTGGGGTATTCGCTCGGTTGGCGAAAGCTCGACCGCTCGGGAATCATCACGGTGCCGATCGGCGACT
Source organism: uncultured Chloroflexia bacterium (assembly GCA_963804925.1). Lineage (GTDB taxonomy): Bacteria > Chloroflexota > Chloroflexia > Thermomicrobiales > UBA6265 > JADLGF01. The sequence continues at coordinate 7,043 of CAWDSC010000013.1, forward strand.
GCACGCCAACGGGCGTATCCATCCTGGCGATTGTGACGACGCTCGCCCCCGGTTCAGCGCTGGTCGATATCGATTGGGCCGAGGGACAGATGCTGGTGCATGTGATCGACGCCAGCGATCCCGAAGCGGTGCGCCACGCCCATCGCCACTTCTACGAGCGCTATCAGAAGAAGGTGTTCCCATGATTCTGACGATCGCGGTCGCCTGGATGGTCGTGTTGCTGGCCGTGTCGGCCCTGACCGTGCTGCGGGCGAAGCAGTCGTTTGTCCGCATCCTGGCGCTCGACACGATGACGCTAATCCTGATCGGCGTGCTGGTGCTCTACGCCGCCCGGCAGGATGAATCCTATTACCTCGACGCGGCGCTGATCCTGTCGCTGCTTTCCTTCATCTCCACCATCGCCGCCGCCCGCTTCCGGGCCGTCGGCCGACCGTTTTAGGATTGAGAACCGGCTATGCGTGATCTGATCTCAAATGGATTGGTGATTCTGGGAGTGCTGGTGATGACCGCCGGTCTGATCGGCATGGTCAGAATGCCCGATGTCTATACGAAGATTCATGCTGCCGGAAAATCAGTCGTACTCGGGGTGATGGCGCTCTGCGCGGCGGCCTTTTTGAGTGAGGGACCGGCCATTCAGGCCCGGGTCGTGCTGATCGGCGTCTTCCTCTTTCTCACGACGCCGGTTGCTTCTCATGTGCTGTCCCAGGCCGCTCGCCGGGTTGGCGTGCCGATGGAAACGCCCCGGGTCATCGACGAATCCCCGCCCAAATTCTGGGCCAACGCCGATACCCGCGACGAGCTTCGCGTCGGAAAACCGATCGAGGATCCCCGAAACCCCGCGCCGCACGAATAAGGAGTGCATCGATTCGGGCTGACACATGCCCGGAGCTGAAGCACCGAACTACCCTTCCTCACAAGTCACAACTCGTCTCTCCCCTCTCTGTCATGCTACACATACGACGATGGGAGGAGCGATATCCATGGACGATCAACCGAGTGGCTCGATGCAGCCAGTGGACAGCGGGCAGGTGCAACCGCGACGCACGATTCCAGACGAGCCGAGCCAGGTCGGACGCAACATCAAGGCCGTGGTCTGGGCGCTCGTGCTCGTTGGTCTGGTGGTGCTGATTATCCAGAACTGGACCAAGGTGGAGCTCGAAGTCTTTTTCTGGTCGTTCACCGTGCAGCTCACCTGGGTGCTGCTGGGCGCACTAATCGTCGGCATCGCACTCGGCCGGTTGGTTCCCTATGCGATCAGGAAGCGGCGCGCGACCAAAGCGACCGACGTCTGAGCCGCAACAGTCGGATCGAATCCTGCTTCTGCGATATGCTTGCACCGTTGGAGTACGCCCCGTGTGCATTGCGAGTCCGCTCGCAGACATGAGTTCCCAGGGAAAGGGGAGGCCGCCAAATGGCCTATCGGTTCTTGTTGGAAGTGCCTGAGAATCTCGCTGACCAGGCGGGTATTGCGGTTGGCTCGGCAGGCGACGCGCAGGTCGTGGTGCGTCGCGCAAAATCGCATAGTCTCAATTACGACGATCCCTACATCGATATGACGGTCGCGGCGCATTCACTTGGCGTCGTCCCGGCGCTTTACCGCTGGGCCGATGAGTTTCGCCCCGCCACCCCTGAGATCGGCATCGTGCTGCACAGCGGCGAGCGGCTTTCATTGAAAGATCACAATCGCGAATCACTCGTGGCTGCGATTCGTCGCGATCAACCCTGGGTGGAGAGAACCGCGCCCAAGATCGGCGACCATGAAGAGGATTACGCCACAACGTCACCCATTCCCTCCTCGCGCGGATCATCAGGCACAGGAGTTGCGACGATGAGTCAGGCAGTCGCCGTGGCCGAGGCGCCCGCGAAGAGCGTGAATATCCAGGCGCTCAACCACATCGCGCTGCGCGTGTCGTATCTCGATAAAGCCGAAGCGTTCTACACCGACCTGTTCGAGATGGACGTGGAGGGACGGGGCCGTATCTCAGGCAACGCGATCGAGGCGCTGCCCGCCGATTTCTCCTGGGAAACCGATCGCGATGCCGGCGCGGATGTGACCTATCTCAAGAATGGCCCGCTGCTGCTGGCCCTGCACCGGGTTGGTTTGGGAGCCCGCATCGAGCGCAGCTTGCTCGATCACATCTCGCTTCGCGTCGACGCCACCACCTACACCCGCATCAAAGGACGCGTGCTGATGCGCGGCTACGAGATCACCGCCCAGACCGAAATGGCCTTCGCATTCCGCGATCCGTTCAGTGTCGTCTGGGAACTCGATCTCGCGGGAAATCCCATGTTTGGCGATGCAATATAGGCGATCATAGAACCAGTCGGAGTGAACACGGAACGGCCCCGGCTTCGGGGTCGTTCGCGTTTCTAGCGCATCGATTGCGAGAGGCGAATTATGCTGGACAATTATCAGGACCTAATTGACGAACTTCTCGGCGCCCCGAACATGTTGCGGACCATTATCGCCGCGCATGGCGGCACGGCTCCGAATGACGTGTTGGCGCTGATCGTCTTGCTCACCGAACGTGATATTGTCGTATTGGAACGTCTCAATCGGATGCGGCGCGAGGCGAATCCCCATCTACGTGTACTCACCAGAGCCAGCGAAACACCGCTTGCCCGATGTCGATCAGCCGCTCGATGACGCCCTCGCCCGCTTCGACACTAATCGCGGCGAGCTCGTTTCCCTGCTGATGAATCTGACCCTCAAGGATTGGGAGCGCCCCGCCACCCACGAGATCGAAGGCGAAATCACCATCGCCGACGAAGTCGAAACCCACGTCGAATTCGACGAAGACATCCGGGCAAAAATCAAAGCAACACTGGATTGATGGCGGAGCCGCAAGCCGCGAGCCGTAAGCAAAGACAAACGCTCTCTGCTTACGGCTTATCGCTTACGGCTCTACCTTGGAAACAACTCATCCAATCGTTTCTTCATCTCGTTTGTGTCGGCGATCGCGGAGACCTTGGTCGTGCCGTCGACGATCGCCTGCTGCTGGGCGGCGATCTCATCTTTCACCGTTTGCGGCACGGACGCGGGAAGGTCGAGCAAGCGGACGCCGCCGTTTTTGACGTCGAGCGTGTAGACCTTGCCGAATGTGCCGTCGGCGAGATCGTCGAGCATCTGGTTGTAAATGCCGGTGTAATCAAAGAGAACCGAGGTCAGCAGCGCGTCGCCATGATCGGCGCTCTTATCGCCGATGACGTCGATGAACCAGGCCTTGCTCTCGCCCGCGTCGAGATGCTGGTTGTGCTCCTCGACTGCCTGCACCATGCCGAACGACGCGCCGTCCCCCATTCCGAAGATGATATCGGCCCCGGCGGTCAGCGCCTGTTCCGTCACCCGCTTGGCGCCCGAGACATCATCGTAGGCTGCTTCCCCGATCACACTGTAGAGCAGCGTCGCATCGGGCTTGCTGGCGTGCAGACCCTCGGCAAAGCCGACCGTCATGTAGTTCCAGGTGGGAGGCTCGCCTGAAACAACGATCGCAACCGTGCCGGTGGTGGTCGTTTTTCCGGCAAGGTAGCCGGCCAGGTAGGCAACTTCTTGCGCCTGGGTTTCGATGTCGGAAATGAGCCCTTCCTTTACCGCTCCAGGATTTTCGATCACCGCTACCGGAATCTGCGATTCCTCGGCGAACTCCGGACAAACCGTCTGGTAGCCGCTGGCATGGCAGATGATCAGCTGGCTCCCTTCGGCTTCGAAGTCCTTGAGAATCGGGGTGATGTCATCGTACCCGGCATTCTCAGCGACATCCGCCGTGATGCCGCGCTCGGCCGCAATCTTGGTGATCGCGTCCGCCGCCTGCTGGTCCCATCCCTGGTTGGTGCGGCTGGCCGGAGTGACGAGTGCGACCTTATCAATCGTCACACCCTCAGCCGCGACGCCGCCCGCGCTCGGCGCGAGCAGCAACAGACTGAGCAACGAAAAAAAGATGCATTGGCGGCTGAATCCTCGTAGCATGATCACTCCTGGCTCGTGTGGCGCGTGGTCTACACGCGTGATCTTACCCGAGCGGAGAGAATCGGGATGTCCGGTCAAACCGATACGCACGCAAGGAGATCGATATGACTGAACGTGTCCAGCGCATCATCATTCCCGCACGCGCAACCACCACAGAAATCGGCAAATGGCTCTGGGCGCTGGAGGATGCGCGCGCTCGCACGAAGCGGATGATCGAGGGAATCACCCAGCCGGAGCTTGATACGCTTCCGGATGGGCTCGACAACACGATCGGCACATTGCTCTATCACATCGCGCTCATCGAAGCCGACTACCTCTGTATAGACGTGATGGGATACGACGACTATTTGCCCGATCTGAAAGCGCTGCTCCCGTTGCCCGATCGCTCGGAAGATGGGCATCTCTCCGTCGTCACGGGCGTCGCGCTCGATGAGCATCTGCGCCGCCTCGACATCGTTCGCCAGCGCCTGCTCGAGCTCTTCACGGAAATGACCCCGGAAGCAGTTGTGCAACCGCGCGATCTTCCCGATTGGGGCTACGAAATCTCCCCAGAATGGACGCTCTACCACCTCACCCAGCACGAAAGTGAGCACCGAGGCGAGATCGGGTCACTGCTGACCTTGCTGCGAAGGGATTGATAGACATTCCATACGGTGGGCGACGAAACGTTCAAAACCCATCTCGACGGCTTCAACCAGATCGGAATGCTCACCAACGGGGAACCAACCCAGCACGCCGTCTTCTACTACTTCACCGACCGTGGCGACCTGGCCTGCCTCCGGTATGACCGCTGGAAAGTCGTGCTGATGCAGCAGAATTTGATCGGGCTCGATGTCTGGTCCGATCCGCTCGCGGAGCTGCGGATGCCGCGCATCATCGATCTGCGCACCGATCCGTTCGAGCGCGCGCCCGAGATGAGCGGAAACTACGAAACCTGGATGATCCAGCACGCTTTCATCGGCTATCCGGTCCGCGACTACGCGCAGGACTTTCCAGTCGACCTTCATCGACTACTCGCCACGCCGGGCACAGGCGAAGATCCAGCGGATTCAGCAGCTGATCGAGCTGCTGGCCGCTTCTTCCAACTGAAGCGCATGTCAATGAACCAACGTCACCAAAGTTCGTCATTCTGATGCCGCCACTCAGCATCCCCGCGCGAAGCGCTTGTTCGAAGCTGATCGCTCTGTGCATCCAACAGCGGCTTCGCCTGGCGATCCTTCCCTGCGGTCAGGATGACGAGTGGTTGGGCATTTGGCTGCGCAAGGTCATTGGAATATGCAGTTGCCGCTCGGTAAGATAGATGACGGAAGCGCCGCTCGATCCACGTCGGGCGGCGCTTCCATCTGTACGATTGATTGTCGGTTGGCTGGACAATCCTCCGGAGCCTTCGTGCTCGGATGCCGGGCTCAAGGCCGGGCATCGATGGGCGCAATCCCGGCGCCGTCCCGGATTGCCGAGTCATAGGCGGCGCGCAGCTGATCGCTCGCCCGGGGTGCGTCCGGGTCGGGGCGCGGGACGCCGAGGTGGAGCTCGCGCAGTTCGTCGATCATCGCCGCCACGAGCTCGGGGCCCCCGTCGCGGAGCAGTTCGGCGCGGACCCGTAGGCGGCGCTCGCCGTCGCGGTGGGCGAGGCCCCAGTTGCCGAGCGCGACCATGACCGGGAGCACTTGGATGCCCGCCTCGGTGAGCGAGTACGCCGCCCGCTGCCCACGGCGGGCGTCGTCGCGGGTGAGCAGCCCGGCGGCCACGAGCTGCTTGAGGCGGCTGGCGAGGATGTTGGTGGCGATGCCCTCCTCGGAGCCGGCGATCAGCTCGCGGAAGTGGCGGCGGTTGCCGAACATGATGTCGCGCAGCACGAGCATCGCCCACGGGTCGCCGAGCACCTCGACGGCGGCGTTGATCGGGCATCCCGAGCGTGGGGCGGTGTCCATGCGCTCCTCCCAAAGTGCTTGCAATCTGCCACTGCTTTCGCTACGTTAGCGGCAAGCAGTTGCAGATCGCAACCACCCGACCGCTCGGGAGGCAGCCATGTCCCAGGTCCGTGTCCACAACTTCTCGATCTCCCTGGACGGGTTCGGGACCGGCGACGGCATCACGTTCGACGCCCCGTTCGGTCACGCCGGGGAACGCCTGCACGAGTGGATGTTCGCCACCCGGTTCTGGCGCTCGATGGTCGGCGAGACCGGTGGCACCGCGGGTGTCGACCACGCGTTCGCCGAACGCCATGGCCTCGGCATCGGTGCCGAGATCATGGGCCGGGGCAAGTTCGGCCCGCAGACCGGCCCGTGGACCGATGTCGGCACCGACGACGAGTGGCGTGGCTGGTGGGGGCCGAACCCGCCGTTCCACACGCCGGTGTTCGTGCTCACGCACCACCCGCGCCCGTCGATCGAGATGGAGGGCGGCACCGTGTTCCACTTCGTCGACGCCAGCCCGCAGGAGGCGCTCGACCTCGCCCGGGAGGCGGCCGGCGACCTCGACGTGCGCATCGGCGGTGGCCCGACGGTCGTCCGCGACTTCCTCGCCGCCGACCTCATCGACACGCTCCACGTCGTGCAGGTGCCGATCCTGCTCGGCCGCGGCGTTCGCCTGTGGGACGGCGTCGAGGGCGTCGAGGAGCGCTACGACATCGAGGCGGTCTCGTCACCGAGCGGCGTCACCCACCTGACCTTCACACGTCGATAATCGATCGTCCTGGCAGCATCTGAGAAGCTCGACGAAGGACAGTCCCCGGTCAGTCGCCGACGTAGGCCGCGAGGTACTTGCCGGTGAGGGTGGCACGGTCGGCGACGAGATCGGCGGGGGCGCCCTCGAAGACGATCCGGCCGCCATCACGGCCGGCGCCGGGGCCGAGGTCGATGATCCAGTCGGCGTGCGCCATCACCGCCAGGTGATGCTCGATGATGATGACCGACTTGCCGGCATCGACGAGCCGGTCCAGCAGGCCGAGCAACTGCTCGACATCGGCGAGATGCAGACCGGTCGTCGGCTCATCGAGAACGTAGACATCTCCCTTCTCGCCCATCTGCGTGGCCAGCTTAAGCCGCTGCCGCTCACCGCCGGAAAGCGTGGTCAGCTCCTGCCCCAGCGAGAGGTAGCCGAGCCCGACGTCGGCGAGACGCCGCAGAATCGTGAGAGCCGCCGGGATCCGCGCCTCGCCGTCACTGAAGAACGCTTCGGCCTCGGTCACCGGCATCGCGAGCACCTCACTGATGTCCTTGCCGCCGAGGTGGTATTCCAGCACCGCTGCCTGAAACCGCTTCCCCTCGCATTCCTCGCAGACGGTCGCGACGCTGGCCATCATCGCCAGGTCGGTGTAGATGACGCCGGCGCCGTTGCAGGTGGGGCAGGCGCCATCGGAGTTGGCGCTGAAGAGCCCCGGCTTCACGCCGTTCTTCTTCGCGAATGCCTTGCGAATCGGCTCCAGGAGTCCGGTGTATGTCGACGGGTTGCTGCGTCGCGACCCGCGAATGGGAGCCTGATCGACTGTCACCACGTTCGCCGAGGCGGGAAGGGAACCATGGATCAGCGAGCTTTTCCCGGAGCCCGCCACGCCGGTGATCACGCAGAGCACCCCGAGTGGGACATCGACGTCGACCGACTGCAAGTTATTGGCCGAGGCATTGCGGATCTCAAGCTTTCCCCTGGGAGCGCGCACCATTGCCTTGAGCGTGGCCCGATCGTCGAGATGGCGTCCGGTGATGGTGCCGCTCGCCCGCAACCCCTCGACCGTGCCCTCGAAGCAGACCGCGCCGCCCGCCGCACCAGCGCCGGGGCCGAGGTCGACGACGTGGTCGGCGATTTCGATCGTCTGCGGCTTGTGCTCCACGACGAGGACCGTGTTGCCCTTGTCCCGCAGCCGCAGCAGCAGATCGTTCATCCGCCGGATGTCATGGGGGTGCAATCCGATGGTGGGCTCGTCAAAGACGTAGGTGACGTCGGTGAGCGAGGAACCGAGATGGCGGATCATCTTGACGCGCTGCGCCTCACCGCCGGACAGCGTGCCCGCCGGACGGTTGAGCGAGAGGTAGCCGAGCCCGATTTCGACGAAGGAGTCGAGGGTCTGCCGCAGCATCGCGAGCAGTGGCGCCACCGATGGCTCGTCGAGGCCATGAACCCATTCAGCGAGGTCGCTGATCTGCATCGCGCAGGCGTCGCCGATGTGGATACCACCGATCTTCGACGACCGGGCCGCTTCGCTGAGCCGGGTGCCGCCGCACTCGGGACAGGCGGCGAAGGTGACCGCCCGGTCCACGAAGGCCCGAATATGCGGCTGCAGCGCGTCGGGGTCCTTGGAAAGCATCGACTTCTGGATTTTCGGGACCAATCCCTCGTAGGTGAGGTTGACGCCGTTGACCTTGACCTTGGTCGGCTTCTTGTAGAGGAAGGCGTCAAGCTCCTTTTTCGAGAAGTCGCGGATCGGCTTGTTGGGGTCGATGAAGCCCGACTCGATGAAGATTTGCACAGTCCAGAAGCTGTCCACGCTGTAGCCGGGGATGGTGATCGCGCCCTCGGCGATTGATTTCGAGTCGTCATAGAGCTGGGTGAGATCGATATCGGAAACCGTGCCCCGGCCTTCGCAGCGCGGGCACATGCCGCCGGTGCGGGTGAAGGTCACCTTCTCCGCCTTGCTGCCGGAACCGCGCTCAACCGTGATGGCGCCACTCGCTCGGACCGATGGCACATTGAAGGCGAACGCGCCGGGCGAGCCGATGTGCGGCTTCCCAAGCCGGCTAAAGACAATGCGCAGCATGGCGTTGGCGTCGGTGGCGGTGCCCACAGTGGAGCGGGGGTCGGCGCCCATCCGCTCCTGGTCGACGATGATCGCGGTCGTCAGCCCTTCGAGCACGTCCACCTCGGGCCGCGCCTGCGTTGGCATGAAACCCTGCACGAAGGCGCTGTAGGTCTCATTGATCATCCGCTGTGATTCCGCGGCGATCGTGCCGAACACGAGCGAGCTCTTGCCCGAGCCGGAAACGCCGGTGAACACCGTCAGCCGGCGCTTTGGGATCTCAATGCTGACATTCTTGAGATTGTTCTCTCGCGCGCCATACACGCGAATCACATCGTGGTTATCAGCATCGTGCAACGAAGTCGCCTGCGTTTCCGTTCTCGTAGTCATGCTCATCGTGTCTCCATCGATCAGGCGTGGTCGCCTCCGATCTTCCCCGGCCCGCCTGGGTCGACCCTGGCATGGCGTCCATTCTCACTGAGATCAGGCGCACGTGCATTCGCAAGTCAAAACTGAGCGCATTTCGCAGCGCCTCAAGGGGTTCATCCCTCACGGCTGCGCGCCCTTGCGAATGACCATGCATCACCCTGCCAGGAGCATTGGGCGATCAAGAGCGCGCGGTTCTGGAACGCTATCAACGTAATGACGTCAGGAAACGAGCCGATGTGACAGCCACCGCATCATCGGGGCGAGGAGGAGGGAAGAACTCGCACGGCGCGGTTGGCGGCTGGAGAGATTCAGACGATGCGGCGGGTGACCCACCAGACCGTGATTCCAAGGAGAACAGCGGTGAGGCCAAGAAAAAGGGCTGTTTCGATACCCTGGAAAAGCCAGAAGCGGCTAGCCGGGTGATAGACGATCGAACTGAGGACTCCATGTTCGGCAAGGCATGCGTGGACCGATTTATCTCCGGGGTTGGTTGCCACGGTCATGCAGTCGCGCACCGCTGAGCTGTTGCCGCCGAGGGCATTGCCCGCGGTGTCAACGAAATTGTCACGGATGATCCAATCCTTATTCGCGATTCCGTGTGAGCTAACCACGGCCGGAACAGGGTCGCCAGGGCTCCAGGTCACCGTTTTTGGCGCGAGATAGTGTGGCCGGATCTCAGCCGCGACCAGTGCGCGGATCCCGATGAAGCCGACGAGCCCAATTCCCAGCGCGGGAACGGAACGCCGCAGAATCGTGCCAATCGCCAGGCACAACGCGAATGCAAAGACGGTGTAGGCGATGGGAACCGTTCCCTCGAAATCAAACGCACCACCGTCGAACCGCCCATTGAGCTTATCGAGGGGACCGCGCCACCACGTCCACATAGCGACCAGTCCGAGGGCCAGCACGACCGAGATCGTCAACCCGACCCCGATCTTGGTCGCGAGCCAGCGACGGCGGGTGATGCCCTGGGTCCAGGCGAGACGGTAGGTGCCCTGTTCGAAGTCGAGCACGGTCGGCGCCGCGAGCAGCAGACCGATCAAGAACGGCAGGCACAACGGCAGCACGTTTTTGATGCCCTCGAAGGTATTGAAGCGTTGCATGAAATCGCCGAGCGCGAACCGGCAGTTTTCGCCGGGTGTCTCGGTCGCAATACAGGCGGACAGACCAAGATCGTTGTAGGCGGAGGTCATATCCAATCCGGTCCAGATCAACCAGGCGGCAACAAGACCGAGGACGATACCGCCGATCATCATTTCCAGTCGCGATTGGCGCCAAATAAGCCAGGTCATGCCAGGATCTCCAATCGGCTCTTCGCAGGAGGCTCCGTCAGGAGCACGGGATCGCCCGAAGCGGGACGGCCGAGATAGCCAAGAACGACTTCTTCGAGGTCGACCTCGCCCACCTGCCAGGAAGCATCGAAGAGGTGACCATTGGCGCGAACGAGGAGTGAGGTTTGGCGCTCGGTGTCGCGTGCCTGAACGATGTTGTGGACGCGCTCGACCGCGGCGGAGTCGCCGCGAGGTCCCGTGAGCCGCTTATGAGAAGAAACGATGCGATCAATTCCGCCCGCAAGCTGAATTCTGCCGCCTGCGAGGATGACCAGGAAGTCGCAGACGCGTTCGAGGTCGGCCAGGATGTGGGAGGAGAGAAGGATCGAAAGACCGTCCTCAGCAGCTGCATCCATCAAGGTCTGAAGGAATTCGCGACGGGCAAGCGGGTCGAGCGAAGCCAGCGGCTCGTCGAGCACGATCAGCTCCGGCCGCTTGGCGAGAGCGAGGACGAGGGCAACCTGAGCCTGCTGGCCGCCGGAGAGCTTCCCCGTTGGTTTTTCGAGTGGGATCCCCAGCCGATCGAGGCGCCGGCGAGCAAGATCGTCGTCCCAGCGCCGGTTGAGTTTGCGGCCCATGGTCAACATGTCGGCGACGCTGAACCGCCGGTAAAGTGGATGGTCCTGCGCGACGTACCCAATGCGCGCGACCGACGCGCTTGCGCCGGGATCGAGCGGGTCGCCGAAGATGCGGATCGTGCCGGCCGTCGGGGTGGTGAGACCAACGACGAGCTGAATGAGCGTGGTTTTGCCGGCGCCGTTGGGGCCGACGAGAGCCGCAACCGACCCGGCTGGTAGGTCGAGTGTGCAATCTCGCAGGGCCCATTGCTTGCCGTAACGCTTGCCGAGGCCGGTCATTTGGATCGATGGGGTCATGCGACGTTCTCCCGCGCGGAATTGCGGAGGGTGCCATTGACGAGAGCGAGGATGCTCTCGTCGTCGAGACCGGCGTCGGCGGCACACTGTAGCCAACGGCGGAGGTCGAGTGTCAGCATAGCGAGATCGCTGGAAGAGGGGCCGGGCAGTCCTTTGAGGACAAAGGTGCCGAGACCGGGCCGTCCTCCCACGAGTCCTTCGAATTCCAGCTCACGATACGCCTTGGCGACGGTGTTGGGGTTGATGGCAAGGTTGGCCACGACGTCACGCACAGTCGGGAGCTGATCGCCCGGGCGCAGCATCCCCATCCGAATCGCGTGCTTGACCTGCTGAACCAGCTGAAGGTAAGGCGGGACGCCAGAACGGCCATCAAGATGAAAATCGATCATGAGCACCCCCGAGTCTTGACGTATTTCACTATTAACCTAGTACAATCATAGTACCGGACGAGCGCACTGTCTAGTCCTCGCTCATCCCCTGTCTTGCATCGTACCGCTCGCTTGAAAGGAGCTTCCGATGGGTCCGCATCGATCGTTGACCTTTGCCGCGTACACGCAGGCGTTGAATCGCCGCACCCTGCTACGACGCTTTGCCGGCGGTGGGCTGGCCACCATCGGCATCGGCGCCACCCTCGGCGGTGCAGCCGCGGCTGCACCGCCCGCCTCGCCCACACCGTTGGAGACGCCCGCTGCCGCTGAAGTGCTGTGGGACATCTGGGGCGTTCCGCACATCTTCGCCGACGATGCGCCGGGCCTCTTCTTTGGCTTCGGCTGGGCGCAGGCGCACGCCCACGGCGACGTGCTGCTGCGGCTCTATGCCGAAGCGCGCGGGCGGAGCGCCGAGTACTACGGGAGTGACGCGCTCGCCTTCGACCAATTAGTGCGCACGATGGGCCTTCCCCAGCGGGGCGAGAGCTGGTACGCGCAAGCAACCGGACGCATTCCGCGCCAATATCGACGCCTTCGCCGCCGGGATTAACGCCTACGCCGCGAAGTATCCGGATAGGTTGGCCCACCCGGGATCGGCGGTGCTGCCAGTCACCGGCGCCGACGTGCTGGCGCACGCAGCACGGATCTTCTTTGAGTTCGTCGCTGGCGAGAGTGAAGTCCTCGATGTTCTCATGAACGGCGGGGAGCGTGGATCCAATGGCTGGGCGGTTGCGCCGTCGTATACCGCGGACGGCCATGCGCTGCTGCTTGCTAACCCTCATCTCCCTTGGAGCGGGGAGTACCTTCTGTTCGAAGCACAGCTCACAGCTCCTGGCGTCTACGATGCCTACGGCGCAACGCTCGTCGGCATTCCAGTTCTGGCCATCGCCTTCAACGATTATCTGGGCTGGACGCATACGGTCAACACCCTCGACGGAGCTGACCTCTATCGCCTGACTCCCGACGGTGACGGTTATCGTTTTGACGGCGCCACCCGCGCCTTCGAAACCCGAACCGAAACGATCCAGGTCCAGCAGGAAGATGGAACCCTGCAGGAGGAGTCGTTGACCGTGCGCCGCTCCGTCCACGGCCCGATCGTGGAGGCAGGGGGTGAACTGCTCGCTATCCGGACCACGGCTGTCGATGACTGGTCATCGTCCGCCGGGGCGCTGGAGCAATGGTGGGATATGGGGAGGGCAACAAACCTGGAGGAGTTCGAAGCCGAGCTTCGAAGACTGCAAATCCCGATCTTTACCGTGATCTACGCCGACCGTGACGGCCACATCCTCAGCCTGTTCGGCGGGCAGGTGCCCGTCCGGCCCGCTGGAGTCGACGATTGGTCGAGCCCGGTGGCGGGCGACACGTCGGCTACGATCTGGACCGAAATTCATCCCTACGAGGAACTGCCCCTGGTGATCGATCCGCCAGGGGGATGGGTGCAGAATTCGAACAGCGCGCCCTGGTACACCACCTATCCGCTCCAGCTCGATCCGGATGCGTTTCCACCCGATCTGGCCTCGCGTGAGCTCAGCCTGCGGGAGATACGCGGAATTCGAATGCTCTCCGAGCACCCGTCGATGTCGTTGGAGCAGATGATCGAGCTCAAACACTCGTCACGGTTTGAACTGGCCGACCGCGTCCTCGACGACCTCATTGCCGCGGCGAATGCATCGAGCGACGAAACGGCCACGCGTGCCGCCGCCGTCCTCGCCGCCTGGGACCGGGAAGCCAACGCGGAGAGCACCGGCGTGCTTCTGTTCGCCTTCTGGGCGCTTGGGGCCGGCGCCGAAGGGCCGACCGGCCTCTTCGCCGTCCCGCTCGATCCAGCCGAACCGCTGACGACGCCCGCCGGTCTGGCGGACCCGGACGCGTCAGTCCGCGCGCTGATCGATGCGGCGAACCAGGTCGAATCGACCTTCGGCCGGCTCGACGTGCCCTGGGGTGATCTGGCGCGGCTGCAAGGCGGCGCCGTCGACGAGCCGGCCAATGGCTTCAATGGCAATCCGTTTGGCGTTTTCCGCGTGCTCGACGTCGATGATCTCCGGCAGATCGGCCCTGGAGAGCCGGCGCCGATCACGCAAGGTGATTCATACATCGCGGCGATCGAGTTTGCCGTTCCGGTGCGGGCGAAGACGCTGGTGACCTACGGCAATGCCAGCCAGCCGGACTCGCCGCACGTTGGCGACCAGTTGACGCTGGCCGCGCGGGGCGAGTTGCGACCGGTGTGGAGAACGCGCGAAGAGATCGAAGCAAATCTCGAAGCGCGCGAAGTCGTCGGGTAAGGAAATCCGTGCTCCAGCGTGTCGCCGGCCGGAGCGGCTCCGACCGGCGACCACTGGCATTTGACGCGCGCAAGCCAATACGAGCGCTTATTGGTCCTGAAGCAGTCCGAGCACGTTGCCATCGGGGTCGGTGAAGGTGGCCACCAGGCGGCCGCCCCCGACATCGTGCGCGGGTTCCTTCACGGTGGCGCCCGCGGCGGTCACCTCGGCGAGCTTCGCCTCGATGTCCGCCACGTGCCAGTAGGCCACCGGTGCGCTCATGCCCTGCGACGCCCCGCCCGGCACCAGCCCGATCTGCTGGCCCGCCACCTCGTAGCCGACATAGTAGGGCGCGTCAGATTGTGGCGATATGCCGAGCAGGGCGGTGTACACCGCCTTGGCGGCCGCCAGGTCGGTCACGGGATGCAGCACGGTTTGGATTCCCTGGGTGGAAGAGCCGGTCATGATTACTCCTATCCTGATCATGCGCATCGATCGCAATTCGACCGACAATACGCTGACGGTTCGCGTTGAGAGGATGTGACAGTGGATCAGCACGAATGGCTTGCCGGGGAGTTCGAAGCGCGTCGCGGGCAGCTCCGGGCGATGGCCTACCGGATGCTCGGATCGACCGCCGAGGCGGATGACGCGCTTCAGGATGCCTGGCTTCGCGCCAGTCGCGCCGGCGTCGACGGGGTCGAAAACATCGGCGGCTGGCTCACCACCATCGTTTCTCGCACCTGTCTCGACATGCTTCGCGCGCGAGCGTCGAAGCGCGAGCAGGCGATCGATACCGACATCTCGTCGCCCGCGAGCCCCGAGGACGACGCGCTCCTGGCCGACTCCGTCAGCGTGGCGATGCTGGTCGTGCTCGAGCGCCTTTCACCGCCGGAGCGCCTCGCGTTCGTTCTCCATGACATGTTCGATGTGCCCTTCAACGAGATCGCGACAATCATCGATCGCTCGCCGGTCGCCACGCGGCAACTGGCGAGCCGGGCTCGGCGACGCGTTCAGGGAGGAGTTCCCGAAACGGACGGTGATGTCGAGCGCAAACGGTCGATCGTCGACGCCTTCCTGCACGCTTCGCGTGAAGGCGACTTCCAGGCACTGATGACGCTGCTCGACCCGGAGGCGGTGCTTCGCGCCGATTCCGAGGCGACGCGCATGGGCGCCAAGGAACTCATCCATGGAGCTCGGCTCGTGGCGGAAACCTTCTCCGGCGGCGCAAAGGTCGCCCGCCTGTTCTTCGTGGACGGTTCGCCCGGTCTCGTGTGGATGGCGGGCAAGATCCCCAGGGTGATCTTCGAATTCTTCATCGATGAGGGACGCATCACCGAAATCGATCTCCTCGCCGATCCCGCCACCCTCGCTGAGACCCACCTGGAAGCGATGTCAAAGCGAGGTTAACGGAGCCATCCCCGCACGCCTCCGGTCATCATTCCTTCACGTTGGTTATTGCGTTTGGCGTGGCATCGACATACAGTAGATTTCTCTCGCCCTGGCTTGGGGCAGGTTATTCTCTCCAGACGCAGGGTGAGCCTGCGCAGAAGGAGGCCCGCATGAAAGACCTTCTCATCCGCCGCCTCCCGATCAGCGTTGCGCTGCGCTTCCACCGGCAGTAGTCCAGTCTCATCGGACCAGAACGCCGGTTTCTCCCAATTCCACATCGCTGATCCAGACGCGCGCCGGACAGAAAACCCTGACCGGGAGTTCTGGCGCCTGCCGATCCGCGACTGATTGCATCGCGACCGGAACTCCCGACATCGCCGCCGGTGTGGTTCGCCACGCCGAGCTGGACTGTTCTGGAGGAACGCGTGAGCCAGATCCATACGGATGACGACGCCCTGATGACCTTTATCGAGGAGGAGTGGATCACCGACGTCTTGCACGTGCTCAAAAGTGGGAAAGAGGGAACGGTCTACTGCTGCCGGGCGGCCTCGCACACCGGTCAGGAGTTCCTGGCCGCCAAGGTCTATCGTTCGCGCGAGCACCGCATGTTCCATAACAATGCGGTCTATCAGGAAGGACGCTGGATCGGCGACCGCCGCTTGCAGCGCGCCGTCGCCAACAAGTCCCGCACCGGGCGGGAATTCCAGGCCGATTCCTGGGTCGCGCACGAGTTCGAAACGCTCCAGTTGCTGCATAACGCCGGGGCATCCGTCCCTCAACCATTCGCGCGCAGCGGTCATGCGCTGCTGATGACGTACATCGGCGATCACGTCGAACCGGCGCCGCTGCTTCAGCATGCCAGACTCCCGGCGGACGCGGCGGACCCGCTTTTTCGTCGGTTGCTGCGCGAAATCGAGCTCTGGTTGGATTGCGGCTGCATCCATGCCGATCTCTCTCCCTTCAATATTCTCTATTGGGAGGGCGAGCCAGTCGTCATCGACTTTCCACAAGCTGTCGATCCCGCGACCAATGCCCAGGCGCGCGAGTTGCTTACCCGCGATCTTGCCAACCTCTGCCGCTTTTTCGCCCGCTTCGGGGTGCGCGCCGACGCCGAAGCGCTGAGCAGCGGACTCTGGCGCCGGATGCGTTCACGGGACGTATAACTGTGGGCGCTTCCAATGTGGCATGATCAAATGGAGATAGGCAAAAACCGGCGCCCTCCGTCGCTCGATTCATTCGGAGGCGCGTTGACGTAGTCGCTCCCATTCGACATAATCGCAAAGACGATTGGTTGCTGTTGCATGGATTCGAGTCCGTCCGCCAAGCGCTCTATTTCCCCACAAACGCCTCGCCCTGTGCTTGCGTTGTTCCCGGGCGGGCCCGGTCGAGTGCCGCTGCCCTTGACGGCGCTCGTCGGCCGCGAACGGGAACTCGCGGTTGCCGAAGCGTTGATCCACCGTGCCGATGTGCGCCTGTTGACCCTCACCGGACCTGGCGGTATCGGCAAGACTCGCCTCGCGCTCAAGCTCGCCGTTGATCTGGCTGATGGGTTCGCCGATGGGGTTCGCTTCGTTCCGCTCGCATCCATCCTCGATGCCAGCCTGGTGGCGGCGTCGATCGCCAACGCCGCTGGCGTGCAGCCGGCTGGCGGCATTTCCATCCTCGATGCAATGACGTCAGTGCTCCAATCGCAGAACGTGTTGCTCGTGGTCGACAATTTCGAGCACGTGCTCCCGGCCGCATCGATCCTGACCGACTTGCTGGCGAAGTGCCCGCGCTTGAAGATCCTGGCGACGAGCCGGGTGCTGCTCCGGGTCGCTGGCGAGCACGCGCTGGCGGTTCCGCCGCTGGCACTGCCCGATCCGCGGTCATCCCCTTCCCTCGAAAACCTGATTCAATCGCCTGCCATTCAGCTCTTCACTGATCGCGCCCAATCGGTCGAGGTGTCCTTTGCGTTGACCGAGATCTCTGCGCCGCAGGTCGCGGAGATCTGTCGCCGGTTGGATGGGCTCCCGCTCGCCATCGAGCTGGTCGCTCCGCGCGTGCGACATTTGGCGTTGCAGGATCTGATTGACCGCCTCAACCAGCGCCTGCCGCTGCTCACCGGCGGGTCAAAGGATCAGCCGAGCCGTTTGCAAACGATGCGAAACGCGATCGCCTGGAGCCACGATCTCCTCACGCCTGATGCGCAGGCAATATTTCGCCGCATCGCCGTCTTCACCGGCGGCTTTTCGCTGGAAGCCGCGGAACAGGTCGGAAGCGGCGAGATGGAAAGCCTGGGCACAGTCAATTTCAATGTCTTCGACGGACTGGCCACCTTGATCGATGCCAGTTTGCTGCGAACCGAGATCCGTGCCGACGGGGCGACGCGCTATCGAATGCTGGAAACAATCCGGGAGTATGCGCTGGAGCAGCTGGCGGCGAGCAATGAGACCGTCGCAGTCCGAAACGCCCACGCGGCCCATTTCACCGCCTTTGCCATGCGATACGAGCTGGCAGATTTACTTCCAGACGGAGACCAGGCGGTCGCGAAGCTGGAAATCGAGCACGCCAATCTTCGGGCCGCCCTTGTCTGGTTGGAGGAATCGGGGCAAAACGACTCGTTCTTGCGGCTTGCGACCGCGCTTGGCCGTTTCTGGTCGGGCCAGGGCCAATACCAGGAGGGAAGGACCTGGTTAAACCGCGCCGTGAGAAATGGGAGCTCTCTGGCGATGTCCGACCGGGCAAAAGCGCTCGTTTCACTCGGCATGATCACGCTCTTTCAAGGGGCGAATCAGGAGGGAGAAGTTTTCCTGACCGAGGGATTAACCCTTTGCCGGGACTACGGGCACCTCTTTCACGAGGCGAGGGCGTTGATTGGACTTGGCGGCCTGGCGACTCTGCGTGGCAACCTCGACCAGGGAGCGAGCTATCTTCAGGAGGCTCTCACCACCTCCCACGCAGTGGAAGACCAGCGAATGGCGGAAATCATGGCTGGTTGGGCGCTGATCAATCTTGCGGTCGTCGCACGGACACGGGGCGATTTCACGCTTGCAGCCGAGCAGCTTGAAGAAGCGCTTGATCTGGTCCGCGAGGCGAAGTACGTCACGGGGACGATTCTGGCCCTGGGAGATCGCGGCGATCTAGCCCGGGATATCGGGGATCACCGGCGGGCGCTGGGACTCTACCAGGAAGCGCTCGGCCTGGCCCGGGATAATCCCGGCACGCGCGAGGTCAGGGACGTTGTTGAAGCCGTGGCGATTGCCTCGATCGCCATCGGGCAGGCCGAACATGGCGCTCGGCTGCTAGGAGCCACCGAAGCGATGCGCGAGCGGATGGGTTTGCAGTATCGAGTCGCGGAAACCCAGGCGGCGCTGGAGCAAGCAGTGACCTCAGCCCGGTCCTCCCTCGGCGATACGACGTTCACCGCTGCCTGGTCCGCCGGCCGCGAGCTCCAATCGAGCCAGGCAGTCGCCGAGGCGCTGCAGCCGATCGATCTCCCCCCCAATGTGCTCGGAGTGTCGCTGACTCCGCGCGAGCGCGAGGTGCTGATCCTGCTAGCCGAAGGTCTGACTGACCCCGCCATCGCCGATGAGCTGTTTCTCAGCGTCCGCACCGTCGAGAGCCACGTCGCGCATATCCTCGCCAAGATTGGTGTGCGAACGCGAACGGCCGCAGCCTCGGCCGCCATCGCCTCAGGACTCGCCGCCGCTGGCGCACCTCCGCACGCCTGAGCAGCGGCGTATCCCCGGGCCGCCCTCATCCGTTTCCCTTGCCTTAAAGCAAAGCGCATTTCAATGAACCTTCGCCGCCAGGGCTCGTCATTCCGAGCCGCAGCGAGGAATCCCCGCGCGAAGCGCCCGTTCGCACGTGAGCAGTCATTCCTCCATCAGCCACTTCGCCGGGGGGATCTTTCGTGGCGGCTCAAGATGACGTCGGGTGGTGGGGCAAGCGGCGGCGCAAGGTCACTGAAATGCGTTATTGCGTGAATTCAGTACAGGTTCTTCGCCAGGTTGCGTACATGTACGGTTCACCCGTTGATACGTTGCGACCTATGGTGATTGGGCAACGGGGCCGAACACGACACGTCATACGACCCAACTGGCTCGACGGCAATTCCATCGGCGGATCCAACGTCCTCGCCCCTTTGCAAGAGATTCCCTCGATCAGACCTGCCGATCCGTCCTGCCCGGTAATTGGCCAAAGGGGCTGGCGATGCCAGTGATCACTGCCCGGCCGCCCGACAGGCATTGAGGAGGAAGCGATGGATTCGCAGTACTTGGATCCCGTCACCGACATGTTCACCATCCGGCCACTTTCCCGGCGGCAGGCGCTCGCCATGGGCGGCGCCGGCCTCACCGTCGCGGCGCTCGCTGCCGCCGGTCTTCCCACATCCGCGCGCGCGCAAACGCCCGTCGCCAGTCCAGCTGCTGGTGATTTCGCGGGCCTCGTCGATATCGGCGGCCGATCGCTCTATATGGAGACAAAAGGAACCGGCGGCCCCACCGTCGTTTTCGAATCGGGCTATCTCAATCGTGGCGACGTCTGGAGCCGCGACAATCTCGAACCCGAAGGAGCGCGCACGATGGTGATGCCGGGAGTTGCCGCGTTCACCCACGCCGTCTCCTACGATCGCCCGGGAACGATCGGGGAAACCAATCCCGACCTCGATCCGACTGCCCCGCTCTTCTATCCGAGCCGCAGCGATCCCGTGCCTCAGCCTCGCGTCTATAGCGACATCGTCAGCGATCTGCACACGATGCTCCAGAATGCCGAGGTTCCTGGGCCGTATGTTTTCGTCGCCCACTCCGCCGGCGGCATGATGTCGCGGCTCTACGCCAGCACCTACCCAGAGGAGGTCGTGGGCATGGTGTTGCTCGACACCTCCAACGAAAACGGCTTCATCGAATTCAAGAAGGCGCTGTCACCTGAGCAATGGACCGAATTCGAAGCGGTCGCCGTAAATAACCCTGAATTGCTCGACGCGTATCCCGAAGCGGAGTTCATCTGGACCGCACCGCTCGAAGACGATCCGAATTGCGCGCAGGTTCGCCAGGCGCAGGCGGATTCCCCGTTGCGCCCGATGCCGCTGGTCGTCCTCAAGCACGGCATTCCGTTCGCGGATCCCTTTCCAGGATGGCCTTCGGATGAGATGGAACAGATCATGCTCGAACTTCAGGAAGATCTGGTCGCACTTGTGCCCGATGCCCGCTACGGCGTTGCCGAGCTGAGCGGTCACAACATTCATCAAGACCAGCCGGAGCTCGTGATCGAAGCCGTGCGCCAGGTTGTCGAGGCGGTGCGCGATCCCGGCACCTGGACAACCTAAGCGGGCGCTGTGACGACGACTGTCACCCCCCTGGCCCTCTTCCGGGGCAGGAGAGGGGGGCATGCGTTCAGCGCTCTCTGGACGGCATCTCGTCCGTCCTCCCGCATTTGCGTGAATTCAGTACAGGGTTCTTGCCGGGTCGAGTACATGTACGGATCGCGTGCCGATTCGTTGCCACCTATTGTGATGAGGCGAAGGGGTCCACACGACACATCTTTTGACGCAGCAGATTCGACCGCAATTCACATGGTAGATCCATCATCCTGGACCCTTTCATGAGCCGCATTCGATCGGATCTGCTGGATCGTCCTGTCCGGTCAACAGTCGGAGGGGCTGGCAAGGCCGGTATTCGCAGGCTGGGTGCTTGCAAAGGATCGGAGGAGAAACCATGGACGCGTGTCTTCCGAAACCCATCTCCAATATGTTCGCCAACCGCCCACTTTCTCGACGGCAGATGCTCGCTCGGGGGGGTGGCGGTCTCACCGTGGCGGCGCTCGCTGCCGCTGGCATTCCCACGTTCGCGCAGGCACAAACCCCTGAGGCCAGTCCCGTCGCCGGTGACTTCGCGGGCCTCGTCGATATCGGCGGACGTTCGCTCTACGTGGAATCCAGCGGCTCCGGTAGCCCCACCGTCGTATTCGTGACCGGCTACCGCACGTCTGCCATGTACTGGACCGACGATCTCCTCAAGCCAGACGCGCCGCGAACGATGGTCATGCCTGCCGTGGCCGAGTTCACCCACGTCTTCACGTACGACCGCCCTGGAACCTACGCGCCCATCGGCGATGACATCATCGTCGGCCGCAGTGACGCCATTCCCCAGCCCCGCACCGCCACGGAGATCGTCGACGAGCTCCACGCGGTGCTCCAGGCCGCGGCTGTTCCCACTCCTTATGTCCTCGCGGGCCACTCCCTGGGCGGCCTTTTCTCGCGGCTCTACGCCAGCACGTATCCTGACGAAGTCGTTGGCATGGTCCTCGTGGACGCCTTCTCAGAGCGACTGGAGACGATTCTTCCTCCCGAACGCTTTGAAGCACTGAAGAAGCTCAATCAAGCCGGCGGCACGGACACGGTTCTGCCGATTCCGGGCTACGGCGATGTCGAGACAGTGCCATGGGGTGGGGATAACGAGGTTATGCGCGTGGCGGTCGCCGCTTCACCGTTGCGGCCAATGCCGCTGGCCGTGCTCGCGCATGGCCTGGCATTTCCAGTACCGGAATCAAGCGGATTCACCTCCGAGGAGCTGGAAGGGTATCTCCTTGCAGCAAACGAGGACCTTGCCACCCTCGTCCCGGATGCGCGCTTCTTCGTGGCAGCCGACAGTGGTCACGATATTCACCAGGATCAGCCGCAGCTGGTGATCGAAGCGATCCGGCAAGTGGTCGAGGGTGTCCGCGCCCCGGAAACCTGGTACTCCCTGACCCCGTTGCCCACGGACTGAAGCTTGGGACCCGGCACTTCAGTGCCGGGCTACTAAAAACGAAGTCTACGTCGCGCGTTCTCAATCCTAGCCCCTCTCCCGCTTCAGGAGAGAGGAGTTCGTCCTCAGCCTTGGAAGAACTTCGGCGTGTTAGTCCGGCCTATCAAGGACGGGAATTCACTTGTTGAAAGGAGCAGTTTTATGAGCCGCATGGCATTGTCATCCCACCTCACCCGGCGCAGCCTACTTGTCGCTACTGCTGCCGCGACGGCCGCCGCCCAAATTCATGGACCGCAGTCGACGCTTGCCCGTTCGTTTGCTTCGCGGCAAGCCACTCCGGCCCCGGCGAGCGGCGTCTGGACGGACGCCGCGTCGATTCCCAACAACGTCGCCGCCGATGCCTCACCGCGATTCCGCGCCGTCGCTGACGCCGTGAAAGCGGCGATGGCGGCAAACGGCGTTCCGGGAACCGCGCTCGGCATCCTGATGGACGGCGAAGAAGAGCATGCGGTTTTCGGTGTGGCCAACCTCGAAACGCAGGAGAAGGTCACCCCGGAAACCCGCTTCCAGATCGGCTCGGTCGGCAAGACCTACACCGCCACCGCGACCATGCAATTGATCGCCGCGGGGAAAATCGACCTGTACGCCCCGGTCCGGACTTACCTGCCCGATCTGCAACTGCAGGACGAAAGCGTCGCCGAGCGGGTAACCATCCTTCACTTGATGACGCATACCGCAGGCTGGTGGGGAGACACCTTCTTCGAAACCGGCGACGGCGATGACGCCATCAGCAAGCTCGTCGAGGAATGGCTCCCGAAATTGCCGCAATATGCGCCGCTCGGCATGTTCGCCAGCTATAACAACGGCGCGACGATCTTGCTCGGCAGGGTGCTTGAGGTTGTCGAGGGCAAACGGTATCGCGACATCATCCAGGATCTCCTGCTCGATCCCCTCGGGATGAGCTATTCCACCTACGATATCGCCGAGGCCGAGAGCCTCCCCTATTCACTCGGGTACCACAGCGGCCCGCCAGAGTACGGAGCTGCAAACCCCGCTGCATTTGCCGCGCAGCCTCGAGCCGGCCGGGGGGAATTTCTGGTCGACGACACCGGAACAACTCCTCTTCGCCCGTCTCCACCTCTCCGACGGCGTCGCCCCGGACGGAACTCGGCTGCTCCCGGCATACAGCACGCAGCTCATGAGAACCACCCAATCGTCGTTCAGCGGCGTTTCGGCCATGCATATGGGGTTGATCTGGTTCGTGCAGGAGATCGACGGCATCCGCATTCGCGACCCACATTGGGGACACCTTCGGCCAGCACACGACCTTGCTCCTGGCCCCGGACCAGGGATTCGCCATGGTGCTGCTGACCAATGCCGAGCCAGGCGGCGGCGCCGCTGCGAGCGCCGCCAACGTCGTGGCGGCGCGGGCCTATCTCGGGATGGACGAAGCCGCGGCGCTGGTCGGCGTTGGGGCCGGGTCATCGTTCGCGTCCGACACGTCACCGCTCGACCTTTCCGCCGCGGAACTCGCCGAATACACGGGTCGATTCGAAACTCCCATTGACGCCACGATTCTGCGGGTCGACGGTGACCAACTGCTGATTTCCCTGGAAACGAAAGAGATGGACGGGTATGTCCGGGAAGCGATTCTCTCCGATGAGGTCACCGATTATCCGGTTTCGGTCATCTCCGGGGATCGGCTGGCGATCGGCTCCTCCATGGTCGCGTCGTTCATCCGCCGGCCGGACGGAAAGATCGGCTGGATACGCCTGAGTGTGCGAACGATGCCACGAGTTGACGCGGGATAGTCGCGATGATGAGGCAAACCATGAAAATATTGCTGTCGCCGAATCGCCATTCGCGCCGCAAGCTGCTGACCGGGATGACGTACGGCGCGGCTACGCTGGCGACTCCCTGGGCCGGGACAAAGGCGGCCGCGTCAGATCTCGCAGCGACCCCGGAGGCGAGTCCTGTCTCCGGGGTGAGCGAGGAGGAGGTCATCGCACTCGTAGATGCGGCAATGGAGGAACATCACCTCAAGGCGGCGATCGTCCGCGTCCTGATCGACGGTGAGGCATGGGTTACCATCGCGAGCGGCGAATCGATGGACGGCATCCCCGCCACGCCGGAGATGCATTTCCGCAACGGCGCGGTCGCCATCACCTATCTGTCCATGGCGCTCTTGATCCTGGTCGATCGCGGCGTCGTGGGCCTGGACGATCCCATCTCCACCTGGTTGCCAGATCTGCCGGATTCGGACAAAGCCACCCTGCGCATGTTGATCAACATGACCGCCGGCTATACCGACTACGTCACCACCGATGCGTTCGCCGCCGCCAATGCCGCCGATCCCTTCCGACACTGGACTCCGGAAGAGATCATCGCCGTCAGCCAGGATGCCGGCCGCTTCTTCGAACCTGGTGAGAACTGGGCCTACTCGCACACGGACTATGTGATTCTGGGCCTCGCGATGGAGCAAATCACCGGCGAACCGCTGGACAAGGTCATCCGTGACCTGGTGCTGGATCCTCTTGGACTGGTCAATACCGCCAGCTTCAGCACGCCCGAGATTCCGGAGCCGGTGCTGCACGCCTTCACCTCGGAGCGGAAATCCCTGCTGAAGATCCCGCCCGAGGTGCGGTTTTACGAGGAGTCGACCTTTTGGGATCCCTCATGGACCATCGCCCGTGGCGCCATCCAGACGACGAACATCGTCGACCTCGCCGCCTCGACTGCCGCCATTGGCGAAGGCGTCCTCCTGTCGCCGGCGTCCTATCAGGTGCTGACTTCCAGGAGCCTGGCGGGGTTCGGAGCGCCCATCGAGGGCTGCGCCACCTGCATGACCCTGAGTGAACAGGTTCCCTTCGGCGCCGGCATCTGGATGATCGGCGATTGGCTCGCGCAAATTCCCGCCTTTGGCGGTTACGCCGCATTCACGATCTATCTCCCCGCCCGCAAACTGGCCATCGCCGTAGCGGTGACCGTCAACGAAGCGGCGTTCGATGACAAAGGAAACTTCCTCCTCCCGAACCCCAGCGTGCCCGTAGGCGCGGCTATCGCGAGCCTCCTGGCGCCGGAATTCCCGCTCGCCGGCAGCAATCCTGCACCATAGAGGAGAGGCTGCAAGCCGGCGGCGCTTGCTGGGGCATCCCTCTTATGAGCCAGGCGCAATCGAATCGATCGCAGGAGAGGACTAGCCATATACGATTAACAAGAAATCGCTCGCAGACGGGTAAAGCGGTTCGCTTCGTCCCGTAGGCGCCAGGTTCCCGTACCGGCTGCGACGAGCGTTATCGAGGGCACAAGGACGAGCGGAAGCGGGCATTCCCATACCGGTTGGCGCCACGGTCGTGCCGTCAATCGGCAGAAAGGACAAAAGGAGACATTGATGCCTGCGTTGCTCATACGGCACAAAGTGACTGATTTCGAGACATGGAAACCGGTCTTCGACGAACTCTACGCCACCCGCCGCGCCTATGGCTGTCAGGGTGGCTGGCTTTTTCGTAACGACGACAACCCGAGCGAGACGCTGATCCTGCTTGCATGGGACGACCTCGACCGGGCGCGTCTGTATGTTCAATCTGACGAACTGCGGGATGCGCTGAACCGGGGCGGTGTGGCCGATGAACCCGATTTCTGGTTCCTTGAGGAAATCGAAAAGACTCTTGAATGACAAACCCCAACCGATCGCTCCTCTTATGTTGAAGCGTACGTTTGGAAACGAATGATGTGCATACAAAGCTGCCCAGGTCGTGGGGAAACTGGTCCTTACTGGGTTGTATATCTAATTGAAGGAGACTCCGATTGCGACGCCTATTCCCCATCGCCATCGTGGTGGCATTACTGCTGACGGCCTCCGGCGCCACTGCGTCGTTGGGCTAGACTCAGTCGAGTGCTCGATCCAGCGACACCCCATACTAGCGCTATCGCGGCGTCCCACACGCTGGCGAACGCACGGCTCCTGACGATCGACGGCTGGGGGCATGGCTATTTTGTGGGGGGCACGAGCAGCTGCGCCGACGAGGCCACGGTCGCCTATTTCCTTGACGGCCAGCTTCCGTCGGAAGGAACTGTCTGCCAGGAGGACGCGCCGCCGCCCTTCAGCAACTAGAGCGCGATTCATGGATGTCGCGTCATCCTGGCCAACGGGAAAGATCCCCGCGCGAAGCGCCTGACTGGAGCTGAACGATTGGGCTTCCAGCAGCGGCTTCGCCGGGGAATGCTTTCCACCGGTCAACATGATGGGAGGGGCGTCTCGACATACGCATCAGGTCTTTGAAACCGGTTTGAGATCTCATGCTCACAGGGTCAACCCCACCGAACCATCTGAGCAGACAAGGAATGGAACACGAATGACACTTCGGTACACTCGCCGTCGCGCCATGCAGGCGACTCGTTTCCGCCGCCGCCGTTGCCACTCTGCCAGCCACCCGCGCCAACGCTCGCCAGGCAACGCCAACTGTGGCTGATGCCGGGGCAATCACCGCCGCCCAGGTCGAGGCGGCGGTAGCGCAACTCGACGGTCTGGTTGAGGACGCGATGACGCGCACCGGCGTGCCCGGCGCGGCGGTCGCCGTCGTCTATAACGACGAGGTCATCTACGAGCAGGCCTTTGGCGTCCGCGAGGTCGGCAAGTCCGATCCGGTCACGCCGGAGACGGTCTTTCAACTCGCCTCGATGTCCAAGTCGCTCTCGTCGACACTCGTCGCTGCCGTGGTCGGCGACGGCGCAACGACCTGGGATGCGGTGGCGGCAGATCTCCTCCCCGGATTCGCGCTGTCCGATCCCTGGTTGAGCGCGCAGGTCACCCTGCGCGACCTCTTCTCCCACCGCTCCGGGCTGCCGGCCTATGCCGGTGACACCCTGACCGCGACCTTCGGCTATGGGCGCGAGGAGAGCGTGCGCAGGCTGCGCGACGTACCGCCGGCGACCCCGCTGCGCACGACCTTCGCCTACGCCAACCTGCCGCTTTCCGTCGCCGGCTACGCGGCAGCCCAGGCAACCGGGCAGACCTGGGAGGACCTCGCCGATGAGCGGCTGTTCGCCCCGCTCGGAATGACCAGCTCCAGCTACCGCCTTGCCGACTACACCGGCCGGACGAACAAAGCCGCTCCCCATTACCCGACGAAAGACGGCGTCTGGGCCCTGGGCGAAGTCACCGACGCCGATGCCGCAGCGCCGGCAGGCGGCGTCAGCACCAACGTGCAGGATCTGACCCGCTGGATGCGACTGCAATTGGGTGGCGGCATGTTCGAGGGGACCGAAGTGGTGGCCAGCGCGCCGCTGCTTGAGACCCGCAGACCGCAAATCCTCGAGGCATCGCCGCCGAATCCTGCCGATGGGCCGGCTCTGTTCTACGGGCTGGGCTGGCGGCTGAATTACGACGAGCGGGGCCGTCTCCTCGTGCACCACATCGGCGATTTCAGCAGCGGCTTCCGGACAGGGGTTTACCTGCTGCCTGCTGCCGGACTGGGCATCGTGGTGTTGACGAACGCCTGGCCGAACCCGCTTGCGGATGCGATTCCCAGGATGTTCTACGAAATCGTCGAGCAGGGCGAAACAACCCAGGACTGGATCAGCATCTTCGCCGACCAAACCACGGCGGCACTCGCCGCTGTGAGCGCCGCCGCGCCATTCCCCCGGGGCGACGCGCCTACCGACGGTCCAGCGCTCGCACTCGATGCCTACACCGGCACATTCACCAACGGGCAATACGGCGACCTGACCGTAGTGGAGGATAATGGCGGTCTTGTGCTGGAACTCGGGCCGCTGCCGACTCGGCTCGAATTGACCCACTGGGACCGGGACGTTTTCACCTATCCACTTCCGCCAAGCGGCGAGGTGCTGCTGGGCAAGCTCGGCGTGCAGTTCATGATCGGGCCATCGAGAAAGGCAACGACGTTAGCGTTCGGGCTACCGACCGTAGGACCAGATTCAACCGCATTGTTCACGCGCGTGGAATGAGCGGCGACGGACCACATCCTGAAGCTTCATCGCCGCAGATACATTGCTTCTTAATGAACGCGCGGTGGCGACAACCGTGCTCTTAGACACCGTATTACAAATCAGGAGACCATTGATGCGTGATCAGAAGGACACCCCGAACGACCGCTTCACTCGACGGCGCATGTTGGCGCTGGCAGGTGGCGCTGCCGCAGCCACCACGCTTCGCCCGGCGCGCATCTCTGCCCGGCAAACTCCGGAGGCGACCCCAGTTGCAGCCACTCCGGTCGTCGCCGATTTCCCGTTGCCGAGCACCCTCGCCGCCGACGCATCTCCCGAGTTCAACGTTGTCGCTGATGCATTGGTGGACGCGATGCGCCGGAACAAGGTTCCCGGGACGGCGCTCGGCATCCTGTTTGGCGATCGGGAGGAACATGCCTCGTTCGGAGTCGCCAGTCTCAACTCGCTCGCTCCGGTCACGGGAGAGACCCTCTTCCAGATTGGTTCGCTCACCAAGACCTACACCGCTACCGCCATCTGGCGTCTGATCGACGAAGGCGTGCTCGCCCTCGACGCTCCGGTTCGGACCTACCTGCCCGACCTCAAGCTGATGGATGAGTCGGTCGCAGCCAACGTGACGATCGGCAATCTGCTCGACCATTCAGCCGGTTGGTATGGCGACGAAGGGTTCAATACCGGCGTTGACGATGACGCAATCGCCCGCTATGTCGCTGAGCGGCTGCCGACGCTGCCGCAGGTCTTCCCGCTCGGCGAGTTCTTCTCCTACAACAACGCCGGCTTCACGCTTCTCGGCCGACTGATCGAGGTTGCCACCGGCACGACCTACCACGCCGCGCTGGAACATCTTCTGCTCGCCCCGCTCGGCCTGGAGAATAGCCTGCTCGATCACGAGGCGGTTCTCCGACGCCCCTATTCGGAAGGGCATGCCGCCCTGCCCATCAACGGCCGCGACGCGCTCACGGTCACCACGCCGCTCTGGGTTCCCCGCTCGGTCGATCCCGCCGGCGGCATCTGGTCAAATACGCAGGATGTGATCCGATACGCACGCTTCCATCTCAACGCGGAAAGCACGGTGGCCGGGAGTGCCAACATTGCTTCGCCAGAGAGTCTGCTGCAGATGCGGGAGCCGGTGCTCGATGCCCCAGGATTGCCGATCAGCATGGGACGGAACTGGTTCGTGCAGGAGATCGACGGGAAACAGATCTTCCAGCATAACGGCGATACCAACGGCTTCCACACCGAGTTCATGGCGGTCCCGGAGTACGGGTTCGCCTTCATCCTGCTGACGAATGGCACCGGCGGAGCGCTTACGTCGATGGAGGTGCTCGACGCGGCGCTGGCGGCCTACCCCGGCCTGGAAGCGTTGTCCGGGAAGACTGGTCTCTCGCATGCCAGCCTGGCGCCTCAAGATGCCCAAACGGTGGATCTCCCGCCGGAGACATTGGCGGAGTACGTCGGTCAATACGCGGACAACGGCTCAATCAACACCATTACTGAGCGGGATGGCGTCCTGGAGCTTTCGGTTGAGACCATCGTCGAGCCCGGAACGTGGCAGCCTGCAATCGCTCCGCCGCCGGGGCCGCCAATGGCGCTCACCTTCCTGGCAAAGGACGAAGCGCTCCTGAGAGGGATCGTCCGCTTGCCATTCGTCCGCAATGCCGAAGGGAACGTCGGCTGGATCTCATCCGGCCTCCGTTTGATACCCCGGAATGCCGCAAGCTAGAGCAGGTCAGCCGGTCGTCGCAACGGACGATCGTTGCATCCATCGCTGGAACGAGCTTCGTCAGCAGCGGCACGGGAGACATCTTCTCCCGTGCCGCTCTGTTTGACGCAATGCTCGGCGCCACCTCCGGAGAGCATGCTCAGCCCGATACGCTTTCCATATTCAAATCTGATGGCGATCGGTGGCGTGACCTACGTCGCAGCCCTGCTCATCCAACCCTACCGCCAATCTCTGCCGCTTTTTTGCGCGCTTCGGCGTGCGCGTCGACGCGGATGCGCTGGCAAATGGGTTCTGGCGCCGGATGCATTCGCGCGACTGGTGATGGGGAGCGCAGCGGCCCGGCTTACTTCGTGCCGCGAACCGCCCACAGGTGTCCAAGCAGCGGGATCGACCCATCATCGGCGATCGGCAATAGGGTGTGCAGATGCTCGCGTAGCGCCGTCTGCTGCTCTGCGTCCAGC
Organism: uncultured Chloroflexia bacterium; assembly: GCA_963804925.1. Lineage (GTDB taxonomy): Bacteria > Chloroflexota > Chloroflexia > Thermomicrobiales > UBA6265 > JADLGF01. Next base: position 37,334 of record CAWDSC010000013.1, read on the forward strand.
GACGTGACATAGCTCTGGGTAGGGGACGATCCGCTCAGGAGATGCGGCTGCCAGTAGTCGTCGAAATCGCGGAACACGATCGGCACGGACACTGGGTCCACGACGACATCCCGAAGGCCGGCTCCTGTGAAGAGTTCAGTGAGCGGCTCGGGATGACAGATCGGCATCCGCTTGCCCGGGTCGAGCGCAGCCGCGGCAGGGTCGAGCGCTGTCGCCGCCTGCCAGAGGTATCCCATGAAATGCCGCTCGCCGCCAAAGTTCCAAACATAGGCGGCAACGGCGCCACCGGGACGGGCGGTGCGCGCCATCTCCATGGCCGCCCGTTCCGGATCGGGGATGTGATGCAGAACCAGACCGGCGATGACCACATCGTAGGCGTCGCTCGGCGCCGGCAGCGCCCGCGCATCCCCGACGGTAAAACGAACCCGCGGATCGGTAATCTTCCCGGCGGCGGTAGCGAGGAAATCAGCGGACGGATCGACCCCGAGAATCTCGCGCGGGTTGGCTACATCGAGGATCGCCTGGGTCAACGACCCGGTTCCGCAGCCGACATCAAGCCACGCCAGCCCCGGCGATTGTCCCAGCCAGGTGAGGACGACTCCGGCGATCGGGCGGCTCCAGCGCCCCATGTACGCCTGATACGCGTCGGCATTTTTCCAAATCTGCGCGTCAGTTGCATCAGTCATCGCTTAACCTCCCGGTCCTCCAGCACGAGGCTGCTCATGGTCCCGCTCAGCCGCTTCCGTTCATTTCGGATGGGAGGATTGTCGCATGTGCATTACCGGTTCACGGCGCGCCGGGATGGTCCCGCTGAGCAGGATGGAGCACATTGACGCGCTCGCAGCCGCGTGTGTAAAGCGGACTTGACATCACTTTCTGCCTGTGGCAAAATCCAGTCATGTCAAGTCAGCTTGACATTGCAGGTTTCGCGGGTAGGGTTCTTGTTCCATGAAGAACGATGTTCGTCAATTACGGCTTGACCGTGATCTCACCCAGCAGCAGTTGAGTGAGGCGTTGAGCGTATCCCGCCAGACGATCAATGCCATTGAAACCGACCGCTATACCCCGTCGTTGCCGTTGGCGATCGCCCTGGCTCGCTTTTTCGGCATCAGCGTAGAGGAGATGTTCCATGTCGAATCCGAATAACGCGAAGTCGAAGCGCACAGGGCTTCCCCAATGGAAATCCTGGTGGCTCTTGCCGCTGATCTACGTCGCATTAGGCATCGTCATCCTGGTGGCGCAGGCAATTTCCGGGGATACCCGGAGTGGAGTTATCTGGTTCGCCGTGATGGCGGCGATCGGAGTGCTTTATGCCCTTGGCGGGAGATATGAGGTCATCCGCCAGGCTCGCGGTGACTTCGAGGATGAGCGCGACGCCAGCATCAACCGGCAGGCGATGGCGGCGACTGGCACGACTCTGGTCATCGTGCTCACCGGCTGCATCGTCTTCCAACTCGCGCGCGGCGAGAACCCCAGCCCGTATTCAACCCTGATGGCCATTGGCGGCGCCACGTATGTCGTCGCGCTGCTCATCCAGCGCTACCGCTCCTGAAAAATCACCCGGCGTAAAGACGAAACGTTTGGAGGAAATCCCATGAACAGCACCCTGTCGTCACCAAAACAAGCGAAACATTCATCGACTTCTCTCTGGAAGGCAGGACTTATCGCCTCGGCGATCGCTGCCGCGTCCAATGCTCTGATCTATGGCGTCGGCAGGATCGCAGGCACAATTCCGCAGTCGGTGGAGGTTGATGCCCTCTCAGGAACCGGGCCGGTGACCGCGACGACGGTGATCTTCACCTCGGTGCTGGCGGTAATCGTCGCCACGCTCTTCTACGCGGTGCTCCGGCGCACCATTCGCCGCCCGGAACGCACGTTTCTGATCGCCGGGACGATCCTGCTCGTCGTATCGCTGACGATGCCATTCTCGATTCCCGGCGTTCCGATGAAGATGGCGGTCACGCTGGCCCTGATGCACATCACGACCGCCATCGTCGCACTCGGCGGCCTCGTCTGGTTGGCTCCGTCTCAGACGGAGTGATCAGGAAATCGCGGTGGCCTGGGACCAGACCACCTGCCAGCGCCCATCGCGCCATTCGTAGGAATCGGTGTGCCAGAAGGGCAGTTGCTCCCCTTCCCCGCCATCGCGTGACATGTGCAGCTGGGAGCGATACCTGATCAGTGCCACATCCTCGTAAAGCCGGACCTCGATCTCCGAATCAATCTCCCAGAGCCGGTAATTGAGGTGGCCGGAGGCGATTCCCCCGAGATAGTCCTGCTTCGAGAGCGTACGGCCGCTCGGGGTGATGAGTTGAAAGTCATCCGCATGCAACAGGTCCGCCGCCGCCAGATCCCCCGTCACCAGGGCGCGCAGGCGTTGGCGCTCGATCTCTCTGACGTCGTCCTGTATCTGGCCGGAATGTGTCATACCCCCGCCCTTTGTCTGGGAAAGCCAGGAAGCGTTCGAAGCGTTTACTAACGACAAGATTATTCCACTGGCCCAGAAACATGGCATGACCCAGCCGAAGACTGATATCTGGCCGGTCCACAACATGCTGCCGTGATGCGTCTGGAGACTTCCCAATGTCCGACGATGAGAACATGATCGTCGTCCGGAGGTTTTTCGACATCCTGAATGGTGGGGATTTCGATGCCCTTGGAAGCCTGATCGCACCGGAGTTTCAACTCCATTTCGACAGCATGCCGACGTTCGAAAATCGAGGCGCAGGAGAGTTCTTTCGCGGATTCGTGGCGGCTTTTCCCGGAATTCACCATGAGATTCTCGATCAATTCGCTGCTGACGGTCGCGTGGCGACGCGCATCGTCGTGAGCGGCGTGCAGAGCGGCGACTTTATGGGAATGCCACCGACAGGCCGCGAGATCTCAATCGGCGCAATCAACATCCATCGTTTTGCCGGCGGACTGATCGCGGAGCAGTAGGTCAATTCGGACGCCCTCGGGATGCTGCAGCAGCTCGGCATGATTCCCATACCCGGCTGCAGTCGAAATGTGACGAACGGCCTCGCGATCCAACTAACACATTCGCCGTTTGTAAGCAGCCGCGCGTGCGAACGGCGCGCCGAAGCGCCTGGACATCGATCTCTATACAGGTGAACAGCGCCAGTGTATAACGCAAAGAATCTGCGGCATTTCTCAAGGCGGAGCGCATGTCTTTGAAGAACACCTACCTGGTCATCTCGAGTGCCGGTGCAAACCGCGATCTCTCCAAAGGAACACGCGAGCAAGCATTCTGGGACGAGCACGGAGTCTTCATCGACGCGCTCGTTGAGGAAGGGTTCATCCTCCTGGGCGGCCCGCTGGTTGAAGAGGGCGGGGCAATGATCATCGTCCGCGCCACCGATGAAGACGAAGTACAGGCGAAACTTCAGCACGATCCCTGGTACGAGCACGAAATCCTCAAGCTCGAAAGCATCAAGCGCTGGGATATCTTCATCGATAAGCGAGATTGACCGGGAAGCGTGAACCCGCATCGGCTACGGCTGAGGCGAGCTGTACGGCATATGCGTCCATCCGGTATCTGCCCCGCCGTCGACGGGTACGACCGCGCCGGTAATGTACTCAGCACCTGGGGAACAGAGAAACAGCACCGCCTGGGCAACCTCATCAGTCTGGCCACGCCGTCCCCACGGGATCGCCTGGTCGATCGCCTCGCCAAACGCATTGTTCAAGCGTGGCGTAGCTCGCTGAATCTCAATCACGCCGGGAGCGACGCTATTGACGTTGATCCGATGCTCGGCCAGCTCCATGGCCAGCACCTTCGTGAACATCACGATGCCTGCCTTCGAGGCACAGTAGGCCGACGCGCCTAATCGCCCGACATGATCGGCGATGGAAGAGATGGTGACGATCCGTCCCCTGGTTCCGTGCGCGACCATGCTCCGGGCCGCAGATTGGCAGGAGAGAAAGACGCCCCGCAGATTTGTCTCGATCGCGGCGTCCCAATCCGTCACATCCATATTGAGCACCGATTTGTTCGGAACAATGCCCGCGTTCGCAATCATGACCGACGGTGGGCCAAACGCCTGCTCCGCCGTCGCGACGAGATTGGCGACCGCAGCCGCATCGCGCACGTCGACCGGAACGAACGCCAGCCGTTCCTGATCGGAGAACGTTGCCCTGGCCTGATCCAGCGCGTCCTCCCGCACATCACCCATAACCACGCTGGCCCCGGCATCATGAAACGCCCGGGCGATACCCAACCCAAGGCCCGACGCCGCGCCTGTCACAATCACGATCTGCCCATCGAATCCCGTCATAGTTTTCTATCTCCTTGCAGCCCTTGGGCGGTCATCGTCTCACGCCGGTCGGGCATCATCGCCGCGCTCAAGTGGCCCTAAGTCTTTCCCGTTCCGGAGATTCATTACACCCTTCAGGAATTGACGACAATCTCACGCGTGCGTGCGATTGGAATGATTGCTGTCCGATTCCGTCTCTCTCATTGTTTACAGCAGAGCCAGTCCAAATGGCACGTTATCTATGAGGGGCGTTTCCATGGCCCCGCATGGAGGGACTTGAGCGTGGATCTGGATGCTCTTATCGCGGCGGCGAAAACCGGTGATGCCGACGCCTTCACCGAGTTGGTGCGGCGCTATCAGGCCATGGCGTTCGGCTCCGCCTATGCCGCGCTGGGCGATGTGCACCTCGCTGAGGATGCGGCGCAGCAGGCGTTTCTCACCGCCTATCTTCGTCTCCACACGCTCGAGCATCCGGAGCGATTCGGAGGGTGGCTTCGCGGTATTGTCCGTTTCGAATGCTCGCATCTCCGACGACGCCGACGCGTCGCTCAGGTTCCCCTCGACCAGGCCATGGAACTCGCGGCGACCACGCCGGAACCCGCGCAACTGGCTGAAGACCGGGAAGCGCTTGCCGATCTTCTCGCCGCGATCAACGCCCTTCCGCCCGCGGAACGAGAAGCCGCGGTGCTTTTCTATCTCCAGGAACGCTCCCAACGGGAGGTTGCCGCCTTCCTGAATCTGCCGGTCAGCACCGTCAACAACCGGCTGCGCACTGCCCGGAACCGTCTCAAGCAAGGAGGATATTTTCCCATGGCCAAAGACGCGCTTACCCCGCATCGACTCCCCGATGACTTCGCGGAGAAGATCGGCGAAATCATCCGCGCTCAGGGGGCTGTCATTGACGCCCGCTTCCCGCCGGATCGCCTGCCTGCGGTTCTCAACGCGCTCACCATCACGGATGACACGACCGATTTCACGCTCACGGCGCAAGTCGCGCAGCGTCTCGGTGACGACGCTATCCGGTGCATCGCCGTGACCGCGCCTGACCAGACGACGGTTCACGTTCGCCCTGGCATGCGCGTGGTCGATACAGCAAGGCCGATCACGAGTCCGCTCGATATCGCGGCGATCGGACGCGCGATTTCGTCGATTCGCCGCCCGGTGGCGGAGTCCGTTCTCCTGGAGACCGGCATCAAAGTCATCGATCTGCTCTGCCCGTTGCCCATCAATGGGATGGTTGGGCTCACCGGCGACATGCGCTCGGGCAAGATGGTGGTGGTCGAGGAAGTGATCCATCGACTCGCCGGAACGCGGGCATCGCTCTCGATGCTGGTCTTTGTTGAAACGGCGAGCGAGGTGGAAGTCGTTCAGCAGGTCGATTACCGAACCTCGGCGACCATTGAGGCGATCTACCTGCCGGTCGCCGATGCCGATCCGGACTTCCTCCAGGCAGCGACCTCGGAGCTTGACGCGGTGCTGACGCTTTCGCGGAGTCTGGCCGAACAGGGCCGGTATCCGGCGATCGATCCGCTGCGGTCGTCATCGCGCTTCCTCGACCCGGCGGTCGTCGGTGAAGCGCAGGTTCAGGTCGCGCGGGAGGTGCGGCAACTCTTCGAGCAGGCCGCGCGCCTGACGGATGATGACCGTTCACCCGGCGACGAAATCATTCGCCAACGTGCGGCGCGAATCCAGCGCTACCTGACGCAGCCCTTCTTCGTCGCCGAATCGTTCACCAGGCAGCCTGGCCGGTTCGTTTCTCGCGCGGAGACGGTCGCCGACTGCAGAGTCCTTCTGGATGGGAGTCGTGACGATATTCCCGATGACGCGCTAACCATGATCGGCTCACTGAGAGACGTGACGCCTATACGTTGACGGTGATCAACGCCGCCAGATCCGTTCTGCATGTGGGGGATGCTGCCGCGATGCATCGCGGCAGCCTCCCCACGTGAAATCGCTCATCCTGCCCCTTGCGCCAGATAAACACCTCGGTGTCAGATGGTTGGTCGGCGAACTGGCCGTCAGGGGCTGCCGCATGGAGCAGTTGCCGGAGCTCGGTCTCGAATTGCTCGCGGCGAGCGTCGAAAAGGTGTGGGGCAGAGCCTGAACGTGAGTAGACCCAGGCGACGACATCATCGATCGTGCGAATGAAGGGTTCCGTCGCTGGCACGACGATTCGCTCGGGTCCGAGAAATCCGGCCCCGGACAGCACCGATGCCTCATCGCCCGGAGTTCCATAATGGAGGAGTCCCTGACCAGCGCGCCGCACAGCACCCAGATACCGCTCCACCAATTGTTGAATGTCGGCGTAGGGCGGCGTTGGAAACGGCAGCGCAATGAGGTCCTCTCGCGGCATTTTGACTTCGCTGATGTGGACGAGTGCGCCGCCCGTCTCCAGCATGTCGAACACGATGGCCGCTACCAAGGGCTGATCCATCCAGTGGAACGACTGCGCGAAGCTCGCCATCCGAAACGTGCCGAGATCGAGCGGGAGCTCTTCCGCCCGCGCCTGCACCCAGCGGAGATTGGCGATCCCGGCCACCTCCGCCCGGCGCTGCGCCTCGGCGAGCATCCCCGCATCCGGGTCGACGCCGATCCCTTCAGCGAAGAGATGCGCCAGCACGAGCGTCACCACCCCGGGACCGCAGCCGACATCGAGCAGCCGCCTGGTTCCATCCAGCGACAGCGCCTCGGCTAATTGATCAGCCAGACCAGGCGCATAGGGAGGACGACCCTGCACGTAATACCGAGCGCTGCCCTGAAAGAGCGTCTCGTCCCATTCCCAACCTTCAGGCACGACTCGCCTCCGTTTCCACGCTACGTGAGGTCGATGCGCCCAACAGATCGCACCGTCTGCGGACCGCGTTCAACCAGATCGAGCGCCGATATCCACCCCTGGATCGCAAGATCAGTCACATTCAACTCGGATGCCAATACCGCTGCATCGTGAGGACGTGTGAAGCGGGCGACCGTCAGATGCGGGATCATCGGAAGATCGTGGCGCCGAGCGGGTGCGAGCATTCCGCTGTACAGGCGCTCAGCGAGACGAGCGAGCGCGGCAAATCCTTCGTCGGGAACGAGAAAGACATCCGTTGCACCCGCCTCGGCATCAGGAAACGGGATGGCGCAGCGCAGAACGAATGAGATCGACTCGATACCGCTGACCCGCTCGGCGACCTCCATTGCAAACGCATCAAGGCTTAGCAGCGTGGTGGGAAAAACCAGGGTGAAATGCGCGTTGATCGCCGATGCCCGTGGGTGATTCAGCGCCCGGACTTGCTCAATGTTTGCCCGGTCAGCGACCGACAACGCAGGATAGGCAACGACAAGCAGCGTGGGATTATTCGTGGTGTTCGCATGAGACTCCATCTGGAAATCATAGCAACGCCATGGTTCGAGCGTTTCGCTGATAACGATTGCAGACGTTAGCGATCCGGAGTCCGGTGAGACTACCGGACTCTGAATCCTCTCGTTACGACTTGAAGTCTGACCAAAGCGCTCGCCCAGATGTTGCGCTGATCGCGCTTGGCGGGTTGGCCGCCAGTCGCCTCGTCATCCTGACTGAAGGGAAGAATCTCAGCTGCCGTGCCGCCAACTCGACATAGACTGTTCAAGCCTCATCGAGCATGATAGGATCGTGGATGGATTGCCCCCTCGCCGGAGAACGACTCAGTGAAGATCGCCATCATCGGCGCCAGCGCCGCCGGCTCGTTTGCTGCGCTGTTGCTCGCACGGATCGGTCATGATGTTTTAGTCCTTGAGCGGGATCATCTTGAGCCCGCTGCCGACATCGAGTCCGCGGCGGCGACGGCATTCCGTCCAACCGCACCGCAAATCGTGCAGCCTCACATCATCATGGCCAAATGCCGCGAGCTTCTGCGAGAGCGCTTGCCCGACATCTACCAGTCCCTACTCAACGTCGGTGTCGCCGAGGCCCCACTGGCGACCCAGATGCCTCCCACGCTCGCCGACAAGACGGCGAGACCCGGTGATGAGTGCCAGACCGTGCTCGCAACCCGGCGCTCGACGGTCGACTGGGTGTTGCGGCGCGCGGTCGTTCTCGAACCCGGCGTGACCCTTCGTTACGGCGTGCGGGTCGTGGGATTGCTGGCCGAGCCAGGCACGCCACCGCGGGTGACCGGTCTTCGCACCGATCAAGAGGAGATCGACGCCGATTTGGTGATCGATGCGAGCGGCCGCCGCTCCGCGATCGACCGCTGGCTCGAAGCAATCGGAGCGCAACCGACCGCGACGTGGCGTGCAGAGTGCGGCATAGCGTACTTCAGTCGCCATTACCGGCTGCGTACGCACGCTCCCTTGCCCGGCCCCGTGACGACCCGCATCGTTCCGATTCTTGACGAGTTCGCCGCCGGTATCTGGGGCTGCGACAACGGAGTCATGCATCTCGCCGTCTTGCCTCTGGGCGTGGATCACCGCTTTCGTGCCCTAACGCGGCCGGGTGTCCTGGAAGCGGTGCTGCGGACCGTGCCGAGCATTGCCCCCTGGCTGGATTTCCTCGACCCGATCACCGGCATCTTTCCGATGGGCGCCATGCAGAATAGCCTTCGCCGGCTTGTCGTCGATAACGTTCCCGTAGCTTCAGGCCTTCATGCGCTCGGCGATGTCGTCTGCACGACGAACGCGACGTTCGGCCGGGGGCTGGGCCTCGCGCTGTGGGGTGCCGTGGACCTGGTCGATGCCCTCGCAGAGAATCACCGGGACCCGATAGGACTGGCACTGGCGCTCGACAGACACGTCGCAACGCACATTGCTCCCTTCTACGAGGACCAGGCCGTGATCGACGCAAGGCGGACAGGGATGCTTCGGCACACCATTTTCGGCGAGGCTCCGCCGGCCCCAGCGCCTTTCGAGCTTGATCGAATAAACATGGACCAGCTGCGCACGGCGGCGCGATTCGACCCGACGGCCTTCCGCGCGCTCTGGTCCCACTTCGGCATGCTCCGCTTGCCGGAGGAGATCTATACCGATCCGGACGTCGTTGCAGCGACGCACGGCGCCCTCCGCGTCTACGCAAACGAGCCACCCATGCCGCAACCGACACGGCACGAGTTGCTCGCCGCCCTTGGTTAAGCCAGCGGCTTTGTCAACACACCGAAGAGATCCCAGGGGCCCGGTACAACATGGCGGCTCGCGTGGAGACTCGGGATACCAATGTGCGGTTAAGATTCCATCCGCGCACAACAAGGCATGCTGAAACGGGTCGTCGACGACCCGTTTCAGCATCGAGGATTGCCCTGTCCCGTCTCGCGCGTTCTCCGTTGGCTACTTCGTGGCGATACCTGCCCCGTTACTGCGCGAGGGATTCGACGCCTTCAGCGGGGTGCACCCACTGGCAGTCTTTCGCCACCGGAAGGAACTGGCAGACGGAGACCGTGCCATCTGACTATCGGCAGAGCACGGTCAAATTCTCGCCAGTGGAGTCCATGACCACGACGGGGTCGCCTCCCGCCGCAGTGCACCCAAGGACGAAGTCGTTCGCCTGCGATACCCCCTGGCTCCGGGGCGTCGCTCCGGCCGGGATCGCCAGACCTCCCAGGAGCAGCACGGTCACCGCCAGCACCACCGCCAGTTTCCCGATCGTGTGAATCGCCGTTGCCATCTCTTGCCTCCTGTCGTCACCCGTGTCGTCCGTCGTTCGCGTCGTTTGGTTCCGTTGATCAGACGATAGGGCAGGCAGGGCCGCGCAGCATCGGCAGGTGTGCTGATTCGCTTGAACGGGGTGGATCGGTATGTTTGCCGAGCATGCGATGGCGGATGGCGAACACTGCTCTATCACGTTCGAGGTCCTGACGAATGCCGGTAGTGATCAGGGCTTCAAGGCCACGGGGGACAAGCCGAGATCGAGACATCTGCCGCACCGTCGGCATTTCCCGCACCATCCGCGATCGACGCATTGAATCGGCCCACGGGACGACACCGAGCGATGCACAACCGCGAAAAATAGCTCGGAACGCGACACCTGAGCGCACAAACGAGCGGCGGGTTCGCACGAACCCGCCGCTCGTATTCGACTCGTGATCCAGCCGAAGAGCTAGTCCGCCGGGGCAGATGCTTCAACGGGCGTGGCAGACTCGAGATTGATCTGCGGCAGCCAACTGAGGAAGTTGGGGAGGTACCAGTTCCATTTGCCCAGCAGGCGCATGCTGGCCGGGACCAGGATGCAGCGGACGATGGTGGCGTCGACCAGCACCGCGACGCCCAGTCCAAAGCCGAGTTGCTGCAGCGGCACCATCTTGCCCAATGCGAAGCCGCTGAAGACGGCGACCATGATCAGGGCGGCGCCTGTGATCAGGCGGCCGGTCGAGCGGAGCCCGTAGGCTACGGCTTCATCGTTGTCGCCGGTCTCCAGGAACCGCTCGCGGACCCGGCTCAGCAGGAAGACGTGGTAGTCCATGGAGAGACCGAACAGGATCGCGAAGACGAAGAGCGGGAGACCGTCTGGATCACCTCGACCTGCTTGAACCCCAGGAAGTTGGCGCCGACCCCTTTCTGGAAGCATCGGCCTGGCGCTGGATCGCCAGCCCTTCAAGCCACTCCGACCAGTGGTCGTCGAGCTGCCCGCGTACGTGAATCCGATAGATGTCGTCCATTGCCCTACCCTTGCTCGACGAATCCGTTATCGTCGTAGGAACACTCTAGGGACGCTGGATGACGCTCAGATCAACCAAAAGGTGCAGATGGGGGTGTATTTCGGGGGTGCAGATCGGTGGAGATGCGAAAGGGGTCGCGTCGCCATCACGACGTCGCGGCCGCGCATCTGTTCTTGATTTCTTGATAGCGAAGATTCCAGCAGCTAATGTAGGATCACATCTCTAGGACCCGGCGTAAGCGATGGCGAGGAGTCCTCGCAGGCATCAAGGGGAGACCATCATGGATTCAGTACTGAAGAGCCGTCACTCTCGTCGATCAATTCTGGCCGCGGCCGGCGGCGCATCTGCCCTGGCGCTCGCGGGCTTGCCGCGGATCGGCGCAGCCAGAGCCCAGGCGACACCGGACGCCAGCATCGAGGCCAGCATCACCTACGGGTTCTGGGACGCCTCTCAACAGGCGGCAGTGGAAGCCCAGATCAAAGCCTTCAACGTGCACTTCCCGAACATCTCGGTGGAACCGCAGATCGTCCCTTGGGATAGTTATTGGACCAAGCTGCAGACGTCGGTAGCGGGCGGTGAAGCCTTCGATGTCTTCTGGCTCAACTCAGCCAGCTGTCCCGTTTATGCCTCGAAGAATGCCCTGGTGCCGATCGATGACCTCATCGGCGCCGGCGGCATCGACACGAGCGTCTTCCCGGCGCCGCTGGTCGAGATGTACTCCTACAAGGATGTTCAGTACGGATTGCCGCGCGATTTCGACACCATTGCCCTCTTCTACAACAAGGATCTGTTCGACGCCGCCGGGGTTGATTACCCGACCGACGCCTGGACCTGGGATGATTTTCGCGCCAATGCTGAAAAGCTGACCAATAAGGATAAAGGCATCTGGGGCGCTGGCATGCAGACCAGCTGGCAGGAGAACTACTACAACTTCATCTGGCAAAACGAGGGGCGATTGCTGAACGACGACCGTACCGTCAGCCTGGTCGACGAGCCAGCCGCCTGCGAGGCATTCGAGTACCTGACCGGTTTCTTCACCGATGAGCTTACCCCTTCGATTGCGATCCAGCAGTCGAATGCTGTGGCCGATACACTCTTCCCGGCTGGTCAGGTGGCGATGATGACCGGCGGCTCGTTCCGCGCCGGCACCTACGGCAAAGCCGATGCCAACCTCGATGTCGCGCCGCTGCCTCAGGGCAAGAAGCGGGCGACCGCGATCCACGGCCTGGCCAATGTCATCTGGACCGGCAGCAAGAGCCAGGATGCGCGCCAAGGAGTTCGTCAAGTGGATGGCGGGGGAAGAGGCCGCGAAGGTGCTTGGAGATTCAGGCGCCACCATCCCGTCGATGAATGGCATGCAGGAAGCGTGGCTGGCGGCCGTGCCCGACATGAACCTCCAGGTCTTCCTCGATGCGGTGGAATACTCGCAGCAGGTGCCGGATCCCGAGGTCGGGTTCGAATGGCAGATCGAGATCCAGAAAGTGGTGATCAAAGGTTGGAGCGGCGATATTCCGGCCGACCAGATCTGCGTCGAAGCGGCGAAAGCGGCGAACGCCGTTCTCTAAATCAATCGGATTGATAAAGCGGCGGGCCATCCCCACATCCGGGGATGGCCCGTTGTGGGAACTGTCATGAAAGTTGCGGAACTGTCATCAGCCAGCCAGCGGAAGCCGCGCCTGGCTCGACGCGGACAGATGGCGCGAGACGAAGCACGCTGGGGCTATCTCCTGATCGCCCCGATGATGATCGGGTTTTCTGTCTTTTTCCTCATCGCCCTCGGTGCCTCGTTCTTCCTCAGTTTTACCTCCTGGGACATGCTCTCGTCGCCGATCTGGACCGGTCTGGACAACTACCGGACCATCCTCCACGATCCCGAGTTCCGCACGGCGTTGTGGAACACGCTGGCGATCGCGATCCCGAATGTCATTTTGCGGCTGGTTTTCTCGCTCGGGCTGGCGATCGCGCTCAACTCCAATATCCGGTTTCGCACCTTTTACCGGATCCTCTTTTCATGCCGGTGCTCACCATGCCGGTCGCGATCGGCACGATCTGGAAGTGGCTCTACGATCCCGCCTTCGGCCCCATCAACAGTCTGCTTGGCCGGTTCGGCCTGCCGCAACCTGAATGGCTTTCCCAGCCAAAAACGGCGGTCGCCGCTGTCGTCATCGTGCTGCTCTGGAGCGGGGTCGGCTACGACATGATCATTTTCCTGGCCGGGTTGCAGGCGATTCCGAAGGATTTTTATGGAGCCGCCGCGCTGGACGGCGCCGGCTCCTGGCAGCAGTTCCGGGATATCACCCTGCCGCTGCTGACTCCCACCACCTTTTTCCTTTCGGTGATCGGGGTGATTTTCTCGCTCCAGGTCTTCGATCTCGTCTATGTGATGACCAGAATCGGGCAATCCAATGGGCTGCCGACGGTGGTCGATTACATCGATGAAGAAGGCTTCCGTAACTTCCGGATGGGCTATGCGATCACGGTGGCCTGGGTGCTGCTCGCGATGATCCTGGGCTTTACGTTGATCCAGTTCCGGTTGCAGCGACGGTGGGTGAACTACACATGAACAACCGCTCCCTGTCGCACAAGCTGTTCCGGGTGGGGTTGCACATGGTGCTGCTCACCATCGGGCTGCTCTTCATGTTTCCGTTCATCTGGTCGATCTCCACATCGCTCAAGCCGTTCAGCGACCTCTTCCAGGTCAAACCGAGCCTGATCCCCAGTGAATTCCGCTGGGACAACTACCGAAGGTCTTCGACACCGCCCCATTTCTCCGCTTTTATATGAATTCGGTAATCGTCACCATCGCCCGGACCGTGGGCCAGGTGATGATCGCGTCGCTGGCGGCGTTCGCCTTTTCGCCAGTTGCGCTTTCCGGGACGGGACGTGGTCTTTTTCATTCTCCTCGCAGGGCTGATGGTGCCCGATCAGGTGCTGATCGTGCCGAGATTCATCATCATGCGGCAGCTGGGCGTGATCTACGAGGAGGTTCGATTCCTACCAGGGGCTGATCGTGCCGCTGCTCTTCAGCTTGTTCGGCGTCTTCCTGATCCGGCAGTATTTCTTGGGACTTCCTTGTTATTTCCACGAAGTGGTCGGAGCTTTCAGGCGCCAATCTGTTCCAGATCTGATCTGGGATATCGACCTGCCGCTGGCCTGCTGGTCGCCGCCTTCGGGTCCTGACCCTCGACCGTGGACGAGTTCCTGGCGCTGACCGTCACGAGACCGACATGCAGGTGCTCTCGGTCGGCCTGGTCTTTCAGGGCCAGAACTCCACCAACAACGCCATCCGCTGGTCGGCGGCGAACATGGGCGATCTTCCTGCTGCTGATCGCTTTCTCTTCGGAGAAGCAATGGTGGAGGCGTCGCTCAGTGGTCAGTAATTGTCGATGACGACCAGGGATCGCGCAACTAGTCGCGAATCGTGACCGGGAGTGGATCGGATCCACGATCGGGGTTGGGCGTCACCGATGTGGGAGATGAGGCCGGGACGTCGAGGAAAGGAAACATGAACAAGGTAAACGGCGACGGCTCCTCGTGACGTGCTGCGTGCTCTCAATTCTGCTCGGCATCGGTGGCTCTTGCTGCATAACTTCGATGGCGATGGAAATAGCATCGGGGGTGGAAGTAGCAAAAGCCAGTTCGGGCACCGAAATTGCGTCTGTACGCTTTTCGCTGTCGGAGTTCGGAACCTACGTGAGCCGACCGTGCAGAGTTGCAGCTCTGGGAAATAGCGTGCCAGCTGATGAGGTTGGCAAACTGGCTCATGGAGTTTTCCCGACGTCATCAATCGCGATGCCTGAGCCGGTATCACCTTCACGGCCGGTGGGCAGACCGAGGGCAAACATAACGATCGATTTGCCCAATTGTTTCGACGATCGACCGCGTCGTATAGGTCTCTAGTCGCCTTGCGGCGGTCGAGGCCTCGACAACCGGAGTGCCAGCACGGCCACAACAATTCGGCGGCCAAGAGCGCGAGGATCACGAAGTTCCAGGCAGACGGCCGAGCGCCGACCCCTGAACTGACCCGTATTGGGCACCCCACCGACGCCGCCAGCCGCCGGAATGTACGAGGCGACGACGCTCCCATTGCCGACCGAAGATCGACGAAGGGGGATCAGATGCCTGGTGCGGTTTGACGTAGACGGCGATCGTTGCGTCGCTGGTATCGATCTGCGCGACCGCGTCCAAGATCTGCATCCGATGTCGGTCAACTTCATCGAAGACGTGCTCGTCTCGAATCGACTCGTGGCGGCAATCGGCGGCGGGAGTCGGCGAACGGTCTGAGCTTGGCGAGGGTTGCAGAGGGAGATCCGTCTCTCAACTGTCGCTGTCGGCGGCGGTTGCCGTCGCTGTCGCAGAGGGTTGCGTCGTGGTGGCTGTTGCTGTTGGTGCCGGTGGCTGTCTCGGTTGGGGATTGTCGTCGCTGTCGGTGGTGATGGCCGTCGAGCCGCTGTCGCCGTCCTGGTGGCGACCGGAGTCTCGGTGGCAGTGGCTGTTTCTCGTAGCGATCGTCGTCGCCTGGGAACTGGTCATCGCTGTTCGGTGGCAGTGGCCGTCCGGCGGCTGTCGCAGTCGGTGGCAATTGCTGTCTCGGTCTCAGTGGCTGTTGATGTCACTGTTCGAGCGGGGGTTGCTGTCGGTGGGCACTGGCTGTCGCCTGGGTTCAGTCGGGCGTCGCTGTCGCGCGGCGATCGAATGTCGCCGCTCGGT
>CAWDSC010000014.1:0-42961 GCA_963804925.1 uncultured Chloroflexia bacterium
CGGCGGGAGGTCGAGCATCTCGTCCGCAGAGAACTCGAAGGGCGCGTCTGGTCGATCGATTGCTATACCCGTGGTGATCTGATCGCGAACATAGGAGAGCGGGTGCCGCTCGATGGCGCGGTCACCGACGTGTCAAACGCTCTTCGGCGAATTTGTCGATGAGCGAACGACGACGGGCGTCTACGACCAGGTCTTTTCGGATGCCTTCCGGCAACGTGGCATGGCGGCGATCACGAGCGCGAACGATCAGGTGAACCAGGCGATGGCGGAGGACGACAAATGATCCTCGCCGAGCTGCGCATTCAGGATTACAAGCAATTCGCCGGCGAACACGTGGTCACTCCCGACAGCCAGGGAGTCATCGGGATTGTCGGAGCGAACGGCTCGGGCAAGACGACGCTGTTCGAGGCGATCGAGTGGTGTCTCTACGGTCCCCGCGCAATCTCCAATGCCGATGTCTTTCCGCGCGGGCGTGAAGGCAAGCCACTAGTCCAGGTGACGCTTGAGCACCCGAATGATGGTCGCCGCTACGTGATCGAACGACGGTTGCGCGGCAAAACGATGCAGGCGCAGGTCTGGCGCGACGATCAACCTGAGCAGATTCTGGCGACCGGTTCAGCCCCAGTCCGCGCATTCGTCGCCGAGCAATTGATCGGTCTTCGACACGACGCCTTTGTTTCAACCTTTTTCACCCGGCAGAAAGAGCTGACCTTTTTCGGCTCGCTCCGCGCCACCGAGCGCCGGATCATGGTTGGCCGTTTGCTTGGCGTTGAGTCGGTCCGGATCGCGCAGGAATCAATCGGGCTTGAGCGTTCCAGGATGGTCAATCGTGCGGAAGGATTGGCGGCTCAGGTCGAACAGGAGCAGCGCGGCATCGATTTCGACGCTGAACTATCCAGGGCGGAAGAACAGGCGGAATTGGCGTCCGCACAGGTGGCATCCTTCGATGCGGGCTACGCCGCCGCCCAGCACTTGCTCCAGCAGGCGAACGAACGAGCGGATGCCGTCCGAACCCGGGAGCAACAGGACCGGCAATTCGCCGACCAGATCAGTCAGATCGACGGAGTTGCCGGCAAGCTCCAGACCGAGCATGCCGGTATCGTGCGCGAGCTCACTCGCCTCGATGGCGAACACGCGCGCCGTGAACACCTTGCCCCGATTGCCGCCGATGCTCCTAACCGGCAACAGTCGGTTGAAAAATGGCGAGAAGAACTGCAGCGACGCAATCGGCGCAACGATCTCCTCGCCAGGCAAGAGGCCACCGGCAAAGAACTCTCGACGGCTATCGAAGCCGCAACGGGACTGGTCCGCGACAGCCAGACGCCTGTTCTCGCTGATTGGAAATGGGATATCGAGCTGGAGCCAATCGATGCGATCGATCTCTTGATCGAAGTCGGTGGCACGATCGACGCGGTCGCCATCCGAGAAGAGGCGCACGCGCTTGGGCGCAGTCTCCAGCGGAATGCCGATCTGGACCGTGCGGCGCAGGAGCTCAAAAAGTACGAGCTGGCGCTCACCAAAATTGAGCAACAACTCGAATCGCTGCTCTCGGATGAGTCGCTCGATCCGGCACTTGCTCAGACTGAAGCGGAACTCGAAACGGCGCGCCAACTCGAAGCAAACGCCACGAGTGAGGCCAAGCAGGCGCGCGCCTCCGGACAGCAGCTTGTTCCGCTGCTCAAGAGTCTGCAAGGCAAGCAGTTCGGCGATCATTGCCCTACCTGCGGCCGCGACATCGAGCCCGGCGATGCAGATCAGGTGATTTTCGACGCTGAACAGCCAGATCGCGAGCTGGAATGAACTGGCGACGAAACGCGATCGCGAGGCGAATCAAGCGCGCAAGGCGATCGACGACGCCACCGCCATGCGGGCGAAAATCCACGAGCGTCAACAGCTGATTGCAGACAACACGCTCGCGCCTCGAAAACGGGCATCAGTTCGTCCGTGACAAATCAACGGAAGTACGGATTCTCGACGAAGACGTCAAGTCGCTCCTTTCATCGTTGGGTCTCACAACTCTTCCATCGAAGGCGGAGGTCGACGCCGCCGCTGCGCGCGCCAGGGACCTCACGGCGATTACGCAGGCCATGCGTGGACTCGAACAGCGTCGAGCGCATATTGCCCAGTGCAATCAGACCGCGGAGGGCATTCGCTCGTCGCTGAACGACCTTGGCCAAACCAACTATGACGAATCCGCTCATCGAGCGGCGGAAGCGCTCCTGGAAGAAGCACATCACGCGGCTGCAGCGATTACCGAGATCGACCTCGGTCTCGCCCGCATCCCTGAGTTGAAGCAGCGCCACTCGTCACTTACATCGGAAATCGAAGCCAGCACGCAGGCGCGCGCTCAAGTGCACGACGCTCGGAAAGCATTCGGATTCGATGCTTCGGAAGTTGTTACCGCCCGGGAATCGGTCACTGCCGCCACCCAGCGGGATCGCGAGGCAATGACGGCACTGCATCTGGCCCAGACCGCGCTGCGGGATCGGCGAACCGACGTGAGCGGATTGAAAAAGGAAAAAGCGCGGCTCGCCGATCTTTTCGAGGAGTCGCTTCGTTGCCGGCGTGAGGCCGATCTGCTCGACCGGATGTACCGGGAATTCGCCGCGTTCGATCAATTCGTCGCTTCTCGCATCGGGCCACGTCTGGCCGAGCAGACCAGTGAACTGCTTGGACTGGTGACCGACGGCAAATATGACCGCGTCGACTTCGATGAAAACTATGGCATCGATATCTACGACGGCTTCGAGGAGAAATTCCCACTTGCGGAGTTCTCCGGCGGTGAGCGCGACATCGTTTCGCTCTGCGCTCGGTTGGCGCTGTCTCAGGTCATCGGCAGCGCCGCCGCGAATCCACCGTCGTTTCTCGTGCTGGATGAAGCATTCGGCGCACTCGACCGCGAACGGCGTGCGCAACTGCTCGATCTGCTCGGTCAACTCTCCGAGCAGACACCGTCGTTCAAGCAGATGTTCGTCATCAGCCACGTCGATGATGTCCGCACCTCACCGATCTTCAGCCGCGTCTGGCGCATCGTCGAAGACGCCGACGGCTGCAGCCGCATCGAGGACGTGACAACGACCGGCCTGAAATCAGAAGAGTGAGTTGTGAGAAAGCGCAATCGGGCTGTGATGGCCGGGAAGTTCAAGCGTTGATCGTTTTCACAGACCTACGACTCCGGCATTCCCCAAATAATGCCGTCCGGATCGGTGAATTCGCTGGCGAGGATGTCCATATGGATCAGATCGTAGTACTTGGCGTCGACCATGATCGCTTCACGGTATCGGCCTGCGTGTTGAAAGCCCGCCTTTTCGTAGGCGCGCTGACCGCCGGGATTGGCGCCGTCGACGGTCAGAAAAATGCTGTGTAATCCGAGTAGGCGAAAGCCATAGAAGAGCATCAGCTTCGTTGCTTCGGTGCCGTAGCCCTGTCCTCGCATCGATGGCTCGAGAATGCCGATACCGAATTCTGCGGTGCGATGGTCGAGCTGGATATTCTGGAGATCGGTCATGCCGATTGGCTGCCAGCTGTCCCGCTTGTAGATGGTGAACCAATGGCAGTCAGGCGAACGGGCATACCCCTGAATATCTTCCAGCGTCATTTCAAGTGAGACGGGGCGAATCGGGAATCCATAGGTCCGCTGCGCCCAGAAATCGTTACGCCACCGGTTGTAGAGGGGAGCGAAATCTTCCCGCAGGGGACCCAACGCCACCCGCCCTGAACTGAGATTGATGACGTCGGGGATATCCCACATCTGCGCCCACCTTATCGTTGATCGCGCGAGTTTCGCGCATATGAGATCGCCATCCTGATCACCGCGCGAAGATCGCCGCTCACCGACTCCGGCAATCCAGGATCGGCGAGCAGCAATCGCCAGTTCGGAAATCAAGCGGATCGTCGAGCGTGATCGAGCGGAATCCCGCCGCCGCCATCAGGCGGTCGCGGTCCGCGATCGGCAGCACGAGCGCGTCCGCCAGCCGGTTGACCGTTTCCCGCTCCGGCGCGCGCGTGCCGGCTTCCAATCGTGAGACGAAGCTGGGGTCCAACTGGGCTTGCTGGGCAAGCCGGCCCTGCGACCAGCCGCGAGCCGTGCGAAACGACCCCAACAACTCGCCGAGCGCCGAGCGCCCGTCGATCGATTCGACCCGATCCTCTTGTAGCGCCATCCGGTTACATCGTCGACTTGGTCGAGCCGCCGTCGACCGTGATCGTCACACCCGTCACATAGGACGCCGCGGGTGAAGCAATGAACGCGACGACGTTGGCGAATTCCTGCGGCTCGCCAATCCGTCCCATCGGAATCGCCTTCGCACTCTCGGCAAGAACGTCGTCAACCGATTTGCCGGTCCCTTCGGCCTGAAGTTTGGAGAGATTGAGGATGCGATCCGTTCGCGTCGTACCGGGACAAACGCTGTTCACCCGGATATTCTGCGACGCGTATTCCAGCGCCAGCGATTTCGCCAGACCGATCACACCGGTCCGGGCGGTGTTCGAAAGGACCAGATTCGGGATCGGCTGCTTCACCGACGTGGAGACGATATTGGTGATGCTGCCGCCACCGCCCGCTTTCATGTGATGAATGGCGGCGCGGGAAAGACGCAGCGTGCTCATCAAATTGAGATTCACCGCGTCAAGCCAGGCTTGATCGTCGGGAAAGCTCTCGAACGTTCCTGCCGGTGGGCCACCGGCGTTGCAGATCATGATGTCGAGGCCGCCCCGCTTCGCCACGGTTTCATCGACCAGTCGCTGGATATCTTCGGGGTTGCGCATGTCGCCGACGATTTCCAGAAGGTCGGCGCCCGTTTCGGCGCGAATCGCATCGCCCGTTGCCTTGAGCGTTGCCGCCTCTCGGCCGTTGATCGTCACCAGCGCGCCTTCGCGAGCCAGCGTCGCAGCGACCGCCCTGCCCAATCCCTTGCTCGATGCAGCTACGATCGCCACTTTTCCCTTGAGTCCGAGATCCATTGCGCGCACTCCCTTGCACATGTCGCCGTCAATGAAACTGATTCTACCGCCCATCCGGGTGATGATTGAAACAGCTCGGGGGTAGCATCACCGGCGTAATCCCCCTATTCTTGGCCGCATGAGTCATGCATTCGCCGCCCGCCCGGGCGCTGCCTCCCAACAAACGGAACCGGTCACGGTCAAGCAGCAACCTGCCAGCGGGTCAGGAATCGCCGGGTTCTACAACACCATCGCCGCGCATCGCTTCCTCTTTCCCACGCTGGTGTTCCTGGTCCATTTCCTGATTGTGCAGGTGGCGGCGACTGTTGCCTACGTTTATGCCACATCCGCTAAATCCTCGGGACCCTACGAATCATCGCTCGGTCCGCCCAAGGATATGTCCGGCTTCTGGGCGAACTTTGTCGGCCCACTCCGGCTCTGGGATGGTCTCTGGTACAAGCAGATCGCCGAGCATCTCTATAGCTTCGGCGACGCCAACGCCGCCTTTTGGCCACTTCTTCCCTGGGTCATGCGCTATGGGCATGATGCGACCGGGCTTGAATACGAAGTGGTCGGCTATCTCTTCGTCAATCTCTGCTTTCTGGCCGCGCTAATCGTTCTGTATCAACTGATTCCAATCGACTTCAGCAACGCGTTGCCCGGCGAACGCTCTGGGGTCTTGCCCTCTTTCCAACGTCGCTCTTCTTCACCGCCGTCTACACCGAAGCGCCATTCCTGCTCTTCGCGGCCCTCTGTCTCCTCTGCGCGCGCAAAGGGCAATGGGGAGCGGCAGGAGTTGTTGGATTGCTGGCGGCGTTGACGCGCTCGCAAGGGATCATGCTGCTGGCGCCAATGGCGGTGCTCTTTCTCAACCAATATAAGTTCAACATCCGCAAATGGTTCCCGAATATCTTCCTCGCCGCGTTGCCGTTGCTCGGACCGATCATCTTCGGCTGGCGTCTGGAAAAGAACGGCTATTCATGGCGCGCATTCATTGATGTGCAGGGCCAGTGGAATCGCGCCAGCGCGATGCCCTGGAAAACGTTCGAGTGCGCCACGCGCGGATGCACGCTGATCGTCGATGCGTATAACAAGAAGACTCCGTACCTGGCGCGAGGCGACGATTGGACGTGGCTGCACGAACTCATCAAGCACCCGTCATGGAATCTCATTGCTGGTACGTCGTGGCCCGCCGGCATCGTCCATCCAGCATTCGCGAACTGGCGTGACGCCGTCGCTCGTGGCGATACGCTCGAGCTTGTCTCCACGCTGCTCTTCATCGGTCTGGCAATCGTTGGGCTCTTCAAGCTGCCACTCTGGATGAGCGCATTTGTCTGGCCGCCGCTGATCGTGCCGCTCTTTCAACCATCGAGCGTCCACCCACTGATGAGCATGCCGCGTTTTGGCATCGTCCTGTTCCCGCTTTTTATTGTGCTCGCCATGTTGCTCAAGGGAACCTGGACGCGGATCATCGCCAGTGGTATATCGGTCATCCTCCTCGTCCTGCTCACCATGCAGTTCGCAAACTGGTACTGGGTTTCCTGATTTCCTAAGTAGGTACATTTCCGGATGCGCGTTCCGCTCGCATCGCGCTAATGTGACACAACCGCGCGACGACGTAGGCAGGTCCGGAAGGACTGCTTATGAGCGGCTCAACGCTCACCGGACAGGATGCGGGGCAAAGCTCGCTTCCCGCAACGACGATTCGCACGACCGCGCGAACGAGGTCGCGGCTTGGCGCGCTTTCGACTCACTGGCTCTATTTCCCCCTGTTCGTTTTCGCAATCCATTTCTTCATTGTCCAGCTTGTTGCGACGCTTGCGTTCAAATACGGCCGCGCTACCCGGGCCTATGACATGAAGCACGCTCGAAACGGATTCATTCTGACGATTCATGGCGCCTGGACCGACGTCGTCGTCCCGATGAGCCGGTGGGATGGTCTCTGGTACATCTATCACATTCGGAAAACCAGTCCAGACCGAAGAGATGCCGCGATTCGGTGGAACCCAGGACACGCTGTGGCCGCTCCTTGCCCTGGGTAATTCAGTCCGGGGCGCGCTTCACCGGTTGGCGCCGGCAGTTGTTGGGTTTCTCTTCGTCAATCTCTGCTTCGCCGTCGCGCTGATCGCGCTCTACCGCTTGATCTCTAATGAGTTCACGCCACGCATCGCGCGTCGCTCGCTTTGGTGCCTTGTATTGCTCCCCACCTCGTTCTATTTCCACGCCATCTATACAGAGGCGCCGTTTCTCTGTTTCGCGGCGCTGGCGTTTCTCGCCGCCCGCAACAACCGCTGGTTCGCCGCCGCGATTGCCTGCTTGTTGGCGGCCACGCTGCGCTCGCATGGATTGATCTTGATCCTGCCGTTGCTTGCGATCTACTGGGATCAGGTCAAACAGGGACGGGAGCGGTGGTCACCAAAAATCGCGATTCTGCTGCTTCCTTTGGCTGGTCCTTGGTTCTACGGCCGGCAGTGGAACGGAGCTGGCTTCGACTGGAACGCGATCGTCCGCATTCAACGCAATCGCCTTGAAATCGGCAGCCCGCCCTGGAAAGGCATTGGTTGCGCGTTTCGCGATTGCTCGTATGAGCGCGATCGTTTCCGACAAGCCATTTCCGCCAGGTGATCCCTGGTCCGGATTGGAGTTGGGCAATGCAGCTCTTGAATCACCCGTCTTGGCGCTTGTTGACCGATCTCGATTGGAGACGGTCCGCCTCGCAGAGCGGCAGCCATCGATCTCCTGGTGTTTGTTGGATGCGTGCTCCTCACCGTCATCGGACTCTGGAAACTTCCGCCATGGATGAAGGTGTATGCGCTTTCAATGCTGATCGTGGTGCTGATCCGGATGCCGTTCGAGCACCCGCTCGATGGGATGGCGCGGTTTGCGCTGCTGCTGTTTCCCCTGGCGATCGTGCTGGCGCTGCTGCTTGAGGACACGCTGACCAGGATCATTGTTGGAAGCATCAGCCTCACCCTGCTTGCAGTCCTCACGATCCAATTTGCTAATTGGTATTGGGTGACATAAGCTATGGCTACCGCGCGACGACGTAAGCTCGTCCTGAAGGACAGGCTTATGAGCGGCCTTCCAGTGATACACCCGGGGCATTCGCCGGGTGGAGATATGGCGACCTCCCTGGCATTCCGTTCGGAATCGCGTCCCAACGGCTGGTATGATGCGCTCTCGGCTCGGACCGTCGTCTTTCCCTCCGTTGTCTTCGCCATTCACTTCGTCATCGTCCAATTGGTGGCGATGCTGGCGGTCCGCTTCGGTTCGTCGTCGAGGACGTATGAAAGCGTCCGAGCCCGGCAGGGTTTCGTTTCGACACTTGACGGCGCCTGGACCAATATCGTTGCGCCGTTCATCCAGTGGGACAGCTACTGGTTCAGCTATTCCGCCAGATCGGGATTCCGGTACGGAACACTCGATCAAATGGATCGCTTCGGCAGCACGGCAGATACATTCTGGCCCCTGCTTCCCTGGATGATCCGGAGCCTGTCGGTGCTCACGGGGCTTTCTCCCGAAGTCACCGGCTTTTTCCTGGTCAACTGCTGCTTTGCCGGCGCGCTCATCGTCCTCTATCACCTGATCCTGCAAGACTTCAGCATCGGGATTGCCCGGCGAGCGCTCTGGTGCCTGGTGCTTTTCCCAACATCCTTCTTCTTTCATGCCGTCTACACCGAAGCACCATTTTTGCTCCTCGTTGTCGCTGCGCTGCTGGCGGCGCGAAAGAACCAGTGGCTGCTCGCGGGAATCGTTGCCCTGCTGGCCGCGTTGATGCGATCCCACGGCGTCCTGTTGATCCTTCCGATGCTTGTCATCTTCATCGACGCCATCAGGCGCGATCGCCGGCGCTGGCTTCCCGGAATCCTCTTTGTGTTCTTGCCGCTCATCGGGCCGTTGGTCTATGGCTGGAAGTGGCATCAGGCGGGGTACTCCTTACGCTCGATGACGCACCTTCAACAGCAGCAACTCGATTATGGCGGCGCACCCTGGCAATCGATTCCGTGCGCGATTCGCTCTTGCACCTCGGACATCACCGTGCATCAATCCTGGATTCGCGCCGCATTGCCCGAAGCGAGCTGGCGCTGGTTCATGCAGCTTATCGAGCATCCATCCTGGCAACTCATCGCCTCGTCGGGGTGGCGGCGGCAGGCCGCGGCGAGCACCTCGCTCGATGTCGTTGTGGCCCTCGGCTGTTTGCTGCTCGTGATCGTTGGACTGACCAAACTGCCGCTCTGGATGAATGTCTATCTGCTCACGCTGCTCATCGTGGCGCTCATCCGGACCCCAATCGACAATCCCTTCGGCGGCATGGCCCGCTTTGCATTGCTGCTGTTTCCACTCGCGGTCGTCCTGGCGTTGCTGCTGGAAGACCGGATCGTCCGGATTCTGGCGGGAAGCGTCAGTCTCATCCTGCTCGTCGCATTGACAATCCAGTTTGCAAATTCCTATTGGGTGTCATAACGTGTATACACCGCGCGACGACGTAAGCAAGTCCGCAAGGACTGGCCTATGAGCGGCATTCCTCTCGCCACCGGACAGGATCAGCTTCCTGCCCAGATCGTGGCGACTCCGTCGACATCCCGCTTCGTGGCCGCGGGATGGTATGACGCGCTCGCAACGCACCTGATCCTGTTCCCGACGCTGGTTTTTGCGATCCATTTCATCATCATCCAGGCGATCGGGAGCCTGGCCCTGCGATATGGCTCGGTCTCGACCACCTACGAATCATCGAAGGCTCGCGTCGGCTATCAGCTTCCAGGGCACGAATCAATATCGGCGCTTATCCTCCCGTTCACGCGCTGGGATGGAATCTGGTTCGGCTATTCCGCCCGCTATTCGAGCACGTTCAGGCTCGGCTCGTCGATGGAGCAATTCGGCGACGCGGGAGATGCGCTCTGGCCGTTGCTCTCCTGGGTGATGCGAGATGGATCTCGCCTAACCGGCATCCAGCCTGAGGTGATGGGGTTCGCGTTCGTCAACATCTGTCTCGCCGGGGCATTGATCGCACTTTATAACCTGATGCTGATCGATTTCGATATCGCTATCGTGCGGCGAGCGCTCTGGTGTCTGGTGCTCTTCCCGACCTCATTCTTTTTCCATGCGCTTTATCCCGAGGCGGTTTTTCTCTTTTTCGTCGCCGTCTGCCTGCTCGCATGCAAACGCGGTCACTGGGTAATCGCCGGAGTATTGGGACTCCTCGCATCCCTCACTCGGTCTCAGGGCGTGCTGCTGATCGTGCCGATGGTCATCATCTTTATCGACCAGATGCGCGTTCGCCCGCGAAGGCAACTTCTCTCTTCGTTGTTCCTTTTTCTGCCGCTGCTTGGACCGGCTATTCGCCTGAGGGGACTAAACCGCTCCGGCATGACCTGGCAAATCGAGCTGCGCACGCAACGGATGCAACTGCGCGATCACGAGCCGATCTGGTCCACCTTCGATTGCGCGATTCGCGGCTGCAGTCGAAACATCATTCTCGTCAGCAATCGCTTCAGTCAATTTAATCCGGGAGTTCGGTGGCAATGGGCGATCGACGCGATCAATCACCCATCCTGGAAGCTGGTGACTTCGCCTGGATGGCGTCGAGAAGCAGCGATGAGCGGCGCCCTCGGCTTGATCGTGACAGTAGGGTGCTTGCTGCTGGCTGGCGTCGGCTTGTTTCGCCTGCCGCTCTGGATGAATGCATACGTGGTCACGATGCTCTTGCTCGCGCTGATCCGCACCCCGGCGCTGGACCCATTCGATCACATGCCACGCTTCGCCCTGTTGCTCTTTCCACTGGCAATCGTTCTGGCGACGCTGCTCAACGACCGGTTGACCCGCTTCATCCTCGGCAGCCTCAGCGCGGTGATGCTGGTTCTGCTCACCATGCAATTCGTGAACTGGTACTGGGTGGCCTAAATGGCCGACCCGGCGCGTAAGGTCGCCTCGGAGTCCGGAGCTCGGCTAGATCTCTCGCGAGTTCTTGTCTCCAAAAATCCATTCGAGATCAAGTGGTGATCCTTCAAAGACTCCCGCAGGAATCCTCTTGCTCAACATCTGGACATCGATATATACACCGCGATCGTCTCGAATATTGACTGTAAGCGTCCGGGCAACGGGATCGATGATCCAATACTCGGGAATCCGACGATCCGCGTACGCGGATCGCTTTCGGATTTGATCGTGGGTTCGAGATGCCGGTGAAAGAATCTCCAGCACAATCTGCGGAAGCTCTGTTACCGACGCTTGATCGAGTTCAGGCATTCGATCGGCATCAAAAAAGAGCAGATCAGGGCTAAACACGTTGTATGGAGAAATCCAAGAGATTGAGCGGTTGAAACCACTCGCCGAGACTTCGGGCACTCGGCGTAGTTACCAAGCGCTCGCTGAAGCCGGGACGCAACCAACTGGTGTCGAGGCGTTGGTTCCGCAGACACAATCAACTCTCCGTCGATCAGTTCGGTTGGGGCATCCGTCTCCGGCAACAACTCATATTCGAATGCGGTCATCATTCGAGAATCAGCTACCATCGCCGACTTTCCTTGCGCTCAAGCTCCCTGGTCAACTTATGACCATTCTAATTGCTGACCCGGTAGTTCGGCGCTTCCTTGGTGATCACGACATCGTGCGGATGACTCTCGCGCAATCCGGCGGCAGTGATCTGGACGAATTGCGTGTCGTTCTTCAGCGCGTCGATATTCGCAGCCCCAACGTAGCCCATCGCCGAGCGGAGACCGCCCACGAGCTGGTAGATCAAGTTCGAAAGTGGTCCTTTGTAGGCGACCCGGCCCTCGATCCCTTCCGGCACCAGCTTTTGCAGGGCGTTGACCCCTTCCTGGAAGTAGCGGTCCTTCGAGAACGACCGACCCTTCATCGCGCCAAGCGAGCCCATGCCGCGATATTCCTTATAGCGCTCGCCCTGGAAGAGCACGACCTCGCCCGGACTTTCATCGACGCCAGCCAGCAAGCTGCCGAGCATAACGGCGTCCGCTCCGGCCGCGATCGCTTTGGCGATGTCGCCGGAAAACTGGACGCCGCCGTCGCCGATAACTGGAATGCCATACTTCGCCGCCGCTTTCGCGCACTCGTAGATGGCCGTGATTTGCGGAACGCCGGTGCCGGAAACAACCCGCGTCGTACAGATCGAACCAGGTCCAACGCCAACCTTCACACCGTCCGCGCCCGCGTTGATCAGCGCTTCGGTTGCGGCCCCGGTCGCGACGTTTCCGCCGAGAATCGGCACATTGAGCAGCTTCTTGAGTTTCGTCACCATCGCCAGCACGTCGACGTGTTGACCGTGAGCGGTGTCGACGATGAGTAGATCGACGCCCTTATCGGCCAGCGCCTGCGCACGCTCTGTGGCATCGGCGCCGACGCCGATCGCCGCCGCAACTCGCAACCGTCCCCGGGAGTCTTTCGTGGCGTTCGGATACTGGATCTTCTTTTGAATGTCTTTGACCGTAATCAAACCAGTGAGAATGCCATGCTCATCCACGACCGGAAGCTTTTCGACCCGGTGACGGTGCAAGATCAGGCTGGCGTCATCGAGCGTGGTTCCGGCCGGCGCGGTGATGAGATTTTCTTTCGTCATCACATTGCTGATCGGCTGGCTGCTGTCGTCAACAAAGCGAAGATCGCGGTTGGTCAGGATGCCGACGAGCCGCCCTTCTTCATCGGTGATCGGCACGCCGGAGATGTGATAGTGCTCCATCACCGACAGCGCCTGCGAAACCGGCGCATCAGGCGGCAGCGTCACCGGCTCGACGATCATGCCCGATTCCGAGCGCTTGACCTTATCAACTTCCGCGACCTGATCTTCAATCGAGAGATTGCGGTGAATGACACCGAGACCTCCCTCCCGCGCCAGGGCGATCGCCATCCGGCCTTCAGTGACCGTATCCATCGCCGAGGAGAGAATCGGAATATGCAGGGTGATATCAGCAGCAAGCCGGGTGGTGGTATTTACCTGGGTTGGCAACACCGACGAAGCCGCCGGAATCAGCAGCACGTCATCAAATGTCAATCCAATGCCGGTGAATTTATCGGATCGCATTGCGGGAACTTCACGCGATTCAGCCAGATGTTCGGTACGCCCGTTCGTGCTGCTCTCCGTGCGAATCTTTCCGGTGATCGTCATAGTATTTCGCCCTCCTGCGGCGTCTGGTTCGAACCTGTTCCAGGATTCACAACGGCGAGCGCCGCTTCGGGCGCCCGTTCAAACAACTTCGATTCCGGTTGAGAGGATGTTTCGGATAACCCCAGTCGTTGGAGCAGTTCGGCGGTGACGGCGGTATAGGCGTCCGCGCCGCGCGACGAGCGGTCGTACTCGATGATCGATTGACCGTAGCTCGGCGCCTCAGCCAACCGCACCGATCTGGGGATATAGGCGTCAAAAATGCGATGCGGAAAAAAGGACCGGACCTCGTCGACAACCATTTGCGACAGGCGGGTCCGCCCATCGAACATCGTCATCAAAATGCCGATGATATCGAGCGACGGATTGAGCCGCTGCTTGACGAGATCGATCGTCGTGATCAGCTGACCGACGCCTTCGAGCGCCAGAAACTCGCACTGGATCGGCACGATCACGAGATCAGCGGCGGTGAGGGAGTTGACCGTGAGCAACCCGAGCGATGGCGGGCAATCGATGATGATCAGATCGTAATCGGCCTGCGCCGATTTAATGGCGGCGTCGAGCCGGTGTTCCCGGTTCGGGATGTCGACGAGCTCGACTTCCGCACCGGCGAGTAAGGGAGTGCTGGGAACGAGGGAGAGATTCGGACCGGCCGGTATCGACCGCGACGCGCTCGATCTCCAAACCTTCCACCAGGATGTCGTAGGTCGTCAGCGGCAGATTGGTTTTTTCGATGCCGAGAGAAGAAGTCGCGTTGCCCTGGGGATCATTGTCGATGAGCAGCACACGGTAACCCGCTCGAGCCAGCATGACACTCAGATTGACCGCGGAGGTGGTTTTGCCAACGCCGCCCTTCTGGTTTGCCAGCGCGATGGTGACCGCGCCCGTACGCGCAACCCGGGGGAGCGCGCGCTCCATGATCAAGGCAACCTCCCGTGGATACAATGCGGGACTGCCAGGTCGCCGTGCGCCCTTAATGGCAGCCCCGTTATGTGTTGATAGTATCATCCGCTGGAATCATGCCTCAACCCCGGCTGGCGGATTCCACCAATTTCGACTACACCCCTACCCTTACTCTCTACTCTTAACTCACTACTCCGTCAGTCATGCACCCAAACCATCGTGCCTAACGGCGCCCAGCCGAACATCCAGGATGCGACCGGCAATGGCAGGTTGATGCAACCGTGCGACATCGGGTGGCCGAAGTTGTTGTGCCAGTAGGCGCCGTGGAGCGCTTCGGCGTCGGTGTTGACGTACATCACGTTCGGTACGTCCTTCACTTCCCAGGCCGTTGTGCCGGCGGGCTGCGCACTGTCGCCGAAACCAACGACCTCGCCGGTGCCGTTCTCGAAACCGCTCATCGTCTGCACGGGAAACTTCATGCGAATGTGAAACGTGCCGCGCTCGGTGTTATTCGGAGCGACGCCGGTGCTGACGAGCGTCGTCATCACCACCGTGTCGCCCTGATACGCCCAGAGCGTTTCCTGGCTGATGTTGACCTCGATCCACTTGCGGCCAGGAGCGTCCTGATCCCCCTGCGGAAACGGATTGGAAGCGGTATCGAAAAGCCGCTCGCTGAAGTCCGGGAAGTTGTCATCCTTAATCGAAGCGAGATCGACGCCGATCAACGACGCGGCATGCGCCGCCACCGGCGCAAGCCCCACCTGCCCGTTCACCCGCTGCAGCACGCCAGATTCGAAATACTGCCAGCTCGCGCCTGCTTCCTTATAGACCTGGCTCAACGGCGCTCCGAGGTAAAAACCGCCCTCATGCGCCTGATACCAGGCGGCGAAATCGCCAGTCACGGTGTGACCGGTGTTCTCGTCGAAGATCTCACCTTGCTCGATCGCTTTTTGCGCCGAGCTGCTATTTGGGCTGAGCGCTTTCCAGACCGAGCTGCGCGGATCGCCACCGCCAACCGCGCGGCGTCCATCACGCCGATAGGTGTCGACCCGGCTTTGAATCAGCGTTTGCCCGATCGGCGCCATGCGAATCACCGGATCGTTCGTGTCCTGGTATTCGGGGTGATATTCAAAAATCGCGTTCTCGAACGCCTGGCTGTAAAAGCCGGAGGGTGACGCAAAGGGTTCCGAGATGGGAGCGCCATAGACGCTCAACGATCCATTCGCCCGCCAGTAATCAAGCATGATGCCGCGCACCGAATGCCCGGTGTCCTTCGTATATGCCTGAATAGCGCTCTGGCCGATATCAGGCGGAATCACCACCCTGGAAAAATCGGTCAGGGCTGGATCAGGCGTGCCGGGCATCGTCCGGGAAGCTAGCGTCGTCGGGTTGGACGACCCCGCAACCGGGGCGGCAACGCCAAAGATTCGTCGTCGTGGTGGGGCTGCAATTGCGGTCATACTTTCGAACTCCCAGTATGTACGTACACTCTGTACATACTAGCATGGACGGAGTTGTGAGGAAATGTAATCGGGTCGCGGCGTGCCATTTCCCGGGGTTGAAATCCCACCACCTCGTAGGGGAGGGTCTTGTGCCCTCCCGTGGTGATAACGCCAACATGGTTCCCGGAAACCCGGGAGGGCACAAGACCCTCCCCTACAGAAACATACGGATATTGCTGGGCTTTCTCCCACCGAGTTCAGTCTTGGAGAGACTTCGGCTTGTGAGCGCTGGACTTCAGCCCGGCGCACGACGCATCCCAGGTCTCCTCAGCTTGCCGTCCTGCGGCTTACTGCCTACGGCTTGCGGCTTCGTCTGCTGCGATCTGCTACGTCCGCGCGGCGTTGATCTCGTCCCGCAGGGCAATGGTGGCGTTGCGGGCGGCTTCGGAGAAGTCGCTGCCCTTGCTGGCGTAGGTGATGCCGCGCGAAGAACTCATCAGGAGTCGGCCTTTGTTGAACGACAGTCCGGCCTTCACAGATCCTGCGATATCGCCGCCCTGCGCGCCGACGCCCGGCAGCAGAATCGGCGCCCAGGGATTGAGCGCCCGCACCCGGGCCAGCTGCTCGGGATAGGTTGCGCCGACGACGAGACCGATCGTCGCGGGATAGCGCTCGCTCCAGTGAGCGACCTTTTTCGCCATGACTTCATACACCGTGGAGCTGTCTCTTCCGTCCGCGACCTTCAAGTCTTGCAGGTCGCCGCTGCCCCGGTTGCTCGTTTTGGCCAGGATCAGAACGCCGCGCTCGTGATACTTGAGAAATGGAGCGACGGCATCCTCACCGAGATAGGCGTTTACAGTGACCGCGTCGAAATCCCACTCGTCAAAATAGCCTTTGGCGTACGCGGCCGCAGTCGTATCGATATCGCCAACTTTGCAGTCAAGCACAACCGGAATGCCGGCCGGAATCATCCGCCGCGTGTCAATCAGCGCGGCGAGTCCTTCCAGCCCGTATTGAACATAGAAACCAAGATTTGGCTTATATGAGGAAACGAGATCGTGGGTGGCGTCGATGATGGCGCGGTTGAAGGCGACGATGGCCTCGCCCGGCGGAAGCGAACGGAGATGCTCGGGAAACTTGCTGATGTCGGGATCGAGACCGACGCAAACCAGGCTGCCGGAACTCTTTTCAGCCGCATCAAGCCGATCCTGAAACACCTTCGCCATGCTCACCCTGCCTCCTGCGCTATCCGTCTGTTCAACATGCCAGCGTACCCGTCTTGCGATTGCAGGTCAATGTTTTCACGCAACCGATGCAGTTTGGGATCAAGTCCGAACAGAAACGCGCCGAGTCCAAACGCCATGATCGGGAACGTCTTCTCAAATGACGACATCCATGACGGCAACGCCGGCTCATGCGCCTCTTTCGGCCTCCCGAAAATCGGATCGAGTGCGACGCCCATTGCTGGCGCGAGCATTTCCCCGATCGCGACACCCATTCACAACTCCTTCAATGCAGAGAAAAACCCGCGTTCGATCCGTGCATCGCTCAAGCATATCGCTCCAACCTGAGACTTCTCCCCCGCTCGCAAAATCCGACCTCACAACTCAAGACTCATAACTCACCACTCCGCCGTGTTACACTCGCCGCCGCGCCCGGTGCGCCCCGCGAACTCCGCAAGTCCGGTCGTTCGGCCTTCCTGACACATCCTTGAGAGCATATGGCTCGCCTCTGTTTCGCTGTCATTTTGCTCGCTGCGATGGTGCTTCAGGCACTTGTCTATCCGCAATTGCTGACGATCCGCGTCTTTCCCAATTTCGTGCTGGTGCTGTTGCTCTGCTGGAGTGCACTGCGCGGACTCGGAGAAGGCGCAATATGGGCGGTTGGGACTGGCTTGCTTTTTGATGCAATCGCGCTCGATCCGCTCGGCACGAATGGGCTCGCCTTTCTCGCCGTAGTGCTGCTCGGCATGTGGGCAGGACGCCGCTTTTTCCAGGCGTCGATCTTCATGCCGATCCCGATCGCGATCGTGGCGACTGTCGTCTACGCGGTCATCGTGCTGATCATTCGCGCCGGAAATGGTTCCGGGATCCCGATTTCGGCGCTTGGGCCACTGCTTCTTTTGCAGGCGCTGCTAAACTCGTTATCAGTTCTCCTCGTCTACCCGGTGACGAGGCAGCTCAACAAGTGGGTAACAAGCCCTCGATGATCAGAAAAAAGCGCATTCAAATAGAGCCTGAAGGGGTAAACGCCAAGCGGAAGACGAAAACTCCCGCTGAGCGGCTCTGGCTTACCCGCCGGATGTTCCTGGTCAAAGGCAGCGTCGTCGCTGGTTTCACCCTGCTCGGCGCCCGGCTGGCCCAGCTCCAGATTCTTGAGCATCAGGACTATCAGGAGCAGGCCGCCGATTACACCCTGCGCACCAAAAAAGAAAAAGCGCCGCGTGGTCTGATCTACGACCGCGCCGGCCGTCCCCTTGCCGAAAACAAGCGGACCTGGGAAGTGCTCGTCACCCCTGCCAGCCTGCCGGATGATGAGAACGAGCTTCGCACCGTCAAAGAAGCACTGATCAATGCGCTGCAGCTTCCGGAGGCATTGATCGTCGATCCCAATGCCGTGCCGGTGGGCTCGGAAAATACCGTCTATGCGCGGATCGGCATGCTGCTCGAACCGAACGCTGAAGACCAGGACAAGAACAAGCAAAAGTGGATCGATTTCATCGCCGCACAGGCCAAGATCAACTACGTCGTGATGTGCGAGCCGAAGCTGACAGCCGATGAAGCCGCGCTCTTCCGCGCTGCTAGCCAGGAACTTCCCGGTGTCGAGGTCGTCAGTTACCTCGATTACCTCCTCCTCAATAGCTGGAGTGGATCAGAGGTGCCGATCTCGGTCGCCAAGAATGTGCCGCGCGAAATCGCGCTCAAACTTGAAGCGAACACGATCCACCTCCCCGGCATCTCGATCGACGATAGCGCGATGACTCGCGTCTATCCCGGCGGACCTGTGATGGCGCACATTCTTGGATATGTCAGTGGGGTGACGAAGGAAGAACTCGAAGATCCTGCCAACCAGACATCTGCAGGCACTCCTTTGTACGATCCAGACGATAGCCTTGGCAAAGCCGGGCTTGAGCTGACGCAGGAGCAACTCCTGCGCGGCACCAAGGGGCTCAAGGTCGTCGAAGTCGACACCAACGAAGTCGTCCAGCGTGTGATTACAACCCAGCAGGAAATCAAGTCGGGCCAGAATCTCAAGCTGACGATCGATCTCGAACTCCAGGCCGCCCTGAGCAAAGCGATTGTGGACGGCGCCAAGTTTTCGAATGAGGACCGCACCGCCAAAGACGAGGCCGCTGCTGCGGCTGATCCATCGAAGAAAGTCAAAAAGTACGATTGTGGTTCGGGCGCCATCGTCATGATGGACGCCCGCAATGGTGAGGTGCTGGCGATGGTCAGCTACCCTGACTATGACAACCAGCTCTTTATTCAAGGTCTGTCCCAGCGAAAATATGACCAGTTGCTCGATGAGAAGGCGAAGAAGCCCCTTATCAGCCGGGCCATGGCTGATCACAACCCGCCTGGTTCAACGCTCAAGCTCTTTATCGCCGCCACTGCGTTGCGCGAAAAGAAAATAGATGAATCGACGACCTTCTTTTGCGATCGCGCCATCCGGGTTCCGTTCACCTGGAACGAAGCTCAGGGATCAAACTATTACTGCTGGATCCGCACCGGCGATACCGGGCATGGCGACGTCAACGTCCGCCAGGCGATCGCACACTCTTGCGATATTTTCTTCTACAACGCGGGAGCGCCAAAGCAAGAAGACGAAAATGGCGACTACGTTCACTATTACGACATGGACCCAAATTCCGAGACCCTTACGGAAAAGCACTATTTTGACGGCGTCGGCATCGAAGCGATTCACACGAATCTGACCAAGCGCTTCTGGTTCGGCGCGCCAACCAAGATCGACATTCCTTTCGAAGCCCAGGGGCTCGTGCCAAATCCGGAATGGCTGTTCGACAATTATTCACAATACTGGTCCATTGGCGACACGATCAATACCTCGATCGGCCAGGGCTATTTTCTTGCCACCCCATTGCAGCTTGCGTTGAACACGGCTGCACTTGCCAATAACGGCACCATCTACCGGCCCCTTTTGCTCAAGGGAACCGTTGATACTGATAACAAAGATGGCGAATCATTCCCTCCTGAAAAAATGCGCGAAATCAAGATCAGCAAGAGCCATCTCCGCGTCGTTCGCGAGGGGATGTGGGATGTCATCAACGATCCCGTGAATGGCACCGCCGTGCAAACATATGTGAAGGCGACCGGTCAATACATTTCGAAATGGCCGCTTTCTAATCCTGACGGTCAACCCAAAATCGAAATCGCCGGCAAAACAGGCACTGCCGAATTCGGCGAGCAAGCCGAAGATGGCTCATATGCGCGCCAACACGCCTGGTTCACCGCGTTTGCCCCGTACGACAATCCTGAAATCGCCGTTACCGTCTTCCTGGAAGACGGTGGCGAAGGTTCGTCATACGCCGTGCCGATCGCCGATCGCGCCATTCGTGCCTACTTTGAATGGTCAGGCAAGCGCGACCGGGGCACCGTGCTGCGCACCGACAAGAATCCGATCAGCGAAGCCTTCCCGGCTCCGGACACCACTCACGTCGAATTCAAGCCAGGTGAAACCCAGACCGAAGCGCAGGACTAAACGCAAATGCCAACACCTCTCCCATTCCTGGGAGAGGTGTTTTCTTTGACGCTGCGGACTGTTATTTAGAGATCGCGTGCGCGACGGGCGAGATCAGCAACGAAGACGAAGCCGATCAACGCCCCGACCAACACGGCAGCCGGGATATTCGTATCGTACGTGGATGCCATCCAGAGGCCGATCAAGCCGCCAACGATGACTGCCACAATCAGCGCGAGATGATGGTGGTGGTTCGCGTGGGGATGTCAGTTGGGGATTCTCCATCGGTTTCGCCTCCTGATCTTGTCTGCGTTACCCGTGAATGGGTAAACGTCAGCGCCAGCAGCTAGACGGAGCATTCGCGGGGATTCCGCTTGTCATAAACACACTGCTCGTGTGCGTACAGTCTAGGGAGTCCATCCTACTTTTTCAGGTCTTTTCACTACATTGGCGCATTCGCTTGCACTTCCGCCAGTTTTCTTCCATGCAGAGTTCGTGTCGAAGCGCGAACCAGGCAAGAGATCCCGACTACCGTTGCGCGCAACGCCAATACCGATCATGCTATTGACATACATGCGAAACACGTGTAATAAATATCTGACACGTGAAGGACAGGCCTGACGTGAGTGCGCCGATAGATGGTGACGACATGTTGAAAATACTCGCCGCGCTTGCGAATCCGCATCGACTGCGCGTGATCGCGGCACTGGTAGGAGGACGGAATTACGTTAGCCAGCTGGCACGGGAACTCGGGATGAGCCGGCCCCTGCTCCATCTGCATCTCCAACGTCTGGAGGCAGCAGGATTAGTGGTCGGGAAGCTCGAGCTTTCGGCGGATGGGAAGGCGATGAAGTATTTCGAGGTGGCGCCCTTCTCGATTGAGCTCACCCCGGAAAGCATCAGCGAAGCTGCAAAGAGCCTCAACGATGAGGATGCCGCAGAGTAAGTTCAGGAGGAAGAGGGCTGGTGGAAGGGATGTTCACGCCGCTGTTCGCAACGATTTCGAATACGATGATGAACGGCGCCGCACTGTATCAAAACTCGAACTCGGACAATGGCGGCACGAAGTGGCCGGAGGCCGTTTTTATTTCCATCGCTATTCTCGGTGGCTGTTCGCTCGTCGGGGTGATCATCTGGCAGATCTTTCTCACCGCTCGCCGCGCGATCGACTCAGGCGCCCAGAAACATGCGGCGGAAGAATTGCAGCAAGTGACCCAACGCGCAGTCGCGTCGAACGAGCAGGCAGCTCAGGAACTGGCCAAGATCTCGCAAATCGTCGCCGATCTCAGCGCCCGCATGAGCGCCATCGAGAAGTTGCTCAGAGAAGTCGAATAATCCACGGCAACCGGCCCAACGCCGTGCCGGCCGGCCCTGAAGTTATGGTTCGTACCAGGAGGAATGCCATGCCCCACATTCGCATAAGACCCGAGTAAACCCAACGGTAACAGCGATGTTGCTGGAATCCGCGCGATGAAGCGCGGAATCGGAGGAGAGCACGACGAACCTCATCCCCAGCCTCTCGACTGAAGCGGGAGAGGGGGAACGAGCTCAGTCTCGCAGAGGTTTCGGCTTGTCAGCCCTGAACTTCAGTCCGGTGCGCCGCACCCACTTCCTTTAATCCTCTAACGCCACGGCACAATCCGCGTTCCTTTTGAACCCTGCGATGTCGCAGGGCAAGCCACCGCTTTACCGAAATGATCCAACTCAGAGGGGAGTTAGACCAATGCAGGCAGTACACGCACAGGAAGAACGATCCGCAGTTCGCAAGGGATTTTTCTGGTCCCTGATGGCGATTCCGGCCGGACGGCGAGCCAAGTGGTTCATTCTGCTTTTCTGGATCGCGCTCGTGGTCGCGGTCAGCCCCTTCGCTGGCAAGCTCGGCGATGTCGAAAATAACGATGCCGCCGCCTGGTTGCCCGAAAGCGCCGAATCGCTCCAGGTCAGCAATCTTGAGGAACAGGCAAATCCCGATGACACTGTTCCTGCCGTCATCGTCTACCACCGCGACGGCGGACTCACCGCCGCAGATCAGGCGATCATCGATCAAGACCGGCAGACACTCGGCGGTCAGTTCGCCGGCAACGAAATGTCGCCGGTGATCCAGTCACAGGATACCCAGGCCGCTTTCTATACAATCACGCTCCTTGACGAAGATGACGACATCGGCGACCAGGTCGGCACAATTCGTGACCAGGTGGGGAACCAGTCTGACGGACTCGAAGCCAAAGTCACCGGACCTGCCGGGTTCAATAAAGACTTCATGGACGCCTTCGGCGGACTTGACTCCAGTCTCCTGCTCGCCACTGCCGTCGTCGTCGCCATTCTGCTCCTGATCACCTATCGCAGCCCGATTCTCTGGATGCTGCCGCTGATCACCGTCGCCCTCGCCGATCAGACCGCAATGGCGCTGGTCTACGGTCTTGCAAAGCACGCGGGATTGACCGTCAACGGTCAGAGCGCAGCTATTCTGCCGATTCTCGTCTTCGGTGTCGGCACCGACTACGCATTGCTCCTACTGGCCCGGTATCGCGAAGAATTGCACCGGCATGGCGATCATCACATCGCCCTCACCATCGCCGTGCAACGCGCCGCCCCCGCAATTCTCGCGTCGGCTGCGACCGTGGTGATCGGGTTCCTTTGCCTCCTTACTGCCGATCTCAGCTCGAACAAGAGTCTCGGTCCGGTTGGCGCGATCGGCATCATGCTTGCGCTCTTCGGTATGCTCACGATTCTCCCGGCTCTGCTCGCGATCATTGGCCGCCGCGTTTTCTGGCCATTCACGCCGAAACCGGGCACCGATATTCATGAGGAATCTGGACTCTGGAGCGGCGTCGGCAAGCGCGTCGCCCGCCGGCCGCGCCGGGTCTGGATCGGCACCGCCATGATTCTGGGCATCATGGCCCTCGGACTGACGCAAATGAACACCACGCTCAGCCCGGAGGATTCCTTCCGCACGACACAGGAATCGATCGAGGGCCAGCAACTGCTTTCCGCCAGCTTCCCCGGTGGATCGGGCGCGCCGGACACCGTCGTCGCCAACTCCGCCGCCGCTGACGCAGTGCAGCAGGCGATCGTCTCGACACCAGGCGTCGTCGATGTCCAGGTGGCGGGCGAGTACAACAACCTGACCTTCTTCGATGTGACGCTCAGCGCCGAGCCAAGCAGCAATGAAGCCTCTAATACGATCGATGCGCTTCGCGATAATGTCCACGCCGTACCTGGGGCAAATGCAAAGGTCGGCGGCTCAGACGCTGAGAACCGCGACATCATTCACGCGAATTCCCGGGACCGGATGGTCGTCATCCCGGCCGTGCTGGCGGTCGTGTTCGTGATCCTCTGCCTGCTGCTGCGCGCCTTCGTTGCCCCGATCATGCTGATCGGCACGGTCATTCTTTCCTACGCCGCAGCGCTTGGCGCAAGTGTGCTCGTCTTCGAGCATATCTTCGGTTTCAACGGAATGGATTCGTCCCTACCGCTGCTCGGATTCGTCTTCCTCGTCGCACTCGGCATCGACTACAACATCTTCCTGATGAGCCGCGTCCATGAAGAGGCGCAGCATCTCGGCACCCGCGCGGGCATGTTGAAGGGACTCGCCGTCACCGGCGGCGTCATCACCTCCGCCGGCATCGTCCTCGCCGCGACCTTCTCGGTGCTCAGCATCATGCCGCTGGTGCAGATGACGGAGATTGGCTTTATGGTCGCCTTCGGCGTCCTGCTCGACACGCTCATCGTCCGCTCGGTGCTCGTTCCCGCACTGACCTTCGATATCGGACGCCGGGTCTGGTGGCCGAGCCGCCTCTCGCGCAGCTTCTTTCCCGCACAGCGCCAGGTCGAAGCGCCGGAGTCGATCGACCAGCCAGTTCGGGTCTAATCCGCCAAATTGGCACGACGACTATTGACGATGACAACCGCCGGGCGGCATGCTGCTCGGCGGTTGTCATTGTCGTTACGAGAGGATCACAGATGTCGTTGATTCCCTATCGCCAGGTTCATCACATCGGCATCGTCGTCGCCGATCTCGACGCCGCCGCTGAAAAATACGAAGCGCTCGGATTCACCGATCCCGACCGCTTCGCCATCGAAAGCCAGAGCATCGAAGCGATCACCTTCCATTGCGGCGACGGCTATATCGAGCTGATCCAGCCGACCGATCCCGAAGGCGCCATCGCCCGCTACATGGCGAAACGGGGCGAAGGCACGCACCACATCGCCTACCGGGTCGACGACATCGAAGCGGCCCTGGCCGATCTCGCATCGCGCGATGTCCGCCTGATCGATCTCGTCCCTCGCATCGGCGCCCACGGCTGGAAAGTCGCCTTCATCCACCCCGAAGCCTGCGGCGGCGTGCTGACGGAACTCGTTGAGGTTTAGCGCCCGGCCCTCACCCGGCCCTAATGGGCCACCCTCTCTCGGCGCGGGAGAGGGGTTGGGGGTGAGGGCTGATTCCGGACTCCTCGGCGATAATGCAACCAGCTAAGCGAACCACCCGCACACTCGTGGATAGGACACGCTACCACCCATGACGAAGGATAAGCAGATCATCACCGATTCCGGCATCGAGATCGAGCCGGTATACAACGCGCCCGAAACCGCGCCCGATCTCCCGCCTCCAGGCGTCTATCCCTACACGCGCGGTGTTTACCCGAACATGTATCGCGGTCGTAAGTGGACGATGCGCCAGTACGCCGGGTTCACGACCGCTGAAGAGAGCAACCGTCGCTATCGCCTGCTGCTTGAGCGAGGGCAAACGGGTCTCAGCGTCGCGCTCGATCTCCCAACCCAATTGGGGCTCGATTCGGATGATCCCCGATCGTTCGGCGAGGTTGGGCGCGTCGGAGTGCCGATCAGCACGCTCGACGACATGCGCACGCTCGTCGATGGCATCGACCAGAGTGTCGTCACCACCTCAATGACCATCAATGCGCCCGCGTCGATTCTGTTGCTGATGTATCAGACGGTCGCCGAAGAGCGCGGGGCGAAGGCTTCAAGTCTCGGAGGCACGATCCAGAACGACATCCTCAAGGAATACGCGGCGCGAGGCACCTATATCTACCCCCCTCGCCCATCGATGCGGATCGTGGTCGACACGTTCGCCTACTGCAAAGATGTGCTGCCGGAGTGGAACACGATCTCGATCTCCGGCTATCACATCCGCGAAGCGGGGGCATCGGCGGCGCAGGAAATCGGCTTCACGCTTTCGAACGCGATCGCCTATGTCGAAGCGGCCACGGCAGCAGGGTTGGCGGTCGATGATTTCGCGCCGCGATTGAGTTTCTTTTTCGCCGCTCACTCGAATCTTTTTGAAGAAGCCGCGAAGTTCCGGGCAGCCCGCCGAATGTGGGCGAAGATCATGAAGGAACGGTTTGGCGCGAAAAGCTCCAAGTCGCTGCTGCTGCGTTTCCACACGCAGACTGGCGGCGTCACACTCACCGCCCAGCAGCCGTTGAACAACGTCGTGCGCGTCGCCTACCAGGCGCTCTCGTCGGTGCTCGGCGGCACGCAAAGCCTGCACACGAATGGGTACGATGAAGCGCTGGCGCTTCCCACCGAGCAGGCCGCGACGCTCGCCCTGCGTACCCAGCAAATCCTCGCCGAAGAAACTGGCGTCGCCGATACCGCTGATCCGCTCGCCGGTTCCTATTTCGTCGAAGCGCTCACCGACCAACTTGAAAAAGAAGCGCAAGATTGGATTGACCGGATTGAAGAGCAGGGCGGTGCAGTCAGCGCAATCGAAAGCGGCTACATGCAAAACGCGATCGGCGAAAACGCCTATCGCCGCGAACTCGCCCGCAACGATGGCCAGGATATCGTCGTCGGCGTCAACAAATACGTCGACAACACCCCCTCCGAAATGCAACTCCAGCGCATCGATCAGCAGGCCGTCAAACGTCAGATCGACCGCGTCACCGCATACAAGCAAAACCAGGATCGGCCGAGGGTCGAAGCTGCCCTCGTCGAGGTCGATGCCGCCGCACGAGGAACCGACAATCTCCTCCCGTTGATGAAAAATGCGTTGATCGCAGGCGCAACCCTCGGCCAGATCGCCGATCAACTCCGTTCAGTCTTCGGCGAGTATCGCCCTGGTTCCTGATCGAATTCGAAAGGCCCTGACCTGATCAGAAACGAACTTAACTTCCCGGCGGCCTCACCCTACGGAAGCATGAGCACGCCAAGTTGGTGGTCAGTAATCATCAGGTCATCAGTGATGAAGAAGTTTGAGGTGATCAGGCCGCTCGCTCCGGCCAGTTGCCCTTCGCTTTCCTCGACGCGCCACATCACCGTGCCGTGCCTGATCTCAGGGTTCGCGCTCGCTTCAAGATAGCCGCTGCCGACGGTTGAGATATGCAACCAATTGCCATGTCTCCAAACCAGATCGTTCCTGTCTCAAGGAAACTTGTCTCACTGGTGAAAATGATCTCGCACTTGAAGATCGCTATTCCTCCTTCCTTCGACGCAATAGATCCGCTGAGTCCATCGAGACCTATATGAGAGCTCATCCTGCAGCTGGGAGCGCTGGTTGCGACCGTCAGCACATTGCCAGCCGTTCCAGACGGAGCGGCCTGCCCGGTAAAACGCAATGCATAGACGAGCTGGCGCATCGTTCGACTGCTTCCGCTGATCGGGTCCGGCCGAACCGGTCGCAGATAGAGCGTGCGCTCTCCGAAGGAATTGCACATCCGCGAGCATTGCGTATTTCTGGTCCGATCTGGTCAACGTGGATACGTAGGAAGTGCGTAGGAATGCTGTGATCAGACGAGACCATCCCGATCGGCGATGACGGCCGCCTCTCGACGCGATTGGACGCCGAGCTTGGTGAAGATGCTCGTGACGTGCGTTGTCACCGTCCGGGTGCTGATGAAGAGCGCATCCGCAATCTCTTTGTTGCTCCACCGTTTGGCAAGCAGACGAAGGACCTCCAACTCGCGTCGCGTCAGGCCGTTGGGTGAGATCAATGCATCGGGCGAATTGCTCAGGTCAGGAAAATCATCCGGCATCGGGATCTGCATCGCGAGTTCGATCGCCTGCTGAAGTGAAAGCCCCCGGCCGTCGCTGCTCATTGCGAAGAACCGCTCCTCGCCGAGTGCGTCGCAGGTCGCTGACATTGTTCGATCATATTCCGCGGAGTAATCCGAAAATATTTCTGGCGCATGATTATCGACATGCGCGGCAATTGCACCAATGAGGACGGCTGCCTGCTCGGGCTGGCCGATCGCTGCGGCAATTCCGGCCAATCCGGTGAGTGCTTCAATAATTGTGCTACGATCGTTAATGCTCGCCCATCGCGGAAACATGAACGATATCGTCTGATCAATCGGCGCCATCGTTGACGACCACCGGCTATCGACGTCGCCCCACAACTCCAGGGCTTCGCGATAGCTCTGGGCCGCGACCCGATCTTTGCCCCGGTCGCGAGCGAGGCGGGCTATGCGGACAAGCGTCATTGCGATCCCTGACGGATGGCCCGCTTCGCGAAACAGCGCATTTGCTTCCTGCACGCGCCGAGCTGACAGATCCACGTCGCCCGCTTTGAAGGCAATTATGCTCAGCGCATCCAGCGCCGCCGCGGCTTCCGATCGCGAGCCGATATCCAGCCATCGATCGAGAGCGTCCTCCATCAATTGGCAAGCGAGTTCGCTGTCACCCCGGACGAGTTCCCCGATACCCTGCAAGTGGATCGAAAGCGCAATGAGCTCGCTGTCGTCGACTTCTTCAGCCATGATGCGGCTCGCCTGCGCCAGTTTGATCGCTGGCTCCACCTCACCTTCAGACCAGATCACCAGGCTGAGTCCAGCGAGCGCCCGCGCACGCTCCGGCGACGGCTGATCTGGCGAGTGCACCAGCGCCCACTCAAGCCAGCGCCGTCCCTCATCAATATGCCCGCGAAGGTGCCAGAAAATCGCCATCGTTCCGGCCAGTCTCAAGACTCCCACCGCATTTCCGCCGGCTTCCATATGCTCGAGCGCAGACCGGAGATTCGGGTAGTCGGTTTCGATGCGCCAGAGCCGATCATCAACGCGCTCACCAGAATCGACCCGATTTGGATGGAGGCGCTGATCCAACCCGGCAAAATAAGAAGCGTGCGAAT
Source organism: uncultured Chloroflexia bacterium (assembly GCA_963804925.1). GTDB lineage: Bacteria > Chloroflexota > Chloroflexia > Thermomicrobiales > UBA6265 > JADLGF01. The sequence goes on from CAWDSC010000014.1 coordinate 28,187, forward strand.
GCCGGGCATTCATTTCCTCTCCGGCTGCGATGAGCTGTTCCTGCCCATATTCACGCATCGTCTCCAGCATTCTGAAGTAGGGCATCCCGTTGATGTCCGGCCTCACCTTCAGGAGATTGGCATCGACAAGCGCAGCAACGCCGTCGAGAACCCGTGCGTCGTTCCGTGACGCTGCGCCCATCGTCTCACTCATCATCGACTCCGCCGCCTCCAATGAGAAGGAACCGGCGAAGACAGACAGCCGGCGGAAGAGCTGCTGCTGGTCCCCGGGCAGCAGTTCATAGCTCCATCCAATGGCGTCTCGCATCGTTTGCTGGCGCTCGGGCTGATCGCGGGCACCGAAAGTCAGAAGCGGCATTTGGTGTGCCAGGCGAGCGAGGAGTGCCGTGGGTGAAAGATGGCGCGCTCTCGCGGCCGCCAACTCAATCGCAAGCGGCAATCCATCAAGGCGATGGCAGATGGCGGCGATCGTCGCGGCATTGGCGGTCGTTAATTGGAAACCGATATCGGCGGCATGGGCGCGATCGGCATAGAGTCGAACGGCTGGAAAATCGGCGAGCAAGTCCGGTCGCAAGAGATCATTCGCACCAGGAAGCGCCAATGGCGGCACGGGATAAACGACTTCTCCCGATATTCGCAGCAGCGTCCGACTGGTGACAAGCATTCGCACACAATCGTTAGCAGCGAGGAGACGCCAGATCTCAACACCCGCGTCTGGAATCTGCTCAACGTTGTCGAGGATCAGCAGAAGATCTCGCTGACCAATCGCCGTTGCCAGTGTTTGAGTCAACTTTTGCCTGCCCGCCGCTTGTATGCCAAGACGTTCGGCAATCGTCGGCATCAAATGGGCCACCTCACGAATAGACGTGAGGTCGACAAAAAGCACGCCGCCCGCGAAATCTCCGGCGACTTCTTCGCCCACCGCCAATGACAGGCGCGTCTTCCCTACTCCGCCCGGTCCGGTGAGCGTGATCAATCGCGCGCGCTCGTCTCGCAGCAAGCCGGCAATTTCCGCCACCTCGCGCTCGCGACCGATCAACGAGGTGCTGGGCATCGGCAAACCAGGGACTGGTCTGTTCATGACGTGGTTGCGATCGCGGCGCATCGGGATCAAAGCGGCCAATGCCGAATGCTCATCGTCGGTCAGCCCCAGCGCATTCGCGAGTGATCGCACCGTCGCCGGGTAGGGATGCCGCCGTGTGCCCCGCTCCAATGCCCCCACTGCGTTCGGGGTCAGTGCGGCTCGATCGGCCAGCAATTCCTGCGTCAAACCAGCGGCCTCGCGAAAGCGCCGTAACTGATCGCCGAAATCGGTACGCTGTGCGTTCAGTCCTTTCTCCAGCGGAGCGTCCATCGTCCGTCCCATCCGCCCTGTTTATTGGCTCCATCAATTCTAGCGAGTCACAAATGAATGGGAAAGTGTATAGAAAGTGTTGGTGGAATCCAACATGAGCATACTCGATGCTATTGGTGTTCGACTTATGGCAAGCGAACGGAGCATCCAGGTGGGGATGTGCGAGATTCCAGCAAAGGAGTTTCATTCGATGGCGAATCTACAGGAGAAGTCGGCAATCACTCGTCGCACCGCCCTCGCCGGGCTCGGGGCCGGCAGCCTCGGCCTGGCGCTGGCCGCAGCGTCTCGGCAGGCGGCCGCTCAGGACGCCAGTCCCACTTCTTACGCTGGGCATCCAAACGTCGGCGTCTGGATGATCGAGTCTCCGATCGGTCGTGCCATTGCCGTCTATTCTGCTGACGGTTCGATCGTCACGGCGCTCGCCGCCTCCCAGGCTGGTCCCCAAGGTGTCATGTACTCCAGCGCGCAGGTCGGAACGTGGGAGCCGACAGGCGAGCGCGGCACGCACCTGACCGCCGTTCAGCTGCTCTCCGACGGGTCCGGAGCTTACACCGGCTCGGTGACAGTCGACGCTTTCCAGGAGGTAAGCGAAGACGGTCAGACGTTCGAGTCCGGCGAAGGAAGCTCGATAACGATCCGCGACGCCGATGACAACATCCTCCAGGTGATCACGGACCCGCAGCCTGCGGTAGGGACCCGAATGGGCGTTGGAGCGCCGGGCCTCCCCGAAGGCACGCCCACTGTCGGCACCCCCATTCCGTAGACAGCTTCGCTTTACGTTCTCACAAATGGGTAGTGGTCCTCGGACCACTACCCATTTAATTGGGCGATTCATCTCGCTTTCGCGAACAAACATCGAGTCCGGAAAGGGAGATGCGTCATGAACCGCAACGAAGCAACACGGATCGATGACGATCCGCCAGCACGTTCCAATTCAAGGGGTTGGTCATCAAAGGCACTGGGGTCGTAACGGACAGCAGTCTAATGGCGTTAGCCAGTGGCCAATGGACGAGAGGAGTTGCCCAGGAAGCCACCCCCGTGCTGGTTCAGCAGGCGCTGAACGTGTCATGTCGCGATGGGAACGCCCTCGCAACGCAACTCGACGTCCATTGGATCGAATCTGACCAACCCAATCCTGCGCTCATCGCCGGCCTAACCCTTGGCCAGATCGCCGATCAACTCCGTTCGGTGTTCGGCGAATATCGGCCGGGATCGTAGGTCGAGCCATCCGAGGCGACTTAATCGCACGTCGTGTTCGGGCGGAATCTCGCATGTGGTCGGATCCAGCTGGATTAGGCGGCAAAAGATACGTAATCCTACGGATTTATTGGCCGTCCAATCCATATATCCTGCTATCAACCAGGATGGATTTTGCACGAACCTACGGACGTTTCTGACCGGCGCTGGAGGGATCATTGATGGATTCCGTGAAACAGCTTCTCGGAGGGGCCGAGCACGCCCGTTATCTGGCCCTAAGCCTTCTCGTCATGGCGCTCCTTGCCGGACTCGACATCGCCGGAGCACTTGCGGCAAAGGAATGGACTGAGCATCGCCACCCGTTCTATTTCATTGGCGGGCTACTGACCTTCGGACTCTTGTTTATCGTTTATGCCAAAAGTCTGTCGTTCGCCGAGCTGCCAATCATCACCCTCGGCTGGATCGTCTGCCTTCAAATCGGAATCATCTTCATCGATCGCTTCATCTATCACTCCGACCTTCCGATGGGCAAGCTCGTTGCCATTCTGGCGATCGTGATTCTGCAGGGCTACATCATGCTTTCCCCGAATGAACGTCATGTTTTGAAGTAATCGACAATCGAGGCATCTTCGGCGACCGAACCCAATACCAATCACCAGGTTCCCACAAAGGATGCGAAATGACGCAACGTCGATGGGGGCGTCCATGGAAGTGCTCGCCCTCCGTCATCAGCATGTCGTCTTGAGGATTGGTTCCGTGTTATCTGCCGGCATGTCGAGCGTTCCATATACCGACCACCCAACCAGAGCGGCCGCTCGTCCGGTAGAATCGGCTGCGGCAGAACAAGCGGACGCAGCGCGTCGATGTGGGTGGGATTTCGTGAACGACAAGACGACGGAAGCAGCGCCATCGAAGGCGCAGCGATTGCAAAATCTGCGCGCCGATATCGCGTCGCAGCATCAGGCAGCCTCAGACAAGCAGACCCAGCGGGGTAAGCGCAGCGCGATTGACCGCGTGCTGTCGCTGCTCGACGAGGGATCGTTTCAGGAACTCGACGCGCTCGTGCAGCACCGTGCGACTGAATTCGGCATGAACCGCACCCATCCCTACGGGGATGGCGTCATCACCGGGTTCGGCACGATCGACGGCCGCCAGGTGGCGGTATTCTCCCAGGATTTCACCATTCTCGGCGGCTCGCTCGGCGAGATGTTCGCCCGCAAGATGGTGAAGCTGATGGATCTGGCCGAGCGCTACGGCTGCCCGATCATCGGCATCAATGATTCCGCCGGCGCGCGCATTCAGGAAGGCGTCGAAGGGCTGGCCGGGTACGGCGAGGTTTTCTTCCGCAATGTCCGCGCCTCCGGCGTTGTGCCGCAGATTTCGATCGTCGCCGGTCCCTGTGCCGGGGGAGCCGTCTACTCACCAGCTATGACCGATTTCATCTTCATGGTCGAGAAAACGAGCCAGATGTTCATCACCGGTCCAGACGTGATCAAAACTGTCACCGGCGAAAATGTCACCCAGGAAGCGCTCGGCGGCGCGGACACCCACAACCGAATCAGCGGCGTCGCCCATTTCGAAGCCGCCGATGAGGAAGAGCTTTTCGATCAGGTGCGGACGCTGCTCTCATTCGTCCCATCGAACAACCTGGAAGACGCTCCCGCTGTTCCTGCCGAGGACGATCCAGCCCGCGAAAGCGATCTGCTCGATACGCTCGTTCCCGAGGTGGCCACCAAGCCGTACGACATGCACGATGTGCTGGCGGAAGTGCTCGACCATGGCGAGTTCTTCGAGGTCCAGGCGGCGCACGCCACCAACATCATCATCGGATTCGGCCGGATGGATGGCCGGGCAGTCGGCATCGTCGCGAACCAGCCGAAAGTGCTGGCCGGCACGCTCGATATCGACGCCAGCATCAAGGCGGCACGCTTCATCCGCTTTTGCGACGCCTTCAATATTCCGCTGATCACCTTCGTCGATGTGCCCGGATTCCTCCCCGGAACCGATCAGGAGCACAACGGCATCATTCGCCATGGCTCGAAGTTGCTCTATGCATATGCGGAAGCGACCGTGCCGAAAATCACCGTCATCACCCGCAAAGCGTACGGCGGCGCCTACGTCGTCATGAACTCGAAGCACATCGGCGCCGATTTCAATATCGCCTGGCCGGCGGCGGAAATCGCCGTGATGGGTTCTGATTCGGCGGTCGGCTTGATCTTCCGACGCGACATCCAGGCCGCCGAAGATCCCGTCGCCAAGCGCAAGGATCTCGTCGACCACTATGAATCGCTCTTTGCGTCACCCTATCAGGCAGCGTCACGCGGTTATATCGACGCGGTGATCCAACCGCGCGAAACGCGGCCCTGGTTGATCAAGGCGCTCGAAACTGCCCGCACCAAGCGAGTGGCGACGCCTTCACGCAAGCACGGGAATATCCCGCTGTGACCGCCGAGATGCCCGAACCATCACTGCAATTCACGATTAGTCCGGAACCAACTCCTGAAGAAGAAGGGGCGATCGTCGCCACCCTCGCCTTGCTGATGGCGTCGCCAGGCCATTCCGCTCCATCGCAACCGGCGAAGGCTAGATCGGGGTGGTCGCTGGCAGGACGAGAAGAAGCGCACCGATCGTCTCCCGCATCGCGAGCACGAAGCTGGAGCCGGTCACGAGCCTGGCTGAAAGGAACATCTCGATGAGTGAAACGCGCAAACGCGCCCGCGATCTCGGCCTCACGATCGGTCTGCTTGAGCCGGGACCGTTCAACGCGATCACCGACGTGGCCGGCGTCCGCGTGGGGCATTCGACCGTGCGTCATGGCGAGGCTCCTGGCGATTACGGCAAGGGACCTGCGATCACCGGTGTCACGGCGATCATCCCCGGCGACAAGCTCGGCGACGGCGCGGTTCCGGCCGGGAAACATGTGCTCAACGGCACCGGCGAGGTGACCGGCATTTCCGAGATCGAAGGCATTGGCCGGATCGATACGCCGATCATGCTGACGAACACGATGGGTGTGGGCATCGTTTACGACGCCACCTGCCGCTGGGTAATCGAAAACGACCCCGATGTGGTGGCCAAAGGCGGCACGGCGATTCCGATCGTCGGCGAATGCAACGACGGCTCTCTCAACGATGCGCACGGCATGCACGTCCGTGGCGAGCACGCGATTGAGGCCATCGAAAACGCGACGTCGGGACCGGTCGCCGAGGGATGCGTCGGCTCGGGCAGCGGCATGGTCTGCTTCGAGTTCAAAGGGGGCATCGGCACGAGCAGCCGCAAGCTCCCGGCGGAGTTCGGCGGCTACACCGTTGGCGCGCTGGTGATGTCGAACTTCGGACGCCGTCCGTGGCTGACGATCGAGGGCTATCCAGTCGGGCAGCGCTATCCCCACCCTGCCTACGGCGATCAGCCATTCACGCTCCCTGAAAAGGGCTCATGCATCGTCGTCATCGCCACCGACGCCCCGCTCACGAGCAAGCAGCTTGACCGCATCGCCCAGCGCGGCGGTCTTGGGTTGGGGCGAATCGGATCGTTTGCCGGCAATGGCAGCGGCGATTTCATCGTCGCCTTTTCAACCGGATACCGGATGCCGACCCACCGCTCCCCGACCTATACCGTTGAGCTCGTCACCGATTTCTGGCTCGACCCCCTCTTCGCCGCCACGCGAGAAGCGACCGAAGAAGCCGTTGTCAACAGTCTTTGCATGGCCGAAACAACGACCGGCCTGCACGGCAACATGGTCGAAGCCATGCCCTACGACTGGATCGAGGATGTCTTAAAGCGGTAACACGCGGCTCGTCTCCACCTGGATACCGCCGACTGCTATTTGGACTGATCTTGCTACAAAGGATCAATCGGTCGGTATCGGTGAGATCAGCCACGGTTTGCGCGTCCGCCTGCAGATGGGCAGTCTCGGCTCACCCGCCACGCTTGTGGCAAACCAGGGCCACGATCCCGTAGCCAGCCAGGCTAAACGCAGCAGGCGAGCCAAATGCTCCACTGCGAAGTTAAATGGTTGGCGTGCCACCACCGGTCGCGAGGCCGCGAAGTTGGTTGATGCGATCGTCGTAGTCAAGCTGACTGATGGCGCGAACATCGAAGCTCACCAGATCCATATAGGGCTGAAGAAAGGCCGTAAGTTCTTTAATATCGTCGTAGTCGACGATCAGGAATCCTGCCCCACCGCCGGCCAGGTTGTACCAGCCTTTGATGCGTTCGGGGTGATTCGCTCCGGCGTCATGCTGCTCGACCAAACGTTTCGCGACGGCTTCCCAGGTTGTGCCGGGAAACCAGGTGAATTCACAGTAAAAGAGCATTTGTCCCTCCCTGGTTACAACGTTCCTAACCGGCAACGAAATTGATGAAGGAGCCAGCCATTCAGCACAATGATGTCGCATTCGCAAATCAATTGTGAACCGTCAAAGAAAATTTCCTCTAGGTCCGGCTCCTCGGTATCGACATGCCAGTCTTCTTCTTGGGGTTCTGTGGGCATGAATTGACCAGTTGGAACCTTGTAGTCATAAGCATTGCCGTCCTCCCCGATCACCAGAAGCCGATCGGGATCGTCGCGATGTTCGCCGACCACGGCGAAGATGTTGGTCATAGTAGGGTCTCCAGCGGCGGGCCGAGATGCGGGATTCGGATGCGCAGGCCGGGCCCAAAAGGGGATGCGCACGGTTGCATGCGAGTGTTGATCAAGTGCTGTTGCCACGTCCTTCCTCCTTCTTACGACGGCCCCAAGCAATTGATTCTGTGCAGGTATCGTGCCATGTTGACGCTATGTCCCATCGCAATTCCCTGAAGCCATCGTGCATACTGGGCCAGATCACACCGGGACGATATCTTCTGCTGCACACGCCAATTCGCTGGAGGCGCCATGGTCCGCGTCGTCGCCCTTCCCGGCTCCGCGTGTCCACGCCTGGTCGGACGGGAGCGAGAGCAGCAACGACTCGGCGCGCTCCTGACCGCCGCCGAGAATGGCCAGGGGCATCTGGTGCTGATCGGCGGCGAGGCCGGCATCGGCAAGACGGCCCTCGTCCGCGTCGCTCACCGCCGAGGCTGCCGCGCGCGGCGTACAGGTGCTCGACTGGTCATTGCTACGACCTGAGCGTCACCCCGCCCTACGGTCCCTGGCGCGAGCTGCTGGCCCGGCTCCCGTCCGACGACGAGCTCCCGCCGCTTCCCGCCGCGCTTATCGGATGCCGGCGACCCGGAACCCGGCGGCGAGGCGGCCCTCTTCCGCCAGGTGCTCGATCTCCTCACCGCCGTCAGCGCCGACAGCGCCGCGGTCGTTGTGCTCGAGGATCTGCACTGGGCCGATCAGGCCAGTCTCGATCTGCTCCGCTTCCTCGCCCGGCAGCTGGCCGACCTTCCCGCTGCTGCTGGTCGCGACCTACCGGGCCGACGAGCTGACCCGGCGCCATCCGCTCGCCCAACTGCTGCCGACGCTCGTGCGGGAGGCGCCGACCGAGCGAATCGATCTGCGCCGCCTGGACGAGCCGGCGCTGCGGGCGCTGGTCGCGGACCGGTATCCGCTGCCCGCGGAGGCGGAATCACGCCTCGTCGCCTATCTGCAGCGCGCCGCGGAGGGCAACCCGTTCTACGCCCAGGAGCTGCTGCGCAGCCTGGAGGAGGAGCGGGTGCTTTCGTCCGGGAACCGCACTGGACGCTGGGCAACCTGGAGCGGGTGCGCGTGCCGGCGTTGCTGCAGCAGGTCGTCGAGGGGCGGCTGGCCCGGTTGGGCGAGACCGCACGGGACCACCTGGCGGTCGCGGCGGTGATCGGGCAGCGGGTGCCGCTCGCCGTCTGGCAGATCGGTCGGCGCATTTACGCGAGGACGAGGTGCTGCAGACCGTCGAGCGGGCGGTCGATGCCCAGTTGCTCGAGGCCGGCGACGACGGCGACGAGGTTGAGTTCGCCCACGCGCTGGTGCGGGAGGTGCTCTACGAGGGCATCCTGCCGCCCCGGCGGCGGGTCTGGCACCGGCGGGTGGCCGAGGTGCTGGCGGAGCTGCCCGGGGCCGATCCGGACGCGGTCGCCGACCATTTCAGCAGGCCGGGGACGCGCGGGCGGTCGACTGGCTGGTGCGGGCGGGCGAGCGGGCGCTGCGCGCCTACGCCTGGCTGACGGCGCGGGACCGCTTCGTCGCGGCGGTGGCGCTCCTGGAAGGCGACGCGGCGCGGGCGGGTGAGCGCGGCTGGCTCCTCTACCGCCTCGGCCGGCTGCTGCGGGTGAGCGATCCCGGCCAGGGGGTCGGCCTATCTCGAGGAGGCCGAGCGCGTCGCGCGCGACGGTCGGCGACCCGCTGCTGGCCGCCTACGCCCTGGTCGACCGCGGGTCTGCTCCTGTGCATCCTGACCGAGATCGGAGCGGGGCATGGCGGCGCTCGCGGCCGGGGTCGCCGCCCTCGAAGCGCTGCCGGCGGACCACGCTCGCCCCGACCCCGCGTTCCGGGACTGGATCGCCGACGCGATGCCCGCGCACGGCGCTCGCGACCGTCGCGGGCGACGTCGCTGCCGGCGACCGGACCGCTGGCCGCGCGGCGCGGCACGCTGGCCTTGTGGCTGGGGCACACCGGGCGCTTCGCCGAGGCGCGGGCCATGGGGGAGGCGTACCTGGCCCAGGCGGCGGGGACCGACCACCCCGACGCGCTGGTGCTCTCGGGGATCGGCGACGCGGAGTTCGCCGTCGCGCATTGGCCGAGGCCGCGCTGGGCCGCCCGGAAGCGGCGCGGGCGGCGTGGCGGCGGGCGCAGGCGGCCTTTCGCGCGATCGACCACCACTTCCTGGTCGGCCTTGCCCTCGGCCTCGAGTTGACGGAGGTCGTCTTGCCCTATTACACGACCGATCTCGCGGCGCGGCGAGACACTCGTCGCGGAGGCCGAGGCCGCAGCGGCGCGGGCCGGCGGCGCGTTCGGGGCCACGTCGGACGCGCACCTGCTCGAACTGGACGTCCTCCTGCTCGAAGGTGCGTGGGCCGAGGCGGAGCGGCTGGCGCGCGCCGCCCTTGGATCCGTCCATCCCCTCTTCGCTGCAGCAGGCGGTGCTCGGCCTCGCAAGTCCTCGCCCGGTGGCGAGGTGAGCCGGCGGAGGCATGGGATCACCTCGACCGGCGCTGCCCCAGGGACCCGCCGCCGCGCCCGGCAGCCACATGTTCTGGAACGCGACCGCCATCCAGCGCCTGGCCGCCGACCTGGCGCTGGACGCCGGGGACCTCCCGACCGCCGCGGCCTGGCTGGCGGCGCACGACCGCTGGCTGGCCTGGAGCGGCGCCGTGCGCGGCCGGGCGGAGGGTGAAGCTCCTGTGGGCACGCTACCACCGCGTCGCCGGCGACCTCGACCGCGCCGAGCAGATGGCGACCGAGGCCGTCGCCGAAGCGACCGAGCCGCACCAGCCGCTGGTGTTGCTGGCGGCCCACCGGCTCCTCGGAGAGCTCGCGACCGAGACCGGGCGCTGGGAGGAGGCGCAATCGCACCTCGGCGAGTCGCTGGAGCTGGCCGACGCCTGCGCCGCGCCGTTCGAGCGGGCATTGACGCTGGTGGCGCTGGCCGAGCTTCGCGCCGCCGAGGACAAGCGCGCGGAGGCCGTCCGAGTTGCTGGACGAAGTCCGGGCGATCGCCGAGCCGTTGGGCGCGGCGCCGCTGCTCGCCCGCGTCGATGCCCTCATGGCCCAGCTTGCCGCGCGGCCAGCCCGGCCGACACGAGCTCACGCCTTTCGATCGCGCGAGATCGAGGTGCTGCGACTCGTCGCGGCCGGGCGGTCGAATCCGGAGATCGCCGACGCGCTCTTCATCAGCCCGCGCACCGTCACCACCCACCTGACCCACATCTTCGCCAAGCTCGACGTCGAGGGCCGGGCGGAAGCGGTCGCCCTGGCGCTGCGTACGGGGCTGATCTGATCCGCATTGACAGGGAGATACGTATGGCGATCGTTCCGTACCGGTGCGCACGATACGTCTCCGCACACCTGGAGCGCTCCCGCAAATACGACCCCACAATGCGTAAACCGTACGATGTCCGGGGACCCGCGCTCCGCCATGCTGTGGTTGTTCCAATCAAGTGGGATTGGAACCGAAGGACAGCGAACGGAGACGACGATGATCAACCTGGCGGAACTGGACATCAACCGGATGAATCACGAGGCACAGATCGCTCACAACAATCGATACGGGTGGATGGACGACCTGGCGACCGGGGCACCCGAAGCCGGCACAGGCCAAGCTGACGATGTCATGAGTCGTTTGCGGAGAACGATCGGCAATGCGCTCGTCTTTGGCGGCAAATGGCTCGAAGGAACCCCGGCTGCCAATTCCGCGACGGTAGGGTCGAGCGTGGAATCCATTCGATAGCACCGGTGTCTCACGCAGACGAACCGATTGCAGGCGCTCTATTGTTGATCCCCAGGCGCGGTACGAGCGGTGGATTACCGCTCGTGGAACGGAAACGCCCGCGCCTTCGCCAATCGCACCAGCTCATCTTTTGCCGCGAGAATCTCGTCATGGAAGCGGGGATCGGTTAATTCGATCCCCGCTTCTTCAAGTTCATCCTCGTCGCGAACGAAGATCTGCCCGTCCGGCAGCATGACGATGTCGAGATAGAGATCGTGCCAGTACAGTCTGGCGGGCGATTGCGTGCCGTCGATTCGCGTGGGATAGGTGACATTCGCGTACCAGCCGCGCAACGTTCCATCAGGGGCGAAAACGCTAAAACAATTGAATGGGTGCACGGGCGAAAAATACTCGTGGAGATCGTCACCAGGAACAAACTGCAGCCCATTCAGGTCGATGATGCGCTTGTGAATGGCAGGATCCCAGTACGCTTTGACCGCAATCCACGGTTCCGGCGCGTCAAGTTCGACGATCGTTCCGGGATAGCGGACGATCACCTCCCCATTCGCCTCGACCTTGACGCACTCGATCCGCGTTCCCGGCGCGAGCGACGGCCATTGCTCGCTTATTCTCATCGACCGTTTGGTTGAACTGGTGGCAGTCACTGGCGATCACCCTCACCCGGTCCTAAAGGACCACCCTCTCCCAGTGCCGGGAGAGGGTACGAAATGCTTCTCGTCGTGCTCTCCTCTCCCGGGGCGGGAGAGGAGTTGGGAGTGAGGACTGTTAGCAGCTCGCGGAGCAGACGCCCTGGCCCCCTGGCGTTGGCTCGCCCGGCTGGCAGCAGCTCAATCCGTTGTCGCAGGCGTTCTGGACGCCACCGTGGCAGTAGCACCCTTCACCGGTGCAACCACCGCAATTGTCCGTTTCAACACAGATGCCGTTGCCGCCCGGCACTGGATTCTCACCCTGGCAGCAGGTAAGCCCATCGGAGCAGGGATTGGCGACGCCCGCCGTGCAGGCGCACCCGACGCCTTCGCATGGTGGGATCGGCGTCGCGCCGCTACATTCGTCCTCGGTCGTGCAGGTTCCCGTTCCACCCGGAGGCGTATCCGGACCGCCGCAGCAAACGAGGCCGCTATCGCACGGATTTTCGGTGCCGGTGGCGCAATCGCAACCCTCGTCGGTGCATGGCGGAACCGTCGTTGCTGTCGCCGTCGCCGGGGCAGTCGTTGCGGTCGCTGGAGCCGCCGTGGCGGTAGCCGTCGCCGTTGCAGTGGCGGTTGGAGGAACGGCAGTCGCGGTTGGTGTTGCCGGCGGCGCGGGACAGGTTCCTTCGAATCGCGCGGCATCGGCGGCGTAGACGATCGTTTCGCCGAATTGCTCGTCGGTTGGTTTGGCGATCAACGTGCCGGAGTTCGCTTCAAGCCATTGCTGCTCGGCGGGGGCAAAGGCATCGTACTCGCCCTTGTCGCCGAAAGTCAGCACCGTCATCAGCACGCCGATTGGCGAACCTGCAACCGGGGTGGCGTTGGGCGGCGCGACATAGGGCAATTGCGTCACGAAGAAAGCGCGGAAGCCATTCGCCTTGCAGGCAAGCTCAATGAATTGCGAATTCAACGCCGTCACCAGATCGGTCGGCGGCTGGTAGAGCGGATAATGCCGAACCACGGTGTAGAGTGGGGTTTTATCCGCCTGTTTCGCCGATGCCCGGGATGCGTCGATCCCGGTCGCGACCAGCGCGGCCCCGGCAATCGCGGCTCCGCCCCTGGTCAGCGCGCCACGACGGGAAAGGCGCGTCGCCATTGCGCGCGTCAACGAATCGAATCGATTTTCTTGCATCGACGATTCCTCCATGTCACTCAGAGCTTGTTCACCGGCACGAGCCAATTGATTCCCAACCTAGACTCTATGCCCTTGAACGCTCGAAGGAAAGAGGCGGTTACGCCGCGGAGTTGTGAGTTGTGAGGTAGGAAGCGTAGCTGAGATGCGGTCATCGTTTCCCGGGGTTGAAACCCCGGGCTAAGCAAAACGAAGTCCCTCCGGGACTGAGCTGGGTGGGAGACATTCCCGATACATCGCTATTTCGTCGTAGTCCCAGCGGGACTTTGTGTTGCTTAGCCCGGCACTTCAGTGCCGGGGAACGTGGATTCAAATACGGCCCAAATATCTGACATTTCTCCCACCCAGTTAATTCTCGGAGAGACTTCGGCTTGTGAGCGCTGGGCTTCAGCCCGGCGCAGGACGAAGCCCAAATCTCCCTCGTCCTTACCGCTAACCGCTTACGGCTTACGCTCCGTCAATACCGGTCGTAGCTGACGATCTCCGCGAGCGGTTTGCGACCACCTTGGGCAGGATTCGGACGATGATCCTTACTCGTCACCGGGAAGCCGATCACAACTACGGAGCGCGCGGTTTTTTCCTCAGGAATGCCGAGGGCGGATTTTGCGGTTGACTGCTGCTGCGCATCGCCAAACCAGGCGGTGCCTGCGCCCAGCCCAAGCAGATGGGCGGCAATGAGGAGCCGTTCCGTCACCCGTCCTTCGTCAAAGGCTTCTCCAGTTGGATTATCCCCATCAAGCACTATCGCGATCGCTAATGGTGCGTCGGCGACCCAGTTAATCGGTGTCCGCACGGCGGCAATCTGCGCAAGCTGTTCTTTGTTTGTGATGACGATGAAATGCCAGGGTTGGGTGTTGCGCGAGCTTCCGGACCAGCGAGCCACTTCAAGCAACTCGTTCACCATCTCTTCAGGGACCACCTCAGGATGGTATTTTCGGATCTGCCGAACCTGTCGCAGTTCCCTGATCAGGTCGTCTGCATGCTCGATCGCCGCCATCTTGTTCCTCCACACCGGTATTGGCTATCCGCGAATTAAATCGAGGAGTTCTTTTGTCTCGCGCCCAAGCGTCTCGGGATCGTCGGCCTCGATATTCAAGCGAAGCAGTGGCTGCGTGTTTGAGGACCGAAGATTGAACCACCATGACGGGAATTCAACGGTCGCACCATCGAGATGATCAATCTTTGCGCCGAGCGCCGCGTAGTGATCTTCGATCCGTTTCACCGTTCCGGCCGGATCGGTGACTTCATTGTTGATTTCGCCGGAGCGAACGTGCGTGTCGAGCGGGGCCAGCACTTGCGACAACGGTTTTTCGGCTTCAGACACCAGCTCCAGCACGGTCAACATGGCGATCATGCCTGAGTCGGCGTACCAGTTGTCCCGAAAGTAGAAATGCCCCGAATGCTCGCCGCCGAAGATGGCATCGTTTGCGCGCATCTCCGCTTTGATCAACGAGTGTCCAACCCGGGTCCGAATCGGCTTTCCGCCCATTCGAGCCACCGTTTCCGGCACCGAGCGCGAGCAAATCAGGTTATAGCAGATGGTCGAGCCGGGTGCTTTTGCAGCATCGACACCGCCACCATCAGCGTCGTCATATCGCCGCCGACAAAGTCGCCATGCTCGTCGATCAGAAACATCCGATCGGCATCGCCATCGAACGCAACCCCGAAATCACAGTGGTGATCTACCACCGCACGTTGCAAGTCAACGATATTTTCCGGCTCGAGCGGATTCGCCTCATGGTTCGGAAACGTCCCGTCGAGCTCCATGAAGAGCGGCACAATCTCGATCGGCAGCCGCGCGAAAACGCGCGGCGCGGTCGCGCCCGCCATACCATTGCCTGCGTCGATGGCGATCTTCAGTGGCTTGAGTTTGGTGATATCAATCAGCGAGAGAACGTGATCGGCGTAGGCGTCAAGAATGTCGCGTTCGGTCACATCACCCCGCCTGCCATCGACAGGATCGGCGAACTGGTTTGCGACGGTGAGATCGCGGATTTGCGAGATGCCCTGCTCAAATGAAAGCGCAATCGCATCCTCGCGGCAGATTTTGAATCC
>CAWDSC010000015.1:0-115256 GCA_963804925.1 uncultured Chloroflexia bacterium
AGCGATTGCAAAATCTGCGCGCCGATATCGCGTTGCAGCATCAGGCAGCCTCAGACAAGCAGACCCAGCGCGGTAAACGCAGCGCGATCGATCGCGTGCTCTCGCTGCTCGACGAGCGATCGTTTCAGGAACTCGATGCGCTTGTTCAGCACCGCGCGACTCAATTCGGCATGAACGAACGCATCCCTACGGCGACGGCGTCGTGACCGGGTTCGGCACGATCGACGGCCGCCAGGTCGCGGTGTTCTCGCAGGACTTCACCGTTCTTGGCGGTTCGCTCGGCGAATGTTCTCGCGCAAGATGGTCAAGCTGATGGATCTGGCCGAGCGCTACGGCTGCCCGATTATCGGCATTAATGATTCCGCCGGCGCGCGCATTCAGGAGGGCGTCGAGGGGCTGGCCGGGTACGGCGAGGTCTTCTTCCGCAATGTCCGCGGTTCTGGCGTCGTACCGCAAATTTCGATCATTGCCGGTCCCTGCGCGGGTGGCGCGGTCTATTCACCGGCCATGACCGATTTCATTTTCATGGTCGAGGAGATGAGTCAGATGTTCATTACCGGTCCCGACGTGATCAAAATCGTGACCGGCGAAACCGTCACCAAGGAAGCGCTTGGCGGCGCCGATACCCACGACCGCATCAGCGGCGTCGCGCACTTCGAAGCCGCCGATGAGGAAGAGCTTTTCGATCAGGTGCGGACGCTGCTCTCATTCGTTCCATCGAACAACCTGGAAGACGCCCCCGCTGTTCCTGCCGAGGACGATCCAGCCCGCGAAAGCGACCTGCTCGATACGCTCGTTCCCGAGGTGGCCACCAAGCCGTACGACATGCACGTACTGCTGGCGGGAGTACTCGACCATGGCGAGTTCTTCGAGGTCCAGGCCGCGCACGCCACCAACATCATCATCGGATTCGGCCGGATGGATGGCCGGGCAGTCGGCATCGTCGCGAACCAGCCGAAAGTGCTGGCCGGCACGCTCGATATCGACGCAAGCATCAAGGCGGCACGCTTCATCCGCTTTTGCGACGCCTTCAATATTCCGCTGATCACCTTCGTCGATGTGCCCGGCTTCCTCCCCGGAACCGATCAGGAGCACAACGGCATCATTCGCCATGGCTCGAAGTTGCTCTATGCATATGCGGAAGCGACCGTGCCGAAAATCACCGTCATCACCCGCAAAGCGTACGGCGGCGCCTACGTCGTCATGAACTCGAAGCACATCGGCGCCGATTTCAATATCGCCTGGCCGGCGGCGGAAATCGCCGTGATGGGTTCTGATTCGGCGGTCGGCTTGATCTTCCGACGCGACATCCAGGCCGCCGAAGATCCTGTCGCCAAGCGCAAGGATCTCGTCGACCACTATGAATCGCTCTTTGCGTCACCCTATCAGGCAGCGTCACGCGGTTATATCGACGCGGTAATCCAACCCCGCGAAACGCGGCCCTGGTTGATCAAGGCGCTCGAAACTTCCCGCACCAAGCGAGTGGCGACGCCTTCACGCAAGCACGGGAATATCCCGCTGTGACCGCCGAGATGCCCGAACCATCACTGCAATTCACGATTAGTCCGGAACCAACCCCTGAAGAAGAAGGGGCGATCGTCGCCACACTCGCTTTGATGATGTCGTCGCCAGGCCATTCCGCTCCATCGCAACCGGCGAAGGCTAGATCGGGGTGGTCGCTGGCAGGACGAGAAGAAGCGCACCGATCGTCTCCCGCATCGCGAGCACGAAGCTGGAGCCGGTCACGAGCCTGGCTGAAAGGAACATCTCGATGAGTGAAACGCGCAAACGCGCCCGCGATCTCGGCCTCACGATCGGTCTGCTTGAGCCGGGACCGTTCAACGCGATCACCGACGTGGCCGGCGTCCGCGTGGGGCATTCGACCGTGCGTCATGGCGAGGCTCCTGGCGATTACGGCAAGGGACCTGCGATCACCGGTGTCACGGCGATCATCCCCGGCGACAATCTCGGCGACGGCGCGGTTCCGGCCGGGAAACATGTGCTCAACGGCACCGGCGAGGTGACCGGCATTTCCGAGATCGAAGGCATTGGCCGGATCGATACGCCGATCATGCTGACGAATACGATGGGTGTTGGCATCGTTTACGACGCCACCTGCCGCTGGGTAATCGAAAACGACCCGGATGTGGTGGCCAAAGGCGGCACGGCGATTCCGATCGTCGGCGAATGCAACGATGGGTCCCTCAATGACGCCCACGGCATGCACGTCCGCGGCGAGCACGCGATTGAGGCCATCGAAAACGCGACGTCGGGACCTGTCGCCGAGGGATGCGTTGGCGCGGGCAGCGGCATGGTCTGCTTCGAGTTCAAAGGGGGCATCGGCACGAGCAGCCGCAAGCTCCCGGCGGAGTTCGGCGGCTACACCGTTGGCGCGCTGGTGATGTCGAACTTCGGACGCCGTCCGTGGCTGACGATCGAGGGCTATCCAGTCGGGCAGCGCTATCCCCACCCTGCCTACGGCGATCAGCCATTCACGCTCCCTGAAAAGGGCTCATGCATCGTCGTCATCGCCACCGACGCCCCGCTCACGAGCAAGCAGCTTGACCGCATCGCCCAGCGCGGCGGTCTTGGGTTGGGGCGAATCGGATCGTTTGCCGGCAATGGCAGCGGCGATTTCATCGTCGCCTTTTCAACCGGATACCGGATGCCGACCCACCGCTCCCCGACCTATACCGTTGAGCTCGTCACCGATTTCTGGCTCGACCCCCTCTTCGCCGCCACGCGAGAAGCGACCGAAGAAGCCATCGTCAACAGTCTTTGCATGGCTGAAACGACCACCGGCCTGCACGGCAACACAGTCGAAGCCATGCCCTACGACTGGATCGAGGATGTCTTAAAGCGGTAACACGCATGCTCGTCTCCACCTGGATACCGCCGCCTGCTATTTGCCCTGACCTTGCTAAAAAGGATCAATGGGTCGGTATCGGTGAGATCAACCACAGTTTGCGCGTCCGCCTGCAGATGGGCAGTCTCCGCACACCCGCCACGCTTGTGGCAAACCAGCGCCACGATCCCGTGCCAGCCCGGTCTAAACGCAGCAGGCGAGCTAGTTGCTCCACGGCGAAGCTAAATGGTTGGCGTGCCACCACCGGTCGCGAGGCCGCGAAGTTGGTTGATGCGATCGTCGTAGTCAAGCTGACTGATGGCGCGAACATCGAAGCTCACCAGATCCATATAGGGCTGAAGAAAGGCCGTAAGTTCTTTAATATCGTCGTAGTCGACGATCAGGAATCCTGCCCCACCGCCGGCCAGGTTGTACCAGCCTTTGATGCGTTCGGGGTGATTGGCTCCGGGCGTCATGCTGCTCGACCAAACGTTTCGCGACGGCTTCCCAGGTTGTGCCGGGAAACCAGGTGAATTCACAGTAAAAGAGCATTTGTCCCTCGCTGGTTACAACGTTCCTAACCGGCAACGAGATTGATGAAGGAGCCAGCCATTCAGCACAACTGGTGTCGCATTCGCAAATCATTGTGAACCGTCAAAGAAAATTTCCTCTAGGTCCGGCTCCTCGGTATCAACATGCCAGTCTTTTTTCTTGGGGTTCTGTGGGCATGAATTGACCAGTTGGAACTTTGTAGTCATAAGCATTGCCGTCCTCCCCGATCACGAAAAGCCGATCGGGGTCGTCGCGATGTTCGCCGACCACGGCGAAGATGTTGGTCATAGTAGGGTCTCCAGCGGCGGGCCGAGATGCGGGATTCGGATGCGCAGGCCGGGCCCAAAAGGGAATGCGCACGGTTGCATGCGAGTGTTGATCAAGTGCTGTTGCCACGTCCTTCCTCCTTTTACTTACGACGGCCCCAAGCTAATTGATGCTGTGCAGGTATCGTGCCATGTTGACGCTATGTCCCATCGCAATTCCCTGAAGCCATCGTGCATACTGGGCCAGATCACACCGGGACGGTATCTTCTGCTGCACACGCCAATTCGCTGGAGGCGCCATGGTCGCGTCGTCGTCCTACCCGGTTCCGCTGTCCGGCCTGGTCGGACGGGAGCGGGAGCAGCAGCGACTCGGCGCGCTCCTGACTGCCGCCGACGACCGGCCAGGGGCCTGGTCCTGGTTGGGGGTGAGGCGGGCATCGGCAAGACGGCCCTCGTCCGTGCTTCGTCACCGCGGAGGCTCATGAGCGCGGGGTACCGTGTGCTCGCGGTCATTGCTACGATCTGAGCGTCACCCCGCCCTATGGCCCCTGGCGCGAGGTGCTGGCCCGGCTCCCGTCCGACGACGAGCTGCCCGCACTTCCCGTCCGCGCTTATCGGATGACGGCGACCCGGAGCCCGGCGGGGAGGCGGCCCTTTTCCGCCAGGTGCATCGACATCCTCACCGCAGTCACCGTGACAGGCCCCGCGGTCGTCGTGCTCGAGGATCTGCACTGGGCCGATCAGGCCAGTCTCGATCTGCTCCGCTTCCTCGGCCGGCAGTTGGCCACCCTTCCGCTGCTGCTCGTCGCCACCTACCGGGCCGACGAGTTGACCCGGCGTCATCCGCTTGCCCGATTGCTCCCGACCCTCGTGCGGGAGTCGCACGCCGAGCGACTCGATCTGCGCCGGCTCGACGAGGCTGCGCTGCGGGCGTTAGTCGCGGACCGGTACCCGTTGCCCGCGGAGGCGGAGGCGCGCCTCGTCGTCTATCTGCAGCGCATCGCGGAAGGGAATCCGTTCTATACCCAGGAGTTGCTGCGGAGCCTGGAGGAAGAGCAGGTGCTTTCGTCCGGGAGCGAGGGCTGGACGCTGGGCAACCTGGAGCGGGTGCGCGTGCCGGCGTTATTGCAACAGGTGGTCGACGGCCGTTTGGCCCGGCTGGGCGAGACGGCACGGGAGCACCTGGCGGTCGCGGCGGTCATCGGACAGCGCGTGCCGCTCGACGTATGGCAGATCGTTGGCCCGTTTACCGAGGACGATATCCTGCAGACCGTCGAAGCTTGCCGTTGAAGCCCACCTCCTTGAGGCGAGCGACGACGGCGACGATGTCGCGTTCGCCCACGCACTGGTGCGCGAAGTGCTCTACGAGGGCATCCTTCCGCCCCGGCGACGCGTCTGGCACCGGCGGGTGGCCGAGGTGCTCGCTGAGGCGCCCGGTGCGGATCCGGATGCGGTGGCCTACCATTTTCAGCGGGCAGGCGACGCGCGGGCGGTCGACTGGCTGGTCCGGGCGGGAGAGCGGGCGTTTCGCGCCTACGCCTGGTTGACCGCGCGGGATCGCTTCGTGGCCGCAGTCGCGCTCATGGAAAACGACGCGGTCACGAGCGGATGAGCGCGGCTGGCTGCTGTACCGGCTCGGCCGTCTCCTGCGGTTGAGCGATCCCGGCCAGGGGGCGACCTATCTCGAGGAGGCCGAGCGCGTCGCGCGCGAGATCGGTGATCCATTGTTGGCTGCCTATGCGCTCGCCGACCGTGGGCTCATTCTGTGCGTCCTGACCGAGACGGAGCGCGGCATCGCGGCGCTCCGGGCTGGCGTCGATGCGCTCGAAGCTCTGTCGGACGATCATGTTCACCCCGATCCCGCGGTCGGGGATTGGATCGCGGACGCATTGCCCGCCCAGGGCACACGTCGCGTCCGGTGAGCGTCACGTCCTCCGCGACGGCCCCGCTGGCCGCGCGGCGGGGCACACTGGCCTTGTGGCTTGCGCACAGCGGACACTTCGCCGAAGCGCGTTCGATGGCCCAGGCGTATCTGGCCCAGGCGGCGGGGACGGACCACCCCGACGCGCTGGTGCTCGTCGGGGATCGGCGATTCGGCCTTCGCGGTCGCCCACGCCGAGGCGGGATTTGGGCATCCAGAAGCGTCGCGGGCGGCGTGGCGGCGGGCGCAAGAGGCATTTCGCGCGATCGACCATCACTTCCTGGTCGGCCTTGCCCTCGGCTACGAGTTGACGCAGGTCGTCTTGCCGTATTACACGACCGATCTGGGAGCGCGGCGAACACTCATTGCGGAATGGACGGCTGCCCTGTCGCGGGGCGGCGGCGCGTTCGGAGTCACGTCGGACGCGGCACCTGCTCGCATTGGACGTCCTCTTGCTCGAGGGTGCGTGGGCCGAGGCGGAGCGGCTGGCGCGCTCGGCCCTTGGATCCGTCCGTCCCCTCTTCCTGCAGCAGGCGGTGTTCGGCCTCGCAAGTCTCGCCCGCTGGCGAGGTGAGCCGGCGGAGGCGTGGGATCACCTCAAGACCGGCCTGCCCCAGGGACCCGCCGCCGCGCCCGGCAGTCACCGGTTCTGGAACGCGACCGCCATCCAACGCCTGGCCGTCGACCTGGCGCTGGATGCCGGGGATCTTCCGACCGCCGCTGCCTGGCTGGCGGCGCACGACCACTGGCTGGCCTGGAGTGGCGCCGTGCGCGGCCGGGCGGAGGGGAAGCTCCTGTGGGCACGCTATCACCGCGTCGCCGGCGATCTGGTACCGCGCCGAGCAGATCGCGACCGATGCCGTCGCCGAAGCGACTGATCCTCGTCAGCCGCTCGTGTTGCTCGCCGCCCATCGGTTCCTCGGAGAGCTGATGACCGAACGTCGATCGCCTTCACGGAGGCTCAACCGGCACCTGACGATCTCGCTGGAGCTGGCCGATCGCCTGCGCTGCGCCGTTCGAACGAGCGTTGACGCTGATGGCGCTGGCCGAGCTGCGTGCCGCTGAGGATAACCACGCGGAGGCAACTCAATATGCTGGTCGAAGTCCGGGCAATCGCCGAGCCGCTCGGGCCGATCCCGCTGCTCACCCGCGCCGAAGCGTTATCGACTCAGCTTGCCGAGAAGGCAGCTCAGACCAGACACGAGCTCACGACTGTCCGAACGCGAGATCGAGGTGTTGCAACTCGTCGCGGCTGGGCGATCGAATCCGGAGATCGCCGACGAGCTCTTCATCAGCCCGCGTACCGTCACCACCCACCTGACGCATATCTTCGCCAAACTCGGGGTCGAGAGCCGGGCCGAGGCGGTCGCGCTGGCACTGCGTACTGGATTGATCTGATCCGCATTGACAGGGAGATACGTATGGCGATCGTCGTCCGTAGCGTACGTCCCCGCGCTAATCGGGCGCTCCCTCAAATACGACCCCACAATGCGTAAACCGTACGATGTCGCTGGACGAGCGCTCCGCCATGCTGTGGTTGTTCCAATCAAGTGGATTGGAGCCGAAGGACAGCGAACGGAGACGACGATGATCAACCTGGCGGAACTGGACATCAACCGGATGAATCACGAGGCACAGATCGCGCACAACAATCGATACGGGTGGATGGACGACCTGGCGATCGGGGCACGCGAAGCCGGCACAGGCCAAGCTGACGATGTCGTGAGTCGTTTGCGGAGAACGATCGGCAATGCGCTCGTCTCTGGTGGCAAATGGCTCGAAGGAACCCCGGCTGCCAATTCCGCGACGGTAGGGTCGAGCGTGGAATCCATTCGATAGCACCGGTGTCTCACGCAGACGAACCGATTGCAGGCGCTCTATTGTTGATCCCCAGGCGCGGTACGAGCGGTGGATTACCGCTCGTGGAACGGAAACGCCCGTGCCTTCGCCAATCGCACCAGCTCATCTTTTGCCGCGAGAATCTCGTCATGGAAGCGGGGATCGGTTAATTCGATCCCCGCTTCTTCAAGTTCATCCTCGTCGCGAACGAAGATCTGCCCGTCCGGCAGCATGACGATGTCGAGATAGAGATCGTGCCAGTAGAGTCTGGCGGGCGATTGCGTGCCGTCGATTCGCGTGGGATAGGTGACATTCGCATACCAGCCGCGCAACGTTCCATCAGGGGCGAAAACGCTAAAACAATTGAATGGATGCACGGGCGAAAAATACTCGTGGAGATCGTCACCAGGAACAAACTGCAGCCCGTTCAGGTCGATGATGCGCTTGTGAATGGCAGGATCCCAGTACGCTTTGACCGCAATCCACGGTTCCGGCGCGTCAAGTTCGATGATCGTTCCGGGATAGCGGACGATCACCTCCCCATTCGCCTCGACCTTGACGCATTCGATCCGCGTTCCCGGCGCGAGCGACGGCCATTGCTCGCTTATTCTCATCGACCGTTTGGTTGAACTGGTGGCAGTCACTGGCGATCACCCTCACCCGGTCCTAAAGGACCGACCCTCTCCCAGTGACGGGAGAGGGTACGAAATGCTTCTCGTCGTGCTCTCCTCTCCCGGGGCGGGAGAGGAGTTGGGAGTGAGGACTGTTAGCAGCTCGCGGAGCAGACGCCCTGGCCCCCTGGCGTTGGCTCGCCCGGCTGGCAGCAGCTCAATCCGTTGTCGCAGGCGTTCTGGACGCCACCGTGGCAGTAGCACCCTTCACCGGTGCAACCACCGCAATTGTCCGTTTCAACACAGATGCCGTTGCCGCCCGGAACTGGATTCTCACCCTGGCAGCAGGTAAGCCCATCGGAGCAGGGATTGGCGACGCCCGCCGTGCAGGCGCACCCGACGCCTTCGCATGGTGGGATCGGCGTCGCGCCGCTACATTCGTCCTCGGTCGTGCAGGTTCCCGTTCCGCCCGGAGGCGTATCCGGACCGCCGCAGCAAACGAGGCCGCTATCGCACGGATTTTCGGTGCCGGTGGCGCAATCGCAACCCTCATCGGTGCAGGGCGGAACGGTCGTTGCTGTCGCCGTCGCCGGGGCAGTCGTTGCGGTTGCAGTTGCTGGAGCCGCCGTGGCGGTAGCCGTCGCCGTTGCGGTGGCGGTTGGAGGAACGGCAGTCGCGGTTGGTGTTGCCGGCGGCGCGGGACAGGTTCCTTCGAATCGCGCGGCATCGGCGGCGTAGACGATCGTTTCGCCGAATTGCTCGTCGGTTGGTTTGGCGATCAACGTGCCGGAGTTCGCTTCAAGCCATTGCTGCTCGGCGGGGGCAAAGGCATCGTACTCGCCCTTGTCGCCGAAAGTCAGCACCGTCATCAGCACGCCGATTGGCGAACCTGCAACCGGGGTGGCGTTGGGCGGCGCGACATAGGGCAATTGCGTCACAAAGAAAGCGCGGAAGCCATTCGCCTTGCAGGCAAGCTCAATAAATTGCGAATTCAACGCCGTCACCAGATCGGTCGGCGGCTGGTAGAGCGGATAATGCCGAACCACGGTGTAGAGCGGGGTTTTATCCGCCTGTTTCGCCGATGCCCGGGATGCGTCGATCCCGGTCGCGACCAGCGCGGCCCCGGCAATCGCGGCTCCACCTCTGGCCAGCGCGCCACGACGGGAAAGGCGCGTCGCCATTGCGCGCGTCAACGAATCGAATCGATTTTCTTGCATCGACGATTCCTCCATGTCACTCAGAGCTTGTTCACCGGCACGAGCCAACTGATTCCCACCCTAGACTCTATGCCCTTGAACGCTCGAAGGAAAGAGGCGGTTACGCCGCGGAGTTGTGAGTTGTGAGTTGTGAGTTGTGAGGAAGCGTAGCTGAGATGCGGTCATCGTTTCCCGGGGTTGAAACCCCGGGCTAAGCAAAACGAAGTCCCTCCGGGACTGAGCTGGGTGGGAGACATTCCCGATACATCGCTATTTCGTCGTAGTCCCAGCGGGACTTTGTGTTGCTTAGCCCGGCACTTCAGTGCCGGGGAACGTGGATTCAAATACGGCCCAAATATCTGACATTTCTCCCACCCAGTTAAGTCTCGGAGAGACTTCGGCTTGTGAGCGCTGGGCTTCAGCCCGGCGCAGGACGAAGCCCAAATCTCCCTCGTCCTTACCGCTAACCGCTTACGGCTTACAGCTCCGTCAATACCGGTCGTAGCTGACGATTTCCGAGAGCGGTTTGCGACCTCCCTGGGCAGGATTCGGACGATGATCCTTACTCGTCACCGGGAAGCCGATCACAACTACGGAGCGCGCGGTTTTTTCCTCAGGAATGCCGAGGGCGGATTTTGCGGTTGACTGCTGCTGCGCATCGCCAAACCAGGCGGTGCCTGCGCCCAGCCCAAGCAGATGGGCGGCAATGAGGAGCCGTTCCGTCACCCGTCCTTCGTCAAAGGCTTCTCCAGTTGGATTATCCCCATCAAGCACTATCGCGATCGCTAACGGTGCGTCGGCGACCCAGTTAATCGGTGTCCGCACGGCGGCGATCTGCGCAAGCTGTTCTTTGTTTGTGATGACGATGAAATGCCAGGGTTGGGTGTTGCGCGAGCTGCCGGACCAGCGAGCCACTTCTAGCAACTCGTTCACCATCTCTTCAGGGACCACCTCAGGATGGTATTTTCGGATCTGTCGAACCTGTCGCAGTTCCCTGATCAGGTCGTCTGCATGCTCGATCGCCGCCATCTTGTTCCTCCACACCGGTATTGACTATCCGCGAATTAAATCGAGAAGTTCTTTTGTCTCGCGCCGAAGCGTCTCGGGATCGTCGGCCTCGATATTCAAGCGAAGCAGTGGCTGCGTGTTTGAGGATCGAAGATTGAACCACCATGACGGGAATTCAACGGTCGCACCATCGAGATGATCGATCTTTGCGCCGAGCGCCGCGTAGTGATCTTCGATCCGTTTCACCGTTCCGGCCGGATCGGTGACTTCGCTGTTGATTTCGCCGGATCGAACGCGCGTGTCGAGCGGGGCCAGCACTTGCGACAACGGTTTTTCGGCTTCGGACACCAGCTCCAGCACGGTCAACATGGCGATCATGCCTGAGTCGGCGTACCAGTTGTCCCGAAAGTAGAAATGGCCCGAATGCTCGCCGCCGAAGATGGCATCGTTTGCGCGCATCTCCGCTTTGATCAACGAGTGTCCGACCCGGGTTCGAATCGGCTTTCCGCCCATTCGAGCCACCGTTTCCGGCACCGAACGCGAGCAGATCAGGTT
This sequence comes from uncultured Chloroflexia bacterium, assembly GCA_963804925.1. Lineage (GTDB taxonomy): Bacteria > Chloroflexota > Chloroflexia > Thermomicrobiales > UBA6265 > JADLGF01. Next base: position 10,794 of record CAWDSC010000015.1, read on the forward strand.
ATAGCAGATGGTCGAGCCGGGGTGCTTTTGCAGCATCGACACCGCCACCATCAGCGTCGTCATATCGCCGCCGACAAAGTCGCCATGCTCGTCGATCAGAAACATCCGATCGGCATCGCCATCGAACGCAACCCCGAAATCACAGTGGTGATCGACCACCGCACGCTGCAAGTCAACGATATTTTCCGGCTCGAGCGGATTCGCCTCATGGTTCGGAAAAGTCCCGTCGAGCTCCATGAAGAGCGGCACAATCTCGATCGGCAGCCGCGCGAAAACGCGTGGCGCGGTCGCGCCCGCCATACCATTGCCTGCGTCGATGGCGATCTTCAGTGGCTTGAGTTTGGTGATATCAATCAGCGAGAGAACGTGATCGGCGTAGGCGTCAAGAATGTCGCGTTCGGTCACATCACCCCGCTTGCCATCGACTGAATCGGCGAACTGGTTTGCGACGGTGAGATCGCGGATTTGCGAGATGCCCTGCTCAAATGAAAGCGCAATCGCATCCTCGCGGCAGATTTTGAATCCGTTATATGCAGCTGGATTGTGCGATGCCGTGATCATCACCCCGGCAGGAAAGCCGTATTTGCCGACGGCGAAATAGAGCGCATCTGTCGACACGAGACCGAGATCGACCACATCGGCGCCCTGGTCGCGTAGTCCATCGATCAGCGCGCCTGAAAGGGCTGGTCCAGAAATCCGCATGTCCCGCCCAACCGCAATCTGATCGCACCGCAGGTAGGTGACGATCGCCCGGCCGATACGATAGGCGACATCCGGAGTCAGCTCATCCGGCACAACTCCGCGAACGTCATAAGCCTTGAAGAGTGATGCAATTGTTGACGGTTCTGGCGCATCCGACATGACATCTCCGTTTCCGCTAACTTGCGCGAGCACGAAAAGCCTACTTCGTCTTCATCCTTCGTGGCGCTTATCCACAACAACCGTAAACGCTGAGTTCATTCTCAGGTTGCGAGGCATTACCTGACAATTTTAGACAACCTGGCAACTGTGGCCTGATGCACCCAGACGACCTGAGAGAACGGAGGTTCCACGCTACACTTTAGAAAGTGTGCCGCATGTCCGGCTGTCCAATCCTCACCCAGGAGGCGTTTTTCTTGATCGATATCAGCCAGATCGGCGCTGGTCTGGTGCTGAAACCAGACGATGCGGTCGATCTCCATCTTCATACGTATGCGAGCGACGGCGCGTGGTCGCCACCTGAGTTGATCGACTATCTCGCCGAGCACCATTTTCGCGTCGCGGCAGTCTGCGATCACGATACCCAGCGCTCGGTTGCTGAAGCGATCGAGCTTGGGGCCGCTCGCGGCGTGCTCGTCATTCCCGGTATCGAGGCGACATGCAGCTGGCGCGACCGTCAGTTGCACGTGCTGGTTTACGGCATCCATCCCGATTCCACCGATCCCGACGCCGTCGATTTCTTCGCCTGCACGCAGGATCTCGACAACCAGCTCATTACCAACGCCGAAGATGCCCGTCAGCGCATCGAGGCATCCGGCCGCCCGATTCCCGATGTCCACGAGCTGCATGGCGACCGCCCGATGTGGCCCTTCCACGTGCTGACCGCTTCGATCAAGGCGGGACACAACAAGGGACTGAAAGACGCGGCCGAGCTGGTGATCGAGTTGGGTGGCAAGTTCACCGCCGACATCCCGGTCGAACGTCTTGTCGCTGCTGTCCACAAGGCGGGCGGGATTTGCGTGATCGCGCATCCGGGCCGGGCTGACGCCGTCGGCGTCGTCACTGAGGACGATCTCGATGCGTTGATGGTCGAAGCGCCGATCGACGGCGTCGAAGCGCACTATCGCTCCTACACCGATGCGCAAACCGCACAGTATCGCGCCGCCGCCGAAGCGCGCGGGCTGCTTGTCAGCTGCGGCTCCGATTCGCACGCTCCCAGCCAGCCGGTGAACCCGAGAGCCTGGAAAGCGATCTGGTGCGCCGATTTGCTGTCGAGATTCGGTATCCAGCTGGTTGAGCAACCGGAGCTTCCCTGGGCTGAAGGGATGGATCCTGAGGCCGCGCAACCCGAGGCTGCTCAACCTGAGCCCGTCGCCGCGACCGTCGCGAGCTAAGTGAGGAATCGCATGGCATTAGAGATTCAGACCTTTTCGAGCGGCCCGATCGGCACCAACACCTACCTGGTGATCTCGGCCGGGCACGCGATCATCGTCGACGCCTCGCACGACGTCACCCCGGCAATCACCGCGGCTGCCGCCAAAGCCGGCGCGATGATCGACGCGATCATCATCACGCACCCGCATTGGGACCACATCGGCGACGCCGCCGAACTCCAGGCCGTCACCGGCGCGCCGCTCTACGCCCACAACGGCGCCGGAACCAGCATGGAGAATCCAGGCACATCGCTGACGCTGGAGCTTCCCGCGACCGCGCCCTCGACGCCGGACCGCTATCTCGACGAAGGCGATATGATCATTGTTGGCGATGTCTCGTTCGACGTGCTTTTCCTGCCCGGTCACGAGCCGAGCCACATCGTGCTTTACGACAAAGCGGATGCCGTCATCCTCGGTGGCGACGTGCTCTTCCCGCGTGGACATGGCCGCATCGACATCGCCGGCGCCGACCAGTTCGACATGCAAAACAGCCTCGCCCGTTTGGCCGCCCTCCCCGACAACGTCACCGTCTATCCCGGCCACGGATTGCCAACCACGATCGGCGCCGAAAAAGACTGGCTGCCGACGAACTAACCCCTGGGAGCGTCACGAAAACCTCGATATGCCCGCATGTTTCTGTAGGGGCCGACACGCGGTCGGCCCGGGTTTCCTGACAACAAATCTGGCGTTATCGCCACGGGAGGGCACAAGACCCTCCCCTACGTCGTGGTAGCTGATGGTCAGAGTTGAGATCGCTCAAATCAGTGCTCTCACGAGAAGTTGCCCGCAATGCGTACAACGCGCTGTGAAAATGCAGTAGATGTACGCTATTTCCGCACTCCCGACCCAACGTAGGATGCATGCAGGGATTGTCGTGCTGGAACGACATCCGCCGATTCCCTTCTCATACCATGGGAGTGCATCCATGTCACCCTCAACCAAAATCGAGCAAGACACGCCGGGCGCCGAATTTCGCTTCTCACGGAGGGATGCACTTGCCGCGAGCGCCCTCGGTGTTGCTGCCGGAATCGGCGCAACAGGAGCGACCAGGGCTTCCGCCCAGGCAACGCCTGCCGCGTCGACGGACGATTGGTCCTGGCTGGACCAGGCTGTCGAAGACGGCAGGAAGCTTTTCGGCATCGTCGGTACGGCGGTCGCCGTCGTGAACAAATCAGGCATCATCCATTCGATTACGTCAGGCGTGCGCGATCAAACGACCCAGCAGCCCGTCACCACGCAGACGCTCTTTTCCGTGGGTTCGACGACAAAATCGATGACCTCGTTGCTCGTCGCAACGTACGTCGATGAGGGCGCGCTTGATTGGGATCAACCGGTACGCGAGGTCTGGCCCGAGTTTCGCGCTCCAAGCGAAGAGCTAACCCAAACGATGCGTGTGCGTGATCTCATGGGCATGGATTCCGGCATCGGCGAGCCTTCGGCTGCCACCTTCCACTTTGGCGAATACACCGCGCTTGAGCTCGTTAAGTCACTGGCGTCGTTGGACGTCATCGCACCACCCCAGACGACCTTCTACTACAACAACGCCGTCTATGCCGCCGGCGGCTATCTGCCGTTTCTCAACGCATCCGGCGACGTTCAGCTCGAAACCGCCTATGCATCGGCCATCTCTGACCGGGTCTTTGCTCCTGTAGGCATGCTGAACGCGAAGCTCACCACTGATCCACGACCACTCACTGATGACTTCGCGGTCGGCAACGAGTTCGATCTTGTTCAGGGGATCACAGGTGTGCCCTGGGGATTCATCGGGAGTTACACACCGGCGGGCGCCGCGATGGCCAGTCTTGACGATATGGCGCATTACATCAGCATGCAGCTTGGAGCCGGCATCTCCGTTTCCGGCAATCGCGTCGTCTCTTCCGAGAATCTCAAAGCATGTTGGGAACCCCATATCGACACCCCATCGATGAAAGAACACGATCCGGATCTGGTAAGCGCCGGGTATGCGATGGGCTGGCTGACCCAGACCTATCGCGACGGACGAACACTGAGCTGGCACAATGGCGGCATCGACGGCTTCATCTCCTATATGGGGTTTTTTGAAGCCGATGATCTTGGCCTGGTCGTGCTGACGAACAACGGCATGAGCGCGAACGGAAGCTCCTTCTACCCGTACCTTCTCAACACGCTGCTGACGACCCTGTATGGTCTGAATGAGGGGGCAAACGAGGCGCTGATCGCGACCCACGAAGCAGCGGATCAACAACGCCAGGCCCTGGCCACGAGCGCGACGGCAGTAAGCAAGGAAACCATCAGCCCATACCTCGGCTACTACGAGCGGGGATACGTGCTCACGTTCGACGATCAAGACGTGCTCTGGCTGAACCAGGGCCGTCGCTCCTTCCGGATCATGGCATTGCCAGACGGCGGTTACGTGATCGCCAGTGGAATCATCAGCGGCAATCCGGTGAAGTTCTCCGCCGATGCCAATGGAGACGCCTGGATGGAAATCGAGCAGATCGAAACCGTCAGGTGGCTCCAGGGACTATAGGTGTCGCTATGGACGAGGCGAGCGCGATTGGCGGCCGACGAAATACATCCCGTCAAATACGCTCGAAAAGCCACGATCTCCTCCCAATACCTGCGCATTTTGTGCTGTTTTGATCTGGTGCTCTCGTGAAGATGCGCGTTATGGGTACGGCATGCTGGGGCAATGCACTACTTGCACTGAGCGTGTGCTCTCCAACTTAACGTAAGATGCGATCAAGAGTTGTCGGACTGAAACGTGGCCCGCCGATTCCCTTTCACCACAAGGGAGCGCATCCATGACCTCCTCATCCGAAAACGAGCGAGATACGCGAGGTTCTGCATTTCGCCTTTCACGCCGCAATGCCATTGCCGCGAGCACCCTCGGCGTTGCCGCAGGTATCGGTGCAACAGGTGCAACAACCGTCGCGGCCCAGGCAACGCCGGCGACGCCGACGGACGATTGGACCTGGTTCGATCAAGCGGTCGAAGACGGACGAAAGACGTTCGGCATCGTCGGCACGGCGGTCGCTGTCGTGAACAAATCGGGCATCATTCACTCGATCACCTCGGGCGTCCGCGATCAAACGACCCAGCAACCTGTCACCGAGCAAACGCTCTTTGCCGTGGGATCGACGACAAAATCGATGACCTCGTTGTTGGTCGCGACGTTTGTGGATGAAGGCGCGGTGGACTGGGATCAACCAATCCGCGAAGTCTGGCCTGAGTTTCGCGCCCCGAGCGAAGAACTCACGCAATCAATGCGGGTCCGCGATCTCATGGGCATGGATTCCGGCATCGGCGAATCCCCGGCGGCCCCGCTTCACTTCGGCGAGCCTACCGCGCTTGAGCTTGTTCAGTCCTTGGCATCGCTGACGGTCGATGCTCCGCCCCAATCGACCTTCTTTTACAACAACGCCGTCTATGCGGTCGGCGGCTATCTCCCGTTCCTCAATGCATCCGATGGCGTCCAGCTCGAAACTGCGTATGCCTCGGCCATGTATGACCGGATTTACACACCCGCAGGCATGTCGACCGCGAAACTGACCAACGATCCACGACCGCTCACCGATGACTTCGCGGTCGGCAACGAGTTCGATCTTGTTCAGGGGATCACGAGTCAACCTTGGGGTATTGTCGGGAGTTACACACCGGCGGGTGGCGCCATGGCTAATCTTGGCGACATGGCCAACTATGTCAGCATGCAGCTTGGAGCCGGTCTCTCCGCCTCAGGCAATCGCGTGGTGTCGTCCGAGAATCTCCAGGAATGCTGGAAACCGCACATCAGCCTCCCGATTTCGAAGGACACCGAACCAGATCTGGAGAGCGCCGGGTATGCGATGGGATGGCTTACCCAGTCCTATCGCGATGGGCGAACGCTCACCTGGCACAATGGCGGCATTGATGGCTTTATCTCGTACATCGGCTTCTTCGAGGCCGATGATCTGGGCCTGGTCGTACTGACCAATAACGGCGGAAGCGCGAACGGGAATTCCTTCTACCCGTATCTGATGAATTCGCTGTTGAATAACCTTTTTGGTCTGAATGAGGGCGTCAACGACACGCTTGTCGCAGCCCACCAAGCGGCGGATCAACAGCGCCAGGCCCTGGCCGCAAGCGCAAAAGCGGTGAGCAAGGAAAAGATCAACCAGTACCTGGGCTACTACGAGCGGGGATACGTGCTCGCGTTCGATGATCAGGATGTGCTCTGGCTGAACCAGAGCCGTCGTTCGTTCCGAATCATGGCAATGCCGGATGGGTCATACGTGTTCGCCAGTGGCTTCCTCACCGGATTCCCCGTGAAGCTCTCCACTGATGCCAACGGTGAAGCATGGCTGGAAATCGAACAGATCGAAACAGTTCGGTGGCTCCAGGGGATCTGAAAATCTACGATCGCGGCAGATTCAACCTGCCTTACTCCTCCTCCGGCGGCTTCAACGCCCTGAAGCCGCGCCAGAGGGCGAGGTCGTAGAACACTTTCAACGCTCCGGCGATCAGCAGGGGAAGACCGAAGGTTGACATGTTGAGCATCCAGCCGGAGATGGCAGGGCCGAAGGCGGTGGCGAAACTGCGCGGGGTGTTGGTGATTGCGGATGCCGCCGGGCGCTCCGGTTCGGTGACGACGGCCATGACGTAGGATGCCCGGGCCGGGGCATCCATCGCCTGCATCAACGCGCGAATGGTCAAGGTCGTCAGCGCCAGCGCGGCGGTCGGCATGAACGGGGTCAACATCAGGAAGACATTCGCGGGGAGATGGCTGAAGACCATCACATTCACCAGCCCGAACCGCTTCGCCAGTGGCGCGGAGAGCAACTGCGACACCGCCGTCAGCAAGCCAAGCCAGAAAAAGATCAGTCCGGTCGCCGCCACCGAAAAGCCGAACCGCTGATTCAGCCAGAGTGCGACCAGCGACTGCACTGCCAATCCACTCGCGAAGGAATCGACGGCAAACAACGCCGTGAGGCGGTAGACGATTCCCTTTGAAGGGCCAAGCGGCGCGCTCGTGCTCGGTTTCGAGTGAATGTCTGAAAGATGCCGATAGCGAAATAGCACGATCAGTCCAATTCCGGAATAGACAGCGAACATTGCCGCTACCAGCGCCGTTTCACTGAACATCGTTCGCCGTTCCAGCAGCGACGGCAGTCCAGCGCAGAGCGCGCCAAACGCTCCCGCCAGCGACCCGAGCATGCGATAGCGGCCAAAGAGCGAGGTGCGCGATTGCGCGGGAGCGGTCGCGGGTAGCGCTGCCTGCTCGACCGGCAGGAAGACACTGACATCGCCGGCGGTCGGGTTGAGGGTGCCGACAAAGGCGATCATTAGCAACAGCCAGAAATCGGTCGCCGTGGCGAAGCCGATCCCCGTGGCAACCATCAACATGCTGCAAGCGATAAGTGTTTTCTGGACGCCAATCCGTCCCGCATAGAGTCCCGAGGCGAGGGTCGCGAAGGCTGAGCCAAAGAGTGTCGCCGAGGCGATTGCGCCGACCGCGGATCCACTGAAGCCAAGATCGGCCATCCGCACCGGGAGCAGGATGCTGACGAATCCGTCGCCGAAACCCCGCAGTGTCCGCGCCGAAAGAATGATGCCCGCGTCACGAGTCGCGCCAGACGGCAGGGCAAAACGCCCCGCTCGTGCCAGCCAGCCTCGCGGGTTCCTGTCGGTCACGTCATTCAAGATTGCTGCATCCTGGCCCCGGCCTGAGGTCTTCCATCGTGTTAACGGCATCTTAAATGATCGGACTCATTCCAGCCTAAAGCACGTTCCTATAACGTTGGCCTTGCGCAACCACTTACACCCGTTGCCCGTCATTCCGAGCCGTAGCGAGGAATCGCCTGGCGAAGCCGCTCGCGCATAGCGCGAGGAGACTCGTTCGACGATGGCGCGCTCAACGGTGAACGAGTTTGTGCTTCGCGCGGGATGCTGAGCAGCGGCGCAGAATGACGTTCGCTGGGGACGCAGGCTCATTGAGCGGCACACCATGGAATCGCGGCGATAATTGATTACTTTTGAGCGCCAGTGAACTTTTCTGCCCGGTCATGCGACTAAGTCAGTGAAGCGCGCTTCAAAGGTGGATGGTGGAGTTGGGGTTGATGGCGAGTCTGGAGGAATTGAGCGTCGTGGAGCGGGAGTTGATCGCCCCCATCGCCGGACGATTTCGCGGCGAATCAAGTCCTCGCTCCTGGGTCTTCGGCATCGCCGCCGCGCAATCGATGCGCTGCGCCGCACGAAAACGCCGGACCTGCTCGACATCGACGAGAAAGAACTTCGGGATCGTACTCCGGGACCCGACGAGACGGTCATCGCCAGTTTCGAGGCGGCAGAATTAAAATCGGCGATTGAGCGGGTCTCCGCCATTCATCAGGAAGTACTGATTTTGTTCTTCACGCAGGGGCTTTCTTACGACGAGACAGCCGAGGTTCTAGCGGTTTCCATCGGCACCGTCAAAAGCCGCTTGAATCACGCCAGGAAGTCGCTGCGATACGAGCTCGGCGCGAAGGCAGAAGAACGTCATGATCGCTGATTTCTGGTCGAGTCATATCGACGCTCTCCTCCCTGCCTACCAAAACGGCACGATCGGCGCGGAAGACCGCCTGCGCGTCGATACGCTCCTCAAACGGTGCGCGGCATGCCAGTCTTCCTCCGTCGATTGGAGCGCGATCGAGAACGCCATTGGTGAATTACAAGCGCTCAGGTCGCATTCAAAGTTTGAAGCGAAGAGTGAGAGCCTGCCACCCTGGATGAAAGACCTGGAATCAGGAAGGGAACGACAAAAGATGCAACAGTCATTTTCTGCGAATGCAATTCCGCTGGCCGGAGAACGGAATCGATGGACTCGATTCTCCACGATAGCCCCGGTTCTTCTCCTCGTCGTCATCCTGACGATTGCCGTCGCGGCGGCGCAAATCCTCCAATCGGACAATCAACCCGCGCCGACGCTTCCTGCCATGGCGGCGCTCGGCAGCGCGACCTCTGAGGGTTCGCCTTCAGTCGATTGCACACTCGAAGCGTCGTCACTTGACCGCATCAACGTCTCCGGTGAGACGGTCTATCCCGACGCGCTCCAGGCTGATCAGCGATCAAGCGAAGAAGCATTTGCCATTCTGCAAAGCCTTCTTCCGACCGGTCAGCCAGCATCCCAGGAGCAGATTGATGGGGTTCAGTCGAGCCTCGATCAGCTCATCGCTTGCATAAATGCTGGCAGCAAGGAGCAAACGCTCTCGGTTTTTACCGACGACTATCTCCGTCGATTGCGGAACCACAACTTCTCGCTTGAGGTTGGATCGCTCTCAGCGTTCGCACCGACCTATGGTTCCAACGCAAGTGACAGCATTGCTCCATACCAGCTTGAATCAGTTGTTATCTTGCCTGACGGCAGGCTGGGCGCGATGGTCACCGGCCCGTCTGGTGACGACACATTTGGCCCGCCCGAAGGCGTCTACTTTGTCTTCGCCAACCAGGGTGACCGCTGGCTGATCGATGAAGCGGCCCCGATTAAATTGAGCAATGAACTCAACACTCCCGTGATTGAGGTCTATGAGGCGGAGCTGGGCGTCAGCGACGACGGTTTCACGCCAACGACGCTCGATGTTCCACCCGGACGAATCGTCGTGACGTTGACGAATACCGGCACGAAGCCGCACAGTGTCGTCATCCCGGAACATTACATTCGCGTCGAAGTTGCACCCGGTGAATCAAAGCAATTCCAGATCACCCGGAATGCGGAAAGTCCGTTCCGAGGGGAAGGTGTCGTTGCCTTCCGCAGCGATCTTCCCGGTGACACCGCAGACGGATTCTCGGGACAGATCGTCGTCGGTTCGGGCGTGGCGGCCACGCCCGCTGAGGGCGAAACAAATCCCTATGCCAATACGCTGACGTTGTTGCCCACGGCATCGACGTCGATCGCCTTCCCGGTGGCGGCGAATGTCTTCGAGCCCGCAATCGTTCCGATCCTGGCCGACCGCGATGTGGCCGTGACGCTGATCAATCCGAACAGCGCCGGCCCGGCCCGGTTCATCATCAAGGAATTGCGCATCGATATTGAGCTTGCCCCAGGCGAAACCCGCACGATCAACATCAACGCGCCGGCTGGTGTCTACGCCTTCTACAGCCCGGTCTCCGGAGATGATCTGCGAAACGGAGCGTTCGGCACACTCGTCGTACTGGCGGACGATCGACCGATGAACGGTGGAATCGACAACTCCTAGTCACTGACCGGTGGCCAGCCAGCGCCGGGCAGCGAACTCCCACCAACGCGACTGCTCGTGCCTGCTCCCTCCGGCGGCGCGGGCGATCGCCATTCAGTCCGGGAGTCTGGGATAGCCCATGCGAGCGACGAAATCGTCGATCAGTTGCCGGGAGATGCTGACCCGAGTCGGGATCATCGGGAACGCGTCCGGCGCATACCAATCAGCTTCGGCGATCTCGGTTGGGTCGCAGGTGATCTCGCCGCCGGCATATTTGGCGGTGAAGCCGATCATCAACGAATTGGGGAATGGCCAGGGTTGACTGGCGAAGTACCGGACATCGGAAACGTCGATCCCGACTTCTTCCATGATCTCCCGCCTGACCGCTTCTTCCAGTCCCTCGCCCGGTTCAACGAACCCGGCCAGGATACTGAACATGCCGTTCGTAAATGCGGCGTTCCGCGCCAGCAGGGCTTTGCCGTCGCGCTCGACCAGGGTGATCACGGCGGGCGACAGACGCGGGAAGTTCATCAAACCGCATTTTGGGCACTTCTTGGCGCGCTCACCATTGGCCCTGAAAGTCTCGGCGCCGCAACGACCGCAAAACTGGTGTTGGCGATCCCACTCGACGATCTGCACGGCTCGTCCGCCCATGCCGTGCAGCCCATCATCAAGAACTGCGAAAAGATCGCGAAGTCCAGCGTACTTGAAACCCTCGGGTACGTCAGACTCTTTTTCAATCTCAATGCCGAAGCAATCGACGCCGTCGAGCAACCCGAGATAGTGCGGTTCGGCGACCACGGGCAGCGACAGCACGACTTCGAGCGACGGCAACATCGTCGCGTCGCTTTCAACTTCGGCGACAAGCAGCTCATTCCCGCGAATCGCAAACCAATGACCGTTTTCCCTGGCATCTGGAGCGGAAGGAAATGGCGCTGCCACAAATTGAGCCATGAAAACAGACACTCCCTGCCGAATATATCGTCACGCACTGATGTTGGAGAACGGATCCGCCCCCGCGCCGGTGATTCTACCTGAGCAAGACCGTGTTAGATAACAGTTTTCAACCCAACCCGCGTCACCACACCACATCGTAGGGGCCGATCTTGTGTCGGCTCGCGATGATATTGCCGGGGTGGCTGCCGGCAATATCATCGCGGGCCGACACAAGATCGGCCCCAACAGAAATATGCGGATATAGCGGGCATTTCCGTACCCTCTCCCAGCATTGGGAGAGGGTGGTCCTTTAGGACCGGGTGAGGGTCTACTCGTTCACCAACTGCCAGACGTGCCAGCCTTCGACGATCATGATCAGCAGCGTGACGATGGCGAAGGTGACGCACCAGGGGCAGATGGCGTCGATCACCCAGATTTCGACATACGTGAGATAGATTTCGTAGAGCACTCCCGCCAGGGTGATGCCGAAGATCGCCGTCGTCGCAGCGAACGCCCATTCCGGGCGATAGCGGCGAGCGACGATCAAGCCGAGAATCGCGACATACATGCCGATGCCGAGTAGGGCGATGGGGATCGAGCCGATCGTGGCGTATTTGCTGGTCTGTACCGTTTCACAGCCACCGCCGCCGACAGCGCAAACCAGCAGATGTTCTTGATAATGGACGATCGTCAGATAGATCGAGATCGCCAGCCCAAGGATGCCGAGGATGCCGGTGATCAGATCGATTCGCGCAAACCGTATCCCGGTCTCGGCCACGATCTAGACGTTCCCCAGCGCGTCGTCAATCTCAACCTTGAAATCGTCCCACGAGGCGTAGCCGATCGGATCGCCGTTGTTGATCACGAAGGATGGCGTCGAGGCAATGCCTGCGGTTCTGGCCGTGGCGCTGGCGTTTTGCACATCGCCCTGATGGGTTCCCGCATCGATGCAGGCGTTGTACTGGTCCATATCCAGTCCAGACTTTTGCGCCATCTCCTTCAATCTGCTCGCCGAGAGATTGCCGATGTTCTCGCCGTTGTGGTTGGCGTAGATCGTTTCGTGCATTGCCCAGAACTTGCCCTGGTCGTTGGCGCAAAAGGCAGCTTCGGCTGCCGCCAATGACTCATCGCCCAGAAACGAGAAGGGCACGAAGGTGAGCTGCACCTTGCCGGTCGCGATGTAATCAGCGAGCAGCGGCGGCATGCCGTCTTTGTTGAACTCGGCGCAGAACGGGCATTGGTAGTCGCCATACTCAACAATTTTGACCGGCGCGTTGGGATCGCCGATCGTCATGCCATTGACCGGAATCGATGCGTCGGGCGCTGCTGCTGCCTGCACGTCAGGAAGACTCGAGGAACCACCCCGATTGTTGACGACGATGAGAACAAGCACGGCAACGATCGCCACCGCCACGACCCCGCCAACGATCATCAGCAGGCGTTTGCGGCGTTCCTCACGTTGCTGTTCAAGCTTTCGTTGCTGGCGCTTGCTCGCGGCGGCTGACGTCACGTCTTTATTGTCTTTTGCCAATGCAGCTGCCTCCGCCGAAAACCCTCAACCGGCTATAAGGGGTCAGGAGCGAGACGCAATCCCTCGCTCCTGACCGAAATAGCTCTTAGTAGACCCGCTCACCCGGCTTTGGGCGCACGATTCGCCAGAAGAGGTAGATCAGCACCCCCGCCCCGATCCCAGCGATGACAGAGATGAGATATGCGCGGCCATCGAAGTTGTCCTCGGTGGCGGCCTGCTGAGTTGCCTTCTGCTGTGCCGCTTCCGCAACCGCGTTCGTGCCCTCTTTGGTCAGGGCGATCGGCGTGCCGCCTGGAGTTGACGCAGGCGAAGCCACTGGACTCGCAGCCGGACTGGCGACGGGCGTGGCCGCTCCCTGGGTTACGGTGAAGGTGTAGGAGCCAGAATCGGGATCGCCATCTTCGGCCGAAATACTCGACCAGTTCACCGTGTAGACGCCAGCGGGCAATGCTCCGTAGAGGTCGACCGTGACATGCTTGCGATTCGGATCGTTGAGATCGATCTGAGCCGGAGCCGCATTCACCGATTTCCCGTCTGGTCCAACAACCTCGATCGTCGTGCCGTCAGCGACCTCTTCGGAAAAAGTGATCTCCAGCACCGGCGGCGCGTTATCCACCGAACCGTCGATCGGCGGCACGGTAATATCCGGTTCCGCGTGCGCGAACACCGGGGCAGCGGCAAAAATCGTCAGCAATCCCAGCGCCGCGCATGCAACGAAGGTGGCGCGAAGCCACTGAATAGTACGCATAGACGGCATCTCTCCTTTGGCGACGGCGATGAAGACTCCGGCTCCATCCGCCGAAGCATCAGCGGATGGAGCCTTAATGTCCGTCGCTATTATCGCCTGTTACGGCTGAGGAAACTGCAGGGTGGTGCGATCCTGCACGGAATCGAAGCCATCAGGCGACGAGGTGAAGGTTTCATCCACCTGCTGACCATTGATTTCGCCCCAGATATGGAACGAATAGTCGCCCGGCTGCATCGGGATGAACCAGGACTGGTACGCTCCTGGATCCTGCCACGCCGGCGACAGCGTCAAGGTCATCTTCTGGTCGCCGTAGATCACTTCGGCTTGAAGCGTTGACTCAAGCCCTTCGACGCCCACCTGGACAGGCTCCACCGCGGCCGGAGTCGCAGCGTCGCCAACCGGCGTTGCGGCGGCCGCATCCGGCGCCTGAGCCTGGGTCACGCGCAGCGAAAGCCCGTTCAGCTCTTCGGAAATCGCCGGCTCACTGATGAACCCGACCACGAACTCATAATTCCCGACCTCGCGGTGCTCGTGCGCCGCAGCACCGAGCACCGAGCCCGCCAGCATCAATCCTGCCGCGGCCACACCAAACATCTGTCGCATTCCACGCATGGGATAAATCCTCCAGCCGTATAAAGCGGCCGAATTACGAACGGTTCCCGATGACCACCATCGAGAACTTCCTCACTTCAGCTCATAGATCGCCGTGGCAGGCGTGGAGGAGGCACAGGAGGCAATACCGATCGTCCGATCAAGGTCGCGCGGGCTCCCAGGCGATCGAGCGCCCGGTCAGAGGTCACGAATAACGCGGCCAGGAACAGCGTCAGCGCAAAACCGGCGACCTGACCAATGCCGATCAATCCTGGCGGACCAACTGAGGTTTCGACCGAAGAAGGATCATCGTTCTGTGCGGCCAGCAGGCTCCGCTTTACTGGAGCGGCAGGATGCTCATGTTCGTGCTGATCGTGGGAATCACGGCCGCTGTCTTCGTCAAAACCATGATGATGAGGAGCGGCTTCGGCGTCGCTCCAGAACTGAAAGAAGGCATGCGGATGCGACTCAGCCGCTCCACCCTTGAACTGCAGGGGCATCATCAAAATACAGACCAGAGCAAAGAGCCGCAACCCTCGCTCCGTCTGATTTGATGTGAGTTTTTGCCAGTTCAAACGCACATGCAATCCAACGTTATTGGCCCCGATTGGAGCAGGTTGAATGACGATTGTCTTGCCTGTTGTTCCAGGGGTAGAAATCCGCTCTAAGTCACTTACCGGGGTTGAATCCCCGGGCTAAGCAAAACGAAGTCCCTCCGGGACTGACCTCGGTGAGGAAAATACCGGATTCAATCAATCATCCCCGCTAGCCCTGGAAGGGCTTCGTCCGGTTAGCCCGCCACTTCGAGTGCCGGGTCCCTTCGGTCGGAAATACCTTCGATACATCCGCACGTTCCCAAGTTTAGTCTGGGGCGCGGCGGAACTCAGTCCATTTCGATTACCCCGATCGATGGTAGCACGCGGGTTACATGGCACTTCGAAGCGTCCTACACAAAAGGAACACGCCGGGCATTGCTGCCCGGCGTGCTCGCAAGATTTGCGCTCAGTAGGTCGATGTTAGTAGTGAATCTCGACCCGCATGCCGACGAAGGCGAAGTTGTTGTAGAGCCATTCCGCCACATCCATCGGCAGGTTCACGCAGCCGTGACTCATCACCTGACCGAAGTTGCTGTGCCAGTAGGTGCCGTGGATCGCGTGTCCAGCATCGGTGAAGTACATCACCCATGGCACGTCCGGCACGTTGTAATACTCGCCGCCGAGCACGCCTTCCATCGTCTGCGATTCAAGCATCGTGTTGATGGTGAAGGTACCGGTCGGCGTGTCGAACCCTTCACGTCCTGTTGAGACATAGGTGCCGAGCACGACCTCGTTGCCCGCCCAAACGGTCATGTACTGCTCGCTCAGGTTGACTTCGAGCCACTTCTCGCCGCTGTTGTTGACGGCGTCTGGATTCGGCACGCTCGGATCGGGAGCGATGAAGAGCGCCTCATCGTAGGTCGGCACATCGCCCTGGTCGACCGCTGCAGTCGAGATACCCTGGCGCTGAGCCAGCTGATCGCCGACTGCCACCAACCAGGGATCGGAACCCTTCGTCCAGGCCAGCTGGCCACGCTCGAAGACTTGATAGGTCGAGCTGCCGAGCTGGTACTCCTCGGTCAGGGGATTGCCAAGATAGGCTGCGCCGCCTGAGTTCTCCCAGAGTGCCTTGAAGCCGTTGGCGACGCTGTGACCGGTGTCGGAAATATAGGTGAACGTGTCGGACTCAGGCTTACTGGCGATCGATTTCGAGACCGGCAACCAGGCGCGAGACACGCGGGCCATTTCGGCGACCGCGTTGCTGGTGCTATCGCTGGTCGTCTGGCGCATCACCAGTTGCGGGCGAAGCTCCGAACCAATCGTGCCGAGATGCACGACGTTGTCAGGATCTTCTGGCCAGTACTCGAAGCGGGCGTAATCGTAGTACTGCACGATATGCCCGTTGAGCGTGAACTCCGGGGTGATCGGGTTGCCATAGGCCTCCGCCCCGCCGCTGTTGCGCCAGAAATCAAGAAAGACCCCGTCGATCGTCTGACCGGTGTCAGGGATGTAAACGGTTGTCGGCGCGCTCCATTCGAAGTTGGCCGAAACATCCGTTTGGGCAGGAGCCGGGGCGGCTTTGGCCCCGAACGCAAAGAGTGGTGTGAGCATGAGAGCGGCGATGAGCGCCACAAACAACGCGGTTCCACGAGATCCACGCTGCGTTCTCTTGCGCCGAACGCTGAGAGCCCCTTGCTCCCCGACGCCGATAGCTTGCATCTGCTGCCCCTCGTCCATTACTAGGCAAAAAAGTCGGACCGCATCCCTCTACGATCCGAATCCTTGCTCCCCTGACACGCGCCACCATCCATAGCTCGGTCTGTCGCCTCGCTCCATATATGGCGCGGAGTAACCACGACCCAGATGGTGATGCCCGAACGCTGTTCAAGCGCACACCTGAGTAAACGCGGCAACCCCGGCTCACGTTTCGGAGCCTCGCTCGCCGCTAGCGGGATGAGCGGCAGTGGTGCTTATCGAACAATAACATCCGCACGTACGGTTGCAAGGGGTTTTCGGGCCTAATTGTCACCAAGTGCAAAGGTTAAGCTGATATCGACCGACGGCGCGGAGTGCGTCAGGGCGCCAACCGAGATCAAATCGACGCCGGTTTCCGCGATTTTTCGCACCGTTTCAAGTCGAACGCCGCCGGAAGCCTCCGTTATCGCCCGTTTCGCCACAATTTGTCCTGCTTCTTTCATCATCTCGTTCGACATGTTGTCAAACATGATGATGTCGGCCCCAGCAGCGGCGGCCTCCTCCACTTCGGCGAGCGTGGTGACTTCAACTTCGACGCGAACAGTGTGCGGCGCTCGCAACCGGGCGGCGGCGATGGCTTTGGTCACCCGGTCCGCGCCGCCGATCGCAGCGAGATGGTTATCTTTGATCAACACTCCGTCACTCAGACCGAAGCGGTGATTATGACCGCCGCCATGACGAACGGCTGCTTTCTCAAGCTCGCGCAGCCCGGGCGTCGTTTTGCGGGTATCGACGATCGTCGCTCCGGTTCCGGCGATCTCGGCGACGAACTGCGCCGTGATCGTCGCCACCCCCGACAATCGCTGCAGCAGGTTGAGCGCGGTTCGCTCACCGGTCAAGATGCTTCGTGCCGGGCCAGACAACTCCGCCACAACATCGCCGACCGCAACGGCATCGCCATCCTGGACCTTCGGCGTGAACTCGATGCGCGGATCGACCCGCCACAGTGCGTAGGCGGCTGCCTCCAGCCCTGAAATGACCCCGGGCGACTTGGCGGTCATCACACCG
This sequence comes from uncultured Chloroflexia bacterium, assembly GCA_963804925.1. Taxonomy (GTDB): domain Bacteria; phylum Chloroflexota; class Chloroflexia; order Thermomicrobiales; family UBA6265; genus JADLGF01. Next base: position 28,199 of record CAWDSC010000015.1, read on the forward strand.
GTCGCCAACGTTTCGGCGGGAACGGTGGAAAGGGTCGTCAAATCACCCGATCCGATATCTTCGGCCAGCGCCAGATCGATCAGCGCCTTCCACCCGGCGAATCCCTCGATCACGATTGATCCTTTCGTTGAAACCCCTCGCACGCACCGCGCATTTCTGTATTGGCCGATCTTGCATCGGCCATGTTGATCACACGCGAGACTGGCTTCCGGCGAGCATGGCCGACACGAAGTCGGCCACTACCACATGGTAGTGAATTGGTTCGGGATTTTGGGCATCACTCATTCTTCGGCGGTCTTGGTGCGTGCGCGCCGAGACGGTAGCGCGGCTCGCCATTCGGTCCCTTGCGCTTGCCGACCATTTTGTAGCCGTTCTTGAGAAAATAGGGACGCAGCGCTTCGCTGCACTCTAGCGCCAGGGGGCGTCTGCCCGAGCGCCGCACGGCGTCGGAGAGCGCAGACTTGCCAAGTCCCTGGCCGCGCTTTGCTTCGGCAACGACGAGCAACTCGAGCTCATTCATCAGGTGAGCGCGCCGCAAGGCATAGATCGCCGCCAGTTGCCCATCCACCACGACGCCATAGAGATCGGTTTCGGGATCGAGGCGGGATGCCGAAATGCGATCGCGCCCCGTCATCCCCGCAAGCAGCTCCGGGCAGCCATCGAGCAACGCGCCGGCGGCATCATCAAACGCAGCATCAAGCGGCTTGAATGACGGTCCCATGCGTATCTCAACGGGCGCGCTCGAACTCATTTGCTAAAACTCAAGAGTGACGTAAACGGGGCAGGGTCGCTGTACGGACCGACCAGCGCCAGACTCAGCAAATCCTCGCGGAAGATTTCCTGGGCCAGCTCCTGTACCTGCTCGATCGTCACTTCGTCGATCCGCTCCATCACCTCTTCAGGCGTGCGAATTTCGCCATAAGTCAGTTCCTGGCTGCCGACCCAGGACGCCACCGAGCGGCTGTCCTCCAGTCCCATCAGTAGACGACCCTTGCGTAGATCCTTGGTGCGCTGCAGCTCGTCGGCAGGCAGCGGCACGTCGCGCATCTTGCGCAGCTCTTCGATCAGCGCTTCCACCGTTTCCTCAACCCGTTCGAGATCGGTGCCCGCGTAGAACACGCCCTGTCCGACATCTTCATAGGGCCGGAAATAGCCATAGACGGAGTAGACAAGCCCGCGCTTTTCGCGGATTTCCTGGAACAGCCGGGACGACATGCCGGACGACAGCACGGCCTCGATCGTGCCCTGCACGTAGCGCCGCTCGTCGGTGTACGGAATCGCCGGCATCGAGATGCAAAGATGCGCCTGCTCGGTTTCACGCTCAATCAGATGCACCCGCGATTCCGTCTGGGTGATCGCGGCGCGCTCGTATTCGTCGGCGGGCTTGTCTGGTTTCAGATCGCCGAAATGCTTTTCCGTCAGCGCGACGGCTTCGTCATGGTCGATTTCACCGCCGGCCGCAATCACCAGTCGAGACGGCGTGTAATTCCGCCTCCAGAAGTCAACCATTCCGGCGCGGTCGATCGTTCCCACCGTTTCCTCGGTGCCGGCGATCGAGCGGCCCACCCCCTGGTCACCCCAAACAACCTCGTCAATCACTTCATGGACGAGATCTTCCGGTGAGTCGTAGATCGAACGGATTTCTTCAACGATGACCGATCGCTCCTTATTGAGCTCGGTCTCGTCAATCACGGAGTTGTTCAGGATATCGGCAAGCACATCGAACGAAAGCCCGAAGTGCGTGCTCGGCACTTTCGCCCAGTAGTTCGTCGCCTCGCGCCCGGTGGCCGCGTTGAGAATGCCGCCGATCCCCTCGATCTCCTGGGAGATCTGCATCGGATCGGGACGCAGCTCGGTTCCCTTGAAGAGCATATGCTCGAGGTAATGCGACATCCCGGAAATCGCGGGACGCTCGAAACGCGAACCGACCCCGTAATAAAAGATCAGGCTCGCCGAGCGCACGCCCGACATCGGACCGCTCACCACGCGGACGCCATTCGCCAGTGTCGTTTTGTGATAGATCGGAGCCGAGCTCACAGTTTCTCCTCCACCCGGATGCTCTCAGCCCCGGCGCAACCTTCAACCTTCAATCAGACGTCGTGTTATGAATAAGCTGTCCAATGCCATCGAAGAGCACTTCCAACGCCCGCTCGGTCGCGGCAGACGTCACCGCCGCCCGATCGCCGGGAAAGTGATGTTCCTCAACCTGGTGCGCGCCCTGGATCGAAATGGCGATATAGACGAGGCCAACCGGCTTCCGCTCGGTTGCGCCGGTTGGTCCGGCGATGCCAGTGGTTGAAACGGCGATATCCGCATCAAAGGCATGCCGGGCGCCCTCCGCCATCGCAAGCGCGCACTCCGAGCTCACTGCGCCAACGCTTTCAAGCATTTCATCCGGCACGTCGAGCAGCGCGTGCTTGGCGCTATTCGAATAGGAAACGATGCCGCCAAGAAAATAGGCAGAGCTACCGGAAATGCTTGAGAGTCGCGCCGCCACATTGCCGCCGGTGCACGACTCGGCGCAAGCGATGGACGGCATGCCCGGTTCCGAAAGGAGCAGATTGATGCGTTCCTCAAGAGGTAGGAAGGAAGGTTGGATGTTTTGCGGGGTCGCGGGTTTCGTCACATCATCGCCGTTATTCGTGCTGGCGCGGGACCACCAGCCAGGTCGATATTCCCCGGAGATGCGGGCGGCAGTATAGCATGCGCCTTAATGGCGCTTTGAAGTCTCAGCATCAGTTTCCTTCCGTCTTCTGCTTGAGTTCACCGGCGAGCAAATTGTCGAGCCAGGCGAGCGCGGCCTCAGTTTGCGCCGCCCTGAGCTCGAGCACGTGAATGCTGAACGACCGGTCGCGGTCGTCAGCATCGCCGCCCGCGGCCATCGATTCCCGTTGCTTTTTCAGCGATGTGAGATTGCGCTCAAGTGTTTCGCGCTGGTGCGAAACAAGCTCTCCCGCCAGCTCGGGTTGGAGGCGCTGGGCAAAAAAGAGCTTGACCAGGAACTCCAGCCTGATCTCTCTGGTTCGCCCCACCGGATCGCCGAGCCAGCGATCGAGTTCAACCCGGCCCTCGGGCGTCAGCTGGTACACCTGCCGGGGTGGGCGTACACCCTGCTGCTCAACCGTCGCCGAAACCCAGCCTGCCTTATCAAGCTTTTTCAAATGGTGATAGAGCATGCCCGGCTCAAGCCGCACAATCGCGCCGAGCGGTTCTTCGGGCCCGAAATGCCGCGCGAGATCATACCCATGCGCGCCAGGATCGCTTTCAGCCAGGAGACCAAGAATTGCATGTTCAGCCGGCATGTCGCCCCACTCCTCCTCACCATCGCGTCGCACCAGAACCCTACCGCTCCTGCAAGGAACCGCGCAACGGCAGCAAGGTACAATCAAACCGCAACGGCGCCTTGTTTCAAAGATGGAGCCACTCGCCGAGGAGAGAGCATGGATTCACCGGAAACCCAAACGATCGTGCCTGTTCAGGAGATCATGCAGCGAGACGTCCGCACCACGACGCCCGAGCGCCCCATCGTCGAGGTGGCGCAACTGCTGATCGATGAAAACCTCACCGGTATACCGGTGGTCGATGCATCCGGCAGTTCTCGTCGGCGTCATCACCGAATATGACATCGTCAGCAAGCGCGGTGAGATGGTCGGCGACATCATGAGCCGGGGGGTCGTGACCGTCACCGACGACACCAGTGCAGCCCGGGTTGTCGAGTTGGTCGGATTGCACGGTATTCGCGGCATTCCGGTGCTGCACGACGGCGCGCTTGGTCGGGCTCATTACCCGCGCCGATCTTGTCAGGCTCTATCTCTCTCTTCGCTGGCGGTGTTCTGCGTGCGAGCATGAAGAGCGCGGGGTTTCTGCGCCGCGTTCCTGCTCCTCGTGCAGTGGATCGTCATTCACGCTGATCCGGGAGTGACGATCATGGAGGCCACGGTTACCGTCGATCCCCTGTTGCAGGAGCTCTTTTCGTCGCGAATGCGGGCGCACGTGCTCAGCCAGATGTTGCCCCGGCCCCATTTGCGCTTTTCGCTGACCGATCTCTCCCGGTTGCTCGGCCAGCCGATCAGCAGCCTGCAACATGAGTGCTATAAGTTGGAACGACTGGGGCTTTTGCGCGGCAAGCGCGAGGGAAACACCCGGCGCTATGAAGTTGTTTCCACATTTCCGTTATTGCGCCCGTTGACCACGCTCGTCACCACCGCTATCGGTCCCGAGATTGCGCTGCGAGCGGCGCTCGAAGCGGTGCCAGGGCTCGACTTCGCCTTTTTCGCTGGATCACTGCCCCTCGTATCGTCGTCCAAAACAGCCCGGGTAGTGCTGGTGGGCGATGTGCCGCTGGAAGAAATCGACGCGGTGCAGGAGCGTTCATCACTCGCGCTCGATCTTCCCAGCGATCTTGTCGAAACAGCTTTTTACCGGCGTGACGATTGGCGCGAGCGGCTCAAACAGCAATCTGCCTACGCGGTCGGTCTGGTGAACGGACCGCGCGTCGACCTGTGGGGTTCTCCCGATCAAGCAGCGGCGAGTTAGGATCATGACAGGTAAGCGAAGAACGCTCGTCGTCGGGCAATCAGGCGGCGCAACCGCCGCCATCAACGCCACCCTCGCCGGTGTGGTTGAAAGCGCGCGTGACACCGGACGCTTCGGCCGTGTTGTGGGGATGCAATTCAGCTTCGAAGGGCTGCTGCAGAACGAACTGGTTGACCTCACCGCCCAGGATCCAGCCATCATTTCCGGATTGCGTACCACGCCCTCGGCCGCGCTCGGCACGAGCCGCCGCAAATTGAGCGACGACGATCACACCGTCATTCTCGAAAAGCTGCTTGCCCTCGACGCCGGCGCGGTGGTCTTGATCGGCGGCAATGATTCCGCCGATGGGGCGCATCGATTGCACCTCGCCGCTGAAGACGCCGGTTACGATCTTTCCGTGATCCTCGCGCCGAAAACGATCGACAACGATCTCCCGCTCACCGACCACTGCCCTGGCTATCCGTCGCTGGCGAAATACCTGGCCAATGCCGTGCGCGACGCCACCTTTGATTCGCTGGCGACGTCACGCCTGCACCCGGTGAAGTTCATCGAGGTAATGGGGCGCGACGCCGGTTGGGTCGCCGCATCTTGTGCGCTTGGATTCGGCGAAACCGAGCGCGATTTGCTGCCCCTGATCTTCCTCCCGGAAGAGCCGCCCGCTGACGCCGATTCCGCGCTAAATGAAATCGCAGCCCGGGTCGAAGAGCGTGGTTTCTGCGTGGCGATCATCCCGGAAACATTGCAAGACGCTTCCGGTCGTCACTTCGGCGGCGACACGCCCGACTACGTCGACGCATTTGGACATCCGTACTTCCCATCAGCAGCAGCGGCGATGACACGGCTCGTTCAAGAGCGGCTGGGACTGCGGGCACGATACGAGCGGCCCGGCACTGCCGCGCGGATGTCGATCTCGCTCGCCTCGCCTGTCGATCTCGACGAGGCGTACAGCCTGGGTTGGGCAGCGGCGGCACGAGCAGCGACCGGCGCGAGCGATATCATGGTGACGCTTGATCGCGTTTCTGATTCGCCCTACCAATGCGCGCTGGGCACGGCTCCGCTTAGCGAGATCGCCAACCGGGTGCGCATCTTTCCGGATGGTTTTTACACGTCGGACGGTCGCGGCATTACTGATTCGTTCCGCGCCTACGCGCTACCCTTATTGGGCGAGCAACCGTTTCCTGTCTATGCACGGCTCGATGTGAGCCGCCGCATCTGATTCCAGGTTCACCACCGCCAAATGCGGTTGCCAGCCAGAGGAGCGAGATCGCAATGGTTCGAGAGATCGTTCGCAAACGGCTCGACACCCGCCGTAAAGAAACACCGTTACCGCTGACCGCCACACAGGAAGATCTGATTCAGGAAGAGATTTCGCTGCTCAACCAGCTGCTGGTGGCGATCGAGCGCTTTCCGGTCACGGAAGAAGACCGTGAATCGATCGAGGAAGCCGCCGAGAATCTCACCTCGCTCTTCCTGCTCGTCATCGTCGGCGAGTTCAACGCGGGCAAATCGGCCTTCATCAACGCCCTGATCGGGGCGCCGGTGATGCCGGAAGGGGTGACGCCGACGACCTCGGTGATCAACCTGCTCCGCTTCGGCGAGCAAGCCCGCGAGCAGATGCAATCAAATGGCATCATCGAGCGCTACTACCCTGCCCCGTTCCTGAACGACATCACCGTCGTCGATACCCCCGGCACCAACGCCATCATTCGCGAGCATGAGGCGCTGACCAAAAAGTTCGTGCCCCGGGCCGACATCGTCCTCTTCGTCACCTCCGCCGATCGTCCCTTTACCGAGAGCGAGCGCGCATTCCTGGAAACGATTCGCGAGTGGGGCAAGAAGGTCGTCCTGATCGTCAACAAAGCCGATCTGATCCGCTCTGAAGAGGACGTGCGCAAGATCGTCGAATTCGTCCAGGAAAACATCACGCGCCTGCTCGGCTTCAAACCCGACATCTTCCCGATCTCGGCGCTGCTCGCCCAGCAGGCGAAATCGCTGGGCGACCGCAATCCCGCCGAGCGGCAGAAACTGTGGGAGGCCAGCCGCTTCGACGCGCTCGAGAAATACATCTTCTCGACGCTCGATGAGGAAGGGCGGATCAAGCTCAAGCTGCTCAGCCCGCTTGGCGTCGGCGAGCGGATCGCCGACCGATACCTCAAGGCGACGCAAGATCGCCTCAACGTCCTCCGCGAAGACACCGCCACGATCGACCGCATCGAGCAGCAACTGGGGCTGTACCAGGTCGATATGACCCAACAGTTCTCCTATCACCGCACCAAGATCGAAAACATCATCCACAAGATGAATGCACGCGGCGACGAGTTCTTCGAGGAAACGATCCGGCTCGGCCGCATTTTCGATCTGCTCAACAGCGACAAGATCAAAGCCGACTTCCAGAACAAAGTGGTCGGCGACACGGAGAAGGAGATCGATGAAACCGTCGATAACCTGATCGACTGGATGGTCGAGCAGGATCTCCGCACCTGGCAAGCGGTCACCGATTTCGTCGACCGCCGCCGTCTCTCCACTTATGAAGACGAGATGATCGGCGAGATCAGCGGCCAGTTCCGCTACGACCGGCGCGGATTGCTCGAAGCCGTATCCCGCAAAGCCCAGGATGAAGTCGACCGCTACGACATCGACCAGGAAGCGCACAATCTCTCGCTCTCGGTCCGGCAGTCGGTCGGCCAGGTCGCGCTCGCGGAAGCAGGAGCAGTTGGGCTCGGAGCGATCGTTGTCGCAGCCGCCAGCGCAACTGCGGTCGATGTCACCGGCATTCTGGCCGCGAGTCTCGTCGCCGGATTAGGGCTCTTCATCCTGCCGCGCAAGCGCAAGCAATCGCGCAAGGAGTTCCGCCGCCGCTCCGAAGAACTGGAAACGCGGCTGGTGGCGACAATGAACGAGCAGTTCGAAACCGAGCTGGCCCGCTCGGTCCAGCGAATTCGCGACGCCATCTCCCCCTACACCCGCTTCGTGCGCGGCGAGAACGAAAAGCTCACCGCCGTCAACGAGCAAACGACCGAGGTTCGCAACGACATGCGGACGCTGCGCCACCGCATCGGCGGCGGCGATGTCCCCGCTTTCCCGGTTGAATCCCGGCCCGCTCTGGAAACCCCGCCGCTTCCCCAGGCGATCTCCGAAACGTCATTCACCCTGGCTCCGGTGGAAGACCCGGACAAATTCGAATCTGAGGAGCAAACAACACCGCGATCCCAGACTTCGCCAAGGATTTCGCCGGACGATATATAGCGGGATTTCGGATGAAAATCAGGCGTCCATTTCCCGGCGTTGAAATCCCGGGCTAACACGACGTAGCCCATCCAGGGCTGAGCTCGGCGCGCGAGCGAAACAATGTTCATATTCAGCGAGGTCCTCACGTGATTCCACCTCAACTCGGCCGATTCCCATCCACCAGACGCAAGATGGGGATCGGCATCATGATGCCGACGTCGGATGATGGCGCGTTTGGCCGGACTCCGCGATTCAGCGATCTGGTTGCGATTGCGCTCAAGGCGGAAGAGCTGGGGTTCGACAGCCTCTGGGTTCCCGATCATTTCGTCTATCGCTATCCCGGCGTCGATCAGGTATTTGGCGTCTGGGAAGCGTGGACGCTGCTCGCCGGATTGGCGGCGCGAACATCGAAGATCACCCTCTCGATCTTCGTGACCGGGTTGGTGTTCCGGAATCCGGGCGTGGTGGCGAAGTCGGCAGAGATGCTCGATGAGATCAGCGATGGTCGCTTCATTCTCGGTCTTGGCGCGGGATCGCGCCCGCCTGATTTCGATATGCTCGGGCTTCCCTTCGATCATCGCGCCAGCAAATCGGAAGACGCCGTCAAGATCATTTCGGCGCTGCTCCGCGATGGCCATGCCGACGAGCAAGGACGATTCTTCCAGGCGAACGACGCCTACAATCTACCTCGTGGCCCCAGGGCCAGCGAAGGTGGACCGCCGATCCTTATCGGCACACGTGGACCGCGCATGTTGCAACTCACAGCGCAGTATGCAGACGCCTGGAATGGCGATTGGCACCGGTCGGCAGAAACGGTCAGGCCGCTCCTCGACGAAGTCGACGCCGCCTGCATCGCGGTCGGCCGCGATCCTGCCACACTCATTCGCACCGCCGGCAGCAATTTCGCCCTCCCGGGAGCGCATGACGCCAGACCCAATCCGGTCACCGGCGACATCGAAAGCATGGCGGAGACGATCGCCGGATTCCGCGATCTCGGCTTGCGGCATTACATCGCCGGGATCGATCCCTGCACGCCTGAATCGCTGGAAACATTCGCCCGGGTGCTGGAGATTCTGGACCGGTCCGAATAGCCCCTCCTGAAAAGGCGCGAACGTCTGCGATAATCGCGGACAGATAAGCCGCAGCCGCATCGAGAGGAGCAAGATTTGGCGACGCTACCCGACCTGTCGACCCTTGGGCGCTTTCCCGCATCGAAACGCAAAATGGGCATTGGCATCATGGTGCCGATTTCCGACAAGAGCGCCTTCGGTGGCACTCCCCGTTTTTCCGACATGCTGGCGATCACGCAGAAATCGGAGGAGCTCGGATTTGACGGCGCCTGGTTCGCCGATCATTTCATCGTTCGCAACGACGACGTGCAGGAATTGCGCGGCGTCTGGGAGGGGTGGACGACCATCGCCGGCGTGGCCGCCGCCACGCAGCGCATCTCCCTCGGCATCTTCGTCACCTGCGTGCTGTTCCGCAATCCGGGCATCATCGCCAAGTCGGCCGAAATGGTCGATGAGATCAGCGATGGCCGCCTGATCCTCGGACTCGGCGCCGGGTGGCATCAGCCCGATTTCGATATGTTCGGCTTGCCGTTCGATCACCGGGTCAGCCGCTTCGAAGATGCGGTCAACATCATCTCGCCGTTGTTGCGCAACGGGTACGCCGATTTCCAGGGGCAGTATTACCAGGCCAACGACGCCTACAACCTGCCGCGCGGTCCCCGCGCCGCCGAAGGTGGTCCTCCAATCCTGATCGGCACCAAGAGCCCGCGCATGATGCGCCTCACCGCCCAGTTCGCCGACATCTGGAACAGCGACTGGCACCACGACGCCGAGGAAGTCGTGCCAATGCTGAAAGCGCTCGACGAAGCCTGCGAATCGGTTGGCCGCGATCCAAAATCACTGGTCCGCACGGCGGGCAGCAATCTGGCCATGCCGGGTTATCTCGGCGTGCGTCCGAATCCGATCACCGGCTCACCCGAGGAGATGGCCGAAAAGATCGCCACCTTCCGCGATCTCGGCCTCAAGCACTACGTGGCCGGTCTCGATCCCTGCACCCCGGCAACGCTCGAATATTTCGCCCGGGTCGTCGAATTGCTCGACAAGGACGAAGGCCTCTAATCGATCACATGCATTCTGTTTGAACGAGCGGACCTGGTTGGCAGGTCCGCTCGTTCTTTGACCCTTGAACACCGATGGCAGTAGCCGGTGCATTGCAGTTTCGCCAATTCCCAGACCCGCGATGCTGCGTGCCAGCGTCGGATCGGAGTCGATCCCAAGGATTGAGCAATGGCTGCCGGGCGTTGCATGATCGCGGCGCGGAAATTGCGTTTGCGATCGGCAAGGAGGCAGCATGACATCAACGTCGTCTGAGTCAACGAACCGTGATCCTGAAGAAGCCGCGCATGACGCCGGGACTGCGCTATGTCACCGACGAGCGACCCGGCATCAGCCGAGAGCGAAAAGGCGACGGCTGGATCTACCGGAAGCCGGATGGATCGCGCATCACCAGCCAGCAAACGATCGATCGCATCAACGCCATCGTCATTCCGCCCGCCTGGACCGATGTCTGGATCTGCACCGATCCGCGCGGGCACATCCAGGCGACCGGGCGCGATGATCGCGGCCGCAAGCAATACCGCTATCATCCCCGCTGGCGAGCAACTCGCGACGAAACCAAGTTCGACCGGATGGTCGAGTTCGGCGAGGTGCTTCCCAGGATTCGCGAGCAGGTCGAGCGCGATCTGGCGAAAAAGGGATTGCCGCGCGAAAAGGTGCTGGCCACCGTCGTCCGCCTGCTCGAAACGTCACTGATTCGCATCGGTACTGAGGAATACGTCAAAGAGAACAAATCGTATGGTCTGACGACATTTCGCAACCGTCACGCCGAGGTGAACGGATCAACTATTCACTTCGCCTTTCGCGGCAAAAGCGGCATCAAGCATGCGATCGATGTGCGTGACCGGAAGCTGGCGAATATCGTCAAGCGGATGCGCGATCTTCCCGGATATCACCTTTTTCAGTACATCGACGATGATGGCGCCCTGCAAGAAGTCGACGCTGAAGATGTCAATGACTATCTCCGGCAAATCGCCGGCAATGGATTCAGCGCGAAGGACTTCCGCACCTGGGCAGGCACCGTCATGTGCGCGGTCATGCTCCGTGATTGCTGCGGCTGGGAATCGAGAGCCGGAAGCGAAAAAGCATGTCGTAGAGGCGGTGAAGCAGGTCGCGTCATCACTCGGCAACACGCCTGCGGTTTGCCGGAAATCGTATATCCACCCCGCGATCATCGAGGCCTATTACGACGATCCTGCGCTCACCGCCGTTTGGGATCGAATCAACGAAGCAATCATTGCCGAGCATGGCTCGCTCGATCCCGATGAAGCCGCCGTACTGCAGTTGTTGCGCGATCGGCATCAATTGGCCGTAGAATCCCATACATCACGGAGCAAAACCTCGGATCGATGATCAATTGCGCGATGGGGAGATGCAGATGACGGGCCCCGACGCATCCACGCAGAAACGGCCATTGAAGATTGGCACCATACTGCTTGGCATGGAGCCATTCAACGACAAGGCTATGTCGCATTGGTCCGGCTTCCTGGAGCTAGGACAAACGGTCGAGGCACTTGGCTTCGATTCCCTTTGGTTCACCGACCATCTGTTGATGCAAATGCCGAACGGAGATTTTGAAGGGGCATGGGAATCATTGACCATGCTTAGCGCGCTCGCCGCATCAACCAAACGAATCACACTTGCACCCTTTGTCGCCGCAACCTCCTATCGAAATCCTGCACTGATCGCGAAGATTGCTGAAACAATTGATGATATCAGCAACGGACGCTTCATTCTCGCGGTGGGTTCAGGTTGGATGGAATACGAATACCATGCGTTTGGCTATCCTTTCGATCACCGCGTAGCACGCTTCGCCGAAGCGATCCAAATCATATCCAGCCTGATACGGACTGGAAACTCCACCTTCGCAGGAAACTTCTACTCGACTCAGGGTTGCAAACTCTTACCGCGCGGTCCCCGGCCAAACGGATTACCGATCATGATCGGCACATGGCATGGAGAGCGAATGATGCGCCTTGCCGCGCAATATGGAGACGATTGGAATGTCTGGGCCAATGTCACCGAAAATTCGGCCGCGAATGTCCCGGCACTTCAAGCGAAGATGGACGCCATCTGCCAAGACATTGGTCGCGACCCGGCAACGCTGAGCAGAAGCTGCGTTGTGTTACTCGACGTTTCCGCTTCGATTGGATATGAGAGCAACAATCAGATCTACCAGATCTTTGGAGGTGGATTCTCGGGATCCCCGGAAGAGATCGCCGAGGAATTTCGCGCATATGCGCGCGCTGGCGTTTCTCATCTCCAGGTGCTCGCTTATCCATCGACCGTTGAAAGTCTCCATTACGTCGCCAGCGTTCTCGACATTCTTGACCGCGACGGTTGAAATAATCGCCCGAAAAACTCCCCTGCGAATCGTATGGCACAATGAGCGCCTTCAACTGGGAAACAGTTCATCGGAGAGAATTCGATGTCGACTGACGAAGCGAGGACGCGGAAACGGCCACTCAAGATCGGCATCATGTTGCCGGAATCGGATCGGGAAATGGCGGGCGCGACCGCCCATTGGCCCGATTTCCTGGCAATGGGCCAGGCGATTGAAGAACTGGGTTTCGATTCACTCTGGTTTGCCGATCACCTGCTGATGCAGGTGCCGGGATATGACATCCAGGGCGCCTGGGAATCGATGTCGATCCTGAGCGCGCTCGCCGCCACGACCGAACGCATCACGCTCGCCCCATTCGTCGCGGCCACCGCCTACCGCAATCCGGCGATGACCGCCAAGATCGCTGAAACGATCGACGACATCAGCGGTGGCCGCTTCATTCTTGGGCTTGGGTCCGGGTGGGCCGAGCTGGAGTATCACGCCTACGGTTTCCCTTATGATCACCGGGCCGGGCGATTCGAGGAGGCGATTCAGATCATCACCAGTCTGATTCGCACCGGCAGCGCCAATTTTCAGGGTCAGTACTACTCAGCCGAAAACTGCCAGCTGTTGCCGCGTGGACCACGTCCGAACGGCATGCCGATCATGATCGGCACCTTCGACGGCGAGCGGATGATGCGCCTCACCGCCAAATATGCCGACCACTGGAATGTCTGGGCCAACGTCACCGGCAACCGGGCCGCAAATATTCCAGCGCTGCAGGCGAAAATGGACGCGATCTGCGAAGAAGTCGGACGCGATCCTGCCACATTGGAGCGAAGCTGCGCGGTGTTGGTCGATTTCGCGAACCCCTATGGACGTCCGGCGCAGCCCGTGCCCTCGCTCACCGGCACACCGGAAGAAATGGCCGAGGAGTTCCGCGCCTACGCTCGCGCCGGCATCTCGCATCTCCAGGTCTACCCTGATCCCTGCACGATCGAAGGTTTCGAGCAGGTGGCGAAGGTCGTTGAGATTCTCGATCGCGAAGGGTGACGATCAACCTCGGTCGACGCGCTCTTCGTCGTGCGTTTTCCAGAGGCGATTCAGCCACTCCGGAACCTGCGCATCGGCGCGGATGTCGTCACGCGGGGCGTAGCCCTTGATGTCGACGACGGGCGTGCCGTCCCAGGCGTCGATGCCGCGCACCACCAGACGGTTGCCGTCACGCCGGATCAGACGCGGACATGCCATGCCGATCGGATTCGGACGCCGCGGCGTTCTCGTCGCGAAAAGCCCGACGCTCGGCAGGTCATCGCGCCCATCCGGCTGAAACAGTTCCGGAGCGCTTTCCGCCCGCTCGGCGCGGTCGAGCCAGAACATCACAACGAGATGGCTGTACTCCTCGATTCCCGTCAACGCCGATTCCCAGATGGGATCGATGACGATCACCGACTCCTGATCGGGATCGAAATACGCGCCGGGTGTGGCATCGCTGCCAGGGCGAGTGACCACACCGATCGGCCGCACATCGAACCCATACGCTCGTTCCTCAGATTCATGCATCGTTGCCACCTCCTTGTTCGCGTAGCCTCGCCAATCGACACCCAGCCGGCCGCAATGGTAGGTTGCTTCGTCTTAAGCAGCGATGGTTGCGTCTGCGCGCCAGATCACGCAAGAAACAGGGGTCTCATGTCGACAACGAGAGAAATTGTCCTCCTTCAACCCGGCCAGGCCGCTCCGCATACTCGCTTACGTACAACCGACAACCTCGAAGTCGAGCTTTCAGATTTCTGGGAGACATCTGAACGAGGTGCGGCGATCATCTTTCTCCGGCATTTCGGTTGCATTTTTTGCCGGGAACATCTCATTCGTCTGCGCAAGCGCTACGACGCATTCACGATTCCCATTGTCACGATTGGTATTGGGTCAGCCGAGGATGCGGCGGGCATGCGAGATTGGCTGAAAATTCCGTTTCCGATTCTCGCTGCTTCAACAACCGAGCCGTACGCCGCCTGGGGGCTTGGACGCACAACAGCAACGACGATGCTGAATCCTGGCGTCATCACGTCTGGGATCCGCGCGCTCAGCCAGGGAGCGCGACAGGGAAAGGCAACCGGCGACTCGATGCAGCTACCGGGTTCGTTCCTGGTCGATCCATCAGGAACGATTCGCTGGGCGCATCCCGGAAGTCATCCCGGCGATATTGCCTCAGTCGATGAGCTTCTCGCAGCGATCGAGAAAACGCTTACTTCACGCGTCGCTCAATCTTCATCACCGTCTTCAGCAGGTAGGTGATGGTGATCGGGTCGCCTGGTTTCAATCCAGGATCGATTGCATCGCCAGGCAACTGCGCCTGATGAATCGTTTCCGGGTCATCGGCATGACTGAAATAGAGCTTGAAATAGGTCGTGCCATGAATCAAAAAGGTCTGCGCACCTTCGAGCGTGCCGTCGACATCCATCTATCCCTCACCCGGCCCTAAAGGACCACCCTCTCCCAATCCTGGGAGAGGGTACGAAAGCCCGGTATATCCGCATGTTGGTGGTGATTTGGCTGGTGGTGACGGAAACCCTCACCCCAATCCCTGTTCCTCTTCGTCGTCCAAACGCCGGTCTTCGCGGGCGCGGGCGGAGATGTAGAGACCGATCAGCACGACCAGGATCGGCACGACGGTGACGCAAAAGAAGAGGGCAATGATGCCGGTGTCTTGCTCGCGGCCCTGATTGAAAAAGATGAAGAGAAAGACTGAGAGCACCAGGATCAACCCGATGGAGCCGAGCGCCGCGCCCGGTGTGACGCAACCGCGCGCATTCGTGTTGATATTGGCCGGACCGGCATCATCCGCTTGCGATGAGTCGGGTTGCTTAGCGCCGCTTACCGCATTGAGATCAGATTGTTTGACGTAGCCGAGCCGCCCATCCTGCAATTTGATGCGGATGTAGTCGGCAGGCGAGTCTTCATCGGGCAGCACTTCGAGCTCGGTTCCCGCCGGCACGATCTGCACGAGCCGCGACGCGTCGTCGGGACTCTGAAAAACGCGCAGCCCCTCGGTGGCATGAAACGCGTCGACCAGAATCGATCCGCACCGCGCGCAAAAATGATTCGCTGATGGATTCAATGCCCCGCAAAGACCGCAATAAATCAGTCCAGATCGGTTCGTATAATCAAGTTCTTCCCGCTCGCGCCGCGGATCGTTCGATGGTTCATTACCGCCGCCGGTCGGCTCCACCAGGAAAGCTCCTCTTCATCCCCCTATTCACAGTAGGATGAGTCATGCATAAACGTAGTCAGGAATCGAGTCCTCGCCGTCTTATACCATAGGGTTCAGTATGCTTCGCCGCGTTCACCGTGAACATGCGGAATTGACCAGGGGGAACTGTGGCAGCAGCGCACGAACAGCAACAATGCGGCAATTGCGGCGCGCTCAATCCAATGGACGCGGTGGTTTGCGTTGTTTGCGGAACCGTTCTGTCGGCGCATGCTCCGATTCCGACGACGCCCCAATCACCCCCGCCCGCTCCGGCTGAAAAACCAGCCGAGCCCGCCAATGCTCCCACGTCAACCCAGGCCACGCAGCGCGGCAGCGATTGGCGCGAGCTGTTTCATCATGTGACCGATGCCGATAATCGTCCCCTCGACTATCTGGCGTCGACCCCGTCGGGCAACCAGGCCGAACCGCCGCCCGCGCCAGTCGACGTGAACGCGCCAACGAAGCCTTCCGACCGTGGTGGTGATTGGCGTGATCTGTTCGCCCATACCCCGGGCTCCGATCGGAAGGGCCTCGATTTTGCGTCGCTGCCCGCCGCGCCCAAACTTCCCGATCCGCCGGTCGTTGGCGGTATGGGAGTTCCCGCGCCCGCGGCTTCTCCTGCCGGACGGGCAGAGCAGGGGCCGGAGGCAAGCCTCGAAGAACCCGCTTGCCACCGCGTCGCCACGCTGTTGTCGTCCGGCAAGGGCGTCGTTCGATCCCGGCTGCGTCACTGGTCCCAAATCCTCCGGACGTCATCAGCGCGCGTTCGGCGCAGCTCGACCGCCGGATGAGCAACACGTCGCCGCAGACGCTGATTCTTTACGGAATCATCACGTTCGTGGCGGGCTGCATCGGCGCGATGGTGCTTTCATCGGCCAACGTCAGCAGCCTGCTTGTTGGTCTCATCGTCCTCGCGGCCGGGCTTGGCGGATTCGTTCTTCTGGTGCTCGGATTTGTGCTGGCCATGGCCCGGCGCGAAGGACGACGACGCTAGCGGCCTAGATCCCTGCCGCGAATCCTTCCGCACGAGGATCAGATCCTCCTGCCAGCACTCCCGTCTCAGGATCGCGAGCGATCAGCTGAGCGGTCCCTCCCCCATCCCAGGCGTCCTGCGCGACGATGCGATGCCCGAGCTTGCGCAGCGCGGCAACTTCAATCTCCGGCAGGCGCGACTCGACGCGCAGTTCGTAGGGATTGGGCAGCGAGATTGGATCGGTGCCGGGCCAGGAGGTCCAGCGCGGCGCTTCGATCGTTGCCTGCACATCCCAGCCGAAGTCGATCATGCCGGTGATCATTTGCAGATTCCATTGCGGCTGACCATCTCCGCCAGGCGTGCCGCCGGTGACGACCATCCGCCCCTGCTCGTCGGCGATCATGAAGCAATTGAGGGTATGCATTGTTTTCTTGCCCGGCGCGAAGATGTTGGGATGTCCGTCGATTAACGAGAACCCGCGCCCGACGCGATTGTTCATGACAACGCCCGTGTCGCCGGCCACGATGCCGCTGCCAAACGCGCTTGAAACAGATTGAATCAGCGAAACCATCATGCCGTCGCGATCGACGACGCAGAGGTAGGTGGTATCGCCATCCTGCATGTCAGCGGCGATCACATCCTCCGCCGCCTTTTTTGGATCGATCGCGTCCGCTCGCATTTTCGCCCAATCAGGTCCAAGCAGCGTCTCCATTGGCGTTGCGCCGTGGACGGGATCGACCGCATAGCCGAGCCGATCAGCATAGGCGAGCTTCTTGGCCTCAATCAGACGGTGAATGCCGGGTGCGCCATGCGGCAGATCGCCGAGCGCTTCGACAATATTCAGCGCCTCCAGCAAGATCAAGCCCTGCGACGGAATCCCGGTTTGATAGACGGTGTTGCCTCGATAGTTGGTCTCGATCGGCGCGGTAACGGTCGTTTCGTGCCCCGCCAGATCATCCACGCTGATCGCACCGCCCAGATCTTGAATTGCGGCGGACGATCTTCGCGCCAATCTCACCTCGGTAGAACACGTCCGGACCGCTAACAGCGATTCGCTTGAGTGTGCGCGCCAGATCAGGCTGGCGCAGCAACGTTCCCTCGCCAGGGTCGGATCCATTGGCAAGAAAGACTTCGGTCGAAGTTGGGTATCTCGACAGCAACGGCGCGGTGAGCTTGATCGAAAGCGCTCCGTCTTTCGTGAGCGGGAAGCCATTTTCGGCATGGTCGATCGCATACTCGGCCAGTTCACCGAACGACTTCGTGCCGAAGGTTTTCAGCATGGAGAAATAGCCATCGACCATTCCCGGCACGCCGATCGAAAGCGGGCCTTGATGCTGCATCTTCGTGCCGCCATCGGTGCCCGCCGCGCGCATCTGCTCGATCGTGGCCGACTTCGGCGAGATGCCGCTGCCAAGGAATGATTTGGTTCTCGCCTTGCGGGTTCCTGTTGCAGGCTCATGCACAATCGCGAAGATGTCACCGCCAAGCCCGCACATTTCCGGCATAACCACGGCAGCCACAGCAGCGGCGGCGATCGCCGCATCAACCGCATTGCCGCCGTTCTGCAGAACCGCCAATCCTGCCGATACCGTCAACGGATGCGCGGCGGCAACGATCCCATTTGACGCGTAGACCGGGGCTTCGCGACGTCGCGGCCAGGGCTGCGGGGCGGTCGTTTTTCCAGGGAACCCAATCATTCGATGCTTGCTCCTTTTTCAATGCGAGACGAGACAATGCGGCGGCAGGGTAGCGTGATTGCGCACAACTGCCAAGAAGCTGCGCATCGACACGATCGGATGAGCGATCCTGCCATCGATGCCACAAGGAAACAAAGTATTCTCGACACATGGAGATGCACGACGGGTTGGAACCCGCGATTTCAGTCCGAAACCTGTCGAAACGCTACGGAACGGTCTACGCGCTCGCCGACGCGAGCATCACCGTTCCTCGCGGCAAGGTCTATGGATTCCTCGGTCCGAACGGCGCCGGCAAGACGACCACCATCCGCCTGCTGATGGGATTCATCAAACCGACAAGCGGCTCCGCGCAGATGTTCGGGCATGATTGCTGGAACGACGGGTTGAACGCCCGCCGGGATCTCGGCTTTCTCGTCACCGCTGACGCGCTCTACTCGGATATGTCCGGGGTTGCCCAGCTCGATTACGCCGCGAAGCTGTCCCAGCGTCCAGCGGTCTTGCGCGATCAATTGCTCGACGCGCTGGAACTGAGCCGGGATGCCCTGCAACGAAAGCTCGGCTCCTATTCGAAGGGGATGCGCCAGAAACTCGCCCTGATCGCGGCGATGCAGCATGATCCGGGACTCCTGATCCTCGATGAACCGACGGATGGACTCGATCCATTGATCCAGCGCAACTTCGAGCAACAGTTGCTCGGATTGCGCGATCAGGGCCGAACCATTTTCATGTCGAGTCATGATCTCGCCGAGGTGGAGCGGATTTGCGACACGGTCGCCGTCATTCGCGCCGGGCAGATCGTCGCTGAGGAAACGATCGTCGATCTCCTGCGACGCCATTCTCGCCACGTCACGATCCTCTTTTCAGCCACGGTCCCCGAAGGTCTTGCAGCTGTGACCGGACTCACGCTCAACACCATTGAAGGTCGCCGCGCCGAGCTTTTGCTCTCGGGAAGTCCAAACGAGCTGCTCCACTTTCTCTCGCTGCATGACGTCGAGGAAATCTCGATCACCCCGCCGAATCTCGAAGATATCTTCATGAGCTACTACGGCGCATCGTCCACTGGCGCGCCAAGTGTGGTGGTGAAATGAGCATCACCTTTTTGATGACCGGCAGAATTCTGAGGCGGGGTCTCACCGGCACGATCGCGCTATTGCTCGGTCTTTTCATATTCGAGTTCGTGCAACCGCTGGTGGCGAACTCCGTCGGCGGCGGCGCCGGAATTGCCAACCTGGTCGATCAGCTGCCGCCCGCATTTCGGGCCGTGCTGCGCACCCAACCGGAGTTCGTGGCCGTTTCAGGACTTGCCGGGTATCTCTCGATCGGCTTTTCTCATCCGATCTTTTTCGTGCTCACGTCCGCGATCCTGGCGGCGCTGATCTGCCGCTCGCTGGCCGGGGAATCGGAAAGCGGCACAATGCAGCTCGCGCTTTCCCGCGCCATCTCCAGGCAGTCGGTCTACGTATCGCGCTTGATCGCCGCGTTGACCGTCATCGTCGCGGTGGTCATCGTCACCTTCAGCGGCATGGTGGTTGGCATCGAGGTCGGCAAACCAGACGGCGTGTTCATCTATCGTCACATCGTCGCGGCCGCCTCCGTCACCTTTCTGCTGCTCTGGGCGATTGCCGGGGTGACGCTGCTGCTCTCGGCGCTCGCGGACACGACCAGTCAGGCGATCGGCTGGACGACGGGCTTCGTCGTCGTTTCGTTCGTGATCGACTATCTGTCAGGACTCTGGTCGGTGATGAAGCCGTTCGGCCCGATCAGCGTCTATCACTATTTCGATCCTGCCACGGCGCTGGTTCTTGGCAGCGTCTCCACCACCGATGCCATTGTCTTAAGTGTCGTCGGCCTCATCGGAGGAACCGCCGGTTTCACGGTTTTTCGCAACCGCGACCTGCCGTCATAGGCTCGCGCGAATGTTTTGTATCCCAAAGCGAATTGGTGCATTTCTGCCTGAGCTTTGTACGCGGCATCCAATAGTCGGCTATCCGTTCAGCATTGGGTACAATCTCTCCGTTCAAGAACCGGCGAGGCGATCACGTGCCCGGCCCCTGTCTGGTTGATGAAACTCGGTATTCGCAGCACGTGCTACTTGCGACATGAGTCGCTGCAGGAGTGATTTCGGTGGGGAAGATCAACGCTCCGGTTCGGGAGCAGCAAACATCCGTTGAGCCGGCTCGCCGGATGACTGGTGGTCAGGCGCTCGTTGAGATGCTCAAACGCGAGGGGGTCGACACGATTTTCGGTCTCCCGGGCGTGCAGCTCGACGGGTTCTTCAGCGCACTTTACGACGCGCGCGATGACATCCGCGTTATCCACACCCGCCACGAGCAGGCGACCGCCTACATGGCCGACGGCTACGCCCGTTCAACCGGAAAGATCGGCGTTTGCCTGGTCGTTCCCGGCCCCGGCTTGCTCAATGCTTCGGGAGCCCTTTCCACGGCATATGCCACCAATTCGCCCGTGCTCTGCATTACCGGGCAGATTCAATCGAACATGATCGGCGTCGGGCGCGGGCTGCTCCATGAAATTCCCGATCAGCTCCAGATGATCCGCTCGGTCACGAAGTCAAGTGAACGCGCGATGACTCCGGCGGAAATTCCCGGCGTTTTCGCGAACGCGATTCGCGAGCTGCGCACCGGTCGCCCGCGCCCGGTCGAGATCGAAGTTCCCCCGGACATTTTCTTCGCCGAAGGCGACGTTTCGCTCGTCAGCACCCTGACCGAGCGCGAGCGTCCAGCCGGCGACCCGGTGTTGATCGACGCCGCCGCGAAAGCGCTGGCCGGCGCGAGCTTCCCGATCATCTATGCCGGTGGCGGCATCCAGCGCGGCGAAGCGACTGCTGAGCTGCTTGAACTGGCCGAACTGCTGCAGGCGCCGGTCGTGATGTCGACCAATGGCAAAGGCTCGATCAGCGACCGCCATCCGCTCGCCTTCTCCCAGCACGCCGCCAGCCAGATTCAGGGCGACGCCGACGTCCTCTTCGGCGTCGGCACCCGTTTCCTTGACATCAACAACGGGCCTCGGGCCGCGAAACCGGGGCAGACGACGATTCATCTCGACATCGATCCGGAGGAGCTTGGCCGCAACTTCACTGCCGATATCCAGATCGAGGGTGATGTCAAAACTGGTTTGCAAGCAATCATCGACGAGGTGAAGCGCCGCCAAAGCGCCGCTCGCCCCTCTCGCACCGCCGAATTCAACGCGATCAAGGAAGCGAGCTTCGCGCTCATCAGCACGATCGAGCCGCAGGCAGGATTCGCGCGCGCCATCCGCCAGGAAGTTCCCGATGACGGCATCCTTGTCCAGGAAATGACCCAGGTCAGCTACTTCTCGCACATGGGCGGCATGCAGGTATACGAACCCAACACCTACATCGGTCCCGGCTACCAGGGCACGCTCGGCTTCGGCTTCTGCACCGCGCTCGGCGCGAAGGTCGGCAATCCTGATAAGGTCGTTGTCTCCATCAATGGCGACGGCGGATTCGGCTTCACGCTGAACGAGCTGGCGACGATGGCCCAGCATGAAATTGCCGCCATCACCGTCGTCTTCAACGACTCCGCCTATGGCAACGTCAAGCGTATCCAGCAGGTCGATCTCGGCGGCAAGGTGCTCGGCTCCGAGCTGAAGAATCCCGACTACGTCAAACTTGCTGACGCCTTCGGCATCACCGGCCGCCGCACGGAAACAGCCGACGGCCTGGCCAAAGCCCTCAACGAATCAATCAAAGCTAACGAGCCAACCCTGATCGAGGTCCCGGTCGGCGAGATGCCGAACCCCTGGAAAGTCCTCGGCTTCCGGTAATTTCAAACCGGATCGATACAGGCGGTGGCGAAAGTTCGCCACCGCCTGTTTTTCCCTCACCCGGCGCTAAATGGCCACCCTCTCTCAATTCTGGGAGAGGGTACGAAATGACCGATATATCCGCACGTTCTGTAGTGGCCGACCTCGTGTCGGCCATCCTGGCAGGAACCCAATCTGGCGTGTAATCACTATGGCCGATACAAGATCGGCCACTACGTCGAGGTGTGGGATACAGGGCTGGGGAATCAGGGCTGTCAGATCAACTCGCCAATCGCCGAAGTCGCTTTCAACCCGTTTCCAGTCAAGACCAGCACCGCTCGTTCTGTCGTTGCAACGGTGCCCTCCGCGAGCAATCGACGATACGCCGCAGCGGCGACTGCTGATGTTGGCTCGACGTAGATGCCCTGGCGCGCGAGATCGAAGAGGGCGGTTTTTAGCTCGTCTTCGGTGACGGCAATTGCACCGCCGCCTGATGCCCGCAGTGCGAGCAACAGCTCGCGGCCCCGGACAGGATTTGCGATCATGATGCCCTCGGCGATCGATGCGGTCCGCGTGAAAGGTGTCGTCTCATCATGACCGTGGGTGAGCGCCGCGACCAGCGGAGCGCAGGCGGCTGATTGCGCCGCGTAGATTCTGGGGACGGCGTCGATTTCACCACTTGCGAAGAGCGCTGAGAACGCTCGCCAGGCACCGAGGACAACGCTGCCACTCCCGGCGGGAGCGATCACGACATCTGGAACCTGGTACCCGAGCTGTTCCCAGACTTCGTACGCCCACGTTTTCACGCCTTCGATGAAAAAGGGATGCCAGTTGTGGGTGGCGTAGGCGTTCCCAGGGCGTTGTGCGGCCCGCTCCGCCGCATGGGCGACGTCATCGCGGGTTCCCTCGACTTTGATGACCTTTGCGCCGTATGCGGCCGCCTGGACGAGCTTGCCGGGCGATGCCGTAGCCGGGGCGTAGACCTCGCAGGCGATCCCGGCCCGGGCGGCATATCCCGCCATTGACGCCGCCGCGTTACCGGAGGAATCCTCAACGATCTGCGTCACGCCTTGCGATTTCAAGAACGAGATCAAGATCGTCGCGCCGCGATCCTTGAAGGAGCCGGTCGGCATCATGCTGTCGAGTTTCGCCAGTGCGTTGCCGCCATCGATCGTGACCGGGATCAGCGGAGTCGTCGGTTCCCCGAGTGTCACGGCTCGATCGGGCGCAATCGGCGTCGACCGCCAGTAACGCCAGACCCCGGCATAGGCGGGATCGATCATCGACCGGTCAAAGCGCTCGCCGCCATGCCAGACCAGCGGTCCCTGGCAGTCAGGACAACGCCAGGTCGAACCGTCCGCAGGTGTCCAGGCAGAACAGCGAGTGCAGATCAGCAGCTCCTCGTTCACCGCTCTTCGTCTTGAAGCTCGACTCCTGCCCCCGGATTGATCACACCGAGTTCGAGCAGGTGATTGGTGAGATAGGCATTGTTTGCAACGATGATCTTGACGGTGTAGGAAATCGAGGCGCGCGCGGCGGCATATCCCGGACCGTCGAGTTCCTCTTCCAGACTTACGCCTCGCTCGGCGGCATTCACCTTGGCCTGTTCTTCAATCAGGGATTCGGCGTAGGCGAGCATTGATTCTTCCGCCATTCCGAGCATTTCAAGAGGTTTGCCTTCAGCTCCGCTTTGCATATCAGTCCCTTCATCGTTTCGGCATCACATCGTTCCACGCGGGCGATGGTAGCACGCCCGATTCTCACCCTATCCGCAAAATGGCAACAATCCCGGTAAACTGCCAGCACACGACAGATCGCGCCACCGGGCTTGCTTGAAGGGTTCGCGTAACGCAATGACGACGACTCACCCAATTCAGTTCAGCATCGTTTGCGGGCAGCGCGCGCCCTGGCCAGAACTGGCCGATCGCGCCCGGGAAACCGAGGCGCTGGGATTCCATGGATTCAATGTGGTCGATCACTTTTTCGGCGTCAAAGATGTTATGGACCCGACCCACGAGGCCTACACGATTCTGGCCGGTATCGCGCTCGTCACCTCGCGGGTCCGGCTGGGCGTGATGGTCTGCGGAAATACCTATCGGAACCCGGCATTTCTGCTCAAGCAGGCCGTGACGGTCGATCAGATGTCGAATGGGCGGGTGATCTTCGGGGTCGGCGCGGGTTGGCTGGAGCGCGAGCATGAAGCGTACAGCTTCGACTTTCCCTCCGCGAAAGAGCGGGTCGATCGCTTCGCTGAAGCGTTGGAGATCTGGGAAATCCTGCAGCAGAACGAGCGCACGACCTACGACGGCGTCTATTACCAGCTGCTCGACGCACCGTTCGAGCCGAAGCCGGTGCAATCACGATTGCCGGTGCTGATCGGTGCATCCGCCCCCCGGATGCTCCGCCTCACCGCCAAATACGCCGATATCTGGAACGCGCGCGGCGAGCCCGACGTCGCCAAGGCGGAATCAGAACGGCTCACTGCCCTCTGCCAGGAAGTCGGCCGCGATCCCGAAGCGATCGTCCGCTCGATCAGCCCGTCCCGCAACTTCCTCACCTCAGTCGACGACTTTCGCAACCATATCGATGCCTACCTCGCCGCCGGCTTCACCGATTTCCAGCTCCCCTGGCCCCGCGTGCCCGACGAACTGCCAGTGCTACGCGCGGTGGCTCGGGACGTGTTGCCGGATTATGTTGGTGGAACATCGAAGTAGCGCCGCGACCATCTCTCACCCGGCGCTAAAGCGCCACCCTCTCCCTCTTCGGGCGAGGGCACGACGAAATCTACGGGCTCCCCTCTCGCGGCGCGGGAGAGGGGCTGGGGGACAGGGCTAATCGCGCGAGCGCGCTTGTCTGAAAAGGTGAGCCTGCTCTCCGGTCATCAAATACCCCATTTGCGCTTCGTGCCAGGGACGGGCGCGATCCTCGGCGGCGGCGGCGAGACCGATTGCGTAGGTTCCTCGCGCGACCAGTTTGTTGTCCGAAAAGCCAAGGGAAGAGGCAATGGCCGGGCCTTCCGCTCGCTGATCCGGGTGGTCGATGAGCCAATCGAATACTGCGCGGGCGTTGGCGTCGGTGACCGCCGCGTAGAGGCGGGTTGCCCGGTCAAGATCGTTCGGATCAAATGACTGCATGCCTGATCTCCGTCACGAAAAGCGCTTCGACGAGATCATCATACCGGCAAATCGGGCGGATCGAGCGGGATTTCCAGAAAATGACCCTCTGGAATTGTGCAGCCGATCCGACCATCACCCCCGCCGTTCGATTGGTATACTCGTTAGCGTCCGCGAGTTCGTCAGTGACGAGCGCCGTGCAGTTCACAGCGGGCCCAGTGCGACTCTCCCTCATTACAATTGCTCCGCGATCTGGAGCCAGGAGGCGTGAGCGATGGCATACGTCATCACCCAGCCATGCATTGGGACGAAGGATGCGTCCTGCGTCGAAGTTTGCCCGGTCGACTGCATCCACACGAAGGACGACTCAGAGCAATACTTCATCAATCCAGCCGAGTGCATCGACTGCGGCGTTTGCGCCGAGGTCTGCCCGGTTGAGGCGATCTTCTTCGAGGATGACGTGCCGGAGCAATGGGCCGGTTTCATTCTCACCAACCGCGACTTTTTCGAGTAGGCGATCCGCCGCGAGATCGAGTCAAAAACAGCCGGGAGCGATCGCTCCCGGCTGTTTTGCATCCCGCAATTATTCGACAAGCGGCACCGAGGCGGTCCAGATGCCGGCGTCGGTGGCGAAAAGCACCTCACCTCGATTTTCGAGCACAACCATATCGCGGATCTGACCCAGCGCTTGCAGCCCGCCCGTGGTGTCCCATCCATACGGAAGCTTGTAGGTAACCGTGTTCATCGTTTCCCGCTCGATCCGGACCAGCGACGGCGTGCCGTCTATGATGTCGAGCACCCAGATATAGGCCGTATCGAGTCCTGCATAGATTGCCTGCGGGTTTGAGAATTTCGGAGGCGTCACGCCTTCGGCAGCAGGAGCCAACCCGCCCTTGTAGAAGATCGCCAAACTGCCATTCTTGGTCAGCACGTAGATCGACCCGTCAATCGCGAAATCGACCGCTCCGGTCAGCTCGGCCCGGTTGGCTCCCTGGGTCCAGTCGGTCGGCACTTTGTCGAGATGCTTCGGGTCGAACTTCAAGATCGATCCGCCGTCGCCATTCAGCAGGTACCAGGCGCCGTCGAACGCCGCCACACTTGTGACATTCCACGCCTGCGCGGAATCGCGTAATCCAAGCGATACCGCCTTCCAGGTGTCATCCGGCTGCAGGGTGTAGAGCGCAAATCCGTCGGTTACGACCAAACCCTGGCTATCAACCGTGCCATCGGTGATCGGCTGAGAGGTGACCTTGCCAACTTTTGTTCCGGTGGTGAGCAACTCGATGAGTTGCCCGTTCGCGCTGTCGATTCGGTACACCGCACCATCGAGGAGATAAATCTGGCCCCCGGCGCGGACCAGTTTGGGAACGGTCGCCTGACGGGCGGTGAGCGGCAATTCGCCGATCACATGAACGCTCTCCAGACGATGAACGCCGTCGATCCGGTCTCGCGCAACGACAAGCGAAGCCTCGCGGGTGGCAAGCGCATCAGGATTTGCGCCGTTCGCCCTGGCCTTGTCGAGCGCAGCTTGCGCAGCGGCGACCTGATCGCGCACAACATCGTTATCGGTTGATACACCCAAGGTGGAAAGCTGGAGATCGGCTTCGGCCAGGTATTGCTTTACCTGCTGAGCGGCATCCTGCCGGTCGCCGTACCACTTGTTCGCGCCGCCGGCAATCAGCACCAGCGCAATCAGAAGTCCGACGCTCCACACGGGAATCCGCTCCCACGGTCCGCGCGGCATCCATGCTCGCATTGACTCGCGCATCGGGCTGCCGTGCGGCACATGGCGCTGCAATACCCCTGATGAGATAGGAGCGACGGCGCCTGGCCCTTTCGACGCCAGAACAGGCGGCGTAAGCACCCGTGGCGGAGGTGGTGCCGCAACGTCGGTTTTCACAATGACATCGTTGCCTGCAACAACATTGACTTCAGGCCGAAATGTGGGTGCGCTTGTCGTTCGATGCCGGACAAGAAAGTGCTGCGGCTCACCGTCCGCACCCAAATCTTCACCTGGGGCGAGCACCATCAACATATCGTCGTCGCCGGGGCCAAGGAGTTCTCGCAGCTTCGGCGCGGCATGTTCGGGAGTATCTCGCAGCAGCGACGCCAATCGCGCGCGCAGTTTGCCTGGATATTGCTCTTCGATTTTCGCCAATTGGGCGGCGACGCCATCAGAGCAGAGCATGATCCGGTCGCCCAGCTCGATCGGCGATGTGAATAATGCAGGCCGGAATGTCGCGCTGCCAAGCGGAGCGGCATCAACGATCAGATCGTCGAACAGGATTTCCGGACGGCGCTGTCTGAAGGGAGGCACCGGATAAATCTCGTCATCCTGCAGCACCAGCGTTTGCGAGGGCGAAGCCAACCCGAGCGTCAGCTCATTCTGGTCGATCAGGCAGATGGATACGCCAACAAGTCCGAGTTCGGCGCGGCGTTGCCCGCCCGGCAACAAATTTGCCTTGCGCACCGTCTGATGGGCATCGGTCATGGCGTTGTAAATGGCTTCAGCGGGTTCGAGGAGACGATATTCGCGGAGACTTTCCCAGAGCCGGAACATGGCCGCCTGGGCAGCGCGCTCGGCGATCAGGCTCTTGCTCGCGGGCTCAGCCAGAATCGCGAACTGGCGGTCGCTTTGGCGATCATGCCAGACCAAACACCGCGACGCCAGCGCATCGTGCGGGAAAGTGGCGCCCACTTCATTGCTACGCGACTCTACCCCGGTAGCCATCTTCGCCCTATATCGTTAGCGCGGGGACGACGATCTGCCCATATCGTCCCCTCGAAGGCCAATTCTGTCTCGCGGTGGAGTGAACTACGAAGCACGTGGACCGGATTGGGGACCACCTGTTGGCAATTTCTCTTGCGAGCATCAGGGCGCTTGTTCTGCGGATAACCTACCACGTTGCTGTACGTACTTGCTACCCCTTAGATGTTGATTCGTTGCCTGTTCGGCACAAAACAGAACGCCTCCAGATTGATCGATCCAGAGGCGTTGGTCAATCAGGCCGGCGCACGGTTATTCCCGCCGCCGGCTCACTCCGGGGGGAGCGTCTGCTCCCCATAAATTTCGTCATTCGCATAGGGTGACCGCGGTAGATCAGAACCGCTCATGTTCCAGTCGGACCTGCCCTGCGACGGCTCGTCGTAACCGCCGCCGATATTGCTCCAACTGCCAGGCTGCGATTGATACCCGCCTTGCCCCTGGCCTTGCTGCCCGCCGCCAAGCTGGTCGATCAAGATCGTGGCCTGCTCGGCGATGTCATGGCCGCGCTCCCCCGCATCGCGGGAAAGCGTGACCGCCCGGTAGAGATTATCGAGCGCTTCGCCGTCCTGGCGCTGTTCGGCAAGCAGCATGCCGAGATTGAGGCGAAGAATTGCCTCCGCTCCGCGCTCGCCGGTTTGGTGAGCGATGCCGAGCGCCCGCCGGTAGCTGTTGCCCGCGGCAGGATCGCCGATGCCGTGCTGCGCCGCCGCCAGAAAGGTCAGCGCTGTCCGCAAGAGCGTCGGGTTATCCGCTAGCTCGGCGGCGTCCACAGCGCGGCGATAGTGATCCATCGCCGAGCTGATGTCGCGTTGTTCCTGCGCTATCTGCCCCAACCGGCCATGCAGGCGAGAAATCGAAGCGCGATCGTTACGTTCCACTGCGACCTGCAACGCCTGACTGAAGAAGGTCGAAGCCTGCGCGCTCTGCCGCGCCGTCAACGCCATCGAGCCAAGCGAGGTCAACAGGCGAATTTGCTCGCCGGTCAGCCGGGCACGGCGCGCCAGATCGAGTGCTCGTGTGAAGCTCTCCCGCGCTCGCGTGGTTTGGCCCATGTTGAGCTGGATGCGCCCAACCATCGAGAGCAACTGGCATTGCAAAACGTTGTCGTCGAGCCGCCGCGCGACAGCCAGTCCCTCGGTCGCAGAGCGCATCGCATCTTCGACGAAGCCGAAGCGCCAGAATGCCTGGGCGAGCGACGAAAGCCAATGCGCTTCGTAGACGGGATCGTTTGTGGCGCGGGAAAGGGAGAGGGCGCGCATCAACGCATCGATGCCCTCGCTGGAGCGATTCATCGAAAGCTCGGCAGCGCCGATAGCCCCATAGGCCTTTTGTTCAAGGAGCGGATCGGATACAGCCTGCGCGTGTGCCAGCGCCCGGTGCAGAGCGTCGACCGATTGTTGCGGGTCGTTGAGATCGAGCAGGGTCAATCCCAGCTCGATGCCCCACGCGCCTGAGGCAGCACGGTTACCCTGGCGCTCTTCGAGCGCCATCAGGCTTCGCTGGTGCCGCGCGAGCGCCGGCAAATCGCCGCGCCTGCGGGTGATTTCTTCGAGGGCTGTCAGCGCCTGGCTTTCAGATGGCAGATCGCCCGTTTGCTGGGCGAGATCAACACCCTGCTCGTAGAGCGGGATCGCCTCTTCCTGGCGCCCTGATTCCTCAAGCGTGCCGGCAAGCAACATCAGAATGCGTGATTGCAGCGCAACATCGCCGGTCGCTCTGGCGGCGTCGAGCGCCTGCCGTTGCAGGCTGGCGACCGTGTCGGCCGGAGTCATCGGATCGAGGAGCTCAACCTGCCGGGTAAGCGCTTCGGCGAGACCTGACGCGTAGTCGATCCGCTCGGCCGATCGCTGCGCGCGCCGGTAAAAGACCTGAGAAACAAGCGGCTCCCCCTCGCGGCGGAGGATGTCGCCCAAAAGCAAAGCCGAATTGACTTCTTCGATGCCATCGCTGGCTTCATCGGAAATTTCGAGCTGCTGCTGGAGCAGCTTGCGCGCGCGTTCGAGATCGTTGGCGGCGGCAGCCCGTTCGCCCAGTCGAGCCAGCGACACGCGCCCACCCCGGGCATACCCGCTGCGGCGGGCAATGGCATACGCGTCGCGCAGCAGCGTTTCGCGCTCCCGGCTGTTGTCATCGGCCGGCAGCAGCGCATCGAGCCGGAGTGCGGCATCGACGATCTGCCGATCGAAGCCCTTTGCCCGCGCCGCCGCGTGCGTGAGCCGCGCCAGCGCCAGCGCGAACTCCAGGTTATTGGGAGCCGACTGGTCAATCGCATCCCCCAGGATGCGAAAATCCTCATCGGAGAGCACATCAAGCACGGACGGATGCCGCACCTCATTGATCGCCCCTTGAATCGACCGGCGGCGCTCCACCACTTCGTGTGCAAACTGCATCACGACGGTGGCATTCCCGTCCGATCGACCGCGTCCTCCGAACCACCCACTGAGTTTGCTCACCAGGGCTGCTCCTCGTTGACGATCGTTTTCAACGCCTTCAGGGTGACGTTTCCGCCAGACACCACGCAGACAACCTTTTTCCCTTGCAGTTGATCAGCAAGGGAAATGGCTCCTGCCAGAGCCGCCGCACCGGCGCCCTCGGCGAGAATGTGCGCATGTTCCAAAATCGTCACCATCGATCGTTTCAACGCTTGATCGGAAACAAGGGTGATCGCATCAACCCTGTCCCAAAACAGTCGGGCCGGCAGGTCATTCGCTTCGCGAGTCGCGACCCCTTCGGCAAAGGTGTCGGCCCGGTCAAGCACGACAAGTTTGCGCTGCTTCCATCCCTCGTATGCCGCCGGCGCGCCTTCAGCCTGAACACCATACACCGCGAGCGCGGGATTGACCGTCTTCCCGACCAGACAGGCGGCGCTCACTCCGCTCCCACCCCCGACCGCAACAAAGATCGCGTCGGCGTCCGGGAGCGTTTCGAGAATTTCGAGTGTTGAGGTTCCTACGCCGGCGATTAAGCAGGGCTCATTTGACGGATGGACGTAGTATGCCCCATTTTCCGCCGCAAATCTCTCACCAGCCCGGCAAGAATCGGCGAAATCCGTTCCAGCGAAGACCACCTTTGCGCCGAGGCGCTCCATTGAGGCAACTTTGACTGGATTCGCGCCCACGGGCACAAAGATCGTCGCGTCCACATTCGATGCGCGAGCGGCATAGGCGATTGATTGACCGTGATTGCCGGTTGAGGCGGTAACGACGCCGCGCGTTCTGTGCTCCGCCGGGAGCCGGTCCATCAGGAAGAGGCCGCCGCGAACCTTGAAGGCTCCAGTCGGCAGCAGCGATTCGCATTTGAGGTAGAGGTCGAATCCCAGACGCTCCCGAAGCGACGGCACGGCAATCAGCGGCGTGCGCTGAAGCGACCGGGCAATCACTGCCTTCGCCGCCAGGACGTCAGCCAGCGTCGGCAACCAGGGCATCGCCAGGTTGGGATAGGGCGTTCTGCCCGTCACCGGTTGTTCAATCTGGGACGATGCAACCATGCGCGCGTTTGAGCCTCCCGCAATCGACCACGTTTGTTGATCCAGCACATCTCACTCGAGCGATCCCGCTAGCGGTCCATGTCTGCAATATGGACGCCCACAATCCCCGCGAAGAGCGTACTGGATCGGAACGCCCTTAGCGTCGCCGATCTTGCGCTGTCGTGCAAGATGTTCCGGTGTGTCAAGCACCAAAAAGAGTGCGTACCTACGCGACTTTTTCCGCAAAGTTGGTCGTCCGGACCTATTTAGTGCGAACTGCCCGCTCGACCGCCGAGGCATGCGCGGCGTGCTCAAACGCATTGTCGAGCGGGGCCAGTTCCACCCGTTCACCGGTCGCATGCTCAAGCCCGGCGGCGAGCAACCAATCGGTAAGCCGGGGATTCTTCGGCAACACTGAACCATGTAGATAACAGCCAAGCGCGTGCTTGTACCGTGCGCCTTCCTGTCCGTCCTTGCCGTTGTTGCCTCGCCCGACTCGCACCTTGCCAAGCGGCTCAACTGATGCCGCCAGATGCGTCAACCCGCTGTGGTTTTCGAAGCCGACCAGTTCGCCCCAATCGCTCTCGATGACGACATTGCCGATAAAGCGTTCAGAGCCGGCAACCGACACCGCGTCAAAGACGCTGATGCCGGGCAAAGGGTCGGCATCGTGCGGGCGATATTCATGCCCGAAGAGCTGATACCCGCCGCACACGGTGAGCGCCGCCGCACCCGCTTCGATGTCTGCTTTGATTCGTTCCCCTTTAGCGCCCTGCAGATCACGCGATACCGCGATCTGCTCCTGATCCTGGCCGCCGCCAAAGAAATAGATATCGACCTTCGGCGGCAAGGGATCGCCGACGCCGATTGTCACCACCTCGGCATCGATACCGCGCCACCTGGCTCGTTGCGAAAGCGCGATGATATTGCCGCGATCGCCGTAGATATTCATCGTCGCGCCGTAGAGCCAGCCAATGACGACCTTCATTGCACGCGTCCTTTCGTCATTGCTCCCAAAACTGTTCGACGGCGCCCAGATCGGCGAAGGCCTGCCGGATGGCGAGCATCGCCGTATAAGTCGGCATGATATACCCGCTGCCGCCCGCGGGAACCTGCTCGATAAACCGCTCCAGCGCTTTAGGAAGTTCCTCGCCGAGCGGCGTGATGCGGGCATCATCGACCCCGGCGTATTTGAGCCGGTTGGCCATGTCTGCCCCGCGAATCCCGGCGGTCGCAATCGACGCGCCCTCCCCCGCCAGCAACTCAAAATCGACATCCCAGAGCCAGGAGACATCCCGGCCATCGGCGGCGAGATCGTTGATCGCGATCATCACCGGCAATCCGAGTGTGCCGTCGCCAACCAGCATCCGGAGCACTTCATTGAATCCAACCGGGTTTTTGACCAGCGCGATGGTGATCGAGCGGTCGCGATACGTGATCCGCTCAATCCGGCCAAACGCCGATTTGAAGCTCGCCAGCGCCCGCGCAATCGTTCGCTCGTCAAGTCCGAGCGTGCGCGTTACTGCCGCCGCCGCGAGCACGTTGTAGGCGTTATAGAGTCCCGGAACGGCGATTTGCACGGGCCAGGCGGTTTCATGCGTTTCGGCAATCGCCATGGAGAGGCTTTCCGCGCCTTCGAGCAGGAGATCCTGACCGGCGAAATCAAGCTCGGGCCGATGATTGCCGCAGTTCGGGCAGCGCCACTCACCCAGATGTGAGAGATAGAGGGCGTCGTAGATCAACGGCGTATCGCAGCGCTGGCAGACCGCGGAATCAGCGGCGTGGGGCAGTTCCGTCAGCCGGTAGCGCAGGTTTTGCATGCCAAACGCGATCCGCTGCGCAGTCAAACCCTCGGTCAGTTCCGCAAGCAGCGGGTCATCGACATTGACGACGACGGCGCTCTCTGCCGGTAGCGCCTGCAAGGCAGGACGCCAGAGCGCGGCGATGGTCCGCAGCTCACCGTAGCGATCGAGTTGGTCCCGGTAGAGATTGTTCAGGAGAACAACACGCGGTTGAACGCGGCGAACGATTTCGGGAAACGCTGCTTCATCCGCTTCGATGACACCGGCGTCGCCTTTTGGCACGCCCCGCCAACTCGAGTTTTGAGCGAGCGCCGCCGCCACACCACGAACGAGATTCGACCCGGAGCGGTTATGCACGACCTGCGCGCCGTCGGCTTCGAGAAGATCAGCGATCATGCGGGAGGTGGTCGTTTTGCCATTCGTTCCGGCAACGACAACCGCGCCGCGCGTCAGCTGCGCCGAGATTTTGCCGAGAAGCTTTGGATCAATCCGATCGGCGACCAGACCAGGAGCGGCTGTGCCGCCTCCTTTGCCGAGTTTGCGGCTGGCGGTGGAAACACCTCGCGCGGCATTGACCGCGAGCACCAGT
Source organism: uncultured Chloroflexia bacterium (assembly GCA_963804925.1). Taxonomy (GTDB): domain Bacteria; phylum Chloroflexota; class Chloroflexia; order Thermomicrobiales; family UBA6265; genus JADLGF01. The sequence goes on from CAWDSC010000015.1 coordinate 61,852, forward strand.
CTGGGATCAGGTCGTTCGTCTGACATGCGCCTCGTCCATGATGGGACGCCGTTTCCTACGTTGCAGGAGAAGGCGTTGCTGGGGCTGCGGTCGGCGTTTCGGCAACGGGCGTATTCGTTGGCCGGGTTGAATCGGTGATCACCGCCACCACCTCAAGATTGTCGTAGTTGCTTGCCGGCGCCACGGTCACCGAAAGAGTGTCGCTCTGGTTGTCGGGCACCGGGTCCTCGGTGACCTTGCCGATAATGATATTGCCCGGAACCATCGCCGTGTTAACCGACGAGTCGTTCGACGTCACGATCAGATCGCCCTTTGCCACCGAGGAAGCGCGATCGATATGCCGCATCTCCATCCGCCCGCCATTTTGCCAGAGCCCGTAGACAATCCCTGTCGCGCCGGTGTTCTGGTCGTCCGCTCCGACACTTGATGTGATATCGATACCAAGGGTGACCTGAGCAGAGTGTTCACTGACGGCGGTGACAAGCCCGACAAAGAAGTAGGGATCGACGACCGCCATCCCTTTTTCAATTCCGTCGGCGCTGCCTTTATCAATCGTGACTGTTTTGTTGAGCATGGCCGGATCGCTGGCGATTACGCGGGCAGTCACCATCGTCCAATCGGTGTTCGTTTCCTGGACATTGACCAGTTGTCGCAACTGCTCGACTTCGGTTTCGAGATCGTGCAGCCGGGCGACCTGGGAGGCGAGATCATCTCGCTCTTGCTGAAGCGCCGCGTTCTCACGCTCGAGGTCGCTATCGCTTCGATTCTGGCGAACGATCGAATTCGTCACGCTGCTCAGAGGGGATAACGCCTGCCGGAGACCGGTTCGGACCGGATCGAGGGTACCGCTGCGACTCATAATGAGCGTCACCACGCAGGCGAGCGCAAGAATCGCCGCGATGGCGATGCGATGTCGGTTCGTAAAGGACGTCACGAATACTCCTGGATGGTCCGGGAAGCCGGTTTCCAAGTCGGGCGCCTGGCAAACAATGCCAGGCCAGGGCATTTCAGGATAGCACGGACGGAGTTGAGAGTAGTGAGTTATGAGTTGTGAGAAAAGAGGACGCGGAAACGCATTTTAGTTCCCTTCCATAACTCACAACTCTCAACTCTCTACTTCCGTCTCGTTTCCTGGCCGCTTGCGAGGGCGCGCTCGTAGAGGTGCAATGCTTCAGCAACGCGGCCGGTGCCGAGCGCCACGCAGTTGAGTGGATCGTTGGCGATGAGCACCGGGATGCGCAGCTCGTTTTGCAGACGGCGATCGAGACCAAGAAGCAGAGCACCGCCACCGGCGAGGGTGATGCCGTTGACCATGATCTCCGTCAGCAATTCGGGCGGTGTTTCTTCCATCGCGGTTTTGACAAGTTGCACGATCGTGTTGACCGGCTGCGAGATGGCGTCGCGCAGCTCGACTGAGCTCACTTCGACCGCTTTCGGCAACCCCGACATCTGGTCGCGGCCGCGAAGCGTGAAGCGAACTTCTTCCTCCAGCGGATAAGCGGAACCAGCCGCGATCTTCGCCATTTCAGCGGTGCGCTCGCCGATGATCAGCCCATGATCCTGGCGGGCGTAGTTCATGATCGACTCGTCGATCTCATCCCCGGCCACCCGAATCGAATGGTTGACGACGATGCCGCCGAGCGAAATCACGGCGACTTCTGTGGTGCCGCCGCCGATATCGACAATCATGTTGCCGACCGGCTCGTTAACGGGAAGCCCGGCGCCGATCGCGGCCGCCATTGGCTCCTCGATCGTATAGGCCTCGCGCGCTCCAGCTGAAAGCGCAGCGTCTTTGGCGGCGCGCTTTTCAACTTCGGTGACACCGCTCGGAATGCCGATGACGACGCGCGGATGCGGCGCCATGAAGCGCTGCGTATGGACCTTGCGAATGAAGTAATGAAGCATCATTTCGACCGTGTCGAAATCAGCGATCACGCCGTCCTTGAGGGGACGGATCGCAATGATGCTTTCTGGTGTTTTGCCGACCATCGCTTTGCCATCGAGCCCGACCGCCAACGCGCGCCGGGTCTTTTTATCGATCGCAACGACCGATGGCTCGGAGATGACAATTCCTTTTCCACGCACGTAAACAAGGGTATTCGCCGTACCGAGATCGATGCCAAGATCACGGCTGAAGTACCCCAACATCGCCGAAAGTGGGCGTATCAACTTGTAGGCTCCTCGAGATGGACGCTGCCCCGTGAATTTAGACTGGATCGTTGCGACAGTCGCCGCTGACCCTACGACAAGCGACGCGACACGTCCAATGGCCGCACATACCTCCATGAGTATAGCAAGGTCAAGTTGCGGAGCCTGATTCTTTGCGTCAAATGTCAAGCAATCTTCGTGAATGCTTGCCTCCATTATCGTTTCGGGCGCTGGTAGACTCAAAAAATGAGAGGGAGGCATCATTTCAGATGAGTGAAGAACAGCCACTGCAGATCAAGATCGGTTCGAATGCGTCGGAGACCGCGTTTCCGGAAACACCGCACGAGCTTCCATACAACCGGGCAAGAGTCGATGAATTGCTAGTGCGGGTGCGCCAGGGCGAATCATTCGATCTCCTGGCCGAGGTGCTGGCCTGCGTCGACTGGCGGCTGGTGTTTTCTGACGAGAGCGGCAATCCGCTCACGATCGAGGAAATCGCCCGGCTGCATGCCTACTACCGGCACAAGTGGTCCGATATCGGCACGGTCTACCTGGCCGAGCTGCTTTCGACAGAGTTCATCACCGAGCAACGGGCTCAGGGGGATATCGCCTTTTCGGCTGAGTTGATCGCATTGGGGCAAAACAATCCAAAATTGTGGCAGGAGATCAGACTCTTCTTCCGCCGCAAGGAATTCGTCACGGCGATGTTCGCCATGGCCGATACCGCCGAGCGGGCCAAACTGCGCTGACATCGATGTCCTGGTGGTTGATTGCGATCATCGCCGGATTGTTGAGCCTGCTGATCGGCGGGCTCATCTTCGTCATCTGGCTGAAGCGCCAGTCGATGACACCGGGCGAGGGCGTCGCCTACCTGCGTGAGCTGGGCATCGATCTGGTGCGTTTGCCGGGCCGCCTGCGGCGCGTCGCCTCCGATCCGCGAACGCCACGCAAAGCGCGCTGGTGGCTGATCGGGCTGGCCATCTACATCGCCAGCCCGATCGACATCATCCCCGACTTCCTGCCGGTGATCGGCTATCTCGACGAGGTGCTCCTCGTCCCGCTCATCCTGATCCACATCCGCCGGATGATCCCGGAAGAGGTGTGGATCACCTATTTCCCGGATCGCACAGACGCGAACAACGTTGCGGGCGACTCCGCCCCGGACTGAATTCCAGGGCTCACAAGCCGAAGTACCCTTCGGGCACTGTGCCCGGAAACACCTTGTTTCTCCGAGAAAACCGTCTCATCATCACCAGTCCCGGAGGGAGTTCGTCGTGCTCAGCCCGGCACTGGAAGTGCCGGGATCCCGCAGACCGGAGTGATTTTCCCGGCAGCCTCACGAAACCGCAAACGTGCTCCGTCGGGCCTCAGTTCGTTTCGGAGCAATGAGCGGTTCCTCAACCACGGCTACCGGATAGCGAACGCCGAAGTATTCGATTTCCGCCCGGCTACCCGGTTTCGCGAGATCGACCGAAAGATAGGCGAGCGCGAGGCTTTTGCCGGTTGAATAGCTGTAGTTGGCGCTCGTCACGTAGCCGACCTTTTCACCGTTCACCAGCACCGGTTCTTTGCCCATGACGGTCACGTTTGGATCGTCGAAAGCAAGCAGCGCCAGCTTTTCGACCGCTCCGCGATTCGTCAGCCCATCGAACCCGATGAAGTTGTCACGGATTTTTGAAATGGCGAAACCGAGACCAGCTTCAACCGGGTTGCGATCGGCGCGGAGATCGGTTCCGAGTCCGCGATAACCGCATTCGATACGCAGCGAATCGAGCGCTGTTAATCCGGCTGCAACGAGACCATGGTCAGCGCCAGCCTGCCAGAGGGCATCCCAGAGCGCAGCGCCGTATTCAGTGGCGACGTGCAGCTCGAAGCCATCCTCACCGGCGTAGGACATCCTGATCGCCAGAACGGGAATTCCGGCGACAAAGACGTTCGCCGACTCGAACGAGCGCACCGCCTCAGGGGACAGATCGCCCTCGGTAATGGGATCGAGGATCGCCTGGGCGTTCGGTCCCCAGAGACCGAGCGCGACTGAGGCAGATGTCACGTCCTGGATCGAGATCCCCTCCCACTCGCGGGCAGCGCGCTGCAGATAGGCAAAGTCTCGCGGTCCGCTGGCGGCCCCGGCAAACACGCGGAAGCGATCGTCGTCGAGCCGCAGAATCGTGAGATCGGTTTCGATTCCGCCATGCGGATTGAGGAACAGCGCATAGGTTGCCCTGCCAACCGCGCGGTCGAGATCGGTGCAGGAAAGTGATTCGAGGAATTGCAGCGCGTCATCACCGCTGACATCGATCTTGGTGAAGGTTGAGAAGTCATACAGCGCTGCTGATTCGCGGGTGGCGACATGCTCCGCCGCCGCGATCGGCGACCAGCGATACGCGCCCCACCCTTCACGGTTCGTGCCTATCTCAGGATGGGGCAGCTTCGCGTTTGCCTCGAACCAGAGCGGACGCTCCCAGCCATTCGATTCGGTGAAGACCGCTCCGAGCTCTTTCTGGCGGTCATAGAAGGGTGAACGGCGGAGATTGCGCGGCGTGGTGATGACATCGCGCGGGTGGATGACGTCGTAGACCTCTTTGTATTGCTGCCAGCCGCGCGCCCGGACATATGAACGTGCCGATGCGTGCGGGGCGAAACGGTTGAGATCGAGATCGCGCAGATCGAGCTCGCAGTCACCCGTCAGCATCAACTCGGCGATCGCCCGGCCGGAACCGATGCCGTGCGTCACCCAGACCGCTTCCGCTACCCAGAGCCCGCGCACGCCTGCTGCTTCGCCGAGCAGGGAATTGCCGTCCGGGGTGAACGAAAACATCCCGTAGACACCTGATCGGTGATGCCAGCGTTGCGCAACGCTGGCACGAGGCGTTTTGCCTCGTCAAAACCGGACTGCATCGGCGCCATGTCGAACGGCAAATCGGCCGGAGCAGGGGTATCGTTGCGGATCAGCTCCGGATCGACGATCACCGGCTCGTGCCGGTAGGAGCCGATGCCGTATCGCTCTTCATCCTGCCAGAGGTACATCGAGTGATCCTGGTGCCGCCAGAGCGGCTGCACGATCCCTTGCGTGCCTGCCAGCTCTGGCAGCGGGGTCGTCCGGATGAAGGGGTGCGCGCACGGCTGCAATGGAATATCGATCCCGGCCAGTTTGCCGAGCAATGGTCCCCAGATGCCGCCGCAGATCAATGCCTGCTCGCAATTGATCCGGCCCCGATCGGTTTCGACGCCCCGGACGCGTCCACCCTGCACATCGAAACCGGTCACCATCGTTTCGCCGATAAATTCGACCCCGAGCGCCATTGCCCGTTTGGCCAGCCGTTCAACGGTCGGCACCGCTCGCAGCGTGCCGTCCCCTTCCACAAAGATGGACCCGAGAATCAGCGAGACGTCGAGCTGGGGCAGCAGCTTCCCGGTTTCAGCCGGCGAAAGCAACTCGGCGTTCAGGTCCCAGGATCGCGCCCAGCCAACTTTGCGGTGAAGATCGGCCCAGCGCTCCGGCGTGGTGGCGATTTCGAGACTGCCGTTCGAAAAGTAGGTGCGTTCCCCTTCGTCCGACAGCTCAAAAAACATCTCGACCGACCATTGGGCCAGCTTCGACACCGTCCGCGACGAGTTGTTCTGCAAAATCCCGCCCGGCGCATGGGAGGTCGATCCTCCCGTCTGGAAGAGCGGCCCGCGATCGACGACGACGATATCGGTCATGCCGCCTTTGGCGAGATAGTAGGCAGCGGCGACGCCAACGATGCCAGCGCCGACGATGACGGTTTGAGCTTCTGTGCGCATAGCTTCTCTCTGTGTAGGTCAACGGTCGAGTGCAATCATCGGGAACCATATCAGGATCAGATGGGGGATATGACGAAACCGGCGCGATGATCGCGCCGGTTTCAGCATTACTCAGTTGGTGAGGGCCGTCGCGCTACTTGACGGCAGCTTTCGCGGCGTTCAGCACGGCGCGGGCGGCGAGACCATCCGCGACCCGGCGGCGGTAGGTTTCCGACGCGTGGATGTCGCTGAGCACGTCGTTGTCGCCGGAGATGTCTCTCGTGGCGGCAGTGACTGCGGCGCTATCGAGCGTTTTTCCGGTGAGCGCGGCTTCGGCGGCATCCGCGCGGAAGGCGCGATCGGACACGCCGGTGACGCCGATCTTGACCGAAGATGCCTTACCCGATGCGTCAAGCGTGACGATGGCGGCGACGCCGACCATCGCGTACCCCGAAGCCTGATTGGCCAGCTTTTCGTAGGCCATGCCGGTTCCGGCTGCCGCTTTCGGAATACGAATCGCCGTCAGCACCTCATCCGGCGAAAGCGCGGTGGTGAAAATGCTGATGAAGAACTCGCTCGCCGGAGTGACGCGCTCGCCATCCGGTCCCACTGAAATGATCTCGGCGTCGAGCGCGACGATGCCGGCCGGATAATCGGCGGCGGGATCGGCATGAGCGATGGCCCCGCCAATCGTGCCGCGATTTCGCACCTGGCGATCGCCGATCGTGTGCGCGATCGCGCTCAGCACCGGCGCGTATTGCTGCAAGAAGCGGGTTCTCTGCGACTGCGCGGTGTGTCGTCATCGCGCCGATGACGAGGTTGTCGCCATCCTCGGTGACGCCGCTCAATCCGGCGATGCCGGCGATATCGACGAGATGCTCCGGGTTCGCGAGCCGCAGCTTCATCGTCGGCAGCAGGCTATGCCCACCGGCGACGATCTTCGCTTCGTCTCCGTATTGCTTTAGCAATCTCGATAGCATTTTCAACCGTTGTGGCTTTGTGATACTCGAAGGGATTGGGATACATGGCCGGTTCCTCCCGTTCCTACAGATTGGCGAGCAGCTCTGGCTGAGCTCCGGCCGTCATTCGTTCCGCGGCGATCTTCACCGCATCGACAATGCCCTGATATCCCGTGCAGCGGCAGATGTTGCCTTCGAGCGCTTCACGGATTTCGTGGTCGGTTGGATTCGCGTTCTCGTTGAGCAACGCCACCACGGACATCACCATGCCTGGCGTGCAAAAACCGCACTGGACGCCATTGGTTTCCCAGAACGCAGTCTGTACCGGATGCAGCATGCCTGCCGGAGCCAGACCTTCGATCGTGGTGACTTCGTGCCCATCGGCCTGGACGGCCAGCACCGTGCACGATTTCACCGCTTCGCCATCGAGCAGCACCGTGCAGGCGCCGCACTGGCTGGTTTCGCACCCGGTGTGGGTGCCGGTGAGTCCGGCGTTATCGCGCAGAAACTGGACGAGGAGCGCGCGTGGCTCCACCTCTGCGGAGCGTTGCGCTCCATTGACTGAGAGTGAGACGGTTGTCTTCACGTAGTTCCTCTCCCCTGAAGCGACTGATTGAGATCCCATGGACAACCTGACCTGGCGTATCAGGAACCGGTGTTGATCTTGCTCTCCGCGCATTTGAAAAACTGCCCGGAAATGGTTTTAGCGGCTGGCTGGATCATGCGTGCCCCCACCCGGGCGATCGTGCCGCTGACATTGGCGTTGCCGCTGTATTTGACGATGGTTTTGTCTGCCCCGTCGGCCACGAATTCGAGCTTGCCGACGCCCTTTACCTGGCCCTGGGGACCGGAGCCCTCAACCGCCATCGTATAACTCTCGTTTTCGATCCTGTCGGAAATCTTCACCTTGCCGGCAAAGGTTCCCTTGATCATCGCGATGCCGATTTTCATCGTCGCCGCATACTCATCCTCTCCAACAAGGTCCAGCTTTTCGCACCCCGGGAGACAACTTCTGAGCGTTACCGGGTCAAGCATGAGTTGCCAGACCCGCTCGCGAGGCGCCGCGAACGCGTACTCACCAATCAACTCCATGACTCACCCCCAAGGACGACGGGCCTCGCCCAACACGATCGTAATACTCGAGTTTATCAGGAAATCCTTTCGCCACCGAAAGCGGGTACTGAATCACAAGTTCTCCAGGCGCGCCAGTCTTCAATAATCCGCGTGTCATGCGGAAACGCCATGTCCGGCAGGGCATCCGGCGCGTACCAGCCAATCATGTCGAGATCATCTCCAGCAGCCGGGGTTCCATGAAAACTCCGGCAGGCATAGGCGGCAAGCACCACCGTTACGCCCGGCCGCGAGTAGAGTCCGAGCAGCGGTCCAAGCTCAATCTCGATGCCGGTTTCTTCGCGAACTTCCCGAATCGCCGCCGCCTCGACCACTTCGCCACGCTCGACAAAACCGGCGGGAAAGCTCCAGAGTCCGGCCGCCGACGCGGTCGGACCGCGCCGCCCGAGCAGGAGCTGCCCATCTCGCTCGATCACGACGGCGACGGCCAGCTTTGGATCGAGATACGTGACCCAGCCACACTGCGTGCAAACTGGCCGTTCCCGATCCTCAACGATCGCAGTTGCGGTCGCGCCGCCGCAACGCTGGCAAAACATAACGACTTCCTCCAGCTTTGTATTCGTTCACACAGTCCGGCGGGCGATGGCGTGCAGAGGGCTATGCTCATGCCACGACTTCGCACACAATAGCCCGAACCTGCTCGTCACGGACGGGCGCGAAAAACAACATCAGGTGTGGTGGGAGTAGATTCCAGGATGTGGCAGATCGACGAAGCGGCGCTTGAGCGAATCGAGATCGGCGCGGGCATTCTCGGCACTGGCGGGGGCGGCAATCCCTACCTGGGGAGAATCCATGCCCGCGAGCTTCTCCGCCAGGGCAAAACCATCACCGTCGCCAATCTGTCCGAGGTCGATGACGACGCGCTCGTGACTTCTGTCGGCGGCATGGGTGCGCCCGTGATCAGCATTGAACGCCCTCCCCAGGGGGACGAGTTTCAGCGCGCGGTCAGGGCGCTTGAGCGCCACATCGGCCGGCAATTCACCCACCTCGTCCCGGGTGAAATTGGCGGTTCCAACAGCACCCGGCCACTTATCGTCAGCGCCCAGACCGGTCTCCCGGTCATCGATGGCGACGGGATGGGACGCGCCTTTCCCGAGTTGCAAATGTGCACTTACATGATGGAAGGGATCTCGGCCACCCCTGCCGCCCTCGCCGATTACACCGGCACGACGGCCATTTTTGATGACAATCCCGATCCACAGGTGCTTGAGCGCTACGCCCGCGCGGTGACAATCCAGATGGGCGGAGCCTGTGGGTATGCCTTTCCCGTGATGAGTGGCGCCGAGCTCAAGCGCACGATCATCCCCGGCACGCTCACCCTGGCGTATGACATCGGGGACGAGGTGCTCCAGGCGAGAGCCGACAAGCGCGATCCCATTGCCGCCGCATTGAATGTCACGGGCGGGCATCCGATTTTTCAGGGCAAGCTGACGAATGTCGCCCGGCGTCTGGTTGGTGGATTTGCCAGGGGAGTTGTTGTGATCGAAGGAACGGGATCAAGCGAGGGTCGGACGATCACGATCGATTTCCAGAACGAGAACCTGATCGCCCGCGAGAGCACCGGCGAGGTGATCGCGGTCGTGCCCGATCTCATCTGCATTGTCGATCAGGACACCGCGGCCCCGATCACCACCGAAGTGCTTCGCTATGGCCTGCGGGTGACGGTGCTCGGTATCCCGGCGCCCAGGCAGCTCCGCACCCCCAACGCGCTGGCGACGATCGGCCCGTCGGCGTTCGGCTATCCGGATGTCGATCCCGTTCCGCTCGCCGGGACGATTCGGCAATGGGCGGTACTTTTAGCCAGAGCCAAAAGCAATTACCACGCGACTATGTCACTCTCCCGATCTCATCCTGAGAGAATCGAAGGATCCCCCGGCGAAGTCGCTGTTGAATGCCCGATCACTCAAATTTGACCAGGCGCTTCGCGCTGAAATCCTTCCGTTGGTCAGGATGACGAAGGGGAGAGGGCCGACACCATGAAACATGCGCAAAACGCCGCCGTGATCCAATCCCGGCGGCGTCTCTCCTGGGTTTTCGCCAGACCTATCTCTAGCCCCGTTCGCCGCGAGCCGCCCGGATCGCTTCCAGCTCGGCGCGGCCCCGGTCCGCAAGCGCTTCGAGCCAGACTTCGCGGTACGGGCGCAGCAGATCGACGATCGCTTCCGCCACGACGACATTGCGGAACCACTTGCGGTTGGCGGGAACGATGATCCAGGGAGCGTTCTTGGCATTGCAACGTTGGATGGCATCTTCATACGCGGTTATGTATTTATCCCACGACCGGCGCTCAACCCAATCTGCCGCGGAGAGTTTCCAGGCTTTCTCCACCTCTCGCTCGCGGGCCAAGCAACCGCTCCTCTTGCTCATCCTTGCTGATATGCAGGAAGAATTTCAGAATCAGCGTGTTGTTTTCGGCGAGCGCCTGTTCGAAGTCGTTGATGTGCTCGTAGCGCAGCGACCAGATCGATTTCGGCACCAACTCATGCACTCGCGCGACCAGGACATCTTCATAGTGTGAGCGGTTGAACACCGTCACGATGCCGCGCTCTGGAACCTGCTGGTGAATACGCCAGAGAAAATCGTGTGATTTCTCAAGCGGCGTCGGCACTTTGAACGGGACCACCCGCGTGCCTTGCGGGTTTGCTTCCCGGAAGACCGACCGGATCGTGCCATCCTTGCCGGAGGTGTCGATTCCCTGCAGGATGACAAGCAGGCTATGCGTTCCTGCCGAATACAGCAGCTCCTGCAAATCTCCCAGTTCTTTGGTCAATTCGAGGACTTTTTCTTCGCCTTTGCCTCGGTCAAGTCCACCGTTCATATTGGGATCGATATCGCCAAGCTTGACCTTTTTTCCTGGTTGGGGACGAATCCCGTAGGCCATTGGTGATCATGCTCCCTTGCATTTCAAGATTCATCCGCGCGAGCCGGATGGGTCGGATTTATGCCCAGTATTCAGAATGTTCCATTGGATGATAACGAACCGCGATCAATTTGACCGAAAAACAGGACTGTAGGGCTAAAGCTCGGCTCGCATCGCAGCGGTTTCGATCAGCTCCTGTTTGGCGATGGTGGCGTTTTTCGCGCCGGAACGAGCCACGATGACGCCTGCGAACACGAACGCCGCCCCTAACAATTTAACCACATTGAATGTCTCGTCCAGAAATAGGTACGACATAACGCCCGTCAGGATTGGCACGAGATAGAGAAACGGCGCGGTTCTCCCGACGCCGGTTCGCTCGATCGCCCACCCCCAGATGGTATAGCCCAGCAACATCGAGATAGCGGATGAATAAAGAATAGCGCCCCAGCCATGCGCGCCGAGCGATCCCCATTCCTGCGATCGCAGCCCAGACAAAGCGAAGGGGGTGATCACCGCCAACCCGATCAAGCAGGACCAGGCCGTCACCATCAACGAGCCATGCCGCTGCACGATCGGCCGAGTCGCCAGGCTATAGACAGCGAAACTGAACGACGCCACCAAACAGATCAGATCCCCTTTGGCCGGCAATCCATCCTTCAGCTTGTCGGAGACATAAATGACCACGCCGATCGATGAGATGCCTAATCCCACCCACTGAATCGTGCGGGTTTGCTCGATCTTCAGCGCCGCCGCCAGCGCCATGGTGAAGAGCGGTCCCAGAGAGATCATCACCGCCGCCGAAAACGCGGTGGTGTATTGCAATCCAACCATATACAGCGCGTTGTAGATCGCGTAGCCGGTTAAGCCGGTCAGCAAAAACCAGCCCCAGTCAGCGCGTGGCGGCGTTGGAATGGACCTTCGAATCGCGTACCAGGCGAACACGATGACAACGACGAACAGAAAGCGAAAAAAGACAAATGGCAAAGGAGCGATTGTGTCGATCGCTCCTTTGATCACGACATTGTTCCCTGCCCAGATCACCACCGTCGCCAGCATCGCGGCATCAGCGATTTCGCCGCTTCGCCGTGAGGTTCCGGGGGTTGGGTCGGACATATCTGCGTGGGGTCCTATCGGCGCGGCAACGTGCGAGGCAAGGACTCGCCGATGCAGGGTACCAGCTTCTTCGGTCCGGGTTGTTAGCTGAAGAGGACTGGACTCTGGGGGAGAACACCTTCGAGGGAGAGTAACCGCTGTTTCGTTTCGACGCCGCCTGCATATCCGCCGAGTTTCATCTTCGTGCTGGTGGGGAGAATTCGGTGACAGGGGACAATAAGTGGAATCGGATTATTGTGGAGCGCGTTGCCTACTGCGCGAGTTGCCTTCGGGCTGCCGATACGCTCCGCGATCTCGCGGTAGGTACGGGTTTCGCCGAACGGTACTTCGTAGGTTGCGTCGAGCACCGCTTTGGTGAAGGGGGAAAGCCCCGAAAAATCGAGCGGAACCGCGAATTGGTTCCGCTCACCCGCGAAATATTCCTGCAGCTGACCGGCGACCATATCAATCTGATGCTGATCCGGCTCGGCGACGAATCCACGGTCGCTGAGACGGTCCGCGAACTGATCCTCATTGTCCATCCAGGCAAACCCGATTTCGCAGACACCCTTATCGGAGACCGCCACCAGCAAATCGCCTATCGGTGAATCGATCTTGCCGTAGGAAGCACGCCGCTTCGGCGGGAGATGCTTCAAAACCGGCAATTGGGGCAACACGCACGGATCGGTTTCACAACACTTATCGAGCAGCTTATCGACAGCCATGAAGTGGGTCAGCTCATTCCGGCAATACCGGCACGTTTTCGTGTGCTCATCGATCCAGGCTTTGTCTTCGGTCGACCAATCTTCGAGCGCGTAGCCGGGCAGGGCCGCTTCGCAAAGATCGCATTCATCAACGTCGGGCCGGCGCTCAATGAATTTCACCACGCCGATCCGTTCCAGGAGCGTCGACGAAGGCTGATCCGCGCGTGGCGCATCCGCAACCCCGCCGTTCATCTCATCAGCGTTCATCATCGTCATCCCTACCTGCATCGATCCGGCGACGCCCGCCGGCGGTTCAATGTCGTTCATCTCGTTACTTGTATCCGTTTCACAGCCGTTCGCCAAATTCGACTCGCAGTTTACGCAGGGCTTCGTGCACGTTGGCCCGAGCCGCCGGCTCGCTGCATTTCAGGTTGATCGCGATATCGGCGTAATCCATCTCATGGTACTTCCGTAAGATCAGCGCGATCCGCTGTTTCGGCGGAAGCTTTTCGATAAAGCATTCCACCTCGATCAGAAGCGCGCGAGCATCGAGCTGCGCCGCCTGATCGTGTCCCGGCGCCGCGATCGGCGCATCATCATCCAGCGCATCAACCCGGCCATCCTTGCGCTTCGCGCTCAGAAAGGTGTTGGTGCAGATGCGATAGAGCCAGGCCCGGAAATTCGCGTCGGCATTGAGCCGGCCAAACGCCCGGAACGCCTTGAGAAAGGTTTCCTGATACAGATCGTCCGCATCCGCGCCATTGCGGGTCAATTGCATCGAGTAGCGATGCAGCTCCAGCGAATAGCACGAGAACACCGACTCAAAGTCCCTGGAAGGGGCAACAACCGCATGTGCGCGCGCATACTCCATCCCGTCGGAGCTTACGTCCGCCCTGCTCGTCGTCAACGTTGCCTTATCCATTCGTCACCCCGAGGCCGCAACTTCTGGAACTGCCCCGCCCGGCTGCTCCATTCATCGCGCTTGTTCATAAGACGCAATTGCATTCTGCGTGTGAGATGCCAAAAAGTCACGTAGGATTCCGCACGAATATGAGTATTTTCCGCAATAAGGGGTTGTACGTACGCACCGTTTTCTATTAGGATGCGCTGAAAATCGCACGGCGGGATCGTTCCTTGTGGCGCAAGCAGCGATTTTTATGCCCGGATGGCACGCCCGGTTGCGAATGAGGAGGCGGAGAACTCATGGTGCTCGGACTGATTAAGCCACGAACACGCGCCGAATTTGCGCTGGCCCCTGTTGAAGATCCCCGGATCGCCTGGGAAGCATCGCGCGGGCGGCTCGTTCATGAATGCATCGGAGATCTCTCCGGCGCATTTCCTGGCTACACCGATCTCGGTGGCCGGCTGGATCATGCGCAAATCCGGGTCTGGGAACATTTCCTCGTCGTCGACGAAAGCAGCAAAAATGGCTTCGCGCTTGACCTCGACCGCATTGTTGCCACCGACGATGGCGAGCTCGACAGTTTCGGCGATGGCATCATTCGCATTCGCTACCAGGACGGCAACGAAACTCGCCTCTTTTCGATCCGGCCGCGCGCGGGGCGATTGACGCTCCGGGGCAGCCGTCGTTCCCTTCGGCTCTGCGATGAGCTGTTTGCGCTCGGCGTACCGGGCGGTCCGTTGGCTGACGTGCCGATCGATACATTCATCACTCATTGGGGCGATACCCAGGCGTTCGGTCATGAAGCGGTTGTCTGGCATGGGCTCGCCAGCGCCTCGCTGGCGCTGACGGGCGAACGGGCGCCGTGCGACGTCTTCATTACGTCGAAGTCGCTCGTCTGGGGCCGCGACGCGAAAAGCCCGATCAGCCGGGCGCCGCTCTCCTCGATTCGTGATGTCACTCCCGGCAAAAGTGGGCCTCGCTCGTTGCAGGCAGCCGCGTTCGTCGGATTCGGTGACAGCGGCCACGACCGGATGGAGTTTCCGTTCGTGTTTGATTCCTACGCCACCGAAGACCGCAATGCGCTCGAACGGTCGGCGTTCGTCGTCCATCTTCGCTCGAGACCGGTGGCGCTGGCCTATCCGGAAGCCGCGTATCGTCCATGGATTCCACCGGTGTTCGACGCGCTGGAAATGCCATCTCCCCTCTGGCCATCAAATCCGGTCGTGGTGCGCGGCTCGCATCGTCTCGGCGAGCGGCTGACGCGGACCAAGGTGGCAGAAGAGGCTGCGGACGAACCCAGGAAGCCGAAGCACTCCGATCCCGCCGAGCGGCTCCGCCCCGATCGCGGCGTGATCACTGCTGAAGAATGGATCGCGCGCGGAGACGTCGTTTCGTCCTGGCCGCTCAATCCAATTCCAGAGCCGATTGAAGATATCGAAGCGGTCGCCGATGAGCCAGAGGACGATGTCGTTCTTTCCGAATGGTCGGTGCCGGAATCAGTCGCCAGCGCCGCAGACGCCTGCCTGCCCGAAACGCAACGAATCGATCCCGCGGTTTGTGCGGTACTCCCTGCGGTGTGCGCCTTCGAAGCTGCCGCGATCACCACGCTGAGCGCGACGCTCGAAATGATTCGCCGACGATCAAATGGCGATCTTGATGCGGGGTTGGCAGGACTCCCGCCGTCTGGCTCAACACTCACCGCCGCGCTTGATGAAGTGATTGAAGCGATGGCGCGAGGCGATGCCGCGCCCGAGCTTGCGCTCAAGCGTAAGCAGCGGTTGCTCTCGCTTGACGACGCAGCGCACCGGTTGACGGTATTGCTGCCACTGCACGCCAACGGCGCGATTACGACCGATGAATTGCTCGCCCGTCGCGATGCGCTGTGTGCCGAATTAGGATCGACCTTTTTCGGGGCGTAGGTCGCCTATTCGCCAGTTCCGATTGAGCTACGTGGTACCATCGTCACGAGGCCGCCAAGCTAGAGCGCCTCATGACGATGGTTTCCTCCGTGAAATCCCCAGGAGGCTCGCGCTTGAGCCGAGGCCGCATTTCTCGCGCATCCGCACGCTATCCCACCGCAAAAATGCGCGCGGCACGCACGCCGCAGGCGTTGCGTCTCCGGCGTGGTCCGGGTTTGCCGCCGAATCTGTTGCCGGGCATCACCGGTCGCCGCAAAAAGGGACGCAATCTCACCCCCTGGATCGCCGGGTTCGCGGCGATCGTCGGCATTTCAATGGTGGTGATGCTGGTCGGGTTCGTGGTGACGACGGCCAGCGCGATCGCCGGCACGAAAGCCGCCTACGATTCAACGACCAAAGACCTGCCAAACGCGGCGCAGATCACCGCCGACACCTTCCAGACCACGCGCATCTACGACCGCAATGGGGTATTGCTGCAGGAAGTCGCTGACCCCGATTCAGGCTGGCGCACCTTCGTTCCCTTCGAACAGATTTCCCCGTATCTGATTCAGGCGACCATTTCGGCGGAAGACTCGACCTTCTGGAGTCATTACGGCGTTGAGCCGTTAGCGATCGTCCGCGGCGCGCTCATCATCAGCTCGGGCGAAGGCTCCTCTGGCGGTTCAACGATCACCCAGCAGCTTGCACGCGCGCTCTATCCAGACAGGGTCAATCCGCTCGATGTCTCGGTCACCCGTAAAGCGCGGGAAGCGCTGATCGCGGTCTATCTCGACAAGCAATATTCGAAGCAAGATTTGCTGACGATGTATCTCAATCTGATCTTTTACGGGCAACGCTCGTTCGGGATCGAGGCCGCATCGCAAACCTATTTCGACAAACATGCCAGCGATCTGAATCTGGCCGAAGCAAGCCTCCTAGCCGGCTTGCCTCAGGCGCCGTCCTACTTCGATCCAACTGTCAATTTTGAACAGGCGAAGGTGCGCCAGCAATACGTGCTCAATCAGATGGTGAAGTACGACTACATCACGAGAGAAGAAGCTGATAAAGCGTTCAACGAACCGCTCACGATCCAGAAACGGACGAGCCCGGTTTACCACGCGCCCCACTTCACCCAATATGTAAAGGATTGGATCGTCGAGCACTATGGCAAGGAAGCGCTCTATAACAGCGGCTTGACCTTCACGACGAGCATCGACACCGAGCTTCAGACCACCGCTGAAGGAATCGTCAGAAACGGCGTCGCCAATCTCGCTGCCGACAACCGGAACAATGGGGCGGCGGTCGGCGTCGTCCCATGGAGCGGCGAGATCTTATTCATGGTCGGCTCGGCCGATTTCGATGATCCCTCGATCGGCGGGCAGGTGAATTACGCTACCGCCGGATTACAGCCCGGCTCGTCTATCAAGCCGCTGGTCTATGCAGCGGCGTTTGAAGCGGGATGGAATCCAGGAACGGTGGTCTTCGACACCTACCTGCAGGTCGATACCGCTGGTCAGGCTCCTTACATCCCGAACAACTACTCCCAAAATTTCAATGGCGCGGTCAGTGTGCGCATTGCGCTCGCCAACTCTCTCAACATCCCTGCCGTCAAAGCCGCTCGATATGCCGGGCTCGACCATGTCATCGATCTGACCAGGCGAATGGGATACAAGAACAGTCTCACCCAGGATGCGTCGTTCTATGGACTGCCGCTGGCGCTTGGATCGGGCGAGGTGCAGCTTGTCGAGCACACGAACGCGTACGCGACGCTTGCGAACAACGGCGCGTACGTGCCGTTGCATCCCGTGATCAAGGTGACCGACTCGCAGGGGAATGTGCTCTACGACGTCACCAAGGATCCTGCGGTCACGAAACCGCAGCAGGCGCTGGACGCGGGATACGCTTACCAGGTGTCCTCGATCCTGACCGACAACCAGTCTCGAAGTCTCGTCTTCGGAGAGAACAATCTCTTCGGCAATACGCAGGATGAGTTAGGACGCCCGACCGCGGCGAAATCGGGCACGACTGAGGACTGGAAAGATCTCTGGACGATGGGGTACACGACCGATCTCGCGGTTGGGGTCTGGGTCGGCAACACCAATGCCTATGGCGATGCCGTCGGGCAGTTATCGGAAATTGACGGTATTCAGGCCGCCGGACCCATCTGGCATGATCTCATGGTCGAGCTTCACAAAAACGGTCAATGGTCGTCGCTGCTCAATGGACCAAACGGCAAGCCGATGGCCGAAGCATTTTCCCAGCCATCGGATGTCTACAAAGGCAAGGTCTGCGCTGCTACAGGAAATCGCGATACACCGGGCTATACCGGCCGGGAAGATCTGCTCGTCCGTGATTCCGGTCCTGCCCTCCCCTGCGACCAGCTCTCGGCCTACCAGCAAACCCAGCTCGACGACGCCATCAAAGACTTGAACGAGCATGGCGACCGCTATACTGGCGGCGCGTACGACTCGATCTACCGCTATCGGGATGCCGTCCAGAATGGATCGGATGACGGTCCGTCCGACAGTAATTCGAATAGCGACTCGTCCAGCGATAATGGCGATAACCAGGATGATTCCGGTGGCGACTCGCCGCCGATCGTCCAATCCGACGGGAACTAGCAAACTTCTGGCCTGAGGCTTCCCAACGGGACGGACACATCGCATTGCTCACCGGATTTTGAAATCCTTGAGCGAACTCCCAACTCTCCCGACCCTTCGCCCTTTGACATGGGCTAGAACGTACGGGGAGCCCTAGGGCTCCCCGCACAAATTTCTTGCTCCGATACGCGCCAAATGGACTCTATTCCGGTGGAGTATCTTTGAGCATCTTGGTACGAGCACTTCACCCGTCGATTTCATTGATGACTTTTCTCGCGCCAAGTGCTAAAACGGCATAGGGGGCATCATCGAGTGTCCGTGCACTTGATGACTGCTTAAAACGACGGAGCGATTCCGTTCTACGGATGAGACGGGCGGTTGCACGATCGGTGTTCCAATTCGTAGGAGAGGAAAATCGATGACGAAGTCGCGTACCTATGTGATGACGGCACTAGCGGCGGCGCTCTTCATCTTTCTCAATTGGGCCTTCGCCGATCAACAATTTTCCGGAAACTGGTGGGACAGCGAGGCGATTGCTGATTCAAATATCTTCACCTATATCCTGCTCGCGTGCATTATCGCCGCAGGCCTATTGCAGGCGCGGCGGCTCTCCGACAGCCCACTTTCACTCGACCATTTTGGGTCCGAATTCCCTCCCGGCCAGGTCGATGATCCCACTGGCTGGAAACTGTTGATGGGAAATATCTATTTCGCCCTGATCTGGATGCCGGTTCGCTTTTTTGTCGGCCGTGAATGGCTGGTCGCCGGCGAGCATAAAATGCGAGACGATGCCTGGATGAAAGGTGGAGCAGCGCTCAAAGGCTATTGGACCAATGCGGTCGCGATACCAGAAGGTGGACGTCCGGCCATTACATATGATTGGTTTCGGAAGTTTCTGCAGTATATGCTCGATCATGAGTGGTACACCTGGTTTGCAAAGGTGATCGCCATCGGGGAAACACTTATTGGCATCGGGCTGGTGGTTGGCGCGCTGGTAGGCATTGCCGCATTCTTCGGCACGGTGCTCAATTTCAACTTCCAGCTCGCCGGATCGGCTAGCACGAACCCGGTGCTGTTTGGCCTTGGCGTCCTCCTGGTGCTGGCATGGAAGATCGCCGGCTGGTGGGGTCTCGATCGTTATCTGCTGCCGTTGCTTGGCACGCCATGGGCTCCCGGCCATCGCTTCGTCGACAAAGGTTCCACACTTTCGGATCCAGTTGAGCCTAGGGCACCAAACGCCTGAACGAGCGCTCCGCAATTGAGCAACGTTTCTTCGACATCAAAAACCGGCTGGGGCTCATGTGAGCGCCAGCCGGTTTAACGTCAGCGAAGCGGTGTCAAACAGAGAGGCCCACTCCAGCCTCATCCAGTCACGTATGTACCTGTTGTTAGGTCGATTGAACAGATCGGCAGAGCAAAGCATGCTCCGCCCAACTCTTGAAACGGTCGACATATCTCGCGCACCTATCGCGATCTGATCGTTGTTCGGTTACGAACATGCATGAAGGTGCGCGAAATTCCGGATTACCGCTTTGCCGCTTACGACGCCGGCGTTCGCTTCGGACGACCTGGACGGCGAACGACTGGCTTTTCGTCACTCGTCATGCCGTCTGCGGAACCGGCGCTATTGCCGCGCCGGCGGCGCAACCGCCCACTCGGCGGCGCGACGTCTCCAGCGGCGGCCATCGATCGCCATTCGACCGGCGATGCAAGCACAATCGACGCCTCGCAACGAGCGCCGGTTTCACTGAAGAGATCGAGCAACGACGCAAGCTCGGCGGCATCGGCGACGTGAACCTTCACCAGGTAATTGAAGACGCCCGTCAACCGGTGGCACTCGACGACGCCAGGCTCCCGGCCAACTGTTTTAAGGAACGCGGGCGTGTTCTCGGCGGAAACCTCTGCTGTGATCACGGCCGTCATCGGGCGACCGAGGGTCGCAGGGGAGATCACCGCTCGATATCCAGCGATAATGCCGTGCTCTTCAAGCCGGCGAACCCGCTCGATCATCGCGGGACTGGAAAGCCCGACGCGCTCGGCGAGCGCCTTCATCGTGAGACGCCCATTGGCCTGTAGCTCCGTGAGGATCCGTTCATCGATGGCATCGATCTGTGTCATGCTGACTCCTCACGCACAGGCGTGACAAAAGCATTACCCCACGGCGCGGGGCGTGGTGTCGCAATGTGGGAAAACCATCGGCGAATGGGTCAGTTGCACCAAGACCCGGCCATTGGTCAAACATACTGCTAACGAGTGTAAATTCGATAGGAACTCGATTTCAACCCTTTCAAGGGTGGTTTATTCCGTATTCGCGTTCAATTGGTTCGCCAGAGTCGCTCAGACGCTTTACCTTCATGGTGTTGTCGCTTTTTGCACAAGCGGGGTGAATGATGGATGAAGCACGCCGCGCGCGTATGCGCGCGCTCTCCGCGGAGGCATATGCCGCCGGTTCGCCGGCAGGCTGGTTCGAGCAGTTTTACCAGGAAGCCGCTGGTGATCCCGCCGCCGTGCCCTGGATGGATCTCGCGCCGCATCCCTATCTCGTCGATTGGTTGAAAACGCATCTTCAGGCCGGGTCGGATTCGCGGGCGCTGGTCGTCGGTTGCGGCGGCGGAGACGACGCGGCCTATCTCGACGAGCAGGGCTGGCGCGTGACCGCATTTGATATCGCCCCAACCGCTGTAGCCTGGGCCAAACAGCGCTTCTCCGACCGCGACATCACCTGGACCATCGCTGATGCAACGGAACCGCTGGATGCGTGGCGCGATCGATTCGATCTCATCGTTGAGATCTATACGCTGCAAACGCTTCCGGCGGCGCTTCGACAGCAACTCCTAGAGCGAATCTCCGCCTGCCTGGCGCCCGGCGGCACGCTGATCATTATCTGTCGTGGCCGCGATGAGGACGCTCCCGAGGGAGAACTGCCCTGGAAACTGACCTGGAGCGAGCTCGACGGACCACTGACCCCCTCGCTCATCCGAATTGCCAATGACGATCTACTTGATGACGAGACGCCACCGCAACGGCGATTCCGGGCGGTGTATCGGAGACCATTGGCATAATCACGCGAGCAGTCGCCGAAATGATCGTCTTCGGCGTTCTTGTCGTTTCGTCGGAGAGGACAGAATTTCATGTCACATCCGGGACCCATTGTTGATGTCACCTGGCTTCGCGCCAGTCTCGGTCAACCAGGCGTTGTGGTCATCGACGCTCGCCCCCTCGATCACTACCAGGCCGGAAGCATTCCAGGCGCGGCGCAGATCGATGTCAATCAGCTTCGCCTCCCCTTCTCCACGCCAGAGGCGGTGGCCAGTTTCACAAATGCGGCGGGGGAAGCGGCCCGGCGCGCCGGGCTGAACGGCGGCGAGACTGTTGTGTTCGTCGAAGACTTCAGCGGCACGCTGGCCGCGCGGGGTGTCTGGCTGCTCGATGCAATCGGGCATGGCGGCGGCACGATGCTCGATGGCGGTCTCCGCGCCTGGCTCGAAGATGGCGGCGAGATCGAGCGTCCCTCGGCGAAACCAACGCCTGGTTCCTTTCAACCGCAATCGAACCAATCGGTTGTAGCGATGGCTGACGATCTCCTCACTGCCGGGGAGACGGGTTCGCTATCGATTATCGACACCCGCACCGACCAGGAATGGCAGGGCGGCACGATTCCGACCGCGAAGCATCTGGAGTGGACCGCCAATCTAGCCCCTGATGGACGGTTTCTGCCGATCGAAAATCTCCGGTCACTCTATGCCGATCTCGGCATCACGACGGCCAGCCCGCCGGTCGCGACCTTTTGCGGCAGCGGCTTCCGCGCGGCTCACACCTATGTGGTGCTGAAGGCGCTCGGGATCCCGACGACGAACTATTCGCCCTCCTGGGGCGAGTGGGGCCGTCGTCCTGATCTTCCCATCGCACCGCCAACCACCCGTTAGGCTCCCGTTCGATTCGACGCAAGTAGGGGCCTATTCGTCCGGGTTCGCTCGAAAGCTATCTTTTGTCTAGTGGCACGCAATCACATTCGCTTATGACAAGACCGGCTGGCGATCGCCAGCCGGTCTTGCATTTAAGTTCGAGTCGTCGCATTGCGTTGTCCATGCAACAACCAAACGGCTATTTTCGGTGAAATCGTGGCATGGATGATGCGAATAGCGAATCAGGCACTGTTTCAGAGGATGCACAAACTGAGATATGGTGATATTATCCTCTCACAGTGTTCTATTGCACTTTGAAAACTTTAACCACGCGGGCTGAGCTCCGCGCGGGGGTGGCGACAGGGCGAGGGGCCTTTCGGTTATTTGACCAGTTGCCTGAGACAGCTCATCCACAGCGGCAGGCCAGCCGCTTGATGATCGTCCTCAATCCTCCTCTCGATGCGCATTGCCGAATGGCGATGCCGCTTCTATCAAGCCTCACCCATCTATCACTGACCGGTCGTGGTTTAGATGGGATCTTCCTCCGGCAACGACCGATCACCAAAACAAAGCGCCCATCACTTTGCATTTCACAAAGTGATGGGCGCTTTGTTTTGTTCACGTTTGAGGATACTGCCGCTCGCCAATCACAACTCCAGGCACGTTTACAGCATGGTGACGCCGTTTTTTTGGGCGCGGCGTCACCATCACCAATCTTCCAGGACTTCAATGTCGTGGGCGGCTTTCGAGGTGGAGGCGGGAGTTCCGGACTAGCGGCGTCCGAAGATGACGGGATCGTCGACAAGCGCGGGGGTGCCAAGGCACGACCAGCCGCTGCCCATGGCGAAGCGAAGCGCGGCGACCCGGTCGTTTACATCCAGCTTGCGCATGACGGACGTCATGTGGTTTTTCACGGTTTGTTCGGTGATAAAGAGCGCCTTGGCGATCTCGCGGTTGGTGTTGCCCATCAGGAGACAGTCAAGCACTTCCAGCTCGCGCGGCGAGAGATCGGGGCCACCTGATCGTTGCCGGCTATGCTCGTCCGACCGAAGATATTCGACCAGAAGCTTCGCCATTCCCTCGTCGGTCATCGCCTGTGTTTGCAGGACGTTGATGCCACGCCGGACTGATTCGATAATTTCGACAATGTGGTCAGTTTCATAGCTCTTCTCAAGGAAGGCCATTGCGCCGACGCGGATTGCCGAAGCGGTAAGCGCCGGGGTAAGTTGATGGGCGATCATCACGACTTTGGTCCAGGGAGCGGAACGTCGCATGAACGCGGCGGTGACGAATCCATTGATCCCCGGAAGTCTCGCTTCGATAATGGCAATGCCAGGCGTCCGCTCTTCCGCTACGCGGAGTCCCTGATGTGCCGTGCCAGCCTCGCCCACAATAGGGTAGCCTGCTTGTAGAAGCGCAGTGCGGAGACCCTCTCGGTAGATGGGCTGATGGTCAATGAGAAGAATTCGGTCGTTTTCGTGCACTTTCGCCATTCGCGCCGTCCATATTCCTTCGCGAGATCGACTGAAGGATGTTTTGCCTTCGCAGGCGATACGTCATCCATCCACGAGAGAAACGACGCGTGACTATACTTTGTTCCCATCCCCGTGGTCCCGATTATGATCGGGCTGCGAGTTTGTTATCGGGCGACGAATCGCCTCACCTGCACCGAGGAAAAAGAATGACGAACGGAAGCGTTGGGCTGTCGAACCACGAAGGGACCCAGGCAATCAAGGTGGTGCGGCCGGCTATCGAACCGCGTCGTGTCGTTGTCACCGGTCTCGGCGCGATTTCGTCGCTGGCTCCAACAGCCCACGAAACGTGGACGAAAATCCTGGCCGGAGAAACCGGCATCCGCCGCCAACCAGATTGGGATCCGGCGGTCAACCCGTGCGTGCTTCATGGCAACGTTCCGCCTGAAACATTGCAGCAACGGTTTCTTGATAGCAAGACCGCGCGCAACACGTCCCGCTTTTCCAAGCTGGTGCTCGAAGCTGCCGGTGATGCGCTGATCGACGCCGGCCTCATCGATTCCGAATCGTATGAGGCGAAGTTCGATCTCTCAGCTGCTGGAGCCGTCATCGGCACCTGCGTAGGCGGCACCTATGACGACCTCCTGCCCGCCTACGACACGTTCAAAGTTCGCGGACCAAGCCGGGTGCCGGTTCACCTGCATGTGATGTTTCCGCACAATCTCGCCGCCTATACGATTCAGCACCGCTGGCACATGGGCGGACCGAGCGCTACGGTCGTTACGGCCTGCGCGACAGGCGCTCAGGCGATCGGCGATGCGTTCCAGGCAGTGAAATATGGCAAAGCGCCGATCATGATCGCCGGAGCGGTCGAATCGGATTACAACCAGATGTTCGTCGCCGGTTTCGCGGCGATGAAAGCGCTCTGCATCGATAGCAATGACGATCCTGAAAAGGCGAGCCGCCCATTTGACGCCACCCGCGCCGGTTTTATTCTTGGCGAAGGGGCCGGTGTCCTCATTCTGGAAGATCTCGAATTCGCGCTGGCGCGCGGGGCCGAGATTTACGCGGAGATTTGCGGATTCGCGACCACGAACGACGCGTTCCATCCGATCGCGCCCGATCCCACCGGTGGCGGCGCGGCGCGAGCGATCAGTAACGCCCTGATCGACGCCGATATTTCCGTCGACCAGATCGGATACATCAACGCGCACGCTGCATCAACGCCTGCCGGAGACCTGGCAGAAGCGGAAGCGATTCGACTCGTCTTTGGCGATCGCGCCGGTGAGATTCCGGTCTCGTCCGTCAAGGGCGCGATCGGGCACTGCATGGGCGCATCCGGGGCGCTGGAAACGGTGACCGCTGTTTATTCACTTATGGAGCAGCGCATCCCACCAACGCGCAACTACTGCCATCCCGATCCGGAAGTCGATCTCGATATCGTTCATTGCGAACCTCGGGAGGCATCGTTCACCCATCTCACCAAGCACTCGTTCGGCCTCGGCGGGCAGAATGCCTGCCTGGTGCTCGGACAGGCGCCGGCCAACCAGCGCGCGTCAGCGCGCTAGCGAGCCTGCAGCTTGACCGCAGGCGAGCATGAGGCAGGGAGTTCTCTGCCGCTGGTCGGATGGATTTTCCACTCGGTTGTCCGGTTCGGCTTTCTTGGCGGCGTGGCGCTGGCAGGATGGACGATTGGTGATGGCGGGATTCGCGGAGTGTGCTTCGCAGCCCTCTTTGTCGCAGTCATTTCGGCGATCTGGGCATTCACGTACGCGGAGAGCGATCCCGATCGGCGGCGCTGGGCGCGGGTACGCGTTCCAGGGCGATTCCGGCTTCTGCTTGAACTGCTGGTCATCATCGTTGGCGGTCTCGCGATCTGGATCTACTGGAACCGGGCGGCCGCCGAGACCTATTACACGATTGCCGCGTTTGACTATTCGGTCCAGTACCGGCGCATCGTGACGATGTATCAATCGAAGTAGCCCACAGCTTGCTATGATGCCCGGAACGCTCATTCGTGTTCCGGGCATCATCGTTTCGCCGCAATCAAGGGGGATTTCTCGCATGAACGGTATGGAGCAGACCCGACAGTTTCTCAAGGGACTCGGTTTGCCGGGCGGCGATCTGCAGGATCTTCCATCTTCAACGCAACGATTCCCCGACGGCGGGCAATACCGCGTCGAGATTCCATCTGTTGAGGGCCCCAAATGCCTCCGCGCCGTCTACGAAACGAGCGACATGCTGAAGGTGCCGATTCACCGGGTCAGCCAGGGCAGCGGCATCATGCTCGTCACCGATGATGAGCTTGACGAGCTGGCCGCGCTGGGACGCGAGCGCTCGATTGAGATCAGCCTCTTCGTCGGTCCACGGGCGGGCTGGGACACCGGCGCGATGGCAACTGCGCCTGCCGGGCGAATCGTTGCGCCGAAAGCGCGGGGAATGGAACAGATCGTCCAATCGGTCGAGGATGTGCGACGCGCCTGCGAGCATGGCATCGAGAGCGTACTCGTCACCGACGATGGATTGCTCTACGTGCTGGGGGAGATGAAAAAAGCGGGCGAGCTCCCCGCGTCGCTGATCCTCAAAGGATCGGTCATGCTCGGCTCGGCGAACCCTGCTTCGATCCGGCTGCTCGAGCAGCTCGGACTGACGACGTTCAACACGCCGACCGATCTCAGTCTCGCGCAGCTCGCGGCAATCCGAGCGGCCACGAGCATGCCGCTCGACATTTACATCGAGGTTCCCGACGATATCGGCGGCTTCATCCGGCATTACGAAATTGGCGAGATCGTTCGGGTTTGCGCGCCGGTCTATCTCAAGTTCGGACTCCGCAACGCGCCGAACATCTACCCCGCTGGCACCCATCTCGAAGCCACGGCCATCGCCCTCACCAAAGAGCGCGTCCGCCGGGCAAAGATCGGTCTCGACATGCTCCACCGGCTCTATCCAGATGCAGTGATGTCGCCGCTGAGTTATGAGTTACCAGTAAAGAGTGGAGAGTGACGACCTATCGTTTCCTCCTCACTATTAACCGATAACTCTCAACTCTCCCTTACGGCAGATACAAAATGAGCGTCAATACGCCGGATCCGTCAGGAGCGCGGGAGGCAAAGATCGCCATGCCTTGCGCGCCTTTGTAGGGGCCGCGATCGGTGTCGACTTGCATCACCAGGGTGGCGGGCCGCTCGCCGTCAACGTTGTCCCAGAAGAACCAGCGCTGGACCGTGTCGTAGTTCTCTTCTTCAAGCGGATAGGCGTCGAAGATCGAATCCCCGAGCGTGATGCGGGGTTGCCCGCCTTTGTTCTTCGATGAGGTGAAATCGACAGTCCCGGTCAAATTCTCGGGACCGAGCTCTCCCGCGCTTGCCACGTAAGTCGGACTGATGACCAGGGGCCGCAGCTCCAGCGTTTCGCCGTCAGCCGCTCGCTGATACCAGGCGACGAGCGTCACGATATTCTGCGTTGACGCTTCTGGCGTGGCATCGGTTGTCGCGACTTCCGGAGTCGCTTCCGGGGTGGCGTCTTGCGCAAGCGCCTGTCCGCCCAGGACGAGGCCAGCCATCAGTCCAAGCACCAGACTCAAAACACCGGCGAGACTCAGGATTCGTGCACGCATCTCCATACCTCCTGACGCACGCGCGTGTCGGGGTGATCACGCTCGCGCCAATCGTTACGGGGCAACAGCCTCTCAGACGACCTCCTGGCTCGGCGGTCCGCTCAGAAGCAGATCGTTCACTACCCGCGCCACCTGCGCGGCCTCCTCACCTTGAAGCAGATGCGGACTGTACGCGATGCTGGTTGGATCGTTCAGCACGACTTCGATGATGGGATCGCCGCCGCGCAGTGTTTCGATGAACTGATCCCGGTTCCATGCCGCATCACGTCCAAAGCGCATCAACACGCGGGGAATTGGTTCGCCGGCTTCATTCTGGTTGTCTCGCCAGACATCGACACCGAGCGGGGCTCGTTCGACCCAGGCATCCAACCATTGATCGACCGTCGCACTCCAATCCTGCCACAATTTGGCCTCATCTTGCGATAACGCATGCTCCACAGCCGCCAAAAGTCCCATCATGGACTCTTTTGAGGTCTTCATCGCCCGGCCAATGCGCTGATTTGGCGGTCCGTTGACCCGCATGTTCTTGATAATCGCGTCGCTGCCCACGACGAGCCCGCTGTTCTGTGGACCGGCGAGATACTTTCCGCCAGAGAAAATGGCGATATCCGCCCCGCACTCACGGGTGAAATGCCACAGGTTGCTGATCGGCGGCGTCTGCGCGGCGGCGTCGACGATCACCGGCACTCCACGGGCGTGGGCGCGTTCGACCACGAACTCCAGCGGCAACGTGTTGCGATTGAGATGCGTTCCGGCAAAGTAAACGACCGCCGCGGTCTTCTCATTGATCGCGGCATCAAGCTCCCAGGGAGCGGTTTCCATGATGTGGCCAATTTCGATCAGGGTCACGCCCACCTGCCGCACGGCGATGTCATACCAGTTTCGCTGGGTGCGATGAACGATGACCTCGTTCTTCATTCCTTCGAGATTATTTGGCAGTCGCGCCATTAGGGCGGGATCGTCGCCCGTGACGCACGCCGCGATCGCCAGCGCCAACCCGGCGGCAGCTCCGTTGGAAACATAAGCGGATTCGTTGTGCGTCAGCTCAGCGAGCCGATTGCCGAGTGCCTCCTGAAGATCAAAGATATTCACATAGCAACCAGCGGCGTCCGCCATTGCCTGCGCGACGTGCGGCGCCATCACCGAGCCACCAATGCGCGTGTAGGTGGTGGCGCAATTAATAATCGGCTTCAGACCGAGCGAGCGATACATATCGGGTGCGGACATCAATTCCCTCAATCAACGTGTTCCAGCGATAGCCAGCGGATTCAACACGATTCTCCGGGCATTGTACCGATCACAGGGCACCCGCGGAACCAGAAGGACCATTGGTGCGTCACAATCATTATCTGCGACAATTGGTCGCGAAAATCGGCCTCCGGCGCTCAAAACTCGGAACGCAACCAATGCCTCGACTTGCCCGGGCGCAGCAGCAAGCCCAGACATCGATTCGCGACTATGCCGCCTCCGGGCTGCCTCCTGAGCGGTTGGCGGCTCGAATGATGTCGGCCATTCGCAGCGCCATCCCCTGCGACGGGTTTCGCATGTTCGGCATCGACCCGCGCACCTTGCTCGTCAACCGGGTGCTGGCGTCGAGCGAGAACGATGTCGATCCGCGTCACGAATGGCTGCGCGAGGTCTATCTCAAATCGGGTCCGCTCACCTACCTCGATCTCCCCGAAATCATGCGGGCTGGTTTGATGGCTGTCGCGTTTCAAGATCAGCAACAGTTCTGTTTTGGGTACGACGCTGCCCTGCTCCGGAGCGTGCATCCAACGCGACATCATGAGCTGTTTCATGAGTTGCGGAGCCCTGTCGGCGGCACGCTCTTCGGGTGCTTTCCTGCCAGGGGCCAGTGGGTGGCGGCGATGCAGATGTATCGCCGCGACGACGCGCCTCCGTTCCGGGCAGGCGAGGTCGCATTCCTCCGGCTGATGGCTCCAGCTATCGGCGAGGCGATCCTCGCCAGTCTTGGCCGCGAACAGGCGTTGGCGCCGGTCAGGGACGCGCCGGAAGCGTCCGGAATCGTGCTGTTGAACGACGTGGGCGCAGTCACCTTCGCCACGCCTGCCGGTGAAAACTGGATCTCGGTGCTCAACGACGCGGGAACAAGCGGTCACGCGCCCATGGCCTCTGCCATCTGGTCGGCCCGCGCTTCGCTGCTTAGTGGCCGGTCGACGGGATGGGCCCACACGTTGGTCGCAACGACATCAGTTGGCCCTGTGCGGGTAGAGGCATCGCAAGCTGGGGCTGATGGTTCTGTCGCCGTGGTTGTTTCGGCGGCGCGACCATTGGAACCACTCGAATTGCCGATGTATTGGCCGCTCACAGGACGCGAGCGCGAAATTGCGATCCTCACCATTCGGGGGCTCGATTCAGCCCAGATCGCCGATCGCGTGTTTCTCAGCTCATCGACCGTAGACTGGCATCTTTCGAACGTCTACGAAAAGCTTGAAGTGGACGGAAAAAGCGGGCTCTACGCCCGCTTCTTCCGTGAGTTGATGTTGCCAGAGTTTGACCGTGAGTCAGTGGCGCGCTAGGCGACGGTGAAGGTCGTCGCCATTCCAGAAACGACGTGCGGCTGCTCGGTCATCGGATCCATGATGTAGCAGATCACCGCATATGTGCCGGGTTTGAGATCGAATTCCGCCCAGGTCGTCTGCCCGCCAGATTGCAGCGCCGCATAGGCGACCCAGCTGAACTGCGCCATCAACGGCGGTTCGGCCGTCGGTGTGCCCTGCATCATCGAGCTAAACTCGCTGACGATCTGATCCGCCGTGATGCCTTCGGGAACGCTAACCATCACCATGTGGTGGGCATGATGCGAGCCGGTGTTGGCGATTTTCCAGACTTGCGGTCCCGCGGGAACCGGCCCGGGCGAAACGACATAGGTCAGATCCTCCGTCATTTCGAGCGTGGCGCCTGCAACCGGCGCGGTGGCTGCGTCCGTGGCGGTGGACGCAGTGACCGTCAGCGGCACAAGCTTCATCACTTCTTCGCTGGCTTCTTCAAGACCATAGTACGAGGCTGCGATTTTGTAATCGCCAGGGGCGAGGTTTATTACGAAGCTCGCGGTTTCACCCGGATTGGGAGTATTTGTGCCACCATTGAAAATCCACCCTTCATGCACGAGATCGTTCGAGCCCGCATCCATCATTTCCGCCAACTCGGTGGCGGCATCGAGACCCGCCGGCGGCTGAACGAAGTCGAGATAGCCGACGCTTGATGGCTCATCAACCGAAAGCGTGACGTGGTAATAGCCGGCCTCGAGCGTCGAAGGCGCGACAACACCATCGGGGCCGACATTGATGTCGAGCTGCGTGTATCCCATCTGTGACAAGATCGTATCCGAGAACGCCGGCTCGAATCCCTCAAGTCCCTGCGCCATTGCAGGAGCCGCTACAGAGCCGGCCAGCGTCAATGCAAGACCAACCACGGAAAGAAAACGTCGCACGATCAACTCCTCCTGAGAACCGGTTCCTGACCGCAGCTCCAGCGCCGCGCTCGCCGTCCTCACTGACGGCACGCCTAAGGTATGAGGAAACCTTCCCCCAAAACCCCAAGCCGAATACCGGGTTGTTGGGGGAACATCGCAGAATTGATTAAGCGCAACGTCGCCACCCTGCAGAAAAAAGCAGCGCGGCGATTCGGCCTTTCTCCAGGGTTGAATTTCTGGGCGAGGCAGAGCGCGGATTGCATCGTGTTAACGGCTTACCGCCTACGGTTTCATAGCTGCCTGCTATCCTCAGCATCTGAACGCAATCTTGCCGGTAACGGCGCGTGATATGTGAGGCAGGGATGGTTGAACAGCTTATTGAGGGACGCATCGGATTCGTCTTCCCGGGTCAGGGAAGCCAATTTGTCGGGATGGCGTCGCAGTTAGCGGCAGCTTCGCCGGCAGCGCGGCAGGTGGTCACCGAAGCGAACGACCTGCTTGGCTTTTCCCTTTCCTCGTTGATGTGGGATGGACCGGCGGAGACACTTGAAGATACGATCAATGCCCAGCCGGCGATTCTCGTCGCCAGTGTCGCCGCGATGGCCGCGATCCAGGAGCGAGCAGCGGAGCAAGGCAAGTCGTTCGTTCCCACAGTCGTGGCAGGGCACTCGCTCGGTGAGTTTTCGGCGCTGGCGGCGATCGGCGTGCTCAGCCTGAGCGACGCGATCCGTCTGGTGCGCGAGCGAGGACGACTCATGAAGGAAGCCGGGGAACGTGCTCCCGGCGGTATGGCGGCCGTGTTGGGACTCGATGACGAAACGCTTGCCGGGGTTTGCGCGGAAGCGGCCGAAGGACAGGTGATGGTCGTCGCCAATTCCAACTGCCCAGGACAGACGGTGATCTCTGGTGAGGTCGCAGCGCTGGAGCGGGCGATGGAGCTGGCCAAGGCGAGGGGCGCGAAGCGCGTCGCCCGACTTGGAGTCAGCATCGCCGCCCACTCGCCGCTGATGGCCGAGGCGAACCGCCAGTTCGGCGAGCAGATCGCGACGGTCACCATTAAGGAGCCGATCGCTCCGGTCATCGCCAACGCCACCGCGAAGCCACTTTCAACTGCCGATGCGATCCGCGCCGAGCTGATGGCGCATATGGAAGGGCCTGTGCTCTGGACCGCCACCATTCAGGAGATGTCTGCGCTTGGAGCGACGACGCTGGTCGAAATCGGACCTGGTTCCGTCCTTGCCAGTCTCAACAAACGCATCAATCGCGACCTCCCTACCCTGGGCATCGCCGATCTCGGCCTCGATCTCCCCAGCGATACGAAGTAGAGAGTCAAGAGCACGAAGAAAATTCGTACTCTTAACTCTCTGCTCTCTGCTTCGTCAAAGGCAATCGCGCGATGACGACTGCGTCACAAGGAATTGGGCTTTCGCCCCGGGAGCGCTCGATCCTGATCTGGATGTGCGCGCTGATCGCCGCCAACCAGTTTGGATTCGGAGCGGTCGTTCCAGTTGTGGCGCTCTATGCCGAGGAATTCGGCGTCACCCAGACGGCGATCGGCCTCACGATTGCCGTCTATGGACTCGCCCGCTTCCTCGTCAACTATCCATCGGGGCAACTTTCTGAGCGGATCGGGCGCAAGCCGACGCTCGCCATTGGCGGCGCGATCACGGTCATCGGCACCCTGCTCTGCGCCGTTGCTCCCAACTATCCGATCTTCCTCGGCGCCCGCTTTATTGCCGGGGCAGGCGCGGCATTCGTCCTCACCGCCGGACAGATTGTGGTTGCGGATATCGCCTCGCCTCACAATCGTGGCCGGGTGATGGCGATCTATACCGGCGTCTTTGTCTTCGCGGTCGGCGCGGGCTCGTACCCTGGCGGTTGGCTGGCGACACACGTCGGACTTGCCAGTCCTTTTATTGCAAATGCGGCGTTGGCCGGGGTCGTCACGGTTCTCGCCCTCTTTTTCGTCCCTGAAACCCGCCCGGTGGGCGCCAAACGAAGCAGAGGCGCCGTAGCAGGTGGCGATGCTGACCGGAAACTGTCGCTCCGCGAGCAGATTCGCCTGCTGACCGCTATTCCCGGTTTCTCATTGATCTGCCTGGTGAGCTTCAGCGCATTCTTCGCACGTACTGGCGGACTCTTCAACGTCATCCCGCTGCTGGCTGAAGATGAAATCGGACTCGCTCCCGACCAGATTGGGTTGGGGATCGGCATGATCAGCATCGTCGGTTTGGTGCTGGTCTATCCCTCGGGCACACTCGTCGATCGCTTCGGGCGCAAGGCGGTCATCATTCCATCCGCAGTCTTTTCGGCGGTGGCCATGACCTCATTCGCCTTCGCGGACACGTTCGCAATGTTCCTCGTCTCGTCGTTCCTCTGGGCGGCATCGTCCGGCATCGCTGGGGCTGCGCCCGCGGCGTATGCCGCTGATCTTGCGCCGAAAGATCAGCTCGGGCCTGCGATGGGTCTTTATCGTAGCGTCGCCGATCTGGGCTATGTCATCGGACCGCTTTTGCTCGGCGCAATCGCAGATTTCGCCAGCCCACAAGCAGCGCTCTTTTTCACGTCCGCCCTGTTGATCGTCTCTGGCGCGCTCTTTCTCTTCAACGCACCGGAAACGCTAACTCGCCCCTCGAAACCCGAGCCCATCGCAACTTGAGCTGGAGAGAAAGCGACCGGCTGCGAGCATAATCAGAGCTGAGTGACGGCGAGCTACTCCCAGAATGGTTGGTTGGCTACAATTAGCCGATATGCGCTGGAACCGGGTTATGCAATGAGTCCGGTTTGCATCGCATCTTGCTCGATGACGTGGGCCGGCGTGAGGCAACTTCACGCGGAAACTGCTGCATCGAGCCACTGTCCTTGGTCGGAAGTGCCTGGAACGGAGCCGCATTGCATTGCGCGACAACCGGCACGCATTGAATAACGCGGCAAGATCCGAGCTAGCCGTCGAGGGAGGGAGACGAGCGTGAAGCGCGTCGTCGTCACCGGGGTTGGAGCAATCACCCCACTCGGCATCGGCGCCGAGGCCTACTGGGATGGTCTCGTGAGTGGCCGTTCCGGAATTAAATACATTGAAAGCTGGGACACGACCGCCTTCGAAGTGAAGATCGGCGGTGAGGTCCGGGGCTTTGTTCCTCGTGATTTCATGGATTTCAAGCAAGCCAAGCGCATGGACCGTTTCGCTCAATTCGCCGTCGCCGCCTCACGCGAAGCGTTGGATTCAGCGGGATTTGAAGTAACCGATGCCAATCGCGAGCAAGTCGGCGTGGTCGTCAACACCGGCGGCGGCGGTATTTCCGCCATTGAGTCCGAAGTCACCAACATGGTGCACAAAGGACCGAAGGGTGTGCATCCGCTGCTGATCCCGGTCTTCGCGCCAAACATGGCGAGTTGCCAGGTTTCCATGGCGTTCGGTATTCATGGTCCGTCGAGCACGTCGGCGGCGGCATGCGCCTCGGGCGTGCAGGCGTTCGTCGATGCCGTGCATATGATTCAACGCGGTGAAGCCGATGTCGTCGTGACCGGCGGCACTGAAGCCGGGCTGACCCCGGTCGCCATCGCATCGCTCACCAGCATGACCGCGCTTTCGCGGCGCAATGATCCACCGGAGGCCGCGAGCCGACCATTCGATCTTGGCCGCGATGGCTTCGTCTTCTCTGAAGGCTCCGCGATCGCGATTCTCGAATCAGAGGAGCACGCGCTCAAGCGCGGCGCGCCGATCATCGCCGAGGTGCTTGGCGGCGCCTATACCTCCGACGCCTATCACATCACCGGCCCGGCGCCGGGAGGACGCGGCGCCGCGCTGGCGATGAAACGCGCGTTAACCTGGTCCAATGTCGATCCGACTGAGATTGATTTCGTTGCCGCGCACGCGACAGCGACCGATGTCGGCGATGTCGCGGAAACCGCTGCGCTCAAAACCGCGTTCGGCGATCATGCCTACAAGCTCGCGATCTCAGCGAACAAATCGAGCATCGGCCACCTGCTTGGCGCGGCGGGTGCAGTTTCATCCTTGAGCGCGATCTTTGCCATTCGCGATCAGATCTCACCGCCGACGCTCAATCTGACCGATCCCGATCCTCGTTGCGATCTCAACTACACGCCGCTCGTTTCGCGCGCCGTCGAAGTGAACGCATCGATGTCGAGCGGCTTCGGCTTCGGCGGCCAGAACGCCGTGTGCCTCTTCCGGAAGTACGAGGGGTAATATTCGTCGAGTTGGAATTGATGCAGGGGCCAGGGAATGATTCCTGGCCCCTGTTCATTTCGACTATTGGCCGCCTGCATCGAGCATGGCGAGAAACTCGGTAGCCGTAACGATCTCCGGCGATTTCAGCATCTCTTTCAACGTGAGCAGGTCCTTGTCTCCTGTAACAAGAAACCGGGCTCCTGCCAGGATGGTGCTTGCCACGAGATAGTCGTCCTTCGGATCGCGCACGACTGGTTCAATTTCAACTCCAGCATCGGGAAAGACCACTCCAATGCGTCGAAGCAAGTGTTCGAACGCGACGATCTGATGCTCGGTAAGCCGTCTCGTGAAGTACGGCTTCGATCGAACCGTATGGCCAAATTCGGACAGCACGCCTTCTGGAAGAATGAGGTCGAAGCGTTGATTTGAAGCCGCTTCGAAGAGTCGATACATCGACAATTCTGGATCGGCCTGAGCCAGAATCATGCTGATCAGGAGATTGGCGTCCAGGACCGCGCTCGGGCGTGGCACTTAGTGCGCGGCCTTGACCGGATGCTTTGCCACGACATTTTCCATGATTTCATCTGAGAGCTGTTCTGCAAAATCCTGAGCTTCTGCGGTCGACATATCCTCGTTTTGTCTGGCAATCTCTGCCCGTAATTTCCTGAATTCTTCAAGCGCACGCTGCCTTTTTGCGCGCTCCTCAAGCTCTTCAATCTCGCGAAACCGCTCGATCGAAACGACAACCGCCGTCGGGACGCCGCGACTTTCGATGACAACGTCCTCATCGGTCGTCTCAAGATGCTTGAGAATCGCCCCAAACGTGTTCTTAGCTTCAGTGGCGCTAACGGTTTTAGTCATATTGAAAATCTCCTATTTTCGATGGCGAAGAATTTGAGACCAATCACCGCCTTCTCCTCTATTATAGCCATTTCATTAGCCATTTCAATGGCTGCTCTGGCGCCCATTCTAATGCCTCTTGAGCACGAGCGTTATTTCGATGTCGGTACGCTGCGATCGACTTTCGTCGTTACGGCGACGAGTGCCAGGGCGAAGTAGAAAGTTGCGGTCAGATCGCGCGAATAGGAGCTGCTCTATCGGCGGCCGACGAACCACTTACAGCCGGCGCCGCTGATCAAGGCATAGCTCTCAGATCGCTAATCGTTCCGATGCGAGATGATGTAGAGCACATTTGGCCCAGGGAAGATGACGAGTAGCGTCGCCGCCGCCATGAATGCGATCCAGGATGAGGGGTTGATCGGCATTTCGTCTCCTCCGCATATGGCTGGTCGAAACGTTTCGGGCACGCTTCTCCCGAATACATACACAACGGATGTGGAATTGGAATCGTCTAGGACTTGCCTGTCGGGAGGTAGCCTGCCTGCTCGAGTTCGCTCCGTGTCCGCTTGAGATGGGCAGCCATCGACCTTCCCGCACCAGTAACGTCGTGACGCGCGATCAGGTCGATCACCTCGCGATGATCCATGACAGCGGCAGGGCGAGCCTCTTCAATCGCCAGTCCGATGGTCATTGCGTCGATCAGCACCGGGTGCAGACCCTGCAGCACCGCCGCCAGCACGCGGTTGCCGGCGGCAGCGGCCAGCGCCACATGGAACTCGACGTCCGCCTCGATGAACCGGCGACCGTTTCGGGCAGTTTCCATGGTTTCGAGCAGTTGATTCAGACGAGCGATGTCGTCTTCGGTGGCATGCCTGGCAGCCAACTCCGCGTTGTGCACCTCGATCAGGAGCCGGGCATCGACAAGCTCTTGCAGGGAAATGGTGTCGAGGCGGAGCATCTGGCCGAACAGCGTCGCCACGGCTGAACCGCTGCCATCGCACACGAAGACCCCGACTCCTGGACGCTGCTCGATCAAACCTCGCTGTTGCAACGCCGCCAGCGCGTCCCGGATAACCGTGCGGCTGACGCCGAAGCGTTCGCCGAGCTCTCGCCCGGCACCGAGCTTTTCGCCCGGCTTCAGCCCCTCATCGATGATCAATCCGCTCGATTTGCTGCGCCACGCGGTCACTGAGCAGACCGCTGCCTGGAGTCGGACGCCATTCCACGCTTTGCGTTCCTCTCGCGCCACCCACTTGCGGATTAAGTTCTATCAGTGATAATACCGGTATGACCGCAATTCAAACAGCGCGCGTTTGGCCTGTCAGCCCCGAATGAGGAGCAGTTTGTGAAAATCACCGATATCGAAGTCGCGTATTTGAAGATTCCCCAGATCGCCATGGAGGCGAACGGCAACCAGGACACCGCCGTCATCCTGGTCCACACCGATGAAGGAATCACCGGCCTCGGCGAGGCCGATTCCGCGCCGACGGTGGTGAAGGCGATCGTCGACGCGCCGCGCTCCCACTCGGTGATGGTCGGCCTGAAGGAAGTGCTCATCGGCGAAAACCCGCTCGATATCGAGCGGCTCTGGCGCAAGATGTATCAGGCCACCATGTATTTCGGACGGCGCGGCGCGGTCATCCACGCCATGAGCGGCATCGACATCGCCCTCTGGGACATCAAGGGCAAAGCGCTCGGCGTTCCGCTTTACAGTCTGCTTGGCGGCAGCGATCAAGCGAAGATTCGCGCCTATTCCTCCGCGCTTTTCGGAGCTGACGGGGTTGAAACCGGCGAAAAAGCGGCGATGTTCAAGGAACAGGGCTACACGGCGTTCAAGTTCGGCTGGAAGGATTTCGGTAAAGCTGAGAAAACGGACCGTGCCCATATCGAGGGCGTGCGAGACGCCGTCGGACCCGACGCGCCGATCATGTTCGATGTGGGATGGGCCTACGACAGCGGCGGACCGGAATGGGATGTCACGACAGCAATCCGCCGCGCCAACATCTTTGCCGAGTACGACATCTACTGGCTGGAAGAACCGCTCCACCCGGACGATATGGATGGCTACGGCGAGCTGTGCGACCGCTCACCGGTCCGCATCGCCGCCGGTGAAGAACTGGCGACAATCCACGAGTTCCGCGACCTGATCGAACGGGGCAAGGTCGATGTGCTGCAGCCGGACGTTTCCCGCGTCGGCGGCGTCACCGAAACGATGCGGATCGCCGCGCTCGCTGCGTCGCAGAATCGCCCGATCGTGCCGCATCACTACAGCAGCGGCATCCTCGGGGCCGTATCGGTTCACATCAACGCCAGCATTCCGAATGGGCTTTTCCAGGAATGGCCGGCGGAAGGGTCGGAACTGAACACCGCTCTGGTTGACCCGGCGATCACGATCGACAAAGATGGCTTCATCGTCATCCCAACTGGTCCCGGTCTCGGCGTCGAGCTGAACGAGGAAATCTTCAACAAGTACCGCGTGAACTAGCACCCTCATCCCCAGCCCCTCGCCCAATACTGGAGAGAGAGGAGTACGAGCGTGTTCCAACACGCTCTCCCAATGCTGGAAGAGGGTGGCCCTTTAGGGCCGGGTGAGGGTTTTCGTGCCGGAGCGTTCATGACGAATCTCGCGCGGGCTATCGCGAAACAGATCGTGAAACCGGGCAACGTCGCACTGGTCTGGCTGGGCCAGGGCGGCTTTGTCATCAAATCGTCTGGTGGCGCGACGGTCATGGTCGATCCCTATCTTTCCGACTACGCCGAGCTGATCTGGGGAGTGAAGCGTGCCTATCCAGCGCCAATCGAGCCGGAGGAGTTCGCGCCCGATCTGCTGCTGGTGTCGCACTGGCATGAGGATCATCTCGACCGCACCTCGATCGTGAAATATGCGGCGCACCCAGGGATCACGCTTGCTGCGCCGCATTCCTGCCTGGCGAGAGCGCAAGCCTGGGGCTGGCCGGAAGAGCGTCAGGTGCTACTCGAACAGGGGATGGAACACGCCTTTGCCGACATCAAGATCGAGGCGACCTTCACCCGGCATGAGGATGCGATCGCCGAGGTTCCCGATGCCATTGGCTTCTTGATCGACGCGGGCTCCGTGCGGATCTGGATCGTCGCCGATAGCGAATACGACGCCCGGCTCAGGTCGTTCCGGGATCGCGGCATCGACGTGATGTGCGTGCCGATCAATGGCGGCGGCGGCAATATGAATGTCTATGAAGCCGCCTTCCTGACCTGGTGGATTGAACCGCGAGTTGCGATCCCCATGCACTACGACATGTGGAAACCGGAAGGCTTTGGACCGGGCGCAACGCTCGATCCCTGGCAATTCGACGCCTTTCTGCACCGACTTGAAGCACCTACCGAAACGCGAGTGATGCAGGCCGGCGAGATTGCGATCTTTTCCAACAAGTAGCACGCCGGAAAGGAGCACGGCCATGAGCGATCAAACAGCACAATGCAAACTGCTCCGGGCTGAATCAACGTACGAGGGGAAGCAGGGCTTTTCCTATTTCCACGGCATCTCGGCCGAAAGCAGCGGTGCGACCGGACTGTGCATGCATCTGCTGCGGATTCCGCCAGGCGGTCGCGCGAAAGCGCATCTGCACGAGGCGCACGAAACGGCGATCTACGTGCTGAGCGGCCAGGGCCTGATGTGGCACGGCCACGAGCTCGAGCATCAGATGGCGTGCGGACCTGGCGATCTGATCTACATCCCGGCGGGGGTGCCGCACCTGCCAACAAATGCCAGCGACACCGAGGAGTGCGTGGCGGTGCTCGCCCGCACCGATCCGAGCGAACAGGAGAGCGTCGTGCTCAGACCCGATCTCGACCAACTCCTGGCTGATCGTCTTGAGCAAAACGCTGTGAAAGGAGGCGCGCGAACGGCAATTCTTTGGTTTGGTTGACAGACCATCAGACCATTGTTAGCATCCAATCGTACTCCCACAAAACGGCTAGCGAGCCGGCTCGTCTTTCGAATCAACCATGTTAGGAGTCAGGTGATGTCGTTCGATCCACTCAACCGTCGTGTCAATCGCCGCACACTGGCAAAAACGACCGGCGGACTCGCCGCACTTGCTGCCTTGGGCGGCAGCTTTAGCGCTCGCAGCGCATTCGCCCAGGATGCGACCTCGGTCACGATGTGGGGCAATCACCCTGAATGGAAGGATCCGATGGAGGGGTTGCTCAGCGCCTTCATGACCGCCCATCCAGAGGTAAAGATCGAGTTCTCCGCCGTCCCAGGCAGTGATTACCCGGCCAAGCTGCAAACCGCGCTTTCGGGTGGACAGCCTTCCGACATTCTCGGCGAGCTTGAAGGCAGCATCATTGCCAAGTCGCTCGCAGGCGGCACACTTCCCTACGCCGATCTGACTGGCAAAATCGATGTGAGCGGGCTGACCGACACTGCACGCAGTCAGGTGACGGTGAACGGCATCGACTATGGCTGCCCACTGGCATCCTACACGGTCGGGCTCGCCTACCAGCGCCCGATCTTCACCGACAATGGCATTACTCCACCGACGACCTGGGATGAGCTGAAAGCTGCCTGTGACAAGCTGAAGACTGCCGGGGTCACTCCACTTGTGCTCGGCGCGAAGGATGGCGTCCATCCCTACTTCATGTACATCGGACTCACCTCGGCAGTGCTCGGGCCTGATGGATTCCAGCAGGTGCTGACCGGCGAGAAGAAGCTGACCGATCCCGATCTGGTCGCCGCCACCCAGCTGCTGCTCGATCTCCAGCCCTACTACAATCCCGGCTTCGAGGCGACCGATTACGTCAGCGGCAAGGCGATCTTCGCCCAGGGGCTCGGCGCGATGATGGTGGCTGGAACGGCCGACTTCACCGGCTTCAAGCAGGAAAACCCGGATGCCGATCTTGGTTTCATGGCCTGGCCGGGACCTGAAGCGGGCAAATATTCAACCAATACCGGGATGGAACTGCTGTACACCGCCTACAACGGCGCCGATCAGGCGAAGCAAGACGCCGCCACCACCTTCATCAACTGGCTCGCGACGCAAAGATGCGCAGCAGATCGTTTCCGACACGATCTCCCTGCCAGTCCACAAGGAGATCACCGAGTCGTCCGATTCGGTTCGCCAGGAAACGGTGCAGGCGCGTGGACTCGACATTCCGGTCTGGTATGACGTGCCAGAAACGAACGCCTCCTTCGACACCGTTTCCCAGAATCAGGGTGGGCTCTGGACCGGCCGCCTGACGGCCGAGCAATTCGCCCAGATCATGCAGGATTCAGTCAAACCTTCGGCGGCGTAATCCCTATCCTTGTGCTGAAGCACCGCCCTCTCCCAATATTGTGCGAGGGTACGAAAAACCCCCTTTCCCGCGCGGGAGAGGGGGTAGGGATGAGGTCCAACGCCGACAACGTAAAACGCTCAACTCACGACACATCTCAAAGGGACCCAAATGGCCGAATCCGAGGCCGTTCAACAACAGAATCAACGAGACAACCCGGGCGGCGCACCACCCGCCCGGGTTTCGTCATCAGGTGCTGAGCATCTGGTCGTCAAACGGAGCTTGAAGGCTCGACTTGCCAGCAAGCCGCATATCTGGTTTCTGCTCCCGGCTTTGATCGTCTACGGGTTGCTCTTCGTCTACCCGACAATCTGGGCCTTCAAACTGAGTCTCTTCGATTGGCGCGGCGGCACAGACATTGGCTCATTGAATTCGTTGCTGAGCCCTGCCGGCGTCTGGCACCTGATCACCGATTGGAGCGGAGTGCCGGGATTATGGGGGTTCGTCGGACTCGAAAATTTTTCCGAGTTGCTCCGCAGCCCGCGTTTTCGGAACGCATCGCTCAATTCCGCCAAGCTCTTTCTATTCATCTTTG
The DNA here is from genome assembly GCA_963804925.1 of uncultured Chloroflexia bacterium. Lineage (GTDB taxonomy): Bacteria > Chloroflexota > Chloroflexia > Thermomicrobiales > UBA6265 > JADLGF01. The sequence goes on from CAWDSC010000015.1 coordinate 103,219, forward strand.
TCTTTCAGAACACCGTCTCACTCGCGCTGGCGCTGCTGCTCAATCGCCGCTCGCGGATGACACATGTCTACCGGGCGATCATTTTCCTGCCGGTGATCATGTCGGCGGTCGCCACCGGCATCATCTGGGTCCTGATGCTCGATCCGCTGATCGGTGCGTCAATCCCGTCCTGCGCGATATCGGGCTCGCGGGCTTGCAACATGAGTGGCAGGCCGATCCGAAATATGCGCTGCTGACCGTGATGCTCGTCCAGGCCTGGCAGGCGAACGGCATGGCCGTCGTGCTCTATCTCGCCGGATTGCAGAACGTGCCGGAGGATCTGCGTCGACGCCGCGCGCGTCGACGGCGCAAACCGCTGGCGGTCTTCCGCGACGTCACCTTCCCGCTGCTCGCTCCGGCCTTCACGATCGTGACGGTGCTGTCGTTCATCCTGATCTTCCGCGCCTTCGATCTTCTCTATGTCTTGGCGGGCGCGCAGGGCGCTCCCGATGGGCACACGCTCGTCATCGGCGTCCTGATCTATGGCGATGCCTTCGGCATCAGCGGCTTCAACTCGAGCCGCGGATGAGCTACGCCATCGCCGAAGGGGTCACGCTCTTCGTCTTCCTGGCCGGAGTCTCTGGTCTGCTTACTCAAAGCCTTCGGACGCCGCGAAGAAGCGATCCAGAGCTAGGACCTGGCAATGACGGAAACAGCTCATCACTCCACGGCAAACGTCAGCGACCAGGAAGCGCGCGCTCAAGATCGGCGGCGAGGTGCTCTGGCATCTCCACCATGATCGTCGTCTGGCCTGTCGTGTTGATTCCGATCATTCTGGTCATTCTTGGGCTCGTTCAAGACGGTCAACGAGTTCTTCGCGGAAGCCGTACGGCCTGCCGGAGAGCGTTCGATCTGCAAGAACTACCAAAAGGCCTGGGACGAGGCGAATCTGCCGGTCACGATGCGGAACAGCGTCATCGCCACCGTGCTCGGCGTCACCATCAGCACCGCGCTCGCCTGCCTGGCGGCGTATGCGTCTGGCGCGCTTCAAGTTCCGGGGACGGATGGGCACTGCGCATGCTCTTCATCGGCGGGCTGGTGGTGCCGGTGCAGTTGATCATCCTGCCGCTCTTCATCATGTTCCGGGAGATCGGCATTCTCGGCGATCTGCGCTCGCTGATCATCGTCTATTCCGTCTTCGGCATCCCGCTGGCGGTGCTGATGCTGACCGGCTTCTTCGCCGCGCTTCCCCGCGATCTGGAGGATGCCGCTCGCATCGACGGCGCCAGCCACTTCGAGGTCTTCTGGCGGATCATGCTGCCGCTGACCCGGCCCGCCCTCGCCGCCGTCGTGATCCTCAACGGCGTCTGGATGTGGAACGACTTCTTCCTCGGCTTCATCCTGCTCAACGATCCCGGACGCAGCATGACGCTGCCGGTCGGCATCATGGCCTTCCGCGGCACCTACTCCACCGAATGGGGTCTCATCTTCGCCAGCGTCACCATCTCCGTCATGCCGGTCGTGATCGCCTACCTGCTGCTGTCCCGCCAGTTCATCGCGGGCCTGACGGCGGGTTCGGTGAAGGGGTGACGGAGAAGTGAGAAGTGAGAAGTGAGAAGTGAGAAGTGAGAAGTGAGAAAGAGTAATCGATCTGAGGTCGGCACTGCCGAGGGCTGAAGCCCTAAAGGGCTGAGCACGTCTGTCCCCCACCCAGCTCAGTGCCCGAAGGGTACTTTCGCCTGTTAGCCCGGTGATTCAGCTCCGGGCACGTTGAAACCGCTTTCGCGATCTACACCCGGCCACCGAAACCCTCACCCGGCGCTAAAGGATCACCCTCTCCCAATACTGGGAGAGGGTGCGAAAGCGCGATATATCCGCGTATTCTGTAAGTAGCCGACGTGCTCAGTCTCGAAGAGACTTCGTCTTGTGAGCGCTGGACTTCAGTCCGGCGCACGACGAAACCCAGTCTCGCTACACCGCGCCCCAGGGAGCGACCGGCCGCATATCCCCCGTGTCCTGCAGCCAGCCTTCGCGCACTTTGACGCCGATGCCAGGCTCGTTGCTTGGGAGGATCGTCCCGTTCTTCGGCAATGGAGCGCCTTCGAGGTAGGGGAAGAGCGGGCGGATGGGATCTTCCTCGCCCTCGTTGCCGACGACGACCCACTCGGCCAGCGGGCAGTTCACTTCCGACTGGATGAAATGCAATCCCCAGGGATGGAGTCCGCCGCCGTGGGGGATCACATCAAGTCCCCAGGCTGAGGCCATCGCCGCGATCTTTTTCGCTTCGGAGATGCCGCCGACCCAGGCCAGGTCGGGCTGCAGGATGTGGCAGCAACGACGGGAGATCAGTTCCTTGAATCCCCAGCGGGTGTACTCATGTTCGCCGGTGGCGACGGGGATTTGCGATTTTGCCGTAATCTCGGCATACCCCTCGTAGTCATCCGGCTGCAGGCATTCTTCGATCCAGCGGATGCGATAGGGCTCGGCGGCGCGGGCCATGCGCAGGGTGAAATCGACATTCCAGGCCATGTAGCAATCGAGCATGATCTCGCCGTCCGGGCCGACGATCTCGCGCGTTTTCTCGATCAGCTCGATGTTCTTCTTGATCCCCTGCCAGCCATCGACTGGACCATAGGGCATGGCAAGTTTGAAACCGGTAAAACCAAGCTTGTGGTAAAAGGCGACATCGTTGCCGGTGGAATAGACCGGGATCGCATCCTTGGTGGCGCCGCCGAGCAGCTTCCAGACCGGTTGCCCGGTCGCCTTGCCGACGATGTCCCAGAGGGCGATGTCGATGGCGCTGATCGCCATGATCGGCAGACCCTTGCGGCCATAGGGAAGCGACGATCGCCAGAGTTGATCCCACAGTTTTTCGATATCGAAGGGGTCTTTGCCGATCAGCATGTGGCGGAAGTGGTTCTCGATGATGATCCGTCCGCCTGCTGGCACCGGGCAGCCGATGCCGGTGATCCCCTCGTCCGTTTCGATCTGGACGAGCAGTTCCGGTCCCCACTGCGCAGTCCATGAAGAGCGCTTCGCTTTGTACTCGGGATAGATCGACATCGGGTTCGCGACGACCGATTCCGAAAGCCACGATTTCGGTTTCGTATCGTCGACGCGCACCGGTGTCGCCGTGACCTGGGTAATCCGCATGTTGACCGCCCTCCAAAACTGACAGATAATCAAGTTGTCCGACCACTCCATTATTCCAGATCGTCCCGATCGCACAAGTCGACCGATTCGAGTCGTCATTTTCTTTCATTCATGTTGGGGAGTTTCGCCATCATGGAGGACTCGACGTTGAAAGGAGAACGCCACCGCGAAAACTGACCGACGGGCAGAAAAAGAACGCCGATCAGTCGTTATGGAGAAGGGATGGAGTGAAACCAATGACCCAGCAAACTGACCTCATGCAACATCACGCCTCGCGCCGGAGCGTGCTCAAAGGCTCTGCGGGAATGGCGGGACTCGCCGTCTCGGGGTCTTCGCTCATCACGCTGCTCAATACCCACGCGGTTGGCGCTCAGGACGAGAAGAGCATCACCTGGGCTCGCGGCGACGATCTGCGCACCCAGGATCCCCAGGAAATCGCTGGTTTGATGGAGGGAACGATCAACCGGCTGCTCTACGAGCCATTGATCGACACCGATGAAACGCAGCAGTTGCTTCCCGCCCTCGCCACCGAGTGGACCATGGCGGAGGACGGCCTCTCGTACACCTTGAAACTGCGCGATGGCGTCACCTACCACGACGGCACCCCGTTCAATGCCGATTCGGTGAAATTCACTTTCGATCGCCTACTTGCGAAACCCGAGCTTCAACACGCCGCAGCCTGGGTCGATTCACTGCAGGAAGTGCGAATCGATGATCCGCTCACCGTCACCTTCTTGCTGACCGCGCCGAATCCGGGGCTGCTCTCCTCGTTTCCGGGCGAGTCGATCCTCGCTTACAACGCGGTCGAGAAGTACGGAGAGGACTTCTTCACAAAGGGAATCGGCACCGGTCCATTCAAATACGTGGAGTGGACCAAGAATCAGCAGTGGGTCGGCGAAGCGAACGAGAACTACTGGGACACAGGCGTCGTCAAGCTGAACAAAGTCACCTTCCGACCGATCACTGAAGAAGCGACCCGTGTCGCCGCGCTGCGCAATGGCGAGGTCGATCTGATCGATAGTGTCAGTGGCGAGCTCGCCGGCCAGCTCGATGGCCAGGATCAGATCGTGATCGCCCGTACGCCATCGACCGACACAATCCATCTGACCTTCAATTTCACCCGGCCACCCTTCAATGTGAAGGAAGCGCGTTGGGCGGTGGCGCACGCGATCGACACCGAAACGATCGTCAATGACATCCTCCAGGCCGGGCAGCGGATCGCCGCCCCTATTCCTGAAGGCACCATTGGCTACGACGCCGAGCTTGTCGCCAACTTCCCCGAGTACAACCCGGATATGGCGAAGGAGTTGCTGGCGCAGGCGGGGATCGCCGAGGGAACCAAGATCGAGTTCAAAATGAACCCGGCCTGGTTCGCCAAGCTCGATCAGGTGGGCGAGTTCGTCGCCGAGCAGCTTCGCGCCGTCGGATTCGATGTCGATATGCAGTTCCTGGAGCCGGGCGCCTATACCGAAGCGCGGCAGAGCCACAGCTTCGACATCGCCGTGCAGCAGGGCAACAAGGGACTCAACCCCGACCCGAACTACACCGTGCTGGTCGTCCACGGCACCTTTGGTCTCGCCTACAACGAGGCTCGCCCGGATGTCGTCGAGTGGATCAACGAGGCGCGCAGCGAGCTTGATGAGACAAAGCGCGACGCGCTCTACAAGCAGATCCAGCATGCGATGTACGACGACATGGCCGAGTTCATTCTCTATCGCCAGGAATATATCTGGGCGGTGAAAGAGCGGGTCATCGGCTTCGTGCCACGTACTGACTGGCAGACGCGCGTGTTCGCGCTCGATGTCCAGGGCTAATGAGCGGATACATTCTTCGTCGGATCCTGCAATCGATCGTCGTGCTGATTGGCGTGTCGATCGTCGTTTTCCTGCTCGCGCGGCTGGCGCCGGGCGATCCTGCGACGCTGATGCTGGCGGAAACGGCCGGCCCGGAACAGATCGCGGCGGCTCGGGAGCATTACGGATTCAATGATCCGCTCTACGAGCAGTACTGGCTCTTCATCAGCCGCGCGGTGCAGGGAGACTTCGGCGACTCGCTCTATTACAAAGAGCCGGCGCTCGGCGTGGTGATGGAAGCCTTCCCGGAAACGGTGAAGCTGGCGTTTGTCGCCTTCTTGCTCGCCGTCGGCATCGCGCTTCCGCTCGGGGTTCTCGCCGCGATCAAGCGCGACACGATCTGGGATTTTCTTGCGGTCGGCCTGTCCGTTTTAGGGCAGGCCGCCCCATCCTACTGGATCGGCATCTTGCTCATTTTGTTCTTTTCTGTCCGCCTGCAATGGCTGCCCAGCTCGGGCGACTATGGTCCGGAATACATCATCCTCCCCGCGATCACGCTGGCTGCACTGCTGATGGCGGTGCTGACCCGGCTCACCCGGGCCGGGATGCTCGATGTGTTGAGTGAGGATTACGTTCGCACCGCCCGCTCGAAGGGTTTGCAGGAACAGATCGGTGCTGGTTCGCCACGCGCTTCGCAACGCCATGATTCCCTTGATCACCGTGATGGGCTTGCAGCTTGGGTCGCTGCTCGGAGGCACGGTGATTGTCGAGCAGGTGTTCGCCTGGCCGGGCGTGGGACGGCTGGCGATCAACGCCATTTCGGCTCGCGATTATCCGGTCATTCAAGCGGTCGTTTTTATCGTTTCAGTGGTCTTCGTATTGGTCAATCTCGCGGTCGATCTCCTCTACGGAGTGCTCGATCCACGCATCCGGCATCAGTAGAGAGGATCGGGTTTGCCATGACGATTGCACTCACCCTGCAAGCAGAGGAGCGGCATATCACGTCGCCTTCTCGCTGGCGGCAACTGAGCCGCAATCCCCGCTGTGTGTTCGGCATCGTGATCATCACCATCATGATTCTCGCCGCGGTCTTTGCGCCGGTCATCGCTCCCTATCCCGCCAACCAGCAAAAACCGAGCATCCGGCAGGTCGCGCCGATGTCTGATGACAAATTTGGCGATTTCCACCTCCTCGGCACCGATGCGCTTGGCCGCGACATCTACAGCCGGATTCTCTACGGAGCGCGGGTTTCGCTGCTGGTCGGCGCGGCGGCGGTGCTGGTGGCGCTGCTGATCGGCGTTCCCCTCGGCCTGATCAGCGGGTTTGTGGGAGGACGCACCGACACCATCATCATGCGATTGGTCGATGTGCAGCTGGCGATACCCTTTTTCCTGCTCGCCGTGACGCTGGCGGCGTTGCTCGGTCAGGGCTTGCGCAATGTCATTCTCCTGCTCGGAGCGACGAGTTGGATCGGCTTTGCCCGCATTGTCCGCGCCCAGGTGTTATCGCTTAAGCAACTGCCATTCATCGAATCGGCGCGCTCGGTCGGGGTCCGGCCGACCGTCATCATGGTTCGCCACGTTCTCCCGAATTCCTGGACGCCGATCATCGTCCTCGCCAGCCAGGCAGTCGGCGCGTTGATTGTCGCTGAGTCATCACTGACCTTCCTCGGCGTCGGCGTACCTCCCGACACCGCCACGTGGGGTGGCATGATCGCCTCCGGACGCAACTATCTCGAAACTGCCTGGTGGATTTCGACGATGCCGGGTCTCGCGCTGACCATCACCGTCGTCGCGATCTACTTCCTGGGCGATGGTCTCCGCGACGTGCTCGATCCCAAAACCAGACGGCGTTAAGGACCTGTAACCTGCTCACGCTGCAAGGTCCACATATGTGAATTCCTGTCTTCATGCCCGGACTATGCGAAGATGTCGGGAACAACACAGACTGATTTGATGTGATGAGGAGAGCGTGAGTGAGCAAACAGTTTGAAGGAAAAACAGCGATCGTGACTGGCGGCGCTCGCGGCATTGGCCGCTCAATCGTCGAGCGGTTGGCGGCCGACGGCGCGAAGGTGCTGATCGGCGATATCGACCAGAAAGCGGGCGACGAAGCTGTGGCGGCCATTGGCGCGAACGTGACCGCCTATGCGCTCGATGTCACCTCCGAGGATTCCTGGAAAGGTGCAGTCGAGGCGGGCATCGCCTTCGGCGGCAAGATCGACATTCTCGTCAATAATGCCGGTATCGCCGGGCGATCGGCGCCATCCTGGGAGCTGAGCCTGGCCGAGTGGTCGCAGATGATCGCGATCGATCTCACCGGCGTCTTCCTCGGCTGCAAGTCCGTGCTTCCCGGCATGATCGAGCTCGGCTATGGACGCATCGTCAACATCGCCTCGATCGCCGGCAAAGAAGGCAATCCCAACGCTGCCCATTATTCAGCCGCGAAAGCCGGTGTCATTGGACTGACAAAGTCGGTGGCGAAGGAAGTCGCGACAAAAGGAGTGCTCGTCAACGGCATCACCCCCGCCGTGATCGAAACCGAGATTCTTCAACAGGTCGGCGAAGAGCATGTCAAATACATGACCGCTCGCATTCCCATGGGCCGTACTGGCAAACCGGACGAAGTCGCAGCCCTTGCGGCATGGCTGTCTTCAGATGAAGTTTCGTTTTCAACCGGCGCAATCTTCGACATTTCCGGCGGCCGAGCGACGTATTAGCCGTCACCGAGACACGGGGTTGAAACCCCGTGTGACCTAGTAACACGACGAAGCCCTTCCAGGGCTGAGCACGAATGTTCATAACACCAGTCCCGGAGGGACTTCGTCTTGCTTAGCCCGGCACTTCCAGTGCCGGGTAATCGAGGGAGGCAGTTTCCATGTCCGATCACGATCTCTCCGGGAAAATCGCGGCGGTCGCGGGCGGATCGCTCGGGATTGGCCGGGCAGCCGCGATCCGGCTTGCCCAGGGCGGCGCGAAGGTTGTTGTTGCCGCGCGCCGCAAAGATGCCGTTGATGAAGTCGTCTCGATCATCACGTCGGCTGGAGGCGAGGCGGTTGGTATTTCCGCCGATGTCTCCACGTCGGCGGGCGCGGAGATGCTGATCAATACGGCGGTCGAGCGCTTCGGCGGATTGGACATCCTCGTCAACAGCCAGGGCATTCAGCGCTACGGCACCGTCGAAGAAACGACCGAGGCGCTCTGGGACGAGGTGATGACCGTCAACGTCAAATCGATGTTCCTCACCGCCCATTTCGCCGTGCCGGAAATGCGCAAGCGGGGCGGCGGCGCGATCGTCAACATCGCCTCGGTGCAGGGATTGGCGACGCAAACGCAAGTCGCCGCCTACAGCACCAGCAAAGCGGCCATCATCGGGCTCACCCGCACCATCGCGGTCGACTATGCGAAGGAGGCGATCCGCGCCAACGTCGTGCTGCCGGCCTCGATCGACACGCCGATGCTGCGCGGGGCCGCCGATCTCTTCCGCGGCGAGCAATCGAACGACGCGTTGGTTCAGGATTGGGGCAAGATGCACCCGGTCGGCCGGGTCGGTAAGGCGGAAGAAGTCGCCGAGTTGATCGCGTTTCTCGCCAGCGACCGCGCCAGTTTCATCACCGGCGCTGAATACAAGATCGACGGCGGCATGATGGCGGCGCTCGCGGTCACCCTTCCCGAATAATCGCGCGATGTCTGGAGACGGCGATTCGATGACGCATGAATGGTTGCAGGGAGCCTGGGCGGCGATGCCAACCCCATGGACTGCTGATGGCCGCATCGACGCTGGAATCGTTGCCGAACTGGTGCGCCGCTATCAGGCGGCCGGGTTGAACGGCGTCTATACCACCGGCACCGATGGCGAAATGCATGTGCTCGACATGGATGATTTCCGCTCTTTAGTCGATGCCTTCGCCGCCGCGACGACCGCAACCGGATTTTCGGCGCAAGTAGGTTGCACCTGGCATCACACTGACGGCGTGATCGAACGCGCCCGCTATGCCAGTGAGCGCGGCATCGCCCGCGTTCAGATCGCTCTCCCCTCCTGGATCACGCTGAGCGACTATGAAATGCTCTCCTTTTTCGAAGCGATCCAAACGGCACTGCCTGATGTGGAGATCATTCATTACAACATCGCCAGCAGTGGCCGCTTTTTGACCGGAAAGGATTACCGGGCAATTCTTGAGGTCGCGCCGAACCTAAGGGGCAGCAAGCACACCGGCGGCAATGTCGCCTCGCTGATCGAAATCGTCCAGGCGACTCCAGAACTCCATCACTTTGTCGTCGATCAGCAGATCGTTCCGGGCGCGCTGTTCGGCGCGAAAGGGTTCTACAGTTTCGTCGCGAATCTCAACCCCACATTCGCCGCCGAGCTGTGGCGAAACAGCCAGCTTCCCAATCTCTCGGCAGCTGCCGCGCAACGCGTGCTGCTGGACAATCTGTTCCGGGAATGGCTCGCGCTCTGCCCGGAAATTTCCGCCTCCCCGGCCCTCGGCAAGATCGCCACCCGAGCTGGCATTCTGCCTGATATGCCGCTTGTCGTTCGCGCACCTTATCGCTCCGGCGAGGAGCGCCACGTTCTCCAACTGCGCGAGCTCATCGCGGAAAATTATCCTCAGTTAGGGTTCTAATCGCAGCGATATCCGCGCTCGAATGCGCACGTCGTCGTAGGGGAGGATCTCGTGTCCTCCCGTGGTCATTTCACGCAAAATTGGTCCTCTGAAACCCGGGTCGGCACAAGACCGGCCCCTTATGGTTGTGGTGAATCAGCCGCTCGGCGGGGGCTAGAACCGCACCCGCACCGACTGAATCCCCTTCGCCGGAACCTCGACGCGCAACGTGCTTCCATCAAGTCCAACCGCATCGCCGTCGCGCTCATCCGGTGAGGTCAAAATCACCGAGGCAGGTTTTGCCGCGACGAACTGGATGGTTGCCGTTGCTGCTTCGCCGGTGATGTTCTGCAGCCGCAGGATGATGCCGTCGCCGAAATCTGCCGGTTTGAGGTGGATCAGCTCGACTGCGCCCGGTTCGATCGTGGCGAACTGGCCCGTTCTCGCATCGACTGGGGCGACATCGCGCATGGCGATCACCGGGGTTGCCTGCTCGGCTCCAAACCGGTTCGCGGCGAGATCGTCGCAGCCGCCGTCGTGGGTGGTCAGCCGGTAGCGGAGCGGAATCTCGCCGCCCTGGCTCGCTTTGAAATTGACCATCCAGTGATTGTTGAGCGCCCACGACATCAGATTCGGCCCTTCCGGGTCGAGATGTTTCGCCCAGAGACCGGTGGTGATGCCGCCCATCTGCACCATCGGCGCATCAAGGGGAGCAACTGTGACACCACGCTCGCCGTCGCTGACGTCGACCCAGCGGTTGACCGGATACCAGTCGCGCACCGTTTCATTGAGCTGATCAATTTCGGGCGTCAGCGGCAGCCCATTGATGTCGGCCCGGAATTGCGGATCACCAAGGGCAAACGGGAACGCGACGTAGACCGACTCGACATCGGTGACATGCTCCTTGTCGAGCAGCCAATCAACCGCCAGCGCTTTTTCGCCGCTGCTCAACGAGTAGGTGCAGCGAGCGCCGCGAATGCCCTTCGCTTCGATGTCGACCGAGATCGAGACGATCCCCTGCTCGATTACCGGTTCGTTGATCGTCACCTTCGTCGGTGCTTCGCGCACGTATTTCGTGTCGGTGTAGCCGTGCCCGAAGTTCTCGGCGGAGAAGTCGCCGAGCAGCAACGCCCCGCGCTGGCGGGGATCATCAACCCACTCATACACGTATTGGCCGATGCGATATCCCCGGTAGTCTCCAGCGAAATCGTGACCTGAGGAACGGTCGATCCATTCCGCGAGTCCACCTGTATTCGGATCGATGCGGATCTGGTAGTGGCTGATTGCCGATGACGCCTGGTTTGGCGATCAACTCGGCATCGTCAGGACGCACCGCGACCGGCAGGAAGGCGTAGCCCAGCGCCGGAACGGTCCCCGCGACACGCCGGAGTGGTGTTTCCGGTTTGTATCCGCCCCAGGGAACATCGCGAGGGAAGAAGCAATCGAGCACCCCGGCTGGAGCCGCGTTGCCCCGGATCTCAGGCTCATTGATGATCACGTCTCGATCCCATGGCAGGGTATTGATCACCAGTACATCGTCGGCGTTCGGCGTTGGGTACGCCGCCAGTGGGTCGAGATCGCCGAGATTGAACATCCCCTCCGGACCGCGATCGCCAATCTCGTCGATCAGTGCGTTCACGCCGCGCGCCACGAGATCGTGCGCCTCGCTCGACGCGGTGTAGGCGAACGATGCTTTCCGGTTCCATTGCCCCTTCGTCCAGCGATCCTTGGCGCCGTCGATGCTGGCAAACGCGCCCCAGGTATGCTCATCGAAGAGAGTCGCCGACTCAAAGGCGGCGTCCGCTCGGTCGACGCTCCAGAGCTTTTTGCCTTGCGCCGCCGCCATTGAACCGAGCGCCTCGGCCTCGTGGAGCAACTCGTGGGTGGTGCGGTTCATGCCAGTTTCATAGGCGCTCGACGCAACCCCGTCCGACCAGTGATCGAGCCAATCGCCGCGCCAGGTGGGCAGAGTGTCCGCCCATTTGTCACGCAAGAGCGTGCCGAACGCGGTTGGCGTGGTGAACTGCATGTGCGGCGTCCGGCCGGATGCGTTCCACTCGCGCACAAATTCTGGCATCCGGGCGTCGGGCGGTCCGTTGTCGACCCGGATCGGGTTCGTCGACTGGCAATAGAGAAAGTCGAACTGGTAGGTTGGATCGTTTTCGAGCTTCGCCAGCTCTCGCCCCAGCGATTCCTCGACAAAGCGCCAGTCCCCAAGCTTGGCGATATTCCGCCCGAAGAGATAGTGGTAGCCATTCCAGGTGAGCAGTTTGCCGCCGGTGGGACTCTCCCACCAGAATCCGGTCGGCATCGGCTTCGGCACGCCGCCACGGATCGGATTAACTGACATCGTCAGAAAATCGATGCCGACAGCGGGCAGCAAATCGGCGAACAGCCAGCTGACGCCGTTGACGTCGCACTGCATGCCGGTGGAAATCTCGACGCCATAGTCTTCACGCAACCGCCGCACCGGGTAGAGCGAGCGGATCATCTGCTCGATGGTCAACAGC
>CAWDSC010000016.1:0-35430 GCA_963804925.1 uncultured Chloroflexia bacterium
CAGATCGCGCTCTTTGTCGTGGCGCAAATGATCTTCTTCGCGCCCGGCGCCATTCTCGCCGAGGCATCGCTCAGTTTTCTCGGGCTGGGCGATCCGTCAATTCCGACCTGGGGACAGATGCTGGAGCAGGGGTTCCAGACGGTGCGCTTCACGTCGGCTACTGTGGTGGGTGTTGCCGCCCGGGATTCTCATCATCGCCACATCAATCGTCTTCATGCTCCTGGCCGTTAGGGATGGAAGCTCGTCGTCGATCCCCGCTTGCGCCAGCGGAGGTGAGCGGGCGCCGTTCTAGTTAGCAGGCTGCGGACCACCTGGCAGTTGAATGCACGTTAGCCCCCAAACACTCCCGCTGATTCTACAGTGCCCGACCGCGAGTCGGTCTTGCCTCGCGGGAACCGGGTTCGTGGAGTGTGATGTCCATGGGCAGATGCGAGCCTCGACCGCGAGGGAGTGGTGGTATCAAGCCGAGGTGAGGGCATACTCCTCACCTCAGCTCGACCTGGAATTGGATGTTGCTTGGTGCTATGCCTTTGCGTTCTGTTGCGCGGCTTCGTCTCGAAGCGCCTCTGCTTCAGCGGCTTTCTTCGGGTCCCGCTCGCGGGTAAGCATGAATGGCTCGATGATCGTTTCATGCTTGAGCCGGCGATAGACAAGCGTGATCCCGATGAAGGAGAACGGCACCGTCAGCGCATAGAGCAGGCTGCTGAATCCGTTGGCGAATCGTACGTTTGTCCCGCCGATAATCATCATCACCACACCGATCAATGGGCCGGGCACAATGGCGAGCAGCTGGAAGGCGAGCGTGAGCATGAGCGTGTGCAACCAGCGACCCCGGGAGACCTGCCAGCTCTGCCGAATTGGCGCACTCCATCCCCGGCGATCGTCGAGCACGATCGCGTGGATGAAGAATTGCAGCCTCACCACCACATAGATGGCGAACGGCACCAGGAGAATGGTCCATGAAAGCGCCACGATGATGGCTGACGCGATGATCAGGGAAAGAACAAGCGTCGGAAAGTGCCGCAGGCCTCCTTTGTAACTGCTCCAGACTCCCGGTTTGATCCCAGCTCGAATGTCTTTCATCGCATAGACAATGGCCGGGGTGATGAGCAACAGAATGGCGAGTTGCTGGAAGACGGCGACGATCAGAGTAGCCGTTAGTTTGCCGGCATTCGTATCGTTGAAATATTGCTGCACCCATTCAAGCGGCGGCACTTCGGATGCCCAGACCCGAAATCCATTGAACAGGAGTCCAAGCGGAATGGCGAACGCACCGATGCCGAGAAAGGTTCGAAGCTCGTTGCCGTAAATGTCGAGGGACTCCATGAAGAAGACCCACACCTTCCAGATCGAGAAACCGACCAACAGGAGGATGCCAAGCACCCCGAGGCCAACGAACCAGGGGTGGGAGCCGAAGTAGACGACTGCGCGCGATCCTTTTTCGGAGAGATTGCAGAACAGCGAGGTGGCGTTGACGCCGAGCGACTTGGTATTGGAGGGAATGACCAGGGTGGATGTCCGCCAGTTTCCGAACGCGGTGACGGGGTCGTTCCATTTTTTGCCCATATTGGGGCCGACCGGTCCGCTGTACATGGCGACTTCACGCTGACCCCAGCGTCCCTGGAATAGCGTCCAGGCAAATGGGCCGTTCGCATCGACTTTATCGGGAATGACCACGACTTGCGGCCGCAGCTCCGTACTCGGCGCGGTCGTCACATCGCAACCGAAGGCGGAGCCGTCTTCGCCCCAACCGATCATCGTATTGGCGTTGTAGTACGTGGCGTGCGAACCGGCGCTGAGGAAGGCGATGGGATGGTCGCCGTCCCGGCTGAGTTTGTCGTCGCCGTTCCAATGGGCGGTTTCTCCGCCGCCGTGCTGTGCGTAGCCAACCCATGAAGGCTCCATCGTGAGCGCTTCCTCAGCAGTTTCGGCGTTGAAACCCAGGGCGAGCATTTCCCAGTCGGACTCGTGCGTGTCATTCCAGTCATTGAAAAAGAAGTAGTACCAGTACTGGAGGTAGAGCCGGTGCTCGGTTGGGGAATAGACATATTTGGCGTAGATCGTTGGTTGCAGACCCAGATCGGCTGCTTTTTGCTTGAAGTATTGTTCGAAGGCGCAGCCGGGATTGCGAGGATCGCCGGGAAAATCGAGGTAGGTGTCGGGTCCGGCGCTGACGAGATCCTGGACACTGGGAGCCGTTTTGAGGATCTCATCCTGCGAATTGTCGCCATCCCCGGCGACGCGCAGTGAGATGTCGGGATTGTCCCAGAGCCAATCGACCGTGGTCGGGAAATAGCCCTCACCCTCGTAATCGCAATTCTCGGTCTGCTGCTTGAGCATCAGGATCGGCGAATATTTTTCGGCGAGCTCCTGTTCCGGTGATTGCTGCGCAGAAACACCCGGATGGTGGAACAGACTCAGCGCCATGACCATCAGAAGGAACAACGTCGCGATCAGACATGGGGTGAGCGGCCTTTTCCGTGCGATTGCCATTTCGATCCTTTTGTCAGGGGACGCAGGATCGCCACGCTCAAGCATGGACTCAATCTCAATCGTTCGCCGTTCAGAAGCTATCTGGAAGGTGTTGAAACCCGATCGCTAGACAACACCGACGCCACCGCGGAGACGGCGGCGGAGTTTCGAGATGTTCCATTGTCCAAGGAAGCTAATGGCAGTAACGATCGCGAAGAGCACGATCAGGCTCTTGCGTGAATCACCGGTGTCTGGATTGGCTGTGTCGAGATTGAATGTCGATTGGAACCAGACGCCATATCCATACGTGACCATCAGACCGGCAACGGCGGATGTGGCGAGGGGAATGATCATCGCGCCGAGGCGTGGCCCCAAAAAGCCGATGCCGCCCGCGCCAACGAGAATGAACAGGAGCCCTAACCAATCACTCCCGGAAGTCGATAACCCGACGATTGCGGCGACGACGAGGCCGACCACGGCTCCGAGCGCCGCCCCGGCGATGTAGAGACCGAACCGGAACAGTGAGTAGGGGACCAACGCTGCGATTCCGCCGACGATGATGCTCATAAGAAGCTGGAGTCCCTGGCTTTGTCCATCAAGCAGCAGGTAGACCGCGGAGAAGCCGAGCAGGAATCCGGTGACCGCCAGGACGAAGCGGAAAAGCATATCTCCATAGATGCCAACGAAGACGCCACCGACGATCAGCGCGGCTCCCCAAACGATGTCCGCGCTATCCATGTTATTCCCTCCTGGATGGATTCCTGTGGAACGTATTCGCCTGACGGCCGCAGCAGCCCGAACGCAGTCACTACTGGCACGCGCCGGTAAGCAGCTCGTCAGCGATTCGATCGGAATTTCCTCTCAAGTACGGTCATGACGGGCACAAGTCATGCAAAAGCGGCAAGACTGCCGAGTAATCTTCGCGTAGTATCTCTAATTCCCCGGCGGATTGCACGCCAATTGGTCCGGGTTCGTGAGAAATCGCAGCGCGAAGTCAGCCGCGAGTGTCGACAGCTCGCCGGGGAGACGGCGGCGATGCCGGCGAGCGAGCCGTGCGAGCGGATGGCGGTTGATCCGAGTAGGGCGGCGATGGCGATTTCAACGCGCAGCTCCGGCTGTTGATCGGCTCTGAGGTCCATTCGTCGCAGGAGTGGTTGAACCAGCCGGCGGCGGATGCGCGATGCGGCGGCGGCGCGGATCTCAGCATCGATGCCCGGCTGCAAGAGCGCCTGCGATACTGGACCAACTCCAAGTGTTGGCGCAGAAAAATCAGTTTGTTCCGCCGACACCGCTGCAAGGTAGAGCGCCGCCTCGTTGCCGACTTAGCGGGCGATCAGCGAGGCGTCGACCACGGCTAGCTTGCCGGTGTCGCAGGCGGCGGATTGAACGACCGGGCGGAGGAGTCTCGGCCGGCGCGGATGAAGCGATAGATCATCGCGCCCGAGCCGAGGATGCCGGCGAGAAAGACAATGCCGCTGCCGATGATCGGGATCAGGAAGATCAGCTGGAAGACGATCAGGCCGATCAGCGTCGCCCAGATCACGCGGTCACTTGACCGCTCGTCTTTGCCGAAGAGCTTGAAGATACCGAGTCCGAGCCGGGCGCCGATGACGATGTACCCGAAAAGCCAGATGAGCGGGAGAATCAGCCCGAGAATAGCGAAGCCGGTGAAGATGCCGATGATCGTGAACAGGGAAAGCACGCCGACGATCGGCAGGGCGATCCAGGTCACCAATCCGGTGACGACGCTGCCGCCTATCTCTTCAGTGGCGGTCATCGCGGTTTCAGCCAGAATCCGGCGGGCCAGAATGGCGATCGTCAAACCAGCGGTGATGAAGAAGACGGTGAACGCCGCCCAGATGAAGAAGGTCAGCACGGCGCGATCCCACCAGCTGACCGTGACGAACTGGGACCGGGTTTCGATGGTGCCGGTGACGGTCGATCCCTGCTCGCGCACCAGATCGCTGCGGAACAGGAAGATATCTTTGACCGTCGCTTGCGGTCCGAGCGTGACGCTGCCGTTGATCACAATGACGATGCCGTCGACCCGGCCATTGACCTGGGCGTTGCCTTTGACCACCACCAGCGCTTCGGTGACGACGCCGTCGATGATCACATTGTTGGAGATGCCACCGACGCTGTCGATCGTCTGATCGGCCGGAAGCGTGATCGCGCCGTTGATCCGGATCAGGACATCGTCATTGCTATTGATATCGACATCTTGCGCCGAACCCGAAAGCGGCACGAGCATGAGCGCCAGAAAGACGAGAAGCAACAGTTTTCGTTTCACGTCACAGGCTCCCCACACTCCAGTCGCCGCGCGGCGATCAGCAAATATCCGATGGTTGTGCTGGATCGATTCTAGCGCTTTATGGCCCAATAGCCGACAGGTTTGAACAGTTCGTCGACGAATTGGTCGAATCGGCCCAGCTCGGTGACGGTATCGAGCACCGTGTAGCGGCGGCGAATCTGCCGGGCGGCGAAGTAGGTCGCCTGGAAGCGCTTTTTGCTCAGACCCAACTCGCCGGGCGTCGTCGCGCAGCCAGCTTCAAGGAGGACCGATCGCAGTTGATCGGCCGGGACGAGTTGCTCCTTGAGCCGGTCAGTCAACGAGGGCCAGAGCTCGCGGAGCCGCGCAATTCGCTCCAGACGAACTACGTTACTGGGGTATTTGGCGCGGCTCTCAAGAATCGCACGTTCGGTGACGCGTGGGTCGTCGTTCATCGCAGTGATTTTGGTCTGAATCGTGGAGAACTTTGGCCAGCGAGTTTCAGCGGCGGCGGCGAGATCCTTGTCATCGAGCTTGAGCAGCAATTCGTAGAGCGCCGTGACGGCCAGCGAACCGAGCCCGACCTTGAACCCATGCGAAACCGGCACGCCGTCGATGCTCAACCCCTGCATTTCCCAGTAGTGGCTGAACTGGTGCTCGCTGCCCGACGCGGGGCGGGATGTGCCGCTGGCCTGCATTGCTAGACCCGGTCAGCAATAGCCCATTCAGGAGCGTTTCCATCGCTGCGGGTTCATGGGCTCGGACAGCCGCCGCAGAACCAAGCAATGACCGCACGGCGGGCTGCACCATATTCCAGATGTCAGGCTGGATCGGATCGATGCCGAGCGCGTCGGCGAGGATCCAGTCGGCTCCGGCGGTGATCTTGCCGATCAGATCGGCGTAGCCGGAGGCGGTCATCGACGGCGGCGCGGTGCGGATCAGATCGAGATCAGCCACAACGGCGCGCGGAGCGGGGCAGGTGAAGGTTTGCTTGAACCCATCCGCGATCAGCGCCGCACCTGAGGCAGTGTAACCATCCATCGACGCTGCGGTGGCCACGGCGAAATAGGACCGATCAGCCAGCGACGCGCCATATTTCGCCAGATCGTTGATCGTGCCGGAGCCGATCGCGACAGGAATCGCCAGCGTGCCATCAAGGGCGCGGGCAATTTCGTGCGCATGCTCGACCGTCGGCGCGAGCACCGGCATCGCCGGAAAGATCAGCGATCCCGCCAAAACGATACCGGCGGCGGCAAGTTGGTCGGCAACGGCAGCCGCCGCCAGCCCTGCTGTCGTTTCATCGGCGACGATGAACGCGGGACGACGCCCGAACTGCGAAACGAACAGCTCGCCAGCGGCCGCCAATGCGCCTGACCCCGAAACAATCGCCCGGGTATCGGCGGCGCGTTCCACCGCCTCCACAATAGCCTGTTGTTGTGTATTCGCCGTCACGTTCGTCCCCGAACGAGTGGAGAGTTAGCGAGAGCTGAGAGGACGTGGGATTCGTCTCTCCTACTCTCTACAATCTCCACCCCGTCATCCCTTGACCCCAGAATTCACAAACGTCTCGATGATTTGCTTTTGCGCGAAGGCGTAAATGATCAGCGGCGGCAGGATCGCCAACGTCGCCGTGGCCATCATTGGCCCCCAGAGTTGGCCAGATTCGGCGTTGCTCGCGAAGAATTGCATGCCGACTGCCAGGGTTTTGTTTTCCAGATCGTTCAGCACCAGCAGCGGCCAGGTGTACTGATTCCACGCTCCCAGAAACGAGAGAATCGTCACCACCGCGATCGCGGAGCGGACGTTGGGTATGATCATATTGGTCAGTAAGCGCCAGGTCGATGCACCGTCGAGCCGCGCCGCGTCGAGTATTTCCTCCGGAATCGTGCGGATATATTGCCGGAGCAGGAAGATCATAAAGGCGGAATGGGCGATCGACGGAACGATCACGCCCTGTGACGTGTTGATCCAGTGCAGTTTCGAGATCATCACGTAGTTTGGAACGTAGGTGACGACGGTTGGCACGATCATCGTGCCTAGCACCAGCGCGAAGAAGAATCCGCTGCCCCGGAACTTCAGCCGGGCGAAGGCGAAGGCGGCAGGAACGCTGATCACCAGTTTGCCGAGTGTCGTCATCACGGCGATGAAGAGACTGTTCCAGAACCAACGCGCCACAGGGAAGTAATCGAACGCATCGGGAAAGTTCCGCAGGGTCGGACTGCGAGGGATGATGCGGATGTCCTTGGTGAACACCTCAGTAGGAATCTTGAGCGATGTTGAGAGCATCCAGATGAACGGGAAAATCGTCAGCATGCAGAGCAAAATCACGATGCCATGCACCAGCCAAACGGCAGGATTTGCTTTCCGGCGCGTTCCCTGAGTCTCTGGCTGTTGCAGCTGAACGCTAGCCATAGTAGACGTGCCTCTCGACGAAGCGGAACTGCAACCAGGTGAGAAGCACCGTTCCGACGAAGATGATCAGCGATACGGCGCTCGCCGTGCCGATCTGGAAAAAGCGGAATCCCTGCTGGTACAGGTAGTAGACGATGTTCGAGGTCTTGTTATAGGGGCCGCCATCGGTGAGCACATTGATCGCGCCAAAGACTTCGTCGTTGACCGCGATGATCGTCGTCACCAGCACGAAGAAAAAGGTGGGCGTGATCAACGGCCAGCGGATCGAACGAATAATCTGCCATCCGCTGGCACCATCAATCTGGGCGGCCTCGATGTAGTCGGTCGGAACCGCTTCGAGCGCGGCCAGATAGAGGAGAAGGTTGAACCCAAGGCTTTTCCAGGCGGCGACGACGATGACGCACCAGATGGCAGTGCGCGGATTGGACAGCCAGTTCACCCGCTCGCCGCCGAACTGCACGATGACCTGATTGAGCACGCCCATCAGCGGATTGAAAATCCAGAGCCAGAGGAGCGCGCCGACTGAGAAGGCAACGACGGTCGGGCTGAAGAGCATGATCCGGTACGCGCTCTGCGTACGCGATTTGCGAATCGGCCAGAGCAGCAGCGCCAGACCCAAGCGGCAGGAAGACCTGCAGCGGCACCAGCGCAACGATGTAGACGCCGGTTTGCCGGACTGCCTGTTCGAAGCGATTGTTGTCGAGTAAGCGGGTGTAGTTGTCGAGTCCAACCCAGGTTTTATCGGGAGAAACGAAATTCCAGTCAAAAAAGGAGAGGTAGACCGAATAGATCAGCGGCCAATAGATGAAGATGAGCATGAGCGCGACCACGGGCAGCAGAAAGAGATACGGCAGCAACGTCTCGGTTACCTTGAACCGGGTCAGACCGGCGCTACGCTCCTTGGGACTCGCCGCCGCTGACCAGGATTGTGGTTCGACCTTTGCCATTGAAATTCCTCAGTGAAATGCGAAGGTGTGCGTTCGGAGTGACGGCCCTCACCCGGCCCATCGCGCCACCCTCTCCCTATTGAAGGAGAGGGTGCGACGTTGCTCCCCTCTCCCAGGATCGAGAGAGGGGGTAGGGAATTTCGCTACAACAAGTCCGACATTTCCTGCTTGGCTTCCTTGACGCCGTCTTCGACGCTGATGTCGCCGCCGAAGATTCGGTTGCAGTAGTCCTCCCAGACGCGCTGCATCTCGGCGCCGCGAGAGCCCGGCCAGGCCGTTTCGCGCGTGATCCCCTCGTTCAGCTGCTCGTAGGCAGCTTCCTGACCGGGGAGGAGCGGCACTTCAAACGTTGTCGAGTTGAGGTAGCCGGTCTTCATCCAGATATCCATCCCCTCCTGGGAGATGACGAACTTAATGAAGTCCCAGGTCGCTTTCTTCTGCTCATCGTCACGCGCGTAGACGCCAATGAAGGAGCCGCCGCTGTTCATCAGCCGCTGCTTGTCGGGGAATGTCGGAAAAGGATGCACACTGAACTTGAAGGCGGCATCTTTGGTGATGCCGCCGAGTCCGGCAATGCTTCCCTGCATCACGGCCAGCGCTCCGGCGATAAAGGACGGGCGCACCTCAGTGTTGATC
Source organism: uncultured Chloroflexia bacterium (assembly GCA_963804925.1). Classification (GTDB taxonomy): domain Bacteria; phylum Chloroflexota; class Chloroflexia; order Thermomicrobiales; family UBA6265; genus JADLGF01. Next base: position 8,737 of record CAWDSC010000016.1, read on the forward strand.
GAGGTGTAATAGAGCCCGGCCGAATTGAGATCGGCAATGGCCTGCAGCGCTGCCTGTGATTCGGCGCTGTCGAACGCCAGCTCTCCGGCGTCATCGACGATGCGGCCTCCGTTCGACTGCACGATTCCCTGAGCCGGCCAGTCGCGGTTGGTCGAGAAACCGATTACCGGGTTGCCATTGGAGTCTTTTACTTTGCCGCCCTGCTCGAGCAGATCGGGCCAGGTGGCGAGCAATGCGGCGCCATCGACGCCGGCGGCTGAAAGAATATCGTCGTTCGTGTAGAGAACTGATGTCGAGAAGGCGAAGGGAACGCCCTTCATCTTGCCGTCGACCTGAACCAGTGGCAGCACGTCAGGCTTCAGATTGGCGACGATGTCGTCGATCGTGCCACCGGCGGCAGCGGAGACGTCTTCCAGATCGTCAACATCGAGCCCCTGGACCGCGAAGTTGATGTAGGACCATGGAGTGGCCGCCATCGCCGGAGGGTTTCCGGCAGCGAGTTCGGCCTGCACCTTCTGCAGATTCTCGTAGTAGTTGGTGGAATCGGTGCGGCTGACGACCGTAACGCCTGTTCCTTTGGCGTTGTAGGCGTCGATCAGCAGATCGGCTGGGTGCTTATTGGCGGCGACTTCCTCGCCGGGAGGCGTACCCCAGATGTGCGAGAAGATGATCTCCGTATTGCTCTGGCGGCCGAATTTCAGCACCGCCGGGGCGCTGCCACCTGAGGCGAAGGCGCTGTTCGCACCCTTGAGGGCGATCGTGGCGGCACCAACGCCGGCTGCGCCTTTGACGAGCGAGCGCCGGCTGAGACGCGATCCATGATTCGGCGATGACATTGCGTGTCTCCTCTACCTTTGTGCGTACCTGCTCGGCAAAAACGGTTCATGCCGAGGGATGGGCGGAGCGATCGCCAAGCAGCGCACGCGCTCCATGCTCATCGATCACGAGCGAGGTGATCAGGCGGCCCTGCAGTGCCGCTCGGATCGCCTCCCCGCGATGGGAGCCATTGGTGACGGCCACGATTTCGGGTCGGGAACGAAGATCGTCGAGCGAGATGCTGATGACCCGGTCGCGGTATTCGGTTTCGCATTCCTGTCCATGTCGATCGAAAAATCGCCCGCAAATCTCGCCGACGGCGCCCGCTCCTCCGATTGCGGCTGTTTCGGCCCGGGTGAAGACACCACGCTCGATGAAGGCGGAATCCTCCAGCGTGCCGATGCCGACGAAGGCGACATCGAGCCGGGAAAAGAGACTGGTAATGACGCGGATGTGATCGTGTGACATCAGCAGATCCCGAGCGGCCTGGTTTTGCGCGAGCGCCGGAGCGTTGAGGGTGTAAAAGGTGCCGGCGACGTGCTGGGCAAGCGTCCGGCTCAGCTCGAGCGCGTCAATCTGGTCGGGCATCGGACCGATGTTCCCCATCAATTGCATGACCGTGATCGTCGAGGCGCGCTCGGATGGTTGCAGGTGGTTGATCAGCTCGCGCAGCGTCCGCCCTCCGGCGACGCCGATGCTGGCGCCGGAATGCAGAAGATCGCCGAGCGCGGGTGCGCTGAAATAGCCAACTGCCCGGCGGACATGCTCGGGATCCTCGGAAAAAACACGCACCACAACCGCCCGGTGCAGACCGAACCGTTCGACTAACGCCGTTTCGAGTTCGCGTTCGCGCGGTTCGTACTCGTCAACGGAGATGCGGACGATGCCGCGTTCGCGCGCGGCGGTCAGCATCCGGGAAATGCGAGAGCGCGAGGTGCCGACGATATCGGCGATCTCCTGCTGGTCGAGCCCATCGAGGTAGTACATCCGGGCGACCAGCATCATTGATTGGACGAGATCATCCGCCACGAATCGGCTCCGATGACTGCTGCACATATGTGCATGGACAATTGTTCAACGTGTCAGTATGCTAGCGATCCGCACGAGCGATGTCAACGTTGCTGTCAATCGCGCACAAATGTGCATACGCAGATCGTGCGGGCCACTCATTCGACAATAGCCGCCGCAGCATGGACGATGGTTAAGGAACCTTGGTATTTCGCACGAGGGTGAATCTGTGCAGGAACGCGATCGATTGCAGATTGGTGAGCGGCTCCCCGCCCGGCGATTCAGCGCCTATTTGTTCGATCTCGATGGCACGATCTATCTCGGCGACGAGTTGCTGCCCGGCGCGAACGCGCTGCTCACCGCTTTAAGAAACGTTGATCTTCCGGTGCGCTTCCTCAGCAACAATCCAACCAAGAGCCGCGCCGCCTATGTGGAGCGGCTGCGCCGGCTCGGCATCGCCGTAGAGCCGGACGAGATCGTCACGTCGGTGCAGTCGATGACAACCTGGTTGCAGCTCAATCATCCCGGCGCGGTGATCTACCCGATCAGCGAAGCGCCGCTGATCGAATCGCTCGAAACGGCGGGGTTCGCCCTTTCGGACGATCCGGCGAAGATCGATATCGTCATCGCCAGCTATGACCGGACCTTTACGTATCAGAAGCTGCAGATCGCCTTCGACGCGATCTGGTTCGAAAAGCGGGCGATGCTCGTTTCGACCAATCCTGACCGCTACTGCCCCTTTCCAGGGGGGCGGGGCGAGCCGGACGCGGCCGGCATCGTCGCCGCGATCGAGGCGACAACTGGTGCGAAATGCCAATTGACCACTGGCAAGCCGAGCCGGATCATGCTCGATATGGCGCTGAAGCCGCTCGGCGTCGACGCGGCCGATTGCGTGATGGTGGGTGACCGGCTTGCGACCGATATCGCCATGGCGCAGTGACGCGGGCATGGCATCGGCGCTGGTGCTGACCGGCGACACCACACGCGAAACGTTGCGGTCAGTCCCGGAATCGGACTGGCCGACCTATGTGTTGGAGCGAATCGATCAGCTTTTCGTAGGGTAGAGGAGGAGTGATGGCACCGAAACTTGTCGGACACCGGGGAGCGCGATTCGAAGCGCCGGAAAACACCGTTGCCGGATTCCTGTATTCGCGAGGGTTGGGCATCTCGATCTTCGAGCTTGATGTCCGTCTCTCGAAAGACGGCAAGCTGGTCGTCATGCATGACGCCGATGTCGATCGCACCACCAACGGCACGGGCAAGGTCGCTGATTATACGGCGGCGGAGCTGGCGGCGCTCGATGCCCGGTCGATCCATGAGAACTGGCCGGAGCGGGTTGGAGTGCCGCAGCTGTCCGAGGTGTTCGCGACCTTTGACGGCGACGACGCGGTCGAATGGGAAATCGAAATCAAGACCGACGCTCCGGAGCGGCTCGACGCGCTCGTGCCGCTGCTGCTCGCTGAAATCGAACGCTTCGGCATTGCGGACAATGTCCACGTCACCTCCTTCGACCGGACCGCGCTCGAGCGGGTGCGGGCATTGAATCCAACCATCAAGATTGCCTTCATCGGGAAATACGACAGCGAAGACGATCTCAATACCGCCCTTGAGCTTGGCGCGTCCCGAGCCGGTATCCCGATCGCGACCGGTTCAGCGGACATCGTGCAGGCCGCGCTCGCGCAGGGGTTGACCGTGGTTGGCTGGCCGTCAAATGACGCCGATGCCTGGGACACCCTGACCGATTGGGGCGTCACGCATCTCTGCACCGACTCGCCGAAAGCGGCGATGGCGTATTTGGACGAAGTTAAGAGTAGAGAGTAGACAGTGGGGAGTACGACGCGGCGGTGATTGTTGAGGATGCGATTGCCGTTCGCGATACAGTTGCTTCATGGTGAATTCGCTCGAACAACTTGAGGCGCTGATGAGCGAGCCCGGGCAGGAATTGACTTGCCCGGATTTCGGCGCTCGACCCCAAACCCGATCAGTTGCTCAATCTCGGGACGAAGCTGCGCCGCGACTATGCCGCCGATATTGTCGCGGCTGCACTGACGCTGCATGAACTGCGGGGCCGGGCTGAGAAGAAGTTCAGCCGGGCAGGGGAGATGTATTTCACCCGGGCTGGCTACGAGCAGTCGTCGTCGGAAGTCGGCGGCCCGGCATCGCGCGTTGCGCTTTCGCGGGTACGCCCGGATCGCTGATCTCTGCACCGGGATCGGCGGCGATCTGATCGCCCTGGCAGCAGTCGCACCGGTGCTGGCGGTCGATCGCGATCCACTTCACCTCAGGATCGCCTGCGCCAATGCGGAGGTGTATGGCGTTGGGGAAGTGGTGACCGGTCTCGTCGCCGATGTGCAGACGGTTGATCTTACCGGCATCGACGCGGTCTTCATCGACCCGGCGCGGCGGGAAGGAGATCGGCGGCTGGGCTCGTCGTTGACCGAACCGCCGCTGGACTGGTGCTTCGGCTTAGCTGAGCGGGTGAGCGGCGGTTGGCATCAAAGCCGCGCCGGGGATCGATCATGACCTCGTTCCGGCAGGGTGGGAGATCGAGTTCGTCGCCGATGGCCGTGATTTGAAGGAGTCGGTGCTCTGGTCGCCCGCGATGGCGACGACGCCTCGCCGCGCCACGCTGCTACCGGGGGGTGAAACGCTGGTTTCCGTGCCCGGCGACGAGGTGGAGATTCGCGATCCCGGCGCCTATCTGCTCGATCCGAATCCGGCGGTCACCCGGGCGGGTCTGGTTGAAGATCTGGCGCGGACGATCGACGCCTGGAAGATCGACGAGCAGATCGCCTTTCTTTCAACCGATCACGCGGTATCGACGCCTTTTGCCCGGACGTTGCGAATTGCCGCGTCGTTGCCCTGGAATGTGAAGCAGATTTCGGCGCGATTGCGCGAGCTTGATGTCGGCGCGGTCGATATTCGCCGCCGGGGATTGGCGGGCGATGTCGAAGACCTGCGCAAGCGCTTCAAGCTCAAGGGCACGAAACGTGCGACGGTCGCCATGACTCGCGTGCGAGACGCCCCATGGTGTTTTATTTGTTTCGAAATCGACGAACCCAGTTGAGTGGATAAATCGGACTTCCAGCCGTGAAAGGACGATCGAGCATGAATGAGAAGCGCTATCCCTTTTCCGCGAAGCGGGTGACGGTGACAACCGTGCATGGCTATGTCGAAGCCGAAAGCCAATCCGCGGCAGCTGACGCACTCGCGAAGAATCGCGGCGTCATCGAAATCGAAGAAGTCGGCCCGGTGATCGACCAGACATTCACCGAGGTGAAGGTGTCGAGCGAACCGCTTGGGGATGACGAGTAGGAATGCGATGTCGTGTTCCCAACGGCCCTCACCCCAGCCCCTCTCCCGCGCCGGGAGAGGGGTCCGTGAGGTCCGCAGGACTTGTCGCGTGTCTGACGTGAGCTTCAGCCCTCGGTTGCGATGCCAGAAGACGCTCAGCCACTCCAGCAACACCGGGGACATCTCGGTGATGCCTTTGTAGTCGCGGACTTCGGGGATGGCGGTTTCGATGAGGCTGGCGAGGCGGGGGCGGAGCGATGGATCGCGAGCGAGGCGTGCTTTGACCGGGTCGACGTAGACGCGGATGGTGAAGAGTCCGCGGTTGAGATCGGGCATCGGGTAGGTGGTCTGGCGCTCCATGCGGATGTAGATGCGGTCGATCGCCGTTTCGGGATCGGTCCAGATCGACTGCCGGTGGTTTGGGCGGGCGGGTGACCGGGTGGTTATCGAGCGCCGGATTTGGTGAGAGTCCGAACGAGAAGCGGACGTAGGGGCCTTTGGTGAGCAGCGCTTTCATGACGTTGGCGCTGGCGCCGAGGAGGCGGGCGTTGTCTCCCACCGGTTCGTGAATCGTGGTGAAGTCGCGGCCTGCTTTTTCGCGCGGATCCCAGCCGCTGGGAAAGCAGACGTGGAGCGCTTCGGCGTCGCCCGGTCCTGAATCTGACCCCCGCATGATGACGATATCTTCCTGGCAGGTGAGCGCGAGCGCATCGAAGAGCCGGTCGACGCCCGATTGCCGTTCGAGCCAGGCGGCGATGCGCTGTCCGAGGGGAGTTGCTTCGGTGGCGTCGATGTCGGGGCAGATGCGCGACTCGTCATTCGTTGCGATCAGGCGCAGACCGTGTCGGGGCAGTTGCGCGATGCCGCCTTCTGTTTGCCAGAGTGTTGGTTCGTCCTGTTCAAGCAAGGCGGCGACGCGCCAGAGCGCTTCGGCGAGACCGGCGGGATCGTCCGTCGCGATGCAGCGGCGGAGCGATGCGTCCCGTTCGAGCAGGTCGAGTTTCGCGGCTATTTCTGCTTCCCAGTGCTCGTCGGCGATGAAGTGGCGCGTTTCCTTGCGCCCGTTGATCTCCGCGCCCATCGGGTAGAGATCGGCCTGGATGCGGGTGACATCCTTCACCGAAAAGGGCGGATCGGACGGCGGGAAGGGTGGAAATGGAGACCTGGTCATTTGGCGCTGGCCGCTCCGAACAGCGTTGCGATCAGGTCATCGATGGTGGTGACGACCGTGCCGCCGCTGTGGTCGATGAAGTAGCGCACCTGCAGATTCACCAGCGCGCCCTCGTTTTCGCCCGATTGGCGGAAGTCGGTGCGGAGCCCGTAGACCCGCTTGCCGAGTCCGTAGGCGTAGCCGATCTCGCTGGCGGTGCCGGAATCGACATCGATGCCGTCGAGCACGGCGACGGTGGTGTCGGCGGCGCGGATATCCTCGGCGTTGGCGGCGCCGATCAGCGTGTTGATCTCCCGCCAGCGGGTGAGGCGTTCCTCGTGGGTGGGCAGGTGCGGCACCGGTTCGTAGAGCCCGCCGAGCTCGGTTTTGTCCCAGGGGTTGAGCACGGTGGCGTGCTCGCGCAGGCGGGCGGCGAGATCGTCCATGAAGGCGCGGGTCGATTCGGCGAAACCGAGCGGGGAGGCGAGGTAGATCTTCACGCGGCGAGCGTCTCCTGCTGAGCGAACCATCGAGTTGACGCCGCCATTGTGCCCCGGTTCAGTCTTCCTTGGCGAGGAGGGTGACGGCGGCGTCCATCAGCGTTTTCAGCCCCGGCCCGTTGATCTCCTGGGTCTGGTCGTGGATCATGCCGATCAGGGTGAACCAGCGGCCATCGACCCGCTGCAGCAGCCAGATCATCACCTTCAGCCCGGTTTCGTAGCCCTCTTTGAAGCCGACGAACGCCCAATCGTCGGGCGGGTAGACGACGCCGGGGTTGAGCGAGAAGGCATTCGCCACCGGCTGCATCTCGGGGCTGGCGGCGTAGGGCTGGAGATAGGCGACGGCGCGGCTGAGATCGCCGGCGGTGGCGAACCACTCCAGGCGGTCGCTTTCGGCGGGACCGGGCCAGAACTCATCCTCGGTCAGGGTGGCGGCGATCGGATCGACCTCGTCCTGCAGGATGGCGCGGCGCTCGCTCGACGGAGGCGGCCAGGTAGTCGCCGATCTGGTCGCTGGTGAAGCGCATCCGCATCGCGAACCATTCGCGGGTGTAGAGCAGCGGGATGTTCCGATCCGGCTCGGAGTTGCCCATCGTCGCCAGCATCGCCTCGACGTTTTCGCGGCCGACGGCATGGATCAGGTGATCGGTGGCGGTGTTGTCGCTCTGGGAGATCATCCGCTCGGTGACATATTCGAGCGGGAACTGCTCGCCCGCCTCGACGTAGCGGAGATCGCCGGAGGGGAGACTGCGCAGATCGTCGGAGATGGTGATGCGGGTGTCCCAGGTGAGGGTGCCGGAGGCGACCTGCTTCGCGATCGTGCCGAGCACGTAGAGCTTGAAGGAGCTGGCGATCGGCATCCGCGCGCCGGCGTTGTTCTGGGAGATGATCCTCAGCGCGCCATCGGTGATCTCGGCGGCGATGTAGGCGGCGGTCGGCGCGATCGATTTGAAGCGGCTGTCGATGCCGGCCCAGGAGCGGGGTCGCTCGGGCGGCACGGGGAGCGCGACCTCCTCCAGGAAGAAATCGTTGATCTGGTAGGGCTCGGTGAAATCGAGGCCGAGTCTGATCCGCCAGTAGCCGTCTTTCGTTTTGAGCAGGGCGTTGGCGTGCTGATCGGTGACGCCTCCCTCGAAGCGGGCGGCGGAGACCGGCGCCATCAGCGGGGCGAGGTAGGCGAAGGTGTCGATGATTCCCTGCGGCGGCAGACCGGAGAGATAGAGCGGGGCGAAGCGGGCGGCGACGTCATCGAGCTTGAGGGTGGCGTAGCCGCCGTTGAGCTGATCGATCGCCCAGGCGAGCTGCGCGCCGGCGCGGGTTTCGGGAATGGCGGGAGCGGCGGCGCGGGCATCGATCGATCCGATCTGGCCGAGCAGCGGCGCGGCGAGGGCGGCGGCGATCATCCGCCGGCGAGAAATAGATTGCGGCACCAAGACTCCCTTCGACTCCTGCGGGCATTATTCACCATAACGCCGATCGGGCGAGGATGGTTTTGCCCGGTCGGGCGCTCGCGCCGGGGATGAGAATCTACAATGACTGCGAACTGACGGGCGGCGAGATGGTGATGGGGACGGCATGAACGCGCAAGGGGATGCTCAAACGGGGCTGGTGCTGACCAGAAACGAGATCTGGCTGCTGCTGCACGCGCTGGCGGAGACGACCGCGCCGACGCTGCGCTGGGACGGCAACGATCTCGAACCGTGGGAAGTGGGCGAGCTGCAGCGCAAATTGCGGAGCGCGTTGCAGGCGGAGCCGGTCGATTCGATCGAATCGGCGGTGATCGTGCCGATCGATTCGGAGCTGGGGGCCGAGCTGCTCGGGGCCGATTTCGGCCGCCTGGCGCTGTCGCAGGCGTTCGATCTCGGCTCGCTCGTCGCCGCCTGCGCCGACCGGGGGTGGGGGATCGCGCTCGAGCTGCCCCGGGGGGCGAACGCCCGCACCCCCGCCAATGTGACCGTGCGCGTGCAGGAGGGAGACCGCGAATTCAGCGCGCTGGAGCGGCCGATCGTCGCCGTGGCCCGGGCGATGCTGGCGGCGGCGGCTTCCACCTCGACCCCGGACGGCGCGATCGATGCGAGCAGGCTCGTCGGCCCCGCGCGGTCGCCCATTACGACGAGTATGCGATCTCCGCCGCCTCGATCCAGCGGGGCAAGGAGGAGGAGACGATGGCGCGGATGGCGGCGCAGGGGTGGGAGCTGGTGCGCGAGGAAACGAGCGCGGACGGCAGCCGCTACATCTTCCGCCGCCCGACCGGACGCTGACCCGACGCTACCGCTCCTTGCAGGTTGCGAGCTGCGACAGCAGGATGGCGGATGTGCGAATGCCGGCGTAGAAGTTTTCGAGCAGCAGGTTTTCGTTGGGGAGTGGTTGGCTTCATCGCGATTCGCGTAGGGCACCAAGAAAGGATGGACGGCCGAGGTCTTTCGTCCAGACAGCGTCCGGCAGGCTGCCGCCGGCGATGGGAATTTCCACCGGCTCGGCTCCGAATCCTGCGTTGACCGCCGCGCGGACGACTGGAACGAAGCGATTTTCCAGCGGCGTGCTCGATGGCCGCATGCCCCCCATCGGGATGATCTCCACGCCGGGCGCATGCTTGCGGACGTGCGCTTCGATCTTGCGCAGGATGTCGTCTGGATCCTGATCGGGCACCAGCCGGAAATCCATCTTGACGACCGCTTCGGCGGGGATGATCGTTTTGCTGCCGACTCCGCCATACCCGGAGGTGAAACCGGCGATATTGCAGGTGGGGCGTTCCATCGTTCGCGAGAAGTACGAAACGCCTTCCGGCGCGGGCAGCTTCTGCACCCCGACGCTGGCGAGCGACGCCTGCTGATCGAGCTTGAGCCGGTTCATGGCCGCTTTGCCGGCCGGGGAGACCGGGATGATGTCATCGTGAAACCCGTCGATCAGAATCTCGCCTTCGGGACTGAACATCGTCGCGAGCAGGTGCGTCAGCGTCCAGGCTGGATTCGGCACGAGACCGCCCCAGTTGCCGCTGTGTAGATCGTGCGACGCGCCCTTTGCCCGGAGTTCCACGTAGACCATGCCGCGCACGCCATATTCGATCGTCGGCGCATCGTCGTCGAGCATGGGGCCGTCCGAGGTGTAGACGAGATCGCAATCGAGCAACCCGGTGTTCGATTTGACGAATGCCTCGATATGCGGGCTACCGCATTCTTCTTCGCCTTCAGCCAGAAACTTGACGCCGACCGGAAATCCGCCCGTCGTTTCATGCCAGGCGCGCAGCGCGGCGATGTGGGCGAAGAACTGCCCCTTGTTATCTCCCACGCCGCGGGCATAGATGCGCCCGTTCCGGATCGTCGGCTCGAATGGCGGAGAAACCCAGGCCTCAAGCGGATCGGGAGGTTGCACATCGTAATGTCCATAAAAGAGGATCGTCGGCGCCCCGGCAGGCGCGGGATACTCACCAAAAACAAACGGATGCCCGGAGGATTCAATGAGCCGCGTCGTCAGTCCGGCTTGCTCAAGCAATCCCTTCACCAGTTCCGCGCATTCACGCACGCCGATATTCTGGGTGCTGATGCTTGGTTGGGAGAGAAGCGTAAAGAGATCGCCGAGATCGCGATCCTGATTGGCGTTGCACGCGGCAAGCACATCTGAAAGGTGCTGTTCCGATGATGACGTCACGAAATCCTCCTCGAAACCTGAAATGCTGAAATCGCAACGATGTCGATGCTCATCCTGAACGCGCTCAGGGTGTGCGCGTGCCGGAAGCGACCACCAGCGTCTGATCCGATGTCGCGGCCGGGTAGGTTTGATCCCAACCAATCAGCAGCAGTTGTTCTGACTGCTGTTGCTCCAGCGCGGTCGCCAGATCCGGCGCCGATGCCGCGGCATTGACTGCGTCGAGCATATACGAATAGGCGCCGCCGTTCTGACCGGTCAGCACGACCAGATCGCCTGGCGTCAGCTTCATTGAGTCTGGTGAATGCGGAGGGACCCTCCGGGGTCACGGTCGTCTTGCCGCCGATCAGCACCACGCCGGGTGCGCCGAGCAGCGCCGAATTGCGATACCAGATCGTCACCTGAGGGGAAGGGGGATCGGTCGGGCACGCCAAGCGTCAGCTCACCGGCAACGACATCGGTGTTGATCCCAAGACGATCGAGCTGGATTGCGGTCGGTTCGGAGCCTTTTTCAGCGGGTTCATCTGGTCTGAATCCAAAGGGTCCGGGGCGATTTGCGCCGCCGGTCGGCATGGAGCCCCCGCCGGGCGACGGATCGCCCTGTCGTAACGCCACCGCTTCCTCCGTCCGGTTGGTGTTCGCGCGAGCGTTAACATAGCAATCAACCGGCGACCTCGCCACCGGCACGGTGCACCGGGGCTAGACGGGTGGCCAGGCAAGCATCCAGCCGCCGTCGACAAAGTGCGTGCTGCCGGTGCAATAGGAAGCCTGTTCCGACGCGAGAAAGAGCGCCAACGCCGCAACATCATCGGGCAATCCCGCTCGTCGCACGGGAATCTGCTCCTCGGCGAAGGCGAGAAACTCTTCATCCTGAACTGCCTGATGGTTCATCGGCGTCAGGATCATCCCCGGCGCAATGCTGTTGACCGTGATCCCGTTGGGCGCGACTTCGTGTGCGAGCGTTCGGGTGAGATTGCGTAGCCCCGCTTTCGAGACGTTATACGCGCCGCCGCCGATGCCGCAGGCTTCTTCATGCACGGAGCTGATGTTGATGATGCGGCCGGGAATGCCGCGCGCGAGCATCCGCGTGACGGCTGCGCGCGAGCAGTAAAAGGGACCATAGAGATTGGTTTTGAGCACGCGATCCCAGACGCGCGTCCGGCATTTCGGCGATGGTGGAATGGCGGTAAATGCCGGCGCTGTTCACCAGGATATCGACCGGACCGAAGTTGGCGTCGAGCGACGTGAAAAGATGTTCGACTTCTCGTCGATTCGCCGACATCGCATTGGGCCACGAACGACCGCCGGGCGAATGCGTTGATATCGCGAGCCGTCCGCTCGGCGCCTTCGCAATCGGTGAAGTAGGTGATCGCGACATCTGCGCCGCTTGCCGCCAGCCGCATGGCGATGGCGCGGCCGATGCCGCTGTCTCCACCGGTCACCAGTGCGAGTTTGCCGTCGAGTCGAAGCTCCACCACACACCTCCCAACCATTCGAAGCATCCCGCGCGACTAGGGTAAGATGGCGGCGCTCCGGCGAATCTGGTCACCCTACGGGTTCCGTTCGCCCTGCTCTGCATATTTCGCGAAACCGATCTGATAAGGATGAATGATGGGCAATATCGAGGAACAAAACAAGGAACTCGCGCGGACGTTCTTCAAAGAGATCTGGAATGACAAAGATGAATCGGCGATCAACCGGATGATCGTCGAAAACGCGGGCGGCAACGATCCCGATTTCGGGGCGGGCCGCGAGGCGTTCCGCTCGCAATGGCGCGAATGGACGACGGCCTTCCCGGACCTGAATTTCGAGATCATCGACCTGATCGGTGAAGGCGAAAAGGTGCTCACCCGCTGGATTCTCACCGGAACGCATACCGGTGGACCGTTCATGGGACTGGCGCCGACCGGCAAAGCCATTCGCGTTGAGGGGATGTCGCTCGACCGGATCGCCGATGGCATGGTTCAGGAAGGGTGCGACGGTTGGGACGCGCTCGGCATGCGCCGCCAGCTCGGGATGCTGCCTGACGGGATCTAGAGATTCTCCGATGAATTACCGGGCGCCTGCCGATGCGTGCGCGAACGCCTGAATCTGGGTTGATTCAGGCGTTTCTTCTTCGAACGGCGCAATTTCGGTGGCGTCCCAGGCAGTCGGATCTTCGATCGGCTCGACATGAACTGTCACTTCGGCGCGGGGAAGCGCCGACTTGCACCGCTTCTTCGAGACGTCGGGTTACCTCGTGAGCCCGTAAAACCGTGAGCTCACCGGGCACAAGCAGGTGGAAATCGACGAAGTCACGCGATCCTGCCCGGCGGGTGCGGAGCGCGTGATAGGTTTCCCCTGGTTCAATTTCCGTCTCGATTGCCTGGCGAACAGCGGCGACAGCGTTATCGGAAAGCGCGCGGTCCATCAGCCCATCGACCGAGCCGCGAATCAATGAATACCCGGTCCAGAGGATGTTCAGGGCGATCAAGAGCGCGATCACTGGATCGAGCCAGTACACCCCGGTAATGCGGACAAGAATCAATCCGGTGACAACACCGGCTGAGGTGACGACATCGGTCATCAGGTGCCGGCCGTCCGCCTCCAGCGCGACTGAACCATAGCGCTGCCCAGCGCTGACCAAAATGCGCGAAACCGCGAAATTGATCGCTGAGGCGATGGTGGCGACGATCAGGCCGATACCGATGCCTTCAAGCTCGTGCGGATTGCGCAGTCGCTCGACGGAAACCAGTGCAATCGCGACCGCGGCCAACAGGATCAGAAACCCCTCAATGCCGCCGGCGAAGAACTCAACCTTCTCGTGCCCGTAATTGTGAGTCCGGTCGACCGGCCGCGCTGCGAACCAGACGGCAAAGAGCGCGGTCATCGCCGCCACGAGGTTCGCCGACGACTCCACCGCGTCCGAGAGCATACCGACAGAACCTGTCTGGAAATAGGCGAGAAACTTGAGCCCCATCGTCGCTGCGGCAGCGGCAATCGCCAGCAATGCGAGCCGGGTGAGCGATGATGTTTTTGATGGTGTAACTGATTGCGCGTGCGCCATGTGATTCCTGAGTGTTGGTGGAGTCCGAGGAAGCATTTTGTTCCTGATCGAGACACTATAACGAACGAAATGCGGCTTAGTCACGGGAGAATCTGCAGATTATCCATGGCTAAATAACACATTCGCCGGTGAATCATGGCGACGCTCACCGTGTGGTCTGGTATCGTCACGGTCGAACATGTGGATTGATCTGGAAACAACGGAAATGGAGATGCTGGATGGGGCGGCGAACGCTGCTGTTACTCGTGGGAACGCTGGGCGCTTGCCTGATCTGCTGTGTCATCGTCTTCTTCGTGGCATTGCCGCGCACACGAAATAGCGTCAATGATGCGATCCGGGAATCGATGAGCACGCAGGTCGCCCGCGTGGTCGCGCCGATCGGCACCGCCGAGCCGGGAACCTACACGATTACGGATACCGAGTTGCTCAATCAGTTTAACGATCGCCTCACAGGCGGCAATGTCCCGATCGAAAATCTCAATGTCGTGATCACGCCGGAGCATATTGAGTTGAGCTTTTCATCCGGCAGCAGGGATGTCACCTACACCGGGGCGCTGCAGGCGGTTGATGGCCGGCTTCAATTGGAAACGATCGAATCTTCGAGCGGGTTCATGGATTTTCTCTTCCCCGCAAGCGATGTCGCCAATGCGCTCGAAACAGGTGTCAACGCCTATCTGAGCGCGCAAGGTTTGCAGGTCACCGATGTGACGATGGGTGACGGCGAGGTCACGCTGGTCGTGGAGCAGAAATAGGATTTAGCAGGGAGCAGACCGCAATGTTGATGTCGCGAGATCGGTTTCAACGTGCCCGGAGCTGAAGCACCGGGCTGACAGGCGGAAGTACCCTTCGGGCACTGACCTCGGTGAGAGACATTCGTGCTCAGTGCGCTTCAGCGTACTTCCGCCTGTGAGCCATGGACTTCAGCCCTTGGCAATGACGATCACGGATCGACTATTTTTCTCTCACTTCTCACTTCTCACTTCTCACTTCTCTCAACTCGTCGCGGTATGATGCCGCCAATGGTGTTTGACTCCGTTCAGGGAAGGGAAAAGCGTGCTTACCTCGTTGGTTGGGCAGCCGGTCAGTGAACTCGATACGCCGGCCTTGATCGTTGATCTCGATATTCTTGAATCCAATATCGCGGCGATGGCCAAGGACATCAGCGATCGCGGTTGCAGCTGGCGACCTCACTCTAAGGCGAATAAGGCTCCCGCCATCGCCCATCGCGAGCTAAAAGCCGGCGCGATCGGGATCACCTGCGCCAAGCTCGGCGAGGCCGAAGTGATGGTGGCGAACGGCGTCTACGATCTGCTGATCTCGAATCAGATCGTCGGCCCGATCAAGACCCGGCGTCTCGCTGCCGTCAATGCGCAGCCCGGCGTCGATGTCAAAGTCTGCGTCGACAATCTCGACAATGTCCGGGAAATCGGCGCGGCGGCCACGGCGCTCGGATCACGTGTGCGCGTGTTGATCGAGCTCAACACCGGCATGAACCGGGCCGGCATCGAGCCTGCCGATGCGCTTGAGTTCGCCAAAGTCATCGCGGCCACAGATGGAGTTGAGTTCGCCGGGCTGATGACCTGGGAAGGTCACACGATGGGGGTCAACGATCCGACGGAACGGTTGGCGCTTATCCAGAGCTCGGTGCAACTGGTGCTCGATGCCGCCGAGGCGATTCGCGCCGCGGGCATCCCGGTTGAGATCATTTCATGCGGCGGCACCGGCACCTACCTGACCACCGCCGCGATGGAAGGCGTCACCGAAGTGCAGGCTGGCGGCGGCATCTGGGGCGATATCGTCTACACCAAACTTGACGCCAATGTGAAGCCGGCGCTGACACTTGTGGTTCAGGTGGTGAGCCGTCCAACCCCGACCCGCGTCATTTTCGACGCAGGGCGAAAGACTGTGGATCCCTCGAACGTGGTCCCGTTCCCAATCGGCCTGGAGATCGAGAAACCTGCGGTGCTGTCTGCCGAGCATGGCACGATCTATCTCACCGAGGCGAGTTCGTGCCCTAAAGTGGGCGACCGACTCTGCTTCGGAATCGGCTACAGCGATCAGGTTATGCACCTGCATGAGAATCTGTACGGCGTGCGCAATGGCGTCATCGAGCAGATCATCCCGATCGCCGGTCGCGGCCGGTTGCAATAGCCTGTCATGCATGACCTCAAAACTGCCCGGTAGCTACCGGGCAGTTTTGTTTTTCGTACCTCTTTCGAGCGACTGATCTATTCGAGTGAGCAGACTCCGTCACTGAGAACGACCGTGCTGAGGCGTTCCGATGGATGGTGATGTCATCAGCGGGTAGATGTGATCGCGGGCAATCGGGCCCAGCACGCTCTGGAGCGCTCTGGCGCTTTCGATCCCATCACAGAGCACTACTGCCAGTCGCTTGCCTTCTCCTTGATTGAGGAGGAGAAAACCCCGATACCCTTGCGCATCGCGTGCCGCTGGGATGAGCAGGGTTTCGACGAGATTGTGGAGTTGCTCGCCGTTCTCGTCGCTGACGGAATAGGTGACTACGGTTGCAGCGCCAGTCATTCGAATCCTCCTTATGTTGCTCAGACGATCTCGATCATAGCAGCGACTGCTGACTTTGATGAACTCCTTATCGACTGGTCAGGAGCGATTCGCCAATGACTCGTATCATTGGCGAAGAAAAGATCAACCTTCAATGTTGGGAGTTATGCGTGGGGCAGAGCACGGATATCGGAGCCGGCTACGAATTGGGCCAGGCTGAAGTGCAGCGGGTGCAAACCGAAGCGACCGCCATCATCGATCAGATCGAGCGGGTGATTGTCGGCAAGCGCGAGGTGATCGAACGGATTGTCATCGCCATGCTCTGCGAAGGGCATGTGCTGATCGAGGATGTGCCCGGCGTCGGCAAAACGGTGCTGGCGCGGGCGCTGGCGGCGACGCTGGGGGGATCGTTTCAGCGCATTCAGTTCACCCCCGACTTGTTGCCGACCGATGTCACCGGCGCGCTCGTGTTCGATCCACGTACGGCGGAGTTCTCATTCCGGCCCGGTCCGATTGTGGCAAATGTCGTACTGGCCGATGAGATCAACCGGGCCGGACCGCGCACGCAGGCGGCATTGCTGGAAGCAATGGAAGAACGGCAGCTCACGATCGAGCGGGAGCGAAGACCATTGCCGCGTCCATTCGTGGTGCTGGCGACGCAGAATCCTCTCGAAATGGACGGCACATTTCCGTTGCCGGAAGCGCAGCTCGACCGCTTTTTTCTCCGCACCGGTATCGGCTATCCAGACGAGGATGACGAGCTGGCGATGTTGCGCCGGTTTCGCGTCGACCGGCCAGATACGTCGCTCGCCGCCGTTACTGATCCTGACACGTTGATCGAGATGGCGGCGCTGGTGCGGCGCGTGCGGATCGAGGAGGCGGTCGAGCGCTATCTTCTGGCGCTGATTCGCGGCACCCGCGAGTACGATCAGATCGCGATGGGAGCGAGCCCGCGCGCCGCGCTCGCCCTGGCGCGGGGAGCTCAGGCCAAAGCGCTGCTGGCCGGGCGCGCCTACGTGCTTCCTGATGATGTCAAAGACATGGCGGTGCCAGTGCTGGCGCACCGGATCATGCCGGGGGCTCAGTTCGGATTGCGCGGGTTGTCGAATGACCGCCTGATCGAAGCTGTGATCGAACGCACCCCGGCTCCCGTCGAGCCGGAAGCAGTGGTGTAGCCCGTGCCTTTGCGCCGTCGCGCTGCCCCCACAGAATCGAAAGAATCGTCACCGCGGCTGACAAGTGATTCGCGCATCAAGCGATGGGCGTTCATTGCTGTCGGCGTCGCGTTGGTGGCGTTGCTGGTCGATCAGCCGTTGCTCCTGATTCTGGCCTTCATTCTGGGTCTGGCTGCGGCGAGCGCCTATCTCTGGTGGAGATTCGGGTTGAGCGAGGTCACGTTTCAACGGCATCTTTCGGCGGAGCGGGTCTCGTTTGGCGATGAGATCGAAATCGATCTGACCATCAGCAATGTGAAACCGCTGCCGCTGGTCTGGCTCGATGTGCGCGATGAGTTTCCGGCGCAGCTGCCTGTTACCGGGGCGACGCTCGAACCAAACGACAAACCGCGGCGCGTCACCTTTCACACGGTGTTCAGCGCCGGACCCTATGAGCGGGTACGCCGACGTTACCGCGTTCAATGCACGGCGCGGGGAATCTACAAGTTCGGTCCGGCGATTTTGCAAACGGGCGATCCCTTCGGCTTTGCAACCCGCACGAACGCGCTGGAAGCGACCAGCTCGTTGATCATCTATCCCCAGGTGAAGGCGCTGGCGGCGCTCGGGCTGCCGGCGGAGCTTCCGCTGGGCGATCGAAATCCGGTACGGCCACTGATTGAGGATCCCTTCTCCGTCGAAGGGATTCGTCCCTACGTGGCCGGAGACCATCCGCGTCGCGTCCACTGGCGAGCGTCGGCCAGAACCGGCGAAATGCAGACCAAGCGCTATGAGCGCCGGGCTTCGCCGTCGATCGCGCTCTTTCTCGATGGCAATACGTTCGAGCACTTCTGGGAAGGGTCCGACAGCCAGCTGCTCGAGCATGCGATCTGCGTTTCCGCCTCGATCGCGGCCTACGGAGTCGATCGCGGCTATCAGGTCGGTCTGACGGCGAACGCACCTCGTGCCGGCAGCGCCGAGATCATTCGCATTTCCGCCAGCGCGCAGGCCGCGCAGCTGCCGAGAATGCTTGAAGCGCTGGCGCTGCTCGTGGGTGGCACTGGTGTCCGGATCGAGCGGGTCATCGCCGAAGAAGGGTCAAAAATACCCTGGGGAATGACGGTGGTTGTCGTAACGCCGAATGTCACCACGGGACTTCAGCAGGAGTTGGCGCGGCTGGCGCGGCGCGGGCATCGGCCGGTGCTGATCGCCTGTGGCGACGCGCCCGCGCTCGAACCAGGATTGCTGGGCAAGGTGGTCGCCTATCACCTGCCAGCCGGAAAGGAGGGGGATGATGCGCTCACGCCGGTTCCCCTCGCTGGTTGAGCTTCTGCTGCCGCTGCTGGTCGCCGCGGTCGAGACGGCGGCGATCGCGCCGCTCGTCGCGCTGATTGATTCGTTTCTCGACGATCAGGATCAGTTCACCGCGGTGTTTGTCCCTGCCATGGCGGCGATCGGGCTGATCGGATTTTTCTCGACCCGCTGGATGGCGCGCGCCGGCATTGGCCTGCGACTCGCTAAGGGATTAACGATTTTCGGCTGGCTCGCCGTCACGTTGGTCTGGATCGAATCCCAGCAGATAGGTGGGATCACCAACCAGGATGCGCTGCCGCAGCTGATCCTGATCGGCGTTCTTTCGCTGCTCGCCTGGTGGCGCGGGTTGGGATATGGCTCCGATCCCGAGCCATTTCTCCCGGAACGTCTGACCAGGGTGGTGCAGGGTTCGTGGGCTATGCTCGCTGCCGGGCTTTTCCTGGCGGCGGTTATCAATGGATTCGACACCCAACCCGCGCTGGATGCTGCCCGGTTGGCGGTGCCAGTCGCGGCGATCTGCGGATTGGTGCTGCTGGCGCTGGGACAGGTCGAGCAGACGCGGCGGTCGGCGCTCCGGCGGGGAGGGCGCGCGCCTGAGCGCAAAAGCTGGCTCCTCTTCGCGGTTGGTTTCGCCGTCGTCCTGGTGCTGCTGGCGTCTCTCGGAAGCGCCGTGCTTGGCGGAGACGCCGGCAATGGCTTGCTTACGGTTCTGGGATTCGTGTTCGGTCTGGTCCTGACCCTCTTTTCGTATCTCGTGCTCGCGCTCGCGCTTGTCTTCTATGTGCTGCTCTATCCGGTGATCTGGTTGCTGAATAAAGCCATCAATAAGCAGGAGGATCAGAAAACTCCCCCGCAACAGATCGCCGATGGCGGGTTGCGAGAGATCATCCAATCGAACGGCGATTCGATGCCCGATTGGGTCAGGATCACCCTGATCGTGGTCGCGATCATCATTGTTGTTGCTATTGTCGTGCTGATTCTTTTTACGGCCTTGCGACGTTTTCGCCCGGCGACGGTCAGCGACGACGGCGAGGAAGAGCGGGAAAGTCTCTGGTCGCGCGATCTGGCCGCCGCGCAATTGCGCAATCTCTTCCGGCGCAACAGGCATGGCGCGGGAGTCGAGCGAATCGATCTCAGAGCGACTCCGCCGACGGTGCGCGACGCCTACCGGGCCCTGCAAGCGCTTGCCGCGCGAGACGGCGTTCCCCGCAAGCCATTTGAAACTCCCGCAGAGTTCGCGCGAAGACTGAGCCGCGTCTGGCCGGCGGAAGCGCAAGAAATTGCCGATCTCACCTCACGATATGAACGCGTCCGGTACGCCGGTGGAATCGATGAGGCTGATCGGGCCGACGCGCAGCAATCGTGGGGATCGATCTGGGAAAAACGATCGTCTCCGACCAACCCGTAGTGGCCGATCTTGTATCGGCCATGGTGATTACTTGCGAGATTGGGTTTCAGCGAGGATGGCCGACACGAGGTCGGCCACGACAGAAACATGCGGAGATATCGGTGATTTCGTTCGGTCTGCAGCCTGTACTCTAGGACCGGATAAGGACCAACGATGCCGGGCGGAAGCGCTCCAGGTGGGTGTGGTAGGCGGCGAGTTCTTCGTCGGCGCGGGTGGCATCCCAGCCGAGGAACTTCCGGGCGATGCCGACTGCACGCCGGTCGATGCCGACCGCCATCTCCGCGTTCAGACCGAGCATCGTCCGGCGCATCAGGAGGTCTTCGAGCGTGAGCGCGCCTTCGCGCTCGAAACCGTAGATCACCTCGGCGGCGATGGCGCCTGAGGTTTCATCGATGACCTCAGCCAGCGAGGGTTCCTGCATCGCGATCGCGACAATTTCATCGGCCATGGCGCCGTAGAGCCCCGCCAGGCGATTGCTGGTCTGGATCGGCAACGGCGCGTCCCGCCTGAGCGCGGCGGCGTAGGCTTCAGGAGCGATCCCGGCCGCTCCAGGGAACGGCGCATCGATCGTCGCGCATTTCGCATCGCTGCCAATCGCGGCGCAGATCGTGTCGACGGCTTCCTCGGCGAGCTGGCGGTGGGTGGTGAGCTTGCCGCCGATGATCGACCAGAGCCCGATCAGGCGCGGGGCATGGCTTTTCACCTGATGCTGGCGCGTGATCGCGGCGGTTGATCCGGCGGGCGTGTAGGGAAGGGGCCGCACGCCGCTGTAGCAGAAGAGCAGGCGATCTCGCGTCAGATTCGCGTGTGGGAAGAGGGCGTTCGTTTCCTGGATGAGATAGGCGATCTCATCATCGCTCGTGCGGACATCGTCGAGATCGCCGTCGTAGCGCAGATCGGTGGTGCCGATCAGATAGTTGCCGTTCCAGGGAACGATGAAGAGCGCCCGCCCATCCGACTTCGCTTCCACATAGAGCGATTCGACCGGCGCGCTGTTGAAGGGCGCGACGACGATGTGGCTGCCTTTGGTGCCGCCCATCTGGCGATCGGGCCGATATTGCGACGGAACCTCATCGAGCAGGCAATCAACCCAGGGACCGGTGACATTGAGCACCGTTTTCGCCCTGAAGACCGCCGACGTCCCGTCGCGCAGATCGGTCGCTTCGACGCCGCGAACGACCGCGCCTTCGGTCACGATCCGCTCGACCTTGCAGTAGGTGCGAAACCGGGCGCCATGTTGCTCCGCCGAGCGGACCTGCTCAACGACCAACCGCTCGGCGAAGGTGATCTGGGCGTCGTAATAGCGGGCGGACGCTTTGAGTCCGACCGCGTTCAATCCCGGCAGCCGCCGGATCGTTTCTTTGCGGCTCAGCATGTGGTGGCGATCGAGCGATTTATCGAACGAAAGCACGTCGTACAGACCCATGCCGAGCCGGATCATCGCCGGGCCTCGTTTCGCCCCTTCGTAGATCGGCAGAATCAAAGGAAGAGGTTCGACCAGATGGGGAGCGTTGTGGAGCAGCCGCTCGCGCTCGCGCAGCGATTCGCGCACCAGCGGAAACTCGGCATGCTCGAGATAGCGCAGCCCGCCATGAATCAGGCGGGTGGACCAGCTGGTCGTGCCGCTGGCGATGTCGTGCTTATCGAGCACGAGCACGCTGAGACCGCGCATCGCGGCATCGCGGGCGATGGCCGCGCCATTGATGCCCGCGCCGATCACGATCAGATCGTAGCGTGGCTCTGCGAGTTGCTGCATCGTCGGGCGGGCGCTCATGGGTCTCCATTCATCGGTCAATCCCAGGTAAGAAGGTGGGAAATCTCGCGGAATTCCGCTGTGGCAAACCTACCATGCCCCCAATACCGGCTCAATCTTGGAAGATATGCCCGGGATACACTGGAACTCTCTTCTCTGTTGCGTCCTGATGTTGCGTTGTGGAGATCAGGTATGCCGAAGACTCATCCAGTCAGCTATTCCGTCGAAGCAGTGCTTGCCGAGCTCGAAGCGGTCCGTGACCCGAAGATCGCCGTCATCTTCGGGCGGCGCAATCCAGATGCGGCGGTGCTTGGCGTTCGCTATGGCGATATGGAGACCATCACAAGGAAGATCAAGCCGGATGCAAACCTGGCGGCGGGGCTCTGGCGGAGCGGCAGCTTCGAAGCGCGGGTGATCGCGCTGCGGGTGATGCCGGCCGACGCGCTGACGGAGGCGCAGGCTGACGCCTGGGTGCTCGATCTCGACTTTCCGAATCTAGCTGACGATTTTGCCCGGCTCGTCTACAAGAGACCATTCGCATTCGAGAAGATGGAAACCTGGACCGCCAGCGACCAGGACTTTGTCAGGCGAACGGGATACGGTCTGCTCTATGGGTTCGCCGCCGATCGCTCAGCGGAGATCTCTGATGAGGAATGGTTGGACTGGCTCGACCGGATCGGCAGGGAAATCCACCAATCGCCGAATTGGTCGCGAGAGACGATGATCGTGCTCCCCGTTGCGATTGGATTGAGTGATGAGGCGCTATACGCCCCGGCCCTGGCGACAGCATCCACGTTTGGCAAGATCGAGGTTTTTCACGGCGACAAGACGAACTGCAAGGTTCCCGATCCCGTCGCACTGCTTCAGAACCCGCGCACCAGGATCAAGCCCTATTAGGTGAGGCGGAGTGGCATACTTTATCCGTAAGTGGCCACGATTCCTGGTAAGGAGCACGAAGCAGCACAATGGAAGAACAGCATACAAGCGGTCCCAATCCGCTTTGCGAAGTTGGGCGGACTCACCCGCGCGATCGTCACCGGATGCGTCCGGTGGATGGGTATCCCGGCGTCTGGGTGTGCGCGAAGCACGACCTGTTTGCAACGGTCGTGCCGAAAGAGGTCGCCGATGCCCTTGAGCGCGGCGACCCCTACACGATGCACGACGGCGCGCAAGGTTTCGCCAGCCGCACCGGCGACGAGCGCCTGGGCGGGATCATCCTCTATTACCGATCTTCGAATTAGCGATACCCTCACCCGGTCCTAAAGGGCCACCCTCTCCCAGCATTGGGAGAGGGTACGAATGCCCCGATATATCCGTGCATTTCTGTAGGGGAGGGTCTTGTGCCCTCCCGTGGTGAAGAAGCCAAATTGGTTCTCGGAAACCCGGGCCGACACAAGATCGGCCCCTACGTGAATGCTGGGACTGGGCCGGGGAACCTGGAGCAACATGATGCGGTTATCGGTCAGCGTTACCCCGCACTCCTGGTCGACGACGAAGCATCCCCATCAAACCGCGCTGAAAACGATCGAAGCGGCGCGCCGGGCTGATGAAGCCGGGTTCGACACCTTCTGGGTGAGTGAAGACCCGGATGGCTGGGATGCGATGGCGATGCTCAGCGCGGTCGCCGTGCAAACCGAGCGCATCAAGCTCGGCACCAGCGTCGTCAATCCCTTTTTTCGACACCCCAGCTTGATTGCCGCCTCCATCAGCACGCTTGACCGGCTCAGCAATGGCCGCGCCCGGCTTGGACTGGGCCGGGGCCAGACCGAGTGGTATGAGCGCGCGCTGGGAATGGACGTGTCCCACCCGCTCGACCGGCTTGAAGAAACGATGCTTTTGCTACGGAAGTGGTGGAGCGGAGATCACCAAGCGCAATCAGACGGACCATTCCACGTCCAGGGGTGGAAACGAAGTTTTGGCCCAATTCAGGCGGTTCCTCCGATCTATCTGGCTGCCGTGGGAGAAAAAGCTGTCGCGCTCGCGGGCCGCAGAGCCGATGGTGTGATCTTCAATGACCTTGCCTCAGTGCATGGAATCAGTACAATTGTTGATGATGTGAGGCGATCAGCCCAGGATGCCGGGCGTGATCCGGCGGATCTCACGTTCATTGCGCGGCCAAGGATCGTCATTACAGACGATCCTGATCCAGTTTATGAGAATATCAAGGACGCGATCGCAATGATTTATACGCTTCCCGGCATGGGTAAGCTCATTGCGACTGAAAGTTTCGACACGGAAGAAATGCTGGGCGAGGTTCGGCAGGGTGATGAAAACAGAGGAGGTTCTCCGGCAGGGCGGGGCATTTCGCGACATGCGAACCATCGGAGATTTACCCGCGGCGCGCAAGCTCATTCCTACTGAATTGGTGGCCCAGCTCGCATTTGTCGGCTCGATCGATGAAATCCGGCCCCGCATTCAGGCATACGAATCGATTGGCGTCAGCGAGATTGCCTGGCGACTTGGCGATATGACCAAAAGTATTGGATGGGATGATGCCTCTTTACTCCTGCGAAAATAGTGTCAAAATGAATTCGCTAGATTAGAATCTGCCAGTAGTGTGCGATAGCCTGGCTGGCACATCCAATGTGCGGAATTGACCGTTTACTTGGATGGTGGGCGCGGATCGTGGGACCGTCGTTTATCGCACGCACATTGAGTTCGGCGGGCAGAACTGCCCACCTTGCGAGCTTGGTTTTTGAGGGAGGCAAGCATGAGCGAGGATGTAGAACAGATCGAGGCCGTGGAAATGGTGGCACGGTCCGACATCTACACAATGGCTGAGGCCGCTCGGCTAAAGGGTGTGTCGTATCACACCGTATCTCGTGCTGTCCGGCGCGGCACATTGCCGGCTCAGCGCATTGGCAAAATGGCGTTCATCACGTCCGGCGATCTGCAGGCGTGGAAGCCGATGGTTCAGCGCGCGCCAAGAAAGTATCGCCGGCGCACGCCGCAACTCGATGCGATTCCCGCGGCGATCGATCTCGCCTCCGGTGAGCGCGTCGTCTGGGCAAAGCAAATCTCGACGATGATCGAGACCATGCGCTGGACGGCCCAGGACATTCCATTCCAGCAGCACCTGACGCTCCTTGTTGAGCGGCTTGGTGAAGCACTGGATATGCGCCGGGTGACGATCTGGAAAATCGAGGAACAGCGCGGTGCAGCTCATCGGGTCGCGACGTTCGGTCCGCCGATCAGCGAATTCCCCGAGGAGATGCCGCTGGCGCTCTTCCCCTTGCTTGCCGATCTGGCATCCCGGCAAGGACGAGGCGACGCTCGCCGCTTTCCAAATGTCAATGACTATGCCGTTCGCGAGTCGACCACGATTCTCGTGTTGCCGATTCGCTTCGGAGATCATTTCCACGGCGCGCTGATCGCCGACCGGGGCGGCGCTTCCTTTACGCTGACGGAAGAGCAGAGCGTGCTCGCACACTGTGTCGCCGATCAAATCGCGATCGCGCTTGAGCTCGAACGGCTTCGCGTCGCCGCCGGCATCACCAGCGAGCGATAGCGGACGACGCGCATAGCAGGCGAAACTTCAGAAGATATGCCCGGTTCAGTTCGAGCCGGGCATATTTTTGTGCGTGCGCGAAACCCAAGAGGCTAGAACCGCGTTTCAGAGTGCGCCAGGGTAGAGTGACCAGGCGATTGACGCGCATCGTTGCCGTGTTACGGTACAGATTGCAACAGGTCGTCATCGACGGCGCGGCAAGCGCCGGTCACTATCAGGCAAGCAAAAGTACGAGCTAGCTCGGCTGCGGAAGCAGCGATTCCATCAGCCGAACGCCCGGAAAGATCCGGTGCGGGTTGATCCGGAACTGGGGAGGACCGTTATGCGTGCCGGAGGCAAGGAAATCACGTCACAACGGACGGTGCGATTCGCACGGCTATTGGCCATGCTCGCGCTGTTCGTGGGATTGCTCACACCGTTTGCGGCGGTGCAGGCAGCGACTCCGCAGTCGCAAACGCCGAGCGCCAGTCCGAACAAGATCAACCTGCCCCCATTTCCCTCGCCGGCGCAGGTGGTCGTGGTTGGCGATTTCCAGACCGCGCTCGGCTGCGACGCCTGGAGCAAAGATTGCGGCGCCAGCCAGCTCAGTAACGATGGGACAGGCTTCTGGAGCGGAACGTTTGATATTCCGGCCGGAACCTATGCCTATCGGATTCTGACGCGCGGCGATATCGATCGCTCGCTCGGGCAGGGCGCCGATCCTGACGGCGGTGATTTTTCGATCACCGTGCCGGACGGCGTGCAAACTTATTTCTCCTTCAATCAATCAAACGGCGATATCGCCGGCGGCTCGATCCTCCCCGGGCTGCAGGCAGTCGATGATTTCGGCAACACCACCCAGTTCGTTCCCGCCCCTGACGGCGGCTACGAGGTCTACATTTCCGCTCAGGGCGGCACTGGTGTGCAGGTCCTGCTCGATGGCAATGTCACCGACAGCACCCAGGTGTCGATCGACGGCTCCGGCTACGCCCACGTTCAGGCGAACGACGGCGGTGCGATCACCAACGCTGAAGGACTTGTCGACCAGACCCTGATCGTGAGCAAAGTCGATGAGAATGGATCCCCGGTTCCGGGCTCCTGTTTCAGCGTCGAAGGCAACGGCCTGGTCGGGCAGGGATGCGACGCTGATGACGGCGAGGATGGCACGACCGTCATCACCTTCCCGCGCGGCGTCGTTCCTGGCAGCTACACGCTGACGGAATCGCGCACGCCGGATGGCGTGCCGGCCGGCGACAACCAGCAAGTCGATCTCACCGGCGGTCAGGCTTCGGCCACCGTCCAGGTGAGCGTCGGCGGCGGCGAGGTGACGGAGGAGACTCCCACCGAAGAAGTCACCGAGCCGCCGGTTGACACCCCGACTGAGGAAGTCACCGAACCATCCGCCGATACCTTCTCCCTTTCCATCTTCTCAGTCGATGAGAACAACAACCCGCTCACCGGCGCCTGCTTCAGCATCGATGGCGTAGGCGAGCAGTGCGACGATGACGCCGATAGCGTCGACTACCTTCTCCGGTCTGCAAAATGGCGATTACACGGTCAACGAAACCACGCCGCCAAGCGGTTACAACTCCGCTGACCCTC
>CAWDSC010000017.1:0-7799 GCA_963804925.1 uncultured Chloroflexia bacterium
CAAGCGCGACAACGACATCTCCCCGCTCGACTCCATTGCCGAGCATCCAGTCGTAGAGCTCGCCAGCCGTTTCAAGACTCTTGCTGCCTTCGCCCGCCGGAACGGCTTTGCGCAATGGGTGCAACCCGGCGGCAAGGAGCGTCGTTTCAAGCGAGGTTCCATGGAGCGAATCGATGTTCTCGTCGGTGACGATCCAGGCGCGTTGCGCCTTTGGCCAGCGATGACGGATCAGCTCTCCCGCATAGTCCGCCGTACCCGAGCCAATGTGTATTGTCGACGTTCCCGAGGCCGCCTCCAACGTGATCACCGGCTCCAGGAGAGACGATCGCACCATGTGAGCAATCTCGTTGGCGATGTCCTCCGCCGGGATTCGCTCGACGCCGATGGTGATGTCGGCGCGGTCGTAGTAATCCTGGCGGTCGATCTTGAGCTTCTGGATGCGGCCGAGGGGATCATTCCCGGCCAGCATTGGCCGCACCGCGCTGGGATCGTCATTCGCGGCCTGGTCGCTTAAGCGCGAAAAAACGACCTCAGGACGGGCGTCGAGCGTCACCACGAGTGTGCCGGGACGGCGCAGGAGCTTTTCGCTCCAGACTTCGTCGTTCGCGACTGCCCCACCGCCAGTGGCGATGACGACGCGATCCAGCTGCAGCGCGCGCTCAAGATGCTCCCGCTCAAGCACTCGGAACGCCGATTCACCGTCGATCGCGAAGATCTCGGGAATCGTCTTGCCCGTTTCGATTTCGATGTCGATGTCGTTGTCGACCGGATGCCAGCCAAGCCGGGCCGAGAGGAGGAGCGCCACCGTGCTCTTGCCTGATCCACTGAAACCCGTCAATACCACTCGTCGCACATCGCGCATGTCATTCCTCCAGGCAACCATGGAGCCGACCGATCGACCTCATATACTCATGGGAGATTCTGCCTGACCAGGCAGTCATTGCGCGAGGGGGTGACGACGCGTGAGCAACGCAGTCATGGCGATCGACCAGGGAACGACATCGAGCCGGGCAGTGATCGTCTCATCAGAAGGGTCGATTCTCGCCTCCGCCCAGACTCCCGTAGAAATGATCTACCCGCACCCTGGGTGGGTCAACCAGAATGCGATGAATCTCTGGGAAACCACTCGCCAGGTCGCGCACGATGCGATCGCCCGCGCCGGCCTCAAGCTCACGGATATCACAGCGATCGGCATCACGAACCAGCGCGAGACGACGATTCTCTGGGATCGCCAAACCCTTGAGCCTGTCGCGCCCGCCATCGTCTGGCAGAGCCGTCAAACCGCGCCGATGATCGACGCCATCGCTTCCCGGAACATGACCGCTGATTACGCGCGCATCACCGGATTGGTTCCCGATGCCTATTTCTCAGCCACGAAATTGGCCTGGCTGCTCGACCAAAATCCTGAGTTCCGGGCACGGGCTGAAGCAGGCGAACTCTGCTTCGGGACGGTCGACTCCTGGCTGGTTGCGCGATTGACCGGAGGAGCGAGCCACATCACGGAGATTGGCAACGCCAGTCGGACGATGCTCTTCGACATCCATCAATGCGAATGGTCCAAACCCCTTCTCGACGATCTCGCGATTCCCACGCAACTGCTTCCGGACGTCGTGGAAAGCAGCGGCAAGCTTGCAATGACAGATGGCGATAGTCTTTGGCGCGGAAATACCCATTTGCGGTATTGCCGGGGATCAGCAATCGGCACTCTTCGGCCAGGCCTGCTTCTCGCCCGGACAGATGAAAAACACGTATGGGACCGGCTCATTTCTGCTCATGCAAACAGGGGAGCAGGCGTCCCTCTCGAAGAACCGGCTACTGACGACCATCGCCTGGAGCATCGGAGGCAGCGTGAACTATGCCCTCGAAGGGGCGATCTTCGTCACAGGCGCGGCGATCGGCTGGTTGCGGGACGGTCTTGGGCTGATTGAAAAGGCGGCGGATGTCGAAGCGCTCGCCGCGTCAGTTCCCGACACCGGCGGCGTCTATTTCGTTCCGGCGCTGACCGGCCTCGGCGCTCCCTACTGGGATCCGAACGCCCGGGGCACGATCGTCGGGCTCACCCGCGGAACCACCAAAGCGCATATCGCGCGTGCCGCGCTCGAAGCGATCTGTTTTCAGGTGCGCGATGTTGCGGATGCAATGGAGAGCGATAGCGGCACGCCCCTCACCGAGCTTCGCGTCGACGGCGGCGCATCGAACAACGATCTCCTGCTGCAGCTCCAGGCAGACCTCCTCGGCGTACCGGTCGTCCGGCCCGAGCAAGTCGAAACTACGGCACTCGGCGCAGCCTATCTTGCAGGACTCGGCGCCAGCATCTGGTCGTCACTTGAGCAAATCGGGAAGATCTGGCGCGAAGAGCAACGATTCGAACCGCGAATCACCGCCGATGATCGCGACGTCCGCTACGCGCGATGGCTTCGCGCGGTCGAACGCGCTAGGAATTGGGACTAAGTCCTTAAAAGCATAAACGCCCGGCGATACCGGGCGTTTATGAATGAAAATTGGCTAGGAACCTGTCGCGGCCAGCGGTTCGTCTTCCGGGCCGGGCTGAATCGCCCTGGCAGCGGGAAGCCTGTCAGCGAACGGCAACTTGACGAGCAGTCCTCGCGCCTGACGATAAAAATCCTGCTGCATGGTGCGAGATGGCCGCTTGCCGACACGGTAGTAGTATTCAGCCGCCCGTCCCAGCGCATAGGTGCCGGTAAACGAGATAGCGATCTTCGGAATTGTTCCTGCTGCGAACGGCAGAAACGATGTTGCCTCACGTGCAACGGTTCGCCAGATCATTCCCTGGCCGACCACCGGGATCATTTCCGTGATGATCGCATTCTGATTGTCCAACGAGCGTCCGCTCGACGCGGCGATCTTATACACCATCATCATCTGGTTTTTGGTCAGCACGATCATGTCCGCACCGATCGTCATGGCGTTGCCGATCACCGGAATCAGGGATGGAATATTTGCCACGAACGAAAATTCGGCGTTCGCGATCGCAGTTTCGCTGATCAACCGGGCAATCACCGTAGGCCGGAACACCGGGTAAGCTCGCGCAAAGGCCATGGCGCGGTCCCCTATCCCCTCCGCCATCAGATTGCGCATGCGATCTGCCTCCGCCCGGTCGAATGGAATAACCGAGGAGACGAAAATCTTCGCGGCGTATTCATCATTTTTCGCTCGCTCGCGCAAGCGCTTCGACGTTGCGGCGGGTGATGACTCATGCACGAAAATGACGTCGTACGCTGCAAGATTCCAGACATCCGTATCGAGCGCCCCAAAGCCAACCCCGGTCAGGTCGTCCGATCCGATCAACAATCTCGCAATGCGTTCCGCTTCAGGCGTACTCGCCGCCAGTACCAGCATTTTCGGAGGAAGGGAGGCGACTCCACTAACCTGCTCGAAACTGATCTCGCGAACGACATCCCACATGGCTTTCGCATTCACGGCGCTGCCAACCAGCCCCACCCCGAACGCAGCTTTTTTCATGTTTGAATTTCTCAGTCGCATGCAATTGCCCTATCTCAGGACTTCTTCCTGGAATACGTTCAATAGCGCCTCGGTCATGATTGCGACTGTATCAGTGACCGGCCAGACCGACGCGCCTGCCAGAGCGAATCTACGCACATATAGTGCCGCCGTCACGAACCGTTGTCGAATTGCCAAGCGACGGCGCATCACTAAATGAGAAATTCCGCTCCAGGAGATCGACTTCCCGGAACGGAATTCCCGAATCAGCCGCGGAATCGCCGCTATGCTTCGCTCTTGATCCGCTCCATGGCCGCAATCAGATCCTGAACGGCCGATGCGGATTTCTTGAGAGCCGCGTTTTCGGCGTCCGTCAGATTGAGCGTCAGGATTTGCTCCATTCCATTCGCCCCAAGCTTGATCGGCACACCGACGTAGGTATCATTGATGCCGTACTCACCTTCAAGATAGATGCTGCAGGGGAGAACGCGGTTCTTGTCTAGCAAAATGGCGTCAACCATTTCCACGACCGAAGTTCCCGGCGCGTAGTAGGCGGAGCCGGTTTTCAGCAGTCCGATGATCTCCGCGCCGCCATTTGCCGTTCGCTCTTCAAGCGCCTTCACTCGGTCGGCAGACAACAGCTCGGTGATCGGAATCCCGGCGACCGTCGAATAGCGCGACAACGGCACCATCGTGTCGCCATGCCCGCCGAGCACGAACGCGCTCACATCCTGAACGGAGACATCCAGCTCCATCGCGATGAAGGTGCGGAAGCGAGCGGAATCGAGCACACCCGCCATGCCAATCACCCGCTCACGGGGAAATCCGGCCGCGTCAAACGCCACGTGGCACATGGCGTCGAGTGGATTCGAAACGACGATGATCACTGCGTTTGGCGAGACACTGACGATCTGTTCGGTGACCGAGCGGACGATGCCCATATTGGTTTTGAGCAAGTCGTCTCGGCTCATGCCTGGCTTTCGGGCAATGCCTGAGGTGATCACCACGACGTCTGAATCTGCGGTCTCATCGTAGCTATTGGCTCCGGTGAGCTTCGTGTCGTAGCCAAACAGTGGCCCCGCCTGCATCAAATCAAGCGACTTGCCCTGCGGCAACCCTTCCACGATATCGACAAGCACGACATCGGCGTAATCTTTCTGCGCCAGAATCTGCGCCGCCGTGCCGCCGACCATTCCCGCTCCGACTACCGTTACCTTTCGCCGTCCGCTGGCCATCGTGTCCGACCTCTCCTCGCAGTTGGTAGCGTCGTGGTGCATGTAGGCAAGCCGCCCGGTCACCTGCGCATCTCTATCTCGGTAATGGATGATAGCATTGTCTTCCTTCGGTATTTTCGCCCAATTACCCGGTTTTGTGAGAGAAGAGAATGGCAACTTCTGGCGCTGGTTCATCGGTTGCGACGATACCGCTTGGCACGGAGAGCGTCGATGTCCCATATGTCGACGGCATAGGGTTCTCTGTCGTCCAGGCCAATCAACTGCCGAGGCTCGCTGATCCTGCCGCCGCAGCGCGCGAATCGATTTCAAAACCGATCGGCACAAAGCCGCTTCGAATGCTGGCCGCAGGAAAGAAGAGCGCCGTCATCGCGGTGACCGACGCCACCCGCGATTGCCCCGATCATCTCCTCGTGCCGCCGATGCTCGACGAGTTGCATGCGGCGGGATTACCCGACGAAGCGATCACCATTCTCGTTGCCGTCGGCACGCACCGCGCCAGCACCGATGCTGAGAAGCGAGCGAAGCTGGGCGATGCCATCGTCGATCGCTACCGGGTAGTCGATCATGACGCAGCGAACGACGATGGGCTGGCCACGTTGCCCGAGCCGGTCGATGGACTCGTCTTCCGCATCAATCGCGAGGCAATCGAAGCAGGCATCCTGATTTCGACAGGGCGGGTTGAGCCACACCAGTACGCCGGTTTCAGTGGCGGCGGCAAAACGGTCGCGATTGGTTGCGCCTCGGAAGAGGTCATCGTGGCGACGCACGGCCCCGCAATGCTTGACCGTCCCGGCGTCCGCCTCGCCGAACTGGAAACCAATCCGTTTCAGCAAGCGGTTCGCGCTGTCGCCCGCACCGCCAACGTCGCCTTCGTCGCGAATTGCGTGCTCGACGATGAAGGTCAGATCGTCGCCATCGCCTACGGCGCTCCTGAAGAGGTGCAAGATGCGCTTGCCGTGACCGCCCGGGCAATCGCCACAGCTCCCCTCGCTCAGCAGGTCGACATCGCGATCGCGGGTGTCGGCGCTCCGAAAGACGCCAATCTCTATCAGGCGAGCCGGGCGGCGACCTATTTGCAGTACGCCCCAACGCCGGTCGTCCGGCCAGGCGGGGTCATCATTCTTCCTGCGACCTGTCCTGAAGGCGCTGGCGAAGGCGTGGGTGAGCGCCGGTTCTATACGTCTATGGCAACCGGGGAAACGCCAGCCGAGATCGTGAAGCGGATCAAGCGAGACGGAATTCGCCCGGGCGAGCAGCGGGCGTACATCGTTGCGAACGTGTTGGCGACTATTACCGTTATTGTCGTTGGCATGGAGCAACCGGAAATCGCGCGGCAGATGGGGTTTGGCACAGCGGAATCGATCGAATCGGCGCTGGAAATGGCGCTTCAGATCACGGGCAAGCCAGCTCGCGCCGCCATTGTCCCCCACGCGCTGATGACGCTCCCGATCGTCCAGTAAATCACGAGAAACCGCATTGACGACGCGGCAACGGGCATCCTATAATCGCCCGGCGCGCCGGAAGGTGCGGGCCCAGGTGGCGAAACGGCAGACGCGCTAGCTTGAGGGGCTAGTTCCCGCAAGGGAGTGAAGGTTCAAATCCTTTCCTGGGCACCGGAACAGACAGCGGGCGATTAGCTCAGCTGGTAGAGCGCCACGTTTACACCGTGGATGTCAGAGGTTCGAACCCTCTATCGCCCACCAGCCCGGAAGTCTCCGCGGTTCCCTTATTCTCGCTCGCCAAGGTAGCTCAGCTGGTAGAGCTCACGACTGAAAATCGTGCGGTCGGCGGTTCGAGTCCGCCCCTTGGCACCACCCGAGATAACACTCCATTAGAAAGCAGCGGTCCGTGACAGGTCAAACATCTGTCACGGATGCGTCACGATGCACTCAGAAGCACTGATTTAGTTTCTAAGGGTGACCGTCTGGCATGGCGGGACTGGCATAGCCCGTTCCCATCGAGTTCGACGTGCAATGTCGAGGCGGAGCAACTCGCTCATTCCACGGTCGATTCCTCAGCGAGTTTTGAACGCAAACTCGATTGCAGTCAAGAGGTCGGCTAGTTGTCGCCGGGGGGAGCTACGGCCGGTTGATCTTCATTGCGCAGATATGGAATTCGCCTCCAAAAACGATCGACGACCACCGCGGCCACCAAGAAGACGACTAACGCGACAGCCGTTTCTGGCTCATCTGGCAATGTATCGATGCAAAAAGCGAGGAGTGTGATGGCGCAAGTGATGATTGAAAGGTAAACCAGGAGTCGGTTCGCACCGGTTTCAGCAATCAGCTTTAGATGCGCGATACCCACCATGATGAAGATGATCAGTGCGACCACGCTACCGATCGAAGCGACCGCCGACAGGTCGAAGAACATCGTGAGAATGCACACCAGTACGGTTGAAAGCGCAGTCCCCAGGTTTCCATTCTTGCCCGACTGTCTCCCAAAGATCCGGGGTATCTGGCCGATCTTTGCCAGATATGAAACAACGCCGGTCGTGGCGAAGAATTGAGAGTTCACCGCGGACGAGGTCGAAAAACTCGCCGTAATCGTCATGATGATAAATCCGGCGCTGCCGAGAATCGGCTCGACGGCCTTGGCAATCGCGGTATCGCCTGCCGCGATTACCTCGGGCAAGGGGAGCATGCCATACACGCCGAGGGCAACCGCCACATAGATCGCCGTAGTGATCGCAATTGAAAGGTACATCGCCCGGGGGAGATCCTTTTTTGGATTTTTCAGATTCCCCGCTGAAAACGCCACGATGGCAAATCCCAGGAACGAGAAGAAGGTCAGGGCGACACTCGAGATAATCGAGCTGACGCCTGGATAACCATCAGGAGAGAGCAGCGACCAGTCGGCGTTGCGGAGCATGATGACCGCAAATCCTCCCAGAAGTGTGACGACTGCCCAAACAATCGCCGATTGCACCCTGGAAACATTGGCCCGATTTGCTTCGAGATTGAGCAGCGCCATGGCGACGATAATTGCCAGTGCCAGCAGCTTCGTCGCCTGTTCGGTCACGCCTTCGCCGAAGAACAGCTCGCCAGCGTAGCTTCCAAATGCAAGCGCCACCATCACGGTGATGATCTGACCGACGAGGTA